>NC_019892.1:4814837-9629675 GCF_000242455.2 Singulisphaera acidiphila DSM 18658
GCCGTGGGCGTGCAACCGCCGTATCGGTTGAAGAACCCTCTCTGAGGAAAAACGCGTGGTTGCGAATTTAACTGATGTATAACAAAAAAAGGACGTCCTCTTCCTCGATCGTTTTGCCTCCCCGCCGAGGATTGGTAAAACGCCTCTTGTTTCGTCAGAAACGTGGTGTGCCAGAGCAGGTTACGTTTCCCTGCCAATCGTGCATTGCTTTCCTTCACTCCAAGTCATCGTTCGCTTGGGACTGATTGGGCTTTAGAATTTTTCTTTACAGCGAGTTCGCCCGAGTTATATAAGGGTAACTAGCTGGTAACTCGCTATTGTCAAAACATTCTGGAATTCTATTTTTTTGGGTTGTTGGATTTGGTCCGCGGATTGCATGTTTGGGATAGGCGTCGTGCGCGCCTTTTCACCCAGATCATGGATGAGGGGGCGGCGGTCCTACTCAATTCGGTCCTCGAAATATTCTATTTAGTGGAATTTCATGGACTTTGTTCGGTCACGGTAGGCCCTTCATTTCGTTATTGTCCGGAGGTCGTTTCGATGGTTGAAGGTTGTGTCCAATGCTCGTGCTGCGCGCGGCTCTGGGTGGCCGTGGCCTTGATCGGCTTCTTGGGGGGGTGCGGATCGGGTAGCACCTCGGCCAATTACAAGTCGGCGCGGCTCGAGGGGGAAGTCACGCTGGACGGCAAGCCTCTTGATGACGGGGCCATCCAGTTCGTCCCCCAGGATCAGCAGGCCCCACCGGTCACGGTGCCGATCCTCAAAGGCCGTTACGTCGCTTCCAAGGTCGGCCTGGGCAAGGTGACTGTGATGCTGAGCGGGGCAACCGCCGAGCGGCCCGCCGTGGTTTCCAGCAGTTATACTCCGCCTCCCTCCGTCACCATACCGGCCCGTTATAAGAACGGCTTCCCGATCGAGGTGAAGGAGGATACGGCCGACCAAAATTTCGCGATGTCTTCGAAGTAATTATTTCTTGTCTTCTTAGCTTACCTTTACGTTTCGCCAGGCGGTCAAGGAGTTCCTTTCATGCCTCAAACGCGACGCGGGTTCACGCTGATCGAACTGCTCGTGGTCATTGCCATCATCGCCGTCCTCATTGCCCTGCTCTTGCCGGCCGTTCAGGCGGCTCGTGAGGCGGCTCGACGCTCCCAATGTGTGAACAATCTCAAGCAGCTTGCCCTCGGGATGCACAACTATCACGATACCCAGGGGTCGCTCCCCATGGGGGCTCGCACCAAGTATGGCGCCGCTGCTCCGCCGGGGGCCAATACCGGCTGGAACAACGATATGACCTGGTACGCCGGGATCGGCGGAACCATCGAGCAGCAGGCATGGTTCAATAGCCATAACTTTAATATGAGCTATAGCGATCCGTCGAACATGACCGGTCGCAAGACCAAGATCGCCACCTTTGCCTGCCCCTCCGACGGCCTCCGGGAAGACGAGTGGACGGACGCGACCTGGTCCCGGATCCGGAGCAATTACGCCGCGAACTTCGGCAACACCAACTACGGGCAGACGATGAAGGTCAACATCCCCTTCCTCGGCGCTCCGTTCGGCATTGGTGTGAGCTATGGCTTCAAGGACCTCAGCGACGGTACCAGCACGACGCTGCTGCTGGGCGAGATCCTCACCACGCTCACCACCCCCGGATGGGGCGGCCCGCTCAGCGAGGTCTCGATCGCCAGCGGCGGCAATGGATTCGAGACTTGGAATACGCCGAATTCGGCAAACGCCGACGAGGCCGACCGCGTCTGCCCGGCCCCTCAGGATCTGAACGGCATCAAGGCGTGTATCATTAGCGCTGGCACCGGCACGGCCGACGCCACCCAGAACCAGTCATTCGCTCTGCGGAGCCACCACTCCGGCGGCGTCAACGCCGCCATGGGCGACGGTTCGGTCCGGTTCTTCAAGGACTCGATCAGCACGACCGTCTGGCGTGCCCTCTCGACCAGCAGAGGATCCGAGGTCGTCAGCTCCGACAGCTATTGAGCGGCCTGCTCTCCAACGGCTGGGCCAGCAAGGGTTTGCCTTGCTGGCCCAGCCGCTTGTTTTTGGGGGGATTCCTCAAAGGCTCTTTATTTCCTTTTCCATGAATTCAAGACCGGCGAGGGGGACGCAGCCTCAAGGGAGCGTCCATTCTGCGTTCCAGTCTTCCCTTACAGTGCCGATGGCTCTTCCTCCGCTCCCGGAGTTGGTGTTCTGAGCCTCTTGCTTCGGAGCAGGGTGCCAGTACAGGTGGAGTCATCGGTCTGGGGACCCGGGAAAACGTATCCCAGCCATTTCCCCGTGGGCGACTTCCGCCGATACTTCGCGGCATCCTTGGGGCTCGAGGCATCCCTCCAATGGGCGAGCGGCAACAGCCGCTTGCAGCGCGTTTTGCAGGCGGTGCATTGGTAATAGCTGACGAGATTGAGGGGGAGGGCCAGGCGTCGCAATGACCGCCGCTGGCAGGAAGGGCAGGGAATGCCGAGGATGGCGTCGAGCGTGACCATGATGAGCAAGACGATGAGCAGGCCGATCGCCACCCACAAGAGAGCCAAACAATAGGGAGCCAGCCCCGCCGGGCCGAGCCGATACGCCCCAAGGAGGATGGCGACCGCCACGTTGACGGTCATGATTTGGGCGAGGGTCGATTGTTGGCGACGGGGTGAAGCCATCCCACCTTCCCCATATTTTTTTGAGACGCTAAAGATCCCTCCACTCTATTCCCAAGGGGGCATCCGGCAAATCATAAATTTCGGCCGGGCCACGTCGGAGATCCGCCGGTCGTAGGCAAATCCCGCCCGAAACGCCCGTACCACGCCAGGTTGAAATCCCATCGAGGCGACGTGTGATTTGCCGGTTGGCTTGTGGAATCTCTTGCGTCTTGATGGCTGAAAGACGCCAGGTCGGTCGGCGAGAAGGGGCGGAATCCCTGCGATCCGGCCGAGGGCAAGAATCTCCGGGGCGATGTCGAGACCGACGGGATCGGCATCGCCGTCTCGCCGGTGCGAACGAGTCTCGTCAGCTATCTGGGTTGGAGCGGAGGTCGAGCGGGCGACCTCCGAGCCACTATGCGGCTTCTTTCAGGCCGTTCTTCTTCAGGTCAGCGAGCCCGGCAGCGGCCGGTTCCCTGGTGTGCCGGGCCTCTTTTTTCTGTTACGGGCCTGCCTTGCTCTGGATCACGGGGGCGCGATGGGTAAACACCTGCTGGCCGCGCTCGGTTCGCTCGTTGGTTTGGTCATAAACGACGTGGCGATTCTCGATCTGGGTGCGGTAGGTCGTGCTGGAAACGGTAATCGAAACCACTTCCCCGTCGAGCGGCCCACCCTTGAGCGTGATATCCATCAGATTTCCCTTCAGAGCGCAATGAGCGTGGTTGACGTTCGAGTTGTCCCCCTGATCCGATCCCAATCGGCCAGAGGAGTCAAGTCGCAATCTGGGTGCATGCGTGGACAATGAATGACGTGGGAAACTCACCCTGTCCACAGAGACACGATTTTTAAAGTGGGAAAGATAGGTAAATTGGGTTTGGTGATGCGGTTGTTTGGGGGCTTTGGAGCGACGGTTGGGTTGCGACCGTCGTCGGTCGAATGGGAGCGATTATACGCGAATGGCTGATCCCGTGAAGGGGTTACAGGGCCGTATGGTCTTTTTGTGGGTGGGGTCGTCGACCTTCCGTTCGGTTTGGCTTGGGAACCGCCCCTCGCCGTGTCGAGGGGGATGAGGGGTGATGGTGGGGGGGGACACCGTTTTGGACGGGAGACCCGGCCGGCTCAGGTTGGCGAGAGATCTGGCCGGCTCAGGTTGAGTGGAGTGGTTCGCTCAACTTGCTTTGCCTTTGTGGGCTCCGTGGCAGGCCTTGCAGGAGGCCGAGAGCCGCTGGTGCGCGGCCTTGGCCGCTGCCAAGTCGTGGTTCTTGGCGGCGGTGTCGAGGGCCTTCGAGTCGGCGAGGTAGAGGTCGGAGAGTTTGGTCCAGGACGCCTTGTCCCCCTTCGAAGGGCTGTTCTTCGTCAGTGCCGCTCCGAAGGTCACGAAGTCCTTGGCGGACTTCTCGATGCTCTCCCAGTCGGGCGCCGAAGCGCTGAGGTCGGTCTTAAGCTTGGCGAGCGGAGAGTTGGGCCCCTTGTTGAGCTTGACCATCACCTGCTTGATACTTGGCGTGGCCTCATTATCCGCTCCGGCGAGGAGGGAGACCGATGCGATCAGAACCACTCCCGCTGTCAGCGCAAACGTTTTCATCGCAGACTCCTGCCGCAGGGTTTTCGGTGGGACCGCACACCGGACGCCCTGCCCGCCCAGAGCGCGGACGCAACATTGTTGGCAAGCCCCTCGCCAAAAGGCCAGAGAGTGCCCGCAAACTTGCAGCCACTTCTCCCGCCTCCCCCCCCCTGGGATCACGGGCACCCCGCCCACTCTTTATTTTGATTTTAATATTTATTAATAATTGTTTTTATTGTTTATGTGATCCTGGATTGTCGATTTTTATTGCAGAGGTATTCAAAAAGATGCGGGCGAGGCGCCGCGGTTCCAGGGGGGGAGAGAGCCGGTTCGCGAGCCTGCTGTTGTTCGGTCAAGCTGGGGGGCTGTTTCCACTCGTGGCTCGTCATCTCACTGGGAGCCATTGCACGGCATCGGCAATCACATTCTTGCCGGTCGTCCCTTCGTTGGAAATCCGGACCCAACCGGAGCGGCCGGCTTGGAATCGGAAGGTGCCGAGGGTGCGGAACAACCGGTTGTGCGAAGGGGCCTCTTGCTGGTTGATGCGGAGCGTCGTCTCGCCGTCGGCATGATGAATCGTCACCGGCGTGTTGGTGGGGCGGCGGATGTTGTAGCAATGGGCCAGCCGGACCTCGTAGCGGCCGTCGTGAGGGAGGTCGGGAATGAAGGTCACCGACTTCTTGCCTTTGCCCTCCTTGAGATCATGGAGGTAGCCGAGTCCCACATAGGGCGGCGTATGCGTGGAATATTGCCATGTTCCCACCAGAGTGGCCGCCGTGTCATCGACCACGATGCCGGGCAGCGATGCCGGATCCGCCACGATGAAAGGGACTAACGCCGGTTGATCCACGTCACCCGGCGGGTGGGTGTTGGGCAGGGCATCGGGGTGCGGCCTGAGCTTGGCGGCGGCCACCGGCGGCGCCCCCTTCAGAGCGGCCAGCGGAGCCACCAGCAGGGTGAGCAGGATGAGGGTCTGTTTGTGGTCTGGTTTCATCATCAACTCGCAACCGATTCTCAATGCCGCGATGACTGCACTTTGCCATTGAATATCGGAATAGCGTAATATTCAAGTGGGTATGAACTGGAGGGGGTTTTCGGTCTGAGAATTGCGGGGTTGCTTGAGAAGAAGAGGGGGGGGCTGCGGCCATTGTCATCCCTCGGGGAATCGAGCCGAGGACTTCGCTCCTGACATGGATTGGCATGAGCTTTACCGCTGTACGACGTTTCTTGGGAGTTGTTCTCGTTCACTGGCATGCCTGCGAATGCGAGCCGCTCTCCCCCCATCGGGGGAGAATTATGCGAGGACGATCATGGCTCGACCTTTCCAAGATCGGTACGACGCCGGCCGCCAACTCGCCGGGGAACTGGTCCACTACGCCGGTCGTCCGGACGTGCTGGTGCTGGCTCTGCCGCGCGGCGGTGTGCCGGTCGCCTACGAGGTGGCCCGTGTCTTGGGCGTCCCGCTCGATCTCTTCCTGGTGCGCAAGCTCGGCGTCCCGGGGCAGAAGGAGTTGGCGATGGGCGCGATTGCGACCGGTGGCGTCCGCCTGCTCAACGAGGAGATCGTCCGCAGGTTCGGGATCCCTCCCGAGGTCATCGACCGGGTCACGGCGACCGAGCGTCAGGAACTCGAACGACGCGAGCAGGTCTATCGCGGCGACCGGCCGAAGCCTGAGGTGCGGGGCAAGACGGCCATCCTGATCGATGACGGCCTGGCCACCGGCGCCAGCATGCGGGCGGCCGTGGCCGCCCTGCGGCAGATGCAGCCGGCCCGGACCGTTATCGCCGTGCCGATCGCGGCACCGTCAACCTGCAAGGAGTTCCAGGACGAGGTCGACGAGGTTATCTGCGCCCGGACGCCCGAGCCGTTCTACGCCGTCGGCCTCTGGTATGAGGACTTCTCGCAGACCAGCGATGAAGAAGTTCGTGACCTGCTCACACGCGCCGAGAGCGAGCGGCCGGCCACCAAGTCCGAGGGCTGAGCGGAGCGGCCGGCCAGCGCGTTTCAGGGGGATCGGGGGTGATGGGATCATGGACGCGACAGGACAAGGGCAGGGGGGCGTGCGGTCGGTTAAGGTGCCGGCCGGCTCCGTCACACTTGAAGGGGATCTCGGTGTCCCTGCGGGAGCGCGCGGGGTGGTCCTGTTCGCGCACGGCAGCGGGAGCAGTCGGCTGAGCCCTCGGAATCGGTTCGTCGCGGGGGCGCTCAGGGCCGAGGGGCTTGCGACCTTGCTGATCGACTTGCTGACTCCGGAGGAGGAGGCGGTGGACCTGCGGACGCGGCACCTCCGGTTCGATATCGCGCTGCTTGCCGAGCGGCTCGTCGGCGTTACTGACTGGCTCGGGGCTGATCCGGAGACCCTTGGCCTGAAGGTCGGTTACTTCGGTGCCAGCACCGGGGGCGGGGCCGCCCTGGTGGCGGCGGCCGAGCGGCCGGACGTCGTGGGTGCGGTTGTCTCCCGAGGCGGTCGGCCCGACCTCGCCAGGCCGGCTCTGGCCCACGTCAAGGCGCCCACGCTCCTGATCGTCGGTGGAGACGATGAGCCGGTGATCGCGTTGAATCGGGAGGCGCTGGCGCAGCTGCGCTGCGAGAACCGCCTGGAGATCATCCCCGGCGCAACCCACCTGTTCGAGCAACCCGGAACGCTCGAAGCGGTCGCGATGATCGCGGGGGAGTGGTTCCGAACTCATCTCATCGCGCCGGCCGGGGCCGCGTTGTCGCCCTGACTTGCGGGCACGACATCAATCTCTGTTTTGGAAGCAATAAGAAGGAGCCGGGTCGTCCCGAGTGAGAAGCCTCGGGACGATCCGGCTCAATGGGTTTCAAAGCATGGCTTTGGAAAGGCATCGAAGTGAGCCGCGCGGATGCCCTTGAGAACCGGCGAGGTCGGTCAGGGGAGGTTGATCTTGAGCTCCTCACCCTCCTTGACCTCGACCGTAACCTCTTCATTGCGTTTCTTTCTCTGCTTGGTTGCATCGGACTGGAGCAGGACACGGTACTTTCCGGGCATGGCACCGGCGTTACCTCCGGCCGAGTTGACAGAGAACGAGCCGTCGGACTGGACCGGCCCCATGGCTTGCGTGGTGCTGCCGCCATCGAGGAGCGGTTCCAGGGTGATGATCCCTTCGGTCACAGGCTTACCATCGACGCTCACCGTCCCCTTGGTCGGGACGGTCTTGATTTTCGGGGCTGCCGCAGTGTCCTCGCCGTTGCACCCGACCACCAGCGTGGCGATCAGGGCGGCGGCGAATCCGCGAACGAGGCAGGACAGAGGTCGGCAACGATTCTGAGGGGGATTCATGGACGCTTTCCCGAGAATGAGAGGTGTCGGATCGCAACCACCGGACTTCTCACACCCCCGGTTCTCCGGGAGTCGAGTCTCCTGAACGGACGAATCAAGCCAGGAGTCCAAGACCCCTGGCTTGATTCGCACGATTGAGGCGTGCCCGGCCGTCGGCGGGGGGGGGACGCCGACGGCCGGGCCGATGACGGTGGCGGTTGAGGAATGTTCGGAGCCGGTTCAATAGGCGTCGGACGAGATGACTTCTCCGCCCTTGGGAGTGATCAGGCTCCGCAAGACGACCACGCTGAGCGATTCCTTGAGGAAGCGGACGCTGCCGTCGCCCATCAGGACGTTGGCGCCGCCGGAGTGGTACGAGAAGATCTCATCGTTGTTACCGGCGTTGTTGTTGGTCGTCGTGGCGGAGCTGGGGTCGGGCCATGCCATCGTTTCGCAGGCCGGGCGATACTTGTTGTTGATCTGGCCCGAGACACCAAAGGCCCCGTCGGGCTCCGCCCAGCGCCAGAAGCGGCGCGGCAGGCCGGCGTCGTACTGATCGGAGAGAGCCGTGGACTTGACGTTGGCGATGAATCGGGCGTCCCGACCCGCATCCTCGGCGATCATGATGCTGTTGCTGGTGCCGTCGATGATCTCGGCAATCGTCGTCTTGCCCACCTTGAGCACGCCGTCGGCACGGTGGTTGTTGTTGCGGTACGGCGTGACCGGGGTCGATCCGGCCCCGCCGGTCTTGCCCTGCGCATCAATGTCGGTGTAGCAGGGCGCGCCGTAGTCCTGAACGCCGTAGCCCATTTTGAGGGCGTTCCCCACCGGCGATTTCGTGTCGACCGTGTCGCGTCCGCCTCCTGTGTCGCGGACCGAGGAGGGGCAGAGGTACGAGCTGATGACTGTGGCGCAGCCGGTGAAGTTGGCGCCCGTGACGTGGGTGTAGGGCAGGTTGAAGTTCAGCGCGTTGTAGGCCGCGTTCTGCTCCATCGCGCCCAGGATGCGGGCGAGCACGCCCCACTCCCCATCGGCGAAAACCGTGGAGGGGGGAGTGGTGGTGAAACTGGTCCCTTGGCCGGCGGGGGGAAAGGCCCCGTTGCTGCTCTCGTAGTTGTGCAGTGCCAGGCCAACCTGCTTCAGGTTGTTGGTGCACTGGGCGCGACGTGCAGCCTCACGGGCCGCTTGCACAGCTGGGAGCAGGAGGGCGATGAGCACCGCGATGATCGCGATGACGACCAGCAACTCGATCAGTGTGAACGCCGACCGTGGGGTCCGGTCGCTTGATGAAGATTTCACGGGAACGATCCTCTCGAACAAGACAAGGGGGGAGGCATGAACCGCAGTGGGGGAATACGAACACGCATGTCTTGACCGACCGGCCGATGCGAGGTTGACTTGTTCGGCCGGGAGGGCCTTTCCTTGCGCCGCGGATCCCGTTCGTCCCGGTTTCCTCGCCGGAGCCGCCCCGGACGGGACGGATGTGAGGAGCCGAAGCGATCAGCGACTGGCGGGCAAAGGTTGGGTCACGTCATGGGTGGAAGCTAAGAACCCTCTGAGAACAAAAGCCGCTAGGGACTCTTGAAGTGTCAGATCACCATTGTTTTTTTTGTTGAAGGGACTCGCGGCCGGGTGCATCCGGTTGCCACACTCAAAGTTGTTTTTGCACGAGGTTCAAGCTGTTGAGCCGTTTTTGTTGCACCCAGGCATGCAAAGTACAGCCGTCGATAGTCCGAAAGAGGATACCCGCGAAATGTGTAGAATTTAGGTAGGCTGAGGCAAGGTGTGAAGAAGATCTTCGAATTGGAGCGATTTTTCGATTTTCGGACTCAGCGATGAAGTCGGAAATTGTTCAAGCAGGATTGGCTTTGGTGGGGATGGTGGCGATTTTGGTGTGGGTGGGCTCGGATGTAGCGTCAGCTTGGATGGTCGTGAAAATACTGTTTGTGAAATTATTTAATTGGATAGTGTTGTATTTTATTTGAGGGTGACGCTCGCTGTATCATTTGATTAATGTTTGTGATTATGTTTTGTGTTGTTATTGGAATATAATTTGGATTAGCTGAATTATGTTTGGATTTATAAATTTTTGTTGTATGTGAAATTTGATTTTGTATTAGGCTCTGTTTGACAAACCGTCTGGAGGCGTCGAACGTAGAAATAGGGTGATCGAGCAGGAGGTCCCCCTATGCATCGCTACGAACTCACTGATCAACAATGGGCTCGGATTGAGCCGCACTTGCCGCACCGGACCCATCACGGCAACCTGGGGCATCCGTTCAACGACCACCGCCCCATCCTCAACGGCATCCTTTGGATCCTTCATACCGGCGCCCCTTGGAGAGATCTCCCCGAGCGCTACGGACCCTGGGAGACTGTGTACTACCGGTTCAACCGCTGGCGTCGGGACGGTACATGGATTCGGATCGTCTCCTCGCTCTTGGATGAACTGGACGATCGAGGCCAGATCGACCATGACTTGTGGTGCATCGACGGCTCCGTGATCCGGGCCAGTCGGGCGGCCGCCGGGGCGAAAAAAAAAGGCAAGCCAATTGTGCAGGCTTGGAGGGCGTCAAGAGACGCAAATGGAGGAACCGCCGGACCATGCGTTGGGGCGTTCGCGAGGCGGGTTCGGCACCAAGATCCACCTCGTGTGTGATAGCCATGGGAGCGTGGTCGGTATCCACGTCACGGCCGGACAGAGGCACGACAGCGTGGCTTTCGAGCCGACGATGGCCCGACGCCTGTTCCGTCGCCGTCGGGGCCAGCGTCGCTGGCCGCGGCGGCTGGCAGGCGACAAGGGGTATAGCTATCGGCGGATCCGGCGCTGGTGCCGGAGGCGACGAGTCGAGGCGGTGATCCCGACGCGCAAGGACCAGCCTCGGGATGAGAAGTTCGACAAGGCCACATACAAGCGGCGGAATATCATCGAGCGGGTGGTGGGCTGGTTCAAGGAGTACCGCCGGTTAGGCACCCGCTACGAGAAATTGGCGGTTAACTACGTCGCCATGTGGTTGGTCGCAATCATGGAGAAAGCCCTGTTTCGCCTTTTGCCAAACACAGCCTAGTAGTTTGGGATCAGCGTCGAGGTGGAGGGTGTTGCTCGAGCAGATCGCCAAGCCCCTCACGGCGGCGGACGAGGTGCCCGAGGCCGTCTGGACAGATGATCGACAGCTTGCCTTCTCTCCGAGTTTTTTTGCCACCCCTTCCCTGATTACGACCGTCTGCCGGCGCCGCAGGTTCCGTACGCGAGCCCCGTGTGGGCACGCCCCGAAAATGAGGACGTGATGCCGACGGACTGGCCAGGTCGTGGGCTTGGTCTTATCCAGGAGCGAAGGTCGCTGGCGTCAACTCTGCCTTGAAACGGTTTTGGCGAGAGGGTGCCGTGAGTCGTCTCGATTCTCTCAATCACTGGGGGACCGGACAATGTGTTCAAACGATCTCGTTCTCTGGTACAGCATTTGCGTTTTCTTGCGTTGACGTAAAATTTCATGGTGCAGAATGTTTGTGCGATCGATGCGTTGGCTTGAGTCGGATGTCATTTTCTCGTCATGGTTTAAGTCGCTAAGGCTCTTTTTTTACGTCCGAGTCTCAGTCGCGACAGTCTTTCTTACCCGCCTAGTCTGCAAACCTGCCTGCGCAAGTGTTAGGCAGCCTTATCCTGCCAGCGTCGTTATTAGGAGGTGGTTTTCATGACGACTCCTCAAGAGATCCGAAGCCGAGGCTTTACCCTCATCGAGTTGCTGGTCGTGATCGCAATCATTGCGGTATTGATCGCGCTGCTGCTGCCGGCGGTGCAGGCGGCGCGTGAGGCGGCGCGACGTGCCCAGTGCGTGAATAATCTCAAGCAACTGGGGCTCGGGGCCGCCAACTATGCCGGGACCCACGGCTGTTACCCGATGGGCGTGGGGACCGTGAGTAAGATGATCACGAACCCGAGCTATCAGAGTGGGCCGTATTATAGTGTCGGCCCCTTCCTGCCATTGATGCCCTTCCTGGAACAAACCGCGATTTACAACGCACACAACTTCAGCGGTTGGGTGATGGAACCGGTCAACGACACGGTGATCCGCGCGGGGATGGCGACCCTCTGGTGCCCCAGCGACCCGACGATCTCGACGATCAGCAAAACCACCATTTTGGCGGGCTTTCCTCAGGAAGTGTCCCACACCAACTACGCGGGAAGCATGGGGCCGTTCGACATTAATCCCAGTTCTAAAGATCTAAGCTCCTACCCGAATGCAAAGCAGAATCTCGGCGCTTTCTACTTCGTCAGCTCCGTGAAAATTGCCGACGTCCTCGATGGCACGAGCAACACGCTCGCCTTTGGTGAAAAGGCCCACGGTCTGATTGCCGAAGCCAACCGGAAAGACTATCACTGGTGGGCTTCCGGCGACCGTGTCACCGATGATACCTTGTTCCTCACCTGGCACGGCGTGAACGGCTGGAAGAAGTTCCCCGCAGGCTCGAGCCGGCAACAAATCGCGGCGCGGAGGGATATGTCGAGCTTTCATCCGGGTGGCGTGAACGTCTCCATACTCGATGGCTCGGTCCGCTTCCTGAAGGATTCGATCGAATGCTGGCCGATCACTCAAGCCGGTGCGACCGGGATCTCGATTTCCAACGGGAAGATCGTGTACGCCCCCGGTACGCAGCACAAAGTCCTCCAGGCCTTGTCGACCATCGCCTCGGGCGAGATCATCAGCGCGGATGCCTTTTGAACACCGCACACCGCAGGTCGATTGGAACCGGGATTCGAGGGGATTCTTTCGCCTGCAAAAGGAACTCGGTTCGAAGCGTGGGCGACTTGAAAACGGGAGGAATCACAATGCAGAGACATCCCTCGACGCTCAGAACAATCGTGGTCGCCGTTCCCTTCACGCTGGCGATCGCGGGGTGCCAGCCTGCGGAGGTCGGGACGATCGCGGCGCCCGCGATTGATCGGTCGTTGGGACCAACGAGCAACCCCAACCAGCCTGATGGCGGTTCGACAATTCCGGCCGCGGATCAGGTTGGCCGTGGTAAGCCTTCTTTAAAAAAATAAATCGATGATGTGCTGATGTTTGATGGCGAATCAGTCGTTGTCGACGTCAGGAACCTCCTGAGCCGATCCCGTGGGTTCAGGCTCAGGTTCCGGTACGGCGATGACATGCATGCCGGTCCCGCGGCCCGGGCCGCTGAACCAGCGGATGACGGAGTAGAAGACCGGGGTCAGGAAGATACCGAACAGGGTCACGCCGATCATGCCGGAGAAGACCGCCGTCCCGAGCGTCCGGCGCATCTCGGCTCCGGCCCCCTGGGCGATCACCAGCGGAAAGACGCCGAGGATGAACGCCAGCGAGGTCATGATGATCGGCCTGAGCCGGACCTTGGCGGCTTCCAGGGCGGCCTCGTTGCGGGGCACCCCTTCACTCTGGCGGTCGCGAGCGAACTCGACGATCAGGATCGCGTTCTTGCAGGCCAGGCCGGTCAGCACCACAAAGCCGACCTGCACGAAGATGTTGACGTCCATCCCGGCCATCGCGATCCCGGCCAGGGCGCTCAGCAGGCACATCGGCACGACCAGGATCACCGCCAGCGGCAGCGACCAGCTCTCGTAGAGGCCGGCCAGGACGAAGAAGACGAGCAGGGCCCCCAGCGCGAACGCGCTGAAGGGGTTCTGCTGCAAGTCGCGGAACTTCTCGATCTTGCTCGACTGCTTCTGCAAGTAGCTGAGCTCGGTCCACTCATAGGTCATCGAACGCGGCAGCTCCCGGTCCGACAGGTTCTCCATCATCTTGAGGACGTCGCCGGTGCTCACCCCGGGAAGCGAGGCGCCGCTGATTGACGCGGCCGGGAACATATTATAACGGGTGACCGTGAGTGGCCCGATTGAGTCCTTGATATCGACCACGGCGCCCAGCGGGACCATGTCGCCGTCGGCGTTGCGGACCTTGAGCTGCTTGACGGCCTCGGCGTCGACGCGGAACGAGTCGTCGGCCTGGAGTTTGACCTGCCAGGTGCGGCCGAACCGGTTGAAGTCGTTGACGTAGAACCCGCCCAGATACACTTGCAGGGTGTCGAAGACGTCGGTGAGGGCGACCCCCATCGTCCTGACCTTGGTGCGGTCCACGTCCACGTAGAGCTGAGGCGTGCTGGCGCGGAAGCCGTTGAACAGGCCGATGAGGCCGGGTTGCTGGTTCCCCTTGGCGACGAGGTTGTCCGCCTGGCTCTGGAGCGCGGTGAAGTTGACGTCGCCGGTCGCCTCGACCATCAGCCTGAAGCCGCCGGCATTGCCCAGGCCGTCCACCGCAGGCGCTCCGAAGACGTTGATCCTGGCCTCGGGGATCTCGCGTTTGAACCGGTCGCGGAGCCTTGCCATGATCGCGTCCGCCCCCCGCGCCGGGTCCCTGCGTTCGTGGAACGGCTCGAGCATGACGAACGCGGAGCCGAGGTTCGAGCCGATCGCGTTGAGGACGAACGAACGGCCCGGATTGCCCAGCGTGTGCGCGACCCCGGGGGTCTCTCGGGCGATCACTTCGATCTTGTCGATCACGTCGGCCGTGCGCTCGAGCGCGGCCGAGTCGGGCAGTTGGACGTTGACGATCAGCCGCCCTTTGTCCTGGCTCGGGATGAATCCGGCGGGGACCTGGGTGAAGCCGTAGCCGGTCAGGACGATCAGGCCGGCGTAGACCAGGAGCACGATCAGGCTGAGGCGGAGGCTCCAGCCGACGACGGCGCCGTAGGCGTCGGTCACCCGGTCGAAGACCCAGTTGAAACCCCGGAAGACGCGCCCGAGGGCCCAGTTCACCGGTCGGATGATGGACCAGCCGAGCAATCCGCCGGCAATCGCGCCGGGGAGGAAGAGGATGAGCCAGATCCCCCACCCCAGCAGCGACGCCATCAGCCCGCCGGGCACGGCCTCCCCCTCGTGCTCGCTGGAGGGGAGACCGAGGGAGACGCCGAGGGTTGGCGAGAGCCACCAGACGGTCAAGAGCCCTCCGAACAGGGCGAAGCTCCACCAGGGGAGGGCCTCCTTGCCGTGGTGACCGTCCTGGCCGGAGGTTCGCCCCGCGAAGATCGAGGCTGCCCGGGCCGGGGTCATCGTCATCGCGTTGATGGCCGAGATGATCATCGAGGCCGAGATGGTCAGGGCGAACTGGCGGAAGAACTGGCCGGTGATCCCGCCGAGAAAGGCGCTGGGGAGGAAGACCGAGCTGAGCACTAACGTGATGGCGACGATCGGGCCGGTGATCTCGTTCATCGCCCGAATCGTGGCCTCGCGGACGGGGAGCCCCTTGTCCAGCCAGCGCTCGATGTTCTCCAGGACCACGATGGCGTCGTCCACGACGATGCCGATGGCGAGCACCAAGCCGAACAGGGTCAGGTTGTTGAGCGAGAACCCCATCAGCGTCATCACGGCGAACGTGCCGATCAGAGAGACGCCGACGTCGATCACCGGCAAGAGCAGCGACTTCCAGTCTTGAAGGAATAAGAGGACGACGATCGCCACCAGGATCACCGCGTCGCGCAAGGTGTTGAAGACCTCACCCACCGATTCGCGGATGAACGGTGTGGTGTCGTAGGCGATCGTGTATTTGAGCCCCTTGGGGAAGCGCTTCTCCAGATCGCGCATCCGGGCCTTGACGTTGTCGGCGACCTCCAGTGCGTTCGACCCGGGCAATTGAAAGATCGCCAGGCCCACCGACGGCTTGCCGTCCAGCGTGAGGCTCTGGTCCTGGCTTTTCGCTCCCAGTTCGGACCGGCTGACATCCTTCAAGTAGGTGACTTCGCCTTGGGAGTCGGTCTTGAGAACGATGTTCGCGAACTGATCCGCCTCGACCAGGCGGCCAAGGGTGCTCAACGTGTACTGGAAATCTTGACCGCGCGGGACAGGGGGCTGGCCGATCTGCCCGGCCGCCACCTGCACGTTCTGCTCGCGCAGGACCTGGATCACATCGCCAGCGGAGAGGTTGCGCGAGGCCAACTTATCTGCGTCAAGCCAGACCCGCATGCTGTAGTCTTGGCCGCCGAACGAGAAGATATCGCCCACGCCTTCCATCCGGGCCAGCGCATCCTGGAGGTTGATCGTGGCGTAGTTGCTCAGGTAGAGCCGGTCGTAATGCGGCTGGCCCGTCGTCGGGTCGTCCTCGGAGTAGAGGTTGACGATCAGCAGGATGTCCGGCGACCGCTTCCGGACGGTCACGCCGATGGCCCGGACCGTCTCGGGGAGCGCGGGCTGGGCGATGGCGACGCGGTTCTGGACCAGAACCTGCGCCATGTTGATGTCGGTTCCCAGGGCGAACGTCACGTCCAGGGTGTACGAGCCGTCGTTGCTGCTCTGCGAGGACATGTAGAGCATCTTCTCGACGCCGTTGACCTGCTGCTCGATCGGGGCTGCCACCGTGTCGGCCACGACTTGTGCGTTGGCCCCGGGATAGCTGCCCGACACCCGGACGGTCGGAGGCGTGATATCCGGGTACTGCGCGATCGGCAGCAAGCCCGCCGCGATCCCGCCGAGCAGGACGATCACGATCGAGATGACCCAGGCCAGCACGGGTCGGTCGATGAAGAAACGCGCCAGCATGAAAGTCCTCTCGATTCGATGCGATGCAAGATCGGGAGTCAAAAGGAGTCGGTGGCCGCATCATCAATCAGTCGGCGGGCTTGGTCGCGCCGGGCGTTCCTTGGGGGGACTCGGCACCCGAGATCGGCATCGAGACGAGCTTGGGCGCGACGACGGCGCCTGGCCTGATCTGTTGCAGGCCGACGACGACCACCCGATCGCTCGGGCGCAGACCGTCCTCGATCACCCGCAGGCCGCCGTGGTTCGCCCCCAGGCGGACGGGGCGGGAGGTCACCTCGTCCTTACTGTTGACGACGTAGACGATCTTCTGGCCCTGGTCGGTGTCGATGGCCCGCTCGGTGATGAGCAGGGCCTGATGCGGCTCGCCGATCGGCACCCGGACCCGTGCGAAGAGGCCGGGGGTGAGGGCCTCTTCCTTGTTGGGGAAGACCCCTCGCAACCGCAAGGTGCCGGTCCTCGGGTTGACCTGGTTGTCCACGAAGTCGATCGCCCCCTGGTGGGGATGGCCTTCTTCGTTGGCCAGCCCCAGCGTGACCGACAGTTTGGCGTCGCGGGCCGACTTCGCCTTCCCCTCACGGATCAACTGGCGAACGCGCAACAAGGTGTGCTCGTCGACATCGAAGTAGACGTACATCGGATCCACCGAGACGAGCGTCGTGAGCAGTGTGCCGCCATTCTGGTCCCCTGACTGCACCAGGTTCCCCACGGTGAGGAGGGTCCGGCCGATCCGTCCGCTGATCGGCGCGGTGACCTTGGTGAATCCAACGTCCAGATCGCCCCGCTGGAGCTGGGCCTCGGCGGCGACCAGGGCGGCCCCAGACCCGCTTCGCTTGGCCGCGGCCCGGTCGTAGTTCTCCCGGGTCTCCGCACCTCGGCGCATCAGGTCCTCGGAGCGATGAAGCTCGATCGAGTCCAGATCTCGCTGGGACTTGAGCCGTTCGACCTCGGCCTTCGTGTAGGCGAGGGCCGCCTGGTAGGTGCGCGGGTCGATCTCGAAGAGCACGTCCCCCTTCTTGACCAGCGTCCCTTCCTTGAAGTTGATCTTGTCCAGATAGCCCGTGACCCGCGCCCGGATCTCGACCGATTCGACCGCGGCCGTCCTCCCGGTGAAGTCGGCGTAGTCGTTGATCTCCCGCTCGATGGGCTGGCTGACCAAGACCGGAGTGGGGGCCGCCGGGGCTGGCGCACTGGCCGGCGCCCGAGCGCAGCCGGCAAGGCCGAGCGGGAGGGGCAGCGCGAGACCAAGAATCAGGAGGGAGCGAGAGTGTACGTGTAAGAAGTCGTTCATGGCACGCCGCCTCTGTGATTCCTGCCCGTCGCCGACGATTCCCTTTTGATTATAAGGAGACCGGTGCCGGGCCCCGCTGTCAATCGCCTCGCCGATTTCGGCTCGTTTGGGGAATAGGGCGGGATGCCAAACCTTCAGCCCGCTTCACCAGACTTCGCGCAAAGCGAAACTCCCTGCCGACGGCCGATTGCTTCGGCTGTCGGTGGGGAGTTTGCATTCGATCCGAATTCTTTGAGAGTCGCTTCACCGAGCGGACTGAGGGCTTCTGGGTTCATGCGAGAACCAAGGGCTTTCCGCTGAGGTGACGGGGCGCTCCGCTCTGCCTCAGTATGAGTCGGCGCTGACGACTTCGCCCCCTCGTGTTGTCGAGATGGCTCGGTAGGTCACCGGGCTGATCGAGTTCTTGATGAACCGGACGGAACCATCGAGCATCAGGGCGTTGACGCCGCCTGAGTGACGGCTCCGGGCCGTATTGAGCTTGGGCAGCGTGGTCGTGGGGGCGGTGCATGGCGGGTTCGACTGGTACGGATAGACGCAGTACAAGTTGGTTTCGGTGACGTCGGGGAGCGAGGAATTGGGGGTCTGCCAGGCCGTGAAGCTGGCGCCGCTGCCCCACCAGGAGAAGCCGCGCAGGTCTTGGGGCGCATTGTATTGGCCGCCGCTCCCCGTGCCGACGATGACCTCCGAGGCGGCCAAGGTGTTGCTCAGGCCGTCCGTGATGCTCGCGAAGGTCGCGACCTTTTGGCTGCTCATGCCCGCTCCCGGAGCGAGCAGGTCGGTGAACGGTGCGCCCCCGAAGGCGTACGTTGTTCCGCCGAAGTCGAAAGAGGCTGGCTGAACTGTGTGCAGATTGCCGAAATTTAGGGCATAGTTTTGCGAGGTGACCTTCATGACGGTATTGCCAATCGTCGTGCCGATCGTGGTCAAGCTGGTGCCGGTGCCATCACTCGGACACATGTAGGTGTTGACCCGCGTTGAGGAGACTGTGATGTTGGTCGCGCCGCTATAGCGAAACAGGGCCTCGCTAGTTCCCCCGTTTCCGACCATGTTCCAGGCGTTGTAGAGCGACTGCTGCTCCAGGCCGGGCATGAAGAACACCAGCCAGGTTCCCCAGCAGCATCCCTTGATGCCGGGAGGGAGCGACCCGCCTGTGCTTTCATAATTGTGCATGGCCAGTCCCATTTGCTTCAGGTTGTTGACGCATTGGGACCGCCTTGCCGCTTCGCGGGCTGCCTGGACGGCAGGCAGCAAGAGCGCGATGAGGACGGCGATGATCGCGATGACGACCAAGAGTTCGATGAGGGTAAATCCTCGACGCTGAGACCCCATACATGTGCCTCCTAATACTACAGCGCTAAGTCGTATCCCATTTGCATTGGGGCAACCCTGTAAGTTTGATGCCCATCTCATGCAACTTTCGCCTTGTCCGCTTGGTGTGGCACCGTTGCGCCACGGCGTTTCGACGCTGCGCCCGCTCGATCTCTTCGGAGGTCCGCTCCAGAAGCTTTCGCGGAGGACTCAGCCCCAACCACCAGAACGGGATCAGCGCCGCCATCGCACTGTGGACTTGGCACTCCGTCAGACCCGGATTTTTCCCCCCCGAACTTCTGTCGCATCCGCGATAGGAACAAGTAGCTCAGGCAACTCAGGATCAGGTGGCGTTTGAGCCCCTGGTAGCGGCGGCCCTCATACTGATCCAGTCCAATCTCGGACTTCTGGTCTTCGAAGCAGCGCTCGACGCGCCATCGCGAAAACCCGACCAGCAACAGCACCTGCACCGACGTCTCCTCGGGGGCGGCGCCGACGAAGAACTTCAACTCCGCCGGGTTCAAGACGTCACGGGCGGCAACCAGGTGCAGCGGCTCGCCCGGTAACCCGTCGGCGCCCACGGGGGAAAACCGCAGGTGCTTGACTTCCCAGACCATCGGCCCCTTGTGCCCATCCTTGACTCGCCACTGGACCCAGGGCTGGTTGCGAAACCCGTCTTGATCGAGCATGGCATCAACCCGCCGAGCCGGTGTGCTGCCGCTCGCCAGGCGAGGCGTCTTGCGGCCGCGGCCCCGCCCGTGCTTACGGTACTTCCTGGTCACGACACGCGGTGCCTTGATCCAGCCCATGAAGTTCCGCGGCACCTCGCCGACGAACTTCTGGCGACGGGCCGAAAGTCCCCGCAGGAACTCGGGCTTGCCGCCGTAGCCCTCGTCGAAAGTCATCCAATCGAAGTGCAGGCCGTTGCCGGTGGCGCGGTCGTAGAGTTCCAGGGCGATCGTCCACTTGGGCCGATACACCATGTCGTCGGGGATGCCGGCCTCGCGGCAGCGGGCGCGGTCGAGGGACCAGGATTCCGGCAGAAACAATTCGCCGTCGAGCAGACAGTGAAAGCCCTCACGAGCGTAGGCGAGGTGGACCGTGACGATGCAGTTCTCCTTCTTGCCGACGGAACCGCACCACTGCCGCTGCACGCCGGGGGTCTTGTCCCCCTTCTTGACGTCGCTCGTCTCATCGAAGACGCCGATCGCGTGGGGACCGGCGTGCTCGTCGCGGACGATGTGCTGGAGCCGGTCGCGCGTCCGGTCCTGGTCCCAACAGTGCTGGCTGAGGAACTCCTGCAGGGTCCTGACCGGCACGCCGGCATTAATGGCAATCGGTTCCACGCTCTTCTCGGGGATATCCGAGAGCTGGCCGGAGACGTAGACCGGCAGATGGGCCCGCGTGTCTTTGCGCGGGAAGCAGTCATCGAACCGCTTGAGGAACTTCTTCAGCGCGGGCTTGAGCTTGCGAATCTGTGGGATATCCATGCTCGTACCTCCATAAACCATGAAGGCAAGCATACTTTCGCAATGGCCGGCGGATCAAGACGCTACAACTTGGCGCTGTAGTACTAAACGGAAGAACGATCTGGAAGAAAACGGGAACCGTTCAGAATGAATGAAGCGAGGGAAACTCCGTCCGGCGGGAAGTGGAAAGCAGATGAGCGCTGGCAGGCTGGCCGGAATGCGTGGGCTATTTGGACATCGTTGCGTTGGTCAAATTGAATTCGAAGACGTTCGGGCCCCCGACTTTTACCTCGGCCGTCAGCAGCGACGCCGAGTTGTATTGCGACGGAATCACCTCCTTTTTGATGATTGGCGGGAGGCCGGGCGCGTTGTTGGTCTTGTCGAGAATCTCAGCCCCCTTGTCTTCAGGGGAGGTGATGACGACCTTGTACTTTCCCGGGACCAGTCCCTGCGATCGCGGGACCTCATACTTGCCGTCGATGACGATCGAACCCCCTTGCGTCGTGACCTCGGGACTGGCCGGAAGAAAGGTGATGAGGCCTTTCGCCAACGGCTTTCCCTCGACGGCGACCTTGCCCGAGAACCCTTCCCGCGGGAGGCCGTCCGAATCGCCGCCACAGCCCACCAGGCCTTGCAGCAAAATGAGTGCCGCCGCTGTGTTCCAACGGAAAATTGCGTGCTTTCGCATAAGTGGCAGGACCTCGTCTGACGAAAGGAAAAAGAAAGGGACGTGCAGATCCTCTCGATCTGCCAGTGATTGGCGATCGGGATCCGGTCGTGTGGGGAGAGTGAATCCTTTTGTAACTCGCACCCGATCGAAGTACAAGCGAGAGCCTATCGAAATGTCGGAATCCAGGAATGAGCGATCGTCAAGGCCATGTCGGTGAGAAAGAATCTCATCGACGGGCCACGTCGATGCGCTTGGTAAGCCGAGCAGCCCTTTTGAGACGGCACCTCTTGAGCTGACACGACGCATGCGGGATTGATCGCGTGCACTTGCCTTCGCGGATTGCCGACCGTTAGGCGATGGGTGTAGCGTTAATGTAATGTGTGATTATTGTCTTGTCTGTTTGGCCGCCGTGGCAGGGGGAGTCGCGCACGGCTTCGCGGAAGGTCCTAAACCGTTGGGTTTGGTCTTCCTTTGAACAGCCTTTGCAGAGCCGCGGTCACCCATCCGGATGTCAGGGACAACCGCGATCAGCAGCTTGCTTGTTGGAGAAAGGTATTTGCTTATTCGTTTGGAATCGGCTTGGCGCGGTCGTTGCCGACGACGACGGTGGTGGCGGGGTGACGGTCCAGCCAATCGCCCCAGGTTGTCGCGGCGACCTGTTGAATCGGCTTGAGCGATTGGCCTTTCAGTGGTCCCGCCACGCAGAGGAAGTCGTCAGCTTCGAACGCCCAAAGGCTCCTGGTTTTGCGGTCGTAGAGGACGGGCTGTTTGGACCGCGAGTAGCCGGTCGAGCCGAAGCTGATCGGTGAGCCGTCGACATCGCGGTGGAACGCGAAGACTTTCGCGCGCCCGCGATCGTAGAGGATGAGAACGGAGGAGTCGCCGTCGCGGTCGTTCACCATCTCGATCTTTTCCAGCAGATCGCGCGGATAGACGCGCGGACCGCCAGCGAAAGCGAGGCCGAAAACCTCCTGCCGTGCCCGGAGCTTCTTTCCACGGTCGCCTTTGGGGGGTTCGATGATGGGATAATCGATGCCGGGGATTGAGTCTCGACCGAAGCCGCCTTCGAGAGCGGCCAGGTCGATCGAGGCCTCGGTGACGTCGTAGACGTCGTCGGGTTCGCCGCTACGCTTGGCGGCGAAGAGGGTGGTGCGGCCGTCCTTCTTCGAGAGAAAGACCGCCGCGCGGTCGTTATACGACCGTCGGGGATTCAAGCCCAGGTAGCCGATCGGCACATTGTCTTCTGCGGCTCGTGCCTCCTCCCTTAAGCGTACGTACTGGGTCGCCAAGTTGCGGCCGACCAGGAGCCAGAGACCCCCAATCGCGAGACCAACGACGCCAACCGTCAGCAGGCGACGACGCTTGCGGTCGGGCGACGCGGCCGAGTCGGTGCTCGACTTGGAGTCGGAGTCGGAACCGGTTCTGGAGTCTGAGGTCGGCATCGGGGAATTCATGGTCGGAGGCTCCCGGCTTGGCGACGCTTCCCAACCGCGACCAACGACCTGGGCTCCTCACTCGTTCACGTGTCGGGAGCGAAGCCTGAGCGGCCGTTGTTGCGCGGGGGCGAAGAAAAGGAAGGCTGATCGGAGCGGACAGTGGGGATTGAGGGATCGACGTGGCGATCCACGAACGAACCGGCAAGTTCGTCACTCATTTCTTGGTGCTTGTTCGGAAGCTTCCGCTACCGTACTCTTTCCTGATGAGCACCTCGCGCTCTTTCTTCGCCGCTTGCAACCCCTCCGGTGTCGCCGGTGGAGGGGGAGCTTCTTCGCAGCCCGCGACGAGGAGGCACGAGAGCGCCAGGAGAGCGGATGACGCAGACACGAAAAATCGATATGTCCAAGATTGCATAATCAAGCCGTCTCGCTAATGAGCCGCGTTTTAGGGGGTATGAGAGCATCCGATGCCGCCGGCGGCCCAGGTCGGACGGCCGGCGATTTGGCGTTATGGACACGCTTGGTGCTGGGCCGTAAGACCTGGTCTTCCTTTGAATGGCTTGCAAACCTTGGTTCCACGGGTTGAGTCCAACCCGTGGAACCCCGCAGCATGGGCTTGGCCATGACAACCCATCAGAAAATCAAAGAAAACTGTGGCCAACAGCTTAGTAGGAGTCTGAGGAGATCACCTCGCCGCCGGAACGTGTGCTCAGGGCCATCCAGACTTGGCGGTTGATCGAATCCTTGATAAATTTGACGCTGCCGTCGCCCAAGGTGGCGTTGATGCCGCCCGAGTGGTACGACGAAGCGGGCTTCATGATGTACCACCAGCTCTGGTCGTCCATCGTGCAGCAGGTCTGGTTCGGCGTCCGGATTGTGTTGAACCAGTTCCGCCAGATGCTCCCCTCGACCCAGGTGTAGCCTTTGTAACGCCAGTCTCCCGACCAGGGGATCGGCCCTCGGGCCCAGTCAATGGCGTTGCAGGCCGAAACGGCTTGATCGACGGTGGAAGTGCGGCTCAGACCGCGAACTTCGTAGCAGTCCGAAACCTTCGACCGCGGCGCACCGCTGGTGAGCGGGCCATTGGCCACTTCCGAAGCAAGCAGCGTGTTGCTCGTCCCGTCCGTCAGCGCCGCCAGGTTGTAGTTCCCAGGGGTAAACGGCTGAAGCGCAGGGTCGTCGTTGTACGACCGGCCGAACACACCGTCCCATGAACCCGTCCGCGGCCACCACGTCCCCGAATTCCATGCGTAAGTGGATGCCCAAAAATTGAAGCCATCGTTTGCATAAGACGTATTAATTTCGGAAGGACACATGTAAGTGCCAATCCGCGTCCGGCCGACCGTCAGCGTCATGGGCTCGGTCCAGATCCATCGCGCGGAATTATTGAAATTGAACGAGTTGTAGATCGATGTCTGTTCGATGAACGGCAAGACGCCAACCTGGGCCGATAACCCACCGGGCATCTCACCCATGGGGAGTTGCCCCCAGGTGTCATGGTAGTTGTGAATCCCTAGCCCGAGCTGTTTCAGGTTGTTCACGCATTGCGCCCGGCGCGCAGCCTCTCGGGCCGATTGAACGGCCGGAAGCAAAAGTGCAATCAGGACCGCGATAATCGCGATTACGACGAGAAGTTCAATCAGTGTGAATCCTTTGCGCATGCATCGCATAATCAAGGCTCCCGTGAACGGACTCAACGAAGAACGTAAGAGTGACCGCTCTAATCGGCGGCAGCGCCGATGAGATTTGCTCAGAATTGAACTACGGGGAACCGACTCGTCACTGCGGAGAGAACCATGACGGCGGAAGGGGGCTGTGGCTGTTTTGGGTAGCCATGCGGGCCGGAATCCTGCCTGGTTAAACAGATAATCGGCCTACCCACGAATCTTGTCAACAAAAAATCGGGCCCATTTGCAAAATACATGAAAGTGATGATTTCCGTTCAATTCGCCACTACGCCACAGGTGCTTGAATGCTTACATTCAGCCGTTGGATTGATTGCATCTCCGCAACCGCCGGTTCCCAGACCGCTTGCCGGCTAACGGAATCAGGCCCTGGCCAGAACGGACCTTGATCTCAGGCTCCCCCCCATTGATCGAGAGGTTTTCTCGTTTTTCGGTCGGGTGGCCAACGTGTTTGTCTTAACGATGCTTTTAGTCGTTAGGTCATGAGTTGGTAAGTAAACGAAGAGATCAGGAGCCAATATCGCCACATCGGATTCTGTGATCTTATTTTATAGCCACAATGGTTGGTGGTCGGCGAGGTGTGCCCACTCTCTTGTGTGTGGGGCTTACGTCTTTAGCAAACTTGCCTTGCAAGGGGGGCAAGAGTAACGTTGGCCGTCTTGTCGTGGAGTTGTCCCCCCGCCCGCCCATAGGAACGCTCGCCAGGGGGGGGATGGCTGTCTTTACCAACCCTGGAGAGGCTGTGGATTAATCAAAAATGCATTATTCTCTTGGTACAGGGGCATGTTGAATCAGTAATTGAAGTTGATCGGATGCCGGCCAAAGTTCGGACGCCGCAACGAAATCAGATGGAAATGCGGACCGAGTCGCTGGACCAGTTGCTTTCACCGGAGCATCCGGTCCACGCGGTCTGGGCTTTCGTCGATGATTTGGACCTCGCGGCGTGGACTTTGCGAATCCGTTCCCGCCAAGGGGCCGTGGGAGCCTCAGCCGTCGATCCCCGAGTGCTGGTCGCTCTTTGGTTGTAGGCGACGCTGGAGGGACCTTTGACTCAATCGACGGCCGCGTTGTTACACGCCGGTCTTGCCGACTTGGCCCGGGTGGCCCAGGATGGCGTCCGGGTGCGAGCCAGCGCGGGCAATTCCTCGTTTCGACACGAGAAGTTGCACCGTGAATGCCTCGCCGATGCGGAGACGCAACGGGAAGCCTTTCGGTGGCGGAGTCTGACGGTGGAGTGGGTTCACGCTCGGGCGCGGTACCGCGGATTGCAACAATTTCTCGTGCGAGGAGTCAAAAAAGTGCTCTCGGCGAGCTTACTGTATGGTCTGGCCCACAATCTGACGCAAACTCTCACGCTACGGCAGGCAGCCACTATGGCGTAAGGCGGGAAAGGTGTTTCGTAGGCTTCAACAAAAAGGGCTCGTACGAGGAGGGTGGGCCGGCCGAGCCACCAGCGCTGAGCGATGGCGATGACCGACCCCCTCGCCGAGACTGACCGCCAAGACGTAGGTCGAATTTTTTCTGATCGCCAAACAGGGAATCATTCACAGCCCCAACGGGGCGGAAATTAAGGGGCAGAGGTGCGCTGTCCTGGTCTGGCTTGGAACGTTGTCAGGCTGTTTGGATCACGTTAGCGAGTGGCCGTGTCAATAGTCGTTGGCGGAGATGACCTCGCCGCCGGCCCGAGAGATCAGTTTGGCGAAGACGCGGATGCTCGTCGTCTCTTTGATGAAGTGAACCGACCCGTCGGCGAACAAGTTATTTGCGCCGCCGTTGTGAAAACTAAAGACTTCGTTTGCGTTGGTGCAGTTTGTGTGGCAGGGACCGGGGGTGATCAGGCCGTCCTGGGTAAAGCCGTGCAGGCCGAATGGGCTTTCGCGGTCAGCCCAGCCCGCGCCGCTGATGCGGACCCGATTGGGCGTGCCGGGGGGATCCGACTTGGTGAATTTGGGGCCTCGTGTCCACCTGTCGGGTCGGCCGGCGACTTCGGTGACGACCTGTGTGTTCGAGGTCCCGTCGGTGATTTCGGCAATCCGCCTCAGCATGTTGGCACGCAGCACACCTTCGTAATTACCCGGGTCGACGAAGCCGGCCGTGACCAGGCCCTCGTTCACGCTGTTGTTGGGACCGTAGTCGCCGGGTGCTGAGGTCCAGAGGCCGAACTTCGCGTTCTGCACGCGGTCCGTGCGCGTCGGCTCGGGCGTGGACGGGCAGACCATC
The DNA here is from genome assembly GCF_000242455.2 of Singulisphaera acidiphila DSM 18658. GTDB lineage: Bacteria > Planctomycetota > Planctomycetia > Isosphaerales > Isosphaeraceae > Singulisphaera > Singulisphaera acidiphila. The sequence goes on from NC_019892.1 coordinate 4,840,964, forward strand.
AGGTTGAGCCGGGTGTTCAAGAGCGTCTGGTTGCCCGTGGCTCGATAGTCGAGTGCCAGGTTGTAGGTGTTGTACAGAGCGGTCTGCTCGGCGTGGGGCAGCAGCAGGACAGCCCAGCCATGCTCGACCAAATCCTTGGTCGCGACCGCCTTTCCCGAACTGTCGACATTGATGTTCAACGGGGCGAACGCCGCGTCGATGGCCGCCGGTGGAAAAAAGCCCTGACTGCTCTCGAAGTTAAGGAACCCCAAGCCGATCTGCTTGAGGTTGTTGACGCACTGGATCCGCCTCGCTGCTTCACGCGCCGCCTGAACGGCTGGCAAGAGTAAAGCAATAAGCACACCAATGATCGAGATGACGACCAGAAGCTCGATCAGAGTGAAGCCGTTGCGGCGATCACGAACGCGATTGTCACTCGGACTGAAACGAATCGACATGGACTTTATCTCGATGAATGATGGAGAGCAGATTTCGCCCCTTGGGGGGGGCAGGCAGGTTTACGAAGTCGTTCCGTGTCAAAGGGCTTACTGATCGCCGGCCGTTAGCGGGGAGCGGGCGTTGTGTCGACGACGAGGCGGTGGCTCGCGACCTCATCCCAGGCGAAGAGTTTGAAGTTTTGCCGGCCGGCGTTCTCGCCGTCCTGAAGGACGAGGAGGCCGCGAGGGAAGAGGGGCGAGGTGCGCTCGTTGGTCACGTCGAGGCCGTCAGTGTGGGCAACGTCGCCGTTCCCGCTGGCCTTGGGGTCGATGGTCAGAACGTAGGCATGATCGCCGCTGCGTTCGTAGACGTTGACCGTGCTGTTCCCCTGGCTCGAGGCGAGGATGTAGCCCTTGCCTTCGGGAGCGTAGTAAAGGGCGATCCCCTCGACGTCGGCCGTCAGGCCGTGCTCGCCCACGCGTGCGACGGCTCGGCGGTCGGCGCCGTCGCCCGGTTCGGCGCCGTACTCCCAGATGCCGACCTTTTCTTCGGCCACGTAGAGCCGGGCCCGTTCGCGGTCGGCAACGATCCCTTCGGATTGCGAACCGACGCGGAAGGCGCGGACGCGGGTGGCTCCGATCGCCTGCCTGTCGTTGTCGGCGGCGGGGGGATCGAGGCGGTACTGTTCCACCGCGCCGTCGCGGTCGGTGACGAAGACGTAGGCTGTGCCGTCGCGTGGGCTCCGGTAGGTGCAGAGGCCGTAGGGGACGCCGCCGTCGAAGGCCGTGAAGGTCGGGCCACTGCCGGTCTCCGCGAGCCTGCCGTCCGCCGGGTCGATCGTCCAGACCTTGACCCCCGGTGATCGCGTCCCTTTGCCGACGCTGGCGATCGCCAGGTCGACGGTCCGGCCGGCGAGCGGGAACCCGCAGAGGATGTCGACGTTGTTCGGCCGCGAGTCAGGGGAGACGAGTTGGCGGCTGCGGCCGTCGAGCGTGTAGGCGTGGAGTCCCCCCTTCTTGTCGGTGCCGAGGACGAGGCTCCGGGCGGGGTCGACGGGGTGAATCCAGATCGCCGGGTCGTCGGCGGCGTCCCCCTCGGTGGGGACAGGCTCGGTCTGGACCTTTGCGGTCGGGGTCACCAGGACGACATCCGTCTCCGGGCCGGCCCCCATGAGGGTGAGCAGGAAGAGGGAACGGGCCGCGAGACGGCGAGGGGTCGTGGGCATATTGCTTTAAGTTCCGCGAGTCACTTTAAAGGAGTTGGCCCGACCCAGGTCCCTTTTTTTAAAAAAAAAGGGCCTGGAGTCGGGCAATTAAGGAGGGGGCAGGACCGGGTCAGTAAGCGTCGGCCGAGATGACCTCGCCGCCTGCGATCGTGCCGAGAGCACGCCAGGTCGCGCCGTTCACGGTGGATTTGATGAAGCGGACGCTGCCGTCGCCGAACAGGGAGTTGACGCCGCCGGAGTGGTAGCTGCGCGAGGTGATGGCCGCGTAGGTCGGGCCGCCGTTGTTCTCGTCGTTGGTGTCGTAGTCGATGTCCACTTGCGGGGTCCCGACCATCATCTTGAAGTTCGGCGGCAGCGCTGTGGTGAACCCGTCATAGCAGGCCGAGCCGATCGACCACTTCGTGTGCCCGGTATCGGCCTTGCAACCGCCCTTGTAGTTCTGGGCGACGAATGCGGCCGAGGTGGCGGAATCGGCGGGGTAGCTCGTGGGGCTGATCCCCGACGGGGTGGCGCACGACTTGTAGAGCGGCTGGCTGGCTTTCACTTCCGCCGAGAGCAAGGTGTTGCTCAGGCCGTCGGTGAAGGCGGCGAGGCTCCGGCTGAGGTTGACGCAGAAGGCGCTCCGGTTGGGGATCGCGCCGCCGCCGCCGAAGACGTACCAGTCGCCCACCGACCAGCCGTAGTTCGACACGCCGAACTGGCTGCCGCTCGGCGGGGTGATGTTCGGCTCACTGGGGCAGAGCAGGTATTTGACTTGCAGGTAGCTGACGGTCGTGTTCGATTCGTGGCTGTACTTCAAAGAGAAGTTCATCGCATTGTACATCGGCCCCATCTCCATGAACGGGGCCAAGCGGGCGCTGATGCCCCACGAGGTGTACTGCGTCGGTTGAGTGTTGCCGGTGATGACCATCGTCTGTTGCGGCGGGAGGGCGCCGTTCATGCTCTCGTAGTTCATCACGGCGAGGCCGAGCTGTTTGAGGTTGTTGACGCACTGCATCCGGCGTGCGGCCTCGCGTGCGGCCTGCACGGCGGGCAAGAGAAGCGCGATCAAGACGGCAATGATGGCGATGACGACCAGCAGTTCGATCAGGGTGAATCCACGTTGGCGAGATGTGCTCATGATTATTGTAATCGGATCAAAGCGTAATCCCTCGCGGGACGTCACGCGACATCGCGGAACGTGCCCGAGAGCATCAGACACGCCGGATCTTAAGTTTTTAATGTGAAAAAACTGCGAGCGAATTGTTATAAGTCTTAGAAATTGCAAATTTATGTTCGACGCATGCATTTGCACTTGATGCCACAGGACAAGGTCGCCATCCTGAGACCCGGGTAATCCAAAATCGCACGCACCTTTTGCGAGTTTGGCGGCAGCTTTCAGTGCGGCCCGGTCCACATTCGTCACGCCAAACTCAGGCGACTTCGACGCTCACGATTTGTCCTTTGACCTTATTGGTTTCGACTGCGATCCGTTGTGCAACGGCTGGTGGCCATTCGTTCTCCCCTGCGCTGGGATCGCGTCTTGCTTTGGAATCGGCGGGGCCGTTTTTCGCACGGTCCGACCGAGAATCAGACGCAAATGCATAATAAAATGGTGATTATTGGATAGCAGAAAAATCGAAAATGAAATGACTCTGATTTGATTTTGTGAGGGCTCTGGTCTTGCGAAACTAGACTAAGCCGATCAAGATAGGGGAGACGAGGCTGGTAGTCCCCAATTTTGGGGCGTTGTCATGCCAAGGGCATCTTGCTAACGAGAGGGCAAGTGGCTTTGGGGCTTGTCCTTGGCCGGCCGAAACCGGTGGGCCAGTCGCTTGGGTTGATGTTGGAAAGTTAACAGCTTCACGAACTTACGACTTGGGCATCGCCGTGTGTCTGAGCGGGATGAGCGGATGCGCAGGGTGTTTACTGCGCGGTGCTCGGCGATGTCGCCCTCGATCCTTTTTTTTCTTTGATTCGTCCTTTTTCTTGTGACGGGTCGGCTTTGCGAGTTTTGGAATGATGACGACAGGAGTGCGGTTCACGAGAGGGTGTGGGGCTGTCCCGTCGGCTCTCTGCCGTGAGCCGATGGTGAGCGGTTCGTGGTGGCGTGGAGGGCCCCGGCGGTCATGGCCGATCGCGTTGGTGTTCGTCGTTGGCCTACTGACCCTGGTGCAGGCCCCTGCGGTGGGTAGCCAGCCCAACATCCTCTTTCTGCTTTCGGACGATCATAGCGCCCCGTATCTTGGGGCCTACGGCTCTCCTGATGTGCGGACGCCGAACCTTGACCGCCTCGCGACGGAGGGGTTGCGGTTCGACGCGATGTTCGTGAGCTGTCCGCAGTGCGTACCGTCCCGCGCGGCGCTGATGACAGGGCGGTCGCCGGTGGCGGTCCGCATGGTCCGCTTCACTTCGCCGCTGCCGTCCGACGTGCGGGCGCTCCCCGACCTGCTCCGCGAAGGGGCGGGGTATTTCACCGGGGTCGGCGGGCGGTCGTATCATCTCGACGGCCCTGCGGCCCGGGGCCGTCTCGCGCCGACGGTGACGACCGAGGTGCTCGACCGCCACGGATTGCGGACGTTCAAGGACCGGGTCGACTACGTCGAGAAGCAACCCGCCAAGGGGTGGTCGCGGTACGGCGACCGTCTTGAGGCGTTTCTCGACGCGGCCCCGGCCGGCAAACCCTGGTTCTTCTGGCTCGGCTTCAGCGACCCGCATCACCCCTGGGATACCCAAGGGTTGCGGGGTGCCATCGACCCGGCGAAGCTCACGCTCCCCCCGGATCTCCCCGACCTGCCGGGCGTCCGTGACGACCTGGCCCGCCATCTTGCCGAGATCGAGCATCTGGACGGCGATGTTCAGAGCGTCCTCGACGTGCTGAACGCCCGGGGACTTGCTGGCGACACTCTGGTCGTCTTCATGGGCGATAACGGAATGGCTTTCCCGCACGGCAAGGGGGCTCTGCACGACCGGGGCATCCATGTTCCGCTCCTGGTCCGCTGGCCGGGGGTGGTCAAGCCAGGGGAATCGAGCCGGGCCTTGATCTCGGGCGAGGACTTCGCACCCACGATGCTCGCGGCGGCCGGCCTCGAGCCCCCCAAGTCGATGAGCGGGAAAAGCTTCCTGCCTTTGCTCCGGGGCCAGGCGTTCGACGCTCGCCGCTATGTGTTCGCCGAACGCGGCCCCCACGTCGCCGATGGTGCCATGACACCGCAGATCTCTGCCGCCACCTTCGACCTGGCCCGATGCGTCCGCTCGGATCGTTATAAACTGATCTATAACTGCACGCCCCACCAGCCGGTTGGCCCCATCGACAGTCAGCGAGATCCCGGCTGGCAAGGGATGGTCGCGGCCCACAAAGCGGGCGAGCTCGCCCCGCAGTTCGTTCGCGCCTACTTCACGGCCCCTCGGCCGACCTTCGAACTCTACGACCTCCGCGCCGACCCCGGCGAACTCGACAACCTCGCCGGACGGGCCGAGGTCGCCGACGTCGAGCAAGAGCTCAAGGCGGCACTCGCCGAAAAGATGATCCTCGACTGGGATTTTCTCCCTTTGCCGACACGCTGAGGACTCGGCGCATGGCCGATCCCCAGCGACGCTGCGGACTTGTTCCGCAAAAAATGTTCATATTTTCAGAATTTGTGAATTTCCGAAAGCGAGAATTCGTCATGATGGTTTCTTCGAGTCGATCTCAGAGTCGGTCGGTTCATGGTTTCACGCTCATCGAGTTGCTGGTCGTGATCGCGATCATTGCCGTGCTGATTGCGCTGCTGTTGCCGGCGGTCCAGGCCGCGCGGGAGGCGGCGCGGCGGATGGAGTGCGTCAATCACCTCAAGCAGATCGGTCTGGCCCTGCACAATTACCACACGACCAGCGACACCTTCCCGCCGGGAGCCCTGGCTTCACGGAACGCCGATGGGTCAACGCGGACCAACGGCGACTTCAGCACGCAGGCTCGATTGCTGCCCACCCTGGAGCAGTCGGCCCTGTATAACGCCGCGAATTTCTCGATCTCGGTGAAGTCCGACACGGCGGGGACGGCGATCAACTCGACGGTGACGGCCACACGGGTCGCCGCCTTCCTCTGCCCGTCGAGCATCGAGCCGAGCTGGACCAGCACGCACAACTCCCAACGCGCCACGGGAAACAACTATTTCGCCTCCTACGGCGCCGGGATTGAATGGGATGCGTCCAAAGCCGGCGGTCCTCCCAACGGCCTTTTCCAGGTGACCGGACCCACCTTCGGTCTCAGCAGCATTCAGGACGGGTCGAGCAACACGATCGCGTTCGCGGAGTGGAAGACCGGGACGGGCACCATCGGGACCGTCACCGTTTCCACCGATATCGTCTTCTTCGGCAGCGGGCCCTCGGGAACCTCGCGGACCGCCGCCGGCACCGAGGTGATGCCGGCCTTGAACGGACTCGGGTTCCAGGCCTGGATCGACAGTTGCACCAAGGCGGTGGCGACGACCCGTTCGAGCTTCACGCCCATCCTGGGTGAGGCCTGGGCCTTCGGCCTGGTCGGCTACACGATGGGCAGCACGCTTCTACCCCCCAACGCCAAATACTCCAACTGCAGCGCCGGGTCGGCCAACACGTTGGCCGCCGCCGGGATGTTTAACATGAGCAGCAACCATTCCGGGGGGGCGAACATCCTCCTGGCGGACGGTTCGGTCCGGTTCCTCAAGGATTCGACCGCGATGCCCGTGGTCTGGTCGCTCGGCACCCGCGCCCAGGGCGAGATCATCTCGGCCGACTCGTTCTGATCGTGGTCTCGGTCTCATGCGCCACTGTCGAAGTTGATGAGCCTATGGGGAGCAACGAACGTTGAAGGCTAAAGGATTGAGCGGGTCGGCAACGGTTCACCCGTTGTGAGTCGCACTTAGGGCGACTACACTGGTCTCACCCGTTTGAAGGCGAAATTACGGTGGGTCATGCTCTCCCCGCGTCGGGTGGGCATGGCCTTTTTCCCTTTTTTTGCTTTCCGTCAAGGGGACGCGCGTTCCTCTCTCCGCCTTTTCCCAGGAATGAGAACAAAATGGGTCGGGTGCGTCCCAAAAAAAACTCGTCGCGAAGATAAAATAGATTGCGAGAAACTTTGTTCCGGTGCGTTTGTTAGATCAAGGGTAAATTCGCGCTGTGCATGCGACGTTTTTACAGGGAGATTTCCACCACCCCCCGTGGAGCTCGTGAACTTCGAGATCCGCTCGGTTGGTCCGCCAATGCGGAATTGACGGATTGAGCCTTGCTCGATCTGGCCCGACTCTTCAGAGAATTCAGAGTCATGAATTCTTGAAGGGAGAAGCTGGTCAATTTTGCTGCCGCTGGCCGCGAGTGCCATTGGCTCATGAAGAGATGTTGGGAGAGGATATGCTTGCACACGGAAACGACCAGGATGGTCGTCATCTCCTTGGTGTTGTCACCTTGGCGTCTGATCGCAACAGGGAAGGGCGATCCCAGTTCCCCCATCAATACCTGACTCCAACGGTTCAGCACTTGCACCTTTTCTTCGAGCGCACGGTCGATGCTCGACCTGACGCATTGGCTCTCGCGTGCGGAGACGAACGGCTCAGCTATTCCGAGCTCGATGCTCGGGCCAATCAGTTCGCTCATCACCTCGCCCGGCTCGGGATTCGGCCGGGCGACCGGGTGGGCCTGCTGCTCGAGCGTTCCGTGCCACTTTACGTCGCCCTGCTGGGCACGCTCAAGTGTGGCGCGACGTTCGTGCCTATTGATACCTCGCTTCCGACCGATCGCATTGCCTTCATCGCCGAGGATGCGGAACTCGCGCTGTTGGTGACGTACTCGTCGTCTTCGAGTCCGTCACATCGCGGCCTGAACTGCCGGATTCTCGACTGGACCCTTGCCGTCGACCTCGTCGCGACCGAGTCCGAGCTGCGGATCGAGGTTTGTCACACCGGCCCGGCCGCCGCTTACATCATCTATACGTCGGGGACCACCGGCCGTCCGAAGGGCGTCTTGGTCAACCATTCAAGCGTTTGCAACTTTATTGATGTGTGCCGGCCTGTTTACGAAGTCGGTCCGCTCGACCGGGTTTACCAGGGAATGACCTTGGCGTTTGATTTCTCGATCGAGGAGATCTGGCCGACCTGGGCATCGGGGGCGACCCTCGTCGCCGGGCCGACCGATCACCGCCGCCTGGGCGCGGGGCTTACCGACTTTTTGATCGCGGAGCAGATCACGGTCGTCTTTTGCGTACCCACGCTGCTCGCGACCATCGAGCGCGAGGTACCCACGCTCCGCACGCTGATCGTGGGGGGGGAATCTTGTCCCGAGGCGCTCGTCAGTCGCTGGGCCCGCGACGGCCGGAGGATGCTGAACACTTACGGTCCGACCGAGGCGACCGTCACCGCGACGTGGAGCGAGCTCGAGCCCGGGAAGCCTGTGACGATCGGCCGCCCGCTGGCGACTTACACGGTGTGTCTCCTGGGAGAAGATCGCACGCCCGTGCCGGAAGGGGAGGTGGGTGAGATCTGCATCGGCGGGCCGGGGGTTGTGGTCGGCTACCTGAACCGGCCCGACCTGACGCTTGACCGTTTCATCAGCAACCCGTTCGACCCGGAACCGGGGGCTCGCCTCTATCGGACCGGTGACCTTGGCCGGTTCACGCCTGAGGGTGAGCTCGAGTTCCTCGGCCGGTTTGACAGCCAGGTCAAGGTGCGTGGCTACCGCGTCGAGCCGCAAGAAATCGAGGCGGTGTTGCGGGAGGATGACGCGGTCTCCGACGCAGTGGTCGTGTTGGGAGCGGCGGAGGGGGGATCGGGCGACCTGATTGCCTACATCACGCTGAGGAACGGGGACCTCGCCGAAACGCTCCGGACTCGCTTACACGTCGCCTTGCGCCGGCGGCTCCCCGCGTATATGTGCCCGGCCTATATCGAGGTGGTCGACGTTCTGTCGAGCCTGCCCAGCGGCAAGGTGGATCGTTCGCGGCTTCCTCGGCCTTGCTCGCCGCGACTGGCCGAGGCGACGAGCGCTCCGCACGTGGCCCCGGCCACGCCTCTGGAGAGCCGGCTGGCCGAGGCCTGGGCGCATTGCTTTGGCCGCGCTGTGGTCTCGGTGGAGGCCGACTTCTTCCAGGAGCTGGGCGGCCATTCACTGACGGCCGCCACCCTGGTCTCGAGCCTGCGCCAGGCGGCGGAGTTCCGTAACCTCAGTATCGCCGACCTGTACGCCAACCCGACCGTTCGCCTCCTCGCCGGCCATCTCGAAGCGCAGGCTCCGCGAGCGACCGCACGCGCGGAGGAGCCGCGCTTGCAACACAGCAACCGCCGCGTCCGGGCGTGTGGGGTTGTGCAGTTTGGGCTGCTCTACCTGATGCTGTTGGTCCTGGCCGCGCCTGGCCTCCTGCTGACGCAGAGCGGCGCGGCGGCAGGAACGGCCGTCGGGTTCGCCGTGACCACGGTCGTGGCGTTTGGCCTGGCGATTGTGATCAGCGCGGTGCTCCCGCTGCTCGTTCGGTGGACCCTGGTTGGCCGCTTCCAGCCTGGCCGCTATCCGCTCTGGGGGTGGTACTACTGTCGCTGGTGGCTCGTGCGCAAGCTGCTCGAGCTTGCCCCCTTGGATCTGCTGGCCGGCACGCCGCTCTTGCCGGCGTACGCCCGGCTGCTGGGTGCCCGGATTGGCAAGGACTGCCAGATCGCAACCTCCTTGCTCATGCTGCCGGACCTGATCGAGATCGGCGAGGGGGCCAGCATTGGCTATGCAGTCGCCCTTGAGCCGTTCCTGGTCGAGGACGGCTGGCTCCACCTGGCGCCGATCCGGATCGGGGCGGGCGCGTTTATCGGAACCAACTCGGTCGTGATGCTCGGATCCAGGATCGAGGCGGGAGCGCGCGTGGCCGAGCAGTCGCTCGTGGCTCGCGACCAGACGATCCCGGCCGATGCGTCCTGGGCAGGGTCGCCCTCGAGCGCGGGATCGAGCGACCCGCAGCTCGATGCGTTGGAAAGCTTGCCGGCTCCCGCCCCCTGGTCTCCCGCTCTGCTGGCCGGGTTCCTGGTCGGCAGCCTGGTTCTCGAGTTGTTGCCCGTGCTGTTGCTGGCTCCCGGCCTGGCTCTGCTCTACTACGACCTGGGTGATTACGAGCACTGGCTCCACGGCGTGTCCGCAACTCCGCTGGCGGGGCTTGTTTATGTGTTGACAACTTGCGTCGCGGTGGCGGTGGGAAAGCGTCTCGTCATGCCACGAGCGCGACCGGGAGTGTACGCGTTGCGCTCCTGGTTCGGGCTCCGGAAATGGTTCTCCGATAGGTTGATGGAGTTGAGCCTTGGCTCCACCAACTCGCTCTACGCGACGCTTTTCACCTCGTCCTGGCTTCGCGCGCTCGGGGCCAAGGTTGGGCCTCGGGCCGAGATCTCGACCGTGTCGAACATCGACCCCGACCTCCTCGTCGTGGGGGCGGAGAGCTTCGTGGCCGATCTCGCCGTGATCGGAGCCGCACGCTACCATCGCGGTCGCGTGGTGCTGGGGACGACCGAGCTGGGTCCGCGCAGCTTCGTCGGCAACGCGGCCCTGGTGCCAGGCGCGGCCTTCCTGCCGCACGATAGCTTGATCGGCGTGCAGTCCGTCCCGCCGGCCGAAGCGATGGAGCCGGGCAGTTCGTGGCTCGGCTCGCCCGCCATCTTCCTGCCGCGCCGGCAGGATAGCGGCGACTTCGAGGAGAGTGTGACTTATCGCCCCCCTCTGCGGCTGGTGGCGGGCCGGTTGGCGGTCGAATGTGTGCGGATCGTCCTGCCGGCGACCCTGATGTACCTGGCCATCCTGATCGGCCTCAAGGCGGCGTTCATCATGTCCGACTGGCCGATCGGGCTGCGGCTGATCGTCTTGCCCGCCGTTTACCTGGCTTCGGGCCTGGCGGTGACCCTGGTCTCGGCGGCCCTCAAGTGGGTCGTTGTGGGCCGCTACCGCCCGCGAGTCGTGCCGATGTGGTCGTTCTTCGTCTGGCGCACCGAGCTGATTACCGCGCTCTATGAGAACGTGGCGGTTCCCTGGCTCCTGCACTGGTTTACCGGCACGCCGTTCATGGCCCCTTTGCTCCGCCTCTTCGGCGCCCGCGTCGGCCGGCGCGTTTACATGGAAACCACGTTCCTGACCGAGTTCGACCTTGTCCGGGTCGACGACGACGCGATGGTTGCCGGCTGGACCTCGCTCCAGACCCATCTCTTCGAAGACCGGGTTATGAAAATGTCGGCACTTACCGTTGGGCGCGGTTGCACCGTGGGAACCCGCTCGGTCGTTCTCTACGACGCGGAAATGGCGGCAGGCTCCAGGCTTGAAGCCCTTTCTCTCGTCATGAAGGGGGAACGGCTCCCGGCCGAGAGCCGTTGGCGCGGAATCCCGGCCCGGTTGGCCGACTAAGGAGCGTGCGTGAGAGGGGCTTGCCGGGTGAGCCCGGCCCACCTTTGCCTCTTTTTTTTGAGAAGAGGCGGGGTGTCTTGACGGAGGTCTTGTCCGTGCCCGGACCGCCGCGCATCCTGGACTGCCTATTCCTCCGTCGCCGTTTTCCCTGTCCGGGATCGAACGACGGCGGGGGCGGGCTCCGCTTGCGCCACGGGTATCCGCTGATCGCGTTGCTGCTGCTGATCGCCGTTGCAGGTTGTTGCACGACCTCGATGGAGCACGCGCCACGAGCCGCCAAAGCGCCCGGCGCCTCACGGTTCGCGAGCCAGGCCGCCGTGCCGCCACCCCTTGTGGCGCGTGCCCAATCATCTGACGCGAGCACGCGCACCGTCCCTTCGTCAAGGCTGGGTGAGGACGACGAAGAAGACGACGATGATGAGGAGGAGGACGACGAAGACGAAGCGGTGGCGGCACCCCGCCACCCCGGTTCGCCCGGCCGCGAGCTTGCGCCGGCCCTCCAGGGCAACGCCGCGAAGGCTGATCCCCACGAGCATGAGCACGAGAACGGCGACGGCTTCGACCAGCATGATATGTTCATGAAGGCGCTTGGCTACGAGTCGTCCTCAACCCGGATCTACGGCTGGGTCGAAGGGGCCGCTCTCTTCAACCCGGCTGCCCCGAGGAACCATCAGACTCTGCCGAATACCACGTCCGACCTGGCCAACCGAGCCCAGATCCCGCAGGCCTACCTCGCCATTGAACGGGTTTTCAAGAACGTCGACACGATCGATTACGGCTTTCGGTTCGACAACCTTGTCGGCACGGACTACGCGCTCTTCAGCGATATTCGCCAGCTCGAGAAGCCCGTTTTCTCCCACGATTACGGATACACGCCGACCCAGTTCTACGTCGACCTGCACTTGCCGATCCTCACGGCGGGAGGGCTCGACCTTCGCTTCGGCCAGTTCATTTCGCTGGCCGGCTACGAGTCGGCGTTTGCCCCTGGGCGTCCTCTGCGGTCGACCGGACTCCTGTTCAATTACTCGCATCCGTTCACGAACATGGGGCTATTGACGACGCTCAACATTTCGGATCGGCTCCAGGTGTTCAACGCGCCCGTGAACGGCTGGGACCGACTCCTCGACGCCCATAACCAGTGGGGGTACATGGGGGGGATCAATTGGGATTCGAAAGACGAGCGAACCAACCTGGGCTTGGCCTACTACGTGGGGCCGAACCAGATCAATCGTGCCCTGACACGTGCGCCCTTGCCGATAGCAGTCCTACCGCGTCCTCTCGGAGGCAGGAGCCGGGGCCAGGAGACCACCCTCATCTCGGGCGTGCTCAGCCATGAGTGGGACAAGCGCTGGACCACGGTCCTCGAAATCGACAGCGGCACGGAGACGAGGATTCCTGTCTTTAGCAATCGACCCCGCTTGAGCCGGAACTCGGCCTGGTACGGGACTGGGGCCTGGGTCCTCTATACGTTCGACGAGCGCTGGACGGGCGTTGTACGGACCAGCGCTTTCCGCGACCAGGGCGGGGTGCGGACCGGCTTTGACGACACCTATTTCGAGGCCGCGGTAGGACTGATCTACAAGCCCACTCCGTGGTTCTGGATCAGGCCCGAGATTGACTACGACGGCGCCGTCGGTGCCCCGCCGTTCGAGACCCGGACCGGCCGGACGAACAACGAGGTCTTCTTCGGATTTGATGTGCTCTTTTTATTCTGAAATCTATAAATATTAAATTATAATGTTGTCGTAGAGCTTGGATGGGAAGCTGCAAGATCCTGGACGGTTGTCAATGGTGCCTCGGTCTGCTCCAATGGGCGGGGGGTGTCGATGGGGCTCATTGCTTGATGAGTAGGGTGTCGTGGTTTCACGCCATTGGGGAGGATCGACCATGGGATGGAGTCGTGCCGCAATTGTCGGGATTGCCTTGATCTTCCTGGTGGCCGGGCCATCGCATGCCCAGGAATCGGCGGTCAAGGTCAAGGGACGTGTGCTGGACCAGGACGGCAACCCGATGGAGGGGGTGAACGTCGCCTCGATGTGGAGAATCCGTGAGAAGGACGGAAAGCAGGTCGGCGTTAGCGGTGTGACTACTGACGCCGAAGGGCGGTTCACCGTCAAGCTCGACTTCTATGGTCGCGACGCGGCGCTGATGGCGATCGATTCCGACCGGAAAGTCGGGGGCTCCACGATCGTTCCCGTCGCCGATGCGAAGCGAGAGTTCGAGATCCGGGTCGCCCCCTTGGTGCGGGTTCATGGGAAGCTCGCCTCCAAGGATCTGGAAAAGGCCTTGTCCTGGACCAACGTCTATATCAATCTCTTGCCCGGCAAGATTCGGCTGATTCAGAACTCCTCAAGACAGGGCGAATTTTCGATGCTCCTGCCGCCCGGCGAGTACGACATGAACGCCTACGGCGCCGACGTGAAGGGCATCCACAAGACGCTCACACTTCGCGCCGAGGAGCCCGACCTCGACCTGGGCACGGTGGACTTGCCGGCGACGTTCCTCGCACTCCACAAGGGGAAGGAGCTTCCCCCCTGGTCAGTGGTCGATGCGCGGGGCGTCAAAAAGGAGGTGACCCTGGCCGACTATCGGGGCAAGTGGGTCCTGGTCGATTTCTGGGGCCACTGGTGCGGGCCGTGCGTCCGGCAGTTGGGCGAGTTGATCAACTTCTACGATGACCACGCCGCCGACCGCGACAAGTTCGAGATCCTCGCCTTCCACGACGGCTCCGTGAAGGACTTTGCCGAGATGGACGCGAAGACCGAGCAGACCAAGAAGTCCCTCTGGCACGGCCGCGATCTGCCTTTCCCCATCCTGCTCGACGCCCCGAAGGACCCGCAAGGCGCGACGATCGAGGCCTATGGGATCCGTAGCTTCCCGACGACGATCCTGATCGACCCGGAGGGGAAGCTCGTCGGCGAGGTCAGCCCGGATTCCCTGGAGAAGAAACTGACGCCGATCCCCCTGGCCACGCGCATTTCCCGTGCCTTCGATCGCGATATTGCCCTGGGGATGAGCGCCAGTCCCCTGGCTTCGAGCCTGGAGATCCTGGGCCAGATCGCCCGCATCCCGATCACGCTGGACGAGGAGGCGCTCAAGGCGGCCGGCATCAAGGCCGACGCCTCGATGCCGCTGACATTGAGCGGGAGTCTCTCGCTCCGGAGCTGGCTGGAACTGCTGCTCGACCCGCTCGGGCTGGAGGCAACGCCGGGCGAGGAGGGGATCATCATCGGCTCGGCGAAGCGAGGGGGTTCGGCCCGAGCGCCGTCGGAATCCCAGAAGCTCGCCGCCAGCCGGATCGAGGAGGTCCTCGGGCAGAACGTCACCTTCGACTTCAAGGACGCAACACTCGAGCAGGTGGCGGGGCACTTCGAGGCCAAGACGCATGAGAACTTCGTCCTGGACCCGGCTGGACGTCGCGCCGGGGTGATCGATCCCGAGGCCACCGTGACAGGCTCGGCCGAGGACGTCCCACTACGTCAGGCGCTTGAGGAACTGCTGAAGCCGCTCGGCCTGGTCCCCGTCGTCAAGGACGAGGTGATCCTGCTGACGAAGTCTGTAGCACCTTGATGTTTGCTGGTGTAGTGAATTGAAGGTGATGATGGGGCCTCTCTGTTTCTTGGGCAGCGAGGTCCGTGTCCTCTGACGCTGGTGTTCCACGAAGTCGAACGCGATCGAGCCATTGCTCTACAGTTGACAACCCGTCGTCGCGGCATAAACTGAATAATGGCGATGGGGTTCGCCAATCAATAACCGCCGCAGCCTCGTGGAAGGTTGCGGCTGATGACCCCTACCTTTGGAGAGCTGGTTCTCTTCGGGTGGGGCGATTAATGGACGAATCAGGCCCTGCCGGGAGAGATCTGTTTTCGGCGGGGCCTTTCGCTGCGCCCCCTTTGGGGAGTCTCTCCCATGAGGGCGATCACGGTCTCCTATGTGCACGGAGCTAGCAGTACCGAGGTAGCTTCGCACCAGGCGAAAGCCCTCGACTGGGAGTTGCTCGATCGCGTACTGCCCCACCAGGCTCTGGATGAGTACGCCATCGGCATGGACGATCGCACCCGCCTGCAAGCGATGTAGATGTAAAGGAAGACCATGTCCCACGGCATAGCGATCGCGTTAGCGAGCATTGCCGTGACTCCGTCGTTGTCATGAAATCGACTGGGCTCTCTGATAAAGGGGAGGTGGTCACGTGGAGACCTGGAGTAGGGCGATTGCGCTATCGGTGGGCGGCGTCCTGGGAGTCAACGCCCGATATTGGCTGGGGTATTGGATAAGCAAATGGGGGAGTTCGCACTTCCCCTGGGCGACCTTCGCGATCAACGTCTCGGGGTCGTTCGCCATTGGCTTTTTCACTGTGGCTCTGGCCCGCTGGCTGCCGCATCCCAACGTCCGTCTCTTTGTGATTACCGGCTTTCTGGGCGGATATACGACATTTTCAACTTTCGCATATGAGTCGGTGACGCTCTGGGAGCGCGGCGAGTTAGTCTTGGCTCTCGCCAACATGACCGGCAGCGTGGTGGCAGGATTCGCGGCGGTTTTCCTGGGGATCGGCTTTGCTCATGGTGTGCTCCCCTCGACTCTGGTGCATTCCCCTCGAACTGTTCGTCAAACCGGTGTCTCTGGCGTTGAACCCGCCACACCTTTCTTGGTCGTGGCGAGTGAAACGACTCCCCTCGAAGCCGAGTCGGTTCCTTCGACGACGGGCGATTTTCAAGGGGTGAACCCATTGCCTGACGCGAGGAACGGGAGGCTGCCATGATCCCGCAGGAGGCAAGCCTGCTCCGTATTTACCTGAATGCCAATGAATATTGGCATGGCAAGCCCCTCTACCAAGTGGTCATCAAGACGGCGCGGGCTCGACATCTGGCGGGAGCGTCCGTCTTCCTCGTCGAAATGAGCTACGGAGCCCACCATCAGGTGCACGACGTTGCGAGCGAGTATGCCTCCTTCGAGCTTCCGGTCGTGATCGAGGTCGTCGATGCTCCCGAACGCGTGGAGGAGTTCCTGCGGCTGGAGTTGGAATCCACGGTGAGCGAAGGTCTCATCACGGTCGCCCCGGTTCGGGTCCTTCGCTATCCAGGGACGCAGAAAGACGGGGCTCACAGTCCTTCCGAGTCGGTCGGCGACATGCCGAGCTTGCGCGATCAGAACCCATCTACGAGGGGCACGACGACCATGCGAATCGAGGGCGAGGCGCAGAGGGTCACGGTCTACATCGGCAACTCCGATACCTGGCACGGCCGCAACCTGGCCCTCACGATTGTCGAGCGGTGTCGGGAGATGGGAATGGCCGGGGCAACGGCGTCGCGAGGCGTCATGGGCTTCGGAGGCCACTCGATCATCCACCGGGCACACCTCTTTGGCCTATCTGAGGATGTGCCCGAGCGGGTTGAGGTCGTGGATCGTCCGGAGAAAATCGCCGAACTTCTGCCGGTCCTTGATGAAATGGTCGGTGGTGGTTTGATCGTGCTGGAGGAGGTCAGAGTCATTCGTTATCTGCACGATCCGAAAACGAAAAAATGATGTGAGTGAATTTTTCGTTTTATTGGATATGGATTTTGTTTGATTTTTGTCGTGTCGGCGACAACGACGGGATCCACGGATCGGCGGGCGATAGAGAAGAGGTTCGTGAAGCCGTGCGCGGCGATGTGGCCGACGATCGAGCGACACTGTTACGGGGTCAGGCGCTGGGATCGGGATTGGTTCCGAAGTCGCGGCGGGAATGGCTCGGTCGGGGCCGGGGCTCATTGGTCCGGGAGCGGTGGGGGCCTCGGAGGGCCGTGTGCGGTTCCGCGAGCGAGCGTTTTTTCGGTCGGGACCGGCGAGGGGGGGCCGGGCGTGGCTTCATGACGAGATAGGTGGGCCGCTGCTTCGCTTCCAGGAAGATCATGCGGATGTATTCACCGATGATTCCCAGGCTGATGAGCTGGATTGAGCCCATGAAGAGGACGACGACGATGGTGCTCGCCCAGCCTCGCGGGGCGGAGCGGGTGCTGAAGGCGTCGATCAGAGCCCAGACCATCAGGGCGGCGGCGGAGGTGGCGGAGGCGATGCCGAGGTAGGTCACCATCCGGAGCGGGCGGCTGCTGAAGCTGACCAGGCCGTCGACCGCCAGCGCGACCAGGCGGCGGAGCGGGTATTTGGAGGTTCCGGCCTCGCGCGCGGGGCGGTCGTAGGAGAGGCCGACCTGGCGGAAGCCGACGAAGCTTCGCAGGCCGCGAACGAACCGGAGCCGCTCGGGGAGGGCTTTCAGGGCCTCGACAACTTGCCGGTCCATCAGGCAGAAGTCGCCGCTGTCGAGCGGGATGTCGAGGTCGCTCATGGCGCGCATGAGGCGATAGAAGGCGAAGTAGCCGAGCCGCTTGAGCACCCCTTCCTGGCGGCGGTGGCGGACGGCGTAGACCACGTCGTTGCCCTCGCGCCAGAGGGCGACCAATTCGGGGAGGAGCTCCGGCGGATCTTGCAGGTCGCCGTCCATGATCGCGACGGCCAGGCCCCGCGCATGGTCCAGGCCGGCGGTGACGGCGGCCTGATGGCCGAAGTTCCGGCTCAGGTGGAGCGCGACGAGGGCTGGGTCCGACTCCTGCAACCGAGCGATCATCCCCGGAGTCGCGTCCCGGCTGCCGTCGTTGACGAGCACGATCTCATAGGTCATCCCCAGCGACCGCAGCGCCAGGCTCAGGCGGCGGTAGAGCTCGACGAGCGTTTCCTGCTCGTTGTGCAAGGGGACGACGACGCTGATTTCCGGCGACCCGTCCTGGGTCGTGGCAGAGTCGGACATGACGATCGGCCAGAGGCCATCCATCTTTTGGATTGAAAAGGGAACCATTCGGCGATCGGGTGGCGCGGCACTCTACCACGACTCGCGACGTTGTCGAAGGCGGATCTCACGGAATCGGGGCGGTCGCAAACGACCTATTTAACCCTGCTTATCGCATAGGGCGGCGACGATTCGAGCCGCTGCGTGGCCGTCGCCGTAAGGGTTGATCGACCGTGCCATGGCCGTGTAGGCGGCCGGGTCGGTCAGGAGGCGGCTGGCCTCCGCGACGATCTTGGCCCGGTCGGTTCCTACGAGCCGGACCGTGCCGGCGTCGATTCCCTCGGGGCGCTCCGTCGTCTCGCGGAGCACGAGGACGGGTTTGCCCAGGCCGGGCGCTTCCTCTTGCAGGCCGCCGGAGTCGGTGATCACGAAATGGCTCAGGCGGATCAGGCGGACGAACGCGAGATAGTCGAGCGGCGGCAGGAGCGTGATGCCGGAGACGCCATTGAGGAGTCGGTAGACCGGCTCTTGAACGTTCGGGTTGGGGTGGACCGGGTAGACGACCTGGACGTTGGGGTGGCTCGCGACGATCGTCCGGAGCGCTTCGCAGACTTGCTCGAGCCCCCGACCGAAGCTCTCGCGACGGTGGGCCGTGACCAGGATGATCCGTTTCTCTTTTGCTGGCAGGTCTTGGCCTTCGCCTGCGCACAAGATTCCCGAGGGTTCAGGATCGACCGAGGCGACCCATTGGATGGCGTCGATGACCGTATTGCCGGTGACCCGGACGGTGTCGGGGGGCACCCCTTCGCGGAGCAGGTTCTCGGCGGCCCGGGAGGTCGGCGCGAAGTGCAGGTCGGCCACCACCGAGGCGACCCGGCGGTTGATCTCCTCGGGGAACGGGTGGTGCTTCTCGTAGGTCCGCAGGCCGGCCTCGACATGCCCGACCTTGACCTGGCGATAGGCCGCGGCCAGCGCCGAGGCCAGGACCGTCGTGGTGTCGCCTTGAACCAGAACCCAGTCCGGTCGCTCGACCTGGAGGATTCGGTCCATCCCTTCGATGACCGAGGCGGTGAGCCGGGCGAGCGTCTGCCCGGGGGTCATGAGGTCGAGGTCGTGGTCGGGGGCGATTCGGAACAGGTTGAGCACCTGGTCGAGCATCTGCCGGTGCTGCCCCGTGACGCAGACCGAGGATTGAAACGTCTCCCGCCGCTCGCCCAAGGCACGGATGACCGGGCCCATCTTGATCGCCTCGGGTCGCGTGCCGATTACCGAGAGGACCTTGATCATCGCGTCAATTCCTTTTGCGGCAACAATCCGAGAGAGAGGCGAGCAGGGGGGCTCATGCCTCATCCCCTAAAGGGGACGCCCGGCAAGGCCTCACGATCATGACTTTGTAACGGGTCTCCCTCAAGGCCGATTCCGGGCCTGGGCGCGAAGCGAGGTGGTACGTTTGCCCCCTGTGATGCGATAGGGTAGAACAGATTTCGTCGACTCGTCCAAGGGATGATGAGAGGGAGGGTCCGATGCCGGTGAAAATCCAGGTTGTGTTCTATAGCCTTTACACCCACGTCTATCAACTCGCCGAGGCGATTGCCGAAGGGGCGAGGGAAGTCCCCGGCGCGGAGGTGTTGTTGGCTCAGGTCGCCGAGACGCTGCCCACCGAGGTGCTCGAGAAGATGGGGGCCGTCGAGACCAAGAAGTCGTTCGCCCACGTGCCGATTGCCGACCCGCACGCCTTGTCCGATGCGGACGGGATCATCCTCGGATCCCCCACGCGCTACGGTGCCGCGACCGCCCAGATGCAGGCGTTCCTGGACGCGACCGGCGGCCACTGGGTCAAGGGGGCACTTATCGGCAAGGTGGGGAGCGCCTTCACCTCCACCGCAAGCCAACACGGCGGCCAGGAGACGACCATCGTCCACATGCATACCTTTTTCTACCACCAGGGAATGGTGGTCGCCGGTGTCCCCTATGCGGCGAAGGAACTCTCGAACCTGGATGAGATCACGGGCGGGTCTCCCTATGGGGCCTCGACCATCGCCGGCCCGCGCGGGGAACGCACCCCGACGGCCAACGAACTGGCCATCGCCCGCTTCCAGGGGCGGCACGTGGCCCAGATCGCGGCGAAGCTCGCTGCGCGATGATCCAGCGATGATTTGAGGAGAGTTGATTCCGAGGGGGATGTGCCGGATGATGATCCAGCCGGCACGTTGTTCCCGCGTTGACAGGCTTGCCTTGACGCAGATCGAAGACCCGTGACATAGCCTGTGAATCAGAATGCGATGTTACGGAGAAAACGCAGGGCGCGACCGCTGACCGTACGCCTTCACCACGTTCGTGGCGGGGGGAGGTGTGCGGGGTGGCCAGGTTCATGGTGCCACGAACGAATTCGGTGGCTATGTGAAAGATAATAGATTGATCACCCCCCCCGACGACCTTGCGGCCACGATCCTCGATCACCTGGGGCGCGACCCTCACCGGGAATACTGGGACGGATTCCAGCAGATCCCGCGCAAGCTCTCCGAGGGGACTCCGATCAAGACGTTCGGTTGAGCTTCGCAGCTTCTGGCCTTTTTCTTATCCTGCCGGGATGAAACCCGAGACACTTTCCCGAACCGCGCTGAATCGGGCTTTGCTGGCCCGGCAGATGATGCTCGCCCGCAAAGAGGTTTCTCCTCTTTGTCTTGTGGAACGCCTGGTCGGTCTGCAAGCCCAGCAGCCGCAACCTCCGTTCATCGGGCTCTGGACCCGGATCGCCGGCTTCGAGCGGGAGGCGCTTTGGCGTTTGCTCCATGACCGCACGGTTGTGCGCTCGACCTTGATGCGCGGCACCCTGCACTTGATGAGCGCGGCGGACTACCTGATGATCCGCGGCACGCTCCAGCCGATGCTGAGCGCGGGGATGCGTGGGGTGCTCCGCGACCGGGTCGACGGCCTGGATCTTGAAGGGTTGACGACTTCGGCCCGCCAGGTTTTCCAGGAACGGCCCAGGACCTTCACCGAGCTGCGGGCCGCTCTGCTGGAAACGGTCCCGGAGGCCGATGAACGCGCGATGGGATATGCGGTACGGACGCATCTCCCGCTGGTTGCGGTGCCCGACGACTCCGCGTGGGGATATCGCGCCGACCCCAACTTCGCCACGGCCGAGTCGTGGCTCGGCCAGGTTCCAGGTCCAGGCGTGCCGACGCAGGACCTTGTCCTCCGCTACCTCGCCGGTTTCGGCCCGGCGGCGGCGGTGGACGTTCAGGCCTGGTCCGGCCTCACCGGGGTTCGCGAGCATCTCGAAGCGCTTCGGCCTCGGCTCAAGACCTTTCGCGACGAGCGAAAGCGCGAGCTGTTTGACCTGCCCGACGCGCCCCGGCCGTCGGAAGAGATCCCTGCGCCGGTGCGCTTTCTCCCCGGCTTCGACAACATCCTCCTCGCGCACGCCGACCGGACACGAATCATCGCCGACGAGCACCGGCCGCGAGTCATCACCAAGAACCTCCTCGTCCTGCCGACGTTCCTGGTCGCCGGCTTTGTCGCCGGCATCTGGAAGTCGGCCCGAGCCAAGAAAGCGGCGAGTCTAACTCTCTCGCCGTTTGCTTCGTTGCCGAAGGCCGTGAAGGCTCAACTCGCTGAGGAAGGCGAGAAACTCGTCCGGTTCATCGAACCCGACGCCAGCACCTGGTCCGTCACGTTCGAGGCGGCCTGAAGGCGAAGGGCAAGGGGATATGCCAATCCGATCGGGCGAGCGAGTCAGGCCTCTGTGGCCTGATCGCTCGCGCGCTCGGGGATGAAATCAGACGTTGGCGAATGGGTTCTGGAACTCGATCAACTGGGCGGCACGGACCAACTCGGCGATGCCGCGGTCCAGGTCGACCGTCGTCTCGAACCCCTTGGCCCGGATCTTCTCGTAGGAGACTTCATAGTTCCGCTGGTCGGCGTCGCTGCCGAACTCGGCGAAGTGCAAGTAGAAGTCGACATGTTCGAGAATCTTCCGCGCCACGTCTTCCTTGGTGAAGTTCATGGTCTCGTGGCCGACGTTGTAGACGTCGTCCTTGACCGTGTCCCACTTCTCCAAGGCGAAGATCATCGAGCGGGCCATGTCGCGGACGTGGACGAAGGTCCGCTTGAAACCCCCTTGGTAGACGATCAGGCTCTTGTTCTTCACCGCCTGGTAGGTGAAGTCGTTGGGCATGAGGTCGAGCCGCATCCGGTTGCTGACGCCGAAGGCGGTCGCGTAGCGGTAGGCGATGCCGTTGCCGGCGTCGAGCACCATCTGCTCGGCGGTCGCTTTGGTTTCGCCGTAGAGGGTGATCGGAGCGCGGGGGGTCTTCTCGTTGCAGATATAGTCGGGGACGGCCCCGTAGATGCTGCCGGTCGAGGCGAAGATGACCTTCTGGTCGGGCTTGCGGAGGCTGAGCAGGTTGCGAGTCCCATCGACGTTGGTCGCCTGGGCCAGGTGCGGCTCCTTCTTGCAGGCCGGGTAGCCGACGATGGCGGCGAGGTGAACGACGGCATCCATGCCCTCGAGCGCGGACTTGAGTCCGCCGAGGTCGCTGACGTCCCCTTTGACCAGCTCGAAGAAACGGTTCTGGCAGCAAGGGAGGAGACCCTGGCCGCCGAACTTGAGTGAGTCGTAGACCCGGACGCGGTGCCCCTGTTGCAGGAGCATGGGAACGAGGGTTGAACCGACATAGCCGGCGCCGCCGGTGACGAGAATCTTCATGGTGTGTCCATCCGTGGTGGCCCCTGACGCGCCTGGAGTCGTCAGGGTCGCGGTGCGAGTTCGGGAAGTCGCGGCGGCAAAGTGAGGCGGGTTAAGAACGCCAGGCCCTCATCCTTGCGGCCGATCCTTTTTTGGGTGGGTTGCACTGCGCGGCGGCGACCGGATGGTTCCTCTTCCGGCGTCGGCGGAATTTGCTTTTGGGTATCGGCAAAAAAAATCGAGACGAACGGGATGACTGACCGATCAACTCGGTCCATCCGTCGGAGAGCCACTATCGGCAAAGGGGGGCCGAGCTGTCAACGGCATCTTTTGCGTGCTCTCGGACAAACATGCCGAAGAAAAGGCCTTGGTCATCCGGCCAGGGTTCGTTTCAGCCCTTCCTCGAAATTGACTTCGGGGCGATAGCCCAGCGCGGCCTGGATTCGCTCGAGGTTGGCCAGCGAATGGCGGACGTCTCCTTCGCGCGGGGGCTTGAACTCCGGCTCGATCCGAGTGCCGAGGATTGCGTTGATCGCCGCGACCAGGTCGAGCAGGCTGACGCTTCGGCCGATGCCGACGTTGAGGATCGCCCCGGCGAGCGGCCGTTCCGAGCGCATGGCGGCCAGGTTCGCGGCCACGACGTTGCTCACATAGGTGTAGTCGCGGGTCTGCCCGCCATCGCCGAAGATCGTGGGCCGCCGTCCCTCGGACATCGCCCGCGCGAACAGCGAGATCACACCGCTGTACGGGCTGGTTGGGTCCTGTCGCGGACCGAAGATGTTGAAGTAGCGTAGACTGACGCCGTCGAGCCCCATCGTCTTGGCGTAGACGGAGACGTAATGCTCACCGGCGAGCTTGCCGGCGGCGTAGGGGCTGAGCGGCTCGGGATAAATCGCTTCGTGCTTGGGCGACTCCACCGTCTCACCGTAGGCGGCGCTGGAGGCGGCGAACATGAAGCGCTTGACCCCCGCCTGTCGTGCGGCCTCGAGCATGTTCAGCGTGGCGGTCGGCCCGCTCTCGTGGGAGGAGAGGGGCTCGCGAACCGATCGCGGGACGCTGGGAATCGCGGCCTCGTGGAACACGAACTCGGCCCCCTCGACGGCCCGGCGGCAGACCTCGAAATCGGCGACGTTCCCCTCCAGCCAGTCGTACCGGCCCTCGAGGTGGGCAAGATTGCTCCGATGTCCGGTCGAGAGGTTGTCGACGATCCGCACCCGGAACCCTTCGCCGATGAGCGCCTCGGCCAGGTGGGAGCCGATGAATCCGGCACCCCCCGTGACCACGACCAGGCCGGTATTCTTCATGTGAGAAAATCCTTGAGTGATGTCGTGACTGGCCCGGCGGGCCCGGTCGATCCGGTTCTGCTCCTGGGGCAAGGGGTCGCTCGGGCGCGTGCTCCCGTCGACCGCTTGATTATCGATTCTCACGCCTTGCTTTCCCAGGTCGATCGCTCGACATGAGGCCGCTTTGCATCGCGTCGTGAGAAACGGCAACACAAACAAAAGAGAGACGGATGGCAAGGCGGTTCAGCGTTCGGTCTTGGCGACCGCGTCGGCCGCGCGATTGTGGGCGTCCCACAGTGCGGAGTCTCTGGGCGAGTAGTAACGCCCGATCATGGCCTGATCGTAGGCGTCGCGGGCTCGTCCCCAGGCGAGCAGCCAGTTGATCAGCTCCGTCCTCCAGGCGGGGTTTGTGGGGTCGAGGGCGAGCGCTTGCTCCATCCGGGCCTGGGCCTGTTCGCGATCGTTCATGAGGAACCAGACGTTCGCCTCGGCCTGGAACCGGTCGGCCGGTTTCAGGAGCGGATCGCTCGCCAGTTTCTTGAGGGCCGCGCGGAGGAGGAGTTCCCGGGATGGTCGCTCCTCGGAGGTCGTATAGGCACGGCCGGCGAGCCGGAGCGCGACTTGGCCTGAGGGAATGATCCGGTCGACGATCTCCTGGGCCGAGAAGAGTTCCTTGGCCATCTCGGCGATCGCGTCGGCGCTTTCGGGGGCGAGGGTCAGAATCCGTTTCCAGCAGCGCGCCAGCAGGTCGAGGTCGCCGACCTGAATGGCCACGCTCTGGATGAGCTCGAGCACTTGCAGGTTGGGGCCGGAAAGCCGCAAGGCACGATTCGCGTAGACGCTGGGCGGTTCGCCCCCCTGGAGCAGGTAGTGCAAGACCGCGAGCCGGACGTGCGGGTCGGGCAAGAGGGGGCTGCACCGCCTCGCTTCCAGGAAGCAACGGGTCGCCGGGACGAGATAGAGCCGGATATGGTCGATGTCCAGGAGGTCGGCGATCGGGATCGGCTTGCCCCCCGGCGGGGAGTGGACCGTGCTGAGCAGCCAGAGCGGGCTGGCCTGATTGGCCACCTTTTCCTTGTCCTTCTCGAACTCGCGGAGCGACTCCTCCACGCTCGTGGTGTAGAGCCGAAGGAAGATCAGGCCGAGCTTCCAGTGGCCGTCAGCCCAATCC
Source organism: Singulisphaera acidiphila DSM 18658 (assembly GCF_000242455.2). Taxonomy (GTDB): domain Bacteria; phylum Planctomycetota; class Planctomycetia; order Isosphaerales; family Isosphaeraceae; genus Singulisphaera; species Singulisphaera acidiphila. The sequence continues at coordinate 4,865,867 of NC_019892.1, forward strand.
GGGCGGATCTTGGTGACGCGCTCGAGGACGTCCTGTTTCCGCTCAAGCTCGTCCATATCTGCGCCGTCTTCGCCTGTGGCCGGCTTGGCGACTCCTTGGAGGTAAAATCCGGCGTCGGCCATTGCCGTTTCGATCTGCATCAGGTGAAAGCCCTCGACCAGGGCGGTCGTGCTCAGCGCGAGCATGACGACGGCGCCGAGCGCCGAGCCGGCCCGGCGCCAGTAGGGCGATGGCCGGTCCTCTTGCGGGGTGTTCCGGGTCTCCAGCCCGAGCTTCGCAAGGTAAGCGCCCAGGATCACCGCGACGACGGAGACGGCCGGCACATGGAGCGCGAAGTCGCCCAGGCTCTGGATGAGCAGGCTCGAGATTCCAAAGAGGGCCCCGCAGATCAAGGCGGATTCGACTCGGACCGTCGTCCCTTTCAAGGCACGCCAGCCGAGGGCGACGGCCCCGGCCCCGGCGGCCAGAACCAGGCCGAGCCCGATGACGCCCCCCTCCAGCAGCCATTCGATGTACTCGTTCTCGGCGTGCTCAAAGATCACGTTGGCATGCACCGAGTAGAACCGAGTCGTTAGCGCGGCGAAGCTTCCCAGGCCCGTCCCGAAGAGGGCATAGCTCGGGATCAGTCGGCCGGCCGTCTGCCAGATGACGAAACGATCGGCATAGGCCTTCGACTCGAGGAGCGACCCGATCCGCTCCTGATAGCCGGTCGAGGACCCCAGGGCCACCAGTAAGACGACGACCAGCAACCCGATCACGCCCAGGCTTAGTACCAGCTTCTTCGCCTGGGGACGAAGCAGGATGACCACCAGTCCCATCGAGAGGAGCATCGCCACGAACCCGGTCCGCGCCAGCGAGACCACGATCCCGACGATGATCAACCCGGTCGCATACGCGGCCCAGATCTGATCGCCCCGCTGCCGGTAACCGTTATGGGCGCCGCGCCGGGGGGCCATCAGAAAGGTCAGGGCGAAGCCGAGACCAAGATTGAGGTAGGCCGCCAGGTGGTTGTGATTGACGAAGGGGCCGCTGCTGCTCGAGGGTGTTTCCCGAACCCAGTAGATCCGGCCGTTCCAGGAGAGTAACTGGATCAGCGAGAACAACGACAAAAAGGCCGCATTGGCCGCCAACGCGATTCCGAACCGGCGCAGCGAGGCCGTCCCGAGGCCGAGACCCATCACGGCCTGGAACAGGACCCACCCAGCCGCCAGCCGCATCGCGGCGCGCCCCGACGCGTCGGGTTCCAGGCTGATCGTGGACGCCGGAAGTGCGACCGTCGGCCCCTCGTCCCCACTGACGCGCTCCGCCGCCGGCGGGAGCAGGCCGGCCCGCAACGCGACGGTCGCCGGCGAGATCCGCTTGAGCAGACCAGGGGACAACGGCGTGGCCTGCAAGGCGGCGAGCAGGACCAGCCCCCCGATTGCCACGCTGGGCAGGCAAAAGAGGGCGTGAACGCGATCCGTGCCGGCCCGGATCACGAGCGCCAGGATCGCCAGGAGGAAGATTCCCAGGAAGAGGACGAACTCCGCCCAGGCCTCCACCGCGCCAAAGGCCCAGGGGGCCAGACAGGCCATGGCGATCAGGATCGCCTCGGAAGCGTATTGGCATCGTCGAATCAGCATCGACTCAGGGTCCCTTGCGGCCAAGCGATGGGAAAACAAAAACCGATGTCAGCGAACGAGGACGCACGCCCTGTCCTCGAGTGCCCTCATGATAGAAATCTTGGCGAAGAATTACCAATGTTGGAAAAAGCGATGGTGAGATTCCCTTTTGTTCTGTTACCAGTGGTGTGCAGTGTGAGGATGTTGCCCACCGCTTTGCCGGTTGGGTTGACCTTGAGTTGGGGCCGGGACCCAATGTTGGGGCACGGTTGTCACGAATCGGCCTCAGCCCCGTTCCAAACTGAGGAAGGAGCGGTTGAACTCGCCCAACTTCTTGGGCGTAATAGCAATATAAGTGGGATCTCGAGGAATCCTTCGGTTTCGCTTTATCGGCTGCAAAGGAGGGCTACCATTTACGCGAACAATGAGCCAACGGCTGCGAATTCCTTGGGCGCTCGCCTTCGCATGGTTCGCATTGAGATTTTTGGCGATGACGGTAGCGTCGCCCTCAGCGATCAGCTTGGGGTTGCGCCGAAGACCTGGCAGAATTATGAAGAGATCGGTGAAGCGATGCCTGCCCAGACCCTCTTGCACTTCATCGAGCTGACGGGGGTTGACCCCCTCTGGCTCATGCGAGGCGAAGGGAGGAAATATCGGCAAGGATGGCGAAGTCGCGAGCCGGGAGCGAACCTGTCGGCCGTCTCGCAGGCCGTCGAATCGTCGTTGCGATCCGCGCCTTGATGGTCACCAATGGTGCTGGCTCCGGCTCCACGAACAGGCGTTCTCCGTCCGCTGGAGCCGTTTGTTGAGTCTTAGAGAGAAGAATTTATATTTTTGGATGAATGGGATTTCGCTTGTGACGATTGGTGGGACGTGGATTAAATCGCCTGTATGTTTGCGTACTGTGATCGCAGAGTTATGGCTTTCATGAAAACGGCAGGTAGATGCCTTGCGAACGCTTCCAAGGCGAGTCGGCGGCTCACTCCTGAGTTGGGGGGGCCGAAGATTCGTGTAATGGGGCTTCGTTGCAAGCCGTATTTCCCTTCCCCTCCGCATTTCTGCTCCCCGATTTGACCTGGTGGCGTGAGAATCCACGACCGGGCCGACGGCGGATGGACCTTGGCGAGCGGATTCCATACGATAGGGCCGAGATTGTGGGAGGACGCGGGAAGGTGGGCTGAATGTCCACCCGAACCCCGATCCGCTTGGGCGACGGCCAGAACCTGGGGCCTGCTCTGCGCAAGATCAGGTCGTTCCGCGGGGGCGTTTGCTCTGCCTTCTTTTTCTTATGATTTTGGGTTGATTTGTCGCAAAGTTGAGAACATTTTGCCATGCTGATTTTCGACGCCCATCTCGACCTGAGCATGAACGCTTTGGAATGGAACCGCGACCTCACGCGTCCGGTGGCCGAGATTCGGGCTCGCGAGGCCGGCAAGTCGGACAAGCCCGATCGCGGCAATGCGATGGTCTCGCTGCCCGAGATGCGTCGGGGGCGGGTTGGGTTGTGCGTCGCGACTCAGATCGCGCGGCATGTCGCCCCCGGCAATCCGCTCCCCGGTTGGCATAGCCCTGAGATCGCCTGGGCGCAGACGCAGGGGCAATTGTCCTGGTATCGCGCGATGGAGGAGGCCGGCGAGATGACGGCGATCGTCGATCGCAAGGGCCTCGATCGGCATGTCGAGCTCTGGACGAACGACCCGCCGGCCGACGCTCCGATCGGCTACATTCTCAGCCTGGAAGGAGCCGACTCGATCCGGACTCTCGGCCATCTGGAGCAAGCTTATGCCCAGGGCCTGCGGGCCCTTGGGCCGGCTCACTACGGGCCGGGCCGCTACGCCCAGGGGACCCACGCCACCGGCGGCCTGACCCCGGCCGGGCGCGACTTGCTGGCGGAGATGCGTCGGCTGAACATCATCCTCGACGCCACCCACCTCTGTGACGATAGCTTCTGGGAAGCGCTCGACCTCTACGACGGCCCCGTCTGGGCGAGCCATCAGAACTGCCGCGCTCTGGTCCCCGACGACCGCCAGTTCAGCGACGCGCAGATCAAGGAGCTGATCGCCCGGGGGGCCATCTTCGGCGCGGCGCTCGATGCCTGGATGATCGTTCCCGGTTGGAAGATCGGCAAGACCCTCCCCCAGGAGGCGGGCGCGACGCTTGAACGCGAGATCGACCATATCGACCACATCTGCCAGCTCGCGGGCAACGCCCGCCACGTCGGGATCGGCACCGACCTCGACGGCGGCTTCGGCCGCGAACAGGCCCCCGCCGACATGGACACCATCGCCGACCTGACCAACCTCCCCGCCATGCTCGCTCGTCGCGGCTATTCGGCCGACGACATTGCCGGCGTCATGCACGGCAACTTCCTGCGGTTCCTCCGACACACTTGGGGTGAATAGGCTTTTGTTTGCTGGAAATATTCGTACGTGCCTCTTACCGCGAGAGAGGGGCGTTTCCACGTCCCTCTCTCCAGAGCGCGGCCCCATTTTCGTTGAAGCATTTCTGGGGAGTTTGCGCCCCTGGAAATTGACGGTTGTCCCTTTGGAGCGATCAAGAAACCTGCCGATATGGAATGGCCTTGTCGGGTCCGGGCGGCCGATGAGCCGATCGAACCGAATCTGGGCGGGCTATTCTTCTCATTGGCTTGTGCCCGTCTTTTCCTCAAGGAGTCGCTCCAATTTCTGCTCGATGTCGCGCAAACGCCGCTCATGATCGGGTGGGGGTGGGGTGACGTCTGGTTCGACCGGTGAGTCTGTCGGCCGGGAGCGAAGAACGGACTGGGATGAGTTGATCGGCTTGCGCTGGCTCGATGATCGACCGAAGTCAGGCTCCTCATTCTTGCCCACGGCGCGTCGTAGTTCGCTGCTCCGGCGTGCCAAGCCGTCCAGATGTTCGAGTTTCAACCGCAAGGCTTCTTGCTGGCTGAGGATCTGGTCGTTCAACCGGTCGGTTGTCGCGCGAGCGCCCTGGTGGTCACCATTTCTCAACTGGCTCTCGGCACTCTGGATTAACGAACTCAACTCGACCTCGCTGAGGACCGGAGCGGACGACGGCTGATTCGTCTCCGGAGTTGGCTTCCTGGCCCCCTTCGTCGGAAGCTCGTCATCGATATACAGATATGCAAGATTGTTGCGTGCCAGCAAGTGATAGATCGATTCGGAGGTTGCGTAGTAACCGCGATTGCCTCTCGGCTCAGCGTAATTGCTGACGCCGGCAACGAACCCATCTAAGGTGGACAAACTGCCACCGTTGCGGCCCTGCTTTGGCGCAAATCTGCATTCAGTCGCAGTGTATGGAGAATCGTTGAATAGTTTGATTTTTGAGTTGATGATATCGGTCGTCCAGCAGGTTGGGGTGTTACCATCCGAGCAGCCGGCGGTTATCATCCTCATCCCCTTTTGAGGCTCCCATGAGGGAGGAATGATCGGGGAAACGGCCAGCGTCCGATTGGGACGAATCCGGAGCAGGGCGACATCCCTGCCGAGGTCGTAGTCCACGACCACGGCGGTGACAGTCTGGACTTGGCTTGGTTTGTGGGACTCGCCGTTGAAGAGGTCGACTGTGATTTTGTGCGGGGCGCGTTCTGGGGGATCATTGGGGTTGTTGTTTAATTTGAAAATATGTGCGCATGTAAGAATCAATGATGCCTCGGGCACGCTTTGAATCACCGTCCCGGAACCGAACCCGATACTGCCGCTCCCCTGAACCTTGATGCGGACAACCGTCTCCCACGGCCTTGGGTTTGTCTTGACATCCAAGGTGGGTTCGTTGTTGGCTCCGCCGCCGTCGTCGTCGTTCGCCGGTTGAGGAGCGGGAGCCGCGAGATCCGCGTCTGGTGTCGCGTTTTTTGAGGCAGGAGGGGCTGCATTGGCATGTGGATTGATAAGAAACGGCTTTGAGACCAGAAGGCCACCGGCTGTCAGCAGGAGGACCGTTGTCGCGATTTTGAACTGGGTCAGGAACATCGTTCGTAAGACTCCTTTCGTCAGGACCACGACGGACGTCGAGACCGCCCCGGCGACCGCTCCCTTGCCCACGGCGGTTTGCAGCCCCCCTTGGACGGCGAGCTGGATCAGGCTGTTCGGCACTGCGGCCGAGGCTGAGGTCCATGCGTTTTCCCCGATCAGGAAACCGGCCGGAACGACCACGCCTCGTCGCGTCAGCCGAATCCGGAGGCGGTCTCGTGCCCGGGCGAGCCGGCCTCGGACCGTCCCCTCGCTGATTCCCAACTGATTCGCTGCCGCTGTGTAGCTCAGTCCTTGCAAATAGCAGAGGACGACGGGGGAGCGGTACGACTCGGGCAGGCGATCGACCTCCTCATGGAGCAGGGCATCGGTCTCGGATTGGTCCGGATCGACACCAGGCTCCCAGGCGGTCGTCGATGCGCTGGTACGCTCGCGTTGGTCGCGTCTCGCGTTCTGAGACTTCGCCTTCTTTGCGACCCGCAAGGCGACTCCGTGGAGCCAATGGCTCAAGGTTTCACCCACATGAAGGTGATAAGCCTTGTGGGCGAGGACGAGGAACGTCGCCTGGAACGCATCCTCGGCCGCGTGTTTGTCCTGGAGCACGCCCTGACAGACGCGGAGGACCATCGATCCATGCCGCGTGACCAGCGCCGCGAAGGCGGGCTCGTCGCGCTGGGAGACGAACCGGCCCAGCAGCTCGGCGTCCGTCAAGCCGCCGACTCTCCCTGTACTGAACAGTTGGTGAACCTGACGGAACAGCTCGGCCTGTCCGTTTGCCATGGGGCTTCTCTCTCCTTTGACTTCATCGAATCCCTCAGTAATGCCCGGTCGAGGCCCATGGCTCACATGACCTTTGGGGATTTTTATTTTTCTGAGGGGAAGCGAGCCGGGCTCTTCGGCCCGCAAGACCGAGGTTATTCCCGAGTCCCGCGTAAAATCAAGCCTCAGGCGAGCTGATCCCCCCCTGGGATCGCGGGCACCCCGCCCGCAATTTCATGTTAACTTGAGTTGTTCAATATAAAATGATTTGAGGGAGGGCGGGTCGCCCGCGTCCCTAAGGGGAATGCAAATTCAAGAGCGGGCAGGGATTCCGGCACGCATTCTTGGCGCATGCCGGCCTGGGACCGGGGGCGCCCCGCCCACAATTTCTTCCTTGACGCTTCCCGCTTGCCTTGTTGTTCTCAGCACTTACATCCGGCGGCGAGACTTTGGTAGATGCTTGGATTTTGGCTGGATTGATCGCAAAGGACTGGTCGTCCGTCGCCTGTTTTCGCGGGTGGGTGCGTCGGAGATCCTCGTCCGTCCGGCCAAAGGGGGATCCATGCGAATGGCCCGGTTGCTTGAAGCCGGTGCCCAGGGCCGCATGGATCCTCGTTGCGAATCGGCCGGAGAAGCTTCAGTGTGGTTGCCCTATTGGAAGGGGGTGAGCGACTCAGACCTTATCACCGATCGCTCTCAAGGTTTTGGTTTTGCCTGGCAGATCCAGTTGAGCGGCGCGAGGGGGAACCGGTGGATTTCTGGGGCGCCGGTTCGTCATTCCTCCGCAAACGCCCGGGAGGGGCTTGCGTCTTCGACCCGGAGGAGGAAAAAAGGCTTCCCCGTGGCGCTGCGGGACCGGACGACGTGGAGGATGGGAGCGCTCTGTTGGTGGTTGAACCAGGCCGGCTCAGACCAAAGCTGGGGGGGGCGGTCGCCGAAGAAGCAGGGTCTGAAGAGTTCAATATGTCACGGAGCGAGGAAGAATTTCCGGCCGACGGGGATTGGGAATTCTTCCCGATGTACTCACGATAGAGCTGGGCTCGTTTTGCGGGATCGCGTTCTTTCAAGTATTCCCGGTATGCGTCGTGGCGCGTTTCCCGTTCCTTTTCACTGAAGCGGCTCGTGCTATGCGTCGTCAGGAACCCTTTTTGGTTCTCGTGCTCGCTTTCGTCTTCGTCGTCGAAGAAGCCGTCGGTGAAATTCGAGGAGGACCTTGCCCCGGCGCGGCCTAGGCCGTCGGTCGGATTCTCGCCCAGGTTGTCCTCCTCCGATTCTCCCATAAACCGCCGAAAATGGGGTGCGAATCGAGATTTCGTACTCTTGGGGGTCCGACGATGGAACTCGCCCGGCTTCGGTGGGGCGGAAGGACGTGTCAGAGGGCCGTAGGATTCGTACAGGCCCCTCGGATCTTCCGGATCTTGGGCCTTGGACCAAGTCGACGTGACGAGGGTCGAGAGCATGGCGAAAATGAGCAGCCGGACACATTTTCTAAAGTCCAAGGCCATCGAGCACCTCCGTTTACGGCGCAATCCCACTTCGGCTTTCGTCCTGACGCCTCAAGAGTTGCTCGGTCCCACGCAATTCTCTTTCATCGAGTGGCAACGCACCGTGACTTCATCATTGCCGTCAAACGCCCGGGTTGCAATCTCGGCAACTCAATTGTACGGAGGCGGCCCTGAAAACAAGAGGACAAGCTTGGCGATGGCGACTCGCTCTCTCTTGCGTTCGACGACCATGGCAAGCCACGTCGCTCGATGATTCGTCCGTACGCATGCGATGAAGGTGGTCGAAGGTCAATCGTTGGTCCCCTTCTCGTCCTTCCGCCAGATTCCGAGCACCGACTTGCCGAGGTTGAAGCCGAGGACCGGATCGATCACGCGGGAGAGGCGCACGGCGAACTTGTCCCAGACCGCGATCTGGCGCGCGTTGGGCATGGCGCTCTGGAGGACGAGGCGGTTGCCGAGCGAGGCGAGCATGCCGACCGAGTCGAGATAGGAGAGCCTGACGAGCGAGAGTCCTTTGGGCGCGGTGGCGCGGAGGGTCGAGCGGGTGTAGCGGCGGAAATGGCCGATGGCTTTGTCGAAGGGGGTGTAGAGCCACTGGTGCGCCGGGGAGAGTACGACGACGTGTCCACCCGGACGCAACCGGGCCATGGCACGCGCCATCTCGGCGTGGTCATCCTCGATATGTTCGAGCACGTCCATGTACAGGAGAGTGTCGAACCCGGAATCCTCGGCAATCTGGTCGAGCGTTCCGACGACGACCTCGCAGGAGGCCGGCAGCTTCCCGCTCGCGATCGCCTGGGCGAGGCGGTCGGCCAGCGCGGGGTCGGGCTCCAGGCAGACCCAGCGCTCGGCGTTCTCGTGGATCAGAAAGCTAGTCGTCCCGCCGTGGCCGGCCCCGACCTCGAGCACCTTGCGGCCGAGGTAGGGGGTCACTTGCCGGCGCACGTACGACTTCCAGATCGTCGCTTCAGCGAACAGATCCAGTTCCGCACCCACGTACTTGAATTCATGCGTTGTCATTTGCGCCACCACTTGGAGTAAAGCCAGTCCCTGACGCAGTGGCACGGATGGCGGCCCGATCGTCCTGGGGGAAGGTCCTGACCCCGCCTACGAAGATTCCGTAGTCGCGGCTGGGGAGAAAAGTCAGGTTGTGCCGAGACCCCAGGATCACGAAGCTGAAGACGAACGCCATCATGATCGCGTGGGTCAGCAGGATCAACGACAGGCCCGCCGCCAGAGTCGCCCAGCCGGGGATCGCCCAATGAGTCGCGAACCGGACGACCACGACGGCAATGATTCCGGTCAGCGAGAGGAGGGCCAGGACGACGCTCAGAGCCAGGAGGCGGACGCCGACGATGTCGCCGTAGACCGAGATGGCGCTCAGGCCGTGCGTGACCAACCCGACGAAGTTCATCGACGACCGGCCGCGGAGCCGCTTCGCCCGCCGCGTGGGAATCGTGCAAAAGGGCTGGCGAGAGCGAAAGGTCGCTGCGGCGTAGTGATTCCAGAGCTCGGCGACCACGACCAGGCTATTCAAACGCCGTCTCGGGATCGCACTGAAGTTACCCACGCGCACGCGCTGGCCGATCAATGCGTAATGGATGAGTTTGTAGAGCCTATAGAATAGGCGAAAAATGAAGGTTTCGGAACGGCGCGTTCTTTCGGCGAAAACGATTTTCTGCCCTCGCTCGGAGTGCAGGCGTTCGAGCAGGCGCGGGACGTCGTTCGGGTCGTCTTCGCCGTCACCGTCCATGACCACGACGGCCTCATGGTTCAAGCGGTCCTGAGCGTAGGCCAGACCGATGGCGATCGCCCGCTGGTGGCCCAGGTTCCGGCGGAGGGTCAGGATCTCGAGCCGCCGCAGCGCGCGAAACGGCGCGCGGACCAATGCGGGGCTCGCGTCGACCACCGAGGCGTCGTCCACTACGAGGATGTCGGCAACCATCCCTTGGGAGGCCAAGGCGGCATCGAGCCGGGGAAGCACTTCGGCCAGCGCATCCCAGTCATTGAACGTGGGGATGAGCACCAGGACCGGAGCGTCATGGTCGGGGTCGGAAGCGAGACTTGAGCCATGTGTCGCTTGATCCACAGAACTTCTGCCTTCAGGTCAAGGAGGTCTCGAACAATCAGACCGGAGGGTCGGTTGCGTCAATCGTTCATCCCGGTCACTCGCTCACCGGGGGGCGAGTCAAACCGCCAATGGAAGGGGGGGCTTCGGCCGGCTCACGGAGATAGACCGTGAATGTTGGGTTGGCATAGGTCTTCTGGAAACCGGGGAGAGAGCCACCGAGGTGGGAGTACGACGATTCGTTGACCAGGATAATCAGATCCAGCTTCCGCTTGGTTGGAACATGACTCTCGAAGCGAGACGCCAGGCGTTCGACCTCGGGGGGCGGGACGATGGTGTTCTGGTTGTCGATCACGGTCGACTCGCGGATCGACTTGAGTTGAGCCGACGTGTAATCACGGTCGTTCCCGCCTTGATGGGCGCGTGACGCTTGCCAACGGCCGAGTCCCAGGAATCGGTTCGTGAAATAATATTCTTGGACCTTGTTGCTGAACAGCTTTTTGTCGAACCCGACCAGACGCGCCAGCTCAATCGCGCGGGTCTCGATCTCGTCGTCGGAGACCGTGCTCAGGAACGTGTCCGGTACGAAGACGTAACCGGCCTTCACGGTCATCCACCACAATCCGAGTTGTTGGTCGAAGGTGCCAAGGACCTTTGCCGCCGCGTACTTCGGGGTGTCCAGCTCACGGATCAATTTGGCGAGATTGCGCCGATACGACGGAATGAGTTCCCACCCGTGACCGGGCCAATCCCGAGGCTGCGTCTCCACGTGAGCTCGTTTTTCGGCCGGGACAAACGCTTGGTAGAGGATGGCCGTGGCGGCCACCACGCCGAGGACCGCTGGGGCGAGCCGGAACCTCGATAGCAGACTTTTGAAAGTAATGATGAGGCAGATACCATTCGAAAACGCGAAGATCGACTTCATGCGATCGTCGAAATGATACAGTTGGATCCCGCGACCGAGGAGGATCGCGGAGAGCGGCATGGCCACCACGCTGGCCGCACAGAGGGCGAGACACACGATGATGGTCCGACGTTCCGCTTCGGAGGTCTCGGAGCGACCGGCCTTCCACCACGCTGCGCCGGCCAGTGCGATGATGATCGCCAGTGAGCCTGGGGCCGGTGGGAGGAATGGAGGCGACAGTCGTTGAATCGGGAACATCCCCCAACGGGCCACGACCTGAGGATCGGATTGGGTCGACTGGATCAGGAACGGCGAGGCGCACACCAAAAACGCCGCTGCGAATTGCAGGCCGGCGAACCAGGGGACTCGACTCGGTCGAGCGACGAGCGCCGCGGACAGCAGGAACAAGGTCGCGAATCCGGCGATGATTCCGAGGTGTAAGTCCCCTTGAAATGCCAACGCGACGGCGCCACCGTGCAAAAGGTAGGCGAGGGACCGTCGTTCTTGCCCTTTCAAAGCCGCCCAGAATCGGCCGGCCGTCAGGATCAGGCCGAAGAACACGAGGCTCGTGTTGTAGGGCCGAGGATACCGGAATGCCCAGACGGGCGAGGATATCAAGCTGCCGAAGACTCGGTGTGCGCCCGGCCCGGTCAGGAAGAAGGCCAGCAAGGCGGTGGCCACGGTGGCGCCGGGAGGTCGCACGAACCCCTTCACCAATACCAACAAGATCACGAACCGGGCGGCGGCAACCAGGGCATCGGCGTAGCCGAACCCATAGTCGCCGAAAAGCCTCACCATCAAGGCGTGGGGCAACATGAAGAAGACAGGGAAGGAAACACTTTTTGTTCCGGCTGCCTCGTAGACGACGAACTCGCGGTACTTGAGCCGGGCCAGAGAGTAGATCAGCGGCAGATAATCGGTGTCGCCGTATCGATAGAGGAGGCTGATTGAGGAAGGCTCATTTGGGCGCCGCAACGCGGTGGCGATCCAGTAGGTGCCGCCACTCAATCCCGTGATCAACATTGCCGTAAGAACGAGGAGACAAGGGGTTTTGCGGCCAAAACCATGGGATCGCTCGTTGACAGAGTTGTTTCCCGCGCGTGTGGCTCCTTGCAAGCCGGGTTCGGTCCGATCGCCGTGGTTCACTAACAGGGCGCTCCCTCTGAATCCGATTCACATCCCAACGCTGTGAGGAATAGGAATGCCGTTTCCTCGTGAAAGAGCATTAGACGTTATTTCCTACGTCAATTCGATGTCGTTCACGACAGCGTCTGGAAAATTGTCGCTGGCGGACTGCCCGACTCCTGAATCCTCACGATTCGCGGCCGGTCCCGATGATCGCCTCGCCGGTCAGCCACCGCGTTTGACTCGCTTTGCGGCCACTAACGGTTCCGGCGGTCAACTCGCCCGCTGAGGGGGGGGCGTGGTACCGACCGGTTTCTGCTGAAACGGGACGGCTGTGCCGAAGGTTCGGAATCGTTGACCTCTTCGTCGCGAGATTCCGCTTTTTCCTTCAAAGAGGGGCCTGGTCTTCGGCCGAATACCTTCAGACATGGCGTCTCATTCGCTTGCTTCGCTTGGGTTTCCTTCGTAAGATCAAAATAGGTACGATTGGCCCAACCGGACGGATCGAACTACAGGAGGATCGGGACTATGGGTCGTCCATCATTTGGTCTAGCACTCGGATTTGGACTATTCCTGTTATTGCCGGCAAGCCCGGCCCACGCTCAGCTTCCGACGGATCCGTTTCAGGCCTACTTTGGTTTCTATCTCCCCCACCAAGCAGCCATTGCGCAGCAGTCGACCCCCTTGGATACGATCAATGCCGCCCAGGCGGCCCAGCAATTTGCGGCTGCGGCCGATCGGACGGGCCTCTATGATCCGAGCAACCCGTTCGGCGATGAGAATGCCGATCCGCTTCGCCCTTACGCCCGGTCGGGCCGTGAGCGTCTGATTCGGCCTCACATCTATCCGACCAGCACGGCGAACGCAAGGCAGCGCGGTAGCGCACCGCCGGTTTATTACAACCGGGCGGCCCGCTACTATCCGACCTTGCGAGCCAGCACCGGCCCCAACCATAATCTGGCGGTCCACCGCATTGGTCGTGGCGGCGGAATGAGCATGCCTAGTATGCCCAGCATGCCCGGTCCTCGCTGAAATTCCAAAAGAGGCTTGGGCATTGGTCGGTGTTTAGGCGAGACCAGCCGACTTGAAGAGGTCGCGGTGGTCTCGTACCCATTGCAGCAACCGGTCGATTCCCTCGGCGGTTGAGATTTGGGGGGACCAGTCGAGTAGCCGCTTCGCCTTGCGGATGTCGGCGACGAAGACGCGCTGATCGCCGGGCCGCCAGTCGGCGAAACCGGGGTGGAGCGGGCGACCCACCGCTCGCTCGATCGCCGCGACCAGTTCGAGAAGGCTGAGTGTGTTGGTGGGGCCGCCGCCCACGTTGAACACTTCCCCTTGGGCGGTCTCGATGCGCTCCCAGGCGCGTTGGTAGAGGGCGATCAAGTCGTCCACCCAGAGGGCGTCGCGGATCTGCCGGCCGTCGCCGAAGATGGTGAACGGCTTGCCCAGGGTCGCCGCGATCGAGAACCAGGCGATCCATCCCTGGTCTTCGATGCCGAACTGGCGCGTACCGTAGATGCACGACTGGCGGAACACGACGGTTTTCAGGCCGTAGATCCGTGCGTAGTCCCGGACGTACTGGTCGCCGGCCCCCTTGGAGCAGCCGTAAGGGCTGTGGAAGTCGAGCCGTTCGTCCTCGTCGACGCCGAGGGGGCGATCGGCGTAGGCGTAGCGGCCGTCGCGCTGGATGACCTCGACGTGTTCGAGGTTGCCGTACACCTTGTTGGTGGAACTGTAAAAGACGGCGGGCCGTCCCTGGGCGGCGGTCCGCACGGCCTCGAGGACGTTGAACGTGCCCAGAGCGTTGGCCTCGAAGTCCGCGCGGGGGTCGGCCACGCTGGTGGTGACGGCCACTTGGGCGGCCAGGTGGAGGACGACGTCGGCATCGGCGTGCTGCGCGAGGACATCGTTCATCGCCGAGGCGTCGCGGAGATCGGCCTGGATGAGTTGGTCGACCCCTTGCGTTCGGAGCCAGGCCAGGTTCGCGTCGGTTCCCCGCCGCGATAGATTGTCGACGAGGATCACGTGATGCCCCGCCGCGCGCAACCGCGCTGCAGCGTGGCAGCCGATGAATCCGGCCCCTCCGGTGATCACCCACTTGCCTTGGTCGATCGGGGTCTTCGTCGACATGGAGTCATCCCTTGGGCGAGACGTGGACGGTCGACTTTGGCCGGTTACGGCCTCGCTCGCCCTCCTCCGTCTCCATCTGGATTGGCAGGGCGGTGGAATCCTCCACCGCCGGCGTCGGAATTCGCTCTCAATCTACCATAACGTCGCGATCCTCGGACCGGCCAGTTCGGTCGGCTCCCGTCCGCGCCGAGGTTGCGGGACGGACCGTCGGCGACTTCCCCATTTTTGAGTCGACCACGGCCTGAGATTCGCAAGTGACCGACACGGCCAAATGTGCTGGAAGTCGGCGATTCGTGGTGAGTGGTCCATCCTTAAGTTTTGAGAAAGATTCCGACCGCCCGGGCGCGGCCCGGTCCAGCTTTCGGAGAGGGGATCAGTGTGCGCCTGATAGTAACCCATTTCGCAGGAAAATCGACCACCTTGGGGATCAACTGGGATGACTTGGATGCTGGCAACGATTGGTGGAACTGGAATGTTTTGGCGGATTTCGTGCAAAAAGTTCTTGATTGAGTTTGATTTGGCGGTTTTACTCTTTGTTAACGCCTTTCTTCGGTTCTTGGTGATGTCGGTCAGTTGTCCTGTCGAATATTAAACAAGGAGGATCCTGTGACTGTCTGGTACTTTACGAACTTCAGGCTGTATTTTTGGTGGCTCCTTGACAAGGGGGCTCGAAGCTATCATGTTATTCGCTTGGGTGCGTGAATGTGGGCATTGCATTGCGTGCGAAACCGTGCGGGCCCGTCGCCTCTCAAAACTGCTCGGAACATTTGAATTCATTAGTGCGCGAAATCGAAGAGTTTGTACTCCGAGCGAGGCAACCCGGACTATTCTAGAGTGACGGTGGTTGTTCTTGAGTCGCACGTAGAAGTGGCGATTCCGCTTTTCGCATGAAGATCAACCAGGATCCAACACGACCATCTGGATCGACATGGCTCGGTATCCAGTTGGGATGCGACGGTGAAGTCGAGAACGGCTTGCGGAGCCGATTGAAGTCTCTGCGGCAAGGCCGGCTCTGATCCTGATGTCCAACTCTTCCACGCCCTTTGTTTGAGTTGGGATGGCCGCCTTGAGGCGGTCGCTGTGAACTGATCGAGTCCATCAGATCACGCAAACCACGACGAGGAACGTTGTTCCATGGTCCCGACGTCACTCCCTCATTCGGCTTCCTCTGTCAAGTCTTCGAAGTCGGACCAGGCTTCCGAGGTTGGTTCGGGTTCCGATTCCGAAGCGGCGATCGGAGCTCAGGGGTTCCCGCGCGAAGCGGATCCCGATGCGAGGAGTGGTACGGTTTGGCACCGATTCGCTCACCTCTTACACGTCGTTCTTCGTCATCGGGTTCCGATTCTCATTCTGTTTCATATCCTCGCCTTCGCGGGGATTTATTTGCTGAGCTATCTCATCCGCTTCGACGGGAACATTCCCGCTTCGGCGACGGCGCTGGCGTGGAAGACGCTTCCGCTGGTCGTCGCTTTGAAGCTGGCCGTTTTCTTGGTGATGGGCAGCCATCGGGGCTGGTGGCAATATGCGTCGTTCGCCGACTTGATCGCCCTTTTCGAGGCGGCGACCTTCGGGATGATCGCGATCCTCGTCACCGACATGATCTTCTGGTCAGGATTTCAGATTCCTCGGTCGATCATCGTGTTGGACTGGGCGGGAACCCTGCTGATCGTGGGGGGGATTCGAGGTAGTACACGGCTCTTTCGCGAGCGCTACTACCCGATGCTGTCGACGCAGCGTGCCAAGCGCGTCCTGGTTGTGGGGGCGAGTGAATCGGGAGTGGCCCTCGCCCGGGCGATCCAGAGCCAGGCCAGTTTAGGGATGCAGGTCGTCGGCTTCATTGATGCCGACCCCAATCTGACCGGGAGAAAACTGGCCGGGATCAAGGTGGTCGGGAGAACGGAGAAGGTGGGTCTGCTGGCCGCCCGTTTTAAGGCGGGGACGGTCCTGGTTCCGACGCCCACGGCCTCGATCGCCGAGCTTCGCGCCTTGATCGCGGACTGCAACTCGGCCGGATTGAAGATTCAGGTGGTCCCTGGCTTTCATGCCTTGCTGGACGGCAGCCTGTCGATCCGCCCGCGCGACGTTGATATTCATGACCTGCTCTGCCGCGAGCCGGTCCAGCTCGACGGCGAGTCGATCGGCCGCTTGATTCGCGGCCGGGTGGTTCTGGTCACCGGCGCAGCCGGCAGCATTGGCTCGGAGATTTGCCGCCAGGCCTTGGCCTTCCGGCCCGAGCGGCTCGTCATGCTCGACCACCACGAGAACGGCCTCTTCTTCCTCGAACGCGAGCTTGCTCCGCTCGCCGCCGGTTCCGGCACCGAGATCGTGATTCGGGTGGCCGATATCACGGACGCCCACCGGGTTCGCACCCAGTTCGAACGCTATCGGCCGGCCCTCGTCTTTCATGCAGCCGCACATAAGCATGTGCCGATGATGGAGGCCAACCCGGGCGAAGCCGTCAAGAACAACACGTTCGGGACCCGGACCGTGGCTGACGAAGCCGTGCGTGCGGGGGTCGAGGCGTTTGTGATGATCTCGACCGATAAGGCGGTTAACCCGACCAGTGTCATGGGGGCCACCAAACGGCTCGCCGAGATGTATGTTCAATCCCTCTCGACGGGGAGCACCACCCGTCTGGTCACCGTTCGCTTCGGGAACGTGCTCGGATCGAATGGGAGTGTGATTCCGGTTTTCAAGCAACAGATTGCTCGCGGTGGCCCCGTGACGGTCACACACCCGGCGATGACCCGTTACTTCATGACGATCAGCGAGGCGACCCAACTCGTCCTCCAGGCGGCCGCGCTGGGACGCGGTGGAGAAATCTTCGTCCTCGATATGGGGGAGCCGGTCCGGGTCCACGACCTGGCCCGCGACCTGATCCGGCTCTCCGGGCTTCGCGAAGGGCAGGATATCGAGATTGCCTTCAGCGGACTGCGGCCGGGCGAGAAGCTCTATGAGGAACTCTACGAGGAAGCGGAGACCCGGTTGGCGACTCCACACCCGAAGATCTTCTCCGCGCAACATCGACCGTGTTCGCCCGATCGTCTCAAAGGGCAGTTCGAATCGCTGGCCCGCGCGGTGGTCGGGTCGAGCGACGACGTGATCACACTGTTGAAACAGCTCGTGCCGGGCTACGGGACTTCCCCTCGGGTCGAACTTCGCGTGCCCGATCCCGAACCGGCCCACTCCCGCCGGTCGCAGGATCACGAGGTGGCTTCGGTCGGGGTCTGAGACATTGGCCCCAGGGATCCGTGGCACCGTGGGGAGATGAATTCGTATTCTTGACCAAATTGCGGCGGATTGCCTAGGATATCACTCATTGTTGCTGAGTTGAGCGGAGAGAAGACGGTTTTTCTCCGATAACAAATCCTACAACGGATGTTGCGCCTGGCCTGACATCGAAACGGCAACCTAGACGATTCCGCCTGTCGTTCATCATAACAGTCGCGGAATCCGAAGGGGCGAACTCCTTCATGATTTCAACATAATTACAGGGCATGGACGCGTGGCACTTGATTCGCGGGATCAATGCGAATCGAAGGATTAATGGGGACTGTCCATGGCAAACCAACAATCCATTACGGGCTCCGTTTCGGAAGGTTATCCGTCGAGGACACTCCAGAACGATCTCATCGCCTTGTGGGAGGTCATGAAGCGAGGTTGGAAGCTGGTCATCTTTGGCTTGTTGGTTTGCTTGACCCTCGCCTCGATTTACCTTGCGAAGACGAAACGCGCCTACCAGGCTTCGACCAGCCTGCTCGTGATTCAGCACGGCGGACGCCCGCTCAATGTCACCGCCTACACCGACCCGAATCGGATCAACGAGGGAAGTGAAGATCCGGTCCCGACTCACATGGTGCTGATTCGGAGCCCGCTGGTGATCCAGACGGCCGTCGAGTCGCTCGGCCCGAAGAAGACCCCGTCCCTGGCGCTTGCGACCAACCCGCTCGAAGCGGTGCGCGGCAGCCTGAAGGTCACGCGGCCCGATCGACTGACGAAGATCATCGTCGTGCAGTATCAGTCGGCCTCGCCTCAAGAGTCGCTCGACATGATCCGCGCGGTGGTGGCGAGCTATAAGAAACTGCTGGAAACCAACTATCAGAAGAACAATCAAGAAGTGATTACCCTGGTCAGCCGTGCACGTGATGAGCTGAAGTCGGAGCTCGACACGCTCCAGGACGAATATCACAAGTTCCGGAAGAACAACCCTGGTCTTGCCATCGGTGCCAACGGGCAGACGCTAATGATGCGCAAGCTCGAGCAGTGGAGCCAGGGAATCAATAACACGACGGACTTGATGATTCAGCTCAAGACCCAGCTCGAGCTGATTAAGAAGATGGAGAGCAGCGGGTCGCAAGGGAATGCGATCGCCCTGGCGTTGAACCAGTTCCCGACCGTGAGCAGCAACGGCGCCGGGCATCTCACGCAAGGCATGACGGGGGCGGCCATCGGGACGTCCGGTACCGGTTCCTACGAGCAGCTTCAAAAGGAGCTTGCCGACGTCAAGCTGAAGCGGGCGATGACCCAACGCCTGGTCGAGAATCTCAAGGGGGCCCGCCCGAACGCGGAGGGGAAGGTCACCGAGGATCACGTGGCCGGCTCGTTCAAGCTCGACCCCTACGTGGCGGAACTCTACCGTGATTTGAAGCGGGCCCAGGTCCGCTACAACACCGCCAAGCGCGCCACCCGGAATACCAACGACCCCTCGCTCCAGTACGCCCGGGATCGCAAAGAGGAAATTGAATCGGAGATCGAGGACCTCTGGCGTCAACGGCGCCCGCTCCTCCTCCGGCAGTTGTCGCGCGAGATGGCCGACGAAGGGGATCAGGCGATCCAGAAAGCCGAGGCGGAACTCACTTCGCTCGAGGCCGAAGAAAACTCGCTCTATGAAACCTTGAAAGAATCGAAAGAGAAGGCGATCGCCAGTCTGCGGGAGAAGCACGAAAACCTGACCAAGACGCTTGGCCCTAATTCGCCCGAGACGATTCAGGCCAAGGCGGACGTCGATCAGGCGACCGAGCAGTTGGGTGGACTCGGCAAGGACGTGCTCCAGAGCGAACTGCGCGACCGGATGACCTCGATCGAACACAGCCTCAAATCGATTGGGACGATGCGCGAGGAGTACGAGATCAAGTTCAAGGACGACCTCGTCAGCGCCAAGCAGTCGGAGTTGGAGCGGCTCGAAGAGGAGCGGCTGCACGGTAACCTGGAACGGCAGAAGGCCCTCTACAACACGGTTCTGGATCAGCTCAAGCAAGCGCAGTTGGTCAGCGACTACAGCAGCATCAGTTGCCAGGTGGTCGATCCGCCCAGCGCCTTGCCCTCCCCCGTGCAACCGCGCGTCAGGATGACCTTGGCCTTGGGCCTGATGGGCGGCCTCTTGCTGGGAATGGGCCTTGCGTTGCTGGTCGATCGGCTCGATCCGCGGATTCGCACGCTCGACGAAGTGCGGAAGGTGCTCAATTTCGCCCTGATCGGCACGATTCCGAAGTTGCGTTCCGACCAGATTTCGCTCATGGGGGAAATCGGCCTGGTCAGCCATGCTATGCCGCGATCGGTCTGGGCCGAAGCCTACCGCTCGGTCCGAACGAGCCTCGAGTTCCTCCGGCGGAGCCGCCAGGTTCAGGTCATCCTGGTCACCAGCTCCCACAGCGGCGACGGCAAGACGACCACCGCGAGCAACCTCGCCATCAGCTTTGCCATGGCGGGAAGACGCGTCTTGCTTGTCGACGCCGATCTCCGGAAGCCGTCTCAGCACAAGATTTTCGGTCTGAAGGCGGATCAAGGGCTGAGCCACGTCCTCCGCCGCTTGCTGCCGCTCTCACGGGTGGTCCAGCAGACCCAGACCGAGAATCTCGACTTCATTGCATCCGGGCCTGAGGTCGACAACCCGGCGGAGCTGCTCGCCTCGGCGACCTTCACCGACTTCGTGTCCGAGATCCGCAACATTTACGACATGGTCGTCTTCGACTCTTCGCCTCTGCTGGCGGTCACGGATCCCTCGATCCTGAGCGCCATGGTCGACGGCGTGGTCCTCGTGGTTCGCCCCGAAGCCACGAAACGCCATGACGCGGAGCGGACGGTCGAACTGCTCAAGACCATGGAAAGCCCGGTTCTCGGGTTCATCGTCAACGGCATGGATCGCCAGGGCACCGGGAGCTACGGCCAAGGTTACGGCTATGGCCAAGGCTACGGTTACGGTTACGGGACCTATGGCCGGGACGAGGTCAGCCCGATCGTGTCGGATGGCAAGGAGATCGCCGCTTTCGGGCCCCCCTCCAAGCCGACCAATGGTCTGCCACAGGGCATTCTTAAAGACTGAACCCAAGGTGTAGTGGATTTCTATGCAAACTCACGGTGCGGATTCGAACTTCGCTCGGTCACTCGCTCGCTCCATCGAAGGTCGTTCGGCTCGGATCGGTGTCATCGGCCTGGGCTACGTCGGTCTGCCGCTCGTCGAATTGTTCGCGGGCTGTGGGTTTCCGGTGCTCGGACTCGATATCGACTCGTCCAAGGTCGAGCGCCTTCAGGCGGGTGAGAGTTACATTGGACACATCTCCAGCGAACGCGTTCGGACCTTGCGCGACGGCGGTCGCTTCGAGGCGACGTCCGACTTCTCGCGGCTGACCGAGGTCGACGCGATCTTGATCTGCGTCCCGACTCCGCTGGGCAAGCACCGCGAGCCTGACCTCACGGCCGTGGTCGAGACGGGCCGGTCGATCGGCCGGCACCTTCGCCCCGGACAGCTCGTGATCCTTGAGAGCACAACCTACCCCGGCACCACCCGCGACGTCCTGAAGCCTGAGCTGGAAGCGGGCGGACTGGTGGCCGGTCGCGACTTCTTCCTGGCCTACAGCCCCGAACGTGAAGATCCGGGCAATCCCAGCTTCTCGGCCGGGACCATTCCCAAGGTCGTCGGCGGCTTCGAAGAAACGAGCGGCAAGCTGGCCCAGGCGCTCTATGGCGCGGTGGTGCCGCAGGTGGTGCCGGTCACTTCCTGCGAGGTTGCCGAAGCCTGCAAGATCCTCGAGAACACGTATCGCTCGGTGAACATCGCTCTGATCAACGAGCTCAAGATTGTTTTCGAGCGGATGGGCATCGACGTCTGGGAGGTGATCGACGCTGCCAAGACCAAGCCGTTCGGCTTCCAAGCGTTCTACCCGGGACCCGGCCTAGGGGGGCATTGCATTCCGATCGACCCCTTCTACCTGACGTGGGTGGCCTACACCTACGGCGTCCACACCCGCTTCATCGAGCTGGCCGGCGAGATCAACACGTCGATGCCGCATCACGTCATCGACCGGATCCGCGCGGCTCTGAACGAGGACGGCAAGGCGCTCAAGGGAAGCAAGGTCCTGGTGCTGGGCGCTGCGTACAAACCGAATGTGGACGACTGCCGTGAAAGTCCGGCAATCGAGTTGATGGAACTGCTGGAGAAGGGACATGCGATCGTCGCTTACAGCGACCCGCACGTCCCGTCATTGCCGCCGATGCGCGAGCATGAGATCCGCCTAGATAGTACGCCGCTGACTCGTGAGACGCTCGAGGCCCAGGATTGCGTCTTGATTGCAACGAATCATAATCTGTTCGATTGGCCCTTGATTGCCAAGCATGCCCGCCTTGTGGTCGACACCCGAGGAGCGCTGCGCGGCGTGCCCAAGGAAGAGTGCCGGGCCGTCGTCGTCACGGCCTGAGAACGGGTGCACGCATGCTACAGCGAATTGAACTGCATCCTTGATGATGTCGATCATTCTCCGAGTCACGATCGCCGCCGCCAGGGGATGATCGTGACTCAGAGATCTGCCGAGTTTTTTTGGCTCTCCACCATGCCTAATTCGATCGCCGTCCGAGAGAGCGCTCCTTTCTCGGACGGTGCGCAATTGGAAGTCCTCCACTCGACTTGGCCGGTTGTTGATCCGGAACCCGCCGGATGCAACCTACGGGCACGGAGTGCGCGCCGGATCCTGACTTTGAGATTTTAAGTTTGAAATCTTTAGTAGGATCATGTACTAAGGTTCTCAGGCAACGACTTCCGATTCCTGATACGCTTATTTTATCGCCCCAAAGGGGGGCGTCCGTTCCTTGCCGGGGGGTCGAAGCCCCCGGGGGAAGATTCGACGTCTTTTGTGTTTCTCGGCCATCTGCGTTTGACGGTCGCCCCTCCGGGGCTGCAAGAAATTCTGATTTGAGTTTATCTTGATTCCAGGGGCTTGCGCCTCTGGCTAGGAACGGTCGCCCCTTCGGGGCTGCGATGAACCCGCCTGGGTGTCACGGGATGAGAATCCGCTGACCCTCCGGGGCTGCAAAAAAAATCTGAATTGAGTTTGTCTTGATTCCAGGGGCTTGCGCCTCTGGCTTAGGAACGGTCGCCCCCTTCGGGGCTGTGATGAACCCGCCTGGGTGTCACGGGATGAGAATCCGTTGATTGTGATGACCTGTGGCCAACGCGGAGGGTCCGGTTCTGCACCGGCGAGGACCAACCGCCATGACTAATACTACGGAATCTGAGGCGAGCCCCGCCGAGAGGTTGTCCACGCCCCACCGCCCGGGCCGGCACTTCACGGGTCGAAAGATTTTGGGAGCCGCTGCGCTGGTGGGCGGCTTGACCGTCGCCACGAAGGGGGTCTCCTTCGGGCGAGACTTGATCGTCGCCGCGACGCTGGGGACGGGCGACGGCCTCGACGCCTTCCTGATGGCGTCGGTCCTTCCGACCCTGGTCGTCACGGTCATTGCCGGATCGCTCAATTCGGCTCTCATACCAACTTATATTCGCATTCGCGAGGTTGAAGGACGCGACGCGGCCCAACGGTTGCTTTCGAGCGTCCTGACCGCAACCTTGATCGCGCTCGGCGGTTTGTCGGTGCTGCTCGGATTCCTGGTGCCCTGGATCATGCCTTTGCTCACGTCGGGCTTCAGCCCGGCCAAGTTGGCCTTAACGTGCCGACTTACTTACATCCTCCTGCCGAGCATCGCCCTGACCGGCCTGGCGAGTCTCTGGTCGGCGGCGCTGAACGCCGAAGAGCGATTCGCTCTGGCTTCCCTGGCGCCTGCGGCCGTGCCGTTGACCTCGGCCGCCGCCTTGCTGGTGGCCCGGCCCGGCGGCGCGTCCGACGCGTTTGCCCTCGGCTTTGTGGGGGGCGTCCTGTTGCAGGCCGGGCTCGTCGGCTGGGGACTCTACCGCGCGGGTGTGGCCCTGGTTCCCCGCTGGTGGGGAGGGGGGCCGGCCGTGAAGACGGTCCTCGGACAGTACCTGCCGGTGGCGAGCGGGGCGATTCTCCTGAACGGGACGGTCCTGGTCGATCAGACCATGGCCTGCCGCCTCGGTCCGGGGAGCGTCTCCATGCTGAGCTACGGCAACAAGCTGATCTCCCTGGTGCTGAGCATCCTCATGATGGCCATTGGAACGGCCGTCTTGCCCTACTTCTCGCAACGGACCGCGGCTGGGGACTGGGACGGCCTTCGGCGGATGCTTCGCTACCAAGGGGGGCTCATCCTCCTCGTCACCCTGCCGGCGACGGCCGTCCTGATCTTCTTTTCCGAGGATCTCGTTCGGCTCCTCTTCCAGCGGGGGACCTTTTCCGATGCCGACGTGCGGGCGGTGGGGGGCATCCAGGCGCTCTACGCCTTGCAAATCCCGTTTGTGACGCTCGGTCTCCTGCTCGTGCGTCTGATCTCGGCTATGGCCCTGAACAAGCTCCTTTTATATGGGACGGTCATCAGCTTTGCCCTGAACATCATCCTCGACTTGATCCTGATGCCGCACCTGGGGGCTCGAGGCATTGCGCTCTCGACCTCGCTGGTCTACCTGGCATCCTTCATCTTCCTATCATGCTGTGTGGGGTCCGCCCTGCGAAAGAGAGGTCGAGAGTGCGCGTGACCCTGGTGAATTCTTCGCTGGCCGGTGGTGGTGCCGAGCGGGTGATGGCGACGATGGCCAACTTCTGGGCCCGCAAAGGCTGGAGCGTGACGCTCTTGACGCTCTCCGGCGCCGAGGCCCCCGACTTCTACGAGGTGGATCCCGCGGTCCACCGTCGCCGGCTGGGAATCGCAGGCGCCTCGTCGTCACTCATCGGTGGCTTGCGGATGAATCTCACGCGGATGCGCGTCCTCCGCCGCAGTATTCGGGAGAGTCGCCCCGACGTGGTGATCTCCTTCCAGAACCAGACGAATGTCCTCGTTTTGCTCTGCTGCTTGGGCTTGAAGCTCCCTGTGATCGTTTCGGAGCGGTCCGACCCGTTCTGCTCGAAGATCAGCCGGACCTGGCGGCTCCTGAGACAGGTCTTCTACCCGCTGGCCGCTTGCATCGTCCTCCAGACCGATTCGGTGCGGGCCTATTTCGGGAGGCGTGTCCGGCGCAAGGCCAAGGTGATCCCCAATCCGGTCGAGCATGTCAACGACCCGGGGAAGGCCGTCGAGGCGGGGCCGGGACGCGAGGGCAGGGTCCTCGCCACGGCGGGGCGCTTGAACGAGGTGAAGGGCTTCGACCTCCTGATTCGCGCCTTCGCGTCGGTGGTGGCGGCGCACCCTGATTGGACGCTCGTCATCTGGGGTGAGGGGCCGATCCGTGATGACCTGGAGGCGCTTCGCGATCAGCTCGGCCTGGGCGACCGGGTTCGGCTCCCCGGTGCCACCAAGATGTTGGCGGCCAAGCTGCGCGATGCGGACCTGTACGTCTTGTCCTCCCGCCATGAGGGATTTCCCAACGTCCTCTGCGAAGCGATGGCCCTCGGGCTGCCCGTGGTCAGCTTTGACTGCCCGAGCGGCCCCCGGCACATCGTGCGGGACGGCGTCGACGGGGTGCTGGTTCCCGCCAAGGACGTCGACGCCCTGGCGGCGGTTCTCAGCCGGTTGATGGCCGACGACAAAGAGCGGAACCGGCTCGCTGCGCGGGCGCCGGAGGTCCTCGAGCGGTTCGCCCTCAAGGTCGTTATGGGGCTCTGGGAAGAGGCGATCCACGGAGTGTCGGGCCGCAAGCCGGTCGCTCGGGAAGTGCCGGCATGAAGGTTCTCTTTCTCAATCGGAGCGTCGATATCGGCGGTGCCGAGCGCCAGCTCGTCTCGACGGCCGTGGGCCTCCGCCAGCGGGGGCACGACGTCGCCGTGGCCGTCTTCTACGCCGGCTACCCTTACGAACGCGAGCTGCACGAGGCCGGTGTGCCTCTCTTTGACCTGGGCAAGTCGGGGCGCTGGGACCTCGCCGGCTTTATGCTCCGCCTCACCCGGCTCCTCCGCCGGGAGCGGCCTGACGTCCTCTACGCGTTCAAAGGGGAGGCGAACATTCTCGGGGCGTTGGCCCGCCCGTTCATGAAGGCGAAGCTGGTCTGGGGGGTTCGGTCTTCGGATATTGATCTGGGCGATTATGACTTTGGAGCCCGCGTGGCCTATCGGCTCGAATGCGCATTGGCCGGCACCCCGGACCTGATCATCGCGAACTCACGGTTCGGGTTGGACTACGCCCGGTCCAACGGTTTCCCCGAAGGCCGCTCGGTCGTGATCCCGAACGGGTTCGACGCCGGTCGGTTTCGATGCGACCCGGCGGCGCGGCAGCGATTCCGTGAGGAGATCGGGGTCCCGGCCGACGCTCTGCTGATCGGGAAGGTGGGCCGGATCGACCCCGTAAAGGACTACGGGACCTTCCTCAAGGCCGCGGCGCACCTGGCCGCCACGCGGAGCGACCTCCGCTTCGTGTGCGTTGCACCCGGAGAGGGGGCCTACGCCGACGCGATGCGGGGCCTCGCCGAGGAACTGGCCCTCACGTCGCGGCTCACCTGGTGCGGGGCCCGCAGTGACATGGCCAACGTGTATAATGCGCTGGACGTGCTCGTCTCCTCTTCCCGGAGTGAGGGGTTCCCCAACGTCATCGGCGAGGCCATGGCCTGCGGAACGCCTTGCGTTGTGACTGACGTCGGCGATGCGGCCTGGATCGTCGGCGACTGCGGCGAGGTGGTTGTGGCGGGCGACCCGGAGGCCTTGGCCGTCGCGACGACCCGCATGCTGGGCCGGATCGCTGCCGGCGACGTCACGTCGAAGCGGGTCCGGGACCGGTTGGTCGCCGAGTTTTCCCGCGACCGCCTGCTCGACGCCACTGAGGCGGCGCTCGTCCCACTCGGCGCGAAGGCAGCAAGCCGATGAACTACGCTTCGAAATACAGGCTCGTTCTCGTCGCCGCCGCAGCAGCGGCCTTCTTCTCCGATCTGATTGCGTTCCTGATGGATGCCAAGCTCATCCCGTTCACGGTGACGCACGCCTTTCTCCTGTTCGCGATTGCCTGTGTGCCGGTGCTGACGCGTCCCCCCGCCGATCGAGGCCAGCGCCAGGCCGTGTTCTTTTGGTGCTTCGCCACGCTCGTGGTGATCTTTGTCTCCCTGAGCTGGGCTCAGTTGGGCGAGGGCGGGCAAACCCTGTTCCGAAACCGGGTTTTCGGCATCATTTTCCTGGTGCTCATGCTGCTGCTTTTCAGCGATCGTCAGACTTGTCGGTTCGCGGCGGGGGCGGTCGTCTGCGTGACCCTGGTCTCTGTCGCCCTCAATATCTACGAGATGTTTGCGCCGGGGACGTTTAGCACCAATCCGGGCCGTTCCGCCGGGCTCTATGAGAACTCCAACAAGTCCGGTGCCGCCCTCGTTCTGGGCATGATCGTCGGCCTGGAGGTCGTGAGCATGAGGTGGCAGGTCCTCTACGCGCTGGCGGTGGGGGTCGGCGTGGCGACGACGTTCTCACGCTCGGCGATGCTCGGCTGGGCGCTTATGGCCTCGCTCGCGATCGCGATGCGGCATGGAACCGGCCGGTTCACCCGGTACGCACTGATCGTCGCCCTCGCCGGGGCGGTCTCCGGCCCGGCGGTCATTCTGTATCTGGAAGACAGGGGGATGCTCGATGACAACACCGCGAGCCGTGCCAACTTCGAGATCGGCGGGGAGTCGGACGAGTACCGCTTCGAGGCTGCTCAATTTGCCCTCGACGTGATCGTCGAGCACCCCTTCCTGGGTCGAGGTACGGGGGCGTCGGTCGAGCCGCCGTTCGACTTCGTGGGCCCGCATAATATTTACTTGGCCCTCATGATCGAGCACGGGATCCTGGGGGGCCTGATCCTGCCAGCGCTCTTGGTCGCGTCGACCTGGGGGGCGGCCAGCGAGTTCCGGCCGATCACGGTGCCCCTCGCGATTTTCCTCTCGTACTGGGGGTTCTTCAGCCACAACATCCTCGAGGAGCGATACATCCTTTTTGTCGTCGCCCTCGCTACCTCCTTCACCGCCGCCCCGCCTCCCCCCAGGCCGGCCACTCCAGGGCTTATCTCGTGAAGATCCTCCACGTGATCAATACCACCCACATGGGGGGGACCGAGATGATGCTGCTCAAGCTGATCTCGACCCTCGACCGGATGAGGTACGAGCCAGTCGTGGCAACGCTCGTCGCGGTCGGTCCCGTCGGCGAAAGTCTGCGCCGCCTGGGCGTCCCCGTGCATTGCTTTGGGATGCGGCGCGGTATTCCGGATCCGCGCGTGATCTGGAGCCTGGTGCGGCTGGTCCGTCAGGAACGCCCCGACCTGATCCAGACCTGGCTGCACCACTCCGACTTGCTGGGCGGCCTGGCGGGCCGCCTTGCCGGTAAGGTGCCGGTCGTCTGGAACCTCCGCAACAGCGATCTCCAGGCCGGCATGAACAAGCGGATGACGTCCCTGACCGCCGGCCTCTGCGCCCGCCTGTCCGGCTGGCTGCCGACGCGGATCATCTGCGGCTCGGAGGCCTCGCGCGCCGTGCATTCGGCCATGGGATACGCGGCCGAGCGGCTGGTGACGATCCCGAACGGCTTCGACATCGAGGCCTTTCAGCCCGACTCCGCCGCCGGACCTTCGTTGCGGCAGGAACTCGGTATCCCGGCCAGTGCCCCTTTGATCGGCTTGGTGGCGCGGTTCGATCCCCAGAAGGGGCACGACACGTTCCTCGCCGCCGCCAGCCGGCTGCACCAGGAATGCCCGGACGTCCACTTCATCCTCTGTGGCGACGACATCACCTGGGAGAACCAGGCGCTCGCCGCCCCGATCGAGCAGAACGGGCTCCGGGGGCATTGTCATCTCCTCGGCCGCCGCTCCGACATGCCGCGAATCCAGGCCTCCATGAACATTGCCTCCTTGACGTCAACCTCCGAGGGGTTTCCCAACGTCCTGGGCGAGGCGATGGCCTCGGGGGTCCCCTGCGTGGCGACCGACGTGGGGGATGCCGCCCTGATCGTCGGAGAGACGGGGCGGATCGTGCCGCCACGCGATCCGGAGGCCCTGGCCCTGGCTTGGGGGGAGCTCATCGGGCTCACTGCCGAGGCGCAGGCGACGCTCGGAGCCGCCGCCCGTGCCCGCGTCGTGGAGCATTTCCGCTTGACGGCGGTGGTTGCCCGGTATGCCGACTTGTATGATACCGTGGCTTTCGGTCCAGGGGCGTCGGCACGGGGTGAACCCCCGTTGGTCGCGGGGTCGCCTGCGGCCGCCGGACCAGGGAAAGCGGCGTCCGACATCCGAGAGAACTCGCTCTAGCCACGTCTTGTTGCAAAGTCGTGGCCGTTTGTATGATCGTTCCGACGATCCTATCATGCCAAGGATACCCGAAGAACTTGCGGGGTCGCCATCACCGATGTTGCCAGAGCCGCATTCGCAACATGCTTCCGAGGTCGGACGGGGCGACCGATTCGAATTCGGGAAGAACTGGGCGAATTTCCTCTCCGTCTTGGACGACCGGCGCATCGAGCAGGCGACCCGGTCGCTCGTCACGATGCTGGGTGTCGAGAACCTGCAGGGTAAGTCCTTCCTGGACGTCGGCTCGGGCAGCGGCCTCTTCTCCCTAGCCGCTATGCGTCTCGGGGCGACCTCCGTCCATTCATTCGACTACGACCCCCATTCCATAGCCAGCACGCGCGAGGTCAAACGGCGTTACTTCCCCGAGGCCGAGAATTGGACGATCGCCCAGGGGAGCGTCCTCGATCGGGACTACCTCGGTTCGCTGGGCACGTATGACGTGGTCTATTCCTGGGGGGTGCTGCACCATACCGGCTCCATGTGGGAAGCGCTCGGGAATGTGGTGCCGCTGGTCGCTCCTGACGGTCGCTTGTACATTGCGATCTATAACGACCAGGGTGCCTTGTCCAAGTGGTGGACATTTCTCAAGAAGACCTACAATCGCCTGCCCCGCGTTGCCCAGGGACCGTTTGCTCTGCTTGTGATGGGTCCTCGTGAAGTTGCGATGGCGGGATGGTATATCGTCAGCGGGCAGCCCATGCGTACCATCCACGCCTGGACTCGATATCACGAGCAGGCGGTGAATGGGCGCGGCATGAGCCGCTGGCACAACATCATCGATTGGATTGGCGGCTATCCGTTCGAGGTTGCCACACCCGAGCAGATCGTCCAGTTCTACCGAGACCGGGGGCTGGTCCTGGAGAGCCCCATGCCCCCACGGCATCGAAAGATGGGGTGCAACGAATTTGTCTTGCGGCACGTTCTTCCGAGCGATTGAGAGTCAGAAAAGTCATGCACGCATTTTGCAGCCCTGAAGAGGCAACCGTCAGAGCCGGCCTATGTATGCGATGGTCGCCCCTCCGGGGCTATAAAGAATTCTGACTTGAGCTCGTCCTGTTCCCAGGGGCTTACGTCCCCGGCAGGGAACAGGCGCCCCTTCGGGGCTGCGATAACCTGTTCGCCGGGAGGACTTCACGTGCATGGCTTTTCTGGCCCTCCATTGAAGTTTGAGTAACGACGAAGGCCTTTCTTTATTCTTCTTGGTGAATGGGAATACGATGGCTTCCAGATATCTGAAGATCCTCTCTGAGCAAGAGCGTCCGGTCTGGTTCTTGGCCTCCAGGCTCATGATGCGGAGTGGGTTGAGCCGTTGGTTCAAAATCCGGCAAGAGGGATTCGTACTCGGTTTCTTTCCGACGTCGCTTTCAGCCTCCCTCTGGATTGCTCCCGACCAGCGGCACTTGGACTCCGCCTTTTTTCACAGCTACCTGAAGCCGGGCGATCAGTTCGTCGACGTTGGTGCCAATATCGGCAGCACGGCCTTGGCCGCCTGGGTCTCCGTCGGCGCGAGCGGCAGTGTTCAGGCGATCGAGCCCAATCCGAGGATCTACGGATATCTGCTAAAAAATATCGAACTGAACAAAGCGAAAAACGTTCAAACTTTCAATATGGCCGTCGGGGTCGAACCGTCCCAGATCATGTTTTCGGACACCGGGTCGGACGATCAGAACCACATCCTTGAACAGGGCAAAGGGATTTCGGTCAAACTCGATACGCTTGACAATATCCTGAAGCCGGACGGCAACATCGACCTGCTCAAGATCGACGTCGAAGGTTACGAAATCTTCGCTCTCCGCGGTGCCCAGAAAACCCTGGAACGAACTTCGTGCGTTTATATCGAATCTTATGAAATGAATTTCCAAAGATATGGGTACGGCACTGGGGCAATGCTGGAGTGCTTGTGGGATCGAGGGTTTTCGGTCTTTCGCCAACCGAATGAAGGCCGGTTGACGCCTGTAGGGCGAGATCATATCAGTCGGGTCTGTGAGAACCTGATCGCCGTGAAGTCGGTCGACGAGCTGGTCCGTCGGACTGGTTGTACGGTCGCCGCGAGTCCGCTGTCGGACTGAGTCCGGCCCTTTGATGTTCTACTTGTCGTCCGGCCAGAATGGGCCGTGAGCACCAAGAGACGTCGGCCCGGTTGGCTGGATTTGGTGGGAACTTGACAGGAAATGGCCCGGGCGTTCAGGCGGCGTAGGACCTTGCCCAGCACCGCGTCGTCCGTTCATTTGTGAGAACTATTGTGATTTCCGA
Source organism: Singulisphaera acidiphila DSM 18658 (assembly GCF_000242455.2). Classification (GTDB taxonomy): domain Bacteria; phylum Planctomycetota; class Planctomycetia; order Isosphaerales; family Isosphaeraceae; genus Singulisphaera; species Singulisphaera acidiphila. The sequence continues at coordinate 4,896,745 of NC_019892.1, forward strand.
ACATGCTTTTGCCTTTACTGTTTTTACTCCGTCGTACAATCGCCGACACACCCTGGCCCGCGTCTATGAGAGCCTTCGGGCGCAAACGTTTCGGGACTTCGAGTGGCTGATCGTCGACGACGGGTCCACTGATGGAACCGGCGACCTGGTCGCGGAATGGGCGCAAACTGCGGATTTCGCGATTCGTTACATCTATCAGCCGAATGGGGGTAAGAATACAACTTACCGCCCGGCCTTGGAAGCGGCTCGGGGGATGCTCTTTCTGACCCTCGATTCCGACGACGAGTGCGTGCCGGAGGCGCTCGAACGATTCAAACACCATTGGGATGCGATCCCCGAGACCGAACGCGAAGCCTTCTCTGCAGTCACTGCCCTCTGCAGGACGCCTGACGGACGTCTGGTTGGAGACTTGTTCCCGAGTGCGGTGTTCGACTCGGATTCGCTGGAACTGCTCTATCGCTATAAAGTCCAAGGGGAGAAGTGGGGCTTTCACCGGGTTGACGTCTTGAGGCAGTATCCCTTTCCGACTTTCGAAAAATGCAAGTATGTGCCTGAAGGTGTGATCTGGCAGGCGATCGCCCGGCGGTACAAAACTCGGTTCGTCAATGAGTATCTGCGTACCTATCACATGGAAACGGTCAACAGCTTCACCACGTCCGTGGGGACTTCCAGCAAATATGCCGCAGGTTATCTCTATTATTTTACAGCAATTTTGAATGAGGATTTGAAGTGGGCCTGGTATGACCCCAAGAGCTTCTTCAAGTCTGCCGCCAATTACACGCGATTTTCACTTCACGAGAAGCTGGGGATCGTGTCCCAGGCGCGGGCGTTGCGCGGGTTGAAGGTTCGCCTTCTTTGGCTTGGTACGTTTCCCGTGGGGGTGGCACTTTACCTTCGGGATTGTCGCCGCGAGAAGCGGCTCAGGATGGCTGCCCAGGCGTAACCTCCCCGGTGAATTGTGGCGGAATTTGACCCGCAAACCCATGGACATTGTCATCATGCCGTATTCTCTCGGTGGGTGTATGTTGCGTTTTAGCAACACGGCCGACCCGGACTGACGGTGTGTCATAAGTATTTAATACATAAGTTTTGCACTTGTAACGAATGATTTAGGAATTACAGAAGAGGCTGTCAACAAAGTGATAGAGAACGCCGGGAATCCGTTTTGTCGGCTGTACGAGGCCGTACAGGGGGCAGCCGTCACGTCTGTGTTGAGCGGCAATTCCGCTTGGTGCCGGTAGTTGCTTATCATGCGGATTTGTATGATGGCGTTGCCTTTGGCCGAGGCCTGTCATCTCCGGGCAACCCCCCTCTTGGCCGACTAAGTCGCCTTTTTGCGATTGCCGATGCAGGCAAGCCGCGGAACGACGCAGAGACGTGAAGGAGTTCAACGCCCGATGTGTGGATTGGCCGGTATCCTCTCGACTTCATCCTCTTTGGACGCCGAAACTCTTGGGTCTCACGTCACCCGAATGGCTGACACGCTCTACCTGCGAGGTCCCGACGACCGTGGTGTCTGGACTGACGCGGAAGCGGGGATTGCCCTCGGGTTTCGGCGGCTGGCGATTCTGGACCTGACTCCCGAGGGGCATCAGCCGATGGCTTCCGCCTGCGGGCGGTACGTGGTCGCATTTAATGGTGAGATCTACAACTTTCTCACTCTGCGCAAGGAGCTGGAAGGGGGATCGGCGCCGCCGTTCCGTGGCCACTCCGATACGGAGGTCTTGCTGGCGGCCATCAGCCGGTGGGGCGTGCGTGCGGCCGTCGAGCGGTTTGTCGGGATGTTCGCCATCGCGCTCTGGGATCGGGTCGATCGCGTCCTCTACCTGGTGCGCGACCGGATCGGTGAGAAGCCGCTGTACTATGGATGGATGGGCGGGACGTTTCTCTTCGGTTCGGAGCTGAAGGCGCTTCGGGTTCACCCCGACTTCACGGGGGAAGTGGATCGGGAAGCGCTGGCGGCTTACGCCCAGCATAATTACGTCCCGGGGCCCCGTTCAATCTATAAAGGGATCTCCAAGCTCGATCCCGGGACGATTTTGACGATCAACCCGGCACGTCCCGGGCAGGTCCTTGGCCCCGTCCCCTACTGGGAAGCGCGGCAGATGGCCGAGGCCGGGCTTGCCAACCCGTTCCAGGGGACTGATACCGAGGCGATCGACCGGCTTGACGCATTGCTCCGCGAGACGATCGCGCAGCAGATGATCGCCGACGTTCCCCTGGGGGCCTTCCTCTCCGGCGGGATTGACTCGTCGACGATCGTGGCCTTGATGCAGGCCCAGAGTAGCCGGCCGATCGAGACGTTCACCATCGGGTTCCACGACGAGGGCTATAACGAGGCCAACCACGCGGAGGCGGTCGCCAAGCACATCGGCACCCGCCACACCGCGCTCTACGTCACGCCGGCCGAGGCGATGGACGTGATCCCCAGCTTGCCCTCCTCCTACGACGAGCCCTTCGCCGATTCCTCGCAGGTGCCGACGTCGCTGGTCTCCCGGCTCGCCCGGCAATCGGTGACGGTGAGCCTCTCGGGCGATGGTGGCGACGAGCTCTTCTGCGGTTATGCCCGCTACTTGCAGTTGCCGGGGCTCTGGAACATGATCCGCAAGTTCCCGAGGCCGACCCGGAAGCTCCTCGCCGGCGCGATCTCCGCGGTCCCCGTCAAGGCCTGGGACAGCACGTCCCGGCTGCTCCGCCCCTTGGTGGCCGGGCGGAACCTGGGTCAGCATCTCAACGGGAGACGCGTTCATCTCTTTGCCGACCTGCTCGGCCGGTGCAATAGCCCCTACGATATTTATATCCAGATGCTGCGGTCTGCGGGACCGGGGAGCCCGGTGCTGGGGGCTGGCCCGCTCAGCACGCGGTTCGAGAACGGCTCGTCCTGGCAGGTCTCCGACACCATCCAGTCGGTGATGCTGCTCGATATGCTGATGTACCTGCCCGACGATATTATGGTTAAGGTCGACCGGGCCAGCATGGGGGTTAGCCTCGAGTCACGCGCGCCGCTGCTCGATCACCGGGTCGTCGAATTCGCCTTGAGTTTGCCCCGGTCGTTGAAGGTCCGTGACGGCCAGAGCAAGTGGCTGCTGCGGCAGGTCCTTTATCGGTATGTTCCCAAAGAGCTGATCGATCGTCCCAAGATGGGATTCGGGATCCCGATCGCAGCCTGGCTGCGGGGTCCGTTGCGGGACTGGGCCGAGGCGCTGCTGGACGAAGGCCGGTTGCGCTCCGAGGGATACTGGAACGCCAAACTGATCCGGTCGCGTTGGTCGGATCACTTGACGAAGCAGCGCGAATGGACCACCTTTATTTGGTCCGTGCTGATGTTCCAGGCCTGGCTCGATGCCCAGCGCGCCCCCCTTGTCGCACAGGAACTGGCGGTATGATGACGCGTCTCCGAGTCCCTGGGGCGTCCGGTCCGCCTCGGTTCGTTTGCTAGCTGGGCGGCCAAGCTCCAAGGGAGTGCGGTGAGGCAAGCGGTCCGGGCGTGAGTGAACGCCGAGGCCCGGTTCGCTCCCTCGGCTCGAGTTGTCGAAGCCGTTGCCTCAGGGTGTTCTGACGATGTGGAGACGAACTCGCCCCTCAAAGGGGGGCGGAGGTATTGCTTATGAAGTCAACACCCAATCGGACGTCGAGTGAGCAACTTAAAATTGCTCACGTTTACAATATCGATATTAGCATCCTGGTGCATTTGCGAGCCCAGCTTCGCTCCCTCGTCGCGGCGGGGGCCGATGTCTGCGGGATCTGTGCGCCGGGGGACATCCTCAAGGAGGATACGACGTTTGAGGATGGAATCCGCGTCAGGCTGATTCCGATGGGGCGCGACTTCGAGCCATTCAACGACGCGCGAGTTCTGGCCCGCCTAGTCGGTCTCTTCCGGGCCGAGCGATTCGACATCGTCCATACTCATGGCCCGAAGCAGGCGTTGCTCGGTCGCGTGGCCGCCAGGATGGCCGGCGTTCCCGTGGTCGTCAACACGGTTCATGGCTTCTATTTTCACGAGAACAGCACGTTCAAAGATCGATTCCTGCACAAAACGGCTGAGCGGATCGGTAGCCAGTGCGGCGACATGATGCTTTGCCAGAGTCGGGAGGACGTCGAGACCGCTCGCCGGCTCCGTTTGGCGGCTCCGTCTCGGATCAAGTACCTGGGGAACGGCATCAACCTCTCGGCATTCGACCCTGACCGCGTGGACGCGGAGAAGGTCCACGCGTTGCGCACCCGGCTGGGTATCCCCGCCGATGCTGTTCTGATCGGGACGATCGCACGCAAGGCCAGGGACAAGGGGTACGTCGAGTTTTGCGAGGCGGCCGCGCGGGTTCGCCAGGTCTTTCCCAACGTGCGTTTCCTCTGCGCCGGCGGCGTCTTCGAAGAGAAGCCGAGCCAGCGGATTCCCGCCGACCTTCCTGACAAGTTAGGGATCCGCGATATCCTGATCGACCTCGAGTACCAGCATGACGTGCCGGCCCTGCTCGCGGCTCTCGACCTCTTCGTCTTTCCCTCCTACCGCGAAGGTTTTCCTCGCGCCGTGATGGAGGCGGCCGCGATGGGGCTTCCCATCGTCGCCACCGAGATCCGCGGTTGTCGCGAGGCGCTGACGGAGGGAGAGTCGGGCCTCCTCGTGCCTCCCAGGGACGCCGAGGCTTTGACCCAGGCCATTCTGCGAGTCTTGAAGGATCCCCCCTTCCGGGACCGGTTGGGGCGGGCTGCGCGACAGAGGGCCGTGCTGGAATTTGATGAAAACCTTTATATCCAACGGATTCTTCAGGCCTACCGAGAACTGCTCGGCAAGAAGCTCCCGGCGAAAGAGTCGCTCTTGAGAATGGATCGGCCGCAAGAAACCGTGAGCTTGGCGGGTGAGCTTTCCTGAGAGTCGCGGATGACCTCTGGCCGGACTCGGTTTCGGTCTTCCGGCCCTCGCACGTTCTCTAAATAGTTCCCTGCCAAAGGGAAAGTAGCCCTGCCCCTATAATTCATGCAGAGGACTGCACCGACGACTCAACACGGACGAACATTAACGACGCCCATGCTCTCCCTTTCGACGACTCAGCGCGACGAACTCTTGGCGATCTACCGCAAGGATTCTGATCCCGAACTCCGCTTTCGCGCCCACATTATCCTCCTGTTGGCTGACGGCCATCCCTGGGACAACATCGAGTCCATGCTCTTCTGCAGCTCACGCACTGTCGACCGCTGGCTGAAGCGGTTCCAGGCCGAGGGCCTCGAAGGGTTGACTGGGAGGAAACGGGGCCGGCCCTTTCGGCTGGGCTTCGGCTGGGTCGCCATCCTCGTGAACTGGGTGACCACCACGACCCCCAGCGACTTCGGTTTCCTCCGCAGTCGCTGGTCGTGTGTGTTGTTGGCCCTGCTCTTGCGAGAAAGAGAAGGCGTTCGCGTCAGCCGGGAGACCGTCCGTCGCTGGCTCCATCGCGGCCACCTGGTGTACCGGCGACCCCGGCCGACCCTGAAGCCGGACGAAGACGAGAGGCAGGTCAAGCTGGCTGAACTGCGGAAGCTCCTGGAAGAGCTGCCCGAGGACGAGACGGCCGTCTGGCAGGACGAAGTCGAGGTTCACACCAACCCAAAGATCGGCCGGATGTGGATGTTCAAAGGCCGACAAGCGAAGGTCGAGACCCCCGGGACGAACAAGAAGCGGCACATCTCCGGCTCAATCCACTGGCGGACCGGCCAGGTGTTCGTCACCGAGGCGGCCCCCAAGCAAGGGCGCGACGGAGCGTTGTTCATCAAGCACCTCGACGACCTGCGCCGCAGGCTGCGACGCTACCGCAAGATCCACGTGATCTGCGACAACGCGGGGAGCCACACCAGCCTGGAGGTGATCCAGTACCTCTGGAAGCACGAGGGTCGAATCGAAGTCCATCTGCTCCCCGCATACTCCCCGGACCTGAACCCGATCGAGCGGGTATGGTGGCATTTGCACGAGAACATCACCCGGAATCATCGGTGCAAGGATCTGGAGGAATTATTGGATCGAGTCTTCACCTGGCTGGGACAGGCAAACCCTTTCCAGATCGAGGGTTCGGCTTACCCAAAAGCCAGGGCCGCCTGATCTACTTTCCCATTTGAAAGTTTCTATTTAGAGATAAGAGCCAAGGTTGTCGCCCCCATGTCAGAAGGTCGCGATCTGGTCTGCCTTACTGGTGCGAACGGTGGTCTCGGTAGGGCGCTCGCCGACAGGCTTGCCGACGCGTCGATCGGTGTCGTCGGGACAAGCCTGCACGGGCCGGCCCAAGGTCGGGAGTCGTCGTTCCAACGCTTCGTTGCGGGGGACGTGACCGAGGTCGACTGGCCCCGGGTGATTGCCGGGTGCTCCGCCGTCTTCCACTTCGCGGCCTTTGTTCACAAGGTCCCCCGGACGGCCGAGGAGGAGCGCAGGGTCTACGCCATCAATGCCGAGGCGACCGCCAGGCTTGCGGTCGCTTGCCGTGAGGCCGGGACCATGCTGGTCTTTGCCAGCACCGTGGCCGTGTTCGGGCCGGCCGGGCGGAGGAGGCTGGGTATCGAGTCGCCCGTGGCGCCGGTGACTCCCTACGGTATCAGCAAATGGCAATCCGAAACGGCCATCCAGCGCGAGGGGGAGAAGGGGCTTCGGTTCGCCATTCTCCGGTTCCCCCTCCTCTACGGTCCTCACGGGCGCGGGAACATGGAGCGTTTGCTCCGGGCGATTGCCCGAGGGCGCTACTGGCCGATCGGCGATCCGGGCGTGAAGAAGAGCTGCCTCTTTCTGGCGGACGCGGCCGAGGCGGCCTATCAGGCGTGGCAGTCTCCCCATGCTCAGGGAAAGACGTTTATTGTGGCCCCCGGTGAAGCGCCGACCCTCGCGCAGATCCACGAGGCCGCCTACCACGCTCTCGGCCGCGCCGTGCCTCGCCCGCGACTCCCTCGGCCTGCGGTCCTGTGTGCGGCCGGAGTGGCCGATCTCGGGGTCAGAATCCTGGGGCGCTCCCTCAAGATTTCCGATCGCGTGCGTACGCTCACCGAACCGTCCGAGTACGATGGGTCTCCGTTTGCGGCGGCCACGGGGTTTCGTCCCGCGGTCACGATCGGGGCCGGGGTCGCGGAAACGCTCCGCTGGCTTCAGAGCCCTTCCTCCCCATCCGTCGATCGTTGACTGAGCCAAGAATAAAGAATCACTGACCGCAACGGTTCTGCCCTGCGGCGCTTGCTCCGCTGAGACTTCTTTATGGAAACACTCTTGACGGTGTTTGCTCTGGCGACGCTGACTTCGGGCCTGCTGACGTTTCCCGTGCGCGGCCTGGTTCGCCGATTTGGGATCGTCGACCAGCCGAACGATCGCTCGAGCCATCAGATCGCCACGCCCCGCGCCGGGGGCCTGGCCATCGTGCTGACCCTTTTCCTGCTCGTTCCCTGGCTGATCCCGCCGAGCACCGGATCCGTGCTGAGTGCGCTGGGGGTCGCGGCGGTGGCGCTCGTCAGTTTTCGGGACGACGTGCGTTCGCTCTCGTTCACGATTCGCCTCTTGGTGCAGCTCGTGTCGGCGAGCCTGCTTGTGGTCGCACTCGATCTGCCGGTGAAGGCCCTCGACTGGCCCGGCCATGTGGTGAACCTGCCTCACGGGTTGGGGCTTTCCCTGTCCATTCTCACCATCGTCGCCTACTGCAACTTCTTCAACTTCATGGACGGCATCAACGGGCTGGCCGCCGGCCAAGGCGTCTTGACCGGTTCGACGCTCTCGATGCTGCTTTGGCGGTTTGGAGCGGGATCGAGTGCGTCCGTTGCGGCGGCACTCGCCGGCGCGGCGGCCGGATTCCTACCGCATAATTTTCCCCGGGCCCGAATCTTCATGGGAGATGTGGGGAGCGTCACGCTCGGCTTCGTCCTGGCCCTCCTGTCTCAGATCGCGCATGTGCGCTACGGCGTCCCTTGGACGTCCCTTCTCCTGGTCCACGGGCTCTTTCTGTTCGACGCCTGCTTCACCGTGCTCAAGAGAATGAGTCGCGGCGAGAGCTTTTGGTTGCCGCATCGCGAGCACAACTATCAACTCCTGATCCGGAGTGGTTGGTCACATCCGCGAACATCTCTGACACTCTGGGGCCTGAGTTTCCTCTGCTGCCTGGCCGGGTTTCTCTATTCCAGGGCAGGGGGGGAGGTCCAGTGGGCTCTCCTCGTCGTCACGGCCGCTTCCCTGCTGGCATTTGCGGCGTTGGCGCACCATTGCCTCCGAAGGGTTTCGTCGCGAGTTTCCATCGACCAAGCTCTGGCGGCCGCTGAGCCTGTCGCCGACGCTAAATAGAAACTTTCAAATGGGAAAGTAGATCAGGCGGCCCTGGCTTTTGGGTAAGCCGAACCCTCGATCTGGAAAGGGTTTGCCTGTCCCAGCCAGGTGAAGACTCGATCCAATAATTCCTCCAGATCCTTGCACCGATGATTCCGGGTGATGTTCTCGTGCAAATGCCACCATACCCGCTCGATCGGGTTCAGGTCCGGGGAGTATGCGGGGAGCAGATGGACTTCGATTCGACCCTCGTGCTTCCAGAGGTACTGGATCACCTCCAGGCTGGTGTGGCTCCCCGCGTTGTCGCAGATCACGTGGATCTTGCGGTAGCGTCGCAGCCTGCGGCGCAGGTCGTCGAGGTGCTTGATGAACAACGCTCCGTCGCGCCCTTGCTTGGGGGCCGCCTCGGTGACGAACACCTGGCCGGTCCGCCAGTGGATTGAGCCGGAGATGTGCCGCTTCTTGTTCGTCCCGGGGGTCTCGACCTTCGCTTGTCGGCCTTTGAACATCCACATCCGGCCGATCTTTGGGTTGGTGTGAACCTCGACTTCGTCCTGCCAGACGGCCGTCTCGTCCTCGGGCAGCTCTTCCAGGAGCTTCCGCAGTTCAGCCAGCTTGACCTGCCTCTCGTCTTCGTCCGGCTTCAGGGTCGGCCGGGGTCGCCGGTACACCAGGTGGCCGCGATGGAGCCAGCGACGGACGGTCTCCCGGCTGACGCGAACGCCTTCTCTTTCTCGCAAGAGCAGGGCCAACAACACACACGACCAGCGACTGCGGAGGAAACCGAAGTCGCTGGGGGTCGTGGTGGTCACCCAGTTCACGAGGATGGCGACCCAGCCGAAGCCCAGCCGAAAGGGCCGGCCCCGTTTCCTCCCAGTCAACCCTTCGAGGCCCTCGGCCTGGAACCGCTTCAGCCAGCGGTCGACAGTGCGTGAGCTGCAGAAGAGCATGGACTCGATGTTGTCCCAGGGATGGCCGTCAGCCAACAGGAGGATAATGTGGGCGCGAAAGCGGAGTTCGGGATCAGAATCCTTGCGGTAGATCGCCAAGAGTTCGTCGCGCTGAGTCGTCGAAAGGGAGAGCATGGGCGTCGTTAATGTTCGTCCGTGTTGAGTCGTCGGTGCAGTCCTCTGCATGAATTATAGGGGCAGGGCTACTTTCCCTTTGGCAGGGAACTATTTAGGCATTATTGAGAATCAGAAAAAAAGCATGGATTTTGCAGCCCTTCGGGCCTGCAGAAAATTCGGACTCGAGCATATTTTATCTTCGAGAGGTTTGCGCCCGAATCCACTCATCGAGACTCGCGTGAAGGTTTTTGTGCGTGCTTGAGCCTTAATAGGTCGCCAGGCAAGATCGGCTCGCCTTTTTTTGAACTGTCAAGACACTAGCCCCTGGCAAATTGTGCGACACTTACGCACAATTTGAGACTCGGGAAGTGTCCAGGAGATCCCACGGAGAGAGTTCATGAGAGCGGACCAAGCCCGAACGTTGACGATCGTTCTGCCTGCGTTGAACGAGGAGGAAGCCATCGGCGGCACGCTCCGTCGCTGCCTCGATGCTCGGGCGGAGATCCAGCGGGTGGCCCGCCTCGACGCGATCGAGATCATCGTCGTCAGCGACGGCTCAACCGACCGCACCGTCGAGATCGCTCGGGGCTTCGAGGAGGTCCAGGTCATCGTCTTCGAGAAGAACCGGGGCTACGGCGCGGCGATCAAGGAGGGGTTCGCCCAGGGGACCGGCAGCCTGGTTGGCTTCATCGACGCCGACGGGACCTGCGACCCGCACTACTTCGGCGAAATGTGCCGCCAGGCCCTGGACGAGGGGGCGGAGGTCGTGCTCGGCTCGCGGATGGGGGCGGACTCGAAGATGCCGCGCATCCGCCGCGTCGGCAACGTGCTCTACGCGATCCTGCTTGGCATCCTCTGCGGCCGGCGGGTCACCGATACGGCCAGCGGGATGCGCGTCATTCGCCGCAGCGCCCTGGACATGCTCTATCCTCTGCCGGATCGCCTGCACTTCACCCCCTCGATGAGTGCCAAGGCTCTTATTAACGGACTCCGCGTCGTCGAGATCCCGATGCGCTACGAAGAGCGGATCGGCACCAGCAAGCTCAGCGTTCTGAAGGATGGGGTCCGCTTCCTCCGGACGATCTTCGAGGGGGTACTTTGCTACCGGCCCGAGCGGCTCTTCCTGATGGCCTTCAGCGCTTGCCTGTTGCTCGGCCTCGTGCTGGCGGCCAATCCGGTTGAGTATTACGCACACAACCGCCGGATCGAGGAGTGGATGATCTACCGGTTCGTTGCCTGCTTCATGCTGGGCAGCGCCGGCTTCATGCTGCTGGCCGCCGCCGTGCTTGCGAACCGGATGTCGGCCCTCGGGCCGAAGCGTCGCGACGGCGATTCGTTCTGGATGTCCGCCGTGATCCACTGCTTCGCCTGGAAGCCGCTGCTGATCTTCGCGGGCCTGAGCGTCCTCGGGTCGCTCGTACTGCTCGCGCCCGGGATCTGGATGTTCGTCACATCGGGCCGCATTACGCTGCACTGGTCGCGGATCATGGTCGGCGCGTTCGGGCTGATGGTGGCCTTCCAGGCCTTGATCACCCTGGTGATGCTCCAGGTGGCCTCGATCTGGGTCGAAACGGCGAAGTTCCACGAGCGTGAGAGCCTCCGCCGAGCCAACGAGAATGCGGCGGCCGGAGTTCCCCAAGCTGCGGTTGCCCTTGCTTCGGAGGTCCGCTGACGATATGGGCCTGATCCAGAAGGTGCATGACGGCTACGTTCACGGCCGACGCGTCCACGTCCTGGCCGATCACCTGGCCGAGCTGCTTCCCTCCGACGCGTCGGTGCTCGACGTCGGCTGTGGCGACGGACTGCTGGCGAGCCTCATTCAACAGCAGAGGCCGGGCATCACCCTCACCGGCATCGACGTCCTGGAGCGGGAGAAGACCCACATCCCCGTTCGCCCTTTCGACGGTCAGCGGATTCCCTTGCCCGATGATAGCGTCGACGTCGTCATGTTCGTCGATGTGCTCCACCATACCGAAGACCCGATGATCCTGCTTCGCGAGGCTGTGCGGGTGGCCCGACGCGGGGTGCTGATCAAGGATCATACGCGCGACGGCCTGCTTGCCGGCCCGAGGCTGCGGTTCATGGACTACGTCGGCAACGCGCACCACGGCGTCGTCCTGCCTTACAACTACTGGCCGGGCGACCGTTGGCGCTCGGCCTTCCAGGAATTGGAGCTTGCGGTCAGGGTGTGGCGGGACACGCTCCGGCTCTACCCCGGCCCGGCCGACTGGATCTTTGGGTCTTCGCTCCACTTCGTCGCCCAGCTTGAATTGAGCCAAGTCACCGCCAGCCAACACTCTGTGAGGGATTGAGCCGTGAGTGCCGACCGCCCCATTCAGGACGTTGACCCGGCTGCCATCGACCCGGCGCGCCCCGCCCTCGTCCACGTCACGGCTCACCAGGTCTGCTGCGACGACCCATGGGAGGCGGCCTATCTCCGGTTCGAGACGCCCGAACAGGAGATCCAGAAGTTCCAGACCCGGCTGCTTCGGCTCGGTGCGCGGGATTGGCCGCGCGACGCCCGCATCGTGGAACTCTTCTGCGGCCGAGGTAACGGACTCCGCGCCCTCGACCGGCTCGGGTTCCGCGAGGTGGAGGGGGTGGATCTCTCGGCTACGCTGTTGGCCCGGTACGACGGCCCCTCTCGCTGCTACGTCGCCGACTGCCGGGAACTGCCCTTCGAGGATCGATCCAAGGACATCGTGATCATCCAAGGGGGACTCCACCATTTGCCCGACCTCCCCGCAGACCTGGAACGCACCCTGGACGAGATCCGCCGCGTTCTGGGCGACGAGGGACGCGTGGTGATCGTCGAACCGTGGCTGACCCCATTCCTCGCCTTCGTCCACGCCGTCTGCGACCGTCGGCTTGCGCGGAGGCTGGTCGCCAAGGTCGACGCCCTGGCCACCATGATCGAGCATGAACGCACCACCTACGAGGCATGGCTCGGCCAGCCGCGCGTGATCATGGACGCGATGACGCGACGATTCGATCCCATCGTCTCGAAGCAATCGTGGGGGAAGCTGCAATATGTCGGCCGGGGCCGGCGCGGGTAAAACTCGCTGCTGCCCTTCCCCACGACGCCCACCGACCGCACCGGGGCTCACGTTTGCGAGGCGGCTCCGCCGCATTTGTGAGGGCGTGCCGCTCTTGACCCACTCGAACTTCGGTTCCGCTTCGCTTTCCCGGTCGCTCGCGTGATTCTCGCCCCAGGCTCCCGGAGTTTACTTCCGATGAAGCGAGTTGGCACCCCTCTGATTCCAGCGGTCCTCGTCTGCCAGGTGGGGCTGATGCTCCTGCTGGGGTATCTGCGGCGCCACCAGTTGAATCCCGACGCGGTCTCTTATATTCGGATCGCCTCCTATTACGCGGCCGGCAAGACCGGCCTGGCGGTCTCCGGCTACTGGGGGCCGATGCTGAGCTGGCTGATGGCCCCCATGATCGCCCTGTTCCACGACCCGCTCTTCGCGGCACGGGTCGCCATGGGGGGCTCGGGCCTGGTCTTCACGGCGGGCAGCCTGGCGGTTTTCCGGAACTTGCAACTGCCCCCGGTCGGGATGGTGATCGGCTCCTGCCTGGTCGGTCTGCTCGCTGCCAACGAGTCTGCCTTGGAGATCGCCCCGGACCTCTTGATGGCGGGACTGACTTGCTTCGGGATCAGTTTCCTTCTGTTGCCGCAGTGGACGCAGAAGGGGGGGACGCCCCTGGTCGCGGGCCTGCTCTTGGGAGCTGCCTACCTCGCCAAGGCCGTTGCCTTGCCGATCGCGGTCCTCGTCGTGGCGGGGATCGCCGCCCTGCGGTGGGCCATCGGCGAGGACACCCCGCGCGCCTTGCTCCGTGCCTCGGTTTACACCCTTGTCGTGGCGGGCCTGGTCTCCGCCCCTTGGATCGCCCTGCTGAGCCTTAAATACGGTCGGCCGACGATTTCCACGACCGCGAAAATCGCCCACGCGATCGTCGGTCCCCGGGAAGGCCCACAGGGGAGTGCGTCGGACAGCCTTCACCCGACGTTCCGGAGCTTTCTCCGGCCGGAGCCGGGCCGGCTCACCACCTGGGAAGATCCGACCGGGTTGTCCTACCCGTACTGGTCCCCGTTTCAGAGCGCGGGGCACCTCAAGCACCAGGCCAAGCTTGTCGTCCGGAACTTGTCCAACGTGATTGGCGTGTTCACGCAGGCATTCGACGGGTTCAGCCTCGCGCCCCTGGCGCTCGCTCTGGCGTTTCTGGTGCACACCCCCTGGCGGCAGAACATGCGTGCGGACCGTTGGCGGTGGGCTGCGGTGCCGGTGGTGTGCGTGGTGATGATCTATTTGCCCGTCTTTGTGGAGTCCGATCGTTACTATTTTGTCATCTACCCGTTTGTCCTCGCGGCCGTCTGCGGAGTCGTCTACACGGCGGCTCCTCACGGGCGGCTCTGGAGCGAGCCGGGTCGGTGCGCCGGCATCGCCTTGATTCTGGTCTCGTTCGGCGCTCCTCTCCTCTTCTCGCTTTCGATGAACTTGCGGGGCATGAAGTCGGATGCCGAGTTGGTCGCGCTCGCCGAGGCGCTCCGTGGAACGGATACCGGCACGGCGCTCGCCGGTGACGACACCATGGCGATGTACGTCGGCCTGTTGCTCGACCGGCCGTTCCTGGGGTGTAACCCCCATGCCACGCCGGAGGAGTTCGCCGCGAGCGGCGCCGATGTTTTCATCGTCGGCCGCACCTCAACAGCCGCCGCCGGTCTCGCCGGGAGCAACGACTTCACCGAGTTTGGCCCGTCGGCCCGGTCGGGTCAGCCTTCGACAACGTATCAACTCTTCCGGCGCCGCGAGCAAGTCACGGGGGCTGACAAGCCGCGGACCAGAAAGCCGGAATACGCTCCCTCCCGTTGAAAGAGGGATAAGTCACAAGTCGTTATGGATTTGGGGTGATCGGCATTCGAGGTGACTCGAGCCGTTGACCCGCGCGTGGCTCACCTCCGGGTGGCTGGGCAGGCTCGACCAATGAATCTTTTTGGATTTGACGGCCCGAAAGGTTGGCGATCTTGCCAATCTTGTCTGGATGGGCTCGTTGCGCTTCTCCTGGATTTGAGGATTGATTGACGTGAAGAACCCCAGCTTGATTCTTGTGACGGGCGGAGCCGGCTTCATCGGCTCGCACCTGGTGGAAGCGCTTCTGAACGACGGATACCGCGTGCGGGTTGTGGATAATCTTGCCACGGGCCATCGCTCCAATCTCGCCCATTTGGAGGGCCGTTACGAGTGGTTGGAGGGAGACCTATCGGATTTCGAGGTCTGCCGCCGGGCGGTCGACGGCGTCGAGTTCGTCTTCCATGAGGCGGCGATTCCGAGTGTCCCCCGGTCGGTTCGCGAGCCGCTCCCTTCTCACGCCAGCGGCCCGACGGCGACGTTGAACATGCTCGAGGCGTCCCGGCAGGCGGGGGTCAAGCGGTTCATGTTTGCCGCGTCGAGTAGTGCCTACGGCAACACCGTGGAACTCCCCAAGCATGAGGCGATGTTCCCCCGACCGCTCAGTCCTTACGCCGTGGGGAAGCTGGCGGGCGAACACTACGTCAGCGTCTATGCCCAGACGATCGGGTTGGACGGGGTGAGTCTCCGCTACTTCAACGTCTTCGGGCCGCGCCAGGACCCGTCGAGCCCGTACAGCGGGGTGATCTCTCGGTTCGCCCGCCTCATGTCCGAAGGGAAGCGGCCCACGGTTAACGGCGACGGCAGTCAGACGCGGGACTTTACGTACGTCAGCAACGTCGTGGCCGCGAACCTGGCCGCCATGCGCTCCGAGAAGCCGCTCGGGGGCGTCGTGCTCAACGTCGGCACGGGGGGGAGGATCAGCCTGCTCGATCTCGTCGCCGGGATCAACAAGATCTTGGGAACCACACTGGAGCCCGAGTTCCACCCGACCCGCGAGGGGGACGTGCTCGATTCCCAGGCCAGCCTCGATCGCATCAAGGAGGTCTTGGGCTATCGCCCCTTGGTGGATTTCGAAGACGGCCTGCGCCGCACGCTGGATGCGACGCTCGAGGGACGCAACTGATCAAATCCAAAAGGAGTAGGCGTTTGCTCCGGCGCACCTCTCAGCCGCCGCCGGAGCAACGTCTCCGCTCCGCAGCATCGCTGGCGAACTGCGGTAGTCAGGAAAAGACTGAGGGAGTAAGTTGCACGGGCTGGCTTCCACCCCCCCCCTTTTTTTTTCGGGAACGCGGTTTCGGAAGTCGGCGCCAGACAAGGATGTCGGAAGCGGGCGAGGAAGCCGACCGTTTGATTGGCCGATTCGATCGTTCTGTTCCGCCCACCTCGTCCTTCTCCGTGAAACTGAAAACTCCGTCTCTTCACGTCGAGAGCGACCTGATGAACCTTCGTGGGACACGCCTTCAAGGTCCCGTCATGATCGAACCCCGGATCTTTCGGGACGAGCGTGGCTACTTCCTTGAAACCTGGAACCAGTCACGATCCGGGGACCCCGGAATCCCTTCGGACTTCGTTCAGGACAACCTTTCGCGTTCCGCGAAGGGGGTGCTCCGAGGACTCCACTACCAGCACCCCGCTGCCCAGGGGAAGCTCGTCATGGTCCTCCAGGGCGAAGTTTACGACGTCGCCGTGGACATCCGCGTTGGCTCGCCGACCTTCGGGCAATGGATGGGCCTCACCCTGTCCTCGGCCGATCACCGGCAGCTCTACATCCCGCCCGGATTCGCCCACGGCTTTGTCGTGACCAGTGAATTTGCCGTGTTCATGTATAAGTGTACGAACTTCTATCGCCCCGAGTTTGAGGGGAGCGTCGCGTGGGACGACCCTGACCTGGCGATCGAGTGGCCCGTCTCCTCGCCGATCCTGGCGGCCAAAGACCGAGACGCACCACGGCTCCGGGCGATCCCGCCGGACCGGCTCCCCGCCTGGCCTGAGATTTAAGAGCGATAGGCGCCCGAGCGGATCCGATTGACCCATGGGGTGTGGGTGCGATACCAGTCCACCGTCGCGGCCAGGCCGGTCTCGAACGAGGTCAGGGCCTGCCAGCCCAACTCGGACTCGGCCTTCGAGCAGTCGACGGCGTAGCGGCGGTCGTGGCCGAGGCGATCGGTGACGTGGCGGATCAAGGTCTCCGGCTTGCCGGTCAAGGTGAGCACCGCGCGGGTGACGTCGATGTTGAACCGCTCGCTCCGGCCGCCGAAGTTGTAGACTTCACCGGCCCGTCCCTGCCGGAGCGCGGCGTCGACCCCTCGGCAGTGGTCGGAGACGTGGATCCAGTCGCGGACCTGCCGGCCGTCTCCGTAGACGGGCAGGGGGATGTCGGCCAGGGCGTTGGTCACGAACAAGGGGATCAGCTTCTCGGGGAACTGATACGGGCCGTAGTTGTTCGAACAGCGGGTGATGATGGTCTCCAGGCCGTGCGTGTGGTAGGCGGCCCGGACCAGGAGGTCGGCCCCGGCCTTGCTGGCGGCGTACGGGCTGTTGGGGGCCAGCGGGGTCGACTCGAAGAAGGGCGGGTCGTCGGGCAGGAGCGTGCCGTAAACCTCGTCGGTCGAGACCTGAACGAACCGGGGGGTGCCCGCCGCGCGTGCGGCGTCGAGCAGGCATTGCGTCCCTTGAATGTTGGTCCGCAAGAACGGCGTGGCGTCGTCGATCGAGCGGTCGACATGGCTCTCGGCCGCGAAGTGAACGATTGCGTCGAACCCCTCGGCCACCAGGCCCATGACGAGCGACCTGTCCGCGACATCCCCCTTCACGAACCGATAGCGCGACTCGCCGTTCAGGCCCGCGAGGTTGTCCGGGTTGCCGGCATACGTCAAGGCGTCGAGGTTGGTCACCTCCAACTCGGGGTAAGTCTCGAGCTCCCACCGCACAAAGTTCGCGCCGATGAACCCGCAGCCGCCGGTAACGAGAATCCGCTTCATGAGGAGCCTTTTCTTCTTTGCCGTCCGTGCAAATTGATCGCGATTTTCCTGAACATCCTGCCTTACTAACACCCGCCTGGTCAACTCTCGAGGGGCAGAAAAGCCAGGCGGGCAAAGTCTTCCCGGCGTGTGGAGAGTATTGTCGCCCTGGGGAGGCGACCGTTCCTCGCCAGGGGTGAAACCTCTGGGAATAGGATGAGATCAAATGAGGATTCTTTGCAGCCCCGGAGGGGCGACCGTCAGATGCCGCAGGCCGGCTCTGACGGTCGCCCTTTCGGGGCTGCGTTGCGTAAAACCGCTGGGTCTGTAAAGGTGCCGGAGAACAGGGTTTCAGAGAAATTTGCTGTTGGGATTGATCAGGCCCAGGAGGAATCCCAGCGTGATGATGAGCAGGACCGCCCCTGAGATGGCTGCAAAGAGGTAGTCCTTGTCGAACAGGAATACCGCCGTCGTCAGCGCGACCCGCAGCACCGGGAGAGCGATGAGCAGCACGATGCCGATCGACAGGCATCGATCGGAAAGAGCCGTTGAGCCTTGAACGAGCGGGGAAATGTCGTCGAATACGCTCAACGCGATTCCAAGGAGGATCCAGCCGGAGGCGACGAGGGCGCCGTAACGCAGGAGGCTGGCGAGAATCCCTTCCATGCGGGCGAGCTGCTGGGGTTTGTTCGGTGCCACGCTCATTGCTCAGATCCCTCTCACCGGGCCGCCGCCCTGAAGTGCGGCGAGGAACATCTTTGCCGCGAGTGCCAGCAGGACGACGATGAACCACTTGCGGATTCGCTCATTCGAGGTCCGCATGAGGATCTTCGTCCCCAGGTAGGCCCCGGCGATCGAGCCCAAGGCGACGGGGGCGGCAAGCTTGGCCAGGATATCCCCCCGGACGTAGTAGATGCCCGCACTCGCCGCCGCTGTCACGCCGATCATGAAATTCGAGGTCGCTGAGGAGACCTTGATCGGGAGCCGGAGAGCCGAATCCATCGCGGGGACCTTCAGCACGCCGCTCCCAATACCGAGCAGCGAGGACACCGCGCCGGCGGCATACATCAGGACCAGTCCCAACCCGACGCGGCTTACACGGTAAGCAACCTCCTGCTGAGTCATCGGCTCGGGATAACTGGAGTTGAGCCGCAACCTGGTTGCCCACCGGTCCGGCGGTCCCTCGAAGTCTTGCGTCGCACCGGCCCCCTTTCTTTTGCGGAACATCTGGTAGGCGGAGACCAACAAGATCACTGCGAACAGCAGATACAAGCTCGACTCAGGGAAGACGCCCCCGAGGACCACGCCCGTGAGGGCCCCGAGCGTCGTGCCGATCTCCAGCAAGATGGCCAATCTCACGTTCGTGAGACGATTCTCCATGGCGCTGGCCGCACTCCCGCAGGAACAGCCGATAACCGAGACCAGGCTGGCGCCGACGGCATGGCGGATGTCGACGCCGAACAGCAAGACGAGGGCCGGAACGATGAAGATCCCCGCCGCCATCCCCAACATGCCGCCGAGCAGGCCCGCCGCCAGCGACGTCAAGCCGACGAGCACGGTGAAATCTGGACTTCCTATGCTCATGCCTTCACCTTCCTTTCGAAGCGATCCGCGGCAGGGCCTCGAGCGGGATCGGGGACGGGCGCCTTTGCAGACGCGTGGTGAGCCTGAGCTTGTCGCCCCGGTAAAACAGCTTCTCGAAATCCACCGGGTTCTGGTCGAGCGAGTACGAGACCCGCTCGATCAGGAGAATGGGGGCTTTCTCTTCAATCCCGAGTGCTTCCGCGACGGCCGGGTCGGCCGAGACCGCCTCGATTCGGTAGTCAGCCTCGAGAAGCGGCGTGTCGTATTTCCCTTCCAGCAAAGAGAAGATGGGATAGACCTCCAGGTCGTTCTCCACGACCTTTCGTCCGAGCCCGAGAGGCAGATAGGTCTCATCCAGTGAGATCGCGACGTCGTCGGCCATCCTGACCCGCCTGATTTGCATGACCTCCGTGCCGATCGGCAGCCGAAGTTGCCGGGCGACTTCCTCGGTAGCCGGGACCGTTTCCTTGCTGAGCAGCTTGGCCGAGGGCTGCAACCCGATCGCCACCATATCCTCGACGAACCCGGTCAGGGCGGTCAGCTCTTGCGTGAGCTTCGCTGCGCGGACGAACGTCCCCTTCCCTCGCCTGATCTCGATGAGCCCGAGACGCTCCAACTCCTGGACGGCCTTGCGGACCGTGGTCCGACTGACGCCATATTTCTGGACCAACTCCTCTTCCGAAGGGATCTGGCTGCCGGGCGCGAGCACTCCGGAGGCGATCAACGACGCGAGGTCCTGCTCAATCTGGAAATAGAGCGGGATGGCACTTTGTGGATTCGGATTCATACGGACATCATGACGTCGTGACGTCCGGTCGTCAAGGGTCAGGTCTTCGCAAGATCCTGAAGGTTTCAGGGAGACAAATTAGGGGACTTGACGGTCGTTTCAGCCGAGTGCCCCGTCTTCTTGACTTTACTATGAGTCCAGTAGATACTGGGTTCATAGTAGCCAAGTAGGGGGGGGCCATTTGATGAAGAGTACACGACCGTCGGAGCTGGAGTTGCAGGTGCTTGCGGTGCTCTGGGACCGCGGGCCGTCGTCGGTGCGGGGGGTGCAGGAGGCGCTTCCTGACGGGAAGGACCGGGCGTACACGACGGTCCTTTCCGTGTTGCAGGTGATGGAGAAGAAGGGGCTGATTGGGCACTCGCCACAGGGCCAGGCGCACGTTTACCACACGTTGGTGAAGCGTGGGCAGGTGTTGCGGCCGATGATGCGCGAGCTGGTGCGCAACGTCTTCGGCGGCAGCCCGGCGCGGGCCTTGCAGTCGCTGCTCGACGGCTCGAAGCTCGATGCCGACGAGCTGGCGCAGATCCGGCAGGTCATTCAGGACGCGGAGCGGAAGGTGGCCCCGGGACCGGAAGAGGAGGCCTCATGAATCCTCTCGATCTCTTCGCACAACCGGCCTGGCGGCACCTTGTCTTCGCATTGCTCCACACGCTCTGGCAAGGGGCGGTGCTGGCCTTGCTTCTGGTGCTGGCTTTGCGGTGGGTCTCGGTCCGCCATCCGCACGCCCGATACCTACTGGCGCTGACCGCGCAGTTCGCGGTTCTCCCGGCCGGGCTGGCGACCTGGGCCGTCCTCGAATACCCGCCGACGCGGCCTCAGCCCCTGCCGCTGGCCGTTCGCTTCGCCCCGCTCCCGGTCGTCGTCTTGCCGCAGGCCGAGCCCGCCATCATGGCCAGGGTTCCCGAGGAGGCTGTACCAAGGCAGGTCGGTTTCGATTGGGTGCCGGTGGCGGCCTTGGGCTGGCTGGCGGGTGTGGCCCTCATGCTGGCACGCACCACCGGCTCGGCGCTGGGGGCCGTTCGCCTGACGCGGGGGACGCGAGTCCACGACCGGGATCTCCTCGACCTGGTGGAACGCCTTCGGCGCGAGATTGGCATCCGCTGCCAGGTCCGCGTCGTGCCTTGCAGAGACAACTTCGGGCCGTGCGTGCTCGGCCTGGTCTGGCCGACGATCGTGCTTCCGCTCGCCTTCGCGACCAGCCTGCCGGCCGACGAGTTGCGGGCGATCCTCGCCCATGAGCTGGCGCATATCCGGCGGCGCGACTCTCTCTGGAACCTGGCGCAGATGCTCGTCGAGTCGCTCCTCTTCTTCAACCCGGTCGTCTGGTGGCTGGGTCGGCAGGTGCGGGTCGAGCGTGAGGCCTGTTGCGACGCGATGGCCGTGGCTTTGACCGGCCGGCCCCTCGACTACTCGCGGACCCTGGCCGACTGGGCCGAGCGCGTCCAGCGGACGACGCCGCATACGGTCGCCGTCGCCTGGGGGGGGCCGGGGCATCCCTCCCTCCTGCGTGAGCGGATCCTCCGGATCCTGCGCCCGGGCGAGCGGCCAAGGGCGCGGATCTCGTGGGGGGGGCTGCTTGCCTTGCTGCTGGTCGGGCCGGCCTTCCTGTTCGGTTTGCAGCGCGGGACGCGCGTGGCCGTCAGCCTGGCCGCCCAGGTGCTCGCCCCCGCCGAAAGGCTCGAGCGGCTGAAGGTCGCCCAGGCTGAATATGCGCCGAAGGACCAGGAGGCCGCGGGGGAGGGCAAGGTCACGATCAAGGGGACGATCCGCACTCCCGATGGCTTGCCCTTGTCCAAGCCGGTTGCCGCCTCCACCTTCACGCAATCGCGGAACTCCTCGGCCATGGTTGCGTTGTCACCCCTGAAGGGGACCTTCTCGTTCGAGTCGAGCTATGCGGGCTTGACGTATCTCTATGTCGGACCCGAAGACTACGCCCCCACCTTGGTTGGCCCCTTCGCCACCCGACGCGGTCAGACCGTGGAGGGGATCGACATCTTGCTCGAAGCCGGCTTCCCCGCGCGAATCCGCGTGGTGGACGAACGGGGTGCGCCAGCCGCTGGCGCGCGGGTCACGGTGGGCCTGGTCACGGAGGATGGTTCGTCCTTCAACAGCGCGAGTTGGGTCACCGACGTTGAAGGAATTGCCACGATCCCGCATGCCTCGCGACGCCCTTATCAGTTGAGTATCGACGGGGCCGGATTCCAGCCATTCTCCACTGGCAGCGTGACCCTCAAACCGGACGTCGACACGAAGCTGGCCATCACCCATGCGCAGCCGACCCGTGGCGTCGTTGTGACGAACGACGGCGAGCCGATCGCCGGTGCGCGGATCAAGAACTTTTTCGAGGCCGGGCCGACAACGGCTTGGGGACGCGGAGGCCACGAGCCCCCCATTGCCACCACGGACTCCGCTGGACGGTTCACGCTCGACCGGCTCGAGAACGAGAAGACGTATGCGTTCCTGATCGAAACGGACTCCCACGGCCGCTGCGTCGTGACGGGCGTCGAGCCCGGCCAGAGCGGCCTGCGCTGGACTGTCGACCGCGACCGCACGATCGCCGGCACGATCAGGGGCGATCTTGCCACCCTCAAACAGGACGCCGGCAAGCCGATCATCTGGGTTAGCCAGAAGGTCGCCATTCCTGATCTCCAGCACGGCCCGCGCTCTCAGGACCTCTTCTGGAGCGTGCCCGTTGAGCCGACGGAGGGGGGCGGTTCGTTTCTCATCAAGGGTCTGCTGCCGGGTGAGGCGACCTTGGCGGCGGGGAAACAGAGTTTCCGGCTGGTCGTGGAGCGGCCGGAGGATTCGGTGACAATCGACCTGGCTCAGCCTCAGCCTGTGACTGTGATTCCAGCGAGCATGCGCCGCGTGGTGCTCCGGATCACCACGCCCGATGGGGCGCTCGAACCGTCGGGGGCGGTCCAGATCCTTGCGTCGTCCCACGCGGGGGAGGCACCGGCCACGAGTCGTAGCGTGCCGATCGAGAAGAGCAAAGTGGCGTTCGGCACCCCGGTTCCTGGTCCCGCCCCTTACAATATAGAGGGGGTGTTGAGCTACTCGTCGGGGGCGGAACGGGTCGTTAAGGCGTTCTCCTCAGTAGGGCTAAGCTTGCCGATCGAGAAGGGCAAGGTGGTGTTCGACGCCCCGGCTCCTGGTTCCGTCTATTACGAGGCGCAGGGGGTGGTGGGCTACTGGTTCCCGAGTGGGAGCTTTGAGGTTGAGCCGGGGGCCGAGCCGATGGAGGTCGAGGTTCAAGGGGTGCCGGCCGGGGCGATCATCGGCCAGGTGTTCGACCCCGACGGTAAGCCGGTTGGCGAGAATGTCTCCATCGAATGCAAGATGGTCGAGAAGCCGCCAGCCTTGGAGGGGGGGCAACTTGGAGGATCCCAGAACGTCGTCATTGAGCAGGGGCGCTTCTTTCTCTCTCCGTTGCCGATCGGCGGCACGTATGTCGTTGTGGCGTCCCAGGGGCACAACAAGCAGATCAGCCAGCCGGTCAAGCTTGACGGGACGCGGGCGACCGAACGCGTCGAGCTTCGACTTGCGAAGCCGGTAACCGCCTCGGGGCGGGTCGTCGGCCCGGACGGCCTGCCGCGCCGGGGGATGCCGGTCATGCTGAACTTGAGGCATCCCCACGCCGAGATGTCCTGGAGCCCGCCCACACTGACCGATGACGAGGGCCGGTTCCAGTTCGACGGCCTCAGTCCCGTGATCGGCCCCTACCGTGCCGAACTCAATCTTCGCAAGGACGATCAGCCGGTTGCGGTGGACCTGAACCCAGGCGGCGCACCGGTCGAGATTCGCTTGCAGACCGGCCACGTGGTGTCGGGGCGGGTCCTGGACGTCGCGACCGGCTGGCCGATCCCAGGGGTCGAGGTCTACGCCCACCTGCCCGTCGGGCGCGAAGACGAACGCGTCGCCTACGAGGCCGAGGGGCGAACCGACGCCCAGGGCCGATTCCGGTTCAGCAATCTGCCGGCCAAGCCCGTCGATTTGAACGATCGCAGCGGCCTGCGCTGGCAGCCGTCGGGCGGCTCGCGCACCGTCGAGCCCGACCGGGACCTGACGCTCGAGATCCGCGCGACCTTGCCCGCCTGGAGTCCGCTCAAGCCGGTCAAGCCCGCCGGGAACTGACCGCGATTTCTCGTCGGGACGGCTTCGGAAGCAGGATGGGCAGCGGCCTTTTCCTGGCGGAAGCCGTCCCCGACGAGATCCACTTCGACTCACGCCCGGCCTTTGGAATTGATGCCTGCCCATCCTTCCTAGCCTTCGGCTTTGGACCAACCAACCCCACCCACTTCGCACGACCTGACTTTGCTCAGTCTCGGGAGGGGTCGTATAATGCGCGAAATCGGCCAGGTCGAGCCTCGCGAGGTTGAGGCTCAGTCCCCCTTTTTTTTGTGTTGTTTTGGCTTGGCCGATTTGCCGACTCCCGGACGGAACGCAGACTCTGCGCGCAAGTAATTTGCCGTGAAGAGATTACGTGACTCCGAGGAAAGTCGTTTTCAACGGTCATTGATTCTCATTTCTCCTCCTCGGCTCGAGGATTACGCACGGTCGCGGTCGAATTTGCCGATTTTCCCGAATAGCCGGGCTTCCCGGGCCGAAAAATGACGTGAGATCGTCAGAACGAACGATTGACTCGGAAGATCAAAAGGCAAGACTCGCCGGCCTCGGAAGGGATGCCCATGAAGGTTCTGATACTTTGCGGAGGGCAGGGGACGCGGCTTCGCGAGGAGACCGAGTTCCGTCCCAAGCCTCTCGTGGAAATCGGCCAGCGTCCCATCCTCTGGCACATCATGAAGCTGTTCGCGCACCACGGCTTCCGCGAGTTCGTGCTCTGCCTCGGCTATCGTGGCAAGATGATCAAAGACTATTTCCTGAACTATGAAGCCATGAATAATGACTTCACCATTTGCCTGGGGCAACGGCATAGCGTCACCCTGCACGACGCTCATGAAGAGCAAGACTTCCGCGTCACGCTCGCCGATACCGGCGAGGAGACGATGACCGGCGGCCGGATCCAACGCGCAGCACGTTACCTGGACGGCGATACGTTCATGGTGACCTACGGCGACGGGGTCGCCAACGTCGACATCACCCGGCTCCTCGCGTTCCACAAGAGCCACGGCCGGATGGCGACCGTGACGGCCATCCGCCCTTACTCGCGGTTCGGGGCTCTCGAGGTCGACAGCGCGGATCGCGTGGTCAACTTTGCGGAGAAGCCGCAAATCGAGGGGTGGTCGAGCGCCGGGTTCTTCGTCTTCAACCGCAAATTGCTCGACTACCTCGATGGCGACTCCTGCATCCTCGAGCGCGAACCGTTGGAACGGGTCACGCAGCAGGGGGAATTGATGATCTACCGGCACGAGGGCTTCTTCTTCGCGATGGATACGTACCGCGAATACAAGGCGCTCAACGACCTGTGGGATAGCGGCCAGGCGCCGTGGAAGGTCTGGGAGAAATGAGCAAGTTTTGGCTGGACAGGCCGACGCTTGTCACCGGCGCGACGGGCCTGGTCGGCGGCTGGCTGGTGACCCGCCTGCTCGATGCAGGGGCCGACGTCACCTGCCTGGTCCGTGACTGGGTGCCTCAGAGCGGTCTGATCCGAGATCGGCTGGTCGATCGGGTGAAGGTGGTCCGGGGGGACATTCGCGATCAAGGGCTGCTGGAGCGGGCCCTGGGCGAGCATGAGATCAACACGGTCTTCCACCTGGCGGCCCAGACGATTGTCGGCACGGCCAACCGCAACCCGGTCTCGACCTTCGAGTCGAATATCCAGGGGACCTGGGCCCTGCTCGAGGCCTGCCGGCGCTCGCCGGCAGTCAAGCAGGTGGTGCTCGCCTCGTCCGACAAGGCGTACGGCGATCAGGAGCAGCTCCCCTACGACGAGTCGACTCCCTTGCAGGGGCAGCACCCGTATGACGTGAGCAAGTCATGCGCGGATTTGATCGCCCACTCCTATGCCGTCAGCTACAAGCTGCCGGTGGCGATCACCCGGTGCGGCAACTTCTACGGCGGGGGCGACCTGAACTGGAACCGGATCGTCCCCGGGACGATTCGCTCGGTCATTCGCGGCCAGCGGCCGGTGATCCGGTCCGACGGCAAGTTCGTCCGCGACTACTTCTACGTCGAGGACGGGGCCAACGCCTACCTCGTCCTGGCCGAGGCCCTGGCTGATCGGCCCGAGCTGGCGGGGGCGGCGTACAACTTCTCCAACGAGGTGCAGGTCACGGTCCTCGACCTGGTTCGGGCGATCCTCCGCGCGATGGGGAGCGACCTGGAGCCGGAGATTCGCAATGAGGCTTCGAACGAGATCATTCATCAGTACCTGAGTGCGGCCAAGGCAAGGCGCGAGCTCGCGTGGGCGCCGCTGTTTGACCTGGACGAGGGGATGGCCCGCACCATCCGGTGGTACAGGGATTTCTTCTCTCATGAATGAGAATGAGTCGAGCGAAAACCTGAGACGGCAGATCCTCGATCTGGTCCGCCGCTATCACACGGCCGCATTCCCAACGCGTCCGTTTACGCCGGGGGAGAGCGCCTTGGCCTGCGCGGGGCGGGTCTTCGATGACGAGGAGCTGGTCCACCTGGTCGACTCCTCGCTCGACTTCTGGCTGACGACGGGCCGGTTCGCCGAGCAGTTCGAGCGCGAGTTCGCCGCCCGGTTCGGGGTGCGCCATGCTTTGCTGGTGAACTCGGGGTCGTCGGCCAACCTCGTGGCCCTCTCCTGCCTGACCTCCCCTAAGCTGGGCGAGCGCCGGCTCCGAGCGGGCGATGAGGTCATCACTGTGGCCGCCGGCTTCCCGACCACGGTCAACCCGATCATCCAGAATCATCTTGTGCCGGTCTTCGTGGATGTTCAGATCCCGACCTATAACATCGACCCGACCCAGCTCGAGCCCGCGCTCTCGAGCCGGACCCGGGCGATTATGATCGCCCACACCCTGGGCAACCCGTTCGACCTGAACGCGGTCACCGCCTTCGCTCGCGAGCACAACCTCTGGCTGATCGAAGATTGCTGCGACGCCGTCGGCTCGACCTACGACGGCAAGAACGTCGGCACGTTCGGCGACCTGGCCACCGTCAGCTTCTACCCGGCGCACCACATCACGATGGGCGAGGGGGGGGCCGTCCTGACCGATCGCCCCCGGCTCAAAACGCTCGTCGAATCATTCCGCGACTGGGGCCGCGACTGCTGGTGCGCCCCCGGCATGGACAACACTTGCGGCAAGCGGTTCGACTGGCAGCTCGGCGAATTACCCCCCGGCTACGATCACAAGTATATTTATTCGCACATCGGCTACAACCTGAAGCTGACCGACATGCAGGCGGCCGTGGGCGTGGCGCAGTTAGCCAAGCTCGACGGGTTCGTCGCGGCCCGCCGGGACAATTTTCGCCGGCTCCGCAACGGGCTCACGGGGCTCGAGGAATTCCTGGTCCTCCCCGAGGCCACCCCCGGCTCGGACCCGAGCTGGTTCGGCTTCCCCCTGGCGGTCCGCCCCGGCGCACCGTTCACCCGCCGCGAGTTGGTGAACTTCCTGAACGGGCGGAAGATTGCGACCCGCCTGGTCTTCGCGGGCAACCTGCTGCGACAGCCGGCGTATGTCGAGATCGAGCATCGCACGATCGGCGACCTGGCGAATACCGACTTCGTCATGAACCAGGCGCTCTGGGTCGGCGTTTACCCGGGGCTCTCGGCGGCCATGATCGACTCCATGATCGCGTCGCTCGAAGATTTTTGCCGCGAGGCCGTCCATGGCTAACCCGCTGGCCGACGACCTCGACCATGTGCTCGCCCAGGTGGACCCGCTCTGGGAAGACCTCCGCGGCGCTCGCCTGTTCCTCACCGGGGGGACGGGCTTCTTCGGCTGCTGGCTGCTGGAGAGCCTCCTCTGGGCCGATGCTCATCGCCGGCTCGGGGTCGAGGTGGTGGTGCTGACCCGCTCCCCCGCCGCGTTCGCCCGCAAGGCACCGCACCTGGCCGGGCATCGGGCGGTCCGCTTGTATGAAGGGGACGTCCGCAGCTTTGCGGACCCCGAGGGGACGTTCACGCACGTGATTCACGCGGCCACCGAGGCCAGCGCCGCGCTGAACGCCGAGGCCCCTCGGATCATGTTCGAGACGATCGTCGAGGGGACGCGGCGGACCCTCGACCTGGCGCGACGCTCGGGCGCATCGCGGTTCCTGCTCACCAGCTCGGGGGCGGTCTACGGCTCCCAGCCCGCCACGCTGACCCACGTCGGCGAGGATTACCCCGGCGCCCCCGATCCGACCGACCCTCGATCGGCCTACGGTGAGGGGAAGCGGGTCGCCGAGCATCTCGCGGCGCTGGAGTGCCACGCCCACGGCCTGGGGGCGGTGATCGCCCGCTGCTTCGCCTTCGTCGGGCCTTACCTCCCGCTCGACATTCACTTCGCGGTGGGGAACTTCGTGCGCGACGCCCTGGCCGGCGGCCCGGTCCGGGTCGCCGGGGACGGCACGCCTTGGCGATCCTATCAGTATGCGGCCGACCTGATGGTTTGGCTCTGGTCGATCTTGCTGCGCGGAGTCCCAGGCCGCTCCTATAACGTCGGCAGTGAAGAGGCGCTCACGATCGGTGACGTGGCCCGTCGGATCGCCGAGGCCGAAGGGGTCGCCTGGGGCATTGATCGGGAACCGATTGCGGGGGCCCTGGCCACACGCTACGTCCCCTCGACCGCCCGGGCGCGGGACGAGCTCGGCCTCGCTTGCCCGATCGGTTTTGACGACGCGATCGCCCGTACGGTTCGTTGGCATCGGAATCGGATTCGGAACCTGGTGGATTGCCCTTCTCCCTCCCTCGTCCCGTGAGGCTTTCATGCACGCTGACCAGGATTCCGGAGTCGCGCAGGGACAGCGCAAGCATATCTGCGTGGTGTCCCCCTGCTACAACGAGGTGGAGAACGTCCGGGAGCTCTACGAGGCGATCAAGCTGGTTTTCGCCGAGCTTCCGCAATATCGCTACTCGCACTTATATATTGATAATGCGTCGACGGATGGAACCGTCGCGATCCTGCGCGAGCTGGCCCACGCCGATCCCAATGTCAAGGTGATCGTGAACGCGCGGAACTTCGGCCACATCCGCTCGCCCTTCCATGCGATGCTCCAGTCCGACGGCGATGCGACGATCCTGATGGCGTCGGATTTCCAGGATCCCCCGAGCATGATCCCGGACTTCATCAAGCGGTGGGAGGAAGGGTCGAAGATCATCATCGGGGTCAAGGTGGAGTCGGACGAGCAACCGCTGATGTATGCGTTGCGGTCGATGTACTACGGCCTGGCCGCGAAGCTGGCGGACATCGAGCTGATGCAGCACGTCACGGGTTTCGGCCTGTACGACCAGCGCGTGATCGAGATTCTCCGGGAGATCGACGACCCTCACCCCTACTTCCGTGGCCTGATCGCGGACATCGGCCTCGACTGCTGCAAGATCCCGTATCGCCAGCCCCAGCGGCGGCGGGGGATCACGAAGAACAATTTTTATTCGCTCTATGACATCGCCATGCTCGGGATCACGAACCACTCGAAGGTTCCGCTGCGCGTGGCGACGATCGCCGGGTTCATGATGTCGGCCGTCTGCTTGCTCTTGGCGATCGGCTACTTCATCGCCAAACTGCTCTTCTGGAACTGGTTCAGCGTCGGCGTGGCGCCGATCCTGATCAGCCTCCTCTTGTTCTCGTCGGTGCAATTGTTCTTCATCGGGATCATCGGTGAGTACATCGGGGCGATCCATACGCAAGTTCAGAAGCGACCCCTTGTGATCGAGAAGGAGCGGCTCAATTTCGAGGGGCCTCCCCCCGAATCGAGAGCGAACGACGGCAATCGCAGGCGTTATGTTTACGCGGTCCAGGACGGACCGCCGATGCCAAGCCCGCTCGACTGGGAGAAGGCCGGTTCCTGACGTTTGGATTGGTCCCTGGAACTTTGGATAAGGAGGATCCAAACTCATGGCGCAATCGAGTCTCCGGAGCGAAGCCGGCTCGGCCCCTCCGGATCGACCTTGCCCGGTCTGCGACGGGGGCGAGTGTGCCGTGATGCACACCCAACGCTTCGTGCTGCCGGAGGATCACCCGCTCCGGGACGGCTACAAGGTGGTCTGTTGCGATCGTTGCGGCTTCGTGTATGCCTCCACGCCCGCCAATCAGGCGGACTACGACGCCTTCTACGCGAAGTTCTCGAAGTATGAGGACAATACGACCTCGACCGGCAGCGGCGTGACTCCGTGGGACGCCGAGCGGCTCGAGGGGACGGCGGCGGACCTCGCACGCTTCATCCCGGACCGCGCCGCGCGGATCGTCGATATCGGCTGTGCCAACGGGGGACTGCTCGCCGCCTTGAAGGCCCGAGGCTATGAGAACCTTTGCGGGGTCGACCCCTCGCCCGGATGCGCCCGGTATGTGCGCGACCAGCTTGGGATCGAAGCCTACCCCGGATTGCTCACCCGGCTCCCGGACGAACTGGGGAGCGTGGACGCGGTTCTGCTTTCGCATGTGATGGAGCACGTCCGGGAACTTCGGCCGGCCCTCGAGGCGGTCCGGAGGGTGATGAAGCCGGGTGCGATCCTCTATGTCGAGGTCCCCGACGCGACCCGGTACGTCGACTTCCTGTTTGCGCCGTTTCAGGATTTCAATACAGAGCATATCAATCATTTTTCGCACGACTCGCTGGCGAACTTGCTGAGAGCGTGTGGCTTGCAGCCGGTCGAGTCGGGCCGGCGGATGCTCATGACCTCGCCCGGGATGCCCTATCCGGCGATCTACGCGGTCGGGGTCGGCTCGGCGGCGAACCTTCCGGTTCCTGCGGAGGCGGTGAGGAAGGATCAGACCCTGAGGCCGGCGATCGAGGCTTATATTGCCGGCTCGGCGCGATTGCTCGCGGCGATCGACCTCAAGATCAGGCGGGCCCTGGAATCATCGGGGCCGATCTTGGTCTGGGGCGCAGGGCAGTTGGCGATGAAGCTGCTCGCCGAGACGTCGCTCGGTCAGGCCGAGATCGCGGCCTTCGTCGACGGCAACCCGATTCATCACGGCAAGACGATTCGCGGTGTCCCAGTGCTTGCCCCCGAGCAGGTTCGGGGCCTGGCCCATCCCATTTTGATCACGAGCACGCTGCACGAACGGGAGATCGTCGAGAAAATCTCCCAGATGGGGCTGAACCATCGCGTGTTGTGTCTTGGAGCTGAGTCCGACGTCAGGAATTCGTCATGATTCGAGTCGCCGATTACATCGCCCGGACCCTCTTCGAACACGGAATCGAGCATGTGTTCATGGTCACCGGCGGCGGTGCCATGCACCTGAATGACGCCATCGGCCGTTGCGACGGGCTCAAGTACATCTGCTGTCATCACGAGCAGGCCTGTACGATGGCGGCCGACAGCTATTTCCGGTTGACCAACCGGCTGGCGGCGGTCAACGTCACGACCGGCCCGGGGGGGACGAACGCCATCACCGGAGTCTTCGGCGCCTGGACCGACTCGCTCGGGATGGTCGTCGTCTCGGGGCAGGTCAAGTGGGAAACGCTCGTCCGGAGCACCGGCCTGCCGCTCAGGCAACTCGGCGACCAGGAGGTGGATATCATCCGCCTGGTTGAGCCGATCACGAAGTATGCGGTGATGGTCACCGAGCCGACCTCGATTCGCTACCACCTCGAGCGGGCCCTCCACCTGGCCCGGAGCGGTCGTCCAGGGCCTGTCTGGCTCGACGTGCCGATCAATGTGCAAGGGGCGATCGTCGACGAGACCGCCTTGCCCGGCTATGACCCGCAAGAAGACCGGATCGCGTTCACGAGCGACCTCGACGGCGCCTGCCGCGATGTGCTCACGCGCCTCAAGCAGGCAGAGCGCCCGGTCATCATGGCTGGCTCGGGCGTGCGCCTCGCCGGGGCAGGGGCCCGCGAGGATTTTCTCCAGCTCGTCGAGGCCCTGGGCGTCCCCGTGACGACCTCCTGGAACGCCCACGACGTGATCTGGAATGAGCATCCGTGCTACGTAGGTCGGCCGGGCACGATCGGCGACCGGGCGGGCAACTTCGCCGTGCAGAATGCCGACTTCTTGCTCGTCCTCGGCTGCCGGCTCAATATCCGCCAGATCAGCTACGACTGGAAGAAGTTTGCCCGCGCGGCGGACCTGGTCATGGTCGACGTCGATGCCAACGAACTCAAGAAGCCGACGCTCAGCCCCAGCCTGGCAATCCACGCCGACCTGGCCGACTTTCTGCCCCGGCTCCTTGCGCTCGTTCATGAAGAGCCGCCCCCTTCGCATTCCGCCTGGCTCGCCTGGGGACGCGAACGGGCCCGGCGGTATCCGGCCGTCCTGCCCGAGTACTGGGAGACCGAGGCGGGTGTCAACCCTTACTGTTTTGTGGATGTTCTGTTCGATCAGCTTCCGGCCGACCAGATCGTGGTCACGGGCGACGGCACCGCCTGTGTGGTGACGTTTCAGGCCGCCAAGATCCAGGAGCACCAGCGGCTCTACACCAACTCCGGGTGTGCCTCGATGGGGTACGACCTGCCGGCGGCCATCGGCGCCTGCCTCGCCAGCGGTGGGCGTCCGGTCGTCTGCCTGGCCGGCGACGGCAGCATCCAGATGAATCTCCAGGAGCTCCAGACGATCGTCGGCCGAGGCTTGCCGATCAAGCTTTTCGTGCTGAACAACCAGGGCTATCACTCGATCCGCCAGACTCAGCAGAACTACTTCGCCGACAACATCGTCGGCTGTGGCCTGGACAGCGGCCTGTCCTTCCCCGACTTCGGCCGCCTGGCGACCGCTTATGGGATCCCGTACCGCCGGGTCGACCGGCATGGCGATCTCGCCACCGCCGTTGCGGAGACCCTCGCGGGCCCGGGGCCGCAGGTTTGCGAGGTGATGCTTGACCTCGCCCAGGCGTTCGCCCCCAAGCTGGCCTCGAAGAAGCTCGCCGACGGCCGGATGGTCTCCGCCCCTCTGGAAGACCTGACGCCGTTGCTCAGCCGCGAGGAATTCGCCGAGAACATGATCATCCCG
The DNA here is from genome assembly GCF_000242455.2 of Singulisphaera acidiphila DSM 18658. Taxonomy (GTDB): domain Bacteria; phylum Planctomycetota; class Planctomycetia; order Isosphaerales; family Isosphaeraceae; genus Singulisphaera; species Singulisphaera acidiphila. Next base: position 4,929,334 of record NC_019892.1, read on the forward strand.
CCCCTGGCCGAGTGACTCGGCGGGCCTCATTTTCCCTTCCTGAATAATCGGAGAGTCTTGGATGAATTCGCTGGAAAAGCAGATGATCGAGCGGTTGGTGGAGCTCAGGGAGCGGTATCACGTCACCGGGGTAAAGGCGGAATTCGAGGCCGAGGGGACCCGCATGGAAGAGGCCATGCGCTTGAAGGACGTCAGCGCCCAGGCCGGTGTCGGGATGAATATCAAGATCGGCGGCTGCGAGGCGCTGAAGGATATGTTCGACGCCATCAGCCTGGGTGTCGAACGGATCATCGCCCCGATGGTCGAGACGCCCTACGCGCTCCAGAAGTTTCTCGGGGCGGCCAAGCTGGCGTTCGGTGACGACCACGAAGTCGAGCTTTTGATTAACATCGAGACGTTGACCTCGGTCGAGAATTTCGAGGCGATGCTTCGGATCCCTCAGATTGACCACCTCCACGGCGTCGTGATCGGCCGCGTCGACCTCTCCGGTTCGATGGGCCTGGCCCGCGATCAGATCAACAACGACGAGATTCTCAGGCTGTCTCTGCAAGTGGCCAAGCTGGCCAAGGAAGCGGGGAAGTCGGTGGTCGTCGGCGGAGGAGTCTCTGCGCATTCGCTCCCCTTCTTCCGCGACTTCCCCCAAGGCCACCTCGATCGGTTCGAGACGCGCAAGGTGATTTTCAGTTGTCCCGGTGCGCTGGCCAACCCTGAGGAGGCGTTCCTCAAGGCGGTCGAGTTCGAGCTGCTCTGGCTCCGCAACAAGAAGGCCTACTATGGGGCGATCCACCGTGAGGACGACGGCCGCCTCGCGATGATGGAGAAGCGGTATCAGGATTCGATCAACATGGTGAATCAGAAGCGGCCGGGCCATGCATAAGCACAAGGCTCTTGTCACCGGCGGGTCGCGGGGCATCGGCGCGGAGATTGCGATCGCGCTGCGGTGCGGCGGAGTCGAGGTGATCACGCCGTCGCGGTCGGAGCTCGACCTGCTCGATCCGGTTTCGATCGACAGGTACATCGAGGCGCACCACGATGACGGCATCGACATCCTGGTCAACAACGCCGGGATCAATCCGATCGCCGCGCTCGAGGCCGTTTCGGCGGAGGATTGGGCTCGAACCTTGCAGGTCAACCTGACGGCGCCGTTCCGCCTGATCCAGGGGTTCAGTCCGGGGATGAAGTCGGCGGGGTGGGGGCGTGTGGTCAACGTCAGCTCGATCTGGGCCGTCGCCTCGAAGGGGGGGCGGGCCTCTTATTCGTCGGCCAAGTCGGGCCTGATCGGCCTGACCCGGACGACGGCCCTGGAGCTTGCGCCTCACGGGGTCCTGGTCAATGCGGTCTGCCCGGGGTACGTCGAGACCGAGCTCACCCGGGCGAACAATACGCCGGAGCAGCTTGCGGCGATCCGGGGGACAATCCCGGTCGGGAGGCTCGCCCAGCCCGAAGAGATCGCCCGGTTCGTGGCGTTCCTCTGCTCAACGGATAACACCTATTTGGTCGGGCAAGCCCTTGTGATCGATGGCGGTTTCACCTGCCAGTGAAATGGAAGCGAAAGCGAACGCGAAAGTGAGGACGGGACCGATGCTCGAAGTCGTGAGCAGTTCAGGCCGTTATCGGGTCGACGCGGTGGACACGGTCGCCGAGGCGATCGCGGCCGCCCTTGAATCCTCATCAGCCGGGGGCGGGTTCGTCCTGGCTGACGCGACGGTGGTCTCGCTCCACCCTGATGCGTTTGGGCAGGTCGCTGATTCCTCGAGCCGGTTGCTCGTGATCGAGGCTTCGGAAGAGGCCAAGTCGTATGCTGCAATCGAGCCAATCATCGAGGCGCTGATCCAGGCCGGGATCAAACGCAACTCGACCTTGATCGTGGTCGGGGGCGGGGTCCTCCAGGATATCGGCTGCTTCATCGCGTCGGTCTTGTTCCGGGGGATCGCCTGGTCGCTGGTGCCGTCGACTCTGCTGGCCCAGTGCGACAGTTGCATCGGGAGCAAGAGCTCGATCAACGTCGGCCGGTTCAAGAACCAGCTCGGCACCTTCCACGCCCCGAAGCAAGTTTACCTCGTCTTTGACCTGCTCCGGACCCTCCCCCACGATGAGATTCGCTCGGGGATGGGGGAGATCATCAAGCTCCACCTGGTGGCCGGTGAGAACGAGCTGGCGCGGTTGAAAACCCACCTCGCCCACTATGCAGCCACCGGGGAAGGGCTCGACCAGCTCGTTTGGGACGCCTTGCGGATCAAGAAAGGGTTCATCGAGCAGGACGAGTTCGACACGGGGAGAAGGAACCTGCTGAACTACGGCCATACCTTCGGCCATGCTTATGAGTCGGCCACTCAGTACGGCATTCCACACGGGATTGCCGTGTCCCTCGGCATCTCGACGGCCACCTTTTTTTCGGAGCAACTCTCCCTTGCCCCGGCGGGGGCCGCTGATGCGATCGATGAGCTCTTGAAGCCCTGGTATCAGCCGTATGAACGCGTTCTGCACCAGGCCGATCGTCAGGCGGTCTTCGCCGCGATGAAGCTGGACAAGAAGAACACGGGCGCCTCGGTCACCTGCATCTTGACCCGAGGGCCGGGGCAGATGGAGAAGGTTCCGCTCGACGCAAATGCTCAGGTCTTTGAGCTTTTGAGCAAATACTATGAACGAATCTCAATTCCGAATAATTTGTAGCCCCGAAGGGGCGACCGTTCCTAGCCAGGGGTGAAACCCCTGGGAATAAGATGAGATCACTATCCAATAATTTGTAGCCCCGAAGGGGCGACCGTTTCTAGCCAGGGGTGAAACCCCTGGGAATAAGATGAGATTAATTTAGAATAGTTTGCAGCCCTGAAGGGGCGACCGTTAAAACGCCAGGGCTGATTTTGACGGTCGCCCCGTTGGGGCTGCGGAACGTTTCCAATATCGAATTCCTCCAGGGGTTTCACCCCTGGCTATGAACGGTCGCCCCGTTGGGGCTGCGGAACGTTTCCAATGTCGAATCCTCTTCAGGGATTTCACCCGCCTGGCTATGAACGGTCGCCCCGTTGGGCTGCGAAACGTTTCCAATGTCGAATCCTCTTCAGGAGTTTCACCCGCCTGGCTATGAACGGTCGCCCTTTAGGGTTATGAAATACAGATATGACTTCGCGGCTTGATGCTAAAGATGAGTCCGTGCGGTGGGAAGGAGCTTCGCGCCTTGATCGACGACGCCATCCTCGGGACGGTTTCCGCCGTTCCGGATTCGAATCCACCACGCAAGGGGCTGAAGCGGCTCTTGCGGGTTGCCTCGTACGGGCTCGGGTTTGGGCTGTTGGGGTGGGCGCTCTGGAGGAATCAGGGCTCGGTACGCGAGGTGATCGGGCGCAGGCCCAACCTTTATGATTTGGCGTTGGCCTTGGTGCTGGGGGAAATCGCCCTGTTGAGCACGTTCGCCCGCTGGTATCTGCTGGCCCGGGTCCAGGGGGTGCCGTTGACGTTCCGCCAGGCCGTTCGCATCGGCTTTCTCGGCCATGCGTCTGAGCTCGTCGTTCCCGGGCAACTCGGGGGGGACGTGGTCAAGGTGGCCGCCTTCTGTCGAGGAGAAGGAGAAGGACGGCAAGACCGAAAGCGGGCCCCCGGGATTGCGTCGGTCCTGTTCGACCGGGTCACGGGGGTCTTCGGCCTGTTCCTGCTGGTCAGTCTGATGGGAACGCTCCAGTGGTCCACGGCGGCCGTCGCCGTCCGGCGGCTGATCGAGGTCGTCTGGCTGGTCACGGGCGCGGGCCTGATCGGCTTTGCGGTGTTGTTCCTGCCGGCCACGGCGGTCTTTTTGCGGCGGATCTTGGGAGAGGGGGGGCTCCCCGGGAAGCTGGCCGGTCTCTGGGATGCAGCGGCGGCGTATCGCGGCCATCCGTTGGCTGTCGTCATGGCCCTGGCGATGGCGATGGCCAGCCATGCGTTCTATGCCTTCTCGTTCTATGCGGTGATCCGTGCGCTCTTCCCGATCGCTCCCCCCCTGACCACCAGCCTTGTCATCATCCCCTTGATCCTCTTCACGGCGATCGTCCCCCTTCCGTTCGGGGCCCTCGGTGTCGGTGAGGAGGTCAGCGGCGAACTGTTCCGGATGATCGGCCACTCGATCGGGACCCCGGCCATGCTCGGCGCTCGCTGCGTCGGCCTCGGCCTGAGTTGCCTCAGCGTTCTCATTTCCTTGTCGTCTACGCGCGGTCCCCTCGCTCCGGAGAGACAGGCAGAGGGGCCGGATCCCTCATGACAATAAACTGGGGGCGAGGATCAAGTCGGCGGCGGCGGCCAGGTCTTCGGTGACATGGAAGGCGGCGGCCGTCTCCTTCTCCGCTTCGTCGAGGCCTTTGCCGGTTTGCACGAGAATACTGCCGCGACAGCCGGCGTTGACTCCGGCCAGAACGTCGCTGAGCATGTCGCCGATCATCCACGAGGCGTCGAGGTCGAGCCCGAGCGCGTGGGTCGCGCGGAAGAGCATCCCGGGTCCTGGCTTGCGGTCGATATGTTCGATCCGGCTCCGGTCGGCGATCGCGGGGGGCTCGGGGCAGAACTCGATGGCGTCCACGGCCGTGCCCGCGTCGGCGAGCTGCCGGTTCATCTCGTCATGGATCAGGCCGAGCTGCGCTTCGGTGATCATGCCCCGGCCGACCGCCGACTGATTCGTGACCACCACGCAAGCGAAGCCAGCAGCTCGGAGCCGCCCGATGGCCTCCGCTGCGCCCGGCAGCAGGCGCACTTGTCGGACGTCGGACAAATAGTGGACGTGCTCGATGATCGTCCCGTCGCGGTCGAGGAAGACGGCCGGCTTCCCCCCAGGGACTGAGGGACGCTCGAACGGGGCGGCGGCGGAAATCGACCGCGCTGGATTGCGATGGGACTGCGGCTCTTCCTTACCGGTCAACGGAAAATCCCTTCTCGTCACCATGGCGACTTGTCCTGCTCACGATCCTGTCGAAACGTCCGGCTCACCCGACCTGAACCCGAACGCGGCTGGGTCGACGCGCTCTCGTGCGTTTTTTTCGGTTTCCGCAAGGAGGGGCCGATCCTACCATCCGATTTCCTGCGCGGTAAAGAGCGGGAGTAGCCGGGGAATTGCGACCCGGGAGAGGCTCTCGTAAAATTTACAAAGTGGAGATGATCTCGTTCGAGGTTGTCTGGTCGTCGCTCTCGTTTTCGGGGGCGCGATTGCGGATCATCTCATTTCTTATGTTTTTTTTTGCCGGATCGCGAGGATCCGGAACGAGGTTTGCGACAAATCGCTGCGCCCGCGATCAAGCCAATTCGGCTGCAAAACGTGCCACTTTTGTCTGGGGCCGTTGCGTGGAGAGGGGCGCAAGTGTCGCCGGGATCATTTGTGATTTTGAGCGAGTCGTCCCTGTCAGTACTTCTGTGAGCTTTTACGCGTTACAATGGATCGTCCGTTGGGACGTTTTCGGTTCCATTGAGATCCGATCGGTTCGTAAAAGGGGTGCGTCCCACGCGATTTCTCCGATAGGCTCGAGGGCAACGGCGCGACCGTCGCCAGGAGGATTTGGTGAACCCGACCTCAAACGAGACCCTCTCGACGTTCTCCGAATCGTGCGGTGCGGGGGCATTGCAGTTGAATGTCCTTGCTGGCGAGGGAAGTCCCGGGACGCAACGATCTTTCGATCAGCCCTTCTTGGTCGTCGGGCGCAGCCCCGACGCGGACTTGCGGATCGACTCCGACCAGGTGAGCGCGCGGCATTGCTACTTGCAGGTGATCGGGGGACGCCTGGTCTCCATCGATCTCGATGGCCAAGGGGGTGTCCTCATTGATGGGACACCTCAGCGGTTTGGTTGGGTCACGCCCGTGACTCAGCTTCAAATTGGTCCGGCCGTGTTTCGGGTTCAGGGAGAGGGGGAGGGGGGGGAGCCACGACTGCATCCGCTCTCCACTCTCTATGCGCGGACGCTGCCAACGACCGCCCTGGAGATCGACGGCGTTGTGGGGCAGACCTATGGGTGGCGGATGAGCCGGGCCCTTGCCCTGATCGGCCGCTCGACCGCTTGCCAGGTTCGCCTGATGAACCCGTCGATCTCGAATTTTCACGCCGCCCTGGTCCGGACTCCCTCGGGCGTCTGGATTGTCGACCTCCTCTCTCGCGAAGGGCTTGAGGTCGACGGGGCGTACGTGCGGGCCGCCCGGCTCGAAGAGGGGTCGGCCTGCCGGTTGGGAACCTTCACGCTTCGTTTCTGTCGCGGGACGCTCGCCCCCACCCCGCCTCGTCGATCCGAGGTGTCTCGGTTATTGTCAGCGCCGGCGTCCTCGGCTCCACAGGCCGCGAATTCTGCAGAACGCTCGGTGCTCCTGGCGGCTCCCACGACGGCGGAGACCCTGTTTTCGCTGGCGGCCACCCGGTCGTCGAATCCGGCCGGAGGCGAGTCGACGCTCCGGCCGACCTGGAATCCGCTGGAGCCGGCTCTCGACGCTCCCCAGCAGTCGATCATGATGCTGCTGGCGCAAATGCTGGGCACCATGCATCGCGATCACATGGACTTGGTCAAGGATGAGCTGGTCGAGATCCGTCGGCTCGCCGAGGAAATGCACGCCCTTCGCGTGGAGATCGGCCAACGCCCCGCGACTGAGCCCGCCGCCCCGGTTCCTCCCGAGGTCACGGCCGCGCCGGCGAAGGGACCGGTCGTTGAGCCGGTCGCCATCGGCCCGGCCGCGCCGGCGGATGCCGCTCGGGTTGCGGGGAATGCCGGTCCGGGGCCGGGACCGGGAGCGGGAGCGAACCGAGGGGAGGAGGCCGCCAGTGTGCCGCGCGATCCCAGGGAGTGCCTGGCCATCGCCAGCCGGTTCCTTGCCTCGTACGAGCGGAAACAGGAGGGGCACTGGTCGCGCATTCTCCGCGTTCTCACCGGCGCCTCGCGGAACCAGGACCCGGGGCGAGGGCCGCTCGAACAGGCCCCGCTCGGGTGAACACGCCTTGCAAACGGGAGAAATGGCGGTTTATCTTTCGTTGATTTGGGTTTAGTAAGGCGGCGAACGGGCGGAAATCTCCAGAATCGTTCCAGATTAGTGAATGAAAAAACCGTGTCAGTTGCTTGACAGAGGTTTCTGGAGGTGTAAAATTTCTGAACCTTGGAAGGTTGGGATGGTTCAGTTTGCGCTGGCAGATTGTGGAAAATTACCGGCTTACTGCAACCTTGACGATTTTTTTGGTGGTATTTGTTAGGTGAGTGGCCGGAGAGTCGACCGAGCAAGGGGTTGATTCTCGCTTTTGGTTCGACGATAACTATGATGCGTGCGATCATCCGATCGCTTTCGAGATGCGATTCGGTTTGACGAAACGATCACTTTCTTCTGTAGGAGGCTGCCGATGACTGTTTCTCGCAAAGTCTTGAGCTTGGCTGTCCTCGTTGGAGGGTGGTCGATCCTATCTCCCACCTTCGCCGAGGCGAAGACTCGCCCTAACGTTAAAAACCAGAAGGCGCTTCGCGCCCTGGTGAGCGCCCGCCAGACCGAGAGCCTGAGCCCCGATTTGGGCTTTGGGTCGGTGACCCTGCCGCTCAACCAGAGGCAGGTCAATCAGTTCCTCAACAACTACTTCCGTCAGCCCAACGCGCGGATCTCCGCGTCCTTGCGGGCGAACCCGTACTCGGCTGAGGCGAACGCCCGCCGTGCCTTCGCTCTCGAAGTCTTCCGTGAGCGAGCGATGTTGAAGATCAGCGGTATCGCGGGGGGCGTCTTCTTCTCGCCTCCGGCCGGGACCCCCTATTACCCGGTGGCTGCGAATAACTTCCTGCAGCGCCTGCCGATCTTCCGGGTCCTTGGCATCTTCTGAGCCTGAACCCAGCGAGTCGGCCTTGATTTCGGGAGGGATGGTGTGGCTTCACTGCCGTACCATCCCTTTTTTTGTGTTGCGGCGGCCCGCTCTTTCTCTCATTCTATTTCATGGTTCCTTCCTGGGGGGAAGAGGGGGGGCGGCTCCCGCCTGGGTGGCCTTCCAAGCCGTTGTCAGTCTCGTGTTTTACTCCTGGTTTGTGAAGAATTTCGTTGACATAAAGGGGTGGCGAGCGTCTTGTATTAAGAATTGTGAAGCTCACGTTCGCCGTAAAGAACTAAATAAATAAGAGTTAATAGATCCGAGGGGGCGGATTCTTCAGCTTCGCGCCGATCGGCCAACTTTGGGCCAACCGGAATGGACGGCGTGTGGAGGCGTGATGGACAACGAGAAGCGGCACGAGATCAAGGTGATGGTTGATGTCACCGTGGAGTCGTTGATCGAGGATGCGCGAGGTGGCGCTCAGAAATCGTTGGGGGACGCGCTCGAGGCGCTCCGGCCATACCTGGTCCGAATCGCGATGAACGAGCTGGCCCCCGATCTTCGGCCCAAGGGGGATGTGTCGGATTTGGTGCAGGAGACGTTTCTCGAGGCCGCACGCGACTTCGGGAACTTCACTGGTCGGACGGGCCCCGAATGGCGGTCGTGGTTGCGACGGATCTTTTTCAACAACCTGAATCTGCTGGCGCGGACTTACCGCAACACCATCAAACGCGACGTCGGCGTGGAGGTCTCCCTCGACCAGGTGAAGGCGGCGGGGGTCAACGACCACAACCTGGTTCTCAGCGGTTCATCGCCAAGTTCCGTGGTGATGAAGAAGGAAATGGGCGAGGTCATCCAGGATGCCCTGACCCAGCTCACCGATCGGGAACGCCAGTTGCTCATCATGAGGTTCCGGGAGCAATGCACCTTCGAGGAGATGGGTCGAAGGCTTGGCTACTCGCCGGTCGCCGCCCGCAAGGCCCTGCGTAAAGCGGTCGCCCGCGTGCGGGAGCAAGTGGATTTCTCGTCAATGGCCGGTTGAGGCTGTCGACAGCGATCTTCGTACGGGGCGAAGGGGCAGGGGTCGGTCGGACCCCGGCCCCCTCGTTGTGAGCCACGCGCGGGCGAACGGTTCTAGGGAGCGGGAGCCGGTGTGGGGCGGCTCGTCCCCATGGTCTTGATTCGCTCGGCCGCCAGGCGGGCCGTGGGGGTCTTCGGATAGACTCGCACGATCTGTTGAAAGTATCCCGACGCCAGTTCCCGGTTGCCCGACGCCTCGATGGTGCGCGCTTGCTTCATCAAGAGGCCCGCGCGCACCTCCTGGGCGTCGACTTCCAGCCTTTCGGTCAGCCCCTTGATCCGCCCGACGGCGATTCGGGTCTCCTGCGACCCTGGGTGCGTGCGTTCGAGGGTTCGATAGGCGACGAGGGCTTCCACGGCCTTGCCGGCCGCATCCCGCTCTTGGGCCATCGTGAGGAGCTCCGGCGCGGAGAGAGGCTTCGTCGGCGCTGAGACGAGGGCCCGCGCGGGATTCGGAAGCGATCGCCGGGCGGGCTGGGGTCCCCCAATGCCGGTTCGTTGCGACGTGGAGGCGTCTCCCGGCGCCGGGCTCGCGGGCTGGGAACTCTCCCTCGTCACGACGTCGGCCCGTGGCAATAGCGACGGCGACGGGGCCGAAGGTGAGGATGTGTCCAGGATAACAGGGGCCGTTGACGCGAAGGCCACGGGTCGAGCCGGCGACGACGCTTCGGGGCGTGGAGCCTGAGTCGCAATGGCAGGCGCTCCCGACGCTGTGGCTCGGCCGGGCTTGGCCGTGGTTTCGCGCTCGATGCGCGCGGGTGCGAGGGGAAGTTTGCCCCTTTCTTGATTCGTGACAGGAATGTCCGTGGTTTCGCGCTCGATGGGCGTGGGGGCGGACACAAGAGCAGGAGTTTCAGGCCCCTTGGTCTTTTCCCGGGGGCTGGCGGGAGCGTCAACGATTTCGAGCTCGATCCGAGTGGGGGCGGGAGCTGGGGCAGCAGCAAGAGTCTTGGGGGCTTCGGTTTCCGCTCCGACTCCAAGGGGCGCTGGCGGTGGGATCAGGCGGGTGATATGGAAGTCGAGGGTGTAGAGCGTCTGGCCCTGGAACGGGCCGGCAAGCACCTTGATCGCAAAATAGGTGCATTTGAGCGGCGGCCCCTCCTTGGCCCCCGCGACCTCGACCGTCTCGACGGCGAGCAGTTGAACGTCCGTTTTGGGGGCCAGGTGGACGAGTTTCGCCTCGGCGGCGGGGTCGCCGGCCGCCTGGTTTTCATCGTCCGGGGCGAGCATGCTTTTGATGAAATTGCGGCAGTCCGGACTGGTCGAGGCGCACCAGAGGTCGAACGGGATCTTCTCGGAATCGAGCGAGTAGAGCACGGCCCGATCGCCAACCTTCGGCACGTAATCCGGGTCGGGGATCACGGCTGCGGCCTTCTCCCCGGCTGTCGGCTCGCCCCCGATCACGAGGACAGGCCAGAGAAGAACAAGCAGCATCCCCATCATCCTGTGCATATTCGCCTCGGAGCCATTGGGCTATTCTTTATTTTTGGCTTGTGGAGTGGGTGCACATCGCATCACCGCGCTCCCAAAACGGGAGCATGCCGTTTATCTCAAGCGAGGAGCCGGTTGGTTTCCGCCGCCGCTTCCGCTTCCAACGGCCGGCGCCGTGATCGGGGCGAACCGGAGCCGAGGCAGGTCCGCAAGCGTGAGGGTTGGCACGAGGTCGAACCCGGGGAATTCGCGCCGAGCCGCCGGCCACGGCGTGCGGGCCACGGCGGTGCCTCCCTGGCGTGGGGGCGTTGTGGCCGAAGATGACGTTCCGTTGGCCTTAGGTGCCGGGGAGAGCCGGTCGCGGACCGGCTTCGGCTTTGGCTGGAAGATGAGATAAGGCGGTGGATTCCGATTTTGGGCCGGGGTGCCCGGCAGCCGTACCGGGACGCGCTCGATCGCAGCCAGCATGGTCGGCTTGCGCCCCTCAGGCCGCGCGGTCTGGTTCGTTGCGGGGGAGTGCCCCGCGTTCGCGTTCGCCGCGCCCCGCTTCGGCGCGAAGAAGAGCAGGCGGGGTTGGGGCGGCGTCAGCGGGAGCCCGTCGCCAGCGACCGCGGCCTTTAGGGCCAAGGCCGGCCGCTTCGAACTTGGATCGAGACCGGAGCCGGGAGTCGGAGGTGGCCCCGGGGGAACTTGCCCGGTCGCAGGCGCAGTTGTCGGCGTCTGGGCGGTCTTCTTTTTCTCGGGCGTGAAGAAGCGGTAGGAAGGACGCCGTTCGTCGACGGGAGCGGGCGTTATGGGGGGCGTTTTTTTCCCAGGAGTGAAGAAAAGGTAAGCGGGACGTTGCGCCTCGACGAGAGGGCCGGCGGCAGTTTGCCCCTTCTCAGCCCCTGCCGGGTGCTGGGGGGGGCGTTTGCTTCCCGAGAAGAAGAGATAGGCTTGATGAGGCGATCTACGGGCCGCGGACACCGGAAGGGAAGCGTTCGCCTGGGGTGGCTGTTTGGGGCTTGGACTCGAGCCTGCGAGGGCTCCGCCCGGTTCCCCGGCGCGGGCCGGTCCGGCGCAGAGCATCCCGGCCACGAGCCAGGCTCCCGTCATTCCGGCCAGGGCAAGCCGGTGCACTCGAAAAATCAAGGCATGACGGGGCACCGTCGCTCCCATTTGAACGTCTCCTGACGTCGAGCTATTCAACGCGAGCCCGCTTGAACATCGGGAGTCACGTAGTGAGCAAATCCTGTCGCTATGATCGGAACAGTTGACCCAAGAGTTGAGCGGAGTCGTTCCGGAAAGCCGTGAGCCGCTTCAAGCTTTGGCACGGTCGGCGGACTTGGATCGAGGCTTGACAGTTTCTTTTTGTTTTTTTTCGGCCGGTCCGGCGCAGGGCGTTTCGGCCGTGGCGATCGCAGAGCGTTGCATGTATGAGGAGAAGACGCACAATAAAGGTGTTGCAGTTCATAGACTTTTGAAAAAAATGATCGTGTTATCTGACGAGGTCATGATAGATTAAGGGTTCACGCTCCTTGAAACCACGGTCTTAGGCAGCAAGTCAACATCCGGACGGGGCAAGGCCCCGGACTTCACCTGCCGGTGTCCTGGCTTCGATAGCGTGGAGTGGACCTGAGAATTGGCCTCGAACCTCGGGAGGGATCCGCAGCGGAGGAGTCTCCGCAGTCTCGCCGAGGTCTGGGCGCAAACCAAATAGGGGGCATCTTGAGATGGCTACGACTGATACTCGTGCGGAAGTTCTGATGCCAAGTGCTCGTTCGGCAGCCGCGAAGGCTCGGGTCAAGAAGGATGCCGAGCAGCGGTTCAAGCGGGCCCAGCGGGCCTCGATTCTCCTGAAGCACGTCAGCGACGCTACCCGGCTCCAGGTTATTTTGCTCCTCGCCGACGGCGAGCGGCATGTGGGCGACCTGAGTGAATCCTTGAACCAGAGCCAGCCCGCTGTCAGCCACCACCTGGCCCTCATGCGTCACGGGGGAATCGTCGTCCCGCGCCGCCAAGGGAAAAATAACTACTACAGCCTCACGGACTCGGGCGAAATTCTGGCCAAGGTCGTTCAGGCCATGACCTCTTGAATGAGTTGATGCATGAAGCGATGTCATTCTTTCGGGATTCCGAGGACCCGGGTGAAGCCGTTCAAGGTTTCACGCCTTGACGTTTGTCACAAGCGGCCGGTCGCCCGAGCGGGGGCCCCAATACGGGCAGTCCGAGGAACAAGGCCGATTTGAAGCCGATCTTTCGGCATCAACGGTTCTCCATCGCGGCAGAACCTGTTTTCCACGGTCGCCTCGGCTGCCGGTCTTTGTACAGATTCTCCCGGGTTCACGTCAAGACTTTGACACGCTTCGCGGCCGTCCGCTGTCTCCGATTTTCCCCTTCCCCCCCCCTCCCTTCGTTCGACATCCTCCCCTCTCTTTGTTTGACATTCGTCCGATCATCATGCCGTCCTTCCTTGTTGTTTGCTCGAGCCGGTTTCCATCCGCTTTCCAAAGCGTCATCCACGGCGAAACAGTTGGGCCGGCCGTGTTGGTTTTGGTGGATCGTGGCCCGCCCCAGATCCTCAAGGAATGGCCGGAGGAACCACCACTATGTTGAAAAATAGAGACGTGGTGGTGTGACCGTCTCGGTTTTGACCCCGCCGTACCCCTTCATTCCTTCTCGGGAACATCCGAACATCTGACGGATGGAATGGGTGAGGCGGTGCGCCGAGGGCGACCGTCCCCGGGCTTTGCCCTGGCCGGCCGAGTGTGTGCTCACGCGATTTTGGCCGGCCGGAAACGAGCCTGTTAGATCGAGGCTGTGCGGTCCGTACTCTTGAGGCAGGGATGGCTCGTGAGTCGTACGCTGGCGGCGGTCGGCGAGCGTGTCATCTCCGTTCAAGGCTTCTTCGTCGTGGTTCACCGTCCACGCCAGGATGCCTGGCCCTCGGGCCCGGGAGTCCCTTCCCGGGCTCGAGGGATTTTTGCAACACGCCCTTCCGTGTCGCGCGGGATCCGCATTACAGTGAGATTCCCCCCGCCGACATTGGCCACGAATGGCCTATCCGGCGCGAACCCATTTCCACGCCCCCCGCTTATAACAGGCAGGGGTGGTCGCGGGGGCGCGCGGGTTGGGTTTTAACCCTTGGCGTGGGTGCTGGCGAAAGGTCGCGCGCACGTTCCGTTAAGCGAGCGAGACTCTCCGATGTCGTGGAGTAATCGCCCGCCAATCCCAGGGCGGATCAACGTAAAACAAGACTCGTGTCAATGTTTTTTGTTGATTTTTTTGTTTTTTATAACGCTCTGGCGATTCGTCGGTCTATAGTTGCTGGGGACATCTTTCGTGGACAAGCAGATGTCCGTCAGACATATCACAGAAATCTATCGGATGATTTGTTGAGTCGCCGCGATTCCGCGAACGACTCTGTCCAATCTTTTGGAGACCCCCCTTGAAGTGGCTGATTGGCCGCTCAAGGCGCGACTTCATTGCGTTATGACAAACGTCATTTAATGCAGAGGTGTCGTTGTGATCGGCCCACTGTTGCTGCCTCCTTGACTCGACGACGGAGCCTGTCATGCCTCCCCGCCCGCACATCATGACTTTCCGCCAGCTCGAGGAATCGAGAGCCGCCTTGGATAGCGACGTCCAGGTCGTCTCTCGCAGCGAGGTCAGTCGCCCCTTGTTGAACGGGGCCTCGGTCGACTGTCGCTCGGGGGATGCGGCGTGCCTGACGCCAAAGGGGCGCGCCCTGATTTTCTCGATCGTGGTCGTCGAGGCCATCGTTTTTCTCGCGATCGCCATCACTTCGCTTCAAGGGCCGGCCGACCTTTCGCATTCCGCCTGGGTGCTGGCCACTCTCTCGCTCCTCTTCCTCGCCCTGTCGCAACTCCGGCGCTGGGTCACCAGACGCCTGCTGGAAGATTGATTGGCGGTGTGCAGCCCCGAGGTGAATCCACCCGTCTCCTCGCTGTTCAACGCGGGGCGGATCGGTCATCGACCAAGGGAGTCTCGGCCAGGATCTCCTTGAGCCGTTTCAAGGCCCGGAGATGGCGGTTGCTGGCGGCTGAGGTTTTCAGGTTCAGAACCCGCGCGGTCTCTTCATTGCTCAGCATTTCGAAGTGGCGCAGGACCAGGACCTCCCGGTCGATCGGGTCCATCGTGTTGAGCGCCTCCTGAACGCGAATCCGCGTTTCGGTCCGAATCGCTACCCGGCTTGCTGAGGTCAGGCGGCCGAGCAACATCTCGGCCAGTGACGCCGAGGAGGCCTGGGGCATTCCGGCGCGGTGGAGGGAGACTTCCATGCCGGCGTCGCGCATCTTCGCGCCCAGGTGGCGCCTGTGCTGGTCCACCAACTTTTGGCCGGTGAGCATGCGCAGCCAGAGATAAAACGGCAGTGAAGCCTCGGCGGCGTAGTCAGGGTAGCGCTTGGCCAGTTCGAGATAAACTTCCTGAAGGACGTCGGCCGGGTCAAGCCGGCCCTGAAGCCGTCGGTCGAGCCGGAGTCGGACCATCCGCTCGAGCCGCTCCCGGTAGTGCTCGAACAGATCGGCCAGGGCCCGATTGTCCCCGGCCGACGCGCGGGCCAGAAGCAGTTCGGTCTCACTTGAGTTCGTCATCGACACAGCCACTTCGCTCCTCCTCTTCCCAAGCTCGATGGACTGCCGACGGCTCGCAACGAATTCGGGAATTCGGATGTCTTGGCTTGCCGGCGGTCTCGGGAACGAAATTTTTGTGGGGGCAAAGCGCCGACGCTTGCGGGCATGACGATTCGAATCTTTCATGGATTCAGAGAAGTCTAAGCCAAGACGGCAACGATGTCGCGAACGATTCTGGAAAAAAATTGGGTTTGTCCGGTGTTGGAACGGGTTGGTTAGACGGATCTATTATTAAGTGGGTTCTTTTTCGCGTCGTACCATAAAGATTTGTGTGACCGCCCGATCAGACGAGGCTGTGTTCCCGTGAAGCGTTCGCTTTCTGAGCGAAGCAAGTGTTGGCATGCGCGCTGGTCCGTCTCGCTCCCACAGAGGCGAAAGCGGTAGGGGACGTTATTTATAAGATTCCTGATGTTCATTTGAGGAGTATGCCATGCTGCGTCGGACGCGTTCGGCTTTCACGTTGATCGAGCTCTTGGTGGTGATCGCCATCATTGCCGTACTCATTGCCCTGTTATTGCCCGCTGTGCAGGCGGCCCGCGAGGCGGCCCGGCGGTCGCAGTGCGTTAACAACCTGAAGCAGCTCGGTATCGCCCTTCATAACTACCACGACACGGTGGGCTGTCTGCCGATGGGGGCGTTCGACATGACCCACGGATGCCAGCAGTATTCTCCGCTGACGATGCTTCTGCCGCAGTTGGAGCAAAATGCGATTTATAACTCGATGAACTACGCCAACATTTCGGGAGCCTGCTGGCAGATCCTCTATAACCAGACGGGCTTTCGCTCGAGTGTCAACGTATTTCTCTGTCCCTCCGATGTTGACCGGATTACGACGATCGAAGGGCATTCCAACTATTGCGCCAACTGGGGGTCGAAGCCTTACCGCTACTCGGCGAATCCCAACGGCCCCTTCTTCACCACCGACTTCACGAGCCTCGGTGGCTGGAAAGGCGGGATCCCCAAGCCGCTCACTTTGGCTGGGGTCCTGGACGGGACGAGCAACACGGCGGGCTTCAGTGAGCGCAACAAGGGTATTGGCGACGGCCACACTCTCGGGACGTCGATGGCTCTCGATCCGACCACGCCCTCGGCCACTCCATTCAACTTGAGCGGACCGAGCGACGACCCGGCGACCGACACGACCGTGCAAACGTATTATGCGAACTGTAAGGCGCTCGCCCCTATCGCGTCCAATATCTCCAACACCGGAGTTCCCGGCGGCGAGTGGCATCAAATGCTGATGGGGGACACCTGTTACACTCACGTCATGCCGCCGAACAGTCTCACGTGCGTCTACCCGGCGGGGACGGACAAGAACCACCCGCAAGGGGCCTTGACCGCGACGAGCCGACATTCGGGGGTTGTCAACGTCCTCTTCCTCGACGGTACGGTCCGCGCCGTCAAGAGCACCATTGCCCCCGCGACCTGGTGGGCCATCGGCACGTCGGCCAGCAGTGAGGTCGTCTCGGCCGACGCGCTCTGACGTTGCCTTTCGCTGACCATGACCTGACCGTGGTTGGCCGGCGCGGCTCTGCTGTGTGAGTCTCGCGCCGGTCGCAAACTCGCCCTGTTTGTCCGATCGAGGGTCGCCAGTGATGAGACGATTTGTGTTGCCATCGGGAGTTGCGGGAAGAGCTGCCGCATTGATGACCGTGTTGGCCTTGGCTGGATGCGGAGATGGCGCTCCGGCGGTTTCCTCGTCGACCACTGAGGTGACTGTCCACGGGACCGTCACGTACAAGGGGAAGCCCGTCAAGAAAGGAATGATCCGGTTCGATCCCGCCAACATCGCGCGCAGAGACGCTAAAGCCGCCAGCGCCTCGATTGGGGAGGATGGGACTTATACTATCAAGACGCTCCAGGGGGAGAACTCGGTCGGCTTCGAACTCCCCGACCTTGCCAAGAGAGACTTCGCCCTCGCTTCCGCGTCGTTCGTCTACGATGCGCCGGCAGGAGATTCGGCGAAGGATTTCGATCTTGGAAATCAGTGAATATCGAAAAAACAAGAATTTCTTGTATTCAGCGTTCCCTGATTCATTCGCGAAGCTATCTGGCGATCGGGTCGCCGGGGAATGGGGCGTCGAGGATCAGTTGCTCGGCCTCGCGCTGGAGCAAGGTGCAGATCAGCCAGTCGTGCCATCCGGTCTCGAGTTCGGGTTTGGGCAGCTTCTTCTTGATGATCTCGGCAGTCGCCTCCATGGCCGCCTGGGCGAGCCGGTCTTGTCGGAGCTGAGCGAGGGACATGGCGCGGACCAGGTTGATCGGGATATCGCGGTTCCATGACCCGGCGCTTTGTGCCAGGCACTTTTCCGACTCGGCGAGAGCGTCGTCGAACCGGCCAGAGCGGTAAAGCGCCAGCGCGTGGGAGAGCCGGCAATAGGGTAGAAGCGCGAAGCCGTTGGCCTCGGCCGCCGCGACCGACCGCTCGGCGAGTCGGCAGGCCAAGGCGTGCTCGGGTTCGGGCAAAGGGGCGAGCAGGCAGGCTTTGGCGGTTCGCTCGGCGATGGTCGTGTCGGTCGTCGCCCCATAGCGCTCCAGAAGCCGGGCGCAGTGCCGGCGGTAACCCGGCAGGTCGCCCAGTTTGAGATAGAGCGGTGTGCTGTAATAGAATGCGTCGTGATCCGAAGGGTTGAGCTCGATGAGCTTGGCACAGGCCAGGGCGGTCTTCTCCCAGAGCGCCTGACGCGCGAATTCACCGGCCAGGCTGCGATAGTCGCTCGGGCTGGCCGACGACGGGGGGGTGGCCCTTGAAAAGTCCGCGTCGGCCTGCTCGCCACGGCCGAGGCCGAGGAGCGCACGCCCTCGACTGATCCGGAGCCAGGGGTCCTCGGGGTAAGATGTCAGGGCTTCTGTAAGGATCGCGTCGGCCTTGGCCCAGCGCTTCTGCTTCACGAGGTGCTCGCCTCGTTTCCGCCAAAGCTCCAGCGCGAGTTCGGGCTGGAGTGCCATGAGATACTGAAAGGCGTGGTCGCGATTGCAGACCTCGGCGACGAGGTCGGGATTGCGGGAGCCGAGGAGGTACGCCTGGGCGAAATCGGCATCCGCCTCGTTCATGCGGAGCTGCCCGGCGAAGAAGCGGGCACGCTCCATCCGGATCGTGCCGTTCAGCGGCCGCGCCTTGATGGCGGCGGCGAATGCGGTTTCGGCGTCGTCCCACCGCTTCCGGTCGATCCAGACCCGGGCGGGGGCGAGTGGGTCGGGCCCGAAGAGGATCGGGTCGTGGCCTCGATCCGGGTCGGACACCGAGGGATCGCCGGCCGGTTCGAGCCGCTTCCTGGCGAGTCGCCAGGTGTCGTCGTCGAGGAGGTGAACGATCCCTTCGCGACGGGTCTCGAGGCCCGTCATGACCTCGATCGAGGCTTCGATCGAGGGGAAGTCGTCCGGCCACTCGGCGACTCTCCAGAGCCGCCCCGTCTGGTTATGGCTGCCGGTGAGGATGGTCTCGCCGTCGGGGCTGAAGGCGACGGCCTCCACCCATTTCTGATGGCGGAGCGGGGGGCCGATCGGTCGGCCGGTGGCCGCGTCCCAGAGCCGCGCTGTGCCGTCCCAGCTTCCCGTCACGATCCGCCTGCCGTCGCGGCTGAAGGCGAGGGACCGCACGAGGCCCTCGTGCCTCAAAGGGGGGCCGGCGGGTTCGCCCGTGGCCGTTTTCCAGAGCCTGGCGGTGGTGTCGTCGCTGCCGGTGAGCACGGTCTTGCCGTCCGGGCTGAAGGCGACCGCCCGGATCCAGGTTTGGTGGCGGAGCGGAGGCCCGACCGGTTGGCCCGTACCTGCGTTCCAGAGCCTGGCGGTGGTGTCGTCGCTGCCGGTGAGTACGGTCTTGCCGTCGGGGCTGAAGGCGACCGCCGTGACCCAGCGGTGGTGGAGCAGGGGAGGTCCGACGGGTCGCCCGGTGGCCACCTCCCAGATCCTGGCCGAGTTGTCTTCGCTGCCGGTGAGTACGGTCTTGCCGTCGGGGCTGAAGGCGACGGCGACGACGGGGCCTTGATGGTAAAGCGGAGCCCCGACGGGCTGGCCCGAGGCCACCTCCCAGAGCCGCCCCGTGCGATCGTGGCTCCCCGTGAGGGCGAGCTTGCCGTCGGGGCTGAAGGCCAGGGCGCGGACCGGCCCGAGGTGCTGGAAGGGGGGGCGGCTTGGTTTGGCACTGGCGGCGTCCCAGAGCTGTGCGGTGCCGTCCTTGGTCCCCGTGAGGATGATCGAGCCGTCGGGGCTGTAGGCCAATGAGGTGACCGGGCTGCCGTGGTGGAACGAGGGGCCGGCCGGTTGGCCGGTGGCGACGTCCCA
This sequence comes from Singulisphaera acidiphila DSM 18658, assembly GCF_000242455.2. GTDB lineage: Bacteria > Planctomycetota > Planctomycetia > Isosphaerales > Isosphaeraceae > Singulisphaera > Singulisphaera acidiphila. The sequence continues at coordinate 4,948,538 of NC_019892.1, forward strand.
GCGCTGCGCTGTGCCGTCGCCGCTTCCGGTCAGGGCGGTAAGGCCGTCGGGGCTGAAGGCGACGACGCCGACCGGTTCCTGATGCTGAAGGGGGAGCCCGACCGGTTCCTTGACGGTCGTGTCCCAGAGCCGTGCGGTCCGATCGTGGCTGCCGGTGAGTACGGCCTTGCCGTCGGGGCTGAAGGCGAGGGTTTCGACGGGTCCTTGGTGGCGGAGCAAGGGGCCGGCCGGCTGGCCGGTGGCGACGTCCCAGAGCCGCGCTGAGCCGTCGCCGCTTCCTGTGAGGGCCGTCTTGCCGTCGGGGCTGAACGCGACCGTTCGCACCGGGCCTTGATGGAGGAGGGGCAGGCAGATGGGGTCGGAGGAGCGGGCGTCCCAGAGTCGGGCCGTACTGTCCTGGCTGCCGGTGAGCACGGTTTTGCCGTCGGGGCTGAAGGCGGCGGCCTCGACCCAGTTCTGATGGCGGAGCGGCGAGCCGATCGGCTTGCCGGTTGCGGCCTCCCAGAGCCTGGCGGTGTTGTCCTGGCCCGCCGTCAAAACGAGCCGGCCGTCGGGGCTGAAGGCGACCACGTCGATCGGCCCTTGGTGGTGGAGCAAGGGGCCGGCGAGCTCTCCCGTGGCGACCTCCCAGAGCCGAGCCACCCCCTCCTGGCTCCCGGTCAGGGCCGTTTTGCCGTCGGGGCTGAAGGCCAATGCCCGGACGACTTTAGGATGAGGCAGAGGGGGGCTGGCGAGTCGGCCGGTGGCGAGATTCCAGAGTCGCGAGGTATTGTCTTCGCTGCCGGTCAGGAGAAATTTGCCGTCGGGACTGAAGGCGACTGCTTCGACGAATCCGTACTGAGCCAAGGCAGGGCCGACGGGCTGGCCGGTGGCGACGTCCCAGAGCCGAGCGGCGCCGTCCTGGCTCCGGGTCAGGATCGTCTTGCCGTCGGGGCTGAAGAGTAGGGTTCGGACGGCCGCTTGGTGGGCCAGGCTGATGTCGGTGAGCTGGCCGGTGGCGACGTCCCAGAACCGGGCCTTGCCGTCGCTGCAACCGGTAGCGAACTTCGTGCCGTCGGGGCTGAAGGCGACCTGGGTGACGAGGCCGCCATGCGAGAAGGCTCCGGTCAGCCTGGGCAGGTAACGACTCCAGGCGGAGAGGTTCGCGCGGGCGGCGTGCCGCAAGGCCGAGTCGTTGACCGCCGTGGCTGCGCGGAGGCTTTCGACCATCAGGAGCAGGCCGCGATCGATCTCGCCCCGCTCGCAGGCGACCTGGCCGCGTTCGAGGTCGAGGACGGCCAGGCGATGATTGGATTCGTTGAGTGAATGGCTGATCTGGTGGGCCAGGCCGGTGATCTTGGCCGTCGCCCTTGCCTGGGAGTTGGCGTAGAGCAAGGCGAGCAGCGCCGCGGTCATCAGCGCGATCGCCGTCGAGCCTGCCGAGACCGCGAGCCCTGGATTGCGCCGGCACCACCGCCAGGACCGTTCGACGGCCCCGGCCTGACGAGCCACGATCGGGCGGTCTTCAAGGAACCGCCGCAGGTCTTCCGCCAGGGCTCCGGGGGTCTGGTAGCGATCGCACGGGTCCTTGGCGATCGCCTTATGAACAATCGTGACGAGGTCCCTCGGCAGGTCGGGGTCGACGACGTCCAGGCGGGGCGGGTCGCCCGAGGTGATCTGGAGGATTAGCCGTTCCTCGCCGTGGTCGGCGAACGCGGGGCGCAACACCAGGAGCTCGTAGAGCGTCAGGCCCAGGGCGTAGATGTCGCCCCGGACGTCGGTCCGCCCCTGAAACCGTTCGGGGGCGAGGTAGCGAAGTGTTCCCAGCAGGTCGCCCGTGTGAGTCAAGTCGGCCGAGCCGCTGGTCTTGGCGAGCCCGAAGTCGGTCAGCCAGACGGTCCCGGACAGGTCCAGGAGCAGGTTCGACGGCTTGATGTCGCGATGCAAGATTCCCTGGCCGTCGGCATGCTCCAGGGCGTCGGCCACCTGGACGCCGATATGGGCGACGCTCCAGGCATACGGCATTCGCGGGTCCGAAAGCGATGCTGAGGACGAGTTCGCCCCCAAGGCGCTGGGGGAAGAGCCCACCGCTGGATTGGGCGAGAGCAGGGCCAGGTTCGCATCAGCTCGGACCGCATCGCCCTGGTCCAACGGCGACAGCGACGGCTCGGAACCCTCCTTGCGGCCGCTCCCCGACCGGAATCGGCCCTCCCAGAGTGAACGCGCGACGTCCGTCGAGGCGTGCGGAGGCGTTGGAAGGGGGCTTCTCCGTCGCTTCCCGTCACTGTTCTGCGGCTCGGCCGCGCTTTTGGAGGAGGAATGCGTGGCGGCCTCGACCTTGGCCTCGCTTCGGATCTGTCGTAGCTCGTCGAGGACGGCGTCGAGGGGGCTTCCCTCGATGTACTGCATCACGTAATAGAGGGTCTCGCCGTCCTGTCCGACCCCGAAGACCGGCACGATGTTCGTATGGTGCAACTGGGCCGCGGCGCGGGCCTCGCGACGGAACCTCTCGATTTGATGAGGGTTTCGATGGGATTCCGGCGGCAGCACCTTGAGTGCCACGCGCCTGCCGAGTGATTCCTGCTCGGCCTCGTAGACGATCCCCATGCCACCGCGTCCGATCCGGCGGACGATGCGGTATTCGCCCAGCTGAGCGAGCGGCTTGCCCTCTCGGATCGGCTCGAGCGCTGACGGTGGCGACTCGGCGCCGGACCGCACCTCTTCGAGCATCACCAAGGCAGGAAAGAGATCCTCGATCCGCTCAGCCAGATCCGGGAATCGCCGCATGTATTCACTGAGCGCGGGCCGTTCGCCACGGCGATACCGCTCCAGGAATTCGTCGGCAAGCCCGCCGAGCGGGTCGTCCTCAAGCTCGCTGTCGTTCATCCCAAGGACGCCCTTCCTCTCGCCCAGGCGGTCGCCCCAAAGGTCTTTCGATTGCTATCGTACGTGCCTGATGAGCATGGAACCAGAGGCGCCTCTCGGCCGCAACCCAAGTCGTGCCCGCAAGAGCCGACCTTGCTGTATGCGGTCATGATGGGTAGCACGGGTGGGCCCCAACCCGCCCGCTCGGCCTTGTGATCCCTCCAAACAGAAAAAGACCTAATCGCTCGCCGCGACCACCTTGCCGTTGCCGTCCACGATGCGAACCGGCTCGCGCATGGTCGGCCGGGCGCGGCGGTCGACGATGTTGCATGCGCTCACCTTGGCATTGCGGCAGTTCCGGAGGTCGACGCCACGGAATTCGGGGTCGAGCACCTGGCAGCCGAGGATCAGGATCTCGCTCGAATCGACCACTTCGATCGCCCCGCCCTCGTCGGGTCCTCCTGCCTGCGAGCCGTCGAGGATCAGGTTTTGGAGGTTGATGCCGGCCGATTTGACGACCTTGATGCCGTCGATCGTGGGGCCTTTGTAGTCCGGGTTGTGGTCGATGACGTTCGATCCGATGACGATGTCGCGGCACTGTTCGAGCACGATCGATCGTTCATAGGCGCTTGCGAACGTGTTGCCCGTCAGGGTGATCCCCCGGCAGTAGCGGAGCCAGACGTTGACCTGCTGGTCCTGGAGGACATTCCCCGTGATGTTCCAGAGCCCGGCCCCTCCGGAATCGTCGCGTTCGGCCCCTTCGATCCGGATGTTGGCGCCGCGCGGGCTCCCCTTGGCCTGAATCGTGTTCGAGGCGATCGTCCCTTCGCGCACCGTGGCCTCGCGGGCGTCGATCCAGACGTCGGCCGAGTCAGGGTTTCCCGGATCGAAGTTGTACTCGATGTCACAGCCTGTGATTTGCAGGTTGCGGATCTCGCTTCGGGCAATCTTGATGCCGGCATGCTTGCAGTAACTGATATGGCAGCCGGTGATAATGGCCTGGTGGATGTTGACGCCGTCGAAATAGACGCCGATGGCCGGGCCTCGGCCGTCGTAGATGTGCAGGTCGGCCAGGAGGACGTTGCGGTTCCGCTTGACCAGGCGCACGCCGTAGCGGCAGCGGCGGATCAGGATCCCCTGGAGCGTCGGCTGCATCGTCCCTTCGATCTCGATGCCGTCGGCCTGGTCATGGTTGCCGACGATCTCCAGACCGCTGACGGTCGGCATCCGCTGGTGTTGCCAGACCCGAGGCTCGAAGCTCGTCGGGTCGGCCGACTTGCCGTGATTGCCGACGAGTCGGACGGCCGGGCCGGGGCCGTCCATCACCAGGCGGGCGGTCCCCCCCTGGCCGCAGAGCGCGATCGGCCCGGATCGGTCGAGGTCGATCTCCAGCGGGGCGGTCAGGCGGTACGTACCGCGGGGGAAGTCGAGTTGGCCCCCGCCTTGCTCGACCGCATGCCGAAGCGCCTTGGTCTCGTCAGCCCGACCGTCGCCGACGGCCCCGAAATCACGGACGTTGGTCATGGGGATCCTCATCCTCAACGCGTATCGGCGTCGCCACCGGTCACAAACCGCGTCGAGACTCGTTTCAACGGAACAAGCCCCTACGGGTTTGTGTGTTACGGTCATGCGGTTTAATAGATCGCACAGTGGTCAACCCGACGCAAGGGGCGGCCCTGACGTATCACTTTATGATGGTTCTCTCAACTTTCGTCTCGATGAAGAGGTATCGAACTGTGAAGAGACCCTGGTTGGTTCAGGCCGGGTATCCTTGCCGGCTCCGGTCCGCTCGAGCGTGGGCCTGCGGCTTTGCCATGGTGGTGGGGCTGACGCAAGGGGCCGCGCTGGTTCGGGGAGCCGATGCGCCCCCCCGTCCTCGTCCTCCGGCGACGGTGGCCGAGGCTGAGAAGACGCTCGACCTCGCGACGTTCCCGCTGCTGGATCAGGCGAAGCAGGTGACGAGTCGCAGGCTGGCGGGCCTCTCCTACAATGTCGAGGGGAGTGTGAGACGCGTTTTCGAGGCCCAGCGCAAAGAGCTCACCGACCGGAACTGGACCGAGCGACCCAACAGCTACGTTTCGGACCAGTCGGCCAGCGGTCTGTTCACCAAGGACGGCTTTTCGCTCTCGTTGATGGTCTACCCGCCGGGTAAGCCGGGATTGGTCAACATCGCGCTCACCAACCACGGCAATGTCGCGCTCGGCAAGCTTCCCGTTCCGCCGGGCGTGAAGCCCTTCTTCGGCGGCCCGGTGAGCACCTCCTATTTAACCGAGTCTCCGGTGGCGGAAACGGCTCAAGCCTGTCGCAAGCTGCTCCTCGAAAGCGGCTGGGAACCCTACGGCGACGCGGGCGACACCCATTTCTTCAAGCAGAACGCCGTCCGGCTCGCCGCACGCGTCACCTCCGCCCCTGCCCAAGGGGGGAAGACCGTCATCGACTACAGTACGCTCCTGATGTCGGTGGATCTCCCCGCCCCCCTTGAGACGATCGGTCTGCAATATGCCGACGTGACCAAGCAACTCCTGTTCGATACCAAGGCGACCGAAAAAGACGTGGTCGACTTCTATCGCAAGACGCTCGCGAAGTCGGCCTGGGAGGCCACGACGGAGGCTCCCTTCAAGTCGGGGTTCAAAAACATGATGATCTTCCGCAATCCCCAGAAGGATCTGCTGACCCTGGTGATGGACGAGATCAAGGGGCAGGATGTCAATCGGATTGTCCTCAAACACCAGTCCGCCGCCGAAGTTGAGGAGATCGAGCAGCGTCTCAAGGCCGAAGCCGAGCAACTCGAGATCGAGAAGCGCAAGCCGCTCCCGAAGCTGATCCTGGCAATCCCAGGTGATGCGAAGGCCGTGATGCAGTCGAAAACCACGATCAGGTTCGAGGTTCCCGACACGCGGGCCAGGCAGATTGCCGAGACGTGGCGCACGCAGTTCGAGAAGGAGGGTTGGGAGATCCAGGCGAGCCGGCTGGAAGACAAGGGAGGCTCGATCTTCATCGCGAAAGGGCGTCTCCACACCGTGAGCTTGAGCTACACCGATCTCAGGCAACTCCCCGCCGAGGTCACGATTCGAGGCAACGGCGTCGAATTGGTGCGGTCGGCCGAAGCGAAGAAGTAGCCCGGCCGTGATTCCCTGTGGGTTGGCGCGAGTCCGAGAGGGGGATCGGGGCCCGACGGAACCCCGGCCGTGCCGGCCGAGATTCAGGACTTGCCGGCTGTCAGGGACGGGCGGGGGCCTTGACGGAACCGCGCAGGTCGAGGATGGCGCGGACGACGTCGTCCCCCGGTTTCTGGACGAGGGAGAAGCCCAGTCGCTTGCAGAGCAGGAGCATCGGCCGGTTCTGAGGGAGGATGTCGGCGTTGATTTGGTCGAGCCCCTCGTCGCGTCCGACCTGCACCAAGCGGCGGAGCAGCTCGGTGCCGAGCCCACGCCCCTGGAACCGGTCGACGACGAGGAGGGCAAACTCGGCCTCGTTGCGGCCGTGCTGCTTCATCAGGCGGCTGACGCCGAGGATCTCGCGGGCTCCGGTCGCGGGGTCCTGATAGTCGGCCACCAGCGCCATTTCGCGGTCGTAGTCGTTGAAGCAGATCCGCGTCAAGCGGTCGTGGGCGACCCGCCGGCCGAGCTTCATCGCATGGAAGTAGCGGAACGAGACGCTCTGCTCGGAGAGTCGCTCATGAAACTGGATGAACGAGGGTTCATCCTCGGGGCGGATCGGGCGGATCAGCAAGGCGGTTCCGTCCGGGGCGGTCCAGGGGACGGCGTACTGCGTCGGATAAGGGCGGATGGCGAGTCGTGGCCATTGCCCCTCGCGGACCTCCGGGCCGTGTGCGATCACGCGGGCATCGAGGGCCAGGAATCCCTCGCGCGAGGCGAGCAGGGGGTTGATGTCGATCTCCTTGATCCAGGGTTGCTCGACGACGAGTCGGCTGAACCGGACGAGGAGCTGCTCCAACTGCGCGGAATCGATCAGGTCGCGGCCCTGGGACGCCTTCAAGGCCGCGTAGGCGCGGGTCGGCTCCATCATTCGCCGGGCCAGGGTCGTGTTGAGTGGCGGCAGGGCCAGCGACCAGTCGTGGAGGACTTCCACGTGCCGGCCCCCCGAGCCAAAGAGCAGGACCGGGCCGAACTGGGGGTCGAGGCTGCTGCCGACGATCAACTCGAAGCCGTTGCGCCGGATCATCGGCTGGACGGTCACCCCCTGGAAGGCCCCGAGGCCTGCGCCTGCCCGCTCGCGCACGGCGGTCGCGATCTCGGCGAAGGCGTGGCGGACCGCATCGGCGTCGGGAAGGTCGAGCCGGACCCCGCCGCCGGCCGACTTGTGCGTGATCGTCTCCGACGCGAGCTTGAGCGCCACCGGATAGCCCAGGGCGTTGGCCACTTCGACCGCCTCGGCCTCGTCGTGCGCGAACCTGGTCTCGACCGTCGGGATTGCGTAGGCGTCGAGCAGGCGTTTGGATTCAAGCTCGGTGAGGATCGTCCGCCCCTCGCCGCGCACCGCTGCGCCGACGGCTTCAGCGGCGGCGCGGGCGAGGGCCGTATCATGGGAGTCGTCGGTCGAGGTCGGCGTCTCGTAGAGGGCGCGGAGGTTATAGGTCGACCGCCACATCGCGTGGAAGACCCGCGCGGCGGTGTCGGGGTAGACGAAGGTCGGGATCCCGGCCCGGTTGAGAATCTCGACCCCCGCCGCGACGTCGGCCCCCCCCATCCAACTCGCCAGGACCGGCTTCCCCTCCACGCGGGCGAACGCTTTCAATGACTCGGCGGTCCGGGTCGGCTCGCTCAGCGCCTGGGGCGTCAGGATCACGAGCAGGCCGTCAGTCGCCCGGTCCTGGACCGCGGCCTCCACCGCCTGGGTGTAGCGCTCGGCGCTGGCGTCGCCGAGGACGTCGATCGGGTTGCCCCGGCTCCAAGGGGGGGGCAGGCAGGCATCCAGCGTCGCCATCGTCTCGTTCGAAAAATGGGCGAGTTCGCCCCCCGCCTTGAGCAAGGCGTCGGTGGCGAGCACACCGGGGCCCCCGGCATTGGTGACGATCGCCAGGCGAGGCCCGCGCGGGCGCGGCTGCTTGGAGAGAATTTCGGCGACCGCGAACATCTCGGCCAGCGTGTCGACGCGGAGCACGCCACAGCGGCGGAAGGCGGCGTCGAGGACGTCATTGTTCCCCGTGACTGCCCCTGTGTGTGAGGCGGCGGCGCGGGCCGCCTCTTCGCTCCGCCCCGCCTTGAGCACGATGATCGGCTTGGTCAGGGCCACCTCACGCGCCGCCGAGAGGAACGCGCGGGCATCGCCGATCGACTCCATGTAGATCACGATGCACTGGGTGTGCGGGTCGTCGCCGAGGTAGTCGATCAGATCGCCCCAGCCGACGTCGATCATCGAGCCGACCGAGACGAACGCGCTAAAGCCGACGTTCTCGCGCAGGCTCCAGTCGAGGATCGCGTCGCACAAGGCGCCGCTCTGGCTGAGGAACCCGACGCCCCCCGGCAACGCCATCCGCCTGGCGAACGTGGCGTTGAGCCCGTTGAACGGCCGCATCACCCCGAGGCAGTTCGGCCCGATCAGCCGGACCCGCCCGCGCCTCGCCTGCTCGAGCACCCGCCGCTCGAGCTCCGCCCCCTCGGCCCCGACCTCCTTGAAGCCGGCCGAGACGACGATCGCGCCACGCACCCCGGCCGAGGCGCAGTCGCCGATCACCTCCGGCACCACCGCCGCTGGCGTTGCGACGATCGCAAGATCGATCGGCTCGGGTACGTCTGCCAGCCGCGCGTAGGCCTTGACTCCCAACACCTCGGCCCGATGCGGGTTGACCGGAAAGATTGTTCTGCCGAACGGATTGCCGAGTAGGTTCTCAAGCATCGTCTTGCCGACGCTCTCCGCCTGCTCGGTAGCGCCGACCACCGCGATCGTCCTCGGCGCGAAGATGGCATCGAGCGGCTGGCGTCGCGATTGCAGAACCACCAGGTTCGGAACCAAACCAGGCCCTTTCGATTCATCTGCCGACATCGCGTCCCCCTCGGATCGACCACGGCTGGCCATCTCATTTTTTTTTCGTGTCAGGCGCCTGGCGATCATCGCATCGAAAGCCTGTTCGGGCGAGTCTCTGAGCGTTTGAACACGTGGTGTCATCCGCCGCCCATGGGGCAGGATGTAGAGTAGGTTCTTTCAAGCCCGGACCCCCACTGACTCGACTCGGCAGTATGGTGTTGGCTTCTGATTTTGCGAATGAACGGACCGCGTCACGAACGGGAGATCAGTAACCGGCAGGATTCTCGATCTCGCGTTCCAATATAATGATGATCTCGTCGCGTTGGCCGCCTACCAAAGGCGCTCACGCCAACGGCCGCAACCCCTGCGGTCATACCGGATCGCACCACCCACCCCTTTGGGCCGCCAGGACCATGCTCGACCCCCATGCTTCGCTTGTCCCCGTTCTGCTTACCATTGTGGATATTGTTGTCAGTGTGTTTGCGTCCGTGCATGTTATTCTTTTTAAACGCGATACGAGATCAGCGATTGGCTGGATTGGGCTGATTTGGCTGTCGCCGATTCTCGGTACGGTGGTTTATGTGCTGCTGGGGATCAACCGGATCAAACGGCGGGCCCAGTACATGCGCCGGGGGAGTGGGCAACTGGTCGCGCATGCCGTGGGGCCCTATCTCCCCGACATCCTCGACCCGATCCCGGTGCTGGAAGGATCTCCTCTCGATTCCCTGGTTCAACTTGGCGATCGTGTGACGCAGTGGCCTTTGCTGGCCGGGAATGCGTTCGCGATTCTCGACGGCGGCGATCAGGCTTACCCCGCCATGCTTCGAGCGATCGATGGGGCGACCCGGTCGGTCGGCCTGTGTACCTACATCTTCGACAACGACCGGACCGGGCAGCTCTTCGTCGACGCCTTGGCTCGAGCGGTTGCGCGCGGGGTCGAGGTCCGGGTCTTGATCGATGGTGTCGGGGCCCAGCACTCCTGGCGGTCGGTGGTCCGTGCCTTGAGAATGGTGAAGGTGCCGGCCGTGGAGTTTCACCCCACGCTTGTTCCGGTATGGATGCCCTACTTCAATCTCCGCAATCACCGCAAGCTCCTCGTCGTCGACGGCACGATCGGATTTACCGGCGGGATGAACATTCTCGAAGAGTATCACTGGGCGATGCGTCCCCACGCCCCGAAGCGCGACCTGCACTTCCAGGTCCGAGGACCGGCCGTCGCCTACTTGCAGCAGGTTTTCGCCGACGATTGGGCCTTCTGCACCCGGGAGATCCTCGAAGGCGATCGCTGGTTCCTGCCCATTGAGGAGGCTGGGGATGTACTCGCCCGTGGTGTGATCGACGGCCCCGATGACGATCGCGACAACCTGCTCAACGTCATCCTCGGCGGCCTGGCCTGCGCGAAGTCGGCCGTGGCGATTGCGACCCCCTACTTTCTGCCCGACGCACGCCTGGTCTCGGCCTTGGAGGTCGCCGCCCTCCGAGGGGTGCAGGTGGACATCCTCCTGCCGAGCGCGAACAACCACAAGTTGGTCCAGTGGGCCGCCACGGCGCAGCTCGGGCCGCTCGTGGAGGTGGGGTGCCGTGTCTGGTCCGCGCCGCCCCCCTTCGACCACACCAAGCTGATGATCGTCGACCGGAGCTGGGCCTTCATCGGCTCGGCCAACCTGGACCCGCGCAGCCTCCGCCTGAACTTCGAGTTCAACCTCGAATGCTACGGAACCGAGTTCGCCACCTGCCTCCACCAGGTGTTCCAGGACCGGCTCCGCGACGCGGTCCCCGTCACCTCCGAGGCACTCAACGCACGCAGCCTGCCCGTCAAACTCCGCGACGGCGCCGCGCGATTGCTCTCCCCTTACCTCTGATCGCAATCCCCCCAACACCAAGCAAACGTTGGAGATGGGGAATATAGTCGACAAAGTTGATCGGGATTCGAGTCAATCCCCTTGACGACCTGCACAATCGCAGGAATAATGGGTCCGACGCACTTGAAAAAGAGGCCGGTGTCATCGTCCCCAAAGGGCGAGCGGGCCTGACAAGGGCTGCCCCGGCCGCAACTGCAACGCGGCCCTCACCTATCGCGCCGACTCGTTCAACGAGAGGCCTGTCGCACTCTACCGGTACACGACCGACCGGAATTCCGGAGGTTTCCGAGACAGCGAAGGTCGATTTTGTGATGTTAATTTCATCGAATGTATCGTTTGCGATTTTGTTGCCCAGAACTTCCATTGAGCCTGCATCAAATTCTACTTGTTCCAGGAATGTACCGTGGGCCTGTCGCGGTTTCACTCTGATCGAGCTGCTGGTCGTCATCGCCATCATCGCCGTGCTCATTGCTCTGCTGCTGCCTGCCGTCCAGAGCGCACGCGAGGCGGCCCGGCGTTCCCAGTGCACGAACAACCTGAAGCAGATCGGGTTGGCGATGCACAATTATCACAGCACGTTTGACTCGTTCCCGCCCGGGGCCCTGTTCGGTCGCAGCGCCGACCTCTCGCTCGGCAACAATCGCGACTTCTCGGCGCACGTCCGGCTGCTCGGCTTCTCCGAGCAAACGGCGCTCTACAACGCGGCGAACTTCAGTCTCGCCTGCTTCAACGACGATGCCTATGGGAACGGTGCCAACTCGACCACGACGATGAACCGCCTGTCCTTGATGCTCTGCCCGTCGTCAACGCCGCCGTCCTGGAACCACCAGGGGTCGGGCACTTTGTTCAACTCGTTGAAAGCGCCGGGCGGGAACTACTTCGCCTCGGTCGGCTCGTCGATGGAATTCGCCGGTCAGCAGAGTAATGGGCCTCCTAACGGCGTGTTTGAATATGTCGGTGAGTTGGGGCGGAGCCACGGGATCGCCGAGATCTCGGACGGGAGCAGCAACACGATCGCGTTCGGCGAGTGGCGGACCGGTAGCGGAAGCCCCAGTTTGGTGACGATCCCGACGGACATCATCTTCATCGGGAGCTTCCCCGCCGGCACCAAGCGGAACGACGGGTCGTTGAACATGCCCCGCCTGTCCGGTTCGTTCCTCCAGTGGATCTCGCAGTGCGGCGCCGCCGCCAAGGACAGGAACGGGTACTACGGCAAGAGCACCACGCTCGGCCAGAACTGGTCGCTCGGCCTGGTCGGCTACTCGCTGGGCAACGTCCTGCTGGGGCCTAACCCCAAGTACCCGAATTGCTCGACCAATGGCAGCGGAACCCTCCAGAGCCCGGGCGTCTGGGGCCTGAGTAGCCTGCACTCAGGGGGGGCCAACATCCTGCTCGCCGACGGCTCGGTCCGGTTCCTCAAGGACAGCGTGGCCTTGCCCACCATCTGGGCACTCGGCTCGCGGGCCCAGGGCGAAATCGTCTCCGCCGACGCCTGGTAATTCGTCACGCCCCGCTTGGCCCGCTCGCCAGCCCCCCTTCTGTCTTTTCGCACGAGGCAGGGGGGGCTGCTCTCTCTCACCCGGAACAACCGGCCGGGCCAAGGCACGCGTCTTCCGCGTCTTTGTCTGTGAAGTTGGAGCCTGTCCCATGTTGCGTCGTCTGCTCGTCCCCCGATCCTTGTCTGTCGCATTCACGCTGACCGCCATCGGTTGCGGTGGCGCGGCGGACGGCCCGCCGCGTGAGCCGGTTTACGGGTCCGTCAAGTTCGATGGCAAGCTGCTGGAAAAAGGCCTCATCACATTCACGCCCGCCGATGGGGGCGACCTGGTCGTCAGCGGCCTGATCCTCGACGGTCAGTTCTCCTTGCCTCGTCATGAAGGGCCGGGGCTCGGGCCGCACCGGGTCGACATCTGGTCGAAACAGGCCACCGGAAAAACGTTGCCCAACCCGGACGATCCCGGCAATCCGATTGAAGAAAAGAAGGAAATTCTGCCTCCCCAGTTTAATATCAAGTCACGTCTTGCTGCGGATGTGGCCAAGGGGGGGGATAACAAGTTCGACTACGACCTGCGTCCCGCTGCCGGCGATGCGAAGAAGGTGGCGTTGAAGTCCGGGCGGTGATGGTCCGCGCACGCACCTGAAATCCGAAAGCGCCGGACCCAGACGTTCGGCCTTCCCATCCCTCTCATAGCCAAGCCAGGCCAGGCCCGATTGTAAGGAAGACCGTCCATGACCTCCCGCACAAAAATGAGAACGCTCGCCTCGTTCTGGCTCGCGATCGGCGCGGCCGGATCGGCCTTCGGCGGGGCGAACGAGCCGACGGCCAAGCCGGAGGCCGTGGAGTTCTTCGAAAAGAAGATCCGCCCGCTCCTGGCGGCCAACTGCTACACCTGTCACTCGGCCGATACCAACTCCAAGGGCGGCCTGCGGGTGGATGATCGGAATGGCCTGGTCGACGGCGGCAACAGCGGCCCGGCCGTCGTGCCCGGCAACCCCGAGGAGAGCCTGCTCATCCAGGCCGTGCGGCACAGCGACGACGCCCCCAAGATGCCGCCCAAGGCGAAGCTGACCGACGAGCAGGTGGCCGACCTGACGCAATGGATCAAGGACGGGGCCGCCTGGCCGAGCGTGGGCCTGCCCGTCGCCGTGGGCAAGCCGAACGCCAAGTACGAGCAGCTCAAGAAAGAGCACTGGGCCTGGCAGCCCTTGACGTCGCCGGCTGCCCCCCAGGTGGCCGATGCCTCCTGGCCGGCCGACACGATCGACGCATTCATCCTCGCCGGCCTGGAGAAGCAGGGGCTTGCCCCGGTGGGGGACGCCGACCGGGAGACCCTGGTCCGTCGCCTCTCGTTCGACCTGACCGGCTTGCCTCCGACTCCTGCCGACGTCGACGCCTTCGTCAACGACCCGTCGGAGCGGGCCTATGAGGCCGTCGTCGACCGCCTGCTCGGCTCGGCCGCCTTCGGCGAGCGCTGGGGCCGGCACTGGCTGGACGTCGCCCGCTTTGCCGAATCCACCGGCGCCTCGCGCAACTTGCCCATGCCGCACGCCTGGCGGTATCGCGACTACGTGATCGACGCCTTCAACAAAGACAAGCCCTTCGACCAGTTTCTCAAGGAGCAGGTGGCCGGCGACCTCTTGCCCCACGCGGACGATGCCGAGCGCTCGGAGCACTGGGTCGCCACCGGATTTCTGGCCGTGGGCGTCAAGGACGTCAATCAGCGGTTCAAGATCCGTTACATCATGGATAATGTGGATGAACAGATCGATGCGGTGAGCCGCTCGTTCCTGGCCGTCACCGTCAGTTGCGCCCGCTGCCACGACCACAAGTTCGACCCCGTGCCGCAGAAGGACTATTACGCCCTGGCCGGGATCTTCAAGAGCACCGACATCCTGGCCGGCCTCCGCAACAAGATGGGCGGTGGCGGGCTCGACTACTACGACACCCAGATGCTGCTCGTTGACGGCCAGGCCGGTAAGGGGGTCGACGCCGAGGAAATGGCCAAGAAGGTGGAGACCGTCAAGAAGGCCCACGCCGAGGCCAAGAAGGCGTTCGAGATCCTCCGGGACGATCCCAAAGGGGGAGAGCCGGGGCCGAACGGCCGCCCCAAGCGGCAGGTCGCCCGCCAGAAGATGAACCGGCTGCAAGCAGAGCTCGTTGCCCTGAGCGACCCCGCAGCCAACGGTGCCAAGATCGTGCTGGGCGTGCGCGACTCCAAAACGATCGGCGACACCGAACTTCGCGTTCGGGGCGAGGCGGAGAAGCTTGGGCCGGTCGTCCCGCGCGGCTTCCTGAGCCTGCTGACGCTCCCCGACCCGCCGACCCTGAACACCGCGCAGAGCGGTCGCCTGGAACTGGCCGAGTGGCTCGCCTCGCCGTCGAATCCGATGACTTCGCGGGTGATGGCCAACCGGGTTTGGCAGCATCTCTTCGGCCGTGGGATCGTCTCCAGCGTCGATAACTTCGGCGTGACCGGCGACGTCCCGTCGCACCCCGAGCTGCTCGACCACCTGGCGAACCGCTTTGTGCAGGAAGGCTGGTCGGTCAAGAAGCTGGTCCGGGCCATCGTCCTGACGCGTGCCTACCGGCTCAAGTCCGAAGGCAACTCCGCCAATGAGTCGGTCGACCCGGCGAACAAGCTGGTCTGGCGACACGCCCCGCGTCGGCTCGATGCCGAGGAGATTCGCGACGCGACCCTGGTGGTTTCCGGCACCTTGGCCGCCAACCGCCTCGAAGGTTCGCTCGGCCAGGGCTTCAAGGTGATCGAGCTTCGCAACAACGGGGCCGAAGCCCGCAAGTTGCAGGAGCAGGCCCGTGAGAGCCGCCATCGCAGCGTGTACCTTCCGCTGCTCCGGGGCCTGACGCCGACCTCGCTGGAAGTCTTCGACTTCGCCGAGCAAGGTATGGTCACCGGCAGCCGGGCGAACACGACGGTCCCTCCCCAGGCCCTCTACCTGCTCAACGACCCATTCGTGCGCAAGAATTCGCTGGCCTTTGCGGAGACCCTGCTCGCCCACGCCGAGCTTGATGAGGATGCCCGCCTAACCGCCGCCTTCCGCCTGACCCTGGGCCGGGCCCCTTCGGCCGCCGAGATCAAGCAGGCCAAGGGCTACCTGACCGAGTACGAGGCGGCCGTCGCCGCTGAGCCTGGACCCGAGCCCGAGCCCGCGAAGGTCGAGGAGCAGCCCAAGCCTGAGGCCAAGCCGGCCGCCGACAAGACCCCGGCGAAGCCCGTCCCGGTCATCGACCCCGACCAGGTGATCGAGGCCGAGGCCCCTGTGGTCGAGGAAGTCATCCGGCCCTCGACCCCCAGGGCGGCCGCCTGGGCCAGCCTCTGCCAGGTCCTGATCGGCTCGGCCGAATTCCGCTACGTCAAATAATCCGCTTTGCCGTCGAGATTCGCGTGCGGTCTTCACACGTCAGACTGACCCAATCAAAGGATCTACCGATGTTCGATCCCACTGCCACCGGCCCCAACGGGGGCCGGTTCTCTCGCCGCCAGGCTCTCAGGAGCGTCAGTGCGGGCTTTGGCTACCTGGCGCTGGCCGACCTGCTCGGCCAGACCGTGCCGAAGTCGGCCCGCGCGGCGGACCAAGGGCCCTCGGCCGTCCCCGGTCCGCTCGCTCCCAAGGTCCCCCATTTTCCGGCCAAGGCCAACCGCGTCATCTTCCTGTTCATGCAGGGCGCTATCAGCCAGATGGACACCTTCGAGTACAAGGCCCAGCTCCAGCAGGACGACGGCAAGGTCGGGCCAGGGGGGGGGACCCTCACCGCCTCGAAGTTCAAGTTCAAGCAGTACGGCCAGACGGGCACCTGGATCTCCGAGTTGCTCCCCAACATCGCCAAGCATGTGGATGATTTCTGCTTCATCAAAGGGTTGCACACCGACACCCCCGCGCATCCCGAAGCCGTCATCCAGCTTCATACCGGGGCCGCGCTGGCGTCGCTCACCCGGCCGTCGCTTGGCTCCTGGTTGATGTACGGCCTGGGGACCGAGAACCAGGACCTTCCCGGTTACATCACCATCAACCCCTCACCCAACTTCGGCGGGGCCATCAACTACGGCAGCGCCTTCCTGCCCGCCCACTTCCAGGGCACCCGGATCAGCGACACCGGCTACTTGCCCAACCTCAAGGCCCAGGTGGCCACGAAGCTCCAGCGCAAACAACTCGACTTCCTCCAGTCGATGAACCGCGACCTGGGGGCCAACCCCAGCGCTCCGGAACAGCTCGACGGCATCATCGAGTCCTACGAACTCGCCTTCAAGATGCAGGGCAAGGTCCCCGAGCTGCTCGACATCTCCAAGGAGCCCGAGCACGTCCGCGAAGCCTACGGCGTGCAGGACGGCCCGGCAGGTAGCTTCGCCCGCCAGTGCCTCATGGCCCGTCGCCTCAGCGAAGCCGGCGTCCGGTTCGTCGAGATCTGCCAGCCCGGCTGGGACCAGCACACCAACCTGCATCAAGACTTGATCAAGAATAGCAAGGCCGTCGACCAGGCGACCTCGGCGCTGCTGACCGACCTGGGCCAGCGGGGCATGCTCGATGACACGCTCGTGATCTTCGGCAGCGAGTTCGGCCGCCTCCCGACCGCGCAAGGGCCCGACGGCCGCGACCACAACATCACCGGCTACCCCATGATCCTGACCGGCGCCGGGGTCAAGAAGGGCTTCACCTACGGGGCGACCGACGAATACGGTCAGACCGCCGTCGAAGGACGCATGCACACAAACGACCTGCACGCCACCCTCCTCGCCCTGCTGGGCCTCGACCACGAGCGCCTGACCTACCGCTACGCCGGCCGAAACTTCCGCCTCACCGACGTCGCCGGCAACGTCGTCCGCGAGATCTTCGCCTGACCTCGGTCGATAACTCACAGCACGACAATCTCCAGAGACACGGTGGCCGACTCTCCTTCGGCCACCGTGTCTCTTGCTTTTTTCGAAGAGGGAACTTAACCACGAATGACACAAATAACACGAATAGATAAAAATAAGAAAATTTGTTATTTTGTATTTTTTTTATTCGTGTTATTTGTGTCATTCGTGGTTAAAATTTTCCCTTTCCCAAGTGTTCGGGTCGCCCGAGACGAATCCGGCAGCGGATCCATTTCTTTTTGGTTTGCATCGACTGTTGTGTGGTTAGGAGTCCCCAAGGTATCTCCTGCAACATTCGGCCCCGATTGCACTTAAGGGGTGACTGTAACCGGCGGCTCGCCGTCATTTGTTTGTGGTGGGCATTGCGAATGCTGCGAATATTGCGATTGTTGCGAATAGATGGTAAGATGACGAGTGAGCCTGGGTGCCAGACCCCCCATTGGGGAGAAATCACGTCATTTGAGGAGGCTGAAGCATGTCGGTTTTGCGTGCGACTCGACCGGCGCTTCGTCGGCCGACGGAGTCGGAGAGCCGGATGGCGCTTGAGTCCAGCCGACGATTGGGGGCCGTGGTTGCGGATCTGGATCAGCCGGGGGAGGATGGTTCCGGTCAAGGTGGGGCGGAAGTTGTCGTGCAGGTCAAGGGCCAGGGTGCAAGCGAGTCCTTGACGATCCCGTTGTCGGCCCTCACTCTGCTTCGCATGATCCTTGAGGAGATGGCTCAAGGGAATGCGATTACAATCACGCCCGTGCATGCCGAGCTGACAACCCAAGAGGGAGCCGATCTACTCCATGTCTCTCGCCCCTTTTTGATCAAACTCCTTGAGGGGGGCGAGATCCCTTACCGGACGGTTGGACGGCATCGCCGAGTGCGGTTCGATGACCTGATGGCTTACAAGCAGCACACGGATGTTGCAAGAGCCAAGGTGTTGGACGAACTGGTGTCGCAGGCGCAGGAACTCGACATGGGTTACTGATTCGATGACGACGTTCACGGCTGTTTACGACGCCTGTGCGCTGTATCCCGCTCCACTCCGCGATTTGCTGATGCAGCTCGCTTTGACCGACTTGGTTCGCGCACGTTGGTCGGACATGATCCATGAGGAATGGATACGCAACGTCCTTATGTAACGGCCCGACTTGAAAAGGACGCAGTTGGAGTTCACTCGCGATTTGATGAATCGCCACGTCCGTGACGGTCTGGTGACCGGCTTCGAAAACCTGATTCCGAATCTCTCTTTGCCGGATCCGAATGACCGGCACGTGTTGGCTGCTGCCATTCAATGCGGTGCTGGCGTCATCGTGACCTTCAATCTCAAGGACTTTCCGTCCGAATCTCTCGATCCTTACGGGGTTGAGGCACGGCACCCCGATGAATTTATTGCAGACTTGCTTGATCTGAATGCATCGGCGGTCTGTACTGCGATCAAAACCGTGCGTGCCCGGCTTGCCAGGCCTCCGAGAACGGCTGAAGAGTATCTGGAAACGCTGGAACGTCAGAGACTCACTGAAACGGTTGCGGCTCTGCGTGACTATGTCGGGCTCATCTAAAAGATGATCCGGGCGGCCGGTGGCGGCTGACGATTAAATTTCAGAATTCTTGATTTGACTATTGGGTTGGTTGGCCCGATGATATTCGGCTCGGTCCTGAGGCTTCGGGATCGCTTGCACGTCGTCGGTACGCTTACTTTTGAATGAAAATTCGTCGGAGCGTGATGTAATGAAACGAACGCTTCTTTGTGTTGTCGTCGTCATCGCCTGTTTCCACTTTGGTTTCATGTTCCTGGAAGCGTTCGCGTGGTCTACGCAATTTGTCCGGTCGCTTACACACCTCAGCGAGAGCGCCGCTCGAGAGACGGTCGGAGTCGGCAGGAATATGGCACTCTCCAATGGTTTTCTCGGGGTGGCGCTATTGTGGGCGACGTTTGCATTGAGGGAGCGGGAAGCCTACTCCGCCCAATGGGTCTTGCTCTCATTCATCGTCGTTGCCGGGGTCGTCGGGGCGGTTACGATGCGGAATTATCGGATCTTTGTGATGCAGAGCTTGCCCGCTCTGGTGGCGCTCGGGATGAGCTGGCTCGCTCGCCCCTACGCGAGGACCGAAGACCAGGCGATCCAGCAGATCATCGAGATCGAGCGCCAGATCCTCGCAATCAACGCGATGAATCCTCGGGCGATCCCCGAGACTGCCAAAGGAGCGGTGCCACGGGGACAGCACCCGAAGCTGCTCGGACTTGTCGAAGCCAAGTTGATCGTTGCCGACAATCTCCCCAAGGAGATGAGGGTCGGTGTTTTCAAGGAACCTGGCAAGTCCTACGACGCTTGGATTCGGTACTCGAATGCTCGCAACCTCGACGACCGAGATCCTGGCGGTCATGGAATGGCGATCAAGCTTTTCAATGTGGCTGCGGAAACGGAGTCATCCAACGTCACCCAGGATTTCGTGCTCTTCGACTCGCCGGTCTTTTTTGTCGGCAACCCCTTGCAATACGTCGAGTTTGAGGAGGCGACACTGCGGGCTCATGGAAAATCCCGATCTGAAACGAGAATTGCGTTCTTGCTTAATTACTATTGGAGGCATAGGAAGCAGCTCAAGAATCTACGTAATGCGCAGCGTAGTGACGTGATCGACCCACTCGCGATTCGCTATTGGAGCATGACACCCTACCAGTTTGGCTCGGCCGTGGTGAAATACTCTGCGAAGCCTGTTGGCGAAGGAGCGGTCCCTGTCGTTGTCGAGCGATCAAAGGATATGCTCCGCGAGGCCATGAAAGTACGACTTGGCCGTACCGATGCGGAGTTTGTGGAGTTCGAGTTCCAGGTGCAAGTTCAGACCGATGCCCGTTCGATGCCGGTCGAAGACCCGACGAAAGAATGGGACGAAGCGGTCTCGCGGCCAATTACCGTGGCTCATCTCCGGATTCCGACGCGCCAGCCTTTCGACACGGAGGAAAGGAATCTGATCGCGGAGAACCTCTCCTTCACTCCTTGGCATGCGCTCCACGGCCACAGGCCGCTGGGGGGGATCAATCGTGTCCGGCAGGCCGTCTACGAATCGTTATCCGAATTCCGGCACGCTTTAAACCACGTACCTCGCCAGGAGCCGAATCCGCCGACCCAGGCCAGGTAATCCAATGGTTCAAAGTTCACGCGAGCCCTGAGAACCGACCTTATCCGCTGGCTCTTGGATGAGACGGCCCCCAAGTTCAAGTCTTCGGAGGGAGGGAGGCTTCGTGGTCGATTGCCCCTGTTGCTTGAAGATCACTGAGGCGATAGATTCGGATCGTTCTGCCGATACGAGCCAGAGGCTTTAGAAACGGCAGGGCAAGCTGTTGTTCGTCAGAGATCGAAGGATAGTTTTGCCCGATGGTGACGGAGTTTTCGCTCTCGTAGCCGAAAAGCATGTCAACACTGATCGCCAAGTAGGCGGCGCGCTCGCCGGGCGTTGATTGCGGAAGGGCGGCCGGCGGGGTCAAACCGTACGGATCGCCCGTCCCCAAGCCGTAGACGCGGACCAAGGTGCTCTCCTCGCGAGCGTGGCGCGAGACCCAGCCGCCCAGGCGCGCGAGGTCTTGCCCCCAGTCCAGGGAGTCGCCGATCAGGGCAGGGCGGCCGCTCCAGCGCTCCCACGCCCAGGAGGCCTCGTTAGACCAACCCAAATGGTCGGGTAATCCGACGGCGGTGGCGGCGAGCAGCCAGATAAGGAGGACGCCGGTGATGCGCCGCATGACCCGCGACCGGTCGCGAAAGGCGTATCCGACCCAGACGCACAAAAGGGCCATCGAGGGGACCAAATAACGGAACGCGGCGTTGGTCCCCGTCCCCGTTGAGGCGGCGACGGCGAGACTGGATTCGGCGGCGGGGATGAGCAGGCAGAGGCTCGCCCAGATGATCGTGGAGTCGGCGGTCTGAATCGCTCTCGGTATGCGAACGATCGCGAGCGCGAACAAGGCGAGCACGGGCAGGGGGGTCTTGAGCAAGAAGGCGGCGGGATACCAATACCACCATCCTCCAAGCTGAGTCCGGCCAAGCAGGTATGCCGACTGAACGCGCTCGACGTCCGCGAGTTGAAAGTCGAGCCCGCGGAGCAACTCGAGCGGGATCGGCAAAGGGATCCGAAGCAGCCAGCTCGTTGCGCGCTGACTCTGTAAATCAAGGATCCCCCGCGCGAGGGAAGACCGGCCGGATTGCCAGTCCGCCAGACGAAAGCCCACGTCCTGAAAGAGATAGAGGGCGTTGATGGCGACGACGCTCATCGTCAGAAGGATGAGGATGCAAGCGACGAACCGGGCGGGTGGGATGGGCCCAGGGCGTGGCTCGAGGTCTGCGGGACCGCGAAGCTGGATCGCACGAACGAGAAGGAGCAGTCCCCAGCAGGGGTAGAGCATGAGCAGCGTGAACTTCGTC
Organism: Singulisphaera acidiphila DSM 18658; assembly: GCF_000242455.2. Classification (GTDB taxonomy): domain Bacteria; phylum Planctomycetota; class Planctomycetia; order Isosphaerales; family Isosphaeraceae; genus Singulisphaera; species Singulisphaera acidiphila. The sequence continues at coordinate 4,970,012 of NC_019892.1, forward strand.
GCCACGGCCAGCCCCAGCACGAGCCCGGCCCAGATCGCGAGCGGGATGGTCGGTTTGATGAGGAAGGCCCAAAACGTGCGGGCCGCCAGGAGCAACGTCACTGCCGAGAGCATGTCGGAGGTGATGAGCGAGCCGTGCGCCAGAATCGGCGGCGTCCAGCACCAGACGCAGAGTGAGGCGATTCCCGGCCAGGGGCCGAACAATCGCGTCGACCATTCGCAGACGAGACAGCCTCCGAGTACCGTCATGAGGATGGGGAGCAACCGGGACCAACGATAGACGTCCTGGTATCGCGCGACCTGCTGGCTCTGGAAGATCCGGCCCAACTCCCATTCACGTCGCGATTGGATGTCGGAGTCGAACGCTTCGGGGTAATCGACCCGAACTCCGGCGAGATAGGCGGGCAGCGCGTAGAGAAGCTTGCTCACGGGGCCGCAGACGCGGTAGATCCCCAACGACCCGCGCTGCCAAGCGGCCAGGCCGGCGGGAAGCTGGGCGAACTCGACCACGGTTGCCGAATGGCCCCACGCGCCGGGGAGCATCAAGCCGACCGAGCTGGCCAAGATCGCGGCCCGCAGCCAATGAAAGCCGAGTGCACTCTTCCCGGTCTCCCCGCGCTTCGTGTCCGGCGTTCGGCCGGGCTCGTTCACGTCTCCGGCTTGACCGGCTTGATTCATCGGAAAACCACCCTTTATCGTGAACACCGCTTGTCAAGCAAGTTTTACCACTCTCGTGATTTGGCCGTCAATCGGTGGAATCGTCCTCTGCCGGCGGCCCAGCGGTTCCTACAGTCGGGGTTAGCGGTCGGCGCGGCTCACCGGCCCGAATTCACTTTCCAGAGTGTGCCGGAGAGTCCTTCGGTGGTCACGGTGTAGCGGATTTCGTCGTTCTTGAAGCCGAGGGCCATCGGCCGGACGACTTCGGGGAGGACGACCACGTCGTAGAGTTCGTCGATCGGGCCCTGGATGTCCAGGCTGTGGACGATTGCGCCGGAATCGAGATCCACCACGATCAGGCCGCAGCGGGGTGCGATGCCTTCGCGAATCAGGCGGGCGTCGAGGTTGAGGCCGCCGAAGACGCCGCCTTGCCTGGGGCGTGAGAGGCCGATCACCGCGTAATGATCCACGAATGCGAGGCCCCGCGCGTATCCCGGGCAGACGGTAATCGGGGTGAACTCGGGCCGGCTGGGATTCACCCAGCCGAACGTGCCGTTGCCGGAGTCGAGGAGCCAGAGCCTGTCGCGATACCAGCGGGGGGAGTGGGGCATCGACAGCCCTTCCACGAGGATCCGTTCGCGCAAGACGTCGATGACCACTCCCCCCTCGCGTTGTCGGTCGCGCCACCCTTCGGCGTGATTGGTGCAGGCCGACGCGGTCACGTAACGCGGCTGGCCGTCGACCATCGCCAGGCCGTTGAGGTGGCAGCGGTCCTCGGGGGCCAGCCGATCGATGAACCAGGGCTTCCAGAGCGACGTGAAGCTATGCTGCTCGGAGAGTGTCGCCAGGCAGCTGAACCGCGTGTTCACGAAGACCACCTGGCCCGTGACGTTCCGGGCGACGTCGTGGATGTCGAGGTCCCCGGTCGTATAGCCGGCGCGGGGCACGTAGAGCCGGTCGAATCCCTCGTCGATTTGCCCCGGGGACAGGCCGTTCTCGAACCGCCAGAGCTGATAGGCCGAGGAGAGCCAGATCGTCTGGCCGTCACTCCAAAGCCCCATGGCCCGATTGAACGTGCGCTCGAAGACCGCAAGACTGTTCTCGGGCTTGCGGCCGACGAGGAGGAGCTTGCCCGATTGATAGGTTGTGAACGCGAGGCTCAGCCGCTGGTCGCGGAGCCAGCCGGTCAAACCCGGCGAGCCGAGGACGCTAACGGGTTCCATGACGGCCGAGCTTGGCGAATTGGGATTCATGCATCCTCTGTTCTACAAGCTTTTCAAACAGGAGCAATGAATCGGTTTTACCAGGCCGGCGCTGTTGATGCGAGCCTCTGCCCCGTTCAGGTCGCGGTGTGCGATGTCCGCGAGGCTGCGGACATGGACGCGATTCCACCGGTTTGCAGCCGCTGATAGATGTCCTGGGTGGGGGCCAGCCAGACCGAGCCGGTGCCTCGGAATGTCTGGAGCAATCCTTCGCCGCTCGTCAGCGTCCCCAGCAAGCTTCTCGTCGACTTCTCGACCGAGAACTCGATCCGCCCGGTCCGCATCAGGGCGAAGTTGCCGTCTACCTGCAACGTCTCGTCCTTGAGGTCGATCCGCATCACCTCGTCTACCGGCACGGGCGACTCCAGCACGCAGATCCCGGCGCCTCGGATCCGGGTCTGGAAGAATCCTTCACCGCCGAACAAGGCCGACGACACGTTCTTCTGGACCGCCGAGCCCACGTCGAGGGTCCCCTGGCCACAGTAGAACATCCCCTTGTCGGCGATCACTTCCTCGCCGTTGAGCCGGTAGATCAAGAAGTGGCTGAAGGAGGGTTCGAGGTAGATTTGGCCCGTGCCTCGGTAGCGGGGCATGACGGCCGCCTCCTTGGTGATGAACCGGTTCATCATCGCCTTGCCGAGTCCCGACACACCGCCGATCTTGCTCTCCATCTGGATCTGACCGAGCATGAAGTGCAAGGCCCCTGACTCTGCGATCGCCTCCCCGTCACGCATCGTGATCCGGACCTGCTTGAGGCGGATGCCCGCCTGGTTGGCGAAGTAGACCGTGGCGGCCGTCTGATGGTCCTTCGCGCCGCCGAGGCTCGAGTAGGCGAGGACCTCGACCCGGAACTGATCGTCCTCGGCCGAGTCGATGACCTCGAACTTGTCCCACGCGAGGGCAGGGGCCAGCGGCGGTTTCTGCGCCGGGACGAAGACGTTGACCTCTTCGCGCGGAAGAGGCGGGGGCGCAACGGCCGTGGGCAGGGCGACCTTGTTCCGGACGCCCCGGTCGAACAACCCCGCAATCCTCGATGCCGGAACCCAGGCCCCGTTCCCTTTGCGGACCTCCGTGTCGGGACCGATCTTGCCGTCCCCAGCCTGCTGGACCAATTCCTGCGTCGAGACTGGACCGAACTCGGTGCCCATGACCCGGAAATACCACTCGGCAGCCATCGCGACTCCTTACCTGGTTCTGTTCTTCTTGCGGTTTCCCCCGCCGTGGCGAGGGGAGTGGCGCATCGTTTCGAGAAAGTCCTGAGCCGTGGGGCAGATTCTTCCTTTTGGAATGGCTTGCAGGCCTTGGGTGCCACGGGTTGTACCCCACCCGTGAGCCAAAAACCAGGGCTTCCGCTCACGGGTGGGGGACAACTCGTGGCACTTGGCAGCATTGGGTTTGGCCGTGGTCATCCATGAGAGCCGCTTGAAAAGAGAACCGCGGGTTGTCTTGAACTTGGTGATGAGGTGTAATTCTCGGCGGGAAGAAACGGGCGAGTTGATCGCCCCGCAACCACCGTGGCGCAACGGAATCATCTCTTCGGATCCACCGATGAAACTTTGGCAACCCATTGACTTGGTACGGGCCGCACTGGTGGTGGTTATCGTCGTCGTCGCGGTCACCGCGTCGGCGGAGGCCGCCGACAAGCCTGACGGGACCCGCTGGTGGTCGCACATCCGGTTCCTGGCCGACGATGCGCTCGAGGGCCGGAACACGGGAACGGAAGGGCATCGCAAGGCGGCCGCCTATGTGGCCGAGGAGTTCGCAAAGGCAGGGCTCAAGCCGGCCGGCCTCGACGGCTACTTTCAGCCGGTTCAGCTCATCTCCAGCGAGATCGACGAGAGCCGGTCCAGCCTCAGCCTGGTGCGGGCGGCCGGCACGGAACCGTTGACCCTCGGGGAGGACGCGAACATCGGCCTGCGTGTCGACCCGGCCCCGGCACTGGACGCGGAGCTGGTCTTCGCCGGCTACGGCCTCTCGATTCCCGAGGCGGGCTACGACGATTTCCAAGGGCTGGACGTCCGGGGCAAGGTGGTCGTCTACCTGGCCGGACCCCCGCCGTCGATTCCAGGCCCGTTGGCCGCTCACATGCAGTCGGCCCACGAACGAGCGAGCGTGCTGAGCCGCCTGGGGGCGATCGGCACGGTTGCGATCCCGAATCCCAAGAATATGGATATCCCTTGGGAGCGTTCGACCCTCGCGCGGCTTATGCCGGCGATGCGGCTGGCCGACCCCGCGCTGGATGAGAGCTTCGGGCTCAAGATCGGGATCGCCGTCAACCCGGCCCATGCGGACAAGTGGCTGGCCGGTTCGGGGCACACGTTCCAGGAAATCCTCGAGGCGGCGGATGCAGGGAAGCCGCTCCCCCATTTCCCGATCCCGACCCGGCTGGAAGCGAAGGCGGCCGTCAAGCGGGCCCCGGTGGAGTCGCAGAACGTCGCGGCCGTGCTGCCAGGCAGCGATCCGAGGCTCAAGGAGGAGTACGTCGTCTTCAGTGCGCACCTCGATCACCTCGGCATCGGTAAGCCGATCGACGGCGACGCGATCTACAACGGCGCGATGGACAACGCGGCGGGCATCGCCACCATGCTCGAGATCGCGACGAGCCTCAAAGAATCGGGGACGGCCTTACGACGCTCGGTCCTCTTCGTGGCCGTCACGGGCGAGGAGAAGGGCCTGCTCGGCTCGCGCTACTTCGCGACACATCCCACGGTCGACGCCCGCAAGATCATCGCGGATATTAATGTCGACATGTTCTTGCCGCTCTTTCCGCTCAAGCTGTTGACGGTCTACGGCCTGAACGAATCGGATCTGGGTGAAGACGCCACCGCCGTGGCGGAATCGGTGGGGGTTGCGTCCCAGGCCGATCCCGAGCCGAAACGGAACCTGTTCATCCGGAGCGATCAGTACAGCTTCATCCGGGTCGGTGTCCCGTCGCTGGCCTTGAAGTTGGGCTTTGGCAAAGGGTCACCGGAAGAGCGGATCGCGAAGGAGTGGCTGACGAAACGGTATCATGCGCCGTCGGACGACCTGAACCAGCCGGTCGATAAGCAGGCGGCTGCGGAATTCAACGCCCTGGTCGCGAAGCTGCTGGAGCGGGTTGCGAACCGCGATGAACGTCCGCGCTGGAAGGACGACTCGTTCTTCAAGCGATTCGCCAAGTAACCGCGCGGCCCCCCAGGAATCCGGCCTTCCCCCCCCTGGGGGGGGGACGTTTCCGGCCGGGCTAGGCTTTGGCGGTCGGGGTCATTTCGTAGTCGCGCAGGATGGTGCTCAGGAGGTCGGGGTCGACCGGCTTGACCAGGTGGTGATCGAACCCGGCTTCCTTCGACCGTTGGCGGTCGCTTTCCTGCCCCCAGCCGGTCAGGGCGATGATCCGGATCGTGGCCGACTCGGGCCGATCGCGGAGGGTTCTTGCCACCTCGTAGCCGTCCATGCCGGGCAGGCCGATGTCGAGCAGGACCAGCTCCGGCCGGAACGCCTCGGCGGCTTCGAGGGCCGCTGGGCCGTCGTGCGCGACCTCGACCTCCTGGCCGTGCAGCCTTCGCAAGAGCCTGGCCAGGCTGTTGGCCGCGTCGAGGTTATCGTCCACTACCAAGATCCGCCGGCGCGTCGGTTGCTCGGTGTCGGCGACAGCGGCATCGGGACGAGGCGGATCCTCCGGAACCCGGTGGATGGCCGAAGCGGCGGGGATGCCCGGCAGGATGGGCAGATGCACGACGAACTCGCTGCCGGCGCCCGGCCCCCGGCTGGTGGCCTCGATCGTCCCCCCGTGGAGCTCGACCAGGGTTTTGACCAGGCTCAGGCCGATGCCCAGGCCGCCGTGCGAGTGGCCCGTGTGGTGGCCGGCTTGAACGAACATCCCGAAGACGCGCGGGAGCATCTCGGGCTCGATACCGATGCCCGTGTCGCGAACACGGATCAACACGTTCTCGTGTTCGCGTTCGATGATGAGCGAAATCTGCCCCCCCGGCTGGGTGTACTTGATCGCGTTGTTGAGGAGATTCCCGAGGATTTGCTCCAGCCGCGTCGGGTCGGCCTCGAGGTGGATCGAGCGGTCGGACAGGGAGAGGCACAGGCTGTGCCCTCGTTCTTCCAGCGAGGACTTCACAGCCTCGGTCGCTCGGCCCACGATCGTGGCCAGTTCCACGACTTCCTTGCGGAGCTCGATTTTGCCTCGGTTGATTCGAGAGATGTCCATCAGATCATCGACAAGTCGAGCCAGGTGGGTCACCTGACGCTCGGCCATTGCACGCTCGCGTTCCAGGTCGTCGCAGTCCCGGTTCGCCGGCTTCATCAGGTGGAGGGCGTTGCGGATCGGGGCCAGGGGGTTGCGGAGTTCGTGGGCGAGCGTGGCGAGAAACTCGTCCTTCCGGAGGTCGGCTTCCCGCAATGACTCCACCATCCGCATCCGCTCGGTGATGTCGGTGGCGATCCCACCGATCAGCGTGTCATTGCCGTCCTGCCCCAAGATGAGGAACTTGTTGACGAGCGAGTGGTGGACGATCGCATCGTCCTGGAGGAGCGTTTCAACCACCTGGATGCCCATCTCGACGGCGAGCGCCTTGCGGTCGTTCTCGCGGAAGAGGGCCGCCGTCTCGGGAGGGAAGACCTCGTCGTCGACCTTGCCGTAAAGATCGGCTCGAGATATCTGGAAGGCCTTCAAGGCCGCCTCATTGGCGTACAGATAGCGTCCCTCGAGGTCCTTGATCCAGGCGAGGCCGGGCAGGTGCTGCATGAATCGTGAGAAACGCTGTTCGCTCTCCGCAAGCCGCTTCTCGGCCCGCTTGCGGGCGGTAATGTCGCGCGCGACCGTGGAGGCGCCGATGACGTTGTCGAACCCGTCCCTGATCGGGGAGACCTTGACCGAGACGTCGATCAGGGTGCCGTCCTTGTGACGTCGTTTCGACTCGAAATGGTCAGTGTTCATGCCCTGATGAATTTGATTCAGGGTGGCGCGAAATTCGTCGAACCGCTCGGCCGGGATCAAGAGGGCGGCCGACTGGCCGACGAGTTCTTCGGCGGTGTAGCCGTAGAGCCGCTCCGCGCCTGAGTTCCCGCTGGTGATGGTGCCGTCGAGGGTTGTGCCGAGGATGGCGTCGTCCGACGACTCGACGATCGCGGCCAGGTGGCGGCGGATTTCGTCCGCGCGCCGGCGCTCGGTCACATCTCGAAAGACGAGGACGACGCCGACGATCCGGCCCGATTCGTCCCGGATCGGGGCCGCGCTGTCGTCGATCGGTCGCTCGCGGCCGTCCCTGGCGACAAGGACGGCGTGATCGGCGAGCCCGCCGGTCGTTTCCCCGCGCAAGGCCTGGAGGGTCGGGCTCGCAATGGGCTTGCCGGTCTCCTGATTCATGATTCGGAAGACGGCTTCGAGCGGTTGTCCGGCGGCTTCGCCCGTGGACCAGCCGGTCAGTGCCTCGGCGATCGGGTTGAGGAAGTTCACGCGCCCGTCCGCGTCGGTGACGATGACGGCGTCGCCGATGCTGGCGAGCGTCACCCGGAGCCGCTCCTTCTCGACCCTCAAGGCGGCCTCGACCCCCCTGCGCTCGACGACCTCTTGCTCCAGCAGGCGCTGTTTCACGCGATCCTCCTTGGCGGCGGTCTCCGCGCGGTGGCGGGCGGCTCGAATCGTGCCCCCCATCACGGCGATCACCAGGCCGGCGATCAGGAAGGCCCCGAACCTCACCTGGCCTTCATAGCTATCGAGGAAGAAGGAGCCGTAAGGGGGCAGGATGAAATAGGTGATCACCGGGCTACAGAGGCTCATGGCCACGAGCGCGGGGCCGAACCCGCCGTACCAGGCGGCGAACACGAGCGCGGCGAAGAAGGTGGACAGCGGGAACTGGGCACCGATGAAAGGGTCCAGGACCCAGCGGACGGTCGTCGCCAGAAGGACGGCGAGGACCGCCCCTCCATAGCGAAGTAGGGGCGTGCGAGCGGGGCTCAACATGACCTGTCTGTCCCGTTGTCGGCAAGGCAGCGGACGTTTCGCTTCGACACGCCCCCCGGTCGGCCATTATTGAATATAGTAGACACCAGGCGGAGCCTGAACATCCCTGTGGCGGGCCGATGACAAGGTTTTTTTTCCCCGCGACGAAGTCGCTCCGCGCAGTCGAGAGGTCCGGATCTTCTCCAGCCGGGCGAGAGCGCCGAGCCCCCCGAGACTCCCCAAAGTTTGCACGGTTCAAAAGGGATTGCCAAGAACTGACCGGTAGGTTCTATCAATGAATTTGGGTATTTGTTATCCTTTGGTCGGTTGGTCTGACGACGAAGTGACATCGCCGGTTCCTTTCGATCCGGTCTTTGGCTGCTTTTCTCGCTTTTCCCGCCTCAACGGGTTTCAATGGAAACCCCTTTCTTCTCGACCCTGAAAGCGTTTTGCGGGTCGTTTTGCTTTTGATTCGGAGTCTGACCCTTGGGTAAGAAACTGTATGTGGGCAACCTGACCTACAACGTGAACGAGTCCGACCTGGAGGCCCTGTTCACACCGTTCGGCACGGTGCAGAGCGCCCAGATCATTATCGACCGGGACACGAACCGCTCGAAGGGGTTCGGGTTCGTGGAGATGGACACGGATGCCCAGGCCCAGGCGGCGATTCAGGGGCTGAACGACCGCGACCACGACGGTCGTAACCTGACGGTCAACGAAGCCAAGCCCCGCGAGCCGCGTTCGGGCGGCGGCGGTGGTGGTTACGGCGGCGGCGGTCGGAGCGGTGGCGGTGGTGGTGGTTACGGCGGTGGCGGCGGCGGCCGTTATTGATCGTCGGCCGGGTCGGTAGGGGCTGATTGTTCTTGCTCCTGAGCACCCGAGCGCCGGGCTTCCCGACGCTCGCGGTGGTCTCGATGAAGGCAAAGCCCTTTTCGGATCAGATCGGGCGTCACGCCCGGTCTGGTGCCTGACCCCTTGGTTCTTTCTTTTTTTTGTTTTTATAACCTCACGCCTGGCTCTTCTTTTCGTCCCGCGCCCATCTCGCAGAGCCGGTCGAGGATGGCGGCGAACAGGTCGAAGAGGGCCTTCAGTTGTGGCCCGTCCTTGAGGATTCCCACGACCTGGAAGTGCAACTCGTCCACCCCCTTGGGGAATTTGGCTCCGAACCAGCCCTCATCGTCTTTGACGGAGAGGTGGATCGTCGGCTGCGCCAGGGCCAGCGCCCGGACCTGGGGGTCGTCGAAGAGTTCTCGGACCTTGAACTCATCGGTCCCTTTGACGATGAACGCTTCGTCGAAGTCGGGGTCACCAACCTCGATATCCTGCATTCCCAGCAGCTTCCCCAACTCGCTGAAGAGCCCTTTGCGATAGAGCGTGAACCGCAATCCGTCCGGATTGACGTAGGGTGCCCGCATCCGGGTGTAGGTGATGTGGCTGTGGCCGGTGGAGACCGTGTGGGTGTCGAGCGTGATCGTCCAGGGGGCGATATAAGCCTGCACCCGGTTCCCCGACCAGAACCGGCCCTCGACGAACTCGGCCCCAATCTCATGGCTGAGTTGTCGCCACACCTCGTCCTTGCTTGGTCCGAAGATCCCCATCGGCCGTTGCTCTCCTTGTCGTTTTGGTTTTGAAGTTCCGCAAGTCATTCGCTGCCAACGACGCGAGATTGGCGATGAGCGTTCGCTTGCCGAAAAAAGGCGAGCGAAGCTTCCTGGTCTTGAGGAAGTCATCTCACATTTGTCTGAAGAATATCGTTGACAGCGTGATGGTGCCATCGATAGATGTAATAGTCGTTTGCCACTTCGACCGAGGGGAGGATCGCCAATGCTTATCCGAAGAGCTTGGGTTGCCGTCGCCTGCTTGGTCACGCTGGGCGCAACGGCCAAGGGGGCCGATGTTGCCGGGGGGCAGAAGGAGCCGGCCCCCTCAGCACGCGACGCCCGGTCGCTGGCCGCCCGGATCGACGCGGTGCTGGCCGCGCGGTGGGCCGACGCCAAGATCAAGCCGGCGGCGGTCGCCGACGACGGGGAGTTTCTCCGTCGGGTCAGCCTCGACCTGGTCGGCAAGATTCCGACGGCCGCCGAGGCCCGTGACTTCCTCGACGACCCGAGCCTGGACAAGCGGCAGGCGCTGGTGGAACGGCTGCTCGACAGCCCGGCTTACACGACGAGAGCCACCGAGCTCTGGCGGCAGCTCTTGCTGCCCGAGGCCGATACCGAGGACCAGGCCCGCGTGGTCGCTGGGAGCTTCGAGGCCTGGCTGCGGCGGAAAGTGGTCGAGGAGGCCGGCTACGACCGGATCGTCCGCGAGATCCTGACCACCAAGCTCAACGACCGCAATACCGAGGCGATGGCCAGTCGGCTCGACCCGTCCCCGGCCGCCTACTACGTCGCCAAGGAGGGGAAGCCCGAGAACCTCGCGGCAGGCGCGGCCCGGGTCTTCCTCGGCGTCCGTCTGGAATGCGCCCAGTGCCATAACCACCCGTTCGCCGCCTGGAAGCGGGACGACTTCTGGGGCTTCGCCGCCTTCTTCGCGGGCGTCCCCTCCCCGAATTCCGACGGCACGGCGGCGGTCCGCATGCCCCGCGACGCTCCCCCGCTCCGCGAGTTGACGATCCCGGGGACCAAGAAAATCGTCAAGGCGGCCCACCTCGACGGCTCGAAGCCGGACTGGCGGCCCCGGGCCGAGACCCGCGAGATCCTGGCCGAATGGATCACCGCACCCCAGAATCCGTATTTTGCCAAAGCTCTCGTCAACCGCGTCTGGGCCCGCTTCTTCGGCGTCGGCCTGATTGAGCCGGTGGACGACCTCGACCTCGAGTCCGACCCGGAGTTCGGCGGCCTGGTCAACGAGTTGGCTGTACAGTTCCGACTCCATGATTACAACTTGAAGTACCTGATCCGCGTCCTCACGGCGACGCAGGCCTACAACCTCTCCAGCATCGCCGCTCCGAGTGAGTCGTCCTCGCCGATGTTTGCTTATATGCCCGTGCGCGGGCTCTCGCCCGGGCAGCTCTTCGACAGCCTCAGCCAGGCCACCGGGGCCGACGCGGCGGGGGCTCGGGGGCGGTTCCTTGACCTCTTCGCCAACCGCGATGAGCGGGCGACCGAAGCGCAGACCACGATCCTCCAGGCCCTGACGATGATGAACGGCAGCCACATCGCGGGGGCCACCAACCCGGCGACCGGCGAGGTGCTTGGGGCCGTGACCAAGGCCCCCTTCCTGGACACCCCGGGCCGGATCGAGACCCTCTATCTCGCGACCCTGACCCGCCGGCCGAAGCCCGAGGAACTGGCGCTTCTGACTCGCTACGTCGACCGAACGGAGAGCCCCGAGGAGCGTGCCAAGGCGCTCGCCGACGTGTTCTGGGCCATCCTGAACGGGCCCGAGTTTCACCTCAATCATTGAGGAACGAAAGGGACCGGCCCGCCCGGCTGGTTCCGCGCGATCGATCGGATTGATCCCGTCTTCCGCCTGTGACCCGTGTCTCGCTTTCTTGGGACATAAGAAATAAGGGGATGCCGCCATGAATCGCCCGCGCCCGACTTACCAGGTCCCGCCATTGACCCGAAGGCAGGTGCTGCGGTTGGCTGCCTTGGGCGCCCTGGGCGCATCGTCCTCCGGCTGGATCGAGACCCTGGCGGCCAACACGGCTGCGGACCCGAACCGCCGTAAGTCTTGCATCTTGCTCTGGATGACGGGGGGGCCGAGCCAGACGGATACGTTCGACCCCAAGCCGGGCCACGCCAACAGCGGCCCGTTCAAGCCGATCGAGACGACGGTGCCGGGGATGCTCCTCGGCCCGCACCTGCCGCAGCTCGCCCGCCAGGCGAAAGACCTCGCCCTGGTCCGCTCGATGAGCTCGAAGGAAGGGGATCACGGCCGCGCCACCTACTATCTGAGGACCGGTTACCTGCCTCAAGGGCCGGTGCGCCACCCGACGCTCGGCTCGCTCGTCGCCAATGAGTTCGAGGATAAGTCGGCTGAGTTGCCCGGGTTCGTGAGCATCTCGCCGTTCCGCGCGTTCAATCCGGCGGCCTTTGGGGCGGGTTTCCTCGGCCCGAAATGCGCTCCGCTGATCGTGGGCGAACGGCCTGTGGGCGGCGGTGGCGGCGGTGATGCCTCGACGCAGCCTTCGTTGCGGGTTGAAGACCTCGACGCGCCGCACGACATCAATCGAGCCCGGGCCGACGACCGGCTCCAGTTGATGCACACGTTGGGGAGCGACTTCCTCGCCTCCCGCCCCGGCCTCGCCGCGCTCAGCCATCAGGACGCCTATCAGCGGGCCGTCAAGATGATGCGGTCGTCGGCCGCCAAGGCGTTCGAGCTGGATGAGGAACCGGCCGCGCTCCAGGACGCGTACGGCCGGAACCCGTTCGGCCAGGGGTGTCTGCTGGCTCGCCGGCTCGTCGAGCGCGGGGTCCCGTTCGTCGAGGTGACGCTCTCGTCCGTCGACGGCTCGATGGCGTTCGGGTGGGACACGCACCAGCAGAACTTCGACGCGGTCGAGAAGCTCAGCGGCGTCCTCGACGCCGGCTGGGCCACCTTGATGACCGACCTCCGCTCTCGCGGCCTGCTCGACTCAACCTTGATCGTCTGGATGGGCGAGTTCGGCCGGACCCCGAAGATCAACGAGAACGCCGGCCGCGACCACTTCCCCAACGCCTGGTCGACCGTGCTGGCCGGCGGCGGGATCCGAGGCGGCCAGGTGATCGGCGACACGGGGGCCGACGGAGAAGAGGCCAAAGACCGCCCGGTCATGGTCCCCGACCTGCTCGCGACCGTCGTGCGGAGCCTCGGAATCGACCCGATGAAGCAGAACGTCGTCGACACGGGCCGGCCGATCCGGCTCGTCGACCCGAAGGCCAACCCGATCAAGGAACTCCTCGGATGACGTTTGCGACCCCTTGCGTGGCCCTGGCGCTCGCCCTGACCGTTACCGCGGCGGCTGGTCCTCCGGAAGAGGCTGCGAAAACTGAGGGTGAGGCGGAACGGAACGTCGTTTTCCTCGGCGAGGAGCGGCCGGTCTTCCTGCGCCTTCGGGTCATGGCTGGCGACCGGCCGTTCGACGCGGCCTGGCTCGACTCGATCCGGACCATCCACGCCTGCCTCGACCTCGACGGTGACGGCAAGCTCACCGAGAAGGAGGCGGATCGGGGGGCGCTCGCCGCCCTCGTGCGGCTGGCGACCGGGGGGGCCACGACCTTGCTCCGTGGCGAGCTTGACGTTCACCCGAAGGACGGCGTCGTCTCGATCGACGAGCTGGCTGAAGCCCTCAGGCCGGTCATCGGCCCGTTCCGCGTCCAGGTCGGCCGGCTCGCGATCAACCGCACGGACGCCCTCTTCGACCACCTCGATCGCGACAAGGACGGTGCGCTCACCCGGACGGAACTGGCCGCGATCGCCGGGTCGCTTCGTCGGCTCGACCTCGACGACAACGAAATGATCAGCGCCACCGAGTTGGAGCCGTTCAATAGCCCGACCGCCATGGCCGTGGCCGGGAACGCGGCCGATCGCCAGGCGCGCCTCATCGCCGTCCCACCGGTCGTCGAGTTGGTTGCGGGCGTGTCGTCGCTCCGCCTGGCCCGGCTCCTGCTGAAGAAATACGATAAAGGACGGGGCGACGTCCCTGGCCGGCCGGATGGCAAGCTTTCTCCCGAAGAGTTCGCCATCGACCCTGACGCCTTCGCCAGCGCCGACGCGAACCACGATGGAGCCCTCAGCACGGAAGAGCTGCGGAAATTCCTCGCCCAGGCCCCGGTTGACCTCGACCTCGAGATCAACCTTTCGCCCGACGCCTCGGGCTCGGGCTCAGGCCCGGGTCGGGCGACGACCCGCATCCGGGGCGATGGGGGGCTGGCCAAAGGGACGGAAGTCCGCCAGCTTGCCGACGGCGACGTTGAGATCGCGGTTGGCCGGATCCGCCTGGACATCCACGTCGACCAGGGAGACGCGGTGGCTGAGAACGCCCGGCGCATTTACCAGAGGCTGTTCAAAGCGGCCGACGCCAACAAGGACGGCTACCTCGAGGGCAAGGAGCTGCCGGCCGAGAACAATGATGCCCCGGTGCAGGTGCAAGTTCAGGGGCAAGTTTCCCCCCTGGCCGGTCTGGTCAAGGTCATCGACCGTGACGGCGATGGGAAGCTGTATGAGAAGGAGCTCATGGAATTCGCCGATCGGCAGAGCGAGGCGGCGCGGGGCCGGTTGGTCCTTACAGCCTCGGACCAGGGTCGGGCGATCTTCGGCATCCTCGACCTCGATCGCGACCGTCGCCTCAGCGCCCGCGAGGTGATGCGGACCGTCGATCGAATCACGTCATGGGACGGCGACTCCGACGGCCGGGTCACGGCCGACGAGATTCCGTACCACTTCCAGGTCAACATCGCCCGAGGTGAGCTCACCGGCCTGATCGGTGGCGGTGGAGCGGGGAATAACGTGGTTGCCCCTCAGGCGATGATGGCCGCCCCCAAACCGGCCGCACTCACCGCCGGCCCCGACTGGTTCCGCCAGATGGACCGCAACCACGACGGCGACATCTCCCGCCGCGAGTTCCTCGGCCCCCGCACGGAGTTCGACCGCCTCGACCGAGACAAAGACGGCCTGATCGATGCCGAAGAGGCCGAGGCGGGCGCGGGGGCTGCCAGTCGTGGGAATGCCGGCCCGTAAGGTGGCGATTTCACCACGAATTTCACCGAAGACCACCTCAGCCCCAACGGGGCAAAAACCAGCCAGCGCCTTCGATTTGCATCCCATTCCCCCCCCTGGGACCGCGGGCGGGTCGCCCAATGGCACTTACTTTCGCCAATCCTGCAATAAGGGGCACCTCTGGCACGATTTTTGCGCCATGAACTCCTATTTTTTGGGAGTACCTCGCATGAACCATGACCAGGAATCACCCGCTGTCGTCGATTTGGGTGAGGCGGTTCGGATGTTCCATCGCTTGGTCCCACCGGATGTCCTGCATGCTCAGAAACCGCCCACGCTCTCGACCGTGTTCACGCCTTGGGTCGTTGTCTGGCTGATGATCTATCAACGGTTGACCTGCAATGCAACGATGGCCACCGCTGTGGGAGAGTTGGCTCGATTAAGTGCAGATGTGCTCCCTGATAACAAGCGGGCCCGTGAGAAATCGTTCTCGGCCAACACGGGTGGGTTTTCGCGAGCGCGAGATCGGCTGCCCGTGGAGATGGCTCAACGGGCGGCTGACGAGGTTTCTGCAGCCTTAATCGCCAAGTCTCCGCCATCGGTGAAAGGGCGTAACGCGTTTCTTGTGGACGGTTCCACGCTCTCTTTGGCACCCACTGACGCCTTGCGCAAAACGTATCCGCCGGCCCGCAATCAACACGGAGAATCGCACTGGCCGATCCTCCACTTGGTAGCGGCCCACGAGTTATCCAGCGGTGTGACCGTGCGTCCGGAAGTGGGGGCAATGTATGGCCCGGCCGCGATTGGCGAAGTCCCATTGTCGGCCGGTTTGATGCCGCGACTTCCGGTTGGCTCCGTGTTGATCGCCGACCGGAATTTTGGCGTCTTCGCGTTCGCCTGGTTAGCCTGGATTTCTCACCAGGGATTGAATCGGGCTGCCTTGCGTGTCATAGGTGGAATTGCGACAACCACTTTTGACACCGAACCAAGGCAGCCCGATGGCTACAGAGTGTAACTCGACTTACCTCGACTTTTCCATCCTCGGTCACCGCCAAGTGCTCGCCGATTTTGACGGGGGCGCCATCTCTTCCGACGGCGGTGCACTTCTGCTCCGTCAGATCGAAGCCCGCACCGGGATCATCCGCCAGTTCGCCGCCTGCTTTACCGACCATCGCGATCCTGACCTCGTCGAGCACCCCCTGGAACACCTCCTGGCCCAACGCGTCTATGGTCTGGCCTTGGGCTACGAAGACCTCAACGACCACGACGATCTCCGCTGCGATCCGTTACTGGCCACCGTCGTCGGCAAGACCGATCCCACCGGCCAGGACCGGCCACGGCTCCGCGATCGCGGCAAGCCGCTGGCTGGCAAGAGTACCCTCAACCGCTTGGAACTGACCCCTGTCGGGGCCGACGGACAGAGCCGTTACAAGAAGATCACCTGTCAGACCCATGAGGTCGAACGGCTCTTCGTTACCCTCTTTCTTCAGGCCCACAGCCGACCCCCCGAGCGGATCGTTTTGGACCTCGACGCCACCGACGACACGGTCCATGGCCGCCAACTTGGCCGCTTTTTCCACGGCTACTACAAGGGATACTGCTATCTCCCGCTCTACATCTTCTGCGGCGACCACCTGCTCTGTGCCCGGCTGCGTCCCTCCGACATTGATGCCAGCGCCGGCTCGGTGAAGTCCCTCAAGCGGATCGTCTCGCAGATCCGCCAGGCGTGGCCTCAGGTGAAGATCCTGATCCGCGCCGACAGCGGGTTCTGCCGCGAGGAGATCCTTCGCTGGTGTGAGGACAACGGCGTGGATTACCTGATCGGCCTGGCCAAGAACACCCGGCTGACGGCGGCGATCGCGACGGAATTGGCCCAAGCACGCCAGCAATTCGAGGCGACGAAACAGCCGTCCCGGGTCTTCGCCGAGTTGCGTTATCAAACGCAGAAGACCTGGAGCCGAGAACGTCGGGTGGTGGCCAAGGCCGAGCATCTGGGCAAGGGGGCCAACCCGCGGTTCGTGGTCACGTCGCTCACGGTCGAGGAACGAGCGGCGCCGCCGCTGTACGAGCAAGACTACTGCGGTCGCGGTGAGATGGAGAACCGGATCAAGGAGCAGCAACTCCATCTGTTCGCCGATCGGACCAGTGCCCACACGATGCGTGCCAACCAGATCCGGCTGTTCTTCTCCTCGATCGCCTACGTGTTGCTGGAGGCGTTGCGGCGGCTGGGGCTGGCGGGAACGGCGATGGCCGAGGCGCAGTGCCAAACGATCCGTCTGAAGCTCTTGAAGATCGGGGCGTTGGTGCGGGTGACGGTTCGCAAGGTGTGGGTGAAGTTCTCGAGCGGTTGTCCGTATGCGGAAGTGTTTCGGCGTGTGCACACCAACTTGGCGCGGTCGGGGCCCTTGATCCCGAGGTGCTGAAACGAGGAGACCCAGTCAAATGAGGCGGGAAAGCCCCTCCCTGAGGAGGGGTGAGGATCGGGGTGCGCCCCCGCCTGGGCGCGGGGGCCTGAGGAACCAGGTTCGCGTTGGCGTGAAGAGGTCCGATCAGGTCCACGCCGACGTGATGAGCAAGCGGGAGACCACGCAGGCCGCGGGTGGCGGGGGCGAGCCGTCGAAATCGTCGAGCGATCGGACCCCGAAAGAATAGGGTGAGAAATCCAGGTTAGCCAACCAGGCGGGCCACGACTTCGTGTTGCGGTTGACTGAGAAGCGATTTCGGTCGATGGTGCGCCAAGGGAAAGCCCAGGGCAAGGACCAGTGGGAACTAACTTGGCAGCCCAACCGCTGGGAACGCAAGTCGAACCCACAATGGCCGGCCGATGCAACGCTGCGTGTGTGGTTGCACGAGGTTCGAATTTCCGAGAAGCTGACGCTGTGGCTTGTGAGTCGGCTCCCTGACGAGGGGTGCGAGCTCGCCGCGATCTATGGCCAGCGGCAAAATATCGAAACCGATCTGCGTGATTTGAAGCGGACGCTTCGCTTGGAAGAGATGCGTGGCCGATCCACGGAGATGGTCGCGAAGGAACTGGCCTCGGCGACAGTGGCCTATAACATGGCGAATCTGATTCGCCGGATGGCTGCGGCTCGGGTCGAGATCGCGCCGCGGCGATTGAGCTTCAACCGGGTATGGTCGTTAGTGAAGGTCTTGCTCTTGGAGTCGTTGGATACCACGGACCCCGCGAAGATCCAAGAGCGGATCGACTTGGTTCTGAGGATGTCTGGCCAGTGTAAGCTCGCGAATCGCCCTGGCCGACACTACCCGCGTGAGGTGATCGCCCGCCGCAGAAAATTCCCACTGCGACCACGCAAACGCGGTCTGAAATCGAGAAAGTAAGTGCCATTGGGCGACCCGCCCGCAATTCTATTGGTTTTGTTTAGGCAAATTTTTTAATTTATATAATTTAATTTGTTTGAATGAATAGAATTGCGGGCGGGTCGCCCGCGGTCCCAGGGGGTATGTCCGTATTCGATCGATACCCCTGGAAAACCTTTCGATGTCGGTGTCGATTGCAGCCCCGAAGGGGCGACCGTTTCTAGCCAGGGGTGAAACCCCTGGAAACAGGATGAACTCAAATCAATATGAATTGCAGCCCCGAAGGGGCGACCGTTAAAGGCGTCAGGCTTATTCAAACGGTCGCCCCTTCGGGGCTGCGGAGACCTCATCTGCCGCGTCTCTTCCAGGAGTTTCACCCCTGGCTAGAAACGGTCGCCCCTTGGAACGCTGACGAAACGACTTCCCAGTACCGAACCACCCGTTCCCACAGAAATCAGGAAGTTGTTTCGTCAGCGTTCCAAGGGGCTCCCAGAAAGGAATTGCAAAATTATGAGGATAATTTTGTTTAAATCATATCCAGGGGCTTGCGCCCCTGGCTATTAACGGCCGCCCCTTCGGGGCTCCCAGAAATCTACCATTCGACGGTAAACGGATTTAGGCGTTCGCGTCCAGGATTGCCTGGGTCCGCTCCGCGTCATCGCTCCGAACAAGGTCGATCACTACCACGGCCGGGTTCCCCCCCAAGGATATCGCGTCTTCGTCCACCCGGTGGGGGATCTTGTTGTCCAGGAGCAGGCGCCGGACCCGATCCAACTGCGAGACAGGAACCATGATGTAAGGCCCCGCAGTGCCGTCGGTCGAGACCCGAAGTGGTCGCCGTGTGGTTGTATCGATCATGTCAGTAGCCCCCTTCAAGGCTTGGGGTCAGTCTCCCAAAAGCGTCATCGAGCGACCCCTCTCATGAAACTTCAACCAGCATGATGATAACGCGTTTGGTGAGGGTTGGGCAGCCGGGCGAGGGGCAACCTTCGTTCCGGTTGGTAATTGCAGCCCTGGAGGGGCGACCGTCAGCATCAGGCCAATACCTTTGCGGGTCGCCCCTTCGGGAGCAAGAATTCTGCGGATTTGAAACGGCGTTGGGGGCCGTCGTGCTCACTCACTCACGGCACCTGCCGGTTGAGCTTGAGCAGCAGGCGTTCGGCGCGGAAGACGATTTCGACGTCCTTGTCTCTGAGGGCGTCTTCCAGGACCGGCACGGCGACGGGTCCGAGGTCGAAGAGCTGGGTCTCGGCCGTTTCGCGGGCCTTGGGTGCGGGATCGCCCAGCTTTTGCACGAGTTCTCGGGCCTTGTCCTGGAGGCGGGGGTCGATGCCGTGCATGACCAAGGCGGCGGTGCGGACGAACTTCTTGGGGCTGGGGAAGACGTCGAGGAGTACGGCGTCGTCGATCGCGTCGCGTGAGAAGTGAGCCAGGACGATCAGGCCGTCCGGGGCGAACAGGGCCTCGCTGTACTGGCCGAGCAGGGATTCGATCACCTCGTCACGCAGGCCCTGCGCAGCCAGGCGCCGGGTGTATGAGTCGCGGGTGAGCTCGCGGTAGGACGGGTCCGAGGCCTTCAACGGCTTCGAGAGCGTGAGCTTGACCGGAGGGCCTTCGATCACGGCCCCCTTCTTGCCCGAGTCTTCCGCGAGCCGGGCGGCCGTGGTGATGAAGAGGCTGCCGTCTTCAGTGACGCGGTAGCTCAGGCCGATCGTCCCGAGCACTTCGGCCAGGGCGTCGCGGGCGGCGATGTTGGGCGCCTTCAGGCTCATCGTCTTGCCGAGGTCGACCTCCTCCTTGATGAGCGTCTTATCGTCCAACTCGTAGCGGACCCGGGCCTGGCCCGTGACGAGGTCGAGGACCTCCTTGCGAGGGGCCTGCTCGACGTTCACGTTGATCGGCCGGTTGAGGATCTGGTCCACGCGAGCCCGGACATCCGCGTCCCCTTCCGCCGGCAACGGCTTGGGCTCGTCCTTCTCCTTATCTTTGTCCTTCTCCTTCTTCGCGTCGGTCTCAGCCTTCTCGAAGACCTCGTTGGCCTTCTCGGAGGCCGGCTTCTTTTTGCGTTCCTGCTCCTCCTTTTCCTTGGCCTTCTTGACCGACCCCTCATCCTTCCCTTCCGGGGTGGCCGAGGGGAGTTCGTCGAGCCAGCCGACGCGATAGCCGCCGTCCGTGGGGGCGATTACGGCGACGTCGAGGAGTTTCAGCCCGGTCAGGTTTTGCAGGGTGTACTCGTCAGGCCCCCCCCGAAGCTTGAGCGGGATCGGGATGGCGAGCTCGGTGTCGTAGGCGAGGAACCGCTCGGCCCGCGACTCGCGCTGATGGTAGAGAGCGGACTCGACCTTGCGGAGCTGGGGGAGCCAGTGGGCTTCCGGGAGAAAGCCGAGGGGCACGCCGGCGGCGAGGGCCTTGGTCAGGTCGGACTTGAACCATTGGATCCGCCCTGCGCGTTCGCTCCCGGGCGGCCAGTGGGCGACGAGCGTCCCTTTCTTGACGCGGAGGTCGATGTCGAGGTCGCGGCTCGGCTCGCCGAAGAACTGGACGACCGAGATCGGCGCGATCGGGAACTTGCCGACCAGCTCCTTGCCTTCGAGCTTCGGCCGGCTCGTGCCGACGACGCCGGGCATCGCGTTCTTATAAACACGCGTCCCGTTGAGCGTGAGCTGGGCCGGGCTGGTGACCCAGATCGACCAGTCGTAGACCTCGATGGCCGGCTGAGGCTTGTCGTCCTCCGCAAGGGCGGCCGGCAACCATGCGCCGATGAGGCTGAGCGCGAGCAAAGGGGCGAGCCGGAACGAGAACGATCGGCCGAGAGACTGACGCATGATGATGGGTCGACTCATTTGCCGCTCCCGGGTTTCGTGGTCGTATTCGTGGGCGTGGGTGTCTTCGTGTTCTGCGGTTCGGGGGAACCCGGTTTCGCGGCGTCGGCGGGAGCCGTCTTGGCGGCGACCTCAGTCTTTGTCGGCGGCGGCTTTCGGAAGAGGCGGGCGTTCGCCCAGATGACGCGGTCGCCCGTGTCCTGGTCGGGGCCGAAGTCGATGAGGAGTTTGAGCTGCTTGGCTTTTGCGACCGGCAGCGAGAGCTTGACGGGGGGGGCGTCGGCCCGGAGGTCGGGGTTGGCGTAGATTTCCTTGCCGTCGGCGAAGACGCGGCAGTCCACCCGCCCCAGCTTCTTGGCGTCGTCGTCGAACCCGACGACGGCCTCGAACGTGGTGTACTCGCCGTTCAGGTCATACGTCAGGGCGGATCGGGAGTGGACGGCCAGGCCGTGTTCATAGGTGATTCCGTCCACCTTGAGCGGAGCGCCGGCGAGATTGACGTCCTTGCGCCAGGGGGAGCGGCGGGTGAAGAAGGGGGTCTCGTCGACCCGGCTCGGTTCGAGGTCCGACAGGTAGGTCATTTGCCCCCCTTGGAACCGGACGCTACGGACCTCGGCGGCGGGGAGGTCGAGGCTCTGGCCCCAGGCGGTCTCGATCTTCCAGGTCTTGGCCTCCAAGGTCTTCCAGAGGCCCGAGACGACAATGCCGCCGGCCATCGAGAAGGTCGGGCGCAACCCGTCGGGCCGCTCGGGCTCCGGCCGCGCGGCGAGGACCAGGCCCTCTACCTGCTTGAGGGGAAGCGACCGGGTCTTCTCCTGGAAGTGGAAGAGCAGCTTGTCCTCCTTCGTCCCCTCGGCGATGCCCGGGATCGCCACGATCTCGTCGTCCTTGGAACGCGCCAGGAGGAGGTCCTCGGTCCCTCGCGTTCGGAGCCGCTTGGCGAACGACTCGGCCGACTCCTTATGCTCGGGAAGTCCCATGTAGATCCCGATGACGCGAGCGAGCGGGACGGTCAGGCGGTCTCCCCAGGGGGTCTGGAGGCGTAACGAATCTTCGCCGAGGCCCTCGAACTTGCCGAAGAGCTGTTCGTCGCCGGTCAGGTAGACGCGGGCGTCGAGCGAAGGGGCAGGGGCTGTCGGGTCGACGGCGAGTTTGGGGTCGGACCGTTTGTCCGACTTGATGGTGGCGTTGGCATTCTGGCCGTCGGCGTAGGTGATGTTGACGGTCAGGTCCTTGCCGTTGAGGTCGCCGGCCGGGGGCTCCAGGAACAGGTCGGCCCAGGTCTCGGTCCCAGCGCGGCGGACGACCAGCGGCCAGTCGCGCGAGTCGGAGGTGTCCAGCCGCCAGGCGGCTGGGCCCTTGTCGGTCTGCGCATTGATCGTGACTTGCTTGATGGCTGCCGTCCGCAAGTTGGCGAGGGTCAGGTGCAAGTCGCAAATCCCGTTCGGCTTGGGCTCGACCTTGGGGATTTTCGCAGGGGTCACCGTCCCCGGCGGCGGCGCGAGGACGTCGTCCGTCTTGGTGTCCGACTTCGCTACGGCTCCGTCCTTGGGCGCTTCCAGGCCGGGCCTGGTGAAGTCCAGGTTCGGTTGGCCAAGGACGCGGCCGGAGAGGGTCAAAGCCTTCTCGAACGCGATCCCTTCCACCTCATCCAGCGGGACCCGCGCCTTGGGCTCGACCTTCGGCGGTGGCGTTGGCTTGGGGGCTTCCTTGGCGTTGGCGTCTTTCGGTTTGTCCTTGGCGTCTTCCTTGGGCTTGTCCTTGGTGTCTTCCTTGGGCTTATCCTTGGCGTCTTCCTTGGGCTTGTCCTTGGTATCTTCCTTGGGCTTGTCCTTGGTGTCTTCCTTGGGCTTGTCCTTGGTGTCTTCCTTGGGCTTGTCCTTGGTGTCTTCCTTGGGCTTGTCTTTGGCGTCGGTGTCCTTTGCCTTTTCGGTGGCGTTCTCCTTGACCGGGGATCCCCCCGTCTCCTTCTCGGCCTTGGCCTGGTCCGGCTTTGCCGCCTCGGTGGCGGGCGGGGAAGCGGCTCCTGCCGGTTTCGCCTCGCCGGGAGTGGCTGCCGCCTTCGGGCCGGGAGTGGTCGGGGGCGTGGCGGGAGGGGCGACGGGAGGCGGGCCGCCGACGATGAGCTTGCCCCCTTCGAGGGCGGTCGGTTCGCCGTGGAAGATTTCGCCGAAGACGGTGCGGACTTCGGTCCCGAGGCCGTTGATGCGATCGGCGCGGACGGTCAGGTCGCGGAGGACGATGTCGAGGCCCTCGGCCCCGTTGCGGTTAACGGCGAACAGCTTCACGCCCGCGATATCGCCTGCGCCCAGCTCGATCTGCCCGAGGTAGCGGCCTGATCCCGACTCGCCGTCGAGAACGTGGTAGCGGACGGTCGAGCCCTCGCGCTTGAGTTCCAGCCGGAACGCCTCTCCCTTGGCCGGGAAGGTCTGACGCGGCAGCTTGGGAGGCTTGCCGCCCGGCTGTGGCATCCCCATCCCCTGCATGGCCATCATTTGCATCTGCATTTGCATCTGCATGCCCTGGGGACCTTGGGCGTTGCCTGCCTTGCCGATCGAGCGGTAGACGTTCGCGCCGGTGGTCTCGACCAGGCGGACGAGCGTGGCGTCGGGCTGGTCGACGTTCTGGGTCGCGATCGCCAGGCCGACCGCCGTCCCATCATCCTGCGCGGGCTTGGGGAGCTTGCGCACGACGAAGTTGGCCGTGATCGTGAAGTTGCCGCCGAACTTCAGCGTCTGCGGCGTTTTCCAGCCGGTCTCGGCCTCGCCGGGCGCGAGCGTGATGTGTAGGCCATCATCCTCGCGCTTGACCTGCTTCTTCTCGCCGTACGACTCGGCATCGAGCGTCGCCTGCTCGATCTTCTTGGCGTCGAGCGGTCGGGAATATTCGTGGACGTCGCCGGTGAGGAGACTGACCCAAAGCAGAACCACGCGGTGCATCGCATGCCCTCGATCGATGAACGCCGCGAGCTGGGCCACCTCCCTTTGAACGGGGCCGAGCGACGGGCGGGCTTGGGTCGGGCCGCCTTCAACGGGCGGCCATGTTGTGTCGGGAACGAATCTTTGGCAGTCCCGGAGGGGCGGCCGTCTCTATCACCAGGGGTGCAACCCCTGGAAACAGCGGATCGACATTTTTGTGATTTGCAGCCCCGAAGGGGCGACCGTCAGTATCAGGCCAACACGTTTGACGGTCGCCCCTTCGGGGCTGCGGTAAAACGAAACAGGTTTTGGGCATTTGTCGTTTTCAGGGGTTTCACCCCTGGCTATTAACGGTCGCCCCTTCGGGGCTGCAAGGGATCCGATTGCTGGGGGAGGAGGACACAGGTTATGCATGTTTTTTTAGCCCCGGAGGGGCGACCGTATCTAGCCAGGGGTGAAACCCCTGGGAAAAACGGATCGACATTTTTATGATTTGCAGCCCCGGAGGGGCGACCGTCCGAACCAGGCCAACACGTTTGACGGTCGCCCTTTCAGGACTAAAAAACCTGGACATGATCGACTGTGTGGCGGTTACCAACCTGCCGGGCATCAAACCCGGCAGGTTCGTCTTCGTCAGGTCAGATCAGGGGGTCTCGTCCGCTTTCGTGGGGGCGCTCGACGCCTTCGCCTGGGCCGACGAGCTGCTCTTCTCTTCGGCGAGGCGACGGTAGTAGCGTTCGAGCACGGTGCGGTACTCGGGCGGGAACCCTTCGGACATTGATTGGAGGATGCGGTCGCGCTCGCGGCCCGAGAGCTTGCCCCAATCTTTGCCCGTATCGCTTGGGTTGAGAAGGGTGCCGATTCCGCCCGAGCCGCTGCTGATGGTCGAGTCGGCCATGCCTTTGTTCGGGTTGTTGCGCTTCATGCCGCTCTTGCAGGCCTGGCATTGCTTTTCCAGGGAGGCGATGAGCTCGTCGAGGTCCTGGACGATCGCCTTCTGTTCGGTTTGGACCGGCTTGCCGGTTTCGGTCCGGTTCAGCTCGTCGGTGACGTTGGCCATCTTCAGGGCGATCGCCGCCGCCGGCGGATCGGCCGCGAAGGCGGGTTGGAGCAGACACGACATCAGCGCGGAGGCGCCCAGGATGCGGATGTTCTGTCTCATCATCACCTCGTTGGTCTTGGGGGATCAGTAAGAGAAGTCGGGTCAAATTACGTTACGGTTACGTTACGTCCACAGTCTGCCCCTCTCGACTTTTTCCGTCGAAAGGGCCGGGTCATCAAATCAAGGGTTGTCGTCGGGGTTTTCCAGGCGCTCGGCGATCTTCGCGAGCGACTCGCGGATCTCATCTTGGGAGGCTTCGAGGGCCTCGACTTCACGACGGAGGGCGGGGGGCAGTTCGGAAATATCGGGCCGGGACTTATCGACCCCCACCGTGTCGTCATTGAGCCGGGACTGGAGCATCCGGATCATCTTGAGCTCGGCGACGAGTCGGTTCAGCTCGCGTTCGCGTTCCCGCAAGTCCGAAGGGAGCGGCGAGCCGGGGGGGGGCGGGGTGCCGGGAGGGAGGCGGCGGATCGCCTGGAGCAGGCCGAGCAAGTCTTCCTCGACCCGGATTTCCAGGGCGATCGTGCGAGGGGCGACGTCACCCGCCTTCAACCAGCCTTCGATGTTCCGCATCTCGCGGCCGAGGACGCGGAGCGTCGTGGGCAGGGCGATGCCGAACTCGGTCTCTTCGACCAAGGCAAGCAAATGCTCGGTCCGCTCGCCCAGCTCGGCCTCTTTCTTGGAGAGGCCGGACACCGCGATTAGCGCGGTCCGCGACTTCTGGAGGACGCGCGGGGCTTGCGCTTGGGTCGTCTCGCGGATCGCGGCCTGAAGCTCATGCATCTCGGTGAGCTCGGCGACGAGCCGCGCTTGCAGCTCCTTGCGGAGCTCGACCAGCAGCTTCTCGACGGCCTGCGCGAGTTCCTCACGCGACTTCGTCAACGCCTCGAGCGCGGCCGACTGGTTGTCGGCCGCCGGCTCCGCTGCGGTCTGGCCCAGGCCCTCTTCGGCGGTCCGCATCGACCCGCTCGCGCGGATCAGGTCTTTGCGGAGGGCGACCCCGGTGTCTCCCAACCGGGCTGAGACTTCGGAGAGCGTGTCGGTCGCGGCTCGGTTCTTCGATTGATCCCCCTGGCGGCGCTTGAACTCGCCGTCGGCGATCGTCTGCTTCGATTGGGCGACCTGCTCGTCGAACCGGGTGAGCTCCTGGCCGATCATGGCGAGGGCCTTTTCCTCGGCTTCGACGGCCGCGTCGACGTCGGTCCCTTCGAGCAAGCTCACGGCGTCGCCCAGGTGGGCGTCGGCCCGGCGGAGGTGGGGGGGCTGAAGGTCCGCGAACAAAGGGTCGGTGGCGAGGGCGTTCGCCGTGTTCCGGATCTTGACTTCACGCTCGCGGATCGCGGCCTTTGCCTCTTTCACGGCGTCGCCGTTCGGGGGCGCGTTCTTGGTGTCGGCGACCAGAGCCTTCTGGTCGCGGGCGAGGGCTTCGAGGTCGGGCCGGCGGGCGGCCAGGCGGTCCAGCCCTTTCCGCTGCTCGATGGCGAACCGGGACCAGCCGAGCTCGCGTTTTTCTTCCTTGACGATCCGATCGAGCTGGCTGAGCGCTTCGCGCATCTGGCGGAGTCGAGCCACCTTGAGCTGGAAGTCGAGGTCTTCGGCCAGCAGCAGGTTACGGAGGTGCTCGAGCTTCGCGACGAGTTCGCGGACCTCGGTCTCGGCCTTGCTGAGCTGCGCGTCCTTCATGAACTTATGGGTCTCGCGCATCTGGTCGAGGATCTGCTCCTCACGCGAGAACTTCAAGGCCAGGCGGAGCCGGGAGGCGTTCTCTGGTTCGAGGCCGCGAAGCGCCTCGGAGAGCCGGAACATCCGCTCTTCCAACTCGGTCATCTGGGCGGCGACGTTCTCCTGGGTGAAGCCGATCGAGTCGCGTTCGGAGGCGGTCGCCTTCTTGGCCTGCTCCTTCTCCTTCGCCATCTTCTCGTCGTCGGCCTTCTGCTTTTCGTCGGCCTTCTTTTCGTCGTCAGCCTTTTTCTTCTCGTCGTCGGCCTTCTTGTCGTCAGCCTTCTTATCGTTGGGCTTCTTGTCGTCAGCCTTTTTATCGTCGGCTTTCTTGTCGTCAGCCTTTTTGTCGTCAGGCTTCTTTTCGTCGGCCTTCTCATCGTCGAAGACGCTGGCCGCCTTGGCTGCGTCTGGCTTGGCTTGCGCTTGGGCCAGGCGGGGCATGACGTGGGTTGCCGTGGCGATCCAGAGGAAGAGAGCCAGGCGGCCGGCCGTTATTCCTGGGCGGCGATGCGTGCTAGGGCTTTTCATCGAAAACCTCCTGCGTGCGCGACTCCCGGGCTTTTTCGGCGGCCTGGAGGACATTTTGCTGCATTTTAATGACTTCGGCCACCTGATTCACGACGTCGACGAAACTTTCCCATTGAGACATCTGGTCGAGGATGATTTTCATCCCGGCCACGACCTCTCCGTGGAGGCGGCGGACCGACTCGGCGTCGGCCCCTGCCTTCGGGGCGGTCCCGGTGAGCGATTGCAGGACGCTGCGCAGTTCGTTCACCGTGCCGGCGTTGAGGGCGCGGATCGGGTCGATCACCCCTTCCTGGAGCAGGCGGTGTGATTTCGGGGACCCGACCTGGTTCAGCTTCATTTCTTGCAGGGTGTCGGCAATTCGCCCCGCGATCAGGTCGAGCTGCCGCGACCCGTTGTTGAGGCCGCGCATTGCGGTCGCGTAGTCGTCGGCCGAAGGGGCGCCGCTCAGGGCGGTGGCCCGCTTCTCGGCCGCCTCGTAGAGCATGACGAACTTCGCACGCTCGGCGCGCTGGCGGATCAGGATCTCGTAGAAAAGCTCGTCGGGAGCGACGACCTGGAACTGGAGCGCGGCCGATCGGCCCACCTGGACCCCCCGGGCGCACTTGTCTTCGGCCTCGGCCACAAACCGGAGGATCGTCCCGAGCGGGGGCGGGTCGGCCTGCAACTCGACGTCGTGCCGAGCCTGGTGGTCGAGCACCGCGCGGGCCCCATCCGTCGTCAGCGGCAGCAAGACCGTCTTCTTTGTTGTCTTTGGTTCGCCTTTGTCCTTTTCCTTTTCCCCGGCGGCCGTCGTCCGCTCGAGCTGTAAGCGGACGGCGGAAAGGCCCAGGTCGTCCGTCGCGTTGAGGGAGAGCGGGATGGTCGCGACAGGCGTGACGTGGGCGCCGACGCCGAGGGCCCGAAGCGCCACGCGGGGCTCGCGGTCCTTCAGCAGCCCGATCGAGAAGAAGGCAGGCTTCGAGGTCAGGCCGGTCGCCTTTGAGGTGAGCTGGATCTCCAGCGTGATTGCCTCGCGGAGCGTCCAGCGGGCGGTGAACGTGCTCGCGTCGACGCGGTTGAGCTTCGGCGGCTGTCCGGGGTGGACGGTGAGCTGGGCGTCGGCGATCGGCTCGCTGCCGACGAGGGTCAGCTCCACCTCGGTGTCGGGGAGGAAGACCGGGTGCTGGGCGCTGGCGTCGATCGCCCGGAACTCGTTGCCGGGGGAGCCCGGCTCCTTGACCCGCAGCTTGGTCGCCGCCAGCGAGGGGCGGTCGACCCGGTCCACCTTCACCGGCCCGAGCCAGTCGTCTCCCCCGGTCAGGTCGAACGTGGTCGACGTCGACGACGGCGGCAGCTCGTAACGGAAGAGCGAAGGGCCGGTCGCGACCATGACGGCGTCACGCACCGCCCCCTTGGCCGCTCGTTCCCGAACTCGCACCGCCTTGGGGACTTCCGGCGTTTTGGGCAGGCTCCGCAAGATCAGCGGTTCGCCGCGTCCCGAGACGATCCAGTGCCCTTTGCGCGGTTCGACCGAGGCCAGGTCGGCCCGGACCTCCAGCGCGAACGTCTCGTCGCGGGGGGCCAGGATCCGGTTGCGGTCGCCCAGGCCCACCACGCTGAGATACGTCCGTTGCGGCCAGCGCTCGGTGGACCCTTGCAGCCAGCGGGCCGCGCTGAGCCGGGCCGCTTGAGGCGCGATCAGGGCGAACGCAGTGGGGACGAGCAGGGCCGCGAGCAAAGCGGCGCTGCGCTTGAGCGTCCGCCCTCGGTTCCAGAGCGAGGCCCAGTCCGAAGCGGCCAGCGCCTCGCTGGCCTGGCGGACCGCCAGCCGGATCATCGCCGGCGAGACGGATTCCTCCGACTCCCCCAATTGGTCGGGGAGCTGGAGCACGTCGGCCACGCGCCCTCCTGTCCCCGGTCGGAACCGGTCGAGGGTCACCGCCAGCGAGAGGTCGTCGAGCCGGGCCGCCCGCCAGCCCCGGAGGGCGCGGAGGATGGCGAACGGGACGACCCCGATCAGGACGGCCGCCAGCAGGATGAGCCGGGCAGGCAGGTTGAGGCGGAACCACCAATCGAGGAAGACCAGCAACGCGGCCGTCGCCACCAGGGCGACCGCCGCGTCGAGCGCGAACTCCAGGGCCATTTGCAGTTGCAACCGCCGGCGCAGCCGTGCCAGGCGCGACCGCAGAAGCGCCTGCTCCTCGCGAAGCGAACCCAGGCTCGTGTTGTCGGTCGCGGTCGTCACGGTTCGTGGTCTCGATAGAAAAAATAAAAGGGAAGGGCCGTTGCTCTTGCTCTCGAGGTTAGACCATCCGGAACACCTTGCGGAGGACCCACTCCGAAGTCAGGCCGAGGATGATCGTCGCATAGAGCAGGGGGGCGTCCCACAGTTCTTCGCGATCTTCCAGGGTGCGCGTGACTTCGCGCATCGCAATCGCGTCGTCGAGCTTGCTGATCGTGGGTAGGTCGAAGACCTTCCCTTTGGTGAGCCGGGCGAGGTCGGCCAGGAGCGGCCGGTTCAGCGACGGCTCGTCGATCTCCCGCCTCGGCGGCTCGACGCGGAAGGTCGTGGTCGAGACCCGGACGGAGGACCCCTCCTCCGCGCCTGTGGCCGGGGTGATCTTCAGCGAGTACGACCCTGCCTTCTCGGCCGGGAAGGTCGCGGTGAGCAACTCGGCGTCGTCGATCGCCCGTTCGAAGTGGATCGGCTCGGCCGGCTGGTCGCCAATCTCGAGCTCGGCGGCCAGGCCGGCGGCCTCGGCCACGGCGGCGGCCTCGGTGAACCGGACCCCGACCGTGACCTGATCGCCGACCCGATAGGCTGATTTGCCCAGGTGGACCTGGAATGGGAACCGTCCCCCGAGCGCCTTGTTCCGGCCGACGCGGTCGACCAGCCGGGCCCAGAAGCCGTCGAAGTAGTCTTCCGAGAGATAACGCCAGCGGTAGGTGCTGTCGAACCCGATGAAGACGGTTCGCCCCGGCCCGTACAGTTGCGAGGCGAGCAAAACGTGCCGCCCGTACTGGTTCTGCATCCGGGGGTCGCCGTGGCGGGCGAGGACCGTCGCCCCGGGGCGGGCCCGGGTGACCGGGAAGCTCCAGTACATGCCGGGCAGGCTCGTCAGGATCGCCCGGTTGCGGATCGGGTCGGAGTTGAACTCGAAGATCGGGTCGCCCCGGCCCTCGGGCGTCAGCTCGAGCAGGTAGGTGGTTTGCGTGCTCAGGCGGACTTGCGCCTCGGTCCGGAAGAGGCCGGGCTCGCGGACGACGGGGAGGAGGCGGGTCCATTGCCCCCCTTCGGACTCGGCGTCGTCGGTCTCGAAGAGTTGCTGGGAGTACAGCTCGCCGGGGACGAAGATCAGGCCGCCCCCTTCCTTGCCGACGAAGTTCATGATCATCTCGGGCCATTGGGCGCCGAGGGCCCGCATGTCCGGGTCGACCAGGAGGAGGGCGTCGTAGCGGCCAAGTTCGGCCGCGTCGCTGGGCAGGCGCTGGATGGGCCGGTCGCCTCCTTGCTTGTAGCCCGGGTCGGCGTGTTGCAGCCAGATGCCGGACTCGACGTGCTGGTCGCGCTGAAGGGCGTTGCGGAGGAACTGGAACTCGGCCGACGGCGAGCCGGCGATCATGAGGAGCCGGATCTGCTGGCGGACGACCCGGACCGGGGTGGTCGCGACGTTGTCCTCCAGGGTCAGCTCCGGGCCGGCGTCGCCGACCCGGGCGCGGAACTCATACTGGCCGACCACCTTGGGGGTGATCCGGAACGTCGTCCGCTTGAGGACGCCGTCTTCGCCCAGCGCCACCCGCTGGTCGCCGATCGTTTCCCAGTCGTTGTCGTTGATCCGTTGTTCCAGGGTCACCGTCCCCTCGGCGTCCTTGAGCCCGCGCGCTTCGATCATGACGCCGACCGTCATCGGGTCACGGGCGAAGACGACCGGGCTGGCTTCCACCTCGGCGAGCCGGACGTTCCTCGGCCCTTCCTCGGCCCCCGCCGCGATCGGGAAGACCGGGATCCCCTGGCGGATCGCCGCTTCCACCGCCTTGAGCGGATCTTCCCCCGCGTTCGATCGCCCGTCGGTCACCAGCACGATCCCGGCCACGGGTCGACCTCGGTGGGACGCCAAAACGTCCCGGAGCGCATCCCCCAGCGGCGAGACCCCTCGGTTCGGCTTGAGGTCGTCGAGCTTCTTGTTGCGCGAAGGGCTACTGGCGGTCCCGCTCCGGACCCCTGCCTCCAGGTCGGAGAGAAAGACTTCCCGCCCGCGCCCGAGCTTCGCCAGGTTGGGGCGGAGCGACGCCTTGATGAGGTCGAGCCTCGGTGTCTCCCGGAGCCGGTCGACGGGCGACTTCCCCCCCTCCGACCGGAGTTCGAGCGCGGCGGCGACCTCGGCCGCCTTCGTTTCGTCGGTGTACGGGTCGGCGAACTTCATGCTCTCCGAGTCGTCGATGATGATCGGCAGGTGCGACGGCACGGTCTCGCGGCGGACGGTGATCAGGACCGGCTCGATGAGCATGACCGCGACCGCGACCAGGACGAGCAGGCGGAGGCCGACCAGCAGGGTCCGCCTCGACTGCGAGAGGTCGCGCCGTTCGCGGCGGTAGAGCTTCCAGAGGAGGGCGGTAAGCGCCACGGCCGCAATGAGGACGGCCAGCGCCGCGCTCCCTTCGGGCAGGGCGGACAGCTCCAGCCGGGTGCTGCCTCCGGGCGCAACCTCGCCGGGCGATCGGTCGATTCCCAGGAGCCACTTCCAGATGCTGCTCATAACCCTCCGCCTGACTGAGAAAGATAAATATCGGGATGGCGCGGCCGGCCGTCAGCCATTTAGCGCGAGCGGCCGACCCAGGTCGCCAGGATCGGTTCCAGAATCAGGAGCGCGAGGAGCCCCCAGGCGAGCTGATGCCAGACTTCCTGGCCGGTCGCCGAGAACGCGTCGATGCCGTCGCCCCGGGCCGAGGCGACCTCCAACTTCAAGGGCTGCAAGAGTGCCTTGAGGT
The DNA here is from genome assembly GCF_000242455.2 of Singulisphaera acidiphila DSM 18658. Taxonomy (GTDB): domain Bacteria; phylum Planctomycetota; class Planctomycetia; order Isosphaerales; family Isosphaeraceae; genus Singulisphaera; species Singulisphaera acidiphila. The sequence goes on from NC_019892.1 coordinate 5,001,888, forward strand.
CTCGCTCCTTGATCCGAGCGAGTGCACTCTCACGGCGGTCCGGGTTGGCGGCGAAGAGGTCTTGCTGGGTGCCGAGCGGCCCTTCGTCCCAGGTCAGGCGGTAGAGCCCGGCCCGTCGGGTGTCGGGCAGGTCGATCGCCACGGCCGGTCCGAGGTCGTCCGCCGCTTTGTCGGCGAGCGGGACGGCTGCCAAGGCTTGCGGCTCGCCGGTGCCGGGCGGGCTCACCTTGGCGTTGACGACTTGCTGGCTCGAGCGAACGACCCGTCGGGGCCGATCGCCGGCTGTCACCGTGTTCGCCAGCGAGGTGGGCCGCGCGGTGCCGCGCACGGCCTCGCGGACGGCCAGCACGAAGCTCGGCTCGATCGGCCAGTCGTTCCCGGCGCGGTCGGCTGTGCTCGTCCAGAAGAGGACCCGGCCGTCGCCGACGACCCGCTCAATGATCGCAGGCGAGCGGGCCACGTCGTTCCAGCGGGCGAGCACCCGCACCTTCGCCTCGTCGGCCTCATCCCCGACCGTCATGATTTGCCGGGCCGTCACCCGTTCGAGCGCGGAGGGCCGCAGCTCAAGCAGTTTCTCGATCGGCGAGGGCCGCACCGGCTCGATGAACAGGCCGCGAATCTCGCCGTCGACTTGTGCCTTCAAGGGGAGCGGGAGCAGCTTCTCGCCGGTCCGATAGAGCAGGTCGTTGTAGAGCCCGTGATCGAGCTTGGCCCCCGTGAAAATCATGAGCCCCATGCCCCCTCGGACGAGGCGGGCCAACTGGGTCGCCTGCTCGGCCGTGGGCGCGGCGACGTTCGCGAGGACGAGGACGTCGGCCGGTTCGAACCGGGGGGAGAGGAAATCCTCCTCCTGCACCGTCTCGACCCGCCAGGCTTCGGCGTCGCCGACCCCGATCGAGAGCGGGGCGGCGAGGTAGTCAACCTCGGAGCCGAACGGTTCCGACGACGGCTCGCCGTCCACCAGGCGGATCAGGAGCGAATCCTTCACCGGGACCGCGGCCCATTGCTGGTTGTCCCCCGGCAGCTCGTCCTCGGGGAGTTGAAGCGAAACGTCGTGCGGCCCGCTGCCGGGAAAGCGGACCGTCAGCGGCACCTTCGCGGTCTGCCGAGGCGCGATCTCAGGGAGGGTCAGCTCGATCGGCCGGTCGTCCACCCGGAGGATCGCCTTGGCCCCCGTGATCACGCGTGGGGAGGCGTTGCGGATCAGGGCTTCCCAGCGGCTCTCCGCTCCCGCCAGGATTGTCCGGTCGAGCGGGACCAGGGATTCCAAAGCGACGTTCGCCACCTCGTCGGCTCCGACGTCGACGATGCGGACGTGCAGCCCTTGCTCATTCCAGCGGCGTGCGATCGCCGAGACGCCTGCTTCCCAGCCTGCTTTTCGCAGGTCGGTGATGATCGTGAGCTGCCGGGTGGGGTATGTGCACGATTGGAGGACTCCGTCGACCCCTTCCAGCACGGCCGGCCAGGCGGCGTGGGTCTCGGTCTGGGGGATCGAGAGGGCGTCCCCCGACAGTTCCTCCCGGCGAGTCCCTTCGACTTCCAGGAAGACCGGGGTGCGCGGGGCTGAGGACGCCACGAGCGTGCAGCGGTCCCCCGGCCGGGTGGCGGCGAGGAGGGCGGCGGCCACTTCGCGAGCGCGATGGAAGGCCGGGGGGCCGTCGGAGACGTAGCCCATGCTCAGCGAGTCGTCCACCAGGATGACGTGGCTGGTCCGCCCACCGCCACCGAGCCAGCGCTCGAGGCCGGTCGGGTTGACCAGCGGGCGGGCGAGAAAGAAGAAGAGCAGGACCGGCAGGGCGATCCGGAGGAGGAGCAAAAGCAGTTGCTCGATCTGGATCCGTCGCCGGTTGCGCTGAATGGTGAGCTTGAGGTAGCGCATCGGCGCCCACTCCACCCGGCGGAACCGGCGGCGGTTCAGCAGGTGGATGATGATGGGAATGACGCCCAGCAACGCGCCCCAGATCAGCAGCGGACTCAAGAATGTGAACATAAGGGTCAGCCCCGCCCGCCTGTTCCGCCCGCTTCCTGCCGAGCGTGCAGGAACGAGCTGAGCGACACGCTCAAGGGGGTGTCGGTGAAGAACCGGACGTGGTCATAGCCCCGTGCGCCGCACTCTTTGCTCACGCCGTCGAGGAACTCGTCCATCGCGCGGCGGTAGGCCAGGCGGAACGCGCCGGGCTCGGCGTAGAGTTCTTCGTCCCCTTCGATGTCGCGGAAGAGGGTGGGGCCGTCGAACGGCAGCTCGATTTCGTCGCGGTCGAGCACTTGCAAGACAAGCACCTCGTGGCCTTGGAACCGCAGTCGATTGAGGCTGTCGTACACGGCCTCGAGGTCCGTGAACAGGTCGGAGACGATGACGAGCAGGCCGCGCCTGCGAATCCGCCCTGCGAGCGAGCGGAGCATGCCGCCGAGCTCGGTCTTCCGGGCCGGCACGCAGCCTTCCAGAAGGCCCGACATCACGGTGACCTGCGACTGGGTCGCGCTGGGGGCGAGCACGGTCCCCGCGTCCTCGTCGAACAGGACGAGGCCGACCGGGTCTTGCTGCCGGGCCAGGAGCATCGCCAGCGTGACGACCAGGGTGGCGCCGTAGTCGAACTTCGAGAGCGCGGCCTTGGAGCCACGGTAGTTCATCGACGCGCTGGCGTCGACGACGAACGTGACTCGAGCGTTGCTCTCTTCTTCATATTGTTTGATGTAGTGGCGGTCGGACCGGGCGAAGACCCGCCAGTCGAGCCGGCGGAGGTCGTCGCCGGGGGTATATTCCCGGTACGACGCGAACTCGATGTTGAACCCGTGGAAGGGGCTGCGGTGTTGGCCGCTGATCCCCCCCTCGGCGAGCCGTCGCGAGCGTAGCGTCAGGTCGGCGATCTGGGCGATCGTGTCAGGATCGGAATACGTCCGCGACGGCGGCATCGGCGGCTCCCTTCCGGACCGGGATGTCTTCCAGGAGTCTCTTGATGATCGAGTCGCTCGACTCGCCCGCCGCCTGCGCGTTGTAGTTGATCACGATCCGGTGCCGGAGCACCGGCCGGGCCACCGTCTGGATGTCGTCGATCGAGACGCTGGGCCGCCCCGCCAGGGCTGCGCGTGCCTTCGAGGCGAGGATCAGGGCTTGCCCCGCGCGGGGCCCCGCGCCCCAGGAGACCCAGTCGCCGATGTACTTGGGGCCGCCGTGGGCAGGGCCGCGCGTCGCCCGGACCAGGTCCATCGAGTAGTCGATGCACTGGTCGGAGACCGGCACGCGCCTGACCAGGCGTTGCAGGCTCGCGATCCGTTCGCCGGAGATCAGCGGGGTGATTTCCGGCTGTTCCACGCCGGTGGTGATCCGGTAGATCCGCCGTTCTTCCTCGGGCGTCGGGTAGTTGATGAAGATCTTGAAGAGGAACCGGTCGAGCTGGGCTTCGGGGAGCGGGTAGGTCCCTTCCTGCTCGATCGGGTTCTGGGTCGCCAGGACGAAGAAGGGGTCGGGGAGGGGGTGGCGGTGGCCGCCGACGGTCACCTGCCGTTCCTGCATCGCTTCGAGCAGGGCGGCCTGGGTCTTTGGGGGCGTCCGGTTGATTTCGTCCGCCAGGATCAGGTTGGCGAAGATCGGGCCGTGGACGAACCGGAGTTCGCGGGCCCCGGTGGTCCTGTCTTCGTAGAGGACCTCGGTGCCCGTGATGTCGCTGGGCATCAGGTCGGGCGTGAACTGGATCCGGTTGAACTCGAGCGAGAGCGACCGCGCCAGCGAGTTGACCATCAAGGTCTTGGCGAGGCCGGGCACCCCTTCGAGGATGCAATGCCCCCGGGCGAAGACGGCAATCAGCAGTTGATCGACGACGTCGTCCTGCCCCACGATCTGCCGGGCAATTTGCTGGCGGATCTGCTGGTGGGCGGTGCGCAGTTCGTCCAGTTCGGCGAGGTCGAGATCCTCGGTCGCGGTACTCAAGATCGCGTCCCCTTCTCAGCGCTGGAAGACAGGTAGGTATTTGTACGGAAGTTGCAGGATGACGACGGCGATCGAGGTCCCGTAGACCTGCCCGATCCCATCGCCGTTCCACGAGCCGTCGCCCCCCTGCATGGCGATCAGCTGGTCGCGGGTGGCCGGGAAGTACTGATCCCAGTACTCATCGCCCGCCATGTAGAACCCCTGGGCGGCGTAGAGGTGGGAGTAGAAGGCATGCCCTCCTCCCTTGTTCCACCCCTCGTTGGCCCGGAACTGGCCCCAGACGTATTTCAGGCAGTCGGTCGCGATTGGGCTCTCGAACTGGCCTGCGTTGTAGAGGGTCGCCACGGCGGCGGCCGAGATGGCGAGCCGGGGCCCGCCGCCGGCGGAGAGCGAGTACTGGATCCCCCCTTCGGGCGTCCGGCACTTTTCGAGGTAGTTCATCGACTCGTCGATCACGGCTTTGGGGACGAGGAACCCGGCGTTCTGCGCGGCCCGGAGCGCCTGGACCTGGGTCACCGTGACCGACCCTTCGTCGCCGCCGCCGGGGATGTAGGTCCAGCCCCCTGCGCCGCTCTGCCCCTGGCTGGTGAGCGTCACCGCCTTGCGGATCGTCTCGGCGACCTGGCGGCGGAGCGACTCCTTGGTGATCATGCCGTAGACCGACGCCAGGAACATCAGGGCGAAGCCGTGCCCGTGCATCGGCTGGCCGCTGTCCTGCGAAGGCCCGGTAATCAGGCCGGTCGGCGTGGTGCAGCGGACGAGGAATTCGACGGCCCCCTGGAGGTTCCGCGAGTACTTGCCCCGGGTCGGCGAGTTGCCGTGGGCGAGGAGGGCCGTCCCGGCCAGGCCGGTCATGGCGACCGGGTACGCCTGGCCGCCGCCCGTGTTCCACGACCCGTCGTCAGCCTGCTGGGCGGCGAGGTAGTCCAACCCCTTGGTCACCGCCCGCAACGCCTCGGGCGTGACGTGCTTGGGGAGCACTTCTTTCTCGTCCGCCAGAAGCGAACGGGCCACGAGCGGGCCGAAACCGAGTCCGCACCCGAGCAGGCCCAACCCCGCTCCGGCCAGGGGGGCCGCGCCGCAGCTCTTCAAGAAGGCGCGGCGGGCGAGCCCCGCGCCTGATCGCCAATCGCCATGCGGGTCGTGGCGGCTCATTGGGTCGAGGCCCTCCCGGTTTCCACCGGAATCGGCGCGGAGTCGAAGCGGACCATCAGCACAACCCGCACCGGGATCTCCTGGAACTTCGCCGATTCCAGCCGCTTCTGCTTCGGCGTCTCCTCCTCTTGGGGGATCCCGTAGTTGTACATGGGCGTCTCCCGATCGCCCGGCGACATGGTGACGCGGACCCCGCTCACCGGCCCGAGCTTGAGGCGGCTCAGCTTCGCCAGGCGTTGCGCTCGGGCTTCGGCGTCGGCGATCGCCTTGCCGTAGGCCTCTTCCTCCAGTTGATCGAAGTCGTCAAGGATGAAGCGGACGAGCCCGTTGGACTGGTTGTATCGACCGTAATAATAGGCCGCGAAGGGGTCCTGTGTGGCCCCGACCTTCCCCCCCGCGTCCTGGGCGACGTCGAGCAGCTTGGCCACGAGCTGCAACAGGGCTTCCTCATCCAGCTTGCGGATATCCGCGCACTTGATGATGAGCTTGCGGGTAAGCTGGACTTCCGTCTTGGCCTTGCGGCTGGGCTGGGAGTCGAAGAAGTAGGGGTTCATCTGGGCCCCCTTCTGGTCGACGTTCAGGCCGCGCTCTTCCACGGTGACGTTGTCGAGCTTCAGCGCGACGAACGCCTCCTGGAGCCGGCGCTTGGCGTCCCTGTATTTGACGATCGCGTCGGCGGTCAGTTCCGAGGACGCGGAGACCTCGATATCGATCTCCAGCCGGTTCGGCTTGGCCGAGACCGTCCCTTTGCCCGTGACGGCGAGCCCCTGGAGGTTCCCCCCCGATGGGTCCGCGATGAACTGAGCCCAGGCCGGGCGCGACGCCCCGGTGAGGGCGAGCGCCACGACGATGACCACGATGCTCGACCTAGTCATCCGATATCCTCGTCTTGGGGGTCGCCGCGCCCGCGTCGACACCACCGTCGGCCACGGCCGCGGTCGTCGCAATGGGGTAGGCCGAGATGGTGCGGTTGGTGACCGCCAGAAGTAAAGGGCCGCTCAAGTACAAGTTGCCCCCGTCCGCGCCGGTGTCGTCGCCACGGAAGATCCGCCGGACCTGGCCCGTGCGGGGGTCGATCTCGAAGATTCCACGCGGGGTGAGCTGCCAGATCCCCCCCGCCCGGACGAGCACGTCCCCTTCCGAGCTCCCCCCCGGCAGGCGGGTCGCCCAGAGCAGTTTTCGCGTCTGTAAGTCCAGGGCGCTGATTTCGGGGCCGCCGAGGAAGAGGGCCTGGTCGTCGACCCCGAGGATCCGCGCCGACTTGGCGATCGGCCGGTCCCAGAGGACTTTCATCTGGTCCGCATCGAGGGCGTAGATCTGTTCCGACTTCGCCCCTTTGGCGAGCAGGGCCGGGCCCGAGCGGAGCGGCGCTCCGCTGCTGGAGATCGACTCGGTCGGCATCGGCCCGAAGAAGAAGAACCGGTTCATGGCGTTGGGTGGATCCGTCTTGTAGCCGTACCCCCAGTCGAGGTCGCCCGATTCGGCGTCGAGCCGCGCCAGGACGCCGACGTGGGTATCGACGTAGACCGCCCCGGCCTGGTGAAACAGCTTCGGCTGTGGCGACGTGTCGGGCATGCCGTAATAAGAATACTGCTGCCCCTGCCGGAACACCCCGACCTCGGTCTTCCAGAGCAGCTTGCCGTCGCGGGCCCGGATCGCCAGGACGTACTGATGCGACTGGCCTTGCTGCTGGTTCATCGAGGTCTTGGCGACGACGAAGAGCGTGTCGCCGACCAGGATCGGCGTCCCCCCCAGGTCGACCTGGGCGTAGTCGGGCAGGTCGGTCGACTGCCAGACGACGTCCCCCCCGTCCGTGCGCCGGCAGACCAGGCGGAAGGGGGCCATCTGGTTCGGGTCTTTCAGATCCCGGGTCAGGGCCCAGACATGGCTTTTCGAGGCCACGACCGTGAACCGGGTCGGGTCGACCATCCGGGTCTGATTCTGCGCGGCCGGGATCTCGATGTTGTGGAACGAGGCCGACCGCCAGATCAGCTTGCCCGTCTTGAGGTCGATGGCGAAGAGGTGCCCGAGGTAGTTGGCGTAGAGCGTCGACCCCTCGACCGCGACGGTCGGGACCGCGGCGCTCAGGGGGTTCGCATTCCACTGGACCAGCTCGGCGGGCGTCATGCCGGCGATCACCGACTCGCTGAAGCGCATTTGCCAGTCGGCGGGGACGACTCGCGTGAGGTCGAGCCCGGGCGCCGTCGCTGCGCTGGAGTGGGCTGTTTGCGGGTTCTTCGCCGTCCCGTCGCCCAGGAAGCGGGCCAGGTGCTCGGCGGCCGGCGCGGATTGCCCGCCGATCGTGACTTTCTCACCGGCGTAGCGGTCGGCCAGGTCGTGCCGGAGCACGCTGATTTCCGAGTGCCGCCCTGCGCGGGAGAGGGCCAGGGCCGCCTTGACCGCGATCAGGGCCGGGGAGAGGTCGGTATCGGGTCGTTCGCGGAGCACCGCCAGCCAGCAGTCGGCCGCGCGGTCGAACCGGCCCATTTCGAAGTAGAGGTCGCCCAGGCGATCGGCCGCGTTGTCGCCGACGGTCGTGGGGAAGTAGGCGGAGTAGAGCCGTTCGAGCGTTTTCAGCTCGTTCGGGCCGTCGGCCTCGTCGAGTAGCTTCTTGGCTTCGTCGTCGTAGAAGAGGCGGTAAGCCACCTGCCCCTCGGGCGAGAGCTCGCCGAGCGCCTCGCGCCGCTTGCGGGCAACCGGAATGATGAAGCCCTTTTGGCCGTCGACGAAGCGGAGGGCCTGTGCCTCGGGAATCTCATAGAGCGACTTCAACGCCCGTTCCCAGGCCCCTCGTCTGCGGAACCGATCGTAGTCGTCGAACGCTTCCTTGACCTCGCTGGAAGCCGGCGGCATCTGGAGCGGACGATCCGGCCGGTCGTTCGTGACCTTGTCGGCCTCGTCCGCCTTCTCCTTGGCCTGCCCGAGCGCGAGCATCGGTAGCCACAAGAGTGTCATGATCGTAAGACGTACGACTTTCATGTCACCCCATTGCGCTTTTGAGGATACGTGGACTGAAAACCGCTTCTTGGCATGTTTCGAGCCGTCGGAGCCGACGGACTGCGAGCCAACCGAATTCGCCTTTGGCCACGATCAGATGTTTTTGATCGACTTCCGGATGCTCGTCTTACTGTCGTCGAAGGTCGGAGTCAATTGCAAGTGAATTCCTTAAGAAATCTCAACGCCCCGCTTCAAGCCGCCCCTCGGATTCCTCTTCCGGGCTATTCCTTGCTGGCGGTCGACCACGTCTAACTCCTTTGGAGAAATTGTCTTGGGGACGCGGCCTTGCGGTCATCCCTGGAGGGCCGGAATTCCATTTTCCGAAGATGTGTCGGACGCGTATTCCATTGGAGTCCGGATCTGACGCGGATCCTGTTGCAAGGGATTGTGATGTATTCGCGCGGTTTCCGCAACGACTCCGTTCCCTTTCCTTCCGAAGACAGGGGAATATGGGCCCCGCCTGCATTCCGGCCTTGGCGCTGAAGGTTCTGTCGGTCTATCCCAAGGCATTTTCGAAAACGGCTCTTGCCCGGCGACGACGGATTCGTGGATGGTTGACCGAGCTCCGTCGGATTCATCACGGATGGCTGTCTTTGGTTGAATTGAAGTATTGCATTTCGCGGATGTGCTGTTTTGATCCGGTCCCTCTCTTTCTTCCTCTCCTACCCTGGGACCGCGGGCGCCCCGCCCGCTCTTCAATTTAGTTTTATTGGATTTGAACTTGAATTTAAATCAACAAAAGAGCGGGCGGGTCGCCCGCGGTCCCAGGGGAATGAAATGGAAGAGTGGGCAGGGGTGATTGGGCTCCTCAAAAACAGGGCTTTCGCTCACAGGTTCAGTCCCGTTCGTGGCACCCAGGGCCCGTAGCCCTTCAAAGGAAGACCATGTCCAACGACTTAGGGTTTTCCTTTGGCTAGGGTGGCTGGGCCACTCGACATGAAGACGGACGTCTCAACATGAAAGTATTTCGCGAATGCCTCAATGTGCCGGCGGTTCAGGGTCCGCTTGCCCGCTAGGACCTCCGAGATGGTCGAAACGGCAACCCGCGTTTCTTCGGCGACCTTGGACAGGGTCACCTGCCGGGACTCGATCAGGAATCGCAGCATGTCCGTGTCGGAGACAGGCGGCATCGGATGATGCTCAGTCTCATACTTCCGGATCAGGTCGCCCAGAACATCGAGGTAGTCTTCTTCGTCGGATGCGAGCTTGTCTCGGTCAATCAGGCCGTTGACTATCTCGATCGCCTCATCGAGTTCCGGCTCGGACCGGAGCGGGCGGAGCGGAAAGCGACGGATGAGCTCGAGATATCGCGTCCCAGCACGCGAAGCGGACCTGGTTTTCGTTTTGGCGGTCATTCGGGCTTGTCCTTACGTTGGGGCGCCTTCGTTTTGGACTGGTGCCTTGGTGGCGATGGCTTTTCCTTCCATTGGCCGCGGTCGTATTCGGGGTGTGTCAGGACGTGGCGAACGAACACCTTGCCACGGTTGGTGTGAACGGCAACGATCAGGCGATATCTGTTCTCACCGATATTGAAGACGGTCAGGTCGCCGACAAGGTCGGCGTGTGGGATCGCTTCTCGCACGTCAGCGAACGTCTTCCACTTGGCTTGGTTCACAACCCGGCTCCAGGCGCGAAGTGGCGCCTCCGAGTCGGGGTGGACTACCCAGAACTCTCGCAACATCTTTTCCGAGATGACGTGCATCGGGTGGTCTCAAGATGGGGAAATGAAGTGCGGGAGCCATGCGACTGTTCCTTCCAAAGGTTGGTCCATCGAACGAGCCAAGCTGCCGGCTTGCCTTTATTGTTGTGGTTTCGCGAACCGCGAAAAGTCAATCGCGATTTTCGCGATTTGCGAAAAGGGCTTTGCCTTCCCATTGTAGAAGTCAGGTGCGAATGCTGTTGCTGAAAAATTCTGTTTTTTAATTTTTCATATTTTTGTTTGTTGTTTTTGTTGTAGCCTTGTTTTGCCCCGGTTCGCGTTGACCCGGGGGCGGGTCTGTGCTTCGATGGCGCCGGCGTTTCGCAGGGTGGCGACGCCTGGACTCCTGAAGCGATCCGAATGACCTCCAACTCCCGAGTCGATTTGCGGGTCCCCTTCGTCGAGAAGGAGGATGCCAAGGCCCTCGGGGCACGCTGGGATTCCCAGAAGAAGCTCTGGTACGCCCCGCCGGGAGCCGATCTCGAGCACCTCGAACGTTGGGTGCCCAAAGACGCCAGACTTCCTATGTTCTCGGTTTTGAGCGAGAACGTAAGCGCAAGTGTGAGCGTTGCCGAGGAATCCGAGAAGGGGATCTCCCTCACGGATTTGTTGTCGCAGGTGCGCGGGGCGATTGAGGAGCGGATGCCGGAGGCGGTCTGGGTCCGGGCCGAGATTAGCGAGCTGTCGGGGAAGAACGGGAACCTCTACCCGAAGCTGACCCAGCGCAACGAGCAAGGCGATATCCTCGCGCAGTCGAAGTCGGTGATCTGGAGGAGCAGGGCGGGGGCGATCCACCAGAAGTTCATGGAGGCGACCGGCGAGGGTTTGAAGCCCGACATCAAGATCCTTTGCCTGGTCAAGGTCCGGTTCGACCCGCTGTTCGGCCTCGACCTCATCATTGAGGACGTCGACCCGTCCTACACCGTGGGGGATCTCGCCGCCAAGCTGGCCCGGATCCGGGAATGGCTGGTCAGGGAGGATCTGTATGGACGGAACCAGGGGCTCCCCGCCCCGGTCGAGTTCGTCCGGGTCGCCGTCATCAGCCCCGAGAGTTCGGCGGGCCTGGGCGATTTTCGTCGCGAGACCGACCGGCTCCATCAGGCGGGGCTCTGCGAGTTCCTCTTCTTCGGGGCGACGTTTCAAGGGGTGAATGCCCCGTCCTCGATCCGGACTGCGATCAATGAGGCCCTCGCCGCCCACCGCCAGCGCCCGTTCGACGTGCTCGTGATCATCCGAGGGGGCGGGTCGGTCACCGACCTGGCCTGGCTCAACGACCTCGAGCTGGCCCGGCTCGTCTGCCTCGCGTCGATCCCGGTGCTGACCGGGATCGGGCACGAGCGGGATTCGACGATCCTCGACGAGGTGGCCCATCGCCGGTTCGACACGCCGTCCAAGGTCGCCCTCTTCATCGCCGCCACGATCCGGGACAACGCCCTGGCGGCGGCCTCCGCGCTCGCCCAGATCAAGCTGCAAGTCGCCCGCATCCTCAGCCGCGAACGCACGGCCCTCGCCACCCAGGCCGATCGGCTCGACGTCGGCGTCCGGTCGATGATCCAGCAGGCGGAGGACGACCACCGCAAGTTCCTGGCTGTCGTCCGCACGGCCACCCATTTCCAGCTCCGCGAGGCGAGCCAGTCCCTCGAAACGGGCCTGGTCCGCCTGGTCGACCAGGCCGAGCAAACGCTCAGCGAGGCGGAATTCACGCTCAGGCAGTCGGTGGAGTCAGTCACGCATCGCGCTCAACTCCAGCTTGGCGTCCAGGCCGCGATGATCGAGCGGGCGGCCAACGCCGTTGCGCTCCAGGCCACGGCGAAGGTGGAGGCGGTGGCCGCCGAGCTCGAGCATTGCCAGGCTCAGATGGCCAGGGACGCGGGCCGCTGGGTCAAGACGGCCCGGGGCGACCTGGAGGAGTCCCTCGCCGACGTCGCCGGGCGGGCGGTCGCGACGGCCGAGGCCGCCAAGAAGGGGGTCGAGACCTACGCCCGGATCGTCGTCGGGCTGGGGCCGCAAGCCACGCTCAGCCGAGGCTTCTCCATCGTCCGCGACACGGCCGACCGGCCCATCACGAGCCGGGCGGAGGCGCTCAGGAATGCGGAATTCACCGTGCAGTTTCACGACGGGAACGTGCCGGTCGCAAATCGAGACTTCGAGGGGAGACCTGTTTCATGAACGGCGACCTGGACAGCACCAGCTTCAACAAGAACTACAAGGTTTTGAAGGAAACGGCCGACTGGCTCTCCAGCCAGAACGAGCCGGACATCGACCAGCTCGTCCCGAAAGTCGAGAAGGCGATGAAGGCGTACACGATCTGCAAGGACCGGCTGGACAAGGTGCAGGCCACCCTCGGGCAATACTTCCAGCCGGATGGGACCGTGGCCGAATCGCCGGCCTTGATCGAGGGAGAAGGCCGGGCGAGAAAAGCGAGGAAGTCAAGCAGGCCCGAACCGGAGCGGGACGACGAAGACCTCTCGCTCTGAGGGGCGAGCCCGGCCTGTCGTCTGAGAACCAGGCAAACCATGCTGATGTTTTGCCCATTTTCCCTGCCCACCAAAAAAAAAGTTCGGATTGAACCCTGAGTGGTTTTTTCGGTCGCCTCGATCGACCTCGAGTATTCCCTGGGACCGCGGGCGGGGCGCCCAATGGCACTTACTTTCTCGATTTCAGACCGCGTTTGCGTGGTCGCAGTGGGAATTTTCTGCGGCGGGCGATCACCTCACGCGGGTAGTGTCGGCCAGGGCGATTCGCGAGCTTACACTGGCCAGACATCCTCAGAACCAAGTCGATCCGCTCTTGGATCTTCGCGGGGTCCGTGGTATCCAGCGACTCCAAGAGCAAGACCTTCACTAACGACCATACCCGGTTGAAGCTCAATCGCCGCGGCGCGATCTCGACCCGAGCCGCAGCCATCCGGCGAATCAGATTCGCCATGTTATAGGCCACTGTCGCCGAGGCCAGTTCCTTCGCGACCATCTCCGTGGATCGGCCACGCATCTCTTCCAAGCGAAGCGTCCGCTTCAAATCACGCAGATCGGTTTCGATATTTTGCCGCTGGCCATAGATCGCGGCGAGCTCGCACCCCTCGTCAGGGAGCCGACTCACAAGCCACAGCGTCAGCTTCTCGGAAATTCGAACCTCGTGCAACCACACCCGCAACGTTGCATCGGCCGGCCATTGTGGGTTCGACTTGCGTTCCCAGCGGTTGGGCTGCCAAGTTAGTTCCCACTGGTCCTTGCCCTGGGCTTTCCCTTGGCGCACCATCGACCGAAATCGCTTCTCAGTCAACCGCAACACGAAGTCGTGGCCCGCCTGGTTGGCTAACCAGGCAACGCGAAGACGCCAAAATTCCGGTCGGCGATCAACACGGAGCCGACCGGAAGTCGCGGCATCAAACCGGCCGACAATGGGACTTCGCCAATCGCGGCCGGGCCATACATTGCCCCCACTTCCGGACGCACGGTCACACCGCTGGATAACTCGTGGGCCGCTACCAAGTGGAGGATCGGCCAGTGCGATTCTCCGTGTTGATTGCGGGCCGGCGGATACGTTTTGCGCAAGGCGTCAGTGGGTGCCAAAGAGAGCGTGGAACCGTCCACAAGAAACGCGTTACGCCCTTTCACCGATGGCGGAGACTTGGCGATTAAGGCTGCAGAAACCTCGTCAGCCGCCCGTTGAGCCATCTCCACGGGCAGCCGATCTCGCGCTCGCGAAAACCCACCCGTGTTGGCCGAGAACGATTTCTCACGGGCCCGCTTGTTATCAGGGAGCACATCTGCACTTAATCGAGCCAACTCTCCCACAGCGGTGGCCATCGTTGCATTGCAGGTCAACCGTTGATAGATCATCAGCCAGACAACGACCCAAGGCGTGAACACGGTCGAGAGCGTGGGCGGTTTCTGAGCATGCAGGACATCCGGTGGGACCAAGCGATGGAACATCCGAACCGCCTCACCCAAATCGACGACAGCGGGTGATTCCTGGTCATGGTTCATGCGAGGTACTCCCAAAAAATAGGAGTTCATGGCGCAAAAAACGTGCCAGAGGTGCCCCTTATTGCAGGATTGGCGAAAGTAAGTGCCATTGGGCGGGGCGCCCGCGGTCCCAGGAAATGGAATGGAAGATTAACCACGAATGACACAAATGACACGAATGAAAAATAGGAATTAAATAGAAGCTGAGCATTCATGAAAAACGTGCAATGGGTTGGCGATGTTCGCCCTGGCTGCACTCCGACTCCGGACGATCTGCGTCTTGGCTTCGTCGCAACGTACACCTACCTGTCGTGAAGAAATGATGCGACAGGCGCAGGAAGGCTTCGGATTGCCATCCCTTCTGACGGTGTCGAAAGTTGGCGATTATCATGAGGCAATTGATGGCCCGCCGACATAGATTATAATCGTGCGGGCGGATCAACGAGTTTGGTGAGATTCAAGTAGCCCGGACGCACGTCGAGATCATGACCATGCCGGGTGATATCAGACTTCAGAATCTGGCGGTCGCCCAAGTCATCCTTGGGGGCATCGCCGTAACCCTGGCCCCGATCGAACTCAATTCCCCACTCGGGCTGGGTCGCCTCCTGATCGTTCCGCTCTTCGCATCGGCCCTCGGGCAAGCCGTCCTGCTCTCTATCTGGGGGGTGGCCTCCACGGTTTCGCCATGGGTGCGGATGGCCGGTCTTGTCGTTGGGGCGGCCTACCTGGAGTCCATGGTCAACTCCAGACTGGGGGAGGAATTCCTCGGCGTCGCCGCCGTCACCGTTGTCGTCACCACGGCGTCCTTGCTTGTGGTACGGGCGCTGGGGGGCGGTTTCACCCAACGGGCCGAGAACAGTCAGGCCGGCCGGTCCGATACCGAAGGGCTGCGGTTCTCGATCAGGGGCCTGATGGTCTTCACCGCTGCTGTCGCCTTGCTCTGCGCCGGGGCGAGGGGCCTGCAAGCGAACCCTGCACGCTTCGTTCTCCTTGTGACCCTCTGGGCGTTGTGCTTTGTGGCCGTGGGGTTCGCCACCCTCTGGGCGGCGATGGGGGAGGTCCGACCACAGCGCCGGTGGCCGGTCGTGTTCGCCCTCTCGCCGGCCCTCGGAGTCCTCTTCGCCTACGCCGTCGACGCTCACCTGGCCGGTTGGGTCTACATCATCCTGAGCCTGTTCCTCTTCTCGGTGAACCTGTTCATGTCGCTTCTCGTCGTGCGTTCCTGCGGCTACCGTTTCGTCCGGCGGGCCGAGACCTCCCCGGACCAAGCATCCGGAGGCGGGCTTGATGATGGAGAGCCTTCCCCGTTCGGACGACCGGCCAGCAGGGTCGCCGCTCCCGAATGAGGGGGCAAGGGTTGCCGCCAGGCACTTCAGCAGGGCTCATCGGGAGGTTCAGGGGGATCGCCATCGTCTGGTCTGCCTCGATGAGTTGCCTCGATTTCCTGCCTTGCGCAGTCCAGGTGCCTGGCCGTATTGGCGATTCGCTCTCGAGGCCACCTATGGGTTTATCTCCCATGGATTCGATCGATGGGGCGGGGCTGTGCTAGACAAGACGCTGGCCCGTAACGACATCAGCCCGCTTGGGGGCCCGCCGGGTAGGTGCGTGCGATCTGGAAGCACGTCTCGGGGGTGAGTTCCATGAACCTCGTATAGAAGGTCTCGGCCGTCGCGGCGGAGAGGAGGAAGAGCTGTGTCGTGCCTCCCACCTCGTGCTTTGTACGCAGGACCAGGCTCCGGCCGATACCCTGCTTCTGGAAACAGGGATCGACGGCGAGGTCGGCCAGGTAGCAGGAGTGGCAAAAATCCGTGATGCTCCTCGCCAATCCGACGAGATGACCGTCCGAACGGGCCGAGACCACCAGCGACGCTCCCGTAATCATCCGGGCGATCATCTCGGGGTCGTGAGTCGCCCGGCGCAGCCCCGCGGCCCTGTAGAGACGGATCACTTCCCATGTCTCCGGCCGCCGCGTCATGATCTCGATCGGCATCTCGCCACCTCCTGGTCATCTCGAGGAACCCCCCCCGGACAATACGGGTGTCCCGCGTGGCGAACGGACATGCCGAGGTCCGTCACTGGCTAGGCCGATCGATACCCTAGAGAGGTGTTATCGGCCAGAAAACGCCCCGTCTGCATTCTGCAGTCGGGGAGGAACAGGGGTGATACTGGTGATCGCCGAAAAGTTGCTGGAGACGTTGGAGGGGGATCTCGAGGCAGGAGGTGGCAGGTCAGTCTCCCTCGCCTTCGCCTGGAGGGGCCGGGACAGTAACCTCGAAGCTCGTCGACTGTTCCTTCAGGTCCCCGCCCTCGTTGTGGTACCAGTTAAGGCGAACCCTGAACGGCCCGCCTGTAATCGCGACGAATTGACTCTGAATTTTGACCGTTCGGGCTGCACTATCGTAAGTGAAGCTAAGGCTCCCCAGACCCTGAGCGGAGTCTTTATTAGCGTCAATGATGTCGATATCGACATCATTGATTATCGGGTGCCCGACCTCCCACGCGATATTGCCGCTGAAGCTGATACCAGTACCATCGCCTCCCTTGGAGGCGGTCGTGGGCGCCGTATACTCTGCATGGGCAATGCTACCGGCGCCGATCAGAGTCATTGACGTGCACACCAAAACCATCGCGATCTTCAATAGCGACATGCAGACTACTGGTTGCTTTCTCGGAGACACTCTGATCGACCATCCTGTCAATAGTTCCAACCCTCCATGACTTCACCGCCAGCGCGAGTTCCGGCCGATCGCCAGACTCGTGGCTCAATGGAATCTTTTATGGGATGTACATGCCCATCGGCGAACAGGACATTCGCAGTCCCGCTATGGAAGCTTCCAGCCGTCCATGCGCCCTCGCGAATGAACATGCCATTAAAGCAGGTAGGCCCATTAATCGTGAGGTCGTGGTTGTACAAGGTCTTGCCTTCGCCGGGATTCATCCATCCCACGCCTCTGGGGTGACTGCCGAAGGAATTCCGTGAGGCGTCCGCCTGGAGGCAGGTGGACGTGAATTGGTCGAATTGATGGGGGCGGATGAGTTTTTCGATCTGGAAGTTGTAGCGACGACGGTCGTGGTTGGTTCCGTGGTCGGCCGGCGGCGGGGCCAGCAGCCATTCCGAAAAAGCGGCGGTATGGCTCGCCCCATCTGTCAGGCCTGTCAGGGAGACGGGAGGATTATTGAACACTCCATTCCGCTTTTTCCGGATCTGGAATCCATATCCGGCGCAACCCGCGTAAGAAGTCGACGCTTGGCCATAGGTTGGCAGGGCTTCCGATGGGCACAGGAACATACCCACCTGCGTCGTCCCGGCGGTCTTGTTCAGCATGGGCGATTCGCCGAATTCAAACAGGCATACGTTGATTGAGTTGTAGAGCGTCGTTTCGCCCAGGTGAGGCAGGAGTGCCACGTGAGGCGAGAACTGCCTGGCAATGGAACTACCCGGAAAGCTGCCGCAGGTCGAATGGTAGTTGTGCATTGCCAGCCCGATCTGCTTCAAGTTGTTCATGCAAAAGGTGCGTCGGGCGGCCTCTCGGGCCATCTGGACGGCGGGGATAAGCAACGCCACCAGGAGGCCGACGATGGCGATGACGACCAGGACCTCAATGAGGGTGAAGCCCGGGCGACGAGTTTCGGAATAATGTATCGGCATAAGCCAATCACTGGAAAGTCGGCCCTGATTTGCACACTGGTTCATGGCTGCGAGTTATCAGGATACAGGATGGCTTGTTTCTCGCAACATAAATTGGCGGCCTTCTTTACGGTTTCCTGGACGGTCGGCGAGGAACCGACAGTCACAATCCTTTGTGGAGCAATGATTTGCTGGATATTGCGATTCGTTCGCCAAGCTTGAATCTTCTCCGAATCTTATCGGGGTCTTCACGATGAGCCGGATCAGCAGATAATCCCTCCTTCCTTGCCCGATGAGGTCCAATGGACGGCACCTCCAAAGGTGTTGCTGGCGATGGCCGAGGAGATGGTTGAGTTGCTCAGAGCTGAGCTTGGGATAAGGGGCCAGGAAGCGGTAGTGATGTCATGACTTCGTGCATCGGGGGTGTTGCACGAGGACAAAACCGAAGTCGTTCTGGGGGTAATGGTCGTCGCCAGGCACTTCAGCAGGGCTCGTTGTCTATGGCAGCACGGTGATCTGCCTGTCTGCTCCGTCCGAACGCCTCACAGACTATCGGATGAGACGACTTCACCCGAGTCGCGTGTGCCCAACGCCCACCAGACACTCGTGGCAATACTCTCTCTTAAAAACTTAATATGACCATCGGCAAACAAGACATTCGCCCCTTCGGAATGAAGGCTGCCGGCGGCACAGGCCCCCAGGAAATCCGATATCAGTGGATTGTTACAGTTCGGTCCGTTGATGGGAATGGCGTGATCGTAGAGGGTTGCCTGCCAATACCCGTTCGACCACCCGGACCCCTTCAAACCGCCCATCACGGCCGGTGGTCCGGTCTGCCCGGCTGATAAGCAAGAAGACAAGAATCCCTGCCGGTCGAACGGCGTTTGTCCGACGCCCACCGCGAAGAAGTCCCGGCGGCGATCGCGAATGACCGGTGTCGCTACGAGCCATTCCGACATGGCCGCCGTCCCGCTCGAACCGTCAACGATGTCACCGATCGAGATATTCGCGGGCCTGTCAACATTTCCCGAAAATAATCCATTATAGGTGAGTAGATAGTATCCATCTCCGGTATTGCCGGCATAGCTGGTTGCCCCGATACGTTGCCAGACCACGGGGTCGGATGGACATAAGAAGGCCGAGACCTGTGCTGCGAATGCCGTCCGGTTCACCTCTTCGCTGCCGGCCCTTATGCTCATGTTAATTGCGTTTTACAGGGGAACCTGATCGAGATACGGAAGGAGCGAGGCATGCAACGACTGGCTGGCACTGGCCTGCCCGCTGGGGAACGCGTTCGACGTGGTATGATACGCGTGCAGCCCAAGGCCCATTTGCCGGAGGTTGTTGCCGCATTGCATCCGACGTGCCGCCTCGCGTGCGGCCTGAACAGCGGGCAAAAGCATGGCAGCGATCAGGCCGATGACGGCAATGACGACCAATAACTCGACAAGCGTGAAGGCCTTCGTCACTGGATGCCTACTCATTATCGCGCTCCCTCGCAATACGACGGGTCGCCCCAATACCGGGAGGCATATTAAGGCAAAACGTCCATTTCAGCCATCGGGGGCAAGGGTCGCCGCCAGGCACTTCAGCAGGGCTCATTGGGAGTTTCAGGGGGATTGCCATCGCCCGATCTGCCTTGACGAGTTCCCTCTATCCCAGCCTTGCGCCGTCCAGGTGCCTGGCCGCATTGGCGGATCCCTCCTCTCAAGTTAAGGATCGCCTCGATCGGCCGCTCGAGCGTTCCCTGGGACCGCGGGCGACTCGCACACAATCTGATTTGATTTCATTCCATTTCATTCAATTGAAGGTGTTCATTCACAGCTCCTGTTCGACTCGACGTGGTTTTTCGTTGTGGGTCGGATTTGGATCGACTATTTTCATAGCCAGGCTCCATGCATTCAGCGATGGGCATCTCCACGTGAATCGGCTTGGCTTACTCCCATCCGAGGGGACTCACGTCATGCGTATGCCGACTGCTTCTCACCGGGGCTGCGTGCGATTCCCCGGGCTGCTCAACGACTACAGCGGCTCGCTCCCTGCACTCCTGATCGCTGTCGCTCTCGTTGGGGGAGCCTGTGGAGCCGGTAACGCCAAGTCTCAGGACGAATTCCCAGTCCCGGATAGTCCGGCGGCTCCGCCCGCGAAGATCGTGATTCCCCCCGAAGGGGAGCCCGGCGAGCCGCTGGTGATCTCCGGGATGATCTATCAGTCGGACGGTAGGACACCGGCCGCAGGCGTGACCCTCTACCTCTTCCACACCGACGCCAAGGGGATCTACTCCCCCGACCAAGAGGAAGGCAAGCCGCCGAAGCCCCGCCTTCAGGGTTGGGTGCGGACCAAGGCCGACGGGCGGTACGAGTTCCGCACGATCAGGCCGACGGCCTACCCGGGCGGCGACACGCCGGCCCACATCCATGCCGGTGTCTATGGCCGGGGCGTCCGCTATTGGATCAACGACTATTGGTTCGCCGACGACCCGCTCATCACCGCGAAGCAGCGGAAGAGGGTCAATGAGCCCGAAGGCAGCGGCAAGGTGATCGTCACCCTGGAACGCGATGATAAGAGGGTCTGGCGCGGGACCCGCGACATCACTCTCAAGAAGGCTGAGACCACACCCTGAAGGGAAGGGGAGCCGCCAGGCGCTTCAGCAGGGCTCATTGGGCGGTTCAGGGGGGATCGCTATCGCCTGGTCTGCCTTGATGAGTTGTTTCGGGGAGAAGTTTCAGGCTTACAAGAAGTTCGCTCCCTAAGAATGGCAGGACAAGCGGCGCATAGAAAAGCCTCACCAGGAGTGGGTGAGGCTCGACAATCAAGAGAAAACTCAAGCAGACTTCTCAGGGCGTGATTCAGTCGACATGAACTGAAACACGTTTGCCCATTTTTACAGAACCAGGGAATTCCTCAGCATTGGGGAACGTCCCTTCTTTATACTTCAGGGGGGGGGAAGCGAATGGAGTCTTGGGGTCGCAGAGAAACACAAAAGCGAAGTAGTCCCCAGGAGGTATACGCATATTCATTGCGAATGGCACGCTCGACTCTTTGTCTGGATCGGTCACCAACACGTCGGGGTGCGTGCGCAAATTGACGAGCTTGCCTATTTTGCTAGAAACTTTGTTAGGTCGCTCGTAGATCGCGACGAAAATCTGAAGATGGCGTTGGTGAATCCATTGACCAGAATCGGTGATATTCAGTCTCACTGGGAAACCACCCACGCCATTGACGTGCGGCATCTCTGCTTCGCCAGCGACATTATTGGCAATCGTAAAAGCCGCCCTTCTCACCAGGGGAGCATTCCCAGCAAGTTGCGAATCTACCCTTTGGGCAAGCAAGTTGCCATTCAAGAATAACCCTGCAACCAAGGAAGGCAGCACTAGACCAATCGCAATGAAGTTGAATCGTCGCATCAGTATTTCCTGAATTGTCCGATCGGCATTCATGTCACGCAAAATCCGGATTTCTCGCGGTCTCAATCTGTTGTAGAGTATGCATATAATGTGATTATGTTAGTTGTGCCAATGGTCGTTAGGTTTATCGCAAGCGATAACGTTAAGCGTAGATTGTCCGCGATAGGTTTCCGCCCTGCCTGTAAGGAATATTCGTTGTGCTCATTTTTGAATAGGTAATGTGCTTCTCGTTGAACTATGGATGATTTTTTTGTGTCCTTTGCTGAGGCGTGGGTGCTGCTGGAGGGAAAGTCTCCACGTCGGGAATGAAGTCCGTGAGCGTCGAAATTCTGTAGACGAACCCTTGTTGAATACGAGTCGTGCGGATGTATAGGGATTTGTGTTTATGGATTTATGGTTGCAGTTGCTGTAAATGAAGCCATTGGTGCATTCTTTGTAATTGTCCGAATTTGAAAGCCTGAGACGCAGGATCATTCAATGGTTACCTGCTAATCCTGTCAAGATCGCTTCCGGGGATGAAAAATTTGATTGGATATTTCGAAGCCGACTTCCTCGCCTTAATATCGCCCGAACTGACGACTGGTAAATAGCTTGCTGCTGATTCCTGATCCCGAGTGAAGTTTTTGTGAAGGTGTCGCCGCGTATGGCGGCAAAGTAACCGAGCAGCGACATCTTCGGATTTTTACATTGTCGCATGCTGGTTTGAGTGGTTCAGCTCTGTTCCAAAGAAGTAGCTTGTAGGAGCCTCCAAGCCTATGTTTCGCACATCTTGGGTTCATTATGTCCGAATTTCCGGCGGCCTGCAATTTCAGCGATCGTAGGCCAGGTCCGCTACAGGATGTACCGGGTGGCCTATGAGTGGGTGCTGGCCCACCGGATCGACCCGGGGTTGATCCGGCGCTTCGTAGATGTCGCCCTCGGGGGACAACGCGATGCTTCCACGACACGGGAGACAACGTGGACATCAATGACCCATCTGTCCCGCTGGCCCATGTCACGCTCCCTGCCCAGTACGTTAAAACGGCTCGAGGGGCGATGACCAATCAGCCGAAGTCGTAGACTGTCACCTCGACCGCTTGCGAGGTCAGTTCGTCGGAGATGATCGGCTCGATTTCCTCCCAACGGCCCCCGGCTAAGCCGCAGCCGATCCGGGGCATGTGGACGCTCGTTCCCAACGTCTTGGCCTCAACGGCCAGCTTCTTCAGGCAGGCACGCACCGCCTCGTAACGGATCGGCGGGCCGTTGGAGCCCGTCTTCATACCCCTCTGGGCCACCATGTTGGCGACCCAGACATGTGGCTCGACCTGGACAAGTTGGATCGCACCGAGGCCGAAATCGTTCTGCGAGCGGCCCTTGTGCCAGGCACGATATTCCGCTTCTGGCCCCGCCCAACGCTTGGAAATGGCGAGGACGAACCCCTTGCCCCATCCGCCGAGGTCGTTGCAGACGTGGGCGATGACCTTGTTCCCCTTGGCCTGCGGCTGGGTGGCATCTCCCTGCACATAGCTGATCGTTGCCATCGCCTCGGGCCTCCTGACGTCCCGCCTCCGGTAAGTCCCGGCCCCCGAACTCTACCGTTGGATATCTCCGTAGGGAAGGGGAGCCGCCAGGCACTTCAGCAGGGCTCATTGGGCTGTTCAGGGGGATCGCCATCGCCCGGTCTGCCTTGATGAGTTGCCGCTATCTCCTATCTTAAGCGTAGTCCAGATGCCTGGCCACGGGGAAAGAGGATGCTCTGCTAATCAGTACGGACTACCTTGCACGAATTCTTTCGCTATTGCGTATTTGATATGCGCTGGCCCTGGGGTGTAATCGCAGGGGCTATTTTCAGGGGATGGAGCGAAGAAATCCAACGCAATGTGAAATTCGGAATTCTCGATTCACGAAGATTGACAATGCCTCGGTGCCATGCGATCGTGATTTTCCGAATTGGCCTTTCCGTTCGCAATTACCGGATCATGATGGGGGCTGAGCGATTCCACTCCATGTTCACCCGTGGCTGTGATCCCCGTTGGACCCAGGCCGGTTTTCTCGGGAATTCCAGGGCTGGGATTCACGCCGCCCCCGAGAATGCCCGGGCTGATTGAGAAGTCGCCGCAAGAGAACGTCATCGGTTTTTGACCTCTGTAGTGATGTTGAGATACCGCCGGCAGGACAATCGAGCGTTTAGACCCCATGGCTCGGTTCGACGGCGGCCACTTTGAGAGAGAACCGTAGAAGTCTCAGATGTTATCGCCTATGAGGCCGACCCCAGGTCGGGCCGGATATCCCCTATGCCTCGCAGTTGGACCACTGCTCCTGCTCTTCTCGCCCAGGTCACGGCCGTCCATGTGGCGGCGGCGGCGGCCCGAGCTTCGGTTGTCGGCGGCTGGTCGCTCGCGTTCGACGAGGCGTTCTCCTGGAGGATGTCGCGGTATCCCGTGGCCGAGTTGGTGGCGCGAACGGCCCGCGATGTTCACCCGCCGGCGTACTACCTGTTGCTGAAGGGGTGGACCCATTGGCTGGGCGACTCGCCCGAGGCGATGCGGCTGATGTCGGTCGGCCTCGCGGCGCTGGCGGGGCTGGCCTTGCACGGCCTGATTCGGGAGGTGACGGCCCCGGGGCGAGGCCGTGACTGGGCCTGCCTGCTCGCGGCGATCCTGGTGGCGACCAGCCCGCTCATCAACCGCCACGCGGTGGAAGCACGGATGTACCCGATGGCGGCGGCCTTGGCGGTCCTGGCGGGGTGGGCCCTGCTGGCGGCGCTCCGGCGCGGGGGACGGTCGTTACTCTGGTGGGCCGTTTACGCCGGGGCCTCGGCCTTGGGGTGTTACGTCCATAATTATGGCTTGTTCCTGATGGTGGCGCAGACGACGTTCCTGGCGGCGTGGTGCCTGGCTCGATCCGGCCTGTCGCCGGCCAAGCTCTGGGCAATGCCGGAAGCGCGGTTGGGCCTTCTTGCGACGGGGGCCGTGGCCCTGGCGTATTGGCCTTGGCTCCCGGTCGCGATGGCGCAGTCGCGTCAGGTCGAGGCTGACTACGTGACGGGCCCGCTCGGGCTCGGCCTGTTCGCGAACGAGATCGGGCACCTCTTCACCGGGCTCTACTGGCTGGCCGCGCCGCCCATGCCCGAGGTCTGGTGCGCGGGGCTGCTGATTCTGCTCACGCTGCTGGCCGTCGGCCGGGGGGAGGCCGACCGGTTCCTGGGCCTCATGATCGTCGGACCGATTGGGCTGGGGGTGCTGGCCTCGCTCGTCGTGGGCCGGAACGTCTTCTTCTCGCGGTACTGCTACCCCGCCGCCTTTGCGGTCGCGGGGGGCCTGGCGGTCCTGATCGCGCGGATTCCCGACCTGATGACGCGGGTGGCCGCCTCAATCCTGGCGGTCACCACCACGGCGAGTCTGACGGCCTCGCTGTACGACCGGATCGGCCCCGAGCGGCATCCGGGGCTCCTCGGAGCGACCCGTGAACTCGCTCGGCGCTGGCGGCCCGGAGAGGCCGTTTTCGTCTTCGGCCCGGAGATCTACCTGGCGCTGCAACTTGACTCGCGCCGGCTCGGCTTCGCACCTCCTCGGATGATCCGGACGACCCGCCGCCCCCTGGAGCACTACCGGGGCGGCCCGGTGATCGACCCGGCCGAGATCACGACGCCAGAGGAGGCCGCCGCGCTCGCCGGCTCGTCGGCCTGGGTCGTCGAAGCTCGATCGGCCTGGCGGTACGTCACGCCGCTGCCTCCAGGCTGGCGACGTACCGACGAACGCCGGTTTCCCGAGGTCCGCATCGCCGGCCGGGACATGGTCTTCCTCGATCGCATTGACTGCGGAACCCCCACAACGGCCGTCGCGGTGAACCAGGACTTGTTGACGTTGAAGCGGAGGCGGCGACCATGAAACGGATCGGGCGCGTTGGCGTTTTGGCTCTGCTCGCCACGACGGCGGCGGTTGGCGCGTGGTGGTTGAGGCAGCCGCGCGCGTCGACGACGGGCGCGGTCCGGGTCGCCCCCTTGACGGTCCGGCCGATCGTGCCGGCGATCGACGCCCGGCTCGACGGGGCGGAAATCACCCGGCAGACCGATCGGCTCTGGCCCGAGCGGAAGGCGCCCCTGGGGGAAATCATCCACGCCCTCCGGGTCTTCCGCCCTGAGGACCAGGCCCCGACAGGGCGGCCGAGCTTCGCCGAGATGCGGGGGGTGCTGCTCAACTCGGAGTCGAACCAAGGTTGGTTCAACGGATCGCTCTCGTTCATCGAGACGCGGCATGGCCTCCGGTTCGTCCCCCCCTCGGCGCGAGCGGGGCACCCTGAGCAGCAGCCGCACACCGACCAGGTGCTTTCCATTCTGGGCGAGCTGGGGGTTCCGCTCGATGCGATGATCCGGACCCCCGCTGGCGACCGGCCGGTCCGCGCCTTGTTCGACGACGCCGTGGCCGAATTCCAGATCGAGCAGGAGCTCGAGTGGACCGCCGTGGCGCTGGCCCTCTACCTGCCGCCCGCGCGGTCCTGGACCAACCGGTTCGGCGAGGCGACCGACTTCGACGCTTTGGCCCGCGAGCTGATGGGCCGTCCGCTGGCCCGGGCGAGCTGCGCCGGGACGCACACCCTCTACGCCCTGGCGATGATCCATCGGACCGACGCGATGGTCCCGGTCCTTTCGGCCCCGGTCCGCGACGCCCTTCGGGACCTACTGACGCGGGTATCGGCCGAGGTCGCCACCGGCCAGCGCGACGATGGTTCCTTCAACCCTCGCTGGCATCGTCGGGTCACCGGCTTGCCCTGGTACGCCCGCTACCAGGCGATGCGCCGGAGCTCCGGCCCAGGACACGACCTCCCGGATCTCGACCTTGAGGGGGAGGCTGCCGACTCGATTGAGCAAAAGGTTCTGGTGACGGGGCATCATGTCGAGTGGACCTTGATGCTCCCGCCCGAAATGCAGATGCCGCCCAAGGTGCTCGCAGGCGCTGCGGGGTTCCTCGCCCGGGTGCTGAGCGAGGCGTCCGACGGCGAGGTCGGTCACTCGTTCTGCCCGTTCAGCCACGCGGCCCGGTTCCTCCGCCAGGCCGCGTCGGCCGGGCCGGGGGCGACGATTCAGGGAGCAGACGGAGCCGGCCCAACGGGGGCTGGCCCGAGATTCCGCCCCGTGGGGGCGGAGTAGAGCAGGCTGTGGGAGTGGGACAACCGATCCGGCTGCGTTTGGTTCGGATCTTGGCCCCTCCCGGTCCTTCAACGACGGAGTTCTTGTAATGCGTCGATTGAGCTGGATCCTGGGTTCAACTTTAGGTATCGCGACCTTGCTCCTGACCCTCGGGTCGGCGGTCGCCCCGGCGTCTTCGCTTAACCTCGTTTCCGACGACGAGGCGGCCAAGTTGGTTGGCGGTCAGACTGGCTGCGGCTGGGATGTGATCATCATCGACAACAATGGTTGTGGCGCCCCCTCGAAGACCCTTTTGGGCGTTCCCTACGAGTGGTGCCCGGTGGCGGTCCATCGGTCCCCCAACGGCGTTCCGGGGAGCCTTTGCGTACTCTCACGCTATTGCTACAACTGCGGTAATAACTGCAATATGCACGACGACACTCAGTTCCTCTGCTATCCTCAGCCCTGATGCCCGGTCGTCGTCTGTTCGAGCGCCTGGCGACCGCGCCGGGCGCTCTTTTTCGCCGGCCCACTCGGGCCGGCGAAAAAGAGCCGACCCCTTGTCTCCTGTCGAAGTCGGATCGGATTATCTTCACGAGAGGGCATGACCGTGGCGAGCGTCGTACGAATCCTCATTCTTCTGGCGGCTGGTCTTCTGGCGGACGGAGCTTCGGCGCGAGGGCAGGCCCCCGCCGTCGCGGGTGACGACGCGACGCGGTCGGATCAATGGCGGAATGCCCAGCGCTGTGGGATCAATGCCGCGTATGTGTTTCTTGGCCTCCAGGACATTAAGGCCGACTACGAATGGCTCCTCCATCGGATCGGTGTCGGGGATCGCGGCAGCACGTTGAAGGACCTTCGGATTGCGACCTCTGAGGCCGGCCTGCCCACCGTCGTCGCCAAGACGACGCTCGAGGGCCTGGCCCGGACGCCGATGCCCGTCGTGGCCCACATGGAGCGGCAGAGCTCAAGTGAGTTCTCACGCGACCCTCGCGGGCATTACGTCGTCGTGCTCTCGGTCAACGACCGGATGGTCCGCTACGTCGACGGGACGACCGGGAGCCTGACGTTGGCCCCTCGGCTCGACTTCACCCGCGAGTGGACCGGCTACGTCCTTGCCGCCGCCGGGGGCCGGCAGGCGGCGGGGTGGCCCCGCCCTCCTTGGCTCGGGGTGGCCGCCGCCGGCCTGTTCTCGGCCGCCGCCTGGGGAGCCTTGTTCCTCGCCTGCCGCGCCTCGGCCGCGCGAGGGCGAGGCGTTGTCGCCGGGTTCGGGCTCGTCCTCGTCCTGGTCACGGCGGCCGGGACCGCCGCTGCTGCCGATGATCCGCCGAAGCCAAGGCCGGTGCCGACGGTCGCCGAGGTCCGCGCCGAGATCGAGGCTCAGCGTGCCCGGACCACGGCGCTTCTGGTCAGCTACGCGACCAAGCAGACGGCCCTGGCCGAGCCGGCGATCCTCGTGAAATACCTCAACAAGCTCTACCTGCGCAACGACCGGATCGAGGACGCCTTCAAGGGGCCCAAGCGATTTCACAAGGTCAGCCAGCCGAGCCAGGCCGCTCCGATCGCCCCGCTCGCGCCGCCCGAGGTCGATCCCAATGCGCCTCCCGCCATCCGCGAGAACCAGGAGCGGCTCCGCAAAGCGTACGAGGACAACGCCGCGAAGACGAAAGCTTCGGCGAAAGCCCCGGGGAAGTCGGAAAAGATCACCTTCCAGCCCGAGGAGGCGTGGGCCTACAACGGCAACGGGCTCGACCTCAAACGCCTGATTCGCGGGCTCTCCGAGGTGCACGACTACCGCAAGGACGGGACCAGGATGGTCTTTCAGTCGGGCTATCTCCAGAACGTCGGTTGGGAGCCGGATGACCCCACGTTCCCCAAGGCGGGGCGGGAAGTCCGCAACGCGATGACCTTGCCTGGGGTCTTCAGCGTGTTCCAGTACAAGGTGAAGCCGACGACCGAGACGGTGGAGGACGGTTCGGTCTGCGTCGTCCTCACGGGACGAGGCACCATGGCGGGCCTTGAGGTCGAGAGCAAGCTTTGGCTCGACCTTGACCACGGCCTGATGCTCCGCCGCCATGAGTTGGCCCAGGTCAGCGACGGAACCGTCGGGCTCCGGGTCGAGGCCGACGAACCGAAGTCGGTCCCGGGCGCCGAGGGGATTTACCTGCCGGGCCGCTGCCGGTTCTTCGAGTTCGCCCCGCCGTATGCCCCGGCCAACTTGAAGGGCAAGGGCCTGGCGCAGACCGAGATGACCCTGCTCGAGTCCAAGGCCAACGACCTGGTTCCCGACTCCCTCTTCGAGTTGACCGCGCCGCCGGGGACGCTCGTCAACAACTACCGGATGGGGAACGAGATCGGCTTGCAGGCCGGCTATCCGGTGGAGTTCGTCGTTCCGGCCGACGCCACCAAGCTCGATTCCGTCATCGACCAGGCCCAGCAAGCGGCCTCGCGGACGCGGGCTCAGTCGTCCGGCAGCCGTTGGCTCATCATGATCAACCTGGCTGGCGTGTTGGTGCTGGCGCTGGTCATCGCCGGCCGTCGATTCCTTCGCCGGAAGTCGCAATCGACCGAGGGGCCGAAATCATGAACGCTCCACACCGCTCAACAACCCTGAAGCCCCTGGTCCTGTGCGCGGCGGCCCTGGCCCTCGCTCTGGCCCCGGCGTGGGCGATCGCGGGGGACGCACCGAAGTCGGCCCCTTCGATCGAGGAGATCCGCCGCGAGGTCGACGCCGTCCGGCATCGGATTCGGAGCCTTTACGTCGAGGCGACCTCCCGCAACAAGAGCGCAGGAAGCGCGGCGGGCCAGTTGCTCGAGATCCGCCATGTCCTCGCCGCCAAGGGGCCGCTGCGCTATGCCGAGATGGCCCACCGGACGCCGCCGCTCGACTGGTCGGAGGATATTGGCTACACCCGGAGCTATTTCACCGGCAAGACCTTCGACGCCTTTTATGTGTTGAACCGCTATTATGAGACGCTGCAAGTCGTCCCTGACGAGTTCTCCAGCACCAAAATCCGCGCCGAGTTCTACATCGAATGCACCGGATGGTGGCCGCCCGACGACCTGACCACCCCGCGCGGCCTCGACCCGTCGACCCTCCTGCACGTGGCCCTGGCCGACCCAGCTTGCCGGGTCCGCCCCGAGCTTGAGGAGACCGGCGGGGTCCCTTGCGTGGTCGCTGAGATCGCCGACCGTGACCGGCTCTGGCTCGACCCGGTGCGCGGTTTTGCGATCGTCCGCCGCGAGTTCATCGGCCCGTCGGTCCGGATCCGCTACGAGAACTCCGATTTCCGCGAGGCTGCCCCCGGCACCTGGCTCCCCTGGCGAATCCTCAGGGTCGTCACCACGCGGACGAACCCCGCTGCGGGAGAGACTGCCCGCGACGTGGTCCTCTCCGAGTCTGACCGGACCGTGGGCCTGCTCCGGGTCAACGACGTCGATGATGCCATCTTCACCTTCCGCGCCGCGCCTGGCACTTTGATCCACGACCTCGATCACAAGAAGGTCCACCAAGTCCCCGGCGGCCTCGACATGATGGACGAGATCATTCGAGCCGGCCGAAAGTTCCTGATCGGCGGCCGAGCGCCAAGTCTGGCCTCGACGAACAATCCGCCGCCGATTCTCGCCTGGGCTCTGGCCGTCTCGGCCCTCCCCGCGCTCGTCTTGATCGGCAAGCGCCGGCCTTCGTTGATAACCGGAGGTGCGCGGACCTCGACCGCGAACGCCCGACCTTAAGGCGATCGCTTCGCAGTTTCCCTCTACAGGACAAGCGATCGTGGCAGTCCTGGTACCCTCAATCTCGGTGCAGACTTCGCCGAAATGACCGGGGCTGATTCCGTTTTACTCGCCGAGCGATGCGTCGGTCGATCAGTCCGACTCGCGCCAGATGAGCGGACTCACCGAAGGCAGGACCGTGAGGGTTGACGGCTTGGGACCGATCGACTTTCTGTAGCCCCACAATAGTTGCCCGGTTCCGTTTGGTAGGCGGAGGTGGTGTGACGACCGCCATCGTCCCGGACGGGGCCCCGTTTAACAACCGTCGATCAGTCGCTCAGGTACACGAAGTCGCGAAAACTACCGTTGAGTGGACCGACCGTTTCTTACATTCATCTGGTCGTACGCCCACTCTCATCGATCCAGCCAAATCTACGCATGTTGGTGATCGAAAAGCGATCGTCGAGATATTGGGCGATTGCCCAGTCCATTACCGTCTTAAGTTCCTCAGGATTGTATTTCAATTTATCTTTGAGTTCCTTAGCCCTGCCCCCGATTTCGATGGCGATCGCGTCACGACAGTCGTGATATGACTGACCGTTCCGTTCAGGTGAGTTGGAGTGGATGAGCCTTCGGATCTTCCCGATTTCGCCGTCCTTGCCCAGATCGCTTTCATCAAGGAGGTCGATCAAAACCGCATTCATGTATCCGTCGCCATACCTTCGCTCAACCTTGCGTAGTGCGGCTCGTAGTACCCGCGCAAACCGTTCACCTTCTTGCTGGACATTCTCTGCCTTGATGCCCAGATTGATTGTCGCCGTGTTGAAGTCGTCATCCCATTCGTAAATTTGAGGAGGCTGATCGACGCCTTCCTTCTTTCGCAGAACGATGAATTCGGGTGCGGATGAGCCTAGCGCAGACGAGTCCTTTCGGAGTGAGACCCTAATCTCGTCTCTGGCCTTGATGCGGTCATCCAGCCATTTCACCACCGGGTCTTGAGGGGCATCGTTGGGCGAACGCAGAAGTTCGTCGAGAATGTTCATGCTACCTTTCCCTCGGCCAGCATTTTCGCGTCGTTAACCAGTCCTGAAAGGACGAATCGAGCCGCGTTGATAGGTGCAATTTTTCGACCTTCTTTGATTACGTTGTCACGTTGTTCGTCCGCGAAGTCACTAATCCCCTTGACAACGCACCATACCGAATCGTCAGGCTTCAACGAAGCCGCCAATAAACCCACGCCTTCCATCTCGCCGCCCACGATTTCCTCGTTCCCGTGCGGAACACTATGCAGCAGTTCGTCACGATAAGCAGCACAGTGGATACGGGCTGCTCCGGACAGCATTGCTCCAATGTGAATATTGAACGAAAATCGTGTCCTCTCTTTTTCTCGGCGACATCGCTCCAGAAGGCTGGGCCGGGGCTCATCAGAATTCATGTGCATGTAGTCATTGACGTATCCTGGTCGACCTGCGTTCGGCTTCACATCTCGGTTGTCGTAGGGCAGCAGCAACGCCGACACCAGTACATCCCCAATCTGTTGGACTCCAGGGGCGATCCCAAACGCCATTCCGATTTGGAGAATCCCTTGCGCACCTGTTGCGGCCAAACATCGAACCGCCTTGGCTGCCGACCCCAAGCGGCCGTGTGCCCCCATCACAGCACGCCCATTGTCTCGCGACGCACCAATAGCCACCACTGTCTCGCCACCGATGGTCCCCAACCGCCAAGCATCCTGGCTCAGGCCAAAAAATCGGAGGTGCCGCGTGAGGGCTGCATCCTTTCGAAACTCGACTCCGTACTCTTGAGCTGCCTCCTCCAGAGCCTTTTCCTCGGCGGAGGTCGCCAGGAAAAGGAGGAGGCTACAGATCGGACCCGGTAGTAGCGATTCCGTTGGCTCGGACATCCCGACGTGCCTCCCAGACTCGACTGCCAAATGGCGTTATCGTATCACGCCACTACTGCCGTCGGGAGCCAGTCGGCGGAAATCCCCATCACACACTCACCGTCCTATCTAAAGTCTATTGTACTTGGAAATTGCAGGGTTTTCCACACGTCGGGCGTGGTTGGTCGTGGTAAAGTCCTCGAGAACGACGAGTCCAGAGCTCTGACTCTCAGATTTCTTCCGGAAACGATTCCTCCGCCTGCTGCCGGCCTACTACATACGCGTTTTTGATCGTCGTCTTCGCGGCGGACGGCTCCCGATGGGTCGCGGGCATCCCGCCGATTTCTGGGAGCCCCGAAGGGGCGGCCGTCAATAGCTAAGGCATAAGCCCATGGACGTGATTCAAGCGAGAATATCCTCATTATCTTTTCACTCTCCCCGCCACGGCGGGGAGAGTGTCGCCTGGCTTCGAGGAATCCCCCAGGGGCTTGTGCCCCTAGCTATTGACGGTCGCCCCTTCGGGGCTTCCAAAGATCTACCGATCGGGATCTGCGGTGTTACGGTCATGTCGGAGTCGATGGGCCCTTTTTGTCCGGCCTTCGTGGGCGGGCAGTGGAAGTCCGATGGGGCTAAGATTCGACGGCTTGTTATCCGATCGACCGACCATCAGCATCTCCCATGAGCGATCCGCAGGGCCAATCTCCTCGCAGCAAGAGCGATTCCAGCTCGCGCCTTCGCCCAACGGGCGGACATGCCTGGGCGAAGTGCAGAGGCGATCGGTGCAGTGTCCCTTGGGCCAGTCGGTCGCGGAGCTGCTCCCAGGGGCCCGGGTCGGCATAAGCATCCCGGACGGTGCGGAGCAGCAGCGCGACGGGCAGATCGGCGAACGACTCGACGGCCGAGTAGACCAGGGCCCGCAGGTCGTCGCCGTGGCGCCAGGCCGGGGCAAGGCCCGGGTCGTGGGCCGTGTCGAAGTCGAACCAGCGAGCCTCGCCGGTCCCGGGATCGAACAGGACGTTGCGGAGCGTCGCGTCGCCGTGGCTCAGGCGTTCGCACCCACCGTCGGTACGCGGCATCTCGACCCGATGCAGGTCCCGCAACGCCCGGCCTGCGGCGCCCAGGCCCCGCAATCGGGCCGGCGCCGGGTTGAGCCGGCTCCGCGCGTGATCGGCGAGCACCACCCCCGGCCATCGGGGAAGGATCAGCCAGCCCCGGGGGCCGGTCTCCAGCTCGATCCCGTGGAGCGCGCGATGCAACGCACGCTCCCTGGCCCGCCACTCCGCCCCGGGCAGGACCCGCACTCCCGACCCCAGCAGGCGCAGGTACAGGTTGCCGGGCCCGATCAGCAGCGGTCCGAACCAACGTCGCCGTTTTGCGATCGTCGGCGGCCGGCCCGGGGCCTGGCGGGGCTCGATCGCGTGCATCCGGAGCTTGCCCAGCCAGGGTCCGAGCGACGCCGGCCACCGCCCGAAGCCCGGCCAGGACCTTTCGCCGTTGGCGGTCGTCCTCGGCACGGTCCGGCTCGCTCCCTCACTCAATCGCAGGGGGGGCGAGTCCCGCGGCGCGTGCCGGATATGGTCGGGGTAATCCACGCGGCCCCGGAAGCTCAGGACCGCCCAGACGTACCGGGCGAAGGTCCGCGTGTAGCCGAAGTGCTGGAGCTCCATCCGACGCCCCGAGCTGAGTGCCGTGATGGCTTGATCGTAGACGAATCGGCGGGGCCGGGCGCGGTAGAGCCCGGCCAGGATCGGCCACTCCTCGCCGATGGCGACGCGCTCGTCGAACGGCCCGAACTCATCGAAGGCCTCTCGAGTGCAGAACATGCAGGCCGGCATTGCCTTGGCCCGCGGCAGGGGAAGCCGCCGCACGGCGTTCCAGAAGGCCCACCAGCATCGGGCCCGCCTGCCGCCGTCCAGCGCGCCGAGGCGAGTGATCCCCGCCTCGTATCCTTGTTCGTCGACCAACTCTGCGATCCGGACGAGGGCCCCGGGCGGTAGCCGGGTGTCGGCGTCGAGGAAGACCAGCGTCCGACCGCTCGCCAGCCGTGCCCCGAGGTTCCGCGCCCTGGCCGCGCCGCGGGGCGAGCAGGTCGCCACCAGCACTCCGTCTTCGGCGGTATGCTGGACCAGGGCGTCGGCCGTGCCGTCGTCGCTCGCGTTGTCGACCACGATGACCTCCACAGCCCCCCCGTCGCGGTAGCGGTCGCGCGCCTGGAGGACCGACCCCACGGTCGAAGCAATCAGCGCCGCCTCGTTCCTCGCGGGGATGACCACCGAGATCTGGGGCGGAGGCCGCTTCATGGGTGTTGCGTCCCCGGTGGCGGGCCTTCCAGGACGAACAGGTCGCGGCTGATCAGGCCCAGCAAGCCGGGCTCGGGGACGACCCGCGCCAGCTTCAACCCCGCCTCGTCGGCAAGGTCGCCGACCCGCTCGCGCGACAGCAGGCGCCGTGGGTGGAGCGGCGTTGGCGAGGGCGGGATCAGGCGGAGGGTCGCGCAGAGCCGGAATGCGACCCGCCCCTGGATCCAGCCCCGCAGTCGCAGCGCGATCCGCCCGGATCGCCCCCGAGGGCTCGACTGCAAGACAAGGACGCGACGCGAGGCGACCCGCCCTGCCTCGCGGAGCAGGGCCGCCGGGTCGTCGGTATAGCTCAGCACGAAGGCGAGGAGGCACGCATCGAAGACGCGATCGGCAAACGGCAGCCGGGTGCCGTCGAACAGGACGGGCCCGCCCCCGACGACGTGGAAATCCACCACGTCCGCCTCGGCGCACGTGCGCGCCCCCCGGGTCCTCAGGGCCTCGGCGTTGTGGCCGGTCCCCGAGCCGATGTCGAGCACCGTCGCCCCCGTCGGCAGGTGCGGGGCGATCCGCGCGGCCAGGTGCCCGGCCCGCCGGCGTAGTTGGTGGTGGAAGGCCGCCCGCAGCGGCCCGATCACGGTAAAAACTCCGAGAGCAGGCCGGGCGTCCGGCCATGCCCCAGCAGCCGGTCGACCACCTCCAGCACGCGCGGCAGGTAGCCCCGGTCTACGTCGGCCGGGTGTACCACGACGCAGGGTAGGGTCGCCGGTCGGAGCCGCCAATAGACGTCGCCGAACCGCTGCCCGACCCGCGCGAGCGGCCCCAGGACGCCCCAGTCCCACGACCAGGTCGCCAGCGGGATCGTCGGCCCATTCGCTGCCCGGATCGCGCCGAACGTCGCAAGGTAGCGGAACCCGCACCCCCCCAGTTCGTCCGCCGTCGCTCGCCCGACCTGCCAGGCCGGAGGCACGAATCCCGCGGGCACGACCCCCAGGGCCCGCCGCAACAGCTCCCGGCCCAGCCCGAGCCGGCGCCGGACCTCCTCGCGAGGCAGCCCGACCAGCTCGTCCGAACGACCCGTGAACAGCGAGAGCACGCCCGGCCGGTCCTGCCGGTGGGTGTATCCGTGCTGCAAGACCTCCCCGAACGCCCCCGCCACGAACCGTCCGAAGCCGCCCCCAGGCCCCTCGATCGGCCGCCCATGCCAGCAGGGCACCACCGCGCCCGCTAGCTCCCGCCCGACCCGCGGCGCGAGGGCCTCGGCGATCCTCGCGAGCTGCGGCAGGAAGGCCGGTGCCACGTCGTGGACGACCACGGCGAAGCGTCGACCAATATCGCTCACGCCCGGTGCCGACATCGCCTCTGTGCCTTTCGGTTCGCGTCCCCTGAACGGCCCCTAGAGTCACTTTGTATTGCAAAGCATAACGGCCGGGCTGTTCCGATTCAAGCGGCCCCGGTTCAATTCCGCCGGGGGACTGTGTAAGATTCGGACGGGATCCGCTGTATTTCTATAAAGAGGTGCTGACAGCGACTCACCGTGGAATCCCGCGAGCTGCCAAGGATGGTCACCAGCGAAATGCTTCGGATCCTGTGTCTCGCCCCCGATCAGGGTGTCTCGCTCGGACATTCTCACCGGTCCGTCCCGGGAGTGCACGCGGGGGGACAACCGCTATGATTGCCTGCCCGGGTGATGGAACACTCACGCGGCTTCTCGAGGAACAGTTGGACGGGGACGAGCTCAACTCGTTGATCGCGCACGTCGAGAGCTGCTCGTTTTGCCAGGAGAGGCTCAAGGAGCTGACCAGCGACGGCTCCCTGCACCCCGAGGGGGGCCGGTGGGAACTCGATCGAGAGAGTCCCTCGACTAATGCCTGGCTGACCCACATTCCATCAGCCGATAGCCCGGCCGCTCGACTCCGCGCGTCGCGCCGACCGGGCGGCAGCTCGGAGGCGCTGGTGGACGGAGGAACCTCCGCCCCTTGTCTTCCCGAGGTGGACGGATACGAAATCCTGGCGGAGCTTGGGCACGGGGGCATGGGGGTCGTCTACAGGGCCCACCAGCGGCGATTGAACCGCATGGTCGCGCTGAAGATGATCCGGGCCGGTAGCCTGGCCCGACCCGAAGAGCGGGAACGGTTCGGGATCGAGGCGGAGGTCGTCGCGAAGTTACGCCATCCGAATATCATCCAGATCTACGACATCGGTGAGGTCGGGGGCCTGCCGTACGTTGCGCTCGAGCTGTTGGAGGGGGGCAGTCTCGCCGCCTCCTTGGGCGGCTGTCCGCAGCTTGGGCGGCCGTCCGCGACGATGGCCGCGACGCTTGCCCGGGCGGTACACGCTGCGCATCAGGCTGGCATCGTGCATCGCGACCTCAAGCCATCGAATGTCCTTTTCGCCAGGGACGGTACTCTCAAGATCACGGATTTCGGCCTGGCCAAACACCTGGAGGAGGACGGACCCACCGAAACCGGACAGGTCCTGGGCTCTCCCTGCTACATCCCTCCCGAGCAGGCCCGAGGGGAGGCCAAGGACGTGGGCCCCGCGGCCGACGTCTATGCCCTGGGAGCGATCCTCTACGAGATGCTCACCGGCCGGCCGCCGTTCAAAGGGACGACGCCGATGGAGACCGTCATCCAGGTCCTCGAGCAGGAGCCGGTGCCTCCATCTCAGCTCCAGTTCCAGGTCCCGCGCGACCTGGAGACGATCTGCCTGAAGTGCCTGGCCAAGCCGCCCCATCGTCGCTATCCCAGCGCTGAGGCGTTGGCGGACGACCTGGATCGCTACCTCGCGAACCGGCCGATCCGGGCCCGGAGGACCCCCCTCTGGGAGCGGGGGCTGAAGTGGGCCCGGCGACGGCCGACGACCTCCAGCCTCATGGCCGTCGCCCTGCTGATCGGGTCGATCCTGTCGGGGGTCGGACTGCGCTCTCATGCCGTCGCCCAGCTCCGGCAGCGGGAGCGGGCCGAGCGCAACGCCTCCCGGAGGGCCGAAGGCGAGCGAACCTTGATCCAGGTTAGCAACCATCTGCTGGACGGCCGCTCCCAGGTCGCGGACGAGGCGTCTCTGCATGAACTGCTGGCGAAGGTTGGGACAGAGCCCCAACTGGCCGACTTGCGCGACCGGGCCACGGACCTCCTCGAGCAAGCCAGCCACCGCCGGGCTGACCGAGAATCAAGAGAGTCGGCCCGGCAGCGATACGTCGAGTTCATCCGGCGGCGGGATGACACCCTCTTCCTGGACGTCGAGCACACGGGCCCCGATGCGCCGGGCGACGTGCAGGTGATCCGCGCCTCGGCCCTGGCCGCCCTGGGAATCGTCGCGGCCGACGGCACCCGAGGCGACGGCTGGACTCCGGCCCCGTTGCCCCCCTGGCTGACGGAACGGGAGCGGGATGAGGTGATCCTGGGGTGCTACGAGATGCTGATGGTCCTGGCCGAGGCCACAGCCCAGCCGAGGCCCGGGGAATCGGCCGAGCGGCAGGCCCGCGAGGCCATCCGCATCCTGGACCGGGTGGGCGCATTGCGCTGGCGGCCTACCCACGCCTATCACCTGCGGCGGGCGGTCTGCCTGGAGCGGGCCGGCGACGCCGAGGGGGCGAGGCAAGAGCACGACGCCGCCGGCCGGATTCAACTGGACGGGTCGTTCGACCATTTCCTCAGCGGGTTGGAGTCCTTCAAACGCGGCCTGATGACGCAGGCCCGGCGACACTTCCAGAGCGTTTTGCGGGACCAACCCAGCCATTTCTGGGCCCATTGCTTGCTGGCGATCTGCGACCTGAACGCCCGCCCTGCACGCCCTGCCGAGGCCAAGGCCTACCTGACCGGCTGCCTCCAGGCCCACCCGGACCTGCCCTGGCTCTACCTGCTCCGCGGCTTCGCATCGGGCCAGATGGCGGCGACGGCCCTGGCCTCGCCCTCGGCGCAGGCGGAGGCCGCCGCCGAATTCGAATCCGCCGAGGCTGACTTTCGCGACGCCCTCCAGCGCGACCCGGCCGGCCGATTCCGCTACGCCTTACTGGCCAATCGCGCGCTCATTCGTTTCCGGGCCCAGCGATGGGAGGACGCCGCCGTCGACCTCCAGGAGGCGATCGAACTCAGCCCGCACCAGTACAGTGCCTACGTCACGCTCGCCCAGGTCTACCGGGGGCAGCAGAAGCTCGACCTCGCCCTGGAACAACTCGACCTGGCGATCGCCCGGAAGCCGGACTCGGCCGCACTCCGCCGGACGCGGGCCCTCTGGAACCTGGAGCGTCCCCACCCCACTCCCGCCGCGCTCGCTGCCGCCCTGCGCGACCTCGACGAAGCCATCCGGCGCGGCTTGCCGGGCAGTCCGGAGCTGGCGAGGGACCATGCCAAGCGGGGATACGCCCTGCTGCTGGAGAAACGCACTGCGGAGGCCCTCGACGCGTGCGAGATGGCCCTCTCCATCCATCCGACCGATGCCGAAGCACGTCGTCTGCGGCTCACGGCGCTCCTGGAGCTGAAACGCTACGACCAGGTGATCGACGCGTGCGATGACTACTTACGTTCGGGCCGTCCGTTGCCCGAGCTGCTCGAGCTGCGCGGGGCGGCCAAGCTCAAGCGAAATGACTTCGCCTCCGCGATCGAGGATTACACCGTGGCCATCTCGGTGCGACCGGGCGTGTCGAGCCTGTATTGCCGGCGCGGCTGGGCCTACCTCGTCTCCGGGGCCGCCCAACTGGCCCGGCGCGACTTCGCGGAGGCGATCCGGCTCGATCCCTCGAGCGGCGAGGCCTACGGCGGCCGAGGGGCCGCCCGGATCGCTCTCGGCCAGTTTCGCGAAGCCGCGGCCGACGCCGAGGAGTCCGTCCGTTGCGGCGAGCCTGAGCCCCGGATGCTCTACAACGCCGCACGCATCCAGGCCCAGGCGGCCGAACTCGCCACGGGCGACATCACGACGGTACGCCACGATCAGGATCGCGCCTTACTGTTCCTCGGCCAAGCCCTGCGCTACACCGCCCCGGATCAGCGGGCCGCTTTCTGGCGCGACGTCGTCCAGACCGATCGGACCCTGACAATCATCCGGCGGCTCCCCGGCTATGCTCAATCCGCCGCGGAATACGGCTTGTCCCCCCCGTGACCCCGCGCAAACAGACCCTTGTCTCGGAACGCTTCAGTCGACGATTGAATTTGTGTTTAAGCAAATGATTTTGACGAAATAAGTGTGGAGTATTCAGGAATTCCATCATGTTCGTCACGCCCCGGATGGATCGCCCCGATGCCTTGGCCCGTCGATCTCGACCGGCTCGCCGTCTCGAAGTTGAACGGCTCGAGGCTCGCACGGCTCTCTCGGGCGGATTGGCGGCGATGGACTTGAACCAGGCGAAAGTCGAACCCGCGCTCGTCAATATTGTGGCGGCGATTTGGACGGCGCAGAGGGCCGGCGTCGACGTGTCGGCCGACGCGATCCTCGCAGCCAGCCGCACCGGAATGCTGAAATCCCCCTATGTCGATGACTTTGTGAAGATTTATTCGAGCCTCCTCCCCCTCGCCTCGGAGTCGCTCACCGGCCTGGCGGGGGCGATGGCCGTCCTGGGCCAGGCGTATCAAGCCGGTGTCCCGATCTCGGTGCTGCTCGACAACACCGCGTCGGCGATCGGCTCACCCCTCGCGGATATTCCCCCCGAAGTGATCCCTATGGGGGTCGCGGCGGCCGTCGCGGCGCAGAAGGCCGGCGTCGCATTGCCGCCGATGGTCGCCGGCTTCAACGGGACGGTCGCGGGAAGCCAGATCGGAGCCTGGGTCTCCGCCGCCATCGGCCAACTCAGTGCGCTCACGGGTGGCGGCGGATCCACTTCCAACGCATCCGCGGCGCCCCCTTTTCTGATCACTC
The DNA here is from genome assembly GCF_000242455.2 of Singulisphaera acidiphila DSM 18658. GTDB lineage: Bacteria > Planctomycetota > Planctomycetia > Isosphaerales > Isosphaeraceae > Singulisphaera > Singulisphaera acidiphila. The sequence continues at coordinate 5,041,523 of NC_019892.1, forward strand.
TTGGCGAATTTGTCTTGAGTAATATTGATAATATTTATTTGAATTCAATGAAGTATAGAGAGAATGCATCAGCGCCGATGGGGCCTCGGCCTGACGGAACCGCCTCCAACGGCCTCGCGTCGATCTTCAACTTGATGATGGCCATGATCCGGGAGTCTCAGGATAACGGATGGGGGAGCGTGGACGGGATGTCCTCCGTGGTTGTCGGCGGGAGTGGCCCTGTCCTTACGCGAGGGCTAGCCTCCTGGAGCGACGAACTTCGGAGTTCGGTCGGCAACCCCGATGAGCTCTTCCCTTTGGGCAGCCCTGAGGAGCCGTTCTCCTTGGGCCACTCCGATGAGTCGGTCCCCTTGGGCAACCTCGATGCGCCGGTTCCCACTGCGTCGATCACGGCCGGGGAGATCCCCCTGGACATCGTCTTGAGTGACCTTGGATTGCCGACTCAGGGCGTCTCGATCGGCCTCGAGCAGATGGCTGAGTTGATCGCTCTCGAGGATTCCTCACTTGCCTTGGTCGGGACGCTCTGGACCGTGCCTTCGGATTCTCGGGCGGAGCCGGCCCATGAACGCGACCCCTCGGATGAGCAGGCGGAGCCGGCCATGTCCTCGGCCTTACCGCCGTCGTCGGTCTTCGTCCTCGGCCTGGACGAGGCGTTCGAACGTAGCCGAGACGCTTGCGGGCCGATTTTCTCCGACCGCGCGGCGGATCTGGGTGAGGAGCGGCTCGAAGGGCGATGCCCCATCATCCCGACCGCGACGAGGATACAGTGGCCGGACGAGGACGAGGGGGTGTCTCCGGACGTCGGCGCGACGGCCGTCGCTGGGTCGACGCTTTCACTGGAGGGACCCTCTCAAGCGGGGCTCTCAGCGGGTGAAGAGCTGGATGCCCTGATCGAGCGGGGGGTGCAATCGGTCTTGGCCGCGTCGGCCTCGGCGCTGATCGTCGGCTGGTTCTGGGTCAGACGCCAACGACGGCGGCTGGCGGGGATCGGTCGCACGGATCCTCACCGCGGTGTGGGGGAGCATTCCCCAGAAGAAAGCCCCTGACCGTTGGCATGTGCGTAGGAACCGTGGTCGCAAGCGATCGGCCCGTTCATCCCTCGGCCGCGCCCTCGAGCCGAGCGATCACCTCTCTGAGCAACTTCTGGACTCGGTGCTTGGACACGAAGACGGACGCGACCGGGATGCCGAGCCGCTGTGAGGCCTCAGCGCCGGAGTGGCCCTCGAAGGTCGTCAGGCGAAAGGCCTCCCACGTCGCGGTCGCCACCCGCTTGCGTACGCTCGCCATCGCCAGTTCCAGAAGCTCACGGTCGAAGAGTTCGTCGATACGCTTTTCCAGGTCGACGCGGTCCTCGAGGGACTCCAGGAGCGGAGTCGGCCTGTCTCCGACGGCCCGACATCGGCGCGCGATGAGGTCGCTCAGGGCATGGGAGGTGATCTTCTTCAGCCAGGCACGGAAGCGCCGCGACGGGTCGTACCGGAAGCTCGCCATCTTCTGCGTGAGGATCGCAATCACGTCCTGAGCAACGTCTTCCGCGTCCGCCTCTTGCAGGCCGCGCTCACGGCACCAGCCGTAGATCTTCGGCTGGTAGCGCAGCACGAAACGATCCCATGCCCTGGCGTCTTTGGGCTGTCGCCGAAGCCTCTCCATCAACGTCGGGGAGGTCTGGGAGTCCGTGCTGCTCGACATCCTGTCACCTCCGGCCCAGGCTCGGTCGGCGGCGATCTCGATGCGGTCTCCGACAACATCGAATCGACGCTCATCATAAGCTCGCCTGAGATTATACGACGACCGACCGTCGTATCAAGGCGGGGCAGTGAGCCGCCCGTCTGGTCGAGCTTCTATTGAGCGAGTGTGAGAGTCTGTCTCGGAAGGCCAGGTTTCACCGGGAAATGAAGGACGTTTGGGGTGCCACGGGTTCCGTACTCGGACCCCGTGCGAAACAGGCCAAGGCATTCCCGCATGGGGTCCGAGTATGGAACCGCAGGGCCCCCGGAAGATCCGCAAACACTCCGGTGCAATCAGCCCGGAAGTCCGAAGGAAAGCGAGTCCATCGAGAGCTTGAAAAGGACAGGTCCGGGCCGAACTCATTGCCCACTTACAGAGGGTGAGGTAGTCGGGCCAGCCTACTGCGCCGGAAGCCGACATTGTATAATATAACTCGCGGACACCCATCCGGAGGAGCGCACATGGCTGTGGTCGACCTGTTTGTCTCGCTGCGCGACTGGCGTTCTTCGCTGTACCGGGGTGAGCCGGGTGTCGTCGGCCGGTTCCTGGACGGGATCGACGCGACACTCTCGCCCGGCTGGGTTCGCGACGGTGAGTACGAGCGAACCCGCTTGCGGCCGGACCACATCCGCTGCTACAGGTTCGACCGGGCGGGGGATGCGGCGTTGCGGGTGTGGCTCCAGCGCGTGACGGCAACCCGAGTGCGCGGCGGCCCGGTCCAGGTGCTCCGCCATCCGCCCTCGGGCGATGCAGGGCGGATCGGTCCGTTGGTCGCCGAGTTCGCTGGCGGCTGCGTGCTGCCCGCCGCCAGTGCGGTTGGCGTCCGCTACACGCGGCCGGCGTTCGGCCCGCGAAGCGCCATTACCCCTGCCGCCGAAATGCTGTTTACCCGGCTCGCGGACACGGCCGACGGGGAGTGGCCACTTACAGACCGGGTACAAGGGTTGTGGGACGAGCTTGTCGCCGGCTGCCTGGCCGAGCAGGTTGCCATCGACCGGGCCGAATTGAGCCGGTGGCTTGCGGACAGCGGTTGGGAGCAGGAGACCGTCACGGCACTCACCGACCGGTTTTTCGCGGACTCCGAGTGGCTGGCCAAGCGGCTGGCCGTCATGGCCCCATGACCACCCTTGCCCAAGCCGCGGCAGACTTGATCGGGACCCCCCGGCCAATCCTCTTCCTGGATACCTGCACGTTGCTCGATATTGTCCGGGCACCGCTGCGCGACCTAACCGTGGCGGTCCAAGCGGGCGTCGAGCTCCGGACGCTGGCGGCGAACCGGAGGTTCGGCTATTCGTTCAGGACATCGTGCATGCCGAGTGGGCCGACAACCTGCCGGCCGCGCGGCGGGATGGCGAGAACGGCGTCCGGGCATTCACCGCGACCTGGCAAATCGCCGCCGACCTCGGGCTGTCGGCCCCGCCCCTTCCGGTACTCCCCCCCGGCACCTTGATCGACGAGCTTGAACAGTTGTCGCGCGACCTGTTGAGTGCAGCCGACACACTCGACCGGGATTACACCGGCATGTCCTGGGCGATCGACCGCGTGGCGGCCAAGCAGAAGCCGTCGTCGGCGAAGGGGACGGTGAAAGACTGTCACATCCTTGGCCACGCCCTTCGGCTCAGCACCCTGCTGGTGGCCGCCGGATATCCTCACTCGCGGCTGCTGGTCAGCTCGAACCGGTCGGACTTTGCTGCCCCGAACGCGACCGTGTTCCACCCGGACATCGTCCCCGATGCCGCCGCCGCCGGATTGCGGTATGCCATCTCTCTGGAGGCGGCTGTTGCCGACCTCCGGGTGGCCGGTGAGATTCTGTGAATGTAAAAAACATTTGCTTGTCTGTTCAATGCGATGGACGGGCCTCATCCAACCGGTAAAGGTGGAGCCGTCATCTGAATCCCCGACCTGCGTCTTTAAGAGCGTGAAACTTCACCCCCGGGTCGTCGGAGCAACGACCTTGTGGGCGAGGCGGGAACGTCGATACCATGTCGCCAAGGTGACATGTTCGAAGGCCCTGTTCGACATCAACGATGTCTATGCGAAGGATCACCGAACTCGATGCCCTGAGACCCATCTGGGCGATCCTGATCCTCTTGGCGCACGCGACGGAGGCCTCTTGGTTTCACGGCTGGTCGCGGGTCGACCTGTTCTTCGTGCTGTCCGGGTTCGTGCTCACCTACAAAATGGTCGTCGAGAACGACGAGTCCAGGCTTCGACTCTCGGATTTCTTCCGGGAACGATTCCTCCGCCTGCTGCCGGCCTACTACGTGCTTTTGATCGTCGTCTTCGCGGCGGACGGTTCCCGATGGGACACCGACCATCTCTTCGGCCTGCTGAGGGCCGCGACCTTCACGGCCAACGCGCCCTTGTATTGGTCGAATACGTACCCCATACGTTATTCGAACTTGATCATTCACGCGTGGTCGCTCGAAGTCGAAGTGCTCTTCTGCTGTTTATGGCCGGTCGTGATTCGCGTGTTCGGTCGCGCGGGGGTCATGATCTTGGCCGTCATCCTGCTGATCGACTCGGTGTACTGCCGCGCGAGCGGTCTTCACCCCTGGACCTTCGTGGCCCGGTCTGACGGGTTGGCCCTGGGGTCGCTCCTGGCACTGGTCCTCTCTCGGCCAGGGCCGATCGATCGGCGGCGGGTCGGTCGCTGGTCGATCGCGGCAGGGCTGCTCGGCCTGGGTTATCTCGTCTGGTTCAGGTTCTGGTCCGAGAGAATGACACGTTCCTTCGACCGCCCCCTCGAGATCTGGCAGTCGCTCGCCGTCCTGGCGACGAACTTGTCTTACGCCGCGCTCATCGGGATGATTGCCACCCATGCTGGGCATCCCTCCATGGGACTTTTGCGGACGCGATGGTTGAACGGCCTCGGTCGGATCAGCTATGGGATTTATTTGTACTCGTTCGTCGCGATCGCGTTGGCGGGTGAGGCCCTGGGCCAAGGCCCGACCACAAGGGGCTGGCGGACGGCCTGGTTAGCCATGACGCTCGCGATCGTCATGGCTGGGCTCACACGCTGGCTTGTGGAACGACCGCTGTGGACGCTCGCGCGTCGGCCGGTCAAACCGCTGGCCCTGGGACCCGTGGCGAATGCTCGAAGGCCTCTCGCGAATCCGCTGCTCAATCGCCCCAGCGGTTCTGAAGGCGAGTAGGGGACGGGAACCCGAACTTACCGCGTCGAACGCCAGTCCGGCAGGCCCTGCTTCATGCGCCGGGTGGCCGTTGCCGGGCTGAACGCTTCGGGGTCGAAGCGACCGCCGATCCAGCTTTTCATCTCCTTGTGGTTTTCGTGGTGCGGGTCGCCGATGGCTTCGAGGAAGTCGGCGTAGCCCCAGACGCCGCCCACGTCGTCGGGCGGGCAGGCGCGGGCCCCTTCCAGGCAGAGGGGGTACTGCTTCTTGGGTTCGGCCGGCAGGCGGCCTTCGAACAGGATCTCATGTTCCCAACTGTCTCCGAAGTCGTACTCGTAGCCGAACCGGAACGGTTTGCCGTTCGCGGGTAGGATCGCGCTCAGCATCGTTGTGGTGGAGTCGGTATAGTGGGGATCGTCGTAAGGACTTTGGCCGACGAGCATCGGGCCGCCATAGTATTTGCCGTTGATGATAAAGTGGTGCATGTGGGAGTTCGTCCAGCCCATCGCCGTCTGGATGTGCTCGTGGAGCCTGTCGAGGGTGCAGTCGGCCACCTGGATTCGCCTCCAGATCGGGGGTTCCACGTTGAGGAGCGTCAGCTTCAGTTGGTAGACTTCGCCGACGACCTTGCCTGAACGCGAGGGGGTCGACTTGGCCTCCCCCGCGCTGGTGGGGTTCACCCATTTCACCGCAGGTTCCGACGCCGGGTACCAACCCCACTCCGACTTGATCCCCATCTCGGCCCGCACGTGGTAATAGAGCGCGTTACTGATGGTCCCGGCGTGCCCCGACTTGGTCCATCCCTGGTTGATTTGATCGGGCTCGAGATTGGGATTCTTCCCCAGGACCTTGCGAAGATAATCGGACTTGGTCTCTTTCTTCGCACTCTTCTTCGGTGCCATGACTCACTCCTGTGTCTGTCGAGGATTTCTGCCGGACGAGTCGAGGGTTAATCGTTCGCGTCGCGATAGGTGAGCAGCAGGCGGTCGGCCACGACCTCGCCTTCGAGCGACTGCCCGCCCATCTGGAACCGCCGGAGCATGGATCGACCGCAGTGGACCCGAGCTTCTTGTTCGAAGAGGCCGTCGGGGGCGGCGAGCGTGCAAATCTTTTCCCCCGACCGCTTCGTCCCGTCGAGGCTGAGGGCCACCTTCACGCCCCGCGATTTGCATTCGCCGATGACCTGGAACAGCCGTACCAGGCTAAACGACTGGGCGCCGTAGAGGATGGTCTGGGTGTCCGTGTAGGGCGGGTCGCAGTAGACGAGGTCTCCCGCCTTGGCCATGCTCATGGCTTCCTCGAAGTCGGCGAGTAGGAACGTGGTCCCGGCGGTTCGGTGCGACCACTCCCGGACGCGCTGGGCGAACGTGGCGGTCGGGATCGGCGTGTGGACCCCGCAACGTGTGGACATGTGGCCGTCTCCCTTGCGGAAGCGAACGACCCCGCCGTAGCAAGACCGACAGAGGAAGAGCAGGTCGGCCGCGTTGGGACCTGCATTGTAGGACGCCTTGATCTTCTCGTACTGGGCGACCTTCTCCCCGCTCATCATGAGCGCTCGCCGTTCGGTGTACCACTGCAAGAGCGTCTCCGGGGACCGGTGCAGGGTCTGCCAGATCTCGGTCAGCGGCCGGAACAGGTCGGAGCCGATGGCATGGGCCGGGGCCAGGGTGGCGAGTACGCTCGCGCTCCCCAGGAACGGCTCGTAATAGGTGCCGTATCGCGGCGGGAAGTAAGAAACGATGTGATGCGCGAACCGCTGCTTGTTGCCGATCCATTTGAGCAGTTGGCTCTTGAATGGCGGGACACGCCATGACTCAGGTTCCTCAAACACGCCAAGCGGCATGGTTGCACCCATTGGGAGTCGTGGTGTCTTTTTCTCCTGGAGGAGTGAGTGCCATTGTAGCGTTCGGGGGCGAAACGTCGAAAGGCGTCCCGGCCTGGTTGGTGAGGTGAAGGGAGAGCTTCGTGCCTTTACGAATGGAGTGAAGGTGATGTCCTCAGCCAGGGGCGGCGGAGCGACCGGCCGAATCCGGAACCCCCCTGGCAGGTGCCGGGGAGAAGAGTGAAGAGGCTTGCGTCGCTGTCTTCGAGGAGTTGCAGCCCGATTGCAGGTTCGGCCGCCGCACGTTGCCCCTCCGTCCCACCGACGATCTTCACATCGATCCGGAGGACCTGGAAGACCTGGCGAATCACATCTCATGTCGCACAGGTCGGTCGCTTGGATGATTGCGCCAAGAACCCGCTCTTCGGGAACGTCAAGACGGTCGCGGACCTGGTCCTGTTCTTCGTGAATCAGCTCTAACGAGTCGCCTGAATGAGCACTGCGTGTGCCCCTAAAGACTCGATTTCTTTGTTCGTGTTGCTTTTTGTATCCCTTGTGATTTTTTTCGATAGGGATGTCATTGGCGTCGATACTGTTGGGAGTAAAGTATGGATGTTCTGTAGTGTTGCTCGTGGGTGGGGTTTGTATTTGGAATTTCGTCGGAACAGAGAATTCGCTCATTTCGTTTTTGCAAGGCGGGTTTCTTTGATCCGTGCCAAACGATTTTGTCTCGTTGGAGCCACATTCATGGGGCTGGGCTTGGTGTCGATTGCCTTGGTTGGTTGGCTGCTCATCGGGTGATGAGCCGCTCGTGCAAACGGAGGCTCAGAAACAGGCTGAGCAGCAGGAGATTCGGGATCAGACTGCAGACAACGATGCAGCCTCGCAGGCTGGGACAACCAGACAGCAGCGCGGTAGTATCATGCCTCCTTGATTGATCTTGCCACATCATTCGTATTCATCGTCTTTTTCTGAAACACGGTCGTTTTATCTGTGCGAAAGGATGCGGACATGATGGCACGAGCTCCATCTTCCCGGTTCGGTTTCACGTTGATCGAACTGCTTGTCGGCATCGCGATCATTGCGGTTCTGATCGCCCTTCTGCTTCCCGCAGTTCAGACTGCTCGCGAAGTGGCGCGCAGGTCCCAGTGCATCAATAATCTGAAACAGATGGGGTTGGCCGCCAACACTTATCAATCGGCCAATCAGAGCTACCCATTGCGGAATGCCACGAATACTCTCGGCAATAGTTTCGGGGTGATTGCACCGAGTTCGTGGGGCAACTTCAGCGGACAGGCCATGATGCTCCCTTACCTGGAGCAGTTGGCGATTTTCAACGCATGTAACTTCAATTTGAACCCGAGCCCTGGCTTCCATCCCGGCGGTCCGATGAACACGTCCGCCCTCAACGCCAGGATTTCGACGTTCCTCTGCCCGTCGGATGGTCTGACCATCTCCACCGGTGCGGGGATCCGACAGAACAACTATCACGGGTCCATGGGCACGACGACTGACCCGTGGTATGCCGGTGGTGTTACCGGTATTTTCGCACATAAGATCTCTTATGATGTTTCCGCCGTACTGGACGGTACGTCAAATACGATCATGTGGTCGGAAGCGTTGGTAGGCAGCAACAACCCGCGCGTCTACAAGCGGACGGCGGTTGGTGGAACCGGCACGTCGCATATCAACAACATGCTCAATCCGGTTGTTTCCTCCAGCGAGTCTCAGGTACTCAGCTCGAACGTACTGAGCGGCCTTGCGGCATGCAACGAGGTATGGGCCCGTGCAGCGAGGACTGCGACTGGTACGGCCTCCAACCGTGGCCAATTCTGGGGAATTGGCTCGCCCGGTTTCACGTTCTTCAACACCGTTGTTACACCGAATTCGAAGCAGTACCCATGGAGCGCGTGCCGAACCGACACGCACCCAGGATCCGACTATTCCAGCTTCATCAACGCCAACAGTAATCACCCTGGCGGAGTGAATGTGGGGTTCTGTGACGGAAGCGTCAAATTCATCAAGGACTCGATCAGCCCCCCCGTCTACTGGGCACTTGGTACCAAGGCCGGTGGGGAAGTCATCTCTTCCGATAGCTATTGAGTGTTACGAAACATGACTGTGCTGTGAATGCATTCACAGCCAATGATGCAACGCAATACCTCTGCCTCAAGCTCTCTTTTTACTGAGATCCCAGTGGGGTGTTTTTATGCAACCGATGTAACGAACGCAATTCACTCGATTGGCAGCGATGCCGACCGGACAAGCTCGTCCGCATCGCGACGGGGGAGCGTGAAAGCTGCACCCGTGGATAGGGCGGCGAATGGGATTGTTTGATCCGAAATGAGTGTGCTCATTGCTTGCGAGGATGATCACATCCGCGTTTGGGGCCTCGGCGCTCCTTAACTTCAGGCGCGGACCTCGTCAGGGATCTCGAGGCGGACGGCTCCGCGCCATGTCCGGGCGACGATGCGCGAGGCTTTATGTGTAAGGACGATGGCCCCGAAGGGTCCGAGCACCCAGGTGCCGGCTTCGGGGCGCAACGTGTGTGCCCACGATCAAGTCAGGGATGGCTCCCTGAGTCCATCCCAGGCGATGGGGGCTGATTCTGCTTTGCCCTGTTAGCAGATTCCGATGCCGGGAATAGGTCCCGGCACGGCATTGCCATTGCTCACCAACGGAAATCGAGGTTACTGGGGGGCCCGCTCCTCTTACGGGCTCGTTGTGGCGACGAAGTTGTCCGCCGCAAAATAGGCCGGGGGATTCACCCCGTAGGTTGGATCATTCCGTTTAAAACCGGCGGAGAGTCGCGAATGAAAGAGTCGTACGGGAAAGACCCAGCCAGTCATCCCGACCCCGAGTCATGCGTCGGCGACCGCGACCGCCTGCCGTAGCGAGTCGAGGCCGCTGTCGGCGAGGGTGCGGACGGTGAAGGTGCTGAGGACCGTGCGGTCCTCCAGCGGTTCGACCCCCAACCGGGAGGGGGTGCGACGGGTGTCAGGAACGGAGCGTGCGAACAGCGCGAAGGGGGATCGCAGCTAGAAGGACCGACGCATGGGATAGACTCCACAGGTGGATTGGTCTGCGGTACAACAAAAGTACATTGTTCCCGGCGCGCAGACCGTGCGCCGGGGCAGTGAGGGCTTGCTTGGCGCAAGGACCCACCGGCCGCCTTCGATCCTCAGACCGCGATCCCTTTACTTGAGGTGGCCGACGATCGTTTCCTGGACTCTTGAGATCCTTTGGAGAATCGTGGAGAGGGTGTCGTGCAGTTTGGAGAGTCGGTCCAACGACATTTGCAATCTCATAGCGGAAAACTCCAGGCCGCCGAGTCTGTCTGACCCGTTGTGCTCCGTCGTGCTCCCGAGCAGTGCGGCCGGGGTCGCGTCGCCGATCGTCATGACCGGATTGCCACTCGGGAGGCAGCGGCCATCGAGTGATTCGACCTGGGGGCGGAACGAGGGTGAGGACACGTTTGTCTCCTTCGTGTGTGTGGTCTGCAAGGCGCGCGCAGGAGCCCACGTCCGGCGCGCAGACCGTGCGCCGGGGCGGTGCCGGGCCGGTGGGGGGCTTGCTTGGCGGTAAGGACCCCACCGGCCGCTCTGCTTCCAGGATTGAGTTGTTCGGTGAAGACTTTCCCCAACTACCACCCGGCACTGCCGCCGGAGTAGGAGTCGTAGTAATTCCACTCGTAGTAGTTGGGCGGGTACCAGGCTGAGTCGTCATCCGCGATGTAGCCGTTCGCCTGGGCCACAACGATCTGGGCGTTGGCCGAAGCGCCGCTGAGGTTCACCAAGAATCGTTCGTCCCCCTCCGCCCTGAGGTCGCCGTTGACCACAACGGTGATGGTCTTGGTCATCTCACCGGGGGCGAACCTTAGCGTCCCGGCCGTGGCTACGTAATCCCCGTCGGCGGTCGTGGCGGTGTAATCTTGAGTGGCGAAGTTGACCGTCGCCTCCTGGTCATAGGGGGCGGCCATCATGACCGTGAAGGTCATCAGCGTCGTGCCCGCGTTCCCTTCCTCGACCACCGCAGTCCCGATGCTGAACCGCGGCTCGTTGTCCAGGATGGAAACTATCCCTTGCCCGTCACGGATGGTCGCGTTCTTGGCCCCGCGGAGCGAGATGGAAAACGTCTCGTCCTGCTCCGCCAGCCGGTCGCCCTTCACGGGCACCAGGATCGACTTGCTCGTTTGTCCGGGGGCGAACGTCAGTGTGCCCGACGTCGCAGCATAGTCGCTGCCCGCGACGGCGGAGCCGTTGGCGGTGCTATAGTTCACCGTCACCGTCGTGGAACTGGGCGCGGAGAGCCGCACTACTACCACCGCGTTCTGGGTGCCGGTGTTGCCCTCGAGAATGACGGCATCACTCACCGAGAGCGAAGCCGGGGCGATGCGATCTTCGAACGCCTCGCAGTCCAGAAGGCACGCGCGCGACTGACGCGGGGTCCGGGCCTTCGTGGTGTGTCGGGCCGGCATGCACCCGTGGCCCAGGGAGCTGAAGTGATCGCGGAACCACATGAGACTCTCCTTGCAATTACGGCCTGCGACACGGCAAGGGGACATCGTTCCCGGCGCGCAGGCCGTGCGCCGGGGCGGTGCCGGGCCGGTGGGGGGCTTGCTTGGCGGTAAGGACCCCACCGGCCACGTTTCGGAAGCCGGACCCGCGTTCGCGGATCTCTTATTTATTTCTGTGTCTCTTTGACACTCATCAAGTCGGCGGCCTCGGCCTGCACTGCCGGTTCATTCTTGAGCTTGGACTTCTCAACCCACTTGACGCCCTGGTCGTAGAACTTCCGAGCGCCGCCCTTGTCGCCCAACTTCCAGTGAGCCATCGCCAGATAGAACCAGGTGACTCCCGCCTCGCCCGGCCTCAGTTCCATCCCCCTGGACAAGGCGGCGACCGCGTTCTTCCAGTTTCCCACCCGGTAGTGGGCCACGCCGAGGGCGGCCTGGTGGAAGTCGTCGTCGGGGCTCAGATCGACCGCCCGTTGTGCCAGTTCAACGGCCCCGGCCGGGTCGCGGTGCTTGACCTCGCCACACGTCGCCAGGAGCCACGCGAGGTCGGCCAATCGCTCGGTGTTGTTTGGCTCCAGTTCGATGGCCCGCTTGTAGCTGGTGATGGCCTCACCCAACTCCCCCTGTGCCTGCAGCGTTACGCCCAACTCGTGGTACGCACGCGCGTATTTCGGGTCGAGTTTGATAGCCGTTCGGTGGGCTGTGACGGCCTCGTCCCATCGCTTCAGGCGCCTCAGGGCGATGCCCAGTTGGTTGTGGGCGCGAGCGTGGTTGGAGTCGAGTTCAATGACCCGCTTGAAACTGGTGACGGCGTCGACCAGTTTCCCCTGGCGGATCAGTTCATTGCCAAGGTTGAGATGAGCGCTGGTGTAGTTCCGGTTGAGTTCGATGGCCCGCCTGTAGCTCGTTACAGCCTCGTCCAGCTTCCTCTGTTCGGAATAGGCATTACCCAGGTTGTAGTGGGCGGTAGCGTAGTTCGGGTCGAGCGCGATAGTCCGCTTGAGGCTGGCGACGGCCTCGTCCAACTTGTCTTGCTTCGATAGCGCGACGCCCAGGTTGTAGTGGGCGGTAGCGTAGTTCGGATCGAGCGAGATAGCCCGCTTGAGGCTGGCAACGGCCTCCTCCAACTTGTCTTGCTTCGACAGCGCGACACCAAGGCTGATGTGGGGGACGGCGTCCTTCGGGTTGAGCTGGGTGGCCGTCTCGTAACACGCGACGGCCTCGGCCCACTTCCCCTGGTTGCCCAACTCGTTTCCAAGGTTCATGTGGGCCTTGGCAAATGTCGGATCGAGCGCGATCGCCTGGCGGTAACACGAGATCGCCTCGTCCAACTTCTTCTGAAGGGCCAAGGCGCGGCCGAGGTTGTAGTGGGCGGAGGCCGATTTTGAATCGAGTGCGATCGCCCGTCGGCCGCTCTCGACGGCTTCATCCAGCTTACCCTGGTCGCACAGCGCCCAGCCAAGGCCGGTGTGGGCGGGGGCTGAATTCGGATCGAGTGCGATCGCCGCGCGGAAACGAGCGTTGGCTTCCTCCAACTTCTGCTGCGCCATCAGCGCGCCGCCGAGGTTGCAGTGCGCAGGGACGTGTTTCGGATCGAGCGTAAGGGCCCGCTCATAGCTGGCTACAGCCTCCCCGAACTTCCCTTGAACCTTCAGGGCGATGCCGAGAACGTTGTGGGCGGCGGCGCTCTGCGGGCGGAGTGCCACCGCGGCGGTGGCAAACGCCACTGACGCGTCGCGGTGCGCGGGTCCGAGCTTCGAGAGAGCAATCGCCAGGTTGTAATTCACCCAGAAGTCGCCGAGATGTTGCCGCTGCGCCAGGCGCAGCGTCCCAACTTGCGCGTCCGCGAGGCCCGCTTGGCGCAACGCGCCTGCCAACACGCTGAGGCTGGTGGGCGGTTGTCGCGAAAGCTCTGGGGCGGCTGCCAACTCCCCCAGTGCGTTGCCATCCTTCCGACCTCGGGCCTCGCGCACCCGGTTACGCCACGGGTCGGGGTCAACGGTCTGGGCCAGGGCCGTCAGCCCCTCCCGGCCGGCCGGATCAATGTTTCCTCGGACACCCGCCCAGTCGTCCAGGGCGACGCCCATCGCCACGGCCACCCTGGGCCGCACGCGGATGCGCGCCGCCTTGTCCGCGGACAGTCCCGCCACATCGATGCCGTAGGCGCGAAAGGCCTCCTCGTACCTCTGATCCTGACGTTTCCAGTCGAAGGACCCGTCGACCGTTTCGCTTGCCAGTAGCCTGATCTCTTCGAGGTGAAGGGCGAAGTCTACGTCTCGCAGGAACAACCGCACGCTCTCGTTCAGGACGTCGCTCCCGGCGCCGGCCAACAGTCCCTCGGCCCGCTTGACCGCCGAGAGTGCCTCCGGCCACTTCTCTTGCTCCCGCCACCGTTCCGCTTCGTTCAGGGCGGTGGCGACTTTCGCCTGGATCGCCACCTCACGATCAGCCCGCTCGCGGGCCGTCTGCTGGGCGCGGGCCTCGCGGTCGCGCACCGCCCACCCGAGTGTTCCCGCCACGACCAGCACCGCCACGGCCAGCACAGCCGCAGTCGCCAGCGCCCGTTTGTTCCGCCGGGCGAACTTGCTGAACCGATATCGCGCCGACGGCGGGCACGCCTGTACCGTCTCGTCGGCCAGGTAACGCAGCAGGTCGGCCGCGAACCCGTTGGCCGTCTCGTACCGCTGCCCGCGGTCCTTCTCGAGGCACTTCATCACGATCCAGTCCAGCTCTCCCCGAACCAACCGCGTCAGCTTTCCCGACTCCATCTGCCGTTGCGCCGAGATCAACGCCAGCGCCTCACCCGAGTTGCTCAAGCGGGTGCTCGGCCAGGGCGGGTCCTCCACCTTGATCAGCCGGATGATCTCCGCGAATGCCATCTGCTTCATGCGCTTGTGGCTCAGCGGCGTGCTGCCGGTCAGCAGTTCGTACAGGAGCGCACCCAGCGAGTACACGTCGCTCCGCGTGTCCACCCCCAGGGCACTCATCTCTGCCTGCTCGGGCGACATGTACTCCAGGGTGCCGATCACCCCGCCGTGCTGGGTGAATAAGGTCTGATCCGTCAGCTTGTGCTCGGTCGCCTTGGCCACCCCGAAGTCGATGACTTTCGGCACCGGCCGGCCGTCATACAGGGTGACCATCACGTTGCTCGGCTTGACATCCCGGTGGATGATGCCCTTCTGGTGCGCGTGCTGGATCGCCTGGCACACCGGCACGAACAGCTCCAGACGCTGCCGCGGGGTCAGGTGGTTGTCGTCGCAGTACTTGGTGATCGGCACCCCGGTAAACAGTTCCATCACGAAGTAGGGGAGCCCGGTGCCCGTGGTGCCGCCGTCGAACACGCGGGCGATGTTGACGTGGTCCATCAGGGTCAGGGCCTGGCGCTCGGCCTCGAACCGGGCCACCACCTGCTTGGAGTCCATGCCCGGCTTGATCACTTTGAGTGCCACCCGCCGGCGCACCGGGTGCGTTTGCTCGGCCATGTACACCGTCCCCATGCCGCCCTCGCCGATCTGCTGCAACAGTTTGTACGGCCCGATGTGCGTACCGACTGTTTCCCGCGGGGCGACCGGGCCGGTTGCGCCGGGAGCGACGGCGGGCCGCTCCAGGAAGCTCTGCTCCTCGTCGTGCGCCCGCAGGAGGGCGTCCACGCGGGCGCGGAGGTCTGCATCCAACCCGCACACCTGGTCCAAGTACAGCCGACGGGTGTCCGGTCGGTCGATCTGCCGGGCCACCTGGAAAACCGCTTCTTCGTCGAATGCCGCCATGACGCACCCCCACCGGGGTTCACGCCCCGCTACCTACCAGTGCGAGAACGGGCGGGACGAAAGCCACGGGCAACGGGCTCAACATCGATGTTCACGCCCCGCTACCTACCAGTGCGAGAACGGGCGGGGGATTCCCCAACCCGAATCGGGAATTTTTTTGTCGGATCAGGCGGGCCGGTCACCCGGTCGGCCGTCGAGGGCGACCCGGAGCCACGACTTGGCATACGCCCAGTCGTTATCGGCGGTGGATGTCGAGATGCCGAGGACGTGTGCGGCCTGTTCGATGGTCAGGCCGGCGAAGAAACGGAGTTTGACCAGTTCAGCCTTGCGCGGGGCACTGCGGGCGAGGAGTTCCAACGCCTCGTCCAGGGCGATCAGGTCCAGGTCCGGTCCCGCGACTGCAGGCTCGACGTCGTCCAGGTCCACCCGCGGGTGATCGCCGCCGTGCTTGACGGCCTGCTTGCGCCGGGCCTGCTCGACCAGGATGCGGCGCATGGCCTCGGCGGCGGCGGCGAAGAAGTGCCCGCGGCTGTTCCAGTGCGGGCTGGCGTCAGCCCCGACCAGCCGGAGGTACGCCTCGTGGACCAGCGCGGTGGCCTGTAAAGTCTGGCCCGGTTGCTCCGCGGCCATCCGCGCAGCGGCGAGCTTCCGCAACTCGTCATAGACAAGCGGCAGCAATTCGGCGGCGGCTGTTGGATCGCCGGCCTCGACCGCAGCGAGGATCTGGGTGACGTCGCCCATGCCGCCAAGCATATCCCGGCGAAGCGCGAGCTGCGACCAAAAAACCGGCCTCACCCATCACCCAGCCACTGGAGCCACCGGACGCTTACGATCATTCTGCGAAGACCGGATACCGAACCGGAGCGTCGTGGAACCGGCCAGCGAGGAGAGATCCACCGTCTCCCAGGTATCGACGATCGTCCCGTTTGCAGGATTGGCACTGAGGTAGTCGGCCAAATAGAAATGAACCACTCCGACCAGGTTCCCGCTCGAATCGTCGCCCTGAATATCAAGGAGGAGGTCGTCCTCGCCATGGGTGTATCCGACGGCGTACGTGTCTGATCCGCCGGCGCCTCCTCCGGTTATCGCGCTATTCTAATCGAGATGTGCTGCTGTAATGATATCTGTCGTATTCGAGATCGAAAATCATTGTCAAACTTCATGTGATGAATTTTAATTGTTGTTGAATTTGTGGCCGTCGCTGAGAAAATACCCGGTCGGGCCGGCATCGTTGAGGTACGACTCTGAGGAAAAGCTGAAGGAGTCGAACGTCGTGGTGATGGGGCTTGCACCCGCCGTCGTGGCGAAGGACGCCAGAAGCAAGGTCCATCCTGGCTGAGATCGCAACCGAGCTTGCCCACGGTTTTGTTCGTCTTTGCGACCTGGCAGAAGGCCCAGACCGTGCCCGGCACGGTGCCGTTGCGGGTGTTGATGAGGGCGCTTTGGTCGAGGAAGTTATTGTGCCCAATCCACATGCCGAAATTGGCTTCGTGAGCCTCGCCAACCACGATGGTGTGAGTCGTCCCGCCCGTGAGAGTCGTGATCGAGTTGATCGGTTCCGAGACCGTCAGGGTGACTCCTCGATGGACTCCTGATTTGTCGCCCTGGTCCGAGTCGTCGTTTGGGCCGTCCGTTCCCGGGAAACAACGGACCGCCCTCTCTCTGTAGTTGCCGCAATAGTCGTTGCGACCGTAGATGGAGGGGCCGGTGATATTATCGCCGTTGGGCCGGGTGGGCGATGCGGTGATATTGGTGGGGCAAAGATCCAGGGAGAGAATCGTTCCGCAAGGCATTTGGAATGCTATTGGGGCTTGATCCGGTTCTGGCCCTGGCCCTGGCCCTGGCCCTGGTAAGATCAACGACAGCGAACGGACGTTCGTCGCGAGCAGGAACGCATTGTCTGATGCAGGGCAATCGAGTCAAAGGGTTTGATGATGGCTGAGTTGACCAATCTCTTCTCCGAGATTCCCGCCGACCTTCCGGAAGAGCTTTTCCAGACGCTTCTCCAAGGGGCCGGCTTCCGCATCGAGCGGATCGTCTCTTTGGGCCACGTCTCGCCCGAGGGCTTTTGGTACGACCAGGAATCGCACGAATGGGTGCTGCTCCTGACGGGGGCGGCTCGACTGACCTTGGAAGGGGAGCCGCCGATCGATCTCCGGCCGGGCGCGTTCGTCAATATTCCCGCTCGCAAGCGGCATCGCGTGGATTGGACCGACCCGGCGCAGCCAACGGTCTGGCTGGCGATCCACTACGAAGGAGCGGAATCGGCGCCCGCCCACTCCTGATCTGAGCCGGGAGCCAGACGCCGATCCCCAAAAGGCGAGAGGCGAGACTTATGCGCCGGACGATGGCTCGCGCCACTACACGACCCAGCCGACCGCTCTTCCTCACCTGGGACCGCGGGCACCCCGCCCGCGGTCCCAGGGGGGAGCAGGGATCGTCGGGGCTCCCCGAAGACTCACCAGGCGGCCGCATTCGCTGCGACGAATGCTTCGAACGTGCCGAGCGGGCGGCCGAGCAGCGCCGCGACGGTCGTGTCGGACGCGGCGCACTCCCCTTGGCGTGTCAGTGCGTAGAACCGCAGAACCCGCTCAACGTGGGGCGGGCTCAGTCCTCGGATTGCCAGGAGCCGCCGCGCGGAATCTTCGTCCAACGGGACGTAACGGATCTCCCGGCCGACCTGGCGCGCGATGAGCGCCGTGACCTCGTCGTGATCGAGCGAGCGGGGGCCGTTGACTTCAAAGCTTTGGTGGGCCAGGGTCGGGTCGATCAACGCCCGCACGAGGACCGCCGCGACGTCGTCGGCGTCGACATAGGCGACCTTGGCGTCGTCCAGGGGGAGGCTCAGCGTATTCCGGGTCACGATCTCGGTGCAGAGGGGAGGCGAGGCCAGCATCTGCATGAAGAAGTTCGGGCGAACGTGCGTCCAGGCCATTCCCGATCGCTCGACCAACGCTTCGACCTTGCGGAGGGAAAAGTCGGCCCGCTTCTCGGCTCCAAGCGCCGAGAGGACCACGACCCGGCCCACCCGCTGCCCGACCATCGCATCAATAAACGGTTCGGCATGGATGTGGGCCTCCTCATCGCCGGGTCGGGAAATCAGCATTACCGTGCTCACCCCCTCCAGCGCAGAGACGTGGGTTGCCGGCTCCAGCAAGTCGAAACGCCGAAAGTCGGGCCCCGCCGCATTCCGCCGCGACGCCCCCTTGACGACGTGCCCCAGGGACCTCATCGTTGCGAGTACGCGCCGACCCACCGTGCCGGTGGCCCCTAAAATCAAGTACGACTCGGACATCATCAACCTCCCCAACCCGTTCGCTTTTGCAACGGTAACGTTGCCGTTGCTATAGTGGTCATGAATCAAAAGTCAAATCAGCGAGCAGCGACGAAGCAGGCTTTTCTGACGGCTCTCGAAGGGGAGTTGGTTTCGGGAAGGGCGTTGACGGTGGAGGCGATCGCCGGTCGGGCGCAGGCGAACAAGGCGTTGGTCTATCGTTACTTCGGCGGTCTATCGGGTCTGCTGGCGGCTTATGCGGCCGATGACCAATTCATGCCCAGTGCGGCCGAATTGCGGGCGCTCTGCGACCCCAACCTCGACGCCTTGCCGCCTCGCGTTCGCTTCGCGCAGTGCGTGACGGCCTGCGTGGCGGCCCTGGCGAAGCGGCCCGCCACGGTGCAGATTCTGCTTCGGCTTCCGAGCTTCGACCCGCCGACCCTCGCCGCGCTTCGGGAGGGGCGAGCGCGTGGGATTGCGGACATCCGCCAGGCCTTCGGCGCGTCGGACTCTGGCCTCGGCTTCGATTCGGAGCTCGCGTTCAACCTGCTCATCGCGGGCGTTTGCCAGATCCTGGGGGCGCGTCGCCTGAGCTGGCTCCATGAGGAGACGGAACTTCCCGAGTTGGTCGCGTCCGTGTCCCGGACAGTTCGAGGGCTGCTCATCCCCCCTTCGGCCGGAAATGATAGGGAAGGGGAGGGCAGACAGCGCTGATCGATTTGGCGGAGGTCATCGTCGCGCCGGCTTGCCGGTTACGGCGTTTCGTCCTTGAGGCTCACAAGCAGCGCCTCGAGTTCCTGGCGTCGTGGCACCAGCTCGGAGCGGACGGCGTATTGGTTGAGCCCGTAAACGCCGGCAAAAACAATCACTTCTACGAAGGCCAACCCCGCCATGATGAGAGCCGTCCACCAACCGCCCGCCCGCGCCTGCCAGGCGACCTGGGCGAAGAAGGCCAGGATTGCAAGAGCAGGGGGGAGCAGGTACCACCAGAGCAGATGACGGAGCAGCCAAATCTGATGCTCCACCTGCGCGATGGAACGCTCGACACGCTGACGAAGCGGTTCGCCCGGCTCAGGCGGCTGCCGTGGATGACGCATCCGGTCCGCCAGCATGTACCCGGCAATCCAGACCAGCGCCGGCTGGAAGAAGCTGGAACTCTACGACGGAGCAAAGAAGCTGATGGAACTGACGAAAGGCCCCGCCGAGTTCACCATTCAGGATCTGCAACCGGGTTACCACGCATTCTCGGTACTCGGCACGGATGGCAACGGCGATGTCCGGCCGTCCAACCCTGTGCTGGTCGTCGTGCGGAAGCGACTTGCTTCATCCGACCCGGCTAAATAGGCATTCATCCTGTGGCATCGCGAGTGGCTTGCTGTGGCATCGCGAGTGGCTTGAACCGTCTAGCGAACCAGGCTGGGGGTGGTTCGCTAGACGGTTAATCAGCCTGGGATCCATCTCCGCCTGAGCCGCCAACTTCTTGAAACGGCCCGCGAATCCATGGTCCATGGCAACATCGCTTCCGAAAAGGATCGGAGACGGAAGCGAATCTTTCCGATCGTCGTCCTCCCGTTCAGCGGCGGGGTGCGAAGGCGTAAATCCGCAATGACAACGGGGTAAGGCTCCGCAGGATATCGAAATATCCCCGAATACCTTGCTCGCCGACCTTCCGAGGGAGGCTGAATAAGTGTCTCAGACGCTTGAGAGAATGGTCATGCAGAGAGGAGGACTTGCCAAGAGGGCCAATCCAAATTAGCATGCTCCCATTGAGACTGTGAACGCAGCACCATTGCAAGGAGGCATTCCGTGCGACCACTTTCAGGCATTTCCATAGCGATCCTCGTCATTTTCGCTGGGACTTCGGCCAATGCGGATTCGCTCTTCAACTCCAATCCTCAATTCACCGTAACCGATTTGGGGACGAGCTTTTCGTACCAGTATGGCCCTGACAGCAAGAGCATCCTGAGCGTGACGAACGGCGCGGGAAACGAGACCTATGCCTTCGATAAGTCGCCCGTCGAATACTCGTTATGGACCAGTTCCGGTTACGGCCTATCCGCTGTTCATACGTATAAGGCGGGGTCTTACCAAGCTTCCAATTCTACCTATACCAATAATGCGGTCGTGACCTCCAGCGTGGGGTGGACCAATGATAAACACCAGTTTCCGATCAATGATATTAATGTGAATGGTCAAGTTGTCGGGTCGATAGCCGGGAGTGCTCGCTTCACGTTGCCAGATCTACAGCACCACGTGATTCCGTCGCTGTCGGACAGTTCGGGCATGTATGCAGCAGATATGCTCGATATTTATATTCCTCCGGTGTCGGGCCTGTCCTGGCTCACGTCTGCCTTCCAAATCGATGATGTCGGACGAATCTTGGCCAGGGGCAACAATGAGCATGTCTATCTGCTTTCGCCGAACCCGGTCCCCGAACCGACGCCCTTGATGATGTTCACGACTCTCGCCGCTGCTTACGGCACCCTGTCGATTCGCCGCTCGTTTCGCCGTCAGGCCTGACCGAGTGGCCGGCTTGTGACGGGACGCTTTGCGAGGCTGTCGTTGTCCGTTCTCCGACTCTCCTCCTTCCGGGATGGATCTTGATGCTCCGCCGTGATCCCTTGATGGCGACACCGCTGGCCGGTTGACTAAGGCCTTGGGCGCCGCTCGCGTATGGCGGCGCTCGATGAGTTCGCCAAGGCGGAGCAAACCGTCCACCCAATCGCGGTGGGACTGGTCGAATCCGCCTTGGGCGTTCGCCATGTGGTCGACCGGATGCGTGTCCTGGGCTTGGGGAATGGGTTCACAGATCCTTCAGGTATTCGTGCACGAACTGAACGACCATCGCCCCTTCGCCGACGGCTGAAGCGACGCGCTTGACCGAGCCGGAGCGGACGTCGCCGGCCGCGAACACGCCTGGTCTGCTGGTTTCGAGCAGGAACGGATCGCGCGGGGCGACCCAACTCGGCGACTGCTTCAGGCTCGGGCCGGTGCGGACGAATCCGCGGGAGTCGGTTGCGATTGCGTTGGGCAGCCAGTCGGTCCACGGGACGGCGCCGATGAAGCTAAACAGCGCCGGCGTTTCTAGGGTCTTTGCTTCCCCCGTCTTGGTGTTTTCGACCTCGACGGTGGTCAGGTGGCTGTCGCCGTGCATCTGCCGCACCTCCGTGTTGCACAGCACCTCGACGTTGTCGGTCTGCTCGATGCGTCGGGCCAGGTAGCTCGACATGTTCTTGTAGAGGTTGTCGCCACGGATCAGGAGGAACACTTTGCGGGCCTGGCCGGCGAGGTAGACGACGGCCTGGCCGGCGGAGTTGCCACCCCCCACGACCATCACGTCCGCCCCCCGGCACAGTTGCGCCTCGTTGGGGGTTGCAGCGTAGTAGACGCCGCACCCCTCGAGCCGTTCGCATCCCTCGACGCCCAGCCGGCGGTAGTCGGCCCCGGAGGCGATCAGCAGGCACTTGGCGACGACCGACCCGCCGCCGTCGAGCTGGAGGACGGCGTACGCCTGGTCGAACGTCAGGCCGGTGACCGGTGTTGGGACTGACAGGAGGGCTCCGAATTTGTCAGCCTGGAGGACGGCCCGGTCGGTCAGCTCGCTGCCCGTCAGGCCGGTGGGGAAGCCGAGGTAGTTCTCGATCCGCATGCTCCGGCCGGCCTGGCCCCCGGGGGCCGCCCGCTCCAGGATTACCGTGTTCAGCCCCTCGGAGGCGCCGTAGACGGCTGCGGCTAGCCCCGCCGGCCCGGCCCCGACCACGGCCAGGTCGTACACCACCTGCTCGGGTGTTCGCCGGATACCGATGGTCTCCGCAAGTTTTCGGGTCGAAGGGTTGCGCAGCAGCAAGAGCCGGCCGCAGGCGACGACGGGGGTGTCGGACTCGGACACGCCGAACTGCTGGAGGAGCAGGTTGACCTGCGGGTTAGCTTCAAGGTCCAGCCAGGTGAAGAGGACCCGGTTCTGCGCCAGGAAGTCGCGGATCCGGAAGGTGTCCTGCGAGTAGCGCGAGCCGATCACGCGCAGGCCCGTGAAGTTCCCCGGCTCGCGGAGGAGTTGTCGCCGGGCGATGAACGCTTGCAGGATGATGTCGCTCAGGTCCGGGCATCGGCTGAGGATCTGCTTCAGGCCCTCGCTGGCGATCTCGTAGACCTCGCAATCGCCTCGGGCGACGGCGCTGACGACGGCCGGGTTGCCGGTCAGGTGCGACACGTCGCCGGTGAACCCCCCGGGCCTGTGGACCGTCAGGGTCTTCGCCGTCTCGCCGGATTCGTCGAGGATCTCGACCAGGCCGGACTTGATGACGAAGAACTTGAAGTTGCGGTCCCCGACCCGGAAGAGCATTTGCCCGTCCTGGAAGCGCTGGGCCGACGCCCCGGTGCAACGCCCCAACTTGGCGATCTGGGCCTCGTCGAGCGTGGGGAAGGCGATGTGGTGCAGGTCCTGCTCGGCCATGACACAAGCTCCTCGGGGTCAGGGACGATGCGTCGGCCGCCTCACCCTTTCAGGTACGGCAGGGCTTGCTCCGGCACGTCCTGCTCCGCCTGATCGACGTAGCACCAGGCCCACCGCTCGCCCGGTTCGAAGGATGCCACCACCGGGTGGTGCGTGTGGTGGAAGTGCTGGGTGGCGTGGCGGCCCGGCGAGCTGTCGCAGCAGCCAACGTGTCCGCAGGTCAGACAGAGACGAAGGTGGACCCAGGGCGTACCGTTCTTCAGGCATTCTTCGCACCCCTCCGGCGTGCGCGGGGGTACTGGGTCGATCCCGATTTCATGTTCGCAGATCATGGCAAAATTCCCCTCCCCAAAAAAAGCGTTGCCCCCTTGCGCAGGGCCGGCGTTTTCTGAGTGCCGCGGTCCGTCGCTCTGTACGCTGCGACGCAGGGTTTTCACCAAGATTGTCGTGCAAACTCTGGACCGTCCCCACCGAATTGACGTTGATGTGGCGGGTCCGTGCGTTGAGGACGCGGGGCAAGGGGAGGGGAACGCCGGTGCAGTGCCCTCTCACGGGCCTGTCTTGATTGCAAGGTTCTCCCTCGGAGCCAAGGCGCGGGCCCCGTGGATCACCGCCACGTAATTGGACCCCGGCAGGCCGCGTCCCGACCCGTCAAGAAACACGCCGTTGGGGCTTTTCAGTCCAGCGGGGGGTGTGCCGGAGGCTGTCAGGCGGAAGTAAGCACGGGCATCGAGGCGGCGGGATGTCAGGGTCACCGTTTTCGCCGCGGGGTCGTAGACGGCAGAGGTGATCGGGATCGGCCGGGTGTGCAGTCTGGTGCGGCCTGCGGGACCCGATGGGACGAGCGTGTAGTTGCTCACGTCCTGGGCGTTTGCGGAGGACATTGCGGCACTGAAGGTCAGCACCAGCTTGGTCGGTTGGTTGCGGAGGCTGGACCGCACCAGGCTCACGACGGTCGGCCGGGCACCGACAACGCCGACGGCTTCGAACGCCCCGATGTCGGGGGCGTTCCCCTGGGGTCGAGGCACGTTGCGTTGATCGGTGTTCACGCCGTTGATGGTGACGCTGGAATCGATGGCGGGGCTGCCGGGCAGCAAAGCCTGTGTGAAGGTGGGGCCGCCGTTGTCGGCCAGGGGGGCGAGCATGGCGTCGGTACGGGTCTGGTCGGTGGGGTTGAGGCTGATGTCGGGGACGTCGAAAAAGATGTTATAGCCCAGAGAGTTGCCTGCGCCGCTGATGTCCATCGGGCCAATACTCGACTTGTTCCCGCTGACGATCGAGCTGAGAATGTTCATCGAACCGCTGTTGAAGATCCCGCCGCCTTCGCCGGAGCCTCGGTAGTCGGTGGTTGCGTTGCCGCTGATGGTCGAACTGATGATCGTCAGCGTGCCGCCGTTGTAAATCCCCCCGCCGGAGCCCATGGTCTTGTTTCCGCTGATGGTGGAGTTGGTGATCCCCATCAGGCCCCTGTTGTTGATGCCGCCGCCACTGCTCGTACCCATCGTGCCCGAGTCATTCCCGCTGATGGTGGAGCGGTGGATCGCCAGCGTGCTGCTTTGGCTGTTATAAATGCCGCCGCCAAAGAACGATGGCCCCCGGTTTCCGCTGATGGTGGAGTCGACGATGGTGAGGTAGCCGGAATCGACGTTGCTGATGCCGCCATACTCGCCGCGATTTCCGCTGACGGTGCAGTTGCTGACCACCAACTCGCCGCTGTTGTTGATCCCCCCGCCCGCCGTCAGAGAAGTTCCCCCCGTGATCGTGAGTCCCGACAGGATGACGTCGGCCCCCTGGACGACCTCGAAGGTCGAGAACGGGGTTGAGGTCCAGACGTTGCGGGCGACCGTCAAGTCCTTCGCCCCCGGCCCCTGGATATTGATGGTGGTCGACAAGTCCGGCAATGCCGTTTCCAGGGTGATCGTCCCTCGGACGTCCTGAGCAAAGAGGATGGTGTCGGCCGCGGTGTCGGCGTTGGCCTGGGTGATTGCCGCCCTCAGGGTGCCGGGGCCGTCATCCGCCAAGCTCGTGACGGTGATCGTCGCCGGCACCGCCCGTTCCTCCAGCCGCTCGAGGGTCCAAGCCCGGCGTCCGGTGCGGTTCCGGCGTGTGGGTGGAGAAACGGGAGAGAGCATGAGTGTCCCCTTTCTTGATCGGTAGGTTATTTGAGGAATGCTCAAATATACGCGATGGTCAGTCCCATGTCTCATCGAATTCGGAGATCGGATTGGGCGGAGCCGGGGAGGGGTGAGGGCGTAGCGGTGCCATTGATGCGTTGACGTCGGCAAAACAGCGCGATGTTGGAACGGCTCGGGCGGATGGCTGCCGCTGGTGGTGGGATGTGGCTTATTTGTGCATTATCTTGAGAGTGTTAGCGGATTTTATGGCGTTGTGAGCCGTTGTCGCCGGAGTGAGCGGGATCGTGGGGAATAATCGCGGTCGCGGTTGACCTGCTCGAACCAGGGGCGATCGGCATGCTGCCCTCGTCTCCGGCCTGGTGTATTACCTTGGGCCGTTCGGTGCCGACGCGGATGAGGGATGCCGGATACCCCGTTCCGTGAAGAATTGCGCAACGGGTCGCCGTACGCCGTCTTCCTTTTTTGGAAGCAAAAGAGACCGGTTCGGTTCCTGCCGATTGGTCGCCAGCGGCGCGGTCGATTGTCTTTGTGGATTTCACTTGAATGTTGGAATAAAGAATGTGATAGTCGCACGATTCTTGCGGAATTCAAATCTGATTAAAATGGCGAGGCGGCCCGGTCTCCGCCATGTTGTGGTCACGGCAGCCCATTTCGAAGGAGATAGATGATGCCTCGCGATGTCCTGTTGTCGGCAGAAGGACAGGAAGACCTCGAGCAACGAATCACGCAATCCAAAGGACGGGTCACGCATCGGTTTGCCGGTGGCCTGCTCATTGCGAGGTTTCCTGATTCCGCCAGGTTCCAAGGCCTGGAAGCCGGCCTTACCTCTAGGGAGTTTGTCGGGCACAAGCCGGCCAACGCGAAAGAGAAGGTCTTGAAGCTCGTTGCGAAGGCCTGGGCCGCCAACATCAACTCGGGACCTGACCTCGCGCCCACCGCGGAAGAAGGGGTCGCCTGGACGGATCAGAACTTTACCGCGCCGGCGTTCAACACAGGCGCATTCGAAGCCGAACTGAGTCCGCTTGCTCCTGCCAACAATGGGGCCGTGGCGTTGTCGACCGGAACTCCGACCAGCCGATACATGGTCGGCTCCATTGCCTTGGGGCTTGTCATCGTTTCCGGCGATAAGTCGGCTCTCGCCTTCACCGATGCGGAGAAGGAGAAGATCATCGAGCAAGTGCAGAGGGGGGCGAACTTCCTGGCCACCGCCGAACCCAGGGCCCAGGTCTCGTTCTCCTACGACATCCAGGATCTCCAGGTCACGACCGCCGAGGGGCCTTATCCCAATGCGAGCAACATTTACGAGCAATACGAGATGGGCTGGCGCGACGCGGCCTTGAGCAAGCTGGGGTATAGCCCCGGGCGTGTCGGCTATCGGGCTTATGCAAACGCCTTGATGGCCGATCAAGGGACGAAGTGGGGGTATGTGGCATTCTTCACGAAATACCAGTTACGTCACTTCGCCTACGCGGTCGATGAGAAGCTCGTGATGAACTACGCCAACGACAACTGGGGGCCCGACAACATCCACAGGGTTTTTGCGCACGAGTCCTGCCACATCTTCGGGGCGAGTGATGAGTATGGGAGCTGTGTCTGTGGAGAAATCGGCGGCGAGTTGAACGGCCCCAATAAGAACTGCGTGAATTGCCAAACGACCCAGGTCCCGTGCCTGATGAACGCCAATACCCTGCAATTTTGCAAGTGGACGAAAAAACAAATCGGTTGGGATGCCTCCCTCTTCCCGGCTCCCCCGGCGCCGGCTTCTGCAAAGAGCAAACCGGCAACGAAGCGGTCGAGGAGCCGGTGATTTTGAAAAAAAGGGGGGTCGACAGGGAACTTGGACTTGCTGCGTATTGATACGCGGGGCAAGGGTCAGCCAGGCGGTTCGAAGCCGGGGGCATCCCAGGGGAGCCCCTCTTCAGCCGGTTCCTCTCTGCCCCTTGCCCGCACCAGCGCCTTGGCGGCGAGCCGGGCCGAAGGGGGGAGTTCCTGGAGGAGTTTCGCGGGGATTGGCCCGCTGAACGCTTCAACCCCGGCCGGCAATCGTGCGATGTCTTCGGCGGTGAAACGCCCTTCGATCAGGTGCGGGGAAACTCGCGCGATCACGTTCCTGCCACGCAGGAGTTCGTCCGTCTCCCGGTACGCCTTCGGATCCGGAGCCACGATCAGAAAGTTTTGCATCGTTCCCCTCATTCGCTCGAAGACTCAGGCTGTCCGTCCCTCCCGCCCTATCCCGACCCCACCCGCTTGGTGTGTCGCCGTTCGTCCCCTTCTTCCCTCAATGATAGCAGGAACAGCAGGTTTCTGAAATCGTTCGCGAACGGGGGCCTCTCGCGAGATGATCCATCACTGCAATGCCACCGCAGTGGATCGCGAAGACCTCGGCCAATTCGCACCGTCGGGCGACGATCCCGTCCTTGCGATCATGCAGCCGCAAACGCTCCGCCGGATGAGCTTGGGAGCAACGGGGCTCATTGGGGCCGTGATGGGGAGGCCGATGGATTCGGGGCGAAACCGTCGGCCGGGAGGACCGGGGCGCGTTCGAATGACTCGGGGATCGTGCCGGTCAGGCTTCCGAGAAAGGTCACGAGGCTTTCGACCTCGGAGTCGGAGAGCTTGGCGTTGAGCTGGACCTGCGCCATGATCCCATATCTTCACCGGGCCGCCATGCTGGGTCGAGCGACGGCCCCTTGGGGGCTGCTACCCTACCGCCAAATTCGTGAAGCCATGCGCGTGTATTTGTAGTCCCGGTGGGGCGGCCGTTTTTAGCCAGGGGTGAAACCCTTGGAGAAGATTCGACATCCTTGGGTTTCGCGATTGATTTGGCGGAGGTCATCGCCGCGCCGACTTGCCGGTTACGGCGTTTCGTCCTTGAAGCTCGCAAGCATCGCCTCGAGTTCCTGGCGTCGTGGCACCAGCTCGGAGCGGACGGCGTATTGGTTGAGTCCGTAAATGCCGGCGAAAATCACCAGTTCCACGAGGACCAACCCCGCCATGATGAGAGCCGTCCACCAACCGCCCGCCCGCGCCTGCCAGGCGACCTGGGCGAAGAAGGCCAGGATTGCAAGAGCAGGGGGGAGCAGGTACCACCAGAGCAGATGACGGAGCAGCCAAATCTGATGCTCCACCTGCGCGATGGAACGCTCGACACGCTGACGAAGCGGTTCGCCCGGCTCAGGCGGCTGCCGTGGATGACGCATCCGGTCCACCAGCATGTACCCGGCAATCCAGACCAGCGCCGGCACCATCAAATACCATGTCCAGGGCAAAGAGAGCTTCATTCCCAGGTAAAACCACAAGGGTGTCATCAGAAGAGCGATGACCACTTCACGAAGGTCGCGACGGAAGATGATGGCGGTGAAAGACTGCTCGTTGCGTTGCACCTCTTTGAGGAGTCGTTCGGCATCGATCGTCAGGCGGGTTTGCGACGATTGCGTCTGCCAGACTTTTTGGAAGTCATCAAAATTCATAAGACTCCCCTTTCATGAGTTCGCCCAAAGCTTTTTTCGCTCGATTTAGCTTCACGCCCACGTTGCTTTCGGAGATGCCCAGCACCTCGGCCATCTGCCGGTAGCTCAAGTCGTCCAGGTAGAGCAGGACCAGGGCCGCCTCGGTTTTGGCCAGTTGGCGAATTGCGGCATAGAGTCGTTCGACCGCTTCGCGCTGAACCAGTTGCTGGGCGCTGTCCAACCCGGCGGAGACGGGCAGGTCTTCCACGACAAGAACCGGTTTTTGGCGTGCTCGTCGTCGGTGTTCCTTGCGGTGCCAGCCGAGCGCGGTGTTGATCGCCACGCGGTAGAACCAGGTGGATGCGCTGGCCCTCCCCTGGAACTGTGGCAAGGAGCACCAAACCTGGAGCAGGATTTCCTGGACCAAGTCCTGGCAGTCCTCGGTCGTGAGCGTGTAGGCGCGGGCCACCTTCAGGACGGCGCCGTTGTGCTCAACGAGCCAGCTCTTGAACAGGGACTCTAAATTTTCATCATCGACCAATTCGGAGCTCCTTTCCCCGAAGTATTGGTAGCCTGAAGCGCCCTTTATTTACAAGAATGATGCGCCGGCCCCACTGCTGGCGCAAGGGAGAGTGGACCCTCGGATTTGGGACCACCCGGCAAATGATCCTCGACGAGGTTTAAACCGAGGGCAACGCAGAGTCCGAATCCGCAAGAAGTATGCTTCCGCCTTCAATGCGGCCAAGCAGTCGAAGACGATTGCCGAGTTGACGATAAGCAATTCGAGGTCCACCCGGTCCAGATCGGCCGGTATCTCAACAAAGCATTTCGTAGGGTATTGAGGCATGGATACTGAAGCAGCGAAGGTGAAGGCAGCCCAGATTTTGGCGGACCTGGGAATGGCTTCCGTCCCGGGCGATTGGCGTGGCTGTGACGCCATCTGGCCAGCCCTTGAAGAAATGGCCAACGAGGGTTCTACGGTGTTGGTCAAGATCGACGGCGAGCGGGTGGGCGAGGACGATAATGGGCGGTACACCGTTGTCGTGTCCGGCGGCCCGCTCGGCGAAAATTACTTTCATATGGATGCTACAACCCTTGAAGAGGGTCTGGCGAAGGCGATCCCCCACTTTGCGCAGGCACGCTGGAAGTAATCGGACGTAGCCATTGGTCTTCAATGGAGAAACGGTTTTCGCCGGCTCGGACGAAGGCGATTGTGATGCCTGATCTTGGGTACGGTAGGTCATATCGTGGGCCGGTTCCGTGCGGGTCTATGGCTGGTGTGGTCACATCACCGCCATCTTCCCGGTTGGGTCGGCCTTCGTTGATTCAGGGATTCAACGCCCGTGAGGCGTCGGAGAGCCCTCGCCATGACGCGATTGCGGGACGAAGTCGAGGTCTGTGCTACAGCATTGGAAGTCGGCATATGAGATGTTGCTGATGTTGTTGCGTGGTCCGACGCTCAGATTCTCCGCGAAGATCCACCACTCGGGACGTTATGCGAGGTGTCGCTGGCGCACGATCGTTACCGGCAAGATGTCGTGCGCATGTTGCGAGAGTGCCCCGGGTAGCCGGACAAGTCCAACGTCTGCCGGCTCCTTGTCAGGCTGGCCAACAATCGACTGAAGGACGACATGGAGCGTGTCGATCAGCTTGCTTCGACGCTCTATTCAGATGGCCGTCGCCGACAAGATCGAGGATTCGCACTTGAGGGAGGTCGTATGGTAGGCATGGGATGCCCTCTATCTCGGAGCGATCCAGGAATCTCGGGAGCAGGTCGTCGGGCAGATGGTGGACGCACTTGATCGAGTCGCCACCAACGCAGCGATCACTTGGTCATGCGGGATCGGAGTTCGGTGAGTCGACTGGCCTCGACCTGCGGTGTCGCCCTGTCAAGGGACTCCACCTCCCGTCTCACGGCTGACCAATCCGTGGCCGCGCCTACCGACAGACATCGTCGGACAGCCGAATGCAGGAAGCCCCGGAAAATGCGGTCTCTTGGCACCACCCAGTGAATCGCGGTTGGAGATGCCGGCAATGGGTTTTTAGTGATTTATAGACATCATTGATTTTAGCCATTGCCGAATCGAGGCGGCTCTTTTTTTTGCAATCCAATCTCCGCTGTCCAAGGCCGTCATCCTCGCCGACGAAGTCGTCTTTGGAAAGACAATCGAGGCAGGTATACTCGAAAGGACGCGTGAGCGACGCGATGCCGAGAGTGGGTGACCACCGAGAAGCTGGCGGGAAGGAGTTTGTCGATGTCTGAGGAGTCTGTCGTCCGCGACCTCTTCGACCGATGGGAACAGGTGTGGCATGAGGGCCGGTACGACCTGGTCGCCGAATGCGTGGCGCAGGTCTATACCCGGCACGACGAATCGGGCACTCGGCGGGTGATGCCGGAGGAATACGCGGCGGAGATTGCCGCCGGCCAGCGGGAGCGGCCGAACACACGCTTCGTCGTGTACGACCATGGAATCGTCGGCGACCGCGCGTGGTTCCGTTTTACGCGGATGTGGACCGACCCGAGCACCGGCGAGACTCGCACTCAGGCGGGCATGCAACTCTACCGGGTCGAGGGAGGCAAACTCGCGGAGACCTGGCTCTCGCTGCACAAGCCGGGCTC
The DNA here is from genome assembly GCF_000242455.2 of Singulisphaera acidiphila DSM 18658. Classification (GTDB taxonomy): domain Bacteria; phylum Planctomycetota; class Planctomycetia; order Isosphaerales; family Isosphaeraceae; genus Singulisphaera; species Singulisphaera acidiphila. Next base: position 5,072,421 of record NC_019892.1, read on the forward strand.
GGCATGGCCCGACGCCACCGGGCAGGAGCACTGGACGAGCAAACGCGCATAAACCAGCGAGTGATCGGCGTAAGCCTCCGGGATTTCCAAAGGGGCGCTTGCGCCGGCACTGGCTTCGGTCGCTGCTTGGCCGACAGCCGATCATGGCTTCATCGTGACGGCCCATCCAAGGTCCTGACTTTGAGAGGAGCGTCGCCTCCTCCAGCGTCCGGGACAACACGCTGCACAAGGAGCGTTGAACTCCCCCGCTGCACTGCTTGACCCCCTTCGGTGATCGCACAACCCGGTCTTGCCGAGAGCCGAAGTCAGGCGACTGACTCCTGGCCATCACCCGGTCCCCCAGTCTGAGGAGCAGTGGCAGGCGGAGCGGCCTGGGCGTCATTGGCCGGTTCACGCCGCGACGCGAAATAGCAGGCAACCCAGCCACCGACGAACGCCCAGAGCAAGGCTTCCAGCGCCTCGCCGATCCGCATGTACTCGGGGATGTTCGGAGGCTGCACTCCGCCAAATCCGCCGCCTGTTTCCGCCGCTCCCACGATCCCGACGGGTACGCTTTGGAAACCGGCAGCGGGGCTGCCTTGAGGGACACGTTGGAGGACATCTGCAAGATAGGTGAAGAGATTCGGGGCCAGCAGATACGGCCCGACTCTCTCGCCAAGCCAAGGGGCGTAGATCAGGAGCAGGTAGCTCCAGCCGAGGGTTGCGAAACCCGACCAGTAGATCCGCCGCATGCCTCGCTCGAAAGCGACTCCGAGAAGCGAGCAGATCATCACGAAAAAGGTGATCGAGGTCATCGCCCCGGCCCACTGCGCAGAGCCGCTATGGATCGCGGCGAGCCCGACGGCGACGACCGCCACGACGAGGACGATATGGCCGATGGTGATCCGGGGGCGTTTCATGCGAGTTCCCTGGGGTTTTGGAGCCTGGAAAAGCCCGCCTCACCGCGTGCCGCCGAGATTCGGTAAGCCTTGCGATTATCCGCCCTGGCTAGCTGATGGGCAAGCATGTTCACCGGGGCATTTCGGGTGTCCCTCAACTCGGTCCGTCACACCCCTTGAATGCTCCAGCAGGTAGCCTCCACGTCTCGCCAGGTTCCCGGAAGAACATCTCTGCCGTGAACGCATCGGGCGACATGGCGAGCGCCCGCAGTTCTGAAGGCTTGTTGGATTGGTCCTCCTGGCCGCAAGCTCTCAGTCGAGTCACAGACAACACCTTGTCCTGGTCATCTGTCAAACCCGGAGGGCGTACCTACCGGGTGACCTGGGAGCGACGATTATCGGCTGATGTCACCTGGCATCTATTGGAGGATGACGCCGAGATCCAAGCCCGCCGTCCCATCCGGATCAAGGGAGGCGGAGTAGGTGACAGAATTATCTGCACCTACAAGGTACTGCTCCGAATAATTGGAGTAGGGGACCCACGAGTCCGATAATATTGCTCCAACGTTCACAGTGGCGAGGTGTCCGCCTTGAGGTTGGGCCTGAATATTCACGATCGATCCAGCCCATGAACTCATGTTGTTGGCAAATGCTGAAAAATACGCTGTGCGAGCAGTGGGAACGGCCGTGAAGCCGGAGATTAGGGACGCCATCTGCTGGTAGAGTTGCTTGTCCGTAGAATCAAGACCGAGACCAGAGTCAACATTGACCCAAGGGATCGGCGGAATCGCGTCGTTTGCCATCAGAAGGTTTGCCGCTGCAACCCCTCCAAGATCCTTCGTCGCCACCGGAATCGAGGCGCCCTCGAATTGCATTATCCTCGTGTTTCTGACGTTCTTGCGCGATCTGTGATGTTGTGCGTAATGGGTTCCAACAAGGGCCACGAGTAGAACCACCAAGAGAATCATCGCGAAACGATTCTTGAATCGCATAAGAGATCTCATTGATTGGGAAATCTTAAATGGTAAAGTAGTCTTGCTGGTCTTTGTTGTCGTGGCCTTGAAGGCTTTCAACGGCCACCTCTGGAGGTTTCCACCGCCATCAGGAATCAATAATGCCAGGGTTTGGTCCGTTGTCGAGAAAGGCTTAGAAGCGTCCCAGTTCTGGAATTGTGCTAGAGCTGACATGCTAGCGACGCAATAAGTTTTGGTGTTTTTTTATGCATCTGAATAAAGGGCTTCGGGGGTATTGAGGCATGGATACTGAAGCGGCGAAGGTGAAGGCAGCCCAGATTTTGGCGGACCTGGGAATGGCTTCCGTCCCGGGCGATTGGCGTGGCTGTGACGCCATCTGGCCAGCCCTTGAAGAAATGGCCAACGAGGGCTCTACGGTTCTGATCAAGATCGACGGCGAGCGGGTGGGTAAGGACGATAATGGGCGGTACACCGTTGCCGTGTCCGGCGGCCCGCTCGGCGAAAATTACTTTCGTATGGACACCATAAATCTCGAAGAGGGCCTGGCGAAGGCGATCCTCCACTTTGCACAGGCACGCTGGAAATAACCGGACGCAGGCATGCGTTTTGGATCATGTGAGATTTGTAAGTGAGAAAATGCTTGAAATAGAGTTGTATGCGGTGCGGCGAGCGTCCCGCACAAGCAGGGCAACCTGCTCCGTCTGGCTTCCACCCCCTCTGAGTTTGCGATTGCCAGGTCCAAGCCGTCCCTCAGCACCGGCATCGGAAGATGGAGTAAACCTCCACATCGACGACCTTGACAATGACCCGTGACACGGTGATCGTGCGGCAGGGCAAGGGGCGGAAGGACCGGGTGATCCTTATTTTCGTGAGGATGGGGGGGCCGATGGATCCGGGGTGAAACCGCCGGCCGGGAGGACCGGGGCGCGTTCGAATGACTCGGGGATCGTGCCGGTCAGGCTTCCGAGAAAGGTCACGAGGCTTTTGACCTCGGAGTCGGAGAGTTCGGCGTTGAGCTGGACCTGCGCCATGATCCGAACGGCGCTCGGCAAGGTACGGACTGCGCCGTCGTGGAAGTAGGGGGGAGTCATCGCGACGTTGCGCAGGCCGGGCACCTTGAATTTGTAGAGGTCGGCGGGGTCGTTGGTGACGTCGAATCGGCCTTTGTCGATGTTTTGGCTGCCGGTCGCCTTCCAGTAGTCGGAGATCAGGCCGAACTTGCGGAAGCTGAGGCCGCCGAGTCCTGGCCCTTTGTGGCAGTCGACACAGCCGGTGTCGAGGAACGTCCGGAGGCCGTCGCGTTCGGCCGGCGAGAGGGCGTCGGGCTTGCCTCGAAGGTAGTCGTCGAACCGGGAGGGCGCGATGAGCGTTCGCTCGTAAGCGCCGATGGCCTTGGCCCAGTTGTCTTCTGAGATGGGATTGGCCTCGCCGGGGAAGGCTGCCAGGAACAGGGGGGCGTAGCCGGGAATGGCCTTGATGCGGGCCATTGCGGTCGCGTAGTCCGGGTTGCCGAAGCCAGGCCCCAGCAAGGAGCGCTTCGCCTGCTCCTCGACGTTCGCGAACCGGCCGTCCCAGTGCTGCTTGAAGGCGAGCCCGGCGTTGAGCACCGTGGGGGCGTTGCGGGGGAGGGACTGGTCGTGCACGCCCAGCGACTTCGGCAGGGCGTCCGTGGCGTTGAGCGCGGGGAGATGGCACCTTGAGCAGCTCACGGCGCCATCGCTGGAAATGCGCGGGTCGAAGAAGAGTTTGCGGCCCAGTTGAACGCGTTCCGGACTGACCGGGAACTCCGGGGTTGCCATGTCCTTCGGGAGCGGCTCGAAGTGGCTCCGGGCCTCCTTCAAAAGGTCGGCGTCATCCCCCTCATCTCGCGCGATCGCCAGCGCGGAGCTTGCGACGAGGCCGACGGCGATCAGGCAAGCGACCCTGATGCGTCGGGTATCACCGAGAGGCAGTAGCGGTTTCATGGGGGCCTCAGCAGGCTTGGGCTCGGGTGAAGAGGGTGCGGCCTTGGGCCGCACCGCTTTGGGTTTGCCGGCTTCGCTCAATGTTCGGCTTGCGAGTGGGCCTCGACGAACCAGAGCCACTTGTCGATGCCGCGCGAGACTTCGGTGAACAGGTCGGCCGTGTCGAGGTCGCCGAATTCGTTGGCCTCGTCGATCGCCTTCCGCGCGGACTTGCCGAAGGCGGCCAGGGCCGATGAGAGGGCCTCGACGTGGCTCCGTCCGTCGATCGCGGTGGCTGGGTATTCGGTCAGGGTCGAACGCTGGGCCACGATCCGCGCGGTCCCCTCGGCCACGCCTCCGAGCTGGACCGCCCGCTCGGCGATCTCGTCCACGTAGTCTTCGACGGCCGAGTTGATCTCGTCGAACAGCTCGTGGAGGGCGATGAAGCTCGGCCCCTTGACATTCCAGTGGGCCTGCTTGGTTTGCGTTTGCAGGTCGATGCTGTCGGCCAGTCGTTCGTTGAGCAGCTTGATCGCCTTGATGCGGATTGTCTCGGCCAGATCATTCTTCGTCTTGAACATCACGGGCCTCCAGGGTGTCTTCTTTTTGGAATGGTGAACCGACCTGATCCGGGGCGTTGACTTCCCCTTTTATGTTTTGGGGGAGGCAATCGCCAAAAGAGGTCCGGAGGCGGCCGGTTGCCCTCAATCCGTTTCGCGGGGACTGTCGGGAAAACCCTTCATTCGGATTGCCGAAAGTCTTTGCGAAGGGGGGAGACCTTGAGGGGCATTAACCAGCATGCCAGCGTTTCGTGCACATTGCCAGCTTCCGACCTGACGCATCGACCCTCGGCCTTTTTGTCGTATGATTCACATGCAAGAGGAGAACGACGTTGGACTCGCGTGTGGCTCATCAAGGTTGGGACGTGCCGAGGCTTGCGCCCTTCTGGCTTGGGAGCGGGCCTTTGACGGAGGAGTGATGGAGGACTTGCCGAGGCAGGATTTGACCCTGATCCTGGGCCGGGCCCGGGCCGGGGACGAGCAGGCCAGGGATGAACTGATCGCCTTGATCTACGACGAGTTGCGCCAGGTGGCTTCGCGGCTGATGCGGCGGGAGCGGACCGACCACACCCTTTCGCCCACTGCGGTGGTCCACGAGGCGGTCATCCGCCTGCTGGGCGACGCCGTCTTCGACCGGGCGGCGGATCGGAGCTTTTTGTTCGCCTCGGCTGCCAGGGCGATGCGGGAGGTCCTCATCGACCACGCGCGGCGAAGGGCCGCCGACCGGCGGGGCGGGGGGCGGCAGCGGATCCCCCTCGACCTGGTCCTGGACTACTTCGACGAGCAAGGGCTGGATGTCGTCGCGGTCCACGAGGCCCTCGACCGCCTTTCCGCCTGGAACGAGCGCCAGGGGCAGGTCATGACCTTGCGCTACTTCGGCGGCCTGACCGTCCCCGAGGTCGCCGCGGCGCTCGATGTCTCGGTTGTCACCGTGGAGCGCGACTGGCGCCTGGCGCGGGCCTGGCTCGGCGGTCAACTCCGGGAGGGGGATCTGTGACTCCGGAACGCTGGCGTCAGATCGACGACCTGTTCGATGCCGCGCTCCGGCTCGACCCCGCCGCCCGCGCCCCCTGGCTCCGCGAGGCTTGCGGCGACGACGAAGAGCTGCGAACCGAGGTCAGCCGGCTCCTCGCTGCCGATGCCCGGGCCGAGCGGGACGGGTTCCTGACCCTGCACGAACCCGAGCCGCCGATCAAAGCCGAGGTCCCGGCTCCCGACCACCGGCCTCGGCCGGTCGACGAGGCCGGCGGATTCACGCCGAAGACGGCGATCTGGGCGAGGACGGGGCCGCAGCCATCGCTGGAGACCCGATCGCTGGCGCAGCAGCGGTTGCGGGAGATGACGATCATCTACCTCCTCATTGCCGGGATGATGATCTTCTGGAAGTACGCCGTCGTGAGGGATCCGGACTGGACTCAGGCGATCCCTTACCTCGTCGTCATCACGGTCCTCGGGGCGGTCGCGTTCCGGCTCTCGGGTCCGAAGCCGCTTTCCCCCTCGTTGCTCAAGGCGATGGAGCTGGGGGTCATCGGGATGGTCGCGGCCGTCTTCGCAATCGCGCAGTACCAGACCATGCTCGACTTCTCGCTGCGCGGGCAACCGATGCGGGCGCAGCTCGTCATGAAGAATCGGGTGCTGATTACCGCGGTCCTGATCCTCTCTTACGGGATCTACGTCCCGCTGAGCTGGTCGCGTGCGGCCATGGTCGTCGGGCCTCTCGCGCTCTTGCCGTTTGCGACCTTGCTGACGCTCTATCTCCGCCATCCCAGGACGATGGGGTGGCTGGAGCGGATGGGCCTGGAGGAGGGGACGACTCCGCTGGCGCTCTTCGGCTTCGATGTCATGCTGCTGCTGATCCTGGCTGCCGGTTCCGCCTCCGGGGCCCACCTGATCTCCCGGCTGCAACGGCAGGTCAAGGAGGCGAGGCAGCTCGGCCAGTACCGCCTCGGGCGGCGGCTGGGGGCCGGCGGGATGGGGGAAGTGTACCTGGCCGAGCACCAGTTCCTGAAACGCCCTTGCGCCTTGAAGCTGATCCGGTCCGGCGTCGAGTCCAGCCCGAAGGCCCTGGAGCGATTCGAGCGCGAGGTCCGACTCACCGCCACCCTCTCGCACCCGAACATCGTCGAGATCTATGACTACGGCCGGACCGAGGACGGCACCTACTATTACGTCATGGAATACCTGCCGGGCCTGAGCCTGGCGGAGCTGGTCGAGCACCACGGCCCCTTGCCGCCGGCCCGGGTCGTCTATCTTTTACGGCAGGTGGCGCACGCCTTGCGAGAGGCCCACACCCTGGGCCTGATCCACCGCGACATCAAGCCGTCGAACATCTTCGCCGCGCGCCGGGGCGGGAGCAGCGACGTGGCCAAGCTGCTCGACTTCGGCCTGGTCCGGTCGGCCGCGACGGTCAACGCCCCCCACCTGAGCGAAGAGGGCCAAATCCTCGGCACCCCGCTCTTCATGTCGCCCGAGCAGGCGACGGGGGGCCGGGAGCTGGACGAGCGGAGCGACATCTATTCGCTGGGAGTCGTGGCCTACTTCCTGCTGACCGGCCGCCCGCCGTTCGACGAAGGGGGAGGAATTGGCGTCCTGATCGCCCACGCCCGCGACCCGGTCGTCCCCCCGTCGCAGCTCCGTGCCGGCATCCCCGAAGACCTCGAGCGCATCGTCCTGCGCTGCCTGGCCAAGCCACCCGCCGACCGGTTCCCCAACGCCGAGAGCCTCGAACTCGCCCTGGCCGCGTGCTCCTGCTCGGGCGATTGGGACCAGGCCCGCGCCTCCCTGTGGTGGCAAGCCGCCGATCGCGCGCCGAGGTCCGCCCCCTGACCAGCGGTCAAGATTGTCGATTGAATTTGTGTTGATTTATTTGATGGTTCGCCTGCCTTTTGTAGCCCCGGAGGGGCGACCGTTAATAGCCAGGGGTTTCACCCTTATCCTTACCAAGAACATTCGTACAGAATCCAGAGTTTCCCCCTGCTTTTTTCGGGCAATCTGGCATAGTCAATGCTTCTCTTGACCCACCCGTCGGTCTGACGGCCCGGGGCAAGGTACCCTGGCTTGCTCGGATGCTCATCATGAGTCCCACACTGACCGACCCTGAGGCTTGGGCCCAAGCCAATTTCGCCGGTGCCGATCTGGGCGACAAACGCCGAGAAACGCGGCTGATCCGACTCGCCACGCAAATCGCCGTGGATTCCTCGGCCAGTCTTCCGAAAGCGACGGGCAATTGGGACGACCTCAGGGCCGCTTATCGCCTGCTCGACTCCTCGGCCGTCAACTTCCGGGCGATTGCCGAGCCGCATTGGCGTTCGATCCGGGAAACCAGCCCCGAGATGGCCCTGATCCTTGACGACACCACCGAGATTGATTTCGGATGCACCCGACAGATTCAAGGCGTGGGGCCCGTTGGTACGGGCACGGGTCAGGGCTTCTTGCTCCACTCCGGATTGATGGTCTCCCACAAGGACGAGGTCGTCTACGGCCTCGCAGGCCAAATTCTCTTTCATCGCAAACCGGTTCCCAAGGGGGAGAGTCGGACGCAACGCCGCAAACGCGATCGCGAGTCGGAGGTCTGGGGAAAACTCATCGAACTGATCGGTTCCCCGCTCCAAAACACACGCTGGGTTCACGTCATGGACCGTGGATCCGACGATTTCGAGGTCTATTGCCGCGCCCAGCGTCAGGGCGTCGATTGGGTCGGACGGGTCAAGAGCCTGCACCGACGCGTCCAGGGTGCCGATGGTCTCGAACGCCCGTTGCAGGAGGAACTCGAATCGGTACCGCAAGCGGGTTGCTTCACGCTCAAGCTGCGGTCTCGTCCCGGATTGCCGGCGCGAACCGCCAAGCTCACCGTCACGTTCGTGCGGGCGACGATGCTCGTACCGCGGCAGCCCGCGGACTCGCTGAAGGGTCTCGATCCGCAACCGATCGCGCAATACGTGGTGTGTGTGCGTGAGGTCGATCCGCCCGCCTCGGTCAAAGAACCGATCGAATGGGTGCTGTACACTTCTCTGGAAGTGGCCTGCCTTGAGGATGCGTTGCGGATCATTTCCTATTATGAAAAGAGATGGCTGATCGAAGAATGGCACAAAGCGTTGAAATCGGGTTGCAGTGCAGCCGATCATCAACTCAAGGCGAGCCATCGGCTGGAGGCGCTGACGGGTCTGCTGTCAGTGGTGGCGGTACGGCTCTTGCAGTTGAAAGGGATCGCCCGATCGGAACCGGAACGGCCGGCGATCGAAGCCGCCCCGCCAAAATATGTGGCCGTGCTCCGCGCGTTTCGGCGAACGACTGAGGCGTTGCCATGGGGAACGTATCAGTTTTTTCGGGAGTTGGCGAAACTCGGGGGATTCCTGGGACGGAAGGGGGACGGTGAGCCGGGATGGCAAACGATCTGGAGGGGATGGATGAAGCTCCAAGCGATGGTTCAGGGGGCTGAGCTGGACCTTCGCTTGGAGTAGCATTACTGCGCAAACGTTCTTGGTAAGGACAAGGGTGAAACCCCTGGGGGATAATCGGCCTATTTGTGTTCTGTAGCCCCGGAGGGGCGACCGTCAGCGTTCGCCTCACGCGTGTGACGGTCGCCCCTCCAGGCTACAAGAGTGCCCCTGCTTGGGCGATTGGGACCAGGCCCGCGCCTCCCTAAGGATTGGCCCCCAATGCTCCCGGGGAAACGTGGAATCTCATTGACTCGGAAATTCACGATGAGGTAGGGTCGATGGCTGATGCAGAAGCTTGCGATGCTCTCCCGGTGGGAAACCTTTTCTTCTCCGCAACCCAATCGTTTCGGATTCTCGATTCTACTCCTTGCTCTCCTGTCCCCATCGAGATGCCTCTTGGTGAGTGGACGATCATGAAGAGGAAGAAGAACGCTCCATAATGGCCGCATGAATAATAGGTGAATCAAATTATGAAGATAAATAAAATTGCCGTTGTCTGGGCATTTGTGATGCTCTTGGCATGTGGTTATTTGGCGGCCTCCGCCCCGAGCAAGGGCCCGATAAAGAAGCGCAAACTCGCGCCCCAAGCCCCAGTCCGCATGCCTCGAGAAAATTTCATTCCCACCCCCGAGCAAGTCGCCCAATTCCAAGGGGACGGCAACGACCCGGCTCGCCTCTATACCATCAAACCAGCCCTGATCGGAGCGGAAGTCAAGGAACGTACGCCGCAAGAGGACAAGCTCTTTGGGCAGGCTACGGCCATCATGCTCCGCGAGCGTCCCGTCCCCCCCGATCGCGTCCAATTCTTCAAATGGGTGGATGAGGGCGACTTTCACTTTAAAACCTGCGGATGGTCGGCCTGGGTCTACAACGTTACCCCCATTCCTGGAGGTTTGGGGATCACGTTGAAGGTCTGGCCCAAGGTCACCGGGGATGCCCTGATCGCCAATTCCTACTACGAGGAATATGCCTGGACTGACGGAGTCCTCACGTATGTGAAGGGCTACGGCAATCCGAAAACTCCGGGGAAAATGGTCCACTGGTAAAGCAAGTCGCTGCATTTCCAGGACCGAGAAGAGCGTCTCAGCCATCCAAGACCGGCTCCTGATTCTTTTGATATTCAGAAATGCGATTGTGTATTGATGTGTGGTGTTGAGTTGCAGTAATGAGAGAATGGAGATTCGGTGATAAAACGTAAGTATATTACGAACTGCGAATGCAGTGATTCTGCAGGTGCGGTTCTGCGCAGGGCGACGCCCGCAAGGGCGTTCCCTAACCGCGACCTATGGCACACTCGAACAGGATGGCAAACGTGAGAAGACACGGAGCCATGCGGACGGCTTGAGGTCTCGTGGAAATGTCACATCGGAGGCCGAGGGCAAGGCTTTCGGAGTCAAGCCTCACAGCGGTGCCTCTCGGAGGGCGATCACATCAGGCTGGGGGCGAGCCAAGACAACGGGTCCGCTCCCACGATGAAGAGTGCAATGACCCACAACAAGACGACCCAGACCGCGAAGGCCGGCTTGATCGGCAACTTGATCCAGGACGTGTTCAAGGACCTGTGGAACACCATGGCGATCGACGGCTAGCCAGATCGGAAAATGCCAGCAGGCCCACCCCACGCCGAGGACGAGACTCTCCACCAGGCGGCCCCATCGCCTTTCGAGATGCGGCAGGGCGTACCCTCGCCTGCCGAGCGGGCCGCCGAGTAGCAGGATGAAGAGGAAATTGGGGATGACGTCGGACAGGAAATCGACGGCTGTCCGCTGATCAGCGAGTTCGCACGGATTGCGGTCAGAAGGGGCAATGGAGGTAGGGCGAGAGCGACGTCGTACCAAGCAGGGTTGACTCGCCAGAGCACGAGCCGCGAGAAGAGCTCTCGATGCCCGGCGCGGCCGGTCCCGATGGCTGTCAAAAGGATTGCGGAGGCGAAAGGCCCGAATTGACCCAGGTTGAGCAAGTGTTCCTTCGAAAAAAGGGGCAACCCCCAACCCCCTCAGAGGACGCCATGACAATAACAATCCCGCACTCGACAGCAGGTAACGATCCGCGTTTTGAGTGGCGCGGGACGTTCACGAACAAGGAGATCAATGCACTTCACTCTGAGTGTTTTGAGCACCCGTTGTCCGATGACGATTGGTGGACGCAGGTAAATGCCTTTAGTCTCGGATGGGTTTGCATGCGCGTGTCGGGAGATCTTGCTGGCTTTGTCAATGTGGCATGGGACGGTGGGGTTCATGCCTTCCTCCTCGACACGATGATCACCTCGGCTTTGAGGCGCTGCGGTTTCGCTACGTCACTTGTCGAAGAAGCCGTGAAGCATGCGAAAGCTTCAGGCTGTGAATGGCTCCACGTGGACTTCGATCCACATCTTCGTGACTTCTATTTTGGCGCATGCAAGTTTCAGCCGACTGATGCGGGGCTGATCCGTCTTCGATAGGCCGCGACTTTCCCAAAACGTTTTTCTGCTTTCCACCCCGTACAATCATTGCGAAGAGCCTGTCTTGGAAGGTCAGGTTTCACCGGGAAATGGAGGATGTTTGGGGGCCCCAGGCCAAGGCATTCCCGCATGGGGCCCGAGTACGGAAATGCATGGCACCCGGAAGATCCGCAAAAACTCCGGTGGGATTCGCTCTCGGGGACAGACTCTAACACGGTTGTCCAACCTTTCCCCATTGGGTACCCTGATTTCGGATTTCCGATACACGTACGATTTCGCTGGGAATAAGTTAAGTGTCGTCGAGACCTGGGGATTGGAGTTGCAAAATGCAATTTAGTTTCGATCCAAATGATGTGTCGAAAATGACAAAAGCTTTTGCCAGCGACTTTTACCAGGCATGCGAGAGCTTCAATTTTCTGCCTTTCTTGACTCAAATTGTGGACAATGCAACAAAGAACCCTGTTTCCTCATCCCTTAGGGAAAAGTATCAGCAGAAGTTCGTTACGTCGAACGATTTCGACGTCGATGTTCATCGCGAGCCACGAGGCTCCATGCCCCCCGAGCTTTCTCCAGTTGTACTCTCGTTGTGTTCTTGGCCGGAGTTGCAACAAGCCAAGGATTTGTTTGCGGCTTACAATGTGACCATGGAGACAGGAACACACTGGATTAAAATCGTCTACCGAGACGATGCCGTGGTATATTGGTTTTTGTCGAACGTCGATAACTCAGTAACAATGAACATTAGGTCAATGAGAGTAAAGACTTCAGAAGCGATAGTCGAAACAAATGATGATGTAATTTTGGTTATTAGAACGTCTTTGGTTTGCTTTTTTGTTTTTGCCGGGAATGAAGTTGCGTGGCATTCTGTGCTGCCGCATTAATTTGGAAAATCGCTTCTCTTTAGTTGTTTTGCTCATTCGGGCTTAGCCGTCGTTGCCCGTTGTTGATCCCAGGGCGATTGCGCCATAATGGGTGATCTGCGACACGATGAGCCATGGCGGTCTGTGATCTCCCTGGCGCAGGATCCGGCGAGCGTGCTGCCGATGTCGCTCGAGATTGACCTCTCGTGGCCAATGATTTCTCCGCTTTCATCGAAGTTCACTTTGCGAGCCTGACCGACCCACAAGGCGAGCCGTGGAGCGGTGCGCCGGTTGAGGACAGCGGCGAGGTAGTAGAACCACTGGCATGGGACGGGTCGCGGATGCGAGGATGTCATGGGGGGCAGCTCTGCTTGGGGTGTCAGGCTGGTGTGGTAACCGCCATCGTCCCGGTCGGGCCGGCCCCGTCTACTCAGCGCATGTCAGGTGTTCCACTCATGGCGATCTACGAGGAACTCTGTGGGATTCACTGGCCAAACGAGTTCGTGGTCGAATTCGTCGACGGTACGCGGGAGCGTCTCCTTCGCGGCGACGGCGTCGGAGTCATACCGCCCGCCGACGACCCGGAGGGATACGGGGCCCTGTACGCCGACCTGCCGAAGAGACGCCCCTGCGACCGGGAGCAATGCGGCAGGCACGTCCGCTTCACCGAACTGCGAGCCATCTACTCGCCCGACGGGCGATTGCTCTGGCCAGAGACTTGACCCCGCCGGCGAGGCCCTCCGGTCAATGGCTTCCTTGCCTGGCTGCATGACCACCTGCTCTCAGCCCGGGGCCGCCGAGTTGCACAATTACCGGTCGAAATGCATGAAGTCCCGGAAAGTACAGATTAAGATGCGGTCGGCTCTGGCTGCCGGGATGCGGTTCGGCCCACGAAGATGCGGGTCGGCGCGTCGCTGTTGCCGAAGATCGAGTGAGGGGGAGACCAACCTACGGCGTCTGCTTTTGCCTCCCCACCTCCACTTGGATCGCGTCGCCTACCCGCCGAAGCCGAAAATCAGTGCCAGCGCCACGAGGTTAATCGCGGGCAGCAGGCTGAGAGTGATCGCCGTGCGGTAACCCCCTCTTCGATAGGCGATCCAGGATGCTGGAACGGAAACGAGAACCATGAGCGGATAGGTAAGCAGCGTCACGAAGAGGATGATCGCTGCGGTGGAGATTCCCGTATCGAATGCCATCGGCGACATCATCATGGCGAACGACGCAGGGATGGCCAGCAGCCCAAAGCAAACGGTGGCCAGAATCAGCGTGCCGAGGGCGATCTTGCGGGGATTTTTCATCATCGAAATCCTGAGAAGGCGGAGGGCCTTTTCTCTACCCTAGGCCATGTCGAGGGAGGAGCATCACCTACCCCACCGAATCCGATAGAGCACATGCCTCCGCAGTCTGTGCCCATCGGGCAATACCGCGTGGTCAAAATCCTCGTCTGCATTCCGCCTCATGCCGCTTCGCTTCGGCGAGACGAGCTTCAGCCGGCCAGCCCCTTTGACCAGGGGCGTGACCACCTCGGTCAGGAGCCTCCGGGCGATGCGATCGGACCGCTTTCCTGTGGCGGCGACGGCGGTGTAGCAGGGTTGGAACCGATCGCTGAACTTGGCTGCCCTGATCCAGGTGTGACGGTGCGCCGACCTTGGGCCAGGACGGCCCCGAGGAACAGCCGGGCGAGCCGGGGGGGAGGACCGGCGGTCGAGTGCCGAGGCGAGTCGGGAGAACCACTGGCACGGGCGAGTATCCGCTGCGAAGATGTCATGGCTGGCTCCGTCCGGGATGATCGGCTGGCTTGGTAACCGTCATGGTCTCGGCCGGGGCCGGCCTTCGTCTAGCCCAACGTGACACGGCTCCTGGAAGGGGACTTTATTGCTCCGCCCTCCCGCACTTCTGGAGCAGCTTCTCGCCGCCGGGCGCTGGCCGCGAACCGTCGAGGAGCAGCAGTGGCAGAACCTCCGGCCATTGGTACCTGCCGAGCGCGTCAGGCGACTCGCGCTCGAGGAATCAATGATCTTCCTGTTCGCGCCGCCCTTCCACACCGTTCGCGAGCGAGCCTCTTCGAACCCCTACTGGATGGATCCGCTGGCCGCGCCGTCGGAGATCGACTTCGACCTGGCTCTGGACATCGGTGACTTCGGCCTGGGATCCGATGCGCCGATTCTCCTGGATTACCGAGAGGATCCCGAGATGCCGCGCGTGATCCGGCTGCGCTGGCCGCCCGACGGGTGCGCGAACCATTGGGTCATGATGGCCCCCGACTTTGAGATGTTCGTTCGCGAACTCGGCCTCTGAGTTTGGCTAAGATTCAGGATGTGGGGAAGTCAAATTGCTTCACTTTGTCATTTTGCTCACTCGGGCTTAGCCGTCGTTGCCCGTTGCCGATCCCAGGGCCGCGATGTGAGGGGGCTCCTCACGCAAGCCATCGCGGCCCATCAGGATCAGTCCCAGAAACCATCGATCCTGGGTGATAGGGGGTGAACGCCTACAGAGCAACCGGCGAGCCTGGCGCTTCCTGCTATTTCGTAAGCGGATAATTTGGCACGACTATGACAGGGTGGATCTTGTTCGTCTCCTCCCGCAAAAGGTCGCAGACGTGCCTTCTCGCCTCGATCTCATGGGTCAGATTCTCGAGGCTGTCGAGCCATCGTCCTCCCCACACCAATGCCGTACCGGGTACCGGGCGAAATTGCGAGGCGTTTGTGAAGACTTTGAGGAGCTCGGGACTCTCGCTCTCATCGATGATCTCGGCCCAGAGCCTGCGTTCCAGATGATTCAGAAAGGTATTAATCCCGTCGTTATTCGTCAGCCGTTTATCAAAATCGAGGGCCCAGGATCTAACGGAAACACCGACCTTTTCCAGGTAGTGCATCAATCTCGGCATTTTCTCTACCGTCTCATCCTTCCAAAAAAAGACATGCTCAACATTAATGGGTGGCTGCAGGTCATTCACAGTGGCTTTGGGGAGGTCCAAGAGCTTGACATGCCGTTCCAGTGCCGAGGTGGCACTCTCGATTTTAAGGCTCGCAAGCTCCCTCGTGAAATCACGTTGCGGCTGCTGGCTGGGTAACGGAGGAGGTCCGTTGGGGGCAGTCGTCTCCGCGTATCGAAAGAGTTCAATCGGGTAGGCGAACCCTACAGAAGTGATTCCTGCCAACCCGGACTTCCTGGAACGTATGGAAAAACTTGGGCCATTCCAACGGTCATCGAAATCATACTTTCCTGTAAGTGATGCAAGGATTGCAAATCGAGAGTCCTTGAGGTCTGGATTCTCTCGAATGGCCCTCGCCAGTGCTTCAGATTGTCTCAGAAGCAAGAGCGTTGTGAATGTTGAGTTGGGCTGGTCTTTCGCGTCAGAGGAAAGTCGATCCATTTCTCGATTTCCTACATGCTCGCGAAGAAGTTTGTAACGCTTGATGGTTTGCTTGTTTGCCAGATATTGAGATCTAAATTTAGGCTCTTTCAGCTCGTAAGGGATCCATTGATCTCCCTCTCGATATACAGCGTTGAAATCGTTGCTGGGCGGGGTAAGAAAGAGTATGTCCCGATTCGCACCGTAGGTTCCCGACCACAAGGGATAGCTGTCCCAAATCGGGCCCGGCGGATTCGAATTCCTCCCATGGCATCCGAGGCATCGCGCCGGGTTTTTCTCCAGCGGGACCATGTCGCCCTTTTCGTTTTTAGCAGGGGGCACGGTTGTTGCGTAGAACTCCCAGCGTTTCAGGTCGTCATTGAACCGCAGGATCTGGATTTTGTTGAAAGTGTTCTGGTCGGCCGGATCACCGCAGAAGGCGACGATGACCTTGGCCTCGTTTCCGTACGAGACGATTCTTGGTGCCTTCGGCGTTACCACGCTCCTTTCCGGACTCCGGCTATCGAAGATTTCGACATAATTCTCGCGATAGGAATGCGGCAACCGCTCTACGAGGTCGTCGACCGATGTGATTTCTGGAGACGCCAAGATGGTCAGGAATTGCTCGAACGTGAACGTCGAGGGGGCCACGTAACCCGATGGAAAATTGGGAGGGTCACTTGGACGATACGGATGCGGGGCGTCTTCGGAGAAGGCGATGCCGGGAGCGAGAACAGCCGCTACTGCGTAAATGATCGCACGTCGAGTCATGGCAAGTACCTCGGTTGAGCAAAGGGTGAGGAAGGAATGCGCTTCGGGCCAAACCCAGAAACTTGTCCTCATCGTATAAGGCCCAGGCAATCCCGACTCTTGGTCACAATCCAGCGGTGGCGCATGGTAAAATGTTGGGCTACCAACCGCCCCGGCGAAGCCGCTGCTTGAGGTCGGCTCGCCAGCGATATTCCACCGCAGACCGCTCGTGAGCGTACGACTTCGCACGCCACGAGGCCGCCTCCTCCGCCCACCGCTGCCGGTCCGCGCCGCCCGCAGCCGCCTTCCCCTCGGCTTCCCGTGCTTGGCCGAGTGCGACCGATTTCAGGAATGCTTGGTACTGGGCCATCTCCTCGTGCGTGTAAAACTGGCTTCGATCGTCAGCGAGCCGGCGTCGCCAGGCGTGGATGCCCCAGGCCGACGCGCAGGCCGCGAGGGCGATCAGGACCATCGCGGTCCGGAGCCGCCAGCGAGAAAGGCCGAGGAGACGAGGGCCGATTGCCTGCCGGGGGCGGTCGACACATCGAGGGCAGGTTGTGGCTGGCGTGCCAACAAGCGGGGCGCCGCATTGATGGCACGAGGGCTGAAGCCTGTGCAACCATGCAGCGGGGTCTCTCCCGGCCTCGTCCATCCGAATAGGCACCTGACAGTGAGGAGGCAGGGACCGACCGGGACGTTGGCGGTTACCACGCCAGCCGATCATCCCGGACGGAGCCAGCCATGACATCCTCGCATCCCATGCCGACGCCGTGCCAGTGGTTCGCGCCGCTCGCCGGATCGCTCGAGCGGCGGTCTGCCCCCAGGCTTGCCCTCCTGGTGTTCCTCACCAAGTTGGCGTTGGCTGTCGAACTATCGAACTGTTAAGATGGGCCGAGCTTCTGGCTCAACCTCCTCGGGAAGCCGATCGGGGGGGGCCGACGGGGCCTATGCCAAGGTGGATGTGCTCAAGCCGGCGAAGTCACAGCGGGTGACGGTCGTCAGCCGGCTCCGCAAGGACGCGGCGTTGGATACGGTCCCGGACCCGCATCCGGAAGGCCACCAGCACCACCCGGCTCGTCCAACCGGCTGGCGGGACGACTTCTGCACCGATCCGGAGGCGGCGGTCGCCGACATCCCCGGCGTCGTGGCGGATCGCTTCTCGCTGCTGGAGATCGCCTTCAGACAAATCCGTCGCCACCGAGACCGTTGACCACGCGGGAAGAACAGGTCCCTTCGCGCCTTGCTGGATCGCTCGCCGCCTTGGGGAAGGGCTGAGCGAACCCGGTGCGAGGGTTTTCGCTTTGGCCGTTTCGGCCCCCGTAACGCCGATTGCATGGATTGCCCAAGAAAACGTACTGGCTTCGAGGTAACGCCCATTGGAGAGAATGGCTTCGGTCGATATTGACCGATGGGCGCAACCAACCGGAGGGTGAACAAAAAGGGAGTGCCGATGGCTTCGTTGACGCGTACCGCCCTCGGCGGAGCCGCGCGAGTACCGTCAGCGCGAGCAATCAAGGATCGCAGGGCTGGCTTGCCGGTGATGATGTACCCCCTACCCGGCGGAGAAGCGGATACCATACAATCAATTCGGAGAGAGACCAAACAGGAGGGCGGATGATCAGCTGCAGTTACAACCTGACCCATCTGAAAGTGCTCGAGGCTGAGAGCATCCACATCATCCGCGAGGTAGCCGCCGAGTTCGAGCGGCCGGTGATGCTCTACTCCATCGGCAAGGATTCCGCCGTCATGCTGCGGCTCGCGCAGAAGGCGTTCCACCCCGGCCGGCTCCCCTTCCCGCTGCTGCACGTCGATACGACCTGGAAGTTCCGGGCGATGATCGAGTTCCGCGATTGGTTCTGTCGCGAACAGAACCTCGACCTGAAGGTCTGGATCAACCCGGAGGGGCAGGCCCAGAACGTCAACCCGTTCGACCACGGCTCGAAAAAGCACACCGACATCATGAAGACGGCAGCGCTGAAGCAAGCGCTGAACCACTATCAGTTCGACGCGGCGTTCGGCGGTGCCCGTCGCGACGAGGAAAAGAGCCGGGCCAAGGAACGCGTCTACAGCTTCCGCGACCGCCTGCACCAGTGGGACCCGAAGAACCAGCGGCCGGAGCTCTGGAGCCTGTACAACTGTAAGGTGAACAAGGGGGAGAGCATCCGCGCCTTCCCGCTGAGCAACTGGACCGAGCTGGATGTCTGGCAGTACATCCACCTCGAGAACATCCCCATCGTGCCGCTCTACTTCGCGGACATCCGCCCGGTCGTCGAGCGCGACGGCACGCTCATCATGGTGGACGACGACCGGATGCGGTTGCGGCCCGGCGAGGAGCCGATGATGAAGCGGGTGCGGTTCCGCACCTTGGGCTGCTACCCGCTCACGGGGGCGGTCGAGAGCAACGCGACGACGCTGCCGGAGATCATCGAGGAGATGCTGCTGGCGAGGAACTCCGAGCGGCAGGGTCGGGTGATCGACCACGATGAGACGGGGTCGATGGAGCAGAAGAAGCGCGAGGGGTACTTCTGAAATGCAAGCCGTTGACCTGAGTCAGGAAGACATCCACACCTACCTCGCCCGCCACCAGAAGAAGGAGCTTCTGCGGTTCCTGACCTGCGGCAGCGTCGACGACGGCAAGAGCACGCTCATCGGCCGGCTGCTGCACGACACCAAGATGATCTACGAGGACCAGCTCGCCGCCGTAAAACGGGACAGCGAGAAGGTCGGCACCACCGGCACCGGCGAGATCGACCTCGCCCTGCTCACCGACGGCCTGAAGGCCGAGCGCGAGCAGGGGATCACCATCGACGTCGCCTATCGCTACTTCTCGACCGACCGCCGCAAGTTCATCATCGCCGACACGCCGGGCCACGAGCAGTACACGCGCAACATGGCCACCGGCGCTTCGACCTGCCAACTGGCCATCATCCTCATCGACGCCCGCCACGGCGTCATGACCCAGACCCGTCGACACTCGTTTATCGTGTCGCTCCTGGGCATCCGGCATGTGGTCGTGGCCATCAACAAGATGGACCTCGTCGACTACTCACGCGACGTCTTCGAGCGCATCAAGGACGAATACACCGGCTTTGTCGCCAAGCTCGAGCTGCGCGACATCACCTTCATCCCGATGTCGGCGCTGAAGGGCGACAACGTCGTGTCCAAGAGCGACGCGATCCCGTGGTATTCCGGCCCGCCGCTGCTGGACCACCTGGAAACGGTGCACATCGCCAGCGACCGCAACCTGACCGACCTGCGTTTCCCTGTCCAGTACGTCATCCGTCCCAACCTCGACTTCCGTGGCTTCGCCGGCACGGTTGCGTCCGGCGTCCTGCACAAGGGCGACGAGGTGATGGTGCTGCCGTCGGGCAAGCGGAGCAAGGTGAAGTCGATCGTGACGTACGACGGCGAGTTGGAAGAAGCGTTCGCGCCCCAGGCGGTGACCGTGACGCTGACCGACGAGGTGGACGTCAGTCGCGGCGACATGCTGGTCCTGCCGGACAACCCGCCGCACGTCAGCAGCGAGATCGAGGCGATGGTGGTCTGGATGGCCGAGCAGCCGTTCGTGCCCGGCCGGCCCTACACCCTGAAGCAGACCACGCAACAGGTGACGGCGGAGGTCGCGTCATTCCGCTACGGCGTCGACGTCAACACCCTGGAGCACCGCGCTATCGCACGGCTCGGGCTGAACGAGGTCGGGCACGTGCAGCTCAGCCTGACACAGCCGTTGGCGTGCGACCCCTACCGCACCAACGCGGCGACCGGCGCGTTCATCCTCATCGACCGGCTGACGAACAACACGGTGGGTGCCGGGATGATCCTGGAGACCGGCAGCGGCCGGGTTCCGGGTGACGTGTGGGCGGCGGAGCCGGCGGTGCGTCTCAAGCAGCGCGCGAGCCAGATCGCGCCGAGCGAGCGCGAGCAGCGTTACGGCCAGGTGCCGGTGACGGTGTTGCTGGTCGGTCTGACGGGGAGCGGCAAGAGCCGGATCGCGTACGAGCTGGAGCGCCGGCTGTGGGACGAGGGCCGTGCCGTGACCGTGCTGTACGGCCAGAGCATGCGCCAGGGCCTGAACCGCGACTTGGGGTTCACCGCAGACGACCGCTCGGAGAACCTGCGTCGTTCGGCCGAGGTGGCGAAATTGATGAACGACGCGGGCGTGATCACGATCGCGGCGTTCGTGGCCCCGCACGAGGCGGTGCGCGAGAAGGCGAAGCAGTTGATCGGCCGTGACCGGGTTCTGGAGGTGTACTGCACCGCGCCGATGGAGGTGCTGCGTGCCCGCGACCAGAGCGGCGCGTACCAGTTGGCTGACGCGGGCAAGATCGCGCAGATGCCTGGTGTGACCGCTGCGTTCGAGGAGCCGAAAACGCCCGACCTTGTGCTGGAGACCGACCGGATCAGCGTGGACGAGAGCGTCAGCCGCATCGTCGAGTTGATGAAGTCGAAGGGTTATATGCTCTCGCGATCGTAAGTGACCCGTGGGATCACCCCTCCCCCCTTTGATCTCAGGGCCAGGGGAGGGGGCCCACAGGCCCTGACGGAGAAGATTGCCTGCTCCGAGCCACCGGTCTCTTGGAGGCGTCGTTCCCCACCGCGCGGCGGTCTGAGTCCGACAAGGGGGCACAGAGCAGGTCGTTGGCGGTCACCGGATCACTCAAGCCGATGCGATCGCTGCGATCTTGGCGAGGTAGGCGTCCATGTAGTGGTCGCTGACGCTTGGAAAGAGCCCCTCGAAGACAGGACCCTCCAAGACAGGCGCCCCGAGCGACTCGGTCCTCGCGTCCGAACGCAACGCCGCCCTCTGCTGTAGCAGAGTGGCTCGCAGCCGGTCGAACTCCGTCTCCGACATTGTGGGAGGGCCTTCCGCCCCCAACCCGGCCGCCACCGATTCGTTCCGCGCTTTCAGTCGGCCGCTTCCATCAAGCTGATAGAGCATTCCGACGTGCTGATATCCAGGCGGAACCAGGGGGACGATGTCGTTATTGTTGACAAACCGGTAGAATATCTTTCCGTAGTGCTTCTGCATGAAAGCCGGGAAATCTCCCCTTCCGACGGCGGGTTGACCGTATGTGTAGATCGCGTTGATTGGGAAAATCCTTTGCCACTCGGCGGCCGCGATCGTGGCGAGCGCCCCGCCCAGGCTGTGGCCGGTCAGCACGACCTTGCGATTGGGAAGCCGCTTCAGTTCCTGTTCGATCTGGGCTTTCACGACGGTAAACCCGGTGTGAAAGCCTCGATGCACGATTCCATAGGGCTGACTGGTGCCGAACACATTGAGATTGGCCAGCCAGTCACCGGTGCTTTCCGTACCGCGGAAGGCGACCACGACCGCTTCCCCCGAAGAGGCGACGAAGCACTGCGTATCGTCGGCCTCAATGAAGAGGCAAGTGTCGAGCTTCCAGGTCGTGCGGGCCATCGATTCGACGGCGGCTTTGGGGCTGTAAGAGAGCTTGCTTGCCAGGGCGAGAGAGAGCGCGGCCGGCCAGTCGAATGACGTCTTCGCGAGCGACGACGCGGAGAACTTCGCCATGAATGTCGAGGCCAATACCGGCGCTTGCCGACCGAACAATCCTTCCGCCTGCGTGGGCTGCGCGGCGATGGTCGCTGGTGCGGTGACCAGTTGGGGCGTACCAAGCGTGACACTGACCTGGAGGGGAATCGTCCAGGTGCTCGTCCCGGCCGAGAATTGGGGCAATGTGGGGGGGACGGCCGCCAATGGCTGAATCGAATGGTCGACGTGTGATTGTGTGTTATTGTTCGTTACTGGTGATTTGGTCTCCTGTTTCGCGGCTCCTTGATTGCTGATGAGATTCCAGATCGGGTCGTAGATGTCATCTCGGGCCGCGACCGTCGGTTCGAATTTGACTCCCGCGTCGACCACTCGACTGTCCTGGGCGAGGTCGTGGGCGGAGACCGCGTAGTTGGAGACGAGGTATTGCCCGGCGAAGTGCAGGCCCACGACCTGGATCGGTTCGGTCGCGGAATTGGGGATCAGGAGGACGGCCGACCCGGAATTCCCGCCCAGCGTCGAGCTGTCGTGGGTCACCACTTCCACGAGTTTCTTGAAACTCTCGACCTGCTCGCGGGACCTCAGCAATCCGGGTTGCAGGCGTTTGACGTAGTAGGCTCCGCGGAAGATGCGGTTCTGGATTCGCTGGAACTCGTCGTCGCCCGTGGGGTCGTAGCCGGGATAGCCCACGACCACGACCTCGCGGTCCGTCAGCGACGACGGGTCGGTCGTGCTCAGCGAGAGCGGCTTTCGCTTTTCCGGCAGCCCTTTGACCCTGAGCAGTGCCATGTCCCATTGGGGATGGATCATCAGCACTTCTTCAACGGTCAGGGTCTCCGACGACGTCCGGCCGATCTCGCGGTAAAAATCCACGGAAGCATCCAGGCCGCTCTGGAATTGTAACGAACGGCCGACGCCCGCGGCGAAGATCGCGGCGACGTGCCGATTGGTCATGAGCACGCCGTCGCCGACGATGAATCCGGTGCCGGCATAGGGCAGCGACGGTAGGCTGGGGACCTGGATCCGCCCCACGGAGAGCAGGCAAGATTCGATCCGCGATTTGAGCCCGTCGGTCCCCAGGTGCTCCCATTTCGTCGTGAGCTGGTCGACCTTCATCTGGTCATCGACGATGTCGACCACGGGCCGGTGGTAGGGCATGACGATCGCTTCGAGCACGAACTGCTGTTCCGCGTCAACCTTCTGATTATTTGCCACGCGATCCAGCGACTCGAAGGCCATCGCGGCCTCCATGCGGGCCGGATCGACTCGGCGCGTATCCAGGGTTAAGTTTTCTGCGCCGGGGGCCGAGCGACTCTCCAGCGTTTCGCTCAGGCCCTCGGCCTTGAGTTTCGGGTCGACCTGGCGGAGCATCTTCTTCAGATTATCGAGGCGGTCAGTCATGATTCACTTTCCTCTCGGTTGGGCCGATCAGTCTCGGCGAGTTAACGTCTTTTCAAAAACAGGCAAGACGAGGCTGTGAATTCGAGCAATCAAACAGCCTTAAACTGAATGGATTCTGAAGAATGGCTATGGGCCCTGGGTGCCACGGGTTGTACTCAACCCGTGAACGGAAGCCCTGGTTTTTGGCTCACGGGTTGAGTACAACCCGTGGCACCCAACAGCATGGGCTTAATCAGGGCAGCCCATGGTGGCCAACAGCTTAGGGTTTGGGGCCTGGATAGAGTTTGGCGGCGAACTTCTTGTCCCCCTCCGAGAAATC
This sequence comes from Singulisphaera acidiphila DSM 18658, assembly GCF_000242455.2. GTDB lineage: Bacteria > Planctomycetota > Planctomycetia > Isosphaerales > Isosphaeraceae > Singulisphaera > Singulisphaera acidiphila. The sequence goes on from NC_019892.1 coordinate 5,095,852, forward strand.
CGTGTTCCATTCCACGACAAGGCCTTCGGCCAACCCGGCGGGGATGGGGAACATCATGATCGACTTCGGGTCGAATGCGCGGTACTTGGGATTCTCGAATTTCGGAGCGACATCGAAGATCGTCGTCTGGATCACCGAGAGCGGCCAGTTGTTGGGCGGGCCGCCGTAAAAATCGATCACGGCCTGCTTATTCCAGCGAATATTTGCATTTGGGTTTTCTTGTTCGTGGATGAGGCCGATGACGTGGCCGAACTCGTGGCGGATGAGGCGTGCCGCGTCCGCCTCGTTGCTGGTGGTCCGCACCTGGCCGAGGTTGATCGTCGGCTGGTCGGCCGCCACCGTCAGGGCGTTGGTCCCGATCACCGACCATGAGCCCGGTTGCGCGAAGGTGAGCCGGATCGGAGCGTCCGTTGCCCGCGAGTCGAAGTCGAATTTCAGGTTGGTGAACTGCGACCACTCCGTAGCGTACTTCTTGACGAGCGCCTTGACGTTGTCGTCGCCGTCGAGGAAGTGCACCGCGAGGATCGCACCGTTCTTCCAGAGCCGCCACTGGCCCTTGAAATAGGGGTCGCGGGCCAGCGCCGGCGAGACGATCGGGACGTTCTCGTCGTGTGCGTCGCGCTTGACCTGGGCTTGTTGCGCGAAATCCTGCTCCTTGCTGGCCGCGATCCGGAGCATGATCGTGTTCAACTCCGTGGCCTTGCCGAGTTCCTTGTTCCTCTCGAGATTTTGAGCCAGGGATTTTCGGAGTTCTTCATTCAAATCCTCAGCGTTTTTTCTGGCCTTTTCCGCCTCCGCCTTCTCTCTAGAAAGCTTATCCTTTGAGTTGTTCATGTATGTTATATATTTGTCGTCAACTGCTTTTTTGTCGGCTATGGTTTTTTGCAACGTCATGGAGAGCTTTGCCGACGCAGCCAATCCCAAGAGGGCGGCAATGGCCAGGGCTCCGAAGACGCACTTCCAGAATCGATTCCGTTCGTTCTTCCGACGGTCTTTGTAGCGACACTCTTCGATGAACCTCTGCTCGGCCTCGCTCCGGTTCTGATAGGTCCTCACCTCCTCCAGGTCTTCCCACTTGATGAGTCTGTTCGCCGGACGTCCCTCGCGGTTCCACTGCTCGGCCATCTCGCGGAAAGCCCGCCTGGCATCGAGCCACTTCTGGTAGGTTGGCCAGGACGTGAGGAGTTCGTTTGACCGGAGGTGGACGCGCTCGGCCTCGGGAGTCTCCCCTTTCGTGACCTGGATCACGCCGATCTTCGCCAGGCCGGAGACCGCCCGATCGACCGATTCATTGGAAGAAAAGACATCATAGAGGGCGGCCTTGGTTGTCGAGACCGGCTCGAAGGTCTGGCCGTCCGCTCCGAGTCGGGCCAGCCTGAGCAAGACGCAACGGGCCACAGACTCGTCCTGAGGCGGGAGTGTTGCCAGCCAGCGGTCGGCATCCTCGACGGCCTTGCGCACCGTCGAGGGGTCGAATTCGGCGAGCAGGGTCTCCTCGAACTTCGGCTTGAGGAGGTCGCATTTCTTACCGCCATCGCCATCGCTATCGCCGTTGGCCCTCGCTGCGCTGGCCAGTTGGGCCGTCCAGAAATTCATCAGCCCTTGGACCGAGGCACGATCCTCGCGGGCGTCGAGGAGCGTGCCCGTGGCGGCCGCCCGGGACAGGAAGTGCCGGACCCGTTCGACGCCTCCCGGACTTGTGAACAGCGATTTCAAGTCTTTCACCAGCAGGGAGTGTTCCCCCTCGGCCACGTCGCGATCGTCAAAAGGCTGCGGAGCGACCTTCGGCGCGGAAGCGGCCGTTGGCGTAAGCTTGGGCTGTGCAGACATCCGAATCACTCCTGAATAAAAAAAGCCGGGACTCGTCCGTCTCAGTTGACCTGAGTTGCCGTCCGCAGTTGTGCGTCCAGGATGCCGGCTTCCTGGACGAGGCTGTTGGTCACGTCCAGGAGTTCTTCATCGAGGGTCAGGAAGAATCGCCGGAAGCGTTCGATCAGGAGCGCGAAGATGTTCCCGATCGGCTTGGGAACTTGCGGAGAAAGGCCGGCCGTCGACTCGAACGAGGCGGCCAGTTGGACGATCCGGTTCGCCAGGGTGTCGGTGGGCCTTCTCAAGGCGAGGCCTTGGAGGTCGGCCTTGACCATATCCCAGCCGGGGACCAGGGCGGGAACAACATTGGCGACCGTCTCCGCCTGGGCCAGCGACGTCTCGACTCGCTGGCAGCAATCGTGGTCCTTGATCAACACTGAAAGGTTGTCGCAGAGCGTCCGAAAGCGGTTCAGCCGGTCGCGGAATTCGGCGATGAAGGTAGGCATGAATCCCTCGTCTGGATTGAGGCCGGCGAGGATCACGTCCATCAGGTTCACCAGTTCCAGGGGCTTGAGCCGCTTGGCACACCTGACCAGCTCGGCATTCAGGCCGGCCTGCTGGTTCGGCAGCGCCCTCAAGACCTCGACGATGCTGGAGAGCGCGTTCAGGTCTCGTTCGGTCACGGCATTCCTGAGCGCGCTGACGGCGAGTCCGTAGGCCTCCACCCAGCCGGCGTCGGAGGGGTCTTCCAGCAGCGCGGTGCTTCTCACGGCCGCCTTGTAGTCCTCGATGAGGTCTTCGCCGATGTTCTCGATCTCGAAAGGATTGTTCGGGTCCTGCTTGAACCGCTCCGCCGCCTGGGAGATCGCCTCACGTTTCGCCTGGAGGTTGTGCAGTCCTTCGTGCAATTGCTTGAAGCCGCTGAGGTAGCGGAACTGTTCTCGACGCTGGACGAACTTCTCGTTGAACCGGATGACGTCATTCTTCACCGCGGGCGACATCCCCGGCATCGCCGCCGGGGCAGGGGGCCGGCTCGGCGAATTGACCACCAGATAGCCCTGCTCTTCGAGCCGCTGGCGGATCGTACGAACGGAGACGGCGTTGAGCCGCAAGGTGTCATCTTCCCGAGCACGGTGAATCCCGACAAATTTCTCGTCGTCTTTTCTGAAGACGCCGCCGCCGCTGATGCCCGGCCGGGTGCCATCCCCGAGCAACCGGACCACGCCCTGGAACTCGTCGCGATAGGAGAAGGAGTCCGGGGTCCGGGTCGGATTCACCATCCCCTGGGAGAAGGACAAGGTGCCGCCGGGGTATCCGTAGATCCGGAAGTCACCCGTGAGATCCGAGTCGGCCCATTCGCGAACCGCGGGGGCGGCCGTGCTCGCCTGGGGGTCGTCGATCTCCAGCACGACCCAGTCGTCCGACGCATTCGAACGCTCGGCCTGGATCACCTCTTCGAGCGTCAGATTCGGCTTGATCTTCATCACGATCTTCGCCGTCTTCGCCTGAGCGTCGTTGTAGCCCGTGTCCGGGGCCCAGACGCGCAGTTGGCTCAGCACCGGCCCGAATCCGGGCTTGCGGTCTTTCGAGGTCCCGCGCACAACGTGGGCACAAGTCAGGAGATAGGTCCTGGGAACTTCCTGATCGCCTTGCCTCTTGAGGCGAATGGCCACGGCGCTCCCCTCACTCCTGTCGCCATTTGGAGACGTTGCCTCCACAAACCAGATTGCGGTATTAGGATAAGACAACGGTATGTCCTTGCTATTAATTTGTGAGCGAAATTAATGCTTTAGTCTTTTGTTTTTCTCGCTCATGTTGTGATTTTCTCTCATCCACGACCCGAGCAACAGGGGGGAGGAAAATTTGATGTTCCGTAAGATTTTCGCCGACAGCAGGGGATAGCCGTCTTGCTTTTGAAACTGTTGGCCTGTAACGATTTGGGCCTTCTCTTCTTGCGCCGTGCTTGCTTCTGTCCCAGCTTCTGCACGCTCCCATCAGCAGTCGCCTGTGGGGCGAAGGTCGGGCCGTAACTGTGCTGTACGGCCAGAGCATGCGCCAGGGCCTGAACCGCGACTTGGGGTTCACCGCAGACGACCGCTCGGAGAACCTGCGTCGTTCGTCGCCCCCCGCACGAGGCAGTGCGCGCGAAGGCGAAGCCGTTGATCGGCCGTGACCGTGTTCTGGAGGTGTACTGCACTGCGCTGATGGAGGTGCTGCGTGCCCGCGACCAGAGCGGCGCGTACCAGTTGGCCGACGCGGGGAAGATCGCGCAGATGCCTGGTGTGATCGCTGCGTTCGAGGAGCCGAAAACGCCCGACCTTGTGCTGGAGACCGACCGGATCAGCGTGGACGAGTGCGTCAGCCGCATCGTCGAGTTGATGAAGTCGAAGGGTTATATGCTCTCGCGATTGTAAGTGGCTCGTGGGATCATCCCTCCCCCCTGATCTTAGGGCCAGGGGAGGGGACTCAGAGGCCCTGACGTGTCGGCCTGGTGATTGGTGATCGAAGACGGTTGAGATTGCCTGCTCCGCGCCACCGGTCTCTTGGAGGCGTCGTCCCGCACGGCGAGGCGGCCTGAGCCGAGATGGCTCGAGAGCAGTGGGGCTCCCTCAGCATCGAGAGGACCTCATTGCGGGCCGTGTAAGGGGGCATTCAACCTCTAGGAACGCTGACGCAACAACTTCCCGGTACTGAACCACCCGTTCCCACAGAAATCAGGAAGTTGTTGCGTCAGCGTTCCAAGGGGCGACCGTTTAAAGCATTGAGGTGAAACCCCTGGAGATATGGCGAACTTGTATCAGAATGTTTTGCAGCCCCGAAGGGGCGACCGTTTTTAGCCAGGGGTGAAACCCTTGTCCTTACCAAGAACGTTTGTGCAGTAATGCTACTCCAAGCGAAGGTCCAGCTCAGCCCCCTGAACCCAGGGCCAGCGCATATCAAACACGCTGTAGTGAAAGGACTTGCGTGAGGTAGTCCGTATTAATCATACAGGACATCATCTTTCCACGTAGGCTATCCTTGTCGGGATGACGCTTCAGCAGCGTCACGGCGAACCGCCGAAGCCAGCTCAAGTTGTTCCCCAAAGTCCGCTCGCGAGTGCGGTGCTCATCTTCGCGAAAGTTCACATCGAGTACCCAGTGCATCGACTCGATACTCCAGTGACCGCGGACCGCTTCGCCGAAACGCTTGCCGCTCAGATAGTGGCTGCTGAGATAGTAACGCACCTCGTCCGACTCCGTCCCATCGGCATGCTGCGTGATTCGCACCGCATAGCCAATTGCCTTGATCCAGGGCCAATCCTTCAGCGGCGCGAAATCAGTCGGCACCTTGACCAGATAATAGGAACGCTCGTCGATGCGGCCGTGCCCGGCATCACGGGTCTCGTCGTATCGATAGTGGAGGTCCTCGAGATCGCGTTCCAGGTGGTCGAGGAAGAACGCTTGGATCGCGGTTGCGAGCTTCGGCGGATTGTCTTTGACGGCGATCACGCAGTCGCCGCCACCGTCAACGATCTGCTCGACAATCGCTTTCTGGCAGCCCATCGCGTCGATCGTGATGAGCGTATCCGTGAGGTCAATCTGCTCGAGAAGTTTTGGGATGGCTGTGATCTCGTTGGACTTGGCGTCGGTGGCCACCTGACCCAGCGCAATGCCCTGCTCGCTGGCCCAGGCGCTGACAATGTGCAGATTGCCAAGACCTTTGGCCGCATCGTGCGATCCGCGACAGGCTTTGCCGTCGATAGCGACGTGTCGGCGGGAGTTCTCAGTGTCGGCGGGGATCGCGTCGCAGATCCAGTCCTGGAAGCAGCGTTGAAAGGCTTCGGGTTTCAGCGCCATGAGCAAGCGTCGGATGCAATCCCGTGAGGGGATGCCGTTGGGCAGGGCCAGATGCAGGGCCAGCCAGGACTCACGATTCTTGGCCCAGCGATGAATGGCGGTAGGGCCATCGCATCCGCAGATGACGGCGCGACCGCGATGACAGCGATATCGACCATCAAGTGCCGACGATTGCGTGCGTGGCGGGGATCGGAGAGCGATTCGAAATAAGAGCCGATGGAGCCGACATCGACGGGCTTGGCCATGGGAGGCATCCTGGGATCGGTCGGTGTCGGCCTCCGCACACCCGGAGTGCAGTAAGCCGATTCACGAGGACCGATTCAAAGATAACGAGCCACGGTCTGTCGCGCCAGACTACTCAGGCCGCACAGTTATACGCGCTGGCCCTGTACTGGAACGGTATCGTACCGCCGCCAGGCGTTCCCATCCCCGAGGGTTGGGTTTGGGGCGATCCTGATGGACCCGTATGCGACTATGACCGGGCCGGGGACGTCGATGACTACGTCGGGATGGTTGAGGTTGGCCCTGGCTTTGGCTTGGTTCTCTGGGATCAACCTATGCGGACAGCCTTCATCCCCTCTGACGACGGAGGAATTCTGGTCCGTTGGGGCCATGCCTATGGGGAGGACGAGGTTTGGCAAGCCGTCGGTCGTGCAGAGGAGGCGAATTGGTCGCAAACCGAACATCGGTTGCAGGTCAGTCAGGGCCCCCTTCTCGTCATCGATGCCGCTTATGAGGGGTCTGAACGCCCGCCGCACGAAGGCGGCGGTGATCCGAACTGGCTGGAGTTCACGCTGCCAAAAGGGCAATACCGCGTGGACTTCGCCGACTTCAGTCCCAATGAGCGGACCTGGTTGATCCTCGTTCGGCTGTCACGAACACTGCTTTGAGTGGCACCGTCTGAAGTGGGTATGGACCGTGAAGACTCGTCCCTGGCCCTGAATCCAACGATTCTCCCGAGGCAGGCGAAGGATCGAGCAATGCGATTCATGGTGCGGCGGCTGATGATCGCTGTGGCGGGCCTAGCCTGGGTGTTCGGCGGTGTTACGTGCGGCCTCCGAAAAACGGAGAACCGACTCGTCGTCGAGAACCGATCGGGACCAACCCTCGCTTTATTGCAGATTTCTTTAAGCACCGGCCTGGGCAGAATCCTGAGCGATTTCCAGTTCCGCTCTTTGTTGGTCATCGTCACCTATGGTGATGGTCGACGAGTTGGGAAGGTCGTGACGATCCCTCACCGAGACCTGTGACGCGGGCCGTCAGCGTTGAGTTTCAATGAACGGGCCGAGACTTTCTCATCCGGCCAACGCGAACGGGACACCAGATGAATCAGTTTAAGCGGTGGCCGTTGGCCTTACCGGCACTCGTGCTCGAAGCCTGGATCGCCCTCTCACTCTTCTTCGCACCGGGATGGGCGAATGGCTGGCCTTTCGGACTGACGATCCATGCGGTCTGGTCTGGTGGGATGGCGGTAATTGGCTGTCTCATGCTCATGACGCTGGCAGCAGGCATTGGGGCAGCCATCAGTTCCCTCCTGGTCAGGTATCATGTCGAACTTCGGCTCGCCTGGCTGGTCTATAGGGCTTGGCTCTGGGTCTGTACCATCGCCATAGCGATCCTGGGAATCGTCATGTATCGCACCCTGTTCGCTGAGGCGCTTAGGATGTGGCCGAACGGTTACCATCCTTGAGGCCAGCGATGCCGACCTGCCTGAGGGAATGAGAGATGGAACGACCTCGCTTTACGTTCATGACGATGCGACGCCCCCGCCTATCGTGATACGCTTCAAGAGACAATCGGCAAAGCCGTGAGGAGACTCAACGATGCGACCGCCCCGCGTGAAGCTGAGAGCGGGCATCTTCAAAAACCAACTTCGCCGTCCTCATCTCTCAATCGCGGAGATTATGGGCTTGGTAGCGGTCGTCGCTGTCTGCTGCGTTTGGCCGGTGATGATAGGCCCGTTGCTTGCCTCCTCCCTCACTTGGCTTCCCCATGTTAAGGCTGGTCTCTCCCTGATCTGGACGATCATCGTCATCGGTTCCGTTCTCGGGTTTATAATGGCCAAGACTGCTACGATTCCCGCACGAAGCGTGGCACTGAGTCGTGATGCCGCAAACCCACCGTTTAGCGACCTGACCCAAGGGCAACGTTTTCACCAGGATGCCACACCCCCGGCGATCGTGATTCGCCACAAGAGCGGGTCGGCAAAGCCGTGAGGAGATCCAGTGATGTGATTGCCCGAGTGCGGGGCAGGGGGCGACGATTGACGACCGTGGCCTTAGAGCGTGTTATGAACTCCACACGAATAGCGGAGCGGCCTTCTGGAGCATGAGCAGGCTGAATGCGACGTAGTGCAACCCGACGAGTGTCTCGGCGAGACGCTCGTAGTCCTTCGCCAAGCGGCGGAATCGCGCCGCCCAGCCGAACGACCGTTCGACGACCCACCGTCGCGGCAGCAGGACGAAGCCCCGCTTCGCCTCGGCCAATTTGACGACTTCCAGCCGGATCCCGTGTTCGGCCGCCGCAGCCGCAGGCTCCTCACCAGTGTAACCTTGATCGACGTACGCCAATTCGACCGACTCTCCCGTCGCCTCCTGGATCGCCTCGGCCAGCCGGCCGACTTGGGCCCGGTCTTGCTCATTGGCCGCGGTGACATGCAAAGCCAGCAGATTCCCCAGCGTATCAACGGCGGCATGGACCTTCGAGCCTTTGCGCCGCTTATAACCGTCGTAGCCGGCGCGGTGGCCGCTCTCGGGAGTGGACTGAATCGTCCGGCTGTCGAGGACGGCGCCGGTCGGTTCGGGGCCTCGACCGTCGGCGAATCGGAGCACGGCGCGAAGGTCGTGGACGATCGCCTCGAAGCAACCGGCGGCGAGCCAGCGGCGGGTCTGTTGGTAGACCATCTGCCAAGGGGGAAAGTCGTTGGGCAAGTATCGCCATGGGGCGCCGCTGCGGACTAGCCATCGCAGGGCGTCGAAGACGTCGCGGAGGTTGTGGACGCGCTGACCGGCCTCTTCAGGCAGTAGGCAGAGGTAGGGAAGGACGAACTCCCATTCGGCGTCGCTGACATCGCTGGGATAGGGCTTGTGAGTGATCATACCCTAAACTACGATCGCCAGTGGACTACAGTTCATAACACGCTCTAGCTGAGTGTAAGCCGCAAGATCAGTGCTCAGTGGCGGCATAGGGGCTTGCTGGCCCGCAGGCATAGCTCGATAGGGACCGTCCAAATCTCAGGCACCTGGCCGCCAATCCCACCTTCGGAAATTCGCTTGCCTCCAGAGTCGCCGAACCACAAGGCAACATGGGTCTCGGGGACTCGATCAGTGCCGAGTGTCGTTTCAACGATCTCTCCAGGGACAGCGACGATGACTCCAAGCAGCCCGTCGAGTTCGACGATATCGCCCCGCCGATGCAAGGGTGGGTGCTCTTCAGGTCCATAGTTCATAGCCTCTGATCCTCTCCGTGCGGCGGTTGGCTGACACGACGGTGAGGTTCACAGAAACGCGACCTCCGTCCAGCCGGTCATTAACCCTAATCGCTCGTAGCAAGACCGGGGTGGGAAGGGTGGCTGTCTCTGCTCCCAATGGGGATCTCCGACCATCCTCAGAATGAGCGTGACGTCCGGATCATGAAGGTGACGATAAGAGTTCGATCACACAACTGAAGCGGTTCACGCGGGCGACCGTGATCATCATGTAGTATGACCGCAGGCCCAGAAGCCGGGCGACAGAATCGTGGGCATTGAGCACATCCCTGCTCTCACCTGTCTGTACTTTCCGTGATTTAATTCGTTCGGACATCGGGTACATCCCATATCATCTCCCCCGCTCCGAAGCTCCTTGGTCTAAGTCCAATACTCCTCAAAATCGGGTCGCATATGCAACTCGGCAAATGACTCCAGGTCGGGGAAGATTTCGGTGGCCGGCCAGGGCATCGGTTCTGGATGCCGTGTCCAGGTGAGGTGGACGACCGCCACTCGCCCTGACCCGTCGAGCAGTTGGAAGAGCACGTCGTCGCAACTGTCGTCTTTGCCGATTGCTGCGACCGGCACACCGTACAGGGGATGATCGGCCCCGACTTCGGCTCGCATCTCCCGCTCGTAGAGGGCGGTGAGTTCGGGCCTCTCCGCCGCGACATGCCACCAGGGTTCGAGCCATTCCATCGCATCCCCCGCAGCAAGTCATTCATAAAGGAAGACCAGATCCAACGGCCTGGGGATTGTGGCGATGTTCGGACGTTGACTTGCCGAGCTAGGCCGAGTGCCTATGCCTGAGAACTCAAGTCGGTGCGGCGCGAATTCGACGGTGGCACGGCGAGTCAACGCTCGCCGCGCCAACTCAAGAGTGGAACGGGGTGTGATTCAAGACGCGATCAGAACCGTTCCCCCACCATCGCTTCGCTCTTCGCCCAGAGCGCCTTGGCACGCTCGGGATCGAGCGCGTAACCACGCACCCCTTCGCTGATGGCGCTGAGCTTGAAATCGTCGGGCACGATGGCGCTGACATGGCAGTTCTCGCAGTAGCGACCGCCCACGTTGTCGGCTTCCGCGACCACACCTGCCCAGACCGAGGTCGCCGCTCCCTGCGGGGTCGTTTTGAACTGGAAGGGGGGCTTGCCCTCGGCTGCGAGTTCCTGGTTCATCTGATCGATCATCACCTGAAAGAAGCTCTGATCGAGGTGGCGGCCCAGTTCGGTCAGGATGCCACCCGGGTGGACGGCGGTAGCCCGGACGCCCCGCGACCGATGCCGGCGGTCGAACTCCACCGCAAACAGGATGTTCGCCGTCTTGGAACGGCCGTAACCGACGAACGGCTCGTAGGGCGTTCGCTCGAAGTTCGGGTCGTCGAGATCGACGTCGCTGTAGCGGTGCCCAGACGACGCCAGGTTCACCAGCCGCGCGCCCGGCCTCATCAGCGGCGCGATCCGGTTGACGAGCACGAAGTGGCCGAGATGGTTGGTGCCGAATTGAGTCTCAAAGCCGTCGGCGGTGTGTCCGAACGGAGTCGCCATCACGCCCGCGTTGGCGATGACGAGGTCGAACGGTTCGTCCCGCGCCCTCAGTGCGTCGGCACAGGTCCGGACGCTCGCGAGCGAGGCAAGATCGAGAGCGACCAGCTCGAGCGAGCCGCCCCCGGCCTTTGCATCGGCACGAACCTGGGCCGTGGCGTGTTCCGCCTTCGCGAGGTCGCGTGCGGTTCCCACCACCTTGGCGCCGCGACTGGCCAGAGCTCGGGCCGTCTCTACCCCCAAACCGGCCGATACGCCGGTCACCAGCACGCGGATCCCGCTCAGATCCTGCCCTTCAAGGACTTCGTCGGTCGTCGACGTTGCGCCGAATTGCCGGGACATTGATCGCCTCGCTTCCTTCCGCCAAAAGAGAGCAACCGAGCGGACCCCTCTCGCCGACGCAACCCATTGCCGGCGCCGGTCCTCATCGGTAATACTGGAAAGTGGAGGGTGCCTCCGAATCAATATATGGAGGGTCCCTCCGTTTATCAAGGGGTATTTTCTGATGGGGGGGGATGATCGACACGAGCCAACGCGTCCGTTGCGGGCTGATGCCCGGAGGAATCGCGATCGGCTGATCAAGGTGGCCAAGGCGATGTTCAGCGAAGGGGGGGCTGATACGAGCCTCGAAGCGATCGCCAAGGCGGCCGGTGTGGGGATCGGCACGCTCTATCGCCACTTCCCGACGCGAGATGCGCTGATCGAGTCGGTCTACCGCAACGAAACGGAGAACCTCGCCCGGGCGGCGTCTCGATTCGCCGCCGACTTGCCTCCGGTCGAGGCCTTGCGCGCCTGGTTGCGCCTGTTCGTTGACCACATCGCTACGAAGCAGGTCATGTCGTCGGCGCTTGCCTCGATGGTCGGGGGGCCTTCCGAGCTCTACGCCGAATCCGGTGCGTTGGTCAAGGCGGCGATCGCCTTGCTGGTCGATCGGGCGGTCGCCAGCGGTGCCATCCGCCTGGACATCGACCCGATCGACTTGCTCCGCGCCCTGGCTGGCGTCGCCTGCATCAGTTCTGCCCCCGGCTGGGAGGAGAGTGCCAAGCGGCTCGTCGACATCCTCATCGCGGGGGTGCGGATCCCGACTGCCGAATGACTCATGCCGGTCCGGCCGGTGGAGTCTCGAGGGTAGGCGGCGTTGATCGTTGGTGAGGGACCGGCCCTGAAGGTCATTCTTGAGCCTCGCTGGGGGCGGTTTGCCGGACTCCTTCCGCCTTCGACTTGTTTCTGGCCGGCTCGATTTGGTATGAAGGGATGCACTTGGACGATGCTCCAAGGACGGAGGCTTGCTTGAGGTCAGCAAGCCAACGCCATTCCATTGAGGGGCGCTGCGACGGTACGCATAGGCGTTCCTGCCAGGCTCGATGGGATGGATCATACTACTGTGCAACGGCGCCCGTTCATCGTTTCAGGAGACTTTGAACGTGTCCGCTACTGCGCAAAAGCCAGCTGCCGTCAAAGATTACCACGTTGCCGACATCGCGCTTGCCCCCTGGGGCCGCCGCGAGATCGCCATCGCCGAGACCGAGATGCCGGGCCTGATGGCGATCCGCGAGGAGTATGCCTCGCGCCAACCCCTCAAGGGGGCTCGGATCACCGGCTCGCTCCACATGACGATCCAGACGGCCGTCCTGATCGAGACGCTCAAGGCCCTCGGCGCCGAGGTCCGCTGGGCCTCGTGCAACATCTTCTCGACCCAGGATCATGCTGCCGCCGCCATCGCCGACGCTGGGATCCCCGTCTTTGCCTACAAGGGTGAGTCCCTCACGGAGTACTGGGACTACTCCCATAAGATCTTCGAGTGGGCTGACGGCGGGCACTCGAACATGATCCTCGACGACGGCGGGGATGCCACCCTGCTGCTCCACCTCGGCGCCCGCGCTGAGGCCGACATCTCCGTCCTCGACAAGCCCTCCAGCGAGGAGGAGCGCGTCCTGTTCGCCGCCATCAAGAGTCGGATCGCCTCGCAGCCCGGCTGGTACGCCAAGAACCTCGCCGCCGTCAAGGGCGTCACCGAGGAGACGACCACCGGCGTCCACCGCCTCTATCAGATGCACAAGCGTGGCGAGCTGAAGTTCCCCGCCATCAACGTCAACGACTCGGTCACGAAGTCGAAGTTCGATAACCTGTACGGCTGTCGCGAGTCGCTGGTGGACGGCATCAAGCGAGCCACCGACGTGATGGTCGCCGGCAAGATCGCCGTCGTCGCCGGCTACGGCGACGTGGGCAAGGGTTCGGCCCAGGCCCTTCGCGCCCTCTCGGCCCAGGTGTGGGTCACCGAAGTCGACCCGATCTGCGCGTTGCAGGCCGCGATGGAAGGCTACCGCGTCGTCACCATGGAGTATGCCAGCGACAAGGCCGACATCTTCGTGACGGCCACCGGCAACTACAAGGTTATCACGCATGCCCATATGGCCAAGATGAAGGATCAGGCCATCGTCTGCAACATCGGCCACTTCGACAACGAGATCGACGTGGAGTCGCTCGAGAAATACACCTGGGAGGAGATCAAGCCGCAGGTCGATCACATCATCTTCCCCGACGGGAAGCGGATCATCCTGCTCGCCAAGGGTCGCCTGGTCAATCTCGGCTGTGGCACCGGCCACCCCTCGTACGTGATGAGCTCCTCCTTCGCGAACCAGACCCTCGCCCAGATCGAGCTCTGGCAGCACAACGAGAAGTACCCCGTCGGCGTCTACGTCCTGCCCAAGAAGCTGGACGAGCATGTCGCCCGCTTGCAGCTCAGGAAGCTGAACGTCCAGTTGAGCGAGCTGACCCCGGAACAGGCCGCCTACATCCACGTCCCGAAGGAAGGCCCCTTCAAGTCCGAGCATTACCGCTATTGATTCGGCTTTCTGGCGCGGCAGGGGGCGACGTCCCCTGCCGCCGCCTTGATCCAGGTCGGATGCCTTGATTCGAGTCCCACGGGGAGTTGTGTATGAGTTGGCGGGGGTGTTTATTGCCGGGGCCGGGAGCATGTGAAGTGGGTGGCGGGGGATGCGGTGGAGGAAGCGTGATCGCAGTGGCAACAATCAATGCTTCATGGCGACGTCGCCGTAGGGATTGTCAGGGATCCCAGACGAAATGGTTCGCAGTTTTTGGTTAGCCTTTTCTGCTAACTGTGAGCGAAGACTCTTGTATTGAGCCTTTGTTCCTTCCCTTAAATACCGAATGCCAGCGTGCCCCTTCGCTCCCGGTTTTGAATCGAGAATGGGCATACCGTCCTCGCCCAAAATCAACTTCCCTTCCCCATCTCTGAGTCTTTTAGGTTCCCACTCTACTTCCAGGTGATGGGTCTCGGGCGAGTTTGGCTCTGGAACGAGAGACCGAATTGTGTCGATATTTAGAGATGCTATCGTATTCTTCGATAAGTTGCATCCGGTTAGTTGCCATGCCTGCTCGTCGCTTGTTAATTTTTCGGCCCAGACCGATAAACGAGGAGGTATTGCATTTTTCTCATTTGTGGATAATTCAAACATCTCCGGACTAACGTAGCCGTCTTTCGACAGTTTCACCAGCCTGATAACCCATTCTCCTGTGGGTAATGGATCACCGTCATCGCCTGGATGGATGTCGTTCATTGACGCTATTTGTCGTCCGTATTATGAGACACGGTGCAGGCAAGTAGCCTACACCGTGACATGCCGAATTTTCTGTCTTAAGCTGTTGCCGTCAGAAGACTTAGGTGAAAAGCCGCAGCTTGGCAATGGTGTCCAAAGGGAGCCCGTCGGTAACGTCCTGCTCGTGCTCCCAAAGCCCTCCGGTGCGACGATTCCGGTAAAAGAACTCGACGTGCCTATCAGGAAACATCTCAAGTTCCAGATGATGCTCGGCCTGGTCCCACGTGTAAAGCAACTGTCCATCGGAGCCCGGACAAGCGTCGGGGATTGCCAAGGAGGAGCCAGCCGCATCCAGTAAGTCGAGCAGAATCCTCCAGGCGGTGTTTTCAAGCTCGGTGCTGATCTCGCCATCACGCTCAAGCTTTTGCAAGTACTTTCGATGTTCTTGCAGGCGAGGACCGGGGCCGATCTCTTTCGGAGCCGCAACGGCCCCACATGGCCGGCCCACCTGTTTTGACCAGGAGAACAAACTCGTCTCAATAAGCATGACAATCGCGCGGCGAATGGAATTTGGCCACAACATCAACGACTGCAATGTGTTAGGAGTGGGACGGCCACAAAACTCGGATCCCTGACGTCCGAACTCAACTTCTCCAAGAGGCGGAGTGGAGCTCGTTTCACGGTCGAATATCATCGAGGTAGCGGCTGCCATTAGTGGGCCTTCCTCGGAGGGAAGTAGAGCTTGAGGATATTCTCCAGCTCATCTGGTGCCAACCGGAAAAAATCTTGCATCCGGTCGGTATTGAACCTTCGCATGGCTGCTTCGTTGTCTGCTGTGTTCAGATCCTGCTCAATGGCAATCACGTCTTGGGACGTTGCATTCGCAGTTTGATGACCCGACCTACAGCGAAACCAGCTATTCAAATCGATTTCTTGTCGTGTGTACTGCTTCAGTGCATGCAGTTCAAATCCGGTCGGTCGATTGATTGGACCTTCCAACCACTCATTACGACAAAAATGCCGGGAGATAGCTTGAGCAGGGTTTTCACTCGGTGCCGTTCTGGTCACGACGCAGGCAATTCGCCCCTGTTCGACACAAAGATCATCAAGATACTCGGCGAAAAGGCGGCTGGCAAGGTTCAGGTGGGCGGTGATATTGACTTCCGTCTCATCAGCCTGTTTCTGACGACATAAGTCAAGTCGACTGGGCCCGGCCAAAAGTTGGAGCAGTGAATCCTCGCTCTTCAGGACGACTCGGGGAACTTCCGGCATATCCTCCGGAAGATCTATGGAGAATGGTTCTCCGCCGAACAAGTCTCCGTGCTTGGAAAGGAAAAGGGCAAGAACTCGACCGTTGCGAAACCGCAACCCCGGTGTGAACAGGACCGTCCGAATTTGTATGGTCCTGAATTCGAGCACCGCAGACCTCCTCGTCCCGCCTTGTCCCCAGATTTTCTTACGAAGTCTGGCGCGGGGATGGTACAACTCTCCCCCTAATCAGACAAGGCGATCAAGCAAACACGACGAAATCAATTATACCCAGTGCGACCCTGCGGGCGACATCGGCCGCTGAAAGTCCCTCCGTTTCTGCAACCGAACGCCGTTCGCTTGCAGGTGTGACCCTGCGGGTGACATCGGCCGTTGAAAGTCCCTCTTGTTTTCTGGGAATCACTTCCCCGACGAGGTTGCTGGATCGAAGGTTGAAATTGACCCTTGGCTTTGCTGAAACTCTATTTGATGTCATCCGATCCATTGTCAGTTATCGACAAAACAGTTGCTTCGATCCTCCCATTCTTTTTCCGCCCCTAATTCGTCTTGATGGATCTTGCTTCTATTTTAACCCATTGCCAGGAAGGAAGTTAAGCCTGCTGTTTGTGTGAGCTTTGCTGCTCAACGCTTCTCGCCGGAGCCTCTTTGGGCAAATGAAAAGGGCATACCGCTGGTTCGGGTTTCCGCTCCATTGAGTCTCATTTCCTACGGGGCATCCAGGGAGCCGGATTCCTTTTTTTTGCCATAACCCAATAACAGCCAACTAGATAGGAACCATTTCTGTGGATCTGCCGGCCTTGGGATCGTGGCATCGAGCCCAAGATCCCGATTTCGTCCTTTCGCCCACAAGATGAAAAACACGCCCTCTATAAATACACATGTCCAGTGTCAGTTGGGTGATTAGCGTACGCGAGTTAACTTGCTGCGCTTCAAACAGTTTTGTCGATGAGGTGGCAATTTGTTGCATAAGCAAAATTTCTCGATTGTGAGATTTTTTTGACTTAATTTCTTTGTCTATAACGAGTAAAGTGTTTTCGGGATTATGGAATACGTCCATCGGATTTGATGCGACTGCTGATTGATTTGCCTTCCCACATTCATAGAGAGTGCAGGTTCCCTTGCTCTCCTTTACTCGCCGCGCCGCCGCTTGCGATGGCTGATCGCAACGCGCCGGTTCCGCTCCCGGCGCTACTTGGGCCATCTCAGGATTTCGGCGACGTCCCACACGCGGACCTTGAGCAGATGGACCAGCGGCGTGCGAACCTTGGGGACGCTCATCCGCGTCCACTCGGCTCGGCTCGGCTCGGCTCGGCTCGGCTCGGCTCGGCTCGGCTCGGCTCGGCTCGGCTCGGCTCGGCTCGGCTCGGCTCGGCTCGGCTCGCCACTGCGGAGTGGGCGTGCCGGATATGCGCCGCCCGAACTGCCCGGCAAGAACTTCGCAAGCCTTGACCGGTCGCCTAACCACGACCTCTTCGCCCTGGCGGCGCTGGTCTTCCCCCTGCTGATGATGGGCCGCCCCCCTCTTCTCAGGCGTGCCGCTGCTGAGCAACCAGAAAGTGCCGGGGATCGGACCGGTCCTGAGCAAGCGGCTCTTCGACTGGCGCAACAGCCTGATGGCGTCGTTCCGGCCCCAGCAGACGCTGCCCGACTCGGAGAAGAACCGCATCGCCAGCCGCTATGCGCCCGTCATGCTCCCCCTGGGGCAGTCGATCCAGGGGGCGATCAACGACCTGGATTCGATCTCCATGGCGCACCTCACCCGCGAAGCGGAGACGATTCAAGCCATCGCCGCGACCGTGCAGAACTTGGCGATCGCCGAGGCACACGTAAGAGCGTTGAAAGTGGCGTAGTTTCGGGACGCTTGCTCGCTTGCTCGCTTGCTCGCTTGCTCGCTTGCTCGCTTGCTCGCTTGCTCGCTTGCTCGCTTGCTCGCTTGCTCGCTTGCTCGCTTGCTCGCTTGCTCGCTTGCTCGCTTGCTCGCTTGCTCGCTTGCTCGCTTGCTCGCTTGCTCGCTTGCTCGCTTGCTCGCTTGCTCGCTTGCTCGCTTGCTCGCTTGGTGGCCATGCCTCCCATGGAGGCGAGCGGACGCTCAGTTCCAGAACCACATGACCACGACGCTCAGGAGGCAGTAAGCCCCCAGAAACGTGGCGCAGCCCCACCGCCATTGGCCACCATACCGCGTCACGAGTACCGGTAGCAGCAGCAGCGAGGCGAACGAGAGGGCGACTTTCGTGAGAGTGGGGATCTGGACCCTGTCCGCAGCGACTCCACACAGGCCAAGGACAAGCGGCCATGTCCACCCGACGAGGTAGATGAGCCGGCCGATGGGGGTCGGTTGCCTCGGACTCTTCGGTCGGGTCGTGACAATCGGCGAGGCAGGGGCGGCGTAAGGATTCGGCTCATCGCTCATGGGCGCACTGACTCCTGATCCGCTTGCCGAACTGAACCTGGACGATTGGGGCTACCTTGGCGTAGCCATGCTTTGTGGCAGGCTTACGGGACCCTGATCTCGGACAAGTGTTTTGAGGATTCCTGCCGCCAATGCGTCGACACCAACAATAGCCGTGTTCGACAACACAAAAACTCCGTATTGATGATCCTCCGTAAATCCAAGATAAGTCCTGAAGCCGCCGGTTCCACCGTTGTGCCAGATGATATTCTGCGAAATGGCGCTCTCGAACGATCGAATCCAGTTCATTCCCATCGCCCGATCGGCACGCTCTTGAAATAATACCTGGTGCGAGCGCTGGATTGCTGCGTCGATTGGGGTAGGAATGAGGCCCATGTTCGCTTTGAGAAACGTCATCATGTCACGGCCTGTTGAGCGAATCGCGCCCGCGCCGGCGAGATGATTCGGAAGCTGCCACTCGTCGCTTTTCAGCCCAAAACTCGCCGGACCCAGATTGAGAACGAATCGGTAGTTCGCGGGCATATGCTCTCGAAGCCAATCGTCATTGGTGATTGTGGTTCTATGCATTCCGAGGGGCTGGCAGATCTTGCTTGTTACAAGCGTCTCGTAATCTGTTCCGTTTTGCGTGGCGAGAACGAACCCCAGGAGGCCGGCGGCGAAGTTTGAGTAGCCCCACTCGGTCCCCGGATCGCATGTCAGTTTGACCGTGGCTAACGCGTTGCGAAATTCCTCTTCGCTGTAGTCGCGATACGGATCGCCGCCAAGTAGCATATGAAACACGTCGGATATGCCAAGCAAGTTCGCCGGAAGTCGGGGGAATCCCGACGTATGGGTTGTGCAATGCCGCAGCGTGATCTCCCGCGCTGGCTCCGACAGCGACCATCCTTCCGGTAGCAGCTCCGCGATGCGGTCGTCGAGTTCCAACTCTCCGCTTTCAATCCGTTGGGCCAGGAGGATTCCCGTGAAAGCCTTGGAGATGGAGCCGATTTCAAACACGGTGTCCGCGTCGGGAGGCTGCGAACCTCTCACCTGACGGGCGCCGAACCCCAACAGGATTTCTTCGTCCTTGGCAATGGCACCGACAACGAGGCCAACATGTCCCTCTGGGAACGCTTGCTCGACATGTTGCGTCACGATCTCGGCAAGTCGCCCGTTTTCCTCGCTTAAGAGTTGTCGTCTGACACGCCTGGGAACGGTGGTGAGGAACTCCCAAACGCCGATGACCACCCAGAACAGGCCAACGGATGCCAAGGTCCATGAATTCGGCCGGGTCCTGGGATCGCGGATGCCGGAAAACCAGAGGGTGGCGATTCCCATGCAGAACCAGAATAGGCCGCCGATTTGTTTGATTCGGAGGGACGTGGGCACCTTCGCTTTCACGGTCACGGCCGCCGACGCTCTCGAGGTCGGCTCCCCCGCCGAGCCAGCCCCGCTGCCTGTGCGAAAGGTGGAGAGTCGTCCCCAAACTCCCAGAAACGAGAGCCACAGGCCGCAGCCGACCACGAAAAGGGGCAGCAAGTTGTTCATGAAGCGGATCTCGCATGACCTTTGCGGAATGACACAGGGGGGCACCCGCCGACAGTATTAGTGGGTGCTCTCGGTCCTTTCTTACAGGAGCCGCAAGAGAAACTCGAAAAAATGTGAGAGGTCGGCTGCGGAGTGTGATTGCTCAGCGGGATAACCTGGCGAGCGGACGGACTGGCCCCGTAATCATAGGGATTGAAAGCCACATTGGATTCGGAGATGGTCTCTGTCAGTATACGCATCCCGTTCTGAATTCTCAGCAGGCGAGGCTCAAAGGTCACGGCCCCGAACCGCGTCCAGGTCTTGTTCGCCAGCACACTCACGAGCTTGACGGAGACGACGGTTCCCGATCCCGCCTCGGCGACCTTGCTTTGCTCCGCCGCCGTCGGTTGGCTGGCGCATTCCCGCCGCCGCGACCATCAGCCATTACGACGTGAGCTGTGGAAGCTGTATCGGGGGCTCAGTCCTCCTTGGATCGGGAGGATGGGAAACCAAGAGAAGGCCGGGGGTAAGGGGTGGCCGGGAAGCGTTGAAAGTGAGCAGGTTCGGGAGGATCGGGAGTGACAACAAGCCAAGGGTAGCGGGCGGCATTCCGGTACTTGTTCGTCATATGATTGGCCCACCTGTCGTGTTCTGTCGGGGGGGGCCTCCACCCACCACGAACCCCGGGTGACTCGATTCTAAACAGGTACATCTGGTACGTGTCGGCACGACGTTGGTAAACGGCCGAAAGCCTCATCATCCTGCCGGCCCAGGCAATCAAGGCGACTATGGCCACGGCAACCATCAGTGTTCGCAGTTGGAATCTGGGCAACCTCATCGCTCGCTCCAGCCGGTGAGCACGTTCTGATGCTTGGCCAATCTAGCTAAGGCTATTGTATGCCTGCGATCGGCACAAAATGATTGAACGTTGGGCCAGCAGCGGCAGGGCGACTGTGCCCCATGCCTTGTGGTTGACGAGCAGCCCGTGGACGTAAGAGCGACCCGGCTGGGCCGGGTGTCGGGTTGTGATGCACGCCGGCCCCCTGGATCTGCGGCCCATAATGCTTCGTCGTGGTGTCGTCGAGGGCGAGGGAGCAGGACTGGAATCGATCGCTGAGCTTGGCTCCGAGGAACAGGAGGGCGAGCCTTGGGGTGGACCGGCGATCGAGAGGCCGGCGAGTCGGGCGAACCACTGGTACGGTGCGGGTGTCAAGTGAAGAGGATATCATCGGGGGCCGACTCTGCTCTATGTGGTAACTGCCATCGTCCCGCTCGGGCCGGCCCCCGTCTACTTCAAGGCGTGCCAGACGGAGATATGGATGGCTGTGGAGGTGTGGCAGTACGCTCGACCGAAAGGCCGCTCGCCACGCTGGGATTTCCGCGTCACCCACGGCGATGCGGTCGCGTTCGAGTCCGCGTGGGTGGCGATCCGCTACTCCGCCCGAGAAGATGCTTCCTGGCTGGCTGGGTTGATCGACTTGTTGGTCGCGTGTGGCACACTCCTATGGCGCCCTGGTCACCCGGCGCCGACCTCGGCCGGGATGCGGTGGGACGGCGACCTGGATGACGATTGCTGGGCGACGGTCGGCGACATGCACGCCCACGCGGAGCATCTCCACGGCCCCCGTCGCGGTGGGGCCTGGTACTCCTCGGTCAGTCGATCGGGCCGGTTGTTCCATACGGCCGACTGTGGAGTACAACCCCGTAGCGGCGTGGCGGCCCGTTGGCTGTGCGAATTGGTCATGTATTCGGCTTTGCCGGGCGACGCAATCAACGTTCGATAGCCACCCTATAGGATCCCTCCGCAGGCCATCAGAATGCAATGAAATTGCGGAAAGTACAGATCTCTCTGCAAGTGCAGGATTAGCCTTGAAGGTACGCGCTGGTGAGCGACTGCTTCGCCTTGAGCAGTTCTTTGGGTGTGCATTCAAACATAATTTTGCCCCCCTTGCTGCCGCCTTCGGGACCCATGTCGATGATCCAGTCGGCGTTTTTGATGACATGGAGGTTATGCTCGATAACGACCACCGTATTGCCTGCATCCACAAGACGATTCATGACACTCAGCAGGTGGCTAATGTCGGACATGTGCAAGCCCGTGGTGGGCTCGTCCATCACGTAGACGCTGCTCTGCTTGTGCAGTTCGCTGGCCAGCTTGATGCGCTGACATTCGCCGCCTGAGAGCGTGCTTAACGGCTGACCCAGGCTCAGGTAATCCAGCCCCACGTCACTCATGGCTTGGAGCTTGCGAAGCACTTCCTTGATCGCGAAATACTCCAGCGCTTGCTGCACGTTCATGGCCAGCACGTCACTGATGGATTTGCCATTCAGCTTATAGGCCAGCACTTCGTCTTTGAAACGCTTGCCGCCACAGACTTCGCAGGGCGTTTTCACTTCGCTCAGAAAGGCCAGGTCGGTGTAGATGACGCCGAGTCCTTGGCAGTTTTCGCAGGCACCCTTGGAATTGAAGCTGAAAAGCGATGCGTTGACCTTGTTGGCGGCGGCGAATGCCTTGCGCACGTCATCCAGGATGCCCGTGTAGGTGGCCGGGTTGGAGCGGCTGGAAACGCCCACGGCCGATTGGTCGATGACGATGGCATCGGGATGTTGCCGCAAGAAGACCTGGTTGATCAATGAACTCTTTCCCGAGCCAGCGACGCCTGTCACGACCGTGAGTACACCGGTGGGGATATCCACACTGACGTTCTGCAGGTTGTTGATTCTGGCGTTTTTGACCGGCAGCTTGCCTGTTGGCTTGCGGAACTTATCCTTGAGAGGAATGGTCTGCCTGATGTGTCTCCCTGTCAACGTATCGGCGTGCAGCAAATCCTGATAGCTGCCTTCGAAGACGATCTCGCCTCCGTGCCGCCCGGCATGTGGACCTACGTCAATGATGTGGTCCGCCACTTTGATCACGTCCGGATCATGCTCGACCACGATAACCGTGTTGCCCTTGTCTCGCAGTTTTTGCAGCAGCTCATTCATGCGATGCACGTCACGGGGATGCATGCCCACGCTCGGCTCATCGAAGACATACATCACGTCCATCAGGCTGCTGCTGAGATGTTTGACGATCTTGATGCGCTGGGATTCACCGCCGGAGAGCGTGTCGGTTTCACGGTTCAGGTTGAGATATTCAAGACCGATATCCACAAGGTGTTGCAGGCGTTCCACCAGCGTATTGACAATCGGCTGGGCAATCGGGTCCTTCATGGCTTTCACAAGCTCGATCAGCTCTGTGATCTCCATGTTGGCCAGTTCCGCGATATTGTGGCCGTTGATCTTGCATTCCAAGACGGCCTGGCTGAGACGCGTCCCCTTGCACTGGGTGCACGGACCCATCGTCATATACGGAGCGACGGCCTTTTGCGTACGCTCCGACAGCGTTTTGATGTCCCGCTTGATGTACTTGGACGCAAACTTTTCGATGATGCCTTGAAAGGTCAGATTGATGTCCTTGGTACCGACTTTCGTTTTGACCTTGATGGACTCACTATACAGCAGCGAATCCATTTCCTTTTGAGTGTATTGAGAAAGCTTTTTGTCGGGATCGAACAATCCGGATTCAATACAGAGGCTCCAACCCCATGCATTCACTGCATATTCCGGGAACAAGATCGCTCCTTCATTGAGCGATTTGGAGGTGTCGAGAAACTTGTCCAGGTCCACATCCAGTTTGCGGCCAAGCCCGTTGCAGTTCGAGCATATGCCCTGCGGATCGTTGAAGCTGAAGACGTTGACCGGACCGACGAAGGGCTGTCCGATGCGCCAAAAGAGGCGACGCAAGATGCTGTAAATATCGGTGACCGTCCCCACGGTCGAATGGGAGCCGCCGCCCAGGCGCTTTTGATCGACGACGATGGCCATACTCAAATTTTCGAGGGCATCCGCTTCGGGCTGAGGATAGCGCGGCAGGAAGTTGCGGATGAACAGGCTGAAGTTTTCGTTCAACAGCCGCTGAGCTTCGTTGGCGAGGGTATCAAACACGATCGACGATTTCCCGGAACCGGAAACACCTGTAAAAATCGTGATCTTGCGTTTGGGAATGCGCAGCGAAACATTCTTCAAATTGTTCTCGCGTGCGCCGCGGATCTCAATGTATTCCTGAGGCATGGATTCGCTCCTCATCAGATCTCTCGTTCCATTTCACGGAGTGTCTGGTCTGCGTCTTTTTCCTTGGGCTGGCAGGCGGCAAGGCGGCGACGCAAGAATTCTCGATCGGCGCGGGCCGTGGTAAGGTGCAAGGCTTCTCGCCAGGCGCACGCGGCGGCGGAGTATCGGCCGAGGCGGAAATGGAGCTCGCCGATCACGGCGTGCCAACCGGGATAACGGGCCGGAACGTTTTCCGGAAGAACGGCGGCCAAGCGATCGAGGCCGGCTTGCGGGCCGTGCAGGTAAGCTTCGGCGACCGCGCGGTTGAGGGAGTTCAGCGGCGACGGCGCGATGCGATCGAGCGTGTCGTACAATTCGGCCATCTGTCGCCAATCGGTGTCGGCGAAGGTCGGCGCGCGGCAGTGCTCCCAGGCGATGCCGGCTTCCACGTGATAGCGCGTCAGCTCGTCGCCCGTGGCTGACCTGGCGAGCCAGGCCATGCCTTCGCGCACGTCGCTCCAGTTCCAGGCGGAGCGATCCTGTTCCTCGAGCAAAACGATGGTGCCGTCGAGAGCGACGCGCGCGTCGAAGCGGGCCCCGTGGAAGCACATCAGCGCGAGCAAGGCATGGACCGCTGGGACGTCGCCGACGGGATGGTCGGCGAGCATCCGCGCCAGCCGGCGGGCCTCATCGCACAGGTCGCGGCGGATCGGCGTGTCGCCATGGGTGACGTGGCAGCCCTGACTGAAAAGGAGATAGACGACTGCGAGGACCGCGTCCCGCCGGGCGCAAAGCTGGGCTGCATCCGGCGTGTCAAAATCCACGTCCAGCTCGCGCAGCCGATCCCGCGCCCGCTCGATCCGCTTCTGGATGTTGGCGTCGGTGGTGAGCAACGCGCGGGCGATCTCCGCGGTGCTGAAACCGCAGAGCGTCCGCAGCGCGAGGGCGACCCGGGATTCGGCCGGCACCGCTTCGTGGCAGCAGACGAAGAGCAGGCGAAGCGGTTCGTCGCCGATCTCGTCGGCGAAATGGGCTTCGATCGGCGGCGACGATTCCTGCTCGGCGTCTTCGGCCAGGCGAGGCAAGGCATGGGCGTGGGTTCGCTCTCGCCGCAGCGCGTCGATCGCGAGGTTGCGGGCGGTGCGGTAGAGCCAGCCGGCCGGGTCTTCCGGCACGCCGCGCCGAGACCAGGTTTCCAGGGCCTGCACGAGCGCGGTTTGAACGACGTCCTCAACGAGCTCGAGCCGGCGCACGCCGAGCGACCGGGTCAGCAAGGCGCTGATCCGGCCGAACTCGTGGCGAAAAAAGTGTTCCACCAGCGCGCGCGGTTCGCTCAAGCGTAGCCGGCCATTTCGCGGATCTCGATCGCATAGTCGCCCGGACACTCGAGGGCGATCACCAGCGCTGCGTCGTAGTCTTCGGCCTGGATGACCGAGAAGCTGGCGATGGTTTCCTTGGATTCGACATAGGGACCGTCAGTCACGAGCCCAGCCTTCACGAGCCGGCCGCTTGGCTTCAATCCGTCGCCACCGGGCAAAATCGCCGCACTGAACTTTTGCATCCATGCGCCCCAGGCCGCTCCCAAAGCCTGCATTTCCTCAGGAGACGGCTGGGCGGGGCTCACCAAGGAATCGCGAAAGATGAACAGAAACTTCGCCATGACGGTACTCCAAACGGTTTCGGATGCGCGGGCGGGGGTCTGTCCCCCGCCTTTACGTGAATACAACGAACAAGCTGCAACCGTTCGGACACCGGCGCGGGAAAAAAATGATCGACGCGACCGCTCGCCCTCCCGGCGGACCCCGGCGCGAATCGGAAGTCCTCCGGGGGCCACGGGTTATACCCTGCCCGTGAGCCAAGCGAGAGGGGGCGGTCACCGGCTTTCCTTGATCCCGCGATCGGCCGACGCACCTGCCGCCAACTCCTCAGCGTCCGCGGGGCTCGGGTTGAGGGTCAGACGCTTTCACTTTGACCATCGCCCGGAATTGCTTCCAGGTGATGATCTCGATTCCGAGCCGCTTGATCTCGGCGGCCGTGGCCGGGTCGGTGAAGATCCGCCGGTCGCCGTCGCGGCGTGGGGCGCTGTCCGTCACGGCGCGGAGTTCCTCGTCGTCGTAGCCGCAGTGGACGATCAGTTGGCTGACGCCCGGCGGCAGCTCGCGCAGGGCTTTCATGTAGCTCTCAAGGCGTCCCTCGTGCGTTTTGCCGCCGTAGAATTGCTCCAGGTTGTCGAGCACCGGCAGTTGCTTCGCATCCAGGGCGGCGAGGAGCGATTTGCCGCGTTCGCGGATGGCGGGATACTCCTCGCCGATCGGCCCCTCGACCTGGCGCAGGAACAGGACGGGTAGGTCGTATTTCAGGCCGACCCGGACGTAGGCCTCGACGATGTCCGGCCGGCTGACCAGGGCCCCCATGTGGGTATCGAGGTGGCTGATCGGAATGCCCAGCGCCAGGGCCCGTTCGACCTGAGCGATCAGCTCGATCTCGACCTCCTCAGCCTTGGCGGTCCGAACCACGGCCTCAACACCGCGGTGGAGGTATCCATCGGCATCCACCAGGCTCGGCACCCGCTCGCGCCCGGCGACCGGTCCCCAGCGATAGACCAGCCACTCGGAATTGAGTGTCAGGTGGACGCCGTAGTCGTACTTGGGATGCGTCCGGGCGTACTCGGCGAACTCCTTGACCCACGGACAGGGCACCATCACACTGCAAGAAGAGACGACCCCCTCTTCCAGCGCCTGGATCGTGGCCCGATTCGCCGAGTGGCACATGCCGGCGTCGTCGGCGTGGATGATCAGGTAACGCTTCTCGTCGTTCGCCTCAACGGAAGCCGAAATGAGCGGCAGGAGGAGGGCGAACATCATCTGAGCACGACGCATGGGGGGCTCCGGTGGCCTTGGGATTTGATGAGGGCACGACCGGCCCCAGAATGCCTCGAACCCCCCCGGGACTGCAAGCGCAAATCCGTTCACGACCGAGTGTACGGGCGAACTTTCGCCTCGGATGACCGGCGCGAGAATGGCCGCAGGGGCGGATCTGACGAGCCCTGTCCCATTCACGCTCCATCGCCGTACCGATCGGGGGGAGACTACCCCGGCTGCCTGCCCGCCGGATTTCGGGGGTGGGTGGGGTCGACGATTTCACGCCCGGCCGGGAGCCCTTGCCCCGGCCTTGGCCCTCCGGAGAGGTACAGTCATGGCTTCCCTCAGTGCAACGCTGCTCGATTCCTTCGTGGGCAAGAGCGTCGAAGACCTCTGCCCGCTGGGCTTCGGCAAGGTGAGCGACGACCATAACCACTGCGCCCACTTCGTGGGCCACGTGCTGAAGCTGAATAGTTCGGTGACCACCGGCCTGACCTGCGCGGGGATGGTGCACGCCGGCAAGAAGCATCCGACGGCCGGCGCCCTCATCCGGGTCAACGATATTTACAACTTTTGCGCCGACCTGGACGATCCGAACCCCCTGGGTTGCCTGGCCTATTACACGCTCAAGAGCAACATCGGGGCGGACGGCCTGATGGGCACGATGAGGCAGAAGCATGTCGGGATATGCTTCGAGGGGCATGTTTATAATTACGGAAATCGGAACGACAAGGTCCGCAAAGACAAGGTCGGCGACCTTGCGAACCTCTATGGGAAGGCCACGATCACGCGCTACACAATGCTGCCGATGGGCCACACCGTCTTGACGCTCGACGAGATCAAGGGGCTAGTCCCGAAGTGAGCGGCGTTCCGCCTATTCAGAATGAGGGCTACTGCGCCCGTTCCTTGGCATCGAGCACTTGATCCAGGACGAATTCGAACGCTTCGGATGCGTCGGCGTAGTTCGTCGCGTGTCCCCCCTCCGGCTTGTGGATCGACCGCACCGCGCGGTTCTTCTCCTGCAACCGCTGGGCGAGCCGCCGTACGCTGTCGGGAGGCACGATCGTGTCACGGCCACCGGTCGTGATCGCGACCGGCATCGTCAGCTTTTCGGCAGCCAGTTCGGCGGAGCGTTTGCGGTACTCGTCGGGCCTGTCCTGCTTCGACCCGCCGAACGAGGCCGAGATCGCGTCCGGGAACCCGGTGAACTCCACCAGGTTCGCGGTGCCGTTCATTGACACGACACCGTCGATCAGGTCGGGATGCAGCGAGGCGAACGTCAGGGCCGCCGTGCCGCCCATCGACCCGCCGCAGATCACGAGCTTGCCCACCCGGAACCGGCGCCTCAGATCCTCGATGATCTGAACCAGGTCGGCCTCGGCCGCCGGCCCCATCCAGGACGTCTTTCCGCGATAATCGGGCGAGACGAAGATCATTCGCCGTTTCGCGGCGGCATCGCGTGCGGCCCGGCACTCGTCACGGCCGTCTCTCACGAACTGCCAGCGGTCTGACCCGTGGCCATGGAGCGCGATCAGCACCGAGACCTGCGCTGTCGGTTGAGAACCGTCGGGCATCACGATCACGTAACGCTGCTCGCTTCCGTCGACCTTCGCGGCGAACGCCACGTCGATGGGCTCGGCCGCGACGACCGCTGCTGACGCCACCACCTCGGAAACAGCGAGAGCCAAGAGGAAACGAGATCCATGGCGGGTCATTCGAGAGCGTCCTTACTGTCTTTTGGATTGTTACCGGGCCGGTCAGACTCCGAACAATTGCGATCTCAGAGACTACGACTTCGTCACTGCCTTGGCTCAGCGATGAATGGCGGTAGGCCCATCGCACCCGCAGATGACGGCGATATCCACCATCAAGTGTTTGCGATTGCGCGTATGCCGGGGATCGGAGAGTGATTCGACGTAAGAGCCGATGGAACCGACATCGACGAGCTTGGCCATGGGAGGCGTCCTGGGATCGGTCAGTGTCGGCCTCCCCACACCGAAGTGCAGCAAGCCGATCACGATGACCGATTCAAAAGATATCGAACCACGGCCCGTCGCGCCAGACTGCTCAGGCCGCACAGTTATGCACGCTGGCCCTGGGGCTAGGGCGATCAGGCACTCCTGCAGTTACTGCAAACCGAATAGGGGCACCCCAACGGCGGTGGCGGCTGCTTTTAACTTGTCGTCCAGCGTCGCCAACGGCAGACCACGCCTCATGGCGAGTTCGAGATAAGCGGCGTCATAAGCCGTTAGATTCTGTTCACGTGCGAGGCTCAACGTCGAATTCCAAGCGTGGAGGTTGGATTCCTCATCAACGGTGATCGGCAGTGCCGCCAGATTCTTAATGAGCCTTGCTGCCTGGGTCTGCGTCGAGCGTTTGCGGCGCTCGCCCATAATCAGTGTGTTGGCGACTTCGAGCGGCCAATTTGAGGGGACGTAAGCCATCTGGTCGGGCAATTGCCGGGCAACGTCGTCGGCGTACTCGCTGCTCTCGTCGGCAAAAAACCAGGCCATGACGATCGAGCAATCCAAGATCATCCCCTCCTTGGGAGCTTTGGCGACTCCTTTCTTTTTGCTCAAGGCCGTCCCTCCTCGATCATTTCACGAACCGTGAGGTTATCGCCCAAAACCGGGCCGTGCTGGTCACGGAAGGCAAGCATTTCCTCGATGACGGTCTTTGTATCCCGCTTGGGCACTGGCTGAGCGGGCGACAAAATGGCCACCGGCTTCCCACGTTTGGTGATGGTGATCGTTTCGCCCTTCTCCACCTCGCTGAGCAGTTGGGGCAGGTGGGTTTTCGCTTCGTATGAGCCGACAGATTTCATTAGGAGTACCTCCCTGTTCAGACTGGTCTAGTGTGTCAAGACCAGTCTAACTTGAATCGCCTATCTTGCCAAGCGACATTTTCTGTACGGCTGGACAGATCACTGCGAATGGGCGATCTTAGCCGGGTGATTGCCAGCCGAACCATGGCGTCGTTCTGACCGCCGAGGGCGGCCTCCAAAGAAAGCCTTGCGGGTGACGTCGATCTTGCCGCGTGCCTGGCGAGGTCGTCGGAGGCGGATTCGAGGATGTCGTCGGTCAGCGGGCCAATCAATCAGGGACTCAGAAATATTTCACTGCGGCGCGCGAATGCCTTGGGAGCGACTTCACCGCCAGGAGGCCTGACGATGAGCATAGAGGTCACCGTAGTCGGCGGAGCGGTCGCCGCCGCCATCGTAGCGGAATTGCAGAGGCAAGAGGAAGAAGAGATGACTCCCTACAGCGACAAGGACCTGGCCGAGGGCTGGGAATTCAAAATCGTGCGCTCAACTCTGTGGGGGTTCCGCAAACCAGAGCAGCTCCGCGCGGTGCTTGCGGAGGAGAAGAAGGGAGGGTGGGTACTTGTCGAGAAGTTCGATGATTCACGCATCCGCCTCAAACGTCCGGCCGGGACAAAGATCGAGGAGCGGGATTTCGAGGACGGGTATGACCCTTACCGCAGCACGACATGGGTCTCGGGTGAGAACCGACTGTTGATCGTCGCGATCGCGGCAGGTGCTCTGGCTTTGTTGTTCATCGGTACCGCCGTCACATTCATCGTAAGCCGTTGAGCAACGGGTCGCTGATTGATCGCTCTTTACCGATTGGACATCTGGCCCTCAAGCGACATCGCAACTGGACCTGATGCCGGTCAAGAAGTTGCGAAGGGTCGTGGCTTCCATGCGAAGTTTGTGGGCCTCGCTGGGACCAAGAATCTCGTAGTCACTGTCGGGCAGGCGGTCCGCCTTCCGCCTCGAATCAAGAACTTCCGCCGCTCCGCCTCCGAACGGGCTTTATGTTTCCCCTGGTCCGTGGCCTGCGACATCGAGGGCGGACGAGCGGACGTGGGCCGTCAGGAGCACGATTGGCGGCCGGCGCCGACCAGGTGGGTCAAGAATCCCTGGGCGGTCTCGGACAGGATGCACCCTTTGCGATGGATGAGGGAAAACCGTCTCTTCATGTCCCGTCCGACCAGGCGAACCATCGAGAGCAGGCCCGCCGAGACCTCCCACTGGATGACGCTCTTCGACAGGACCGACACGCCCAACCCGGCCTCGACCGCTTTCTTCACACCCTCCATGTTGCCGAAGTCGAGGACTTCCGTCAGCCGCGTGCCGTTCCGACCGAGCCGGTCCTCGACGACCATCCGGGTCCCCGAGCCGATGGCGGTCGCCAGGAACGGCTCTTCGCGCAATTGCTCCGGGCGTATCCCCCGCGTCTGCGACGCCCACCTGTGCCCGGCGGGGACCGCCACCACAAGGTCGTCCGAGAAGAATACGGTCGCCACGAGCCGGTTGTCTCGGATGTCATGACCGACTAACCCGACGTCGAAGCTCTGGTCCAGGACGCGGGTCTCGACGGTGGCTGCGGGGAAGATCTCGAGCGTCGTCCTGACCTCGGGGTGGAGCGTTCGGAAGGAGGCCAGCAGCCCGGGGAGGATGTACAGCCCGGCGGTGAAAGTCGCGGCGAGGGGCAGGGTCGGCGCCGCATCGTGCAGCTCCCTGAGCCTGTCGTCCGCCCGGCCCAGGCAGGCCATGACCTCGCGGGTGGCTTCGTAGAGGATATGGCCCGCCCGGGTGAGGGCGACCGCACGGCCCCGCCGCTCGAACAGGGCGGCCCGGTAGTGTTTCTCCAATTGCTTCACATGCTTGCTGACGCCTGGCTGAGTCAGGTGTAGCACGCCGGCCGCTCGGGTGAAGCTCCCCTGACTGGCGACGGCGTGGAACACCCACAAGAGGTTGAGGTTCACCCTGTTGAACTGCATATGAAATTCCATCGATGAGCAGAGACCGCTGGCGGGACACGGCTCAACCATAACTGTAAGTGATGGGAACCATCGAAACAAGTCATTGGACGCATCCTCCGGTGGGCCCGTATGCTTACCTCAACATGGGCCATACGCCGTGCGTCGGTGTAGGCCATGCCATCGACGGACAGCCCGAGGAGTCGGGAGTTCCCATGAAAATTGTTATTTTATCAGATGTGCACGGTAACTATGAAGCACTCCGGGCTCTGCCTGAAGAATATGACGAACTGTGGGTGCTTGGGGACCTCGTCGGCTACGGACCTCAACCGTGTGAGGTCATTGACGAGGTTCGCGCCAAGGCTAAGCTCACCGTCCGCGGGAACCATGACCACGCGGCCGTCCATCCCGGCGACCGGCGGTGGCGGCCTCGCTATCGGGCGACGGCCGAGGCCACCTGCCGCTACACGGCGTCGGTGCTGGACGGGGCCCAGCGGGGCTACCTGGGGGGGCTTCCTCTGTGGGCTGAATCCGAGCGGGACGGCACCCGGTTTTACCTGACGCATGCGACGCCTTCCGATCCCCTCTACGGCCGGTGTGCGACGGTCGAGGCGTGGGCCGAGGAGGTTGGGTTGGTGACGGCGGACGTCGTGCTCGTCGGCCACACGCATACCCCCTCCGTCCAACGGATTGGCGGCCGATTGCTGGTCAACCCGGGCAGCCTGGGGCAGCCCAAGTCCGGCCGATCCGCAGCCTGCTACGCCGTCTGGCAAGACGGACGCATCGACCTTCGGTCGTTCGAATATCCCGTCGAGGCGACTGTCGAGCGGCTCCGAGCGTTGCGGTTCCCTCGGGACGTTGAGGAGGGCCTGGTGAGGACCCTTCGGACGGGTATCGACGGCTTGGCCATCGAATCGAGCGATGAGGGAGGAACACTAAAATCCCCTGAGGATGGGTAGCGTCCGTCAATCCAATCCAAAATCTCGACAGAGCAGCGGTTGAAGCCTTCTTTCGTGGGCAGCGGATGCCGGAAACGATTCGGCAATTGACGGTTTGATTGGCCCAGCATCTTCCCAGGCCCCGCCCACCACCCCCCGCCACGACCACCACGGATTCTGCCGAAGCGCCCGGAATTGCCGGGTTTCCGGTTCTGCAACCGAAGCGGTCCGAGCCGTCGCCCAGGCAAAGGCGTCGGCCTCCCCTGGGCCGTCTGCCAGCACGGTCGGGCTGGGCTTTACAAACCCGCCAGGACTCCCCGCTCTTCCCTCTGGTTTGGCCCTGCGAGCAAACGAGCAAAGGCCGTCAGGGGCACACTGGGGCATGCATTGCACATTGAATCCTGTTATCAGAATTTGGTAGATCCCTTGGTTTCACCCAGAAGACACAACAATGGCGATCGCTCACGCTCATCTCGTCGATCCCAACGTTACGCGATGCGTCCGGCGCGCCTTCCTGCTCGGCGAAGGCGGCTCTGACCGGAAGCTGTGGATCGAAAATCGGCTTTAGGAGTTGGCCGGCCTTTTCTCCATGGCCGTCGGCGGGTTCGCCGTGCGCACCGGCCGCTCGGCACTCTGTGGCTTCGGAAAGCGTTCACGCGGCCGGGGCCGCTGCATCGCGAGGCAGGCATCGGGCGCCGGCTACGATGACGCGTGGTACGACCAGCCGCCGAACATCCACACGAAGCCCAAGCTCAGTAGACTGTAGCTGAGACAATTGCCCAGGACGACGGGCATGACGATATGACGGAGGCCCGCCCGCTTTCGGACTGGGAGGAGGGTGACGGTTTCGATGATGGCGCTAACGATGCCCGCCTGGAGGAAGCTATATCGCGCGAGGCGCTGCCATTGGGGGCCGCGATCGAGGATGCCGTAGCCATGCTCGTCGGGGTTGACGACGACGAGGCCGGAGCCGACGTAGAGCCGGGGCGAGAGCCAGGTGCCGATGACGTACGAAGCGATATTCATGACGAGGACGCAAGCGACGATCGCCTTGAATGATACGGAGCTGTTGAATGCCCGCAGGATCGCGCCTTCCGCGATCAGGACGCCGAGCGCAAGCGGGGCGAGGATGATCCAACTGAAGTAAGCGGCCTGAAACGCGTGGAAGATGACATTTGCAACCAGCATGGGGACACGACTCCGACGCCTAACAACAGAACTCAGCGGACCACCTCGTCGAGCTGACCTTTTGGCCGCCATCGCCTTCCCTTTTCTTACGCCCGATCGCAACCAGGTCAAGCCGTCCTTGTCTGCTTCGGTCCGACACAATTGACGCGTATTCTGAGACCTTCTCGAACGCATCAGGGGATAACCCATTTGCTGCGGCCGGTTCAGCGGAATACGTCGACCTTTCCCACCTGAATGTCCTTGAATTTCTCTTCGGGTTTCTCGGCAAGCTCCTTCGTCAGGTTTGTAAACTTCCCTTGGTCCACCCGACCCGCGTCGCGCAATTCGCGATCCCTGGCCGCTGTTTCAATGGCATGGGTGTCGAAAAGAGATCCTATTCTGAACGGGGCGCTGCCGGGGTGCAAGCGTCGGTCCGACACACCGCAAGCGATTAGGACAGGCTGCGCTGGCGAACGCAAAACGTCGACCGCCGGTGTCCGTTTAGAGTCTGTCCCATCCATAAGGGTGATAGGCAGCTCCGCTCGCGTTAGAATTACTGGATGCAGGTTGCGTTCTACTGCCATATATTCTCTTGGCGATGAGGGGATACGATCCCGTGGACGAATCCGACTATTGGGGGAGACTCGAGTATCGCGTCTGCCACGAACTCGCCGGGCTCAGTCACATCGTCGGTCGCCTTTACTGGTGTGATGGCTTCGTGCCGGACCAATACATCCTCGACGGCCCGAGCCCCTGCATTCTCGGCCGTGCCTGGTTGGTGATCGGTTCCAACTATGATGAGCTATGGGCGTTTACGCTGCTGCTCAATCGGTCGGTACTCTCAGTTGAGGAAATCGATTGGTCCGCACTACTCCCGGCCGACGATGTGACGCGATGGCTCACTGTCGACCGAAAGCGCAAACAACTCATCCTCGAACCCTCGGTTGCCGTTCCCGACAAGGCACCCCCTACTCTCGGGGTCAAGTTCAGCGGCATGGATCGTCCCGGCGGGCGGGCCTTTTGAATATCGACATCATGCCGCCAGCGGCCTCGGATAGTGGAATTCAGCGCCCACGTCCGAGGGCTCAAGGCGATGGAGCATCAGCTGGATCATCGCCAGCTTGATGAACGCCTCCGACGACAGGACGGTCTTCTCGCGGTCTTTGGACAGCCGCCTGCAGAGGCCCAGCCAGGCGAACGTCCGTTCGTTCGTCCAGCGGATCGGCCGCTTCACCCAACCTCGCTTCCCCTCGGGGCGACGGATGATCCGAAGGTCCCACCCCGCGTTCTCATCGACCCACCGGTAGAGGTCGAAGTTGTGATACTTGGAGTCGGCGAACATCCGTGTCACCTTGCCCACCGGTTGATCGGCGAGCCGGGCGAACAGCGTCGGGGCGGTCGCCCCGTCGTCCGCCGAGGCCGCCGTCACCAGCACGGCCAGCAGCAAACCCATCATGGAATCCACGACGATGTGGCGTTTCCGCCCGTCCACGTTCTTGGCGTTGTCGCGGCCTCGCTCCTCACCGCCGGAGGTCGCGTCGACCGACTGGCTGTCGACGCTGGCGGTGGTCCGGGGCTGATAGGGCTTCTCCCGGGTTCGGACCTTGCGGACGTCGGTCTTGCGGGGGCGCCCGCCGGGGTACACGGGGATGAAGGGTGCGATCAGGGCCCATTGCTCGTCGGTGACGTCGCTGGGGTAGTGATGGGTTCTCATCCCCTTGCTACGTTGTCTAGCACCCACTTGTTCCACTTATGGGACGGACTCTTTAGAGAGAGCAGCATAGCGACGAGGTTGCCGGCCACGGCGCCGGCGATGGCGGCAAAGGCCGTCTTCCGCCCCGAGTTCACGGCATCGCCCACGATATAGGCCACCCCTGGCTCGGGCAGGGTCGTGATAAGCAGTGCAGCCGTCAGGAATACCCAGGGCCAGCGCACATCAAATTCCCCTTGTTTTAAGGGAAAAACCGACTTGTTATCCTCGTCAAAGGCCCTTTTTGCAGGGCTGTTTTTGCAAAACCCCCTTGTTTTCAAGCAAATTAATGTGCGCTGGCCCTGCAGGAATACCAACCTGCGACTCGGGTCGATCCTCTGCGTATCCCTGATCGGGGGGACGGCCCGGCGCCGAGCCAGCAGGTCATCCCCCCGGGACCCTTACAGTTGCCGCAAGAACGCCACCAGGTCCTGCTTTTCATCGTTCGTCAGCTTCAGCTCGAGGACGAGATTGAAGAACTCGACGGTGTCTTCCAGGGTCAGGCAGCGGCCGTCGTGCATGTACGGCGGGCTGTCCTTGATGCCGCGAAGTGTGAAGGCCTTGATCGGGCCGTCGCCCGCCTCGTGTTCCAGGAAGCGCTCCAGGTGCAGGTCGTGCATCTGATTGTCGAGGTACGACGGCGCCGGATGGCAGGCCGCGCACTGCGCCTTGCCGAAGAACAGCGTCTCGCCACGCCGCTCGCTCTCGGTCGCTTTCTCCGGGTCGAGGCGTCCCAGCGAGGTCAGCTTGGGCGCCGGCGGGAACGCGAGGATGTTCTGCATTTGGGCCATGTGCGACACCTGGATGCGATCCAGGATGTTCAGCCCTTTCTTGAACGCGTGGATCTCGTCGCCGTTGAAATAGGCCGTGCGCTGCTCGAACTCAGTGAAGTCCTCGACCGAGCGCAGGCTCCGCTTCGCCCCGTGGATCTGCTGGTTGAACAGGCCACGCAGGCTCACCGTATCCAGCCGCATGCGTCGCTGCTCGGGCCGGGTGTCGGGGTTGATGTGGAACTGCCCGCTGGTGTGTCCGTTGACGTGACAGTCGAAGCAGGTTACTCCCAGGCTGGGCTCGACGGTCTTGCGATCGTCGGTCGGATTGAACTCCTCCTGGGGGAACGGCGTCAGCAGCAGGCGCAGGCCGTCGAGCTGCACCGGCGTGATCAGGTCCTTGAACAGGCGGTAGTAGTTGTTGATCGAGACGACCTCGCCGCGTGAGACGTCGCCCAGCTCGGGCCGGGTCTGGAGATACATCGCGGGCGGGAACTCGGGCAGGAAGGCCTCGGGCAAATCGAACTCGACGTCATAACGCTCCAGGCGCGGGAACATCTTGATCTGCATCCTGGGAAAGACCTGACCACCCAGCCCGCCCCCCTGCGCTGGATGGGGCAGCGACTTATATGGGAAGATGTCCCTGCGGCGGATCTCCGCCGGGCTCAACGCGGCCAGCGCCGCCCAGTCCATCCCCTCCGGCAGGCGGGCCGTGGGCCCCACCACCAGCGGCTTGCCCCGCGACATCGTGGCCGTCGAGTCGAGCTTGGGCTCGAGTTTGTAGCGGCTCTCGAGCAGTTTTCGCTGCCGCTCCAGGACCGCGGGCTTGTTGGCCACCGCCGCCTTGTAGACGTCCTCGAAGGTCATCCCCGGACGCGATGCGCCCAGAGGGTCGCGGTAGAAGTCGAAGCCGTTCATGCCACCTTGTTCCGGCTGGTCGCCCAGGGACCCCGAGGAAGGAGTTGCCTTGCTCGGCGCGAAGATGTCGGACAGGTCATGTGCGGTCTTCTTCTGTTCCGGCCGCTCCTTCGGGACGTCCTGAGGCGTCTGGGCTTCCGCGATGGCGTCTCTCGGCCCTCTGGATGGCGAGGGAATCGCGTTCTGGCCGGCCGCGTAGTGCCCCCAGAGTGCGAGGCCGCCTACGAACAAGGCCGAGACGACTCCCGTAGCGAGACATCGTGGCGTCAGCATAGGTTCACCTCTGTTGTCGTGAAGATCGTCCGTAATTCGCGGGTTACCAATCCGCGCTCCCGTTACGGAGCGTGGCGAGTGGGCATCGAACGCGATGAGCCCCGCCGGTCAACCGCCGAGTGGGTTGGCGGCGATGAAGTCACAGAAATTCGGCCGGCGGTAGCCGGGTAGCGTCCGTTCCAGCACGTCCGTGTTCATCGTCCCGAAAGCGGTCGCGGGCTTGTGGGCGAAGCCGTCGGAGAACGCCTGGACGATCCCTCGCTTGAAGTCGATTCGCGGGTATGCGGCAAGGACAGCGTCCCGGTCGCCAGCCGGGATCTCTCCGAGGCCATCGCCGAGAACATCCGCCTCGACTCCACCGGTGACCAGGGCGATCTCTGGGCGCTTGTGCCAGGGGATCTCGGGTGTCGTATGCAGGGCGATCGCGTCCCACACGACGTCGACCGACGCTTCGTCGATGCCGTTGGTCCGCAGGAATTCTCGGGCCGCGTTCGCACCATCGATCTCGAACCGGTGGTCCTGGCTGCGATACTTCGCGGTGAGCCCGAGATCGTGGAAGACCGCACCGAAGTACAGCAACTCCTGGTCAAACGTCAGCCCACGGTGACGGCCCCGGATCGCTCCGAAGAGGTAGACCCTCAGAGAATGGGCGAGAAGCAATTCCGTGCCGTGCTCCCGAAGCAGATCCGTCGCCTCCCGGGCCAGCTTGCTGTCGGGGATTCGGATTCCTGCGATGATTTCAGACATGATTCATCTCCTGTTCTCGGTTCGGTCAGGTGTTCAATGCATCAATTCTCGGCGGCGGCTATCCGGCCGGAGCGGCCCGGAACCGAACGCGGTAGTCGCTGGGGGCAATCCGAAGCACCCTCAGGAATGAGCGTCGCATCGAGTCGGCGCTGCCGAAGCCGCACTCGCAGGCGATCTTCTCCAGGCCGCCCTCGGATTCCTCAAGGCGGCGGCGGGCCGCCTCGACCCGCAGCCGCTCGACGAACCGCGCCGGGGTCCGGCCGATCTCGCGGAGGAAGACCCGCGCGAAGTTCCGCGGACTCATGTGCATCTGCCTGGCGAGCGCCTCGACGGTCAGGTCCGCGGCCAGGTTCTCGGCCATCCACGCCTGGAGTTCTCGGAGCGGCTCGCGGTCGGCCGCCTGCAATTCCAGCAGGGCGCTGAATTGCGACTGGCCCCCGGGCCGGCGGACGAACATGACGAGGTGGCGGGCGATCTGAAGGGCGACGGCGCGGCCGTGGTCTTCCTCGACCAGCGCCAGGGCCATGTCCATTCCCGCCGTGACGCCGGCCGAGGTGTAGACGTGGCCGTCGCGGACGAAAATCGGGTCGGCCTGGACGTCGACCTCCGGGTAGCTCCGGGCTAATCGCCCGCACGATCCCCAGTGGGTCGTCGCCCTGCGGCCGTCGAGCAGGCCGGCCGCCGCCAGGATGAAGGCCCCGGTGCAGACCGAGCCGATCCGCCGCACGCGGGGGGCCATGCGGCGGAGCCAGGCGAGAAAATCCGCATCGCTGGCGACGTCGAAGACACTGTCCCCGCCGACGACGAGCAGCGTATCGACGCTCCCCCGGAGGCGGGCATAGCTGCGGTGGGCAACCAGGCCCACTCCGCTGGAGGTGATGACTTGCAGGTCCGTGGTGGTCGAGATGACCTCGACGAGGTAGCCGTCGGCCCTCGCGCCGTCGCCCTCCCCCCGAACCTGTTCCAGGGCCGCGAAGACGGCGCACGGCCCGGCCACGTCCAGGAGTTCAGCCTGCGGATAGGCCACGACAACGATCCGCCGTGGCAGGACCCGCGCCTCCTCCTCCTCCGGTTTGCCTTCTCGATCGCCGCGCTTTGCCATGACCCACCTCCGATGCAGAGACCTGTCGTTGTTTAGGAATCATAGCGCGGCCGGACCGTGTCCGAAATGACAAAGATCCAGCAGTTTCTGCCAACTGCGGCTGGGGGCATGGACCGCCCCGTCGATGACGCTGAACCCTCGTCAAACGTGGTTCGGACGCGGCGTTCCGGGTCGGAGATGCCTCGTAACAAGAAGAGATCGTGAGTCTTTCATGAGAAATAATCATGACGCTTGGAATCCGGGCGATAGACGGTCATACTCCCACCGCGTGCCCGCGTGTGGATCGCGGGCAAGGGCGGGACTCCGGCCTCCGGCTCGGGGGCGAGGAGGATGGTCGAGGTACGCGACCCAACGACCGCCACACCCAACTTGCAGGCCAGGTGAGAGGCTGGGAGTGACACCGATGCGCTACGACTGCCTGGTCATTAGCGACCTGCATCTCGGCAGCGACGTCTGCCAGGCCGTGCTCCTGGAGCAGTTCCTCGAGTGGGCGGTCGAGAACACCCGCGTGTTGGTCATCAACGGCGACATCTTCGACGACCTCAACTTCAAACGGCTCTCGAAGCGGCACTTCGCCTGCCTCAAGATCCTCCGCCGCAACTCCGACCGCGACGACCTTCGCCTGGTCTGGGTCCGTGGCAACCACGACGGACCCGCCGACGTCGTCGGGCACATCGTCGGCGTCCAGGTCCTCGACGAGTACGTCTTCCGAAACGACCGGCTCCATCTGCTCGCCCTCCACGGTGACCAGTTCGACCGCTTCGTCAACGACTACGGCTGGCTGACGGAGATCGCCTGCGGGCTGTTCTACTACGTCCAGAAGTGGGCGCCTCACCAAACCGCGCGCTACCTCCGGCGGGTCTCCAAGAAGTGGCAGCGCAGCAGCGTCTCGATCCGCGACGGGGCTGTCGCTTACGCGGCGTCGAAGGGCTTCCGCCACGTGACCTGCGGCCATACCCACCTGCCCGGCATCGAGCAGGTGGGCGATGTGCTCTACGCCAACAGCGGTACGTGGACCGAGCAGCCACCCTGTCCGTTCGTGTCGGTTCGTGGCAGTGAGGTCCGGCTGGAATACTGGCCGCTCGCTACCGACGAGCCCGCCGCCTCGGAACTCGCGCACGCGATGGCGCGGTCTGATCTTTAACGCGACCCTTCGAATTCGTTTCCCCAGACCACCCGACTTCTCCCTGTCCGAGGCCACGACACACCATGAGCACTACCGAGGTCCACCATGCCTACAACGACGTCGTCGCGACCCACTACGACCTCGATCCGCAGGGCGTGATCGGGCGGTCCCTCGACCGCGGCATCGCCCAGATGAAGGAGGAAGGCCTGCTGGACGGCGGGGATCTGCGTGTCCTCGACGTCGGCATGGGGACGGGCCTCTTCCTCGAGAAGCTTCGGCTCGCGTCCGGCAGCCCGATTGTTCCCTTCGGGATCGACCTTGCCGAGAACATGCTGGAGGTCGCGCACCGGCGGATCAAGGGCCTGGAGGCGGTGGTCGGCGATGCCTCGAACCTGGACGCCTTTTTCCCGGGCCGGGAGTTCGACTGCGTCTGCACACATTTCGTCACCGGCTTCGTATCGATGCGCGTGCTGGCACCCCAAATCGCGCGCAAGCTCCGGCCAGGCGGCTACTGGTCGCTGGTCGGCGGCACGAGGGCGGCCTATCCGGCCTTGCAGGCGAAGGGGGATTCAAAACTCCTCCGCTGGCTCACCGGCGCCGGCTCGCGCCAGGTGGACGACACTGTTCTGAACCCGGCCGACGAGCGCGAAGTCGCCGAGGTCATGGGCGCCCAGGGCCTCGACGTCATCCGGACCGAGACCTTCCAGCCGCCCCTGGCGTTCGAGGACTTCGACGCCTTCATGGAATTCGGCTATCGCGGCGGCTGGCTGACGCCTCTGATCGAGAGCCTCGGGCTGCACCGCGCCGGGGCGGTCAAGCGTTGGGCCCTCGACCGCCTGGTCTTCCCGGTCCAGGATTCGCACAACATCGTGGCCGTGCTCGGCCGCAAGCGATGAGACCGTC
The DNA here is from genome assembly GCF_000242455.2 of Singulisphaera acidiphila DSM 18658. Classification (GTDB taxonomy): domain Bacteria; phylum Planctomycetota; class Planctomycetia; order Isosphaerales; family Isosphaeraceae; genus Singulisphaera; species Singulisphaera acidiphila. Next base: position 5,136,663 of record NC_019892.1, read on the forward strand.
GACGGGCGGCGCGACCGCTCACCGCCTCCAGTCCCTCGGGCGGAACACCAGGTAGTTCAGGCAGATCGGGACCTCGTAGAACAGCAGGATGAGGTTCAGGTCGCGCCCCGGCGGGAAGCGCCGGTTGAAGTCGGACATGTCCGCGGCGATGGTCCAGACCTTGTGCCCCCAGGCCTGGACCTTGTAGCCGATCGGGGCCAGCAGGAGGAACAGCGGGGCCGCCCACCCCGGCACTGTCGGCAGCGCCACGACGCTCCCCACGAGCAAAGCCAGGAACGCCGCCGTCGCGAGGATCACTCGGGGCGGCGAGTGCATGCCGATGACGAGCAAGTAGGCCGTGGCCAGCCCCACCGGCACCCCCCACGGCGATGGGACGCCGACGAGCCGCGCCCCCTGAGTGAGAAAGGCGTAGACGCCGAACCAAAGCATGGCGAGCGCGAGCAGATGGTTGATGTTGATGCCCGCCTGCGAATGCCGGCCGAGGTGCCGGGTGTAGAGGCCCTCGAAGTCAACGTGAAGCAAGCTCAACGGCCGGGCGGTCCCTGTGCTCATGGTCTGCCTTTCGGATTGGGGATGGTCTCAACATGCTGGCGAGCCCCGCGACGATCACTCGGGGGAACGGACGCCCCAGGACGTCGATGATCGTCTCGCAGGCCCGGTCGATGTCTTCGGGGCTGACGTTCAACGGCGGGGTGAACTTCAATGTGTTTGGCTCGTACTGACAAAAGCCAGCCAATACGGGGGATCGCTCGTGCCGGAGCATGGCCAGCAGGTACGACGCGCCGAGCCGCTTGCGCAGCCAACGGCGCGGCCCCCCTCGCGCGTCCAGCTCGATGGCGATGAGCAGCCCGAAGACCCGCACGTCGCTCACGCCCCTGAGCGGGGCCAGCCCGGCCCGGAGCGCCTGCTCGAACCTTGACCCGGCCTCGGCCACCCGCCCGGCGAGCCCCAGCTCCTCGGCTGCCCGGAACGCGTTGAGCACGGTCCGGTATCCCAGCTCATACCCGTAATGGCCCTGGATCGTTTCCACCAGCCCCGCACCACGGTCCGCGAGCGATTCGGCCACCTCGTCCGAGTAGAGCGTCAGGGAGAAGGGTAACATCATGTCCGACGTCCCCTTGCCCAAGAGCATCACGTCCGGCGTCAGGCCGAACACCTGCGATTGGCTGAACGGCCCGGTCCGGTACAGGCCCGTCTGCACCTCGTCCACGATCAGCAGGTAGCCCCGGCGTTTCCGTCCCTCGTCGAGGTGGCGCACCAGGGGCTCCGGAATGCGCCTGACCCCGCCCACCGACTGGATGAGCTCGATCTGAACTGCCGCGTAATCATGCTTATCCAGGAGAGTGTCGATTTGCTCGCGGGCGTCAGGGGCGAAGGGGTCGACGTAGTGGACCTCGGCGAACAGGGGGCCGATGCGTTCCTTGTAAGAGGGGTTGGCGGTCCCCGTCAGTGAGAACAGCGTCTTCCCCCCGAACCCGGCCCTCAGCGCCAGGACGTGCCGCCGGGGGAACCGCGCGACGAGGGCCGCCTTCAGCGCGTTCTCGACGGCGGTGCCGCCGCTGACCGCAGGCAGGACGTTCCCGAGGCCGGTAAGTACCTGGAGGCGATCCCGGAGTTCGGCCTGGGGAGAACCGAGGCCGCCCACCGGAGACGTCAAAGCTTCCGCGTAGCCCGATGGGTTGTGCCCACGGAGGCTGCACGCGACGCCGCTCACGAAATCGAGGACGGGGCGTCCGTTGACGACGACCGAGCTGCCGACGGCCCGTACGTCCGCCGTCTCGAACCCGGCGGTCCGGATGACCCGGTAGAGCGAGGGGTTGTAATAATGCCGGAACGCTTCCCCACGACGGGTGAGGTTATCAGCAATTGCCAGCAGTTCATCGGCATGACGGCGGAAGAATTCCGGGTCGGTCGCCGCCATGACGTTCATGAAATGCCGGGCCGAGACCGTATTCGGCTGGAAGGTCGTCGAGTGGAACGTGCTCTTCCCCATTCGATTCCAGGCCGCGAACATCGACCGCCGGGCCGTGAAGGCGCCGAAGGGGACGGCCCGGCCGGCGAACGACTCGTCAAAGACGACCAGATCGGGGACGACCTCGCGCAAGACCCCCCGCGCCCCGCCCCGCAAGCGCGCCAGGCTCTCACGATCGACGCACGTGACGACTGCCGGCTGGTGACGACGCACGAGCTCCCCGATCGCCTCCGCGTGCGTGTCCAGGAGGCCGTCATCCCCGGCGACCAGCACGAGCGGGTCGATCACGACCCCATCGAAATCACCCGATCGGAGCCGCTCGGCAGCCTCGCCAAAAGCGCGACGACCGATCACGCGCACTCCCGGCAAGAACTCGACGCGATGCCCATCCGGCAGGTCCCAGTCGGCGAACCCGACCAGGCGGTCAGCGGGGTCGAGCACGAGCCCGACCCGGATGCCGTCGACGGCCCCTCGGTTGTACCTTACGAGCTTGATCGCGCCGCCGAGCGCCTCCTCGAGCCCGTTCGCCAGGAACGACTGGAACTCCTCACCCCCGCCCGCGGCGCGGCCCGACGGGTCCGTCCACGTCGTGCGGACGTAGCGGTCGAGGCAGAAGCAGGCCTGGGCGATGTGTGGGTTCAGGTAGAGCCTGAGCAGGTTCGGCTCCTGCTCACGCAGCATCGACTCCAGCGTCTCGATAGCAGAGGGTAGCGATTGCATTCGTGGCCTAATTGCTGTGTTTGCCGGGGTTGCATCGGACGTTCGGGAGGTACTTCGCCAGGTAGCCGTCGAAGGCCGCCTTGTCGAACCGGAACAGGAACAGGTCGGCCGAGACGCAGTCCTCGTCTCGGAACGGCGAGTGCGGCATGCCGTCGCGCCGGATGTAGCGGAGCTGGATCTTTCGCAGGGCGACCTTGGTGTGCGTCGCCCAGAACCGCTCGAACTCGGCGGGCGTGAGGAACAGTTCCGTGTGCCAGGCGACGTGCCGGCTCAGGGCGTGCATCAGGAACGACGTGACCGGGTTCTCCTCCAGCCGGTCCCACAGCCGCCCGAGCGCGTCGCGCGGCAACTCCTGCGCAGGGCCGGACGGCCCGAACGGCTCGTTGGAGTACTTCGAGATCGTCACCGTGTCGCTCGCCGCGTGCGCCTGCCGGATCTCCACGTTTGCCGCGTCCCGGTCCCGGAGCGCCGCGAGCAGTTCGTCCGCCCCCGCGTTCTTCCACGTCTCGCGCCGGACGTAGTAACGCGACTTCGGCTTGGTCCGCAGGTAGAGCCGCAGGACCACCATGCGGGACCGTAGGTTGTAAACGTTCTCCCGGAACGCCCCCTCGTCCCGCCCGGCCGAGACGATCCGATCCGAATTCGGGTCGTACAGGACCACCCGGCAGGCCGTGTCCGCGACCGTGGCGTAATCCAAGGACGAGCCGTGGATCGGCACGAAGAACGAGGTCCCGACCGACACGAAGGAGTAGTTGGGCATGACGAACAGCTCCTCGCCGCGCCCGCCCAGATATTCCCTCGCCTCGCGGATTGTCGCGCCGCAATCCGCCTTCAAGACCCCCGGCCCGGCGTGGACCGCCCGATGACAGCCGACGGTCGAGACGATCGTCCTCCCCGGGTACCGATGTCCGAAGTGGTTGACGCCGTTGTTGTACCCCACAACCCGGACGCGCCCGATGTTCCCATCGTGGCAGAGCGAGACGATCTCGCGCATCGACCTCGGCTTCAGAGTCCGGACCGACCAGGGCCTCGCCCCCGGGAACCACCTCGACAGCAGGCCCACGGCGAGCGCCACCAGTTGCCCGGCGAGAAGCCACGAGAGGACTCGCGCGACCGCCGTCGCCACTCGCCGCCCGGCGGAGGTCCCCCGGTGGCGCTCCAGCACCTCGCGCCAGGCGAGGTTCGCGCCGAGGTACGTGTAGGCCCTCCGGCGATGCCCCACGGCCCGCCCGGCCTGTCCCACCTCGCCTGTTCCGCCCGGTCGGGCGTCCCCCGACCGCTCGGCCTCGATCGCGGCGAAGAGCTCCTCCCCCTCGATGAAGCAGGTGCGGAGGCGCCCCGGGGCCAGCGGGAACAGCGGACCGAGGCGCCCCAGCCACCGGCTCACGCCTGAATTCGGGCTGAGCACGAGACCCGGCCGGAAGACGGCGACGCGGCCCGCGATGCCGCTCGACCGGACCAGGGCCAGCGCGAGCCGCTCCGTCTCCTCCGCCACCGGATCGTTGAGGTGGACCCGGAATGTGCCGACGATCCCAACGAACCCGACGGACCGCCGCGCCGCGGCATCCAGCAGCTCCATGAGCCTGCGCCGTCCGGGCTCGCCGAGACGCGGGGGCAGGAACAGGACCAGGCTCGCCGGGGCGTGCCCCCCCTCGTCGTCCCCCGGCACGACCTCGACCCGCGCCTTCCGGCCCACAAACGCCGCGAAGTCCGCCGCGATCGCATTTCCGAAGCCGGCGATGAATACGACGTCCCCCCGGTCCGCCGGCTCGGGGCCTGCCGCCGTGTAGAGAACCTCGCCGGCCTCCCCCCGTCGGTCAGACGGGGCGGCCGTGGGGATCGATCCGAAAGACGGGCTGTCCATAGCGGACCCTCTCGTTCGGGGAGACCAAAGGAGTTGCCTCGGGCGACGACGACGCGATCAGCACGACCGTCGAGCCCAGCTCGAACGTCGCGATCCAGCCCCCGCGCTCGACCAGCGGGGGAGACGGCCACCGGTATGACTCGACCCGCCTCGAACCCGGCCGAAATCCGGGCGCCAGGGGCAGCGTGATTTTTCCCACCCCCCAACCCGCGACCAGGACGACCGCGCACGCCCCTGAGTCTGTTGAGAGACTCAGAATCATGCGTTCATTCAAAGTGTATACCGGGTACTCGGGCGACTGGTACGGGGGGTGGACCAGCAGTCTCGCCCCCGGGACGTGGACGGCCTCATCGATCCGCCCGTCCGACGGGCTGAAGACGCGATGACAGTCGATCGGCGACAGGAAGATGATTGCAAACTGGCCCCCCTCGTACGGCCGCGCGTCCAGGCCGGCGAGCAAAGATTCGACGGAGTAGGCGATCCCCTTGACCGTGAGGAACCGTCCCCCCTCCACGCGGCCGAGGTCCTGGACCGTGCCGTCGCACGGGCTGAGCAGGTCCGAGCCGACGGCGGGAATGGGCCGGTGCTCGCGCTTCACGCCCCGGGTGAACAGGGCGTTGAACGTCGGGTAGTCCCCCAACGGGCGCTCCGCCTCCTGCTCGTCCAGCCCGGGCGGGTACATCCTCGCGTAGAGGTCCCGGAACAGGCGCTGCCGCAATCGCCGCGAGGGGATCGGCAGACGCGAGAGCTTCACCCCCAGGACCGCCAGGCAGAAACCCCAGAGGCCGCCGTGGATGCGCCGGGCCTGGCGGAACTGCTCCCATTGGATCGAGGCGCGTCGCCGCGCGCCGGTGTCGGGAGACTTCTCCGGAGTGTTCATAGCTCGGTCACCACCTTGGACGCCACCCGCAGCGCGTTGGCCATGATTGTCAGCCCGGGCCCGACCCCCAGCGATGTCGGCAGGAAGCTGCCGTCCACCGCGAAGATGTCCGGGTTTGCGAACATCCGGCAGTCCGGGTCCAGGACGGCGTGGGTGGGGTCGGTGCCGAACCGCAGGGTCCCGCACTGGTGGGCGACGTGCTCGTGCGACGAATACCGCGGCGCGATGCAGTACACCGCGCCCGACTTCCGCAAGATCCGGGCGATGTATCGGGTCATGCGCTTGCGCCGGGCCAGGTCATACCTGCCGTACCGATGCGTGATCTTCCCGCTCCCGTCCGGCCCCAGGGTCACGCAGTTGGCGGGGTTGGGCAGGTCCTCGATAATCCCCGCCAGCGGCAGCATCCTCTGCCGCACGAACAACCGAACTGCGGCGGGCAGGAACGGCGACGCCCTGGCCACCATGAGCGGCCCGGGCACCGCCAGCGACTGGATCAGTCCCATCTTGTGCGGATACTCCTTCGTGCCGAAATAGTAGTCCGAGAAGCCCACCTGCTTGATGAACGACAGGTCGCCGCTCGTCGCCCTGGGGTAGACGCCCGCAACGATCGCGCACAGGTGCAGCATGTAATTCCGCCCGATCAGCGGATGCGTCATCCCCGACCTCAGCAGCAACAGCGGCGACCCGAACGCCCCCGCCGCCAGCGCGTAGCGGCGGGCACGATACTGACGTCGCTGACCCGTGGTGCGGTCCAGCACCGTGATCATCGTCGCCCCCGTGCCGCGCTCCCGGGCCAGCCGCTCCACCTCGACCCGCGTCTGGACCTCAAGTGCGAGGCCCTGGTCCTGGGCAGAGTCGAGCAGTTGGGCCGCCGAGCCGCGCGCCCCGGTGGGGCAGACGAAGCCCGCGCAGAGGGCGCAGCGCAGGCACTTCGACGAATCGATCGCCATCGGCAGCCGGAAGGGATGCAGGCCGTGCTGGCGGCTGGTGGCGATGAGCCTTTGATTCAGCGAGTGCAGGGGCAGGGGCTCCCCCACGAACCCCCGGGCCGGCTTCCGCAACGGCCCGAAATCGTCCTCCCCGCAGCCCGTGACGCCGTAGAGCCGCTCGGCCTCAGTATAGTACGGCTCCATGTCCCCGTAGGAGATCGGCCAGTCCCAGATCGCCCTCGGGATCCTCTTGCCGTAGTACCGCCCCGGCTGGAAGTCCTGCTCGCTCGGTCGGATCAGCGCACCGCCGTACACACTCGTTCCCCCGCCCAAGCTGCCGCCCATATACAGGCGCTTCGGCCGGCCGTTGAGCTTGATCACTCTGTCGTCGTACGGCCCCTTGTCGATGAGAACCGCCTTCTCGTCGAAGCTCGGGTCGCCGGCCGTCTGCCGATCGCCCCGCTCCAGGACCAGGACCGACTTCCCCGCCCGTGCACACGCGTAGGCGAAGGTGGCACCTCCCGCGCCGCCCCCGACGACGATGACATCGAAATCGAATAGCAACTCGGGTCTCCCGACGACCCCGGCATGCGGTCGGTCAGATAGCTGGTGGCAAATCATCATGCATACCAGCGGCGGGGGCGGACTCAAGTCTATTGTTTGTATTTCATGTAATCTTTAACAGGATCGCTTATTCTTACGGCATTATTCCCGATTTCTTCATCGATCCGAAAATGAGAAGTCTTCCCTGAGTTGGAAACCACCTTCTTCTGGAAGGTTATCGATATGCAGTTCGCGATCCAAAGAGATCAGGATGGCAATGTCGTCGGTCTGGTATTTGGGAGAAGAGACCAGCAGGCAATCGCCAGGAGAATCTCCGGGTAAGTAAGTCCCCCCTTGTTGCGGAGGACGTCCCCGAGCGTGCCGAACATGTCCAGAGCCCCCGATTGGCTAGTGCGCCCGCCATGAAGGCTGACAAGATCACCGTGCCCGCGATTGCAATGGGCCGCCGGCAGATGTAAGATTCTTAGCCCGTGCTGTTGTGGCACCGCGTTGAAGTGGATCGAGTTGCCCAATCACCCGCCAGGGGAGACAACATCGTGAGCCCCCAACTTGGCCTGAGAGCCGCCGCGCTCGTCGTCTTTGTCGCGGTGCTTACGATGCTGCGGCAAGCGCAAGGGCAGAAGGACCAGGGCGGCGAAGAGAAGCGATCGCAACTGGCCAGGGACTTGGTGGGAACCTGGGTGTGGGCTGGGACGCCCGATAAGCCCGAAGAGCCGCCGAAGTCAGGGGGGCGGCTCAAATTCTTCACGGGGACCCATTGGAACATCACGCAGGCCGACCCGCAGACCGGGGTCGTCATCTTCCACCACGGCGGGACCTACTCAATTGATGGGGATGAAACGTCCGAAACAATCAAGTACGCGAATGAGAATACCGCTGAACTCATCAAGCAGACAAACAAGTTCAAGATCAAAGTCGAGGGCGACACCTACACTCAGGTTGGCCAGGGAAACCCGTACACCGAAGTTTGGAAGCGGTTGAAGTAGGGTCTTGCTCTCGGACCGATGCCGCCATCCGACGTGCCCCATTTCCGTGTCTCCTTGAGTCTCGCGGCCTCATCCCCGCTTCAAGAAAGGGCCGACAAGCCATCGGCACAGGTCAGGTCGCCCTCGAAGCTTCAAACCCCACGACCATCGCTGAATCGACCAGCCGTTCGTCAGCGTTCCTCGGGGCGACCGTTCGAGCAAGACCTCCCCCTTTGACGGTCGCCCCTCCAGGGCTGCAAAACATTCGGATTTGAGCTTATCCTAATTTCCAGGGGTTTCACCCCTGGCTAGAAACGGTTGCCCCTTCAGGGCTGCAAAACATTCGGATTTGAGCTTATCCTAATTTCCAGGGGTTTCACCCCTGGCTAGAAACGGTCGCCCCTCCGGGGCTGCAAAACATTCGGATTTGAGCTTGTCCTGATTTCCAGGGGTTTCACCCCTGGCTAGAAACGGTCGCCCCTCCGGGGCTGCAATGAACCCGTCAGCGATCGCCTCAACGGGAAAAATACAGTCAATGTCCGCACGTCATCACACCAATGCACTCGTTTTTCAGCCCCGGAGGGGCGACCGTTTCTAGCCAGGGGTGAAACCCCTGGGAAAGGTTCGACATATTAGCGTCCGCAGCCCCGGAGGGGCGACCGTTCGAGCAAGACCTTCCCCTTTGACGGTCGCCCCTCCAGGGCTGCAAAACATTCGGATTTGAGCTTATCCTGCTTCCAGGGGTTTCACTTTTGGCTATGAACGGTCGCCCCTCCGGGGCTGCAATGAACCCGTCAGCGATCGCCTCAATGAGAAAAATGCAGTCAATGTCCGCACGCCATCACACCAATGCACTCGTTTTTCAGCCCCAGAGGGGCGACCGTTTCTAGCCAGGGGTGAAACCCTTGTCCTTATCAAGAACGTTTGTGCCGCGTCCCTACTCCAAGCGAAGGTCCAGCTCAGCCCCCTGAACCATCGCTTGGAGCTTCATCCATCCCCTCCAGATCGTTTGCCATCCTGGCTCACCGTCCCCCTTCCGTCCCAGGAATCCCCCGAGTTTCGCCAACTCCCAAAAAACTGATACGTTCCCCATGGCAACGCCTTCGTCGATCACCGAAACGTGCGGAGCACGGCCACATATTTTTGCGGGGCGGCTTCGATCGCCGGCCGTTCCGGTTCCGATCGGGCGATCCCTTTCAACTGCAAGAGCCGTACCGCCACCACTGACAGCAGGCCCGTCAGCGCCTCCAGCCGATGGCTCACCTTGAGGTCAGAAACCTCCGTTTTAGCAGGTCAATCGCAGATATCGCTTGATGAACGCCATCTTGATCATGCCGCCGAAATTCTTCGCCGTCTTCTCAAATCGCGAGAACACCCGCCGGCACTCCTTCAGCCAGCCGATCAGGTTCCCCACGAGACTTCGACGGCGGTAGGTTGGCTTGGCGAACTCCACCGGCCGGGCCGATCGGTCCTCGTTCTCCTTCGACGGGATCACCGGCACGATCCCCAATCCGATCAGGTATTCGTCGATCTTGGTGGAGAAGCCGCCCCGGGGCCGTCCCAAGGCATTGGTCTTCGGGTTCCTCGAGATCCCCTTTTTTCCGCCCCCTGCGGCACACCTCGCAGAATGCCACTTTTCCGACGAAGCTCAGCATTCTTCGCCTGGGAAGCTCTCCGAAATCCAGCCTGGCGGCCTTCGTTATTTTTCCGGTGTTGTCCTTGAATTCTATTCCTAGGCTGTCTAGGATAACCGTATGGAAGCAATCAACGGGGATAAGCTGAGGGGCCATCTTGAGGCCCTGATTCTTGCGACGCTGGAACGCGGTGAAGCGCACGGGTTGGAAATCCTTCGGCGAATGGAAGAGGCCGGTAGTGGTCTTCTCCTGCTCAAGGAAGGGTCACTCTATCCCGCGCTATACCGGCTTGAAGCCGCAGGGCAAGTGAAGGCCGTGTGGGAGAATGAGCCCCATGCAAGGCGTGGTGCTCGTCGACGCATTTATCACCTCACGGCGAAGGGTCAACAGAAGCTGCGCCAATGTCGCGAAGAATGGAAAACGTTTGTGAATACCCTCGGAGGAATTCTGGGGGAGCAGGCACTCACGAACTGAGTCGGATTGCATTGATCGCGAGATCGAATCAGGAGAATCGAGCATGTTTGAGAACCTCACGCCTCGGGCGCGAACTGTCATGAAGTTGGCCGACGAGGAAGCGCGGGGATTCGGGCATCAACACGTTGGCACAGAGCACATTCTGTTGGGGTTGATCAACGACGCCAGCAGCATCGGCGCCAAAATCCTCAAGTCACACGGCATCGACCTCGCGAGGGTTCGCCTGGAGGTAGAGAATCGCGTCGGTCGCGACCCGGTCGCCATTTCCATAGGCGAACTCTCGTTGACGCCGCGCGCCAAGCAGGTTGTCGAGTATGCCGTCGGCGACGCGTCGAACCTGGATCTCGTTGCCGATGTCGACCATCTGTTCTTCGGCTTGCTTCATGACCGTGATGGCGTCGCGGCGCTGATCCTTTTAGGCGCAGGACTCCAGCCGGACTTGGTGAGTCGGGAAGTGAGAAGCGTCATGGTGTCGAAATATAAGATCGTCGAGAGCGCTGTCCGCTCGATTCAAGCGAGCATGTCGCGCAAGCGAACAATCCGCGAGGAACTTCTCGCTCATCTGACATTTACTGTCGAGGAGGAGTTGAGCCGCGAAGACGACTGCGTGACCGCCATGAACGAAGCAGCACGGAGATTCGGAGACCCTGCCGAACTAGGCCGCGAACTTGAAGCCACTCTTCGGCCCAGCGAGCGAATCGCTTGCTATCTGGAACGCAGGTTCGGGTGGAAGCCGCCCGAATCCGCCGCCCGACTTTCTTTGCGACTGGCGGCTCAAGCATTTTGTCTCATCGCCATCGTGTGCAGTCTGTTGGTCGCCGGTGTCGCCTCGCTTGATGGATGGCAACCCCACGGGATGAAAACACTCTGGCTTACGTTCGCGCTATTGGTGGTCGTTCCACCTTGGCAATTCGCCAGCGCTCTTTTGTACTTCAAGTTGCGTGATTCCCTGTTGGGAGCGTGTTGGGCACGGAAGTCGCCGCCCAGGGCCATCGTGCTCAACTTGCTGATTGCGTTGGTCGCTCTTGGCTCGGTCCTTGGGTTCGGTGCAGTGGCGGCTTGGGATGTGACCGGCGCTGTCGAATTCCTGTCTGTGGGCTGCGGCATCGCACTCGTGGCGGCCGGAGGGGCGTTCGTACAGGCCTGGTGCTGGGGCAGGACCGAAATCGCCGACGCAACTTGGGCCTGTTTGACGATCAAGGGTTTGCAAAGCCCGGGAATCACTCAGTAAAGGGGCAAGAGATGACTGCAATACGCGTGATGGGTATTCTGTCGCTGTGCGCCCTGGTAACCGTGGGATCGATCTGCCGGGCCGACCCGCCGCCCCAGCCGGATGCACAACCGTCGAATCGCGCAGCAGCCGTTCATAGCCTACGCAAAACGGTGATGGTAAACCCCAAGGTTTTAGACGCCTACGTCGGACAGTATGAATTGGCTCCCAAGGTCATCCTCGTCTTGTCTCGCCAGAACCGACATCTCTTCGCCCAAATCACCGGACAGCCAATTCTGGAAGTCTTCCCTGAGTCGGAAACCACCTTTTTCTGGAAGGTGGTCGATATGCAGTTCGCGATCCAAAGAGATCAGGATGGCAGTGTCGTCGGTCTGGCATTTGGGAGAGGAGACCAGAAGGCAATCGCCAAGAGAATCTCCGGGCAAGTCCCCCCTGAGGATGACATTCCCGAGCGTGCCGAACATATCCAGAGCCCCCGATTGGCGGCTCTCACTAAGGAAACCGAAACGCATGGCAAGCCAGCCCTCGAACGGTTCTGGAACGAAATGCGGGACAAGACGCCTTTGGTCGAGCCGATTCCTGGTGAGACGCGCGATTCGTTTGTGACATTCCTTTGGCGGGGCAACCAGACGACTCGCAGAGTGTGCGTGTCCGGTGGCCTGCCGACAGGTGAAAGGGACAAACCGCTGGCGCGTCTGGACGACACGGACGTTTGGTACCGAACGGAACGAATCCCTAATGACTCCCGATTCGTGTATGGATTCCAAGTCAATTGGCCGTCCAGGCTTCCCGAAGACCAACCGAGCCTGATGCAGCTCATGCCCCGGCTGCGCGTGAAGCTCGATCCGCTCAATCCACGCGATGTGACGATTCAGTCGAAACTTCGATCGTTAGTGGAGTTACCAAAGGCGCCCAGACAGCCTTGGGTCGACCGGCTCGAAGATGTACCCGTCGGCACATTGCTCGAGACGAAGATTATGAGCAATATTTTGAAGCAGGAGCGTGAATTCACCGTTTACACTCCGGCCCGGTACGACTCCTCTGAGCGTGGTACGGATAAATATCGACTTCTCATCGTTTTCGATGGCCCGTCTTATCAGAGCAATGATGAGATTCCCGCCCCAGTAATACTCGATAACCTGATCGCCAAGGCAAAAATACCGCCCACGGTTGCCGTATTCGTGAAACATGCTGACCGCAACAGGGATTTGGCTTGTTCGGAGCCTTTCGCCGACTTCGTCGCCAAGGAGTTGATTCCGTGGACGCGGAAGAATTACGACGTTAGCCATGAGCCAGGACAAACAATCGTCGGCGGCCTAAGTCAGGGTGGACTGATGGCCGCCTATTGCGGTCTGCGTCATGCTGATGTCGTCGGCAACGTGCTGTCTCTGTCCGGATCCTATCAATGGTTCCCGGGGGCGCGAGACGAAACAGGCCCGAACGATGGCGAGCCCGGCTGGCTGACGCGACAGTACGCGGCCACGCCGCACCGTCCGATTCGCTTCTATCTCCAAGCGGGTCGCTTCGAAGACAGCTTCCCTCTTAGCTTGCTGGCTGAAAACCGCCGATTCCGAGACGTCTTGCAGGCCAAGGGCTATTCCGTTCAGTACTCGGAACTCAACGGCGCACACGATTTCCAAGCCTGGCGGGGGGCTTTTGCAGAGGGACTGATCGAGCTATCAAAGAGGCATGATGGAAAATAGTGCCAGAGAGCCCATGAACATTTAAATCCCGTCGCCAGTTGCTTTCGCAACTGGCGACGGGATTTGGTGTTACGAGTTACTCGGCGCGACAGGATTTGAACTGGGCAGCATCCATCCCTTCGCGGTGCGGTTTCCGCTCCGATCTCGCGCATTCCGCTTCGGCTGTGGTTTTGCCCGCATCGATCCGACACACCGCGGTCGGTCAGACCGAAGCGCTGCGGCTAGGACTTCGGGAAGGGAGATTTCGTTGCTTGGTAATACTCTGTTGGAATTTTCATGATTCAATTCAGTTTGTAAATATGTGGTTTGAGATATGAACGATTCGGTCGAGCACGCGGACTCAGCAACCGTTGCAAGGCGCAACGGATCGCTGGGAGGGTGAGGCCCCGCTCAGTATCCCCTTTTTTCCCCGGCTGGGCCGGGTCGCGTTTCGCTCGGAGCTGTTCCAAGGCCAGGAAGTCGTAGGCCATCATCACCAGGCAGACATGGTGGTGGAAGCCACGCCTGGGGTGGCTCTCGAAATGATCCAGACCCAACTCGCCTTTCCTCGGCTGATAACCCTGCTCCACGGGCCAGCGAGTCATCCACAGTCGGCCCGCCCGCAATCGTCTTGTGGCCGGCGACAGGTTGCTGAAGGCGTACTTCGGCTTGCCGTCGGCCTGGTGCTCGATCAGCGGCCAGGTCGGTTCGGCACCGGAGCAGTCGTCCGTGGCCCAGCCACCGCCCGGTCAGGCCCGCAACCAGGCGAAGTGGCCTGTCAACTTCCCCTTGGTCCCTTCACGCCAGGCCACCTTCCGCAGGCGCGTGTTGGCAGCCAACTCTCTCAGGCTCACCGGCCGGGTTGCGCCTTCGGCCAACCGGGGCCGCTTCCGCGGTCGCCCACCGGTCCCGCCGGGCTTCTCGACCGGCCCCGGCAATTCCCACCTCGGCTCTTCGGTGAAGACGACCTGTTAAGTTCCCCGGTAAATGTCACTCCTTTTGACCCGCTATTTGTCACTACGGCTTGACCCGCTATTTTGTCACTACGGCCCACCGGCCTTGGGACTCGAATCTAGGGCACTGATCAGCATCGGGCGGCGAAAAATGTATGCAATTCTTGGATCGGAAGACATTTCACGCTTGCAAGTGGAAGACGGGACGGAGACGATGTCGGCACTCTTGTAATCGACCCCAGACTTGAGCCATCCGCGAGGAGCAACCGTGACCGACTACCGCCAGCTTCTCGCGTGTTCCGACGCGGAGTTAGCCCGGATCGATCCGCTGGTGATGAACCTGCTGGTGGCCAAGAGCATCCCCATCCTGGCCGATCTCGACATCGCCCGCTACCAGAAGCTCGCCGATCAGTGGGCCGAGGCCGTGCGGCGGCGGCTGCCGGCTGCGGAGCGGGTTTTCTGGCAGACGCCACAGGACTGGAAGAACGACGTAAATTTCTTCCGCCTTGGCGTGCTCTGCGGCTACCTGGAGCACGAGGCGGGTATCTCCTACAATGAGGACCAGCGGTACGCCACGGCGATCCGCTACACGGACCCGTCGGACCTGTTCCTCAACGGTGTGATGGACACGCGCCAGGGCACCTGCGGCAACATGGCGGCGTTGCATGTCGCCCTCGGCTGGCGTCTAGGCTGGCCGGTGTCGCTGGCGTGCGTGCGGTCGCACTACATCTGCCGCTACGACGACGGCACGGTGACGCACAACATCGAGGCGACGCAGGCGGGCTACGGCGGGTTCAAGTCGGACCCGGATGAGTACCTGATCGAGCGTTACGAACTGCCGCCGAAGGCGATCAGCAGCGGCTCGGACTTGCGTGCGGTGAATCCGCGCGAGATGCTGGGTATCTTCCTGGGGTTCCGAGGTCGGCACATGCGGGACACGGACCGGTGGGACGAGGCGGAACGGGATTACCTTTTGGCCCGGCACCTGTTCCCGATGAACCGCAAGCTTTATGTTGACGCGATGGGCGTGGCGGTCGATCGGAGCGTTCGGCTGTTCGAGCCGGGCGAGTTGGAATCGCCGCAGAGCCTGGCGGATTGGCTGAACACACAGTACCGGCCGGTCCGTCCGTTGGTGAGGATACAGACGAAGGATTTCCCGTTCCAGAATGTGTCCTACACGGCATCGGTGCGATCTTCCAAGGAGCAGCGGCCATGATCAGCACACGAACGACTGGGCGGGGTGAAATGACGCTGAGTGGGTGGGACTGGGACGGCTCGTCGCTCGGGAGGGCAAGCTTAGCCGGGGCCGATCCGCTCGGATTCGCGGCAGGTGACACCAATCTCTACCGCTACGTGGGTAACAGTCCGACCAACTTCACTGACCCAACGGGTCTACAAACCGTACCGGGAAACTACAAGCCGCACCCCTGGCCCGTTCCCGACCCGGCGAACACGATCGTCTTGATTGGCCCCCCCAAGTTCAAGAACGGCAAACCAGACCCGAATGACTCGAACCCGTTCAAGCGTCAAGTGTGCCGTACCGCCGGCATTCCGGATCGGAATGTTTTCGACTACAATGGTATCCAATCGCTTCTCGATGCAGCGGAAAAAGCGAAAAAACTTGGGTTGAAGAAACCCCACGTCGTGACCTGGGGTCACGCCCGTCCGGGTGGGATTTTAGTCGGTGTCAACCCTGCTAACGGGTCATTCACCGATCGATTCGATAAGAATTCAGGTGCCGACACCCTGGGGAATCTACTAAAATCGCTAGGTGCAAAAGATTATTACAATCTTGGATGCAATACATTTGATTACATAAACGCTAGCGGTCCTAACGGATGGGACTTTTTCAACGCCGTACAACAGGCGGCGGGCAACATTCCCATTTATGGTACGGTTGGCTACGACATGCCTGGGCAAAACCTTGACCAAGCCATCAACGGTGATCCGCCGAGTTGGTACATGGAACCTGGCGGTCACATCGTCGGCCATAAGCCCAAGTGATTTCGGCGATGCTTAATCGAAGCGGCCCTTGCCCGACGCTTAGTGTTTTGAAATCGCTTCTCGCTAGCGTTGGACATCTGAGATTTAGCATGAGGTCGCTGCTCGTCCTAATTGTATTCTTGGCACTGGTTCTGGCATTAGTCGTACAACAACACAGAGCGGCCGTGAGAATTCATTCACTCCGTTCAGAACTCGTCGAGGCCCAAGCAATTCTTACCGCCTATGAGAGAATGCATGGTCTACTCGGAGACCGAGGGATCCATATCCTCAAAACCGCGACGCGCGTAGAAATTTTATGCGTTGGCCAAGGGGCAGGTTATCCGCGCACCCCGACGGGGGTGGACCTCGACAAGGCAGCTACGGATCAACTGAGCCAGGCGATACTTGATATAGATAATTATTCGCATTTAGATTCGGACGATATGCCGGTGCCACAAGCTGGCTTCCGGTTCCGAGGCGGTAATGCGTCTCTTGACATTCTGGTGAGTCTGGAAGGATCAAACGTAAATTCGCCTCACGTTGATTTGTTTGTTTTTATTAATAATGAAGATGGTGCCTCGGAGTATCGAGGCCATGCCTGCATGTACAGTAAGCCACTGAATGATCTGCTTGTGAGCGTGGTAGCCTCAGGCGAGAATCTCCAATAATCCCTCTCGCTTAGTTTTTTATAAAATGGTTATAATGGTTTACTAATGATCGTTGATATCCGGCTATCCAAAAGCTTCCGGCCGTCCGGGCGCAGGTTGTTGTTCGGATCGACATGGCGGTAGAGCGTTTGCCGGGTGATGCCCAACTCCGAGCACAGCATCCCCACCTTGGTATCCCGGCTGGCCATCGCCGCCATCGCCAGGCGGAGCTTGACGGCGGTCATGGTGTAGGGCCTGCCCCCGTTGCGGCCCTGAGCGCGAGCTGCGGCCATACCCGCTTTGGTTCGCTCGACGATCAGTTCCCGCTCGAATTCCGCCAGGGCGGCGAAGATGCCGAACACCAGCTTGCCGCTGGGTGAGGTGGTATCGATGCTGGCCCCGTGGCTGGACAGCACCTTGAAGCCGATGCCGCGTGCGGTCAGGTCATGCACCGTGTTGACCAGATGCCGCAGATCACGGCCGAGGCGGTCGAGCTTCCAGACCACCAGCCCGGTCCGCTTGCGTCCGGGAAAAGCCGGGCAGCCGCGACAGGAGCACCTGCGCGAGCGAATCGAAGAAACGCTCGATCTTCCCCCGCCCGCGCGGGCGGGCCACGGTGGAGTTGATTAGGCGGATTTTCAGGTCGGCGGATACCTGTTCGAGATGCCGGGAGGTGAAGTCGCTGCCGTGATCGGAATAGAGCACCTGCGGGATGCCGCAGACGTGCCAGCCCGGTTGCGACTTCCGCCAGATCGCCTGCCGCAGCGCCAGGGCCGTCTGGATCGATGACGGGGCCGCCAGCGACAGGCAAAAGCCCGCCACCGCCCGGCTGTAGTCGTCGAGGATGATCGTCAGCCAGGGCCGGCGTGCCGTACCGTCGCCATCCTTGATGAGGATGTCGAGTTCGGTGTGATCGGCTTGCCAGATGGCGTTGGGTGCGGTCGCTTCATGGTGATGGACCAGGTCGAAGGACTCGCTATACGCCTTCGATCCCTCATGCGCCAGCGCCAGCAAGGCCGGCTCCAACTCGCCGACCACGGTGCGGACCACCTTATCGCTCGGCGGCTCCTGGCCCAATTTCCTCGCGGCGTCGGCCACCTCGCGGTGGATGGTCGCCGTCGGCATCCTGGGCTTACGCAACGCCAGCCCCTCGATGAGTTGCCGGAGGGGAGCCGCCAGCTTCCTCTTATCCTTGTCGTTCCGCTCCTTGCGGGCCAAACCAGCCAAGCCTTCCCGGCGGTAGCGATTGACCCTGCGGCGTGCGGTGCGGAGAACGAGCCCTTGATCCTGGGCGATCTGCGTCAGCGGGCCGCCATCTTCCAGGAAGGGACGGATGATCTGGAACCACGCGAAGGCACGCAACCGGCCCTCGTCGGGCAGGCTACTCAAAGTGGCGGGGACCGATTCCGGATCTGATGGTATTTAAGATATGAAAAAATTAGGATGCGATCTGAGATTCGCCTTCGTCAATCACTCAGGGTGACAAATAGCAGGGCAAAAGAAGTGACACTTACCGGGGAATTTAACAAGACGACCATCTCGTCGGTGACACCGACGATGTCTCTCAGGCCGCGCGCCGCTCGTGGTCCATCAAACTCGATTTTGCGGCGTTTCCATCGCCCCCAGACTGCCGAGTTTGCTAAGATTCACCCCGCAAAATAAGAATGGCGGCCCACGAGATGAACCCTCCATCTTGCGTCATGGATCGCAGGGCGCCGAAGGCGTCGCTCCAGCGACCGAGCAAGGCGAAGCCCTGAAGAGCCCGGCCCGTAAGGGAGGCGCCCAAGATCTTCGCCAACCGCACTCTCTGAGGTAAGATCAAACGAAATCCCTCGGAGATTGGCCCGTGCGCGTTCCGAAGTTCCGTATCCGAACCTTGATGATCGCCGTGGCGGTTCTGGGAATCGCGTTCGGCGGCCATGCAGGTTTTCAGCGAATGAACCAGCGGATGCAAAGGTTCCTCTTCCTGGCACGGCATCATCTACAGCAGGGCGTTGTCAACCGCCTTCACTTGGAAGGATTGGTGGCGCATGGGGCCGCGAAGGCCGACATCGAGAAGTATCGGATGCGTTCTGAATATCATCATGCACTCAGTCTGAAATACAAATATGCTTCCCGCCACCCGTGGCTTGCGGTTTCGTCAGACCCACCCGAACCCAGGTGAAAGACAACCGCCATGCCCCGCTTCCGGATACAGACGCTGATGATCCTGGTGGCGGTCACGGCACTGTTTTTCTGGGATGCGACGGCCCATCCGGTCTTGTTCCGGCGGGAATGCCTCGTACAGCGACGCCAGCTTGTGCGTGTTCAGATTGTCCATCACCAACAGTTGTCTTGATCCGCCGGAAGCACACGCCGATCCACGTCTTCGGGCTTATCGCTTCTTACCCCCGACACCGGGCACGGCCGCGACTTGTTTCATCCACGCTGCGATCTGGCGTTCGTCGATGTCGTCCACGGATTCGAGTTGCACGCCCCGCGTTGACTTGCCCATCCCCACCGGCGTCACCGGCGGTACTGGCTCGAGCGCCGCGCCGTTGATGAACATAAGCTTGACGTGGCCGGCGAAGCCGCCGCAACAGAAGCACCAGCCGTCGCCGACGCCATAGTACGACATGCCCCACTTCACGGATCGCTGCAAGCCGGGCAGCGTCTTGGCCGCCAGGGCATCGACACTTTCGGCGATGCCGCGGTGCGGCTGCGGCAGGCTGGCGATGTAGGCAAAAACCGGCTTGTCGCCGACCGCTGCCTTCGCGGGGCTTGCCCTGCCGGTCATGGCTTCCGGCAGCGTCGTGGCGACTTCGCCCTGTGCCTCCGTACGCTCGGCCGGTTTTTGGACTGCGGGTTTGGAAGTCTTGTCGGCCTTACGGGCGGGCATGGTGGAATCCTCTAAGCCCCGATCGTTTTCGCCGTGCTCCTTGTTCGACAGTACAAAGTCATACTTGTCTCCGGCGAGGGCGTCAATCTCGTCGACCTTTTCGAAGGCAAGCCGCAATCGCGCCGCCCAACCTCACGAGGTTCTGCCCACCGAATCCCCCGCCTGGTTCCGGCGCCAGGGCATTACCCACTCAAGCCCAGCCGACCGCGAGCCGATAACACCTGTGTTCTTTGCCAGTGCTCAGCGCCAAAAACTTATGCTACCCGGCGGTTCGCCCGCCCGGTATTGCACCCGCCGCGAGCGGCAGGCGAGGAACCAACAACCGAGGCCGGGTAGGCGAGTCCTACCCGGCTTTCGGTGTTTGCACGCCGCCCCCTCCATCAACGCGGCATAGCCTTGGCCGACTGCTCACAAACCTGACGCATCACGCCGTCGAGCGGCCCCAGCCAGTCCCTCACCTTCTTGGTGATCTCGGGTCCCGCCTCCTTCGGCGTCCCAGCGTGGAACGGAGGTTTCGGGTCGTACTCCATCGCGAGCTGGCTCATCTTCGCGATGTCTTCTCCGAGGAGCTTGGCCAGGAGCACAAGGCCGAAGTCCAGCCCAGCCGTCACGCCGCCGCCCGTGACTCGGTTGCGGTCCACCACCACGCGGGCGTCGACCGGCGTCGCCCCGAACAGCGGCAGGTATTCGCGGCACGCCCAGTGGCTCGTCGCCTTGTACCCCCGCATGAGCCCCGCCGCGCCGAGCAGGAGCGAGCCGGAGCAGACGGAGGTGACGTACTTGGCACGTGAGCCGCGGTCGGCGAGGAAGCCGATGACCTTGGAGTCGTTCATGATGCCGAACTGGCCGGGCCCGCCGCCGACGAAGATCGCGTCGAGTTCTTTCGGGCAGTCAGCGAGCGTCGCGGTCGGCCTGAGCCCGATGCCGGTGTCCGACTCGATGAAGTCGCGCGACTTCCAGACCAGGTGGACGTTGCACGAGGTGGACAGGGCCGTCTGCGGGCCGAGGAGGTCCATCAGCGTGAGGCCGGGGTAGAGCAGCATTCCGATCTCCGGCCGCCTCCCGGTGTGCATCGGCTGGAACTTGAGCTCAGGCTCCTGGGGCGTGTCGGCCCTTGCTGCCAGAGCCGGGACGGCCGAAGCGATGACGAATTGCCTCCGGTTCATGTTGCGTTCTCCAGGGACAGGGACGTTCTGACGGCGCGCAGCGGGGCACGCCGCCCCAAGGGCGTCTCGCCGAGGACTCGGCTATCGGACGCGATGGACTACTTCAGGCGGGGACGCTTGCCATCAACAAGGCGAGACCGGTCCACCAGGGCGTTAAATGCCGTGTGGGCTCGGTCGTCCGCGTCGGGACGGCGGAGGAAGCGTTGGCTGGTGTGGTGGCTCAGGTAGATGCCGCTCAACTCCCAGACGAATTGCTCGACGTCGAGGTCGGCCTTTAGGTGCCCCAGCTCGACGGCCCGGCGGGTCAGGCCCTCGAGCAGGCCCCGCCACTCGGCCTCCATCTCGACAACCTTGTCGCGGACGGGGCTTTCGACGTCGTCGAGCTCGAACATCGCGGCGGCCGCGGGGCATCCGCCGGGAAGGCCAGCCCGGGGTGCCCAGCCGAGCCAGTTGCGGACCAGGGCTTCGAGGCGAGGAAGACCTTCGGGTTCTGCCATGGCGGGCTCGATTACCACGGGTCCAGCGACGCGGGCCATCTGATCGAGCAGGCTGATCTGGACCTCGTCCTTAGAGCGGAAGTGGGCGAAGACGCCGCTTTTGGACATGCCGACCTGCTCGGCAAGCAAGCCAAGCGTGACGCCCGCCATGCCGTCGCGGCTCATCAGAGCGAGCCCCTCGTGGAGGAGCCGCTCGCGAGTTTCATGGAGCTTCTTTCCCATGACGAGAAAATAGCACGACCGGTCGTAACGCGCCAAGAGCGAATTGCACGGTCGTTCTTTTTTTGTGGAGCGATCCGGCTGGCGCCGTCGGCGAGCTCCGGGGTTCGCATCGGTCCCACTCCGGTCGCATCCTTCCGGCGTCGGCCACGTCGGTCGCCGGGAGGATAGGCATCGCGGCGAGGATCGCGGCCAACTCCCGCTTCAGCCAGGGGTGCAAGACCGTGTTCGGGCACGTCGTCCATCATGAAGGCTGGGGGTCGAGTACGGCCCCCAGCCGCCCCGATCGCTATGTCAGTGATCCCCCCGATCGAAAATCGCTCTCGCTGATTGATTCCCTTTCTTTGCGAGCGACTCGGAAGCGAGGCAGAGAAGTTCCATAAGAATCTGGGCTCCGGCCAGCGCCGTCATGCCGGTCGGGTCGTACGGGGGAGAGACCTCGACGACGTCCGCGCCGACGATGTTGAGCCCCCGCAACCCTTGGAGCAGAATCATGGCCTCACGCGAACTGAGTCCGCCAACAACAGGCGTGCCGGTCCCCGGGGCAAAGGCAGGGTCGAGCGCGTCGACGTCGAATGTGATATAAACCGGCCCGTCTCCGATCGTCTTGCGGGTGGTCGCGACCACGGCATCAAGGCCTTCGCGGAGGATCAGAGGCATATCGAGCACGGTAAAACCATGTGCTTCCGCGTAAGGACGCGCGGCTTGACGGTACGGATCCCGAATCGCGATCTGGACGGTCCGGCGCGGATCGATCAGCCCGTCTTCAACGGCGTTCCGAAACGGCGCCCCGTGATGAAATCGCGAGCCTTTCATGGGAGGAGCGGTGTCGTGGTGCGAGTCGAAATGAATGAGCCCGACCGGGCCACGACTCGCCACGGCTTTCAGAATCGGATAGGTGATCGAGTGATCGCCGCCCACCGAGAGCGGGACGACCCCCGCGGCGACCACCTGCGTGTAGTAGCTGAAAATCTCCCGGACGATGTCGTCGAGCACAAGCGTATTCTGAAACGGGACATCGCCGGCATCCACTACTCGGCCGTGCTCATACGGGATCACGCCCGTGTAAGGATTGATGTAACGGATCAGGCCCGACTGAGCCCGAACAGCTTGCGGACCATATCTCGCGCCCGGCCGATGGCTCAGGCCGGCATCGGTTGGTACCCCGATCAATGCGATATCGACGCCCTCGAGGGTGTCGACCACGTCCGTCCGGAAGAACGACGTCGGACCCGAGAACGGCATGTCGAGCATGTGCCGCCCGTACCCAGCGATCCGTTCGAAAAGTGGCGAGAGATCCGGCTCGGTCATGGGAATTCCAGACTTGATTGAGAACGATGGACGACGGCCGCGATTGGTGCGTCAATAGACAAGAAAGACCACGGAGGAACCGGGTAGGCAGCCTTGACGTCACCGACAAAACGCTGCCTGCGCGGCGGCCCTGACCTGGCATCAGCTCGGGACATTAGCCAGGCTGCGCGATAGAAAACATTGATTTGCCGGCCAACAAAGCTCACAGACGACAAAAAAGGCTTCCGGGGCTTCAACTATTGCCGATCCCAAGCGTCTCGGCCACCGGGAGGCCACCCAGGCTTTTATTTTCTTCGACGCCGACACCAATTGAGCCGGCCGCAATCGGCACCTGCAAGGGATTGACGTAGACCACATTGTTCCCGCTTGGCACGTAGGTTGGCAACGTAGTTGGTGGCGTGCCTCTAGCAAGCAATTACTTCATCCATATAATTAATGCTTCGCTGTCATGCCCCGAACTCGACCGTCCAGCCACGTTGAGTCTGCAACCTGAACGACTCCTTGGCCGCCCAGGTATTGGCGAAGCGGCGATCCGTGCGAGCGATGGGGCCGGACGGGTACAATCCAAGGGGTGGGGAGGCGGAAGTGGGAACCCCGGTAACGGCTCTGGACCGAGCCGACCACGGCGGATCGGCGGCAAGTCGTGAAAGCGAGGATGACTGGGGCCTAAACTTTCAGTGACTACACGCATTATTTGAATGAAAATAAAAAAAATTCATGTTTTATGAAAGACTGCAAGAGCCAAAGTTCTAGGGAGGGCCTCCATGCGTGATCGGTTTTTTCGTGCCACAGCCTTGCTAATCGGCGTTCTCGGCATCCCGTCCCTGATTTGGCAGGTATGGCAGACATGGGATATCGGGGGGGCGATGACCCAGCTCAAGCTCTATTTCTTCGCTGGCCAAGTGGTGGTTCTGTCTATCTTCGTGAGCTTTGGGTTAGGCATCGGTCCGATGGCTCCGCGATACCAATCCAACAAACCCAACCTGTCGAATGGAGATGACTCGATCGCACCCTGACCCCATGCCCTCACTGTCAACCCCTGCAAATCGGCCCGCTGCATTAGCCCTGGAGCGAGCGACCGTCCTGATTTCTGCCTTGATCTAGAGGTAGACGGCCTGGCTCCCAAGGCATCAACCAGCTTCGCGAGGCCGCCAAGAACGCCTAAAACACTACGGGAATTGACCCTTGCACGAGGGTTTTGTCCGAGCCGCTTATGGTCGGCTGGCGAGCCGTTCATGAAGCCCACAGTCGTGATGCACCAGAGCTCGTTCGCCGAGCGAAGTTTTGAGACGATGGCTCAGGGGCGGGCGAAGGGGCGGTCTCTCGGCTTGGTGTACGATTTCGTGGACGGGGGAGCTGACGCTTCAACGGTAGTTCTACCTTCAGCTTTGGCAGGGCCTCTTGAAGCTTTCGCACCCCGTTATCAGTGACCTGAGCACGGCCGTAAAGGGTTAGCCTGTTCAAACCGGTCATCCCCTTCAGGCTTACCCCGCATCCGTGACCTCATCACCATAGACCTGCAGATGATTCAGTTTGCTCAACCCCTTAAGATTGGCAAGCCTGGCATCGGTGACCCGAATCCTAAAGATGTACAATTCCCTGAGATTCTTGAGTCCCTTGATGTTGGCCAGGTCGGCGTCGCTAACGGATGAAGAGTTGATACTGAGACCTTGAAGCCGGTTGAGCCGCCCCACATAAATCAAGGCCGATTTCGCCTTGGGACCACTTGTAATGGGGAAGTGGACCCCGGTCACGTGACCGAAGTAGTCGATCCCAACGCGATCGACCAGCCAGCTCCACCCCCACGGTTTTCCATTCAGGGAAACGCCGTCCTTCCACTGCCAGTCATATCGTCGGCGATTGGGGCGTCAAGGGCGCGGGCCGCACGAACCGGGTTGAAGTACTCGCGGAGGTACACGATCTTACCGCCCTCGGCACGCAGGAACAGCACGTAGTCTTGCCGGTAGGTCCGGCCGGTCGTCTCGATCAGGCCCTCCGCCCTCACCTCGGCCACGGCACCGTTCGGGTCGGCGAACGGGTAGACACGCAGGTCGAAGAAGCGGAAGTCCTCGACCGCCTCACGGAACCACCCCACGTGACGCTCCACCGCCTCCCGCCCGGACAACCGGGCCGGGTGCCCGAGAGACGGGGCGTAGACCAGTTCCCATTCGAGGTCGTCGGCGATCAACTCCCTCCACGCCGCGGGGTCCGCGATGAGGGTTGCGAAGTGCCGCTGCAACAGATCGGACGCGGTCGTCATGGGAATCTCCCGGTTCAGGAAGTGTCTCTCGCCGGCCCTGGTACGCCCCGGGGTGAGGTGATCGCATCAACGGTGGGCCGGGAGGCTCCCGCCCCCGCCCGCGGTGTTCCGCTCCAACCCGCCGAAGACGTGATCGATGACCCGGTCGATGAACTCATCCGAGAGCGGGGCGTCGTCGTACGGTACGAGGAGCCGGTGGTAGATCGGGCCGTACAGCGCGTCGAGGACGACGTCCGCGTCCAGGCCCTCGCGCAATTCCCCGCTTTCGATCCCGCGGCGCACGACTTTGCGGGCGATCCGCCGGCGGGGCTCCACCCACTGCGCCTGGACCGCCTGCCGCAAGTCCGCGTCTACCTGCGCCCGCCCGATCAGTGGCCGCAGGAGCTTCCCCGCCTTCCCTCGGTACGCCTTCGCCAGTGACCGCATCGACGCTCGGAAGCTCTCGCGCGCCGTCGGATGTTCCTCGATCGGTGCCATCTGCGTCAAGTTGGCGAGGACGGCGTCCATGACCACGGCCCACACGTTGGCCCACCGGCGGTAGATGGTGGTCTTCCCCACCCCGGCGCGGGCCGCGACCCCCTCCACGCTCAGCGCGTCGAATCCGGCCTCGTCCGCCAGTTCGAGTGCCGCGCGCATGATCGACGCCGTGGCCGCCTCGTCCCGCGGACGGCCCGCGGCCTTTCCAGCTGTGCCCTTCTTCATCGCCGTCCTCTGACATCTCTGGACCAGGACTTGATTCGATACGGTGCGTTTCGTATCGTAATCACGGTTGGCCGGCATGTCGAGTGCGGCCGGTCGGATTCGGGGCTAACCGGAGGCTATCATGGCGCGTGCAAACCAGGGCGAGACCGGAACACCTCAACGGGACCTCGACGGCAAGGTCGCCATCGTCACCGGGGCGGCGAGCGGGATCGGGCGGGCCACCGCACTCCTGCTCGAGTCGCGGGGCGCGGTGGTCATCGCCGAGGACATCAAGCCGTCCGTCCAGGACCTGGCCCGCGACGGGCGGATCGAGCCCTTCGTCGGGGACGTCTCCCAAGAGGAGACGGCGAAGCGGGTCGTCGAGCGGGCGGTAGAGCGGTTCGGCAAGCTGGACATCCTGGTCAACAATGCCGCGCGGATCATCTACAAGCCGGTCGCCGACATGACCCTGCAGGAGTGGGACGCGATCCTGTCGGTCAACCTGACCGGCGTGTTCCTCCACTCCCGCGAGGCCGTCCGGGTGATGGCCAGCAACGGAGGCGGGGCGATCGTCAACGTGGGGTCGTACGCCTGCTTCTTCGGCTTCCCGCAGATCGGGGCCTATGCCGCCTCGAAGGGCGCGCTGGCACAATTGACCCGCGTCCTCGCGGTGGAGAACATCAAGCATGGCATCCGGGTCAACGCCGTCGGCTCAGGTGACGTCGTCACCGACCTGCTCAACGACTTCATGCCGGACGGGCGGGAGTTCCTGGCCAACCACGGGAAGAACGCGCCGATCGGCCGCGCGGCGCGGCCCGAGGAGATTGCCGAGGTGATCGTGTTCTTGGCGTCGGAGAAGGCGAGCTTCCTCGTCGGCTCGGTCGTCATGGCCGACGGGGGCTTCAGCGTCCAGGTCGGCCCGACCATGATGTGACGGCACCGGCGACGTGGTCCATCTCACCGTAGACATCAGGGGTCGAGCACGGAAGCGGATGGTCGAATGGTCAGCATCAGTGGCGGCATAGGGTCGTTCATGTTTCGAAACCATGGAGAGTAGTCATGTCCGGAATCCAACAGAAGGTCGTCGTGATCACGGGAGCCAGCAGCGGCATCGGCGAGGCGACCGCGATGCACCTCGCCCGCCACGGGGCGCGCGTCGTGGTCGGGGCCCGTCGTACCGACCGGCTGGAGAAGCTCGTCTCGGCCATCCGCGCCGGGGGCGGTACGGCGGAGTACCAGGCCGTGGACGTCACGAAGCGTGAGCAGGTCGAGGCGCTCGTCCGCCTTGCGAAGGCCAAGTTCGGGCGAGTGGACGTCGTGGTGAACAACGCCGGGATCATGCCGCTCTCGCCCCTTGAGGCGCTGAAGGTGGACGAGTGGGACCGCATGATCGACGTGAACATCAAGGGCCTGCTTTACGGCATCGCCGCCGGGATGCCGGTCTTCAAGGAACAGAAGGCCGGGCACTTCGTGAACGTCTCATCCATTGGCGGCCACTTCGTCGTCCCGACCGCTGCCGTGTACTGCGCCACCAAGTTCGCGGTCCGCGCGATCTCCGACGGCCTGCGGCAGGAGTCCAGGGACGTCCGGGTGACGATCATCTCCCCCGGCGTGGTGGAGTCGGAACTGGCCGACACGATCACGGACGAGGGAGCAAAGAAGGCGATGGACGAGTTCCGGGCCAACGCGATACCCCCGGAGGCGATCGCGCGCGCCATCCTCTTCGCGATCGAGCAGCCCGCCGACGTCTCGGTCAGTGAGATTATCGTCCGGCCCACGGGCGGCGCGTGACGGTGCCGACCCGCCGAGTCCCTTGCGGAGGTACGACCGGAACAAGCTGGCCATCTACAAAGCCCCGGCCTCAAGCGGAGCTCCCTCGACTTGACCGGTGGGTGGCGCCTCGAGTGTTTCACGCACTGTGTGCATACGTCGGGCCAGGATGACCCTCTCTCACTGCGTGTGCGCAGTGAGAGAGGGAGGCGATCGGAGCGAAAATCGGCGAAAATGGATTCCAGCTTTTGCGGAAAGAAGGTCGCGTCCTCGCAGATGACTCGGCAATCGCTAACG
Organism: Singulisphaera acidiphila DSM 18658; assembly: GCF_000242455.2. Taxonomy (GTDB): domain Bacteria; phylum Planctomycetota; class Planctomycetia; order Isosphaerales; family Isosphaeraceae; genus Singulisphaera; species Singulisphaera acidiphila. The sequence continues at coordinate 5,164,240 of NC_019892.1, forward strand.
GACCGCCCCGGCAGCAGGCGGCGTCATGGCCTACTTCGACGTTTTCTGGCTGTTCTGGGGTTCATCTTGCTGGACATGCTCATGAAGCGATCCGTGGGCGAGAAGGGGACGCACATCGGAGCCGTGTAGGTCCGTGACCGAAGAGAGGAGCCGACGCCATGTATAAGGTCGAGCAGAACGTGGGCAGGCCCGGTCAGGCGATCCGGTGTTTCCAGGGGCAAGAGGAGCGCCCGGTCGATTCCCCGGACGAATCCGTCATCGCGTTTGTCGATGAGGTCAGGAGGACCCAGGAGCATCCCTTCGTGAAGCGGAATCCCTGGCTTCCACCGTTCGACATCCTGTTCGAGACCAGGGACGAGGTCCTCCAGTTTTGCAAGGAGCATGCTGCGCGACCCGTCGTGCGGCAGGATGAGGCCGGTCGGGCTGCGCTCGGGCACGGTCGGTCCGTAACGACGGCGCAAGGCACGGGACGGATCTTCAGCTTGCTGACCGCGGCCTCGCCCTGGCCGGGATCGAGCGATGTGGGAGTTGTCGACGGCATCATCGGCGAGGAATCGAGCTTATGGGTCTCCGAGGAACTCGATCGGACCTTGGCCGAGGAACTCGACGACGAGGCCTCCGACATCCGCAGGCTGTCCAGTTGGCCCATCCGTCGGGTCTTCGTCTACACCGATATCTCCGACTTCTCGCGATTCCGGCCGGGACAGCAGGTCCTCATGGCCAACGGGCTTGCCCGGATCGCCCGGCGGCCCGACTTCTGGAATGGAGATCCGCTTGCGGAGCGCGCCCGGGCCGACCTCGAAACCATGCTCTGCATCGGCGACGGCTATATCTTCGTCTTCAAGGATCCCGGACACGCGACCTATTTCGCCGCCCACCTGGCCGGCCTCATCGAGTTGCTGGAGGCGAAGGCCCTGTTCCCGGTGGAGATCCACTTTCGCATGGGCGTGCACGTCGGTCCGGTCTATTGCTTCTGGGACCTGGACCGAAAGGACTGGAACTACATCGGCGAAGGGATCAACGGGGGGCAGCGGGTCATGAGTGTGATCGGGAGGGAGACGGACGACGTCGTCTTCATCTCATCCCGGGTGAGGCAGGATCTGCTCGCCTCCAACGACGAGGAAGGGCCGGCCCGCCTGATCCTCTCGAACGCGCAGAACAGGGGGCGGCGGCAGGACAAGCAGGGCAACGCCTGGCGGGTCTACGAGGTGAATCACGCGAATCTGATTTCGGATTCGCTCCGCTCCCTGAAGTGGATCGCCCCGGAATCGTAGGGCCGTCACCAGACGATCTGCCAAGTTCGACGCGCTAAACGCCTGGAGGGAGACGCCGTTCTTCTCGGACCGGGAGCGAGCGGCGCTAAGCCGTTGGTCTCGGTTTTCTTTGATTGATCTGATGGGCGACCGCGGTGATACAATCGCTGTTGGGTGCCACGGGTTGTACTCAACCCGTGAACGATAGCCCAGGTTTTTGGCTCACGGGTTGGGTACAACCCGTGGCACCCAGGGCTTGCACATGATTCAATGCAAAGAAAAACCAGGTCCAGGTGCTTAGGTTGGACCGATGCCGTCACGCGCATCGGCGGCGGCGTCCCGGATGACCACTTCGCCGAGGTAAAGCCATAATCCTATCAAATAAACATTTGCTCGATGATATCTGTCTCATGTCCCGCTCCTTTTGACGGAATCCATGAGAGTAAGGGGGTCAGGAGTCATTCGAAGAGCGCAGAGAAATAAGCATCATAGTAACTGTGACGTTCAGACGTGACAGACACTCCTTGGAGCAGGCCGTTCCCACGGGTACGATGGGTTCTACGATAGCCATAAGACTGCAACGGGTCAGTATCCCGATCAGAACGGCCGTTCTCGACCCGTCCCGTCCGGACTTACGTCGACACGACGTTGGTAGGGATGAGTTAGAGCCGGCGCTTTACGGTTGGCGGGACATTTTGCTGGGCGAGACGTCAGGAGTATGTGCGACTACTATAGTGCCGAGGCTTGTATATGAATGATAGAGCGATCATGACGTTGGCGCTGCGCCTGATGGGATTCTGGGTCTTACTCCAGGCGCTCGCTGAAATGGTCAACCTCGTGGCCTTCCTCTCCTTGCCAGGCGCCCCTGGTGAATGGTCTCAGGAAAAGAGTGTCCTGATTTCCGGGGGGTTCGGCCTCCTCGCGTACGCGTCCTTCGCGGCGGGGTTGCTTTTGTTCGCACCAGCGATCGCATCGAGATTCTCTTCCGCATCAGCCCCCTCGGTTCCTGTCGCCACGAGCCGTCCGGTCGCTGTGCGGGACGTCTACATCATCGCGGCCAGGCTATTGGGGCTCTATTCCCTGTTGTCCGCCGTCCCGGCGGTCCGGCGGCTGGCAGGATCGGTCCTCGACTACATGTTCCATTCCTGGACGCAAGGGGAGTCTGCCTGGTCGAGTCTCGCCGAGGCATCGAGCTACCTGGTGGGCGGGGCCTTGTTAATCTTCTTTGCCGCCGGGATCGCCGACGTCTTTTCGAGGACTCATGGCATGTCCGAGCGGCCGATGGCAGGGCGAGCCGAACGCCCGATCGAATGAACCGTGACCCAGCCCGGATTGGCTGTCGAGTCGTCCGGAATGGAACGACAGGGCAGTCCCGGCCAAGTCATGACTTCGGGAAGTTGTCGAGTCGGCGATCCTTAGGAGTTTTGAGCGACGCCCAGCGGTGGTCAGGCTATGGTCCGCGCCATATCCGTACGCTTCCTCCGTGGTCGCACGAGGCGAGGATTCGGCCGTCGGGAGAGAATGCCAGAGAATGGACGAGTTGGTGTTGTTGGCCGGGGAGCGTCAGTAGCCGCTGGCCGGTGACGGCGTCCCACACCTCGATCATTCCCCCTTCGCCAGCGGCGGCCAACGCCTGGCTATCGGGGGCAAACGCCAACGCACGCACGACGCCGTCTTCACTGTGAATCACCCCGCGTCGTTCGCCCGTCGCCGGATTCCACTGCGTGAGGGTGCCGTCCTCGTCGGCCGCCGCGACCACTTCGCCGTCCGGTGCGAAGGCGACCGCGGTGAGCTTCTGCGGTCCCTGGAGGATGCGCAGCAGACGTCCCGAGCCGACGTGCCAGAGACGCACGCTGCCATCAGAGCTGGCCGATGCCAGCGCACTCCGATCGGGAGCGAAGGCCAGCCCTTGCACCGTCATGGTGTGACCCCTCAACTCACTTCTGCAACGTCTCGTGACCACGTCCCAGATCCGGACCGTCCTGTCCGACCCGGCCGAGGCGAGCAGGGCGCCGTCGGGATGAAAGGCCACCGAGCGAACGCCGTCCGTGTGCCCCGTGAGGGTCGCCAGCATGCGGCCGGAAGCGGTCTCCCAGAGCCGGACGTTGTTCGTCGGCTCCAGATGTCCTGTGACGAGCAAACGGCCGTCAGGGGAGAACGCCAGTGAGGCGACGGTGCCGCGACCGCCGCTCCATTGCCGCGTCAACCGGCCTGTGGCCGGGTCCCATAGCTTGATCGTGTTCGAATCGTCCGTATCGTCGGCGCCCGAGGCAAGGAGACGCCCGTCGTGGCTGAACGCTACGCTCCATGCCTCGTCGGCGTGCCCAGAAGGAGAAGCGGGCTCGGGTTCGGGCTCCAGGCACCAGCGCCGGAGAATCGCCCCGGAGACGATGAGCACAGAGCGGCCGTCGGGCGCGAAGGCGAGGTTGGACACACGGTCCTGCCGCCCGGGATATTCGGCCTGGCGACGCCCGGTGGCGACATCCCAGATGGTCACGCGTGTGGACCCGCCCGGCACCGCCCACACGCTTGTGGCCAGCTTCATGCCATCCGGCGCGAAAGCAAGGACGAACGTCGGCTTCACGCGGCCGGCTTCCCCGACGGGGAGCCGTTGCTCCCGCTTGGTAGAAAGGTTAAAGAGATGAACAAAGCCGGATTCGCATCCCGCCGCGAGCGTCCGTCCGTCCGGGCTGAAGGCGAGCTTGAAGACCGACGCACCCGTTGCCAGCCGCGCCAGTTCCGACCCGGTTCGGGCGTCCCGGCATACGACGTCTCCACCGGGGATCGCCGCCGCAACGATCCGCGAGTCGGCCGAGGCGGCGAAGGGGATCTGTGTGTTGTGAGACCCGTTCATGACCCAATCCACGCGGCCGGTCCCGGTGTCCCGGATCAACCAGCGATCCCTCTCCCCGGCTTCCACCGGCACGATCGCCACGACGTGGCCGTCGGGCGTCATGTTCACTTGATCGCGCGAATCCCAGCGTTGGGCCTCGTCTGCCTTCGAAGCATCATCCCGCGCGAGGTTGTACCCGAATACCTGGGAACCGGGCCGGGTTTTGGAGGAGATGTGCGTCCAGAGGGAGGCGTCACCCGGTCCGAACCTGAGGGCGTTAATTAGCCAGCCGTCGCGCTTGGCCAGTCTTGTCGTTATGCGGCGGGTCGAGAGTTCCCAGAGAAAGACCTCGCTCCGAGCGGTCAGGTCGCTACTCGCGGCCGAGGCCAGGAAGCGACCGTCGGACGTGAAGGCGAGTCCGTTCACGTCCACGGTGTGTCCGACCAGCGATCCGAGGGGCTGTCCGCTGGCAACGTTCCAGAGCCGGATCGTGCCTCCGTGGTCGCCCGTAACGAGCGTCTGGCCGTCCGGGGCGATGGCCAGGGCGCTCACACCGCGATCGTGCCCGTACATCGGCTCGACGGTTTGGCAAGCCAGGCGCCAGAGCGAGTGCCAGGCAAAGTCGCGGGTGTCGGTTGCGTCTGGAGAGGATTCCAGGTCGTGGAGGATGTCCTGAGCCCGCTCGAATCGCCCGTTTTCAAGGGCCTCCCCGGCTAGCCGGAGTTGGGCTCCGTGGAAATGCCGCTCCGCGAACCATCGGCGGCGCTCAGCCAGGTCGCGTTGGTGCTCGGCGTCGATTCGGTGGCCCTCGGCCTGGCGGGCGAGCTGATTGCTGCGGTTCTGTGCAAGGCTCAATTGCTTGTTGTGCCGACTCAGCCAGTTGTTCGACCAGGCGAGGCCCCCCACCAGGCCGATGAGGGCTAGCGCCGACAGCAACGTGACGGCGATCACAATCCCACGGTTTCGCGCCGCCAGCTTGGCGGTCCGATCAACGAGGCTCGGGCGCCTCGCGGTGATCGGCCGGCCGTCGAGGAAGCGGGCCAGGTCGGCGGCCAGGTCTCGGGCCGTCTGGTAGCGGTCGGCGGGTTCCCGGGCCATCGCCTTCAGGACGATCGTCTCCAGGTCGCGAGGGACGGCGGCGTTGAGTCGCCGAGGCGCGGTGGGTTCGCCCCTTGCGAGCGCCTGGAGGATGTCCGCCCGGTCCGTCCCTTCGAAGGCCGCGCGCAGGGTGAGAAGCTCGTACAGCGTGACACCGAGGGAATAGACGTCGGTCCGGCCGTCGATCACGACGTGACGCCCCAGGGCTTGCTCGGGGCTCATGTACCGGAGCGTCCCCATCAGATCTCCGCTCTGGGTCAACCGGGCGTCGCCGAGAAACCGCGCGAGGCCGAAGTCGGACACCCAGAGGTGCCCTCGCCCGTCCAGAAGCAGATTGCCCGGCTTGATGTCACGGTGAATGACCCTGCTCTCGTGCGCGTGCTCCAGCGCCTTCGCCACCTGGAGTCCCAAGCCTGCGATCGTCCGGGGGTACGCACGGCATCGAGTCGCGGTCGGTTCCGGGAGGCCGGTCGGAGTGACGGGGGAATCGCTCTTCGGAGCCCCTGTGGTCGGAGTTTCCGGGGTGGGAAGTCCATGTGGTAAGCGGGTCAGGTCGGTCGCAAGCGCCAGGGCGAGTGCGTCAGGCCCGGGGTCGTGCCGATCTCCGTCGGGGACGGCAAGTCCCTCGAGGCTCCGGAGGGCGAGCAGGATCTCGGCGAGGCTGCGACCCTCGATGAACTGCATGGCGTAGTAGGGGACCTCGTCCTCGCAACCGACGCCGAAGACAGGGACGATGTGGGGGTGTCGCAAGCACGCCGCAGCGCGCGCCTCGAGCTGGAACCGCTCGAACTGGCGGGGGTCAGACGCCGCAACAACGGGAAGGACTTTCAACGCGACCGATCGGTTGAGAGGCGACTGAATGGCCTCGTACACCACTCCCATTCCACCCCGGCCAATTTCGCGGACGAACTGGAACTCTCCCAGGGTCCGACGCCCGCCGGGGAACGACGCAGAAGGCCGCCGTCCGGCCAAGGAGCGTGCGTGGCGGGCCATGGCCTTGATGGCCGGGAGCAGACGTCTCAGAACCTCGGCCCGCTCGGGATGTTCGACGGCCAGGGTGCTCAGGTCAACCTGTTCGCCGGCACGCACTCGTTCCGCCAGTTCCGCCGCCCACTCCACGATGGCGGAGTCGATGTCGGTGTCGGAGTCGGGCGTGAACGCGCTGCCTGAGCCGTCCAGGCCGTTCATTGGCCCACGCCTGTGCTGTCCTCGTCCAGCAAGGGGCGGAGGCGCTCCAGGGCGCGAAAATGCCGGACTTTCGCCGCCCCAGGCGTGATGCCGAGCACGGCGGCGATCTCCCCGAAGGCCAGGTCCTCCAGGTAGTGCATCACCAGGATCTCGCGGTCTGTCTTCGAGAGGAGGGCCAGCGATTCGTGAATCCGGCTCTTCTGCTCCACCCGGCTCGCCCGCTGGCTGGGGCTGGTCTGGCTGGTCGCGAGGAACTCGAAGAGGTGGCCGATCGTCGCACGTTCCGAAATCGCCAGGCCGTTGGTCTCCCGTCCGACGGCGCGAGACTGGGTGCCGAGGTGGTGCCGGTGGACCTGCATGACCTTCTCGGTAGCCAGCCGGTGCAGCCACGGATAGAAGGGCAGGGGGCGGTCGCGCAGGAAGGTGTCGAGCCGGCTGGAGGCGAGGAGCAAGGCGTCCTGCACCACGTCGGATGGGTCGACCCGCGCGGCCAGCCGGTCGTCGAGCCGGGCGGCGACCATCCGGCGCAGCCGGTGCCGGTGGAGCGCCAGCAGCTCTTCGCGAGCACGGGGGTCGCCCGCCTCCACCCTGGCGATCAGCAAATCCGTCTCCTCGTCGCGGATGGCCATCGCCGGATCACCCCGCCCTTGGTCGTCTGGATTCGATGTCCCCACGTCTCATCTCAAAGGATACGCTCGCCCCTCTGCCCGAGATAGTCCATGACCTTGAGTTTGCGACGTCAGACCGCGCGGCGTCCCGGAACGAGCCTCCCGAATTGGTTTTTTTTTCGAAAACTTCATCGCGATCAGTAACGTTCCGTCGCGTTTCCCAGTCTCCAAGAAAGAGAGGGATCGTTTCGGAGTCGCAGGCCGCCCGAAGATGCGTGGCCCGGCCCGAACTCCTTCTCGCTCGCCGCCCGCGCGGCTGAACCCGTGTCCTGCGCAGGCCGTTGGTCCCGGACCATCTGCTCCAGCCGGGCCTTCCTCGTCGAGATCCAGCCCCAGAGAGAACTCTCCCATGTCATTTGCATCACGGATTTCCTCCCTGGTTGCGCCCCGCAGTCGCTCGCGAGTTAAGGCTGTTCGCCGCAACCGGGCGTTTGGGGTCAATCGCGGGGCGTTTCTCGAACCGCTGGAAGCCCGCCTGAACCTCTCGGCCGCGTTCCCGGAGTTCGTCGACCCGCACCCGGCGGCGGGCAACCAGTTCGGGGCGGTCGTGGTGCCGCTGAGCACGGGAAACGTGGTCATCACGTCACCCTTTGATGACGCCGGAGGGGCCGATGCGGGCGCGGTCTATCTGTTCAACGGCGCGAACGGCACCCTGATTAGCACGTTGCGAGGTTCGCATTCCGGCGACAATATCGGAAGCGACGGTGTGACTGCGCTGGGCAACGGCAACTACGTGATCGCCAGTTCGGGGTGGGATAACGGTGGCACCTTTAACGCCGGTGCGGCGACGTGGGGCAGCGGTACTGCGGGGGTCGGAGGGATCGTCTCCGCTGCCAACAGCCTCGTCGGCACCTCGCCTGGCGACAGTGTCGGTAACGGCGGCGTGACGGCACTGGCTAATGGTAACTATGTCGTTCGCAGCTATACGTGGTCCGCAGCCAAAGGTGCGGTGACGTGGGGGAGTGGCGCCACGGGGATCGCGGGGGCAGTCTCCGCCTCGAACAGCCTCGTCGGTACGACCGCCGATGATCAGGTTGGCAGCAGTGGTGTGACGGCGTTGGCCAACGGCAACTACCTGGTTCGAAGTGGACGCTGGGACAACGGCGCTGCCGACCAGGCCGGGGCGGTCACCTGGAGCAGCGGAACCACAGGGATTACCGGGGTCGTGTCCTCGACCAACAGCCTCGTCGGCAGCACTGCCGGCGATGCTATTGGCGCCAGTGCGGTCACGATATTGAGCAATGGCAACTATGTGGTCATCAGCTCGTCCTGGGATAACGGTCCCGGCAAAGCCGACGCCGGGGCGGTGACGTGGGGCAGCGGTGCTTCAGGGGTCACGGGGACTATTTCCGCCGTCAACAGCCTTGTCGGGAACAAAGCTGGCGACGCCATTGGCAGTAGCGGCGTGACGGCGCTGAGCAATGGGAATTACGTGATCGCCAGCCCGTTCTGGGACAATGAGGCACTCGGAAACTTCGACACCGGGGCTGCGACCTGGGGCAGCGGTATCGCGGGGGTCGTGGGGACCGTCTCCACCGTCAACAGCCTGGTCGGGAGCAAAACCGGCGACAACGTCAGCAATGGCGGTGTGACGGCACTGAGCACTGGCAATTACGTGGTCGCCAGCCCGTTCTGGGATAACGGTACGACCTCGAATGCCGGTGCCGCGACGTGGGGCAGCGGTACTTCAGGGGTTGCGGGGACCATTTCCGCCACGAATAGCCTCGTCGGCACAACCACCAGCGACAGAGTCGGAAATGCTGGGGCGACGGCGCTGGCAAACGGTAACTATGTAGTTGTGAGTTCGCTCTGGTTCAACGGCACCGGGGCCGCGACGTGGGGAATGGGGGCCTCGGGGGTTGTAGGGGCCGTCTCCGCTTCCAACAGCCTTGTCGGGAGCGGGACCGGCGACACCGTTGGCAGTGGCGGCGTGACGGTACTGACCAACGGCAATTACGTGGTCTCCAGTCCGGGTTGGGACAACGGTGCCGTCGTCAACGCCGGAGCGGCAACGTGGGGCAGCGGCGTCACGGGACGTACGGGGACCATCTCCGCTTCCAACAGCCTTGTCGGAGACAAGGCAAACGACAATGTCGGGGCAGTCGTGACGGCTCTAAGCAACGGCAATTACGTGGTCTCCAGTCCGGGCTGGGACAAAGGCGCCGTCGTCAACGCAGGAGCGACAACCTGGGGCAACGGCACCTCGGGGGCCGTGGGCATCGTCTCGGTCTCCAACAGCCTCGTGGGGGCCACTGCCGACGATGGCGGCAGCAGCAGCGTGATTGCACTTGGCAACGGCAATTACGTCGTCCGTAGCCTGGTCTGGGACAACGGCACCGTCGTCAACGCCGGCGCGGCAACGTGGGGCAGCGGCACCACGGGGCGTACGGGGACCATCTCCGCTTCCAACAGCCTTGTCGGGAGCACGGCCAACGACAGTATCGCTAACCTTGGTGTGACGGCACTGAGCAACGGCAACTACGTGGTCTCCAGTTCGGCCTGGGATAACGGCGCCATCGCCAACGCGTGTGCCGTGACTTGGGGCAGCGGTGCCACGGGCGTCTTCGGGGCTATCAGTGCTTCCAACAGCGCCATTGGTACCGGTGCCTCCTCCGGCCTCCAGGCCGTTGTGCTGGATAATATCAACAATACTTATTTTGTGCGGTTTCTTAACGAAGGCGGCGGCCGCGTCCGGGTTGGCTCGCAGTTGAGTGGCTTCCTGAATCACACTCCCACGAATATCGCGTTGTCCAGTAGCACGATCCCCGAGAATCAGCCAGGCGGCCTTCCCGGCATTCTGGTTGGGACATTCAGCACGACCGACGAGGATCTCGGAGACGTCTTCACGTACAGCCTGGTGCCCGGAACAGGGGGCACCGACAACTTCAACTTCTCGATTGACCCAGCCGGGCATCTGATGGCCCCGTTCACTTTTAACTATGAGGTCAAGAATAGCTATTCGATCCGAGTCCGGACGCGGGACCAAGGCGGCCTCTTCTTCGAGCAGGTTTTCACGATTAGTGTGACGAACGTCAACGAAGCGCCGACCATCGCCATGCAAGACTTTTTCGTCCCGGAGAATACGGGGAACGGCGTGATCGTCGGGACGGTGGTGGCAAGTGATCCGGACGCGGCGGACACGAAGACCTTCAGCATTACTCTGGGGAATAGTCTCGGAGCCTTCGCGATCAGCGCCGCGGGCGTGATCACCGTGGCCGACTCGACTCGGCTCGACTATGAGACGAATCCGGGGTTCTACCTGCAAGTGAAGGTCACAGACGCCGGCGGCCTGTTCGCCAGCAACATGGTGTCGATCCTCCTGACGAACGTGAACGAGACGCCCACGAACATGGCCCTGACGGCCAGCTCGATCCCCGAGAACCGACCGGTGGGGACCTCGGTCGGCGCGTTCACCACGAGTGACCCGGACTACGGGAACACCTTCATATATGCGCTGGTAAGCGGGACGGGCGACACCGACAACGCGAGCTTCAACATCGACCCGGCCGGGCAGTTGAGGTCGGCGGCGAGCTTCGATTTTGAGGCCAAAAGCAGCTATTCCATCCGGGTGCGCAGCACCGACCAAGGTGGGCTGTTCGTCGAGCGAGTTTTCACGGTCGCCGTGACCAACGTGAACGAGGCGCCGACCGTCACGGCCGATGTGGCGGCCGTGACCGTCTACGAAGGGGGCAACGCGACCAACAGCGGCACATTCTCCGACGTCGAAGGTAACAACACCGTCGCCGTCACGGCCAGCGTCGGGACAGTCACGCAGAACAACACCAGCGGGACGTGGAGCTGGTCGCTCAATGCGGCCGACGGCCCCTCGGGTCCGTTCACCGTGTTCATCACCGCGAGGGACAGCCAGAACGCCGTGGCGATCGCCACCTTCATCTACACGGTCGACAACGTCCTGCCGACCATCTCGCTGAGCGGCAACGCCACGGTCGACGAAGGCTCGCCGTACACGCTCCACCTGGGCGCCGTCACCGATCCCGGCCAAGACACCATCACGAGCTACCGGATCGACTGGGGCGATGGCGTCACCACCGACTTCACCGGCAACCCCGCTCACACGACGGCCACCCACACCTACGCCGACGGCCCCTCCACCCGGACGCACACCGTGTCCGTAACCGACGAAGACGGCATCGACATCCTCGCCGGCAGCCTGAGCGTGACCGTCAACAACGTGGCCCCGACAGCAGTGCTTCTGACCAATAGCGGGATCAGGTATGGCATCGCGGCAACCGCCGCCTTCACCGACATGTTCGATCCGTCGATCGTCGACACCGAGGCCGGCCTCCGCTTCGTGTTCTCGATCGGCACCGACACCACGGGATCGGCGACATACGCGGGGAGCAGTACGTCCCCTTCGGCGAATTTCGGCGTCCTCAACGCGGGCTCATACACGGTCTATGCCCGCATCATCGACAAGGACGGCGGTTCCAACGTCTACACGACGACCATCACGGTCGGTAAGGCCGACGCCGTCTTCTCCCTCAGTGGCTATGCCGTGACCTACGACGGTACAGCGCATTCCGCCAGCGGGACCGCCACCGGTGTGTTGGGTGAGGCCCTGAGCGGTCTGAACTTCGCCGGCACGACGCACACCGGCGCGATCGCGTCCCACACCGCCACCGTGACCTTCACCGACGTCACCGGCAACTACAACGACGCCGCTCTCCTGGTCCCCGTCAGCATCGCGAAGGCAAACGCGGCGGTGACGGTCTCCGGGTACAGCGGCAAGTACGACGCGGCATCGCATGGCGCCACCGGAACCGCCTCCGGCGTTGGCGGCACCGACCTCGCTGCGTACTTGAGCCTGGGAGCACGCTTCACCGACGCTCCAGGCGGGCTCGCCCACTGGGTCTTCAGCGGCGGTGCGAACTACCTCGACCAAGCGGGTGACGTCGCCATCGCTATCGCCAAGGCCGACGCGACGTTCAGCATCACGCCCTACGTCGGGGTCACCTACGACGGCGCGGCCCACACCGCCATCGTCACGGCCACGGGGGCCGCCCTCGCGAACCTCAGCGCTGGGCTGGACCTGAGCGGCACCACCCACGTCGGCGCGGGGACGTACGCCGGCGACGTCTGGAGCTTCGCAGGTGGCACCAACTACAACGACGCGAGCGGCACCGTCGACAACAGCATCGCGAAGGCCGACGCCGTTTTCTCCCTCAGCGGCTACGCCGTGACCTACGACGGCACGGCGCACTCCGCTAGCGGGACTGCCACCGGTGTGATGGGTGAGGCCCTGAGCGGTCTGAACTTCGCCGGCACGACACACACCGGCGCGATCGCGTCCCACACCGCCACCGTGACCTTCACCGACGTCACCGGCAACTACAACGACGCCGCTCTCCTGGTCCCCGTCAGCATCGCGAAGGCAAACGCGGCGGTGACGGTCTCCGGGTACAGCGGCAGGTACGACGCGGCGTCGCACGGCGCCACCGGAACCGCCTCCGGCGTAGGCGGCGCCGATCTTACCGTGGGCCTGAGCCTGGGAGCACGCTTCACCGACGCTCCAGGCGGGCTCGCCCACTGGGTCTTCAGCGGCGGTGCGAACTACCTCGACCAAGCGGGTGACGTCGCCATCGCTATTGCCAAGGCCGACGCGACGGTTTCCGTCGCCGGCTACAGCGGCATCTACGATGCGGCGGCACACGGGCTCGTGGGCACGGCCATCGGGGTGAATGGCGAGTCGCTCGGTGGATTGGTCTTTGGAACCGGTCGCACCAATGCCGGCACGAGCACGGTCGGGTGGACGTTCACCGGTGGTCGGAACTACCGGGACGCGAGCGGAACGCAAGACGTTGTGATCGCCCAGCGGCCGATCACCGTCACGGCCGACCCGCAGACCAAGAGCACCGGCCAAGCCGATCCCGACCTGACGTACCAGATCAGTGCCGGCAGCCTCGCGGGCAATGACGGCCTCACGGGAAGCCTGTCACGCGAGGCCGGCGAAGCTGCGGGCCGATATGCGATCCGCCGGGGCACGCTCGACGCGGGACCGAACTACGCGATGAGCTTCGTCGGGGCCGACCTGGTCATCACGGTCGCGACTTCGAGCCTCTCGGGCACGGTGTTCGTCGACTTCAACAAAGACGGCCAGGTCGACTTCGGCGAGAAGGGTATCGCCGGCGCGACCGTCCACCTCACCGGCACCGACGACCTGGGACGTGCCGTGGACCAGGTCTTGCAGACCGACCTCGACGGGGCCTACGTCTTCCGGTTCCTCCGGCCCGGGAACTATCGTATCAACGAGACGCAGCCCGCCGGGTATGCCCAGGGGACGAACACGGTGGGAACGGTCGGCGGCACGGCTTCCGGCGACGCCTTCGCGGTGACCCTGGCCGCCGACATGACCGGCCTGAACTACAACTTCGGCGAGCGGCCCGCCGCGACCGGCTCGCTTCAGCGCGGTCAGACGGCGGGCATTGGCTTCTGGAATAACAAGAACGGCCAGGCGTTGATCAAGTCGCTGAACGACGGACCGAGCAGCACCCAGCTTGGCAACTGGCTGGCGGCCACACTCCCCAACCTGTACGGCGCAACGGCCGGGGCATGCAGTCTCGCTGGCAAGACGAACGCACAGGTCGCCGCCTTCTACCAGACCCGGTTCGTGCTCAAGGGGACCAAGGTCGACGCACAGGTACTGTCCTCCGCGCTGTCGGTGTACGTCACCAACGCGACGCTCGACAGCACCCGCGTCGCCGAGCGCTACGGGTTCACCGTGACGCAGTACGGCTTCGGGGCCACGGGACTCTTCAACGTTGGCAGCTACGGCTCGGTGTTCGGTGTCGTGAACAACACCACCGTGACCGTGCTCGACCTGCTGATCGCGGTCAACGACCGCTCGGCGGCCGGCTCGCTGTTCAAGGGCGACACCTTCAAGCGACTGATCGCCGACATCGTGTTCGGTCTGATTAACGAGATCGGCGGCATTTGATTCCGCCCTTTCAGCGGCCTATCCGGGCGAGGGACATCCCCTGCCCGGAACGCCAGCGCGATGCTCTCGCACCTGTGTGACTTCCAGACTATCAGGCGGCACCAGACTGGTTATCGGGATGGAAGTGGACCTGGAACTGGCGTTCGACCAATTCGGTCACCCGGGTGACGGTCCACAGTTCGGTGCGCCCGCCGTGGGCTAACGGCCTCCAACTCTCCCAACCGTTTGGCGGCGGCCGGGAACTTTGACCTGAGAATCAATACTCCACAATCCCGGAGATGCTCCTGCCGAATGGGCAGCATCGAACGACCAGCGGAGCGACTCTTCCCTTCCCGAAGCAGCGGCAATGTTCCGTTCAACCAGGGCTATAATCAGCACTTAGAGTTCAAGGGAGGGGGAAGCTCGAAGTGTCGATTGCGCTATCTCTGGCCTGTTTCCGGTGTGGCCTCAACGAGACTTTCCAGAATGGATTTGCTGGCATGATCGAATTCTTCTTTTGTGATATTGCTTACTACCTGATTGTGCGTGTCTGGATTCGTGTTGCGTCTGTAATTTAGAATCAATAAGTTTTTGTGTAAATTTAATCTGAAGTTGTCGGACTGAACGACTACGGCTGGGGCATACGACGTCCAGCTTCTTCTCCACCTTCCCCTTTGTTTCTCAAACAGCGAATTGATTGCGGCCACTCCAGAGGAATCGGCGGAGAGTTCCCCCTTCCTCGCTGGCTGGCCTGACCTATAAATCTCCACTGCTAGCCGAGCATTCTTCAGAGAAATCTGAGGGTCAAGGCTCGTGGAAATGGAGCGGAAAAAGAAGCCGGCGAAGACGGCGATAGTGGCAATCGCAAAAAATGCCTTTGTGCTGATGTTTGCTAATTTCAAGCGTGCCTCGATTTAGCATTTTATTGCTGTCGAATGAGTATTGGATGCGGAGTTACTGTTACTCAACGTTTGGATCAGGTGGGACCTTCTCTCCTCCCGATATTGTCGACATCGCCTCAAAGACGGTCGGGTCTATCTTCTCGCGGATGATGTGAATCGATCCGTCCGCAAATAAGGTCATCACCCCCTCCTGATGAAGCCAGGGCGATTGCACCATAAGTTATGAACCAAACAGCACTTGTTCGAGATAGTCGTCGTTCCAGCCGGCCGTGAGTCGTTTTGACTTCACTCCACTCTTATGGCTCCTCTCATGTTTGAGCAGACTCAAAGCCATGGTGCGAACGATGGCGAAGTTGGCGTCGGCCTGTCCATTGCGGATCCGACTTCGATCCTCGCCAAATGACATGTCTAACTGCCAGCACAATGAGTTCTCGATCTTCCAGTATGATCTTACGGCCGCCCCGAAGCTCTTGGCGCTCAGCTTCTTGCACAAGATGTTGTAGCGGACATCATCGCACGGCTTATCGCCTCGCATCGTGTCACTGATCGCCACCCCGATCTGCTTCAAACCCTTCCAGCGGGCCTGACCAGGCAACTCCTCGGGGACGTCGCAAACGTAGTACGTCCGATGTTCGATTCGACCATGGCCTTTGTCTTTCGTCTCGTGTCGGCTCACCTTCACCCGGGCAAAGTCGTCATCCATGTGGCCCACGAAGAAGTTCATGATCCCCTCGAACAGGGTAGGCTGATTTCCCTTCACCGCCAGCACATAATCGGCCCCTCCCTGAACGATCTTCTCGGCAATCTCGGTCTGGCACCCCATGGCGTCGATCGTCACCAGGCAACCCGACACATCCAGGAGTTCCAACAGCTTTGGGATGGCGGTGATCTCGTTGCTCTTGGCATCGACAACGATTTGCCCCAGGCTGATGTGATTGGTTGTGGCCCAGGCACTGACCATGGGGATGGCGGATTTGGCGTTGGCCTTGTCGAACCTCTGCCTGAGTGTCTTGCCGTCGATGGCGACGACTTGCCCGGCAGTGACCTCGTGAAGCGAAGTGATCCAACTCAGCGGGCAACGCTCGAACTCGGCGGGTTTGATGGCCCTGAAGATGGCGTTGAATCGGTCATGCGGGGGAATACCGTTGGTCGGATCGAGGATTTTGGCCAGCCAGGCTCGTTTCTGGCGTCCCCATGCGGCGATTGTCGCGAAGTCGTCGGCGCCTGCGATCACGGCGCAAAGTGCGATCGTCAGGATACTGATGAGTGGATAAACGACCTTGCGTCGGCGTGGGTCAGTCAGGCTGGCAAAATGATCTTCGATGCGAGTGGAGAGATCATTGGCCACGAGAGGTCGATCCCGAGAGGCATCGGCAATACGCTGCCGGCTTCGACGCCGACAAGATCACGAGTTGCAATGCTTCAAGTGTCGCAGATTACCCACTGTGGCGCAATCGCCCGGGAGTTCGGCTACACGTGGCACGGTCAACATTCTGAACTTCCTGGTCGCCCATAGCGGGATGATGGAGAGGGTCTGCTTGGAGGCCAACGATTCCGATCATGATGT
The DNA here is from genome assembly GCF_000242455.2 of Singulisphaera acidiphila DSM 18658. Taxonomy (GTDB): domain Bacteria; phylum Planctomycetota; class Planctomycetia; order Isosphaerales; family Isosphaeraceae; genus Singulisphaera; species Singulisphaera acidiphila. The sequence continues at coordinate 5,180,683 of NC_019892.1, forward strand.
CCCGGCATTGAAGCAGTTCCGAAGGAACCACCACTGGCTTCGGGGGATCTATCTGATCCATGACGGCGGTCCCAGCCATACGGAGCAAATCACCAAGGACTATCTCGCTGCCTGTGACGGTTGGTGGCGTCTCTGCTTGACGCCGGCCCGCGCCTCGTGGTTGGACCAGGTGGAGTTGCTCACCCATGCCTTCGGCCTCCGCTGCCTGAAGCGAGGATCATGGTCGAGTCGTGAGGATTACATCGCTCATGTGATGCCATCGTGGCTGGATTAAAACCGTCGCTATGCTCACTCGTTTGAGTGGACTTGGACGGCCCAGAAGATGGGACAATGCTTTGCCAAGCATGCCCAGTGAATTTTTTGCAGGTTTTGTCTCCGAGGACGCTAGAGGCTTGACAAGACCTGAAGAATCTTGTCACATGTTGCAAACGTGAGTACATAACGTCGCCTTCTCGGCACCTCGAATTGCCCAACAAAGCCTCATTCCGAGGCTTTACGTTAGGGACCTAGTTCTCAACTGGAGGAACGAAGCGATGGACCGGGCGAGCAAGCCGTTGTTCTTGTCAGCCACAGTTTTTGCCGTTATAGGAGTTCTGTTGCTCCAAACAGAAGTGAGGTCGCAACAATATGGGTGCAATCCAAATATCGTGGTTCCCTGCCCGTGCGTACAAACTTCCCCAGGAGAAGTGTGCTTCAACACAACTAACCCGGCAAAACTTGTGTGGTGCTCGTCGGGTACGCCACCTCCGTGTGCCGTTGTTAAAAACGTGAACTGTCCAGGAGGGATTTCGTTTATTGGCTACGGAAACTGCGAGACAGGGTGGATACACACCATGGATCGGTGCCTCAGCACACCTACGGGATCATGCTGAGAGCTCCCTTGTGTTCACCGCATCCATCTGTGATCGCGGGTCACCATCGCCGTGTTCCTTCGATTCATAGTCGAAACTAAGGGCAGTGCGAGCCGCTTGCAATGGCGGCTGGTTGACTCGGGTTAGCCAGTCGCCAATCACGCTATCTACTTGTCGTCTGAGCTGCCCTCCAAGGGATTGCTCGCCAATACGTAGGCCAATCACTTCAGTAACAGGAAGCGGACAAAGCTATGCTCCCCGCACCTCAACTCATTGTACTGTCCATTGTTTCGTTTGCGCCAGTTGCCGATGAAAAAACCAGTGCGATTGTGGATGCAAACAAAAGCGCCATCAATTCAATCATGAATTATCAATGTAATGTAGCTTTGACAGTGGATTGCGGCAAGAGTCCGAGGCGTTTGACGTCGAAGTATTGGCGGGATAGCATTCAAGTTCGCATTAGCCAAAATTCAATCGCCGGAAACTTGATTGAGGTTCAAATTGTCGGAGGCAAACTTACCGCGATGACAGGCAAAGTCGCGACGGGTGGCAGCAGTACCGTTGATCCGGAAGGAGGGTGGATCATCGCTCCCGACGACCGACGCATCGTGGATACAGACCCATGGGAACTCAGCCTCTTCGTCTTGCCGGTTGGGCTGTATCGTACGCCGCCATATCCGATGTATACGTTGGCTGACCTTGCAGTTAAAGGCAAATTAGAAGCGTTTGACGAAACACTCGAGGGTCACAAGGTCGTCCGAATTACTGCGTCTCTACCCGCCGAAAACAGAACTTATACCGTCTGGTGCGATGAAGCAAAAAACTGGATGATCCGCAAAGCTGTTCACGTGATTAAAGACGGCAAGGGAGATCTAGCCTGGGATAATCAATACGTCGTGGAGCAATTCGATGAAGTTCAACCATCGATTTTTGTGCCATCAAAAATTACGTCAATCTCGAAATACAAAGGGTCTGTCGCTTGTAAATCCGTGGCCGATCTGAGCGAAATCCGAATCAATCAGCCCTCGTTCCGCCTGCCTCCGATGCCGCCTGCCAAAGCCGGAACTACCGTGATGGATGAAATCAAGGGTACTGTCCACGTCATTGGGAATAATGGCACGGCTAAAGATCGTCCGAAACGCCTGTCCGATGCGTACTCTCCGCCATTGGAGCCAGAGACGCCTCCTCCGCCTGTGGCGAGAACTCAATGGATTGGCGGCATTCTCGCTTTGGTTACAGCGGGGGGATTGGCAGCCATTGCCGTTGTGAGAAGACTCAGGCGGCGATAGACAACGCCGCACGAGAAGGTCGAGTACGAGCGAATCTAATTAGCTCCTCGCAACAGGGAAAGCAGCGGGGTGACGAAATTTCGTCACTTGCCGTAAGAGGCTGCAACCTAGGACTTTCCCAGTTGCGAGGAGCTATTTAGGTGGAAGCACTAGGCGGTGTCGAACACCATTTCGGTAGGGGAGAATCACCGTGGGCAGTAAATATCGTATCTTTACGGCTTGTGCGGCAGGCCTTCTTGTCACTTCGTGCATACTTGCGGCACTCGGAACAAGGAGGACCGATGGTCATTCTGCGGCCAATCTGATTGTACCGAACGCCATTGACTTGAACACCACCAGAATTGGAGACGTTGCATCTGTTTCGATTGGCCTGAAGAACCCGTCAAGCAAGTTAATAACCATCAAAAAGATACAAGGAAGTTGTTCCTGTCTGTCGTTCTATAGCATGAAAGACAATGTTAAGCGCACCCTTTCGATGTTCGAGGTTCAACCTTTCAGCACAAAAACTATCTTTGCTGATATCCGTATTGGCGGTGAAGTTGGCCTTGTCAATCAATTGTCAGTCACGTTTGACTCGTCTTCTGTGTCGGGCGACAAGGAGCATAATTTGGCCATCCGTTACACTCCCACAGCATTGCTCTACACAGTCCCAAAGACTCTTTCGATCGGGCAAATCAGGCAAGGAGAAACCGCGGTACAGCGTGTCAAATTACTAAGTGACGGCCGCTCAGGAATCGCAATTAATGATTTGTCTGCAATTTGCAGCAATGAGAACATGATCACAATAAAGATGATCAAATTTTCTGATCTCGACTCCGAAGATCGTCAGGCTCCTCCTGGCGTACATCTGGCAGGCGTGATGGACGTTCAGCTTAGCCCGCAAGAAATCGTTGGCCGCATAAACGAATTCGTGACAATAACACACAAAGGGAAAGAGCTGCTCAAGCTTCCACTTCAAGCGACGGTGCAAACAGACATTGTTATGTCGCCCAATCTTATCGTACTCCCTCGCGTTGCTTCTGAGCAGCATTCATACTCTAGTAAAATTATAATAAATAAATTTGATGTTAAGATTAATAACTTGAAGTTTGACTATGACAGGACATTGTTGAAAGTCGAGCCGAATCCAGGATCATTGGAGGATCGGCCTGGGTTCGAGGTGACATACGTCGGGCCGCGACCGCGAGACAAGGTGCATCGCCTTGCGATCAAAGTGATCGTCGATTGCGATTCTGACATCAGGACGCTAGAGCTGCCAATTGTTGTTATGCCTAAATTGTAATGCAGTAAAAGAACCATTGGGATGACAGGTCGCATCAATTGGACGTCCCAGATTTCGCGTCGTCTCGTTGTGTTTGTGGCAATGGCGGCGTGTTAGAAGGGGCATTGCCACCGATTTTCCGCAAGGTTTGCAGCCGGGGGTGGGGTCATGCGTTCACGTCAGCTTGCTCGCAGTATCGCCTTCACATTGCCAGAATTGCTAGTCGCTATTGCAATTTTTGGGATACTGATGGCACTGTTGTTGGTTGGTATTCAATCATCTCGCTCGGCGGCTCGCCGACTTCAATGCTCACAACGCCTTGGCCAGATTGGCGTGGGGCTCGCTGCGCATCAATCAACTTACGGCAATTTTCCACCACGTTCCCCTGGCCCGGGGGGGGCCGCCGGTTCACCGTTTTCACATCAGGGTATTAGCTGGCACGTATTTCTGCTTCCATTCGTGGAACAGCAGTCGTTGTGGGATGCTGTTGAGAAGGCGTATCTGAATGATCCAGAACCCATCGATTTGGCCCAGCATCGTGAACCAATGGAAACCGTTTTGCCTTTGTATGTGTGCCCCGAAGACACACGGCTCAATATGCCTCATGCAGACACTGAAGGCGTCAAAGCCTCGTTCACCTCGTTCGTCGGGATGACAGGTAATTTTGGGAGCCCGGCATCAGGACTCTTTGGTCGCCGCAGCGGAGCCAGGCCGGCGGACATCACTGATGGGCTAAGCAATACAATCGCAATCGGAGAGCGTCCGCCGCCCGCATCATTCAGCATGGGGTGGTGGTACACTACACATCGATTCTTTAACGTTTCCGTGATGAACGATTTCGAAATGGGATCATCAAGCGGTTTAAACTCTTGGGATACTAGCTGTGGCGGGCAACGCATAAATTGGCCTGGAATTGGTGATTTATCTATGCACTATTTTACGAATGGGTCGGTTAGCAACGAATGTGACAAGTATCATTACTGGAGCTTGCACCAGGGAGGCGCAAACTTTTTGTTTGTTGATGGGTCGGTCCGATTTGTTCGTTACGCTGCTCATAAGCAGGTGGACGATGCCGCTACGATAGCCGGTGGAGAGCCAATTTCTTCCCTAGACTGATACGATGGTCAGGTAAGTCGTCAGCCGACTCCAGTGACCTTCTAAGGCAGGGTGGGTAACTTTCCGATCTTCAGTGAGACGTAAACGGCTTGCAGGACGGCCGAGACGGGGTTGTGACCGCTTCGCTTCAGAGTGCGGCAGTGACCTGTTCCCCAATAATTGGTCCGCCTGAAATGGGAGTCCCCGGGTAGACCGAGCCCAGGATGTGCTTCCGGTGAACCCCTTCTTGCGGCCCATGTTACGATCGGTGCATGGCCGAAAGGAGGTGAATTATGGGCCGCGTGGCAGGAGCGGGCAAGGGCCGGGAGTCGTACTGGCGGCTGGTTCTGGCCTGGTGGAAGCGGAGTGGGCTGTCGGTCAGGGCGTTCTGCCTGGCCGAGGGCGTGTGCGTGTCGTCGTTTTATTGGTGGCGGCGAAGACCTCCCTCAAGGATCACTTGCCGAGTGGTCCAAAATCTGGGGTCTACTATAGCTTGAATTTATGTTCACGGTTTCCTGGGGATGTTCCTTCAGTCGTCGCTAATCGAACGAATGACCCGCGCTGGATTTCCTCCGACAAGGGTATTCGGGGGAACGTCCTTGGTAACAACCGAACCCGCAGCCACAACCGAGTTTTCGCCTACCGTCACTCCGCCGACAATCGTTGCGCCTGTGGCGATCCAGACGTTTCTCTCAATTACGATCGGCTTTCCGATTGTGGCCTTGCGACGCTGCGATGGTTCAAGTGGGTGACCTGCCGTGATGATGCTGACGTTAGGTCCGATCATCACATCGTCCGCGATGTCGAGGCCGCCAAGGTCATAGAAGGTGCAGTTCTGATTGACGAAGACATTATGCCCCACGCAGATTTCGTCGCCGCCGGCAGTATAGAATGGCGGGATCAGTAAAAAGCTCTTGTCAACCTTTTTGCCGATGAGTTCGCTGAACAAGGCCCGAATTTCGTCCGCATCGTTGAACGTCAACTGGTTAAGTCTGGCGGTGATCGCCATCGCTCGTTTGACGTTTGCCGACATGGCCGCTGATTCCGGCGTCCTGCTGTAAATTGTCTTGGTGCCGTCCTTATTCGACATGAGCGATTGTTCTCAAGTTATAGTGAAGCGTGCATTTTAGCACACGAGGGGCGGCATTGAGATTCGCCTAGCGTAGCCACAAAATGGAAGGTCGGAATCCACCCAATCCCAAAATTCAAGCTGAGACACTGCCATGATTTGAGTTTGCTGTTTGAAGGTAGCCAGTAGCCCGACTGGTTTCAACCCGATATTTTTGGCGGGGCAATGCCCCAGGATCTCCCCCGGCCCATTCAGCCTGAAGTAAAACCCGCGTTGCCCCATGACTTTTTCCCGGAAGGGGCGGCCCGCGACGATTTTCATCGCTGGCGTCGCAATGGGCTGTGGCAACAATTTCACGACACACGCCGCCGTCAGGTCCGAGAGGCCGTGGGAAAAGACCTCGAACCGAGCGTGGGCAGCATCGACAACCAAAGCGTCAAGGCAGCCCGAACCAGCGGTTCCAGGGCAAACTGATCGCGTGGGTTTCTTCGCTCTGTTAGTGGGTGTTGGAGATGGTTAAACGCAACGATGCTGTGAAGGGGGCAAGCTTCTGCCGAAGCGCTGGGTGGTCGAACGAATATTATTTTGGTTATCCAATGATCGGAGTCTGAGCAAGATCAGCAAAAACTCCGGTGGGATTCGCCTGCTGGGCCAGACTCTTCGTGATCGTCCCACTTTTCTTCGGCCCATTCAGAGCCATTTCCGACCTTCTGATAAGGCTCGCTGCGAGGCTGCAAGCCCGCTATGATGCGGGGAGCGGATGATGGACTCCCCACTTCGGGCACCTCTGTCCCAGGAGGAAGACGATGCGTATCCGGTGGTTGGCCGTCGCGGGAATGGCTGTGCTTGTCTTTGCCTCGCGCGCTCGGTCGGACGAGCCCATCAATTTGAGAGTGCTCTATGCGGGCGATCCCAAGAACGCTCGCACGGCGGACTTCCGGTCCTTCCTGGAGAAACACTTCACCAAAGTGGGGCTGGCCGACTATCTCTCGCTCGGGCAGGCGGAAACGAAGGGCTATGACGTCGTCATTCTGGACTGGCCGGGCTTACCACCGCGTGATCAAGCGGGGTTTAGACACCCGGCCTTGGATCGCAACTACGACCGGCCCACCATCCTGATCGGTGGCGGGTCTCTCGGTGTGGGGCGGAGCCAGCAACTGAAACTCGACGACATGTGCATCTGCCTCGGGGACGCTGCACACGACATCGTGGCCACCCACGAAATCTTCCGGAGGCCGCATCAGATCCTCATCGATTTCGAGGAGCGCCAGACCCCCCAGCATTATCGGAGCTGGCCGAACGGGGGACGCCTGGGCGAGACGATGAAGGTCTGGAAAATCCAGCAGAGAGGATGGTCGCTTGGGAACCCGCTCGACCTTTCCTATATGCCAGGTATGGTCTCCGACCCTTGCGGCTTCACGGATTCACCGGACTGCGAATTCATCGCCAGCGGAATCAACATGAAGAGTCCGGAGGCCGTCGCCATCGGCAGACAGGGGAACTTCCTCCTCTGGGGCTTCTACTCCCCACCCACCGACTTGACTCCCGAGGGGCGCAAGTGCTTCGTGAATGCAATCTGCTACATCAAGAAATTTGACGGTCAAGCGCCCCTTGTGCGAAAGACCAGTCGATTTTCTGCGAGGCAGTTGGCTCTCGTCCTTGCCTCCGGTTTCAAGGCGGTCTCGGATCGGGAATGGTTCATGAATAGCCAGCCCGAGCCGCTCCGCAAGGACCCGGAGAAGTTGGCCGAACTCCACCGCACGCTGAGGGAAATGTATCGGGGCCAATTCCCCGAGGAATTGCGCCGGTTATTCGGGGATGACCCGGAACAATACATCAAGTACTACCGTGAGAACCTGGAGTTCCTTCGCCCCGGCCCGGGCTCGGGCATCTCTTTCGTACTGGACGAGGACGTGAAAGGGCTTGGGTTGTCCAACCGCAAAGTCGAACTGCTCGACCGATGCATCGGCATGCTGGCGAAGGGGGAGCAGCCCGACCGCGCTTTGCGAATCCTCAAGCGGTACACGACCGAGGACTACGCCGACGCCAAGGACTGGCGGACGTGGCTGGAAACTTACCGAGATCGGCTCTACTTCACCGACGTCGGCGGCTTCAAGTTCATGATTGCGCCCGAGTCGATGCGAGGCGCGACCGGGACGGCGACCGATCGTCCGGAGCCCGACTCGGAAGATCCGGTCGTCGCTTGCGCCGAGGTGTCGCCAGGGCAGGTCCAGGCAGGCGAGAGCCTCGATCTGGTCGTTCGGGTCAGAATGGCCCCGAACTGGCACATCTACGCCGCCGACGGGACGAGTGCCCCCGGATTTCCCACGACCCTGAAATTGACGCTCCCCAAGGGCGTCGAACCCGAGAGGGGATGGACCTATCCCGAGCCCAGCCGAGGCATCGACGGCCAGAGGATCTATGAGGGAACAGTCGAGTTCCGCCGCAAGCTTCGCGTCGATCGGGAAGCGGCCCGGGGCTCTGTCGTGGTCTCGTGTGAGTTCGGCTATCAAGCCTGCGACTTACGCTCCTGCCGGCTCCCGACCAAGGAGAACCTGGAGGTCAAGGTCGAGATCACCGAACGATCGGACACGACTCCGAGCCCATGAGCCACTTCGAGCGGTGGGACAAAAAAAAAGGGGAGGGCAGGGGCCCGGGAATTGCGGCATTTGTCCTTTGGTCGAATGCACGCCGGGCCTTGAGGATCCGGCTTACTCGGAGGGGGAGAATGGTCATGAGAGAGACCCGAATTACTCTGCCGGAACTCGCCTTGATCGCCGGCACGCGCGGAATGCTTGGTGCGGGGATCGGCCTCCTGCTGGCGGACCGCCTCTCGGAAGGTCAGCGCAGGGCCGTCGGCTGGACGCTCGTGCTCGTCGGGGCGTTCTCCACCATCCCCCTGGCGATGGAGGTCTTGAACGCGAGCCGATCCATCGACCAGGCCGAATGGCCAGAACCGAGCCCTGATCTCACCCACGCGTACGTCGGCTGATCCGGGCCAGGTCGGTTGCGTGCCCTGGGACTGCGGTCCCAGGGGAATTGGAATTGAAGGGCGGGCACTCCGCTCGCATTCATCTTCTTTGCTTTGTCGGGAAGTCTGGGGCCTCTGAAAACGGCTCCGGATGAGCATGACGGATACTGGTCCGCTTGCTCGATCATCTTTCATGATCCACCGTGAGACCGGCGGCGAGTCGGCCGACTTGGTTCCGGACACTGCCGTGGAGTCATGTAAGGAGATTCCTCAATGAGCATGACAATCCACAGCAATGCGTTTAATGATGGCCGAGCGATCCCCCGCCGGTATAGCGAGGATGGGGTGGACGTCTCGCCGTCGCTGACCTGGTCGGGCTCGCCCAAGGAGGCTCGCGAACTGGCCCTGATCGTGGACGACCCCGATGCGCCCACGTACAAGCCCTGGGTTCACTGGGTCCTCTACAAGATTCCGCCGGACGTCCAGACGCTGCCGGAGGGATTACCCACGGCGCCGACTTTGCGCACGCCTCCGGGCTGCTTGCAAGGCAAGAACTCGTGGGGCGGAGTCGGCTATCACGGTCCCGCCCCACCGCGCGGGCATGGCGTCCACCATTATCACTTCCACCTCTACGCGCTCGACGCTCCCTTGCGAACGGCCCAGGGGTTGGATAAGGAGGGGCTGCTCCGTGCCATGCGCGGGCATATCCTTGCACAGGCGGAACTTGTCGGGACCTATGAACGATAGGCCGCCTGCTTGCTGATGCCTCGACGCGAGGGGTCGGGGTGAGCGCTGGACTTTTGAATTTGATCCTCGGCGGCCGCCGAGGATCATCCTTTGACTTCAAGCCGCCGGCCCTGGCTCGCCGGGCGCGGGGGGGCGGGGATCGTGACCTCGAGCACACCGTCTCGGAAGTTCGCGTCGGCCTGGTCGACCTCGACGCCCTCGGGCAGTGGGATACTGCGACAGAAGCTGCCGTAGGAGCGTTCGGTGTGATAGAAGCCCTCGCGACGATCCTCGTGTTCTTGGCGTCGCTCGCCTCGGATCAGCACGGCCTCATTGGTGACCTCAACCTGAACGTTGTCCTTGTTCAAGCCGGGGAGGTCGGCCCGGACCACCAGTTGGCCTCCGCGTTCGAAGACCTCGACCTGGGGCGACCAGCCGGCCAGGGCGAATCCCTCCTCATGGGGAGCGTGCCGCCGGGCCGGTGACCAGGGCGCCATCGAGCCACTGTGCCCGATCCCGAATCCCTCGAAGACGCGGTCCATCTCCTCGGCAAACCGGTGCATGACGGCGAAGGGGTCGCCCAGCCAGGGCGAAGCCGTCGCCAGCTCGCGCGGGGTGAGGGCCGATGGCCGCCCCTCTGCGCGATCGGTGGTTCGTAGTTCGCTCTCCTTGCGGGCGGATCCGTTTCCTCGCTCTTTGGCCTTGTGCATGGTTCGTGCTCCTTCTCTTCTCTCCGTCGGATTCTCGAACGCGGGTGCCCACGGACGAGTGCTTGGGAAAGGAAAGACTTAACCACGAATCACACGAATGACACGAATGGAAATAAACAATAAAAAAACGATTTTGAATTTTTTTATTCGTGTCGTTCGTGTGATTCGTGGTTAAAATCTTCTCTTGATTCATCCAGGTTCAAGAGCCAACTCGGGTGCTCATCATTCCGGGGAGGCCGGTGCTTCCGGACCTGTCCTGGGGCAAGTGGTTCGGCTCGTCCCCGCGAAGGTTTTGGGGGGCTTCGGCGGTTTTGGCCAGGCCGCGCGCCGTCAGGCCGAGGCACAAGGCGCTGGCGGCCAGGGTTGTCAGGCGGCGGCGCTGGATCGCTTGCGCCAGCAGGAACCCGCCGGCCAGGCCGATCAGGACCTTGGTCGTGGGCGACCCGTGCTCGTCGGCGGTCCCATGGCGTATGCCGGGCCGCGTTGACCCGCCCTGCAAGGCGGGTAAGTGCTCGGCCCGCCGGTGGATCTCCAACTGATTCTCAATGGCAAGCACGCCGCGCACGGTGTTGACCGCCTCCAAGAGGTGCTCGACCTCGTGGGCGAGGATCGGGCCGGTGAGGACGGCCCGCCCATCCTGCACGACGACATGAAGGGCCTTCGGGTGCGAGACGACCCGTCCGAGAGCCGACCGGATCCGCGCCTCGATCACGTCGTCGGGGGCGTAATTATCGGAGAACATCGCCTTTGCCTCGGCGGTGAACCGTGCGGACCGGGTGCTCAGGTCGTGTCCAATGAGGTCGATGGCGGTTTCGATCTCATGGATGCCGTGAATGCACTGGTCACGCAACAAGGCCCGCCGGCGCCGGCCGCTGTGAGGGTCGAGAAAATACATGAAACCGGCGCCGAGACCGAGGCCGGTGAGTCGCTCCAACATGGTGTTCGCCTCCTCCCCGCTGCGCCGAGCGGCTGCGGTCAGGTTCCCTGGGACGGCGGGATACCCCGCCCGCAATTCCATTCAATTCCCATCCATTGAAGAGCGAGCGGGTCGCCCACGGTCCCAGGGGGGGGGAATGGAAGAGTAAGGGGGTCGCCAACGATCCTCTCTGCGCCCTCTCGACTCCTTAATAATTATACGCAAGTCATGGGCCGTTGATGGACCAACGACTGTTGAATTTTCATGGATCATGAACAAGGCCGGGATTGCGGCTTGTGACTCGGTGAGCCTGTTCCTGGCTCGAACCTGGGGGGGCGTCGGTGTGAGTGTCTCTGGGCCGATTTGCCGGGCTGTCTCTCCTTCGGACAGAGCGTCCGAAGGGAGGACAGTGGGCGCGGGCGTGGAATCATCAGGCCATGGTGGTTTCGGTGTTGGGCAGCCAGACGGTGCGTTCGGGCCGGCGGATGATCCGATGCGCAGCCCAGCCGAGGATCAGGGCGAGCAGGATTAAGCCGACCACGATCGTGCCGCTGGTCCCGAGCATTTCCGAGATCCCGATCAACATCCGCTGCATGCCGCGCCGGCGGATCCCCTTGACCTCAGCCTCATGGCCGGCGGCCAAGTCTCTGGCGGTCATGTAGGACGCCCAGCAGAGCATGCCGCCCACCGCGCCGAAGAGGGCTGGCGGGGCGAGGGCCTCGAGCGCTCCGATCTCCTCCTGGCGCGGCTGAAAGGGGCGGTCGGTCTGCGCCAGAATCGCCTGGAGGATTTTGTCGGCATTGCTGTCGGACGTCGAGAACTTCAGCGGCTTGGAGCCCTTGCCTTCGCCCTCACCGTGGAGGGTGAGGGAGCCATTGCTCGGGCTCACCTCGGCTTTACGGATCGACTCGACGTCGAGGGTCGTGACCGAATTCGCTCCGGCGGCCGACGGTTCCTGGCCTTGCTGCAAGGCTTCGAGCACATTTTGTGACTTACGCTTGAGCATGAGCCCGGTAATCTTCATGTGGTGAACCTTGCGGTCCCTGAGTACGAGGATGAAGGTTCGCTTTTCCTCGGACTTTACCCAGATCTCCGATTCCATCGTCTTTCCCTTAAAGTGGTGAACTGGCATCAGGGATGATCCCTGATCGTGAAATCGTCCGATGCCGTATGTGAGTGAGAACACACATCTTACTGGAGGATAGGGCATGCATGCACCGTCTTGTCCTTGAGCGGTCTCCCACCGTCGGATCGCCACGATTCACGCTTGGCTCCGCGCATGAAAAAAAGCCCTTGAGAACGGGTGTTCCCAAGGGCTTTATTGATGAAGGAGCGGTCGTGGTGTCCCGTGCGTTGATCCGGAGGCCCGGATCCGCCGGCTGGCGTCAAGGATTTGCAGCGTCCTCCTGTTTCTCCGGCCCTGAGAGCCGGCTCACTTCGAGAAGCTCAACCCTGGTGCTTCGGAGCGGTCGCCGATGACGCGGAAGGTCATGTGGGTGGGGTCGGTCCAGCCCACGCGACCGACGATGGGTAGGCTCTTGTCCGGGATCAGCGTCAAGACGCCGCTCCCGAAATTCGAGTGCCCCGCGAACTGCCGCGTCTGCCCCTTCTGGTCCACCTTCCAGTGGAATGCTCCGCCGTCCTCGATCGTCAGCGCGATCGACGTGTCGGTGCTCGGCTGCGCGGACCAGGTTCCGTTGATTGTCGCCCCGTCGGGCACGGTCGTATTCATGGCCGAGACCGAGTCGGGAGCCGGCGGTGGTTGCTGTACCGCCCCCGCGCCTGCCCCTGCTGCCGCGTTCTTCCGGGCGGCCTCGAGCTGTTCGAGCAGTTTCGCCGAGAGGGTGTCGCTCGGCTTCAGGGCGACCACCTGCTTGAACGTGCTCGTCGCGACGTCGAAGTGTCCCTGGGTCAGGTAATGGTAGGCCAGCACGAATCGGCCGGTGGACGATTGCGGGTTGTCCTTGCAATACCCTTCGAGGGCCCGTTGCTGCGTCGTGTAGACGTCGATGTTGGGATAGAGCCCGATCAGCGTCGGCCAATCCCAGCCGGGTCCGACCGAGAGGACGGCGTACAAGGAGGTGGCTGCCTCGTCATAGCGTCCCAACGCAAACAGGCAGAGCGCGCGGAACTCGTGCAAGGACGTGTCGTTGGGCGTCTTGACCAGCGCCGCGTCCGCCTGTTGCAAGGCCGGCGCGTAGTTGCCCTGCTTGAAGGAGTCGCGTGCCGAGGCGAAGAGCGTGGACGCTTCGTCCACCACCGCCTCCGCCACCGCCGGGCCCCCAGTGCTGATCGGCAGCGTGTAGTCGTAAGAGTTGACCGCGACCCCCACCGATCCGTCGTAGTATGGGTTCAAGTACGGCTCATAGCCATATCCATAGAGGCTCCCACCGTACAGCCAGCCCGACGGCCCGTATCCATAGTCGTCGAAGCCATATCCGTATGGATAACCCCAATTCCCGTATCCGCCATACCCACCATACCCACCGTACCCATACCCGCCGTATCCATATCCTCCCAGCCCGTACCCGAGCCAGAGTCCGAGCGGGAACCCCCAGCCACCCAACCCGTACCAGCCGAACGGATAAAAGCCTCGGCCGAAGCCGAATCCGCGCCCGAAGCCAAACCCGCGCCCGAACCCTCCAAACCCTCGGCCGCCGAAATTGTTGAAGCCTCGGCCGCCGAAATTGTTGAAGCCGACCCGGTTGGAGACGATGTTGGTCCGGTTCAGACTGTTGAAGTTGCTGATGCGATTGACACCGCCGAAGCCCGGATTCCCGAAGCTCCGGAAATTGCCCACACCAGCCCGATTGCCAAAGTTGTTGAACGAAGACCGGGCTCCGATGGCGCCTCGGCCAGACATCCCTCCGAGCGAGCCTCGACCCGGCTGAAATCCGCGAGCTCCGCCGAAGCTCTGCACGCGCGGCCCGGCCATTGAGGGCCCTCGCATGACGTTGCCACCGCGAAATCCTCCCATGGGGGCACTGAAGGACCTGGGTGCAGCGAAGGACCTGGGCGCAGCGAACCCACCGCCCCGGTATCCGCCGAACCCACCGCCTCGAAATCCGCCCCCGCCGAATCCACCGCCTCGGAATCCACCCCCGCCACCTCCACGTCCCCCGCCGCCTCCGTGTCCACCACCGCCCCCTCGGGCGAAGACCGGAGCGCCGGCCAGAGCAACCGCCAGTAATGCGCTGATCGCAATGATCGAGAATCGAAAGCGACGCATCGCCGCCTCCCTTGAATAAGCCCGAACCGGGAGACCCTGCTCCTCCCACTCGCGGACCCTTTGACTTGACACCGAGCACACCAGGTCTCGCGTGAGTCAGTCAGCCGCTATCCTATTCTTCGCGACTCGTCAAAAAGTTGTGCGAACCAATTTGCGAATGCAGAGACATGCATGCTCCCAACTCAGGTTTGAGCTGATCTCGGGCAAGCGCGTTCTCCAAGTCAGGAAAACGGATCAAGCCGAACCTTCTCCGTCAGGTCAGCGACGGTGCATCGCTGGTCTTCTCTCGGCAAGGCAGAGGCAATCCACCGGCGGAATCTTCGACTGAGCCCCAACACCGGCGACGGCCAGCCTGATGGCGCAGATCGCCGTCAGAGGGCGGGGCCGGTAAGGCCCTCGTGGCAGGCGCACAGCGGGAAGCCGTGGGGGCACGGGTAAGCAAGCTGTGCAGAAGGGTCACATTGTGTGCGACTTGATGTCGCGGATGGAAGATTTCCTGTCTTCCTGGACAAAACCTACCTATTTGTTTGCCAAGCCCGCTCCGGCGTGATCAAATACCTCAATGCACGCATTCGGGATTTGGCACGCGGAGAGTTTGGTTATGCGCGGGATTATCTCTCTAGTCACCCTAAGTCTTTCGTGCTTTGGACTCGTGGCTTTCGGGGCGTCGCCGCCCACTGACGAGCAAGTCGGCCAGGCGAGAAAATGGCTCCTGCTCGATCGGCCGGCCGAGGTGGAAAAATGCCTCCGAAAGCCGATGACGATTCAGGCGAAGGCGATGAGGGCGATCTGTACCTCAAACGATAACCAGGATGACCGTGAGCTTGGCTTGAGCATATTCGATGCCTCCGGAGCGGAGAGGATGGCCCAGGGCCAGCGCACACTAATTCGTTGATCCGACAATGACTTGCAACAGGAACTCCTCACTCCAGCCGCAACTCCGCCGCTTCATGGCTACGCTCTCGCGGCCGGGATGTTGCTTCAACAGCGAGAGGCTGAGGCGATTCAGCCACGCCATGTTCTCTCGGAGGCACTTCTCGCGGATCCGCGATTCGTCCTCGCGATAGGTCACATCCAGAGTCCAGTGGCAGCCGTTTTCAATGCCCCAGTGCGACCGAACGGCGCGGGCGAATCGCTGCACATCAATCGCCAGGCTGCTGATGTAGTAGCGGACCTCGTCCGTCACCTTGCCGTCGCGGACCGATTCGGAGACCGCAATACCGATCGATTTCAGCCCGTTCCACGACCTGAGCCCCGGTAGGTCTTGGGGCACGGGAAGTTGAATGTAGGTCCGCGTCTCCCGACGGCCATGCCCCGACTCCACGGTCTGATGCCGGCCGGCATCCACACCCGCGAAGTCGTCCTCCCACTGCTCCAGGATGTGGTTGATGACCACCTGATGCATCGTCCCCTGGTTCCCTTTCAAGGCCAGGACGTAATCCGCCTTCCCCTCGACGATTCGCTCGGCGATGGCCTTCTGCGTCCCCATCGCGTCGATCGTGATGATGGCCCCCTCGATGTCGACCTGCCTCAAGAGCTCGGGGATGGCCGTGATCTCGTTTGACTTCTCGGCGCAGGCCACCTGGCCCAGCGACAGGCCGTACTCGCTCGCCCAGACGCTCACGGAATGCAGGGCCCCCAGGCCGTTCTTGCGGTCGTGGCTCCGCCTCGCCGTCTTACCGTCCACGGCCAGGACCGGCTGCTCGATTCCGGTCTCCGCTTCCGCTGTCGCCCGCAAGGACCGCAGCCATCCGGCGAAGCATGACTGGAAGGCATCGGGCTTCAGCGCCATGAGGACACGACGGAAGACGTCCTTGCGTGGGATGCCGTTGGGCAAGTCCAGGACTCTGACGAGGAACGCCTCCTTCATGACAGCCCACCTGGCGATCGCGGTCGGGCCGGCGGCGCCGGCCAGGATAGCCATCAAGGCGATCGCAATGACGCTGGTCAGGGGATGCTGGAGATTGATCGAGGAGCGGGGGTCCTCCAACTCGTGGAAGTGGAGTACGATCTCATCCAGGTCGACGCGTCGTGGATCCGCCATCGTTCGCTCTCCATGCATAACCAGCCGGGGAGTAAGCATGGAGAATGATTTACAAAAATATCGGCCCGGGCGCAAGCCCTACAGGTCGCCAAAACTACCTATAAATGCGCGCTAGCCCTGGAGGATGGCCAAGGAAGTCGCCCCGGAATTACGAAGGACAGCCGCAACCAACGCGTTGGACGCGTATTTGCTCGGATGCTTGCTTCGGAGCGGGCTAGGAGTCTCGAAAGAACCGGAACAAGCATTCAAGTTGTTTTCGTTTGCGGCTAGCAAGGGCGACGTGTTCGCCATCACAAAGCTGGCTGGCTGCTACCTGTCTGGAGAGGGGACGACAAAGGATATTGCAAAATCAATTGAGCACATGAAGCGTGCCGCCGAATTGGGCGATACTCGCGCCATGGTGGATCTCGCCATTGGTTTCGAACAGGGCCTTGAAGGCCAACCTCTGAGTTTGGCGTCGGCTTTGTACTACTGGGAAAAGGCAGCCAAGCTTGGAAACTCAAAAGCAATGCTTTCGTGCAGCAGTTATTACATGTACAAATCGATAAGCATAGTCGTGTTCGGCAAGCCTCTGTACGAAAAGTACGAAAAGAAAACGGGCGACTGGCTGCGAGAATCCGCAGAAGCCGGCAACGCCCAGGCAATGACCCAGATGGCCATCAGGCTTGAAGGCAATTCGCTGAATCCCGACGCAGTCGCACCAGACCTTAAAGGCTCATTTGCGTGGAGGGCAAAGGCCGCCAAATCGGGTCTTCCGCTCTACATAGCGTTGCTAGCGAGAAGCTACCAGCAGGGCATCGGTTGCGAGAAGGATGAACGAGAGGCTAACCGGCTCATCTCAAAGGCGAAAGCCGACGCCAAGGATGACTCGGAGATGCTGGCCAGGATTGATACGATCGCCAAGTTGCCGCTTGAACAGGATTATGAGGCGATGGCTAAAGGGGCCGATAGCTTCCAATTCGATGCTGATGGTATCGACCCGAAGCCCGCGACTAAAAGCACGGCGAAGCGTCCCGTGAGGGGGAAGTCCAAGAATCAACGGGCTTCCACGCCGGCCCTGGGAACGCAACTCGCTGTCACCGATGTCGCGATTACCCCGTCAGGGATCGAAGACACTGTTTATATCGACGGCCGCATTCAAAATCTTACGGGCGAGGCGATCGATCGGGTCGAAGTGCAGATCAGTATTGAGGATCGCCAAGGACGACTGCTCGGCACGACCACGGCCTTCCTGACCCCAGATACATTACAGCCCAGGGCTCGAGGCACCTTCAAGGCGATCGATATGGGGCACCCCACGATCCACCATATCAAACTCGAACTCACAGCGAATGGTAAGGCTATCCCCTGGGTAGATCGGAGCGGGAAAGGCGTTCACGACTAATCTCAACCTCGCTTTTCCTGACACGGAACGCAATCCGGCGGTGGAATCTGCGACTGATCCACGCCCAACGCCACCCGGGGCTTGGCAGCACGGAGAGCTACGGCTTGCGACGCTAATGCTTCGGCCACCACCCTCTGGTGCGCAGCAATAACCTCGGCATCCAGTACAGGCGACGGCCACCCCGTAGGCGCGGACAATTCGTTGGACCGACGCCAGAGGGAATGCCCTGTGAGGCCCTCGTGGCAGGCACAGAGTGGAAAGCCGTGGTCGCATTCGCAATCGCGGGTCTGGCTCATGGTTCCCATATCCGAAACGTCTGGTTCGACGGGCCGAAGATCGCACCCGTCCCACCTGGGATGGCATATGTCATGTCGAATTTCGTCGCAACATCGGCGCATTGCGGGGACGCGATCAGGACCCGGCTATAGCTCTCGACGGAACCTATGCCTCCCGAGGCATTCGGGCAGCGGAACGCATCGCCGGGATAGCTGACCGCGAAACAGCCTGGCGGGAGCCCGCCAGTCGCCGTAGTGCCGGGGGTACTGAAACTCAGCGGGATACTGGGCCTGGCCGGACAGATTCCGTAGGCGTAGGTCGGGAAAGACCCCGCTCCGCCTGACTGCCAAGTGTCGGAAAAAGCCTGCCAGATCAGCGTTCCAGAACCATGCAGAGAAGATGTCCAGTTCAGGGTAGTGGCCACGGGGAAACTGCAAGGGCCGGACCAGTAGCGATAGCCGGTTGCCGGTGTACATGTAATCGGCGCAAAAGTGGTGGGACGGCATTGGCTCGTCTGAAGATATTGAGTGACCGGTGCCGGCGACTGATTGAATCTCGTCCCTGGCCCGATCGCATAAAGATCGAAGGAGAAGTCTGCGGGATCCAAAATGAGGTCGATCGAGTAGGTCCCAAGCGGAAGGCTGAAGGTGCCATAGTCGAGGCCACTTTGGCGGCCAACGATCCGGATCGATGACCCGGGAAGTTCCGTGGCGCCCAATGCCGGACTGCCGACGACTTTGCCCGTGAACGTCGTGGTGCAACCCCTTCTTCCTGCCACTGCCCACGAGATCGCAAGTTGCTGCTCTGCCCCCGGCACCCGCCAGGCGACGAGGTCGTCGATGTTCTTCCGCAACCGGAAGAACTTTCGCTCCAGAGTCAAGATCCGCTCGACAGCATTGGAGGTTTCGATGGACATCACACCCACCTCTGTCCAAGTCCCTGTTCGGCTGCCGCAATCCGCTGCTGGAGCTTGAGCACGATCTGCTCAAGCTCGTTGGCGATCGCCTCAAGGGTAGCGATTCGCATCACCAAATCGGAAGTCTCGTTGGTCATTCTTCGTCCTTGTCAGGTAGACCGAGTTTGCTGATCCGTTTTGCCTTCGCCGGGTCCTCCGGGCGTGAAACCCCCAGATCTTTGTACGCCGACACGTCGGTCGGGTGCTTGCCCAGGTTCTTGATCCGTTCGCTTGGCGGCTTTGGCTGATGCCGACCCAAATTCTTGATCCGCTCGTCTGCGGGTGCCGCCTCGTGTCGGCCCAAGTTGGCAATCCGCTTATTGGGGGCTTCCGGCTGCTTCACGCCTCGGTCCTTATGCGACCAGGTATCAGTCGGGTGGTTCCCGAGGTCGGCGATCCGCTCCCGCTCGGCTGGATCCTTGGGCAGGCGAGGCGTGGTATCACCGAGGGCTCTCATGCCAACCAGGCGGTTTCCTTCGGCCGCCCTGATCTCGTCGTTTTTCGCCTGCCGTTTTGCGTCATTGTCCTCATTGGTCTGCCGAATCTTCGCACGCCGGTCATCCTGGTGCTTTTGGTCTGCCTCCCTGACTTGGTCATTCCGGTCCTTGTCCCGTTCTGACCTGGCTGCAGCAGCAGCCTCTCGCTCTTCTCGGGGTTTTAGCGTTGCTGGCCTGCGGCTCGTGTTGCTCGCCGGGTCGTGGACGCCGCTGCCGTTATCGGCGCCGGCCCTGAGGATGTCGGCCATCGTGAAGCCGCTCGCGCCGAGACCGGTATCGTTCCCCGTCGACAAGCCGCCAGGCGAGAGCTTGCCCGCACGGGCCGCCTCCGCCGCTTCGCGGTAGTTCCCCTGGCTTTCACGCATCATTTCAGGCTGATAGATCGCGAAAGGATTGAAGAGATCGCCACTGGTCCCGATTGCTCCCAATTGCTGCTCCGGATGCATAAACATCGAGGCACTCAGTGCCTGCCTGCGATTTGAGCAGTGCATGGTTGTTCGATAGTCAATGCCTTCGTTTTCCGGCCAGTCGAGGTCGACGCCGATCACCGCCAGGCTCAACCCTTCCCATCCGGTCGTGTAGGCCCCGTTGCCGTCATTGCCCGCGATGTTCAACGCCAGGCCGAAGGTCATTGCGTCAGTGAAGAAGCCGTAGTATGTGACCCCGCCCTCACAGGTCGCGTTATTGACGGAATCCAACAGATTTGAGGCGTAGGCTTGAATCTGGGCCAACTGGCCGGGGTCCCGCCAGTACGGCGCGTCCACCGTCAGCGTCTTCGTCAGGCCGTCCACCGTGTACGAGGTGCCCGAATACTGGGGTACCCCGGCGAGGTCCGGCGGCTCAATCGCCTGGTTTGGGTTGGTCTGGAGCGGGAGGGCGAGCCAAATGTCAGCGGGAGCCGCATTGTTGGCCGTGAAATAGGTAGGCGAGATAAACCGGACGTTGCCCGTGGTCGGATTATATGTGAACGCGAGGGGGAAACTATTGTAAGGCGGACTGCCGTTGGAGGACCAGAGCACGACCCCGAGGGACGCCGAGATCAGGGTGGCCCCACCATTTCCAGGTGAAACAAAGGGCTGAGGATAGGTCGACTGCTTGACAACCTTAGGCCACAGCGAGGAATCGGCGATCTGGTACTGTGTCCAGACGACACTGCCCCCCGTGCTGAGTCCACTGATCGTGTAATGGCCGTAATTGGTGTGCGGGAGAGGGCTGTCAATCGTGAGCGTGGACGTACCTCCCGCCGTCAACGAGGTGTTGCTGATGATCCGCGAAGACCAGAGCTGGGTTACCCCGGGAACCGTGGTTGAGTAGAGGTTGATGACCCCCTGTCCGTGCGTTTGATCCCAGAAGTTACTTGCCCAAGCGGCCGAAGCGTTGGTCGAGGTAACGGTGACAGTCGTGGTGCTAGGGCATGTGCATGTGCCAACATTCTGGGCGGTGCCCGCCTGGCGGAACTGGCTGGGACTCCAGGCGGAGATCGCCTGGGCATTGGTCAACCCGTCGTGAGCAAAGTTCTGGGTGATCTGCCCGAGCGACTGCTTCAAGACCCCCATGATCGCGATTGGCTGGCCCCGCACGACCACTCGCTGGAAGCAGTCGCCGACGTCGCGGGAGAGTTCCGTGGGCTCGATCGGGTCGGTGCCCATCGTGAGGGTCTGGGGCGTGAACGTCCGCAAATCCATGAACCGGAAGACGCCGTCGGGCTGGATCCAGAAGCGATGGTTGGGGGCGTTCTGCTGGAGGAAGCCGTCAATGGCCGCGCCGAGTTTCTCCCCCGTGAAGTAGACGGGGCGAGGCGGAATGACGGTCATCGCTGCGAGGTCGGCAAGGGTGGCCGCCGGGAGCGTCGGGGGCGCGAGGCTTGTGTATCCTCCCAGGCCGTGGGTGTGGATGAGGTGGGCGTTGGCCTCCATCGTCAGGGCGGCATTGAGGATTTCGCCGACGGTCCTCCCCGCCTTCGCCGCGTTGTAATCGGGGTCCTCGAGCGTGAGGTTGAACTGAGACGTGTCGATGCCGCTGGTGCCGTCGGTATGCGGGAACCAGTCGAGTCGGTTGCGGATCCCGAGGCACTGATAAGTAATCACCCAGCCGATCCCGGTGTAGGACGGCGTGGCCGAGACGACGTCCCCGGTGAAGGTGAGCGTGCCGTTGTGCCTCCAGGTGGCCTCCTTGCCGATCCAGGGGTCGGGGAGGCCGGGGAGGGCGATCCCTCGCCGCTGGAGGGTCAGCGAAGGGATGGTGCCGAACCGCTCGGAGAAGCGGAGGGCCACAAAATCGTCGGTGATTGGGTCGAGAGGGACGCCATCGATTGTGAAGAGATCGGCCACGACTTATCTCCCTGTCTTCCCCTGGGAGCGTTGACGGGTCTGGACCTTGCTTCGCAGTTGGTTGACCCCTCGGTCTAGGCTTGCAACGAAGGTTGTGAGCCGCCCAACCTCGCTATCGAGCTGGTCGGCGATGTTCAGCAGTTTCGCCGTGTTATTCATATTCGCTCCCGCCATCGAGGCCATACGCTGATCCAGGTCGCTCTTCGCCCCGACCGCCACTTTCGTGGCGATATTGTCGGTGGTCTCCGCGTCCATCCTTGGGTTTGCAAAGACCGTTCGGCCGTGCTTGTCAAGTCCCATCGGACGATGGAGGAATCGGGCGACCTGGTCTTTGATGAATTCGATCTGCTGCGACTCATTCATCTGTCGGAACTGGCCATTGACCACGGTGCCGCCCTCCGCTTTGAGGTAAGCCGCCATCTCGGTCGCCGCCTTGTCGATGCCACTGGCTTTGATGGATGCGTCTTCGTTCTTGACAAGCTGATCGATTTGCTTTCTCGTGGATTCCAGCTCGAACTTCTTGGCGTGATCCTGCTGGCCCTTGAGTACATGCGGGGCCTGCCCCGCCAGCGACGTGGCCACTGCGGCAGCCGCCTTGCCGCTCCCTGCGTTGAGGAGTTCGCGCGACTTGAGTTCCTCTTCGATCACGCTGCGGATCTGATTCTGAATGAACTCGATCTGCTGTTGGCCGTCCATCGGCTTGCCGTCGGGCCCAGCCACCTTTTCGCGTTGAATGTCACCGAGGACCTGTGCCGCAATCCCGGCGAGATCCTTGCCCTTCACAAAGGCATCGATGACGGGCTTGGCTTTCTCGGATTGGGCTTGTTCGACAGCCTGAGCCACTTTCTCAGCCTCGGCCTTAAGGATCTTTTGCTGAGCGGTCCGCTTCTTTTCGTTCGCGGTGTCGATCTTCTCTTGGCGCTGAGCTTTGATTTTCTCATCGCTCGCCCGGTCCACCTCAGATCCGAAGAGGTCCTGGACACCGCCGGCTTTGAATGCCTCCGGGTTGGCCTCGATCATCTTCTGGATCTCGACGCGGGCCTTCTCGGAGCCGGCACTGAACTCTCCGATCAGAGTGTCAACCTTGTTTCTGCCTTCCTCTTGAATGGCCACATTCAGCTTGGCCAGTTCAACTTTGGCCTTCTGGAGAGCCTCCTTGTGGACCAGCCCCATCCCTTGATCATCGCCACCCATGTCCTCGATCGATTTTACGGTAGCCTCTTCCAGCGCGATCTCTTTCTCCAGTTTCTCCTTCCTGATCAAGGCTTGCCCTTGTGAAGCAGTGAACGTTTTGTCCTTTTTGAGAATCTTCTCGATCACGTTTCCGAGATTCTCGGCACCCCCTGCATTCTCCACCACGGCGTCAGACAGGATCTTCCCGCGCTCTTCCGTTACGCTAGATTTGCGATTCTTGATCGTCTGATAGGCGGAGAGGCCCTGCGTGATCTCCCCTAGAGTCTGTTTTGCGGCCGTGAGCACCTGATAATCGGCGTCGAATTTGATCGGTTTTTTCTCGATGGCCTCGATCTTGTCCTTGATTCCCTGAAGGGTTCTATCGAAGATTTTCGGGTTTTCCGAGCCGAGCGACTCAATCAGGTTATGGATATGCGGCATCGCGATATTGATCGCGACAGCCACGGCCGAAACTCCGGCCGCAAGGCCTGCTGAACCATCAAACATTTGGATGATTGATGGGATATTGTTAATCACGCCTTTGAGGCCGTATTGGGCATCTTCGAAGGCACGCGAGAGTTCCAGGAACCCAAGTTGTATGTTCTTCGAGCTCGTTGTGGTCTTCGCGGCAGTGTGCTCCGTCAGCGAAGCAAGCGCCTCTTGTTTGCTTCCGAATTCCGCCGAAGCGGCCGCTGCCATTTGTATTCCGTCGGAGAGATTCAGGATCTCCGTCTTGAGATCATTGGTCTTCATGGCGTATGCGGAGATTGTGATCTGATCGTTTGCGTATGCATTGCCAAGCGATCTGACCTTTGCCTCAAGAGTCTGAATCTCGTCCTGGGCGGCGGCAACGCCCGTGGCTCCGACCTCAATGATAGCCTTGGCAATCGTGACTGCGTTTGCCGCCATGAATGGCTCCTTTTGATCCGTCTGAGTGGGTGGGGCGACCTATTTTTTGTCGCTCGGTCCCCGGTGGTAGGCTGGGCAACTGACGAGGGGCTGGTGCCCCACAGGGAAGGAGCGAGACGTGACGCGAAAGGCGATGTTGGTTGCGGCGGCTCCGGCTGTGACAACGTCAAAGGCTGAGGGCTGTACGCGACCCCCGCCCTTCGGCTCCACGCACCGGAGGCCGAGGACGGTATCCAACGGCTGATAAGGAAGATTCAGCGATCTGCCCAATAGTTATCTGGGAAGGTCGCCACGGCCTCTACCTTGTCCCACCCACTCCCGTTTGCCACAATATCTTTCCAGCGTGCCCATCACTATGCCAAGGGATCAGCTCCCGGGGATACTCTCATCCCTGACAGATTGCTTCGCCGGTGCTTGATGCTTTTGCGAGGCATTTTTTGTGGCTGTACAGGGACTGGGGGTGGATTTAGTAGCGAGTGCATTGGATGGTCTCGAAAAGACCACGTCCACGTACCAGCTGAATTTGCAAAACCACATTTGAATGAAAGACGTAAGCATGGAAAATAATCCTGCTAGCCTCCGGCGAGACCCGAGCGAATCGGTCAAGCGAGCTTTGAGGCAAGAAGTCGGCTTTGGATGCCCGATCCCTCACTGTCGAAAGCCTTTCTTGAGTTGGCATCATTTCGACCCTCCCTGGCATGAGCGGCACCACCATGAGCCGAATGGCATGATCGCTCTATGCATCGAGCATCATGCCATGGCTGACCGGAAAGTGTTTACAAAAGCGCAGTTGCATGGTTTTAAAAAAGCCGACAATGATCTATCTACGGTGAGAGCCAAATTTCCTTGGGCACAGCCCAATCATCTTGTGAGATTTGGAGGAATTTACACTCAGGGACATGACGTTCCGGTCTCAATCGCAGACAACGACATCATTCGCGTAACGCAAGACCCCATAGGGTGCATGGGACTCTCCTTTTCCATGCGCGATCAGCGAGGACGACTGGTTGCCGCAATGGAGAACAACATGTTTCAAGCGACCCCTAATCTTCTGAGCGACCTGCATGTAGACACCGGAGCTACCAAAATTCGATTCCGAATGAAGGGAGGCGATGCGAAACTCGATCTATCATTTCGATTTGTAACGATAGATGAATTGAAAGAGATGCTTGTGCATGACGAAGCTCGAGCACAAGCCGCCTATAAGAAGTTGCTGCCCAATTTCACATGCTCGACGGCAAATCCGTTGTTTAGCAGAGAGGAGATTCCCCAGCCAGAGTTCAAGTTTAAGGTTGCAGAAAGTGTAATCGAGAGGGCTAGAACGAGGTGCCTGAACGAGGAAGGGAGGATCTCGTTGCTTGATTTTCGCAACGTGGTTTCCTACATTGATGGCAGGAAGCTGGAAATAAGAGATCGCCTTGTCTATGAGGGACTATCTGTGCAGTTTAGTGCTATATTTCGATGACTCACTCTGACTGTCGAAAATCATGTTATTGAAAAACGTTAATTTCGTCGATCCATTCTGCCAGCCGCACAACTTCCGCTAATCCGTATCCGCGGTCGATAGCATCGTCCGTGAGCATGTCACGAGCTATGTATGCAAGAGTCCGACGGAAAGAGTCTTGGTCAAGGCTTT
Organism: Singulisphaera acidiphila DSM 18658; assembly: GCF_000242455.2. Taxonomy (GTDB): domain Bacteria; phylum Planctomycetota; class Planctomycetia; order Isosphaerales; family Isosphaeraceae; genus Singulisphaera; species Singulisphaera acidiphila. The sequence goes on from NC_019892.1 coordinate 5,206,004, forward strand.
GGAGATAATCCCTCACGGCTGTCTTCATAGCGTTATCTCTGATGCCCGAGTCCGTGGCTCCTCCGTCGTAGGCCATGAGTGCATCGATTGCTTCGGATAGCGTCCAACCGTGAAAATTAAACTCGGTCGCGTTGTTCATCAGTTTTGCGCCTCTCCAATGCGATGATCTATCCTAATCATTTTAGCGATCGCTGGTACGATCCGCCACGACAATGCCGATTCTTGATCACGCGACTTTGTTCTGTACGCAAGCACACTGTGTGCTGTTGGCTGTTTCCAGACTTCGTCGCAGTGAACTTGTTCAACTGCATGCAGTTGCCAAGGCGACTAACCGCCCTTAAAGAGTTTTTCTGCGAGAAACGCCCAACGAGGGCCGAGAGCTTGGAGTTACCGGTCCTCCCTGTGCGCGGAACTGGCGTATGTTGGTGACCGTGGATACGTTGCTCAAGGTTGAACCTATCGCTCGGCGCCGTCTGTCGGAACCGTGACGTCCTCTCGGGGTTTTGGGGGAGTCTCCGCCGGGGCTTCGATCACGATCTCTTGCTCGGTCAAGGTCACGACGAGGTTCTTGGTCTCGGTGAGTAGCGACACGGCGCGGTCGGTCAGGAGTGCCCGCGTATCCTCGAGGTTCGCGAGGGCCCAGGCGCGGGCGAGGGGCATGGCGATCCGGGTCGGTCCTGCTGCTGGGCCGGGCCGATCGCCGAACTCCTTGACGGAGTCGGCGAGTGCGGCTTCGATCCGGGCCTTCAGCGTGGCAAGGTCTTCGGCGGTCATAAGAGGCTCCCGAGAAAATGAAAAATAAACGTAGACCAATTTGGCTGTTTGAACCCGCTCGCCAATGGAGAATCGCTTTGGAAATCGAAGAGATTAACCACGAATGACACGAATAACACGAATAAAAAAACAAAAATGAATTTTTTATTGATTAATTTTTATTCGTGTCATTCGTGTCATTCGTGGTTAAATGTTTTTTTGCAAGGATCAAGAGACCGTGACGGTCAGGTCATTCGGTGTGCCGGCGGTGGGGTCGAAGAAGCAGGAGCCTTCGATCGACTGGAGGTAGACCTTGTCCATCGCGAGGTCGTCGTCGGCCTTCATTTTGTAGTTGTTCGCGTTGAAGTTGAACGCCAGCGAGTGGGTGCCGTTGGTGAACGTGATCGAGGCGGCGACGGGCGTCACCGCCTCGTAGTCAGCGCGATCGAGGGACGTGATGTAGGGGAACCGGGTCGTCCAGTCGACGTCGCGGCCACAGTACTTCAGACGCGAGAGGTACTGGCCCGCCATGAACCGGGGGTCGAGGACGTTCTTGATCGTGATGTTGAACTCCTCGAACTCCACCCGGCTCGAGCCGATCGTCAAGCCGCCGGCCGCCATCTCGAACACATAAGGCGCATCGTACGGGTAGGCACTCGCCGCCGGTTCGGGGAAGTCGGTCGCCGTGATCGTCGCCGGTTGCTTGGCGGTGAGCTGTATGTTGCAACGCATGAGCTGGTTCGACTCGGACGCCGAGAAGACCGCCTGATTGACCATGCAGCCGAGGTAACGGCGGTAGACCTTGGTCGATGAGTTGTCCTCCATGACGATGCAGTGGTCGATCGTCGCCGACTTGAGCACATTCGCCGACGTCGCATTGATCGCCGGCATCAAGGTCGCCATCTGCGAGCCGTAGCAGAGAATGTTCAAACCACCTTGCAGGCTCGTCTTGGACGACCCGGTCTGGACCCGACGCGAATAGCCCCCCGCGCTCCGGATCTGCCACGAAACCGGGGACGGCCGCATCGTGAACGCATTGTTCTGGTCGAGCTGGATGATCTGGGCGGTAGTCGAGGTGGAATCGAAGGTCCCCCAGGTCAACTCTGGGGTCCAGCGGAGGAATTCACGAGCCATTTGAGGATGTGCCTCGAAGTGGTGAAAGAATGAGCGAAGGGGCAAGATCAGCGGGGAACCGTCATCTCAACGTGAATCAACCCTTCGGCAACCATGAATTTGTTGCCGAGCGAGTCGGCCGACGGGCCGATGGCCGGCATGCCCAGCCGGATCGTCTGGAGCGAGCCGATGTTGATGCCTCCCCGATCGATCGAGGCTTGCCTGAGCGCAGTCCGGATCGAATCGGTGAGCGTTTTATTGCCGTCGCCGGTGAAGACCGGGGCCGTCAACGCATACCAGAAATTCATGATGTCGCGGACGTCGTGGCCGGCGGTCGTCGCGGTGATGGCGAGGCCCATCGCGGAGTTTTGGATCGTCTGGGCCTCGGGGGTTACCCCGGCCGAGAACGGCATGATCCGCACGGCCGGCAGGCCGTTGCAGTCGGGGCCGGTGTTTCGCTTGACCGTCGCGTCTTCAAGGTGGGTCGTCCATTGCGCCTCGGGCACAAGCAGGCCGATCGTCGGGTCGGCCCGGAGCGCGGCCACGATCTGCTGGTAGGCGATCGCCTGGGCACAATCGGGGAGGCTGAGAAGTTTGGCCATCGGTCAGACGCTCCAGGATCGGTAATCGCCCAACGTCTGCGCGGCCCACGCCGGCAGGTTCTGGGTCGCGTCGCGGGCCGACCAGGACCAACTCTCGGAGTCGCTCCCACCACTCATGGAAGTGACCTGATCGTTAAGGTTCAACCGCGCATACATCCCCTTGACCACCTCCGCACAGACCTGCTGCAAGTTCTCGGGGATCGTCGCCCAGCCGGCCTGGTAGGTGACCTGGTACTGGCCCCAGCCCCAGAAATCGCCGGAGCCGTCAAGGGAGTCGCCCCAGACGTCGCCGAAGGGGCCGAAACCATTGCCGGAAGTCCCCCCGTAGCACCGCATGATCCCGCTCGCCCGGTCGATGTCGTACGAGGTTGCGGGGGTCGTGAACAGGTCGAGGCAGGCCCCGTTGGCGAGTGCGTTCTTTGGCTCGCGGGCACCGACGAGGGAGGCGCTGGGGTGGAGCCGGTAACTCGACTGGACCGTGGCGTTCCAGCCGTGGCCCAAGGCGTTGACGGCGTTCGCCAAGGCCTGGATCGTCAGGGACGAGGCGAAGGGCAAGGTGGTCGTCGTGGTGACGCCGGAGGCTGTCCTGCTCAGGATCAGGCCGGTGTAGGTGAGGTCGAAATATTCGACGTCGCCGGTCATCGCGAACGAGACGGACGCGAACTGGTTGGTTGATGTGTGGTGGTTCTTGATCGTGAGGACGGTGGACCGATTCGTCAGCACGCTCAGCACCGCCTGAACCGGGAAGGCGGAGAGCTTGGCCGAGGCGGGTTCGCCCCGATCTTGACGTCTGCCCTCGGGGGTGAGGATGTCGGTGTATGTCGTCAGCGCGAACTGGCGTGAGCAATAGCGAATGATCTCGCGGGAGGCGGCCGTGATGAGCGTGGGCTGGATGGCGGCCTGGGCGGCGGTCAGGGTGACGCCGCCGGCGGCAAGCACCTGGGCGGCGTACTCGGCGGTGATCAGGTCGACCGCGCTCGGGTTCGCGACGGGGGCGGTGGTGAACGCCGACCCATTCCAGTAGGTGGGGGCCGCGCTGAAACTGATGACCGGGTCGGTCGACGCGGGGCTCGCGCCGACCTGCTTGAAGAGGTTCCAGGTGTAGTAGCCGGCGGCGGACGAGGCGGGAAACGGACAAACATAGGTTCCACTGCCGGGGGGTGTCTCGGGGGTTGGGGTGGCGTAGGCCGCCCAATCGCCCGAGGAAGCGGGGGCGTAAGCCGACCCGTTCCAGATCAGGCCGGCCTGGTTCGTGATCCTGGTGTAGGCGGACCAACCTGTCGGCAGGTTGGTCGCCCTGATCGTGGTGTCAGCCAACGGCTTCTCCTACAGCGGATTACTTGCGAGTCACGCACGGAAATCATGGGGCAGGAGCAGGTCCTCTCAAGCCCGGACGGCCCTCCATCGGACTCGAAGACTCGGAAGCCATTTGGGGTGGCCCGGACAACTTGTTGTCCGTGGTCGCGCAGCGACAAGAGGCGTTGCCCGGGCTGAGAGTCTGTCCCAGAAGGCGAATCCTATCGGTATTTTTCGATAATCTTTCGGGTGCCACGGGTTCCGTACTCGGACCCCGTGCGGGAATTCCTTGGCTGGGGCGCACGGGGTCCGAGTACGGAACCCGTGGCACCCCAGCGTCCTTCCTTTTCCCGGTGAAGCCCGACCTTCCGAGACAGACACTGAGGCCGTCTGCTTGGCGACGGGGCATTTCGAGAACCTCTTGTGGCTTCGCCACCCGGACAACAAGTTGTCCGGGCCACCCACCGATGATCCTCTTGCTTGTGTGCTATACGAACGGAAAATGCTGTATTCCGCTCCGTACGCCTTTGAATTAGGAAGTCAGGATTAAATCACTTGATAATTAGTTCCCACGTAGTTCCCCGAGATCGAGGCCACGGGGTTGGTGTAGTTCGATCCGCCGCTGTTGACCGCGACCGACGCGATCGCGGTGCCGGACATCGTCGCGGTGAAGGACGCCCCGGTGCCGGTGGTGTCGCTCGCGTAGACGTTCGGCCTGACGCTGTACGACCCGCCGGAGACCACGGTCACCCCTGTAATCACGCCGCTGGAGCGGGTGAAGGTCAGGACGGCCGGCGTCGTCACGATCCCGGTGTCGTTGCGCATCGTGGTTGTTGCGGTCAACACGTTGTTGGCGATGACCGCTTGCCCTTCGCCGGTGCGGATCCCGTTCTGCGAGGTCCCCCGGATCTCGTTGCCCTGGACGTTCGGACCCGAGGTATACGTGTTCATGTTCGTGTTGAGGTAGATGCCGACGACGCCCCCGTTGGTGTTGTCGAGGCTGAGCTTGTTCCCCGTGATGCCTGCCGGGCCGTAGGCCAGGATGCCGATGTAGCCGTTGATGACGGTCGCGTCGTTCGAGAGGATGTTGTCGGTCACGACGCAATTCTTCGCGCCTGCGATCACCACCGACTGGGTGTACTGGTTTGTGATGACGTTTCCACTGATCCGCAGGTTCTCGGTCAGGCTGTCACCGCCGTACACCCCGTAGCGGTTCCCCAATAACGTGTTATTGGCAATGTTGATGTGTTTGGATCGACTGAACCTCACATGAAACGTCGGACCCGCACCTGCCCCGGTCGGACCCTTGAAGATGTTGCCGGTGATCGACACGTATCTCGCGTTGTTGAGGTCGACCCCGACCACGTTGTCTTCGAGGAGATTATCGCTGATCAAAACCTGGGACGGGAAAACCGTGGTATTGTTCTGCGTGTGGGACACGATAATGCCGATGGGGCATTGATAGATCCGGTTGCCCACGATCGAGACGTTTTTCGGGGCACGATCGGTCGTCCCGCACTTGAGCGAAATGCCGTTTTCCCAGCAGTTCACGATGGTGTTACCCATCAAGGTCACTTCGGAATTCGTCGTGTCCTTGATCGCGCCGAAGCCGTTCAAGCAGTCTTCGACATAGTTTCCGATGCACGTTACATGGGAGATCTCGTTGGACCAGGCGATCCCGGCGCGGTAGCCGTGGCCGACCGATTGATCCTGGTTACCGTGGACGACGACCACGTCGAGCACCGTGATATTCATCACGCCCGAGAAGTGGATCCCGTTGCCGTTGATGTCGTGGATCCAACTGTCCAGGCACGAATTGTAGTTGCCAAAGGCGATGATGCCCTCGCCGGGCGACTCGTAGAGCTCGCACCCCTGGACCATGTAGCGGTCGCCCGTGAGCGACATCTCGGCCACGCATTGCCACGGGTAGAAGGTCCAGCCCGCGCGGCTGCCGTCCATAATCAGGTCGTAGATCCGCGTCCCGCCGCCGGTGGAGGCGATCCCGTTCCAGACGGTATAGACCGCCGCGCCGGAACTGAACCCGACGGTGAAGTTCCCCTGGACCGTCAGGGTGTTCCCACTGATCGAGAGGATTCTATGACTGCGCGGGTCATAGTTCGGCTCGGGCCAGGGGGGGACGACGACCCCGCCGACGCCCGCCACGGTGTTGATCGTGGGCTTGGGTGAGCTGACGTAGCCGCTCCCCTGGGTGCTGATCACGATCCCTGTAATGGCGCCGCCGCTTGCGGTGATGTACCCGGTGGCGGGCACACCGCCGGGGGCGAGGCCGCCGGTGAACGTGACCGTTTCGCCATTGACGTAGCCGGTGCCGGGCGAGGCGACGCGCCCCCCGATCGTGGGCAGCGGGACGCCGGTGGCCACCGTCACGTAGTGGCCGACTCTGAGGCCGTTCCGCGCGGTGACGGTGATCGTATTCGCCCCGATCGCCACCGGTGCGCTGGTGGTGGTGACGATCTGAGGAGCACGCTTGATGATCGATCGATCCCCTCGGATCACGACCCGTTCGGGGACGGTGATCGGGCCGGAGATGAGGTAGGTGTCGCGCGGTAAGAGGACCGTGCCACCGGGTCCGGCCGCATCCACGGCGGCCTGGATCGCGGCCGTGTCGTCCGCCGCGCCGCCGCCGCGTGCTCCATAAGCCTTGCAGTTATAAACCTGCCCGCCCGAGTCGCGCACGGTGAGCTGGCTGACGCCGTCGGCGGTGAACGTGCCGGTCGTCTCGTCCCAGGTGAATCGCGGGTCCGTCAGGGGGATCTGCGTGGGGCCTCGCGAGACGACAAACGTCCCCGGGGCGCTGCCGGCGAGGGCGAGGTCGGACTTGGAGATGTTGGTGGAATCAGCCATGATGGGGATATCCTCAGTAATAAGATGGTGTGCAATCCCTATTCCACACCCTGGGACCGCTGGCGACCCGACCGCTCTTAGAATTAATTTTCATTTATTGGAAATCGGAATTAATAAAATGGAAGAGCGGGCGGGGCGCTCGCGGTCTTAGGGGGGAGGGCCTTGGTTTGGGTCAGGTGGGCGGTTGGCCGTCCCAGGCGTGCTCGAGGACTTGTTTGTTGATGACTGCGAGTTCGTTGCGGATGGCGTTTTGCCGATGCTGGATGGCGTCGGCGCGGAAGACGTTGGTTTCCCACTCGGCTTGCAGCGTCCGCGCTTTGGCGGTGAGGCTGGCGATCGCTTCAGAGCGGTGCGGGGGGAGGGCAGGAGGGGGGCCGCCGCTGAGCTTGGGGGGCGGCTCTTTCTCTTTGGGCACCGGCGAATCTCCGGGAAAAAGAAGGGGGAGGCCGCGCCGGCTTGCACCGGCGCGTTCGGTGGGTCATCGCCAGAGGGAGACGACCTGGGCGACCTTGGGATCGCCGCTGCCCGCCGCCGGCTCGACGCGGGTCAGTTCGCCCAGCACGACGACGGCCGAGTTGGCGGCGGCCGTGCCGGGGAGTAAACTCCCTTTGATGTACTGATAGTTGAGGCCGAGGGCGCTGATCTTCTCGGCCGTGACCGTGACGAGCGCGTACTTGTTGTCGTCGGTCGCCTTCACGAACTGGGTGATGGCCGAGTTCGGGATCGCTGTGTAGGTGCCGCCCACCCCGGCGGCCGTCGCGCCTTTGACCTGGAAGTCGAGCGTGCCCGACGCTCCCAAGGTCCCCGTGTCGATGATGAACATGACCTGCCGGAACTTGCTGAGGTCGATCGCGGCCGTCAACTTCTCAGAGGCGGATTGGCTGGCAGAGTGGATGCCGTCCGCCGCGACGACCACCGTTTCGTTGAAGAGTTGCGTGTACATCGAGAAAGGCTCTCCCAGGTGGGATCAATGTGATAAGAGATGAAGGAAAGATCGAGGCGAACGGCAATCACCGTTCGCCCCAAAAAAAAAGGGCGAGTGGTCAGGTCGTCAGGAGGTGGCCGAGCTCAGGATCACGAACGGCGAGGTCTTGGTCGTGCCGTCCTGCTGGGTGAACGGGGCGTCGATCTGGGCCTGGCCGTCGACCCGCTCGATGATCCGGTAGGTGATCTGGTTGGTGTTGAACGCATACTGATCCGAGGCCGCGATCTCGAGTGAGCCGGTGTCGGCCGTGATGTACTTGGAGAAGTCGGCCAGGAGGACGTCGCCGGTCGTCCCGAGCGGGGGGAGCTTCTCGGTGAAGAGGACGGGGCGGCCGAAGAGGAGGAGCTGGCCCATCGCCAGCTTGGCCTCGTTGTAGCCGGTGCCGACGTTCGGGATATACGTCACCCGGCCGCTGGCGTCGACCAGTTGGACGAGCTGGCTGAACAGGTTGTTGGTCATCACCCAGACCGAATTCGGGCGCGACTGCGGGGTCATCGCCCCCATGACGTTGGCGGCGTCGGCGAGCTTGAACTGGTTGGCCGTTGCCCGGGTGGGGTAGGTGATCGTTGCGGGGGACTGGAGGACCCCCTTGGGCTTGGCCACGCCGTCCCCTTGAAGGAAGGCGAAGTCTTCGGCGTAGGCAATCGCCCCTGAGAAGAGCGATTTGAGCTCGGCGTCGAGCGAGATGAACGAGTCGGAGAGGAGGAACCGGCTGATCTTGGTGAGCCCTTGAAGCTCGTTGGTGACGATGTGAACCTGCTTGAATGCCGGTTCGGTCGGCGTGCCGGGCTGGGCCTCGCCGGTCCAGGTCATCTTGACGCCGCCGTAGTAGGCCGACTGAGGCGCTCCTTGCGTCCCCGACGGGACGAAGGTCTGGTTGAGCATCGGATAATAAGCTTCGCGCGCCGGCAGCTTCTTGTTGTTCGAGAAGGGCCGGACGATCGACTCTTCCTGCGCGAGCTGGAGTAGCTCCTGACCGTAGTCGGGGGCCACCGTGTAGCCGCCCGTCGCCCCCGAACCTTCCGCCATGTCCTTCTTGTCGAACACGCGGAACGACGAGCCGTAGACCTTTTCGAGATGCTCCTGCGCCTCGCGCTGACGCCCTGGGTACGTGTTCTGGCACTGGGCGATCGTGATCCACTTGACCTGGTCGGCCAGGCATTTTCGACGGTCGGCCTCGGACTCGCCGGGGTCGATCCGGCCGGTCCCCTTGAGGGGGTTGTACCCCTTGGTCGTGACCTCGGCCGCGCCTGCCGCGAAGCCTTCCGCCACGGCGGTCTTGATCGTATCCGCCAGGCTCGCGATCGGGTCGGCGCTGGCCGCTTTCTCGGCGATGCCGAAGGCGATCAGCTTGGTGGCGTCCTCGTCCTTGATGGAGACAATCGCGCCCTTCTGCTGCTCGTCGTAGTTCTTCAGAAGCTTGATACGCATGGGGAATTCTTTACCCTTTGTGGTTTTGAAGTCAGTGGGAAAGACCACGCTGGGTCCGGAGAGCTCCGCGCGAACCGCGATCGCCCACCTCGCGGGTGGTTCGATGGGTTTGTCGGTCTTCTCAGACGGAGGAGTGGTTTGGGGAGAGGGAGAGTGGGGTCAGACGACCCCGGTGATTCGTTCGGCCTCTTCGCGGACCAGCTTGCGGAGGCCGTCGGGACTGAGCATCGCGTTGAGCTTGGCGACCATCTCGGCCCGGATCTCCTGGTCGGACTGGACGACCAAGGGGGGGAGCGGCTCGATGGTGCTCTCGGTTTCCCAGGCGGCCCGCTTGCCCTGCGCTGGGGTTTTGAACGGCTGGTTCAGCTTGGTCAGGTGGGTGAGCTTGGCCGCGACGTGATGCGCGGTCGGGGCGTGGCCGTCCCCCATCACCTTGTAGCACTTGATGCAGGCGGCGGGGTCTTCCTTCGACCCGATCACGTCCTCGGCGGCGTGGGGCACGTGCCCCTTGGTGTGAAAGCTTTCGATTCGCCCGAAGCCGTTGTAGTGCGGCGCCTTCACCCGGACATGGTCGTATTGCCTGAGCGGGCCGATCGCCTTGGGTTCGGGGGCGTCGTCGTCTTCGTCTTCTTCGAGCTCGTCGTCTTCGTCGAACTCGTCTTCTTCGAGCTCGCCTTCATCTTCTTCAAGCTCGTCGTCTTCGTTGAACTCGTCTTCATCTTCTTCGAGCTCGTCGTCTTCGTCGAACTCGTCTTCGTCTTCTTCGAGCTCGTCTTCTTCGAGTGCTTCGTCTTCTTCGAGCTCGTCGTCGTCCTCAGCCTTGGCTCTGATCCGTTGCCGGCATTTCTCGCAGTCGTCGTTGTCGCCGTCGCAGGAGCACTTGGTTTTGGCGTCCTCGATGGGTTCGGTTTCCATGGGGTCCTCGGGGACTTTCAGATTGAAGACGGGGCGATGCACCCCCTTGTTAACAGCGACGACCAATGCTTGTGCATTCATAGGGAGGCTGCACACGCTGTACTCGAGCAGAACGCAGCGGCGAATGACGCGCTCGGCCCCTTTCCAGTCCGGGCGGCGGAGGAGTTCCTCTCGGGTTGGCGGCCCCCACTCGCCGGGCTGGAAGTTGTCCGGGGGGCGGAAGCCGATCGAGATTCCGCGCAGGCTTCGGCTCTTGATCTTCCGCCAGACCGTCTCCGTCTCGGGGTCGTCGTCGAAGACGGTCTTGGCGTAGAGCCCGTTGAACTCGCGCGATTGCTTGGCCTTGATCCACTCGCAGCGTCCCAGCGGCCAGCGCCCGAAGTCGTGGAAGGCGAGGACGCACGGGTTGCCGTCCTCGGGCGTCTTGCCCAGGAAGAAGGTCTTGTAGTCGATCCCGGCCGACACCACGACGTCGCGCTCATGGTCGACGCAGTCGGTCGAGATCCAGGCGACCATCGACCGCTCGCCGGGCGTGAAATGGTGCTCGACCGGGTCGAACACCTTCCGGGTGAGCGTGAACCCATTCTCATTGTTCGTCATGGGCATACGCCCTCAAGGTGGTTTTGTTTGGTTTTGTTTTGCTGGGGAGATGGTCGATTGTCATGTCACAGGACGGGCGTCATCTTGAACGGTTGGGCCGTCGCAAGCCTTTTTTAGGCGATGAACCTCGCCGGCGATGTCTGGTGGTGCTCGGCTTTGGCCTGGCGGATCCGCCGGCGGGTCCGACCTGCAATGTCCCCGTTCCCCCCTGCCAGAACTGCCCGATCGCATTGAGGGCCGGCATCAAATAAGGCTGGGCCTGCATGGTGGCCGTCCCCTGTTCGACGGCCACCGCATAGGGCACGTCTGCCTGGATCGTGAGGACTCGATCGCTCGCGCGATAGCTGGAGCTGATCGACGCCTGGAGCCTGCCGGACCGGACCGGGGCGAGCTGTTGCGCCGTTTCGACGGCCAGCTTACCGCTGGCGTGCATCCGCTCGTCAATGGTGCGAAGGAGGCGGTCGATGCCCGCCTGGTCATACGCGAATGCCATCGTGTTTTTACCCGTTATGGGACGCGCCGGTGGGCATCCTGTGGTGCTCAACGGATTTTTTGCAGCCCCGAAGGGGCGACCGTTTCTAGCCAGGGGTGAAACCCTGGAAAATATTCCGATGCCCGAGTCGATTGTAGCCCCGAAGGGGCGACCGTTTTTAGCCAGGGGTGAAACCCCTTGAAATTCGTATGAGCTCAAATCAATATTCATTGCAGCCCCGAAGGGGCGACCGTTAAAGGCGTCGGGCTCACTCAGACGGTCGCCCCTTCGGGGCTGCGGAGATCTAATCTGCTACGTCTCTTCCAGGGGTTTCACCCCTGGCTAAAAACGGTCGCCCCTTCGGGGCTGCAAACAGAGGGCGCTCTCTCCTCCCCTCCTGGGACCGTGGGCGGGTCGCCGGCAGTCCCAGGGGTTGGTCCGCATTCGATCGAAACCCCTGGAGAACATTCCGATACCGGTGTCGATTGTAGCCCCGAAGGGGCGACCGTTTTTAGCCAGAGGTGAGATCACTGGGAATTAATATGAGTTCAAATCCGTATTCATTGTAGCCCCGAAGGGGCGACCGTTTTTAGCCAGGGGTGCAACCCCTGGAAACAGGATGAACTCAAATTAGTATGATTTGCAGCCCCGAAGGGGCGACCGTGAAATGCGTCAGGCTCACTCAGACGGTCGCCCCTTCGGGGCTGCGGAGAGCTAATCTGCTGCGTCTCTTCCAGGGGTTTCACCCCTGGCTAGAAACGGTCGCCCCTTCGGGGCTGCAAACAGAGGGCGCTCTCTCCTCCCCTCCTGGGACTGTGGGCGGGTCGCCGGCGGTCTCAGGGGGTTGGTCAGGATTCGATCGTGACCGTTTCGTTGGGGTAGCCGATGCCGATCAGGCTGAGAAACGTGTCGACGACGTGGAGCACGTCGGGGTCGTCGGGAGGCATCTCCTCGAACGCCTCTTCGAGCTGCTCGGCCAGTACGTCGGTCGGTTTGAACTCGCCTTCGTCGGACAGGACGCGCGCGGAGGGGAACCGATCCTCAGGGAGAGAATCGAGCCAATCGCAGAATGCGGAGTAGCCGCCATTGGTGCAGAACTCGGTGAAATGCGGACCCATTTCGCTACCGACAAGCCTGATGTTAACGCCCATAGTCGCTCAATGACCTCCTCACTCGTTTGTTTTCTCTGGCTTCACGTTTTTTGGTTCTTCGAACCTTGTCCCGCCCGTTATTGTACAAGCGATCGGCTTCCGCCTTAACCTGCAAAGTCGTAAATTTGGCCCCCGAAGGAAATTCACCACGCGCTTTCACGGGAAGGTCTTCGTCTTTCGCGTTGATGAGATTGCTTAATTTCTTTAAACTTTTGCATTCTTGCATGCTTTCGAGTGAGTAGGGGCCGCACGCCCGCTTGTAATAGTACGTGTGACCCGAATACTTGCCCGCATGAGCGCCGTCTTCGAATTCGAGCCGCCGGTCGATCGCCACCGTGTGGAACACTTTACCCGGGTTGGCCGCCGCGTACTTGGCTTTGCGGTACAAGGCATGGGGACCGACCGAGAGCGACCTGGTCTCGCCGTAGAACATCGTTTTCACCTCCACGGGCTCGTCGTTCTTGAGGAGGTTATCGAACGGCTCCGAATCTTTGAACCACCGCCCACCGAGGGCCCGAGCGATAATCCGTTCCTGGCGGTCGGCGTATCGTCTTCTCGTCTTGGTGATCCTTTCGCCCGGCGGGACTGTGAACGGTGCTGCATCTTCGGCAGCATACTGGAGCGCCGGATCAGGATTCGCCCGGGGGTTGGTGCTGACGCTGGGCTTGGGTTTGGTGCTTGCGTTAGGTTTGGGCTTGGTGCTTGCGTTGGGTTTAGTGCCTGCGTTGGGTTTGGTGCTTGCGTTGGGCTTGGGCTTGGTGCTTGCGTTAGGTTTGGTGCTTGCGTTGGGTTTGGGCTTGGTGCTTGCGTTGGGCTTGGTGCTTGCGTTGGGTTTGGTGCCTGCGTTGGGTTTGGTGCTTGCGTTGGGCTTGGGCTTGGTGTTTGCGTTGGGCTTGGTGCTTGCGTTGGGTTTGGTGCTTGCGTTGGGCTTGGTGCTTGCGTTGGGCTTGGCGTTGGGCTTGGGCTTGGTGCTTGCGTTGGGCTTGGGCTTGGTGCTTGCGTTGGGCTTGGGCTTGGTGCTTGCGTTGGGCTTGGTGCTTGCGTTGGGCTTAGTGCTTGCGTTGGGCTTGGTGCTTGCGTTGGGCTTGGGCTTTGGGGTCGCTCCTCGGCCACCGGTCGCGCATGTGTTTCCGGGCTGAAATCCGCCGGCCCCGGTGCCGCAACCGGAGTGGCTTGCAGATCCCTGGGGTTTCCTTGGTTTATTGGTCGTCTTCGGCTTTTTTGCGGCCTTCAGGTCCGACGCGATCGCCTCGTCGTCATCCTCCTCGGCCTGGTCGGTGAGGGGGGCTTCGTCGTCGTCGTCCTCAGTCTCGCTCGCTTGTTCATGGCTCTCCGGCCGCTTGACCGCGTTTTCGAGTGCCTGGAGGCCGGAGGCCACGAAGCTGACATCGCCCCCCTCGACGGCGTCGCGGCCGGAGTCGGTCAGGGCGGCGTTGAGTGGCCAGCCCATGGCGACGTACTTGGTGGCGAGGTCGGCCTTGGCCACGTCGTCCTGGGGGACGCAGTCGTCGAACACCCAGAAGAGCTTGCTCCAGTGCCGCTGACCGCTCTGGTCGAGGGCGTGGGTCCACCGGGTGAGTGTGCTCGCGATCGACTTGCAGCGCGGTTCGACGGCATTGCGGGCGTGCTGCTCCAGCCCTGCGTCGGCGACGGAGCGGTTACTGCTCTCGTTCGTGACCATCGAGACCGGGACGCCGAAGCAACCGAGCGTTCGCTCAAGGTCATATTTCGAGATCTCGATTGCACCCAGATCGGCCGGGGTCCACGAGATCGGCGTGACGGACACAGCGCCGTCGACCACGAAGGCACCCCCGGCGCGGCCTCCTCGGCCCTTCAGGTTCATGTCGTTGTCGAGCCGCTGACGTTCGGCCGCGCCGAAGGCCCCCTTCGGGTCCTTGTGGCTGATGACGACCGAAGGCCTGGGGCCGTTGCTGAGCAGGTCGTCCTGGATCGACACGAACGTGTCTTCCAACCGGGCGTACTCGATCGCGGCCTGGGTGGGGGACATCCCGAGGCCGTACGGATTCTTCATCGACAGGTGCTTGAACACGAGCAGGTCGGTGGGGTCGTACTGAGTGGCCCCGAACTGGTACTTGGCCGGCACCAGGCCGTCCCGCATGATCGGGGTCACGAGGTGCGGCGGCAGCGGCCAGAACTCGCGAGGACAGCCGAGGATGAACTCGGTCGGCCACCAGAAGGCTGTGCCCACCACGTCCATGCTCATGACCGTGTAGGCGATGAGCTGGTTGTGGTCCATCACCGGGTTGACGTTCTGGATCAGGCGGAGCAGGGGGTGCTCGCCGGTGATCTCCTCGACCTCACCGGCCCCCGCCATCGCCTTGGCGGTGTGCGCCAGGGTTTGCAGCCGGTTCTTGACCGACTTGGCGACCGGGACCGCCTCGCAATACTTCGCCCGATCCCCCTTGGATCGGCCGACGCGGATCAGCCGGAGCGGCACCCGAGCGACCGCATCTGAGTTGATGCGGGCCGCCGTGTAGATGACCGATTTATAAGCCTCCGCCAGCGCAGGCAACGACGGAGCCCGCCGAAACCGGAAGGCGTCGGAAAACAAAGGACCGCCCCCCGACCCGTACGAGGTCATCCCCAGGGGCTGGGCCTTGGTCTCCTCGCGGAGCCACATGCTCATTTCTGCGGACATGCGTGGCACGGAGAGCGACGCCTCGATCGTGGTGGGGGAGGGGGATGAGAAGGGAGATACACAGCGGACGAACGCGAACGGCGGCGGGTTGGATTCAAGCCCGTGGGGCAACGACCGGGGCTTCTGTTCACGGGTTGTGTGTCACCCGAGGCCGTCGGCCGTTTGTTTGGGGTGGCCCGGACAACTTGTTGTCCGTGGTCGCGGAGCGACAAGAGGGGTTGCGCTCAGCTCGGCAGCCCGCTCGAAGACTTGGTTTTGTCCCAGACCTCTTGTGGCTTCGCCACCCGGACAACAAGTTGTCCAGGCCACCCAACCACCCGACGATCCCTCTTCCTCCCCTCCCTGGGACCGGGCTGGGGGATCGGCTTAAATCGTGGCGGGCCGAAGGGGCTTAGCCCCACCACAAGGGGTTGTTCACGTCGCGATAGGCGGCTTCGGCGGCTTGTTGTTCGGCCAGTTCACGAGCCTCGAGGACGGCCGCCGGCACAATCGCCGTAACGCCGCGATCGATCGACATCGTGGCATAGCGGAGCGCGTCCAGGCCGTGGTCGTAGAGCTTCTCGGGGGCTTCTTCGACGGCCTTGCCGTCGGGCGCTTTCGGCCACGAGTAGGAGTCGAACTCCTCGAGGACGCTGCACGGCTTCTTCGCTTCGACCAGGGAGGGATCGCGCTCGACCAGGCAGTTGCGGAAGACGTACAGCCTGCGCCGGCCGTCGCCCGCGTCCTTCAGCCGCTCTTGAACCGCCTCGATGCCGGGCGACACATCCTTGCGGGCGTGTACCGTCGCGATTCCGTTCTCGAGCAGGGTGGCCCGGTCCTCCGCGTCGTGGTCGGCTACGTTGAAGTCGTAGGATTCCCCTTCGCTCAACGCGTTGATCTGGGCGGCGTGGACCTTAACCGTTCGCTTGGTGTGGTACAGCTCGCGGTAGACGTACATCCGGCAGTCGTCGTCGATCGCGATCCAGAGGCAGACGAACGGGTTCGCGTAGCCGAAGTCGATCGCCCGGATCCGCCGCCATGAAGGGGGGATTGCGAACGGGTCGATGATGTGGACCTGGCGATCCCAATCCTCGTAGACGACCCCTTCGGACTGGACCCACTTGCCGTGGCGAAGGCGCGGTTTGCGTGCCCCGGTGAGGCGGTCGAGCTTGCTGATGTAGGCATGCCCCTGGGCCAGCCAACGGTTTTCGGTTCGGTCCCAGAGGGTGGGGTTGTCCTCGTGGCGGCTTTCGAGCATCACCGTGGCGCCGCGATCGACCCGTTGCTTGAGCCAGTGGGTGGGGCGGTCGGGGTTGGTGTCGGCGATGATCTGCTGGAACGGGACGACCCCGTTGCGGAGGCGGGTGGTCAGGGCTTCCCAGTCGTTCTCATACAGTTCGATGGCTTCTTGAACATAGATCAGGTCGTACTCGGTCGACATCACCTTGCCGGGCTTGTCGAGGCCGCCGACGACCACTGTCGAGCCGTTGGGGTAGTGGTACGCCTGGCGGTGGCTCCGTCGCGGTCCTTCGGCGATCGGCGAATTCGCCGGGAGGACTTTTTCCTCGTAGGTGACGAGGGCCGTTTCGGTGAGGGACTCGCGCGTCTTCCGGACGATCAGGCATCGCGCTCCCGGCCAGCGCAGGCAGACGGCGTGGAGCTTTTCGAGGCAGGCGCGGGACTTGCCGGTCCCGGCCGGGCCGCTGAGCAGGACCTCGTCACTGCGGTCGGTCCAGACGTCTTTCGCCGCGCCGAACGGCTCGTACGGGCGATTTGCAGGGGTAATCACAGTTGGTCGGGGCCCACAGTGATGTAGACTTTCTTCTCCGTCTGCTCGACGGCGTGTTTCTCGGTCCACTGGCCGAGCTCCTGCGCCGCCTGCTTCTCGTGCTCGCGCAGTTCCTTGAGCAGCCCGGTATCGACTTCGTAGAGGTCGACCACCGTGGCATTCTCGCCCCCGCCGACCCCCTTGACGTTGTGGACCAAGAGGCCGGTCTTCCAGCCGGGCACCTTCGCATGAGTGGGGTCGTTGGCCCGCTCCTCAATCACTTGCCGGAGCCGGTCCCACCGGTCGTTGAGCGCTTCGACCCGGCGCTCCCGGCTGGCGAGCCCCCTGCGCCTGACTTCCTGGCGGAACTCTTCGAGGTGCTCGGCGATCCGGGCGGCGAACTCGGGGTACTGCCTCCAGTTGTAGATCGTGGTGCGCGTCACGTTGCACCGCGCCGCGATTTCGGTAACCGTAAGGGTGCCGTCCGCAAGGAGCTGTGCCGCGTTGATCCGGTCTTCACGCCATTGGAAATCAGGCATGGAATTATCCCAATGAGGTGATTCGTCAGCGACTGACGTTTGCGGCTTCTCTCCGGCGTTCGACTTCGAGCCGATGGAGCTCGTCCTTGTGCTGTCGCGCCTGCCGATCGTTGGCATAGCCGCGAAGCGCCCCGACGAAGCTGGCCGCGCCGATCAGGATTGGGGGCACCATCTGCCAGCTTGGCCCGTGCTGATAGAACGCGTTGCAGACCCACCAGCCCGAGGCGGCGACGTTGGTCGCGAAGATCCCGGTTTGCGCGTGGATTTCGTTCGTCATCAGTCTTCTCCACGCGGTGACTTCACGGCCCGGCCGAGCACATCAACGGCGTTGCGTCGCGAGCAGTGCGGCCCCCCACCTGGGCGGGACCGTCAAGGGGGCATTCTTGGCTCGAAGGCCGAGCGATCGGCGGTAGGATTGGATTGAGCCTCAGAAGGTCAATTCCGGGCGATGAGGGAGAGGGCCGAGCCGTGGGAGGGCCTCGGTTGTCGTTGCGCAACCTGCCGCTGCGGATCGTTCGGATTCGATCGCTCGGTTGACCGCGGGGATCTATCGGCTCGACGAGGCGTTCACCACGGAGCTAACGACATAAGGGATGCCCAGTAGCCGTCGATGCCAAACGGTCAACCGCTGCGGTAAGCTCCGCCAATCGATGAATCTCGAGACGGCCGTCTCGAAGCTCCGCGAGCATCGTCCCGGCGCAAGCGACATTGCGGCTTCTGCCAGTGGGCGTGCGATTCGTCGTCTTGCGTGATGTGCCAGGGAGCCTTGGTGTGAGCACTCCAGGCCGTAGGCTTTCCAATGCGTCGCAGCAGCGTTCCGTGATCTGGGTACACGCGACCGAGCATCCTGAGTGCGAAATTGCCTCAATAACCTCACGACGCGGATGCTGATCCGTGTTGCTTGTCGATACGGAAACCACGGCATGACGTGGTTTGACGCCATCATGATAAAGCCATGCCAACTCCGCTGCATGATCCCAGACGATACCACCGTGGTGGGGTACCGAGAGAATGTCGCAGTCGATAGGCCGGCCGTTGATCTCCCTGATCCTCCGCCACTGGCGGATGGTTGAGTCTCCCGCAAAAACGACCCGCCGTCCCTGACGTTCTAGGCTGTGTTTGGCAAAAGGCGAAACAGGGCTTTCTCCATGATTGCGACCAACCACATGGCGACGTAGTTAACCGCCAATTTCTCGTAGCGGGTGCCTAACCGGCGGTACTCCTTGAACCAGCCCACCACCCGCTCGATGATATTCCGCCGCTTGTATGTGGCCTTGTCGAACTTCTCATCCCGAGGCTGGTCCTTGCGCGTCGGGATCACCGCCTCGACTCGTCGCCTCCGGCACCAGCGCCGGATCCGCCGATAGCTATACCCCTTGTCGCCTGCCAGCCGCCGCGGCCAGCGACGCTGGCCCCGACGGCGACGGAACAGGCGTCGGGCCATCGTCGGCTCGAAAGCCACGCTGTCGTGCCTCTGTCCGGCCGTGACGTGGATACCGACCACGCTCCCATGGCTATCACACACGAGGTGGATCTTGGTGCCGAACCCGCCTCGCGAACGCCCCAACGCATGGTCCGGCGGTTCCTCCATTTGCGTCTCTTGACGCCCTCCAAGCCTGCACCATTGGCTTGCCTTTTTTTTTCGCCCCGGCGGCCGCCCGACTGGCCCGGATCACGGAGCCGTCGATGCACCACAAGTCATGGTCGATCTGGCCTCGATCGTCCAGTTCATCCAAGAGCGAGGAGACGATCCGAATCCATGTACCGTCCCGACGCCAGCGGTTGAACCGGTAGTACACAGTCTCCCAGGGTCCGTAGCGCTCGGGGAGATCTCTCCAAGGGGCGCCGGTATGAAGGATCCAAAGGATGCCGTTGAGGATGGGGCGGTGGTCGTTGAACGGATGCCCCAGGTTGCCGTGATGGGTCCGGTGCGGCAAGTGCGGCTCAATCCGAGCCCATTGTTGATCAGTGAGTTCGTAGCGATGCATAGGGGGACCTCCTGCTCGATCACCCTATTTCTACGTTCGACGCCTCCAGACGGTTTGTCAAACAGAGCCTAGAACAAGAACGCCGCTTGTAGCATTTGGGTTGCCTTCGGTGATTGCTTGAAGGTTGTCCGTAAAAGTCGGTGAGACGATTTGGAGGGTCGGCAAATCATTCGATTCTTGAAAGATATATCTTGGTGAATGATCACATTCGAGACGGAGCAGTTGTGAGCTTTTGAGTGTGCCATTTTTGATCTGCTGCAAAATCTTTCCGCCGAATTTTGACTTGAGCAGCACGTCATCGTGAACAAAGCAGATTCTGTCGACTCGGCCCTCATATTGAGTGAGCAGCGCCATTGCGCCGCCGACGTGGTCGTGATGATTATGTGAAATAATCAATCGTGCGATCGTGTCAACACGGAACTGCGCCAGCAACTGCAGGAGGCTTCCCGAGTTCTGACCGCAATCGATGACGATCGCACGACGACCGCCCAGCAGGATCAGATTGCTTGTCCCGCGGCCGATGTCGACGAAATAGACTTCCATGCCGGGTCCTTGCTGCCGTTCCGAATACGAGGTATCGAAACCGCGTGATACCCAGCCTTAAAACCCCCAGTGACCTTCCGGCAGCGACGACATCGTTTGGATCTCCCGTAGAAGAGCTTCTTGCTCTGTCGGGGTCACCATAGGCAAGGAACCGGTTCTGCGTATGTGAGTCACCTTGATTAAGGTCAAATTCACCGGATCTCGCACCACAATGGCATCGAACGGCTGACCCGACTTGTAAGTCGCAAACTCACCTGGCATTTGGTCAAGCCGTACCGCCTCCTTGTGTCCGTCCTCCCACTGAATCTGCTCCGGTAAAGGGCGACAGCGGGTAACTTTCCCAATCTGGCGAATGGTGAGGGGTGTCGTATTCTTGTAGGTCGGCACGTCGATGAGGCTTTCTAGCGTCTGCCAAAGCTCTGCTTCCTGATTCGTCATCTCGAAAGGGCGTTTGGAATAGAGTTCCTGGAATTGACCGTGAACCTGGTCGCGCCAGTTCAGGAAGGCTTCATCAAAGTTTCGGCCTCGTCCGGTAAAGTAGGGGGAGAACTGCGGAACGGTGAACTCGCCCTGCTTTCCGATCGGACCCGGCAAGAATGTCCCCATGAGCGGGCTTCGCAATCGATAAGTCGTATCACCGACTTCAAGCTCCGCCGGTAGATTTCTTCGACTGACGTCGAATCGATCCTCCCTGATCGCCCGGTCATTGCGGACAGCGGCGACAGAAGCGACGGCATTCTGCAGAAGTGGCGGCCGATCGACTGGCGGAGCGTACTGCATGATCACCCTTCATCCGACGGCTGGAAAAGCTGCCAGGTCTTTTCGGTGACGGAAGCCCGAAAGTAGTTTAGAAGACAGGTGTGCGCCTGGTCAAGTCGCCCGCACACGATGTCCCTACTCCAAGATTCTAGGTGAAGGCAGATAAAATGCCAATCTAGGCGAAATCGGTAAGTTCCGGCCTCTTCGTCCGGCCTGACGCTCTGGAACTTCACTTCGAGGACATTATTGTCCTCCTTCGTCTTAGGTTTGACGAAAATCTGGTTGGAGAAGTGCCATACCAGGCCGAATTCGTCCGGCATCTCCACTCTCAGGTGGAAATAATCCTGCAATTCGATCTTTTGCTCCACGGGGGTCGGAATTTCGATGAGATCGACGTAATGCAATTCGACCGATTTGAGTGTTTCAGGCCGGAAGAAATCGACATAATCGCCGAGTTTGGACAGAGCCTCATCGCGGAGCGACTCGAAGCCGAGGTAAGACTCGACCCGAGTTTGGTTGTAGACCATCTGATCATCAGCGATTTGCAGCCAATGGCTTTGGTCATCATTGCGAGCCCACGCTTTATCGAGCTTATCTTTGGGGCTGACCCGTTGCGATCGTTGCGGGCCGGAGAAGGGCCGGGTTTGGGACGTGGTCTCGATAATGGCTTCCTGATGGGGAAGGCGGTCCTCGTATCGGTTAAGAAACTCCTCTGCTGTTTCGAGATTCCAGGGCGGTTTTTCCTGTCCGGATGCGAACTTAAACTCAATCCAGCTCTGGATGACGGGAGGATTGTTGAGTTTCACGGCCGATACCTCCGCCTGCGCCTATTGCTTGGCGGCGTTCTACTGGAATCTGCTTCCCTAGGCAATAGTACCACGGCCCAACCAGGTCTCTGTCGCTTTGCTCAAGGCTGTATGTTTTTTTCTGATGGGGCCGTGTTTCACGACGACGTTGATAAACGCCGGCAGAGCGGTCACGCGCCGTCGCGGTCGTCCTGGAGGCGTTGGACGAATCGCTTGGTGATGCGGAGGGCGTGGCCCGCTGCCAACTGATCGCCGAGGTGGACCAGGAGGAGGGTCTCGATTCGAGTTGGCAAGGGCTGTCGCAAGTACGGCGATCGCGTCGGCGGGCTTCCCTCTCTTCAAGATTCGCTAATGATGTCAACGATCATGTCGCGGCTACCGAGTTTCGCCAATTCGTAATGAATCTCTCGATGTTTTGCTTTGTCGGCCTGGTAGGCCGAAGTTCTCAGTTCGACGATCAGGGCATGGCCGGGAGGCTCATTAGGCTGATTGGTGGGCGTCAGGGTCAAGCCCATCTGGAGAAGATCATGAACTCGAAATCTTGCCACGATGTAGTTTTCGGCGGCCTTTCGACTTGATCGAAGGATTGCCTCGGGCGAAATCACGCGTTCGCGGAATACCGAAAGTCCGTCAGTGTCTGACTTGCTTGGTTTAAACGCACCAGATTGGATGGGGATGGGAAGATCTGCTTGGTATTCGCATTGAGGGATGCGACGGAAAACGATTTCGTCTGGCTCAATCGGTCGAGGGTCTTCGGGCATGCCGGCGTGTCCAAGCAAAACAGGCCACTTCAGACCCTAAATCATATTGTCTTTGAATCATGAATAAAGCTGGCCGCTCCGTGGCTCTTTTGGCCGGCGTGATCCACTCGCATCCACTCGATTTTGCCGGGTGCTACAAATTCGATTTCCTGGTACATCCCCGCCATTTGCCACTCAAACACCACGGTTCCAGCGGGCGTTCCGGTCGCTCTTGAGGGGGCAGGATAATCGGTTGACTGTAGCCTTTCGAGCAACCACGAGGCGGAGTCGATAATTCCGACAGGGATCGCGTCCGCACCGTCACCATCCCAATCGTCATCACGGTAGGTTTGGATGACAAGAAGTTGCTGAATGATGCGTCGCCATCCCGCATTAAGATCGCCAACTGCCGAGAAATTGGCAGAACTTGTCTGGAGAAAGCTTTCCGATGCCACGCTTTGGGCTGAGGCAATCGGCTCAAGAGTGATCGCGGTCATTGGATTTCCTGCCTCCCCCAAAAAGACTTTGCTTCAGGAGAGCTAATTCTCTCAAACGTTTCCACAAGAACACGATGTCCAAGGTTAAGGCCGGAATCAAGATTCCACTCCGGCATGCCGGCTACAATAGGGCCGCGTGCCATCAGTTGGAGCTTTAAAAACTCCGGTCCGTCATGTTCCACGGATCGCGCGTGCTGAATGGCGATTCTGATACGGCCCCGTTTCGAGGGAATCTCGTAGCGGTACTCGGAAGCAAGATTTTCGAATTCCACAAGTCCGGCAAGACGGTCTTGCGGTAACAGGCCGGGGAGAATCGAGGACCAATCCGCTGGAGAGTTCCAAAGTGTTCCTTTGCTGATGCTGTTGATATAGCAGATTTCCCATTGGTTTGGGGTGGTCTGCCCAAGATTCGCATCTTTCAGGAATGTCTGAAACAGCTCCCACTTGTCTCGAAAATCCGGGTAAGTTGTGACGAAACTGGGATATTCGAGTTTTCGCTTCCGCCAGTTGTACAGGAACCTTGTATTCTGAATCTGGATGACTCGCTCATCATCGGCGCTGATGACTTGAAGGCGATCCGCTCCGCCGTGAGCCTGCAATGAAACTCCTGGAATCGCCCACTGTCTCTCTTGCCCAAAATGCTCGAACGCGTCCGGAAGGTATGAGGCATCCAGAGCTTTGGTCCAATCGTGATCCAGGTAGTTCTTCCAAAACCACCCGAAGTGGCCGTTGGAAAAATTGGGGATCGCATTGAACTGCACGCCCATGAAAAATTCATCGAGGGGCGAATTTGTGAACCGAAGCAGTGGCTCCGTGTTGGCAGTCATGTGTTCCGTTCCACTTGTTCGCGGACCTACGACAGACAGACTGAGCGAGAAATTCTACCATCGTGAAGAAAAAAGGACACCGGCATCGTTTCTATTGGACGGAAAGTCAATCTGGCTCTTGGCTTCCGGAATTGCCAATGCAAGCGACTTCTCCGCGAGCGAAAGGAGGCGAAGACGCACCCACTGGATGAGGAGGAGCCCTATGGAAGTCTCGAGCTTCTCGGCCAGCTGCTTGCCGCTGTCGGCCTTGGGGCTGTTCAAGGTGCTTTCTTAACCGACCGCCGGCTCAACAGTCACACGCCGTCGCGGTCGTCCTGGAGGCGTTGGACGAATCGCTTGGTGATGCGGAGGGCGTGGCCCGCCGCAAACTGGCCGCCGAGGCGGACCAGGAGAAGGGCCCCGATCAGAGCGGCAAGGGCTGCCGCAAGTACGACAATCCCGTCGGTCATGGTAAGCTCGGGGGAAGGGGGACAGGCGGCGGTTTGTCATCGTCGTCGTCAGGCTCGAGGTTCGGGTCCCCTTGCTTGAGCCGCGAGACGGCGTCGAGGACGCCCGTGAACGCAGCGGCGGCGAGCGGCACCACGAGCTCACTGAGGGTGTCCGGGTTCTTGAGCGTGGCCGCCATCGAAGCGCCGGTGGCAACCGCAACCACGCCGGCCTTGGCGGCGGCGCGGGCGATCTCGGGCCGCGAAAGCTGGCCATGGATCGCGCCGGCGACCGGCCCGAGGAAGTCGATCGTGGCGCGGGCAAGATGGGTGAGCTTACTCATGATCCTCTGTCGCTCTTTTTTATTGTTGGCAAAGGAAGCGGTAAGCGCGAGGTGGGATGGCCCGACGGAATGAGGACCGGGCGTCACCCCTTACCTTTTACCCAGGCGGCCAATGCCGGCCCGTAGGTATAGCTCAGGACTGAGGCCAGGGTCACGACGATGAGGGCTTGCGGCCGGAATGCGAAGGCCCAGAGGGCTGCGACGGAGATGAACAGGCCGAGGGTCGTCAGCAGGGCGAAGCGATAGCCGTCCGCGATCGCCAGGATTGCGTTGAGGATTGCGAGTAGGTTCATGGGGTGATTGCCCATTGGTGCTCGGCGGTCGCCCAGACGCTGTAGTGGACTCGGCAGCCGGAGGCCTTGGCATGCTCGATCATGAGCCCGGCCACCTCGCTCATCGGCATCGAGTCGAGGTAGGACAGGGCCCGGTCGCAGCCGATCTCGGTGGCCCTCGGGATCGCCTTCACGGCGGGATCCCAGACCTTGCCGACGCACCAACGCTGGACCAGGCCGTCGACCGAGCCGATCGCCTCGTCCTTGTGTGCGCTGGCGAGTTGCTGGAGCGCGGGGCTGAACTTCGCCGCGATCTTCTGCGCCGTGGGTGAGACGTTGATCGCGGGGGCGGCGTAGCGTTGCTTGGTCTCACGCTCGGACCAGGCGACCGTGCACCAGAAGAAGATCAGGCTGACGGTCGTGGCCCAGCCGAGGAATTCGGCGGAGCCACGGGTCCAGGACCAGAGTTTGGCGGTGGGTGTCATCGACGGAACAGCCTCCCAAAGGCACCCCGGGGCCGGATGTAGACCGGGGCGGGGGCATAGAATGGGCGATAGGCCGGAACGCTCTGGTAGATCGCCGGGGCGAGCGGTTGATAGGGGGTGGCCGGCTGATAGGCTCGCGCCGGCAAGGCGCAGGAACCGCCGGCACACTGGCCGAGCAACGCGAGAGCGAAGATTGACGTGAGCATGGTTCAGGCAGCCTTATCGTAGGTCCAGTGAGACGGGAGGGGGCGGCCGGGGTAGCCGGCGAACTTGCTGAAGGCGAACGAGTCGCGGACGGCGAGCATCCGGGCGATCACGTTCGGCTCGACCCAGAAGGAGAAATCCGGCTGGTCGAGGGCGAGGGGGCCGCTCGGGACGTTGCTGCCCCAGCTCTGGCAGATCAGGTAGCCTTTGCGGCCGGTGATGCGCTTGCCTGCGATCAGCATCGCGTGGGCCCACGAGCCTTGAGGGGAGCAGAATCCGTCGGTGTCCCGACTCATCGTGAACCCCTGGTTACTACAGACGGTCACCGGGTAGCCGTTGGCCAGGGCGGCGTCGAGCTCGTCGAGCGAGACGACCAGCGCGGCCGACCCCATCTTGTGCTCGTTCATGAGCTTCTTGATGTCGGCAGGCGTGCCGCTGTGCCCCCACTGCTTCGCCCGCTGGCCCGAGTATTCGCCGACCGCCTCGCGAGGCGCGACGCCGACCGTGGTCACCGCTTTCGCCAGCGCCGAACCGTAGCAGCCGTCGCCGCCGCCGAGCATGTTGGCGAGTTCGCGGCCTGCGCCGTAGAGGGCCTCGGTGGAGGTCTCCTTGTACGACTCGTTCTCGCCGCCGATGACGATCTCGATCGCCTGGGTCAGGTCGACGTTGTGGCCGGAGGCAAAGCTGGTGCAGTCGCCGATCTTCTGGGCGACGTACTTCGGGTAGCTGCCGAGCAGGTCCTTCCAGGCCTTGAACAGGAGCAGGTCCTTGTCGGCGTTCGCCCCCATCAGGTTGCGGGCGCGAATGGCGAACTCAGGGCCAAGCGTCGATGCGACCGCATGGCGGGCGGGGGTGTCGACCCATCCGGATGTGTTGAAGGGCTGAAGCGTCTCGTTGTTCATCGTCCCCCTCCAAGCCCCTTGGCCAGGCCGCGATACGCCTTCGCCAACGCGGCGCGGTCGTCGCTGGTGACGCTCGCCGCGTCCTTGCCTTGCGCGACCACCTTGCTCAGTTCGGGCGTGATTCGTGCGTTGAACGCCGCCTTGCGGTTCGCTTCCCAGGCCTTGGCCGTGGTGTCGAGTGCCATGTCGATGGTTTGGCCGGCGTCGAGGATCTTGGCCCCGTCCTCCCAGGCCAGGCCGTAGGCTGAGCCGAGGTCGCCGAGATAAGCCTTGCCGACCGCGACGAACCGGGGGTCGTAGCCGCCCGGCGAGGGCCGGTCGCCTCGCTCCGACAGCAGCCAGGCGAACAACAGCCCCGAGCCGAGCGAGCAGACGGCACAGAACACGAGGATCGCCCCGAACTTCAGGGCGTCGTGTGACTTCACGGGGACGACGGCCGGCGCAACGGGGTAGGGCGTGGGCGTCGGGACCGCGCGGCCCAAAGAGGGCGGTGGGTCAGGCTCGAGCCCATCGAGGAAGTCGAGTTCGTCACTCATGATCCTGCCTTGGGTGCCTGGATGATGACGGGCCTGGAGCGCACGAGCTTGCCGTCGACGTTGGCGTAGACCGTCTTCGAGGCGACGTCAAACGCCGGCCGATCGGGCGAGATCGACTCGCCCGTTGCCGGGTTGAGCAGGTCGGCCAAGGCCGCCTTGCCTGCCTCTTCGGCGGCATGGAGGTTGGCGAGCTTTTGCTGGATGGTCAGTGCCACGGAGGGAGCCTCATGCAGTTGCAGAGTAGGGACGCCGAGGAGAAAACCTGGCGCTGTCGAATTCAGATACGCGCACCAATTGCCGAACAATTAATAAATTAAATTTTAACAACGAATAACACGAATGACACGAATGAAATACAAAGAAATTTAAGCATTAATTTGAAATTTTCTTCATTCGTGTCATTTGTGTTATTCGTGGTTAAATTCTCCTTTTTTTTCTAGCGATCGTCAGTTGGGCGATTGGTGTGCGGCATGGAGCCAGCGATAGACGGTTGAGCGGTGGATGCCGAGTCGTTTCGCAACCTGCTCGGCTGGTTCGCCCGCCCGGATCGCCTCAGCGCATGCCAGGACCCGCGCAGAGCGGACCCTCTTGGGGCGGCCACGGCGGCGAGGCGGATCGGGGATCGTCGCGAGGAAGTCAGAGATCATGTTCAGGCATGCTCTCGCGAGAAGAAACTGTTTCCCTATAAGATATCGGGAAATCGTCGAACAAACGGCATCCCCACTCGCGCCTGATCGTCGTAAACCGATAATACTCCGTGACATGAAATTGTTTGCGTTGCCTTACAAAGTGTCGCATCAATTCGCGCGGAGCCATCACCATGAGTCGAATCAATGACCAGGCCGAATGGGAGCCCAACGCCGCCCTCGCCGAACTGCCTGGTCCCCAGCGCGCCGCCCTCGACGCGATCGTTGCCGGGGGCTCGCTTCGCCTCGCGTGGCTGCCCGTGTCCGAGCTGGTCGAGGCCGGCCACACGCCGGCCGTTCTCGACGCGCTGGTGCGGTCCGGCCTGGCGGCCGAGTGGAGTCTCGCCGGGGTCATGCAGCTCACCCTGAGCGCGTACGGCGCCTGGCTCCTGGGTGTGCACATCCTCGAGCGGCTCTCGATGCGCGGTGAGGAGCTTGAGGAGGACCCCTACTGGGCCGCCCTCTCAAAGCAGGCCCCGCCTCTCCGTCTCCCCAAGCGCCGGCATGAGATCCGCTGGCCCTGGATGGAGGAGATCCTTGATGCCAAGTCCCTGCCTCGGCAAGCCAACAGCCCCGAGTTTCTGGTCGACGACGCGACCGGCAAACCGATGCTCCTCTTCGACGGCATCAAGGTTGTGATCGACCGGCGAATCAAGCGCCCGAAGCCCTCCAGGGCGAGAAGAAAGGCCGGGTGACGGGCAAGGGCGGGGCGATCAAACGAAAAAAAAGCCCGCTCGACCCGCCCAAATGGGGGATCGAGCGGGCCTTTTGTTCCGCAATGCTGCCGACCGATGGGGGTTATTGCAGCACCCCACCCGTTGACTGGAGGTTCTGGCTGCTGATGTCGTCCTGGCTGTAGTATTCGAGCTGGGAGTTGGTGTCGTTACGGCCGTTGGCTGGAAAGGGAGTGGGCAAGGTCAGTTTTCCGAGTGTGTCTCGATTCAGGTCAACCTTGCCCCCCTGGCTCTCGAGCAGCAAGTGAGGGACACTGATATTGACTAGCACTCCGCTCCCGTCCCTTGTGCTGGAAGTTCCTCCAGGTATCTCGATAGTGCTCCGATCGTCGATGCCCGCGTAGTCGACTCCAAGTTGAGCGGTCCCCGGTATCTTATCGGGCCCTCCCGAGAGGATCAGGAACCGACTGTAGAAGGCGCGGCGTTGATAGTAACCGGTATCTGTTGATGTGGAGCGATCCCAGAACGTCTGGCTTGCTGCCCCTGCATTGAGAGCCGTCGGGTCGACAAGACAGGGGCCGAAGAAACTCATGAACTTCATCGCCTGCCCGCTAATCGTCCCGTTGTTGGTTCCGATGACTGTGGGAACAGCGTCATTGAACCCGCTCCCCCACCATGCGGGAGCCAGCAAGGTCTGGTTTGGGTCGATCGGGTTCTGCTCGCGAGACTCGTATGAGACAGCAAAGGATCCCGATGATACCGCCGTATAGGGGCCGGGGTGTGTTCCCGTTACCCCGGCGTCCTGCGTCAGTTTCGCCGTATCCGGGTAGCCCTTCTGCGAATCCGAGCGATAGAGGATCGGCCAGCGGTAGAACTGGAGTGGTTCCCCCCAGGCGTCCACGAACTCCATCAGGCCGTCGCCGTCAGTGTCCTGGACCTCTTTGCTGGTAAAGTCGTCCTTGTCGAAGGCACTGCCGTAAACGCCACCACCTTCGACGAGGATGGCGTAGAGCATCTCAGAGCGGGCGGTTTTGTGTGTGTGTTTTTTCAGGCGTTGTAATACGACCGCCTGCTCTGCGGCAGATAGATTGCCGATCCCCTCCTTGGCGTCGTCTATAGCGCCGTCACCGTCGTTGTCGCTGCCGTCGTACCCCTTGGGGTGATAGCCGAGTTGCTTATAGATTCCGCCCGCAATTTCGAAGGCGGCCCCATACGCTCCGGCGATCGTGCCATTGACTCCGTTGTCTGACCCAATCGGCACCGTGGCGCTTGCGCCAGCGAAGTTAAAAGGATATTGCCCCGATGTCGTTCCATCGGGACTATCATTTTGAACAGCGAAAACGTCGGGCAATTGAGCCCGCAAGTAGTCGAATTGAGCGATGGCTTGGGCCCGCTGGACGCTTGCAATCGACCGAAATCCGGTAACAGGATCAACCGGGGCACCGGAGTTGTACATTGCCCCCAATGCGTAGTGGAACGGCGTCGGATCCGCCTGATAGGTCGTCAGCGCATCCACTCGGTCGGTCATCGCCTGCTCGAGCTTGGCGATCAGGGCGATGGTCGCCTTTTCCTCGGCGCGGCGGACCCCCCCCATGGACGCTTTGATGATGAAGGCGATGAGGATCCCGATGATGACCATGACGATCAGGAGCTCGATGAGCGTAAACCCGCGATTGGGACGGTTCATGGGAGCCTCATTCAAAAGGGAGACCAGCGAGGGAGATGGGTGTTCGACCAGCGTCGATAAGCGAGATACCAACTGGGGATTCCGTGCTCGCTCCAGTCATGGACGAGCCCACGATGGAGCAGATAGCCGAAGACCGCGATCACGGCCAAGGTCACCAGCCAGTCGACCAGGCTTGTCCGCGTCCGTTGCCACTCCGCCTCGGCCGCGATCCGCGCCATGACAGGCCCTTCTGCACCGACGAATGTCCCCTCCAAAAGAACGGGACTGATCCGTAGACAGACAGACGATACAGGGATTGAGTCTTCTAGGCCCTACGCCGCACCGCCCATCTTGTGACGCGCAATCAAAAACGCCACCAACGAGCCATCACGCATCGCCGTGGCGTCCGATCGGGGCCAGGTCGACCCCGACGTGTTTTGCTTTGCGTGGTGATGGGCACGCGCTTCTTTTGAGAATTCAAGAGTAGCATGCGTGGGAGGTTCGGGCAAGACGCGACATCTCCGACCGGCCCCGCCTCGGCAAACCCGCTGGGGGAGCACGGCTCGCCCCCGGATGCCATTCCCTGCCACTGTGCGCGAACCGCCCGCATTCGGGTCTGGTCGCCCCCGGATGCCCTGGTTTTATGGAAGCGCAAGTCAATTGGAACTAAAATGTTGTGGCCGATTTGCGAGTGAAGACGTCTGGGATTTTGTCCCGAC
This sequence comes from Singulisphaera acidiphila DSM 18658, assembly GCF_000242455.2. GTDB lineage: Bacteria > Planctomycetota > Planctomycetia > Isosphaerales > Isosphaeraceae > Singulisphaera > Singulisphaera acidiphila. The sequence continues at coordinate 5,236,205 of NC_019892.1, forward strand.
GAATCGTCGCCGATTCTCGGCCGCCGGCCCCGCATCGGTGCGTCGAACATGTTCCCATTCCGCCGCTTGACCGATCGCCACCGCTGGGATACTGTACTTAGAACACTATCTGAACGGACGTCAATATTCCTGGGAGTGATCCCCCGATGGTCATTGCGATCTACCTCAAGGACGATGGCAACTGGTCATTCCGCAAACAGGCTGGGGCGAAGCCGTTGCGCGTTCAGGTCCCGGCCAGGAGCAGGTTGAAAGAGGTGAAAAGCTTGGGGCCGGTCCTGTTCGTGCCGGGGGCCGACCCGCTGGTGTCGTGCGGCTGGAACCCGAGTCAAGTGATCAGCGAGGCGCACCGGACCGGCGGGGCGTTCACCCTGCTGCGTGCGGCAAGGGCAAGGCGGGACGTCGGCTGATTTTCTTTCGGTATTGGTATGGATTCATTGATGTGTCATCGACCCGATTGATCGATCGGGCGATGGGACCCGGTTCCGCTCCTGAGGAGGTCTCCCTCGATGAAGCAATCCCCCCTCCGCAAGGACGTGGCGTTCCCCCGGGGACGGCCGATGATCGCCATGGCGGGGTCGATAATCACCCCGCTCCCGAGCCGGTTGGCCCAGGTGGCGCCCGGCCCTGCGCTTGAGTATCACAGCTATTTCCTGGTCGACGGCGTGCCGCTCCACATGATCGGCGAGCGGTGGCTGGCCGAGGACGCAGTCCACGCCCTGACCCCCACTTACCCCGACCCGCTTCAGCCCGGTGTCGAGCTGACCACCCGGCTCGAAGACGTCGACGGGACGATCATCCAGGCTGTTTCTTCCGAGGTGTATCTGGCTTGTCGGCAGGCGTTCCAGGCGGGATCGGCGGCCCGGCCAGTGAGACGGGTTTCGGGTCAACGCTGATCCCGGTCGCTGACCCCGGCGTCACGGTTCGTGTAGCAGGGGTCGCCAGGCGACGCAACGCCTCACTCTTCTCCAAACCCTAACGCGTGAATCAAGGTCGATCACCGCCCGCTCCTACCCGGCGAACTCCGAGGCGGGCGGTTCGTCTTGCACATCGTCCGCCAGGTAATCCAGGTCTACCCCGAACAGCCTGGCCGACACCTTCAAGTCGGGAACCCGCTCCCCCTTCGTTCACAAACTCACCAGGCTCTGCGAAACCTCAGCCTGCGCCGTCACGTCGGTCTGCGAGTACCGCTGCCGCTTCATCAACTTCGCTGGGAATTTCATTCCCTCATCAATAAGCATCACCGCCCGCCGCCGGGAACCCTCTTTGAGGAATTTCAGTGGATTTGATGTCGAACGTATTGGGTGTTACTATAATCGTGGTGATAATGCATGGGGAAAGTTGTGGAATGTTACTAGCAATGCCTTCTGTTGAGGAGTCACTGCGATGAGGCTTCGCCTGCACTCGCCAGGGATCACTCCGCTGCAAAGCTTGCTGGGGGCGACCCAGCATGTGGAGACGATTCTCGGGCCTTTTCTGCTGGTCGGTGCTGATGCGCTGCGGTTGCGGCGGGTCGAGGCCGCCTTGGCCGAGGCTCTGGAGGCGGCCGACACGCTCCGCCGTGAGGTGGAGGGGGCCCTGGCCGACGGCAACATTGCCGTCCGGTTCTCCGACGAAGATGCGCTCGCCCGGGTGGGCCGGGCTGAGCGGGAGGCGCTCGGCGAATCGTCCTGCCTCCACCCGTTGGGCTGTGGTGGCTGCGATTGGCCGCCGAATGAGTTGGCCAACAGGGACACCGACCGGAGGGCGAGCTGATGAAGGCCGATTGTCCCCGCCTCGTGTGTGGTGGTGGTGCTCGGAGCGCCGGTGCTTCTCGGCGGCTCACGGACGAGCAGCGGCTGGTTGTGGAACGGCACTGGGAGAAGGCGATCCGCCTGGCGGAGATCCAGGCTGTGAAGCACGATTATCTCGACCTCGATTGGGCGTCGGCCGCCGCTTACGGGCTCTGCGACGCCGCGTTGCGGTTCGCCCCCGAGCGTGGAGTCAAGTTCTGGACCTTCGCCGTCCATCGGATCCGGTTCGCCTTCGTCGACCTGATGCGCGAGGGCCGGCTCCGAGGTTACGGCCGCTGTTCTCACGTTGCGGATGCCCCGGTGGTCCACCGGACGGTTGACTGCGACTTCGCCGCATCGCTCAGGTCCGACGAGCACCAACCGGGCTGGGAAGCCTGCTCCCTCGACGAGGTCTACAGTCTCACCCAGCGCCTGTCGCACAACGCCCGCGAAACTGTCCGGCTCCACTACGGCCACGGTTTCAACTTCAAGCAGATCGGCCACCGCCTCGGCCTCAGCCCGTCGCGCATCGGCCAGATCCACAAGCAGGCCCTCGCCTTCCTCCGTCAGGCGACTTGTCCTGAGCACATCGGCCGGAGGACTGCGTGACCACCCGGCTTGCTCGGTCTGTGATTCCTCCGAACAAAAAGAGATCGGCGGGGTGGCACGGGTTGTACTCAACCCGTGAGGAGAAGCCTCGGTTTTTGCCTCACGGGTTGAGTACAACCAGCGGTCCCAGGGGGAATGGAATTGAAGAGAAGAGTGGGCGGGTTGGTTGGTTGCGATCCCACGGGGGGAATGCAAACGACCGCCCCCAAGCCCCGGGCCGATGGGCAGCGTCTGACGCTCGTTCTCGCAGGGTCGATGCCGAGTGATTAGGGAACATCAAACGATGAGCAAGAACGCACTCGCGACCGCCCTTGAACTCCTGGCGCGCGGCCTCTGGCCGATCCCGATCACCGCGCCTGACGCCAAGGGGGCCGTCTCCGCCGGTAAGCAGCCGATCGGCCTGGAATGGGGGCGTGAACGCCACACCGAGGAATCGCTCCGGCGCGTGTACGCCGCCCACCCGCGCGCGGGGGTGGGGCTCAAGCTCGGCCCGCAAGGGGGCGTGGTCGACCTCGACGTCGACAACCCCGAGCAGGCCGGCCCCGTTCTGGAGCGGATCTTCGGCAAGGATCTGCCGGCCACGCTCGGCTGGTCCTCGACTCGCGGCTGCCACCTCCTCTTCCGCTGGGACGATCGGCTCGCGCGCTACGGCAAGGCGATCGTCAAGGAGGGGACGCACTACCCCGGCCTGGAGATCCGCCTCGGCTGGTCGGCCGAGGATCGCCAGTACCAGAGCGTCGTCCCCCCTTCGATCGGGACCGACGGCACGCCCCGCGCCTGGAACGAGCACGACGAAATCCTCCCTCTTCCCGACGCCTTTTACGCCGACCTTGATCGACATCTCCTCACGCAACCCCCGCAAGTCGAGCCGCCAAAAAAGATCGCCCCCCGCCCGGGCGCCTGGAGCGCTGAGGATCGGGCGATCGCCTACCTCGCCAGGTGCGAGCACGCCGTGAGCGGCCAGAACGGCCATGACAAGGCGTTCAAGGCCGCCTGCAAGGTCGGCCCCGGCTTCGACCTTTCGCCCGACGCGGCTCTCCGCATCCTCCTCACTCACTACAACCCACGATGCGCACCGCCGTGGTCGGAGCGTGAGCTCGCCCACAAGGTCGGCGAGGCGTACAAGGTCGAGCCCAGGCGCGGTTGGCTGCTCGAGGATGACCGTCGACCCCGACCGGCCCCCGCTCCCCCGCCTGCGAAGCCGCCGGCCGAGGACGAGGTGGGCGAGGCCGACGACGATCCGCACCGCCTCGCCCGCCTCTTTCTCGAAGCCCAATCCACGGCCGACGGCATCCCCATTCTCCGCTACTGGCTCGAGGAGTGGCACCGCTGGGACGGCACCCACTACCAGCCGATCTCTCCGAGCGAGATCAGGGCGGAACTCGTCGGCGCGATCAAGGCCGAGTTCGACCGGATCGCCCGGGAGACCTTGAAGGTCGTCCTCAAAGTCACCACCGGGATCACGGCGAACACGCTGGCCGCCGTGCAAAACCTCTGCATGCTGTCGGCCAAGAAGTGCCCGGCGCAACCGGCCTGGCTCGGCTACGAGGACGAAGACTTGCCCGACCCTCGGGAAATCCTCCCGGCGCGGAACGGCCTGGTCCACCTCCCTGCGCTCAGCGAGGGCCGCGACGCCGTCTTCGCCCCGACTCCGCTCTACTTCAGCCCGAACACCCTCGGCTACGACTTCAACCCCGACGCCCCACCCCCCTCGGAGTGGCTTGCGTTCCTGAAGTCACTCTGGGGCGATGACCATGAAAGCATCGCCACACTTCAAGAATGGTTCGGCTACCTCTTAACGGCCGACACGAGCCAGCAAAAGATCCTCATGATTGTCGGCCCCAAGCGGTCGGGCAAGGGGACGATCGCCCGGCTCCTGGCTGCGGTCGTGGGCCGTCAGAACGTCTCCTCTCCGACCCTCTCCGGCCTGGCCACCAACTTTGGCCTGGCCCCGCTGATCGGCAAGACCGTGGCGATCTTCGCCGACGCCCGCTTGAGCGGCCGGGCCGACTCGCAAGTCATCGTCGAGCGCCTGCTCTCGATCTCCGGCGAGGACAGCCAGACGATCGACCGCAAGCACCTGAGTTCCTGGACCGGGAACCTCTCCACCCGGTTCGTCCTGATCTCGAACGAGCTGCCTCGCCTGGGGGATAGCTCAGGCGCGATGCCGTCGCGGATGGTCGTGCTGAACCTGACGCGTTCCTTCTTCGGGAACGAAGACACGGCCCTGACGAACCGGCTTCTTGCTGAGCTTCCCTCGATCTTGCTCTGGTCCATTGCTGGCTGGATCCGGCTCCGCGAGCGGGGCCGGTTCGTGCAGCCTGAGTCCTCGCGCGAGCTGCTCGAGGATATGGAGGAACTCTCCTCGCCGATCTCGGGATTTATCGAGGAGTGCTGCGATCTTGGTTGCGGTTTGCGTGTAGAAATCCGCAAGATCTATGGGGCATGGAAGGAGTACTGCGCCGAGAAGGGGCGAGACCACCCCGGGGACGAACAGGGGTTCGGGAGGAGCTTGCATGCCGCTCTGCCCACGCTCAAAACCCGTCGTAAGGGAGCGGACGGGAATCGGATCAGAGAGTACGAGGGGATCGGGCTCAAGGCGCTCGTCACGGCGGCTTACTGACCGCGACGTCCACGACGTCCACGACCGTACAAATGCACGCGTTACTCGCGTGCGTGTTGCTTCAAAGTAGACTCTGCATTAGTTCTGTCCACGGACGTTGAGGACGTCCAAGACGTTAAACAAGGAGAGAGACTTGTGAGCGGTCTCCAGAAATCCAGAGCGACCTTACCGGCCTGGTTGCAGGAGCTTCAGCCTCCCCCGGTGGCCAGCCAGCCTGCCCCTGAGCTTGTTGCGGCCCGCGAAGAGTCCTCACCCTCACGGCTCCCCTGGCGTCCCCTCCTGGCCTCCTGGCCCGTCGCCTGGCGTGAGCGTTGGGGCCATCGTGCGAACTCCCTCGAGTCCCAGGGCCTCGGCTGGCGTGCGGCCGAGGAGCAGGCCTTTGCCGAACTCCTGCAAGCGAAGCGCGAGGTGGAGCAATCGCCACCGTCCCGGAGGATCCCATCCCCCGAGCGAAGCCTTTTCTTCAAGGAGTCCGCATGATCGATCCCCTCTCCCTGCCCCCGGTGACCGAACAGGACCGCGAACCGGCCGCTGGCGTCCACGAGGCCGAGCCGCATCGCCCTCGCCAGACCGCCGACCTCGTAACCTGCCCGAAGCCTGCCGGCTCGCCCCATTGCCTGCGTCGCGTGTGCTGCGAGGGAACGTGCCAGGCTGATGAACCCCGCCCTCACCGCCCCAACGCCGAGACCCTGGCCCTGGCCTGGGAAGCGTTCGACGCGGAAGGGCAGGTGGTGAGTTGACCGGCCCTCGCTCAGCGACGGCCGGGCGATGGACGATCTCCATCGAGGGCTGGGAGCCTGTCCGCGTCAACCAGCTTCTCGGGTGTCATTGGGCGGTCGCCGCGAAAAGGAAGAAATCGGTGACCCAGACACTCCGTCCGTTCGCGCCACACGTCCCCCAAGCGACGACCAAGCGTCGCGTGACCCTCAAGATCACCCTGGCCCCGAGGATGCGTGCCGACCCGCGAACGACGCTCCCCTACATCCGCACCCGCGACCGCCTCAGCCAAAGCCCGACTTACGTCCTCAAAAATTAAATGCGTAGTCGAACCTTAATTGAGTTCACGCTACGGATCGCGTGCTGGACAGCGGATGATGGTTGGGGCAAGAGACAAAAAAGCCCTCCTCGCGACGTTGTGAGGAAGGCTAGGCCGCTCGTTCTTTTCTTAAGAGGGACGAATCGAAAACAAAAAAAGGGCCGTCCGCTACCTCTGGCGGACGGCCACAACCCCAACCCAAAAGTTTCGAGCATCAGAGCTTATGGGTTACCCAAGTGCTTTCACTCCTTACCCAGGGAAAGGATCGGACGTTGGGCCAGCATCCCGGCCCCGGGCGTGGTGGAAGCTTTGGCTGTGGGGTATCGCTCGGTGCGCCACAGAGTTCCCTGAAGCTTGAGACGGCGATCTTAATCGCCAGTAGCTATATTGTAATCTCCCCAGGCATATTGCGTGCCATCATAAATGGCGCCAATCTCAATCGAATAATTGCTCGATGATTGCGGCAAAGTTACCTTGAATGTGTAAGTGACAGATGTTGGTGTTTCATCATTTGGAGGATGATTTATGACTGAGCTGGTAACGGTTGTTGTGTCAAAAGATGCAATTTCGTCGCTATTAGAGTCGTAGACCCCGATGCCGATTGTTGAAGGGTCGATAATTTTTGTGCCAATTTTACCAGGCAGCGTGATCGTGAACGTGATTTCGGACAGGGGTGACAAATTATCCAAATTCCCCGGCGAATCGATTGTGGGGGCAGGATCATCCGCTCTGGCGGCAGTGGTTGCGAGGCAGATCGCGACGAACAGACCAATGAGTCGAACAGAAATGCGGAGATTACCAAACATTCGAGGTGTTCCTCATTAGGTGTGTGGATAGTCAGGGCTGTCAATGTTTAACTATTTATCCTGAATGCTGACTTGCTCACCGCCACTTCGTGTTCCGATTGCTCGCCACGTTGCGAGTGAAATTGAATTTCGGACGAAGTGAAGATGCCCATCAGCGAACAGTACGCTGGAACCGTGTCCATGAAGGCTTGCAGCGGTCCATGCACCTTCACGAACGTATACGTGATTATAGCAGCTACGACCACCAATTAGGATGTCATGCGTATAAGCAGTTTTGCCGTGGTCACCTCTAGCCCAATATGTCCCTTTAGTCGCCGAAAAACTTCTTGCGGGATTAACATCAGTACCCTGGCAAGCGGAAATGAAAGAATCATATTCACTTGCGGCAATCATTACTGTCTTTGTTCTATACACAACATGAGAGAGGTCGTTTTCGGAACCTCGGACCCATTCGGCCGCTAATGCCGTGGTCGAGGTCCCGTCCGTTATGTCTGCAAGACTGGTTATTGGATTGTTGCGCCCAACGGTAAACACGCCGTTGTATGTTTGGGATTTTTGATAGCCATATCCAACGTTGCAGGCGTAGTTTGTCCAAGGCCCGCTTGTTCCATTGCCGTAATCAGACGGGCAAAGGAAAACGGCAATCGGCGTTTTGGTTGCTGTAACGTTCGCACTTCGAATGCAACCGACGTCGAAATTCAAAGCATTATAACAAGATGTATTATCGAGATAAGGTAAAATCATTGAGTGGACAGAAAACCCATGTTTGCCGTTTGTTTTTGATGGCAGGGCGCCTAGAGCGGTAACGTAGGAATTTAGAGCAATGCCTAATTGTCGAAGATTGGCGGAACAATGTGTTTTGCGGGCCGTCTCGCGGACAGCTTGTACAGCCGGAACCACCAAGGCGAAGAGAACGCCAAGAATGGATACAACGACTAAGATCTCGGTAAGTGTAATTCCCCGTCTCAGAATGATGTTCCGGCTGCCGTGGGTTTTGCTCGATGTCATTTAGCAAGCATCCTTGCGGTGATCGATCTTGATGTTTCGGCTTGTTTAAAGTAGTGATTGATTAGAGGTATTAATGTGTGTGGATTTCATGTCATTGCTCGGGTGAGCTCGTCTGTTTTTTGTATTAGACCGAAAGAATTCGGAATGTCAAGCGTGTAGCCTGGGCTGTTGTTCGATTTCCATGACTGCAATTCAAGACTGAGCTTCCGATTGATTCGATTCCAGCGGAAGGATCACTTGCTAGTTCTACTGTATCGTCGTCCCGTTCTGAATTAAACTCTTTTAGGATACTCACTTCTGATATGGGTGCTTCAACGAGCGAGGCCTGCTATGGACCCGCGATTCCACACCCGATTGATTGAAATGCTGGCTCAGGCGGATGTCCCCCGAACCTGGCGGAGGGCTTGCTGACGCGTCTGGAGGCCTTCGTCTTTCCCTACGCGGCCTCCATGGCCAGCGAGGAGCAACGACGACATACCGTGGAATACTTGACCGGACTGATCTCGAAGCTCGAGCACAAGACGGGCGAGGGAATCGCCTACTTGCATGATCAGGAGCGACAAGGCCTTCAGAAATTCATCGGCTTGAGTCCCTGGGACCACTCATCGCTGTTGCGGACGCTTGCCAAGCAGGTCGGCAACGAACTGGGCGAACCCGACGGTGTGATCGTCTTCGACCTCTCAGGCTTCGTCAAGAAGGGGACCAAGTCGGTGGGCGTGATGCGGCAATGGTGTGGCCGAGTCGGTAAGAAGGAGAATTGCCAGGCGGCCATTTTCATGGGCTATGCATCATCGTGCTAGCATTCTCTTGTCGACGTGTGTCTTTATCTTCCTGCAGGAGTGGACGAAGGATCGGAAGCGTTGTAACGTGGCCGGGGTCCCTCGAAAAATTCAGTTCCGGACATGCCACGATCTGGCGTTGGAGATGTTGGATCAACATGGCCCGTTGCTGATGCGCACTTTATTGGATCATATCCAGGGGCTTGCGCCCCTGGATGTTGACGGCCGCCCCTTCGGGGCTCCGAGAAAAACGGAGAGTCTGACCCAGAAGGGGAATCCCACCGGAGAGTTTGCGGATCTTCCGGGTGCCATGCAGGAATGCCTTGGCTCTTGGCACCCCAAGGTCCTTCAGCCCTCACGGTGAAACCTGACCTTCCGAGACAGACACTTACCGCCGTTGAAGACACAGCTGAGAACCTAGCGGATACAGTAGAAATAGAGAAGGGGCGGGAGGGATTCACGTCACGGCAGCGGCCGAGCGGCTCGCGAGCCCGGGAGCACGCGACCTGAAAAGGGGGACGCCCATCCCCGACGAATCCGGTAGAATCGGGGACCTGATTTCGGACATCCGTGCTGGAAAGGATCGTTGGAAATGCCCCCATTCGGATTTGGCATCGTCGGGCCTGGTTTCATCGCAGGCGTCATTGCCGACGCGATCGCCCAATCGGCCAACGCCCGATTGACAGCGGTGTCGAGCCGCCGAATCGAGAACGCTCAGAAATTTACGGCGGATCGGCCAGGGGTTGCGGCGGTTGAGGGAATCGACGGCATCCTCGCCCGTGCCGACGTCGACGCGGTCTACATTGCGACCCCCACGGCCGCGAAGGAAGCGATCGCACTCGCGGCGATTGCGGCCGGCAAGCATGTCCTGGTCGATAAGCCGTTTGTCGATCGTGCTTCCGTTCTGCGGATGACGCAGGCCGCCGCCGCCAAGGGCCTGGTGTTCATGGACGCCACTCACTTCGTCCATCACCCCCGCAATGCGACCGTCCAGGCGGCGATCGCGGAGAAGATCGGCTCGCCCCGGTCCCTCCATACGACCTTCTACTTTCCGTTCTCCGATCGCAGCAACATCCGCTTCGACCCCGCACAGGAGCCGATGACCGCGCTGGGGGACATGGCCTGGTACTCGATGCGGGCGGTGGTCGAGTATCTTCGGCCCGAGGGGCGGATCACGCAGGCCGTCATCGCCCCTGAACGCGATCCCCAGACAAACGCGATCGTTCGGACCTCGGGGCTGATCGCCTTCGAGGGGGGGCAGGTCTCCACCTTCGACGTCGGCTACACCGCGGGCACGATCCTCATGGACTTGCAGCTCCTGGGGACGACCGGCGCCCTCGGGATGGACGACTTCGTCCTGGACTGGGAGAGCTGTTCCGCGTTCCGGGATTCGGGAGACAAGGCCGGGTACACGTACCGGACCGGCATGGGGACGCGGAAGGATGTGACGTTCATCCCTACGCCTCCGAGCGCCGCGCAGGAGACGGCGATGATCGAGGACTTCGTGGCGTTGGCCGTTTCAGGCGATGCCAGCCAGCGGGCCGCCTATGCCGAGTCCACGCTGAAGACGCAGGAATACCTCGACGCGCTCTGGAGTGCGGCCGGTTCATGACCACCTGGCCGGAAGCCTCGGCCCGTCCGACGAGCCGACCTGATCCTGTGCCGGCCTTGGCTTCTTGGGTGGCGTAAACACCTTGGTTCTCCTGAAGCCGTGACGAGAGAGAGCATCTTCAGCGTAAACAGGAGGCTTCATGAACGCACTGACGCATCGACCTATTTTGCTCGCGTTCCTGGTCGTCGCGAGCACTCTCTGCGCCGGCTCCGTCGGCCGGGCCGAGGTCTCGCGGCGCGAGGGCAAGGCCAAGGCGAATGGCGTGACGATCGCCTACGAGGACTTCGGCCCTGAGAGTGGCGAGGCCGTGCTCATGATCATGGGCAATGGCACGCAGCTCACCGCCTGGCCCGGCGAGCTTATCGAGGAGGTAGTGGGGCGTGGCTACCGGGTCGTCATCTATGACAATCGCGACGTCGGTCTTTCCACCAAGTTCGACGGGGCGGGAGCGCCCGACACGCGGGCGGTTATCGAGGCAAAGTTTGCCGGTAAGCCTTTCACGCTGCCGTATACGCTCGACGACATGGCGAAGGATGCGGTCGGCCTGCTGGATACCCTCGGGATCGCGAAGGCCCACATCGTGGGCGTTTCGATGGGGGGCATGATCGCGCAGCTTGTGGCGGCGGACCACCCCGAGCACACCCGCTCGCTTACCTCGATCATGTCGACCTCGGGGAACCCGGAAGTCCCGTTCCCGGCCAAGCTCGAGGCGCTGGCGAAGATGCCGAAACCGGCCCCCGAGGGGGACCGAGAGGCGCTGCTCGCCAACGCCGTCCAGGCCATTCGAGTCCTGGCGGGGCCGGTCTACCCGCCTGACGAGAAGCGGACTCGCGACCTAGTCGTTCGCTCCATGAAACGCTCCGACGACCGGGCCGGCATGGCCCGGCACAATACGCTGTCGGCCCTCGGGCTGTACGAGGATCGGCGGGCGAAACTGAAGACGATCCAGGCCCCGACCGTCGTCGTCCACGGCGCCGAGGACCCCTTGATCTCGGTCGAGGGGGGGAAGGACACCGCCGCCAATATCCCAGGCGCTGAGCTGCGGATCATCCCGGGGATGGGCCACGACCTCCCGATCCCCCTGGCGAAGACGATCGCCGACGCCATCGCAGCGGCAGCCTCCCGCGCGAAGGCGACGAAGTGAGCCGAGTCGGCACGCCGGGAATCCCTCTTCCCTCTCCCCCCTGGGATCGCGGGCGCCCTATCCGAAATTCAATCGATTTTCATTTAATGAAATATTGAACTGAAGAGCGGACGGGTCGTCCGCTGTCCCAGGGGGGGAGACGCGGCCATCAGGGGTTGGGGGCACGTTCGGAGCAGGTGGTTCGGTTTCCAGGATCCATGCGCCTTTGAGGATAAACCGCTCTGACGAAGTCAACGGATTTGCCGGATGCGACGCTTGGGGCAGGCCGGGAATCGCCACCTGAATCCCGCCGTGCTATTGGAGAAAGCGGTGTTGAAGTTCGGAACCACTTGCGACCGATCACCTGAGCTGGGTTGACCGGGTCAACGCCGCCTCGGGCCGAACAAGGATGGGCTCCAATCCAACGATAGAGCAGGATGCGTCGCACTTTCTCGCGAAAGCAACCCTCCCATGTCCGATAGAGTGGACCGCAAGACGCGCCGTCCCCGATCGCTCCCGATCCAATTGGAGTCGCTGGAAACCAGGGAACTGCTCAGTCTCCTGCTCAATTCCCGGCCGACGCTTCAGGTCGAAACGTCGCCGGGGGTGGGGAAGAACTGTCGGGGCCAGTTCGCGATCAATCGCCCTGCGCTGATCCACGTCAAGGGGAGTGCGCAGCCGCCGCTCGGCTTTGGCGTCACGGTGGCCATCTACGCTGAGAATAGCCAGGGCCAGATCCTGAACGGCGGCAAGCCGCTCGCCGTGACCACGCCGGACAACCTCGGCCTCTACAGGGCCTCGTTCCGCCTGCCGAGCCTGGTCCGCAAGGACACCGCCACCCTCGTCGCGTTCGAGACGGCCACCGGCTCGATCACCTCGCCCCTGGCGATCAACGGCAGTTCCCTCTCCGGCCTCACCAGCGTCCTGACGATCAACGGCACCTCCCTGACGAACTTTCAGGGCGCGCTGACCATCAACGCTGGTACACTCTCGAACCTGTCCGCCACGATCGCCAACCCTGGCGGCTCGATCAGCAACCTCTCGGGCCCGATCACGATCGCGGCCGGCACGACGGTCAGTGGAATCACAGGCGCGGTCGCGACGGAGGCGGGGACCACGCTGACCCTGTCCGACGGCAGCATCAGCACCGTCGGCGGCACGATCTCCGCCCTGACCGGCACGCTCACCGTCCCGGCCGGCACGCCGGTCACCATTGCGGAGTTTCCCGTCGGCGCCATCGGCGAGATCAACGGGGAGATCTCGCTCCTGGGCGGGTCCATCAGCGGCTCGACCGGCACCCTGAAGGGGCAGACCGGCACTCTCGGCGGCTCGACCGGCACATTCACCCAGACCGGCAACGGCACCCTCGGCGCTCAGACTGGCACCCTCGAAGGCGCATCGGGCACGATCGGGGCGACGACCAGCACGCTGACCCAGACCGGGACCGCCACCGAGAGCTCGCGCACCGGCATCGTCTCGGACGGGTCCGGCACGATCGACCCGACCACCGGAACCGCCTTCCAGTTCGGTTCAGCAGCCATCGCCGGCACGGCGGGCACGGCGACGACGCCCATCACCGAGCACGCCGTCTCCGAACCGGTCCTCATCCGGGTCAACATCCGCCCGAAGCTTGGCCAGGGCACCCGGACGTTGGCCCGCGCCGCCTCGGCCCGCCTCCGTCGTGGTTAACCGGGGCCGGATCGCCTTTGCATGACTTGCAAGGCCCTGGGTGCCACGGATTGAATCAACCCGTGGCACCTGGCATCGTGGGTTTTGGCCGTGGTAACCCATGAGAAAATCGCGATCAACCGTAATCGGTCGAACATCCGATGAACACGGGGTTGCGACTCTCGAAAAAAAAGGAGAATTTAACCACGAATGACACAAATGACACGAATGAAGAAAAGAGTTAAAAAATGAAAAATAATTATTGAAATAATTTGTTTTGATTCGTGTCATTTGTGTCATTCGTGGTTGAAATCTTCTTTTATTAGCCGCTCATCCGTGGGTGCCGAAGTTCCCCTTCGGGGCCCCGGCCCATCACGTCGAGGATCCTTCTTGCTGGTTGATGACACGCTGCATTCGCTTCTGTTACGATGCAGCGGAACTCTCACCCATCGGAGGATTCGACTCATGAAAAGGCTGGCTGCAACCGCGTTACTCCTCGTCTTTGGCGGCGTCCCGGCCCACGCACAATTCGGCGGCTCCGGCGGGACTCCACCCAAGCCCGCGACCCGCCGCGAAGAGAACGTTCAGCTTCGATTACTGGAAATCGCCCAAGAAGTGGACGAGACCTTGCTACGCGAGGCGATGCTGACTCTCGGCCGATTGAACATGACGGCGAAACCCGATCAGCCGGATGCCGAATCCACCCGAAAGCGGAAGGATCTCGACGCCGAGAAGGGCGCTTTGACCGAGTTTATCGAGCAGAGAACGCACGCCATCACGGAACGCGCCGCCGAGCTGGCGAAAAAGCGTGCCGAGGCGATGGTTCCCTCGCAGTCGAGCCCTCGGGTCGCTCGCTCGGATCCCAATGAGAAGCCGGGACGAATTGAAGACATCGAGAAGGCCAGTGTGGACGTCCAACTCCTGCAAACCCAGGTCGAGTACTCGCAACAGGCACTCTCGGAAGCCATTACCGCACTCGCCCAGGCCGAGCTGGCGGCAGGCGATGATGAATCCCAGCGGCAGAAGGTCGATGCCGCCCACAAGAAATTCGAGAAGGTCAAAAGCGCCTATGTCGAGTACCGGAAACGATTGAATGATGAATTTAAAAAACTGCGTGCCTTGGATCCCCAATCGGGATATGGCGGGATGGGCGGCGGCGGAATGGGCGGCGGGATGATGGGCGGCGGAATGCGGTGACGCAAAGCAAAGAAGACCGCGATTCATAGTTGAGGTCGAATATCCGATGGACACGGAATAGCGGCGATCGAAAAAAAGGAAAATTTAACCACGAATGACACAAATGACACGAATAATGAAAAATAATTAGAGTTTGTTGTTTTGATTCGTGTTATTTGTGTCATTCGTGGTTAAAATCTTCTCCCGATCTTCTCCGTCCGATTCCGGCAGATGATCCGGCGACGCGTCTTTTTTTTGCGATGCATGACAGTGTGTCGTTAAGGAGTGAGTCTCGTTGAGACGCATCGCCGTTGCTGTTGCTCTCGGGTGTTGTCCACTCGGGTGCGGCGGTCCTCCTCGCGAGTCCCCAATCCCAACCCCGGCCGTTCGCAAGGGGGAGGGTTCGTCAATGATTTCACGTTCCGAAGCCATTGCGATCGCACTGAATACGGACAATGCGCGTAAGCTGTTGCCTAAAGGGACTCCGATTGAGGTCGAATTGGCCGACAAGACATATACGGTCACTTTCGGAGTGATTGTCACGCATCCGATGCCTGGCCCGGATTTCCTCTCCAAAATCAAAATCGATGCGAGAACCGGACGGGTCACCGCGAAGATCATTGGGAATTAATTGAGCGGAGGCCCGGTGATGCGGTGATCCTTTGGCTTTGGCCACAACCGGCGGAGAGAAGCCCGTGCGAACTGGACGTACGTTCGGCCTGGTGGACGCGATGGCTTTCATCGCTGCGATAGCGGCTGGGTTTGCCTCGTATCGTGTCTGCATTGAGCGATGGGCTGGGCTTGGGCCGATCCCTTTCTCCCGGCAACCGGACCTGTGGCCCATCGAGTTTCTGTACGGGTTCACGACCTGGGTGCCGCTCTGGCTTGCTCCGTGGACGGTTGCCTTGCTCCTCCTGCGTTTCCGCCAGCCGCGTCCTTGTCTACGCCGGCTTGTCCGCCAGCCAGGTTTCGTGGCAGATGTTGCCGCCTCCTTGGTCCTCACGGTCGGCGTCGTCGCGATCGTCTTGGTGCTGGTGTTGCGCTGTCTCCCGACGTCGCGTCTCGTGTTTTGGGGAGCTTCCTCGTGGCCGCTCTTCTTCCGCTGCGCTTTCGATCTTCAGTTGCCGACCCTGATGGGCGCCGCCGTCGCAGTGGGTTGGTCGATGTTGTGCCTGGGCGGGCGCTGGCGTCCCGAGCGGAGTTGGCTCGATCGTCTGGGGCGGGCCTTGGGGTACTGCTGGGTTGCCCTCCTCTTGATCAATGCGTTCCTCGGCCCCTGGCTCTACCTGAGCAACCATTTCCAGATCCCGCCCCCCGCGCTCAGGATGGGGGGCGGGTGATTCGCGAGAAATCTTGTCGAACGGGTATGTCGTAACGCATTGTGTGCATCCGTTGGATCGAATGGCTTTGGCTCCTGGGCCACTCTTCTCCCTCTGGCAAAGCCCTTCTTGCTGTGGCATCCTTAGCTTGGGCCTCTGTTGCTGAGGATTGCGCACAATGAAGTCGATCCGCCGCGATCGGCTGTTCGATACACACGGCGTAGCGGCTCTCGAAAAAAAGGAAAATTTAACCACGAATGACACAAATGACACGAATGAATAAAAGTAAAAAAATGATTAATGTTCGTTGTTTTAATTCGTGTCATTTGTGTCATTCGTGGTTAAAATCCTCTCTTTTTAATCGCTTGTAAGTGGGTGCCAGCGTTCGACGTAGACCCAGGCGGGACTGGAGAGATGGCTCATGAAGCATGCGCAATCCTGCTTCACAATCCTGTCGCTCATGATCGTCGGATGCTGGGACCCGTCCAATGACTGGCCCGAGCCTTCTACCGGCGTACCGTCGACAGTTGTCGATCGCTCCCGGTTGCCCGGGACGACAGCGAAGGCAAACTCGATGATTTCAAAATCCGAAGCCGTGGCGATCGCAAGGAAGTACATTCGGGGGCGGGTCAATCTTCAGAAAGGAGCACCGATAGAAGTTGGTATGAGTGACAAGATTTATACTGTATAGTTTGTTCATATAAGTGCTCCGCACGTTATAGATTCAGACTTTGACGCAAGAGTCATGATTGACGCGACGACAGGAGAGGTCTTACGGGGTGAATGGCCTCCCTGACTGTTGGTCGCGTTTTTCTTTGATTTGTCTGATGGGTTGGACTCAGCCTGTTAGCAGAAGCCTTGGTTTTTGGTTCCCGGATCGAGTTCAACCCGTGGCAACCGGGGCCTGAAATCGATTGAAAAAATACGATGCGTTGAGTCGTTGGGTTGTTTCGTTTGACGTAGATCCTTGTTTTTGGCCGACCATCACGATTTGTGGACTTCCAATGAAAAATGGAGAGATTCGCTGTTTTGACGACAGCCGTGGTCCGGGATGGTGGGGCATGAGTGGCGAGGTGGTTCTGTGACAAGCACGGCTCATGCGGTGAGTTCACGGTCGGCTCGTGCGTTTGGGTTGGTTGACGCGATGGTCCTCATCGCCGCAACGGCGGTGGGGTTCGCTTCGTATCGTGTCTGCAAGGACTCATGGGCCGGCCTTGGGGGAATCCCTCTCTTCCGGAACTCCAACACCTGGCTCATCGCGTTCCTGTACCGGGCCACAACCTGGGCGTCGCTCTGGCTTGTCCCGTGGACGGTCGCCCTGCTGCTCCTGTCTCTCCGCCGACCGCGTGCGCCTCTGAGACTCCTCGCCCGGCAACCCGGTTTTGTGGCGACTGTCGCGAGCACCTTGCTTTTCGCGCTTGGGGCCGCAGAGATCTTCCTGGTGCTGGCGGTACGCTATCTCCCGACGTGGCGGCTCGGTTTTTTGGCCTTTTTTTTGAGGCCCTTGTTTCTCCACTGCGCTTTCGACCTTCAGTTACCGACCCTCATGGGCGCTGCCGTCGCGGGGAGTTGGTTGGTGCTGTTCCTGAACGGGCGCTGGCGGCCCGGGCGGAACTGGCTCGATGGGCTTGGTCGGGCCCTGGGATATTGCTGGGTTGCCCTCTTCTTGATCAGTGCGTTCCTTGGCCCCTGGTTCTACCTGAGCAACCATTTCCATGTCCCGCCCAATGCGCTCAGGGCGGGAGTCCGTTGATTTGCGAGAGTTCTCGTCGAGAGGGGGCGACCATGCACCGCATTCTCTTCGTTTCGCACGGTTGCTATCTTGAGGGTAGCGACTCTCAAAAAAACGAAGATTTTAACCACGAATGACACAAATGATACGAATGAAGAAAAGAATAACAAAATAATAAATTGAAATTATTGTTTTGATTCGTGTCATTTGTGTCATTCGTGGTTAAAATCTTCTCTTCTTAGCCGCTCATCCGTGGGTGTCAGTGTTCGAGTGGCCTTGGGCGACACCATGTGAAGGTTTTCGACGTTCAGGATGCCGTTGTTCCGCTTCGGGGCTACAATGAACCCGCCGGGCGCCACGGGGTGAGCCCAACCCGATCAACGTTGGTAATCGGCCGATCATCGAAGGTGGACGATGCCGACCAGATCGAGGTCGTCATGTGATCAGCAGGGCGGGCAGGGGGCGCTCTTGGAGGATCAAGGGAAACCAGAACCACAGGGGATTTGTGCCATGAACAGACGTAAGATCATCGTCGTGGTTGCGGCCGGCTTTCTCCTTGCGTCCGGTTACTGGGTTGCCTCGGCGGCGAGCAAGAGAAGAACCGCGTCCAGGGCTCGGGGTTGGGTCGCCGAGTCGACTCTGATTCCCGACCCCGAGCGGCTCGCTGAATTTCAAGGGCTCAATCATCCGGCTCGACTCTATACGGTTGAGCCGGAGCCGGTACGGGGGAAAGTCAAAGCACGGACGCCGGAGGAGGACCAACGCTTCCGGGAGGCGGCGACGATCGTGGCACGCGCTCGCCCTCTACCTCCCGACCGTCTCCAATACTTCAGTTGGGTGGACCGTGAAGACTCACCGCTGAGGATTCAAGGGTGGTCGGCCTTCGTTCACCAGGTTTCCCCTTTACCTGGAGGCTGGGCGATCACGC
Source organism: Singulisphaera acidiphila DSM 18658 (assembly GCF_000242455.2). Classification (GTDB taxonomy): domain Bacteria; phylum Planctomycetota; class Planctomycetia; order Isosphaerales; family Isosphaeraceae; genus Singulisphaera; species Singulisphaera acidiphila. The sequence goes on from NC_019892.1 coordinate 5,254,393, forward strand.
TGAAGGTTTGGCCCAAGGCCACTCGCAAGGGGGGAGTCGGAGTGTTGGTTTATAGCACTTATTTTGAGGAATATACTTGGACTCAGGCTGACGGCGTCCTTGATTACGTGAAGGGTGTCGGTGACCCGGTGATCCCGGATCCCTCCTACGGCCGGTAGAGACTGTTGCGGGAGGGAGAAACAAAGGGGCGGAGGGAATCCCCCCATCGGAAGGGAGCCGAGGAACCGTCTGCCAAGAATTCCCTTCGACCCTTGGTTTTCCCTCCGGGGAAGTGGGTCAGTCGAACTTCGGTTCGACAGCCGGCGGCACGGTGCGCCAAGGGCGAGAGGCCGCCTCGATGAAGAGATCACGCTGCTTCGTGTGCCATGCCTCTGCCTTCCTTGACGCCTTCCGTTTGTCTTTGTCGTAGATATCGGACTCGGCTATAAGCGCCGCGTTCTGCCTTGAGAGGTCGTGAAATATCGCCTCCTTTTGGTGTGTTCGCGATCGGTGTTGCATCGTCACGGCCCAGCGGATTCCGGCTCCGACGAATGCCATCAGGGCAACCCCAAGCAATGCCGTGCGGAGGCTGAACCGGATCTGCATTGTTTCTTGGTTATGCGATTGTGTAGTATCCTTCATTTGTGTACTCAGTGAACGTTTGCGTGTTCGTGGGGTCATCCGGGTCGGTCATCGTATAGACGGTGCCTTTGATATTGGCGATCACCTGGTCCACAATGGTGTTAACCTGCGTCTTGATGTCCTTCATCTGCTGCAAGCTCTGCTGGGATCCATTGAGGTGATTCGTAGCCTTGATCACAAGGGCTCCCCACTTCAATGCGTCTGCTTGAGCAGCGGGATCGCCGGGGTTAGCTAGGAAGTCGGCGACGGCAGCGGCATTGAGGACGTCCACCTTGGCTTTCAGGGCCACCGCCTTCTCAACCGCAGCCTGGCGAATCGCTATCTTCGAATCTATCACCTGGTTGAACTGGTTCCGCAGATTGTTGATTTCTGCGATCTCTGAGTCCTTGTCGAGCATGGCCAGAGGTGTGATTGTCAGTTGGGCAACCGGTTCGCTCTCATTACCGATCTGATCTATCTGGGCGTCAAGGTCGTCATACTGTTCGTCAGTAGGGTGATCTGCCGGTATCGAGCCGTTCAACAGCCTACGAGGTTCTAAGTATTCAGTCTCGAGGTTTGGGCGGAAAACACGAGAGCGTCTATTCATGGTATGACCTTTTTAGAAGTAAGTGAATTCGGAAATCGTTAATGGGATTAAATTGAATTTGGCTGGGAAAGTCAAGATGGATTAGACCGTGCGGACAATATCTGCGAGTTCTTCGTAGGAAGGGTAATCTGTTTCGTGTTTTTGTGCCCTGCGTGCACTCAGCCATGCGTCGCCATGAGGTAGCAGATGAGCGCTGGGAACGCATCAAAGGCTTCCTGCCCGGCCAGGAGGCCGAACCCGGCGTGACTACCTCGGACAATTCTCCCCAGAGGTCATTGGGTCTGCACGTTGCAACCTTCATCAGGGCCTGCAAGTCATTCAAATGTGCGATCTGGGCTCAGCGGAGCCGGTCTGTCGGTACTGCTTCAAGAGACGTACGATTGTGGAGACGTTGACGAGAAACCGCTGGGCGATTTGACGCAACGAGCCTTCGCCACGCGCCACGGTCTCGAGGATACGATCTCGAAGGTCTTGGGAATAGGGTCGCATGGGACACCTCCTGGGTCTATTTCTATTCTACCCAGGCGCAAGAGAAACGGTTGGCGCTCTAGGTCGATCGTCATTCACGAAATATTCGCAAACAATTTATGTTAAATGTAATGGATTAAGCGGTATTATTCAGGGCCCCGATTCGGTTGTCACGTTGACGATCAAACACTTCGTGATACTGCTGGCACCCATCGTGTTGAGGTCGCAGGCCAGTAGAACCGATTCAAGCCAATAGCTAAGGGCGATCCTATGAAGTCTCAGCGATCCCGAGCCATTCTCGGTGGGTTCATTGGTGTTTTCGTCTTTGGCCTTGCCGGTGCGGAACAGGCAGTGAAGGCCGAGGAAGCTTCTCCGGTTCCTCCTCCGAAGGTGGTTACTCCGGTTGAGAATGCCCGTCCGGGAACCCCCGAGTATAAGCGTCTGCTTGACCATCAGGCACTCGTCCGCAAAGGACTCGTCCCTGTCTACAAAGTGGGATTCGATGGCCCCCCCCGTTTCGATTCCCGTGCGGACTCAGGTTCCCGACGACAGGGGGACCACGATCGTTCCTGACCCGAAGGCTACGGGCGACATGCTTCAACTTCAGCAGGCATTTGCTGCCGCTCTGGCCGCCCAGGACACCCGGCCCGCAGAACGCCGTAACCATTTTGCTTGGCTGGAGAACACGGACGCTTTCAAGAAGAAGCTGGTGCACTTCACCGGGTGGTACGGGGGAATTATTGAAGTGAAGGAGCAGCCCACGGGGCGCGTGTTCGTCAAGATCCACATCAGCCCTTGGCTTTATTCGGACACGCTCAAGACGCTGCAATACGATTATGTTGAAGAGACATATGAATTCTTTCGAGACAAAGTACGCCTGGTCGACTCGGACGCAAACGTTGCGAAGCTGGAAAAGCAAGGATACCCTGTAATTCGGTGAGCATGTCTCTATTGATGACGGAAGGAAGTTGGCTGACATCTTAGCAGCCGCCCTTACCGGACCTCGGAACACAGACCCGTCCGCCAGGTTCGCTTTTGAGAGGGGTTCAACCCAGGACGTGGCGGGGCAGGCCGGGAAGGCCACGTCGACCCCATAATCGTTGACGTTTCCGATGGTGGGGCCAAGGACCGTTCCTGCCGCCGCGAACACGACCCAGACGGCGTAGATGGCTGCCGAGGCGCCGAGATAGTAGGGGAGACTGAAGCCGAGAAGGTGCCCGGCGGACGATCACTTGACAAGGTATATGCCGTATACTACACCCATTGGTAAGAGCCTGCCTGACTGGATTTGGGGCGAGGTCACCCGCTCGCGGCTCGGTTCAACCCAACCCGACCAACGTCGGCAATCGACCGATCATCGAGGTGGACGACGCCGACCAGATCGAGGTTGAAGTGATCGGCAGAGCGGGCAGGGACGCTCTTGGCATCGTGAGAACAGGGACGGCTACTCTATCCTCCGTCCCCTTTGTTCTCTTTACGGAAACAAGAGGATGCCTCGAATGACTTGCCGCATGTTATTGATTGTCGTCCTGCTGATCGCTATCGTGTTCAAGGGCTACACCTTGGGGCGCCGATCATTGAATTTACTGATTTGGGTTGGGTGCTCACCTTACCTCGAGTCATGCCAAGAACCGCTCGCGCCTCCGTCGGTGGCGGCCTGATCGACCACGCCTTGAATCGCGACAACCGTCGCGAGGCGTTCTTCCCCCAGCACGCCGACGACAGCGTCTTTTCCCTCGACCTCTTCGGTGACTACCTGATGCCACATCCTTTCCCTCTCGTTCTCCGCCCCCAGGGCGATGGCGAGGTCGGCCGGTGGATGCGGCGGAGCCGAGGAGGGTCGGGGAAATCGCCAATTCGCTCCGTCTCCTTTTCTCCCTGCGTCTGGCTTTTCAGCGGTTATGCCTCGTTCATGCACGTTTTGTTCTGACGGAGGCTCGCCGTGTCAGGGGGGGAGTAGGGGGACCGAAGGCAGATGCGTAGCGGCCGAGCGTTGAGCGAGCCACGGGCGGCCTGGCCCCGTAAGGGGAGACGCCCGTCGAACGGACTTCGTCAGTTAGAATGGCGATGACGTCGGGGCAAGAATTTACCATCCCTGCTATCCCATTGGAGTTCTCACCATGCGAATGACTTTGACCGCGACAGCGGTGCTTGCGGTTGGTTGGCTGACGCCGCTTCCCGCGCAGGAAGCCAAAACGCCACGGGTGACCGTGGACAACTTCACGCGAGCCGAGACCGACACGTATTTCGCCCGGTTCGTCAAGGACGGAGGGTTCGGGAAATTCGACCACCAGCGCGAACTCACACCGATCGACCAGCAGGCGGTAATTCGCATGAACCGCGACACGCTGTACTCGCAAGGCGTGTTCGACCTTGATGCCGCGCCCGTCACGATCACCATGCCGGACGCAGGCAAGCGGTACATAGCGATGCAGGTTATCGACGAGAACCACTTCACGACGGAGGTTGTGTACGCATCTGGTCCGCACACGCTCACGAGAGATAAGGTCGGCACAAGATATGTCCTCGCACTCGTCCGGACCTTCGTCAATCCTAATGACGCGGCCGACGTGAAGGCGGTCCACGCTCTCCAGGAGTCGCTCAAGGCCGAACAGAAGGAAACGGGCAAGTTCGAGATTCCGAACTGGGACCCGGCGTCACTCAAGCAGATCCGGGACGCGCTGAACTCGCTGTTGGCGGCCAACGGCGGCCTTGATTCCACTCGGATGTTCGGACGCAAGGATGAGGTTGATCCAGTGCAACACCTGCTGGGCACCGCCGGAGGCTGGGGCGGCAACCCTCGAGCCGATGCGTTCTACGCGGGCGCCCAGCCCAAGCAGAACGACGGAAAGTCCGCCTACCGGCTCACCCTCAAAGACGTACCCGTGGACGGGTTCTGGTCGGTGAGCGTCTACAACCAGGATGGCTTTTTCGAAAGGAACGCGAGGGACGCCTACACGCTGAACAACGTTACGGCGAAGCCGGCGGCGGACGGGTCGGTGACGATCCACTTCGGCGGCAATGAGCATGTACCGAACTACCTCCCCATCACCCCGGGTTGGAATTACGTTCTCCGCATGTACCGGCCGAGGAAGGAATTCCTCGACGGAACCTGGAAGATCCCGGAGGCAATACCGGGGCAATGAACGCCAACGGACCCCTGGAATATTGACTTGGGCTGGGGGGCGCCTCACCTCGAGTCATGCCCAGAACCGCTCGCGCCTCCGTCGGCGGCCTGATCGCCCCCACCTTGAATCGCGGCAACCGTCGCCAGGCGGCCTTCCCCAAGGCCGCCGACGCCGGCCAGCGTCTTCCCTCGACCTCTTCGGTTCCTGCCTGAGGCTCAATGCTATTAAACCTTTTCCCTCGCGTTCTCCGCCCCCTTTTTCTCCCTTCACTCCGGCTGTTGCGTCCGCTGAAAAACTCTCTTCGGCTTCAAGTCGAGGGTGCCCCAATCCGCCTCGTGGACGCCTATATGGTCGCGTTGGCTGACATCTTAGCAGCCGCCCTTACCGGACCTCGGAACATAGACCCGTCCGCCAGGTTCGCTTTTGTGAGGGGCTCAACCCAGGAAGTGGCGGAGCAGGCCGGGAAGGCCATGTCGACCCCATAATCGTTGACGTTTCCGATGGTGGGGCCAAGGACCGTTCCTACCGCCGCGAACATGACCCAGACGGCGTAGCTGGCCGCCGAGGCGCCGAGATAGTAGGGGAGACTGAAGCCGGGAAGGTGCCCGGCGGACGATCGCTTTTCGGCGTCGGCGTAGCCCATCGGACGCACCACCGACCCGCCCGTCAGAAAGAATCGGCATCCACGATTTCGTTGAAGCTTCGTGTCGCGAGCTTCTGCCAGACGCCTAACTGCGTACCGGGTGCGATCGAATAGGTGCCGGAGACCGGGTCGAACCGAAAGGCGGGGACGTCTCCTGATTTGGGGTCGAACGGCACAGACTGGATCGAATCCTTGACGAACCGGACCGAACCGTCGCAGAAGCCAACGTTGGCCCCGCCGGGGTGAAAGCTTCCGACGCTCGAGATCCACTTCAAGATGTTGCCATCGAGAAAAGGGACTCCCTTGACCGCCCCGTTCAACGGGTAATAGGCGCTCACCATCGAGTCGGAGGGGATGCCCACGTTCCACCTGCATGCCCCCCCACGGTCACCGCTCGGGACTCTCCCGTAGGACTTCTCGGCGAAAAGGATCGTCGTCCCGGTGCCGTCGGAGATGTCGGCGAGCCGGACTGAGGAGGAACAGAAGATCGTGCCGTTCATGTTCGCGACCTGCGCGGGGGAGTTCGGGCTCTGGGGAATCAGTTCCAGACTCCAGGCGCCCTGGCAACCGCCGTAACTGGTGTGGCGTTGCACGATGCCGAAGCCGACGGGTGCCCCGTAATTGAAGTCGTCCGGGTGCCCCTCGGCGACATACGGGTCGCTCGGGCAGAGGAGTCCGGAAAGGCCGGTTGAGGCGACCGTCCCATTCGCCGGGGTGATCGCCTGGCGCGAGAAGTTTGCCGAGTGGTAAAGCGGGCTGGCGTCGAGGTACGGCAGGATCCGGACGAAGGCGCTCAGGCCCCAGGTCAAGACGGGGGCCTCATCGGAGACGGCCCGGAACATGCCCGACGGTAGTACCGAGTTGGCCGATTCGTAGTTCATCCCAGCCAGGCCGAGCTGTTTGAGGTTGTTGACGCATTGGGCGCGTCGGGCCGCTTCTCGGGCGGCCTGGATGGCGGGGAGGAGCAGGGCAATGAGCACGCCAATGACCGAGATGACCACCAGCAGCTCGATCAGCGTGAATCCACGCCCTTTCATCAGAGTGGGATCGGCATTCGTCACGGTGAGCCCCGGCCACTCGCCGGCCTCCTTGTCGTGTCGGTCCTTGGCTCGAAACGGCTTCACTCGAGGTCTCAGGAGATCGTACCAGGAACGGCCACTCCGAGCACAGGATTTAGGCTTGACCCTCGGGCCTGGCCAGGGGGGGGCCGTGACGAGGTGCTATGCCCGGAAGGCGCGGATGTCGGTGAAGAGGCGGTCGAGCAGGCGGGAGCTTTTGCCCCAGTCGAAGTACTGGCCGCCGATCTTGGTCGCGGCATCGACCTGGGAGCGGTCGCCGAGGTCGGTGAGGGTGACGACCAGCGTCCCTTGATAGACCAGGAGATCCGGGGGGATGGCGGCCTCGATTACGCAGCCGTCGCTGGCCTGCTCGACCTCCTTCATCTCGAGCCCGAGCGCGGTCAGCGAGCAGAGGGTGGCGACGGTCGCATGGCCAATCGGGGCGCTCACGACTTCGGAACGTGTCTTGCCTGTCTTGATGCCAAGGCGGGTGAGCAGCGGAGCGGCGATGGAAGCCACGTCGCCGACGGCGATCCCGTAGTTGAACTTGGCCAGGTGCTTGTCGTAGAACTTGATGAGCTGCTCGCCCGAGACCCGCGACCCTGACTGCTTGGCGGCATCCTTCAAGAGCGCCTGGACTTCCGGGTGGGCGATCAAGCGATCATGGCGGGCTTCCCGCGACCAGTCGGCGGGGGGCTCGACGGCCTGGGCCGTCGCTGGGCCTGGCGGGGAGAGCTTCGTGCCGCATTCCACGCAGAATTTGCCGCCGCCTTTCGTGCCGCATTCCGGACAAAACATCGTCCCCCTCCATGGTTGACCCCGGCGTTCTCTCCGGCCCACGTCGGCCAAAGGGAGAGTGGGTGCGTTCCCGATCATAGCGGGTGACTTCTGTTTCGGCGATGGATCTGTATTTTTCAGCCCCGGAGGGGCGACCGTTAATAGCCAGGTGTGAAACCCCTGGAAATACGGAAAACTCACATGAGAATTTCATTGCAGCCCCGGAGGGGCGACCGTCAGAGGTGTAGGTCTCGCTCTAACGGTCGCCCCTCCAGGGCTGCGGAACACTCATATGTCGAACATTTCCCAGGGGTTTCACCCCTGGCTAGAAACGGTCGCCCCTCCGGGGCTGCCCAATACACGCGTGCTTGTGCAGATATTCGAGATCGTTTTTCCGTCGAGGCGGTTACCGGTAGGGATTTGTTTTTTTGCCAGCCCCGGAGGGGCGACCGTTTTTAGCCAGGGGTGAAACCCCTGGAAATATGGAAAACTCACATGAGAATTTCATTGCAGCCCCGGAGGGGCGACCGTCAGAGGTGTAGGTCTTGCTCTAACGGTCGCCCCTCCGGGGCTGCGGAACACTCATATGTCGAACATTTCCCAGGGGTTTCACCCCTGGCTATTAACGGTCGCCCCTCCGTGGCTGAGGATCGCTCATATATTGAATCATTTCCAGAGGTTTCACCCCTGGCTATTAACGGTCGCCCCTTCGGGGCTGCACTATGCCTGCGACTTCAGGCTCAAGGCCATCCGACGGTAAACCACGGTCACTCCATCAATCGAGATTCGCACCCAGCAGGTCGGCGAGCCGATAACCGGCGAGGATGACGCGGCGTTCGGCAGCGGCCTTGGCCTTGTCGAGATAGCCGTTCGGGAGCACCTCGGCCTGGGGCTTTGTCGATCCGCCTTGCAGAGGTCCTCCGTTCCCGTCCGAGTAGGCGACGTCTCTGGCGGTGTCGAAGCTTTCGACGCTGCACCACTTCAGGAAATCCTTCTCGGCGATCTCGCTCAAATCGCTCCGCTGAAGTCCTGTCCGTTCCCGCAACTCGGTCGCCGTGTTCCGCACGGTTTGGAAGTTCTGGGAGCCGATGATCAAGCCGTCCCAGAGCTGGTGGAGGCTGATGGTGCCGCCATTGGCTTTTGGCTTGATGAAGAAGCGTGTGCCTCCGCGATCGCCGATCGGATCCGGGAACTGGGCGGTCACGAGCTTGACGGAGTGCAGCGGTTGGTGGACGTCGCCCACGAGGTGGAAGATCCAGCAGAGGGCGACCGCTTTCTCTGAGTCAGAAGCGTCATTGTCCGCGAGGGTCGCCATGTTCTCGTCGAAAGCGACCAGGATCGAATCCCCCACGGGGATCGCGGGGGAACCGGTGGCTCCTGGCTTGAGCGGGATATTGACGAAGTGATGGCTCGGTCGGTCGTACGTCGTGCCTCGGGCGTCGTCGGGCCATCGTGCGGCCTGCATGAACAAGAACAGGTCGCGATCCTCGGGCGCGATCTCCAACCGATTGATCAGGTCGTTCCAACGATTGATGTCCGGGTGCTTCTTGAGGATCGCGACCACCTTCGCCAGCGTGGCCGGGTCGTTCTTCTTCAGCTCGGCGTAGGCGATGGCGCCGGTGACCATGTGGCCCGGCTTGTTCCAAGCGTAGGCGGGCAACGCCAGGAATACGAGGGCTGCAAAGGTGAGAGCGATGCGACGCACGGAGGGGCCTCCCTTCATGAAATCTTTACATGTCTAGATCGCCGATGTGACGGCTCCCGAAGCTTAAGCGGGCTGGCCTTGGAACGCAACCAGGGACCCGCCACAAAAAAACGCTGTGGGTTAACGACGCGGACATGGCAGGGCGGGCCGCCTCACAATCACAACCCTCGGACGAACATCATCGTCCGGTCCTTGCGAATCCTTCTGCCGTGCGGGGACGTCTCGAACATCAGGTCGTCTTTCTTGCCGTCGTGGTTCTTGCCGTTCGAGAGGAAGTGGCCAATCTCATGGGCCAGGGTCTCCACCATCCGGGGGAACTCGCTGGGCTGCTTCCACTTCCGGGAATAAATGATGGTCTGGTCGCCAAGAGTCATTCCGTTGCCGTCATCGACCCCGAAATTGGTCAGATAGACCATCAGCTCCGCCCCTGGATTGTTGCCGAAGAAGCGCAGCTCGGTCCTGGTCTTGGCGTTTTCGAGATTGACCGGCCCCGGTGGGAGCGTGATGGGGGTGCTCCCCTCCGCGCCGTCGAACTCGCCCAGCCACTTCAAGGTGATGCCGGCCTGGTCGAAAATAATTCTGTTTGCTTGCTCATTCAGCACCCGGGTGTCCCACTTCTCAGCAAAGAGGAGGCGGTAGTAGGCAATCGGTACAGTCCGCTGCTTCACCACGTCCACGAGCAGGCGCGCCGCCGGCTTGCCCGTCTTGGGGTCGCTTGCCTGGACCTCGTAAGACCCGACCCGCCACCCACGTAGGACAACAATCTGGTCGGTGGGGCTGAGCCGCTTGCGCTCGATCGCCAGGCCCGCGCCGCCGTCCTGTGAGGCTTTCGCCCCCTCGATGACAGCGGTATGCCGCCTTTCGCTACTGCTACTGCCAAGGGGAGCGGGAGTTGGGGGAGGGGGCGGCCCGGAGCCACCGGTCACGGTGAACTCCAACTGATCGTTGCCCTGAATCAGTTTGACTTCGCGGGTCAGCCCTTGCGGAACCATTTGCCAAGGCGCATTGGAATCCGCGCCGTCGAAACCCATAAAGTCCACGACTTGCACGAATGCAGCCATCGGAGAACTTCCTTTTGCTGGTTGTTTCGTCGTACCAACGCGTGAGGCGTCCTGGCCTGGCGGTGAGAGGGAGGCGGTGAGAGCCTTCTTTTCCCGACGACTCCCGAATGATGCTACGACGGTAGTCCTTGCCGGTGACGCCAGCAGGTACGGCCGCAAGGATTTTGTTCAACGAATATCTTGGAGCCAGCGCTCTGTGCGTCGTGGACGGAGCACGAACACGTGCGGAATGAATCGCTTGTGTCGATTTGGCCGCTTCCGTCATCGGTGACCGGCAACGCTTACGCTTCGGGGTAGCCTGTTTCTCGGCTCCAGCCTTGTCGTCCGTCAAAGCCTGAATTTACAGCGGTTTACCCACGAGTTACACTCGCCAGGGGCATGGCTGCCATTGCCAGCCCCGAAGGGGCGACCGTTTCTAGCCCAGGGCGCGAGCCCTGGGGCCTTCTCGAAGCCGTGCGCCATTCCTCCCCTCGCGCCCGGCCGCCTGGGTGCCACGGGTTGTACCCAACCCGTGAGCCAAAAACCTGGGCTATCGTTCACGGGTTGAGTACAACCCGTGGCACCCAACAGCGATTGTATCACCGCGGTCGCCCATCAGATCAATCAAAGAAAACCGAGACCAACGGCTTAGCCCAGGGCGCGAGCCCTGGGGCCTTCTCGAAGCCGTGCGCCATTCCTCCCCTCGCGGCCGGGCGGGCCGATGGCCCGCCCGGCCGCGATGGGGGATCGGTTGTGTATCGGGTATGTTTTTACGTGAATTGTATCCAGGGGCTTGTGTCTATGGATATCGACGGTCGCCCCTCCGGGGCTACAAGGAATCTGCCGACCACGATCCCCTGGCCGATCAGAGCCTAACGTTCTCTTCTCTGGCCCGCGAACTCCCGCCAGGAGCCTGAATCTCAGGGGGAGGGCTTCTCCACGATCAAGCCGAAGTGGTAGGAGCAGCAGGTAAGCGGCTCGTATCGGACGAAGCGTAAGCCAGCCTGTTCGCTCCATGCGCGGCATTGCTCGGGACGCGGGCGAATCGCCAGCGACGGGCCGCGTGGAGTTTCAATGTCGCTTCGCCAGTGGATGATGCCGACCTTCCCGCCCGGCGCGAGAATCCGGCGGGCTTCGTTCAGCAGGCTGACTGGGTCTTCGACGTGGAGGATGTTGAAGAGCATGACGTAGTCGACGCTGTCATCGGCGAGCCCCGTGCCATCTCCGATGAAATCGCGCTGCTCGACAGTGACGTTCGCAAGGCCGGCGGCTTTGGCCTTCGCTTCGGTGGCGGCGATCATCGCGGGGTCGATGTCGTAGGTGAGGACCGGGCCCTTCGCAAGCCGTGCGGCGGGGATGGTGAAAAGGCCGTAACCGCAGCCGAACTCCACGAGCCCTCGCTGGGATTCGGCACAATCAAGCTGCTCGACCACGCAGGAAGAGTTGAAGAAGGATTCCCAGTACGCCTCATCGGGCATTCCGCTTTCTCGGCCCTTCATGGAATCACACTCGCGAATGAAAATACTGCTGTCCCCCTGGGCAAGCCTAACGGATCGATCGGGCGTCGGTCAAATTCTTCTCGGGTCGGGTTTGATTCCATCCGCGTCTGCCAGAGTGTGTGTGGGCTTCGTTTGTCCGTGGGGCGGAGGGGATTCTCCACTTTTGGAATGGAGCTGGGGGCCCGTCTGCCAGATCTCTTGCCCTTTCGCCCTGGCCTCGTTTGGGATCGCCAGCGAGAAAAAGCGCGAAAATTAAAAAAGAATTCTCTTGAAATTTGACTCAAGACATAAGAAAACGTAAAACGTGTCGAATTGGCCGTTGTTTCTTTAACGAGGAAATTGTGCCATGAGTACTGTGAAACCAGCCGTGCACACTTCGGAGCACAAGATTCCGGAGCTCGGCTCGAAGCATGGAGCGATGGTCCCGGGGGATGCGCTCGAGTTTCAGGGCGGGGCTGCGAACAAAAACACGGGGACCTTGCAGATCAACTTTCCGAGAGCGTTCGCTCACCCGCCTGTCGTGACAATATCCCCCTATTGGGCCGGCCAAGGACAGGAGGTAGGGCACACGGATACGTTGAGCAGCGTAACCACCACGGGGTTCACTGTTGTGAGTGCCAACCAGGCCGCCAACTACTACGTGATGTGGCTTGCTGTTGCCAATAAATAAGCGGGTCCGGGATCGACCCTGTCGGCCGATAAGGCGACTCCTCCGGGGCCTTTCACACGCCTCGGAGGTCGCCGCCTTTTACGCCCGCTATTCTGTCGCTTTGGCCCGGACCGGGAACCCTGTCGAAGCCTGAACGGACGCAGGACGGCAGGAATCAGGCAATATGGAGGAGCAAGGGGACGGAACGTATTTCCCCTCTTTGAGAATGGAGCAACAGCGGCTTACCGTCGGCTGGCACTTGGGCTTGGGTCGCGGGCATCCCGTCGATTTCTGGGAGCCCCGAAGGGGCGGCCGTCAATAGCCAGGATCGCAATCCAATGGGTGCAATTTAAGAAAGAATGTATGTGTTGTATTTGTGTTATCCCCTCCACAGCGGGGAGAGTGGCGCATGGCATCGAGGAATTCCTCAGGGCTTGCGCCCTGAGCTAAGCACCTGGACCTGGTTTTTCTTTGCATTGAATCATGTGCAAGCCCTGGGTGCCACGGGTTGTACCCAACCCGTGAGCCAAAAACCTGGGCTATCGTTCACGGGTTGAGTACAACCCGTGGCACCCAACAGCGATTGTATCACCGCGGTCGCCCATCAGATCAATCAAAGAAAACCGAGACCAACGGCTTAGAAACGGTCGCCCCTCCGGGGCTGGCAAAGGCCGCCGGGCCGCTCCGGCGAAACCTGACCTTCCGAGACAGGCTCTAAAAAAATAGGCCACGGACGGCGGGGCCGTTCGACCCGAAGTTCGGGCTCATTTGGCCTCAGCCGGCACTCCGCACTCCACCGGTTAGTAGGGCTCCGGCGGATCGGGCGGGACGGGGAGCCAGGGGCGTTCCGCAGCGCGCTTGTATCGGACGGACATGGTGTAATGCCAGAGTTCCTTGCGTGCCCTGTGCCTGGACACGGTCTTCAGGTCGCGATCCAGGACGGACGGGACGCCGAGGAAATCACCCTCCGAGGTGACCGGGCCGGAGATGACCAGAGACAGCCGGCTGCGATGGCTCTCACTGATGGCGTGAAAGCGCCTGGCCCGTCGCGACATCCACTGGTGTAGCCCCAGCAGTATTCCCACGACCGCGACGGCGACCAGAATCCCTCGCATGCGGAACCGGAAGCGTGGCATTGGTGAGCTCCAACATGAGGTTGGGCTGATGGTATCAGGTTCCGCGTAGGAATTCTCCTGGGCGATGCCTCCGGCCCGCGTGCTCTCGGGGGCCCATCGCCGGAACGCCCCGCTACGCGGCCCTGACGCCGAGGGCCGCCATGCCCCCGATCGTACGCGGCGCGTCCATTCCCTCCAAGCCGGTGGCAAGGCGTCGATCCGCCCCATGAGGCCGTCGCCTGGATCGGAATCGTTCCCAAGGCCGATCCTCTTGCAATTGGTGTTCCTTGATGCGTTGTTGTCCGCAGCTCAATAATGCGGGCGACCGAAAAATTAGGCTGGACGATTGACTTGTTTCAAATAGTCATAACAATGGATTCGACCGATAAATCGATCCGGCGGTTTTGTCGGGTGGAAGATCTCGGTGGTTCCTTCTTATTAGAGGAGTATGCTCGATGTCGCGACAGCATGGGATTCTGGGTGCCTTGGCGACGGCCTGCCTACTGGCGACTTCTTGGGGAATCGCTTACGGGGCCGAGCACGAATTGGGACGACTCGAACGGATCGTGAAGAGTGGCGAGTACACGGCCGCAAGCGGCGATCTGGTCGAGATTTCCGTTCCGAGTAACCCGTCGACCGGACCGAGCAACCCGGCGGCCAAGCTCAAGGTCTCCGTCCACGGGGACCACCTCAAGAAGGTCGGCGTGTATTTCGCCCCGCCAGCCAAGCCGCTCCCAGGGGCCCCAGGCGAGATCCGCGCCTACCTCACGGCTCACGGCAACGGGACATCCAAAGTCACCGTAACGCCGATCAGCGGATCGGGCCAGGAGGGAACCCCGCTCGAAATCACGCTGAAGGTCGCCAAGGGGGAATAAAGCCGAATGGCGACGAAGCCGGGCGTTCCTCGATCGTGACGCCGCCGCCATGATAAGCCGCCCGGCTGACGTTCGGAATGAGAGGGGGGGCTGATGCCAGGCGTCGGCCCTCCTCTTTTTTTGTAAGCGCTCGGTAGTTGGTGCGCGCATCTGAATTCGACGGAGATCGCTCAAGGCCGCCAGGACACCCGATCTACCAGTTCAGGCCGTAAACTTCCTTCCCAATACAGCGTTCCTTGCCCAGATTCGCGCACCAACTGCCGAACGCTAGGCTTTTTTTTCTTCCGGGACGCTTCAATGTGTCTACGGCTTCGCCAGAGCAAATTGTTCAGTCCGCGCAAGGGTCCATCGCTCTCACCTCGACCCCCAAGGCTGTTGCAATTTTCGTCAGGGTCAAGTTTGTCGCGGTGTACTCCGCGTTCTCCAGGCGGCTGACGTGACTCTGAGGAAGCCCAGCCTTCTCGGCCAACTGCTTCTGAGTCCAACCCAAGTCACACCGCAGTTTGCGGATCGCTTTCCCGACGTGCTCGGCCCATGTCTTCGAGCTTGGCGACATTGCCGCCGAGTCATTCAACGGCAATGGCCTCGTCGTGACCGGGACCTGGGCCAAGATCTCCTCCATGGCCCGCTGAACACTCCGCTGATCCTCAGGGGTCTCCGCCTTCTGCCATTCCTGCAGTAACTCGAAGAGGTCGTCGCGGTCGGCCTTCGGCAGCGATCCGATCCGGTCGATCAGGATCGACAGCGCCAGGAGCGCCGGCTTCACAGCTTCAGGCAGCTCGCTGTAAGTCTCGCCGATTTTTTCGGTCAACATGGCATCGCCTCGATGAAAGAGTCTCATTCATCGGCTTCAATGGGGCCACGACTCGGAAGCCGGGGCAGACTACTCGCGATGTTTGTCCAGTCGCCACTGAATGGGCTTCAATGGGGCCACGGCTCGGAAGCCGTGGAAGACAAGGTATTGCGAGCCGTGCTTTCACACTGACGCCGCTTCAATGGGGCCACGGCTCGGAAGCCGTGGAAGATATTCTCACGACTGCTCAGGTTCCTCAGACTTCAATGGGGCCACGGCTCGGAAGCCGTGGAAGACAGCTCCTTCGATGTCGGCAAGTTGCGCCTCAACGGGAGTCGGCCTGCAAATAGAGTCGTTTTCGCCGTCGCATCGTGATTTTGTCTCCCATGGGAGTGGCACCATCGTTCTCTTTCTTGATGGCGCCTAAAATGACAATTGTTCGCATTTTCTTGTGAATGAAGAAAAAAATGCGTGTATTCATCCTTCTAAGGATGCCTCCCTTGTCACGGAGTTCGTAAAAATCCTCGATGGGCCGGACGTCAACCGTTTGGCTCTGGCTGGCTTCATCCTGACCGGCTAACTCGCGAAATTGGGAGGCGAGGTGGCAATACTGGTCGGCATTGAGAAACCCCATCGCTTCAGCAAAAGCTTGCTCAAGGATCTCGACGTTCCACTTGTATCCCGGAGGCGGCCCTCCCCCTTCCTTGACGCCGATTTTGACTGGCTTTCGTTGTGACTCATCCGCCATGGTTGGTCCCCAAGCCATTCCGAATGCGCTCAACGCCTTCGGCATCACAGAAGTGGGCACTCGTCCTTTATTTCGTCTCTTGCTGCATATTATGCAGCGGAATGCCGTTTGTCTACCGCGTTATGCAGTGAAATTCTTCTTTTTCGATTTTAGGGTCACAGCGGGAAAGAAAGAATGCCTCGCTGCTCTTGGAACATCTCAAGGAGCGGATCGACGCGAGCGACCGATTCGTCACCAGGGCCAAGGAAGGGGGCGAAGCGCGAGTTCAACGAGACCGACGAAGCAAACGGCCCTGAGCGACAACGATGACCTCAAGGCCGAGTCAATCGCGGTGAGGGCCGCGAACGAGGCGGGGGTGTTCGAGTCGGAACTGATGATCTCCAGATTTCACCGCGCGGGTGAATGCCAAAAGTCCCAGAGAAGGCCGAAACTCAAGGACCGTCCTGGAGGTAGTTGCCAGGTCAAGAGAGCATCAGGTCTCGCAACAGTTCGGGGGCACTCACCTCGTAACGATTCGGGACCATTGACGCGTGCCAAGGTCCCTTCCCCGTTCCTGGCCCTGTGGGGTCTGGCTGTGGTCGCATGCGTATGAGATCGTGATCTGACGTGTGGTTAAATGGAGGCGATATCGCCTTGCGGGATGTCCTTTTGATTTGCTTCAAGCGTTCCGGCTCTCGCGCCGGTCGTCGAAGGCATTGGTGTTATTTCGAACAATTGACCGAGAACCGTCCGCTAGCGGGTTGACGGGAAGGAGCAGGCCATATGAACCGAAAGTGTGCGTTGAAATTGCTTCGAGGGGGACCGGAAGGGATTCAAGAATGGAATCGGAGGGTCGGTGAACTGACGGAAACTCTCGACCTTCGCGGCGCCGATCTCCAAGGTCAGGATCTTCGCGAGGCGTTTCTTCGTGGCCCCCTACGGAGCGGGATCAAGATCGACCTGGCCGAAGCGGACCTGAGAGCCGCCGATCTCCGGAAAGCCAACCTGAGCACGTCGAATCTCGAAAAGGCCAACCTCGCCGGTGCCATCCTCAACCGGGCCGCGTTCCGCTATACGTGGCTGGATGGCGCCGACCTCACGGGCGTGGATCTTCGGAAAACCAGCATGAGTGACACGGACTTGCGTAGAGTGAAGCTCCGAAACGCCTTGCTCACAGGGGCCCGCTTCAAAGGGACCTGTCTGATCGGCGCCGATTTAGCAGAGACTGATCTTAGCGGGACGCACTTCGGTAATACCGAATTTGGGGACGCGGATCTCCGGGGAGTCAACCTACGCCACGTCGACCTCTTTGGTTCGCGCTTTAAAGAAGCCGATCTCCGTGGTGCCGATCTCACTGGGGCAAACGTGAAAAATTGCCATTTTGATGATACGAAACTCGAGGGGACGATCTTTACCGATGCGGCGTTTGAATGGACGATTGTTTCTGGTGTCGACTTGCGTAAAGCCATCGGGCTAACCTTGGAGCAATTGAACTCCTCCAAGTGGAATAAAAAAACACGCTTCCCCGCGTATCTCCCGTCGCGACCCCAAAAGGGGCAGTGGATCTAAGCTTTTTATGTATATTTATTTAATGTCCCGTTGATGATCACCAATGTGAACGGCAAGGCTTTGGCTTTTGTGATGGGCTGTTCGTGCAGGGTGGCCTGAAACCATTGACCGTCAATCGAGTTCTCTCGCAGAAAGCAGATATGATGAGGAATCGCCTTGGAGTGCTTGGGCTCGTTGCGGTCCTGTTTGCCGGTACCGCGTCGGGTCAGAACGTACCGAAGCCGTCGACTTCCGACTCCGTGAACGCGGAGAAGGAGACCCGGTATCTGGCCTTTCAGATTTTCACCCACTACAGTTCCGACCCGAAAGTGGCGGTCCTTCTGAATAGCGGGAGCCGCGAGCCCGTCTTGCCGGGCACGGCGGCGCTTCGGAACTGGGTTGAGGACATCAAACGGCGAATCGGCACCGTGGGCGACGAGCGAACCCGGCTGGCTGTCATGCTGGGGCCGCTCTGCTTTGAACAGGATGACGCCGAGGTCACCAGGTTCATTGAACTCGCGTTTCGTTTGGCCCTGGAGACCGATGTGGCCGTCGGGTTCCATATCGACGATTCGATGTTCTGGGCGAAGCGCAAGGACCTGTGGAGCGACCCGAAGAACGTGGAGGCCCTGGACTGGGACGGGACCCCCTGCACGGGCCGACGCCTGAACTGGGGGAAGGAGCCGACCGCCGCGCCGCCGCAAATGTGTTTCAACAGCAAGGCGATCCAGCGCGAGGTGCAGCAACGCTCCGCCCTGCTCGGCAAGGCGATCCAGGCGGGCGTGAAGTCGTTGCAGGAGCACAAGAAGCCGGAGCTGTTCGCGGGGGTGATTGCCGGCTGGGAGACCATGATTGGCCAGGACTTCAAGACAGGAAAATATCTCGGCTATCGTGCGCTGATGAATCGAGGGTTCAGCCGTGAACGTCCTCCTCAGGACATGAATCTCGAACGGGAGAAGGTCGTCCAGGAGTTCATCGAGCACTGGACGAAAGGACTGGCCGAGGCCGGTGTTTCCCCGCAAAAAATCTATTCGCATACCGCCTTCCTCTCGCGCCGGGCGTTCAATCTCGGCGACGATAAGGCGATCACGTACATGAAGCGTGATAAGGAAAGTGCCTACTCACAACACAATCACTTTGCGCCTCCGTCCATGGCCTTTGGGGAAAACCATCGCCCTGGTTTCTCAACCTATCCGCAGCCTGGCCTGTTCGAAGACATTTACGAACAAATGGCCAGGCACAAGCAGGTGGGCTGGGCCTCCAGCGAGGGGACGAATATGCAGCCCTCGAGCGGCCCCGGGCAAACGGGCATGGATATGGAAACGTACCTGGCAAAGATGTTCAACCATGGCGCAACCCTGGTGAACCTCTTCTCCTGGGGAGTCGGGGGCGACGCGATGAAGACGATGGGCTTCCGCGTGGTCACCGAGGGGGAAGAGGCAATCAGGGCGTATCGCAAGTTTCTGAAGGGCGATGCGCTGGTCGAAGCGAAAACGGAGGAGAGCCTGATGGAACGCTTGCCTCCCAAGATCCACAAAATCCAGAAGGAACTCCCCGGCTGGATCGAGAAGGCCGAAGTCGACAGCAAGAAGAAGGCCATGTCGCTCATGAAGCAACTGCAAGAACAGATGAAAGCCAAGAACTTCGAGGAAGTCGAGGAGACCGCGAATTCCCTTCTGAAGATGATGAAGGGCGCGAGCGCACCGGCCGCTGCCCAGGATACCCCCAAAGAGGCGGGAAGAGGGTAGGAGCCGGCCGATCTTTTGTTGTAGCCGTTCACAGGGTGGGAAAGCTGAAAACAAGCGATTTCCGGGCGTTGAGAGGGCAAAATCAACGATTCAATCGTCCTTAGGTCTTTCAAACTCCTTGTTTTTGAGGGTCTCCAGGGTGTGAACGGCTACCTTTTGTTTTCAGTGGCGCCGATGCGGTGATTCTTAGTGTCTGTCTCGGAAGGTCAGGCTTCACCGGGAAAGGAAGGACGCTGGGGTGCCACGGGTTCCGTACTCGGACCCCGTGCGCCCCGGCCAAGGAATTCCCGCACGGGGTCCGAGTACGGAACCCGTGGCACCCGAAAGATGATCGAAAAATACCGATAGGATTCGCCTTCTGGGACAGACTTTTACCTCGGCCGAAGCCGTGGCGTAGAACGGATCGATCTCTTCAGGCAGGAGTGTTTTCACTATGGGAGGCAATGGCGTGCGCGTCCCTCATTTCGTAATCGCTCTCGCATATTTATTGAGCAGCCTCGCAATCCCGAGCGTCTCATACGCTGCTGATCTCAAACCTTACCCGTTGCCACCTGCGGCAAGAGCCGACATTGAGAAGCTCGCTGCGAGCAGCAATGTCCTGATTCTGGGGGAGACCCACGGGACTCAGGAAGTGCCGGAACTGACCGCAAGCCTCCTGGAACCTCTTGCTAAACTGGATTATCACATATTAGCGATTGAAGTGCCCAACAAGGAGCAAGCCTCCTTGCTGGCTTGGGCACACGGGAAAACGGAGAGAGTCCCGGATTTCTTTGCGAATCCCAGTGGAGATGGTCGAGGAAATGCCCAACTCTTATCGCTGGTCCGCATCGCCGTTTCTCCGCCATTTCGATGGCAGGTGATCTGCTTCGACGACACCGAGTCGATGCTTGAACAACAGCGCCTTATTCTGATGCAAAAGAAGCCGACCGGGGGCGCAGAGGCACCTCAATTGACTGCCGAGGATGGCATTGCCCTCTGGCGGGCGCGTGACGCCGCAATGGCGGCAAACCTGCTGAGAGAAACCAAGTCGCTCAAGACGACAAGCAAGATTTTGGCGGTCTGCGGAAACCTCCACGCTCGTGTCACGAACGACATGCAGGATCCGGATCTATCCAAGCTCTGGCCTTCGTTTGCGGGGATGCTGAAACAGGGGCAACCCGCATGGCGTGTGAGTTCCGTGAATATTGAGTTTTATCGTGGGGCCTTTTTCAACGAGGGAAAAGTGCGCACGATCCAGGGACGGCCCCTCGAACATGCTGTCGTCCGATCGGCGGATCAGACGGGGTGGAATCTCGAGTTGAGCTTGCCTGAGGCGACCCCGGCAACCTTTCATTTCTCCAAATGAGCACGCACAATGACCGTGCCTCTCAAAGTTTGTCCCAGAAGGCGAATCCTCCCGTTGTGTTTGTTGATCGCGGAGGGGGGCTGGACCTCTTGTGACAGAGCCGCCCGCCGATCCTTTTTTTTCTGTCCCTCCCCTTCCCCCCTGGGACCGGCCTCTGTTTGCAGCCCCGAAGGGGCGACCGTTTCTAGCCAGGGGTGAAACCCTTATCCTTACCAAGAACATTCGTACAGAATCCAGAGTTTCCCCCTGCTTTTTTCGGGCAATCTGGCATAGTCAATGCTTCTCTTGACCCACCCGTCGGTCTGACGGCCCGGGGCAAGGTACCCTGGCTTGCTCGGATGCTCATCATGAGTCCCACACTGACCGACCCTGAGGCTTGGGCCCAAGCCAATTTCGCCGGTGCCGATCTGGGCGACAAACGCCGAGAAACGCGGCTGATCCGACTCGCCACGCAAATCGCCGTGGATTCCTCGGCCAGTCTTCCGAAAGCGACGGGCAATTGGGACGACCTCAGGGCCGCTTATCGCCTGCTCGACTCCTCGGCCGTCAACTTCCGGGCGATTGCCGAGCCGCATTGGCGTTCGATCCGGGAAACCAGCCCCGAGATGGCCCTGATCCTTGACGACACCACCGAGATTGATTTCGGATGCACCCGACAGATTCAAGGCGTGGGGCCCGTTGGTACGGGCACGGGTCAGGGCTTCATGATCCACTCCGGATTGATGGTCTCCCACAAGGACGAGGTCGTCTACGGCCTCGCAGGCCAAATTCTCTTTCATCGCAAACCGGTTCCCAAGGGGGAGAGTCGGACGCAACGCCGCAAACGCGATCGCGAGTCGGAGGTCTGGGGAAAACTCATCGAACTGATCGGTTCCCCGCCCCAAAACACACGCTGGGTTCACGTCATGGACCGTGGATCCGACGATTTCGAGGTCTATTGCCGCGCCCAGCGTCAGGGCGTCGATTGGGTCGGACGGGTCAAGAGCCTGCACCGACGCGTCCAGGGTGCCGATGGTCTCGAACGCCCGTTGCAGGAGGAACTCGAATCGGTACCGCAAGCGGGTTGCTTCACGCTCAAGCTGCGGTCTCGTCCCGGATTGCCGGCGCGAACCGCCAAGCTCACCGTCACGTTCGTGCGGGCGACGATGCTCGTACCGCGGCAGCCCGCGGACTCGCTGAAGGGTCTCGATCCGCAACCGATCGCGCAATACGTGGTGTGTGTGCGTGAGGTCGATCCGCCCGCCTCGGTCAAAGAACCGATCGAATGGGTGCTGTACACTTCTCTGGAAGTGGCCTGCCTTGAGGATGCGTTGCGGATCATTTCCTATTATGAAAAGAGATGGCTGATCGAAGAATGGCACAAAGCGTTGAAATCGGGTTGCAGTGCAGCCGATCATCAACTCAAGGCGAGCCATCGGCTGGAGGCGCTGACGGGTCTGCTGTCAGTGGTGGCGGTACGGCTCTTGCAGTTGAAAGGGATCGCCCGATCGGAACCGGAACGGCCGGCGATCGAAGCCGCCCCGCCAAAATATGTGGCCGTGCTCCGCGCGTTTCGGCGAACGACTGAGGCGTTGCCATGGGGAACGTATCAGTTTTTTCGGGAGTTGGCGAAACTCGGGGGATTCCTGGGACGGAAGGGGGACGGTGAGCCGGGATGGCAAACGATCTGGAGGGGATGGATGAAGCTCCAAGCGATGGTTCAGGGGGCTGAGCTGGACCTTCGCTTGGAGTAGCATTACTGCGCAAACGTTCTTGGTAAGGACAAGGGTGAAACCCCTGGAAGAGACGCGACAAATTAGCGCTCCGCAGCCCCGAAGGGGCGACCGTCTGAATGAGTCTAACGCCTTTAACGGTCGCCCCTTCGGGGCTGCAATTCATATGGAATTGAACTCATGTTAATTTTCATGAGTTTCATCCCTGGCTAAGAACGGTCGCCCCTTGGAACGCCAACGAAACGATTTCCCGAAATCGGACCACCCATCCCCCCAGGAAATGAGGAAGTTGTTCCGTCAGCGTTCCGCGCGACCAAGGACAACAAGTTGTCCTGGCCACCCAAGAAGGCTTCCGAGTCTTCGAGTCCCGTGGAGGGCCAGGCTTGAGAGGCCCCACTCCTGACCCATGATTTCCGTGCGCCACTCGCAAGTGATCCGCCGTAGTAGGTAGACCCATAGTGAAAATCGACTTGGAGCTTCAATGTCGGGATTGCTGGACACAAAGAATACCATAATCATTGTGGATTTTCATAAATAGTCCGTAGCGCCTTTGCCATAGGACGATCATGATGGCGAGTTTCGCTCTGGGAATCGTCCATTTCGCTTGAGAACCAATTTCGGAGCGAACCCAGGAGGATCTCATGGCGTTCTGGCCTATCGTCGGCTGGAGTTCGGTCTGCTTGGGCTGCGTGGCGGCACTCTACGGACTTCATCGCCTTGGTTTGAGGCTCGAAGAGCAGGGTTACATCTATTACTGGTATAAAAAGCCGAGTGGGAGCGCGGCGGGCTGTTTCGTCGCCCTTCAGAGAGCCGTCGAGCCACAAGTCCAGCATGTCGAACAGGCCCGAGCCGAGCAAAACCGCGATGGCGATGACGAATCGGCTGGGCGCAGGCGCGCTCAAGAGGCAGAAGAGGGGCAGGAGCCGATGAACTGAGGATCCCCACCTGGGCGGCTGCTGATCCTTTTTTTTTGCCCTCGGTTTCTTACGGGGCTGTCTTGGATTCTCGGTTGAGCTTTGCCTTGAGCTGATGCTCCTTGGCTCGGATCCGATCATGGATCCTGTCCCGATCTGCCGGCAGAGCGACCGCGTACCGCTTCAATTCCTCGCCGATCGCGACGAGTTCTCCGCACAGGGAATCCTCGTCGGGTGTCCAGATCTTTCCCTGCTCCCACCCCGCGAGCGGGTCGTTTCTGCCACGGTCGATCAGGGGTACGAACCGCGAGAAGTGATAGTTGACGCCATCTGCCCCGAGCCTTGGATCCTTGGGATACCGGGTGCTGCGAAGCATCCGACGCCAAGTCTTATTGAGGGATTCCGCCGTACTCCGATCGAGGGGGGCCCGCGACCGCTTCACCTGGACGTCCTGAGCGCCTTTCGCAAGAAAAAGCTTCGTTTCCGCGCCCACGTATTCCACGAAGTAGGTATGAGGGGCATCGAGTTCCTCTCCATCCTGTCGGACGACCGTCACGACCCACTCCGGCTCGTCGAATGAGGGGAGACAGACCATGCGCGCCAGATGATAATACGTCGCCTCTTTGAGCAGTACCTCACGAATTCTCTTCGAAGAGTTCCACGTCGAGTCGGTTGCGTTGAGGATCCCGTTCTCGGGTTCCAAGTGGCTTTGCGCCGAGGCGCATAGGCAAGCGATCCATTGCGACGCAAGAATGACGACGGCGAATCGAGCGATCATTTAATTGTGTAATCATTATATGAAAAATGGCGATTCTTGTTCGGGCGCTACGCTTTGAGCTTGTCGCAAGCCGATCAATAACGAAACGGAAAAGGGGCAGGAGCCGATGGATTGATGATCCCCACTCGGGCGGCTCTTGCTCCCCTTTTCCGCCTCCAATGGGGCCACGGCTCGGAAGCCGTGGAAGACTTTGGAGTTGAGCCGACCGACCGGGGCGAGAATGCGCTTCAATGGGGCCACGGCCCGGAGGCCGTGGAAGATGTTCACGGCTTGGGCTCCTGGCCAGCGTACGTGATCGTGCTTCAATGGGGCCACGGCTCGGAGGCCGAGGAAGACGGTGGGCATCGACACCAACGATCCCGACTTGCACAAGCTTCAATGGGGTCACGGCTCGGAGGCCGTGGAAGACGACGTCACCGCTGCTGCGGGCAAGAAACTCTACTGGCTTCAATGGGGCCACGGCCCGGAGGCCGTGGAAGACAGAGTAATGCATGGCCTGTAAAGTTGGCATGTCGACGCTTCAATGGGGCCACGGCCCGGAGGCCGTGGAAGACTGACCGAGAATCTGCGGATCTCCGGAAATATCCTCACGCTTCAATGGGGCCACGGCCCGGAGGCCGTGGAAGACGTCTGCACAGGCATCCGAAAAGCTCAGCAACAAAGGCTTCAATGGGGCCACGGCCCGGAGGCCGTGGAAGACGCTCAACGTTGCGTCCTGGCCGAGTCGGAATAGAGTGCTTCAATGGGGCCACGGCCCGGAGGCCGTGGAAGACCAGCCTCGCGGAGGAGCCGGAAGAGGCCGCTCAATTGCTTCAATGGGGCCACGGCCCGGAGGCCGTGGAAGACAGGACCCGAAATGGACCCTCGATCCGGCAAACAAGCTTCAATGGGGCCACGGCCCGGAGGCCGTGGAAGACGTCACACCTCGGTGGACGGAGTAATCCCCGGCTGGGTTGCTTCAATGGGGTCACGGCCCGGAGGCCGTGGAAGACCTTTTATGCTCGCGTGGCCTGGTTGGTTGTCGTCACGCTTCAATGGGGCCACGGCCCGGAGGCCGTGGAAGACGCTCCTGCCGTGACATCCCTGAAAAAGGCTACGCAAGCTTCAATGGGGCCACGGCCCGGAGGCCGTGGAAGACTCACTTGGACGATTTCAAAAAGGCCCTCGGGATAGCGCTTCAATGGGGCCACGGCCCGGAGGCCGTGGAAGACAAGCTCCGACGCAATCCACTGTCCGCTGGTGTGGAGGCTTCAATGGGGCCACGGCCCGGAGGCCGTGGAAGACGCCGTTTCGGCTCCAAACAACGGTTTCGTATACCGCTTCAATGGGGCCACGGCCCGGAGGCCGTGGAAGACACGGCGTCACAAACGCGGCAACAACCACATTTTGCACAGGCTTCAATGGGGCCACGGCCCGGAGGCCGTGGAAGACCACGCCATCCCTTTGCGGGTCAGAGTGTCAGTGGAGCGGCTTCAATGGGGCCACGGCCCGGAGGCCGTGGAAGACCGAGACCTGGCCGTCCAGATCGACCGGCGTGACTTGCTTCAATGGGGCCACGGCCCGGAGGCCGTGGAAGACAACAATTCGCCGGACCACAACCCGGGGATCCTCGAGCTTCAATGGGGCCACGGCCCGGAGGCCGTGGAAGACTCGCGTCGGGCGCGGCTGTATATACCGCATGGAACGGCTTCAATGGGGCCACGGCCCGGAGGCCGTGGAAGACAAGCTCAAGCCGGCTACCTCAACGGACGCACAATGCTTCAATGGGGCCACGGCCCGGAGGCCGTGGAAGACCCGATCTGGAGAAGAGAGTTCTAAAAGGCTTCGACGCTTCAATGGGGCCACGGCCCGGAGGCCGTGGAAGACCGGAAAGGTGCAGCAGAACGCCGAGGCTTACATCGCCGAGCTTCAATGGGGCCACGGCCCGGAGGCCGTGGAAGACACTGGCCGAGGATCCGGCCCACAATATTCGAAATGCTTCAATGGGGCCACGGCCCGGAGGCCGTGGAAGACGAGGCTGGGAAAAATCTGGAGGACAGCAGCAGCCGGCGCTTCAATGGGGCCACGGCCCGGAGGCCGTGGAAGACCGCCGCTGGAAGAGTCCTCGACCCCATCGAGTCCCCCGCTTCAATGGGGCCACGGCCCGGAGGCCGTGGAAGACATCAGGTTGAGAGTTGCCGTCTTCTTGGCGTAATCAGCTTCAATGGGGCCACGGCCCGGAGGCCGTGGAAGACGGGAAAGTTCTACGGTGTGAACATCGAGATCGAAGTCGCTTCAATGGGGCCACGGCCCGGAGGCCGTGGAAGACCCTGCTCCTCTCACTGAAGGCGGATGCGATGCACATTGCTTCAATGGGGCCACGGCCCGGAGGCCGTGGAAGACGACCGCGTATTGCCACTCGTCGTAGCAGAGCGATGTGCTTCAATGGGGCCACGGCCCGGAGGCCGTGGAAGACTTCCAGGGTCCATGTCGAAACCTGCTCAAACCAGGAAAGCTTCAATGGGGCCACGGCCCGGAGGCCGTGGAAGACGATGCGGCCAGGCAGCGACGTTGGCCGAGTTGTGGCGCTTCAATGGGGCCACGGCCCGGAGGCCGTGGAAGACGGCCTGGCTGACAAGACCTGGCTCGAGAAGAACTAGCTTCAATGGGGCCACGGCCCGGAGGCCGTGGAAGACGAGTTGGTCGGCAAGCCGTTGGCCGCGCGTGAAGACGCGCTTCAATGGGGCCACGGCCCGGAGGCCGTGGAAGACAGGAGAAGAGGAACTGACTCAGGCCGGCGTACGTGTGGCTTCAATGGGGCCACGGCCCGGAGGCCGTGGAAGACGTCGCTCCAGGGTGACCGCTACTTGGTTCAGGGCTGCGCTTCAATGGGGCCACGGCCCGGAGGCCGTGGAAGACTTCTCGGCATCACCCAGCTTGGCATGCCAAGCGCCGCTTCAATGGGGCCACGGCCCGGAGGCCGTGGAAGACCGGGGACTCGATCCCCGAGCTGACCAAGCGGGTGCAGCTTCAATGGGGCCACGGCCCGGAGGCCGTGGAAGACACAGACACCTCCGGGACAGGTTTGCGGGGCTTGTGGCTTCAATGGGGCCACGGCCCGGAGGCCGTGGAAGACGCCGGAGTCGAGGTTGGCACGGATCGGGATGGTCAAGCTTCAATGGGGCCACGGCCCGGAGGCCGTGGAAGACGGCGATTATCCTGTTAACAAGATCTGGAGATTTACGCTTCAATGGGGCCACGGCCCGGAGGCCGTGGAAGACCAAGACGACGGCTATAACGTCGTTATAGGGTTAACGCTTCAATGGGGCCACGGCCCGGAGGCCGTGGAAGACTGTCGTCAGGCTGTACTACTGTCACGGCCTGACCATGCTTCAATGGGGCCACGGCCCGGAGGCCGTGGAAGACGTCAGCGAGCGACCAGTGCTTCGCGTGACAGGCCGATCGCTTCAATGGGGCCACGGCCCGGAGGCCGTGGAAGACGATTCGGAGCAGCGTGCGGTTGCAGCCTGCCGTAATGGCTTCAATGGGGCCACGGCCCGGAGGCCGTGGAAGACCGACCAGGCCGATGCCAACCCGGAGCTCAACTGATGCTTCAATGGGGCCACGGCCCGGAGGCCGTGGAAGACTTTCGTCCTCGATCTCGGCGAACTCGTGCGTTCTCAGCTTCAATGGGGCCACGGCCCGGAGGCCGTGGAAGACGGCGATATCGCCCTTCGCACGCTGGTCGAAGTCGACGCTTCAATGGGGCCACGGCCCGGAGGCCGTGGAAGACGGCGATCCCGAGCCGCAAGGGACCGGTCCAGGCCTGGGCTTCAATGGGGCCACGGCCCGGAGGCCGTGGAAGACGGGATTGCAAGTAGCTATCACCTGGTCCCGAGGATCTTGCTTCAATGGGGCCACGGCCCGGAGGCCGTGGAAGACGGCCGGCGATCGATCCTCTTGGGGGAGAGGGGGTTAACCACGATCCCGCGAGAGGTGGCTTCGAATGGCTCGATCACTCGGGCGTGTTGATAAGTCGCGTTGCCCGAAATGCGTTGGGTGAAACCGTTTCGGGCACGCGAGAGGGGGTTGGCGGTGATATTTGATCCAACTCCTGATTGTCAAAGAGCTTGACGCTGATTGGTGCGCAGGGGCCGATTTCATGACCCACGTGCTCGCGGCTGTCGGCTTTGCCAAAAGGACTGCGCTGGGGCCCTTGGGGTGGTCGTTCCCCAGGTGTGGCCGGACGCTGAGGCACCCATGAGGCGTGAGTCGATGCGGCTGAGGTTCGCCGGGGCCGGATGGACGACGACGGGGCTTCGCGGGTTCCCTCCGATCCTGGGCGAAGATTCGTCCTCGCCGTCACGTCATGGAGTATCTTCTCCGCCCGCGATCCACGTCAAGGATTTCCGAACCAATGAGAGGTCATTGGGACACGTGTGCCCGTGGTTTCTGTCTCTTGCGGTGATTTTTGTGCGGATCCAGAACACTCGAGAGACCGAATCGGCGGGGAGGACGATCAGGGGGTCTCCGGCTTGGGCGGGATGCGGAGGGCCGAGATGACGAGTCCTCGCTTGGTCCCTTGGACCAGGGCGATCTCGGTGAGATGTCCCAACGGCTGGAACCCCAGGCTTTCGTTGATCCGGCGGGTGGCTTCGTTGTGGTCGAAATGCATGCTGAGGAGGGTCGTCACGCCCAGGCGAGGGCACTCCGCGATCACCCACTGCTTGAACTGCCGCCCGATGCCCCGGCGCTGAAAGGCGGTGGCGATGTAGAGGCTGACTTCGGCCGTGGCGTCGTAAGCCGCCCGCCCGCCGTAGAACGAGGACAAATAGGCTGTGGCGGCGATCTGGCCGTCCACTTCGGCGACCCAGATCGGCCGCCGCGCGGGGTCGAATTTGCGGAACCAGTCGAGACGGTCGGCCACCGTGATCGGTTGGGTGTCGGCGGTCGACCAACCGGCCGGGATGGACTGGTTGTAAATGTCGACGATCGCCGGCAGATCGGCTTCGGTTGCGTCTCGGATGAACATGTCCACGGTGTCTTCCTTCTGAGCGGTTCCGGTGCTTTGCGGATCGGCTCGAAGGGTCTTACCGAATGACCCCGTGCAATTCAAGGGCGAACGCTTGAGAATGGGGAGATTTTAACCACGAATGACACGAATTACACGAATGAAAACAATGAAATTTAATCATGAATTAAAAATATTTTTGATTTTTCATTCGTGTGATTCGTGTCATTCGTGGTTCGTTGTCTGTGTTCCTGCCTTTCTTTGATGAGGTGACGATTAGCCGAGGCACTTTGCTACCGCGGACGTCAGTTCGATGGCGCGCGGATCGACCATGGTGGCCGCCCAGAGATTCGGAACGTAGCCGAAGCCGACCCGAGACTCGGGATCGGCGGCCCCCAGCGACCCTCCGCTGCCCGGATGGCCGAATGACGCTGGGCCGAACATGGACATGACGGGCGGGGCCGACCGCACAAAACCGAGTGACATGTTGAATAGATTCTTGGTGGCGGGCAGCAGCTCCGGTGGGGCGCCGTGCATGCGAGTGCGATCGGTCTGAGCCACCGTCATCGCGGCCACCGTGTCGGGCTGGAGGAGACGGATGCCGTCGACGTCGCTCACCGTTGCGGCGTACATGCGGGCGATGGAGTGGGCGTTGGCAAACATGTTCGCGCCAGGAAACTCCGCCGCTCGATAGGCCCGCGAGAGCACGTTCTCCCCGGTGACGTCGCCCACGGCCCCAGCCTTCATGAAGGCCGAGCCCGGTCCGTAAACGTCCTTCACCAAGGTCACCGCCACGGCGAGGTCCAACCCCATGAGCTTGGCGAAGTCAGGCGCCAGGTCTTCCATGGACTTGTAAGGGAAGGGGGCCGCCTCGATCCGGGCTATCCGCGGCTCGACCTCTTCGGGGAGACCGATCCATGCGGACAGCCCGAGAGGCTGGGCGATTTCCTCGGCGAAGAATGTGCCCGGGGACCTGCCCGTGATGCGCCTGATGACCTCCCCAACGAGAAAGCCGTACGTCATCGCGTGGTAAAGGTGCTCCGTCCCGGGCGTCCACAGCGGCTTCTGTACTTCCAACGCACGAATCAGCGGATCCCAGGCGCACGCCTCCTCGAACGTCACGGGCGTGTCGACATACGGCAGACCGGCCTGGTGGGAGAGCAACCACCTGACCGGGATCTTCTCCTTACCCGCCGCGCCGAACTCCGGCCAGTACCGAATGACGGGAGCATCGAGATCCAGCTGGCCACGCTGGACGAGGAGATGGGCGCAAATTGCGGTCGCCCCCTTCGTGGTCGAGGCGACGAGCGCGACCGTGTCCCGTTCCCACGGGCGATTCTTCTCGCGATCGGCCAGACCACCCCACAGATCGACCACAGCACGGCCGTCGACGTAGACGCAGCATGCCGCGCCCAGGTCCTTTCCTTCCTTGAAATTGGCGCGGAAGGTGTCCGCCACCTGCCCCCAGCCGTCCTCGACCAAGCCATCGACGTTACTCATCGCGTCACATCCTTATGTTTACGGTGACTTGATTCCGGATTTGCCATCAAGTTGTCTTCAGATTCCGATATCACGAAGCTCTTTATGAGGCCCGAGGAGGCGGCCTCTACCTTAATTTCGCTGTGTTCCCGTTTGCCTTTTCGAGCACCTCGCGGACCGCCTCGATCACGAGGCTGGGCTCATCAAGGTGGATGGCGTGGCCGGCCTTCTTGGCGACCTTGTGTGAGCTGTTGGTGGAGAGGGCGGGCAGGCTCGCTTGGAGGTCCTGGGAGATCTGCTCGAGGGGCTTCAGGATGGCGTCCGGCAGGTCCGGGACCATCTTCCAGTCGGGGCTATGAGTGAGGACCGCCAGCGGTTTGTCTCCCAGGGTGCTGGTGGAACGCACCTGCTCTCGGCTGGTGACGACGTCCATGCCGTCCGGGTTGTCGCTCCCTCTCTCGAGCCGTGACGTGAGGAGTTCTCGGCTCTTCTTCAGGGCAGGGAGTTCCTCGGGCGACTCGGCGGGCAGGCTGGCCAGCCATTTCGACTCCTGGTCGGGGTGGGTGACGTCCACCAGGACCACGCCGGCGACCTCGTCCGGATACAGGTCGGCGAAGACGCGCACGTTCAGGCCGCCGATCGAGTGCCCGACCAGCACGTAGGGGCCGGGCACCTTCGCGTTGATCAGGAGCGCGTGCAGGTCCCGGGCGATGTCTTGGCTGGTGCGGGGCCGCGTCGGTGCGGGGTCGCTCGTGCCCAGGCCGGCGCGGTCGTACAGGCAGACCCTGTTTGTCTTCGCGATTTCTTCACAAACAACCGTCCATTCGTCGCTTTCCACGGCCGCCAGTCCCATGCCCGGCTCGATGACCACCGTCGGAGTGCCTTGGCCTCGGGTGAGAAGCGTCAGTTTGTAGCCGCCGACGTCGACGCTTTGCCGGTTCGGAGCGGTGGCGGCGGGGTCTTCCGCCCTCGTGCAGGACAACGCCGTCAACGCGGTCAGAAGCGAGAAGGCGGCGAGCGGTCGGAAGCGCCTGCCGCGCGCTCTGCCGAGCGTGTTGGCCGGTCGGTCGTCCCGTCCAGCGGAAATGGAGAACCTGTGAGGGGGGGCTGTGGCCTGACTCATGCGGGGTCTCCGGCGTTGAAACGTCAGCACGCGGCGAGAACGAGAACGTCGTCGCCGACGCCCCGCCATAATCTGATTCGCCCCGCCGCCTCGGTTATTGCGCTGGCGTACGGCTCCTGTCACCAGGTTTGTAGTCCTAAATAGATAGGCGGATTCATGCACAATGATCTGTCGCCTTCGGAATCCGTTGCCGATTACTTGTGGTCGAGTCCGCTGGAGTCCGCAGGATTGGGCTCCCGGACGGCATCCATGATCGGATGCGGCGGCTCCCGAGAGATCCGCCTTGACGAACGAACGGCTCGATCAGGGATTGTCGAGCGAGGATTTTCACAGACAGGCGTGGAAGGCGCGACTTGATCATGACCGACGACGAACCCTCGTCCCCGATTTCACGCGGTCCGTTCTTCAGCAATGAGGGGCCTGACGACGGCCTGGTGATGCTGGGCAAGGCACCCTTTCTGGAAGTGCTCGATGGAGCGAGGAAGGTGATCGGCACCGCCTGGCCCGTCGGAGCCATCCCGAGCCGCA
Source organism: Singulisphaera acidiphila DSM 18658 (assembly GCF_000242455.2). Taxonomy (GTDB): domain Bacteria; phylum Planctomycetota; class Planctomycetia; order Isosphaerales; family Isosphaeraceae; genus Singulisphaera; species Singulisphaera acidiphila. The sequence goes on from NC_019892.1 coordinate 5,286,242, forward strand.
AGGGGATGGCCCAACTCTGGTTCCTCGAGGTCGGCCAGATCGGCCTGCCCGGCGTCTACGTCTGTCGTCGCAAGATCTTCGTCCGGATCATGGACACGGCCGAGGACAGTCCGGATTGACGGACGATGAAGGAAAAGCGCCTGCGATTCGGAACGGAATGAGCGCATCGCAGGGAAGGCACGAAAAAAACAATGCCCCGATGACCCCCAAGAGGGGCACCGGGGGCCTTCCCTCAGCCGGATTCGTCTTGGGCCGCTCGAGCGTTGACGCCAACAGGTGGTTGCACAGAAATTGAAGATTTTAACCACGAATGACACGAATAACACGAATGAATTAAATGCAATCAAAAATTGAACAATTTATTGATTTTGTAAATTTTATTCGTGTCATTTGTGTCATTCGTGGTTAAAATTTCTCTTGCTGAGAGTTGCCCCATTCCCCGGGTTCATCAGTGCGACCTTTTGCCGTCCGTTTCCCGGCGGCCTTGCAAGTTTCTGAGGGCAGAGCACCATTTTTTGCGAAGAAATCGGCCGCCGGGACGAAATAGTAGGATAGAGGCAAACCTCCCCGCCCCGAATCCTCGTGGAGTCGTCATGACCCGGCCGATCGCATTCCTGCTGCTGTTTGCCACCACCCCGGCCTTTGCCCAGGCACCGCCCTACGCCCGCGCCGACAAGGTTGATGCCGTCGCCGGGGCCGAGGTCGCCAAGCAGAAGCTTGTTGGGCTGGCGGTCGTCGTCATCGATGAGGGAAGAATTGCGTGGTCGAAGGGATATGGATATGCCGACCAAGAGAAAGCGGTGCCCGTCGACCCCGCCGGGACCCAGTTCCGCTGGGCGTCCATCTCCAAGCCGGTGACGGCCGTTGCTGCCCTGCAACTCGCTGAGAGCGGCCGACTCGACCTCGATGCCGACGTGCGGACGTATGTGCCTGAGTTCCCGGATAAAGGGGAGAAGATCACGCCCCGCAACCTGCTCTGCCACCAGGGAGGGATCGTCCACTACACGAACGGCAAGGTGGTGCGGTCCGAGAAGGAGTACGCCGACCCCCACCCGTTCGCCGACGTGGTCGTGGCGATGGATATGTTCAAGGAGTCGCCGCTCGTCAACCGGCCGGGCGAAAAATACGCCTACTCAACCCACGGCTTTATCCTGCTGAGTGCCGTCGTGGAGCGGGCCGGCAAGCAACGGTTCGCGGACCAGGTGAGAGCACGGGTCGCCGAACCGCTCGGCATGACGAACTTCCGGCCAGATTACCAGTGGGAGGACATCCCGAATCGCGCGATCGGCTATACCCGCACGGATGGGGTCATTGCACGCCGCGACGAGGACCACGATGTGAGCTGGAAGCTGGGCGGGGGCGGCTTCACCTCGTCGGCAACCGATCTGGCGCGGTTCGGGGTCGGCCTGCTTCAGCGCAAACTGGTGTCGGAGGAGACCGAGAAATTGATGTGGACGGTAAACAAGCCCGCCGACCCACAGGGAGCGAAACCCTACGGCCTCGGGTTCTTCGTGCTCGACCTTCCGGGCGGGAGGACGATTGTCGGCCATGACGGGAGCCAGGAGAAAACCCGCACGGCCCTGATGCTTGACCCGAAGGGGCAGCGGGGAATCGCCTTGATGACCAACTCGGAGTGGTGCGACGCGGCCCAACTGGCCCTGACCCTGATGGACGAGCTCAAGTAGCGTCCGCCCCCTCCTTGCATGCCGAATCGCCCGGATCCTGATCCCGGCGATCGGCTCCTCGGGGTCACGGTTCGGAAGCCGTGGAAGACGGTACACTCTCGCAGTTTACCGTCGGATGGCGCTAGCCTTGAAGTCGCGGGCATCCCGCCTTCGACCCGCTGGAGATTGGGCCACGATGCCCCACAAGGCCGTTCCGGATCGGCCGGTTTCTGGGAGCCCCGAAGGGGCGGCCGTCAATAGCCAGGGGCGCAAGCCCCTGGAAATGATTCAGTTTGAGATGTGCTTGTTTTGTCGCTCGCTCCGCCGCGCAGGGCGGGCCGTTGGCCCGCCCTGCGCGGCGGAGTGAGTGGTGCATGACTTCGAGGAAGTCCCCAGGGCCTGCGCCCCAGGGCTAAAAACGGTCGCCCCTTGGAACGCTGACGAAACCATTTCCCGAAATCGGACTACCCATCCCCCTAGGTCGTGTGGACAACAGCTGGGTGATTTTGGTTAATAGCGGTCTCGAATCGACACCACGGAGGCCACCATGCGACACCGCCACGCCATCTCGGACGACGATTGGGGCCGGATCAAGGACCTCCTGCCCGGGCAACCTGGGCAGCATGGCAAGGTCGCCAAGGACAATCGCCTCTTCGTCGACGCCGTCCTCTGGATCGCCAGGACCGGTGCCCCTTGGCGGGACCTGCCCGATCGCTTCGGCCCCTGGAACTCGGCCTGGCGGCGGTTCGACCGTTGGTCCCGCAAGGGGGTCTGGCAACGGGCCATCGAAGCCTTGCAAGATCCCGATCTGGAGTGGCTGATCCTGGACTCGACCGTCATCCGGGCGCACCCTTGCGCCGCCGGCGCCCCCAAAAATGGGACGGGACCGGCGGCCAGACCGAGCAAGCCCTCGGCCGCAGCCGGGGCGGCTTCGGAACCAAGATCCACGGCGGAATCAGCGGTCTCGGGTTGCCTGCCCGGTTGACCCTGACGGGAGGCCAGGCGGCAGACGTGACACAGGCGGGAGCGCTGATTGAGGATGTGCCGATCGAGGTGGTCATCGCCGACAAGGGGTATGACAGCCGAGCCGTGGTTAAAGCCATCGAGGATCGGGGGGCCGAGGCGGTGATCCCGAGCCTGAAGAACCGAGCGGAGCAACGGGCCTATGATCGAGATCGCTACAAAGATCGGAACCTCGTGGAGCGGTTCTGGTTCAAGGTGAAGCAGTACCGACGGGTGGCCACTCGGTATGACAAGACGGCCCGGAACTTCCTGGCGTTTGTTCATGTCGCCTCAATCATGATCCTGCTGAGATAGCCCAACCCCCTGGGCTTGCCCAATTGTTGTCCACACGACCTAGGAAATGAGGAAGTTGTTTCGTCAGTGTTCCTCGGGGCTGCAATCAACACTGGCATCGGAATGTTTTTCAGGGGTTTCGATCGAATGTGGACATACCTCCTGCGAACGCGGGCGACCCGCCCACGGTCCCAGGAGGGGAGGAGGGAGCGGCCTCTGTTTGCAGCCCCGAAGGGGCGACCGTTTCTAGCCAGGGGTGAAACCCTTGTCCTTACCAAGAACGTTTGCGCAGTAATGCTACTCCAAGCGAAGGTCCAGCTCAGCCCCCTGAACCATCGCTTGGAGCTTCATCCATCCCCTCCAGATCGTTTGCCATCCCGGCTCACCGTCCCCCTTCCGTCCCAGGAATCCCCCGAGTTTCGCCAACTCCCGAAAAAACTGATACGTTCCCCATGGCAACGCCTCAGTCGTTCGCCGAAACGCGCGGAGCACGGCCACATATTTTGGCGGGGCGGCTTCGATCGCCGGCCGTTCCGGTTCCGATCGGGCGATCCCTTTCAACTGCAAGAGCCGTACCGCCACCACTGACAGCAGACCCGTCAGCGCCTCCAGCCGATGGCTCGCCTTGAGTTGATGATCGGCTGCACTGCAACCCGATTTCAACGCTTTGTGCCATTCTTCGATCAGCCATCTCTTTTCATAATAGGAAATGATCCGCAACGCATCCTCAAGGCAGGCCACTTCCAGAGAAGTGTACAGCACCCATTCGATCGGTTCTTTGACCGAGGCGGGCGGATCGACCTCACGCACACACACCACGTATTGCGCGATCGGTTGCGGATCGAGACCCTTCAGCGAGTCCGCGGGCTGCCGCGGTACGAGCATCGTCGCCCGCACGAACGTGACGGTGAGCTTGGCGGTTCGCGCCGGCAATCCGGGACGAGACCGCAGCTTGAGCGTGAAGCAACCCGCTTGCGGTACCGATTCGAGTTCCTCCTGCAACGGGCGTTCGAGACCATCGGCACCCTGGACGCGTCGGTGCAGGCTCTTGACCCGTCCGACCCAATCGACGCCCTGACGCTGGGCGCGGCAATAGACCTCGAAATCGTCGGATCCACGGTCCATGACGTGAACCCAGCGTGTGTTTTGGGGCGGGGAACCGATCAGTTCGATGAGTTTTCCCCAGACCTCCGACTCGCGATCGCGTTTGCGGCGTTGCGTCCGACTCTCCCCCTTGGGAACCGGTTTGCGATGAAAGAGAATTTGGCCTGCGAGGCCGTAGACGACCTCGTCCTTGTGGGAGACCATCAATCCGGAGTGGATCATGAAGCCCTGACCCGTGCCCGTACCAACGGGCCCCACGCCTTGAATCTGTCGGGTGCATCCGAAATCAATCTCGGTGGTGTCGTCAAGGATCAGGGCCATCTCGGGGCTGGTTTCCCGGATCGAACGCCAATGCGGCTCGGCAATCGCCCGGAAGTTGACGGCCGAGGAGTCGAGCAGGCGATAAGCGGCCCTGAGGTCGTCCCAATTGCCCGTCGCTTTCGGAAGACTGGCCGAGGAATCCACGGCGATTTGCGTGGCGAGTCGGATCAGCCGCGTTTCTCGGCGTTTGTCGCCCAGATCGGCACCGGCGAAATTGGCTTGGGCCCAAGCCTCAGGGTCGGTCAGTGTGGGACTCATGATGAGCATCCGAGCAAGCCAGGGTACCTTGCCCCGGGCCGTCAGACCGACGGGTGGGTCAAGAGAAGCATTGACTATGCCAGATTGCCCGAAAAAAGCAGGGGGAAACTCTGGATTCTGTACGAATGTTCTTGGTAAGGATAAGGGTGAAACCCCTGGAAGAGACGCGACAAATGAGCGCTCCGCAGCCCCGAAGGGGCGACCATCTGAATGAGCCTAACGCTTTTAACGGTCGCCCCTTCGGGGCTGCAATTCATACTAATTTGAGTTCATCCTGTTTCCAGGGGTTTCACCCCTGGCTAGAAACGGTCGCCCCTTCGGGGCTGCAATTCATGAAAATTTGAGATTATGTTAATTTTCAGTGGTTTCGCCCTTGGCTAAGAACGGTCGCCCCTTGGAACGCCAAAGAAACGATTTCCCGAAATCGGACCACCCATCCCCCCAGGAAATGAGGAAGTTGTTCCGTCAGCGTTCCTCGGGGCTGGCAAAAGCAGTCATGCCCCTGGCGAGCGTTCTCGCCAGCGAGTGGGCCACCCCACGACAAGACGGCCAACAGACGCAGATTGTCATTAGAAATAGGTGATAGTGAATTTATTGTAATGTATTATGTTTTTATGTGCGTATTAGATCGGAGGCCGTGGAAGACTCCGACGGCCGCCACGCACGTGAAGCCTTGGATCTACGCTTCAATGGGGCCACGGCTCGGAAGCCGTGGAAGACGTCCGCAAAGGAGGCTCTTGTAATGGCTCGAATATTGGCTTCAATGGGGCCACGGCTCGGAAGCCGTGGAAGACCTCGGGGCTGACGCGATTGCGATCAGCGAGGCGACAGCTTCAATGGGGCCACGGCTCGGAAGCCGTGGAAGACCTGCTTCGATCCTGGGCACTTACCCTGCGGCCCTCCGCTTCAATGGGGCCACGGCTCGGAAGCCGTGGAAGACCCAACAGCGCCGTCGACCCGAACCGACTTCACCGGCGCTTCAATGGGGCCACGGCTCGGAAGCCGTGGAAGATATCATTATGTAGTTGTAATAACGCAATAAGATAAGAGCTTCAATGGGGCCACGGCTCGGAAGCCGTGGAAGACTTGTCGAAATCAGGTCGACATGGCGAATCCGGGTGTAGCTTCAATGGGGCCACGGCTCGGAAGCCGTGGAAGACATTCGCTGATGGCTCAACAGCCTATACGGTGAATGGCGCTTCAATGGGGCCACGGCTCGGAAGCCGTGGAAGACATGGTGTCCTGGGTTCACTCGATCAAGGAGGGCCTCGCTTCAATGGGGCCACGGCTCGGAAGCCGTGGAAGACGGCCGGCACGGCCGCAGTGTCAACAAGCAAGCTGGGCTTCAATGGGGCCACGGCTCGGAAGCCGTGGAAGACCCCAGTGCCCTCGGGGATCTTCTCATTGACCCCAAGTTCTTCAATGGGGCCACGGCTCGGAAGCCGTGGAAGACTCAGTTTAAACAAGACCTCATCACCTGTGATGATGAGTCTTCAATGGGGCCACGGCTCGGAAGCCGTGGAAGACGCAATGGATCCCAATCCCCGGCCGATCGTCGAGCCGTCTTCAATGGGGCCACGGCTCGGAAGCCGTGGAAGACCGTGCCACGGGGCCAAACGAAGAGGGCAGAAGAGATTCTTCAATGGGGCCACGGCTCGGAAGCCGTGGAAGACGTCGAACTCGCCGCGCAGCGCCGAGGAGATCGCCGTTCTTCAATGGGGCCACGGCTCGGAAGCCGTGGAAGACGGTGTCGCCCCGAAACATCGGGGAAGCTGTTGCGGCTTCAATGGGGCCACGGCTCGGAAGCCGTGGAAGACTTCGAGAAGACGATCGAATGCTACGTCAACGGCGAGCTTCAATGGGGCCACGGCTCGGAAGCCGTGGAAGACGATCGACCTGGATTTCACTGCTTCGGCATTGATCGTGCTTCAATGGGGCCACGGCTCGGAAGCCGTGGAAGACTTTATCGTCCAGGAAGCGTTCTCGGCAATGGAGTGGCTTCAATGGGGCCACGGCTCGGAAGCCGTGGAAGACGGATCGAGACCAGGGCACCACGCGACTTCGGACCAGCTTCAATGGGGCCACGGCTCGGAAGCCGTGGAAGACAGCGGCTTGCGGAATTCGCACACTCTCGCAATCACCGGCTTCAATGGGGCCACGGCTCGGAAGCCGTGGAAGACGCGCCCAGGGGCACGGTGACCGGACCAGGCCAAGCTTGCTTCAATGGGGCCACGGCTCGGAAGCCGTGGAAGACGCCCGACGTGCGTGAGTTCGCTCACGCCTGAGATCCGCTTCAATGGGGCCACGGCTCGGAAGCCGTGGAAGACGTCCTACAGTGGCGCGATTACCGTCACTGACTTCCCCGCTTCAATGGGGCCACGGCTCGGAAGCCGTGGAAGACTTCACTTGGGAGAGAGAGGACGGGGCCGAAATCTCGATCGCTTCAATGGGGCCACGGCTCGGAAGCCGTGGAAGACAGTATCCAGCCTCGCGTTAGAGCGACGGCAGAGAAGCTTCAATGGGGCCACGGCTCGGAAGCCGTGGAAGACCAAGGGCTCAAATCAGGCTAAATTTGACTGCCTGCGGGCTTCAATGGGGCCACGGCTCGGAAGCCGTGGAAGACCCTGCTCTCCGCGATCGCTGGCGCCACCAGCGAGGAGCTTCAATGGGGCCACGGCTCGGAAGCCGTGGAAGACGATAACAAGTGCGGGCCGAGTGACTTTCCGAGTGACGCTTCAATGGGGCCACGGCTCGGAAGCCGTGGAAGACCCGCGAGCTGGCTCGAACGCGGGCGGCCATGGAAGCGCTTCAATGGGGCCACGGCTCGGAAGCCGTGGAAGACCTGCCGTCCGTGGTCGTCGACGCCGGCCAGTTCGGGCTTCAATGGGGCCACGGCTCGGAAGCCGTGGAAGACGGGACGATCGAGGCAGTCGCGAAGCGGCTGTGATCGGCTTCAATGGGGCCACGGCTCGGAAGCCGTGGAAGACTGGGGGATGGATGTTAACAATCAAGTAATCATGGGAGCTTCAATGGGGCCACGGCTCGGAAGCCGTGGAAGACGAGAAACCCCCAAGGATTCTTAGAATGTTAAAATGTAGCTTCAATGGGGCCACGGCTCGGAAGCCGTGGAAGACGGAAAAACCCTAGGCGAACAGGTAGCTGCAGCGCTCGCTTCAATGGGGCCACGGCTCGGAAGCCGTGGAAGACTTGATCCGTCCAAGGCCAAGCAGATGCAGAGCTATGCCGCTTCAATGGGGCCACGGCTCGGAAGCCGTGGAAGACAAGGACTAGCCCGGTCTTACATCGACAAGGGGCAAGGCTTCAATGGGGCCACGGCTCGGAAGCCGTGGAAGACGATCCGAGATGGAATTCGGTGACTGCGGCTGCGGAATGCTTCAATGGGGCCACGGCTCGGAAGCCGTGGAAGACATTGCGATTAGAGCCGCGCTTGACGGCCGCGAACTGCTTCAATGGGGCCACGGCTCGGAAGCCGTGGAAGACAACCTTCCGGTCGTTGAGAATTTCGGAGTACAACTTGCTTCAATGGGGCCACGGCTCGGAAGCCGTGGAAGACGTTGCCGACACCTCCGAGGGCTTTAAGAAACTCCTCGAGCTTCAATGGGGCCACGGCTCGGAAGCCGTGGAAGACCTGGATGCCGACGCCGGGCGAACGGCACACCGACTAGCTTCAATGGGGCCACGGCTCGGAAGCCGTGGAAGACGACCCCGAGATCGGTCGGTACTACGCGGTCAGCTATGCTTCAATGGGGCCACGGCTCGGAAGCCGTGGAAGACCGCCGATCGTGCTGGAGTGTTTGCGCGAACAGGAAGTGCTTCAATGGGGCCACGGCTCGGAAGCCGTGGAAGACACAGCCCCAATCCAAATCGCGGTCCCCAAGGGATCAGCTTCAATGGGGCCACGGCTCGGAAGCCGTGGAAGACGGCGGGAGTGACGTCGCTGTGTGGGTCGAGGACGAGCTTCAATGGGGCCACGGCTCGGAAGCCGTGGAAGACTTGGCCGGTCGAAACTCGACGCCCACAGACTCTCTACCGGCTTCAATGGGGCCACGGCTCGGAAGCCGTGGAAGACGTGAATCGCACACTCGTCCCGACGGCCCAGATCGTGGCTTCAATGGGGCCACGGCTCGGAAGCCGTGGAAGACCTCGAGGCGGCCCGCGTGCCGATCTCCGCTGTCCGGATGGCTTCAATGGGGCCACGGCTCGGAAGCCGTGGAAGACTCAACTAATTTGACTACAAATTTATGGGGAATTCGCAGCTTCAATGGGGCCACGGCTCGGAAGCCGTGGAAGACGGGGCTGATTCGTCGGGTACGAAGTAGGGGACCGACGCTTCAATGGGGCCACGGCTCGGAAGCCGTGGAAGACCCGATTACCGGTCAAAAGACCAGGCAGGGCACCGGAAGCTTCAATGGGGCCACGGCTCGGAAGCCGTGGAAGACATCGGACCCGGTATACACGTTGACCATGTGCGGTGGGGCTTCAATGGGGCCACGGCTCGGAAGCCGTGGAAGACCGGAACAACCCGGCCCACGGCCAGAACGGCAAGCCCGCTTCAATGGGGCCACGGCTCGGAAGCCGTGGAAGACGTGTGACCACGGAACGGAGTCGTTCGGGACGGGCGAGAGCTTCAATGGGGCCACGGCTCGGAAGCCGTGGAAGACCGCCGATCGTGCTGGAGTGTTTGCGCGAACAGGAAGTGCTTCAATGGGGCCACGGCTCGGAAGCCGTGGAAGACACAGCCCCAATCCAAATCGCGGTCCCCAAGGGATCAGCTTCAATGGGGCCACGGCTCGGAAGCCGTGGAAGACTTGATGAGCCGTCGTAAGACATGATCGCCCGATTTAGTGCTTCAATGGGGCCACGGCTCGGAAGCCGTGGAAGACTACTCTTGCTGAAATCGCCCGGCTTGGGCAGGTCTCTGCTTCAATGGGGCCACGGCTCGGAAGCCGTGGAAGACGTCGCGGCCGGGATGCACGTCGCCGCCGGGATGCCGAGCTTCAATGGGGCCACGGCTCGGAAGCCGTGGAAGACGCGAAGGCGTCATGAGCAACGGACTGGCGACACGAGAGACGCTTCAATGGGGCCACGGCTCGGAAGCCGTGGAAGACCCCGCAGTACTTGCGGCAAGGGCGAGGTCGGCCTTTGCTTCAATGGGGCCACGGCTCGGAAGCCGTGGAAGACACCCCCGAGGCCGTGGTCGGGGTGTTCGACACTGAGGGCTTCAATGGGGCCACGGCTCGGAAGCCGTGGAAGACGGACTGGGACGAAGGTGACGACACTTGCACGAGCAAGCTTCAATGGGGCCACGGCTCGGAAGCCGTGGAAGACTCGCCTTGCCGGCCGCTCCTGATCCTGCGCCTCCCGAGCTTCAATGGGGCCACGGCTCGGAAGCCGTGGAAGACGTGTTGGTTCCCGAAGGGGTTCCGGCGTCCCCTTCGCTTCAATGGGGCCACGGCTCGGAAGCCGTGGAAGACCCGGGTGGGCCCGGAAGGGAACAAGAGAACAGCAACCCCGCTTCAATGGGGCCACGGCTCGGAAGCCGTGGAAGACTTCACCGGATGAGGTCGCTCGGAATCGGCGGCCACATGCTTCAATGGGGCCACGGCTCGGAAGCCGTGGAAGACGCCTCGGCGAGCAGTTCCTGCCGGGCAGCACCTTCGGGCTTCAATGGGGCCACGGCTCGGAAGCCGTGGAAGACGCCAGGTCGCGGAGGGGCGCATTGTGGTGACGACCGATGGCGCTTCAATGGGGCCACGGCTCGGAAGCCGTGGAAGACGCCAACGGCTATGTGGCCGGTTCGACATACCAGGTTGCTTCAATGGGGCCACGGCTCGGAAGCCGTGGAAGACCGGGACAGTAGTGGCAGGACCGGCTTTCCCCAGGGTGCTTCAATGGGGCCACGGCTCGGAAGCCGTGGAAGACGAGCGGGCGAATCTATTTCCCTAACAAGGTAGCGAAGCTTCAATGGGGCCACGGCTCGGAAGCCGTGGAAGACGGGACGCCACCTGGGACGCCACCGAGGCCGCAAAGGCTTCAATGGGGCCACGGCTCGGAAGCCGTGGAAGACGCGGCGTTCTCGATGGTTTGCAGCCCAGACGCCACGCTTCAATGGGGCCACGGCTCGGAAGCCGTGGAAGACGGCCGGCGATCGATCCTCTTGGGGGAAAGGGGGTTAACCACGATCCCGCGAGAGGTGGCTTCGAATGGCTCGATCACTCGGGCATGTTGATAAGTCACGTTGCCCGAACGGCTTTTGGGGAACCGGTTTCGGGCACGCGAGAGGGGGTTGACGGTGATTTTTGATCTAACTCCTGATTGTCAAAGAGCTTGACGCTGATTGGTGCGAAGGGGCCGATTTCATGACCCATGTGCTCGCGGCTGTCGGCCTTGCAAATAAGGACTGCGCTGGGGCCCTTGGGGGGCGCTCCCAGGTGCGGCCAGACGCTGAGGCACCCATGAGTCGTGAGTCGATGCGACTGAGGTTCGCCGAGGCTGGCCGGATGGTGGCCGGGCTTTGCTTCTCCCCCCTCCGATCCTGGTCGAAGATTCGTCCTTGCCGTCACGAAGGAGTATCTTCTCCGCCCGTGACCCACGTCAAGGTTTTCCGGATCAATGAGAGGTGATTGGGGCACGCGTGACGGCTGTTTCCGTCTCTTGTGGTGATTCTGTTCGGATCCAAGATACCTGGCAATGATGGGCTGCTTGATTCACCGCGATCGGTCGGGAGGCGTTCGCGGATCGGCTCGAAGGGTTTTGCCGAACGACTTCCGTGCAAGCTAAGGGCAAACGCTTGGGAATGGGAGGGGATTGAACCACGAACGAAACGAATGACACGAATAAGAATAAAAATTGTGATTATTGATTAGGGTGATTTTTTTTGATTTTTCATTCGTGTGATTTGTGTCATTCGTGGTTATGTTTCCTCGTTTTTTGAGGGGCGCTTCGCTCGACTGCTTCGCGGATTGCATCGGTGACCGGTCGGCCGCTTGAGGCCGTTGCGTGCAACCAGAAAGGGCGGGCTCGGTCGGTTTTGATGGGCGGCCTGGACGACGAAAGGTCCGGGTCGCCCGAGAGAAGGCAGGGGGGGACTCTTCCTTCGGCTGGAGGGGAGGGGTTGTGCTTAGAAAGCGGCAGGCTTGGGAATTGGCTCGGTGGTTTGGACAACCGGGGGCTTCGCGACGCCGGATTGCCGTTTGAAGATGAATGTTGGGCTTTGGGGAGTCGTTCTCTCAAGCACACCACAAAGCTCCCAGCCCTCATTGCCGAGACGATTGAACTCGCCGATGTTCTCGCCGACTTGGGTTCGATACTCCCACCGCGGACGAGGAGAGAGCGGGGGGACCTGCTGGGCGAGCGGTTGGTCCAGGTCCTGTGCTGGAGAGTACGGTGGAAGTGGAGTGAGGGGCGCGGCCGGTGGGGTTGGTGGGACCGGCGGGACCGGTGTAGCCGGCGCGACCGGCACGGCCGGCGGGATTGGAGCACCGGACCCGAACTGCGCACCCCACGTTTGATGCAAGAATAGTCCCGTTCCGATTGTGAGGGCTCCTGCTGTCGACAGGAGGCCTGCGACCAGTTTCAGCTTGGCGATACGCATGTTCCTGATTCCCCTTTCCGCTAAGGTAATCACCGATGCCGAGACCGTCCCGGCCTGGATCGTTGCCTGAGTTCCCGCGAACCACGAGGCTGCGCGGATTGTGGACTCTCCGAGGGTGGTTGGGACCACCACGAATGCGGCGGCTTCGGAAGAGGCCAGGGCCATCGCGGCCAACGGGGCCACTCCGCGCCGGATGAGTTGGGGGCCCAATTGGGCGCGTGCCTTGGCCAGCCGGGTCTTGACGGTCCCGACCGGCCAGCCGAGCTGGGCGGCGGCCTCCTCGCAGGTGCGGCCCTCGAGGTAGCAGAGGACGATCGCCTCCCGAAGGCGTTCCGGGAGCCGGCCGATCTCCTCGTCCACGACTCCGCCCAGGTCGTCGCTCTCGGCCGGTGTCACGGGTTCCGCCCTCTGCTGCAACTCCGCCGCTTTCCGTTCGTGCGCCTGCCGTCGGGCCGTGGCGGAGCGTGCCTCGGCCGCGACCCGGAGGGCGACTCCGTGGAGCCAACTGCCGACCGAGTTCCGCCGTTGGATCGAACCGGCCTTGCGCGCCAGGACGAGGAATGTGGCCTGGAAGGCGTCCTCCGCGTCGTGGGCGTCACAGAGAATGCGCCGGCAGACCCGAAGCACCATCGGGCCGTGGCGCTCGACCAGCGTTGCGAACGCCCGTTCCGCGTCTTCTTCATCGCCCCTGGTTGTGAACCGCTCGAGCAACTGCCCGTCGCTCAGCCCGGCAAGCAGCGTTCCGGAGCGGAAGAGCGCGTGGAGCTGCCGTTGGACTTCGCCGCGTTGCACTGGTCGCACGAACAGACCCTCAAGGACTCAGGAAAGTCTTCAATGTAGTGGGTCGAGATGGCCTGGCGGTTTTGAAAATCGCCGCCACTTCGCATTTTCCGGAAAAAAAAGGGCGAGTCGGTGTCGGTCAACCGTCCAAGCGATCTCAAAGGGAGCGGAGAGACGACTCCAAGAAGAGGGGAATTTAACCACGAATGACACAAATGACACGAATTAAAAAGCAATATAATTTGGTGATTTTAAATCATTGATTTTATTTGTGTCATTCGTGTCATTCGTGTCATTCGTGGTTAAATTTTTTCCCGTTCCCTACCGTTTGTTTGTGAGTATCCGCTGGCGAGCCCTGAATTTTTTTCGGGTTGAATTTTCTCGATGCCGTGCTGCATGCAAACCACTATAATCAAGCAGATGGCAGAAATCGCATCGGCATTTTGAATTCTCATGCGGAACATCTCAGCACTTTTGCCGCAGATTCCAGGGTTTCAGGTGGAGCGTGAGCTGGGGCGCGGCGGGATGGGGGTCGCCTATCTTGCCCGTCAGGAGAGCCGGAATCGTTCCGTCGTCCTCAAGTTCATCGGGGGGGCCGCGAGGCTGACTTTACTCAACTGGCACGCTTCCGCATTGAGGCTGGGGCCGTCGCTTGTCTTGCTCATCCGAACATTATCCGAATTCACAATGTCGGCATTCGTTTCGCAGGCAGCCTGCCTCTGAGGGCAAAGCCGAACTGAACTTTGACCAGGTGATTGCCCCGGCGATTCGAAGCCTGTGGGAAGAAGCGACGCATGAGCATCGGTCGCCCGACGAATCCCATGTTGCGGTTTCCCAGTACGTGGCGGAGTGGCTGGAGCAGGTCCGTCAGCCTCTGCCTGCGACGGCGCCCCCCTTGGAGAATCTGACCCGCTTCGGCGCGATCCTCGGCACGCCGGAGTACATGGCGCCCGAGCAAATGTGCGGGAATACCGACTCCACGGGGCCCCGGGCCGATCTCTATGCGCTGGGCGTGACCATGTACCAAATGCTCGTGGGACACAGGCCCAACGCGGTGATCCAGTATGAGGCCGGCGTTCATTATCCCTTGCCGTCGCGCACCCGCGTCTCCAGCGAGCTGGAGGCGATCTGCAACCAATGCCTGCGCTACCGGGCCGAAGACCGCTACCCCCATGTCGGAGAACTCGTGGCCGACCTCGACCGTTTCCTCGGAGGGTATGCCGTGGTTGCCGCTTTGCCGGAGTGCGCAGGGGCGGTCGGTCCGAACCGATCCGCCAAGACGGAAACGGCGCCGGGGACGACGGTGGCTCAGTCTCATCCTCAGGAATCGACGCGGAGTTGGTGGCCGTTATCCCGAAGGAAGGTGAGCCGGAAGGAGTCGTGATCGGTCCCAAGAGGGGGAGGGGAGGGCCTGCCGGCTGGGTGGTTTGCGGAATAGGCCCCGTGTAGGCTCAAAGGATGGGCGTTGAGACTTGTCGGCGGTCGGCGTGAAAGGGGGCGTATGCACGTGGCCGTCGGCATCGTCAGCGTGCCGCGTCGCGACGTGCGTTCGACCGAGACGCTCCCCTTGCGGCGCGCCGCCGGCCGCCCCCCTATCTATGGAGATATGCGGCCGATTCCTGGTTACTCGTTGCGTGCTGCGTTCGGCCTATCCCGCTCGACGGTCTATCATGTGGGGGGCGTTCGGGGGCGGGCCTGGTCGGCTGGCGTCCGGCCTGCGGATCGGTTGTTCGCGATCAACGGCAGGCGCATCCAGGTCAAAGAAGACCTGCTCGAAGCGGTGAAGCAACGACGCGCTGGCGACGTTGTGCCGGTCCAGCTTGAACGGGCCGGAAAGTGGATGGAGCTGCAACTCCCCCTGGCATCGGAACCCCGTGGGACCGATCAGAACGACCGGTCGGACGGCTTTCCCACGGTCATCGAGTGCGCCTTGCCTTTCGATTCCACCGAGTGCGGGGGGCCCCTGGTGGATCTCACCGGCCGGGTCGTCGGGATCACGATCGCCAGGGTCGGCCCGCACGGCGGCCTGGTCATTCCGGGAGATCGCGTGCGGCAGCGATTTACCAGATTTGCAGGCGGGTCGACTTGCGGGAAACGGGAGGCCGGAGTCCGCCGGACCTGCGCTGGGAATTCCGGCGCTGCCGCTGCCCGATGAGGGCCAGCCCCACCAACCCAAGCCCGACGATCGGGATCGGTGACGCAGGCCAGGGGCCTGCCTCCGCTTCGCTCGTCTCCTCGCTCGCCAATGCGGCCGGGCGGTCTCTCTCTGCCGGGAGGCCGAAACGGCCGGCGGCCGGCTCCTCCCCGGAAGTTGGCGTCGCCCAGCTCGCGACCCGCATGGCCACGTGTTCCATCCAGCCAGGCGCTTCGGGGACCGCCGTGCCCTCGTTCTCGGGCTGAGGGGCAGCAGGCCCGTTGTTCTGCTCGGGGGCCGCTCGGCCGTAGTTGATCCCCGTGAGGAGGTCTTCCCCGACGGACGCCAACGCGACCGTGCCCCCGCGCACCCCGGGGCCGACCGCCGGCACCCGTTGCGCATCGGGCACCGGGCGGCCGATCAGCGTTCCCCCCAGGCCGAGTGTGAGGCCCTGGCCCAGGCTGGGGGGGGCTGCCAGGACCGGAGATTCAGGGGTCTCGTCTGCGTGGACCGAGGAGACCGAGCCGATCGGGCTCGCTGGCGACGGATTCGGCGCAATTGCCCGCGCAGGGGCCGCCAGCGTGGCGGTGGTGTCGGCCACCGCCAAGTTGACCGCGGTGTCCTGGCCGACCCCGTTCGATAAGACCAGATCCCAGTCGACGAAGATCGACTCCTGGCCTTCGGCGAGCGCCGTGACGAAGTACTCCCCGGGTGCCAGTGACAGGGGGACGGCCGAGAACGGGCCCGCCGGGCCGTGGGGAATCTCGACGGTGCCGCCGGGTGTGCGTGCGCTCAAGGCCACGCGATCGCCCAGGTAGCGGAAGAACAGGATGTAGTCGGCGGCGAAGGTGGCCTCGAACCGGAACGTGACCGACTCGCTGGGGGCGATCCAGGCTGTCGCCTTGATCGGCGCTGTGGAAGCTGCCGGGGGCAGGTCCCCCAGATCTCTCACCGAAGCCAGGTGGTGCACCTCAATCGCGGGAGTCGGCAGCCCCTTCAACTCTGCGAGAGAGTCCACGTCGACCGAGGCCGAAAGGACCAGCCTCGCCTCGAGCCGTTCGACGCAAGGTTGAGTGCTTGAGTTTGTCATGATTGATAATAAGAAAGGGGATCTCGAATTCAAAATTGTGATAACGGAGCCCCTGCTTCTCGAAACGGCCCTATCGTTATGCTTGTGACTCCATGCGTCAGGTGGGGGGGAGAAGATGCAACTCACTTGTTGAAAAAAGACATCGGCCCCCCATGAGCCTCTCCCGTGACCTATCTTATTGCAAGCACGGTCAACTCGACCGTTTCCCTCTACGGCAAGCCATCAATCCTGCTTGCATATCGGCCATCAATCATTCAAACGGTCATTGCGGGTTTGACGAAGCTTTCGGGCAGAACCCCCGGCGCGGTTTCCCAGGTTTGTCCGTCTGTCGGTGTTCCGGGGCTTTGCGTGTACAATCGAGGTTGAGAAGGTCACACACGATGCCGTAAAGGCCCAGGAGAGGAAAACGATGGAGGCCAAAGAGCCGTTGCCAGGCCCCGGCTGCTTTCAATGGAACCGGGGGGGCTGGTTTGGCGGTCAACTCGGCAGCACTGTCTGGATGCTTGTCGGGGGCGTCGTGCTCGTGCCGTATGCCCTTGACGTCGCGTGTGTCTGGCTGGCTTGCTTCGCGGTCGCCAACGCCATCGGCGCCTGGTTGTGGCGAGGTCGCGACCGACTCCCGCCGTACCCGGCTTTGCAAGCCCTCCTGGCGACGTGCGGTGTCAGTAGCCTGGTCGCGTTGGCCGCCCTTCACATCCTCCGGCCCGGCCTACGCATTACGCGACCTCCGGGGATCTGGCTCGCGGACGAGCCTCAGTATCTCCCTTGGGTCCTCGTCTTGTTCCTTGCTGTGATGACGTCTTGCTCGCTGAGGGAACGGAGTGCGCGGAGGCAGGTCTTGCGGTCCAAGGGGCCAAGCACGCCTTAGCGTCTGTTCTTGGGGGCTGAACGCTTGCGTCAGCCTGAGTCCGTGCTGTCCTTTGGCAAATGTGAGAGATTAGCGTCCGCCTGTTTCTGTTTCCCGATCACGGCGGCTCAGGGGGGCTGTGCCCTTATGTTCGTCGAGCGGGCCTCGATTGCCCAGGTGATGGCGTTCGTCGCGCTGGCCGCCGTGAATTTGGGGGTCTTTCGTGCGTTGCCGTTGGAGGTGGTTCGATTCCCCACTCTCTGGGTTTTTCTGGGGGCGATCGATGTCGTGATTTTCCGGAAGCTGATCTGTGTCCGCTCGCTTCGCGCCTTTCACTACACGTTCCTGATCGTCTTCGTCTTGGCTTGGATCGTCATGGCGAATCTCGTCGTGACGGCGCGGTTCCATCCACTGGGCCTTCTGGTTCAATGGTATCAGCAGATCACGACGGATAAGATTAATGTAGTTTCTTTGGATAGTTTTGATTTCTATGAATTGTGGATGACTTGTTTTTTGAGCTTTGCGTTGGCGGTTGCGATCGGTCTGGTCGCGGCCTGGTTCGAGAGCCGGCGAAATTGGGACATCGCGGCGTGCCTTCGCGGGGCGCTCGCTGGGTTCGGGATTGCGAATCTCTTGGCGGTGATCGACGGCGCGGTCTGGGGATGGGGGGTGGTCTCGCCCGTTCGAATGGTTGGCCGATTGATCCTCGTGGGAGTCTGCGTGATCCTGGGCGGCGTGGTGGGGTTATCGAAGCTGAAGTCGAACACGCCGGGCCGCCGAGTACCTTAGTTTTCGTGTCTGTCTCGGCAGGTCAGGATTCACCGGGAAATGAAAGGATGTTGGGGTGCCACGGGTTCCGTGCTCGGACCCCGTGCGCCCTGGCCAGGGCTTTCCCGCATGGGGGCCGAATACGGAACCACAGTGTACCCGGCAGATCATCAAACACTCCGGTCTCGCCCGAACGGTCGCCCCTTCGGGGCTGCGGAACCCTGATATGTCGAACCTTTTCCAGGGGTTTCACCCCTGGCTATGAACGGTCGCCCCTCCGGGGCTGCCCAATGTATGCGTGTTTGTAAGAGTGTGCGGAATTGCGAAAACGTTTTTCCGTTGAGGCGGTTGCCGGTGGGTTGATTGTAGCCCCGAAGGGGCGACCGTTTTTAGCCAGGGGTGAAACCCCTGGAATTATGGCAAACTCATATCAGAATTTTATTGCAGCCCTGGAAGGGGCGACCGTTAAATGCGTAGGGCACATTCAGACGGTCGCCCCTTCCAGGGCTGCAGAACCCTGATATGTTGAACCTTTTCCAGGGGTTTCACCCCTGGCTAGAAACGGTCGCCTCTCCGGGGCTGCCCAATGTATGCGTTTCACCCCTGGCTATTAACGGTCGCTCCTCCGGGGCTTGGGCTTTCGGGTTACCCGTAAGCCGAGCAAGAGCAAGGAGGAGAGGTCCGAGACCGGTGGCTCGCGTATCACTCCGCTGTGGAAGGATTGGCGGCCGGGGACGAGTGATCCTTCCCCTACCAGTCCTTCAGGCTTTGGAGACGCTCGTAGTTCATGGCTCGCTCGTACTGGAGGTACAGGTAGGCCTGGCGTCGGGGGCCCAAACGGTTTTGAATGCCTCGTTCTTCAGCGCGTTGAGCCGTTCCACACGCTTCGTTTTCTGGTCCACATCGCCGAAGGCCTTTTCGGTGGCGGCATCGCTCGGGATGGCGCGGTCCATGGCAAGCTGCTCGGCCACGGTCAGGTACCACGACATGGCGACCTGGGTGGTCGCGATCTGTGAGGGGTCGGCGCTGGCTTGCTGATCGTTGGGCCAACGCTCCGGGTCCTCGTCGATCGTGACGTTGGCCGAGTTCTCCGGATCCAATACGAGGTTATTGGGACACATGATTTGGTTGTCAATATCGATGATCGCCGGCAGATCGGTTTTGGTTGCGTTTCGGTATTGTTTCAGAGTAGCTTTTTTTGATTTTTCATTCGTGTGATTTGTGTCATTTGTGGTTAGATTTCCTCATTTCGGCCATGATCCACCTCCTTCCTTGCACACTGGGGATTATGGCCGTTTTGCCCTGTCATGTCAGCATGATGCCACCATCTCCCCGAAATCCGTGACGGTCAGGATTTTTTGGCGGTCGCTACGGACTTGACATGAGGTCGCCTCACGCCCACCATCGCACTGCCCTTGAGCTTCAACGCGACCATGGGCTTCATCAATTGCTCAGGATTAGTTCCTGAGCATTGGTGGAAAATCTATGGGATCTCGTGTTCGCTTGTGTTGTCGCAATTTTCACTTATGGAAGGAATTGTGAGATGGATGAGATCTTGGTAGAAGTGCGGAACAATGTCGCCCAGCCTCGCCCGGCGAGGGTGGTGGAGCCCTGGGATCGCAAGGACCGGCCGCAGGTCCCGGAGCCGACCACGGCGCAGCGCCTCGGCATAACGCCGAGGTTCAGCGATCCGATCCCCCTGTCTGCCATCGATCCGAATGTTCCGTACCTGATCGTCGATGAATATGATCGAATCTTATGCCCGGACAACTACGGTCAGAGCTACTGGGATTACATGTTCTTCGGTAAGTTTGAAGACTATGCCGGCTACGTCCTCGGCACCCAGTTCAGCATGAACCCGCTTGCCGGATATGCGGCCCTGCATCTCGGGCCTCCCCACTCGCAGGTGGCCCTGTACGCCTACGGCTCGTCCACCAAGTATGAGTACCTGATCTACGGGCAGCCGGGCTATGCCAAATCGCCGATCGCCCGGATGAAGGCGGTGAATTCCAGCGGGGACCACTTCAACCTCCGCTACGAGATCGCCGGGGGGGATATGTACCTCTGCTGCGACGCCGCCAGTTGGAATTGGGCCTACGTCGGCAATACAACCTACCGGAGGATCCCGCTGACGGCTCGCAAGTTCTACCTCCGGAAGGCGGACCTTTTCACGCTCTTCAGGGAGACGTGGCCCTCCGCAGACATCAATGAGATGTCCTTTCGGAATCTCGACGACGAGTACGAGCTGGTCCACGCCGCGAAGGCCTCGCAGATCTACAATAACTCGGGCCTGGGCAACTTCCGGTACGTCAAGGAAGTCTTCGATTGTGACGACTTCGGCTATGTCATGAAGGCGGCGGCGTCGAAGCAGGCCTACGACGACAACCGGGCCGCGGGGGGGGCGGTGGTCAGGCCCTACGCCCTCGGCTTCGTCTGGGGGATCTCGGGGCCGTACTCGCACGTCGCCAACGTGTTCGTCGACTACACCGGCACCGTCAAGATCCTGGAACCGCAGAGCGGTCGGATCGTGGACGGGAAGGACTGGCAGTACGACAGCAACCACAAGTACAAGCCCTATTTCATCTGCTTGTGATCGGCCGCATTGCGACGATCCCAGGCCCGTTCCCGGTACGCCGGGCGGATCCTCCGCGACGAGCACAATGGTACGCATCGGATGCGTACCATGATCTACCGGTCCACTTCACAAGCAGGAAAGGAACCCGTCCCACCCTCCCGTTTCTTGCTCTTGATACCTTTGCCGGGAGACCGCGTGCGGCAGCGATTGCCGGATTTGCAGGCGGGTCGACTCGCGGGAAACGGGAGACCGGGGGCCGCTCGATCTGTGCTGGGAATTCCGGCGTCGCCGCTGCCCGATGAGGGCGAGCCCCACCAGTCCAAGCCCGAAGATCGGGATCGGTGACGGACCAGGCCGGGGGATGGCCTTCGCTTCGCTCGTCTCCGCGCTTGGTCGGTCGCCCTCTACCGGGATGTCGAAATGGTCGGCGGCCGATTCTTCCCCAGAGGTCGGCGCCGCCCAACTCGCGACCGGCATGGCCATGCGTTCCATCCAGCCAGGCGCATCGGGGACCGCCGGGCCCTCGTTCTCGGGCTGAGGGACAGGCCCGTCGCCCTGCTTGAGGGCCGACTCTTGTCGCTTCGCGATCGCGGGCAACACGTTGTCCGGGCCGCCCGGCTTTTTTTCATATCGGCCGGATCGCCCGTCACTCCGTTATGGCAAGGTTGGCGGCTGGGGATGAGTGGTCCTTCCCCCACCAGTCCTTCAGGCTTTGGAGGCGCTCGTAGTTCATGGCCCGCTCATACTGGAGGTACAGGTACGCCTGGCGCCGGGGGGCCCAAACGGTTTTGAATGCTTCGTTCTTCAGCGCGTTGAGCCGTTCCACACGCTTCGTTTTCTGGTCCACATTGCCGAAGGCCTTTTCGGCGGCGGCATCGCTCGGGATGGCGCGGTCCATGGCAAGCTGCTCGGCCACGGTCAGGTACCACGACATGGCGACCTGGGTGGTCGCGATCTGCGAGGGGTCGGTGCTGGCTTGCTGATCGTTGGGCCAACGCTCCAGGTCTTCGTCGATCGTGACGTTGGCCGAGTTCTCGAAGAAGGCGGTGGTGAAGAAGGCCCGGTTCTTCGTCAACCCTGCGAAGACGTCGCTGAGCGCGGCCACCTGGGCGTCGTTGCGGAACATCGACGACGAGACGCGCGCTGCGAGGATTCCGTCGGTGACGCTCGTGAAGAACTGGAACCCCTTGAGGACTTCCCCCATCGCGCTGGTGACGGGGGTCGGGTAGCCGAGACGCTCGCGCCGGTTCATCGAGTCGCGGATCTGCACGAGCAAGACGCCCGAGCAGTTTTCGGCCAGCCACTCGCGGTTCATCCCGATCCAGGCCGCCGCCACGTTGACGCCGTAGTTGTCGTAGTAGCCGGCGTCCACGACGCGCAGGGGCGGGTCGCTCGGCAGGTTGACGGCGGGGGAGATGAACGGGAAGCTGGCGCTCATCCGGGCGGCCGTCGAGAGCAGGAGGCCCGGGTCCGGCTGGAGCCCCTGGTCTTGCTCGGCGAACATCTTGTAGTACTCGGTCGCCGTGAGCGAGTAGGGGCGCATCTCGCCGCCGGTCCCCTTGTCCGACAGGGCGCTCCCCCGGGTGTGAGCCATGGCGCGGGGCACCTGGCCCGGGGGGGAGAGCCGTCGCAGGTCGAGGTTGCTGATGAGGAGGCGGCGGCCGTCGTCCACCAACATCGGCGAGAAGATCAGCGAGGGCAGTTTCCCTTCCGCCTCGGCTGTGCGGAGGTCGGCGAACCGGAGGTTGCGGAGCACCGTCCAATCTTGCTCCAGGGCGATGCCCCGGTCGCCCCCGCCGAGCCGGAACGGGAGAAGCATCTTCAACGGGTCGCGCAAGGTCATGTGCCGCGCGACGGGCCAGAGGCTCTGGAGCGGAACCGCGTTGCGAAGGTCGAACTCACGGCCCGACCGGAGCCAGGCGACATAGTAGGCTGCCCCCACCATGCCCCCCGAAGACCCGGCGATCACCCGGACGTGGTCGTGGAACCGGTCCAACTCGATCGTTTCCCCGAGCCGCTTCAGCACGACCGTGCTCCAGTAGCCCGACCGGATCGCGCCCCCGGTCACGCAGACGACGACCAGCTTCGGCTTGTCGCGCCCTTCGCGCTCGTGGATGTGCTCCAGCCAATGGCCCAGCGCCTGGTCGTTGGAGGCGAGGTGCGGGTCGGGAGTCGTGTCGCCGAACTTCTCCTCGGTGTTCTCCGGCAGCTTCGACTTCGTCGCGTACGAGATGTGCTCGAACCGGAGCTTGAAGTCGTCGCGGTTGGCCAGGCCGATCCAGACGAAGGCCCCCAGCACCAGCACGATCCGGAGCCGTCGGCGGACGAAGGACATGCTGGCGGTGACCAGCGACGCCATCCCCAGCAACGTACAAATGCAGAAGGCCGGCGAGAACCCGCCGTAGCCCCCATAGCCGGTGGGCCAGAGCCACTGGCCCACGGCGTCCGGCTCATAGAACAAGGGCGAGGCGGCCAGCGCATAGGCGGCGATCACGACGAGGAAGAAGGTCGCCAGCGTGACCCGCTTGCGCAGGCCGATGGCGGTTATCTCATCGACCGCCTCCGTTCGACGCGACAGCCAGGCCACCAGCGGCCGTGCGACCTTTCGGGTCACCCAAGGGGCGACATAGATGATGACCTTCACCACGACCACGCCGAAGACGACCCCGCCGCACCAGACGACCACCCCGGTCAGCCAGGCCCAGGGGTTGCGGGTCACGTCGGGCACGCCGGTGAACCAGGCGTGCGTTTGGCGGAGCGTGTCCACCACCGGCGCGTACTTCGGCACTCCCGAGCAGAACCAGGCCCCCGGCAGCACGGCCGGGAGGACCAGGATCGCCAGGAACGGCAGCCGGACCAGCCGGAGGAACCGGGTCAGCTCCCAGGCCGTTTCCGCCTCGTCCCGGCTCCGCTCCCAAAAGGTAAGCGGCCAGCGCAACGAGCGCCTGTGGAGAAAAGAGTCGACCCGCGACATCCCGGCCTGATGCCGTTCGTCGTGAATCAGGAAGTACGTGTTGACCCCGACCACGGCCAGCAACAAGGTCGCCGCCGCCGCCGCGAACAGCCGGGTCACCGGCTCCTCATTCCAGAACAGGTAAGGGATCCCGAGCGCATTCCCGATCTGCCCATACACGATCGCATACAGGATGATCAGAATGATCGCCTGGCTCGGGTGATCGCCGAGAAACCGTAGCAAGCTGCCGAGGAATTCTCGATAGACCAAAACCAACCCGACGAACACGATCAACGCCAAAACCGTCTGGAGCGTGTCCACGGCCGTCCTCACTCTTGAAACCAGGTGGCCGAGCCTCGGGAGGATGCACGGCGAGGAGACTCTAAAAGAACCTGGCTCAACGATCAATGCCACAGCATGAGGAACATGTCTTTGGCCAGGCGAAATCGTGGCGGGACCCCGTCGTTGTCCCTTCCCCCCCTGGGATCGCGGGCGACCCGCCCAATGGCACTTACTTTCTCGATTTCAGACCGCGTTTGCGTGGTCGCAGTGGGAATTTTCTGCGGCGGGCGATCACCTCACGCGGGTAGTGTCGGCCAGGGCGATTCGCGAGCTTACACTGGCCAGACATCCTCAGAACCAAGTCGATCCGCTCTTGGATCTTCGCGGGGTCCGTGGTATCCAGCGACTCCAAGAGCAAGACCTTCACTAACGACCATACCCGGTTGAAGCTCAATCGCCGCGGCGCGATCTCGACCCGAGCCGCAGCCATCCGGCGAATCAGATTCGCCATGTTATAGGCCACTGTCGCCGAGGCCAGTTCCTTCGCGACCATCTCCGTGGATCGGCCACGCATCTCTTCCAAGCGAAGCGTCCGCTTCAAATCACGCAGATCGGTTTCGATATTTTGCCGCTGGCCATAGATCGCGGCGAGCTCGCACCCCTCGTCAGGGAGCCGACTCACAAGCCACAGCGTCAGCTTCTCGGAAATTCGAACCTCGTGCAACCACACCCGCAACGTTGCATCGGCCGGCCATTGTGGGTTCGACTTGCGTTCCCAGCGGTTGGGCTGCCAAGTGAGTTCCCACTGGTCCTTGCCCTGGGCTTTCCCTTGGCGCACCATCGACCGAAATCGCTTCTCAGTCAACCGCAACACGAAGTCGTGGCCCGCCTGGTTGGCCAACCAGGCGAACGCGAAGACGCCAAAATTCCGGTCGGCGATCAACACGGAGCCGACCGGAAGTCGCGGCATCAAACCGGCCGACAATGGGACTTCGCCAATCGCGGCCGGGCCATACATTGCCCCCACTTCCGGACGCACGGTCACACCGCTGGATAACTCGTGGGCCGCTACCAAGTGGAGGATCGGCCAGTGCGATTCTCCGTGTTGATTGCGGGCCGGCGGATACGTTTTGCGCAAGGCGTCAGTGGGTGCCAAAGAGAGCGTGGAACCGTCCACAAGAAACGCGTTACGCCCTTTCACCGATGGCGGAGACTTGGCGATTAAGGCTGCAGAAACCTCGTCAGCCGCCCGTTGAGCCATCTCCACGGGCAGCCGATCTCGCGCTCGCGAAAACCCACCCGTGTTGGCCGAGAACGATTTCTCACGGGCCCGCTTGTTATCAGGGAGCACATCTGCACTTAATCGAGCCAACTCTCCCACAGCGGTGGCCATCGTTGCATTGCAGGTCAACCGTTGATAGATCATCAGCCAGACAACGACCCAAGGCGTGAACACGGTCGAGAGCGTGGGCGGTTTCTGAGCATGCAGGACATCCGGTGGGACCAAGCGATGGAACATCCGAACCGCCTCACCCAAATCGACGACAGCGGGTGATTCCTGGTCATGGTTCATGCGAGGTACTCCCAAAAAATAGGAGTTCATGGCGCAAAAATCGTGCCAGAGGTGCCCCTTATTGCAGGATTGGCGAAAGTAAGTGCCATTGGGCGACCCGCCCGCTCTTCAATTCAATTTATCAATTTGGATTTATTGAAAAGCGGGCGGGTCGCCCGCGGTCCCAGGGAATACTTTCTTGGTCCAGGATGAATTCCGGGCCGTTTTCAGCGAGGATGATCCGCCAGGTCGGCGTTTGCCCCCCATTCCGGGTCGATCTTCGGGGCTTCCTTGATCCGCATTGCCGAGCTGTCGACGATGTAGGCGGGGCTGACGATGGCCGCCCGCATGAGGTACGCCACCCCGAACGCCAGGCCGACCATGAACCCGACGGCCACATTCGCCAGCGGCCAGGGGGCGTCGACGGTTCGCGCAGGCCCGATCACCAAGGCGATGAAACGGGTCATGGGCTCTCGAAAGAAGACGAGGAGCCCGGTCTCGGCCAGGCTCCCGACGATCCCGCCGACGAGGAAGCCGTGGAGGCGGTTGCGCATGCGGAGGCCGATCAAGGGCGACCCGATCAAGGGGCCGGCCAGGATGATGCCGATCGACGGGTTGTTTGCGATCTGGCTGCACCCCAAGCCCACGACCGCGACGACGATCATCCAGGTTCGGATGCGGATCTTGGGTACCCTCATCGGTCGCTCACTCCCTATCCGGCCCTGGCGGCTCGCGCGCGAACCGGTCGGCTTCGAGTCCCTCGTGGGCAAGTCCCGTTGACGAAGGGGGCCGGCTATCGAGGCGGCGGGCCTGGCCGAGCCTTCTTCAAGGTGACGAACGCGCCTGGGATCTTGCTCGACTTGACGTAGAGCGTCAAGTCCTCCGACTTCTCGGCGAGGGCCTCAAGGTCGCTCACGCGCTTCACCGACTGAAGGTTCTTGTCCTTGACCATCTGGGTGATCGCCAGGCCCGGCGCGAGTCCCTGGGCCGACGCGGGTGATCCCTCCCTCACGGCGCGGATGAGCAATCCGTCGGACTCTTTCAGGCCCGCGTCCCTGGCGAGTTCGGCCGTCAGCGGTTGAACCTCGAGACCGAACTCCTGGAGTGCGGTTTGGGGACCACCACCCCCCGGCATAGCGCGACGACGATCCTCAGCCTCGGGAGGTTTCGCCGGGGTTGTCTTCTCCTGCTCGAAGATCGCCTCCTCGGTCGGAACCGGAACGATGACGACCGATTGCTCCTGGCCGTTGCGGTGGTACGCCAAGGTCAAGGGTTTGCCGATCGCGCTGGCCGCGAGCCGTTCCTTGAACGAGGGGAGTTCGATAAACGGTTGCTGATTGAAGCTTGTGACGACATCGTTCACCTTCAATCCCGCCTTTTCCGCCGGACCTCCCGGGAGCAGGCCGACGACCAAGGCCCCCTTCATCATGGGGTCGACCCCGATCGCTTGGGCCGCCGCCGGAGAGAGCGGGCTGAAAGCGACTCCGATCCGGGATCGCCTGTCTTTTTCCGGCCTGGCAGGAGTGCCTGGGGTTGGCCCCAGGGGGGGTGTCCCGTTCGGCGCGGGCTCAAGCGGAAGGGGGCCGACGATGGTGGCGAGGCCGCTGATCTCTCCACGCAGCACGGGCATTTGCCGCACGTCGAACCCGTATTGCTCCTTGACGAAGTCCGGCACGCTCCGTTTGGTGTATCGGGCTAATTCCTCCACGTCGACGGTGCCGTCTTTGTCGAGGTCCGCCTTTCCTTTCAACCCTTCGATCACGTAGTGGAAGAAGACGCCGTGCTTCAGTTCGGCGTGCTCGAAGGACTTCTCGCCCTCCGAGCAACTGAACAAGGCCGCCACTCCTCCCGGCGGTCGGCGTTGTTGCGGACGGGTCACGCTTTCCAGCTTCACCACGGAGCGGGCTCGTGAGTTGTCCGATTGCGGGTCATTGCGGCAGGCGTCCACCAGCATGACCCGGACGCCCGCTGCGCACGCTTCAAGTTGTCGGTAGACGTCGGCGAACGAGATCAAGGTTGCGCGATCGGCCAGCTTGGCGTCCATCGGGCAGAAGTAGTTCTCAGCCGACCCGCTGAACTGCACGCCGTGGCCTGCAAAGGCGAGCACGACGCTATCTTCGGGCTCACGATCCTCGAGCATCCCCTTGAGCGTGGCGCGAATGTTTTCCGCCAGGGGAAGGAGCCTCGAATTGGTCGCCCCGGTCGTCTGCGTGAGTGTGACCACTTGCCGATAGCCCGCATCTTTCAAGAGCCCGGCCAGCTCCACCACGTCCGGCTCGGAATAGGGGAGTTCGCGTAACTCGTTCGGGTTGTACTGGCGAACCCCCACGAGCAGCGCATACTTCTGCCCCGCCTGCGCCTTGGGCGCCTGCGAACGGGCCGGCCCCGCTGCCAGGACGCCTGCAACCGCAAGAATGAGACCCGGCAACCGGGGGTGGAGGAATCGCATTTTCACCTGTTCCCAACCGAGCCATCGCGTTCCGCAAGCAAGAAAATCCTACCCTTCGGAATTTACCGCACCCGCCCGAGCCAACACAAGACGCCCCGGTCAAGAGAGAAGAGGAGGCCTCAGGGACGGCCCGCCGAGTGACGTCCCGTCCTCCGGGGCTGTGGAATGAGCCACGGGCACGGCGGTCTGGAGCTGTTTCCCACGCCCGTCTTTATGGAATCAGTTAACCGGATTTTGAAAATATTTGGATGTTTCCGCAGTTGAGACATCGCCTTGCTCTGAGATACCCTCCCATTCCGAAAGTTCGTCGCAAGAGCGGAGCATTGTCGGGCGTAAAAAAGAGCCCTCCGACTTGGCCCCAGGCATACGAGCGATCCCCACAGGTTGGGCAATCCAACTCGGCCTTCTTTCTCTCTTCTTCCGAAATCACCGGTTCACCTCTCGGGGAGTGCAATCAAAAGGAAAACCCCACAGCCCACGAGCCAATGGGGTTTTGAACGAGTCATCATTTGCGATGAAGATTTTCCGTTCGGCGGATTCATTGTAGCCCCAGAGGGGCGACCGTTTCTAGCCAGGGATGAATCATGGAAATAGGATAAGCTTAAATCCGAATGGTTTGTAGCCCCGGAGGGGCGACCGTCAAAGGTGTCGGTCTCGCTCTAACGGTCGCCCCTCCGGAGCTGCGGACGCTAATATGTTGAACCTTCTCCAGGGGTTTCACCCCTGGCTATTAACGGTCGCCCCTCCAGGGCTGAAAAATGAGTGCATTGCTGCGATAGAGTGCAGATATTTATTGTGTTTTTCCCGCTGAGGCGATCGCTTGTGGATTCATTGTAGGCCCGGAGGGGCGACCGTTTGTAGCCAGGGGTGAAACCCCTGGAAATTAGGATAAGCTCAAATCCGAATGGTTTGTAGGCCCGGAGGGGCGACCGTCAAAGGTGTCGGTCTTGCCCAAACGGTCGCCCATGCGGGGCTACATGCGTAAATATACGGAACTTTCCCAAGGGGTTTCGCTCCTGGCTATTAACGGTCGCCCCTCCGGGGCTGCAAAATGTGCATGGAATTGGGGTGATGTATGGATTTGTGTGGACGCTGCCCTGGCAGGTCGATCATCGACGGGCCTTCGCCTTACGGACGACCAACGATCCGGCGATCAACCCGACGGCGAGACCCGGGATGCCGATGATCACCAACAGCCCCATCCTCTTGCGTGACTCCAGCATTGCGTGGAAGGCGTCGGGGGCAGAGATCGTCGGCAGTTTCGGCGCGGGCAGTTCGGTGTAACCGTCCCAGAAGCTCGGGTCGGAGTCGGGGTGGCGGCCCTCGTTCAGTCGCCTTGTCATGAACGCGTTGCGGACGGTGTGCCAAGCGTCGGCCTCGGCGCGGAGTTTCGTGAAGATGGGATCGAGCAGCAGTGCGCCCTCCACGAAGTCGGGCCGAGGGAGCGTCCCTTTCAACGCTTCACCCTTGGGGGCATCGGGCAGCATCGAGTTCTTGCCCGCGTCGATCAGTTCGCGGCATCGCAGCCACGCGAAGTAGGCCAGCGTGTTCCGGCCGCCTTCGCGGTTCCGCGCGAAGCCCAGCGTGTCGTTTTGCAGTGCGGCGTTGAGCGCGTGGAAGATATCGACGCTCTCCCACGCGTTCCCCAGCACGATCAAGCCGGCCAGTCCTCGTACGGCATCGTCGGCTTGCTGAGCGTTGGGCTGCTCCTGGATCATCCCCATACTCCAGCCGAGGATGTTGGGGAGATCCTGCAAACCCGCCGCTCTCGGTGGATCGATGATCCATTGGATCGCCTGAAGCTGGTATTTCTCACGGCCGAAGTGGGCGTTCGGGTTGATCTCAAGGGCCTTGGCGATCTCGTCGCGAGCGGCCTTGACCTCGTCGATCTTTGATCGATCGGCCCCTTGCCGCACCCAGCGGTGAACGAGAAACGTGCCGAGATTCGCATGATACCGATAGCGTTGCTCCTTCACCTCCGGGAGCGAGTCCTCGTGCTTTTCCAGTATCGCCCGTTTCTTCTCCATCCAGGAGATGGCCTCATCGCCGCGTCCCAGGCGGTCGCAGGCGACCCCGGCGTCGTCGTAGCCGGCGAGGTCCTCGGGGTGGCTCTCAAGCTGGGCGGTGACGCGAGCCAGCCGCATCTCGTAGAACCGCGGTGGGTTCCTCTCGAACCTGCCGGTGAGCACGGCGACGACTTCGGGCATTCCCTTGGCCTCGTCGGCAGGAGTGTCCCTGTCCCACAAGCAAGCGCCCACCGAAAGCGGGATGCCGAGCAGGAGGGCAAGGGCCGTCAGCGTGCGTCTCATTGGCGACGACTCCCGGCGAGGTGATCCATCCTACATTCTTCCCATCATGCCGCCGCCGACCGGGCCCATCAAGCGGGCCTCGATGAGCCGTGGAAGACACGGCAATTTGTTTCTTACGGCAATTCTCGCTCATATATTGCACAAACAGAGGATCCTTGGTGGGTGGCCCGGACAACTTGTTGTCCGTGGTGGCGCAGCCACAGGAGGTTCTCGAAAAGCTCCGTTGCCGAGCGGACGGCCTCAGTCCGCGCAACGCCTCTTGTCGCTGCGCGACCACGGACAACAAGTTGTCCGGGCCACCCAAGAAAAGAAGGCTTCCGAGTCTTCGAGTCCAGTGGGGGGCCGGGCTTGAGAGGACCCACTCCTGCCCCTTGAGATTTCCGTGCTCAACTCGCAAGGAATCCGTTGTAAAAACGGTCGCTCCTCCAGGCTGCAAGATGCGTGTATTTTTTGAAGACATGCGGGTCTGTGTAATTGCTTGCTTGTGGGTCGATCATCGGCGGGCCTTCGCCCTACGGACGACCAACGATCCGGCGACCAACCCGACGGCAAGCACCGGGATGCCGATAACCACAAACAGAATTGTCCAATCGGGTGAGGCCGGGCTCGTGTTGGCGGCTTTGGAGATAGAGGTCGTCGGCAGTTCCGGCGCGGGCTGTTCGGTGTATCCGTCCCAGAAGCTTGGGTCGGAGTCGGGGTGGTGGCCCTCGTTCAGTCGCCTTGTCATGAATGCGTTGCGGGCGGTGTGCCAAGCGTCGGCCTCGGCGCGGAGTTTCGTGAAGGTGGGAGTGAGCAGCGGTGCGCCCTCCACGAAGTCGGGCTGAAGGAGCGCCCCTTTCAATGCTTCACCCTTGGGGGCGTCGGGCAGCATCGAGTTCTTGCCCGCGTCGATCAGTTCGCGGCATCGCAGCCACGCGAAGTAGGCCAGCGTGTTCCGACCGCCATCGAGGTTTTGCCCGAAGCCCAGCGTGTCGTTTTGAAGTGCGGCGCTGAGCGCATGGAAGATATCGACGCTCTCCCACGCGTTCCCCAGCACAATCAAGCCGGCCAGTCCTCGTACGGCGTCGTCGGCTTGCTGAGGGTCGGCTTGCTTGTAGATCGTCTCCATGCTCCAGCCGAGGAGGTTGGGGAGATCCCGCAAGCCTGCCGCTCTCGGCGGATCGATGATCCATTGGATCGCCCGAAGCTGGTATTTCTCGCGGCCGAAGTGGGCGTTCGGGTTGATCTCAAGGGCCTTGGCGATCTCGTCGCGAGCGGCCTTGACCTCGTCGATCTTTGATCGATCGGCCCCTTGCCGCACCCAACGGTGAACGAGGAACGTGCCGAGATTCGCATGATACCGATAGCGTTGTTCCTTCACCTCCGGGAGCGAGTCCTCGTGCTTTTCCAGTTGCGTCTGTTTCTTCTCCATCCAGGAGATGGCCTCATCGCCGCGTCCCAGGCGGTCGCAGGCGACCCCGGCGTCGTCGTAGCCGGCGAGGTCCTCGGGGTGGCTCTCAAGCTGGGCGGTGACGCGAGCCAGCCGCATCTCATAGAACCGCGGTGGATTCCTCTCGAACCTGCCGGTGAGCACGGCGACGACTTCGGGCATCCCCTTGGCCTCGTCGGCGGGAGTGTCCCTGTCCCACAAGCAAGCGACCACCGAAAGGGGTAGGCCGAGCAGGAGAGTAAGGGCCGTCAGCGTGCGTCTCATTGGCTACGACTCCCGGCGAGGTGATCCGCCCCATGTTCTTTCCATCATGCCGCCGCCGACCGGGCCCATCAAGCGTGCGTCGATGAGCCGTGGAAGACACGGCTCGCGCCCTGCCAGTTGTGCGAGTGCTTTGGCTCCAATAGGCCACGGCTCGGAAGCCGTGGAAGACCAGGAGTGCGTCATTGATGACGACAAGCTGCCTCATGCTTCAATGGGGCCACGGCTCGGAAGCCGTGGAAGACGGCCTTAGAAGTTGCCGCCAACGCTGAACGATACCAGCTTCAATGGGGCCACGGCTCGGAAGCCGTGGAAGACGTCGCTGCACAAAATCGCATGCAACACCAGCAGGCGCTTCAATGGGGCCACGGCTCGGAAGCCGTGGAAGACGCGAGACGCCACAAAAACATTTGCACGCGAGTTTATGCTTCAATGGGGCCACGGCTCGGAAGCCGTGGAAGACCAGGCCGCTAAGGACCGCAAGAAGCAGCTGAGAACGCTTCAATGGGGCCACGGCTCGGAAGCCGTGGAAGACGCTCCAACGGTCGATCGACGCGTTCCGCAAGGAAATGCTTCAATGGGGCCACGGCTCGGAAGCCGTGGAAGACAAAGCTTAAGCGATTAGTTAAACGCATCATGCCCGGCGCTTCAATGGGGCCACGGCTCGGAAGCCGTGGAAGACGTCCACACCGTGGACGCTCACACGAAGCATTACATCGCTTCAATGGGGCCACGGCTCGGAAGCCGTGGAAGACGAGGGGTTCGCGGCATGGCGAGACAAGGCGGCCGAAGCTTCAATGGGGCCACGGCTCGGAAGCCGTGGAAGACGGAGCATTGGACGGCCGAGGTTACACCTGCCGGGGTCGCTTCAATGGGGCCACGGCTCGGAAGCCGTGGAAGACACCAGTCTGAGAATCCCGATTTCTGATCCTTACGCGCTTCAATGGGGCCACGGCTCGGAAGCCGTGGAAGACATGATGATGGGCGGAAAGTATCCACCGACCCAAGAAGCTTCAATGGGGCCACGGCTCGGAAGCCGTGGAAGACCAAGTAGCAGGTCGATCGCGCGTCGCCGGCCAGATGGCTTCAATGGGGCCACGGCTCGGAAGCCGTGGAAGACACGGGTTCGCAAAAGACTGGGAAATTAGTCGGGAAGCTTCAATGGGGCCACGGCTCGGAAGCCGTGGAAGACGTCTGGGCCTTGGGTTAACTGGCGTGGCGAGATGGAGCTTCAATGGGGCCACGGCTCGGAAGCCGTGGAAGACGGTATGGGTCGGCGGGATATGGCTCTCGATGGCGGTGCTTCAATGGGGCCACGGCTCGGAAGCCGTGGAAGACGAGTCGTCCAAGTGGTTGGGCATCGACCCCATGTTGCGCTTCAATGGGGCCACGGCTCGGAAGCCGTGGAAGACACAGCAGATCGCGGATAACGAGTCGGCCCGCGCCGCGCTTCAATGGGGCCACGGCTCGGAAGCCGTGGAAGACGATGACACGCTGGCACTTCGGGCCGCGATCGCAACCGGGCTTCAATGGGGCCACGGCTCGGAAGCCGTGGAAGACGAAATTGGCTTGGACGGTCAGGGTGTTGCCGTTGATTGCTTCAATGGGGCCACGGCTCGGAAGCCGTGGAAGACTGGCCAGGCGTGAGATTATCCTGCACGCTCGCGCTATCGCTTCAATGGGGCCACGGCTCGGAAGCCGTGGAAGACGCACGTTGCCGGTGATGATGAGGCCGGAGTAAGCGCCGCTTCAATGGGGCCACGGCTCGGAAGCCGTGGAAGACGCCTTCGGCTCGAAACCGGCCTCGAGCACGAACGAGCTTCAATGGGGCCACGGCTCGGAAGCCGTGGAAGACCTGATTCACTAGCTAGATTTAAGCCAGATTTCGGAGACGCTTCAATGGGGCCACGGCTCGGAAGCCGTGGAAGACGCGAGATTCGGACGGGTAAGATTATCGAGTTGACGCGCTTCAATGGGGCCACGGCTCGGAAGCCGTGGAAGACTTGAGGCCGGTAGTGGCCGCAGAATCCAACTCCCGTAGCTTCAATGGGGCCACGGCTCGGAAGCCGTGGAAGACTCCTTCCGGCTGAACGTCAGAGTGTCTCCACCCGTGCTTCAATGGGGCCACGGCTCGGAAGCCGTGGAAGACTGCCTTGACTTGGGCCTTCACGGAAGACTGGATGAGCTTCAATGGGGCCACGGCTCGGAAGCCGTGGAAGACCGGATTATTGATGCCTGGATGGGGCACCAGACGGAAGCTTCAATGGGGCCACGGCTCGGAAGCCGTGGAAGACTCGCCCGGGAGTGGTCGCGCAAGCGGCCACATCTGCGTGCTTCAATGGGGCCACGGCTCGGAAGCCGTGGAAGACCAGAGCGTTGAAGGCGTGCCTCTCGAAATGACGAGAGCTTCAATGGGGCCACGGCTCGGAAGCCGTGGAAGACCGCCGACGGCAGCCGAGCCGATCACGGAAGCCGAGGCTTCAATGGGGCCACGGCTCGGAAGCCGTGGAAGACGATCCTGAACGCGAAGCGCGGGCTCCCCTGGTCGGTGCTTCAATGGGGCCACGGCTCGGAAGCCGTGGAAGACGACCTGGTGAACGCCGACTTCGACACACCCTGACGGCTTCAATGGGGCCACGGCTCGGAAGCCGTGGAAGACTCCAGTAGGGATCAACCGACCGCGGCATCTTCACTCAGGCTTCAATGGGGCCACGGCTCGGAAGCCGTGGAAGACCGTCCTCACGACTGGGGGGCAACGGTACAAGGAAACGGCTCGGAAGCCGTGGAAGACTCCAGTAGGGATCAACCGACCGCGGCATCTTCACTCAGGCTTCAATGGGGCCACGGCTCGGAAGCCGTGGAAGACGTATCGAGCGAGCGCGTAAATTGCCGGCCTTGCCAGCGCTTCAATGGGGCCACGGCTCGGAAGCCGTGGAAGACCCTGCGAGGGGTCCTCTTGCAGCGATTCAGCGACCGGCTTCAATGGGGCCACGGCTCGGAAGCCGTGGAAGACCGAAGCTCAGCAAACATTGGCCAAGGAATTCGGGCTGCTTCAATGGGGCCACGGCTCGGAAGCCGTGGAAGACACGAAATCAAGTCCCTGGTCGAGCAGGGGTTAAAAGCTTCAATGGGGCCACGGCTCGGAAGCCGTGGAAGACGAGGTCGGGCAGGCCAAATTACGTCGCTGGTGTTGTGGCTTCAATGGGGCCACGGCTCGGAAGCCGTGGAAGACACGTTCACGCCCGGGGCGGTCGCGACGCACGGAAACGCTTCAATGGGGCCACGGCTCGGAAGCCGTGGAAGACTGGATGAAGCCGAGGCGGATATCGCATCGATTACCGAGCTTCAATGGGGCCACGGCTCGGAAGCCGTGGAAGACCCAACATGATCGCCCTGGTCGACCATCAAATCGCAGCTTCAATGGGGCCACGGCTCGGAAGCCGTGGAAGACGCGTCGCTGGACTGGAAATTCTCCTCGGCAAGAGCGCGCTTCAATGGGGCCACGGCTCGGAAGCCGTGGAAGACGAGATATTTTCGCCCTCATCGAAGAATCGGGCGGCGCTTCAATGGGGCCACGGCTCGGAAGCCGTGGAAGACAACCACGGGTGCGGGAATTCCGCTCGTTCCGTAGACGGGCTTCAATGGGGCCACGGCTCGGAAGCCGTGGAAGACTATGGTCCATTGCGGAACATAATCACTTATTCCCTCAAGCTTCAATGGGGCCACGGCTCGGAAGCCGTGGAAGACGAATAGCTTCACAGCGGTGGAATCGGCGCGAGGCGAGCTTCAATGGGGCCACGGCTCGGAAGCCGTGGAAGACCAAGGCGGGTGGACACGCCAAAGCCGCGAAGACTGGCTTCAATGGGGCCACGGCTCGGAAGCCGTGGAAGACCGGGTGGGAGTCCGCGGCTTTGCCCATCCTCGGTGTCGCTTCAATGGGGCCACGGCTCGGAAGCCGTGGAAGACAAGAGCTCGGAGTGTTGGGTAGCCATGATCGTTGGTCGCTTCAATGGGGCCACGGCTCGGAAGCCGTGGAAGACCTGGGCCTGCTCGTGGACGACAGTGCGCGGTGGGTCGCTTCAATGGGGCCACGGCTCGGAAGCCGTGGAAGACTTCTGGATGTGAACACAAATACAATAATAGGGGACGCTTCAATGGGGCCACGGCTCGGAAGCCGTGGAAGACTTGCGGCGATACTGTTCAATAAGACAGCAAAGGCCGCGCTTCAATGGGGCCACGGCTCGGAAGCCGTGGAAGACTTGAAACGCAGGCTGATGCCGGCCGCACAACACATGCTTCAATGGGGCCACGGCTCGGAAGCCGTGGAAGACCCGAGGCAAGCGTCCAATTCCGCTCGCCTCTCATGCTTCAATGGGGCCACGGCTCGGAAGCCGTGGAAGACATGTCGCCGCCAGCAAGCCGCAGCCGCTCATTCTCGCTTCAATGGGGCCACGGCTCGGAAGCCGTGGAAGACGGCCGGCGATCGATCCTCTTGGGGGAGAGGGGGTTAACCACGATCCCGCGAGAGGTGGCTTCGCATGGCTCGATCACTCGGCGGTGTTGATAAGTCGCGTTGCCCGAATGGCTTTGGGGGAAACGGTTTCGGGCACGCGAGAGGGGGTTGGCGGTGATTTTTGATCTAACTCCTGATTGTCAAAGAGCTTGGCGCTGATTGGTGAGCGGTGGCCGATTTCATGACCCACGTGCTCGCGGCTGTCGGCTTTGCCAAAAGGACTGCGCTGGGGCTCTTGGGGTGGTCGTTCCCCAGGTGCGGCCAGACGCTGAGGCACCCATGAGACATGAGTCGATGCGACTGAGGTTCGCCGAGGCTGGTTTGGATGGTGGCCGGGCTTTGCTTCTCCCCCCTCCGATCTTGGGCGAAGATTCGTCCCCGCCGTCACGTAAGGAGTATCTTCTCCGCCCGCGACCCACGTCAAGGTTTTTCGAATCCTTCGCGATCGCATGGGACCCGCGTACCCAGGGCGGAAAAAAGGGCGTCGGCCAGAGATTGCCCGTCGGGTCGGCTCTTGATCGCCCGCGCCTGGGGGGAGTGAATCGGGGCGACGTGCTTGGTGGGTCGTCCGATGCTCCCTTTTGCGATCGAAGTTGCCGAGGGGTCGGCCAAGCGACTAAGAAGAGACGGCGATTTCTTGTGTCGCCAAGGATTATGTTATTTCATGATGAATGGATCGAATTTTCGCAAGCGTTTCGCCTTGGAATGCTTGCGCTGCCGTTACGGCCACGCTTTGTCGAATCCGTTTTCCCCTTCTTCGACGCGGTCAGCCGAGGCGTTGTCGGGGGGCCAATGCTTTTTGGAGGGGCGTCATCTTAACTGATGGGTTGGCAATGAGATCGGGCCCGGCCGACGGGAAGAAACTGATTCAGGCCGGCGGGGCGAGCCTCAATCGCTCAGGAAATCTTCGCGAGTTTGGAGAAGCCTGGCCTTCTCACGCCATCAGGTCGTCATGCGGAACCAATGACGAGGTTATTTTCGGACACGTCCTCTGCATTCCCAGCTTTGCCTGGTTCGTTTCGGAGTGGATTGATCTTGTGTCACGTATGAGAGGTTTTGAGAAATTCGCATTTTGTGATTGATGGCATCGCGATCGCATTACTCCGGGCGCTCAACTTCTCGTGTGCCGATCGAGGCGCAGACGAAGATTGCCCGGATGTGCGTGATCGGAGATCCAAAGCGATGCCAGCCAAGTTGGGCGGGTCCGGCGGCCTTCTGGCCTTGCTGCTGGTTGCGTGGTGTTTGCGCGTCGTCCTGGTGTTGCGCGGGGGGCAGTGCTACTTTCCCGACGAGACGCGGTATTTTCAGTGCTGGGGCGTTCTGGAGCACCTGGCCAGGGGGGAGCTTGGGGGGGCGTGCGACGTGGTCGTCGGATCGGTGGCGCACTGCTTTTACACGGTGCTCTGCTGCGGTCCCGCCGTCGTTCAGTGTGGGGTGGCGTGGCTCGGCGGGAGGCCGATCCGTTGGGTGATCGTTCGTGATTGGTTGTCGGTCTCCGCACTCGTCCTGTCGCTGGCTTCGGTCGTTTGTATTGGGTTGACCTACGCCGTCGCCCGACGGGCCGGGGGCGATCGGCGCGAGGGGCTGGCGGCGGCCCTGCTCATGGCCTGCTCCAGCTCCATGTTCTACTATGCCCGTCATCTCTTGCCCTATGACGCCTCGATGGCCCTGGCGCTGCTGGCTCTCTGGATCGGCCTGGGCAAACACCCCGGCCCGGCGCGGTCGGCGTGGGCCGGGGCGGTGGCTGGGCTGGCCTTCCTGACCTACTACGGCTACTGGCTCATGGCGGTGGCGGTGACGGCGATCCATGTGCTCGGCGGCTGGCCGTCGTGGGGTGGCGTTGCGCGGCGGGGGCTGGCTGCCGGGCTCGGTTTTGTTGCGCCGGTTGCGCTCGTCCTGCTGTTGGCCGTCGCCCGAGGGTCCGACCTTCCGGCGAGCCTCCTCCGCTTCCCCGGCACGGTGACCCAGGGGGACTTCAAAGAAGGATGGTCGCTCCCCTGGGTCTACCTGTGGCACGCGGAGCACGGCCTCCTGCTGGTCTGGGGCCTCGGCGCTCCCGCGATCCTTTTGTTTGCCGGTCGCGCGAGTCGCAATGCCTCGGGGCGCGTGCGCGGGTTGCGGTGGCTCGCGACGGCCTTTTCGCTCTACCTCGTGCTCGCGGCAGGCTCGACCGGGATGGAGAGAATGGTCGTGTACGGTCGGCTCGCCCGGCAGGTCGTGCCGTTCTTCTGCCTCGGGACTGCATGCGCTTTGACCCGGCTGCTCGACGGCCGGCCGCTCGGCAGGGGGGTGATCCTGGGCACCTTGGTGCTGCTGGCCCAGGCCGCGTTCAATTTCGGAGCGCCCCTGGCGCTGCACTATCCGGGCGACGTGCTTCGCCGGGTTGAGGCGATTTACGGTCCCGTCGCCCGTGGCCTGACGTTCGAGGGGCCCCGCCTCGACCACGGAATTCCGGACGATCCGTTTCGGTCGCACGAACGCCCAGGCGCTGAGCTCGGGGCGAACTACCTGATGCTGAACGCACAGTTCCTCTATCCCATCGAGGGTCTCCGGGCTCCCCCTCGAGGCGAGATCCTCGTTCGCGTCCCGCACCCCGAGGGCTTCTTCCCCTATCAGTATGAGGGGTTCGGGGGCCGCGAGCGGGCGCTGCTCCGCGCCGGGCAGACTGTGATGGAGCTGATCGACACCCACGGCCGGCCGTAGACTCACTCAGAGTCACGGCCATGCCGGGGTCGATGGAGACGCAGGGCTCCGTCCGCTCCGCCTGGCGTGACGGGCTAGCGGGCGGACGTTTTGTCCTCCGGCCTGTCGGAATCTTCCGGCCCGTTCACGGCCTTGCGGACGATCGGGAACAGGCAACGGGCTTGCCGGTCCATCCCGAGGTCGTTGAGGTGGACCCCGTCCACGGTCCCCTCGCCGTCGTCGCCGATGAGGTCCTTCCCCGGGACGATGAAGAGGCCCTTGACGCCTTCCTCCTGGAGGCTCCGCACCGCCGCCTCTTGCCCGAGGGTGGCCTTCGTGGGATGAGCCTCCGGCCGCATCTGAGATTGGCCGACGAAGATGATGGGCGTGGTGGGGTGGGCCTTGCGAATCGTCTGCACGAGGCGGGTGACGTGATCCAGGTAGAGCGCAGGGTCTTCACTCATGTTCCAGATGCAATCAATCACATAGGCGGCTGCGTCCAATTCGGCGAGCGGCTCCGCCACGGGGGGC
Organism: Singulisphaera acidiphila DSM 18658; assembly: GCF_000242455.2. Classification (GTDB taxonomy): domain Bacteria; phylum Planctomycetota; class Planctomycetia; order Isosphaerales; family Isosphaeraceae; genus Singulisphaera; species Singulisphaera acidiphila. Next base: position 5,325,655 of record NC_019892.1, read on the forward strand.
TCCATCGTGCCTGCGGACGAGAAGCCCAGGTTGATTACAGGGCGGTCGAGCAGGCGGCCCAGGATGGCCGTCCAGATCATGCCGGGCCGCGATGCGCACCCGCCCTGGACGATCGACGTGCCGTAAACAACGATCGGTCGACTCCGACCTTCGGGCCGAGGAGCCGCCGCTTCCAGATGAGCGCTCGGCGGCACACCGATCTCCAGCGACTTCGTGCCATTGTACGTGGGGAGGTAGAGTAGGCATTCCCGCCCTGGCTTGCCGCCGTCCGTGAAGTCGAACTTGGCGAGGTTGCCGTCCTGCTTATGCGGCCGACCGTTCCCGATGAATCGCCACGCGCCATTGGCCGAGCGGGCGTAGAGATCCACGCCGCTGACTCCTGTTGCGGGCATATGCGGCATCTCCAGCGACCCGCTGGTGAGCGACCACCGAACGCTGACGGCGGCGGCGTCCGTGACGAAGCGGATGCAAATCCCGGCGCTCTCCTTGCTCAGTTGCCAGGCCGTCGGAGAGACCTTGTTCTTGGCCGAATCCGGCAGCCGGACGAAGGGCCCCTCCGTCTTGGCCCAACCCTTGCCCTCGATTGCAAACGAAGCGGCATCGCGCCATTGCACCTCCTGCGCCTTGCTCAGGCCAGGAGGCAAGGTCAGCAGAACCAGCAGGGCCGACGCAAGACGGCAAGAGGTTGTCATCGACTTGAATGTCCTTGGGGCGTGGCGAGTCGGGCAGGGGGGGGACCTAGGATCTTCGCCGATTCGCGAGCGAAGTCAAAGGGAGATCATTCGAATAAAGGGGCCGATGGTCTCTGGTCACAGCCGGAGCGTGACGCGACGCCGCCAGGGGAATGAGGCGCAATTGAGGCTATTTGAGAAAGAATCACGATCAATCCAAAGACCAAGCGGAGCTGCGGCCAGGACGCTTGCGACCTGGCCGCACCCACCTCTGCGGGTTAACTCGATCGGCTGCTCTCGCGGTCATTTCGGCGCTTCGGCCCCATCCATTCGCACGACATGAGGTCTCGGTTCCACGTGACCGTGCACGTCCTCGGATGTCGCTGCAATCTCGAATGGCTTGCCGGCCGGGGCGTCGAGGGCGATCTCCCATTCGGCGAAGCTTCCGCGGGTTGATCGGGCCGGCCGACCGTTGACGGTGACGCGTTTCAGGTCACTCGTGTCGGCCGTGGAGCCCTTGACGACGACCAGGTTGCCTTCGCGGATTGCGCTGGTGATGACCGTCGTGGGGGGCATGTCGTCCCGGAAGCTGGAAACGCCTCGGAAGACTCCTCGGTCGGCCTCCCCCTTCGAGGGGACATAGCCCGAGCTGAGTGGGTTGTGGATGTCGTTGACGCGCATGTCCTTGGTGGTCATCCGCCGGAACCCGGACCCGTCCATGATCGATCGCCAGATCGCGACGTCCGAGCGGAAGACGTCGAGGCCGTCGATGAACACGCCCGTGGTTCCGAGGTGGGTGGCCCAGTTCGCCTCCCAGCCGCGGAAGTTGCGGATCCAGAACGGGTGCCCCGCTTCGGGGATGGCCTCTGCCGACTCGCGGGCCAGGCTCTCGCTCTGGCTGTAGAAGTCGAGGCCCCGGTCCGGGCGCGTGACGCCTCGTAAGTTCAGGCAGAAGAACTTCATGGTGTGGGCCTCGTTGTCCTCGAACCGGACGAACGGCAGGATCCGCGCGTCCTTCGGCTGCACCGTGCCGTCGGGCTGGCGGATCGACCGGACCGGGTCGTAATCCTCCGTCTTCTTCGTGTCGAACCGGTAGCCATACTCAGCGCACTCGACGGCCACGTTCCTGGTGAAGCTATTCTGGCTGTTCGCCCACCAAAAGCCGGCGCCTCGGTTGAGGTCGAAGGGGACCTCCTGATCCTTTTGGGGCTTGCCGGGCAGCACCAGCGCGGCGAGGTTGTGATCGAGGACGTTGTTGACCTCAGAGCCGCTCTCGAGGAAGTAGCCGTGTCCGACGCTCTTGTAGCCCACGTTGTCACGGACCACGAGGGCGTCGGTGCCGTGGATCGTGATCCAGCGGTTGTGGCTGTCCCAGATCGAGGCCCCGATGACCGAGCTACCCCGCATCGTCTCGCCGGCCAGGTGGAAGTGGATGCTGTATCGCCCCTTCTCGTCCCGCTTACCGAGGTGGCGGAACTCCGCGTAATTGATCGATCCGGCCGAATTCCGGTGGTACATGGTGTGGCCGCGGACCCCGTCGGGATCGGCTGATTCGACCACCACGTTCCGTGTGAGGTTCGCGATCTCGGCCCGGAAATTCCCCTCGGCGAAGTGGGAGAATGCCAGCGGTCGATCCAGCTTCAACGCATATCCGCCGGTGAAATCGCGGGGCGAGAGGCCGGTGATCCGCCGCTCCTCGGTCTGGGCCCCCGCGAGGAAATCGCCCCCTACGCCCCGGCCATCGCGCTGGCGGCGGGTGCTGGTGACGATGACATGGTCGCCCTGCTTCCAGCCCTCTGCCCATTCGTCAACGTAAACGGAGGACCCACCCGCGTCGGCTGTCTGGCGGATCTTGAGCCAGGTCTGCGGGAGCGGCGCCCCGTGAAATTCCATCCGCCCGCCACAGCAGACGACGGCCGGGCAGGAGACCTTGTCCATGCCCTCAACGTAATGCAGGCGAATCGTGGCCGTGAACTCGGCAGGGATCGGGGAACCGGGGCGGCCGACAAGGAGCGCGGGGCGGGATGACTCGGCCATGCCTTTCATCTCCGCCATGGCCGCATGGCAGTCGAAGCCATCTTCCGAGGGTTCCTCGTTCGTCGTGATGGTGATCAGGCCCGCGTCCAGGCGGGTGCTGCGGTCCCTGGCGAACTCCAGGGTGCCGGCAATCTGCACCAGCCGGATGACGTCTTCGGAACTGACGTCGTAGCCGACGTGGTGACCGGCCCGGATCACAACTCGGTCGCCGGCCTTCGGGATGCGGCCCTGGTCCCACGTTTCTGCCGCGGACCATGCGCCAGACTTCGCGGATCGGACCAGGGGCGGTTCGGCGGCGGCTTCGGTCGTCACAACCGCCATCACGACCAGGCCGAAGAACATGCGAAAGGAAGACGGTATGAGCATACGAGCGTCTCAAAGTGGGGATTGAAGCGAAGGTTGGAACCGTAAAAAAAGGACGACGCGACATTGGCAAGAGTGCCCGTCGGACGATTCAAGATTGGCTCAGTTGTCGACGCTTAATTGGTCGTTATTCCTGGACGATCTCGCCGCCATTCCGGCTGACCGAGTACATCAGGTTCGCAACGGACATGCTTTGCGAGAACATGCGGACGCTGCCATCGCCCATGGCCACGTTCGCCCCTGCTGGGTGGAAGCCGAAGACGCCCTGCGAGTTGTTGCAGTTGATCGCACAGGCGGTCCCGGAGGGGGCGTTCGACGTGCCGGCCGGGTAAGTCGTCAGGGTGTAGTTGGGATACCCTTGAACCATGAACGCGCACCACCCCAGCCACGCTCCCCAGGCGCCTGGCTGGTCGAGCGTCAGATCGGTATCCGGCATCGGCATGCCGACATTCTTGATGTAATGGCGGTCGTAGCCCGCATGCTCCAGGAACAAGGTCGTCGTCGAGAGCCCGTCCGTCACCATCGCCATTGTCGGGGTGTTCCCTTTCAGGATCGGATCGGGCGTGGGATTCGGGCTGATCAGAGCATAGGTCGTCGCGTTGATGCCGTGGTTGACCCAGTAGTCCGTCGTCCAGCCCGTCAAGGTCTTGCCCGTCGCGTCGGTGATGAACGCTCCGTACGCCTTTCCTGTCTGGCTGGATTTGCGCAAGTTGCAGGTGCTTTGGACCGGATTCGATGGGCACAGCAAGATCGACAGCTTCGTATTCGCCACCGTCTGATTCGCCGCGTCCCCGAAGCCGCCCGGGACCGAGACGTTGAACGAGTTGACGAGACTGCCCTGCTCGATGAACGGGAGCAGCGTGACCATGTGACCATACTGGGGAGAAGAGGACGGTCTCGCCGAAGGGAAACAGTTGTTGATGTCGTGGTAATTGTGTGCCGCCAGGGCAATTTGCTTCAGGTTGTTCTTGCAATGTAAGCTGCGCGCGGCCTCGCGAGCTGCCTGCACGGCCGGCAACAGCAGGCCGACCAGTACGGCGATGATCGCGATCACGACCAGCAATTCGATCAGGGTGAAACCGAGTCGAAGGCTGCATCGATGACGGGGACGATAAACCACTGTGGAACACTCCGGGCAACATGAGATGTCAGATCAAGGGGTCAGCGATCCCGCCGACCGGCCCTTAAGGAAACGAGTTGCCGCCATCGAGCGAGGCGGCAACAGAATGCCAATCCTTACGGCCAAGACATTTCTCATGCCGCCCATTGCTTGCGAGTGAATTTGTCGTTTCTTCTTGAAAAGACTGGAGTTGCGACGTCGCTAACTTGCCTTGATCGCCGGCCAAGCGATGAATGCTTCGCCACCGACGGCGATTTTTTGTCCGTCGCTGGCATTCCTCCAGCCGTTCCAAACCGGTTTTCAGCAATTCGGCGACCTGGCGATAAGGCCACTCCCTGCTCCTGGAGCAACGGGTGGCCTTCATTGGGATGTGCCTCCGGCCGCATATTTGGGATTGGCCGACGAAGATGATGGGCGTGGTGGGGTGGGCCAGGATGGCCGTCCGGATCAGCCCGGGCCGTGGCACAGGGCCTGCAAGTCATTCAAAGGAAGACCATGTCTAACGGTTTAGGACGCGTACCGGCACTTCGCCTATCGGGGAGATTTGCCCGTGCTGGCGCTGGGGGAGGTGTCCGCTTTGGCCTTCGTTTCTCGCTTGGCCGGGACCTCCCCGCCCAATGCCTTGATGCGTTCCTCGGCCGTCTTCGCTTCGGGCGTGTCCGGGAAATCGGTCATGACTCGACCGTAGGACTCGATCGCGCTGGCTTTCTTCCCGCGTTTTTCCAGGTTTTGACCGGACTTCAAGAGCGACACTGCGCGAGCATTCGTGGCCTCGGTGGTCGGCCTGGAATTTTCAGCCTTGCGAAGGATGTCCGACCGGGCGATCCAAATGGACTGATTCTTGTAAGGTCCGTGGTTTGGGCGCAGATTGGCCGCATCCGGCCGGGGATCTCTGACAGGATAGGTTTGCTGCTTGAGCAATTCGGCTCGAGTCCCCGCCTTGATCTCAATCATGCGCCCGCTTGCTTCAATCGCTTTCCGCTTCGTTTCATCATTGCCCAGGAGTGCTTTCCAGTATTCCTGATACGTGGATTCATCTTTCCAAGCCTCGACGTCCGAGCAAGTCTTCGATTGCGTATCAAAGAAACCGATTACGCAGAGGTCGCCAATTTTCGGCTCATAGAGCGGGTCCGGCATCAACTGGGGATCGATCGCCAACGCAACGCAAGGGATGGCGAGCACTGCGAAAATGAGCCGTTTCATCAATTGGTCTCGTCTTTGGGGTTCTTATTTTAGGATTCAGGTTGTATCCGAGTTGAGAGGTCCCGGCGACGTTTTTTTGGTTCGGGGGGGAACGGAAGTCAGGCGCCGATGATTCCCCCCTGGGATTTGTCGAAAGCGATTCGTTTCTGCCGCCACGTTTGGCGAACCAATTCGGCGCTCTCGAACCGTCACCCCAGCACGCAGAACTCGCCGTAAACCTTGCCGGGGCAATGGCTACGTCCTGAGTAGAGACCTTGGGAAAGGGATACGCTTAATCGTCAGCAGGGTGAAATGAAGAGTTGGTATTCATCCGTTACACGTCATCGTGTAGATTTTGAGTGACTGAACGGTTGTGTCAGGCCCGCTCGGCTTTCAGCGGTATCTCGCGACCTAATTCCGGTGGCCTGTCTATGACCTGGGACCGACTCGGAGTGGTGAGCCTCCACCTCAAACGGGACGTTTGGGGGACTGCCAGATTCCTCAACACTCTGGCCCCATATTGGGGCGAAAGTCCCGATGTGATCCTCGATCTCTCGGCCTGCACCTTCTTGAATGCCGAAGGAGCCGCCATTTTGGCCGCCTTCGTCCTCCATCGGCAGCAGTGGGGGCGTCAAACGCAAATCGATTGGGAGACCGTGAGCGCGGAGATTCGGCGTCAATTGGGACGCTGGGAACTCACAAAATTGTTCGGGGCGAACAACCACCCATGGACCGACAATGCCATCCCATTGTTCCATCAAACGGAACTTGACGGGGAAGCCGTTGAAGGATACATTGGTACAGTGATTCGTGCTGGCGATAACATGCCAGCGATGACCCCGGACTTGGTTAAGGAGACCAACCGATCACTCTGTGAGTTGTTAGTCAACATCTTCGAACACGCGGGTTCACCCTGTGGTGGATTGGCAATCGGTCAGTACTACCCCCACGTGAAGGAGGTTCAGTTTTGCGTTTGCGACCTTGGCCTTGGTTTAGCCAGGAAGGTCCAACAGGCGGGTTTTGCGCAAAACTGTTGCGGGTCGGCCATCCAGTGGGCCCTTGAAGAAGGACACTCAACCAAGTCCGGGCCCGGCGGTTTAGGTCTGTTTATGCTGAGAGAGTTCGTCAAGGTAAACGGAGGTTCTCTCCGAATCTTGGCCAATACCGGATACTATGCTCAGAAAGGGGTGAACCGGACGGCACAATCGATGTTGACGCCATTTCCGGGAACTCTGATTCAGATCGGACTCTTGATTCGTCCGGACGAGGTCTATACGATCCAATAAAAGCCGAGGATCGCTTTTGAACATGACCCCAATCCGTGTCGTCGAACTCATTGGCCCCGTTTGCGTCGACCCCGAAGACGGAGCCGTACTGTGTCAGCAGACGCATACCGCTCTGGCTCAAGGGGCTTGCGCCATACTGGATTTCTCCGGCGTTCGAACGCTCACAAGCTCGTTTTTGAACTCGGCGGTCTCCTGCCTGTTCGCTAACTTCTCCGTTGATGCTCTGAGCCAGCGGCTCAATTGGACCGGTCTCGACTCCACGGATGAAAAGCTCGTTCATCTCGTCCTGAAGAACGCCGCCCGCTATTACAATGCGACCCCCGATCAGCAGGCGGCGATCCTGTCCGCATCCAACCGTGCCCTTGAGGACTGAGTTTCACGGATGATTCCCGCCAGGATGGTTAAAGCCTCGGTGGTTGATCTCCGTGCAGGAAGTGCTCCCTTGCCCAAGCGTGGGATTGTGGATGCGAACGTCCTGTATATCGTCGGCTATGACTTCACGTCCTCCGTAACGGCAGGGCTGAGATCGCCTTCCCCTTATCAGATCCGTTTCTACCCCATTTGGTGGAAAAAGGCGGTCCAAGGAGGGGTGGCTCTGTGCACGACGGCCGGAGCCTTGGCTGAAGTCGCACACATTATCGAGCGGACAGAACTCGAGATTTTGTGGCGGACGGACCCCCGTCGTCCCGAACTCGACCCGGATATGCCGGGCCAAGATTTCACGCCGAAGTATATCAAGACGGTTCGGTATCACTATTATAGTCAACTGCAAGCCCTTCGTGAGAGCGTCGAGACGACCTTGCAGTCGATCCGTAAGCTTGTGGATGTGATACCGCAGGTTGGGCAAGACGCATCTGCTCTGGATCAGACCCTGGTGCAATGGATCCCATCAGCGGCAGATTTTGGGGATGCCGCCTTTGTCGCCAGTGCTCAGCGGACCGGAATGAGACACGTCATTTCCGATGATGCGGATCTCATCTCCTTCGAGGGCATCACGGTGTATACCGCCAATCGGAGTGCCATCAATGCGGCGGCCCTGGCGGGCAAATTAGCTACTTGATGCCCTTCTCTTTTTTGCTTGGCGGAGGCCCAAGTCCTTTCGAGTATCTTCCTCTCCACCTTGAGATCGAGGCCCTATCGAGGGTTGGTTTGGCAAATCGAAAACAAATTGTTTCCCCCCTGATCCTCTGTTAAATTCCTACTCAAGCAAACGACACAACCCTTTGAGGCGATCCGAGGGGTCGGAGCCTCTGAGCTTGCACAGGTCCGCCGAGACTCCCCTTTTTTTCTGGAGAGGAAATGACCATGAATCCGGAGAATCAATTCAGTCGTCGTCGGATCGTGCAGGGAATCGGCGCCATGGGGGTGGGGGCACTGGCGGGAGGGGCGGTCAAAGGGGAGGAGCCGGGGCAAAATCCCTTGGTGGCGAAGGATCAGGCAAGTGGAGTGAAATTGCTGCCGACGAGAAAGCTCGGCAGGAATGGCCCGATGGTGCCGATGCTCGCCATGGGGGGCGACATGGAGACGAGCAGTGCGCCCGGGCTCATCAACAGGGCCTGGGCGTCGGGCATGCGCTACTTTGATACGGCGCAGAAGTATGGCCAGGCTCACGAGGAAGAGATCTATCGCCGTTGGTTCGCCGCCCACCCCGAACGGCGCAAGGACATCTTCCTGGTCTCCAAGGACTACCCCACGAAGAAGGGGCCCGAAGAGCTGCTCGAGATGATCGACGTGCGGCTGAAAGCGATCGGCACCGATTACATCGACCTCTACTTCATTCACCAGCTCTGCCCCGAAGTTTATGGCGCTGAGTCGGTCAACTGGGGCAAGAGCGACGTTTTTCGCAAGGTGGCCGAAACGCTCAAGGCGTCGGGGAAGGTCAAGATGGTCGGGTTCTCCTGCCACGGCGGGCCTGAATACATTCAGGCCGCCGCCGATGGGGGATTCCTGGACGCGCTGATGGTGCAGTACACCCCCTTCTATGAGCGCGGAGGGGCGTTCGACCGGGCCTTGACCGCCTGCCATGAAAAGGGGATCGGCCTGATCGCCATGAAAACCCTGCGGCACGCGGGGAACGTCCCCAAGCGGCTCCCTGAGTTTGAGAAGCTCGGCCTGACGACCCACCAGGCACTCCTCCAGGCCGTCTGGAGCGACGCACGCATCAGCGCAATCTGCAACTCGGTGCGGAACTTCGATCAGATGAAGTCGAGCATCGCCTCGGCGCACGGCTATCAAGGCCCCTTGGAGGTTGCGCTGGTCGATCGGCTCAAGGACGTCGTCCTCGCCAGCCGCCGGACGATGTGCCCCGGTTGCCCCTCCTGCGACGCGAATGTCGCCACGACCGGATTCGCCTTCCGCGACGTCTCCCGCTACGTCACCTACTTCGAGCAAGACAACTACGGGCACTCGCGCGACCTCTATCGCGCGCTCCCCGAATCGGCCCGCACGGCGTCGAAGACCGATCTGGAAGCCCTCCGCGATGGCTGTGCATTCGGGATCGACTATCCCGAGATCGCCGCCCGCGCTGTGCGGTACTTCTCCTGAGTTCGCCGGGGAACGGCGAGCTACCCCCTGGTTAGGGACCGGTCGGAAGGCGCACCGGTCCGTTTCCAAAACGGTGATGACCAAGAAGCTCGGCTGACCCTGGCACGGAGAATCGACGATGTTCGCCTCGCTGAAGGCGTTCGCGCCCGCTCCCGGCGCGGATGAGCCGAAGGTGGAGGTGCGCATCGTCGATGGGGCGAACAGTCACGACGGGGAAAGCGTCCCCCCCGGCCGCTCAAGGCGATGCTCGTGGACAGCGGCCGGTTCACACGACGAGGCCAATGGCGTCGGCAACATTTTTTTCTAAGAGTCTGTCTCAGAAGCGAACCGCGCCGGAGTTTTTGCTCACCTTCCGGGTCCCATGCGGTTCCGTACGTGGACCCCATGCGGGAATGCCTTGGCCTGGGACGCACGGGGTCCGAGTACGGAACCCGTGGCACCCCAGTGTCCTTCCTTTCCCGGTGAAGCCTGACCTTTCGAGATAGTCACTGAGAGATGATTGTTGTTGGTTATGCTGTTTTTGAATTAGTATGCCGTTGTTTTGAAATCATATAGTAATTGAAGAACGCTCGCTGTTTTGGCATGGATAGAGTGCGTTGACTGCACCGCGGTGGTCAGCTGGAAAGCTGGCGGAATTCACCGCGGCCAGGTTTCATTCGCTTCGCTCGCGCACGACGACTCGGCCTCGTGGGCTCCGTCCACTTCTGCCAGCGATATGGCCAGGGTTGGCTCTCCTGCGCTCGTGACGTGGGGTTGACGACCCGCGACCTGGCCTCGGCGAGGCTTCGGCCGATTCCCGTCGACCGGTGAATGACCACGCCGTAGATTGCGCACCCCTGATCGGTGCTGAAGACCGCCGGTATTCCTTTTCCTCATGGCCGCATCCCATGTCGCCAGGATGTTGAGGAGTTATTTGTCGTGGCGAGATGTGTTGGTTGTGCGAGCTTTTCGGTCGGCCAAGTGTCGGCAATCAGGCCAGGTCCCACGGGCGGCCAGACCTGATTGCGATGCTCTATCACCATTCTTGCCAACAGGTTAGGGATCAACCTCGTGGTCGGGGTTTCGGCCCGTCGGCCGAGGGCCATGATCCCAATTCCTGAACCTTGAGAATTCGTGAGCACACCTATCCGAGTCCTTGACATGCAATTCAGATCGTGATTAATCTGGCAAAAATTAAAAAGTGAAATCACTATGGGGTCAGAGATCACGATGTCAAGCATCGAAAGAGCGCCTCACGAACATCCGAGGTTGGATGGCGTAAACTTCGTTCGGAAAGTCGCATGGCTGATCCCTGTTGTGATGATCGGGCTCCTGGGTGGCATCGGATTTGCCCGATGGCGGTCTGAATCCAAGGAGAATTCGAAGGGGAAAGTCCAAGCATTGACTCTGTCGCAACTGCTTGGGCAACCTGAAGAAAAACCGGTGAATGAACCGCTTAAACTGCGGCTCAATGTTCCCTCCGGACTGGCGGTTCAGCCGGTGAGTTTGCCCTGGCTGTCAAAGGGATGGAAGATTCCCCAAGGGTTCGCTCCGAGTGTTAGCGTGTTTCTGCATATGATGAATATCGAAGGGACCAATGCGACGGTGGTCCTCGGAGATCCGGAAGAGAAGGTCGATCTGCTCGGCGTGATCTCCAACGACGTGAAGAGTCAAAAATATTTGGGGCAGTTGGTCGCGATCCCAGTGCGGACAGGGGTGCGATTCCCGACGGTGCCCGCAGATCCTCGGCTGGGGACGCTTGGGGACGAATCGCATCGGGACCAATGTCTCGCGTGTCTCGCCCAGCTTGGCTTGCCGTTGACTTATCCTCTCCAGTTGGATGGGCTCACTTACTCCTTGCAGGACGTGCTTCAGGATTCACTAGCGAACTTCGACCTTCACCAGAAAGAGCTCGAATGGACGGGGTTAGCCTATGCGCTCTATCTTCCGCCGCTTCGGCAATGGAAGAATCGCTTTGGCGATCGTTATTCGTTCGACGACCTGACCAACGAACTTCTCTCGCGATCGCTGGTGCATAGCGCCTGTGGCGGTAGCCATCGTCTGATCCTTTTGACGATCCTGCACCGCGCCGATAAGGAGCATCAAATCCTTTCCGAGGACGTGAGAGGACGGCTCGAGGAATTCCTCAGGGGAGCGGTCAAGCTGGCCGTATCAACCCAGCGGCCCGATGGGACTTGGCCGATTGACTGGATTCATGGGCTGATTCCCGACGGTGCCCCTCAGAACTGGTCGGCGAAGGATACGCTTGGGGCGGATATCTTGATTGGTGGGCATGTGATTGAATGGTTCTTTAACATGCCCGAAGCGCTTCAGCCGCCACGGAAAACCTTGGAGGCTGCACTGAAAGCGGTTCGCTCGCGTGTCTGCACGCTGGACGAGCGGAATTTCTTCGCGGACTTCTGTCCGAACTCCCATGCGCTTCGCGTGGTCAATTTGGCGGCCGAGAAAAGGTCGGAGTCATCGGAGTCGTCCGAGTAGAAATGGCCGTGATTGAAGCATCGTTTTCGTGTCTGTGGCGAATCAAGGCCACGCTAACCCACGGGCCTCGTCATTGGTATTGGGCCCCCAACCCGCGGAGATGTGTCTCATGGTTCCAAGTGCATCGCGTCGGTCATTTCTGGCGGTGGCCGCCGTACTCGGACTGGCCTTTGCGGCCGGTTACTGGGTAACGGCGGATTCTCGCGCTGCATCGGTTGAAGTCTCTGACGAGGAGTCGGCCACGCTCGTTGGGGGAGGGGGATATACCAGCACCCCATTCAATTGCGCGTTTTGCAGCCTCGGATGCGTTTTCTACTGTCCCACGACGATTCTTCTCTCCCAAACGGCAAATGCGGAATCTGGCACAGACCAACGCGTGGTGACCGGGCTAGTTCCTTGTGGCGGAGCAGGGTGGATCTACAACTGCTCGTCTTGCCTCGGCGCTCCGCCGCCCAAGTGTAATCAATAATCAGTAATGCGGAGCATGCCCGGCGTTTCGATGCCGTGCGCATGGTGAACTAGGCGGTTGTCGCGGGCCTGGAAGAGCCTGGAGCATCGGTAAGCAAGGCTCGGGCTCGGAGGGCCCGTCGACACCCTCCCTGAAATCGTCGTGCATGTCGACCTCCGTGGTGTAACGGCGAGCCGTTTCCCACGGAGGTCATTCCCGGCAAGTCGGTCTCGGCATGTCGGCGATGCCGGGAGGCAAGCGGTCCGATTCGAGGTTCGCCTGTTTGTGGTGACTTCTTCAGAGAAAGAGGTGATGACCTCTTTGTTGATTTTCCGTCGAGAGAGAACCCTGCATCGCGTTTTAAGATAGGGTGGATGACATTGCGACCGAGGTATATTGCCATGGGTGCGTTTTCCGGCATGCGGGGTGCGGCCTCAGGTCGCGCTGGGATCACTGTGAAGGCGTTGGTGTTTGGCTCTTTCGTTGTGATTGCTCTGTCTTGTTCTTTGGTAGCGGCCGATCACCTCACCGATTCGCCCGCGAAAGCGCTCGAACCGGAGTCGGGGGGCTATGGCATTTACCGCCAGATGGCCGAGCGGCGGGCCGTTTGTGCAAATAATGCATTGTATGTGTTTGTGAAAATGCATGGTTGGGATGTGAGCTACGATAAGGTCCAGGAGGCCATAGGCGGTGATTCCCTTGGGGGTAAGAGCTTTCTGGAGATTCGGAAGGGATGTGAGCGGCTTGGTATTCCGGCGGTCGTGTTGAAATCGCCAATCGAGGAGCTGCGAACGTGCCGCTTCCCTGTTTTGGCCTACGGTTCGCCCGGCCGGCCTCTCTCGGGGCCGCGCGCGGGCCAGAAGCATTTCGTCGTCCTGGTTGGCATCGTGGACGGTGACGTGCAATATATTGATCCCACGTCCGCCGAAATCCTTCGCGCTTCGACCGAGTGGCTATTGGGGCAGGGGGGCTCCTTCTATTATCTCCAGGTCAGTCCCCATGACCGGATCTGGACGAACTACGTCTTATCGATTTCTGCGCCTGGATTGCTGGCGGTCTGCCTTTTCGGGGTCTTCCGGCGCACTTCGGGGCGGCAAGGGCTTCCTGGGCCGGCGCCTTTCTCTGCGGTTATATTCCTCTTCTTGACGGCGCTCTGTTGTCCTGCGACACGCGCAGACGGTGGCGACGCTGCCAAATCACGTGGCCGCATGGAGATAGGCTCCGTCAAGGATTTGAAGGAAGCTTGGCGTCGGCCTGGCTGCGACGGGATCAACTCGCTGTACCTCTTCCTGAGACACCATGGCGTTTCGGTCAGCTATGACGAGTTGTCCGAGCAGCTCGGGGGATGCGATCGCGCGGCGAATTTACGCGACCTTCGCGACGTCGCGCGGCAATATGGGCTCAATGCCGTCGTCGTCCAAGTCGACTTGCGCAGCCTCGCACGCGGGCCTCTGCCGGGGATCGCTCTCCTCGACTCCAGTCGGGAGAAAGGGAGTTATTTTGTGCTTGTGAGCGGTGCCTCTCCGAGCGAAGTCGATTACATCGACGGTGGGTTCGTGACATGGAATAAGGATGACGTGGAAGTGTTCCTTCGGAAATGGAGAGGATTTATCCTCCTCGTGCAGGACGAGCACCGCACAGCGCGACTTCCTTATGTCGCTTGGTCCGTTGCGGGCGTCTTGATCTGCGGCTATCTCGCTGTACGATTGCGGTTTCATCAGCGTCGTGCGATCCTCGCCCGCATTCCTGCGTCCGCCAACTACGCCGACGATGCTGGACGGGGGTAGAACGGCGGACTCCTTCGCCGAGTCCGTCAGTCGGAACCGCTTCCACAACGATCGAATTCAGGCGGACTCCCGGTGTTTTCTTCGATGATGCGCAGGCCCATTGAATTCGGTGTCGGAATCAAGCGACCCGTTCCTGCCCCAATCTCGCCTGAGGCGGAACGACAACCCCTGGGAATTCGCAGCGCTAAGTGGCAAGTGGATCACTGCCGCTGGCGGCTTTCTCCAAGAGCAGAGAGAGGGGTTGCGGTTTTGGGAAAGGGACGGGGCCGGGTGCCTCCGTCCGCCACGGTTGCTCGCGCCTATCCCTCCTCTCCTCCCGCGCCCGGGCCGACTTCCCATTGCGGAGGTCGGTCGCACCCGATGATTATCCACCCACTTCGGTTGGGAAAAGAGCCAGCTTTCTCTCGGATTCGAGAACACAAGTCACGGAGTGTTTTGGTATGGGTATTTGCGCCTCTGTTGCAAGGGCGATTCGCATCCTGCTGTTTCAGTCGCTTGCCTGCCTCGCGGTCGTTTCGCTTGAATCGTCCGCTGCCGAGATTCCCGCTCAAGTGAGGGAAGCTCTCGAGCAGAATGCAGCGAAGATGTCGCCGATTACAATCCAATGGAAATATCAGCTCGTGGAAAAAGGGCTGCGTTCCCATCTGCCCAAGGCGGTTGTGGATAATTCCGATTCGGGCGCCCTGGAAGAGCAGCAGGTTGACTACAAGTTCAAGGCTGGCCGCTACTACTTCCGCAGGGAGTTCTCGCAGCAGCTGCGGGACATCAACGAGAAAGCGTCGGGAGAGTCCAAGCGATTGTATGAGGAAAAGTCCTATGACGGACAGCGTATCTATATGTATTCGTCAACGTTTGTGGGAAAAGATCCGTTTGTGGTAGGAATCTTCCCGAAGAACACGGACAACGTCCTCTTCGATAGCTATTTTGAGCGAGCCGGCTTCCGAATGCCGAAGTTCGAGAAGGACCATGTCACGACGTTATTTGTGCCTGAGGTCCTGGCGTTGGTCAACGATGGTGAGAAGCTGGTTACCGTTGAAACGACCCGATTGGATGAGAAGCCCTGTCTGCGGCTTGTCTTCGAGACCGGCTCCTATATCGGCTGGAGTGGTAAGGCGCGACATGAGTTCTACCTGGATCAGGAGGCAGCGTACGCCCTGCGAAGGCACGAGGTGAAACGCATGGATGGCACGCTGATCGCGAGGGTGGAATTGTCGGACATCCAACGCGCTGGCGGTAACGATGGTCCTTGGCTGCCCATGAAGTGCCAAGCGTCCTATTATCAGTACAAGAGCCTGCCCAAGACACCCTCCAAGACCGTGGTCATGGAGGAGAAATACCACGTTGAGTCGTGCAGCCTCGCTGACATCCCTGACTCTGATTTCACTCTCGCCTATCTGCGCCCCGGCATGATCGTCGGCGATGCGACGCTGCCGGGCGCTAACAAGACCAAGAGCGGATTCATCAATTACACGGTGCCGGCGAACCCGGCCGATCTCGACCGGGTGATCGAGCGGTCGGTTGGCCAGCAAACTCCTGTCGGTCAGGGGCCAACGTTGTCCCGCACTGTGCTGATCAGCGTGAATGCCCTTCTGGTCGTGGCCGTTGTCCTGATCTATGCGTGGCGGCGACGACGGCGTTGAATTTGTGACGGTTGGGCTGAGGACGCGGAAGACTCTCTCGAGTATGAACCGAGGACGCGATGATCCCAAGAATCGTCATAGCAATATTGATCACAGTCTGCGTGATTCCGCCGACTCGTGGAAGTGAAGCCGAGACGAAGCAGGGTTCGCTCCCTTCTCCTCCGGGAGATGCGCAGCAAAAAGCGCCGAAGGCGACTCTCACGCCGAAACAGCTCAGAGAACTTCTCAAGGATTACCGTAAGCTCACGACCCTCTCGATCGAATACAGCATTAATATGCGTCCAGGAAGCGCGAGCGCAGACTACTCGCAGTCCGGGGTGCATCGGCGGATTGTGGCCAAGGCCCCCTGCTTCTTTTACCATGATTCGGGCCATGCCACGGAATCCATCGATTGGCAAGACGACCCGTATCGACAGATGTGCTACTTTGACAAGAATCAAGAGACGATTACTTATGCACTGAACCGGTCATTCGCACAGCGTTCCTACGGCGCGGATAAGCCGCTCGACGGAACCATGGCGACCGAGTTTTTTTTCGTATCGACGGGGATATGGCCGCTCTCGGGCCGCCGGCCGCCTCGTCCGACGGACACCCCCTGCATCCTTACCGAGGTCGCCGAATCGGAGGCCCATAACCAAGTGCGGGAGAGTCTCGAGTACGTGGCAGGTGCCTGGTGCCATGTCTTGTTCAGTGAAGGGAAAGACTATCTCTGGATTGACGCCACCCATGGAGCACGGCTTCTTAAGCGAGAGATCCATGATTTGGCAGGCGGAGCGCTGATGTCGCGGTATAGTATGACGGAACATCAGCAGATACTTCCCGGTCTTTGGTGCCCGGCGCGGATTCGAAGTGAACAGTTCGACTTCAATGCGCCGACACCTGACGGTCAAAAGCGGCTGATGATCGACTCCGAAGCTGTGGTTTCCAAGATATCAGCCGAGCCTGTGAACGAGGATTTCTTCTCCTTTCAGCCGTCACCTGGCTGGCTCAAACATAATATGGAAGATGTCAGAACGCCGCCCGTGCAGGCAGTCCCCGGTGGCGAGGGCATGATGGACGACCTGTCCGTGTGGATTAAGCGGTGCCGGATCCGACCCGCCGAGATGGCGCCTGCCTATGGACGACATTATGCTGCCGCAGCCACCCTTCTTCTGATCAGCATTGCCTGCTGCGAGGCGTTCCTCTGGAACAGGCGGCTGCGTGGAGGGGTTTGAAGCGGCTTATTGGGTGGCGGATAAGCTGCTGGCCACGGTTTTCCTTGAATTGCTGATGGGAGGCCGTGGCCCCGCCAAGGCTGTCGGGTGGCACGGAATTCGAAAGAAGAACAAGGCCATCTGTGGGGAAGTTCACGTCGATCGAGGCGGCCCATGCGACGTTTTTGCAGGCAAGAGATCGACGGGTTTTGTGTCTTGGCTTTGTTCGTCCTGACCACGTGCCTCGTCTTCACCGGGCTCGCGGCAGGCTGGCGGCTGAACAAGTCGTGTCGCTTCTTGGATTCCACGGCCCACTTCGACGGGCGCGTCTACAAGATCTTGCTTGAAGAGGGCTACAACTACGAGTCCGGATCGGGGGGGACGGTGGCCTTTTTCCCCCTCTATCCCCTGCTGGGACGGCTCGTCGCCGGGCTGACTGGCCTGTCCGCTGTGATGTCGCTCATCCTCGTGTCGTATGGATGCCTCTTGGCCGCCTATGCGGTTTTTGGGAGGTATCTCTCCGTTCGCAAGACAGAGGAGACGCAGCCGGAGCTGCCACGTCCGGAATTATCGCAGGAGGATACGCGTTCATCGCCGCGACGATGGGACGTGTCTTCTTGGCAAGGTTACGCATTCTTGTCGCTCGCACTTTGGCCGACCACGTTTTTTTTTCGCATGGCATTCACCGAATCGCTGTTTCTCTTGCTTGCTCTGTTGAGCCTCTACGCCATAGAGCGACAATGGCCGCTCATATTCATTGCAGGAATCATGGGGGTTGCGTCGGCGTCCCGGCCGGTCGGTGTTGCGCTCGTGCTGCCGTTGGCCTTGCACGTCATGCGTCAGAGGTCCTCCGCACGGCAACGGGTTGAGGCCTTGGCGTATTTGCTCCCGATCGCATGTTCGGGACTTATTGTCTACATGGCTTATCTTGATTTTAAATTCGATGATGCGCTGGCATTTGCCAAGGCGCATGACTCCTTCAGGATGCGGGGCCAGGTTCCGTTGAAGGAAAAACTCTTGGCGCTTCTCTCTTGGGAACCCGTCTGGGGCGTGTATGATCCCAGTCAGCCAGGTTATTGGGCACGTTTCGACCCTCCCAACCCGTTGCTCAATTGGAAGTTCATGAACCCCATCTACTTCGGCGTCGGAGTTCTCTCGACCGGTTGGGGATGGTGGCGACGGTGGCTGACCGAGTACGAGCTGGCCCTTGCTGTCCCGCTGCTGGCGATTCCTTATCTAACGCGCGGTTTCGAGATGTGCATGCATAGTCAGGCAAGATATGCGTCCGTTGTATTTCCGACATACATTGTCATGGGGCACCTCCTGGTCCGGGTTCCCGAATGGGTGCGAGGCGTCACGCTGATGATCCTGGGGGGAGGGTTGTTCGTTTACTCTGCTCTTTTCGCTGCGGGTTACGAAATCTACTGATTCCGCTTGGATTTGTGAGCTGCCGACAGGAGGCGGCCTCAATTTCCGGGAGTGTCGTTCTCCCCTCGGATGCTCGCATCGAACGGCCGGGCGACGGGCTGCACGAGGCTGTTGTCGTGCACAAGGGCCCCGAGCGTCCCGACGAAGAAGCTCTGGCCCCCCGCGACCTCCAGGTTGTACACGGGCTCGACCGGTCCTTCCTCCACCGCGCTGACCGTCGCGGTGTTCCCGATCGTGCGGACCACGTCGCCGGGCTTGAGGTCGCGGGCCATCGTCCAGCCCAGCCCCGCTTTCCAGAACCGGTGAATGCCCGTGGCCCAGATCGTCTCGTCCCCGAGGTCGAGTGCCAGATCGTCCCGAATTTTGCAAAAACCGAAGGAATTCGGGCACGGCCGCCCCCAGTCTGGGCATCGATGGGGCGGACTCCTTCCCGGATGGGGTTGAGAATGATCTTCCGAGAATCTTGCGTGATTGGGCGAGGGTCCGGACACTTCGAGATCAAGGAAGGATCGCTATGGACCTGACCACATTCATCAACGCCTACCGGGGACCGCTCATCGGGCTGCTCGCCTCCTGGGGCGCTCCCTGGGCTGACGCGATCGAGATCGCGCAGGACAGCTTCGCAGAAGCCTGGGTGCGCCGCGCATCGTGTCGCGACAACTGGGAGGATCCGGAAGTCTTCGGACGCTGGCTCCGCGGTGTGGCGCTCAATCAATACCGCAACTGGGCGCGGGGTCGTCGGCGACGTGCCCGCACCATGACAGTTGAACCGGCCTTCCTCGAAACGATCGCCGTCACGCCCGACCCCGAATCTTCCGAACTCCTGGATTCGTTGCGGCGGGCCATCACCCGGTTGCCCGCCAGGCAACGCCAGGTCGTGCTGATGCATTACCTGGAAGAAGCCAGCGTCAACGAAGTCGCCACTCTGTTATTGATCACTCCCAAGGCCGTCGAAGCTCGCCTGTATCAGGCGCGACGGACGCTCCGCCGTCTGCTCGGTGGCTCTCTCCCCGCTTCGTCGATCGGAGGGTTGCTCCCATGCCTTTTTTGAATCCGGTTCCCGAAGACCAACTGCGAGACGCCTTGCGGGCCTACCGGGTCGAACCCGGGCGGTTCGAGGCCGCCGTCCGCGAGCGGCTGGAGACTGTCGATCGCCGGCGCCAGGATGACCCCCTGGCGTGCTTTTCCCCGTTCCTCAGGGGCGTGGCGGCCCTGCTGCCGCTGCCGTTCTTCACCGGGTGTCGGGCCTCCGAGGCGGCGGCCAAGACGGTCCCGGTCGCGGGGGGCGTCAAGTTGTTTGGCTATCTGGCCTTCCCGGCCATCAGCCTGTTCGTGCTGCTCGGCGCCTCGATCTTCAGCGTCGCGAAGATCCACGGTATCCAGCGGAAGAATCACCCAGGACTCGACGACGCCCATGCGGAGAGCGATGCCGTGCTCCTGTGGTGGAAGCGGCACCAGTGGCCCGCCTACCTGGTGTTCGCGGCGACAATTGCATTGGTGTGGATTGGGGCGACCTGGTTGCTGTTCCTCTTCTACATCATCTCCTTCGGGGTGCTGCTCTATGTCCTGTCCTCCTTCGCCAGGTTCGGACTGGGGAATCGATTGCTCATCGGCCAATCCTGCATGGCGGGGCTGATGCTCCTCGGGCAGCTCACGGCTAGTTTCAGCGCCGGCGATAATGACATCCATTTCCTCGATCAGAAGGTCATCGCCGTCGTCTTCTTCGGCGGCGCGATGCTCGTTTTGGCTTGCTACGCCCGCGACCTGAATGGGCTTGCGGGGCGACGAGTCTCCCCGGTCGTCCGCTGGCCGAGTGCCGCGCTGTTGGCCCTCCTTCTGATCTCCCTGTCCGCCTGGTTCCTGAATCCGCTCCTCCGGCCGGCCACCCCAGCTCGGATCAAGGCTTTCGTGGAATCCTTCCACGAAGCTCCCTACTCCACCTCCAGTTGGCGTTCCTGGGAGATCGTGGCACGTTGGGCGATCGAATCGAAGCTCGACCCAGACCTCTCCGGTGCTCGCCGGTTGCTGGCCCGTGAGATCGCCGGCGAGCAAAACCCATTCATCCTGGGGAATGCGTTCAGGGTCGGGCTGATCCGGGCCGACCAGATCCGTCTGCTGAGAGATTACGAGAGTCGACGACACTCCCTCTTCGACGACCCGCATCAGATCCAGGTCAAGCAACCGATCTTGAGCCTGTCCCAGGAAGACTGGGTGATCCGCGCCTCGATCCTGCTCGGCAACCTGACCGCCCAGGATCGCGATTACCTGGAAAAACGATTGCTCACCACCCTGGACGGCCTGATGGCGAAAGGCCCCTACGACGTCATTGCGGAGACGCTACTCGTGACGCGACTTCTCGAGGCCATCGACCGCCCCGCCGACCCCGCCCGGTATCGCGACCGGGTCCACAAATGGCTGCGGAAGTTCCACAGCCGGAGCGGAGGAGGTTTTCAACTCGCTGGCGGCTTCAAGACGTACCTGAAGGCGCCGGTAGGGTCGGTGGAAACGACCGCGTCCGCCGTTGAACTGATGGAAGTGTACGGTGTTCCCGACGGCCTGGACCTGAACTGGGTGCGCTCGTTCTTGAAGCCAATGGCGTTCATCCGGCAATCGGACGAGAAATGGATCACCGCGGTCTCGCTCGACCGCCTGAACCGCCTGCCCGGAGCCCGTCGACCGACCTGGCCGGAGATCCTCTATCATGAACGCAGCCTGATCGCGGCCATGGTCCTCGTGGGGCTCTGCCTCTACGCGACGCTCTCTTCGCCGAATCGAAGGCCGAGTACCGAGGAAATCCGGGCGGCTTGAGATTGCCCCCGCCCTCCTGGCACGATCGCGGTTGCTACACCGCCGCAATCACACCAGGGTCGCCGCCCTGCTGGCAGCACCGCTGCATCGCCGACTCGACTTCGCCTGGAGGCTGCCCACCGTCGTCACCGTCATCCTCATGGCCCACGGACGATGTACCGCCTCCAGCTGGTGGCGGGCCGCCGGGGGCCGTCGTCCCGGCGTCAGGCACGTGAATCGAATAATCTTGAAGTGTGCATGTGTAGACGTAAAGAGATAAAAGAGACAGGAGCCGATCAGGTGGGGGATTACGAGGTCCACCGGCTCCTGCCCCTTCCCGCCTCCGAGCCGTTGGGCGGGGACTAAGATGAGCCAATTCCACCCTTGAACCGCCGATTCATTGACGTTGCAAATCGGGACAGCGACGTCATTCGAGGGTGCACCGTCCGCCGGACTGACGGGGTGTTGGAACTCTTCGGTGCGGATCCGACCAGCGTGTTCCGCGAAATCACTGCCGCAAAATTCCCGCCAAGAGACTCGCCCTGCGGTCCGGTCAAACCGCCCGTGGTCGTCATGTTGACATTCAGGAGATAGTGGTTATGGATGTCGAGCCGCTCAGCAGGGTGGAGCGTGACGGTGAACGTAGCCGGGTCGTATCTCGCCGCACGGATCGCGATCAGGTGCCCATGTAGCGACCCACCCCGCCCGGGGCCGCCTAGAGTCGTTATGCGGTAGTTCTTCGCGTCCTGAGCCCGTGCCTGATCGAGCGGTCTGCTGAAAGAGAGCACCAGGATCGTCGGCTTCGCGTGGTAGCCGAATCGCTGGAGAGATATCGTCAGCGTCGGGCTGGGCGTTGGCGTCAGGGGCGGCGTTGGCGTAGGGCTGGGCGTAGGCGTAGACGTAGGCGTTGGCGTTGGCGTCGGCGTTGGCGTCGGCGTTGGCGTTGGCGTTGGCGTTGGCGTCGGCGTTGGCGTTGGCGTCGGTGTAGGAGTGGGCGTCGGTGTTGGAGTCGGTGTAGGAGTGGGCGTCGGTGTTGGAGTCGGTGTAGGAGTGGGCGTCGGAGTTGGAGTTGGAGTGGGCGTAGGCGTTGGCGTAGGCGTAGGCGTAGGCGTTGGCGTTGGCGTAGGCGTAGGCGTAGGCGTAGGCGTAGGCGTAGGCGTAGGCGTAGGCGTAGGCGTAGGCGTTGGCGTCGGTGTAGGAGTGGGCGTCGGTGTTGGAGTCGGTGTAGGAGTGGGCGTCGGAGTTGGAGTGGGCGTCGGTGTAGGAGTGGGCGTCGGTGTTGGAGTGGGCGTCGGAGTTGGAGTTGGAGTTGGCGTCGGAGTTGGAGTGGGCGTCGGTGTTGGAGTTGGCGTCGGCGTCGGCGTTGGCGTCGGCGTCGGTGTTTCACACACGTTGGAGATGGCGTTTGTATCCAAAGTCACCGCACCATTTTGCGCCAAAACTCTCCCGGACTCGATGCTGGCAGCGGTGTTCAGGGTGATACTCTGGAGCGCGAGAATGTTTCCTTGGAACGCAGTCCCTGTTCCGAGAGTCGCCGAGCTTCCCACCTGCCAATAGATGTTGCAGGCGTCGGCACCGTTGATCAGGAGAACGGAGGAGTCGCTCGCCGTCGTCAGCGTGCTCCCGATCTGGAAAACAAAGACCGCATCGGGGTCGCCCTGGGCGTCGAGAGTCAGTATTCCCGTCAACTGGGCCGACGACGTGAATTGGTACACTCCCGGCGTGAGCGTTTTTCCACCCAGGTCCTGACCTGTCAAATCCTGATCGGGCGCCTCTCCCACGAGAATGTTATACGCGGTGGTGAGATCAACCTCAGCCTGGGCCGCGACTGCATCACCCGTGTGGATCGTCCCCCCGGTCACGCTCCCCGGAGGAAAACCGGTGATCGCGCTCCCCGGGCTGACCCCCAGGCTCCCGACGAGAGCAGACGCTCCGGTATTGGTCACCGTCGAACCGGCCAGGACCACGAAATCCGCTGCCGTCCCCAGAGGGGGAGCGGTCGCCATTAAGACCCGGGACTCAAATTGTTCCAGCGTTCGCACTGAGGGCAGGATTCGGCCCAGGGTTCGGCGCGCAAAAGACATCGAAGATGCCTCCTGTAAGGATTCTGCGAGGGGGCACAAGATGTTGGCAATACAAGAATAGATCAAAAAATCCAGAAAATTTAAAATAGCTTAAATTCAGTGATTAGCATAAACATTATGCGGCCGTGTTCTTTTGTCTGTCAAAACTGGTCGGCTGGAGGTGGCCTGAGCACCTTTGAAAACTTGGCCAAATCCCCTGAAGCCCCAGGCTGTCCCAGGGTCGCAGGAATCCTACGGACAGGCGAACCCGACTGTGTAGTCCCCGTGAAATTGTCGATCAGCAAATCAAAAAGCAGATGTCCCAATCGGTTCTTGCTCCAGGCATCGGCTGTCGGCGATTTTCTCCTCCGCCTGCTCGACGAAAAATCAAAGAACGCGTTTCCAACGTCAACCGGCACGGCTTGCCGTGACCTCGATTCGGTGGATCCCATCTGACGCACAAAGACGCCCCGGCTCTCGCCGCGCCGGGGCGTCTTCGCTTCACTCTCTCAGTAAGTCCTTATGTGCAAGATCACCAAATTTAACTTTTAGTTTGTCTTATGCAGGCGACATCCATCGTGCTGTCGGTCGACGCTGACCACATCTGCATCTTGGGTTGCCCCCAGTGCAAAGTGATTCCGAGTTGCTTATTTATCGTATTCAAATTTGCTTCTGTGTGGGCCGGTGCCCACTGGCCAGGCAGAGTGCCGAGATCGTGTTGGTTGCTACCAAGCCACTCTGGGCAAACATTGTGACTCGCCGACGATCGCTCTTGAGAACCGGGGTGGTCGGGGTAGACACAGGGGGGGGCTGCCATGTCGCCACTCCTTAGAGTATGACCTTCCCGTGGCAAGCAGACATTTTTTGGCCTCTGTGTCGATCATGAGAGAGCAACGAACCAGCGGAGGCCCGAACTTGTCTGAGCCTTGAAGCGTAACGACCAGCTCGACGACGAATCGCAGGCCATCGCCAGGCTGATGTCGGATAGGCTGGGAGGGTGATTTTCCTCGATGATTCAGGACCATCCGCCTGATGGAGGAGTTTCAGGCACCGGAAGCGCGGAGTAGGCGCATGATGGCCGTTTGCGTTAAGTCTGGGTTTAATGCGAGCAAAGACGTGAAATGGGTGGAAACAGCTTAGTTGAGCGACTATAGCTCGCCCGGCAGGAAGTAGCCCTCGTCGTCGTGACGATGGTGTGTGGGCGACGTTTCTCGCCGTCCAAAAGGCACTCACCGTTAGCGGTCCGCTGCGATTGCCACGCTTCTTTCAGCCCACACATTAAAGGGTCTCAACCACCGTGAAGTTTTGGCGCGCATGGCGATCGGGGCTGCGATTTTCCTTGGCTACGGTCTCCAAACTTGCGGACTTCAAACGATTTCCAGCAGCAAGTCCGCCTTCATCACCTCCCTATACGTGCCGATGGTGCCGCTGCTTCAATGGGGCGTGCTAAGAAGTCGCCGCGACTGATATGAGTTTGGTCGGCATCGCTTTCGCGTTACAGGGCTTGTGCTCCTAACGGGTCCAGATGCTGGACAGATTGGGCTGGGCCGGGGCGAAGTCCTGACGCTCTTCGGTGCGATCGCCATCGCTGCCGAGATTATCCTGATTGGCCGACTCGCCGGGACCTTGGACAGTCGGCGCGTCACACCTCGTCCAGGTGGCCATCACCTCGATGATCGCCTTCATGCTGGTGCCAATCACAGGGGAAGCGATGCCCGGCTTTTCGTGGATGCTGGTGTGTGGGATGGGGCTTGCGAGCGCGGCCATACAATTCACGATGAACTGGGCGCAGGAGTCGGTGTCGCCAACGCGTGCCACGGTAATTTACGTAGGCGAGCCGATTTGGGCGGACGTCGTCGGCCGCATTGCTGGCGAACGGATGCCTGCGCTGGCATTGGTCGGAGCCGCGCTAATGGTCGCTGGCGTCATCGTCAGTGAATTGGAGCCCGAGAGGAATTGTGAAAATTAGCATGTCATGTTTTTTGGAAACTGTATTTTTTGGGGATATGCGACATCGTGTCCCTGGAGGTGGCCTTGGCTGGAAATTATCCCAACAGCCAATCTCTTGAAATAAAAAATAGATTTTTTTTGATGTTGTGCGTTGGTGCAAATGTCTGTGGGGTGGTATTGCTCGGGTCGAAATTGGGAGTCGTTCCCGTGATTCCCCAAATCGAACCCCGAGGAAAAATATCGCTTCGATTGGTGATCTATGGGTGCAGGAATGAAAGTGCATTCGGTAGAAGTGGGCGTGAAATATTGGGTCGTCGAAATGTACTGGCCGTTCGTGTTGAATCCTTTGGGGATGGGGGCTGGGCCGATCTGTCCTGCCCGCTCGATCCGCCAAACTGGGGACCGTTGGAGCGAACTCGGTCATAAGGCGGCATCGTGCGATCGTCACTCGCGGGCAAACTCGAGCGGGAGCGAAGGGGAGAGCCCGGTCTATCCGATCGTGGTGGCGCTACGCTGGGAGCGCGACGGAGAGTAGAAGACAACCTTCCAGATCCAGGACCTGCGGGCCGAGCCGCCGCGGTGGCGCCGCGTGACCGAGGATTGACCGCGGAGGTGTCTATAATCGACGATAGGAGAAGCGACTGAGGCCGTCGGTCGCTTTCACTGCGGTGGTTTTCACCGAGCTGTCGAAGATCGAAGGAGGTGTCCAATGAGTATTGGTTTGATCTTGCTGGTCATTCTGATCCTGCTCCTTGTGGGCGCTCTCCCCAATTGGGGGCACAGCCGGAATTGGGGCTATGCCCCGAGCGGGGGTTTGGGATTGGTGCTGCTCATCATCCTGATCCTCGTGCTCCTGGGGCGCATCTGACGGTGTTGGTCCCGGCCGCTGGGCCAAGGATCGCCTGAGGTATTTCTACGCGGAGCGTGGGGTGGGACGATGCGAATCACGATCCCAACTACAGGCTCCCTCGGCGATGTGCAGCCTTATGTTGCCCTTGGTGCCGGTCTGAGAACCCGCGGCCATGAGGTGTGCCTGGCCACGCACGCGGACTTCGAGAGGTTCGTCCGCTGCCACGGCCTTGAATTCTTCTCGTTGGAAGAGGGCGGCCAGGCCCTCCAGGCGAGCGACACGGGCGACCGCATGTTACATTCCGGCAGCAATGCCCTTGCCTTCTTGTGCGAGTTCGCGCGCCTGCGCCGGCCGCTGCTACAACATCTGCTGCACCGCTGCTGGCTCGCCTGCCGCGGCGCCGACGTGATCCTGTCCACGAACACCGAGTTTCTCCTGGCCGAGTCGGTCGCGGATCGGGAGCATCTGCCGGTGGTCTGGACCTCGCTGCAACCCGTCGCGCCGAGCCGTTTCCGACCGATCTGTCTGTTTCGGCCCTGGCCGCACGGCGTCCCCGGCTCGAGTACGTACAACCTGGCGACGTATGCTATGACTGGCCTGGGCATGTCGCTACTGCTCGGGCCGCCCCTCAACCGGGCGCGACGCGACGTGCTGGGCCTGCCGCCGATCCCCTTCTACGGCCCGGCCGCGGCCTTCCTGGCTCCACGCCTGTGCCTGGACGGCTACAGCATCCACGTGGTGCCGCCCCCACCTGACTGGGGCGTCAACCACCACGTTTCCGGATTCTGGTTCCTCGACCCCGATCCTCGCTGGCAACCGCCCTCGGGCCTGATCGATTTCCTCGACGCCGGGGCGACGCCGGTCTGTATCGGCTTCGGAAGCATGCACGACCGCGATGCTGCCCGTGTGACGAGCATCGTCCTGCGGGCCCTGGACCAATGCGGTCAGCGCGGCGTCTTGGTAACTAACTGGGGGGGACTCCTGGCCTCGCCTGTTTCGGACCGCATCTTCTCGGTCGAATCCGCGCCGTACTCGTGGCTGTTCCCTCGAGTGTCGGCGGTCGTCCACCACGGCGGAGCCGGCACTACCGCCGCAGGCCTGCGCGCCGGCGTGCCGTCGCTAGTGGTGCCCTTCATGGCCGACCAGCCGTTCTGGGGGCGACGCGTGCATGCTCTCGGGGTCGGCCCGAAGCCGATTCCACACAACAGGCTCAACGTCGAGAATCTGGCCGAGAGCATCCGGCGCATGATCACCGACGAAGCCATGCGTCGCCGCGCCGCCGAATTTGGGGGACGTATCCGCGCCGAGGATGGGGTCGGCCGGGCGGCCGACCTGCTGGAGCAGTATTTCCAGAGCGGGACGCACTCGGCCTAGCACCTGGGTCTCTGGCCGGCCGGCCTTAGAGGCTGCTGAGCGAGGTAATTCAAGGGGGTCTACTCCCCAGGGTGACCGACGACGTTATCCAGAAGGGCGAGGAGGGGCTGTTGAGCTTGGTGGAATGACCTTGGAGAATCTCGCGAAACCAAAGCAAAATTCATTGAAATCTGGAAGCATTTGATATTCAATAGACTTAGAACTCCCGCTCTCACAAGTGGGATGGGGAGTTGAAGGTCAAGGTGGCCCTGCTTCGCAAGGATTCGCGAGAGAAGGCCTTTCTTGTGACTTTTGTCATCGAAACAGGAGCAGATCATGTCGAGCACGAGCAAAAAGGTGGGTGAGGGGATTCACGACGCCGGTGAGAAGGTCAAGGATGCCGCGCACAACGTTGCCGAGAAGACCAAGGACGTTGCACACAACGTCGGCAAGAAGGTCGGGGACGCCGCGCACAACGTTGCCGAGAAGACCAAGGATGCTGCGCACAACGTTGGCACCGCCGCGCACAACGTTGCCGAAAAGACCAAAGACGCCGCGCACAACGTTGCCGAGAAGACCAAAGACGCTGCACACAACGTCGGCGAGAAGATCAAAAACGCCGACCGCTGAACCTCCTTACTTTGAAGAAACGAACTCGGCCCGCCTTCGTTGCGAGCCGAGGCGACGGCGCCGGAGCAGCGAACTGGGCCGTGCAGAGTCGGAGTCGATTGGAACCGACTCATCCGACTGCCCCAGTCATGGCTCAGTCGTCCCGCTCAGCACGGCATGAAGATCGGGGGGGGGCCTTCAGAGCAAGCCCTTCTTCCTGCATCAACTTACGGCTGACGGTGGTGATCTCAATGATGCGTTCGTCTTGGTTGTTGCGCTACCGTAGCCACAGAAAAATGGCAGCCAATACAAATCCAACGACACACGCGATCACGAAGAGGTCAAGAACGTGTGGCGCGGCGATGGCGAAGCACACGTTATCCACGGCGCTGATGACCTGAAGCCACGCAGGTTTGTACTGAGGGATTACCTTGACGCTTGGCTCGATGACACGGGCCGCACGCCGGCCGCTCTCGACGGCACCCTCGATGCTCCACACGTCGGCTCCCGTCTTGGTGTGCGCCCCTGCCAGGACCAAGTTGGGGACCGGAGTGGCCTGGGTGGGCTGATACGGCTGCGTGTTGGTGGTCGTCACCCACTTCGGCTGGCGTGGCCTGATCCCGTCCGGAGAAAAGAGCCACCCATGCCAGACCTCGATCCTGACTCTCGGAACCGTCTTCCAGCTGCGACCGTTATTGGCCTCTTTAATCAATAAATCGAGACCCTCGCAGCTTTCCAACTGTGCAATTACTTCTTCGATGAATTGGTCCTTGGTACACCTGATGAGAGGCACACCGTAGAGCCGGCCCGGGATCGTCGCCACGCATGCGGTGCCGGTCCACAGAGATTTCACGCCGTCGCCGAGAGCGACGTCTGCTCCCCACGCCTGCTCTTGGGCAAAGAGTGTCAGATTGAACTCAGAGTCCGCGATGATTACTGCGGTGCGCTCGCGGGGCCAGGCGATCCTCTCTGAGAATGCGATTCGGAAGGAGACCTGCGTGTGCGGACCGCCCTGCGTCAGAGGGCGGAAGAGGCGCAACTGCTCTTTTTCCGCGAGTGCCGGGGTCCGCTCCAGGATATCTGCCGCGGCGAATGGGGTCGTCGCTAGCACGTAGACGTCGGCTTGCACCCTGGCACCCGATCCGAGCTGCGCGGCGGTGATGGCCGTTCCGTCGTAATGGAGTTTGTCCAGGGGCTCCTCCCAGAAGAACCTCACGCCGTTCATCTTGAGATGAGAGACCCACTTGTCAAACCAGCATTCGCTGCTCGGTCCGCGCAGCAGCAGCCAGCCGTCACGTGCTCCGTGCGTCCATGCGGGACCTTCGTCGTCGGCTCTGTGAGGATGCGAGGGCTTGGTCATCAACTGCTTGCGGTAGAACTGACCCGCCTGATGGAGCGACACGTTGGTCCAATCGGATCCGATCCACGGCCCGAAGGACGCCCTCCATGTCCGCCAGCCTACGTCACTCAGGACGGGCTTCCACTGCTCGGCGGCGTTCAGCCTGGAGTAGTGCTCCTGAGACCGGCGGTCGGACGCCCACGTCTTAAGTAGGAGCCAGGCCCACCGGACGCCCTCCCACCGTCCCATCCGGAACATCTTCGGCAGGCGCATCACTCCGGAGTAAAAAGCCGCCTTGTGAGTATCGGGGGCAAGGCAGAAGTCAATCGGCCGCGATAGGCCCTTGTCGTACACACTCCCCGTCTCATCGAAGGGGATCTGCTTTAGCAGGTCGAACACGTTGTGATACCAGGGGCCCATGCCGTGCCAGGAGTACTCGGAGGGCATGTTTTTATCTCCCGGGATCCGAGCACTTCGGAAGAACCCTCCGGCCTCGTTGTTGGCTTCGTACACCGATACCTGATACCCAAGGCGGGCGAACTCGTGTGCCGCGCTGAGCCCTGCAATGCCGGCTCCGAAAACGGCTGCGGTCTTAGTCTTAGGTATGCTGTCGTCCGCTTGTTCCAATACTTGTCCGCTATTGCTGAACACCGTGGTCATAGAGACTCTCGATCTCGCGAGGCTTGAACGCAACGGGCGTCATTTTCGCCGCCGCCGTGGGGCGGTATGATGATACCGCCCAGTTTGCTGCAAAAATATTCAGTAGTGGACTTTGGAGCGACTACTTGCGAAGCTGGATGGATATGGGTGTTATGATTTTGATATATACTATTGCAATAAATTTTACATCTATGTTGAGTGGTTGTGTGTTTGTTTTTGATTATTGAGTGTGATTGCGTGTGGATCTACTGTTCGATTTCTGTCGATCTGTTTGAGTGGAGTTTAAGCAAAATAATAAAGTGGTTTGATGAGTCTTGGCTGTGCCTGGAGGGCCGTCTATGGGGCATCGGAAGCCCCTCTCCCGGGCCGCGCTCCGGCAACGATCTCGGCGAGGGTGGGACACTCCGCGCCGGACAACGCATGAACCAGCCCGGCCGGCACGACTGCAAACAGGTCCAGATCCGAAACGGGACCGTGAGTAGCAATCGAAATGCACCGAATTGTCTGGCCTCGCTTTGCACGACAGGATAAGATCCCTTTCTGATGCCCCAATGAATGATGGCAAGCCGGATGAAGCCACTTGCGAACCGCTTCAAACTTCCCGAACACATGGGCGACCATTTTCAAGTGGGATAAAATAATAAATATGAGATGGAAGACTGTCTATGCCGAATGCTCCGGATTCAGATTCCGTTCGACCTGCAGGCGACACGGTCTTCGACCGGCGTGATTGGCTCCAAATCACCCTCTCTTCCATCGGCGATGGCGTCATCACCGCCGACCGAGACGGTCGCGTGAACTACCTCAATCCCGTCGCCGAGACGCTTACCGGCTGGACGCTCGCCGACGCAGCCGGGGTGGAGGTCGAGCAGGTCTTTCGCGTCATCAACGAGACGACGAGGGAGCCCGTTGCGCAACCGGTCAGGAAGGTCATCGAGCGAGGGCTGACCGTCGGGCTGGGGAACCATACCCTCCTCATTGCCCGAGACGGCAGCGAGCGGCCCATCGACGATAGTGCGGCGGCGATCAAGGACGATCACGGCGACGTCGTCGGCGTGGTGCTGATTTTTCGGGACATCACCGAACGGCGACAGGCCGAGTTGGCGATCGACTCGGCGAAGGAATACGCTGAGAGCATCGTGATGACGGTGCGAGAGCCGCTCCTCGTCCTCGACTCGCAACTCCACGTCAGGTCGGCGAATCGCTCGTTCTACGAGACGTTCCATGTCTCCCCCGACGAGACCGTAGGCCGATACCTCTACGGTTTGGGGGACGGACAATGGGACATCCCGGCGCTGAGGACGCTGCTCGAGGAGATTCTGCTCCGGAATCCGTCGTTCCATGATTTCGAGGTGAGCCGCGACTTCGAGCATATCGGCCCGAGGACGATGCTCCTGAACGCGCGTCGCTTGCAGTCCGGCGGCCGACTCGAACTGATTCTCCTCGCCATTGAGGACGTCACCGACCGGCGGCGGGCCGAGAGGGAGGTGGAGGAGTCGGAGAGGCGGAAGGACGAGTTCATCGCCGTCCTGGCCCACGAGTTGAGGACTCCGCTCTCGACCATCAGTCTGGCCACCAGTCTCTTGCAAGGTATGGGCTCGGAAGAGGATCGCTCTTGGGCTCTCGGGGTCGTCGGCCACCAGGTCAAGAATCTCAACCGCTTGATCGAGGATCTGCTGGACGTCTCCCGAATCTCGCAGGGGAAGATCCACCTCCGGAAGGAAGTCATAGACCTCGCCGCCGTCATCGCCCGAGCGGAAGAGTCCGTCACCGCCGTGGTCAAGGAGAGGGAGCACGAGTTGACCGTCTCCGTTCCCCGCGAGCCGATGGTGGTTGAAGGCGACCCGACGCGACTGGAACAAGTCTTCGGGAACCTCCTGACGAACGCCGCCAAATACACGGCGAAAGGTGGCCGTATCACGGTCACCGGCGCGGTCGATGGAGGAGATTTCGTCGTCCGCGTGCGGGATACCGGCGAGGGGATCTCCGCAGAGATGATGCCTGGCTTGTTCGAGATGTTCACGCAAGTCGAATCGTCCACGCACCATTCCCGGGGCGGTCTGGGCATCGGCCTGTCCCTCGTGAGGACCCTCGTCGAGATGCACGGCGGGAGCGTGCAGGTGGCGAGCGATGGCACCGGACTGGGGAGCGAATTCAGCGTCCGACTGCCTGCCTTGGTCCAGTGAGATGTCTCAACGCTACGCCAGGACCGGCCGCCATGCGATTCGGTTGTCCCGACTGCCCCGAATCTCTTTGTGATTTCACCTCGATGGTTATCCCGCGACTTCATGTCGGGCCCAGGGTGAGCACCGGGCCTGGCCCGGTCGTCCCGTTGAAGACCTCGCCAAACTCTCTGGAGAGCTTGAGGCCCTCCACGGAGCCGTATCGGACGACCAATTCGTCTTCGATCGGGCAGAGGAGGGAATCGTTGACAGCCGAGGCGTTTAGGTCCCACTGACTGACGAGATCTGCCATAGCTTGAACCTCGGCAATCATTGCTCCTTTCACGCTCCGCGTCTTCCGACTATTAAAATAGAAGACCATGCAGGACACACACTGGGCGATCGTCTCTTGGATCTGGAGTTCAGTAGCGATTGCGACCTCCTACGACGGCTGGTTCAAGCGTCGGGAGCCGTCGTCGTGCCGGCGACGACCGCCTCCAATCTGCGTCTTCAGGGACGTCATAATAAGGAGTGGCTTTCCTAGGGCGATTCCTCGACGCGGAGCATGCCTATTATTTCAATGTGATGTATATTCGGTATCTTGCGATCGAACCCAATGTCGAATTGGGTCGGTTTCACGTAAGCGGTGACATTGCCGGACTTCCCCTCAATAGCCACGCCAGCGTGCACCTCGTCCATCGTCAGTATCTCGAGCAAGGCCCGGATGGTTGCCTTATGGCCGTCGGGCTTGCTCACAGGCGACAGCTTTGCCGAGACGGTCAGGCCAAGCTCGATGCGAATCTTGATCGAATGTTCCATACATTCGTCCTAATAGAACGTGATCGATCTATGATTTTTCCTCAGGCTTCCTGGCAGGGATTGAACGCCCGCGCCAGGCTTCCTCGGCAGTATCCCTGATCCGGATGAGCTCCCGAGGCCGCCGGACAAGCACGTCCTCCAGTTCAACCTTGCCTGCCGCCAACCGGAAAAGTGAGGCCGATCCCTTCCGGCTCAATGGAGTCCCATCTTTTTTAAGACTTCGAGAACCTCATGCCATGTCGGGTACAAACGGCCGCTCGACTGCTGATGCTCTTGTATGGCCCGCATGAACTCCAGTTTGGCCGAGCAATACTCGCGTTGGCCGGTCTGCATGTTCAATTCCTGGCTGCGAAGGCAGTGAGCAGGAGTCTGATTGGCACGACACGCCCGCTCGCAAACTTTGTCATTCTCCCGAGCAGCAGGAATGGTCGGTTTCGAAACCTTGCGAGGGTCGATGATCGACTTGAGCTTGGCGCGGCCGGCCAGAGTGGCCTTGAATCGTTTGGACATTGGAGATCCTCCTTTAGGGCTACCGCCGCAAGTGGGGCAGTGTTGCTAAGGGATCCTTCCCTTTGATGAGATTCCCCTCGACCATCTTGGGCCTGCATCATCGAATTCTATGTCAAAGCAAATAGGTGTTCGGGCATGCCAAGATTGAGGACGACGGTTCTTACTTTAAGCAGAACGGAGCCATGCTGTCAACTCATCATTAATTGCTGATTTTAAGCGTATTTTTCTATTTCCCCCATTTGAGTACAGGGCCAACCCAGCCCAATCCGGGGAAGTATTGTGCTAATGAGGGGCGAGTGTTTACGGAGAGTTGTTCCCATTCGGCTTCAGTCCAGAAATGGATTTCGCATATCGTCTCGCCGACTATGCACAATTCGATGGCTGGAGAGGATGCCGGAAAGCGAGGGGGATGGGGCTTTTTGTGGATTCTTCGCATGGTGTTCTCGGGGGGGAGGGTGAGTCCTGTCCGAAAGGGCGTGACAACGCTGCGACACAAACGACTGGCTCGCTCCGAATCGCGCGAGTGAAAGGTCGCCTAGGAGGTTAAATTGAGGCCGTCTCAGGACGGCGGCACGCGATGAGAGGCTGAGGCAAAGACCTGCCGCGAGCCAAAAGCCGAATCCTACGGGCGGACAGTCAGGCCCGCGCGGCTGCGAGCCCCACCCTGAGGTCGCAAGCAAGGCAAATGGCTCCACGAGGTGGGCCGCCAAGCCAAGCAACTTCGGCAGCGCAGGAACTCATGTCTCGGGGAGAGCTTAAGCTGATTTCGTGATATTAGTCGTCGAAGTCACTCCGGGCCCCGGGAGAACGCCAGGCCGACCCCGGTCACGCCCTTGAAGACCTGGGCGAACTCATCGAAGGGCTGGGAACTCTTCGGATAGCCAAATCGGGTGATTATATTGGCTTCGATCGGGTGGAGGAAGGAATCGACGAATTCCTTATCGCTCAATCCCCGCTCTGTGACGAGATGTGCGGTGGCTTGAAGCTCGGCGGTCATTACGCGATTCACCTGTGGCGTCTTCCCGCTGTTAACGCAGAAGAACATGCACGACAAGAAGCTGGCGACAGTCTCTTGGATCGGGCGTTCGGCAGCCATGACGGCCCTCCCGTACTGGTGCGCCTCTTCGAACACCAGCGGGTGGTTTGAGGAGTGACTGGCGTTCCAGGTCAGCCCCCCCCCAACTTTCCACTCAGAATATATTGTGCACCTTCCAAACTAGCCGATTATATCAGAATACGCAAAAAGTTTTTTTTATTTTTATGCTAGCCGAAAAAACACGCTTAAGTGTTACTCGGCGTGTTCTGCCTCAGGCCCGAGTGATAATCGGCCATGCTCGACTGCCGCGCCAAAACCTGCGTTCGCGTTCCAAAAAGCATCGAATTCGTGTGTTTTCATGCATTTTGCTTGCATAAAGAGTATGGCCTGGGTTTGGCGCCGCAAGTCTGTGACCGCCCGACGAGCCGTTCGACTGATGTGCCTACCGCAACTCTGGCCCCGTCGCGCCGCCTGATCCGCGGTTCGGCTTGGCCGATCTATGCGCGGGGCAGGGGTGATGTTCCACGAGCTCGACTCGTCGTGCGAAACGTCCGATAATGGAGGCCATGTTCGTCTGAGCGATCTCCAGATTTGCAAAGGCCGCGTGTCCCATTCAGCGTTGTTGTGTGGGGAGTGAGTTACGTTTAGATCACGATACGCTCGACGGCGTCGAGGGTGATCTGATCGCGGCTGCGCAGGAGCGCTTGACGGACCTTGTTGTTTGAATTCGACGCCGGTCGGCAGGGTCCGAAACGTGGAACAGCAGTGGCACCGGGAGCGATATTCGCCGGAGGTGACGTCAAGGTAGATCGCTTTCTGGTAGGCGATCGAGCGGACCCGGCGGGTGAGGACATCCTTTCGCCGGCCCAACCTGCCGCAAGTGGGACAAGAAGCTTTCTTGGGACAGCACGAGATCGGTATCGTGAGGACTGGGGTCTTCGGGGCTCCATGGCCTGCGTGCTCCGGTAAGGATTGGCTTTGCCTCCATCCTTCAGCACGCAGGCTGTCATTCTCGTTGCCCAGATGAGTTGAATCGCCTCAGGAAACTGTCGAGATTCGCGGGGAGTGTCGAATGGTCGACCGCACAATCAGCGACGTCCGGACCAGTTACGATCTGGTCGCCGACGAATACGTCCGGCGCATTTCCGAGGAGTTGGAGCATAAGCCGCTCGACCGCCAACTCTTAGACCGGTTCGCAGCAAGCGTGCAGGACTTCGGGCTCTCTTGCGACATGGGTTGCGGGCCGGGGCACGTGGCCCGTTACCTCGACGAACGAGGGTTGCGGGTCAGCGGAGTTGACCTGTCGCCCGTGATGGTGGAGTACGCTCGGAAGTTGAATCCGGGGATCGAGTTCTCATGTGGCGACATGCGATCGCTGGAGATCGAGGACGAGGCGTTGGGTGGCATCGCCGCCTTTTACTCCATCATCCACATCCCTCGGCCCGAGGTTGTCGCGGCCTTGGTCGAGATGAAGCGGGTCCTGCGGCCGGGGGGCCTGCTGCTCCTGACCTTCCACATCGGCGATGACGTCGTACACCTTGCCGATTGGTGGGGACGTCAGGTCTCGGTTGACTTCATCTTCTTCCGCCCTGAGGAGATGACGGGCTTCCTGAGGGAGGCGGGATTGGAAGTCGAGGAGGTCGTCGAAAGGGACCCATACCCGGACGTCGAGCACCCGAGTCGGCGGGCTTATATTTTCGCCCGGAAGCCGCGCGGATCGAGTCAGGCGAGGGGGCCATCCGGCCGACCGCTAGATGCCGGCACGTCGCATGGTCTCGGCGGGCAAACCCACATGTCAATCGTCGGTCACACCCCCTTGAAAGGCTCGGACGATACGGGGCAGAAAGAGGGCCAGGAGCCGATGGCCTGATTCCCAAGTATCGTGCAGTCGCCCTGGCCGGACTTCTTCGGCCCATCTTGCTTGTCTCGGACGATTGGTCTTTCCGGCATGCTGGCTTTCGTGATAGTACATCAGGAGAAATGAGAGCAATTTGTTATGAACAGAGCGAGGTCCAGCAAAAACAATCGTCCGCTTGCGCCCTACGTTCGACGCCAAGCGATCCTCTCAGCCACGGTGCTCATGCTCTGTTGGCTGGCGCTTTCTGAAACAGACCGTTTGGCCAACGCATCTGCTGAACACGATGCACAGGCATCCGGCTCGCACGAGGCTCAGCAACCCACTCCCTCAGGGGCCGTGAACAAAGCCCTCATTCCGTTTCCTGGCCGTTCCTTCGTCAACCTGTTGATCGAGCACGACGAAAGGCACAAGCGGCAGTCCGCTGGGAATCCCGTGCCCTCGGCGCGACGCATCCCTTCAGGGGAGGGCATTTTCTTGGATGTCATCCAGGATGATTGCGGTATCGTGGCTGATTTTGACACCAGCGTGAGTCGTCGGCTAGCGGGTAGATCCGCCCGCCGGTGGGTGAGTCGATCGAGCCAAGGTTGATTTTCTCTGGACCACCCCGCCGATCCCTCCCTCCCCCCCCTGGGACCGCGGGCGACCCGCCCAATGGCACTTACTTTCGCCAATCCTGCAATAAGGGGCACCTCTGGCACGATTTTTGCGCCATGAACTCCTATTTTTTGGGAGTACCTCGCATGAACCATGACCAGGAATCACCCGCTGTCGTCGATTTGGGTGAGGCGGTTCGGATGTTCCATCGCTTGGTCCCACCGGATGTCCTGCATGCTCAGAAACCGCCCACGCTCTCGACCGTGTTCACGCCTTGGGTCGTTGTCTGGCTGATGATCTATCAACGGTTGACCTGCAATGCAACGATGGCCACCGCTGTGGGAGAGTTGGCTCGATTAAGTGCGGATGTGCTCCCGGATAACAAGCGGGCCCGTGAGAAATCGTTCTCGGCCAACACGGGTGGGTTTTCGCGAGCGCGAGATCGGCTGCCCGTGGAGATGGCTCAACGGGCGGCTGACGAGGTTTCTGCAGCCTTAATCGCCAAGTCTCCGCCATCGGTGAAAGGGCGTAACGCGTTTCTTGTGGACGGTTCCACGCTCTCTTTGGCACCCACTGACGCCTTGCGCAAAACGTATCCGCCGGCCCGCAATCAACACGGAGAATCGCACTGGCCGATCCTCCACTTGGTAGCGGCCCACGAGTTATCCAGCGGTGTGACCGTGCGTCCGGAAGTGGGGGCAATGTATGGCCCGGCCGCGATTGGCGAAGTCCCATTGTCGGCCGGTTTGATGCCGCGACTTCCGGTCGGCTCCGTGTTGATCGCCGACCGGAATTTTGGCGTCTTCGCGTTTGCCTGGTTGGCCAACCAGGCGGGCCACGACTTCGTGTTGCGGTTGACTGAGAAGCGATTTCGGTCGATGGTGCGCCAAGGGAAAGCCCAGGGCAAGGACCAGTGGGAACTCACTTGGCAGCCCAACCGCTGGGAACGCAAGTCGAACCCACAATGGCCGGCCGATGCAACGTTGCGGGTGTGGTTGCACGAGGTTCGGATTTCCGAGAAGCTGACGCTGTGGCTTGTGAGTCGGCTCCCTGACGAGGGGTGCGAGCTCGCCGCAATCTATGGCCAGCGGCAAAATATCGAAACCGATCTGCGTGATTTGAAGCGGACGCTTCGCTTGGAAGAGATGCGTGGCCGATCCACGGAGATGGTCGCGAAGGAACTGGCCTCGGCGACAGTGGCCTATAACATGGCGAATCTGATTCGCCGGATGGCTGCGGCTCGGGTCGAGATCGCGCCGCGGCGATTGAGCTTCAACCGGGTATGGTCGTTAGTGAAGGTCTTGCTCTTGGAGTCGCTGGATACCACGGACCCCGCGAAGATCCAAGAGCGGATCGACTTGGTTCTGAGGATGTCTGGCCAGTGTAAGCTCGCGAATCGCCCTGGCCGACACTACCCGCGTGAGGTGATCGCCCGCCGCAGAAAATTCCCACTGCGACCACGCAAACGCGGTCTGAAATCGAGAAAGTAAGTGCCATTGGGCGACCCGCCCGCTCTTAAAATCATCGAATTTATTGAAATTTGAATTCATGAAATTGAAGAGCGGGCGGGTCGCCCGCGGTCCCAGGGGGGGAGGCGGGCTTATCATTTCGCCCGGAAGCTGCGCGGATCAAGTCAGGCGAGAGG
The DNA here is from genome assembly GCF_000242455.2 of Singulisphaera acidiphila DSM 18658. Lineage (GTDB taxonomy): Bacteria > Planctomycetota > Planctomycetia > Isosphaerales > Isosphaeraceae > Singulisphaera > Singulisphaera acidiphila. The sequence continues at coordinate 5,364,067 of NC_019892.1, forward strand.
GCCATGAATCATAACCGCAAGCGTCGCGAGGCGGAGGCTCGGGAACGGCGACGCCGGGAGGCCCTGTTGACGAATTCCGCTCCCGTCGATCACACGGCCCTCGACCCGGACAACTATGGCTTCCTCTTGCATGGCTTCCTCTCGTTCATCGAGCGTGGCTATTACCTCGACGTCCCCTTCACCTGCGCCTCCTGCGGGTCGGAAGAGGTCTGGACAGCCCCCCAGCAGAAGTGGTGGTACGAGGTGGCGAAAGGCTCGCCCCACTCGGGGGCCAAGCTCTGCCGATCGTGCCGGCAGGACGCCCGGCGGCACAAGGGGAAGGCCCACCCGTTGCAAAATACAAGGCGCTGGTGCGGCCTGATCCGCGACGACCTCGAACCGGCCCTGCTCGCCGCCGGTTGGCACCCTGTGATCGGCGTCGGTGAGCCGCGTCCGGCCCTCCTGAGCTACACTCAGGGCGACGTTCTGGTGAGGCTCCGCTGGGACGACTCTTCCTTTGGCTCCACCCTGATCCTCGAACGCCGCGATGCCCTCGACTCCGTGTTCCGGACGCTCGTCAAAGTCAAAGGCAACATCTACGACATGACGCACGGTACGCTGCAACGGCGCTTCGACGACTTCCTGACGGCCGCACGGCACACGCTGGGGCTGGCAGCGAAGCCATGACACGTCGAGCTCAAAGGCCACGCGCATCCCGCCGGAGGGGGAGCCGATCAAGAGCAGGTAAGACGCCCCGGTGAGAGCAGGGGCGTTGTCGTGGGCGGGGTCGGTTTTGAAGTGAAAAGGTCAGGGCTTTCGGCTCGCCCCCTTCGTGCTCTTCTGGGCGGCGGTCGCCGTTCGCCGTCGCGAGAGCTTTTTGAGGGCCTCCGCGTTTTTCTCCCCCCAGGCGTAGAGCAGTTCAATAGGCTCGATGAAGAGCTGGCCCAGGGGGGTCAGCGAATATTCGACCATCGGCGGCACGACCGGATAGACCTTGCGATCGATCAGGCCGTCCCGTTCCATCTCTCGTAGCGTCTGCGTGAGCATCTTCTTCGAGCATCCCGGCAGGCTTCGCGCCAGGACGCCGGTGCGGCAGGTGCCGCCGTGGAAGTGCAGCGAGTGGAGCACCATCGTGGTCCACTTGACGCTGAACAGTTCCAGGATCCGGCGCGGGGCGCAAGCTTCGTCGAGGATGATCGGCTGAGATTTTGGCATCGTCATGGTTACCTTAAGGTGACTACGTCCCAATATTGTGCCTTCTTGTCTCTTGGGCGACAAGAGGCATAAAGTTCCGGTACGGTCTGAGAGTGGCCTTGGGGTTGGCGATTCACACTCGAATGAAGGGGAAACGCATGGCATTGCGAGCCGTTATCGCCGGAGTGACCGGCATCGTTGGGAACAACCTGGCCGCGCACCTGATCTCCCAAGGTTGGGAGGTTCATGGCATTGCCCGCAGGCCGCAGACCGGAATCCCAGGAGTCCGGCCGGTCGCGGCCGACCTGCTCGAACCGGAGGCGCTCCGAGCATCGCTCGCTGGCATTAACCCCACTCATGTGTTCATTACGTCCTGGGTCCGCAAGGCGACCGAGGCGGAAAATTGCGCGGTGAACGGCGCCATCGTGCGGAACCTTCTGGCCGCCCTCGATCCCTCCGAGGGCCTCCGGCATGTCGCCCTCGTCACCGGCCTGAAGCATTACCTCGGGCCGTTCGAGGCCTATGCGAAGGCCAAGCCGGATACCCCGTTCCGTGAGGAGATGACCCGACTGCCCGTCGCGAACTTCTACTACACGCAGGAGGACGAGGTCTTCGAGGCGGCCCGGCGACGCGGCTTCACCTGGAGTGTGCATCGGCCGCACACGATCATCGGCTACGCTCTCGGCAACGCCATGAACATGGGGGTGACCCTCGCCGTCTACGCCACGATCTGCCGCGAGACCGGTCGCCCCTTCGTCTTCCCCGGCTCCGCCCAGCAGTGGGAGGGGCTGACCGACGTGACCGACGCCCGCATCCTCGCGCGGCACCTGGAATGGGCCGCGACCTCCGATGCCGGCCGGGACCAGGCATTCAACATCGTCAACGGGGACATCTTCCGCTGGAGAGGGCTCTGGCCAAAGCTCGCGGCCGATTTCGGGATCGAGGCCGCTCCGTACCCAGGGCACCCGACGCCGCTCGAACCGCAACTGGCGGATGCGGGACCGGTCTGGGCCGAGATCGCGGCGAAACACAACCTCGCTGAGCTCGACCTCGGCAAGCTCGCGTCGGCCTGGCATACCGATATGGATCTCGGGCGCGAGATCGAGGTCGTGACCGACATGACCAAGAGCCGGCTGGCCGGCTTCCACGATTACCAGCCGACACTCGGCTCATTTCAGGACTTGTTCGCCCGATTGCGGAAAGAGCGGATCATCCCCGCCTGACGAGACGTCATCGTGATCACCGACGCGACCGGACGCACCGGCCGCTCGGATCCGGGCCGGGAGTCGGGTGAGCGTCGAGGATACCGCTGAAGAGCGGATCGTATTGGGTGGCAAGGGTTTGGTGCTGTCAGTGAGGAGGGGCGGCGGAAATTGGAAGGGGTGAGGAGCAGAAGAGAGCGGATGAAGATTCCTCGAAATGGCTTTTAACTTAGGCTCTTGACATCCGAGTCATGAGAATGCTGTAATTCAGCCACTCGACAGGTGCTCCCCAGTCAGCTTAGCTTGGCTGATGTGGGGGGAGAATAGGGAAGACGGTGAGAATCCGTCGCGGGGCCGCCGCTGTAATCGGTGAGGCCCTCGGATTATCTGCCACTGCCGTGAGGCGGGAAGGCCATCCGAGGTCCGTGAGAAGCCGAGAGCCAGAAGACCTGCCCGTCGAGTTCTGTTCGATGCTTCGGCCACAAGCATCCGGGCGGACCGCTCGCAGTCTTTTCTGCATCGGACCGTGCGCTGGAGGGCCGAAGTGTACCCTCACGCCCGTCCCGGCGGAAAGGTCTGCGCTCATGATCCCCGTCTCTCGCTCGATGTTGAACCCTCGCAAAGGGTTTACCCTGATCGAGCTCCTGGTGGTGATCTCGATCATCGCTGTGCTGATCGCCTTGCTCCTCCCCGCCGTCCAGGCGGCCCGCGAAGCCGCGCGCCGGGTTCAATGCTCCAACAACCTCAAGCAAATCGGCTTAGGTTTTCACAACTACCACCAACTCAACAACGCCTTCCCGGCCGGAGGTTTTGGAGGAAGCTTGGCCTCGGATGCCGCTGCGAACAGCAAAGGGGCTCAAGCCATGCGGTTGAACAGTTGGGGGGCGGCGCTTCTCCCTTTCGTCGAACAGACTCCTCTCTTCAACAGCATTAACCAAAGTCGCTGGTACCTCAATCCGGAGAATCTCACGGCCGGACAAACCAGCCTTTCCGTATATCTTTGCCCTACTAACCAATTCTCGTCGCTCACGCGTCCAAACGGGGACACGATCACCGGCCCGTCCATCTACGGTCGCAACGACTATTCGGGCAACTACGGGGAGAGGGCTGTCCGTTGTTTCCCGGGGACGAGCTGCCCCAACGACTACTCTGACCTTGGGGACAAGTCAGGCGCTCACCGGGGGGTCACCCTGACACCCTCCGAGCCGATCAATACCATCACGACCATTACGGACGGGACGACTTACACCATTGTCGTCGGCGAGGCCCACGAGGCCGAGTTTGGTATGTGGATCGGGCACAAGAACTTCCTCGATCAGAGTGCCCCAATCAATGCCCGCAACGGTTTGTCGCCAGGCACAGTCTGGGCCTCATGCCAGGTCGCAAAGACATCGCGATTCCTGGGCAAACTCGGTTGCGATCTGAGTCAAGAATTTGCCAGCTACCATGCCGGGGGAGCCGCTTTTGCTTTCGCCGATGGTTCGGCCCGATTCTTGAAAGAGAGCATCAACAACAAGGTTCTCGCCGCCCTTTTGTCTCGAAAAGGCGGAGAGATCGTTAACGCGGATGCTCTCTGAAACGCCTGATGAAACGGATCTTGCCTTGCCGACATGTAAGCCCGCTTTTTTCTTTCTCCCTGCAACAGGAGTGACCCATGAACCGCTACTTTGCGATGGCGCTGCTTCTCGCATCTTTCGCCGCCACGGCTGATGCGAGTCCGATCACTACAACTTTTGAAAGCTTCAGCCTAACCTCAGAGTCGTACCTCAACGATGCCGGACCGTCCGGTTTTTTTCTCAGCGACGGCCACAAATTTAACAACGACTACAACTCATCTTATGACGCCTGGTACGGATGGTCGATCTCGAACACGACCGACACGACCACTCCAGGGTATCTCAATCAGTATAGCGCGATTACGGGAGGGGGCGCCGGCGGCTCGGATACGTATGCCGTAGGATACACCTACGGCACTCCGGCCTTCGACAACCTCTATCTCGACCCGGAGGATCCCGACTACGAGATTACCAACCCGTTCCACCCTTCGGACACCACGATCGTGCTTGCCGAAGGAACGTCGCCCGACTCCATCCAGATCACCAACACCACGTACACCTACCTCGCCGTCCGCGATGGTGATCCCTACAACTTCGGCTCGGCCTTTGATGAGGGCGACTACCTCCTCCTCGATATCCGGGGCTATGATTCGAGCGGGAACCTCGTCGGAGTGGTCTCCTTTTACCTGGCCGATTACCTCAGTGCCAATCCCGCAAACTGGTCGATCGTCGATTCCTGGGAGACCGTCGACCTCTCCTCCTTGGCCGGTTCCGCAACCCTACGGTTCGGAATCCAGTCTTCGCAGAATGACCCGACTTATGGGGTGAATCCCCCTGCCTATTTTGCGGCGGACAACTTCGTCGTCACGACCACTCCTTGAGATCGAGGCTTCGCCAGCCCCGGAGGGTCGACCGTCTGAATGTGCCACCCGCATTTAACGGTCGCCCCTTCGGGGCTGCAATGGAATTGTGATATGAGTTTTCCATAATTCCAGGGGTTTCACCCCTGGCTATTCACGGTCGCCCCTTCGGGGCTGCAATCAGCCCACCGGTAACCGCCTCGACGGAAAAACGATCTCGCCATTCCGCATGGATTGGGCAGCCCCGGAGGGGCGACCGTTTCTAGCCAGGGGTGAAACCCCTGGGAAAGGTTCGACATATGAGTGCTCTGCAGCCCCGGAGGGGCGACCGTCAGGATGATCCCTGCGTCTTTCACGGTCGCCCCTTCGGGGCTGCGATGGAATTGTGATATGAGTTTTCCGTAATTCCAGGGGTTTCACCCTTATCCTTACCAAGAACATTCGTACAGAATCCAGAGTTTCCCCCTGCTTTTTTCGGGCAATCTGGCATAGTCAATGCTTCTCTTGACCCACCCGTCGGTCTGACGGCCCGGGGCAAGGTACCCTGGCTTGCTCGGATGCTCATCATGAGTCCCACACTGACCGACCCTGAGGCTTGGGCCCAAGCCAATTTCGCCGGTGCCGATCTGGGCGACAAACGCCGAGAAACGCGGCTGATCCGACTCGCCACGCAAATCGCCGTGGATTCCTCGGCCAGTCTTCCGAAAGCGACGGGCAATTGGGACGACCTCAGGGCCGCTTATCGCCTGCTCGACTCCTCGGCCGTCAACTTCCGGGCGATTGCCGAGCCGCATTGGCGTTCGATCCGGGAAACCAGCCCCGAGATGGCCCTGATCCTTGACGACACCACCGAGATTGATTTCGGATGCACCCGACAGATTCAAGGCGTGGGACCCGTTGGTACGGGCACGGGTCAGGGCTTCATGATCCACTCCGGATTGATGGTCTCCCACAAGGACGAGGTCGTCTACGGCCTCGCAGGCCAAATTCTCTTTCATCGCAAACCGGTTCCCAAGGGGGAGAGTCGGACGCAACGCCGCAAACGCGATCGCGAGTCGGAGGTCTGGGGAAAACTCATCGAACTGATCGGTTCCCCGCCCCAAAACACACGCTGGGTTCACGTCATGGACCGTGGATCCGACGATTTCGAGGTCTATTGCCGCGCCCAGCGTCAGGGCGTCGATTGGGTCGGACGGGTCAAGAGCCTGCACCGACGCGTCCAGGGTGCCGATGGTCTCGAACGCCCGTTGCAGGAGGAACTCGAATCGGTACCGCAAGCGGGTTGCTTCACGCTCAAGCTGCGGTCTCGTCCCGGATTGCCGGCGCGAACCGCCAAGCTCACCGTCACGTTCGTGCGGGCGACGATGCTCGTACCGCGGCAGCCCGCGGACTCGCTGAAGGGTCTCGATCCGCAACCGATCGCGCAATACGTGGTGTGTGTGCGTGAGGTCGATCCGCCCGCCTCGGTCAAAGAACCGATCGAATGGGTGCTGTACACTTCTCTGGAAGTGGCCTGCCTTGAGGATGCGTTGCGGATCATTTCCTATTATGAAAAGAGATGGCTGATCGAAGAATGGCACAAAGCGTTGAAATCGGGTTGCAGTGCAGCCGATCATCAACTCAAGGCGAGCCATCGGCTGGAGGCGCTGACGGGTCTGCTGTCAGTGGTGGCGGTACGGCTCTTGCAGTTGAAAGGGATCGCCCGATCGGAACCGGAACGGCCGGCGATCGAAGCCGCCCCGCCAAAATATGTGGCCGTGCTCCGCGCGTTTCGGCGAACGACTGAGGCGTTGCCATGGGGAACGTATCAGTTTTTTCGGGAGTTGGCGAAACTCGGGGGATTCCTGGGACGGAAGGGGGACGGTGAGCCGGGATGGCAAACGATCTGGAGGGGATGGATGAAGCTCCAAGCGATGGTTCAGGGGGCTGAGCTGGACCTTCGCTTGGAGTAGCATTACTGCGCAAACGTTCTTGGTAAGGACAAGGGTTTCACCCCTGGCTATTCACGGTCGCCCCTTCGGGGCTGCAGAGAGCTTGGTGTCCGAGGAGTTCGCGCGGTTCTTCTTCGGCCCACCTCGCGAATCTTCGACTTAGACCGTCACGACGACCTTGCCGATTTGCTGGTTCGACTCCAGGTAGCGGTGGGCCTCGACGATCTGATCGAGCGGGAAGGTCCGGGCGATGACCGGCTTGAGGCTTCCCTCGGCCAGGCCTTCGTTGATGAACCGCTTGCCCCGCTCCTTCCGGGCAGAGTCGGTTGTGACTTCCGTTAACTTGTAGCCGCGGATCGTCAGGTCCTTGACGAGAACGTCGAAGAGGGGCAGTGGCGTCGGTTCCGTACTCAGGGCCCCGTAGATGAACAGGATACCGAAGCCGGTCATCACCCGGGTGAGGGCTGCGACGGTCGGTCCGCCGACGGGGTCGAAGACCACCCGAACGCCCTTGCCGCCTGTGAGGCCGAGGATCTCCTTGACCAGATCCTGCTCCTCAGTCGCGATCACATGGGCTGCGCCGGCATCCAGAAGGGCCTGCCGCTTCGACGAGTTCCGCGTCAGGGCAATGGGGGTCGCCCCGACCTTGTTCGCGATCTGGATGGCGGCGAGGCCGACGCTGCTCGAGGCCGCCGGGATCACGACCGTGTCCCCTTTGGTCAGGCCGGCGATGTCGATGAGCGCCCCGTAGGCGGTCATGTACTGCATCCAGATGGCTGCCGCCTCGACCCAGGTGAGGGAAGGGGGGTGGTGCGTCACCAGGGGCGCCGGGGCATTGGCCAGTTCGCCGTAGAAGCCATAGTCGTTCAGGTCAAAGCCGGGAATGACGCTGACCGCGTCACCGACCTTGAAGCCCTGGACGTCCGGCCCGATGGCGGCCACGGTCCCTGCCGCTTCGTATCCGAGCCGGGCCGGGAATCGAGGTTCCGAGATGTACTGACCGGTGCGGAACATGACCTCCGCGCGGTTCAGGCCCAGCGCCTTGATCGCGATCTGGACCTCGCCCTTGCCCGGCGGCGGGACGTCGATCTCCTCGATCTTGAGGACCTCGGGTCCGCCGGTCTCGTAGAATCGCACGACTTTCGCCATGTCATTTCTCCTCGTTGGATGCCGAACCGGGCGCGGGCACTGGCGGTTCTCTTTTTTTTTATGAGTCCGCTCTCTTTGGCCAAGGGAAATTTAGGAGCTCGGCCCATTTGCGGCAAGTAGGCACAAGATGGGGACGTAGTCACCTTATCGTAACCGATGATGCTCCAAAGAAAGATGCTGTGGGAGATGGAACGACTCGCCGGTCGTTGGGGGGCAGACGGTTTGGGTTCACGCACCTCACTCGCTCCTCTTGGGTTGATTGACAGGTGCCGGCCGCCCGTTGAACGCAGCCACTTTGTCCGACGTGAATCGAGGAGAATGGTTGCGGCGATCGGCATCGCAGGGCCTGACGACAGGGTATTTGACGCAGGTCCTTTCCTTGGAATCGGTTACAGTTCGCTCTCTGTCAGCAATGGCGTCTTGGCATTGCCGTTGCGTTTGTTCCTTCCCAAGGGGCTTCCAAACCTCTGGTTTCAAAATCCGAGGGGAGGATCGAGTATGGCAAGCTATCGCCTTCATGGGCCGAAGCCCTCTCGAAAAAGCGATCGAGGTGTACCACGGCTTCGACGAAAAATCGCATTGAAGAATCGGGATGTCGAAAATTTTGGATTCCTAATAAATAATAAAATGTGAACATTTGACTAGTCTTCACCCCGTTGCCGCCCACACGCCGGAAGGGTGTGAAGAGTGCCTGAGAACGGGCATGCCCTGGGTTCATTTGCGGCTCTGCCTGATCTGCGACCACGTCAGCTGCTGTGACATTTCGCCGGGCCGCCACGCCACGAAACACTCGCACGACACGCATCACCCGGTGGTGGCGTCCTTCGAGCCGGGCGAGCAGTGGGCCTGGTGCTACCTGGATCAGGCGGAAGTGGACGTGCCGGAGCGGGCTCTACCTGATTTGCGGGGCTGAGGCAGGGCTTTGGTCTCCGGAGGAGGTTCAGCCATGTCCGAGCTTAGCTTGCGGGCCGTGGCCTTTCCCACGCTCGATGACACTCAGGTCGCCCGGTTGGGACATTGCGCCGGGGCGGCTCTCAAGACGTACCGGGCCGGGCAAACGCTCTTCCAGGTCGGCGACCGTGACTTCAAGTTCTTCGTGGTCAGTTCGGCGCGGTCGAGATCCTGGACGATTCCGGCGAGACGCCGAAGACGCTCACGATCCACCGCCCTGGGGGATTCACCGGGGACGTGACCTACCTGACCGGCGACTCGGCGGTCGTCCTGGCTGGACCGGCCATCGAGAGCCGTTCCTGCTGGAAACGAGCCGCCCCGGCGTGTTTGCGGCCGGTGACGTGCGCTCCGGCTCGGTCAAACGGGTCGCCTCGGCCGTCGGCGAGGGGGCGATGGCGGTCCAGTTCGTTCACCAGTACCTGAAGGAGATGTGAGTCGCCAAGCTGCGGAACGAGAAGGCCGTCACAGGGAGCCAGAGATGAGCTACTGATTCAGTCCATGCCATCCCAATAGAAGTTGACGATCTGTGACTTTGGGTCGTAGGCCGCGATCGCCTGCCCGCTGGAGAACGTAGGGTGGAACGACCCCGAATTGAGGAAAATCGTTGGTGCATCCTTAAGAAAGAGGATTCCACCACGAAGGGGTTGGCCCGGAGATGGAACCGCTCTGAATCTTGGTCTTATATTCCTCCTTGGAGATTGGCGTGAACCCCGTGGCCGTTAAAGAGGAAAAAGCCGCCGAAGACGCCTTGAACCGGAGGTAACACGCCGAATTGTCTCGGAAGGCTCTCCCGTAGGCCTGAAGGATTGAGATGCTTGGCCCGGGTGGCACGCCCAAGGTTGCTTCGAAGACAGATTCAGGGTCCGGATAATCCTCGAGATTTCCACATCCTTCGGCAAGCGGGGCCACGATCGCCACCATCATCCACCGCCGCGTCGTCATCCGTAGTCGCCTCATCGCTCACTCCCTCCGGCCGTCAAGAGCCGTTGGGCCGGCTCGCCAATCGTCAGGATCGCTGCACTGGCGCGTTCTGGGAGGGCCGGTTTTGTAGCGTCGCCATCCTTGACGACGAGGCGCTCCTGGCCGTTGCCGCCTCCATCAATCTGAACCCGGTCGTCGCGTATTTCTCATGAAAGACCTCGCCGGTCAATCGGTCCCGGTGGATCCTTAAAAAGTCTAACCGCGTGTCGAGTCAACGTTCGCCGTATGCATCACGACTCTCCCCGGTTTCCAGGACCCAATCACGATCTTGGTAAGCTCAGCTTTGGCCGCGATATTTCTCCGGGACGCACTTGTAATTTAGTTCCGCGTGTGGATGAATGGTCACGAGAATGGCTTGTTCACCGTAGCAGATGTTGGAGTCCAAGTTGTCTCGGGAGGCCTCCTATGTCCGCGTCAGCTTTCAAACCTTCGACGAGGTGGGCGATCTCGGCGGGGGGATCAATCGGAGGTGGAAAGGGTAAGGTCGGAGCCGGGGTGATCTGCCTGACCTTGTTCGACGTCCAGTCTCAACGGTTCATTCCGTTGACGCTGTACGGGGCTTCGGCGGGGGTGGGACTTCCTGTTGGTGGGAACCTGTCGACCTTCTCGCCGACATTCTTCGGTACGTCGAAGCCGATGATCCCCGACGACTTCGATGGGCGAGTGACCGTTACAGGGGCGGATCTCACGGTGCTGGTCGGCGGTTCGGCAGCCTGGTGCACGTTCTGGAATGTCGATCACGACCCCTACTGGCTCGATATTGGAGGTCTCCAAGTTGGGGTCTCCGGGGGCATCAGCGCTGGCATCTATTACGCGTCGACTTCGCCGAAGAACGCGAGGGATAATGACGGCTGTCTGATCGCTCCTGGTGGCGATCCTCTCTGCGGTGGGGCTTCCCGGATGCCGTCGAGCAGTTCGGAATCAGGAAACATGAGCCAAGCCCGGTGAGCGGCAACGGTCGGAACAACGCGTGAGATCCAATTGTTCCGACCCCTGGCCGATCTTCTGGTTGACTGATGGTTGAGGCGAGCGATCATGTCAGCCCGGCGGGCCGCCCGACTCGAAGAGGTCCCAGCGGGGCCGCTGCGGTAGTGCAGTACCCGTGCTCCCGCAACACTACGAGCACCGCATCGTGCCCCGACTTCTGTCCCCACGCCCGAAGCGTTGCCCAAGGCTCGGCGTCTGCTTCGACTGGATCCGCGCCCCGCTCCAGCAGCAGCTTCACGAGCTCCGCGCGGCCCCATCGGCACGCCCAGTGATGATTCGGTGGCCATGCACCCAAACAGGGGGAACTGGGAGATTTGAGCGGACTGTTGGGACTCATGAAGGAACTCGCAGTTTTGCCCAAACTCCCCCATCTCCCGTCTAAAGCGCCGGACCACTGGTGATCCATTGCCGGAGATTGCTCATGCAGTTGAATCAGCAATTCCTTCATCGCCTGCGTGTTATGGCCAGCCGAGGCGCCGGTGTGAGGGCCATGGTCGATGAGATCCGAACTGAGCTAGGGACGAATGATGGCTTAGCCTTGGTTGCAGACTGGTACTTTAAGAATGCTTTTTTATTGAGGCTTGGCGAGGTGAGGGATATCGAAGGGAGTTCCTGCCTTGGTGGCTTAGCATACTCTGACGAGGAGATCGACCGCCTGATGTTGCCTAGGATTGAAAACACACGTCATCTTTGGTGGGAGGGGCCAGAGGAAATGAATTCGATGAATAGAATCTAAATATGCAATATAATAAGTGCGAAAAAGAGTGGTGGCATTCGTCAAGAGTTCTGTTGCCTGAGAGTCAAAACGAGGACATTCGTCCCGATGAATCGTGTGCTCGGTGACGACGGGGGTGATGGCTTCGGGAATGTCCTCGGTGAGTCGGGTCAGTCGAGCGAATTTCGGTTTGAGCGAGTTTCAGTCAGGGATGGTGAGATGTGAGACGAGAGTGAGCACCTCGGCCCATGCCTCTTGGAATGGGATGAACTCGGTTGTGAACTCTCGCACTTCCGCTTCATAACTCGCGGCGGCCCGGTCCTTCACGTCATCATTGAAGGCAGCCTTCGTGGCGACAATTCCTCTCACCTCCGACTTCCGCAGAAGGAAAGAAGAGACCTTCTCGAGGTCAATCAACGCCGAATGTTTCCGAACCATCGAGGCGATGTCGAAGACATCCTGAGGCCGGGAGCGTTTCCGGGGAACCTGTTGGAGGAGAGCCCGGAACTTCTCCGCAATGATGTCGTTGAGCGTGCAAACACGAAGCGGCTTCGCATCGGGGCTGAGTTGCTCATCGCCCGTTTCGCAAAGCGCATCGTTCAAGCTGATTTCGACCTCAATGACGTCCGAGAGGTGTTTTCCACTGGCGAGCCGCTCATCTATGTTCTGATAATACCTATCGCTGGGAAGTTGGAAGCAGGCTTTGATGCGGTAAGTCGGCATCGTCTTATCGACGCCCGGGGGGAGCCGATGAATGCTCTGACAGCGGACTTTCACCTGATACTGACGTTCGCCCGTTCTCAGTGCGGTGTTCATCAAGGCCTTGATGTCGTCCGGACTATCGGGAAAACCATCATCAGCACTGAAGTCGAGGTCGAGCGTGCTCCGTGGATTGCCGTGCACGAAGCGAAGGGCATTCCCGCCCTTGAAAGCAACGCGGGATACCAACGCTGCCGACGATGACATCGACACGAGAACCACGAACTGGACGAGGCGTCGTCTCGCCTCTTCCGCAGTTGTGCCGTTCTGCTTTCGCCAAGTAGGTAGCTCGGCAATTGAGGTTGGATAGTTTCCCGCTTCCAAAGTGTCTCTACGTCCCTTCGATGATGGCGAGTATGGACGCGGGAACGTTCAGCGAGAGGTTCCATTCCGCCGAGAACGTTTCCGCGTAAGGGTTGTTTGCGACCAACTTTACCGACCCTCCCCGTTGCAGTCCATGTCGCCACTCATCGAGGCGAGAGTGAGTTTTACCGAGTTTCTCGAGTACGAAGCCGACACGTTGCCGGAGAACCTTGTTTCCGTAGGCATCCGTGTAGGAGACGAGCTTACCAACGTCTACGTTCTCCGCCGACCTCCACGCCTGGAGCACCTTTGCAATTCCGCCCGACTTGTCGGGCATGCGAAGGGCGTCGAGAAGGGTTCGTTCCACATCAGTCACGTAAATTGGAATGCCCGAACTGTAACCGATGATGACACCGAAGCCTGGCTCCTCGGTGAGTTGTGTCCAGTGGACGGCAACATCCCCCACCCGCGCCGGACGTCTCGCAGCAATCAGTCGAGTGCCTTCGGACCAATCATCGGGCATTGTGCCGAGCGGCAGGCGATGAGGGTTCCCAGCGTTCTTGCTCGTGATGGGATAAACCTCCTTCGCAACGAGGTCGGTGAGCCCGTGGTAGGTCATCGCCGTGACAAAGCCGAAGACCGCCCAGGGATTTGCTTCCTGAATCATTTGCTCTTCCGAAACCTCGAGCAGATTCGCGTAAGCCACGTTCACCACGTAGACGCCAGCAACGCCTTCGACGGAGTCGATATCGCCGCGACTTACAAGCTCATGACGGATGTCAGTGGCTTTCTTCTCGTCAGGAAGGGGTTCGTTTCCGGTATGGGCCAGCCGGCGAGCGATGAGATGGATTCGCCAATCGGAAATGACCCTTCGTCGAGTCTCCGCGAACTCCCGAAGGACTTTGGACGCAAATGTCTTTGTCCACATAGGAATAGCCAATGCCACCGAGTAAGATGTCCTTAGGACATCTTACTCGGTGGAATAAGGAATGTCAAGCTAGAAGAGAATGATCGTGTCAAACTACATTGTGCCATAGGGTTATAAAAAATTTGGCCAATATTATGGCTTCATTCCGGGGCTTGGCGAGTTGCCAGTAAGCAAAACATATCCGGAGGCGGTTCCAAGCCCGGCTTGCTTGACCACTGCTACCCAAAACTCTAGCAAGCAAATCTATGAGATTCGGTCGGTCAAGTGGTGGCAGTCCTACTGGTCCAGCCAGCAAAACACCCTAACTTCGCGGGAGCATGCTAGGTACACTACATGGTAAAATACGAGGCCTGGAGCAATGATGGATAAGGTTGATGTCAATGAAGATGCGATGAGTATGTGGAGTAGATTCGCCATGAAGGAAGGGGCGGCAGAATTGGAGATTGCCTCGCTTGAGAAATGGGCGGGAACGCAGTTGCCCAGGCCTTACCTCGATCTCCTTATGCAGTCTAATGACATAGGAAGCACTAGGTCATGATATTAGTAAGATTTTGGGATATCATGAGGCAGAACTGGCGATTTTTTGCATCAGCAGAGTCGCCGAATAAAAGGGATCAGTATGTCCGAAACAGTAAGCGTTTTTGTCAGTGGTAATCCTACGATTGAAGAATGCAGAAATGCCATCGAAAAACATTTGCAGATTTTGCTTGTGCAGCGGATGGATACCGATGGACACCTGTTTGAGGGAGTGATATCCGGGGTGTGGGTAACGCTGTTTGACAATCACGGGTTAGATGATGACTGCGGAATTGAGTTCACCCAGTTCCCGGTGGAAATCGACTTTACCCGTTACGCCAGAAACAACTCTCTGGATTGGAATGAGACGATATTCTTCTCTTTGGTGGTCTCGCTGTCAGAGAGGCTCTCAGAACAGTTCAGGGCACGCTGTATCGTTGTTAAGAACCTTCAGCAGATTGTTCGGTCTTTCGGGCCTGCAGCGGATTGAACGATTGCTCGGAGGGGGGGGGAGATGGGGCAATGTGGCCAGGCGATTTTCAAAGATGGTGCTTACGATGCGAATCTGAACCAGATTGAAGACTAGCCATGATCCGTCTTCGTGCTACGAAGTATGATCCAAGCAGACGGGAGAACCAAGGGCACTACACAATCAATGAATTTACTTCAGTGTCCGACATAGGGAAAAAGTTTGGAAATTATAAGGTTGCTGCTTCTGAATATCTGTGTAGTGATGGCGCCTATGTTTCCTGTGTCGTGCAACTTTTAAATATTTCTCATGTAAAATCGCTGCGCGTTTGCGAATTGGAGGACAACAGGGGGAAGACATTGCTCGCCTCTGAGGTTGAGAGGCTTCGGCCTGCAATGCTTGGCGCAGTCTACAAGGGCATGGTTGTAAGCGAGCAAACTGTCGACAAAATTGTTCGAATGGCCTTAAGAGAAGTGATTTTGTGTAAATTAATTGGATGCAATGGCGTTTGCATTTATTATTATTGTGCGCATTATATATATTTGTATATATAGCGTAAGTGATTTCGGGTTGTCAGCCTTAGGTGGGCCGCCCCAGGGCGTCTTCTATAAAGAGATGGAGTTTCCCTATATGTAGGCGGTTGCGGCATAATGGGGTGTCTGCGATGCTTGATCCATGGTGCCGCCTGGAATGACGGCTAGCTTGAATAAGTGCTGTTTGGAAGCGGCGATGAAGTCGCGGAGGGCTTGGCTCTCCACGGCAGTGAGCGTGATGATGTATTTCTTCAAGGCCGTCCTCCTGCGGTGGTTAATCTCCTGGAGGGGCGGACCACCGGACCTCAAGCGGTCGCCACCCGCACCCACTCCACCCTGGGGTATGGCGAGCCCGGAACTCCGCCGACGACCGAACGGCCCGAGCCGGGTCGACCGTCAACCGGCCGTCCAGCAACCGCTCCAGATTCTCGTGCCGGCCTCGATCCTCTGGCAACGCGGGATGGGTCTCCTGGGTCGTCTTGCCCTGATGGAACGCCATCTCCCACCGACGCCAGATGGCCCAGTCCTCCAGGGCCAGAGCGAAGGTGGCAGCGTCGATGGGCATCAGCAGGAACGTATCCTCGTCCAGGTCCTCGCGGTCCCGCCACTCCGACTCGAAGAGATGGGGACGGCCCCTGTAGTCGGCGATGCCTTGCCTCGGCCCGTCGTGCCAGTGGGGCAAGGTGTGAACAGTCTCGAACACGGAAGAGGACTCCACGAGGTTATGCCCGATTTTCCTCAAATCGAGTGTGGCTGTCTAGTTGCTTGGGGAGTGATGTACGGCCAGCCCGGAGCCGCCCCTTGGCCTTGAGGCGCTGGGCGACGCGGATGCAACCTGGCAAATCGCCTGCGGACTAACAGGAGAGACGCGTTGCACGATTGCGAGCTATGATATTTTCGATCGGGAATCTCGGTTGAAGGCGGTTGCTCCGCTGGGCGATTGCCGGCGACGACCTTACAGAGCGATCGATCAGGGAGTGAGACCAAGTGAGTGTGACCAAGCCCCCAGCGGTCCCGAATCAGGATGCCGACCCTGCGTTGCATCGGGCGTCGGACGAGGACCTGATCGTTGCCCTGGGCCGAGCCTTGCACCAGGTCGGGCAGCCGGCGCATCGGCTCGAATCGACGCTGGGTAGGGTGGCGGCCCGGCTGGACCTCGAGATCCATGCCTTCAGCCTGCCGACCGGGCTGTTGATCAGCTTCGAGCGGCCCGGCGACAGTGTGACGACGACTCGGCTGCTGCGCCTGCCTCTGAAACCGACGAACCTCGAGTGTTTGCGGAGGCTTTCGATCGAGTCGGAGGCCCTGGCCTGCGGCCGGGCCGCGCCTCGCGAGGCGATCGGGAGGATCAAGGAACTGGCGAACGCCCCGAGGCGCTGGGGGGCGGTGGCGACTGTGGCGGGGTTCCTGCTCTCCGCATCGGCCTTCTCGGTCTTTTTCGGAGGGGGCCTGCGCGAGCTGGGCGTCGCGTCGGGTCTCGGACTCGCGGTGGGCCTGGTTGCGCTGGCTTTCGGGAGGTCGCGCGCCTCGAGCCGGCGGTTCGAGCTGACTGCCGCGGCGGTCGCGGGGTTCATTGCCGCCCTGGCCGACGTTTACCTTGGGCACTTCGTCCACTGGATCCCGCTGGCCTCGGGTTTGGTGATCCTATTGCCTGGCCTCAGCCTGGTCGACTCGATCGAGGAGCTGGCCAACGGCCATCTCACCTCGGGGGCGTCGCGGATGGCGGGGGTCGGGATCGTCTTCCTCGCCTTGATCTTTGGGGTGCTCATGGGGATCAACCTTGTTGGCCTCCTCGCCGAGGATGGCGTTCCCGGGAGCGTGATCCCGCTCCCCTGGTGGGCACCGATCCTGGCGCTTCCGGTCGTGGCGCTGGGGTCGACCTTTCGGTTTCAGGCCCGGCTCGCGGACATGCCCTGGATTCTCGTCGGCTCGGCGGTCGCCTTCGGGGCCTCGCGCGCCGGGGGGCATCTGGGCAATCCGCTCCTGGGCCCTTTCCTGGGCGCCTTGGTGCTGGGCATGGCGGCCAATCTCTATGCACGCTGGCGCGACCCGACGCCGCAGCTCCTCATCGTTCCGGGCCTGGCGTTGCTCGTCCCGGGGTCATTCGGGCTTCGTAGCCTCGAATCGCTCCTGTCCGGGGCGTCGGTCACGGGTCTCGAGCAGGGCTTCCATATGTTCATGATGACCATCGCCCTCGTCGCTGGTCTGCTCTTCAGCAACGCGATGGTCGCCTCGGAGGTGAACCCGCGGTCGCCCGCCGGCCCGTGACGATGCGTACACGACCGCGCTGGGCCGTCGGCCCGGAACTCAATTTTTGTGTAATCGCAAGTTGCACTCACGGAGTAAGCGCTCGAAGTAACCTGTTTTGTGCTATCTTCACGGCCGGGCGAATGTTCTCAGACCAGACTTGCTTGGAGATCGCTAGGGAGGGCCATTTCTGCTTCTGCCTGTGACCAGCCCAGTTGGTCCCGGACGACGTCATAGAACCCGCTACGCCGTACGTCCTGGCCTTGCAGACGACTCGCCAGGAGGTCGGCACCCACTAGCCCTTCGCTCACGGTGAATAGGCCGTCGGTGAGGACGAGGTCGTAGTTTCCCCAACGGCTCCGATACAACCCCTTGCGATCCCAGCGCACGGCCGAGTCGAAGGCCTCCACGAGACCGAATAGGGGAAAGAAGGACCCATAGAGTCGGGCCAGGTCGCAGCAGACCGACGCGAAGTGGGTGATGTCCGGCCCGTGCCACTCGGTTCGCAACGGGTGTGGGATCAGGCCGAAGAGGTTCGAGATGCCGAGGCGGGTCGGTCCCTTGAAGCGGGCGAAACTGATCAGCGGGATCCCGCGAAGCTCCATCAACGCCGAGGGCACGAAACCGGCCAATTCCGGATTCCGGAGCCCGACGCCCCCCAGCGCGGTCCAGACGTCCTCGGCCGGCGCACAGGCGCCGTCCCACCACGCCTCGGTCACGTTCAGGTACTGGGCCCCATGCCGGGCGATCACCTCCGCCAGTCCCGTTCGCCGGAGGAATTCGATGTCCTGCTGTCGGACCCAAGTGCGGTGTCGCTCGGCGTCGGCGTCCCAGTCGATCTGCTCGCCGCCCACATTCCGGCTGCTCGTATGCCCTTCCAGCAGGACCGCCCGGCCGGGCAGCGAGCCGAGCAGGAGGTCGAGCGCCTGCGGCCCCGTGTAGGTCCCCGGCGCGTAGCCGTGCCAGGTAACTTTCACCAGGTAGCGCTCGGCCTGGGGGAGGACCCGAGCCAGGATCTCGGCGAGTGCGGCGGAATCCCGGGCCCGCGTGACACATCCGGCTCGGGGCCGGATCTGCGCTTCGCCCGCCGGCACCCAATCCGCGCCGGACCACACCCCGGCCTGGGCCGGCGGGGGCTCGTTCCTGGCGGAGGGAATCCGCGCTGCCTCACGGGCCCGCTTCTCTTGCCAGAGCCGGAGCATCCGCTGTTCGAGCCAGGCCAGGATCGCCGGGTGATCCCGTGGCGGGTCGAGCAGCCGCCAGCCCGCCGTCTCGGGGTGAGCCCGTTGGTAATCGTCGAGCATGACCCGGGCGAAGTCGCACAGCTCGCCGTCCCACTGGCGCTGCGGCAAGAGGAACCAGTCGAGAGGTTCGCTCAGGCAGCGATCCAGGGTGTCCGGGAGGAACGGCTGCGGGTGGCGGACGAAGCCGACCTCGCCCCGGCCCAGGCCGGCTTGCTCCCAGAGCAACCGCATCAGGCGGTAGGAGTCGGCGCGGGTGGCGGGTTCGCCCTGTCCGTCGGCGACGAGGACGAGCCCGGCGTTTCGCGGTGCGACGCCCCGCTCGTCCAGCGCCCGCAGGATCTGGCCGGCGAAACAATCGACGAGCAGCGCGTGCGTGGGATCGACGGAATCGTGATGGATCGAGACCCCGGCGTGCCGGCGGCGCGCTGCGCCCAACTCCTCGCCCAGCATCGTCCGCTGCCAGATATTCAGGTCGAATGCGGCCGGCATCACGAAGAGGATTGAGGCCCCGTCGCCGACACACCGATCGATCACCCGGCCGATCTGGTACTCGCCCGGGTCTTCCGTCGATCGGGCTGGGAGGCAGGCGAGGTCGACCTTGGTTGATATTCCGAGGGCGCGCTCCGCGAACGCCTGAAGGCTCGCCGCCTGGGCGTTCATCGACGCCCAGGCAGCAGCCTCCCCCGGTCGAAGATCGGTCGTGAGGATGAAGATCGGTCGCACCATGGCCTACTCGGTCAGACCTTCAGCCGGCCGCCGATGCGGCCGTTCTTGGCCATCGTGCCCAGTACGTCCATCATGAGCCGGACGCCCATCAGCGACGTGATGTCCGAGATGTCGTACGGCGGCGACACCTCGCAGACCTCCATGGCGGCGATCCCTTCCTTCGCGATGCCGTTGATGATCTTGAGCGCCTCCCGGGGGAGGAGTCCGCCCGGCTCCGGCCAGCCCGTCCCAGGGACGAATCCGGCGTCCAGCGAGTCGATGTCGAACGACAGGTAGACGGCACTCGCCCCCTTCCACGCGACTTCCAAAGCAATCTCGATGGTCTTGTCGATCCCGATCTGCTCGATGTCGTTGACGGTCAGGATGGTCGTGCCGCGGTCCCGCCCCACCTTCACGCCGGCGCGGGGCACCTGCCAGCCTCCGATCCCCAACTGCACCAGGTTCGACGGCGGGCAATTCGGAATATTGGTGGCGTGGAACCAAGGACAGGTATGCATAATCTCATCCATGTCCTTTTCCTGCGTGTCCACGTGGCGGTCGAGGTGGATGATCCCTACCTTCCCCTCCACGCATTGCGCGACCGCGCGGGCGATGGGATAGCCGATCGAGTGGTCGCCGCCCATGATCATCGGCAACGTGCCCTGCGACAGGATGTGCGCGATCCCCTTGGTGATCTGGTCGTGGCTCTTGGTGATGTTGGCCGGGCAGAAGATGTCGCCGACGTCGCACATCGCGAGCGTCTCGCCCAGGTCGATCCCGTGCTCGAAGCTGTATTTCTGGTAGAGCGCCGAGATGCGCCGCATCCCTTGCGGCCCGAACCTGGTGCCCGTGCGGAATGTGCAGCCGACGTCGAACGGCACTCCCACAAACGCAACGTCATATTCGCCCACCTTGTGGACGTCCTCGACGTAAGGCAACTTCAGGAAGGTGTTGATGCCCGACCAGTGCGGCGAGCTTCCTCGCTGGAAGCAACTGATGTCGGACTTGTCCTGGATCGAATCGGCCGGCTCCAGGCCCAGTTCCTTGATCCGACGCATCTCCTTCTCGTGATAGGCCGAGGGCAATGCGCCCTCGGCCTTCTGGGCCTGCATGCCGGAGTATTGGCTCAGATCAGGGAGCGGGCGATCATGTTGTCGGCGATTCGGTGCGTGCCGCTTGTAGAGTTGGGCCGCATTGACCTTGGGGTCCGCGCCGGCCTTCGTTTCCTGCCCCGAGGCCGTGGTCGTCTCCAGGCCCCCCAGGGCCGCCGCGGCCGCGGCCGCTCCCAGGAAATCGCGCCGTTTCATCTCGCCAGACGAATCCGATCCGCTCATGGTCTACACCCCCTGTTGGAGTTTAGTCGATGGTTCGGTGGTCGGAATGCATACGAAATGTCGAAAGGTAATGCTGCCTATGTTGTCGATGAAATTGGTGTCTGCATCGAAAAAAAGAGTTTGAGGTTTCCGATGCCCGCGTTGTGGGACAATCTAGGCGGTGATTAGGGCTACCGCAAGGACCAGCTATCGAAGCGCATCGAATTTTTGAACTCAAACGGGTTATCGAGGGGGCCCCACAACGGTGATTTCAGCCGTTCTCGCCCGATTTCTGTCACCGAACCCATGCCGGGCCGGGTTGGCTTCACGGTCCGCCTTTGGCGGCGCAATGCAATTCGCGATTTCCGACTCGGGACGCTCGTTCGCAGAGCCGTTTCTGCCGATAATTTCGATACAACCACGATGGAGCGGCTACCCCAGGCCGAACGGTTGTCAATTTCGTAGTCAGGCCGCGTCATGAACTTCGTGGGAGGGCCCGACCCGGATCAAAGGCCTGCCGAAATCGACGAGGATTTCATGATCAATATGGGCTGGCACAAGTGGGGATGGGTCGTTCTCGTGCCTGGCGTTCTGGTCCTCCTCGCCTTATCGCCAACCCGCGCAGAGGCGCAGGACCCTGTCATCATCCCGGGGCTGCCTGGAGCGAATCTCCCGGCCGGTGCGAGGCCATCGCCGACCACCTGGCCTTACACAGACCTCCCCGGCGGGAGATCAGCGGCGTCGACCGACACGACAGAGAGTCCGCCGCCGGCCGCTCCGCCGTATGGCCTCACAGGGAGCTGGTTCGGCGCGCGTGACACCCTGTTCGACAAGGGGATCGATCTTCGCACGAACCTCTCGCAGTTCTACCAGGGAACGACGAGCGGCGGCCTCCGCCAGACCTTCCCCTACGGGCTCAAGTTCGACTACTTCGGGACCGTCGAGGCCGAGAAACTCTTCGGCTGGGAGGGCCTGTTCATCAACCTCCACGGGGAGAGCCGTTTCGGAGAGAGCATCAACCGCGACGTCGGCTCCCTGGTCCCGTCCAACTTCGCCCTCGAGTTCCCCAAGCCGAGGGGAAGCGCCTCGGCATTGACCAACATGCAGGTCGAGCAGTTCCTGGGCCCCGATTTCGTCGTTACCTTCGGCAAGCTCAACGCCGCCGACGGCGTCAATATTCATCCGTTCCTGGGCGGCAACGGCATCAATCGTTTCATGAATGAAGCCTTTGTCCTCAGCCCGATCTACGGCCGCACGATCCCTTACTCGACCCCGGGCGCCGGCTTCAGCTACTTGCGAGATCTCGACCCCATCTTCACCTTCCTCGTGCTCGATTCGAACGGCCGGCCTGACACCAGCGGGATCGGCCATATGTTCAGTAATGGTGCGTCCCTCTTTGCCCATCTCCGCGTGCCCGTGACGCCTTTCGGCTTGCCCGGCCACCAATCGCTGGAAGCAGCCTATACGAGCGGCAAATTCAGCCCGTTCTCGAAGGACGATTACATCATCCTCGACCAGCCGGGGAATCATGCGACCCGACGGTCGGGATCCTGGGTGGTCACCTACGGCTTCGATCAATTCCTCGTCGTCGACGACGAGACCCCGACCAAGGGCTGGGGGGTCTTCGGGAACATCAGCCTCGCCGATCAGGCCACCAACCCGGTCCACTGGTTCCTGAACCTCGGGGCCGGAGGCACCAGCCCGCTGCCCGGCCGCACTGCGGACTCGTGGGGTGTGGGCTACTACTACCTGGCGACCAGCAACGTTCTCAGAGAGACCCTCCGGCCCGTCTCGCCGATCGGCAATGAGCAGGGCTTTGAGCTCTACTACAACGCGGCGATCACCAGTTGGTTCATCCTGACGGCCGACATCCAGGCCATCGACCCCGGTCAATTCGAGGCCCGATCCGCGTTCCTCGCTGGTCTGAGAGCGAAGATCGACTTTTAGCGAGGGTCATCACTCAGTTGCTCGAGGGACGACCAGGATCAGATCGAGATCCACTCGACGATGTTCAGCGTGCCCCGCTGAAATCCACCGCGATCGTATTGCCGCCGCTGACCAAGAAGCCGACGCGCTCGCCCGCTCGCGGCTGGTAGCGACCGGAGAGCAGGGCCGCGAAGGCAGTGGCGCCGCCGGGCTCGGCAACCACACGCAATGCCTGCCACAGAGCCGCTTGTGCGTCGGCTATTGCCTGGTCCGGCACCAGCACTACGCGGTCGACGTAGCGCTGGGCGATTGGGAACACCCGCTCGCCGATGCGTCGCGGCGCCAGCGAATCCGCGGCGATGCCGCCGGCCTCCGCATCGACCGGTCGGCCGGCTTCCAGCGCGCGATAGAGTGTCGGTGCCGTTTCCGGCTCCACGCCGATCACTTTGACCCGGCCGGCGTACCAGGCGGCGATGCCGCCGATCAGCCCGCCGCCGCCGACGGCCACGAGCAGGGTGTCGAGCTGAGGTGCCTGCTCGGCGAGTTCGAGGCCGAGCGTCCCTTGGCCGAGCATGGTTTCCGCCTGATCGAAGGCATGCACCGCCATGGCGCCGGACTTGGCGACCCAGGCTTCGCTGGCGGCCAGCGCATCGGCGTAGCGCTCGCCCGAGATCGCGAGATCGGCACCATAGCTACGGATGCGTGCGATCTTTGCCGGCGACGAGATACCAGGCACGAAGATTTTTGCGGGCACGCCGCGTTTCATCGCCGCATAGGCCACGGCCGCGCCATGATTGCCGCCGGAAGCGGCGACGACACCGGCCATCGGCACATCGCGCAACAGCAGGTTGGCGAAGGCGCCGCGTACCTTGAACGAGCCGGAATGCTGCATCAATTCCAGCTTGCAGCAAAGCGCCATCGGCGCGAGACCGAAGTCGCTGCCGTCGATCTCGATCACCGGCGTGCGGCGGATGTGCGGCCGGATCAACGGCTCTGTTGCAGCGATCCGCTCGCGGTTGACTGTTTCATCATGTGTCGTTGGCACTGGAGATCCCCGCTGGCGTAATCTCAGGCAAACAAAGAGAGGGGCAGCCCCGAAACCGCCTGGCCAGCGCCTCGTGGGCCTTGGGGCTGATTCCCCGCTTGCCGTTGAGAATTTCCGAGATCGTCGCCAATGGCCAGCCCGGTTTGCTCGGGGGCATCGGTGATCATCGCTCGCCTCTTACCTCACCAAAAGGGGCAGGGGGCGGGCCCTCTCGTCTCGGGGCGGGCCGATGACTACGGATCCCGACGCAATGCCTCGTCGTCCTCGGAGAATCCGGCAGGGACGAGCCTCTGGGGTCGCTCTCCGGCGGTACTGGGTTTCACCCCTTCGCCTTTCGGCCCGGACTTTGGCTCCGACGGCTCGCCCGCCGTGACGCCCGAGGGGTGATTGAGGCTTACGGCTTCGCCCCGTTCGCCCGCCGAGCCGAAGCGCCTGCCGGGGAAGGCGGCCCGTGCTCGCGGTCGATTGTAGTGCAAGCAGCGCCCATAGAAGCTGTCGATGACTTGCCCTGCCTCGGGGCGATGGAACGCGATCACCTCAATGATATCTTCCCAACTGAGGCAGCGGACCTCGACCCGCCGCCAGGTCGGTTCGAACCAGTCGTGGAACCAGGCGTCGCGCTCCCCGGCGTAGTCTTCGACCCGTCGGCGGACCTTGCGGCGAATGGCTTCGGGCGCGGCATCCCAGGCGAAAACGCCGTCGTCGACCCGGGCCCGGGGGGCGAGGATCAGTAGGGCGAGGGCGTCCATCGATTCCGCCGTGCGCCCGGCGCGG
Organism: Singulisphaera acidiphila DSM 18658; assembly: GCF_000242455.2. Lineage (GTDB taxonomy): Bacteria > Planctomycetota > Planctomycetia > Isosphaerales > Isosphaeraceae > Singulisphaera > Singulisphaera acidiphila. The sequence continues at coordinate 5,388,334 of NC_019892.1, forward strand.
CGGAGGACCTCGGCGATGCAGGCCACACTGCGAGCCGCCTGGTCGAAGTAGGGGGCGTTCTTCACGCCCGTGGAGAGGCGTGCGAAGAGCTTGGCCTCGATGACGACGAGCTGGCTCGCGTCGGCCTGGAGCGTGAGCCCCGCCGTGCCGGGGTCGCCGATGGAGAAGTGCCCGAGCACGCCGTCAGCGTGCGAACGGGCCTCGGCCAGCCGATCGCCGCGGTAGCGCGGGAGGAAGGCCGAGGGGAGCCAGGGCTCGGAGAACCAGCGGGCGCCTGGTTTTGGCGAGAGTGGATAGCGATCGCCGCCGTGGTGCGCGAACCAGTCGAGAACGATGCGCAGCAGCCAGCCCTCATTGAACAGGACGGACGGCGGGAAGACCGGCTGCCCGGTCTCGCACGCCTCGAGCATGTCCTTGATGCTCTCCGTAATCATCGTCTCGCTCCGTCCGGCTCTCCGCCATCCACATCCACTGCTTCCTGCGCCACGGATCTCGAGCGGACCTGATCGCGATCCTCCGGGATATGCCCGGGCCGATCGTGGCCTGCTTGAAGGAGAGAGACCTCCTGATCCGTCGCCTCGCCCGTGTCCCTTAATTTGGCATTCTAACAGCGTTGCCAGGCGAGCATCAGCTGCGCTTTTGTCGATCCCCTCATTGGGTGGCCAGGACGAGTTGTTGTCCGTCGAAAACTGATGTAGCAATGGGTGTCGGCGTTGGAATACGAACCCGCGACTTCCACCGGGACGAAACCGGCTTCGCGGGTGCGTGATGTGCTGATCGGAGCCGAGAACGCGGTGGTAGAATGGAACGTCAGTTCCGACCGGCTTGGAGGTGCAATCCGATGGTTGAGACCGGGCCAGTTCCCGTGATCCGCAGGTTCAATCTCGGCGACCTCATGATCCTGACGATCGCTGTGGCGGTGAGCCTTGCTCCCGCCGTCAAGGTCGTCTCGTCCATCGCCGAATCGTTCGCCAAGCTCCCTCCCTCTGGAAGGTCGCTCTGGTACTACGATGACTTTGTCTGGTGGTGGGCCGGTGTGGTCAGCCGAGTCGGGCCGCGATCCTGGGTCATCTCCGGAGTCGTTCAACTCTTGCTCTGCCTGTTCACCCCTCTCGCCCCGGCCTTGGTCGTTGCGAGGCTTCGTCGTCCCCGGCCGCCGCTGCGATTGATCGCCTGCCAGCCCGGTTTTGTTGCCTGCGCACTGATCTGTCTGGCTCTCCTCGTCGGAATGGAGCTAACCATCCTTCGGATCGGACTGGTCCCACCACCCGTGTTGATGGTTATCCCCGGTGCATTGGTGATTACGGCATGGTCGATTCTTGCGGCGAGGCGACAGTGGCGACGTGAGCGGAGTTGGGTTGACCGAGCGGGAAGGATCGTCGGGATGGCCTGGATCGCATTGCTGCCCTGGATGATCTGGTCAGCGTTCTAACCTCATTCCCGGGCTTCCAAGAACAAGGACAGGCAACCCCAGTCCTGGAGTACCCACGGAAGAAGGCAGAGCACGAGCAGAAGCAGTGCGATTTTGCTCCCACGCCTCGTGGATTCTCCCGTACTGGAGCGGTCCAGTCGCCCCAAGAAGAACCAGGAAAAGACAAGGAGTGTGATGAGCGAAAACGGGGCGACCGTTGGCCAGCCTCCCCACAGGTTGTAAAGCCCGGCCGTCCACCAATGTCGGGTACTCGCCCAGCCGGCGATCTTTGCAGCTCGCTCCCAGCCCGCTGATTGCTCGGTCCACGAGCCGTGCTCAGGTTCCTGAATCTGGTGAGGGCACAATCTCAGGGTTTCTCGCTCCTCGCCCTCCTGGTTCCAAGGTATGCCCTTGGACGCGAGGGACCGACACGTCGTCGCCCGCTCGCTGAAGAGAGAGGCCTCGTTGCCGCAGAAATACGCCATCAGATTGTGAGTAATCGCACGAGACTCGCCGTCTTGATGGAGGCGTTCGATCACCTGTGGCCCACCGAGCATGACTGCGGCGATCGCCACCAGGAGTATCATCTGCCTCGTTGTCATCGGAGGCGGTTTCATGGGCCGTCTCGCAAGATTGGCGGCTGACCGTTGAGAGACGAAGGATGGCTTCCCTGCTCCCGGCGAAACCGCTTGGCCCTTCCGATGTTTCCTGATCAGAGAGATACCTGCCTCCGAGGAGAAAGACAAGGGTGGGGCGCCTACAGCGGTTTACTGACGAGTTGCGTCTGTTGACCGTTATGTCGTAAAGCGGTCGACACGCTTGCCAGTGGCATGGCGGTCTTTGCCTCGACCCGTGGTTGCGGAGGCCGTTGGCCCCTTCCTGTTCGCGAGAACGCTTGCCAGTGGCATGGCGGTCTTTGCCAGCCCCAAAGGGGCTACCGTTTTTAACCCAGGGCGCAAGCCCTGAGGATTTCTCCAAGCCATGCGATACTTCCCCCACCGCGGCGGGGGAAATTGAAATATTATTTTGATATTTATATTTGCGTTGAATCCAGAGGCTTGCGCCCCTGGCTATTGACGGCAGACCATTCGGTGTTCACATATGAGAATATTCTTGCTTGAATCGAGTCCAGGGGATAATGCTGCTTCGGGGCTCTCAGGAAAAGGCGGGATGCCCACGACCTAAGCCCGAGTGCCATCCGATGGTAAACCGCTGCGGATCAATCAGGGTATCGTCGAGTTCGTCGGGGTCCCTTGATCCGAATCAGCCATGCAAGAGCGGCAAGGGTTCAAAGGTGCCGCCCAGGGCCTTCTCCGAAGCCAGGCCGAGCCAACTCTCCAGGACTGTGGCATAGACGCGGCGGAAGTCCACTGCCATTTTGAGGTCACCGTCGGCCAGGTCTGTGAGGCTCGGGTAGGCCCCGTGCAGCCCTGGCCGGACGCACGGCCCGGCCAGGAGCACTGGCCCGGCGGTCCCGTGGTCGGTCCCCAGCGAACCGTTCTCTGCGACGCGGCGGCCGAACTCGCTGAAGGCCAGCACGAGGACCCGGTCGGCGAGCTGTGACGCCGCCAGGTCATCGAGGAACGCCCGGAGCGACGTGGAGAGCTCCGCGAGCAATGGGGCGTGGCGCGGCAACTGCTGGCCGTGGGTGTCGTAACCTCCCTGCTCGAGATAGTAGACGCGCGTGCCCAGCCCGGCCTTGATCAACTGCGCCGTGAGCCTGAGACGTCGGGCCAGCTCGGACTCCGGATAGGACGCGCGGCCGTCGCCGGCCCCGGCGATGGCCTCCAGGCGGTCCGCCGTGGTATAGGCGTCCAGCAGGCTGCGGCGCAGGAACTGCCCCAGGTCGTCCTCGGTGGCGGCGGGGGGGCTGATCGGCTTGGCCTCGGCCTCGGCCTTCTTGTGGCTCAAGGCATAGTCGTTGAGCCGGTCCATCGCGGTGCAGACGGAGCGCCTGCCGCGGATGGCCGGCGGCGGGTCGTTGGGCCCGATCAGGATCGCCGCCGGGGTGCCGTCACGCGTCGCTGAGCCCTCGTCGAGGCCGCGGCCGACCCAGCCCTGCCCGGTGTGGTCGCCCTCGTCGAGCCGGGCCGATTGCCAGATCGCCATGCTGCGGAAGTGCGAGCGGCTGGGGTTTGAGTACCCCACGCCTGGCACGATCGCCAGCCGGCCCGATTCGAGCAGCTTGCCCGCGTCGCCCATCGCCGGGTGCAGGCCGACCTCGCTGTTGACCTTGATCAGCCGCTCCCGAGGCAGGCGGAGTGCCTTGCGGTACTTCGCGTACCCGTCGTCCTGGAACGGGACGACCGTGTTGATGCCGTCGTTGCCCCCCTCGAGCTGCAAGACGACCAGGATGCGGCCCTCTTTCTCCGGGCCGGCGGCGTGCGCTGTGCGCGCCAGGAAGCCGGGCAGCGTGGGCGCCAGCGCGATCAGAGCCGAATTTCGCAGGCCGCTGGCGAGGAGTTCTCGTCTTGTGATCACGGTTTCAACCCCTTGAGAAAACAGGTCAAATCCTCTGCGCCTCGGGTGAAGCCAGTAGTCGGACGAGGGCCTGCCGGGCGGGGCCCAACGCATCGAGTGGCACTTCGGGACCCTCGGCGCCGAGCAGGAGTCGCGAGAAGAACGACGGGTTTCGCCCCTGGCCATGGCGGGCGGCCAGCGCGATCGGGTCGAACGAGGTGCCGAGGCCGACCGGATCAATGCCGATCAAGGCCGCAGCGAAGTTCGCCCGCCCGAGGGCCGATCGGGTCGTGATCCAGCTCCGCCCGCCGGGCCACCCGCCGACATTGGGCGGATAGAACAAGGACTGGCCCAGCCGGCCGCACCAGTCGGCCAGCATCGGCGGACTTGGCGCCGGGTCGAGCATTTCGAGGGCACGCACCGCGCCCAGGAGGCAATCGATCGGGCTGGCGATCCGCCGGCCCAGGTTGGGGGCGTCGAAGAAGAGACGCGACCGGAGCACCGTCGCGACGCCCCAGCCGATGTCCAGGTCATGCGCCCTCAGTCCCTCGCCCAGCGCTTCGAGCGCTGGCCCGTCGACCGCGCCTTCGCCGAAGAACTCGTGGCCGAGCCGCCAGGCCAGGCGGCGGGACGTGGCGGGATGGTCGAGGAGCAACGCGGCCAGGCCGTCGGCGTCCAGCGTGCCGGTGCGGCCGAGGATCGTCTTGGCCCCCGGGTCGTACCGCCCTGGAATCAACCGCGCCTCGTCCTCCACGATCCGCCAGCCGGTCAGGGCGCGGGCGGCCTGCTTGACGTCGTCCTCGGTATAAGGGCCGATGCCGAGGGTGAACAGCTCGAGCAACTCGCGGGCCAGGTTTTCGTTGGGGTGCCCCTGGGTATTCTCCGGGGCGTCGAGCCAGACGAGCAGCGCCGGGTCGCGGAGCATCGCGTGCAGGAGCCGGCCGAACGGGGCGCGGCCGAGCGAGCGCAGGGTCTCGTTCTGCCGCCACATCAGGGCCAGGTCGTCGACCTTGAGGTTGCTCGTGGCGAAGTGGTTGTGCCACATCAGCGTCAGACGCTCGGTCAGCGGGTCCGGACCGAAGAGCATGCGGTAGACCCACCAGCCCTTGAGCCGATTCGGCTCGGGGGCGGCCATGGCCCGTTCGGCCAGGCGGTCGGCGAACGCGGCGAAGTTCTCGGGGACGCCGTAGGAGCGGGACTTGCCCTCCAGCAGTCGGTCGATCGACGCTTCGGGGCCGTCGCCCAGGTCGCGTTGAATCTCGTCCCAGGTGGCGGCGAAGCCGGCGCGGCGGTGGAGGTGGACCACCCGCCGCAGATTCCAGGGCGTGGCTTCGTCGGGGACATAGGACGCCCAAGGGTCGCCCGATCTCAGTCGCATGGTATGGGCTCGCACCTGGCCTGCTCGCTCTCGAGCGGTCATTGTTGAGGGATTTTCTTGGCCTTCACGTCGCCCAGGTCACGGACCTCGCCCGGTTTGAGGGCGGGCTTCCGGAGGGCATTGCCGCCATCGAGCAGGCCCCTCGCACCCTTCGGGGCAATGATCATCACCTCGGTCTCAACGCCCGGCACGAACGCGTCGACCAGGAAGTGACCCTGGGCGTCGACGGTGACCGGCTCACCGAAGGAACATGCGAAGCCCGGGGGGCGGTCCGGGTCGAACATCGTGACATCGAGCCTGGCCCCCGCCCACGGAAGGCCGTCGTCGTCGAGGAGCCGCCCTTTGATCGCGCCCGAGGGGACGAGCTTGACCTCCAGCGGCGTGTTGGATTTCAGGTCTTCCTCCTCGAGCACGGCCGCACCGACGAGCCTGCGGGCCCCATGCGTGAAGACCAAGAGCCGAGGATGGCCAGACTCCAGGCCCCCGACCTCGAAGGTCTCGGCGTCAAGCGGCTGGGAACGCCCCGTCCCCGACCAGTCGCGGGCGCTGAGGCCGTAAGCCCGGGCGCCGACGACGGGCCGCCCGTCCGGGTCGGTGAGCCGGCCCGCGCGGCTCAGGCCACGGGTCAGTTCGAGGTCCACGGCGACCGGTCCCGAGTCGGCCGGGATGTCGATGAATCGATAAGTGTGGTATCCAACAGTCTTGAATTTATAGAATTTCTCGTCGCTTTCCTGCTTTCGATCCGCCGCCTTCAGGCTGGCGCCGACGTAGGGGTCATCCTTCCCCTCGGCGGCAGCGGCCCCTGCGATCATCCCTCGGCCAGGCGGGACGGTGAGCCCGAACGCCCCGTCGGCCAGCCGAGAGAACGCCAGCGCGGATCCGGTGGCGAGGTTGTCCGGCGCCTTGTTGTACTCGACGTCCGCAGGCGGGATCACCCGGCCCGTCGCCTTGTCGACCAGCCGCCCGGTCACGATCACTCCCGGAGATACCTCCACGGACGCCTCGATCGGCTTGAGCCCCTCGGTGTCATCGATAATCTCCGCGTGGCGAAAGAACGGGTCGATTCCCGGTCTCGGGTCGAGTTTGATTTGGTAGTAATCCCCCTTCGGTACTCCGTCGAGGCGGAATCGGCCCTCGGCGTCGGTCCGGGCGGTGACTGCGGTATGCGTCCCCGGGTCGGCGCCTCGGACGATGGCCCCTTCGACCGGCTTGCCGGACCCCTTCAGGCGGACGACGCCTACGATTGGCTTGGTCGGGCCGGCGATGTAGTCGAAGGTCGCGCCGACGAGCTGCGTCCCCTGCGGGTAGTAGCCAAGGAACGTGGCATCGCGGCCCTCCAGCCCCACCTCCTTGCGCAGGTTGGGCCGTGGCCGGGCCTTGGGTGATGCCTTCGCAGGGCGGGCGATCACGTCGAGTGTGCCGTCCGCCACGCCGCCGCCGTGGAACTCCAGCCGGGCGATGCGGTCGCGCCCGACCCCCCGGACCTCGAACCGACCGTCGCCGTCGGTGGTCCAGGTGTTCCGGTCCCCCGGCCAAAGTGGCGAGGGATCCGCTTGCCAGGCCGGGGTCGTCGCTCCGAGCGGATTTCCGTAGTAACGCGATCGATTGTCTATGTTTTCGTCCATTGCGCCCGAGGCCAGCATGGCATCGAGGTCGACCCCCTCCTGGACCTCACAGATTGCTCGGATCCGCACGACCACCCCGGCAACGGGCCGGCCTTGCGAATCCAGGACGCGACCGAGGACGGGCACGTCGTCCCGGACCAGCCGGAGTGCCATCTCGCCCTGCTTGGCCGTGTCTCCGGCCTCGATCCAGGCCGGCGCGAATCCAGGCGCGGTGACCGCGATCTGGGCCTTGTGCCAGCCGATCTCGCCGCTGTTGTACGAGCCATCGCTCGCCCCCTTGTCCAACTCGAAATGGAACCGGCCTTCTGCGTCCGTCGCCGCCACACGCCCCTTCTGCCGCGCGGCCATCGGGTCGATCTCGTTCCAGCGGATTTCGGCATAGTGGCGCACGTAGACCTTGGCGTCGGGGACCGGCTTGCCGTCGGGGTCGAGGACTTGACCCCGGACGGGGTGCATACCGGCCGAGGCGGCGAGGTCCGATCCGGGGGGCGGTACGGCGCTCTCGGCCGCCTTTGGCGCGGCGGGGGCAGGGGCAGGGGCCTTGGCTGCCCCTTGGTTCGTGACCTCCGGCTCGGGCGGGAGCAACGCGGCCGAGGCTCCCCAGGCCAGGAGGCAGGAGGTGGCGAGGACGGCCGAGGCCAGGGTCAATTTCTGGAGCAGCATGGTCCGTGATACCTCTCGGGTCAGTGCCATGGCGGCTGCCGAGACGGTCCCGGCCGCCGCGGCGGGTTCGAAGGCGGCCAGCGCTGCCCGCACGGTCGCACTCCTCCAGGCGGTGGGCACGGTTATCCGGGCCTCGCGGAGGCAGAGCGCTGCGAGCATCGCCTGGTCCTGTCCCAGGCCGCGACCGGCCAATCGCGCCCTCAGCCGCTCGCGCCCTTCGCTCAGCCGGCGCCGGAGGGTACGCTCGCTCAGGCGTAATTCCGCGGAGGCCTGGTCCTGCGGTGTGCCCTGGAGGTCGCAGAGGACCACCGCGAGGCGGGATTTCTTGGGCAGTCGGGCGATCTCTTCGTGGAGGATGCTCAGGAGCTCGTCCCGGGTCGACCCCCCTGGTTCCGAGGTCATCTGCGCCATCTGTGCGGCCCGCCTTTCGTAAGCCCGTCGCCGGGCGGCGGCGACATTCGCCCGGATCGCCACGCGGCGGGCCGTGAGATAGAGCCAACCCCCCAGGGCGACGGGGCCACGGAATGTCCCGGCTTTCCTGACCAGGATGAGGAAGGTGGCCTGAAACGCGTCCTCCGCGTCGTTCGGGTCGTTCAGGAGGCCGCGGCAGACGCCCAGGACCATCGGCCCGTGGCGGGCCACCAACGCGTCGAATGCCATGGCGTCACGGCCGGAGGCGAAGCGGCCGAGCAACTCCGCGTCGGAGAGCCCCGTGAGGGTCCCCTCCGCGAAGAGTCGGTCTATCTGTTGCGGTACGCTTGGCATTACGATGGCGATCTCGTGTCTATGGCCCGATGTCACCCCTCAATCCTCTTATTAAAGACCGGCGGGGGGACCGACAGGCCAATTTTCTTCGCGTCGTGAGAGAGATTGGACCACTGACGAGTAAGTGTCTGTCTCGGCAGGTCAGGCTTCACCGGGAAAAGGAAGGACGCTGGGGTGCCACGGGTTCCGTACTCGGACCCCGTGCGCCCCGGCCAAGGAATTCCCGCACGGGGTCCGAGTACGGAACCCGTGGCACCCGAAAGGTTATCGAAAAACACCGATAGGATTCGCCTTCTGGGACAGACTTTAAGGTCCGGAGGCCGCCCAGACCGATTTCGGGGGATGGCTACCCGCCTGCCAACCTCGGACGAGATCAATGTCTTCGACCCGATCCTCCGCGAGGGCATTCTCAAGATGCTCGAAAACTTCGAGCGCTACGGTTTCGGCGGCGAGGTCTATGGGGATGCCTACGGCGACGTAGCCGGGAGATACCGCGTCCTTCTGTCACGCCTTGACGGCTGATTGAGCTTGTGGAAAGCAACGACGGCTCTCGTGTCGAGCCCTGGATTTTAAGACGGGTCCTCCCGCAGGTCGAATGTGCTCGCTCGCTTTCGTGCGGAGATTCGACCGCGCTGGAGGTGGTTCACTCCTCGCAGCCGGAAAGGTTAGGGTTTGAGTGCCTGCACAAGCCGTTCCTGAGATTCGACCTTTTCGCCCTTTGTCTGCGCATCTCGTACGACCCTCCACAAATACTTCCGACCTTCTTCCGTCTTCCCGCTTCGAAGGAGTTCGGCACCGAGTTTGACGCACGCATCACGCGTAGCCCCTCCTTCGTAGCCCATGTGATCGGCGATCTGGCGAAGAAATACGTCGCGCTTCGCCGGTTTACCGGTCTTTCCGTAGTAATTCGCAATCGCCAGACTGATATCCGGATGGAAATCCCCGGACCCACGATAGGCTGCGACCAGGCTGTCCATCTCCTCCGAGAACGCAGGATTGGATAGGTCAGAAAGAATAGAGATCATCACCCGATCGTTCTTACGGAATCGGGCCGGTTCCGTCGAACGCAGCTTTCCAAGAAGGCGTTTCGCCTCGCCCGGATTGCGCCCCAATGCACCTTCCGTGTAGTGAGTCAGGAACATTCGTGAATAGTCCCTGTCCGCGTCAGAAAGCACTCCCGGCAACTCGCTGTCGAGAAATGCCACGGCGAATGACGACGTCAGCACATTGGCCCCCCAACCGAGTAGAAAGGGCGCACAAGCCGCTCCCGTATTCGAGAGAAAAATGAAGGACGTCTTTTTCTCAGGCAGTCGGACGAGCAGAGCCGAATAGGGATCGTCAAAGCCGTAATGCCAATGCACCGCATGTCCGCCCACCTTCTGCGTGCTCCATCCCAGGCCGTACTGGCTGAGACGCCCGTCGTTCAGGATATAGGGCGTGGTGATATGCGCGTAGCTTTCGGAAGTAATCAGACGATTCTCATCCAGTGCGATCATGTACTTCGCAAGGTCGTCAACCGTGCTGAGCAGTCCCGTACCAGGATATAAGTTCGTCGCGCCGGACACTCCGGCATCCTTTTTCAGAGTCTTACGCCCCCCATCCAGGGCGTAGGAGGTCACAATTCTCGGAATGCGCAGATCCTTCGCGTCAGGAGGATGTCCGGGCAAAGTCGACGTCAAGCCGAGCGGTTCTTTGATGCGTTTATTGAACTCATTCACATGCGATTTGTAGTTGTTGGTGTTCCCGCTGATTTTCTCAAAGACACCGTACACGAAGTTGTAGCGGCCTCCGTTGTACACGAAGTTATCGCCGGGCTTGCCCTCGGAGGTGTGGCTGAGAACGTGCTTGAGCGTCACGTTGGGATCGAACAGTCGATCCGCGGTAAACCCCACGGACAGGAAGGGATAATCCAGCAGATAGTCATCCAGCGAGATCTTCTTCTCCTGGACGTACTGCATCATCATCACCGCAGTGAACGTCTTCGTAAGGGACGCAACATAGAAGATGTGGTCCTGTCGCATGGGCGTCCGGCTCTCCAGGTCGGCGAAGCCGTCGGCCTGGACGAGGGACAGTTTCCCCTCTCGGACGACACCCGCCACAAAACCTGGAAGGCCAAGCAGGCCGGCGTTTAGCCGAATGTTCGATCGCAGCGAATCATCGGCCGATGGTTCGGCGCCGAGCACGGGCCGGCTTGCGAAAAGGGGAGCAGTTGCGGCGATTTGGACGAAGCGACGGCGGGCCATAGGCATGGGAGTTTCTCCTCGAAGATCTTGTCATGACTGCTCGAATGGATCCAAGACGTGAGTCACATCGGGAACGAGCCTCGCTCGTCCGGCGATTCGACCCAACGGAGGTTGCCGATCGGACGCTCGGCCTCGTCCTTTGGTCATCGGCAACGGCGCCATCAGCCGGAACGAGCACCACGCGTGTCGCGGGGATGAGGTGGGTCACCACAACGCAGTGGCCGCATCGACATTTTCTTCTCATCCTTTCGGAAAGGGAGGCGCACGGAGAGCGCGTCCCCCACCTTTGGGGACTTAAAGTCTGTCCCAGAAGGCAAATCCTATCGGTGTTTTTCGATAATCTTTCGGGTGCCACGGGTTCCGTACTCGGACCCCGTGCGGGAATTCCTTGGCCGGGGCGCACGGGGTCCGAGTACGGAACCCGTGGCACCCCAGCGTCCTTCCTTTTCCGGTGAAGCCTGACCTTCCGAGACAGACACTTTACCGTCTTGGGTCTTGAGGTCGCTCGGGAGTCGGCCTACGGGCCGGCTTCGATGACGGTGTCTCCGGTGTCCGAGGTGACGGTGATCGACGGCCCTCCCGTCCCGCGAGAGAGCATTTCGGACCTTCGGTCGCCGCTCAGGGCCGACAAACGCGATGCGCCGCCGCCGACCAGTTCGAGCGGCCGGGTTCCGGAATAGTGCAGCCTGAAGCCGGACTCGGGCGGCAGAACGACCCGGCAGTGGCCGGAGCCTGTGGAGAGGGCCACGTGGCCTTGGGTGACCCGCGAGAGTTCGATGCCGCCGCTGCCCGTCTGTACGACCGCGTCGGCGTCCAGTCTCGAGATGAGGACGTCGCCGAATTTCGTTGCGGCGTCGATCGGGGCCCGTACGTCGCCGAGCTTGATGGCTCCGTGCCGCGTCGATAGCTTGAGCGGGGAATCGACCGACTTGCCGCCGATCGGCCCCACCGCGTTGTCAACCGCGACATGCACCCCGGGCGGCAGTGAGATGCGGAGGTCGAACTCCACGGACGGCGTTGAATCGCCTCTGCGGTTCGCGATCCGAACCTCGTGGCCGAGGTAATGCACCGTGTCGGAGTCGGCCTTCGCTTCCCCCGAGACGGGATACCAGATCGTCGGGTAGTCCTCCGCCGGAAAGGACAGACCCCATTGCGACCCTCCGTCCTTGGCCGGCACCTCGACCCAGCCGATTTCGTCAATCAGGCGTCTTACGTCTCCCTCCGCCAGCCCACCGACTCGCACGGTTGCCTCGACCTCGACCGTCGGCCTCTTGCCAGGCACGAGCTCAACACGTCCGGCGAGGTTCTCAAAGCGGAGCATCTTCTCCCCAGTCACCGGGAAGGCCCGGGTGATGCTTCTTGTCATTTCGTGTGCGACGAGGCTGGCTTTCGCGCGTGGCGGTGAGTCGCCATCGGCCACCGTCACGAATCGATCGTTGGGCGGTGACGCGGTCAATTGCGGCAGGGCAATGAAGCCGCACATCGCCAGCGAGCAGATCGCAGTCGCCGAACGCGCGACGTTCGAAATCCTGGTGTCAGTCGGGCGTCGCTCGTCGAGGATCCCTCGGACTCGATCTTCGAGCGACCAGCGACCTGGCCACATCGAAGTGGCGCCGCGTAGAGACGCACCGGGCCGGCCGACGGCAAGGTGTAGCAAGGCCTCGCAGTAGGAAGCGCGGTCGACGAGGGAGATTGCGTAGTTGTCACAGAGCTCTTCCCGGACACGATTCAGCATGCGGTTCAAACGATGCACGAGCGGGTGGAACCAGAGGAGGCTTGCGAGAAGCTCCTGGAAGATCACCACGTGATGGTCGCGTCGCGCGAGGTGCGCGGACTCGTGGCCGAGAACCGCCAACGTTTCTCCGAGGAGCAGATTCCCGGCCCATCCCGTCGGCAGGAGTACATAGTTACCAATGATACCCGCTGCGACGGGGGAGGAGACTTCCGCGCTCTCCAACAATCGCGGCGGTTGCCGCATCGGAATTCGACCTTGGATCAGCTCGAGTACGGACAGGATGTGATCGCCGGTGACGGGATGCGCCCGCGCCACGATCCGGCGCAGGCGGACCAACGAGAGCCCGAGCCCGATCACCTTGACGATCGCCCCGGAGAGCAACGTCCAGAGAAGGCAGCTGGCCATCAATCGTCCATAGAGGGCATTCCACCGACTCCATGCGCGAGGCCCGAGGGACGGCTTGTCCGATTGCGCGGACGCACCGTGCCCAGGATCCAGCCGAGCCTCGTCTCTTCTCGTGCGAACGATCGCGGGGGCCGGCTGGTTCCGTCTCGCCGGTCGGTATTGCGGTTCGTTCGGCGGTTGCGGACTGACCAGGGCGATTTCGGCAGGGCCGTCGATCCCGGCCCGGCTGAGCCAACCCAACTGCCAGCGGGGCACGGGCAGGCCCCGCATGGCCAGTGTTGCCCCTGGTACGATGAATACGGCGGCGAGCCCAGCAACCAGGATCGCGTGCCGTAACGCCGCGTTCCACCGCGTCGTGTAGGCCAGCATGAGGCTGACCGCCAGGACGAAGCTGACCCGGATCAGGACGTCGATCGTGATCGCGAGACCCATTCCAGTCAACATCGGCATGGCGCCTAGCTCCTCTGGCCTGGCTTCCGATCTCTTGCTTGCTTAATCAGTGTCTCAATGCGGACCGCCTCCTCGGCGGTCAGTCCCCGATAATCCAGCAAGGCCGTCATGAGCCGTTCCGGCGACCCGCCGCAGACGGTATCGATCAGCTCGATCACCTTCTGGCCCGCCGTGGCCCCGCGCGGGACGGCCGCCGAATAGAAGAACGTCCGCCCCACCACGCGGTGCTTGAGCCACCCCTTGGCCTCCATCCTTTCGAGCATGGTGCGGACAGTCTCCCGCGCCAGCTCACGTCCGCTGGCCAGGAGCTCCCGGACCTCGACGGCGGCAACCTCGCCCTTGTCCCAGATGATCTCCATGATCTCGAGCTGGGAGGGCGACAAGGCCTCCTCGGGCAGATTCACGGTAACGCTCCAATGGCTACAGGATGTCGCCATCATGGCTACGCAATGCAACCAAGTCAATCCCCAAAGCGGGTCCAATTCCAGGGGCGCACTTCCGATTCTTGAGGAAGTCTAAAGGGCTGAGGCTGATTTCAATCACCACCGTGGTTCCCCTCGAACCCCAGAGAGGTCGTTGAAGTCGCTCCAAAAGGAACCGCAACGAAATCGACATATCCCTGTGAACCGGCCTTGGCCGTCCTGTGTCTCTCGTCTCAAAGGAGACAAGACAATGGATACCATGGATCTGCTCACGAAGTTTGCCCGGATCGGGGTCAGGGTCAAGGTCGCCGACCGGTCCACCCGACGGTTCCGGCCCCCGGCGCGCGTCCTCTCATTGGACGTGCAGGCCGATCGCGACGGCGAGTTCTTCGAGGTCGTCTCGCCCGGCGGCACTTCTTCCGAGGTCGCCGTCATCGACGTTCAGCCCGCCGACCGGCACCTGCTTTTACTGGTCCGGGAGGGAGGCGAGAAGCACAAGTTCCTCTGCGGCCACGACGAGCGGCACTGGTTCGTCGCCGCCGTGCCCGAGAATGCCCCGGTGGGCACGGTTCGCCAGGCGAAGGAGGCGCTCAAGCCCCCTGAGGTCCAGGTTGCCCAGGGTCGCCAGGGGCTCCGGGCCGAGGCCCGTAACCGTCGCAAGAACGCCGCCTACCGCCGTCAGGGCGAGTGGTTTTTCCTGCCCGTGCCCGGCTTCACCGTGGACGAGGCACTGGTGCTCCACAACGAGCCGCTCCGGCGGGGTAATGGCGGTAAGCCGCACTGGGTCGAGTCCTGCTACCGGACAGGAGGGGAGACGGTCCACGTCTGCTCCCGCCACCCGAACGGGGTCACTCCATCCCAGCACGAGAAGATCCTGGCCAACAACCCGAAGGCGAAGGGGTGGAACTGGCAGACCATGCGGCGGAATCCGGGCGTGTACGTCAGGGGCAGTGTCCGGCACGCCGACCACAAGACGATTGTCCTGCACGGTTGGCATCGGGTGTTGATGAACACGGAAGGCCAGTCCAGTGCCATGCGGAACGTGGCCTTCCTCGATTGAGGGTGTAATTGTGTGTTAAAGAACAGGCCGAGGCGGCTTATCGCTGCTTCGGTCTGTTCTGGTCGTCGTTACCAGTCTTTTGGTATTGGGCGGCGCCGGATTCGAACCAGCGATTTTCACCGTATGAGGGGGCTCAAGGATCCCGCCCGTTTTTTTTGAAACCTTGGCGTCAGCAAGGTTTTATGCGAATTGCCTGATCGTTGCAAACCCCATCAAACCGGCATGGCAATCGGAGCACTGATCCTGCTTAAAGGTCCATTCTTTTGGAGGGCAGGGGGCCCATGATTCCCCTTGATATCGGCCCACCTTTGAAGGAGAAGGGGATCGACTGTCTCAAGTATGCGTCGAAGGATGAGTCTGGCCATGTGATTGCCGAGTCGCTTGGGGGGCCTGGTGGGCAATCGTTCCTCTTCCCCATTTCCCGGTTGGCCAACGACAAGATGCAAGGCCTTGAACAATGCCTCAAGTAACATGGCGAAGAAGGAGATCGTCCAGATCAAAGTCGAACTGCTGCATGCAACGCCCGACAGATTGAGGATTTATAATATTAAATGATTATGAAATAATGAAATTGGTGGTTGGATCGATCGGATGTTTTGTGGAAATTGATCATGCTTAAATAAAGTGATAGCGGAATAGTTCGATGGGCTGTCAGGATCTCTCGGGTCGTGAGGCGAGTGGATGCACCGCCGCCTTTGGCTCCTTTGGGGTAGCGGTCGTAGAAGTGGCTGGCGTGAGCCCGCGTCAGCGGCCTTGAGGCTCTCCCGGCTGAGACTTAAGCTTCGGAGGGAGTCCCTGCGACACTACCTCTTCACCCACAACTCGTCTCCGGTACGTCGAGGACCGGCGCGGTTCCAATCGCCTGGAGACGAAGGGCGCGAACGGCTGGGGATGTTACGCGAGTTGCGTCCGGATTTAGTCCTTGTCAGGGAAGCACTTAGGGCAGATAAGCGGTCGAAGGACTGACGAGGTAGACATTGATTCCGCGATCGTGCATGCCGTGATCTGTGGACCGACTTGATCCTTCAGATCGTGTTTGCCATGATGGCTCTCCTCGCCGTTTTTTGGCAGCCGATCGTCGGTGATGCGTTCGGTTTTTCACGATGACGTTCTTTGCGAAAGTTTCCTTTTACGGAAAGGACGCGAGTTTACTTCCCCATCAAGCAACGTTAAACCCGAATGTATTGTTGTATGGTGAGGTGATTGGATTCGCAAGCTGGCTCATGGATAAAGATTGGCTATTGACCCTCATCAAGGTCACCAAGTCGGGGAGTGCCCAAACCGCTGATCAGACCAGCTTCGTCGGCGGTCGGCCGAAGCTCCCGCCCTCGTGCCCGCTGCCGACTTGCAAGCTCTGCGGTGAGATTCAATCCTTCTTCTTTCAGGTGGCCTTTCCCGAGATTCATCCGTGGGCAGGTCGTACGTTGGCTGTCTTCCAATGTACTTCCTGTTGGAAGAACAGCTATCATGTCCCTCTGATTTGCCGAGAAATCTTTCCAACGATGACTACGAATTCTCTCCTGCCTGGAGACGATATCCCGGACGATCTGCTTGACCTTGTCCAGATCAGGCACCGTTTCCTCGTCTTCCCGACGGCTGAAGGCGTTGTGCGTGGTGATTACCCGGAGCGTGTCCGATACCGTCCGATCTCCTTCGAGCTGGCATTCGCCAGGGAATCCACGACCAAGTCGAAAATCGGCGGTCAGCCCGGTTGGATCGGGGGAGACGACGAATTTCCGGGAAAGTATATGGGGCAACCGCTGATTTTCCTGATGCAATGGCGAGGGGAATTCCAGTTCAAGCTCACGGCAGACGCGCCTCCGCCATATGGCGAGTTGCCCGAATTCCAAGATACCCGGGAATACCTACTCTGCCTGGGTAATCAGGTCTATTTCTTTGGTAACGACACGGATGGAAAAAGCAATATTTACTTGTGTGATCAGCGTGTCTGAAACCCGAAGAGGTCACGGAAACGGTGCGCGGCGATCCGTCTTCTGAGAATCTGTTCTCGCTCGGCCTCGCGGCGCGGGGCGAAGGGCGGAGCGACCTGGCTGCCGGCTCCTTCGCTCAGGCCGTCGAGGCCGAGCCCGGCAATGCCGAGTACTATGGCCATCGCGCGGCGGCCGAGTTTGTCCTTGGGCGGTTTGCAAGGAACCGCTGGCACGCCTGGTCAATCGCGAGGAAGGGGCGCTCGGGGCGTTCTTCGAGGGCCGGTCCAAGAGCGTGGCGATTCTCGATGAAGAGGCATTGCTGGAGCCTTGCGCGTCCATCGACCTGAACCCGGTCGCAGCGGGCATCGTGGCGGCGCCGGAGGACCTCGATCAAGCAGTGGGTCGATCAGGTTGAGGAACAGAGGCGTGTCGAGACGCTCAAGGCCGCCGAATCGGGGCGCGCGGCCGCGCAGGCCGTATCCTCCGGTCGGGAGGAGTCGCTCTGGCTCTGTCCGCTCGCGGATCGCTGCGGTTTGGACTCGACGTGTGAGGGGATGGTCGAGGGCTTCACGCAGGGGAACTCTCTGTTACAGGTCGACTTCACGGGCCGGCTGTTCCGTGAAGGCAAGGGGTCGATCTCGGGCGATCGGTGAGGTCGCTATCGGATTGCAGCCGTCGCCGACGCCAGAGGTCTTGGAAGGCAGGATTGGCGGGCCGTGGCATCGTCTGACTCCAGAGGACGAACAAGGATGGTCCGTCTTCCAGGCGATCAGGCAGCACAAGAACGGTTATTCCGAGCGCTTACGCTGAGACCTTGATCAGTGGCGTGTGAGCGTGAAGTGACCGAAGTCGTCCGGGGCCCGTGACAGATAGCCGCCCACAACGCTCGTCCGGCTGTCGTCAAGGAGAGCGGCGTATTCGACGACTTGATTGCCCACAATGGCCTTGAACTTCATCATCCCACTCCCCGAAGGAATGGCATTGGTCGTCTGACCGCCCGAAGAGGGCGTTTCGGGCCTGAAATGGCCCGTGAAGTCCATCCTCACGAACTGACCGGTTCGCCAAACGCTGTACACTGGGTAATAGACCAGGGCCTCGGCCTTGAAATCGACGCCCTCGGGGAGCGGGTCGGGCAGGAGAGCGAGCAGCCTGCCTCTGAGTCCCAAGAAGCGATGCGTTTGCCAGTGGCCCTTCCAGTTAGAGTCTCGGAATCGGACGGGGACATGACTCCGATACCAGGCGAAATCGACGCCCATCACGGTCAAGTAGAGGGCAAGGACGATCGGTAAGATCCAGAGGGACCGCTTACTCCACCTGCGAAGTTTCTCCCTCATGGTGGACTTGGCTCCCGAATTGACGGCCTAAGATGTTAGCCGATGTCACCGATTTCCTGCGGACAATCCCGACCAATGGCCTGGCGGTCCCAGCATGTCTATTCTGCATCGCCGTTATTGTCAGGTTTAAACTCTCCCGTCGCAGCGATCATCAACGGACCCTTGCGGCGGCGATCCAGTGACGTAAGCGGGCGGCGATGAGCAACGGCCCGTCACCTGCTGAATAGGTGACGCCGTGTCTTTGACCGTCCCCTTCGATTGTAGCCTCTGCGAACCTCGGGGCTCACGAGTGCATCCAAGTTATACCGACCGTTACCCTGGATAGGGTAGCATTCGACTCGACCGATGTCAGACTGGACTGAGGTGCTGGCCGTGGAATCGATCCTCCACGTCGGGCTGGACGAACCCGAGACCAGCGAACTCCGAGGTTGCTTCGCCCAGCCGGTCCTCGCCTTCGAGACCCTGCCTCGTATCCAAGTGGACCGTGGACGGCTCATGGTCGAGCATCCCCATCGGATGAACCAGTTCGTCCCAATCGGGCGAGCCGTCTTCCACGCCATCTTCGAGGATGATTTCGATTTCATCACGGCGTTGGCCTTGTGGGGAGGGCCGTGCCTGCCGGGTGCCCGAGGCATGATGGACCTGAGACACCGGCTGCCGGGGCTGGTGCGGGCGATGGCCGTCACCCGCTTCGGCCAGGTCCCCCGTGGCTATGCCGACCGGGGCACGATCGTCGTCACCGATTCCGAGCGAGTCGCCAAGTGGGGCAACTGGCACTGTGGCGAGGATAAAAGCCGCTTCTCCGGTTCCTGGAACGCCACTCAGCCCACTCTGTTCGAGGAATACGTCGAGGGGGAAGCCGTCCGCATCGTCCTGGTGGGCGAGCGTGCCTGGCAAGTCCGTATGGCGGGCGACGGCTGGCTGAAGTCGATCCATCATCAGAACACCGCTTTCATGCCGATCGATCCCGAGTTGCTCGACGATAGCCGTCGCCTCGCCACCCATTTCGGCCTGGAGGTCGTCAGCGTTGACTATATCCTCGCCCCCGACGGCTCCCGGCACCTGCTGGAGGTCAATCACGTTCCGAACGTCACTGTCTTCCCCGAGGTCCGGGGGGCTTACCTGGATTTGGTCGTTGAGTGGGCATCCGAGGACTCGCTACGATCAAATCGGCTTCGGTGACTTGTGGTATTATCACCATGACCTCGCCCACGTCGAACTTCAGCAAGATCTTTTCGACTACCTCTTCCCGGTCTGCCTGATGCATTGGCACGCATCGCTCATGCGTTGCCCGTCTGGAGGGCGAGCCCGAGTGGGAGCAGGCGAGGCGGTTAGAGCACGACCTTCCCGTGAGGCGGGAACTCGTGTCGCTTCGGGTAGCGGAACTCCCGATCCTCCTTGCCAAGCGCACAGGAACAGGCGGCTGGAGCGTCTGAATTTTCCGAGCCTACTGACGGAGTGATTCAATGAAGTCGCCTGACCATGATCCCCGATCCGTGGACGAGTTGATCTCGGCGGCCCTGAGCGAACCCGATGAGGATTGTGGCCGGAACTCCATGTGGACCCTGAGATGGCGTGGCTCTCGGGAGGTCTTCGAGCGGGCTTCGGGGCTGTGCAGGAGTTTCTGCCCCGTCGAACGGAAACTGGGGGTGGCCATCCTCGGGCAACTCGGGATTCCCGACCGTTCGTTCCCGAAGTCCTGTTTGGGAATCCTCCTGAGCATGCTGGAGGACGAGCAGGACGACGGCGTCATCCGTTCGATCCTTTTTGCGCTGGCGGGCCTCAGAATGCCCGAGGTCATCGGGCCTGCGGCGAGATTCCGAGACGATGCCGATCCTGGCGTGCGAGAAGGCGTCGTCCAGGCCATGATGGGGCATGAGGACCCTGTCGCCATCGAGGTCCTGATCGGACTCACCAGGGACCAGGAAACCTACATCCGGGACTGGGCCTGCTTTGCGTTGGGGACGCAGGTTGAGGTGGACACGCCGGATGTGCGAGGCGCCCTCGCCGAACGGCTCACCGACGAGGATGACGATGCTCGCTGCGAGGCGATCGTCGGCCTGGCCCGCCGGAAGGATCTGCGGGTGATCCCACCACTCCTCGGAGCCCTGTCATCGAAATTGGTCTGGAGCTTGGAGGTTGAGGCAGCCTCACTGATCGCCGACCCTCGGCTCTACCCGGAACTGATCGCTCTCCGGGGTTGGTGGGACGTTGATGAAGAGCTACTGGAGGAAGCAATCCTGGCCTGCTCACCCCGCCCTGAGCCTCTCTCTTGATCGGTGATGGGAGAACATGTCTCGCATCGGTTTTCACGTCCCGTCGAGGGAAAGGAACGATGGGGAGGCGACATGAAATGCCTCTAGAATCTTTCCCGTCTGATTGGCTGTTCCAGGTCGCCGGGAATTCGAGGAGAATGAGTCCTGAAGATGGAGACTAGCCGGGTTGACGGGGGAATTGTTGAGCATGTCTCATCAAAAACCGCAGAGGATGATCAAAGGTGTCTGTCCGAATTGCGGCCCATCCCGGATCAGCGTTGTCCTCGAAGGCTCATCGTATTTCATAGGTGTTACGACGCCGAACTGGTCATGCGGCGTTTGGTATGGATGGTGCTGCAATTGTTGTATATGTCTCGAAGCTTTTGTTGAAGACGATCAAGAAGCCGATAAGCTGGAATGGACGCCTGCGGACGAAGGGAGAGCCGAATTCTTTTTCGGTAACTCAAGTAAGTAACCGTTCACACCCTGGAGACCCTCAAAAACAAGGAGTTTGAAAGGTCCAAGGACGATTGAATCGTTGGTTTTGCCCTCTCAACGCCTGGAAATCGCTTGTTTTCAGCTTTCCCACCCTGTGAACGGCTACAGACTTGGCAAAGGAGTGTACTTTGTCAGGACGCACCTGAAACGGTTGCGGCAGGCTGAGGATGTCTGGCAGGTGGACCTCCAAGATTCCCCGAAGCAGGCGAGGGGCGAAAACGTCAGCGTCCCTGTTGGCTGGGCGTCGCCCTGAGCCAGACCGACGACTTCATCCTCGCCGACCGGATTCTGAACACGCCGCCGTCCGTCAATGACCTCGCCGGGCTCTTGGCCGACGGCATGCGTCGTCCCCTGATCGAGACGGCCCACCGCCCCTCACGCATCGTCCTGCGGGATGATCTGCTCTGGCGAGAGATCCTGCCTCACCTGGAGAAACACAAACCCGATTTGGGCTGTCGTGAGCAATGGGAGATGGGTTGTGGTGACTTCGGCATCGCTCATGTCATCAGCCTCGTGATGGAGTCGGGGCGATCAGGGCGTGCCATTTTACTGTGGCTGATGACAAAAGGCATGATAACGGCCTGCTTGGAGCCGAGGGCGGGAGTCGTTACCTCGATAACCACCTTCGAGCCCTCGTGGCCTGACGAAAGGACGCTATCGGCGACAGAGCCGTACTTCGACCTCACGGCCTCGGTGATCGTCTCGAAGGTGGGATCGCTCCTCAGTGCGTTGGATTCGGCTGCCCCAGGCGGTTCCTCACGTTCATCATGACACTAAGCATTAGGCGACCGAGGTCGTCCCGTCGCTCGGCGTACTTCAGCGTTTCGTAGGAGCCGTCGTCGTAAATCTTCGGATCAAGATAAGGCATCGAAACACGGAGAGACGCCCCCTTGACGAACGGGCAACCCGCATCCGCCTCGCCGCAGACCATGAGAGCGGCAAAACCTTCCTGGGGGTTGCACTTGTCCTGGTACATCTTCGAGAACTCTATCGTCTCTAGATCGGTCGAGCCTGCCTGACCCCAGCGGACCCGGTACACCGGGTTGGCGGTCGCCGGTTCCCCTCTCGGGGCGTCGTCGCCGGTCGGTTCGACCTCGATGCCAAGATCCCGCAGGGAGGCCACGGTGCGGGTGTTGAACGCCGTGGGAGCGGTCCCGCCACTGTGGAACCTGACCTCGGGGAACCCATAGTAGGCGGCGGCGATGTTCCCCATCGTCGCTCCCAGAATGCTGCGACGAGAGTTCCCGGTGCAGATGACGGTGACGTGGAGCGGCTTACCCGGCTTGTAGTTCTTGACAATCCATTCCGCCAATCTTCCGCCCGCCGCACGGTGGGGTTCGTCGATCCTGTCGAACGAGGTGGTCAGCAAGGCGGCATGAGCCGTCACGCTCGGAATGAGCCGCCGCCGTGAGTCGGGGATGTCGGCTTCTAACGCCTGACGGATCTCGGACAGATCGAGGCGTTCATCGGGTCCGGCGAGTTTCGAGAACGTCGAGGGGTCCATCAGACCTTTGACTCCTGCTGGTGACAAGATACCGTTCTTACCTAACGCCTTGTACAAGGAACCCTTCGTCCGCAGGTCGTTGCTGGGATCGGCGGCGGCGGCGGTCCCATGCCGCTGAACAAGCCACAGGGTTTGCACCAGCGGTCCCACGTCGTCATTGGCCGGGGGAGAGGCACCGGGCGACGCCAAGATCAGGGCGGCGCACGCCGCAAGTTGGGGGAGCTTCATCGTGCCAGAGTCCTTACTTGGATACCGCCGGTTCGGGGACAGCCACCGACATGGTGGGCTCGAAATACCGCCGCTGGAAGGAGAGGGCGACGTTCACCAGCCCGATCAGCACGGGTACTTCGACCAGGGGTCCGATGACCGCCGCAAAGGCCGCCCCGGAGTCGATGCCGAAGACGGCCACCGCCACGGCGATCGCCAACTCGAAGTTGTTGCTCGCCGCCGTGAACGCCAGCGTGGTTGTCTTCGAGTAGTCGGCCCCTAGCTTCCGTCCCATCCAGAACGACACTAGGAACATCACGATGAAGTAGATCAGCAGCGGGATGGCGATGCGGATCACGTCGAAGGGGATGCGGACGATGTTCTGACCCTGGAGTGAGAACATCACGGCGATCGTGAATAGCAGGGCGATCAGGGTTAGCGGGCTGATCGCTGGGATGAACCGACGTTCGTACCACTCCCGCCCCCTGGCTCTGACCAGGATCAGGCGGGTCAGCATCCCGGCGAGGAAGGGGATGCCGAGGTAGATGAAAACGCTGGCGGCGATCGACCCCATCGTGATCTTGGAAAGGTCCACGTCGCCGAACGAGTAACCCAGCAGCAGGGGCAAGACCTTCACGAAAACGTAGGCGTACACCGAGTAGAACAGCACTTGGAACATCGAGTTGAAGGCGACCAGCCCCGCCGCATACTCGGCGTCCCCCCTCGCCAGGTCGTTCCAGACGATCACCATTGCGATGCAGCGGGCCAGTCCGATCATGATGAGTCCGATGGCGTACTCGGGCTTGTCCGGTAGCAGCAGCAATGCCAGGGCGAACATCAGGGCGGGGCCAATGACCCAGTTCTGGACGAGCGACAGCCCCAGGATGCGGACGTTGCGAAAGACCCGCCCCAACTCCTCGTACCTCACCTTCGCCAGCGGCGGGTACATCATCAGGATCAGCCCTAAGGCGATCGGGATGGATGTCGTGCCGACCGACAGGTTCGTGATGCTCCGCACCGCCGAGGGAGCGAAGTTGCCCAGCCCGACGCCCAAGAGCATGGCGAGGATAATCCAGAGTGTCAGATACCTGTCGAGAAACGAGAGACGACCCACAGGTTGAGAATGGTAAATGATTTCAGGCGCTTTCATGTGAGGATTCTTTCTTGTTTGGTCGCCGTGATGTTTACGCTCATAAGCTTCTCGGCACCGAGTGGCGGGGCGATTCCCGAAACCTCGATCATCTTGCGGACGGCATCAGTGTGCCGATCCGCCCGGAAACCTGCCCATGTGAGCCGGGTGACGTATTTGTCGAGGACCAAAGCCCCCGCTGATGCCACCCACGATTGCCTCGATGTTCTGGCGGACCTCGGCATACCGCAACTTGACCTCCTCCACGTCGCCAATGTCCATGAAGTCTTCCCTCTCCTTCGGCCCAAAATATGGGGCGACGCGAATATAGTTGCCGAAAAAAACTCACGAGCACGGTAGCACGGCACAATGCGGGCGAGCCGCTGGCCGTCCTGGAGGAAGCCCTCGGTTTCGCCCATGCAGTTGCCGACGCAGCCAATCAAAGCTCGGTGCCGATCAGATTTGGGCCTGGCGAGACGGCAATAGCCCCAGAGCCCTTCCTTTCGGCCAACCACCAACCCGTGCTTGCGCATGTACGTCAGATGACGGGAGACGGTCGGCAGAAGAAGCCCCAATGCCTCAGGGAGATGACAGACGCAAACCTCACGGTCGCCGCTCAGCAGGTTCAGGCGTATCGGGTCGGCAAACGGCTTCAGCAAGCGGGGCGAGGCATCCAAGGCGTCGGTCGTGGTCTCTTTCATAATGCCCGTGTTGACCCCCGTCGGGCTAGAATTCATCCGCCTAAGCAAATATAGTCGTCTTCGGCGCCAAGTCAACTCACCTCAGTCGTGATGTAGGAAACCCTGCATGGGCGAGATGACTCTGCTCCTGCTGCCCCTCCAGATCCTAGTGGTGGCGATGCCCCACTCGTCCTTGGGACACGCCGGGGCATCAGATTAACTGGCGGCGATGGCAATCGTCATCGGTGTCGTCGGCTCTGGGCTCGGGAATCGGCATCTCGGAAACATCACCCTGCGGCGGCTGGCGGGGGTCTAGGTCGTCGCCGAAGTGAAGCTGATGCTGGTGGTCTAGAAGCCGTGTTATTGCTCGCCTTGCTATCGGAGTCACCGAGGGCGATAGCTATCGGGTGGGTTCTTCTTCTCACGGCGGGCTGGTTGGCAGCGACCGTCTCCGGGGCGGCGGGGTTCGGTGGGGCTCTACTGTTGTTGCCCGTGCTCGTCTATGTCGTTGGGGCGAAGGCGGCGGTCCCCGTCCTGACCCTGGCACAACTCCTGGGCAACCTGTCCAGGGCGGGGTTCGGTTGGAAGGAGATCCGTTGGCGATCGGCTTTGGTCTTCAGCCTGGGTGCCGTGCCCGCCAGCGTCGTCGGCTCCCGCCTCTTCGTCGCCCTACCGCCGGGGATGGTTCAACGGCTAATTGGCGTGTTCCTGCTAGGGATCGTTGCCCTTCGTCACACGCCGCTGGGCAGGCGTCGAATGCCGGAGGCGATGCTTGCCCCGGCGGGCATCGTCGTGGGCTTCCTTTCGGCGATCGCCGGGAGTGCTGGTCCCCTGGGGGCGGTCGTGTTCCTGAACCTCCAACTGCCCGCCCAAGTCTACGTCGCCACCGAAGCCATAACCGCCGTCCTGATGCACCTGACGAAGAGCATCGTCTATAGGCGGTATGCGGCGATGGCTCCAATTCAACTCGGCGGTGGGTTAGCTTTGGGCGGGGCAATGATGTTCGGCTCGTGGACGGGGAGGAAGCTCATCGAGAGGCTGACGGAAAAGCGGTTCAGCCTCCTGGTCGAAGTGCTGTTGATCGTCGCTGCCCTATCCCTGGCCGTCGGCTGATATCGAAAGTTGCTGCCGGGACACCCCCTGTCGTCCCGGCAGCCCCATGATCGTGGATCAGAACTGGTCGGCACTGACGACTTCACCCCCGGCACGGGTCGAGAGGAAGCTGAATATCCGAGGATTGACCGACTCCTTGATGAACCGGACCGAGCCATCGGAGAAGAGGAAGTTACAACCGCCGGGGTGGAGGCTCCAGAAATCGTCAGGGCCGGCACCCTTGTAGTTGGGCACGTCCACCCATCGCTGATCGGGCGACGGTCCTGTATGTCCCAAGACCATCACGTTCGCCGTCTCGCATTTTTGGATGGACCACTTTGGGTTCGTGCAGACCCGAGCCGAGGGGATCACACCGACCCAGGTGGCATCGGCAACATTTCGGGACCGCTCGCCGGCCATCATCGTTGAACTCGACCCGTCGGTGATGTCCCGGAGGCCGACCCGACTGTTGCGGTAGAAAATGCCGTTGTTCTGCGCCGGGAACTCCTCGACCTCCCACTGGCCGGCAGAGGCGACATATTGACCCGGTGAGAGGTCGGTCGTCAGGGGGGTGCCTGAGGCGTTGTTGAGTGTCAACGTACCGTTTCCGCCCGTGCTGCTGGGGCAGAGGAAGACCGAGAGGATTGCTGTGCGACTGGTTTTCGATCCGGGGTCGGTGATCTGGAGGCTGAAATTCACGGCGTTGTAGAGTGACTTCTGCTCCAGGTCGTTGAGGATCATTGCCCCCCAGCCCCAGCCCGGCCCCGTCTCTGGGCTGTTGGTCTGGTTGGTCTCGGTTTTCGTGATGTAGCCGGGCGGGAAGGTGTCATGTGTGCTGTGGTAGTTGTGGAAAGCCAACCCCATCTGCTTGAGGTTATTCGAGCACTGCGCCCGCCGAGCCGCCTCCCTCGCCGCCTGGACGGCGGGAAGGAGCAGGGCGATAAGCACGCCGATGATCGAGATGACCACCAGCAACTCGATCAAAGTGAAGCCACGGGCGGAACGGGGCATGGAAACGCTGCGCATGGAAAAGCTCCTGGTCTGAGTATCGGGTTAGGAACGGAGAACGAAGTTCGATCCGCAAACCCAAACTCAAATCAGGTATCGCTGTAACCAGGCGTGCCGTCGGGATGTGCCTGCGGGGGACCGAGATCGTCGATCTACTCGAAATCGGAGGCTAAGCCCCGGAGGCATGGAGGTGAGGACGAAGTGCGTCGTAAGACTGTCGGCTACCGCCAAGAGGCCCCAGGAATCGGCCACGGAGAAGACGCTGCCCGCTTTCAGAATCGCCGAACCTGGGTCGTCCGCAACTCCGTCATCGACCGGCTCAATGTTGTTGAGATCATCCCCCTGCCTTAGCTCGGCGAAGGAAAGCGCGAGGTCCGTCGCCGCCTCCCAGTGCCGTAGCAGGGGATCGGACGTAGCGAGGACCAGGCAGAGTAGGGACATCCAACAACGCAAGGCTTCCACCTCCAGCATCCCGTTCTAAAGGGGATGGTGAAATGGGTCAAGTCCCGCCACCATCTTATATTCTTACAGCAGCACAGGGGTCGAGAGTGTGCCGTGCTCAACAGGTCTGGCCATTCGGAGAGAGCGCAGTGGGTGATGGCCTCCCGCTCCCCAGTTTATGATGGCGGCGGGGCCGTGGCCCCACCGCTCTGAGCAGCATCCCCCTCACTCCAGGATCGGATCGTCAACGACGAGAGCATGATGCTCACGACCCACTGGGCCGTGCTGACGGAGAGATACCACTGGTGGAATGAGCGGAAACGGCGGCGATCGAGGATGAGGAACCCGTCAAGGTCGAGCAGGTCATCCATACGGAGGTGCAGCCACGCCAACACGCCGAGGGCTAGCACGAGGAACCACCACGAAAGCCAGCGGAGTCGTCGCCCTCCAGGGGAGGCCACACGCTCTGCAAAGACATCCCAGCCCCAGGCAATCAGGCAGACCGCACCGGCCACGTTGAGGTAATTCGTGACCGATTGAGTGATCCAGCCCTGCTCTTGGTCGGAGCCGAGTATCCGGCTCCCGACCGGGACGACGACGCCCCCGTAGAACATGAATCCGCCCTGCCAGAAGATCAACGTCCAGATCAAGAGAAGTCGTCGCAGAATACTCATATGTACGGAATGCCCCGAGCCACCCTTCGTAATAATCGACCTTGACCACAACGCCTGCTCGAACTTCACGCCCGGCAATTTTTCGGTGGCGACCTTCATGACGGGTACGAGAACTTTATCGAGGGCGGCGGTCTCGCCACTCGGGGTGCCCTCTCCACGATCGACGATGAGGACCGACATCAGCGCGCACATTCCGTAGTTGGGTCGTTGGGAGTCGAAGGAGTGTCAGGGCGTGACAGACTCAAGCTCCTCCATGAAAATGACTTGTGCAAACCCCGTCACTCACGGAGGGTACGATGCGCAAGCCCAACAGCACCCTGACAGCCGCCCAAGTCTATCGCTACGCTGTCCAGACCTTCCAGCCCTACCTGAAGCTTTTCAATGCCAAGGGGGGCCTCGCCGAGACCATCCTCCTCGCCGCCGCCGCACGGATCAGTTCCCTGTCCGACACCTGCCAGCGACTTCGTGGAGTCTCCGGCGAGCGGATCGCTGCATTGGACTCGACGCGTGAGGGGATGGTCGAGGGCTTCACGCAGGGTAACTCTTTGTTACAGGTCGACTTCACGGGCCGTCTGTTCCGGGAAGGCAAGGGGTCGATCTCGTGCGATCTTGCCGGGGTTTTCGCTCGGCTGGGGAGCGATGGAGCGTCGTGGCTGTTGAAGCTGAGTGGTGGCCGGTTGCTGGGGCGCGACTTCGCGTTGAGATCGAACACGCGGTGTGCGGAGATTGGGGTAATTTTTCTCCGCTTCTTTTGCGGAGAAAGAACTTGTCTGTGCGGAGAATAGCCGCTATTATGTCCGCAGAACTTGCGGAGAATAGCGGTGTGCATCCACGAACGAGACGATTGGCCGAGGTTCCACTGGGACCAAAATGGGCTGGCAAACCCGCTTGCGGCGGTGCGTTACCGGCAGGGGCGGCTTATTGGCCGGATGGATGGGCTCGGCTTCCAGCTTCGCGAGGCAGCCGTCCTCAGTACCCTGACCCAGGACGTGCTCAAATCGAGTGAAATCGAAGGCGAAATCCTCGAAATTGATCAGGTACGTTCCTCCCTCGCCCGCCGACTTGGACTCGATATCGGGGCATTGACGCCCGCCGACCGGAATGTGGACGGCGTTGTCGAGATGATGCTAGACGCCACCCAGAAATATCAGGACCCGCTCACCGAGGAACGCCTGTTCGGCTGGCACGCCGCCTTGTTCCCAACCGGGCGCAGCTTCATGCAGAAAATCCGAGTCGGTGACTGGCGGGACGATGGCTCAGGCCCCATGCAGGTCGTCTCAGGCCCGATTGGCAAGGAACAGGTCCACTATCAGGCACCAGCGGCCGGGCAGCTACCGGCCGAAATGTCGCAGTTCCTGAGCTGGTTCAACGCCCCCGCCTCGCTCGATCCGGTGCTGAAGGCCGCCCAGGCACATCTCTGGTTCGTGACCATCCATCCCTTCGACGATGGTAACGGTCGCATCGCCCGTGCAATTGCCGATCTTGCGTTGGCACGTTCCGAGCAAAGCCCGAAACGTTTCTACAGCATGTCCGCCCAGATTCGTCTGGAACGCAGCGACTATTACCAGATTCTGGAACAGGCCCAGAAGGGGACGCTGGATGTTACCGCATGGATGCAATGGTTCCTCGGCTGTCTCGACCGCGCCTTCGATGGAGCGGAAGCCACCCTCTCAGGAGTGTTCCGAAAAGCCCGGTTCTGGGAATCTCACTCCGGAGAGTCGTTCAACGACAGGCAACAAAAAATCGTCAACCGCCTGCTGGACGGGTTCGAGGGAAAACTTACGTCGTCGAAGTGGGCGAAGATTACCAAGTGCTCACAGGATACAGCCAGCCGCGACATCAACGACCTGGTCAAACGCGGTGTGCTCGCGAAGGATGCGGCAGGCGGCCGAAGCACCAGCTATTCGCTAGCCGAAGGTTGAGGAGACATGGGATTGTGCTGATTTTATTGATGTGTTGTCAATTTTCGTGGATGGAGAATTTTAGTCGGCGTTGGTTTTCTTCACTCCGTCCTCGTAGATGACCCCAGCGAACACCACACTCAACAGTTCTGATCAATTCAACGGTCGCTAGTTTTTTGATGTATTCTCTCTCCGCTTGATCTCCAGGCCACGGGACTTGCAGTCCAGCAGCAACTCCGTAATCAGAGAGTGCACCTGCTGGATTTCTCGGGGGTTTTCGAACACTTTGCGGTGCGAAAATCGACTTTTTGGGAATACCTCCGCGCGGCGAGGAGGTCGGCCATGAGTGACACATTACGCTTGTCAAAGCTTAGCCTGGATTTCTCACCCTATTCTTTCGGGGTCCGATCGCTCGACGATTTCGACGGCTCGCCCCCGCCACCCGCGGCCTGCGTGGTCTCCCGCTTGCTCATCACGTCGGCGTGGACCTGATCGGACCTCTTCACGCCAACGCGAACCTGGTTCCTCAGGCCCCCGCGCCCAGGCGGGGGCGCACCCCGATCCTCACCCCTCCTCAGGGAGGGGCTTTCCCGCCTCATTTGACTGGGTCTCCTCGTTTCAGCACCTCGGGATCAAGGGCCCCGACCGCGCCAAGTTGGTGTGCACACGCCGAAACACTTCCGCATACGGACAACCGCTCGAGAACTTCACCCACACCTTGCGAACCGTCACCCGCACCAACGCCCCGATCTTCAAGAGCTTCAGACGGATCGTTTGGCACTGCGCCTCGGCCATCGCCGTTCCCGCCAGCCCCAGCCGCCGCAACGCCTCCAGCAACACGTAGGCGATCGAGGAGAAGAACAGCCGGATCTGGTTGGCACGCATCGTGTGGGCACTGGTCCGATCGGCGAACAGATGGAGTTGCTGCTCCTTGATCCGGTTCTCCATCTCACCGCGACCGCAGTAGTCTTGCTCGTACAGCGGCGGCGCCGCTCGTTCCTCGACCGTGAGCGACGTGACCACGAACCGCGGGTTGGCCCCCTTGCCCAGATGCTCGGCCTTGGCCACCACCCGACGTTCTCGGCTCCAGGTCTTCTGCGTTTGATAACGCAACTCGGCGAAGACCCGGGACGGCTGTTTCGTCGCCTCGAATTGCTGGCGTGCTTGGGCCAATTCCGTCGCGATCGCCGCCGTCAGCCGGGTGTTCTTGGCCAGGCCGATCAGGTAATCCACGCCGTTGTCCTCACACCAGCGAAGGATCTCCTCGCGGCAGAACCCGCTGTCGGCGCGGATCAGGATCTTCACCTGAGGCCACGCCTGGCGGATCTGCGAGACGATCCGCTTGAGGGACTTCACCGAGCCGGCGCTGGCATCAATGTCGGAGGGACGCAGCCGGGCACAGAGCAGGTGGTCGCCGCAGAAGATGTAGAGCGGGAGATAGCAGTATCCCTTGTAGTAGCCGTGGAAAAAGCGGCCAAGTTGGCGGCCATGGACCGTGTCGTCGGTGGCGTCGAGGTCCAAAACGATCCGCTCGGGGGGTCGGCTGTGGGCCTGAAGAAAGAGGGTAACGAAGAGCCGTTCGACCTCATGGGTCTGACAGGTGATCTTCTTGTAACGGCTCTGTCCGTCGGCCCCGACAGGGGTCAGTTCCAAGCGGTTGAGGGTACTCTTGCCAGCCAGCGGCTTGCCGCGATCGCGGAGCCGTGGCCGGTCCTGGCCGGTGGGATCGGTCTTGCCGACGACGGTGGCCAGTAACGGATCGCAGCGGAGATCGTCGTGGTCGTTGAGGTCTTCGTAGCCCAAGGCCAGACCATAGACGCGTTGGGCCAGGAGGTGTTCCAGGGGGTGCTCGACGAGGTCAGGATCGCGATGGTCGGTAAAGCAGGCGGCGAACTGGCGGATGATCCCGGTGCGGGCTTCGATCTGACGGAGCAGAAGTGCACCGCCGTCGGAAGAGATGGCGCCCCCGTCAAAATCGGCGAGCACTTGGCGGTGACCGAGGATGGAAAAGTCGAGGTAAGTCGAGTTACACTCTGTAGCCATCGGGCTGCCTTGGTTCGGTGTCAAAAGTGGTTGTCGCAATTCCACCTATGACACGCAAGGCAGCCCGATTCAATCCCTGGTGAGAAATCCAGGTTAGGGTTTGGCACCTTGATTGATCGGTATTTGGCTGTATGTGCGTCAGTCTGCGCATCAGTAAGTGATTTGTCATTGGGGGCCCACCACCCGGCCGTACGCCCTGGCCGGCCGCGCTGTCTTCCTCGGCTGGACGCTCGATCGCATCACCACGATCGACGATGACCTCGGCAAGAGCGGCCAGTCGATTGAGGGCCGGCCCGGGTTCCAACGGCTCCTGGCCGAGGTTGCACTCGACCACGTTGGCTTGATCCTCGGCCTGGAGATGAGCCGGTTGGCTCGTTCCAACCGCGACTGGCACCAGTTGCTCGAACTTTGCGCCCGCTTCCGCGTTCTCCTGGCCAACACCGAGGCGATCTGTGATCCGACCGATTACAATGACAGGCTCTTGCTGGATCTTCATGACATGATGATATTGGAAATACTTAATGTTGTCAAATGTTGAATATTTCATGTTAAGCTTAGCAAGGCCCGTCGGGGGGGGCGTTGATGGGCGTGCCGCCGATCGGGTACATCCGGCTCGCTTCGGGCGAGTGGGCGATCGACCCCGACGAGCAAGTCCAGGCGACCGTCCGGCTGATCTTTGATCAGTTTGGCGGATCGCTAAGTTTGCATGAACTGCTCTGTTGCCTGGTCCACCACCGGGTTCTCATCCCGGCTGCGGGTTGTTGGAGTGGCGGCGGCCGAACCGGACGACTCTGTCGAATCTGCTGCATGTCCTACGGCGGACCTGATCGAACGGTCGAACAAGGGCGGTGAGCATCACATTAGTTGGTAGGACGGACGTTCAGTTGCTGGAATAGTCGCGATTCCAGAAGGCGTCCCACTGGCCTTTTTCGCTGCGGTAGAGGGCGCGGAGGTGGCAGAGGGCGTGAGCGCCGTCTTCGCCCCAACGCATTCCGGCCAGTTTCAGACGCTGCCCCACCACCGTCTTGCACGCGCTCTCGATCGCCCCGCTCCCGATACACCAGCCACGCGCCAGGTATTCGGGATAGTCCATCCGGTGCGCCTGGCGTTCAAGGTAACCGATTAACTCGGTCGCGGCTTCGCCCAGGCCAGGCCGGCGCGGCCAGTCCCATTCCCGCAGGACAGATCCCAACACCGCGCCCCCTTCCTCTTTGAGCAACTGTCGCCATCGCCGGGCTTGGTCTTCGGCTTGGTCCTCGTCCTGAGGGTGCAGCAGACGCGCCAAGCCGGTGAGCTTCTCCGCAGGGTGAAAAAAGTCAAGAATGATCACTTCCACACGCGGAAAGTTTTCACGGAGTCGATCCTCCAGGCCCGCGCCGCCGTCGGAGAGGCCGATCCAGCGATCGGCCCGGTCCATACCGACGTCTCCGGCGGGCGTGCGGAGCAAGGGACCGAACTCCTCCAAGGGATACAGGCCCGCGAGGTAACGCGCCTGCATCGGCTGCGGTTTCTCGTCGGGCCAAGGCCACTCCGGGGTGGGGTTACAGACCATCCCCACGTAGGCCATGCGGCCTTCGGCGGGTCCCCCTCCCTCCCCTTGACGCCGCACCCCAGTGGCGTCGAGTTCGACGTACGCACAACGTTGGCCTTCGTAATCCTTGTGCCAGGGCCAGTCGGCCGGGGGACCCAAGTGCGAGCCGGCCTGGACCGCCTCAGCCAGACGTTGACCGGCCTCTTCGGTGGTCCGTTCGACAGTCGATTCCGAGACCCGGACACCCCCCATCTCTTCGAGCAGTTCCGCCCCCTTCTCGAAGCTGTCGGCAACTGCCCCGGCCAAGCTCGCGACGCGTTCCAAAGCCG
This sequence comes from Singulisphaera acidiphila DSM 18658, assembly GCF_000242455.2. GTDB lineage: Bacteria > Planctomycetota > Planctomycetia > Isosphaerales > Isosphaeraceae > Singulisphaera > Singulisphaera acidiphila. The sequence continues at coordinate 5,421,508 of NC_019892.1, forward strand.
GCGTCAAGTCGCGGGTCGTCAGCCCCGCTTCGCGATCGAAGGGGAACAGCCCCTTGCCACAGCATCGACAGAGGTAGTAAGCCCGGCGGTAGCGGACGGCTCCCACAAGGGTGAAGGAGGTGTGCAGGCGGTGCGAATGAAACTCCGCCGTCCGGCTACAGTGGGGACAGGTTACGCTGGCTCCGTCGTATCCGTTTTTTTTCGCGTCAGGTGCTGCTCGATCGCCTTGGCGGCGATCTTGTGAGCCAGGGCCCGGATCTTGAATTCGTTGGCGCCGAAGAGGTGGGCGTCGTCGGTGATGGCAAGATTGGCCGCGAGTTCGCTGATTTCGGCATCGACGGCCTCGCGGATGGCTTGCTCGAGCCCCGCGATTTCAGCCTGTTTCTCGGGAGGCACGGGTGCGGTCGGCATGGATGGACTCCGTTTCCGAGGTCGGGTTTTCCTCAGGTACCGCCGGTTTCCCTCTTGTGTACAAAGATTCCACCAACTGTCAAGACGCTCACCGGAACAAGGGCCGTCTGGCGGAATTGACCAAGCCCCTCCCGATGGGATAGGCTATGGTGGTCCGGCTCACGCTGAGACGGGCCACCCCACCTCGCTTTTGGATGGCATTATGGCTGGCAGATCGAGTCGGTGTTCCGGCAGGTGAAGCATCAGGAAATCCCTCAGCGAAGCTTTACGACACGCAGTGACTTGCGGCACGCCGTGGAGAGCGGGTTCTCCAACTACGGCGAGAACCTTTCCATCAAAATCTCCAGAAAGATTACATCCGGCCGCTTAGGAGGCGTGCGATCCGAAGCTAGGCCGCTTCCGGGCCTACCGTATTGAGGCGGGCAGGGACCTGCTGGGGCATTGGCTGGTAGACGTGACCTATGGCCGTATGGGCTTGCCTGGCCGCATCGTCCGCCACGTCGCATCGGGCGAAGCGGAGGCTAGGAAAATCATTCACCGATGCCTGCAACGCCGAACCACCTCCACCAAACGGATCGGCGTCGGGTATCGACTCCGCGAGTTGACCGACCCTGGCCGGTGGATCGCTTTCAGATAAAGTCACGACGCATTACGGGGGGATCACTTGCGTCGAAAAGGCCGCTTGAGTGGTTTGGGGAGGGGTGAGATAATCCTGCGGCGATTTTAGGAAGGCTTACCTGAACAGGAATTCCCCTGTCGGATTGACAAGTCTATTACTCCGGGTTAGACATACGGTGGGGGGCTGCCATGATGCGTTACGATCGATCCCTTGCCATCGTCGATAGGTTGGACAGCCTCGTCAGTTTGATCCGCAACGGTGCGCATTCGACCCTGTCGTTGGTCGAAAGGCTTGGCGTGTCGGATCAGACGATCTCTCGAGGCATTCCGTCACTTCAACGCCGTGGTTACGCCATCAAAGCCATTGAGCAAGCCTCTGGTTGGGCCTACCGCTTGGAATCGGAGTCCTCTGAACTCGTGCAAGGGAAAGGGTCGTCGGGCACATGACCAACGAACCCGGTATCAATTGGCGTGACGAATTCGGCCTAGGGAATTTGCGTCCGCCGATTTTTTTCTCCAGCGTGGAAGAACTCGATCAGGCGGGTGCGTCCGCTCCCCAGCCTCAAACGCTACGCCGGGCGTTCGAGCAGTTCGGTATCGATGGCGTTCTTTGCCAGGACGGGTTGCCGGTCATCTATTTTCGGCGTGTCGAAACGATCGATGCCGGCGATGTCTCCAAACTCCGGCTTCGATTCTGGAATCAGGGCGTTGTTCCTGTACTCGTCCTCATCTCGCCCGATCGGGTGCATGTTTACTCAGGGCTAGCGGAGCCGACGGACGAGCAGGCCGTCGGGGCCAAATCCAACAGCTTGGTGGAGACCCTGGATCGCGTCAGTGAAGGTCTGAGGTCGTTCGTGCTCGCGGTGGAATCGGGCGAGTATTTCCGCCGGAATGCAAAGCATTTCGATCCCGAGCAAAGGGTTGACCGCAACCTCTTGCGGAACCTCCGGGCGACGCGGGAGCGGCTGGCGAAAATGAAAGAGACCGACGTCCCGCCGCATGTGCTCGACTCCCTGCTTTGCCGCCTCGTCTTCACTTGTTACCTGTTCGACCGTGGGGCCATCGACCGCGACTATCTTGTCTCGCACGGCATTGCCCAGGCCGAACATTTGCGGGATGTCCTCGGATTGACGCCCCGCTCAATGGCTAAGACCGTGCTTTACAAGCTGTTCAGCCAACTCGCCGAAGATTTTAATGGCGATTTATTCAGCGATGATTTAGCTGCCGAGAGTGAGCAGATCACCGATGTTCATCTCAATGTTGTCAACAGTTTTTTTCAGGCGACGGACATCGTTTCGGGACAGCACTCATTCTCATTCTGGCTGTATGATTTCGGTATCATTCCCATCGAAACTATCAGCCAAATTTATGAGCATTTCCTGACAGCCGCCGATGCCGAAGGCAAGAAGAAATCCGGGGCTTTCTACACGCCCCGATTCCTCGCCGAAATCGTGCTCGACATGGCTTTGGCCGGTGAAGCATCGCTGCTTGACAAACGGTTCCTCGACCCATCGTGTGGCTCGGGCATCTTCCTGGTCGGCCTCTTCAATAGGTTGGCGGAAAGCTGGACGCGGGCCAATCCAGATGCCACCTACGTTCGCCGGGCGAACGGCCTGCTCAAGATTCTCCGCGAGAATCTTTTCGGCATCGACAAAAACCGGACAGCCTGCCGCATTACGGCATTTAGCCTGTACCTGGCTTTTTTGGATCATCTCTCACCCCCTGAAATCCGTAAGCTGCAAAGTGCCGGCAAGATGCTGCCCCGGCTGGTCCACGCCCCACACGAGTCGAGGGCGGAGGATCGGGGCGGGACCATCCGCTGTGCGGATTTCTTCACCAGCGAGGCCGCATTACCCCGGCTGGTCGATGTCGTCGTTGGCAATCCGCCGTGGATCAGCGTCACCGATTTGCAATCACCGCCCGCCGTCTGGTGCAATGACCCGAGCCGGCAGCTTCCCTTCCCCGACAACCAACTGGCCACCGCCTTCACCTGGAAGGCGGCCGAGCATGTGTCGCCGGACGGTAGTATTTGCTTCGTTCTGCCGCACGGCACACTCTTTCACCACCGCGATCGGGCCATAGACTTCCAGCGGGCATTGTTTACCCGCCATGCCGTTGAGCGGGTTCTCAATCTCGCCGATTATCGGTTCTTCCTGTTCGCCGAATCCTCGGTCGCCGCGATCGTGATCCGGTACAGAAAACAGCCGCCGGCCAACGTCAGGCAACGCATCGATTACCTGGCCCCCAAGACGAGTTGGGGAGTCAAGCAAGCCGAGGTGCTGACGGTTCACACGGAGGACCGGACGATCCTGACCGTGAAGGAAGTGCTAGATGATTTGAAGGGCAAGGACGCCCCACAGATTTGGAAACAGCGTTTCTGGGCCTCGCCACGCGATTGGCGACTCCTCGACCGGCTATCCCTTTACCCTCGCCTGCGGGATCAGGTCCGCCAGCCACGCGACCGCGAGTCAAGCAAGCCGTGGTTGATGGCTGAAGGCTTCCAGCCGTTCGGTGAAAACGATCCGCCTGAAGACGAGAAAACGCTTTCCTTGCCCGGCCGGAACTTCATCCCAGCCAAGTCGAAGCATCTCGACCTTTTCTTACTGGAATCCGACTGCAACAGGCTCGCAAGCGATCAGGTTCAGGTGCGACGCCGAATCAAAGACACCTCCATTTTCCGCTCCCCGCATGTGCTCGTCACGGAAGGGCTATCGGGGATCGCATTCGCTGATTTCGACGTTTCGTTTCAGCATGCGGTGCGGGGCATCCACGGGCCGCAGAAAGACCGCAATCTCCTGATCTTCCTGACCGTTTACTTACGAACGAAACTGGCGAGGTATTATCTTTTTCATACCTCCACTAATTGGGGCATTAGTCGGCCGCGAGTGACCGTCGAGGAATTGCTGCGTGCCCCCTTCCCCCTGCCCAAAGATCATCCCGACCCCGCCACAGCAACGCGGATCGTCGATGAGATTGCCGCGATTGTCACCGAGGCGGCCCGCCGCACCGACCCGCTGATGACCGACCGGGAAGGGATCGTCCGTAACGCCACGCTCAAATTGGAGCCGCTTGTCAATCAGTATTTCGACATTCATCCGATGGAAAAAGCCTTGATCGAGGATACCGCCGACATCACCATCCCAAGCATCCAACCCCGCAGAGGCACCGTCAAGGTTGCCTCCATCATGCCCGCCGGGTCGGACGTGAGAGCGACTTACACGGATTGGCTGTGCCGGACCCTGAACGGCTGGTCGAAAAATGGGCCGTTCCAAGTGCGTGGCCAATCCGTCGCCTCCGAACAGTTGGGCGTCGGCCTGGCTATTTTGGAGAAGACGCGACGCGGTGATGGCCCTGGTACCGTCGATATCGACGCCACGGGCCTGCTTGATACGCTGTCGCACCTCCAGCAATTGGTGAACCAGAGACACTCAACGCTGGAGATCGCCAGGGGCCTTAAAATCTTCGATCGCAACCGGCTTTATGTCGTAAAGCCGATCGGTCTGCGGTACTGGTCCAGAACAGCGGCCCTGAACGATGCGGACGAGATCGCCGGCACCCTACTCATGCATTCGGCCAAGGAGGGGGCATGAGCGTCGTCGGATCGCCGGCCGAATGGGACGATTTCTTCTCCACGAATTTCATCCCGCAGATCATCGATCTGGTACTCACGAGTTGGCAGGCCATGCCGGCCCCCGCCTCTGACCAATTGGAAGATAGGATCACGGTTGCTTTGTATTGCTCGCTCAGCCGCAATCAGTCTCTGTGCACTCTGCCTTTCCTCATCAGGGTGCAAGACGTGGAGATCGACCTGGAACTGGAGCGTGAGACAGGCCGTAAAGACATCGCTTTCTTCCCGGCACTTCAGGCTGATATTTATTTCTGCCTGGAATGCAAACGCTTAAATGTTGTAAAGGAAGGCGAAACGCGGGCCTATAGTTCAGAATATGTCAGTCAGGGTATGACACGATTTGTTAGTCGGCAATATTCACCGTTCGTCCAGCATGGAGGCATGCTTGGCTATGTCCTAGACGGCGATGTCGATCGAGCAAAGCAAAACATCGAGGCTAATATCCACGCCCGTCACTTAGAGCTTGGCATGGACCCGCCAGGAAATATAGAGCGATCCAGCGTCCGCCCAGAAAACGAGCATATTTGGGAAACCCATCACCATCGCGCGCTGGAAACACCTGTTTTTAGAATTCATCACATGCTTGTTACTCGAACGATGCTCACGGTATGAACGCCGGATTGCCGATTCCCGCCGCGTGGTCCTTGAAATTCAAGTCACAGAATCGTCGCTAGACGGCGGCTGTTTCAGGCACTTGCCGCAACGTGGGATGCTCCTCTTCGGATCGAGCAAGGCTCTCCGTCAGTTCTTCCCGATGATGCGGATCGACTACATCCGGGTGCCGGGTGTGCAGTGGGTCAAAGACCCCGACCGCCGCTTCGATACCATCGAGATCCGCAGCCCTCTGATCCGGGCCATCCAGCGTGCTCGAGCCGCAATCCTCGACGACCTCCCTCGGGCGTTCTCGCTGCCTGCCGGGGAGACGCAAGGGCGAGAGATCCCCCTCTTGCCCGATCGGGTGATCCGGGAAGTCGTGGCCAACGCCGTGATGCACCGCTCCTATAAGGTTCACGGCTCGATCCAGATCATCCGCTATGCCAACCGCCTGGAGATCCGCAACCCCGGTTACTCGCTCAAGGCCGAGGAACGCCTGGGCGAGCCCGGCTCCGAAACCCGGAACCCGAAGATCGCCGCCGTCTTCCACGAGATCAAGTTCGCCGAGACGAAAGGGAGCGGCATTCGGGTCATGCGGGAACTCATGGCTAAATGCAGCCTCTCGCCTCCCTATCTTCAGTCCGACCGCATTGGGAACAGCTTCATCGCCATCCTCCTGTTTCACCACTTCTTGAGCCGGGACGACCTCGACTGGTTGGCGACTTTCTCGGAACTCAACCTCTGCGACGAGGAGCGAAAAGCCCTGGTGTCGGCTCGGGAAGTCGGGGCGATCGACAACTCGTCGTACCGGAATCTCAACCGAGGTGCCGATACGCTTAATGCCAGCAAGCACTTGCGCCGTCTCTGCGACCTTGGCCTCTTGCAGAAGAAGGGGCAAGGCTCGGGGACGTATTATGTTCCAACCGAAATGGTGCTCGCCAGTTGGAACCTGATTCAATCCAAGGAAACGAGCGGACCTTCGGAGGTCGGGGAGAAACCTTCGGAGTTAGCTCCGAATCCTTCGGAGTTTGACTCCGAAGGTGGCAACTCGACGGATGGTCACTCCGAAGGCTCTGCACCAGAGCCACAGCTTCCGGTTGAGCTTACGGAAGCAATCAGGGCGTTGGGAAAGCGGGCTCCCGAGGCGGCGGTGAAAAGTGTCGTCCGTAAGCTCTGCTCTTGGAATGACTTGGCCCTTCCCGCGCTTGCTAGGATGCTCGGTAGATCCGAGGTTTACCTGCGTCAGAAGATCGTCTCGCCGATGGTGAAGACTGGGGAACTTGAGTTCACGATCCCCGAGGAGCCGAACCATACTCGCCAACGCTACCGAGCCGCCTCCCCGCCTCCTGATCCCGGCTGAGCCTCAGAACAAGACGATGTACGACTGTCGTCAAAGCGGCGACGGTGAGGAGGTGTAGTGAAGAAAGAACGCCACCCGTAGCAGCCCGGGTTCGACCCGCCGCTCCTGCACACGATGGATGTGGATCGGAAGCTCGACGCTTTTGGTCGACTGTTGATTACGAGAACGTCGATTGCTGTAGGCGACTTGACGACGAAACGAAAACGACCACGCCGTCCTTCTGGACGACGTGGCCGTAACCGTTTAATCAGAGCGGACGAAATTGCAACAAATCGGTTGCAACAAGAATTACCGTCTCGATTCTCGACTTATATCTGTGCTGTGTATGACTTTAAAAATGGGCGGCGCTGGATTCGAACCAGCGACTTCCACCGTGTGAGGATGGCACTCTAACCACTGAGTTAGCCGCCCGGGCTGTTCTGCTTCGGCCTTGGGGATGTGTCCAAGGGTCGAACGGAGGAAATCCTAACTCATTGCCAAGGCGAGGGCAAGATGGTTTTCAGGCGATCGTGGCGGTTCGGATCTGATCGGAGGATTGATGGCTGTGGGTGAGGGGTTGGGCTTTGGAGAACATCAGGGGGTGCGCAGGACGAGGCCGGGGGCGAGGGGGGTCTCGCGGCGGGCGATGATGTCGCGGTTGGCGCGCCACAGGGAAGTGGTGGCTTCGGAGGTTCCGTAGACGCGGAGGGCGACGTCGGAGAGGGACTCGCCCTCGGCGACCTGGGTGAAGGCGGAGTGGCGGCCGGGGGGGGGCGGGGGCGAAGGGGGCTGGCGACGCGAGACGACCTGGACGACGGCTCTGGGGTCGGGCGCGGGGACGCGGGCACGGGGGGAGGGGGCCGGGGGCTTGGGAGGGGGAACAGGGGCGAGGGAGACGACGGCTTCAATCGGGCGGGAAGAGGAGGGGGAGGCGGCGAGGGTTGGGGATGGCTCGGGGAGGAGGTTGGCGGTGGATTCGATGAGGGGGACGCCAGGGGTCGGGGGAGGCGGGGTCGGAGAGGCTTCGACGGGTTCGGGTTCGGAGGCGGGGACGCGGGATCGGGTGTGGTCGGGTTCGTAGAGGATGACGGCGAAGAAGACGACGACCAGGACACTCAGGGTGAAGCTGGCTCCCACGTGGCGGTTCATGAGATTCGGGGCCTCGGCCGGCGTCGTATGGTGTGGTGCGCAATGGTGGTGTTGCAGGGTATCGGCAGGAGGGACGGTGGGACTTGAGTGGTTTGGGAAAAAACTTTGGGGATCAAGGGGCGGGGCTATTCGATGGGGGGGAGGCTTTCGCCTCGGTTCGGGTTGGCTCGGCCGGTCAGCCAGGCGGTGGGGGCCAGGACGAGGCAGAAGCCGAGGTAGCCGAGTGGGGTCATTGAGCGGCCCCAGATCACCAGGTCGAAGAGCATCCCGAACGGGACCTGGATCAGGCTGATGACAGCGACCCGCGCGGGGGCACCGGCGGCGTAGGCTTTGGTGAGGAAGAACTGGCCGACGGTTCCGGTGACGCCGACCCCGAAGAGCATCAGCAGGGTCATCGCGTCGGGCCGGTTCAGATGGATCGTGCCGTGGTCCCATCGCACGGCGAGCCAGGTCCCGGCGATCAGGCTGGCCACACCGGAGAAGTGGGCCACGATGGCGCGGGGGTCGATCCCTTTGAGGCGGTGGAGGCCGAGCATGGCCAGGGCGCTCGCGACCGAGGCGGCCAGCGCGACCAGGGAGGCGAACTGGTCGCCCGCGAGTTGGGGCCGCTGGATCAGGACGACGCCGAGCAGGCCGCTGGCCACGCCCAGCCCTTCGGCCGTGGTCGGGGGCTGGCGGAGCAGAAGGGCCGACATCAGGACGATCCAGAGCGGGTACGAATTGGTGAGCGTCAGCACGTCGCCCAGCGGCAGCCGGGTCATCGCGAAGAAGTTGCAGACGAGGCTGAAGCTGCCGGCCAGGCTCCGGAGCCATAACGTCCGAGGGCGGATGAAGACGAGCCGGACCCCCGAGGCCCGGGCCAGCATCAGGGTGGTCGTGAACATGAAGACGACCCGCACCAGGGCGATCACGAGCCAGTCGCAACGGGTTCTGAGCGATGACGTGATCGCTCCCATCGTCGCGAAAGCCAAGGCGCCTTGGAGCATCCAGAGAGCGGGACGAACGGCTCTGTCGCTGTCGGTCATCGAGAATCCAAGCGGTTGCGGCGCGGGGAAAGCCCGCTCTCATCTCGAGACGGGTGATTGAGGAGTCACCTTATTCTGACCGGGGAACGTGAATCGGGAAAGGGCAGAGAGGCAATCTCTAATCGCCTGGACTAGGTTTTTCTTTGCATTGAATCATGTGCAAGCCCTGGGTGCCACGGGTTGTACCCAACCCGTGAGCCAAAAACCTGGGCTATCGTATCACGGGTGGAGTACAACCCGTGGCACCCAACAGCGATGACATCACTGCAGTCGCCCATCAGAAAATCAAAGAAAACCGAGACCAACGGCTTAGAGTCTGTCCCAGAAGGCGAATCGCATCGGAGTTTTTGATGACCTTCCGGGTGCCATGCGGTTCCGTACTCGGAACCCATGCGGGAATGCCTTGGCCTGTTGCGCACGGGGTCCGAGTACGGAACCCGTGGCACCCCAACGTCCCTTTTCCCCGGTGAAGCCTGACCTTCCGAGACAGGCACCTTAGGCGTCCCCAACCTGGGCCACGCTGCGCTGAAACCGTTTTCCCCCCCCCGTTTTTTCAGCGCGATCGGCCCTGGCGCTTTGCGGTTGACTCTCGCGAACCCAAGACGATAGGGCTGGAAAGCAAGCGGAGAGCGGTGGTCAACTTGCGTCGCGCGGCTTTCTCAACAATAATTCAGATCAAGCAGCATGGCCATTTCAAAAAAAAAAGGGACGCGACCGGTCTCGTGCACCTGCCAACCCGTTGTAGCCCGATCCACAAAACCTCGTCTCGATCGAGCGGCTTGCAAGAACGATGATGATCCTTCATGTGTCGGTGTCGGGTGGCCGTTTGCTTTTGTGGGGGGAGACCTCCGACGGCTCGGTTCGGAAAGCCTCTCGAAAAGGGACTCGCCGCGTCGTCGGCTCCGCCCGGCCTGCCCGCTCCCGGTTCGCCCTGGAGGGGGATCGGCTCGTCGAGGCTGTGGCGGCCGAAGTGCCTGGGTTTGCTCCTGCCAAGGAGCAGGGGCAAAGCTGGGTGGCGTGGCTCCCCTCGAACGCGCAAGGGGCGTTGCCGTCGAGCCCGCTGCTGACCGAGGCGGAGGAGGGGCCGGTGGCGGTCAGCCTGACGCCTTGGGAAGTCTCGGCCCTTGCGCTGACGACCGAGCAGGCGGTGGCGGTCCTCCTGGCCGGGATCGGACGGACGACCTGGGGGCCGGGCGTGGTCCTCGGGAAGACGCTGGCTTACTGGGCGAACGTGCTTCGCTTCGCCGGTTCGCTGGTCGCGCGGCAGCAGTATCTGCCGGGGCTGAAGGAGGAGGGGGACGGCTCGATCTTTCGCGCCTGCTGGGAGCCGGTGCTCACCGGGCAGGAGCGGCTCCTGGCCGAGCGGTTGGCTCGATCGATGCCTCATGCCTGCCGGGCGCTCAGCCTGGATGCGGAAAAAGCGCCTGAGGCGGCTGCGTCCTCGTTGCTCACCGAGGTTTTGGGGACCCTCGTCGATCACCTGGTGCGGACCTCGGCGAAGGCGGACGAGCGGGGCAAGAGCAAGAAGCGGTTTGCGAGTCTGCACGATCAGTGGGTTCACGCTTTGCGAACACCCGACGGTCGGATGTCGGGCGATGCGGCCGGCCTGGCGGGGCTGGCCGAGCAGGTCAGGCGCTGGCGACGGCCGCTCGAGGCGGTTGCGTCGGCGCCGTTCCGGCTCTGCCTGCGCTTGGAGGAACCCGAGGCGACCACCGGCAAGAATGCGGATCGCTGGCAGGTTGCTTATTTTCTCCAGGCGATCGACGATCTCAGCCTCTTGATCCCGGCCGATGTGGCGTGGAAGGGGAAAGGGCGCGAAGCGGCGATCTTGGGGCGTGACGGCTTCAAACCGCGCGAGTACCTGCTCTCGGCGCTCGGCCAGGCCGCTGCGATTAGCCCGCGCATCGAGGCGAGCCTGAAGTCGGCCGCGCCTTCGGGCTACGAGCTCGACGCGACCGGAGCGCACGAGTTCCTCGCCGAGAAGGCCGCCGCACTGGAGCAGGCGGGCTTCGGCGTTTTCCTGCCCGCCTGGTGGACGCGGAAGGGGACCAAGCTGAGGCTGGCGGCGCGGGCGGCCATTGCGTCGCCCAAGCTGAAGAGTAAATCCGGGCTTTCGCTCGACGAGCTGCTGAATTTTCGCTGGGAGGTCGCACTCGGCGACCAGACGCTGACGCTCAAGGAGCTGAAGACGCTGGCCAGCCTCAAGTCGCCGCTGGTGCGGGTGCGCGGCCAGTGGGTCGAGCTTAGCGCCGAGGAGATTCAGGCGGCCCTCGCCTTCTGGAAAGCCAAAGGGGGGACGTCGATCACGGCCCGCGACGCCCTGCAAATGGCGCTCGGGGCCGGGCAGCCCCCCGGCTCGCTCGACTTCGCGGGGGTGGAGGCGTCGGGCTGGATCGCCGACTTGCTGGCCCAGCTCGAAGGAGCGGCGGAGTTCGAGGCGCTGGAGCCGCCTAGCGGCTTTCAAGGGACGCTTCGCCCCTATCAGTCGCGTGGTTTCTCCTGGCTCAGCTTCCTCCGCCAGTGGGGCCTGGGCGCCTGCCTGGCCGACGACATGGGGCTGGGCAAGACGATCCAGACCCTCGCCCTCATCCAGCGCCAGTGGGAGCAGGCCCCCGCCCGCAAGCGCAGGCCGACGCTCTTGATCTGCCCGATGTCGGTCGTGGGCAACTGGCACAAGGAGGCCGCCCGGTTCACGCCCGAGCTGCCGGTCATGATCCACCACGGCCTCGACCGTTCCCGGGGGGCCGGCTTCAAGAAGGAGGCCAGGAAGCAGGCCCTGGTTTTATCCAGCTACTCGCTCTTGCATCGCGACTTCGACCTCTTGAAGCAGGTCAACTGGAACACCCTCGTGCTGGACGAGGCGCAGAATATCAAGAACCCGCAGACCAAGCAGGCGCAGGCCGCGCGGGGACTGAAGGCCGATCACCGCATTGCCCTGACCGGGACGCCGGTCGAGAACCATGTGGGCGACCTCTGGTCGATCATGGAGTTTCTCAACCCGGGCTGGCTCGGCACGCAGGCCGATTTCAAGCGGACCTTTCACGTCCCGATCCAGGCGGGGCGCGACCCCGAGGCCGCGCGCCGGCTCCAGACCTTGAGCGGCCCGTTCATCCTCCGGCGGCTCAAGACCGACAAGTCGATCATCGCCGACTTGCCCGAAAAGCTGGAAATGAAGGTGTTCAGCACGCTGACCAAGGAGCAGGCGTCACTCTACGAAGCCTTCGTCGAAGAGACGAAGGCGGAGATCGAGGCCACCGAAGGGATCCAGCGCAATGGGATCGTGCTCAAGACGCTCATGAGGCTCAAGCAGATCTGCAATCATCCGGCCCAGTACCTCGCCGACAACTCGGCGGTCGCCGGCCGCTCGGGCAAGCTGATCCGGCTGACGGAGATGCTTGAAGAATCGCTCTCGGCCGGGGATCGCTCCTTGATCTTCACCCAGTTCTTCGAGATGGGGACCATGCTCCGAAGCCATCTCCAAGAGTCGTTCGGGCGCGAGGTCCTGTTCCTCCACGGCGGGACCTCGAAAGCCCAGCGCGACCGGATGGTCGAGCGGTTCCAGGGCAAGAACAGCGATGCGCCTCCGCTGTTCATCCTGTCGCTCAAGGCGGGGGGGACCGGCTTGAACCTGACCGCCGCGAACCACGTCTTTCATTTCGACCGCTGGTGGAACCCGGCCGTGGAGAACCAGGCGACCGACCGCGCCTTCCGGATCGGGCAGACCCGCCAGGTGCAGGTCCACAAGTTCGTCTGCCTCGGGACCCTCGAAGAGAAGATCGACGCGATGATCGAGCAGAAGAAAGAGGTCGCCGGCCGGGTCGTCGGCAGCGGCGAGGCCTGGCTCACCAAGCTCTCGAATGATGAACTCAAAGATCTCTTCGCGCTTCGAAAGGAAGCGGTTGCGGAATAAGAACAACGAAGAGCCAGCGGGGGAAAAAATCATAAAAAGGGGCAGGCCAATGGCGAGAGACTCTTGGTGGAATGATCGTTATCCACCGTCGCGTCCGAAGAAGGCGGCAGGGGGGATCAAGGCGCAGTCGAAGCGGGGCGGGTTTGGCGAGAGCTGGTGGGCGAAGCGCTGGATCAAGGTGCTGGAAAGCTTCAACATCGGCGCCCGGTTGGCGCGCGGGCGGTCCTACGCGCGGCAAGGGCAGGTGCTCTCGATCGCGATCGCCGAGGGGAAGGTTACGGCGAAGGTGCAGGGTTCGCGGTCCCAGCCGTACAACATCACGATCGCGGTCAAGACGCTCTCCCCGGCCGACTGGAAGAAGGTGCTCGACGTCCTGGGCACCCAGGCACTCTTCGCGGCGAAGCTCCTGGCCGGCGAGATGCCGCAAGACATCGAACCGGTGTTCAAGGAGGCGGGGGTCTCGCTCTTCCCCACGAAGCTGGCCGACCTCAAGACCGACTGCTCCTGCCCCGACTGGTCGAACCCCTGCAAGCACATCGCGGCGGTCTATTACCTGCTGGGCGAGGAGTTCGACCGCGACCCGTTCCTGATCTTCAGCCTGCGTGGCCTGAGCCGCGATGCCCTGATGGCGCGGTTGGAGATGACGAATTCGGGGCGTGGCGAAGCCGTCACGGCACCACGGCCCGGCGAACCCTTGAGCGTTCAGAGCGAGCCTTTTTGGAACGTGGCCGAGGAGCGAACCGAAGATTGGTTTGGTGTGGTCGAAGTACCCAGAGAGCCGGTCGCGCTGGCTAGTCGCCTCGGCGGGTTTCCGTTCTGGCAGGGAGAGGCCCCGTTGCGGGACACGTTGCTCGCGACCTACCAGGCGGCCTCCCCGCGCGGCCTGGATGTGTTCCTCGGTCCGGAGACGGAGAGCCAGGTCGATCGAATCGAAAATTGAACTGGTAGGCTCCCTGGTCCGGCACCGGTACACTCGTTTTCGGGTCGAAAACTCCTTTGCGACAAAAAAATATAAGGAAGGGCAATGATGCCTGACCGGCCGGGCGAACTGATTACGCTGGAGGGGATCACCAAGGAATACCCGATGGGGGGCGAGATCGTTCGCGCGCTTCAAGGGGTCGACCTGGCGATCGGGACCAACGAGCTGGTCGCGATCATGGGGCCGTCCGGGTCGGGGAAATCCACCTTGATGAACATTCTTGGTTGCCTCGATGTGCCGAGCGCGGGGCGGTACTGGCTGGAGGGCCGCGACGTGGCGCGGCTTTCGCAGTCGGAGCTGGCGCGGGTCCGTGGGGGGCAGATCGGCTTCGTTTTCCAGACGTTCGAGCTTTTGCCACGACAGACGGCCTTGCGGAACGTCGAGCTTCCGTTGACCTACTCGGGGGGGGCGAACCGCCGAGGCCGCGCGACCGAGGCGCTGCGGCGGGTCGGGCTGGCCGACCGGATGGGGCACCGGCCCAATCAGATGTCGGGGGGACAGCGGCAGCGGGTGGCGATCGCGCGTGCCTTGGTTCAGCGCCCGGCCTTGCTGCTGGCGGATGAGCCGACCGGCAACCTCGACACGCAGACCGGTGAGGAGATCCTCAACCTCTTCGCCGACCTTCATCGCGAAGGGCAGACCATCGTCATCGTCACCCACGAGCCCGAGGTCGCCGCACGCTGTCATCGCGTTGTCCGGATCCGAGACGGCCGGGTTGAGTCGGACCTCGAGACCGGAAATTAGAGCGGTTTTTGCGTTGGTGGCGTTTCCGTGAAGAGCACCTGTGGACCTTTCTCAGGGGGCGGGAGATCGAGCCGACGAATAACGCGGCCGAGCGGGCGCTGCGCCATGCCGTGTTGGGGCGCAAATCGAGCGGTGGAACGGCGAGCGAGTGGGGCAGCCGGTTCGTCGGGCGAGTCTTGACTGTGGCGGCGACCTGTCGCCAGCAAGGAAAGGACGTCCTCGAATTCCTGACCAAGTGCTTTCGATTACACCTGTTCGCCCTACCCCACCCGTCGCTGGTTGTTCAGCCCGAGTAATCGCTCAACGTGCCCTGATCCCTGGGTGGGAACACGTCGCCTCGTACCCTCCTGCAGTGCGGTGACGACCACCCGATCTGAAGCCCGTTCAAGCAGGTAGGCCGGCTCGCTCAAGTTGCTCCTCGAGTTGCCACCCCTCCGGTCTTTTCGTGGCATCGAACCATTCGCACCCGGACCGGACCCATTCCCTGAGGTGCTCCTCAAAGGAGGCTGGGACACCAGTTCCGGGGTTATCATCGTTGCCGAACTCGAACCCACAACAGTCGCAGACCTCGTACGAAGGGGCACCGAAGTGCTCCTCATAGGGGGGCTCAAGGCCGCGCGCAGCCGAGACGTCGGCGAGTCCTCTGTAAGGCGGTTGCGATAGCCCGTTGTAGCCACAACAGGGGCAACTGAACGAACCGGTCGTCGCTTTCATTATCTTCCATTGCTTGGTCAGGACCGTTATGAGAACGAAGGTACCATCCGGCTGAGGTGCCAGCCGGACGCCCCTCTTGAACATACCCGAGCCATCTGCTCTAGGGAACGATTTAATAATGTCAATCATCCCATTGGAGGTCGTTCCCGTGGCCGGTGAGTGGATGAGTTCGGCGAGGTACTCAGCCCACTTGGCGGGGGGACCACCCGGGTCGATCTGGCGTAGTGCCGTTGAGCTGCTACCGAAATGGAGCGTCCCACCCGGAGTCTTTGTCCTGTCGGGAAGCTTGGGGGCTCAGGCGTCTGAAGGCTTGTGCCGGGTCGACCCACTTGGCCTCAGCCTTACAACAGGCCGTCGGCCGCTCCAAGTTGCGTCAAGCCGGCCGGAAGCTCTGGCTATGTGCGCCGGGAGCCGTTGAAATGGAAATGGAAGCGGGGGGAGAAGGAGAACCGGGCCGGTGAAGCGGAGCGCTGCCTTGCGAATACTCGATCGATTCTTCGGGCCGCCCAGCGAGGCGAGGTTCGCCCGGCAGCTGGCCGACGCGATCCGGCGGGCCGGTGAAACGAACCCGATCCAATTCGATGCGCGCGAATTCCGACTGGTCTCGGCGGGCGAGTCCGCCAATGTCATGAACCTCGGGAACCTCTACGGCGAGTACCGCTCTGCCTCACGTGGGCGGAGGCCGGACATTCTCCACGCGTTCGTGCGGAGTTGGTTCGATCGCTACAAGGAGATTCCCGAGCTTTACGAGGACCTTGGCCCGGACCTTCTGCCCACGATTCGTCCTCGGATGTTCCATGAGTCGGGCCGGCTCGAGGCGATGATTGCGGGTGCGCCTCCGTTGACGGTGCCCCACCGGGTCGTCGGCGAGCATTACGCGGGGGGCCTGGTCTACGACCTCCCGCAGTCGATGATCCTGGTCCAAGGGCGACACCTCGAGGCGTGGGAGACCGACTTCGACGAGGCCTTCGAAGTCGCTTGCGACAACCTTCGCGAGATCAGCCGGCATCGTTGGCGAACCCCCGCGCCTGGGGTCATGGCCTCCCCCTGGGGCGACCACTACGACGCCTCGCGGCTCTTGATCCTCACCGACCTGATCGATCGCGACGACGTCTACGGCGATCTCGTCGCGATGATCCCGAACCGAGACACCTTGCTGCTGACCAGCTCGGGCGACGACGCGGGCCTGGCCGCCTTGGCGAGCCTGGCCGAGGAGACCTTGCTAAAACCGAGGCCGCTCCACGGCTACCCGCTCTGCTTGCGGGATGACGATTGGGTCCCCTTCTTCCCCGAGCCTGACCACCCTTGCGCAGGGCCGTTCCGGCGGCTCCGGATGAAGTCGCTCGCCCGAGATTACGCCGAGCAGGCGAGCCTGCTGAACGAACTCTACCGCCAGACCGGCGACGACGCGTTCCTGGCGGGCTTCAACGCCATGGAGAACCCGCGAACCGGCGAGGCGATGAGCTACTCCGTCTGGGCCGAGGGCGTCTCCACACTTCTGCCCGAGACCGACCGCATCTTCTTCTTCCGCCCCGGCGGCCCGCAGAACGGAGAGGTCGTCGCCAGCGGCGATTGGGACCGGGTGACCGAAGTGGCCGGCCACTTGCTCACCCCCCTGGGCGCCTACCCCGAGCGCTATCGGGTCGAAGACTTCCCGACCCACGCTCAACTCGCCGAGATCAGCGATGGCTCGGGTTCCTCTTGACCCACGGCGGCACCGCTGGGATTTCGCCGTTGGTTCAGGTACATGACTGTGAAGCCGCTGAGCAGTGGTAGGATCGCGCATCCCAGGATACGGGTATGACTGCCGAGAATGGGTGCATGCGCCAATCCTGACCAGCGAAGGTTTTTGGAAATCGAGGTGGGCGTTTTTGGCTTTGTCCCCCAGGTGTCGATCGCGAAGGAGGACGCGGTAAGGACGCCCAAGCCAATCAGGGCTCCTTGAATAAACGGGATCACATGTCTGTTGCGAGTTCCAGGTCGTGGGCCTTGTCGTTTCACCTGGCGCGCGACCCACAGGCCGGCCGCCCAGGCAATGAGAAGGCCGAGGGTTTCCGTCACACGACGATCGATGGTGTCGAGGTATTGGAAGATTCGGTGATTCGATGAGAAGTCACCGACACTCGATTCATACCACCGGATCAGTGTTCCCAGGAGCTGCAACGAACCCCTTTTGCCGGGCGTCGCGGGCATAAAGGCGACCTCTGTGATTGCCAAGGATGCCGCAAAGCCGACCACCAGGAAGGTGTAGTGGAACGCACGCAGGGGGCGGCCGAGGATGACGGCCTGGACGAGCACGATGCCGATCATCACCAGCGCGAACAGGAACAGGGGAGACTGCGGGATGGAGGGGGTAGGCCGGAAGATGGCGAGGGGCAAGGCGATGAGCGCCGTGAGTTTCATGAGATGAGAAATCGGTATGCCTTGATTGGGCCTGTTCACGTTGTTGACCCCCTGGGTATCTACCCGATTGCGATCGGGTCGAAGACTTCCCGACCCACGCTCAACTCGCCGAGATCTGCGACGGACCAGCAGGTTCACCTTGATCGGCGGCACTGCTGGGATCTCGCCGTTGGTTCAGGTACATGACTGCGAAACCGCCGAGCAGTGGCAGGATCGCCAGGCTCAACAAGAAGGCGTAGAGGAACAGTCCCTGCCGGGGAGCGTTTGGTGGTAGTCCGCAGAAGTTGATCGCGCAGACGATCGACGTGAAGATCCCCAAACCGATCAACGCCCCTTGGAAAAACGACCCGATATGCCGGATGCGCCTGCCAGGTTCCAACCCCCGCCGTCTTCTCACCTGGCGGGCGACCGACAGACCGACCACCCAGGCAACGAGAAGGCCGAGGGTATTCGTCACGCCGCGCTCGGCGATCTCGAGATATTGGGACAGTTGCTGATTCAGTGATATCGTGTTGGCAATCGATTCCTGTCGTCGGATCAGTGTTTCCAGGAGATGTAACGACCCCCTTTTGCCGGTCGTCGTGGGCATAAAGGCGACCTCTGTGATTGCCAAGGATGCCGCAAAGCCGACCACCAGGAAGGTGTAGTGGAACGCACGCAGGGGGTGGCCGAGGATGACGGCCTGGACGAGCACGATGTCAAGCATCACCAGCGCGAACAGGAGCAGGGGAGACTGTGGGATGGAGGGGTTGGCCTTCACGAGGGCGCAATTCAAGGCGATGAGCGCCGTGAATTTCATCATGCGGGAGAGTGGGATCCCCTTGTCGGACATGCTTGAGGCCTCCCCCACTTTTATGATGTCTGTGTCGGTATTGTTTTTATCGGGATTGCGGCATTGCCCGCAAGAAGTGAAATCTCACTTTAGCCGATCCCGAACTTGATTTCCCACACAATCCTTGTTGAAGAGACGCCCTTTCTGAAATACTCCCGCTTCGGATGCATTCCCTGGGACCGCGGGCGCCCCGCCCAATGGCACTTACTTTCTCGATTTCAGACCGCGTTTGCGTGGTCGCAGTGGGAATTTTCTGCGGCGGGCGATCACCTCACGCGGGTAGTGTCGGCCAGGGCGATTCGCGAGCTTACACTGGCCAGACATCCTCAGAACCAAGTCGATCCGCTCTTGGATCTTCGCGGGGTCCGTGGTATCCAGCGACTCCAAGAGCAAGACCTTCACTAACGACCATACCCGGTTGAAGCTCAATCGCCGCGGCGCGATCTCGACCCGAGCCGCAGCCATCCGGCGAATCAGATTCGCCATGTTATAGGCCACTGTCGCCGAGGCCAGTTCCTTCGCGACCATCTCCGTGGATCGGCCACGCATCTCTTCCAAGCGAAGCGTCCGCTTCAAATCACGCAGATCGGTTTCGATATTTTGCCGCTGGCCATAGATTGCGGCGAGCTCGCACCCCTCGTCAGGGAGCCGACTCACAAGCCACAGCGTCAGCTTCTCGGAAATCCGAACCTCGTGCAACCACACCCGCAACGTTGCATCGGCCGGCCATTGTGGGTTCGACTTGCGTTCCCAGCGGTTGGGCTGCCAAGTGAGTTCCCACTGGTCCTTGCCCTGGGCTTTCCCTTGGCGCACCATCGACCGAAATCGCTTCTCAGTCAACCGCAACACGAAGTCGTGGCCCGCCTGGTTGGCCAACCAGGCAAACGCGAAGACGCCAAAATTCCGGTCGGCGATCAACACGGAGCCGACCGGAAGTCGCGGCATCAAACCGGCCGACAATGGGACTTCGCCAATCGCGGCCGGGCCATACATTGCCCCCACTTCCGGACGCACGGTCACACCGCTGGATAACTCGTGGGCCGCTACCAAGTGGAGGATCGGCCAGTGCGATTCTCCGTGTTGATTGCGGGCCGGCGGATACGTTTTGCGCAAGGCGTCAGTGGGTGCCAAAGAGAGCGTGGAACCGTCCACAAGAAACGCGTTACGCCCTTTCACCGATGGCGGAGACTTGGCGATTAAGGCTGCAGAAACCTCGTCAGCCGCCCGTTGAGCCATCTCCACGGGCAGCCGATCTCGCGCTCGCGAAAACCCACCCGTGTTGGCCGAGAACGATTTCTCACGGGCCCGCTTGTTATCCGGGAGCACATCCGCACTTAATCGAGCCAACTCTCCCACAGCGGTGGCCATCGTTGCATTGCAGGTCAACCGTTGATAGATCATCAGCCAGACAACGACCCAAGGCGTGAACACGGTCGAGAGCGTGGGCGGTTTCTGAGCATGCAGGACATCCGGTGGGACCAAGCGATGGAACATCCGAACCGCCTCACCCAAATCGACGACAGCGGGTGATTCCTGGTCATGGTTCATGCGAGGTACTCCCAAAAAATAGGAGTTCATGGCGCAAAAATCGTGCCAGAGGTGCCCCTTATTGCAGGATTGGCGAAAGTAAGTGCCATTGGGCGCCCCGCCCGCATTCTGGTTTGGTCAAGACCGCTGCCAGACATTTGTTAGTTTGAGAATTTTTATGTGCTTGTGTGTGGGTAAGCGTGGCGACGAGGATGTTGGTAGATGGCCGGGCGAAATTACGGCCGGCCCGCCGCCTTGCTTGGGGCTTTCGTTTGGGTGGCTCGGACCACCCAACCCCCCCCGACCTTTCCCGGTACAGCCCAGAAGAGGAATCCCCCTTTGTCTCTCGAAAGACGACAGAACTGACGTGCGTCAAGTTTGACGTGCGTCAAGTTTGACGTGCGTCAAGTTTGACGTATGATGTGGGGGTGGGTGCAAGTGAAAAGGTCCGCGGAGATCGTCGATGAAGGCCAATCCAGGCGGTGTTGTCGATCCACGTAACGTTTACGGGCGGGACCGGCTCATTTCAGGGATCTGGGATCAACTGGACCGGCTCTGTCTTCTGATGAATGCCGAGCGGCGGATCGGTAAGACGAGTGTTTTGCGTAAGATGAAGCACGAACCCGCCCCGGGTTGGTTTCCCGTTTTCCTTGACCTTGAGACGTTTCATTCGGCGGAAGAATTTGCGATTGCCGTGTACGGGCAGGTTCAGACTTACCTGAACACGTGGAAAAAAGCGGCGAATGCCGCCCGAAAAATCTACGAGGACCATGAGTTCGGAGATTTTAAGCGGACGAGCGGCTCGCGCCCTTGGAAGGCATTATTGGCCGCTGCGGTTCGTGATCTCGTCTCGGAAAAGCAGGATGTACGGCTGGTCTTTTTGTGGGACGAGCTGCCCTACATGATCGATCACATTCGTCGAGCGAACGGGGAGCAGGCGGCCGTGGAGGTGCTTGATACACTCCGGAGTCTCCGCCAGGAATACACGGATCTCCGGATGGTGTTTTCCGGCTCGATTGGGCTGCATCACGTTCTGGAGAGCATTCGTGACGGCAAGATGTCCAGCGAACCCGTCAACGACATGTACGCGATCGAGGTGCCCCCGCTCGACATGGAGGATGCCATCAAACTGGCGGGTGATCTGATCCAAGGTGAGAACCTCTCCGCCTCCGACCCGGGTCAGGCGGCCGGGGTCATCGCGGAGGAATCCGACTGCTTCCCCTTCTACATCCACCACGTTGTCGCCGGTCTCCGGCAGGCGGGGCGATCCGCCGAGCAGAGCGTGATCCGGGACCTTGTCCAGCGTCAACTTGTTGATGCGAACGATCCCTGGGATCTCGGTCATTACCGGCGCCGGATTCCCGCTTACTACAAGAAGGACGCGACCGCTCAACTCGTCGGACTGATCCTCGATACCCTGGCCACCGCGCCGGACCCGCTCACTGTGGCGCAGTTGCAAAGCGGGGTCAACAACCGCTCCACGGCGTTTGACAGCCGGGACGAACTTGTACGCGTGCTCCGCTTGATGGAACGCGACCACTATCTGCTGCGCGAGCCGGACGGGCGCATTCGATTTCGGTTCCCGCTGATCCGCCGCTGGTGGGCGCTGGATAGGGGGATCTGACCCGTGGCCGGCAACGATTTCATCTGGCGGTTCACTCCCAGCCGTACCGAACCGCGCCTGCTCGAAGAGATCTTCGTCCAACGGGAGTCACTGTTGGCCGATCTTCTCGAACGCATCTCCGAGAGCGTACTGACAGACAATAAGCATCAGATTCTTTTGATTGGACCTCGCGGGATCGGTAAGACGCACCTGATTGCCTTGATGCACCACCGGGTCACGCAGGACCCTGCGCTCTCGGATAAGGTCCGGATCGCCTGGCTACTTGAAGATGAAACGATTACGTCGTTCGTTCAACTGATGAAGCGGTTCTATGAACTCCTCGCCGAAGAGTACCCGGCCGAATTCCCCCTGAATTGGCTCGAAGATCTTCTTGATCTTCCCCCGGCCAGGATTCTCAAAGCCCTGGAAACGACCTTGGTCGACAAGTTTCGCGACAAGGTGCTCCTGCTCTTTGTCGAGAACCTCGACCTCATTTTCGAGGGCCTGGGTGATGAGGGCCAGAAGAAGTGGCGAGCTTTCTTGCAGACCCATCCGTTTATGAGCGTGGTGGCGACCTCGCAACGAATCTTCAGGAGCATTCAGAGTCGCGAACAGCCTTTTTTCGGCTTCTTCGCAACCAACCACCTTCAACCTCTGCACACTTCCGATGCCGTTGAGCTTCTGCGCCGGATCGGACGACATCGTGAGCAGGCCGATCTGGTCGAGTTTCTGGCGACTCCCGAAGGACGCTCCCGCGTTCGCGCGCTCCACCACATTGCGGGGGGCAACCACCGAATCTCTATCGTTATGTCTGGGTTCCTCACGCGCGAGTCGCTCGACGATCTGGTGGAGCCGTTTGAAAGGATGGCCGACGCGATGACGCCCTACTATCAGGAGCGGATGCGTTGGCTCTCCGCGCAACAGCGTCAGATCGTCGAGTATCTTTGCAGTCGAGAGGACACCTGTACGCCCAAGGAGATTGCACGGCACCTACTAGCGGCTGAGAATACGGTGAGCAGTCAGCTCAACAAACTCTTGAAACTCGGCTACGTCCTCCGAAGTCCACGTGGTCGCGAGTCACTCTACGAGTTGGCCGAACCGTTGATGCGGTTGGCCAGCGAGGTCAAAGAGAAACGGCGTAAGCCCCTCCGCCTGCTCGTTAACTTCCTTCGCATTTGGTATCGCCCTGAGGTTCTCCCGCAGCTTCTTGTGAAAGCCGGCACGTTCGATCTGACTTATCAGTACGAGGAATTCCAAAATCCTGAAGCTGCGCTCGCGTGTTACGACAAGTTTTTGGAGACCGATCCGCAGAACGAAACCGCCTTGACCCTTAAGGGAAATCTACTCAGCAGGCTTGGCCGGCACGAAGCCGCATTTCATTGCTATGAACAAGGCTTGGAGTTCGGCTCGGCAGAACAAAGGCACGGTTTCTCTCGTTGCGAGCCGATGTTCGCCTTACGGTGTTGGGAGCGAGGTTTCGAGGCATTGGCGGAAGCCTTTGACCGGTTTCCTGGTGATAGAAATCATGATGTGGAGATGATCATCGATTTGATGATGAGGCTGAGCGAAGGGGCTGAGGAGCTTCAACAGCATGTGTCCAGACTGATCGCGATCTATTGCGAAGCGGATGCGCTGGATTTTCTTGGCTCCGGGCTCCTGCGCAGTCTCAGACGAATTGATGTCGGTCGAATAGGTCTGGAGACGCTGAAGAACTGGCGGGAAGCCTGGTTGAAGTGGGGAGGCGGCCACCCGGAGCTAGGAATTCCCCTGAGGATCTTTCGAGTTGGTATCGAATATTTTCTCCAGGGCGACGAAAAGGTCCTCCTTGACCTGGTGACGCCCGAACGCACGATCCTCCGTCAGCTACTCATGCTTTCGCGAAGTAATCTTGCTGAGGAATAGGTCTTTAATCGGCCATTCCTTGACGGCGTTGGCGGCCTGATGGATCAACGGGTCGATTGTGACGGCTGCGCTTTTGCCATTGGATCCGGTGTCGGAGTTGAAGAGGACGGCCCAGGTCAGGCCGTCGTGGCGGCGGACCAGGAGAGATGCCGAGCCGTCGAGGTAGCCGCCGTGCCAGGTGTTCATGCCGCCGCCGGGCTGGTCGGTTCGGACGTTCCAGCCGCAGGCGTAGTAGACGGTGGTCGGGGTGCCGTCGGCCTTGTGGCCGGCGCGGCCTTCGGGGCGGGTGAACATGGTTTGAATGCTGGACTCGTTGAGGATCGTGCCGAACTGAGGGGCGTCGAAGGCGGAGGCGAAGCGGACCAGAGCGGGGGCCGAGGCGAGCCAGGCGCCGTGGGCGTCCATCGCTTCGAGGTACCAGCCGCCGTAGGGCATGGCGATCGGCTCGCCGAGGGATGGGCCGAGGACGGCCGGTCCTTGCTTCTTTTTGCGGGACTCGCCCATGACGTAGCGCACCTCGCCAGGGGCACGCTCTTCGATCAAGGTTTTGCCGATTCGCATGGAATCGATCGCGAGCGGCTCGAGGATCTCCTTGCGGACGTAGGCTTCATAGGGCATGCCTGAAACTTGTTCGATGATTCGTCCGAGCAGGCAGTAGCCGTAGTTGGAGTAACTGTTGCGCTCGCCCGGGGCGAAGTCGAGCGGGCGCGACCACATGGCTGTGATGACCTGCCAGGAGGTGGCGGGGGGCATGGTCCCCAGCTCGTTGGCGAATTTCACCGAGCGGAACATCGGGTCGAACGACTTGTCGCGGTCCCAGCCTCCGCGATGCTGGAGCAGGTGGCGAACCGTCACGTCCTTCAGGCGAGGGTCGCCCGGCGGCACGGGCTTTCCCTCGTGTCGGACGTCGAGGAGGTCGACGAGAGGGGCGTCGAGTTTGAGCTTGCCCCGCTCGATGAGCTGGAGGACGGCGGCGGCGGTGATCGGCTTCGAGATGCTGGCGATCCGGAAGAGCGAATCGGGCTCGACGGGCGTCTTCGCCTCGACGTCGCCGAGGCCGAAGCCGCGTGCATAGACCAACTGCCCGTTCCGGGCCACGGCCAAGGAGGCTCCCGGCAGCTTGTTCTCGGTCAGGAACTTGGTCATCAGGCGGTCGAAGCTTGCTAACCGCACGTCGGCAATTCCGGTGGCGACGACCAGGGGCTCTGTTGCCGGCGCGTGGTTGTTCTCCGGCTCGTGGGCTGACGCCAGCGACGCGAGGAGGCTCGCGGCCATTGTGACGACGGGCCACAGCAACGGGTGCGGCACTCGCATTGAGATGACCTCACGTTATGATGGGAACGAAACGGGCAGGGCTATAGGAGGGAGTCGAGTTCGGCGCGGAGAGCGGCGCCGAGCTCGGGGCGGGCCATGGCGACGAAGGCGATCTTGCCGTGGAGCCAGGCGAGGAAGTTGGGGTGGCCGTCGCGGTTCTGGCTTGCCAGTCCTTCGGACTTCGCCCGATGGAGGATGGCGCGGAGCCGGCGGACCTCGGCGCGGCGGACGCCGGGGCGGTCGTTGACGACCAGGCCCGTGACTGTCTGGGCGGTCGCCTGGCGGAGGACTCGGCTTTTCGCCTCGTTGACGGCGAAGCCTTCTTCGCCGGCGATGTGCCGGAGCCGGGCCATCAGGTAGCCGACCTTCGCTTCGAGCGTGGCGTCGCCGGAGAGGGTCAGGTCGTCGGCGTAGCGCGTATAGGAGAGGTCGAACTTGCGGGCCAGGCCGCTGAGCCGGCGGTCGAGCCGGATCGCCACCTGGTTGGAGAGGCCGGGGCTGGTGCAGGCTCCTTGCGGGAGGCCGCGTGGGCCGGTGGCGACGTGGTATGTCGTCCCGCCGTAGACGACGGTGCGGCGGGGGCATTCGGTGGTCAGCAAGGCGAGGATCGTGGCGACGGCCGGCGAGTAGCCGAGCTTGCGGAAGACGCGGCGGACGCGGGGGAAGCCGATGCTCGGGAAGAAGGCTTCGAGGTCCATGTTCACGACGACGGCGCGGCGGCAGTGGGCCTCGGCGTTGCTGACGATGCTCCGGCCGGCGACGAAGCCGTGGGCGGCCGATTCGACCGGCAGCTTGGCAACGATCTCCTGGAAAATCCAGCGCTGGGCTTCGGCCAGCGTCCGGTGCGGTGCGGAGAGGGTTCGCAGGCCGCCGCTCTTCTTCGGGACCGTGAACTGGACGTAATGAGTTCGCGTGGCCGCCTCGGTGTGAAAGGCGAGCCAGCGGAGCTTCGAGATGGACAGGCTGAGGGCGGCTGCCAGGTCGGCCGGCGTGCTCAGCAAGGGGAGGCCAGCCCCGGTCAGGGCGTCGAGATCGCTCTGGCGGTCGTTCAGGCCCGCGCTGACGCCTCGGCCGAGGAAGACGATGTCCGTTGCCTTGCGATGGGCGACCTGGTCGATGCGTTCTTGCTTGCGCTGGGCGGCCTCGGCTTTTTTGCGGGCCTTCAAGAGCACGCGGGCCTCGCGGTCGGCCGCGACGGCCGCTGCCCCGTCAACGGCCGCCCGGCTCTCGATCGCGGCCAGCGACGGCCTGATCTGATCCATCCGGGCGCCGACGTCGTGGATCTCGTGAAGTTGCGTGGGGGAGAGCAAGCCTTGAGTTACCATCGCCCGATCGATCAGGTTCGTTCGGGGGTCGTCGGTCGGCGGGATCAGGTCGCGTCGGCCGAACCAGGGGTTGCCGAACCGGTCGATCCCCTTGGCGGTCTTCTTGATCTCTTCCCGGCTGATCGGCAGGTAGGCGTTGGCTTCGAGACCGAGCGACGATTTGCCGTTGCCTTTGCCCTGGTTCGTCGCCGTTGACTGGACGTCGGCCGTGACGGCGAAGTAGGGATCGGCGGTAGCGTCGGGCAATAGGGCCGGGGCGGTCGTCTCGGCCGTTTTTCCGAACGCCTCGGTGAGGGTCGCTGCGATGGCGTCCGGAGTGGTTGGTGGCTCCGGGGCTGGAGCGGGAGCCGGAGTAGGCCGAGGCTGGCTCGCCGATCGCGCAGGGGGTTCGTAGCCGAAGAGGAACCGGAGGAGGCGATGGAAAAGATTCATGTCGCCGGCCGAGGGATTCGGGGTAGGAAGGACGGGGACGGGCCGTTGCCCGACTTCGAAGCGACGACCAAGGGTGTTCACCGAGGCCCGGGGCTGTAGCCGTACGCCGGGAACAACGGTTGACTCAGCCCGGCGTACGGCTACGGCCCCGGGCCAAAAGAACAACACTCTTGGGGAAGCAGTCTCGGGGGCAGAGTCGACCACGGCGGAACGCCGCAGCATGCTGGTCTCGGGCCCCGGCCCGCCTCGTCCTTGGAGGCCACTTTGCCGAGCCGGGCCCAGGATGTCAACAAAAAAGAGGGGGTAAATTTCGCATTTATGAATGCTTGTGGGACGTTGGTGTGGAATCAGATCCCCAGCGCGGCGAACCAGGCGTCGAGTGAGCGGAGTGGCTGGGCCGTGCGGGAGCCGTCGCGGAGTGCCTGCAAGTGCCGGCAGGGTCCCCGGCGCAGGCCGCCGGTGAAGTGGTGCGAGCAGGTGCATTTACCCCGGAGCATTCGGCCGTCGGCGTCGAGCAGGAGCGAGACGGGCCGGTCGGGGACTTCCCCTTCGAGGATCCTCAGTCCGTCGTCGCGGCGATCGTCGCGGGTGACCTTGACTTTGCCGTGGGAGACGAGCTCGCGCGCGGCGGCCGTCTCGGCGTTCTCGGGCCCGATCGCGTCGAGGGCGAGGGCCACCGGCATAATCTGCCGCCAGCGATAGAGGCCGGCGTGCAGGTCGTGGATCAACTGGCCCATCAGGGCGAGCCGGTTCAGGCCGGCGGCGACGTAGGCGGGGGCCGCGCCGGTGCGCTGGCGGATCTGGTCGAAGGTCTTCGCCGGGCTGTCCTCGAAGGCGGCCGCGATGTCCCCCAGGAGCGCATCGCTCGGCTCGGCGGGGGGGGCGAGCTGGTCGAGGGCCCCGGAGCCGGTCCAGTCGTTGGCCGTCCAGCCGGAGAGGCCCAGGAGCAGGCGCATTTCGCCCATCCGGACCGACCAGAAGCTCGGCAGGCCGTTGCCGAGCAGGTAGACCTCCGCCTCGTCCATCAAGGGGAGCAGGCGCGCGAGGAGCCGGAGCCGGTCGCGGCCCCAGACCCGGATCACTTCGGACCGAGGGCCGTCGTAGGGGAGAGAGTGGAGCACGATCCGCCGCTCCCAGGGCTCCAGGACGATCGCCACGGGCTGCCCTGGGATCAACTCGAAGCGGACGGCCCGAGGGCTCCGCGACGCCCGGTGCCGCTTCAGGAAGGCGAGGACGCTGTACAGCCCTTCGCGACTGATCGCGACCCGGCGCATCGGCAGGCTCATGGCCGCCTGGATCTGCATGAACCCACGGAGCCAGCTTGGCGGCAGGTCGATCTTTTCTTCGCGATAGCCCGGTCCTTCGCCGGCCTTTACCTCGATCCCCCCCGGATCGACCAGGAATCGCGTCTCGCGGTAGCTTCGGAGCGTCTGGAAGTGCTCGTAGAGTGACCACGAGTAGTCGACGTTCGTGGTCCCGAGGGCGACGTCACGCTCCCCGGAGAAGGCGCCACGGTCGACGGTGAGGCAGCCGTAGCTGCTCTCGTCGACGCTGAAGCACTCGAAGAAGAGGCAGTCGGGGGCGACCGTGACGACCGGGTCGCAGGGGACCAGGAGCCGCCAGAGCTCGGGGTCGTGGCGGCTCAGGTAGTTCGAGTATTTCTGGCGAGCGCCCCAGTACTGGTTGCGCAGCCGGCGATAGTCCGTCTCGAACGCGGCGATGGCGGCGGGGTCGACGCCGGTCGATTCCTTGAGGATCGCCGTCCTGGTGCGCGAGGTGGCCGTGCGGCGGATCTCCGCCTCACGCTGATTTCGCTCGGCCAGGTAGTTCTCGTAGGCGGAGTTGTCCTTGGCGTGGTAGCGGTGGTCGCTGACGACGACGTCGTGAAGCGCTCCGATCGCCTCGCGGAACCGGAGCGGCTGGAGAAAGGCGGCGTCGAAGGCGACCCGGTCGCGGCGGAGGTTCGGGGCCAGCGAGACGGCCAGGCCGCCCGGGCTCGAGACGATGGCGCTACGGCCTCGGTAGGCGAGAGTCAGGTTCATCGAGACTCCTTCGATTGGTTCCGCGATGGACCTGGCTTGGCGGTCGTCAGTTGCAACTCCGGAAAGGCCTGGCTGACGAGTGCGGCCGATGCCTCGTCATGCTCGGCCAGGCGGACGACGGCCGAGAGCCCGGCCTGCCACTCCGGCCCGCGCACCGAGCGGAGCGCGACGGCCAGCAAGGGGAGCAGGCGGGGCAGGTCGCCGGGATGGGCCTCGGCCTGGCGGAACAGTTGCCGGACGACTTGCGGCTTGGCGCGGTGGCCGCGATGGATGTTCAGGAGGACCGAGGCCCAGAGCAGGCGGAGTAGGTCGGGGTCGAGCCGCCCTGGTTTCAGGTGGACCGCGTCCCCCTGCCGGGTCCGCTCGTCGAGGGCGGCGACCAGGGCGAGCCGGATGTCGTCGTAGGGACTTTCCAGCAGACGCTGCCAGATGGCGACATCGTCGCGAGCCGTCGCGTCCGACTCGAGCCACCGCCACCCCTCCGCGCGGACGTCCTCATGCCGGCTGTCGAGCCACTGGAGGATCCAGTCGGGCTTCAACCCGGGGGAGTTCGCCAGGGTCTGTCGCAGCCAGCCGAGAATTTCGCCACGGAGCGGGTCGGCCCCGGCCTCGAGCAGATCGAGGAGGGTTCGGCACTCGCTTTCGTCGTGTGGTGTCTTGGTGCGGAGCCAGTCCAGGCCGAGCCTGGCGACGGGCAAGGGGCGAGCGCTTGCCAGGCGGACGGCCTCGGCCAGGGTGACCTGATCGGGCCTGACGAGCCGCTCGACCAGGCCGGCGAGGATGTCGAGGGCGGCCGGGCTGGCGGTTTCGAGCAGGGTGAGCCATCGCGACGCGGGGACGTCGGCCAGGCGTGGGTCGTCGCGGATCAGGTCGGCGGCGAGCCCGACCACCTCCGGGTCGTCGTCCTCCAGCAAGGCCAGCCGTTCTTCGAGCGGAAAGACGGCCAGGATCGCCGTTGGGTTGCGGCGGATCGTGCGGATCGCCCAGCCACGCACCGGGCGGCAGCGGCCGAGGACGAGCAGGTCGACGAAGGCGCGTGGCTGGGATGCCCAGAGCGCCTTGTATCGAGGGGCCGGCTCCAACTCGGCCAGCGAGTGCCCCGGCGCCACCCGCCATCCCCGTTCATCGGGGACGATGGCGGGGGAGAATCGGAACAGGATATGAGTCAGGCTCCAATTGTCGATCAGGGCCAGGCCGTTGGCGACGTCGGCGTCGCGGTACTGGAGAAGGGCTTCCTTGACGGCCGGGAGGTAACGCTCAGGGGCGTTGCGGCCCAACCGGCGGAAGTAACGCCAGACGCGGCGGCGAAGGTAGTGCCGCGTGGCGACCGAGAAGAGCCGGTAACGCGCCAGGCCGTTGCGTTGCGCTGCGGGGAACGGCTCCCCTTGGCGGAATTGGCGCGGGTCGAGCTTGAGCGCGAACACCCAGTCGGGGACCGCGAAGGTCTGGTAGCGGCCGAGCTTCGGGTTCCAGGAATAGGGATCGTACGTTTCCTTCAGGGCACCGCGAGGCATCGTGGTGTCGCGTGGGGAGATCAAGCAAGGCTCGGTCCAACGCCCCGAGACCTGGTAGCGCTGGCGCCAGTTCCGCCAGACGCTGACCGACTCGTACCCGCGATCACGCCAGGAGTCGGTCAGGGCATTGGCGTCGGATTCGTTGTCGACCTCCTGCGTCTCGAAGCGGACCTGCTTCCCCACGGCCCGCCGGATCGAGCGGTCGAAGGCGACGAGGAACCGGGCCATCAGTGCGTCGTCACCCGCAGCTTCCGCCAGCTTGAACAGACGCTTGACCAACGCCTCGTGCCGATAGGCGTTCAGCGGGCGGTCGAGGTAGTCGAACAGAAGGCGGCGCGCCTCGGGCCGGCGATCGGCGAACCAACGCGGGGCGAAGGTCGCGAGGACCTCCGCGTCGTAGAACGCGCGCAGGGCCTCGACGAACGCGGGGTCGCCCCGCTCGAAGAGCTCCTGGACCATGAGCCAGTCGCCCGCGTTTCCGCCTGTTTTTTGGGCCATCGCCGTCCCCATCCTGCGTCGGCCGCATCTTTTTTTCGGTTCGCGGCGCACATTGAGACCTGCTTCAAGGAACTTAGAGATAGAGGTCGAGCCGGCCTGAGTCAAGTGCTCTGGTTTGAAAGTGGGCTGGTGAAATCGCTTCGTCCCCGTTCACACGGACTCCATCGGGCTGGCCGTCCTGGTAGAATCAGAAACTTGTCAGAGGGGCCGCCCCAAGGCGCCGGCGTTGCGATGCCGAGCGCTGACTCCCCCCAAGATAAAAAAAGAGGGACGACACCACCCATGCTCGCCAACGTCCAGAACGCCTTGGAGCAACTCTGGTCGCACAAGATGCGGTCCATCCTGACCGTGCTTGGGATCGTGATTGCCGTGACCTCGACGATCACGGTCGTGGGCGTGATTCAGGGGTTTACGGGCTATGTGTCCGAGTTCCTCCAGGGGCTCGGGACCAACGCGATGTGGGTCTGGCCCCAACGCCCTGCCGGGGAGGCGGGGAAGCGGCTTGGGCGGATCGAACTCGACGAGCGGGACCTGGCGGCCGTCGAGGCCGGGTGCTCGGCGCTTCGGCGGATTTCTCCGCTGATCCGGCGGCCGACGGTCGCCGTGCGGTACGGTCGCGAGGAACTCTCCATTCCGCTGGAGGGGACGGCGGCCGAATACCACGCCATCCGCAACTTCCCGGTCGGTTCGGGGAGGCCGTTCGCCGTGGTTGACGTCGAGCGGGCCCACCACGTCTGTGTCGTCGGCCGTGAGGTGCTCCGCAAGCTGAACGTCGACGAGGGGCTGGTCGGCCAGACGATCCTGCTCGACGGCCAGCGGTTCCGGGTGATCGGCGTGCTCGAGGAGAAGGGGAGTTTTCTCGGGGACAACCAGGACAACATCATCCTGATCCCGTACACGATCGCGCTGAAGATGTACCCGGCCTCGCGGCATAAGCTTGCGTTCACCGCGCAGGCGGTCTCGGAGCAGGGGGTTCCCGAGGCCCGTTCGCAGATCGTCAACTTGCTCCGCCGCCGACACGGCCTGGCCGCGTTTCAACCGAATGACTTCAACGTTATGACCCAGGACGAGATCCTCGAGACGTTCAACAACCTGAGCCTGGTCGCGACCGCCGTGCTGGCCGGGATCGTCGGCATCTCGCTGCTGGTCGGCGGCATCGGGATCATGAACGTGATGCTCGTGAGCGTGACCGAGCGGACCCGTGAGATCGGTCTCCGCAAGGCCGTTGGCGCCCGGCGTCGCGACGTTTTGGTCCAGTTCTTGACCGAGGCGGTGACCCTCAGCGTCGCGGGGGGCGGCCTCGGGATTGCCTTGGGGCATGCCTTCTGCGCGATCGCGAGCCTTCACCCCCAGATGGTCGACGTGGTCGTTCCCTGGTGGGCCGTTGTCCTCGGCTTCGGGATTTCGGGGAGTACCGGCGTCGTCTTCGGACTCGTCCCGGCCGTCAAGGCGGCGCTCCTGAACCCGATCGATGCCCTGCGGCACGAGTGAGGCGTCTTCGGCGGCTCTCCTCGGGGCTGCATCGACACTGGCATCGGAAGGTTTTCCAGGGGTTTCGATCGAATGCGGACATACCTCCTGCGAACGCGGGCGACCCGCCCACGGTCCCAGGAGGGGAGGAGGGAGCGGTCTCTGTTTGCAGCCCCGAAGGGGCGACCGTTTCTAGCCAGGGGTGAAACCCTTGTCCTTACCAAGAACGTTTGCGCAGTAATGCTACTCCAAGCGAAGGTCCAGCTCAGCCCCCTGAACCATCGCTTGGAGCTTCATCCATCCCCTCCAGATCGTTTGCCATCCCGGCTCACCGTCCCCCTTCCGTCCCAGGAATCCCCCGAGTTTCGCCAACTCCCGAAAAAACTGATACGCTCCCCATGGCAACACCTCAGTCGCTCGCCGAAACGCGCGGAGCACGGCCACATATTTTGGCGGGGCAACTTCGATCGCCGGCCGCTCCGGTTCCGATCGGGCGATCCCTTTCAACTGCAAGAGCCGTACCGCCACCACTGACAGCAGGCCCGTCAGCGCCTCCAGCCGATGGCTCGCCTTGAGTTGATGATCGGCTACACTGCAACCCGATTTCAACGCTTTGTGCCATTCTTCGATCAGCCATCTCTTTTCATAATAGGAAATGATCTGCAACGCATCCTCCAGGCAGGCCACTTCTAGAGAAGTGTACAGCACCCATTCGATCGGTTCTTTGACCGAGGCGGGCGGATCGATCTCACGCACACACACCACGTATTGCGCAATCGGTTGCGGATCGAGACCCTTCAGCGAGTCCGCGGGCTGCCGCGGTACGAGCATCGTCGCCCGCACGAACGTGACGGTGAGCTTGGCGGTTCGCGCCGACAATCCGGGACGAGCCCGCAGCTTGAGCGTGAAGCAACCCGCTTGCGGTGCCGATTCGAGTTCCTCCTGCAACGGGCGTTCGAGACCATCGGCACCCTGAACGCGTCGATGCAGGCTCTTGACCCGTCCGACCCAATCGACGCCCTGACGCTGGGCGCGGCAATAGACCTCGAAATCGTCGGATCCACGGTCCATGACGTGAACCCAGCGTGTGTTTTGGGGCGGGGAACCGATCAGTTCGATGAGTTTTCCCCAGACCTCCGACTCGCGATCGCGTTTGCGGCGTTGCGTCCGACTCTCCCCCTTGGGAACCGGTTTGCGATGAAAGAGAATTTGGCCTGCGAGGCCGTAGACGACCTCGTCCTTGTGGGAGACCATCAATCCGGAGTGGATCATGAAGCCCTGACCCGTGCCCGTACCAACGGGCCCCACGCCTTGAATCTGTCGGGTGCATCCGAAATCAATCTCGGTGGTGTCGTCAAGGATCAGGGCCATCTCGGGGCTGGTTTCCCGGATCGAACGCCAATGCGGCTCGGCAATCGCCCGGAAGTTGACGGCCGAGGAGTCGAGCAGGCGATAAGCGGCCCTGAGGTCGTCCCAATTGCCCGTCGCTTTCGGAAGACTGGCCGAGGAATCCACGGCGATTTGCGTGGCGAGTCGGATCAGCCGCGTTTCTCGGCGTTTGTCGCCCAGATCGGCACCGGCGAAATTGGCTTGGGCCCAAGCCTCAGGGTCGGTCAGTGTGGGACTCATGATGAGCATCCGAGCAAGCCAGGGTACCTTGACCCGGGCCGTCAGACCGGCGGGTGGGTCAAGAGAAGCATTGACTATGCCAGATTGCCCGAAAAAAGCAGGGGGGAAACCCTGGATTCTGTACGAATGTTCTTGGTAAGGATAAGGGTGAAACCCCTGGAAGAGACGCGACAAATGAGCGCTTCGCAGCCCCGAAGGGGCGACCGTCTGAATGAGCCTAACGCCTCTAACGGTCGCCCCTTCGGGGCTGCGATTCATGCTCATTTGAGTTTATCCTATTTCCAGGGGTTTCACCCCTGGCTATTCACGGTCGCCCCTTCGGGGCTGCAGGAAATCGGCCTTGGGTATGACCCGTACCACTCAGCCCCTCTTGTTTTCTACGGTTCGAAGCTGACCTCGTGATAGTCGAGTGCCCACTCCTTCATGTGCCGGACCCGGACCGGCCGGATCCGGTAGAGGAGGAACTGTGGGTTGTCGATTGACCCGAGGTATTGGCGGAGGAGGGGGTTGGCGTCCCAGATCGACTGGAGCAGTTCGCGCTCGGTGACCACTTCGGCCAGGCCCGTGATCCGGACCTGGTCGTGGTGATCGTCGAGGTAGCAGAGCTCGACATTGGGGTTGGCCGCGATCTCGGTCGTTTTGTGGTAGCTCCGCAGGTTCGCCACGTAGACGGTGAAGCCAACCGTCCGGACCGGCGAGACGGGCCGGACCCGAGGCTGGTCGCCGTCGATCGTCGCCAGCATCGGGAAGCGGGCCGCCTTGATGACGCCCAGGGCCAGTTCCACCAGTTGCTTGGGGTCGATCGGTTCCGGGGTTGGCTTGGTCATTGCCGGAGGTCTCCCTCGGGGTTATCTATCAGCGGGACCTGTAGCCGTTGGGATGGGTGGAGTGCCACTTCCAGGCCGAGGCGATGACGTCGGCGATCTTGGGGTAGCGGGGGGACCAGCCCAGGTCGCGCTGGAGGGCGTCGGAGGAGGCGACGAGCGCTGGCGGGTCGCCGGGGCGGCGGGGGAACTCGACCGCCGGGATCGGCCGCCCTGTGATTTGCAAGGCGGCGTCCAGCACGCCTCGGACGCTGGCACCCACCCCCGTCCCCACATTGTAGGTCAGGCCCCGGCCCGGTTCGATCTTCGCCAGGGCGCGCACGTGGGCGTCGGCCAGGTCTTCCACGTGGATGTAGTCGCGAATGCAGGTGCCGTCGGGGGTGGGGTAGTTGGTGCCGAAAATCGAGAGGCTCTCGCGCTGGCCGAGCGCGACCTGGAGGATGATCGGGATCAGGTGGGTCTCGGGGGTGTGGTCCTCGCCGATCGTCGCGTCGCTCGAGGCGCCGCAGGCGTTGAAGTAGCGCAGGACCGCGTAGCCGAGGCCGTAGGCGTGCGCGTAGTCGGCCAGTGCCCGCTCGATGGCGAGCTTGGTGAAGCCGTAGGGATTGATCGGCCGGGTCGGGCTCTCCTCGGAGATCGGCACGACGTCGGGGACCCCGTAGACGGCGGCGGTGCTCGAGAAGACGATGCGGGTCACCCCCGCCGCGAGCATTGCGTCGAGCAGGTTGAGCGTGCCGACCACGTTGTTGCGGTAGTATTTCGCCGGGTCCGCGACGCTCTCGGGGACCGAAGCAAAGGCCGCGAAGTGCATCACCGCGTCGATGTCCCGGCCGCGCAGCGCGTCGTCGAGCGCGGCCCGGTCGAGCAGGTCGCCCCGGATCAGGCGATCCCCCCGCGCCGCCTCGGCGTGCCCCTGGCTCAGGTTGTCGAAGACCCAGACCTGCTGACCGGCCTTTTCCAGCTCGCGGACCGTGTGACTGCCGATATAGCCTGCGCCGCCAACGACAAGAATCGCCATGAATTCATCCCGGGGCCAGAGTGCGGGAACGGATCGGATCAGATCCCGTCGAACTTGAACGAAGCGTCGCGATCGATTGAATCGCATCACGCGCTTCATATTTGGTTTGCGACTGCCTGGGCGATCGATACTGTAGCGACTGCCGTTCCCCTCTGGCAATCGAAACAGCGGCTTGAGGGGGGATTGAAGATCCCAGGGTTCCCCCGCCGGATTCGCGGACTCGACCGGGGTGCGCTCGGCCAGGCGCGAGAGAAAAAAAAGCCGCTCGGACGACCATGCCGAATCGCAGTAAGTTCAATCCCAAGAATACTCTATCGAATCCCGCTTTGATTGCGAACGTGGGATTCATGAAGAGGGGTATGGGCGGCCGTCGTGGTCTTTTTTTTATTTTCTGCCGCCTGCCTTTGGCACCATCGCATCGGCCAGGGCCACCGCTTCGCCGAGCCAGTCTTGCCTTTGGTCGGCGGGGGGGGACCAGTCGGCCGACCAGCCGAGCCATTTGACGGCGAGGAGGAGGCGGCAGGCATCGAGGTCGGCCGAAAACTGATCCGGCAGAGGGGCGGAGCCGGCCAAGGCCATGCGATAGCTTTCCGCCATTTTGAAACGGTCTTCGGCCGGCCAGGAGCCCGAGGTCAACGCGGCCAGGTCGATCAGCCCGGGACCGATACCAGCGGTTTCCCAGTCGACTGCACAGACGCGGCGGCTGTTCTGTTTGGTTTCGATCAGGACGTTCGACGCATAAAATTCACCGTGGATGAGCGTGGTCGACATCGCAGACAGGCGGTCGAGGGCGTTGAGGAAACCTTGTTCGAGGCGATCCCAGATCGGCCCCCGCGCTCGCTCGCCTTGAAAGGTCCGGGCGCGTTCGAGCCAGGTGCAAAAGTGGTGCGCGTCATAGCACAGGAGCGGAACGGTCTGGGAACGCGGGGCGTCTTCCCCGGCGAATCCGAGGTGCAGGCGAGCCAGCCATTGAGCCGCCTCTCGCCAGGCGGAGAGATCGCCGATCTGAAAGAGCGCGACCCCCGGCACCCGTTCCAGAAAGAGCCAGCAACGCCTGAGCGATTCACCGTAGTACTTCGCCGTGCCGAGGTTCGCTGCGTCCAGCAATTCGCGATAGACTGCCGGTTCGCGGCGCGGGTCGTGAAGAAAGGAGGGCTTGACTCGGCGGGCGGTCTCGTGGAGGTCGCTCCTGGAGGACGATTTGAGGAGCAGCCGAAGCGTTTCCCCGCCTTCGATGACCGCGTCGATCTCGAGAAGGAACGAACTCGTCCAGTTCGGTGACGGCCGGGTGGAGAGTTGTTCCATCCGAACGGGCCGGCCGAGGCTTTGTTGGAGAACTTCGGCCAAGACGATCGGCAGTTCAGTCAGATCGAGGTGACCGCCCGCGTCATCGGTCGCCATCTCGGAATTTGTCATGTTATTTTATTTATGTAGCGAAGGCCAGGTTGAGGAGGCGATCGAGTACCTTGTCGGAATCCAGATATTCTTCTGCGATGTGGCGTGCCGCGCGGGCGTGTCGCGGATAATCTCCCCGCACGGCGTTCACGGCTTCAACAGCTTCATCGACGGTTTTAAACGTGAAAAGACCTTCTCCCACAGGGATCTCCCCTTGGAATCCGGTCTCCTGAACGATGGCGGGGCGTCCTGAAGCGAGGTAGCAGGCGGTCCGGTCGCTGAACCAGCCGCAGCGTGAGAGGACGTATCCGCTCTTGGCCGTGCTGAACTCGGCCTCGGACTGTTGCACGAATTTGCGGAACCGGGCCGGGGTGTTGGCCAGGCGTGCGGGGTCGAGGATCTGCCAGCCGTTGGCGGCCAATGCCTCGAGATCAGGGACCTCTCCCGGATGGATGGCCAGGGCCGGCATGAACGGTGCACGGGCCCGGGCCGGCAGGTCGAAGAGCGTTCGAAAGGTATGGGCCTTCTGCCCGAAGAGCAGGCCGCCGTGCTCGATCGATCCGTAACCCCGCCAGTTGGCCACCGTGGTGAATCCGTGGTGGCGGATGAGGCCGGCCGTCGGCCAGAGCGGGAGGACCACGGGGGGCCAGGTCGCAACCCATTCACGTCCGCAGGTTGGCACGTCGCAACCCGGTCGGCCGACGGCTCGGCCGACGGTCATGAAGAGGGTGTGCCCCTCGTAGCGCATGTCGATTCCATGCTTTTCCTGCCAGAGCTGATTGAATGCGGGATCAACGTCGATGTAGACCCGGCGCGGGATCGACCCGATCAGGCCGGGATCGGTGAGCATGCCCGAGACGTTGACCAAAAGGTCGGCGCGGCGGGTCTCGCGCTCAAGCCGGTCGTAGGAGACGCCCACCGTTTGCCGAGTGCCTGCAAGCAGGAGCGCCGAGGATCGCTCGAGCCCCAACGATCGAACGACGCGCCGGAAGAAGGCCGCGTTGTCCGATTCGGCCAGGGAACTTCCCGCCGGGCGCAGGGCCGTTGCCTCGATCGGTTCGACGAGGAGGACGTCGTGGCCGAGCTTTCGAAGACCGAGGGCGTATTGCAGGACGACCCAGCTCGCCCCCCCTTGATTGGGATGGCCGGCGATCATGCCGCTGACGAGAATTGTGGCGCGGGTCGCTTTCATCGATCCATCCTCAAACACTCTCTCACGTCGTGGAACGAGCGAAGCGCGATGCCGGTCTCAGCCAGTGACGAACGAACCGAGGGGGCGCAGAGGGCGGCAACCTCGTCGGCCCGCTCCGTGCGATAGACCGCCGGCGCGTCGTTTCCCAGCCCGGGGTGGCAGGCCAACTCGGTCCACCCCTCGGGCAAGCCGTTGAGGATTCCGACGAGGTTTTCTGCTGTGATTGCCTGGGGGAACGGTTCGCCCCGCGAGGTCTGGCCGTAGAATCGCCCACAGTAGCGCACCTCGGGGTGAGCGTGGCGGACGGGAATCCCCCATCGCTGCGCCGCCTCCAGGACGACGGAGCGAAGTGGCTCGTCGCGATGGGCGTGTTGATGCGAGTCCAGGTGGGTGGGGGGTCTGCCGACGATCTGAAGAAAGCGGTCGATCTGTCGCGCCGCCTCGGAGGCGCTGGCCGCGCGGTCGTTGGGGAGAGGGACGACCTGTCTTGTTTGATGCCAATCGCCGTCGCGAAAGAGCCATTCGCCGAAGTCGAGGTGGAGTCCGACGCTGAGCTCCGGATTCAGGCGGGCGTAGGCCGCTGCGTCTTCGGCCGCCGCCCCGCCGGTCATCAAGCTCGCGCTGGTGACTAGCCCTTCCTCGTAGGCGCGGATGACCCCTTGGTTGACGCCGTCACTGAGGCCGAAATCGTCCGCGTTGACGATGAGGAACCGGGTCATCGGGTTGCGCCCTTCCCTTTCTTAGGCTGGGGATGGAGCCCGATTTCCTCGCAGAAGCGACCCAGCACATGCTGGGAATCGAAATGCGATTCGGCGATCGCCCGCGCTGCCTGCGCATGGCACGCAGGGTCGCGGGCGATGCGTTCCGCTCCCGCGACGGCCTCGGCGAGCGTCCTGAACGGGATCAGGCCCTCGCCGACCGGTAGGTTCCGGCTGAAACCGGTGTCTTGAACCAGGGTGGGGCGTCCCGAGGCCAGATAGCGGACCGTTCGGTCGCTGAACCAACCGCTCTCGGTGGCGACGTACACCCCTTGCGCGGCCGAAAACTCCGCCCCTGAAGTGCTGACGTAGTCACGGAACTCGTCGAGACCGCCGGTGGTTCGGTGCGGGTCGACGACGTTCCAGCCCTGTTCGAGAAGGGCGTCGCGGTCCTTGAAGTCGGCCGGATGGATGTCGAGGGCGATTTCGAAGGCCAGGGCGGTCTGTCTCGGCATTTCAAGAAACTTGCGGAACTCGTGTACCTTGAGGCCGAAGGTCGTACCTTTGTGGCTGACGGGTCCATACGCTCCCCGCCAGCTTGCGATGGTTGTGAATCGATCGAAGCCGAGCGAAGGGCAGGTCGGCCAGTCCTCGAGTGTCACGGGCTGGCGGATCGGCCGCCAGGCGATGCCGTTGACCGGAATCTCGCAGCCCGATCGGCCGATGTTTTCGCCGATGGTGTAGTAATAGTCATGTCTCGCTAAACGGGTTCCGGCGTTGCCTGCCGCATGCCAGAACTGCGTGTAACCGGGGTCGAAGTCGATGTAGACGCGGCAGCCGACGCTGTCGAAAAGGGGGGCAAGATTCCAGTGCCCGGTGATGTTGACGAGTGCCTTGGCGGAACGCCCGAGGTCGGCCAGATCCGTGGGCGTCAAGCCGAACGATCGTTCGTCGTCCTCGCAAATGAGTGCCGAGAGGCCGTCGAGGCCGAGCTGCTCGGTCGTCTTGCGGAAGAAGGCGAGGTTTTCCGAGTCTTCAAAAGGGCAAGGTTGGCCGGCGGCGTCGACGCAGCAATCGCGCCGGATCTGCTCGACGAATGCGACCTCGAACCCGAGCGCGCGTAGGCCGAGGGCCCAGCTCAACACGGCCCAAGCGTTGCCGCCGTTTCGCGGTTTGTTGGCCAGGGCTCCGGCGACGACGACGATCGACATTGAGTGATGCCTCGATCCCATTTTTTTCCTGGCGAGCGCTTACCAAATTTTCAACCACGAATGACACAAATGACACGAATAAAAACAAAAAAATCAATCATTAATTTCATTTTTTTTCTTCATTCGTGTCATTTGTGTCATTCGTGGTTAAATTCTCTTTTTTCCTGGCGCTCGGCAGTTGGTGCGCGAATCTGAGTAAGGAACGCTGCATGAGGGTGTCCTGGCAGCCTTGAGCGACCTCCATCGAATTCGGATGCGCACCAACTGCCGAGCGCTTACATTTTTTTGATTCAGGCAATTCCGAGCTTGTTGAGGAGACGGCCCAGAACGCGGTCGGAGTCGAAGAACTCCTCGGCCAGGGCGCGTGCTCCTCTGGCCTGTTTCGCGTGGTCGCGCTCCACGATCTCGACACCGGCGGTTGCTTCGTCGAGGTCGGAGAACGTCAGCAGGCCGAGGCCCGTCGGATAAAGCGATTGGATCCCGGTGTCCTGAGCGAGCACGGGCCGTCCGCTGGCGAGGTAGCAGAGGCTTCGGTCGCTCAGCCAGCCGCCCTGGGTTTTGACGTACAGATTCTTGGCGACCATGAATTCCGCTCGCGACCCTTGGATGTGGGTGCGGTATCGCCAGGGGTCGCCGGCAACTTGCGCCGGGTTGACGAGCGACCAATGATTTTCGGCGAGCATCGCCAGGTCTTTCACCTCGTCGGGATGAATGTCGAGGGCCAGTTCGAAGCGGCGGCCGGACTGCCTTGGGAGGGTGGCGAACTTTCGGAATTCCGGAGGGCGCAAGCCGTAGGTCTGGCCCTGGTAGGTCAAGGGGCCGAACGCTCCGCGCCAGCTCATGACGCTCGACCAGCAACGTCCCGGTTCGTCCTCATGCGACGGCCACTGTTCGAGCACGACGGGCTGGGGCGTCGTCAGCCAGTGGAGCCCGCAAGTGGGAATGACGCATTCGGGGCGACCGATGTTTTCACCGATCGTCACGAAATCGTCGTGCCCCTGGAAAATGTCGGCCAGCCCTTCGGCCTTCCAGATCTGCCCGAAGCCAGGATCGATGTCGAGAAAGACGCGGCGCGGGGCGCGGGCCAGAATCTCTTCGTCGGCGAGGTAACCCATGACATTCAGCAGGAACGCGGAGCGGCCGACACGCTCGAGCACGTCGGCCCGAGCGAGGCCGACCGTCCTTGTTCCGCGCCCGATGTTCAGGGAGTAGTCATTTCCCAGCCCGAAGCGTTCCATCAGGCCGGCCAGTTCCAGGGCGCTCGCGGTCAGGTGCGGCGCGTGGCTATCACCGGCCGGGTCGATTTCCAGTTCGTCGAGAAAGAGGACATCCCACCCCAGCCGACGAAAGCCGAGCAGGTATTGCAGGAAGACCCAGGCGTGGCCCCCGCAACCGGGTCGACGAGCGACCGCTCCGGCGATGACGATGGTGTCGCGCATCAGATCGTGGCCCGGGCTTGGAAAAGCGGGTCGTCAACGAGGGGAATGCTTGGGCTTTGGGGTGGCCTGATCGTTTGAGTCGTGCCTGGCGCAGCCACGATTTGAGCGGGCCGGCGGTTGTGGGAAGCATGGCCGAAATGGCTTTCGAACGCCCC
Source organism: Singulisphaera acidiphila DSM 18658 (assembly GCF_000242455.2). Taxonomy (GTDB): domain Bacteria; phylum Planctomycetota; class Planctomycetia; order Isosphaerales; family Isosphaeraceae; genus Singulisphaera; species Singulisphaera acidiphila. Next base: position 5,463,042 of record NC_019892.1, read on the forward strand.
CTCGATGCAATTCCCCAGGGCCTCGCGCATCTTGGCGGGGTCGAATCGGTCGCGGATCAGCCGGAGCGCGTTTTGCTGAATGCGAAGCCAGAGCGCTTTGTCTTCGTGCAGGCGGAGCGCTTTGAGACGGAAATCATCGACTCCGTCACCGACAAGCGCCTCGGCGCCGTCGGTCACTTCCAACTGTTGCGCCAGCAGTGGCGAGAGGACGCACGGCAGGCCAGCGGCCATCGCTTCGATCACCTTGTACGGCACTCCTGCGGCGAATCTGTGGGGGGCGAGGAAGACGCGGGCCCGGTCGAAAAAGGGTGACACGTCGTTCACGTAGCCGGTGAGAACCACGGACCCAGGCGCGTCGGCCGCTGTTGTCGAGGCGGGGACAGGAGCGCCGACCACGGTCAGGCGGGCGTTTGAACGTTCCCGGATTGCGGGGAAGATCGCGTCCAGCAGCAGCCGGAGCGCATCGGCGTTGGGAGGGGTCGCAAGGCTTCCGAGAAAGAGATAGTCGCGTCGGGCATCAAACGATGGCGATGCGTTTCGTGTGAGGATCGAAGCGCCCCAGACGAGAACCGGGATGTCCGGGTTGTGCTTCGTAAACAAGGCACGCTCCTGTTCGCTGACGGCGATCACGGCGTTGGCGTCGTCGGCCAGGCTCAACTCCTTACGAAGTCGTCGCTTGCTCTCGAGCGGGGGGAGTGGATTCTTTCCCTCCACCTCGGCCTGGAGGGCATCGCGGAGACAGAAGACCGCCTCGGCGTCGTAGATGACGGCGGCTTCCGGGTTGAACTCCTTGATCACCGGAATCCAGTGTGCATTGTGGGGTCGGCTCACGAGGATCGCGTCGTAAAGGTCGTGTCTTTGCGACAATCGCTCGCGGATGTTCTTGACCCCGTGAAGCACCTCGATCCCGAGCTGCTGAAGCTCTGACGTCGCCGGTTCGAGAGCCGTGACGTTGTTGAGCGGGAGGAACGTGACGATGTAGCCCAGCGAGGCAAGCGACTCGAGCAGAGTGCGGGCCCGAGGGAAGCCGCTCCCCAGGCCGGCGTCGGGCACGCGGTCGTCGGCCACGAGGATCCGACGTCCTTCGCGGCGGTCCCGGGCGAGCCATTCTTCCCCCGATCCCGCCGCCGGATACTGCCGGAGCTTGAGACGCCACTTCGCCCGAAACCGGGCGCGGTTGCGAAGTTGGAGCTCAACCGCATGACCCGCCTCGCTGCTTCCGAACTCGATGTGGAAGACGCAGGCCCGAGGCTGGTAGACGACCCTGAGGTCGGCCTCTCGAATCGCCATGCAGAGGTCGGTGTCCTCGCAATAGGCGGGCGCATAGCGAGGGTCGAAGCCGCCGAGCGCGAGAAAGAGGTCCTTACGCATCAAGAAACAGGCACCCGAGCAGTAGTCGACGTCTCGAACGTAGTCGTACTCCGGGTCGGTCGGGTTGGCGTTGCGGCCGTACCCCAAATTTGAGCCGTCGCGCCAGAGAATTCCCCCCGCTTCCTGGAGGCGGCCGCTCGGATGGACGAGCTTGGGGCCGACGCCCCCGCAGCGCGGTTCGGAACGGGCGGTCTCCACGAGCACGCTCAACCAGCCCGGCGTACCGAGCGTGTCGTTGTTGAGGAAGCAGACGAATTCCCCCCGGGCCATCTTCGCCCCACGGTTGCACGCCTCGCCGAAACCAAGATTGCAGTCGTTGTTGGCGACCTGGATGTTCTCGACCCGGGAGAGCAGCGCCTCGGTGTCGTCGGTTGAGGCATTGTCGACGACGATGACTTCGAACGGCACGTCATCATCGGCGACGAGGAGGCTCTCCAGTCCCAGGAGGGTGTAATGAGCCTGCTGATAGGTGGGGATGACGATGCTGACGACCGGCTCGTCCACCTTGGGAAACCGAAGCCGACCGGGACCGGCGAGGAATTGGCGGAGCTTGATCCGGGCGTATTCTTCCATCACGTTCGCGGCTTTGGGGGGCGGCGACGGCGAATAACCGTTCCGGGAAAAGGCGCTCGCGCGTGAGGATCGGCCGTTCCGTGCCAGGGAGGTTGATCCGGAGAGCCGGAAGATGATGCCCGCCTCGTTCGTGCAGACGCATTCGTGGTGGGTTCTCAAGTGGCTTTCGAACTCGGTGTAGTGGGAAAGCCACCAGAGTGAAGTCGCCGGCAGGATGAGATATTCCCAACCTTGCGCCCGAAGGTTTTCAAGATGTCCGACGGCCTCCTCGCTGTCGCCGGGATGGTGGCCGGCATAGCCGCCCCCCTCCGCCTGAGGAAAATGCGCGGTCTCGCGATCAGCGACTCTGAGGAGATCCTCGTCCCCCTTGCTGACGATGAGGATCCGCTTTCCCGCCGGGATGAACTCGCCGGCCATTCGGCGGATTGATGAGATTAATTGCTGATATGGTATATTGTGATTATTTATGCGAGAAGCGTGCGAGTCCATGATCAGAATCCCTCTGAGCTGGGAGCGGCGATGGAGCTGGTATTCAAGGAATAGGGGGGCAGTCCGTTTCGGGAGAGGCGGCGCAGGTCGAAAATCAGGCAGGTGTCGGCGATCCGGACGGGGGGTGGGCAAGATTCCTCGAGCCAGGTTCTCAGGTCTTGGTAGAAATCGAGATACCAGAATTGAGGAGCGGGAATCACCAGGTACTCGACGCCGCGCCTGTGCCATTCCAAAAGATGGCCGACCGCCTGAGCTCCGTCGGCCGGGTGGTGGCCGAGAGGGCTGCCGGCTTCGTCGCAGGGGAAATGCCAGGCCCGCCGGGTTCCCAGGTCCAGCAAGTCTTCATCGCCTTTGCTGACGACGGCCGCCGTGGCTCCTTCGGGGAGGTGAAGCCGGACCGCCGTTCGCAGGCGGTCGACCAGCATTCGATAGGCGTCGGTGCGCTGGGAGTGGGGTGACCAGCTCTCCTGCCACTTCGCTTCAAACATCGCTCGATTGTGATGCCAGAGTCGACCGTACTCGCCGTCGTTCAACGCGCCGAACGAGGCCTGGCCGAAATGGTGGACGAATGCGTCGCGGGCGCAGACGACTCGATAACCGGCCGCCTTGGCTCGTCGCGCGTAGTCGTCGTCCTCGAACAGGCCGAGTCCGAAACGCTCATCGATCGGACCGAGTTGGTTCCAGACGTCGCGGCGCATGGCCACGCAGAACATCGCCAACATCCCGATTTCAAACCGCGTGCCGGCCTCGATTTCCGACAGGCGATCGGCGAGCTCGACGAGCCCTCCATAGGTCGTGTAGTCGGTCGCGAGCTGGGCCTCGTTGCAGGTTCGGTTGGTCAGCGGCCCAACCAGGCCGAGGTCGGAATGTTTCAGGTGGCGGACCAGGCGAGCGTCCCAGTCCGGTGGGACGATGGTGTCGTTATTGAGGAGGATCAGGACGTCGCCGGTACTTTCGGCGAGTCCTTGATTGTTGGCCTGGGCGAAGCCCCGATTCTCCGCGTTCAGGAGGGGGCGGACGCTTGGCGTCAGCGCCGCCAGTTCCGCGAGATAGTGGGGCGTCCCGTCATGGGAGCCATTGTCGACGACGATGACTTCCAGGTCGGCCATCGACGAATTGGCGAGGACGCTTTCCAGGCAGAGCCGGCTAAATGCCAGTTGATTGTAAGTGACGACGATCACGCTGATCCGCCCGACGGCGGGCTCGCCCGTCCGCGCCCTGAGAAATCGCCCAAGCCGATCCGACAGCGGGGTGGCAAGCACCTCGGTCATGGTCTCCGGACTGAGCCGGGTCGGATTGCGCGAGACGGGGTTGAGGTTCAAGGCGTCGTCGAACACAGCAAGTGTCCGGCGGTCCGAAACGCTCAACAGGTCGTCGTCGACGATCATCGTGGGATCGTGAGGGATCACGCGGGCTGCCTCTGGGGGGCGCTTTGGAGTTCGTACAACTGACGATAGAGCGGGCAAGTGTGGAGCAGTGACTCATGAGAACCCTGGCCGACGACCCGCCCTTGGTCCATCACCAGGATCGTATCGACGCTTCGGATCGTGGAGAGGCGATGGGCGACGAGGAAGGTCGTCCTCCCCTCCATCAGGCGATCGAGGGCGTCGAGGATGACCGCTTCGGTCCGCGAGTCGATCGAGGAGGTCGGTTCGTCGAGCAGGAGAATCGGCGCGTTCTTGAGGAACGCCCTCGCCACCGAGATTCGCTGCCGTTCCCCCCCGGAGAGCTTCGCCCCGCGCTCTCCGACCACGGTGTCGTAGCCGTCGGGGAGTTTGCATATGAACTGATGCGCGTTGGCGGCCTTCGCTGCGTCGATGATCTCGTCCATCGTTGCGTCGAGTCGACCGTAACGGATGTTGTTGGCGATCGTGTCGGAGAAGAGGAGCGGCTCCTGGAGCACGAGGCTCACTTGCTTCCTGAGCGATTCGAGAGTCAGCGAGCGAATGTCTTCGCCGTCGAGAAGGATGCGCCCGTGCGTCGGGTCGTAGAATCGGAGGATCAGGCTAATCAAGGTCGTCTTACCCGCCCCGGTCGGGCCCACGAGAGCGACGCGCTGGCCGGGAACGACCTCGAAGTCAATCTCCTTGAGGGTGTCGACGCGATCGGCGTAGCGGAACTGCACCCCCTCAAACGCTACCTGGCCGAGAGCGCGGCCCGAGACCCGCGCTCCCGGCGGGTCGCTGACCTCGGGGATCGTGTCGAGCAGCTCCAGGGTGAGCCTGAGACTGACGATCTGATCCTGGAGTGAGCCGACCGTCTGGCTGATGGCTTCCAACGGCTTGTAGACCGCCGCGACGTAGGACAGGATCACCAGGAGTTCTCCGACCGTGAGCCGGCCTTTGAGGGCATGGTAGGCCCCATAGCCGAGCACGAGCGCGGTGCCGCATGCCGTCGTCATGTTCACCGCGAGGGAGAAGAGGGTCTGACGCACCGTGAGGCGAACGCGCTCGTCAACGGCTTGGGTCCCCTGAGCGCGGTAGCGGCGGTACTCGTGGTCTTCACGGCCAAACGCCGCGATCACGCGAATCATCGAGATCGCCTCGTGGATCACCGAGAGGGTCTCGGCCTCGAACCCCTTGACCCGGACGATCTGAGGCTGGATGTGCTTGACGTAGTAGCGCGTCGAGTAGTAGAGCAAGGGGACGATGCTGACCGAGAGCAGGGCCAGTTTGGGGTCGATCAGGTAAATGACTGCGAACATCCCGAAGAGGGTCAACGCGTTGGTCGCCAGCGGAGGGACGGCCATGATCAGGCCCGAGGCCGCGTCACACTGATAGCTGATCTGATAGATGAGCATTCCCGAGCGGCGACGGTCGTGGAAGGCCATCGAGAGCCGCTGGGAGTGGCGGAACAGGTCGCTCCGAAAGTCGAGCCCCATGCTCAGATTCAGTTTCGTGTTGACGTAGTTCTCCAGGACATGCATCAGGTTGTTGAAAAAGGCGATGAAGAGGCCCCCGGCTACGGCCAGGGCGAGCACCGCGGCGCGGTCGCCGGCCAGTGGGCCGAGAATCATGACCACGATTCGGGGGGGAGGGGCTCCGCCCAGGGCGTTATCGACGAGAATCTTCAGCGGCCAGGGAGTCAGCAGGCTCGCCATTGCGGTCGCGGCGATGATCAGGACCGACGCGACGGCCAGACCTCGGTACGGTTTCAGGTAATGGAGCACCCGCCAGTAGAGTCTCACGGTCGGTCACTCGGAAGTTTATTTTTGCGGCGATCGTCGTCGGCTCCGGCCGATGCGATCAAAGGGCGTCGATCAGTTGAGAGAGCACGCGGTCCGAGTCGAAGAACTCGACCGCCACTTGCCGCGCGGCGCGGCGGTGGCGCGGATAGTCGGTGTTGATCGTTTCGATCGCCGCCGCCGCTTCTTCAAGGTCTGAGAAAGCGAAAAGCCCCTCGCCGGTCGGGAGATGGCCGCTGAAGCCCGTCTCTTGAGTGACGACGGGCCGGCCGGCCGCCAGATAAGTCGCGCTGCGGTCGCTGAACCAGCCGCTATGGAAACGGACGTTCTGATCCTTGGCCACGGTGAATTCGCCCCGAGAACCGGCGACGTAACGGCGGTAGTCGTCCGGGTCGCGCGAGACGTCCAGGGCGTCGCGGACCGACCAGCCTTTCTCTCGGAGCATCCGGCGATCGTCGTCGCCGCACTTCCCCAGCGCCAGCTCCAGGCGTTGGTCGATCCGGGACGGAAGATCGAGAAGCCTCATGAACTCGTGATGCTTGCTCCAGGTGTACGTCTCGCCTGCGAACGCGAAGACGCGTTGAGGCTGGCACCAGTTGCCGACGGTGGTGAAGGCGTCGCCGGGGCCGACGTCCTGATCCTTCCAGAAGTCCAGGACGACGGGTTGGCGAGTTGCATGGAATGAGTAGCGGTCGCAAACCGGCAGCGGGCAACCGGGCCGGCCGTAGTCTTCGCCGAAAGTAAAGAAGGCGCAATGCGCGTCGAGGAATGCGACGGTCTCGGGGTTCCCGTCGGCCAGCTCGATCTGGGTGGCGACGGGGTCGGTCTCCAGGTAAACCAGGCGACCGGTGGCACGCAGTTCGTTTGTCGGAATCGTTCCACCGTGGAGATTGATGATCCAATCGGCCGTTTCGTAACGACGAGACAGCTCCTGCTCCGAGAGTCCATAGCAGCGGCCGTCGGAATGCATCGCGAGGAAGGCCCAGTGGCCGTCGAGGTCGACCCGACGGAGGATCCGGTTGATGAACGCGGCGGCTTTGATCGAGCCCTCGACGTCGTCCGGCCCGAGGAACATCGAAGGAGCGACCCCGTGCATCTCGACATAGGTCACGTGGTATCCGAGCCTTCTGAATCCGAGCAGGTAATGGAGCGTTTGCCAGACGACCCCGCCGACGGGCATCTTGGCCATCATGCCGAGCACGACGATCGATTTCGGGCCGTGAACGTTCATGCGAACGGCCCCCCCACGCTCGTCGTTTCCAAGCCGCCGGCCGCCGAGGCCACGGCCTGCTGGTTCTCCGCCTTGCGCGAGATCCATCGCCGGCCCTGAGGTTCCTCGAGGGGAGGGCAGGGGGTCAGCCCGATTTGGCCGGCGACGGCGTCAAACCAGTCGACCACGCGGTCGGCCGCCCGGCTCGCCTGCCACCAACGGGCGGCCAGGAGTGCGCTTGTGGCGGTCAAGACGATGGCCGCCGGCTTCGGAAAGGTCAGAGCGAAAACGGGGAGTGCGACCGCTGCGACGGTCCCGATCGCCTTGACCCACTGCGCGAGGCTGAGCCGGTAGCAGACCCGGATCAAGCAACGGCCTCCGCCGTGATCTTCCTGGACCGTGCAGACCTTGAGGATCAGGCCCGCCCGGCAGTACACGCCCAGGTCCCAATCGGACCAGCCGGAGTCGAGCACTCGAGCCCATTTCCGCTCGTTCAAGGATTCCACGGCGCGGCGGAGTAAATCAATCCGGTTGGGCCCATTCTCCGACCAATAGGCTGCGAATCGCGGTCCGAACCAGGGCCAAGAGCCAGGCGGGCTCAAGGAGGCCGAGCCTTCCGCCTCGGTGCGGCCTTCACGCGGAACGCGATGCGCGATCAGTCGCGTCCGGTATCGGAACCAGGATCGAACCAAGGGCTGAAGATAACATAATAAAGCGATCAGCGGACGGGTCGTCCAGCGCAGGTGGCGGCGGTCGGGACGGGCCTGAGCCGCCCGCAGCGCCGCAACGAAGACCGAGAGCGCGATCATGACCGCCGAGAGCGCGAAGAGCGGTCGGCCGACGACAAGAGCCGCCGCCGCCGTCGCGAGTGCGACGGCGTGCCATTCCAACGTGCTGGGGAGCATCGCCCAATGACCGGCGTTCGGTTGGTAGACGCACTGGAACAGGCCGGTCCCGAAAGTCCCCCGGTAAATCAGCGGGGAGGAGAGCCGGAGGCCCACGGCCGATGGTCCATACACGACTCCGTGCCACTTGCCGCTGCCCATCGCCGTGAATCGGTCGGGATGCGTGAATGAGAGAAGTGCCTCGGCCTCGCCGTAGCCGGCCTGCTGCTTGAAGTAGCGGCGCGGTGTGTGGCGGCGGTGGTGCCAGACGCACGCGCCCGGCGCGAACGTGATCCGGTAGCCCGCGTTTTGAAGCCTCCAGCAGACGTCCACGTCGTCGCCGGCTGTTCGGAAGCCCGGATCAAATCCGTGGATTGCCTCCAGGGCCTCGCGACGAAAAGCCATGTTGCAGCCGGGAACGTGCTCGGCAAGCTGGTCTTCCAGCAAGACGTGCGTGGGCTGCCCGGGAGAGGCAGCGATGCAGCCGGCGAGCCAGCCGTCGTCGGGCGTCAAGTTGGGACCGCCCACCGCCGCTGCGCCGTTGCGATTGAGCTGGTCGACCAGGTGGCTCAGCCAATCCGGGTCGGCAAAGCAGTCGCTGTCGGTATAAGCGATGATCGACCCGGTGGCTGTCGCGAGGCCGACGTTCCTTGCGACGCTCAGGCCCAGGTTCGCTTGGCGGATCGCCGTAATCTCGGGGAACCGTTCCAGCACTTCGCCCGTGGCGTCGGTCGACCCGTCGTCGACGACGATGACTTCATAGTCGGGATAGTCGAGAGCCTGAAGCGATTGCAGGCACTGGTCGAGCGTCCGACCGCCGTTGTACGTGCAAACCACGACGGAGACCCGTGGAGTCTCTCTCAACAAGGCGTGCGGGCGGAGTTCCCCGTCCAGCTGCAGCGCATGATAGGCGGCTTTCGGCGTTCGGTCGGTTTGCGTCACGCCGAAGGCCCAATTCTCCACCTGATGCCCCCCGGTGTGCCAGTCGTCGGTCCATGAGAAAACGAACGCACCGGCCAACCCCGCCATCATCGCCTCGCGCAGATGACCGGAAAGGAACGCCGCCTGGGCGGACTCGCCGTTGCGCATCGTATCCATCCCGAGTTCGCCGAGCAGCAGCGGGCGCTCCCCGGTGAGATTCTGAAGCCGGAGAAGATACGAGCGAAAGACGGCCGGGTCGTGGAGGTAGACGTTGAACGTCGACAGGTCGAAGGAAGACAGGTCGAGATATTCGGTTGGAGGATAGTTGGCGTAGGTGACGAGCCGTTCCGGGTCAGCCTGGTGGGCGACGTCGCACAGGTCGGCGAGAAAACGCTCCACCCGCCGGACGCCGTGCCATCGCACGATGTCGGGAGGGACTTCGTTCCCCACGCAGTAGGCCAGGACACCCCCTCGCTTCCGCCCGAACTCCGCCGCCTCCCGCACCGCCCGGCGAGCCTCCGCCCGGGCGCGGACGCTCTGGAGAAAACAGAGATGCTTTGGCCAAGGCACATCGATCAGCAACGCCATCCCCCGTGCCTCGGCCTTCTCCAGCAGCCAGGCGGGCGGAACATGATAGGTCCGCAAGGCGTTGATACCCGCCTCGGCCATCTGGAAAAGATCGAAGTCGCAATGGGCCGGGGAGGGAAAACGGCCTCCGGATGCGTCGGGAGCGAAAGGGCCGTAGGTCACCCCTCGGATGCGGAAGCGTTTGCCGTCACGGGCAAGAAACTTGCCGTCCAGGAGGATGCGGCCCGTCCCATTCGGCCGTGAAACGACCGGGGGTTCCTCGGGAGGGCCATAGACGCTCATCGTGTCGATGCAACGGGTCATCGCGTTATGGTTCATGAGGGAATCTAGGGGTGGTGACGCTCGACGACCGCTGGATCCGCTAGCTAGGTTGCCTCTGGCCGACTTGGTTGACCCCGCGCGACAGGATTGCGCCACCACCGACCCCAAGATGCCTTGCGCGGGAAGGCTTCCGGTCGTTGTTGCGTTCGTGGTTCCAGGCGCATCGCGGGATCTCGCAGGAGAAGTTGCCGTGATCTCTTGGCTTCTTCGAGATTGTTCACAACGACCGGGATCGTCGCAAGAGCTTGCTGGAATCTCCTGTCATTCTTTTGCTCACACCAAAACGGGATCAATCGTGAGTCAATGCAGATTATCTGGAAAAAATCGAATTCAATAGAAACGAATTTCAGTAATATCCTTGGGGACAGGGCTCGATCAAGCGACGCAACTGCAAAGAACGAGTTCGGCAGCATGGGCGATGCGGGTTGATCGAGGCTGAGCAAGGTCTCCCGGAAGCGAGGCGCACCCCCTCTTTGTTTTTACGGGTTGGGTGACACGACGACGAAAAGAATAAGGATCAACGGATTCCGGCACCGCTGGGTTGAGACCCGCCCGCCACACTCACACGCGTCGCGGACGATGGGTTTTGGGGGAGCCACGACGGCCTTGAGTCTTCGCCGAAGACAAGGGTTCCTCGCGACAAAACTGTCGATCGTTCCGACGCGAGGTCGTGAACCATGAGATCGCCTCGCAGGCTTTGCAAGCTCTCGTAATGCACGAAAGCGATCGAGCGGCCATCGGGCGACCAGACCGGAAACACATTGAGTCCGTCTTCGGCAATGGTCTGTTGCGCTCCACCGTCGAAATTGGCGACGACGAGCCGCATACCGGCGTGGGTCGTATCCCAATCGGTAAACGCGATCTGTTGACCGTCGGGCGACCAGGCCGGCGCGGCGATGAATGGGACGTCCTCACGAACGCGATGGACCTTCTTCCCGTCAGGGCCGACGACGGACAGATCGACCACGCCGGGTTTGTCTTGACGCACCGAGACGAAGAGAATGCGGGTTCCGTCCGGAGACCAGGCGGGCATGGCGAGGTTGGCCGCGTCGTTGGCGAGTTGCCGGAGACTGCTCCCGTCGTTCCCCACGACGTGAAGACTCCAGGCCGTGTTGTCTGGGCTGGCTGCGAACGCGACCTGGCGGCCATCGGGGGACCATGTGGGGGATTTGACGAAGGGGAACGCTTTTTGAGTGAGGTTCCGCGGATATTGGCCGCTGGCGTCGGTGACGACGATATCGGTCTTGGCGTCGGCGAACGCGAGTTGACGGCCGTCGGGAGACCAGACCGGAGAGGCTGACCATGCCTCTCGAAGCAGGGTGCCCGTCCGCCGCGTGGGATCAAAACGAATCAATTCCATCGCTCTGGGATTGCGATGAGAAGAGTAGAGGGCCAGGGCTCCCGAAAGTTCGGGCTTGTCGGGAGCGGGGTGATTGGAGTTTGCCCCGATTGTCGCGACGACGCGGAATCCGATGAATGCGCTGGAAGTCCACGGGGGCGAGACACGGCGGTTGATCAGGCAGCCCTCTCCCGTGAAGAGCCAGTCCGCACCGCGGACGACGCGGAGGAAGCCTGAGTTGGGGCCTTGCGGGTCGTCGGTCGGCGAGTGGAGGTAATAATCTCTCTCAAACCAGTCGGAGCACCATTCGAAAACGTTTCCTCTCATGTCGTACAAGCCGAACGGATTCGGAGCGTACGACCCGACGGCCATGATGCTCAGGGGCTCCTTGAGATGCTCGCCGAGGTTTTCACCGGTCACGACGTTGGGTTCCGGTTCGTGCTCGTGCGGTTGATCGTCGCCCGCCCGGCAGGCGTATTCCCATTCGGCCTCGGTCGGGAGACGATAGGCGCGTCCCAGGCGGACCTCTTCCGGAAGCGCTGAGAGTCGCCAGCAGAATTCGGCCGCGTCTTCCCACGAAACGTGTTCGACGGGCATCATTCCCGTGTCTTGAGCCGTGATTCCTTTCAGGCCACGAGAGGGGTCGTGCCAACTTGGGTTGGCAAGCATCAGCCGACGGTACTGTTCCTGAGTCACCTCGAACGCCCCCATGTAATAAGGGCGGGTGATTCGGACCCGGTGAGGAGGCGTTTCGGAAGGTACGTTATTGTCGAGATCTTTATCAGGACGCCCCATGATGAAGTCGCCGGGGGGAATGTAGGAAAGCTCCATTCCGATGGAATTGACAATTTTGCGGGGTTCGTTGGGCGATTCAATCGTCTTTCGGGCGGCGATCTTGTGGGAGGTGACAGGCTTCTTTGCCGGCAATTCCAGGCCGTCTGCATCGATCCGATCGCCGGGTGTTTCTCGAGAATGCATGACGTGCCAGAGTGTCGGCGCGATGGAATCGGGGATAAATCGCACCGCTCCATCGAGGAACAGGGCGTTGACCCCCCCCTCGTGCCGACTCCTCGCCGTCGCCTGGGCGTTCGACTGCCAGTAAGAACAACAGGGCATTCCCTCTTTGGCGAGCGCATCGGGGCCGAAGATCTCGTGGAGACTGCCGCACCCCACAATGTCGTCAGCCCGGTCCCCTGGACTGTTCGGCCCGGCGTCGTCTCCTGAGGCACCGTGGGCAAACGTGATGCTCCCCCCGATTTGCCCCAGCGCCCAGACCCCCCGTGAATCGACGGCATGGATCCCCGCCCGGACCTCGTCGACGGTCACCAGAGTGGACATGCCGTTGCGAAACTCGCCGGGGCCGAAGGCCCGGTTGATCCCGGCCACGCCGTTGCCCCACCACTGAAACGTCCCCGCCTCGCGATCGAATTCGTAATGATAGCCATCAGCGATCGGGGCCGACGATCGCCCTGGATAGCGTCCCGCGGCCTGAGACCCCCCATTGATCGCATAATTGCCTCGGACAAAATCGGCGCTGATCTTCCTGACGGAATCTGTATATCGGTAGCGATTGTCCGTGCTGTTGGATGCGTCGTCCGGGCATCGCAGGACCGCCAGCGGCGTCGTTCGGGGTTTCTCGTTCTGGGGAGCGGTTGCGGGGGCTGAGTGGTCGAAGGAATTGGCCAGCGTTCCCTCCCCGAGTTGGGGCAAAATCAATTGAAGCCAATTTTCGTAAGTCACGTGTCCTGTGAGGGGCGCGGCGTCCATGCTTCCCACATCGAGGCCATTTGCCGTCCATCGAGCCGCGAGAGGGAGGGTTTGGTGAGTCTCCATGTAATGATTCAAAGCGACGCCGATCTGTCGAAGATTAGCTCGGCATTGGGAGCGCCGACTCGATTCACGTGAGGCGAGGATCAGCGGGATCGAGATGAGAACCACGAAACTCGTCAAGCCAATCAAGACAAAGGCTTCCGTTCGTCTCCATCGCAATCCGTAATCCGGCATCCTTCTCCTCCTCTAAGCTTAAGCTGTTGGCTAATGCTTTCTTTGATGTTTTGATGAGATTCCAGGACCCGTAAGTCATTCTAAGGATGACCAGGTCTAGCGGTTTATTAAGTTTCTTTGGATCGCGAGCCTGATCGCAACTGTCTGTCTGCGGCCTCGCTCAATACGCCCCTTGATCGATTTTTTCCCGCCCGTTCCGCGTGGCGAGAGCCTGATAGACGGCGGGATTGATGGACCGTTTAATCGGACGGATCGAGCCGTCACCCATCACGAACTCGATGATTCCGCTGTGTGGCCCGCCGAATGATCCCGGTGAAGTTCCCGTCCCCCCCATCACTTGAGCGAGGACCTGCGACTCACCGCGGCCGTTGCTGAGCGCACCCGCCCATGAGTTTTGCACGATGTTCGCGCCGCGTTCGCCCACAGCGAATGTATTGCTCAGTCCGTCGAGAACATCGCGGATTCGGATGGCCCGGTTCTTCTGAAAGAGGCCGTTGCCCGACAACGATGAGCCCGACCCCTGGTTACCGGCATAACTTGTCGTCTGAACCTCAACGGCACCACCCGCGAGAGTGGACGACGATTGGAACCGGCCGGTCTTGAGGTCGCTCGGGCAAACGTAGATCGAGAGCGACGTGATCCGGGTCGTCTGGTTCGCGGGGAGATCAATGGGAAGGTTCAGGTTGGCCGAGTTGTAGACCGACGTGTGTTCGATTTGGGCGAGACAGGCCGTCGACCAGGCCCAGCCAGGCGCTACCCCCTCGGTCTGCCCCACCCAGGCAAGGTAACCGATCGGCAATGCATCGTGGGTGGCCGCATAGTTGTGGAAGGCCAGCCCCATCTGCTTCAGGTTGTTCTGACAGGACGTACGGCGGGCCGCCTCGCGAGCCGCCTGGACGGCCGGAATGAGCAAGGCGACGAGCACTCCGATGATCGAGATCACGACAAGCAGTTCGATCAGCGTGAAACCAATGCGAAGCTCCTGTTTCGCCCTCTTGGCATGTGTGGAAAGCCGATGGCGGCGCGGGCCGCTCGGACGCCCCTGGCTCACTCCCCTGACGGCGAGGAAATGCATCGACGATCCCCTGGGTGACAACGGGAAACTTCTCGGAGGCTCTCACGGAAGCCGGACGAATGGCCGAGGCCAGGTTATTGCGATGAATCCGTGCTTGATTTTTCCTGCGATTGCGTGGCTTCGTCCACGCATTGGGAGGTGCGGCGACTTGGTGCAGACCTCGCCTTCTAATAGCGATCCTGGCCAATCACCTCGCCCCCGGAGACTGTTCCCAGCGCCTGCCAAACGGAAGGCGAAATCGTTTCCTTGGCGAATCGAACCGAACCATCTCCCAACAAGAGATTGACGCCACCGGGATGCCGACTTGTTGATGAAACGAGCATGGGGCTATTGTAGTCTTGTGAGCCGCCGAGTAGGCAGCTTGAAGAGAGTGGAGTGAGAATATGATGGTATCGAGTATAGAAAACATTCCCGTCAGCCCAGCGTTGCCCCGACCACTCAAGATTGCCGCTGAATCGGGCCGTGAATCCGGGCGAAGTGCGGCAGGCCTCGAGTCCATCCTTTGACTGATAATAGTAGTCCGCCAGAGGATCAACGAACTCGGGTGTTCCGAGACAGCGCTCGCTGAAAAAGGCCGTGTTGCTGAGCCCGTCGACGACGGAAGCCGAGCGGGTCGAACTCTGGTAATAGAAAGGCCCGTTGTTGAGGCCACTGCGATCAGGAGAGTCGTTAAGCAGGTTGTAAGGAAGGGTGCCCGCGTTGGCCCGATAGCTGTTGTGCGCCGTCCAGAGCGGGTCCTCCTGATCGCCGATTTCGTCCGGATCCGAAGGGCACAGAAATCCGCTGACAACGGTCTTGAGTGCCGTGTTGTTCAGCAAACCGATGGGCGTATCTTTCATCCAGGACACGCTGGAAAAATTCAAAGAGTTGAAAAGCGGTTGCTGCTCCATGAACGGAAGAAGTTGCGATTGCGGAGACCAACGTGCGACAAGATCCTTGGGGCCGCCCCCCCCGACTCCGAACGGGTAAGCGCCGAGGGTGCTCTCGTAATTGGCCAGCGCCAAGCCGATCTGCTTAAGATTGTTCGCACATGAGAAACGTCGGGCCGTTTCGCGGGCCGCCTGCGTGGCCACAAGAAGGAGCTGAAGCAGGAGGGAGATGATGGAAACGACGACTAAGAGCTCGATCAGCGTAAATCCTGACCTCGGCGCGATTCGAGCTTCGATCGGCTTAAACTGTTTATCACCGCGATTCAGTGAGTCAAGGTACGGGATGAACATGGACGACCTCCCGGTGGTTGACGAGCACTGTGACTGCCCTTACGTTAATTAGGATTCGTGTTTGAGACGGTCCCACCTTAATTTTCCGGCGCTTTGGTGGGCTCGATCAGGATCGGTTCGATTCGGTCGATACTCGCGCACAATGATTTCGCAGTCATCGCCGTAGATCTCCGGAAATCTCCAACTCCCTACCTCAGACCATCCGGAAGGCGGAGGAACCTTACGCGTTCCCTTGTCCCAGCGGTCAATATCGACGGCCCAGAACCGGAACGAGGGAAGCCCTTCCAACTCGTCGCCCGTGACATACTCCCCGGGCCTGACCACGGCCGTCCCGTGATAGTGGCTGTAGCCCCCCGTTTTGAACGTGCGCCAACCGGCCCGGTTTCTCGCGTGTCCCTCCATCGAGGGCGTGAGCATGGGCGAGCAGACGACCGCCAACTCGCCCGAACTCCGCCGATCGTCGAGAAAAGCCGACGCTCCGCGCGCCCCCGGCTTTTCCCTCCAGGCCGCGCCCTCGCGCGCGTATTCCGCGTACACCCAGAGAAAACACAGCAGAACCATCGACCCCGCCAATCTTCGGCTCAACCCTGGGCGGAAACGATCGATCAATACGGCGATCCCTACCAAAAAAAAGAGGTGGGCAAAGAGAAAGTAATGGGTGATGAAAATGGGCTTGAAGACGATCGAGATGAGAATGCTCAACAAGAAAGGAAGCCATGCCGACAGAAAAACAAACCATTCCCCCGAACGGGCTCGCCAGAGAAGAGCGACGGAAAACGCGACGCAGAGCTCAATGGTGATCAGTCCCGCGTTGGTCGAAGCTCTCTCATGCTCTGATGACATGAACATTTGATACAACCCGTCCACGACCGATTCCGCACTCACCGGCCCGACCCAGAACTCCTCGCGCACCTGCTTCGTCTGGTTGAGAAACCCCGGCAGCCAAGGGAGATAGCCGATGACCAGCAATGCGAGGGCGATCATCCCATACCTGATGCGCAGGTCTCTCACGACATCCGCAATCCGCCATCGATGGCGAACCGCCGAATATCCGACGACGAACAAGAACTGAGCCGCGATCGAAAACAACGCATAGTATTGCGTATACGCAAACGCGAGCGCGACGATCGCATACCACAGCCAGGCTGATCCTTTCTGAGAAGGGGGACGGACAGCTTTCAACAAGAGCCAGCCTGAGAACACGGCAAGCGTGGTTCCCAGCGTGTACATTCTCGCCTCACTCGCCCAACGAACCTGAAAAACGCTGATGGAGGCGAGGGCCGCCGCCATGAGACCGATCCGATTTCCCCGGCTCTCTCCCTCTCCCGTCCGCATGGATCCGTCGAGCGGCCATTCGTCACGAAACGCCTCGCGTGTGAATAGGTAGATGCCGACGACCGTCGATCCCCCGAGGATGACGCTGAGAGCACGCAAAGCCGTCGGCGAGTCGCCGAAGACGATCACCCAACTCTTGAGCAGCAGGTAATATAAGGGGGGGGCCGTATCCTGAGCGACTCTTCCGATCATTTCCCCCCAGGGAAAGGTGATCACTTTCCAGGAAAAGCCTTCGTCGTACCAGTAGCTTCGATCGCCCATCCGGCTGGCGCGTAATGCGAGAGCGGCGATGAGGAGCGCCAGGAGAACGTAGCCCGAACGCTTGGCGCTAAACCCGCCTGCATTCGAGGAAGCCTCCGCGTTACGGTGAACGTGCTCTGTCATCCGCTTCCACCTCAAAGAGGATGCCCGTTGCGTGGCGGTTGCCCGCTCAGGCCATTGCTGGAATTCACGGGCTCTCTGAAACGCCAATATCGTACCCCGCTCCGAGCGGAACCCTCCGCCCGAAGAAATCCCGAGTTGCGGGAACTCCGCTCAGCCGGGTCGACAGGTCAACTCCCTTGTCGATCAATGGTGAGTCGGGTCGAAGCCGATAATCGGTTAACGAATGGAGTTGCTCGGGGTCCGTAAGACGTTTGCCGCCACTTCCTTCGAATCCGAATCGAGGGTCGAGGTGCACGCCAACGATTTTTCCGTCGATGGTCTCTTGACCCGTCGCGGCCGACCAGGCGTTCAGGCTGGAATAGTCATCGACCTTGAATTCTCCTCCCTTTCCCCAGTAACAATTCCCTTCGAACAACGCGTGGCTCGCCCCACGGACCTGCGGGCCGGTTTCCGAGAGGAAGAGGTTGTTTCGGAAATGGAAATCCTTCGGATTCCCTTGAAAGAGCGAGACGCAAGGCGTCTCGGCAGTACTGCGGATCGTGTTGCCATAGATCTCGCAGTCTGAGAAGGTATTTGGCGCGGTCTCGTTCACGCCGACCCCAATGCCGGCGTCGCCATCGTCTTCGCTGATGCAATAACGAATCGTGTTGTTCCGGAACGGCCACATACTTCCGTAGTCGTAAAGCAGATATCCCCAGCTTTTGTTATGATGGGAATAATTGTATTGCATGATGGAATTCGTCACTCCACCATCGAAGTCGAAGCCTCCGCCGTCGAGTCCTGGGCTTTTGTTGTGATGGGAAATACAGAACTGGATGAGCACTCGGTCTGCATTGGAAGCGCACCAGATGCCGACCGGGCCGTTGCCGGTGCGGGGCATGTCCCACCCGTTCTCGGCGGCCTCGCAGTATTCGATCGTCGCTCGAGAGACGTTGAAAAGGACGATGCCATTCCCACTATGGTTCTTCAAGTTCGTCGGGTCGCCTGGATTATTGATCGCCCGGCACCGCCCCACGTAGATGTCTTCCGAACGTCCTCCGTCCGCGCAGATTCCGGCGAACCCATTGTCATGGGCGTAAGCACGCGTGATCCGGACGTCCGAACATCCGTCGATAAGAATCCCGGCTTTTTGGAACCCTTGGGTTTCGGCCTGATCGACGCGGAGGTGTCGACCTTTCGCCAAATGAATTCCGATGCCTTGGTCATTTCCTGTCTTTCGTCCCGATCCGACGACGTTCAAATCGCGCACCGTGATCCAAGAGGAACCGTCGACGATCAACCCCGATCCGTCTCCGCCGTCGATCGTGGCGCGGCCCTTCCCATAGGAGCCGACGACGATGGGGGCATCCGGTAAGCCCGCGTCATCTCCGCCAAGCTCTAGCCGACCGCGATAGGTATGCCCCCCCTCAAACAAGAGCTGATCTCCCGCTCGGAAGGCTGTACGGGACGCGGCCGATGTCGTTTTCCACGCGGTTGTGGTCGAAGTCCCCTGATTCGTATCGCTGCCCGACGGACTGAGGTAATAAGTGGTCCCGTGAGTTGTTGAGACAGTTGAGGCGAAGACGAGTGCAATGATGACAGTACGCCAGAACAAGAACACGCATCCATCCTTTTACGAGAGTATGGCCCGATCCTCTTGGAGCGGTTTACGTTCGTTTTTCGCATGATTTGGAGGACAGGGTCTTCTTGCACCTCAAAATTGTCTCAGGACCTCGTCGGTATCGGGCAGACGGATTAACCCCGGTCGGAGCAACCAACAGCCGACGGGTCACGAGTCTGTCGGCAAGATCCCCTTCGACTCGTCGGCTAATTTTGAGGCAGCCCATCGACCAATTTCGCACGTCAGTCAGAATGGCATGAACGAACAGGGACAGTGTAATGTGCCGGTGCCGGTTCGTCCAACGCCATATTTTGCAATCTACCGATCCTCGCCGATTCGAGCTTCTGCCTGGCCAACTCGAAATCACGATCCAGGAGGGTTGTCGCCATTATTTTCGGTGCAATCGACGAAAACGGTCGCCGGGGTTGAAAGGCGGATATGCTGATTTTGCTTGAGGTTGCGTCAAGAGGATCCAGAGCTTTATAGCCGCATGTCCACCCGTCTGTCGTACTGCGCCTTCGGCACCAGTGGCTCCGTACGTCAGCACCGGCTCCCAGATCGGCCCAACGATTTTCGCCTTTCATCAAGTAAGCGGCCAAAATCTGTCGTGGATCGGCTTGTGATTCGGCCGACTTTCGACCGCGAGGCTGGCGGAATCCGGCAATTGCGCCCATGGACCTGGCGCTGTCGTTCGGTCTGCTTCAAGGCGACCATTGCGTCCGTAGCACGACCGGCAAAGTCGCCGTCGGTCATGATTGGGGTCTGACGTGTGACCCCCGGTCGATCGTGGACGACCCTGCTTTGTCTCGCCGCCGTCGGTGGCTGGCGCATTCCGTCGCCGTCAAACCCGATCGATCTGAGTCTCTTCGGATCGATTAACCGGCGAGGAACGGGTCGCGTTTCGCTGAACCCGTTTCCCCCTTTTTTTCATGCGATCGGCCGTGGCGCCAAGCTTCCCGTAGGCGGGGCCCGGCCACCATCTTAACCTTTGCTTTGGCAAGGAGATGGGGATGGTGGGCTGTGCTCGATCCTAAACGGATCGATGTGTTGTTGAATGATTGCTGACTTGTTGTGGGGTTGGCGAAGTCTTACCCGTAGTCCCGGGGCGGCCTTATCGCTTTTTCTCTAACTCCTTGAGCCAGTTCTCGGTGGAGTCGGCTGTTGGGTCGATCTCCTTCAGCCAGGTCGGCTCCGGGGGCTGGGACCAGAAGTCGGAGCGGGAGGATTTGCTGGGTCGGTTCCTGCCTGGGCCCTGGGGGAGGAGGGCTTCGATGAGGACGCCAAGCGGGCCGAAGACGGCGCCGAGCATCATTCCTTCGACCGGCTGCCGCCCCTTCTGGCTTGCGACCCAGGAGCCGAACCCGCCGAAGAGGGCGATCCCCGCGGCGCCGATGACGAACAGGATCGTGAGGTCTTCCATTGCAGATTCCTCAGTGGTGCTGCACCCGGCATTCCTCAATGACGGCCGGGCGGGCCCTGCTGCGATTAAGAAGAAGCCAACGCACCGCCGAGCTAAGCTGTCGGCGATATAAAATGGATCCCGCATGAAGAACAGGCCAAAGTTGTTCCGGCCTTCTCGATGGGAACCCGGGTGGGGAACCCGCAAAGGCAATTGAATCGAACGGTGTCCCCCTCTCGTGCGATGTCGTTCATCTTGGGACCGAACATTTTGAGATACTTATTGTAAGCTTCTTTCCTGGCTTTCTTTTCGTCGTCGTCAGTCTTTACGTTCGACCAATCCATCAGATAGGACCAGTCTTCATAAGCCGGGTTCTTTGGCTTGCCCGGATTCGAGGTCGGCATCGTTGAGGATCCGATGGGACCTGGCATCAGCCGAGGATTGAGCGTAGGCAGAAGGGCGACAACGATGACGCCGAGAGGACCGAAGAGTCCGGCGATCATGACCGCTTCACCAGCAGAGCGGCCCTTCTGCGTCGCGATATACATCGCGAGAACGACAAGCGCGATCCAGGCTACGATAATGCTTATGAAAAAGAACGATGGTTCATCACCTGCACTGGCCACAATGATCGCGTCATTCATTTTTAGCTCCCTAGGGTATGTGGATTGTCTTTGAGTGAAGTCTGCAGTCCTTGGCCTTGATCGCGGGATGGATCTGCGCCGAGAGATGCGACGGCCCGTTTCGTTGAGCCCCGAGGAACGAGCCTCCTGATCACCGGGTCTCAGCCGTGCTGAGGGACAGCTTCCGGGCCAGGGGGCGGTCGAAGTGCATGAACCGTGTGCTGCGACGACGGCGTCCGCAGCGCCAGCAAATGCCTCGGCCCATGCTCGACCTCAAAGGGAGGCTCTGGGCATGACTCAAAACTCCGGGGCTTGATGTCCTAATGGACACTATAGCACGCCCGTCAATCGCTTTCATCCGTAACTTCGAGACTTTTTTCGAACGCGGGGATGTGTTGTCGAGGATGTTGACTGAAGAGCACGCGGAACCCTCCCCCTTCGATCCAGACGAAGACAGCCTCGAAGTGCTCGGCTGGCAAATGGGACTGGGTATGCTGAACGGGATTCACCCTACGTGTTGACTGATGCCGATAATTTAAGTACATTTGAGAGAGGAAGCCCATGTCTCCGTTGCCGGAGAGGGGAGAGAGAAGCAATGTCTGGAACAGCAATTCAAACACCAACGAGCGCTGATCGAATCGAGTTAGCTCGCCAGCTCTATCGGGAGTTTCACGCCCGCTGTTTCTGGCATGCGCCCCGCGACCTTGTCATAACCGAAGATCGCATTCCCTTTGTAGTGAAGGGGTTGCGTGCTCATGGTGGGCATCGTGGCTTTGTTCTCGCTGGAAAACTTCAGCCAAGAGGGATGGCTTCGACGCTATCCCGGATTTTGGGTCAGGAAGTGCAGGAATGCCGCTAACCCCTTTCCAGAAAGGAGTGGCCCGCATTCTCGCGACGAACCGAAACCCAGAGAGTCATGTTGCGGGCGGTGCCGTCATCAATCGGGGAGAGACGGGACTTCGCTTCTCCGATGATATCGATATATTCCACGACATCGCTGCGAGCGTTGCCAGTTCTGCTAAAGCTGATGAGAAGTCGTTACAGCTTGCAGGCTATTTGGTGAAATGGAATCGCCGCACCGAAGGGTTCTTCAGCGCCGAGGTCAGGTGTGGCGAAGATCGCGTTCGGCTCGACTGGACATCGGACTCCGCATTCCGGTTTTTCCCTGTGCAGGCCGACGAAGACTTCGGGTACTGCCTGCATCGAGCCGACTTGGCTACGAACAAAGTTTTGGCTCTTGCCGGTCGTAGCGAGGTTCGCGACTTCCTCGACATTCTTCAGCTTGACCAGGACTATCTGAGCACAGGCGCGATCATATGGGCGGCTTGCGGCAAAGATCAAGGATTTACCCCGGACTTGCTCCTCGGTCAGGCAAACCGGCATACCCGCTATAACGCGGGTGATCTGGAAAACGAGAGCCTTGCGCGGCCAGTTGACCTCAAGGCATTGAAACGGCAATGGCTCGCGGCAAAAGAGCGAGCCGAAACGCTGTTTGCCCTTCTGCCCGAAGAGGAACTCGGCTGTCTCTATCTCGATTGGGAAAACAGGCCAGTGACGCCTGATCCGAATTGCCCCGATTTCTCCGCGTTGACACGCCACTTCGGTAGCGTTCGAGGGGCATGGCCGCAAATCTCCTGAGTTCATTCTTACGCCGATTGCAGACTCACTGCTGTCTCTCTTTTTTTTATTTTAATAATTCCGCGCAACGAAAAACCCCCGGTTTCCCAGGGGTTTATGTCTCAGTGTGCCCGGCAGGAGTTGAACCTGCAACCTTTGGCTTCGGAGGCCAACGCTCTATCCAATTGAGCTACGGGCACGTCGCACCCACGGATTACACTCGATGGAGCCCCCAATGTCAAGGGGCGAGATCGGCTGTTGGCCTGATTGCGGTTCGGGGCCCTGGGGCTATCGCGCGGCCTTGGCTTCTGAGAGGGTTTTGACGGGCTTGACGGGGTCGCCGTCTTTCAGTTCGTCGAGGGTGCGGAAGGGGCCGACGATGACGGGTTCGCCCGGTTTCAGGCCGGAGAGGATTTCGACCTTGCGCTCGTCGCTCAGGCCGGTTTCGACGGGGCGGGCGCGGGCGATGCCCCCTTCGGTGACGAAGACGATCTTGATGTAGCGGAGCTCGGCCTCCTGGGCCTTTTCGCCGGGGGAGCGGGCGTTGCGTTCGGCCCAGGCGCGGACGCTCGGGGTGTTGGGTAAATCTTTGCGGCGGCGGTGGACGACGGCCTGGGCCGGGACTCCCAGCGCGGAGGAGGCGCGACGGACCTCGATCTCGACCGTCGCGGTCATCGCCGGCCGAAGCGCGGACGTAGAGTCGGAGTGCGCGCTGTCAGCGGCTTCGTCGAGGCGGATCAAGGTCTCGAAGCTGACGACTTCGTCCTTGGTCTTCCCCTTGGGAGCCACCATCTCGATCGTGCCGGCGACGGGGTGGAGCTGGTCGGCCTGGAGGTAGACCAAGGCCGGCTGGTTGCGGCGGACCAGGGGGACGTCGGTCTCGTCGACATCGGCCCGGACGCGCATTCGGTCCATGTTGCTGATGGTCATGAGGACCGAGCCGGGCAGGTTCGTCGTCCCTGCGATCACGACCTCGCCGACGTCGACGTTGACCCCGGCCACCATACCGTCGATCGGGGCCTTGATCGTGGTTCGGTCGAGGTCTTGCTGGCTGGTCCGGCGCATTGCTTCGCTCTCGATCAACTCGTGACGGCTCATCGCCAGCGCGGCCTGGGACTTGGCGACGGCCGTGCGGGCGTCGGCCAACTCGTTGGGGGCCGTGAAGCCTCGGTCGGCGAGGGTGCCTGATTGCTTGGCGTCGCGATTGGCCTTGGCCACGTCCGACCCTGCCTGCTCGATCGCCGAGCGGAGCCGCTCGATCCGCGCCTTGGCCGAGTCGAGCCGGGCCTTGGCGTCGGTGTCGTCGAGCTGAACGAGCACGTCGTCGGCTTTGACCGAGTCGCCGTCCTTGACCTTCACCGCGATGACGCGGCCGACGAGTTGGGAGGCGATCTCGGCTTCTTCCACCGCCTCGACCTTGCCCGGCGCCGCGACGGTCTGGATGATCGCGCCGCGGGTCGGTGGCTCGACGATGACTTCCCGGGCCGGCGGCGCGACCAGCCGCCAGTCGATCTCGAACGCGCCGGGATCGCGCCGAAGGTTGGCGGCGGCCAGCCCCGCGACCAGGATTCCCAGAGCGATTGTCACTGTGACGATTCGAAACATCTTTGTTCTCTTGTGCTAACGTCGAGCGCACCTCAGCCCGGTACGATCACCAGTCTCGCCCCGGACCCGAGCACCAGCCCGAAGGTGATCCGGGCTGCCGCCTCCACGAGCCAGAGCAGGGCACAGATCAGCACGGCGGTGGCCAGGTTGACTTGTCCTCGCCGCCAGCCGCCGCGCGCGAGCACTCCCCATCCCAGGACTGCGAACAGGTCGAGCTGCCGGAGGGCCAGCCAAGCGGCGGCGGGGTAGACCCCTGCGGGTAAGAGCAGGGTCGGCGAGGTCTCGATGTCGCTCCGTCGGAGCGCGATCATGAGGGCCACCTGGACCGCCAGGCCGAGCACCCAAAACCCTTGCGCTGTGGCGCATTCGCTCAGGGCCAGCTCATAACGAACCGGACGTCCCACCAGGGCTGCCACCGAGGCGAAGAGGGTCGCCGCTGCCAGAGCGCGCGCGGCCAGGGTCAGGGGCTCGACCAGGAAATCTCCCAGCCAGGCCAGCGTGGTCCAGAACGAGAGGGTGTCGTGCTGCGTCTGGATCGCCCGGCGGATCAGGTCGTCGCTCACCTCGCCGACGCCTCGCGACTCGACACGTGCAGCGCCCTGCTCGACCCCCTCGGTCAAGGGGCCCGTCCGGAACCCGGTGAGCCAGGTCAGTCCGTTCAGCCCGAGGACCAGGGCACCCCAGAGCGCCAGGGTCAGCCCGAACCGCGAACGATCCGAGGCGGCTCCGGCCCGGCTCGACGATCCCATGCTTACCGCCTCGACCATGGCCAATACGAGGACTCCGCGAGATCGGGCATCGCTTCGGCAGCAGTCCCCGCGTCGACGATCGACCTCAAGGGGGCCGCCATCGATACCCGTCGATGCCGTCGCTGGTTTCGGTCTTTCTCGGGAGTCTTTCGCGTTTCCTGACCGGTTTCGAGGTCCTGGTCTCAAACCGTTGGGGAGGAGGAGGTTACCGCAAGCAGCGCGTCGATGGTCTGTTCCAGGAGCGGGACGCCGCCGAACTGCATGCCCAACGCTTGCAGCTTGGTGGTGACGATCTGGTTTTTGGGGGCGGAGGGGGTGCCCAGGATTTCGCCTCCGGCTCCCGAGCGCTGGCGGGCGATCGTGGCCACTTCATACTCGGAAACGTAGCGGTCGCAGCAGTTGAACGCCTGGCCGGTGATGGCCTTGGCGTCGGCGGCCAGGAGGAGGGCGACCGCCTGGGCAACGTCGGTGACGTGGACTTCCTTGCCGCCGCGCCGGCAATCCACTGTCTCACCTCGCGCCACGGCGGCGATCAGGTTGAACCACTTACTCTTGCGAGCGGGGTGGGCCAGGCCGTAGATCCCGGTCGGGCGGAGAGCGCAGATCGGATAACCTTGCCCCTGGCCATAGCTGCGGACGAAGGCTTCGAGGGCCGCCTTGTGGGCCCCGTAGTGGCTGGCCGGCCAGAGCGGATGGGTCTCGTCGAGCGGTCGGTCGCCGAGGATGGTGTCGTAGACCGCGCAAGTCGAGATGAAGACGAACCGCTTGACCCCGGCCGCGCGGGCGGCCTCGATCAGGCGGATCGTCCCCATGAGGTTCGTCTCCAGGAACGGGATGAGGTCTCCCTCGCCCCCCATGAAGCCGCCGGAGGGATGATAGAGCGCGGAGTGGACCACGGCATCACAGCCTGCGACCAGGTCCTGCGCGGCCTGGTCGTTGCCCAACTCGCCCGGCACCCAGGTGAGAGAAACCTGGAACGGCTCCAACCCCTCGTGGGAACTCGAGGGGCGGTGCCAGCAGCGGAGGTGATGCCCGGCGTTGGCCAGGTTCGCAACGAGAGAGCGGCCGAGGAACCCTGTCGCGCCGGTCACACCAATCCGCATGGTCGATCCTTTTTTTGGTTTACTTCGCCATCAGCGCCCGGGCGCCGTCGATGACCTTGTCCCACTGGAAGGCGGGGCCGGGGTCGGTCTTGTTGGTCTGGATGTGATAGTGGCCCAGGACCCCTTGGAAGCGGTCGTACTCGGCGTTGGGCAGCGTCTTGGTCAGGAGGGCGCCGGCCTGGTCGCGGGGGTACTCGCACTTGATCTTGGGGAAGACGGTGCAGAGGGTGGCGGTCAGCTTGGTCAACGAGTCGTACTGCTCGGGGGTCAGGTCGTACTGCTGGAGCTTCTGGCCGTGGATCGTCCCGACGACCGGCTCGGTTCGGCTCGGCCGAGGCACCCAGGTTGGGTTCTCACCCCGCTTGTGTTGCGCCTTCAGCTCGTTGTCGGGCAGAATGATCTGGACCTGGCCGTCCGAGTCGCGGCGGTACCACTCGTCGAACGTTTTGGCGCCGCCGATCGGGTAGGCCCCCATGTTGGCGATCTCGATCCCAATGGAGCGGCCGTTGGCCTTGGTGGCGTGCCAGGCGCCTTCCTTCAGGTCGAGGGTCTGGTAGATCGTGCCGTCGAGGTCGAGCATGAACTGGACGCTCAGGCCTCTCTTGTCGTGGAGGACCTGGAAGCAACTCTGGCTCGTGCCGGCGACGTCGTAGTGGATCACGAACTGATCGACGACGTTCTGAAGCGAGGTCAGGTCCCAGCCGCCGCCGCGCACCTGTTCGGTCTGCTCCGGCGTGAGGGGCACCTGGCGCACACCGAACCCGATGGTGACCTCGTTCCGTTCTTTCACCTTGGCCTTCTCCCGGACATTCACGACCGGGCCGAACCGGCGATCGACCCGGTAGGCGTCGTATCCGCCCGGATCGGTCCAGAGGACGACCGGTGCGGTGGTGTGGAAGAGTTGGCCGCAGACGACGATCTCGTCTCCCCGGCGCGGTAGTTTCTCGCCCACCTTCGGCTCGTCGGCGGAGGCCGAAGCCCCGAACCCAAGCAGCAAGAGCAGGCCGGTTCCCAGGAGAGTTCGGCGGTCGACCGCCGAATTACGAATGCTCAACAGAACATTGGTCATAGTGTTCGTCATTTGGATGGGTTATGAGGAAACGGAAGGTTTGATCCGGCCGAAAGGCCGTTCATGACTTCACCACGACGGGGAGAGTGTTCGTGGAACAGGAGATGCGTTGGCCGTTATCTCCTCAAACAATCATGGCGAACCCGCCGCAAAAAGGCCAGCCCTTATGCGATCAAGTTGCGACAAGCGGACGGACCCATCCTCCAGGCTCGTCGAGCCTGGCCCGGAAGTCGAGCAGGCAGTCGGCCAAGGGACGCATCAAGCCGGGGAGCCAGGCGTCGAGCCGAGGGGTGAGCAGGCCGCTCTTGAGCGGGCGAGGGGCCCCCTGGCCGAGTTCGGCGGTCGTTCTGGCCTCGATCCGTGCGGCGTTCAGCCCGAAGGAGTGGGCCAGGGCCTGGGCGAACGCGACCCGGTCCATCAGGTCGGGGCCAGCCACGTGGACGAGGCCCGACCGACCCTGCTCGATCAGCCTGACCATCGCCTGCGCAACGTCGGGGCCGTAGCTCGGGGTCGAGACCTGGTCTGAAGGGCAGGGGAGGGAACGCCCTTCGCTGAGCGCTTTGGCAAGCTGGTACGCGAAATTCTTCCCTTGCCGCTCGGGGCCGTAGACCCAGGTGGTGCGCGCGACCAGAAGCAGGTCGCCCAGCGCGTCGGCCAGGGCTTGTTCGGCTTCGAGCTTGGCCTGGCCGTAGACGGAAAGGGGCCGAGGCGCGGCGGATTCGGCGTAAGGACCGTCCTGGCCGTCGAAGACGTAATCGGTGGAAAAGTAGACGAAGCGCGCGCCCACCTCGGCGGCTGCTCGGGCCAGGTTCAGGGGCTGTTCGACGTTGGCGGCCCGCGCTTTTCCGGGGTCACGTTCGCAGCCGTCGACCCAGGTGAATCCGGCCGGATAGAAGACCACCGATGGATTCTGACTTCGCACCCAGTCGGCCGCCGCTGCTGAGTCGGCGGCGTCGAGCGGGGTCAGGCCGGGGAACGCCGTCGTGGCGAACGTTCCGGCCGCGTCGTGCCCGCGCTCGGCGAGCACGCGGAGCAGCCAGCCGCCAAGCTGCCCCGACCCGCCGATCACGGCCGCGCGCATCCGGACGGCGGCGGCCGTCGATCGGTGGCTCATCTCAGTTGAACCCCTTGCGGCGGACCGTGCTGTACCGCTGCAGCGACTCTTCGATGATCGGCAGGGCGAGATCGGCTGACTGGATCTCGTCGACCGCGACGTCCTTGCCCTCGAGCTGCTTGTAGTCCTGGAAGAAGCGGCGGAGCATCGTGAGGCGGTGAGGAGGGAGATCCAAGGCGTCGTGGAAGCTGTTGAATTCCGGGTCGCCCACCGCGACGGCGAGGATTTTGTGGTCGCGCTTGCCGCAGTCGATCATCGTCATCAGACCGATCGCCCGGGCGGTGACCAGAGTCATCGGCGCCACGGCTTCCTGGCAGAGCACCAGGACGTCGAGCGGGTCTTCGTCTTCGGCGTAGGTCTGGGGGATGAACCCGTAGTTGGCCGGGTAATAGACGGCCGAATAGAGCACCCGGTCGAGCCGAAGCAGGCCCGTGCGCTTATCCAACTCGTACTTGACGCTCGACCCCATCGGGATCTCGACGAGCGCATTGAACTCCTGGGGCAGGTGCTCGCCCGGAGTGACGTCGTGCCAGGGATGAAGCATGAGACCCTAATCGTTTCGAGGTAATGCCTGCTCGAACCAAAAATCCAAGGCCCCCTATCATACCAGACCGCCGCCTTGACGGCCAACGATCGATCTCGTCGCCCCCCTCCAATCGCATACAACCCCGATCTTCGAGCCGCCTTGGTCCGGGGAGCCTTACCACCGTCTAAGGAGGCGACCGTCGTCTGAAGGACTCTTCCTGAATTCATGATTCTTTACAGGGTGAGCCGGCGAAAATGCCAATCTCTTATCACCATGAGCCTGCCGCAATGAGCCAACAACCGGGTGCCCACTTTGGGACCTGGGGCGAACCTGGAAAGGATGCCAGGACCCCCTAGGGATTTTTCTTGCCTGTAAATCCGAAGGAAGATCGAAATGGACTCGATGCTCCGTCGCCTGATCGCCACCTGGATCAAGAGCCAGGAACTCGCCCCCCGCCGTGATCTCGCCGCAGCCGTGCGCTGCGAGTCGCTCGAGGGTCGCCAGCTCCTCTCCACAACCACCCTGCTTCGCGGTCACATGGGGATGCCTTCTGCCCCAACCACCCAGTATGGTCAGCTTTCCACCACAAGGGGGACGATGGTGGGGCAGAATGTTCGTGGATTTGGCGGCGGAGCTGCCTCGTCCTCGGCTTTCACGCAAACCGGGCAGCCCGGGAATTTCAGGGGCCATAGCTACGCGTTGGCTGGCGGCGTGGGACGTGGAGGACTCTCCGCCAGGAACAGCCAGGCAGTTCGTCCGTCCTGGCAGAACCTTCCGAATACCACTGCGACCGCCACTCCGAACACCACCGCCATCACGACGCCCGCCACTCTCACTGCGACCCCGGATGCGTCCGATACGACTTCGGCCGTTAGTACCGTCGTGGCCACCGATAGCACGGGCGTTCCCCCCGAGGCCTTGGCGACGGACGCCACAACACTCCCGGCGAACTCGGCCGACGGCACCATGGCGCCGGTCCAGCTTGCCCGCACGCTCCCGGCGATGGGAGGAGGCTCCTTCAATGCGATGCCCAGCGGGCCGATGGGGGGCTGGTTCGGTGGTCAGGCCGGAAACCGGGAGCCGGTGAGCTTCAGGGGGGCCCTCGGCCAGCCGACCAACGTGACCGGCGCCCAAGGGGGGAACACGAGCACGATCACCAAGACGGGGCCCAGCGAGGCGGTGAAGCAGGGTTTCGAGAAGCTTCAGACCGATCTCCAGGCGATTCAGGACAAGTCGGAAGTGACGCCGAAGCTTCTGGCCGCCGTCCGCAATGACTTCGACGCCATCCAGAAGGCGGCCACGACCGACCCCGACCAGGATGCGCTCAAGGCTCTGAACGCGACCGTGGAGTCGCTCGACGGCCAGATCCCGACCGACGCTCAGCAGGCCCAGCTCGTCGCGGACTTCACGGCGGTTCTCAAGAGCCAGGGAGTCACCGACCAGACCCTGATCGACACGGCCGTTGCTGATATCCAGGCCGTAGTCGCCGCCTCGCATGTCACGTCCGACGACCTGGCGACCATCGCGGCCGACCGGGAGGCGATCACGAAGGAGATGAACGCCGATGCCGGAGAAACGACCTCTGCGATCGCTTCGACCGATGACGTGGTCGGGAGCCTCTTCGCCGGCCTGACCGGCGGATTCGATTCGGGAGCCCCGATGGCCGGTCTGTTCGCCGGTGATATGCCGGGCGGCCCGGTGAACGCTTTCCCGGTCGCCTTCTCATCGGCCGGCGGCGTCATGATGGATGGCGGCGGCCCGATCACCGCTTCGCTTGGCGAGGGCGGGATGGGTGGCCTAATCAAGGTCTCGCACGGCGGTGCCATGATGGATGGCGGCGGCCAGTTCACCGCTTCGCCTGGCGAGGGCGGGATGGGTGGCCTAGTCAACGTCTCGCATGGCGGTGTCATGATGGGGGGCGGTAGCCAGTTCGGTCCGTTCAGCGTGACCTCCACTCGCGCAGCCGGTGCGAGCGGCCAGGCCTTCCAGTTCAATGGTTCGCCCAACGGTGGAGGGCCAGGGGGCCAGTTCGGCGGTCGATGGGGCCGTTGATCCCAAGGGACGAGAGGTTTGATCCAGGCCCGCGATCCATCTCCGGGCCTGGAGACTCCTCCGGCTGAGCCTTGCAGACCCCCGTAAGGGCGTCGAGTGTGGGGCGAGGGGCGTCAGTCTCTCGCCCCACGACTCGACGCTCCTTGTTCTCATTGATGAAGAAGGTGGCCGCTATAATGCCCGCCGCGACGGCGATCAGATGGAGTTTGATCTGCATGGATTTATTTCTGCCTCAAGCTGAAAAAGCGATGTCATGCATTGGAATGCAAATTTCCTCACAGCAGTCAATTGCTGACGCCCTCGGTCGAGTGGACCGCCGATGGTGCGACCATTTCGTTGACGTCATCCAATTGATGCGTCGCGCCTGCGTGATCGTCTCCAAGTATCATGGCCAGCCAGCGCGACGAGACGATCCGGTCCACGAGCGAATCGACCAGTCGTAACGTCATCAACGTCACGATCCCGGTCAACGCATTTAGGGCGCTCGCCTCGAATGTCGTTCGGATGATCGTATCGAATACCTTCGCGTGCATCGCATGGCCTCCTGGTCTCTCCTTCATTTCTGCCCGGCCTTCCCGTGCATCCGAAGATTACGGGTCGTGCCTGAGATGACCGTTAGCCGGAGATAAAATCCCACTCATTTTCGAGCGATTGTGGGGCGGATTCCCCCATGGGGGATTTCGGCAATATCGTGCGGAAATCTGGTGCGGCTCCGTGGCGCGTCCTTCGGCGAAAAGGATTATCACGTACTGGAACTGAGTGTCTGTCTCGGAAGGTCAGGCTTCACCGGGAAAGGAAGGGCGCTGGGGTGCCACGGGTTCCGTACTCGGACCCCGTGCGCCCAGCCCAAGGAATTCCCGCACGGGGTCCGAGTACGGAACCCGTGGCACCCGAAAGATTATTGAAAAATACCGATAGGATTCGCCTTCTGGGACAGACTCTGATCGCGTAAAAGTGCCCCCCCGCAGCCTCCTCCGTTACCGTGAACATTCCCGCAGGGAGTGTTCACCTCACGGAGGGTCAAGGATGTGCTTACGTCTGGACGACTACGGAGCCATTCGGAGCGGAGGGCGCGACGCGATGGCAAGTCCATCCGCCAGATCGCGAGCGAATTCGAGCATTCGCGAAACACCATCCGGAAAATCCTCAAGCAAGCCGTTCCCTACCTCGCTGCCTTATCCGGCTCGACCAGGCCCTCCGCCTCCCGTCGCAGGATGTGGTAGATCCAAGCCTCGCGGTCGATGGTAGGCGACCGCCAGTTGTAGGATTCGATGGCCGACGCGAGCGACTTGGCGGCCTTGTCCTTGTGTCCCAGGCGGTGTTGTGCCATGGCCGTGAGAAGCTGAGGACAAGGCCCCATTACTGCCGAAGCCTCGGCCTGTAGGATCGCGATGGCGCTGTCGAGGCGGTCCAGGCGGTATTCGGCCAGACCCTTGGCGAAGAGGAAATAGGGGTACGTCCAGGTCAGGGGTTTTGTTCTGGCGTCGGCGATCGCGCGATCGATCAGGAGCGCGGCCCGGCCCGCCTCTTCGGGCGTTGCGGGGAGGAGGAGGCAGGCTCGCCCAGTGCGCTCGGCGGGCTGTGGGTCGACAAGCTCTCCGAAGCGGTCGAGCAAATCGCGGCGAGCCACGCGATAGTCCTCTTTGAGACCGAGGAACAGGCAGAATTCGGCATAGCCGTCCAGGGCATCGATGCTCTGGGGGTTTGCCTCGATCGCAAGTCGCCAGGTGGTTCGCGCCTCCTCGGGGTGGCCGAGGCGCATGAGCGTCGTTCTCAGGCCCGCCTGGGCGATCGCGAGCTTCGGGTCGATCGACACGGCCTTGCGATATTCGGAGAGAGCCTCGTCGTGCTTGGCCCCGGCGGCCAGGGAGTCGCCGAGGCCGGCGTGGAGCAAGGCGTTCGCTGGGTTGGCTCCCAGCCCTAAACGGAGTTGCTCGATGGCTTCGTCGGCCCGCCCGGTGGCCCTCAGGACGTGGCCGAGATTGTAGCTCGATGTGGCGGCCGTCGGGTCGATCCGCAGAGCCGAACGAAAGTACTCGATGGCCTCGCCCGGCCTGCCGGAGTCGGCCAGGCAGCGGCCCAGATTGTTGTAGCCGATGGCTGCGTCCGGCCGGATCGACAGGGCGGCTTGCAGGTAGCGGATTGCCTCCGAATGCCGCCTGGCGCGGCCCAGGACGGACCCGATCGCGAGGTTCGCCCAGAAGTCGCCGGGCCGGGCCTGCTGGACCCGTGTGAGGAACGGGACCGGGTCCCCGCCCGTCGCACTGACGTCCTCGGCGATCGCCAGTAGCAGCGTCACAGGCTGGTTGTCCACCGGCGCCGCCGCGATGAGCCGTTCGAGCGCGGTGCGGCTTCTGCGGACTTCCGGGTCGCGGGCCTCGGCGACCCAGCCCGACTGTTCCCGGTCTGCCAGCCGCGCCACCCGGAGGAGCCATTCCTTGCGCGGTGCGTCGGGCGATGGGACCGGCCAATCGTCGAGGGCGTCCACCAGGGCCCTGCGGGCGTCGGACGCCCGAATCCGCGTCGCGACGGCCTCCGGCTTCTCGTCGGGTCCGCCCAGCCCGAACCGGCGGAATGCGGCTGCGTAGGCTTCGCCCGCCCCCGTGTAATCGACGACGCCTCCGATGCTCCTGGCTCGCCTCAGGCGGATGGCGTCGAGTTGCGCCACCAGCTCGAGATTGCGGCGGCCCTGGTCGAGGGCCTGTTGCAACTCCGGCGTCCCCCGCTTGCCGAGACGTTCCTCCGCCCGCTCGAGTGCCGAACCCGCCTCGGCCCAGGCTCTCCGCTCGAGCTCTCGGGCCATGTCCTTCAGGTCATCCTTCGCCGCCCGTTCATTGGCCGCTTGCTCGGCCGCGGCCCGTCGGCCGACTGCCTCCCGTTCGCCCGCCAGCCACAGGCCGACACCGGCCAGGAACGCCGCGAGCAGGACGACGCAGGCGAGCAGCGCTGAGGTTCCCGGGTTGCTCTGGATCCGCCGCCTCAGCCGCTCGATCCTGCCTTCGGGTCTCGCCTCGATGGCTTCCCCGTCCAGGAAGCGTCGCAGGTCCGCGCCCAGCAACGCGGCCGAGGGATACCGCCGCATTGGGTCTTTGTTCAAGCATTTCAGGCAGATGATCTCAAGGTCTCGAGGGACCTTGGCGTTCAGCCGCGCTGGGGGCGCGGGGTCCGACTGGACGACCAGCCGGGCCGTTTCGGTCGGAGTCTCCCCCCGGAACGGCGGCCGGCCGGTGACCAGTTCGTAGAGGATCGCGCCCAGGGCATAGACGTCGGTGGCTGCCCCGACCGCCTCCTGTTCTCCAGCGGCCTGCTCGGGGGCCATGTAGCTCGGGGTCCCGATCAGGACTCCGTCCATCGTGAGGCCCGCCGCATCGTCGAGCCGGCGTGAGAGGCCGAAGTCGCCGATCTTCGGAGTGCCGTCCGGTTCGAGCAGGACGTTCGCCGGCTTCAGGTCGCGATGGATGATCCCGACCGAGTGGGCCGCGTGGACGGCCCCGGCCAGCGGCAAGAGGAGCGATGCGGCCTCGCGCGGCGTCGTGGGCTTTGCCGTCTGGGCCAGGCTGCCCCCGGCGATGAGTTCCATCGAGTAGTAGGGACGCCCTTCCGAGTCGCCCACGTCATAGATCTGCACCACGTGGGGGTGCCGGAGGGCCGCAACGGCCTCGGCCTCTCGCTGGAATCGCTCGCGCGACCTGGCATGGGCCCCGGCGACGGCCATCTTGATCGCGACGACCCGGTTCAGTCGCAGGTGGCGAGCCCTGTAGACGACCCCCATCCCGCCTCGACCCAGGAGGCCCTCTACCTCATAACCGGGGACCTGCGGCAGGTCGGCGGCTTCTCGATCCCTCGTTTCCTTCTCTTGCCCTTCCCGCTCGGGCGGGAAGCAGAGGTCGAGCTCGGCTTCGAGATTGCAAACCTGCCGCCATCGCTCCCGCAGTTCCGGCAGCAATTCCGGGAAATCGCCGCAGACCTCTTCCGGGGTCAGGCCCGAGTCGTAGAGTTCCTCGAGCAGCTCACTCACCCGCAAGTCGATCGACACGACGCCTCCCCTCTCGGGCCTCCCCGGCCACGGTCACGACAGTCGTCGGCGCTCCACGTTTTTCGGGGCATCAGGCCCGAACGAATCGGGAGGCTGGAGGTCGTTCAGTGCCTCCGCAAGTTGGGCGAGCC
The DNA here is from genome assembly GCF_000242455.2 of Singulisphaera acidiphila DSM 18658. Taxonomy (GTDB): domain Bacteria; phylum Planctomycetota; class Planctomycetia; order Isosphaerales; family Isosphaeraceae; genus Singulisphaera; species Singulisphaera acidiphila. The sequence goes on from NC_019892.1 coordinate 5,497,564, forward strand.
CTTTGCGCAGCCTCCGCTTCGCCGTCGATTCTGAGATTCCGAGCACCTCGGCGGCCTCGGGCATGGTCATCCCCTGGATGCGGACCAGGTCGAACACCTCGCGTTCGTCGTCGGGGAGGTCGTCGATCGCCCGGAACATCCGGCGCCCGTCCACCGTCAGGCTGGACTCGCTCCCGCTCGGCGCGGGGACCATGCCGTCCAGGAACTCCACCACGGCCGGACGCTCATCTAAGCGTCGGGCCAGGTCATTCAGCTCCCAGCGCATGTGCTGGCTGGCCAGGGCGAAATACTCGCGCACGCTCGCGGGCCGGGCCTCGCGGAGCGCCTTCATCAGCCGTTCCACCACGGCGCCGAGCAATTCCTCCGCCTCCAGGTTCAGCGGCGGCCGCATCAGGCGGGGGTAGCTCCGGGTCAGGAGCAGGACGCAGAGGCGCCGTAGGCGGCAGGCGGAGCGTTCCAGCAGGGCCCGGACAACCGGCTCGGAGGGGGCGTCCTTGGCGAGTTCTTCGAGGATGCGCTGAACGACGATGGTGGTGGGTTCATGATCCATGGCGAGCCCTGACCGCGACTTGTGGCGTGACTTGGGATTTTACCAAGATGCGTGAACCCCCGCCACGCTTAGGGAAGGAGCGTCCCGATCGGCAGTCCCCTCCACTCCGGGAGATCGAGCCTTGTCGCATCCGATCCACAGTCTGCTTACACCCGAAAATTGCACGGTCGTCTTCATCGATCACCAGCCACAGATGGCCTTCGGGGTGGCGAGCATCGACCGCCAGACCCTACTCAACAACACGGTTGGGCTGGCCAAGGCGGCCAAGGTGTTCAACGTCCCGGTCATCCTGACCACTGTCGAGTCCGAGAGCTTCAGTGGAAACATGTGGCCGCAGCTCACCGACCTGTTCCCGGGCCAGAAGCACTTCGAACGGACCTCGATGAACTCCTGGGAGGACAAGGCTTTCGTCGCCGAGGTCGAGCGTCTGGGCCGCAAGAAGCTGGTCATCGCTGCCCTGTGGACAGAGGTCTGTCTGACGTTCCCCGCGATCCAGGCCATGGAGGCGGGCTTCGAGGTCTACGCCGTCGAGGACGCCTCGGGAGGGACCAGCGAGGCGGCCCACCGCTGCGCAATGCAGCGGATCGTCCAGGCCGGTGGTGTGCCGGTCACCTGGCAGCAGGTGCTGCTGGAGTTCCAGCGGGATTGGGCGCGACGTGAGACTTACGACGCGGTTATGAAGATCGTGCTCGAGCACTCCGGCGCCTACGGCCAGGGGGTCGAGTACGCCTACACGATGGTCCACAAGCAGCCGCCCATGGGCCTGCGGCACAAGGCCGAGAAGTGATGTCCCAGGCTGGGACCATGATGGACGTCGCGCCCGGGGGGCCCGCGTCGCCGGGTAGGGCGCTGAGCGTCATCATCCGGCGGGTCGTGCGTGCGGGCCGTCAGGCCGAGTTCGAGGCCGCGGTGCGAGCTTTCTCGCCTGTGTCGGTCGCGTTCACGGGCCATCTCGGGGTCCACGTCGTCCCGCCGCCGGATGGGGGCTGCGAATACGTCGTCATCCTCAGCTTCGCCTCAGAATCGGTATGGCGGGAGTTTCAAGCCTGGGATCGGTATCAGGCCTGGCTCGAAGAGATCCGGCCGCTCCTCACCGATGCCCCTTCGGTCGAGGAGGTGTCCGGCCTGGAGACCTGGTTCCGCCTGCCGGGCGAACGCACGCTCGTGCCGCCCCCACGGTGGAAGATGGCGCTCGTGACATGGGTTGGGGTCTGCCTGACGGTTGGGACCCTCGGTGTCGTCCTGCGTCCGCTGATTGCCGGATGGCCCTGGTGGGCGAACCTACTCGGCTTCAACGCGGCCGTCGTCGGGGCCCTGACCTGGGGTGTCATGCCGGTGCTGTCACGGGCGATGCGGGGCTGGCTACGCCAGGATCCGGCCCCTGGCGGGTAGCCCGCTGCCTTCCACTTCGAGGAGACTGGGAGGTTGGTGACTCGCCAGGGGGCTAAGAAAGGAGTAATCATGTCATTGCAATCGGCCGACCTCATTCTGCACAACGGGGCGATCGCCACCCTCGACATGGCCCGTCCCGAGGCGACTGCCGTCGGGATCCGCGACGGCAAGGTCCTCGTCGTCGGCACCGATGACGAGGTGATGGCGACGCGGGGCCCCTCGACACGTGCGATCGACCTCGGAGGCCGCCGGGCCATCCCCGGGCTCAACGATTCGCATCTGCACCTGATTCGGGGTGGCCTGAACTATAACCTCGAGCTGCGGTGGGACGGCGTGCCCTCCCTGGCCGACGCGATGCGGATGCTTCGCGAGCAGGCCATCCGGACGCCCGCACCCCAGTGGGTACGCGTCGTAGGGGGCTGGAACGAGTTCCAGTTCGCCGAGCGCCGGATGCCGACTCTGGCCGAGATCAACACGGCCGCCCCCGACACGCCCGTCTTCATCCTCCACCTCTACGACCGTGCGCTACTGAACGCTGCGGCCTTGAGGGCGGTCGGTTATTCGAAGGACACGCCGGATCCGCCGGGGGGCGAGATCCAGCGCGACAAGCAGGGCAACCCGACCGGTGCCCTGATCGCCCGGCCCAACGCGATGATCCTCTACTCGACGCTCGCCAAGGGCCCGAAGCTGCCGCCGGAATACCAGATGAACTCGACACGGCATTTCATGCGGGAGCTGAATCGGCTCGGCGTGACGAGCGTGATCGACGCCGGCGGGGGCTACCAGAACTATCCCGACGACTACGCGGTCATCGAAGACCTGCACCGTCGCGGGGAGATGACGGTCCGCGTCGCGTACAACCTCTTCACTCAGAAGCCGAAGGGCGAGTTCGAGGACTTCTCCCGATGGGTCGGCATGACCCAGCCGGGGGCTGGCGACGACTATTACCGGATGAACGGCGCAGGCGAGATGCTCGTCTTCTCGGCTGCGGACTTTGAGGATTTCCTCGAACCCAGGCCCGACCTGGACCCCGGCATGGAGGGTGAACTCCATCGGGTGGTCAGGCTCCTGGCCGAGCACCGCTGGCCGTTCCGCCTGCACGCGACCTACGACGAGTCGATCGGCCGATTCCTGGACGTGTTCGAGGCGGTGGACCGCGAGGTCCCGTTCGAAGGCCTGCGATGGTTTTTCGACCACGCCGAGACCGTTACCGAGCGGAACCTGGAGCGGATCAAGGCCCTCGGCGGCGGGATCGCGGTCCAGCACCGGATGGCGTTCCAGGGCGAGTATTTCGTCGACCGCTATGGGGCGGAGGCGGCCGAGCATACCCCGCCGGTCGCAAAGATGCTGGCGATGGGTATTCCCGTCGGGGCGGGGACGGACGCGACCCGAGTGGCGAGCTTCAACCCCTGGGTCTCGCTCGCCTGGTTGGTGAGTGGCCGGACCGTCGGCGGGCTCGCCCTCTATCCCGAGGCGAATCGTCTCGATCGCGTCACCGCGCTCCGCCTGTACACGCGGGGCTCCGCCTGGATGTCGGGCGAGGAGCAATCCAAAGGGGTGATCGCGGCCGGCCAGCTCGCCGACCTCGCCGTGCTGTCGGACGATTACTTCGCGGTGCCGGAGCACGAGATTCGGGGCATCGAATCGGTCCTGACCGTGGTCGGCGGCAAGGTCGTCTACGGCGGCGGGCCGTTCGACGCCGTCGCCCCGAAGCCGCTCCCGGTCATGCCCGACTGGTCGCCGGTCGGATTCTATGGAGGCTACCATACCCAGGCGATGCGGACTTCTTCCGAAAAGATCCGTCAGGCTCCTCACTGCTGTCGCGCGGGGAGTATGCATACGCTGCTGCACAAGCTGCTCAGTCCCTCGAAGCACGGGGCAAGAGATCCATTCTGGGGCGAAGGATGCGCGTGCTGGGCTTTTTGATCGGGGGCGAGCGGCGATGAGGAGAACGACTGACAGCCCGTTCGTCCAGGGAATGAGACGGGCCCACCTTGAGGTCAGGCGGTACGCCTTCCTCGCCGCTTGCACGCTTGGCCTGACGGGCGTTGCGACGCCCGCCCTCGCACAGCAGGCCGCGGGCTCGAACGTTGCCGCCCCCGGACCCGACGATGGCGCGCAGGCCGCGAGCCGTCCGCTTGCGGGCGGCAGCGAAGTCCCGCGCCTCGGCCCAGGGCAGGCCGCTGTTTCCGCGTCGGTCCCCGGCGTGACTGGCTCGGGGTCGCACTTCAAGCTGCTCCGCTATGAGGAGGATTTCAGCTTCCTCGCCGATCCTGCGAAGCGGACCGATTTCTTCGACCCCATCAAATACATCCCCCTGTTCGGTCGGGAGGGCCACTACCTGACCTTCGGCGGCGACGTCCGGGAGTGGTTCGAGTCGTATCACAATGACTCGTTCGGGGAAGGTCCCGGGAACGCTCAGGGTTACAACACCTACTTTCTTCAGCGATACATGCTCCACGCCGACCTCCATCTCGGCGACCGATGGAGGGTGTTCCTCCAGTCGATCAGCGGATTCGAGGACGGCCGGATCGGCGGCCCGCGCCCTGATATCGACGTCAACATATTCGACGCCCACCAGGGGTTCGTCGACTGGACCTGGAGGGCGGATGAGTCGGAATCGTCGGTGACCTGGCGGCTCGGCCGGCAGGAGTTCCGGTACGGGAGCGGCCGACTGATCGACGTCCGGGAGGGACCGAACCTCCGGCGGTCGTTCGACGGAGCGCGGGCGCTGGCGAAGCTCGGGGGCTGGTCGCTCGACGGATGGTGGGCGAAGCCGGTCCTGAACAACCCTGGCGTCTTCGACGATGATCCCAATCCCGACGTCTCGTTCTGGGGCCTTTACGGCGTCCGGGCGATCGGCGACGGCTCGCTCTCGAACGTCGATCTCTATTACCTCGGGTTCAGGAACCTCGCCGCGAGCTTTGATCAGAATACGGGCCGCGAGCTCCGGCACTCGATCGGGACGCGGCTCTGGGGCCGGCCTCTGCCTTGGGAGTACAACCTCGAATACGTCTATCAATTCGGCGACTTCGGGGCCGGGCGGATCAGCGCATGGACCGCGGCCAACGCGGTCCGCTACAACTTCACCCAGACGCCATTCAAGCCGGCCCTGGGCGTGCGATTCGACGCCGCGAGCGGCGATCGGAACGCCAACTCCGCCAACCTACAGACGTTCAATCCGCTGTTCCCGTCCGGGGCCTACTTCAACCTGACCGGGCCGTTCGGACCCCAGAACATCATCGACCTGCACCCTACCCTGGACCTCCACCTCCGTGACGACCTGCTCCTCTCCGCCGACTGGACCTTCTTCTGGCGGGAGAGCCTGGACGACGGGGTCTACAGGCTCTCGGGGTCGCTGATCGCCAGCGGCCGGGACAGCAGGGCCCGGTATATCGGCTCGAGCCCGGCGCTGACCGCCGTGTGGACTCTGAATCCGCACGTGACGCTCCTCGCCAGCTACGTCCACATCTTCCCCGGCGAGTTCATCAAGGAGACGACGCCCGGGAAGAGCGTCGACTATTTCACGACCTGGCTGACCCTCAAATTCTGACGAACTGTCGCGAGGAAGATTCAATGCGAGGAATGATTGCGATTTTGGCGTTCACGCTCACGCTCGGGTTTCCGGCCCAGGCTCCGGCACAGGCGAAGCCCCCTGCGGAGACACGTCTGGTCGGGCCGGGGGAGACCTCGCTGATCGTGCGGATGCAAGGCCCGTATGACGCCGACGTGCCGCTCCAGGTGGTCTGCTATTTCAAGCACACCCCTGACTCCGATGCACGGATGACCGGCGCCCCGGTCGAACTCGACAAGCATCTCGGCGGCCTCATCGCCTCGCTCCGGTCGCGCGGGGAATTTGGCGGTGACGAGCTCGAGACCATCCTCTTCGACGTCCCCCGGGGCACGATCAAGCCGGCGCGTTTGCTGCTCATCGGGCTTGGTGACGAGTCCTCCCTCTCACTCGAGAGGATGGAGCGGGTGGGGCGCGTCGCCCTGCGTGAGGCCGTGAAAATTGGTGCGACGAAGGTCGCCTTCGCGCCGCTGATCCGCGACCAGGGGAACACCAAGATCGGGACCGGGGCCGTGGAGAACGCGGTGACCCGAGGGATGCTGCTCGCCTACGGCACAGAAAGGCGGCTACAGCGGGAAGGGTTCGCGAGGCCGTACACGCTCGAGGAATGGGTGATCGAGGCGGGACCTGCCTACTATGACGAGACCGTCGCCGGGGTGAAGAAGTCGATCGCCGAGGCCAAGGCTGTGGCCCGTCCGTCAGAGCCCTATTCGACGAAGGGCAAGCCATAAAAGAGGATTGCGGCGGCTCTCCACCTCGGCGCGGCCAAGGAGATACTTATGAGGAATCCCATCGACCTCTTCACACCGATCAAGATCGGACCGTTCGAGCTCCGCAATCGGATCATCATGTCGCCGATGACACGCCTTCGGGCCGACGAAGCGTGCGTACCGACCGAGATGATGGTGCGTTACTACACCGAGCGGGCGACGGCGGGCCTGATCATCACGGAAGGGACGCACCCGAGCCCGTTGGGACGGGGCTATACGTATTGCCCGGGCCTCCATAACGCCGAGCAGGCGGCCGGATGGCGCAAGGTGACCGACGCTCTGCACGAGGCCGGTGGCCGGATCTTCGTCCAGCTGATGCATGCCGGGCGGGTGTCGCATTCTTCATTGCTGCCCGGCCGTGCTCTGCCGGTTGCCCCGTCGGCTGTCCGCCTCTCCGGTCTGGTCCACACCTTCTCCGGCAAGGTGCTTTTCGAAACGCCGCGTGCTCTCGAAACCGAGGAGATCCCTCAAGTCGTCGAGGAATACCGACGGTCCGCCGAACTGGCCGTCGCCGCCGGCTTCGACGGGGTCGAGATCCATGCGGCGACCGGCTATTTGCCCAACCAGTTTTTGGTCACCAGTTCGAATCGCCGGACCGACGCCTACGGGGGGCCGGTCGAGGGCCGCGCCCGATTCCTGCTGGAGGTTGTCGAGGCCGTGGCCAGCGTGCGTGGGGCCGACCGCGTCGGGGTCAAGATCGCCCCGGCTTCACCGTCAACGAGATGGAGGACGACGACCCGTCCGAGACGTTCACACACGTCGCCCGCGCGCTCGCCCCCTTCGGACTCGCGTACCTCCACGTCGGATACGATTCCGGCTACAGCCGGGGCGGTTCCATGCCGGGCCTCAAGCCGGTCGACCTGATTCGCGCGGTCTATCCGGGGACGTTGTTGGCGGTCGGCGGATTCACCCGGCAGAGCGGCCAGGAGGCGATCGCCTCGGGACGCGCCGACGCGATCGTGTTCGGGCGACCGTTCATCGCCAACCCCGATCTGGTAGAGCGGTTTGCCCGCAACGCCCACCTCAACCTGCCGGACAGCGCGAACTTCTATGGTGGCGATGAGCGTGGCTACACCGACTATCCGACGCTCCACTGAAGTCGTATCTTTATGACTATCGTGATTCTCTGATTTGGGAGATGCGTATGGCAAATCTTCAAGGCAAAGTAGGTCTGGTCACGGGCGGTGGGACCGGCATCGGTAGAGCGACCGCTATCGCAATGGCCAAAGCCGGGGCCACGATCGTCATCGGGAACCGGGACGCCTCCAAGGGGGAAGCTGTCGCAGAGCTCATCGTCCAACATGGGGGCCGGGCCTGCTTCCAGCGGACGGACGTGGCGCGGCCGGAAGACGTGAAGTCGCTCGTGGAACGCGCCGTCAGCGAGTATGGGAGGCTCGACCTGGCGTTCAACAACGCCGGGGTGGACGGCGAGCAGGTCCCCCTCCACGAGCAGGACATTGCCAAGGCGGCGGCGCTCTTCGACGTGAACATCAAGGGTGTTTTCTACTGCATGAAATTCGAGATTGAGCAGATGCTTCGCAACGGCGGTGGGGCGATCGTCAACACCTCGTCGATCTTCGGGCTCAACGGATACCCGGGCTGGTCCCTCTACGTGGCCTCGAAGCACGCCGTCACCGGCATGACCAAGGCCGCCGCCCTGGATTACGCAAAGCTCGGAATCCGGGTGAACGCGGTCGGCCCGGGCCCGGTGGAAACGCCGCTCCTGGCCAAGGGCACCGGCGGCAACCCACACAGCTATGCCGCCTTCGTCCCGATGGGGCGCATCGGCCAGCCGGAGGAGATCGCCGACGCCGTAGTCTGGCTGCTCTCGGACGCGGCCAGCTACGTCTCTGGGCACACGCTTCCGGTCGACGGCGGCGTCTGCTCGCAATGAGATTGATCGGATCGACCCGGTGGTGCGGCAACATCGGTCGCGAAGGTTTCTCCCGCTGGAATTCCTCGCGGGCCTTGCCAAGTGCCGCAATTTCCTTGGGACTCTTTTCGATCCATTCGGGACCCCATTCTCGGTGATCTCATTCGGCCAAGGCCGAAGTTGCGATCTCGACCCGGGTGACTTTGAACCCGGCCTTCTCGACGTCGGCGATCGCCGACCGGATGGACCAGAGGAGGGAGTCGCCATCCCGGGTGAAGTCGATTGAAGCAACCCCAGAATTGCTTCCCGGAGTGCCGTCGTCACAGCCGGCTTCGAAGAGGGCATTGACGTCGGCATCGGTGAATTCGTTCTTACCAGAGATAATCAAACTGAAGTCGTATGCGGGCATCGATCCACCTTTTTTCGGATATGGGCTGCATGGTCCTCAGGGACACGAGGCGTTGAGTACACGTTCGCTGTACAGCCGTCGCGATCATGGTGGGGGCACTGAAGTTTTCCCCAGGCGTGACCATTAGACATTGTAAGGCTCCAGCCACGATCCAGGGCGTATTGAACCGCGGCGTCGATCTCCTTCTTTGGGTGCCTCATCTCATCTCACAATAACGGTTGGGGGCAGATCGGGCCAATCTTCGTCGGTGCGGGTCTTGTGTTTGTTGATCCAGGTCCAGCGGTGCAAGCTGGCCCGTTGAGGAGGCAACTCTCTGGTATTTCGAGGCTCAATGTTATTATCCAAGGACAGGATCGGGCCGTAAGAAAATTGTGGTGAATTCCTGGCTGAATCAGATCCCTCGCTCTTGTCTCAGCCGCCGTCTGGCATCGTCGAGGCCGCCAAGTCGTCTAGCTCGGGTTTCTCCCGCTGGAATTCCTCGCGGGCCTTGCCAAGTGTCGCAATTTCCTTGGAAGTCGGATCGCCTTTGGGCGTCATGTTGAGCGGCCGGTCGCGATCGGTGTTGAATTTACGAACTTTAATAAAAGAGGGAGGTAGGCCTGTCTATAATCGCGAGCCAGTTCGTGATGGGGGCCTGACCGCTTCGTGCAGGATGCGCTGAGGTTTTCAAGAAGAGCGGGTGTCCGACGCAAGCGGTCAAAGGGAAGGTCGGGAGACTCGTTCCGATGAATGCTCAGGAATCTTCTCCACTGCTTTCGGGCGTTCCAACGATGATGATGTCAGGTGATGACTCGACTTCCGCGTCGGCCCCAGCGGTGGCGGTTTCCATCTTGCTCATCGACGACGATGTCGAGCTCTGCGACCTGATGCAGAAGTTCTTTGCTCGGCACGGGATGAGCGTTGAGGTCGTTCACAACAGCCATCGGGGGCTGGCCCGCGCCTTGGCGGGTGGGCACGACCTGGTCTTGCTCGATGTCATGATGCCGGATCTCGACGGGTTCGAGTTGCTCGGCCAGGTCCGGAGTCGGAGCCAGATCCCGGTGATCATGCTCACGGCGCGGACTGCTCAGGCCGATCGGATTCGCGGGCTCAACGCCGGCGCGGACGACTACTTGCCGAAGCCGTTCGGCCCGGAAGAACTGCTCGCCCGGATTCGCGCGGTGCTTCGGCGGATGGATAACAGTCGGCAGAGCGAGCACGAGTCGTTCGTGGTGGGCCCGATCCGGCTGATCCCCGGGGCCCGCGAGGTTTTGTGCGAGGGACGGGTTCTTGGCCTGACCTCGATCGAGTTCGATATTCTGGAGCAGCTTGTGCGGTCGGCCGGACGGGTGCTTTCGCGTGACGCGCTGATGACCGCCCTCTACCAGCGGCGGGCGACGCCATTCGATCGCTCGATCGACGTTCATATTAGCCATATTCGGAAGAAGCTGAAGCGCCACGGCGACCGGATCCGGACGGTGCGCGGTGTCGGCTACCTCTTCTGTACGGGGGCCGAAGGGGAAGGCGAGATCGCACCATGAGGTCGCTGTTCGGCAAGATTTTCCTCTGGCTCCTCGGGACGAGCCTGCTACCGGTCGCCGCTTTCATGGCGACCTCGTCGTACTTCTTGCCCTCGGGGCAGGCGCCTGCCTTCCTGCCGATCTATCTTTGGACCCTGTTGGGGACTGCGGTTCTCGGCTACCTCGTGGCCATCAACCTGGTCAGGCCGCTGCGAAGCCTGCGACGGACGGTGGAGCAGTTCGGACGGGGGGATCTGACGGCGCGCACCGGCTCGCTGCGCAAGGATGAGATCGGGGGGCTCTCGCGGGCGTTCGACCGGATGGCCGAGCGGATTGAGACGTTGCTGACCGCCGAGCGCCGGCTCTTGCAGGACGTGTCTCACGAACTCCGTTCTCCGCTCGCTCGGCTCCGCTTCGCCGTGGAGCTGGCGCGCACCGACGGCGATCGGGAAGAGGCCCTGACGCATATCGCCAAGGACGTGGAGCGGCTGGCCAACCTGGTCGACGAGCTCCTCCAATTGACGCGGGCCGAGGGGGACCCGTCGTCGCAAGACCTCCATGTCATCCCCCTGAATGACCTCCTCCGATCGCTGGTCGCCGACTGCGGGCTGGAGGCCGAGGCGAGGCATCGCCGCCTGGCCTTGAAGGTCGACGGTTCCGCGATCGTCCTCGGAGAGCGGGAGTTGATCCGGCGCGCCGTGGAGAACGTGCTTCGCAACGCGATCCACTACGCGCCGGAAGGAACGACCGTCGAGATCGTCATGACGCTCGTGGCCGAGGTGGCCACGATCACAGTGCGCGATCGCGGGCCAGGGATTCCGGACGAATGGCTGGGGCAGATCTTCAAGCCCTTCTTCCGCGTGGACAATGACCGGGCCCGGACCAGCGGCGGCGTCGGATTAGGGCTCTCGATCGCCCAGCGGGCCATCAGCCTTCATCAAGGAAAGGTGGAAGCCCGGAATGCGAACCCCGGCCTGATCGTCACGATCGAATTGCCCCATGCCAAAGGCTTAGCCGGCCGAGATGCGGTGCTCCCAGCCGTCGGGGCCGGTTCGTTCAAGCCTTGACGTCTTGTGCCGGCGGCCCGGACGGACCTTCAAGGGGTCGAGCGGCGGGATGCTCCGGTCGCGGGTAGGTCGGGCTGTGGTCGTGGCTGTGTCGGAGAGTCGGGCATGGGTCTTTGTCCCCGATACGGGATGTCCCGTGAGCGCGGCCACGATCGCATAACGCTCGACAACGTCGTGGGTCTTCGCTTCGACTTCGCCCAGGGCGGAATCGACCCAGCCGCCGTCCGCCGAGAATTCCGGCTGGGAGGCGAGCCGTGATCCGGGCAATTCCACCATGTCGGCCTCGTTGACGGACGGATGGCCGGTCGCCGGGTCGATCGTCACCGGACCCAGCCGCAACCGGAGTGCGCGATCCTCGGACGGGCGGACCAGGCAGGCCAGGGCGAGGCCGCCGTCGGGTGTGGCTGTGACGTTGGCCAATCGCTCCTCGAGGATCGAGTCGGTCGGCCCCGGGACGATCAGGCGGCCCATGTCGACGACTTCCGTCCCGCCGTCGTCGAGCTTGAGCCACCAGAGCTGCGTCCTCGTCCGGCCCTTCCGATCGGGGCCTAATTCGTAGAACGAGACCGAGACGATGACTCTCCCTCCCAGTCGCGGGTCGGTCGGCCAGGTCGGCTCCCAGAAGAGGCGAAGATCGTCCCAGGGAGGGGATTTTCGCCAGGCCAGGCGGATCGGCTTCCTCGCGCCGTTGGCGTCCGACTCTTCGGCCGCCCTCGGAGGATCGTCAAACGAATAGCGGTAGAGCTGGCCGTCCCATCCCGAGAACAGGATCTTTGCCGACATCCCAGGAGACCAGCAGGGAGAGCTTCCCGGAACGGTGTCGAGCGCGACGCGATCGAGCACCTCGCCCCCTGGGACCGCAATCCGCACCAGCCCCATCGTGCCGACCTGAGCCCCCTCGAAGCACTTCCAGAGGCCCGTCACATGCGATCGCCCCTGACTATCGAGCCAGGGCGAGCAGACGGCGTATTCGATGCGGTCCGCCTCGTCGAGCCTGATCCGCTCCGTCGCGCCCGTCTCGATGTCCCGCAAGCGGAATTCGCTCTCGAACTTCTGGTGCAAGGCGGAGCTGACCGGCCGGTAGCGGGGAAACGCCGCCTGGCGAGGAGTGGCCGGCTTGAGACCGTGCCGCCCCAGCAGGATGGCCACGACGGTCAGAATCCCGAGCGTCGTCAGGAGCAGTCGAACCGCCAAACGAAGCACACGCATTGCCAGTTCCCGTGCAAACCTCTCGACGATCCGCCCACACGCACAGGTTGGGACTCGCCTTTTTCTTTCGAAAACGAGCCAACGGCCCGGGGTTGAGTCAATCATCGACAGTGAGGCATGACCTCGCTCCCCATATTGAGGAGTGAGCGACGTTGCGTTCGTCGCCGTCCCCAAAATTCGGAAGACCCGCCAATGATTAATGGGACTTGGATGTCTCTCGCCACTCCCCCTTCCTCCCCCCCCTGGGACCGCGGGCGACCCGCCCGCTCTTTTGGTTGGATTTAATTTATTGAAATAAATGAATTAGAAAATTAATGGAATTGAAGAGCGGGCGGGTCGCCTGGGCGATTCCACCCCAGCCAACGAAAGTCCCCTGCGGTGGTGCTTGAGCGGCAAAACCAGCCGGTCCGTGAGATGGATGCGATTGGGGACCCCGGCAACATCCTGCAAAAGGTTGGGCAGGAATGTGGAAGATCCGGCCACCGCTTCGTCCCTACGATTCGTGCATCGTGGCCCAAAAAGGGATACACGGCATGCAAAAGGGAGGTCTTTGGGATGAGTGATGAGACGGGTGGACGAATCGAGGGTGATCTCATGTCCCGCCGGCAGGCCATCGCCCTGGCGGCGGGCTCGGCCGGTGTGCTCGTGGGAGCCAGCGCTGCGGAGGCCGAAGACAGAGCGGCGACGGGAAGACCGACACGTCGGTTCGACGTGGTGATCATCGGGGGAGGCCCAGCCGGACTGAGCGCTGCCCTGGTGTTCGGGCGGGCCTGCCGCAAGGTATTGGTCTGCGACTCGGGGCGGGGCCGCAACGCCCCGGCGGCGGGGGTTCACGGCTTCTTCTCGCAGGACGGGACCCCGCCGGCCGAGTTGCGGCGGATCGGCCGGGATCAGTTGAAGCCCTACGACGTGCAGTTCCATAGCGGCACGGCCACCGAAGCCCGGCCGGTCGAGGGCGGGTTCGAGGTCACCTTGGATGGCGCTGAGGTTGTCGCCTGTCGCAAGCTGATCCTGGCCACGGGCCTGGTCGACGTGCTGCCCGAGATCCCCGGTTTGCAGGAGTTGTGGGGCACCGGCGTGATCCACTGCCCCTACTGCCACGGCTGGGAGTACCGGGGCCGCCCTTGGGCGTTTCTCACTCCCAAGGAGTCGGTCGTCGAGACTGCGACGTTGCTGTTTGGCTGGACCAAGCAGTTGACGCTGCTGACCGACGGCCCGGCCGAGCTTTCGCCCGAGGACCGGGCCTGGCTGGAAGGGCAGGCCGTCGAGGTGGTCGAGGAACGGATCGACCGCCTGGAAGGGGGAGGGGGGACTCTCCGAGCGATCCACCTCGCCAGCGGCCGTCGGATTGAGCCGGCCACCTTGTTCGTGCGGACCCGGCTCCGTCAGGGGGCGTCCCTCCCGGAAGCGCTGGGCTGCGAGTTCGTCGGCGAGGGCCCGACCAAGGGGATGGTGAAGACCGACCCGGCCGGGATGACCCAGGTCAAGGGGCTGTACGTCGTCGGCGATGCCTCGAGCGTGGGCGTGCCGAGCGTCGCCTCGGCGGTGGCCGAAGGCTCAATGACCGCCGCCGTCGCCAACATGGCCATGCTCACCGAGGACGCACCGCGTCGTCCAGGTCGCCGGGAGTGACCCCCTAACCTGGATTTCTCACCCTATTCTTTCGGGGTCCGATCGCTCGACGATTTCGACGGCTCGCCCCCGCCACCCGCGGCCTGCGTGGTCTCCCGCTTGCTCATCACGTCGGCGTGGACCTGATCGGACCTCTTCACGCCAACGCGAACCTGGTTCCTCAGGCCCCCGCGCCCAGGCGGGGGCGCACCCCGATCCTCACCCCTCCTCAGGGAGGGGCTTTCCCGCCTCATTTGACTGGGTCTCCTCGTTTCAGCACCTCGGGATCAAGGGCCCCGACCGCGCCAAGTTGGTGTGCACACGCCGAAACACTTCCGCATACGGACAACCGCTCGAGAACTTCACCCACACCTTGCGAACCGTCACCCGCACCAACGCCCCGATCTTCAAGAGCTTCAGACGGATCGTTTGGCACTGCGCCTCGGCCATCGCCGTTCCCGCCAGCCCCAGCCGCCGCAACGCCTCCAGCAACACGTAGGCGATCGAGGAGAAGAACAGCCGGATCTGGTTGGCACGCATCGTGTGGGCACTGGTCCGATCGGCGAACAGATGGAGTTGCTGCTCCTTGATCCGGTTCTCCATCTCACCGCGACCGCAGTAGTCTTGCTCGTACAGCGGCGGCGCCGCTCGTTCCTCGACCGTGAGCGACGTGACCACGAACCGCGGGTTGGCCCCCTTGCCCAGATGCTCGGCCTTGGCCACCACCCGACGTTCTCGGCTCCAGGTCTTCTGCGTTTGATAACGCAACTCGGCGAAGACCCGGGACGGCTGTTTCGTCGCCTCGAATTGCTGGCGTGCTTGGGCCAATTCCGTCGCGATCGCCGCCGTCAGCCGGGTGTTCTTGGCCAGGCCGATCAGGTAATCCACGCCGTTGTCCTCACACCAGCGAAGGATCTCCTCGCGGCAGAACCCGCTGTCGGCGCGGATCAGGATCTTCACCTGAGGCCACGCCTGGCGGATCTGCGAGACGATCCGCTTGAGGGACTTCACCGAGCCGGCGCTGGCATCAATGTCGGAGGGACGCAGCCGGGCACAGAGCAGGTGGTCGCCGCAGAAGATGTAGAGCGGGAGATAGCAGTATCCCTTGTAGTAGCCGTGGAAAAAGCGGCCAAGTTGGCGGCCATGGACCGTGTCGTCGGTGGCGTCGAGGTCCAAAACGATCCGCTCGGGGGGTCGGCTGTGGGCCTGAAGAAAGAGGGTAACGAAGAGCCGTTCGACCTCATGGGTCTGACAGGTGATCTTCTTGTAACGGCTCTGTCCGTCGGCCCCGACAGGGGTCAGTTCCAAGCGGTTGAGGGTACTCTTGCCAGCCAGCGGCTTGCCGCGATCGCGGAGCCGTGGCCGGTCCTGGCCGGTGGGATCGGTCTTGCCGACGACGGTGGCCAGTAACGGATCGCAGCGGAGATCGTCGTGGTCGTTGAGGTCTTCGTAGCCCAAGGCCAGACCATAGACGCGTTGGGCCAGGAGGTGTTCCAGGGGGTGCTCGACGAGGTCAGGATCGCGATGGTCGGTAAAGCAGGCAGCGAACTGGCGGATGATCCCGGTGCGGGCTTCGATCTGACGGAGCAGAAGTGCACCGCCGTCGGAAGAGATGGCGCCCCCGTCAAAATCGGCGAGCACTTGGCGGTGACCGAGGATGGAAAAGTCGAGGTAAGTCGAGTTACACTCTGTAGCCATCGGGCTGCCTTGGTTCGGTGTCAAAAGTGGTTGTCGCAATTCCACCTATGACACGCAAGGCAGCCCGATTCAATCCCTGGTGAGAAATCCAGGCTAAAGGAGCCGTTGGAGGAGGACCGGCCGGAGGCTAATCACGGTCGAGTAATAAATTGTTGTCTGTTGGATAAGATATTCGGATAGCAATTGATATTCGGGCTGGTCGACCTCTTGTCCCTTGCACGGAACCTCGTTACACTTTTCGGATCTCGATCCGAGCGAGACTTCGTCAGTGTCGATTGTTGGTCGCCTCGGTCGGTCCCTTTGCCTTCACGTCGCGTGGGAGAGCCAAGAATTAGAGGCCCGATTCAGCATTTGTTTATTATGTTGGCCCGTCACGAAGCGATGTCGTATTGGGAGCGTGCCTCCCTCGATGCACATCGGATTAACGCGGGGCCGAGGCGTTATATTCAAAGCCACCTTGATCAGGCGCAACGGTGGCGTCGTCGCCCCCTGGCCTGGATCTCCCCGGGGTGGCGGGGTTACTTGGACGTCATGATCGATCTGTTCGAGAAAGAGCTGGCCTCCCGCACCCGGGGCTAAGGTGATAGCGGTTTACCGACCGACGAGTAGCGTCGGTGGCCGTTTTGTCATCGAGTTGCCCTTCACCTCTGGGAGCTCTCTATTCCAAGAGAAGGCTCGTACCAAGTACCTGCTCGTGGCGATCTCCGGCGCGGGCTTCGTGATCTCCCCTTGGAGTGAGCTTTTTTCGGTGAGGTGACGCTCGCCAGACTGCCCGACCCGGAAGCCACGGCGCTCATGGAGATGGTGAGAGAAGGTAAGGGGATTTGTTGGTGGGAGAGGACGGATTTTTCCTTTCCTATAAGTAAGCGGTGATGCCAACGAAATGGTCACTCAACGATTTTGGCTTTCGCCTTTCGCTTCACGACCGGCTTCACCTTCGGTGGTTTGGAGGGCCACTGACCGTCGACCGTGAACAAGGCCTTCAACATCAGGTCCACGGTCACATCAGCCGCCGCTGACTCGATCTTCGCCACGCGTGGTTGGCTTGACCGGATTGCCTTGGCGAGATCCCTTTGGGTCCACTTTTTCGCCATCCGCGCATCGCGGATGGCCCGGCTCAAGCTAAGTCGGATCTCCACCAGTTTCTCTTCGGCATCCGTCAGACCCAGGAACTCAGCCACGGTGGCCACCTTGAACCCGGCGGCCTCCAATGCTTTCAGTTTATGCTTGTCCATCGCAATTTCCTTTCTTCGCTTGCTTCATCGCCTCGTCATATCGTGCCAGTCTCGCCTTGCAATTGTCGATGACGGCTTTCGGTGCCTGCCTTGTGGTCTTGCTGAAAACCTCGACTATAACGATCGCTTTCTGGTCGATGCGATAGATGATCCGCCAGGTCCGGTTTTCGTACACGATCCGCAGTTCGTGGCATCGGGCGGGAGTGTGGTAATCCGATCCTCTCGTGTGTCTGGAGCCGGCGGAGGAGCAACCCGGCCTCCATCCTCTGCCTCTTTTGAAAGGGGAGGCGTTTTCAGTTCGCCCTTCAGCCGAATTAGAAGTTTGGGTTGCTCCCCTTCATTGCTCATGCAAGATCTGTATATCAGATCCGATATCGGGCCAATAGAGCTGAGCGTGGCCTCGGAACGTGTCGAGGCCCTTTTACCTGGAGCCATCCGGAACACGTGCTGACGTATCGCCTGGAGGAATTACGTGAACGGGCTCGCAAACGGAAGTGAACTCAGGGTGGTCCGAAGCGCGGAGTGCTGGGGGGCAGGATTGCGACCCCCCCCGAGGGGCTCGAGCGATTACGTCCCCTCTGACGTTTGGTAGAGATTCCCGCTTGCTTTTCATCGGCGGACGGAGGAGGGTGGAATGTGTCTTCGACGTCGCCTTGATATGCCGTAAGGTTTCGCTTGCGGTCATGCAGGATTATCGGAGAAGACTCTTCAGGCGATCGATGAAATCGTTGAAGAAGGCTGTCCGTTGAAGGGGTATGGCATCAGGGAGGGCTGTTGTTTGGCCGCTCTCTTGACTGGTTCCTCTCATGGCCGTGGTATTCTCCAAGGTCGATTCTCGTATGTGGAAACCGTCACCTTGACGAGGAGCCGGGTACAATGGACCGACGGACGGAGTTGGTTGAGGCGAGCGAGCCTGCTGTCCCGGACCAGGCGGTAACGGCGTCGAGTTCGAGGGAGAAGCGGACCGTTCTTGTGACGGGGGCCGGCGGGTTTGTCGGGGGGCATGTCGCCCGGAAGTTGGCGGCGGCGGGTTATCGGGTTCGCGGCCTGGTCAGGCGGAAGCCGCGGGTGGATCCCGAGGATCCTTCGGTCGACTGGATCTTCGGCGATCTGTGCGACCCTGAAGTTCGCACGCGGGCCGTCGAGGGGGCCTGGGGGGTTGCCCATTGCGGAGGTTGGGTCAACCTGGCTTCGGACCCCGATGGCGAGGCTCGGGCCGTTAATGTGGAGGCCACGCGTGGGCTCTTGGCGGCTTGTGCGGCGGCGGGGGTTGAGCGGTTTGTCTATACGTCGACCCTCCATACGCTTGCTGCCGGGAGTGCGGAGTGCCCGGCCGACGAGGAGACGCCTTGGAACCTCGAGCGGGTCCGTTCGCCTTATTTGGAGTCGAAACGCGAGGCTGAGCGGGATGTTCTGGCCGGGCAGGGGGGGCGACTTTCGACCCTTGTGCTCTGCCCGGGGATGGTGATCGGCCCGAGGGATGCGAGGCCGACCTCGACAAAGGTCCTGTTCGAAATGGCCAAGACCCCGGTGGCCTTTCTGCCAGCCGGAGGAATTCCGGTGATCGACGCCCATGTACTCGCCTTGGCTCACCAACGCGCTTTGGAATCGCTCGAGTCGGGGCGTCGGTTTGCACTGGTCGGGCCTTATATGAGCTATCGCGAGCAGGCGGAACTCGTCGCGGAACTGACGGGCCGCCCCCGCTGGTGCGTCCCGATCGCCGATGGTTGGGAACGGCCGCTCTCGGGCATCGCCGGCTGTGTCGATCGACTGGTGCGGGGTCGAGGCGTCACCCTCTCTGCCGCCGCCGTGGCCGGGGGCTTTCTCCGGCTCCACGTCAAGGGTGATCGTGCCGACGCTGCGTTCGGTCTGCGTCATCCGCCACCGATCCAGTCGATCTATCAGGCTCTCGCCGACTTTCAGCGGACGGGTCGGGCCCCCTGGCTCAAGTTCAGGAAGGGGGTCGAGAGCCAGGCTCTCGATCTCGGAGCGGCCGACGTCGTTGCGAGGTAAGACGGGTCGCTCGCTTGGCCTACCGGGAGAGGCCGGTTTCCCGGATTCAGCGTCCGCTTCGCTGGTCACGGAAGCGGGCGTGGCACTCCGAACAGCGCCGACGCAGTTGAGTCAGAGCGGCCGCGGCCTCTTGCGTATTGGCGGGGGTTGCGGTCGTCTGGACGCGTTGGATCGCCGCTTCCAGGAGGGCGGCGTCTTGATTGGCGTCTGACATTAACCGGGTGAACTCCTTCCCCCTTGCTTTGGTTTCGTCGTGCCTTGCTGCTTCGCGGAAGTGCTCGGCCAGGAGGGTGGCCTCGTGGGCTTGGTCCGGTTCAGGCCGGCCGGGCGGGGAGCGAAACCCTGACTTTTGGGCCGCCGTGAGCCGGTCCCAGGACGCGTCGATTTGCACCATTGCCTCGACGAGGCCAGGCACCTCGGCCTGCTCGGGCAGGGGGGCACGGCCGACTTGCTTGAGTTCCAGGGATGAAGGCATGATGAATTGATTCGTCGTGGCGTATAATCCCTTGTACTTCGGGTCTGTGCCCGCCTGCTCAAGCCAGGCTTGGGCCTGTCCTTGGTCCCAAGCCTCGGTTGCCATGGCGCAGACGGCTGCGGCGGTGGGGCCTCTGTGCTTGCCGTGGTGGCAGTGGATGAACAGCGGGCCGGGCAGGCTCCGGGCTGCCTGGACCAGGCGCACGACCTGTTCTCGGGTCATTCCGTCGTAGCCGACCGGCAGGTGGACGTATCGTAGGCCGAGTCGTCGAGCTTGCTCGACGTCGGGCCGGGCACCGTCCACGCTGAGGATCGTCTTGACGCCGAGCCGCTTCAACGTTTCGAACCCCGGCTGACCCTCAGGCTGAGCGCCGCTGTAAAGGCCGGGGCCGAGCCGAAAGAGATTCTCGATTCCAGGTCCATCGACTCGTTGCGCGAGGGGAGGGCTAGCGGCCCCAGGTCCGACGAGGAGGATCGCCAGCAGAGCGTAGCCGCAACCTTTTCCACGGGTCATCCTGCCGTTTCCCTCTTATTTGTGTCACGCTTGCGTGCAATGGCATCATCACTCTTGCAGAGAATAGGCCCGTTCGTTCTGCCATTCAAGAGCGAGAGGAAGCGGCTCGGACTTGCTTGCGTCAGCCCCGGGAGATTCTGGGCGTGGCATTCAGAAGCGAGCCAACATCCGCGCGGATGGATTGGGTGAAAGCTTGATACAATAGATCGCGTCGAGAAAGAAGGGATCCAGCGACTGCAACCGATCAAGAGCCGTGGGTTTGGTACGGTGAGTCGCCGGAGGACATTCGCGAGCGGGCCTCAAGACAGTCTTGTGGAAAGAATGACCCCGATGCTCAGAATTCCGGAATCCACCGTTCTGCGATACGGCGCCGCCGTCGTGGGAGCGGTCATCGCCACGGCGTTACGGTTCGCCCTTGGCCCGCTCGTCGGAGATCGCTATCCCTTTACCATCTACTTCGCCCTCGTCGCTTTCGCCGCCTGGTATGGTGGGTTCGGACCCTCGATCCTGGCGCTCTGCCTGGGCGGATTCGCGGGCACGGTCCTCTTTTTGCCGTCGGGGGGCCTGGATATCGGCGGGGTCGAGGTCCGCGTGGGAACGCTCGTCTTTGCCCTGGTCGGGCTGACGATCGCCCTGATGGGCGGGGCCATGCGATCGGCGCGGCAGAAGGCCGAGGAGAGCGCTCGCGAGGCGCTCCATCATTTGCACGCGGAGCACGAGCTTCGCGAACGGCTGGACATCACGCTCCAGAGCATCGGGGATGCCGTGCTCGCCACCGATGCGGGGGGGCGGGTCGTCTCGATGAACCGGGTCGCCGAGGACCTGACCGGCTGGACCAGCGCCGAGGCGTTGGGAAGGCCGCTCGAGGAGGTCTTTCGCATCGTCGACGAGGAGACGGGGGAGCCGGTCGAGTCGCCGGTCGCCAACGCGCTTCGAACCGGGGGGATCGTCGGCCTGACGAACTCCACGGCCTTGATCTCGAGGAATGGCACCATCCGGCCGATCGACGATAGCGCCGCGCCGATTCGAGATGAGGAGGGGGCGATTCAGGGGGCCGTCCTCGTCTTCCGTGATGATACCGAGCAGCGAGTGGCCGCGCGGGCGTTGCGGGAGAGTGAGGCCCGCAAGGCGGCGATCCTCGAGGCGGCGATCGACTGCATCATCACGATGGACCAGGAAGGGAAGGTCGTCGAGTTCAACCCGGCCGCCGAGGAAACGTTCGGGTATTGCCGGGCCGACGCCTTGGGCCGGGAACTGTGCGACTTGATCGTCCCGCCGTCCTTGCGCGAGGCACACCGCCGGGGGCTGGCCCACTACCGGGCCACGGGCGAAGCCCCGATACTTGGCAAGCGGATCGAGGTCGCGGCCATGCGGGCCGACGGCACCGAGTTCCCCGTCGAACTGGCCGTGACCCGGATCGCGACGACGGGGTCCGCCCTGTTCACGGCCTACTTGCGCGACATCACCGAGCGGAAGCAGGCCGAGGCAGCGCGGGCGGAGCGGAGCCGGCTTGCGGAGTTTGGCCGGGAAATCGGGCTGGTCATCACGGAGAGTGCCACGCACGGGGAAATGCTCGACCGTTGCGTCGAGGCGACCGTGCGCCACCTTGACGGAGCGTTCGCGCGGATCTGGACGGCCGACGAGGCGGGGACGCTGCTGGAGCTTCGCGCCAGCGCCGGGATTTACACGCATCTGGATGGGGCGCACGCCCGGATACCCGTCGGCCGGTTCAAGATCGGTACGATCGCCCGGGAGCGGCGGCCCCACCTGACCAACGCGGTGCTCGGGGATCCTCATGTGCCCAACCAGGATTGGGTCAAGCGCGAGGGGATGGTCGCCTTCGCGGGGTTTCCGCTGGTTGTGGGAGAACGGCTGGTTGGCGTCTGGGCGATGTTTGCCCGCCACGCTCTCTCCGACGAGGTCTTCGAGGCGATGGCGGCGGTGGCGAACGGGATTGCCGTGGGCCTCGATCGAAAGCGGGCCATGGAAGCCGTGGTCCGGAGCGAGGGGTGGCTGGCCACGACCCTGGCGAGTATCGGTGACGCCGTCATCGCCACCGACGGCCACGGGCAGGTCCGGTTCATGAACCCGATCGCCGAGCAGTTGACCGGCTGGACTCAGGGCGAAGCGTCGGGCCGGCCCATGGAAGAGGTGTTCCGGATCCTCAACGAGCAGACCCGCATGCCGGCCGAGCACCCGGTCGCCCGGGTGATCCGCGAAGGGGTGATCGTCGGGCTGGCCAACCACACCGTCCTGATCGCCAGGGAGGGGGCCGAGACCCCCATTGAGGATAGCGCAGCGCCGATCCGGGACGATCAAGGGGCGGTTGTCGGCGTCGTGATGGTTTTCCGGAACGTCGCGGAGCAGAGACGGTCCGAACTGCTGTTGACCGACCAGCGGAAAATCTTCGAGCAAATGGCCCGAGGCGCACCGCTCGGAGACGTGCTGGAAGCGTTGTGCGAGGCCGTCGAGCGGCAATCGGCCGGTTGCGTTGCCACCGTGCTGCTGGCCGACGACGAGGGGCGTTGCCTGCACCACGCCGCCGGCCGCCGCTGCCCGGTCGGTTATGCGAGCGCCATCGATCCGGTCCTGGTCGGCCCCGCCAATGGCTCCTGCGGGACGGCCGTGTATCGGGGCGAGCAGGTGATCGTCGCCGACATTGCCAACGACCCTCTCTGGGTTGACTACCAGGACCTTGCCCTCGACTACGGGTTTCGCGCCTGTTGGTCCACCCCGATCCCGTCCTCCGAGGGCAACGTGCTCGGCACCTTCGCTCTCTATTTCCCTGCAACCCAGCGCCCCACTCCTTACGACCAGGAGATGGTGGAACTTCTGGCCCGAACCGCGGGCGTCGCCATTGAACGGCAGCGGGCCGACGATCGGCTTCGACATAGCGAGGATCGCTACCGAACCTTGATCGAAGTGTCGCCGCAAGTCGTCTGGTATGCCGAGGCAGACGGCTCTCTGACCTACTGCAACACCTGGTTCCTCGAACTGACCGGCCTGTCGAAAGCGGCCTCCCAGGGGAGCGGCTGGATGCAGGCGATCCACCCCGACCATCGCGACCGGGTGCGCGAGGTCTGGCGCACCGCCGCCGCCCGGAGCGCGAATTACGAGGTGGAGATCCCCTTCCGCCGGGCTGCGGACGGGACCTACCGCTGGCACGTTGCCAAGGGGGTGCCGGTCAAGGATCAGGAGGGGCAGGTCATTTCGTGGGTCGGCGTGGCCACCGACATCGACGACCGCAAGCGGGCCGACGAGGAGAGGCGGGCCGCGAAGGAGGAGGCCGAGCGGGCGAACCGGGCGAAGGACCAGTTTCTCGCCGTCCTCTCGCACGAGCTGCGGACTCCGCTCAACCCGATCCTCCTGGCCGCCTCGTCGATGCTCGACCGGCCGACCCCCCACGAAGAGATCCATCCCACCCTGGAGATGATCCGCCACAATGTCAACCTCCAGGCGAGGCTGATTGACGACCTCCTGGATGTGATGCGGATCGTGCAAGGGAAGATGCCGCTTCACTGGGGCGTGGCGGATTGCCATGACGTGATTCGGCATGCCTTACAAGTCTGCCAGAGTGAGGTCTTCGGCAAGACCATCGGCCTCACCCTCGACCTCGCCGCCGACCGCCACCACGTCAACGCCGACTCGGCCCGGCTCCAGCAAGTCTTCTGGAACCTGATCAAGAACGCCGTCAAGTTCTCGCCCGATGGGGGAACGCTTTGCCTCCGCACCCGGAACGAGGGGGGCGAGCAGGACCGCCTCATTGTGGAGGTTTCCGACACCGGGATCGGGGTCGAACCGGACGTCCTGCCGACGATCTTCGACCCGTTCCAGCAAGGGGAGACCTCAATCACTCGCCGATTCGGCGGCCTGGGACTCGGGCTGGCGATCTGCCGGGGCGTCGTCGAAGCGCACGGCGGGACGATCACCGCCGAGAGTGCGGGGAAGTCCCGAGGGACCACGTTTCAGATCACGCTCAACGCCTTGCCGAGTCGCGAAGTCGAGGAAAAGGGAACGCCCCAAGGGGGGCATCCCGTGAGCGAGCTGGCTACGGCGCCGACCTCCACGCTCAAGATCCTCGTGGTGGAAGACGAAGAGGCGACCCGCCGGCTGATGGCGAGACTACTTCGAAGCCTCGGCCACAACGTCGCGACGGCGGGGACGATCGCCGAGGCGACGGAGGCGGCCGAGGCGGAAGTCTTCGACCTGATCGTCAGCGACATCGGTCTGCCCGACGGCAGCGGCCTGGAACTGATGCGGCGAATCGTGACGCATCGCGGGCCGGTGCCGGCGATCGCCCTCACCGGGTACGGGATGGAGGAAGACATCGTGCGAAGCCGAGAGGCCGGTTTCACCGCCCACATGACCAAGCCCATCGACTTCACCAAGCTGGAAGCCATGATCCGCCAGGTGGCCCCGTCGGGGCGATGAGATGAGATTCGGTCGCTCGCCCCGATGGGGGGCACTCTCGCCGAGTCATTCACTTGGATTTTGGCGATTGTTTTGTTTTTGAGGTGGCTGTTCACGCCTTGGAGACCCTCAAAAACAAGGAGTTTGAAAGGCCCAAGGACAAATCGCTTGTTTTCCGCTTTCCCACCCCTGTGAACGGCTACGGTTACGGGATGTTGGTATTGGAACGGCTTTTGGGGCGGTATCCTGGCCGTATCGAGGAAATGCCGAGGGGCAGCGATGGGAGTCCCGAAAAGGCTCGTTTTCGGGCCGGTCGTTTGGTCCAGCCCCGGACCGACCGACGCTTGACAGAGCAGCGATTCAAGGAGCTTGATGCAAATGGCTGAAGGACAAGCACTGCTCCGGGCAGTCATCGATTCGCCGGATGACGACGCGCCTCGGCTGGAGTACGCGGGTTGGCTGGAAAGCCGGGGTGAGCCGGAGCGGGGCGAGTTCATTCGCGTCCAATGCGCCCTGGACACGATGTCCGCGGACGACCCGCGTCGGCCGCCGCTTCAGGCTCGTGAAGCTGAATTGCTGGAGCAACACGGCTGGACGTGGGCCGAGGAGTTCGGGACGGAGATTACCGAATGGGTCTTCCGCCGCGGTTTCATCGAGCGCGTCGAGATGAGCTTGGAGCGGCCGGCCGACCAAATCCTCGCCGTCTTGAGCAAGGGCCCGATCCGCCACATCCGTGACGCCGGGCAATTCGACGACTTCGACGGGCTGGTTGAAGCCCTACCTCAACTCGATCACCTCACCGGCCTGGAATTCTGGAAGCTCTACGTTTGCAATGACCGGCTCGTGGCGAAACTCTTGAACTCTCCCCACCTGCGAAATCTCCGCACTCTCATCCTGCACCACGACCGCAATGGTAACCTCGTCGAGGACGAGGTTCTCATCGAAGGGCTGATGTCTCCCTACCGGATGAACCTCAGAGAGCTCGCCGTCAACGTCGATGTCATGTGGCGAGGGCCGTCACCCAAGGTGCTGATGGCGATGGCCCGCTCCCCTTATTTGGCCAACCTGCGCAAGCTTGACCTGTCGGAAACGGAACTGACCGTCGAACTGATCCGGGCGCTCGGGCAATCCCCGGCATTCGCCCATCTGGAAGAGCTCGACCTGGGCGGATGTAGCTTCCCTCCCCGGTTGTGGGACGAAGTCCTGCAGGGGCCGTGGCTACCTCGTTTGAAGTGGCTTCGCTTGAGCGGTGCAGCGACGACCGACGCGGAAGGTTTCCACGTCGACGACCTGAAAAACCTGCCCACCTACCGTAGCGGATTTGAGGACCGCGTGGCGGTCGTGGACTGGGATACAGTGTTCATCGCCCCCAATTACCGCAACACGAGTTGGCAGGGCCTCACCTGGAAGGAGCGTCGGAGCCGTCCCCTCCGTGTCATGAACCCTTGGGTACGTGCCAAGGACTACGCCGGCCTTGAGAATGAATACCGCCGTCTGTGCCAGGCGCTCGCGGGCGCGGAGATCCGAGCAGAAATTGACTGCTTGCCGTTCGACGTCTACGAGGAGAAGCTGCACAAGAGGGTTCAGAAGGTCCTCGGTGTCCTGCCGAAGAAACGGGGCAAGGCGATCTCTTTGCGGATCAGTCCCGATTTCGAGTGGAGGGGCGAATTTCATGTGCAGGCGAACGACCTGGCCGTGACAGAGGACGAGGTCCCCGAGGAGATCAGTTATGAGGGGCCGATTGTACAGATCAAGGGGCCTGACTTTCCGGAAGCCTCCCAGATCTACCAGCGGCATCCACTCCAGGCTGGCACTCGACCCAGCGGCCCGGCCCTCTACTTACTGGCCCGGACCGTAGCGGCATACGGCCGATGTTTGGCAGGGCATGATCTTCCGGTCCCAGTTTATTTTGGCTGTAGGCATGCCGTGTTTTGTATGAGTCGCCCATAGCGATCGGGAGCCGCATTCGCCGTTCCTGGAAGGTGAATCCGACATTCATTTTATTTATGTTTATTGTGTTCGGTTGCGGAGATTGGCCGGCCTGTGCATGTCGCGCCGCGCCCGGTTTGCGGGCGAGCGACCCATGAGCAATCGCGACCCTGTCCCCGGGCGGCGGACCCGCAGTCACCGTCCAGGGAAACAGGTCGTACGCCGGCATCTCCCGGTACGTCAGGTCGAACGGGCCGCCGTCGATGATGTTGAGACATGCCCCGGCCGATTCCTTAGCTGCCTTGCAGCACCGGCAACAGCTCGAAGCCCGCTCCGAGGATGTCGCGGTGGGGGATTTGCAGCCAACGGTCGAGCAGGGTCGCGTAGATTTGGCGGAAGTCGACGCTGTGGATCGGGTCGCCGTCCTCGAGGCGGGTCAGGTCGAGGGGGGAGCCGTGAAGGCCCGCTTTGACCGGCTGGCCCAGAAGGAAGACAGGGGCGGCGGTGCCGTGATCGGTCCCTCCGCTGCCGTTCTCGTTCAGTCGCCGGCCGAATTCGGAAAAGACGAGAACGACCACCCGTTCGGCTTCACCCGACGTTTTGAGGTCGTTGAGGAACGCCCGGAGCGACGTTCCCAGCTCGCCCAGAAGGTTCGCGTGCTGCGAGAGCTGACCGCTGTGCGTGTCGAAGCCGTCGAGGTGGGTGTAGTAGATCGAGGTTGTCAGGCCGGCCTTGATTAACTGGGCGATCAACTGGAGCCGCTGGGCCAGGCCGTAGAACTCGGGATAATCGGCCTTGGCGGCTGGCCGGTCCTTTTGGATCTGTTCGAGGCGTGCGCTGCTGGCGTAGGTGATCAGGCTGCAACGCTCGACGAACTGGAGGGGAGAGCCGGGCGTCCCGCGCTCTTGCCGGGCCAGGCGGTCGAGGGCTTCGATCTGCGCGGCGGCCTCCGCGCCTTGCGGCATGCCCAGTCTGCGGCGGAACTGCTCGAGCCTGGCCATCGACGGGACCACCTGCCGGCCCCCCGAAAGTGCCCCGGGGAGCGGGAACGCCTCGTGGATGTGCAGCCCCGCCGCGTCGCCGTCCGGGCCGGTCTGCCGGTCGAGTGCGCGGGCCAGCCAGCCGGGGGCCGCCTTGTCCAGCTTGGTCTTGGCGGTCTGCCAGATCGCCATGCTGTCGAAGTGCGACCGGTTCGGGTTGGGGTATCCCACCCCTTGCACGATCGCCAGCTGCTCTTGCTCCAAAAGCTTCGCGAACGGTTCGAGGCTCGGGTGCAGTCCCACCCGATCGTTGATCTTGAGCACCTCTCCGGCGGGGATCGCGAGCTTCGGCCGTCGCTGGCGGTATGCGTCGTCGCGATACGGCACCACGGTGTTCAGGCCGTCGTTGCCACCGTCGAGTTGGACCACGACGAGGATCCGGCCCTTCGCATCCGGCCGGTCGTCGGCCAGGGCGTGCGCGGAGCGGGCGAGGAACAGCGGGACCGTTGGGCCGCAAGCCAGGAGCGCGGACGAGCCCAGGCCCAGGCGAAGCATCTCGCGACGAGTCGGGTGCATTGGGGACTCCTTTGATTAATGAGAATATCGCGGGAAATTGATCTGGAATTTTTGGAGCACGCCGGAGAAGCTGTTTCAACAGCGTTCCAAGCGACAACGGGAACGCTCGCCAGTGGGTATGCCTGCCTTTGGCAGCCCCGGTGGGGCGACCGTTCCTAGCCCAGGGCCAAGCTCTGGGACCTTACGCGAAGTCGCACGCCCCTCCCCCCGCTGCGTCCGGGCGGGCCAGCGGCCCGCCCGGACGCAGCGGGGGGATCAGCAGGAAATCGAAACATCTCGTTTCCAATCATTTCCAAGGGCTTGCGCCCCTGGCTATTGACGGTCGCCCCTCCGGGGCTACAAGAAATCGGCCTTGGGGACCATCGTGACCGGATTTGCCAGCCTCGAAGAACGCTGATAACACCGCTTCTCCCCGGGCGCTCAGGAGAGTTGGAACTCAGGGCAGTTGATGAGTCGCTGAAGCCCTTTACGGAGTCCGTCGGGGCTGCCGTCGCGGCCGGCATCGAGCACGAGTCGGCGGGCCTCGTCGTTGATGTCCTCTTGGAGCAGGAGCGCGAGCAAGGCGCCGAGGGCGCGGTTGGCGGGGAGCGTGGAGTGCGCGGCCCAGGCCAAGGGGTCGAAGGGGAGCAAGCCGTTCTCGGCGCGGCCCCAGACGACGTCGGCGGCCCAGTTGGTGCGTTCCAGCAGGGTGCCGCTGTTGATCCAGGTCGAGCCGCCGACCCAGCCCTCGACGTTCGGCGGAACGAAGAGCTCCTGGCCTTGCGTGTCGCAGGCGGCCGAGAGTGCCAACGGGTTGATCGCCGTTCGCGGGACCTCGAGCGTTCGGACCAGCCCGGCGCTCCACTCCACCGGCGATTTGATCCGCTGGCGATACGCGGTCTGGGAAAAGAAGTGCCGTGAGCGGAGGATGAACCCCACGATCGGCCCGATGGCGAACTGGCTTCGCTTCACCTCCTCGGCCAGTGGTTCGATCAGTTCAGGACCCGGTGTACTGAACTCGCTGACCAGGAACCGGTAGAGCTTGCGTGCCAGGAAGGTCGCCGCCTCGGGCCGTTCGAGCGTGATCCGCACGATGTCCCCCGCTCCCCAGCGTCCGTTGAGGCCGAGAAACGTCTTCGGGCCGTCGTCGATCTGGGCGGTCTCGCGGACAAATCCGGGTGTCTCCGTGAAACCGCCTCCGGAATCCCGGCGGGTCCAGCCGGTGAAGGCCCGGGCGGCCTCGCGGACATCCTGCTCGGAATAAGCCCCGGCGCCCAACGTGAACAGTTCGAGGAACTCGCGGGCGAAGTTCTCGTTGGGTTTGCTCTTCTTGCTCGTCCCGCCGTCGAGCCAGATCAGCATCGCCGGGTCGGCGACCATCGCCTCAAGGAACGCGGCGAACTCGCCCAGGGCGTGCGTCCGTAGCGTCTCGTTCTGTCGGTCCATGAGAGTGACCGACTCGACCTTCTTGTGGCTGGTCGCAAAGTGGCCGTGCCAGAACAGGGTCAACTTCTCGCGAAGCGGGTCGGGCCCCTGGATGATGCGGTTGAGCCAGCAGACCTTGAGCAGGTCGAGGTTGGCTGAGGCCCGCGCTGTCTGACGCAGGCCGTCGATCGCTTCGGTATCCTCGGCAGACAGCGGGTTCGGCTGGAACAGCCGCGCGACGCTCGCCTCCGGTCCGGCCGCCACGTCCCGGAGTAATTCCGCACGAGTCGCGCCGAAGCCGGCGCGGCGGTGCAGGTGGGCGACCTTGCGGAGGTCCCAGGGGTCGTCGGCCGTCGGCTCATAGCGGGCCCACGGGGAAGCGGTTGTCGATTTCATTAGAGCATACCTCGCTTGGTCTGAGAGTCTGTCCCGGAAGGCGAATCGCACCGGAGTGTTTGCGGATCTGCCGGGTGCTATGCTCGGAACCCATGTGGGAATGCCTTGGCCTGGGGCACACGGGGTCCGAGTACGGACCCTGTGGCACCTAAACCACCTTCATTTCCCGGTGAAGCCCGACCTGCCGAGACAGACACTGAGCGTTCTGTCCGTGGGATGATTTGCCGGCATGGGCCGGAAGCCAATGCGATGACTGATGGCTTGATTCATTGCGCGTCCGGGTGCTCGATCCGGATATCGCCGAGGTCGAGGGTCTCGCCCGGTTTGACGGTGAACTCCTTGCGGATCTGCGCCCCCTTGTCCGGGTCGTTGACCGTCGAGAAGTCGAGGATCCGGTAGAGTGCATCGGGGATCAGGGAGATCAGGGTGATCCGGCCCTGGTCGTCGGTCCTTGGAGAGTTCCAGTAGTGCTTGCGATCGACGTTTGCCACGAGCTCGACGTCGCTCCTCAACTCGCTTTGGTCTTGCTGATTCTGGCTGTATTGACTCGGGCCGGGGGTGGCGACGAATTCGAAGTGGGGCTGTTGGTTGGCGAGGGGCTTACCGTCGGGCCCGACGAACCGCGCCTTGGCTTTGCCACAAGGCTGCAAGCGGATCGCCAGGTCCCGGCCGCTCTGATTCCCGGCGATGTCGACCGAGGCGCCCCACTCGTGCTCGGCATTGAGGAGGTGAATGCGCGTGGATGCCTTGGGGGCCAGGCCGTGCAGCTCGAAGCGGCCTTCACGGATGGGAATCTGGGAATCGCCACGCCAGTAGGGGCTGGCGGCCTCGATTTTGAGCGTCGAGAGGATGAGGCCGTCGGTGACCGGTTGCCCGTCGGGGCCTTCGACATGCCCCTTGATTGTCACGCCGGGCCGCAGCTCTGCGGCGACCTCGTGGGGCGAGTCTTCGGCCTTGGCCTCGTAGGGGATGATGGCGTGGGCATGGTAGCGTGTGCCGCCAGGCCGATCGTTGTAGAGCCGGTTGGCCCCGATCTCGTCCAGGACGTAGTCGCTGGTTGGGCCGAAGACGAGGAGGTGTCCCTTGCCGGGTGGCACCACGATCTGGAACGAGCCGTCGTCCGTGCTGGCCACGATCGCCTGCCAGCCCGAGAGCATGTTGTCATCGCGCTTGGTCGGGATGAACTGAATGCTCGACGCAGGCAGCGGGTGAGTGGTCCCCGCTTCGGTGACCTTGCCGCGAATCAGAACGCCGCGATGGACTTTGATGTCGTGGGTCGTCTTGATTGTCCCTTTGGTCCAGTTGATTTTGTCCTGCTGGATTAAGTAGGGCTCGCCGTCGGTAGGGAAGGCGCCGAGGGTATAACTCTCGCTGGCGATCGGGTTCATCGTAAATCGCCCCTCGGCGTCAGCGCGGAACTTGGCGGTGAAGTAGCCTCGGGCACGCTCGTTCATAACCGGGGCCGTGGCCGAGACGACGGCGTTGGGAATGGGTCGGCCGGTGTCGGCGGCAAGGACGTGGCCCTCAATGATTCTCGCCGGTTCCAGCGCAAGAGTGGTCTCCTTGCCGGCCGCCTCGCCGTCGAGAGAAATCCGCAAGTCTTGTTGGGCAAAGCGGGGATCGCGGACGCCGATGTTGAGGCTGACACCACCGCCGATGCCGTGCAGGGTGAACCGCCCATCGTTGTCAGTTGTGACTGGTCGGGGCCAGCTGCGAAGGCCCTTCGGGGGGCTGGCCCAGAGAGCGATCCCCTTGTAATTGCCTTGGTCGTTCATCCGCCCGACGCCCAAGATGAGGACTTTGACACCGCCGGCAGGCGCTCCGGACACGTCGACGAGCCGGACGCGCACGGGCTGTTCGGTCTGGAGCTTGAGGTCGGCCTCAGGCTGCTTGGCGTCGGGGTTCAGCTCGGCCCAACCCAGGCCGTACCCGGGTACAGTGGCCAGGGCGATCACCTCCAAGACGCGGGCCGACGCGGTGCGGGGGGCATCGAGACGATATCCGCCGTCAGCGCCCGATTGGCCTTGGCCCAGCAGAGTGAACTGAACCGCTTCTTCGCTCGCGCCGACCGGGGGCGTGCGGGGCCGCGCTACCAGGTCCACGACCGCGCCGTCGACTGGCTTGCCGTCGGGGTCGAGCACTCGGCCGGTGACGGTCATTCGGGCCGGTGTCGCGTCATCGGGTTTCGCCGCCGGGCGAGGCCGGTCAGCGTCGTCAGGCGCTCTCTTCGCTTCCGGTGCCGCTGGGTTCTGCGTGATCTCCTCCTTCATCGCCAGCGAGTGGGTGAGCAAGCCGGCGCCGGTGGCGACGGCCGTCAGGAGCAGCAGAGAGAGTGCGGTGAGCCTGAGCTTGTGTAAGAGCATGGTTCTGAGGACCTCCTGGGCCAGAGTCGTTGCCGAGGCGGAGAGGATCCCGCTTGCGGCGTGCCGGGCCGCGAAGGCGGTCGCGGCCTGGGTTGTGGTGTCGCACAGGAGGGGTGAAACGGACGCCGAGGCGGACCGAGGGGCCAGGAATGCACCCAAGGCGGCGGCGGGCAAGGACACGCCACGTCGTGATAGGCCGCGCCCGAGCTTGTCACGCGCTCGGGCCAGCCGGCTCCGGAGAGTGCCCGCCGGGCAGCGGAGCCGCCTGGCGGCTTCGTCGAGGGTGAGGCCCTCGAAGTAGCAGAGCACCACCGGTAGCCGGAAGGACCGGGGCAGGCGGTCGATCTCGCCGTGGATTGCCTCGGCCTGCTCACGGTCGATGGCCGGCTGGTCGGCCGGCGGAGCGGTCGGCTCGGCCAGGTGGCACGCGCCCGGACCGGGACCTTTCATGGCGTTGCCCTCCTCCCGCTTGCGTCGGCGGCCAATCTGTTGCTTGGCGCATCGCGCCGTCCGGATCGCGGTCCCATACAGCCAGTTGCCCAGTAAGTCGGGGTCGCGGATCGTCCTTGCCTTCTGGGCCAGAACGAGGAAGACGGCCTGAAAAGCGTCCTCGGCATGCTGCGCGTCGCCCAGGAACTGGCGGCAGACGCCCAGCACCATCGGACCGTGCCGACCGACCAGCGCGGCGAAGGCGGCCTCGCCGGCCGGGTTGCACCCGCCGGCGAGATACCGCTCGAGGAGCTGGCGGTCGGAGAGCCCGGCCACGGAGCCCCCCTCGAAGAGGGACTCGAGCTGTCGGACCACGGACCTCGTTGCCGTATGCGCCATGGCCGATCGCTCTCCTTTTTGGTTCCCGAAGTCGTTCAGGCCGGTGCGCCCGCACCCGACGTCCCTTTCATCCCCACACAAGGTACTGTGGCGCCGCCGGCCAAGTTATCCCGAGTTCGCTTCGAGAATGACGTAAGCTCCGCTCCAGCCAAGGTTTTGCGCCGAGCCGATTGGGGAGCCGCTCAATCCTCCGGGTGCTCGATCCGGATATCGCCGAGGTCGAGGGTCTCGCCCGGTTTGACGGTGAAGTCCTTGCGGAGCTGGACCCCTTTCGTGGTGTCGTTCCTGGTGGACCAGTCGCTGATCCGGTACGACGCGCCTGGGATCAGGGCAGGCAGGGTGATACGGCCTTCGGCGTCGGTGGCGAAGTCGTTGCCGTAGTGCTTGGGGGCGACGTTGGAGAGGAACGTCGCGTCGGCCTCCAAGTGCTCGCCCCTGTCGACGGATAGCGATTGAGTCGAGCCGGGAGTCATCAGGAGCTGAACGTAGGGCCATGCACTGAGCTTCGCGAGGGGCTTGCCGTCGGGCCCGACGAACCGGGCCTTGGCCTGGCCGCAGGGCTGGAGGCGCACCGTCAGGTCCTCGCCCGCCTGCTTGCCCGAGAGCTCGGCCGTCGCGCCCCAGTTGTGTTGGGCGTCGAAGAAGTAGACCGGATTGGCTGCTTCGGGGGAGAGACCGTGGAGTTCAAAACGGCCGCCTCGGGCGTGAACGAATCGATGGCCCTGCCAGGTGAGGTTGAGGGGATCGATCGGTTGCCGGGCAATGGTGATTGCGTCTTCGATCGCCTCCCCCTCCGGGCCAAGCAGGCGGCCCCGGAGCGTCTTGCCCGGCCGGAGCGTGGCGGCGAGCTCAGTCGGCTTGTCGCCCGCTTTGACGTCGTAAGCGATGACGTTGTGGGCGTAGAAGCGCTTGCCCCCGCGCTGGCCGCTCGCATAGAGGGTTCCGCCGCCGACCTCCTCGGGGAGGTAGTCGAGAGTCGGCCCCAGGATCATCAGGTGCCCCTTGCCGGGCGGGACGGCGACGTGGAATGAGCCGTTTTCCTGACTGGCCACGATAGCCTCGAACCCTTGGACGACGTCCCCGGATCGATCCCTTGGGAAAAACTGCACGCTGGCTTGGGCCACCGGCCGGCCGGTCCCTGCTTCGGCCACCTTGCCTCGGATCAAGGCACCGCGGGGCAGTGTGAGGTCGATTGTTTTCTTGACTGCCCCCTTGGTCCACGCGAATTCGGCCTCCCGGCCCAGGTAGGGCTGGCCTTCGGGGGGGAAGGCACGCATGCGGAAGTAGTCACCTGCGTAGGGGGTGATCTTGAACTCTCCCCGGTCGTTCGCGCGGAACTTGGTCGTGACCATTGCGCCGAACATGTCGAAGCTCGCCCGGACGGAGATCACGGCGTTGGGAATGGGTCGGCCGGTATCGGCGGCCAGGACGCGGCCCTCGATGAGCTTCGCCGGATGAAGGGCGAGGGAGACCTCTTTCGCGGCGTCTCGGCCGCTGGCCTCGAGGTCGAATCGCTGCTGGGCAAAGCGGGGGTCGCGGACAGCCAGGGAGACGGAGAGTCCGCGGCCGATGCCGTCGAAATGGAACCGGCCCTCGGCGTCGGTTTTGACGGCCGACGGGATGGCGCGAAGGGCCACGAAGAGATCGGACCATGTGTAGCCTTGGCCGGGGCCGGGGATCTCAAAATGATCGCCAGCGGCATTGGGAGACGCGTTGTAGACTCCGCTGAGCCGGACCTCGACCCCGGCGGCCGGCTGGCCGTTGACGTCGACCAGTCGGCCGCGAATGACCTGCTCGGGTCGGAGGCGGATCTCCGCCGCAGGGTGCTCAGCGTCTGGATCGAGCTTCACGCTGCCGAAGCCGGTGCCAGGCACGCGGGCACCGGCCAGGGCGTAGACGTCCTGGAAACGAGCCGACGCGGTGCGCGGCACTTCGATGTGGAAGCGGCCCTCGCCGTCGGTTGTCCCCTGGCCGAGCAGGGTGTAGGCGTTCTTCTCCACGTCGATTCCCGACTCCGGCGCACGAGGCGCGCCGATGATATCGACCTGTGCGTTCGCCGTTGGCTTGCCTTGCAAGTCCAACACATGGCCGGTCACGGTCATCCGGCCTGGAGCCGGGGCCTCGGCCTTCTCGACCGGGTGAGGTCGATCGACAACTCGTGGTGCGTCGCTCGCCGCCGGGCTTGCCGTCGGTTTCACGGGTTCCTCGCCCACGGCCAGGCCGTGGGTGAGCAGCAAGCCGGCGCCGGTGGCGACGGCCGCCACGAGCAGCAGGGAGAGTGCGGTGAGCCTGAGCGTGTGGAGCAGCATGGTACGAAGGACCTCCTGGGCCAGGGTCGTCGCCGAGGCGGAGCAGGCTCCGCTCGCGGCGTGACGGGCCGCGAACGCAAAGGCGGTCGCGGCCTGGGTCGTGGTGGTGCACAGGAGGGGTGAGACGGACGCCGAGGCGGACCGGGGGGCCAGCGCTGCGGTCAGCGCGGGCCCTGAGAGCGCGACGCCGTGGCGCGAGAGGCCGCGACGGAGCTTCTCCCTGGCGCGGGCCAGCCGGCTCCGGAGCGTGCCGACCGGCCATCGCAACCGATGCGCGGCCTCGTCCAGCGCAAGGCGCTCGAAGTAGCAGAGCACGATCGCCGAGCGGAAGACGTCCGGTAAGCGGTCGATCTCGCGATGGAGTGCCTCGGCCTGTTCACGCTCGAGCAAGGACCGGTCGGCCGATGCGTCGGTCGGCTCCGCCGTTGCGGTACGGGCAGCCCCGTCCGCTTCGGTTTTGCGGCGGCGGGCGAGCCGGTCGCGGGCCTTTCGGGCGGTGCGGACCGCCACGCCGTAGAGCCAGTTGCCCAGCAACTCGGGCTCGCGAAGCGATCGGGCCTTCCGGGCCAGGACCAGGAAGACCGCCTGAAAGGCGTCCTCGGCGTGATGGCGATCGCCGAGGAGCTGGCGGCAGACGCCCAGCACCATCGGCCCGTGCCGGGCGACGAGCGCGGCGAAGGCGGCCTCGCCGCTGTCGTCGCGCCGGGTGACGAACCGCTCGAGCAGTTGGCGGTCGGAGAGCCCGGCGGCCGAGCCTCCGTCGAAAAGCGTGCCGAGCTGTCGGACCAGCGATGGCGATGCCGCGTGAGCCATGCCGCGGAACCCTCGGGTGCACAGGTCAGAGTCGATGCCTGGGACAGTCCGGGAGCCCGATGCGCCCGGCGTCCTCTCATCCCCTCGAGCCTGTACTGCCTGGCTGGCGTTTATGTTATCCCAGGTTGTTCCGGGAAATCCGTCAGAATCTCCGCTCGGTGGACGAATGCCTGGGGTCGACCACTCCGCTCGCAACCTTTTTGCCGGGAAATGACGAGAGACTCCCTCTCACTTCATCGGGAGTCTCGCACGCGAGACCTGCGCTGCCTCAATGCCAAGCCAAGATGTTCTGACTTGATGAATTGGATCTGGCGGTTATTAGGTTTCTTGACATTACTCCAAGGCACCATTACTCTTGAGCCAAGCCAATCTTCAGATCCGGGCCCCATAGGGAATCCCCAACGTGACGAAGAAAGAAATCGTCAGAATGATTTCCGAGGAAATGGGGCTGACCCAACTCCAGACCAAGGACATCGTCCAGCGCACCCTCGACGAGATCACGCGCACGCTGGTTGCCGAGGGGCGAATCGAGTTGCGGAACTTCGGGGTCTTCGAGATCAAGCGGCACGCGCCTCGAAAAGCACGCAACCCGAGGACCGGTGAGAAGGTCGATATCCCCGCCAAGAATGTCGTGACATTCAAGCCGGGGAAGGAGATGGAGGAGCAGGTCCGCAAGATCGACCTGAAAACCCTGCCGGAACCTGAGGCAGAGCCCGATTCCCCGGCGGAAGAGAGGGACGGGGAGGACGCGGACACGAAATCGTTCCCCCGGCTCGCCTGAAGCATTCACCTCGCCGCTTCCCGGAACTTCGCCCCTCCCGCCTGACTCTCATCCACGCCAGGGTTTCCTACCCTTGGGCCGTGAAGAGGTTCTATGCCGTCGCGTCGGGCGGGCACAGCCTGTCCGACGCAAGAAGTTATCAGAGACGGCTGATCCGTGCCCATCCGGCAAGGGGAAGTATGGCCCGTCGGGGGCCGCTTTCCTGCATTTTCAGCCCGGCCCCGGGCTGCTTTACCGGGCGTCGAGCCCCGGATTTTCAGCGAATCAGGCGTCTCCCGTGGCGTTGAGTTCCGGCGTCAAATCGATCTTATGGGACACATCTTTTTTCTTGGTTATCGATTTTTCGAACGAATTTGGCTATCATTGGGTCTTGTGGCGCACGACTTTACGACCATTGAAAAATCCAGGCCTGGCGCAACAAATGAACCCAAAACACTATCATACTCCGATCACCGCAAATCCTCCTCGCAAACGCTGCCCGATTTGCCACCAATCCGTCTACTCGCTCGCGGGCATCCATCCGCAATGTGCGATGCTTCAGGCCGACCCGCCGAGGCCGCGAGCCAAGAAGCCAGACGCCTCCGAACCGGTTGCCGTTGCGGTCGTTGAGACGGTCGCTGTCGACTGACGACGGGACGCCCTTGTTTTCGAAAAGCGAGAAACCATGAAGCGGATGGCTCGGGTCGCACAAAGGCGCCCCGAACTGATCCGCTTCATGGTTTCTTGGAAGCCGCTTTGGGGATAGAGCCGGGTTCAGGCGGCCGCGTGGGTGAACGGGCTCTCTTCTCCACGAACGACCCGCTCGTTGATGATGTAGGTGTGCCCTTCGGGGTGCTCGGGCAGCTCGAACATGATGTCGAGCATCATGCGTTCGAGGATGGATCGCAAGGCACGTGCTCCCGTCCCCCGCGCCTTGGCCTGACGGGCGATCTCCCGCACGGCCTCGTCGGTGAACTCGAGCTTGGCTTTGTCGTGGTGGAAGAGCACCTGATACTGCTTGAGGATCGCATCCTTCGGCTCGGTCAGGATCCGGGCGAGGTCATCGACCGAGAGCTGGTTCAGGCTGCTGATGACGGGCAGACGGCCCACCAGCTCGGGGATCATGCCGAACCGTTCGAGGTCTTCGGGGGTCACCTGGACCATCAACTCGTTGCGCTCGAATTCCGCATCCTGGCTGGCGGCGTGGCCGAAGCCGATCATCTTTCGCCCGAGCCGCTTGCCGATGATCTCTTCCAGGCCCCCGAACGTTCCGCCGCAGATGAAGAGGATGTTCGAGGTGTCCACTTGCAGGTACTGCTGCTCGGGGTGCTTGCGCCCGCCCTGAGGCGGAACGTTGGCGATCGTCCCCTCAAGCAGTTTCAAGAGCGCTTGCTGGACCCCTTCGCCGGAGACGTCGCGGGTGATCGAGACGTTCTGTGAGGTCTTGCCGATCTTGTCGATTTCGTCGATGTAGATGATTCCGCGCTCGGCCAGCGGGACGTCGAACTCGGCCTCGCGGACGAGCTTGAGGATGAGGTTCTCGACATCCTCGCCGACGTACCCGGCTTCGGTCAGCGTGGTGGCGTCGCCGATGGCGAACGGGACCTTGAGGCGGCGGGCCAGGGTTTGCGCCAAAGCCGTTTTGCCGCAGCCGGTCGGGCCGATCAGCAGGACGTTGCTCTTGGCGACTTCCACATCCTTCAACGCGGGGTCGTCGATCTGCCGGGTTGAGGCCAGGAGCCGCTTGTAGTGGTTGACGACGGCGACTGCCAGAGTCTTCTTGACCTGATCCTGGCCGATGATATAGGTATCGAGGTGAGCCACGAGTTCGCGAGGGGTGGGGAGCTCGCCGTCAAGGGCGTGCTTCTGCTCGTGCTTGGAGAAGATCGAGTCGCAGGCCGTGACGCATTGACCGCAGACGTGCGACGGCATGCTCCGAACCCCGGTCGAGACCAGGGCATTCCCCTCGACCATGGGACCGACTTCGGTTGTCGCCCGGCCGCAGAAGTCGCAAAAAGTTGGCGGAGCCCCTTCTTGTCCCTGTCCTCGTCCGATTCCCTGTCCTTGGTCGTGGCCGCCATTCTCTTGCGTCATGGTTCCCTTCCAGCGAAGCCGCGAGGCCGGTCGTGAAGTCCCCGCCCGTCGCAGAGGAATTCCTAGCTGTCTGCTTACCAAGGATAAACCGGCGCGCCTGGAAATCCCAGACATCCTCTTAAGGAAAAGGCCGGAAGGCTTCCGGCCGTTCCCCCAGGAGATGCCCCGCAGCCTCCGTTTGGCCGCTTCTTTGGGATCTCAGACCCGGCCCATCGCCTGGCGCCTCGTCTCGACGACGAGCCGTCGATCCGACGCCGCCAGGTCCGCCCAGCGCTGCTGGTGAAGCTCCGACAGCGAGGTGCCCGCCCGGGGACGGCGGCCGCTGCGTTCTCCTTCCTCACGGAGCGACCGCAAATTCGCGGCGACCTGCTCGGGCGAGAGCGTCCTGGTCCGACAGGACGAGCTGGGCGCTTTGCCAGGCGGGACGGTCAACACCGGTCGCCGTCCCACCTTGCCCGGCTTGAATCCCAGGGATCTCGCCTTTTGATGCCGAGTTTCTCGGGCGCGACAGGTGGCGCAGAGCATGCCGGCCCATCCGAACCGCTCGCCTCGATAGCGGACGTACTGCCCGCTGTCGCTCCGTCTCGATCCTTCGGTCGTTCCGCAGCAGGCGCAGGGAGCGGTCGGCGCGGCCACGGTCATGATCGGTTTGATTGCGGTCGACATGAGAGAGTCCCTCCGAAAGGCTGATGGCTTCAACGATCGATTGCAGGTGCGAGATGTTTTGTTTGGCCTTTGGATGCTCCTCGTTCGGGAGCCGGATTCATGACGACGAGAACGCCTCCCAGGTGGTGAACGGCCGCCGGTTCCCCAACCTCCAGTGGAGTCCCCCTTCCGAGTCGGCCGCGACCCTGCGCCCGTCGCTCAAGGCGAGCCGCTTCCCGGGCGCGAACTCGTGGAGCCCCCTGAAGAGGTCGCGATGGGCGACCAGATGACCGTGCCGGGCCGCCAGGGCGCGGGCGGAGTCCCGATCCGGAGCGAGCGCCCGCACCTGCATGAGCGTGCTCTGATGGGCGGCGAGCATGTCGTAGAGGATCAGCGCTTCCAGACTTAGCATGACGCCTTCTCCTTGCTCTCCTGCCGCTTCAACCGCTCCATGATCCGGATCAGGACCAGGGGCCGCATGAAGCACGACACACAACGGTCTTTCAGACCGGCCGGGATGGCGACCCCCCCGATCACGTCGCCGCAACGGTCGCAACGGGGGCCGACGACCAGCGACCCCCACTTCGGCTTGCTCGGCATGAACGGCTCCTTCTTTGGTTTTTTCTTAAAGCCTGGCTCGCTCATTAATGAAGGAATTGTTGCAATTGTCTTCCGGAGACATCCTAGGTTCGAGCGGGGAGGTGTCAAGGGTTTTATTGAAGGAATTGTTGGAATTATTGCATGGGCACAGCGGCTACTGGACCTCTTCGGGTGGAATTGCGACAATTGGGGCAATGGCAAAAGACAACGGTCTGAAGATTTACTTTCGGACGACGCCGAAGTTGCGGGGGTTTTATAATCGCCTGACCGGAGCGCTGCGCGCCACGGACACGCTTGCGTCCAAGCCGGGCTACACGTCCAACGACGCGATCATCAACGCGCTCCTGCTTTGGGCGG
The DNA here is from genome assembly GCF_000242455.2 of Singulisphaera acidiphila DSM 18658. Lineage (GTDB taxonomy): Bacteria > Planctomycetota > Planctomycetia > Isosphaerales > Isosphaeraceae > Singulisphaera > Singulisphaera acidiphila. The sequence continues at coordinate 5,537,913 of NC_019892.1, forward strand.
CGGACCGGGACCCGGATGACCTGGCGCGGGAGCTTGATCCGCATATCAGGCACTTCGAGGGGATCTGGGACGAGGTGTTGGCCGCCCAGGCGACGTCTGAGCCCCCCGAGCCGCCGGCCGAACCCAATCCGCCGGTGCAGGGAACAGCCTCGGTGGGGTCGACTGGGGACCCGCAGTGGGTGACCGGCAGCATTCGCCAACGGACCGATGGCGACAATGCCAAGATCACCCGGAAGAATCGCCAGGCACGCGAGGAAGCGCGGAGCAAGCCGAAGGAAGAGCCGGGGGAATCGGAACCGGCGAAGAGGAAAGCGGGACGCAAAGGGAAGTCGTCCCCTTGACCGTGTGGTTTGGTTTGTCGGGTTGTGGGCCAGGCAACGGCGTGTCTCCCCAGGCGTTTCCGACTCTTTTTTTCCTGGCGCTCGGCAGCTGGTGCGCGAATCTGGGTAAGGAACGCTGCCTGAAAAGGAAGTTTACGGCCTGAACTGGTAGTTCGGGTGTCCTGGCGGCCCTGAGCGACCTCCGTCGAATTCCGATGCACGCACCAACTGCCGAGCGCTTACGAAATTTTTAACCACGAATGACACAAATGACACGAATAAAAACAAAGAAATTCAATGATTGATTTTCAACTTTTTCTTCATTCGTGTCATTTGTGTCATTCGTGGTTAAATTCTCCTTTTTTTTTGGAGCACCAAAAAGGGCGGACTTACTCCAACCCCACCGCCATGACAAAGGGGCCGATCGCGAAGGCGTCCAGCCGCTTGGTCTCATGCTCGGCCGCCCATTGGACCCAGCGGCTGCGCGTCCCCCAGATGAGCTCGATGACGACGATCTCGTCGGTCAACCGATTCCGCTTCACCACCTCGACCCGGAACCAGAGCGGGATCCGGCACCGCACTCGAACCTTGTCGAGCGGAGCCGGGGCCGGGGATGGCGACGGTGGAGGAGGGGGAGGGTTGAGCGCGACGATCATGATGGGCTCCGACGCCTACGGAAAGGGACAGAATCAACTCTCGCAAATCGTTCTCCGCTCGCTCGAGCGTTCCTCTTGACCACTCAGAGGCGTCCCTGGCCCTCAAAATCAGATCCTCCCTGATCCTGAACCCGGATTCATGCGAACTTGTGTTCCGGGTCACGCTCCCTGTTGCGAGCTTTGCCCGAGCCACGATACGCTCCTTTTTGGTATCTCTTGAGTCAGCTTAACTAACGAAAAATAGTGATATTGCGTACACTTACTATGAAGGATTTCGTGCGACTTGTCAATTGAGCTGTTTGAGAATTCGGGACGGTCGCTCACACCTTCGGTTCGAACGCCCGATCAAGGGGGCTGCGACCTTGCTGTCGCGAAGCTTCACGAAGAATTTACTGTTCTCAGACCGCGGAGTTCGGGTAAGAAACGACCGTCAGAGGGACGCATTGCGAACTCGATCCCCGGCCTGTTTCCGGGCCGAGATCGGGGGCAGGCGCTGACGGACGATCTTCTTGGGAGGAACTGGGGATGACAGCCGTGATGTATCAAAGACTCCTTGCGCCTCTTTTGCTGGTGAGCCTCGCGCTGCCGGCGCGGGGGGCAGACCTGGTCGCCCTTTCGCCGCAGACCGTTGACCGGTTTCTCCCCCAGGGCAAGGAGGTCGATGGCATTTACGGCGACTTCGCCCTGGCCAACGACCAACTCATTGCGGTGGTCGCGCACCCCAAGCGGGGCCGGAACGCGAATATGGGCGTCCGCGAAGTCGGCGGCGCTCTCATCGACCTGACGCGGCGGGATCGCCAGAGCGACCAGCTCTCGGCCTTCTATCCCGGGGCGCAGCTTCGCGAGTTCAAGTTCGCCGGGATCGAGGTGGAAGCCCCGAAAATGTACGAGGTAGGCGAACTCGACCGAGTCTTCGTTCAGGCCCGCCGCGTCACACTCAAACTCGTCGCGGCGCCGCGGGAAAAGGAGCCCGACGTCGAGGTTTCCTACACGCTCGAGGACGGCTGGCCCTCGGTGTTGGTGACCACCACCTTCGCGAACCGGGGGACCACGCCGATTGATGCCGACCTGCTCGACGCGATCCGCGCCGATCACTCCTTCGAGTCCAGCCCCGAGGTCTCGACCCCCTTGTTCTGGGCGTACGACAAGCATTTTGGCCAGGCCTACGGGGTGGCCGCCGAGGGCCTTGAAATCCTGGCTGCCAATGCCAGGCGCCTGCTCCTCCGCTACCGCGATCACGACGGCAAGACCTCCGTCCGAATTGCCCCAGGCGCCACCTATCGCTTCGCCCGCCGGGTCATCCCCGGCGCGAACCTCTTCGATGTCCGCCGGGTCGCCGATCAACTGGCCGGGAAGAAAGATCGCCCCGTTCGCCTCACGGTGAAAGACGAAGCCGGTCGCCCCGTCTCCGAGGCCGATGTCGTGCTCGCGTTGAGCGGCAAGCCGTACGCCTGGGGCCGCACTAACGATGCAGGACAGGTGCAGATGTCTGCGAACGAAGCGGCTGGCGAATTGACGGTCTCAGCCGTGGGGCATGGCTCAAAAACGGTCGCGCTCGCCCCGGATTCCCCGGAGACGCTCGCGGTCGAGGTCCCTGTGGCCGCGACGGTCGTCGCCCGGATCACCGACGGCGAGGGCAAGGACACCCCTTGCAAGGTTCAGTTCCTCGGGCGCGACGGCACGAAGAGTCCTGACTTCGGTCCGGACAGCGGCGAGCATGCGGTCAAGAACGTGTACTACAGCCACGACGGCCGCTTCCGCCGAGACCTGGAGCCCGGTTCGTATGATGTTATCGTCAGTTATGGACCCGAGTACGACGCCGTCTTCGCCAAGGTTGACGCGAAGCGCGGGGAAGAGACGCTGCTGGAGGCGAAGCTGGTCCGTTCCGTGAAGACCGACGGTTGGATCAGCGCAGACTTTCACAGCCATTCCAGCCCCTCCGGCGACAATACGGCCAGCCAGTTCGGCCGCGTGCTCAACCTCCTCTGTGAGCAGATCGATTTTGCCCCCTGCACCGAGCATAATCGCCTCTCGACCTATGAGCCCCACCTCAAACGCCTCGGTGCCGAGCGGCGCATGGCCACGTGCGTCGGGATGGAACTGACCGGCCTTCCGCTCCCCTTGAACCATCAGAACGCCTTCCCCCTGGTCCTCAGGCCCTACACCCAGGACAATGGTGGGCCGACGGCCGACAGCGACTCCGAAATCCAGATCGATCGGCTGGCTTTCTGGGACGGCGGCAGTGACAAGCTCGTCCAGGTCAACCACCCCGACCTTGGCTGGATGTTCCACGACCGCAACGGTGACGGGACTCTCGACACCGGCTTCGCAGCCATGCGCGGGAAGATGGATGTCATCGAGGTCCACCCGCTCCACACGATCTTCGCCAAGCCGACGACCCAGGCCGGCGGGAAAACCCACAACAATACGGTCGTCAACTGGCTCCAACTCCTGAACCGGGGGCATCGCATTCCGGGCGTGGTCAACACCGATGCGCATTACAACTTTCACGGGTCAGGCTTCCTGCGAAACTACTTGCGGAGCCCGACGGACGACCCGGCCGAGATCCGGACGCTTGACGTCGTCCATGCCGCCGAGCGTGGAAACCTTGTCATGACGAGCGGCCCGTTCCTCGAAGTCGAACTTCGCGCAGAGGGAGGCGCGGGGGCGGCAGCGATCCCTGGGAACGACCTTTCTGCCCCCGGCGGTGAGGCGATGCTGAAGGTCCGGGTCCAGTGTCCGAACTGGTTTGACGTCGACCGCGTTCAGGTCTTCCTCAATGGCCACCCGTCCGAGTCGTTGAACTTCACACGCGAGTCCGCTCCCGGCCGGTTCTCGGACGGTGTCCTGAAATTCGAACAGGAAATCCCGCTCCGTCTCGACCGCGACACCCATGTTGTCGTGGCCGCCATCGGTGAGCGGTCAACGCTCGGCCCGGTCATGGGACCGGACCATGCCAAGGATAAGCCCGTCGCGGTCTCGAACCCGATCTTCGTGGACGTCGACGGCGGCGATTTCAAGCCCAGTGGTGATCCGCTGGGCGAGCTGCCGGTCAAGGGCGGCCGCTGAGCGCCGATCTTCGACGTATGGCCGGGCGGGCCGATCGCGTTCGGTCTGGCCCGGTCTTGAGGGGATCGTTAAGGTGGCCGCTAGCCTGCCGTGGACCGGCCTCGGTGGGTTATGGCTCTTTTGGCAGCGAAAGGAAGCAGAGATCATGGCGACCGGAAACGATCGACGCAACTTCTTGAACGCGTTAGGAGCCGGGGCTTCGGGTATTCTGCTCGCCTCGGCCGCAGGAGATTCCCAGGCGGCCGATGAACCGGGGAACGGCCAGGTCTTCAAGGGGACATCGAAGAAAGGCGATATCAAGGAAGCGCTCGACGCTGCGATTCAGGCGGCGATGGCCACCGCTCGCGGCAACGACCGGCAGGTCCGCTGGACGTTCAAGAGCCTGTCGGGAGTGAACGGGGGCATCATCGGAGCGCACGAAGTCACCGTCACCATCGAGGCGGCGATCCTCTAACGCCCTGAGTGGTCCGTTTGTTTCCGCCCGCGACCTGAGCTTGAGTTTCCCTTTCCCGGGACCGCCTCATCCCACGGCCACAGCGTCTGTCATGGCCCGGCCGCGTTTCGCGATGAACGCGCGGGCCTTGGCGATCTTGTCCCTGGTTTCCTCGGGTTCACGAACGAGGGTCAGCAGCCGCTGTGAGATGGCTTCTCCCGTGGCGGTCTCAACCTCGAAGAGCCAGTCGCCCAAACCGACGTCACGCCACATTTGCCCTTTGCGCGTATCCGTCGGCTGGCGGACGTGGATGGCCGGGGTGCCGTTGGCGATGGCGATGATCGGGGAGTGCATTTCGCAACTGACGATGGCGGCGGCCCGTGCATAGGTTGAGGCGGCCTCGTCCGTCAGCCAGTAGCCGGGGCGGACGACGACGTGCGGCTTCACATCCTCGGGGAGTCGGTCGAAGAGCAGGGGGCGGAGCAACTCGACCTGATACGTCATCTCCGGGCAGAGTAAGGCCTTGTTGCCCGTGCCCCGTACCCAACCGGTGATCGCCTCCCGGAGCTTGGCGTGGTCCGGCTCGGCGTGCTTTTCGTTCACGGCCTCTCGCTTCGCAACCTCCTCGGGCGGGACGCTCTTGCGGATCTTCCAGTAGGGCGTGTACCGCAGTCGCGGGACGAAGCAGGCGAATTTTCCAGGCTTCAGGGCGTGCTCGCGCAGGAATGCGTCGGCCTTTTCGTCGTCGCGGAGGTCGAGGAAAAAGGTTGCGTCCGGCCCGAATTCCCTGTGTGGGCACGAGGTCTTGCTGGCCTCGAGGGCGTGCAGCGAGTCGGTATCGCGGCAGAAGATGAATTTCGCGTCGGCGAGCAGGTCGCGTCGGTCCTTGAGCTCCGCATCGTTGAGCGTGATACCGCCAATGACGTACGGCTTGCCCGTTTTCCGCCACTTGGCGATGTCGGCGGCGGCGACGAAACCAGGCCCCGACCCGTGCAAACAGATGTCGCACGCCTCGAGCGCGCCCTGCTTCTCGTGTGTCGTCTCGGCAATCCGAAGTTTGGGAAACCGCGCCCGGAGCATCGCCTCGACGCCGTTGTCGATCGACGACGGCCAGAGCGTGACCTCCGCCTCGGGCAAGTGGGTCTCGAGCAGGGCGAGCATGCCCGGCGTATGGGCGATGTCGCCAATGTTAATCGTCTGCCAAGAAGAGCGAAGCAGGATCCGCCTGGGTTTGCCCACATCCGCGCCAGCGATGGAAACTACCGTGGCTGCGCTCAGGGTGGCAAGGAACTGACGACGTGAAAGTCGATGACTCATGCTCGTGGCATCCTCATCAATGAGTCCACGGGGGCGCGATTCGCTCCCTTTTTTTTGATTGCCGGACGAGGAGGAGTGCGGATGCGATCCATCCTGTCACACGCCCCAAGCCTTGTAAACCGACCTGAATCCCGGTTTCCGGTGCTTGCGTGCAGGGCCTCGAAACCCACGTTCCGCCGGATCGAGGCGCAGGCCGCCAGGTTGCGCACCGAGCCGCGGATCATCCGACGACTCCGGCTATCCGTCGGTCCTACGCATCCATGAGCCGTGCAGATAATTCGTTCCCCGGCTCACGGCGCGGTAGTGAAAGATGAACGACGACGGGCAGACGGCGAATCGCCAGCCCAGGCGAGCCCACCGATTCTGGAGCTCGTCCTCGTTGCTCGTCATCAAGGGATCGGGATTGGGCATGCCGTTGGGCTGGAGGTCATTCCGGGGCCGATAGACGTGGGCCTCGTCGAACCGCCCGGCGAGCCAGACTTCGGCGCGTGCCATCTGGAAGAAGCCGTTCACCCTGGCCTCGACGACCAGCCCCTGATACCGGGCCTGGAGCGTTCGGGAAAGCGAGTCGAGGTAGGCTGGATCGTCGGTGAGTCGATACCCGGGGACGTAGTTCGCGACGTGGGCCTTCACCGTCGCGGTCCGCCCGGGGGCATTCGAGAGCGGTCCGGCCAGGGCATAGCCCGACTCCAGGGCGTGGATCAGGCCGTGCTGCCACCCTTCGCAGAAGAGGATGTCCGAATTCCCGGCGATCACATAGTCGGCCCCTTGCATGATCGCCCGATGAATGCCCCAGTTCCAGGACCGGGTCAGGCCGCCGTTCTCCGGGAACCTGTGCACCACGATTGGCAGGGCGTCCGCCCCGAGGAACTCCTGCCAGTCGGGATCTCCCCAATCAGGGCTGGCGTCGTCGACGACGATCGTCAGCGGATCCTCGGTGTGGCGGGCGAAGCTTTCGATCGTCCGCATCGCATAATCGAACTGGCCGTACGTCGGGCAGACCAGGGCAATCCGGGGCTCCGCCATCATCTCGACTCCCGCGGAAGACGTAATCTCGCATGCCGAGGCTAGGACCGATCAGCCCCCGGACGATCCTACCGAGGCGCCGAGTGACTCGAAATAGGCCTGATACTCATTCGCCACCTCGCCCTCATCCCAGCGCCCGGCCGACGCCAGGGCACGGGCCCCCTGGGCCGCCTCCCATTCGGGGTCGTCCCAGAGCCGCTCGATGATCGCGATCCAGGGCTCGACTTCCTCGGCCGTCGGGATCTCGACGCTGGCGGGGGTATACCGCTCCGGGATTGGCAGGACGAATCCCCCCTCGCCGATCGTCTCGGGCAGGGCCCCACGATCGCTGCCGAGCACCGGGATTCCATTGGCGAGCGCCTCGGCGGCGACCCGCCCGAAGCTCTCGCGGCAGAGCGAGGGCATCAGCACCGCACGCGTGACCCGGTAGAAGTCGCGCGGGTCGGGCGTGTTGGCCATCCGATGCAAGTTTCGCAGGCCGCTCATGTCCATCATGACCCGGCCGAGCCCGTCGGCCGTGCCACGACCTTCCACGACCAGGAGCGGGATGTCGGGTCGGCGGCGGTCGAGCTCGACGGCGATCCGGGCGAAGACCAACAACCCCTTGTTCGGCGACGGATTGACGAACGTCAAGTAGCGGGGCTGGCGGTCAGCAGCCACGACCCGGTCGGGCCGTAGTGGGTTGGGGATCACCTTGCAGTCGCGGCCGAGTACCTCGGCATAGTGCCGGCGGGCATACTCGGTCGTCACGACGATGCCGGAGACTTCCTCGAAGAGGCTCCGGCTCGAATACTGGAAGTTCCTCAGATGAAACACGACGGCGATCCCCCGTCGCCTGGCCCGTACGATCAGCTCGCGGCCGATCGGCGGCCCGCCGTAGGTCAGCATGACCTGGGGCCGGAATCGCTCGAAGACCTGATCCGCCAGGTCGAGAAAGGCAGCCGCCTCCGTCGCCGAAGGCGCCTTGAATGAACGACTCGACGCCGTCGGCATCAAGGTGACCCGCACGCCGTCCAACTGCAAGTCGTATACCTCAACGCCACGAGGCGTGCCGCCTTCCGTCTCCCGATGAGCTCCGGCAAGCGAAGCCCGGGCCGTGCGGTAGGGGACATTCAGCCGGTCGAGCACATCCTTGAGGGGCTTCTCCTTGTTGTAGTCGAGGACGCCCGTCGAGAGCACGCGGGCGTCGATCCCTCGGGCGGCGAACAGTTCCATCAACTCTCGCGTCGAGATCGCGGCGCCGCTCGAAGGATCCACGTAACCGTGACATGAAGCAAACAGGATCCGCGAGTAGCCCATCGCCGCACTCCTTCGGTAGATAGGTCGCCCGATCAAGCCAAACGCGCACGACCAAGTCGAAGACAACGACTCAGTTTCATCGAAAGATCCGGCAACCCTCGCGGCCAGCACATGTCGAATTCGATGTATTTGCGTGTGTTTGATTTTTTTTGTTTTTATGTGATATTTTTTTTGTGGATTTTTCGTTATTGTTGGGATGACGCTACGGGAACATCACGGCGAACTGCCGAAGCCAGATCAAGCTGTTCCTCAAGGTCCACTCACGCGTGCGGCTCTCGGTTAAGTGAAAAAGGGACGTAGGAGATTATGGATCAGGTCGAGCGTATGGTTCGCTTTGGTCTATGCCACGAACCGTTCGCACCTGCGTCAGTGGGGGGAGTGATAGATCGCGTCCTGAGCTCCGACAGCCACCATGTGGGTAGCTTCGGATGCTGTAGATTCGCTCCGTCCCTTTTGTCTCTCCGAGGCACGGGACCGCGAAACGGTGCTGTCGCTTGGAATGGGACCGATCTTCCGGGCCTGTAGCCAGCCGTGGAAGCCGCAAATTCCCTCCGTCCCGTTTGCCCGCCCTTTTGACGTGATTCGACACCACCCCGGTTCGTCATTTTTTGTTAGGGGCTCTTCGTAGCAATTTGCCTCTGCGATGGCCGAAGTGGCTCATTCTCAAGCCATGCTCTGCCTACTAAGATTCGATAATTTTCATCGATCGCTCTTGGAATAATTGGAATGCGGACAAGAGGGAACCTTTTGCGGCTCCTGATACCACAAGACCGACCCTTCTCGCTTTTATAAACGGCGACAATAGCATCAGATTCAGGCTGAAGTTCGAGAAAGCGATCGCATGAGCTCAGCTTGCCATTGTTCTCGAAAAATTTAATTTTTATATCATGTTCAAAAGTAATATCATCGTTTTCAATTCCTATAATCTTCAGAGGATGATTTAGTGTGTTGTTTTTAATGATGATGATATGCTCAAAATCTACTAAGATATAGCCTCTCTTTTTCAAGGCGATATCTGCGCTGCATAGAGATCCGACCAAAGCAACAAGAGCCATTGCTCGCCTGATCGTAAATTGAAGGTTAGGCATTCGCTTGGCCCGATTCTGAAGGATTCTGCCTGTAAGACGATCATTGATCCAGGAGAGTATATCACGCTAGGCCAATAACTTCTGCTGGGCAGTGCGGATGCTACGGCGGCGCATCGGGGACGGGGCCTGGCAACGACGGACTCCCGCGATGGCGGTCGGACTTGCCGGTCATGTGTGGTCGCTCAAGGAATGGCTGATGTTCCCAGCCGTTTAGTCGTCTTCAGACACGACCGGCTCCTGACCTCCTTGCCGAGTCAGTAACACACCCAGGAGGAAACCTGAAAAACTCGTGAAGACTATCACAAGCATTCCTAAAACAATACCGACTACAGGGTATTCTCCGTGTAGCTTCATGGTTCCCGGAGGAACGGGTCGCCGGGCATTGAACCATCTTTCAAGGGTGTTGATTGCCAGGTCAGGGTAAGGAAATCTACGGTTCAAGCCAAACAAGTACTGATGCATGGCCAGATTGTGCCCCCAAGCCAGATACAGCGAGGCCACGAGGCCGATGACGAGCAGGCTTGATACACCAGCACGTCTCCTGTGCCCGCGAACGGCCGGAACGAAGACCCGAGCAATGGTGAACGCAATGGCGAAACTGAATCCCCATGCGACGAACGAATAGGAGACGACTATCAGGGCATAACTCAACGACCCCTGCGCTCGTACCCAGGCGAGGATAATGCCCAAGGCGACGACCACCGCCATTGATGCTCGTAGAGTGAATTGGCTACTACATCTTGACCAATATCGCATCAGCAAGCACTTGGTTCTACTGTGGCCGTTTTGGGGGCCTCGTAACTCTTTGTCTGGAAACTACTTGCGAACGTTTCGGGGGGTGTGTCTGTGTTCGAGAATGCCAGTAATTAGGTTCATGATTCCTCGTTACACCGCAGTAACGACTCACTTTCGCGGCGATTTGCTCGTACGTCGGCGCCGGCTCGCGGAGCAATTGCGTGAACACCTGACGCGTCTAGGATACTGTGATCGCCGGGGTTTCCCCCCCCGAATCTCCGTCGTTTTAGGCGTAAAAAACAATAAATTTACAAATTATAATATTGGATTGCGAATCCAGCCCATCCAGCTCCGCACCTCGCAATGATCGAGACCGGCCTCACCGTTGCCGGTCTCGAACACCTTGTCGACCCGGTGCCGTTGACGCTGGGCGCGGACCATCTCGGCCAAGGGAACCTTTGCCTCAGCGTTGGTCAACGCGTAGTCGGTCCGCGACTCACCGACCGACTGGATCACCACCAGCCGCTCCTCGGGCCCGATCCGGTTTTCTTGCTTGGCACGCACCCGCACCGTCATCGCGTTCACCTCGAGCGGACCCTTCTCGCCATCGCGGACCGTGATCCGTTCCCACCGCGATTCGGGCTGGTTCTTGGCCCAATGGTCGACCCTCTGGAACGGCACCTCACGCTGCCGGCCCCGCCCGGCGTGACGACGCCTGGGACGGCGCTGCTCGAGGTCCCGCCCCGTCGTGTTGCAGGGCACGTCCAGGAGGTAACGCTCGGTTCGCCACCGCAGCGCGGCTCGGAAGTTCGCCGGCCGGCCCAACTCGTCATTGCCGACGATCCAGCCATGGGGCAAGCCGGGCCAGGTTCGATCCAGGAGGTCCAGCGCGATCCGCCACTTCTCCTGGAACTTGATCTCGGGGGGGACATGGCATTTCTCGCGCCGGGCGGTGTCCTCAGCCCAGTCCTCGGGGAGGTAGAGCCGGCGGTCCCAGGGGGCGTAAGCCAGGAAGACGCCGACCTGGCAGTTGTCGAGCTTTCCCTGCCGGCCCGACCACTGGCGTCCGACGCCGCAAGATTCGGTTCCCTTCTTGGGAAAGGAACGGGGATCGATGACCACCACGCCGTCCGGTTCAGCGAATTTTTCACGCACATGTTCATGCAGTTCTATCGTTGCGGATTCGTCATCCCATTTGCCAGCGCCGACGAAGAACTGGATCGGCTTTCGTGGCCGTTCCGCCTGAATGGCGATCGGTTCGCAGGTTTTGCGTTCCAGGCCACTGAGGAGTCTGCGAATGACTCGGACGGCGTTGGCGCGATGTTCGGCCCGATAGAATTTCGGGAGATCGCGTTGGAGGAAGGCGGTCCGAACAGCCCTGAACGGCCTCGGGTGTGAGGATCGCGTCGTTCAGGAGGGCTTGAGCTTTGGGGTGATCTATAGGTGAAATAAGAGGATCTTAGTTAGGGTTCTGTCTCATTGCTATGATTCAGGATAACAAAACGCAACCGGCCTGAAAAGTGATCGGTTACAGTAGAAGTAAGGACAAGGGTGGCATCCCTGGATCGGTCCGAGTCGGCTTCCGCACGCCGAAATGTAGCAGGATTATTGTAATGAAAAAATATGAAAATACTAATTAGAATCCCGTCTCGCCAGATTGCCCAAGCCGTACAGCTGTGCACGCTGGCCCTGCATAATTGGTTCTAAGGATGACGAGGTCCCGTCTTCCTAACGTCAATTTCTCGCACGCAACCGTCGCAACATCACTGTTGCGCCGACTTTGGCGTGTTGTCTGGCCGAAAGATCCTTCAAAAAGCCATCGCCGTCGATTTTCTTGTGATCAAAGAGCTCGGTCCGTCGATTAAGTTCTCTAGCATCGGGATCTTGACGGGACCACCGTTCGAGAAGTCCAAGTAATGCTCGCTCTTCCACTCCTGAAATCGGTACTCGCCGATATCCTTCATCTGGAGGTGCGTAGTTTTCCATAACAACATTAATATAGCCATTAAGCGTATTTTATATGCAGACATCGCGATCAATTCATTTCGCATCTCTGAAACGTAGGCCTGTACTACCGCCATCGTCGAACGACATTGATTCGACAATGGTAATTGGCTCGACAACATGTCGTAAGTACTGGCTCTGGCTTAGCGGTGCCGGTCCACGTCTCATGCCGTCTTTCCAAAGGAACACCGCTGAGCAAAACAGAATGCAAACCACGATCACCCGGCCAGCCAATCTCATCACTTGGTGGCCGGAACGTAGGTCAGAGTTTGAGAAGATCATGGAGGGCAGTCCTGGAATTCAAAGGCATCTTTGAGATTACCACTCAATCTGAAGGCCCATTGCTGACAAAAGTGGCTTGTGATTTATCCGGCGGAAGCACTCCTCGGTCGATTTGATTGTAAAAAAATGATTGTTTGATAAGCTTGTTCTCGTCTCGCTCCTCGTCGAGATTCTCCGAATTCTTTAGATCGCCTCACCGTCACATAGCATACGCCGCACGGTCCTCGAACCATTCGGCGATGATTTCGGGGGGCACGTCATGCAAGGCCGAACCGAACGCCGCATAGACTGCCTCCGTCGTTCGGGCTGCCGCCGTCCTCATTGCCCCTTTGACCTTCGAAAACATCTCCTCGATCGGTGTCAGGTCCGAACTCCATAGCGGCAACTTCAGAAATACTTTTCTGACCAGGCATGTGGGGTTCGCTTGGTAAAGAGTTAGATTCGGAAAGAAAACCAGGAGAAAGGTATCGTCACGATCCAGAAAAGTCCCAGTAACCTTCCGAGGCGGTCGATCCAACTCGGTTCGGGTTGCCACCTCCCAGAGAGAACCAGGTGCCATCGCCGCGACCAAGAGCAATGCGTCTAAAAGATGGAATTTTCTCTGGGGAAATCTGCGCATCCTAGAAGGCCTCAGACAATTGAGCGTTTTCGGTTCCATAAGATCGCGTACTCTTCTTGGGGCGATTTCCAATGCTCCTGAAGGTGTGCCTTGGGAGCGGCATGAATAACAAATAATTAGTAATATTTTTGTATTTAATTGTTTTTGTTGCCAATCTTCGGCGGCCCGGAAAAAGTCGATATTCGCACCGCTCAGTGGTAGAAAACCCCGAGAAATTCAGTAGGTGCCCTCTCTGATTTCGGACCTTTTGCCGACCCGTCAACGTTCGATCCTTCGGCTTCACGTCCCCCTCCTTGCGGGATGGTCACATCCCAGAGGAGCACGGTCGAGTCTTCGCTAGCGGTCGCCAGGAGCCTACCATCAGGCGAGAAGGCGAGGGAGTTAATCCCGTGTTCGTGTCCCAGGTATCGACCGAATGGTTCACCGGTGACTGCATTCCACAGTCGAACCACTGCGTCATCACCAGCCGTGGCCAAGGATTTGCCGTCGGGCGAGAACGCGACGGAGCGGATTGCAGACCTGCCATCTTCTGCGAGGGGCCGTTCGGGAATCCGCATGGTCAACCGACCCGTCCCAACGTCCCAAAGCCGTAACGCCCCATTGATATCCCCTGTGACCAGGGTTTTGCTGTCAGGCGAGAATGCCACTGTCTCAACACCACCAGGGTGCTTCAACTTACGGATCTGGACACCTTGTACTGGGTCCCAGAGCTGTGCATCTTCGCCACCTCCGACGGCAAGAAGTTTGCCATCGGGTGAGAAAGCGAGACTGGAAACACCGCTCTTCGGGGACGCCTCGAATTGGCAGACTCCGCGCCCCGTCGCCACGTTATTGAGCCAGACTATCCCCTGTTCACCCCCCGATCCTAGTGTTTTGCCATCTGGCGCGAAGGCCAGGGCGTAGAGGCGCTTCGGCTGTCGCTGGAGATGAACGACCTCAAGGCCCGTTGTGGTGTCCCAGAGGCGGACAATACCATCCTCGCCGGAAGAGCCGATGAGCCTGCCGTCAGGCGAGAAGGCTACTTCGTAAACCGGTCCATCGTGCCCGGTGAAACTGCGAACTTCTTGTCCAAGGCTTGCGTTCCATAGGCGTACCGCCGAGCGGCTGTCGCCGGTGACCAATGATTTCCCGTTGGGAGAGAACGCGACCGAATTCAGTCGGCCGTTATGTGGATAGCGGCGGATTTCGCGGCCGCGTTCAACGTCCCAGAATCGGAAGTATGCGCCCCCCGATGCAAGTCGTTTACCATCGGGAGAAAAGGCAAACCCGCCCCCAGATGTAGATCCAGGGAAGCTGCGGTACGCGTGACCTGTTTCTAGATCCCAGATGGTGAGTTTTTGGCGGGAGTCGCCTGCCGCCAAGAGTTTGCCATCGGGCGAGAAGGCGATCTGGTTGACGAGATCCTCAATGATCAGACCGTCAGGGAGCCGGTATGTCGGGAAACGGTGGAGTTCGCGGCCCAGCCTCAGGTCCCAATATCGCAGCGTGCCGTCATCCCCCGCAGAGGCGAGCCTCCGGCCGTCAGGCGCGAAGGCTACGCAGTTGACGGGGCCTCTGTGCCCCCGAAGCCTGATCGTCTCTCGCCCTGAGGCCACCTCGACGAGTACGACCAATCCGTCCCATCTTCCGATCGCCAACGTTGTCCCGTCGTGTGCCATCGCGACTCGCCAGGAGAAACCATCAACGTTCAATCGACTGAGTTTTCGTCCCGTCCCGACCTCCCAGAACCAGACGGTCGACGCCTCGTCTCCAACCGCCAGGGTCTTGCCGTCATCCGAGAACATTAGTGATCGAATGGGACCGTGAGGAATGGCCACTTCATAGAGTCTGTGTCCCATCACTGCCGTACCCACCCGCACTTTACCTTGGCTATCACCAGTGGCCAGCCTCTCGCCATCGGGCGAAAACGCAACGATGTCGGCCATGCCTTCGCGGTTGGCGAGTTGCGGGAGTGAGCGAAGGACTCGCCCCGATTTGGTATCCCAGAGCCGGAGCGGATTGGCCCAGAAAGCCGAGGTCGCCGTGATCGTGCTTCCGTCGCGTGAGTAGGCTATCGCGCTAGAACCCAAACCGATGAGGTCACGCACTGTCCCTGCTCTGACCACTGCGCCTGGAGGTAGTGGATCGCCGTAAAGGTCTTTGCGTTCTCCCGAGTTTGCATGAACAGCATCTGGGGGCTCTGAACACAAATCAAGCTCCACGTGATTACCTCTCGCCACAGTCCTAGAACTAGGCTTGAGCAGCGGCTTACACTGATCCTGCGCTCGTGCCCCTGACTCGCTATTGTTTATAAATAGTGTTAAAATTAATAAATTTGAAAAAATATTCATGTTATTGTTTTTCATGGTGTTTGTGCGGCCAGAAACGCAAGCATGATGTCATGGCTAATTGCGTGTTGTTGATCTTTGGCAAGACGGCAAAAAGTCCGAATTCAGAGAGTGTACCTACTGAATTTCTCGACGTTTTCTACCACCGAGCGGCGGCAAAATAGACTCTCTGCCGGTCCGTCGACTTTCGACAATACCTTCTGCAATGTGCGCGGCCTGAACGAAGGCAGCTGAAGCTCTTGTCTCCAGACAGGTGGAATCCAAGATCAGAAATCAAACACAGGAAATTGCAATAAATCAATGATTGAATGCATGTGTGCATCAATCATATTGTGATTGGGTATTGCGGTGCTATTGTATTCAATTGGCATTGTCGCAAGAGATAGAGCCTATACGGCTTTTATCTTTTACGTCTTTAATAGTGCCATTCGGCGAAATCATGTAGAATGGAGCCCTGTTAAGTCGCGTTTTCCTGAAGTTTTGATCGGCTGGCGACACGGTGTCTGATGCAACGTGTATATGTACGTAAGCGATAATTATGTAATCGCTTCCCTGAAGTTTTGTTCCGTCTTGAAGCCGTTTTGGGTCATGTATCATAATGTGGTTGTGCTCGCGTTTGGTGACGCCATTGTCTGTGAAATCGAATCCGTTGGTTGGACTCCATACGATCGTACCGCCATGCTCAACACGTTTTTTCTTTGTTTTTTCCATTTCTTGGCAAAGCTTGTCCAACACATTCTGGTCCAAAAACGCGTCGCCAGGAGAAGGTTCCTTTGGATGACGGGGCTTGTATGGATTGGGATAGGGCCGTATGGGGTCCACGGGATCCTTGGTGTAATCGTCGAGCAATTTAGGCGCCAGCCCAGAAGGGTCAGAAAAGTTGATGCTATTATTGCTTGAGTATCGATAAGTGTTGCTGTCGCCTGCATAAAACCCTAGAGGATCTTGGCTTATCCAACGACCTGTGAATGGATCCTCGACGCGGTATTTTGCAAGATTCAGCCCAGTCGACATGTCAAATTCCATCCCCGCGTACTTAAAGCGATCACCCGCGGTCGGCCAAGTCTCATTTAGGACTTGGCCATAGGCGCTGTAATCAACGTGGTCGATCAGCCCGGCCGAATTGTCAATGATATCGCCTATCGATCCCAGTCGGTCGGATAGATACCACGCGACACCACCAGCCGTATCCCTCGCCAGAACCTGATCCACCGCCGTCCCGTTTGTCGGGCCATGGAGGTAGCGAGCCGTCTGAGTCCCCAAAGAATCGAAGTCCAAAACTGGCGAATTAACGTCAAACAGCGTCCATCGTGTTGCCCCCCCCTCAGTTACGCCGATCCGACGGTCTGCCGCATCGTATGTGTAAGTTGCCAATACTGCAATGCTCCCTCCCACAAGTTGATCAACCTCGATAAGGCGATTACGGTAGTCCCATTTGTACAAGGTCTCATCTCCGCTGGAAACCTCCGTCTTGCTCGTCAGATTTCCTTCGACGTCGTACGCGTAGTTGAAGGTCCCATCCGATGTTATCTGATTACCCGTGCCCGTCGTATAGCCGGTCGTGTTGCGATTGCCATTGGAGTCATAGCCAAAGCTCTCGCCTGAGAAGGACCCGTTTGAGTGCGTTATGCCCTTCAGCTGGCCGTCGTTCGTATACGAGTAATTGAGCGTGTCGCTGGTGGTCCCGCCGGTGGTCGTCCAGATTTTCACTTCCTGAGTCAATCGGTTCACTGCATCCAGCGTATAGCCGTACTTCGAGACCACCGTTCCGCCATACAGTGACGTTTCGTGGACCAAGTCGGTCAGTCGGTTCGCCGCGTCATAGGTATAGGCCGACACCAGAACCGTCGACGTCCCCGCCAGGTCGGAATAGCGGGTCAGGCTCGTCAGGTTGCTATTGAGATCGTAGCCGAAGTCGACTCGCTCGGGCGAGATGCCCGGACCGCCCGATTGCGTTTCCCGGTAGAGTCGGCCCATCTGATCGTAGGAATAGCTGACCACCCCTCCCAGGCTGTCCGTCATGCTCGTTCGGTCACCATCGTAGTCATAGCCGTACGTCAAGGTTACCTGGGGCAAACCCGTCGTCCCCTGATCGTCGACGGTGATGAGCCGCCCCGCATTGTCGTAGGTGTAGGCATAGTGGCTGTTGTTGTCGGCGATCGATGTTGCCCGCCCTGCGGAGTCGTAGGTGATCGTCATCGTGTAGAAGGCCGATCCACCACCGATCGGTAGCCACTTCTCGGTGGTCTCCCGGTTGTCCGCATCGTAGGTGTACTGGATGATTCGGCCGAGAGGGTCGACCTTCTGGGTGAGGTTGCCGACGAGGTCGTAGGTGTAGGTGGTCACGCCGCCGGTGGGGCTGGTCTCGGTGGCCATCCGATTCGCGGCGTCGTAGGTGTAGGTTGTCGCATTGCCGACGGGGTCGGTGAGGCTCGTCAAGCGTCCGGCCAGGTCGTAGCTGTACGTCGTCGTGCCGCCGCCGGTGGGCGCGGTCTGGGAAACCAGGCGATTTCGGTCGTCGTAGGCGAAGCTCGTCACGTGGCCGAGTGGGTCGGTGACCGTTGCCTGGTTGCCGTTGGCGTCGTAGCCGTAGGTCGTCACATGGCTCAGTGGGTCCTTGACCGAGGTCAGGCGGTTCAAGCTGTCGTAGGCGTTGGTCGTCGTATGACCGTTGGGGTCGAGGACGGTCGTCCGGTTTCCGTTGGCATCGTAACCGAATGTGTAGTCGCTAATGTAAATGTTCGTGTATTCGTCCATGATTGTGGGTAGATGGAGAACCTGGACTCGGCCATCGACGTCACGGAAGTAGCTCGTCGAACGAGTGCCGTTATACGCGTCTCCCGGCGTGGCCGCTGCCACGAGAGCGCCGGTGAGGTCGTAATAATAGGTGGTCGTGTTGCCGTTGGGGTCGGTGGCGCTGGTCAGACGATTCGCGTTGTCGTAGCCGAAGGTCGTCGTATGGCCCAGGGGATCGGTCATCGTTTTGAGGTTGCCGGAGGCGTCGTAGGTGTACGTCGTGTGGTGGCTCGTCCCCTGGTTGACCGCGTCGGTCATGCCCGTTTGCTCGTCTCTTGCGTTGTACGCGAACGAGGTGACGTGCCCCAGCGCGTCGGTGACCGTCAGGAGGTTGCCGTCCGCGTCGTAGGTATACGAGGTCGCCTTCCCGGCCCCGGCTTGGATCGGGTTCTGCATCGAGAGGACGCGACCGGCCAGGTCGTACGTCATGGTGGTCGTGTGGCTCAATTCATCGGTGACCGAGGTGATGTCACCCGCAGAGTCGTAGCCGTAGACGACGTGCGGCGTGCCCGTGCCCGTGCCCGTGCCCGGGTAGGTGATCGTCGTGAGCTGGCCGCGTGAGTCATAGGCAAAGGTGGTCGTGTGCCCCTTGCGGTCGGTGTCGGTGAGGACCTGGCCCGCAGAGTTGTACGTCCAGTCCTCATGCAGGCTGTCGGGGTCGGTGCGGCGGAGGACGTTGCCGTGGGAGTCGAGGGTGAAGGTGGTCGTGTTGCCATTGAAGTCGGTGATCGACGTCGGGACGCTGTTCACCCCGTAGGTGATCGTCTCGATCTCGGAATCCTCGCCTGTAAAGTAATTGTGGACGTTGCCGGGCAGGGTGATCGAGGTCACGTTGCCGTCGACGTCGTACGTATAAGTCGTCGTCCGGTTCAGGGCGTCCGTCCGCGCCACCGGGAAGCCCCGGTTACTATACTTGGTGCTGGTTGAGGCGCCGGTGGCGTCGGAGGTGCCGGTGGGATGGCTCATCCAGCTGAACCCGATCGTTGTCGTCCGCCCGTTGGGGTCGGTGACGGACCCTTTGAAGCCGGTGGCAAGCGTACCGATCCCCCCGTAGGCCGTCAGGCCCCGGCTCTTGGCCGGGGTCACGCTGGTCGTCGAGGTCCCGTCGAACAGAGTCTCGCTCGACAATAATCCGAACGAGTCGTAATGGGCCGTGGCCGTATGGCCGTTGGGACTGACTTCGGTCGTGACCAGATGGTTGGAGGGGGTCGAGTAGCCGTACTGGGACGTGGCGCCGTCGGGGTCGACGATCTGGGTCAGGTTGGCGTTGGAATCGACCGTAATCGTCGTCACGCGAGCGGCTGGGTCGGTGATCTTCTGGAGATGACCATAAGTGTCGTAGGTCAGCGTGGTGACCAGGCCGACGGGGTCGGTCATCGTCTGCAAGGCGCCGGCCGCCGCCCCGGAGGTCACGTAGCCGAAAGTGGTCGCGTTGCCGTTGCGGTCGGTCATCGACGTCTCGCGGCCTGCGGAGTCGAACTGGAAGACCGTGCCGTTGGGGTAGGTGCGGGTCCAGGTACCGTTGCTGTTGTGGATCAGCGTCGACGGATCGCTCAGAGGGCCGGCGTACGTGAGGCTGGCGGCGTGCTGCGCGAACGGGGCGGCGGCGAGCATGCCGTAGGTCGAGGTGAAGGAGGAGGTCGGCAGGAATCCGCTGGAGCCGGGGTCGGGCAGGATCAGGTGAACCTCGCCGGAGCCGTCGGTCAGGGCGATGCCTGGCTTGCCGGTGCCGTTGAAGTCGGCCGCCACGATATTGCCGCCGGAGCCGAAATAGCTCCCGTTGGTTTTGATCATTTTCCCGGCCCCCCAGGTTCCACTCACGGTGAGGGGGAAGACCTGGACATAAGCCTCGAGGCTCTGGTTCCCCAGGGGCACGGCGATCTCGAGGCCGTCGGCGTCGCCGTTGAACTTGCCCGCGACGATCCCGATGGTGCCGTGCGCCGCATGCCCGTCGGCGAACGTCCAGGCGGTGAACGTGTAGCCCCCGGTGCCGTCGCCCGTGAACACGTCCAGGCCGATGAAGGGGTTGCCGTACTCGGTGATGTCCGAATCTTTGATCTCGACGACCAGGTCCTGCTTACCGTCGTGGTTGTAGTCGACGGCGACGAGGGCGACGGCGGTGTCGGTCGAGGGGAGGGGCAAGGTCGAGGCGGAACCCAGCGAGCCGCTGCCGGTGGCGAGCATGACGTCGACCAGGCCGTTGTCGGTGGTGAAGGCGAGGTCGTCCAGGCCGTCGTTGTTGACGTCGACGGCCACCATCGTGTTGGGCGTCGTGCCGGAGGATACGCCGTTGCCCGCCGAGGTCACGACGGGCGAAGCGAAGGTGCCGTCGCCGTTGCCGACGTAGACGGCGACTGAGTAATTGCCGGCGACATAGCTGGGGACGAGCAGGACGGCCAGGTCGAGGACGCCATTGGTATGCCCCGAGAAGTTGCCGACGGCGAGGGCTTTGCCGGTTGTCCCGCTGGGGAGCGAGTAAGTGGCGCCCGCGGAGAACCCGCCCAGGCCGTTATTGATGAGGATTGCCAGCTCGGAGGAATTAAGCACGGCCTGGTCGGGCTTGCCGTCGCCGTTGAAGGTGCCGGCGACGGTCCCCACGACGTTGCTCGTGGTTATGCTGGAGGTGGAGGTGAAGTGGGCCCTGCCGTCGTTGGCGAGAATCTGCGAGTCGCTGGTGCTGGTCGCCAGAGCCAGGTCCTGGAGGTAGGACTGGCCGTTATTGTAGAGGGTGTCGAATCGCTCGGTCCCCTGCTGCCCCGCGGTGATCAGAACCGAGCCTCCCGTGGTCAGTTGGGAAAGCTGCTGGAGGCCGCCGACGCTCCAACCCGCGCCGTAGGGACTGCTGACGGCGTTGACAATGTTCACGTCCCCTTTGATGGTCGATGTGATTGAGGAGGGGGAGGAACTGCCGAAGTTCTCGGTGATCACCATCGAATAGTGGTAGACGCCGGTGGGGAGCGCTGAGGCGTCGACCTGGAGCGGGAGGGTGTAGGTGGTGTTGTCGGCCAGGCCGCCGGGGGTGTAGTAGGTGACGGGCGATCCCTGGAGGACGCCCCCGAGGGTGATCTGGGCGGTGATCGAGCTGATCGAGGCGGAGTTGGCGGCCGTCTGGGTGGTGAACTGGGCCTGGACGACGGGATAGGGATGGGCCTGGCCCGAGCTGTATTGAAGGTCGATCCCCCGGGAGTATCCTTGCGACTGGTAGAGAACGCTCTGATGATCCTGGAAGAAATCGCCCGTGACGAGTCCGGCGTCCGAAGCCATCGCAAGCTGGGGTCTTCCCAGGTCCGGCATGCCGCCTCCGTTGGGAATATCGACCCCGGGCGCGGCCTCATTGCCGGTCGTCTCGCATCCGTCGCAGGGAGAGGTGATCTCGATAATGATCACAAGGGTCGTGGTCAGGAGGCATCCCGTGAAGGTGAACCGGGATCCGTCTCCCGGGACGCCGCCCCCGCCGCCCCCGCCGCCCCCGCCGCTGCCCCCGCTCCCGCCGCTGTCATCACCACCTCCGCTTCCGAAGTCGAGCCTCTCCGCCAGGGAATTCAGGGTGTTTGGGATTGCCCCCGACGGCGCAGAGGCGAGCCTGACTGGGGCAAGCGATGTCATCGTCGCGCCGTCGGCCGAGACGACCATCCGGCCGATGACGTCGTGTCCACCCGTCTTCATATTCATGCCCAGCAGGCTGACGACCAGGCCGGGGGCGTAGCCCTGCGTGTTCGGCATCGTCAACTGCACTGGCTTGGTCAGGTCGATCCCGACCGACTTGTAGAGCAACATCCCGCTGCTGACGCCCGGCGGCATGTGCTGCGCCGACAAGTTGGCCGACAGGTTGGCCAGTTGCAGCTCGCCTGAAGCCTGGGCCTGGTCGCCCGGGGTCACCCTGATGTCGAAGCCGGGCATCGCGGGGTTGGTGACGTCCATCGCGTTCGACGAGTTGGCGCGACGGAACGACGCCGTGGAGGTCCAGTCGATTTTGGGTAGGATGAGGGGCTGGATGATCGCGTTATTGGCGTTGGCATAGGGCTGGTGGCCCAGCAACTGCTCCACCGGCGCTGTCAGATTGAGCCAGTCATCCGTCTTCGACTTGGAGTCGCCGACCTTGATCGGCCCCGGGGTCGTGGGCACGCCGGTCAGGGTGAAGTTTCCCTTGGCATCGGTCGTGGATTTCGCGTCACCGATGGCTACCGGGATCCCCGCTCGGGGTGCGCCGGTCTCGTCGACGACGTGTCCCGACAGCTCGGTGGTCTCAAGCTGGGCCTCGTTGGCCTGGATCGGTATCCTGACGGCGGCCTTATGGACGCCATCGCTGGCCGCGACAGTGTAGGTTGAGACGCCCCCCTGGCCGGGAGCCGGAGAGAAGATCAGCTCGCCTGTCTGGCGGTTGAAGGTCATATGGTCGGGGAGCGGCTGGGGCGTGATCGTATAGGTGACGTTTTGACCGAATAAGCCTCCAGGCTGGATTGTCAGATCGAGAGTCGATCCTACATTAACATTTTGCACTGTCGCTGTTACCGTCGGCGGATTAATCACGGGGCTTATGGAAGTGGAATCGGGAGATTTTACGGAGGGTGTCTGCACTGATGGGTTATTCTTCGCGATCGGGGTCGTCGCCAGGGGCGTGCTAACGGTGGGAGTGATTACGGCCGGTCCTGGTCTGGATGCTGGGCTCGTGGCAGGCGGGGTGAGGAGTGCCGTCAGGTGGTGCCGGGCCGCATAGGTGGGATGCTGCTGGAGCACCATTGCCAGGCATGCTCCCCAACCGTTGCGAGCTGCGTAGGCTGAATGCTGCTTCAAGGCCTTGGCAAGGCCCCCGAGACCCTGGCGCGTGGCCACCTGGCGATTGCTGACGAGTTGCTGCGCAAACGCATCGAGGTCGGGGCGGGCGCTGCCGTCGTCCCGCAGGTGGAGGTGAGCTTGGGCCGCCGAAATCGGGATGACGCCCGACTTCCAGCCGGTGTGGCTGAGCATCTGGCGTGGCTCGAGCGACTCGAATCGGGGAGTGAGGGGCTTCCGTTGTCGGCGGCTCATGGGGTGCGGTCCTTCCACGTGAACGCCTTGCATGACTTCGTCGGCATCGCGCAGCACGATGCAGATGAATTGGGGCAAGGGTTTCGTCGGTAGAGCGATCGAGTTTGGAACGAGCGGCACACCCAGCGCCGAGGGGGGGGACTTGTCGTCGGGTGTTTGCAGACGAAATTAAGATCAAGATGGCTGAAATTATCGTCAGATCGGAATGCTAGGACACTTCAGCCATCAGGCGAACAGAAATCAAGAAGAATGTTTTCAGGACAGAACGATCAGACGGGCACAAGATATCTCTGGCAGTCCCGAAAGGAATGATTCATCCGGACTTATGACATTTCACAACGCCTAGAAAAATAATTCCGAGAGGGACGCGGAAGCCACCCGGTGGCAAGGTGCGGGACCGTGAAAATAAACCTTTTCGGATACACTTGATGATGATCACTACGTTTCGCACCTCTCGGTGGCTATTTCCTGCAATAACTCGTTGTCCTAAATTCTGGTGTCTGTTGATAGATTGTCGTACGCGACGTCTACTTCTGCTCGCTTTCAATCTCGCACCGATTACACCACAACCTCACTCCGCTCAGATCTAATCGACGGCGGGCGGTCTCAGGCATTCTTCGCTCTTGTTTCATCCACAGTAATGCCCGATCGCCCACCGTTCGCTTTGCTTCGGCGGTCAGGACAGACCGCTTTCGATATGAGTTTTATTGTTCGCGATTTGAGTTTGTGTGTAATTGATTTCGTGGTTGAAAGAATTCTTCGCCTTGCTCGTCGAGGCGTTGTTGGGACGTGAGCTGCGTGAGGCGATGAAGCGGGAAGGGGGGGAGAGAGCGTGCTTCTTGGGCTCGGAGGCCGCGTCTGCCAACGTCCAACGGCCCGTCACGTGATCGACTTATTGTTGGCTCAAGGGGTTACGACGGCTCCGCGAGGGCTTCGAGAGCGGCCATTTCTGATTCGTAAGGCGCGTGGTTCCGGGCGAGGGCCGCCATGGCCGCACTGCGCTGGCGTATGGCTTCGTCGTTGAGCACTTCATCAATGAGCCGACCGATGGTTTCCGCCGTGGCTCGCCGGAAATCGCCGCGCAGGCCGAGCCCGTGATACACGACGCGGGCGGCGTTGCCGAACTGGTCGAACCCGAGCGGGAATGCGATCATCGGCACGCCTCGAGCAGCACACTCCATCAAGGTGTGTAGGCCGCAGTGTGTGATCATGATTCGGGCATGATTGAGCATCTGGAGCTGGGGCAAGTGCTCGCGGACGATGGCGCCCGGCGCGTTCAGCTCGAGAACTTCCGACCCGAGGGCGCCCCCGGTCGCCAGCGCGAGTTGGAGGTGCGGTCGGGCGGCGCACGCATCAAGGACGGCTTGGAGAAAAGCACGGCGACGAGGGGCCGGCACGAAGGAAAGGAACTGGGTCCCCATCGCGCAATAGACGAGCGGCCGGGATCGGTCGAGCGGCTCGGATGAGAACGGCGGCTCGGCCCGATCTTCGTCGAAGCACCAGCCGAGCCAGTGACTCCCGGCTCGAGGTTCGAAGTCGAACTCCAACTCGCGAGGCGCGAGGAAGAATTCGGGGAGCGAGAGTTTGGGGGCCAGGAAGCAATCCCATTGGATCGGCCGGCCCGCCTCGCTTTGCGAGGGAGCGAGCTGACGCACGAGTTGCGGTAGGTTGACGTCGAGGCCTAGCGCAATGTCGAGGCGCCGGAATGTGTTCCGTTTCGAGAGGAACCGCGTCCAGGCCCATCGGACCGCCAGCCCGCTCCAAAAACCGGGACGCGGCACGATCCCGGCCCGCATCGGTGGGGACGCCGGGCCACGATACGAATAGAACAGCGGCGTCAGATAGGCACAGCGCAGCCCACGCCGCAAGGCGACCAAAGGGGCGACCACCAGGTTGGGGACGTCGGAATAGAAGAGCGCCAGGTCAGGAGCGATTCGATCGAACGCATGGTCGACCTCGTTGTCCCGGGAGGCCAGCATCCGGTTGACGATCGACCGGTAAATCCGCGTGAGCCGGCGCAGCTCTCGTAACTTGGCAAACCACGAGAGCGTGGCCAGGAACCGCAGCTCCTTGGCGAAGGACCCGGAACGGAACAGGCCCGCCAGCACGGGCATGAACTCGACCTCCTCGGCCCGGACCATCTCCTCAACGTCCGGCGTGCTGATGATCCAGATGGTATGCCCTCGCTGTCGCAGACGTTTGGCGAGAGCAATCGCGCTCATGATTACGCTTGGCGTTGGAAAAACACAAATCGCAATAGTCGCCAAAACCGGACTCCACGGAACAAGGGGGCGTGTACCCTTTCAGGACGTTTTCTTGCCCAAGTATACCAATCCGCACAAATCCTGTCTTTGCACACCGGGCTTGCCTCCCGGGCCCCACCACGGCTCGAGGTTGTTCCGGACGACCAGAACAACGCGATTCGTCCGACCCGGATCGATGAAGAAAGGGTGTTCGCGGGGAATCCCGGGAGGGGCTCACGGCCGAACAATAAAGGCGACGAGCCCTCAAGTTGGGGCGACATGTTGCCGAAAATTCCCCCCCAGACGTCAGTTGACATGCGATCAGTTGATCGGGTAGACCTACGCCGCGAGTCGCGCCCCCTTGGAGGAGCGAGTACCCGCACCGTGGGGCCCCCGGCAGGAGCCAGGAAACATCCAGATGAGCACGATGAAGGACATCGTTATGATCCCGAGCTTGGGAGCGGAACCGGAGCTGGTTGCCGCGGTCGAGGCCTGGACGCCGAACGGGCGGACGCGCCCGGCCGTTGCGATCGAGCCGCGCAGCGACGGCGTGCGGGTCAAGTTGACCTATCTGGGGGTGGAGAGCGGCGTCCTTTTCGCCTGGGGAGGCTGGGGGACGCGGAACTCGGTCCAGGCGACCCTCGACCGGCTCTATGACGTGCTCTCCTGGCGCGTGGTCAGCCCGCGTCACGGCAGTTGAAGTCACCCGGCCGGCCCGGCCGGAATTCGGCATCGAAGGTGGAGCGCCGAGGGAGAACAATCTCCCAATGGCCGGGCCTGCTGAGGCGAGGTTGCGTCTGATCTTTGGGGCTTGGGCGTTCTTTTTTTTTGCGCGAACCGGCTCGAAAATAGATTTCCCCAGACCCGTGTGTTAGCCTGGCTGTTTCAAGAGGGGGCGTGCGAATACCCCGAGGCGGGCAAGGGCGGGGCCGTACTTGCGATCGCGATCGCAAAGGGGTTTACACCGCGTCATTCTCCTCTAGAATCCCATAGAATGTGCGACAGTCGAGAGTTTTTCTCGCATAAATAATAACGACGTCGGCCGTTCGGTCGCGCGGCCCAAGGCTTTCGTTATCACTGCCGCAAAGGCGGCTGATTGCCTGAACCGATGATGAGTCACGAATCGGCTTCGAGTCTCCCCATTACGCACCTTGACGCAGGCCCAAGCACCCCCCGGGATGCCGCCGCAGTGACGGTGGTTGTCATGGGGCCGGAAGGGGCGCGCGAGCGGGACGACTGGATCGTGGCCGAGGAGCCGCTGGAGATCCGGGCCGGTGGACCCGGTCAGAAGGCGACCAGCGTGGCCGTGACCATGAGGACGCCGGGAGCCGACCCCGAGTTGGCCGTCGGGTTCCTCTATACGGAAGGTCTGATCGCCTCTTGCGCCGAGGTGGTCACCGCGAAACCGCTCAACGAGCGGCCGGGCCGCGCCGCTTGCAACATCATCGAGGTGGCCCTGTCGCGGCCGTTCGACGGCTCGGCCCTGAAGCGAAACTTCTTCGCGACCTCGAGCTGTGGCGTCTGCGGTAAAGCCACGCTCGAGCAGGTCGCCGTGCGCTGCGCACCGGTGGAGGCGGGGCCGGTGATCGGCCGCTCGGTCCTCATCAGCTTGCCCGAGGTCCTCCGGGGGGCGCAGACGGTCTTCGACCGGACCGGGGGCCTGCACGCCGCCGGCCTGTTCGACGCTGACGGTCGCCTGCTCGCTTTGCGTGAGGATGTCGGCCGGCATAACGCGGTCGATAAGCTGGTCGGTCGTGCTCTTTTGGATGGGCTCTTGCCGCTCTCGGGGCGAATCCTGCTCGTCTCGGGGCGGACCAGTTTCGAGATCCTGCAAAAAGCGGCCGTTGCCGGGGTCCCGATCGTGTGCGCGGTCTCGGCCCCTTCCACGCTCGCGGTCTCTGTGGCCGAGCGGCTGGGAATCACCCTGGTTGGTTTCCTCCGCGGCGCGAGCTTCAATGTCTACACCCACGCTGATCGGATCGACCCGCGACGGTGACGTTTCCGAAAATAAATAGATAGGGGAGAGGCGTCCATGTCTGATCCGATCGGGAAGTCATCGGCCCCGGCCTCTGACCCTGCCTCGGCGCACGCTGAACCTGTGGTCCATCCCGCCGAGTTGGCCAAGGTCGATGTCCGGCCCTATCACCATCCTGCGGCCGGCTTTGGCGCGATCGCGAGCACCGTCAAGCACACGATGCATGAGATGGGGATGTTCCGGGGCGCCTCGACTCTGCTCAAAGTCAATCAGGCCCACGGCTTCGACTGTCCCGGCTGCGCCTGGCCCGAGCCCGGCGTCGATCACCGCTCGCATGCCGAGTTTTGCGAGAACGGGGCCAAGGCGGTCGCGGCCGAGGCCACGACCCGGCGCGTGACGCCCGACTTCTTCAACGAATGGTCGATCCCCCTCCTCCTCGAGCAGTCGGACCATTGGCTCGAGTCGCAGGGCCGGCTCACGCACCCGATGGTCCTCACCGAGGGCGCGTCCCGCTACACGCCGATCACCTGGGACGACGCCTTCGACCTGATCGCCAAAGAGCTTCACAGGCTCAACACCCCTGACGAGGCGATCTTCTATACCTCGGGCCGCACGAGCAACGAGGCTGCGTTCCTCTACCAGCTCTTCGTCCGCCTGTTTGGCACCAACAACCTCCCCGACTGCTCGAACATGTGCCACGAGTCGAGTGGCGTCGGCCTGGGCGATACGATCGGCGTGGGCAAGGGGACGGTCTCGCTCGCTGACTTCAACCTGGCCGACGCGATCTTCGTGATCGGCCAGAACCCGGGGACCAATCACCCCCGGATGCTCTCCGCGCTCGAAGCCGCCGCCCGGCACGGCTGCCACATCGTCAGCGTGAATCCGCTCCACGAGCGGGCGCTCGACCGGTTCGCCCATCCCCAGCACGTGGGCGATATGCTCAAGGGGGGGACGGCGATCGCGGAGCTGTTCCTCCCCGTCCGGATCAACGGCGACGTGGCCCTCCTCAAGGGGATCATGAAGGAGGTCCTGGACGAAGAGCGCCGGCGTCCCGGCGAGGTCCTTGACCGGGCGTTCATCGCCGAGCATACGTCCGGCTTCGAGGCGTTCGCGGCGGCCCTCGACGCGGCTTCCTGGGAGGAGATTCTCGAGCAGAGCGGCGTCGACCTTGCCCTGATCCGTCGTGCTGCGCAGATCTACATCAAGGCCGAGCGCGTAATCGTCTGCTGGGCGATGGGGCTGACCCAGCATAAGAACGGGGTCGCGAATATTCAGGAGGTCGTCAACCTGCTTTTGCTCCGGGGTAACCTGGGCAGGCCGGGGGCGGGGGCTTGCCCGGTCCGGGGGCATAGCAACGTGCAAGGGGATCGGACGATGGGCATCTATGAACGCCCGTCGCCCGGATTCCTCGACCGGCTCGGCCGCGCGTTCGGCTTTGAGCCCCCTCGTGAGCACGGCTTTGACGTGGTGGCCGCGATCAAGGCGATGCACGAAGGCCGGGCCCACGTCTTCTTTGCAATGGGCGGCAATTTTCATTCCGCCTCCCCGGACACGGCCTACACGGCCGAGGCCCTCCGCCGTTGCCGACTGACGGTGCAAGTCTCGACGAAGCTGAACCGAGGGCATCTGGTCACCGGCCGCCAGGCCCTGATCTTGCCTTGCCTCGGCCGGACGGAGTTGGATCAACAGGCGGGCGGGCTCCAGTTTGTGACGGTCGAAGATTCCATGAGCGCGGTCCATAGCTCGCGTGGGGGCCTGGTGCCGGCTTCTCCATTTCTGCTGAGCGAGCCGGCGATCGTGACGCGCCTCGCTCGGGCCGTCTTCGGGTTCGACTCGCAGGTGGACTGGGAATCCCTGGCGGCGAACTACGACCGGATTCGCGATGGGATAGCCCAGGTGATCCCTGGATTTGAAGACTTCAACAACCGGGTTCGCCAGCCGAACGGATTCATCCTCCCGAACGCGGCCGCCGGACGCCGGTTCGACACGTCCACCGGCAAGGCCAAGTTCAGCGTCTTGCCGATCCCCCGGATTGAGCTTGCCCCCGGCCAGTTGCTGATGATGACCATCCGCAGCCACGACCAGTACAACACGACCGTGTACGGCCTGGATGACCGCTATCGCGGCGTCTACCACGAGCGGCGCGTCGTCTTCATGAACGCGCACGACATCGCCGCCCTCGGCCTGGTCGACCGCCAGGTGGTCGACCTGATCGGCGAGTTCCGCGGCGAGCGCCGGCTTGCCCCTCGGTTCATCGTGGTCCCGTACGACATTCCTCGCGGCTGCACGGCCACTTACTTCCCCGAAGCAAACGTGCTTGTTCCGGTCGATGACTACGCCGACGGCAGCCGGACCCCCGCCTCGAAGTCCGTCGTCATCCGCGTGGTCCCAACCGAATCGCCCGATCAAAGTCAGGAGAAGTCTCGCTCGCCTCACTAAGCCGTTGTCGAGCTGCCCGAGCGTGATGAAGGCGCGGCCGTCGGAATGGTCATTGGCCCCGCAGGACTAGCGGGCAATATCGGGCCGCTGGTCGGACATGATTGCATCCAATCGTTCGTGGTGGGTTCGATGGTCGAATATGGCAAGCCGCTCGATGAGGTTGCCTACCAGATTGAATGCCTCCACATCTCCATGACCCTTTTCGATGCGGAGCAAGCGAAAATCCTGGCTTCGCTGACGCTGTAGCAAGGAAACCGGGCTACTACTCCGTTACGATTCTGGTACGCATTTGCACGAGTGCGTGATATTAAAACTCTTAAGCCCTTGATTCTGCAGGTGTTCCGTCAGATCAAAATTCTTAAGCCCTTGATTCTGCAGGCTTTCCGTTGGATCGAAATATTGCAAATGTTATTGTATTTGTGTTTATTGAACGCCGCAAAGCCTGATGGCACAGAGGTTTAGGGGACGTGGCGGAGTGATGTTCGGAGCGGCATTCCCCCTCGTTTCTTTAGGGCACCCTTGATCTGAGCGGCGAAGCATTATCTACTATCACGTTCACGGGGCCATCCCTTTCTCATAGCTGGTCCCGCGACTCTCTATCGTGCGAACATCTCGTTCATTACGTCTCCTTGCTGGAAGGAACTGCGCGCATGTGTCTCTCTGACTTGCGTCGGCGCTCAGGATTTACTCTGATCGAACTCCTCGTGGTCATCGCCATCATCGCGGTCCTGATCGCCCTACTCCTGCCGGCCGTGCAGGCGGCCCGAGAGGCCGCCCGCCGCGCCCAGTGCGTCAACAACCTCAAGCAGATCGGTCTGGGGCTCCACAACTATATATCCGCACAGAATAGCTTCCCGCCGCTGGCGGGCAACATGTGGATCTCTGGTCCTGCAAGCCCCGGCTGGGGCAATTGGCCGCTGGGCTGGGCCGCGTCGCTGATGCCGAATATGGAGCAGCAGCAGCTGGCCAACGCGGCGAACTACTCGTTCGGTGCGGACCAGGTGCAGAATTACCAGACGGTCTGCCGGGCGCGGGTGGCGACGTTCATCTGTCCGTCGGAGAGCATGGGCACGGGACC
The DNA here is from genome assembly GCF_000242455.2 of Singulisphaera acidiphila DSM 18658. Lineage (GTDB taxonomy): Bacteria > Planctomycetota > Planctomycetia > Isosphaerales > Isosphaeraceae > Singulisphaera > Singulisphaera acidiphila. The sequence goes on from NC_019892.1 coordinate 5,568,647, forward strand.
ATGGCTTGCTTCCTCCTGGATGAACTACTGCGCCAATGCCGGCGGCCCGGCATCGATGTCGACCTGGAGCGGTGTCATCATCCCAATGCGGGAAGAGGCCCAGAAAACAGGGGTGGGGACGAACTACCCCAACAACTGCAGGACGATCGGCATCGAGAGCGTGACCGACGGCACGTCGAACACCGTGGCGTTCAGCGAGCGGCTGGTCGGCATCGGGCCTGGCGATGTTACGGTTACCCGCGGCTCGGCGGACGCGAAGCGAGTCACCTTCGGCCCCGTGTCGACCGTCACGGCGGACTCGGGAGGCAGCGTGCAGGCCATGGCGTTCGTCCAGGCCTGCCGCTCGCTGCCTGCCACCACCTCCACCGCCGGACAGCAGAACAACTCCTGGATCGCCGGCGCGGTCTGGGCGGGCTCGCACGCCAACACCCTTCGGTTCAACAGTTACACCCACGTCAACACGCCCAACGGCATCTCGTGCATGGCTGAGGGTTATCCGCCGGGCCAGGCCATCGACGCTATCACCGTTGGGAGCAATCATTCCGGCGGCGTCAACGCCTGCATGGCCGACGGCTCCGTTCGGTTCTTCAAAGACACTGTCGCGATCCCGACCTGGTGGGCGGTGGGTACCCGGGCCGGCGGCGAGATCGTCAGCTCCGACTCGTTCTGATTCGACGTCTGCTTTGTCGAGATGCTGGAAAAGCTCGCGACGCGAAATCTTTCTCCCCTTGAGTGGAGAAGGGGGCCGAAGGCCGGATGAGGGGTGGCCCGGCCTGAGGCCTTCGGATCGGAAGGCGGGACGTGCCCGGGCCGATGGCGAGATCCCGCGGCGGTCGACCCCTCATCCGCCCCCGCGGGGCACCTTCTCTCTCAGGGGGAGAAGGTTGTCGCCCGAGCCCTCCTTGCGACTCTTCAACAGAATCATCGACGCCCCGAAGGCCGGTCATACGAGACGCCCGGCCTTTCCCTCAATGTTTGACAAATGCGAAGAGGATTGTTCCATGTCTTTCACGCGAATGACGTCGGTCGGCCTTGTCCTGGCGGTCTTCTTTGCCCTCCCCGGCTGCGGCGAGGGTGGCGGTGGGACTGCGCCGACGATCGATGAGACCCGCCCGGACGCCGGCCTGGAGGCCTCGAAGAAGCTCCAGCAGATGCAGCCGCCCCCGCGGCCCGGTGGGGCCGGCAAGAACGCCCGCCACTAAGAGTACCGGCAGGATGATGGTGCCGAGGACGATGAGACGATTCACCCCGCCGTTGGTCGCAGTCCTCCTTGAATTATGTGTCACCCAGTCGTCTTGGTGGGGCCACGGCCACCCCTCGGAAAATCAAGGAAGATCGAGGTCAGCCGCTTAGGGCGTTGATCACTTGTCAGAGGCGTAGATTCCGGGTGGCTGAGTCCGGGCCCCAGCCACCCAGGTCGCTCGGTCTCTGATTTTTTCGTGCGAAATCCCCTCTCGTTGCTTGGGCGGATCCTGCGGGTCAAGGGGATTTTGCTGTTGACAGGCGAGGGTGACGAGTGAAAAGCTGTATGAAATAAGGAACCTCAAGGGTTATCTGTAAGTAACGGCTTCTCTCTCGAGCGGATCGCCCCCCTTTAAGGTCGGCCCTGTCTTTCTCTCTTGAGGACGTGGGTTTTGGTCTTTCGGATGGGCCATACGTCCGGAGATGCGCGCTTATGGAACGCCGAGCGATCTCGATCAGTGGGATCGTGCAGGGAGTCGGACTCCGCCCCTTCGTTTTCGGGCTGGCGTCGGAGTTTGGTCTTCACGGCTTCGTGAAGAATCAGACGGGCGGCGTGCTCATTGAAGTGGAGGGGGAGGATCGTTCTGTCGATGGTTTCTTCGTCGCGTTGATGAAGCGGCCTCCGCCGCTGGCGCAGTTCGAGGAGGTGAGCTGGACGTCTTGTCTTCCTCGGAATGACACTTGCTTTCGGATCGAGGCGAGCAGCGCCGACGCCACGAGCCTGATTTTTCCCTCCCCGGACGTCGCCACCTGCGACGATTGCCTCGCCGAACTGTTCGATCCAGGCGATCGGCGGTATCGCTATCCGTTCCTGAACTGCACCAACTGCGGGCCGCGGTTCACGATCATCCGGAACGCGCCTTATGACCGTGAGCGGACGACGATGGAATCGTTCGTCATGTGCGCTGCGTGTCGCAAGGAATATGAAGATCCACATAATCGTCGGTTCCATGCCGAGCCGATCGCCTGCGCCGCGTGCGGACCTCGATTGCAGGCCGTCAATGCGCAGGGAAGATCCTTCGCGTCGGAGGACCCTCTGAAAGCCGCCGTCGCGGCGCTGAGTCAAGGGAAGATCGTCGCCCTCAAAGGTCTGGGGGGATACCACCTGGCCTGCCTGGCGGCGGATGAGACGGCGGTGGCGGAGTTGAGGCGGCGCAAGCAGCGCGACGCGAAGCCGTTCGCCCTCATGGTGGCCGACCTGGCCGGTGCACACGCGATCGCGGAGATTTCCACGAGTGAGGAAGCGTTGCTGGAATCGAGACGGCGGCCGATCGTCTTGCTCCGCAGGCGGCCGGGGGCGGACGTAGCTGTCGCCGTTGCCCCTGGTAATCACGACCTCGGCGTGATGCTGCCGTATACTCCGCTCCACCATCTCTTGCTCCGCGCCCTCGGCGCGACGCCCCTGGTGATGACTAGCGGCAACCGGTCCGACGAGCCGATCGCCTATGAAGACGATGACGCGCGGGAGCGGCTTGCAGGCATCGCCGACCTCTACCTGACCCATAATCGCCCGATCCATATGCGCTGCGATGACTCGGTGACGCGCCTTGTCGAAGGGAAAGAGCTCCCGCTCCGCCGCTCTCGCGGTCATGCCCCGCAACCGATGAGCCTGCCGGTTGCCTGCCGACGGCCCACGCTGGCGCTCGGGGGGCAGTTGAAAACGACGTTCGCCCTGGGACGGGGACGACACGTGGTATTGAGCCATCACCTCGGCGACCTGGACCACTATGAGGCGTATCGGGCCTATGTCGACGCGATCGCCCATTACGAACGCTTATTTGCATTTCAGCCGGAATTGATTACCCATGATCTCCATCCGGACTATGCGTCGACGCGGTACGCGGCCGAGCGTGCCGGGGAGATTCCTCGGGTTGCGGTCCAGCATCACCACGCGCACGTCGCGAGCTGCATGGCAGAGCATGGCCTGAACGAGCCGGTCATCGGTGTCGCCTTCGACGGGACCGGATATGGAACGGACGGCGCGATCTGGGGCGGAGAGTTCCTCACGGGCGATTACCTCGCCTTCCGACGTGCAGCCCACCTCCGCTATGTGGCGATGCCCGGCGGCGAGCAGGCCATTCGCGAGCCCTGGCGGATGGCCGTCGCACACCTGGCCGATGCCCAACCCCAGGACGGCTCGTCTTGGTTCGCGCGGATTCCGGCACCGGCCTTGCATGTTGTGAATCAGCAGTTGGAGCGGCGGTTCAACGCCCCGTTGACCTCGAGCGTGGGCCGGCTCTTTGACGCCGTCGCGGCCCTGGCCGGCGTGCGTGACCATGTCTGTTTCGAGGGACAGGCGGCGATCGAACTCGAACAGCTCGCATCTAACGTGGCCGCCGATCGGGCTTACCCGTTTGAGATCGAGGCCGGCCCGAGCCTCGTGATCGACACGAGGCCGCTGATCGCCGGGGTGGCCGCCGACTTGCGGAAGGGCTGCGCCGCGGCGGTGATCGGCCGCCGGTTTCAGACGACGCTGGTCGAGGTGATTGCCGCCGTCTGTGGGCGGCTGGCTGAGGAGAACGGGCCCAGCACCGTGGTCTTGAGCGGTGGGGTGTTCATGAACGTCTTGCTGACGACCGAGACGGTCGCCAGGCTGACGCGAGACGGGTTCCGGGTCTATCGCCATCAGCGCGTCCCTCCGAATGACGGCGGCCTGTGCCTGGGACAGCTTGCGGTCGCGGCGGCCTGGCAAGAGGCGGGGTTGGTCCTTGGATGAGGAGTTGCCGATGTGCCTCGGAATCCCCGGCAGGGTGGTCGAAACCTACACCGAGCACGACGTCCTGATGGGGCGCGTGGAGTTCGGCGGGGTCTATAAGCGGGTCTGCCTGGAGCACGTGCCCGATATCGTGGCGAATGAATACGTGCTTGTTCATGTGGGATTTGCCCTGTCGCGGATCGATGAGGTCGAGGCGAAGCGGGTCTTTGCGTTCCTCGAGGAGATGAATCAGCTCGACGACCTGGAGGCGCATTCGCCATGAAATATCTCGACGAGTACCGCGACAGCGTCGGGGCGGAAAAGCTTGCGGCGGCGATCGCAAGGACAGTGACCCGACCCTGGACGATCATGGAGGTCTGCGGCGGGCAGACCCACACCATCGTCAAGTACGGGATCGACCGGATCTTGCCCCCCGAGGTCGAGCTGGTGCACGGGCCGGGCTGCCCCGTCTGTGTGACGTCGCTCGAGATGATCGACCGGGCACATGCGATCGCCTCGAGGCCCGATGTGATCTTCTGCTCGTTCGGCGACATGCTGCGCGTCCCCGGGTCACGGGGTGACTTGTTGCAGCTCAAGTCGCAAGGGGCGGACGTCCGGATCGTCTATTCGCCGCTCGACGCCGTGAGCCTGGCGGCAGCCAACCCCAGCCGGCAGGTCGTCTTCTTCGCGATCGGGTTCGAGACGACTGCACCGCCGAACGCGATGGCCGTCTGGCTGGCCCGAAAACGCAGGCTGACGAACTTCAGCGTCCTGGTCTCGCACGTACTCGTGCCGCCGGCGATGACCGCCATCTTGCAGTCCCCGGGCAATCGGGTCCGCGCCTTCCTGGGCCCGGGGCACGTCTGCACGGTCGTCGGATGCGGTGAGTATGAGCCGATCGCCGAGCGGTTTAAAGTACCGATCGTCGTCACGGGCTTCGAGCCGCTCGACCTGCTCGAAGGGGTGCTCCGGGTTGTCCGCCAGTTGGAAGAAGGGCGTGCGGAGGTGGAGAACCAGTATGCCCGCGCGGTCCGGCCGGCCGGGAATCCGGCGTCGAAGGCACTCATCGACGATGTCTTTGCCGTCTGCGATCGCAAGTGGCGGGGGATTGGTCTCATCCCCCTGAGCGGTTACAAGCTCCGCCCCGAGTATCACGACCACGACGCCGAGGCGCGGTTCGCCGTCTCCAATATCGAGACCCAGGAGTCGGCGATCTGCATCAGCGGCGAGATCCTCAAGGGGCTCAAAAAGCCTCACGATTGCCCGGCCTTCGGCTTGACCTGCACGCCGCAAAATCCGCTGGGCGCGACGATGGTTTCCTCGGAAGGGGCGTGTGCCGCCTATTACGCCTACGGCCGGCATCTCGAGAAGACGAATTCCCGCGATGCGATGGTGCCCGTCGAAGACTTGCTGCCCCTCGGTGCCGGCAAGGAGGTTGTCCGATGAGCGAGCCTGCTGGGATGCTTGATCCCGAACTCTTCGGCGCCTGCCCGGTGCCTCAGTCGCGTTACGACCAGATCGTGCTCGGCCACGGTGGCGGCGGCCTCCTGACGAACGAGCTGATCCAGCGCCTCTTCGTCCCTGCGTTTCGCAATGATGTGCTCGAGGCACTCGAGGATCAGGCTACGCTCCGCTTTGGGACGGACAATGGCGTGAAGGCGCCTCGAATCGCGTTCACGACCGATGCGTTCGTCGTGCGGCCGCTCTTCTTTCCGGGTGGAGATATCGGCAAGCTTGCCGTACATGGAACGGTGAACGACCTGGCGGTCGGAGGCGCTCGCCCGCTCTTTCTCTCGGCGGCGTTCATCCTCGAAGAGGGGCTGCCGCTGGCCGACCTGAAACGGATCGTCGCCTCGATGCGCTCGGCCTGTGACGAGGCGGGGGTTACCCTGGTCACGGGTGACACCAAGGTCGTCGATCGTGGCAAGGGCGACAAGGTGTTCATCACGACCTCGGGCCTTGGCCTGGTTCCCGAAGGGCGCTCGCTCTCGATCCGGTCCGCACGGCCGGGTGATTGCCTCGTGGTCTCAGGGACGATCGGCGATCATGGAATTGCCATCATGTCGGTCCGTGAGGGGATCGAGTTCGAGACCGTGCTCGAGAGCGACACGGCCCCGCTGACCGACCTGGTCCGGGTCATGCTCGACGCCTGCCCCTCGATCCGGGCGATGCGCGACCCGACGCGCGGCGGTGTCTCGAGCGCCTTGAATGAGCTGGCCGAGGCGTCCGGCGTGGGCGTCCGGCTCGACGAGGCCGCCATCCCGGTCGGTGCCGAGGTCCGGGGTGCTTGCGAAATGCTCGGGCTCGACCCGCTCTATGTCGCCAACGAAGGAAAGCTGATCGCCGTCGTCCCCGCAGAGGATGCCGAACGGCTCGTCGCCGTGATGCGCACCCACCCGCTCGGCCGGAATGCCGCACTCATCGGCCAGGTCGTGGCCGAGCACCCAGGGATGGTCACCCTTCGCTCGATTGTGGGGGGGGAGCGAGTCGTCACCCTGCTCTCGGGCGAACAGTTGCCGCGCATCTGTTGAGGAGGTAGCTGGGGATTCATTTTAGCCCCGGAGGGGCGACCGTTTTTAGCCAGGGGTGAAACCCCTGGAAAGAAGATGATCTCAAATGAAGACCCTTTGCAGCCCCGGAGGGGCGACCGTCAAAAGTCGTGTGCTGAGTCTGACGGTCGCCCCTCCGGGGCTGCAATCAACGCGGACATCGGAATGTTCTCCAGGGGTTTCACTCCTGGCTAAAAACGGTCGCCCCTCCAGGGCTGGCCATCGACACAGGCATCGGAATGTTTTCCAGGGTTTTACCTTTGGCTACGGGTGCGGTCGCCCCTCGGGGCTGCTCATAAACCGTCGCGCGAAATTGAGGAATGAACGTGTGAATGCGAGGAGAGCCAGCACCCGTTGTTGATTTGCACCGAGCACCTACCGGAGAGGAGTCTGACCATGGTGGCGGCGACAGTGCCTTACGGCCGGAAGACGCAACACTCACCGGCGGTCAAGGAAGTCCACGTTCTCTGGATCACGGCCGGGCTCGGCTGTGACGGCGACACGGTCTCGATCACGGCGGCCACTCAGCCGAGTATCGAGGACGTTTTGCGGGGGGCGATCCCCGGACTCCCCAAGGTCTATCTGCATAATCCCGTACTCGCCTACGAGAACGGTGATGAGTTCATGAAATACTGGTACCTCGCCGACGATGGCCGCCTTGGCGCGTTCGTCCTCGTCGTCGAGGGGTCGATCCCCAACGAGAAGATTCACCGGGAAGGCTACTGGGCTGCGCTCGGGACGGACCAGAGGACCGGCCAGCCGATCACGACCTGCGAATGGATCGATCGGCTCGCGCCCAAGGCGGTGGCCGTTGTGGCGATCGGCACCTGTGCGACCTACGGCGGGATCCATGCGATGGAGGGCAACCCCACGGGTTGCATGGGCCTGCCCGACTACTTGGGCTGGGACTGGAAATCGAAGGCCGGGCTGCCGATCGTCTGCGTCCCGGGCTGTCCGGTTCAGCCCGACAACTTCATGGAAACGCTGCTCTACCTCCTCTATCAGGTGGCCGGCCTGGCGCCCATGATTCCCCTGGACGACTGCCTCCGACCCACCTGGCTGTTCGGGAAAACGGTCCACGACGGCTGCGACCGCGCAGGCTACTACGAGCAGGCGGACTTCGCCCACGAATACGGGTCGCCGAAGTGCTTGGTCAAGCTCGGCTGCTGGGGGCCCGTGGTCAATTGCAACGTGCCCAAGCGGGGCTGGATGGCCGGCATCGGCGGCTGCCCCAACGTCGGCGGGATCTGTATCGGCTGCACCATGCCGGGTTTCCCCGACAAGTTCATGCCCTTCATGGATGAACCCCCAGGCGCTCGCCTCTCCTCGGTCGCCATCGGGTTCTACGGCCGGGTCATCCGGAAGCTGCGCGGCTGGACGATGGATACGGCCAACAAGGAGCCGAAGTGGCGTCATCGCCGCCCCGAGCTGACCACCGGGTATCATCCACCAACCCCCGTCAAATCCTGAACCCAAGGAAAAAAAGGAGCCGAACGATGGCGACCGTTGTCACGCCCGAAAAAGATGTCCGCGCGTCGACCGGCCATCTTGTGGATATGTCGTGGGATCCGATTACCCGGATCGTCGGGAGCCTGGGGATTTACACCAAGATCGACTTTACCAACCACCGGGTCGCCGAATGCTACAGCACGTCGTCGATCTTCCGCGGTTACAGCATCTTCATGAAGGGTAAAGACCCGCGCGACGCCCACTTCATCACCAGTCGGATCTGCGGGATCTGCGGCGACAACCACGCGACCTGCGCCTGTTATGCCCAGAACATGGCCTTTGGTATTCGCCCGCCGAACATGGCCGAGTGCATCGTCAACCTCGGCGAGGCGGCCGAGTATATGTTCGATCACAATATTTTTCAGGATAATCTGGTCGGCGTCGACTTCTGCGAGACGATGGTCAAGGAGACGAATCCGGGCGTTCTCGATCTGGCCGAACGGACCGAGGCGCCGCACGCCGACCTCCACGGTTTTCATACGATCGCCGACATCATGCGGGCGCTCAACCCGTTCACCGGGTCGTTCTACCTCGAAGCCCTCCAGATGAGCCGGATGACGCGCGAGATGTTCTGCCTGATGGAAGGGCGGCACGTTCACCCCTCGACCCTTTACCCCGGCGGGGTCGGCACGGTCCCCACGGTCCAGCTCTTCACCGACTACCTCGTCCGGCTGATGAAGTACGTCGAGTTCATGAAGAAGGTCGTCCCTCTGCACGATGACCTGTTCGACTTCTTCTACCAGGCCCTTCCGGGCTATGAAGAGGTGGGCAGGCGCCGGGTGCTCCTGGGCTGTTGGGGCTCGTTCCAGAACCCCGACGTTTGCGACTACACGTATAAGAACATGACGGAGTGGGGCCGGGCGATGTACGTCACCCCCGGGGTGGTCGTCGACGGCAAGCTCGTGACGACCGACCTGGTTGAGATCAACCTCGGCCTCCGCATCCTCCTGGGCAGTTCGTTTTACGACGACTGGCAAGGGGGCGAGATGTTCGTCAAGAACGACCCCCTGGGCAACCCGGTCGACCCCCGCCACCCCTGGAACCAGACGACCAACCCGAAGCCGCAGAAACGCGACTTCAAGGACAAGTACACCTGGGTGATGTCGCCGCGCTGGTATGACGCGCGGACCAAGGAACACCTGGCCCTCGACACGGGGGGCGGCCCGCTCGCCCGGTTCTGGGCCACTGCGCTGGCCGGCCTCGTCGACATCGGCTACATCAAGGCGACCGGCCAGAGCGTCAAGATCTACCTGCCCAAGACCGCCACGAAGCCCGAAGTCGAGTTCGAGTGGAAGATCCCCAAGTGGAGCAACGCCATCGAACGCGACCGCGCCCGGACCTACTTCCAGGCCTATGCGGCGGCGGCGGCCCTTTACTTCACCGAGCAGGCGCTCAAGGAGCTGCATGCCGGCCGGACCAAGACCTGGACCGATTTCAAGGTGCCCGACGAGGCGATCGGCTGTGGCTTCCATGAGGCGGTGCGTGGAGTGCTTTCCCATCACGTCGTGATCCGAGGGGGCAAGATCGCCAACTATCACCCCTATCCCCCCACCCCCTGGAATGCGAGCCCGCGTGACATTTACGGCACGCCTGGCCCCTATGAGGACGCGGTCCAGAACACCCCGATCTTCGAGGAGAACGGCCCCGACAAGTTCAAAGGGATCGACATCATGCGGGCGGTCCGCAGCTTTGACCCTTGCCTGCCGTGCGGCGTCCACATGTTCATGGGCAACGGCAAGGTCCTCCAAGTCAACCACTCCCCCATGTTCGGCGCCCATCGACCGGAGTGACCACCCGTGAATGCTACTGACAACGACTTCCGCAGCCGGATCGGCCGGATCGAGGCGCTGATCGACGAGATCGAGCGCTTCGCCGATCCGGTTGTGCAGGGGCAGGCCCGCGAGATCGTCCAGGCCCTCCTCGAATTCCACGGCGCGGCCCTGGCCAACCTCGTCGGGCAGATCGCCGTCGCCGGCCCACCCGGCCGTGCGATCCTGGAGCAGGCTGCGGAGGACGAGCTGACCTCGAGCCTGCTCCTCCTCCACGGCCTTCACCCCCACGACCTGGAAACGCGGGTGGCCCAGGCGCTCGATCAGGTCCGCCCTCAACTCCACACGCACGGCGGCGACGTCGAACTGCTGGGCATCGACGGGGATGTGGTCCGGCTCCGCATGCAGGGGAGCTGCCACGGCTGTCCTTCCTCGGCGGCCACCCTGAGACAGACGATTGAGACGGCCATCTTCGGTGCCGCCCCAGACGTTGCGTCAATCGAGGTGGAAGGGGTCGTCGAGCCGGCGAACCTTTCGTCGCTTCTGCCGATCGTGACGCTGGAGCCGGCGCTGGCCGGGGGCGGTGTGCGCCGTGTCAATGCGCCTTGAAACGAGGTCGATGAGACTCATCCGAGTCGGAGAGGAGCCGTCATGAAGTCGACCTCACCGGCGGATCAACGACCGTGGGCCGTGCTTCGCCAGTTCGTCCGACCTCGGCCCCCCGTCGAGCGCTGCGAGCTTTGCGGCCTCGGGCTGGCGGCCGAGCATCCTCACTTGCTGGAATCGGCCACGCGGCAACTCCACTGCTGCTGTGACGCCTGCTCGATCCTGTTCAGCGGCCAGCACGAGGCTCGCTTTCGCCGAGTCCCGTCGCGGGCGGAGTCGCTTGATGACTTCCTCTTGAGCGACGAGCAATGGGAAGGTCTGCACTTGCCGATCAACCTCGCCTTCTTCATCCGAAGTACGGCGGCCGGGCGCGTGCACGCCTATTTCCCGAGCCCGGCGGGGGCGACCGAGTCGCTCCTGACGTTCGAGACCTGGGACCAACTGGCCAGGGAGAACCCGGTCCTCGGGGCGATGGAGCCGGAAGTCGAGGCCCTGCTTGTCAATCGGCTGGGAGAGAATCATACGTACTATTACGTGTCGATTGACGAGTGTTACAAGCTGGTCGGCCTGATCCGCATGCACTGGCGGGGCCTGTCGGGGGGGACGGCGGTCTGGGCGGAGATCGCTCGGTTCTTTGCGGGGCTCAAGGAGCGGTCTCGGCCGTCGGGAGGCGCACTCCATGCCGGACCTGAACTTTGAGGTCGAAGGGGCCGCGCCGGTCCCGTTTGCCGCGGCCCCTCAACTGAACTTCCAGCTCCGGATCACGGATTCGGCCGGAGCCGAATCGCTGCCGATCCCGGCTGTGGCCCTGCGGTGCCAGATCCGGATCGAGCCGACCCGACGACAGTATGGTCCGGGAGAACAGGAACGTCTTCTCGACCTTTTCGGCGAGCCGACTCGCTGGGGTCAGACGCTCCGGAGCATGCTCTGGACCCATACAAGCCTGATCGTCGCACCGTTTCGAGGGCGGACCCTGGTGGATCTCCCCGTGCCTTGCACGTACGACTTCAACGTCGCGGCCACCAAGTATTTTTATGCCCTGGAGGACGGTGAGGTCGCGCTCAGCTTGCTATTCAGCGGGACCATCTTCTACGCCGAGGATGAGCAGGGGGCGTTGCAGGTCAGTCCGATCTCCTGGGAGAAAGAGGCTGACTACCGGCTCCCGGTCCCGGTCTGGAAGGAGATGATGGAACTCTATTATCCCAACAGTGCCTGGCTCTGCTTGCGTCAGGACGTGTTCGATCAACTCTATCTGTATAAGAGCCGGCTCGGATTGCCGACCTGGGAACAGGCCATGGAACGCCTTCTGGACGCTTGCCGTGAGCGAGTGGAGCCATGAATCAGAGTCTCGTCGACCGGCTCGTCAACGCCCTCCTCTACGAGGGCTATCTGTTGTACCCCTACCGCCCGTCGGTGAAGAACCGCCAGCGCTGGTCGTTCGGCGGCCTCTATCCGCCGGAATACACGGCGGGCCGCCCGGGGGCGGATGCGTCCACGATGCAGACGCAATGCCTGGCCCGAGGATCTCCAGGCACTGCGCTGACTGTCTCCGTCCGCTTCCTCCATCTCGTCGCGCGTCAGGTTGGCGAGTTGGACGCTTCGTGGGGCGATGGGCCAATCGATGCGTTGACCCCGGTCCGCTTCGTCGAATCACTGCGGGTCGGCGACTCCGTCGTTCACTCGTGGCAGGAAGCGGTCGAACGGGAGATCCGCCTGGACGACGTGGACCTGGGGGGCCTTGCTGCCCATCCGCGCCGCCTTGGCTTTCGGTTTGGCGCTGGAGTGGGGCGAGAGCCGGTGCGCGACCCTTCCGGGAGTCTGGTCGGGCTTCTCGAACGGCGGCAAAGTTCGGTGGAAGGCGTGGTTGAGCTCTCGGCCGAGGCCGTGGGGGACAGCCTCTTCCGGATCACGGTTCGGATCGAGAATCAGACGCGATTCGAGGCTCTGACCGATGACCGTGAGGAGGTTCTCATGCAGACCTTGGTCTCGACGCATACGTCGCTCGGCATCCGGGAGGGTGCGTTCATTTCATTGCTTGACCCCCCTGACTCGTTGTGTGCGTTGACGGCGGGCTGCCGGAATGAAGGGACATGGCCGGTGCTCGTCGGGGCCGAGGGGGACGTCGACACGATCCTGTCGTCGCCGATCATCCTCTACGACTATCCGCAGATCGCGCCGGAAAGTCCGGGAGACCTTTTCGACGCGACGGAGATCGACGAGATCCTCACGCTCCGGATCATGACGCTCAGCGACGACGAGAAGCGTGCGATGGCCGAGCTCGATGCGCGGGGGCGCGGCCTCTTGGAACGGACCGAGTCGCTCGCCCGTGGTCAGCTCATGGAGTTGCATGGGTCGATGCGCGAAGCACGCCCGTTCTTGGGGAGAGGAGGGGAGAGCCATGGAGCGTTGGGATCCGACTAACGAGCCGCCCAAGCTCCAGAGCGTTCGGGTCGCCGGGGTCGAGTTTCGGTTGGGCGCTCCGGTCCGGCTCTGGCCGCTGGGCACGGCGGATATCATGGACCTGGCCTTGAAGGGGAAGACCGCCGTCATTGCGGCCATCGAGCAAGACTTCGAAGACCGGATCCACCTCGCCGTGACGGTGGACGATGATCCCGGGCGCGACCTGGGCGCGGCGGGAAAACCGGGGCATCGCTTCTTCTTCCGGCCCGAGGAGGTCGAACCGCTCGGCGACGAGCCGGAGGCTCCCTCATGACCATGACCATCCACCCGCAAATCCTCATCGCCTGCGTCGGGAACATTTTCCTGAGTGACGATGCGTTTGGCCCCGAGGTTGCTCGCCGGCTGGCGGGTCGCCCCCGGCCCGACGGGGTACGCCTGGTCGATTTCGGCATTCGTGGGTTTGACCTGGCGCTCGCCCTCCTCGACGACGCGACCGACGTTGCCATCCTGGTCGATGCCGTGCCGCGTGGCGATGCGCCTGGCACGCTCTATGTGATCGAGCCCGAGTGGGAAAGCGGGGTTGAATGCGACCCCCATGAAGGGGCACTGATCGAGACGCATTCACTCGATCCCGTAAAAGTCTTTCGCCTTGTCATTTCCCTGGGGGGGTATCGCAAGCCTGTCCTGCTGGTCGGTTGCGAGCCGACCCCTTGGAGAGAGGAGGACGACCCGACGATGGAGCTGAGCGAGGCGGTTGCGGGGTCCGTTGACGATGCGGTCCTCCTGGTCGAGTCGCTCGTCACGCAGTTCCGCGAGGGGCAACACGTCGGCGCTCGAGCGGTTTCGGGCGATTTGCACACCTGAGTCTCAAGAGTGGAGGTCATCGATCCCAATGAAAGTCCTTGAAGTGTTTGCCGGATTGGCGATCGGCGTGGTGACGCTGCTGATCCTGGTTGTGGGGAGCCTCTTTGCTGTTGGATCAATGGGGAAGTACATCAAGAATAAATCGATGTAGGGCGGCCGGATGCATGAGCTTGGAATTGCGCAGGAGATCGTCACGATGATCTGCGAGCGTTCGGGCGGAGCGCGCGTCCGTCGCGTCGTCCTGGAGATCGGCAAGCTCTCGGCGGTCTTGCCCGACGCCGTGCGGTTCTGTTTCGACCTCTGCGTCGAAGGCACCGTCGTGGAAGGGGCGAGCCTGGTCATTCTCGAGCCTCCCGGCCTGGCCCGGTGCCGCGAATGCGGGGGTGAGGTTGGTCTCGATCGCCCGTTCGGCCGTTGCGAATGCGGCAATACCGACCTCGAGTGGCTCTCGGGCGAGGAACTGAAAATCAAGGAATTCGAGGTGATTTGATGTGCACCACCTGCGGATGCTCCGACAGTTCAAAACCGAGGCTCACCAACCTGGAAACTGGGACGACGATTGCGCTCGACGAGCCTCCGGGGCATGACCATAGCCATCCCCATACGCACGATCACGGCCATCCCCACGAACACGCGCATTCTCACAGCCACACTCATTCTCATCCCCATTCCGAGCCGCTCGGCACGACGATTTCGCTGGAAGCGGCCGTTCTCGCCAAGAACGACCGGTTGGCGGAGCGGAATCGCGGGTGGCTTGCCGGACGCTCGATTCTGGCTCTGAACCTGGTCAGCTCACCGGGGGCGGGCAAGACGACCTTGCTCGAGCGAACGATTCGTGACCTGGGGGATGAGCTGCTGCTTTCGGTCATTGAAGGGGACCAGGAGACCCTGAACGATGCCGAGCGGATCCGGGCGACCGGCTGCCGCGTGGTCCAGATCAACACCGGCACGGGCTGCCACCTCGACGCCGCCATGCTGGCCCGAGGTCTCGACCAGCTCGACCCGCCGCCCCGCTCGGTCGTCCTGATCGAGAACGTCGGCAACCTCGTCTGCCCGGCGCTTTTCGACCTCGGCGAGCGGGCCAAAGTCGTCATCGCCTCCGTTACCGAAGGGGACGACAAGCCGCTCAAGTACCCTCACATGTTCAGGGCCAGCGCCTTGGTGGTTCTCAACAAGATCGATTTACTCCCGTATGTTCCCTTTGACGAAGCCCGCTTTCTCGATCACGTCCGCCAGGTCAATCCCGCCCTCCGCGTGCTACGTGTCTCGGCGACGACGGGCGCTGGTCTTCCCGATTGGTATCAGTGGCTCCGTGCGCAGGCTGCCCCTGGCTTGGAAGTTTCGGATCACGTCCACGAATCAGTAGATTCTCGGAGAAAGGTGTGAGGATTCTGTTGGATCTCAGCGGGGAACCCGATTGGGGACTCCTCTGGCGAAGTGGATCGCTCATTCGGTAGCCTATCGCGTTGGTCGAGGACGCAGGAGCACGCATTTGGGTCGAGGCTCCGTCGAAATCATGCGGTCCTCGTCGCGTGTGGAGCCCGCTCTTCATGGCAGCGATCCTCATCCCGGTCCCGGCCGGTTTTCGGTTTATTCCCACAGTTCTCAGTCATGGCTGGTATCAACTTCCTCCGTTTTCCTACGATCACGAGAGCCAGGTCCTGGCGCGGGTCCACCAGTTCCGTGACGGCGGGGTGGCCCGGCTTCGGATTGGCCAGGGGGAGAAGGAGAGTTCCGTCGAGGTGGCCGTCGAGGGGAGGGGGCGACTCACACGCGAGCGCCGTGAGGAGGTCGTGCGGGTGGTCGGTACCTGCCTGAACTTGACCCGGGACCTGTCTCCGTTCTATCGCTCGACCCGACGTCGGCCGGAATACCGCTGGGTCGAGACGATGGGGGCAGGGCGGATGCTCGTGTCTCCCACCGTCTGGGAGGACATGGCGAAGACCCTGCTCACCACGAACACAAGCTGGGGGGCGACGATCCAGATGTGCCGCCGCCTGGCGACTCTCGGCGAGCCGCTCGGCGAGGGAGAGCACAGCTTCCCGACTCCCGAGCGGGTCGCCAGCCTGAGCGTCGACGCTCTGAACGACCACGTGCGCGCCGGCTACCGCAGCGCCTACCTGAGCCAACTCGCTCGGGCGATCGCCGAGGAAGGGTTGGACCTCGAGTCGTGGCGCGAGCCGGGAACCCCCAGTGACGACCTCTTTCGCCGGATCAGGGGCCTGAAAGGGTTCGGCGAATACGCCGCCGGAAGCATGTGCCGGCTGCTCGGGACGTTCGACCGCCTCGGGCTCGACTCGAGCTGCCGCGCCTCGTTTCGCGAGCGGAACGGAGGCGAACTGGCCAGTGATAAGCAGATCGCCCTCTACTACGAGCCGTTCGGCGAGTGGTGTGGGCTCGCCTTGTGGATGGACGTCATGAAACCCCACCTGGCGGAATATGCGGGAGCCATCGCTCGTCGCCAAGGGGAAAACTCTATTCACAGGTGAGTGATTGATCGATCGAAACACGTCCCTGTGCGAACGATTCCTGGCGAGGAGAAAGAATTCGCAAAAGGAGCGCGAACTTCTCAGGGGCGGATGCCGTCTTCTCTCGGCAAGGACGAAGAATTGACGCGGGCCAAGGTGGTCTGCGAGCACGACCGAAGCAAACGCATAACATAACGAAGGTTGGGTGGGCGATGCGGGCATTCTGTAATCTATCACGAGCACAAGCGGACCGTGCCGGTTCAGACCGCTTCGCCGGTGCTCCGACGGATCGATGTGCCTGCTGCCTGAGCGAAAACTTTCGCACCTGACGCCCGACCGCAGACCTTTTTTATGGTCTCCCGCGGCCCGGCGTCACGCGACGCCGGGCCGCTTCGCGTTGCAGCCTCGTGCTCCCTCTTCCCTGGGATCGCGGGTGCCCCGCCCGCATTCTGATTCTGTCACTATGACCTTCAATATTGGTATGAGCGAGTGTTCTCTTTGATAATGAGGAATCCTATGTTTTGTGCTCATGAGGTAGGGGCCGCCTACCGCTTTGCCAAGGCGGAAGCGCGGGTTCAAATCCCGCTGAGCACTCTTTCGGGGATCGGCTAACGGTAGGCCACCGGGTTTTGATCCCGGCGATGGAGGTTCAAGTCCTCCTCCCCGATTCGATGCGTCGGCCACAATGGCCAGATCCGTCGTCGAAATTTTCTAAAATGCAGCCATGCTGATGAATTGTCCTCGGGGTGTGAGGGAGGCACGCGACTCTGCGAAGGTCGAGGGCCAGGTTCGACTCCTGGCGAGGGCATTCCTTTTCCGTCGGATCCCATCCAATCCCTGAAGACGCTGGAGCCAGATGGCCAGGCGACCGGTTGCAACCCGGTTGAAGTGGGTTCGACTCCCACCGGCGTCTCTTTGTAAGCAAGCGACTGGTCCCGTCAGGCCCGCGGCGCGTCCGCCTTGTCATTAACGATTGGAAAGGGCGTGTTCCGTGCAGGGAATCGAAACCGGGGCGAGACCAGGTCGTGGTAGCTCAGCGGTAGAGCACCAGGCTACAAACCTGGAGGTAACGGGTTCGACTCCCGTCCACAACACGCTACGATCGGTCCTAACCGGCCGACCGTTGCCGGGATGCTAAGAACATCTCGACCACCATTCAGCCCGAGGGGGATGGGCGACCGAACCGGTCGGCCTTCGTCGTGACCGAAACATCGTCGAAAGAGGATGCGTAAGTCCAGGCGAGGGCAACGCATGCCAACGCCCTGCAGCACGCAGATTCCGCCGCCTTTGGCCGACGGAAAAAGGAGGCCGACGCGGGGCCCTGTCATCGTGGGTTTGCCCCCACGATGCCAGGCGTCCCCGAGGAAGCCCCCCTGAAACCATCGGCCGGAGCGGCTCAAGCGAGGCTCCGCGTCTTACTGCGTGACCACCGGTTGTTCCGTCCCCTGACGGCTTTTTATCCACTTTACTCTTTTATGAATTCGTTTTTTATCATGAAACAGCCACGAGGTAGGCCTGCCGGGTGTTGTGCCGGAGGCGGGGAGGTATCGTAATGTTCTTCTGCAAGTCGATTAAAATTCATAGCTTTGAGATGGGCCTCTTCTTCCGCGCGGGCGAGTTCCGCGGGTTGCTCGACCCTGGTACGCACTGGTACTTTGACCCGCTCGATCGGGTCAACGTCGAGGTCGTCTCCCGGCGCCTGCCGTTCCTCCAGCACGAGAAGCTCGACCTGATCGTCAAGTCGGGCGATCTGAAGGGGCACGCCCAGGTCTTCGACCTGGAGGATGGTCAGCGTGCCCTGGTCTGGATTGACGGTCGGTTCTCGCGGATCTTCGCGCCCGGCCAGTACGCCTACTGGACCGATCAGCGGGCGGTCCGCGTCGAGGTGGTCGATGTGCGTCGGCCGCGGTTCGAGCACGAGGAGTTGAAGGTCATCGCCCGCACTCCGTCGGCCCGCGAGCAACTGGATATGGGCGCTGTGAACCGGGGCTGCGTCGGTGTGCTGTTTCTCGACGGCCGGTTCAGCGAGATCCTCGAGCCTGGCCCGTGGGCTTTCTGGAAGGGGGTGGCGGACGTTCGCGTGGTGGAAGTCGACCTTCGCGAGGTCACGCTGGACGTGACGGGTCAGGAGATCATGAGCGCTGACAAGGTGACGCTGCGGCTGAACGCCGTGGCCACCTATCATGTGATTGACCCTCGCCAGGCGGTCTGCGCGACGGACGACTACAAGCAGGCTCTCTACCGAGAGGCCCAGCTTGTGCTCCGAGCGGTTGTGGGAGCCCGCGAGCTCGATTCCCTGCTGGTCGACAAGGAAGCCGTGGCCAGTGAGGCCGCCGCGCTCCTGGCGCCTCGGGCCGAAGGGCTCGGGCTTCGGGTCTCGGCGCTCGGCATCCGCGATCTGATCCTCCCGGGCGACATGAAGAACCTCATGAACAAGGTGACCGAGGCGAAGAAGGCCGCTGAGGCCAACCTCATCACCCGTCGCGAGGAAACGGCCGCGCTCCGCAGCCAGGCCAACTCGGCGAAGCTCCTGGTCGATAACCCAATGCTCATGCGACTGCGCGAGCTCGAGGTCCTCGAGAAGGTTGTCGCCACCGGCAAGCTTAGCGTCATTCTCGGCGAAAAGGGCCTCGCCGACCGTGTGGTGAACCTCATCTGACGTGGAATTCACGTGTCCCCATGTAGGGCGGTTCGTCCGGGCTCAATTCCCAAAGAAAAGAGTCGCGGGCGGGCCGCCCTTTGTCGTTGGCCGAACTCAATCAAGCCGTGGGGTCCTCGTGCTCCAGGGCGGATTCCTCGTCGGCCCAGATTGCGAACGGGTCCTCGAGCTTGGCCCAGGCGGATTCGCCGGTGGCGACTTCGTAGTCGGTCAGCACGCAGGCGCCGAGGCGTGCTCTGAGCTGGTCCTGGTCGAGCTCGCTGCCGATGAAGACGAGTTCCTGGAGGCGGTCGCCGAACCGGTCGTCCCAGTCGTCGAGGGCGGCCTGGCACTCATCGAGGTCCTCCGGCCACTCGGATTTCGGCACGGCGGCGAGCCAGCGGCCGATCGGCTCGATTCGGCAGGCGCCACCGGCCAGCGAATACCCGGCGACGAAGTCGGGTCTCGAGGCGATCCAGAATTGGCCTTTGCCGCGGAGCAGGCCGGGGAACCCTTCGTCGAGGAAGTCGTGGAATCGGCGCGGGTGGAACGGCCGGCGGTCGCGGAAGACGAGGCTCGTGATTCCGTACTCGTCGGTCTCGGGGACGTGTTCGCCGCGCAGCTCCTTGAGCCAGCCCGGCGCCTGCGCGGCCCGCGCGAAGTCGAACCGGCCGGTGTCGAGCACGTTCGCCAGCGGGACCTGGCCGAAGGCGGCCCGCACGATCTCGGCCTCCGGGTTGAGGCGTCGGAGAAGAGCCTCGAGCTGTTCCAGTTCGGCCTGCGAGACGCGGTCGACCTTGTTGACCACGATCACGTCGGCAAACTCGACCTGATCCACGAGGAGGTCGACGACTGTGCGGTCATCGTCTTCGCCGAGGGCGAGGCCGCGTTCGGTCAACTCCTCCGAGGCAAGGTAGTCGGCGAGGAAGCTCGCGGCGTCGACGACGGTGACCATCGTGTCCAGCCGAGCCAGGTCCGACAGCGATCGCCCTTCGTCGTCTTCGAAGGAGAAGGTCTCGGCGACGGGGAGCGGCTCGGAGATACCGGTGGATTCGATGAGGAGGTAGTCAAACCGTCCTTCGCGGGCGAGCCGGCCCACCTCGACGAGCAGGTCCTCACGGAGGGTGCAGCAGATGCAGCCGTTTGTCATCTCGACGAGCTTCTCTTCGACGCGGTTCAAGGCATTGCCGTCGCGGATGAGCCGGGCGTCGACGTTGACCTCGCTCATGTCGTTGACGATGACCGCGACCTTGCGGCCCTCGCGGTTGTTCAAGACGTGGTTGAGAACCGTCGTCTTGCCGGCGCCGAGAAATCCGGACAGAACGGTTACCGGCAGTTTCTCGCTCATCTTTGTGATTCCCTGTTACTAAAGGCAATCGATCTATTTATTTTCGCTTGATCCTGTGAATCGTGTGCTTACGGAGTCTGCGGCAATACTTTCGGAGTCCTTCTTTCATGGACTCGGGGAGCCCACCGCGGGTATTGATCTGGATGCGATAGTTCAGCTCATTGGTCTCGGTGCACTGAAGCCAGACGTATTCGCGGCCCTGAGATTTGGCCATGATTTTTCCCTTCTCGCACAGTTCGGCTGTCGCAGCCTGTACTCACCATGTGCCGGCGAGGCCCAGCGCGTTCCGCCAATCCCCCCTTTGGTTCTCAATTCCCTGGGATCGCGGGCGACCCACCCGCAATTTCATTTTATTGAATTGAATCAATAAGTTTATTGAAGAGCGGGCGGGTCGCCCGCGGTCCCAGGGGTGTGTGGATTGTCGAAATGCTGACTTGCTTGAATTAAATGTCTTGATCGAAGGCTTGGCGGCACGCCTGCTGTGCCTTGCCCACGTGATCGAGAAGGGTTCGGGCCTCCTCGATCCGCCCTTCTTCGAGAAACCCTCGGAGGGCCGCAATCGCGTCGAGCAGGTCGTCTTTGCGGGTCCGTGCGGCGACGGTGAGCACGCCGCGACGGAGGATCAGGCTGGGGCCGAGCTTCTGGACCAGGGCTTCCCAACGCTCCAGCCAAACCAGGCTTTCTCTCGCGTCGCCATGTCGGACGGTGTATTGCACCTCCGTGTGAACCGGCACCATCTCGTCGAAGAGGACTGCCGGTGCGGGGTAAAAGGCCAGGACCAGGGCGACGACACCGGGAATCGCGGCGATCAGGCCCAGCGCGGCGGTCAGGCGAGGGGACAGCGAGCGCTCCCAGACCCGCGTCTCCGAATGGGGCCGCGGTGGCGCCTCCCGCGCTTCTTCCGACCAACGTGCCAGCCTCAGTCGTACGCGAGGCTGGCGAGCGATCAGACCGGCGGCTGCGAGGAGCCCGAGAGGTGCGAGGGCCGGAAGATAGGCCTCGCCGTTCTTCGCCCCGATGGCCCATGCCGTGGAGGCCGCCTGGAACAGGCCAGGGTCCCCGAAATTCGCCCGCCCCAGTTCATCAAACGCATGAGTATGAAAAGAGGCTCCTCTGGGTAATGCCGTTTTGGTGCGATCCAATCCCCAGCCGGCGAGTCCATAGATTCCGAGCCCGACCACCATGACGGCGGCTACTGCGCCGGGCTTCAGTTTCAGCCCGCATTGCAGCCAGGTCAGGACGGCCAGGTTGAAACCGGCCCCGAAGGCGATCAGGAGGAAGGCCACCTGGTTGGTCCCTCCATCGCGGACGAGGACCCCGGCCTGACGCATCGCTCCCAGCGGGGTCTCGCACGCGAGGGTTCCGACGGCGGCCGTGATGAGGCCGGCGCTCGGCCGCGAGGGGGATGCGGCCATCTCAAGCCAGCCGGGGGGGAGGAACGCTCCCAGTAACCCGGCTCCCGTGGCCGCCAGCGCCAGGTCGCGGAGCGAAGGGCCGGAGAGTTCGGCGGCGATGTCGGACACGACCCGGACCAACCGCGCTGTCGCGGTGCCGGGCAGGCGTTCGACGTCCTCCTCACCCGGTGCCCGAGTGCCCGGTTCCAGGCGATTGACGAGATGGCCGGCGACGATCGACCAAACCAGCAAGGCCGCGACGCACACCGCCATGGTCTGCACGCTCATGAGCGACATCCCGAGCACCAGCGAGAGCGGATCGACAACCGCCGCCGTGAGCAAGAACGCGAGGACCGTCCCACGGGGGACCTTCATCGCGTGGAGGCGGCGGGCGACCGGCAGTGCCCCCAGCGCACCGAGCGGCAGGAGGAACCCGAAGGCCGAGGCCCGGATCAGGCCGGCACGTGAGCGCCTCCCCAGCCGACGCTGAATCGCTTCGGCTCCGACGACTCCACGGAGCAGGCCCGCGAGGACCACACCGCACAAGAGGTAGGGGCCGCTCGCGATCACGGTCTGGACGAGCCGGACGCCCGCCCCCGCAAGGGTCGACCCCGGGCTCAGGTTGAGTGTCACCAGCCCATCGCCGTGGGCTAATAAAATTAGGGAAATGCTCATGATTTGCCTTCCTGTGGAGCTACGTAGGTTTCCGGCGATCGGATCGACTCGGGGTCTTTCTTCGCCTGCCGCACGAACTCATCGACGCAGGGAGGGCAACAGAACAAGTACGTCTTGCCTCCCACGATCCAAGAGCAATCCGGGTTCGCCCGCGTGTCGGTGATCGGGCAGACCCGTGCGCCCGGGGTCGGCTTGGGGTCGTGGGAGGCGTGGAATCCGACGAACTTCATCGAGGCCGTCTTCCGGTCGTTCGCGACGATGTCCGCCTCGGTGTACTTGCCGCCGGGGGTCAGGTATAAGGCCAGCTCCGCGTCATCGGCGACCTTCTCGGGCATCGCCGTCGAGGGTTCCGGCGCGGCCGTCTCGAACCCGAACCGGAGCCGCTGCCCGGCGATCCGGATGCTTGGCACGACCACGATCAAGGGCCGACCGCCCAGGCCGTCAGGGAGTTGGCCAGTGAACGCGGACGTCATCCCGGACGCGTCCCCCTCCTGGCGGTCAGGCTTGAGCTCGACCGGCCGCGATTGCATATCGCCCACGGGCCGCACGTAGGCGGTGAGCGTCTGCGACTCGACCTCCTGCACCTGCGATTCCTTCTCTCCGAGGGTGAGGAGGCGAAGTCCTCCCGCTTCCGTCAGGATCGCCTCGACGTGGTAGTGAGCGCCGTCGAGCGGTACGATCAGGCCGCCGTGTGCCCCGGCCTTGTGCTCGTGCTTGCCGGATACCGTTGGAGGAGGTGGCGTTGCGAGGCGATCACTGCCGGTGGATGAGTCGTGGCATCCGCCACATGCCGCGAGCAGGAGGGCACTGAGGGTGCCGGTTGGCCCGAACTCAAGGAGGCGTCGCATCACGTTGGATCTCCATGCGGTTTTCGAGGGAATTAAGAATTGACATGCTGGGAATTGTGGATTGGATGGCCGTGGAGGGGGGACGGGCGCGTGCGACTCCCACGAATGACGAGGTGTCATCAAGGCCCGAACCGAGATCCACGAATTTGCAAAAGGCCCGCGTCATGGCTCGGGGAGCCATGTGCCGGTTAACGGTCGAGACGGGTGGTCATGACGCTGAAGGGCGAGGCTTGAGCAAAGCCCTCAGCGAATGAGGCCGTTCGTTCGATACGGATCGCTGGGTGCCACGGGTTCCGTACTCGGACCCCGTGCGGGAATGCCTTGGCTGGGGCGCACGGGGTCCGAGTACGGAACCCGTGGCACCCCAACGTCCTTCATTTCCCGGTGAAGCCTGACCTGCCGAGACAGACACTCAGCGAATGAGGCCGTTCGTTCGAACGGATCGCGGCAGGCGCGCAATCAGACGGGGAACGGTTGCGGAGGGGCGCGCGGATCGCCGTCGGTGTGTGGGCGGTTGATCACGCTCACCGGCGCGTCGTCGCGGTGAACTTTGCGGACAGGCGACCGCAGCACAGGGCCCTGATTGGGCGTCGGGAGCTGGGTTTGGGCGAGGCAGGTGCAGAGGACGCAGGAGCCTTCGTCGTGGGGAGCCGCGAGGCCCGGCGCGGAACGATCGTCCGCGTGCGAGTCGGCGCTACCGGCGTGCTCGACGATTCGGTGGCCGCAAGCGGAGAAGGCGTGCCAACCCTGACCGGGGACCATGATCGTCGCGTAGAGCGCGATCAGGCTCCAGACCAGGGTTCGGCGAATCCCGCAACGCGAAGCCATTCCGGCGTGTTCCCAAAGGCTGGATGAGTCGATCGGGGTTTGGCCGGGGGAGCCAGTCCCGCGCAGGCCCTATCATGATCGGCGACGAATCCTCGCGTCAAGCCGAGCGTTTTGTCCACCGGGAAAAGAAGGGGTGGGATCGCAGCCACCAACATTTCCTGCGTCGGTCCATGTCATGCCGATCCCGTCGCCTTGAGAGGTCAAAGCAGTGGAATTGCCGTGAATCCTTTCCCATCCCTGGCGGAAACCGGCCTCCTTTGGGAATACGGTGAGGAGCCGGTTACCACTGGTTGTACCGCATGATCCGACCGATTAATCTGGACGACTGCGGTGGGAACCCTCCAAATAACTTTCACAGCTTGCTTTCCAAAGCGATCGGCGGGAAGGGCAAATGCGCCCTCTCCGTTTTCCGAGCCGTGTGAAACCGATCGTGTACCAACTCCGAGGCCCTTGATCCCATGACTCACGCGAAGCGTGCTCTCCTCGTTTTGGGTTCTCTCCTGGCATGTAGCCAGGCGGAACCGGCGATCGCCCAGGGACCGTCCAAGGAGCTGGCCAAGAAACTGCTGGCCTTGCCGCCCCGCCCACAACGTCCCGCGCTGTCCCCCAGCCGCTTACCCCTCGAGTTTAACAAAGGGGAACGCATCGCCTTCGTCGGCAACTCGTTCGCCGAACGCATGAACCTGTTCGGACACTTCGAAACGTTGCTCCACACGCGATTCCCCGACAAGGAGCTTGTGGTTCGCAACTTCGCGCGTCCCGCCGACGAGGTGGGGATTCGCCAGCGATCGGCCGACTACACGGCCCTGGACGACCCCTTGACGGCCTTCGGCGCTGACACCTATTTCTGCTTCTTCGGTTTCAATGAGTCGTTCGCGGGTGCCTCGGGCCTCGAAAAGTTCCAGGCCGACTATTTGCGGTTCTTCGACACCATCGCCGAGCAGTACCCGCGCGACGATACGAAGGCCCCCCCGCGCTTCGTGGTGATCTCCCCGATCGCGTTCGAGTCGACCGGCGACCCGCTCTTGCCCGATGGCCGGGCCGAGAACGAACGCTTGCGCCTCTACGCCCGCGCCTCGGCCGAGGTGGCGGCGAAGAAGGGGGTCGCGTTTGTGGACCTGCTGGAAAAGTCGGCCGGCCTGATGGCCGCCGAGCCCGGCATGCAACTGACGATTAACGGCTGCCACCTGAACGAGCGTGGGGATCGCGAAGTGGCTCGTTTGATCGACGAGGCCATGTTCACCATTCCCTCCACAGCCAGTGTGGGAAGTCCCGCTTATGAGAAGCTCCGGGCCGCTGTCAACGACAAGTCCTGGGTGCACCTGCAAGATTATCGGATGCTGAACGGCTGGTATGTCTATGGCGGGCGGCGGACCTGGGATACGGAAACGTTCCCCCGTGAGTATGTGAAGATTCGCAAGATGGCCGAGGTCCGCGACCAGTACGTCTGGAACCTTGTCCAGAACAAGTCGGTCCCCGAGCGCCCGGATGATTCCGGCACCGGCGACCTGATCGTTCCGCAAACCCGTTTCGGCGACCCTCGGCAGAATTACTCCGAGGCCGATTCGCTGCGATACCTGACGCCCGAGCAACTCGTCAAGTCGACCACAGTCCCCCCCGGATTCGCGATCGAGCCGTTTGCCGACGAGACCAAGTTTCCCGAGCTGGCCAAGCCCGTCCAGTTGAACTTCGACAACAAAGGGCGGCTCTGGGTGGCCTGCATGCCCACCTACCCCCAGTGGAAGCCGGGCGACGGCAAGCCGAGCGATAAGCTCGTGATCCTGGAGGATACGGACAAGGATGGGAAGGCGGATACGTGCAAGGTCTTTTATGACAAGCTGCAATGCCCGACCGGCTTCGAGTTCTGGAACGGCGGCGTGCTGGTGGTCGACCAGCCGCGGTTGCTCTGGCTGAAGGACACCGACGGCGACGACAAGGCCGATGAGGTCGTCCACCTCGTCGACGGCTGGGCCACCGATGACACCCACCACACCTGCGGCGCCTTCGAGTGGAACCACGGCGGTGCGTTGCACATGCTCGAAGGGATCGCCACGAGCACGACCCTCGAGACCCCCTGGGGACCGCATCGGAGCATGGGGACGGGCGGTGCCTACGTGATGGACCCGAGGACGCTCAAGGTCCGCCAGTTCGCCTTGCCCGGCCAGTACAACATGTGGTGCTATGTGTTCAACGGCTGGGGACAAGGCATCGTCGGTGACGGCACGACGGCCAACCATGCCTGGGATACGCCCCTCTCCGGCGCTCAGTATCGCGGTCGCACCGGCCTGAACATGGTCTTCGACAACGAGGGGATGAGGCCCGCCCTGGGGAGCGAGTTTCTGGTCAGTCGGCATTTCCCCGACGACGTGCAGGAGCAGTTCACCTATGCCTGCGTCATTAACATGAACGGAATGCCTCGGTTCAGCCTCAAGGACGACGGCGGCGGCTATCACGGCGCCCGCTTGAAGCACGCCGACGGGCAGCCCGACGACCTGATTCGCTCGACCGACAAGCACTTCCGCCCCGCCGATCCGCAGATCGGCCCCGACGGAGCACTCTGGTTCGGCGATTGGGCGAACGCCTTGATCGGCCACATGCAGTACAGCCAGCGCGACCCGAATCGCGACCACACGCGCGGGCGGATCTATCGCCTCGTCTACCCGGAACGGCCGCTGGTGGAGCCGGTCACCCAGTTCGGCAAGCCGGTGCCCGAGCTCCTGGACCAGTTGCGGCAGTATGAGTGGCGCACGCGCTATCGGGCTCGTCGCGAGCTTCGCGACCGCCCGTCGGACGAAGTTGCTGCCGCCGTGAAGACGTGGGTGGCCAAGCTCGACCCGAAGGATCAGGAGTTCGACCGGCTCCGTTGCGAGGCGCTCTGGATCTTGGAGTCGCATCATCGTCTCGATGCCGATCTGCTGACCCAGGTCTTGAAGGATGCTCCGGCGTTCGAGGCTCGGGCCGCTGCTGTCCGGATCCTCGCGGACGAGCGGGAGTCATTCCCGCAAGCCCTCGACTTGCTGTTGGCCGCTGCCCAGGATGCTCATCCTCGGGTCCGAACCGAGGTGGCACGCGGGCTGAGCTACTTTTCTGAGCCCAAGGCCGCCGCGGCGCTCCTGGCGATGACTCAGGCGCCGGCCGACTACTGGTGCGACTACACCATCAAGCAGGCGCTTGGGGCCAACGAAAGCATCTGGCGGGCCGATTACCTGACGGGGCGGATCGCGAAGGCAGGCCCGCGCGGCTCCCAGATGGTCACCGAGCTGATGTCGGCCTCGAAGGCAGGGGCGGCGGCCTTGCCGTTCTTGCAGTCGCTCCTCAGCCAGGAGCCGAAGCCGGACGAAGAACGGGATAAGGCGATGACCGGGCTCGCCCAATTGAAGGGGGACCAGAATCGCGGTCGCGAGGTCTTCGTTCGAACCTGCACGGCCTGTCACCGGGTGGGTAACGGCGAAGGACGCGAGTACGGCCCGAACCTCGCCGGCGTCGCCAAGCGGATGCCGCGCGCCAAGATCATCCATTCTGTGATCGACCCCAACGCCGACGTCGACCCCAAGTATCGGTCGACCATGATTGCGACCGCCGACGGCACGATCGCATCCGGCCTGGTGGTCAGCGAGAATGACAAAGAGGTCGAGATCTTCGACGGCAAGGCCACGCGGAAGATCCTCGTCAAGGACATTGAGGAGCGTTCCCTCCGGACCCAGAGCAGCATGCCCGAAGGAACGGCCTCGACCCTTGCCCCCTCGGAATTCGTCGACCTGATCGAGTATCTGGGGGCGCAGAATCAGGATGTGAAGCCTGAGGAGTCGAAGTAAGTGAGTCGGCACCCGTTGGCCTGACGATGGGCCAACGGGTGCGAGGAACCGTTGTTATTCGAACCGCTGAGAGTTAGAAAAGCCGTGTCCACGCCGCTTTTTTGACCGGCGGGGTCTTTGCAATCCTGGAGGGATGACCGCCAGGACCAGCCATTGGCTTTTGACGGTCACTTCCTTCCGTCCCCTTTTTCTCCGACAGTAAAACGCTCAGGTCGACCGAGCTCTCTTCAATCATCTCTGTCATCTTGTCCTGATCCCAGGCATGCGGTAGCTTCGACTCGATCGGTTCGCGTGCTGGACGTGCCGGCCAGATGGAGGAGGATGGTATGAGGCTACCACGGTTCAAACTCCGGACGCTTATGATAGCCGTGGCTTTTGCGGGCCTTATGATCTCATTGGCGACACTTCGGCAGCGACTCAGGGGACTTGCCGCATACCACAACGCGCAGATGGCTGAGCACAGTACCCCAACTCCCGCTTCTCCGTTCCCCCCGCCAGGAACGATCGTGGTCAAGAATCCTGAGTCGGGGACTGTGACGGCGTATCAGATGACGCCTCGGGCTCAACAGCACGCAAAGAAGGCGAGTGAGTATTCTGGTTCTGCCGACCGCATAGGCTTGCTCGTCGCTGTCTTACTGCTCATCTCGGCACTGGTAGGTATTGTCATGGCACTCCGCCGTCGGAAGGATCTGCCGTCCGATCCAAAACCGCAATGAACGCAGGGGGATAATAGGGGACGGAGCGAAGTTGCTGTTTCCGGGGCCGCCCTCGGCTCCGGCGCATCCACCGCCCGAGATCGCCGTCGCCGTGGGGTCGGAGAACGAGATGGAAATGGTTCGGCATCAGGCAGTAGCCGAAGAGGTCGAGGGGAGACGCTGGCGGCCGTTGTCGATCGCTTCAATGGAGGCGTCGTAGTCGGCGGGCTTGGGGAAGACCGCCTTGCGGCGGTTTCCGTGATTCAAGGCGTGGTCGATCACGCCTTCGACGGAGGCGCGAGCGGTTCTTGGCATAACTCGAGGTGAGTCGATTCTGCGTTTGGAGCTGAATGGGAACGCTCTGTTGGGGCCGAATGCCGACTCAACGATTTCCGGACGCGTTCATGAGACCGCCTCGGCCCAGCGTCGATCCGACGCCAGATGATGGGTGAAGAACACGTCTTTCTCCAGATGAGCCTGGGCGAGGTCGAGCAGGTGGGCGTGGTGGGTGAAGAAAATCACTTGCGTCTTCTTGGAGAACTCGCCCAGAACCTGGAGGGCGGCTGCCGAGCGGCCATCGTCGAATTGGAGGAGGATGTCGTCGACAACCAAGGGGATCGGCTCGTGGGCGGCGAGCCAGTTCTCGAGGCTGGCGATCCGTAAGGCGAGGTAGAGTTGATCGCATGAGCCATCGCTCATGCCTGAAATGTTCACGGTCGTCTCGCCATCGGGACGGACTCCGACGAGGACGGCCGCGTTTCGGTCGTCGTAGTCGATTCGAAGGCCACCGAAGGACCCGGTGGTGAGCGTGGCGAAGAGTTGGCTCGCTCGACGGATGAGCGGCCCCTGGGCACGTTCGCGGTAACGCTCGATGCCTTGCTGAAGGACGAAGGCCGCGATCCGGAGCGCGGCGTAGCGAGGTACGTCGGCTTGAAGCCGGGCGAGGGCATAGCCGGCCTGCTCGTTCGCTTCGGCGGCCTTGCTGCTGCCGTCGATCGCCTCGAGCACCTGGTTCTCCGCGCCGATCTTCTGGTTGACCTCGAGCATCCGCTGCTGGAGCTCGGCCACGTCCTTTTCGAGCCCGTCGAGGACCAGGCCGAGCCCGTCGGGGTCGAGCTGTTCGGCCTCGGCGATGAACGCCTCGATCGAGGCACCGGCGCTCAGGCTTCTGATCTGCTCCTCACACCGCCTCAAGTCGGCCTCGAGCTTCGAGCGCAGGCTGGAACGCTGTTCGGCCTGGGGCAAGTCCTCGGCGGTCGCGCAGTTCGCCTGGCGGCAGAGGTCGCCGAGTTCGAGCCGAGCTTCGACCTGCGACTGCTCCGCGACCTCAAGCGCCTTGTTCTCGGCCTCGATCCGGTCGCGATGCGAGCGCAACGACTGATCGTCTTCACGGGCCGAGCGGAGCCGGGCACTGAGCGTGCCGACCACGGCATCGGGCGGCTGGTCCGCGAGGTCGGGGGCGACGCGAAGGGCGAGTGCGGCGACGTCGTGGGCGAATTGCTCGCCGTCGCGGTCAATGCCGCGGATCCAGCTTCGGAACTCGTTGGCTTTGCGGACCTGGTCGCGGAGTTCGCGGACCTTCTGGATGAACACGTTGGCCTGGGCGGGGGTGGCCTCGCGTTCCAGGCCAATTCGACTCATGCTCTCCGCCCAAGGTCCGCGCCAGTTTTCCTGGTCCGCTTCGATCTTGGCGAGGCTCTGCTCGGCCTCCTCGAGGTCGGCCTGTTCCTTGGCAAGGTCGGTCTCGAACCGTTCGCGGCGGCGGATCAACGCCTCGTGCTTCGCGATCAGAGCCAGGGCCCGCTCGATTAGGGGGGCCAGGCGCTCGTCGGGGGCGCTCGATGTTTCGCCCAGTTCGGCCAGGGTCGCCGAAAGTCGTTCGGATTGCTCCTGGATCTGGTGGTCGAACCGCTCGACCTCGGCCTGCCCGGCCCGGAGCTTGCCCAGAGCCTCGATGGCCTTGTCCCGCTTGTCGAGCCAGGAGCGCAGTTCCGTCGGGCCGAACGCGCCGAGGCCGAGCGGCGCGGCCACCGCTTCCCATTCCCTGGCGAGCCGTTCTCGAGCCTCTTGAGCCTCGGCTTCCTCGCGGCTGATCCGGTTGAGCTGGCCCCGATGGCCTTCCACCAACGCGAGCTGTTCGGCCCGTCTGGCGACGTCGTTGGCCTCGCGGCGCAGGCGATCGGCCAGCACGTCGCTCTTCGAAATGCCTTGCTCGTAGGCTTCGGCGAGCGTCCGGCCGAGCCCGTGATCGGCCAGGTAGGCGGCCACCGCTTCGGGGTCGTCCTCGCGGTCGAGCCAGGCGCGACGGATCAGCGTCCACCCTGCGTCGCGTGACTGGCGAGACCGGCCCAGATCCTCCTCGGTCGGGAGGTCGCGCTGAAGGGTTTCGGCCTGGAGTCGGGTTTCCAGCTCGGCGATGGCCTTTTCCTCGCGAGCGCGGTCGGACTCCAGCTCGCGCCTGCGGGTTTCAGCCCGCTGGAAGTGCGCCTCGAATCGCTCGATCGTTTCCGGGAGCGGGACGGGTTGGTCCTCGAGGTCGTCGGGCGAACCCGACCAGCCGGGGAGTCGGCGGGTAGCCGCCGCGAGTCCTTTTTCGAGCGGGGCCATCGCGTGCCGGGCCTCGTCGCGGCGGGCCTCGATCTCGCCCAGCTTGATCGCGGCCTTGGCTTCCACGCGGAGCCTTTTCAGGTCGGGCGAGGGCTCCAGGGTCTCCTGGTCGTGTCGGATCTTCTCGGCACGCTTTCGGTGGCGGGCGATCGTATCGAGCGTCTCGTCGCGACGGGTGATGATCTGCTCGAACTTGAGTGCGAGCTGGGGGATCACGACGGGATCATCGGCCCGAAGCTGGAAGGCGTCGGCGGCGGCCAGGTCGCGAGGCTGGCCGAGCGCCTGCAAGATATCGCGGGCGGAGTGCTCGTGCTCCTGGAGGTTGGAGACGCGGATCGGGCGGTCGGCCTGGGCCTTGCGGTAAGCGCCTCGCCGCTCGTAGAGGGCTTCGATGTCGTCGCCGGCCGCGAGCAAAGGTCCAGGGATGTTGATCTCTTCGCAGAGGCCGGACAGGTTCTCGATCGCTTGCCGGGCCCGGGCTGACTCGTGGCGCGCGTGGTCGCCTGCGTTCTCGGCCTTGCGCCTGCGGTCGGCGAAATCATCAGGAAGGATGATGACGTCTTTGAGTTTTTCAAGCTCCTCGATCAGTTGCACCCGTTCGGGGAAGAGTTTCAAGGCCCCTTGAATCCGCCTCAGCCGGTTCGACTCGCTGAACTTCCGGCGCAACTCCGCTTCGAGCTGCTTGCTCTCGGCCCTGGCCTCGCGGACGATCTGGTCCTGGCGCGACCAGTCCTCGGTGGTGACGGTGACTTCCTTGATCTTCGCCTTGGCTTCGTTGACGTCGGCGATCGCCTGGGGAATGCGCTGATTTTTCCCTTTGCCGGTGTCGGTGAACAGTTCGAGGCGGTCGGCCTGAAGCGCTTCCTGAATCCCCTTCAGGCCGGCGATGCCCGAGCTGGCCGAGAAGAGTAGCTCGCCGAGCTTACCGCCTCCGCTGATGATCGCCTTGCCCCCTTCGATCAGGGCTTCGTGGCCGATCCCGAACATCGTCTCGAACATCGACCTGTCGACGCCGCCGAGGAACCGTTCGAGCTGGGCGGGGTCGAGCGGAGTCTTGCCGTCACGTTGGCAGAGGGGGTCATTGTTCTTTTTGAGCCGGACGAACTCGAGGATCGAGCCGTCGGAGTGTTCGAGCGTGGCGCTCAGGCGCATCTTGTTGTAGTCGACCCGAAAGTTGTCGGGCGAGCGCATCGGGATGCCGTACAGCAGGTGGCCGAGGGCGCGGAGTGCGGAGGTCTTGCCTGCTTCGTTCGTGCCGTAGACGAGGTGGAGGCCGAAGCGTCCCGCCGAGAGGTCGAGCGACTCACCGGAGAAGGGGCCGAAGGCGTCGAGGTTGAGGCGTTGGATCTTCATCGGCGATTCCTTTTCAGAAGTGGAGCCGGTCGTGGAGCAGGGCCTCGGCCGAGTCGAGGACCTCGCGGAGCCATTCCGGGCTGTCGAGCGCGAGGGCCTCGGGGCCTTCCATCAGCTCCTGGGGAAGCTTCAGCCGGAGGCCCTTGAAGAGACCGCTCAGCTCCTTGAACCGGGACTCGTCCGACCGGAGCTCTTCGAGCACGGCGAACAGTTCTTCGATCGGGCCGTCGCCCACCGCCGTCGCCGATCGGAGGGGACTCGTCTGGATCTTGACCTGCTCGACCCAGAGGCGGTCGGTCCCGAGTTCGGCCGCTCGGGCCCGCACCGCCGCCCTGGTCTTTTCGGGGTCGGACAGTAGGCGATCGTGAATCGGGCTCGCGCCTCCGATCACCACGCGGACGGCCAGGAGTCGGTCAGCGTCCTCACGCGCGAGCCATTCCGCCAACTGGCCGGAGGCCGCGTCGGCCAGCTCATCCTCGGACCCGGCTCGGGTTGCATCGATCTCGCAGAGTTCCCAGCGAACGACGTCGAGCCGGCGGAAATCGACCTTGGGGGGGCCTCCGTTGGCGATCGAGACCAGCAGGCACCCCTTGGGACCGAGTTCTCGCGCGTGCCGCCCCTGGGTGTTGCCGGGAAAGGCGATGTACGGCTTCTCGCAGAGCATCTGCCGGGTGTGGACGTGGCCGAGGGCCCAGTAGTCATACCCCTTGGCGACCAACCCCTGGACGGTGCAAGGGGCGTAGCGCCCATGCCGCTCATCGCCCCCGGCGCAGGTGTGGAGGATGCCGATGTTGTAGAGGCCGCGGGTCGCTTGCGGATAGCGCTGGGAGAGGTCCTCGGTCACAGCCTGAGTCGAGAACCCCTGGCCGTGGACCATGACGTCATAGTCCTGCAACGATAACGATTGTGGCTCATCGTGGCTCAACATCGTCACGTTATCGGGCAGAGGGAGCCGGCGGGTCATCTTGTTGTGGGCGTCGTGGTTACCGGCGATCGCGATGACCTTGATTCCGGCCTCGCGCAGGCGGGCCATCTGGCGGACGAGGTAGAGGCCCGTGTTGTAGTCCTGCCAGTCGCCGTCGTAGAGGTCGCCCGCGAGCAGGACGAAGGCCACCTGCTCGGCGATCGCCAGCTCGACGAGGTTCTCGAAGGCGCGACGGGTCGCCAGGCGAATCCGCTCGGCGGGCGCTCCGTCGTAGCTCTCGAGACCGCGGAGCGGGCTGTCGAGGTGGACGTCGGCTGCGTGGAGGAATTTGATCATAGGGACTCTCTTGCTCTCTCCGAAATCACGTCAAATTCACAGGCGGAACCTGTGCAGGAAAAAAAAGGGCTTGGCCTGGGGGCCACTCCCTCGCCCCCTATTTCCAATTTACCGACTCGAGATCGGTTTGAGGGGGACGGGGAGCCGCGCGCACCCGCTCGGCGACTCCGGAATAACGACGAGCCGACCGGGCGACTCCTTGCGCGAACGTGTCGCGTGAGCCAACCAGGGTCACCGCGCCCCGGCTTCGGGTCAGGGCGGTATAAAGGATCTCGCGGGTGTTGAGCGGGATGTCGGCGTCGGGAAGGATCAGGGCCACGCGGTCGAACTCCGAGCCTTGCGACTTGTGGACGGTCATGGCGTAGGACCGCCGCAAAACCGACCGGAGTGACCCGATCCGATGCGTGACAAATTCGTCGGCGCGGCGGAAGACCACCATTGGCGCAGGGCGGCCCCCTTCGGAGACGCTCAGGATCAGCCCCTGGTCGCCATTGAAAAGCATGCGGCTGTAATCATTGACTTGCATCATCACCGGTTCGCCCGGTAGCAGGTCGTCGGCGCGGAACGAACCGGCCGGGGTGGCAGCAAAGGCCTGGTCATGGAGCCGGTCGTTGATCCGATCGGCCCCCGATGGCAGGACCCGGGTGAGGCAGAGCACCCGTGACCGATCGAAGTGGTCGAACAGGCGGGTGAGCCGCCCCTGGTCCTGCTCGCTGAACCCGGTTCGCCCGATCAGGTAGCGGCGGGCGATCAGGTCGTCGAAGTCGGGCAGGGCGCGGATGACTTCGACCGTCCAGCGGTGAAGCAGCGCCTCGATCACGCCCGAGCCTTCGGAGGCCTCGAGAAATTCGACCCCCTGGAAGGTGACCTCGGCCAGGGAAGGTCGCTCCACGATCGTGTCGTCCCGGTCGCGGCTCGGGGCGAACCGTGGGGTCTCACCACGGTCGATCGCCTGGGAGACGGTCAGGATGTTGCGGCCGTCCGGGTCGTCGGGACGCATCCGGTGGCTCTGCGTGAGCCGGACCGCTCGAGGCCCGAGCGGCGAAGGGCCGTCGTCATCTTCCGCCAGCAGGTCGCGGAGCACCGCGCCCGCCTCCACGGAAGGCAACTGATGGTCGTCGCCGAGCAGCACCAGTCGAGCATCGTCGCGGAGCGAACGCGCCAGCCGCTCCATCAAGACCAGGTCGATCATCGACCCCTCGTCCACGACGACGACCCGCCCGGCGAGCCGATTGTTCTCGTGGTGGAGGAATCGACCGGTCGAGGGGGAGTAGCCGAGCAGGCGGTGGAGCGTCCGTGGTTCCGGGATCGTCTCGAGGTCGTTGTCTTCGGGAGAGGGCTGGGCCACGGCCTGAAGGCCCGCCTGGATCGACTGGCCGAGCCGTTGCGCGGCCTTGCCGGTGGGGGCGGCCAGGAGCATCGCTTCGGGGGGGATGCCCAGGCGGCGGAGTACCCGGAGAATCGAAACGACGATCGTCGTCTTGCCGGTCCCGGGGCCGCCGGAGATCACTGCCAAGCGATGGCTTGCCGCGGTTCTGACGGCGGCGAGCTGGTCGTCGGAGAGGGGGAGGGGGACGCCGTTGCGGACGGCGGGCCGTCCTTCCACGTCGAGCACCGCCGCCGCGACCTCGGCTTCGGGCCAGCCGGAGTCGTCGCCGTCCCCGGCGATCCGCCGCCGGAGGGCGTCGGCGAACCGCTCCTCAAGCGCCCGCATCTTCTGGAGATAAAGGTAAGGGCCGTCGACGATCAGCGGCTTGAAGTCCTCCGGGCCGCCGACGATCGCGGCCACGCGGCCTTCCTCGATCAGACTCTCAGCCAGCTTCACCGCCCGCGCGGCGTCCAGGCCGGGGATCGACCCCTCTTCCTGAAGGAGCTGGCGGGCGATCTCGAGCCGGATGGCCCGATCGCGAAAGGGGAGTCGTGTGCTCCCCTGACGCAGGGCAATCAGCGCGGTCAGGGCCAGGAGAATCAGGGCGGCACGCTCCTCCCGATTCAGGCCGGGGGGGAGCCGGCCCAGCTCCCAGGCGAGGAACGCCACCTCTTCTTCGAGGTTGAAGGACGCAGCGATCCGCTCGCGGACGGGCCGGAGCCAGGCCAGGAGCGCAGCCTCGTCGTCTTCACTCGGGGGCAGTCCCGTGGCGACAACGGCGCGGGCCGTTCCCGATGGAGAGAGCTCGGTCAGCGGTCTCATCGAAGCCCTCCCGAGGATCGTTCACCGAAACGGATCAGATCGGCCTCATCCAGGAGCACTTCGCTCCAGGCCGGCCGAGAGAAGTAGAGTCCCTGGCCCGCAGGTTCAGAGTCTGTCCCGGAAGGCGAATCGCACTGGAGTTTTTGCGGATCTTCCGGGTGCCATGCGGTTCCGTACTCGGAACCCATGTGGGAATGCCTTGGCCTGGGGCGCACGGGGTCCGAGTACGGAACCCGTGGCACCCCAACGTCCTTCATTTCCGGGTGAAGGCTGACTTTCCGAGACAGACACTCAGCATCCCGCGATGCACGGAGAAAGACGTAAATCATTCCACCGAACCGCCGCTCATATTCGACTTCGTTACGGATCCGGAGCGCCTTGACCAGCGCCATCGCGTAGAGCTTCGCTTGCAGTTCATAGTTCCGGGCAACGTGGGCCGTAATGGCCTCGGCGTCGTACGACGGCAGGACGTCGCTCTTCCAGTCCACGACGTAGACCAAACCGGCGTGCTCCACAACCAGGTCAACATACCCCTTGATGAAGCCACGTTCGACGACGAGTTTGCCGGGCGAAGGGTCGGAGAGCCTGGGGTGGGCCTCTTCCGGGAACGGGAAGAGGAACTCCATCTCGCGGATCGACCGAGGGCAGCGGCAAAATCCGGGGATCGTCGGCCCACCCCCGGTCGGGACGTCGACCGTGAGGGCGCGGAAGACCATCGCCTCGGCATTTGCCCGGTAGGCCGGCTGAATGGCGTGCCGCGCCATCGCGAGGTCGATGGTCGAGGCGACGGTTGCGAGCGCCCGCCAAGCGTCGAGCGACCCTGCCGCCGCCGTCTCGTCGAAGGAGACGGACTCGATGATCTCGTGGAGGAACGTCCCCACGACGGCCCCCCCCGGCAGGTCCCCCTCGGCGAGCGCTCCAGCGTCGCCTGAACGGCTGACTTCGCGTTGCAACTCGTCGGCTTCGATCGGCGCGGGGTCGTCGGCCCAGTCCCGTTTCATCCGGGAGTAGGAGGTCACCTCGTAGGCTTTGTGGCGCTCGCGGAGCCCGGCGAACTCGCTCGAATTATCGTGTTTTTCGAGATCCGGGCGGCGGGGGTGCCAGGAGGAAGGGTTGCGGCCTGGCCCTTCGCCGGCCGTTTGGGGGGGCTCGTCGCGGAAGCGGACGCGGTGGAACAGGCGTGAGGCCTCGGGCAAGTCGAGCACGGCCGCGAGCCGGTCGTTGAGGCGGCGGTAGCCACCTTTCCAGGAGTCGCTCATATGCTCGCCTGTGACAAACGGGAGGTAGAGCCGCGCCTTGGCACGAGTCAGGGCGACGTAGTAGAGCCGTTGCCGCTCCTCGTCGGTTTCGCGAGCCGCCGTGGCCTTGGCTTCGGTGTCGGCATCGACGTCGAGCACGCGCTGGCCGTCGCGGTCGTGGTATTCGTAGAGTCCGTCCAGAGGGCGGGCCGTGAAGCCGCCATAGAGGAAGACAACGGCCGCTTCCAGACCTTTGCTCTTGTGGATGGTCATGATCTGTACGGCGTCGCGGTCGCTTTCCAGGCGCTGGACGTTCCCGTCCTGGGAGGCCGGCTCGCGGGTGCCCAGGAGGTAGGCGTCGAGGGTGGCGACCAGTTCGGCGAGGCCGCCGCCGGTGGAATGAGCCTCTTCCAGCAGCATTTCGAACAGATGGAGATAGTTGGTCAAGGCCCGTTCGTCGTCCTTGAACAGGAGCTCGCGGCGGACGATTCCGGTCTGGTCGAGGATGCGGGCGAACAGGGTCTCGAACCGTCGGGCGTCGGCCAGGTCTTTCCAGTCGATGAGCCGGCGGAGCAGGGGGTGGGAGTCGGGCAGCTCGAAGAGGTCGGGCAGGGCGTCGAGCGGAACCGAGAAGAAGGGGGTGATCCATGCGAGGCTGCGTCGCGAGAGGTCGGCGGGGTCGTCGATCGCCGCGAGCAGGTCGCGGACGGCCGCGGCCTCGGCGGTCTGGAACAGGCCCTCTTGCTTGTAGAAGGCGAAGGGGACGCCGGCCTCGCGAAGCGCCTCGGCCATCCGCGGCCCGTCGGAGTTCGAGGCCATCAGGATGAAGATGTCCCCCGCCCGGACCGGCCGCTCCTGGCCGGGCTCGCCGAACCGGAGGCCGTGCTGCTCCGAGCAGACGCGGCTGGCCTCGCGCGCGATCTGTCGCGCCAGGCCCCGAAAGAGCTCGTTCTTGGAGAGCGCGTCACTCCTCGGTTCGATCTCGAAGACGTGGACCGGGCTCGCGATCGAGCCGTCCGGCTCGATCGCGACGAGTGTTCGGCCCGGCTTCACGGGCGCTTGATAGGTGATCTCGCCATCGAGGAAGGGGGGGCTCGCCAACGGGTCGAGGAGCAAGTTGTACGCCGCGATCAGGTCGGGGGTCGACCGGTGATTTTCGCCGAGCGTGGCCGGTTCCTGCCCTTCGACGATCCGCGCCCTGGCCGCGAGGAACGCCTGCACGTCGGCGCCGCGGAACCCATAGATCGACTGCTTCGGGTCGCCGATCAGGTAGACGTAGTTCGGGCGATCGCTCTCGACGAAGACCCGCTTGAAGAAGGTCCATTGCAGTTCATCGGTGTCCTGCGACTCGTCGATCAAGGCGTATCGGAAGCGGTCCCGGAGCGCGTTCACCAGGGACGCGCCGGCCGGTCCGTTCACCGCGTCGGCGGCCCCGGCGAGAATCGCGTCGAAGTCGAACGACCCGGTGGTGGCCGTCATCCGTTCGAGCTCGTCGACGACCGGGATCAGGCAAGCCTGAATCACCGCGGCCTTGAGCGGAGCGAGCCGGGCGTTGAGCTGGACGATCGCGTCGACGATCGTGGCGGCGGGTCCGTCGAGTGAGAGCCCGCCCAGCTTCTCGATGAGGTAACGGAGCGACTTGGTGAGATCCTTATCCCCCAGGAGGCTCAGGGAGCGGCCAACCTCTCGCGTCTTGGCCGCGACGGAGGGGAGGTGGTTGCCGCAAATCGCCTTGGTCGTGCTGCCGTGAACCTTCAACGCTTTTAAGAATTTCTCGAGCTGGGGTAGCTCTTTACTGATATCAAGATCAAACAGCGGGTTTGTTTCGAGCTCGTGCCGGAGCGCGATGAGGTCGAACGAAGGTCGGACCTCCCGGCGTGAGGAATGGCATTTGTAGAGCAGCGTTTCCAGGCCGTCGATGCCTTCGTTGCCACCGTCGATCCAGAGTGCGAGCAAGTCGGCGGCGTCGCTGGGGCCTCGGGCGAGGACCCGGCGCAGGGCCGTTTTGAAGGCGCGGCCGAACCGGGTCCGACCGTCCTCGAGAGTTCCGTCGAACAGACGGCCCCCGGCGAAGGCATGTTCGTTGAGCACCCGGCCGAAGAAGCCGTGGATCGTGCCGATCGATGCGCCGTCGAGGGCGGAGAGAGCCTTCTTGAGCCGCGCTCGCCGGGCGTCGTCGACCCGCCAGAACGTGCCCGAGCGATCGCAGCGGCACGTGAGTCCCCCTTCGCACGAGGCGGCGAGGATCTTGCCAATGATCGCGCGGATCCGTTGCCGAAGCTCGGCGGCGGCCCGCTCCGTGAAGGTCAGGACGAGCAACTGGTCGATCGAAACGTTTTCTCTCAGCAGTAATTCAATAACCAGGTGTTCGATCGTGTATGTCTTGCCGGTGCCGGCCGACGCTTCGATCACGGCGTGTCGGTCGTGCGGGATCCGATCGAGGATCGCCGGTCTCGGGTAATGGACGCTCATGAGATCACCCCGCCGCATTCCTGGAAGAGACCGAAGCGGCGGGCGATGATTGCTTCGGCCAGGTCGTCGTCGGGCGGGTTGAAGCGGGCGAAGTTGGGCACGGGGCCATAGCGCGAGCTACAGGGCTTGCGGTGATCCTCCTTGATTTCTTCAATGCTCTCCGAGATCCGTTTCCGTTTGACGACGAAGTCGAACACGGCCTCGCAGGGGAGCAGGTAGGCGTGCGGGGCGCCGAGCATTTCGGAGAGCAGGTCGGTCAGGAACGTGCGTGCCTTGGTCGAATCGATCCCTTGGAAGTGGCGTTCCTGATCGGGGTCCCCTTTGCTCGAATGGGTCAGGACGTGGGCCTGATAGCCGCCTCTGAGGTCTTGTCCGGGGGTGAGGTTGAAGACGACGGCATCGAGGAAGCCGGCGAAGAAGTCCTTCGGCCTGGTCTTGTCGCGGGTTACGCACGTCAGTGAGCCGGGCAGGTTCGCCGAGACCAGTTCGGTTCGACCGTGGATCTCGACGCGGACAGGCTGAGTTGAGCCGTCGGGACCGGGCAGGGGGACGTCGAGCGAGATCGGGTCGCGGAGCGCGTCGACCCGCTCGTTCTCCGAGGCCCGGCCGAACTGCTGAATTCGGAATGGGCCCTGGTTGAGGAGACCGCGGTGGGTCGCGCCACTGTGCCAGGCGCCGAGGCAGGCGAGATGGCGCTGGCGGTCGGACTCGCGGAAGAGGCCGACAGGCATCAGGCCGGACCGCGCCAGGACCTCGGCCCGGGGGAGGTACATGGCCTCCAGCAAGGCCGGCGAGAGTTTTCCCGACGGGTGTTGAAGGCCATCCTGAAAGACGCTGCGGAGCAGGGTCGTCTGGTCGCGTGTCGTGGTGGCGAACGGCTCGTCCGCACGGTCGGCCGCGCCGTCGCCTTCGTTCTCACGGATCCTGAGCCTGAGCCGCGCCCAACTCTGAAGCGGGCATTCGAGGAACTGGCGAATTTCGCGGAGCGAGACCTGGATCAGCCGGTCCTGAGGCTTGGATGTCTTCGGTTGATAGGGGGGGCAGAGGCCGAGCCAGTCGCGATAGGGACCTTCGAGCCGCCAGATCGCCTCGGGAGTCATCGTCGCGGCGGGGCCGCTGTGTGCCCGGAACGACGGCCGGAGCCTGCGCGCTTGCGCTTCCCGTTGGGCGGCGGTGGACGGGACAGGGGCCGTGAACAGGTCGAGGTTCTCGAAGCGCCGGAGCGGCTCTTTGCGAATCCAGGCGGCGGCCTCGGTTTCGACTCGCTCGTCGCGTCCGAGGTGGTGGAGCAGCTCGTGGATCACGGAGGAGGGTTCGAGGGATTCGCCGGTCTGGGCGTCCCGGGCGACGTACGAGAGATAGAGCCGGTCGTGGGTCGAGGTGACGGTCTCGAGGAAGAGGTAGCGGTCACGCTCGCGAGGGCTGATATCGCCGGTCTGGCGCTGGGCGTGAGCGAGCAGGTCGAGGGGGTCGGGACCGTCGGCCGCTGGGAAGCACCCTTCGCCCAGGCCGCAGACGAACGCCACCCGAAACGGCAGCGCCCGCATTTCCAGCAAAGGGGCGATCGCCACGCCGTCGGCCAGATAGTGTCCGCGCGCGTCGGTCAGGCCCTCCACCGCTTCGCGAAGGCATTCGCAGGCGACCCGATAGCCGACGACCGCGCCGTTCAGGTCGAGCCGCTTCAGCCCGGTCGCCTCGCGGAGGCAGGACGCCAGGGCGCGCTGTTCGACTTCGGAGTCGCCCGCGAGGTAGGCGGAGAACAACTTGGCGAAAAAGGCTGACCACTCGGTGAAGGTCAGCCGGGCCGTCCGGGCGAACCGGGCATCGGCGACCAGCGAGCGCACGAGCAGGAGCAGCCGCGCTGCGTCGGCCTGGGTTTCGACCGGCTCATCGTGGGGGAGCCATTCGGAATCGCCGAGGCGGAAGCCGCGATCGTCGCCGCACCGAGGCCCCGTCATGAACCCGCCCAGCACGAGCCGGCGCAGACCTTGGTCCCAGTGGAAGAGGTCGCGGTCGATGTACGTCTCTTCATGGTCGAGCCGGTCGGCCCCGTGCACGATCTCGAGCTGCTGGCACCAGGTGCGCCAGCGGTCGGCGTCCGCCCCGGGGAACTTCGCCTGCACGGCCGGGTGGGTGAGCAACGGCAGAAGCTGGGGGCGGGTGAACTCGCCGAACGGCAGATCGAGGAGCCGGAGGACCGCCTCGACCATGCGGCACTCCCCGGCCAGCGGCAGGTCGATCATCGTCGCTGGGATTTCGTAGAGCTCCTCAAACGCAGCGCGCAGGTGGGCCTGGTAGCTCTGGCGGTTCCGGGAGTCGGCAATCAGGACCGCGATGTCGCGGAACCGGAGTCGGTCGGGCGAGGTCCCTTGCCGGAAGTCGTCCTCGCGGACCAGGCGCCAGATTTCACCGGCGATCACCTCCGCCTCGCGACGGATGCCCGGGCAGGCGAGTACGGTGAGGCTGGCGTCGGGTGCGAGGGGACTGGCTGCGGCGTTCGATCCTTGGAGGATCGCCTTTTGGAGCTGCCCCAGCGCCGTTTCCGGTGCGGACTCGACGAACTCGGTGCGGACACTCATTCCGGGGAGGCCGGCGAGCATCTTGGAGAACTCCGCCCCGGGACGCCCCCAGGCGCGAACCAGGTCGTGCCCCTCTGCGCTGGCCTTCGCTGAGCGTTCGGTGAAGGCACGGCAGGAGGTGGGGACGTAGACGTGGACCTCGGAGGATTGCCCGAGGTGTTCGAGCATCTCGCGCAAGCCGGTCCAGATGTAAGAGAATCCGAAAATATGGACCAAGGGGGGCGGTCGGTAGCCGTCGAGCGACTTGAGTTGCCCGAACAGTTCCGGAGGGAGGATCAAGTGGTCGCCCCCTTTGGCGCGGGCCTGGCTGAGAGTCCCCCCGTCGCCGACGAGCCGGGTCCAGAGGTCGCGCTGCCACCCTTCGGTTTCGGCGAGCGGTCCTTCGCCCAGGTCGGTGGCGCCTTGGGCCCAGGTGCGGAGGAGATCGGGGCGGGCGTCTCCATACTGCCGGGCGAGCTGAGCCAGCCGGGTCGCGAGCTGAAACTGACGGAGGTCACGCGCTGCGGCATCGTCGCCGGCCGCGTCGAGGTAGGTCCGCACGGGGCCGGGGAGCGGCCGACCGGCTTCGGTCCCCGCGCCAAGGATCTCGAGAAAGAGCGCCCGCAAGGAGGCCCGATCGAGCAGCCGCATGGGGGGATTCGCGGGGGGCAGGAGGGTCGCCAGGAATTGCTCGGTCACCTGGAACGACAGCCCGGCGGCGATCCCGGCCCTGCGCGCCACCTCGTATTTCAGGTAGGTCGCGATTTGCGGGTTCGGGACGACGATCGGCGGCCGTTCGAACAGGCCGGCCGCCGGGTTGCGCTCCGCAGTATCAAGGTTCCCGGACAGCCGTTCGGCCAACCGTTCGAGGTGATTGGAGTACCAGACACGAATCATCGATACGAAAACTCCAAAATCGCGCGGGCCCGTGCTCCACCATAAAAGAGGGGACCGTCATCGTTCCTTCGGGGATTTCCCGACACCATCACCCCGGGGCCCAACGTCGTCGTGAAGAATCGTCGACACGGTTTGCTCGGCTCGTATCACTGACAGCGGTTTTCGTTCGTATGGCACACAAGCAAGAGGATCGTCAGTGGGTGGCCCGGACAACTTGTTGCCCGTGGTGGCGCAGCCACAAGAGGTTCTCGAAAAGCCCCGTCGTCGAGCCGACGGCCTCAGCCCGCGCAACGCCTCTTGTCGCTGCGCGACCACGGACAACAAGTTGTCCGGGCCACCCAAGAAGGCTTCCGGGTCTTCGAGTCCAGTGGGTAGCCGAGCTTAAGAGGACCTACTTCTGCTCCATGATTTCCGTGCGCGACTCGCAAAGGAATCCGCTCTAATATACACGATCGGGTCGTTGGTCTCTGTTTCACGTGGCAACCGTCCCGTATCCGGGGGCTTTGCTTGCTTGATTCTTGGGCGAGGGGGCCGCTCGTCAATGGCAGGGAGCTTGACGACCAGGGCCAGGGGGAGGTTGATCTCGGCCGATCTCTAAGTTTGGCTTGCAAGGAATCCCGAATTCGTTATGTATAGCACGTGAGCGAACTCTTCTGATTAAGCGTGAGGGTAAGTGGCATGTACCGAGCGAATTGGCTGCTCCTCGGCCTGTCCCTCCTTGGTTCGATCGGGATGATTGCCTCGGCGAGCTCGCTGAAGGGCAACCCTCTCGGGGATTGGGTCGAATCCTTCCTGATCATCGCCGCGCTAACGGCCGCCATCTTTGCGGGCCAACTCCAACTCACCGGAACGACCGGTCGGTCGTTACCGGATTCTTAAAGCCGTTTTTCGTGGCGATTGCCCAGAGCAGGCAGGCGGAACCTTGGGAGCGGACTTCGGTT
The DNA here is from genome assembly GCF_000242455.2 of Singulisphaera acidiphila DSM 18658. Classification (GTDB taxonomy): domain Bacteria; phylum Planctomycetota; class Planctomycetia; order Isosphaerales; family Isosphaeraceae; genus Singulisphaera; species Singulisphaera acidiphila. The sequence continues at coordinate 5,612,508 of NC_019892.1, forward strand.
CATCCCCAACGGGGCGTCGTTCCCACCAAGTCAGGACCTCGCTACGTATTGCAGCCCCGGAAGGGCGACCGTCAGAGCCAGCCTCAGGCTCTTGCTTGACGGTCATCCTTCCGGGGCTGCAAAGAATCTTTACTTGAGTTTTTCTTGTTTTCAGAGGGCTCGCCTCGGGAGCCAGCCTGCCCAGCAGGACAATCTGGCCTCCAACTCGAAGTGAGAGCCTCTTGCTTGAATTAGGCCGTCACTCCTTCGCGTTCCAGCCGTTCCAGCTCGGCGTGGCTCCGGTCCATTCTGTCGAACGTGCCCTGGTCAAGGGATCGGGGATGGCTGAAGCGATCGCGCAGTTCGTTCGCGGCCACTTTGGACGCCTCTTTGATGTTGAGGCGGTTGTCCGGTGTCGCAAGGTTGGCTGCGACCGCCCCCAGTTCGGTTCCCCCGGAGCCACCCGGCCCGAGTGCGATCCCACTGAGCGTGCACATGCTCCGGAATTTATCTTCGCCCACGAGGTTGTGGATCGCAGCGAGCGACACCGCAAAATCCTGGCGATGTTTTAGATATTCTTTCTTTTTTCGACCACTGGCCTGATGCGAAGACTCTGTATGTTCAGCGGATCCTCCCGGATGGTCCATGTTCGGCATTCCCTGTCGTTTGGGCGTTTGAGGATGGTCCGTCACCTTGTCTCAGCGGCAAGGCTTCGATTTGGTTTGAGAGTGATGACGCGGTCAATTATAGGGGATTATTTCCCGTTGTCCCAGCCGACAATCCGTGCCCGAGCAAGGTCGACGGGATGGAAGGGAAGGCGGTCTCCCCGGCAACTCAAACGGTCAAAAGCCGCCGAAGCCAATCCCAGGCCGCTTTGGGGCAGAGCCACTCGACTTGCTGCCTATAATGCCGTAAACTGTCTCAAGGTAAGCCGTTTCGGAGCGATGGCATGACCCAGAGCGAATTCAATCATTTGCTGGACAGCATCAATGTGCTGTCGCCTGAGCAGATCCAACTGCTCCGCCGCGAGTTGGATAGCCGGCTCGCGGCTACGACACCAGCACCGGCAGGGCATGAAGAGCTGCAACAGCGGTTGCTTGCCGCCGGTTTGCTGAGTGAGATCAAGCCGCCGATCACGGATTTGACGGCGTACCGAAATCGCAGGGCGGTCCCGATCCAGGGCGAACCGTTATCGGAAACCGTCATTCGCGAGCGTCGTTAACGGTGCCGATCTATTTTCTGGACACCAGTGCCCTTGTCAAACGCTACGTCGATGAGGTCGGCACCGGCTGGGTGCAAGCTCTGACGCATCCTGGCGCCGGGCATACCCATTTCCTCGCCAGGATCACGCAGGCGGAAATGGTGTCGGCAGTGACACGTCGGGAGCGTGGCGGGCACATTGCCCCGGCGGATGCGGTGACGGCCCTGGCTGATTTTCAATTCGATTTTGCCCGGCAATATCTCGTCGTCGAGATTTCCGCAGGGCTGGTGGCCCATGCCACCTCGCTGGCGAGGCGGTATGCCTTGCGGGGCTACGATGCCGTGCAACTGGCCGCTGCCCTTGAAGTGCAGGACAACGCGTCCGGCCTGGTGCTACTTTCCGCCGATGGCGATCTCAACGCCGCTGCGATCGCCGAGGGGGTGGCGGTAGAGAATCCCAATTTTCATTCGTAGGGAAGTATGTGAACGAATGTAAATTGGAACGTCAGGTTGCTGCTCACTTGGATTCCTGGGGCCTTGATGACGCGGGCTGTTCGTCTTGGCAGCAGAGTAATTCCAAAAATGACCCGTTCAAGATTGTCGTCGGGTCTTTCAGAAATGATCGAATTTATGGAGATAGCATTTAGTGTTATTCCAAAGATCAGGTCAGAGACCCAGCGACCAGCACCGTTGCCGATACGAATGGCAATAGAATCGCCTAAGCCAGACGGGGCCATGAGGTTGCATTGAATTTTGCCCGTCCCCTTGCATGATCGCGCGTCTCCGCGAAAATAGACGATGATGATGGAGAGGTTGTTGATCGCGGGCCGCAGGATGGGTGGGCTTCTTGAGAAGGGAACCCTGACTTGCAGGGGCGGATCGATTCCTTACCCCTTGTGGTTTCGGCCGAGTCAGCCGCCGTCGAAGAGAAAGAACGAACCCCTCCCATGAGCCGGAGAGGCGGGACATCGGAGGAGGGGTGAATGGGTGATCACAGCGGCGTGGCGTCGGCACTGCAAACGGCGACTTCCTGGCCGTTTACTCTGGTTCTGAGCCGGCTCGGCCTGGCCGTCGCCATTGGTGTGTTCGTTGGTCTGGAGCGCGAACACAGCGGGAAGGCGGGGGTCCGGACGTTTTCGCTGACCGCCTTGCTCGGATGTTTGGCGGGGCTTTCGGGCGAACTCCTGACCATGACCGCGATGGGCTTCGTCGCAATCCTCGTCGTGCTCATGAACTGGCGGCGGATGGCGACGAGCGGCAAGCTGGCCATGACGACCTCGGTGGCCCTGATGGTCGTGGCCTTTTGCAGCGTTCTTTGTGGCCAGGGGCATGTCTTTACGCCGGTTGCCGGGGGTGTGACGACGGCGGCGCTGTTGGCATGGAAGGAGCCGATCTCGGGGTTCGTTCACATTCTCACCGTCAAGGAACTGCGGGCGGCCATCCTCCTGGCGATCCTCAGCTTCGTCATCCTCCCCGTCTTGCCGGCCCACCCGGTCGATCCCTGGGGTCTGGTCGAGCCCCAATCGAACTGGGCCAGCGTCGTCCTGATCGCGGCGATCGCGTTCGTCAACTACATCCTGCTGCGGATCCTCGGTCCCCGAGGGATGGAGATCACCGCCTTTTTCGGCGGGCTTGTCAATAGCCGGAAGGTGATTGTCGAGATGATCACCCGGCTGAAGGAGGGGGGGCCGGCCCTGCTCCCGGTCGCCTATCGCGGGATCATGCTGGCGACGGGGGCCATGGCCCTCCGCAATGGCGCGATCGTGGCCATCCTGGCGCCTCGGGCTGCGGCGCATTGCATCGCGTCGCTCGGGTTGATGCTGCTGGCGAGCGTTGCGTTACTGCGGCGATCGGTCGATCCGCCGGACTCGGGCCCGGTGGAACCGTTGGCCCTGGAGTCTCCGTTCAAGCTTTCGGCGGCCCTCACGTTCGGCCTCGTCTTCCTCGGCCTCAACGTCGTCGGTGCCCTGGCGCAGCGGACCTTCGGCCCGGCGAGCTTCTATTTCGTGAGCGCGGCCGGCGGCCTGCTCTCGAGCGCATCGTCGATCGCGTCGGCGGCCACGCTGATCGGCAAGAACGAAGTGCCGGTGGCGACGGGGGTGAATGGCGTCGTCCTGTCGAGCATCACGAGCATCCTGATCAATATTCCGCTCATCCGAAAGATGTCCGTGACCCCCTCGTTCCGGCACCAGACCACCCTGGCCCTGATCGTCGTGGCACTCGCCGGCCTGCTTGGCGTCGTGGTGAATGACGCGGTCTTCCCGCTGATTCCCAGGCTCCTCGCCAGGCGGTTTTAGGCGGCTGATCCCCCGAAGGAGCCGAAACGTACAGGTGCAAGGGCCTCGCGTCGATGAAACCGGTCTTGCCCTGCCACTGAGACGCGACCGTATTGCAAGCCGGTTGATTGGCTCTTGGGGAGCCTCGTTTTGCATGGGAGCCGGGCGATTAGGCAGCGGAGGCAGGTGCGTCGCCGGCCTGGATCAATAGGCGTCCGCATTGTTACGGTATTGCTCGAACAGGTCAAAGGCCTCTGCCTTGAGGCTCGCCTCGCCGGGCAAGACGGGCGTGGCAACCCAAGGTCGGTCGGCAGCATAAAGGCACTGACGCGACATCGAGTCAGCTCGCACAGCGATGGAGTCAAACTGGCGGACTAGCTTGGAGTGAACCTCCTCGCGTTTTTTGGTCAAGGTGGCTTCGTCGAGTCCTTTACCGTAGTACGTCGAGTGGCAGCACCCGCACCAGGCGGACCTTGAATGAGAACAGGATCGGAAGTTGGCCGCGTGTTCTCTCGCTCTGGTTCCGATGGCTGCGAGGATTCGTGCTCGTTTCCAGAGTTGTGCCCCTCGGCCAATGGACCGATTGAGGGTTGTCAAGGCTGCGAGTGACACGGCAAGCGTTGCGATCAAGATCATCAGCATCCGCATTGAGAGCCGCATGCGGGGAAGCTTCATGGCTTCGATACCCTCAGTTTAGGGATTCACAACTGCTGATTTGCCTGTTCGACGAGAATCGTTCGGGACGATGACATTCCGGACTTCAACATGCCTGTCGAGTCTCTCCAGGCGATCATGGCCCAACGCAAGGTATGAGGGGCAGCCTGAGTCACAAATTCCGTCTCGGGCGGCTTGGGACGAGAATCGAGGGATTGACGTTCGTGCTTGTCGTTCTGATGTGATGTCGTTAGTGTGTAGAGATTGGGAGATTCTTGTATCGGAATTATTTAACATTTGTGTGGTGCGTTTTTCATGGATAGCCCCTCCCAATCGATCACGTAGTACTTGCCGTATTCCCGTCGATATCTACGTAACGGTCGCATTTTTGTTATCATACCCTGACATGTCCCCTGGAAGTCATCCGCGAGTCTGAGAGTTCGCTCGCGGGTATTCACGTACTGCAAGGGGGTTGCCCATGCGACGGCCCTGGTTAAGGATCACCACGAGACGACTCATGTGTGCGATCGCCGTCGTCGCAATCGTTTTGGGGTGGTTGGTCACTCGGCCATATCCCACGATGGGGTTTTGGTCGGCAGCCTGTTATGTCGTATGGTCAGACGGATCGGTAACTCTGGAAAATGGCCCAAACACTCTGAATTTCCGAGGGAACAATTGGTTAGTGATTGTGGATTGGCCTGATGGGAGAACGCGTTACTACCTCGCCTTGCGATAATTCCGAAAGTATCCTGTTGAACTGCATGGCATGCGATCTTGCCAGGAGAAAGCAACGAAGCCGACAGAAACGGCCGTCGGCGATCCTGCTCATCCCGGCCTTCTTCTGCCGGGCTGTGTGGAGACTCCGTGGTCTGAACGAGCCGTGGGGGGGATCCCGAATCATACGGCTGTCCCTCACTCCGGCACGGGCGGGTCTGGGGCTATGGGTAGCCAGGGATAGTGGGAGGCTCGCTCGTACTTGGCACGCATGGCTGCGAAATATTTGGCTCTCTTCCGACAGGTCGTGGCCCCTGATGCGGTTCGACTTTGGGCGATACCATCGCGGTTCAGGTTTTCGTACAAACTAAATCGATACGCTTTGACTTCATATTGCTCGGCGAGATGGCGCGTTCGGCTCGGGTTGACGTACCAGCAAACGGCCGCCGATACCGCCACCAGTGCGATCATCCACCGTAGGGTAAAATTCCGTTTTGCAGGAATGCTCATGGTTCGTCCATAATGGGATTTGGTTTCGATGAGGATGCGGGTTTCCTTCGGTCCAGCAGGACGAAACAGCCCACTCCCAGGGCCCACACCGCTAAGGCTGCCAACCAAAGGTAATAGCCGATCCGTAATTCAAACCTGCCTTGCTCTTCCACCGCAAGTAAGGAGGCCACCGGCAAGAGATTGATGCAGGCCATGAGGAACGCCAGACGAGTTTGCTTTTTCCACAGCCGTCTCACTGAGAGGATCATTGCGGCCGTTGACGGCCAATTCAAGAAGCAATAACATGGCCCAAGCACGATAAACCAGCCCGGAAGCTCCGTTCCTCCCTCCAAGAAGCCGCCCCGTCCCCAGCAACCCGGAAGAAGGCACGCCGCCAGGTAGAGGCTGGCAACTGCACAGGTCAATGCGTACTTCGCTTGCCGCAAGTGGTCGTCCTTGACTTGGAGTCTTCAGGGTGCCTTAATAAAACAAAATGGCAATCATGATTTGAATTTTAAGGTTATATTTATTTTTTTATTTTTGGAGCATGGAATATTATTGAGAGTTCGTTGGCTTGTTCTTCGTGCGGTCAGCTTGAGACAGCTTTCGCCTGTATTTTGAGACAATTGCACCAACCGGCATGGAATTGGCGTCGTGGATCTCACGATCGAGCTTATCGAGCCGAGCCGTCACGATTGCGTGCGACTGGTTACTCACAACCACTTGGGAACGTTCGGCTTTGAGCATTCGGATCTTCGCGAGTCGGACTTCCTCAGCAGCCTGATTGACTTTTCCTGCGTTCTCGCCCCGATCGAGGCTGCGAAGCAGGTCGCTCTCTCTTTCGGTCAAGTGTGACCGTTTCTTACCATACCACGGCACATAGTTGGACATCGCGGTCCCGCTCCGCGAGAAATAGGAGAAATCGTTCTCTCACTCACTTTAGACATTCTCTCCACGCCACAAGTTCAGGGTCGCCCTGACTCTTGTAAAAGGTTTGGGTAAAGCCTATGATTTCAGGTTGTGTCAGGTGCTAACTGAGCGATGCGTACTCAGCCTCGATAACATGATCGCACACGGACTCAACCTCCTCGACGTTTGTCTCCAAGCGGCAAATGGCGGATTGCCCAACATTCAGGCCGGTGGCAACACCTTCGGGGAGCCGGGTGGTCTCGATCCCGGGTTAGCCCGCCGGCTGGAATGGCTGGTCCGCGAGTCCGCCGGACGTTGGGCATATGCCCGACACGTCAAAGACGGCCCGTCGTTCACGTAGAAATGCACGCAGCACCGAGCGGCGGACGCTCACGGCGAATTCCCGTTCATTTTGCCTTGATCCCACTCCCGGAGCCGCCATGAATCCTGCCCGAAGACATGGTTTCACGCTGATCGAACTTTTGGTCGTCATTGCCATCATCGCCGTGCTCATTGCCCTGCTGTTGCCAGCCGTCCAGGCGGCCAGGGAAGCCGCCAGGCGGATGCAATGCACCAACAATCTGAAACAACTTGGTCTCGGGCTGATGAATTACGAAACGGTCAACGGAGCATTCCCACCGAAATCAATCCAGACTGGCATCGGCACCGCCGTCCCGACGACCGCGTTCGATTGGGGCACTTCGGCCCGACTCCTGCCCTTTATGGAGCAGGGACCGTTGTTTAACAGTATCAATTTTAGTTTCAAGTATCTGGATGTTGCCGAATCCACTGTCGGCAGCATGTCCTTAAACGTCCTGCTCTGCCCAAGCGAGCCAAGACGCGAGCCGATCCTGTTTCGAGGTTATTACTACGGCGTGAACAGCTACGCCTGGTGCGTTGGCGATTGGTACGTTTATGGCGGCATGAGCGGCCCGCCGCCCCGGTGCGGCTTCGCCACCAACCTCAGCCGCCGGCTCGCCGACATCCTGGACGGCGCCAGCCAGACCGTATTCGCTTCCGAAGTGCGGACCTATCAGCCGCAATTACGGCACTGTTTCGGGGATGGTAGCGGCGGCACTTTCCCGACCTTGAACAATCCGGCAAGCACCCTCGACCTGGCCGCGTCGATTGCCCTCATCACATCCTCTTCGACCTTTGGCCAATGTCAGATGATCGCCGAGGGCCACACGCGATGGGTCAAAGGCGATAGCTACCACGGCGGGTTCACCACCGTTCTGCCGCCGAATACGCGCGCTCTCGGCCCCCAAAATCTCGACCTCGACCTCACATCCATCGACGAGGATGATGGCGGCCCGACCTATGCCGCCATCACCTCGCGGAGCTATCACCCGAGCGGAGTGAATGCCCTCTTTGGCGACGGCCGCGTTCAATTCATCAAGAACACGATCCATTTTCAGAGTTGGCGGTCGCTCGGAACCATCGGCGGCGGCGAGATCGTTAGCAGCGATGGTTATTAAATGAAGTTGTGGTATTGTTTGCAGCTTTCTGTGCTGGGCGGACGGCCCTTTTGATCGTCAGGACGCCTGTTGACTAAAATGAACAACGCGATTTCATGTTATAGGAATGTGTGGATGATTGTCGAGTAGTTGTGCGCGCGACCGTTGGTTTTAGCCCCAACGGGGTGGCAAAAGATAAATAGATGTTATATTTTATTGGATATGAATATCTGTGTGTTTTGCGTGAAAGGGCTGCCTAGCCTGAGCGCAAAGTCTGTGGCATCGGTCCCGTTGGCATGACCCTTAGGCCGCCCTTTCAGGGCTTCTGATCCTCGAGATCGATTCCTCTGGGCTGACTTGGGACGCCCCGTTGGGGCTGAATTCGAACAAATGATTCCAAGACGCGTTCAGAATAGGCGGCTCGGTTGCCATGATCGGTGCGCTATACGACTGTAAACTGCTGTAGGTGCCTCGCCACTCTTTTACAAGCCCTGTCGAGGCCGATCAAGTCGTTGGTGCCGTTGTCATCCGCGATTTGACCGGTCGCCAACCAGTCCTTGATCTTGCTCGGAGGACCAGTATCGCAAATTCTCGGGTAAATTGAGAAGTTCGAATTGCAGTACTCCTAAATTGTTAGAATGTGAAGATGCAAAATCGCAAAAAAACTTCATATGACGCCCACGGTTTCTTGGTAGGGGAATCTTAAAATTTGAGCCTGACCGCCTGCTTTCGGGCACTTCCCGCGAAGTCGCGCGACGTCCCGCGAGGAGTTATATTTGGCACAGCCCAGGATTAGCATGACCAAGCGCCGTCGCCACGGTTTCACTCTCATTGAGTTATTGGTCGTCATCGCCATCATTGCTGTTTTGATCGCACTCCTCTTGCCCGCCGTGCAGGCCGCACGCGAGGCGGCCAGGCGGATGCAGTGCGCCAACAACCTCAAGCAGATCAGCCTCTCGATCTATAACTTCGAGTCGACCAATGGCCAACTCCCGGATGCTTGGGGGCCAGCCCCTGACGACGGAGATCCCACCAAGACGGGCAATGCCGGTAATAGCCGGGCCAACGTTCAGGCCCTTATTCTGGGTTATCTGGAGCAAGCAAACCTCTTTAACGCGTTCAACTTCCGGCTGGATGTCAACAGCAAGGTCCAAAACAACACCGCTAGTTTTCAGCAGGTCTCGACGTATCTCTGCCCGTCGGACGCCTCGAGCGAGAGGTTGGGAGGGACCGGCAATAACAACTACTTCGCCAGTCTGGGCGGTACGGCCAGCCAGAGGATCGGTTCGGCGGCTGGCGAGGAACCCGATTCGGTGAGCCTGGGCCTCTTCAACGTTCGGGTCAACTCCGATGCGCCTCGGGGTAACCCCGACTGGCAGAAGGTCACGAGCCGGGTCCGCATCGCCGACATCATCGACGGCACGTCCAACACGGCCATGTTCGCTGAGATCAAGCGCTCGACGTTGCCTAGCGGGAGCGGGACCGGGCAGCCGGCGGATCATCCCAGCCGCGTTTTTTACTTCGGTACCGGTTTCGACAACTCCAAGCCGAAGCTGCCGGAGTGCAACACGGGGTCGAGCCTCGCCTATCGCGGTATGCAGTATTATCGCAACCTGCCGATCACTACCACGTATACGCACACCGTACCGCCCAACTACCGGGGCTTCGACTGCGGGTCGTCGAACTTCTTCGCCGCGCACATCGCGGCCCGTAGCTACCACCCCGGCGGGGTGAACGCGGTGTTCGCCGACGGGTCAGTCCACTTCATCAAAGACTCGATCAACCCCGGCGTCTGGCGGGCGATCGGCACGCGGGGCGGCGGCGAGGTTATTGGCGCTGACCAATATTGAAGGTGACAGACTTCCCCCTGGTGATCTCGCAGGAGCAGTCACTCCATGAATCGCGGCTTGAGATTTCTCGGCGTTGTCCTGGGGGTTTCGCTGGCCTACCAGGCCGGCTGCGGGGGGACGTCGACGCCGACTCCCCTCGTTGAGGTGCCCCCCGGTCAGGTCGAGCTGCAAGAGGTTGGGGAGATGTATCGCATCTTCATCGACGACAACAAGCGGCCCGCCCGCGCTAGTAAGGACCTGTTGAAATATGCGGCGGCCTTCACATTCGGCTCGATGGCCCTCCAAGAGAAGGAGGTGGTCGTCTTCTGGGGGGCCAGTCTCCAGCCTGATTCTACCACCGTGCTCGCTTACCAGAAGGCGGTGCCCGAATCGGGAGGGGTGGTCCTCCTCCAGGATGGCCAGACGGTCAAGTCGATGACGGCCCAGGAGTTCCAGTCTGCCCCCAAGGCTGGCTCGGTGCGTTAGCTTACCGCCATGCCTGGCGCCATGCAGAACGGATCCGGCCTTCGCATTCGCGGAATCGGTGCCGCCCCGCTTCAATTTGAGCCGCTCGGGGGTTATCAACGAAGTTGAGGACCGATTTGGCGAGCACGTTCTATTTTCAGGCCGAATCCAGCGAAACCGTTTTGCCGCCGTCTAACCCGCGACGCTGCCGTATGCCCTGCCCGCAAGCACCCTCACCCCTCACCCAGGAGAGGGGTTTTCTCCGCCTCGCTTGGGAGAGTCTCCTCAACTCAGACCTCTGGATTAAGGGACTCGACTGCGACAAGTGGGCGTACACACGCCGGAACACTTCCGCATACGGGCAACCGCTCGAGAACTTTCACCCACACCTTGCGAACCGCCACTCGGACCGACGCCCCGATCTTCAAGAGCTTCAGCCGGATCGTTTGGCACTGCGCCTCGGCCATCGCCGTACCCGCCAGGCCCAGTCGACGCAACGCCTCCAACAAGATATTGGCAATTAACGATAAGAAAAACCGAGTATGGTTGGCCACCCATCGTTTCGAGCGTTCAGAGTTTCTTGCCTCGACGGATATCGTGCAACGGGAGGCGCGATCGAGTCAACGACGAGTTGGAGCAGAGAACAGGGACTCTCCGACCCTTCTAAGCTCTATGATCGGACCAACGATCAGATCACCCTCGACGAAGTCGAGCGGATTGCGATCTAACCTTTTCAATCACATCACCCACCAGCCAACGACACAATCGCTCAATACTCCCCTTCGATCTCAAAAAGCGAACCGTCATCGGAATTTTCGCCTAAGCTCAATGCAGGAAGAAAAATGTCCTCGTCCTTGTCAAATCGCGTGCGTAGCAATTCGCCAATATCTAACGCTGGAGCCAAAAACAGGCTTTCTAACTCGTCTATAAAAGACATATCGTCATGCGATCGTTCCTGTGGTGAGATGCCAGCCGCCAATTTCAACGCTGTCCTAGTATAATCATTTTTTCTGTATTTGAACTGTTCGATCCAATCCATCGAAGGCTTGCAAAGTCCGTAGAGCGAAAGCATGATCACAGCATCCCTATGTTTCCACAGCGGCATTGCCGCCCAATCAATTTGCGGCAGATCGAGTTGCGTTTCAGACCACAACTGAGCGAATGCCGCTACTGCGGGGCCTGGAAACTGGGATAGCTCCGTCACATCGCCAGAAATCATCGCATCATATAGTGCACGCGTTGATGCCAGTTCGTCGATTTTTGGAAGGAGCATCGCGTACTGATTTAATGATTCGCGGGGCAACAAATACAGAAGCCGGTTGAAGGTAAAACGCCATGTTTGTACCGCCCAGCGTCTCTTCATGCCTCCAAGTGGTAGGCCGTCCTCAGCTAATTCTTTCGCTTTGTTCTTATACTTTTGCCTGAGATACTGTGCGTGTCGCAAGAGTTCTTCTGGGTTAAGTTGTCCGCTAACCGTAGCGATACCGAATAACCTGGCAATTCTTTTAGCTAAGCGGCGAAATGGACGATAGGAGGCGTTTGCCTTGACCTTAGTGAATGGAATCGCGAATTTTTCATGCTTGAACATTTCCTCGACTTGCTCAAACTCCTCTGGATTATGTGCGAGATATTGAGTTAGCTGTTTTACCAACTCTCCCAACGTGTAATCCGTTCTTTTCAATTCCGTTTCTTTGACATGTGTAGTCCATGCATGTGCTTCATGTGCATCGGTTTTGCCGTGGTTTACTTTCAACTTATCCCGTTCTGCCGTCTTTTCAAAGAATTGCTTAGCATGCTCAACGTCTTCTCGTTCAACCACCAACGCGACGTCATCGACGTACCGGAAATACCGACCCGGAAACTTCTTATCCATCGCATCGTCCACGTCCTCCATATAGATGGATGCGATTACGTGCGACATGGGTGGCCCTATCGGCAATCCACCCTTTTTTCTCTTTCTACAGATTCCCTGGGCACTTTGAAGAACCGCGTCCTTTTCGTAATCGGTGATCGCTGATTGGTTAACTCGCGATTCAAACCGCTGGTAAGCCAATTCTGTGTCGAGATTCGGATAAAACCCTTTCAAATCCAGTACAATCACATACGGATTTCGTAATTGCTCCGCCGCCTTGGCAATCGCTCGTTCCCGAGCATGGTAGCCTTCCATGAAGTGACGGAAAATCTGATGCCCATTAGGTTTAGGCCAAAGGTAACTGAAGACGCAAGGCCCGGGCTGAAAAACCTCCTCTTGGCTGATTCGCCACAACGCCCATACTTCCTGTAGCAGAGTCGTCGGGCTTCCGACGAGGCAGATGCGAAATTCTGGCTTGCCGGCTGCATCCAACCCTTTGAACAGGGAATGTTGCCAATAAGCAGGGCTTCTGCCCGTCTTCACTCGCCGATTCACGTAACCGACGGTCCATCGGTTAAGGATATAAGGATGAATTCGTTCAGCTAATATCCGGGCACCTGCATACGCTAGAGGATGCTCTCGCCTTAAGTAGTTGAGCACGCGTATGTGGATCAGCTTGCCAAGATCTTCGTTCCAATTTTTCAGCTCTTGCTTATCAGGTTTCATTGCGGCCTTGTGTAATGAAGGACTGATGATCTAATTGCAAACTCCTGTTCGTTTAGCGAATGCCACCATTTGGCCTCACTAAATGGTGGCTCGTGATCTTCATCGTGATTGATTCGGAAGAGCGACCGGATGATTGCTGACAAGTTTTTGAGAAACGTTTTTCCGCCAGGGTCGCCAGGCTCAACCCAAAGCATTGTCGCATTTTTACTTGCAGTTCTTACAGAAATGTGACGCCATGATTCTTTAAATTTGTCGAACATTAGATTGCCGGCACCGCTGAAATTTGTCACAAGGACCAAGGATTCGTTGACTTCATCCACCGTTCGTAGCCACTCTTCGCAAAGATCGTGTGTGCTAAGGAGATCCGCCGCGTCCCATTCCCTCGTCGTCAATTCCAGGGCGATTGCCGTTGTTTTTAACGCGGTTCGCACGTGCTCCAACTGATCTCGGTAGATTTCGATTGCGTGAGGCGATACGTCAGCCGCGAGAATTTTGACGTGAATCGGCAGCGTCGGCAAAATCCCCGCAAGTCGTAGCTCATGTACCACGGACAGCACCCCCAAAGCCCCGGCACCTGTACCGCATGGGATATCAAGCATCGATATTTTGTGAGATGAGAATGTTTCCAGTAAATCACTCGGGATCTTACCAAATGCGGATTTCGTATCTAGTATGACATTCTGGACTCTTACCACTGACGCAAAAAAGCGTAATGCAAAGTGTGCATTTGTGTCCTCTAGCGACGCGCCACCAAACACATGTTTCTTTGCGTTGGATTTTGCAAGATCGATTAGATTTCTTGCGGTAAGCTCCTGCTCATAAGCCGCTTGCAGGTGCCTGGCGACGTGGTATCGCTCATTTTTCCAAAGTGTGGGCGGTAAGACAGCAGGTGGAAGGTAGGGCATGGTCAACAGGTTTTCGCACGAAGTATGGGCAGCGATTGTTCTCCAGGAAACAGTATATCTTGTTTCTGGCTAGGAAGATAAATTATCTGGACTAGGTGTGGGTACCGCCATTTGTGTCAGTCTGACAGACACGCGATTTTATTGCAAGCATGCGTGGGGCGATGAAGCAGTTCCGTAAACTCCGTACGCTCTCCGGCCTCAGCGTTCGCGAAATGATCGAGGAAGGCCGATCGAGATCTAAATCCAGCAGAGAGGGTCCGCGTTCTCGAAGATGGCCGATCCAGGCAAGGCCCAATGGATTCGTGGGTTCAATGCGTGCTGGTATTGATGATGCTAACCACCCACTCGGTTTTAAGTCCCGCAGCGAGGATTGAGAAGCAAGGAAGAAGTGAAAACTGAGAGAGTCGTATCACGCAGTCATGCAAAATCTGTTGCGTTAGCTCAGGAGAATTGACTCGATCTCACTCCGATTGAGACCTGTGTGCGCCGTGATAAGGCACAGCGTCCCAGTGGGTGCAAGTCCCACCCGGCCAAGTTTGATCGCTCCAGCCGGAAGCTATCGGAGCGGCGGTGGAGGTAACGAAGCCGTCGGAGCCTTCGAGACACACGTGCCGTTTAGCGGTGCGGCGAGTTGGCAGGCCGTAACGCGAGTGAACACTGAGCAGGCCTCGAAAGTTCTAATGTGGGAGCCGCCCCGCCATAGATTCGGGGAAGGCCGCCGTCGCTGGTGAAAACCGAGGGGTTGAGAGTCCCTCATTCCGAACGATCTGATCCAGCGGTCGCACCGGGGTAATGGTGACGGCATGTCGACACACGGGAAGCTGCTGCAACACGGGAAACCCCATCGGTGGGAAGAAAGATCCCAACCGGACGCCCGCGAGGGAGAGGCTGGGCCGCATGGGGTGGCGGACAGGCTCGTAGTACCTGGGAAGCCGGGTAACTCCGGTGGAGGAAAGGGGCCTGGGTTCAAGAAGGAGGCTCGCCGGGGAAAAGGACGGGGAGAGTGGTGCGAACCTTACAACCTCCTCCTTGTGGTTCCTGATTCGAAGGCGGCATCCCACGCGGGTCAAACGGTCATCCGTATGGCTCATGTGCTTTCTTGTCCGAGAGCCGGATGCGGGAAAACCGCCTGTCCGGTTCGATGAGCGGGGAGTGGAAACGGAGCGTCAGCCACCGCGTCACTCCTCAACTCTACTCGGACGATTTTTCTTCTCACTTATTGAGCCGCTGACTCGCTCTAAAGCCTTTAGGAAAAGTGATTTAAGTGTATTAATGAAAAAAGCCCATCTCAAGATGAGATGGGCTTCAAGAGTGCCTCCCGTAGGACTCGAACCTACAACCCGCTGATTAAGAGTCGGTGTATGATTTGATGTAAGTTGTAATGCCATAGGGCTTAGACTTACGTCGACTAATTATGTGGCTGAGGGCGCTAATGGGGCAGGGTTTGAAAACGCTGCTCACCCCGCCTTCCGACGCCTCTTCGCCTTGGCCTTCTTCGCCCTGGGAGGGGGCTTGATCCGCTTGTCCTTCACGACGGTCCGGCCGAACAGGAGCAACGGCTTGGCATCCTCTCCAAGGATGAGCACGTCGAGCGGCCCCAGGTCCCGGGACGGCAACTCCTCCATCCAAGGCCAACGCATCTCGTGGCGGTGCCTCGGTACTCGAACGAACCTGGGGGCATTCCAGGGTTGCGACCAGCGCGGCACCTCGTTGGGCCCATGCTCGATGATGACGACCTCGAGCACCGTCGCGCCCCAGGGGGTCAATGTCCACACGAGGTCTGCGGCCGAACCCCACGGTTCCACCAGGCCGAGGGCTTGCAGGCCGGCCAGTGTTTCGGGCGTGTGGCCGAGCAACTTGAGGTCGGCGATCGGGGACCAGGCGAGCGGCGCGGCCACGATCGCTTCGAGCGCGGCGAGTTCGGGGTCTGTCACGCCTTGGCCTCCCGCTCGATGCCCTTGGCCACCAGGTCCATGATCGTCGCCACGGCCTCGGGCGCCTTGGCCCTGAACGCGTTCTCCATGAAGTGCTGGCCCTCCATGTTCTTCGTCCCGAACTCCTGGAAGCCGCCGTAGAAGGTCGCTCCCTTGAAGTTGTGGTCACCGATCCGGACATCGAGCGAGATCACCCCGCGCTTCCGTTTCGTCGCGGCCCTGATCTTGATCGCGGCCGCCATCAGACCCGTCTTGCGCGGAGCGTCTGTCTTGGCCGTGTCCCTGATCGGCACCAGCCCCTTGCGGAGCGCCTGGCGGATCACCTTTTTCGCCAGCTTGTCCGGGAGCTCTCGGAAGGCCCGTTGGATCTCCTTGATGCCGGAGACCTTGAACTTGATCGTGTTCTTACCCATGCAATTCAAGCCTCTCGCGCAACGGCTTACTCGCCCTTGTCTATTCTACCAGGGTAGAATGGCAATGTGTTCAGTCGTACCATTTGCTCCCGACTAGGGATGAACCCATGACAGCGCAGACCGAGGAGACTCCCGAGGACGAACAGACCGCCGCCGGCTTCATGTCCTTGATCGCCCACGACTGCGACGCGCCCGAGGCCGAGAGGGACACCATCGAGTTCGAAGACATGGTTGGTGGCATCCGGACGATCGGTCGGGCCGCCCACGTCGAGGATGGCGAGTTGATGGGGCCGACGATTGAGTTGGTGTTCTCCGGGGCCGAGACCCGGCGGCATGTCCAGGTCTTGCTTGACGCCCGCGCCGCCCTCGAGCTGGTGGGCCGTTTGGCTTATGCCGCGGGGAAGGCGATCGAGGGGAGCGACCATGCCTAAGAAGATCCCCACGTTCCGCCCCGCCTGGATGCTCAAACCCGAGGTCAAGAAGAAGGTGGACCAGGCCCGGTATGACCGACGGCCCGACCGTCGGGAGGACAACGCGTTCTACACGGGCTCACCCTGGAGGAAGCTCAAGACATCAAAGCTCAGGCAAGATCCGCTCTGCCAGCGCTGCAGCACGCCAGAGCGACCGGTCGCCGCGACCATCGTCCACCACATCAAGGAACGGAAAGACTTCCCTGACCTCGAGCTCGATTGGGACAACCTCGAGAGCGTCTGTGCGTCCTGCCATAGCACCCACCACGGGTACGGAAACAAGGGACGAGCCGAGCGAGCGGGCGCGTCTGACGGCACCTCCTGACCCACCCTCGCCCTCCTGACACCCAGGGGGGGAGGTCATTTGCTAGGACCCGCGCCCATCCCACCGCAGCGGGCATCGCGCGCGTTTTTTGACGAAATTCGGGACCTTTTTCCTGGCACATTGATGCGATTGATGCGTCGTCGATTTTGTGCAATCAAAAATAATTCTTTGATTGGGCAAAATTAGCCTTTTCGAATCGAGTTGCCACGCGTACACTTGGATAGTCAGGGGTGGCCTGTGATGACCTCCCCATGGTTTGATCCAAAGCGCGGATGGCCTATCCCATGACGCCTCGACTGTTCACTTACTCACGGCCCGATCAGTCAGAAGAGCGCTCGCTCCCGCACCACGAGCCTTCTCAACGCGGGAAATACTCCCTCGCGAGGGCGCTTCGCGAGGCGAGAAACCACACGAACGGGGTCATCACAGGCCTCGAACGCGAGGTCTCCGACGAGATTGCCCGGCGGACCGGCAGGAATGTTCGGGGCTTCCTCGTGCCCTGGGACGTCGAGGTCCGGGCACTCTCGACCACGACAGGCGCCGGGGGGATCCCCACGATCCTCTCCGGGGCGATGATTGACGTGCTCCGGGCCAAGATGATTTGCGGGATGCTCGGCGCCCAGGTCCTCCCCGATCTGACCGGGGGGAAGTTTGCTATCCCCAAGAAGACGGCCACCGTCTCCCTTGGCTGGCTACCCGAGGGCGGGGACGCTCCCACCGACGAACCCGTGGTTGACTCACAGGTCCTCTTCACCCCGCACACGACGGGCGCCTATGTCGACGTGACGCGCAAGGCGATCGACTCTATTCCCAACATCGA
Source organism: Singulisphaera acidiphila DSM 18658 (assembly GCF_000242455.2). Lineage (GTDB taxonomy): Bacteria > Planctomycetota > Planctomycetia > Isosphaerales > Isosphaeraceae > Singulisphaera > Singulisphaera acidiphila. The sequence goes on from NC_019892.1 coordinate 5,629,925, forward strand.
CGAAGTCATCATCGGGGACCTCCTCTCGGCGATCGCGGTCGAAGTCGATCGAGGGGCGCTGAATGGCCTCGGGAATAACAACCAACCCCTCGGGCTGGCTCAGAATCCTGGCGTGGCTGAGGTCTCATTCGGCGCGAACGGGGGAGCTCCAACCCTGGCTCTGCTCGCCGCGATGGAGCAAACCGTAGGCAACGCCAACGCCGACATCGGCAAGCTCGCGTTTGCAACAACGCCAAACGGTCGCCTCAAACTCAGGACGACGGAGAAGGTGGCGACGTCCGGGAAGATGCTCTGGACCGATTCCAACACCGTCCTCGGCTATCCGGCCGTGGCTTCGAACCAGCTCCCGAGCAACTTGACCCACGGGTTGGGGACTGGTCTTTCCCCGATCATCTTCGGCAACTGGTCGGATCTGGTCATCGGCCTGTGGGGGCCGGTCGACATCCTCGTGAACCCCTACAGGTTCTCGACCACCGGCTTCACCCGGTACCGGGGCCTGCAAGACGTCGACGTCATGCTTCGTCACAACGAGTCGTTCGCCATGGCTCCGGACATGGTCACGACCTGACCCCACTCGATCGCCCACGACTGATCGAATCCTTTTCCCCAGCCCCGAAAGGGTGAGTCATGCAGATGGTCCAAGTGAAGCTGACCAAGCCCCACGTTCTCGTCGGCAACCGGGTCTGTGCTGAAGGCGATGTTGTCGATGTCGACCTCGAGGTAGCCATCCGGTTCGTCGAGTCGGTCGCTGGCGAGTTCGTCGACGCACGGCTGACTCAGGCCCTTCAGGTCCACAAAGACCTTCCTCGCGAGAAGAAGGCCGAAGCCGTGGCGGCTCTGGTCGACATGCTCGGCACGGCCGCCAACTGATCGGGAGGTGAGACCGTGTCGAAGCTGCGTCTGATCCTGAAAGAAAACCCCCTGGGACTGGTCTTCAACGGCCGGCTGGCCAAGCACGGGGATGTCGTCAACGTTGAGCCGGAGTTCGCCGCGGAACTGCTCGAGGCCAAGGCCGCGGTGTTGATGTCCCGAGTGAAGATCGCCCGCGACAACATCCTTGTCGGTAACCGGGTCTGCGCAGCCGGCGACCTGGTGGACGTCACAGACGAGTTCGCCAAGCGGCTTCTCGAGGGCAAGGTGGCGACCGTCGCGCCGGTCAAGATCACGGCCAAGGCCGTCACTGTCGATGGCCGGAGCTATGCCGCCGGCAAGGTGGTCGAAACCACGGCCGATCAAACCCGCGTTCTGATCACAGGCGGACTCGCGGAATACGCGGGCGAGGCGGTTTGGTCCAGTAACCAGTGAGGCTATCAAACCATGACGAAGGTTAAATTCCTCAAAGATACGAAGATCAGGGGCCAGTGGTACGAGCCCGGCCAGGTTGCCGAAATCGACGACCATGACGCGGACTTGCTTCGTAAGTCGGGCGCGGTTGAGTCCAGCCGTAGTCAGCCCGTAGCCCCCAGAGCCATGAAGCAGGTTCGCTTCCTGAGGCCAACCAAGGTGGACGGTCGGAACCATGGCGCCGGCGCGTACGTCGAGCTCGAGGAGCGCAAGGCCGAAGCGCTCCGGGCTGCAGACGTCGTCGTGTTCCCTGGCGAGTCGGGTTGGACTGGCGACCCGGGGAGCCGGAGTGGCACCAGACGTCGCGAGAAACGATCCCTCAGTGGCAAGGAGTGAGTCGATGACACCCGAGGTTGAACCCCAGAGATCACCCTACGCGACCGTCCAGGAGGCCGCCGGTTACACCCGGGTCTCGACCCGGACAATCCGCCGGGCGATCACCTCGGGACGTCTGACGGCCCACCGCGTAGGAGTCCGCGTCCTGATCCGCTACGCGGACCTCGACACGTTCGTAACCGCCGGGGGAGAGTCACCCCCGGCATCCACCCTTCTTCCTGCTCAGGAGTGACCATGTCTTTGACCAGAGATCAGATCCTCGCGTCTGACGGCCGGAAGCGCAAAAAAGTCGAGATTCCCGACCTGGGGGGTTCCGTCTTCGTTCAGTCGCGCACGGCGCGCCAGCAAGAACAGTGGGAGGCCATGTGTAGCGACAACGGGACCGATGGGGCCAAGGCGAAGAACTCCGTTCGGTCCACCGTAGCGGTCATGAGCGTGTGCGATGAGGACGGCAACCCCATGTTCACCGAGGCGGACATCCCGGCCCTGAACGATGTCTCTTGTCGGATCATGATTCAGATCTGGGATGCCGCCATGGAGGTCAATTCTCTCGTCGTCGCCGAGCCGGACGCCGCGGCGGTCTGAGTCGATTGCCTTATCGTCCATCGACCGGCCGCGACCCACCGTGGTAGGGGCCGCGGCCGTTTCATTTAGACGCAAACCGAAGCGGGGATCTCATGGCAGTCATCGGCAATATCGCGATCGGCGCGAGCGTCAACACGAAGGGGTTGGCCGCGGACCTGAAGGCGGCCGAGATGAAGCTCGGGGCCTTTGGCTCGGCAGTCAACGGGCTGGGATCCTCGCTCAAGGCCGTCGGACCGGCCCTTGCCGCCGTCGGGGCGGGGGCACTGGTATTCACGGCGCTCAAGGCCTCCGTCGGAACGGCGGTCGATCTCGAGAAGGCCATGACGGGGTTGTCCAAGGCGAGCAACGCCGAAGGAACTACCCTTGAGATCTTGAAGGGGCAACTCTACGGGCTCTCAACCGAGCTCAAGGGAGTCCCGTTGGACAACGTCCTGGCAATCGCCACAAGCCTCTCGAAGATGGGCGTGGCGAATGACCAGCTCGTCGAACAGACCCGCGGCGTGGCGATGCTGACGACCGCTCTGGACGACATCCCTGCTGAACAGGTGGCCGACCAGATCGGCAAGCTGAACGCCATCTTCAAGCTCGGCAGCAAGGGGGCGTTGCAGATCGGTTCGGCCCTGGACAAGATCGCCGACTCTGGCCTCTCCAGCGCCGATGGGATCCTCGACGTCACGTCGCGAGTCAGCGGCACGGCGAACGCCATGCACATCGGCGCGGGCGAGACGATGGCGATGGCCGCGGCTCTGCTCGACACCGGGACGTCGGCAGAGCAAGCCGGGAGCTCCATCAACAACCTGCTCATGAACATGGTCGACGTGTCCAACCACGCCGACTTTGCAAAAACCGCGGGGCTGAGCGTCGAAGACTTCAGCAAGCTCGTGGCCGGCAAGCCGATGAAAGCCGTCGAGGCGTTCCTTGGAGGCCTCGAGCGTTTGGACGCGGCGGGTCAACTCGCCGCTCTCTCGAGCGCCGGGATCACTGCCCAGGAGCGTCAGGCCGCGCTTCAGAAGATGGCCCAGCAGACCCAGAAGTTGGCCGAGTACACCGCGATGGCGGGCGATGAATTCCGGACCCTGAACCAGATCCAGCAGAGCTACGACAAGACAGCCGCCAACTCCTCGTCCGTTTTCACCCAATTCAGCAACAACCTTCAGATCGCCATGGGACACATCGGCGACGGTTTGCTTGTGCTCATCAAGCCGGTCGTGTGGTTTCTCAACAAGGCTCTCGAGGGGTTCAACGCGCTGGCCGGTTGGATCAGAGGTGGGTCAGGCGGAACAATCCCGGCAACGGTGGCTCAGTCTCCCAAGGCCGCAGCGGTCGCCATGGCCGCATCGGGCCAAGGTGATGCCAAGGCGGAAGGCTCGGCCGGGTCCGAGAGTGCGGCTGCCACGCTCAGTAAAGACGTCGCCTCGATGGAGAAGGATCTCCGGCTCCAGATCGCCACGTTCGGCAAGTCGAGTGACGAGGTCCAGATCTACAAGCTCGCTCTCGAGGGGGCCAGCGCCGCTCAACTCGCGAACGCCAAGTCACTCCTCGCCCAACTCTCAGGGATGGAGAAACAGAAGAAGGCGATGGAGGATCAGGTCGAGATCCAAAATCGAATGAAGGAAGAGGGCAAGAGTATCTGGGAGGCGACACGCACCCCGCTCGAGAAGTACACCGCCGAGGTTGAACGCCTCAAAGGACTCCTGGCCGGCGGTGCGATCGATGCCGAGACGTTCGGTCGGGCCAGCACGGCAGCAGCCGGGGAACTGATGCCGGACAAGAAGGCCGCGGGGACCGATGGGCCAACTCACGCCGCCGCTCTCACCGCCGGATCCGCCGAGGCATACAGCGCCCAACTTCGCTTCATCGCCCAGGGAAACGGCGGCAAGGATGAGTCGATCAAGGAAGTCGCGAAGGAAGCTCCCAAACAGACCGACCTATTGCGTCAGTTGCTGGCCGAGATGCGGCGGACCGCCAATGGGAAAAGCGGGATGCCTGCGGAGCTCTTCAACTTCTGACCCCAGGGGGGGAGGTCATTTGCTAGGACCCGCGCCCATCCCACCGCAGCGGGCCCTTTGCACGTTTTTGCACCACTTTTTTGGGGGGTATTACCCCCCTGGCTCAATCCCACCAGCAATCGCACGCATAAACCCGCGCCAACTTTTTCGAACCGTCTAAAAACGTGCAAAGGGCCCGCTGCGGTGGGATGGCTCGAGGTGGTAGCGATTACCCTCCCCCCCCTGGGGTGGGCGGGTCAGTCGCGGTCCGTCCCTGTGGCGCATCGATCAATGCATGGTCCGTAGCAAGACGCCGATCCTTTCGTTCGCACGCCTGAACGCCTTCCCTAATTCATCTAAATATCCATCTGATTCTTCCGCGGAATCCGCATAATCAACACATGCATACAATGTCTGAATAATCGTAATAAGCTCTTGCGTTTCTTGGTCGTCAACCCTCACGGAGAGGATAGTCGCCCGGTCCCTAGCTTCGCGAGCCTTCTGGTCCAAATCGTCACGCGATCTAAGTTTGACTTTTGCCGTTTTGACGACCTTGTCGTGCCAGCGCGCACCCTGATCCGAGGAGACCCCTTGCGACGGCGTCTCGGACCGGGCTTTTGAGCGTGGCAAGCGACTTGGCGGGGGTTCAGGCCGCGGGGGCAAGGCCGTTGAGCAGGAGTTGCCGGAATCCGGGCGTGAGCTTTTGGAACACCACGCGATCACCAGGGATCGCCAAAACCCATTCCAGCCACAACCGGCGATGGGCCGCCCGCGAGAAGGCGGGTTCGAGGGAGTCAAGAACGGTGCGGACCTGCTTGGGGAGTTGCTCGTGAATTCGTTCGAGCCTTCGCCGTGTGGCCCGCGCCTTGCGAGCCTGTCGCCGCCGGTTGGTCCGCAACCGCAAGCGAAGTTGCTTCACGGAGAGTCGCGCGCGAGTCCGATCGGTTAAACTGGTCATGGCGGCCTTCTTGTGTGCGAGGAAGGGCTCTGTGCATACCCCTCATTGCACCAGGGAGGCTCGCCACATTTGTATCCCAAAACGGCAAAAGTCAAGCTAAGGGCATCCCGCCTTCCTGATCCGGTTACGAATTCCGCGTAATTTCTCGCGTTAATCAAGCTTGCTGAATTCGATAGTTGGAAAAGGGTTTCCTGCAGGTCGACAAGGGTTTTCATCTGGAGGTCCGCCCGTTGTCGTTTGCGTTGCTCGTTGATCTCCTTGGTCTTGAGCTCGTGTTGGCTCTTCCACGACACATGTTGGCCTACTAGCAGGAAGCTGCCGCCAACCAGAGCACCGCAAAGGGTGCCGAAAAACTGGATCCAAGGATTCGACGCAGCAGATGCAGCTTGTGCTCCCCCGGGCAAGGTTGGACCGTGGAGCCAATCCAAGAACGCCGCGGAGAGGAAGCCGCTTACGAAGCACGCGAGGGCACCGGCGGCCCAGTACCTGACATAGCGAGTTCCCATAGCGAGGGGCATCCATCGGGGATTATTCGAACCGGATGCGGGGGAGGGGGTAGGCCGTGCCCACCATTGGCATGAGGCCAGCCGAAACCAGGTTTTAGGTGAGCCGAAAGGGCGGGTTACTTCTTGGGGTCGGAGGGCTTTTTGGCTTTAGGGACCTTACGCCCGCCATCAGTGATAGCCATTCGCTCAACCATAAGGTCGTTAACTTTATTGATTCGCTTGACCGCCTCGTCCTCCGTATCACCTGCCTCAGCGTTAACACCTAGCTTGGGATCCACCAAAATATAACCACGCTTTGCCGCCTCCTCGAAGATTGACGCCTCATTTCGGCTCATCCTGTCAACGGCTGCCATGGTCTCGCCCGTCGACTCAGCCTTTGCCACCTCTACGTTGGCCGCTCTGATCACCAGCGATCCAATCGCGTGATCCTCGTTCATTGTCCCCATCGACCTGAGTGTTCGGTACACCTTGAGTACAAGCTTTTCGTCGTCCGCTAGCCTAATCCCAGGAGGTGCGGACTTCTCGAATCGCTCTGGAAATATTGAGTCCCCATCGTCAGCTAACCACTCGAGCGGAACACCGAAGTGGCGGGCGATTCTCAGCCCTGCAACCAAATCAGGTTTCGTCTTTCCGCTGAACCAATTGTTGATGGTGGAGACCGATACGCCGCCAGCGATCCCCGCTAAATCGGGGCGGCTGACGCCATCTATCCGGCACAGAAGATCGAGCTTTTTGTAGAGTTCCATAACCAGCATTCTGCTCACTGATCGCAATATTGTCCATTCGCCAACAGAATTTTGCGATCCAGGCAATAAACTGTTTGACGCGACAAAAGATTGCGTTATAGTTCAAAGTGTTGGCCGAACGCGTACAAAGTTGAGGCAAGAAGGGAAAGCTATGAACGACGGACAACTCTGGAACATCCCCCGTGCCGCTCGCGCACTCGGCAAGGAGAAGAACCGGAAGCTTATCCACAAGCTCATCCTCGGCAAAGGGATCAAGCATCGCATGTGCGGCCGCGAGATTATCCTTGAACAGGAGGGTTTCGAGGAACTCAAGGTTGCAGTCGCCGAGTGGGATAGCCGGCCGATTCTCAGCAGGATGACTGCCTCTGCCTGACGGGCGAATCCTACCCCACGTACGCTTGGTATGACGCCAGACGCTTTCACGTTCTCAAGCCATGGCAGGCTGATCCGTCAAACCCGGAAAGCATGACGATGGCCAGTGGCGTTCACTGGCGAGCGTCGAAGGTGCGTACCCAGGAAACCCACGATGGCAACCGCGACGAAGACAACCCGAAGCCTCAAGGTTCTCTGTCCGTTCTGCCTGGCGGGAGAGTCGATCACCCTCGACTTGAACGACCTCCGAGCCTGCGTCTGTTCGAACTGCTCCGAGGAGTTCAGCCCGCAAGACGCCTTGGCCAAGGCGAACGAGCTGGTCGTGAAGTGGTCTCAGGTCGTGACCTGGATCGAATCAGCCCCGGTGGGGTCGTGATCCCCATCCGCGCAAGAGAGAGGGCCACCGCGACGGCAATCGCGTTGGCCCTGATGAACCTTGAAGCTTTCTCCGACTCTCCGGAGCGAATTGAAGCTGCTCGTTCCTACTCACTACTGAGACCTCGGCAGGCAGGATCCATAAACGATGGCAATGACGGCGACGAAGCGGAAGAGAAAGGCCAAGGTTGACAAGCGGCCCCCGGAAGATCCGCCCATCTTGCGCTTCGAGTACCCCCAGCCCCGGCCGGTCCAATGGTTCGTGGCCAGCCACGCGCCCCTGTGGCCGACCACAGCGATTGCACGTGTCTGGGCCAACGGTGACGAAGCTCGATGCCGTCTCTGCCCTGGACGCGAGTGCATGGCCAGTCATGGCGTCTGCCTGGTCCTGATCTCCAAGGCGGTCCCGGCTGAGGATGCCGGCCTGTTCAAGCTCGACCCGCCCCAGCCAGAAGGGGGAGACTGACGCCCTATGGTCAAAGCCCGAAGTAAATCCCGTGGCTTACCTTCTCTGTCCACGAATGGCGATCTGCCTAACGTCATCGCCATTGATGCCCCCGAACTCCGTTCGCCTCCAAGCAACGTCGAGATCGAAGCCGCGCTGCTCGGGTCGATACTCAACGACCCGGGCATCCTCCCGGCGATTGTCGATGTTCTGAAGCCGTCCGACTTCTTCCGGGCCGCCCACCAGACCGTCTATCGGATTATCCTCGAGCTTTACCGGCGAGGGGACCCCGTTGAACCACTCATCGTGGATGACGGCCTTGTCAGGTGCGGATGGAAAAAACATGACGCAACGTTTCTGACTTCTGAACTCCAGGAGAAATCAGCCCACTCTTTCAATCACGCGTTTCACACCGATACCCTCATCGAGCTATCCCGGGAACGGGACTTCGTCGAAGAGGCAACGCAGAAATTAAAGGACATCTACGGGGGTCGTTGGTCTCCTGGCAGCACACTCGAGTCGTTCATCGCTCGACTCACGGAGATCAAGGCCCGGCCGACGACAACCAACGCCGTCGCGGCGAAGCTCTTCTCACTCGACATGAAGACCTCGGATTCTTTCTTCCGCGAAGTCTTCAACGTCGAATGGTTTATCGAGGGGGTGTCAGTTAAGGGTGAGACTGGGGCGATCGGCGGTCCGTCGAAGAGTCTCAAGACCAGCCTCCTTATCGATTACGCTATATCACTCGGATCGGCTACACCCTTCCTCGGAAAGTTCCGCGTTCCAAGGCCGTTCCGGGTGGGTCTGATCTCTGGTGAGTCGGGACGTCGAGTCATCCAGGCGAACGCCAAGCAGGTCTGTATTTCGAGGGAGATCCCCCCCTCCGAAGCGGGCGTCTACTGGGGTTTCAACCTACCCCGACTGACCGACGCTCAACACCTGGCTGTGCTTCGAAAGACGATCGCCGATCACGGACTTGAATGCCTCTGTCTCGATCCGTTCTACCTGATGGTCTTGGCAGGAAGCGCCGGCGTCGACGCATCCAACATGTTCCAGATGGGGCCGATGCTCCAGGACATCGCGTCCCTTTGCCTCGATGAGGGTTGCACCCCTCTACTTGCTCACCACTTCACCAAGAAGCGAGACGACCCGTTCGCGACCCCGGCGCTCGGAGACCTCGCTTACGCTGGCATCGGCCAGTTCATGCGGCAATGGATGCTGGTGGCCCCGCGTCAGCAGTTCGACGCGGAGACCGGGAAATTCTATCTCCACTTCTGTTATGGCGGATCCGCGGGCCATTGCGGTGAGTTTGCCGTCGACATCGAGGTCGGCAAATTGGAGTCCGACTTCGACGGGCGGAAGTGGGTTGTCACGATCGCCAGCCCATCTCAGGAACGCCAAACCAAATGGCAACTTCAGGAGGAAAATCGGAGGCGAGAGGCCGAGGCGAAGCTAGCAGCTAAGGAAGCCGAAACGTCCCGCCTTGAGCGTGAGGGCATGGCTAAGGTCGTCTCGTTCCTGAAAAGGCAGGAGGGCCACCAAGGCACAGCTAACAAGATCCGGGAAGCGACCGGCTTCAACCTCGACAAGGTGAAACGGCTTCTCTTCCTGCTGGTGGACGAAGCGATCGTTTGCGAAGTCAGGACGACCGCCCCGAAAGGAAACGGGGCCACCCAAGACGTGACCGCCTATGCCCTAAACCAGGGTATGGAGGTGACCCCTTGAAGCCAACAGACGTAACAGCCGTACGCGGCGATAAACAGCCGTACTCAACAGCCGTACGCCAGTTCCGTACGGCAGCACAGCTAACAGCCGTACGCGCAGGGGTTTCCCCCTTTAGGGGGAACCCTAGCTGTACGGCTGTTGGATGGCCGTACCTTGGCGTCTACTTGAAAGATGGCAGTCGCCCCAATCAAAGCCGTACGGCTGTTCGCCGGACCGTGGGGGGGAACCGCCATGTGGCGTAATCCCAAATATGCCCAGCCTGATCAGCCCGCCGCGCCGGCCGATCAAGGCCAACGCCTCGCCACCTTCGACCGCGGCGAGGGAACCGAGCTCCGCGTCAATCTGGCCGAGTACAACGGCCACCCCTACATCAGCATCCGGGTATGGGAGCGAAACCAGGCCGGTCAGTGGTGGCCGGTCAAAGGCAAGGGTTGCTCGATCCGAATGAACGAGGCCGCCGAGCTGGCCAAGGTCCTCGACCTAGCCGCAATCCGACCGACGTACGTTCCCAAAGCCGCGCGGCCCCAAGCCCGCGAACAAAAGCCGGCCTCGGCCTACTCGACACCGACGGCAAGCGCGAAACCCTTTGACGAGTTCGGAGGTGAGCATGGTTGAGAAGCGCGTGATATGTGACAGGTGCAAAAAAGTCATTATCGATCATCACTCGATCTTGACGCTTGAGTTCAACGCCCCGTCGGATACCCGCGACGCCATGGATATCTGTTTCGACTGCACCTCCCTGCTTTTGGGTTGGATGGCCGCCGGCAACCCCGCCGCCGAACTGGAGATCAACGGACAATGAGCCTCAAAGCGAAAGCCGAAGTGAATCAGCGTGAAATCCTGGCGTTGCCCGCGGACTGCCAGACCCTCCTGTCCAAGGCCCAGGTCGCGGCCGCGCTCTCCCTCTCGGTCCGCAAGGTCGAGGAGATGATCAGCGCCGCCGAGTTCCCCAAGCCCGATCTCCGGATCACGGGCAACCTGCCTCGGTGGCGGGTCGGGACGCTAAACGCGTGGATCGACGCCCAGTCTTCCAAGAGGAACTGACGATGCCCGGAGTTTGGAAGAGGCCTTCGGACCGGGCCCGCGGCAAGGTCGGCAAGTGGACCATCTGGTGGATCGATGAGCACGGGAAGCGCAAGCGAAAAGCCGCGTTCACCGACAAGGGCAAGTCGCTCGAACTGGCTCACCATCTCGAGGCCGAGGCGCGGCGGGTCCGGGAGGGGATCGTCGACCCCGGGGACCGGTCGCGCCGCGAGGCGGCGCTCAAGCCCCTCGAAACGCACATCGTCGATTATGAATCGGCCCTGCTGGCCAAGGGGGACAAGGCAAAGCACGCGCATGACATCGCCTCTGCCATCCGGCGACTTCTGGCGAGCGCTACCGTCGACTCGATCGCGGATCTCTCCTCCGACCGGATTCAGGAGGCGCTTGGCCGGCTCAAGACGAAGCGTTCGGCGCGGACGGCAAACCACGCGCTCGGCGCGGTGAAGGCATGGTCGAAATGGCTGGTCCGGGGGAAGCGAATCAAGGAGAGCTCGGTCGATCACCTGACCCCGTACAACGCCATGGCGGACCGGAAGTATGTCCGCCGCGCGCTGACCAAGCCGGAGCTCGAGCGGTTGCTCAACGCGGCTGCCTCGGGTCCGGATGTGAAGCTCTCGCGCAAGGGGTATCCGCTGGTCGTGATCTCCGGGCCCTCGCGAGCGATGCTCTATCGGCTGGCGATGGCGACCGGCTTCCGGGCCAATGAGCTCCGGTCCCTGACTCCCGAGTCCTTCGATCTGGGGGAGCAACCGACGATCACGGTCCAGGCGACCATCTCCAAGCGCGGTCAGCTCGACGTCCAGCCGATTACGAAGGACATGGCCGAGGTGTTCAAGCCCTGGCTTGCGACCCTCGAGCCCGGCAAGCCGGTCCTACCCGTTCCCGAGAAGACGGCCAAGCTGCTCCGCTTCGACCTGGCCGCCGCGGGGATCCCGGTCGGGGATGCGAAGAAGGATATTCTCGACTTTCACTCGCTACGTCACAGCTACATCACGCATCTCATCATGGCTGGAGTCAATCCGAAGATCGTCCAGACCTTGGCGCGACACTCGACGATCACTCTGACCTTGGACCGCTACACCCATCTCGAAGACGGAGACACGCGGGCTGCACTTGAGGGGGTGGATGCTCCCAAGCCCCCTGCGGAAAAGTCGGACGCCGGTTAGTTCGCCATGGGGCGCACAGGATTCGTTCGGTCTCGCACCTGTGTGGGTTTGTTCGCATGGACGGGTGTCACCCGTCCCACATTTCACCCTTCCGAACTGCTTAGCACGCGAGCAGTTGCGCTGTTATGCGCGGTTGCTCGCCAGTGCCTCCCGTAGGACTCGAACCTACAACCCGCTGATTAAGAGTCAGCTGCTCTACCAATTGAGCTAGGAAGGCGGCCTTCGTTGCTGGCCGTGAGGATGATTATGCCAGAGGGCCCCCGTGATATCAAGCCCCTACTGGCGGACTTTCTCAAACACGATCGACGGGCGGTCGAGATGGTCGGATTGAGCGGAATGCAAGCTTAATAAGGTTGTTTGCGGGCCGTCGATGGACAGGCTGAGCCGGGAACGGGACGGCGAAAGGCGGGGACTCCGGTAGAGGCCCCGCCTTGGGGTTGGCTTGCCTCAGGCAGGGCCGAGGTTGTAGAGGTCGCGCGGGGTGTCGTGGAGGATCTGGTGGAGGAGGGCTGGGAGGTCGGTTTCCTCGTAATAGCCCGACGTGACCAGGTGGGAGAGGGACGCGGCGACTGCTTTCTTGACGACTTGCAGCTTGCCGTAGGTCCATTCGACGTACGAGGCGTCGGAGAGGAAGCCGCCGACCTTTGTCATCGGGGCCATCTGCACCCGCATCCCGAAAATCTTTTCGATCGTGGCCGGGAAGAAGTTGTGTCCCCAGTAGCCCGATGCGTAAACGTTGGGGAACTGCCGGGCCAGGATGGCCGTCTCGTGGGTCAGGACGTCGGAGGCCATCAGCAGGTCGAACCGGGCGTTGCCGAAGTGGTGGAACGCGCGGGCCATCTCGCTCGTCCAACTCTCCTGGAACCGCGGGATGCTCTTGCCGTCGCCGATGAAGGACTCGGCACCCACCGTAACCTGAAGCGCTCGCTGATGGTCGTGGTGCCAGCCGAGGACTTGCCAGGTGACGAACCGAACGAGAATGTCGATGTCCTGATCGGACAGACTGCCGTTGGTCGCGGCCTGGGTCAGCACCCGGTGCGTCTGGATCTCGTCCGGAGGGAGGAACCGTTGCCCGATTGGGAGGTCTGTGCTTGCGAATCGGACCGGGCCGGTGATGGTCCGGTCGAGCCAGTCGCGGAGCAGACGCGACAATGCTTCGGTGGTCGCGGGGCGTTCGCCCAGGAGTTGGACGAGGACTTCGTAGTACTCACCCTTGGTGGTACGGCCGGTGAAGAAGGGGGCGAGGTCGGTGGCGGCCCCGGGGCTGAACAGGTAGTGGGCGTCGAGCTTGAACAGGACGTTGGCCGGGTTCTTGGCCGGGTCTTTGCTCCGGTTCCCGAGGCTGGTGACGACCGTCTCGATGTGGCAGCGCTCGCCCAGCACCGTGGGGGCCCAGGTGGGGTCTTGCCCGGTCTTGGCCACTGCGTCGAAGAGGTCGCGGTAGTTCGACTCGGTCAGGTCCGGATCGAAGAAGTCGAAGAGGTCGCGGAAGATCCGGTAGAGGCACCAGGAGGTTGCCGTGTTGCGCATCTTGCGCAGGTAGGGGATCGTGCGGCGAACCCGTTCGTCGGCGGGGAGGTCGGAGGAGAAGTCGGCGGCCGGCATTCCGACGGCGCGGAGTTCGGTCTGGACCCCGTGGTCGCTCATCAAGCTCGCCAGGTCGGGCGCATTGGGCTGGTCGCAGCGGATGTGGGTGTGTGGGTCGATGATCGGCGTGTCGGCGATCATCCGTTCAATGCGCTGGGCCAGGCTGGGCTCGCTCGTAAACATCGTTGGCTCGAAGGGGTCAGTGCTCGGTCGTTGAGGAGTAGGCGATTCGGTTCGAACGGCTCATCATGAAGCCCGTGCGGAGCACTGTCAATGCGAGCGTTAAAGGAGTGGAAGCCGCGCTGGGGCAATTTTCAGGCAATAGGCTCGGCGGGGGGTGTTGGATATAATTGAGAATCGGTTGCGGAAACCGACGGTCGACTGGGCTTTAGGCAGGATCAGGTCATGCGTCGTGATATGGACGACACCATCCAAGGTTGGCCGTACGAGCCGGAGCCCGGCGAAGTGATCGCACGTGAGGTGCGGGCACGCGACGGCCGGATGGTCGTCCAGGTCCGGGTCGAGCTAGGGGTCCTTCAACTCGAAGTGGGGGGCCGCCCCGACGGCAACCGGCCGCATGGCTTTCCCAGCTATCTGGACTACCTCCGCTATCGTGCCTCGGGGCGCGGGCAGACCGAGGCGGGGAAGGCGGCCCGCTGGACGATGTCGCCCGACCACTGCGTCGAGGCCGACCGCGAGTTCGTCCAGTACTATCATCGCCGGGTCGCCTGGCTCACCTTGCAGCGCTACGACAAGGCGCTCCTGGATGCCGACCACACCCTGGCCCTGATGGATTTCGTCTGTAAGCACGGGATCGACGAAGACTATATCGCCTCGCACGAGCGGTTCCGGGGTCTCGTCCTGTTCCATCGGACCCAGGCTGCCGCCGCTCTGGCCCTCGAACGGCGCAAGCCCGACGAAGCGATCGACGTGGTGCGCGAAGGGGCCGACCGGCTCACCGTGCATCACAACCGCTGGTCGGAAGAGCATAACGACAGCGAAACGCCCAACCAGCCTCTGATCGAGCAGCTCCGCGTCCTCGAGCAGGAGATCCGCAAGAACTTTGCCGTCGAGAAAACGCTCCGCGAGCAACTCGAAGACGCCGTCGCCGAAGAAGACTACGAACTCGCCGCCAGGCTCCGCGACCAGATCCGGGCGCGGGCACGGTGAGTGTCGGCTGGATCAACCGGTCCAGACCACGTCGGCCGCCGGGAAGATGGGGCCTTCGACGCAGACCCGGCGGAGGTCGATCGAGCCGTCCGCTTGTCGAATCGGCGCGACGCAACTGAAGCAGGCGCCGAAGCCACAGGCCATGTGGTTCTCCAGCGAGAGGTCGCAAGGAACCTCGTAACGCGCGACGAGCCGCGACAAGGCCGCGAGCATCGGCGGCGGTCCGCAGCCGATAACCTTCGCCGGACGCTCGCCCCGTTCGAGCCGGCGCTCCAGGAGCTGCGTTACGAAGCCGTGGTGTCCCGCCGTTCCGTCGTCGGTTGCCAGCTCAACTGTGATACCGGCCCGCTCGAAGTCGTCGACCCCGGCAGCCAGGGCGGCGGTTCGCACGCCGTAGAGCAGGGTGGCCGATGATGCGAAACGTCCGGGAGAATCCGAGCTTACCGTTTCGACGGGGCCGAAAGGCTCGTGGCCGAGCCACCATTTCCCGAGCGCCAGGAACGGGGTTTGGCCGATCCCGCCGGCCACGAAGACCACGGGACCTTCGGGAGGAGGCCCGAAGCCGTGTCCAAGTGGTCCCCAGATGGTGACGCGGTCGCCCGCCCGAAGCGTGGCCAGGGCAGCGGTCCCGCGACCGATCACGAGGTAGACGACATCCACGGCCGTCGGCGTTCCGCTCGGGTCGCGAGCCACGTCGTAGACGGCGAACGGCCGACCCATGAGCGGGTCGGATCCTCGGCCGCCTCGGATCATCAAGAACTGGCCGGGAAGAATGCTCCGGGCCATCTCGGGATCGTCGAGCCGGATCCGGAACGTCTCATGCGCGACCGCGACGTTCTCGAGAACCGTCGCCGTCCGCTGGGCCACACACGCCGGGGCAACCGCTTCCAATGTCCTGACCCTCGATTCCGATTTCGAGTCTGATTCACGTCGGTTCATGTCATCCGATAAGAATGAGGATGGTGAGCCTGGATTCAAAGGGAATGGATCCGGCAGGCAGTCTGCCGGACCCATCCTTTGGATTTCAAAGCTCGGCCATCCGTCCTCTCACGTGAACCGGCTCATTCGTCGCCGGGCAGCTTCGGCTTCGGCTGTCGTGGCCCGAGAGCCGAGCGCGGGGGACGCCGCTTGATGATGTGAGGCTTCTCACGAGGCTGAGGCGGACCTTCACGCTTGGGCATGCCTTCCATGCCGATGATTCGCCGTGGCGGCGCCTCATCGCTGGGCGGCTTGGACCGAACGGTCTTCCTCGGTGCGCCTGCCCCTGTCGGTCGGCGCTGAGAGGAAGGAGGCCCGCCCCCTGGACGCGGCGGCCGCGACCCCGAGGAAGAAGAGGCACCGTAAGCCGGCCGTCCCGTTCCCGAACCTGGCCGACGCTGCGAAGGGGGAAGCCCTTCGGGACGTGGCGGTCGTGAGTCTTGCCCACCCGAGTCAGGCCGTCCCGTTCCCGAGGCCGAGCGGCGCTGAGGCAGCGGTCCATCGGGGCGCGGCGACCGTGGCCCTGAAGACGACGATCCATAGGCCGGCCGTCCCGTTCCCGAGAACGGTCCGCGTTGCGAAGGCGGCGGCCCATCGGGGCGTGGCGGTCGCGACCCTGAAGCTCCATAGGCGGGGCGTCCGGTACCGGAAAACGGCCCGCGCTGGGAAGGCGGGGGTCCATCGGGGCGTGGCGGTCGCGATCCTGAAGCTCCGTAGGCCGGTCGTCCCGAGCCCGAAGCGGGTCCGCGCTGGGAAGGCGGGGGTCCATCGGGGCGTGGCGGTCGCGATCCGTAGCCGCCGGAGTCGGGTCGTCCCGAGCCGAAGGAAGGTCGACGCGGTCCGCCGGCTTGGTCGCGCGGGCCTTGAGAGTACGAGGAGGGCCGTCGCGGTCCGCCCGAGGAGGGCGGTCCTTCTCTCCGTCCTTGCGGCGGCCGGGATCCATATCCCTCCCCCGCGTTGAACTCGGCCGAGTCGCGCCGCGGTTCCTCGGGGCCCGAGGGCCGGCCTCGGCCTGGTGACTGCTGGGGCCTTCGGTTGCTTTGGAATCGTGTGGGAGCCACGGTCTCGCCCGAGGCGATCCGGTGGAGCATCTCGACTTCATTCTGCGAGAGTGGTCGATATTCGCCGAAGGCGAGGCCCTTGAGTGTGATCGGGCCGACCGCGATCCGGGTCAAGGACATGACCTTGTGCCCGAGCTGCGCCAGCATCCGGCGCACTTCGCGATTCTTCCCCTCGGCGAGGACCATCTCGAGAATGGTCGCCTGCCCCTTCTTACCGACCACGCGCACCCGCCGGGCCCGGACCTTGCCTTCCGCCAGCCAGACGCCGTCGACCAGTTTGTCGAGCGTTTCGCGTTCGGGGGTTCCGGCCACGATGACCCGGTAGAGCTTTTCAACGCCGAACTTGGGGTGCGCCAACTTATTGGCGAGCTCGCCATCGTTGGTTAGCAAGATCAGCCCCGTGCTCATCTCGTCGAGCCGGCCGACGGTATAGACGCGCTGGGGAATCTCGGGAAGGATGTCGACCACGCGCGGGCGTCCGGCCGGGTCGTTATTGGTCGAGACGTACCCTTTGGGCTTGGAGACCGCGTAATAGACCATCCGCTCGAGATGGATCACCTGCCCGTCGACGGCGATCTTGGCCTGTCGCGAGTCCACCTTGGTCCCGAGCTCTTTGACGACTTTGCCGTCAACGGTCACCCGCCCTTGGCGGATGACGTCCTCACAGGCGCGTCGCGAACCGATACCGGCATGCGCGAGAATTTTTTGCAGTCGCTCCACACCCGCCGGCGTTTCCTGCCCCTCACCTCGGGGATTGGGAGACTGCCTCTGTTGCGGGGGACGACCGGCCCTTGGTCTACGATCTGGACCGTAATTTCCCCGTTCTTCCGGCCGTGGGGGCCGTCGATTGGCCATGATGATCCGATCCTGAACAGGTTCAGGTCCCGTGAACTTCGCGCAAAAAAAGACGAACGCTTGAGCGTTCCTTAACCTGTATAATACGCCCCGCCCCGACCATTTGTCCAGGGTCCAGCCGTCCCGACGCCTCCCCAGAGAAATGACCTCGGGTTTGCCCTATCATGGCTTGCGTCGGCGGCCTCGGGAAGTTAATCTAAGACCCGTCAGCCACCGGGGCGGTAGCTCAATTGGGAGAGCATCGCGTTCGCAATGCGAAGGTTGAGGGTTCGATCCCCTTCCGCTCCACTGATTTTATCACAAGCCACTTGCGAGGAATCGCAGGTGGCTTGTTTCATTTCTTGGGATTCGTGTCCCGTGGGCGCATGCCCTTTCCGTTCAATGGGCCCTCTGCGGCCATCCTAAAATTGATCTTGGAGAGTCGGCTGAAGCCTACTCACAAGAAACCAAAAGTTGGTACGACCCCGGCTCATTCGATCGGGAAGCCGACCTTGGCTCAATTCGCTTGAGCCGCGCTCTTGGGAGCATCACTGGATCGCGGTGGTCGATGGGGACGCGACCCGCAAGCCCTCCCTATCCGCTCCGGTGCACCTGAATTTTGGATGCCTCCTTCAATCCAAAGAGGCGATTTTCGATGCCACAGATCGTTCGACTTGCTGCGCCGACTCCCATGGAGCGGGAGGCGATCGTTGCTCCGCTCGATGCCTTCAGTCGTGCTCAGGGCTTCGTCTGGCAGCCGGAACCGCTGACGCTCGTGCTTCGAGACGACGGAGGCCGGATCGTGGGAGGGGCAATCGGTGAGACCAACTGGGGTTGGCTGCATCTGACCGTCCTCGCGGTGTCGCAAGACCTGCGGGGCCAGGGTTGGGGGAGTCGCTTGGTCCGGGAGATGGAACGGCTCGCCTGGGACCGGGATTGCCATCATGTCTGGGTCGATACGTTCAGTTTTCAGGCCCGCCCCTTCTACGAACGGCTCGGGTTTACGGTCTTCGGGACGTTGCCCCATTATCCCGCCGGGCAGGAGCGATATTTCCTTTCCAAGCCGCTCGAACGGCCGGAAGCGAGAGACTCACCCTGACGGTGATCCGTTCGGGGCTGCGAAGATGCTCGTGATGCGTAAGCATCATGATGTCTGCGAATATTGTGGAAGGTGACACGGAGAATCTCGATTCGACGGCCTGGAACTTGGTGGAGTGCGGGGCCAAGATACTCCTGAGGGATGAGGTCAGCGGTGAGTTCGACGTGATCGGGTGGGCTCATAAGGGGGAGAGAATTGTCATGGCAGAGACGAGTGGTCTTCGCGTTGGGGACCGTGCGCCCGACTTCACGCTCCCGTCGGCGACGGGGGAGATGGTGAGCCTCGCCAGCTATCGGGGAAAGGCCGACGTCGTCCTGTTCTTTTATCCCAAGGATGAGACGGCGGTCTGCACTGCGGAGGCCTGCTCGTTCCGGGACAGCTACGAGGCGTTTCAAGAGGCGGGCGCTGAGGTGATCGGGATTAGTTCCGATACCGCGGAGTCGCACCAGCGCTTCGCCGATCGCAATCGCCTGCCGTTCCTGCTGCTCAGCGACACCGGCGGGGAGGTGCGGGCCCGTTACGGCATCAAGAAAACGCTGGGACTCATCCCGGGACGAACGACCTTTCTGATCGATCGCGAGGGGATCATCAGGAGCCTTTTCTCCTCGCAATTCCAGGCGGCCCGGCACGTTTCCGAAACGCTTGGCGTCTTGCAAACGCTTCATGCCAATCGCCCGGCAGAATAAGCTTGGTTGCAGATTTGGCCCCCAAACGTAGCCCGGCTGTGCTGAAAACCGGCCGACGTCAAGAAAACTGTATGAAAATCGGCTTCCCAGGGTAAATAGATTCAAGGAGAGGATAGAGCGGCCGGCGCCAGGGAGTCTCGCCCGATGAAGACGATGAGCCAAGACCTCCGGACCCTGTTCGGCGGCGCTGGAGCGCTCGGAAGATGGACGGATGGCCAACTGCTCGATGTCTTCCTCGCTCGGAGGGAGGAAGCGGCCTTTGAAGAGCTGGTCAACCGGCACGGGCCGATGGTCTGGGGCGTCTGCCGACGTATCCTGCATCGTCATCATGACGCGGAGGATGCGTTTCAGGCGACGTTCCTGGTGCTCGCCCGCAAAGGGGACGCGATTGTCCCTCGCGAGCGGCTCGCCAACTGGTTGTACGGGGTCGCGGTGCAGACGGCTCTCAAGGCGCGAACCCTGATCTTGAAGCGCGGGGAACGTGAGAGGCAGGTCATGACGATGCCCGAACCGGCGGCCCGGCGACTCAGTCTTGCGGAGGACCTGGACCTGGGCCCTTGGCTCGATCAGGAACTCAGCCGCCTGCCCGAGAAGTACCGAGCCCCCATCGTGCTCTGCGACCTCGAGGGGGAGAGCTATCAAGCGGCGGCCGGCCGGTTGGGCTGGCCGATCGGAACGCTCTCGGGCCGGCTTTCGCGGGCCCGCGCCCTCCTGGCGAGGCGGCTGAACCGCCACGGGCAGGTGCTTACGGCGGCAACCCTGACGCTCGCACTGGCTGAGGAGGGGACAGCGGCGAGTCCGCCCCTCGCGCTGGTGGACTCGACCGCAAGGGCCGCTACGCACTTCGCGGGCGGACGAGCGGCGACGGAGTTGATCTCGGCTCAGGTGATTGCCCTGGCGGAAAGTGTGCTGACGGCCCTGGTTCTGTCCAAGGTCAAGGTTGTGGTCGCATGCGTCCTGATGGCGGGTCTGGTTGGCCTCAGCCTGGGCGGGCAGGTCGTGACGGCCGACGTTCTCGACGAGCAAGCGGCTCCCGAGCGGACCGAAGCCCATGGAGGGGAACCGGCGAAACGCATTGCGAAGACGGTCGCCACGCCCGAGGCGGACCTCGAATTCCTCCAGGGGACCTGGTTTGGATCGGTGACCGAATTCGGCGGCCAGCCTCTCCCTATCAAACCCGCCGGGATTCCACCTCAAGTGCAACTCATCTTCAAGGGGGACCGACTTCGCTTTCGAGGGCCGGCGCTCGACAAAACGATCAGCTTCGGAACCATTGAGGAACGGGAATTCACCCTGAAACTGGGGGGCGAAGCGAACCGGCTGACAATCGACCTGACGCTCTCGCCCGTCGCGAACGACGAACCCCCGTTGACCTATCGCGGCATCTATTCACTCTGGCACGGGCATCTCGTGATTGGCTTGAATGCCCCTGGTCAGAAGCGTCCCAAGGACTTTAAGACTGAGGTTCAACGGCCTCGGTGGTTGTTGGATCTCAATCTGGCCGTTCTCAGTGATTATGAGTCGAACTCGGTGCGGATCAACAGCCCGATAAAAGATCTGAAGGTCAGGAATCGTAACGAGTCGCTCAAGTCGCTTGAGGACCGAAAGAAGCAGGCGATTTCGAGGAATCGCGAGCTGTTCGGGGATCGTTGATCAACCAACGAACGGCGCCGGCCTGGTGGGCATGTCGGCGTCGAGGGGAGCTTCTGAGGGGAGTTGGCTTGGGATTTCCGATCGACTCAGCCCAACGCCAGGGCCGCCAGGCCGAGGACCATCGTCGCGGCGGCGGCGATTCGTGTGACTGACTGGCGCTCGGACAAGAGATGCGTACCCATGAGGGTGGCGATCAGGATGCTCACTTCCCGGGCCGGGGCGATGTAGCTCACCGGGGTGAAACGCATCGCGGCGAGCACGAGGATGTAGGCGGTCGGAACCAGCAGGCCGATCGCGAGCACCGCCCGCCAGTGGTGCGTCCAGCAGTGGCGGACCTCTGCGCGGCGGCGGATCGCCAACGGGGCGAGGACGGCGGCGAGGCCGACGCTCGTCCCCCATTGCTGGATCAGCGGCGGGACCCCATATCGGCTAACGGCCTGCTTGTCGCAGATCGTGTAGGCGGCGATCAGGAGACCGGTCAGCAGCCCCATGGCGACCGCCTGCTTGGTGTCGGCCGTCGCGGTGCGGGACGGACTCGCGAGAGCGAAGACGCTTAGGGCGATGAGAATGGCGCCGAGCAGGGCTAACGCGGTCGGGCGCTCGCCGAGGAGGAAGATTGCGGCGACCGTGCTCAGGACCGGCCCGGTGCCCCGCGCCAGGGGGTAGACCAGGGAGAGGTCGCCGAGCTTGTAACCGCGTTGGAGGACGACGTAGTAAGCGACGTGGATCAGAACGCTGGCCAGCGTGTACGATAGACCCGTCGTGTCAAGCTCCGGACAATCGAGGACGGCCAGTGCGACGGCAAGGGGCGTGAGCAAGACCGCCGAGGTCATGCCGTAGAGCCAGACGAGGATGACGCCTCCGCCGGCCTGTTTGGCCAGCAGGTTCCAGAGGGCGTGCAGCACGGCCGCGGCAAGGATCAGGCCCAGGGCCGTGAGCGTCATAACCGGTGCGTTCCCTTGGCGTTGTAACGAGATTCAGGGGTGGTCACGAACCAATGCGCTTGTCTTCAACGGGGATCGTCAGTCTCGCTTGAATTCTCGTCGTCGTCAATCGGGGAGCCTCGGTTCGTGGTTTTGGGAGTGAACCCGAAAGCCGTTGTGCGTGTCCTGGCGAGAGTCCGGCCGGACCCCACGATTTCAAGAACAGATTAGGGAGCGATGTTGTGAGTCAAGCGAGCGATACCGAAGGTCATCGTCAGCGGATTGTCGACCAGTTCACCCGTCAGGCCGTCCCATTTCGAGAGATGCCTGCGCACTCGAATGAGGATGCCTTTCGCCTCGTGCTCCAGGCTTGCAAGGTTTCTGCCTCGGATCGGGTCCTCGACCTGGCCTGTGGACCCGGCCTGACTGCCTGCGAGTTTGCCGAACTGGCCGCTCACGTGACCGGGGTCGACCTCACTCCGGCGATGATCGAGCAGGCCCGGGCCTTGCAGAGTTCCAAGGGGCTCGACAACCTGGCCTGGCAGGTCGGCGACGTCGGTGCGTTGCCCTTCCCCGACAACTCGTTCTCGCTGGTTTTCACGCGTTATTCCTTTCATCACCTGCTCGATCCCAAGTTGGTCCTCGCCGAGATGGTGCGAGTCTGCGAGCCCGGGGGGCGGGTCGTGGTGGTGGATGTTTATTCCGTTAGTCCCGAGCAGGCCGCGGCGTACGATCAGGTCGAATTGCTTCGTGACCCGTCCCACGTTCGGGCCTTGGGACTCGACGAGCTCGAGGGGCTCTTCGACGACGCGGGCCTGGAGGGGCCGACGATCACGTTCGACAAGCTCGGTGTGGACCTGGAAGAACTCCTCGCTGCTTCCTTCCCGAACCCGGGCGCTGCCGATGAGATCCGCCGGATTTTTACCCAGGACCTGGGAGTCGACCGGCTGGGCGTCGGAGCGCACCCGGTGGATGGTCGAATCCGCTTCGCCTTCCCGCTTGTGATCCTGGCTGCGCAAAAGCCGGCCTGATCTATCTTGACGGTCTCCCTCGTTTTGAGATGAGAAAGCCGAGGATTCGGATGGGAAAGCTCTACGAGCAGTTGGACGACAGCCTGGTTCAGTTCATCCAGCGCCAGCATCTCTTCTTCGTCGGCACCGCGCCGACGTCGCTGGAGGGGCTACTCAATCTTTCCCCCAAAGGGCTCGACTCTTTCCGGATCCTCGGCCCGAAGACGGTCGCCTACCTCGACCTCGTCGGCAGCGGAATCGAGACCCTGGCCCACCTCCGCCAGAACGGCCGGCTCACCCTGATGTTCTGCGCCCTCGAGGGACGCCCCTTGATTCTGCGGCTGTATGGCAAGGGCAGGGCGGTCGAGCCGGGTGAACCGGGCTGGGACGACCTGGTGGCGAATTTCCCCCCTCACCCCGCGACTCGCTCGGTGGTTGTCATGGACATCGAGCGGATCGCGGACTCATGCGGTTGGGGCGTCCCGCGTTACGAGTACAAAGGAGAGCGCGACCAGTTGGCCGCCTACGCCGAATCCAAAGGGAAAGCAGGCCTCGAACGCTACAAAGCCGAGAAGAATCGGACCAGCATCGACGGGTTGGATGGGCTCCGGCGGCTTCAAGGATCGGAGTCGTTGATCGATTGATTCGCAGAATCAGAATGCATGTCATTTGCAGCCTCGAAGAGGCGACCGCCAGAGCCGACCCTGGGTATTTGGCGGTCACCCTTTTGGTATTGGAGTTGTATTGTTTTTTTGTTTGCTGTTTTGAATAACTGTGTGCTTGTATTTGCTGCTCTTTTGTTTTTCGCCAACGGAGGAGTCCACCGTCTTGTCTCAGATCAAAATCTACGGAATCAAGGAAGCCTTGAACCCTGTGAAGGCACGGTTGTCGGATGTGATCCACTCCTGTGTTGTCGAGGCGCTCCACTTTCCCGTCGACAAGAGGGCTCATCGTTTCTTCCCGATGGAAGCCGAAGACTTTTATGCGCCTGCCGGTCGCACGAACCGCTACACGATCATTGAGATCAGCATGTTCGAGGGGCGATCGGTGGAGACCAAGACCCACCTGATCCGCCTGCTGTTCGAGCGGATCGCGCAAGAGATCGGGATCAGCCCGCAAGACGTTGAAGTGACGATCACGGAAACGCCCCGGCACAACTGGGGCTTTCGCGGGCTCCCGGGTCATGAGATCGAATTGAACTACCAGGTGGAGGTGTAAGGTCTCCAAGATCAAGGCCAAGTGGGCTTGCTCGCCTCTTGGGTTCGGAAGCGAAGGCCAAAGGGGGGACTTGGGTCGACCGCTCGTTCACGAACGAGAATTGTGCGGCTAGAATGAGCGGTGCCGAAGCTTGGCGAGGTCTGAGGCGGACCCAAGGGTCCTGGCCCTCACTCGCATCCCCTTGTGGAGGTTTGATGATCGCCGCACCGATCCCCCTGGACGATGCCGAACGCCTGGAGGCGCTCCGCTCTCTCGACCTCCTCGACACGGCTCCCGAAGAGCGATTCGACCGGATTACCCGCGTCTTGAGCCTCGTCATGGACGTTCCCATGGCGTACATCTCTCTGGTGGACTCCGACCGCCAGTGGTTCAAGTCATCGTGCGGATTGAGCAGGTCCGAGACGGCCCGTGACGTCTCGTTTTGCGGGCATGCCATTCTCTCGGACGAGCCGTTGGTGGTTCCGGACGCCGCCGAGGATGACCGGTTCTGCGATAACCCGCTCGTGATGGGCGACCCCTTCGTCCGGTTCTACGCGGGGTATCCGATCGCCGGGCCGGGAGGCCAGAAGGTCGGCACCCTCTGCATCGCCGACCATCGACCGAGGGACCTCGAGCCCGCGCAGCTCGAGATCTTCGGGGAGATGGCTCGACTCGTCGAACGCGAGCTTGGACTGACGGAGGTGGCTCACCTTCAACAAGAGCTGATCGCCAGCCAGCACTATCTGATGCGCGAGCTCTCCCAGGCGGCTGAGTATGTTCAAACGCTCTTGCCCGAACCGCTCGATGGGCAGATCCGGATCCGCTGGACGTTCCACCCCTCGTCGCAACTGGGCGGGGACTTCTTCGGCTACGACTGGATCGACCCCGACCACTTCGTGCTCTACCTGCTCGACGTCTCCGGTCATGGCGTCGGGGCCGCCTTGCTGTCGATCTCGGTGGCCAATGCCCTGCGCGGTCGGTCGTTGCCCAACACCGACTTCCGCGACCCGGCGATGGTGTTGGCTCGTCTCAACGACGCGTTCCCGATGGAGCGGCATGGCGAAAAATACTTCACGATCTGGTACGGGGTCTATGACCGCAAGAATCAGCGGTTGACCTATGCCAACGGTGGCCATCCCCCGCCGCTCTTGCTGTCGGGGCCGTCGGCCGACCGGACCTCACCCGTCGCGCTGAGCGTGGGGAATTTCGCCGTCGGGATCATTCCAGGGGTGGAATTTCACGCCGGTGTCGTGGCCTTGGATCGGTTCAGCAAGCTCTTCATTTTCAGCGACGGCGCTTACGAGATCAAGAAACCGGGCAGGTCGATGATGAGGCTGGAAGAGCTGATGGATTACCTTGCCTCAGTCCCCGGCCCAGGCGGTCCCGACGAGGTCTTGCGGTTTGCCCAGAAATACGGGGAATCCGATTCCCTCGCTGATGACTTCTCCTTGATCGAGGTGGATATCAGGGCGTGAGCAAACAAGGTCTCTCTTAGAACGGCAAGAGACGTCGGAACCCGTGCCCCAAGATGATGGGATAGAGAGCGAGGTTGCGTACCAGCGCTGCGGTCACGGAATAGCTGGGCGAGCGACTCGATTGGCCGCTCCGCGCTTGCTCCAGATTCGCGGCCAGCGAGCGGAGATGCGACGGGCCGAAGGGACCGTCGTGGATCCGGTTGATGAGGTCCTTGGGCAGGTGCGATTCGCCGTGGAGCGCGCCGAGCCAGGCACCCAGGATCGCTCCGATGGAGTCGGTGTCTCCTCCTACAGCAATCGCTTCGCTGAGCGTGGAGAGGGGATCGTGGTCCTGACGCACGAAGCAGAAGGTGGCGAAGGCCAACGTGTGAACCACGTAGCCCGAGGTCCCGCACAACCGGGCCGCCGCGTCAGGGCTGACGCCGTCCAGAGCCAGTTCCCGCGCTCGATCAATGGCCTGGCCGAGCTCGGGATGCGTCACGACCTGGCGGGCCTCTTGCTGGCAGCTTGCGGCGGCCGTCCCCGGATTGCTCCGGGTGCAGGCGGCGGCCAGTTCGGCGACATAAAGCGCCCCTTCGATCGCCCTTTGATCCCGGTGGGTGACTTGAGCGAGTGCCCGCGCAAACGCGCGACGAGGCTCGGCCCGGTCGTGGAAGAAGGCCCCGACGATCGCGCTCCTCATCGCGGCCCCGTTCCCGGCCGACATCACTCCCGTCGGACGGATTCCGAACCCGATCCGAACGCAGGCGCGGACGGTCGCCAGGCCGACGCCCCAGGGGAGCCGGCAGAACCAGCCCAGAAGCGAGCGTCGGAAGGCCCCCACGCACCGCTCCAGATCCTCGGGGTGACGAATGAGACTCTGAGCCACCAGGGCCGACTGCTCCGTGTCGTCCGAGACGAATCCGGTGCGACCCAGCAGGCGAAATCGATCCAGCCGCCCGAATCGCCTGGCGATCGCCCCCGCTGACATGCCCTCGGCCGGCAAGCCCAACGCATCACCAAGGGCCGTGCCCAGGAGCGTCCCCGCCAACCGATCGGCGATGTTCTGCGTCATTTGTTCCCCAATCAGGAACAGGCTGCGGCTTGATGGGGTTGAGCGCTGGCCGCACCGAACGGTCGCAATCGCTTCTGCAATCCCTATCCTGCGACAAATGCCGGAGGATGGCAAGAGAAGGGGCGTAGAAGCGTCCGGTCGGCCGATTGTCCAGACGACGACTCGAGAACGGTCCCTTGTCAGGTTGGGTCGCCCTCCATTAGCCTTCCAGGAGATGTTTTCGCGCTGGCCGTTGGCCTTTCGACCCACTTCTTATTTTTGGAAAGATTCGCCCTGATGAGTCTCGAGAAACGACCGCGTGCCCTTCTCCTGGACCTGGACGGCACGATCGCTGACACCTTGCCGCATATCTTCAATGCCTATCGCCATGCGGTCGCCCCTTGGGTCACGAAGCCGCCGACTGACGCCGAGGTTGAGGCGACGTTCGGACCCGCCGAGCGCGACTGCATCGGCGTGATGGTGCCTGCCGCCAACCTTGACGAGGCTGAGGAGCGGTTCCACTCGTATTACGAGGAGGAACTCGGCCGGAACGTCCAGCTTGTCCAGGGGATTGCCGAGGTTATCGATCACGCCCGTGCGCTGGGCTGGAGAGTCGGAGTTTTCACGGGTAAAGGGAGACGGTCCGCCCGGTTCACTCTGGTCGAACTGGGCCTCTGGGATCGCGTCGAGCACCTGGTTTCCAGCGACGATGTGACTCGGCCGAAGCCCGATTCGGAAGGGGTGTTCCAGGCTTCGGAAAAGCTTGCCGTTCCGGTTGCTCGGATTCTGATGGCGGGGGATTCCCTCGCGGACATCCAGGCGGGCGGAGGTGCCGGAGCGCAGACCGCGGCCGTCCTCTGGGCGGCGTTCCGGCCCGAGCGACTGCGCGACGCCGGTGCCGACTTTGTTTGCGAGCGAGTGGCCGACCTTTATAACGCGATTGATCACTTGAATGCCGGCGAATAAGAGAATCGACCTCCCGCCCGCGGTCTCGTAGCACTCGCGCAGAGATCAATGTTCATGACTGTGCCGAAGGCCGTGAACGGGACCGCGCCCGCAGAACGCCGAATGGCTGGCTACCATTGACCGAACCCCCGAGAAGGTGAAGCCTTGGCGTGTCATCGGATGAGCTCCCGTTCAAGGATGAATCTGCTCGATCGGGATAGCATTTCGGCGTCCCCAACGCCGTTGCTTGAGCGTAAGCCGGAGTCTGCGGCCGCCTTGAGGATACGAGAAGACCGGTGGCGTGGGAGCACAAACGGCGGGTGAGAGAGGCGCCGGTGGGCGAGGAGTGACTCTCACTACGTCGATGACGGAGGTGACGCTTGGGGGCTGAATGTTCGATCTGATTTGCGCGTTCTCGGGCGTGCAACGACCGTACCCGTCGTCGAACCAGTCACGTACCAGAGCCACGACTCCCGGCTTGCCGGCGCCGATATAGAGATCACGACGGCGGCGGTACTCGGCCAGAATCGGTTCCGCTTGTGTCATGATCGCTCGGTCTTCGTCGTTCGGTTGATGGCCTTTGGGGACAGCCCAGACGAATTTGTGCGATTCGGACGCCACGGTGGGCACCGTGAGGAAATCGCGGGGGACGAGCTTCTTGTCCGTGGACTTTGAACCGTCCAGGTCGGCGTCGACGAAGAAATCGACGGCATGATCCGGGTAGCCGAAGAGATAGCCTGAAGCACGCAGGCGGTCGGCCGTCGGGGCGTGCTCCATCTTCTCCACGACTTCGATCGGGTGCGATTCCGGCGAGATCCCAAACGTCGAGAAGAAGGCGAGGTGAGCGGTGATCGTGCGCCGGAGGGCCGGGCGGTATGCGACCCAGGCATGAGCATGTCGTTTTCCATCGTGGACAGCGGCGAAAACAAGGACTCCTGCCTGGAACGCGTCGCCGCACCGAAGCACGGGGACGATCTTCCGCATCTCGTCGAGCCGCGACAGGTCAGGCGAATCCACCGAGAAGCGGGTCCACCAGAAGGAGCTGCTGACAGGTTTGATTCCTCCGACAATGGTGTAGAGGGCCTCGCTGTCAAGCATCTTCAGGAGCAGTTCCTCGAACTGTGGGCGGAGCTTCGGGTCGAGTTGCTCGACCGGGAAGCACTCGTTGCGGGGGACACCGTCCGCACGGAGCTTGGCACCGGGGACCGACCAGAGAACAAGTCCAAGGAAAAGGAAGCGGGGGGCCAAGCGAGTCACGTTATTTCCTCTGCAATGGATGTCTGAATAAGTGCGTGCGATTTTGATCGAGGTTCGCTGGTTGAAGCAAACCGCTTCCGCGTGTTTCGTCCCAGGTCAATAGCCGTCGGCCCCGACCACTTCGCCCCCCGCCCGCGTTCCCAGGGCCCGGTAGTTGCGCACGTCGATCGAGCTCTTGAGGAACCGGACGGACCCGTCTCCGAGCAGGAAATTGGCACCGCCGGGATGCATGCTCCGAAACCCGAACTGTCCGAGAGTGAGGCTGCGGGGATCGTCGATCCAGGTCGTCGAATTGGTGCCGTTGGCCGGGTCCACGACCCAGGTCGGCCGGCCGATGTAGGGGGGGGCGTTGAGCTTGGGGACGACGTAGGCACCCCCAGAGATCCGGGTGTCGCTCCAACTCGCATAACGCGCTGGAGTCCCGAGGTCGTCGCCGCTCCACGAACCACCGACATTGGCGATGTTGAAGCGAGTGAGCGGCGACTCCTCACGAAACCGCGACGTTTCCCCCACCATGAGGGTGTTGCTCAGACCGTCGCTCACGTTGGCGATCCGGTAGAACGTATTTCGGCCGAACATTCCCTCGGAGAAGATCGCTCCGCAAAGTTCCGCGTTCCTGTCTGTCAGTCCGGTTCCATAATTGTTCGCGATACACTCCGTGAGGCCGATGACGCTGGCGTACGACGTCTGTGTGATCTTGAACGACGTCCGCGACGGCTCGGCTCGGGTGTCCGTCGGACACAGATAGGTTGCGACCGGGAACTCCCAGACCGACGTGTTTGGGGGGAAACCCGCGGGATAGCTGAAGTTGAGGGTGTTGTACTTATTGCCCTGTTCGAGGTAAGGCATGATGTAGTTCGACCACGTATGCCCCCAGGCCGACGTGCAAGCCGGCATCGTGGATCGCGACTGGGCGACGTAAGCGGGGGGAAACACCCCCATCGCGCTCTCATAGTTGTGCAGTGCCAGGCCGATCTGCTTCAGGTTGTTCGTGCATGAGATGCGCCGCGCGGCCTCGCGTGCGGCCTGCACGGCGGGCAAGAGCAACGCGATGAGGACCGCGATGATCGCGATCACGACGAGTAGCTCGATCAAGGTAAACGCCCGTGGGGGGCGAGCACATCGGTTTGGCATCGGTCGTCCTTCGGGTCTCTCGAGGGGGGGAAACGACGGTCGATCTCGTTCCTGATCAGTCTGTTTCGCCGGCGGGCGACGTCGTTGAGGTCGCGTCGAGCACTCAGGCGTCGAGGCCGGTATGAGCAGCTCTGAACCGGCCACAAGCAGGCGGGTGGGATACTGCTACCAATGTGCAAACTCATGGGGCGACGCGTGGCTGGGTCGCAAGGCAAGAGTTTGGATTGCGTTAGGCTCGCGCATGCCTTGGTTACAGTGGATTTCTTGCGAGTCGCGCACGGAAATCATGGGGCAGGGGTAGGTTCTCTCAAGCCTGGCCACCCACCGATGATCCGCTTGCTTGTGTGCCATACGAACGAAAACCGCTGTAGAAGGTCTGCTTCGGCCTTCGTCCTCTCATCCGGCAAAGCTTCGTATTAACGACGTGAGGCCGTCGCTTCGGAGTTTGCGAAGGTCGAGGGCAAACAAAAGGGAAATGACCGAAATGCCCGGCTTCCCCTCATTGGGCTCCCGAGCCTGGAATTCACCCTATTGAAGGCGGACCCAATGACCATGTGCCGCTCCCACAACTTGAGTTCCAATCCCATTCGCCCATGACCGGGCGCGGCATCCGGTTTCGTTGGTTGTGGCTGGTCTCTGGTCCGAAGCTTCGGAAAAAGAATCGGTCGAATTGAAATGCGTTGATGGCGGTAGTCGTGAGTCTCCGTTAGGCTACCAGAGTTCACGTCCCATCAATGGCAGGACAATGCCTGGAGAACGACCGATGGATTGCAAACGTGCCAGGTCCATGCTCCCTCGCCTCTTCGTCTTCGCCTTGTGCTTGCTCTCACCCTCCGCGCAGGCCCAAGAGCCGGTCACGCCCGATTTCGAGGTCAAGTTCCCGCTCAATCCGGCAATGGTCCTTGGGGCAGGGCAAGAACCCACCCCTTCGGCTAGGGAGGCTTTCGGGTTGAATGGCTCGGTGACCAAACTTCGGATGCTCTTCCTGGATAGCAAAAACCTCAGTCTCCACAACGCGGGTTGGGACGTCCGAGTTCGAAAGATCGAAGGGATGCAAGACGTCGAATTCACTTACAAGCGACGCTATCCGTTTGGCGAATCCTCACTCGCGACGATTCTGGCCCAGGCGGCACGCGGCGGATTCGACGCCCGCGAGAAGAAATACAAGGCCCAGGTGGAGTGGGGTTTAAACAAAAGGACACTGAGCCTCGCGAGGAAGAAGCTGGTCAAGGTCGGGGGACTCGACGCGATGGAGTTACCCGGCCCCAAGAAGGTGAGGGAACTCAGCGCGGACAAGATTCCCGACAAGCTGAACCATTTGGAGGCGGCCGGCTGGGCTCGGAAGATCCTCGAAGACGCCAAAGTGTATGGACCCGTCCGAGGGCGACGCTGGGCGGGCGAACTCGACGGGCTCGCCCTCGACTTCGAAGTCTGGGACATTCTCACGGAGGATGGGCAAGACTACGAGCCCATCGTCGAACTCTCATTCAAGGCGGGTGATGAGAACAAGGCGGCATCCAAGAAGCAGGACTTGATCGATGCGTTGTCCCATCATCAAGGATGGTTACTCAGGAACGATATCCTGAAAACCGAGTTGATCCTCAAACGCTACTGAGGAAAGCCGGTCGACACGGAACCCATGGCGCTCTTCATTGTCGGGTAGGCTTCCGCCTGTGAAGCCCACCCGACAAGGCTGTCGTACCACGCTTGGGGTGTCGACCTGTTCAGGGAACGGGAACTTCGGGGCCGGAGTTCGAGTCAAAGAGTTGTCAATGTCTTTGACGGGAGTGAGGGCAGCAACTTTCGGCTTGGCGGAAACTGATCGCTGACGTAAGATAAACGTCGATGCCAGATCCCCTTCGGAACGAGACGCCCCCGAGTCTCAAACGGTCTTGACGACGAGTGATCCCCCGACCATCGCACTCAATATGCTCAACGGATTTCGGAACTACGTTCTGATCGCAGCATTTTTTGCGATCCTCGGCATGTCCGAGGCGTGTTCTGCGTCGTCCCTGAGCCGCTTCAAGGCCCATTCTCACTCCCACTTCCATTTCCATTCACGCCGAATCGATCTCATGCATTCGCGGGCGGCCCATCAGACTCGGGTCGTGGCGCTTCGGGCGGATTCGCTGCTCTCGCCCACGCTGAATGATGAGGTCGAAGCCCCCGATGAGTCCGAGGACGACCAGGGAGATGAGCCAAAAGAGGCGCTTCCCCAGGGTGATCCTGTCTCTCCCGGCTTCGCGTTCGAATGTGTGGGCGACGCCATCTGGCCGGCCACTGCTCTTCGTCCGCTGGGCCGAGAAGGCGGCATTGCCGGAAGTGCTCGGCCTCGTTTCCTCAGCCTCTGCCGCTTGCTGATTTGAACGCACTCCCCCCCCCGCGCTCGCCGCATTCCGCTTTTATTACGATCATCGCGAATTCCGCCTCTGTTTGCCCTTTTTTTGAGGATGGAACAGAGATCCCGTGCGAGGGTCTGGCGATCACCGCCCATGCTGAGCTTTGGTCTCAGTTCAATGCGATGACTCCTCGCTACGGGATCGTTCTGCCGACTTTCACCAAACAACAGGCTTGAAGTTGCCTTCCCGGCTTTGCGGAAGCCGTGCAAGTAGGGGAAGGTGCCGCGCAATCCTGGCTCGCCATTATCTCGTTGTCATTGAAAAACGCACGTTGGTGTCGTCTCCAAAACGGGGCGACCGTCGGTAGCCCAGGGACACGAACGTCTCGCGGATTGTTCTGCCATGACTCGCTTCGGCCGGGCGGCCGGAATTCGCTCGATCGAAGGAGTTTGTGCCGCGAGAGGAGGAGGTCACTGGCGGCATTGGTCTCCTCACAGGGCTCGTGCCCTGGGCTACCGACGGACGTCCCGTTGAGGCTTTCGGGAGAGTTCCATGATCGTTATGGTGTTGAGAAAGTCGAATGTCTTGATTCATGGGCTTGGCGATTGATTCGGAATTCGAATTCGGCAAGCAACCTATTGAGGATAAGGCCTTTCCGACGAAGTAAGATTGCGGGTGGGTTGCCCGCGGTCACAGGGATTGTAACCGATGCGGAACCGCTCTAGCCGCTGGCAATAGGATCAAGATTGATGGTCCATGCGTTGATTAAATGGAGCCTGCACAATCGGCTCATCGTCATCCTCGGCGCACTGGCGCTGATCGCCGCCGGCGTCCACTCGGCCTTGAATCTCAATGTCGAAGCCTACCCCGACCCGACGCCTCCCATCGTGGAGATCATCAGCCAGAACTCGGGCGCCAGCCCCGAGGAGATGGAGCGGCTGGTCGGCATTCCGCTGGAAACAGCCCTGAATGGAATGCCGGGGCTGGAAGACTTACGCAGTACCTCGATCGCCGGCCTGAACGATATCAAATGCCAGTTCGCTTACGGCACCGACTACTGGGTCGCCCGGCAAGACGTTCTGAACCGAATCAATACCGTGGACCTGCCCAAAGGGGTTCGCCCCGAACTCTCCCCCTGGAGCCCGACCGGCGAAATCGTTCGCTATGTGCTGGAAGGACCGGGGTATACCACCAACCAACTCAAGGCCGTGCAGGACTGGGTGCTCAACCGAGCCTTGAAACAGGTCCCCGGCGTGATCGACGTCGTCGGGTTCGGCGGGACGGTCAAGCAGTACCAGGTCTTGCTCGACACCCGGCTCCTCAAGCAGTACGGCGTGACGATGGCGCAGGTGGAGGGGGCCATTGAACGCTCGAACGCGAACGTCGGCGGCGACATCCTGACCTTGGGAACCCAGTCGCACAACGTCCGGGCGATCGGCCTGCTCGGCGGGGGCGTCGACCCGCTTGAACCGGCGAACGTTGACCGGGCGGCCGACATCGAGACCCAGAAGCTCGACGACATTCGCGACGTCGTGATCACGATCTCCCCCGACGGCACGCCGATCTACGTCCGCCAAGTCGCTCAGGTGGTTGTCGGGCATCGTCCGAGGCTCGGTAAGGTGGGCCGAGGGGACGAAGGCGACGTGATCGAAGGCATCGTGATGATGCGAAAATATGAGAAATCACTGCCGACGGCCAATGCGGTCGCGGCCAAGATGAAGGAGATCGAGCACGACAAGCTCTTGCCCAAGGGCATGAAGCTGACGGTCTTCAACCAGCGGACCGACCTGGTCCATGTCACGACCCACAACGTGATTCACAACCTGGTTGTCGGTATCGGGCTGGTGATCGCGGTGCTCCTGATCTTCCTGGGCGACCTGGCCAGCGCCGGGATCGTGGCCTTGGTTATTCCGCTTGCCTTGTTGTTTGCGATCACGGTCCTCTCGGTCCGAGGGCAGTCGGCCAACCTGCTCTCGATTGGCGCGGTGGACTTTGGGATCATCGTGGACAGCTCGGTGATCCTCGTGGAGACCATCTATCGCCGGATCTGCGAGCCGGGTGCTGATCGATCGCAACCCTTGATCGATCGGATCGCCGAGGCCTCGCGCGGGGTCGAGCGGCCGATCTTCTTCTCGACCTTGATCATCGTCTGCGCCTTCCTGCCTCTATTCACGATGTCCGGGCCTGCCGGAGCGCTCTTCGGCCCGATGGCCGCGACCTACGCGTTCTCGATCCTGGGCGCTTTGCTCATCTCGGTGACCTTGGCTCCGGTTCTCTGTTCCTTTCTCTTCCACAACAAGACGGAGGAGAAAGAGACGCTGGTTGACCGGATCATGACAACCGTTTATATGAAACTGCTTCGGATTGCCTTGCGGATGCGCTGGGCGGTCCTCGCCGTGATGGGGGGCCTTTTGGTCTACACTATCACGCTTCTGCCGGGCCTCGGCGCGGAGTTCATGCCCCAACTGGAAGAAGGGAACCTTTGGATCCGGGCCTTGATGCCGCGAACCGTCTCGTTTGAGGAGGCTGCGCGGATGGCCCCTCGGCTTTGCAAGGTGATCGCCACGGTCCCCGAGGTCCGCGACGTCATGTCCCAGGTCGGTCGCCCCGACGACGGTACGGACGTCACGAGCTTTTTCAACCTGGAGTTCAACGTCCCCCTTCGCCCGATGGAGGAGTGGCGCGAGGGGATGACCCGCGAGAAGATCGAGGACGAGCTGACCGAGAAGTTCAAGGACTTCCCCGGGCTCAGCTTCAGTTTCTCCCAGCTCATCCGCGACAACATCGACGAGGCGCTCTCGGGAATCAAGGGGGCCAACTCCGTCAAGCTCTTCGGTAGCGACCTGGAGACGCTGGAGGAGACAGGCCAGCGGATCGTCAACATCCTCAGCTCGGTCCGGGGGATCGAGAACGTCGGCCTCTTCCACATCGTCGGCCAGCCCAACCTCGAGATTCGGATCGACCGGCGGGCCTGCGCCCGTTACGGGCTCAACGTCGACGACGTCGAATCGGTCATCGAGGTCGCCATCGGCGGTCGTGCTTTCTCCGAGATGGTCGAGGGGGAGAAGCTCTACGAGATCGTGCTCAGGCTGCCGAAAGACCTGCGCAACGACCCGAAGGACATCGCCCGGATCCCGATCGACGTTCCCAAGGCTGACGGCAGCCCGGGGGCTCGGATCCCCTTGTCGCAACTGGCCGAGATCGTGCCGCATAAGTCGGGCGCGTCTTATATCTATCGCGAGAACAATCGCCGTTTCATCCCGATCAAGTTCAGCGTACGTGGCCGCGACCTCTCTTCGGCCATCGAGGAGGCCCGCCGCAAGGTTGACGACCCGAAGAACGGGGCGAAACTTCCCGACGGCTACCGGATGGAGTGGTCGGGCGAGTTCGCCCAGATGCAGGAAGCCAACGCGCGACTCGTGGTCATGGTCCCCGTCTCGATCGTCCTGATCATGGTCCTGCTCTACACGATGTTCCAGTCGATCAAGGACGCCCTCCTCGTGATGGCGGGAGTTCTGCCCGCTGCGATGGGGGGGATCTGGGCCTTGAAGCTGACCGAGACCAACTTCAGCATCTCGGCGGCGGTCGGGTTCATCTCGATCTTCGGCGTGGCCGTGCAGAACGGCGTGCTGCTGATCTCGTTCTTCAACCAGATGCGGGCCTCCGGCTCCAGCGTGAGCGAGGCGGTGACTCACGGGGCCGAATTGAGGCTTCGCCCGGTCGCCATGACCTCGCTGACCGCGATCCTGGGCTTGCTCCCCGCCGCGCTTGCGACCTCGATCGGATCGCAGGCCCAGAAGCCGCTGGCGATTGTGGTTGTCGGCGGCATTACGACGGCCTTATTCTTCACTATGTACCTGATCCCCGCGCTCTATAGCTACTTCCCCGCGCCACGCGGCCAAGAGCGGCGAGGTGCCGAGCATTGAGGAAGCCCATCATGGCGATATCTCAGACCCATCCCTCGCTCCACCCGTCGGAGCGAACCGAGCCGAGTCCGCCGTCGTCCTCGCCTGGTCGGTCGTCGTTCCCGAAGTTCCTCAAGGCCGCGCTGGCGCTGGCCTTGGTGGGGGGGCTTGGTTATCTTGCCTCCCAATATCCGGAGGAGGCCCGTCGCCTTTGGCACTCCGTCACGGGCGAGGGCAAGCCAAAGTCGGAGCACTCACCCGTCAAGTCGGTATCCACGGAGCCGACCGGGCCCTGGGACGGATTCGTCACGGTGACCGACCGGGCGCTCACCGCAATGGGCCTGGCCACGGTTGAGGTCGAGCCGCAGTCGAAGCCGATCCGCCTGGAGCTGCTCGGTACCACGGCTTATATGACCGACACGCTGACCAAGGTTCGTCCGATGTTCAAGGGACGGGTCGACAAAGTCCACGTGGTGATCGGCCAGGCCGTGAAACAGGGAGAGCCGCTGATCGAGCTCTACAGTAAGGACCTGGCCGAGGCCAAGAGTGCCTACCAGGTCGAACGGATTCAGTGGCTATATGATAAGAATCTGCTTAATAGTCGTGAGCCACTCCTGAAGTCACACGCGATCTCTCAGCAAGTGTATGACGAGACCAAGAACAATGAGATGAAGAGCCGCCGCGAATACGAGGTGGCGCGGGACAAGCTCCTGATCTACGGGCTCTCCGATGCAGAAGTCGACGAGGTTGACAATGAGGTAGGCGCATCGAAGGCCCGGGTCACGCTTCGGTCGAGGGCCGACGGCTTTGTCATCGAGCGCGACGTGGTTCCGGGAAACCTCTATGATGACAACGACACCCTGCTCGTGATCGCCCCGCTGGACCGCCTCTGGGTCTGGGGCCACGTTTTCGAGAGTGACCTCGACCTGGTCAAGCTCGGCCAGTCCTGGGAGATCCGCTTCCCGTTCCTCGAGCATCAGCTTCACGGCAAGGTTGAGTTGATCTCCAACCGGGTGGATCCCGACACGCACGCCGTCAAGATCAGGACGTCGATCCCGAACCCAGGGCAGCAGCTCAAGTCGGACATGCTCGTGCGGGGCATGCTGGAAATTCCCCCCGTTCCCGGCAGGACCGTGATTCCACGAACCGCCCTGATCGTCGACGACGGCCGCTACTGCGTCTTCGTGCGCCGTCCGGGTGAGGGGGGGAAGTACGAACGACGGCGGGTCGTCGTTGCTCAGGAAAAAGACGATCATGTGGTTATCGATCACGGCTTGAAGGTCGGTGAGACCATCGTATCCGTGGGTGCCTTGATTCTCGCCCAGATTTACGAGGATTCGCACGGGCTCGAGTCGGGTGCGCCGTCCCATGAGAACACCGGCGCGGATTGAAGCGGTGTTTGTCCGGCGGGATTCCAAGGGTGAGCGATCGGGGCGGGGTGGTGGAGGCCGAAGGCGGACCTCTGCCACCCCGCCCTTGTTCTGTACAGATGACGCTCAGGTTGGCTCTCGCTGAGTTTTCACCGCCCCTCCGTGGTTGCCAAAGCATTCGGTGTGGCATGTGTCCCACGGGTTCAAGCGTGAATTCGCCTGTGAGGCATGGATCCGGCAACAGGATCGGCCTCCCCCTTTTTTTTTCTTTGGAAAATTGGATCCGATCCCTCAATGAATTGGGTCAGGGAGCGAACCACTCGCGTAGAGTGCTCGAGAGCGAGCCCCTGAGCGGTGCGTTCCGGCGTCGAAGCGATGAAGGGCAATGGGTTGTCTTGGATGAGCCTGCGCCTGAACTCGGCCGAGGGAGGCATTGTGGGAATGGCGACGGGAAAACGGGAGGAGGGGCGATGATCCGGGTGCGAGACCTCCGCATTGACTACGACTCGGTTTGTGCGGTGAGCGACCTGTCGCTGGAGGTGGGGTCAGGAGAGGTCTGCGGCCTGATCGGCCCGAACGGGGCGGGTAAGACGACGACGATGAAGGCGATCCTCGGCCTGATCGAGCCGACCTACGGTGAAATCGAACTGGCCGGCGTCGACATGCGGGAGCGGCCCCGCGACGCCTGCCGGGTGGTCGGGTTCATGCCCGACTTTCCGCCGATGTACGACGACCTGATGTGCTGGGAATTCCTCGACCTGTTCGCCGCCAGCTATTTTATCCCACGCTCCGAGCGGCCTCGGGTCATCGACCGTTCCCTGGCCCTGGTCGGTCTGACCGAGAAGCGGCGGGCGATGGTGGTGGAACTGTCGCGGGGGATGCGTCAACGCTTGATGCTGGCCAAGACGCTCATCCCCGACCCACAGGTGTTGATGCTCGACGAGCCGGCCAGCGGCCTCGACCCGCAGGGGCGGATCGACCTCAAGAACGTGGTGAAGGGGCTGGCCGCTGAGAAGAAGACGGTCCTGATCTCGTCGCACATCCTCTCCGAGATGTCGGAGTTCTGCACGTCCGTGGCGATCATGGAGCGAGGCAGGATGGTCGTCAGTGGGACGATCGCCGAGATCCAGGAGCGGATCATGGGGGGAGCCGTCCTCTTGGTCGAGGTCCTTGGCGACTCGGGAGCGCTCACCGCGATCGTGGAGTCGGACCCGCTGGTCGAGTCGGTCGAGCAAGAGGACGGCTTCTTCTCGATCCGCTACCGAGGTGATTCCGAGCAGGCGAGCGACTTGCTTGCGGCCCTGGTCCGGGGCGGAGTACGCGTCGCTTCGTTCGCAAGGCGGCGCGAGGGGCTGGAAGAACTCTTCCTCAAGGTGGGCGCCAAGGATCTTTCCTAAGGGCCTGTGTCGGCTTGTCATGGGACTGCGCTGGGGGTAAATGAAAATGGGCTTGGCTCAGGTCATCATCGATAACCCGATCGTGGTCAAACACTGCCGCGCGCGGCTTCGGGCCGGGCAGGCGTTGCCCTGGGCCGCGATCGTCCTGGTTTTGACTGCATGCATTGTTTGGGTGGGAGAATATTTCCGTTGGGTGGGGCACGAGTCGGTCGTGATGGTCTTGCTCGGCCTCCAGGCCCTGATCCTCTGGTTTGGCGGGTCGAACCAACTCAACACGTCGCTGGGCGGGATTCGGGAAACCGGCTTGATCGACTTCCACCGGGTTTCCCCCTTGCCTCCGAGTGTGGTCAGCCTCGGCTTCTTTCTCGGGGCGCCGATCCGGGAGTACCTGCTCGCGGCGATCACGTTTCCGTTCGCCCTGTACAGCGCCTATCAAGTGGACGGGGCCGACCCGTGGAGAGGCCTGTCCTGGTTCTTGCAGCTCGAGGTCGCGGTGCTGACGACCACCTGGATGCTGCACGCCTTCACCATGTTCGGTTGCATGACCCGCAGGAAGCCGCGTGGTTCGATTCTAGGGACCGTCGCGGCGATCGTCGGGATCCTTTTCTTCGGCTACCTGGGATCGGTCGGGTCCTATTTGGGGATGCGCTGGCTGCTGGTTGAGAGCCGGTCGATGAACTTTTTCGGGTTCATGATCCCCTGGCTCCTCTGGGTCTTGATTGTCCAACTGCCGATCCTCGGCTTTGTGGGCCTCGCGGTGTCGCGGAAGATGGCAGCGGAGCGGGCGCACGCCCTCACCAAGCCCCAGGCGCTCGCCTGCATGGCGACGCTGACGGCCTTGCTCACGGGAGGACTCTGGAACATTGCCAGGATCCTGCCTCCCAGTCCGCCGTTCGAACCGACGATGTGTGACGTGGTTATGTTTGCGTCGGTTTATGTTCTTTCGCTCATGGCGATGGTCCTGAGCATCGCTATCACGCCCGACGCGGGTGAGTACGTCAAGGGACTGCGCCGGGCTGCGCATCAAGGCCAGCGCCGGATCAGTCCTTGGTCGGATGCGGGGAGCAATCGGCTCGCCCTCTTCGCGCTCTGCGCTCTCGTCATGGTCGGAGCGACCACCGTCGTCCACGTGGTGGGCCGGCAGCAGATTCCTGACGTGGCCAACGCTTATTGGGTCAACAATCCGTCCTACATCGGCAACAAGGTGATGACCGACGAGGCCTGGCTGGCGTCGAGGCAGGCGTTGCTCTCTAGGCCGATCGCCATCGGCGTCCTGACGGTGGCTTATTTCGGTCTCGGCCTCCAGTGCTTTTCGCTGCGTACCCGGTCGTCGGGGCTTGTGCTCATGACCCTCTTCCTCTTCATTGCCTGGCTTGTCCCGTTGCTGGTGGGTGCGATGTTGGGCATTGCAAGAAGCAACCAGACTCGCAACGTCGCAATCTTTGCCCTGAGCCCCTTGCCTGGAATTGCCCTCTCCTCAGGCATGGGCAAGTTCCCCGGCGCTGATACGGTCCAACTCGCCGCGCTCGCGCCTTCGATCACGTTTGCTTTTCTCTTCAACTATCTTCTCGTGATCACCCAGCGCAAGATCGATCGCCGGCTGCTCGCCACGGAGAAGTCCTCTACGAAGTCGTCAGCCGGCGCCCTGAAGTCGAACGAAGCGTCTTCAGACCTCGCGTGACAAGGTGATGAGAATTTTGGGCACCGCCTATTCTCTTCTGTTCTCAAGGAGCCGGCTTTTCTCACTCGCCCCAAGGCGAGTGGGGAGTGTCGGCTCCCTGTCTTCCTGCGCTCGATCTCATCCCAAGTGCGAGGCTAGAAAGCAAGACAGGGAGAATCCCCCTCAAGATCCCAGGACGATCTGTTGCAGGTCGATGAGCTTGTGAACCGTTGTTTCTTGCTCGCCCACCGCGTGAAACATGACCGTATCGGTGGTGGAGAGCCTGAACCTGGTCTTGCCCAATTTGAGGCTTCCGAGTGAGCCCAGCCCCGTGATCGCTTTGAACAGGCCCAAGGAACGCCCTCTCGTCCAGCGGACAGGGATCGGACGCAGCCCCGCCTTCTCCCGGAGTTCGCCCACCCGATAGATCGTTCCCCCCAGCCTCAGGCTTACCACGTCCCCCGTAACGGCCCGGCCGCCGTAGTGTTGGAGTTGATCCCAGGTTCCAACCTCCGTCAGCCGCGCGACGATCTGTTTGTACGGGACGGCCGGGATCCGCCCAAAAGTCGAGGATCCGAGGCTTTCGCCGGGCTTCGACTCGCGGGCG
The DNA here is from genome assembly GCF_000242455.2 of Singulisphaera acidiphila DSM 18658. Lineage (GTDB taxonomy): Bacteria > Planctomycetota > Planctomycetia > Isosphaerales > Isosphaeraceae > Singulisphaera > Singulisphaera acidiphila. The sequence goes on from NC_019892.1 coordinate 5,670,835, forward strand.
AGGCAGCAGTCGATGAGCGACGAGAACATGGTCTCAGCCCGCCCTTTTTTCGAGGGCTGCTTTCCGAGGTAGTCGTCTAACTCCCTGCGCGAGATGACGTCGGGTCGGGCCTCGATCGCGTCTTCCAGTTGCAGATTGGGATTTGTGAAAATGATTTTCGGAGCGATGTGGCTGCGGATGATCTGGTCGTCGAGATCGATGCCCCGCTCGCGGAGGTACTCGACCACGGCGTCCTGCTTGAGACGATTCGTCTCGAGCAGGTTTCCGTGATCCACCACGTCTCCGCCCCGGCGCGTCTGCCGCCAGGCTCCCTGGCGGACCTCGAGCCGGCCCGACCAGTTCTTGACCTCGATCAAGTGAATCATCTTGGGCGTACAGACGATCAGGTCGATCTCCCGCCGCCTTCCTTGGCCCTTCGACGGGATGCGCCTGCCTGTGAGGAGATGGGCATCCTTGAATTGGAAGCAGGAGCCGACAAGCTGTTTGAGCAGTAACTCCCCCTCCCTTCCCCCCGTCACGTCGGGCAATTCTTCGATCGGCCTGACCTGTTGGAGGTCGGACCACTCTTTCAGGCGGCTCATCAGACCCATCGCATTCCCCCCACAAGACTTGGAATCGGTCGCTATTCTCTACTTGCGACCCCATCCTGGCCAGGCGGATTCCATCTTGTGGTATCATCGTTGCAATGAAGAAAAAGAACAGGTCTGACGGTCCCGATCGTGCTGCTCGGCTTCGGCTCGGCCTTTGCTGCCTCTTCCGGGATCAGCCCATCAAGTTCGCCAACACGACCGCGACGGCGATCGGGCGGATGGAGCGAGCCGATGGCCTGGCGAAGATCGGCCGGCTTTGTCAGGCGAATGCCGAAGCCTTGATGCTTGCCCTCCAGTTCTGCGCTCGGACGGGAATCGGCTGTTTTCGGATCAACAGCCAGATCCTCCCCCTCAAGTCTCATCCTGTTCTCGGCTACACCCTGGATGACCTGCCGCAAGGGGCCGAGATCGTGGCCCGATTTCAGGCCTGCGGCGCCTTCGCAACGCGTTCCGGCCTGCGGACATGCTTTCACCCCGATCAATTCATCGTCCTGAACTCACCCCGGCCCGAGGTCGTCGACGCCTCCGTCCGCGAGCTGGAATATCAAGCCGAGGTGGCCGAGTGGGTCGCAGCCGACGTTGTGAACGTCCACGGCGGCGGAGCTTATGGCGATAAACCCAAAGCACTCGGGGATTTCGCCCGGAACCTGCAACGCCTCTCCCCCCGAGCCAGGCGAGTCCTGACTGTCGAGAACGATGATAAGACCTATACGCCGGCCGACTTATTACCTTTATGCCGTTCCGAAGGGATCCCGCTCGTCTATGACGTCCATCACCACCGTTGCCATTCGGACGGCCTGACCGTCGACGAAGCGACCGAGCAGGCGGTGCTCACCTGGGACAGGGAACCGCTGTTTCATGTCTCCAGCCCGATCGCAGGGTGGAACGGTCCGAAGCCCCAGCGCCATCACGACTTCATCGACCGGAACGACTTCCCCGACGCCTGGCTCGGACGTCGGTTGACCGTGGAAGTTGAGGCGAAGGCCAAAGAGGTCGCCGTCCTGGCGTTGAGAGAGGCGATTATTGGCTTTTGTGCGAACTGATGAATGATTGAGATGGCGATTTGGCTTGCCGGACCTCTAGCCCCTACGCACCTCGTGGGGGATGATGATCAGTTCTTGTTTTGTTTCCCCGCGGAGGATGGACAGAGGCGTTCGGACGCCGACCCGCTCGTCGGTCAAGTCACGGTGCAGGTCGTCGATGCCGGCGATTGCATGGCCGTCGAGGGCGACGATCACATCACCCTCTTCGATCCCCGCATGCTCGGCGGGGCCGCCGGGCTCGATCGCGATGATCAACACTCCGCCTTCGGTCGCGAGGTTGTGGCGGCGGATGACGCGGGTGGGGAGAGTCACCGACTGAACGTGGACGCCGATCCGGCTTCGACGTACCCAGCCGTCTCGGATCAGGCGGCCGGCCACATATTTCGCCGTGTTGATGGCGATCGCGAAGCAGATGCCCTGGGCCGGGAGGATCACGGCCGAGTTGACCCCGATCGTTTCGCCTCGCGAGTTGACCAAGGGGCCGCCCGAGTTCCCCGGGTTGAGCGCGGCGTCGGTCTGGAGCACGTCGTCGATCAAGCGGCCCGACCGGCTCCGCAAACTTCGTCCCAAGGCGCTCACGACGCCAGCGGTCACCGTGCACTGGAAGCCGTAGGGATGGCCGATGGCGATCGCCAGTTGCCCGACCCGCACCGCCTGGGAGTCGCCCAGCGCCACAGGGGGGAGCCCGCTGGAGGAGTGAACGCGGACGACGGCGAGGTCGGTCTCGGGGTCGTCGCCGATCAGGTCGGCCGGGAGCTTTCGGCCGTCGGCCAGGGTCACCTCGACGTGGCTGGCGCCATGGACCACGTGGCTGTTGGTCAGGATGTAACCGTTGGACGTGAACACGAAGCCCGATCCGCTGCCACGTCCCCGGCCGTTATGCTCAACCGCGAGATGAACCACCGATGGGCTGACCCTCTCGGCGGCGTGGATCACGGCGTGTGAGTAGGCGTCGAGCAATTCACCATCGTTCGGCCCGGTGGCCTTACTTTCGACTGCATCGGCAAGGCCTCCGGTTTGATCGAAGCCCGGGCCCGCCATACCAACCAGACTGCTGAGACTCATGGCGCTTTCCCCTTGTATCTAGATCCAAGAGGAACTGTAGGGAGGCACATCCGTCTGGACAAGTCCGCACCTGGTCGTGCTCAGCTTACCAAGGAGTCTCCCTCGTCACTCAGCCATTGATATTCTGGTGTTCCCTGGGAACATGAATTTGCAATGTGAGGCAGAGGGTTTCTAACGTCCGGCAGGAGTCGCCGCGCTTTTGGAGGAGGGGACTGGCTGGCCCTGACGCGGGCGGCCACGAGATGGTTGCTGATGGGCTTCGTAGTAAGAACCGAGCGTGTGCATCGCCACGATCGAGGTCCAGGCCGTCAGCATCCAGCAGGCCAGGCTCGCTCCGATGAAGAGCCCGAAGGCTTTGGGCCGAAGCAAGAAGGCACCGACGAAGGCGAGGACGGCTGAACCGCCGATCGTTCCGACCGTCAGGCAGAGTCCGAGGAATGATGGGGCGAGATGCGCGATCGTCCCGAGAACGCCCCCGGGCTTGGCCTCCAGGGGGTCGTCGTTCAGGAAGACGATCAGCAAGGCCATCAGCGCGTACGGAAACCCGAGCAGGCCGAGGGCGATCGCAATGCCAGGGTTCCCGGTGAGGCTGCGCTCTGCGGTGGCGATGGAGTAGGCGGCCAGCGGAAGGAACCCGATGCTAAGGCCGAGAACGCCCCAGAGCATCCAGGTGCCGAGGCCGTCGAAAAGGCCCTCGAAGTTCCGGTCAGGCGGACGCGGGGGTAAGGTCTCCCCCTCGAACGAGGCCGTCAGCACGCGCCCGAGATACTGGAGCCAGTAGATCAGCACCATCGGCAACATGATCACCGAGGGCAAGGCTGTGATCAGGCCGATGAGGGTGCCCATCAACCCGGCTCCCCAAAACTCGGCGCTCGTTTGGAGCGACAGACAATACTCCGGGACGAGAGTGGCCATGACCCACAACGCCAGACCAATCGTAATCACCATGGCCACCCCTTCCGCACCGCGAAGCGGGTAGAACAGGACGGGGGGCCACCAAGCATCCGGTGGCGGTCGGTGAGTCGTTCGTGCTTCCCCATCCTTGGTCCAGCCGATCGGGGCGGGGGTCGGGACCGGACCGTCGTCGACTTCGTTCGAAGGCCGATTCGCGTCGGGGCTCGGGGCCGGTGCGGCGACGTCCGCGCCGAGGTTGTAGGAGGTCCCGTGCCAGCCCCACTCGTCGTCGGCTTGCTCGCTGTCGGGAGGAGTCGCCGGCGCGGTGGTTTCAGGCAGATCGAAAAGCTCGTCGGCCCAGGGATCCACCGGAGAAGGAGGCGGTGTCGGCTCGGGCTCCAAGGGGCGAAGCGCGAGTGGCTTCACCGCCTGGCCGAGCTCGTAGATCCCTTGCCAGTTCCACTCGTCGTCCACGTCGCCGGCCGTTGGAGGAACGGGCTCGGCGCCAGGCACACGGATCAAGGCTCCACAACTCGGGCAACGACCGCTCTTGCCGGGGGAGAGCCCCGTCGCCTTCAGTCGGAGCCCGCACGGGCAGACCAGGATCGTGACGCTCATGACAAGAACTCGTTCGCTGACCTCTGTGCGTGCCGGGTCTTTTTCCTCACGCTGAGCGAACGACAATTGTAATGGAGCAGGACCAATCACTCAAGGACAAATATCAGAGGCGAGAGGGAAATCGAAGGAGGCGCCGGGGTCAGACCGGCGCGGTCGAGTAGAGGGAGGTCATCGGCTCACCGGAGCAGAGGGTCAGGGGGCGGCCGAGTCGGTCGCGGAGTTCGGTCCCTGTGTCGACGCCGAGGGCGCGATAGATGGTCGCGGCGAGGTCAGGGGGGCTGAAGCTTCGCGAGATCGGGTAGGCTCCGAGGCGGTCGGACTTGCCGATGACCTGGCCGCCAACAACCCCACCGCCGGCGAACATCGCTGGGAAGACGGCCGGCCAGTGATCGCGGCCCGGGACGTCGCCTGGTTTGAGCGGATGGATTCGAGGGGTTCGGCCGAACTCGCCGAGCATCACGACGAGGGTTTCGTCGAGCAGGCCACGGACATCGAGGTCGTCGAGGAGGGCCGAGACGGCGCGGTCGAGTGGGGGTAAGAGGTCGTTTTTGAGGCGAGGGAAGTTATCGGTGTGGGTATCCCAGGTCTGAACGATCCCCATCGAGGCCTGCACGATCGGCACCCCGGCTTCGACCAGGCGTCGGGCCAGCAGGAGCGACTTGCCGAACGAGTGGTGGCCGTAGCGGTCGACCAGGCGCGGATCTTCGTGTTCCACGTTCAAGGCGCGGCCGACTTGCCCGTTGCAGAGCAGGGCGAGGGCGGCGTCCTGCTGGTCGGCGAATGCGTCACCGGTCGTCGGAACGACGAAGGTTTGGCCGAGCAGGTGGCGGCGGCGATGGAGCCGGGCCGGGTCGAGACCGTCCGGCAAGGCGAGGCTGTCGTCCTTGGATTCCGCTTGATTCGGGTCGAGCTTGAGCTGCCAGGGGTCGTGTCGGGGACCGAGGAAGCCGGCGTCCTGTCCCGGCCAGGTGAGCGGCCCCTCGACCAGGCGGGTCGGCAGGGCCACGCCGTTGGGAATCCCGTCGCTCCGGCGGCGGAGGCTGTCGAGCACGGCCGCGTAGCAGGGGAAGTCATCGCGCGACGCGACCCGGTCGAGGTCGCTGGCGCCTCGCGGGGTCGAGGCGTGCCCCGTCAAGATCCGGTGGACCGCGCAGAGGTGGTTCCCCTCGGGGTGGGACATCGACCGGACGATCGCCAGCCGCTTGGCCCGCGCCGCCAGGCCGGGCAGGTGCTCGCACATCTGGAGACCGGGAGCCGCCGTATCGATCGGCTTGAACTCCCCCCGGATCCCGTCGGGCGCTTCGGGCTTCATGTCGAACGAGTCGTGCTGGCCCAAGCCGCCGCTCAGCAAGATCACGATGACCGATTTCGCCCGTCCCGGAATTGCGCCGGTGGCTGCTGCCGTGGCGCTTCGCCCGGCCAGGAGACCGGGCAGCCCCATCCCGAGCAGCCCCGAGTAGCCCACCTGGAGGAAGTTGCGTCGTGTCGTCATGCCGTCGCGAGTCTTATTCCGCTGGTCCATGACCGATCTCCCGGTGTCCCCAGAATCAGGCAAAGGCCCGCTCCCAGTCACGCATCCATCCGATGTAGTTTAACATTTGCTGGCGAAAGGTAAAGCGGTCTCTCTGCTCAGCGGGGGGCAGGGGCGTCGGAGTTGATCCCCCTGCCGGCCTTCTTGGCGGGAGCGTTGCCGCTGTTCACTGGGCGTTCTGTGGGTGGGTTGAAGGTTTGGGACTTGAGCCAGGTGTCGTAGTCCTTGGCGCGCGGCCCGACGTACTTGTACGTCTCGAAGATTGCCCCGTTGCCGAGCGCTCGCGGGTCCTGTTCCTGGCGAAGCATGGCGATCATTTGATCGCGTAGGGTTGTCATGACGGTGGTGTAAGCGGGGTCGGCAGCGAGGTTTCGGACGCATTCCGGGTCGTCGGCCAGGCGATAGAGGGCGGCCATCGGCCGTTTGCCGAAGGCGATGTCGTAGAACTCGCCGCCGATGGCTTTGAGCAGTTCCTTGGTGGGACTCGGGTCGCAGTTGCCGAAGTCGGTTTCCGGGTTGCCGGCCGGCCAGCGGTCGGGGAAGTAGTTGTGGACGTAGAGGAATTCGGGCGTGCGGATGGCCCGCGCGGGGTAGCCCCAATCGTAGGGGCGGCCGAGGTCGTGGCGCTCCTTGCCGGCGAGCATGACGTTGCGGCTGCGATCGACCCACCCCGACTCCTTGGAGCGGAGCAACTCGACCAGGCTCCGCCCGGTCACTTGCGGGTGCGGTTGCAGGCCGGCCAGTTCCAGAAAGGTCGGCGCGAAGTCGCGCACGTTAATAAAGTCATCAACAACCCGCCCCGGCTTGATCCCATCGCCCCAGCGGATGGCCAGGGGAAGGTGGAAGCCGTCTTCGTAGATTTGCCCCTTTACGCGGGGGAATGGCATTCCATGGTCGGAGGTCACGACGATGAGCGTCCGCTCGAGTTCGCCAGCATCCTTGAGGGCCTCGAGTGCTCTCCCGATGTGTGCGTCGGCCGACTCAACCTCGACGGCGTAGTCGAGCAGGTCGTCCCGGACCACGTCGAGGTCGGGGAGGTAGGCGGGGACCTTCACGTCCTCGGGGCGTTTGCCGAGGCGAACACCCGAGTGGCGCTCGTAGCCTCGATGAGGCTCCTTGAATCCCATCCAGAAGCAGAAGGGCTGGCCCGCCTTGCGTTTGCCGAGGAACGACGCGAAGTTCTTCGCGTAGTCGGTCCGGGCGATCCCCGACGCCGGGGGTGTCATGGTGTGCTCATCGAAGAGCGGACCGGCCGGGTTGCGGGTGAATCCGGTGGACTGATGATCGCCCGGCCCCCACCCTTTCCCCGTGAGGCCCACCGTATAGCCGGCCGCTTCGAGGAGCTCGGGGTAGACCGCGAACTTGCGCGGGAAGATTCCGTAGTGGCAGGCCGCCTCCTCGAGTTGCCAGCTATTCCGCCCGGTCAGGATGCTGGCGCGGCAGGGGCTGCACTTCGGGTTCGAGGTGAACGCGTTCTTGAACAAGACCCCCTCGCGAGCGACCCGGTCGAAGTTCGGCGTCTTGATCCAGGAACAGCCATAAGCCCCGGCGTGGTTCCAGCCCCAGTCATCAAAGATAATAAACAGAATGTTCGGCCGGTCCGACCCGCTCGCGGCTCTTGCGTCCGCCGGATCGACCAAGGAGACGAGGGACGCAAGGAGCAGGGGGACGAGCAATGACCTCATGGCGTTCCTTGTTCCTGGACGAGAGGAGCAACAAAGACCGTTGGATTTGGGGCCGGTTGGACTGAAACCAAATCTTGTCGGTCGAATTTGTCGGCTATTGGATCGAAGTCAGCGACTCTCGTCAAAGGAAATTCAACGCGAGCGAACGGGAATCGACCGGGATGTCAGCGATTCCAGGCGAGTCAGCGGGCATCCCGTCGATCGTGACGCGGGGCTATCGTGAGCGATCCGTTCCCCGATCGGACGGAAGGACCCAGAAGAGGAGTTGTGCCCAGCGGACGGTCATCCCCTTCTCGACGGTGGCGAATTGCCCGTCGACCCCGGGGATTGGCCAGCGGGCATAGTCCAACCTGCCGGTGACAGGGGTTACGATTCGGCAATGCGCGATCTGATTTTCGATCTTCGCCCGTTTGTCCTTCTCTCGTCTCCAGTCCAGTTCCCGAATTCGTTCTTCGGCGCGAGCCTGTTCAACCTCGCTCTGGAGCTCCTTGATCGTCATGATGGAAGTGTACGTCTCAAGCAAATTCTTTTTCCCCATCGCCTGTTCGTAGGCGAAGATCTTTTGGTCCAGCGCGATCTTGTCGGCGACGTTCCGATCTTTCGAGAGGTAGCCTTTGGCGCGCATTCGTTGGGACCATCCCAGCCGATCCTCTGCGCGTTCTCGTTCGGCCTCAGCCAGGCTGATCTCTCCCTCGAGCGTCTGCAGTTCCTGCTTGTAGATCCCATCCTTATACTCGGCGACGGCAATCTCGGCGGTTTCACGCTGCCGCCTTGCTTTTTGATAGGCAGCCTCGGCCCTCAATGTCGCGATCACCTGCTTGGCCAATTGATCTTTCAAATTCGCTGAGTCGAGCCGGCAAACCACATCGCCACGCCTCACCGTCGAACCATTGGGAGCGAGGAGGATGATCTTGGCGTCCGACTCGACGTCGCTGACGATCGCGACGGCGTTTGCCGGGCGCTGGTCTTCCGCAGTCCTCCCAGGGAGGTCGGAAGCGGGGCCTGTTTCGATCCTGCGATTCGACCTTTCCGCCTCGTCGCCGTGGCCGGCCTGTGCGAGGATTCCGACCCCGGCCGTCATCCCCAACGCAGCCAGCAGTCCGATGGCGACGAATTTCAGCTTGGTAAAAAGCATGGCTCTCAACGCTCCCCGGGACAGGGCGACTACCGACGCCGAGGCCAACGTGGCCGCGGTCTGACCGCCCACGGCGAATGGCAAGGCAGAACGCACGGTTCTCTCGGCCAGGTGTGCGGGCACGACGAGTCGCGCGTCTGCCTTGAGGGCCGAACCGAGAAAGAGGGCGGCGGGAGCCAGCCCTCGGCGGGCCAATCTCCCCCTCAGTAGGTTTCGAGCCTGCGCCAGCCGCCCTTTGACGGTGCCGACCGGCCACTGGAGTCGGTTCGCCGCCTCGGTGTGCGTGAGTCCTTCCAGGTCACAGAGCAAGACCGGCACGCGGTATTTTTCGGGCAATCGGCCCAGTTCGTCGTCCAGGGCCGCGAGGAGTTCCGCTCGTTCCGCGTCGGGGGCCGGAAACGCTGGTTCCCACGTGGTGGAGGAAGCGGTTTCGCGGGTTCTCCGCTTTTCGGCCAGGGTCCGTGCCCGGTGGGCCACCCGCCTGGCGACGCCGTAGAGCCATCGGCCCAACGAGTCGTCGACCCGCACGACGCCCGACTTGCGGACGAGGACCAGGAACGTAGCCTGGAATGCGTCCTCGACGTCGCGCGGGTCGTTCAAAGCACGGCGGCAGACTCCGAGGACCATCGGCCCATGGCGGGCCATCAATGCCTCGAATGCGGCTTCCGCCGTGCTGGCCGCCCTGGTCGCGGCTCGGATCCGGTCCAGCAGTTGGGTGTCACTGAGCCCGGAGGGGGTCCCGGATGAGAACAGAGTGGAGAGATGCCTCAGACTGGCGGTCGACGTGTCGTTGGCCATCTCTCCATTCTCCGGTCCTCTCCGCGTTGTCCTCACTGTCTATTCCATGCACGTTTGCGGCGAACGGATCTGACTTTTTGTCGTCGGTCTCTGGATTTCGCTGATTCGCGATCGATCGTCCGGGGAAGTGGGCGGATCACTGATCCGACTTGTTGGCGGCCTTGACCTCGGCGGTGGTCAGCGGCCGGATCTCGATATTGCGGAGGGCGCCGGTGGATTCGTAAGTGGCGAAGCCGAGCGGCTGATTGGGGCGGGTTTCGATCCGCGTGCCGAGTTGCAGGCCGCGATAGTCGAGGTGGATGATTTCCTTGTCGTCGACCTGGCAAGCGATCGTCTGATCGGTGACGCGGACCCGGAACTTGTACCAGGTCTTGTTCTCATATTTGACGAATTTGTTGGTTTCGTTTTCCGAGGCGTCCGAGCCGTTGAGGCTGGAGATTCCCGTGACGTTTCCTCCCCAGCCGCCGTTGACCAAGGTCACGAACGACTTGCCGACGGGGAAGGTGGCCGCCGCGAAGAAATCGGACCCGGTGATCCGCTTGGCCTCATAGCTCAGTTCGTAGTTCGTCGTGGGCAAGTCCTGCCGGCTGGTGGTGATGCCCGTCATCGCTCGCCCAGGGGCCATGACGATCACGCCGTCAACCACCTGGACCACCCCGGCGCGGAAGAACTCGGTCTTCTTCCAGCCGTCGAGACTCTTGCCGTCGAAGAGGACGATCGGCTTGTCCGGCGCCTTCACGGCCTGGTCGGCGCCCATGGTCGACATCTGCATCGTGAGGACCGCCAGCATGACGGCACCTTGGCGCAGCAAGAACAGGACGGGTCGGCGTTCGGTCGTCATGGTGACACCCTTTTGTCTTTTGGAGAGAGAAGGCTTCCGAGCCACAAGTGGGCATCCGGTCATGTGAGGCCCCTCGGAGAATTCTTCGATGAGCACGACGCGCATTGTAACGGACGGTCTGATCGCCCCCAATGCGCTCGCGTTGGCGGATTCGCCGGGTGGCTGACGGCTATCGGAGCAAGCCCGGCGCGACCTTGGACCGGATTGCCCAGACCAGGTAGAGACGCGCGTGCAGCTTCCAACGCCAAGGTGCGAGCGATTCGCGTTCGGTCACAAGCGCGCGAAGGACGGGGTCTTCCTCGAAGGCCGCCCAGAGGACGTCCGGGTTGACCCCGTGGAAGTAATTCCGTTCCCGAACGATCGCGTTCATGAGATCGGGCAGCGCCGAGTCTGCGACAGTCGGCAGAGCCGGCAATGTCTCGGAAGAAACGATGTCAGTAATCAGCAAGGCGGTTCCCCCCGGCGCGGTCAGCCGGCTCAGAAGGCGCAAGTGTCCCGCCCGGATGGATTGCACGATCGCCATGAACTGCGGATGGGATTCCCCCACCGAGTGGAACGCATTGCCCACCAGCGGGCTGAGCAGACAGGTCGAGGCGACGAGGTCGAAGGGACCCGGGAGATTCGGAACCACGAGGCGCGTCGGTTCTTCGACCAGGCTCACGAGCTCTCGAAGGCCGATCGAGGTCGTCGCCGACCAGTTTGCCAGATCGTCAATCATGCCGGTGAGGTCGATCCCCCCCAGCCGGTGGAGCGCCGGGTGGACCGCTACTCCTTGACGCTCTGCGCCTTGGGCGAGCGCGTCATGGTCCAGGTCCACCAGGTAGACGTTGCCGTGAGCCTTCAAGAGCGTGGGTAAGTCCAGGTCGTTGCAGTTCCCCGCCCCGAGCACGCAGAGCCGACTTTCCCCCGGTCGCCCTCCGGCTGCTAGCAGTTGCGTAACCCGCTCTCGATGCCCGGCGAACCCGTCCCACTGGCCCCTACTTCCGGCATTGAATTCGAGATGCCGTTCCTTCGATGGATTCACGTTCGGTTTCGACTCCTCAAGAGCTCTTCTTTGTTTTCCTGGGACTGCGGGTGCCCTGCCTGCCATTTCTGATTTCCCAAGCAGCAAGCCTTCGGATGCCACACTTTGTACCCAACCCAGGCGCCAAAGACCAAGGCCTCCGTGCTCCCTCTCTCCTGGGACTGCGGGCGGGTCGCTCGCGGCCCCAGGAGGGGAGGAGACAAGACATCGGAACAAATAAATCATCGGATGATCCCACGCTTCAAGCGTCGCTTGCGGCGGTTGGTGGCACTCGATAGAGTGAGCCGTTCTCTTGAGGTCGACAACTCGCCCCCTCGTTGAATCGAGGTCTCAGGCGGGAGTTCGTCGATGCGTTTCCCGAATCCGAAGGGGAGAGATTCGTCTCATGCTGGCACAGTTATTATCGATCTGGGTCGTGGCCGCGACGCTGGGCCAAACTCCGGCGGACTCGGCCTGGTTAAAAGCGGTTCCAGGGGATGTCGACCTGGTCATCCGGAGCCGTGGCCTCGAGGCGACCTCTGTTGACCTGACGGCGATGCTCAAGGCGATGAGCCCTCGGTTGGGGGCGATGGCTGAGCCGGCCCTGACGGATCTCTTGTCGAAGTTCAAGGACCAGCATGGCGAGACGGCCATCAAGACCGCGTGGGTGGGCCTGGTGCGGGCGGTCCCGCCCGGCCCTGACGGCGTGATCCCGTTTGCGGTCCTGGTCATCCAGGAAGACTACCGCAGCGTGCTCAAGTCGCTCGCGGGGGGGAAGGACGTGGCTCTCAAGCCCCAGGACGGCGGGTTTGACGCGTTCGATAATCCCCACGGCAACGGCCTCTGGTACGCCGTCAAGGGGCCTGGGTTCGTGGCATTCGGCCCTGACAAGGAGTTCATCGCCGCAGCCGCCAAGCCGGGGGAGAAGACGCTCGATCAGGTCCTCACCCCTGCGCTCGCCAAGCTCTTCCTGGCCGGCGATCTCGGCCTGTTCGTCAACACTGCGAAGCTTTCGACCCGTTACGCCGCCCAGATCGATCTGGGGCGACAGAAGTTCATGGACTCCCTCGACCAGGCCGGGAAGCAGGGCCCGAACGGGCCGTCGATCGAGGGCATCAAAGCGATGTACGGCCGGTTCTTCGACGCGATCAAGGAGGCCGATTCCCTGGCGCTCAACCTCGACTTCGCCGCCGAAGGTTTCCAACTCGGCGGTCAGCTCGACGTGAAGGCTGGCTCCGACGTGGCGAAGGCGATCGACCCGAGCAGGTCGGGCGCGGCCGACCTGAGCAAGTTTGCCCCGGACGCTGCATTCTACGTGTCCATGAACATGGACGCGAAAGAGGCTGCTCGGCTTCAGAGCATGAGCTTGAGCATGATCAATCCCGGTGCCAAGGAGAGCCCCGAGATGACAGCGGCCACGGAACGGTTCAACCAGCTCGGGCAGATCGAAACTCAGGGCAATGTGACGTTCGGGAACGGGATGCGTGCGTTCAACGTGATCAACGTGGCGGACCCCAAGGCGTACATCGCGGCGGTCGAGGCGATGCTCCAGGCCATGAAGAAAGCGGATAGCCCTTTGAATTTCTACAAGGACGTCAAGGTCGACGCCGACGTGGAAACCTATCAAGGTATAAAGTTTACGCATGTTGTTGCGACGTTCGATGATGAGAAGCTCGCGAAGCTTGGCGCGATGAATCAAGGCGGGGCCGCGAGTGTGAAAGCCATGTTTGGCGGCGATGCCTTCAGCTACTGGATCGGCACCGACGGCAAGCGCGTCCTGTACATCACGACGCCGACCTGGGACGAGGCCAAGGCTCAGATTGATGTCTACACAAAGGGAGATGCCGGCCTCGGGACCGTTCCTACTTATCCGTTCGTCCGCGCCGCGCTGCCCGAGCAGGCCAGCCTCCTGATGATTGTGAGCGCCCAGGGACTGGTTCGGATGTTCGCGTCGCAATTGAGCGCGACCCTGAATAAGCCCGAGTTGAAAGTGCCCGAGGGACTTCCCAAGGAGCCGGCTCTCTTCGGCGGTTCGATCACCCCCCGGGCGCCGCGGGGCATTGAGTTCCACTTCGTGCTCCCCAGCCAGGTCGGCCCCATCATCGAGAAGGGGATGATTCCGCTCTTCCAGGGGTTGCAAGGGAACGTCAATCAATAGACGCTGTCCGGATGCGCCGGCCGTACGCTCAACGAGCTGCGGCCGGCAACTTAATCAATGAGGAAAAAAGCCACGGACGTTCCCATCCATGAAGTACACGATGATCGTGGCCCTACTGACGGGCCTTGTGTCGTCAGCCCGGGCGGACGAGCTCGACTTGCCGCCCCGGCCAGCCTCGGCGCTCGGCGGAACGGAGTTCGCCCGTTCGCTCGCGGATCTACCGTTGCAGGAGCGTGAAGCGAAGATCCTGGCGGAGTTCGAACGGGGCAATGTCCCGCGTTTCCTCCGCACGCTCGTTCCGGTCCACGTCGCCACCGAGAAGGCCAAGGCGACCTACCAGGTCACTCCGGACTACCTTGCGATCGGTTCGGATGAAGACTACTTCCTGGTCCCGATGACCCCCTTCACGGCCCAGAAGATCGCCGATCGGCTCGGTTGCCTCTTGCCCACCCCCAAGATGGTCGACGACATCCACGCAGCCGCGGCCATCAAGCTGAACCCGTCGCCCATCCCGCCTTCGCCCGCGATGACGACCATCCCCGTTTTCATCCAACACAACGCGACGGTCCGCGACCAGCGAAAAGGCAAGCCGCTCGGCGCTCTGGTCGCCGGTCACAAGAAAGACGTCGTGATCGCGAACCGAGTCTTCGCCGCGCCCGGGAAAGAGGCCATCTACGGCTGGCACAAGACGGAGGACGGGAGACCGATTCAACCGCTCTACACCGGCCATATCGCGTCCTGGGTTGACTACAGTCATGGCATCCGGCTCGTCCTCCGGCGGTTGACCGTCAACGGGAAAGCGACCACCGTGGATGACGTTCTCGCCGATCCTGCCCTGGCCCCGCTTTTGAACCATGACGGTGTGATGAGCCGGTCGCGGTACGAGTTCGCCGAGTTTCCCACCGAGTCGAGGCCCCCCTCGAAGCCGCCTGTGCCCGCGCCCGGAGAAACGAACGAAGAGTTTCGCGTGGAGCCGGGCGTTCGAGTCGTCATCAATCGGCCCGAAGCGGCCAATTCCGAGGGGCCCGTCCTGTTGGTCTACTACGCGCTTCCCAACGGAAGCACGATCGAGCAGACGATCGGCAAGGCGATCCAGCTGGGGGACGACTGGCGCTTTGAGATCCAGCACATCGGAGCCCAGACCCGGTTCCTGCGCGAAAAGATCAAGGATCAAACGCTCGTCGTGGCCTACCTCGAGAACGACCTCAAGAGCTGGCCCGCCTGGCGGAAGACGCATGGAGATGTCGCGATTGCAAAGGTCCTCGACGCCGTGCAGGGCCGGTTCGCGGCCGCGAGGACTCGCGTTGTGTTCAACGGCCACAGCGGCGGCGGGAGCTTCATCTTCGGCTACCTGAACGGCCTGGAGGCGATCCCGGACGAGGTTGAGCGGATCGCTTTTCTCGATTCCGACTATGGTTATGAGACCGACCGTCATTGCGATAAGCTGGTTGCCTGGCTGCGCGCCTCCGATCGGCACTCGCTCTGCGTGCTCGCCTACAATGACGCCGTTGCGCTTTTGAATGGCAAAACCTTCGTCAGCGAGGCCGGGGGCACCTGGGGCCGGAGCCATCTTATGCAAGGCGACCTCGAACGTTCCTTCCCGTTCCAGAAAAGGCTTGTCGACGGCATGCACCGGAACACGGCCCTGGAAGGACGGGTGACCTTCTTTCTCAAGGAAAACCCCGAAAAGAAGATTTTCCACACGGTGCAAGTTGAGCGGAACGGCTTTATCGAGAGCCTCCTCTCGGGAACCAAGCTTGACGAGGTTGACTACGCGTACTTTGGCGACAGGGCCTATTCCTCGTTCCTCCGGCCCGATTGAACGGCAGGTTTTGCCTTCAGGGGTGGAAGGCTGCCGCTGGATCTTCGCGACGGCGGTTCGTACGCCTAACTGGCGAGCGAAAACAAAGGTGCTGAGCTTCCTGTTTTGCGGGTGGCCTGATCGGAACTCAAAAGGATTTGGAGGAACGTCTCCACCGAGCATCGCGGGATTGTTCCCGCGGTCGTACACTGCCGTTTGGTCCCACGAAGCCTGACAACGATGATCGCCGCACCCCAAGACCGAGGTTATTCCCATGCTGGGCGCCATTGCGGGAGACATCATTGGCTCGATCTACGAGCGCAATAACATCAAGACGACCGAGTTCCCGCTTTTTCAGCCATCCTGTCGTTTCACTGACGACACGGTGCTGACCGTCGCGTTGGCCGACAGCATCCTCAACGGCATACCCTACGTGGACCTTCTGAAGCGGTATTATCGCGCCTATCCTCATGCCGGCTACGGCGGCTCGTTTCACAAATGGGCCCAGTCCAAGGGGACCGAACCCTACAACAGTTGGGGGAACGGGTCGGCGATGCGCGTCAGTCCGGTCGGCCTGGCTTACGAAACCCTTGAGACCGTGCTGGAAGAAGCCAAGAAGAGTGCGGAGGTTACGCATAACCATCCCGAAGGAATCAAAGGCGCTCAAGCGATCGCATCGGCAGTCTTTCTGGCCCGGACGGGACAGAGTCATGAGCAAATCAAGAATTACGTGGAAGCCGAGTTTGGCTATCACCTCGACACGCCGCTGGATGAGATCCGCAAGACCTACGTATTCCAGATCTCTTGCCAGGAAAGCGTGCCCCAGGCGATTCGAGCGTTTTTGGAGTCCACCGACTTTGAAGACGCCGTGCGTCGAGCGATTTCGATCGGAGGCGACAGCGACACGATCGCTTGCATGGCCGGGGCGATCGCCGAGGCCCGCGAAGGCGGCATCCCCGCGCCCATCCGTCGCAAGGTCTACGAGATTCTCGATGAGTCTTTGTGTCGTACGACCCGGGAGTTCGTCCGGAAATACTCCCGATCCTGAGCCGGTGGGAACCCACGGCCGTGAGATCGATCGCTCCTTGATTTCTGATGAATTAGGGAAGCTTGCTGTCCTGATGTGTGTTTTGGTGGATTAGGAAGACAGGGGTTTTTGCTGAAAATAGAAGCGGATGCGAGGTCTGGGTTGAAGAATCTAGGCTTGCGGGATTCTGTGGCGGATCAATCCCGGCTACCGAAAGAAATTCGTCTTTGTTAATATGGAACGCCGTCCCGATTCGAGGGGCGTATTGGGAAAACGACAGCCAGTCGACGAGAGCAACACACGCTCCTTCCGGAGCTTTTGAGGAAGCAATATGAATTCAGGCGATCTTGAGTTGTTCACCTGCGAACAACTCATTGAGGAATTGCTGCGTCGGACAACCTTCCAAGGGGTCATCGTTCATGCCAGCGACGCGGCAAAGAGTCGGAGTTGGGATGGGGAGCGAGTCTTCAGGGTCCGGCTCAACGATAACCTGGAAGTCGATGAGGCGGGACGATTGCTCGACGTCGTCAGTCAGCATATTGCGCGAAGTGCCTGAGATGGACCGGTCCCCGCTAACGGGGGTGCTCGAGCACCCCCGCTGACTGCGTTTGCGATTATTTTTTTGCGGAACGGAACCGCCGAACCGTACGTAGCTCACTTCGAAGGCTTGTTTTTGCCTTGGGTCCGGGCGTAGATATCACCGGTTTTGTCGAGAGGGACCTCCCCCTTGCGGACCTGCCCGGAAACCCTCTGAGACTCCTGAACGGCCTGCTTGGCGACGTCGACCTGCTCCTCACGGACCGGGATCCGAATCTCCTCGCCTTGCCGCATCGAGTCTGTCGAAAGGCCTTCGGTCGTGGCTCGGCCGTGGACGGGGGGCCGCTCGATGACCACGTCTTCATGCTCGACAGGCACTTCGATCCTCTTGTTCTCGGCGGGTGACCGCTCCGTTTTGGGCGGGATGGTCGCCCCTTCGCGTGGACGGAACGGCGCGGAGGTGGAACCGGAGGTCTCGCGAGCGACGGCAACCTGGGTGCGCATATCATACGCGCCATAGCGTCGCAGGATGGCAGTGGCCTCGTTGAGGCGACCTTCGGCGTTGACGGTCACGATGGCTCGGCCCGCTTCGAACTCGCCCTGATAATAGTGGGCCTCCTCCTCGGGAATGCCGGCGCCAATCAGGGCGCCCACGAGACCCGCGACTCCGGCGCCGATCGCGGCGTTCGAGAGAATCACGCCGAGCGTTCCGGCGGCAATGGCGGGTCCAAGCACGGGAATGACCCCGGACAGGACGCCGAGCCCGGTAAGCGCACCCAGGCCCAGGCCGGTCAAGACGCCTGCGATGGCTCCCTGCCCGGCGTGCGAGCCTTCCTCGTTGGCCCTGGCTTCCACGATCTCCTCCGCATGCCGCATGACGACGCCGATCTGGTCGTCGCGGAACCCGGCCTGGCAAAGTGCGCGGATGGCCTCGTCGGCCCTCTTCCGATCCTCGAAAACCCCCACGATGGTTGTGCATTGAGGCGCTTTCATGATGTGCTCCTCGTGTGGTTGCGAGATGTGTTGATATTCGATATCAACAGTAAAATATCGCGGTTCACCGGAGGTAATAAATAAGCAAACTTGGTGCCATTGCTGCCATGTCGAAAGCCTTGACGCACGTCGGCACCTTGAGCGAATCACGGCGCTTCATCGGTTCCCGCCGCTTGTTTGCAGAGAAGCAACGGTCGTCCCGAGGATGCGGGGCAAGATCGCGAAGGCTGCATCGCAGTTTTCGCGAGCGGGAGAGTGGGTTGTCTGCTACAGTAGATATCGATCGGATCGGCGCACCGGTCGGTTTCGACACGTGCGTTGGATTGGCCTGGCGAGAGAGCTAACCTCTTTTCTTTTTCGTTTCGCCGAGGGTCCTCATATGGAACTCGACCTCCCGGTCCCCCATTTCCCGGCCGCCCGCAGTCGCCGTGAGTTCCTTCGCCAGGCCGGCGGAGGGTTCGGGGCCTTGGCGGCGTCCTGGTTGCTCTCTCAGGAGCCGCTCCTCGGGGCCGAGCCCACGGCTGATCCCCTGGCGCCCCGACCGCCCCATTTTGCTCCCAAGGCGAAGCGGGTCATCTACTTGTTCATGCACGGCGGCCCCAGCCACCTCGAGACGTTCGACCCCAAGGCCGACCTTCAGCGCCTCGCCGGAGAACCGTTGCCCGCGAGCTTCGGCATGGTGGCGACCCGTCGAAAAGTGGCCTCGAACCCGTTGTTGGCCACAAAACGAACCTTTCGCAAGCACGGGCAGAGCGGGATCGAGGTTTCCGACTTTCTCCCGCACACCGCCCGCTGTGTCGATGACGTCGCCGTGATCCGGTCGTGCTGGGCCGATAGCGTCAATCACCCGCAGGCCGTCTACCAGATGAATACCGGGTCGGTCCTCATGGGCAAACCTTGCCTGGGGAGTTGGGTCGGCTACGGTCTGGGAACCGAGAACCAGGACCTCCCCGCGTTCGTCGTCCTGCCCGACCCCGGCGGTGGGATCAAAGGGGGGCCGCCCGCTTACGGGTCGGGGTTCCTGCCCGCGAGCTACCAGGGGACGAACGTCCGCTCGGGCGCCAGCCCGATCCTCGACCTCAGGCCGGCCGAGGCGGCTGCCGCCAGCGGCCAGCGCCGGACGCTCGACCTGATCGGTCGGCTCAACCAGTTTCATCGCGAGGGACGCGAAGAAGACTCCGAGCTCTCGGCGCGGATCCAGGCCTATGAGCTCGCCTACCGGATGCAGAGCGCGGCCCCCGATGCCGTCGACCTGGCACGCGAGTCGGCCGAGACTCGCGCACTCTACGGACTCGACGCGCGGACCACGGCCGAGTTCGGCACACGCTGCTTGTTGGCCAGGCGGCTCGTCGAACGCGGCGTGCGGTTCGTCCAGCTCTATTCGGGCGACGTGGCCGGGTGGGATGCCCACGAAGACGTGGAAGAGAATCATGCCCGCATGTGTGCCAGGACCGACAAGCCGGTCGCCGGCCTGTTGACCGACCTCAAACGCAGGGGGCTGTTGGAGAGCACCCTGGTGATCTGGGGCGGGGAGTTCGGGCGGATGCCGATGTCGGAGGGGGGCAAGGGACGCGACCACAACCCGCATGGGTTCTCCGTCTGGATGGCCGGCGGCGGCATCAAAGGAGGGACGGTCCACGGCGCCACCGACGCCGTCGGGCTGCGTGCCGAGGTCGACCGTGTGCATGTTCATGACATCCATGCCACGATCCTCCACCTGCTCGGCCTCGACCACACGCAGCTCACTTTTTCCCACAACGGTCGCGACGAGCGATTAACCGACACGGCGGGTAAAGTGGTTACCTCGATCCTGGCCTGATCGTTTTCCAACGAACGGATCCGAATCCATGAGCGGGAATCGTTTGCGGCAACCGACCCGTTGTCTGTCTCTCTTTCTGCTTCTGCTCCTTACGTCTGTTGGGGGCGTTGGCTTTGCGCTTCGGGCCGATGAGCCGAGCGGCCCGACCCGCGACGCCACCCCCCTGAAGGAAAAGGCGATCACGAACGAGGATCGGGAGCATTGGGCGTTCGTCCCCCCTTCGCGTCCCGAACTCCCCGAGGTCCGTGGGAAAGGGTGGGCTCGCAACCCGATCGATCGGTTCGTCCTCGCCCGGCTCGAAGAGGACGGTCTCGCGCACGCGCCTGAGGCCGATCGCTCGACCTTGCTCCGTCGCGTCACGTTCGACCTGACCGGTCTGCCGCCGACACCTGAGGAACTCGACGCCTTCCTGGTCGACAAGGCGCCCGACGCGTTCGAGCGGGTCGTCGATCGGCTCCTCGCCAGCGCCCATTACGGCGAGCGCTGGGCGCAGCACTGGCTCGACCTGGCCCGCTATGCGGACACCGACGGGTTCGAGTTCGACCAGGCCCGCCCCGATGCCTGGCGGTATCGCGACTGGGTCGTGGGCGCTCTGAACGATGACATGCCGTACGACGAGTTCGTGCGCCGGCAGCTTGCCGGAGATGAGATCGCCCCCGATGATTCCGGGTCGTTCGTGGCGACCGGCTTCAACCGTTGCTATCCCGACATGGTGGACCTGAACGACCAGAAACTGAGGCGGCAGAACGCGCTCAACGACATCACCGAGACGACCGGCCTGGTTTTCCTCGGTTTGACTGTCGGCTGTGCGCGGTGCCACGATCACAAGTTTGACCCGATCCGGCTTTCCGACTTCTACCGGCTGCAAGCCTTCTTCGCCCCCGCGCGATTCCGTGACGATTACCCGGTCGCTCCGGCGGCGATCCGACACGAGAACGAGCGGCAGGTGGCCGCCTGGACCGCCGATCTGGCCGCGCTCGAATCGGCCATTCTTTCGCTCGAGATCCCCCTGCGCAAGCAACTTTCGTTGGGCCTTCGCGCTACGGTGACCGACGACGTGGTCTCGGCCTACCAGAAGGCCGCCTCGGAGCGGACGCCGCAAGAGGTCAAGCTGGTTTTCGACGCCCTGGAGAAAGACCGCCGGATCAAGTCGGAGGTCTTCGACGTGTTGTTGGGGCCGGACCTGGCCTCGATCCGAACGCTCCTACGCAGTCGGTTGCGCGTCGTTCAGAAATCGGCGCCGACTGCGCTGCCCCAGGCTCGCGGTCTGGACGAAGTCAGTCCCGAGGCACCGCCAACCTACCTGCTGCGTCGCGGTGATTTCTCCAACCAGGGGCCCGAGATCGATCCTGGCTTCCCGGCCGTTCTGACCTCCAGCGCCACCCAGATTCCCGTGATCCGGCCGAACGCACGAACCACGGGCCGCCGGACCAAACTGGCCGAATGGCTGCTCGAACCGCAGAATCCCCTGACCGGCCGGGTGATGGTCAATCGCATCTGGCAGCGCCACTTTGGCCGTGGGATCGTCGCGACCGCCAGCGACTTCGGCACGATGGGCGCCGGGCCTTCGCATCCGGAGTTGCTCGACTGGCTGGCCACCGAGTTCATCGCCCGAGGCTGGAGCATCAAGGCGATGCATCGCCTGATGCTGACGAGTGCCACCTATCGGCAATCGAGCCGGAACGATCCGAGCGCATTCAAGGCCGACCCCGAGAACAATCTGCTCTGGCGGCACGCTCGCCAACGCCTCGACGGCGAGGCGATCCGCGACGCGCTCCTGGCCGTCTCGAACCAGTTGAACCTGAGCCTTGGCGGCCCTTGCGTCTTTCCGGAACTGCCTGCCGAACTGACCAAGCTCAGCAGCCACGGCGCAGTTTGGCCCGTCTCACCCACGAGCGCGGAACGTAACCGGCGCAGTCTCTACGTCTTCGTCCGCCGCAACTTGCGTTACCCCTTCTTTGAAGCGTTCGACCGCCCCGATACCAACGCCAGTTGCCCTGTGCGGAGCGTCACGACGATCGCCCCCCAAGCCCTCAGCCTGATGAACAGCAAGCTCGCGCTTGACGCGGCCCACGGCCTCGCCTCTCGAATCGCCGGCGCAACGACCCTTGATTCCCGGATCGAACGGGCGTACCGCTTGACCCTTGGCCGGATGCCTCGGGCCGAGGAAATCGAGCTGGCCCGCCGCTTCCTCACGCCTGAGACCCGTGAGAGTCTCACGGGCTTCTGCCTGGCGCTGCTCAACGTCAATGAGTTTGTTTATCTCGACTGAGTGGTGGCTTCGAGGATCGAGCCGTTCTCAGTAGCACGGCCGGCCGTGCTACTGAGAACGGTCAAGAGCTTGTCGGAGCGAGCTGAAGGGGGGTTGGGGGGAATGATGGCCGGGCTTGCCGGCTACGGGTTTCGGCGACTCCGGAACGACTTGAGCGTTTCGGCCAATTCGGCCGGGTTCAACTTCTTGTCCCCATCGCGATCGAACTCGGCAAACCGCTTCTCCATCTCGGCCCTGGTCTCAAGGGCTCCGATGACCGTCATGACCTCATCGATGCTCAGTTTGCCGTCGCCGTCCTTGTCCATCAGGCGCATCGCCTCGGCGGTCCGCTTGCTGACTTCTTCGGGCGAGGGGGCCTTGGCGGGAGTGGGAGTGGCCCCTTGTTTCGGGGCTGGCCCCGTCGGGATGACGTCGAGGATGAGGATGGCCATCTCGTTGGTGGTCTGCTCGCCGTAGGTCACACGCGCGGGAGGATGGCTCGGGTTGGCCGAGTTATCGGCCGAGTTGTCGAACGTCCAGGTCCCCTCCAGCTTGGTCCCGGCCGGGAGGCTCAGCGGGGTCTGATACTGGTAATAGTTCTGCCAGTTGAAGTCCCAATCGGCGATGGAAATGATGGGTTTCGTCGTTCCATCGGGCAGGGTCGCGGTCATCTTCACGGTGCGGCCGAGCAGGTGCATGTGCGGGAAGACGCCGTAGAGGTCGACCGCGTTGGGGAGCGTCCTCGATGCCTTGATCTCGTATTTCGCGTCCCCGGGGGGGATGTCGATCTGGTTATTGTTCACAAGGACAAGCTTGAGCCGCCCCCTTGGTTTCTGGTCGGTGAAGTGGAAGCCGATGGACGATTGTTCGGTCTCCGGCTTGCCGCTGGGGTGGAGATGGAGTTGCAGGACGAGGTCGGAATCCTTGGGGAACTCGGCGGCGAGGCCGTCCGGCAGCGGGCGGGGCTCCATGCCGGGGGTCCAGAAGGCGAGCTGTCCGGGGAGCAACTGGCCCGGCGGTGCCAGGCCACTGCCGAAACTCTTGCCATCGCTCTCGGCCAGCTTGGCCTGGGCGACCCGGGTGGGAAGCGTGGTGAGCACGGCGTGGTGGACGATCCGCCGATTTCCAGGGCGGAACTCAACCGCCTTGAGATACTGACCGGCTGGCACCTTCAGTGGGATGACGAAGCAACGGTAGAGATCAGGACCTTCGGCCGCCAAGGCGTGAGGCTCGGCCATTTTGACCACCAGGTCCGGCTCGCCGAGCTTCCAGCCCGCCACGAATTTGGGCTCCGGGGGAAGGTCGGCGGCATCCCCTTCCGTCGCCCCCTCTTCGACCCAGCGGGCGAACGTGGCGATCTGCTCGTCGGTCAACCGCCGCTCGTCAGCGAAATGACCGAAGCCCGGCTCCGCCTTCCAGGGCGGCATCACCCGCTCCTCGATCGCGGATCGGAGCAGCTTGGTCCGCTTGCTCACGTCGCGGTAGTTCAGCAAGGAGAAGGGGGCCACCTCCCCCGGACGATGGCACGAGGAACAGTGGTTGAACACCAGCGGCGCGATGTCTTTGTTGAACGTCAGCGCCCCTTTTTGTGGCGCCGGCTCCGGAACGGCCTTGTTGGCTCCTTCCTCGGCCCAGCTCTCGCTTGAAAAGAACAGAAGGCTCGCCAAGGAAAGCAGGGCAGCCTGCGTGGGCCTGTGGTTTCGCATCATCATGAGCGTGATTGCCCTCACTCGTGGACCAGGTCGGAGCCTTTGGAATTTTTTTCAAGCGCGCACGAGATACCCGGCGAACCGCACGCATGTTTCCAATTCTCGCTTCTCCCCGTAACTTGGCCGTTGGCATTCGCTCTGAGTCGGAAGGGCAGGTCGAATTGCAGGGCGCTTTGCATCCGCTGGCCTGGAATATGCAGGATCGTTAGGCGGACTGAGGTCGAATGGCCTGGTGAGAGCTTGCACCGTCGGAGTCATCGTTATGGTCGTTTCACGTTGGGGTTGGGTGATCTCGACCGTTTTGCTGGGGTCGGGGGTTAGTTTTGTCGGTTCCGAGGCGAGGGGCCAGGCGAAGCCGGATGCTCCGCCGGTTCTCGAGGGACCTCTGGTCGGGGAACAGTCGCCTTTGCCGCCACCGGCGGATGCCCTTGAGGAGGCGCCGGCGGGTGAACCCGAAACGGCGAATGCCCCGCTGCACGATGCCTTGAGACTCTCGAAAACTCGGCCCAAACCGGAGCGGGCTCCGAAGTCGCCCCCCGCGCCGGTCGCTGAGCGTGCCTCGACCGATCGTCCCGACCCGTCGGCACGGTGGTATGGCGGCTACTGGTCCTGGGATTCGGCCCGTGCCGACTTCGTCTGGGTCTCGGGGGCGTGGCGCGTTCCGCCCGCCAACTCGCTCTGGGTCGAGAGCCGCTGGAGGCGGGACGCCGAGGGTTGGTATCGCGTGCCTGGATTCTGGAGCCCGCGCCAGGGGCAACAGAACAGGGACCCGGCTGCCGCTCCTGCTGCCGTTGTGAACGGACCCGCCCTCGACGTCACCAATACCAACGCAGCCGGAGGATGGCGAATCAGCGGTCCCCCCGCCGATCGCCCTGCGGAATCGCCTGGCCCGGCGCCCGGCCCGGACTTTTTCTACATCCCGGGCCAGTACGCCCCTGACGGTGACCGGGCGACCTGGAAGAGCGGCTTCTGGGCGCAAGTGCAACCCGGCTGGGATTGGGTCCCGGCACGCTGGTCCCGCCAGGCCGACGGCTGGCACTTTCGTGAGGGCTACTGGACCCGAGACACGGGACCGGGCCAGCAGGCCGATGTCCGCCGCCATGCGGTGGCTCGTCCCCCCGGCCTTCCCCCAGCCATCATTGAATCGGAACCGGCGACCGATCCTGATCCCAATTCCAGGACGGGCACCGATGACTTGGCTCCCATGGACCCCAACGCGGACAGCGGTCGCGATGTGATTACCGAGGCGGAGCAAGATGCTGTGGATCCAGCGCCGGTCGTGGTCGTGCCCCCCACCGTCCTCTACGGTCCTCCGGTCGTCGGTTATCGCTATCGTTATCGGAGGCCCTATCGCATGATTCGGCCGCCGGGCCTGCTCTACCCGGCGGGCGTCGTCGTCCCCGACGCGGTGCCGCCGTTCGTTCAGCGCCTGCTCAATCGGGTTTTGCCTTGATTCGGATCCCTCCCATCCGGGACCGCACGCCCGAGGTTCAGGGCGCTGTGGTCCCGTACTTTTTGAGGATCGTCCGGAGTGGGTCAATCGGGATGGCTTCGGCCGTTCGACCGCCACGAGTGACGGTGGTCGCCTGGAGCAGTGAGTTGTCGATCGCCTCTTCGGTGGCTTCCAGGGCTGCCTGGAATAAGGGGGAGAGGGCATCAGGGGGGAGGAGCGTTCGCGTTCGGGGCGACATTTCACCGTGTTGCGAGCGCGCTTCGTGGGATGTCGAGAACGCGATGGCGAAGTCGCCGCTGGAGTGCGCGTACGACGCCCCGGTGCGTCCCATACCAAAGATCGCCCGCGCTGCGAGCCGGCGTAAGTCGCGGGCGTCGAGCGGGGCGTCGGTGGCCACGACGATCATGCACGAGCCGTCATCCCGGCTCTGAGTCTCCTCCTCCCGAGGCGGCGCGAACGAGTAGCGGCCGAGCTCCTTGCCGACCGGGGCGCCGGCGATGGTGAGCACGCCCCCGTAGTTCGTCTGGACGAGCACGCCCAGTGTGTGGCCGCCATAACGTGCGGGGAGCTTTCGGGAAGCGGTCCCAATTCCCCCTTTCCAGCCGAAGCACTGGGTGCCGGTCCCCGCTCCGACGCTCCCTTCGGGAACCGGCCCTTCCTTCGCATTACGAATGGCCTCGAGCACGTGGACTCGCGTCACCGGCATCCGGCGGATGTCGTTCAGCTCCGCGTCATTCGTCTCGCCGACCAATGCGTTGACCGAGCGGACCTCCTCGTTGCCTGGCTGGGCCAGCGTGTGAGCCACCACAGCCTCGACCGCGGTGCCGACCGCCAGGGTGTTGGTCAGCACGATCGGCGTCTCAATCGTGCCGAGCTCTTCGACCTGGGTCGAGCCGGCCAGCTTGCCGAACGCGTTGCCCACGAACACGGCGCCGGCGACTTTATTCTGGAACAGGTTGCCACCATGCGGCAGGATTGCCGTCACCCCCGTGTGGACCTGGTCTCCCTCAATGACCGTCGTATGACCCACTTTCAGGCCGGCCACGTCGGTGATTGCATTCAGCGGCCCTGGCGGAAAAACCCCAGGCGCAATGCCAAGTTCTCTGGCGCGTGGCCGGCGCTCGTTCCCGTCCCCGGCGCTCGCGAAGCTCGCAACGAGCAGGATCAAAATAGATGCATGCAGCATTGACGAGGACAAGACTCACCTCACTCGCAGGTTGATCCGTAGCGAAATCTGTCATGATCAGGCGAGCGGGGAGCGGGTCGCTCCCCGCTCGCCTTCGAGGGTAGGAACCCTTGATGCTCCTTGCTCGCCGCGTTTGATCCTCACGGAACGCGTTTCACGGCGCTCTGCGAGCTGGTCCGAACTCCTAACCGACCGAGGCGGCTCTCCGGCCGGAGCCGAAAATCCCCGTTCTCGGCGTCCTGGAACTGAGGATCCGTGCCGTAGACCCCATCGACCTCTGGGAGCGGGAGGTTCGGGCGGCTCCGTGCGGGGGCGTCGAGGGCGTACCAGGCGTTGCGAGCGAGCACGAACGACTCGGACGCTGTGTTCGGACCAATGTTCACGGGGTTTCCCATCTCTCCCGAGCGGTAGGCGATGATGTTGTCGGTAAACTGCCCGTTGCGTGAAGCGACGAAGCCAGGCTCGAGATTTTCCTGGAGAATTCGCAACGCCCAGCGACTGGGGCGATAGATCGTGTTGTGCCGCACAATGGCACCATCCACCCCCACAAAGGCAATCGGCGACTGCGAACCGATGAAGGTGCAGTCCTCGACCGTGATATCCTTGGCCTCATGCCCAGGCGCCTGGGGCCGGAAGAAGGCGAGGCCCGTGCTGCCGCCGACGTTGATCGCCCGGCCTCCTGCATGTTCGAAGCGACAGCCCTGAACCAGGATGTCGCGGCTCCCCCCCTTGGTCTGAACTCCGTTGGCCTCCGGGTTATCTTCATGTCGGAAGGTGCAGTTGGCGATCTTGCCTTGATGACATCCCACCATGTCGATGCCCGACCCCCGGCGCCCCCAGCGCTCGAGGGTGCAATTCTCGATCTGAAAGTCTTCAACCCCCGAGAGCTTGATCCCGTCCCGATTCCCCTCGGGCCCAACGTCGCGGACGATCAATCCGTGAACGATCAGATGGTGAGCGGGGTGGGTCAGGGAACCCCCGTCGTCGATGTTGAGTCCGTTGCCCGTGGCTTTCGTAATCACGAGATGGCGGATCTCCACATAGGCGGGGCTGGAGAGTTGTAACGAGCTGACGCCCCCCTCGATGACGGGGGGACGCGCCGGGTCGGCCGCTGTGAGAATGATCGGTTTCCCAGGTTCCCCCTGAAGCGTTTGGGAGGAAAGGCCCCCTTGATACCTGCCCGCCGCAATCCGGATTGTCGTGCCCGGCTTCGCCTCGGTCAGCGCCTGGCGAAGCTCGGCGGTGTTGGCGACCATGACGGTTCGCTCGCTCGCGGCTTGAGCCTGGGCGGTTAATAATCTAAGAGTGGCGATCGCGATAAATATTGATTTCATTGGTTTATTGAAAATTTTGATGTTGGAAAATTCATATTGGAGTGGTGGAATATTTTGTTGGAAGAATATTGACGGCAAGCCGGAGCGAACTCGGTGGCTTGCGTCAGTCGGGTGGGCCGGACCCCAGTCACCCACTCAACGGGGTCCGAGTCCGGCTCCCAGTCACCCAGATGAAGGGTGTTTCAGAGAGAAGCTGCTCTGGACTTAGAGGTTTCCCTCGAGCCCCTGCTGGTGATAGTAGTGCTCGACCTTATCCTGGTTTTCCAGCAGCCAGTCGATCGTCGGTTCGTGGCCCATCGCCTTGCGGATCACTTTCAGGGTGGCCTCGCGGTGGACGTCAAACAGGGCCTTGTGGTCGAGCTTGTCGGCCTTGGTGACGGCGGGGTCGAGCCAGACCGAATAGATGATGCCGAGGTCGTTGACCTTGTCCTTGGGGATCACGCCCTCACGCACGGCGTCGAGCACGCCGTTGGCGATGGCTGCCTGGACGGTGCCCATGAGGATGTTGGTGTACTTGTTACCTTTGACCGTGACCTTGCTGACCATGATGGTCGCCGGCCGCACTTGCACGTCGCTGTTCAGGATGGCGAAGACCTTGGTGTGTCCCTTGACCTGCTCGCCGATCAGGCTGGCCAGAGCGTTTCCGACCGGCCCGTCGAGTTCGCCGATGACGATCTCGGGTTCGGCGGCCATATAGTCCTCCGGGCCTTCCACGAGGGCTTCGCCGGTCCGCAGGACAATTCGATCGCTCATGTTGGTTCCTTCGTGCTTGTCATTTGGGAATGGGGCGGCGCCGAGGATGAGAGCCGCTCCTACCCCCTCGGCCGCGCATTCCACTGGCACGATTATTGACCGAAGTCGTGACTGCGCCAACCCAATCGGCTGACCGTCGATGGGGCTGATCTTTGAACGGGATTCAGCGAGGTTTTACGGCGTAGACCTTCACGCTGGCGGCATAGTCGTTCACGTCGTGCCGTCGCAAGAGGTCGGCGAGGCGGGCGTGGAGGCTTTCGTCGCTCGGCTGCGTGGGGGTGGGAGGGCAACAACCGGCGTCGACAACCGCCAGGCCCGCCGTGGAGGAGGGCAGGGGGGGAGGGCAGCAGACGGCCTGGTTCTCGACGTTGGCGTACGCGTTCAGATCGGCGCCGCTGTCGATCACCTCGACGTGGGCGAAGCCCGCCGCGACCAGACCCTGGCGATATTGCTCGATCGGGATCGCCCCGGTGATGCAGCCGACGTAGGCCATCAGATCGTCGGCCAACTCTTGGGGCAGCGGTTTCTTGAGGGCGATGTCGCTGACGGCGAGCCGGCCGCCCGGCTTGAGGATGCGGGCGATCTCCTTGAAGACAGCGTCCTTGTCGATGGCCAGGTTGATTACACAATTGCTGATGACGCAGTCCACGGAACCGGCGGCCAAGGGAAGACGGTCGATGGTCGCGAGGTGGAACTCGACGTTGGTCAGGCCCGAACTGACCGCGTTCTTGCGGGCCAGGGCGATCATCTCCTCGGTCATGTCGATCCCAATGGCGCGGCCGGTCGGGCCAACCTTGCGTGAGGCCAGGAGCACGTCAAGGCCTCCGCCGCTGCCCAGGTCGACGACCGTCTCCCCCACGCGGAGACCGGCGAAGGCCGTCGGGTTGCCGCAGGAGAGGCCCATGTTGGCTTCGGCCGGAATCGAGGACAATTCCTCGGTCGCGTAGCCGAACGCTTCGGCCACGGCGCGCACACCGTCCTGGTCGCTCGAGAGGCCGCTCAGGGCGACCGATCCATATTTGCTCTTCACGGCCTGAGTGATTGCGTCGGACATTGGGAGATAGCTCCTCGTTCGGATTGGATCGGATCAGTTCGTGGGCTGCGTTTGAAGCTGGTTGCGGACCCGCATCATCACGGAGAAGAGCAGGCGGCCCATGTCGTCGCGCCGCTCCGCGTACTTGGCTGTCTCGTAGACGCTATCGTCATAGATTTTGGGGTCGAGGTAGGGCATCGCGATCCGGACCGAGGCGCCTTGGACGACCGGGCAGCCCGCGTCTGCTTCACCGCAGACCAGAAGGGCGGCGAAGCCCGCCTGCGGATTTGCAGGGTCGGAATAACGCTTGGAGAACTCGGTCGTTTCGAGCGGGGGCGTGTTGGAATCGCCCGGAATCCCCCAGCGGACCCGGTAGACTGGGTTCGCTGTTGCGGGCTCGCCCCGCTTGGCTTCCGCGTCCGTTGGGTCGATCTCGACGCCGATCTCGCGGAGGGCGTTCACCGTCCGGGGATTGAATGCGGTCGGGGCCGTTCCGCCACTGTGGAACCGGATCTCGGGCAGGCCGTAGTAGGCGGCGGCGATGTTGCCCATCGTTGCCCCCAGGATGCTCCGCCGGCTGTTCCCCGTGCAGATCATGGTGAGGTCGAGAGGCTGGCCCGGAACGTGTTTCTGGGTGATCCAGGTCACGAGCGCGTGGCCGGCGGCTTGGTGCGCCGCGTCGATCAGGTCGAAGGAGGTTGTCAGGGCGTCGGCGTGTGCCCGAAGCTTTGGAAGCAGTCGGGTCCGCGACGCGGGGGTGTCGGCAGTCAGTGCCATTTCGATCTCCTGCGGGTCGAGCCGCTGGTCGGGGCCGGCGAGCTTGGCGAACGTTGAGGACGACATCAGGCCGGTCAGTGCCGTTGACGTCAGGGTTTTCTCCTTGCCCAAGGCCTTGGAGAGTCGTCCTTTGACGGCCTGATCGCGTTGAGGGTCGAGAGCGTCCGGGGTGCCTTGACTCTGAATGAGCCAGAGCGCACGCACCAGAGGACCCGGATCACGGGCCGTCGTCTGAGGAGGCGTTGCGCCGGTGGCTGCCGCCGCCAGGGCGGCACAGGCCAGCAAGAAGGCGGGACGGGTCGTCAAGGCCGCTCCTTTGTTTTTCTGGTGGGTCATCGTAGATAGGTTGGCTTGATTTGTATGGGGTCAAGCGAATATAGTTAGCCAAAAAAATAAGGGGGTGCGATCGAGTCAGGTCCCGTCGCAGCAGGAGACAGCCTGGACGAGCCGGCGGCGGTCTTCCTGGAAGACGTCGAGTTCGTGGAGGCAGGTTTCGAGGCTCCCCACCAAGGTGCGGTGGAGGCTCGACTTCGGCTGGGCCAGGCGGTAGTGGACCCACAACCCTTCCTTGCGCCCGACGACCAGACCGTGCTTGCGGAGGTAGGCCAGGTGGCGGGAGACGGTTGGCTGTGGCAGGCCGAGTGCTTCGTGAAGGTGGCAGACGCAGATCTCACGATCCTCGGAGAGCAGGTTCAGGAGCCGAAGCCGGACCGGATCGGCGAGGGCCTTGAGCAGGCCCGTGGAGGCGGCCAGCGTCAGGGCCGTCGGGGTCGGTCGTGGGTCTCTCATCGGGCGGCCTTCGGGTTAGACTTTATTCGCTCAGGCAAATATAGGGGTTCGTAGGGTGGGAGTCAACCGCTACCTTGGGTTTGGCTGTTGCCCCCATCGGCAGGGTTTCGCGTGTTGTCGTATAATGGGGTGGCCACGCGGGATTGATACCAACAGGCAAAGAACGGGACAACTTGATGTCGAACCTCCTGGCCGCACGTTGGCAGATGGCCATTTCGCTGGGGTTCCATATCATCTTCGCGGTGATTGGGATCGCGCTTCCCTTGATGATGGTCATCGCCGAGGCGTTCTGGCTGCGGACCGGTGATGGGGTCTACCGGTTCCTGGCGCGGAGCTGGGCGCGTGGTGCGGCGATTCTGTTCGCCGTCGGCGCGGTCTCGGGCACGGTCCTTTCCTTTGAGCTCGGTTTGTTGTGGCCTCACTTCATGCAGTTCGCCGGGCCGATCATTGGGCTCGGGTTCGGGCTGGAGGGGTTTGCCTTCTTCACGGAGGCGATCTTCCTGGGGATCTACATCTATGGCTGGGACCGTGTTCCTCCGCTCGCCCACTGGCTGGCGGGCGTGATCGTCGCGGTCAGCGGGGCCCTTTCGGGCATCCTGGTCGTGTCGGTGAATGCCTGGATGAACACGCCGGCCGGGTTTCAGCTCAACGGGAAGGAAGCCACCAATATCGACCCGCTCGCCGCGCTCTTGAACCCGTCGATGGTGGCGGAAACCCTGCACATGACCTTGGCGGCTTATGCGGCGACCGGGTTCATGGTGGCCGGGGTTCATGCGATCTACCTGGGTCGCGATCGCTCGGTCCGCTTTCATCGCCGGGCCTTGGCGATTGCCTTGGCGGTTGGAGGCACCGCGGCGCTCCTGCAACCGCTGAGTGGAGACTACTCGGCCAAGGTCGTGGCGCGGACGCAGCCGGTGAAGCTGGCGGCGATGGAGGGGCAGTTCAAAACGGAGCGGCGAGCGCCGTTGCGGATCGGCGGATGGCCCGATCCCATGACCGGCGAAACACGCTTCGCTCTGGAAATTCCAGGGGCTCTGAGTCTGCTGGCTCACGACTCGATCGACGCCCAGGTGGTTGGGCTCAACGACGTGCCGAAAGCCAACCGGCCTCCGGTCCTGGTCGTCCACCTGGCGTTTCAGACCATGGTCGCGTGCGGCATGGTGATGATGGTCGTCGCGCTCTGGGGAGGGATCACGGCCCTTCGAAAGCGTCGACTGCCCGACGGTCCCTGGTTCCTCCGCGCGGTGGTTCTGGCCAGCCCGCTCGGGATGGTGGCCATCGAGGCGGGGTGGACTGTCACCGAGGTGGGTCGGCAACCTTGGATCATTCACAAGATCATGCGGACGACCGAGGCTGTGACCCCTGTCGGCGGACTCTGGGTCTCGATGCTCAGTTATTCCGCGATTTACCTGATGTTGGGAGTGGTGGTCGTGCTGCTCTTGCGGATGCAGTTTCGGACGAGTCCAGGCGCTGATGAGCGGGCCGTTGTCGCGGTGGAAGGGGGCGGACATTGAACGCGATTGCGATTTCCCCGGAGATCGGCATCGCCCTCACGATGCTGTTCGCCCTGACGCTCTACGCCCTGTTTGGCGGGGCGGACTTTGGTGCGGGGGTTTGGCACCTGCTGGCACGCGGGCCGAGGGCCGAGGCTCAGCACGAATTGATCGCTCATGCCATCGGGCCGGTCTGGGAGGCGAACCACGTCTGGCTGATCATCGTGATCGTCCTGCTCTTTACCGGATTCCCCCCTGCATTTGCGGTCATCATGACCGACCTGCATGTCCCGATCTCCTTGATGTTGGTCGGGATCGTCCTGCGGGGCTCGGCATTTACGTTCGCCCACTACGACACCACCGAGCGTGGCCGGCAACGCTGGGGGCGGACCTTCCCGCTCCCCAGTGTGGTCACCCCCGTGCTGCTCGGGACGATCATCGGCGCCATTGCCAACGGGCGGCTTGCCCCTCACCCGGAGGCCGGCTTCCCTTTGTTCTCCTCCTGGCTCCGCCCCTTCCCCTTAACGGTCGGCTTTTTCACGTTGGCGATCTTCTCTTATCTGGCCGCGGTCTATCTGACCCTGGAGACGTCGGACACCGCGCTCCAGGATGATTTCCGCCGCCGGGCGTTGGTCTCGGCGGTGGTGGTGGTGGCGCTCGCCTATGCGGTCTACCTGCTTGCTCGCCGCGACGCTCCGCTCGTCTTCCGGGGACTCGACGGCTCCCCCTGGGGCTTACCGGTCCGGGTCGCGACCGGGGCTTGTGCCATCCTCGCTCTGGCCGGCCTCTGGTTTCGCTGGTACCACTGGGCCCGCGCGGCGGCGATGATGCAGGTGGCGTTGATCCTCTGGGGCTGCGCCCTGGCTCAGAACCCTTATCTCGTCCCCCCTGAGCTGACGGTGCACAACAGCGCCGCTCCGCCGCTGATCCTCAAGTGGCTCCTGTTCGCCCTGGCGGCCGGATCGCTCATCCTCTTTCCGTCAATCTACTATCTCTTCCGGGTTTTCAAGGGGCATACGTTCGCAAGGCCGGGCAATCCGGTCGAGCTGCCATCGACGGCGGGAGAGTCTTGAATCGCGATCCAATCCTTTGACGAGGTCGGCTCGGGCCGTTCTAATCAGCCCTGGACGTCGGCAACGAACGCGTTCCCGGCGCCGCGGCAAAGTAAAAAAAGAAGAAGAGCCCCGATCCCCAGCCAGGAGTGAACACGCATGTCCCAGAACCGACTCGCCGGCCCTCGGCCTGCAACCGTCCGGACTTTGGCCACCCTGATGGTTCCCGTGGCCCTCGGCTTCGTACTGGCCGGAATGAACGAGGCTCGGGGCCAGGATGCCGCGAGCAAAAAAGGCTGGGTCAGCCTGTTCAACGGCAAGGACCTCGAAGGCTGGACCCCCAAGATCACCAAGTACAAGGCGGGCGAGAACTACGCCAACACGTTCCGGGTCGAAGATGGGGTCATGAAGGTTTCCTTTGATGGATATCCCAAGTTCGACGGAAAATTCGGCCATCTCTTCTCGGCGAAGAAGTACTCGAACTACAAGCTTCGGATCGAATACCGGTTCGTTGGCGACCAGTGCCCTGGCGGTCCCGGTTGGGCGATCCGCAACAGCGGCGTGATGCTCCACTGCCAGTCACCCGAGAGCATGAGGAAGGATCAGGAGTTCCCGGTCTCCGTCGAGGTCCAGTTCCTCGGAGGGGACGGCAAGAAAGAGCGATCGACGGCCAACGTCTGCACGCCCGGAACGCACATCGTGATGGACGGCAAGCTGATCACCCAGCATTGCACCGACTCGAAATCCAAGACCTATGCCGGCGACCAGTGGGTCACAGTGGAAGTGGAAGTCCACGGCGATGGAGTCATCACGCACCGGGTGAACGGGGAACCCGTGCTCACCTACGAGAAGACGCAGTACGACGAGAACGATGCCGACGCCCGGGCTTTGATCAAAGATGGGGATAAGCGGCTTCGCGAAGGCTATATCTCGCTCCAGAGCGAGAGCCACCCGATCGAGTTTCGCAAGGTGGAGATCCTCGAACTCGACGAGTGAGCCTTCTCTCTCGAGGGCAGGTCACCACGGAGAGCACGGAAAGAATCGAAATCTCATCAAGCCGGTAAGCACCGAGTGGATTCGTTTCGGGCTTTCCGTGATTTTCGTCTGCTTCGTGGTTCCCTTTGCTTGGGTTGGAGCGACGAACATCGCTCTAATCCTCTTTGCTTCGCCTCTTGATCTCTTTCGCAAGGCCGTGGAGCAGGCCATCCAGGTATTGCCGTCGTGGCGGCCAGATCCATGCGTAAATGCCCCGCCGCTGACGCGCCACTTTGACCTGGCGTTCCCGAAGCTGTTGCGTTCGAATGGAATGCATCCAGTGGGCTTCCAGGACGCCTCGATCCCAGGGGGAAAGGGTGCCGATGCTGGTGGGGGATTCAAAGTACCCCTTCTTCGGTTTCTTCCGACCCATCGTAGGCCTCATGTCGCCGCGAGTTTCGTCTTCTGTTGGGATCAATCCCACACTCCGCTTGAGGCGGAAAGTCCGTTTTCAGGTTTGGATCCAACGAGTCGAACCGGGATAATCCTGAGCCTATCGCACGCAGGCGAGATGGGGAAGAGGAAGAGGTGGATTGCCTCCCTCGCGTCGTTCCCGCCTTGAAAGATTCTCGTGAACGATCGGCCAGAGCGCTTGGTTGGATTTGCGTAGACGATTGCATTGTTGTGGATATCAGATTTTCTGAACCGGAACCGACCGAAGGATCTCGAATTCATGGCGGAATCGATTCCCCGGGGCCGCGCGATGGTCCTGTTGGGCCGCATCCTCAATCGCCTGGTGAGCCAGTGGGCCATTCCGGGAGCGGGTCGCGTGGCCGTTTGCAGCCCCTTGGTCGGCCTGATTGCGGGGCTGGGTGCGGTCGCGTTTCTCCGCTTGCTGGCTTTGTTGGTTCACTACGTGCTCAATGGTCTGCTGCACTTTTATCTGCCTCCCACCGGAGAAGGGGTTCCCCACGCGATCACCAGCCCGTACCCGTGGTGGCTGGTGCTTTTGGTTCCGACCCTGGGCGGTTTGCTCTCCGGCTTGATCGTTTTCACTTGGGCCCCTGAAGCGGAAGGGCATGGCACTGATGCCTTGATTCGAGCGTTCCATCGGGGAGGCGGGCAGATTCGGGGCCGGGTTCCTCTGATCAAAGGGATTGCTTCGGTAATTACGATCGGGACGGGTGGCTCGGCAGGGCAGGAAGGGCCAATTGCGCAGATCGGCGCGGGCTTCGGCTCATTTCTGGCGAGGCTCTTGCGGTTGACCCCCAACGAGCGTCGGCTCCTCATGCTGGCCGGGGCCGCAGGGGGAGTCGGGGCGATCTTTCGGGCTCCGTTGGGAGGGGCTCTCTTTGCCTGCGAGGTACTCTACATGACGGCCGCGATGGAGTCGGCGGCGCTACTGCCCTGCCTGGCCAGCTCGATCGTGGCGTATTCCACCTTTGCCCTGTTCATCACGCCGAGCCCGATCTTCATCGTCCCGAACATGGCCTTCCGCGGGTTGGCCGAGCTTCCTATGTTCGCACTGTTGGCTTTGGCCTGCGCGGGGGTCGGCTGGCTCTACGTTCGCATATTTTACGGGCTGCGTGACTATGTGTTCAAGCCAATTCCTCTACCGCGTCACATTAAGCCTGCGCTTGGGGGGCTTCTGCTTGGATTGATCGCTTTGATCTTTCCGCAGGTTATGACGGGGGGATACGGCTGGGTGCAGTGGGGGGCGATCGGGATGCCTCCGTCGCTCTTGCAGCCGCACGAGTTGCCGTTCGCGCCGCAGATGGGCGTGGGAATGCTCCTCAGCCTCGCCTTGCTGAAGACGGTGACGACCGGCCTGACGATCAGCTCAGGGGGGAGCGGCGGGGTCTTCGGGCCTTCGGTGTTCATTGGCGGGATGCTCGGAGGTGCAGTCGGCCAGCTCCTACACGGCCTCTTTCCGAGCTGGAACCTGAACCCGTCGGCGTTCGCCTTGGTGGGCATGGGAGGCTTCTTCGCCGGCGTCTCGAAGACCCCGCTGACGTCGATCATGATGGTCTCGGAGATGGCGGGCAACTATAGCCTGCTCGTCCCTCTGATGCTGGTCTGCGGCTTGAACATGGGACTCTCGAGGCGCTGGACGCTCTATGAGGAGCAGGTGCCCAGCCCCGTCGACAGCCCGGCGCACCAGGGGGACTTTGTCATCGACGTCCTCGAACAGCTTCGTGTCAGCCAGGTTATGGTCCGAACCGAGGGGCTCGAACTGGTCCCGGCGGGCACCCCGTTCGTGGAGATTGTCCGCCGGGTGGCCCAGTCGACGGAGACGCTGTTTCTGGTCGTGGATCGCCAGGGGGCGCTGAGTGGAGTGTTTACCCTCCGCGACATCCGGCTCGCCCTCGAGGGGACGGAATGGGCCCCCTTGGTCGTGGCCGACGACCTGGCCCACCGCCCCGTGCTCACCGTCACTCTGGCCGACGACCTGCACACCGCCTTGAAGCGGCTGACCGAGCTCAACGTCGACGAGATACCGGTCGTCGCCCCCGACGATCCCGGGCAACTCGTCGGCCTCTTGCATCGGCGCGAGCTGGTCGCTGCCTACACCACCCAGATCGATGCCTTGCGCTCGCCCGATCCTGCGTCGGTCTTGTGAACCGTTTTCCTCTCAAGCCTACAGCGGTATCCGACTCTCAGTATTTGGGGCCAAGAAATCGCCAAAGTTTAGATGGCAATGACGCAATTATTGAGCACAAATTTGCTATGAAATAGCATAATGTGTAATATCAAAATATGAAACATAAATTCAGTGTGCCGATAGTAATTGCTATCCACCAGAGTTCCCACAGATACAGAGGGAATCGCAAGTTTAGAACCAAGGGGACACCCAAGACTGCGGCATCAACCATAAAGATGCATAACCGGCATCTGGGAATTCGCCAAGTATCAAATATTATAGCGAGGTCAATGCCCAAGATGGGAATGAGAATCATGAGCAACCAAAGTCTAAGCTTTGTTGGTCCGTAACGTGCTGTCTTGACCCCCCAGCTACGTGTTGCACTAAGCCTGAGAACAGATAGTGGTATTGCTAAAAACATAGAATAGAACGTCGCAAAGCTTAGCATAATAATGATCCAGTATTATATCTGTAAAATGCTAATTTGTTGAAAATTTATTGATTTCTCGTGTTGGTGTATTATGGCTTTATTTGTCTGTTTGAAAGCTGGATCGAAGGCCGGCATGGCCGAGAGCGGCGTTGAGGAGTAAGATGGTAATTATGGCCTTGCTCTTGCTGCTCGAGTCGGCTCGGCGGGGGCTAATCCAGCTCTCGATATAGCACGTGAGCTTTCGCCACGGAAAGCCGATAGTGGTTTACTTTGGCGTTGTGCGCGGCCCGGAATGCCGAAACTGTCCAAGGATATCCTAATGTGTGATCTGCCGGAGGACGACCCCCAAGGCATCGTATGAGTTCGGTTTTCGTTCTTGTTTCGGCTCGACGGAGCCCCTGTTTGGCCTACGAGAACATCATCCTCGATCGGAGTGTACCCTGGGCTGGACGGTGGGAGTGGCAGAACCTTCGCCCCCGTCTGCTTGATCGCGTTCGCCACCACGGCACTCTGATGGGGCTTGAGGTTATTGAAAATGACCACATCTCCCTTGTGCAGTTCCGGCGCCAGTGATCGTTCCACGTACTGTTGGAACGTTGCTGTGCCGGTCGCTCTTGGGAGTGCCAGCGGGGCGCGCACTCCGTTCAGTCCCCAGCCCGCGATCACGGTGATCGTCGCCCAGGAGGCGGGTGCCGAGCCCGCCGCCCGCTCACCCCTCGGGGCTCGGGCGAGGGGCGGAGTCATCGCCGTGGTGATCCTCGCCTTGTTCACGAAAACAAACTTCTTTGCCTCGATTTTGAGAACCTTTCGCCGGAACGAACGTCGCTTCTTTTGCACGGTAGGGTTGGTCACGCAGGCTGGCGTGTAGGCTCTTCTTCTTGAAGGTCAGCAGGTCACCCGGATCTATCCCTCTCTATGGAATTATTCGCGCGTGCGATCAGATGGTAAATCGCTGTTAATGAGGAGTGACCCACCCAATGACCGCGACCGAGAAGGATTTTACTCCGATCCAGAGCGACTACGAGTTCTTCGTCGCCCACGCCACCGAAGCCGAGGCCGATCTGACCGCCTACCTGGATTGGCTTGGGGAGATCCGACCTGATGCCGGCGCAGACCGAGTCCGGCTCCTCGACTTTGGCTGCGGCCCGGGTACGTTCACCGAGCTGTTCCTGGCTCGGGCCGGTTGGCCGGCCGAGCAAGTGGAACTCGCACTCGTCGAGCCAGTCGACGACTATCGACGCGCGGCCGTCACGCGGCTTCAAGGGCACGCGACATCACCCGTTCATGCCTGGACGCAGTTGCCGGAGGGGCTGGTCGAGCCGTTTGATCTGGCGCTCTCGAATCATGTCTTCTACTACGTTCCGGCCTTGCGTGAGGAACTCGCGCGGATTGTGCGAGCACTCAAGCCCGACGGGGCGTTTCTGGCGGCGATCGCCGGCAACGATAATGTTCTCATCCAGGTCTGGGTCGAAGCCTTCGCCCGGCTCGGCCGGCCGGTCCCCTATCACACGGCCGAAGCGTTTGAGGACGCTCTCGGGACGCTTCACTTTCCATTCCGCCGCAAGGAAGTCCGCTACACGCTCGCCTTTCCCGACTCCGAAGAGAATCGAGGAAAGATCCTTCACTTCCTGCTGGGAGAACATTTTGGAGAGATCCCGCGTGCGACGGCCCTCGGTTTTCTTGACCCTTACTCCGCTAATCATCGCATCGAGATGAACGCGAAACACTTCCAATATTGCGTTCGACGTTCGCCCGGAACGCCGTGACTCGATCGCGATGGAGCTTGGGGGAGGGGAGACGATTCGCACTTGCTGGGGTGTTCGGAAAATCCTTCCCAGCCGTCTAAGTCCTCGGCTGTCGTGGTGTGATCCGCAACAAAAAAGGAAATCGGCGGCGGGAAGGAATTCGAGACTGCGATGAACACGCTCGTGAAATGAGGCCGAGGCGGAAGCCTCGTCCTGACCGCAAGGCGGCCGACGTTGTGATGCTACCTCGAGCTGAGGTCACACCCGAGCGAACGGCTTCGTTCGACGAAGGCGTGTTTGGATCGATTACTTCGGATTGAGGAAATCGACAAACTGGCGAACGTTACGGTATCCGACGCCATGCTTGTAGGCTCGCCCCATCCCGTCAAGGACGACGTAGGAGGGGAGACTCTGGACACCGTATGCCTGCATGAGCTGAGGATTCGCGTCGGCATCGATGACGCGCAAGTCGTGTCCAGGCAGGGAAACATTCGGCAATGTTTGCGACTTCATCTGGATACAGGCGGGGCACCAGGATGCAGTGAAGAAGAGGATCGAATGCTTCTTGGCCACCGGCTTCGGCACGGAAACTTTGAGCGCAGCCGCTGTGGCCGGAACGACCCGAGCGGAAAGCGAGAGAGCCGATCGAACCGGTTGGGCCTCGAGGACGCCGGAGCCGAGCGGTGATGACCACATAAGACTAAGAACGAGAATAAGATCATGCATCAAACTCATCATCTCCTTCAAGGTGATCGTTCAAGTCAAGTTGAACCAGGATAATCACCGAAATCCAGTCGTTCAACCCATTCTTTGTAAATTGTGCAAATCCGGTGAGTCGCGAAATTGTTGTTGTTTTCGCTCTTTCGAGATTTGCAGGCGCGATCAGTCAGGAGAATTGATTTGATCGCTGATTCGTGTGGATCTGTGGGAATTGTATGAATTCAATTGTTGAATTTATGGGTTTCGTGATAAATGGTCGTTCGATTTTGACGGTGTTCCGATCGAGTTTGGGGTTGGCCTTGTTGGTGCGAAGGGGGAGAATTGGTAATCTGAGGACGAATTGATCTGCAATGCCATGCGGGGCTGCCGAACTATGAACTCTCTCAAGGGCCAACTCGTTATTGCGACCCCTCAGCTCGACACCCCGATCTTTTCGCGGTCCGTCATTCTCATGCTCGATCATGGAGAAGATGGGGCGATGGGGGTGATCTTGAACCACCCGATGAACGTCGTCGTGACCGACCTCTCGGGCCGAATCTTCGATGAGGAGTTTGTCTGGGACAAAACCCTCTGCCTGGGCGGACCGGTCACGGGGCCGCTCTTGGTGCTGCATACCATCGAAGAAATGGCCGATCAGCAGGTGATCCCCGGCGTCTACTGCACGATGGAAGCGACCAAGGTCCAGGAACTCATCAGCCGAAAGTCGGAGCCGTCGCTCGTGATCGCCAACTATTCCGGGTGGGGCCCCGACCAGTTGGAAAGCGAGTTCGAGACCGATTCCTGGCTCACGCTGCCCGCCCAGATTGCGCACATCTTTCGCGAGGCGGATGACAAGGAACTCTGGAAAGCGGTGGTCAGCGAGGTCAATACCCAGAAACTTTCCGAGTTTCTGGGGCTCCGGGAGCTGCCTGCCGACCCTACCGTGAACTGAAGCGGTTGAGTCACGGGGGAACGCAGATCCTCCATCAAAAATGGGTTGGTTGCCTGGTTTTCGTCGAGCTTCGGCCGTGTGCGACGGCCACGGTGTCGTCGCCTGCTCTGCTTTCCGAAAGCGGGCTGCGCTGCTAGGATGAAGCCGCCTCAAACGTGCCGACGTGGACGCGATGCCGGCCCCGCAAATGGTGGGCGCGAGCGATCGTCGCACTTGCCTTCGCGTCCGGGGTCTTTTGGGGGGGCGAACCCAACGGCCACCCGGCGCATCGTTCGAGGGAAGCGCTGGTCATGGCGAACGACGATCCCGTGGGCTCGAGACTGAATGCCGACCGGAGGGACCTGCTCGACCTGAGTCTGCGAAACCCTCTGCTGAACTACCGTCCGAGGTCGCGCGGGCTGGAGATCGTGGGGGAGTCGCCGCCGGACGTGTTCCGGATCCTCGTCCGGGAAGGACGGGTGATGACCTTCCTCCACGACCCGACCGCCCCCGAAGATCCCGAGCCGGCGCCGGAGTCGACGTCTCTTCCCGAGCGGAATCCCGCGTCCCTGTCCCTTCCCGAGTCGGCTCCGCACCAGGCCCCTGAGCCGCCCGCCGAGCCTGCCCTTGAACCGCCACAAGCACCGAGTCCCGACTCGCTGGCGATGACGCTTCCCGCTGGCCCGGTCTCCGAGCCTGGGCATGAGGCTCCTCCTTCACCACCTGCGGATCTGGTGACCGAGCCTCGTCCGGACGAGCCCCCTGTACCCTCGGTTTCCACGTCGACGACCGACCTCAAGCTTCAAACGGCCTTGTCGGCCACGCGGCTGGAGTCACGTTTGCTGGCCATCTACTTGGCGGCCAGGACCTCGATTGAAGAGCAGGGGGTCAACACGCTCTTCCTCGCCCAGGGGATGCTTTCCTGGCACGAGGCCGACGCTCCCCAGAAGCGGCTGAGTGCCCCGCTCGTGCTGATCCCGGTCGAGCTGGCGAGGACCAGCGCCCGGGATCGGTTCCGGCTTCGCCATGACGGCGAGGACTTGGGCGTGAACCTCTCGCTGGCGGAACGGCTCAAGGCCGAGTTCCAGATTGCGCTGCCTGCGATACCCGACGCGGATGACCTTGATGTGGCCGCCTACTTCGACGCCGTGGCCGAGGCCGTGCAAGGCCGGCCCCAATGGGAGGTCCGACGCGACGCGATCGCCCTCGGATTCTTCTCATTCGGCAAGTTCCTCATGTACGTGGACCTGGATGAACAGAGCTGGCCCGAAGAGGCCCGACCGGCCGGACATCCGATTCTCAAAGCCTTGCTGGGCGCTGGTTTCCAGGAACCGGCGGCGGAGGCTGGTGAGGATGAGTCGATCGACCGCTTCTTCGACCCTCGGGAGAACCGCCAGGTCGTCGACGCCGACAGCACGCAGATGCTCGCGCTCCTCGACGCCGATCGGGGCCGAAACCTGGTGATCCAGGGGCCCCCGGGGACCGGCAAGTCGCAGACGATCACGAACCTGATCGCCGAAGCGGCCGGCAAAGGGAAGAAAGTCCTGTTCGTGGCCGAGAAGATGGCCGCGCTCGAGGTGGTCAAGCGGCGGCTCGACGCGGCCGGGCTCGGGGGGGCCTGCCTGGAGCTCCACAGCCACAAGACCAAGAAAAAAGGGGTCCTCGACGAGCTGCGGCGGACCCTGGAGCTGACCCGCCCGCGCCTCGGCCCGATCGATGACGACCTTCGCTTGCTGGTGGAGGTGCGCGACCGCCTGAACGCGTACAGCGACGCAGTCAACACGCCGATCGCCGCCAGCGGCGTCACACCGCACGAGGCGTTCGGTGAGTTCTTGAACCTGCGCGAGGGCTCAACGCCGGTCGCGCCGCCCCGTCCCGAACTGCCGGCGCTGCTCACCTGGACCGGCTTCGACTTCAAGCGCCGGCTTGATCTCGTCGAGCAATTGCAGGCTCGACTCGCCCAGGCGGGCGTTCCGCGCGATCACCCGTTCTTCGGCAGTCGCCGCACGATGCTCCTGGCGAGTGAGGAGGAGCAGCTCCTTGGTTTGATCGCCCAGGCGCGGCGGGCGACCGATCGGTTGCGTGACGCCGCGAGTCGGCTCGCGGCGCAACTCGGTTTCGATCCTCCCGAGGGGGGCGATCGGGTGGAGATCCTCCTCCGCTCCGCACGCTGGGCCGGGATGGAGGCGCTCCGGACCGGGGCCGACCTTCGGACCGAGGATTGGGAATCGAGAGCCACCGAGACCGAGGATTTGCTCAAGGACGGTAAGGCCCTGGCCAACCTCCACCAACACCACGACGAAACGGTGATCCCCGAGGCCTGGGACCAGGACCTGCTTGAGACCCGCCACGACCTGAACGTCACCGGGCGGCGGTGGTGGCGGTTCATCTCGCCAACTTATTGGCGAACCAGGCGCCGTGTGGCCATGCTCTGCCGGGGCACGCCCCCGCGCGGCCTTGACGAGCAACTCGCCTTGATCGACGCGATCATGGCCGCGCGGCGGTATCGCGAGACCGTCCGCCGGCATGAGGCCCTGGCCGCCCGCCTGTTCGGGCCGCAATGGCGCGGCGAGCGCTCGAACTGGGCGGACCTGGCGACGGTCTCCCACACGGTCGTGAGCCTCCATGCGGATGTACGGGAGGGCCTGGTGCCCCCCGCCGTCATCGACCTGCTGGCGACTCGGCCGAGCTTGTCGGGCCTGCATGCTCTGACCTCTGCCGTCGAGGAGGCACTCACCGCCCGGCACGCGGCGATCCAGCCGCTTTTCACGTTCCTCAACCTCGACGAGCCGGTCCGATTCGGGCCGGCTGGATACGAACACCTTGGCCTGCAAGATCAGGCGGCCTTGCTGGAGCTCTGGGCGGCCCGGGCGAACGACCTTCGCGGGCTCGCCGCCTGGAACTTTCAGGTGAATGGATGCAGAAATGAAGGGCTAGATGAAGTGGTGGCCCTGGCCGAGTGGTGGCCAGAGGCCCGCCACCACCTGGCGCAAACGTTCCGCCGCTGGTGGTACGAAGGGTTGCTGGAACAGGCCTACCGCGAGCGGCCCTCGCTTGCCGGGTTCGAGGGGACGAGCCAGGATCAGGCTGTGGCCAGGTTCCGCGAGCTGGACCGGCTTGCCCTTCGGCATGCCCAGGCCCGCCTGGCCCACGACCACTGGCAAGGGCTGCCACGGAAAGGGGGAGGGGGGCAAATCGCCGTCCTCCGCCGCGAGTTCGAGAAGAAATCGCGGCACATTCCCGTTCGCCAACTGATGGTTCGGGCCGGCAACGCGGTCCAGGCGATCAAGCCCGTCTTCATGATGAGCCCGATGTCGGTCGCCTCGTATCTGCCCCCGGGTTCGCTCCAGTTCGACCTGGTCGTCTTCGACGAGGCCAGCCAGGTCCGGCCGGTCGACGCCCTCGGGGCCTTGTTGCGCGGGCGGAATGCGGTCGTCGTCGGCGACAGCCGGCAGCTTCCCCCGACCAACTTCTTCGACCGGCTCACGGGAGGAACCGATGACGGTGACGATGACGAGGCCTTGCACGACGTGGAGAGCATTCTCGGCCTCTTTGTCTCGCAGGGCGCGCCCCAGCGAATGCTCCGCTGGCATTACCGAAGCCGGCATGAGTCGCTGATCGCCGTCTCCAACCACGAGTT
This sequence comes from Singulisphaera acidiphila DSM 18658, assembly GCF_000242455.2. GTDB lineage: Bacteria > Planctomycetota > Planctomycetia > Isosphaerales > Isosphaeraceae > Singulisphaera > Singulisphaera acidiphila. The sequence continues at coordinate 5,715,264 of NC_019892.1, forward strand.
CTACGACAACCGCCTCGTCGTCTTTCCCAGCCCCGACGCCGGGCGAAGTGAGTCGGGCCTGGTCTTTCGCCACCTGCCGCAGACCCACTATGACCGGGGGCGAACCCGCACCAACCCCGGCGAGGCCGAGGAGGTTGCCCGTGCCGTTTTGACGTTCGCTCGCGAGCAGCTTGCTCGACCGGAATCGAGCCGTCAGACCCTCGGCGTGGCGGCCTTCAGCGTTTCGCAGATGCAGGCGATCATCGACCAGTTGGAACGTCTGCGTCGTGAAGACCCTGCCACTGAAGAGTTCTTTGCGACCGGGACCGTGGAACCCTTTTTCGTCAAGAACCTCGAGAACGTTCAAGGGGACGAACGTGACGTCATTTTCATCAGCGTCGGTTATGGTCGGACGGCGGATGGAAATCTGGCGATGAACTTCGGACCGCTGAACAACGAGGGGGGTGAGCGCCGTTTGAACGTGCTGATCACCCGCGCCCGGCGCCGTTGCGAGGTCTTCACCAACCTGACGGCCGGTGACATCGACCTTGCCCGCACCAACGCCCGTGGAGTCCGGGCCCTGAAAGTCTTTTTCTCCTACGCGCAGACCGGCATGCTCGATGCCGTCGCGGCGACCGGAGCGGAACCTGCCTCTCCCTTTGAGAAGGCGGTGAACGGTGCGCTGACGGCCGCCGGGCATCGCGTTCAAGAGCGGATCGGCACCTCGGGGTTCCGGCTCGAGATGGGGGTCGTCGATCCGGACAGGCCCAGCCACTACCTGGTCGGGGTCGAATGCGATGGGCCGGTCTACCAGAGTGCTCGATCGGCCCGCGACCGTGACCGGTTACGACAGCAAGTGCTCGAAAACCTGGGGTGGAAACTCCATCGGATCTGGAGTGCGGAGTGGTTCCGCGATCCCGACGGTGAACTGAACAAGGCCTGTGCCGCGATCAATGCCGCCCAAGCTGTGTCGCTGGCCGTCGAACCGTCCGGTCCTGTCTCCGATCTCGATCCCGAGCCGGATCCGGAGCCTGGGGAAGTGCCTTCCGAGTCGAAGAAGGCCGACGACCCGGTCGCTGGGGACCTGATTGCGGATTCCGCCGCGATTCCGGCCTACCAGCTTGCGACCTTGGACGTCAAGCTTGGTGAGCAAGAACTTCATGAAGTGCCGCCGCGTCGGATGTCTTCATGGGTTGTCCAGGTGGTTCGAGCGGAAGGTCCGATCCTGGCTTCGGAGATCGCGCGGCGGCTCGCCGACGCGGCCGGCGTCAAACGGATTGGCAACCGGATCCAGGCGGCCTTTGACTTGGCGTTCGAGCTTTCGATCCGCCAGGGCACGCTCCGTCGCGAGGGGGATTTTCTCTGGCTGACTGAGATGAATCAGCCGCCCGTGCGTGATCGAAGCGCCTTGCCCACGGCCTCGCGCAAGCTGGACCTCATTGCGCCGGAAGAGATCGGGGCGGCGGTCGAACGTGTCGTGACCGAGGCCCTTGGCATGGAGCCTCTGGAGGTTGCGCCGGCGGCCTGTCGCCTGCTTGGCTTCAATCGGGTCAGCGACGAGATGCGTCAGCGCGTTGATGCGATCGTCGAGGAGTTGGTCCGGCAGAATCGCCTCCTCAAGCGTGGAGATCATCTGCTGGCGCCGGACCCTGGTTGAGTCAACCGGGGTGGCGAGGCGAAAAGCGTTTTTGGCTTCAATCTGTGACTTCCCCCCCTGGGACCGCGGGCGACCCGCCCAATGGCACTTACTTTCGCCAATCCTGCAATAAGGGGCACCTCTGGCACGTTTTTTGCGCCATGAACTCCTATTTTTTGGGAGTACCTCGCATGAACCATGACCAGGAATCACCCGCTGTCGTCGATTTGGGTGAGGCGGTTCGGATGTTCCATCGCTTGGTCCCACCGGATGTCCTGCATGCTCAGAAACCGCCCACGCTCTCGACCGTGTTCACGCCTTGGGTCGTTGTCTGGCTGATGATCTATCAACGGTTGACCTGCAATGCAACGATGGCCACCGCTGTGGGAGAGTTGGCTCGATTAAGTGCAGATGTGCTCCCTGATAACAAGCGGGCCCGTGAGAAATCGTTCTCGGCCAACACGGGTGGGTTTTCGCGAGCGCGAGATCGGCTGCCCGTGGAGATGGCTCAACGGGCGGCTGACGAGGTTTCTGCAGCCTTAATCGCCAAGTCTCCGCCATCGGTGAAAGGGCGTAACGCGTTTCTTGTGGACGGTTCCACGCTCTCTTTGGCACCCACTGACGCCTTGCGCAAAACGTATCCGCCGGCCCGCAATCAACACGGAGAATCGCACTGGCCGATCCTCCACTTGGTAGCGGCCCACGAGTTATCCAGCGGTGTGACCGTGCGTCCGGAAGTGGGGGCAATGTATGGCCCGGCCGCGATTGGCGAAGTCCCATTGTCGGCCGGTTTGATGCCGCGACTTCCGGTCGGCTCCGTGTTGATCGCCGACCGGAATTTTGGCGTCTTCGCGTTCGCCTGGTTAGCCAACCAGGCGGGCCACGACTTCGTGTTGCGGTTGACTGAGAAGCGATTTCGGTCGATGGTGCGCCAAGGGAAAGCCCAGGGCAAGGACCAGTGGGAACTAACTTGGCAGCCCAACCGCTGGGAACGCAAGTCGAACCCACAATGGCCGGCCGATGCAACGCTGCGTGTGTGGTTGCACGAGGTTCGAATTTCCGAGAAGCTGACGCTGTGGCTTGTGAGTCGGCTCCCTGACGAGGGGTGCGAGCTCGCCGCGATCTATGGCCAGCGGCAAAATATCGAAACCGATCTGCGTGATTTGAAGCGGACGCTTCGCTTGGAAGAGATGCGTGGCCGATCCACGGAGATGGTCGCGAAGGAACTGGCCTCGGCGACAGTGGCCTATAACATGGCGAATCTGATTCGCCGGATGGCTGCGGCTCGGGTCGAGATCGCGCCGCGGCGATTGAGCTTCAACCGGGTATGGTCGTTAGTGAAGGTCTTGCTCTTGGAGTCGTTGGATACCACGGACCCCGCGAAGATCCAAGAGCGGATCGACTTGGTTCTGAGGATGTCTGGCCAGTGTAAGCTCGCGAATCGCCCTGGCCGACACTACCCGCGTGAGGTGATCGCCCGCCGCAGAAAATTCCCACTGCGACCACGCAAACGCGGTCTGAAATCGAGAAAGTAAGTGCCATTGGGCGACCCGCCCGCTCTTGAATTGTATTATGTTTTATTTGTATGAATTGAACTGCGGGCGAGGGCGCCCGCGGTCCCAGGGGGGGCAGGGATAGGGCCACGCGGGGTGATCGAGCTTGATTTCGGCCCCGGAACAGAGACCAGAGTCTGCATTGGGAGAGCCTCATGCAAAGATTCGCGCAATGGATCTTCTTCGCGGTCGTCGTCCTGGCGGGCGTCCCCGAGGCATTCGGAGCCTCACCCGATGCCGGCCGGCCCAACGTCCTGCTGATTCTGGCGGACGACCTGGGCTATGGCGACCTCTCGAGCTATGGGGCCGCCGACCTGAAAACTCCGAACATTGATGCCCTGGTGGCGTCCGGCGTTCGGTTCGATCGGTTCTACGCGAATTCCCCGGTTTGTTCGCCAACGCGAGCGGCGCTTTTGACCGGCTGCTATCCCGACCTCGTGGGCGTGCCGGGTGTCATCCGGACGCACCCCGACGACAGTTGGGGGGTGCTTTCTCCGCAAGCGGTTTTGTTGCCGCAGGTCCTCAAGGGGGCCGGCTATCACACGGCGCTCGTCGGCAAGTGGCATCTCGGCCTCTCTGGGGCGAGCCTACCCAGCCGGCGTGGGTTCGACCTGTTTCACGGGTTCCTGGGGGACATGATGGATGATTACCACAACCATCGTCGCCACGGGATCAACTACATGCGTCGCGACGATCGGGAGATCGATCCGAAGGGGCATGCCACCGACCTCTTTTCGCAGTGGGCGATTGATTTCTTGAATGAATCCAAGGGGCAGGATCGTCCCTTTTTCCTCGAACTGGCCTATAACGTTCCTCATACCCCGGTACAGCCGCCTCAGGAATGGCTCGAGAAGGTGCGTCGGCGAGCGCCGAACCTTGACCCGAAGCGGGCCAGGCTCGTGGCCTTGATCGAGCATCTCGATCACGGGATCGGTCAGGTGCTTGCCGCCTTGCGAGCAAACGGGCAGGCCGAGCGGACCCTGATCGTGTTCACGAGCGACAATGGCGGGCAGCTTGACGCGGGCGCTCACTGCGGTCCGTATCGGGGAGGCAAGCAAGATATGTACGAAGGTGGGATCCGCGTGCCTTTGTGCGCCGTCTGGCCAGGCCGGATCGAACCCGGCACGCGGAGCGATCGCGTTGCGGTTTCGATGGACCTGTTCCCGACCCTTTGCGAGGCGGCCGGCGCCCGGTTTGAGCATCCGGTTGACGGGATCTCGTTGCTCTCGACCTTCCAGGGCCATCATAACAAGGCGGAGCCGCCCATTGAACGCGACCTCATCTTCGTGCGCCGCGAGGGAGGGCCGAAGTACCATGGTCAAGATTACTACGCCGTGCGCCGGGGGGACTGGAAACTGGTCCAGAACAGCCCATTCGAGCCGTTTCAACTCTTCCACCTCGGGCAAGACCCGCGGGAAGAGCATGATCGGTCAGCCAAGGAACTTGCGACGTTCAACGCCCTCGGCGGCGTACTGAAGCGACATCTTCAGCGCGCGGGGACCGTCCCCTGGCAGCCGCCCGAGCGAGCGGTGGCCGACAAAGTGTTGAAGTCGGCGGCCGGGCATCAGGAATCAGGCAGTCCGTGAAAATAGGATTTGTATCGTTATGTAATGGCTTGAGTTTGGTCTGTCGTGGAATGGGTACGGCCCACCAAGGAATCGGCTTGCAAGCGACGTGGCGATTGCTTGGACCCGGCCTGCTGGTTAACCTCGACGGACACTCGAGACCAAGACACCAACGCCCAGATCCTTTTCGCTTCCCACTCTTGCTGATCCAAAGGGGTTCAGGATCAGAAAAGTCGGAGGCCTTCGTGCGAGGTCGATCAATGAGCCGACAGGGTCTTCAACCCGCAACCCGGTCTGACCAATTCCTCCTTTCGTGCCGATCGGCTTGGATTGGCCTGGTCCTTGCCTTCGCTGGTTCGGTGGCGATCGCCCAGGATCGTGACGATCTTGTGATCGCCGACTTTGAGGGCGAAACCTACGGCTCTTGGACGACCACCGGAACGGCGTTTGGCCCCGGACCCGCGCGAGGGACGCTCCCTGGCCAGATGGATGTCAGCGGGTTTCAGGGGAGCAGGCTGGTCAACTCCTTTCACGGTGGTGACTCGAGTACCGGCACGCTCACTTCGCCCTCGTTTATTATCAAACGCCCATTTCTGAATTTTCTGATCGGCGGCGGCAAGTACCCTGGCAAGACTTCGCTGGAACTGGTTGTCGATGGTTCGGAGGTCCGTTCCGCGACCGGCCCGAACGATGCGCCGGGGGGGAGCGAGCGGCTCGACTGGGCGTCGTGGGATGTGGCCGAATTCGTCGGTAAGCCGGCCGTCCTGCGGATTGTCGACCAGCATCAAGGGGGCTGGGGTCACATCAACGTCGATCAGATTGTTCAGAGCCACCGCAAGCAAGGGATTGCCCCGGTTTGTCGGGAGCTGGTCGTCAACGCACGCTACCTCCACCTGCCCGTGCAGCGCGATGCGCCGGTGCGCAAGCTCAAGATCGTCGCCGGCGATCAGACCGTCCGCGAGTTTGACATCCGGCTGGCCGAGAAACGCGTCGACTTCCTGGTCTTCGACGATGTCCAGACGCTCCGTGGCAAGACACTGACGTTCGAAACGCTGCTCCCTCACGACGCCAAAAGCCTCGAGAAGATCGTCCAGGCGGACGAACTTCCGGATGCCAAATCGCTCTATCGCGAGGCTGATCGCCCGCAGTTCCATTTCACTTCGCGGCGGGGGTGGTTGAACGACCCCAACGGCCTGCTCTGGCATGAGGGGGAGTATCACCTGTTCTATCAGCACAATCCTTATGGATGGGATTGGGGCAACATGCACTGGGGCCATGCGGTCAGCCCCGACCTACTCCATTGGAAGGAGTTGCCGATCGCGCTCTCGCCCCAAAAATATGGCGATTGGTGTTTCTCGGGGAGTGGGGTGGTTGACCGGAAGAACAGCTCTGGGTTTGGCTCCGAGACCGCGCCGCCGCTGGTTGCGGCCTATACGAGCACTGGGCGGGGGGAGTGCATCATCTATAGCAACGACCGGGGGCGAACCTGGACCGAGTTTGCTCAGAACCCGGTTGTTACGCATCAGGGCCGGGATCCTCGCTTGTTGTTTCACGAGCCGACGAAGCGCTGGGTGATGGCGGTCTACGACGAGGCTGACGGCAAGCAGGCAATCGCCTTCCACACCTCGGCCGACCTCAAGGAGTGGACCTTCGAGTCGCGCATCGACGGCTTTTACGAATGCCCCGACCTCTTCGAGCTGCCCGTGACCGGAGCCGACGATCAGTCGCGCTGGGTCCTCTACGGCGCTGACGGGGCCTACATGCTCGGCCGGTTCGACGGCCATCGTTTCACGCCGGATTCGGCCAAGCTGCGGACCTGGTACGGCGATTTTTATGCGGCCCAGACCTTCAGCGATACCCCCGACCGGCGGCGGGTTCAGGTTGGGTGGGGACGAGACGTTTCCTTCCCCGCCATGCCATTCAACCAGCAGATGGCCATTCCCTCGGAGCTCACATTGCGGACGACCGACGAGGGGATTCGGATGTTCGCCCGCCCGGTGGCCGAACTCGCCTCGCTCCATTCCAAGCATCATGCCTGGCGTGACCTTGGATCGGCGGAACTCGGACGCGACCTGTTCGCTGCATTGACGGGTGAACTGCTTGAGATCAAGGCGGAGGCCGAGGTTGGCCCCACGAGCAAGCTGACGCTGCTGGTGCGCGGGGTGCCGGTCGTCTACGACGCCAGCAAGAACACACTCTCATGCGGTAAGCACTCCGCCCCCCTGGCGCCGAACAAGGGCCTGGTTCAGCTTCAGATCCTGGTCGATCGCGGCTCGATCGAGGTCTTTGGCAACGAAGGCCGGGTCGCGATTTCCCTGGGGGTGATCCCAGCCAAGGGAGTGCAGACGCTTTCCGCCTCGACCGAGGGAGAGAAGACGCGAATCCAATTGCTGGAGGTCGATGAGCTGGCCTCGACCTGGCGCTGACGGAATCGCTCGTCGTTTCACCTCGAAAAGAAAGGGAATTCTGAAGGACGAATCGCTTCGCTTTACAGGATCAGAAGGGCGTGTTAGGCTCGTCCATGCGAGCATGGAGAGCGGGGCCAGGATGATCCGGCCAACCGCTCGCTGTTAAAATTGCTGATGTCCTGTTGTTTGTTTTTGTTGCGATTGATGTGTTGGTGAACATGAGGCTTCCCCATCTTCTTCGGGTGACTCACAGGTAGGTTTCGGCCGTCTGATCCTCTTATCAAGGGGGGCCACGCCCATCCTGCAAGAGCCTGTCTCGAAGCGCGGAGACTTCAGCCGTTCGGATGATCCGGCGAAATCCCGTCACTGATCCAGACGAAAGCCAACGTCCATGAGCAACCAGGCCGCCGTCCACTCGATTGAGGCGTTGAAGGACCTGCGGGTTGCTCTCGCCTTGTTCTCGGAGGATGCGATGAGCGCCTTGGGCGCCGTCGAGATGGAGGTGCGCAGGACGGTCCAGTGGTTGCAGCATGACCGGCGGATGTACTGGCAGGATCAGATCAAGCGGCGCAGGGAGCAAGTGGCCTCAGCCAAGGCCGAACTTTTTCGGCGGCAACTGGCCAAGCGGCCCGACTCTTCGCCGTCGTGTACCGAGCAAAAGGAGATCCTCCGACGTGCCGAGGCCAGCCTGCACGAGGCCGAAATGCGGTTGGCGATGGTGAAGAAGTGGGATCCCACCTTGCAGCAGGCTCTCTTCGAGTACCACGGGAGCACCCGCCGGATCAAGGACCTTGCGAGCGGCGACGTTCTCCGGGCCATGCTCAAGCTCGAACGAATGGTCGATGCGCTCGAGGCCTACCTGCGCGTGGCTCCTCCGTCCGGCCGAGGCGAGGCCTCACCGCTCGAATCGATCGCGAATACGATTCTGGACGAGGAACCGGAGACCGAGCCGACCGCCCAGGAAGAGGAACCCGACGAGGGTAAGCCGCTGACTTGATTGGATCGAACCGAATCGGTGGGTTGCGAACGCAGACGCAAAGGTGGGGCTAGCTGTCCTCAAACATTTCCGATCGAGGCAAGTGTCGCAATGGCCAACGCAAATGTTATGGCCGGTTCTCATCGGCTGAAACACGCGATCAAGACGCTTCAGGAGCACTGGCTGGCCACCGAGTCGACCTGGAACGACTCGGTCCGCCGCAAGTTCGAGGAGCGGCACCTTCTGCCGCTCGACCCGGCCGTTGACGCTGCGCTGGTCGGCATGCAGAAGCTTGCCGAGATCCTCGATCAGGTTCGCCGCGATTGTTCCGACCGGAGCGAGATGCTGTGAGTTCGACGCCCCGCCTCTTCGATCCCGTTACGGATCCGCCCCAGACTCTGACCCCTGGCCCTCGTTCCGAGCCGGCGCTCATCGAGCGAGAGCGCTGGTCTCTGCAAGAGCTGCTCCGACTCATCGCCGAGCGAGCCGCGGCGGAAGTCGCGGTGACGTCGCGTAACACGACGACGGCCGCCGCCGCCGATCAGGGTTATCGCGCGTCGAAACAGGACCAGGCCGACCGGTACACGACGCGCACCGTGGAGGATCGCAAGGCCGACGAGGAGCGCCGCCGGAAGATCGTTGGCGTCGCGATTGCGGGGGAGAGCGAGGCCAAGACCGAGTTCGCCAAGTCGAGCCGACGGATTGCCGCGGACTACGAGGGGGCTCGCGAACGGGCCAAGCAGGTCGCTCAGCGCGGTAAGGCCGAGGCGGCCGCCGCTTACGAGAAAGGGGAACGCGATGCGCTGGCCAGGTCCGCCGAGTCGAATCGCCCGATCGACCAGGCGATGAAGCTTGTCGAGTCGATGCGGGAGCGGCTCGCGGTCGTGTTCGCAAACTATCGCAAGTTCGGTCTGGCCGATCCGCCCACGACGTCGTCCCGGCAACGCTTCGAGTTTGAAGATCCGACCGGCCCGCTTTTCGACGGCCTGGCCAAGGCTGAGCCCGACCTGGCGTTGCTCGAAGCCCTCTATCTGCCGAGGATGCTCAAGGGAAATCGGTATTTTTGGATCGGTTTGGTCTTGTTCCTGATCCTGATCGTTCCCGCCGTGAAGCTTTCGGATCCAGCCATCGGGTTTGGGGTGGCTGTTGTCGGTTCGGCGGTGCTCGGGTATTTGCTCCGCAGCCGGATCTATGCGGTTGCCTGGCAACAGGTGAGCCGGCTCTATTACCCGGTTTTCCAGTCCTTGGTCGATACGGAGGCGATGGCGACCCACTTCCGAACGCTGGCCACCGAGCGGCTCAAGACCGACCGCAGTCAAAACAGCGGTCGCCGGGAGAACGACCTGAAGCAGGTGAAGCTCAACGAAGTGAAGATGATTTCCGAAGCCGAAATGATGCGTGACGATCGGCTGCGGCGGATCAACGAGGTCTTCGCGCAGCGGATGGTCGAGATCCAGACGACTCAGCAAACCGAGATGCGCGAGGCGATCGCTTCGTACGAGCGCCGGCAAGCCGAGGTCCGTGCTTCGTACGATGCGAGTACGCAAAAGCTCGACGAGAAATTCGTCGACCTCAAGGCAAAGATCCAGGCTCAGCACGAAACCGCGTGGAACGAACTGGCGAAACGCTGGCGCGGTGGGATCGAGCAAGTGCTCTCGACCCTCGAGGACGTTCGCCGCGAGGTCGACGGGTTCGGACCGCGTTGGGACGACCCGGCATGGAACGACCGTCCTCTTCCGCGCGTCGTCTCCCCGGTGCTTCGGTTGGGTGAGGTTCGAGTCGAGCTCGACGGGATCCCGGACGGGGTTTCCGCCGACCCCCGGTTGATGGACCTTCTTCCTCCTGCGCTCACGATCCCTGCACTTCTCCCGTTCCCGAGCCGTATGAACCTCCTGGTGGAAACGCCCGGAGAGGGCAAGGGGAAGGCGACCGACGTGCTCCAAGGGGCCATGTTGAGGCTCTTGACGAGCCTTCCGCCCGGGCAGGTCCGGTTTACGATCATCGATCCGATCGGGATCGGCCGAAGCTTTGGTGCGTTCATGCACCTGGCCGACTTCGACGAGGCCCTGGTGACCAGCCAGGTCTGGACCGAACCCAGGCAGATCGAGGAGCGGCTGGCCGACCTCTCCGCGCACATGGAGAAAGTCACCCAGAAGTACTTGCGCAACGAATATGCAACGATCGAGGAATACAACGCCGTCGCGGAGGAAGTGGCCGAGCCCTACCGCGTCCTGGTCGTCGCCGACTTTCCGGCCGGCTTCGACGAGAAGACCGCGGCCCGCCTGGCCAGCATCGCGGCTGCCGGCGTCCCTTGCGGTGTCCTGACTCTGGTCGTTGTGGACCGGGACCGGCCGCTACCGACCGGTTTCTCGCTTGAAGACCTTCGCCGCAGCGCTGTCGTCCTCTCCTGGGAGGAGGGGCGGCTGGTCTGGGACGACCCTGGATTTTCCCGATATCCCCTGGTCCTCGATCCCCCCGCGCCTGCTGAGTTTGCCACCCGCCTGATCGTCAAGACGGGTGCGGCGGCCAGGGACGCGCGGCGCGTCGAGGTCCCGTTCGAGTTCATCAGTCCACCGGCTGAACTCTGGTGGACCAAGGACAGCCGCGCCGGGATCGATATCCCGCTCGGCAAAGCAGGCGCCACCAAGCGGCAACACCTGACTCTAGGGCAGGGGACCTCGCAGCACGTCCTGCTGGCCGGCCGAACCGGCTCGGGGAAGTCGACGCTTTTGCATGCCCTGATCACGAACCTGGCGCTGAACTACAGCCCTGACGAGATCGACCTCTACCTGATCGACTTCAAGAAAGGGGTCGAGTTCAAAGTCTACGCCACTCAAGAGTTGCCGCACGCGAGTGTCGTGGCGATCGAGAGCGAGCGCGAATTCGGGATCAGCGTCTTGCAACGACTCGACGCCGCCATGCGCGAGCGGGCCGACCGGTTCCGTGACGCGGGCGTCCAGGACCTGAACGGGTATCGCAATGCGCCGGGGACGCCTCCACTGCCGCGAATCCTCTTGATCGTGGATGAGTTCCAGGAGTTCTTCGTCGAGGAGGACAAACTCGCGCAAGAGGCTGCACTCTTGCTCGATCGCCTGGTGCGTCAGGGGCGGGCGTTCGGTGTGCACGTTCACCTTGGCTCGCAGTCGCTCGGCGGTGCTTATGCCCTGGCGCGGACCACGCTCGGTCAGATGGCGGTGCGCATTGCCTTGCAATGCAGTGATTCGGATGCCGCCTTGATCCTGAGCGAACAGAATCCGGCCGCTCACCTGCTTTCTCGTCCCGGCGAGGCGGTCTATAACGACGCGAACGGCTTGGTGGAAGGGAACCACTTCTTCCAGGTGGTCTGGCTCTCGGACGAGCGCCGTGAGGCGTATTTGAAGCAGATTCGCGAACTGGCTCGCGAGCGCAAACCCGTCCTCGCGCGGACCCCCTTGGTTTTCGAAGGGGATGCCCAGGCCGACCTGGCGCGGAATCCGCTTCTCAAGGCGCGGCTCGAGCCGGCGATCTGGCCCCCTTCGCCGCGCTCGGCCCACGCCTGGCTGGGCGACCCGGTCGCGATCAAGGATCCGACCTCGGCCCTGTTCCGCCGCCAAGGGGGAAGCCACCTCTTGATTGTCGGCCAGAACGATGAGTCGGCTCTCGGCATCATGTCCGCCTCGCTCGTGAGCCTGGCCGCCCAGTATCCGCCCCCCGACTCGGACACGACCCGTTCGGGGGCCCGCTTCTTCGTTCTCGACGGCACCCCCGAGGACCATCTTGAGGCCGGTCTGCTCACCCGGGTAGCCGGCCTGCTTCCTCAGCCCGTTCAGGCCGGCGGCTGGCGCGATGCCGCTCGGATCGTCGCCGAGGTGGCCAAGGAGGTCGAACGCCGCCAGCAGCCTGACGCCCCTGACGGCCCCGAACTCTTCCTCTTGGTCCACGACCTACCCCGGTTCCGCGACCTCCGCAAGCGCGAGAACGACTACGGTTTTTCCCGGCGCGATGAGGAGGCGAGTCCCTCCGACCACTTCGCCACCATCGTTCGCGAGGGGCCGAGCCTTGGCGTTCACCTCCTCACCTGGTGCGACAACCTGAATAACCTGAACCGATATTTCGATCACCAGATGCTTCGCGAGTTCGAACTCCGCGTCCTCTTTCAGATGAGCCCGAACGATTCCGGCCACCTCCTCGACGCCCCCCACGCCAGCCGACTCGGTCCCCATCGCGCCCTCTTCTCCAGCGAAGAGCAGAACCGGCTCGAGAAATTTCGTCCCTACGGCCTCCCCGACGAAGCCTGGCTCGAGCAGTTCCGCGCTCAACTCCACAAGAGAGCGGAGGCCAACAGTACGGAATCGTCGACCTATCGAGAATCAGAAAAATAATGCACGTTTTTATGATTTGTAGCCCTGAAGGGGCGACCGTTAATAGCCAGGGGTGAAACCCTTGTCCTTACCAAGAACGTTTGCGCAGTAATGCTACTCCAAGCGAAGGTCCAGCTCAGCCCCCTGAACCATCGCTTGGAGCTTCATCCATCCCCTCCAGATCGTTTGCCATCCCGGCTCACCGTCCCCCTTCCGTCCCAGGAATCCCCCGAGTTTCGCCAACTCCCGAAAAAACTGATACGTTCCCCATGGCAACGCCTCAGTCGTTCGCCGAAACGCGCGGAGCACGGCCACATATTTTGGCGGGGCGGCTTCGATCGCCGGCCGTTCCGGTTCCGATCGGGCGATCCCTTTCAACTGCAAGAGCCGTACCGCCACCACTGACAGCAGACCCGTCAGCGCCTCCAGCCGATGGCTCGCCTTGAGTTGATGATCGGCTGCACTGCAACCCGATTTCAACGCTTTGTGCCATTCTTCGATCAGCCATCTCTTTTCATAATAGGAAATGATCCGCAACGCATCCTCAAGGCAGGCCACTTCCAGAGAAGTGTACAGCACCCATTCGATCGGTTCTTTGACCGAGGCGGGCGGATCGACCTCACGCACACACACCACGTATTGCGCGATCGGTTGCGGATCGAGACCCTTCAGCGAGTCCGCGGGCTGCCGCGGTACGAGCATCGTCGCCCGCACGAACGTGACGGTGAGCTTGGCGGTTCGCGCCGGCAATCCGGGACGAGACCGCAGCTTGAGCGTGAAGCAACCCGCTTGCGGTACCGATTCGAGTTCCTCCTGCAACGGGCGTTCGAGACCATCGGCACCCTGGACGCGTCGGTGCAGGCTCTTGACCCGTCCGACCCAATCGACGCCCTGACGCTGGGCGCGGCAATAGACCTCGAAATCGTCGGATCCACGGTCCATGACGTGAACCCAGCGTGTGTTTTGGGGCGGGGAACCGATCAGTTCGATGAGTTTTCCCCAGACCTCCGACTCGCGATCGCGTTTGCGGCGTTGCGTCCGACTCTCCCCCTTGGGAACCGGTTTGCGATGAAAGAGAATTTGGCCTGCGAGGCCGTAGACGACCTCGTCCTTGTGGGAGACCATCAATCCGGAGTGGATCATGAAGCCCTGACCCGTGCCCGTACCAACGGGTCCCACGCCTTGAATCTGTCGGGTGCATCCGAAATCAATCTCGGTGGTGTCGTCAAGGATCAGGGCCATCTCGGGGCTGGTTTCCCGGATCGAACGCCAATGCGGCTCGGCAATCGCCCGGAAGTTGACGGCCGAGGAGTCGAGCAGGCGATAAGCGGCCCTGAGGTCGTCCCAATTGCCCGTCGCTTTCGGAAGACTGGCCGAGGAATCCACGGCGATTTGCGTGGCGAGTCGGATCAGCCGCGTTTCTCGGCGTTTGTCGCCCAGATCGGCACCGGCGAAATTGGCTTGGGCCCAAGCCTCAGGGTCGGTCAGTGTGGGACTCATGATGAGCATCCGAGCAAGCCAGGGTACCTTGCCCCGGGCCGTCAGACCGACGGGTGGGTCAAGAGAAGCATTGACTATGCCAGATTGCCCGAAAAAAGCAGGGGGAAACTCTGGATTCTGTACGAATGTTCTTGGTAAGGATAAGGGTGAAACCCCTGGGAACAAGACAAGATCAACTCAGAATTCTTTTGCAGCCCTGGAGGGGCGACCGTCAAAGGCGTAGCGCAAACCTTGACGGTCGCCCTTTCAGGGCTGCAAATCATAAAAATGCCAATCCATTGCTTCCAGGGGGTTCACCCCTGACTAGGAACGGTCGCCCCTTCGGGGCTGCAAGAGAATTCTGCGTTGATCTTGTCTTGTTCAGGGCGACTTTACATCGCCTGAAGCGTCAGCCTTTTTGAGGTGAGCGTCGAACCAGTCGACGAACTGGTTCACGTCATTGAGGATGCTGAGCCAGCCGTGGCCGGCCCCTTCCTTGATGATGAGCTTCGTCTCGACGCCTGCTTTCTTGAGCGCTTCGGCCATCGTCTGCGCTTGTTGGACCGGGACGACCGGGTCGGCGTCGCCATGGATCATCAAGGTCGGCGGATCATCGGGCGTGACGTGGTCGATCGGGGAGATCTTGTGTGCAATCTGACGGAGTTTCTCAGGGTCGGTGATGGGAACCCAGAGGGCGGTCTTTTCATCGCGTTCGCGGTGGTCGAAGGCCGGGCGGTATCTCGGGTCATGATCGGTGGCGCGGATCATTTCCTTGCCGGTCTTGCCCCAGTTCAAGAGGTCGGTGGGGGGGAAGAAGCAGGCGACCGCCTGAACTCGGCTCGACTCGCGATCGACCGGGTCCTTAGCGTTGGGATCGCCTTGGCTTCCCGCCGTTCCGAGCATCAGGGACAGGTGCCCACCGGCTGACGCACCTGTCACGCCGATCCGGTTGGTGTCGATACCGTAGTCGGCGGCATGATGGCGGATGAAGCGGACGGCCCGGTTCATGTCCTCGACGATCTCGGGGACCGTATAGCGCGGCTGGCTGCCGTGGACGACCGTGAAGACCGTGTAGCCCCGGTTGGTCAGCGGAAGGACCAGGGCCGGGTTGATCGCCTCGTGCGACGAGAAAAAGCCGCCGCTGACGGCCAGGACGATCGCCGCGCCGTTGGTCTCACGCTTCGGTTTGAAGATGTCCATCGTCAGCGCAGTGCCGAACTTGCGCCCGTAAATGACATCTTCCTGGTGGGTGTAAGGGAGTTCGTCTCCCCGCGTTGCGGCCGGGGCCGCCATGATGGCCAAGGGGGCGATCAGGACGAGAAGCAAAACGAAGAGGCGACGGTTCATAATGTGTTCCTGAAGAAAGGCACGGGCTCCCTTGGCCGTGCCCTGGTTTCTCGTCACGAGATTCGCCGACAGACGTTCGAGTCTACCGGCTTCTTTGGCCTGTGCAATCCGTCAGGTGGGACGGATAGAACCTTATTGTGAGAAAAGTGAAATATTGATGATGCTTTTGTGCTTAGTCTTCGAACTGCACTTCACCCGATCCTCTCAAGCGGTTGACCTTCGAGCTGTCTCCGTCCGGGTGGCTGGGGGCCGTACGTGGGGCTAAACCCTGGTTGCTTGGTTTGTTTAACACTTCCTCGGTCCATGATTGCAGCCGGGCATTTCTCCCGCTAGCATTCGGGGGGTCTTTTACCGACACGGAGATGATACGCATGGCCAATCACTTGAATCGTCGTGATCTTTTCCGGCGGATGGCGGCAACTTCCGCGGCTCTGGCCGCGAGTGGTTTGCCGGCCTGGGCGGCCCCCAAGTCGGCCAACGAGAAGCTTAACATTGGGATTATCGGCACGTCGGGGCGTGCCTTGGGGAATATTGACGGGGTGAAGGGGGAGAATATCGTCGCTGTTTGCGACATTGACGATCTCCTGCTGGGGCGTGCGAGCGACCAGTTCTCGGCCGCGAAGACGTACGTCGATTTTCGCAAGATGCTCGAAGAGCAGCGCGACCTCGACGCGGTCGTCATCAGCACGGCCGACCACACCCACATCCCGGCCGCCGTGATGGCGATGCGGCTGGGCAAGCACGTTTATTGCGAGAAGCCGCTCAGCCATTTCGTCTCCGAGGCCCGGCTCGCCACCAAGGTGGCCGCCGAGACCAAGGTCGCCACGCAGATGGGGACGCAGATCCACGCGACCGACAACTACCGTCGCGTCGTCGAACTCGTGCGCTCGGGGGCCATCGGCCCAATCAGCGCGTGCCATGTTTGGTGTGGCAAGACCTGGTCGGGAGGGGAACGGCCGAAGGAGACTCCCCCGGTGCCGTCGACCCTGCACTGGGACCTCTGGCTGGGCGCCGCTCCCGCACGCCCGTACCACCCGACCTATCAGCCCGCGAACTGGCGGCGGTGGTGGGATTTCGGCAGCGGGACGCTCGGCGATATGGCCTGCCACCTCATGGACTTGCCCTTCTGGGCACTCGATCTGCGCCATCCCACGTCGGTGGAGTCGGAAGGGCCGCCGGTCCACCCCGAGACGACGCCCCACTGGATGGTCGTCAATTACGAGTTCCCCGCCCGAGGCGACGCGCCCCCGATCAAGCTGACCTGGTCCGACGGTGAGAAGCGGCCCTCCCAACTCGCCGAGTCGAAGCTCCCCGCCTGGGATACAGGCGTCTTGTTCGTGGGCGAGAAGGGGATGCTCATGGCCGACTACGATCGGCGCATTCTCTTTCCCGAGGCGGATTTCCGCGACTTCAAGGCCCCGGAACCGAGCATCCCGGCATCGATTGGGCACCATGCCGAGTGGATCGTCGCTTGCAAGACGGGCAGCCCGACCACCTGTAACTTCGATTATGCGGGGGCGCTGACGGAGTCGGTCCTGCTGGGCAACGTCGCCTATCGCCTCGGACAGAAGATCGAGTGGGACGCCGCCAAACTGAAGGCGACCAACTGCCCCAATGCCGACACGTACCTCCAGCGCGAGTACCGCAAGGGCTGGGCGATCTAACCGGCGCGATCGTCGACGCCAAAGATTGAGACGTCAGCGTCAGCTCCAAAACGTTGCCCGGCCGGCTCGTATTGAGGACCTGCCGGGGGCGTTGGTGCTCCTCAATCGGGGCGAGTTGTCGTGTGGCCGGAGAACAGGACTTATCCCGAGATGGACCTCCAATGATTGAACGACTTCGTCGATGCTCGCTCGCGTTTCTGGCGCTCCTCGGTACGGCGGGAGCCGTGTCCGCCGCTGGCCTGGAGCCGATCCAGTACAACAACCCGGGCCTGGTGGTCGACCTCGGCGTCGGTCTCTGGGCCTGGCCGTTGCCGATGGACTATGATCAGGACGGCGACCTCGACCTGCTCGTCTCCTGCCCTGACGTTCCGTTCAATGGGCTCTATTTCTTTGAGAATCCAGGGGGCAATTCGAAGACCCCTGTGTTCAAGCCCCCGGTGCGTCTTGGCCCGGCCCGTAAGAACATCCAGCCTTCATACGTCGATGGCGAGGTCCGGCTCTTGATGCCCGCGCACGAGCTTGTCAACTTCCGGGGAGTCCAGTCCGCGGCCACCCAACGCGTCTATTCGGAAGAGAATGTTCACGACCCCAAGGCGAAGCTCCGGGCGAACCAGTGGAAGTATGTGGATTTCGATGGAGACGAGAAGTTCGACCTGATCGTGGGCGTGGAAGACTGGAGCGACTACGGCTGGGACGACTCTTACGATGCACGCGGGCGCTGGATGCGCGGGCCGCTTCACGGGGTGGTCTACTGGCTCCGGAACCAGGGGACCAACGCCAAGCCCAACTACGCCAAGCCCGTGAAGGTTGAGGCTGGGGGCCGGCCAATCGACACGTTCGGGATGCCATCCCCCAACCTAGCCGACTTCGATGGCGACGGCGACCTCGACCTCATTTGCGGCGAGTTCGTCGACGGCCTCACCTACTTCGAGAATACCGGAACGAGGCAAGCGCCCGTTTATGCCCGAGGCCGTCGCCTGGTCGACGAGCAGGGCAAGCCCGTTCTGATGAACCTCGAGATGATCGTGCCGGTCGCGATCGACTGGGACAAAGACGGCGACGTCGACCTGGTCGTCGGCGATGAGGACGGCCGGGTCGCCCTCATCGAGCATACGGGGAAAGTCATTGATGGATTGCCTCGGTTCCAGGCTCCGGCCTACTTTCGGCAGGAGGCTGCCGATGTCAAGTTCGGCGCTCTGGTCACCCCTTGCAGTGTGGATTGGGACGGCGATGGCGATGAAGACCTCGTCTGTGGCAATTCGTCGGGTGTGATCGGCCTGATCGAGAACCTTGACGGCGGCAATCCCCCGCGCTGGGCGGCCCCGCGTCTTCTGGAGGCTGCCGGAAGTCCGATCCGGATCATGGCGGGTCCGAACGGTTCGATTCAAGGTCCGTGCGAGGCCAAGTGGGGGTACACGACCCTGAGCGTGGCCGACTGGGACCGCGATGGCCAGCCTGATCTCGTCGTCAACTCGATCTGGGGGAAGGTCGTCTGGTATCGCAACGCCGGCAGCCGCTCCAAGCCGGTCCTCGAAGCGGCCCGGCCGATCGAGGTCGAATGGCCGGGCGCTCCGGTGAAGCCGGAATGGACCTGGTGGGAGCCCAAGGGGAAGTCGCTCGCCACCCAGTGGCGGACGACCCCCGTAGTGGTCGACTGGACCCAGGACGGGCTGCCCGACCTGGTGATGCTCGACCACGAGGGATATCTCGCCCTGTTCGAACGGATCGAGCGGGGCGGTGCCTTGAAACTGCTTCCCCCGAGACGTCTGTTTCATGTCGAGTCGGCCTCGGAGTTCGACGCCAATCATCAACCGATGAACAAGACCGGCGGTCTGCTCCGTCTCAATGCAGGCAAGGCCGGCAAGAGCGGTCGGCGGAAGTTCTGCGTGGCCGATTGGGACGGCGACGGCCAACTCGATTTGCTGGTCAACACCCGCAACGTCAATGTCTTACGCAACACCGGGACGACCGACGGGCAGACGAAATTCGCCGATCTCGGCGAAATCGACGGCCGCATTTTGGCCGGTCATGACACGAGCCCGACCGTCGTCGATTGGAACCGCGACAAGGTGTCCGACCTGCTCGTCGGCGCTGAGGACGGGCGGTTCTATTACCTCAAGAATCCTCGGGCCCGTTGATTAGGGCTCGAGGCCGGTGCCTACTGATTGTTGTGCAACACGGCTCGCCACAAATCGTTGCGACGAGCCGGCGTTTCTTCAAGTCGGGGCGACAAGACGGCGATTGAAGACCGGATTGCCTCAATCCATGAGTTCCCGATGAGCCCTTCCGATCGCCTCGCGTAAGAACGCTTCATCCTGACAGGCAATGCGGATGAGGGTGGCGACCTGCCGTAACACTTCCTTGTCCGGACTGAAAGCGACGAACAGACTGGCTTCTGGATCGAAGTCGATCTTTTTCTTCAACTTCGGGAGCTTCCAACGAACCAAAGCATCCACGACTCCGTGCCATCCGTAACCGCCACCGTCGTATCCGAGTTGCTCGAACGTTTTGGACGTGGATTCGAATTCGCAGAAGAGCAGTTGGTAGTCCCCGCTCTCCTCCTCGATGATCTGGCAGGGGCTGAACTCGTTCCCACTCTCGATGATGGGTTTGGCCTCAACGTCTGGTTGAGTGATTTTTGCTTGCGGGGCCAGGTTGACGGGTCGTCCTAACAACTCATCAACGACCCAGCATCCGCGGGCATGCGGTCCGGGGCCACGCACGTGCAGGATGGATTCGGGATTCGCCCCTGCTTTTTCGAGGGCATCGACCAACTGATTCATTATCTCTGGGTTCAGTTCGAAGCCGGGCAACGCGCGTGAGTCATAAGCCTGTTGAGCCAAGGCGATGATTGGTGGTGTTTGGCAGGACTGTCCGATATTCGCGGGGCGATAGGGATTGCCGTAGATGCATCGGAGGAATGCCGCCTTGCGTGGATTCGTCGCCGCAAAGTAAGCCTCGTTGGCTTTGGCCGCCGCCTTCTTTGTGCTTGCCGCGTGTTGGCTTGGGGTCATGCTCCACGGCCAAGTGCAGGTGGACATCGTTCGGTCGTCAACGGTGGCATCGCAGACCGCGTGGGCCGCGTACATGTCCGGAACCTTGAGGAGTGGCTTGGCCGCCGCGCTCGCTGCCTTGGCTGCGCGTGCCAACTCTGCAGGGGTTGCCAGCCCGTCGGCATATCGCTCCGCGATATCCACAGCCTGATGGAATCGTTCGTCCTTCAATAAATGCCAAATGTCGCGGCATACTGCACAATAGAACAGACGGAGTTTTCTGGGTTCAAGTTGCCCCTTTGTTGCGGCGGCAAGATCGTCCAACATTGGATTCGATTCGGTGGTGGAGCACCAGGTGTGTTCGTCAAATTGTTGTTGGCTCATTGATGATCTTAATCTCTGAGATGGTTCACAGCACTCAGGCTAAGCTCCGGGCAAGATACTCAATTGGTGAGAAGCATTGCGAGGCTTTGTCGAAAAACTCCCACTAACAGCTAAGATGCAAATATAGTTGGGTGAATGCTGTTTTGGACAGTTCCCCAAAATTTTCCTATCGCTCGGCAGCTGGTGCGCGAATCTGGGTAAGGAACGTTGTCTGAAAAGGAAGTTTACGGCTTGAACTGGTAGTTCGGGTGTCCTGGCGGCTTTGAGCGACCTCTGTCGAATTCAGATACGCACACCAACTGCCAATCGCTTACGAAATTTTTAACCACGAATGACACAAATAGCACGAATGAAGAAAAAATTGAAAATCAATAATTGAATTTCATTGTTTTTATTCGTGTCATTTGTGTTATTCGTGGTTGAATTCTCCTTTTTTTAAGTGCTTGGCAGTTGGTGCGCGAATCTGGGGGCTGCGCAAAGAAGTTAACTCGACGGGGACTCCAATGCCTGGAAAATAGGGGGCTGTGGAGCCTGGGAGTCAATTCCTTTGCGCAGCGATCAGCCAATACGTCAGAGGCCCATTCAGATCAGTCCCAGGTGAAACGGCGGCGCGCTTGGATCACGAGCCGTTCTGGTTCCTCGAGAGCTGGGCCAGGCGTCGGGGGGCGGTCGGGGAAACGAAGGTCACGGTCATCGGGTCGTCGAGCGCGAGGGTGACGGGCTGGACCAGGGAAGGGCCCGGTTGGCTGTAGGGGATCCCCGGCGTTGGGGCGTTGCCGGGCCCGCCGGGGTTGAAGAACGGGGAGTAACTGCCGGAGGCGGGGATCTCGACGGCGGTGATGGTGGAGATGGCGGCGCGATCGCCGGAGAGGATGATGTCGATCTGGTTGTCGTGGTCCTCGACGTAGGAGTCGTCGTAGGACGATTGCGAAGGGCCGAGGTCGGCCAGGCCGAGGATGCGGACGGTGCCGGAGGGGAGCTGATAGTCCACGCCGGTCTCAGTCAGATAACGGACCTGGCCGTGGGAGTCGGTCGCCTGAAGGCGGAAGAATCGGGAGAAGTCGGTCGGGTAGACGGAGCGCACTCCGTCGGGGGAGAAGCCGCCGGTGGTCATCACGCGGAGGCGGTACTGGGCCTGGTCGCCGTAGAGAGTGACGCCGTCGTTCGGGAGCTGGCCCGAGAAGGTGGCCGGGGCGGATTCTCCGGCCGTCGAGAGCACGCTGAGCTTGGCAGCGACGAGCTTCGGGCCACTATTGGGGACGTAGGCGCTCATCGGGGTCGCGCCGTCGCCGAAGCTCAGGCCGACGGCGGACCGGATCTCTCCGCCGGGCCCGACGAGTTGGAGGGGCTTGGCGGAAGGGACGACGTCGAACCGGACGGGGTAGATCGAGCCGGGATCACCGGGGGTGATCCGATTGCCGAAGTCGCCGAAGAGGACGACGGTGCTGCGCTCGTTGTACTCTTCGTTCGGCAGGATCGAGGCAACGTCGGGCTGAACGACCTGGCCGGTGTTGAGGGTGATCCGGAAGTCGTCGGCAGAGAGGGTGCTGGGCTGGATGGGCCAGCTAAACTCAACCGGAAAGCCGTCCTTTAGCAGGACGGGGTAGCCGTAGCCGGAGGCGACCCCGTTCGGAGAGATCGCCGAGGTGTACGCCCGCAACGCGGCGGTGGAGGCCGAGGGGCTGGAAAGGGTCTCCCACGGCCCGCCCGCTTTCCGGGACGTCACCTCGGGTTGCGAGCCGTTTAGGCCGGGAACGCCAATGATATGCGTGAAGCCGAGACCTGCGCCAAGGATTTTCGGCGTCGACTCCCAGTAGTCGGCGTTGATCAGGACGTCCTGGAGTAGCGAGCGATAGAGCGGGTTCGTCGGCCCCTGGGGGGGCGGCGAGAACGAGCCCGGCGGGGTGAGCCGGGTGACGACCGCTCGGAGGATGTGGGCGCTGGCGTCCCGGGCCTCGACCTGGGCGGCGAGCCGATCGACCGTGACCTGATTGGGATAGACGTCGAGCGTGGCTGCGGCGAGCGAGACATATCGATGAGGGTCACCCCCGGCCATTTGTTCGAAGAAAGGCCGTGAGCCGACGATTGCGGCGGTCACCCCATAATTGCCGGCCTTCGCCTGGACGCGGACCAGGGTCCCCGTCTGCGCGGGGGTGGGAGCCTGGCCGACCAGGGTCCGATACGTCTGATCGACGATGGCCGCCGCCTGGGAAGCCGGGGTGGGCAATCGGCTCCCGGTGAGGAGTTGGCGTCCTTCGAGGTGTTCGGGCAGGGGGGTAATCGATCGGCTCCGCTTCGCTCGGGCTCGGGATCCCCGGGCGAGAGTGGGCTCGGTTGATCGATGGCTCGCGAACATGGGGGGTGGGCTCCGGTATCGGGCAAGGGGTGTCTTGAGGAATCGTCGGGTCACTGGTCGGATCCCGCTCCAGCGCGGACGCGGCGAACTGGAACGGTTCCTTATTGAATGGACTTTAGCACATGGTCGGCGGGGGTATTTTTCGCTCTGACCGGGCCAGAAGATATCGCCCGGCCGCTAGTCATCGATCACGCCGAATTCGCTTGACAAGATTTCGAGTGCGCCCTCACTTGTTCTGCTTATAGAACTTGTCGTCCGAGCGTCGGGATGCCCGAGGAGCGTCTGAGACGCCGGTAGAGAACCCGAATCCACAACCGTGATCCTCGGGTCGCATGATTCAACCGACCACCGAGAGTGGCGGGCACGCGGGTTATGAGGAAGAGAAACGCCGCAACGGATCGAAGGTTCACGTTGCCTTGGCTGAAGCCGTGCAGGAGTTGGTCGAACGGGCCTATGCGGACCAAGGCTGCACAGGTGAGGAGGCGTTCGATGCAGCGTGGATCACGGGATTATCGGTTGGGCGGCTCGCTGGTGCACTGGCCGGATGGCATTACGTCGCGTTCAGCGTCCTGATGCTCTATAAGGCTGCCTCGCTTCTCGCCGAGGTTTATGGCACGCTCTCGGCAAGCCCGAATAATCCAGACCGGGTTCCGAATACGCTTGAGATCGGCCTTGGTTGGCATCCCGACACCCAACTTGAGAAGAGAACAGGCTCCCCGATGAGATTCCAGATCACGGCAATGTCCGTCTGCGCCGTCATTGGCGTGTGGTTCGCCCAAGCTTTTCATGAGACTCGGGCGAGCGAGACGAGCAAGAGTGATTCTCTCTCCGCTGGCGTCGACGACTATGTCTCGCAATTCATGAAACGGCACCATCTTCCGGGCGTATCGGTTGCCGTTTGTCGAGAGGGAACGGCCATCCTGACCAAGTCCTACGGGCATGCGAACGTCGAGCATCGCGTTCCAGCGACGGAGGAGACCGTCTATCAGCTTGCGTCGGTCACCAAGACTTTCACCGCGTCTGCGATCATGCTTCTCGTGAAGGACGGAGAATTCGCGCTTGACGACAAGATCTCGGATCGCCTGTCCGACCTCCCGAGAGCATGGGAGGCGGTGACTGTCCGGCATCTGTTGAATCACACTTCGGGCATCAAAAATTACACCTCGGTCCAGGGATTCAACAAGACGCCGGGGAAGGATTTCACGCCGCGCGAGATTCTCGATCTCGTCGCGACGGCACCGATGGATTTCATGCCGGGAGAGAAGTGGCTTTATAGCAATACGGGCTACGTGCTCCTGGGAATGCTCATTGAGAAGACGACTGGCAAGCCTTACGGCGAGTTCATGGCCGAACGTGTTTTCAAGCCCCTTGGTATGACGCATACCCGCGCGAACGATCTCCGGGTCATTCTCACGAGCCGCGCACAAGGATATCAGTGGGACGGAAAAACCTTGAGGAACGCCGAGTGCGTGAGCCCAACCCAACCCTTCGCGGCTGGCATGCTCGTATCGACCCTCAGCGACCTCATCAAGTGGGAGGCCGCGCTTGCGGGCCGCACGATCCTCGATGAGTCGACACTTGAACGCATGTGGGCTGCGACCCGGCTGAACGATGGAAAAGAGGCCGGCTATGGTTTCGGCTGGGAGGTGTCGAAGGTGAACGACCACCGACTCCTCTCGCACGGCGGTGCCATCCCCGGGTTCTCCACCGAGATCGCGCGTTTCATTGACGACAAGCTGACCGTGATTGTGTTGACCAATGCCGACGGCGGCCGGGCTGACGGTTTGGCGCGCGGAGTCGCCCGCCTCTACCTGCCGGCGCTCGCGGTGAAGCCTGTCGAGCCCATTGCCGACAACGATGCGCAGACCACTGAACGCCTCCGAGGGATGTTCGAGGGGGCGCTCAAAGGCGAGTTCGACGAGGCGCTTTTCCTTTTCACGGACCAGGCGAAGACGAAGCTCATTCCGGCCATCAAGGCCGATCAAGCGAGGTTGGCCTCGTTCGGAGCC
Source organism: Singulisphaera acidiphila DSM 18658 (assembly GCF_000242455.2). Classification (GTDB taxonomy): domain Bacteria; phylum Planctomycetota; class Planctomycetia; order Isosphaerales; family Isosphaeraceae; genus Singulisphaera; species Singulisphaera acidiphila. Next base: position 5,739,953 of record NC_019892.1, read on the forward strand.
TTACAGACCTTCCAGCTCCTCGAACGGAAGGAGCAGAATCAAGGCCTCCATGTGCAGTATCAGGCCGTCCTCGAAAACATGACCGTTAAGTTGACGTTCGATCTCGACAAGACGGGCAGGATCCGTGGAGCCGGAATGCAACTCGAGGATTGAAAAACTCCGGGATGACCATTCGCCATGTAGTCATTTGCAGGGTTGGATATGCGAAATTATGCAGCATTGATGTCTGATGGGATGGCCGGCAAGAGAGACGGTGCAGCATGACCGCCACCTATGAGCCTTGCGGTGGCCACGTTGCCCGTCCCGCTTTTGCCGCCGGCCGGGAGGCAGGTGGCCTCCGCTTCAGTGTGACCGACCTGGACATGGGTTAGCTGGGAAGGGCGATATTGTGGTAGATTTCCTGCACGTCATCGCAGTCGTTGAGCATGCCTAGCAATCTTTCAAACAAGGCCAAATCTTCCCCGCTGAGAATCTTGCTTGCCTGCGGAAGAAATCTGATTTCCTGGATTTCCAGCTCGAGGCCGGGGAACGCCTCGAGCAAAGCCGTTTTCGCTTTGTAGAACTCGACGGGAGGGGCGAAGATCGTCACGGTGCCATCCTCGCATTCGACCTCTTCGACGGCAACGTCCGCGGCGAACATCGCCTCAATCACTTTCTCCTCGTCGTCACCATTGAAGGAAAGTACCGCCAAGTGATCAAAGGACATCACGACGGATCCATTGGCAGCCAATTTGGACCCGGTTTTGTAGAAACAACTGCGGATATCGGAGATGGTACGTGTACTGTTGTCGGTCAAGCATTCGAGAATGAGTAAGGAGCCGCCGGGACCAAACCCCTCATAACGCGCGGCTTGGAAATCCTCGCCCCCCGTGCCAGCCGCTTTCTGGATCGCCTTTTCAATCACATGGTTCGCGACGTTATCGCGCTTGGCTCTTTCGACGAGGTTGCGCAGAGTCGGATTGGCTTCCGGGTCGGCCACACCATTCTTGGCGGCCATGTACAATTGTTTTCCATACTTGGAATAGAGCTTTGATTTCTGAGCGGCGGTTTTGAAGATCGACTCTTTGCGTTTTTCGAAGATCCTACCCATTCGAATTTCTGCCTTTTCATTTTCCCAACGGAGCCAAGCCAGAGTCGTTTCGTCCCCTCAGTATAGAGAAAAATCTCTTCGATAGCAATTCAGCCGGCACCGACGAATGGCCGGGCTGACCGGCGTGCGGGCCGGGCGATTGCGCCACAGTGGGTAACCTGCGACACTTAAAACATGGCAACTCGTGATGAGGTATTGTCGAAAGTCGACGGGCCGGCAAAAAGTCGATTTTCGCACCGCAAAGTGTTCGAAAACCCCGAGAAATCCAGTAGGTGCACTCTCTAAATTCGGACTTTTTGCCGGCCCGTCGAAAGTCGTGGATGCTGTGCGGAAGGCTCTCGAGCCTCACGCTCGAAGTTCCTGGAGCGAAGATCACCGGGAAACGCGCGGATGCTCATAAAAAAGATGCCAGCAGACCAGGTCTGCTGGCATCTTTTTCGGATTTGGAATGCTTCGGTGAGATTCCGAATTCCCGTGGTTGACTCTTTCGCGTCAACGGCTCACTTCGCCGCCTGGCTCTCAGCCTCGACCGATCCGGCCTGTGCTGCTCGGCCCTCGGGGCGGAACATCTCGCTCTTGCGATCGCCCCGGGAGAGGAGGTAGGCGGTCAGGTCGAGGATTTCGTCCTGGCTGAGCGTGTTGAAGAGCCCTTCGGGCATCATCGACACGGGGGACGGCTTCATCTCTTCGACCTTCGTGCGGTTGACGTTTACCAGCCCGTTGGGGTCGAGCATGTTGACGTTGATCGTCAGGTTGTCACCGTTGAGGTTGACGATGCGGCCGGTGACGACTTCGCCGTCGACCGTGGCGATGGTCACGGCCTCGTACTGGTCGCTGATCGTCTTGCTCGGCAGTACGATCGACTCGAGGAGGTCGCGGGCGCTGAACCGGCCGGAGGCGCCGGTGAGGTCGGGACCGAAGGAACCCCCTTCGTTGTTGTAGCGGTGGCACGAGGCGCACTGGGCGGCGCCGAAGAGGAGGCGGCCCCGATCGAAGTTGCGGCCTTTCAAGCCCTTATCCACGATCGGAACCAGCTCGTCGAGCGTCCAGGCCTTCACGAACGGCCGGGGCGGGGCGGCCGCGACGACGGCCGTCTGGACGGGAGGCTCGTCGAGGAGGGCTCCCAGCGCGGTCTTGTCGCCGTCGCTGAGCGTGGCGATCGCGTCGTTCCGGATGATCTTGATGAACCCGCGGAAGCTGTTGCCCCCTCGGTAGTTGTACGCCTTGCGGATCCACTCGAAATAGGCCTTGCGCAGCTCGGGCGTCCAGCTTGTCTTGAGCGCACGGAGGGAGCGGCCGTACTCGAGCTGCTCCTCCTGGGTGGGGGCCTCCTGGAGCAAGGCGACCGTCTTGGCGGCGGCGTAGGGGGCTTCGAGGTAGATGACGATGGAAGCCAGTTCTCCGTTGATGGCGGGGCCGCTACCCGGGTAGATCGTGTCGAAGAAGGCGGCCAGGCGGGAGACGGTCGCGGCGTCGGGGCGGCCGAGACGGTTGAGGACGACTTCATAGACGCGCAGGAGGTCGAGCTTTTGAGCGTCGGAGAGTGTGGACCAGGTCAGTCGGTCGAGCGATTCGAGGATCCGCCCTTGGAGTGCGGGGTCGGGCTTGGGATCGGTCGGCTTGCGATGGAATGGGTCGTTGGCGCTGACCCGGGTAAGAGCCAGGAGGGCGGAGAGGGAGGCCTGCGGATCCTTCTCGGCCAGGGCGCGGTCGCGCCAGGTGTCGGGGTCTTGGTGTTCGATCGCGACGCGGGCGGCCCAGCGGATGAAGCGGTCGGGGCTGCCCAGGTGGGGCCAGGCGGCGTCGACGGCCTTCGGGTCGCGGTGGCCGTGGAAGGCTTCGAGCTGGTGCCGGAGGGCGCGGGCGGCCGTGCCGGCATCGGCGGTGGGGACCGCAGGGGTGGTCGGCTCATCGCCCGTGTAGGTGACGCGGTAGAGGCCCGATTGGGTCTTCCGGCCGCCGACGGCGAAGTACATGGCGCCGTCGTTGGGGTTGATGACGAGGTCGGTCAAGGCGAGCGGGGTGCCGGAGATGAATTCCTCGAGCTCGCCCGTGAACGAGGCCCCGTCGGGCTTGAGGTGAACGGCGTAGAGCTTGCCGTAGCTCCAGTCGCAGATGAAGTAGGCGTTCTGGTACTTCGCCGGGAATTTCGCACCGTAGCCGAAGACGACGCCCGTGGGCGAGCCAGGGCCGATGTTGACCACGGCCCCGAGGCTATCCGGGTAGTACGCCGGCCACTTGCCGGCCCCGTTCCGCCAGCCGAACTCCGCGCCGCTGACGACATGGTTGACCCGGGTGGGCCGATACCAGGGCGTGTTCATGTCCCATTCCATGTCGGCGTCGTAAGCGAAGAGCTCGCCGTCGCGGTTGTAGGCGGCGTCGAACTCGTTGCGGAAGCCGTTGGCGATCAGCTCCCACTTTTTCCCGTCGGGGTCGGTGCGGTAGATGCAGCCGCCGGGGGCGAGTGTGTCGCGCATGAAGCCGTTGCCGTCGGGCATCCGGGGGAGCAGGTGGTCTTCACCCCAGATCCGGGGCACGCGGGACTCGTCGACATTGATCAGCTTGGTGGCGTTGCCGCAGACGATCGTGAGCGACTTGCCGTCGGGGCTGAGCAGGACCGCGTGCGGGCCGTGTTCCCCGCCGCCATCGATCTGGCGGAGCAGTTCGACCTTGTCGAGCTGGTCGTCATTGTTGGTGTCGGTGACCCGGTAGAGTCCGCTCTTGAACTTACCGCCGGTGTTCACGACGACGTAGAGGCTGTCGAACGCCCAGAGCAGCCCTTGTGCCTCGCCGATCTCGACGGCGATCGGTTCCACCTTGAGGTCTTCGGCCTTGCCGGTGATCGGCGGGAGCGTGACCCGGTAGAGCTTGCCGTACTGGTCCGAGACGATGAGCCGGCCCTTCGGGTCGGTCGTCATGTTGACCCACGACCCTTGCTCCTCTTTGGGCACCGAATAGAGGAGGTCGACTTTGAAGCCCTTGAGCGGCTTGAGCCGGTCGGCCGGCGTGGCGGAGGCGCGACTGGGGCGGTCGGCCCCCTGGGTCGCAGTCGAGCCTGGAACGAACAGCGCGATGGCCAGCGCCGTGCGCGTCAAGATACGAAGCATCGTGGTCGGACCCTAATTCGGAGAGGACCCCGGCCTGCTCGGCCGGGAAAGAAATAAAAAGAAGAAGCGGCCGACGCACTCGGCCTGACCGGGATTCCTGTGCGGAGACAGGAACGCGGACCGGCGATCCCGATAGGGCCGGTCCGCGTTTTTTTTTGGAGGTTTGCGCGGATTTTAAACGAAGAGTCGGGTCACGGCCTCGGCCTTGACCAGCTCGCGCGGCTGGTTCAGGTGGTTGTAGACGATGGTGGCCGGGTCGATCCCGAACGTGCGGTAGATCGTCGCCAGCAGCTCGCCGGGGTGGACCGGGTCTTCGGCAGGGGCCGATCCGGTCTTGTCCGACTTGCCGTGGACGTTGCCTCGCTTGATCCCGGCCCCTGCGACGACCGCCGTGTAGCAGTACGGCCAGTGGTCTCGGCCATCGGCACTGTTGCCGTTGCCCGAGGTGCTCACGCCCTTTTGCGGACTTCGGCCGAACTCGCCGACGGCCACCACCAACGTTTCTTCGAGCATTCCCCGCTCGTCGAGGTCGGAGAGCAGGGCGGAGAGACCGGTGTCGAGCATCGGCCCGGACTGATCCTTCATCCGCTGGGTCAGGCCGACGTGGTGGTCCCACGAGTGGTTGTCCGAGTTCGCCACCTTGGGCCAGACCACTTCGACGACGCGGGTGCCGGCCTCGACCAGCCGACGAGCGAGCAGGCAGCTCTGGCCGAACGTGTTCCGGCCGTACGTGTCGCGCGTTTTGGGGGTCTCTTGCTCAAGGTTGAACGCCTCGCGGGCCCGGCCCGAGACGATCAGCTTCAGGGCCCGGTCGTAGTACTCATCGAGGTTGTAGTCCGTGACCGCCTTCTCGAGCACCGGCATTCCCGAGTTGATCGCGTCGCGGAGCTTGGCCCGACGCTCGAGCCGGACGGAGAAGACTTCGGGCCGGAGCTGAAGGTCGTCGACCTTGATCCGGCTCATCTTCGCCATGTCCATGTCGTCCCCCTCGGGGTAGAGGGTGTAGGGGTCGAACGCCTTGCCGAGGAAGCCGGCGGTCCCCCCCTTGCCGACGACGTTTGACTCCTGGAGCGGGCGCGGGAGCATGACGAACGGGAGCATCGGCTCGGTCGGCGGCTTGAGCCTGATCAGGTTCGACCCGAAGTTGGGGAAGTCCTTCGGGCTGGGGGGCTCAAGCTGGCCGGACGGGCTGACCTTGTCGGTCGTGTAGCCGGTCATCATCTGGTAGATGGCGGCCGTGTGGTTGAACAGGCCGTTGGGCGTGTAGCTCATCGACCGGATCAGGGTGAACTTGTCGGTGATCTGCGCCAGCTTGGGGAGGATCTCGGTGAACCGGACGCCGGGGACCTTGGTGTCGATCGGCTTGAACTCGCTCCGGACGTTGTCCGGCACGTTGTCCTTGGGATCCCAGAGGTCGAGGTGGCTCGGCCCCCCCTGGAGGTAGACCATGATGATGCTCTTAGCCTTCCCCCAGCCTGCGCCCCCGATCTTGGGGGCCGTTGTCGTGGCGGCCGAGGCGGCCTGGAGCTGGAAGAGCGAGCCGAGCGAGAGGCCCATCAGGCTCGATCCGCCCACCCGAAGGATGTCCCGGCGGGTCATCCCGAGGTGTGAGTCGCACAGGTCTTTCCCAGGCCGTCCGGGAACAATGATCATCGCGAAGCTCCTTCGGTTGCGATCGTTCCGACCCACCGATTCTCCCCCAGCCGAGCGGCGGGGGGAAGAGGTCAGTCGGAACGGTCGGCTGGCTGGCCCCGACGAGGGAGGCCCGAGTTCGAGACCTTGAGCGGGATCATCAATGATTGAACAGGAACGCAGGGCTGTTGATCAAGGCCCAGGCGACGTCCTGGGCCGTGGTGAGCCGCCGAGTGGCGGCCTGCTGGATGCTCATCTCGACGTCCTTGCGCAACTGCGCCAGGGTGGGATCGACCGGCACGGGCTTGCGGGCGAACTCGAGCTGATTGCGCAGATCCTGGAGTTTCGGATCGACCGGCAAGGGGGCCTTGCTTGCGTTTACGGCGTTGCGCTTCTTGCTGAACTCGGGGTCGACCGCCCGGTGGTAGGCCAGGAGTGTCTCCTGCTGGGCCTTGGTCCGGACTTCGGGGGCGGTCGCCACGATCGCCCGCAGGTCTTCGGGAAGGCCCAGGCCGATCGGCTTGGCCAGCCTCGTGACCGAGATTCGGAACTTACCCGGCATGAACTGCTTGCCGTTGTAGAGATGGCTCATGCTGACCGTGAGCACGGTCCCACCCTCGAAGCCGACCGGTTCGCCGGTCTCGAAGGTCGCCCAGTGGTTCACTCCGTAGGCGGGCGCGATCGCCCACCCTTTGCCGCCGTTGGGAGACCCGTCGACCGTATGCTTGATCTCGAAGCCGCCTTGGCTGAAGTCGGCCAGCGGTGCGGTCAGCATAATCGGCTTCGCCTGCTTGGGGTCGGCCTTGGGGGCGGCGGTCACCTTGATCTCGTTGATTACGAAGTTGCCGTCAGGCGCCCGTCCCGGCCCCTTGTTCGGCAGGCTGTCGTCGGGCAAGAGCTCGAGCCGGACCCCCGTGATCCCCGTCAGGTCGGTTGCGGCGACGAACTGCACGAGCCCTTGCTCGTCCTTGCCGGACACCAGGACGGCCGCGTCGGGCAGGGTTTGGAAGCTGGCCCCGTTGCGGTCGCTGACGCTCGTCGGGGTGAGGGGCTGCCACTGTGCGATCGGCGACTGCCCTTTCTCCCAGGCGGCGACCTTGGCGGGCAGGCCCGTCTCGTAGGCGTTCGCGTCGGCCTCGAGCTTGGCGGTCTGCTCGGCCTTCTGCTTTTCGAGCTCGGCCAGCTTGGGGGCCAACTCCGCCTCGTAGGCGGTCAGCGTGGCCTGTGCCGTTGCAACGGCCGCTTCCCGTTCGCGTTCCAGTTGCGGCCGTTGCAAGGCGAACGCGGTTTCCCGCTTGCCCAGCTCTGTGGCCATCGTCCTGTGATCTTCGTCGATCGCTTGCAGGTCTTTCAGGCAGGCCTCGATCTCCGCCTTGGTGGCCGAGCGATTCAAGACCCGCATGAAGAGCTCGTTGACGAGCTTGGCGTCATCCGTCTCGCGGCCGACCAGCTTCGAGATCTCGTTGCCCGGGTCGGCGATGGCGTCGGCCAAGGTCGGCCCACTCACCAGGGCCATGATCGGGCCAAGCTGGAGGCCGCTGGAACGCTCGCACTCGCAGGCGCTTTCACGGACCGGGCGGCCGAACGTCGACAGGAAGCCGCTCGGCAACTCCACGCCCGAGTCCGGCAAGGCCGCCGCCCGGATCCCGGCCGGCACTCCTGGGAACTTCGACTGCGAGCCGGTGACCCGGTAGACCGCGTCCAGCAGCACTTCCGCCGGCAGACGCCGAGCGGCCGCGTGCGAGCCGTTGATCTTGTCGTCTTCGTTCCACTTGTTCGTGGCCACCGAAAGCTGGTAGGTCCGCGACTTGCAGATCAACCGCAAGATGTGCCTTGCATCGAAGTTCGAGTCGACGAACTCGCTGGTCAGGTAGTTGAGCAGCTCGGGGTTGGTTGCCGGGTTGCCCGCGCGGATGTCGTCGATCGGCTCGATGACCCCGACGCCGAAAAGGTAGCCCCAGAGCCGGTTGACATAGCTCTTGGCGAAGTAAGGGTTGTCCTTGGCCGTGATCCAATCAGCCAGGTTCTCGCGGCGGCTGGCCGTCTCGACGACCTTGTGCGACGCGGGGAAGGGGAACTTCGGCGGGGTGACCTGCTTGGTCCGGTCGTGCTCGACCTCACCGGTCTTCTTGTCGAAAACCTCTTCGTAGAGCGCCTTGGCCCCTTCGACGGCCGTCCCCCCGATGTTCCGGCCCTTGCTTTCGGGGTCGTCCTTGAGGCCGACCTGCGCGAAGTAGGCGGACGTCTCGTAATACTGGTCTTGCGTCCAGCGTTCGAACGGATGGTCGTGGCACTTGTTGCAGTTGAACCGGACCCCCAGGAAGAGCTGGGTGGTGTTCTCCATGATCGCGGTCGGCTCGCGGAGAATCTTGTAATAGGCGGCCGCGGGGTTGACTCGGTTCGAGCCCGAGGAGGTCAGGATCGTGCGGACGAGCTGGTCGTAGGGCAGGTTCTTCTCAACCTGCTGGCGGATCCACTGGCGGAAGGCCGAGGCCCCCGCGACGTCGAGGAACTTCCGGTTGACTTGCAGCAGGTCGGCCCACTTGTTGGTCCAGTAGTCGACGAAGTCGGGGCTGCCGATGAGCCGATCGACCAGCTCATCGCGCTTGACGCGCGACTCCTTGGGATCGTCGAGGAAGTGGCGGACGTCATCGGCCGACGGGGGGAGCCCGGTCAGGTCGAGGTAGACGCGGCGGAGGAACTCGGCGTCGGAGCAGAGATCCGACGGGAGGATTTTCATCCGCTCCCACTTGGCGGCCGTCAGCTCGTCGATCTTGTTATAGGTGGGGGGCTGCACCCAGACGAACCCGGTGCGGTCTCCCATGACGGTGAGGGTGGAGGCGGCGTAGGCACCTTCGTAACGAACCAGAATCGGGGCCTCGCCTCGGCGGAGCGCGGTCATCAGGCCCCCTCGATCGGCGATGGCGACCTCGTTGTTACCGCTCTCAAGGAAGGCTTCGCGGGTCACGTCGCGGATCTCGCCGCTGGCATAGGTCGCCAGGACCCGGAGTTGCTGCCGGGCGCCGATTTGCTGGACGACGGGGTCGGCCGGGAAGACCTCGATCTTCTGGACTTTGGGGGTCGAGGCCTCGAGCTTGGCACCGTCGGTAATCCAGTTGCGGAGGGTCTCGTAGTAGGGCTCGCCCGGCTGGATGAGCTGGCCGCCGACGTGGGGAACGCTGCCGGTCGCTTTGAGGAGCATCAGGCTATCGTCAGGCGAGGCGAGGTTCACGCGCCGGGCGCCGTGGTCGTCGGTCAGAGCCCGGACGTCGAACAGAGGGTCGTAACCGCGAAGGGAGAGCTTGAAGCCGTTCTTCCCCTGGGCCGAGCCGTGGCAGGTCCCCGCGTTGCAGCCGAGGCGTGAGAGGACCGGATTGACGTCGTGGATGTAGTCGACCCGGATTGCGGTGTTGGCTCCGATGACCGTCACCGGCACCTCGGCAGTCTTGCCGCCGATCGTCAGGCTCAAGGTCGCCTTGCCATCGCTCGTCGGCCGGACCAGGCCGCCAGGCGTGGTCGTGGCCACGGGGGACGAAAAGTTCGGGGTCACTAGCCGGGTCACGTCGATCAGGTCGCCCGTCTCCGTCTTTGCCGTCACGACGAGCTGAACGTAGTCGAATCGATTCTTGAACTCGACCGCCGGGGGCTGGACCGTCAGTTCCGCGATCGTTACGCCCTTGGGGAGTGCTTCGGATTCGCTTGTCCCTTGCGGCTGGCTGACTGCGCTGGCCACCGTTGCCGTCCGCTCGGGCGGGGTGCCGCCCAGGGGGACCGGGGGGAACTCCTTGTCGAGCTTCCCGCCTTCGGTCTCGATCAAGCGGACGAGCCCGTCGGATCCAGCGGCGGCGACGGCCTTGCCGTCGGGCCGAACCGCGACCGCATAGATGGCGGTTTGGGGCAGGGGGAGGCTCACCAGTCGCTTGGCCGAGTCCTTTTGAGCCTTGTTCAGCTCGGCTCGCTCTTCGGCCGAGCGGTCCTTGCCTTCCTTGGCCAAGATCTTCTTGATGGGTTCGGAGACGTTGGCCGGGTCGAATTCGTAGGCGTAGATGTCGACTTGTCCTCGTCCGTCCAGGCTGCTGCCGGCGGCGAATCGCTTCCCGTCTGCGCTGGTGGAGACGCTGAAGATCCGGCCCGGCATGGCCTCGAACGAGGCGACATGATTGTCGTCGTCGCCGATCTTGCGGGCCGTCTCGCGATGGATCCGGTAGATCTTGGGCGAGCCGTCCGACCCTCCCATGAGGATTTCGTCGCGGTGAGGGTGCCGGGTGACCGAGGCCAGACCCCCTTTAAGGGCCCCCGGGGTGATCGACGTGATGTTATCGACGAACCGCTGGGTGGCCACCTCCGTCAGCTTGGCCGTCATGTCGCGGCCGACCGACATCAGGTGGGAGCCGTCGATCGAGAAGGCCGTGTTGAGTACCCAGTCGTTGTGCGACCCCATGTACACGACCTGTTGGCCGGTCTGGGAATCGATGGCCCGGACCGTATTGTCGGAGCAGCCGAAGGCGATCTTGCTGCCGTCGGGCGACCAGCTCGCGCCGTAGACGGTGTCAAAAGTCACTGGAACCGACATCGCGAGTTTCTGGGTCGCGACGTTCCAGACCTGCACTTCGCCCATCCGGCCGGGCCGGCCGCCGGTCACGACGAGCCGCTTACCGTCGGGTGAGTACCGGACCGACTCGATCCGCTCGGAGAGCCCGATCAAGCGGCCGACCAGCTCGGAGCCGTCGGCCTTCCAGAGCAGGACCTCGTGGAACCCGCCCACCGCCAGGGTCTGCCCGTCGGGCGCGTAGTCGAGCGCGGTGACGACCGGGGATCGGGTATAGACGGGGGGATGGTCCTTGTCATAGCGGACCAGGGCGGCGGCCGGGGTGTCGTCGCTGGCCCCTTGAGCGACCCAGCGGCGGATCAGGTCGAGCTCCGCCGGGCTCAAGGGGGGCTTCTCCTTGGGCATTGCCGCCTTCCCCGCCTCAGGAGTGACCTGTTCGAGCAGGTGGCTCTCTTCGGGCTTTTTGGGGACGATCGCCGCCAGTTTCGACTCGCCGCCGGCCAGGAGCCGGTCGAAGGCGGTCATGACGTAACCACCGCCCGCCTTGGCCGGTTGATGGCAGCCCTGGCACTGAGCCTGGAAGATCGGGCGAATCTGTTTGTAATAGCTGACCGTCTCGTCCGACCCGGCTGGCTTCGCGGGGTCGCCGGCCGCCTGGCCGGCGATCGGAAGGGTGAACAGGGTCGAGAGGGCCAGAACCCGCAGGCTCCACGTCGGTCTCATTGCCATCTGGCTCACTCCTCGATAGGACCCGCGGCTCGTTCAAAAAGGGCGGAACCTCGGAACGAGCAACTTCGGGCCGGGACGCACAACGGTCGAGGCGGGCGGAAGGTCGGTGTCGTGTGGGCAACCCACGGGCGATCAATTTATGGAAGGTTTAACCTTCGCACTGTAACGACCCAAAGACACCACTGTCAACGCAATAGTGAAATCCATTGCAGGTCGACGAATTTCTTCTGGCCTTAATGATTCGGGCCATGTGACCGGTCTCGCCGACTTGATTGATAGAAGCGTCATATGCGTCACTCCGATAGGCGAGTGAACGAGGTCCGCAGGCATGCGGGCTCGATCTCGTGGAGTGAATTGCAAGCCCGTTTCGTGGATGGGGTCTTCCCTTGATTTTCGGGCGGGCACCGGGTGTCACGGGTTGAGTGTCTGGAGTGATCGTGTTGTTTGTGATTGTTTGTGTGAATATTTTGAATATTTGTGTGTATTGGTTCAGGATGTCTGTGAAATAATCGCAGGAGCATCCGGTTTCGGTGGATGTCCTCTCAGCCCACGTTGCTCGCGAAATCCACGGCCGGATCCGCTTTCGTGTTTTTCACGCTGAGTGAAGAGGAAGGCGACACACGGATTTCTTGCCGTAAGGCAGTGGTGGGGCGACTGTCTTTGAGGGCCGCGGTATTATGCTGGTTTGGTTCGGGGAGATTGCCTTCCGCCGCTCAAACGCGACGGTGGTTGGTGGGGAACCGGCATCATCGAGTCGGTGCGAAGAAGGAGAATGATGATGAGTTCGTCGACGGCTCTTTCGCGACGGGGCTTCGGCCGGCTTGGGGCTTCAGCCGCGCTGCTTTCGCCGCTGGCCGGGTTGGTCCCGCAGGCGTTGGCCGCGCCTGGTGATTCCCCAAGATCGGACGGCGATCCTTGGTTGGGGTTGAAGGTGGGGGTGGCGTCCTACAGCCTGAGCAAGCTCTCGCTGGACGAGGCGATCAAAGGGATTCGCCGGGTCGGGGTGAATTACGTTTCGATCAAGGACTCCCACCTTCCGCTCAAGAGTACCGCCGAGCAGCGGAAGGCCGTGGTTCGCAAGTTCCGTGATGCGGGGATCACGACCTTGAGCTGTGGCGTGGTGGGCATGAACGACGATGAGGCCAGTCTCCGCAACGCGTTCGAGTACGCGCGTGATGCCGGAATTCCGACCATCGTCTGCAAGCCGACGCGGAAATCTCTCCCGCAGTTGGACAAGCTGGTCAAGGAGTTCGACATCCGGCTTGCCATTCACAACCATGGCCCTGAAGATCAAGTTTGGCCCTCGCCGCTCGATGCCTGGGAGGCCGTTCAGCCCTTCGACGAGCGGATCGGACTCTGTATCGACGTGGGACACACCGCGCGTTGCGGGGTCGATCCCGCTGAGGCCATTCGCAAGTGTGCGCCGCGGCTCTACGACCTCCACTTCAAAGATCTGGCGAGCCGCGAGGGGAAGTCGAGGCCGGTGGTCGTCGGTTGGGGTGTGCTCGACACGCTCGCGATGTTACGTGCCCTGCTCGAGATCAAGTATTCTCATCACGTCGGCCTCGAATACGAAGCCGAGATGAACGACCCGCTCCCCGGTGTCGCCGAAAGCATCGGTTACGTGCGTGGTGCTCTCGCAAGCCTGAAGAGTTAACCCAACAAGGCCAAGGCCAAGGCCGGGAATCTCCTCCCGGCCCCTCCGGCCAAATCCCTACGTCCGGGCGATTCCCCCGAAGGGATCTTCTTCACGGCTGTTTCTTCCTAGCGGTCTTCGGCGATCTGCCTGGCTGATCGCCATCGCCCTTGGCTTCGACGACTGCGAACCCCACTGCCGAATCATCGTCCGGGTCGCCATTGTAGTTGACCGTGATCTCTTCGCCCGGCTCGATGTCGCGCAACGAGGTGAAGACCTTGGTCCGTTGGCCCCGGTCGTCATAGCGGGCGTTCGGGCGGAACGAATGGTTGTAGAGCGAACCGTAGCCGAGAGCCAGGGCTACGGTGTCTTTGCTCCACAGGAAGCAGTAGTGCCCCAGGCTCGTCCAGGCCGAGCCCTGCTTGAGTTCGTCAATCGGCACGACGAGCACGGGAACCCGTTCGATCACCTCCCCCTCTCGAATCAGCCGGCGCGCGAAAACACCTCGTCCTCGTCCGGGGGAACGCCGGACTTCGATCGCATCCGAATGCTCAAGCACCATCCATTTTTCTCCGGGGTCCGCTGCGCCGCGGCCCGCTTTCTCTCGAAATCAACAAGATCGTCCCCTTCGCCAAAGCCGAGTCGGCTTCGAGGGGGAGTGAATTCATGGCTTCTACCAACTCACAGATAATCGCTTGAGCATCGGCTTTGTCGGAAGACTTCGTCAACGCAGCCGGCGTGAGCCGAAGGAGCGGACGGTGAACACCGTGGCGAAGTGGGCCCTGGATGCTTGGCAAAAGGGGGGGCCAAGGACCAAGGGCAAGACGTGATCCACTCGCTGCGTCAGCCCATCAGGTCGACGACGGCGAGGCTGCGGTCGAGATTCAATGAGGACTTCAGGTCGGCGACCAGTAAGCGGTGTTGATCGCCAGCATCGGTGGGGACGGCGAGGTAGAGGTGTCCTTTGTAGATCACCCCTCGCGATGCTCCGTCGCTTGCCTCGGAGGGTCTGCGAACCTCGTCCCACGCTCGGACCGCTGAAATGATCTCTTCCTCCGCGTTCCGCAGGGCTCGTTGAATGACGTTCATCCACCTCTCCCAGGCTCGCTTTTCCTCGATCGCGGCTTGGCTCCGGCCGAACGCTCCGCCTTCATCCTGAAAGTGCTTGCTGTTCTCGAGGCGCCGGCGGACTTCGGCCAGCCGGTGCTTGAGTTCCAGAAAGTGGTCGAGGGCCGACTCCGTCTGCTCGATGGCCAGGGCGCGGTGATTGGCGATCGACTCGGTGACGACCGTCAAAGGGGCTAGCTCGGCGTAACTGACCACGTGAGGTCGGTGGGCACCCGAGGGCCGTGCCCTTCGCGAGAAGGATCGGCAGAAGGAGGAAAGGCTGTCGAATGCCTTGCTCGATGACGAAAGATCATCCATCGCCGTCCTCCTTGATGATGGAGTGACCGGAGCGTGCCCACCCTTTTACGAAGAGACCCTCGTCCGAATCTACGGATTCTCGGCGGTCCCCAGAACGGGAAAGCTTATGTTTTGCTCATCGGCAAATTGAGGCTCTGAATACCGGTCGCGTGCCCAGTTTTTTGGGGGGGAACCTGGCGGCGGTTCGGGTTGTGCGGCTGGTCCGGGATATTAGGGGTTGTTGAGTTCCCTTGGGATCAAACTGCGATTCGCGCGGTTGAGGACGGAGCCCCAACCCGAGCGAGTACGTGCTTGCGAACTGGTCTGAAGGTGGTCAAGCTGGACACCCGAGGTCAAAGCTCGCTCCCATGGGCGGGTCGCGGATTCCTTTTTGTGGACTCGTTCGCTCCGGGAGGACCGGCGATGGCAAGTTCGGACGTGCTTCGGCATGGCGTGGGGCTGGTTGCGGTTTTCGGAATCGCTCTTGGTCTCGGTCTCGTGAGCCTCGGGGCGGATCAGCCCGCCGATGACGCGACGACCACGGCCGGTGAAAGCAAGGTCCCTGATGAATGGCTGGAAGGCACGCGCAGTTCGCGGGCCATGCGGTTCGCTGAGCTGAAGGTGGGGGAGAACCCCCCGGCGCTGAAGGTCGGGGAATGGAAGAACGCCGACACGCTGGACCTGGCCGATCTCAAGGGCAAGGTCGTCCTGCTGGACTTCTGGGCCACGTGGTGCGGGCCTTGCCTTGTGAGCATTCCCCATACCAACGACCTCTACGAACGCTACAAGGGGGACGGCCTCGTCATCATTGGGGTCTGCCACAGCCGAGGGGCCGACCTGATGGGCAAGACGGCCGAGGACAAGGGGATCAAGTATCCGGTCGCCGCCGACGTCGACGGTGCGACCGTCGCCGCCTTCGCCGTGGACAGCTTCCCCGACTATTATTTCATCGACCGTGCGGGCAAGCTTCGGATTCTCGACTGCAAGAACAATAACGTGGAAGACGCCATCAAGCTCCTCCTGGCCGAGAAGGCGAAGTCAAAGTAAGGTCGGTGTCCCCGGTGCGCACGCTCCCGCGAACGTTCTACGATCGAAGTACGGAAACCGTGGCCAAAGAGCTCCTTGGGATGCTCCTGGTACATCGCATCGATGGGATCATGCGTGTCGGGCGGATCGTCGAGACGGAGGCTTATCTTGGTCCTCACGACCTCGCCGCGCACACGTCACGGGGGCGGACCGCTCGCACCGAGGTGATGTTCGGTCCGCCCGGCTATGCGTACGTCTATTTGATCTATGGAATTTATAACTGCCTGAACGTTGTGACCGAGGCTGAGGGGCATGGCTCGGCTGTTCTCTTTCGGGCTCTGGAGCCGATCGCGAACCTCGAAGGGGGGACGAAGGGCCCCGGCCTCCTCTGCCGCGCGATGGGGATCGACCGCCGGCTTTACGGTCACGACCTCACGAGCGACGATTTCTTCATCGCCGCGCCCGAGCGGCCAGAGGCGTTCACGATCGTCGCGCGGCCACGGGTCGGCGTGGACTACGCAGGGGAATGGGCTAGCCGGCCGCTCCGGTTCTATATCCAGAGCAACGCATTCGTTTCGCGGAAATGACCGGGTGAGATTGAGGAATTGCCTTGGATACTGCACTGCTCTGAAAATTAATCGGGGTGCTCAGCAACTGCGAGGTTCGGTTCGTCTCGCCGACGGATGCAGAACACCAGAATGGCAACCCCGGTCAAGGCGAACGGCAGGACAGCGAGCTCGAGCCACCACATGGACCGGCCTGCGAACTCTTGCGACAGGAGGAAGACCCCGGCGATCCCGTCCATGAGCGTGAACACCGCGAACCCCCAGAGCACCATCCACGGCCGTCGGCCCGCGACTCCCAACAAGACGAGACCCCGGGTCGAGGCGTGCCCTAAGAGGGCGATGATCCGCTCCGCTGGTGGAACCAGCCAGAACAGTGGAGTGGCGGTTGCACGGGCGAGTACCTCATTGCGCTCTCCCTTCGCGTCAGCCCCGTCCATCGCCACGGCGACCCAGATGCCAAGGCTGACAACTCCGAGTAGCAAAGCCTCGAAGGCGCCGGCCCCAACGCCCACGGCGACGGCCCTCCCAGCGTCGCGACCCAGGTGTCCCCACCGCCGTCCGGCCAGCCAGACCAGGCCCAGCTCGAACGCGGCGGACACGGCCCCCAGGTACAGGCCGGCTCCGGTTAGGAAGAGGGGGCGCGATAGGGCCCTCTTCAGAAACCCCACGGCGACTTGGTTGGCGAGCAGAGAGAAGGCCACTTTGAGGGCGACGGCGAGCGCCCACAGTCCGGCCCCGGCCCAGAACCACTTGAACTCGGCGCCCGAGGCCCGCCTCCATACGGCGATGGCGAGTACGGACACAAGGAACATTCCCAGGCCGGGGATGCCGAACAGGAGTAGGTTGGACGTTGGCTCCATGACCTGGCTCCAATGGAGGGAGTGAGACGGGGATCCGCCCCGCGCGGGACGATGGCCGTTGCCACACGAGCCGATCGCCCAAGCGGAGCCTGCCCACGACGACATCCTCGCATCCTCGACCCGTCCTATGCCAGTGGTTCTCCTCCCTTGCCGCTGTTCTCGACCGGCGCACCACTCCACGGCTCGCCCGCCACCTTCTCCCTCGGCTGCGCTGTCAGCGACTTCGGCTCCGACAACCTTCCTTTGGAATGAACGAGGTTGCCGAGTTCAGAAGGGCGTGAGCGCTCGCTGAATCCAGTCTTGCCATTGGTGACGATCCTGCTGGGTTGGTCCCTTTTCACCAACCCGGGAGCCAGCCCATGGCCCGCCCCGACGACCCCAGCCTCGAATGCGCCTGGCGGCAACGCCTTGAGCGGCAATCTCATAGCGGATTTACAGCGGGACCCATTTTTTTGGCATTTTTCTATCGATGATTAGAGAATTTTTGGAATCTTGTAAGAGCTGCTGTCAGCCGGAGTTGCTGACTCGCTACGAGAGATCGCCGTCTTTCAACCAAAATCTGTCCTACAGTGGAATTATGAGTATCAGCCGTATCACCACACACATTCTCGACACGACATGCGGACGACCAGCAGCCGGCGTGTCCGCCCGATTGGAATTCCAGGGTCCCGATGGTTGGCAAGAAATAGGCTCTGGCGTTAGCAACGAGGATGGGCGGATCATGAATCTAGGCCCGGCCGAGTTGGCGGTCGGGAACTACCGGATCGAAATCGATACCGGCGCCTATTACCGGCAGATCGAAACGGAATCCTTCTTCTCTTCCGTTTGCCTGGGCCTTGTTCTCAAGGATCCTGCACAGCATTACCATGTGCCATTGCTCATCAGCCCGTTCGCCATTTCTACCTATCGAGGCAGCTAACCATGACAACGCCATCGGGCGCAAATCCGGCCGACACAGCGCCAGACGGCAAGATCGTTCTGGGGAAGAACCAGTACGGAAAGGCCGGCAACCACGTCGTTCGGATCACCCGCGATACCGCCCGTCACGAGATTGAAGACCTGACCGTCATTTCCCAGTTGCGCGGTGACTTCGAGTCTTGCCACACCGAGGGGGACAATAGTCATTGCGTGGCCACGGACACCCAGAAGAATACGATCTTCTCGCTCGCACGCGATGGCGTGGGTTCCCCAGAGGCTTTCCTGCTGCGCCTGGGCAAACACTTCACCACCAGCTTCGAGTGGGTCAGCGGCGGCCGATGGGCCGCGGAGCAGTTCACGTGGCAGCGGATCAAGGTCGACGGCAAGGAGCATAATCATGCCTTCGTACAGAACCGTACCGAAACCCGTACCGCCGTGCTCCTGATCGACAAGGACGGTCCGCACCTCTTTGCCGGACTCAAGGATCTGACCGTGCTCAAGTCCACCGGTTCGGAGTTTCATGGCTTCCCGCAGGACAAATACACCACTCTGGTGGAGACCAGCGACCGCATCCTCTCCACCGACGTGGCGGCCCGCTGGCGCTACAACACCGCCGAGCTGGATTTCAATGCCGTCTATGCCGATGTCCGTCGAATTTTGCTGGAGACCTTTGCTAGTGTTCACTCACTGGCGCTGCAGCAAACACTCTTCCAGATGGGCAAAAACGTTTTGCAGGCCCACCGCAACATTGTGGATATCCGATTTTCCATGCCGAACAAGCACCACTTCGTCGTGGACCTGGCGCACTTTGGCCAGGACAACCCGAACGTCGTCTTCTGGGCTGCCGATCGTCCTTTCGGGCTGATTGAGGGAACCGTCAAACGCGATGATGCAGCCGATGATTTGTGGGAATCCGTCGCCGGCTTCTGCTAACTCGAACGGCGGGTCCTGGATCTGACTCGCCAGCCGCCCGTCGATAGATCAACCGTATTGGGAACATCGGTTGCATTAAGCCGGCTTGATTTTGCGGGAATTTTCAACCCTTGAGAGATGCCGATGTCCGACACGCGTGAAGGGGCTGTGCGCCACATCACCTGCGACAGGGTTACGAAGCCGCTGCCCATATACTCGCATGCGACCGTTCATAACGGCATCGTCTACGTCTCTGGCCTCCAGGGTTTCATTCCGGGGACATTCGATTTTCCGTCCCCGGCCCCTGCGGATCAAGCACGGCAGGCGCTCGCAAACCTGAAGGTGATTCTTGAGCAGGCGGGATCGAGCCTGAGCCATGTCCTCAAGATCACCATCTTCATGATCGATATGCGCGACTTTCCCAAGATCAACGAGGTGGTCAACGAGGTGTTTCCGGAGTTACCTCCCGCCCGGAGTTCGATCGCTGTGGCCGAGATTCCAAGGGAAGCGAAAGTGGCCATCGAGGCCATCGCAGCGCTGAGGAACGTTTGACGAGCGAGAGGGCGTTTGGGACCTTCGCGTCTCGATTTGCTCGCCTTGTCGCGTGGCACACACCATGCCCCTTTGGTGAATGATTTGCTGGGGCGTGCCACTCGACAAGAGCGAGATCAAAGTATCGACCCGATTCAGGGATGGATCCAGGGCTGGCGATACGGCCGGCTCAGGAGTGCATTGGCCTCATCGTCCCCGACGACCCGCCCTGCCTGCTCATCCCAGGCGAGCGTGCGCCCGAGGCGAAGCGCGTTATTGGCCAGGATGCAACTGGCGGTTGAGATAAAGCCTTGCTCGATGTCGGCGACCGGTTTTTCGCGGGTCTCGATCGCTTTCAGGAAATCGTGCATGTGCCCGCGAATTGCCGGGGCGACGTGCCGTTCGAGGTCCTTCTCGGTCCGGTCCTCGGGGTACTGATCCAGCTCCATGACGACATCGCCGTGGATCGGGTTCCCCTGGCCGGCCGGGGTGAAGTCGTAGCCTTGGAGGCCGACTTTGAGGGTTCCCTTGTCGCCGTAGAAGGTTGCTCCCCAGGGATACTTCGGGTCGACCGCGTGACCCCATGTGCGATGTTGCCAGACGACCGGCAGGTCGCCGAACTCGAAGGTGGCGGTCTGCGTGTCGGGAATATTGGCTTTGCTCTGCTTGTCGATCAGGATGCCCCCCTCGGAGCTGATCCGTTTCGGCCAGCCCAGGCCGAGCATCCAGCGGGTCATATCGAGCATGTGAATGCACATGTCGCCCATGATCCCGTTGCCATACTCCGTGAACGACCGCCAACTCCTCGGATGAACGAGCGCATTGTACGGTCGCATCGGAGCCGGCCCGGTCCACATCTCGTAGTCGAGCGACTCCGGAGGCGCGGTGTCGGGCGGGGTCCCTTTGGCTCGCATATGATAGTAACAGTAGATTTCGACGAGCCCGATCTTGCCGAGCTTGCCTTCGTTGATGATCCGGTCGCGAGCCTCGATGATGTGGGGAGTGCTCCGCCGCTGGGTGCCGACCTGGACGACCCGCTTGTGCTTGCGGGCTGCGGCGAGCATCGCCTGTCCTTCGGCGACATCCACGCTGATCGGCTTCTGAACATAGACGTCGGCCCCCGCCTCGACGGCGGCGATCATCGCCAAGGGGTGCCAGTGGTCGGGGGTGGCGACCAGGACGATGTCGAGGTCTTGCTCCTTGAGCATCTCGCGGTAGTCGGCGTAGGTGCGGGGCGTTTTCTTCGACGCCTGCCGCGCGGCGGCCATCTCGGCGGCCCCGGCGAGCATCGTCTTGTCGACGTCGCAGAGCGAGACGATCTCGACGGGCGCGACCTGGACCAGGCGGAACAGGTCGGCCTTGCCGTACCATCCACAGCCGATCAGGCCGACCCGCTTCGGCTCGGCTCCCGCAAATTCCGCGGCGAAGCCGCCCAGGGACGAGAGCGCCGCGACACCGGCAGAGCCTGCTTGAAGGAATCGGCGACGATGCATGTCTTGTCTCCGAAGGATGAGATCAAGGCGAGGAGGACTTCAACGACCCGGCCCTCGACGTCCGTCATCTGGAAGGTGAGCCGCTCGCGGCCGAAGCCAAGTCTGGGGAGTATGGGTGCGTGGAAGTTTCTGATGGCTTCGGCCGGTCGGACCGTCGGTGGCCGGCGTGCGGCCCGACTTGGAGGTCCGGACGAGGAGTGTGTCGTCTCCACCAACACCGGGCGGACCTTCCGCGCGTTGCAGGCGATTCCGTCGCGTGGGGAAGTGGGTTCATCGGCTCTTACCGATACCCATCCGCCACAAAAGCCGATGCGGAACGCCGGTAAGGCGAGCCTGGACATTGGCGTCTTCATGAATCGCCTGAGCTCGAAGTCGAATGGATGGGAGTCGTTCCGGACGATCTTATCTCACTTCGGATTCCGAGCATAGAGGGAGAGGACGACCCCGAGGACAGCCCCCACACAAAGCTTCGATTTTCCAGGGTCCGCTGGTGGTTGTGAACGAGTCGTTCAGGCCTGCGGGGAGACAAGCCCTGGGATTTGTCTCTTCAGTCAGGTATCGCGGACATTGTGTTTGTGGATTTTATATGTGATAATGTTTGTTCTTTTGTTCGGCTGATTGATCCTCATGAAATAGGTTGTGGCCTTGGGAGGATCCGGAACCGAGGGGGCAACGCCATTTCGTTGCCTCCTCGATCTCGACTCGTTCAGTCACGCACGAGGATGCCCTGGCTCCAGAACGCGAGCTTGAGCCCTTCCTGTTCCGCCCACCGCCTCAATACGCCGAGGGCCTTTTCGTTCGGCGGGACGTTGTACCGGCGACGGGCTTGACAGATCGTCCGGGTGCTCAGGTCCACCTCGATCGTCATCACTCGGAACCGCCGCTCGTCGTTCTCGAACCGCATCGACCAGATGGATGTCGTACGGCGGGCGCAAGCTCCGGCGTAACACGCCACGCAATGCTTCATTGCCATCCCTTCTTGCTGGAGTTCTTGGCCGGAGGTGAGTTCTTGGATCGTCCAGCAGCGTGCCCCTCCAGGGGGATCCTGGCCGACGTGGCGATAACTCCCGATCCCGGAGGTTTTCCACTTGAGCGAGACAAATATCTTTGGGGAGGTCGACCGTTGTTGCCAGTCGCCGACCTGTCGGAGTAAGGATTTTGCGGTCCGTCCTTTCATCGTCAGGTTCGGTTGCGGCGGACCGAGATCGATCAACGCTCCCTCCGCGATGTGCCCCTCCTGAGGGACAAACCGTTGGTGGTGCAAGTAATCCACCACCGGGCCGATTTGGGCGGGGTCGAGATCCGGGTGGTTGACGAGGAAATGGACGACTGTCACCCAGAAGTCCTCGGATTCGAATGACCACCCCAGCCCGGTTGAGGTGACCGCAAGGGCCAGCCCTTTCGATCCTCCGAGGCCTCGGACTTGTCCCCACCGCAGCGCCTCCTCAACCGTCAGGTGGTCGGGGGCCAGGAGGAAGTGGTGGGCCATCCGCTTCGTGTATGGCAGCGGCAGGTCGGCCGTGCGGAGATTCCGACCTGCCCCGATATGGTTGAACCAGGCCTGGTGACGCCGCGCCTCGACGGTCCGTCCCTCGAGCCAGACCGAGGTCATGAAGGCGGGGACAGGGTACGCCGCCAGGAGGTGCCCGGCCAGCGATGAGAATTGGGGCAGCGGGTTGATCCCGACCGGTTCCCACGACTCGATCGGGCGAATCCATTCCTTACGGTAAGTCGCCAGGGAGAGGAGGCCGGCGACGACCGCGTTGCATCCCTTCCTCCCGGACCGGCCACCGACCGTGGCGTGGTGCAGAAGGCTCGAGCGGCGGACGTGCCGGAGCAGTCGCTCGAAGGCGGATCGGGTACGGAGGTGGCAGGCTTCGACGGTGCCGAGCGCCTCTCGGACGGCCCGGTCAATGGCGGCGTTCGCTGAATTCTTGCGCGCAGTGGCAGTGAGCATGGAATCGACCTCTTGGGACGTGAGGGAGCAACCGGAGTGGGAAGGCGATTGCGTCCCCTCACGGCGGCGAGAACAGTCCCGGGTCGATCCCATCAGCCCTTCAGGTGGCGAAACGGGCCCGGAGGGCGGGTCTCTGAGAGGTCGTTGCTGTTCGGTGGGAGATCATTGCCGGGCCTCCTGGTTGAGGGGCATCAGGGCTTCTCTTCTTGGTGTGGACAGCGCGATTGATGACGGGGTTCGCGGGGGCCTTTGGGCATCGCGTGTCATGGAACCGGGTCACCCGATCCCATTTGTCCTGGACCTGGATGAATGATGCCATGAGACTGATGCTGAATTGGATAAAAAGAATTCGTGGATTTATTGATGTTGTGGTAAGGCCGTTTGTGGGGTCCCCAGTCACAAAGCAGGCTACCGGATGTATGTTCACAGGAGGGACGTCAGGCAAAAAAAGGAGGCGACGGCCATGCCCAAATTGTCCCACGAAGATGCAGCCAAGAAGCTCCAGGATGCAGGAATTACCTGGTCGTCGAGCGGCAAGTGCAGTGACCGTAAGAACCGCCACTGCACTTCGTTCGAGGAGATCAACTCCGCGACCATCGACGGGATCATCGCCTTCAAGAAGGCGAGCGGATGCGACGTCAACATCACCGGCGGTACCGAGACCGGCCATTCATCCGGGACCAATAGCCACTGGAACGGTTTCAAGCTGGATATCACCCCCAGTGTCGGCGTCAGCGATTACATCAAGACCCATTTCGATGAGGCCGGCGTGCGCGGCGACGGTGCCAAGATGTACAAGGATGGGGCGGGGAACATCTACGCACGAGAAACGAGCCACTGGGACATCACCTTCCCCTGTTGAGACGAGGAGCCGCTACCATGGCGAGCGCGGAAGAGAAGCTGAAGGCCTACGCTGACGCAGTCGAGAAGGAGTTGGAGACCGAGATTCAGGGGGCGCTGAACGGCATGCCGTTGATGGACCGGCGCGTCCTGGCCATTCGGGGCTACCTGCGGTTTCCGACGATGGGGCGAGGCTCCATCAGCGCCAACTGGGCCTGGTCGAACCAGGACATGGAGGAATTCAAGAAGACCACCGAGTTCACCAAGATGAAGGCGGCCGTTGCCGATGTGAAGTCCACGTTCGCCGCCCAGAACGTGGGCTTCACGCTGGGCGTTGACCCCGACAAGGTACGCAGCCTCGAATCCCAGGTTGAACTCTGGAATCAGAATCCCACCGTTCAGAAATTGGGCCTGGAGCTGAAGACGGAGCTTTTGAAGACGCTCGCGACCTTGCCGGACACGCCGGACGAAGCGAGCCTCAAGGCGTTCAAGAAGGTCCTGATCGAGGCTCGCCTGAGCGGCACTCCCTCCAACGCGACACCCGGGCTGTCTCAGCACGGCCAGGCCAAGGCGTTCGATTTCGTCGTGTTCAAAGGCCGCGACGTTATCGCGAGCACCCAAACCGCGACTCTCAAGGAGAAGTGGGACGACGCGGGCTGGACCGCCAAGCTCAAGAAGGCGGTGCAGGAGGCCGGTGACAAGTTCATCGGCCCGCTCCCCGCACCCTATGAGCCCTGGCACTACATCTACAAGGCCGCAGCGGCGACCGCCGAGGCGCGCACCGGGACGGGCAGCACCTTCTCAACGGATATGTGCGGGACGTCCTTGCGCAGACATTGAGGTTGCCTTGTCGGGAGGCGTGCCCCGTGCCCCCCCCCACGCCGTCGGTCCGTTCAGCAACCCCAAAGCGACCGACTGATGGTCGGGAGAGAGGTTCCATGGGCAAGCTTGTTCTCATCGAAGATAAGAGCAATCAGGGAGGCGGGACCGTCCTCTTCTCCAACAAGGAGAGCGGATGGATCAGGCCGACGGGGGTCTTCGTACCCGATGCCGGCTTCACGGACAGTCACGAAGTGGTGACAGTGCTTCTCTGGTTTCATGGGCACTTCGTCAAGAACGTGCCGTACCTCTTCTATAAGGAGGCGACCAAGATCCTCCAGGCCGTCACCGAGTCCAAGAAGGACGTTATCCTGGTGGCGCCGGAGTTGGGTTGGTTCCAGGATAAATCGAACACCACTTACAACGCATCAGCCCTTGGCGGTGGCAAGAAGACCGAGCTCTATCTTGACCAGGTCCTCGGCGCCCTGTCCGACTGGTATGTCAGGACGTTTATCGCGGGCGAGATCGACGAGATGGGCGGGCCACCCCCCAAGTTCCAGATTGCCAACCTCTATATCGCGGGCCATTCGGGGGGCGGCAATGGCATTATTAGCTCCGTCGCCGCGCTCGGCGGTTACAAGGACAGGCTCCGGCAATGCTGGGGATTCGACTGTCTCTACGGCGACGGGCAGTCGTGGTACGAGTGGGCCAAGGCCCAGAAGGGCGTTCCCCTCTACTTCTATTTTGGTCAAGGCACCAAGCCCGCATTCAACGGCGATGTGCTCGGCTTCTGGAAGCGGGTCTACGGCACTCCGAAGAGCCCGATCCCGGCCTCGGGGCGGATGAGGTCCGTATTCCTCGCTCCGGCCCTGCCGGGCACGGAGCTGGACATGGTGGCCTTTCAGTCCGCCGAGGATATTCTGGCCAAGGCCAGGCCTGGCAATCGCTATGAGGAGGTCCGGAGGAAGGTCGATCCCCTCCTCGACAACCCGACCAAGTACTGGTCGACCATCATTGACGAAGGGCTGAAGGACCACTATCCGGTGGTGGCCGATCTCCTCGGTCCACGCATCAAACAGAGCCTTCCGTGATGCTGCTAACAGCCTTGTCCTTTGAGAAACGCACCAGGGGGGAGGGGAGTGGTCTCGCGGGGTGGTGCAGAGACCGGCCGGGTTTGCGGGAAGCAGGCCCGGCCGGATCGATCCGTCAGTCGAGTGCTTTCTGACCTTTCGGTTGCGTCAGGAGTGAGGCCACGACCAGTACGAGGAATCCGAGGGGGATGGTCACGAGCCCCGGCTGGCTGAACGGGACGGGAGCATTTTCGGGAGGGAGGCCGTAGACGTCGCGGTAGGCTTGCGCACTCAAGAGGATCCAGGCCAGGGAGCTTGCCATGCCGACCAGGATGGCGGCGGTGATCCCTTCCTTGGTCGTCTTCTTCCAGAAGAGGAGCATCACGAGCGCAGGGAGGTTGGCCGAGGCCGCCACGTTGAATGCCCAGCCGACGAGGAAGGTCACATTCATCTTCTCGAAGACGATGCCCAGGGCCATGGCGGCCACGCCGATGATCACGGCCGCGGTCTTCCCCGCGCGGACCTTACCGTGGTCGGTCATCTTGATGCCGAGGACGCTGTCCATCAGGTCGTGAGCCACCGCGCCGCTGGCGGCCAGGATCAGGCCGCTGACCGTGCCGAGGACGGTCGTGAAGGCGACCGCCGAGATCACCGCGAACGGGAGCTCTCCGAAGGTCCGGGCGAGCAGGGGGGCGGCCATGTTCGAGTTGGTCACGTCGAGCGCACCGCCGGTCATCGCACCGAGGCCGAGGTAGAGCGTCAAAACGTAGAAGAACCCGATGACTGCGATCCCGACGACCGTGCTCCGCCGCGCCGCGGTCTGGTCCTTGACGGTGTAGTAACGGATCAAAATGTGAGGCAGCGAGGCGGTGCCGCAGAAGAGGGAGAGCATCAGGGAGAAGAAGTCGAGCTTGTCGGTCAGCTTGGGACTGCGCACCCCTTTGAACGTCGGGCTGGCTCCGGAAACGAGGACGTCGCGGCCATGGGTGGGCTTCGGGTAGTAAACCGTCGTCTCCGAGCCGTCCTCATCGCGGATCTTGTCCGACCCCCAGAGTTCAATCTCGCTGTTCTGGAGCGTGGTCAGGAACGACAAGGGGCCGAGCGGTCCGGTCTGGGTTCGGCCGTCGGGAAGCTGGAGCACGCGGCCGACGGGCGCAAGGTCGGTCTGTCCCTCCCCTTTGCCTTGGGGCAGGCCGTTGGCCAGCTTCTTGCCGTCCGGCAACACGGTCAGGGTCTGGGTGGCTGCGAGTCCCATGCGTGCGGACTCATCTTTGTGCCAGACGGTGACGACGCCGGTGGCGGTATTCTCCACGCGGACGTAGGGTTTCCCTTTCCAGCCTCCACTTTCGGGGAGTTGGCTGGTCCCGGGCGCTCCGAGCATCCTCGACTGGGTGGGTTCGGTAAAGGCGACCGGTTCGGTCATGAGGCCGCGACGGAGGATCATCACGGTCAAAAGCGTGCAGAAGGCGACGAGCATCGCCCCTTTGATGAACTGGACATAGGTTGTTGAAACCATTCCAGCCGTCACGACGATCAGGATCACGACCACGCCCACCGTCAGGACGCCGGCCTGGTGCGAGAAGCCGAGGAGTGGCCGGACCAGAGTCCCGGCGCCGACCATCTGGGGGATCAGGTAGAAGAGGCTCACGGCCAGGGTGCTCAGCGCGGCCGAGAACTTGATCCCGCGCGATTGGAACCGGTTGTCCAACGCATCGGCGAACGTGAACTTGCCGAGCCGTTTGAGCGGCTCGGCGATCACGAACAGGGCGACGACCCAACCCGCCAGATAACCGATCGAGTAGAGGAACCCGTCATAGCCGTAGAACGCGATCATGCCGCAGATGCCGAGGAACGAGGCGGCCGAGAGGTAATCGCCCGCGAATGCAACGCCGTTGATGAACCAGTGGATCTGCCCGTGTGCGGCGAAGTACCCCTGGGACGACTTGGCCTTGGCCCCGAGCACGAAGCTGAGCCCGAGCACGACGGCCACGAAGCCGGCGAAGACGATCACGGCGGTGAGTGAAGGTTCGTAGATCATCGCCCACGTTCCTCCCAGCGATGTCGACCGGCCGAGCGTCGGCACACGGCCATGTAGATCAAGGCAAGGACTAATGCCGCGACGATCAGGAAGAACCCGTAGAGGACGGCCAGGTTCAGGCCGCCGAACGGGGAACGCGCCATGAGGTCGGGGGCGAAGGCGCTCAGGCCCACGAACCCCGCATAGAACGCGAGGTAGACCGCGAACAGCCAGAGCCCGGCCTGGGCGTTGGCCGCGGCGAGCTCCGGGTGATCGTCATCGGAGGGAGCGGCGGTCGCGCCCGATGGGGCGGACTCGGGCGGTATAGGCACGGGCAATACCCAAGGGTCGGAGGGATTCGGATCGGATTCGGGTCGAGTGGCTCGTAGCGTAGCGGTCGGATCGACGATTCTCAACAAAGAAAAGGGCCGATCGTCATGGAAAAGGTGAGACGCTAACGCTTGGGTTGACGGTCACTCCAACTCTTCGAGCCAGACCCGGATCTCGTTGTTGTACTCGCTGGCGAGGTTGCCTCGGACGAGTTGCCGATGGAAGTTGGCGGCTCCTTGCTCGACCAGGTCGGCAGCCTCGGCGCTGGGGAATCGGTCGGCCGGGTCGGGGGCGATCAGGCCGCGAATCAGGCTCATCAGCAGCTCATTGCGCACGACGTCTTCGGGAAGCAACTGGGGCAGGCGCTCCGGGAGCGTCCGTTTGAGCGCGAGCAATTCGGCTCGGTCTTGGAGATTGCCGAACGGGCGAACCCCGGCCAGCATTTCCACGAGCAAGTAGCCGAGGCTGGCGAGGTCGGATTGCGGGGATTCGCCGGCGCCTTCCATTGCCTCGGGGGCCGCGTAGGACGGCGTGCAGGTCAGTGACACCGCGCCGGGCGACCACGCGAAGGCCGAGCCGATGTCCACGAGCTTGGCGTCGCCGGTCCGCTTGAGCATGAGATTCGACGGCTTGACGTCGCCGTGGACGATCCCCTCGCGATGGAGCGCGGAGAGGGCGGCCAGGGCGTCGCGGAGAACGGCGATGGCCACACCCGGCTTGAGGCGGGGCTGGGTCGGTCCGCTGGTGACGATGACGTCGTTGATATAGTTCCAGCGCTCGTCGCTCACCCGGTCGCGGGCGCGCTGGAGCATCTTCGGGGTGAGCAGTTGCAGCAGGTCGTAGCCGTCGACCCACTCCATCTCCATCACGCGGATCCGGTCGAGCTCGACCAGGTTGTGGACGTCGATCAGGTTGTCCTGCTGGATCATGGCAATCCGGCAGGCCACCCGCGCCAGCAGGGCCATCGCGTTGTCGTAGGCGGAGATACTGTCGTAGCGCTCGGGCGAGAAGACCTTGATCGCGACCGGAATCGTGAAGTGGTCGGCTCCGAGGCGTTCGCAGAGATAGACGACGCCCTGTCCCCCTTCACCCAGTCTCCGAAGCCGCCGATGACTTTCGATCCAGGAGAGCCGCGGTTCTTGCAGCAGTCCGGAGTACCGGGTCATCAAGTCATGGGGCGGGGGGGGAGAAGTGGTATCAGAGAGGATCATCGACTCCTTTCCGTCATAGGAGCTGATGGTCGTCTGCTGCATTATTGACCTCGGTGTCCGGCGTGGCAAGCGCCTCACCCGCTCGATAATCGAGGAGTGAGTCGATCCCAAAAAGGGGGGAAGAATTGGTCTTGGGTCGGAGCGCACGAGAAGAAGAGCGGCAAGTAAGCCGTGCCCGGAACGGACTTTCACCGATCCCACGTCGACAGGTTACATGGCCCACAGGCTTGGATTGTACCATGAAGGCGCGTTCGAGGGCCACGTCGAACTTGGATCGACGTGGCCCTCGTGGGACGTTCCAGGCCGGAGTGGCAACTGGTTTATAGTTTGCGGTTCGGCAGGCCCGTGGGCGGAGTCCCCGCCGGTTGGGGCAAATTGGAGTCGGGCGCACGAACTCCCAAGGGGCGAGCCGAAGGGGTCGAAGGGCCGTTCGGAGACTTGGCCATCACCTTTTGAAGCAGCTTCGCGGCCTTGTCGGGTGACTCTTCGAGGAAGCCCCACTTCACGTTCATCGCCTTGGCCTCGGCGATCTTCCGCGCGGCTTCCGTGTAGTGTCCCTTGGCCATTTGCTCGCGAGACTCCTGGAGGAGCCAGCGTGCTTTCTGTTTGGGCTCGGTCGTGTCAAAGCGAGACGGCTGCCGAAGTTCCTGGAGGCTGGGCATCGCAGCCTCGTTGCTGAGGGGGGCAATCGTCAGCGGTTCCGCGGTCCTGGCTGCCTCGAGCCGGGACGGTGCGGCGGCCGTGGTGCTGGCGGGTGCAACAGCCGCGTCGACGCGAGGCGTGACCGCGGCGGCGGTGGCGGTGCGTTTCTTGTAGTAGCTCTCGACCTCTTCGAGATAGACCTCGAGGACGATCTCCTCGCTTTCGCTGAGCTGGTCTCGGTAGCGGTCGGCTGCCTTGAAATAACTCGAAGCCTTGTCGACCTGCCCCTTGTTATAGAGGTGTGCGCCCGCCTTGACGAACTCCAAGGCCGAGGGCTTCTCTTGCGGCTTTTCCTGGGTCTTCTGAGGCACAGGAGAAGCCGCGGGCTCGGGAGGGGCGCCCAGCGCCAGGGCCTGCCCCAAACTGATGGTTAGCAGGATCGTGCTCCCTCTCAATCCGCCCATCGCGCTCTCCCTTCGACGTGATGATGCACTCAAGAAGAGGCCACCCGCGGTGGGCCACTCTCCTTCGACGGGAATCCGCCGGCGCAATCGCGCCGCGCACCCGCACGATTTCCTCCCTTTTGAAAAGGAGGTCCGTCCACTTTGTGTTCGTCTAGGATGTTGGAACGTCTGAGATGTTCTGGTCGACCCAGCTTTTTTGAATGAAAATCATAGGACTGCGAACGAGGTTCCTACCCGATGCCGAAGGATCGGTCAAGGCGAATCTCTGTCAATGTGCATGCGAGCATGACGCTTTGGACAGGCCCCAGCCTTGTCCTTTTCGACCGCTCGCAGGCAAGAGTGAAGCCGTTGTCAGGGGGTGATCGTCGTCGTCGTTGTCGTGGGGGTGACCGTGGTGGAGCTGTTGAGGACGGTCAATTCGTCGACCACCGAGGTAACGTCAACCGTTTCGCTGGCCAGGGCCAATGCGCGGTTTTTCGTCTCGGTGTCGGGGACGGTTCCTCTCAACAAGATCGAGCCCCCTCGCACGGGATGGACCTCGATTCTTGAGCTGACCAGAGCCTTGTCCCAATGCAGCCGGGAGTAGACGCGGGACGGGACTCCCATGCGATTGACTTCGCTCCGCACGGCGTCGAACCGCCTGCGCAAAGCGCTACCGAGGTTCTGAGTCTCTTGCCTGATGCCCCGGCCGACACCGTCGAGGGCCTGGCCGGCCCGGGTCGCCACTCCTTGGGCGAGACCGACGCTGGTCGCCAGGCCAATGACGGACAGACTCAGAATTCCGAGTAAGGCCAATCTCGTGCGCATCCTTGTCCGGCTCCTGGTCAAAGAACGATGGCGGAGGTGGTCTCGCCGGAACCAGCGAGGCCGTTCCCGGTCGGAAAGTCGCATCCCCCGCGCAACGGAAAACCCCATCGGATGCGGTCGTCACGCGCGATGGGGCCGTCGCAGCCGCTGCCGATTTGGCCCCTCCTGAGCCGCTCGACGCATGCGGGCGTCACCCTATTGGGAATCGGAATTGCTGTCAAGCCGGCCTGCGCTGGCTGGCCTCGCATTCGGCGCGATCACTCGTCCGGCGGCGAACTCAAACTGTTTGCGAACTCTTCGGGCCGGTAGACTATCGAGGATCAGCAACAGAATCTCCGCGTTTGGCCATCCCACTCAACCGGGCCGGCAACTCAGGCGGGTTCGAAGCCTCGAGATACGAATCAAATATGAATCGATATGGGTTCGTCCGCATCACGACCGCCTCGACCAAGACGGCGGTGGCCAATCCGATGGCCAACGCCGACGAGATGGTCCGAATTCTGGACCAGGTCCGCGACAGCGACGTCATCCTCTTCCCCGAACTCGGGGTCACGGGCTATACGTGCGCGGACCTGTTCGGCCAGACGACTCTGCTCGAGGCCGGCCTTGCCGCCGTCGCGCGCATCGCCGAGGCGACTCGGGGACGCGAGCAGCTCGTGGTCGTGGGCCTGCCCGTCGCGGTTGGCAACAGTCTCTATAACTGCGGGGTGGCGATCGCCGACGGAGCGGTCATTGGAATTGTGCCCAAACAGTTCATTCCGAACTACAAGGAGTTTTACGAGAGCCGTTGGTTCAGCTCGGCCACCGGGGCCGAGCCGCGCTCGATCGACTTCGGCGGTCGCGAGGTGCCGTTCGGGATCGACCTCCTGTTCGCGGCCGAGGGGGGAGCCCTGGTCGGGATCGAGGTTTGCGAAGACCTTTGGATGCCGATTCCACCGAGCTCGGTCCAGGCGGTTGCCGGAGCCAACCTCTTGCTCAACCTCTCGGCCAGCAACGAGACCATCGGCAAGAGTCGATACCGCACCGAGTTGGTGGTGGGTCAGTCGGGGCGCTGTATCGCCGCGTACGCCTATTCCAGCGCGGGGCCGTCCGAATCGACGACCGACCTTGTCTTCGGCGGCCACTGCCTGATCGCCGAGAACGGCGCACTCCTGGGGGAGTCGCCTCGGGTTGGTGATGGCGGCACGATCGAGCGGGGGAGCTATTTCCTGAGCCGGGATGTCGATATCGAGAAGCTTCAAACCGACCGGCGCTCGACGACGAGCTTTGACGACTGCCGCAAGTATCTCTCCCCCTTCCGCAAGATCCCCTTCCGGATCGCGCGGGGGATGAGCGGGCTGGCGCGGGCGGTGGCGGGCACCCCGTTCGTTCCCAGCGAGGGGAGCGAGCTGCACGGCCGTTGCGCTGAGATTTTCGGGATCCAGTGCGCGGGCCTGGCCAAGCGGTTGGAGCAGCTTCCCGCCGGCACGCCGTTGAATATCGGCATCTCGGGAGGACTCGACTCCACGCTGGCGCTTCTGGTAGCTGTCAAGACCTGCGATATGCTCGGCGTTTCGCGCTGCACGATCCACGGCATCACCATGCCCGGCTTCGGCACCACCCAGCGCACCAAGACGAACGCCCTGGACTTGATGGAGCAGCTCGGGATCACAGGTGAGACGATCGACATCACCGAGCTGAGCCTGCAATCGTTCCATGCCCTGGGCCACGCGCCCTTTGGTATCGACACCCGAACCAAGGACGTCGAGTCGTTCATGGCGGAGCTGGTCACCCTCCCGCCTGAGCGGCGGCACGATCTTACGTTTGAGAATGTGCAGGCGCGTTTGCGTACATTCTTGCTCATGTCGCGTGGATTCGTCATTGGTACGGGGGATCTCTCCGAGCAGGCGCTCGGGTGGAGCACGTACAACGGCGACCACATGAGTATGTATAATCCTAACTGTTCGATTCCCAAAACGCTGGTGACTTTCCTGGTTCGGTACGCGGCGCTGAACGAGTTCGAGGAAGGCCCGGTGCGCGAGACCTTGCTTTCGATCGTGGGCACGACAATTTCGCCCGAGCTCCTCCCCCTGGGTGCGGAGGGGCAGGTTGTTCAGTCGACCGAAGACATTCTCGGCCCGTACGAGCTCATCGATTTCATCCTCTACAACGCGATCCGATGTGGCTACACGCCCGAGAAAATCCTCTTCCTGGCCGAGCATGCCACGTTCACCAAGGCGTACACGAGCGAGCAGATCGAACGGGCGCTGAGAACCTTTTATACTCGGTTCTTCAGCCAACAGTTCAAGCGGTCCTGCGTCCCCGATGGCCCCAAGGTTGGCTCGGTCAGCCTTTCGCCCCGGGGCGACTGGAGGATGCCGAGCGACGCGGACCCGTCGGCCTGGCTCCAGTGGGCGCGAACACGTTAGTTAGAGGATGCGGCCGAGCTGTGGGATGAAGGCAGGGTGGAAGGGCGTGCACTTGCCCCTGATAGCCTGTGGCATTCGCGGGGCGGCTCGGTTATGACATCGGAGAAGCGGGTGTGACCAAGGGTCGGTCAATTCTCCCTTTGACGACCCACGCCCGATTACCTTGGCTCTGAAGGGACTGTGATTGATGCGAACCAGAGGTCTGGCGGCGTTTGCGGCGGGTTGGCTGGCACTGGGGGCGGGGGCGGCAGCCATTGCCGAGACCCACATCTACGTTGCCGATCATGAGACCCGTAAGGTCATCAAGATCAAGGAGGACGGCACCCTTCTCTGGGACGCGACGAACAATAACGGTCACGACGTCCAGTTGCTGCCTGACGGCCACCTGTTGATCATCAACGGCCAGACCGTTCAGGAACTCGCCCCGGACAAGTCGGTGGTCTGGGAGGTTGGCAAGCCGGTTGTCGACGTCGCGGAGTCGGCCCAGCGGTTGCCGAACGGCAACACGGTCATCGCCGACAACGGGCGGCACCGCGTGATCGAGATCAACCCCAAGAAGGAGATCGTCTGGGAGTTCGACGTCGCGAATACGAATAAACGCCCCACGCCAACGATGCGGCAAGTTCGTCGTCTGCCTAACGGGAATACCTTGATCTGCGCGAGCACCGAGGACAAGGTTCTCGAAGTCTCGCCCGATAAGAAGGTGGTCTGGAGCTACGCGCTTCCGTTCCCCTACCTGGCGACGCGACTCGAGAACGGCCACACCCTGATCAGCAGTGGCGCGGGCTACGGTAGCGAGGCGGGCTACTTCCTGGTCGAGGTTGACGACAAGGGAGAGGTTGTCTGGAAATACGGCGGCAAGGACAGCCCCGCCGATCAACACCTCAACTGGCCCTCGGGCTTCGTCCGAAAAGCCAACGGCAACACGATCATCTCGATCGCCCAGGATGGCGTCCTTCGCGAGGTTTCCCCTGACAAGAAAACGGTTCGCACCGTTCGGAGTCCGGCGATGAAGCATCCCTGCACGCTGGTCGTGGTCGACGAATAATTGGGAACCGGCCGGGAAGCCTATAAGGAAGCGCGTCTGCTCTCTCCGGATAGACCGAAGGAAGGGAGACAGGCGGCCGTCCGGCCGAATTCCACCGGAACCGGCTAGGATGGCCGGCCCGGTCGTTGAGAAAGGTCGGCCGGCTCGGCCGTTGGGAATCAGCCCGGCGGCCGCCTGTCGGTGGAGAATAGGCCGAGATGTCCACGTATTTTTGCAGCGATCCCCACGCCTTCCACGGCAATATCATGAAGTATTGCCGTCGAACCACCTTCATGACCCCTGTGGACCTGGCGGCATTTCTCGAAATCGAGTCCTCCGGTGGAGACCTTCGGTCACTCCGCATCAGCGAAGAGTCGATCGACAGGATGAATCGGGGCTTGGTTGCCAATATCAATGCGCGGGTGGGATCCGATGATGTGCTCTGGTGCCTGGGAGACTGGGTGTTCGGCTACGGCGGCGACTACTTCCGCAACGCGCGTTGGTTTCGCGACCAGCTTCACTGCCGCACGATCAACTTCATCTGGGGCAACCACGACGATCGGCGGATCGGCGACCTCTTCGCGGCCACCTTCGATCAGGTGGAGATCAACTTAAGGAACGTCCGGCTGACCCTCAACCACTACCCGATGCTCACCTGGAGCGGACAGCACCACGGCTCGGTGGAACGCCCGAATATTCACCTCTATGGGCATGTTCACGCAGGCTATCAGCGCGATCAGGAGTCGTGTCCGATCAAGTTCTCCCAGGCCTGGGCTGCACTCGACGTCGGCTTCGATGGCCACGATTTTCAGGTCTGGTCGCTGGACGAGATTCTCGATTGTCTTCGTCCCAAGCTCCAAGCGCTTGAAGCCTTGAAACGCGAGAGCGGGCAATTCGATCCCTTTCGCGGTCGGTCCTCCCGGGGCTGACCTGGCCGGTAGAGCGCTTCGAGCAATCGAGGGGCGGAATTACATCGTTCCAAGCAAGAACTCGTTCAAGGTTGATTGAATAAATCGCTCAGCGATTCTGGGATTTGGCACGCCACCTGCTTGATGGTCAATCAGTTTCCCACTTCTCCGCTCCAGTTCAGCGAAGCGAGGTGTTGCCATGTCCGACTTCAAAGACAAAGTCAAAAGCGGGATCGATCAGGCCGCTGAGAAAGCCAAGGAAGTGACGGAGAAAACGACGGACACCGCGAAGAATGTCGCGGAAAAGACCAAGGACAAAGCCAAGGACGTCGCTCATAAGGTGGGTGAGCACATCGAAAACGCTGGCGAGAAGGTCAAGGATCTCGGGAAGTAAGTCGTCTTCCTTCGGTCTTTTGAACTGGAAATCAGACGCCGTGGAGCGTCGCGTTATTCACTCGCCGACACATTCTTGTTCGAGAAAGGTCTTTGCCACCATGTTGCGCTGGTCACTTGCCTTTTTGATTCTCGCCTTGATTGCTGGCGTTCTCGGCTTTGCCGGTCTCGAAGGAACGCTGATGCAGTTCGCCAAGATCCTCTTCTTCGTTTTCTTGATCTTGTTCGTGATCTCGCTCATCTTCGGCCGGAGAGCCGGCGGCCCTGTGGTCTAGCGGGTTTTCGTTGGGTGGGCTTCGTCCATCCGCCTGCGAGGTCGTGGGATCAGATCGAGCCCGCATACCAAAGAAGGATCGCGGCCCTTGGCAGATGCCAAGGGCCGCGATCCTTCTGCTTTTTTACCGATCTCAACGTTGTGTCGGGTGGGATTCTTGGTTCATGAGCGGGGTGGGGGATCGGAGAACCCCGTTCGCTTTGCGTATTCCACCAGGGCGCGGCGGATGAGTTCGCTTTCACTGAGCCCGCGCGATTTCGCCAGCCGATCCACCCAACCCCGCCAACTTGGCTCGAGCAACAGGTCATGACGTTCGACCGTGGCCTCTGGCAAGAATGGCGGCGAGTCGTCCGCAAGGATGTTGTACTCCTGAGTTGCGTTCGCCTCACCGGCCACGAAGCGGTGCCCGCACTGAGCGCACCGGAAACGCCCCTGAGGGTCGTTACCGAGCACTTCACCTTTGCTGTTGCATGAGGGACATCTCAACAAGGCCATACCCACAGCGCTCCTTAACCCCGCACGAGGGATCGCGGCCGAGCCCGACGCTCCCTGATCCCCTTTGCTTCTCTCGATCTTATCCGTTGCCCGGCAAGACACGAACCCGAGACGGAGATCGCGACCATTTCCCATTCGGAAGTGGGTCGTCCGGCGGCAAGTGCCAGGAAATGAGATTCGATGTCCCCCTGGAATCGAGCATTTGACTTCCCGCTTGCGCATTGTGCCTGTCGATGCTCAGGAAACCGCGAGGGCCCGTTCGATCGCAAGGCAGGCCGAGGCCGCTCCATTCTCTGCGCGGACGAGCCGTCCCACCTCGCTGGCTCGCGTAATGTGAGTCGGTTCGTCGAGCAGGTGCCGGAGGGCGGTGGCGGCGCGGCGGACGGTGTACTTGTCGCGGGCAAGGGTTCGCGCGACGCCCAGTCGGCAGACGCGGTACGCGTTGTCGAGTTGGTCATGGCCCCAGGGAACGACCAGCATCGGCCGTCCCGCCCGGAGGGCCTGGGCCGTGGTGCCCACTCCCCCTTGGTGGACGATCGCCGAGGCGCGGGGGAACAGTTCCGAGTGCGGAGCGTATTCCAGGGCCAGCATTGACTTGGGAAGGGGCTCGCGGAGCCGGTTGCGTGGGTCGATCCCGATCAGAAAGATCGCTCGCCGGTCGAGCTGCTCGGCGGCGGCCCGACTCCTTTCATAAAAGGTGCCTGCATCCATTACGGCTGATGATCCCAGCGTGAAGACGATCGGCGGCGGCCCTGCGCTGAGGAACTGCTTCAACTCGGCCGTCATCCCGGTCGCATGCACATCGTCAAAGAAGGCGAAACCGGTCTGGACCGCTTGCGGTGGCCAGTCGGGCTGGGGTTCGCCGATGACTCTCGAGAAGAGGACGAGCATGCAGGTCGGCGAGTTCCCCCCCTCGAAGAGCGGGTCGGCCACGGGCCGCAAACCCAGCTCACTGCGCAGTTGTTGGACCGGCTCGGTCCATTTTCGGACCGCCCGCCGTGCGAAGCTGTGGAGCGGCCCGTGGAAGCGTGGCCCGAGCCTGCGGAAATGCCTGAACCAGGGCACCTGGGGAGGGACCGATGGGTCGTGATTCGACAGCAGCGAGATCGGCGAAAGGACCGCCGAGACCCAAGGGATTCCGGTCGCCTCGGCCACGAGCGGGCCGGCAAACGCGACCACGTGCGAC
Source organism: Singulisphaera acidiphila DSM 18658 (assembly GCF_000242455.2). Classification (GTDB taxonomy): domain Bacteria; phylum Planctomycetota; class Planctomycetia; order Isosphaerales; family Isosphaeraceae; genus Singulisphaera; species Singulisphaera acidiphila. The sequence continues at coordinate 5,777,254 of NC_019892.1, forward strand.
ACGAGAAGATCGGCGCCGCGAACTGCTTCCCGCAAGTCGTCGTAGCTTGCGCGCAGGCTGGGCATGAAGACCTGGCGGATGACGACCTCCGACCCTTTCTTCCGATCCATCAAGTCGCGGAAGAACTCCGGCTTTGCCTCGATATCCAACAAGTCGGGGCGGACCGGGAAAAAGGCGATCCCTTGCCGCTCGATCCGCTCGCGATGAAATTCACTGGTCGCGATGATCGGGATGTGCCCCCTGGCCTGTAACTCCTTGGCCAGGGCGATGAACGGGTGCAAATCCCCCAGCGAGCCGAACGTCGCCAGCACGATCCGACGCGCCGGCGGCACCGCCCCCAGGCCCTCCTCACCATCCTTGGTCCGTTCCTTCGGGTGCATCGCCGAATTTCCTCGGAGTCTTCGTGAAATCATTCACGAAGTCATTCTAAAGGTTCATGTCGGGAAGTAAAGCGGAATATTCGGCACATCTCGATTCGACTATTGCTTGTGATTGCCGCCTCGGGGTTAATGAGGCTCAGGGCTTGCCGGCCAAGATGGGCACGACCGACTTCTGGAGCCCGCCGGTGACGTGGACCTGGCCGTCGTGGGCGACGAAGACGTTGACTTCGCTACGGACTCCGAATTGGGTGGGGTCGTAGATGCCCGGCTCGACAGAGAAACAGGTGCGGGGGAGGACGAGCCGTTCCTCATGGGTTTCGAGGTTGTCCATGTTGGCGCCGTTGCCGTGGGTTTCCTGGCCGATGCTATGCCCTGTGCGGTGGACGAACGCTGAGCCGTGGCCCCCCGCTTCAATGACGCTGCGCGCGGCCGCATCGACTTCCCAGCCACGCAACGGCTGACCCGCTGCGAACGCGTCTTTGACGCGGGCGATGGCGGCGTCGCGGGCGCGGGCGACCAACTGGAAAATGTCTTCGTAGGTGGAGGGGACCTGGTCGCCCACGAAGCCAACCCGGGTCAGGTCGCTGTAGACGGCGCGTGGTTGGTCGAGCTTGGCCCAGAGGTCGACGAGAACGAAGTCGCCCGCGCGGATCGGAGTATCGGCGGCCGGGTCGGGGGCGTAGTGGGGGTTGCCGCTATGCGGACCGACGGCCACGATCGGCGGGTGATCGGTCGTCAGGCCGTGACGGTGGAAGTGGTTCATGATTGCGGCCTGCACTTCGCACTCGGTGATCACCTGGCCGTTACGCGTGCGATCGGCGATCAGGCTCCAGACCAGGTCATACGCCGAGCACGTGTGGATTTCGGCCTCGCGGTGCATCCGCCACTGGTCGTCGTCCCAGGTGGCCTCGAACATCTGGGCCAGGTCTCCTGACGAGCCGACTTCGACCCCCGTGGAACGCACCAGTTCGACCGTGCCGGCGTCGACCTTGGAGACATACGGGTTGGCGTTGCGGGGCGAGTATTCCATCGCAACCCGCTTCATCCCGGTCACGAGTTCCGCCACGCCCGCCTCGAGCTCTTGCCAGCGGAGATAGACGCGGGCCTCGCCCGGCAGGTGGTCGAGCACACCCGACTCGATGCGGTGGACGAGCTTACGCGGTTCGCCTTCGGCCGGGATCGCGTAGTAGAACCGGCGCGACGTCATCCCTTTGTCGGTGAGGTCGAGGATCCGCCGGGCCAGCACGTTCCCGCCCCGGAAGTCGCAGAGCAGCCAGCCGTCGAAGTCAAACTGGCGGAGTGCGGACTGGACAGCGGAGAGGTCGAACATCGAGCTTGACTCCATGACTTTGGGAGCGAGAATACTGTTCGTTTGTTAAGTGATCGGAGGCCGGAGCCGATCTTCCCCAAGTTTGTCCTCCAGGAGCGGGGAACTCAACGGATCTTCGGCTGGGGCCACAAAGTTGGGTTATGATGGGGCCGATTGCGGATGACGGACCCTGCTCGCCCCGCGAGAGAGGATGCTTTTGTGAGCGATATCGATGATGCCCGGCGGACGCTTCGGGAGACCTTCGGCTTCACCCAGTTTCGCGGCGGGCAGGAACAGGCGATCACCGCACTCCTTGAGGGCCGCCCGGTCCTGGCCGTCTTTCCGACCGGCGCTGGCAAAAGCCTTTGCTATCAACTCCCCGCGCTCTTGCTCGACGGCCTGACAGTCGTCGTCTCTCCTCTGATCGCGCTCATGAAGGACCAGGTGGATTTCCTCGTCAGGCGTGGCGTCGCCGCCGCCCGACTTGATTCCACCCTCGAGCCGGTCGAAGCACGCCGGATCCTCGACGATCTCCGGGCCGATCGGCTCAAACTGCTCTACGTGGCCCCCGAGCGGCTCGCGAGTGAGCGGTTCTTTCAGACCTTGAGCAAGACCAAGGTCGCGCTTCTGGCGGTGGACGAGGCGCACTGTATCAGCGAGTGGGGTCACAACTTCCGGCCTGAATACCTCAAGCTTGCCCGCCTTGCCAGGCGGCTTGGCATCGCTCGAGTACTGGCCCTGACCGCGACCGCCACGCCGGATGTGGCAAGCCAGGTCGCCCGCGCGTTCGGCATCGCCGATGCTGACGTCGTGATCACCGGGTTCCACCGCCCGAATTTGGAACTCCACGCCAACGCTTGCGCTGCGGAGGATCGGCACGCGCTCTTGCTCAAGAGCCTTAAAGCAGGATTGGCGGGACCAACGATCGTGTACGTCACCCTCCAGAAAACGGCCGAGGATCTTGCCGACTTCCTCGCCGGACAAGGGTTCGACGCGATGGCCTATCACGCGGGGATGAACGACGAGCGGCGGCATGTCGTCCAGGATCAATTCATGGCCTGCGAGGCAGGCATCGTGGTGGCGACGATCGCCTTTGGCATGGGGATCGACAAGTCGAACATCCGCGCGGTCTACCACTTCAACCTGCCCAAGAGCCTGGAGAACTTCGCCCAGGAGATCGGCCGCGCCGGGCGTGATGGGGAACCCGCTCGCTGTGAATTGTTTGCGTGCGCTGAGGATGTTCTGACGCTTGGCAACTTCACGTACGGCGACACGCCGACGCCGGAGGCGATCGCCGACCTGCTCAAGGAGATTCTCGGGCTGGGTCCGACATTCGACATCTCGGCGTACGACCTCTCGCAGCGGCACGATATCCGGCAACTCGTCGTGCAGACGCTGATGACGTATCTCGAGCTCGAAGGGATCCTGGAAGCGACCGGCCCGTTTTACTCGGACTGCAAGTTCCGTCCGTTGCGATCATCGGGCGAAATCCTCGCGCAGTACGACGCGCCTCGTGCCGCCTTCCTGCGTCAGGTTTTCCGCCAAGCCCGACCAGGGAAGATCTGGTTCGCGCTCGACGTGTCCGAGGTGGCCCGAAACCTCGAAGAGACCCGCGAGCGGATCAGCGCGGCCTTGAACCATCTTGAAGAGAAAGGGGACGTCGAACTCCAACTTGCCGGTCTCCGCCAAGGCTATCGGCGAACCACGGGCGATCCCGACCTGGACGAACTCCGCGAGCGGCTGGTGGCCCGATTCCTCGATCGCGAACGACGTGACATTGCCCGCGTCCATTCGGTGCTCGAGTACGCCCAGGCCGAAGGATGTCTCACCGGCCGGCTCCTGGCCTATTTCGGCGAAACCCTCGTGGGCGATTGCGGCCACTGCGCGCGTTGTCTGGGGGAACCTCCGATCCCGCTGCCGCCTGTGCCTGAGCGTGCGCTCGGTTCCTTGGAGCAGGAGATGGTGGAACGGGTACGGTCCGAACGGCACAAGGCGCTGACGTCGTCTCGCCAGCTCACCCGCTTCCTCTGTGGTCTCGTCTCCCCTGCGTCCAGCCGAAGCAAGCTCGCCAAGCATCCCCAGTTCGCCGCACTGGCCGATGTTCCGTTTCCTCGCGTGCTTGACTTCGTGAAGTCCGTATATAATTGATGTTGGCTTTGCAGTCCTGAAAGGGTGACCGGTCGAGCGTGCCCCTTGCTCTGAAGTTTTCGGGCCAAGCGGAGAACTCCAACTCTTCTTTACAAAATCAAGAACAGATGGTACATGATCCGTCCGCCAACGCTCTTCGCAATACCGGCGATCGACGGAATGGAGCGGGCGGAGTTGCCCCTCGTGACCGTTCATCGAAGAAGACCTCCGCAGGCCGGGCCAACCTGAGGGCGAGCGTACTGTTGTGCTCCCAGCGGGTCGGGCCTTCTTGACTTGCGATCTCTGCTTCGGCACTGCGAATCTGGAGGGCCGCTGTGAATGGAAAGATCCTGGTCGCATTGCTCGCGGCGACGCTGATTCCGGGGCTGGTGTTTCCGACCCATGGCGCGGAAGGGAATCACGTGCTTGCCGCCGGGTCCGCCCCCAAGTCCGGCTCGGCGGTCGATGTTCGCCCCCGGCCGCTCGCACAGATCCCCGTGGGCACCCTCATCGGCGAAGGTGAAGGGGTCCCGAAGGGATGGACGAACCTGGTGATGCTCGCCAAGCCGCGACTTGGCGTCGGCGATGTCGATTCGGTCTCCAAGACGGCGGCGCAGTACAGTGGGACCTTTCTCTTCACGATTCTGGCGAACGTGGGGGAGGCGAAGGGCCACGACGAGCCGAGCTATTTCCTGGAAAAGGTCGCAGTGGGGGGCGCCTTGGAAGGGAAAGGTAAGACGGTCATTGCGACCAGCGACCAGACTTTTGGTAATGAACTGGGTTTCCTCGGCAAGAAAGTCTTTGCCACAGGGGAGCGTGTGCTGGCGAACGACTTCCGCCAGGTCGCACGCACGAAGACGATGCTGGTTTTCGACGCTCATGCCTACGTCCGCTACGATAACAAACACTGTCGGATGATCATCCGACATGTCGTGCTCGTCGCCCCCAAAACAGGCCGGCTGACCACGTTCGTCTGGCTCCTGGGTTCAGACGGCAAAGGGGGCTATGCCCGGGCTGAGACGACCTTGCAGCTCCTGCCGTCGTCCCTGCGTGAAGATCGGGTCATGAGTGTGGACGGGCAGAAGTTCACTTTGGGGATCCCCGCGGACGATGCCTTTGCCGTGGCCCACATTCCCCAGGGCACCCCGATTCGGTTCTCGCCCCCCCTCTCGACCTTGGCCGCCGTCCGCCACTTCAATGCCGAGTCCGTTGTGCAACTTGAGACCGAGCTCCAAACGCGGTACGCACCTCTCGCTGCCCGGGTCGGTCTGCCGAATACCAAGACCGCGGGGCGTTGACGTTGATCCGTGGTTACGGCCTCTGGGACCGCGGGCACCCCGCCCGCATTCCTGGTTTGGTGTCTTGTTGTATTTAATAGTGGTCTTATTTTTGGATTAATGTTTGTCTAAGACGATATAGTTATTGTCGATAAATTTGCTCGGGTCGGTCAATGGACGCACTTCTACGATTTTGTCGTTTGCGAGCCAAACCTCGAATTCTCCTCCCTCAGCCCGACAATGCGGACAGTTCTCGGCGATCCCTTCCACGACGACTTGCGGACGCCCCGGCTTTCCCGCATCGGCCTTCTTGTACTTTGTGGACCAGGCGATCGAATCGCCGATCTGATACTCATATTGCCACAATTCGCCATACTTATATTGGATCTGGAATGCGGTGCGCTGGCCGCACGAGCCGCATGTCTGTTCGCTTCGGACGGTATTGAAAGCTCCCATCGGGCGTTTCTCCTGTGGGGTCAAGCCTTGACGACTCGGGATGAGTCGAGGTGTAGTCGCTGGCCACCTCGTAATCGATGTCGAGTCTGAGTTGCTCCAGGACCGCGGCGAACAGCGCATTCTGCTCGAAGCAGTAGCCCCCACGGCGGTTGCCGACCAACTTGGCCTGCAAGCTCGCCAGGTCGAGCCGGATCGGTCGGCCGAGATGGATGTCGAGGTTCTCGAACGGGATCCGGGTGAGGTGGTTCAATGGGAGGCATTTGAAAACCTCCGGCGTCGGCGTACGATCGCCGGAGTCACTGATGCGGTCCAGGTGGGCGTCGATGTCAATGACGCTGACGTTGGGGGCGGCCGGATCCATGCGAGTGACGCTCTCCTGATGGATTGAGTCGTCCGCCCCGTCTCTCACTGGCCTTCGACGTCCTGACGCAACTCAGCGATCACGGCCCTGACGTCGTCGCTGTCGGCAGGCTGGCCCGCCAGGGTCTTCATGGCGATGCCGATGGCCATGCCCTCCTTCGGCGCCTTGCGGATTTGTTCGGCGACGGGAGCGAGGGCTTCGCCAACCTGCTCCCGGGTCATCGCTGGCGGGACCCAGTCCTGCAACAAGGCGAGTTCTTCGGGGGTGAAGGTGGTCGTCCCTCCTTTGGCTTCCTTCAGGACGCCGCGCATCTTCTTGATCGCGTCGGCGTCGGGCATCTCCTCACCGGTCCCGAGCGTCAGGCCGGCGATCCAGTAACGCAGGAACTGCGTTCGCGTCGCGTCGCGCGCTTTCATCGACTCGGTCAGGCTGGCCCGCATTCGCTGCACGATCGTCATGATTGCCTTTCCTCTTTCGGGTCGTCGCGTCCTTTGGACGCTGGATCCGCTACCGTTGATGTCGCTTGATGAGACACGGTCCGGATGCATTGTGTTCGGGACCCGCGACGAGTCTCCCCACAACCGGTCACCGGCTCGGGCTCGCCCGTACGCCAAAGGTGGCTCGCGACCGTTATCTTAGCAAAGGGAGGCCGATCGTGGCGAGACGAGCGGACAGCCGCCTGTCGGAAGTCGAGCGTTGTGGAGGCCGCCGGCGCCGGTTACTGTTGGGCGTTGCACCCACTCAAGGCTCATGCGTGAGGCGAGGGACCTGACAGCCTGATCCCTGCCTCCTCGTGCGCGTTGAACCCACCACGTGGATCGAAATCAGGCGAAAACTCCCATGATGAGTCCGCACGCCTTGCTCTTTCGCAGGCTTCTGCCCGCACTCGCCCTCCTCGTGCTCAATGCGGGTTTCCTCGGCCGGGCTTCAGCCGCGGATGCCGAGGAGCGTCGGCTGCTCTACGTGGCCGTGCCCGGAATTCGCAATTACCTCGAGTACGGCGGCCACGGATTGCTCGTCTTCGACATTGACCACGGCCATAAGTTCGTCAAGCGGATTCCGATCGCGGGGCTCGACGGCCAGGGGAAGCCCGACAACGTCAAAGGGGTCTGCGCCAATGCAGCGACCCAGCGAATCTATATCAGCACGACCAAGACCCTGACCTGCCTCGACCTTGTCACCGAGAAGATCCTCTGGGAGCGGCCCTACGAAGGGGGCTGCGATCGGATGTCGATGACCCCCGACGGCTCGGCGATCTATCTCCCCTCGTTCGAGCAGGATCACTGGCACGTGGTCGATGCCCGCAACGGCGATGTGCTCGCCAAGATCGTCCCCCGCTCCGGAGCACACAACACGGTCGCGGGCCTGAATGGCAAGGAGGCGTATCTGGCCGGGCTGAAGTCGCCTCTCCTGACGGTCGCGGATACGAAAGCCCTCAAGGCCGAGCGAACCGTGGGGCCCTTCAGCGCCAGCATCCGCCCGTTCACCGTCAACGGCCGGCAGACCCGCTGCTTCGTGAACGTCAATGAGCTACTTGGCTTCGAGATGGGTGACCTGACCACGGGCAAGCCGCTCCATCGCGTCGAGGTGGCCGGTTACAAACAAGGGGCGGTCAAGCGGCACGGCTGCCCGAGCCATGGCATCGGCCTGACGCCCGACGAGAAAGAAGTGTGGGTTGTCGACGCCCACAACGAGCACGTCCACATCTTCGACGCCACAACCGAGCCCCCCAAACAGCTCGAGAGCCTCAAGGTCCGCGACGAACCGGGCTGGTTGACGTTCACCCTCGACGGCCGCTATGCGTACCCCTCGACCGGCGACGTCATCGAAACCGCGACTCGGAAGATCGTCGCGGCTCTGACCGACGAACATGGCGCGGCCGTGCAGAGCGAGAAGATGCTCGAGATCGACTTCGCCGGTGACCAGCCGGTCCGTAACGGCGACCAGTTCGGCCTGGGACGAGTGGTCACGCCTTGATGAAAGGCGTGTTTCTCCCTCTGATGCAGATTAGTTTGATCTCTTGCTGCTGAGGTGTGATGATGTTGTTTGTGCAAATTGATTGATTTGGCCCCGCAGGGTCGACCGTCAATGCCAGACTTTGGTTTTCACCGTCGACCTTTGCTGGCTGCAGAATGCATAATTACTTTGCCGATCCCCGATCAGGAGGAAACGCCCCTTCGCGGATCAGCACTTCGCGCCAGGCCACGAACTCAGGGTGGTTGATCTCCAGAACCGCAATTGTCGCCCGTCCGATGCGGCTGTGCCCGATCAGAAACGGGCCATCCCATGCGAAGTGTCGTTTCCATCGGTCTTTTCGGGGGTGGAATAGCCGTACGATCCGCCCGGACTGTGGGTCCACCCCGGCGATGTTAGGCCCCTTGTAGCTGTTGCAGAAGAAGCAGGCAAGGGCCAGATTGTCGGCCGTCGTTGTCCCTTGGTGCTTACGGGCGATGACGTGGTCGATTTCGAACGTCAAGGGCGAGAAGTCTCGAGGAAGCTGGCAGTATTCGCAGCGGGATTTGGCCCGTCGCCAAACAAGTTGCTCAAGTATGGTGTCCATTGGCGGCACCCAAGCCCGCACGGCTTAAAGAAAGCCGGGCCTTCGACCAAAGGACGCCCAGCATGTATCCTGCCCGCCGGTAACTCTCGATTTCAGCCTGCTCGTCAGGGGTCAGCGTTCCTTCCTGGGCCTTGAGGGAAAGCTGGTGCATCCGTGCTTTGTCGTCGTCATCGAATTGCAGGCTGAGAATCTCACGGGCCGCGGTCGGCGAGAAATCGCTGTGATCCGGCTTAATAAGCCGTCCGAAGACGGCGGCGTCAGTCTGAGTCATCGGTGTTGGTTGCATCTGAGTTTGCTCCTGCGGCTCACTCTCATGACTGTACACCCTCCCACAACTCCCCCGATTTGCCAAGTAAAGGCGTCACGGGGGATGCGGTTCTGTTCTCCACGAGCCTTACGCTTCACGCCAACGCAAGGCGATCTGCTGACGGTCGGCTTCGCGATTGCCTCCGATGCAGCGGAGTTCGAGCTGGCCGCCTCCTGGTTCGGGACGGAACCGGCACCAGCCGAGCGGCTGATTCGGCGCGAAGGAGTAGGCCACGGCGGGGAGGTTGATCATGTAGAGACCCTCCTCCTCCTGACGGACGCTCCAGACGTGGGTGTGGCCGAAGACCACGCCCTTGACCTGGCGACGAGGGCGGAGGATGGCCAGAAAGGCCTCGGTGTCGAGTAGGCTTGGGGGTGGCGGTTGCACCGGCACCGGATTGTGATGGACGACCACAAGGGTGGGTTTGTCGGGCTTTGCGTCCAGCTCTGTGGTGAGCCAGTCGAGCTGGGCGCTGCCGAGCTTGCCGGGGGTGACGTTGCACTGGTCGAGCGAGTCGAGCACGACGAACCGCAAGCCCGTCCCGTCGATTGCTTCGACCTGCTTGTCAACGACTTGCGATTCGTTCGGGATGACGCCCTGGAGCACCTCGCGGAAGTTCGTCCGGTCGTCGTGGTTTCCCAGGCCCAGGTAGATCGGGAGCCTTGCCTTACGGAGTGGGTCGAGGAGCGAGACGACGGTGCGGTAATCGGCGGTTTCGCCTTTCTGGAGGGCGAGGTCGCCGTCGATCAGGACGGCGCGAGGCGCTGCGTCTGCGGCGAGGATGTCGGCCACGACGGTGCGTAGGTTGTCGGCCATGACCTGTCCGCGCAACCGGGTCGACGGATCGGCCGCGATGTGGATGTCGGAGACCAAGGCATACCAGGCGCCTGGGTCTTCAGCCGGAGCGCTCCTGGCGGCTGTTCCGAGGAGCAGGGATGTCCCGCCGGCGGCGAGACCGGCCAGGAACTCGCGGCGGCTCGGTGGATAATGGAGGGACACATCGCTCCCGGCGGATTTTGTCGGAGACGTCGCTGGCAAGATCTGGAGCGGCATCGAACGGATCCCTCGACGGAGGTTGGGTGGACAGGTCCCACTCGACAAGCTTAATCGATCGCGGGTCGGCCGCAACTGATCAAGGACGCCAGCCGAGCAGGTGCTGGCTCATGTTCAGCTTGACGGCCAGGCTGGCGAAAACATTTTGGAGCGGCGGATTCATGGCGTTCGAGTCGGAGAGCTGGACGTAGGCGTCGAGCAGTTGGTTTTGCACTTGCCAGAGGTCGGGGCTAAGCCCCAGGAACGTGGCCGCGTCGAGTAGGAGAGCTGCATGGGCGACGATCGCGGCAAGGTCGGCGTCGGGGGCGAGACCACGGAGAATCCGTTCGAGGGCCTGGGAGATCGACTGCTCCAACGGCTCGCGCTCGGGTTGATAGCCCCAGGTCCGGCCGCGCTCATAAAGCCCCTGGATTCGCGCGAGGCTGCCATCCGGTTGGAGTTGCGCGAGTTCCTGGCTCAGCTCGAGGTCGAGGTAGGACGACGCGGCCTCGCGGAGCGGCTTCGGGATCGGGTAGTGCATTTGGCCGAGGCGGTTGAGCACATCGTCGTCTACTGAGGAGAGCCGCTCGAAGGTGCGCTGATAGTCTTCGATTCGGTCCTGAAGGACGATGCCGATGATTCGCCGCTGTTCGTCGACGAACAGGTCGTCGAGCCGGCGAACCGTTCCCTCGAATTCGCGGGCCACCAGGGTGGTGACGTCGGCCATCGAGCCGGTCCTGTAGACCTTGATCAATCGTTGCTTGAAGTTTTCATACTCCTTGACGGAGTCCATGGAGCGGAGGACCGTGTGGAAGTCGAGGCCGCCGTAGTGGATCACGACGAACGCGGTCTCGGCTTCGTCCCAGGTCTGGTCCGAGCGGACGCGGAGCCGACCCACAGCCAGGTGGCTGGCGCCTCGACCTCGGACCTCCTGGTCGAGGACGTCGAGGTTGAACGAGTAGAGCTGCGTGTTTGTTTCGCGAGGGGGGAAGATCAGGCTCACGGCATAGTGGGCGAGGACCCGGTCGAGGTCGACCACGGCGGGGCGGATGACTTGCTCCCAGACCCCGCGCCCGTTCTTGAACTCGGGAAGGTTGCTCAGGGCCGGTTTGAGCGCCTGGGCGAACTTGCCTTCGAAGTCGCGGTGGAAGTGTTTGGCCATATGCATGGCGCGGGCGGCGTAGTGGAGGCACTGGGTCGCCTCGATGCCGCTGATCTCGTCGAAGAACCAGCCGCAGCTCGTGTACATCAGCATGCCGTCGCGCTGCATTTCCAGAAGGCGGAGGGCGTCGCGAATCTGGGTGTCATCCAGGTCGGGGTGGCCCTGTTCCTTGAGGAAGTGGCGGACCGAGCGGGGACTGCGATCGAGGATCACCTCGATGTAGGCGTCACGTGCGGCCCAGGGGTCGGGGAAGCACTCACGGCCCCTGGTGGCGAACAGGTGATCAATCTGCTCCCGGAGCAGGTCGAATGCCTTGCGGAGCGGTCCTCGCCATTTCTGGTGCCAGTCGCCCCGGGTCCGGCAGCCGCAGTCGGAATTCCATCGTTCGACGCCGTGGGCGCAGCTCCAGGCGCTCTTTTCGTGGATCTCGACCTCCCACTCCGGCGGGTAAAGCTCGAGGAATTCGCCGTAGTTCGTCAGCCGGATGCTCGGGTCGCGACTCAGCCTGTCGAGGACGTAGGCCAAGGCCATGTCCCCGTGCGGGTGATGGTGGCCGTACGACTCGCCGTCGGTGGCGATGTGCATGAGCTGGGGGTGGTTGCGCGCCTCGTCGAACCCCCGGAGTAACCGATCGAGAAACTTCTCGCCGCTGTCGAGCAGCCGTTCGAACGCGACCTGCCGCGAGACGATGCCGTCGTAGAAGAAGATCGCCAGCGATTTTCCGGAGGGAAGCCGGATCGTATACGCGCGGGAAGGGTCGATTCCGCCGGGGTTCTCGGCCCAATCCTGCTTGCCGACGGGCCGCCACCGTTTCGCCTGGTGGGGCGCGAGCACGGTGAACCGGATCCCGGCGTCGGCGAGGGCCTCGAGCGAGGCGACGTCGACGGCCGTTTCGGCCAGCCACATGCCTTCGGGGTTGTGGCCGTAGTAGTGGCGGAAGTCGGCGATCCCCCAGAGCACTTGCGTCCGCTTATCGTGGGCGTTGGCCAGGGGGAGAATGATATGGTTGTAGACTTGGGCCAGGGCGTTGCCATGCCCCCCTCGGCGCTCGCGGCTGAGGCGGTCGGCCTCAACGATGCCGGCGAGCACGTCGGGTGCTGAGGTTTTGAGCCAGGAGAGGAGCGTTGGCCCGAAGTTGAAGCTCATCCGGGCGTAGTTGTTCGAGAGATTGAGGATTTGGCCCCGGTCATCGAGCAGGCGTGACCGCGCGTTGGGTCCGTAGCATTCGCGAGTGATCCGCTCATTCCAGTCATGGTCCGGCTGGGCGGAGTCTTGGACTTCAACGACATCAAGCCAAGGGTTTTCGCGGGGGGGCTGGTAAAAATGACCGTGGATACAGAGATAACGCGGTGAACTCATACGTGTCCTCAGCCCTTCAAGCCGATCCGCCCTGGCGGCGACGCTCGTGGATTCCACGGCGATTTCCCAGTTCCAACCGTAGCATTTTGAACCCTCAACCAACAACGTCTTCCGGTTCTTCCCACGGTTCCTGCCCCGCTACCAACGCGGGAGTCGAGGGGCCGTGCCCCGACCTGGTTCGTGAAAAAAATGATCGGTATGCCCTCATGTCTCGCGGTTGACCGGTTCGATGACCCCTGTTAGCATCCAAGACGATAGAATAAGCAATAGGGGTTGGCGGTAAGGACGACTCTCGCTTTCGGCTGCGGCACCGAGATTTCGTCTGACATCAATGTCGGAACACGTCCGTCTTCCTTTCCCCGCCGCGAGGATTGCGCGGGTGACTTCACAAAGTGCTCCGCTGGCCGGGGGAATGTCTTCGGGCAAGTCGGGGTGCCGTTGTGGCTCCCTTGGAGTTCCGACCATGGAGTTTGCCCGAAACCAGGATCGCGACAGGCCCATGTCGTCGGGGCACGAGTGGAGAACCGGGACGCTTGACGCGGTGCTCGCGGCGACCCCCGACTGTGTCTATCTCTGCGACCGTGCCGGGACGATCCTCTACGTGAATGTGTCGGGAGCCGAGCACTGGGGGCTCGAGCGGGAAGAACTGCTCGGCATGACCTGGCCGGAGTTGGGCCTCCCCCGGGCGACGATTGAAACTCTGCGCGTTCAACGCGAGGCCGTTTTCGACACGGGACGATCGCTCGTCAGCGAGGTGGAGTTGACGGCGCAGGGGGTTACCAACACCTGGCAGACGATGCTGACGCCCATGCAGGGCGAGGGGGGCCGTGTCGAGGTGGTGGTCATCGCGTTTCGCGATATCAGCCAGTCGAAGCGGGCCGCGCTCGCGCTTCGCGAGAGCGAAGAGAAGTACCGCCTGCTTGCCGAGAACTCCACCGACATGATCTCGCGGCATGAACCTGATGGGACGTATCTTTATGTTTCGCCTGCCTGCCGTACGCTCGTGGGCTATGAGCCCGAGGAGCTGATCGGCCGCTCGCCCTACGATTTCGTTCATCCCAATGACCTGTTCGAGCTCTCGACGACGCATGAGCGAATTCTCGAGTCGACCGAGACGTTCACGATCGTCTTTCGCGCTCTCCGTAAGGATGGCCGCCTGATCTGGTTCGAGTCGACCGTCCGAACGATTCGGGATCCGACCACCGACGAGGTCGTCGAGATCCAGTGCGCCTCGCGCGACGTCTCGGCGCGGAAGGAGGCGGAGGAAGCGCTTCGAGAAAGCCAGGAACAGCTCCAGGCCATCCTCGACAACTCGACCGCCGTGATCTACGTCAAGGATTCCGAGGGCCGCTACATCCTTGTCAATCAGTGGTATGAGACACTGTTCAAGCTCCCGCGCGACTGGATTATTGGGAAGACCGATCACGAGATTTTTCCGCGCGAGCAGGCCGACGTGGTGCGGGCCAACGATCGCGAAGTTCTTTGCAAAGGAAAACCGATCGCGTTCGAGGAGGTGATCCCCCACGATGAGGGCCTGCATACCTATATCTCGAACAAATTCCCCTTGCGGACCTCGTCGGGCTCCCCCTGGGCCGTCGGCGGGATCTCGTCCGACATCACCGATCGGAAGCGGACTGAAGAGCAACTCCTCCGCCAAAACGAGCTGCTCCTGGAGGCGGTTCGCTCGGAGCGGCAGGCGCACGATGCGCTCAAAAGGGCGGAGAGTCAGCTCGTTCATGCCGAAAAACTCACCGCCCTGGGGCAGCTTGTGGCCGGGGTCGCCCATGAGATTAATAACCCGCTGGCCTTCGTCACCAGCGACGTCTCGGTGCTCAAGCGAGAAGTGGGCCACCTCCGCGACTTGCTCACCCTCTGCCTCGAGGCATCCGACACCCTGGCCGTCCACCGCCCGGAACTGCTCGCGAAGATCCGCGAACTCTCTGAACGGGTTGATCTTCCGTTCATGCTCGAGAATCTGGATGGGTTGCTCAACCGTTCGAGCGAAGGGCTGAGGCGGATCCGGCAGATCGTCAAAGACCTGCGCGACTTCGCTCGCCTGGATGAAAGGGATTTCAAGGACGTGAACCTCAACGAGGGGATCGCCTCCACGGTCAACATCATCCGAGGCCGGGCGCGCACCAAGGGGGTGGAACTGACGACCGATCTGACCCCCTTGCCCACCGTGGCCTGCTACCCGGGCGAGCTGAACCAGGTTCTTCTGAATTTACTCTCCAACGCGATCGACGCCACCGACCCAGGGGGCCGGGTGACGGTCCGGACCCATGCAGTGGAAAATGGGGTCGAGATCCAGGTTGCCGACACGGGTAAAGGGATCGATCCGGTCATTCGCCACAAAATCTTCGACCCGTTTTTCACCACCAAGCCGGTGGGTGAAGGGACGGGGCTGGGCCTCTCGGTCAGCTATGGAATCGTCCGGTCTCATGGCGGGACGATCGACGTCGAGTCGGAACCTGGCCAGGGAGCCACCTTCATCGTCAGGCTCCCACTCAAAGCGGCCGAAGTCGAGCCGACGACCTCGATCCTCTGAGGTTGTCTCCCGGTGGACTCCTCTGTGGGGGGAGGTGCCTCTGAGCAAGACGGGCCGGCCCTTGGTCACGGGCTACCGTCCGCTCATCCGCTGAGATAGGGTAGGACCCGAGATCTTCCGGATCTCGCTCTCTCCCACTCTTTTTTCAGCGACTTCGAGGAGACTGTGACGATGCGCCTGCTTCCAAGGTGGCTCTCGCTGATGGCCGTTGCCATCGGGGTGGTTTTGCCCCCGTCATCACCGGCAAGAGCCGACGATTCCACGCCGGGCAAGCCCTTGCGTGCGTTGCTCATCACGGGGGGCTGCTGCCATGACTACGACGCCCAGAAGGTGATCATCTCCCAGGGCATCAGCGCCCGAGCCCCGGTCGAATGGACGATCGTCCACGAGGGGGGCACCTCCAATGATCACAAAATCAGCATCTACGCGAATCCCGACTGGGCCAAGCCGTATGACGTGGTGGTCCACAACGAATGCTTTAGTGGAGTGGCCGACCGCGACTTCATCAAGCAGGTGGTGGCCCCGCATCACCAGGGGACTCCGGGGGTCGTGATCCACTGCGCGATGCATACCTTTAGCACCCTGAAGACTGATGAATGGCGCGAGTGTGTGGGCGTGACCACGCGGCGTCATGGTCCGCAACAACCGCTTGAGGTCAAGAACCTCGCTCCCGATAACCCGATCATGAAGGGTTTCCCCGCCGTCTGGACCACCGGGAATGAAGAGCTCTACGCCATCGAGAAGGTTTGGCCCGGCGCTGTGCCGCTGGCCCAGGCCTACGCGCTCGACAACAAGAAGGATCACGCCGTCATCTGGACCAACACCTTCGGCAAAGGGCGAATCTTCGGGACCACGATCGCGCATAACAATGCGACGATGCGCGATCCCGTGTATCTCAACATGCTGACGCGCGGCCTCCTCTGGGCGTGCGACAAGCTCGAGAAGGATGGCACGCCCAAGCCCGGTTACGGGGCTGCTTCGGCCGACTGAGTCTTGTGCTTGAGATCAAAGCGACAAGGGGCCGGCCCGACCGTTCATCGTGGACGAGCCGCGCCGGTCCCGGAATACTGACTGGCTGCGCCGGTCCTGGGCAGCGGGTTGGCTACGCCGGGCCTGCCGGCAATCGGTGTTCGGGAGCCTCGGAGCAGGGTCCCCTCGGCCAAAGCGCTTTGGACCCCCAGCGGCGTCAGCCCCAACCCCATCAGGGGATTCGTGTCGCCCACGCCGGAAATGAACGGGGCCTGGAGCCCTGGTGGATAGGCATTCCCGAAATAGCCGTAGCTCGTCGGGGAATAGCCGTATCCAAGGCCGAGGCCAAAACCCAGGCCGCCTCCGTAGCCGTAGTAGCCCATGGAGGGGTATCCATAGCCGTACCCGAAGCCTGGGTAACCATAGCCGTACCCGAAGCCTGGGTAACCATAGCCGTACCCGTAAGCCTGAGCGGAGGAGCGGGTTGCCGGTACGGTCAGGACCAAGAACGCGAACGCCAGGATTCGGATCGGCTTGGGAAGCTGAGTCATCATCGCGGGTTCCTCCTCGTTGGTCGTGCGCTCCGGTAGGGGTGACGGCTCCGATGCCGTGCCCGCTTGTCCTCCTCCACATTTTCATTATAGTGCGAAGTCACACGAAACGAACAATCCCCGCTTGCCTCACGGGTGAGCGAAACTTCCCAGGCGCGTTGGGTTTCGCCAGACTCGGCAGAATGCGGCTTCGGTCCGATGATAGCCAGGTTCGGGCCAGGTGGTTTCCGTCGAGTAGCCCCGTGACTTGCCGTCGGGGCTCGTGAATTCGTAGAGAGGTGCGGTCGTCGCTGGTGGATTCTGAGCGTCGGCCGGCAAGGCGTGGAACATGGGGGAGGAATCCGCTTCGTCGGGATTCGCGTCGAGAACCAGCTTCGTGGTGCCCTCGGTCTTCCTTGCGAAGACCGGCACGGTTTTGATCCCGGGATGCTCCAGGGCGAAAAAGGCAACGGAAGCAGAGGCTCCGGCAGGCTCACCGTCTTTGCCGCGTGACTGGCTCAGGACAAACGTTCCGTCCTGGCGGTAGACGGCGACCGGGAGATTGAGCCGAGGGTCGGCCAGGTCGAGCTGGTACATGACTTGGTTGTAGTCATAGCGCGGAGTCGCGTCCGTGTTGCTCGAGAACGTGTGGGTGTATGTCCCTTCGAAGAAAATCCGCTTCCCCCCCTCCTGGTCCAGCATCGGGTGCTGTTTCGGGTTGTAGAAGCTGTAGTTGTCGTGAGTGACGACCTTGCGAGCGTAGACCCAGGGGCCGAGCGGCGAGTCGGCCGCGGCAAACCAGACTTCGCCGAGGAACGATGTGCCTCCAACTTCGACCGTGATCATGACCCAGCGCTTGAGGGAGTCGTTCCAGTAAACCGACCCCCCGTGTGCGGCGACCGCCTTGCCCGTGTCGGCGTCCTGCAACGCGAGCAGAACTTCATCCGGCTTGAGGAGTTCCTTTTGGATGAGCTTCGCCTGCTCGGTCGCGTACAAGGCGGGCGTGTCGGTCTTCCAGGTATAGCGGGCTGAACCATCCTCGGCGCGGTCGATCTTCGGTGTGTCCAGCCGGCTCCCTTTCATCAGGCAGGTGAATGCCTCGTACCGCTCGGGCCGTGCGAGCGATTCCGGGTCGGCCTTGACCCGGACCAGAGGGTACGGCCTGGCAAAGTAGACATACTCCACGCCGTCGACAACCTTCAGGAAGGGGTGCCCGCCGAGAAGGGCAGGGCTATCCAGAGGGAAGGTCGTGACCTTCTTGAATCGCTGAGTTATGTTGTCGAATTCGACAAGTCCACGTTCATAAACATCGAGAAGATTGCGGATCTTGGCGTATCCGGCGAACATCCGTTCGCGGCCGGACTCATCGCGAATGGCGACGAGCCCGTCGATCCAGGTCGGCCCGCTGCCGGGCATCTGGGCCTCGGCGCGGGCAAAGCCGTCGTCTCCCACAAAATAGTCGAGGTCGACCCCGCGTTTGGGATCGAGTCCGCCGTCGGCCGGGAGCAGCGAGGTGGCACCTGGGACGTTAAAGTTTCCCAACGGGTAGCCGGGGCGGTTCGTATCGCCCCAAAACCAGTAGATTTTGCCTTGATAGACCGCGTTAACCACGCTGTCCGAGCCCAGGACCTTGCCGTTGAGGACCGGCTGCCGCAAGGGATTCGAGTGGCCCACGAGCAGGCTGTCGCGGTAGATTCCCCCTCCCGTGACTCGGTAGAGCCGCTCGGCGATGTTGATTCGCTTGAGCTTCAACTGGGCCGATCCCCCTTCGCAGACCGCAAGCGCTTTCCCACGGTAACCGAAGCCGTCCTTGGGGAATTCATAGCCGTGGCTCCGGACGTTGAAGAAGACGGCCTGATCCATCAACCCCGGCTCCCCGAAGGCCGCGATCCCATTGCTGTCCGTGACCAGCCGGATGTCGTTCACTGTCTTGAGCTCGACGAGCGGAACTCCGCGGCCGGTCTGTTCGTCGACGACCTCGATCGTAAACGGCCGAGGTGCAGCGGGGGCGGCGGCGACCAGCGACAGCATCAAGAACAGCGCGGCCTGGGTCATCGTCTTGATTCTCCAACGTTAAGGATCGCCTGGAATCCACCGGGTTGACCTTCGGGCGTGTTCACCGCTGGGTGGTTGTGATCCACCCGAACGAGAATCGCTGCCATTTAATTAAGGATCACCCCGGACCGATCTCAATGATACTGCAAAGCGAACGGAATCGTCTTGATCCCGTTCTCTTGATCCTTCGTTGGCGAACTTTATTTTGGAAGCCCCTAGAACAGGCGGGCATCTTGTGGCCCTGGAGGGGCGACCGTTCATAGCCAGAGGCGTAAGTCTCTGAGAATAATGATGCGCAAATAAAAAAGAGTCGCAGCCATGCGTAGTCTGCAATGCGCGGGCATGACGAATCCTATCCAGATATTACGCACCTGGCTATGAGCGGTCGCCCCTCCGGGCCGATGGCAAGCTCTCTGATTATGAAAAATAGACGTGATTGAGCTTGCGATCCTGAATTAAAAAAAGCCGTCGCGGCAAAGCCCCAAGGGCTTGCCACGACGGCCGACTTCGTTGCTCGGCCTTGATCGAGGATTAGCTGGCCAAGGCACCCGCGGCATTCAGGTTTGTGAACAGCGTGGTGGCATTGGTGCGGTTGGAGGCCAGCACTTTGCCGTTCGAGGAGGTGGCGTTGGCCGCTTTCAGGATGACCCAGAGCGATTGCTTGGCGTTGCTCAATCCGATGGATGACCCATTGGAACTAACGTTGAACAATTTCTGAGCGATCCCGAGGAACGAGGTGTTGAACCCGTAGGTATAGCCTGCCATACCGGCGAGGTTGACGTCCGTCACGTAGACCGACAGGGCTGTGGCCAGGACCTGGGCCTCGAGTGCCGTGCTCGACGCGGCCTTGAGCGTCTTGACGTACGTCGCGACATCGGCATTCGTCTTGCCGGCGAGGCTACCGTAGAGGTTGGAGAAGTTACTCGACAGCCAGTTGCCGAGGTTCAACGCGTTGCTCGAGCCGTTGAGGCTCTTGATCAGGTTTTGGCCGTTGGTGCCGCTCCAGAAGGCGACCGTGCCGGTATCATCGGCGCTCAGCGTATTGCTGTAGGCCTTGCTGCCGCCATTGTCTGCGCTGAAAAGGCGGCCCTGAGGAGTGTAAAAGATGTTACTGCCGTCGGGACCGAATCGATCGATGACCTGTCCGCAGACGAAGTCGACCTGGAAATAGCTGTCGGGAACGTCCACATTGAGCGAGTAGCTCCCGTTGCTCGTGTAGGTCATCGTGACCATGTCGAAGACTTCTTGCTTGTACGCCTGCGATGCCACAAACGTGGAGCCGGGCGCAGTGTAGCTCACCAGCGAGAAGGTGGCCGGATTGCTCGAGGAGGCGTTCTTCACGGTGAATTTGGCCGTGACCGTATCGCCCGGGCTGACGTTGCCGCGCAGGTCGCTGACCTGCTTGCAACCATTAATGATATAGACAATATTCGAGATCTGGCAGCCGCAACCGATTTCCGCATTGGCAAAGTCGTTGCCGCCCGAGTCGTTCCCCGCCGTGACGGTCACGACGTACGAGTCGGTCAAAACGGGGCCGGTTCGAATCCAGCCCGTCGGAACGACTTCGCGAATGGTGTAGGTTCCGGGTGTCAGACCGGTGAAGCTGTATGTACCATCCGCGGCGGTCGTGGTGGAAATATCTCCCGAGTCGAAAATTTTGTTGTTGTTCTTGTCGATGTAGATCTTCACGCCACCAAGAGGCGTGTCGTCACCAGTCAGTCCGTTGCCCGTGAGGTCGCGGAACTTCGTACCGCTGATGGAACCGAATCGGCAGAGTCCCGCATCGACGGTGTTGTCCGTTTGTCCGCTGACGAGGGCGTAGCTGCCGGTGATACCTGTGGTTGTATCGGCATCACTATCGCTGGCGTCGTTGCCGATGTTAGCGACGGTGAAGACGTATCCGGTCGGGGCCACGAATGCGACGCTGTAGCTTCCCGGTGCCAGCCCGGTGAAGCTGTAGATGCCGTTTGCATTGGTCGTGGTGGTCGCGATCACGTTACCACTGCTATTGCGTAGCTTGACGGTGACACCGGGGACGCCAGGTTCTCCGGCATCCTGCTGTCCGTTTCCGTTGCGGTCTTCCCAGACTCGATCGCCGATGGCTGCCGGGCGGTAGAGCCCTGCGTCGACGGTGTTGTCCGTCTGTCCGCTGACGAGGGTGTAGCTGCCGGTAAGGCCAGTGGCCGCATCGGCATCGCTGTCGCTGGCGTCATTGCCGATGTTGGCGGCGGTGAAGACGTATCCAGTTGGGGCCACGAATGCAACGCTGTAGCTTCCCGGTGCCAGCCCGGTGAAGTTGTAGATACCGCTCGCATTGGTCGTGGTGGTTGCAATCACGCTGCCGCTACTATTGCGTAGCTTGACGGTGACGCCTGCAATGCCGAGTTCACCGGCATCTTGTTGTCCGTTTCCGTTGCTGTCTTCCCAGACTCGATCGCCGATAGCGGCTGGTCGATAAAGTCCTGCATCGACAGTGTTGTCCGTCTGTCCGCTGACGAGGGTGTAGCTGCCGGTGATGCCTGTGATCGCATCGGCATCGCTATCGGTGGCGTCGTTACCGATATTGGCGGTCGTGAAGACGTATCCGGTCGGAGCCACGAATGCGACGCTGTAGCTTCCCGGTGCGAGTCCAGTGAAGTTGTAGAAGCCATTGCTGTCCGTCGTGGTGGTCGCGATCACATTGCCGTTGCTATCTCGCAGCTTGACGATGGCGCCTGCGATGCCGAGTTCACCGGCATCTTGCTGTCCGTTTCCGTTGCTGTCTTCCCAGACCCGATCGCCGATGGCCGCCGGGCGGTAAAGTCCTGCGTCGACGGTGTTGTCCGTCTGTCCGCTGACAAGGGTATAGCTGCCAGTGATGCCTGTGGTCGCATCGGCATCACTGTCGGTGGCATCGTCGCCTCTGTTTGCGGTCGTGAAGACGTATCCGGCCGGAGCCACGAATGCGACGCTGTAGCTTCCCGGTGCGAGCCCGGTGAAGTTGTAGAAGCCATTGCTGTCCGTCGTGGTGGTCGCGATCACATTGCCGCTGCTATCTCGCAGTTTGACGATGGCGCCTGAGATGCCGAGTTCACCGGCATCCTGCTGTCCGTTTCCGTTGCGGTCTTCCCAGACCCGATCGCCGATGGCCGCCGGTCGATAGAGCCCTGCATCGACGGTGTTGTCTGTCTGTCCGCTGACGAGGGTGTAGCTGCCGGTAAGGCCAGTGGCGGCATCGGCATCGCTGTCGGTGGCGTCGTCGCCGCTGTTTGCGGTCGTGAAGACGTATCCGGCCGGAGCCACGAATGCAACGCTGTAGCTTCCCGGTGCGAGTCCAGTGAAGTTGTAGAAGCCATTGCTGTCCGTCGTGGTGGTCGCGATCACATTGCCGCTGCTATCTCGCAGTTTGACGATGGTGCCTGAGATGCCGAGTTCACCGGCATCCTGCTGTCCGTTTCCGTTGCTGTCTTCCCAGACTCGATCGCCGATAGCGGCTGGTCGATAAAGTCCTGCATCGACAGTGTTGTCCGTCTGTCCGCTGACGAGGGTGTAGCTGCCGGTGATGCCTGTGATCGCATCGGCATCGCTATCGGTGGCGTCGTTACCGATATTGGCGGTCGTGAAGACGTATCCGGTCGGGGCCACGAATGCGACGCTGTAGCTTCCCGGTGCGAGCCCGGTGAAGTTGTAGAAGCCATTGCTGTCCGTCGTGGTGGTCGCGATCACGTTGCCGCTGCTATCTCGCAGCTTGACGATGACGCCGGGGATGCCGAGTTCTCCGTCGTCCTGCTGCCCGTTTCCGTTGCTATCTTCCCAGACCCGATCGCCGAGTGAGGCGGAGGCGGGCGCCGCGGTGTTGGCGAAGTTAAAGCTTCCTTTAGCGATGATATTCTGGCGCGCTGGAAGAACCGTATCGAGGTTGATCGCCAGTTCGTTCTTGCCGCTCGCATCGGCCAGGAAGAAGTCGCGGGCTGCTAAAAGATCGCTGTAATCCTGAGGAGATGTGCGGGCCGGGTCGTAGCCGAGGACCTGGAAATTGCTGCCATATTCCAACGTCCAGATCGCGACCTGTAATCCCGAGGTGCGTGCCTTGAGCGAGAGCGGCTGGAGTACTGCGGGAAGACTGCTCGTTTGGTCTAGGCTGGTCCCATAGTGGTTATACAGGTAAGCAATTTTTCCGCCATTGGCTGGTAAGGAGGAGATGGGGGTGGGGGTGACCTGCGCTGTATCCAGGTCCGTGTCGAGTTCGACGCAAAATGTGTCGAACTGTGTTGTCACCGGTCCTGGGCCAGCGGAGTCGCTCGTGAGGGTGAATTGGAACTTCGTGGGGGTTGTGAAGTGCGGGAAGTTCGAGTTCGACAGCTCTCCCGGGTCCTGGATGCCGTTGCCGTTGATGTCGTTGAAGAGGTTGATTTGGAGTCGGTCGTAAGGGGTCGTCGCGCTCTGGTAGGTCGCCGTGATCTTGGCGGGGTCGATCGTCGTCACTTGGATTGCGTTGACGGCGACCGATGTGGCTGGGTAGACCTGAGACTGGATTTGCGTTCCGGAACTCTGGTAGGCGGCCGGCGGCGTCTGGACGAGCACGTAGGTCTGACCGGCCTTGAGGTCGTGCTTGCCGGTGATTGGGTCAATGACGTTGCTGTCATTAAATGTGTAGAAGCCATTGGCATCGGTCGTCGTCTGGCCGTATTGCACCGTCCGGGTCGCGTCGTAGAGGGTGATTGTTGCCCCTTGCACCCGCTGCTCCGTTGGACCGAGCAAGCCGTTGTGGTCGGAGTCGACAAACGAGGTCCCTTGAATGAAGACGTTGGCAGCCAGCAGTTGCCGCCTCTCGAACGTTTCGAGCGTCGGCTTATAACGGCGATTGGACACGAACGATTGAACTCGATTGCGGGCGAACTTACGTAGGCTTGGCATGGAGGTAAATCCCGTTGGATAAAATGAGGCGGTTTACGAATGGTTGTTCGTCGGCCTTGTTGTCTGTGCACCGGCCACGAGGAGTCTGGGTCAGCTCCAGAGGGACCAGGACCCGTTGATTAACACATAAGCGGATATGAGGGCATTGGTCGTGGCGTGGGCGACCACGGCGTCGGTGAGATTTCCACGGCGGCGGACGGCGAAGGCATAAAGGAGGCCGGCGACGGTCCCCGCAAGCCAACGGCCGTGAAGGGCACCGAAGAGGATTGACGATCCGAGCAGGGCCAACGGGGTGAAGGATCCGGGGGGGATGCTCAGAAAATGAACCGATTGCAGTCGCCGGATCAGGTATCCGCGGAATGCAAGTTCTTCGGCCAGTGGAACCGTCAGCACCGAACCTGCAACGCGGAAGATCAGCCAGAGGGTTGCCCAGCCTCTGGGCAACCTTCGTAGGCCGTCGAGGAGGGCTGTCTCCGAGCGGGACTCGGCGTGAAGCGGTTCGAGCGCCATCCAGAGCACGAAAACGGCCAGGCCGATCAGCACGGCCCCCCAAGACCAGGTTCGACGCAGGTCGGCGTATTGTCGTCGGTAAATCCAGAGCACCAGCAACGCCGCTGGCACGCGCAACGGGTAGAGGAAATCGAAGCCGCTGGAGAATGCGCCAGTGACCATGGTTGTGGCGACGATGGCGAGCATTGGGATCAGGTACGCGGCGGTGGGAGAGGTAAAACTCGACTCGTTGCGGGACTGTGCTTCGACCGTGAACAGGGGCGATCGCCTGGCCATGAAGATGATGCCGAGTCCCACGGCGTTAAACGCCAGCCAACCTGCCTGCGAATGGAATCCGCCTCGGGCGATGGTCTCCGATCCCCAACTGCCGATCGCGACGAGTCCGGTGATTCGCAGAGCATTCGTCAGCCAGATCAGGGCGGTTCCAAGCGGGAGAAGGAGGAACGCTTGGGGGAACCGGAGGGTGCGGCGGAAAATCCAGAGACAGCCGCTCAGGAAGACCAAAATCAGGCCGATTCCCTCGTAACCGGAGCAGCCAGGCGCGATCCGGACTCGAAACTTTGCTGTCCCGACGACAAGGTCGGCAGGCCGGCAGACGACATCGCGCGTCACGAGGCTAAGCAGTCCCCGGACGAGATAGAGTGTGCCCTTGCCGAGCGGACGCCAGAGGAGATTTGTGGCCTGACCGGCTGCCCACGCCGCTATTCCAAAGGCCAGCCCAACCGAGAGGGCCACCGCGAGGTCGCGTCCCATCGTTCGCCAGAGTCGAGGCGGCACCACCGTCGCGACCCAAAGCCCGAATGTCGCCGCGCCCGTCGCGGCCCATACCGCGAGTAGCACGCGGGATGCGAAGGGCGAAACGCCGGCTCCTTCCACCAGCGCGGCGGTGATCAGGAAGAAGGCGGCGAAGAGCGCCGAGTGCCCCAGCAGATAAGCCCAGGCGACCTGAGTGCCTTGTGGCTCAATGAGGGCATCGCGCAGCCGGCGCCCGCAAAAGAGGGCCATTGCCACCAGAGACGCGATGGCGACTCGTGGCAGGTGATGGGACTGCCCGAGCAGCCACGCCCCCTCGGTATGCGCACCCAGGCTTGCCATGTCAAAGCGGATGGTCAGCCCAATCATCTCTGCCGGCAGCAAGGCAATCACCAGGCCCCAGCACGCCAAGGAGCGAAATCTTGCGGCCGACTGGCTTGTGGCGATGTTGACGGTCGCGGACAACGAGGTGGCTCCAGCCAGGATCGGTGGATAAGAGTAAGCAAGAATCAAGAGGCAAGCGCGACCGACTCGAGGCGATTGACCCTCAAGTGACCCCAGTGGGAGGGTCGCACTTGCCTCCACGGCCGAGGATTATTTGCGCCGGCAGCGGTCGGTCAGCAGCATCAGGCCGCCGCTGAGGAGCGTCATGGCTCCGGCGATCGAACCGGGATCGATCTCCGGCGCATCCAGGTCCCTCGAAGCCCAAGCTACGTTGCTGAGGGCGGCCACAACAAGCATGAGGCCACAAGTCCGCAATAGCCGATTGAACATTCTCGTTTTCATGCGTTTGCTCTCAATTTGAGTTGACGGAACCATAAACTTCCCCCGGGGCGCAGATGCCGACGGTGAGACCTCGTCAGGGAGGCTGCCTAAGAAAAAGCAAAGGGATCACGGCATGATCCCGATCGAATCACGCTCCTCACGCGACGATGAGCGAACAACCCGGACGCGGCCGGTAGTGAAAGCTCAGTGTCACGCAGGGTCGATGCGGACTGATTTATTGCTTGGTTTACCGGAGCCTGAAACACGCTGCACGCTGAAGCCGCCTCTCTCTCTGAGCGCGGCTTCGCTCGGCCCGACGCGGCCAATATGGGGACGCTGGGCGTTCACAACCCGATCTCGGGTCGCCTTGCAGGGGATCTCACTGCCCCGGATCCGACTCAGCGGGAGTCGACGAGAGCCACACCGCTCTCATTTATTGGATAACATGATTACGTGGAAAATCCTGAATCGGTGGCAAGCTAGCATTCAGAATCGCCGTTCGCAAGTACATGTTAAGTTTCCTGAAAAATAGGGTGATCGAATTCAACATGGATTGTCAAAATGGTGACGCAATAAATAACCGTTTTTGGTGCATGTGGCGTTTCTGTTGCGTTGCCACTGCCCGGATAAAGCGAAAAACGGCCAAACTTATGGGGCCTTAGGGCAGGCAGGATACGGGCAGGCCAGGCGACGATGGCCCGTGGCCGTATTGGGACGACGAAACCAGCACTCCCCGACTGTGCTCACTGGCAACGGAGAAGGCCAAAAAACGATCTCAGAGCGAATTTCTCGGCACGCCAAGGGGGGGGCAACATGCCGTTATGTATGATGATTGCTGCGGTTTGCGCGGTCATGCTCTCAGGAGGGGGCGACCCACTTACGGGTCAGAAAGCCTCTCGCGTCCTTCGGACAAAGCGACATCGCCGTCCTACTCACCAGGGCACTGGGCCGCACGATCTGAATCGTTGCACGGACCGTTTTGGAATCCTGTCTTGTTCGGAGCTGGTGCAACTTCGCACCCAGACAACACGTTGTTCATGCGTCAGAGCGAGATGCTAGGATGAGAGGCGGCCCGCGGTCAACGCGGAAGTGATAAAGTTGAAATTTTTCTTCACTTGAGATGCCCGCATCATTATGCCAGTAAAAGTCGGGCTTATTTAGAGACTGCCGTTGTTGGTGAAATGCCGCCACAAAAGAGGGCTCTGCTTCTTCCTGCCTGTCCGGCTGTTCCCGAATTTCATTCTTTGGTTGCCACGATACAAGCCAGCGAAAACAAAAAAAGAAAATGTGGATTGATGATTTTGTGTTGTGGCGGTTCGGGCGCGCTTTTGATTCTTGGTTGCAGTGTGTAAATGTTTAGGAAAAGGTCGTTTTCCGGGGAGAGCGATGGAGCTGAGGAGAAGACAAATGGGGAGCGGTCGCTTCCCTCATGTT
This sequence comes from Singulisphaera acidiphila DSM 18658, assembly GCF_000242455.2. Lineage (GTDB taxonomy): Bacteria > Planctomycetota > Planctomycetia > Isosphaerales > Isosphaeraceae > Singulisphaera > Singulisphaera acidiphila. Next base: position 5,804,044 of record NC_019892.1, read on the forward strand.
ATTATGGCGGCCGTCTTGGAGACTCGCGGCGCGAGCCGGCGAAGCGAGTTGATACTGGCTTGTACCCGCACGAAAAAAAGGAGACGAAAACGGATGCGTCCAACCGCCTGGTTGCTCTCGACCCTCATCGTTCCCCTCCTCGGGGCTTCCGCACTGGCTGTCGAGCCGAACACCGAGCGGCCCTACCTGCTCGAACGCGTTGACGACGCGGCCGTCACGCGGCTTTATGCGGACGGATTTACTAAACTGCCCCTTGACCAGAAGGTGTTGCTCTACCACCTCTATCAGGCTGCGGTGGCGGGACGCGACATCTACTACGATCAGCGCTACGTCCACTCGCTCGTGATGCGTGAAATTCTCGAATCCATCTTGACCCACAGCGCGGGGGTGGAACCGACGACGCTCGACGAGCTTCGCCGTTACACCAAGCTCTTCTGGCTGAACAGCGGGCCATACAACCACCTGACTGCGCGTAAGTTCGTCCTCAAGTGCACGCCTGAAGCGTTCGCAGCTGCGGCCAAGAGCGCGGCCAGGGCGGGGGCCATGTTCCCGACGAATCAGGGAGAGACTGTCGAATCGCTGCTCGAACGGCTTCGGCCGTCGTTCTTTGACGCGAGTTTCGAGCCCATTGTGACCAACAAGTCGCCGGGGCCGGGGAAGGACATCCTCGCCACCAGTGCGAATAACCTTTATGTCGGGGTCGAGATGAAGGATCTCGCCGGGTTCCGCGAGCAGTACCCGTTGAATTCACGCCTGGTCAAGCGCGACGGTCAGTTGGTGGAGGAACCGTACCGGGTCGGGGGCAAGTACAGCGAGCAGATTACTCGAATCGTGGGGCATCTGGAGGAAGCGGCCAAGCACGCGCCGGCGACCATGCGGGACGCCCTCCTGGCACTGGTTCAGTTTTACCAGACCGGCACGAACGCGGACCGCGAGAAGTATGACATCGCCTGGGTTCGCGACAAGGATTCGCCCGTCGACACGATTAATGGTTTTATTGAAGTTTATATGGATGCGAGGGGGGTGAAAGGCTCGTGGGAATCGGCCGTTTTCTTCGTCAACCAGGAGAAGACGGGAGAGATTCGCAAGCTCGCGGCCGATGCGCAGTGGTTCGAGGACCACATGCCCTGGCTCAAGGAGTATCGCAAGCCGAACGTCCAGGGGATCACGGCCAACGCGATTGAAGTGGTGATCGAGACGGGCGATTGCGGACCGATCACTCCGATTGGGATCAACCTGCCGAACGATCAGGAGGTTCGCGAGCGGTACGGGAGCAAGTCGGTCTCGCTCTCGAACGTCCTGGAGGCGAGCGACAAGTCAACTCCGACCACCTTTCGGGCCGAGTTCTCCTGGACCCCTGAGGAAGTCACGCGAGCGACCAAATGGAGCGTGCTGGGCGGAGAGCTCTTGGTCAACATGCACGAGGTGATCGGCCACGCCTCGGGACGGATCAACCCGAAACTCGAGGGGAAACCGCAGGACCTGCTCAAGGAGCAATACTCGGCCCTGGAAGAGGGGCGAGCCGACCTGGTGGCACTCTACTTCATGCCCGACCCCAGGCTTGCAGAGCTCGGCCTGGTTAAAGCCGAGGACCAGGCCGAGGTCACCCAGGCCGTCTACGAGAACTATACGCGCAACGCCTTGGTCCAGTTGCGCCGGATTCCGACGGGGGCGCAGATCGAGGAAGACCACATGCGGAACCGACAGATGGTGGTCCGCTGGCTGATGGATCATACCAAGGCGATTGACGTTCGCCAGCGGGACGGCAAGACGTTCTATGTCATGACCGATGCCAAGGCATTTCATGAAGGAGTCGGCAAGCTCTTGGCCGAGGTCCAGCGGATCAAGTCGGAAGGGGACTACGAGGCGGCCAAAAAACTCTTCGAGACCTACGGGATTCACTTTGATCCGAAGCTTCGGGACGAGGTTCAGGCGCGGGTCAAGACGCTCGACCTGCCATCCTATACCGGCTACGTCATGCCCCGGCTGACGCCGGTCAAGGGAGACGATGGCACGATTCGAGACGTGACGATCTCTTATCCCAAGGACCTGACCGAGCAGATGCTTGAGTTCTCGGCCGTGGGTAAGGCACGTTAGAATGTACGAATGAGGGTGCTTTGTAGGGTGGGTGCGGCCCACCTCTTCGTTTTCTCGGGGTGGGTAGGCTTCAGCCTGCCACCCCTTGATGGGACGGCAAGCTCGAGCCTACCCTACAACACCGATCCGGTCGCTGAGCGAAAACCTGGTGGGCCGTGCCCGCCTCTGCAAGCGTCAACAAGTGCCGAATCTCTGTTCGTCGGGAGGCGCCTGCGTGAGCTGTTGTTCCTGGTCGGCGGAGTTGGCGTCCCTTCCGCGATGTCCCTTGCGGCCTCGGCGTTTCAGGGGTTGACCTGGGCGGCCTTCGATCGTGGCTTGCAGCGTCTCTTCGAGGGCAAAGGGAGCTTGGGCCGTTGTCTTCCGGCTCCGGCTGAGGTGGGGAGCCGGGATTGGCGGAACGCTGGGGAGGTCGCTCACCCACTCGGTTTCGACCGTGAGCACGCTTGCGTCCGCTGCGCTCACCGGCACAACCTTGGGGGTATGCGGAGCCGTTGTGCTGGCAAAGCCCGCCTCAAAGCGCTCGGGTGCGATCAAGGGGCGGACTGCCGCCTCGACCGCACCGTCGCTGAAGGCGCGGACCAGAACGTCGCCATTCAACGCGTTGGCGATTGCCGCCAGGATCATCCCCTGGTCGAGGATCAGGATTCGATCGGAAACACGCCCTGTGATGACGTCCACGGAGTCGAGGAAGCCGTGGGGGCCGTAGACCACCGGGAACCGCTCGGTCATGGTCCGTAGGTTGGTCATGGTCTCGGCCGGTGCATACCGGAGCGCCAGGAGCGACGCGTGGGGCGTGACCACGCCCTCTCGCCCGTGCGCCGGCGGGTTGATGCTTGACCATGCGCCGACGCCTGGGACGCCGAAGGCGTAATAGCCTCCCTCGGGATCGCACGAGGCGGAAACGCCCCAGAAACCGAGTCGCGGGTCCTTCAGGCCAAAGTCGATCTGGGCCTTCACGTAGAGCGGATGGTTGACCCCCCAACTCTCGGGAGCCCACTCGGCTTCGGGGACGAACAGCGTGACCATCAAGGCCTCGAACATGGTGCCGTCCCAAGTCGGAACGAGCCGGATTCCGCGAACGTCTTGAGTCCCTTCCACCACGGGAACGCCGGCATAGTTTCGCGTCGGTGATCCGGGTGATCCCCCTGCGCGGTGCATGCGGTAGTAGTGCTCGCCGGGCAACTGCCCCCGGGCGATTCCCACGTAGCTGGCGATCCGGGGCTCGGTGTTCAACGTTCCATAATGAAACTCTGTGAACGCTTGTTCGTCGGGCCAGTAACCGCCGCGAAGCAGGCCGGGGTGTGCGACCGGATTGCTGGCGTCGTACGGGTTGTAGAAGAAGGCGAAATTCATGGGGTCGAGGAGCGGCTCAACCACGGGCCGGAGGTCGGGCCGGGCATTGTTGAGGACCATCAGGGCGGCCGCCAACCAGCCGTTATCCACGCTCGAGAGGAAAGGGCGGACCGGACCACCTCCCGGCCAGGTCGTTGATTTCTCGCCGCTGGTTGGGTCGTACCAGTTGTAGTAGAAACCGTTCGAGCGCTCGAGTCGAGAAATGGCCTCAAGGGTTCGCGAGAGCCGACGGCTCGACTCATCCCGGGTGATCAGGCCGAGGTTTTCTGCGGCCAAGGTGCTCCAGAGATAGGCCGCGATGTTTGATGGCGAGGTGAGCCCGGTCGGAATCCAGACGTCCCCCTCGCGTCGGAGCGAGTCGGCCGGCAGGTCGACTCCGGACGTGATCGCTTCGATCGAGCGCCAGGTGTCTCGTGCGTAGGTGGCCAACTGCACGCGGTCTTCCGGTCCGAGCCCACCTGGTTCGGCCATTGCAACGGCCGGACTGAGCAGAGTGAGTGCCATGGTAGCGGCGACCTTACGTGGGATCATTGGGATTCACTCCATGTCACCTTCGATGCGCGGTCGGACCGGGCTCACTCACGGATGTTCCGGTCTGAGCAGATCAGATCAAGACGCGGAGAACAGGTCATCGAGGGATCGCATGTGTACTCTTGCTACGAAGTTCACTCGCTTTCGGTTCGCACCTGGCATCGTCCCGTTGAGGGGAATTCCTTCCCGGACGCCTTGGTCCCAAAACGCTTGGCACGGAGCTTCTACGGCCTCCTGATCCTGTTGGGACTGTAGGAGATCGGTTTTTTGCAACACGAGGCATCCAGGCACGACGATGGATGCCGGCTTCGTGGAAACGCGAACGCGCGGCACTGGTGGAGCCGCAGAGGCCCCGGGCTTCCGAGGGAAACCCCGGAGGACTCCTATCAGGAATTATCGGCCTGAATCTCGTTCAGAACGATTCTGAATGGAAAATGTGGGATGGCGGCCGTGTTTCAAGTTTCGCACATCTTTCGAGGTTTTTGCCCTTCAGGGCGAAAAAAGAGAGAGAGACCGCACCGGACCTTAGAGGCAGTAGAGCTTCCGCTTGCGGTAGAGCGTGCTGACGTCGATGCCCAAGATCTGCGCCGCTTCGTCGAGGCTGGAGGTGGAGGCGAGGAGCCGCCTGATGTGTTCGATTTCGACTTGTTCCAGGCTCACCGCCTCGCCGACCCCGATTGCATTCACGGGACCACGTTGCGACCGGGATTGGGCGATCCGTTCCGGCAGGTCGTTCCGGCCGACTTCGGGGCCGGGGGCGAGGATCGCGGCCCGCTCGACGGCGTTGCGGAGTTCGCGGAGATTGCCCGGCCAGGTGTGTTGCGTGAGGGCGGCCCGAGCCTCGGTGTCGAAGCCGGTCAGGCGGCGGTTGGTCTGGAGGGCGAAGAAGGCGAGCAGGTGCTCGGCCAAAGGGAGCAGGTCGGTCCGTGAGCGGAGCGGTGGGAGTGTCAGTTCGACCACGTTGAGGCGGTAAAGCAAGTCTTCACGGAAGGTCCCGGCGGCGACGGCTTCCTCGAGCCCTCGGTTGGTGGCGGAGAGCAGCCGAACGTCGGCGGTCCGAGTCTTCGACTCACCCACGCGCTCGTACCGTTTCTCCTGGAGGAACCGGAGCAGTTTCGGTTGCAGGGCAGGGGGGAGGTCGCCGACCTCGTCCAGGAAGAGGGTGCCTCCCTCGGCGGCGGCGACTTTGCCGGCGGTCTCGCGGACCGCGCCCGTAAAGGCCCCTTTGGCGTGGCCGAACAAGTCGCTTTCGAGCAATTCCGGGCTCAGGCTGGGACAGCTCACCGTTACGAACGGTTCTTGGAGGCGGCGGCTCCACGCATGCAAGGTGCGGGCGAGCACACCTTTCCCCGTGCCGTTTTCACCTCGGATGAGCACGGCGGCGTCGGACGAGGCCACCACCCGGGCGAGTTCCAGAAGGCGCTTCATCTGAGGATCGGGGCTGTCGAGCTCGACCTCGGGGATTTCGGACCGCACCCGTTCCGTCAGGCCGGCTACCTGATCGCGCAGGCCGCGGACTTTGGCGACCCGTTCGAGAGTTCCGCGGACTTGGGCGGGGGTGAAGGGCTTCGGCAGATAGTCGAACGCGCCTCGGCGCATCGCTTCGACCGCGGTGTCGACGCTGGCGTGGGCCGTGATGATGACGATCGCCAGGCGAGGCAGCTGGGTCAACAGTGGTGCGATCAGGTCGAGCCCTGACTCGTCGCCGAGGCGCACGTCGAGCAACGCAGCGTCGAACGGATGCCGTTCGACGTGGCGGAGGGCGGAAGGGGGCGAGTCCGCCTCTTCGACCGCGTGTCCCATCGCCTCCAACGCCACCCGCAGCGTGCGGCGGATGTTGGGTTCATCATCCACGATCAGGACGCGCATGGTGGCGGATCCAGGGAGAATCGAGTCAGGATCCGCTCGTTTCCCCGGCCTCCTCGTTCTTCTTTTTCTCGAGTTGGACCGAGACCGAGTTGATGCAATAACGCAGTCCCGTGGGAGCCGGCCCGTCATTGAAGACATGCCCGAGGTGCCCGCCGCATCGGCTGCACGTCACCTCCGTGCGGATCATGCCGTGGCTGACGTCGCGATGCTCATCGATCCGCTTCGCGTCGAGCGCCTGATAAAAGCTTGGCCAGCCACAGCCCGAGTCGAACTTCACGTCCGATTCAAAGAGCTCTTGGCCACAACCCGCACAGTGATAGACGCCCGGAGTCTTGGTGTTCCAGTAGGCGCCCGTGAAGGCGCGTTCCGTCCCCTTTTCGCGGAGGACGTGGTACTGCTCGGGGGTCAATTGCTCGCGCCATTGCTGATCCGTCTTGGCGTCGTTGTCGGCCATCTGCGTCGCTCCACTTTGGCCTACTGAGATCGGTTCTACGAGAGCGTCGGAAATAAGGAGATATCCGCAAAAGATTACGGAGAAATCGGCCTGGGCAGCTCCGAACGGGCGACCGTCATTGCCATCCCTCGGTTTTCACGTTCGCCCTTCGGGTTGCAAGGATACGAGTATGACGCTTCTGCTGGCCCTTGATGAGTTGCCTGGCATGTCGATCACTTCACGGCATCTTTTCGCTTGAACGCCAGCCATTCCTTGCCGGTGCCCGAGTCCAGATCACGAAAGAGGGCGTCGATCTCCGAAGATTTGGGGGTTCCCGCCTTCTCGCGTTCGACCCCTTTTTTGGCTAGATTCACGGTTGCCTCCCCCCACTCTTTATTGGCCAGGCCATAGCTCAAGGCGGCGTAATACCAGACCCGAGCGTCGTTCTCGTTTGTCTTCTCGAGCTTCGCGAAGATGTCGTAGGCTTGCTGATACTGTCCTTTTTTGAAGAGCTCGGCCCCGTCCAACAAGGCGTTGCCCGCGAGGTTCGCGTCGACGTTTTCCAGGGCGAGTTCGCTGGCCGCCGGAACGGCAGTTGGGGTGCTGCTGATTGGTGTTGAGGTCGGTGCGGTATTCCCCTTCTCGGGTTCCGCCGCCTTGGTTTCCAGCGATCCGAGCTCACCCTTGAGATCATTGACCGATGTTTCGAGTCCCTCGATCCGCGTGCTGATCCCATCGATTCGTTTGGCGAGTGGATCGATCGTGGTCATCGCCTTGGCGACGTCGTCGATCTGCTGGCGAATGGGAGTGAGGTCGGCCGGTGCGGCCCCCTTCGACGAGACGTCATCGAGCTGTTTCTCAAATTCGTCTACCTGTTCCGCGAGCTCGCCGAGCCGGGTTTTCAGCGGGTCGAGTTCCGTCGCACTCAGGCTTGGCGTGGCTTCCTCCGGTGCGGCTGTCGAGGCGGTCACAGCCGGTGACTTATTGTCCCGAAAGAAATGATCGTAGGCCCAGGTGCCCAACAGGCCGAACAAGAGCGAAACAACGGCCGCCGCAACGAGCACGGTGGTGAGGGAAGGCGCATTCTCAGCCGGGGGTTGAGGTGCGGGGCCCTCGGCGCGCGGTGGCCGCTGGCTCGGTCGCTCGAGCTGCCCGGGGATGGGAGGGGTCGACGAAAGGGAACTTGATGCCGGAACCGACGAGGGTTCAACCACCGTCTCCTCGAGACGGGCCGCGGCGTTTTCCGGCTCAGGAAGAGACGATTTCTCGACCGGCGGCGGAGTGAGTTGGCTCTCCGCGACCGGCGATTCGACCGGTTCAAGGGGCGGCGGCACGTCTTTCAACGGTTCCTCGCCGGTGCCACGAGCCGGCTCTGTCGGAGGAGCCGGACGTTCGGGGACGTCGATATCCCCTTGAAGCTCGAGCAGCGCCATATTGATGGCGTTGGACTTCGGGGCGGCGGTCGCTTCGGGGCCGGTCCCGGACCGCGGTGGAACCGTCGGACTGCCGTGCGTCGCATCCTCCGGCCTTGAAGGCTCGTTGTGAGCCATGGGGTGAACCCCCGCGGCCGGGAGAGGGGGCATTGTTCGTCGGTCTTTGGGAGGTGTCGACATGGTTCTGCTCGTGGTCTTGATGATTGATTGATGGTTCACTCAATCGCACGATGAAATCCAGCCTACCGAGACGGCGTCCGGGGGGCGTCTCGAGGCCCGAGCTCCCTGCGCTAGGGAACACGTTCCGTGGGCTTGAGAGCTAGCTCAGCGCTGGGCGGCCCTGCGGAAATAGTCGACCCATTTTTTGACGCTCGGCTCAGTTACGCTGGCCAGGCTGGCGTCGATCAGAGCCTTGGCGGGCGTGCCGGCCTTCTCGCGTTCGACCGCTTTATTGAAGAGACGGATCGTTTCGTCCTTCCATTGGTTCGTGGCCAGGGCATGGCTCAGCGCGGCGTAGTACCAGACCCGGGCGTCGTCGGGCCGGGACACCGTCAGCGCACGAAAAAGGTCGCTCGCCTCCTTGTACCTTGATGCTTTGAACGCGTTGATCCCCGTCGTGATGTCTCCATCTGACGGTGTCTCGGGGTGATGGGTGGGGAATGCCGTCTGTCCTGAGTCCGCTGCCCGCTTCCTCTGCTCCTTCACGGCCACGACCTGTTCGCGAAAACTCGCGACCTGCTTGTCTGTGGCGGCGACCCGGGCGTCGAGGCTCTCGACCTTCTTGGTGAGGAGAGCCAGGGCCGCAGTCGATTGGGCGAGCTCGTTCATCTTGGTTCGAATTGCGTTCAGCTCGGAGGGAGGATTGGAACTGGTTTCAACCCGCTCTTGGAGCTTCTTGAGGCGGGTTGAGAGCCGTTCGATTTCCGTCTTGAGCGTGTTCACGGAGTCGGCCGGCGAGGCGGCTGCGGAACGATCTGTTGCAGCCGGGTTCTCGGCCAACGAGTGCGTCGTGGAGGCGGCCACGATCGCCAACAATGCGCAAACCCCGACGATCATCGGGATCGCCGGGGTTTGCGTTTTGCAGGCGGCAGGGCAGGTCTCGCGATTTTTGAGAGGGCCCACCATAGGATCGAACCTTCCGGGGTATGAGAGGCCTGGCGAATCCGGAGAGGTGGAAACGATCGTGTCGGGCTTCACGCTACCGCCGAGGCGAAGGGCGACCTTTTTCGGTTGCGTCCTTAGCGGGCTCGCGGACGCCGAAGCGGGTGACGACGTAGGTCCCACTCTTCGGGTTGCGTTCGATGTCGACCACGCCTTGGTTGTCTGCTTCTTCCAGGAGATGAGTGAAACTGCGATAGCCGTAGTAGCTTTCGTCGAACGACGGCTTCTTCCGCTTCATCGTATCCTTGATCATTGACGCATAGAGAACCTCATGGTTCTCGCGTCTCAACGCGTTGCAGGCCTCGATGAGGAGCGTGTAAACCTCGCGTTTTCGCTCCGGCATGTCGGCGAAGACATTGACCGCCAGTTCCTGCTCATCCTGTTCCTGGCGCTCGAGGTCTTCGTAATAGATGAATTCGTCGCAGTTGTCGCGCAGCAGGTTGGACGTCGAGCCTTTCATCCCCAGGCCGATGACGTGCTTGCCGTTTTCTTTGAGCTTGGACGCAAGTGGAGAGAAGTCGGAGTCGCCCGATACGATCACGAAGGTGTCGATGTGGGGCTTGCTCCAGGCCAGGTCCATCGCGTCGACGACCAGCCGGATGTCGGCCGAGTTCTTCCCGGTCTGGCTGCGTTTGGGGATCTCGATCAGCTCGATCGCGGCTTCGTGGAAGGGAGCCGTGTAGTTTTGATAACGGTTCCAGTCGGCGTAAGCCTTTTTGACGATCAGCTTTCCTTTTTCCACCAACCGTTCGAGAACCTTCTGAATTTCAAATTTGGTCTTGCGCTGGTGCTGAAACCCCATGGCGAGGTTTTCCAGGTCCACAAAGACCGCGAGGCTGCGTTCCCGCTCGGTTTTTGACATGAATCGCTCAACTACCCGCGGCATTGCGAAAGCCCAGCCACGTGGGACGAATTTCTCTCCCGCTCGCCCACGAGGAGTGGGAGGAAGAGCGGAGGGAACTTCCAACTTACGTCGGAAGTCTCTGTGCCGCAACCCGGCACGGCGCGAGGAAGTTCGCGGGCCGGCCGGATTGTCTCATCCGCTCAATCGGTCGGTCAGAAGGTCCCGTGCCAGGCGACTTAGCCGGCACCCCCACCGAACCAACCACCACCGGCGTAGAGGTCGCGCACCGTGCGTCGGGGGCGAGATTCATTGACGGTCAACTTCCGCTCACGAAACTCCGATCCGTTCAAAGCCGCAATTGCCGCTTTGGCTTCAGAGTCGCTAGGCATCTCCACCATGCCGAATCCACGAGACTGACCGGTCCTCGACTTGACCTGCACTTCAGCCAGCGTCACCGCACCCAGCGGGTCGAACAAGGCCCGCAAATCATCGGAAGTCACTGCGTAATCCAAGTTTCCGACATAAATCATCATGACGGGCTTCAACTCCTCTTCAAACGAGACGACGGAAATCACCAATCAAGACAGACACGTCCTCGAACGCCCGGAAATGGAAGTCAAGGCGACCCCACGTCCTGACGTCAACAAGGCGGTCTTGTCTCGACAACAACCAATAAAGCAAAAGCGCCGGTGGCCCCACCCGAGGGGCAGGTCAGGCGTGCAGTCATCCCTCAAAAACGATAACGGAAGGCGCTCGGGACGGGGCTGCGTCGCCGCAATAGATTTCGCCACCCCTCACACGCGACCTCAGCGATCATGGCAGTTTAACGGATATGAGGCGGGCCTGCCAGGGGCATCCGGCTTCCGCTCCGCGCCGTACTCCTGGAGGGCTGACCGTGAGCGACACGCTTTCGCTTTCGTTGAGGAGCGTGAACAGGGTCGAGGGTCGAAGGGATTTGGGGGCAATGAGACGTGGTACTTTCGCGATTGCCATAAAAAAACCCCGGCCGGAGGAACGGCCGGGGAAACGGCTTTGACTTGACGATTCGATCAAGCCTGCGGGGCCGCCTTGACGGGAGCCTGCGGGGCCGGAAGCGGCGCGGGGACAACCTTCGAGGGGGCCTGGGGGGCCGGGACAACCACGGGAGCCTGAGGAGCCGGAGCAACCTTCGAGGGAGCTTCAGGCGCCGGAGCTACCTTGGTGGGGGCCTGGGGGGCCGGGACAACCACGGGAGCCTGAGGAGCCGGAGCAACCTTCGAGGGAGCTTCAGGAGCCGGGGCGACCTTCGAGGGAGCCTGAGGAGCCGGAGCAACCTTCGAAGGAGCTTCAGGTGCCGGGGCAACAACCACGGGGGCCTGAGGCGCCGGAGCTACCTTGGAGGGAGCCAGAGGAGCGGGGGCGACCTTCGAAGGGGCCTGGGGCGCCGGGGCAACAACCACGGGGGCCTGAGGCGCCGGGGCTACCTTGGTGGGAGCCAAAGGAGCGGGGGCAATCTTCGAGGGGGCCTGGGGTTCGGGCAAGACCTTGGCCGGGGTCTGCGCTGTTTGCGCCATGGCCGATGAGGCCAGACCAAAGGCTACCGTAGCACCGGCGATACTAAACAGGCGGCGGAAGTTCATGAATGGTGTCTCCTCAACGAGGTGCGAAGCCAAACTCAACCGGCTACTTGCGATCGGACCCACACCCGATCGAGTATGGTTTGCTCTATTATACATGATCGATAACTGCGAATTCTGGGCGTTTTACAGATTTTTCGAAGAATATTCGGATATTTGTGGTGGCCGTAGGCTGCGGTGAATATGACGGCAAATTCGGTGCCTGTTTTTGGGATTTCTTTCTGGCTTGCCGAAATCCATTAGACAGGGCGGGCGTCTCCACGAATCGCCCCCCTTCGACTCAGGGAGGAGCCCCAGGGATTCCGATGAGAAATTCTGACATATTGTCGGCGCCGAGGTAGGCCCAAGTTCTCGGCCTTGAGCGGATTGTGCGGGAGCGGGTATAACAATGCGGATGCCGTGAGTGGCGACAATGGCGTGTCTGGTCGCTCGGCGCAACTCAATTCTCAAGTGGACGTTAGTGGTTGCCGACGTCCAGGGAGACGGACTCGTGCCCCTCACACCGACTCAGCCCCGGTCGGGCCGCGACCGGCTGACGCCGGCACTTGCCCTCGGTTTCCTCTTTGCCGTTTGGCCCGGTTGGGTCCACGCGCAGGAGGGCTCGCAGGACAATCCCGGCGCGGTCTCGTCGGCGCGGACCGAACCGGTCCCCGAGGGCCTGAACTACGCCAACGGGCTCTTTCGCGACCGTCGTTACGAGTTGGCGGCCGAGGAGTACGAGCGGTTCCTGAGCGAGTCGCCCAAGGGGGCTCACGCTGACGAGGCACGATTTGGCCTGGCCAACGCCCGGCTCTTTCAGGGGCAGTATGACAAGGCCCGTCGTCAATTCGAGGCGTTTCTCGAGGCGGCTCCTCAGCATGCCAACCGGCTGACCGCTCTGTATCGGGTCGGTGAGACCTCTTACATGCTGGGTGATTTGCCTGTCGCGCGGCGGGCTCTGGAGTCATTCACCGCCACCGCCAAGGGGCATCGGAATCTCGAGACGGCCTGGCCCTATCTGGGGGAGGTCTGCCTGCGGATGCAGGACCTGCCACGAGCCACACAGGCCTATGAGCAGGCGCTCCGGCTGCACCCGAATGGCCGGCTGGCTGATCGGTCGCGATTCGGCCTGGGACGAACTTTGGCTCTCCAAGGGAAGTCGGCCGAGGCGGTCAAGATTCTCACGGAACTGGCCGAGAAGGGGGGAGGCGACTGGTCGGACCGCGCCTGGCTTCAGATCGGACAGTCCCAGGCCGAGGCCAAGCAGTTCGCCAAAGCCGTGGAAGCCTTTGAGACCTTGGAGCGGGTCACGCCCAAGAGCCCGCTGGTTGGTGAGGCCCGACTCGGTCGCGCGGCGGCCTTGATTCTGCTCGATCGTCGTGGGGAAGGGGAGACCCTCTTGAGCGGCCTGATGGCCGACTCTTCTCAGAACCTGGCCGCGCAGGCCGCGTTCGCACTCGGGAGCTCGCAACTGGAAGCGGGCCGTGCGGCCGAGGCGCTCGCGACGTTCGACCAGGCTTCGGAAAAGTTCGCCAAGACGGCGATGGCGCCTGCCCTGATTTTCCGCTCGGGTGAAGCCGCACAGAAGCTTGGCCAGTTGGATGAAGCGCGGGCTCGGTTCGAGAAGGCGGCGGAGTCGAATCCGAAGCACCCCTGGGCCGACGACGCCTTGATTCGGGCCTCGCGGCTGGCGTTGGAGGCCGGTGATCAGGCGGCGGCGAAGGCGCTTGCCGCCTCGTTCGCGACCAAGTTTCCTGACAGTCCCCTCCGCGCCGACGCGAAGCTGATCGAGGGGCAGGTGGCGTATAACACGGAGGGGGGAGCCAAGCAGGCGATTCAGATTCTGAGTCAATTGCTGGCGGAAGCGAAGCCGGCCCCCGAGACGGCGCAGTCTGCGCTCTACTACCTGGGGCTGGCCTATCGGGCGGATGGTCAGAAAGCGAAATCGGACGAGGTGCTCGATTCGCTGCTCAAGACCCCCGCAGCGCCTGCCGCGGCCAACGCTCAGTATCTCGTGGGCCAGGGGCACTTTGAGGCGAAGCGGTTTGCCGAGGCCATTCCTGCCTTGGAAAAATATCTCGCCGGCAATTCCAACGGCGAAGTCGCCGCCAATGCCATGACCTACATCGTGTGGTCGCGCCTCGAGCTCGGCCAGATTGATGAGGCTTCCACGGTGCTCAGCCGCTTGGCCCAACGCTTCCCCAAGTCCGAGACGTTGGCCTCAACCCGGCTCCGGCTGGGTTGGGCCTTGCTGGAGGGGGGACGCCCGGTCGAGGCCGCCGCAGAATTCGCCACGCTGCTCGACGCGGCACCCGACGATAAACTGGCCCCCGAAGCCGCACTCGGCAGGGCCCAGGCGTTGCAAGCGGCCAAACAACCTGAGGACGCCCTGAAAGCGTTTGCCCTCATCGTCGAGAAATATCCGAAGTCCGACCAAGGGGTCCAGGCCGACCTCGCTCGGGCCCGGTTGCTGGTCGAACTTGCGCGGCCCGCCGAGGGGGCCGAGATTTTCCAGCGCTACCTCACCGATCACCCTGACCGTGCTGCCAAAGCGCCCAAGGGGGCCGAACCTGACGCTGTGCTGGCCGAGTGGGGCTGGGCCTTGCTCGACGCCGACAAGCCGGCGGAGGCCGACCGCGTCTTCGGTCGTCTCTTGAGCGAGCATCCCGAGAGCAGTCGCGCCGCGGATGCACGACTCATTCTCGCCCAATCCGCCTACGATGCAAAGACTTATGGCGAAGTCGTGAGCCTGCTCACACCCCTCGTGGCTGAGGGGGCCAACACTGCGCCTCGGCTTTTGCCCTCGGCCCTCTTCTTGATGGGGCGGGCCCACGATAAACGCGCGGAGCTGGACGAGGCAGCCAAGGCGATCGACCGCCTGCTCAAGGAATTTCCCGAGGACCGGTTTCGTCGCGAGGCCCGGTTCTTGAGGGCCGACATCGCCTTGAAGGGGGGGGACGCCGAGGCGGCCGCCCTTGGATTCGAGGCGCTCGCCGTCGAACCTGCGGCCGAAACCGATCCCGAGCGGTTTGGCGTTGCGGTTCGCCGAGGGCGGATCCAGAGCCTGGTCGCGCTCAAGCAATGGGAGAAGGTGATCGAGGCCGCCGCCGACTTCAAGTCGTTCGGGGCCAAGGATCCGCTGATCGCCGAGGTCGAGTACGATCGCGGCCGGGCTTTGCAGCAACTCTCCCGGTTCGACGAGGCGCTCGCGGCTTACCAGGCGGTGATCGATGCCCGCAAGGGGGGAGACCTCGCCGCCCGTGCCCAGTTGATGCGTGGTGAATCGTACTTCTGGGCGAAGCAATATAAGGAAGCGCTCCGCGAATATTTCCGCGTGGCGACCCTCTACGACGCCCCCGCCTGGCAGGCCACCGCGCTGCTTGAGGCGGGAAAAGTTTATGAACGACTCGACCAGTGGGCGGTGGCCGCCGAAACTTATGAAGAGCTGCGCTCCAAGTTCCCCAAGGAACCGACCGCCTCGGAGGCCAAGACCCGGCTCGAGGCGGCGCGGAGGCATGCCCAGGTTTCCTCGGAGACCGAGACGCGCTGACGACGTTCTGACCGCCTTCGATTCGAGCTTCGGCCTTTGATCGTTCCCAACACGATCGACGGCTTTTCGATAACGAAAAAATGATGCGTGATGGGCCGGTGGTGTGGAGTCGTCTGAGCATTCAAATAGAGAAGAGAGCGGGTCCCTTCCACGACTCGAGAAGGATTTCGTCCATGCAACGACCGTCGACCCGGGGCCGGAAAACGGCCCGAGCCGGACTCGCCCTCGCCCTGCTTGCCCTACTGATTTCCGGAGGCGCCGACGGAGGTCTTGGCGCGGGCGCCGACCTGGAATTCCTCGCCCAGCCGGCCAGGCAAGCCTGGAGCCGGGGGGTCACCTGGTATCACAAGACTCCGCCTGCGGATCGGGTGACCTGGGGAGGCTTAACCGCCTGTGCGGGGCTCGGGGTGTTGGTGCTTTTCGGCCGCCTAGTCCGTTTGCGGACGAACCGGAACGTCCCCCGCGACTTCCACGCTCGCTTTCTCGTTCGGCTCCAGGACGGTAAGCTCGACCGGGGGAAGGCCCTCGACTTCTGCGAACTCAACCCAAGTCCTGCCGCGCGGGTGGCGCTGGGGGTTGTCCGCCGCTGGGATCGGCCCGTGACCGATCAGGAGCGGGCGCTTGCGATGACGGTCCGGGTCGAGGCCGAGCGGCTCCGGCGGAACGTCGGAACGCTCCGCCGAATCGCGGCCTTGGCCCCCTTGCTCGGCTTGCTCGGCACACTCATGGCGACCACCCGGGCGCTGACGACGACGGGAACCGACTGGGCTCCCGCCCTCGGTACGGCCCTCGGGCCGTTTACTGCGGGAGTCGCCCTGGCGATCCTGGCTTTGGTAGCTTATGACGGATTGGCAGGCCGGATCGACGCCCTCGTGGGCAACCTCGAAAGAGTCGGCACCGAGACCGTCGATGCGATCGCGATGAATACGCCGCCGGAACCTCGGGCTGGCCGGACGCCTCACTCGCTCCGGGTCGAGATCCCTGAACCTCATCTTCGCCCGATCGATCGCGAGAACGACTACGCCTGAATCAATCTGGCGCGTTGGTCGGCAGAGTCGGTATACGATGGAATCCTCCCTGTTCAATGAACCGAAACCGACCAAGGCCCTGGATCCCTGTCGAGGCATGACGCGATGACCGGCCTGAACCTGGAAAGCTTCCTCCACTTACTCAGGGCCGATGTCGGCGTTTGGACGACCCTGGGTGTCATTGCGCTGTTGCTTGCGTTGATGACCTGGACGAGCTGGGGTTCGCGTCGTGTTTTGCGCAAGTGCCTCGTCCTTTCGGTCGCGTCGCATATGGTGCTCGGCTTCTATGGGAGCACGCTGCCGCAAGTGCTTCTGGCACTCAACCCCAAGGAGAAGGGGGAGTTGACGCGCGAGCGGATCCGCCAGATCCGGGTCACTCCTTGGTCGGAAGGACCGATTCGACCCGGGAAGCTGGCGTCTGGCGGGCGCGGCAAGTCAATGCAGGACCCATGGGACAGGCCGCGCGATGGCTTGGCATTGAACGAGGCCAAGGTCGCTGCGCCTCGTCCTGAAGCCGCCCCTTCGGAGTTGGCCCGTCCCGATGTGATGCCCGAACCTCCACCGCCGATCGTGCCTGACGTCAAGCCGACGATTGCGGTGGTCGCCGAGCCGCCCGCCGCCACGGAATCCGTCGCGCTCGAGCCGCCGCAGGCGCAGACAGCGCCGAGTGATCCCAGTGAGATCGCGGCTCCCGTGCTCACGGCCGCGACGGCTCCCGAGGCCGATCCGTCGTCCCCTCTCGACCGGATCCCCGCGCGGCCTCGCGCGGGTCAGGTTGCCCCGCCCGATCAACGGCCCGGGGCGGGAATTAAGCGGTCCGGCGAACTCACGCTCGCTGCGCCTGCTTCTGCCCCCTCACTCGCGATGCCGGCCGTCCCCTCGCTCGATGCCCTGGCGCTCGCTCGACCTGAAAGTACCGAGCCAAAGACTGATTCGCGACGAGAATCGGCCGGGACATCCGGTGCGGGGGCCGCGCCTGGTGAGGTTGTGGGTGACCCGGCGTCATCGGGAGTGGATACGCGGTTGACTCGCCGCTCCCAGGCGGCTCCCGCCCCCCCCGAACTGGCCGGGACCGATGTTCGCCGCCTCTTGCGTACCCAACGCGAGGCCCTGGTCCCCCCTTCGCCCGTCCGATCCTTGGCCGAGTCCGTGGGACCGCTCACCCTGTCGCGTGCGACTCCGAATGGCCTTCCCCGGCTCCCTGAAATCCAGGGGGCCATCGGGGGGCGTCCGTTGCAGGATGTTCCCGAAGTCTACCGCTCACGCCTTGACCCCAACCGCTCCTCCCTGGCGCAGCGGGCCGGAGCTACTGCGGCGAGTGAGCAAGCCGTGGAACGGGCACTTGCCTGGCTGGCTCGCCACCAAGACGCCGACGGTCGTTGGGATGCCGGCGTCGCCCGCCATGCCGATGGCACGCCCGTCAAGGGAGATGATGACTTCACCGTCCATTGTCCCCCCGGTGAACCTTGTGCCGGCGAATGCCTTTATTGGGAGGCCGACACCGCTGTCACCGGGCTGGCGCTGCTGGCCTTCCTCGGTTCGGGCTATACCCACACCGATGGAAAATACGCCGATGCCGTTGGCAGAGGCCTCGAATTCCTTCGTCTCACTCAGAAACCGGACGGCGACCTGCGCGGCGAGAGCCGGTCGGTCGGGATGTATTGCCACGCCATGGCCACCCTGGCTCTCTGCGAGGCATACGCCTTAACAGGGGACGTGCAACTTCGCACTTCCGTCGAGCGTGCGGTCGGCTTTTTGAGCCGCTCCCGCGCTCGCGACGGCCTCTCCTGGCGTTACTTGCCCGGGGCGGAACGGGGGGATACGAGCATCCTGGGCTGGGTGGTCATGGCGCTGAAGTCGGCCAAGGTCTCGGGCATCCCGATCTCCGCCACGATCCAGAGCGGCACTCTCAGCTGGCTTGGTAAGGTGGCCAGCGGACCCGAGCGAGGACTCGCCAGCTATCAGCCCGGCCAACCCGCCACTCCCACCATGACTGCCGAAGCCTGGGTTTGCCGCCAGTTCCTCGGAGTCGGCGGGCCGGGGCCGATGAGCAACGAAGCGGCGAGTTACTTGCTCGAGAATGGGCCGGGGAAGAAGGGCCGCGACTCATACAACCTTTACTACTGGTACTATGGGACCCTCGCCATGTACCAGCAAGGAGGGGACGCCTGGACTCGATGGAACGATCGTGTCCGCGACCAGATCGTCCGCCGACAGCAGCTCGAAGGCCACCGCGCGGGAAGCTGGGACCCCGACGACAGCGACTACGGAGCTCGGGGAGGCCGGATCTACTGCACGGCCATGGCGACCTTGACCCTGGAAGTCTATTACCGCTTCCTCCGGCTCTACGAGGAACCGTCCACCACACCCGCGACCCCTCCCCCAGGTCGCTTCACCCGAACCCCCTCGCGCGATCGATCCTGACTCGGTGATTACTCAGCTTGTGTAGCAGGCTTCGACTAGCTGAGCCTCACTTCACACACAGCCCAAGCTGTAGCTCGGTAGCATTCATCTCAGCCCCCGCATACACACCCTCCTCCTGACGGAACCCACCAGGGAACTGCGTCTGGACCCTGATTGGCGTCCGGCTCAAACCAGTATCCGTCGGAGTTCGCAACACTAGATATTGCCCACCGCGTCTACTCATAAAAAAACGAAGCAGAGCGCGCCCACTTCTTAGGAGTTGTTGTTTTGGAAACACACGGCAAACTCCCCAATGGCCACGCCGAGAGAAGAGGTCTATTCTCTCGTTCCTCAAAAATCATCAGGCGATAACATGAGAAATGCGAAGGATTTAAGTGAACCGTATGAGTGAAACGGGAGCAAACGATTGACTCCTGCCCGGACCCTGTTAATATAGTCCTTGTTGCCTGTGTCACCACGGGTGACAACGAAACGGCCGGCTGACCTGGGACGGGAAACCGATCACCAGAACAGCGGGCCGTGATGTTGTCGGTAGAGTCGGCCGGCGTGACACGCCCCCAGGGCAAGTCACTCCGGCCAATCGCTTCGATAGCACGCTCGTTCTTTGACAATCCGGTCGATCGTGGTTCTTGTGGTTGAAGAGAACCTTTGAGGGAAGCCGGCGTGGAGCCGTTTGAGTCGTCTCGACCCCGTTTGGTTGGAGGTCGAATCGCGACGGAGACGGATCCAACAGCCAACAGCACGAGGGAGCAGGGGCGTGCCCCGGCGAACTCGAGCTGCGACCAGTTAGCAAATTCCTCAACCCTTTTGAAGGTGAGGACCGGCTCTCATTGCTCTTCGGAGTAAGAGAGACGACCAATCTCGAAGGGTTTGATCCTGGCTCAGAATGAACGTTGGCGGCGTGGATTAGGCATGCAAGTCGAACGGGCCGCAAGGCCAGTGGCGCAAGGGTGAGTAAGGCGACGGTAACCAACCCCAGGATTGGGTATAGCCGCGGGAAACCGCGGGTAATCCCCAGCGACGCAACGACACCGGCATCGGTGTTTTGCCAAAGCTTCGGCGTCGTGGGACGGGCTGTCGTGGTATTAGCTTGTTGGCGGGGTAATGGCCCACCAAGGCTGTGATGCCTACCGGGCGTGCGAGCGTGGCCCGGCACACTGGGACTGAGACACTGCCCAGACTCCTACGGGAGGCTGCAGTCGAGAATCTTCGGCAATGGGCGCAAGCCTGACCGAGCGACGCCGCGTGGAGGATGAAGGCCTTCGGGTTGTAAACTCCTGTCGAGGGGGAAAAAGGGCTGAAAAGCCTTGATTGATCCCTGGAGGAAGCACGGGCTAAGTTCGTGCCAGCAGCCGCGGTAAGACGAACCGTGCGAACGTTATTCGGAATCATTGGGCTTAAAGCGCGTGTAGGCGGATTCGTGCGTCTGTCGCTGAAATCCCCCGGCTCAACCGGGGAACGGGCGTGGATACGACGAGTCTGGAGGGGCATAGGGGGACCTGGAACTTCCGGTGGAGCGGTGAAATGCGTTGAGATCGGAAGGAACGCCCGTGGCGAAAGCGAGGTCCTGGATGCCTACTGACGCTGAGACGCGAAAGCCAGGGGAGCGAACGGGATTAGATACCCCGGTAGTCCTGGCCGTAAACGATGGGTACTGGATAGGGGGCTCGCCGATGGGCTCCCTGTCGTAGGGAAACCGTGAAGTACCCCGCCTGGGGAGTATGGTCGCAAGGCTGAAACTCAAAGGAATTGACGGGGGCTCACACAAGCGGTGGAGTATGTGGCTTAATTCGAGGCTACGCGCAAAACCTTATCCCAGGCTTGACATGCACGGATTAGCCGGCGGAAACGTCGGTGAGGCCGCAAGGAACAACGTGCACAGGTGCTGCATGGCTGTCGTCAGCTCGTGCCGTGAGGTGTTGGGTTAAGTCCCCTAACGAGCGAAACCCCTGTGTCTAGTTGCCAGCGGGTAAAGCCGGGAACTCTAGACAGACCGCCGGCGTTAAGCCGGAGGAAGGCGGGGATGACGTCAAGTCCTCATGGCCCTTATGCTTGGGGCTGCACACGTACTACAATGGGGCGGACAGAGCGTTGCTAGGCTGCAAAGTCATGCTAATCGCAAAAACCGTTCCTCAGTTCGGATTGCGGGCTGCAACCCGCCCGCATGAAGCTGGAATCGCTAGTAATCGCGGATCAGCATGCCGCGGTGAATGTGTTCCTGAGCCTTGTACACACCGCCCGTCAAGCCACCAAAGCGGGGGGCATCCGAAGTCGCCGGAGCCGCAAGGCAGGCGCCGAAGATGAAACCCGTGATGGGGACTAAGTCGTAACAAGGTAACCGTAGGGGAACCTGCGGTTGGATCACCTCCTTTCTAAGGATTTTTCTTAGAAAATCTCGGCTTTGAGAATCGAGGGACGTGGCTTCGGTCACCGTCGCGATTCGAGAAGAGCCGCATCGGCACCGTCTCCTTGATCAGATGGTTTTTACGCCGGCTTCCCACGAAGGTTTTCTCACCACGAACACGATCGACCAATGAGGGGACCCCTCATCCGAGGGGTCCTTTCTATTTCTCTCATTGCTTTGCACTGCTGGGTGCGGGGTGCGACCGTACGCGGTCTCACCCCCTGGCCAGCGGCCAGTGCGGATTCCGAGCATGGCTCTTCAAGGCTTCGGCCTTGCGGGGTTGTGATGGGAATTCGGTTGCTCTTTCACAATCCGGTGGTTAGGTCACGCAAGTGAGAACCGCAAACAAGTGGTCGTGGCAGACCAAGTAGAAGAATCTCTCCACAATACAGTGGAACCCTTACGGATGCGTGAGTGTCGATCGCTGCGACAGCGACCGGCCTCACAATGGGGATCGTTACCCAAGTGAGAGTGAACCTGCGTCGCGAGACGCTGGACACTCGATCGAAGATAGATCGGGGACTGACCCCTCGCAGATTCGGCTGTCGAGCTTCCTTCGGGAAACCGCGGCGTCCGGATCGGCGTGGTCAAGCTCCTAAGGGCACGGGGGGGATGCCTAGGCGTCATCAGAGAGACAGGCGTGGAAGGCTGCGATATGTCCGGGGGAGTTGCCCAACGAACGTCGATCCCGGAATGCCTGTAGAGACCCGGGGAACTGAAACATCTCAGTACCCGGAGGAAAGGAAATCAACCGAGACTCCCTCAGTAGCGGCGAGCGAACGGGGATCAGCCTAAACCGCGTGGGACACCACGCGGGGTCGTGGGGCCGATAACATGGGATGAGTGAGCGTCAGCCGAAGCCTCCTGGAACGGAGCGCCAGAGCGGGTGATAGCCCCGTAGGCGACGATGCAATCTCCCCTCTTCGGTACCCGAGTAGGGTCGGGCACGTGAAACCCGGCCTGAATCGGCGGGGACCATCCCGCAAGGCTAAGCACTCGATGACGACCGATAGCGAACCCAGTAGGGCGACCGAACGGTGGGAAGAACCCCGATGAGGGGAGGAGACTGAACCTGAAACCCCGTGCCTACAAGCGGTGGGAGCGCGATGCCTTCGGGCCGCGTGACCGCGTGCCTTTTGCATAATGATCCGGCGAGTTACTGTATCCGGCCCCAGGTTAACCCCTTCAGGGGGGGAGCCGTAGCGAAAGCGAGTCTTCATCGGGCGCCATAGTCGGGTGCAGTAGACGCGAAACCAGGTGAACTACCCATGGGCAGGTTGAAGCGACCCTAACCGGTCGTGGAGGACCGAACCCACCAGTGTTGAAAAACT
Source organism: Singulisphaera acidiphila DSM 18658 (assembly GCF_000242455.2). Classification (GTDB taxonomy): domain Bacteria; phylum Planctomycetota; class Planctomycetia; order Isosphaerales; family Isosphaeraceae; genus Singulisphaera; species Singulisphaera acidiphila. The sequence continues at coordinate 5,826,097 of NC_019892.1, forward strand.
GGGGGAGGACCCGTGGGGAGGAGTGAAAGTCTTATCAAACCTGGAGATAGCTCGTTCTCTCCGAAATGGCTTTAGGGCCAGCCTCGGGACATATCGTGCGGGGGTAGAGCGACGGAATTCGGTAGGGGGGCTTCCCGCCTACCCTCCGAAACCCAACTCCGAATACCGCACGACGGACCCCGGGAGTCAGAACGTGGGGGATAAGCTTCACGTTCAAAAGGGAAACAACCCAGACCGCCGACCAAGGCCCCCAAATCGACGCTCAGTGGCAAAGGAAGTGGGATCGCGGTGACAGCCGGGATGTTGGCTTAGAAGCAGCCATCATTTCAAAAGTGCGTAACAGCTTACCGGTCGAGCCATCCCGCGCCGAAAATGACGGGGACTAAGCGTCGTGCCGCAGTCGCGGATCAGCAATGATGGTAGGAGAGCGTCGCCCACCGCAACGAAGCTGGATGGAAACGACCAGTGGAGCGTGGGCGAGTGCGAATGCCGGAACGAGTAACGACAAGACAGGTGGGAAGCCTGTCCGCCGAAAGCACAAGGTTTCCTGGGGAAGGTCAATCCGCCCAGGGTCAGTCGGGACCTAAGGCGAGGCCCAAGGGCGTAGCCGATGGACAGACGGTTAATATTCCGCCACCCGATGGTAAGGTTGAACGACGGAGGACGCCGGTTCCAGTCAGGTCAGGGTGTTAGATTACCCTGTGCCGCAAGGCCGACAGCATTCGATCTGGAAGCCTGATGACGAGCCGGCCACGAAAAGCCCCGTCGGGACGAACCATCCGGCCCGTACCGCAATCCGACACAGGTGTGCTAGGCGAGTATCCGAAGGCGTTCGGGAGAACCCTCGTGAAGGAACTCGGCAAAATGACCCCGTACCTTCGGTACAAGGGGTGCTCTCCGTAAGGAGAGCCGCAGAGAATCGGCTCTAGCGACTGTTTATCAAAAACACAGGACTCTGCCAACTCGCAAGAGGACGTATAGAGTCTGACGCCTGCTCGGTGTCGGTAGGTTAAGGGAGCCGATGAGGCGTAAGCTGAAGTTGGCGACCGAAGCCCCGATAAACGGCGGCCGTAACTATGACGGTCCTAAGGTAGCGAAGTTCCTTGTCGGGTAAGTTCCGACCTGCATGAATGGCGTAACGACTGGAGCACTGTCTCCACGAGGGACCCGGTGAAACTGTAGCCGTGGTGAAGATGCCACGTACCCGCGGTCAGACGGAAAGACCCCGTGAACCTTTACTGCAGGTTGGCACTGGGTCAGCGTCCTTTCTGTGTAGGATAGGTGGGAGGCCGTGATCCGGCGGCGCCAGCCGTCGGGGAGCCACTGGTGAAATACCACCCTGAAATGACTCTGATCCTCACCGGTCCGTAGCCCGGACCGGGACCGTGCTCATCGGGCAGTTTGACTGGGGCGGTCTCCTCCCAAAGAGTAACGGAGGAGTGCAATGGTACCCTCGGCCAGGTCGGCAATCTGGCAACAAGAGCGCAAACGTAGAAGGGTGCCTGACTGCGAGACCCATCAGTCGAGCAGGGACGAAAGTCGGCGTTAGTGATCCGGCGGTGCTGGATGGAAAGGCCGTCGCTCAACAGATAAAAGGTACTCCGGGGATAACAGGCTGATCTCCCCCGAGCGTCCATAGCGGCGGGGAGGTTTGGCACCTCGATGTCGGCTCATCGCATCCTGGGGCTGGAGAAGGTCCCAAGGGTTTGGCTGTTCGCCAATGAAAGCGGTACGCGAGCTGGGTTCAGACCGTCGTGAGACAGGTCGGTCCCTATCTGCCGTGGGCGTAGGAAACTTGCGAAGGGTCTCCCCTAGTACGAGAGGATTGGGGAGGACCGACCTCTGGTGTACCGGCTGTCCTGCTCAGGGCACCGCCGGGTAGCTAGGTCGGGAAAGGATAAGCGCTGAAGGCATCTAAGCGCGAAGCCCTCTTCAAGACGAGGTTTCCAGCACGCAAGTGCGAAGGCTCCTGGAAGACGACCAGGTCGATAGGCCGGGAGTGCACGGCGAGTGATCGCCGCAGCCGACCGGTCCTAACAGCCGATCGCTTGACCACCCCGATCCGTCCGCCGGTTCCCATCAGGGAGGCGAAGGACAGGAATCAGGGTTGCATCATTCACCGATCGTATTCGATCGATCACACGGCGACGTATTCCCATCCAATAACGGGGACCACGCGTCGTGAAGAGACTCGAAGTCGGTTGGTCATGCCCATGAAATCGCGGTTTGAGCTTGCGTGACGACCACTGTGAGAGTAAGCACACGTGACCGGCGGGTTTGATCGCCTGCCGGTTGCTTTTCCGGCGAACATACTGACGGGGTCCCACCCGTTCCCATTCCGAACACGGCCGTTAAGCCCGTCAGGCCCATGATAGTGCCTTTGGCGCGAAAGTCGGTGATCGCCGGAATCCTTTTCAAGACGCCCCGATCCTTCTTCATCGAAGGGTCGGGGCGTTTTTCGTTGCGCCGTCGGAATTTCGCTTGCCCCAAAAAAGTGACGGGAACGTTTGCCAGGGGGCATGCATCTTTACTAGCCCCGAAGGGGCGACCGTTCCTAGCCCAGGGTGCAAACCCTGGGACCTTCCTCGACGTCCCATGTCACTCCCCCCGCCCAGTCGCGGCGGAGGGATAAGCAGGAAATAAAAATATCTTATTCTGGATCATTTTCAGAGGCTTGCGCCCCTGGCTATTGACGGTCGCCCCTCTGGGGCTACAAGAAATCTGCCAATTTGGAATCGGCCTTGGGGACCATCGTAACTGGATTTGCCAGCCTCGTTCCAAGCCGAAAAAGGATGCCATGTTGATGCCTTTTTGTTTGCGTTGGCTAATGCAGGACCCTTTTGCTTCTCATGGTCTTCATTGAGCCGATTCCATGGAATTGTCCACGGCCGGAAGACTTGGCTTGGGATCCGTCGCCTTCGACTTGCCGTATCTCTGACAAATGTTGTGGCCGGTTCTGGCTCGTGGGTCGTGGCGCGAGTACAATCGGGTTCGCAACGGGTGAAATCGAGTCGTCGTGAAGTCGGGGGTGGTGCGTTGATCGGGCTACCGATAGTCTGGGCCCAGGCGTCGGGCACGAACGCCAATGCACTGGCTCTCTTGTCTTTACGACGTTGGTACTCGAGTTTGACGCTTTCGTCACCCGAATCGGTGCCAAGCCTGTTCGGGCTCTGGGCGTTGCTGTTGGGGTTGGCCACGTTGCTGGTCGTGGTGATGGTGTCTCAGGGGCCGAAGCGGGCTCTGGGGCAGTTGTTTGATTTTCCCGGACACTTCCGGCTCATTGCCGGTGCCCTGACTCGGCTTCGCCGCTCGGGCCGGGTGGTGGCAGTGACGATCGGGATGACCGTCCTCGCCTGGACCGTGGGCCAGATCCGGACGTATCACATGGCTCAGGGCAAAGACGACCTGATCCTCCTGACCAAGGCGCGGGGACTGGGCGAACTTGCAGTCGAGCAGGGGATCCTCGCGGGTCTGACACCCTTACGCGACCTGGCCGGGCTGGCGGATAACTTTCCGTTGCTGCTGTTGGCGACGATTGTTCTGTTCCGGGTGTCGGTGGAACGGTGGGGAGGGGCGTATGTTCCGCTCTCTCTGCGGCGAGATCGACAAGTGATGTGGGGTGAACTTGTCTGGGGGAGCGGATCGCTTTATCTCTTGTATCGGCTTGTTTCTCTGGCGTCAGGCACCGGCGACCTGCCGTTGGGCGGTTGCATGGTGCTTGAGGTTATCATTATCCCTGCCCTCATGTTGCTACTGGATGCCACTCTGTTGAGCTGGGTGCTCGTCGAACTCCGCAACGCAGGTCTGGGGGATACGGGGAACGATGCGCTCGACACGAATGACGTGGTTCGTCTGATCCCGGGTGTCATGCTGACCTGTCTGGCGGTCTTGCCTGCGCGTTACCTGGCCACGGCGGTTCTGTTGGCGACGCTCGACATGCCCGGCACGACCACGAACTCTCTCTTGGGACGGTATGTGCGCTGGCAGTTGAATTGGGGTTTGGCCGACCTCCAAGGTGCCGCCTTGGTCGTCACCGGGATGGCCGGCGTGGCCGCCTGGACCCGGGGCACGATGTCAGGCCTGGTGCGCGGGTATTCCCGCTTACTCGCGGCTGAGGGAGGGCATTTGGCTGCGTTGCTGGTCCTGGCGGGGTTTGCGGCCGGGACTCTCTCGGCAATGGCCTACATGATCGTGCTGTCGCTCCCCGCGCAGACCTGGGTCCTCGCGGCTGCCGACGGCTACGCTCACTACGCCACCCTCCCGGTCGGTCTGGTGACCCTGGCGGCCCTCGTCGAACTGGGTGAGCGTTCGCTCCCCGTGGCGTCTCTCGCCCCCGAAACCGATGCCGAGGCGGACCCGATTTCAGCCTGACGCCGATTCGTCCGCACCTCGGACCCAGTTTCTTCGTAGTCAGGAGAGGCCGGCGAACTTTTCGACCACTGGGAGACTCCAAATCTTGGTCTCGCCAGGCGTCAGAGGCCATGGCAATGCGATCAAGGGGGAGCCAGGTTCGACGGTCTGGTTCGCTTGACAGGAACGCGATTACGGAGTTGTAATGAGGAGGACGGCCTGGTCTTCCTCCGGATCTGCTCTGCCGCACCTGCCATGGAGGCCCCATCTGCCGTTCCCTCGGGTTTTCAACGACCACCCGATGGCGATTCTCGACCCAGGTATTCCCCAACGATGCGTTGACAATTTGGAACAGCCTCGTTTCGAGGACACCTCGCCGCGCGCGCGACTCCGCGAGCGCTTTAGACCACGGGTCGATCCCTTGTCCCGCGATGCGCCCTGCTCGACGGATCCACCTTCAGGAGGGAATAGGATAATGTCCACAGGAACGGATCTGATCGCGTCGCTTGCCAGTCGCCAAAATCTGGCTGACTACCAGAAGAAGCACTGGCACGGCACGTTTGCCGACTATCTCGATATTGTTCGCCAGACCCCCCGGGTGACCCGCACTGCCTACCAGCGGGTCTATGACATGATCCTCAGTCATGGAACTGAGGAGATCATGGTCAACAAGGAAAAAGGGGTTCGCTACAAGTTCTTCGACGACCTTGAGTGTGGTGGCCAGGACGCGATTTTCGGTCTGGACCGGACGTTATTGAACCTGGTCAATATCCTCAAGAGCGCCGCTCACCGTTATGGAACCGAGCGCCGCGTGCTGCTCTTGCATGGCCCGGTGGGCAGCTCAAAGAGCACGATTGCCCGGCTGCTCAAGAAGGGGCTCGAACTCTATTCGAGGAGCGACAATGGAGCACTCTACACCTACGGCTGGAGGGAGGAAACGCTCGACGGGAGTGAGACGTTCGAAGACTGCCCGATGCACGAGGAGCCGCTCCACCTGATTCCGGCCGAGTTCCGCCCGGCTTTGCTCGAGCAGCTCAACGCCGGTACGAACGGCTCGCCTGCGTCCGACGACTACGAGTTTCAGGTCACCATCGAGGGGGATCTCTGCCCCTACTGCCGGCAGATGTTTAACGAGCGGATGGAACGCTATGACGGCGACTGGTCGAAGGTCCTCGGTGACATTCGCGTCCGTCGCCTGATCCTCTCCGAGCAGGACCGGATCGGGATCGGCACCTTCCAGCCCAAGGACGAGAAGAACCAGGACGCCACCGAACTGACGGGCGACATCAACTACCGGAAGATCGCCGAGTACGGCACGGAGAGTGACCCGCGCGCTTTTAATTTCGATGGCGAATTCAATATCGCCAATCGTGGCATCATTGAATTCATCGAGGTCCTCAAACTCGACGTGGCGTTCCTCTACGACTTGCTGGGCGCCAGCCAGGAACACAAGATCAAGCCCAAGAAGTTCGCGCAGACCGACATCGACGAAGTCATCGTCGGGCACACCAATGAGCCGGAGTACAAGAAACTCCAGTCCAATGAGTTCATGGAGGCCCTGCGTGACCGGACCGTGAAGATTGACGTTCCTTACGTCACGCGGTTGAGCGACGAGGTCCAGATTTATCAAAAGGACTACAACAGCCGAAAGGTCCGAGGCAAGACGATCGCGCCTCATACCTTGGAAGTCGCCGCGATGTGGGCCGTCCTGACCCGGCTCGAGGAACCCAAGAACGCGGGCCTGACGCTGCTCCAGAAGCTCAAGCTGTATAACGGCAAAACACTCCCCGGTTTCACCGAGGACAACATCAAGGAGCTGCGCGAGGAGGCCGAGCGCGAAGGGATGCACGGGATCAGTCCCCGCTACGTGCAGGACAAGATCTCCAACGCCCTGGTCGCCCACGCCAACGAACGGTCCGTCAACCCGTTCATGGTTCTCAACGAACTCGAGGCGGGTCTCAAGCATCATTCGCTGATCAACAGCGAAGATGTTCGCAAACATTACAAGCACCTGCTCGCCGTCGTGAAGGAAGAGTACGAAGACATCGTCAAGAACGAGGTCCAGCGCGCCATCGCCGCCGATGAAGACTCGCTTGCCCGGCTCAGCGGCAACTACATCGACAGCGTCAAGGCCTACACCCAGCGCGAGAAGGTCAAGAACAAGTACACCGGCCAGACCGAAGAACCCGATGAACGGCTGATGCGTTCGATCGAAGAGAAGATCGACATCCCGGAAAGTCGGAAGGACGACTTCCGCCGCGAGATCATGAACTACATCGGAGCCCTCTCGCTGGACGGCAAGAAGTTCGACTACAAGGCCAACGAACGGCTGCAAAAGGCCCTCGAGTTGAAACTTTTCCAGGACCAGAAGGATACCATCAAGCTGACAAGCCTCGTCACCAGCGTTGTGGACAAGGACACCCAGGAGAAGATCGATATCGTCAAGGGCCGCCTGATCCGAAACTACGGCTACGACGAGGATTCGGCGACCGACGTTCTCAACTATGTCGCCAGTATCTATGCCCGAGGCGACGTCAAGCGCGGAAGCCACTGAGCGCGCTCGGAGGCCCCGGCCCGACGAGGGGCCGGGACGCCTCCGCGAGAATTCTCGAAGGGTAATTGGATATTGATGTTGCTCCGGTCTAAAATTTGCTGTGGATAGTGCAGGCGATCCGCAGCGGATTCGGGCTGGCCGATTGCCGCCTCTTTGAGCAGAGCCTCCTCCCCGCCTGTCTTTCTTTTTTTCACTTTCCATCGCCTGACTTGATCTTTGCCATGTGGTTTGCGGTCGGACCCAAGGGCCGCGAGTGCGATGTGCTGCGCTCTCTCTGAAGTCAAGCGGAACAGAGAAGGCGGGCTGGGTCCGACGGGGGCAAGGTGAGCGGGCGGAGTGGTCGGCGCGGCGCCTTTTTTTGACCATCAAAAAAAAAGGCGGGCACGAGTCGGCTGTCCCCCAACGGTGAGGGTTCAACGACCGTGGTGCGAAAAATCGAGCGTGATGCGAATCGGTTCAAGCAGATCGTCCGGGGTAAGATCAAGACCGACTTGCGGAAGTACATCACCCATGGCGAGATGATCGGCAAGACGGGGGGCGAGCTCGTCTCGATCCCGCTGCCGCAGATTGATATCCCTGAGTTTCGCTACGGCCCCAAGAATAGCGGGGGAGTCGGTCAGGGGCCGGGGGACGTGGGCACCCCCATCGGCCGCGCCGGCGAAGGCGACTCGCCCGGAGGCGCGGGCGAAGCGCCCGGCCATCACATCCTCGAGGTGGAGCTGACGCTCAACGAACTGGCCGAGATTCTCGGGGAAGGGCTGGCGCTTCCGCGGATCATGCCCAAGGGGCGGGCCAACATCATCGAGGAGAAGGACAAGTACACCGGGATCCGTCAGGCCGGTCCCGAGAGCCTTCGCCACTTCAAGCGGACGTACAAGAAAGCGCTCAAGCGTCAGATCGCCTCAAACACGTATAACCCGTCCGACCCGATGGTGATCCCGGTTCGCGAGGACAAGCTCTATCGGTCGTGGAACCCGATCCCGCTGCCGCACTCCAACGCCGTGGTCCTCTACCTGATGGATGTCTCCGGGTCGATGACCGACGACCAGAAGGAGATCGTCCGGATCGAGGCGTTCTGGATCGACACCTGGCTCAAGAGTCAGTACGACGGCGTGACGACTCGTTACATCATCCACGACGCCGTGGCCAAGGAGGTGGATCAGCACACGTTCTACCACACCCGCGAGAGCGGCGGGACTCGGATCAGTTCGGCCTACAACCTCGCCAACCGGATCATCGACGCCGAGCACCCGCCGGCGGATTGGAACGTCTACGTGCTCCACTTCTCCGATGGAGACAACTGGGGCGAAGACAACCGCCAATGTATCTCCTTGCTCCGCGACCAGATCTTGCCCAAGTGCAACCTCTTCGGCTACGGGCAGGTGGAAAGCCCCTACGGTTCGGGGGAATTTTACCGGGAGTTGGAAGAAGCATTCGACAGTGTGCCGAACTTAGCGCTGTCCGAGATCCGTAACAAGGACGGGATCTTCGAGTCGATCAAGGAGTTTCTGGGCCGAGGGCGGTAGCTCGCTTGCCCCCTTGGTCCTTGCTTGGCGTTGAGGTGAATCCCCATGGCTGTGTTTCGCGTCCCCTATCCCGAAGATCCCGAACGTCGCCAGGCCCTGTTCCATCGCGTTGCCACCGCCATGGCCCGGCACGGTCGCTACGAGGGGACGACCGAGCAAGGACACTTTGAGGGGACGACCCCGCTCGGTAAGTTCGCCGGATCGTATCGCGTGGTCGAAGGTTCCCCCGAGTTGGAAATCGAGCTCACCAAGAAGCCGTGGCTCGTCAGTACGCACCTGCTCGAGCGCGAGGTCCGCAAGATGTTGGCCCAAGCGTAAAAAAAAGAATGGGTTCCTTGGTCCTTTGTCCTGAGCCTGGAACGGGACCGCCTGGAGGCGACTGCCATGTCGATCATGAGCAACGAGCACAACCTTCCCCCCGACCTGCGCGCCCTCCAGGTGGAGACCGAGCAGCATGCCCGCGAGTTCGGGCTCGATTTCTACGACACGATTTTCGAAGTGCTCGATTACGACGAACTCTCCGAGATCGCCGCCCTGGGGGGATTCCCGACCCGGTATCCCCACTGGCGGTTCGGCATGGAGTACCAGCAGCTCTCCAAGGGCTACCGCTACGGGCTCCAGAAGATCTACGAGATGGTCATCAACAACGACCCCTGCTACGCCTACCTGCTCCGCTGCAACCAGTGGGTCGACCAGAAGCTCGTCATGGCCCATGTCTATGGGCATAACGACTTCTTCAAGAACAATATCTGGTTCAGCCGCACCAACCGCAAGATGATGGACGAGACGGCCAATCACGGCAATCGGATCCGCTCCCACATGGAGCGGCAGGGGGAAGACGCGGTCGAGAATTTCATCGATAGCTGTCTCTCACTCGAGAACCTGATCGATATCCACTCCCCGTTCATCAAGCGGCGCGACGATCACGACCGCTACGACTTCCGCCCGGACGACGCCGAAGACTCCAGCATCCCGTCGAAGTTCCAGAGTAAGGAGTACATGGATTCGTTCGTCAACCCTCCCGGAGTTCTCAAGGAACAGGCGAAGCAGAGAGAAGTCGAGCGGCAAAAGTCCCGGCAATTCCCCGAGCAACCCGAACGCGACGTCCTGCTCTTCCTCCTGGAGCACGCTCCCCTTACTCCCTGGCAGCGCGACGTGCTCGGCATCATCCGCCAAGAGGCCTATTACTTCGCCCCCCAGGGGCAGACCAAGATCATGAACGAAGGGTGGGCGTCGTACTGGCACTCGACGATCATGACGACGCGGACCCTGAGCCCGTCGGAGGTCGTTGACTACGCCGACCATCATTCGGGCACGATGGCCACGCAACCGGGGCGGCTCAACCCGTACAAGCTCGGCATCGAGTTGTTCCGCGATATCGAAGAACGCTGGAACAAGGGCCAGTTCGGCGCTGAGTATGACGACTGCGATAATTACGAAGCACGCGAGCGATGGGACAAGAAGCTCGGCCTGGGCCGCGAGAAGATTTTCGAGGTTCGCCGGATCCACAACGACGTGACGTTCGTCGACACCTTCCTCACGCCCGACTTCTGCCGACGCTACAAGATGTTCAGCTACAAGCACAACGATCAGAACGAAACGTACGAGATCGAGAGTCGTGAGTTTAAACAAATCAAAGATCGTTTGCTTTTCGGGCTGACGAACTTTGGCCAGCCGATCATCCGGATCAAGGACGGCAACTTCCGGAATCGTGGCGAATTGTACCTGCAGCACGAGCACTTCGGGATCGATCTGAAGCTCGACCATGCCCAGGATACGTTGCGCCACCTCAACCGCCTCTGGACGCGTCCCGTTCATATCGAGACCGTCATCGACGGGCGGAGTACCTTGTTGTCATTTGACGGCACGGATCATACGATCCGGCCATTGGGAGGATCGACCCATGAGCCTGAGTCAAAAGATCGCCGCCGCGCTTGACGCGCTCCCCGATATCGACGCCTTGCCGTGTCCCCTCACGGTCGAGGATGTACCCCATCGTCTGACCCTTAACCTGACGGCCGCCGGCCCCGTTGGGATTGCCTTTGATAGTCTCGACTTCGCGACCGCTGCTCGGTCCGGTTGGTCGTCCGAAGACCTTAAAGCCTGGGCCGATCGGATCGCTTCCCGGGTGACGTACCTGATGGAGCCCTTGGTCGTCCTGGAGCACGACAAGGTCGGCGGCGAGGTTGAGCTTCGCAGCCAGGCCCCAACGTCGCGGGGCGACCGGCGTACCTACTTCGAGGTCCGCCTCCATCATCAAGGCCGCTTGAAGCTGTTGCGGATCGCCGTCGACGAGCCCTCTCGGCAACGGCACCCAACCTCCTGCCAGATGACTCGAGAAGTGCTTGAGCGTTTGGCCGACGACCTTGTCGAAAGTGTCGGCTGAACGATGCACCACCACTCCAACGACGCGGGGCCACTTCTCGAGTGAGAAGCGGCCCCGCTTTTTCGTTTCATTCGGAGATGAAGGACCTGCTTACCTGCTTGGCGGTGTCGCAACGACCGGGTCAGGCAGCTTCCTGGGTCGGCTCGCCCTCATCCTCGGCCTGGGTCAGCGTGTGCATGCCGAGGCGATGGAACTCTTCCTGGGTGACCTCGAAGGCCTCGCCGTTCAGCGCCCAGATTTCTTCGATCACCTCGTCGACCTCTCGATCGGGCTCTTCCCAGGTCACGGTGAAAATCGAGTCGTCTTGCACGAAGACGTCGAATCCGAGGTCGCTGAGGTGCCCCTCGATCTCCGCGCGGTGGTCCGAGTTGATATTGAAGGTCCAGCGGATCAGGTCGATCGAGGACGCGCCTTGATCTTGGCTCATCGGTCGGTTCCCTCCGTGAAACTAGGGGATCGGGTACGTTGCACCGATCCTGTCCTTGACGTTCGTCATCACGATTTGATCGGGACGCACCCCTCTTCGGCTTCAATCAAATCCGTGGGATCGATGACGGATGCGGATCCCACGGAGTCTTTTCGTGAGCGTCCGGTCGACCATGTCCTCAATCCCGAGCTTTCTGATCGATAGCAATCCTACAGACTACCGAGTTCCGCCAAAGAAGCGACGGGGCCGACTCAAGGCGAGCACCCGAGTCGGTCCCATCGGCTTGCTGTCCTGAGTCTGACGTCGATTACTTCGGAATCTGGCCAGGCTCCTCATCCTTCACGGTCAAGTCGCCGTAGATGACACGGTAGGTCTTGGAACCTTGAGGCCGGTACCGGAAGATCGGCCTGTCAGCTTGGCCGAGCTGTACGCCTTTGCCGGTGTAGTAGGGGGTGGAGTCGGTGGGCATCGCCCAGACCAGGCCGATGCCCTTGCCGACCTTGGCGATCCAGGCGTTGGTCGCCTCGTCGAGCCCGGCCTTTGTGAGCTTGATCTCCTTGAGGACGTCGAGGAGCGAGGGCATCTGGAGGTCATTCGGGAACCGGCCCCCCGAACGCTTGGCGTATTCGCCGAACAGGTCCACCAGGTCCTTCTCGACCGACGGGACCTGGTCCATGGCGAGAGGGATCACTTGAGTTTTGTAGCCCTCCGGGGGCGTCATGCGGAACAGGGACTCGTCCAGAGGGGCATCGAACACAAAGTCGCGGAAGACCACCGTCTTCGTCCCGTCGGCGCCGGAGTTGAGCTTGGTCTCCATGCGGATCGGGAGGTCTGTCTTGGTCTCAATCCAGATGACGGACGACCAGCCGCCCGCCGAGAGCCGAAACCCCCGGGCCGGACGGCCGTCGAGGACCTGTTCGCCGAGGTCCTGCTCCGGCTTCCCCCGGAAGTGACGCAGTTTGTCGATCATGTCCTCACCCCCGGCCTGAACGTCGGCCTTGCTCTCGATGAGCGTGGCCGTCTTGTCGGCCGGGTTAAGCGTCAGGGTCTTGCCCCGGTTTCGGTCCATGATGTTGACGCCACCACCCGGCATTTCGGTCCTGATGAGTCCGGGCTCCATCCGGGACACGCGGAATGGAGTGGGGTCGTCGCCGATCCGCATGGTGTACGTGATCGTGTGGGCAGCTCGGACGTGCTCGATGGCATCGGCGAAAGCGATGCCCGGACCCTTCTGGCCCGACGTCATGACGCTCACGATGCCGGTGGTGCCGGCGGCGATTAACAGGGCGGCGGCGATCCGGACGATCGGGGGCATGGTTCTGATCCTTTCGTGGAGTGAGAAGAGCCGGGGCCCGGGGGCTTCTCGTTGCAGGTCCGCCAGGGTCCGAGACACGATCTCGGGGGGCGGCCCGTCAGGGATGTCGACGTCGCGGAAGGTGAGAAGGATTTGGTCGAGCTGGTCGTCGGGCATCATGGCGGCACCTCAGCTTTCTTGTCCCGAGGCTACGGAGCTCAGGGCCTCTCGCAACCCGGCTCGGGCCCGATGGAGCAGGCTGCCCACGGCGTTGGTTGCGATCCCCAGATGCTGGCCGACCTCCTGGTAGCTCCATTGCTCCAGATAATGGAGGCAGAAGGCCTCGGCCTGTTTGGGCGGCAGGTCGGCCAAGGCGCGGCGGATCTGCTCGTTCAGTTCCTGAGCCTCAGCTTGGAGGGGAGGGCCGGGCGCGAGGCAGGGCACGGCCGCCTCGTCCGAGCGGTGTCCGCCCCGCCCGGATTGCCGCAGCCGATACCTCAGCCGGTCGAGCGCCCGGGCGGTGGCCAACCGTTGCAGGAAGCCCCCCCAGTTCTCGACCCGCTGCTTGCGGGCGGCCGACAGGGCCGAGAGGAAGGTCTCCTGGAAGCAGTCACTTGTGTCGGCGTGATTGCCCAGGAGCCGGTAGGCGGTGCGCCAGACAAGCCGGCCATGCTGTCCCACAATCGCGTCCCAATCGGACATGGGTTTCGTCCCTTCGTGCCATGGGAGAGCCGTCACCCTGTAGTGTCGCCGAGACTGCCCGTCTTCTTACGGAGGCTTTCGGAAAATGCTCGCAGAAGGTGAGCGACTGAGGATCGTCCAACTGTTGGAGAACTTCCCGGCGTGCAGTTGTGTGCGACCGACAAGCCCTCCCCCACTCCGGGCACCCCAGGCGGCGCATCGTCCCCGCAGCAACTGCTTCTGCATTCACGCGTGCAGGCCACTCTTACTCGAGAGCCACTGCGTAGATGCCGTCGTAGCCGCTGAAGGCGTCGGCCTGGAGGAATCCCCGAAAACCCTTGAGGAACCGGCTCGTCCCGTCCCGTTTCCGGCTCATGGTGAAGTCGAAGACGTTGTACGGGTGAAGGTGGTCGCCGTAGTAGATCCAGAGCCGACCGGTGGCCTTGATCTTAAACGTTCCGAGTCCCGCACCTTCACCGAGGTGTCGTCGGTGTGGATCGTGCCGCACACGAGGATCGACGTCTTCATCAACTCATACAGCGGCTCGAGCGTCTTGGCGGCGCTGGCCATCCAGTTGCAGAGGGTCGAACGCGACAGCTCCACCCCTTGCTGGGCGAGGCGGCGCTCCTGATGGTGGAGCGGGATATGGTCGGCATACTTCTCGGTGATCACATGAGCAAGGATCCCCGGTCCGGGCAAGCCCTTCTCAATCGGCTGGGCGGGCTTGCCGGCCGTGACGACTTGCCCCTCGCAGTGCGGGCAGGCGTACGTGCAGCGCACCTGTTCGACCACGAACAAGGTCGCCGGCTGATAATCAAGTTGCTCGTGCGCTCCGCGTCGATCTGGATCCAGCGCTTGCCGCTCGCCAGATCGATCCCTTCCAGGAGCATGACGAGGTCCGCGGGGCTGGTCCTCGGGAGACGGCGGGAAGCGGAAGGTGCCGCTTTCCAATCGCTTGTACCGGATCGCGTATCCATCCTCTTCTCAGACCAGGAGCTTGATCCGATCGGCGGCCTTGTTTCGGAAGACGAAGATGTCTCCCGACAGCGGATCGCCCCGGAGCCCTTCCCGGACCAGGGACGCCAAACCGTCGAACGATTTTCGAAGATCGACCGCTTCGCCGTCAGCGAGCCAATACGGCTTTTGGCCCAGATTCACCGTCGCTTGTGCCAAGGTTCACCCCCTTTTTGGCCATACCCTGGTCGTAGCATGGGCCGCAAGAAGGGGTTCACCGGACACACGTCTTTTCGGGGCAGGTCGAATGACATACCCGACTCACGGGGACAGCGTCGTCTCATCCGTGAGCCGAGTCGAGGCAAGATCGGACCCGTTAGCCAGGGAGGGTGTTTCGGTGGGGAGAATTCGCGGGTCCCTCTTCGCTTGCCATTTCCACCAGAAGCGAAGCGACGAGCCACTCGAGCGGTATGGCGAGGCGGGCAGATTCGGAATTGAGCTGGTCGAAGAGCTTTTCGGAGAGGGTCACGGAGAGGCCAAGATCCCGCGTGTTCATCATCGTCCTTTACGCCGTCGCGGAGGATGGATAGAACGAACGTTGCTCTATTTTAACATAGGACAACATTGCGGGTTAGGCTGAAGAAACTGGCTGAATTTCAGATGTTTGATTCTTCGCTGGCGGAACGGTCGCCTTGGCCCTTCTTCATCGCTGGCGGCGAAGCTTGCCATAGCGGGGGTGCCACCATCGCGCGTCGATTCGGTGGGCGAGTTCTTCGGGCGGACTTGGATCCGCGAGGCCAAGGCGGCAGGCCTCGCCCGCCACCGCCAGGGCAATCCGGCGCGAGACGCTCGCGATGTCTTCCAGGGCCGGGAAGAGCGAGCCGCCCACGGTCGTCCGTGCCGGCGAAGCTTCGGCCAGGGCCCTGGCCGAGGCGAGAAAGAGTTCATCAGGGACGCGCCGCGCCCCCGAGGCGATGACCCCCTGGCCGAGGCCGGGGAAGATGTACGCATTGTTGCACTGGCCGATCGCAAACGTGCGGCCCCCGTGGACGACCTCGGGGAACGGACTACCGGTCGCCACGAGCGCCCGGCCGTCGGTCCAGGCGATGATGTCGGCGGGGGCCGCCTCGCACCGTGAGTTCGGGTTCGAGAGGGGGAAGATGGCCGGCCGCTCGACATGGCGCGCCATCTCGCGAACGACTTCCTCCGTGAACGTCCCGGGCCTCCCCGAGGTCCCGATCAGGACCGTCGGATGAACGTTCCCGACCACCTCGGCGAGCGTGTACCCACCGGCTCCGACCGCCCATCCTGTGAGCCGCTCGAGTGGTTGAGCGAAGCGCTGCTGGAACGGCTGGAGGCCGGTCATCGCGGAGTGAAGCAGACCGTCACGATCGACCAGCCAGAGTTGCGCGAGCGCCTCAGACTCAGTCCGTCCTTCGGCGATCATGGCGGTCACGATCTGGTCCGCGATCCCGGTTCCGGCTGAGCCCGCGCCCAGGATCACCACTCGCTGGTCGGCCAGGCGTGTCCCGGACACATGACCCGCCGCCAGAATGGCCGCCAGGCTGACGGCGGCGGTCCCTTGGATATCGTCGTTGAAGGTGCAGAGCCGGTCGCGGTAGCGGTCGAGCAACCGCCTGGCGTTGGGTAGGGCGAAGTCTTCCCACTGGAGCAACGTGTTTGGCAAGACTCGAGTCACGGCTCCGATAAATTGCTCGATGAAATCGTCATACTCCGCGCCTCGGACTCGCGGATGGCGTCCGCCAAGGTAGAGCGGATCGGCGAGTGCCTCTTCGTTGTCTGTTCCAGCGTCGAGGAAGATCGGCAGCGTGCGCGCGGGGTTGATGCCGCCGCAGAGCGTGTAGAGCGAGAGTTTGCCGACAGGAATGCCCATGCCGCCGACTCCGAGGTCGCCCAGGCCGAGAATCCGCTCACCGTCGGTCACGACGATCACGTCCACGTCGCGGTAGGGCCGGTTCTCGAGGATTGTCTCGAGATCGGCGCGGTGCTCGTATGAAATGAACAGGCCGCGAGGGCGTCGATAGATCCGGCTGAAGTACTCGCAGGCTTCGCCGACCACCGGCGTATAGATCAGCGGCATCATCTCGGTGATGTGCTCGGCCATCAGGCGATAGAAGAGTACCTCGTTGCGATCTTGGAGGTCGCGGAGGTAGATGTGCTGTTGCAACTCGGTACGCTTCTGCTCGAAGTCGCGATAGCGCCGCTCGAGTTGCTCATCGATCGAGCCGACATGCGGGGGGAGCAGGCCGTGCAGTCCGAATTCCGCCCGTTCGTCATCGGGGAAGGCGCTCCCTTTATTGAACAAAGGGCAATCGAGCAGTGAGAGAGAGGACAGGGGAACCTCGATGATCTCATCACCTGTTCCCGCATCAACGGTGATCTGGAAGTCCAGCACAGCGCGTCTCCGATCGATCGGTCGATCCGTCCTTTGGGTTGAGTCATCCCGCCCTCCCACTCTCAAGTGGTTGAGGCCGTGCGGCGTTTTGCGACGATCCGCGAACCGATCTTAGGGATCGGCCTGGGTTTCTGGAAT
The DNA here is from genome assembly GCF_000242455.2 of Singulisphaera acidiphila DSM 18658. Lineage (GTDB taxonomy): Bacteria > Planctomycetota > Planctomycetia > Isosphaerales > Isosphaeraceae > Singulisphaera > Singulisphaera acidiphila. Next base: position 5,842,823 of record NC_019892.1, read on the forward strand.
GGGGTATTGTCGCCTGGTCCTGATGATCGGCGTGAGGACCGCAGTGGGGGCTTTCCCGAGGAGGCGACGGCCGTATAATCGAAGGTGAGCGTGGCCTCGTTCCTTTTGAACCACTTCATGAACCAACCTCCACAGGCCGGACGCTCAAGACCTGGGAACCGTTCGGGACGACGAAGACGCCAAGGCGTTGGCTCGTCCCGGCCATGGAAGGCTTGACATGGGTCTAGTGAAAAGTCTTTCCAATCGCTGATTCACACCTTTTGGGATTTTCCAACAGCGTCGTTCCAGGTTTCGCGCTGGGTTCTGCCTCCCTCTTTGTTGGGACCCAGGCGAGAGGGATTACGTTCTCTTGGAGCTCCGGTCCGAGGAGACGACCGAGCTCCGCATGAGGTCGTCATCATGTTTGGCGGGCGCAGGACGTACGTCTTCCTTTCGATCGCTCTGTTTGGAACGCTCGGCTGCTCCGGGGCCCGTGAGGTCCGCTACGTCTACCAGGACGGGCATTCGGGCGTCATCGGGATGCCGGCCAATACCTCGAAGTGGCCGAAGTATTATCGAAAACATGCGGACGAGCTGATGGAACAGCATTTCCCTGGCGGTTACGAAGTCGTTCGCGCCGAGGAAGTGGTCGAAGGCTCGAGGACGCTCACCATCAATGGGTCGAATTCGGCCGAGATCCAGCCGACAGCCTCGAGTCAACTGCTCGCGGTGGGCAAGCTGGGGCGGACCTCGTCACGAAGCCAGTCCGACTCGTTGAAGATCAAGGAATGCCGGATCCTTTACCGGAAAACGGAGCATCTCGATCCCAGGTCGCAGATCGAATACGCCGAGCAGGCGATGTGGACCCCCGCCCCTTATATTGACCCCAACGCTCTCGATCGCAAGCTGGCCAAGGCCAAGCTCGACGAGCCGAAGGTCTGCGAACCCGGGGCGCTGGCCAAAGCTGCCGTTCCAGGGCCAACGGGAAGCTCATCCGAGGCCAAGTCGGCGCCATCGGATCGTGCTCCCGAAACCGGCAACCCCCAGCACCGGGACGTCTCGGTGCTCAAGGCTTTTTGATGCGTTGACACGAAGCACGATCAATCCAAAGAGCGGGGCCGGTTCCCATCTCGCTTTGGAGCAACGTCCCCCGCGCTTTGTCGAGGCAGATCGATCCGGCTGTCGCTACGGGGCGGCCAGCGGGAGCAGGGGGCTTGGTTTCGACGATCGCCTCGTAAAATTTCCGCCCCGCTACAGTCTGACTCCAGATCCGCCTCGCCCGAGGATCTCCGAGACTGTCCAGGCCTGCGCGGCCCTGCCAGGGGGAAACCGCAAAACCGGCTGCGAAAGAAATTGTTGACACGATAATCGTGGTGCGGTATTTTGTGTGGACAGATGGTTGGAGCGATATGAGGAGCAGGGAAAATGGCGGCATCGCCGTTACAGGACGAAGTCAAGAAGCGAAACCCGTTTGATGCGCCGGAGCAGGAAGTGTCGCTGAATCTGGTGAAGACGACCGAGCAACTCCAGGCGGAGTTCGCCCGGCTGTTCAAGCAGCATCAGATCAGCGGAGCCCAATATAATGTGCTCAGGATCCTCCGGGGGGCGGGGACTGAGCTGCCTTGCCTGGAGGTGGCCGGCCGGATGATTTCGCATTTGCCCGACATCACCCGGCTGGTCGACCGGCTTGAGGCGGGGGGGTTGGTCGAGCGGTGTCGGACCCAGGAGGACCGCCGGCTCGTGCTGATTAAGATCACCACGCAGGGGATGGCGGTGCTGGCCGAGCTCGACGCTCCGGTCCTCGAGCTACATCGGAAGCAACTCGGCCATCTGACGGCTGAAGAAATGGTCGAGTTCAATCGCTTGCTCGTCAAGGCGAGGCGACCGGGGACTTAGGGTTGGCTTCGGCAAGCCCGTTGACGTCTTGACCTGTCGCCCGGCCGGCCCAGGCGGAATACCCGCTTTTGAAACAAAAAATCGATCGGACGCATCGGTCCGCTCGCTCGTGTCGGTCGTGGTGGTTCAGAACGGTCTTTTCTCAACGCAGAAAAAAAGGAGACGACGTGATGACGGTTCGCAAGCTCACGCTCATGGCGGGAATCGTTTCTGGGATGGGACTTTCGCTCGGCCACGCGAACCCGGCGGCGGCCCAGGCGTACAAAGTCGACACGGTCCACTCGGCGACGGTCTTTCGCGTCAAGCACATGAACACGAGCTATACCTATGGCCGGTTCAACGACATCACCGGCCAGTTTGCCCTCGACGAAAAGGACGCCAAGAACTCCCACCTCGACATCGTGGTGAAGACGGAGAGCATCGATACCGCCAACGCGAATCGCGACAAGCATCTGAAGGGGACCGACTTCTTCAACGCGGTTCAGTACCCGACGATCTCGTTCAAGAGCAAGTCGGTGACCAAGTCAGGCGCGGACACGTTCAAGGTCCACGGCGACCTGACGCTCCACGGTGTGACCAACCCCTTGGCCTTGACGGTGACCCGCACCGGGGCGGGCAAGGATATGAAGGGGAAGCCGGTCGCCGGGTTCGAGACCGAATTCGCGATCAAGCGATCGGACTACAAAATGAACAAGATGCTGGAAGGCATCGGTGACGATGTGAAGATTATTGTGAGCGTCGAGGGCGGCCAATAACGTACCGAAAAGGGATCGAAGGCCCGACGGGTCGTTTCCCCAAGCGGGGACAGCGCGGAGGGCCTTCACCTCTGATCTACGGAGGGCGTGACGATGCCAAGTCCCCTCAGCGCCTTTCTGCTCGGAGTGCTCCTCCCGGCGCTGGTGACAGTAGCTGTTTTGATGGCGGTCTGGCGGGTGGGCCGCCGCCTGGATCTGAAAGCTAGCGGTGGCCTGGCCGTGGCGTTGGCGCTCGGCTTGGGCGATCTGGCGGGCCATCTCGGAGTGGCCTGGCCTGCATGGCCTCCCTCTGAGGTGACGGACCGGATTCCCCTGCTTGTGAGCGTCGCGATTGTGGCGGCCCTTTTCGAGGTGTTTGGGGCCGCCCGAGCTTGGATGACTTGGGCCAATCGGGTCATCGTCTCCGGGCTCACGACCGCGGCGATCGTGGGGCCTGCGTTCGGAGAAGCATGGTCGGCTCCCACCCCCCTGTTCGGGGGAGCCTTAATCGGGATCGGCATGGTTCTGGCGTGGGCAAATCTTGATGCTATTGCTGCCCGTTGCTCAGGAGCAGGCATTTTCTTGCCGCTGCTTCTCGTCACCGGCGGAGCGAGCGTGGCCCTTTTGGTTTCCGGAAGCATTGTCCTGCCGCTTCTGGGCATTGTCCTTTCCGCCTCGCTCGCGGTGTGCTGGCTCGTCTCCTGGCGGATACCTTCGATCGGCCTGGAACGCGGTGGAACCCCGATCGTGGTGGTGGCCCTGGCAAGCCTGCTCTTGATCAACCGGTTCTATGCGGAACTCCCCTCGGGAAGCGTGGCGCTCTTCGCTCTGGCCCCCGCGGCGCTCTGGTTGGTCCAGCTCGGGCCGATCCGGAGGCGCGCCCCTTGGCTTCGAGCGTTTGCGGCCACGTTGGCCGTGCTCGTCCCGGTGGCGGTCGCCGTCGGCCTTGCCGTGGCGGCGATGCCCTCGTACGAGTATTGATCGATCTCTACCGATCGGCTTCAGATCAGACCCGAATCACGATCTTGCCGAAATGGGCCGCGCTCTCCATGTGGCGGAACGCGGCCGGTGTTTCCTGGAACGGAAAGACCCGGTCGATCACCGGGCGAAGCTCGTGAGCGTCGAGGGCGCGGTTCATCGCCTCGAACATGGCGCGTGAGCCGACGAAGATCCCACGGACCTCGATGGCCCTCATCAGGATGGGAAGTGTATTGATTTCCGCGGCCCCTCCCGCCAGAACGCCAATCAGGCTGATCTGCCCGGCCGTTCGGACGGCATGGAGCGATTTCGAGAGTGTGCCGGCCCCGCCGACCTCAACCACGAGGTCCACTCCTCGGCCACCTGTCAGTTCGCGAACGCGCTTCTCCCAGTCGGGAGTCGTCTTGTAGTTGATTCCGGCCGCCGCCCCCATGTTGAGCACGCGCTCAAGCTTTTCGTCGCTGCTCGAGGTGGCGATCACCGTTGCACCGGCCAGCTTGGCGAACTGGAGGGCGAAGAGCGAGACGCCTCCCGTGCCTTGGGTCAGAATGGTGTCGCCCGCCTTGATGTTTCCGGCGACGAACAGAGCGTTCCAGGCCGTCACCGCCGCGCAAGGGAGGGTTGACCCCTCTTCGAAACTCAGATGCTTGGGCAGGAGGACCAGGCCATTCTCGTGAAGGACCACGAATTCCGCCAAGACGCCTTCGGTGGCCCCGCCAAGCGCTGACTTGCCGTGGGCCTCGGCCAATTCGCCAGCCAGCCAGGTCTGCATGAAAATCGGCGCAACCCGATCGCCGACCTTGACCCGCGTCACTCCGTCACCGACTTCAACCACCTCGCCCGCGGCGTCCGAAAGCGGGACGGCTGGCAAGGGGAAGTTCTTGTTGTAGAAGCCCTTGAGGACGAGCAAATCTCGATAGTTCAACGAAACGGCCCGCACCCGGACGAGCACCTGCCCAGGCCCGGGGGAGGGCGTGGGCAGTTCGTCGAGACGCAGGCCGTCGAATCCGCCGAACTCATGGATCCGATACGTTTTCATCGTCGATCGCCGGTTTTGGAAAGAAACTCCCCGCCACTGGGCCTGGAATGCTCAGAGCGTCGGGAGTTCGAGGTTCTCCTGAATCGCGATCTTGCGGAGCTTCTCCTGAGCCCGTGACTCGATCTGACGGACCCGCTCCTTGGTGACGCCGAGTTCTTGCCCAAGCTGTTCGAGCGTGTGGGCGACCGTCCCTTCCAGGCCGAACCGGCTGGTGAGGACCCGCCGTTCCCGATCGGACAAGCGGCCGAGGAGTCCTTGGACCGCCTCTCGGGTGCGTTTCTGGGCGACCTCGTATTCGTGTTCGTCGGTCCGGTGGTCGGCGGCGGCCTCGAACATTTCTTCGTGTCCGGTGACGAACCGATCGCGTCGATGTTTTTCTTCGGGGATCGAGCGGATGTAGTTCCGCATGATCGCCCAAGAGGCATAGGTGCTGAATTTGTTGCCACGGGCGTAGTCAAATTTTTCCACGGCCCGGATCAACGACATGTTGCCGTCGGAGACCAATTCGAAGAAGTTGTTCGCCGGCCCCAGGTGTTTTTTGGCGATCGAGACCACCAGGCGGAGGTTGGCGCGGATGATCTGGTTCTTGACTGCGAGCGCCTCTTCCATCAGCCGCTCGATCTCGTCGAGCACGGCCGGTTTCACGCGAGTGGGGTCGATCGCGGCCCGCATCTGGTTGATGCGGAACTTCAGGTAGTTCATTTTGCGGAACAGGTGGGCTTCCTGTTCACGCGATAACAGCGGGACGTCGTACAAGCTCGCCAGGTAGGGGGGCAGCCCTTCGGGGGGCTTGGAGCGGCGGGCCTTGCCGGCGGCCGGTTCTGGCAGCGTGGCAAGGATTTCCGTCTCAACGCCCGGAGTTTCAAAGCTGGGATCGGGCATGAAGTCGAGCACGTGCTCGATGATCCGCTTGGCGCGGAGCTCGGTCAGAACTCGGTCGACTCGCGGCCGCGTTTGGTGGAATCGGGCCGCGAGTACGTCGGGAGAGATCCCACGACGGAAGAGGCGGTCGATCTCCACCTTGGCCGCATCGTCCAGGCGCCGAACGGACGTCGGGGGGTTGGACGGTTGGGCGGAATCCAAAGCTGATTCAAGAGCCACGTCGAGTGCTGCCATGTTCGTCTTCCTTCTTTTTTTTTGCCGGATCCACCATCAACCGAGCGTCTCTTTATCCAGGTATCCGCTTCAGGAGGCTTGTAATTGACCAGTCAGTCAAGCAATTCTTGGGCCCTAAGTCCTTAATCCGTCTCCGAACGCCGTGTGACCGGATGGATCTCACGGCTGAACGTGGAGGAGCAGTCCGAACATCACGTTGAGAAACGTCTGAAGCGGAACGACGCTTCGGATCGTTTTGGCTCGAAGGACCGCGCCTTGCCAGCTATTGAGCCAGAATTCGGCGAGTTCGTGGACGTCGATGTCCGGCGGAATCTCGCCAAGCTGCTGGGCTTCACCGAGGACGACGGCATAACGATCGACCCAGCCATCGAAGATCTCTTCCAGGCGTGCTCGAAACGCCTCGCTCTGAGCGGCCATCTCCTGGCTCAAGTTTCCGGCCAGGCAGCCGTTACGGCATTCCTGGGACTGAATCCTCGCACAGGCCGAGTCGAAGTAACGACGCAGCCGGTCGAGAGGACCGAGCGTGAGGTCTCCCAGGTCACGCTCGAAGTTTTCGTTGTAGCCCTCAGCAAAACTATCGAGTACCTGAAGGCCGAAATCTTCCTTACTCGTAAAATAGTAGTAGAACGAACCCTTGGGGACGCCGGCCGCCTGGATGATGGCTTCAATCCCTGCGTGGTTGTAGCCCTTCTCCAGGAAAACCCGTTTGCCGGCTTCCAGCAGAACGGTTTTGGTTTTTTCCTTGCTCATAAAACGGCCTTGATCTCGTACCGGCCCCACAGACTTCGCGAACCTCTTGTTGCCACAACAACTTCATATTAGACCGGTCGTCTACAAAAAGCAAGTCGATCGGAGCAAGGATCCTTTCACAGGCTTTGGGAGGCGACATTCCGGCCTCATCGGGCTGATTGCGGACGGTGCAAAATGCCCGCTAGGAGGTATCGGCTCAGGCGTTCAGGCGGTCGAGAGTTTGCGTTCGCCTCGCGCCGATTTTCGCGGCGGCGTTGGTCTCAACTCAAGGACGGGGCTCGGCCTCGGAAGGTTCGATCGGGCGATAGATTCGCACCCATCCCCCCTTCTGGAGCGAGTCGATCCGGAGGGTGCCTTGCTGGACGATCTGCTTCCGGTCATCGTCGGCCCCCTTCGGTCCCACGTTCTGGTGCAGGATGGTGAGCACTTTGCCCCCTTCGCCGGCTCCTGAGACGATCGCCGTATGGTGAGGATAGGACTCGTGCCAGGAGATCCATCGCCGTCGGGTCAGATATTTCTTTCCTTTGAACTCGGCGTCGCGGAATTGAAGGATGTCGCCGGGTAGAGCGTCCTTGAAGTCGTCCACCCGCCGGCCCCAGACGTAATCGCCATCGGCGCGATTGAGCCGAAACCGCTTGGCGTTCGCGGACCGCAAGGCCTCCACGGCGAGGGTGACGCAGCTTCCATCCCCCACCTTCTTGCCGCGCTGGGATTCGGCGAACTCGGCGACTTTCTGGTTCAAGACGGGGAGCGTCGGCGGTTCGGCGGGCGCGGCCCCGAACAGTCCGAGCGCGGTCGTGGCGAGGAAGACTCGGAAGAGTTGCGACCAGGGGGATAAAGGGCGAGCCATGAAGAGATCCCAATTGCGCGGTAGGAGGGCCGACTCGGGGGCGCGATCGTTCCGTATCCAGGCTACCGCGTGATTCTGGCGTTCGACAAGCGTTGCCGGTTTGAAGCGAGGGTGGGGTTCCACTAAACTGGCTTTCTCGACTCCGCGACACATTCGCTTTCTGTTTCTTCTTCGCGGATCCCTTTTTCGACAACGGGCGGGAGTGATCGGTATGGCGACGCAGGCCTCGAGTACGCTTCCCAGCGGTCGTCTTTCGCTTCGTGATCGGCTCTCTCGACTGACATTCCTCGAGGCCTGCAAGCTTCTTGGGCCGGAGGGGAAGACGCTCATCCAGCAGTCTGCAAATCAGTGGGAGATCACGATTGCGGACGACGTGTTCCTGGGAGGAGACCTCTTCCGCCTCAAGCTCCCCGCTGAAACGAAAGGCGGGCGCCCGGTCGTCGTGACGATCACCTTGATGGCCGAGGCCCGCAACCGCCTGCACTGGAACTGCAATCGTTGTCGAACCGCCTGTGAGCACGTGGGCGCGGCGTTCTCGCTGATCCTCGAAGAGAAGCTGGCCCTCGGGCTCGCGGCCGCTCCCCCCGAACCCCGCACGCCCGTCGAGAGCCTGGGGGAGGAGGCCTTGATCGCCCGGGCCCTGGCCGATCGGGCCGAGCGCGCGAAGACCGAGAAGATGACCGTCCAGTCCGTGGATTCGACCCAGCCCTGGACCGACTATACGGTCACCAACCGGCTCAGCGGCAAGAGCTATCGCGTGGCCCTGCGCGGGACGGAGCCGGGCGCTTCCTTTTGTTCCTGCCCTGACTTTCGCACGAATACGTTAGGTACGTGTAAGCACGTCATGCACGTCCTGAACAAGGTCCGCCGCCGGTTCAAGGCGGAAGCGCTCCGAAAGCCATATCGCCGCAAGCACCTGGCGCTCCACTTGCGCTATGACGGGGACGAGGTGACGCTCCGGTTGCTGACTCCCGAACAGGTGGACGAGGCGATTATCAAGGTCATCGAGCCGATTCGGGACAAGCCGATCACCGACCTCCACGACCTGATGAAACGCCTGGCGAAGTTGCAAAAGCTCGGCAGGGACGTCGCCATCTATCCCGATGCCGAAGAGCTGATCCAGCAGCGCCTACTTCAGGAGCGCCTCCGCAGCAAGACCGAGGAGATCCGCACCAACCCCGCGGGACACCCGCTACGAGCGGAGATGCTCAAGATCCCGCTGCTCCCGTACCAGCTCGACGGGATCGCGTTCGCGGCGGGCGCCGGCCGCGCGATCCTCGCGGACGACATGGGGCTCGGCAAGACGATCCAGGGAATCGGGACGGCGGAGTTCCTGGCGAACGAGGCCGAGATCAAGAAAGTGCTGATCGTCTGCCCGGCGTCACTCAAGTCGCAGTGGCGCAGTGAAATTCATCGCTGCTGCTACCGCGACGTTCAGCTTGTCGGGGGCGGGGCGGCTGTTCGTGGCGAGCAGTATCAGAATGATTGTTTCTTCACGATCTGCAACTACGAGCAAGTGCTTCGCGACATCATCCACATCGAACGGATGAACTGGGACCTGATCATCCTCGATGAAGGTCAGCGCATCAAAAACTACGAGTCGAAGACGAGCAACGTGATCAAGAGCCTGCGCTCGCGCTTCGCGCTGGCGCTGACAGGGACGCCGCTCGAAAATCGCCTCGACGACCTCTATTCGATCGTTCAGTTCATCGACGATCGTCGGCTCGGCCCCGGCTTCCGCTTCTTCAACAAGCACCGAATGGTTGATGAGAAGGGGAAGGTGCTGGGGTATCGCAATCTCGGTGAGCTGCGCGAGCGGCTCAAGCCGATCCTCCTCCGCCGGACCCGCGACAGCGTGAAGCTTGAGCTGCCGCAACGCACCATGGATATCGTTCGGATTCCGCCGAGCGACGAGCAGGCGGTGATCCACGCGGGCCACCTACAAATCATCGCGGCGATCACGCGCAAGAAGTTTTTGAGCGAGATGGACTTGCTTCGCCTCCAAAAGTCCTTGCTGATGTGCCGAATGGTCGCCGACAGCACGACCCTGGTCAACAAGGAAGATCCGGGGCACTCAACGAAGCTGGCCCATCTGGACGATCTCTTCGAGCGGGTCTTCGAGGAGGAGGGACGCAAGGTCATCCTCTTCTCGGAGTGGACGACGATGCTCGACCTGATCGAGCGGCCACTCAAGAAGCGCGGGCACGGGTTCGTTCGGCTCGATGGCAGCGTGCCGCAGAAGCAGCGGGCCGAGTTGGTCCATCGCTTTCAGAACGACCCGACTTGCCAGCTCTTCCTGACGACGAACGCCGGCTCGACCGGCCTGAACCTGCAAGCGGCCAATACCGTGATCAACGTCGACCTGCCGTGGAACCCGGCGGTCCTCGAACAGCGGATCGCACGGGCCCACCGGATGGGGCAGTTGCAGCCGGTGCAAGTATTCGTGCTCGTGACCGAGGGGACGATCGAAGAGAACCTGCTTGCGACCCTCGCCGCCAAGAAAGACCTCGCGCTGGCGGCCCTGGACGTGGAGTCGGAGGTCGATCGCGTGGACCTCGCCAGCGGCTTGCAGGAGCTCAAGAGCCGCCTCGAAGTGCTCCTGGGCGCTCGCCCCGAGGCACCTGTTGACGAAACGGTCAAACAGAAGGAAGAGGCGGCGACCCAGGCCCTTTCGATGGCACATCGCGAACGGGTGGCGTCGGCCGGTGGCGAGCTCCTGGGCGCTGCCTTCAAGTTCTTGGGAGAGCTTGTGTCGCAGCAGGAGTCGACACCCCCTCCGGAAGCCCTGGTCGCGAACCTGCGGGCCGGTCTCTCGGCCTGCGTGGAGACGGATGCCTCGGGCAAGCCCAGGCTGAGCGTGACGCTCCCCGACACCAGCTCGCTGGACGGTCTGGCCCAGGCCTTGGCGAAGCTCCTGGCCATCGGTCAGCCTGCAGGCGTTTAGTTCAAAGTCCTCAGGCGAGCGAACGCTGACCTCTTGGCTGTGTTCGCTTGCCTGTGTCTTTTGGAGAATCAGGAATAGATGAGGAGGCCGATATCTTCGGGGAGATGCTCGGCAACCCCTTGGATCACGTCCCCCTTCATCGCCTTCCAGAGGGCCCCACGCCGGGTTAGGCCGAGGAGCAGCATGTTGGCGCCGTGGGTGACGGCCATGTCGAGGATGGCGTCGGGGATGTCCCGAGCCACGCCGTAGAGCAGGCGCAAGGGGACGCCCGAGTCATGGGCCTGGGTGCGGAGCCGCTCGAACAGTTGAAGGGCCTGCTCGTCTTCGGCCAGGGTCGGGATGGTCGTCGGTCCCATCGGGGTCACCGCCAGGTGGCGAATGAAGAGGATTTGCAGCTCGGCCTGGCGGCTCTTGCACTCCTCGATCGCGAACTCGATCAGACGCGTGTTGCCCTGAGTGGGGACCATGATGTGCATCTTCGGCTTGAACGCCCCTTCCAGGAGCATCCGCGGCTTGACGGGCGCCGCCGTGGGCGCGAGAGCCAATTCGGCCTCTTCGCCGGCCGGTTTCCCTTCGAGGGCGAGTTCGGCTCCCGGTTCACCCGCGACCACGCGATACCGGCGCACCTGATCGGTGAGGTAGCCGATCGTCACGGCCATGCCGACCGAGAGGGCAAAGCTGGGCCAGGTGTCGCCAACCACCAGGGCGTTGAACAATTCAAGCAGGATCGCCGCGACCGACACGGCCAGGTAGCCGAACCGGGAGTTCCGCGAGAGCGGTAAGGTGCGGCTCGACGCGATCGTCGCCAGCCGGCCGGCGAGACCGACGACCAGGACGAGCAGGGCGAAGCTGCGGGCATGCGGCTTGACGACGGCGATGGTCAGCTCGATGGCGATCAGGACCACCGTCAAGACGATCATAATCGCTCGTTCATGCGTCTTCAGTTTCAGGTTGCGGTTGGTCGAGATCGACCCGAGGTTGATTGCGATCGCCCCGACGACGCCGATGGCGTAGAGGTCGGCCAGCGCCGCGACGCTCGGGAAGATGAGGACGACCGCCGCCGGAATGATCGCCGCCACCACCAAGGGGATGAATGGCATCCCGTAGCGATTCAAACCGGTGAACGGCTTGGGCAGCTCCTTGTCCCGCGCCAGCATGAACTGGACCGAGACCAAGGCGCCGACGGCCGTGTTGACGGCCGACAACAGGAGTGCCGCGAAGACAAAGGCGCTGACGGCCGAGAAGAACGGAATGACCGGATCGACGTACTGATGGGCGATGACCTTGAGCATGTCGCCGGTGTGGGCGAGTGTCCCATCAGGAGATCGCTGGTAGAGAATCTGATCGGGCAGGGCGTTCATCGCCGCCGCCAGGATCAGGTTGAGGATGACGATTTCAACCAGGACAGGGAGAATCGTCCGCTTCGCGGTCCGCTCCACGGGCGGGACCATGATCCCGGTCATGTTGGCGACCGCCTCCACCCCCGAGAGCGCGAGCACGATCTCGGTGAAGCCGACCCACGACTGCCAGGGGTTGCCCGCTGCGAACGGGGAGAGGATTTTGAGTTCACCCGGGTTCATCAAGTGGGGCAGGCAGAAGATGCCGATGACCAAGGTCAGCGCGATCGTGGCCAGGGCCACCAGCATGGCGGCGAACCCTGTCTTCGTCGGCCCGAACGCGTTGAAGAAGCCAATCAAGAGGATCGTCACGGCCGTGGCGATCGCGTCGACCGGGGTTCCCAGGATTTGGAGGTCTTTGATCCCGAGGTAGTGGAACGCATCGAGGCAGGAGAGCGAGGCGGTGACGACGTAGTCGGCACACAAGAGCAGGGCACCGACGACGGCCAGGAGCTCGGATCGCTGGCGGGCCGCCGAGTAAACGCCGCCGCCGTCGGGGAAGAGCCGGCAGACCGCGGTGTAGCACCAACCGACGCCGATCATCAACAGGCACATCGCGGCGATGTACCAGAACGAGGCGCGGCCATTGAAGGCGAATGCCAGGCCGAGGACGTAGAGCCGGCTCGTGCCCCAGTCGCCAAAGAGCATTGGCCCGGCATGATACCAATGCAACTCGCGCGGACGTTCCCCGGTCGACAACATATAATCGATGTCTCACGATTCAGGGACGACCGTCTCGAGCCCCCTCTTGACGAACCTGCGGGGGATCGGTTGGTTAAAGGGGAGAATCGCGAACCGCGTTCGTCGATGAATCCCTCGGTTCGTCCGTGTCGCGAACCGCGAGTCGCCGTGCTTTTGTCACCGATCCTGTCGACTACGTCAAGAGGATGTCGTTTCGAGCCGTTGAAGCAGGACCATATCACGATAAAGGCCGCTGTCGGCCATGAGCTCGGCATGGCTGCCGACCTGGGCGATCGCCCCCCCTTCCATGACGAGGATCCGGTCGGCGTGGCGGATCGTGCTGAGCCGATGCGCAATCACGAACGAGGTTCGCCCGCGCATCAAGGTGGTGAGGCTCTGCTGGATCAGATGCTCGCTCTCGCTGTCGAGATTGCTCGTCGCCTCGTCGAGGATGAAGATCCGGGGGTCGGCGAGCACCGCGCGGGCGATCGCCAGGCGCTGGCGTTGCCCGCCGCTCAGCCGGACCCCGCGCTCGCCGATCAAGGTGTCGTAGCCGTCGGGGAGCCGGGTGATGAATTCGGCGGCATTGGCCACCCGAGCGGCGTGTTCGACCTGGGCCAGGGTGGCGCGACGATCGGCGTAGGCGATGTTTTCACCGATCGTGCCGTCGAAGAGGAAGACATCCTGCTCGACGATGCCGAGCAAGCGGCGGTAGCTCTCCACCTTGAGGTCGCGGAGGTTCGTGCCGTCGAGCCGGACGACCCCTGCGGTCGGGTCGTAGAACCGCGCGATCAGGTTGCAGAGCGTCGTCTTGCCCGCGCCGCTGCGGCCGACCAGGGCGATGACCTCCCCCGCCTCGACCTCGAGGTTGATGTCGCGAAGCACGCTGGTTTCGGTGTTCGGATAGGCGAAGCTTACCTCGTCGAATTGGATCCGGCCGGCGACGGAACTCTTCGCGATCGACCAGGTCCCCGCGTTCGAGACCATCTCGCGGGGCTCTTCCATCAAGTCGAGCACGCGATCAAGTCCGGATAAGTTGTTCTGAAGCTGGGTGACGCTGGTCGCCAGCACGGCCAACGGTTCCAGGAGCATCGCCAGGTAGACGAGGAACATCATGAGGTCCCCCAGCGAGAGCCGGCCGTCGAGGACCCGGATGCCGCCATAGAGGAGCAGGAGGCCGGAAGAGGCGGGCAAGAGCAGGTCCCAGAGGATCTCGACCCCCCGCGACCAGCGCCAGGCGAAAAGCTCCTGCCGACTCATGAAGTGATTCTCGCCGACGAAGCGGGCGCTCTCGCGGCGCTGACGGCCGAACGCACGGACGACCCGCATGCCGCCGAACGCTTCGGCGGCCATTGCGTCGATCTCTTGCCGCTGCTTACGAACGTCGCGGAAGAGGGGCCGAAGCCGACGGTTCCAGAGCCGGTCGGTCCAGTACAAGGCCGGCCCCAGGGCGCCCGCACCGAGCAAGAGCCGCCAGTCCACCCAGCAGAGGACGATGAGCCCGCCCAGCAGTTGAACCAGAGCCCGCCAGGGGTTGTAGATCATGCTGAAGATCAACTCGCCCACGCCTCCGGCGTCCTCGCGGAGCAGGCTGGCCGCCCCTCCCGACTTGAGCTGATAGACCCGATGCAAGGGGAGCCGGACCGCATGCTCGAACACCTGTCGACGGACCTTGACCTGGATCCGCTTCGATGCCAAGGTCGCCCGCCACCGCCCCCAGAGACCGCAAGCGGTCGACACCACCGAGACGAGGAAGACCCCCGTGACGAGCGCAAGCAGCCGCCCTTTGGGAGCGGCCGGGATCGGTAGCCAGGCCGGCAAGGAACCCGGCAGTGGCTTGGCGAGCAAAACGTAGTCGATCACGAGCTTGGTGGCGGCGGGGGGGACGAGTCGCAGCAGCGTGGCGATCGAGAGTGTCGCCAGGGCCAGCGCAACGGCGGAACGCTGCCCCTCAAGAAGCGTGTAGAGCTCGCGATAGAGGCGAGGCAGCGAGCGGTGCCTCGGTGTGGCTTCCCCCGTGCCTGGACGAGCCTTGTCCTGGGTGCGGTTGCTCCACTCGTCACGATACCGGAGGAATCGGAGCCGACTCGTGAGCCGATGATGCAAGGCCAAGAGTAAGAATCCCTTCCCTCGAGAAGCAAGAAGTCGGTCAAAGCCAAAGGAGGCAGGGCGTTCAACCCCACTGATGCCATTATTCTAGGGATTCAAGGGCCGGTGGGAACTAAATAGTTCCCTGCCAAAGGGAAAGTAGCCCTGCCCCTATAATTCATGCAGAGGACTGCACCGACGACTCAACACGGACGAACATTAACGACGCCCATGCTCTCCCTTTCGACGACTCAACGCGACGAACTCTTGGCGATCTACCGCAAGGATTCTGATCCCGAACTCCGCTTTCGCGCCCACATTATCCTCCTGTTGGCTGACGGCCATCCCTGGGACAACATCGAGTCCATGCTCTTCTGCAGCTCACGCACTGTCGACCGCTGGCTGAAGCGGTTCCAGGCCGAGGGCCTCGAAGGGTTGACTGGGAGGAAACGGGGCCGGCCCTTTCGGCTGGGCTTCGGCTGGGTCGCCATCCTCGTGAACTGGGTGACCACCACGACCCCCAGCGACTTCGGTTTCCTCCGCAGTCGCTGGTCGTGTGTGTTGTTGGCCCTGCTCTTGCGAGAAAGAGAAGGCGTTCGCGTCAGCCGGGAGACCGTCCGTCGCTGGCTCCATCGCGGCCACCTGGTGTGCCGGCGACCCCGGCCGACCCTGAAGCCGGACGAAGACGAGAGGCAGGTCAAGCTGGCTGAACTGCGGAAGCTCCTGGAAGAGCTGCCCGAGGACGAGACGGCCGTCTGGCAGGACGAAGTCGAGGTTCACACCAACCCAAAGATCGGCCGGATGTGGATGTTCAAAGGCCGACAAGCGAAGGTCGAGACCCCCGGGACGAACAAGAAGCGGCACATCTCCGGCTCAATCCACTGGCGGACCGGCCAGGTGTTCGTCACCGAGGCGGCCCCCAAGCAAGGGCGCGACGGAGCGTTGTTCATCAAGCACCTCGACGACCTGCGCCGCAGGCTGCGACGCTACCGCAAGATCCACGTGATCTGCGACAACGCGGGGAGCCACACCAGCCTGGAGGTGATCCAGTACCTCTGGAAGCACGAGGGTCGAATCGAAGTCCATCTGCTCCCCGCATACTCCCCGGACCTGAACCCGATCGAGCGGGTATGGTGGCATTTGCACGAGAACATCACCCGGAATCATCGGTGCAAGGATCTGGAGGAATTATTGGATCGAGTCTTCACCTGGCTGGGACAGGCAAACCCTTTCCAGATCGAGGGTTCGGCTTACCCAAAAGCCAGGGCCGCCTGATCTACTTTCCCATTTGAAAGTTTCTATTTAGGGCCTTTGGAAACACGATGACCTGGAATCCTCGCGCGTTCTGACCTCGGCCTTGTCCGGAGCGTTGGAACAAGGTTCTTTGCGGGGGGAAACCCGAGCAGCCGAGCAATCGGGATCGCCTTTGGTTCAGCCCCAACAAACAGGGCGAACTCAGGCCGCTCGGGGCAGCGAATTCCTTTGAGACTCGAGGTGGCTTTGGAATGAAAGCGTCAAGTGCCACAGGATTCCGAGCAGGGAATCCCGTGGCACCCAAGGTCATCCGGCTCGCGGCCTCAATCGATTCCCGAGTGACCTGGTTCACGACTTATGATTTGAGGGAATCGGTCGCCTGATTCCTCCACTTCCGTTGAGATCGAAACGAAAAAACGGCACTCACGCCCCATGCCGCTTGCGAGGCGCTACGTTCAGGGGTTGGGGCTCGCCTTCCTTGTGGCGGCCTTTTTCGGGGCGGCCTTCTTCTTGGTCGGGGCGGCCGGTGTGGCGGTAACTGCCGGTGTGGTCGCCTCAGCGCTGGCGGCCTTCTTGGTCACCTTCTTTGCGGCTGCCGTGGTCTTCTTCACGGCCGGCGCGGGAACTGGCTCCGGAGCCGGGGTGGGGGCTGCGGCTGCGGTCTCGACCTTCGCTGCTTTCGGGGCGGCCGGCTTGGTGGTCTTCTTCGTGGCTTTTGGTGTGCCCTTCACGTTCTTGGCGGTGCTCATCGGGAATTCCTTTCGTGCAAACAGATGTGGAGGTCTTCGGCTCAACTCGACACGAACGCGACCCTCGTCACAACCACGCGGGGGTTCCCAGACCAGATGGAGTGGCATCTCATCAAGAAATGAATCTCGGCTGGCAAGTCATACGCCGCGATCATGCATGGCTGCGTTTTGCCATGCGACGGGTTGCTCGTGAGAGGACGATCTCGGCCGGACAACACCTCGCCCGAATTCAGCTCTGATGGACGACTGATGAAGGGAACACATAAAATTTATGGTGAGTCCCGAAATGAAGCAAGAGGGATATCCAAAGGATTCAGAATGCGACCTCTCCTGCATTCTCTGGAACCGTGGGCGTCTTGTCCGTGCACTGGGGAAACGCCCGTCGCAAAGGGAGCGAGCCGTCGCCTCCGGCACAGGGCAAAAGGTCGGCCGCATTCCAGGGGGATTTGCGGCTCGAGGCGGTCGATGTCGAGTCTCTGGTCCGCCGCCGAGAGGCCGGAGCGATCGCGAAGCCGGGGCCCTGGAATTGCGGCGATAAGGCGTGGATCCGGCTTCGGTTGGTCGCTCGTCGACCTCTTTGGATTGCATCAACAGGACAGGGCGGATCAAGGATCAGGCGGAAGGGAACGACCACTTCCCGAGGATCACGGGGGTTCGCGCCCCGGTCACGCTGGGCAGCGAGGTGGGATGGCCGAGCAGCGCCTCGTTCGCGAACAGGGCGAAGGCCATCGCCTCCCGCGCGGAGGAGGAGACCCCGACCTCCTCGGAGTCGCGCACCGGGACGGGATTCATGTTGGCCCGGATCCGCTCCATGAGGGCCGGATTTCGCGCACCGCCGCCAGCCACGATGATTTCGCCGACCGGGGGATCGACCACGAACCGGTCGAGGGCTTTGGTGATGGAGCGGGCGGTGAACTCCGTGAGCGTGGCCATCAGGTCGTGATCCCGCCGTCCGTGAGCGGCCACGGCGCGTTCGAGGAACGCATCTCCATACATTTCAAACCCGGTCGACTTGGGCGGCCGGCGTTGGAGAAAGGGGTCGGTCGTGAGGAGGTCGTCGAGCAAGGCTGCGTTGACCGTCCCGCTTCGGGCGAGCCGGCCGTCCAGGTCGCAGGTCAGCTCCCCGCCGGAAAGTTGAACGGCGAGGCGGTCGAGGAGCGAATTGGCTGGCCCGGTATCAAAGCCGAAGACCCGGTCCGGGTCCGGGTCGAGAATCGTGACGTTGGCGATCCCGCCGAGATTGAGAATCACGCGCCGCCGGTTCGCGCTGGCGCCTGCCGGGCCTGCATAGAGGATCAAGTCGGAGAAGGGGGTCAATGGTGCCCCTTCGCCTCCGGCCGCGATGTCTCGGCTTCGGAAATCCGAGATGACGCAGATCCCGGTCCGTTCCGCGATCTGATCGCCGTCGCCCACCTGCAAGGTCGCTCGAGGGACCCCCGGCATCGAGCTGTGATGGTAGAGCGTCTGGCCGTGCGAGCCGATCAGGTCGATTTCCTCGGGCGTCAGTTTCGCGGCCTGGATCGCACTCAAGCACGCATCCGCGAAGAGTTCGCCCACTTGAACATGAAGCTCGGCGATGGTCCGCACGTTGAGGTCGGCCGCGCCGAAGACCTGGCGCCTCACCGATGCAGCATAAGGGTGTTCGTAATACTGAATCAGTTCGACCTCGGCTCCGGGGTTCCCGGGCGTGGGGATGCCTCCCCCCTTGATCCGGCAGATGGCGACCGAGATCGCGTCGGCGCTCGTGCCGGAGATCAACCCCAGCACAATCCGCGCGGGCTTCGCGCTGAGTTCGAGCAGTCGCTGAAGGATCGGGCTCATGGATGGCCTTTCACGCCAAGCGGAGATTGCGTTCGATTAATCGAAGGACGTCCAGCGATACCCCGCTTTTGGGGCTCGCCTCTTGCCAGGTGCCAGTGAGTCATCAAGGGCCGTCGATCCCGGTCGGCTGAGCGCGGTGGCCTGTTCTTATTTTTTAAGGATGATCGACTGTCGCGACCAAGGCAACAGAAACCTGGGTTGACGAAAAGGCCGGACGATGCGATTCCTCACCCGTGGCCGTTCCTCTCCCATTCGGGAAAATGGCGATCAGTGATCGCCTTAATAACCCCTGATTTGGCCGGTTTACGACCGTATGTTGATTTAAATCAACATTCCGGGATTGCTCTGGTTACTTTGTAAGTCCTTGGGAATGCTTGAGATCTGCCGATCAAAGTGGCTCTCGTAAAGCATCGAACGATTATATGATGCGGCGGTGGGATAACGTGAGCTAGCGTTTTAAAGGGGACGCGGACAGGTTCCGACGTTCTTGGTTGCTGGCCCACCTCCGCCGCACTTCTGGCGATTCGACGTTGAGACTAACTTGATGATGCGATCAAAGAAGGCTCGGTTTCAGCCGAATTTGGAAAATCTTGACCGCCGTGACTTGCCGGCTGTGTTCACGGGCGTGACGGCGACTCTGGCGGACGGTGTTTTGAATGTGTCGGGGTCGAACGCGAAATCGGTGATCCGCATTGACCTGATGGCGCGGACGGTTCGCGGCGAAGTTCGCGGCACAGTCACGGTTCAAGGCGCGGGCCGTTTCCAGGCTGCTCAGATCGATTCGATCGAGGTCGAGAAGTCGGATCAGGGGGACCGCCTGGTGATCCGCCGCATGGGGCGGTGGTCTCCCCCGACGACGGTCACGGTTGCGGACGCGCCGGTGACTGTCGTTCCTCCCCCGAGTCCCACCCCCGTTAAGCCCCCCTGGTTTGTGCCGAGTCCGCCACCTCCGGTCGTCACTCCTCCGGTTGTCACTCCTCCGGTGGTTGTGCCTCCTCCCACGTCGCCAGGCACGCCCAGTCCGGCGGGGGTGATTCTGGGGGCGACCGAGCAGGAGATCGTCGATCTGACGAATCAGGTGCGCGCTCAGAACGGGCTGGCACCGCTCACGGTCAATGCGAAGCTGGTCACCATGGCCGAGATCGAGGCGGGCAACATGGTCCAGTTCAATGTCATGGCGCACACGATTCCGCAAGCGGCCCAGCCTGATCTCCAGAGCCGTCAGAAGTACGTCGGCTACAATTTCTCCTGGCTGTCGGAGAACATCGCCTACAACTTTCTCAGTGCCAGTGCGGTCGTCAACGGCTGGATGAGCTCGACGGGACACCGCGCCAATATCCTCGATACCAAAGTCACCGAGATTGGCGTCGCGGTCCTTCAGGACAGCAAGGGCTCCCCCTACTACGTCCAGGTCTTCGGCGCTCCCGCCTGATGATGGGCGGGCTCTGAATGGGAATGAATGAGGACGCGGCCGAAGCCTTTTTTACGGGCTTCGGCCGCTTCGTTTCCCGGATGTTCAGGAATCGCCAGATCGATCACGAGAGAACGGGCGTTCTCGTCAGACCCGCAGGAAGATGCGGTTGCGGTAGAGATAGAACAAGAAGAGCCACTTCGCCGTGAGGACCCCCGCGGCCGCGAGGACGAGCCTGGCATTCGTGGACACGTAGAGTTCGGTCAGCCGATAGGTGCCGCCCAGGAAGAACGTGGTGAGATGCTCGAAGTCGATGAAGCGAGGGGCGACAAAGATCGTGATCGCATTGGCCCCGATGACGACGAAGAAGAAGGCCCAGCGGCGGAACCGAAGGACGTCGATCACGGCATAGAAGAGTGCGAGCAGGAGCAGGCTCAGCCCGCCGGCGACGAGTACGAATGGACTGGTCCAGAGGATCTTGTTGATCGGGAACCGCTCGCCCCACGCGACCCCGACGATGAGGCTCAATACGCCCGCCGCAACCAGGCCCGCCACCTTCTGCCAAGGGCCGCGTTGTGAGCGAAGCCAGTGGCCTGCGAGCACGCCAAGCAGCGCTGTTCCCACGGCCGGGATGGTTGTGAGCAACCCTTCGTTGTCGCCGTAACCGTAGTACGACTTCATGATCTTGCCAGGCAAGAACTGGCGGTCGATCCAGCCGGCGAGGTTCCCGGAAATCGAGTAATCGCCCGCCGTATGCCCCGGCGCACCGACGTTCGCCATCAGCGCCCAGTAACCGACCAGGATCAGCACCAGCAGGATCGCCACGCCCCGTCTCGAAAACCAGAGCGAAATCAAGGCGGCAATTCCGTAGCAGAGCGCGATCCGCTGGAGGACGCCCGCGACCCGGAGATTGGCCCAATCGAACTTGAGCACGCCGTTGCAGAGGAGCCCGAGTGCGAACAAGAGCAGGGTTCGGCGGGCGATTCGCCGGTATTCAGCGCCTCGGCCTTGCCCCTGGAGCTTGCCGAGTGAAAACGGCAAGACCGTGCCGACCAGAAACAGAAAGAGCGGGAAGATGAGGTCATTCAGCCGGAAGCCGTGCCATTCGGCATGCTCAAGCTGCTCTTGCACGACCTTTCCGGCCGACGAATCCGACCATCTGGCGAGCGCTTTGGCAAGGCGTTCGCCGCCGATGATCCAGAGCATGTCGAAGCCGCGCAGCGCATCGATTGAAAGGAGCCGTTCGGAAGGCTTGGGCGCTGCGATCGAGTCAGAATCCATAAGTGGGGTCTCGGCGGTCAAAAGAACGATCGGGGAAGCCATCCGCGACCTGGCCATTCACGGATTCCCCAATCGCCCTTGATGGTACCCCAGGCCCTGGGGCCCCGGCAATTCCTGTGGGGCGGCTTGACGTGGACGAAATGACCTGCGGCACATACACGAGGAGGCAGGGGCGCGAGCGGATCGAGCGAGCCAAGCTCAGGGCCAAGGGTGCCCGGCGTGAGGACCGGGTTTCTCATTGGTATTGCGCCGTTAAAATCAAAAAGGGAAAGGCGAACCGAGGCAGAACAAAGGCCCGGCGATCATCCCCGCGCGCTCGACCGATCTTCGACTTGGTCGCCGGGCGAATTTCGCGCTGGCACGCCTCGAGTTGCGACCGGTTTAGTGATCGATTCAGGGGATTGAATTTTTTTATGGAATACGTGAATCTCGGCAAAACAGGACTCAAGGTTTCCCGGTTATGCCTTGGGTGCATGAGCTACGGTGTGCCCGAGCGTGGCGCACACCCCTGGACGCTCGATGAGTCGAAGAGCCGGCCCTTGATCGAGCGGGCCCTTGACCTGGGGATCAACTTCTTCGACACCTCCAATTCGTATTCCGACGGGACGAGCGAGGAGATCACCGGCCGCGTCCTTGGCGATCTCGCCAGGCGAGAGGAGGTTGTGATCGCGACCAAGGTCTTTTACCGGGCGCGGAAAGGACCGAATGGCCGGGGGCTGTCCAGGAAGGCGATCTTCGCGGAGATCGACGCGAGCCTGCAACGGCTCGGGACGGACTATGTCGACCTCTACCAGATCCACCGATGGGACGAAGAGACGCCGATCGAGGAGACCCTCGAGGCGCTCCACGACGTGGTCAAGGCCGGTAAGGCGCGGTACATCGGCGCCTCGTCGATGCACGCCTGGCAATTCAGCAAGGCGCTCTACCTGGCCGACCTCCACGGCTGGACCCGCTTTGTCTCGATGCAGGATCACTACAACCTGCTCTACCGCGAGTAGGAGCGGGAGATGATCCCGCTCTGCCTCGACCAGGGGATTGGGCTTCTGCCCTGGAGTCCGCTGGCTCGCGGGAGACTGGCACGCCCCTGGGACCAAAAGGGGAGTACCGAACGAGCAGAGACGGACGAGTTCGGAAAAACGCTCTATGCGAAGACCGAGGAGGCCGATCGCGCGGTTGTCGATCGCCTTGGCGAAGTCGCCGAAGCGCGAGGGATCTCTCGGGCGCAGCTGGCTCTGGCCTGGTTGCTCAACAAGCCCAGGGTCACGTCGCCGATCATCGGGGCCACGAAGCTTCACCACCTTGAGGACGCGATCGGTGCCCTCTCGGTCAAGCTGACATCCGAAGAGATGATCCTCCTTGAAGAACCCTACGTGCCCCATCCGGTTCTGGGGTTCTCCTAAAATCAGGCTGCCGAGGCTGGGAATCCACTGCAAACAAGGAAGCAAAGGGGTTACTTGAGGCTGACTCCGCCGTCGGCGTTGAGAACCCAGCCTGGGTTCCAGGCGATTTCCCAGAGGTGTCCATCGGGGTCGGCGAAGTAGCCGGAGTAGCCTCCCCAGGCGGTGTCGGTCGCCTCCTTGAGGATCGTCGCCCCGGCGGCGGCAGCCTCGCGAAGCAGGGCGTCCACTTCCTCGCGGCTCCGGAGGTTCTGCGCCAGCGCCGGCGATCCGACACCGACTTTTTCCGTGGGAATCCGTGCGTCCGCGGCGAGATCGTTTCTGGGGAAGAGGGCGAAGACCATTCCCGGCATCGGGAAGAACACCACTTCGTCGGCCGCGAAGCCGGGCTGCCAGCCGAGTCCCTCCTCGTAGAACCGACGTGCTCGGGCCAGGTCCGCAACGCCAAGTGTGATCAGGCTCACTCTCTGTTCCATCGAACTTCCCCCTCTGCTTCTGGTTCGAGCCGGTCCATCCACCACGTTTCCGATCGTTCACGACCGGTCAATCGAAGGGGATGATAGGGGGTTCCGCGTGGGCCGTCTTGAAGAAATCGGCCATGGCGAGGGTACTGGCCGGGTTGGCGAGGACTGAGGTCGGCGTGCATGCGGAGAGTTCGCGCACGTCGCGGCTCATGTGGGCCTGGTCGGCGTATCCCGCTTCCAGGGCTAGGGCCGCCAGGTCGAGTCGTGGAGCCGGTTTGTTCCGGGCGAGATCGAGTAGTCGTTGGAAGCGAAGGATGCGCTGAAGGGTCTTGGGGCTATATCCGACCGCGTCGTGGAAGCGGCGATGAAGCTGGCGGCTGCTGATTCCCATCGCTCGGCTCAGCGCTGAGATTCGACCGTTGGGGTGCCCGGCCATCCAGGCCACCGCCGCGATGACGACGTCGTCGGGGTGGGTGTCGGCCGGCCCCGCGTGGTCGAGTCGGTCGAGCAGGGCGGTTTCGAACTGCCTGACTCGGTCGCGGGTCGTCCGCCGCTCGGCGACCTGTTCGAAGAGGCGGTTGGCCAGTGCACCCCAGAGGTCGACCAGGGGGACCTGGCGATCGCGCATGAGCCTTGCGGGGGCTCCGAGCAGCACCGGGGCCAGCCCTGGCCGAAACCGAACGCCGATGAGGGTTGAACGCGGGGGGACCGAGGCCACGAATGTCCGGGTCGCCGGGCCGACGACGAGCGGAGGGGTCTCCTCGGTCCAGACAACGTCGGTGCAACCGTCGGGCAAGACGCGCTGAGGATAGTCCCGCTCCCCCTCGCCGATTTGCTGAGTCCAGGTGCAGATCAGAAACCGGGCGAGCGGTGCCGCCGGCGCGAATTCCTGATACGCGGATTCGGGGTAAGGGCTCATGCTTGCACGCGTTTGCTGGAAGTGCCGTTGGTTGCTCCGACTTCACTCACTTCTTACGGATCTCGAACCGCCATTGGGTCGTCCCGACCTGCTCGAGTCCGGTCCCTTTCCAGATTTGCTCCGCGAGCGCCTGCCAGGGAGCTTTCCGATTGGCATCCAGCAGCAATGAGTTGAGGTTGACCCCGCGACCGAGAGCGTCGGCGTCCACTGTTCCGATCGCTTGCTTTTCGCAAGTGACCTCGTATTTGCCGGGAGCGAGACCCGTGACCTTGAGCATGTATCGGGAGCGTGCCTCGAGTGGCACATACTTGCGCGGGGGGAGCAGGATGGGCGGGAGGATGGGCAGGACCTTGTCGGCCCGGGTGAAGGCGAGTTCGCCGTCGCTGGAACTGACGTCGAGCAGCCGGCAATTGACGGTTTCCGTGACTTGGCCATCGGCGCTGAGCGTCGCCTCGCTCGCGACGGCGTGGGGATCGAGGAGGTCGTAGAGAATGTAGCCCCAGCCGACGTAGGCGGAGTCGGTCAAGTGGATCTTATCCCTGAGCATGCTGTACGAGGGGTCGTCCGCCTGCGCTCCTGCTTGTAAGGCACCCAGGGGATGATGGGTGTCGACCACCATCCAGCCTTTCTCCCGGCCGTGCGTGATCATGGTCTCGGCATATTTCTGGCGTTTCTCCGCCGGAACTTTGCCCGATTTGCGGACATCGGCGGCTTGTGGGGTGAGGAGAACCACCCGTGCTCCGCTCTGCTCGGCCTTTGCGACGCACTGCTCCATGTTCGCGAGGAACTTGGGGAGTCCTTCGTCGCCGCCGCTGGCATCGTTGCCCCCATAGTTGAAGAACACGAGGGTCGGCTTGAACTCCGCGAGCCACTCGTCAATGTGCTGGAGCCCCGTCGCGAACGTTCCGCTACCCGTCGTGAACTTCTTGGCCGCAAAAGTGAGTTCCGGGTGCCTGGTATGAAGGAGGAATTCCAAGGTTTGTGGCCAGACGCCAATCTTGGTTGAGGAACTGCCGATCCAGGCGACCCGGTCGCCGTTGCGGAACGGGAAGGGGGAACTTGGGGTTCCCGCCCGGGCGTTGACGTCAATCAGGAAGAGGAGAGCCAGCAGGACATTGGATGGGATGAACCAGGCTGGGGACCGCCGGCAAACTTGACGAAGCATTGGGGCGAACTCCACGAAGTGGACGGGCGAATCAGGCAGGAGTAGCCGGTTCTCAGAGCAATCAGGCAGTGATCGAATCTGATGAGCCGGACGGAACGCGGTCGATCAATCAGCGATCGGCCAGGACAAAAGGCAAGCGTTCACATCAAAAAGGGTAACGAGCAGAGCCGTTTCAGGGAATGCCTGAAACGGGCTACCTCCCGGTAAAACCGATAAAATCCGACAGTTCGAGCGATCCCGGCGACCCGCTTGTGGCGCCCGAAGGCCGCGGGCTACCATATCCTCGTCCCGTCGCACTTCAATTCCGCAGGGAGCGTCGGCCCGGCTGGGATCGCCTTGTCGCTCTAACTGGATAGGGTCGGCCGTCTTTTGTAAGTGTGGGCGAAGCCGCTCACTCGAGTCGTCGGCCTGGGGCACGTCGAATCTTCCTCCTCATTCGAGGCCATCACCATGAGCAGGTTCGGGTTTCTTGCCTTTGCACTCTCCGTCGGAATCGCCGGCTCGGCGCTGGGGCGTGAGGCGAAGCTCACACGCTACCCTCATTATCACGAGGGCAAGGTCGCTTTCAGCTACCTCGGCGACATCTGGACCGCCAAGGAAGATGGCACCGAGATTGTTCGGCTTACAGCCAACAAGTCCCGAGATATCTTTCCTCGTTTCTCACCGGACGGTAAGTGGATCGCGTTCTCGAGCGATCGCGAGGGGGGGCTCGACGTTTACATCATCCCCGTTGCGGGGGGCGACGTGAAGCGGCTCACGGTCCACTCGGCCGACGACGTGGTGCTCAACTGGAACCCGGATAGCAAGTCGATCCTGTTCGCCAGCCAGCGCGGAGAGGATTTCATGGGCAAGCTCTACACCGTCTCCGTCGATGGCGGTCTGGCCAGGAATGCCGGGCCCGACATGGGCACGGCCGGCAGCTATTCGCCCGACGGCACCCGGCTCGCAATCAATCGAAAGACGCAGCCGTACTGGCGCAAATACTACCGAGGCGCTTACCAGAGCGACGTCACGGTCATGGACCTGGCCCTCAAGTCGTTCAAGGACCTCACCGATTACGACGGGGTCGACTCCTGGCCGATGTGGAGCCAGGACGGCCACATCTACTTCGTCTCCGACCGCGACGACAACGCCCAGACCAACCTCTGGCGCGTGTCTGAGAGTGGCGGCGAGGCGACGCGGGTGACCGATTTCCACGAGGGCGACGTCCGGTTCCCCGCCCTCTCGAGCGACGGCAAAACGATCGTCTTCGAACGCGACTTCGGTATCGTCAAGCTCGACCTCATCACCAAGGAGGTCAAGCCGCTCAAGTTCACGATTGCCGCCGAGACTCAGGAGAGCCTGACCGAATTCAAGAGCTTCAACTCGACGATCAGCGACTATGACCTCGCCCCGGATGGCGAGCGAATCGTCTTTGCCGTGCGCGGGGAGGTCTTTACCGCACCTACCGATGAGGGGGGAGAACTCCGGCAGATCACCGAAGGAGAGTCGCGTGATCAGGACGTGACTTATTCACCCGACGGGAATTGGCTGGCCTACGTCTCCGACAAGAGTGGACGCGAGGAGATCTATGTCCTGTCGGCCGACGGGGCCGGCGAGGCCAAGCAAGTCACCGACCTCGACGCGCTCAAGTCGTCCTACCTCTGGTCGCCCGATTCCAAGTCATTTGCTTTCACCACTGCCGACGGCAAGCTCTACACGATCACGGCCGAGGGGAAGGACCTCAAGGAACTGGCCTCCTCGAAGTACGGCCGATTCAGCCGGCCGACCTGGTCCCCCGACGGCAACTGGATCGCCTATTCACGGCCCGACGTGTCGCGTTCCAGCGATATCTACCTGATCCCGGCCAAGGGGGGCGAGGAGAAGAAGGTCACATTCGACTCCGCGAATGAGACCAACCCGCGGTTTTCGGCCGACGCCAAGTCGCTCTACTTCCTTCGCGTCGAAGGGGACGATGAGTCCGGCGATCGGCCCTCCATGCAGATTTTCTGCACGCCGCTCGAGAAGATCGAGAAAGACCCCGAAGTGACCGAGGCCGCGGCCGCCAAGTCGAACCGGGCCAACGCCCCTGATGCGAACGCCGAGATGCGGAAGGCTGCGACGGCTCGAAAAACGACTCCTAAAGAGCCGAACATCGACTGGGCCGGCCTGAAGCGGCGGACCCGGCAGGTCACCCGGTTGGGTTCGGTCTCCAGCTTCATCCCGGCCAACGACGGTAAGACGCTCGTCTTCGTCGCTTCGGAAGGGCAAGGGGGGCGGGGAGGCGCCCGCGCCATCTCCACGATCCAGGATGACGGCAAGAAGCTCAATCGCCTTTCCTCGAGCACGCCCGATACGGCTGAACCCGAGGGGGATGCCCCGCGCGGTCCGCGCGGGTCCCGAGGCGGCGGCCCCGGCAACCTCAACCTCACGCGGGACGGCCGGACCCTCTACTTCCAGGAGGGAGAATCGGTCTACAGCATTCCGATGTCGGGCGGTGGAGGCGGTGGTGGTGGTGCGGCGGCGGGTGGGGGACGCTCCGGGGGGGCTTCGCCCGGCGGCGTGTCGCGGAAGAAGGTGGCCTTCAACGTTACGGTCCGGATCGACAAGTCCAAGGAATGGGAGGAGATGTTCGACGACGCCTGGCGGACGATGAAGTACCGCTTCTATGATCCGAAGATGCATAGCAAAGACTGGGATGCCATGCGGGCTAAGTACAAGCCGTTGGTCCAGTACGTGGGTGATCGCCATGAGCTGATGAACATCATCAACGAGATGATCGGCGAGCTGAATGCGTCGCACACCGGGGCCTCGGTCGAGGGGGGATCAGCGTCAGGGAGCATCGCCACCCGCCACTTGGGGCTCGAGTTGGATGAGGATCAAGCGGCGGGCCGCTACGTGGTCAGCTATGTCTATGAAGAGGGGCCGGCCGATAAGGACTGGATCAAGATCGAAAAAGGTCACTACCTGATCGCCCTTGATGGCAAGCCCCTCAAGGCGGGTGACAACTACTGGGAGCGGCTTGGCCGGCGCTTGAATCCGAAGGTTGAGCTGACGGTCAACACCAAGCCCAACGACGAGGGGGCGTGGACGATCAAGTATGAGCCGATCTCACTCACGACGTATGGTCAGCTCCGCTACGATCGCTGGGTGAAGGGACGGCGGGAACTGGTCGACAAGCTCTCGGACGGCCGGGTGGGCTATCTCCACATCAAGGCGATGGATCCCCCCTCGCTGGCGCGGTTCAAGAAGGAGCTGGCCGAGTTTCGCCACAAGGAGGGACTTGTGATCGACGAACGCTGGAATGGCGGCGGCAACATCGAGCAAGAGTTGCTGGCGATCCTGGTCCAACGCCCTTATGAAGTCTGGCACCCGCGCGGCACCGAGCCGACGCCCCGTCCGTTCTCGGGCTACTACGGGCCGAAGGTGGTGCTTCAAAATTGGCGGAGTGCCTCCAACGCCGAGATGTTCCCCGCCGGCTTCAGGGCCTTGGGGCTGGGCAAGCTGGTCGGCACCCAGACCATGGGGGCGGTCATCGGCACGGGCAGCTATCAGCTCATCGACGGATCGAGCATCCGCACCCCGGGGGTCGGCGTCTTCCTGGCCGATGAGGCGCGGACGAACATGGAAAATACCGGGGTCAAGCCCGACGTGGTCGTCGAAAACTCCCCCGAAGACAACCTCTCCGGCCATGATCGACAGCTCGAAACGGCCGTTCAGGAAGTCATGAAATCACTCAAGGGAACGAACGGGGTGGCGGGCGGCGAGTGATTCAGGCGAGCGAAATCTTTCTGTCGTCGGGGCCAATCTGACGACGGCAACCCACAAAAGCAACGGCGGCCCGCTCCTGAGAGGGAGCGGGCCGCCGTTATCGTTTTCGCTTCAGGGATAATGAATCCGGCAAGCCTGCTGCGCTCCCCACTCGTCTGGGGAGGTATCCCCTGTTGAGGCGGTTTAGTTGGCGGCCTTTTTGCCAGCAATGGGGGCGATGGACGAGGCGACACCCTTCTCGTGGGTCACCTTGGCGCGAATCCCCTTCTTGCCCGCGTCGATCTGCTTCGTGACGTTCTTCTCGAGCTTCTCGAGGTCGACCTTGCTCGTCTTCTTCGGGGTGACATACTCGGTCGCGTCGGTGGTCGTGATCTCGACCTCTTTGTCCGAACCCTTCTCGAGGACGGTGATCTTCTTGGCGGCTACGTCGACCTTGGTGATCACGCCGAGGATCTCCTCGGCGATCGCGGGGACGACAACCACGGTCAGGGCCACGAGGCTCACGGCCAGCATTCGCAGGAAGGATCGTCGCTGAGTCATTGTGCTTTTTCCTCTTGAGCCAGGATGGCTCGTCACCCGGTCTGGGGCCGACCGCGCTTCCGCAATGGAAAGGGCGCAGGGGGCCGACCCACCGCTTCGCCGGGGTCGGTGAAGGATCAACCCCGCCGAAGCCCGAAAGTAGTGAGCTTTCTCCTTATCAGGGCGTTTTTTTGGAGAGCTCGGGCCGATTTTTAAGAAGACGTGTGGATCTCAAGGAGAACCGCCGTCGTTTCTTCGGTGAGCCTCGAGAAATTCCAAGCGGAATTGTTCTCCGCGTGAAGTCTTCCCGGTGAGCCGGTTCATTGCGATCCGACGGGACGACCGTTCGTTCATGGCCCATGGCGCAATTCCGGGGACCTTCCTCACATCATGCCGGGAAGGTGTTTTTGGAATAATCCCTAAAATCACAAATGTCCGAGGCCGTGAGAACCGATACAGGTCATAACCTGATCTCTTCAAATCTGTGGCTGCGCATTTCTTGACCCCGGCGACTCGAAAACAATTCAGCTACGAAGAACGGGAAGGTTGGGTAAAGCGAGGCCGTCGTCGGCGGCCGGTTCTCCTCAGCTATTTGCCTCGAACGGTATTCCGTGATAGAGGGCCGAAGTTATGCGCGGGAGAGTCGAATCCAACCGTGGAACGGGCCGGGAGTTCCACCGATCGCACGGCGACGGTGCGGAGGGAGGGCGGAAGCCTCACCTCGCCGATCGTTCGGCATCATGGAGCGGTGGTGGGCTGCCGGGGATTTCGGTCGTGGTGCCCGCCTACAACGAGGAACAGCGTCTCGAGGCCTCGTTGGTACGGATCTGGAACTATCTGACGCGGCGGTTCTCTGCCTTCGAGCTGATCGTCGTGGACGACGGCTCGACCGACGCAACCGCCCAGGTCGTCGAGGAGTTCGCTGCGGGCCATCCCTCGGTCGCGTTGATCGCCTATCAACCGAACCGGGGGAAGGGGTATGCGGTTCGGACCGGGATTCTTCGGGCTTCGTATGAGCTCATGCTCTTCTCGGACGCAGACCTGGCGACTCCCATCGAGGAAGTGGAAGCCCTCCTCGAGCGGATCGTGGCCGGGGCTGACGTCGCGATTGGCTCGCGGATGGTGGCGGGCTCACAGCTCAAGGTCCGCCAACCTTGGTATCGCGAACTGGCGGGGCGGAGCTTCAACAGGCTGGCCCAGCGGATGGCCACACCCGGGATCGTCGATACGCAGTGCGGCTTCAAGCTGTTCTTCGGCCCGGTGGCCCGCGATGTGTTTAGCCGCATGAGTGAGGACGGTTTCGGGTTCGATATCGAAGTGCTCCTGCTGGCGCTTCGGCTCGGTTACGAAGTCGCCGAGGTCCCCGTGGAATGGAGGCATTGTGAGGGCTCGAAGGTCCGCCTGCTGCGTGACTCGGCTCGGATGTTCTCCACGCTGGTCCGAGTTCGGAAACGCCATCATGCAGTCAGGAGCCTGAAAAATGAATGCGTCCGAGTATGATCGAATGTTCGAGAACGAAGACCATTACTGGTGGTTTGTCAGCCGTCGGGAGTTGATCGTCGACCAGGTCGGCCGGCTGCCTCTTTCCGCCGATGCGCGGCTGCTGGACGTCGGTTGCGGCACGGGGGCGATTGCGGTGGCGCTCCGCCGGTTCGGCCGTGTGTTCGGTGTTGATGCCTCGCCGCTTGCGCTGGAGCGTTGCGAGCGACGCGGGCTGACCGAGGTGGTGCTGGGGAGTGCGGAGTCGCTTCCGGTCGACGACGACAGCGTCGACGTGATTGTGGCGGCCGATATTCTGGAGCACCTCGACGACGACCTGGCGGCCCTGGCCGAGTTCCACCGCACGCTCAAGCCCGGCGGGCACGCCGTGATCGCCGTCCCGGCGTATCAGGCGCTCTGGAGCGAGCACGACGTGGCTTTGATGCACAAGCGGCGCTACGTCGCCGAAGAGCTTCGCCGTCGCGTCGAGCAGGCGGGCCTTCGACCGATCGTCCTGACCTATGCGCTCTCGTTCCTGCTGCCGATGGCGCTGACCCGCCTGCTGAGGCGAAAGCCGCCGGCTCATGGAGCCGCTCCCCAGGCCCAATTGATCCCGGTTCCGGCCGTGCTCAACGCGGCCTTGATCCGGTTCCAGCGGTTGGAGACCGCGCTGCTGCGCTGGGTCCGCCTTCCCTGGGGGCTGACTGTGCTCGCCGTGGTTCGCAAGCCTGAGCCGGATGCGACGTCCACCCGACACTTGCCCGCTCCCCACGTGGTTCCTGTCTCCCAGCGGGTCTAGGCTGCGGACAGGGATGTTTGTTTTTTTGTTGCTTATGATCCCCTCGGCGCGATCAAAAGCGGTCCGCCAAGTCTGGCCGTCCGCCGATCGCTGGCGACTTGGTCCGTATCTTTTGGAACGGGAGAGCGAGCCGGATGCGAGAGATTGCTCCTTGCGAATCCCAGGCGGTCGAAGTGGGCGGCCGGTCTTGGCCTTTGCTCGTGGGGCTGGCGGCGTTGCCGATCGTCGTGGCGCTCGCGGTTTATTATCTCCCCGCCGGACCCGAGTCGGCCGCCTGGCAGCTTCAGGGCGATCAGGTCTTTTATGAATATCAGATGTCTCGGGTGGCCGAGCTCGGCGGTCGATTCTGGAAGATTCCCGACGACCCGCTTCTGGGCTGGCCCTATCAGTCAGAGATTGCCAAGTACCCTCACCTGCTCGAAGGTTTCGACCTGCTGCTGATCGCTACGATCTCCGCGCTCGTGCTCGACCCTGCTGCCAACTACCACTTTCTCGTCCTCTCCGCGATTGCGATCAATGGCTGGATCGCCGGCGGTTTGACTCTCCGGCTGACCCGCTCTTACCTCTGGGCGGCCGCCTCGATTGTGCTCATCACATTGAATGGGCAAGTAGCGGGTCGAATGCGCGGCCACCTCCATCTTTTCAAATTCGGATGGTTCTTGCTGGCGACCTGGACGTTCTGGCGTTTCCTCGAAGCTCCGTCCTGGCGGCGCGGGGCTGCGCTGGGGGTGGCGGTGGCTCTGGTCCTCCAGGGGTCGTTCTACTTCGGGTATTTCGTGGCGTTGACGTTCGGAGTGTGGTGGCTCGGTTGCCTGGTTGCCGGGCGGTTCGATCGGCGGCACGTCGCGGCGACGGCAGCGGCTCTGGCGGCATTCGTCCCGCTCGCGGCGGCTCTGATCTATCCCGCCTTGACCGTCACGAAGAGCTATCTCCTGGCCGACGTCTATGCACGCCGCCCCTTGAAAGACACCTGGTTGTTTAGCTCGGATCTCTGGCAATACTTCGTGCCGCACACGTCGTCGTGGGCGCAGCAGTACATCGCGGCGATTGGGGTCAAGCCGCCCTCGCTTTACAGCGAAGGGTGGAACTACCCGGGGCTTGCGGTGCTGGCGGGTGTCGCCATCTACGCGATCGCCCGGTTACGGGGCAAGCGGCTTTGCGAGGCGCAGGGGTTCCTCGACCTCGCCATGGGGCAGATCGCGTTGCTGGTCGGCCTCAGTCTGGTTGGCGGCCCTTCCTTTTTCCTCTACCGGTTCGTCCCCTCGATTCGGGCCTACGGCCGGGCGGGCGAACTGGTGTTGGGACTCGGGTGCGTGACGTCGCCTTTGATCTTCCACTCGCTGGCTGGTTTGCTGAGGCCACGGTGGCTCCGCGCTGCGGTCGTGGCGGGCGGGCTCGCCCTGGTCGCGAATGATGCATCCTACACCCACTCCCTCGTCGTCTGGGGCGAGCGAACGGCGGACAAGACGCCCGCCTGGGTCGACTGGTTGGCCAAGCAACCGCCGCAAGTCAGGCTGGCTGCGTTCTCACCGATTGATAACGACTACTGGTTTGGGATGGCGAGCTACCGGATGCGCCATCAGCACCAGACGCTCAACGGTTGTGATTGGGAATTGCTCAACGGTGATTTGAAACTGCTGGGCGCATCCTACAACGAGATGAATCAAGAAGGGCTGAAGTTCATCGCGTCGCTCGGCTACGAGACGTTGGCGTTCCACCGCGACTATCTCCGTACGCATCCCTGGATCGGTACGCTCCCTTGGTTGGAGCGCCAGGCGAACCTGGGCGACTGGCAGGTCTTTCGGACGGGCGCCGGGGCGCCGCGGTTCCCCGCCGACTCCCTGCGGCGCGTCCTGGTCGGCCAGGATCGCGAGGCCCCTCCTGCCGTGGTGCCGTCCCAGGCATGGATCACCGGCCGGTTGGGCCTCGATCGGACCGTGGTGGTGCTCCGGCCTCGACGGATCTCCCTGGCCTGGGCCAAGCGCGACGGGAAGCTCGTGAGCGACCCATGCGTCGCCCTCTATCAGCACGTCTTCGGGCCGGACATCCCGGCCTACACGATTGAGACGCCGAAGGAGGCCGGCGCTTACGACCTGGTCTTCCTCGATGATCGGGGGCATCGAGTCGCCTCGAAGCCCTATGTCGTGTCCACGGCGCTCCAGACGAGCGGCCAGGCTTTCGGCGCCGCCCCGCCCGACTTTTCGCTCAATGCGGTGACCTTGGGCGGATCCGATTCGGGGGCCGGACCGCTCCATGTCGTGCTCGAGAACCAGAGCCCGTACTACATCCAGTCTCACGTAGCGCGGGACAAGGATCTGGGGTCGGCTCGGGTGCAGCCGGGGATCGCCGCCTCGGAGCAGGGGTCGGCCTTCATGCTGGTCGAGTATCGTCAGGGCGAGGTGCTCAAAGATCAGGTTCGCCGGATGCTCCCGCACGACCTACCCCCGGGCGGCCGTCTCGAGATGGATCTGCCTGTCTACTGGAATGAGGCGGTCGACGCGTCGTCGAAGGTCGTCGCCTTTCCCTATTTTCATAACGTCGACCCTGCGCTCGCCCCCAAAACGATCCGGAGTGACCAGGCGCTGAACCTGTCCCTTGAGCCGCAACGCTTGGCGGTAGGGGCTGCGCCCTCGGTGGTCAAGTGATGGGGTGATGCTCTGTCCTTGATCAGGCGGGCTGGAGGAGTTTTCCGTCGTCGGCGGGGTAGAGCTCATCGCGGTGGGTGACGCGGTCGCGGCCGCGTTGCTTGGAACGGTAGAGGGCCTGGTCGGCCGCTTCCATGAGTTTGGAAATGTCGAGATAAGAGGGGGTCATGGTGGCGACGCCGACGCTCGACGTGATTGGCCGGAGTGGCCAGGCCCAATCGGCGACGGCCGATCGCAACCGCTCGGCGACTTCCCGGCTTCCGTCGACGGCCGTCATCGGCATCACCACGATGAACTCTTCTCCGCCGTAACGCGCCACCAGGTCGCAGGCGCGAACGTTGGTGCGGAGAATGTCGGCGATTCGGCAGAGCACCTCGTCGCCGGCCCGGTGGCCGTAGTCGTCGTTGTATTGCTTGAAAAGGTCGACGTCGAGGATGGCCAGCGACAACGGTTGTTTCTGTCGCAAGGTCAGCGCCGCCTGAGTTTCCAGGACTTCGAGGAGGTGGCGGCGGTTGCTCAGGCCGGTCAGCGGGTCGGTCGCGACCAGTTCGGCGAGCCGCTCGTTCTGGTCGCGGAGTTCGACGTACATCCGCTTGGCCTGGGCGGTCCGGTCGAGAATCATTTCCTCGGCTCTCAGGAACCGGAGGGCCACGGTCAAACGCGCGGTCAGGTCGCGCGGGTCGATCGGCTTGGCCAGGAAGTCGTCCGCGTCGGCCGGCAGTTCCCCGAGCTCTTGCTGGTCCTCGTTCCGTTCGCCGGTGAGGATCACGTAGGTTGCGGCCAGGTTGGCCTCTCCGCGAATCCGCCGACAGAGTTCCCGGCCGTCGATCAGGGGAAGATGCCAGTCGGCGAGCACGGCCTGGACGCGATCCTGGCGGATCGTTTGCCAGGCCTTGTGACCGTCGAGGGCCACGATCGCGTGATGCCCCATCGCCTCGAGCCCTTGTTGTAGAACGTGCGCCGCGGCCTGGTTTTCGTCGGCGATGAGAACGGTCAGTCCCGGTTGGGGGGGGGATTCGCTGAAGCGGAACGGTACCGGGACCGTGATCGAGGGGTTTGTGTGCGGCAACGGCTTGACCGCGGTCGTTTTCCGCGAGTGCTGGAGCGCTCCTTCGTGGTTTTGATCGATGCTGGCGTTTTCAACGAGGGAAGACTTGGTGGGGAAAGTGCGGAGTAACTCGGTGGCCGACTGGTCCAGGCCACTGTGCGGCCCGCTCGCATGGAGACGGAGGAATGTTTCAACGACCAAGGGATCGAGGGCGGTTCCCGCCAGCGAGGCGATATATTCCATCACCCGGCCAAGCGGCCACGCCTTGCGATAGGGCCGGTCATTGCTGAGCGCGTCCCAGATGTCGGCAACGGTGAAGATCCGCGCGGCGAGCGGGATCTCCTCACCCGCCAGACCTTGCGGATAGCCGCTGCCATCCCACTTCTCATGGTGGCAGAAGGGAATGTCGATTGCCGGCCGGAGGAACTGGATCCGAGAGAGTAGGTCTCGGGCATACTCCGGGTGTTGCCGCATGATTTGCCATTCTTCTTCGTTCAGCGGACCGGGCTTGAGCAGGATGCGGTCGGGGATGCCCATTTTGCCGATGTCGTGGAGCAAGGCTCCTCGGCGAATCTGAATGATCTCGTCCTGGCCGACGCCCATGGCCCGGGCGAGGCGAACCGTCATCTCGGTGACCCGCCGGCAATGCCCTTCGGTCTCCTTGTCACGCAAGTCCAGGGCGTGCGACCAGCCTTCGATCGTGGCGTCGTACGCGAGGGTCAACTCGGTATTGGCGCGACGCAGCCCCTCGTAGAGGCTGACATTCTCCACCGCGATCGCCGCCTGGCTCGCGAGGAGTTCCAGCAGGTCGGACCACTCTTGATCGATCTCGAACGGGGAACGGTGGAAGACCTCGAGGATCCCTTTGACTTCCCCCTTGGCTAATAAAGGGACGGCGTGGTAGGTGACGAATCCTTCCTGCGCAAACTCGGCCGCGCGAACGAAGGTCTCGTCGGACCGGTTCAGGTCCGCGATATGCATGGAACGATGTTCCAAGGCAACCCGCCCCCCGCCGTGGCGGCAGAGCGGCACGTGGGCATTGCCAATTGCCTCTGTCCGAAAGCCCCAGGACGCGGCGGTCTCCAACGTCTGAGTCCTCGGGTCGAGCAAGAGGAGGTCGCAAGCGTCGACATGAAGTTGTGCCTTGACTTGATCGAGCACAAGGTTGAGGATCGTTGGGAGGTCGAGCCCGGCCGTAATCGCCGAGTCGATCCTGCGGAGCGAGGCGAGTCGTTGCAGCCGGCGCTCGAGACGAGCATTGAGGGCCAGGACTTCCTCTTCCGCGAGCTTCCTGGCGGTGATGTCGGTGATCGATCCCGACATCCGCGTTGCCTTGCCGTTCTGATCCCAGATCGCCTGGCCTCGTGCATGGAACCAACGATAGACACCGGCCTTGTTCCGGAGCCGATACTCCACGTCGTAGGGGGCCTGCCTCGTGAGATGCTCGCTGAAAGCGAACATGACCCGCTCGCAGTCGTGGTCGTGAAGTAAGGAGACGAAGCTTTTCAGGGTGTTCTCCACCTCGTGGTCCTCGTACCCAATGAGCTCCTTGAAGCGAGGGGAGAGGTAGAGAACGTCGTTGTCGCAGTTCCAGTCCCAGAGCCCTGCGCTCGATCCGCGCATTGCCAGCGTGTACCGCTCTTCGCTGATTCGTAGATCCCGCTCCGCGCGGCGCAGTTCGGTCACGTCGACCGCGATCCCCCCGATCAGGATTTGTCCCGACCCGTCGTCAATGGGATATTTCAGGCTAATCCAATGGTGGGGTTGGTCGACCTGGTCGCAGGTCTCCGTGGCCGCTTTGACAAAAGCTTGGGTCCTAAGAACTTCACGGTCGCTCTTCGTCAGGAGTTCCGCCGTCTCTTGGCCTCTCAGCTCCTCATCCGTACGGCCGAGCAACGCTTCGATCGGCTTGCCGAAGAGTTTGACCCAGGCTTTGTTGCCGTAGATGTAACGTCCCCGGTCATCCTTGATGAACGTCACGGCCGGATTGTAGTCCATGAACGCCTGGAACCTGGCTTCGCTTCTGGCCAGGGAGCTCGAGCGCTCCCGGAGTGTCGCCAGGGCGATTTCATAGGCTGAGGAGACCGCGAACAGTTGCCTCCGTGTGATGATGAACAGGACAGCGCCCAGGATCAGCGCCGCGATTCCTGTCGAGATCAGCCCGGCCGTCGCGAGCGCGCGTGTGGAATAGCCGTAGCGATTGCTTTGAGCCTTCTCGTCGGCAATACACTTGCTGAGGAGGTTGCGGATCCCGTCGATCAACGAATTGCCCGCCGGGTTCAAGTCGTGATTCGGGAGGACTCCGACGCCCTCTTGCTTCAAGACGATCATCTCATCGGCGTCGCGAGTCCATCGCCTGGTCAGTTCTTGGAGCTGAGTGACCCGTTTCGTCTGAATCGGCTCATCCGCAACCAACCGGGCCAGTTCGTTCAGAGAGGTATCGATCGCCCCGCTCGCGGATTTGTAAGGCTCAAGAAAACTGGTCAATCCGGTGATCAGGTATCCGCGCAGGCCGTTCTCCATACCCACGAGCAGCATCTGGACGAGATGGGCCTGGTCGATGACGCGATTGGTGTGCTCAATTCGCTTCGAGGTGTTGAGCAGAGAGACGGTTGACGTTAGGAAGATCACTGCGAGGATCGCCGTGAGCACCAACGGGAGGACGATGACCTGAATTAGCAAGGACCGTAGCAGGCCCGGCGTATGCTCTCCAGGCGAGGAGACAGCGTCATGGACGGGATCAGGTTTCTCGGTCGCCATCAGCAGCGTTTCCGGTGGTCGCCATCGAATCGATCGGTTGGCAAAGCGAACGAGATCGATCCGGCAGCGATCTCCGCCTAAACAGACGTGCTCTTCTCGATCGCTTCGCGTTGTCTCCCCGGTGAAACTAGGACATGGTTTGCCCTTTTACAAGAGACTGCGAATTGCAGTTCCCAGAGTTTGCAACCGTGGTTGCCGACCACCTGGAGACAAACCTCCTGTGTTCATGGACGACAGTACAGAAGGTCCGCCGGTTGGGGTTTCTTTCAGGCGGGTGGGGGGCGTATCTTCCGAAGCGAATCGTCCCATCGCCTAGGGAGTGTTTGCCTCGCGAAAATGTCATCCTGTCGCAAGGGTAGGCGGTTTTAGGGCCCCATTAAACGCGACGAGGGAATCGAACGGCTCAGAGGCTGCCGGCGTCGATCACTTCGCCGCCCGCCTTCGTCGCGATGCCCCACCAGGTTTGCGGGTTGACGCTGTCTTTGACGAAGCGAACCGAGCCATCGAGGAACCCGACGTTCACTCCCCCCGGATGGAACGAGCTGGCGCCCACGCACAGCGCCGAATACTCAACTGGCAGCGACTGGCTCTGGAACAGGCAGGCCTTCAGGTTCGGCGTCATGATGTGCGAATAGCCTCCCCCTTGGGCGGCGAAATCGCTGCCCCAGACTTGTCCTTTGGAGTCGAACCCGGCGAGTGTCGTCGCGTTCCTGCACGCGTTCAGATAAATGACGAGAGGGACGTAGGCGTTCGTCGCCGGTGGGGACATGGCCATGCGGTAGACCTGGTTCGGGCCTTCAATCGTGGTCCCGTTTTTCCCCCGGACCATTTCGCTCCAGAGGGCGGTGTTGGCAGTCCCGTCGGTGATACTGGCCAGGGTGACAATGGGCGCGAGCCGAGCCACGCTCGGGATGCCGGCGGCACCCATGAAGTAGGCTGGGCCGTCATACTGGCCGCCGTTGTTGGTCGGGGTCGTGCCCAGGTTGTTGGGATAGCTGGTATAGCCGACCTGACGGGGGGCGAGTCCGCTGACGGGATAGGTGCCGCACGGCACGTTCCCGTCCGACGGGCAGAGGAAGGTGCTGACCATCGTCGTCAGGCAGGTCGCGTTTGGCGCCGACTCCTGAAAGAAGGACATATTCAGCGAATCGAACAACGCACCCTGTTCGAGGAAGGGGAGGATGCGCACCTTCATGCTGAAGTTGTTCGACCATTCGGGCCCTGTGGACGCGGCGGGGGGGAGTGCGTCGTTGATGTCGCAGTAACTATGCACGGCAAGCCCGAGTTGCTTGAGGTGATTCGCGCACTGCGCACGACGGGCCGCCTCGCGGGCCGCTTGAACGGCGGGCAAGAGCAAGGCGATCAGCAGGCCAATGATGGCGATGACGACCAGAACCTCGATCAACGTGAATGCACGCCGGTGCGACCGTTCCGTGGGCCAAGTCGTCATCGCACTCTCCTCAAAGGAACCAGCAGGGTTTCCGCTGAGCTGCACGGGCCGCTTACGCAGCCTACGCATCACCGACGTTTGCTTGGAGCGTCCAGACGCGTTGAGCGAAAGAAGAACTTGGGGCCATCGGCTTTCACCCGATCTTTTACGAGTGTAGCGATGGGCTTTTACGGTTGTAAAGGGCGGGATTGGAAAGGCCAGTGTCTTGCCGGGTGGGCCGTGCCCGCCCGGCAAGGGTCAGATTTCTGAGGAGTTCGGCCGGGGGCGGTTCGCTCTTTGGGAATCAGGAACGTTCTGTGACCTGCTCCGCCAGGGTTTCCGCTTGCGTCACCATGTCGTCAAGCAGCCCCATCCCGAGTTCCCAGAAGGATGGGTCGGTCACGTCGACTCCGAGCTTCGCGAGCAGTCGGTCCGGCGAATCGGACCCGCCGGCGGCGAGTAGCTCGAGGTATTTGGGCACGAAGGAGGGGCCTTCCTCCTGGTATTTCCGGAAGAGCGCCAGGACGAGGAGTTCGCCGAAGGCGTAGGCGTAGCAGTAGAACGGGGACCGGATGAAGTGGCCGATATAGAGCCACCATGAGCTGTACCCCTCCGTGAGCCGGACCGCATCACCATGCATCGGCTGGTTGGCGGCCATCCAGAGCTGGTTGACTTGCTCGGTAGTCAGTTCCCCCTGGTCGCGACGCGCCTGGTGCAGGGCCTGTTCGAACCGGGTGAGAACGACCTGGCGGAAGACCGTGGCGAAGCTGTCCTCGATCTTCCCGCAGAGCAGGGCGAGCTGGGTTTTCGGGTCGGGATGGTTGATGAGCAATTGCTGGAAGGTGAGCATTTCCCCGAAGACGCTGGCGGTCTCGGCGGTCGTCAAAGGGGTGTGGCACTGGAGGTAGCCGACTTCGCGTGAGAGGTACTGATGGAGGCCGTGCCCCAACTCATGGGCCAGGGTCATGACGTCCCGGAGCTTATCCGTGTGATTCATCAGGATGTAAGGGTGAGCGCTTGGGACCGCGCTGCTGCTGAAGGCTCCGCTCCGTTTGCCCGGCCGCAGTTCGGCATCGATCCAGCGGTTCTCGAAGAACTCGCGGATGATCGTTCCGGCCTGGGGACTGAATGCGCCGTAACTCGCCTCAACCGTCTGGCGGGCGGTCGGCCAGTCGCACCCAGGCAAGTCGGGGAAGAGGGGGGCATAGCGGTCGTAGTCGCTCAAATCCTCGAGCTTTAGCAGCCTGGCCTTGAGCCGGTAGTAACGATGGACCGTCTCGTGGTGCCGCTCGGCCGCACTCATGAGCGCCTCGACCGTCGCGTCGTCAATCTCGTTGGCTAGGTGGCGTGAGGTCATTGGGCCGGAGAAGTGACGGAGCTCGCCGTTCGACTTATGGTCGAGGATCACCGTGTTGAAGATGAAGGTGAGCAGCCGTGAGTTCCCTTGCAGGCCCGAGGTCAGGCTGGCCGCGGCCGCCTTGCGGACTGCGCGGTCGGCGTCGTAGAGCTTGGCCAAGACTTGTTGCAGGCTGAGCGACTCGACCTGGCCGTCCTGTTCGTACGGGCAGGTCAGCGACGAGAGGGTCTCTTCGAACAGGCGTACAAACGCCGCGCGGCCGGTGACATCTTTCTCCTCGAGGACCTTCTCCTCAGCCTCACCGAGGTAGTGGGGTCTCCAGGCCTGCTTCCGCTCCAGGTAGTGGCGATACCGACCCAGTTCCGGCGCCTTGAGGAGTGAAGCGACTACCTCCTCGGGCAGGTGGATCAACTCCAGGTCGAAGAAGATCAGGTGCTTGTTGATCGCGACCCGCTGCTCCCTGGTTCGCGCGAGCAAGGCGCCATGCTTGGGATCATCGGTCTTCGCGGCGTGGAGCAGGCTCGCGTAGACGATCGGCCGGTCCATCTGCTCCGAGAGCCCTTCCAGCTCGACGACTGCGGCCAGGAGCAGGGCCGTCGTCGGCCCTCCTTTGACGGCGATCTGGCCTCGGTACGAAGTCTCGAAGGCCCGCGCGCGATGGAGCGACGCCTCGAGGTCGCGCTCGATCCGGGGGTCATCCACCCCGGAATAGAGGTCGCCCAGGTCCCAGGTGATGCCGTCCGCACTGCTGGCCGCTCGTTCCGATCGGGTCATGATCGTGCTCGCTCTCCACTTCGCTTCACTTCCGTGATCCCTTCCCAAAGGGGGATTCCCTTCGGGCTTTGCCATTGTACACCAACGCGCGTCCCGGATCCGGAGGCCAGGCGATCGCCCGTCAAGGGGGACGACGCCCGATTGATCCTCGAGGCCATTTTCACGAGCTTTACCCGTCCACGATGGTTTTGATTGATGCGCTTTGCCATTATCGTTACGATGTTGAAGAATCGTTGGATTTTGGGTCGTGCATTCAAGAAGGCCCGGCGGTTCAACCATCGAGGGTGAGGTGATCATGCTACGGATCATGGGGGGGCGAACGACCACCTGTGCGGGGGTGACTCGTCGCGAACTGCTCCGGGCCGGCGGCCTCTCACTTTTCGGGGGCATGACGCTTCCGCGGTTGCTCCAGGCCGAGGCGCAAGGGGGGGCGGGCCGGCCGGCCGGTCGGATCCGGTCGGTGATCCTGATCAATTTGTACGGCGGCCCCAGTCATCTCGACATGTTCGACATGAAGCCGGACGCCCCGGTCGAGATCCGTGGCGAGTTTCAACCGATCGCGACCTCGGTCCCCGGGCTGAGCATCTGCGAGCATCTCCCTTTGACCGCGAAGTGGATGCATCGGGCTACCCTGATCCGGTCGGTGACTCACACGTACAACAGCCACAACCCGTATGCCGTGCTGACCGGGTTCACCGGGGGCAACGACCAGGAGAACTACTTCACCAAGCGGAGCGACCATCCCGGGATCGGCTCGGTCTGCCAGTACCTGGGCATGGAAGCGGCCGACATGCCCTGTCATGTTTACTTGCCGGCCCACCCTGGTTATAGCCAGGGCCTTCGCAGGGCGGGCCCTTACGGCGGCTACCTTGGCCGGCGGTTTGATCCGGTCTTCTCCGTCTGTGACCCGAAGTTCGACCGGGAGTTCAACCAGGACAAGGAATTTTACAACCCGATCGCGCCCCAAGGGGTGCCGAGACTCCCCTCGCTTGAAGACTTGCCCGACGTGACGATCGAGCGGCTTCACAAGCGTCATTCGTTGCTGCAACAGATCGACCTGGCCACGGGCCAACTGGAAGCTCGAGGTGACGCCAAGAACCTCGATCACTTTCAACGCAAGGCGCTATCCCTTTTGACCTCGAACCGTGCCCGGGCCGCGTTCGACCTGTCGACCGAACCGGTGGCGGTGCGCGATCAGTATGGTTCCTCCCTCTTCGGAACGAGCGCCTTGATTGCGCGCCGGCTGGTCGAGGCGGGAGTCACGTTCGTTGCCGTCACCACCGAATCGCGCGGCGCGGGGCACTGGGATTCGCACAGCAACAATTTCGGGATGCTCAAGTCATTCAACCTGCCGAACCTCGATCAGACCGGTACGGCCTTGATCGAGGATCTCGACCGTCGCGGGCTGCTCGACTCGACGCTCGTGGTGATCATGGGCGAGATGGGCCGGGCGCCCAAGGTCAATGCCACGGCGGGGCGCGATCATTGGCCCAAGTGCGGCTTCTCCCTGATGGTGGGAGGCGGGGTCAAGGAAGGATTCGTCCTGGGCGGGAGCGACAAGTCGGGCGCCTATCCCTCCGATCACCCGGTGACGCCCGGCGACCTTGTGGCCACGATCTATCATCTGCTGGGGGTTGACCCCGAGCTCATGCTCCTCGACCTGACCGGCCGACCGATCGCGATTGCCCACGGAGGTCGGCCGATCGAGGCAATTCTCACCTGAAAAAATGAGAATTTTAACCACGAATGACACTAATAACACGAATGAAGACAATGACTGAAAACTCAAAATCGTGTTGATCAATTTTGGGTTTTGCTTTTGTTTTATTCGTGTCTTTCGTGTTATTCGTGGTCAAGTTCTGATTTTTTGGCCATCTTAGCGAGAGATCGGCAGGACGACTGGGTCGCTTGCATCCCCCGCCCGGCTCACTGCGGTGACGGCGACCTGAGCCGCCGGCTCTTTGGCGTCGTCAGCGACTACGAGCGGGCCGTTGGTTGCGGGATGGA
Source organism: Singulisphaera acidiphila DSM 18658 (assembly GCF_000242455.2). GTDB lineage: Bacteria > Planctomycetota > Planctomycetia > Isosphaerales > Isosphaeraceae > Singulisphaera > Singulisphaera acidiphila. The sequence continues at coordinate 5,886,303 of NC_019892.1, forward strand.
GCGAGACGGTCCAGTGTTCGCCGTGGCGGACCGAGACGGCCCAGAGGAATGGCGGGGCACCCGGCCCGGCCTGGACGGTGAGCTCGAGTTTGCCCTTGCCGGCGTGGGCTTCGCCCTGGGGAAGGCCAGGGGCGGGGAGTTGGAGCCAGGGGGAGGCCGGAATCAGGGCAGGCTCGTGGTAGAGGCCCTTCTTGAGGCTGTCGCTGAAGTCGCGTTTGTTCTCCATTAGCGAGCGCATGCTGAAGAAGATCTCGCCGGTCGCCCCTGGCGTCTGGCGGATGATCTCGACCTGGCCGAGCAATTCTTCGGGAGCATAGCTCCTTTCGCCATTGCCGATCCGGCTGGACGTGAGGCCGGGCCAGATGTGCCGCTTGGACTTGTTCTCTTGAACCCAGTGGTTCAGAAGCGGGCGGAACGGCTGCCCGGGGGCGTCGATCTTCCAGTACAACTGCGGCGCGAAGTAGTCACACCAGCCCTTGTTGAGCCAGAGCACGGTGTCGGCATAGAGCTTCTCATACTGGTCGAAGCCCACGACCCCCTTGGGTTGGCCTGGCCTCGGAACTCCGAACGGGCTGATCCCGAACAGGACGGACGGCTTCTCCGCCTTGATCCCCTGGTAGATCCGCTCGATCAGTTGGTTCATGTTATCGCGACGCCAGTCGCCGCGCTCGAGCTTACCTCCCGAGTCCTGATACTTCTTCCAGCTCGCGTCGTCGGGAAAGTCGAGTTCTTTGTTCGACTTGGGGTTTGCGGGGTCGATGATCGGGTACGGATAGAAGTAGTCATCGACATGGATGCCGTCGACGTCGTAGCGTTTGACCACGTCCATGAAGACGCGCAAGGTGTGCTCTCGCGCCTCCGGCTCACCCGGGTCGAGCCAGAGGAAGCCACCGTATTCCTTGGTGAGGTCGGGACGAGTCTTGCTGATATGGTCGGCCGACTCCTTGTACTTGACCCCTTGGAGCCGGGCGCGGAAGGGGTTGAACCAGGCGTGGAGCTGAAGCCCTCGCTGATGGGCCTCCTCGATCCAGAACTGGAGCGGATCGTAGTAGGGACTCGGTCGCTTGCCCTGCTCGCCGGTGAGGAAGGCCGACCAGGTCTCGAGTTTCGAGTCGTAGAGGGCGTCGGCCGACGTGCGGATCTGCAGGACGATCGCGTTCAGGTTCATGTCGCGGGCGCGATCGAGGATCGCGATCGCCTCGCGTTTTTGGACCTCGGTGGAGAGCCCTGGTTTCGATGGCCAGTCGATGTTCGCGACGGTCGCGACCCAGGCCGCCCGGAACTCACGGGGGAGTGGCGGCGGCTGGTCCGCACCCGATGCGGTCGTCGTCGCGGCCGACCCGATCAGGGTCAAGAGCGCGAGGAGCGCCAGTCGGGAAGTGGGTTTCAAAGAAAGTTGCATCAGTTTCATCTCGTCCTACGTCTACAAATGCATACCTTGGGGGGGACACCACGTTCTTGATCAATCCTGAATCCTGAGCAGGAAGGCGATCAAGTCAGCCATTTCAGCAGGGTTGACGGTTTTTTCCAAGCCCTCTGGCATCAGCGACTTGCCCGTGCTCGCGATTTCTTCGACGTTTCGACGGAGAATCGTCTGTTCAACCCCTTCGCGGGCGCGGAGGGTGACGCCGGAGGGGGTTTCCGAGGCGACGAGTCCGGTCACGACTCGACCGTCGTCGAGGGCCACGCTGTACTCCAGGAACTCGGGTGAGACTTCGCGGTTCGGGTCAAGGATGTTGACCAGGATCTCGTCGGGGGTCCGTTTGCGGACCCCCGCGAGGTTCGGTCCCACGGCGTGCCCGCGCTCGCCCAGCTTGTGGCAGGCAAAGCATTCACGCTCGAACACCGTCTTGCCCCGCCCTGGATCTCCCGGGCGGTCAAGGGCCCCTTTGTACTTTGCGATTGCCTCTGTTCGCGGGCCGGGCGCTTCGGCTCCAAGCAGAGCCTGCGCCTGTTCGAGGATCGCGGGATCGCTGTCCTGCAAGAGGAGCGCCCGACGGGTCGGTGGGATCTGACCGACCGGGACGATCCCCCGTTTCACAGCGTTCAGCAAGGGGGGAATCCAGATCCGCCGCCCCAGCAAGAAGCCGACGACCTCGCTCCGGAGCGGAGGAGTGTACCCTTTCCAAGGGGCGAGCAAGAGGTCGGCCACCTCGGGCCGGTCGAAGCCGGCGAGTGCCCGAAGCGCTGCCCCTTGCACGTCAAGCGGCTGGTGCGGGTCGAGCAGGGGGGGCAGGATGGTCCGGGCCGCTTCGAAATCTCCCCGGCCGAGCAGCGTGATCGCTTTGACGCGCTGTTCGGCGGGGATCGTTGTGTCGGGCGCCCGGGTCGCCGCGTCCTGGAACAGGCGATCGAGCCAGGCGATTGCGGTGGGGGATGCGTTTGTCCGAAGCTCCGAGAGCCGGCGCTTGGTTCGCGCAATCCCGTCGCCAAAGCCGAGGGCCACCTCGATTCCGGCCTCGTCCGGCGCTCCGGTCGCGAGGGTATCGAGCAGTCGGCCGATCTCGTCGGGCTGTGCCCGTGCTCCGACAACCAGGGCGAGCGGGCGGAGTAGGGACAGGCCCTCGGCGCTTGCGGCGAAGGGGCGGTCGCTCCAGAGCCGTTCGAAGAGGCCGGCGGGGTTTGCGATCGCGGCGCTGAGGATCGCCGTCCGAACCCAGGGGTCGGCCGCGTCGCGCCGGGCGATCGTGGCGAGTCCTGTTGCGGCGTCGTCGCCGGGGAACTCGCCGAGGGCGAGGGCCACCTCGAAGCGGACCCGCAAGTCGGGATCGGCGGCCAGTCGCAAGACCTCGGCGCGAAGGGAGGGCGACTCGCTCAGCTTCGGCTTGGCGAGCCGGACCGCGTGCTCGCGGACGTGGGAAGACAGATCGAGAGCGGCCGCCTTGAGGTCGTCATCCGCGAGCGCATCGAGGCCCGCGAGTGAGTAGAGGGCGTGCATCCTCGTTCGCGGATCCTTGGCGTCGCGGCTGAGCGGCTTCAGCAGCGGGATCGCCCCCTTGTCCTGTCGCTCGTAGAGGAGCCGGTGGGCTGTGTCACGGTGCCAGGCGTTCGGGTGCTCCAGGAGGTGGACCAGTTCGGGGATTGTGGCCTGGCTCAGCCGAGGCGTATCCCGGCGCTGAAACTGGGGAGGAGCGAGGCGGTAGATCCGTCCTCGATCCTCGCCGCTCCGCAGGTCGAGAAGGGCCCGGATGTCGTCGGGGATCGACCAGGGATGCTCGATCGTCTCGCGGTACATATCGAGCACGTGCAGCGTCCCGTCCGGGGCATTCACGAAGTTGACCGGCCGGAACCAGGTGTCGGTCGACGCGAGGAACTCCGCGTTTTGGTCCGCCCGGCGGGCCCGGAAGGTCACGCCTTGAGGTTCGACCGCCATCCGATGGATCAGGTTGTTGGCGACCTCGCCGAGGAACAGGTTGCCACGGAAGGACTCGGGGTAGGCGTCCCCTCGGTAGTCGGTCACTCCGCTCGATGAAGTGAGGTAGCCGGCCCCGACCAACTCGCTGCGCGGCATCGCTTTTCCGACTGCCGCCCAGCGCCTGGCACGTAGCTCACGCCAGGGTTCGGGGGCACTGATCCGGAACAGGTTGATCGCGTCGCCGGCGTCGGCCGAGTCGTTCAGGGCGCGGGGGACCGGCAGAAAGGGGTTGCGCGCCATGTCGCGGGCGGGAAGCACGACGTGCTGGGCCGGGTTGCGGATATCGCAGAGGAAGCGATTGCCCCAGTCGTCAAACGTATTCCCGAAGCGGGCCCCTCCCGAGATGGCCTCGAACTGATCCGAGCGGGGATCGAACTGGAAGTCTTTGCGGAGGATATCGACTCCGGCGGCCTTGTCTGAACCGGCGGGATGAATCTTGCCGCCGTTGCTCGAGCCTGCGCCGTAGATCTGGTGGTCGAGGCCCCATTGCAGGTTGTTCATGACCGCTTGAACGTTGTATTTGCGGAACCCGGTAAAGACGCGGCGACGTTCGTCAGCACGATGGTCGCCGTCGTTGTCGCGGAGATACCAGAGGTCGGGCGTGGCGGCGACGAAGAGGCCCCCCTTCCAGACGGCGAGGCCGGTCGGCCACGAGAGCTTGTCGGCGAAGATGTGTCCTTCATCGAACCGGCCATCGCCATCGCGGTCGATCAGCAGGCGAACGCGGCCGATGGGAGGGTCCCCCGCGTTCTCGGCAAACGGCTTGTCGTTCTTGGGGTCGACGTGCGGATAGTCACTCATCTCCACGACGAAGAGCCGCCCATCCTCGTCATAAGCCGCGGCCACCGGGTCCATGACCAAGGGTTCGGCGGCGAGCAAGTCGAGTTGGAACCCATCGAGGACCCGGAAAGATTTGAGGGCTTCAGCCGGCTCCAGTGGTTTGGTCCGGGGCAGGGGAGCCTCTGCGCCGAGGGCGGAGAACGCGGGCAGGAGGAGGAGAACGGTGAGGAATGGCCGTTTCACGAGTAGGGGTTTCCTCGGGTTGACCTAATTCAAGATCGTAAAAACGAAGTCTCATTATAGAGGACGATCCGAGGAAGAGAACCGGCGAGCTATTTCTCGCTCGCCGGCAGATTCAAGTCGGTGGCATCCAGGGCGACGGGGGCGCCTGGGGCCGGAATCGCGACACCCGCCGTCCAGAGGATGCCGTTGACAAGGAAGCGACGGTATCCTTCTTCGGCAAAGCTCTTGTGCAGGTGGCCCCCCGTGAATGTGAACGACCGGCCCCCCTCGGGCCGTTCGTAGAGCCAGGAGACGATCGCCCCGTCATCGGCCTCTTTCGTTTTCGCGTTTGTGGGGGAGACGGTGCGGAGCAGGGGCGTGATCCCTCTTTTCTCCGGAGCGAACCGAAGATGGGTCAGCCAGCCGTCGTCGACCGAGAACGGGGTGACCCCTCGGAAGATCGGATGAGCGGAGAACGTCTGGAATTTCGCGACCCAGTGGGCCCGCTGAGAAAATCCCTGTTCCCAGGCTCCACCCACCAGGTTGCGAACGCGATCCCCTTGCGTCTTGGGATAGTCGGCCGCCTGGTGCAACTGGACGATGCCCACCCCTTCGTTCGCCAGTTTCTGGATCAGGGCGAGCCGATCGCCTTTGAGCAGGGCGTGCTTGTCGCCCCCGTCGAAGAGCATGACGATCGCCTTGGCCCCTTCGAGGGTCTGTGGTTTCTCCGGCCAGTCGATCGCCAAGACCGGAACGACTCCAGGCGATTGGCGGAGCAGATTCATGAGGACCACGCAACCGGCGAGATAGTCATGTTCCCCGGGCTTGTATGTGCTCGATCCGGCGATCAGAACGATCTTGATTGCGTTCGGGTTCGTGGGCTGCTCTTCGACCGTGATCCCGCTCGGCAACTTGACCGTCGGTTCGGCCGCCTGGCCTGAGCGAAGGGCACACGATGAGAGGAGCAGGGCGATCGCGAGCAAGGGAACGCGCTGGGAATGCATGGTTGATTCTCCGATTGAGGGATCACCAAAGTCGGCTGACGGTGCCGGAGTCTGCGCACGATCGACAGCATCCCACCGTTTTGGCGTGAGAACAAGGCGGCTGGTCGAATCGAATGTGGGGGCTTTGAGTGTTTTGTTTTGTGTTAGAGAATGCAAATGCTAAAAAATTTGTAAACATGGTGCGGAAAAAAATATCGATTCATCTAAGAAATTCGATTATAAAGAAATTAAGTGCGTGAAAGCATTGTCGTGTGCGTTTGCAAAAATAAGAGCGTAGTCAGCTTTTTGGAATACAGAAAATCGACTGAATTCCTATGTATGGAGTTTTTGTGGCCGATCGATGGAGCAGGAAAACGTGGTGAGAAGAGGAATCCCCGAAACGGGAGTGCTTTGTTATCCTGTCCTGTGAGCGGACGGCACTTCGCCCCTGCGTTCCATGCGGAAGGGATGCTGCATCATGACGTTGAAATTTGCGTTCGTCGCGGCCTGTTTGGCGCTGACTCCCCTGGTGGCCAGAGCCGAAGAGAAGATTGATCCCGCGACCATGACGAAGACCGCCAGTGGTCTGCAGTACAAGGATCTCGTGGTAGGCACAGGCAAGTCACCTGCGCCGGGCCAGACCTGCGTGATGCACTACACGGGCTGGCTCTGGCAGAACGGGAAGAAAAAGCGAAAGTCCTTCGATAGCTCACGCGATCGAGGGAACCCGTTCCCTTTCGCGATTGGCAAGGGCGAGGTGATCGAGGGGTGGGACGAGGGCGTGGCGACGATGAAAGTCGGTGGCAGGCGGCTGCTGCTGGTTCCCGCGTCCCTCGGCTACGGAGAGAAGGGGGCGGGCCGCGCGATCCCGCCGAACGCAACGCTGCTCTTCGATGTGGAGCTTCTGAGCGTGAGATGACGCGTGGCCTCGTGAGACCTGAGCCGTTACCAAAGACGTTTCAGCGGGCGGTCACTGCCTGACGTTTCGATCGTGGCGTTGGTCCCAGCTGGGATGTTCGAGACGAGAAGCCTCGCAATCCACTCCCAATCCGGAGTGTTGCGGGGCTTTTTGTGGCGCGGGCCACGACGGACCTGCTCTTCTCGGGGGGAAGCTTCAGCCTGCGATGCCCTTTTTTGGGGGAACAACGGCAAGGCTGAAGCCTATCCGACAAGACGGAGATGGCTGGCGGCTTGATGTTCTCCTGAGCCGTCAGAATCAGGGCAAAGATCGAGGATCGTCCGGCAGAGGGGACGATCCGGCGGATCGCTCTGCCTGGGCGGACTCGCCTGCGCGGTCTCTCAAAGCTCCAAAGAGGTGGGGCTTACCGCCTTGTATGAGAGAGAAGTCCGTTAGACTGTGGGACGCCGGTCGATCGGATGGCGGTCGGGAGCCCGTTTCACCGCCCGTGGCCCAAGAGGCCGCGCACCAGCCTGGGACCCGGCCGCCCGGGGGGTGGGGAGTTGACGGCGCAGCTCCTGGCGATCGACTTGCCGGAGTTGGGCCGGCTGGACGCGAAGCAGATCGCGTCGTTGGCCGGAGTGGCCCCGCATCCGGTGGAGAACGGCAAGTCGCATGGCTCGGCTTACATTCGAGGTGGCCGTCCACGAGTTCGCATGAAGCTGTACATGTCGGCGTTCAACGCGCGGTTGCCGGGGCGGCCGAAGTGGCGGCGGTGTAGGACGCCCAACTCGCGGCGATAGTGCCGAAACGCCTCGGGCAGGGGTGGGATGTTGGGTGGCCGACGCTGGGCCTCCTCCTGCCGAAAGAATGCATGTTAAGCCATGCGCACCCCTCGCAGCGCGTATCTTTGAGGCGTGACAACTCCCTGACAACCACCCCGTCTCAACCGCCCTTTCCTCTCGGAATAAACCCGGGAACGCCGGTGTCTACAACGGCATTAAACCTGATCCGCGACTTGATTCCTTCGTTAATCTCCCGCATGGCGTCTTGGGGAAGGGTGGAGACCTCAAAGTTTTCCTTGATCCGGCTGGGGGTCTTCGAGGTGGTCAGGAGAGCCGTCCCGCGCTGGATGGCCCAGGCGAGCAAGACCTGCGCCGGGGTCTTGTTAACTCGCTTGGCGATCGCGGTAATGACAGGATCTTCCAGCAACTTGGGCTCGCTACTATGCCCCAGCGCTGCGAACGCTTGCAACACGATGCCATTGTTTCTGCAATAGTCCAAGAGGTCCCATTGCGGGAGATACGGATGGGATTCGACGTGAACAACCGCAGGCTTGATCCTCCCCGCTTCAAAAATCTCTTTCACCTGGGCCAGGCTGACGTCGGATAATCCGATGGCCTTGCACCTGCCCTCGTCCACTAGACCCTCGAGCGCCCTCCATGTATCCAGCAACGTCACCCCTTTATCATAAATCACGTTGCCATTCGCATCTCTCGGGTCTTGCTCGTCTCCAGGTTGGAAGGCAAAGGGCGTGTGGATGAGATAGAGATCGACGTAGTCGAGTTGGAGCTTCTTGAGACTGGCCTCGAAGGCGGGTTTGACGCGTTCAGGGCGATGATTGTTATTCCAGAGCTTCGTGGCGACAAACACTTCCTCCCGCTTCATCTTCCCCGCCTTGAACACCTCCTGCATCGCTTCGCCGACCTCCTTTTCATTTCGGTAGCGTTCCGCAGCGTCGAGCTGGCGAAATCCCGCCTCCAGCGCCGCCTTGGTCGCGGTCCTGGTTGCCATGGGGTCGGGAATCAGTGTGCCAAAGCCGAGGGCGGGGATGGCACCGGATCCATTGTTGAGGGCTATCCTCGTATAGCGAAGGTTGTCGCTCTCTACCATTGTTCCATCCCTCCGACTACCGAGCCCGGCGGTGTCCGGTTGCTGACGCTCCCGGCTTGCCTGTTCGATCAAACCGATCCATCCTTCGGCCCCTCGGCACCGAACCAGCATCCCGTGATCACTTTCTTTCGAGTATAGAAAGCAACGGCGTCAGCACCCTGCGCGCTGAGATCACCGTAGAGCGAACTCTTCCAGCCGCCGAAGGGAAAGAACCCCATCGGCGCTGGCACGCCGACATTGATGCCGAGCATCCCGGCCTGGATGCGTTCGCGGAAGATGCGGGCCGCCGCCCCGGATTGCGTGAAAAGGGAGGCCGTGTTGCCATATCGGCTGCGGTTTGCCAACGTGATCGCCGCGTCCAGGTCCGGGGCGCGCATCAGGCTCACCACCGGGCCGAAAATCTCCTCTCGGCCGACGGACATCTCCGGTGTCACATCGTCGAAGACCGTCGGCCCGATGAAGCAACCCCGCGGCCTGTGGGGTACGGTTTGGGAACGGCCGTCGAGGAGAAGCCGGGCTCCCTCCTCCACGCCGCGCTCGATCGCAGCCCGGATCCGCTTTTCCTCCTTCGGGTTCACCACGGGACAGAGCGTCGTGGTGTCGTCCAAGCCGTCTCCCAGCTTGAGTTCACCCACCGAGCGGATGAAGGCATCGACGACGGCGTCCTGTCGCACTGGATCGCCGACCACCACCAGCACGCTCCCGGCAAGACAGCGCTGTCCCGCGGAGCCGAAGCACGAGCCAATCAGGGCGGGCAGACTGCGCTCCAGGTCGGCATCGGGCAGGACGATTAGATGGTTCTTCGCTCCGCCGTGTGCCTGAACGCGCTTGCCGTGAGCCGCTGCGGTGCTGTAGACCGACTCGGCCACTGCCGACGTGCCGACGAAGGAAACTGCCTGGACATGCGGGTTGGCGATGAGCCGTTCGCTTACTTCCTTGCTGCCCTGCACCACGCCGACGACACCCGGCGGCAAGCCGGCATCAGCGAACAGCTCCGCGAGTCGGGTGCCGGTGAGCGGTGCCTTCTCGGCAGGCTTGAGGAGGAACGTGTTCCCGCAGGCGACGGCGACCGACATCATCCACAGCGGGATCAAGGCTGGGAAATTGAACGGCGGAATGCCGACCACCACACCCATAGGTTCGCGGATGGTATGGCTGTCGACATCCCGCGAGATGTCGGTCAGAGTCTGTCCCATCAGCTGGGAGGGAATGCCACAGGCAAATTCGACGACGTCAAGCCCGCGTCGCAGCTCGCCGCGGGCCTCGCTCAACAGCTTGCCGTTTTCGCGGACGATGCTGTGTGTCACGTCCGAGGAGTCCTTTTCTAGCAGCTCCCGGAATTTGAACAGGACGTGTGCCCGATCCGGCGCTGGAGTGGCGCGCCAGCCAGGGAAGGCTCGGGCGGCGGCGGCGCATGCCTCGTCCACCTGCTCCGGCGCGGCCTCGCGCACCGGCGCCAGCATCTCGGCCGTGTCCGCCGGATTGTAGATGTCGCGGCTCGTGTTCCCACGGCCCTCGACCCAGGTTTCGCCGATAAGGTTCAGCGAGGAAGCCGAGCGCGAGGATGTTGCAGGTGACCGACCAGGGGCAGCAATGGTGCTCATGAAGTCCTCCGGAAGCTGGAGAGTCTCTTCACGGACAGTTGCCTGTCGAATGAATCAGCAAATTCACGGAAGTGGAGACAGGGAGCGGTCGGATCAGCGATCCACCACGCTCATGTCCTCGTAGCGCTCCCCGCTCGCCGCGCCTTTAGGTGCCGCCTCGTTGATGCGTTCCAGATCCTCACGCGTCAGGGTGATTCCGAGCGCGGCCACGTTCTCCTCCAGGTTTTTGCGGCGCTTGGTGCCAGGGATGGGAACGAGGCCCTCTCCCTGGGCTAGGAGCCACGCGAGGGCCAACTGGGCCGGCGTCACCTGCTTTGTGGTGGCGATCTCCTTCACCCGGTCCACCAGTTCCAGGTTCTTCTGGAAGTTCTCTCCCTGGAACCGCGGTCTGTGGCGACGCCAGTCGTCCTGCGGCAGATCCTCGAAGCGTCGCAACTGGCCGGTGAGGAAGCCGCGGCCGAGTGGGCTGTACGCAACGAAGCCGATGCCCAATTCCCGGACGGTGGGGATGAGTTCGTCCTCGGGGTCGCGGCTCCACAGCGAATACTCGGTCTGCAAGACGGAGATCGGGTGTACGGCATGCGCCCGGCGGATGGTCGCGGGCGCCGCCTCGCACAGACCCAGGTAACGCACCTTCCCCTGCCGTACCAGCTCCGCCATCGCGCCGACGGTCTCTTCAATGGGGACGGCTGGATCGACGCGGTGCTGGTAGTAGAGGTCGATGTGATCGACTCCCAACCGCCGGAGCGAGCCGTCGCAGGCCTTGCGCACGTGCTCCGGCCGGCCGTCTATGCCCCCTCCCCCCTTACCGTCCGTGCCGCCCACGAAGCCGAACTTCGTGGCCACCCTCACTTCGTCGCGCCGGCCGCGGATCGCCTTTCCGACCAGCTCCTCGTTGGTGAACGGGCCGTAGGCGTCTGACGTGTCGAGAAGATTGATCCCCAGTTCCAGGGCCCGGTGGATGGTCGCGACGGACTCGGCTTCGTCGGCCGGCCCGTAGGCATCGCTCATACCCATGCAGCCGAGTCCCATCGCGGAGACGGTCAAACCCTGCTTGCCGAGTCGTCGCGGCTCCATGTGCATCCTCCCCGTGAAACGCGCTCTCTCCGTCGTGATTTCTTCGATGAGCGTCGACCAAGTTATCCTGGGCCTCGCCGGGGGGGGGACCGATACTCGCATTAGACACCAATGGATGTCTGTGTGTAAAGAAAAAATGGTGGGCCCGGAGTGGCCTGGCTCGATTGACTCCCGGGCTCTGCCTACGAATGGCTTATAGACGAAGAATTTTCATAAAATATGTTAATGTTTAGAATTGTGGGTTCTTTGTAGGTCTCTCCGCCCCACTGGCCACCCGCTCCTTCTCAAGACGCGTACAGGGCTTCGCTTATGCCGACGGACCAGTTCTCAAACCTGACATCGACGAGGTTGATGAAGACATCCTCGGGGCGGATGCCCGGTGCCTTTCCGAGTCCCTCGGTGATCGCCTTGAAGAGCTTCTTTTTCTGACCGGCCGACCGGCCTTCGTTCCACGTGATCTGGACGATGACCAGGTCATCGCCGCGGTCGATGCCGAGATAGCCCGCCTCGAAGAGGAAGTTGTCGGCGTCGTGTTCGCTCACGACCTGGAAGCGGGCGTTGGCCGGTACTCCGACGCCGCCGACGATCATCGCCTCATAGACGACGCGGCCGAGAATCAGGATTGGCGAATTCTCCGCGAGAATTGTTGCCCGTGAGAAACAGTAATGAGATCGAGACGTGCTGGATCACGCAGTGGCAGCGTCTTCCGATCTCGATGGCGCACAATTCAAGGATCTTCAGCCGGCTGCAGGGCCCTGGCAAGTGGTGCACCTATAAGTTTCGGCTTGACTTCCTCACCATCGGCTTGTGCGGTCGGGCGAGCTCGGGGCCAGAGCGGGGCGAACGGGACGGCCGTCATGAGCACCAGACCGAGCACGGAGAGCCAGAGGCCGGCACGCTGGCTCGACGGCAGGAACCGGAACTGGACGTGATGTCGCCCTTGAGGCACGAGGCATCCCATGAAGTCTCCATAGACGCGGAGGACCGGTTGCGTCTTGCCGTCGACCTTCACTCGCCAACCGCGGTGGATGCTCTCGGAGAGGACCAGGAGCTGCTTTGACTCCGTGGTGGTCATGACGTCGATCTTGCCGGGCCGGTCGCCGACGAGATCCGCCACGCCCGGCGTACCCGGGGGCAGGGGCTGGGGTAGGTCGCGGCTCACGAGCGCCGTCATGGCGACGTCGATGGTTTCGATGTCGCGATCCGGGTTATCGGTGCGTTGGGTCTGAGTCACGAGCCGGGCGCGCGGCAAGGGGCCGAAGAGGGGGATCCAGGGCTGGCCCCGTTCGTCGTCCGAGGGCATGACCCAGCCGACTCCGGCGACCCGCAAACTCGCGTGCTTGCTGTAGTCGAGACGCTGCCGAGGGATCATGGCGGCATATCCCGAAATCGTCCGCAAGCCTTTCATCATATAGGCGTTGTGCCAGGTGTCGCGAAGCTGGTTGAATTTGATCCGCACCGACGTGTCCCCGGGCGGGACGGGCCGGGCGGCGAGGTATTCCGCGAGCGTTTGCGGTGGGATCAGGTTCCTCAACTGGAACGCGTAGGCGGTCTGGTCGGCTCCGATGAACACGAAGAGGGCCAGCAAGGCCAGTCGCGAGCCCCGAGCGGCGCACGCCACGAGTCCGGTCGCCACGACGATCAGGGCAGGGCCGGCGAGCACCAGCGGCGTCGCCGCCACGAACTCGCCCCGCATGTAGGACGGCCAGAGTCCCTCCGGCAACCGTGTAGCCAGGCAGGCGAGGACACTCAAGGCCGGCGGCAAGGCCAGCGGCCAGAGTCGGCGCCACGAGGGGCGTTCTCCACGATCCGATGTACCGCAGAGGCCGCTGAAGGCGACCGCGGCCAGGATCGTCACGCCCAGATGGAAGAGCACGAGGTAGCGGGCCGGGATCCGGAATCCACCCACCACTGGGATTTTTGTTGTGAGCCGGAACAAGGGCGTGTAGTCGCCGAGTGCCAGCACGAATCCGGTGACCGTGATGATCCCGGCGAAAAGGATCAAGGGGCGGAGCCGGTCGTAGCCTTTGCGGTTGCTGGCCAGCCAGACGAGCAAGGCGGGGATCGCCGCGCCGTAGTAGATCGAGAACTCGTGGACGCGCCAGTCGAACATGGAAGGAGCCGGTGGCAAGACCCCGCTATCGATCGCCATCGGCGGCGTGATGACTCGCGAGACGGTGAGATAAGGGGCGACCCACTGGATCAGGTTCCAGGGGGAGAGCGAACCCATCGCTACGAAGGCGGCCGTGGGCGCGACCCGCTTCGACGCCCGGAATGAGTCCCAGAGCGGGGCAATCTGCACGGCTCCCCCGAGAATCCCGAGCGCCTTCGAGACGGCCAGGCCGGGCAACCGCCGCGCGGATCCAGGGACCTGCCAGGCCAGGACGAGGCAATAGGTCGCTTCGCCGACCCCGGAGATCCAGGCAAATTGGACGTGCCCCAGCACGAGCTGCGACGCGGTCAAGAGCGAGAGGAAGACCCGGGCCAGGGCCACTTGGCGTGGATCTTGAGCACGCATGACCACGTCGATCGCCAGCAGCAGCCAGGGGACGTGCGCGAGCATCGCCAGGACGTTCATGTGCATGAAATGCAGCATGTTGTAGCCGCCCAGGGCGAAGACTAGGGCGCCGAACAAGGCGGCGTCACGACGCATCCCCCACCGCATTGCCAGCACGATGAATCCGGCCAGGAGGCTCGGGTAGCTCACGAGCAGCTCGAGATTCAGGGCGGGGCCGAGCGAGAGGGTGCTGTAGAGCAGCCGGATCCAGGGATGGGCGGTGCCCCCGCCTTCGCCGGTCAGGAAGAAACCGCCGAAGAGGTTCGGGCACCAGGATGGATCTTCACCCTTGGCCAGGCAGTCGGCGAAGAACGATCGCATCGGCAGAAAACCATATGCGAGGTCGCAGTAAACGTAGACCTGACCGCGAAGCAACGGCAGGGCGATCAGGGTCAACATGGCACCTGCCACGACCCCGCCCATGCGGAGACGCGCGGTTTCGCCTGGAGGAGTCATGAGCAATCCTTTGGTCGTCCGCAGTGCGAATCGATCCATCCTGGACCAAGTCGAAAAAGCGGCGGCATCCTACGCCAATGTCTTGATATCGTGAAGCCCAATCCCAAAACCGCGGGAGGGATCAAAAAAAAATGGGAACGCTCTCGGATCGACACGTCTCATGACGTGTTGACCCCGCAGTGGAGGGCTGTGGCCAGCCGGCGCATGCCCTCTCGGATCTGGCGAGGGGAGTGGGCCGCGTAGCCGAGGAGGAGCCCCTGGCGCGACGACGGTTCGAGCGTGTAGGAGGAGAGGGGGGGAGCCACCACGCCCGCCGCATCGGCCCAGCGCGAGGCCGCTCGGTCGTTGATCCCTTCGTCGAGCCAGCTCATGACTTGTAGGCCGGTTTCCGACGGGACGACTTCGAGCAAGCCGCACAACTCGGCTTTCGCTGCGCGGACGAGAGCTTCCTGTCTCTCGGCATAGAGCGCGCGCATCCTTCGGATATGGCGAAGGAAGTGGCCCTCGGTAAAGAAGTCGGCGAGGACCGCCTGTGTATGGAGCGGGGGCGGTCCCCCTGCGAGAGCGAGGGCGGCGACGAAGGCGTTGACCAGGCCCGGGGGGGCCACGAGGTAGGAGAGGCGGAGGGCAGGGAAGAGTACCTTGCTGAAGGTCCCCATGTAGACGACTCGCCCCTGCTGATCGAGCCCTTGAAGCGAGGCCAGGGGACGCCCTGTGTAGCGGAACTCGCTGTCGTAGTCGTCCTCGAGGATCCAGGCGCCGGCCCGATGCGCCCAGCAGAGCAATTCCAGCCGGCGTGCCAGGGTCATGGCCACGCCGAGCGGGTACTGGTGCGAGGGGGTGACATAGGCCAGGCGTGCTTCGGGGCACCGTGCCACACCGGCGGAGACGACCATCCCGTCGCCATCGACCGGCACCGGGACGAGCCGCGCTCCAGCCCCGACCACGGCCCCCCGCGCGCCCACGAAGCCCGGGTCCTCGATCCAGGCGGGATCCCCCGGGTCCAGCAGGAGGCGCGTGGCCAGGTCGATCGCCTGCTGCGTGCCGGCGACGATGACCACCTGGCCGGCCTCGCAGACGACCCCCCGCGCCGTCCCCAGGTGGGCAGCGATCGCTTCGCGGAGCGGCCCGTAACCGGCCGGGTCGCCGTAGCCGAGCAGGTGGCCGGTCGACCGCCGCCAATGCCGGGCGGCCAGGGTCGCCCAGGCGTCGAGGGGGAGTGTGTCCATCGCCGGCACGCCCGGTCGGAACGGCTTGGGGTCGGCTGCGCCCCGGACGACCCAGGCCGGTGTGGTCGCCAGGAGCGTGCCCCGTCGTGAGAGCCGGCCGGGCTGGCCGGTCCGGTCGTCCCCGCGGGCCTGGCCCCGGCGCACCAGCAGGGCGTCCTCCGGCAGCGTTCGGGTGACGTATGTCCCCGCCCCCACCTTCCCCTCCAGGTAGCCTTCCGCGAGCAGCTGGTCGTAGGCGGTTGTGACCGTGTTCCGCGAGACGCCCAGATCGCCCGCGAGAGTCCGGCTGGCGGGGAGTCGCCCGCCCGGCTTCAGCGAACCGGAGAGGATCGCGCCACGCAGGCCGTCGTAGAGTTGGCGGAAGAGCGGGGCCGCCGACGAGGCGTCGAGCGGGATCGCCAGCAGCGAGACCGGAGGGGTGCCCTTGGCCATGACGTGTTCGCTCCGCTTTTGGGACGAAGAATGGCTCTATCAATGTTCTCCATAATGGCTCTTGTCGCAAGGCCAATCCGTATTACGATCTGAATAGGATTCTCTGGGGACCGTCGTGTTCCCACCCTAATCGAGCCAAGTCAGCAAACTTCACGAAGACTTAAGAATTCAAGCATATTGCTTTCATGAGCATAGATTAGTGTTGCGCCGGTGATTATTTGCGGCTCATACGCGGGCCGCGATCTTCTCGCATCGGGGTGCGTTGGCCATGAAACGACCGGGGTTTGTGATCCTCCTGTTCTCCGTCCTCGTCGCCCCGCTGGGTTGCGGTAACGGAGACCCTGGGCAGCCTGCGGCCGGGTCGATCTCGGTCGGCTCGAAGTCTGATGACGGGTCGAAGTTTGCCCCCAAAAAGGGGAACAGGGCCATGCTGGCGAAGTGATGCGGCCCCCTCAGATGGGATGGCCGATGGTTGTTTGCTTCTCGCATGGGGTTTCGGAAGGGGGGGGATGCCCCGCCTCCGGGCCGTCGAC
This sequence comes from Singulisphaera acidiphila DSM 18658, assembly GCF_000242455.2. Classification (GTDB taxonomy): domain Bacteria; phylum Planctomycetota; class Planctomycetia; order Isosphaerales; family Isosphaeraceae; genus Singulisphaera; species Singulisphaera acidiphila. Next base: position 5,902,382 of record NC_019892.1, read on the forward strand.
TCCGTGCTCCCCGATGTTGCCGTCTCTTCGATTCATCACATCTGTCACGAGGAGCGATTCCAAATGAAAGCGATCCCCCGTATCCCGGCAGGTCGTCGTGCGTTTACCCTGATCGAACTTTTGGTTGTCATCGCCATCATCGCGGTGCTGATCGCCCTGCTCTTGCCCGCGGTCCAGGCGGCGCGTGAGGCGGCGCGTCGATCGCAGTGCACCAACAACCTCAAGCAACTCGGCCTGGCCCTGGCCAATTACGAGAGCTCCAACGCCTGCTACCCCATGGCGGCGTTCGCCCAGTACCTTCCTAGCGGCAGTGTCAACCAGGGGATGAGCTGCTTCGTGGGGCTCCTGGCCTACATGGAGCAGGCCCCGCTCTACGCGGCTTTCAACACCAGCTTCGGCTACCGCTGCGATGCAAACTCGACGGTCTCGGCCGCCGGCCTGAGCGTCCTCTGGTGTCCCAGCGACACCGAGATTGCGGGGGTCTTCTACACCGAGCCGGCGGGGAAGGCGAAAAAGGCTTTCCCGCAGAACTTTATGTTCACGAGCTATGGGGGTTGCTATGGCGCGTGGGCATCGTCGACCACGAACCCGGCGGCGTCGCTCCAGCAGCAGAACGGGGCGATCGTCTCCAACGGGATCAACCCTGTTTTCGGGTACGGGTCGGGGTATAGCCGCAACGTGGTCTCGATTGCGTCGGTCACCGACGGTACGAGCAACTCCATCTCCTTCGGCGAGCACGCCCACGGCCTGCTCAGCAAGACCGACGGCAATAGTTCCTTCTATAAGTGGAATTGGTGGGTCTCCGGCAACTACGGCGACACGGCATTCACGGTCTTCTATCCGATCAACGTTCAGAAGAAGTCGCGGGACTGGGACAACGGTGCGAGCAGCGGCGGCTACACCGAGGGGGGAGCCTTCCTCAACGCCGCGACGAGCTTCCACTCTGGCGGGGCCAATTTCGCGATGTGCGACGGCTCGGTTCGGTTCCTCAAGGACAGCATCTCGACCTGGGCTCTCGACGGCACGGGGACCCCGCCCGGCGCTTCGTTTAACCAAAGCACGATGCTCTGGTCGGTGACCGACCCGACGCAGTACAAGCCGGGCGTCTACCAGGCCCTGGGGACGATCAACGGCGGCGAAGTTATCAGCGCTGACGCATATTGATTTTGATCGCAAACGGTGGGCGGGCTCGATCGGCTGCCGGGGTACAATGGACCCGGCCGATCGACCCGCCCTTGCCGTGGCGTCCGACAGTGAACTCCCGAGGACCCGCCGATGCTGCACCCAATCCGATCCGCCCTCACGCTCGGGGTCGCCCTGATCGCGACCACCGCCGTTGCGGGGGAGTTCCCGTTTGCAACGACCGTCCAGCCACCCCGGCGCGTGCAGGTCATCGTCCACCGGGGCGCGCACGATCAGACTCCGGAGAACACGATAACGGCCCTTGAATATTCGATCGCCGATGCGGTCGAGTGGGTCGAGGTTGACGTCCGCTTGAGCCGTGACGGCCGACACGTGCTGATCCACGACGCGGACCTCGGGCGGACGACCGACGGTCAAGGCCCGGTCGCCGACCGGACTCTGGCCGAGTTGAAGTCGCTCGACGCTGGCTCGAAGTTCGCCGCCCGGTTCGCCGGTGCGAGGATTCCCACCCTTGAGGAGGCGCTTGCGACGGCGAAGGGCCGGGTCAACCTGGCTCTGGACTGCAAGCAGGTCGACCCGGCCCGGCTCGTTCGCGACGTGCTCGAGGCCGGGATGGAACGCCAGGTGGTCATCTTTGCCGGCACCGATATCCTCCGGACCGTCCGGTCCGCGCCCGGGGGCGAGCGGTTGGCCTTGATGCCGAAGTGGAAGCCGGCGGACGGCCTCGACGCCTTCGGCGACTTGCAGCCTGCGGCGGTCGAGGTCGACGCCGCTGATGTGACCTCGGAACTCTGCCGGACCTTCCACGGCCGCGGTATCAAGGTCCAGGTCAAGACGCTTGGCACGGACGATCGCCCCGAGATTTGGGACCGGGTGACCGAGGCGGGGGCCGATTGGCTCCAGACCGACCGCGCTGAGGAGTTCCTGGCACGCTCGGTCCTCCGTCGGATCGACCCGGCGGCCCGCGTGAAGGTCGCCCACCATCGGGGCTCCTCCCGGTATGCTCCCGAGAACACGCTGCCAGCCTACGAGAAGGCGATCCGACTCGGGGCCGATCTCGTCGAGTTCGACCTTCGGACCACGCGCGACGGCCAGCTCTTCCTCCTTCACGACGGCCGACTCGACCGGACGACGAACGCACGCGGGCCGATCCGCGAGCACGACGCGGCCGAGGTTGCCGGCCTCGACGCCGGCGCCTGGTTCGGCCGTCCGTTCATTGGCACCGCGGTCCCCAAGTTCGACGATTTCCTGCGCACCGTCGCGGGCCGGGTCGAACTCTATGTCGATGCCAAGGACCTCTCCCCCGAAGCGCTCGTCTCCGCGCTCAGAGCCCACGACCTGATCGACCGGGCCATCGTCTACCAGCATCCCGATTATCTGGCCCGGCTCCGCGTCATCGAGCCGCGACTCCGCCGGATGCCGCCCCTCGCCGACCCGTCCCAGATTGCCCCGCTCGCCGATCGCCTCGAACCATATGCCTTCGACACCCGCTGGAATCTTTTGTCGAAGTCGCTGATCGACCAGTGCCACGCTCGGGGCGTCAAGGTATTTAGCGACGCCCTCGGGCTGAATGAGACGGAGGCCAGCTACCGTCGCGCGATCCTCGACGGGATCGACCTGATTCAGACCGACCACCCGGTCCGCGTTCTGCGGGCCATCGAACTCCTCGATGCCTCGGGGCGCCCGCCCCAGGATTGATCAAGGCCAGCTTCATGCGGGCGGAATTCCCGGGGCGTTGCCCCGGGGTTCCTTGGGCTGCCCTGTGGGCGCGTGCGCAATTCGTCAGGAAACCGCTACTGTTCTTCCCATGACTCCGGCTGCGAGCGGGCCGCTTCCGCTGGTGGTTCCGATTTCGAGCAGACAGTGGTCTACTTGGTTCGAAGCCGACTCACGATGGTGATCGGAGTGGGTGTTGGCTCCGTTACAGCAACTTGCGCGGATTGTTTTGCCAGGGCGTCGGCGACCGAAAACCGTTCGACCCGGATCGGCCTTTGTGCGGAGTGAGGAATGGCATAGAGCCAGCGACCGTCACCCGAGAACGCAGGTGGGCTGAGGAGAAACTTCCCCGAGAACTCGACCGCGTCCTGTTCCTTGGCTGAAGGCAGGCTCGACGGCCCTTGGATCGTCAACGGTGCCAACCTGAGTCGGTAGTGGCTCTCGGATTCGCCGCAAGCGAGGTAGGCGAGCAACAAACGGCCGTCGGAGAGCGTCGAGATCACGGGCAGGTCTTCGACGGTTATCCGCTCGGCTGAGTCCGCAGGCCCCTTCGAAATGAGCGGGCCCGCTGCCACAATCGCCGAACCATCACGGCTGAGCTGTAGCCACCATAATTCCGTTTGGGATTCACGTCGAGGGGCCAGTTGGGGCGTGTGCTCTTTATGTGCGAACGTAGCCGCTGCAAGGATCTTCCCTCTTAGCCGCGGGTCGGTCGGCCAGTTTGGAGCCGAGATGGCGATCAAGCCCGCCGGGGGTTGGGTCTGCCACAACAGTGGGAGGGGGCGTGGAGTGTCGTCGGCAACCGGATTCAGGCCACGGGAGCCATCGAATGAGAATCGGTAGAGTTGTCCATCCGAGCCGGCGAAGAGGATTCGCGCGGTGGTGTCTGGGGACCAGCACGGGGAACTTGCCGGCAGCACGTCCATCTCGACGCGGTCGAGCACTTCCCGACCAGGTAGGGCGTACCTCGTCAAACCGATTGCCAGTTCTTTGTCAGGGCTCGATCGACCCATCCAGAGGGCCGCGAGATGCGTACGGCCCCAGCGATCTTGCCAAGGCGAACAACTGGAGTATTTGAGTACCTGCGAGTCCGCGATCGGGATTTGCTCCGTCACGCCGGTTTCCACATCGAGCATGAGCAGATCGTTATGATGCGGTTGGAACAGGTGGATATTGATTGGCTGATACCGAGGGGGAACCATTCGACGATCGTCCGATTGGCGGATACCGTACCGTCCCAGAGTTATGGCGATGAGGGTAAGGACCGCTGCCGTAGTGACGAACAGGCGGGCCAAAACTTTCAGCGGTAACCACACCATCTTTCTCCTGGTGTAGAGAAGGAAAGGGGCACGCACTATTGAGAGCGATCGTCGCCCTTGGCATCGAGGAGCCGAAGGCTCACCTGTTATTCGGCCGGAATCGCAATTTATTGAGAGCGGCTGGCCCCGTTGGGTCTGCCTGCCCTTAATCCAACCACGATAATCGTGAAATTGAATTCGATGATGCTTGTGTGTATTGTTTGCGTTTTTGGTGATGGTGGCAGGGGTTGGTTGACTGTGTTACGAAATTGGAAATTATGGAAGGATTGATGGTTGTGCCGGCACGAATGGGTTTCGCTTGGTTTGTGGTCGTCAAGGGGCGGACTCGGTCGACGAGGGGGGGAATCCCTGTCATTTGGGGCTCAGGCGGGGCGCGAACCTACGGAGTTTCTCCTGGGCTCGCGACTCGATCTGGCGAACTCGCTCCTTGGTGATCCCCAGTTCGTGGCCGAGCCGCTCCAGCGTCAACTCGTCCGCGCCACCGATCCCATAGCGGCCGACGAGAACCCGCCGCTCGCGGTCGTTGAGCCGGCCGAGCATTGTTTGGACGGTTTCCTCGTTGCGGTGGTTGTCGCTCTCGAATTCCGAGGCGGCCGTGCGGTGGTCGGCGGTCGCCTCGAACACCAGGTCCTGGCCGGTGACGAACCGATCGCGCTGGCTCTTCTCCTTGGGGAGGGTGCGGGCGAAGTTTTTGATGACCGCCCACGAGGCGTAGGTGCTGAACTTGAATCCGAGCGAGAAATTAAACTTCTCGACCGCTTGCATCAGGCTGATGTTGCCGTCGCTGATCAGCTCGAAGAAGTTATGGGCAGGGCCTGCTCGCTTCTTGGCGATGGAGACGACCAGCCGGAGGTTGGCTCGGATGATCTGGTTCTTGGTCGTCTGCGCCTCGTCGAGGAGTCGCTCGACCTCGTCGAGGTCGGCGGCCCTGGCACGGATCGGGTCGATCGTCTCGCGGAGCTTGCTGGCGCGAAACTTCAGATAGTTCATCTTGCGGAACAGGTGCGCCTCCTGCTCGCGGTTGAGTAGAGGGACGTCGTAGAGGCTGGCCAAATAGCCTGGGAGAAGTTCGGCCGGCGGCCTCGATCTGGTCTTGGATGTTGAGCGGGGGGCCTCGATCATCGGGGCGAGGATGGTCGCCTCGGCATCGCGGGCCTCGAAACCGGGGTCGAAGATGCAGTCGAGCTTCTGCTCCAGGATGCGCTGCGTCCGGACTTCGTTGATGACCCGCACCACCGCTGGCTGCGACCGTCCGTACTGCTGTGACAAGGCTGCGAACGAGGCTCCCTCGCGCCACTGCCCGTGAACTTGCCTTTTGGTCGCCTCGTCAAACCGTTCCCGTCTCAGGGCAGGCGGCATCCTGTCGATGCCGTTCGATATCGCCGATGGCCCTGTGGAGTGAGTCTTCGCCTTCCGAGCTACCATCGCAGGTCCCCTTTCCCCATCAACAGGTTCGTTTGCACCCTTGGAGCTTCCCGGTCGTTCGCGATCGTCGAACCGGTGAGGCTGGGGTGCGGTTTGACCGGGGCCTTCTCGTTTCCGAGTGTTGGTCGGCCCGTGGCTTTACGAACCCGGTTCATGATTCACAAAGGGCTTGAGCACAGGGGGGCGTTGGTGGTCAAGGCGATGGCCCCCTCGTCTTTGGCCTCACAAGAGGTCCCGCGAAGAATCTCGGAGAAACCCTTCATTCCTTTCTTTGGAAGAATGACCGCCGGCTCATTTTTTTGGGCTCAACTCGAGCGGTTGCGGATTCTGGCGGATGGGAGGTGGCATCAGGCTAAGTAAAGCCCTATGGAATGGCACGCCTGGATCATCTTCTGAGTCACATGAAAATGATTAGGGTGATCTCGGGACACTCGACTCGATCATGGCGTCGAACCCTGTGATTTCGACGCCGGCCTGTCCCGTTTGCGGCGATGCTCGCCAATCCCCGCTCCGCCATCTCCGCTGTGTTACCCCTATTTCTGGTCGGGCTTGAGAACGGATTTACCGGAGATGAGATAGGCGGCCAGGACGTTTTCGATCTCGTCTGCACTCTCATTATTGATCAAAAATACGTAACCCCATCGCCGATCCTTGTCGTATGCGGAACGGCTTGTGAATCCGGGATTCTTGCCGCCATGCCCATAGCTGGTCCTGCCGGCGGTCTCCCTGATGGAGAGGCCCAGGCCCCAAGAAACTCTCTTCTGATCGGGCACCTGGACTTGGGGACGGAGCATCTCCTTGGAGGTTTGCTCGGACAGACCTTTCCCCTGGACGGTGGCGATCAGGAACTTGGCATAGTTCTGGGCGTCGATGTGCAGGCTGAAGGCCATGTTGGGGGCTTCGACCTTGTTTTTCGGCAACGGCAGGGTATCACGATGGCCTGTGGCGTACGCTCGCGCAACCCGCTCGTCCCAAGCGAGGTAAGCGTCCTCGATACCCAGGGGCGTGAAGACCTCCTCCTGGCAGATGGCGTCCAGTTTCTTCTCGGTGAGATGCTCGACGACTTTGCCGAGGTAGACGAATCCCTCGCCGGAATAAGTGAACTCGGTGCCGGGGGTGGATTTGATCTCCAGTTTCCCTGTCCTCCAGTTCGGGAAGCCGGTGCGATGGGTCAGCACCATCCGGGCTGTGATGAGCTTGTACCGGTCGTCATGGGCAATATCTTCATAGGGCAGGTAGGTGTAGAGAGGCGTGTCCAGGTTGAGAATTCCCCGGTCCACGAGTCGGAGAACGACATAGGCGAGGACCGGTTTCGTCATTGATGCCGCTTCAAAGACCGTGTCATCCGTCACCGGTTCTTGGGTCGCGGTGTTTTTGACGCCGAAGGCCCGGTGATAGGCGACCTTCTCGTCTTTGATGATGGCGATCGAGATCCCGGGGATTTTGTAGTAATTCACATAGGCCTGCACGAAGCGGTCGATTTCACTCGGATTCAGGGCGTCGGGATCAAGCAGAACGCCCTCACTGCCGATGAGCCCGGGCCAGGGGATGGGTGTGACCTGCAACGGTTCCGCGTTCGCGATCCGATCCGCCTCGACCTGGACTTCGACGTGCGATGTCTCGTCGACGCGAAGCTCTGCTGAATCTACGGGCCCGACTTGGTAGGGGCCGGCGGGCAGGAGCGCGGCCTTGTAGACCCCCGTCGGATCGACGATGGCTTCACGCCAGAGTCGTGCGTTCCGGGACGACTGGATTCGCACCCGGCTGGGTAAGGGCGACTGGGAAGGGACTCGCCATTCGATTTGGCCGGCGACCTCTCCGAAGCGGGTCTCGGGACTGACGAGAAGGGCTTCGCCGCATCGATCGGGCAGGGAAAGCTTCTGCGTCCCCTTCCCCCAAGCGATCCAGGAGAACGAACCATCCTCGTCCTTATCCGCCACCGAGACATCGAACCCGATCGAGCGGTCGGCGCGGAGTTCACTGCCGAGGTCGACGCGCCACTCGTAAACGACGTGCCGACCGGTTCGCGCAACGGCCACCTTCACAGTCTTCACGAGGTCGTCGGACGGACCGAAAGCCTGGGTCTGGTTCCCGTACCGGCCATACTGAATGGCGAGGGACTCGCCGCCGGCATGGGCCGCATCGATGTAGAGTTCGCAGCCGTCCTGCGTATTCCACAAGGCTTCCGCCGGTCCGTCGAAGACCACGGAATCGTCCTCCGCCTCGACAGCCACATAGAGGGCGTGCTCACGAGTGTCGTAGGCGATGCGGAAATGGGCGCCCAGGTCGTCCTTGCCGGCGAGCTTGTCACCGGCTTCAACCTGAGCGATGGGATAGGTTTTCAGGTCGTTCGGCCAATCGGAAAGGTCGCCGTCGATCTGAATCCCCTGCGCGGGATGGGCGACGGCGACGGCACCGTTGTGACCATACGACGGGTTCGGTCCGATCAGCGTTGCCATCGCGAGAAGGATCAGGAGTCGGCCAAAGTTTGAAGAAGAGCCGGAACAATCACTCATGATGGGTTTACTCCTTTTTTTGTTGAATATTAAACAAGTCGGCGTAGGACGGGGCGGCTGCGATTTCACGGGGCTCCGCAATCTCGCAAGGCTTAGGCCTGCAAGCAAGGGGAGACGTCCACCCGTACAGGTTGCCTTGATGGAGATTGACCCTCCAGAGAATTCCACAAGCTGCGGTCGTGACTTTGAATAGGAATTTTGGCTCCCACCCTTTTGATCCGGACCCTCGACTCATTCCGAAACCCAGAGCACGGCCGGGCCGACCGGAATTCCCGCCTCGGTCGTTTTGGCGGATTTGCATTCAAATCTTTGCTCGGCGATTGTGAATGACCTGGGAGGATCACGAGTATGGACGAAGCGCCGAGCACACGACAGAGCCTGCTGATCCGTCTTCGCGACTCGGCCGATGAGCGGGCCTGGTCGGAGTTCACGGAGATCTACGGTCCACTCGTGCATCGACTTGCGCGACGGCGGGGGCTCCAGGACGCCGACGCTCAGGATCTCGTTCAGGACGTCTTCCGGGCTGTAGCCCGGGCCATCGAGCGGTTCGACCCGGACCCAGAGCGCGGATCGTTCCGAGGGTGGCTGTCTCGGGTCGCCCGGAACCTGATCCTCAACCTTCTCGCCGCCCGGCGGCGACATCCGCAGGGGACTGGCGACACGGACGTGCAACGCCTGCTCGAGGATCGCCCCGAGCCGGCCGGGGAGGATTCGGATGCCTTTGATATCGAGTACCGACGACGCCTGATCACATGGGCGGCCGGCCGGGTGCGCGGTGAGTTCTCCGATCCGGCCTGGCAGGCGTTCTGGCTGGCCGGGGTCGAGGGTCGGCCGCCCAAGGAGGTGGCTGAAGCCTTGGGGATGACCCTCGGCACGGTCTATCAGTACAAGAGCCGGGTCGTTGTTCGGATCCGGCGCGAGATCGAGCAATTCGGTTGGGAGTCGGCAGGGGAATTTCAGGAGGCCGGTCGATGAGACGACAACCATTCCAAAGCGATTGCAGCGAGTCGCGACTGAACTCGTTTCTTGACGACAGCTTACCGGAACTGGAGAACGCCCAACTGGCCGAGCACCTCGACCGTTGCGAGGACTGCCGGCGCACCTTGGAGCGGCTCGCGGCGGGGAGCCGCCTCTGGGCCGAACTCCGCGAGTTGGCCCCCGAGTTCGGCCCCGAGTCACCCGTCAGGCCCCCGGCGACCGAGACGGTCCATGAACCAGGCTCTCGGGGAGCGCTCACGGCCGACGAGATCATCCCGCTCGAATTCCTCGGTCCACCGACCGCCCCGGGGTCGCTCGGTCGCCTGGGGCCGTACGACGTGACCGGAGTGCTCGGTCGGGGCGGCTTCGGCTTCGTCTTGAGGGCGTCCGACCCTTCGCTTGGCCGGTTCGTCGCGATCAAAGTGCTCGCCCCACAGCTTGCCGCCAACTCAGCGGCGCGAGGTCGGTTCGCTCGGGAGGCCAAGGCGGCTGCCGCAGTCGTCCATGAGAATGTCGTCGCCATCCACGCCGTCGACTCGTGGAACGGCTTGCCCTACCTCGTCATGCCCTGCATGTCCGGCCTCTCGCTCCAGAAGCGGGTCGATCGAGATGGGCCGCTGGCGATCAAGGAAATCCTGCGCATCGGCATGCAGACGGCGCTCGGGTTGGCGGCGGCCCACGATCAAGGTCTCGTGCATCGCGACGTCAAGCCGTCGAATATCTTGATGGAGGAAGGGGTCGAGCGGGTCAAGCTCTCCGACTTCGGCCTGGCCCGCGCGGTGGATGACGTCAGCCTCACGCAGAGTGGGGTGATCACCGGAACTCCGCAATATATGTCGCCCGAGCAAGCTCGTGGCGAGGCGGTCGACCATCGCTCCGACCTCTTCGGCCTCGGCGGCGTCCTCTATTTCATGGGCGCGGGGCACCCGCCGTTCCGAGCCAACTCGACCCCCGCCATCCTCCGTCGGGTCTGCGACGATCGGCCGAGACCTTTGCGTGACGTCAACCCCGATGTTCCCTCGTGGCTGGCTGAGCTTGTCGACAAGCTGCTCGCCAAGGAGCCGAGCGGGCGATTCTCGACGGCGGCCGAGGTCGCCGAGGTCCTGAAACAACGCCTGGCCGAGCTGCAAGGCCCGGAGAAACAGCAGGCCGTCCTTCCCCCCATTTCTCAATCAACACTTCGGAGAGGCTCGTTTCCCATGGTTACTTCCATCGTCTTTGGCTCGGCCGTCCTGCTCGCTGGAGCTATGGGCGGGTTTGCGATTCTGCCGCAAGGGACCGATTGCGCCGTGAATGACGCGGCTCCGGCCGGTTCGGTGAATGGCGGACATGCGATCGGCCTGCTCGCAGCGATTGGGCGGGTTGAGAATCCGATCATCGGGTCGGGCCAGTCGGCCTCAAAAATCTGGGAGATTGCCGATTTTACCGAGGTGTCGATCGGTTCTGCGTTTCGGGCTGAGATCGTGCGAGGGGATGGGTTCAAGGTCACGACCACCTCCGATGACAATCTGACCGACTACATCCGGGTTGTCAAAGAAGGCAAGACACTCAAAATCAGCATGGAACCAGATCATAACTATCGCTTGAAAGAGCCGTTGAAGGCTCAGATCGTGCTTCCCAACCTGACCGGGATTGACCTCAGTGGCTCGTCCCGGGCCAATCTCAAAGGATTTCGATCAGAGGGGGATTTCAAGCTTGGGCTTCACGGAGCCAGCATGATTGACGGCTCAATCGACCTCGAGAACGCGGACTTTCGGGTTGACGGGAGCAGTGAGCTGGCCCTGAGCGGCTCCGCCAATGCCGCCCAACTCTTGGTCAGCGGCGCGGGGCAGCTCAAGCTTGCCAAATTCCCGATGAAGCAATGCGTGCTCAAGGCTTCGGGCTCTTCCGTCGCCCGGCTCGCGGTCCACTCCGACCGGCCCTTCCAGGCCATGCTCTCCGGCGCGAGCACCTTGGAAGGCACTGTCGACGCGGGCGATATCGAGCTCTTCCTCAACGGCTCGAGCCATGCGACGATCAGCGGCTCGGCCAAGGATGCGAAGATCATGGCCGATGGCGCCAGCCGTCTGGACCTGGAGGGACTCGTGCTGGATGCCCGGAAAGTGTCCCTAGTGGCCAACTCGGCAAGCGGGATGAAGCTCAAAGGAACGTCCGAAGTTGCTGAGGTGCTGGCCACAGGCGCGAGCCAGTTCAAACTGTCAGGGCTGGTCGTTGGAGAGGTCCAGGTCAAGCTTTCGGGCTCTTCCGAAGCGTCGGTCGACGCTCGAAAGAGCTTGCAGTATCATCTCTCCTCCGGCTCCCGGCTGGAATACTCGGGAGAGCCACCGATCTTGACTGGCGAGAAATCGAGCGGGGCGACGATCCGGCAACGGCCCTGAAGCTCGAGTGGCGGATTTGTAGGTCATGCGGTTGGCATCGTCCGAAGCAATCGGCAGAGGGGGCTTCCGCCTCGGATGGTGCGACCGCCTTCAGAGTCTTTTTTTAGTGCCGGAAGTCCAGGACGACCCGGCCCTCGATCTGCCCGTTGCGCATTCGCTCGAACACGTCGTTGATGTTCTCCAGCTTGTCGGTCGTGACGGTTGCCTTGACCAGGCCTTCCCCTGCGAAGGCCAGCGCCTCCTTGAGGTCCAGACGAGTCCCGACGATCGAGCCGCGCACTGTTGTGCCGGTCATGACCATGTCAAAGACCGACAGCGGGAACGAGCCCGGTGGCAGGCCGGTGAGGACGACCGTGCCGCCCCGGCGGAGCATGCCGATCGCTTGCTCGAAGGCCTTGAGTGAGACCGCCGTGACCAAAACCCCTTGCGCTCCGCCGATCTCCTTTTTGATGGCGGACACAGGCTCGGTCTTGAGGACGTTCACGGTCACCTTCGCACCGAGCCTGCGAGCAAGGTCGAGCTTCGCGTCATCTACGTCGACCGCGGCGACGTGGAGGCCCATGCTGACTGCGTACTGGACCGCCATGTGTCCCAGGCCGCCGATGCCCGAGATGACGACCCACTGGCCGGGCTTGGCCTCGGTCTCCTTCAGCCCTTTGTAGACCGTCACCCCTGCGCAGAGTACGGGAGCGATCTCGGCGAAGTCGACTCCGTCAGGCAGGCGTCCGACGAAGTCGGGGTCGGCGACTACATACTCGGCGAACGTGCCGTTGGCCGAGTAGCCTGTGTTCTTCTGTGACTCGCAGAGGGTTTCGCAACCCGCCATGCAGTAGTCGCAGTGCCCGCACGACGAATGGAGCCAGGCCACGCTGACTCGGTCACCCACCTTGAGGATTGTCACCTCGGAGCCGACGGCCGCCACAACCCCAGCGCCCTCGTGACCGGGGATGAACGGTAGCTTCGGCTTGACTGGCCAATCACCTTCGACGGCATGCAAGTCCGTATGGCAGACGCCGGAGGCCTCGACCTTGATCAGGATCTCCCGGGATTTCGGCTCCGGGATCGGAACATCCTCGATCACCAGCGGCTTGCCGAACTCGTGGGCCACGGCCGCCTTCATCGTCTTTGCCATGATCCTTCCTTTTTTTTCGTGAGCCGTCGGCGATCAGTCGTCGGATCTCAACGCAAGTGTTTGCAGGATATAGCGGGGCCGCAACCGGGGTCAATTGCCGCAAAAGGGATGTCGCGGGCGGCAAGCCCGAGGGGGGTGTAACTCTCGAATCTGGAGATCAAGCGGCGGTCCGAGTCCAGAGGCTCTCCCATTCCGGGGTGTCGGCGGTGGCGATCAGGGACGCCATGCCCTCCAGGTGATCCACGCACCAGCCCCGTCCCGGGACTTTGAGCCGACGGCCCATCCGCCGCGCCAGGTGTGAACGTCGGCCGAAAAACGTAGCGCGCGCCGGTTGAAAAACGTAGCGCCCGGTAAACAGACGTTACCTGCTCGAGCTCGCCTCGTCCACAGGGGACGATCGCTCAGCCACTCGACTTTCGTCCACGAGTCCCGTACTCGATGCCCTCCTTTCGCGATTCAAGCCATCACCGCCCCGACGATGCTTCGCCTCCTTGAGGCGATAACTCTCACTGCCCGTCTCCACGATGTGACAGCGATGGGTCAGCCGGTCCAACGCCGCCGCCGTCAAACTCGCGTCCAGCAGTACCTCCGTCCAGCGCTCGAACGGCAGGTTCGTTGTCACGATCAGACTGGTTCTCTCATATGAAGTACTGATGACATCAAAGAGCAGCTCTGCTCCCACTTTACTCGCCGGCACGTAACACAGCTCATCGAGCACCAACAGGTCCAGCTTGCTCAGCTGGCCCTTCAGCCTCGCCAACTGGTGCTGATCCCGTGCCTCCAGAAGGCTGGTGATCAACTCGGTCACACGCACGAAACGCACCCGCTTGCCCCGCTGGCATGCCTCCACCGCCAGTGACGTCGCCAGGTGGGTCTTCCCCGTACCCGACGCACCGACCAAGAGAATATTCTCACGCTTGTCAATGTATTCGCATCTCGAAAGTTCACGCAACAGATGCTCGGGAATCGCCGGCTGGGCCGCGAACGCGAACTCACCCAGCGTCTTCAACGCCGGAAACCTCGCCGCCTTCAGGCGTCGCGTCGCCGCTTTCCGTTCTCGCTCGATCAGCTCCAATTCGCACACCCGCAGCAGGTAGCCCAGATGGTCCACCCGTTCGCTCGCGCACTGCCGGGCCACCTTCTCACACTCCGCCCCGATCGTCGGCAGCTTCAATGACCTGAGCATGGGCTTCAAACGGACCAAGTCTCCTGGCGTTGCGTTCGGCTGGCTCATGGCTGCGCCTCCCCGCACAACGAACGGTAGCCGCTCAGATCCGGCGGCGGGACGCTGACGCGTGGCAAGTGGGGACGACCTTCCAGGTCCAACGGCGCCGTCGGCCGATCCCGCCGGTGCTCCAGGATCAAGCGCACTCCATCGACCGCCGAGATCTCCAGGCGCAAGGCCTGTTCGACCGCCGCGGTTAACTCCTCGAGCGTCGCTCGCTCCAGGAGTCGGAGGACTCGGATGTACTCGATCTGACCTCGCGGCCCATGGTCCTCGGCCAGGCGACGACGGAGTGCCGCGAAGCAAGCCGGCAGCTCCCAGCCCTCCAAGGGCAGTGCGAAGTCCAGTGCCCCTGGCTTCCGCTCCAGCAGGCCCAGGTAATGGACCGGATCGAAGATCGTCCGGCAGCGATCCCAGCACCGAGTGTGGTCGGCGACGATCGTCCCGGCCGTCTCCATCCGCACTCGTTCCACATCCGCCACCACGGTCAGACGCCGATGCGCGTATCGCGTCGGGACCGAGTAGTCGTTCCGGTCGAATCGCACCAGCGACAGCGAGTTGGCCCGGACCGCCTCCACCTGACGGATGCTCAACGGCTTCTCGGGCAGGTTGAGCAGTTCGCCTCGCTCCCGCTCCAGAAGTTGGCCGTTGGTCAGCGATTGGCCCCGCGTGGTGCGGCCCAGGTCGCCCCGGCAACTCTGCTGCAGGCGGGCATTGAGCGCGGCGAACGAATCGGCCTCGGGGACCGGCACGAGGAAGTTGCGCCGCGCGTAGCCCAGGAGCGACTCCACGTGCCCCTTCTCGTTGGGGGAACGGACGCGACAGAAATGAGACTCAAACAAGTAATGACTTTTCAGTCTGAGGAACTCGGTCGTCACGCCCTCGCCCCGCTGGCCGATGATCCGCGCCACGGCGATCCGGGTATTGTCGTAGGTGATCCGACGGGGTACGCCGCCGAAGCAGGCAAAGGCGAGGCGATGGCCCTCCTGGAAGGTGAGCGTGCATTCCCGCGGGAAGACGGCGCAGAAGATCGCATCGGAATGGGTGAGCGTCATGACGAACAGTGCGGCGGTGGAGGAATGCCCAGCGATGTCGACGACGGCGCGTCCGAAGTCCGCCTGCGCGTCGCCGGGCCGGTGGATGAGGGGAAGGAAGGCTTCGGCTTGCCCCTCCCGCCAGGCCTGGACGACGCCTTGAACCATGGTTAATCCACCCCGATAGCCGTATTCATCGCGGAGGCGCTGGAAGAGGCGACGAACGGTGTGCCGCTGCTTCCTGGGAGCCTTGCGGTCGTCCTGGAGGATTTGGTGGAGGATTGGCAAGAACGGCTCGAGCTTGGGGCGGGCGCGAGGTCGGGCCTGGCGATAGCCCGGAGGTTCGTCATGGAGGAGGATCTTTTGGAGGGTGTCCCAGTGGATGTCGAACTCGCGACAGATGGAACGCTTGCTCTGTCTGTCCACAAGGACGCGGCGGCGGATCTCGGCCCAGTTGTGCATGTGCGTGAGCACCCATAGACCTCGCGACGCGTGGGTATCGAGGCGAAACGATGTTCGCCTTGGTGTACCAGACGCCACGAGTGAATCCATGAGCGCTACGTTTTTCGACCGAACATCGGAGACCGGCGAGCGCTACGTTTTTCGACTGACGT
Organism: Singulisphaera acidiphila DSM 18658; assembly: GCF_000242455.2. Lineage (GTDB taxonomy): Bacteria > Planctomycetota > Planctomycetia > Isosphaerales > Isosphaeraceae > Singulisphaera > Singulisphaera acidiphila. The sequence continues at coordinate 5,917,862 of NC_019892.1, forward strand.
TCACACTCATTCTGTCCGGTCGAAGGATTAGGCGTCCCCGCACGGTGCAGTCCATAGGCATAGGCGCCGGCGTAGATCGGGTGTCGCAAGATCGACAGGATCCGGTTGGGAGAGGCTGGCTTCCACTCCAGGTCCCCGGCATGGCCCCTGCGTTGGCGGCGAAATCCCAGTTGCAGGTCATTCACGACCAGATAACGAAAGACTGCGTAAGCGGAACCGAGTTCCTCGAACTTATCGAAGACCAACCGGATCATCCCGCGCGCCTGCTCGTCAGGCTCCTGCACGATCTCGCCCGATGGCGTCTTCAAGTATCCCAGGGGGACGGCCAGGAACAACTCGCCGCGCTCCGCCTTGTTGCGACTGCCACGGAGCAAGCGATTGCGTAGCGTGATCAACTCGAATTCGCTCATCGCGCCTTTCATCCCGAGGAGCAACCGATCGTTACTGTCCAAGGCGTCGTAGATGCCGTCCTGATCACACAGCAACGTGTTGAAAATGCCGCAAACACCGATTAGTTGATGCCAATCTTTATTGGACCGCGAGAGTCTGCTGAGTTCCAGTCCCAATACGATTCCCACATGGTTCAAGCTCACTTCCGTCATCAATCGCTGGAAGCCGGAACGGTTGTCGGCCGACTTTCCGCTCTGGCCCTGGTCTTCGTCGACGATGACGACACGCTCGGACGCCCAACCGAGCCGCTGCGCGAACTGAGCCAGGGCGTATTGTCGCTCGCGGGACTCGCGGTTCTCGAGCACTTGCTGTGGCGACGATTGCCGCACATACACCATGGCAAGCCGATCGAAATGCTGAGCCCGAATCTTCGACGTCGACCTCAAGCCAAAGGTGGCCGTCGCCGGGGTCGATCCGGTCTCCCCGTTTTCTCGATCAGCAACACCTGCTTCACGAGAGTTCATCGCGCACCTCCGGATCGTCGCGAGGTGCCTCGAGTTGTCGAAGCACGATGCCACTGAGGATGACCAGCGTCCGTTGACGCTGTTCGTCCGTCAAGAGACTCCAGAGATGGCTGATCGCCAACGGCCTGGCGGCCGGCGGGCGCGGGGGGGAGCAAGGACTGTGGCGTTGCTTGACATGGTTCAGCTCCTTGAGCCATTCTGACGCGAGTTTCAACCCATTCTGCCAGCCGCACTAAATAGTTCCCTGCCAAAGGGAAAGTAGCCCTGCCCCTATAATTCATGCAGAGGACTGCACCGACGACTCAACACGGACGAACATTAACGACGCCCATGCTCTCCCTTTCGACGACTCAGCGCGACGAACTCTTGGCGATCTACCGCAAGGATTCTGATCCCGAACTCCGCTTTCGCGCCCACATTATCCTCCTGTTGGCTGACGGCCATCCCTGGGACAACATCGAGTCCATGCTCTTCTGCAGCTCACGCACTGTCGACCGCTGGCTGAAGCGGTTCCAGGCCGAGGGCCTCGAAGGGTTGACTGGGAGGAAACGGGGCCGGCCCTTTCGGCTGGGTCGCCATCCTCGTGAACTGGGTGACCACCACGACCCCCAGCGACTTCGGTTTCCTCCGCAGTCGCTGGTCGTGTGTGTTGTTGGCCCTGCTCTTGCGAGAAAGAGAAGGCGTTCGCGTCAGCCGGGAGACCGTCCGTCGCTGGCTCCATCGCGGCCACCTGGTGTACCGGCGACCCCGGCCGACCCTGAAGCCGGACGAAGACGAGAGGCAGGTCAAGCTGGCTGAACTGCGGAAGCTCCTGGAAGAGCTGCCCGAGGACGAGACGGCCGTCTGGCAGGACGAAGTCGAGGTTCACACCAACCCAAAGATCGGCCGGATGTGGATGTTCAAAGGCCGACAAGCGAAGGTCGAGACCCCCGGGACGAACAAGAAGCGGCACATCTCCGGCTCAATCCACTGGCGGACCGGCCAGGTGTTCGTCACCGAGGCGGCCCCCAAGCAAGGGCGCGACGGAGCGTTGTTCATCAAGCACCTCGACGACCTGCGCCGCAGGCTGCGACGCTACCGCAAGATCCACGTGATCTGCGACAACGCGGGGAGCCACACCAGCCTGGAGGTGATCCAGTACCTCTGGAAGCACGAGGGTCGAATCGAAGTCCATCTGCTCCCCGCATACTCCCCGGACCTGAACCCGATCGAGCGGGTATGGTGGCATTTGCACGAGAACATCACCCGGAATCATCGGTGCAAGGATCTGGAGGAATTATTGGATCGAGTCTTCACCTGGCTGGGACAGGCAAACCCTTTCCAGATCGAGGGTTCGGCTTACCCAAAAGCCAGGGCCGCCTGATCTACTTTCCCATTTGAAAGTTTCTATTTAGGCCAGCCAGCGCGATTATGGGTGTGTCCGACAATTTCTGTAAATGGGCAAGAATGGGGGTAGCCTGCCTGGTACTTCTTGTACCAGATCGCCAGACCGTCGCGGTCAAAATAGAGCAGCTTGATACAGTCTCAGCGTCGGTTGAGGAAGAGGAAAAGATGGCCGGTCAAGGGATCCAGGCCAAAGCATTCCTGAACCACCCCGGTGAGACCGTCAAACGAGGGATCTTCTTGATGCCCCAGGGTGTCAAGACAGCCAGAATCACTCGATCCAAATGGTTACAGTCATTGATCCGTCTCACCCTCTCTTCGGCTGCACGTTCCGCGTTGCGGTCCAACGGCGTTCGCCACGCGAGCCCCTCTCCTTCGAGGTCGAGTACCGAGACGGAATCATCCTCCGAATCGCGGCGGCCGCGATCGACTACGCGTATTGCCCCTCCCCTTCCACTCGGACCAGAATCACGGTCGTTGCCCTCCGGCAACTTCTCGATCTCCTGGCCGATTTGAGGGAGCCATGCGAATCACGCCACGCTCCGTCTGGGGACGACTCCCGGACGAAGCACGTCGGTCCATCAGTGAAACCATCTTGATTATTTATCAGGAGGTGCTCCATGTTCGGCGGCGATCTCATCACGCCGGCCCACTTGGCCCGGCGGGCCGTCATCTACATTCGCCAATCGTCACCACAGCAAGTGATCAGCCACCAAGAAAGCCTGAGACTGCAGTATGACTTGAGGCAACAGGCCCTGGCTTGTGGCTGGCCCGATTCCGCGATCGAGGTTATCGACTGCGACCTTGGCCTGACCGCCCGGACCACTCAAGGGCGGGCCGGCTTTGCCGACTTGGTCAGTCGGGTCACGCTCGGCGATGCCGGGATCATATTTTTCTATGATGCCACAAGGCTCTCCCGCAATTGCTCGGACTGGTACCAGTTGCTCGACCTGTGCGGTTTCCGGCGTTGCCTGATCGCCGACCACGACAGCGTCTACGACCCGTCGTCGATCAATGGGCGGATGCTCCTTGGGTTGAAGGGCCAGATCTCCGAGTTGGAGCTCCATACCATCAAGGCTCGGCTGACCGCCGGCTTGCTCAACAAGGCCCGGCGTGGCGAACTGGCCCAGAGCCTCCCCGTCGGCTTGGTGCGTGATCTCTCCGGCCGGGTCGTCAAGCACCCGGACCAAGAGGTTCGGGAACGGATTGATTTCGTCTTCGCCACGTTCCTGCGGGTAAAATCGATCCATGGGGTGGTCCGCGATCTGGCGGCCGCACGGTTGTTGCTGCCACGCCGCGAGCGAGGCCGCGACGACGGGGCGATCGTCTGGCGGCGAGCGACGGCGGCAGCGATCTCGAGTTTGCTCCGCAACCCGGCCTACGAAGGGACCTTCGTCTACGGCCGGACGCGTTTCCTGCCGCGTGTCCCTGGCGGGCCATCCCGCAAGCACCCGTTGACTCGCGAGGAGTGGCAGTTCGTGGTCCCCGACAAGTATCCCGCGTACATCGACCGGGAGGCCTTCGCAACGATCCAGGCGATGCTCCGTGACAACTACCAGGAATACAGCCGTCGCCGCAGCCGCGGGGCGGCCCGATCTGGGACGGCCCTGCTGCAGGGCTTGGCCTGCTGTGGCCATTGCGGGAACAAGATGACCGTCCAGTACCACGCGGCCGCTCGCTATCTCTATAGCCACCACAAGGCGCAGGGGGGCGGACCGGAATGCCAGAGGGTCCCGATTCCGATGATCGACGCCTGGGTCGTCGGGAGTTTCTGGGAGGCGTTGTCGTCCGCTGAATTGGACCGCTACGATGCCGCGGTCGCGGGCATTGCAGAGCAGCAGCGGCAACTCCGGCGGGCGCACGACCTGCAGATCAAGCGGTTGCAATACGAAGCCCGACTGGCCGAGAAGCAGTACCGGCTTGTCGACCCCGAGAATCGGCTGGTTGCGGCCGAGTTGGAGCGGCGCTGGGAGCACGCGTTGCAAGCCCTTCGGCAAGCCGAAGAGGGGTCGTCGTCTGTCGAGGCGACGTTCGAGCCTTTGAGCGACGACCTTCGCAGGCAGCTCGACGAGGCCCGCCCTTCCTTGCGGCAGATGTGGGACGATGGGACGCTCAGTAATATCCACAAGAAAGAACTTCTGCGTGATTTGATTGGCAAGGTCGTGCTGCGTCGCCCCGCCGCGGACAAGTGCGAGGCCCGGATCATCTGGAAAGGTGGCGACTGGACGACGGCCTTGCTGGACCTGCCGGTCGTGACCTATGCGGAGATGGAGAAAGGCGAGGAGTTGATCGACGAAGTCGTGCGGCGGGCGCAGGCCGGGGAATCCGACCAGCAGATCGCCGCGGAGTTGACGGCCGCCGGCTATCATGCGCCGCTGAAGCGGCGTCTGGGCGTCGAGTCGGTGAGACGAATTCGGGAGAAACACGGCGTCTCTGCGCGTCGGACCGAATTCCAACGCCACGGCTTGCCGGGATGGATCAGCCTCGGCGAAGCGGTCAGGCGGCTGGGTGAGCACACATCTTGGGCTTATTACTTGATCCGCCTGGGGCGACTGCAGATCGAACGCGATCCGGTGATTGGCCTCTACCTGGTCCCGGACCGGAAAAAGCCACTCAAAAAGTTGAAGGAACTCTTGCGCGGCCAGCGATTCTCACTCATCGTGGAGCGGAGGTCATCATGAAGCACCATCGAAGCTTTTGCGCCTGTCCGTGGGCCGGGTGCAGAGGAAGATGCGGACGGCGGAAGGGAGCAAGATCATGGCGTCACCTCCTGGCGTGAGAGGCCGGCGAGTGCGGCCACGACGCGTCCCAGCCATTCGGGTTCGGGAGGGGAGTCGAAGCGAAGCCGGACTTGGTGGGGCAACTCGAGTTCGACGGCAGGGCGAGGTGATCGACCCTCTGCATGAGGAAGGGAGCCGAGGTGGAGGGGAACGAACAAGGGCGGCACCGGGCGTGGTGGCGACGACCGAGCGGCCAGCCGTCGCTTCCAGGCGTGGAAAGAGGCCGTGGAGATCCGTTCACGGGCGCAGAATGCGGCGATCGACAGGCCGCAGTGGGAATGCCGCTCGAGGCGTTGTCGCCAGTCGCGTTCGAGGCTGGGGTCTTTGGGACGTGCCATGGGCTGACTCCTGGGTGAGTGGAAAGGGACCAACCCAGCAGGATAGCCACCGTGGCAAGACTGGATTTAACGAGCGCTTACCGACGACGGGCAAGTGGCTGTCGTCCCGCCGTATCGGGCGGGCCGATCCATCCGCTGTCCCCACTTGAGCGGCGCGGAAAGCGGTGGGGCGTTTTCGCCGTCGAGACGCTGGGACCGGTCCTGGGCTGATGCTTTTTCGCACCTTCACCGAAGAGCCGGTCTTGGAGCGTGCGGTTCTCTCCGCGCAGCAGTTCGGCTTTGAGTCGCTCGGCTCGTTGTGTGGCCCGAGCGTGCATCGCCTCCCAGTCCCCGACCGTTGCCGGACCCCGGCGTTCTCTTGTTGCAACACGCCGACTTCCTGGCGGAGTTCGAGGTCTTCGCAACGAACTTCCTGCATCAGTTGGGACAGATTGGCCAGAGTTGGAAGAGGGTCGACAAGCGTGCCAGCCATAATAAGAACGTTTGTGCTCGGGAAATCTTCCTCGGTTTGCAGGCAACTTGGCATGAGATAACGGGTTGGGCGAAAGTTTGCTTTTTGTTTTACGTAAACCAGAAGATGTCATCGTGTTATTTAATGCATGGCAATTCGTAAAAATGATTGATTGAAATATTTATGTGTTGATTAATCTGGGATTGAACGTTTTGGAATCTGAAAGAAACTCGCCCATTTCCAGAAAAAAGTGTTGGCATGCCGTGGGCTGTTGCTCTAGACTCCGAAGCCCAACTAGCAGTGGCCGGACGATCAGTACTGTCGTGAGCAACTTAGAACTGCATCTATTTGGAGTGGTATTTGTATGAAAAAATATTCGAAATTCGCTCCTGTGATTTGGTGGCTCGATCGGCTGGATACCCTTCCTCCAGGAAGGTTGATCTGATTTTGGGTCGGTTTTGTTGTGGGTCAGCAATTCTGAGTTGCATCAATAGAAAAGAATGGGTGGGCTGCGATGGGATCTCGACGTGATCGGTTTCGTTGGTTCGAAGGTAAGTCCCGGCGACGTCACAAGAGTCCTCGCCATCGTGTGCATCGGCTCCAGTTCGAGGAACTCGAGCGCGTTGTCCTGCTCTCGACTTTCATGGTGACCAACACCAGCGGATCGGGAACCGGATCGCTCGCCCAGGCCATCGCCGACGCCAACAATGCCGGCGGCGGAGAGATCGACTTCAATATCGGCAGCGGCGGCTTTCAAGTCATCGTTTCGCCCGGTTTCGAGATCACTGCGCCGATCTTCATCAATGGCGGCAGCCAACCCAATCCGACTTCCGCCTCTTCCCCACTCATCAAAATCCAAGGCCCCGCGGACGGGAGGGGGACGGGCTTTCGCCTCGGCGCGGGAGCCAGCGGTAGCATTTTGGCCGGGCTGTTCGTCACCGACTTTTACACCGGTATCGAAGTCAACTCTTCGGGCAATACGATCGGGGGAACCTCGGCCCAGGATCGCAACGTCCTCTCCGGTAACGCGTTCGGCGTCCGTCTCGCCGGTGCCGGCGCGTCGAGCAATGTGGTCGCGGGGAACTTCATCGGCACTGACGTCACTGGCACTGCCGCGTTACCGAACCTCTACTATGGCGTGTTCATTGCTAGCGGCGCCTCGGGGAACACGATCGGTGGGACGGCCGCCGGCGCCAGGAACGTGATCTCGGGCAACGGCAACTACGGCGTCACCATCCGGGATACCGGGTCGACGGGCAACGTGGTCGCGGGGAACTTCATCGGGACCGACGCCACGGGCACCGTTGCGTTACCGAACCTCTACTATGGCGTAGTCATTGATACCAGGGCTTCGGGGAACACGATCGGCGGGACGGCTAGCGGCGCCAGGAACGTGATCTCAGGCAACCGCGAGTACGGCATCATCATCCGGGATACCGGGACAACGAGGAATGCGGTCACGGGGAACTTCATCGGGACCGACGTCACGGGAAGCCGCCCGCTGGGCAACCCCTCCATAGGGGTCGTGATCTCGAGCGGTGCTTCGGGGAACACGATCGGTGGGACGACCGCGGCGGCCCGCAACGTGATCAACGGCGCCCGGTACGGTGTCGCGCTCCTTTACGGCGTCGGCAATGATAACAACGTCGTTCAAGGCAACTACATCGGCACCGACGTCTCGGGAGCCGTCGCCTTGGGCAACAGTTACGGCGTGCTGATCGGTGGGAACTCGAGCGGTAATCTCATCGGCGGAACCACTCCCGGATCAGGGAACGTGATCTCGGGCAACAGCACCAACGGCGTCATGATCACGGATGCCGGTACGACGGGCAACGTGGTCGCGGGGAACTTCATCGGGACCGACGCCACGGGCACCGTCGCGTTGCCGAACCTCTACTCTGGCGTATTCATTGGTGTCGGCGCCTCGGGGAACGTGATCGGCGGGACAACCACCGGTGCCAGGAACGTGATCTCGGGCAACCGCGAGCACGGCGTCTTCATCCGGGATACCGGTACGACGGGTAACGTGGTCGCGGGGAACTTCATCGGGACCGACGCTACCGGCGCCGTCGCGTTACCGAACTTCTACTATGGCGTTGTCATTGATAACAAGGCCTCGGGGAACACGGTCGGGGGTACGGCCAGCGGCGCCAGGAACGTGATCTCGGGAAACAACAACTACGGCGTCATCATTCGAAATATCGGTACGACGGGTAACGTGGTCGCGGGGAACTTCATCGGTACCGACGTCACGGGAAGCCGCCTGCTGGGCAACTCCTCCATAGGGGTCGTGATCTCGAGCGGTGCTTCGGGGAACACGATCGGGGGGACGACCGCGGCGGCCCGCAACGTGATCGACGGCGCCCAGTACGGCATTGCGCTTCTTTACGGCGTCGGCAATGATAACAACGTCGTTCAAGGCAACTACATCGGCACCGACGTCTCGGGGACCGTCGCCTTGGGCAACAGTTACGGCGTGCTGATCGGTGGGAACTCGAGCGGTAATCTCATCGGCGGAACCACTCCCGGATCAGGGAACGTGATCTCGGGCAACAGCAGCTACGGCATCATGATCTCGGATACCGGTACGACGGGTAACGTGATCGCGGGGAACTTCATTGGGACCAACAACTCAGGTCTTGGGGCCGTGGGCGAGACTCCTTACGGAGTGGTTGTTAGCAATGGGGCCTCGGGGAACACGATCGGGGGGACGACGGCCGGCGCTGGTAACATCATTGCAAATACCAAGTTCGCCGCAATTGTCATCGGTCTTGGCGTAAGCGACCCGGCGACTGGCAACCGCATCCTGGGTAATTCCATTTTCGGTGCAGGTGGCTTGGGGATTGACCTGGCCAACAACGGGGTCACGGCCAATACTCCGGGCGGCCCTCACTCGGGGCCGAACCGCCTTCAGAACAAACCGGTGCTGACGACTGCGGGGAGCACCTCGACCGCCACAGTCATCCAGGGGACACTCAACAGCACGCCGAACGCGACCTTTCGGATCGAGTTTTTCGCCAATCCCACCGCCGACCCGTCAGGTCACGGCCCAGGCCGAACGTACCTGGGATTCTGGAACGTAACCACCGACGGCAGTGGCAATGCGGCCTTCACGGCACGAGTCCCGCTTTCGAGCGGTTTCCTCAGCGCGACGGCGACCGACTCCGATGGCAACACGTCAGAATTCGCCCAGAATGTGAGCGTGGGGTTACTCCCGGGCCAGCCGGCTCTCACTTCGGCCACTGCGTTTTGGAACATGACGGTCGCGCTGTCATGGATCGATGTGGCGGGCGCGACCGGATACCGGATTGAGCGCTCGGCGAACGACAACGGCGTCTGGACCGTCGCCGGCACCGTCGGGGCGGGGGTGACAACCTTCACCGACACGGGCTTGCTCGGAGCGCCCCTCCATGCGTACCGAATCTTCGCCACCAACGCGGTCGGCGATTCGGACGTCAGCATTCCATGGAGAGTCGTCACAGCCAATCCGACCCCGCTTAACCTGACGGCCACAACTGCCTCCAACGACCGGATCAACCTCGCCTGGACAGATGTGTCAACGAATGAGCTTGGATTCACGATTGAGCGCTCGACCAACGGGATTGACTTCACTCAGATCGGCACGGTCTCCGCAAACGAGACAACCTACATCGCTTCCGGGCTGACCGTCGGGACCAATTTCCAGTTTCGGGTTCGGGCCTATAAGACCGGCGAAACGTCCGCCTATTCAAATATCGCAAATGCTTCGACAACCGCGACAATCCCGAATGCGCCTGTCAATCTCGTCGTGACCACGCTTTCTAGCAACCAACTCAATTTGTCGTGGCTTGATACCTCGGACAACGAGCAAGGCTACAAGATCGAACGCTCCACCGACGGCGTTAACTTCGTCCAAGTTGGGTCCGCATCGATGAATGCCACAACTTACGCGGATAGTAACCTCACGGCGGGGGTCGCCTATACCTATCGCGTCCGTGGCTATAACGCGGCCGGGGACTCGAGCTTTACTAACACCGCAACCGGAACCACTCTTCTTCTGAACCACCCGGCTAATCTGTCGGCGGCCATCATCTCGAGCAGTCGGATCGATTTGTCCTGGGGTGACTATTCAAATAACGAGACCGGATTCAAGGTTGAGCAGTCGCTCGACGGCGTCGACTTTACGGAGATCGGCACCGCAGCGGCGGGCCCGAACAGCTATGGTGCTACGGTCGGCTACCAGGCCACCGGTCTGGCCGCCGGCACCGTGTACGTCTTCCGGGTCCGGGCGACCAACGCCCAAGGCGATTCCACCTATTCCAACGTGATCGTGGCGCGGACCAGCACTGTCCCGGCGGCACCTACGGGCCTGAAGGCTACGGCTGGCGGCAACGCCCGAATCAATCTTGCCTGGATCGATAATTCGACGAATGAGCAAGGTTTCAAGATCGAGCAGTCGACTGATGGCGTTAACTATACGCAGATTGCGACGGTGGGAGCCAATCAGACCACCTATGCCGTGACAGATCTCACCCCGGGGACGACCTATTCCTTCCGAGTCCGCGCCTATAACGGTGACGACTCGCCCCCGACCAGCACCGTGAGTGCGACCACGACCACCGTCGTTCCCGAGGCCCCGTATGGCTTCAGTTCGGTCCCGGTTTCAAGCACCCAGATCAACCTGACCTGGGTTAGCGAGGCCAATGAGACTCAGGGGTTCGCCGTTGAGCGGTCGACCGACGGAGTCAACTTCACCCAGATCGCTACGGTTCAGTTTTTTACGCGGACTTACCAGGCCACCGGGCTGGCGGCGGAGACGACCTACACTTTCCGGATCCGCGCCTACAACGCGACGGGCAACTACTCCCTTGCCTCCGAGACTACGACGGCGACGACTCCCGCAACGCTGCCAGCCGCCCCGACCGGCTTGACGGCCACGGCGATCTCCAACCGCCAGGTTGATCTGACCTGGACCGGCAACGCCATCAACGCGCAGTACTACGCGATCGAGCGGTCGACTGATGGCATCACCTTCAGTCCGATCGATTCCGTGGGGGCCAACCAGACGACGTACCGGGCCCCCAACCTGACCCCGGCGACGACTTATTACTTCCGGGTCCGCGCCACCAATTTCGCGGGCTACTCCGGCTACACGGCCCCGGCCACGGCCATCACGCTCTCGGTCAGCGATCCGACCGCCTTGAGGCTGAACTCGACGTCCCCAACCCAGGTCACGCTGAGCTGGTCGTCGAATACCACAGGCGAACTTGGGACCAAGATCGAGCGGTCAACCGACGGGGTGAACTTCACCCTGGTCGGCACGGTCAGCAGCCCGGGTGCGACGAGCTACTCGGATAGCACCGTCGCCGCCGGCACGACGTACTCCTATCGCGTTTGGACTTACACCTCGACCATAAGCTCGGGCTACTCAAACACTGAGACTGTGATAACGCTGGCGGTCATGCCCCCCGCCAGCCTCTCAGGAACCGTGGTCTCAAGCAGCCGAATCGACCTGGCCTGGATCGATTATTCGACCAACGAGACCGGGTTCAAGGTCGAGCGCTCGACTGACGGGGTCAACTTCACCGAGGTCGGGATTGCCCCGGCAAGCCCTGGCTCCGGCTATGCGGTCAGCTACCAGGCCACCGGACTTGCCGCCGGCACGATCTACTTCTTCCGGGTCCGGGCGTATAACGCGCTGGGGAACTCGACCTACTCGAATGTCCTGACCCAACGGGCCGGTACGCCCCCTGCGGCGCCCACGAACTTGACGGCGACTCCAAGCAGCGAGACACGGATCAACCTGGCCTGGACCGATCTTTCGACGAATGAGCAAGGTTTCAAGATCGAGCGGTCGACCGATGGCGTCAATTTCACGCAGATTGCGACGGTGGGAGCCAATCAGACCGCGTATCCGGTGACCACCGGGCTCACGCCTGGCACGACCTATTCCTTCCGGGTCCGCGCCTACAACGGCGACGACTCGGCCTACTCGAATACCATCAGTTCCACCACCTTCGCGACAACCCTTCCCACGGCTCCGACCGCCCCCGCGAACCTGACGGTTACGGCGAACTCCAGCTCTCAGCTCGCCCTGACGTGGCTCGACACCTCGGACAATGAGCAGGGCTTCAAGATCGAGCGGTCGACCGATGGGGTGAACTTCACTCAGGTGAACACGCTCTCCGCCAATGCCACGAGCTATGTGGACAGCAGCAACCTGACCCCCGGAACCACTTACTACTACAGGGTCCGGGCCTACAACGCCGGGGGGGATTCGAACTACTCGGGTACGGTGAGCCGGGCCACGCTCCTGCTGAACGCCCCAGCCTCGCTCACCGCAAGCGTGGTCTCAAGCAGCCGAATCGACCTGGCCTGGATCGATTATTCGACCAACGAGACCGGGTTCAAGGTCGAGCGCTCGACTGACGGGGTCAACTTCACCGAGGTTGGGATTGCCCCGGCAAGCTCTGGCTCCGGCTACGCGGTTGGCTACCAGGCCACCGGGCTCGCCGCCGGCACGATCTACTTCTTCCGGGTCCGGGCGTATAACGCTCTGGGAGACTCCGCCTACTCCAACGTCATCACGGCGAGGACCAGTACTGTCCCAACAGCCCCCACGAATCTGACGGCCACCGCTGGCGGCAACGACCGGATCAACCTGGCCTGGACCGATCTTTCGACGAATGAGCAAGGTTTCAAGATCGAGCGGTCGACCGATGGCGTCAATTTCACGCAGATTGCGACGGTGGGAGCCAACCAGACCGCGTATACGGTGGTGACCGGGCTCACGCCTGGCACGACCTATTCCTTCCGGGTCCGTGCCTACAACGGCGACGACTCGGCCTACTCGAATACCGCCACTGCCGCCACCGCCACCATCGTCCCCGCGGCGCCCATCAACCCCACCGCCACGGCCGTCTCCAACATCCAGATTAACCTGACCTGGATCGACAATTCCGACAACAAGATTGGCTACAAGGTCGAACGGTCCACTGACGGCGTCAATTTCACCGAGATCGCCACGGTGGCTTCGACCTGGTCCAGTCCGGTCACTTACCAGGCGATCGGGCTTGTGCCAGCCACGAATTACACCTTCCGAATTCGTGCCTACAACGCGGCGGGCAACTCGGCGGCCTCGAGCACCGTCAGCGCGACGACCGCCGGCTATCCCGTGATGCCGACCGGATTGACGGCAACCGCGACTTTGGGAACGACGATCCAAGTTTCGTGGCAGGACGTGGGGAATGAGACCGGGTACAAGCTCGAGCGGTCGCCCAACGGCTCAAGCAATTGGACCCTGATCGTCGAACTCGGAGCAGACGTCACCTCATATACCAACAGCGGTCTCACCGAGTACACGACCTACTACTACCGAGTCCTCGCCTCGAACGCCGCAGGCAATTCCCCCTACAGCAGCTTCGTCTCCGCCACTACCCCGCTGGCGGCTCCCGATAATGTCGTGGTGACGGTCGTCTCGGGCGGTCAGATCAATCTGACCTGGACCGACCGCTCTTCCTTGGAAACGAACTACCTCATTGAGCAGTCGCTCAATGGCACGACCGGCTGGACGCAGGTCGTCTCGCTGGCGGCAAACACCACGAGCTTCACAGCGACCGGCCCCTTCGTCGGATCAACCAGTTATTACTATCGGATTCGCGCCTACAGCTATTTTATCGGCTACTCGGCGTACTCCGAAGTGGTGTCGGTGACGACGCCCGCGTTCCCGAACGCGCCGACGGGCGTGACGGCGACGGCGTCAACGTTGGTTGATGGGACGATCACCCTGGCCTGGACCGATGTCGCCAATGAGACCGGCTACCGGATCGAACGGAGCGGCGACGGATTGACCGGCTGGACGCCGGTGGGCACCGTGCCGGCTGATTCCACCAGCTTTCCCAACGTCGGTCTCGCGGAATACACGCGGTACTACTACCGGATCGTCGCCACCAATTCCGCCGGGGACTCCGCCCCCAGCGCCCCGGTAAGCTCGCTCACTCCCCTGGCAATGCCTGGGAGCGTGGCAGCAGCCGTTGTTTCGGGGGAACGGATCGACCTGTCCTGGACTGACCGCTCCTCGTTGGAAACGAGCTACCTCATCGAGCAGTCACTCAACGGCACGACCGGTTGGTCGCAAGTCGGCACAGCGGCAGCCAACGCCGTTAGTTTCGCCGCGTCCGGGCCGTTCGGCGGTTCGACCACCTATTTCTTCCGCGTCCGAGCCTATTCGAATCTCTTGAATAGCTACTCGCCTTACTCGGCGGTGAAGTCGGCGACCACGCCGGCGTTCCCAACCCGACCCAATAGCCTGACGGCAACGGCGACGGCCGAGGGGACGATCGCTCTGGCCTGGGCCGATGCGACTGGCGAGACCGGCTATCGGATCGAGCGGAGCCTCAACGGCACCAGTGGCTGGACGCAGGTGGGTACGGCGGCGGCTAACGCCACCAGTTACACCGACTCGGGCCTACCGGAAAATACCCTCTACTCCTACCGGGTGATCGCCACCAACGCCGCCGGCGACTCCGCCTCCAGTGCTTCGGCCAATACCGTATCGCTTCTGGCCACGCCCGGCAGCGTCACGGCGACGGTCATCTCAAGCACCCGGATCGACCTGACCTGGACCGACCGCTCGTCGGCCGAATCGAGTTACCAGATCGAGCAGTCGTTGGACGGGGTAACCGGCTGGTCGTCGGTGGGTACAGCGTCGGCCAATGCCACCAGCTTCTCCCTCACCGGGTCGTTCGATGGATCGACGGCCTATCATTTCCGGATCCGAGCTTCCCGTCTGGGCGAGGCGCCAACCTATCTCGCCAACACTTCGGGTTACTCTGCAACCGCGTCGGGCACCACGCCCGCGTTTCCGAACGCGCCGTTGAGCGTGACGGCGACGGCGACGGCCGAGGGAACGATTACCCTGGTCTGGGGCGACACGACCAATGAGACCGGTTACCGGATCGAGCGGAGCGTCAACGGGAGCACGGGCTGGACGCAGGTGGGCACGGCGGCGGCCAACGCGACCCGTTTCAATGACGCGGGCCTTCCCGAGAATACGCGATACTACTACCGTGTCATCGCCGCCAACGCGGCGGGCGACTCCGCTCCCAGCGCCGCGGCCAACGCCCTCACACTCCTGGCGGCTCCCGGCAGCGTCGTGGCGACGTTCGTCTCGAGCACCCGGATCGACCTGACCTGGATCGACCGCTCGTCGGCCGAATCGAGCTACCAGATCGAGCAGTCGTTGGACGGGGTAACCGGCTGGTCGTTCGTGGATACGGCGTCGGCCAATGCCACCAGCTTCTCCGTCCCCGGGCCGTTTGACGAATCGACGACCTATTACTTCCGGGTCCGGGCCTATAGCTACTCGGCGGGCTACTCGGCCTCTCCCGATGCTGCATCTGTGACGACGCCCGCGTTCCCCTCCCAACCGACGAATGTGAGAGCGACGGCAACGGCCGAGGGAACGATTACCCTGAACTGGGCCAGCACACCCAATGGGAACGGCTACCGGATCGAACGGAGCGTCAACGGGAGCACGGGCTGGACGCCGGTGGGTACGGCGTCGGCCAATGCCACTAGTTACGTGAACACGGGCCTTCCCGAGAACACGTTGTACTACTACCGCGTCATCGCCACCAACGCGGCGGGTAACTCCGCCCCCAGCGACAGGGTCAATGCGATGACGCCCCTGGCCATGCCTGGCAGCGTCGTGGCGACGGTGGTCTCGGGCGGCCAGATCAACCTGACCTGGATCGATCGCTCGTCGGCCGAGGCCGGCTACATCATCGAGCAGTCGCTCAATGAGACAACCGGTTGGTCGCAGGTGGGGGTGCTGGCGGCCAATGCCACCAGCTTCTCGGCCCCCGGGCCGTTCGACGGCTCGACGACCTATTATTTCCGGATCCGTGCTTATGACTACTGGGTTAGCTACTCGGCCTCTCCCCCTTCCGTGGTTGTGACGACGCCCGCGTTCCCGTCCCGCCCGGCCAGTATGACGGCGACGGCATCTGCCGAGGGAACGATCACCCTGAGCTGGGCTGCGACCCTCAATGTGACCGGCTACCGGATCGAACGGAGCCTTAACGGAAGCACGGGCTGGACGCAGGTGGGCACGGTGGCTGCCAACGTCACCAGTTACAACGATGCGGGTCTGCCCGAGAACACGCGGTACTACTACCGAGTGACCGCCACCAACGCGGCGGGTGACTCCGCGCCCGGCACCGTAGCCAGCGCCATCACCTATCTTGCGACCCCCGGCAGCGTCGTGGCGACGGTGGTCTCGGGCGGTCAGATCGACCTGACCTGGATCGATCGCTCCTCGGCCGAATCGAGCTACTACATCGAGCAGTCGCTCAATGAGACAACGGGTTGGTTGCAGGTGGGTACGGCGTCGGCCAATGCCACCAGCTTCTCTGTCCCAGGGCCGTTCGACGGGTCAACGACTTATTATTTCCGGATCCGTGCCTACAGCAACGTGACCGGCAACTCCGCATCCTTCACAGCGGTGACGGTGACGACGCCTGCGTTCCCGTCCCGGCCGGCCAGTGTGACGGCAACGGCATCTGCCGAGGGAACGATCACCCTGGGTTGGACTGCGACCCCTAATGTGACCGGCTACCGGATCGAACGGAGCCTCAACGGAAGCACGGGCTGGACGCAGGTGGGTACGGCGTCGGCCAGCGCCACCAGTTACAACGATGCGGGCCTTCCCGAGTACACGTCGTACTCCTACCGCGTCATCGCCACCAACGTGGTGGGCAACTCCGCCCCCAGCGCCACGGTCAATGCGACGACGCTTCTGGCGACTCCCGACCGTGTCACGGCGACATTCGTCTCGAACACTCGGATCGACCTGACCTGGATTGACCGCTCGTCGGCCGAATCGAGCTACCAGATCGAGCAGTCGTTGGATGGGGTAACGGGCTGGTCGTCGGTCGGTACGGCGTCAGCCAATGCCACCAGCTTCTCCGTCCCCGGGCCGTTCAATGGCTCGACGACCTACCACTTCCGTGTCCGTGCTTATAGCTACTGGGCTGGCTCCTCGGCCGCTCCCACTCCCGCGACTGTGACGACGCCTGCGTTCCCGTCCCGACCAGCCAGTGTGACGGCAACGGCATCGGCCGAGGGAACGATCACCCTGGGTTGGACTGCGACCCCCAATGTGACCGGCTACCGGATCGAACGGAGCGTCAACGGGAGCACGGGCTGGACGCCGGTGGGTACGGCGTCGGCCAACGCCACCAGTTACAACGACGTGGGCCTTCCCGAATACACGTCGTACTCCTACCGCGTCATCGCCACCAACGCGGCGGGGGACTCCGTCCCCAGCGCCACGGTCAATGCGACGACGCTTCTGGCGGCTCCCAGCAGCGTCACGGCGACGTTCGTCTCGAGCACTCGGATCGACCTGACCTGGATCGACCGCTCCTCGGCCGAATCGGGCTACCAGATCGAGCAGTCATCGGACGGGAGCACGGGCTGGACGCCGGTGGGTACGGCAGCGGCCAATGCCACCAATTTCGCGGTCTCCGGGGCGTTCAACGGCTCGACGACCTACCACTTCCGCATCCGCGCCTCTAACGGGTCCAGCTTTTCGGGATATTCGACATCAGCTTCGGTAGTCACACCCGCGGTGCCGTCCCGCCCGTTGAACTTGACGGCGACGGCAACAGCGGAGGGGGCGATCACCCTCGTCTGGGGTGATGTGGCCGGCGTGATCGCCTACCGCATTGAGCGCAGTACCAACGGGTCCAGCGACTGGGCACAGGCGGGCACGGCGGCGGCCAACGCCACCAGCTTCACGGATACGGGATTGCCGGAGTACACGCGGTACTATTATCGGGCGATCGCCACCAACGCCGCTGGCGATTCCGCCCCCAGTGTTGTGGTCAATCTGTACACGCGACTCAATACCCCGGATGGCCTGACGGCGACGGCCATTTCGAGGAGTCGAATCGACATTACCTGGTTCGACCGCTCCTCGGCCGAATCAAGTTACTTGATCGAACAGTCGTTGGACGGGGTGACCGGTTGGTCGCAGGTGGGTACGGCGTCGGCTAACGCCACCAGCTTCGCGGCGCCCGGTCCGTTCCTGGGGGCAACCACCTATTACTTCCGGGTCAGAGCCTCCGGTTCCCTCGGTTTTTCGGGGTATTCGACGCCGATATCGATGACCACACCAGCGTTTCCGAATACACCGGCGGGTGTGACGGCGACGGCCACCGAGGGGACGATCACCCTGGCCTGGACCGATGTCGCCAATGTGACCGGTTACCGGATCGAACGCAGCGCCACCAGCACTGGTGGGTGGGCGCCGCTCGGCACGACCGTGGCGGGTGTGACGAGCTACACCGATACGGAACGCTCGGAAAACCTCCGATTTTACTACCGTGTGGTGGCGATCAACGCCGCCGGTATCTCCTTCCCCAGCACCACGGTCAACGCGATGGTGCCGTTGGCGACCCCCGGCAGTTTCACGGCGACCGTTGTATCGGGGGGTCAGATCAACCTGTCCTGGACCGACCGCTCTTCGGCCGAGACCGGCTACATCATCGAGCAGTCGTTGACCGGCGTGACCGGCTGGACGCAGGTAGGTACGACGGGGGCCAACGCCACGAGTTTCTCGGCGTCTGGCCCGTTCCTGGGGGCAACGACCTATTACTTCCGGGTCCGGGCTTACAACTCCTCCACGGCCAACTCCTCGGTCAACTCGTCGGTTTTCCCCCTGACGACCCCCGCGTTCCCGTCCCAACCGACGAGTGTGAGAGCGACGGCAACGGCCGAGGGAACGATTACCCTGGTCTGGGATGATACGACCAATGAGACCGGTTACCGGATCGAACGGAGCGTCAACGGGAGCACGGGCTGGACGCAGGTGGGCACGGCGGCGGCCAACGTCACCAGTTACGTGAACACGGGTCTCCCCAAGAGCACGCGGTACTACTACCGGGTGATTGCCACCAACGCGGCGGGGGACTCCGCCCCCAGCGCCACGGCCAATGCGGTGACGCCCCCGGCGACTCCCGGCAGCGTTGTGGCGACGTTCGTCTCGAGCACCCGGATCGACCTCACCTGGACCGATCACTCTTCGGCCGAATCGAGCTACCAGATCGAGCAGTCGTTGGATGGTGTGACCGACTGGCGGCCGGTGGGCTCGGCGTCGGCCAATGCCACCAGCTTCTCTGTCCCCGGTCCATTTGACGGATCAACCACCTATTACTTCCGGATCCAAGCTTACACCATCTGGGGGAGCTCGATTCCAACGTTGGTTCCGGCGTCGGTGACGACGCCGGCATTCCCGTCCCGACCGACGGGCGTGACGGCGACGGCATCGGCCGAGGGAACGATCACCCTGGGTTGGACTGCGACCCCCAATGTGACCGGCTACCGGATCGAACGGAGCCTCAACGGAAGCACGGGCTGGACGCAGGTGGGTACGGCGTCGGCCAGCGCCACCAGCTACAACGATGCGGGTCTGCCCGAGAATACGCGGTACTCCTACCGAGTGACCGCCACCAACGCGGCGGGTGACTCCGCCCCCAGCACTGTCGCCAGCGCCATCACCTATCTTGCGACCCCCGGCAGCGTTGTGGCGACGGTGGTTTCGGGGGGTCAGATCAACCTGACCTGGATCGATCGTTCGTCGGCCGAGACCGGCTACTACATCGAGCAGTCGCTCAATGAGACAACCGGTTGGTCGCAGGTGGGTACGGCGTCGGCCAATGCCACCAGCTTCTCCGTCCCCGGGCCGTTCGACGGCTCAACGACTTATTATTTCCGGATCCGTGCCTACAGCAACGTGACCGGCAACTCCGCATCCTTCACGGCGGTGACGGTGACGATGCCTGCGTTCCCGTCCCGGCCGGCCAGCGTGATGGCGACGGCGTCTGCCGAGGGAACGATCACCCTGGGTTGGACTGCGACCCCCAATGTGACCGGCTACCGGATCGAACGGAGCCTCAACGGAAGCACGGGCTGGACGCCGGTGGGTACGGCGTCGGCCAACGCCACCAGCTACAACGATGCGGGTCTGCCCGAGAATACGCGGTACTCCTACCGAGTGACCGCCACCAACGCGGCGGGTGACTCCGCCCCCAGCACTGTCGCCAGCGCCATCACCTATCTTGCGACCCCCGGCAGCGTTGTGGCGACGGTGGTTTCGGGGGGCCAGATCGATCTGACCTGGATCGATCGCTCCTCGGCCGAATCGAGCTACATCATCGAGCAGTCGTTGGACGGTGTAACCGGATGGTCGTCGGTGGGTACAGCGTCGGCCAATGCCACCAGCTTCTCGGCCCCCGGGCCCTTCGACGGCTCGACGACTTATTATTTCCGGATCCGTGCCTACAGCAACGTGACCGGCAACTCCGCATCCTTCACAGCGGTGACGGTGACGACGCCTGCGTTCCCGTCCCGGCCGGCCAGCGTGACGGCGACGGCGTCCGCCGAGGGAACGATCACCCTGAGGTGGGCCGCGACCCTCAATGTGACCGGCTACCGGATCGAACGGAGCGTCAACGGGAGCACGGGCTGGACGCTGGTGGATACGGTGGCGGCCAACGCCATCAGCTACAACGACGTGGGCCTTCCCGAGAATACGCGGTACTACTACCGGGTGATTGCCACCAACGCCGCCGGCGAATCCGCCCCCAGTGCCTCGGCCAATACCGTATCGCTTCTGGCCACGCCCGGCAGCGTCACGGCGACGGTCATCTCGAGCACTCGGATCGACCTGACCTGGATCGATCGTTCGTCGGCCGAGACCGGCTACTACATCGAGCAGTCGCTCAATGAGACAACCGGTTGGTCGCAGGTGGGTACGGCAGCGGCCAATGCCACCAGTTTCGCGGTCCCCGGTCCATTTGACGGCTCAACCACCTATTACTTCCGGATCCGAGCTTACTCCGTTTCGGTTTACTCGGTTCCGACGTCGGTGACGACGCCTGCGTTCCCGTCCCGCCCGTTGGGCGTGACGGCGACGGCGTCTGCCGAAGGAACGATCACCCTGGGTTGGACTGCGACCCCCAATGTGACCGGCTACCGGATCGAACGGAGCCTCAACGGAAGCACGGGCTGGACGCCGGTGGGTACGGCGTCGGCCAACGCCACCAGCTACAACGATGCGGGTCTGCCCGAGAACACGCGGTACTACTACCGGGTGACCGCCACCAACGTGGTGGGCGACTCCGCCTCCAGCACTGCGGCTTACGCCACTACACTTCTTGCGGCTCCCGTCAACGTCGTGGCGGCGTTCGTCTCGAGCACCCAGATCAATCTGACCTGGATCGACCGCTCGTCGGCCGAATCGAGCTACCAGATCGAGCAGTCGATGGACGGTGTGGGTGGATGGTCGTCGGTGGGTTCGGCGTCGGCCAATGCCACCAGTTTCGCGGTCCCCGGTCCGTTTGACGGATCAACCACCTATTACTTCAGGATCCGAGCTTACTCCGTCTCGCTTTACTCGGTCCCGACCTCCGTGACGACGCCCGCGTTCCCATCCCGCCCGACCGGTGTGACAGCGACCGCCGCCGAGGGGACGATCACCCTGGCCTGGACCGATGTCGCCAATGTGACCGGTTACCGGATCGAACGCAGCGCCACCAGCACTGGTGGGTGGGCGCCGCTCGGCACGACCGTGGCGGGTGTGACGAGCTACACCGATACGGAACGCTCGGAAAACCTCCGATTTTACTACCGTGTGGTGGCGATCAACGCCGCCGGTATCTCCATCCCCAGCGACACGGTCAATGCGATGGTGCCGCTTGCGACCCCCGGCAGTTTCACGGCGACCGTTGTATCGGGGGGTCAGATCAACCTGTCCTGGACCGACCGCTCTTCGGCCGAGACCGGCTACATCATCGAGCAGTCGTTGGACGGCGTGACCGGCTGGACGCAGACCGGGACGACGGGGGCCAACGCCACGAGTTTCTCGGCGTCTGGCCCGTTCCTGGGGGCAACGACCTATTACTTCCGGGTCCGGGCTTACAACTTCTCCCCGGTCAACTCCTCGGTCAACTCGTCGGTTTTCCCTCTGACGACCCCCGCGTTCCCCTCCCAACCGACGAGTGTGAGAGCGACGGCAACGGTCGAGGGAACGATTACCCTGGTCTGGGACGACACGACCAATGAGACCGGTTACCGGATCGAACGGAGCGTCAACGGGAGCACGGGCTGGACGCAGGTGGGCACGGCGTCGGCCAACGCCACCAGCTACAACGATGCGGGTCTTCCTGAGAATACGCGGTACTACTACCGCGTCATCGCTGCTAACGCGGCGGGCGACTCCGCTCCCAGCAGCGCAGTCAACGCCCTCACACTCCTTGCGACTCCCGGCAGTTTCACGGCGACGTTTGTCTCGGGTACCCAGATCGACCTGACCTGGACCGACCGCTCGTCGGTGGAATCGAGCTATATCATCGAGCAGTCGTTGGATGGTGTGACGGGATGGTCGTCGGTGGGTACAGCGTCGGCCAATGCCACCAACTTCTCCCTCCCCGGGCCGTTTAATGGCTCGACGACCTACCACTTCCGTGTCCGTGCCTATAACAACAACCCGGCTGTCTACTCGGCCTCTCCCACTCCCGCGTTTGTGACGACGCCTGCGTTCCCGTCCCGACCTACCAGCCTGATTGTGACAATCCCGGCGGATGGAACGATCACCCTGACCTGGGCCGCCGCAAATGCGACTGGCTACCGGATTGAACGCAGCGGCGATGGTATCAGCGGCTGGACGCAGGTCGGCACGGTAGCGGCCAACGTCACGAGCTACAACGAAGCGGGGCTGCCGGAGAGCACGCGGTACTCTTACCGAGTGATCGCCACGAACGCGATGGGTGCCTCCGCATCCAGCCCCGTGATCAACGCCGTGATACCGCCCGCGGCCCCTGGCAGCGTCACGGCGACGGTCGTCTCGGGCGGTCAGGTCAATCTGACCTGGACCGACCGCTCGGTGGCGGAATCGAGCTACGTGATCGAGCAGTCGCTCAATGGCACGACCTGGACCTCAATCGGCTCGACGGCGGCCAACGCCACAAGCTTCTCGGCGTCTGGACCGTTCGTCGGCTCAACCACCTATTATTTCCGTGTCCGGGCCTATAGCAACACGACCGGCTACTCGGTATCGCCTACCCCCGTGTTGGTGACGACCCCGGGGTTCCCGTCCCGGCTGAACCTCCCGACCGCAACGGCATCGGCCGAGGGAACGATCACTCTGACCTGGGCCGATGCAGCCAATGAGACTGGCTATCGGATCGAACGGAGCCTCAACGGAAGCACGGGCTGGACGCAGATCGGCACGACCGGGGCTGGCGTAACCATCTACAACGACACGGGCCTCCCCGAGAATACGCGGTACTACTACCGGGTGACCGCCACCAACGCGGCGGGCGACTCCGCCCCCAGCACCGCGGCTAACGCCATTACACTCCTTGCGACTCCTGGCAGCGTCGTGGCGACGGTGGTCTCGGGCGGCCAGATCGACCTGACCTGGACAGACCGTTCCTCGGCCGAATCGGGCTACCAGATCGAGCAGTCGTTGGACGGAGTGACGGGTTGGTCGCTGGTGGGTACGGCAGCGGCCAATGCCACCAGCTTCTCCCTCCCTGGGCCATTTGCCGGATCAACAGTCTATTACTTCAGGGTCCGAGCTAACTATCTCTCCGCGTACTCTAGCCCGACGCCGGTGACCACGTCGGCTTTCCCCACCCGGCCGACCGGGGTGACAACGGCGACAACCGAGGGAACGATCACTCTAACTTGGGCCGTCACCTCCAATGGGGACAGCTATCGGATCGAACGGAGCCTTAACGATACCACTGGCTGGACCTCGATTGGCACGACACCGGCTGGTACCACGAGTTATACCGACTCCAGCCTGCCGGAAAGCACGCGGTACTCTTACCGAGTGATCGCCACCAACGCCGCCGGGGACTCCGCCCCCAGCGCCTCGGTCAACGCGATCACGCGGCCCAAGGCCCCCAATAACTTGGCTCTGACGGTGGTCTCAGGTAGCCGGATCGACCTGACCTGGACCGCTCGCTCCTCGTCCGAAGTGTTTTACTACGTCGAACAGTCGCTGGATGGAGCCACGGGCTGGACGCAAATCGGTACGACGGCGATCGCCGCTACTAACTTCCTGGCGTCTGGACCATTCGATGGCTCGACCACTTATTATTTCCGGGTTCGCGCCTACAGCTACTTCGCCAACTACTCGGCGTATTCCGCGTCGATGTCGGCGACGACTCCGGCGTTCCCGTCCCGACCGGCTGGTGCGACCGCCACGGCGTCCGATGGGAAGATCACTCTGACCTGGTCCGACGTCGCCAACGTGACCGGCTACCGGATCGAACGGAGCGGTGACGGCACCACCGGCTGGACCCAGGTCGGCATCGTACCGGCCAACTCCACGAGTTACATCAACTCGGGCTTGCCGGAGAACACGCGGTACTACTACCGAATCTTTGCCACCAACGCCATTGCCGCTTCGGCCCCCAGTGTCACGATCAACGCGATCGTGCCGCTGGCGACCCCCGACGGCCTCACAGCGGTGTTTGTTTCGGGCGGTCGGATCGACTTGGCCTGGACCGACCGTTCCTCAGTGGAATCAGGTTACCAGATCGAGCAGTCGCTCAATGGCACGACCGGCTGGACCTCGATCGGCACGGCGGCGGCCAACGCCACGAGCTTCTCGGCCCCGGGACCGTTCCTCAGCGCGACCACCTATTTCTTCCGTGTGCGGGCCTCCAACTCCTCTGGCACTTCGGCGTACACGGCCCCGGCTTCAGCGACCACGTCGGCGATACCGTCCCGCCCGTTGAGCGTGACGGCCACGGTCACTGCGGACGGGACGATCAGCCTGGCCTGGGCCGCCGCGACCGACGAGGTCAGCTATCGCATTGAACGCAGCACCAATTCCACCACCGGCTGGACGACTGTGGGCGTCACTGCGGCCGCCGCCACGAGCTATCCCAACACCGGCTTGTCGGAGAATACGTCCTACTACTACCGGGTGGTCGCTACCAACGCCGCCGGCGAGTCCGCTCCCAGTGCCGTGGTCAACGCACTCACGCGGCCCAATACTCCGGACGGCCTGACCGCAGTGGGTGTCTCGAGCCGTCGGATCGACCTCACCTGGATCGACCGCTCCTCCGCCGAATCGGGTTATGTGCTCGAGCAGTCGCTCAACGGCACGACCGGCTGGACCTCGATCGGCTCGACCGTGGCCAACATCACCAGTTTCTTGGCTCCTGGGCCGTTTAACGGCTCAACCACCTATTTCTTCCGCGTTCGAGCCTCCAACTCCACGATGTACTCGACATCGGCATCGGTGACGACCCCGGCGTTCCCGAATGCACCGACGGATGTGACGGCGACTGCGGCCGAGGGTACGATCACCCTGGCCTGGGCCGATGTCGCCAATGTGACCGGTTACCGCATCGAACGCAGCACCAGTCCCACCAGCGGGTGGGCACTGCTCGGGACGACCGGGTCCGGGATTACCAGCTATGCCGACACGGAACGTTCGGAGAATCTTCGGTTTTACTACCGTGTGGTGGCCATCAACGCGGTCGGAGAATCCGCCCCCAGCACCTCGGTCAATGCCGTTACGCTATTGGTGGCCCCCGGTAGTGTCGCGGCAGCGTTTGTCTCGGGTGGCCAAATCAACCTCACCTGGACCGACCGCTCTTCTGCCGAATTGAGCTACTTGATCGAGCAATCGCCGGATGGTGTGACCGGTTGGGTCCAGGTTGGGACCGCGGCCGCCAATGCCACCAGCTTCGCAGCGCCGGGACCGTTTCTCGGAGCGACCGCCTACTCCTTCCGCGTCCGTGCCTATAGCAACTCGCTTGGGGCCAATTACTCGGCTTATTCCACGGCCTCGTCTTTGACGACGCCCGCGTTCCCGTCCCGCCCAACGGGCCTAACGGCCACAGCGTCGGCGTTGGCTGAAGGGTCGATCGATTTGGTATGGATTGATGCGTCTGGCGAGACCAGCTACCGGATCGAACGGAGCATGAACGGAACCAGTGGCTGGACCCAGGTCGGCACAGCGGTGGCGGATGCCACCGGTTGGACTGACTCGGGCCTCCCCGAGAACACGCGGTACTACTACCGGGTGATCGCCACCAACGCAGCGGGCGACTCCGCCCCCAGCGTCCCGGCCAACGGGCTGACCAAGCTCGCGACCCCTTTGAACCTGACCGTCACCTTCGTCGCCGGCAACCGGATCGACCTCACCTGGACCGACCGCTCGTCGGTCGAGTCCGGCTACTACATCGAGCAGTCATTGGACGGCGCGACCGGATGGATCCAGGTGGGGGCGGTGGCCGCCAACTCCACGAGTTTCTCTGCCGTCGGGCCTTTCCTCGGCACGTCCGCCTATCACTTCCGGGTCCGGGCTTACGCTACATCCACAGCCAATTACTCGGCTTATTCCATGGCCTCGTCTTTGACGACGCCCGCGTTCCCGTCCCGCCCGACGGGCGTGACGGCGACGGCGTCGGCCGAGGGGACGATCAACTTAACCTGGATTGATGCGTCTGACGGAACCGGCTACCGGATCGAACGGAGCCTCAACAGCACGGCCGGCTGGACCCAGGTCGGCACGGCGGCGGCGGACGCCACCGGCTGGACCGACTCGAACCTCATTGAGAACACGCGGTACTACTATCGCGTCATCGCCGTCAACGCGGACGGCGACTCCGCCCCCAGCATCACAGCCAACGGGCTGACCAAGCTCGCTGCTCCCGTGAGCCTGACCATCGCCTTCGTCTTCGGCAACCGGATCGACCTCACCTGGATCGACCGCTCGTCGGATGAGTCCGGCTACTACATCGAGCAGTCGCTGGACGGCGAGACCGAGTGGACTCAGGTCGGCACGGCCGCCGCGAATGCGACCAGTTACTCAGCGTCGGGGCCTTTCGACGCCCTGACTGCCTACCACTTCCGGGTTCGCGCCTACAGCTCGGCCAGCTACCCGAACTACGCCAGCAACGAATCGGCCTACTCAAATTCGGTAACCCTGACAACCCCGGCGTTCCCGGACGTGCCGACAGGCCTGGTCGCCTCGCTGGCATCGGCATCGTCGATTGCGATCGCCTGGTCGGACGTGGCCAATGCCGACGGGTATCGAGTCGAGCGGAGCCTCAACGGCACCAGCGGCTGGACCCAGGTCGGCACGACCGCCGCAGGCGTGACCCGCTTCATCAATCCGGGCTTGTCGGTGAACGTGCGGTACTATTACCGGATCATCGCTGCCAACGCGGCCGGCGACTCCGCCCCGAGCGTTGTGGTTTCCCTCCTCGTCAGGAACCTGCTCGCGTACGACGACGCCTACTCCATCGGCCACGACCGGACTCTGACCCGGACCGCCGCCAGCGGGGTCCTGGCCAATGACGTCGACGCCAACGGCGCTCCCTTGACCGCCATCCTCGTCGACGGGGTCAGCCACGGCACCTTGACCCTCAACCCCAACGGCTCATTCACCTACATACCCGCGCCCGGATACTCCGGCACGGACAGCTTCACCTACCGAGCAAACAACGGATCGATCGACAGCGCCGTCGCCGTTGTGACCATTCAGGTCACCCAGAGTGCTCCGGTGGCGGTCGACGACGTGTACACCGTGGCGCACGGCCGTACCTTGGTGGTGACGACCAGGGGCGTGCTCTATAACGACACGGATGCCGACGACGATCCGCTCTTCGCCACTCTGATCACCGACGTTGAGCATGGCACCCTGACGCTCAACCCCGACGGCACCTTCACTTATCTCCCCAACGCTGGATTCACCGGTACGGACAGTTTTATCTATCAGGTTTCCGACGGTCTCGATGTCGGCAACCAGGCGAAAGTCACGATCCGGGTCACCCAGACCGCGCCTGTCGCCGTGGACGACGTGTACAGGGTCGGTCACGACCGGACCTTGACGGTCACGACCGGTGGCGTGCTGTTCAACGACAGAGACGCCGAGAACGACCCGCTGACCGCCATCCTCGTCACCAATGTTCAGCACGGGACCCTGGTCCTCAACGCCAACGGCACCTTCACCTACACGCCCAACGCGGGCTACTCCGGCATCGATCGTTTCACCTACCAGGCCAGCGACGGCCTCCTGACCAGTAATACGGCCACTGTCACGATCACGGTCAGCGATACCGCCCCGGTGGCGCGGAACGACGCGTACAGCGTCCGCCACGACCGGACCTTGACGGTCACTTCCGGTGGCGTGCTGTTCAACGACACCGATGCCGAGGACGACCCGCTGACCGCCATCCTCGTCACGGGCGTCCAGCATGGCACCTTGACGCTCAACGCCAACGGCACCTTCACCTACACGCCCAACGCGGGCTACTCCGGCATCGATCGCTTCACCTACCAGGCCAGTAGTGGAACGCTGCTCAGCAACATCGCGACGGTGACGATCACGATCTCTCAGACAGCGCCTGTGGCGGTGATCGATACGTACTATGCCCGATCCGGCCAGACCCTAACGGTGACGACCGGTGGAGTTCTGAGCAATGATACCGACGCCGAGAACGACCCGCTGACCGCCATCCTCGTCACCAGTGTTCAGCACGGGACCCTGGTCCTCAACGCCAACGGCACCTTCACCTACACGCCCAACGCGGGCTACACCGGCATCGATCGCTTCACCTATCAGGCCAGCGACGGCCTCCTGACCAGTAATACGGCCACTGTCACCATCGTGGTGGTCAATCAGGCGATCGTGGCGACCGATGACGCCTATGACGCCATCGCCGGGTTTACCCTGACGACGACGGCCGGTAACAACGTCTTGGCCAACGACGTATCGATCGATGGTCGTTTCTTCACCGCCGTGCTTGTGACGAACGTGCAACACGGGACGCTGACGCTCAGACCCGACGGGACGTTCGACTACGTTCCGGATGCGGGGTACACTGGCACCGACCGCTTCACCTACCAGGCCGACAACGGGTCTGAGTTGAGCAACATCGCCACGGTGACGATCACGGTCACCCGCCAGGCACCGGTGGCTCGCGATGACAGCTACTCCCTCAACAAGGGGCAGTCGATCTCCGTCACTGCTTCGCAAGGGGTTCTGGTCAACGACTACGGCGTGTACGGTGCCACGCTGACCGTGGTGCTGATCTCGAACGTACAGCGCGGCACGCTGACCTTGCAGCCGAACGGGTCCTTTACCTACGTGCCCGCCGCCAACTACTCCGGCACCGACCGCTTCACCTATCAGGTTACGGATGGCCACTCGAACAGCAGCACCGCCACCGTAACCCTCTACGTGCTCCCCTCCGCTCCGACTCCGACCAGCGGTACGCCGGGGTACACGGCTTCAGGTCCGGGCCTGACTCCGTCCGCTGCGGCGAACCTCAACACGATCGCGCCAGGCTCACCCATCCAAGGGGCCGGCTTCGGAGGTCTGAACTCGATCAAAGCGGACGCGTTCACTGCGGGTTTCCACGGAGCTGAGGGAATCAACGCCAATACGTCGGGGTCGGGCGGCCTGACTTGGGCGGCCGGTGACCCCAGCTATGATCCGGCGACCGATACCCTCCAACTGTCTGCAGGCGCCACGATCTATCGGTATGGCTACTACGGGTATGGCCTTGGGGGCTACTACGGGTATGGCCTTGGGGGCTACTACGGGTACGGCCTCGGGGGCTACTACGGGTACGGCCTCGGGGGCTACCCCGGGTATGGCCTTGGGGGCTACTACGGAGGAATATATGGCGGTTATGTTGGGTTGGTGGGATATTATGGATATTATGGATATTATGGATATCTGGGTTATGCAGAGTCTGGCACTTCTAGCGACACAGGATCGAATGACACGACGACCTGGTCGCACACTTATTCGGTGAGTTCGAGCAGTAGTGCAGGAGGATACTCTTACTCGGCAAGCTACGAAGCCACGGAAACGATCGCTTATACGGTGGGCGCGAACAGCTATTCCACCAACCGGACATGGTCATGGGAACGAGCGAGTTCAGGGGACTGGCAAGGGAATTCGAGTTTCAGCGAATCGAGCCAGTTCTCGACCAACACGGTCAACACCTCCAGCTTGAGCAGCGGTCCGAACAGCAACGACTCTGTCAATGCCTCGACGAGGACAGGCACTTACGAGGCCTCGGGCCAAGTCAGTCCCGAAAGCAGTTCATGGTCGTCTTCGAGCAGCGAGAGCGTCACCAGTTCCTCCACTCAGGCTCTTACGCAAACCACCAGTACGGCGAACCAGTCGACGACCACGAGTAGTCACACAAACGCCGCCTCCGAATACAGCATCGCGGCAGAGTCGAGCTACAGCTATACCAAGGAAGCCGGCGCGAGCTTGAGCTTAAGCCTCAGACACTCCGACAGCGGTACAACGGAGTCCCGTACCGAGACCCAGACCAGCCTCACTTACCAGACGGCGACCGGTCGTGGCTCGGAGCTCATCAACTCGGCAACCAATGCGTCGTCCCAGTTCAGTAGCAGTTCCTCCAGTAGCAGCACCTCGACTCCCACAGGCTTCACCGGCACCGGTGAGCGGTCGGGCTCCAACAGCGGATCCAGTGGTGCGGTCAACACGATCCGTGGTCAGTACACATTCAGCACCTCGTCGGGCAACCCCGGCTCCGGCAATGGAAGCACCACCGACGGCGTGGTGGAGTACCTCCGGGCCAACAGCTCAACCTTCAACTACACCAACGCGAACTCGGGCTCGAGCGAGGCCACCAGCGCGGGGGTCAGCAGCACCGGCACCGCCAGCCACACCGATAGCGGCGAGCGCTCGGCCACGTTCGCACTGCTGGGCAACGACACGTTCACCGGTGTGTCAACCGACCCACAAAGCGGTGAGGTCTCCAACAGCACCGGCTCCGAGAACTTCTTCCAGAACTCCGGGTCGTCCGACAAGTTCACCAACACCGCCTCCGGAACGGTCACCTACGACGGCCGAGGAAAGAGCACACTCTCCAAGAAATCCAAGCAAAATACGGATGGCACCACGAGTGCGGCATTCGGGGTCTCGGGGGCGATCGACACCACTCGGGTGGTAACTGATCCGGCAGCTGGGTCGATCGACTCCACGAAGGCGACGGAACAGTATTCTCGCGGAGCCAGTTCGGAACAGTCTTTCGAAGACCGGATCACGCGGAATACCGAAGACGGTGTCTCGAGCACCACCACTCACCACCTCGACAGCGGTACGGACGCCACCGATTCGGTCAATCAAATCGAAGAGAGAACCCGTTGGTTGGTGATCGATCCGCAAACCGGTGACGTTAGTCGGGCGACCTACGTCCAAAACAACCTGTACCAGAGTTCGGCGACGGATGAGTTTACCAACCGGAAGACTGACACCAGCATCACGTCCGGCGGTCAGACGAACCGCTCCACGAATTCCACCCACACCGAAAGCGGGATCAAGACCAGCTCGTACGATGAGCAGGGTAACGCATCGTTCTCCTGGAGGCCCTCCGATGGCCTGAGCGAATCTTCCGGCTCCTCCACCTCGTCATCGTACGAGAGCACTTCCGACGAATATGATCAAGAAGCCACCGAGACGGTGACGGTAACTGGCAGTGTTACGGTCCGGGAGAGCTATGAAATCGCAAGTGGCTCGAACTCCGAAACTTCCTCCAGACATGATACCGATTTCACCTTGGGGTCGTCGGCCGACGGCGCGACTTATTCCAAAACGAAAGCCGACACTACCGAGTGGAATTCGCACGGGGAGTATCGTGACGAATCGACCGCGACGGAGACCTTGAGCGGTTCCGTCACGACTTCGACTCGAAGCATCAACAGCAGCGAAAGCGGTTCAGACTCCGAATCTTACTCAACCCAGAACTCGAACTGGAGTTCGCAGCCGCTGGGGGGGGGAGGGAGGGCTCTTGCTTCCAACAGCGAGTCTATCCAAGAGACCTTCAGCAGTCAGTACAGCAAAGAACTCGCCACGACCGAATCGAAGGCTGCTGGGGTCGCAAGTTCGACCACAAGCGTCGCTTACAGCGGCTCGGACTCCGGCACCATCGTCAGTCAAGGCACCCAGTCGGCCTCAGGAGAAATGAACGGAGGGACAAACTCCACCTTCAAGAGTTTCAGTGACCGAGAGAGTTCCAGCAATCAGTACTCCAATGAGTCGGTCACTTCCCAGACCAATATGGGCGGCGTGATCTCCGCAAGCCGCGCTCTGACGAGTATCAACAACGGTATGGAAAGCTGGAGCCACCACGAACAAGGTAGCAACTCGCTCGTCTATCCTTGGTACGAGTTCACCCTCGACAACACCACCAATGAGAGCTCGGTCAAACAGTTCAGCGGCCGGATCGACTCGTCCTTGACCGACCAGGCCGGTTTGACCAACGGTACGACCTCGACGAGAACATCGGAAACGGAGACGAACTCCTCAAACATCAGCCAGTCGGGTGGATTTTGGCAGCAAGCGGCAGCCGACAACGGTATGGCGGAGAGTATTGGAACGTTTGCCATCGTCGAGAACTCGGGTAGGACTCGGACTCTCGTTGATCTGGATGTCAGTAATGAGGCGGCCGGTGTGGTCAACCGGAACCGGTCTCAAACGCTCCATGAGACGGGCTTTAATTCGCTAAGCCAGTCGGACCAAGGAGCGAATACTTACAGCGGCATCTCCCATGCGGATGAGACCTACAAGGGAAGCGGTAGCTTTAGCGAAACCAGCAGCCAGGCAGGCAGCTTTACCTTCCATGAGACCTCAAATCTGAGTTTCGACGCCTCGGGAAACCCCAGCGGCACCGTCCAGTCGACGCTGGACGAGACGGCCACGTGGAGCGGCGGCCGTGATCACACGGAAAGCTTGGGAATCGAAGGGGTTGCTGTCGATTCCGTCATTGTGAGTGTAGATGGCTCCGGGACGCAGGTCGGTCACCAGATCCGGTCGATGGTGCTGACCTCTGGTCTGGCCGACATCCTTGACAGCATGATACTCCAAACCTTGGCGACGGAGACCTATTCGGCGAGTAATACGGAATCGAGCTTCACAGAAACCACAACCAACAACTCCACAGTTACGTCTCAGATGGACGGACCTCCGGGATCATCTATTACCCAGACCGTGACTGGGGGACCCGTCACAACCCAGTCTGGTACCCCGACTGCGGTACTGGCCGCAGCGAGGGAGGCCGACGCATTGGGAGGGGGGACGCGAGACGTCCTGGCGATGTTAATGAACTTGATTTCCCAGGCGTATGGGAATTCAGGCGAGGGAGAGTCCAGCCTGTTGACCGAGAGTGTCTCCAATGGAAATCCCGCAGGGTTCTCGTTGCGTGGCATGGGAACCATGGCCCTGGACGTATCGTCAGATTCTACTCAAGGGTCATCAAGCCAAGGGGGTGTCTGGAACTGGATCGTTGGAACGGTTTCTTATGTCGCAACCAAGGCTGATCAGGCCGTGGGAGTTGCCGGCAACCTTGTCCTGACAGGCACTCTCGTGGAGATGGATAGCACCAGTGGACTGGACTTGATCGGCGCCGGGGCCTACGGCTTGACTACAGGAGGCAAGGCGGTCGTCAATGGAGCCACGACAGCCGCACGCTCTACCTTCACCTTGGGAATCAAGGGAGATCGCTGGGAACTGATCCCCGTAACGGACTACGACCGTGCCAATGGCTACGACCTCTCCGCTGGCGTTGCCCAGGGAGGGTTCGATGTCTTGATATCGGTAGGCACTGGTGGCGCAGCTTCGGCCTTGGCCAAGGGAGGGAAGATCTCTCGAACAGCCAGTGGCGTCCTGGTGTTGTTCGATGCCTCCCAGAACGCCGTTGGTGTGGCAATGGCCGCCGATGACATGTCGAAAAACGGCATGACGCGTGCTAACATGCTTCAGGCCGTGGCGAACGGTGCGGGTCTTGCAGCAAGTCCCGTTCCCAAGGCGGCGTTCGATGCATCAGCTGATGCGGCCAAGAACGCTGCTAAAGGGACTAAGCTCGCTTCCGCAGGTGGGGCTCTTGATGACTTTGGCAAGGAGTTTGTAAAACGGATTGTACCTGCTCCAAGCGGAGTAGGTGGTCTGATTTCCTCGCTCAAAGGGCATATTCCTGATGCGGCGAAGTGGATAAAGAACGGTGGCAGGGTCATTAATCATCCCGACGGATCGATCACTTACATCAAGAACGGCATTTCCATTGTGTACAATTCGCTTGGTTATCCGAATTTCTCAAAGTATCTTTACCAGGGCGCAGAAGGCTTGAATGAAGTCAGAATTACCCTGGCGAGCCAAGGATCAAAAGCGACGAGGCATCGTCTTGATCAAGCTGCGGCAAATTTGGCAGCCGGCTTTACTAAAACTCCGGCCAATTTTATTTGGCATCACAACCAGGATTTAGGCCTCATGCAACTGGTGGATGAAAAGGTCCACTCGCAGTTTTGGCACAGCGGCGGCATGTCGTTGAACAGGAACAGGTAAAGGGAGATTATCCAATGGAGATCACGGAACGGATTAGCACGGGCGGAGCATCCGAGGACGATATTCGCTCGCTCGAACGCAGAATTGGTGTGGACCTTCCAGTAGATTACCGCACCTTTCTCGCGAAGGAAAACGGTGGACGTCCTAGGCCCACTGCCTTTGAGGGGCCGAATGGAGATGGGTCCGTTGTCCACTTCTTTTTCACGCTTGACCCCAATGCCTCCCACTATCGCTTGCATGAGAAAATTGACACTTATGCCGGAAGGATTCCGGAAGGATTGCTGCCCATCGCTTGCGATGATTTCGGCAATCTCGTTCTTCTCGATGTCGGAGCAAAGTCTGTAGGCGCGATCTATTTTTGGGACCATGAAGAGGAGAATATGGACGGCGATCCGTTCTGGGACAACATCTCGTTCATCTCTGCGTCGTTTGCGGAGTTTGTTGAATCTCTTCATTAAGCAGTATTTTTCTGGAAAGGGCACATGTTTGTTGTGCGCCTGAATTGTGCCGAGAGGGGCATCTCCTAGGGGGTGTGGATAAATCCTGGGTAGGCATCGGGAGATGGGTAAGGAGTCGACAGGCGATCCGAAGCTCTTCGGGGACGGTTTCTCCGCCAACGCATGACGATTCGCGGCTTTTGACTAGGATTCGGGCTTCGCCATCTTCACTCCTTTGCACAGAGGTCGCCTGTGCGAACTAGCCCAGACAGCCGAGATTCTCCAGGATTTGTCCACACCGGGGAAAGGGGGGGGTAAGCTTCTTTGAAGTAGGTAGCACTCGCTACCCTGCCTTCCTGCCACTGGTCCAGAACGCATCCCATTGGCCCCGCTCGCTCAGGAACAGGGCGCGGAGATGACACAGGTCATCCGAGCCCTGCTCCCCCCCAGCGCATGCCGGCGCATTTCAGACGCTGGTTGACGACCGTCTTGCACGCCGACTCCACCGGGCCGGAGCCGATTTGCCAGCCTTTGGCCACATACCTTGGGTAGTCCATGCGATGAACTTGGTTCGCGAAATAGGTCACCGTCCCCTGCCAAACCTGACCGGCACACGGCCGCGCCCTGATCTCCAGGGCGCGCAACTCGTCCAATATCGCTTGGCCCCCCTCATGCTTCAACCGGTGCGACCAGCGCTGATGCTGGGCCGTAGCCTCCTCCGTGCCGGCGCCATGCCATGCCTTGGCCAGATCCCCCAAGTGTTCCGAAGCATGGTAGAAATCGAGGATCACCGCCTCGACCCGCCCGAAGTTCGTCGTCACCCAGTCCTCCAGGCCGGAACCGCCATCCGACAGAGCGATCCAGCGCTCCGCTCGGTCCATACCGACCTCGGCTCCTTGCCGTCGCAGGGGTTCACCCAGGCTGGCCTGGCCGTTCAAGCTGGCCAGGTAGCGGACCTGCAAAGGCGGGCGATTCCCCTGGGGATTGGCCCAGCGGGCACGCTTCTCTGGGATCGGGTTGTAGAGCATCGCCACCGTGGCCATGCGGCTGTCGGCTTTGGCGGCGTGGGGGCCCTGCTGGGGGACACTCGTGGCATCGAGTGGCACGTACGCACATGTCTTTCCCTTGGCATCCTTGTGCCAGGCCCAGTCCCGCGCCGGTCCGAAGGTCTCACTCGCCGCCAGGCGGCGGCCCAGTTCCTTCCCTGCGGCTTCGGTGGTGCGTTGCGCCGTGGCCTCCGAGATCCGCAGTCCCGCCAACCGAGTGAGGACTTCCTCGGCGGCGTCGGCGAAGCTGACGATCACTCCGGCCAGGCTGACCGCCTGCGCCGCGCCGGGGGTCAGGTCGCCCGCACTCAGGCCCAGCAGGTCATCGC
This sequence comes from Singulisphaera acidiphila DSM 18658, assembly GCF_000242455.2. Classification (GTDB taxonomy): domain Bacteria; phylum Planctomycetota; class Planctomycetia; order Isosphaerales; family Isosphaeraceae; genus Singulisphaera; species Singulisphaera acidiphila. The sequence continues at coordinate 5,953,939 of NC_019892.1, forward strand.
CGGGGCAAAGGCCCTGATGGCACTGTCGGCAAGGTAATAGGCTCGCCCAAGACGGATCGCCCCCAGGAGACTGAGCAGCCCCTTGGGTCGATAGCCGACGAAGCGTGCGTCGGCGTGGCAGTGGGGGCAAGTCTGGCTCGACCCTTGGTACCCTTTTTTTGGTTCTCCCGCACTTTTGGTGATCCCATAGCGTAGATAAGTTGTCACCTCATTGTGTAAATCCACTTTCCCCAACTCTTTGGAGGCCTTTCTTGCTGCTGGCTCAGCTTCTGCACGCTCCTATCGGCAGTCGCCTGGTCCGCACCGACTTCAATGGCCTCACCCTGACTCTCGGGATCGCCACGACCAACCCCAACGCATCCTGTCCCGTCTGCGGACATGAGGCAGGGCGGGTCCACAGCCGCTACACTCGCTGCCTTGCCGAGGAACCGGCCTTCGGGTATCAAGTCTGTCTCCAGATGACTGTCCGACGATTCCACGAGGTATTGTCGAAAGTCGACGGGCCGGCAAAAAGTCCGAAATCAGAGAGTGCACCTACTGGATTTCTCGGGGTTTTCGAACACTTTGCGGTGCGAAAATCGACTTTTTGCCGGCTCGTCGAGAGTTAAGAATGACTCTCTCTGATTTGCTACATACCAGGGGGACATAGCGATTTTTTCTTGCTAGCGCTCGCCTACCTGCGATCCAGTCGAGCCATGGCACGAACCGCTCGGGCCTCCGTGGGAGGCCTCTGCTCTCACGCTCTTAACCGCGGCAATCGCCGCGAAATGGTCTTCCACAAGGCGGGCGACTACGCTGCGTTCCTCGGCGCCATGGCGGATGCGACCGCACGCACGCCGAGGGATCTGCTCGGCTACTGTCTCATGCCGAATCACTTCCCCTTGGTGCTTCGGCCCCACGCCGATGGCGACCTCAGCCGCTGGATGCCGTGGCTTCTGACGGCGCACGCGCGACGCTGTCATCGCCACCACGTAAGCGCTCGAGATTCCCAGAGGGGGGGGGACCGCGATTGGCACTCCCGTCACTCCGCGCATCGGACCGCCCTTGGATCACTTCCGCTTGCGACGATCCGCTCGTTTTGCGTCGCGACGCCGTGCCCGTTCACGTGATTCCTCCAGGCGATGCGTCAGTACGTGTCCCGGATGGTTCCGAGCCCACCGATCGGGCAAGAGGTCCTCGACTCGTTCCGGGGCCACGCTCAGCGTCATCAGTACGTCCTTGACGTAGGCCCACGGCTCCAGGCGATGACGCTTCGCTCCTGCCATGATCGTGCTCAACACCGCCGCTCGCGGTCCCGCATCCACATTCCCCAGGAACAACCAATTCTTCCGGCCGATGGCTTGGTCGCGGAGGCGACGCTCCGCCACGTTGTTGTCGATCGTCAGCCGGCCGTCCTCGGTGTAGCGGCACAACGCCTTCCACTGATTCCGCGCATAGGTCAGAGCCTGGCCCAACGCCGATTTCGGCAGCGACTGGTCCGCAAGCCGATCGAGGTCCCCTCGAAGCCGTTCCAGGATCGGCACCGCTTCTTGCGCACGCAGGGCCTGTCTCGCCTCAACGGACAACCCTCGGACGCGATCCTCCACGTCGTATAACCGGCGGATCGCTTCCAGGATCAAACCCGCGTTCCCCGGCGACGACGACCGCGCATCGTAGAACTTGCGGCGGGCGTGCGCCCAACAAGCGACTTCGTGGATCGCCGAAGGCGACCCGAGATAGAGCCCGTCATATCCAGCATATGCGTCAGCCTGGAGATAACCCACGAAGCCGGCCAGGAACGTCGCCGGCCCGTCGCGTTTGCGACTCGCCGTATGGTCGTACACGTCGTAGGAATGATCCTCGTCCCCATGATAGAGCCAGAACCGTGTCGTCAGGCTCCCGGGAGCCTCGCCGCCCAGCGCCTTGACGGGGGTGTCATCGGTCCAGATCACCGGAGATTGGAGCACGAGTTGCTTTTGGAGGTCGTAGAGCGGCCCCATCAACTCGGCGGCCTTGCGGACCCAATCGCACAGCGTCGCACGCGGCAGGTGCAAACCGTAGCGAACCGCGATGCCCTCGAAGCGGTACAGGGTCAAGTGATCGATAAACTTGGAAATCAGCAATTGCGAAAGCAGGCCCGCTCCCGCGATGCACCCCGGGAGCGGTCGCTCCGGTCCGTCGGGGCTTTTCACTCCGTCGTGGCAGTGCGAGCACGCGTACTTGGGGAGGACGTGGACCCGAACCTCCAGGCGAGCCGGGATGAATTCGAGCTCACGCCGCTCGTCTTCGCCGATGCGTGCCTTGGACCGGCCGCAGCATGAGCAAGTCTTGTCCGCCTCGGGCACGTCATGTTCGATGCGGACGTGGGGCAGGCGGCTGAAATCCAGCGTCCGCGATGACCGGGACTTCCTCGGAGCGGCCGGCATCGGGGCCTCCGGTTCGGCCTCGGGAGCCACCTCGAGGTCCTCGCCGAACGCGAAGAGATGACCTTGTCCAGGATCGTCGCATCGTTCGCTGCGTCGCCCGTAGACATAGCGGCGGTACCGCTCCAACTCCTGGCGCAGGCGGTCGTTCTCTTGCGTCAACTCCTCATTGGCCCTGGTGGCTTGATCGAGTGCGGCGAGCAGGTCCTGGATCCGTTGCTGCCTCGCGTCGCCGGGAGGGGCCGCATCGCCGGAGACTGGCGGCGACGCGGGGCCGGATTGGGCATTTCGACCGAGAGGATTAATCATTAATTGGATTATCGCATACTTACCTCTGATTTCAAGTGGTTTTCCCGGGATTTTCCCTGTTTTTCTCAGTCCTCCGGTATCGTTTTCGTTGCTGGGCGTTCCCCAGGTCGATGCCGCCCAGGAGCATGGCGAGTTGGGCGGACCGGAGTTCGATCGGGGCGTCGGAGGAGGGCCGGAGGGGGACCTGGAACGAGCCGGCTTCGAGGCGATAGTACCAGATCGCCAGGCCATCGACATTCCAGTAGAGGATCTTGATGCGATCACGTCGGCGATTCAGGAAGAGGAAGAGATGGCCGGAGAGGAGTTCCTCCTGAGGGAAGGCTTGGCTGACGATTCCCGAGAGCCCGTCAAAGCTTTTTCTGAGGTCAACGGAGTCGGCGTGAAGGAGGATCCGCACGGTGTGCGGGACGCTCAACATGAGGCGTGCTCCATCCTCGCCGCGACGCGGGCGACGGTCTCGACGACCCGGCAGACGAGTTCACCGCCCGCGGCGATGGGCAGGAGGATTCGTCCGCCGTCGGGGAGTCGGATGGTGAGGAATTCAGGGGAATCGCCGGATCGCGACTCGGGGGCGGCGGCGAGGATGACCGGCACGAATGCCGGTTCGCGAGCCGGAGCGGGGACAGGGCAAGGCGAATCCGAGGCGAGGCGTCGCTTCCAGGCGTGGAAAGACGCGGTTGAGATCCCTTGGCCTTGGCAGAACTGGCCGATGGTGAGACCGCTGTCGGACTGCTGTTGCAGTCGCCGACGCCAGAGGACTGGGAGGGCAGGATTGGCGGCACGTGGCATCGTCTGACTCCGGAGGACGAACAAAATGGTCCGTCTTCCAGGCTATCAGGCGGCACAAGACTGGCTATTTCGAACGCTTACGCCACCACCACACGACGGGACATGTGTGGCAAGGTCGTTTCAAGGCTTTCCCGATCGAGGCCGACGAGCATCTGCTCACGGTCTTGCGTTACGTCGAGCGGAATGCGTTACGCGCCGAGTTGGTGGTCCGGGCGGAGGACAGGCGTTGGTCGAGCCTGGTCCCCTGGTTGAGTGGCCAAGGAATGCTCTGGCGCGGCGAGCCGCCGTTGCGTGACTCGTGTGGGTTGGAGCGTGTGAACGAGCCGCTCTCGGTGGGCGACCTGAATCGCCTGGGGCATTCGGTCGAGCGCGGGAAGCCGTTCGGCCACGAGTCGTGGACGCGCGTTACGGCCGAGCGTTTGGGGTTGGCATCGAGCCTCCGTGCGCGCGGGAGGCCGAAGAAGGAGCGGACCTGAGACGATGATTTGCTATGTCCCCAATAGTGTTCCCTCCTTGCCGGTGGAAGGAGCCGAAGGCTTTCGCTTGGCTCCGATGAAATCGGTGTCAATGGACCCGAATCGTTACGAGGTTAGGTCGTGTGGACAACAATTGGGCAAGCCCAGGGGGTTGGGCTATCTCAGCAGGATCATGATTGAGGCGACATGAACAAACGCCAGGAAGTTCCGGGCCGTCTTGTCATACCGAGTGGCCACCCGTCGGTACTGCTTCACCTTGAACCAGAACCGCTCCACGAGGTTCCGATCTTTGTAGCGATCTCGATCATAGGCCCGTTGCTCCGCTCGGTTCTTCAGGCTCGGGATCACCGCCTCGGCCCCCCGATCCTCGATGGCTTTAACCACGGCTCGGCTGTCATACCCCTTGTCGGCGATGACCACCTCGATCGGCACATCCTCAATCAGCGCTCCCGCCTGTGTCACGTCTGCCGCCTGGCCTCCCGTCAGGGTCAACCGGGCAGGCAACCCGAGACCGCTGATTCCGCCGTGGATCTTGGTTCCGAAGCCGCCCCGGCTGCGGCCGAGGGCTTGCTCGGTCTGGCCGCCGGTCCCGTCCCATTTTTGGGGGCGCCGGCGGCGCAAGGGTGCGCCCGGATGACGGTCGAGTCCAGGATCAGCCACTCCAGATCGGGATCTTGCAAGGCTTCGATGGCCCGTTGCCAGACCCCCTTGCGGGACCAACGGTCGAACCGCCGCCAGGCCGAGTTCCAGGGGCCGAAGCGATCGGGCAGGTCCCGCCAAGGGGCACCGGTCCTGGCGATCCAGAGGACGGCGTCGACGAAGAGGCGATTGTCCTTGGCGACCTTGCCATGCTGCCCAGGTTGCCCGGGCAGGAGGTCCTTGATCCGGCCCCAATCGTCGTCCGAGATGGCGTGGCGGTGTCGCATGGTGGCCTCCGTGGTGTCGATTCGAGACCGCTATTAACCAAAATCACCCAGCTGTTGTCCACACGACCTAACCTCCGGACGGAGCGTCGAGAATCAGGGACGAATCCCCGGTTCAGATTGTGGCGCGGTTAAGGCACGCGATGATCTGAGCGCACCGCGGGTGTTAGGGTCGGGCCAGTGGCGCGGGCGGCGCCTTCAGTGGTGGCATGGCCCTGGGGTTTGGCGTCTGGGTTACCAGGCAGAGGGAAATGCCATGGAGCAACCCCATCGTCCTGCGAGCAAGCGGTGCGATGGGCCTCTGATGTTCTCGGTTCGTCAGGTGGTCACGATCTTGCAACGCTTCCAGGCGAATCCCAGGCCCATCGGATCCTGCTGCAACAACTCCTTGGCCCGGCATTTCAGGGATGTCGCGAGGTTCAGGCCCTCAGTCGCCCTTGTGGTGGCATCTCGGACTTTTTTTCGTCGTTCGCTGTTGCCGGGAGATCAAGTTTCTGTGGTTCTCGACCTGGAAATTGCACATGGATTGCCAGTTCGCCCCCCATCGCATTGATCACCTTGGTGAGAGTGCTCACCAAGACATCACCTCGACGTTCAATTCGCGAGATGTTCGCTTGGCCAACGCCGGCCAGCTCACCGAGCTGGGCCTGGGAAATCCCCATCTGCCGGCGGAGAACCGCCAGTTGAACTTCAACCATGGCCAGCGAGTTCTCTCCCGATCTGATCAGAGCGTCCGCCCGTTCCAGGGCCTCCCTAGGCTTGGCATAGATCTCGTCTGCACCGGCACCGTAATCGTCTTCGCCAGGGGTGGAGACGCCGAAACCGCGGTCAGGACGCCACTCGATTACCACGGGGCGGAAATCGTCCCCACGCTGCACATCGAGGAACCACGACCCCTTTTCATCGGCCGGCTTGTCCAACGAGACCGTCAGATTGGGGAAACGCCTCTTCAGATCGTCCCTGATTCGTTCGATCTGATTCATCGCTCAAATCTCCTTTCCGTCAGCACCAGCCTTCGTGAAGATCACTTGTCCTGAGAGCAACTGGATCGCAATCGATCCGTTAGTGCCGACCAGCGTGTTGTGGCCTCGACTACGGAATCGCATCACGTCGTCACGGCCTTCAACCCCACGGACGCTATCCATCTGGGGTGGGTACATCCGACCGTCGACCATCCAGTTGGCTGGCGTGTTCGGGATGTCCGTCAACGCGTCCTCAACCTCATTCATCGTGCTACAGATAAGGTGGTAAGCCTCGTCAAAGTCAGAGCAAGCAGGAGCAGCGGTGAGACGCTTGCGGAACTCTTCAAGTCGTTCCGCTTTCGTCGCGTTTCGCTCGGCCATTTCGCGTGCTCCTGCTTCTCTTCTTGATACACAAATTATGCCTTTGAGGTTATTAAGTGTCAAGAAGCAATTGGCTGGGCGAACGAAAAAAACCGGCGAGGGGCCGGGTGTGAGATTTTGCTCGCACGAGCAAAATCGTCAGTCAGGGTGATCTTAGGTTCCACCGGACTACGACGATCGACTTGCCAGAGATTCCGGAGTTTCAATATCCTCCACAGGGCGGACTTGGGCGACGTGCGCTGCTCAGCCTTCGTGTAACGGGTAGCGTTAATGAACGCAATCCACGGCAATCTCCTTTGCTTCGTCCAAAGATTCCGCCGCGATCACAGAAAGCGAATGGGCGGCGTCCACTGCCAATTGGCCTCCCAGCCTCGGTGGTCCTGCGCGTCGCGCAGCCCGAGCCGCTGGAGACGTTCATCGGCTCCGGTATCCCGATGGGCAAGCAATTACGGATCGCGTATTTCCCCACCACAGGCCCTCAGTCCTGGCGGAAAGAGGCGGGGCAAAGGATGCTGACGGCTCCCAATGGAGCGAAGTTCACGTTTAAGTTCGTCGATGCCGGGGCGATCGTCGAGCAGGCGTAGCAATAACGCCTGAAAATTAGAGTTTATCATCAGATTCTGTTGGTGTGCTCCTACAATGGCATTGTAAGGGGCGAGACCTTGTCTCGGCAGGCATGGCGGGGCGCATCGAGGCGTGTCATGGCGGAAGAAAGCTAGCCCAATATTTAAACAAGGTGGTTGCGAGTTTACGAGAGTGGAGGGACAATCCACGGACATCCAATCGCAGTCGAAGAATTCAAAAAAGCGCAAAGGCGAAATGATGAAGCCTGGAACCTTTGATTGGAAGTCCGGTACGGTCATCTTTTTGGGATTTAAATGAGATTGATGAGGGACTGCCTTTAGGAGAACAAATCGACTGTCTCAAGGAGGATCTCGCGCAGATTACGTTTCCAGGTGCGATTGTACTCGATCTTGGCTGGTATCCTTCATTTGATCCCCGAGGGATGTTCAAGGTTATGGTCGTTCAAAATAGCGACTGGGATAAACCGCTATTTTTAGCTAATGCTAAGGATGTTTCATCGTTGAGAGAACAGATCTCTCTTTCGATTTTGTCATTTTGTCAGTAGCCTGAGCTCGTCTCCTGTATTTTTAGCATAAGCAAAAATATGTAAATTTGTTAATAATTTCGTTGTTTAGCGATCCAGGGAATTACTGTGTGTGTTGCCCTGGTCACTGTACTTCACCTTGGGAACGTTGGGTTCACCGAACGGCCGGCATGTGGACCTCTGATCGTTCCTTTGCGATCAGCAGTGGCCGCGTTTTGCCGAAAATGTCAGCGTTTATTGATGCGAGGAGAATCATCGAGGACTATGCCAGATCAGGATGTCGAGCATTGCCCGTCTGCTGCATTGTGCTCGCTAGGCCTGGCCGCTCGAAGCGAAGGGCGGAACGACCTGGCGGCCGACTATTTTGCTCAGGCCGCCGAGGCCGAGCCTGGCAATGCCGAGTACCACGGCCATCGCGCGGCGGTCGAATTCGTCCTCGGGCGGCTCGATCGGGCACTCGAGGCTTTCCGGGAGGCGGCCCGGCTTCGGCCGGACAGCGCGGCTTACCAGAATGATCTCGGAGTGGTCCTGGCCCGGTGCGGCCGGCAGGATGAGGCCGCGACTTGTTATCGCGAGGCGATCCGGCTTCGGCCGGACTTCCCCGACGCGCACAATAACCTGGGCAACGCCATCCGCCTCCAGGGCAAGCTCGACGAGGCGGTTGCGTGCTACAACGAGGCGTTACGGCTCCGGCCGGCGTATCCCGAGGCGCACAACAACCTGGGCATCGCCCTGCGGCACCAGGGGCAAACGGCCGAGGCGGTTGCGGCTTATCAGGAGGCGTTGCGGCTCCGGCCGGCGTATCCCGAGGCGTCGAACAACCTCGGTATTGCCCTGGCCGCGCAGGGGCGGCATGAGGCGGCGGTGGCGGCGTTCCAGCAGGCCATCCGGCTCCGGCCCAACGATGCCGAGGCGTTTGCCCACCTCGCGGCCGCGCTGGGTGACCTTAACCGGCTCACCGACGCGGTGGCCGCCTACGGGCATGCCATTCGGCTCCGGGCCGACGACGCGCGCACTCACAAGAACCTTGGGATTACGCTCGCGAAGCTGGGGAAGCTCGACGAGTCGATCGCCAGCTATCGTGAGGCCCTGCGGCTCCGGCCCGATTACGCCGACGCGCTGAATGACCTGGGCATTGCGCTGGCCCGGAAGAATCTGTTCGATGAGGCGGCGGGATCCTATCGCCAGGCGCTCACGCACCGCCCTGACTATGCGGAAGCGTTCAACAACCTGGGCAACACCTTGAGGAACCTCGGCCAGTTCGCCGAGGCGGTCGCCAGCTATGACCGCGCCGTTGCGATCAAGCCCAGCTATGCCGATGCCTACAATAATCGCGGCATTGCATTGGCGGAAACCGGGCAATTTGCCGAGGCTGTGGACAGCTATACCCGCTGCATCCGGCTCCGTCCCCACCACGTTGACGCCCACCTCAATCGCGCCTTGACCTGGCTTCGCGAGGGGAACTTCGCCCAGGGGTGGGCCGGGTACGAGTGGCGGCTCCGGAAGAAAGGGGCCCTGGACCGGCCTCCGATCATGCCGGCCTGGAACGGTTATCCACCCGCCGGGCTGCGAGTCCTGCTGGTGGCCGAGCAGGGGCTGGGCGACTCGATTCACTTCATTCGCTACGCCCCGCTGCTCCAGCGGCTGGGCGCGACGGTGATCTTCGAGTGCCCCGCCAAACTCATCCCTCTGCTGGCCCGGACCCCTGGAATCGACCGGATCTATCCGCAAGGGGAGGAACCGCCCGAGCACGACGTCTACACCCCGCTGCTGACCTTGCCGGGGCTTCTGGGCACGACCCTGGAATCGATCCCGCTGGAGATTCCCTACGTCTACCCCGACCCCGACCTGGTCGAACATTGGAGCCGCGAGCTGGCGGCCTCGCCTGGTTTCAAGGTCGGCATCAACTGGCAAGGGAACCCGACTTTTGCCGGCGACTACCACCGCTCGATGCCGCTCCGCCACTTCGCGCCGTTGGCGCGAGTGCCGGGGGTTCGGTTGCTCAGTCTCCAGAAGAACGACGGGGCCGAGCAACTCCAAGAACTGGGCGATGAGTTCCCTGTCGTTGACCTCGGGTCCCGGCTCGATGAGGCGAACGGGCCGTTCATGGACACCGCTGCGGTGCTGAAGAACCTCGACCTGTTCATCACTTCCGACACCGCGGTGGCGCACCTGGCCGGGGCGATGGGGGTGCCGGTCTGGGTTCCGATGGGGGCGGCTCCGGGCTGGCAGTGGATGCTGGGCCGGGAGGACTCGCCGTGGTATCCCTCGATGCGTCTCTTTCGCCAGGCGAAGCTCGGCAACTGGCCCCCGGTCTTCGAGCGGATCGCGCGGGAGCTTGCTCAGGAGGTTCCGCCCGCCGTCCGGGCACGCTACCTCGAGGTTCCGATCTCGCCCGGCGAACTGGCCGAGCGGATCGCGGTCCTGACGGCCGAAGCCGGGCCGGCCAGCGATCGGCCGCGCTCTCGGCCCGCGAGTGCTGCCGAGCTGGAACGACTGAGGACGCTCCATCGCGAGACGTTCGGAGCGTCCCCGGAGTTGGCGGCGCTCGTCGAGGAGATGATGTCCGTCGTCCAGTCGCTGAGCGCTGCGGAAACGCGGCTCCGCGAATCCGAGCACGCCGAGGACTTCGGGCCCCACTTCGTCGAAGCGGCCCGACGGGTCAGCGCAGCCCGAACTCGGATCGGCGAGCTGCGCCGGCGGATCGACGCACGGGTGCTGGGTTCGGACGATGCCGCGAGCTGAATCCCCCGCGCTGTCAACCGGCGCGGGCAACTGTCTCCGGTCGCCCGCCGACTTCAGAAGTACCGCTGGCCGACTCGGGGGCCTTGATCGCCCGCAACATCGCCGAGGTACTTCGATCTTTCGGTCCCCCGACCAGTTCGACCCGCCCGCCGTAGGACTCCACCACCACTCGCTCGGGGATTCGGTCCAGCGTGTAATCCGTCCCCTTGGTGTGGATCTGCGGGCGGAACAGCATGATCAGTCCCGCGGGGGTGCGGTCGGACAGGGGAACCACGAAGTCGACCGGCCCCAAGGCCGCAATGATCTCCATCCGCTCACGGTCCGAGTTGACCGGCCGGCGATCGGGCTTGATCTGCGCCAGCGAATCATCGGTGTTGACCGCGACGATCAGGAGATCGCCCAGCTCTCGGGCGGCCTGGAGGTAGCGGACATGACCGACGTGGAGCAGCTCGAAGCAGCCGTTGGCGAACACGACCGTCTGGCCGAGTCGTTGTGCCTCGGCGATCCGCGGAGCGAGTTGGGAAGGATCTTCGAAGATTTTCGCGACCGACATAACGACAAGTCCTGGGTGATAATCATAAGGTCGGGGCAAGAGACTCATTCTAACAAATGAGCCCGGGTGCTGCTCATGCTTTTGTTTTATTGAATGGTTGTAAGCCTTCCGTCGAATTCCGTTCGCCTTGCAATCCGAGGGCCGCATCATTTCACAAGCCCATGGCAATATGGCAGCAAACCTGGGGACGACCGGCTGGTCGGCCAGCGTTCTCCAGGCAACTGAAGCGGTTGATCCGCGACCCGATTCGCCTGCGCAATCGATTGACGGGAGAAAGCTCGTGGCTCATGGTCGCGACATTCCTTCGTCTTTGATTGACTGGCCGGTGTTACCGAGTCGCTGGGCGGCGTTCCAGCCGGGCGGCGGCATGGTGGCAGTGCTCCACCGGGGCATCCCGGCGGCGATCTATACCGAGCAGATGCTTTCATGCGATTGGTTGGTGTCGTCGTCGCCGAACTCGGTCCCGCAGCAGGGGCAGATTTCAAAAATCGCACATGCGTAGCTATCGTAGGCTTCGGCGCCGGGGTAGCGGCAGACCGGGCAGAATTAGTTGGATGGTTGCGTGGACAGGCCCGGCTCCTCCGATTGGTGTTGCATAACGCCCTTAATGCAACGCCAATCCGGAATTGATGTCAACTCGTCGATGGCGATCTGTCGCAGGTGCTTGAGCTTGAGCTTGGCATAGCGTCGGCACAGGTCGCGTTTCTGGATGTCCTTGATCGTGTCCCAACTGACGTCACATCCCGGATGGTCATGCTGCGACTCAACTCCCGCGCATATCGCTCGAAGGACGCGGTGTAGCTGCGCCGTGGGTTGGCGAAGGAGATCTTGATCTGGCGGCGGACTATGACACAGGCCTGGCATTCGCCTCGCGGGATGGGTAGAACCACGAACGTGGGGCGGCTGCCGAGGGGGACGGTGCGGAAGCGACGCTCGACTCGACCGCGCGAATGAACCTGGGGCGACCCGCAGGCCGAGCAATGGTAGGTTTCGGGAGCTTGGTGGATCGTGAAGATCGTCTGGCCTCCCTGGTAGTCGGTGCGTGTGTACTCATCGTCGCGAACGCCGAAGGGATGGTACAACAGACTGGTGGACATGCTGACCTCTCACTTTGGAGTCCTTTTACGTAACTCCAAGTAGAATCCGCATGTCCGCTCGTTTCTACCCTCGCGCACACTTCCGCCAGATGAACCTCCTTTCTCTGCTCCACGTGGCGAAGCGCGGCTTCCCATTCGGACTTGATTACAGTTGAGCAACGGTGGAAACCGACGTTACTCGAACAATGTCAGTCGATTACCGCCTGCGGAAATTGGTGTTTATCGTTCGGAGAATACCGCTTGCTGAGGGTTAAGCCATGCGACATCGTTTCGGTCGGCGATTCCACCGTGCAGCGGCTCGCCCGATCGCGGGAGGACTGACTAACCATGGACTGCTTTTCGTCGTCGCGGCCCTGGTCTCCGCAACCGCCATCTATGCTCGAGGGCAGGAAGCGCTGCCTCTCAAGAAGTCCGCCACGGAACACCTGGTTGAGGCTCGCCAGTTCGGGTGGTTGGCCGTCGCCTCAATCATCGATAACCTTGGGAAGAGCGACCCGAAGAAGTTCCCCGGCCTGCGAGCTTTCTCCGAGGATTACGCGAAGGCCACCCGAGGACTCGACCCCAGCCGACCGCCGGAGGAATGGCCGGCTGTCGACGTCGATGCCCTGATCACCCGGAATCCGAACTTCTGGCGGGCCAACTATGAGGTTCGGCCCGGTGACCCGGCTTGGATGTACACCCACGCGGGTCTGCTGCTTGGCGGCGGCGAAGCGACTCGCGCCCAGCAGATCCTTGCCCTCGCCCGGCAGAGCCGGGGGACTCCCAAGCAAATGCACGACGCTCTGGATCAAATGCTCTCCGTTGCCGAGAGCGTGATCCGCGACGCTAACGAAGCTGTCGGCGGGGGAATCAAGCTGTACGACAAGGGTGACAAGGACGGCGCTATCGGCCGATACCGAGACGCCCTTAAGGTTTGGCCTCAGAATTCGTTCGCCCACTACGAATTGGGACTGAGTCTGCACGCGCGGGCCGTGGAGGCGCGAGGTGAAGAGGTCCCCAAATTAGGCACGATTCAGGTAGGTCCACGGTTTCCGAAGATCCCCGAGGTCGAGGAATGCTTTGCCCGCGCACGTCGACACGACCCACTCCGCCTGGAAGCTTATCAGGGGGCGGGTCCGGAAGTACTCCCGCGCCTCGTCGCGCTACAGGAGTGCCTCAAGGCATGGGCTGTGATCGTGGCCTCGCCAGCGATGCGCGCCCCCGAAGGGGCACTGTTGGAGACCTCTGAGGGGTGTCAGTTGGCCGGCGCCCACGAATTGGCGTTGGTCGTGAGGCAGGTCGTGGTGGGCCGTCGCGGGGGCCTTGGACGATCTGACCACATTTTCATTACCACCAGCCTGCGGGCGCTTGCCCCGGGGCCTCAGTCGGAAGCGACTTTGAAGTATCTGGATAATCCGCGGATCGAGATGCGCTCGCTCACTGACGTGGAGCCGGAGAATACACAGCCTTGATCCACAGTCGGGGGAACCTTCACGTCAATAAAAGACGCCCTTCGTCTCTACTCTCACCGATTAAGAGACACGCCCCGCTGGGCTGACGACTGTACTTCCCCAAGGACTGGGTCGACGAGCAAAAGTGGCAGAAATGGGATTGGTAACAAAAAAAGGAGTTGCAGCTTTTGCTGTAACTCCTTAGTTCGCTTAATATTGTGTGTAGTGCAAACAAAACTGGGGATCTAGGATTCGAACCTAGACTAACTGCTCCAGAGGCAGTCGTGCTACCGTTACACTAATCCCCATTCGACGGGATGATTACTCCCGTGTGACGAATGTGTGGCTATCCTACCGAGTCGGATCGTTCGATGCAAGGGCATGTTGAACGCCAAAATTTTCGAAGGAGCCATCGTTGAATCCATGACTCAGTCGGATGTCCGGGCCGCGAGGATGGCTCTTTGCCTCGGGCGTGGCTCGCTGAATCATCGAAAGCTTGGATGAGGGCGGATCCGGGAAGGCTTACGCTGCTGATAAAAGGGTGGTACGCTCAAGAGGCTTTTGGGGGGAGCGGGGGAAGGTGAGCGTTTCGGTCCGGGATGAGAAGGGGCCGTATGACAGCGATCTGGGGCCTGGCTTCTCGCCGGCACGCTTGACTGAACTGTGGAGCAGACATGAGGTAAGCGGGGGCAGGGACGCGTGAGAAGCGAACGGTTCGGAAATGGGATCGACTGGCCGAGCGCTCTGATGGCGCTGGTGACGACCGTGGTCCTGGCCTGGACGGCCTGGCTGCGGTTTGGCGGTGAGGCGCCGATCGAGCCGCCGACGGTGGGAGCGGCCGTGCCCCCGCTCCGATTGCTCGATGCAGCCACGTCGCAGCCGATTGTCCTGGTTGGCTTGCGGGGCAGGGTGGTCTGGATCACCTTTTGGTCGTCGAATGCGCCGGCTGAGTTCGCTCAGCTCGATCGGGTTTGGGGCCAGCTCGGATCCCGACGTGGGTTTTCGATGGTTGCTGCTGCGGTCGACGCTCACGCGGCCGGGCGAGTCCGCACGCTGATCGGGCAGGCGAAGTCGAGTCTGCCGGTGTACCTGGCGTCGCCGGAAACGTGCCGGACGTTCGGGGCGACGGCCCCGAACCTTCCTTTGCATCTGTTGATCGACGAGGACGGCCATGTGGGGGCGATCGCCCACGGGGCAGGCTCCGACACCTTCTCTCGGCTGGCCGAGATGGCGGAACGGTGGCTCGATGAGAGGGAACCACTTGGCAAAACCCGATTCGCGATCAATCGACGACGCGAAGAACTTGAGGTCTTCTAATCTCAGGGCAGGTCGGATGCCAGGTTTGAACCGACGGCTTCAAGGCGAGCGCGGAGGGCGGCCGCGGCGCGGCGGGGGCTCGGTGCTCGGACGACGGCCGAGCTGACGGCGACTCGGCTGGCACCCGCTTCGAGGACTTGCTCGATGTTCTCTTCATGGATGCCCCCGATGGCGTACCAGGGGAGGGTCGTAGTCTCGGCGGCCTGGCGGACGAAGGCGAGGCCAGCAAGGTCGGAGAAGTCTTTGGTGGTGCTGGAGAAAACGGGGCCGACGCCCAGATAGCCGGCGCCGGCGAGGATCGCTTGCTCGAGCTGCGGGCGGTCGTGGGTGGAGACGCCGATCAGGGAGAGGGGGCCGACGATCCGTCGCGCGTCGCGGAGGGTGACGTCGTCCTGGCCGAGGTGGACGCCGTCGGCCCCTGCGAGCCGGGCCAGGTCGGGGCGATCATTGAGGATGAAACGGGCTCGGGCCTGCGCGGTCAGGATGCGGACCTCGCGGGCGCGCTGGAGCCATTCGCGGTCGGGGAGATCCTTTTCGCGGAGCTGGATCAGGTCGGCACCGCCGGCCAAGGCTTCACCGACGACCCAGGTGAGGTCGCCCAAGGTCGGGAGGCCACCGACCAGGACCATCAGGCGGGCCTCTCCCAGCGATCGCTTCGATCCAGCGGCGGTCAGGGTCAACTTTTCCAGGGTATAGACGTCGTACCGAAGGACTTCGAACCGGCCCGAAAGCCAGACGTCGATGAGCTTGGTGTATTCTTCCAGGGTGCGCAGGGCTTCGGCGGTTCGTTTGAAATTGGCGGTCAAAACCGCGCGGGGGTTTTCGCGGGCCTGCTCCGAGGCCGTCATGATGTGGGTTCCGACGTCGCCACGGGTGTCCCGCGAGCCGATCAAGGTGTCGAGGTCCAGGCCTTGAACGGCTGCGGCCAGGCGATGTCGCACGTCTTTGATCCGTCGGGTGAGGCCCGAGTCATCCAGAGCGAAGCGGACGTAGTCCTCGACGACGCGCAGGCCCTCGCGGGCCCGGTTGGCAGAGGCGTCCAGGATCCGCCCGAGGTCGACCCCTTGGCCCGGCTCGGTCAGTTCGAGCGGGGGGATCTCCGTGTCCAACGGGAGCGGCGAGGTTTCTACGGCCGACTCGGGTGAGAGGTGACGAAGGAGATTCTCCAGCTCGATTCCGGCCCCCGCGACGAGGTCGGCGGCCGGTCCAGGGGCGGCAACGAGACCCGCCAGGAGGTGTTCGGTGCCCACAAGCCGGGCGCGATCGAAGGCTCTCGCCTGGTACTTGGCGTCACTCATTGCTGTGCGGAAGGCAGGGGACTGAGGCAAGACGTCGCCTGCTGGTTCCGGTTCCTCGGGCTCGGTCAGGGGCGCGGCGACGCCAAGCGCTGACCAGACCTGAGAAGGTTCGAGCCCGAATTGGGCCAGGATCTCGGCGGCGCGACTCTCCGGTTCGTCGACCAGGGCGGCGAGAAGGTCCGTCGGTTCCACGGCTTCGGCGTCTCGATGACGAGCCCGCTTTTCTGCCCGCTCGAGGGCTCGAATCGCCCCCTCGGTGAACGTTTCCTGCATGGGACCTTGATCCTATCCGTTTTGTTCTCGTCGGCTGCGGCTCGGAACGCGACAACGCTCGTGTTGCGCATCAACGATTGCGACGTGCATTGGTGTTTCGCCGACGCGCCTGACGTCTTCCGATCGGCGGCTTTCCCAACGGGGTTTGCAGGAAGCCGGGGCGCATCGTGGACTGGACTTGCTCGCCAGGGTCTCGTCGTGCTTGTTCTGGCCGTCCCGTCGCTTGATTTCCGGTTTGGCTCTTGCCATGATAAGGACATTGTCCTGCGAGTTCCAACCCAAGACAATGCGCGGGCGATTGCGGACTCTCCACCGCTCTGCCACTCGGTCCCACCCCTCCCTTTTTTCCTTCTAACTTCAGGAACCCACCGTGTTCGACCGAACGATGCCCTTGATGTTGGTCGCCCTCTCCATGCTCTCGGTCACCTGGTCTGTCTCCGCCGACGAGCCTGCCAAAAAACCCACCTCGGTGCTTTCGTTTCAGGTTAACGACATCGACGGCAAGCCCGTTGATCTCTCCAAATACAAAGGAGAGGTTCTCTTGATCGTCAATACCGCCAGCCAGTGCGGATTCACGCCCCAATACGAGGGCCTTCAGGCGGTCTACGAGAAGTACAAGGCCCAGGGATTCGAGGTTCTTGCCTTTCCGGCCAACGAGTTCGGCCGTCAGGAGCCGGGGTCGAATGCGGAGATCAAAACATTCTGCAGTTCAAAATTTAATGTCAAGTTCCCGATCTTCTCCAAGATCGTCGTGAGCGGGGAAGGCATCCACCCGGTCTACCAGTTCCTCACCGAGCCGGAGACGAACCCGAAGTTCGCCGGCCCGATTTCCTGGAACTTCGCCAAGTTCCTGGTCAATCGCAAGGGAGAGGTGATCGCCCGGTTCCTGCCCAAGGACGCACCCGAATCCGCCAAGGTCATCGGTGAGATCGAGAAGGCGCTGGCCGAGGCAAAGTGACTCGAGCTCGACGTCTGGCTCGGCCTGACTCTTGCGGCTCGGAACGATAGCAACGCCATCAAATAGAAAACGGAAAGGGGTCGAAGCTCGTGCTTCGACCCCTTTCCGTTTTCATGGGTTGCTGGTAGGACGGCGGTGCGAGAGGCAGTGGAAGGCCTGGTCTTCTCGGTTCGATCTCCCTTTTTGGGCTCAGCCCGAGGATGACGCTCCCAGGCCGAAGCCGGCCATCGATTTCGGGGGAGGCGGGAGCGTTTTCGGGTTGGCGGAGACACGGTCGCCCGGCTCGAGTCCTGAGACAACCTCGACGTAGGTTGAGTCGGCGGCACCGAGAGTGACCGGCTTCCATTCCCATTGGGTCGTTTCCGCCGTGCTTTTCTTCGCAAGCGCGGAGTAGGCCTGGTCGCCGACCCAGTGGATCGCCCGCAAGGGGACGCGGGTCACCTGGCGGCGCGACTCGATCAGGAAATTGACCTCGGCGCTCAGGCCGGGGCGAAGTTCGTCGAAGCCACCCGAATCGATGTTGACCGTCGCGTAGTAGACCTGGACGTCAAGGTTCGAGATGCTGGCCGGCGCGGGGATGGGGGTGATCTCGTTGACGGTTCCCTGGAGGGGGCGGTTGGGGAAGGCGTCGATCCGGATGATGACGCGCTGCCCTTTGTGGACCAGGCTCGTCTTCGATTCGTTGATTCGCGCCTTCACTCGCATGTTCTTCGGGTCAGGGACGTAGAAGATCGGTTGGGTCTGACGGACGGTCACACCCTCCTGGATCTGAGCCTCGACGCGCCCCCAACTATTCGTCTGGTTGGCATAGACGATGATCCCGTCCCGAGGGGCACGCATTGAGCAGTTGGCGATCATCAACTCGAGCCGCTTGAGCCGCTGGGTCTCGAGCGCGAACGCCGATTCTTGAGAGGAGAGGTCGGACTTGATGGCCTCGATTTTTGCCTGGCGGGCTTTCATGATCCGAGGCATGGTGAAGTTCTTCAGCCGGTGCTCCATCCCCTCGGCTTCGGAGAGGATGAAGGAGGCCTGGAGGTCGGCCAACTCGTCGGCTTTGACCTGGGCGTTGGCGCGGAACCCTTTCTTGGCGGCGTCACGCGACCACTCCAGGTTGAGCCGTGCCCGTTTCTGCTCGGTCTGACAGCCGGTGATGTACTGACGGATCAACTGGGCGTCTTGGGGATAGATGCCCTCCTGATACTCACGGAGGGAAATCTCATTGACCTCGAGGATCGACTTCGCCTGCTCGACCCAGGACTTGGCCTGGAGGTAGCGAATTTGCTGGGCCTGGAGTTCGTCGCGGAACGCGGCTGAGTCCAGCTCACAGACGAGGTCGCCAGCGACGACGCGGGTTCCTTCGGGGATGATCCCGATAATTCGGGTCGATCCCGGGAGTTCGGTCGGACCGCCGCCTCCGCCACCGCCGCCTCCTCCTCCTCGTCCGCCGCCTCCGCCTCCACCACCGCCCATCATCATGTTGGGTTGCTGCTTGGGGGCCGCCTGGGTGGCGACAGGCTTGGCGCCGCGTAGCGGGATGTGTGGCTCGACAATGTAGCTGAAGCTACGGATGTCGGGCCGTTTCATGACGTTGGACGAGGCGTCGGCAGTGGCACCGGCGGCTGCGGCGGGTGCGGCAGCCGGAGCCGCCGAGGCCACGCCGGCCCCTGCCACCTTGGCTTTGGCGGCACCGGCCTTGGGTTTCGCGGCCGCTGCCCCCTTGCCTTGCATCGCCGATTTCGCAGGCGCGGCGGGTGCGGCCGCAGCTTGCTGGGGTGCCCCGCCGGCGGCCCCCCCTTGCTGGCCACCGGCCCCGCCTCGGCCTCCTCCTCCCCCTCCCCCCTGGGCTTTGTTCATCGCGCCCCCGGTCAGCCCGATCAGAGCCTCGACTTCGCAACGAACCGTCGCGTTGTTGGCGCTCTCGAGCGTACCGTTCTCCGTCACGACCAGGGCCACGTCCCCCCGGTCGACCTCCACCGTTTCCGCGGGAGGAGCCGTCTTCGACCAGACCCGAGAGGGTCGAACGAACGCCACGAAACTTCCGGCGACCACAGTTCCGGTGACCACCGCGGCGAACGCCCAACGATGCCAGGATGGCCGACGCTCATCAGGGATGACGAGGGGAGTGGAAGCAAGCTCATCCGAGGGCATTGAAAAATTCCTCTCAAACTCAAACGCGGGCACGAAAAAGGACTAGGCGATCCGGTGCGTTTCCCGCGACAAGTCCACTCTATTATCGACTGATTCGGTCGTCGGTCAATCATTTCCCAGAGTCGTCAATCGAAGCCATCTTCGGGCCAGATAAGCGGTTGGGTTCGTCCCGCTGAGCTGGTATATTGGGACACTTGGGAAGAATCGAAAAAGTCGTTCTACGTTAGAAATAGCGACGAACGGAAGCGGCCTGGCCACCTTCGGATTGTGGCTTTACCGCAATTGATGCCGTGTTCTCGATCCGGCCCTCTTGGAGTCGACGCCTTCAAAGGGGTCTAGCGAACATGTCGCGCGGTCCTTGGGTTGATAACCTAAGCCAAGGAGTGAGCTGGGGTTGTGTTTGAAAGGTCCTCGGTGTTCCTGTTGGACCGCACGCCGAGCGGCCTGCCTCTTGACGAGCCATTCAGGATCTTGGAGTCGGCACCATGTTGCAGTTGCGTCATCGGGCGAAGCGTCACGAGGAAGGTGGACGCTGGAAATCGTCACGCAGGCGGTTGGAGTGGGACTGCCTTGAGGAGCGAATGCTCCTGGCAACGGTTGGGTACGACTACGTCCTCAGCGGAACGAGCTGGGTCGACCCGAGCCACATCACGTATAGCATCGCACCCGACGGCGTGTTCTGGGATCACGGCACGAACATCCTCAACGCAACCTTCAACGCCAAATTCGGCAACGGGGTCTGGCAGCGGCAGTTCGCCTTGGCCTTGGCGACCTGGGAGTCGGTGGCCAATATCAACATCGCCCAGGTCGCCGACTCGGCCCTGGGGTTCGGCACCTATGGCAAGTCCCAGGGGGACCCACGCTTCGGTGATATCCGGCTCGGCGGAGCGGCTTTCTCCAGCGCCAGCGATTCCATCCTCGCCGTCGGCTACTTTCCTCCCCCCCAGGGGACGACCGAAGCGGGCGACCTCGAAATCAACACCACGAAGAACTTTACGATCGGGGGAGGGGGGGGCTACGACCTCTATAGCGTGCTCCTCCATGAGACCGGCCATGCGCTTGGGCTGGACCATTCGCTCAACCCCAATGCCGTGATGTATGCCAGCTATCAGGGCGTTCGGACCGGGCTTCAGCCTGAGGACATCGCCGGGATCCAAGCGATCTACGGGGCCCGGACCCTGGATGCGTACCAAACGCAGGGGCTCGGTTTGGGCTGGTCCAGCGCGATCGACGTGACGGCCGGTCTCGGGAACACGCGGCAAACGACGGTCGGGAATGTCTCGCTGGCCTCGATCGGCGCGACCGAGTATTTCACTGTGGTCGCCCCTAACACTCCGGGAGCGACTCTGCAGATCACGGCGGCCGCCGGCAACGTGAGCCTTCTCAGCCCCAAACTGAGTGTTTACGACAGCTCCGGCAACCTTCTCGGGGCAGCGGCGAATCCGTCGGCCTGGAGCAACAATGTCTCGGTGAATACCGCCCAGATCGTGCCCGGCCAGCGCTATTACGTGGTCGTGACGGGGGCGACCAACGATGTCTTCTCGGTCGGTGCCTATCACCTTCAGGTCGCGTTTACGGGAGGCACTCAGCCGAACAACCCGTCCGCGCCGCCACTCACGACGTCCCCCCCGGGAGGAACGACCACACCTCCCCCGGTTGTGCCCCCGGTCATCGGACCCACGGTGTTGCCGGATCGGTTCGAGCCGAACAACACGTTCGCCCAGGCGACCAACCTCGGCCTTGTCGCCGGCTCCGTCACGGTTGGAAATCTGACTCTCGACACCGCCGGCGACCTGGACAACTTCGTCTTTCGGAACGGCAAGGCGGGCATCTACCGTGTTGTCGCCGGTGGTACGGCCATTCGCATCTTCGACGGCTTCGGGAACCAGCTTGCGGCGGGTACCGGGGAGCTTTTGATCCGGGTTTTCAGGCCTCGAACGTCGCTCTATGTTCAGATCAGTTCGGCTACGGGAACGGTTAATGAGAACTATTCATTGATCGTTTCCGCACAGAAGGCGAAGGCGGCGGTTACTCCACCGGTCAAGGTCCGGCGACCCCCTCTTCGGCCGGTCGTGCATGCGCCGGTTCGGCCGCGGCGCTAGGCCCATTGAAGCCGTCCTTGAGCGTATGGTAGGGTGGGCGCACCGGAACTTGAATCCCCGGTGCGCACCGTCCCGTCTCTGATCTGAAGGCCCAACGCCTCGGGGCAGATCCAACCAAGGAGCGACGTCATGGCTGAATACTCTCTGCCTCCTTTGCCTTATGACTATGGTGCCTTGGAGCCGCACATCAGCGCCAAGACCATGCAGTTCCACCACGACAAGCATCATCAGGCGTACGTCACCAACGTCAACGCCGCCCTCAAGGACCACCCCGACCATCAGGGGAAGCCGATTGAGGAGTTGATCGCCAATCTCAATGCGCTGCCCGAGGCGATTCGCACCGCGGTCCGCAACAATGGTGGCGGCCATGCCAACCATTCCTTGTTCTGGCAGATCATGAAGCCGGGCGGGGGCGGTGAGCCGACCGGGGCGCTGGGGCAGGCGATCGCCAGCGAACTCGGTGGGTTTGCTGCGTTCAAAGAGGCACTCAACAAGGCGGGAACCACTCGGTTCGGCTCAGGCTGGGGTTGGCTCGTCCTGGGCAAGGACGGCAAGCTTGCTGTGACCTCGACCGCCAACCAGGACAGCCCCATCATGGAAGGGCTGACCCCGCTCATGGGCGTCGACGTCTGGGAGCACGCCTACTACCTCGACTATCAGAATCGCCGCCCCGACTACCTTGCCTCCTGGTGGAATACGCTCAACTGGGAAGAGATCGGGCGCCGGTACGACGCAGCCAAGGCCAAGTAACCGAGGCCGGCCCAGGGTGGGCGAATGCACGGGCCCCTGACTTTCCGGTCCGTTGCGGATCGCTTGACCAATACCTGGATTTCGGTATGATCCGGACGCGCCGAAGGGAGGAATCACTCTCTTTGGCGGCGTCCGGTTTCCGTTAGCCACTTTGCCAAACACCTCGTTCGGTGGAACATCACGACGCCTCGGCACGATGCTGCGACGCGATGGCCCGTTCAGGGTCGGTCGTGAAGCGTGTCCTTTTCTTCCAAAGAACGAGGAGACTCGCCGATGGATCGGCTTAAATTGACTCTGGCCGGTTGCGGCCTCGCGGCGGTTCTGACGGTCTCAGGTTGTCGTAACCTCCGCTCTGAAGTTCCCCCCGGGCGTCCGTTTGCCAGTGAAGGGAGCCAGCCCTCCGTCGGGTTCAGCTCTGACCCGCACCCCAACACGGGCCTCGGGGCTATGCCAGGCGGTCCGGGTTCGGCCCCAGGGATGCCGCAAGATTCGGCCAGCCAATTCGGAACACCTCCGCCGGGAGCGTCCGACCGATACGGTGCGCCGACGGACAATGCCTATGGTCCTCCCGGGACCTCCACCCTGGCTCCGCCCCCGTCGCTGGGAACCGACTCTTTGGCTCCGTCGGCTGCGACTCCGGGTGTTCCCTCGGTTCCGGGCTCCGCCGGTCTGCCAGGTTCGGCCCCTGCTCCTCAATAAGTCCGTTGCCGTCGTTTTCAAGGGGCGCGTTCACCGCGTCGATCACCTTCGAGAGTGGTCGTAACGACGCGAGGTTTGGTCCGGGCCATCCGGTCGGAAAACAGGATTTCGATGGGTGATGACCCGGGGGCCGCGGGTTGGAATGGGCCCGAGACACTCGGCGAAGACTCGCCTGAGCCCGAGTCTGTTGACGACAATGTCATTCCCCCAAGTGGGTTCGCCTGCGCCATGGATGAGTCTCTGACAATCCTCTTTGAGGACGCGCATTGCCTGGCGATCGTCAAGCCGGGGGGCGAGTTGACGCAGGGACCGAGCGGAGGGCGGGAAACGACGCTCGAGGCGAGGGTGCGCCGCTACCTCTGCCCCGACGATCCGGCCTCGGTGTATCTGGGCACGGTGCATCGGTTGGACCGCCCCGTCTCAGGGGTCATCCTCTGGGCGAAGACCCTGAAGGCGGCTCGGCGGTTGGCAGCCCAGTTCGCTGCCCGTCAGCCGCGCAAGGAGTACTGGGCGATCGTCGAAGGGACGACCGCCCCGCTTGGCGACGAAGGGGAGTGGAATGACTGGCTGACGGACCCTGACGGCTCGGGGGTCGTTCATTCGGTCGAGACCGAGGCGCCGAGAACGCGCCAGGCCATCACCCGATTCCGGAAGAGCCCCGCCTTGATGCTCCCGGAAAACTGCTGCTGGCTTCGCCTCTGGCCGGAGACGGGCAGGACTCATCAGCTTCGGGCCCAGGCGGCCCACCGCGGTCTAGCCATCCTGGGCGATCGGGTTTACGGCTCTAACCGCCCCTTTCTTCAAGGCATTGCCCTGCACGCCAGGACGCTACGCGTCCGTCACCCGATCCTGGGCACCACGATCGACCTGCTCGCGCCGCTGCCGGCCACCTGGACGGAGCAGGGGATCGTCTTGCCCGAAATGCCGAATCCCGAGGCCTAGCCTGGATTTCTCACCCTATTCTTTCGGGGTCCGATCGCTCGACGATTTCGACGGCTCGCCCCCGCCACCCGCGGCCTGCGTGGTCTCCCGCTTGCTCATCACGTCGGCGTGGACCTGATCGGACCTCTTCACGCCAACGCGAACCTGGTTCCTCAGGCCCCCGCGCCCAGGCGGGGGCGCACCCCGATCCTCACCCCTCCTCAGGGAGGGGCTTTCCCGCCTCATTTGACTGGGTCTCCTCGTTTCAGCACCTCGGGATCAAGGGCCCCGACCGCGCCAAGTTGGTGTGCACACGCCGAAACACTTCCGCATACGGACAACCGCTCGAGAACTTCACCCACACCTTGCGAACCGTCACCCGCACCAACGCCCCGATCTTCAAGAGCTTCAGACGGATCGTTTGGCACTGCGCCTCGGCCATCGCCGTTCCCGCCAGCCCCAGCCGCCGCAACGCCTCCAGCAACACGTAGGCGATCGAGGAGAAGAACAGCCGGATCTGGTTGGCACGCATCGTGTGGGCACTGGTCCGATCGGCGAACAGATGGAGTTGCTGCTCCTTGATCCGGTTCTCCATCTCACCGCGACCGCAGTAGTCTTGCTCGTACAGCGGCGGCGCCGCTCGTTCCTCGACCGTGAGCGACGTGACCACGAACCGCGGGTTGGCCCCCTTGCCCAGATGCTCGGCCTTGGCCACCACCCGACGTTCTCGGCTCCAGGTCTTCTGCGTTTGATAACGCAACTCGGCGAAGACCCGGGACGGCTGTTTCGTCGCCTCGAATTGCTGGCGTGCTTGGGCCAATTCCGTCGCGATCGCCGCCGTCAGCCGGGTGTTCTTGGCCAGGCCGATCAGGTAATCCACGCCGTTGTCCTCACACCAGCGAAGGATCTCCTCGCGGCAGAACCCGCTGTCGGCGCGGATCAGGATCTTCACCTGAGGCCACGCCTGGCGGATCTGCGAGACGATCCGCTTGAGGGACTTCACCGAGCCGGCGCTGGCATCAATGTCGGAGGGACGCAGCCGGGCACAGAGCAGGTGGTCGCCGCAGAAGATGTAGAGCGGGAGATAGCAGTATCCCTTGTAGTAGCCGTGGAAAAAGCGGCCAAGTTGGCGGCCATGGACCGTGTCGTCGGTGGCGTCGAGGTCCAAAACGATCCGCTCGGGGGGTCGGCTGTGGGCCTGAAGAAAGAGGGTAACGAAGAGCCGTTCGACCTCATGGGTCTGACAGGTGATCTTCTTGTAACGGCTCTGTCCGTCGGCCCCGACAGGGGTCAGTTCCAAGCGGTTGAGGGTACTCTTGCCAGCCAGCGGCTTGCCGCGATCGCGGAGCCGTGGCCGGTCCTGGCCGGTGGGATCGGTCTTGCCGACGACGGTGGCCAGTAACGGATCGCAGCGGAGATCGTCGTGGTCGTTGAGGTCTTCGTAGCCCAAGGCCAGACCATAGACGCGTTGGGCCAGGAGGTGTTCCAGGGGGTGCTCGACGAGGTCAGGATCGCGATGGTCGGTAAAGCAGGCGGCGAACTGGCGGATGATCCCGGTGCGGGCTTCGATCTGACGGAGCAGAAGTGCACCGCCGTCGGAAGAGATGGCGCCCCCGTCAAAATCGGCGAGCACTTGGCGGTGACCGAGGATGGAAAAGTCGAGGTAAGTCGAGTTACACTCTGTAGCCATCGGGCTGCCTTGGTTCGGTGTCAAAAGTGGTTGTCGCAATTCCACCTATGACACGCAAGGCAGCCCGATTCAATCCCTGGTGAGAAATCCAGGCTAGCCGGGGTCCCTTCTCGTTTGCGTTCGATCGCCGGCCGTGACCGCTCCGCTCTTCCTATCTTACTCAATGGCAATCTTGATGATCCGGAGACGCAGCGTTCCCGAGGGAATGGGCACCTCGACTTCCTCGTCCAGCTTCTTGCCAACCAGCGCTTGTCCGATCGGACTGGTCAGCAGGATCTTGTTCTGGTCATAGTCTTCATCGCCGGGCCCGACGAGAATGAAGTCTTCCTCATCGTTCAGCGCCAGGTCGAGCACGCGCACGCGCGAACCGAACACGACTCGGTCGGTGGGCAAGGTCGACTTGTCGACAATCATCCCTCGGCCGAGCTTATCCTGAAGCTCGTTGATCCGCGCCTGAAGCATGCCCTGCGCCTCGCAGGCCGCGTCGAATTCGGCATTCTCGGAAAGGTCGCCGAAGTCCCGCGCCGTGGCTATCTGCTCGGCGATCCGGGGCATGTCCTCATTTTTCATCTTGTCGAGCTGGGCTTTGAGTCGGTCATAGCCTTCCTTCGACATCGGAATTCGATCCGTGGACATGCCTATCTGCTCCCAATCGTCCTGCGGCCGCGTCGCGCCAATTAGGGCTGAAAGCTTAATATTGGACGCCGGTCGGGAACGCATCAGTGGTCTATGGAATGGTGTGGGGAAGTCCCTTGGAAGTCTAGAAGCAAACACCGCGGCCCCCGGGTGAACCCGGTGCCGCGGTCAACATCGCAATTTAGACTAGTCTTCACGATCGCCGGACGCAACCCCAAGCCCGACAAGCGTGCATGAGGTGATGGGCTGCGGTTGATTGCCATGACCCTTGGGGCGATTGCCAGACCTGCGATTGCTTATTCATGTCGTAGCGCGTCGATCGGATCCATCATGGCCGCTCGCTGGGCCGGGTAGAGGCCGAAGAGGATTCCGATGGCCACGGAGATGCCGAAGGAGAGGAGGACGGAGAAGCCGGTCACGACCGCCTTCTGTTCCGGGATGAAGTAGACGATCAACTGGGGGATCGAGATTCCGAGGGTGACTCCGAGCAGGCCGCCGACGCCGGAGAGGACGACGGTTTCGATCAGGAACTGCTGAGTGATGTCGCGCCGTTTTGCCCCCAGGGCGCGGCGAATCCCGATTTCGCGGGTCCGTTCGGTCACGGTGGCCAGCATGATGTTCATGATGCCGATGCCGCCGACCAGGAGCGAGATCGAGGCGATGGTTCCCAGGATGATGCTGAACTGCCGAGCCGTGCGCTTGGCCTCGTTGAGCAGGTCGAGCGGAACGATGATGTCGACGTCCTTCTTGGGGTGGTACGGCTTGACGGCGGCCTCAACGATCGGATGGGTGGGACCTACCTCGGTGAGGGCCCCCACCTGGAGCGTGACCTGCGAGAGTTGGGTCTCCTCGAACTCCATCGAGCCGGCCCGGCTGTTCATGATCCGTTCACCGAACCGAAGCTTGCAGGTGTTCAGCGGAATATAGACATCCTTGTTGAACTCCTGCGCGGCCAGGCTGCCGCCGATTCCGGCGGTACTGGCGCGTTCCCGGGTGACGCCAACGACCTTGTAATAGTCTGCCCCCAGTTTGACGGTCTGATGGAGCGGATCTTCGTAGGGGAAGAGGGTCTTGGCGGTCTCTGCGGCGAGAACGGCGACGTTCTCGTAGCGGGCATTGTCGCTTTCGGTCAGGAATCGTCCGCGCTCGATTTCGAGGTGGTTGAACTTGTCGTAGTCGCTCGTCGTCCCGACGACCCGGCCGTCGATTTCCAGGTTGAGGTGGCGGATCTGCTTGCGCAGTTCGCGGATCGGTAGGGCCTTCTTGATCGTGGGGACCGTGGCCATGATTCGGTCGAAGTCGGCGAATTTCAGGCCGTAGGCGAGGATCCGGGCCGGGCGGCCTCCGGTCGACTGTGACTCGTCGGTCGGCTTGACCGACCGGACGATGATATTGGTGGCTCCTAGCTGTTCGAAACGCTTCTGCGCGTCGCGGCTCGATCCTTCGCCGATGGCCAGCATCGAGATCACCGCGGCGACGCCGAAGACGATTCCCAGGACGGTGAGTCCCGAGCGTAACTTATGGAGGAGCAGGCTTTTGAGTCCGAGTCGAATTCCCCGTAGGATGCGTCCCATGATGGCTTCTTCGGTTCGGTGGGGCTGGCCCACAGGCCTCGGGAAGGAACAGTGGGCCGAGCCCACTGCCGGGTTTTTTATTTTACGCGTGACCGACGCCGTTGGTCCCGGCGAGCGCCTGCATTCGAGGGCTCGGGCCGTCGTCGATGATCTGGCCGTCACGCATGCGGATGATCCGTTTGGCGTGCTCGGCGATGTCGTCTTCGTGGGTGACCATGATGATGGTCTTGCCCGCGTCGTTGAGCTTGCCGAGCATCTCCATGATCTCGTGGCTGGTCTTGGTGTCGAGGTTACCGGTCGCTTCGTCGGCCAGGATGATGTAGGGGTCGTTGATCAGCGAGCGCGCGATCGCGACTCGCTGTTGTTGACCGCCGGAGAGCTGGTTGGGGCGGTGGTCCAGGCGTTCGTGAAGGCCGACCATTCGCGCCAGCTCGTAGGTTCGGCGTTGAACCTCCTCGGTGATCTCACCGCTCCCTTGGTACGTCAGGGGGAGCTGGATGTTCTCCGTGACGGTGTACTGCTGGATCAGGTTATAAGACTGGAAGATGAAGCCGATGTAGCGGCTTCGGACTTCCGACAGCTCGTCGTCGCTGAGTTGGGCGACATCCTTGTCCCCCAAGATGTACTGACCGCTGGTGGGGCGATCGAGGCAGCCGAGTAAGTTGAGCATGGTGCTCTTGCCCGACCCCGAGGCCCCCATGATGGCGATGTACTCGCCCTGATGGAAGTCGACGGAGACTCCCGTCAGGGCGTGGACCGTCACGGCCTGGGTCACGCTCTTGCGGCGGCTGAAAAAGCCCCCTTCGTTAGCGTGGCCCATCACGTAGGTCTTGCGAACGTCAGCCAGCCGGACGATCACCTTCGTCGTGATGTTCACTGATTCGGACCCCCACGGCCGCCCCCGAAACCTCCACCGCCGCCACCACCACCACCGGGGCCGCCTCCTCCGCCACCGGGGCCTCCAAAGCCACCGCCACCGCCTCCTCCGCCACCCTGAAGAATCATATCGACTCGCTCCGCCGGTACGCCTGCTTCGATCAGCATCTGTTTCTTTTCTTCAGCGCTGGCGCTCTGGAATTTCGCACGGATGGCCGGATCCATTTTACTCATGAAGCCGCCGCTGCCACGTTGGCCTTTACCGGTTCGCTTCCCCTTGGCCTTGCCGTCGGCGCTCTCCTTGGCCTTGCCGTCGGGACCGGCTGCGCCGTTGGGGGCGTCGGGGCCGGCCGGCCCGAGTCCGGCCTGAGCCTTGGGACCGGCTCCCCAATCCTTCTTGGAGGCATCGCCGTCCTTGCCCGACTCACCGAACGCCTCGCGCTTCTCCTCTTCCGACATGAGCAGGAGGGGGCTGAGTGCGACGCGATCGCCCGACTTGAGGCCTTCGCGGATCTCGACGAGCTTGTCGTTGGAGGTTCCCACGGTGACGGTGCGCCAGTCATAGGTCCCGTCGGCCCGCTTCACCGCGAGATGGTCTTTCC
Organism: Singulisphaera acidiphila DSM 18658; assembly: GCF_000242455.2. GTDB lineage: Bacteria > Planctomycetota > Planctomycetia > Isosphaerales > Isosphaeraceae > Singulisphaera > Singulisphaera acidiphila. The sequence continues at coordinate 5,982,958 of NC_019892.1, forward strand.
CTTGATATTCGAGGATGGCCACCACGGGGACGCTCAAGACGTTTTCGATCTGGGCAACCAGGATATCGACCTGGGCCGTCATCCCCGGCCGCAGACCTGGGAGACCTTTGTCAATCGCCACGTGGGTGGTGTAGACCTTCACGTCCGAGCTGAACATGCTGTTGGGGTCGGGCAGGGGGGCGATATCGAGGACCGAGCCGGCGAGCGTCTGGTCGGCGAAGGCGTCGACGCGGATTCGCGCCCGAAGGCCGGGGGTCAGGCGGTCGATCATCGACTCGTGGACCTTGGTGTTGACCCGCATGTGCCCGGTATCGGGCAGGCTGAAGATCTTCTGCCGTTCGCGGACGACCGCTCCCTCTTCGATCTGGGGTTGGCTGCTGCCACCGAACCGGCTCGGGTCGTTGGCGTAGACCACCAGGCCGTCGCCTGGGGCCAGGAGCTTGCAATTCTTGATCTGGGTCTCGAGCTTGGTCTGCTTCTTCTTCTCCAGGTCCCAGGTCTGCTCCTTGGCTAACATGTCGGATTTCGCCTTTTCGACGTCGCTCTTGAGCTCTTTGAGCGTCTTATCGAAGGTGAACTTCTCGAGCACGTTCTTCTTCGTGGTCGCCTGTTCGAAGGCGAAGATCTTTTGGTCGAGCGAGACCTTATCGGCGATATTCTGCGCGAGCGACACATATCCCTTGTCGTACATCCGCTTGGACCATTCGAGCCGGTCCTCCGCGCGTTTTCGTTCGGCCTCGGCCAGGGCGATTTCCCCCTTGACTGTCTGCAGCTCCTGGAGGTAGACGCCTTCCTTGTACTCGGTGACGGCGATCACGGCCACTTCCCAAGTCAGCTTGGCGTTCTGGTGGGCCGCTTCTGCTCCCGAGGTTGCGATGTACTGGTTGGTGAGCTGGTCATTGAGGGCCGCCGAGTCGAGTTCGCAGACGAGCTCGCCCTTGGTGACACGCTTGCCTTCCGACACGATGGAGATGATCGTTGTGGATCCCTCTACCTGGCAGAAGACGTCTTCGTTCTTGGAGCTTTCCAAGGTACCGCGGACGGTCGCCACCACCGGCAGGGTGGCGGCTTTGACCTCATAAGTGATGATGTCGCGGGTGCTCGAGGCGAAAAGGCCGGTGAGCGACTTCGAGATCCCCGGCACCCCGAGCACGATTCCGGCGGCGACGCCCAGGACGACCAGGAGGCCGACCAGGAACGTCCTGCCGCCGCTGGCCTTACGGCTGGCCGGCTTCTTCAGGTCGGGGAGCTCCCGGTGGGCGGATGGCTCGGCTCCCGCCGCCGGTGCCGGCGTTTCCGTAGTCTGCAGGGAAAAGTTCACGGTAAGCCTCCCATTCGTCGTAAGGCAAGGTGCCGAGGTCTCGGTAAAGTGTGAGCCGGGCGGTCTCGTAGCCGAGCCAGTTTGTAATCAGGGTATTTTCTTGGGTGAGCAACTGGCGTTGGAAATTAATCAGGTTGTTGGTCTGGGTGGCCGCGTTGGCCGCCTGAGCGGTTCCGCTGGCGCCGGCCGCCCCTTGCGGTGGTGCGATAATCTGCTCGAACGCCTGGTCTTTTAGCCGGACGGCCAGGGTGAAGTTCTTGCGGTTGATCTCATAGGTCAAGTACTGCTGGTGAAGATTCCTGACGTCGATTCGGATCTGATACTTCAGGTTGTCCTCGAAGGCTTGGAGCGACCTACGTTGTCGCTCGTAACCGATCAGGGTCGCCCGAAACTGGTTCCGCTCGTTCAGGCGGACCAGGGGAAGCTCTGCGTTGAGCACGAGCGAGAACTGTTTGGCTTGATCGACGAAGGCAAATGGGTTCGTGGTTGCGGGGGGGGTGATGAACTGGTTGGTGAGGGTGACGTTGAAGATCCCCTTCAACGCGTTGGCTGAGACGCGAATCTGCCGCCAGGCGTCGTAGAGCCTCGCACGTTCATTCATCAAGTCCAGTCGATGCTCGAGCGTCACCCGCTCTGCGGCCAGAAGCAGATCTTCCAAGTCATCTTCGTTATCTTTCCCGGTATTGTACACGGAAAGGACCGACCTGCCATCAATATTCACGTCTGCCAGGTCGGGAAGGTTCGCGGCGTACTGGGGAAGGTCGGTGAGATTCCGCTTGGGATCGCGCTGCCAGTCGTCAATCCCGTCGAAGACCTCCTTGAACTTCATGGCGAGGGATCGATCGAGGATCAAGGGAACGTCCGGCGGCATACCGAGCTGGATCTTGAACTGGTCGAGCTGGGAGCGGAACTGAGTGCGATCATTCACCAAGGTTTGCAACGCTTGCTGATAGCTCTGATCGACCTGGTCGACCTGGAGCTGGGTGAGGCCGGAGGCCTCGCCCTTGATGAGTTCGGAGTAGATCATGTACAGCCGTTCGAGGGCCGCGATATTCTTGCGGTCGTTCTCGATGAGCTGAATGTCTTGAATGACGTTGAGGAAGCCGATGGTCGGGTCGGAGTTGCCGCCGCCGGAGAACCCTGGGGTCTGCAGGGTTGACCCGAAATTGGTGATCGGGGTTCCACCAACGAGGGTGGCTACCACGAACTCCTGGCGGAACTTGGCGAAGCTTCGGACCGCGTAGAGCAAGTTGCGTTCGGCTTGCGTCAAGGCTTCGAGCGTCACCGCGCGACCGCCTCCTCTGAGGAACGGCTGGACGAAGGTGAGCGGGAGGAACGACTGGACGCTGGGCTGTCGGGAGTTCTGGCCGAGGAAGTTGAAGACGACCTGGTTGGCGAAGCCCATCAACAGCCGCCCGCCGGAGTTGAAGACCTTGCCGACTCCCGCGACCGTGCCGACGTTCAAGCTGGAGATGGGCGTCCCCGTTTCCCTGGTCCGGTAGAGGAACTGGTTGAACGGGTTCGGGGCCGGAATTCCCCCGGCGGCGGTGCCGGTCAAGGGCGAGAGGCCAGCGTAGAACTGCGGCTGGAACGCGAACCGCTGAAGGGTGACCGCCAGGCTGGTGGTGTAGACGTTCTCCAATTGGAACTGATAAAAGCGGGCGTTGACCAAGCCGAGCCGGAAAGCCTGCTCCATCGTCAGTTTGTAGGGGCGGCTGTTTCTGGGCAAGCCCGCGGCCTCCGCTTCATTGAAGTTGATCTCGTCGGGGATGAGCATCCCGGCAATCGCGTCCCCTTTTTCCTCGGACTCACGGTATTGCTCAGGGGTGAGGTCGGGCCTTGGGTTCAGTGGTGCCGACAGGTCCGACTGGATCGGGGAGGGGTCCATGCCGATCGGCGGCGGCTGGTTCTCAGGACGTCGGGGGCCCTCCAAACCGGGCGGTGCGGTCGGCGACTGCGTGAGTGTCGGCTCTTCAATCCCCGTCTGCTGGAAGGCGGCGAGCCGCAGGGCAGGGTCCCGTGACTTGACGCGGGCCTGAGGTGCCTTCGGATCGCCGCTGGGTGGATTCGCAGGTGGGGACGTCGGTAAAGAATTAGGCGGTATTGCCTCGAGCGGCGTCCCGGAATTTCCTCCCGTGCCGAACGGCGAGGGAATTGAGGCGGGGGGCACGGGGGGCTCGACCTCCGTAGGGGCCGTGGTCGGACGAGGAGTGCCCGAGGGGCGGCGCGGAGGCTTGGCGGCGTTCTCACCTGTCTTCTGCTCGTTCTCGGCCGCCTTCTGCTCGTTCTCACGCTGCCAGACGTCGAGCATATCGAGATAGCCCGTCCCTTCGAGGGGGATGATCAGGCGGTTGTCGGGCCACTGGGGCACGGGCGATGTCGCCTCGGCGGCATAGTCGTCGGGCGGCGCTGGGGGCGCATCGGGGTCATAGGGGTCCGCGAATCGAGACAGGGCGGGAGGCTCTACCGAGAAGAGGTCGATCCGCCAGCGCGGATCGCGACTTTTCTCGAAGATAGCCTCGGTGACATCCTGGTTGGCCCATTCCCGGAAGAATTCCCGGGTGCATCCAGATTGGGTCCCCAGAGCGAGGACGACCAGAAGGGGAACCCGGAACCGGAAACGACGCGATGGGTTCGTCGGCTGGGCTTTGAGTGTCATGGGCTTCTTCGCCTCGAGCGACGTTCGATTGGCATGAATGAATGAATGCCCGCTCCAGACCCATTTTGAGGAAGTCCGCTGGGGACAACCAAAAAAGGGGTATCGAGGGGCGGGATGACCCCTATCCAATTAAGCGAGAGACTGGGAGTGGTTCTCCCTGTCTACGAACTTTATCGGAAGTAGGGGTCGTGCGGGTTGAGCCGAAAATGCGCCGACTTGGGTCCGTATCGTGGTCAGTCCTGGAGGGTTTGGATGGAGCCAGGGCCGTCGAAGGGCCGAAATTGCAGTGGTAGTTGGCTACCCTTGGCGGCCGCGGCGTCGCGCCGAGCCGGTCTCATCATGAAGCGAGAGCTTCGAGCCGGATTCCCGAGGGGCGCTCGAGACGCAGGGCTATGGATACCCGGCGGACGCGCGACGACATAGGGCTTGGAGGAGGGAGTCTCCGATGCTGTTTGGCAATCGCCGACCTCAGTCATTGGCCGCACGGCGACGCGGGGGTTTCCGACCCAGGATTCAGTCGCTGGAAGAGCGACAGTTGATGTCGATTGACCTGGGAGGGGTGCTCCCACCGGGGCAACCCAATATTGCCACCGCGCCGTTTGGAGTGGATCTGGCGGGGCAGCAAACCGCCGGAGCCGCGGGCTTCAGCGTGGCCAATGTGGGGGACGTCAACGGCGACGGTTTCGATGACTTCGTGATCGGTGCGCCGACCGGAATCAACGTCAATGGTCAGATCCAGCCGGGTAATGGGACGAACAGCCGAGCCTACCTCGTATTCGGCTCACTCACGGTGAACGCGGGCAACATCGACTGGCTCACGCTCGACAAGTTGGGCGAGCGGGTTGGCGACCTCGGCCAGTTGGGCAACGCGTCCCAGACCAATCCGATCAGCGGCTCGGTCGGGAATGCCTATGCGGGGGTCACGTTCCTGACGAGCGTGAGCACCACGTCGCAGCTCGGTGCGTCGGTGACGGCCCTTGGGGACGTCAACGGCGACGGCTTTGCCGACTTCCTCATCGGTGCCCCAGGCGCGAACGACCTCAACAACCTCAATCCGGGAACGGGACGAGCTTACCTGGTCTATGGAAGCGCGTCGCTGGGGACACTCGCTACGCCGACGGTCGACCTCGATAATGTCGCCGCCTCCCCCGGAGTTGCGGTCACAACGTTCGGGAGCACCCTTGCAAACTCGCGGGTGGGTCGCTCGGCGGCGAGCCTGGGCAACTTCTTTGCCAGTAACTCGACATCGCCCGACATCGCGATTGCCGCTCCCAATGCGTCAGTGGCCGGGCTGAGCTTCAACGGGGCCGTGTACACGATCCCGGGCCCGTTGCTCGCCACGCCCAGCGTGGCCCCCATCAACCTCAACGCCATCGGCAACGGGCTGGGCGGTGCCATCTTCGCAGGCTCCGCCAACAATGAGTCGATCGGGTTGTCGGTGGCGGGAGCCGGCAACGTGGACGGCCAGCTCACCGGCGCAAATATTGGGATCGACGACCTCCTGATTGGTTCGCCGGTCGCCAACGGGAACGCAGGCGAGGCCTTCCTGATCTACGGAGGCAACGCCCTTCCCGGAGCAGCACGGGTCGTCAATGGTCTGAACGTGATCCTGACCAACCGGATCGGGGTCGGGACGGGCTCCACCGACATCCTCGGGGCGAACTTCCAGGGAGCCAGCGGCTCGCGGACCGGATTCTCCGTCGCCGGCATCGGCGACTATAACGGCAACGGTTTCGCCGACATCGCGATCGGTTCCCCCTCGGCGTCGAGCAACGCCGGTCAGGCCGATATCTTCTACGGCCAGCCAGCCAGCGGGACGACCCTGGTCGGCACGATCCCTGTCTTCAGCAAGCCGGTGGGGGTTCCATCCTTGACCCTCGTCGGGGCCCCCAACGCGATGGCTGGCTATTCGCTGTCGCTCGCCGGGAAGATCAACCCCGCCTCGACGGGCAATGACTTTATGGTCGGCTCGCCGGGACTGAACGGGAACCAAGGGGGGGTCTACTACATCCCCGCCAATCCCTTCTTCGTGGAAGGCACTCAGCAGTTGCTCTCCGCCGAGGGATCTCCGCTTGCGGCGACCTTGATTCAGATCACGAACACCCCGAACGGCGCTCCGTCCTTCCTCGGGTCGTCGGTCTCGGGTCGACTGGTCGCTCGAAGCCAGACGAAGACGGCCGATGGCGACACCATCCCCGACATCATCCTTGGGGCCGCGACCTACAACGTGACTCCCTCCGGCCGAACGGGGGCCGGTGGCGCGTTCGTCATCGAAGGGGCATTCCTCCCGTTCAACACGCCGAGCGACAACCGGATTCAAACCGACATTGCGGTTGGCTCGGCTCCGGTCGGGTTGCCGCCGTTCGGGACGTTTATCGTCAACGCGACGTCCCCAGCCTCGCTCGACATCTACGTGTTGAGCAACAACACGATCTCACCGCCGTTCATTCCATTCACCGATATTGACACGACAACCATTGCCGTGAACGGCGTGCCGTACCCGAACGCCACGATCAGGCTGGACACGGTCGACCGGAACAATGACGGCATTCCGGATGCGATCATCACGATCACGCCTCGTTCCCGGCTCAACCTGAACTCCACGATCACGACGTTCACTCTCACGGGACGTACGTTGAGCTCGGCCCCGAACTCCAACGTCGGATTCCTCGGCACCGCGCAAATCTTGGTCAGCGGTGGCGTGAACCCGAACCCCCCCACGGTGGGTGCGGGCGGCACCGGGGTGCTCGTGGGAACGATTCCCCAAACGAGCTTCACGCCCCAGTTCGGCGCTGACCATTACGTGCCCCCCGCCTCGGTTCTTTCGCGACTCAATTACAAGGCGATCCCTCGGGCCGTCGCCTATCAACAGTACTTGCCGGGCCGAGGCTGGGCCCTCCGGCTTCAGAACTTCGCCCACCCCAAGAACCTGAGCCGGGTTCCGTCCGGAACCCAGAACAGCCTGGCGGGTCCGCTTCCCCTCACGCTCAACAAGAACGTCTTCACGCGGAGCAAGTACAAGAAGGCCGAGTCGATCGAGTTCACCCACAAGACTCCGGTCATCCCCACCAATCGCCAGACGGAACGGTTTCTGGCCAAGGGGCGGAAACATCCCAGGTCCTGAGAAGTGACGAGCGACCCATTCGCTCTTGGATTCCCAACAACCAGCCTGTCCCTCTTCTCTCGAGGGGCAGGCCGGTTTTTCGTGCGCGGACTGCGTTCGGCTCAGGCTTTGGGGGCATTCCAAAGAGGGAGGGCACGGGCCGGTGACCCCCCCTGGACGAAAACCGTCCTAGACGATCTGCGAGAGCCGGAGCGCCAGCCGTTCGAGGGCCGGACTACGGTCGTACTTGTCGAGATGGACGTTGAGGAGGCTGAAACTCGACGTGTTGGCCACCGCCTGTTCGAGCGCTGCGTCGAGTTCCCCCTCGGTTCGGACTTCCAGGCCGAGGCCGCTGCCGAACACTTCGGGAATCTTGTGAAAGGCCCATTCCTGAATGTCGTTGAATGGCCCTTCGAGCAAGAACCGCTCGGTGGTGTAACCGTGGTTGTTCAAAACGATGATGATGGGGTTCAGACCCTGGCGGACGATCGTCGAGAGCTCCATTCCGGTCATCTGGAACGCGCCGTCGCCGACGATGACGAGTGCCCGCGAGCCTGGATTGGCCATCCCCGCGCCGAGGGCCGCTGGGATGGCAAACCCCATCGACGTATAGTAGGCGGGGCTGATGAACTCGGTTTCCCGGCCCATCGACAGGTCGGCGGCCCCGAAGAGCGAGTCGCCGATGTCCGCGATCACCGTCATCGACTTGTCGAGCAGTCGATTCAACCGGGCGAAGAGCCGCCCCGTTGTCACCGGCGCGTTGTTGTCGGCGACCCAGGTGGAGCCGAACTGGTTGGGGTGGGGGGGAGGCGGTCCCTTGGCGAGCGTGAGCGACCGCGCGGTCAGGCCGCGAAGGAAATCATCGAGCCGGACGTCGCTGTAGTGGTGATAGCGGATTCGGAGGTCTTCGCTCGTGGCGTCGATGCAACGCGAGGGGTCGAGCTTGGCCGTGAAGATGCCCAGGTTGATGTCGGTCATGAAGCAGCCGAGCATCAAGAGGCAATCCGCCTGCTCGACATACTCGGCGACCTCCGCGCGTCCCATTGCCCCCTCGTAGACCCCAGCGAACAGCGGGTGCCCCTCGGAGATCACGCTCTTGCCCAGGATCGTGGTGGCAATCGGCATCCCGGTCTGCTCGGCCAGGGCGAGGAGCTCGTCCTGGAGTCCGAACCGGTGGATCTCGACGTCGGCCAGGATCATCGGCCGCTTGGCGGCCGTCAGCATCGCCACCGTCTCGTCCAAGGCTTCGCGGAGCGCATCAGGGTCGCTCGGCGGCAGGCCGGCCGGCGGCCGGTGCGGCGCGACCTGTTTGGCGAGAACCATGTCGCGAGGGATCTCGAGGTAGACCGGCCGCTTGTAGCGTAGAGCCGCCTCGAGAACCCGGTCGATCTCCCCGAAGGCCGTGATCGGGTCGGAAAGCACGGCCGAAGCGACCGTGATTTTTTCGAAGACCTCGAACTGGGTCTCGAATCCCTTGACCTTGTGGTGGAGCAGGGGGTTGCGGACGCGTTCGGAGAGCCCGGGCGATCCACTCAGCACGATCACCGGTGATTTCTCGGCGTAGGCCCCCGCGATGCTGTTGCAGAGGCTCAGCCCCCCCGCGCAATACGTCACGCAGACACAACTGAGCCCGCTCACCCGCGCGTAGGCGTCGGCGGCGAACCCTGCATTGTCCTCGCGTGTGACGCCCACCAACTCGATCGGGCTGGCCTCGATCATCTTGTAGAGGGTCAGGACGTAGTCGCCCGGGATCCCGAAGATGTGCTTGAGTCCCAGAGCGTGGAGCCTATCGATCAGGTACTGGCCGACCGTCGGCACGTCCGGATCCTTGGTTCCATCGCGTGCCGTATCCAGTGCCGTCGAGGTTGCCATCGGTCGTCTCCTTGCTTGGAGGAGTCAAAACGAATCGTGCTCGGGGACCGGGAGGGTCCGCAAACCCTTCCATCGCGTCAAAGGCCCGCGTGCTTGGGACGGAAGGGGACGGGCATAGAGGTAGACCCAGACCAAGCGGCTTGCCCGCGTGGTCACGGCCACGCGCCGGTAAAGTCCCTCGTCCACCCCTTCATACGGATCGAGGTCACGCGTTAGTTCGATCGGATCGACCGAGCGCACAAAACCTTCGACCCAATCCGCATTCAGATCGTCATGGCCAACGAGGGCCGGGTAAGGGCCGAGGTCAAACAGTCGGCCGCGAACCGCGTCGGCGACCCAGCCATGAGCGGCCGCCTCTTTCGATCCGTTGGGGGCCAGCGTACCGTAAGCAAACAAGAGTGAAGGAGTCATGCGTTCGGATGGACTCCAAAAGATGCGGCTCGATGCGTCCGGCTCCCAATAGTGCCATTCTGAGCCACCGGATTCGACGGCGATCCTTCCTCTTCGACTCATTCTAAACAATCTCGCTGCCATGACACGGTCGATTGGGCAAGGGGGGATGGGTTTTCCATCGACGGCGTGTGGCTCTAGTCATGCATGGCTGATCGTTGGATGCAATTGGGTCGTTTTTTTGGGAACGTTTCCGCACAAAGGCAGTAAGCCTGATGAACGTGATCGGGACTTGCGACCGGCTTGTCGTGATTTTTTGCACGACTTCGACTCATTCGAGAGAGCAATGGGTTGACAATCACCTCGATGATAGGCTTATCTGACGCCTGCGGGGGATAGTGAAGCTACAGGGAACGGGATGATCACCCCCGCCTCGGCTCTTTTTATGAGTTCGAGGGATCATCCCGCTCGCGGTCGTTCCGGGTTCTGCCCGGGGCGACCCGAGCGTGATTCCGAAGACGAGACTGAAGTCGCACGGCCTAAATAGGCTAAAGGCGAGGGCCAGCTCGATCCGAGGGATGATGTCGTCTGCAGAGATGCACCAAGGAGGGTCATTCGGTGCGGCGATCTCCCCCGTAAAGAGGGATTGGGCTTGACCATGGCGAGTTGCTTCGCCGATGGAGAGACGAACGACCGCGCCGCTTGACTGAGTCAGCAGAATGGAGTTCGCTGATGTTCAGCCTGTCGGTATCGAGAGTGTGGGCGACCCGGAAGAGTCAGGCAAGAACGGGGTTGAAGAGGCCGCACCGCCGGCGCTGCCGTCCCGCGCCTGAGATTTTGGAAGGTCGGCAACTGCTGACCACCGGGATCAACGCGGACCCGTCGATCGCGCGTGCGGCCTTTGAGGCGAGTGCGGCCCCTACCGGTACTCGGACTTGGACCCCGGTCAGCACCGCTCAGCGCGTGGTTCAAGGGGAGCTGACGCATTTCTGGGTGGGTTCGGCGACGACCAATCAATCGGTCGGTAAGGCCACGGCCACGATTGATTGGGGAGACGGCGTGACGACCCCTGGATCCGCGGCTGTCTACGCCATCGACTACGTCACAGGTGCGACGGGAGATCCTACGGGGGTCCGCGTCTCTGGTGAACACCTCTACTCGACGCCCGGGACCTTCGTCGTTCGGGCGACGATCGTGGCGGCCGACGGTGGGTCGACGACGATCACGAAGACGGTCGAGGCCACCCCCGCCCTCACGCTGAGCGGAGCACTGGACCCGGCCAGCGATACCGGGACCTCGAATCTCGACGGGATTACCTCGGCGACGCAGCCCCGTTTTCAAGGGAGCGCGACCCCCAACGCCACCGTGCAGCTTTTCGCCACTCGCCAGGACGTCGGGGGAGCGTTCCCGATCGGCCAAGGCGTGGCCGATGCGCAGGGGCGATGGTCGCTGACCTCGCTCCCCCTGGCCGAGGGAACGTATACGATCACGGCCAGCGTCAGCGCCTCTGACGGCCGCGTCCTCTCGGGGATCGGCATTGCCACAGGCAACGCTGGCGGACCCTTGGTCGTCGACACGACCGGTCCTCGCGTCGTCGGGCTGACCCTCAATCCGCTGAACGCGCAGATCGAGGTGAACTTCAGCGACAACCTGTCGGGCCTGGACTCACGCGGAGTTGCGACCTCGAACGGGGCGATCCTCCAGCGCCTTGTGCGCTCGCGAGCGAACACGATCCCGATCTGGCCGCTCTCGGTCTCTGACGGAGGCAGGTCGGTCCTCCTTGGCCTGAGCCGTCCACTTGGGAATGGTCGCTACACCTTCCGAATTCCCGCCGCAGGCGTGCGGGATGTGGCGGGCAACGCACTCGACGGTGAGTTCGGGGGCTCGTTCCCAACCGGCAACGGCCAGTCGAGCGGCGACTTTGCTGTGACCTTCCAGGTCGCCAGGAGGCAAGCCACCCTGCCTCGGTCGATCCAGGCCGCCACCCCTCATCCGGTCAACGGTCTGCGGCTCTCTCCCGGTTCGTCCGGGCTGGTCGCCGCGCGTCGTGCGCTCCCGCACGTGGCTCGATAAGAAGGTAACAACCGCCGTTGGCCAAGGGTTGCCCTTGGCCAACGGCGGTTTCGTTTGAAGGGACTTACCCGCGTGTTCCGTGGGGCTTGTCCCCTTACCCGCGCGGGTTGATCAAGGCGCCCAGATCGTGCATGAGGGAGTCAAAAATTAGGGTCAGGTTGACTTTGCGGCGGACGTGGTAGTCTGCCTCGACGCAGCGGTCGGCCAGGACGAGGACGGCTTCGGGATCGAGTCGGTTGGCCAGTGATTCCACTGCGCCTCGGTCGCTGGGATCGGGGCAGAGGGGAGCTAGTCCGGCGGTCTGCCAGAGGATGCCCCGGAAGAAGAGGGTGAGCTCGCCAACCAGCAAGCTGGCGCGGGCGCGCTGATCGACCGACTCCTTGGGCTCCTTGACGAAGGCCGCGAAGCGAGCCGCCGAGGCGGGGGGATCGAAGCCGCGAGAGGACGCCAGCTCGTCGATCATGCCGCGACGGAAGTGGTCGAGCTCGGGGTCGGCCAACCCTCGGGCTCGGGCGACGCTCCCTTCGCCGAGCTTGGCGAGTCGCCTGGCTTCGCCGGGGTCATTCGCGACGTTCTGTTCGAGCAGCAATGCGGTCAGCTCATCCTCGGGGAGCGGGTCGAAGCGAACGACCCGGCAGCGGGAGATGATCGTCTCGAGCTGAAGCTCGGCCGAGGTGCCGATCAGGATCAGGACCGACTTGTCCGGCGGCTCCTCCAGCGTCTTCAGGAAGGCGTTCGCCGCCTCCTCGTTCATGTCGTCGGCGTCGTCGACGATCGCGAGCTTTCGCCCTCCACGGGCTGGCTTGAGGCCGAGGTCGAGGCAGAGGCCGCGGATCACCTTGATCGGGAGCTCGTGCTTGTCCTCGGGGCGGGCCACCTGGAGAACGTCCGGGTGGTTGCCTGCTTTGACCTGGAGGCAGGACGGGCACTTCTGGCAGGGGGCCAATGCCGTTGGGTCGGCCTGCTCGCAGAGGAGTGCCTGGGCCAAGGTCAGCGCAAACGTGCGTTTGCCGATCCCGTCGGGGCCGACAAAGAGGAAGGCATGCGGGAACCGCCCTTGCGCCAGGCTGCGCCGCAAGTTCTCGACGACCCGGTCATGACCGCGGACCGAGTGCCAGGCCACGCTCCACCTCACTTTGAATTCGGGATGAGACGACTTCGGGCTCGGCCGAGGCATCGACCACAACGATGGGCGCGGGGTAGTACGAACAGGTGCCCTTGGCCGAATCCCGCGCGGCTTCCAGGAAACCGTCCCGAACCTTGGCATGGTAGGCCAAGGGCCGGTCTTCGATCCGATCCCGCGCCTCGCCGACCCGGCGACGCGCCAGGTCGGGTGGGACGTCGAGGACCACCGTCAAGTCGGGGAGCAACTGGCCGGTCGCCGCCAGGCCGACGCGGCCGATCTCCTCGATCGAGAGGCCGCCAGCGTATCCTTGGTAGACGAGGTTGGCCAGCAGATAGCGGTCGGAGACCACGACCTGGCCACGCGCCAGCGCTGGTCGGATAACCTCCTCGACGAGTTGGGCACGGCTCGCCATGTAGAGAAGCATCTCCGCCCGAAGCGAGAGATCCACCGTGTTGCGATCGAGGAGGATCTGACGCAGTCGGTCGCCGAGCGAGGTTCCCCCTGGGTCGCGGCAAGTCACGACCTCAAGCCCGCGCGTTCGGAGCCAGGTGGCCAGCGCAGCCGCCTGGGTCGACTTGCCCCCGCCGTCGGGGCCGTCCAAGGCCAAAAACAAACCCCTCGTCGAGACGGGCTTTGAAGGATCGTGCCAGGGCATCGTGGCATTTTAGCCGGGAACGACCCTCGACGAAAGCTCAGCCGGCGAGATCCGCAAAGGCGGGACCGGAAGATAGGGACCGGCTGCCTTTGCCGAGACCGGTGGTAGCGCAGGCCGTTAGCCCCTTCCTGTTCGCGGGCACGCTTGCCCGGGGTATAGCGGCCTTTGCCAGCCCCGTAGGGGCGACCGTTTCTAGTGGGTCATTTGGCTTGCTTGTGGCCATAAGTGGGTCTCCCGGCTCGGCGAAGGGGGACACGCGTGCATGCCCCCGAGCCGCCGACCCGGTGGTGACCTTGAAGACGTTCGTGCCGCTGGGTCCCCGCGGGTGGTCGGCCTTGCAGCCCCGGCCCACCACGGGCATCAGGAACGGCACCCGCGCCTGTTGGAGATAGCGAATCACCTCGACGCTGGAGAACTCGCGGTCCAGGGCCGTATACCGGACCTTGACCCCAGCGGCGCGGACTTGCGTCAGCAGCTCGCGGACGACGTCGGCCATCGTCATGTCCCGGGTCACGGCGGTCAGGGCGATGGTGTAGCGCCGCCCTTTGCGAATGACGTAGGCGGTGCTATAGCCGAAGAACGAGCAGGTGCCCTTCTTGGCCTTGCTCCGCACGACGTGGGGGTTGGTCCTGGCGTCGGCGCCGTAGTAGGGGAGCAAGGTGGTATCGTTGGCGATGACCTGGGCACGCCGCCGCAGGGCCTTGGGCAGGTGGCCCTGCAGCGCCGCCTGGACCCGGCGTCGGAGCCGGTCGTAGTCGGGGAGGGTGGCATAGAGGGCGGTGGCGAGGGCATGCTCGTCGGGGACGCCACGGAGAACGCGGCAGGTGTCGGAGAGGGAGCTGATCCGGGCGGCGGCGGCGAAGAGGACGGTGAGGATGGTCTCGGCAGCGACCCCCTTGGCGTTGGTAAGCTTCAAGTGGGGCTGGAAAGTCTAAACGGCGTAGCGATAGACTTGGGCGGGCGTCAGGGTGCTGGTGGACTTGCGCATCGTACCCTCCGTGAGTGACGGGTTGAGCACAAGTCATTTTCATGGAGGAGCTTGAGTCTGTCACGCCCTGGCGTTCCCTCGACTCTCGATTACCGAACCACTGAGTTTGAGTTGAAGGGGAGGCCGCCCCGTGGTGGACTGGGTCACGACCAAGATCGCCAGCCACACGGAGGACCTCCCCCATGAACACGCTATCGCTGCGCACCGTCGTTCGCAATGCCGCCGCCGTCTTCTCGGGATGTTACGGGGCGGTCACACGCCGCGCCGAGCAGGCCGGTTGCAGCCGACAGACCCTCTACCAGCACGCCCGCCTGCTCGAGCGGCGGTTGCAACCGCAAGACACCGCCCCGGCCGCGGTCGAAGTCCCGATCGCCGCCCCAGCCCAGGTCGCCCGCCTCGACCAACCCACCCGGCGACGACTGGCGGTGACCGCCTTCGCCATGGGGATCAGCACCCGCCAGATCGAGGACCTGCTCCGCGTCATCCTCGGCGAGGAGGGTCCCGATCACGCCACCATCGGCCGCTGGGTCGCCGACGCGGCCCACTCGGCCCGACCGGTCCTGAAGGCGATCGACGCGGCGTGCGTCCCCAAGGTTGGCACACTCGCCGTGGACGAAATCTTTTTTGGGGGCGGCCGACTTTGGTCGGGATCGAGCCGGCGAGTATGACGGCCGTCTTCTGTCAGAACGCGGCCGACCGCAAGGCCGAGACATGGGCGGACCAACTCGAGCCTTTTGAGAAGGTGGAATTCGTCATTTCCGACGCCGCCAAAGGGATCGCGGCGGCGGTGGTGGAAGTCACTCAGGCCCGTCACGACGCTCCCACGACCGCGGCATTGGAGCACGGGTTGGACGTCTTCCACACGACGAGGGAAGCCCAGCGGATCCTGGCCCAGCACTGGCGACGCGCCGAGGCGGCCTGGGAGAAGGCCGAGACCGCCGCCAGCAAAGTCGCGCAGGCGAAACGGCAAGGGATCGACGCGCGGGGCGCGGCCCAGACCGCCCGCGCCGCGTGGCGGCCGGCGCTGGCGTCGTTCGAGCCAGTTGAACGTCTCGAAGCGGCCTGGAATCGGGCGCACGCGGCGCTGGAGTTGTTCGGCCTCGACGGCCGGCTCAACGACCGCGGCCGCGCCCAGGCCGAGATCGTCGCGGCGCTCCGTGACCTGGGCGGTGACGACTGGTCGAAGGTGCGGAACTTCTTGAACGACCCACGGAGCCTGGCGTTCCTGGACCGGATGCACCGCCGGTTGGAGCGGGCCGAGCCGCGTCGCCAGTGGCGTGAGGCGATGGCCTGGCGGTGGTGGCTGCGTCACCGCCGGCCTCGACCGGCGGACCCGCGGACGGCTCTGGTGCAAGCCGTCGCCCGCGACGGCGAACTCGATGAGGAGGAACGAGCCTCGTACGCCCGCGTGGCGGCGGTGCTGAGTGACACGTTCCGAGCCAGCAGCGCGGTGGAGTGCATGAACAGCGTGTTGCGGATGCAACAGTCGCGACACCGCCGGATGACCCAGCCGATGCTCGACCTGAAGCGGCTCTACTGGAACAGCCGGCCGTTCCGCTCCGGCCCCCGGAAAGATGTCAGTCCCTACCAAGCCCTGGGCCTAAAACTGCCCACGTACGACTTCTGGGAGTTGCTCCATACCAACCCAACCCCCCAGTTGACGCAACAACTGTCAACTCAAGGAAATACCGAGTGAGACAATCCCGAAAAATCCGCGGTCGGAACTACGCAAGTCGGTGCCAATGAAAGACTTTTAGTCTAATTTCGTGGCATTCCCCAGGGCCAGCGCGTATAACTGTGCGGCCTGAGTAGTCTGGCGCGACAGACCGTGGCTCGTTATCTTTGAATCGGTCCTCGTGAATCGGCTTACTGCACTCCGGGTGTGCGGAGGCCGACACCGACCGATCCCAGGATGCCTCCCATGGCCAAGCCCGTCGATGTCGGCTCCATCGGCTCTTATTTCGAATCGCTCTCCGATCCCCGCCACGCACGCAATCGTCGGCACTTGATGGTCGATATCGCTGTCATCGCGGTCTGCGCCGTCATCTGCGGATGCGATGGCCCTACCGCCATTCATCGCTGGGCCAAGAATCGTGAGTCCTGGCTGGCCCTGCATCTGGCCCTGCCCAACGGCATCCCCTCACGGGATTGCATCCGACGCTTGCTCATGGCGCTGAAACCCGAAGCCTTTCAACGCTGCTTCCAGGACTGGATCTGCGACGCGATCCCCGCCGACACTGAGAACTCCCGCCGACACGTCGCTATCGACGGCAAAGCCTGTCGCGGATCGCACGATGCGGCCAAAGGTCTTGGCAATCTGCACATTGTCAGCGCCTGGGCCAGCGAGCAGGGCATTGCGCTGGGTCAGGTGGCCACCGACGCCAAGTCCAACGAGATCACAGCCATCCCAAAACTTCTCGAGCAGATTGACCTCACGGATACGCTCATCACGATCGACGCGATGGGCTGCCAGAAAGCGATTGTCGAGCAGATCGTTGACGGTGGCGGCGACTGCGTGATCGCCGTCAAAGACAATCAGCCGAAGCTCGCAACCGCGATCCAAGCGTTCTTCCTCGACCACCTGGAACGCGATCTCGAGGACCTCCACTATCGATACGACGAGACCCGTGATGCCGGGCACGGCCGCATCGACGAGCGTTCCTATTATCTGGTCAAGGTGCCGACTGATTTCGCGCCGCTGAAGGATTGGCCCTGGATCAAGGCAATTGGCTATGCGGTGCGAATCACGCAGCATGCCGATGGGACGGAGTCGGACGAGGTGCGTTACTATCTCAGCAGCCACTATCTGAGCGGCAAGCGTTTCGGCGAAGCGGTCCGCGGTCACTGGAGTATCGAGTCGATGCACTGGGTACTCGATGTGAACTTTCGCGAAGATGAGCACCGCACTCGCGAGCGGACTTTGGGGAACAACTTGAGCTGGCTTCGGCGGTTCGCCGTGACGCTGCTGAAGCGTCATCCCGACAAGGATAGCCTACGTGGAAAGATGATGTCCTGTATGATTAATACGGACTACCTCACGCAAGTCCTTTCACTACAGCGTGTTTGATATGCGCTGGCCCTGTGGCATTCCCCTCCGTCCCCTTTTTCTCTCCCCTGGGAGCCTTGCACAATGACCATGCCCACCTTCGCTCAGGTTCCCTGTCCGGTGCATTCAATGGTGGCAATGAGCTTTTCGATCCTTTCGATATACAGCATCCATGAAGATTTGCCCGATGGCGCAATTTGGAGCATCTTATTGAAAAACGCCTTACCGCCGTTGGCAATCGCGGCAATGAAGCACGTTTTGTCGACGCGATGAACACATGAACCAACGCAAACTTCAAGCTGGCTTTTGGACAAAGACTTAAGCGACAGTCGCAAGGGTTGATCTGGGAAACAACATTCCATGTTCCGGTCGTCGAACAAAATGCCTGACACTCCATCAATAAGATACGACCAAAGTTGGTCGACCAGATCCCACTGCTTCTCCGACAATATCTTCGAATCCTCAACCTCCAACTCAATCTTTCCCTCGATGTAGAACTCGTCCGACAGCTTGCGATCGCACTGCGACAAAGGTACGAACTTGTTCTTTATGCGAACGAAGCTCTCGACAGAGAATTCACCAATACTCATAGAATACATCCTAGTGGCCAAGGGGGTAAAACTGACCTATCACTCGCTCGGCGCCGGCGTAACGGCCTTCCACCAGGGCAGCCATCTCGGTCGCCCAGTCGACCTTGGTCTTGGTCTTGGTCTCGCGCACGGCTACCTCGCGTCAGCCCGTCAACGGCTTGGCGAACATTGAAGATATTCGCCGTTCCGGCCCGCTCGTACTCATAATCGACGCAATTGCCACATGCCGGCGGGTGGCTGGGATCGGCACGCGGGTCTCCTTCAACAACTGCACCGGCTGTTCGTCCATGCACAGGACCGGACGGGCAGGATCATATGGTTTCGCGTAGGTCTCCAGTATTTCTTCCATGTGGGCCACGAACTCACCGTCGGCCTCGGGCGGAATGACCCAGTACTCGATCTTGCGATTTGTCATCCCGTTTTTTTCAGTGTCCGCCGCATCGTCTCGTAAACTGACGGACTCGACGATCCCCAACTCCACCACCTTCCGAGCCAGGAGCCGCAACGTCCAGTTGGCATACCCCGGGGGCGGCGACCCAGCCGCGCGGCGATGATCCGGGCCTCTTGCTCACCGCTGGGCAACTTCTCCACCGGGGGCAACTCCCGCTTCACACCGTGCGGAAACCGCACTCTACGAGGCGCTGGCGAAGCTTCTCGATGGTCCTCGTCCGGTCCCCGAATGCCTCGGCGATCCGCTGGTCTGTCCAGTTCGGGCCGTCCGCATCGGCCTTGGAGAGGGTCTGAGCACGTCGCACCTTCTGGTTCGTCCCCTTGAATTTCTTGATCACGGCCGCCAACTCATCCCGTTCCTGGTCCGTTAACCGAACGATATACTTCTTGTTCATGCGGGATCTCCTTGTTGCCCGCATGATCTCCGATTCGGGGAAAGTGACCAACCTGAATTCTTAGCTGTGACAGAGCACTAGCCCGGGGGCGCAAGCCCCGGGAGTTCCTCGAAGCCATACGCTACTCTCCCCGTCGCGGCGGGGAGAGTAGAGGTGTTATTAGGATATTCTGGTTTGAATCGCATCCAGAGACTTGCGCCCCTGGCTATTGACGGCCGCCCCTTCGGGGCTCCCAGAAATCGACCGGATGCCCGCGTCCCAAGCCCAAGTGCCATCCGACGGTAAACTGTTGTAAGTCGTTGGCCTCGATTGAAGAGTGGTCGATGCCCCGACAATGTAGCGTCGCAAGCGGCTGGCTACAGAGTATGACAACGACGTCACACAGAGGACCAGAAGCACCATCCGCAGCGAGGTCGCGGTTGATACCGAAAGCCCGACTCCGGTTCCAATCGCCACATAGGCCGCTAGACATGCCGGGCATTTCGGCAGGAACGCCAGGATCGCGCCTGGAATGATCCAGCCGGCACTGCTCCGACAACGATGCGCGAGCGACCTGCGTTCGGGGCCGCTCGGCCCCGTTTCGCAGCAACGATGGGTGCTCACGCGGGATCCTCCACTGAGCCGCAACAGGAGTCTGAGCTCTTCGGAGCGACGGAATTTGCGGTCAAGGTGACCAAGGGGCCGTTGTCATACCGGTCGTGGTGCCGGACCCAGTTCATGGTGCTGGTTTCGTTGCGGCCCTTTGGCGTGAGGTCGAGATAGTTGTGCGCACCGAGCAGGATGTCTCCCCCGCGAGCATAGGACGAATAGGTGTGAAAGACGTTGCCTGCCGCGTCCTTGGCGAACACGCTGATGCCGTGCAGGTCTTCGGCCGCGTGCTCGCTCATTTCGTAATTGTAATGGACCTTGCCCTGCGCCACTTCTTCCTTGGTGAACGACACGTGATAGTCGTAGTTGAAGTCGCTGCCAGAGGACGATACCCACTTGAACCGCCAGCCCATACGCTTCTTGAACGCTTCGAACTCGGCCAAGGGGGCTCGCGAGACCGCGATCAAGGTCACGTCGTTGTGCGCGAGATGCAAGTTGGCGCCGTCGATATGGTCGGAGATGAACGAGCAACCAGGACAGCCTTCGGTCCAACCCGGAGCGAACATGAAGTGATAAACGATCAGTTGGCTGCGTCCTTCGAAGAGGTCGGCGATCGTCTCCGTGCCGGCCGGCCCTTCGAACCGATAAGGCTTCTCGACCTTGACCCAGGGGAGTTGGCGGCGTTGCCGGCTCACCTCATCGCTCAGCCGGGTCAACTCTTTCTCCTTCTCGAGCAGTTCCTTGCGAGCGATGATCCATGCTTCGGGCGAAACGATTGCGTGGTCCGTCATCTTTGAGTTCTCCAATGCCGAACGGGATGGCTTGGCTGTCGCCGCCGTAAGGTTGAGGGACGTGCAATGAAATCATCTTGCTTCGATCCGCGCCCGCCTACCGTTCCTCGGGATCGGTGGGGCGGGGTGGGTCTTGAGGAGCATTGGCCTGTTCTGCGTCGTCCCTGATCCGCAGGAGCGTGCTCGCCCAGAAACCCTCGTATCGACTAACCCAACGCTCATAGATCTGCTGAATGGGAACTGCGTTCAAGGTGTTGATGCGTTGTCGGCCTTGTTCCCGCGTGACGATCAACGACGCCTCACGGAGTACGTCGATGTGTTTCATCACTCCGAACCGCGAGAGCTTTGGAAACTGCGCCACGATTTCCGTGGTGGTTCGCGGACCGTCGCGCAAGAGGTCGAGGATCGAGCGCCGCGTCTCGTCGCCGAGGGCTTTCCAGACGCGGTCCAACTCCTCAGGCATGCTCGACCTCTGGCAGTTGCGGCAGACTCTGGATGTGTGTCGTGGCGGTGCTAAGGATCAGGCTTCGGCGCGTTCTTTCACCTTTTGGAGCAAATAGCCCCAGCCGGCATTGACCCCCTTGCGATGCTCGGGGTCGATGAACCCGAGGACGCGATGCCGCATGGTTAGAGTGGTTCCTCCGCTGACCTGAGTGACCCGGAATTGCAGGTGACCGGTGGCCGGATACGACATGAACATCGGGCCGCTGATCTCCAGCAACGTGGGGGGCTTGATGACCTGCACGAACCCCCACAAGTGCCCTTGCTGGTCACCGAGGTCGCGGAACCAACGCCCGCCGGGCCAGGCCTCGAGCACCATCGCCATCGACTTGTCATCGGGCGTGGCGTTTTCCTCGGCGAGCCGCTTCAGCAGGCTCCGAAAGACATCTCCCGTGGCGGCCTTGATTTGAACTTCCTGCAAAATATCCAGCGTCAGGTCGTCCAGATTCATCGCAACGCTCCCGTCCAGGAATCCGTTCGGATCGTGGAACCCTACCCGTGATCCCACGACTTCTGTTGTGTGACTAAATAGTAACGTGACTTTTTGGTCACGTCAAGTCGGCCGACGAAAACGAGAGTTCTGTCCCAGAATGGGGGCCGCCCGCGCGTTTTCGAATTGGGGGGAAGGCGGCCTGTGCCCTTCCTGTAAGAATGTTCATGTTGTGGGGTGGGCACGGCCCGCCCTGTCTTTTCTTGGAGGGCAGGCAGAAGCCTACCCCGCAAGATTGAAAGAACCCTTGGGCGGTGTCGTTCGGCATGAAAGCGTCAACCTATTCGTGAGATTGAATAGGTATTCTTGTTCGGCGTTTCAGAGATGATGATGAGGGGGATGGAGGGGAGGGGGACGTCAGGGTTGGTCCCGGGGCGGGGCTTCGGATGGGATGGCCTTGGCCCCGTTTTCGAGCCATGCGTTGGCTTCGGCGAAGACCTGGCGGATCTTGGCGTGGTAGAGCAGGCGGGTGATCTGGTCGAACGAACCCCAGTGGTGCCAGTGGCCGCTCGGATCTTCGACGTGTTCCGCCGACGGGGCCAGGGAGGCGACGCCGTGGACTTCAACGACGAAGTAGGTGACCGTCTTGATGACCTTGCGGCCGCGACGGATGTAGGTGTACGAAAGGCTCTTCTCGAACCCCTCGCGGAACGACCATTCGACCAGCCCGGTCTCCTCGTGAAACTCACGAGCGGCGGTCTCTCGGCTTGTCTCCCCGGCTTCCATCCCCCCTTTGGGGAACTCCCACTTGGCGCGCGGGTTGCGCACCGTGGCCGAGTGGAGGACCAGGAACACGAGACCGTGTTCCCCATCCACCTGATACGGAATCACGCCAGCGGAGCGCTCGTGGATCGTGGTCATGACGGCGGTCGCTCCGACGGCCGGTCATCGCCGTCGCCGTCCTCGAGGGCCGCCACCAGGCCCAGCACGGCCCCCGGCGTTACCTGATCGTCTTCCCACCCGCGGATTTCCGCCAGCCGGCCGGTCGTGGGCGCAGGGACATCGAACGTGGCGGGGCCGACCAGCACCTCGACGAGCCGATCCCCCTCCCAGACTTCGTCACCCCGCGCAGCGAACCAGTGGCTCACGACAATCGGCACGTCCGGACCGGTCCCCAGGTCGGGCAGGATCACTGCCTCCAAGCGCATGGCGAACCCCGTCTCGTCGTTCACGCATCAATCTCGATTCGGTGAAACGTCCACTGACGGTCCCCGATCGTATACCATCTCAGCTTATCCCCGGAGCCTCTCCTTGGCCAGAGCGATTGGTCTGCGATCCTGGCTTCGCAGGGTCGGCGCATCCAAGGCTTTCGTCCCGGAACTTGCGTCCGGTCGTCATTCGACGTTGGAAAACGACGTGTCTTAACGTAACTTTTCCGAAACGTTTGACGGGCACGCGTGGTAACTAGCGTGAGGCGGGATTCAAGGACGTATGGAGCGTCGTGTGTTCGCGCCTCCAACCCGCTCCGGCGCTTGGCTCGCTGGGGAATGAGCCGGTGGGCATCGGGCTAACGAACCCAAGAGGAAACTGGGCATGGCGAGTTGTAACCTGCGCCGAAGACTGGGGCTAGTGGGGCTCTTGTTGGTTTTGGCGGTCGAGCTGAGGGGGGCCGAACTCCCCATCGATCGGGGAATCGGCCAGCGTGTGGCCAACTTCACGCTCAAAGACGTCTCGGGGCAGCCGGTCTCGTTGTACGGCTTCGCCGGCAAGAAGGCCGTCGTCCTGGCCTTTCTGGGAACGGATTGCCCGGTCGGCAACCTCTACGCGCCGCGCCTGGCCGAGCTTAGCAAAGCCTACCAAGACAAGGGCGTCGTTTTTCTCGGGATCAACTCCAACGCCCAGGAGACGGTCGAGCAAGTGGCTGCGCATGCCAAGACCTATGGCCTCGACTTCCCGGTCCTGAAAGACACGGTCAACCTGGTGGCCGACCTGACGCTGGCCGAGCGGACCTGCGAGGTGCTCGTGCTCGACGGCCGCGCGGTGCTCCGCTATCGCGGGGCGATCGACGACCAGTATGCGATCGGCAAACGGAAGCCCGCAGCGGCAAACCAGTACCTGAGTGATGCGCTCGATCAGCTCCTGGCGGGGAAGCCGGTCGCAACTCCCGCAACGGAGGTGGTCGGTTGCTTGCTCGACCGTCTCGAGGCGAAGCCGGCGGCGACGACAACGACAAGCTCGCGTCCTCGGATCCGCCCGGCCTCCCCAGAGATCGTGGCCGCTCTCAAGGAAAAGGAGAAGGAAACGGCGGCGACTCCCGTGGACGTGGGGCAGGTCACCTATGCGGGCCATGTCGCCGTCGTCCTTCGGGATCGTTGCCAGTCGTGTCATCGCCCTGGCCAGGTTGGGCCCTTTTCGCTGTTGACCTACGACGATGCCAGGCGTCGCGCCGCGATGATCCGTGAGGTGGTCGACGACCGCAGGATGCCCCCCTGGCACGCCGATCCTCGCTACGGCCATTTCCGCAACGACCGCACGCTGTCGGACCGCGAGCGAGCGACGCTCTTGGCCTGGGTCGACCAGGGGGCCCCGCTGGGAGATCCGGCCGAGATCCCCGCCGCCCGATCGTTCCCGGAAGAATGGACGGTCGGTACGCCCGACGTCGTTTTCGAGATCCCGGCCCCCTACGTCGTGGCCGCCCAAGGGGTGCTCGACTACGTCAAGGTGCGGGTTCCCACTCACTTCACCGAAGACAAGTGGGTCCAGGTCGCCGAGGCGATGCCGGGTGACCGCTCGGTGGTCCACCACATTATCGTCTACGTCGACGACCACACCAAGACGGGCCGAGAGCGCGATGCGCACCTCTGCGGGTTCGCTCCGGGCGACATGCCTTCGGTCTTTCCTCCCGGCACCGCCAAGAAAATCCCGGCCGGTTCCGACCTCGTGTTCCAGCTACACTACACGCCGAACGGCAAGATTCGAACCGATCGATCCAAGGTGGGCCTGACGTTCGCCAAGACACCGGTGGAACATCAGGCACGCACCGTGGGGGTCATCCAGACCCGGTTCATCATTCCGGCCGAGGCGGACAATCACCCGGTGCGGTCTTCCTACAAATTTCCGAGGGATGCCCACCTGCTCAGCTTCATGCCGCACATGCACTTGCGAGGCAAGAGCTTCCAGTACGAGGCGACCTTCCCCGACGGTCGCAAGCAGATGCTGCTCTCCGTCCCTGCCTATGATTTTGGCTGGCAGACGTCCTACAACCTGGCGGAACCCCTGGCCATGCCCAAGGGGACCCGGATCGATTGCCTGGCCCACTATGACAATTCCAAGGGCAATCCAGCCAATCCCGACTCCACCAAGGCGGTGACCTGGGGCGACCAGACGTTCGAGGAAATGATGATCGGCTATCTCGATTGCGTCGATGACGGGCCGATCACCGAGACGCCGCCGGCCGAGAAGCCAGCCAACCCCGAAAAGGCCGCCGCAGCCACCCAGCCTTCTCCCGCGTCGCGACTCGTCCGCGTCCTCCGTGCCTTGAATTCTGCCCAAGCCGGGGCAAACTAAAAGGTGATCTTTTCGAGCGCCCGAGGCGAGCAGGGAGCGTGAGCTCCCTGACTCTCGTTCTTTCCCACGCCCCCCTTTGATGCACGAATGCTGTCATTCGTCCGACTTGCGACTATAGTGAAAGTCAACAGGGGGGATTGCGGACCCGCATGCGAACGGTGGCGGCCTGGGGGCGAACCATGATGAAGCGGCTATCATTTCTGATCGGTGCCGTGGGACTCGTGATCAGTGGGGCGTGGTCGTTGACGTGGGCGGCGGACTCGGCGGCACGCGAGATCCCCGCGCCTTTTGTGCCGTTCGAGCATATGATTGGGAGCTGGAAAGGGACGGCTGTTCCGGCCGTGAATCGGCTGAAGGGATGGTCGGAAACCCACATGTGGGCCTGGAAGTTCGCCAAGGGGCAGCCGGTCGGGATGACCTTGGAATTGGCCGGCGACAAGTCGCTGGCCAAGGCCCAACTCAGCTATGTTCCCGACACCAAGCAATACCGGCTCGAAGGGACCGATCCTGGCGGCAAGGCGATCGCGTTCGTCGGGGTCATGGACAAGGCGGGGCGTGCCTTGGTGCTCGACCGGGTCGGGTCGGCCGGCCAAGGGAAGGATCGCATCACAATTCGCCCCAACTCCAACCTGATCCGCTACACGATGGCCTTCGACCATCAAGAGTCGGGCGCTCCGCAATACGCGAAGGTGGTCGAGGTGGGGCTGACCAAGGCCGGGGTTTCGTTTGCCGCCGGGGGCGACTCCGCCGACCTGCCCAAGTGCATCCTCACCGGCGGATCCGCCACCATGTCGGTGACCTATCAAGGCAAGTCTTACCCGATCTGCTGCTCCGGTTGCCGCGACGAGTTCAACGAGGACCCGGAGAAGTACGTCAAAAAGGCCGCGCTCATGACCCAGCCGGGGGAGGGCAAGCCCTCCGCCAAGCCCGCGTCCAAGGTCGGCCGGGACGACGGCTCCTTCGATGGCCTGGATGATGAGGTTCAACCTAAATCCAATGGGAAGAGCAAGGCGTCGGAGAAGCCCGCTTCCTCCTCGGCCAAGGACCAATCCGCCGACGATGATCCGGCTGCCTCGTCGAAACCCGCCGCGAAGGCCTCGAAGGCTGCTTCGCAGCTTCGCCTGGCTCAGAACCTCGAAAAGTCGGGGAAGACGGCCGCGGCGCTGCAATATTATCGCGCTGTTGCGAAGGACTACGCCGGGACTCCCGAGGCCAAGACCGCTGCGGAGCGGATCAAGGCGTTGGCGGGTGACTGAGAGTCTGTCCCAGAAGGCGAATCCTATCGGTAGTTTTCGATAATCTTTCGGGTGCCACGGGTTCCGTACTCGGACCCCGTGCGGGAATTCCTTGGCCGGGGCGCACGGAGTCCGAGTACGGAACCCGTGGCACCCCAGTGTCCTTCCTTTCCCGGTGAAGCCCGACCTTCCGAGACAGACACTGAGCCGAGTGAGGACGTCAGGCTTTGCCGGTTCGCGGGGAGATTCGGATGTCGAGTCCGACGCGGGTGGTTCGGATCTCCCAGTCGTCGCGGTCCCACCCCTCAATGATCGCCGAGGCTTCGAGGCGGTCGAACATCTGCTCGACGTAAGCGGGGACGCGATCCTCATACTCGGCCACGAGGTCGAGCTTCCGTCCGATCAGGTTGAGGATGCCTCGAATAGTCGCCGGGCCTTTCTCCGCGATCCGCAACTGTCCCTCGGGGGAGGCGGGGTCGGGACCATCCAAGGTCAACTGCAACGAGCGAATCAGTCTGCCGAACTGGCCGAACCAGTTGTCGCGGAATCCGAAGTATTCCTTGTGAATAATGTGGATCTCACCGCTGCGGACGACGGCGGCCTGGTAGACCGACTCGAGGTAGTTTTCGCCGTAGTCGGTCTGAAAGGCGATGTTGACCGCCTTGGCCAGGTGCTGCAAGGCGCCTTTGATCCCGATGACGTCGGGGTCAACCTGAAGCGAGAGGTCGCGGAGTCCCCCCGCGCGGCGCGCGGTGACGGTCCCGCCGCTTCCCCCGTCGACCGCCACGCCCAGCCCCAACTCCCCCGAGGGCGACGCGACCGGAGTGATCGGCGGGATCGAGGGGAGCGGCACAGCGGCGGTGGCGCGACGTTGGGTCGGCGGAGTCGAAACCGACGCGGGGGGAGAAGGTCGTTTCGGTCCCTTGGGTGGAGGCTGCGAGGGCATTGGCGACGACTCCGAAGGCGGGCACGTTCATGGAGAGGACGTTCGCCGACATCATAGCGTGACAGGGGCGGCGAGACGACCACCTTGGCTGATTGGCCTGGCTCGTATCAGGGGCTTGAGAGTCGATCGCGGCCTCCAAAATTTGAGTCGCCAGGGGGGGGAGCTTCGGGCTACTATGATCGGGCCTGCCTCGCCGAGACCGTCGAGGATGAGGCCCCGATCGATCGTACCAGAGCCTGAAGGTGCCGCCGTGTCGCCATCGTCTCAACCCGCCTTTTCTCCCCTGGCGCTTGGGGTTTGCAGTTGGAGCTTGCAGGTTCAGAGTATCGCCGAGCTGAAAAAACTACTCGGTGACCTGGGGGTCAACCTGGCCCAGGTGGCCTGCGGCGACCCGCACCACGCCAACTGGGATGAGGGGGATGCCATGCCTGAGGCGGCGAAAGCCTCGGGGATCGTCATGACCGGCGCGATGCTCGGATTCCCGGGCGAAGACTACACCACTCCCCAGACCATCAAGGAGACCGGTGGTTTCGGCAATCCGAGCGATCGCCAGGCGCGGTTGGAACGGCTTCGCTGGGCCCTCGACCGGACGCGGGAGCTGGGGCTGACCGACCTGATGCTCCACGCCGGCTTTTTGCCCGAGGTCGATGATCCGGGCCGCTCGGCGATGCTCGACACCCTGAGCCAGGCCGGCCAGCTCGCGGCCGAGAAGGGGGTCACGCTGGCGTTCGAGACCGGGCAGGAAACGGCCTTGCTCCTGCGCCGGACGCTGGACGACCTGAAGGCGCCCAACATCAAGGTCAACTTCGACCCCGCCAACATGCTCCTCTATGACATGGGGGATCCGATCCAGGCCGTCGAAATCCTCGGTCCGGACATCCGGAGCGTCCACGTCAAAGATGCCAGACGACCCAAGGTGCACGGTCAATGGGGCGAGGAAGTCCCGTTGGGCCAGGGCGAGGTCGATATCCGCCGCTTCGTCAAAACGCTGAAGGCGGTTGGCTATACCGGCCCTCTCGTCGTCGAGCGCGAGGTGGGCGACCAGAGTGGGCGGATTCGCGACGTCGCTCAGGGCCTGGCCTTGCTCCGTGAGTGCCTGGCCGACTGATCGAGGACGTTGCGGTTCGGGACGGTCGCTCCATGGCCCATGATTTGCAGGATTCGTCTCGTCGCGGGCAAGAAGAGGTCTTCGACGCCTTGAGTCTGCAATCCCCAAAAGGAGAGAAGTCATGTCGCTCAAGCTTTGGAGTTTGGCCGTCCCCTTCGTAAGCTTTGCGCTGGTCGCCTCGACGTGTGCTGCGCAAGAGCCGGCGACAGGGGAAAAGCCGGCTCCGCCGGTGGGTGAGAGAGTGGGCGAGAAGGTGGATAGCGCAGTGCAGAGTCTTAAGAAGGGGGTGAGCAACGCGGGCGAGGCGATCCGCGACCAGTATGAGAAGGCCCGTGCCGGCGTCCACAACATGAGTGTGGCGGCGCGCGTTTATGGCCGCCTGCACTGGGACAAGGCGCTCACAAATTCCAAGGTTGAGATCGAAGTCCATAAGGATGGCGTGGCGGTCTTGACCGGATCGGTGGGGGATGCCATGGCCCGTGCCAAGGCGGTCCAACTCGCCCAGGACACGGTCGGAGTGACGAAAGTCATCGACCAACTTGTGGTGCTGACCACCTCGACGGGGGCCATTCCGGCCCGTGAGACTTCCGTCAAACCTTGATCCTCTCGCAGAATCTCCTGCCCGTGGCAGGGAACCGGTGGGACTGGGGGAAAAAAAGGCGGGCCGCCAATCCGTCGGTGGAGGGCGGCCCGTTCAGACAGTTTGACCAGATCCCACCGTTCGGCGTTCAGCCAATGACGGAATCGACGACCTCGGCGAGCTCACGGCCAGCCTCGGTCAGCCCATAAAAGTTGTGCTTCCCACTCCGTCTCGGCTCGATCAGTCGACCGTGGCGGAGCAGGGCCAGATGGTGGCTGACCGCGGGCTGACTTTGCGTACCCAATTCGGCGCAAAGCTCGGAGACGTTCCGCTCCTGTTCGTTCAAAAGCATCAGCACCTGAAGCCGCGTGGGGTCAGAGACCTGCTTGAGCAGGTCCGCGACACGCCTGATCTCGGCGGAAGGACGAGGAGGAGCGGATGCTTTTGAAGATTTCGGGGTTTTCGGAGACGCAGAAGCCTTGGGCGAAGTGGGTGGCATATAACTCCTCAGGCCGATTGTGGAAAATTAGATATCGAACTAATTTAGTGTGAAGTCGCCAGTGCGCGAGCTCGTGAAGACACCGCAACTCAATAGGGATGTAATTTCGCTGTTTTGTATGATTAGGACTCAGCCTCATGGCGTCAACCCCTCCTCCGTGAGAATCCGCCGCCGTTATTTTTTGGAGAACTCGTGGTGTTTTACGTGAGATTATGAGTTGCTGTGTTAGCAGTGATAGGGCTTCCGGTGCGGACTGATTCGGGGCGGGGGGCGTGGATTTACGCTTGCCGCAGGGGCGAGTTAGCCGGTAGAGTAGTCGGATGGAATTTGGTCCAGTTTCCCGTTACGGTCGTTGGGGCCGGGCCGGGCGGTGTTCATCTTGCGCTGAGAGTTCCGTCTGATGTCCGTGCCCACCACCATGACGCAGACCGACCTGGCTTATCAACAGTGCATCAACCCGGCCTGCCGGGCGACTTATGCGGTTGACCAGACGATTTTCGCCTGCCCGACGTGCGGCGACTTGCTCGACGTCGTTTACGATTGGGACCGGCTTCCGGTCCCGAGCCGGCTGAACGAGTTCGAGGCCAAGTGGTCGACCCGGCTCGACCCGCTCAACTTCTCGGGGGTCTGGCGGTTCCGCGAATTGCTTCCGTTTGCGCCGCGCGAGATGGTGGTGACCGTCGGCGAAGGGCAGACGCTGCTTCAGTCGGCCGACAAGGTCGCTCAGTACGTCGGGATGACACCCGGCAACTTGAAGCTACAGTACGAGGGGATGAACCCCTCCGGAAGCTTCAAAGACAACGGCATGACCGCAGCCTTCACCCATGCCCGGATGGTCGGTGCCCGCCGCGTGGCCTGCGCGTCGACGGGCAACACCTCGGCGGCCCTGGCGGTCTACTGCTCGGCGACCGACTTCGGCTTCAAGGCGATCATCTTCATCGGCTCGGGCAAGATCGCCTACGGCAAGCTCGCGCAAGCCCTCGATCACGGTGCCTTGACCATCCAGATCGTCGGCGACTTCGACGATGCGATGCACCGCGTCCGGCAGGTTGCCGACCGGCTGGGCATCTACCTGATGAACTCGGTCAACCCGTTCCGCCTCGAAGGTCAGAAGACGATCATGTACCGGGTCCTCGAGGGGCTCGGTTGGGAAGTTCCCGACTGGATCGTCGTTCCCGGGGGCAACCTCGGCAACTCGAGTGCCTTCGGCAAGGCGTTCATCGAGCTGAAGCACCTGGGCCTGATCGACCGCGTTCCGCGCCTGGCCGTAATCAACGCGGCAGGGGCCCGGACCCTGGAGTACCTGGTCAGCGAGCATAACCTGACCTGGCGCGACGGCCTCCCCGACATGGCGGCGAGCCAGACCTATTATGACGAGCTCGACGCCAAGCACTTGAAGGCGTCGACGATTGCCTCGGCCATTGAGATCAATCGCCCGGTCAACCTCAAGAAGTGCTTGCGGGCGCTCGACTTCTGCCAGGGGGTCGTTCGCCAGGTGAGCGACCAGGAGATCATGGACGCCAAGGCACGGGTCGGCTCGGGGGGCCTCGGGTGCGAGCCTGCCAGCGCCGCGAGTGTGGCGGGGGCCAAGAAGCTCCGCGAGGAGGGGATCATCGCCCCGTCCGACCGGGTCGTCTGCATCCTCACCGGTCACCAGCTCAAGGACCCGACGGCGACGGTCGCCTACCATGGCACCGACCAAGAGAACTTCGAGAAGGTGCTGGGCAGCCGAGGCGTCCACCGCGCCGGGTTTGCCAATCGCCCGGTTGTGGTTCCCAACGACCTCGACGATATCATCCGGACGATCGCGCTCTACTCCGATGCAGGGTCGGCCGGCGAAGCCGGGGCGTAGGGTCTCTTGCACGGAATCGATCCGTGCAAATTCCGAAGTCGAGTCGGCCCAACCCGCCAGGTCTGTTCTTGTCGGGTTGACGTCAGCCTGCCACCTCCTCAAGGTAATGACAGGCTGAAGCCGACTCCGTCCAAGAGACGGAGCCGGCCGCTGTTCGCGGTTCACTCCGGCGGCAAGAACCGCAGCTCGGCGATCGAGAAGTCATCCATGTATTCGTCCGAGCCGCCGAGAACCTTGGTGTATTCGATCAGTCGATCCATGCTGGCCTGCTCACCCGTCAGGGGTGCTTCGCCCATAAACTTGATGAAGTCGGTATAAGGCCAGGTGGAGCCGTCGGAGCGTTCGACCTCGAAGACGCCGTCGCTGTAGAGCGAGAGCATGCCGAAGGCCTCGACCTGGCAGGTTGAGGTCCGGTATTCCAGGTCGGGGACTGCGCCGACCATCGGGCCTTCCGACTCGAGCATGAGGAGCTTGGCTTCTTCGACCGTGGGGCCGGTGCGGAGCAAGGCCGCCGGGTGGCCGCCGCCGGCGTATTCGATCTGGCGGGTCGACTTATGATAGATCCCGTACCAGATGGTGAAGAAGAGGCCGTTTTGCTGGTCCATCTGGAAGGCCCGGTTGAGCGCGGTGAGGACCTGCCCCGGGTTGCGGAAATCGGTCTGTGGCAGTGATTGTGAGCGGAGCGCGTTCAAGGCGGAGACGGAGAGCAAGGCCGCGCCGACGCCGTGGCCGCTGACGTCGAGCAGGTAGAACGCGAAGTGCTCGTCGTCGAGCCAGTCGTAACCAAAGGTGTCCCCCCCCAGGTCGGCGGAGGGGATGAATCGCCAGTCGGCGCGGATCGCTCCTTTTTTGAGTTTCTCCGGGAGGAGCGACTGCACGTACTTGGCGGCTTCGGCCACATCCTTGGCCATGACCCGCTGGCTCTCCTGAAGCGCCTTGTACGCTTCATTGCGCTGGAGCAGGTTGATGTAACCCTTGGAGTGGTAGCGGATCCGGGCGAGCAGTTCCAGCCGGTCCGGTAGCTTGACGATGTAGTCGTTGGCCCCGAGCGCGAACGCCTCGGCCTTGATCGTCGGCTCTTCCTTGGTGGAGAGCACGATCATCGGCGTCTCGCGAGTCGCCTCGGTTTCGCGGAACTTCTTGACGAGGGTCAGGCCGTCGATTTCCGGCATGACCAGGTCCTGAAGGATCACGGTCGGTGAGACCTTGATCGCTTCTTCGACGGCCCGGGTTGCATCCTTGCAGTAGTGGAAGACGATATCCTGCTCGCTGGCGAGCATTCGTCGCACGGCCTCGCCGATCATGGGTTGGTCGTCGATCAAGAGGACCGTGATCTGGTGCTGCGTCAGGCCGGGTTCCACGCGATTCCCCTTCGATAAATAATCAGAACGTGTTGATTTTAAAAAAGTCGGGTCGGACAGTTCATGAGGGCTGCGAGCGACGGAGGTGCTCGACGATGCTCTTGCCGATGCGTTCAATCGGAAGAACTTCGACGGCGGCTCCCACTTCGGCGGCTGCGCGGGGCATTCCCCAGACGATGCTGGTGGCCTGATCTTGCGCGATGGTGAACCACTTGGCCTGGCGGAGCTTCAGCAGGCCCTTGGCGCCGTCGCGTCCCATCCCGGTCAGGACGGTCGCGATCCCCGGCCTTGGCCAGTGGGTGGCGACGCAGTCGAAGAAGACGTCGACGGAGGGGCGGTAGCTGAGTGCGATCGGCTCTGGACTGTAGCGGAGCCGATGGCTCGAATCCATGGTGAGGTGGTCGTTGGTCGCGGCCAGGAGGATTTGTCCCTTGCCGGGGCGGTCGCCGGGTTTGATCAGGTCGACATGCCGCCCGGTCTTTTCGCCGAGCCAGGTCGCCAGGCCGGGGGCAAACGCCACGTCGACGTGCTGGACGATGATCGTGCAGGCATCCCGCTGTAACGGGAGGTCGGCGAGGATTAGGGCCAGCGCATTGGGGCCTCCCGTCGACGAGCCGATGAGGACGAGCGAACCGTTCCAGGCCAACGGCTGGGTTGGAATGTCGGTTGAGGAGCCGGCCTCCCCCGACTTGCCGATCAGCTTGGCGATGATCGCGATCTTCTCGATCAGCGGGGTCGCCCCCGCCACCTCCCCGTGCGGGCCGAGCGTGGGAGTATCGACCGTATCGAGAGCGCCATGGCCCATGGCATCGAAGACACGGCCCATGCGGCCGCTCACCGTTGCCGTGACCACGAGGATCGGGCAAGGGGTTTCGGCCATGATCCGGCGGGTCGCCTCGACGCCGTCGATCCCGGGCATGACCAGGTCCATCAGGATCAGGTCGGGGAGGTTGAGCCGGGTCCTCTCGATGGCCTCGGACCCGTCTCCGGCCATCCAGATGACTTGATATCCCGGCACCGAGAGCACGGCACGCCGAAGCGCTTCGCGGGCCATGGCCAGGTCGTTGACGATCCCGATCCTCATTCGACGGCCTCGCCAATCAGGTCGACCACCGTGTCGAGGAACGTTCGGTCGTGAAAGCTGCTCTTGGTCAGATAGCAGTTCGCCCCGGCGTCCAGACCGCGCATCCGGTCTTCCTCGCGATCTTTATAGGAAACGATCACGACGGGGATCCCCTTGAGCCGAGCGTCCGACTTGATGTGCTGAACGAGCTGGATCCCATCCATTCGGGGCATATCCACGTCGCTGATGACCAGATGATAATCTCCCCCACGGACGGTATTCCAGCCATCAACGCCATCGACGGCGACTTCCACGACGTATCCTCGGCTCTCCAGGAGCTGTCGCTCCAGTTCGCGGACGGTGATTGAGTCGTCGACGACGAGAATCCGCTTCGGCCCGCGCCTCGAGGATTGTTCCGCTGCCTCGGCCACTCGATTGAGCCGGCGGCCTCCGAGCAGGTTGTCGATCGAGCGGACCATGTCCTCGACGTCGATGATCAGGACCGGCCAGCCATCCTCGAGAACCGAGGCGCTGTTGATGTTGGGGACTCGGCCCAGCCGGGCGTCGAGGGGACGAACCTCCAGGTCGCGCTCGCCGAGGAATTCATCGACCACCACGCCAAACCGATGGCTTCGATCGCTGGCGACCACCACCGAGAGAAAGTCGTCGGCCGACTCGACCGGGGGAAAATTGAGCACCTGCGTGGCTTCGACCAGGCCGACCGGTTGGTCGTCCATGCTGAAATGCTGCCGTCCCTCGAGGATTTGCACGTCGGACCTGGGAACCCGGAGGATCCGGTCGATTCGATTGAGCGGGAAGGCGTAGGGTTCGCCAGCGATCCGCACCAGGAGGGCGCGGATGACCGACATCGTGATCGGCAACTGAAGGGAGAAGCGGGTGCCTTTGCCGACCTGCGAGCTGACGCGGACGATTCCGCCGACCGCCTTGACCATGTTCTGCACGACGTCGAGGCCGACGCCGCGCCCGGAGAGCTCGGTCACGGCGTCCTTGGTCGAGAAGCCGGGGAGGAAGAGGAACTCGAGCAGCTCTGCCTCGGTCAGTTGCTCGGCCATTCGGGCGCCGACGAGTCCCCGCTCGACGACTTTGACGCGCAGTCGCTCGGGATCGATGCCTTGGCCGTCGTCAGTCAGGGTGATTTGGAGCATCCCCGCGCGGTGCCGGGCTTCCATCCGAATCGTTCCCGTCTGGTTCTTGCCGGCGGCCAGCCGCTGGTCGGGAAGCTCGATCGCGTGATCCAAAGCGTTGCGGATCAAGTGGTTGAGCGGGGCCTCGAGCTTGTCGAGGATGTCGCGGTCCACCCCCGTGGTCTCGCCGAGGACCTCGAACCGGACCGACTTCCCCAGTTGCCTGGCCACGTCGCGGACCATCCGGGGGAATCCGCGCACGCCGTCGGCCATCGGCCGCATCCGGCTGGTGAGGACTTCGTGGTGGAGCCGGCCCGAAAGATCCTCGCTCCGTCGCGCGATCTCCTCGA
Organism: Singulisphaera acidiphila DSM 18658; assembly: GCF_000242455.2. Lineage (GTDB taxonomy): Bacteria > Planctomycetota > Planctomycetia > Isosphaerales > Isosphaeraceae > Singulisphaera > Singulisphaera acidiphila. The sequence continues at coordinate 6,017,642 of NC_019892.1, forward strand.
ATTCCTCCATTTTCTTGCCGAGCCCTTGGAGGCACTCATTGGCCTGGGCCTTGGCCTTGGCCAGCACCTCAGCGAGGACGGCCGGATCCAAGCCGCGTCCCGATTCGCGCCGATCTTCCAGCGTCTGGATCGTCTCCAAGAGGGCGGTCTGACGCCCCTTGAGCGTCAGCAGCGATGTGACGAAGGGGCGAAGCTGACGCGTCTGGACCAGCGATTCCCCCGCCAGGCCCATCAGCCGGGTCAAGCTCTCCGCGGTCACCCGGACCACACGTTCCGCCTGCTCCGGCGCAGCGGGGGGCGTTCGCTCCGCAGTCGCCCGTGACTCGGATTTCGGCTTTGGGGAAGCAGCCGGTTTGGCCGGAGTTACCGGGGCCTTTGCGGGTGGGACGGGAGGTGCGGCCACTTGAGGTGCGGCCGCTACGGGAGGTGGTGCCACGGCGGCGACGGGGAGCGGGGGGGGGGCACCTTGTCCGGAAAGGATCGCGGCGAGCTCGGCCTCCATCCCTGCGATTGACGCTTCGTGGGCGGTCTCCCACTCGTTGAGCTGATCTTCAGCGACGAGGGCGGTCTGACTGAGGAGATCGACGGCGCGGAGGAGGATGTCAATATGATGAGGGAGGATGGCGACCTTGCCGTGCTGTGCGGCAACGAGGCAGTCCTCCATGGCATGGGCGATCCGTACGGCGGCGTTGACGCCGACGATCCGCGCGGCTCCTTTGAGTGAGTGAGCCGCACGCATCAAGGGTTCGAAGACGGCCGAGGATCCGTCTGAAGTTTCGACGGTGAGGAGTCCTTCCGAGAGGATGGCCGTTTGGCTCTCCGCCTCGGTGCGAAACAACTCCATCATCGAGAAGCCGCTGAGGTCGTCGCTCACCGCTTGCGGCTTTGTGGCAAGCGGTTCGCTGGCGGGAGCGAGCGTAACCTGAGGCTCGGCAGTCGGGAGAGCCTCTCCGGAGAGGATTGAGGCGAGCTCGGCCTCCATCCCTGCGATCGACGCTTCGTGGGCGGTCTCCCACTCGTTGAGCTGATCCTCGGCAACGAGAGCGGTCTGATTGAGGAGATCGACGGCGCGAAGGAGGATGTCGATGTGATGCGAGAGGATGGTGACCTGATCGTGCTGTGCGGCGACGAGGCAGTCCTCCATCGCATGAGCGATTCGTACGGCGGCGTTGACGCCGACGATCCGCGCGGCCCCTTTGAGTGAATGAGCCGCGCGCATCAAGGGTTCGAAGATGGCCGAGGAGCCATCTGAAGTTTCGACGGCGAGAAGCCCTTCCGAAAGGATGGCGGTCTGGCTCTCCGCCTCGGTGCGAAACAACTCCATCATTGAGAAGCCGCTGAGGTCGTCGCTCACCGCTTGCGGCTTTGTGGTAAGCGGTTCGCTGACAGGAGTGGGCGCGACCTGAGGCTCGGCAACCGGAGGAGTGGGCGCAGCCTCTCCGGAAAGGATCGCGGCGAGCTCGGTCTCCATCCCTGCGATCGACGCTTCGTGGGCGGTCTCCCACTCGTTGAGCTGATCTTCAGCGACGAGGGCGGTCTGACTGAGGAGATCGACGGCGCGGAGGAGGATGTCAATATGATGAGGGAGGATGGCGACCTTGCCGTGCTGTGCGGCAACGAGGCAGTCCTCCATGGCATGGGCGATCCGTACGGCGGCGTTGACGCCGACGATCCGCGCGGCTCCTTTGAGTGAGTGAGCCGCACGCATCAAGGGTTCGAAGACGGCCGAGGATCCGTCTGAAGTTTCGACGGTGAGGAGTCCTTCCGAGAGGATGGCCGTTTGGCTCTCCGCCTCGGTGCGAAACAACTCCATCATTGAGAAGCCGCTGAGGTCGTCGCTCACTTCCCCAGGCTCCGTAGCGCCGCGAAGACGCGTTGATCATCGAGGTAGCCAATACTATGGCCGTGCCAGGTGAACAAGGCCTGGCTGAAGCTGGTGGTCGGGTTGGCCAGGGTCGCGGGGACGTTGCGCAGTCCTCCGCGAGGGAGGCGATGGATTCCAGGAACCTCGTCGGCCGGGAAGGCCCAGGTCTCGGAATCCTTCTGGATCACAATGAGCCTTGGCTGATCGCCCGTTCGACCGTTCCGGCCTTGGGTCTTGCCGTCATCGGAGAGGGGATCGACCCCCAACAACTCATGAAGCGAGATGCAGATTTGCAGCTGGCCTCGGAGGTTCACCAGCCCATCGATGACGCCATTCGAGCGATGGGGGATCCGGTGGACCGGTCGAGTGGTAGTCACCTCCGCGACGGCCCGTGTGCCGAGCGCTAGCCATTCGCCGTGGAGCCGGAAGATCAGGAGGCTGACGTCGTCCGTGCCGGTCTGCACCGTCGGTTCGGCGAGGATCTTCGTCCATTCCGCCAAGTAACCGGACGGGGCGGGGCGGTCGAAGAAACTTCGCGCGGCCGATGAGAAGACCGGGCAGTTCCGACAGTGAATGTGAGTCTCGAGCTCCGGACAGGTCCGATCGCCGGAGACACCGATCCGGTTCCAGCAATCGTCGACCGTCTGAGCGATGGGCAGGCTGAGGCTCATCCGACCCCCTTCCGTGCGCGGGCCCGTTCGGCTCGGCGGCGATAGCCGAGCGCCGAAGCCTCATCGCCGCGCCGCTGGGCGAGCAGGGCAAGGGCCAGCAACGCTTCGTCATGCTGCGCGTCGAGATAGACCGCCTTCTGAAACGAGGCCTCGGCCGCGTTCCGGTCGCCAGCGGCCTGCCGGGCCATTCCGAGGAGAAAAAAGGCTCGGGCGGATGCGCCGGACTCGCGAATCGCCTGTTCGCAGAGGCCGACCGCCTCGTCGTACCGCCCCTGGTCGGCCCGTTCGGCCGCCTGGTCCAGGAGTGTCGATGTGGCCGAACCGTTGTCGATGGCCGGACCAGGCACTGGTGTCGTGCGACTCATCGGCCGGACCTCGGCGTCGATCGGCCGTGCGCGATCGGCCGTGGGCCGGCTGCTGATACTGATTTGGGGCGGGGTCGGTTTCACTCGAGGGGGAGGCTCGATGGCTTTCAAGCGGACCGGCGAGGGGAGGCTTGTTGCGACGTGCGGTGGACTCGTCGCGACGCGCTGATAGGCGAAGGTCCCCTTGTCGCCGATGGCGGTGAGCCGCACTCCGGCGGTCTCCAACCGTTCGGCGTGCCCCAGGAAGAGCAGGCCCGACTCGGCCAGTAGCCGAAGCAGATTCTCCCACGCCCGGGCGCGGGCCGCCTCTGTGAAGTAGATGAGGAGGTTGCGGCAGAAGACGATGTCATAGGTCGGCTCGTTCGCGAGCAGTCTGGAATCCAGGATGTTCCCCTGGATCAGGCGGACAGCGTTTCGCACGGACGCATCGAGCTCGTAGCGGTCGTTCTGCTCTTTGAAGTAGCGAGACCGAAAGGCAAGGTCGGATCCTCGGAACGCGTTTCGACCATAGATCGCCTGGCGGGCCCGAGCCAGCGAGCGGGCGCTCAGGTCCACCGCGTCGACCCGGAATCGCGTCGGAGGCAGCCCGGCTTCTCGCAAGGCGATGGCGATGGAGTAGGGTTCTTCCCCCCCTGCGCAGGGGAGGCTCAGCACTCGGAGCGGCGGGCGGCTGGGGTCGATCAGCCACTTCGAGCGGGCCTGGTCTTGAAGGAACGTGAACGGGCGGTCGTCTCGAAAGAACCAGCTCTCGGGGACGACGACTTCCTCGACGAGTGCCTGGAACTCCTCTCCCGAACCGCTCAGGTGACGCTCATATTCGTTCCGGTCGTTGAGGCCGAGCGCTGACATTCGGGCTTCGAGCCCGCGAGCGACCAGGCTGGATCCGACCGATCCGGGGTCGAGTCCAATGCGTTCGGTCAGCAGTTCGTCAACGCTCCGCGTCCCGCTCATGGGGCCTCCGAAGGTGGGCCGAAGATTCCCTCGCGGAGCGATTTCGGCAGGACCTTATCGACCGAGATGACCTGGACGAGCCCCATCTCGGTCCGGACGACGGTCCCGAGATAAGGAGCCTGCTCCATGTTCATGGCGGCCAGGACGACCTGCTCTTGCTTGACCATGATGACGTCGCTCACGTTTTCGGCAACCAGCCCGATCAGCCGTTCGCCGCGACCGCCTGGCTCGTCGACCAGGATGACACGAGTATGAAGTCGCTCAAGGCAGGGGGTGGAACCGAGCAGAACCCCGAGGTCGATCACGGGAACGGCCTTGCCGCGGTAGTTGAACAGTCCGGCCAAGGATTCCGGGGCGTGAGGAATCGGCCGAAGCTCGATCCTCGGCACGACTTCCACGACGCGCTCGGCGGCTACGGCGTAGAGGTCGTGAGCGACCCGGAACGTCAAGAGTAGCATAGGACCCGCCTCGGGAGCATCGTTTCCGTTCCGCGTCGCCAGGAGGAATGTTTCTTGAATACAGATGGCTTCGAGGCCTTCGATCGTGTCTCGAACCGAGAGTTATGAGCCTGGGAAGGTCCCTGGCTCGGCTTGGTCGAGGGTGAACCGGGAGACTTCTTCCTTGAGTTCGGAGATGGCTTCACGGAGGTGGTCGGTCGCCTTGTTGAACTCGCGGAGCGAGACCGAGGTCTGGTGCGCTCCGTCGCTGAGCCTGACCACGGCTTCGCGAATCTGCTCGGCCCCTTGCGACTGGACTCGCATGCCTTCAGTCACCTGCTCGAAGCGCCCGGTCAGGCCTTGTACGTCGGTGATGATCAGGCCGAGCTGCTCGCCGATGTGAGCCACCTCGCCGACCCCTTGGCGGACCTGGTCGGTGAATTTATCCATCTCCATGACGCCGGCGGAGACGCTGTACTGCATCTCCTTGACCATCCGCTCGATGTCGAGGGTGGCCACGGCGGTCATGTCGGCGAGCCGGCGGATCTCGCGGGCGACCACCAGAAAGCCGAGGCCGTACTCGCCGGCCTTCTCGGCTTCGATCGCCGCATTGATCGAGAGCAGGTTGGTCTGGTCGGCAACCTTGGTGATCGTGGTGACGACCAGGTTGATGTTGGCGGCCCGCTCGCTGATCACCGAGAGCTTGGAGCTGATCGATCCGGTCGAGTCGGCCAGGCTCCGCATCGATCGGCCCATGTTGGACAGGCTTCCTTGCCCTTCGGTGGCCATCTGGGCCGTCTGCGCGGCGACGTTGTTCACCTCGTTCATCGTGCGGAGCAGCTCCTGGCTGGTCGCCGAGATCTGCTTGGCTGCGGCGGCCGCCTCGCTGGTGGAGGCGCCATATTCGTTGACCGTCTCTTGCTGCTGTCGCGAGGTCGCGGCGATCTCGGTGGCCGTCGACATCAACGCGATGCTCGACTTCTGGATCTTGCCGATCAGCGTCTTGAGGTCGAGCGTCATCTTCTTCACGGCGGTGAGCAGTTGCCCGGCCTCTCCCGTAGCTCGCGTCTTGATCTGCACGCTGAGGTCGCCGGCCGCCACGCGATTGGCCGCGTCGGCCGCTTCACGGATCGGCCTCGAGAGCGAGCGGGCCACGAGAATTGCCACGAGCCCCACAGCCACCACGGTCAAGCTGAGGAGGATCACCACGACGATGCGTTGCTGGCGGATCAGCTCGAAGGCTTCGCCCACATCCTGCTTCACGACCATTCCCCAGCGGTAGGAGGGGAGGTAGGACCAGGCCGCGATCACCGGCGAGCCACGATAGTCGAGCCCCTCGCCGTATCCCCGCTTCCCCCTGACGGCAAGCTGCATGCTTTCCGACAAGGCTCCCCCGATCGGGATCTTGAGACGGAAGGCCGACGTGCGGTCGAAACGGGTGGGGGCTACGAAGGTCAACTCCTCACCCGTTCGCATCGCGACGATGGTCTCCCCGGTTTCTCCCAGCCCGGAGTAATCGTCGAACACCCGGAAGACTTGCGCGTTGCCCAACTCGACGACCGCCACGCCCACGGAGATGCCGTTCTGCATGACCGGGCCGGCCACGAAGGCTGAGGGTTGGCTTCGCCCCGGGTACAGTTGGTAGTTCGACATCACGGCCTGAAGCAAGGTCCGGGCCCGTACGAACGCGTCGGCGAACTCCGTTCCCTTCATCGGACCCGTCAAGAGGTTCGTCCCCGTATCGAATCCGCGCTGATACGAGGCCAGAGGAGTTCCCTCAATATCGAAAATATAGATGTTGGGATAATTGTAAGCGTGTGCGAAGACTCCGAGTCCGGCACGAATTGCGTCGGCCTCGCGGCGGTACTCGTCGGTTGCGCGCTTGCCCGTCTTGGCCAACTCGCTGAGCCGAGCGACGGCCGTGACGACGGCGGGGGCTTGGCCCAGCACGGCGACGTCTCCCCGGCGCTCTCGGATGAAGTTTTCGAGTTGGGTGGTCTTGGCGTCCGCGATGACCATCAGGCGATCATGCACCGAGATCTCCACCGACCGCCGCGACAGGTAGGCGGTGACCACGGTCAGGATGATGCTGGGGACGAGCGCGATCGCCAGGAACCAGAAGAGCAGGCGGCTCGCGATGTTGGCGCTGGCGAGCGAGGGGAGTCGGAGGTTCATGCGCGGGTGGACCTGTGTCAGGGTGGCCGAGATCGGATCGGGGGCTTTGGGGATTCGCTACCGGAAGGCTCCGTGCCGGTCCTTGCTTCCCTTAGGCTGCTAGTTTGGCGCGATCGGTTCAGTCCGGAGTGGACGAGCGGGCTGGCGCATTGGGGTTGGCCCAGGTCCCCCCCCATCGCGTGTGCATCTCTTGCAGAAAGGCTTCCCACTCCGCCGGGCTCCGCGTGATCGGAAAAGGCGTCGGCCGGATCGGCTTGTCCACGGACCAGACGAGGTCGAACTGGCCGTCCAGCCTCGCCTTGCCGAGATAGAACGGACGCCAGGTGTGCTGGCTCTCGGGATCGACCGAGATGACACCTTCGGGGGCGTCGAGGCTTTGCCGGAGGAGAAAGAGCTTGGTCATCTTGAGGTCGACCGAGCCCCCTTCCTCCACGGCCTGAGCCCAGAGCCGCACGCTGTTGTACGAGGCCACCGTCACGTCGCTCACCACCTCGTCGGCCCCATACTTCGCCTGGTACTTCCGCACGAACTCCTTGTTTTCCGGCCGGTCGACCGACTGGAAGTAGCCCCAGGCCGAGTAGTGGCCGGCCAGGTCCTTCGCGTCCATCTTGCGAAGCTCGTTCTCACCGATGCTGCAAGAGATCACGGGGATCTGGTCGGGCGTGACCCCAGCCTGGCGGAGCTGGCTGTAAAAGGCGAGGTTCGTCTCGCCCGCGATCGTGCTGAGCACGACGTCGGGCTTGACCTGCTGGATCTTCGCCACCATCTCCTTCACGTCGGACGTGCCGAAGGCGCAGTAGACTTCGCCGACGGTCTCGGCGCCCATGCCTTTCAGGGCATCCTTCGCGATCGCGTTGACCGTATGCGGCCAGACGTAATCCGAACCGATGAGGAAGTATTTCCGAGCCTTCAAGGTGTCGTAGCTCCACCTCAAGGCGGGCAAGACTTGCTGGGTCGCCACCGATCCCGTGTAGATGATGTTGGGCGAGATCTCCAACCCCTCGTAGGCCATTGGGTAGATCATCAGGTGATTGGCCCGTTCGACCACGGGCAGGACGCTCTTGCGGCTTGCCGACGTCCAGCAACCCACGATGATGTCGACCTTCTCGCCGTTGATCAGCCGTTCCGCCTGCTGCGCGAAGGTCGCTGGATCGGACTTGCCGTCGGCGACGATTCCGATCACCGGCCGGCCCAGCAGCCCGCCCCGCGCATTGATTTCCTCGATCGCGAGTTGTTCCGCGTCGATCATCGATTGCTCGCTGATCGCCATCGGCCCGGTCTGGGAATGGAGAAGCCCGACCCGGATCGGCAGCCTGTTCCCCTCGGTGAACGCCCAGGTGACCCCGGCAATTGCCGCGACGATCACCAGCAAGACGGCACCTATGATCAGACTACGTCTCATCAGCCATCCCCTACAATCGGTCTCACCGGTCTGCGACCGCACCCTCGACGGCTGACCGCCTGAAAAGAAAAAAGGCCGAGGGTGCTCGCTCCATTCGCCACTCTATTTGAGGAGTATAGCCGAGAAAATGCGGCTTGATCGGAATTCTCGGCGTAATTTGTCTATCTTTTCTTAAGCGAACCTAGAGTTTGTCGAACCGTGTGCGATGAAGGGGTTTGCATTGTGAAGCCTGTGCTTCAGGACGTCCGCTGAATCGACATGTTGCCCTGGGTTCTCTCCTTAGCAATGCGGTCTGCCGGGATCACGATCGGCGCTGATCCGAGGTGGCGTCGATCGGCTCCGCTCCTTATCATGTTTGGTGTGGCTCGTGCATTATGAGAACTGGGCTGAGAAGAGGCGTTTCGACTGTGAGTTCACCTGCTCTGAACGTTGCCATCAACGGGGCCACGGGACGGATGGGCGTTCGGCTCATCCAGTTGATTCAGGCCGATCCGGGACTTCGTCTGGCGGCGGCTTTGGATCGCCCCGACCATCCCAAGCTCGGTGAGGATGCCGGAACGCTCTGTGGCCTCGGCCCGTTGGGCGTGCCGCTCTCAGGGGCGCTTGTCGGACCCGTGGATGTTGCGATCGACTTCTCGCTGCCCGTCGGAGCGCTGGCGATGGCCAAGGCGTGTGCCGAACAGGGCGTGCCGATGGTCGTGGGCACGACCGGGTTTGACCCCGAGCAACGGAAGATCATGGAGGAGGCGAGCGCCAAGATCGCCTTGCTGATCTCCCCTAACCTGAGCCGGGCGGTCAACTTGTTGATGCGGCTGGCGGGAGAGGCCGCCCGCGCCCTGGGCGACTCGGCCGACATCGAGATCGTCGAGCGCCATCATCATTTCAAGAAAGACGCTCCGAGCGGGACCGCTCTCCGTCTGGCCGAGATCGTCGGCAATGCGGTGGGTTCGTCCCAGTTCGTTCACGGCAGGCAGGGAGATGTTGGCGAGCGTCCTCGAGGCGAGATCGGGATCCACGCGCTGCGCACGGGGGACAATCCCGGCGAGCACACCGTCGTTTTCGGGCTGATGGGGGAGTGCCTGGAACTTTCCCACCGCGCCTTGAATCGAGACGGGTTCGCCCTGGGCGCACTCGACGCCGCCAAGTTTCTGGCCGGCAAACCGCCCCGGCTCTATACGATGGCCGACCTGCTCGGTTGATCGCGCCTTCCCTCGGTCGGAATGAAGGAGGCTGTCGGCAATGGCCCTCTGTGATGAAGGCTATCTTTGCGAAGTGTGTGGCCGGGACGTTGAGGATCTCACCCAGTCCGACCTCTATTTGAGGTATGTTCTCGGCGAGGTCGACCCGGAGACCCTCCACGTCAGGCCGGAACGTCACCTGGCTTGCAACCCGTCCCTGGCCCAGTTCATCGTGGCGGCTGATTTCCCTCCCGTGACGGTTGAGGGGTACTTCGCGAAGTCGGCGCTCGACCCTGATTTCGTGGCGGCCGAGGAAGCGCGAGTCACACGCGGTTATCTCCGACTGCTCGAACTCATGACGGTCGACCTGCCAATCGTCGAATACCCGCTGCCCGAATTCCGGGCCCGGTGGCAAGGGGTTGCTGAGAGCGAGGGGGAGGGGACTGTTACGGTGGGAACCGAGCCGCCGAGTCGTTCAGGACAAGTTGCCGATGAGGCGTCCCAGGGATGAATCTCATGTCCCGTGATGACGAATCTCGGTTGTCAACGAACGGTCCCACCGCGGAACCGCCACGGAGTCGTGTCCTGTTCCTCGACGATGACCCCGGCCGTGCCGAGGTCTTCCTCGCCGAGGTTCCGCACGCCGTTTGGGTCTCCACGGTGGAAGAATGCCTTTCTCGGCTCAATGAGGAGTGGGACGAGGTTCACCTCGATCACGACCTCGGGGGAGAAACGTTCGTCGATTGCGGCCGAGAAGATTGTGGGATGGAGGTCGTGCGCTGGCTCTGCCTGGAGGCCCATCCTCACCTGATCCCCACCCAATTCTACGTGCACAGCCATAACGCCGCTGCGGCCGACTTGATGGTGATGCAGTTGCGCGTCGCCGGCTATCAAGTCGAAGGCCGGCCCTTCGGCTATTCTCCTCCATGGTCAGCGTCCACCCGCGCTCCGTTCGAGATCTTTGTTCCCCCGGCGCGTGGTTTCTCCCACTGGCTCCGCGAACTTGGCCGCTACGTGTTCGGGTCGTCCGGGACCTCCGGCTGACGGCCGAGCTTGCATTGTCAAGTCAGGGGTTGAGTCTGTATGGTGGCGCCTCGGATCACGACAACCAAGGGCATACCACCTTCGTCTTCGGACGCCAGAGCGGATGGAAGTGTTGCGATGAGAACGGTCATCACCGGCGGTGCGGGTTTTGTAGGATCGCATCTCTGCGAGCGGTTCTTGGCCGAAGGGGACGAGGTCCTCTGCGTCGATAACCTTCTGACAGGGCATCGTCGCAATATCGTTCATCTGATGAACGATCCCAAGTTCCAGTTCATCGAGCACAATATCTCCGAGCCGCTCCAGGTGGACGGTCCGGTGGACAACGTACTCCACTTTGCCAGTCCGGCGAGCCCGGCCGACTACCTGGCCCATCCGATCCCGACGCTCAAAGTCGGTGCCTTGGGCACGCACAACGCTCTCGGCCTGGCCAAGGCGAAAGACGCCCGGTTCTTGCTGGCGAGCACGTCGGAGGTCTATGGCGACCCCGAGATCCATCCCCAGCGCGAAGATTACTGGGGGAACGTCAACCCGATCGGTCCTCGCGGCTGCTACGACGAGGCCAAGCGGTTCGCCGAGGCGATCACGATGGCCTATCACCGCTACCACGCCGTCAAGACGCGAATCGTCCGGATCTTCAACACCTACGGGCCTCGGATGAGGCTCAACGACGGCCGGGTCCTCCCCGCCTTCATGGGTCAGGTCCTCCGGGACGAGTCGCTCACCGTCTTCGGCAAGGGGGACCAGACCCGCAGCTTCTGCTACGTCACCGACCTGGTCGACGGCATCTACCGGCTGCTCCACGCCGATTTTTCCGAGCCGGTGAACATCGGCAACCCGTCCGAATTGACCGTGCTCGAGCTTGCGAAAGAGATCATTGCCATGGTCCCGACGACCAAGAGCACGATCATCTACAACCCGCTGCCCCAGGACGACCCCAAGCGCCGTCGCCCCGACATCACCCGGGCCCAAGAATTGCTCAGCTGGAACCCCACCATCGACCGGGCCGAAGGCTTGAAGCGGACGCTGGAGTACTTCCGGACCGTGGTCTAACGCGGTTCTCAGCCTCGATTGCGTTCCCTTGGGACCGCGGGTGACCCGCCCGCGGTCTTTCGGTGTCGAATCCCCGCCGCATCGCGATTGATCTTGAGGCGGGGCGATTCCGGAAATCCGCTTCCGTGAGAGCGAAGCCGACGAGGGGCTCGGGGGCATCCTGGCCTTCCCGCAAGAGGTAGGCGGCGTCGGCTCTCAGGTTCTCGAAGTGACTGGTTTGACCCGAAGGCCAATACACATCGATCGATTCGACACGGTCCTGGTCGCCCAGGCCGAAGTGGAGGCGAGAGTCGGACGCGGAGAGATAGCTTCCACCCCCGAATTGCCAGGCGGAATGGCGGACGCCGCCGCTCTTGAACTCGATCCGCGCTCCTGCCCCGTCGCGGGGCGACCGAGATCCCTCCAAGCGAAGTCCAAGGTAATGACCTGCTTTGGTCTGGTTATGAAAGTAGCTCAGGGGCTCTCCCTGCGAAACCAGGAGGAAGTCGACTTTGCCATCATTGTCGAGGTCGCCGACCGCGAGTCCTCGACCTAGGCGCGGAGTGGTCCAAGGAGGGCCGGCGTCGAGAGTGACGTCGACGAATCGTCCCGACGGACTTCCGGCCAGAAGGAGGGAGGGCATCGCGTAGGGGTAAAGCGGCCGAGAGTCGTTTACGTGCCCGTTGGCCGTGGCGAGGTCGAGGTGGCCATCGTTGTTGAAATCGAGAAAGGCGATCCCGAAGCCCAGGAGATAGCGACTCGGCAGTGCCGTGCCGGCGGCCGCGCTGTGGTCGGCGAAGAGGCCGCGCCCGAGGTTGCGGTAGAGCGTGGTTGACTCGTCGTAGAAATTGGTCACCGCGAGGTCGGGCAGGCCGTCGCCGTTTGAATCGCCGCAGGCCACCCCCATACCCGCCAGAAAGCCGCTGGCGGCGTTGGCAGCCAGGCCCGATTCAAGCCCCGATTCGCGAAACTTGAGGCCCCCTTGGTTCATGAAGGCGAAGTTCGCGGTCATGTCGTTGGCAACGAACAGGTCGACAAGCTTGTCACCGTCGAGGTCAACCGCGACGACTCCCAGCCCTCGGCCTTCGTGGTCCATGATCCCCGCCGCTTCAGACACATCCACGAATCGTCCACCGTCGTTCCGAAAGAGCCGATCGGCTTCGGACTCGAAGAGTTTGGGCTCGCAGTAGCTCGGCCGCTTCGTTTCCCGATCGTGGCAGCGGGTGGCGTGGTCGGGGTCCCAGCGCACGTAGTGGCAGACATAGAGGTCGAGGTCCCCATCCCCGTCGAGGTCGGCAAATGCGGCGGATGTGGGCCAGCCACGCGGACCGCTGAAACCTGCGGTCTCGGTTCGGTCCTGAAACGTCCCGTCCCCTTGGTTGTGGTAGAGGGCGTACGATCCGAAACGGGTGACGAACAGGTCGGGCCGGCCGTCGTTGTCATAGTCGCCGACCGCCACGCCGTGGCCGTACCCTCTAGGCATCGCCGCGATTCCGGAAGGCTCGCTGGCGTCCTCGAAGGTCCCGTTGCCCCGGTTGTGAAACAGGCGGTCGCCGGGGGAAGGTCTGTCGGAGGACGGGATTAAAGGACCCCCTTGGACGCAATAGACATCGAGCCATCCGTCGCCGTCGTAATCCAGTAACCCGATTCCTCCGGACATCGTTTCAGGAAGACGGCATTGAGAGGACCGGTCGTTGTCGAACGTGAAGTTGAGTCCTACCCGCTCTGCATCGTCGCGGAATTGAGGGTGGACCTGAACCTCATGCCTCGCAAGGCTCGCTCTTGATCGCTTCACGGTGACCGACGGCGCCATGTCGGCCAGGAGGTCCGCCAAGGTGGCGCCTGGTTTTAAGGAGGGCCGAGAATGTTCGAGCCGATTCAAGGCTGTTCGGGCCTCGTCATCGCCGGGATGGGTGCGGAGTCGCATCATCCACCAGCCTTCGGCTTCAATGCTCCGGCCGAGCGTTTCCGCGAGCTTGGCCATCTCCAGGCTCAGCAGGGGCAAGCGATCGGCCTTGGCCTCGAAGAGCCGATGATAGCGTTCCCGGTTTGCGTCAAGCTCCGCCTTCCGGCGACGGAGTTGGGCAGCCTGATCGGTCGCGCCGGCCAGCGCGTTCAGTTCGGCGAAGCGTTCGAGCGCACCCGGGAACGAGGGTTCGCACACCAGCAATCGCTCGAGCCCCTTGCGTTCGCCCTGGCGATCGTTGGCGTTTCTGGCAAACCAGGCACGCAGCTCTTGAACGTCTCCCTCGGTGAAGCCCTTGGCGGGAAGATGTTGCAAGGCGAGGCGGGCCTCCTCGGCGTTGTCGGTTGCGCGTGCCCAGGTGAGCCAGGAACGCCAGACGGCGGGATCTTCGGGGCGAACGTGGCGACACTTGCGAAGCCATTCCGCCGCCTCGTCGAGCCGGCCGGCCCGCCGGGCGAGGTTCGCAAGCCCGAGCCAAACGCGATCGTCGTTGGGAGCATCCCGCGTTGCCTGTTTGAACATGGTCAATGTGCGTTCGAGCGCAACGGCCTCGATGTCGAGCATCCAGAGAGCACGGAGCACCGGCAACGTGTCGGGGGCCTTTTTAAGATCCAGCCGGAGGACCTCGCGGGCCTCATCGCGACGGTCTTCAAATCGAAGGACGCGAACCAGCATTTCACGGGCTTCGGCGCGATGGGGGCCGCTTGCGCGAAGGGCATTCCAGAGCAGGTCTTCGGCACGGGCGAACTGCCCGCGTTCCAGCGCGATCGGGGCGATCCGCATGGCCGCTACATGGGCATAAGGCGACTCTGGTCCAATTCGCTCCCAGGCCTTCACGGCGGCGTCGAGACGACCGGAGGATTGCTCGCAGACGCCGAGTCCGAATGCGGCCTCGTCATGATTCGGCCAACGCCGGAGCACCGCGCTGAAGTCCCGGCTCGCGGTGACGAAATCGCCCCGATTCGCCGCATCCTTACCCGAATCGAGGAGGACGGCCGCGTTCCATTCCTGATAAATCCACCAGGCGCAGACGGCTACGGCCAACCCCCCGAGCGTCGTCAGGCCCAGCCATTTCACGCGGCCCGTCATGGAACACCCTTGAGAGTCGCGAACCGACGGTGGGAGAGGGCCGAGGACCCCTGGCGAATGGTCAGTACCGAGTCGACTGGGATCGGGCCTTGGGAGATGACGGAGCGTGAGCCGTCGGGCCACTCGACCTCGACACGGTCGATCGATGCTGCCGGGCCGAGTCCGAAATGGAGGGCTGAGTCGGACGCGGCGAGGATGCTTCCCCCTCGCATCAATGTCGCGATCCGGTCGCGGCCGCCGGCTCGGAGTTTGACCACCGCACCGATCGCTTCGAGGTTTGGTTTCAGGCCGACCAGCTTCACGGTCACTGCGTGATTGTTGCTCACACCCTCGTTCATGATGACGCGAAGTGGGCCGTCGATGGTCGTCATCACCAGGTCGATGTCGCCGTCGCCGTCGAGATCGCCCGCCGCGACGGCGCGGCCCGAACGGAGGGAATAGAGGTCAGGGCCCCAGTCGCTGGTCTTGTCTTGAAAATGCCCCTTCCCATCGTTCCGGAGGATCAGCGGCGGCTGGTCATAGGGGTCGGCCGTCCCTTTGGGAAACACGTGCCCGTTGCCTTGAAACAGGTCGGGCCAGCCGTCGGAATCGAAGTCTCCCAGGATGAGTCCCCAGCCGACGTAATGACTCGTCCGGCCGAATAAAGACGACTGCGTCGAGATGTCGAGATACGATTTTCCATCGAGATTGCGATTGAGCCGTGTCCCCTGGTGGTGGAAGTTTGAACGGGCGAGGTCGAGCCGGCCGTCGCCGTCGATGTCGGCGATGGCGATTCCCATGCCGGCCTCCGCACGCCCGGTGTCACTGTAGGCCACTCCGGCGACGACGGCTTCTTCGCGGAACCGGCCACCGGGAAGCCCTCGGTAAAGCTCGTTGGCCTGGCCATCGTTGGTGATGTAGAGGTCGAGCAGGTGGTCACCGTCGAGGTCGGCGAAGACGGCCGACATCCCCTTGCCGTCTGGGTTGTCGAGGCCGGCGGCCTTGGTGGCATCCGTGAACGTCCCGTCTCCGTTGTTGCGCCAGAGGCGATCAGGCTGGCCTTCGAGGTGCTCGGGACCCCGGAAGACCATCGTTTTGCCCCCGTAGTAGTGCATCAGTTCGGGGGGATGGATCGCGTCGACATTCACGTAGTTGGTCACGTAAAGGTCGGGCCAACCGTCGGAGTTGTAGTCGCCCCAGGTGGCCGAAATCCCCCATGCGTTGTCGGAGATTCCGGCGGCGTTCGTCACGTCGCGAAACGTGCCGTCCCCCTGGTTTTGCCAGAGGGTGTCGGGACCGTGCTGCGCGATGAAGAGGTCGAAATCGCCGTCGCCGTCGTAGTCACACACGGCCGTGCCCTGCGCCCAGCCGGTGTAGTGCAGCCCTGAACTTTTCGAGACGTCGACCCAGCGGCCGGGCCCATCGTTTCGGAATAGCCAGGGGCCCCCTGCGCAAGTGACCTTGTCGTTGTGAACCTCACTGCCGGGGGCGACGAAGATATCGAGGTCGCCATCGCCCTCGATATCGAGCAGGGCGACGCCTGTGCCAATCGCATCGAGAATGGAGCTCTTATCGGGGCTGCCGCATCGGGTCACGACGTCGAGCCCGAATTCATGAGCCCGGTCGATGAACCAGGGGCCAGCCGGGGGCGTTTTTGAAGTCTGCGGCACCACGACCGGCTGACCCTCGAGCGACGCCTGATCTCGGCAACCCGGCCCGGCGAGTGTCACCACGATTGCAACCCAGCCAAGAAGTCTTCCGAGCCCTTGGCCGGCAGGATCAGGGCACCGGTCGTGGCTCATTAACGTCTTCGGCTCATACTGGGCCAAGGTCGGTCTACCTGTTTCACGGCTTTTTCCTCTCCCCTGAGCCTGCGCGGCTAAGGGGATATTCGGAGTCTGCCACAGAACGATCGCCCCCTTTGCCTTTACCCTTCTCCAAGGATTCCAACCACGGCCATTTCCAGCCAGCCAGGGCGGCTGGTCAGTCGAGATCGAGTTTGAGAACTTCGGGATCCTTTTTGATCTCGACCACGAGCTTGGTCTCGCTCTCGGATCCGTACTTTGAGCGGAGGTCCAGCAATTCCGCGGGAGTCAACCCCGCCGCTGCGGCGATCGCTTTGCGGGATGCTTTGCTTGCGCCGCCGTCGATTGTGAATACGGCCGGGGTGAAATAGACCTTGTGGCGGCCCATTTTCACACCCTTGTAGTCCTCATCGTAGATCATTTCAAACTTGCCGGCGTCATCGGTTTTACCCCAACTGGGACGGCCCTCGGTGGGCATGAAGTTGACCATGATGTTCGGGACGGGCTTACCTTTATAGGCGACCGTTCCAGTTACCCTTGCCATCTCGGGGTAGTCGCCCTTGCTGCAACCGGCAAACGCAAACATGACGGCCAGCGTCACAAACGCCGCGACTCGAACGGCACGAGATACGTATCGCATGATGAGCCTCAATGGCTTTTGCAGGAGAGAATGGATTCGTCAGAACGGCCTATGGGGGATGGATCGGCGGCGATGAGGTAAGGACAGGCCCTGGGGTTGTGCCACAGGGCCGGTTCTCAAGCTCCGTAAACGGGTGTCAGTAAGAGTCCGACGAGATGACTTCGCCGAGGTTCCTGGAGAACAAACCACGATAGGTTTGGAAGTTGATGCTGTTCTTGATGAACTGAACGTGCCCGTCCGTGAACAGGACGTTCACACCGCCGGGATGGCCGCCGACAGCGCCTCGCGAGTTCGGGAAATTCGAGTTGGGGGGGAACGGCGGCGAGCTGCTCCCGAGCTCACCCGCGACGACCATGCCCTGAGACGGGTGATGCGTCCACATGAACTGGTTCGACCCCGTATTCTTCCCGATCCAGCTATGCTCGGCGTTGCGCGACAATTCCAGAAGAAGGAATGTGTTGCTGGTCCCGTCGGTCACGTCGCGCATGTTGAGGCTAAGGTTGACCGCCGCCATGCCGTCGGTGATGGCCGGCCCACCATTGTTCAGTCGTTCGGGGCAGCAACCCGCGTAGCCGGTGCCGACGTTGATGCCGTAGTCTTTCCACGCGCCTCGGGGGCCCGGGCTGATTGCGACGGTGGTGATGACGTCCGGGATCGAGGGGCATGAGAAGACATTCGGAGCCATGGTGGACACGGTCGAGTTTGCCAAGCTGCCCTGGGGACCGCGATTGCCGCTCGAGCCGCCCCAGGGGCCCGCGGTTTCGGGGATACTCGCGGCGTAGGCCGGAAGGATGAAGTTGGTTGCGTTGAAGATGTTATTCCCTTCGATGAAGTTCAGGGTCAATGCCGCCCACGAGTAGCTCCCAAACGGGCAGCAGCCCGCTGCATTGGGCTCGGTCCAGTCACTCGAGCTGGGGTAGACGTTGTTCCCTTGATAGTTGGGCGAGTAGTTCGACATGGGGAACCCGCTGTTGACGTCGTGATAGTTGTGAAAGGCGATCCCGAACTGCTTCAGGTTGTTCGTGCACTGGGCGCGACGGGCCGCCTCTCGCGCAGACTGGACGGCGGGCAACAGGAGTGCAATGAGAACCGCGATGATTGCAATGACAACCAACAACTCAATCAACGTGAAACCGGATTTTCGGCGTGACATCAGCAGACCTCCGAATAAGCGACAAGAACGACTCTTGTACTCGACCGCCGGTCGACGATGACGATGGCGCAAATCAATGGAATGACCGCGTCGCGAGCACAAATTGGTCCGGACGGCTGTTGGGTGACTTTACGACGTCGCACGCTTACGATTTTGAGCGACCTCTTCAAGAATCCTCGCGAAACCGCCAGCCTGCAATCGATGTTGGCCGACCGTACAAATGAGGCGCGTGATGATCCACGAATCGACCCTCCTTCCCTTTGCCGAGAGGCTTGTCGAATCAATGCGTAGATGAATTCCGTCTTGATATCGATCTCAAAAGCAAGATCGATGAAGACGCGAAGTCTTCAAAAAGATGGCATGGGAAATTGGCTTGAAACCGGGCCACGATTTTTTGAGTAGACTCACTTGAGTGAGAAGTTGCCAGACAGTTCACTCGACTCTTCATTTCCGAACAGTCGCGGTTAAAACCGAGCGCGTTAGCACAACCTACACTCTCGTCAAAAAACGAAGAGCATGTGTTATTTTGAGATATCGCACGTGTTCGATGAGTTTCTCGATTAGAGCGGTTTCCAGTATATAGTCAAGAAGATTGTCTGTCGAATATCGAGCTATTTTCGACGCGCACTCACGCACTCATCATTATGTTCGTCGCTACTGTGGGAGTGTGATACAAGTACGAACCGATTAAGAAAAGCGTTGGGCCAACAAGAATGAATGATTTAAGAAGGGCGAGTAACGATGATGCAACGGCATGATCAGAACGTTGAGAGACGAAGACGTTTCCTCGGCGTTCCCTGCTTCCGCTTCCCGGTTTGATTTCTGGATTTCTGGCGGACAATCAGGTCGGCATGGACGTACGCGGTTGGCTTCCATCGCAGTGTGGAAGACGTTCAGGCTATATGCGTCAGCCTCGGAGTCGTTGGGGGCCGCGGTGCTCCTTCGCAAGGCTCCCGCGACTGCCTTGGCGATTCCTTGGGGGCGTCGGAAGACGGCGAATTTCAGATGTGGGCGGGGTGGGGCCTCGGTTGGTGGCGGCGCGGTGGCCTGGGGCTGCCACCGCAGTTCGACCGAGTAGACGTGTTGGTAGAGGGCTTGTCGGCTGCAATCCGCCTGCTCGACGCGGCGGGTGACCGTCTCCGGAAGATCTTGAGAAGACGGTGGCGGCGTTCAGGTTGGTGGTCCGTTCGGACGGCTACGGAAGGGGGATCGGCTTCTTGATCTTCAAGTCGAGCGGTCGATCGACCACGCGTTCGCCGCTTTCGAGTCCGCGCTTGACCTCGATCCGCTTGCCGTCGGATGCACCCAGGGTCACCTCACGCCAGTCGACGTTGCCGTCCGGTTTCTTGACCGCGACGTAGTCTTTACCGTCGTCGTGACGGACCGCCTGAAGCGGCACACTGAGTACGTCGTCAAGATCGTGAACAAGAATCTCGGCTGAGGCCGTCATGCCCAGCCGCAGATCGGAAAGTCGATTCTCAATTCTGACGTTGGTGCCATAGAGCTTGTCGTTGGAACGTTGGAGGGAAGTGTGTGGGGCAGGAAGCGGAGATATGGATTCGACAGCGCCGGTCATAACCTCATCCGGGAACGCGTCGACCTTGATTTGGGCTCGCAATCCCAGCCGGAGTTGGTCGACGTACGATTCCTTCGCCTTGGTGTGCAGCCAGAACGGCCCTTCGAGATCGCTCACCGTGACGATGATTTGCCGCTCGCGGACGGTGGCTCCCTGCTTGATCGTGGGCTGTCCGGCGATTCCACCGGGCGCGTTGGCGTAGAGGACGAGTCCATCGTTGGGGGCGTAGAGCTTACAGAAACGGATCTGGTCCTCGAGGTTCGCCCCCTTTTTCCTCTCCCGGTCCAGTGTCTGCCGTTTGGCGAATTCGGCCCCCCGCGCTGTTTCAATGTCGAGCTTGAGTAAGTGGATCGTCTTGTTCCGCCTGTACTTCTCGAGCACATCGTGCTTGATTTTGGCCAGCTCAATCCCCTTCTTCTCACGCACGAGGGTCTGTTCGCTTGCATCGATGCGGTCGTCTAGGTCGACCTCGGCCAGGAGATCGGCGGACGTCTTGGTCTCAGGCTTCGAGGCGATCATGTCGTTGAGCCGTTGACGGGCTCGGCGTGTCCGCTCGAGCCGGGCCTCAGCCATCTCAAGCGACGACTGGCCGATGGCGATCGCTCCTTGCAAGGCCGCTCGCTCCTGGACATAGGTTCCCTGGGCATACTCATTGAGAGTGATTTCGGCGAGTTCACGTTCAAGCTTGGCCTTTTGGGCTGCCATCTCGGACTCTTGCACCACGATCTGCTGGTTGGTCAACTGGTCCTTCAGGGCCGTCGAATCGAGCTCGCAGACGAGGTCCCCCTTTTTGACCTTGGTTCTCTCGGGAACGATCGAGGCGATGGTGGTCCGCCCCGCGACCTGGTTGATGAGGGAGGGATTCCGGGTTGCCTCGATCACCCCTCGCGTGACGAACGTGCTTTTAAGCGGACCCCGCTTGATCTCGTAAGTCGACAACGCGTCGGTATCACCCGTGGGAACCACCGGCGCTTCTTTTTGGGCAAGCAAGTCGACTCCGGACGTCGTCGCGGCCAGTGCAAGGAGGACTGCCGCCGTCTTCAACGATCGGATGATCGTCATGGTCCTGAGAACCTCCAGGGTTAGGATTGCAGCCGATTCTCGGAGCACGGTCCGAGATGTCACGAACTGAGAAATGCCACGGATTGTCGATTGCACCAGCGTCGGAGAGACCAGGGCCTTGGCGTCATCGAGCCTCAAGCCGGGAGCCAGCGGCCAGGCGCATGGGGCAATCCCCCGGCGGAGGAGTCGATCGCGAAGCCGGTCACGCCCTCGGGAGAGCCGGCTCTTGACTATTCCGACCGGCCAGCCCAGGTGCCGCGCGGCCTGCTCGTACGTGCCCCCTTCGAGGTCACAGAGCACCAGCGGAGCCCGGAATCGGTCCGGAAGTCGGGCGATCTCCTCGTGGAGAACCGGCCCGAGTTCGTCCTGCGTCTCGACCTGGCTCTCCTTCGTGCGCTCCGCCGCCGCCTGCTCGTGCCGCCTCCGACGCGCAGCGGCCGACCGGGCGCATGCGGCGGTGCGATACGCCACTTGATGGAGCCAGGGACCGATCGAGTCGCGCACCCAGAGCGTCCGGGCCTTCCCGACCAACACCAGGAACGTGGCCTGGAACGCATCCTGCGCCTCATGCGAGTCGGCCAGTACGCCCCGGCAAACGCGCAGGACCATCGGACCATGCCGTTCGACCAGGACCTCGAAAGCAAGCTCCGCAGCCTCCCCCTGTGCGGCTGCGAACCGCTCCAGAAGCTGACCGTCCGTCAACTCCCCGACTGCTCCGACGTTAAAGAGGGTGCGAAGCTCTCCGAGATATGCCCTGTCCCTTCCGATTGCCACAGGTTTTGATGCTCCGGCTTTCTCCTCGCCTCATCTCATCTCGAACAACAAGCAGTAATGTAACGGCGGTGGGCGGTGGTTCCCACTTTCTCAAAGAACCGACCCCTCCGGCCAGTAACCAGGAAGCGCAGCCATTGCGGATCGCTCGCCTTCCTCAAGCCTTTGACTGACCTGAATCGGCTTTTCTTCTTTCAGTACAACAAACTGGTTGACATGCTGACCTCCCCCTTTGGAGCCTTTTTACGTAACTTCAAGTGGAATCAGCATGGTCGTTTTTTTCAGCCCCCGTGTACGCTTCCGCCGGATGAACCAGAATTGGTCTAAGTTTTCGTGTCATGCCATAAGAGGTGAGCGTGTGAATATTATTCAAGTTTGCATTTATGTTATTTATTATTTGTTTATAGGTAAGGGGATTGTGTGTCTTAGATCGGTTCGATCTTGGAATTTGAATAAGACCGATGAGTCGTGGATGCGCAGGAATTGCAGAGACTTACGGTCGTTGTCACGTACTGTGCTGCAGTATTATTGGGGCACGACAAGAGCATCCACCTGATGTCCGCTTTGGTGAAGGCGATGATTGTGGTAACCGTCGCCTGATCGACACTGAATTGAGGCATATGTGATAAAAGCAAAACATTTGATGATCGTGTGCGTCGTCGCGATTGGTAGCACGACGGCAATCGGGGCAGTCGGGCTGGCAAACAGCGGTGCTGACGATTCGAAGCTCGCAGTACAAGACGAGTCCAAGCGTCCTGGGCCGCCACTGGCCGAGAGGCTTGATCGCCTCAAGGCCGAGTACGAGGATGCCTTCCGAGCTTACAACGCGTTCTTTCGCGGTTCCACGATCCCGGAAGCGAACAAAGCGAAGGCCGCCGAGATCTGGCCTGACCTTCCGGCCGTCGTCCGCCGGATTGCCGATCAGGCAGCGATTGCTCCGAAGGATCCGGCCGTCAGGGATGCTTGGCTCTGGGTGATCGAGCAGATCCGCCCGTTCCGCGATGGCGGCCCTTATGCCGGCGAGTTTGTTGTCGCGGCGAACTGGCTCGTCCTGCACTTCGGCGACGACCCCGATGCGGTGCGGGTGGGACTCGAGTTCGCTAATCAGCTGACCGCTAGCCGCGACTTCCTCCTGCTGAACTTCTACGCCTCGGCGAAGGGTCGAGAATCGAAGGGACTAGCCCGGCTGGCTCTGGCGAAGTACCTTGAGCGTAAGGCCGTGCAGGTCGAGCAGGCCAGGAAGATCGAAGGCCGGCCAGCGCGCATCCGTAGCAAACCGGTCAATACGGACGGGCCGCTCAATGGTAAGAATGCGGTCATGCCCGCCGTGGAGTACGCCTATTTCCTGCACTTAAAGCAATGCGACGCGGGCTACCTCCGCGCCGAGGCGCAGCGGCTGTATGAGGAGGTGATTGCCCAGTACGACGACGTGCCGTACATCACAGCAAGCGATCGGCTGACGGAAGCCCTGCTCAGGCAACCGGAGCCGAAATGGAACGGCCAGATCCTTACTGCTGAAGAGCGGCGCAGGATCGAAAATGCGATTGCACGCCGCCGCCGCTCGACACTTGGCCAGGAGGCCGAGGCCCGGCTCGACGACTGGCACAACCTGGCCGTAGGCAAGCCGGCGCCCGAGATCAATGGGGTAGACGTCCACGGCAAATCCTTGGCGCTGTCCGACTACCGCGGCAAAGTCGTGGCGATAGTCTTCTGGGGCACATGGTGCGGCCCCTGCATGCAAGAGATCCCCCGCGAGAAGGCCCTGGTTGAGCGCATGAAAGGCCGGCCGTTCGCCGTGCTCGGCGTCAACACCGACGCCGACGCCGTGGTCGCCCGAAAGACGATTGAGGCCGAAGGTATCACCTGGCCCAACTGGCACGACCGCATGCCCGGGCTCGAGAAGAATGAAGTGCTGAGCATCGAGGGGCCGATTTCCAAGCTCTACCGTGTGCGAACGTATCCGACCGTCTATCTCATCGACGCCGAGGGCAAGATCCGATCAAAGGGATTGAGAGGCGATGCGCTCGATCAACTCGTTGAAACGTTGGTAGCGGAGCAAGAAGCTGACAATGGCTGATAGCACGACAATCGTCGGCTAATCAAGCGACCTGGGGACACTTACCCGGTGTCACATGGCACAGGCGACGGATTTGATCTGGAGCAATGTGTCCAGCGTTTGGGCGAGGCCTCGTTCCGGCGGCTCGAGGGTCTGATCGCCCGCGACCTGGCGCCGGGGGACTGGAACCGAATCGTGGTGGTCGACGCCAATGACGAAGCGATCGAAACGCGGAGCATCGTGGAGGCCATCGCAATGAAAAAGGCGGATGATGCGGAGGCGACCGGTTCATCGCTTGAGGAAAGCCAGGGCAGGGTGGTTTGAGCCCGGCCTATTTTGTCCGCCACCAGAGCGTTGGGGGGAGGCCGCGGGCCAGGCAATCGGGCTCGATCGCCTGGCGGAATCGTTTGGCGTCGATCGGGTATCCGGCGGTGGGGCGGAGGTCGGGGTATCGCGCTCGCCAGTGGGCGTTGAAGGCGTCCATCCAGGCTTCGCGGACGGTCTTGCTCACGATCGAGGCCAAGGCGACGAGTCCGTCGTCGGCGTCGGCCCGGGGGAGCAAACTGAGCTCGAGGTGCCGGCCGGGGCTCTTGACCGTGTAGTGGCTGAGCGCGGGGCCCTCGGGGCCACGGTCGATCCAGACGTCGTCGAAGAGGGTTTGCAGCGGCTCCATGTAGAAATGACGGCCGCCGTGCTTGTCCGAGCGGACCAACGTCGGTGTTCCGTCTCCCGCACGCTCCCAGAGCGAGCGGAGCAGATGCGCGAACGCGGCGAAATGGACTGTGGCTTTCGATCGCGACGTCTCGAGACCCGCATTGAAGCGAGCCGGGCCGACGACCACGGTCTGGACGCCGACGATCCGCCAAGGGACCCCGGCAAGCGGGTTTTCCGACCACCGATCGTGGAGGTCGCGCGACTCGGGCCGGGGCCAGTGCGGGTCGTCATTCTCGTCGAGCCAGGGGGCGAGTTCGACGTCGGCGAGTGTGCCTGCGTCGATCGCTTGTAGGAGCCCGCCGAACGAACGAGGGAGTGGGCAGCCGGTGGCCGCCAAGGTTGCAAGGCAGGTGGCTTCGAGCCGTTCTCGGCCCCGGCCGCCTTTGAGGATGGCCTTGGAGTCGTCGATCCAGAGGCGATCCGGATCGCCCCCCGCGCGGGCGACGGTCGAGGCGAGATCCCCCCAGAGATCGGGGGGGCTCGTGCCCGGTCCTTCGGCGATGATCGCCGTCATCACGAGGGGGCCCAGGTTCGGCCCGTAGCCCGCCTCGTCGATTCCTACCCAACGCATGGTTGTCCCGCTCGAGCCGGATCGACCCACCTTTTTGAATTTCTCAAGGCGAGCGAAACCAGGAAGTCAGGGAGTTTACACTCCCCGCTCGCCTTACGGCAAAGCTTAGGCGCTGCGGGCCGTCGGAGCCTCTTCATGCGCCCCGTCCGAGCCATGAGCCCGGGCCCCGGAGCCGATCCAGAGCGAGGCGGGCTGACGCCCTTGGAGTTCGGCCGCCAGCGAGGCGTAATCCTCTGCGCCTCGGCTGCTCGGAGCATACTGGAAGATCGATTGGCCGAAGCTCGGACACTCGGCCAGGCGGATGTTCCGCCGGATCCGGGTGCGGTAGACCTGGGCGTCCGACCAGGGCATCGGCGGGGAGCGTCGGCCGTCGAAGAAGCGGTCGAGATCCTCGATCACTTCGCCTCCGAGCCGGGTGCCCGCGTCGTAGAGGCAGAGGAGCACCCCGGCGACTCGCAGCTCGCGGTTGACTCGCCGGGCGACCAGGTTGATCGTCTCGAGCAACTTCGAGAGTCCGTGCAACGCCAGGAAGTGGGCCTGCAAGGGGATCAAAACCTCTTTCGCTGCGCAGAGCGCATTGAGCGTCAAAATGCTCAGCGAGGGAGGGCAGTCCATCAGGACGTAGTCGAACGATTCGGTGTCGGCCTCGAGCTGGTCGCGAAGGATGGTCTCGCGCCCGACCATATTGATCAGCTCGAGTTCCGCCCCCGCCAGGTCGATATGGCTGCCGCAGATATAGAGGTTGGGCGCAACCTCGCGGCGGACTTCTTCCAGGGGCATGCCCTGGGTCAGGACATCGTAGAGCGACGGTCCCGAGCGGCCGGGGAGGAGTCCGAGGTGGAGTGTTGCGTGGGCCTGAGGGTCGAGGTCGAGCACGAGCGTTCGGTGCCCCTCGGCGGCCAGTGCGGCGGCGAGGTTCACGGTCGAAGTCGTCTTGCCTACCCCGCCTTTCTGATTCAGTACGGCGATCCGTCGCATGGTGGATTCCCTCCTCCTGGGGGTCCCTTTCGTTCGCCGCTCGCCTCGACAAGGCGCCACGGTCTTGGCGGGAGTCTATTCTATTCAGACCCGAACGCAAAGCCGAATTGCGCCGAGACGAACCCCCGGGAAATCTCTTGGGTGAGGTGTCTCTTCGTGCATTGCGTAACGCCCGAAAGATTTCGGTCGCCGTGGTCCGTGAAGGTCGCAGCGGGAACCTTTTCGGATTTGCGACGACTTGAGACTTATCGGTTCGATCACGACCGAACACCAAGTCTCTCTTTGCGCCGGCGTGATCTTTCGGCTTTGCCCGGTCGCCCGGCCGCTTGGGAACGACCCCGGCGGCCCGCTCGGTTGCGAATGTGAGGATCGCTCTTGACGTGGAATCGCGCCGGCTTGAAGCTAGATTGAGATTGCATCTTCTTGGATGACCTCAGTGCGGGTGGTTGATTTGACACGGCCGCGCGTTCGTTCTCTCCTGCTCTCCTCGCTTGTCGTGCTCCATGGCGCTGTCGCCACGTTCGGGACAAGCCTGCACTCGGCCTCTTTCTGCACCCACTGCGGGTTTGCCGAAGGCCACAACCCGAGTACGGGCCGAAGCTTGACCGCGCTCGCGATGATCCAGGCCACGCTGTCGGCGGATGATTGTCCGCTCTGTCACTTCTTCGCTCAGGGGCAACTCCCCGGCGTTGCTTCATCCGCCACGGCGCGTACGCCTCTGGCTTTAGGTGTTGCGACTACGCCCCGCGCCTTCGTATTCGTCTCACTTTGTGATACTCGCCCCGCTTCGCCTCGAGCCCCACCTCTGATCTGACTGCGCAACCTCGCGGGACAATCATTCTCGCGAGTGCCCCCACCCCAACGGAAAGATTCTAGAAGAGGGCAGGGGGGGACGGATTCCATCTCAAACAAGGCCGACTTCCCGGCTCCTTCATGATCCGGCGTGCAGTCAGGTGAACACGCTTTCTGAGAACGAGGGTTTGGGGCCACTTTGCGTGTGGCACGGATTTCAAACAGGAAGGGACGAATGCTTCTCCTCAGGAATGTGAAGAAATCGTTCGCGGAACCAGGCGGGGGCCGGCTCCCGATCCTGGACGTCGACGAGTTCCAGGTCGACGCGGGCGAGCAGGTCGTGCTGGTGGGGCGGAGTGGCTGTGGGAAGACCACGCTCTTGCATGTGATTGCCGGGATCAGCACGCCCGACTCGGGTGAGATCCTGGTGGATGGTCGCGACCTCGTGCGGCTCGACGAGGCGGAGCGGGACCGGTTCCGCGCGGAGAATATCGGATACGTGTTCCAGTCGTTCAACTTGCTGGCCGGTTTCACCGCCTTGGAGAACGTGCTGCTCGGCATGGCGTTCGGTCAAGGCCGCCGTGATCCCGCGCGTGCCCGCGAGTTGCTTGAACGGGTGGGGCTGTCGTCTCGGCAGCGGCACAAGCCAGCGCAGCTCTCCATCGGCGAACAACAGCGCGTCGCGGTGGCCCGATCGCTGGCGAACCGGCCCCGGCTCCTGCTCGCGGACGAGCCGACCGCGAGTGTGGACGCCAAGAACCAGCAGCAAGTCATCGACCTGATCCGTGAGACCTGCGAGGAGGAGGGCGTTGCCCTACTGCTGGTTACGCACGCTCCGGAGATTGCGGCCCGGTTTGAGCGGACCGTGCAACTCGAGAACCTCAACAAGGTGGCGGCCCTCACATGAGTCTCATCGCAATTGCCTGGCGGAGTCTCACGCAACGGGCCTTGGCCTCGACGTTGACCGGCCTCTCGATGGCGCTTGGGGTGGCGCTGGTGGTCATGGTGCTGGTCGCCTACCACGTCATCTCCGACTCGTTCCAGCGAGGCGCGGGGGGAGGCTACGACGTGATCGTCGGAGCCAAAGGGGGGAAACTCCAGCTTGTGCTCAACACGGTCTATCACCTGAGCACCCCCGTCGAGAATATTCCGTACTCCGTCTTCCACGACCTCAACGAAGGCCGATTCAAGCCCTACGTGACCCGGGCGATTCCGTACTGCCTGGGAGACAATTACGAAGGCCAACGCGTCGTCGCCACCGTGCCCGACCTGTTTGCCGAGACCCAGTATGCACCGGGGCGGAAATACGCCTTCAGCGCGGGGCGGAACTTTCAGTCGAGCGGCTTCTTCGAGGGGGTCATCGGCGCCCTGGCGGCTTCGCGAACGGGGCTCAAGGTCGGCGATACGTTTCGGCCGACTCACGGCGTGAACGATGACGGCCAAGGGCACGAGCACGACGCCTTCAAGGTCGTCGGCATCCTCGAACCAACCGGAACGCCGAACGACCGCGCCCTCTTCATCAACATTGAGGGGTTCTACCTCCTCGAGAATCATGCCAAGCCGGTCGGTGAGACAAACCCAGCCGACCCGAAGGCCAAGGTCGACGTTGCCAGCGGCCACGAAGAGCACGAGGCGACGCACAAGCATCACGAAGGGGAAGCAGAGCACGAGCACGAAGGCCACGAACATAGCCATACTCCGCTCCCCGAAGATCAACGCGAACTGACGGCGGTGCTGGTCCGGACGTCTTCACCTGCCGCCTCGATCCAGCTTCCCAACCTGATCAACGAAGGGTCGGCGGCCCAGGCGGTGATGCCGGTTCGGGAGATCCGTGGGCTCTTCGACGTGATCGTCGGGCCGATTGAGACGGTCCTGCTTGCGCTCACGGGCTTGATCGTGGTGGTTTCGGGGGTGGGCATCTTGGTCAGCATCTACAATTCGATGAGTGAGCGCCGGCGTGAGATCGCGGTGATGCGTGCCCTGGGCGCGCGGCGATCGACCGTGCGGACGATCGTGCTCCTCGAGTCGATGCTGCTGTCGTTGACGGGAGGCTTGGCGGGGTGGATCCTGGGGCGTGCCCTGATCGCCGCGCTCAGCCCGGCGATCGCGGCCCGGACCGGAGTCGTGATCGGATTCGCGCCTTTGATCCCGGCCGAACTGGCGCTCGTCCCGGCCCTGATCGTGCTGTCGGCCCTGGCAGGATATCTACCGGCGATGACCGCCTACCGGACCGACGTCGCCAAGGCGCTCGCTTCCGCGCCTTGACGACTTCTCGCAATCTTTCCGACGAATCCCGATCATCCCATAGCCCCAGTGAAAGAGACGGGACGGAGATACGAACCTATGGAGAATCATATGACCGTTCGAGAGCCCGTGACGGATCTGCCCGAGGAGATCGTCGCCTACCGTCCGATCAGCCCGGCCGCCGCGGTGAGCGTGGTCACCGGCTTGCTCGCCTTGCTCGCGGCCATCCTGGTTTACGACCTGGGGGTGGGCACCTTCATTTTCGCCGCCGTGGTGGGCCTGATCACCGGGTATCGCGGCCTCTCCTCCGTTCGGCGGTATGACATGGCCGGCCGGGGGGCGGCGAAGGCCGGTCTCGTCTGCTCCGTCCTGGCGCTGGTGACCGGTGGTGCCGTGATGCTCTACCATGCCATGAATGAGGTGCCCGAAGGCTACGTGCCCATCTCCTACGAGCCCTTACAGCCCAAGGGGGGAGACCTGATCCCCGCGACGGCGAAGGAACTCGACGGCAAGAAGGTGTATATCAAGGGGTATATGTACCCGACCGACCAGACGACCGGGATCAAGGAGTTCGTCCTCTGCCGCGACAACGGGACCTGCTGCTTTGGCGGCCAGCCCAAGCTCACGGACATGATCCAGGTGAAGTTGAAAGAGCCGCTCGCCCTCGACTATCACACTGGCTTGCGGTACATCGCGGGCAATTTCAAGGTGGAACAGAACCAGGCCCCAGGTTCTCTGGGGACTGTGCTCTATCACCTCGATGCGGATTACGCGAAGTAAGAAGCCGCTTCTCTTTGGATGCTCATCAGGCCGATGGGGCAAGTGGTGTGAACGGCGGCAGGATGCCGGCCACGTTGAGTCGAACGCGATAAAGGCGATCGACGACGGTCAGGGTCAAGGCTTTGGCGTCGGGTTCGGACCAGGCGAGGTTGGCGGGCCGTTTCGGCAGCGCGATGATTCCGAGGAGCGTGCCCCCAGCCTCGTAAACCCAGACCCCTTGGGCGACGGCGACGTAGACCCGGCCGTCGCGGTCCACCTTCATGCCGTCGGGGCCTCCGGGCTGGTCGGGATCCATGGTTGCGAACACCCGACTCGAGCCGATCCGGAGCGTTCCCGATGGTTCGACGTCGAAGGCGCGGACGTGATACCGCGCGGTATCGCAGACATAGAGCGTGCGCTCGTCGGGGGAAAAGGCCAGGCCGTTGGGCTTCTCGAAGTCGTCCGCCAGCAGTCGCGTCTCGCCGCGTTCATCGAGCAAGTAGACGCCTTGAAAATGCAGTTGCCGGTCCTTGGGAGCAACGCCGTAGGGGGGGTCGGTGAAGTAGAGACCTCCGTCGGAGCGGGCCACGATGTCGTTGGGGCTATTGAGCCGCTTCCCCGACCATGTCTCCGCGATCGTCTGGACGTTGGTTCCGTCGGGATTCATGGCGGAAATCCGCCGACCGTTCTGCTCGCAGAACACAATACGGCCGTCCGAGGCATAGGTTTGACCGTTGGCGGCGCCGGTCTGTTCACGAACGATCTGCACCGAGCGATCGGGGCGCAGCCGATAGGATCGCTCGGCCCGGATGTCCTGGAAGAGGACGGAACCGTCGGGACACCAAAGTGGTCCTTCGGTGAATTCGAAGCCTTCGGCCAGAGGCTCGGGGGCTTCGGTAGCCACGATCTGGGATAATCCTGTGTCTCGCAAAATCGGATTCATCGGCCGAACCCTCCTATAAACCCGCATCCGGAGTTGACCGCGGCCACGGAAGCCTGCACAATTTAAGGGAAGAGCCGCTCGACGATCGAGGGATTCTCCATCTTTCAAGAAAACACAGAACGACGTGGGACGAGAAGCGCAAATCTGCGGGCTGGAAGAAGATTCGCCCGGTTGGTCGTCCCCGTTCTGAAGTTCAGTCTTGCATCGTAAGTTGTGTCTGGTTTCACTAGTATCAAGGTCGGGTCGTGCCTCGCAAAGGCTGCCGCGGGGTCGTTCGGAGCATCGCGTGGGCTCCCGACAGTACAGCGCCACGTCTCGGTTTCGGAGGGTTCGCCCTGATGTCCTCGGGATCGGATTTCACGAAGGCCCAGACTTTTTTCAATTACGGCAACGATGCCGCGATGAAGCAGAATTTCGAGTACGCGATCCAGATGTATCGGGAAGCGTGCAAGATCGACGTGGAAAATCTGCTCTACCGTGCGGCACTCCGAGGCATTGAGCGAAAAAAGTTTGCCAACGACCCGTCCAAGGTCGGCCGCCTGGTTGGTGCGAAGAACCAGCCGATCCGGCTCCGCGCCCGGGCCTCGAAGGCCAAGAGCAACTGGAAGAACGTTCTGGAAATTTGCGAAGAGGCGTTCGTCAACAATCCGTGGGATATCTCGGTCTCCCGGGACGCTGCCGAAGCGGCCGAGCAGCTGGGCTATAACAACCTGGCCCAGTGGATCGTCGAGGCGGTCCAGATGCAGGCGACCGACGCCGAGTTCTTCCGGTTCGCGGCCCACATTCATGAGATCAACGAGAGCTGGCCGAAGGCCATCGCCTGTTGGGAGAAGGTCAAGAAGATCGATCCCAACGATGAGAACGCGAACCGGCAGATCAATAGCCTGTCGGCTCAGGCGTCGATCAAGCGGTCAGGGATCAGCGACGCGATCGATAAGCACGACGACGCTCCGAGCGGTCCGGGCGAGGCCGAACTCGAGGAGATGAAGGCCCAGAAGCTGACCCCCGAGGAACGCTATCAGAAAGAGATCCTGGAGGATCCGACGCGGACCTCCTCCTATCTCCAACTGGCGGACCTATTCAAATTGCGCGGGCAGCTTGAAGAGGCCGAGAAGGTCATGGCTCGCGGCCTCAAGGCGAACCCCGGCAATCGGGACCTGGCCTTCGCCCATGCCGAGATCCAGATCAGCCGGATCCAGGGAGCCATCGATCGCTGCACCCGCAGGCTTGCCGAGAAGCCGGACGACGAGAAGGCCAAGGCGAAGCTCGAAGAGTTCACCACCCTGCTGAACGACTACCAGATCAAAGAGTTCCGGCGTCGGCTTACACTTCAGCCCGACGACATGGGGCTGCAACTCGAACTGGGGATCAGGCTGGCCCGGTCCGGCAAGCACGATGAGGCGATTGCCGCCTTCCAGCAAGCGCGGGCCAGCGCCGACCACAAAGTCCAGGCACTTCACCAGAGTGGGTTGAGCTTTGAATCCAAGGGGTCGTTGAAACTGGCCGAGCGCATGTACCAGGATGCGCTGAAGGCCGCCGATTCGACCGACATGGGGATCGTCAACGCCCTCCATTACCGCTTGGGCCGAGTTGCCGAGGCCCAAGGCAATCCGCAGGTGGCCGAAGAGCATTACAACGAGGTCGCCGCCAACGACTACAACTATCTCGACGTTGCGCAGCGGCTTCAGAGCTTGAATTGATGCCCCGGTTCGTGATATCCTCGCCGTTTCGCCGAAACTGGAACTTTTGAATGGGGCCAAGGTCGTTACCGCCACGCCCAACCAACCGGGCGTGTTCGGACCGTACCGATTAAGCCTTTTGGAACAAGTCATGCCGAATACGCCTTCCGCGATTAAACGACTGAAGCAGAGCGTCAAGCGCAGGATGCACAACCGGATCGCGAAGAAGATCATCAAGACCTATGTGAAGCGAACCTTGGCGGCGGTCGTCGCCAAGGATTTCGACAAGGCCGAGGCCGACTTCCGGGTTGCGACCGCCAAGATCGATAAGGCCGGGGTGCGCCGGGTCCTCCATCCCAACACGGCGGCCCGCCGTAAGAGCAAGCTGGCACGCGACTACAAGGCCGCTCTCGCCAAGGCGAAGGCCACGGCCTAATTCGCTTGGGATTGTCGCTGTCTTGGGACGAAAAATGGGGAGGGTGCCGACCCTCCCTCGCGTCCTGTTCTGATTGGGATCGGCGATGAGGCGAGGATTCGGCGATGCCGACCTTCGACGAGTCCTTTTCCACGATCGAACTTGCCCTCGGCGAACGATTCGGACGCCCCGATTCGGTCGCTGAGGGACTTGCTGATTCATTTGCTGCAGCCGTCGCTGTGATTCTCGGACAATCCATCGACGCTAAGAAGGTTGCGAAAAGCCTTCGTGCCTTGGCCGAAGCCGGGCTCCTCGAGCCCCAGGCGCTGGCTGAGGCGGATCCCGCTGAGATCGTCGACACGCTCAAGGCGTTTGGCATCTCACCGCCGGCCCGAGTCCTCGGACCGGTCCGACGCATGGCGGCTTGGGTATTGGCTCGCCAGGAGCAATCCCCCGACCCGCTCCGTGATGAATCGATCTCGACCAGTGAGCTTCGCGAAGAACTGCGAGGCTTGGCCGGCATCGGCCCAGCCACGGCCGACGAGATCCTGCTCTTAGCGGGACATCGGGGCGTCTATCCTGTCGACCGGGCTACCTACCGGATCCTGGTCCGGCATGGTTGGCTCGATCCGACGGCCGAGTATGACGAGGCCCGTTCCGTCATGGAGAGGCCGGGCCATGAGGATTCGGAGACCTTGAACCGACTCTCCGGTTGGTTTGCACAGGTCGGCCGCGAATTTTGTAAGCCGAGCGTCGCCAAATGCGAACGCTGTCCCCTCCAGCCCTTCTTACCAGAAGGGGGAGCACTGGAACCCGACGCTTATTAAATCGCAGGTTACGGGGCCCGACAATCGAGCGAACCTCTCCCCAAAGACCACGGGTGGGATGCCCGTGGTTCCAGAGGGAATTCCCTTACTTCGACGTGGGCGACGTGTCCGGACGAGGTGAGGGGACCTGGGCGCCGGGCTCCGCCGACTTGGGCACCTCGATCGTTTGGTTCAGGAGCGAGTCGTCTTCGCCCTTGGCGGCTTCCGCCTTCTTCTTGGCCGCCTGCATCGTCGAGGCCTGCTCCAGACCGTCGAGGATCTCCTTCGTTTTGTCGTCAGGCTGGACGTCTTTCGGAGGAGTGAAGACAAATTCCTGATCGGGCACGGGCGTGTTGAGCTTGACCTCGGAATAGATGAGCTCGATCCGGGTCAAGAGAGGCTTCTGGATCGAGTTCAGGGAGCCGATCCGTCTTCCGTTGGGGCCGATCGGGCGGGTATCTTCCATGCCTCCAAGGAGTGGCGAGGCTTGCTGTCCGACGAGCGTGACCTTGTAAGGCCAGTAATCGTCCTCGCCAAGATAGACCGTCACCAGGCTGGGGACATAAGAAGGCAGCCGCATGGTCGGGCCGAGGGGCTGTGAGTTCGGGCCGAAAAGACCCTCACGGTTTGTCCAGTTCCCCCGGAGGATCCAGACCGGGCGATCGTTAAGAGTCCCTTTGGTTTTCTGATCGAACGTAATCGTCTTGCGGAGGCCGACCAGGAGTGCGTCGGGTCCGGCGAAGCCGAGCTGGATCATGATTTTTTCGCGAATTTCTTCGTCGAGATCGATCCCTCTCAGTTTGGCCAGGATCGCTCCTGCCTCAAGCTTGCGATAGATCTGGGTATCGAAGACTTTCTGGTGTTCCCAGAAAGTTGTGCCGTCGCAAACCTGTTGCATGAGGCCCGAGGAATCGGGCAGGTCGTGGACCTCGAGCTTGAGGTAGAGTCGGTCCCCGGACGCCTTGCGGTAGCGGCCCTTGATCTCGAATTTCTGGTCGAGCATGGAGACCTTTTCGAGGATCTCGGCCGTGACCGAATCGAGTGCCTTGACCTTTTTAATGGCCTCGTCGAGCAGGATCTCGGCCTCGGTCGGAGGCGCGGGCTTGGCCGGCGCTGCAGCAGGACCGGCGGGAGGCCCGCCCGCCGCATTTGGCGCGGGTTTGGCCGGTTGCCCATACGTCTGGAATAGGCCCGACAGAGCGACCGCGATTACGGTCGCGGGGATGATCCGATTTTTGGGCATGGTAGGGATGTAGGGCTTTTCCTCAAGGGTCGGAAAGGAATGCCCGATCATATCGCTAGGCGTCATACGACGCAAGTCCGGCCGAAGGGTGCGAGAGGTGGACGGCGGAGCTGTTCGCTCGCATATTCCTGAGGGGCCGGTCTGCCTCACCCGCGACGGGCCTCGTCAACGGGCGAGGTGGTTGCGGTAGTTCCTGGAACGATGGTGAGTTTTTCCCCGATCGGCGTTCGCTCTTGCTTTGGCGACGGCCGGCCTCGGTCGCGGATGTTGGAGAATATCCATGCATACGATCGGTTTGCTGATCCTGGCGGCGGCGACCGCCGGGGACGGGTATGGTTACAGTAAACCCAACGTGGGTCTCAAGAAACTCTTCCGTCCTCACGCGGTCATGCATGGCCCGCCCCCGCCGGGCGGCATGATTGGCCAAGGTGGGGCGGGCATGGGATGTGCGCATGGCCATCCCGGTTGCGATGGCGGTCCGAGCTGCATGGGACCGGGCGGTCCCGGCGGTGGACCGGGCGGTCCCGGCGGTGGACCCGGTGGTCCCGGCGGTGGACCCGGTGGTGCTCAGTCAGGACGACGGTTCCCCAACGTCCGGAGCCAGATCTACTTCCTCGACCCCGACACCATGAAGATCGGCTGGCAGACCGGCACCGGCGGCCCTGATCGGGTCTACGTCCCGGCCCAGCTCACGGTGCCGGCGCGTTACAACTTCATGCAGGGGTATATCTATCGCCTGAAGTTGACGGATATTCCGGGCCGGCCCGGCGTTCAGCTCTACCCGACGATCGAGGTGGCCCCCTCGACGCCGCAGACCGACGCCTACCTGACCCACAACCCGATTCCGGTTCAGTTCACGGCCGAGGACTTCGACCAGGTGGTCGACGGCGGGAACTTCGTGACCAAGGTCATCTACCTGCCCGATCCCAAGTTCCAGGAACTGGCGATCGCCGGGGTTGAAACCCTGGTCTCGACGCGGCTGGAGCCTGGTGTCGACCCGATCCTGGAGGCCGATAAGCGAGGGACCATCCTCCTGATCGTCCGGGTCGGTGCCATCGACCTGGAGATGCCCAACTCGGGAACCACGGTCCCGTCCAACGTGATCGGCGGCGTGATTACGGGCCCCGGAACGGTTTTGGCTCCTGGCTCGCTGCCGCCCGGCACGCTCCCCTCGGGGATCGTGGCTCCCCCGGCCTTGGAGAACGTGCCGCTGGAAGCGGCTCCGGTCTCCCCGGCTCCTGCTGCGGCTCCCCTGGCCCCGGCTCCGGCCCCCCCCGCCCCGGTGACGGAAGGGGCCGAATCGGTACCGCCGGCGCCGCCGGCCGACACGGTGCCTCCGCCCGCCGCCAATCCTTGATCGCGGCCGAGGAGCCTCGGCTCCAACCCTCGTGACTCACCATCGCCCCGGCGGTCGCGTGCTCGAACCGCGATCCGCCGGGGTTTTTCGCACGCCCCGGCGCGGACGTGCGCCGCTCATCAGGGCCATCACCCCTTTTAAGGAGCGGATCAAGCCGCCGAGAGACACCCCGGCACCGTTATTTGGGTGCGCCTTCGCGACTCGGGAGATCGCGATCCCCTGGTCCAACGAATCAAGGAAATGAAGAGATGAGCCTTCAGGGAACAATCCGCCGCACCGGCAGCCGGACGGCGCGCCTTGCATGGCCGCTCGGGGTTGCGGTCGCCATTGCCATTGCCTTCGGCCCGGCCCGGGGCGTGGCCCAGTCGTTCACGCCGACACCCCCGTCTTCACCCGCGTCCGTGCCTGCGCCCCCTCCGCCTGTTTCGGCCGCGCCAATGCCCCCCGTTTCGCCGTCCCTTGCGCCTACATCCGAGCCCGGCACGGTCGTGCTGGAGGCCGGGGTGGGTGTGCCCGTCCTCCCTCCCCACATTCAGGTGGTTCGCTTTCAGGTGCCTGAGGGAGCGCACGTCGAGGTGCTCGGCCCCCCTCCCGAACCGATTGGCTTTGCCGCAGGCTCAGGGCCGGTGGAAGGCCTGGTCGGGTTGAAGGTCGGGGTCGGTTACCGGCTCCGCCTCTGGGATTTGCCCGGCCGGCCCGATGCGGAGCTCTTCCCCGTCGTGGAGGTGGTGGGCCACCTCCATCGGCCGGCGGGAATGGATCCGTTCAAGTTTCCCATCCAGGTCCACTTCGGCGAGGATGACTTCCTTGACGCCGTCGACCACGGCCGGCTCGTGACCCAGGTCGTCTACCTCGAAGATCCCGACCAGGCGTTGCCGATCAGCTTGCCGAAAGGGGAGATCCCAATCGTGACGCTCACCCCGTCCGAGGACCCGCTCCGCGTGGGCGCGGCCTTGGGGCGAGTGATGGCGATCTTGCGAATCGGTGGCCGCAAGCCGTCCATTGAGGAGCTGAACGGTGAGCGAATTCTCGGCCCAGGAATGGTCCCCCCAGGGCCGGACCGCTGCCCGTTCTCGGGTTCGGACGGCGGTGCCTGCAAGCTTCCCTGTGGCCCGGTGCGAGGAACCCCTCCGCCTCCCGGCCGCCCTTGGATCCCCCGCGACGAATACCTTTGCGACGGCGGCGACCACGCCGAGCCGGCCCACTTCGGCGGCGACGGCGGCCTGCTCGGCATCGACCCGCGTGACGCGGTCATCCAGTTCACGGATACCAAACGCCCTCGGATCTTGCCGACCAACATGGTCTGCGTCTATGCCCCTCGGTTCGCCGAGGTTCGCCTCAGCGTCGGCCCGAATGAGACCTTGGCCGTCGAGGGACCCCGTCGCGCCGAGATCGTCGAGGCCCAAGTGGCCCTCTTGGCCCGGCAGGAATCGAAGCGGCTCGTGAAGAACGAGGCGGCCGAGGCCAACCGGCATCGGGCCCGCGCCTCGGGGATGGCCAGCCGGGTCTTCGCCGGAGCCCACTCCGAGATCCGCGTGCTCAACGGATTCAGCATCATGACCCACATCGCGGGCGCTCGCCTGATTCAAGGCCCCGAGCAGTCGAGCAATCGCCAGAAGACGATCGGTCTCCGCGAGGAAATCCCCGCGCTCGGAATCAAGACGGCCGAGAGTGCCGTGGTGACCGGGATCGTGGAAGGGGCAGGGCAGACGGTCATGACCTGGACCCCGCGCGAGACGGTGGGTGTCGAAGAACCGCCGAATAAGCCGGGCCTGGCCGTGATCAAACGTGTCAGCTCGGGCGAGGCCGAACAGGGGGATACCCTCACCTTCGTCATCCAGTTCCGCAACATGGGGAATACGCCGATCCGCTCGGTCTCGGTGATCGACAGCCTCTTGCCGCGGTTCGGCTACGTTGCCGGCAGTTCCGAAGGACCGAAAGGCACCGTCTTTACCGCGGGCGAGAATAAGGCCGGCTCGACCGAACTCCGCTGGGATCTCCCCGGCTCGCTCGCGCCTGGCGTCGAAGGGTTCGTGACGTTCAAGGCGATCGTGCGCTAAATCAGTGATCTGGTTTTGAGGAGCCGGGCGGGGTCACTCCACCCGGCTCCCTGACGTCGATGATCTCGGGAATAATCCCTATGCTGCGCCGAATAGTGAGATGGCAAGGATTTTAGAGCGGCCTAATTTCGATTCCCTTCCAAGGGAAATGGGGAGCCTGTGCGATGAGTTATGTCGAAGATATTGGGAATAATCCCTACGCGGCACCGAATGCGGATTTCTCTTACCATGCTCCGGTCATGGAAAAGGGATTCGAGTACGCCGGGTTCTGGAGGCGTTTCGCCGCGTTCTTTCTCGACTCGATCATCGTTGGCTTCGCGAATAATCTCGTGGGCTTCACCCTCGGTTTCGTTCTGGCCCTGGCCGGGGTGTCGATGACGGTGATTCAAATCACCGGTTTCCTCGTCGGGATACTTATTAGTATCCGCTATTACGTGGGGATGACGAGCTCTTCAAAGCAGGCGACCTGGGGAAAAAGGGCGATGGGCATCAAGGTGGTCGACCTCAACGGTCGTCGGCTCAGCTTCGGAAAGGCGTTCGTGCGTGAGTTTGCCAAGGTGCTTTCGGGGCTCCTCTTGTTAATCGGCTATATCATGGCGGCTTTTACCGAACGCAAGCAGGGGCTCCACGACCTCATTGCCGGCACCTTGGTCGTCAAGTCGCGATGACCTGAGCCTGAGCCGCCCGGGATTGGAGGGAAAATCAAGGCATCGGTGCCCCAAGGTTGTTTAACCTACCTTGAACTGGCATAATGTCGTCGCAATGTCCTAAAACGGATGCTGGCCAGGCTGCTTTTCCCGCGCAGCCTGGTTCCCTCCTCCTGCCAGTGGTCCCTGTCCTGAGGTGGCCATGCTTCGCGTTCTTGGTGGTCCGAAGCGTTTCTGCAATGGAATGACGCGTCGCGACCTGCTCCAGGTCAGTTCGCTCGGTCTGATGGGCCTTGGGCTTGCGGGCCGGGGTGCCGCGCGCTCGGCGACCGCTGCGCCGCTGGCGACGGCCGGTCAATTCGGCCAGGCCAAGGCGTGCATCTTTCTCTTTCTCTACGGGTCGCCCAGCCAGCTCGAGACGTTCGACCCCAAGCCCGACGCGCCTGAAGAAATTCGAGGGGAGCTGAAATCGATCCCCTCACGAGTTCCTGGCCTCGACGTCTGTGAGCTTCTGCCTCGAATGGCGAAGGTCATGGACAAGGTGACCGTGATCCGGTCGGTCTCCCACCCGTACCCGCTGCACGGCGTGGCTTACGCGACGACCGGGATTCCTCGGATCGATGCCCCCTTGGAGCTGAACCCGAGGGGCGAAGGGCAATGGCCGTACATCGGGTCGGTGATCGATTACGTCGAACGCTCGAAGGCAGGGACGACCCAGCCTGAGGTGCCGAACAACCTTGTGCTCCCCTGGGCGTTCAGCAGCCAACGGGTCGGCGAAGTCGCTCGCGCGGGTCCGTACGGCGGCTTCCTCGGCCAGGCCTACGACCCCGTTTCGACCGAATTCGTCGGCAAGGCCACCAAGAAGGCCTCGAAGACGCTCGCCGACAAAACCTGGAACGACTTCGAACCGTACCGAGGGATCACCCCCGAGAGCCGGTTCCAGCTTGGTTCGGTGTCGAGCCTGGGCCCCGACCTGACGTTCGACCGGCTTGACCGCCGTCGAAACCTTCTCGAGCAGTTCGAGCAGACCCGCCGCGAGCTCGACGCCGGGACGAAAGGGGCGGGCATCGAGCACTATCGTGCGATGGCCTACAGCCTGCTCGGCTCCGACCGGCTGCGGAATGCGTTCGACCTTGAACAGGAGACCGCTGCGACGCGCGAGCTTTATGGCATGACCCTGTTCGGCCAGGCCGCCCTGACGTCGCGCCGGTTGGTCGAGGCGGGGGGCCGGTTCATCACCGCCTTCTGGGACGAGTATGGACTGGCGGGGACCGGCTGGGATACTCACTGGGACCACTTCCCCCGGATGAAGGAAGAGCTCCTTCCCGGCCTCGACCAGACGCTCTCCGGGCTCTTGCTTGACCTCGACAACCGTGGCCTGCTCGACGAGACGCTCGTCGTCTGCCTGAGCGAGCATGGTCGGACGCCGATTCTGAGCACGGGTGGGGGGGGAGGCCGCGACCACTGGTCGCGGTGCTACTCGGTTTTGATGGCGGGCGGCGGGGTGGCGCGGGGGCGCGTCGTCGGCCGTTCCGACAAGATCGCCAGCGACCCGGTCGAACGCAAGGTTTCCCCCAAGGACATCCTCGCCACGATTTACCACCTGATGGGGGTCGACCCCGGGACCATGCTCGTCGATAAGCAAGGGCGTCCGATGGCCCTCATGCCCGACAGCGAGGTCGTGACCGAGGTGCTCGCCTGATCTTGCCTTTGGCTTCGCTTTGCGAATACCTGGAGAGCTTGGGGATGGCTTTGGAACCGTACATCGACGCGCATTCACACATCTGGACACCCGACGTCGCGCACTACCCGCTGGCCAAGGGGTTCACGGTCGCCGACATGCAGCCACGGTCGTTCACGGCCGAGGAGTTGCTCGCCCACTGCCGGCCGGCCGGAGTGGGGCGGGTCAACCTGATCCAGATGAGCTATTACGAGTTCGACAACTCGTATATGCTCGATATGATCAAGCTCTATCCTGATCGGTTCGTCGGTACCGGCATTGTCGATCCGCTCGCTCCCAAGCCGGACGAGGCGATGCGGGCCTTGCTTCCCAAAGGGGTTCGCGCCTTTCGGATCGCCCCGAATTTCAGCAAGCAGCCCCCCGCGCATTGGCTGGAGCCTGCCGGCTACGCCGCCATGTTCGCCGCCGCCGCCGAGACCAAGCAGGCCCTGAGCTGCCTGATCAATCCCGACGGCTTCCCCGAAGTCGACCGGATGTGCACTCAATTCCCCCGCACGACGGTGATTATCGATCACCTTGGCCGGATCGGGGTCGATGGCACGATCAAGCCAGAGGAGGTCGACGCCCTCTGTGCGCTGGCCAAGCACCCCAAGGTGCTGGTCAAAGTGGGGGCGTTCTACGCCTTGGGGAAGAAGAAGGCCCCGTACCTCGACCTCGCCCCTTTGATCCGGTCGGTCGTTCAGGCGTTCGGCGCCAAGCGCTGTATGTGGGAGACGGACTGTCCGTTCCAGGTTGATCGGGACAA
Source organism: Singulisphaera acidiphila DSM 18658 (assembly GCF_000242455.2). Taxonomy (GTDB): domain Bacteria; phylum Planctomycetota; class Planctomycetia; order Isosphaerales; family Isosphaeraceae; genus Singulisphaera; species Singulisphaera acidiphila. The sequence goes on from NC_019892.1 coordinate 6,058,549, forward strand.
GTACAGTGACAGCATCGACCTGATTCGCACAGGGCTCGACTTCCTGACCCCCGAAGACCGCGAATGGATGCTCACGCGCACGGCTGAGCAAACCCTGTTTCAGCCTCTCGGCTAGCCAGTGACGCTCGCCTCAGGAAACAAGGTCCTTACCACATGGCCCGTTCGTCGGAGAACGGGTGGATGGGGCTGTCGCGTTTCGGCTTGGGGAGGGCCTGGAGGACGGCCGAGGCGAGGCGGAGGTCGGCTTGGGACGTGATTTTGAGGTTCATCGACGTACTCTCGACCACCGCGCACGATTGACCGATGGCTTCCACGAGCTGGGTGTCGTCGGTCACATCGGCTCCTAACTTCGCCCGATTGGCGTAAGCGCGGAGCAGAAGCTCGCGGCGGAAGACTTGCGGCGTTTGCGCCAGGTAGAGATCGCGCCGCGGGACCGTCTCGGTGGTGAGCCGGTCGGCTCCGACGCGCTTGATCGTGTCGGCGACCGGGACGGCCAGGAGCGCGGCGCCGTGTTCCCTGGCCGCTGCGAAGACGGCGTCGATCTGGTCGCCGGTCACGCACGGGCGTGCCGCGTCGTGAATCGCCACGAATTCGCAATCGGGTTCGAGGATCTCCAACGCTTTGGCGATCGAGTCGGACCGCTCCGCGCCCCCGTCGATGACGCGGATGTTCAAGAAGGCGACGCTGGCCCGGAACCGTAACTCGAAGAGCTCACGATCTTCGGGGGCGATCACGACGATGGTCTGAGCGACGTCGTCGCGGTTGACGAACGGCTCGGCTGCACGGAGCCAGACTGCGCGGCCGTCGAGCTCGGCGAAGACCTTCTTCTGCTTCGCGTTGCCGAACCGCGTCGAACGTCCCGCAGCCGGAAGAATCACGGCAAACTTACCCATCGGTCGGCCCCTTCCTTGGACTTCGGTGGTCGGGTTCAATTCCGACCCGAGACTCTGAATGTTGGCCCCGGAACGCCGGGATGTCAACGCGAAGGAACTTCGGGGTGAGACTGGATCGGTCGCGAGACCGGAGAATTTGTTTGCCCGCCCGGTCGGCTCAGGTGATGCTGAAGAAACGAGAAGTAGGGGGAGTCGATCCGGCTCGACGGAACAAGAAAGGCCAATCCGCCTCCATTTCCGAAGGCCGGCCGACCAATCAGGAGAGGAAGGGCGATGGAGTGTCTCGGGCCGCAATGTGCCTCGATGCTGCTGGAGTGGATCAAAGAGCAAAGCAGCTCGTCGACGCCGCTCAAGGTCAAGGGGGCGGAGACGCCTTCGACCGGGAGTCGCCAGGGTTTGCTCTGGACGAGCCTCCCTTATCAGGAGGATGCGCCGGCGATCCGGTCGCCTGAGGAACTCGCGGGGGCGTTCGAACATTTGCACTATGCCGTGTTCCGTCGCTATCAGAACCAGTTGACCCGGGCGGAGCGAGCTCGGCTCGACAATACGATCCGGAACGCCCTGTACAAGATCGAGCGTTACGTTGACCGCCTTGAAGGCAATGAACGCAAGGAAGTTGAGCATGCCTTGCACGAGGTCCGTGACGAGGTCCGCGAGGCCCGTGAGCGGGCCGAGCGGCTCCGGCTCCAGGCCAAGCGTGCCGACCTGAAGCTCGCGCAGCTCGGAACGTTGACCCCTGAGGGCTTCGAAGAGTTCGTGGCCGAGGTCTTTGAAGCCCTCGGTTATGAGGTCGAGGTTGTTGGTGGATCCGGCGACCAAGGGGCCGACTTGCGCGTGAAACGCGACGGCCTGCTTGCCGTCGTCCAGTGCAAGTATCACAGCCGCGGGGTCGTTGGCTCGCCCGAACTTCAGAAGTTTCTCGGCACGGTTCACCACACGCGGAGCCACAAAGGATTCTTTGTCACGACGCGCACGTTCTCACTGGCAGCCGAAAAGTTTGTCGCCGAGCACCCGATCGAACTTATTGACGGCCCTCGACTGGTCGAACTGGTTCAGGATGCCATCGGCCCTGGTTCCTCGCGAGAACCCGAACCAGTCTGGTTTTAATCTTCAGGGATCGCGATCCGATCGATATCTAAACCATGTCCGCCAGTGGAATCAAGAATATGGCGCGATACTTGCATTGTTCTCGTAAGCGAGGAGTATTTGGTCGCGAGTGCTCCTCAAAAGTCGGACTCGGGCTCAAGGTGAACACAGAAGTAACGACGAAATAAACTTGACTGGGGATAGGACCACGGTTTAGCTTGAGTTCGCCCGGGAGGAGTCCGCGCAACAGTGGTGATCCCCAGCCAAGGAGGGTTTCGATGGCCATATGCAACTCGAAGACTCCGCTCCGCTCTCTGGAACTGCCTAACGAGTTCGAAGACTTGTCGGGTTTGCTCCAGACCGATTTGAAGGTCATCGTCTCGGCGCTAGTAGAACGGGCGGGAGAACGCCTGCTCCTGACGCGCCGCGAGACTCAGCAACTCCGGCGCACCCTCTGGAACAATTTGACCCAGGCTGTCAACGACGCGGTTGAGCCTCTTTCCGCCGACCGCCGGTGAGGGTTGGTTCCCCCCCCCTTAGTAATAATGATGTCTGTTCACCTTTCTTCTGATGGCCTCACTCGCTCACTTGTGTTGAGCGAGTTGGGCTCGCGAATCGAATGAATCCCCTACCCGCATCGCGAATTGTCTTGGGTGTGACCGGATCGGTGGCCGCCGTGAGAACCCCCGCGCTTTACGCGTCGCTCCGCGCAGCGGGGCACTCGGTGCGCGTGGTCTCGACGGAGCCTGCGCTCCATTTTTTCGATCCCGAGGAACTCGCTCGTGATGAGCGGGACCCGCTGGGAGGTCCGCTCTTTCGTGATGCCGACGAGTGGACCGGCACCGGCGCCGGCATGCGCTATCAGCGTGATGACCCGGTCCTACACATCGCGTTTCGACAATGGGCCGACCTCTTGATCGTGGCCCCGCTAGACGCCAACACCCTGGCGAAATTCGCACTCGGGTTATCGGACAACTTTCTGACCTGCCTGTTCCGGGCCTGGGATTTCACCAAGCCGGTGATCCTGGCCCCTGCAATGAATACGCTGATGTGGCAGAGTCCCGTGACGTTGCGCCACCTGCGCCAACTCCTTGAAGACCGTGGCGACGGCCCGGTGGAAGCAGGCTGGGATCTCAACGAGGCGGCCGAAGTCTTCGCCAGGCAGGCGCCGCAGCTCGTGCTCGTCCCCCCCCAGGCCAAGCGGCTGGCCTGTGGCGACGTGGGCCTGGGTGCGATGGCGGAAGTCGCTACCATTGCTGAGGCCGTGCGGCAATGGAGCTTGCTCACAAATCAATTGTGAGCAAATCGTTGTCGACTCGGAGAGGCTGCGCCAGAACAAGCTTTAAGCCGTTGGATATGGTCTTCCTTTATGAATGGCGCAGGCCCTGGGTGCCACGGGTTGCACTCAACCCGTGAGCGGAAGCCCTGGTTTTTGGCTCACGGGTTGAGTACAACCCGTGGCACCCAACAGCATTAGATTAACTATGGTAACCGTGGCCAATAGCTTAGGCGATTGTTTCAGTCCCACGGGTCATTCGGACAACGCCCCGTGAGAAGGCTGAGCGAGAAAACGGACAAGCCCAGTCAGGGCGGCCTCCTGGGATGAGGCTGCCCTGACTGGGCGTTGGTTCATCGTGGTTTCGAGTCGCTCATTCCGCTTATGCGAACGGTCGAGCGGAGTTGCCGTGATCGAGCGGCTTGGGCAGGAGCGACTGCCCCATCAGGTACTCATCAATGGAGAAGGCGGCTTGTCGCCCTTCGGCGATTGCCCAGACGATCAGGCTCTGGCCGCGGGTCATATCGCCTGCGGTGAAGACCTTGTCGACGCTCGTGCGCTTGTCGGGGCCGGCCTTGACGTTGCCCATGCGGTCGAGCTCGACGCCCAACTGATCGAGCAGGCCCTTGCGTTCGGGGCCGACGAAGCCCATGGCCAGCAAGACCAGGTCTGCGGGGTACTGCTTTTCGCTGCCTGGGATCTCGATGAATTGGGGTCGGCCGTTTTCGACCTTCATCTCGACGCGAACGGTCTCCAAGTGGGTCACGCGACCGTTTTCGCCGACGAACCGCTTGGTGTTGATCGCGTATTCCCGCTGACCCCCCTCCTCGTGCGCGGAGGAAACCCGGAAGACGTTCGACCACTGCGGCCAAGGGTTGGTCGGCGTGCGGGACTCGGGAGGGCGGGGGACGATCTCAAACTGATGGACACTGTTGCAACCGTGACGGTGAACGGTTCCCAAACAGTCAGCGCCGGTATCGCCGCCGCCGATGATGATGACGTCCTTCCCCTTGGCGGAGATGAAGTTCGCATCGTCAATGACGTCGCCCGCAACCCGCTTGTTTTGGAGCGGGAGGAACGTCATGGCGAAGTGGATGCCATCGAGTTCGCGGCCTTCGATCGGAAGGTCGCGTCCGAGGGTCGACCCACCGCACAGGCAGATCGCGTCGAACTCAGCGAGCAGTTGCTCGGCCGTGATATCGACGCCAACGTTGACGCCGGCCCGGAAGATCACCCCTTCGGCTTCCATCTGGGCGACGCGGCGATCGACGTGCTGCTTCTCCATCTTGAAGTCGGGAATGCCGTAGCGGAGCAGGCCGCCGATCCGGTCGTCGCGTTCGAAGACTGTGACCGTATGCCCTGCGCGGGCCAGTTGCTGCGCGGTGGCCAAGCCGGCGGGGCCGGAACCGACGACGGCGACGGTCTTGCCGGTCAGAACCTTGGGAGGCATGGGGACGACCCAGCCTTCTGCCCAGGCCTTCTCGATGATGTTCGCCTCGACCTGCTTGATCGTCACGGGATCGCTGTTGATCCCGAGAACGCACGAGGCTTCGCAAGGCGCCGGGCAGAGCTTGCCGGTGAACTCGGGGAAGTTATTGGTCGCATGCAGACGTTCGAGCGCGTGACGCCACTGATCGCGGAAGACCAGGTCGTTCCAGTCCGGGATCAGGTTGCCGAGCGGGCAGCCTTGGTGACAGAACGGGATCCCGCAATCCATGCACCGGGCCCCTTGGGCCCGGAGCTTGTCTTCGGAGAATGGGTTGTAGACCTCAAGGTAGTCGTTGACCCGGTCCGGGATCGGCCGCCGGGTCGGCAACTCGCGAGGAATCTCCATGAAACCGGTCGGCTTACCCATTTCTCACCTCCAATTGCAGCTCGTCCAGTCGCTTGGCTTCGGCCAGTTTCTTCTGTTCTTCGAGAACCCGGCGATAGTCGACGGGCATCACTTTCACGAACTTCTCGACGGCCCACTCCCAGTCGCCAAGGAGCCGAGCGGCGACCTTGCTGCCGGTGTACCCCGCGTGCGAGAGGAGCAGATCGCGGATGATCTCGATATCCTCGGGGTCACGAAGCGGCTCGAGGTCGACCATCTCGAGGTTGCACCGCTGGGGGAAATCCCCCGTCTCATCGAAGATGAACGCCGCGCCTCCGCTCATGCCGGCGGCAAAGTTTCGGCCGGTCGGGCCGATGACGACGGCAACGCCCCCCGTCATGTACTCGCAGGCATGGTCGCCGGTCCCTTCCACGACGGCCCTGGCCCCGCTATTGCGGACGCAGAACCGTTCCCCTGCGCGGCCACGGAAGAAGGCCAGGCCGGCAGTCGCTCCATAGAGCGCGACGTTGCCGATCAGGACGTTGTCCTCGGGCACGAAACTCGCGTTCTTAGGGGGATAAAGGATCAGCTTGCCCCCCGAGAGACCCTTGCCGACGTAGTCGTTGGCGTCGCCTTCGATGGTCATCGTCATTCCGCGAGGAACGAAGGCGCCAAAGCTCTGGCCGGCGGAGCCGTTGAACTTGATCTTGATCGTGTCGTCGGGGAGTCCGGCCGCTCCATACTTACGGGTCAGCTCGCTGCCGAGGATCGTGCCCACGGTGCGGTTCACGTTGCGGATCGGCAGGGTGAGCTCGACCGGCTTGCCTGACTCCAAGGCGGGCGCGGCCAGAACGAGCAGTTCCTGGTCCAGGGCCTTGTCGAGGCCGTGGTCCTGTTCGTGGATCCGGCGAACCGCGACGTCGGGGCCAACCGGCGGCTGGTAGAAGATGTTGCTGAAGTCGAGCCCGCGCGTCTTGTAATGGTCGAGCGCCGGCTTCATGTCGAGCAGGTCGCTCCGCCCGATCATTTCATCGAGGGTGCGGAAACCGAGCTGGGCCATCAGCTCGCGGACTTCTTCGGCGATGTATTTGAAGAAGTTGACCACATGCTCAGCCTTGCCGGCGAACTTCTCGCGGAGCTTCGGGTTCTGGGTCGCGATGCCGACCGGGCAGGTGTCGAGGTGGCAGACCCGCATCATGATGCAGCCCATCACGACCAAGGGGGCGGTCGCGAAGCCATACTCCTCGGCCCCCAGCAGCGCGGCGATCACGACGTCGCGGCCGGTCTTCATCTGGCCATCGGCCTGAACCACGATCCGGTCGCGGAGCCGGTTGAGGACGAGTGTTTGCTGAGTCTCGGCCAGCCCGAGTTCCCAGGGGATCCCGGCATGCTTGAGCGACGTGAGCGGGCTGGCCCCGGTCCCGCCGTCGAAGCCGCTGATCAGGACCACGTCGCTGTGCGCCTTGGCCACGCCTGCGGCGACCGTGCCGACGCCGACCTCAGCCACGAGCTTGACGCTGATCCGTGCTCTCGGGTTCGCGTTCTTGAGGTCGTGGATGAGCTGTGCCAGGTCCTCGATCGAGTAGATGTCGTGGTGCGGCGGCGGGCTGATCAGGCCGACGCCGGGCGTCGAGTGCCGGACCTTGGCGATCCAGGGGTAGACCTTGTGGCCGGGGAGCTGCCCCCCTTCGCCGGGCTTTGCCCCTTGGGCCATCTTGATCTGGATCTCATCCGCGTTGACGAGGAATTCGCTCGTCACGCCGAACCGTCCCGAGGCCACCTGCTTGATGGAGCTTCGCTTGCTGTCGCCGTTGGGCAAGGGGGTGAACCGGGCGGAGTCTTCGCCTCCTTCGCCGGTGTTGCTCTTGCCGCCGAGCCGGTTCATGGCGATGGCCAAGGTCTCGTGGGCTTCGCCGCTGATCGAGCCGTACGACATCGCTCCGCTGGCGAACCGCTTGAGGATCGCCTCGATCGGCTCGACTTCCTCGATCGGAATCGCGGTCCGCTCGTCGAACTTGAAGCGGAAGAGGCCACGGAGGGTGCAGAGCCGCTCGTTCTGGTCGTCAACGAGCGACGTGTACTTCTTGAAGATGTCGAATCGACCCGCCTGAGTGGCGTGCTGGAGCCGGAACACGGTCTCGGGGTTGAACAGGTGGAACTCGCCATCCCGGCGCCACTGGTACTGGCCCCCTTCCTCGAGGATCGTCGGCCCGATTTCGCGAGCGTTGTAAGCGAGCCGGTGGTGCGTCAAGGTCTCGCGAGCGATCTCCTCGAGCCCGACGCCGCCGATCCGCGACGCGGTCTTCTCGAAGTAGCGGTCGATGAACTCTTTGTTCAGCCCGATCGCCTCGAAGATCTGGGCGCCTCGGTAGCTCTGGATGGTGCTGATGCCCATCTTGGACATCACTTTGACGACCCCCTTCTTGATCGCCTTACGATAGCGGTAGACCGCCTCGGCGTGGTCGATCTCGGGCTTGATCAACCCCTGGTTGATCATGTCGTCAAGCGTCTCGAAGGCCACATACGGGTTGATCGAGCCCGCCCCATAGCCGAGGAGGAGGGCGAAGTGGTGCACTTCGCGAGCGTCGCCGCACTCCATCACTACGCCGGCGCGGGATCGCAGGCCCCTGCGGACCAGGTGATGGTGCAGTCCAGCACAGGCCAGGAGCGAAGGGATCGGCGCGTTCTGAGCATCCACGCCCCGGTCGGAGAGGATGAGCAGGTTGGCTCCCGCTTCGATCGCCTCCACGGCCTTCGTGAACATCTCGTCGAGCGAGCGCTCCAGCCCGGCCGCCCCCTCGGCGGCGGGGAAGAGGATCGGGAGCAGGGCCGACTTGAACCCGCGCCAGCCTTCGAGCTGCTTCAGCTTCGCGAGATCGTCGTTATCGAGGACGGGCAGGTCCAGGGCAATCTGGCGGCAGCTCTCCGGGGTCGGCTCGAGCAGGTTTTCCTCTCCCCCCGCGCCGGTCAACACTGAGGTAACCAGCTCTTCGCGAATCGCGTCGAGCGGTGGGTTGGTCACCTGGGCGAAGAGCTGCTTGAAGTAGTTGAACAACGGCTGAGACTGATCGGAAAGGACGGCCAACGGGGTGTCCGTTCCCATCGAGCCAAGCGATTCCTCGCCGTTGTTGCTCATCGGGCCGAGGATGTACTTCAGGTCTTCGAGCGTGTAGCCGAACGCTTGCTGGCGATGGAGCAAGGTTTCGTGGTCAGGACCCGGCACATGAGGCGCGGAGGGGACCTCGGCGAGCGGGACCATGAACTCACGGAGCCACTTGCCGTAGGGCTTGGCCGAGGCGATCGAGTGCTTGAGCTCCTCGTCGTCGACGATCCGGCCTTCCTTGAGGTTGACGAGGAACATCTTGCCGGGTTCGAGCCGTCCCTTGAGGACGACGTCTTCGGGGGCGATGTCCAGGGCACCGACCTCGGAGGCCATGATTACGAGGTCGTCCTTGGTGACGACGTAGCGGCTGGGCCGCAAGCCGTTGCGGTCCAGCACCGCGCCGATGTTCTTGCCGTCGGTGAAGCCGATCGACGCGGGGCCGTCCCAGGCTTCCATCAGGCAGGTGTGGTAGGCGTAAAAATCCTTTTTGACCTGGGACATGGTCTCATGATTTTCCCAGGCTTCGGGGATCAGCATCATCATCGCGTGCGGCAGGCTGAAGCCCGACTTGACGAGCAACTCGACCGCATTATCGAGACATGCGGTGTCGCTCAAGCCTTCACGAATGATGGGCAAGAGCTTCTTGACGTCGCCCGGCTCGTAGAGATTCGACTCGAAGAGGGCTTCGCGGGCCCGCATCCAGTTGATGTTGCCCCGCAAGGTGTTGATCTCACCGTTGTGCGAGATCATCCGATAGGGGTGGGCCAATTCCCAGCTCGGGAAGGTGTTGGTGCTGAACCGCGAATGGAAGAGGCAGAGCGAACTGGTGAGGAGCGGATCGTCCAGGTCGTCCGCGAAGTAAGGGCCGACCTGGTCGGGGGTGAGCATCCCCTTGTAGACCACGGTGCGGCAGGACAGGCTCGAGAAGTAGAAGAACTTATGATCATCGAGGCCAGATCGCTCGAGCCGGGTCTCGAAGACTTTACGGATCACGAATAGTTTGCGTTCGAACCGATCGGCGTCGGTCATGGTCGGCCCACGACCGATCAGGGCATGATACATCGTCGGTTCGACGGATCGAGCGCCCTCGCCTAGCAGCGAGTTGTCGGTCTTGATCTTCCGCCAGCCGAGGAATTGTTGACCTTCCTCAGCGACGATCTCCTCGAACAGGCCCATTCCGAAGGCTTGTTGCGCGGGATCGGGCGAGGTGAAGAAAGCGCCGACGCCGTACTCTTCGGGGCCGGGCAGTTCGATGCCCGCGTCACGGCAGCGGGCCACGAGGAACTCGTGCGGGATCTGGATCAAGATCCCCGCCCCGTCGCCCGTGTTGTCCTCGCATCCGCAAGCGCCGCGATGGTTCAGGTTGATCAACGCGGTCAGGCCGTCGTGGACCAGCCTATGCGTTTTCCGCCCCTTGAGGTCGACCACGAAGCCGACGCCGCAGCTATCATGCTCGTGCTGCGGGTCATAAAGGCCCTGTTGCTTCGGAGACCCTGAACTCATGATGACTCACCCCTCACGGCGCTATCCGTGAACTGGAACGATCGGGATCAACTGCACTGCTTACTCGTCGAACGAACCAAGGCGATCCCGCAGACACCGCCCCTCCTCCTTTTGGTGGTGAGGGCCGGCTTCCCCGGGATCCTTCCCGACGCGATTGATTTTAAGGTTTCGCGTCGACATGTTCGGCCTGGCTGACGCCGGTCCCGGCGCCGGCCGTAGCCGGAACATTCTCTTCTGCGGCCGTCAGCAGTTTCAGAAACCGCGACGCCGTCAGGCTCAGTTGATGACTCCGTCGGCGAATGATCGCCAGCGGACGTGTCAGACGATGCGACGGGTCCTGGCCATCAATGCGGACCGCCGAGAGCGATCCCGCCTTGACCTCGCGTGCCAGTGTCGGTTCAGGGAGAATCGCCACGCCGGCCGGCATTTCGACGGCCCGCTTGATGTTCTCGATGTTATCGAACTCCACCGCGACCCGGACCTGGACGTTGTGATGGCGAAGGAACCGGTCGATGGCCCGGCGGATTGCTAAGTCGGCGTCAAAACCGACGAACGTCTCGCCGTCGAGGTCGGCGACCGAGACCTGCCCGAGCCTGGCGAACCGATGGCTCGGATGGACGGCCAACACCATCGCTTCCTCACGCCAAGGGATCACCGTGAGGTCGGTCCACTTGCGTGGGAACGAGATCAGGCCGAGCTCCACCTCTTCTGCCAGAACGCTCTCGACCACCCGCGTCGGGTGGAGGTACTCCAACTGCACATTCGCGCCCGGATAGAGGTCGCCAAACGTCCGGACATACTGACTCATGTGGTGCAAACCAATGGAATAGATCGAGGCGAGCCGCACCGTGCCGACCAGGTTGTGGTCGTCTTCCAGTGCCTTGACCCGGTTCTCGATTTCCAGGTAGCGACCCACCAATTCTTTGCAGCCCTCGTAATAAACCTTGCCGTGCGGAGTCAGCACCCAGGGACGCTTCGATCGATCGATCAACTTCACTCCCAGACGCAGCTCAAGTTGGTGGACCACCTGACTCGCCGACGATTGGGAGATCTGATTCTCCGCTGCGCCCCGTGAGAAGCTGGCCCAACGGACCACGTCGCAAAAGATCTTGATCGATTCGAGCTGCATGCCCTACATCTTGCCTATCGGCATTTCGCTGATACTGCGCTGAATGAGGTATCGGAATTCATAATACTAAACCGAGTCCCCACCAGTGCCGTCAAGAGGAGTCTCCAAAAATCGTGCCATTGGAGTGGGGATGGGTCGGTGGAATGGGAGCAGACGTTCGTCCCGAAAATCAGAATCCGGAAGGCGAATACCGGCTTGGATTTGGGAAGGATTTGCCCGTTCCTCCAAGAGGTAGGGGGCCTCTTGAGTGAATCAGGAAAGTCAATGAATCACTGGTAATTTGTGTGAGTCGATCGGGAAAGTCAGCCAGACGAGTGAGTCCGTTACACTTTCGAAATGGGGATGAGGCGGGGCGACCGAATTCACCGAAAAGCTTCGGGGATGGATTGCCTCAGGCGGATCGAGGGAGCCGGGTTTCCACTTCGGAAAAAGTTTCCGCACGCGAGACACCTTTGGCTCTGCTGGTGGTTTACTCCCCTTAATCTCAGGCTGCGATGCTGCGGCCCGGGATCCTTTCCCGGTGTTTTGACCCAAACAAGTGTGAGTGTCTTGGTTCCGGTTGCAGGATCAGCCTTGATGTCGAGTCGGCTCTTACCTCAAAGGCCGCTCGGATTCGCGGGCCGAGCCTCCGGGCCGAACAAGAGCGGAAGGGCGTACCTTTGATGATGCGCAACACGATCACGGGGGCCTCGGTCGGCCTGCTGATGTTCGGCGTTCTGCTGGGCCTGACGCTCGCAGCCGACAATGAGGCCGACGAAGGTGAGGCCCGCGCCCAGAACGCGATGCTTTACGGCGATGGCGATGGCGACGGCACACTCAGCCGTGATGAGTTTCAGACGCTCATGGCCGGCCGGCCGCAGTTCAAGGATCGACCCGAGCGGATTGGCTCGGTCTTCACTCTGCTCGATTCCGATCGGAACGGTTCCCTGACGCTTCGCGAACTTGCGAAGCTGGGAACGCTCCGTCAGGGCGCTCCGGGACTTATGAAGAAGGCGGCACGTCCGAAAGCGAAGCAGGTGGAAGCCAAACCCCGCGACGCCCAGGTGCAGGGGCCGATCACCCCCCAACAACTCGCCTTCTTCGAGACCAAGATCCGCCCCGCGCTCGTGACTTACTGCTACGAATGCCACGCCTCCACAGCCAAGAAGATCAAGGGAGGACTGGTACTCGACACGCGCGAGGGGATCCGAAGGGGAGGGGACAGCGGCCCCGCCGTTGCGGTCGACCAAGGGGACGAGAGCCTTCTCTTGCATGCGATCCGCTACAAGGACGACGATTTGCGGATGCCGCCCAAGAAAAAGGTCCCCGACGAGGTCATCCACGACTTCGAGCGCTGGATCGAGATGGGGGCGCCCGACCCGCGCGACGGCAAGTCGTCCGTGGCGGCGAAGGAGATCGACGTTGAGGCGGGGCGCCGGTTCTGGGCGTTCCAGTCTCCGAAGAAGACGGAAACGCCCGAGGTTAAGGACGAGGCCTGGCCGCGCTCCCCGATCGATCGCTTTCTTCTGGCCAGGCTTGAGGCCAAGGGGCTCAAACCCGTGGCCGATGCGGACAAACGCACGCTGATCCGCCGCGTCACCTTCGACCTGATCGGCCTGCCCCCCACCACCGCCGAAGTCGCGGCCTTTCTCGACGATCAATCCCAGGCCGCCTTCGAGAGCGTCGTCGACCGGCTGCTCGCCTCACCTCGGTTCGGCGAGCGCTGGGGCCGGCACTGGCTCGACGTGGCACGCTTCGCCGAGTCGAGCGGTAAGCAGGTGAACGTCAACTATCCTCATGCTTGGCGCTATCGTGATTATGTGATCGCCGCCTTGAATGATGATAAGCCCTTCGACCGCTTTATCCGAGAGAACGTTGCGGGGGACCTCCTGTCGGCCACCGACTCTCGCCAAAGCGCCGAGCAGCAGATTGCCACGGGCTTTCTCGCCCTTGGGCCCAAGTCGCACGTCGAGCGCAGCCCTTTGCAGTTCCGGATGGACCTGATCGACGAACAGATCGATGCGACCTCGCAGGCATTCCTCGGCTTGACGATCGCCTGCGCTCGCTGCCACGACCACAAGTTCGACCCGATCCCCCAGAGCGACTATTACGCGCTTGCCGGAATCTTTCGGAGCACGGAGACCTGTTATGGGACGGTCCGCGTCATCCAGAATCCGAACGCGGCCGACCTGCTGACGCTTCCGAAAGACTCCGGCCAGGCCGCCGCTCAGGAACGTTTGACGGACGGGGCGAGGAGCCAGCTCCAGCAGCAAATCGACCAGCTCAAGAAGACCAGGGCCGAGTTGGTCAAGAACGGGAACCTGTTCGGTAACCAGCAAGGCCTGATGACGACGATCCGGCTCGCTCTGCTCCAGAGTCGCCTGAACTCGTTTGAGCCCGACGGAACCCCGAAGTCGCGTGCCATGGGAGTGCGTGACCGGGCCTCGGCAGTCGACAGTCCGCTCTACCAACGGGGAGAGATCGAGAAGCCCGGTGACGTGGTTCCGCGCGGGCTTGTGCGGGTGGTGAGCCGGGAGAACCCCGCGATCCATCAAGGGAGCGGCCGTCTCGAACTGGCGGAGTGGCTCGCCTCTTCGAAGAATCCTTTAACGGCTCGGGTCTTCGTCAACCGGGTCTGGCTCCATCTGTTCGGACGCGGCCTGGTCCCGACCCCTGATAACTTTGGAGCGGCCGGACAGCCGCCGAGCCACCCGGAATTGCTCGACACCCTCGCGGTTTCGTTCATGGAGGAGGGTTGGTCGGTCAAACGGCTGATCCGTCAGGTCGTGCTCACCCGCGCCTATCAGTTGGGATCGAGCTTTGACGGAACCAACAACGAGGCCGACCCCGACAACGTCCTGGTCTGGCGGATGAGCAAGCGAAGGCTCGAAGGGGAGGCGCTCCGCGATGCGATGCTGGCGATCAGCGGCCAGCTCGATCTCGATCCCCCCAAGGGGTCTCCGGTCGCCCGCGCTGGTGAAGGAAACACCGCCCCTTTGCAGCGGTTCAGGGGGGCCTACGACTTGCAGCTCAACTGCCGCTCGGTTTATCTGCCGGTGATTCGTAATCATTTCCTGGAATCACTGGCGCTCTTTGATTTCGCCGACCCGAGCCTGGTGGTCGCTGAACGGGCCACGACCACCGTCCCGGCGCAGGGGCTCTACTTGCTGAACAGCCCGTTTGTGATTCGCCAGGCCGAGGCCCTTGCCGATCGCTTGCTCCGCGACGTCGCCAACGACGGCGATCGGATTGATGAGGCCTATCTGCGGACCTTCGGCCGCCCTCCTACGGACAAGGAGAAGGGGGCGGCCCAGGCCTATTTGGAAGGTGAACGGCGCGACGATTCGGCTCGTTCGAGCGCAGGCACCCTGTCGGATCGAGCCGGCTGGGCGGCGTTCTGCCAGGCCCTCTTCGCCAGCGCTGAGTTCCTCTATCGAAGCTGACCGGGCGGGTGACATCCAAGACACACAGACTCTCGTGAAGGAGATGATCTCAAGATGAACCAGGACCCTCACATCGCGATGATGTCCCGGCGCAGCTTGCTCAAGACGGCGTCGTCGGGGTTCGGCTACCTCGCCTTCGCGGGCCTTTCCACCTGGGCCGCTGAGAAAGAGGCAGGGCCGCTGAGGCCGAAGCCCACTCATTTCCCCGCGCGTGCCAAACGGGTCATTTTCCTTTGCATGGAAGGGGGGCCGTCGCACGTCGATACCTTCGACTACAAGCCGAAGCTTTCCAGCGACGACGGCCAGACCTTTGGCAAGGGACGCGCGGCCGGTGCCAAGCTGCTCGGGTCCCCTTGGGAATTTCGTCAGCACGGGGAGAGCGGGCTCTGGATTTCCGAATTGTTCCCCGAGGTCGCCCGGTGCGCGGACGACCTCTGCATCGTCAACAGCATGCAGACCGACCTGCCGAACCATCCGCAGGCCTTTCAGCAAATGCACACGGGGATCTTCCAGTTTCCCCGTCCTTCGATGGGCTCCTGGTTGCAGTACGGACTCGGCACGGAGAATGAGAATCTCCCTGGGTTTGTCACGATCTGTCCCCCGGTCAACAACGGCGGGTCAGCCAACTACGGCAGCTCGTTCTTGCCGGCGATCTATCAAGGGACCCGGATCGGCTACAGCGGGATGCCGGTCGCCGATGCGGTTGTCAGCAACTTGAAGAACCCGAAACGTCGGGGGGCCGATCAGCGCAGGCAACTGGATCTGGTTCAGGCCCTCAACCGCGAGACGGTTGAGCGGGACCAGGTGAACCCGGCGATTGACGGAGTGATCGAATCTTACGAGCTTGCCTTCCGGATGCAGGGTGAGTTGCCCGACTTGATGAACCTCGAGCATGAGTCGGAAGCCACTCGGAAACGCTACGGGATTGGCGAGACGGCGACCGACGACTTTGGCCGGCAATGCTTGTTGGCCCGTCGGTTTGCCGAAGCCGGGGTGCGGTTCGTCGAGATCTGCCATGGTGGCTGGGACCAGCATTTCAACCTGAAGCAGGCCCACGCCAGGAATTCGCTGGCGATCGACCGGCCGATTGCCGGTTTACTCACCGACCTGAAGGCGCGTGGCTTGCTCGAAGACACGCTGGTGGTCTGGGGGGGCGAATTCGGCCGGACCCCCTATGCGCAGCGGAACGATGGCCGCGACCACAACCACAAGGGGTACAGCATCTGGATGGCGGGAGGAGGCGTTCGCGGCGGCCTGGCGTATGGCAAGACCGACGAGTATGGCTACGAGGCCGTCGAAGGAGCCGTCCATGTTCACGACTGGCACGCGACCATCCTGCACCTGCTCGGTCTTGACCACGAGAAGCTGACCTACCGCTACGCAGGCCGCGAGATGCGCCTGACCGACGTGAAGGGGAAGGTCGTTCAGGGGGTCATTGCCTGACCACCATTTCCCGGCGGGTGGGCTGTGCCCACTCGCTTGGGAATTGTGGCCGACACACGGTGATCGGCCACGCGCGCAGTCCCTCTTCTCAGCGCTCAGCGAGGGCCGCCCTGGAGCCTTGGCCGATGCAGTCGCAGGGCGGCGAGCACGGTCGTCATGTCGTCGGGTACGGGGGCGTGCAACGCCAGGTCCTCGCCCGACAAGGGATGGCGGATGAACAGGTTGTGGGCGTGAAGCGCCTGCCGATCGATGAGGACTTGATCGGCGTTGTCGGCGCCGGCACCGAGGAGGTCGCCCAGGGTCAGGTGATCGCGGCCTGAGTACGCCTTGTCGGCCACGATCGGGTGGCCGATGTGGGCGAGGTGGACGCGGATCTGGTGGGTTCGTCCGGTCCTCGGCTTACAGCGAATGTAGGCGAAACCGTCGAACCGCTCGAGGACTTCGTAGAAGGTGACCGCTTCTTTGGCGCCATCCTCGGGGAGCCGGATGGCCATTTTCTCGCGGTTGGTCGGGTGGAAGCCGATCGGCTTCTCGATATAGTCGCTGTCGCGCGAGGGGACGCCCGAGACGATGGCGAGGTATTCCTTGCGGACGGTTCGTTGCTCGAATTGTTTGGCGAGGTTGCGGTGCGCGAGGTCGTCCTTGGCGACGAGCAAGAGCCCCGTCGTGTCGCGGTCGAGGCGGTGAACGATCCCTGGCCGGTTCTCGCCGGCCACGGTCGAGAGCGTGTCGTAGTGGAACTGGAGGGCATTCACGAGGGTGCCGCTCCAGTGTCCTTTGGCCGGGTGGACGACCATGCGCGGCGGCTTGTTGACGACCGTCAGCGCCTCGTCTTCGTAGACGACCTGAAGCGGGATCTCCTCAGGGATCGGCGCTTCGTCGGCCAGTTCGGGAAGCCAGACACGGATCTCGTCGTCGAGGCGGACCTTGTACGACGCCTTGGTCGGTTGCCCGTTGATGAGGACCGCCTTGGCGTCGATGACTTTCTGGATCACGCTCCGCGAATAGTCGGGATAGCGGCTCGCGAGGTACGCGTCGATCCGCTTTCCGACCATCCGGGCCTTGACCTGGAAATCACAGGGAGTGCTGGAGAGTTCAGGAGGCATTCCGCGATCCGGCCGATTCGCGATCTTCGAGGTCGAAGATCAAGGCTTCGGCTCATCCTTCTTCGGCTCGGGAGTAGGGGTGGGAGTGGGGGCAGTGGCCGGCGGCGCGAAGACGTCGTCGGGTAAGCCGGACGTCGACGCCGGTGCGGGGCTGTCCTTGGGCTTCTCGTCGACGTTGGGTGGTGTCTTGGAGGCCTCGCCCTCAGCGGGCATCTTGGGTTGATCGTTGCTGCTGGGCGGCGGCGGAGGAAGGAGCAGTGAACCGGTGCCGCCGGTCGGATGGCCGGGGGGCAGAGGGATCGTTTCCTGGCCGAGAGGCGGGATGGTTGTTTCCACCGGCTTGAATGCGTACAGCTCCTTGTAGAAGGCCACGGTCTCGGGCTTCTGGAGCTGCTCCGCCAGCTTCTTCGCTTCGCGTCCTTCCTCGCTATCGGGCCACGACTTGGCGACCGACTTGTATTGCTCGACAGCCTTCTCGATCTCGTTACGGGCCTCGTGGGTCCGCGCGACTCCGAACGCGGCGGCGCGGGCTTGCGGGGCGTCCTTCGGCGCCTCCTGGGCGACCTGCTCAAAATACTTGAGCGCCAGCTTCAACTGAGGAAGCGCGGCGTCGCGGTTGTTCGGCAGGTCGTCGAAGCCCGTCTTATAGTACTCGGAGGCCGCCTGGAGCAAGGCCCAGCGTTCGGCCGCCGTGTTGGGGTACTTGTTCGCAATCTCGACCCGTTCGGCCGCCGTCTTGGCTGCATCCAACTCGGTCCATGCCTCATTCGAGGCCGCGCGGCCTGATGTCAACCCGGTGCTTAGCAGCGAGATCCCAACCACGATCACGACCAGGCCAATCAGAAGGCTCCAGAACCGAGTCTGATTCTCCATCGCGTGCTTCAGCCAGCGCGCGAGCAGGGGGAGATCCTCCTCGGGATGGTGAATGACGGTCGGGACCGCGTGTTCATGTTCGTGCTTCAACGGCGTGCGCGGCTCGTCTTTCATCCTCAGCCTCTATTTAATCCCCGAATCAAGAGACGGGGAGTATCCTTTTGAATTCCGAAAGGCCAGACCCCACGGCATCTTACAGGCTAACCCGCCGGACGGTCAAGCGAACCAGGCTGTATGAGTGGCAGGTCAGGTTGGCACATCGTCCATTTTCATTCTGTTTGAACCATCCTCACGAACCAGTCACCCATGACACAGGCTTCTCAGGCATTCTTCCTGGGACAGTGGGGATCCGCCCACTCTGTGATTTTGCATTCCCCTGGGGACTGGACGCCCCGCCCTCTCTTGAATTTCATTGATTTTGATTCAAATCATTTTGAATTAAGAGCGGGCGGGTCGCCCAATGGCACTTACTTTCGCCAATCCTGCAATAAGGGGCACCTCTGGCACGATTTTTGCGCCATGAACTCCTATTTTTTGGGAGTACCTCGCATGAACCATGACCAGGAATCACCCGCTGTCGTCGATTTGGGTGAGGCGGTTCGGATGTTCCATCGCTTGGTCCCACCGGATGTCCTGCATGCTCAGAAACCGCCCACGCTCTCGACCGTGTTCACGCCTTGGGTCGTTGTCTGGCTGATGATCTATCAACGGTTGACCTGCAATGCAACGATGGCCACCGCTGTGGGAGAGTTGGCTCGATTAAGTGCAGATGTGCTCCCTGATAACAAGCGGGCCCGTGAGAAATCGTTCTCGGCCAACACGGGTGGGTTTTCGCGAGCGCGAGATCGGCTGCCCGTGGAGATGGCTCAACGGGCGGCTGACGAGGTTTCTGCAGCCTTAATCGCCAAGTCTCCGCCATCGGTGAAAGGGCGTAACGCGTTTCTTGTGGACGGTTCCACGCTCTCTTTGGCACCCACTGACGCCTTGCGCAAAACGTATCCGCCGGCCCGCAATCAACACGGAGAATCGCACTGGCCGATCCTCCACTTGGTAGCGGCCCACGAGTTATCCAGCGGTGTGACCGTGCGTCCGGAAGTGGGGGCAATGTATGGCCCGGCCGCGATTGGCGAAGTCCCATTGTCGGCCGGTTTGATGCCGCGACTTCCGGTCGGCTCCGTGTTGATCGCCGACCGGAATTTTGGCGTCTTCGCGTTTGCCTGGTTGGCCAACCAGGCGGGCCACGACTTCGTGTTGCGGTTGACTGAGAAGCGATTTCGGTCGATGGTGCGCCAAGGGAAAGCCCAGGGCAAGGACCAGTGGGAACTCACTTGGCAGCCCAACCGCTGGGAACGCAAGTCGAACCCACAATGGCCGGCCGATGCAACGTTGCGGGTGTGGTTGCACGAGGTTCGGATTTCCGAGAAGCTGACGCTGTGGCTTGTGAGTCGGCTCCCTGACGAGGGGTGCGAGCTCGCCGCAATCTATGGCCAGCGGCAAAATATCGAAACCGATCTGCGTGATTTGAAGCGGACGCTTCGCTTGGAAGAGATGCGTGGCCGATCCACGGAGATGGTCGCGAAGGAACTGGCCTCGGCGACAGTGGCCTATAACATGGCGAATCTGATTCGCCGGATGGCTGCGGCTCGGGTCGAGATCGCGCCGCGGCGATTGAGCTTCAACCGGGTATGGTCGTTAGTGAAGGTCTTGCTCTTGGAGTCGCTGGATACCACGGACCCCGCGAAGATCCAAGAGCGGATCGACTTGGTTCTGAGGATGTCTGGCCAGTGTAAGCTCGCGAATCGCCCTGGCCGACACTACCCGCGTGAGGTGATCGCCCGCCGCAGAAAATTCCCACTGCGACCACGCAAACGCGGTCTGAAATCGAGAAAGTAAGTGCCATTGGGCGGGTCGCCCGCGGTCCCAGGGGGAATGAAATCGTAAGACAAAACCAGAGAGTGGCCGGGTCGTTCGTTTGCGGCTTAAAGGCAGGGGAGACCAATCAGGGCTTGGTCTTCGCGCCGTCGGCTTGACTGGGCTCGACCGACTCTTCGTCGAGCATCGACCAGAGGGTCGGCTCGATGGCGTCGGCCCAGATCCGATACCCCTTGCGTTTCAGGTGAAGGGAGTCGGGCATGATCTCCTTCGAGATCGTGCCGTCTTCGTTGAGAAACTTTGGGCCGATGTCGAGGTACTTGACCATTTGGCCATCATCCAGCTTCGCGATCCGGTCGTTGACGGCCGCCAGCTTCTCGCGAATGGGCCCCGGCTTTTCGCCTCGGGGGAAGACGGCGAGTAAGAGGATCTTGGTCGTGGAGAGCCGCTGACGGAGCGACTTGACGATCGCCTCAATTCCCTCGGCGATCTCATCCGAAGTGTTGGCGCCTGTGTTGTTCGTGCCGATCATCAGTATGACCACCTTGGGGCTGATGCCGTCGACCTCGCCGTTCTCGATCCGCCAGAGGACGTGTTGGGTTCGATCGCCGCCGATCCCGAAA
Source organism: Singulisphaera acidiphila DSM 18658 (assembly GCF_000242455.2). GTDB lineage: Bacteria > Planctomycetota > Planctomycetia > Isosphaerales > Isosphaeraceae > Singulisphaera > Singulisphaera acidiphila. The sequence goes on from NC_019892.1 coordinate 6,078,691, forward strand.
TTGGCCGCGTTGCGGGGGGCAAAGTGCCGCTCCCAGACCTCAATCGGTCCGGCCCCGTTATTGTCGTGCCCGCCCCATCCGTTCGTGATGGAGTCGCCCAGGAACAGCAGGTCGATCTTTCCTTGCTTGGCACGTTCGAGAAAGGCCTTGTGCAGTTTCATCCACGGCCCGGTCCGAGGCGCAGGCATGGTGGACGATTCCGGGGCCGCCTGGGCCTGGGCCCAGGCCGTCTGTCCCGTGACGACGGTGCTCAGCGCGATCGCCAGTACGAGTGATCGATTCCTCAAGCTGCCCGAAAGCCCGTGCATATTCGCGAACCTTTCCGAGACGAAGGAGGGAGAATGTGCCGCGGACCGTTCCGGGGCTGTCACTTGGCCCGCCATCCTACTCGGCGTGCTGGGGCTGGTCCAGCGGCAGCGACGTTCCAGGCTCAGCGCTCGGCCAGGGCTGGCCGAAGTGCTCCTCGAAGCAGACCTCCATCAGCCCGAATCGTCCGGGAAAGGCTTCTTCACGTGCGGCATAGCCGAGCGCAACCAAGGCGCAGACGGTGTGGTCGTCGGGGATCCCGAACGCTTCGCCGACCTTCTCCGCCTCGAATGCTTGCATCAGGGCCGAGCCCACCCCCAACGACTCGGCGGCCATCATGAGGGTGGCCACGGCGAGCATTGTCGAACGGGTCGCCCAGTGGGGTAAGTCGTCCCTTCGCTCCATCGCTCGGACCGTCCTGGCACGCATCTCGGCCTGCTCCGCCGGGGTGATCGCCCCCAGGGTGCGCTGTTGTTCGAGCATCGCGTCGAGATGGCTGCGGTGGGGGTGGTGATAGCCCAGGACGATCACCATGACGGGGGCCTCGGTGATCCTCGGATGCTGGAACGCGCAGGTGCGGAGTTTCCGGCGGTTGCTCTCGCTACGGACGACGAGGAAACGCCAGGGCTGGAGGTTGCCGTCCGAGGGGGCGAGCGTCGCTGCGTGGAGAATTTGCCTCAGAAGGTCGTCGGCCAGGGGGCGGCCCGGATCGAAGCGGCGGACCGTCCGGCGGCGGCCAATGGCTTCGAGAATGGGCAGCCGCTTTTCGTTTTCCATGGGAAGGCCGCCTGTCCTGAACACCGAAATCGTACGTAACTCGCTCTTCATTTCACCACTAACCTCTAGCCACACGCCACCTTCGGCGCTTAAGATTCGCCATGCCAGGGGAACGCATTACTCATCCCGCCCGCAATCGAGTGGGACGCGTTCCACGATTTGAATTCACTGTCTCCACCCGATTTCTTTGAAGGGACGCCTTGTATGAACCGACTGCTTCGGAGCGGCTGCTGGTTAGTCCTGGGACTCGTTGCGCCGGCCTTTGCGTGTGCCGCTGATGAGGAGTGGGTCTCGCTTTTCGACGGCAAATCGATCGAAGGCTGGACCTCGCTGGAACTCGCGGGCAAGGGGACGAGCCAGTGGGTGGTCAAGGACGGCGTGATCGAGGGCTCAGGCAAGCAATCCATGCTGTTCAGCCCCAAGGGACACTATAAGAACTTCCGCTACCGCGCCGAGCTGAAGATCAACGACAAGGGCAACTCGGGCATGTATGTCCGGACTCCCAAGGAAGCGACGTTCACCAAGGGATACGAGATCCAGGTCAACAGCAGCCACACCGACCCCATCAAAACGGGTTCGATTTATACGTTCGTGCATGTGTATAAGCAGCTTGTCCCTCCCGACACGTTCTTCACCCAGGAGGTGCAGGTTGTGGACAAGGATTATCGGGGCAAAATCGTCACGCACATCAAGGTCTCGGTCAACGGCGAGGTGCTCTACGAATTCCTCGACCACAACCGGAGCTGGAAAGAGGGGCATTTTGCCTTCCAGCAGCACGATCCCGGGAGCAAGGTGACGATTCGCAAGGTCGAGGTCATGGAATTGCCCGACACGAAGTGATTGGAAATCGGAAAGTGATTATGATGGGGAAGACTTCGGGCGAGCTCCTTTGGGTTCGCCCGAAGTCGGTCCCGAAGGGGAGAGCAGAGCCAGTTTCTTCGGAGCGCGACGCAATTCTTTGAGAGGTGACGATGGCGAATCTGTTTGTTCGAAAGTCAATAGCCTCCCTCAAGGCCGAGGCGGAGGCGAGCGATCTGGAGGGACCGAAGCGGTCGCTGACGGCATTTGACCTGACCATGCTCGGCATCGGTGCGATCATCGGGGCGGGAATCTTCGTGTTGACCGGGACTGCGGCGGCAACCAATGCCGGACCGGCGATCGCGCTCTCGTTCGTCCTGGGGGGGGTCGCCTGCGCCTTCGCCGGGCTCTGCTATGCTGAAATGGCCTCCACCGTTCCGATTGGTGGATCAGCCTATACATACGCTTATGCAACGATGGGCGAATTCATTGCTTGGCTGATCGGCTGGGATCTCATTCTCGAGTACTCGCTCGGCGCCACCACCGTGGCGATCGGTTGGTCGGGATACGTGGTCAGTTTTCTGCACAACATCGGCATCAATATCCCGCCGCACTTTGCCAATGCGCCGGGGACCAAGATGATCAACATCCCCGACGCGATCGCCGCGAAGTTGCACCTGGCTGCGGGGTGGACGTCCCTCACGGGGGTCCAGAATCTCCTCGAAAAGAACAACGTTGACTGGAGTTCGTTCGCTCACTCCACCGCCTATCTCAACGTCCCGGCGATGTTTATCGTCGCGGCGGTGACGGCGCTGCTGGTGGTCGGAATCAAGGAGTCGGCCCGCGTCAACAACGTGATCGTGGTGATCAAGGTCGGCATCGTCCTCCTTTTCATCGCGGCCGGGATCGGTTTCGTCTCGACGGACAACTGGGGCGGTTCGTTCATTCCGGCCAACGAAGGGCCGGGGGTCTACGGCTGGAGCGGCATCCTCCGCGGCGCGGGGGTCGTCTTCTTTGCCTTCATCGGGTTCGATGCTGTGTCGACCACGGCCCAGGAGGCCAAGAACCCTCAGCGCGACATGCCGATCGGCATCCTCGGTTCGCTGGTCATTTGTACGCTGCTCTATATTCTCGTCTCGTTCGTGCTGACCGGGGTCGTGAACTACAAGCAGCTCAATGTCCCTGACCCGATCGCCGTCGGTGTCGATGCGATTGGACTCAAGTGGCTCTCGCCGATCGTGAAGCTGGGCGCGATTGCCGGACTCAGTTCGGTGATCCTCGTCATGCTTCTGAGCCAGCCGCGGATTTTTTACTCGATGTCGCGCGACGGCCTGCTGCCGGCGTTCGTCTCGAAGCTCCATCCCAGGTTCGGTACCCCTTACATCACGACGATCATCACCGGGCTGGTGGTCATGGTCGCGTCGGCCCTCCTGCCGATCAGCATCGTGGGAGAACTCGTCTCGATCGGGACGCTGTTCGCGTTCGCCGTCGTCTGCGTGGGTGTCCTCGTGCTCCGGATCACTCAGCCGGACATCGAGCGCCCGTTCAAGACGCCGCTCGTCTGGGTCACGGCTCCCCTGGGGACTTTGTTTGCCATCCTCCTGATGGCGGGACTGCCTGGTGATACCTGGCTCCGTCTCATCATCTGGATGGCGATCGGCCTGGCGATCTACTTCCTGTACGGAATGCAGCATAGCCGGCTCGGCCACGAAAAGCCCGTTGCGGTGGCCGTGGACAGCGATCTGCTCTGAGTCTGAGGAAGCTCTTTCCCCCTTCGATCCGCGTTCTGCGGATCGAAGGGATTTCTGAGCCGAGCGAAAACCTTTCCAGGTGAGTGACCTGTAGCCTTGAGTTCGCGTTAGACTCCCGCCTCAACTTCGGCTTCTACGGGCTTTGCGCCCGAGACACACCTCATAATCGCCGAGATGAGAATGACGGAAACGCAGGCCAGCAGCATCAGCGTCAGGCCGATGTTGAGCCAGCCTCGGAGCACGGCGCCCGACTGGATCATCTTGGTGAACTTGCCTGTGATCTCGTAGTAACCCGCGGATGTCGTGGTGGTGGCCACGAACAGAAGCGGGAGCAAGGTCACCGGGACGTAGCGGCTTCGGCCCGAGTTGACGAGCACCGTCGTGGCGATCGCCAGGGCAATGACCGCCAGGAGCTGGTTCGCCATGCCGAACATCGGCCAGATCGTCTCGACCGAGCCCGACCAGATGAAGTAGCCCCAGCCGAAGACGACCAGAGAGGTCGCCAGCAACGAGGCGGGGAGCCAGTCAAGATCCCCCAGCGGCTTCCAGATCTTGCCCAGGAACTCTTGCACCATGAAGCGGCCGATCCGGGTCCCCGTGTCGATCGTCGTCAGGATGAAGAGAGCCTCGAACATGATCGCGAAGTGATACCAGTACTTGATCAGCCAGTCCATCTTCGGAATCGCCCGCGAGAAGATCCGGGCCATGCCGACGGCCAGGGTCACAGCGCCGCCCGTCCGTCCGTGGAGCGACTCCTGCACGTTCTTTTCCATCGCGACGAGCTCACTCGAGTCACCGCCATGGCCGTCGTGGTCGGCCTCCATTGCTTTGAGTTGTTGCGCAAACTGGGGACGTTTGGCGAGGTCGATGTTGATGTCGTAGTACATCGAGTTTGGCAGGGCCGCTGCGGCGATCAGGGCGACGATGCCGACGAGCCCTTCCATGAGCATGGCGCCGTAGCCGATCATCCGGATATCGGATTCCCGGTCGACCATCTTGGGCGTGGTGCCTGAGGAGACGAGGGCATGGAAGCCCGAGATGGCGCCACACATGATGCAGATAAAGACGTACGGAAAGATCGGCCCATCAAAATAGGGGCCGCCGCCGTTCTGGAAGTGGGCGTTGACCATCGGCGCTTCCAGCGTCGGGTTGGCGACGATGACGCCGATCACCAGCAAGCCGATGGTGCCGATCTTCAAGAAGCTCGAAAGATAGTCGCGCGGGCAGAGCAGGAGCCAGACAGGCAAGACCGAGGCGATGAACCCATACGCGGCGATTGCCCCGATGGTCTGGTTGCGCGACAGCTCAAAGAAAGGCCGGAGATTCGACTCGGGGATCCAGGCCCCGGCCACGGTGGCGGCCAGAACGGCAATCGCGCCCACGATCGAGGCCTCGACGACCTTGCCCTTCCGGAATTTGTACATATACCAGCCGACGAACAGGGCGATCGGAATCGTGCAGGCGATCGTGAACGTTCCCCAGGAACTGCCCGGGACGAGTCGTTTGGTGTCCTTGGGTAAGACGAAACCGTCTCCCTTGGGATTGACCATGAGCCAGGTCCCGGAGGGAACCGCGAGTCGGAACGGCTCTTGGAACGTCATCTCCTCATCGGCCGTCTCGCCGAACCGGTAGGTGGATCCCGGGGGTACGGGGTAGATGGTCGGCTGTCCTGGCTTGATTTCCTTGACGAACGCTGTGTCGGCGGGGTAGACCAGTTTGGTGCCGGCCTTCATGGGCACCTCTTCGCCGCCGAGGGCCTTGACCACGACGATCCCGAGACCGGCCAGGGCAATGATGATGATATAGAGAATCGCGATCGTGGTGGCCGCACCGGCGACCGGGCCAATCTCCGCTCGCGCGATGCCGGCCAGGCTCTGGCCGCCACGGCGAACGGACGCGGCCAGTACCATCATGTCCTGCACCGCCCCCGCCAGGCAGACGCCGACGATCAACCAGATCAGGCCCGGCAAGTAGCCGAACTGGATCGCCAGGACCGGCCCAATCAGCGGACCTGCTCCCGAGATGGCCGCGAAGTGGTGGCCGAAGAGGACCCAGCGATTGGTCGGATGGAAGTTCTGGCCGTCGTAGTGAAGATGTGCGGGGGTCGTCCGCGAGTCGTCGAGCGCTGCGACCCGCGCTGCCAGGAAGGCGCTGTAATAGCGGTAGGCCACGGCCAAGATGGCCAGGACGCCCAGCATCACCGGCATCGCATGAACGGTCATCGCGGGTCCGATCTCCGAGGTTTCGAGAATCCGGCAGAAGGCACGATTGCAAAAAAAAGGGGGGAGGACCGACGAGGCGGTAGGATCAGGGCGGCCCTTGGTCCATTAAAGCCTTCCCCCGGCCAATTGGCAACTTCGGGATAACAACACCCGCCGGTTCGATGGGAACCCAATGAACCAGAAACGAGCGGAAGGCCCGCTGCCTCCACCAAGAATCGGCTCCCCCCGCGATCTGCCCTTCTGGACCTGTCCCCCAGGTTCCTCTCCCCTCCTGGGATCGTGGGAGACCCGCCCGCAATTCATTCAATCCATTCCATTCAAGAGTGCGCCCAGGAAACGCGATCCAGTGGTGCGCGTTATCGTCCGGGTGGCCAGCCCCCTCAGAGGGGGCAATCCGTTAAGCAGGGGGCCACGAGCCGGAGAGTCGCCGCCCCAGGACGATCGCTCCAATCAGGCAAGGGATTAGCCCGACGGTCGTCATGACGGTTCCCGGATCGAAGGCGGCACCCAGGAGTAACCGGCCCGTCGTGGCGGAAAGAAAGACCGCGGCCAGCGCCGAGAAGCCGGCCAACATGAGCGCGGTCGCAGCCCGATCGCTCGGCCACGCGGAGGCGACGACCAGGAGCAGACTGACGACGATGTCGGAGACGAGGAAGGCGTGGACGAATCTGCCCTTGTGTGCGTTCCACCCTTGCCAGCCGAGAACAGCCAAGCCCAAAGTGAGCGCCATCCACCGCGCCAGGCGAATCATCCGCGTCTCGTCCTGTAGCCGATCGCTTTCAGAGCGTTCTCGATGGTCGTGACGTGGTCCCCTTGGATTTCGATCAGGCCGTCCTTAACCGTCCCTCCCGAACCACATTTCTCCTTCAGTTTCGCGGCGAGTGCGGGAAGATCATTCCCATCGGCGGAGAGCTGGGACACGACCGTGACGACCTTCCCTTTCACGCGTTTCTCCAGGCGGACCCGAGCAGTCTGCTTTTCCGGAGCGATCCGGACCGGCTCGATCGTGGGAGGTGGGCACTCGCACTCCGATTCCAACCGCCCGCAGCGCTCGCAGGTGGGAGGGCGATCGAAGGGGGTCCCGGCGAACAGGCGTTGCATCTTGGGTCGCTCCTGGTCGTTGTCAGCGGACTGATGGGGCGATCTTAACAAATCCGATCAGAGCCGTCCGCATGTCCGGCTTGGTTCTTGTTCTCGCATCAGTTGGAATTGTCTGTGTATTTCTGCGAATAGCACACACTCGAGGTCAGGGGCATAGAGTCATGCCTCCTCGTGGTCGATGGTGGTGGACGTGCTCCCGGCCACGGGGAGGTCGACTTTATTCTCGGATGCAAAACAGGGGATCATTCACGATGTGTCAGCAGCCAGTGATTGAGCGATGAATGATGGCAGCTGATATCTGGGAAACCAAGCAGTTTGTTTGCAATTGATGACACTTTTTTGTGTCGTCACGATAATTTACGCCGAATCAGTTCGTTGATTAAATAAGATGGCAAGTCGACTTGACTCTTTTCCGACTGATGATAATGGATTATAAGAAATTGCTGCTTCTCCCAACCCGATCAGGGATCGCGGACATTCAATCACGAAGCGTCGATTGCGCAAGCGACGCTCCCCACCCCGGCTCTCGAGGTCCTGTCAGTGATGCTGAACCACGCACGGACTGAGTCGATCGCCTTCGCTGCTTTCGCCACACTCTTGGTGTTCACAAACTTGGTGGGTTGTGGAAGTGCTGACAGCCTGCCGCGAGAATCGGTCTCGGGATCAATTGCTGTCGAGGGCAAACCTCTCGCCACGGGGTTGATCACGTTTCTCCCTTCCGATCCTGATGTCCCGACCCAAGGGGGTGGGGCGATCATCAACGGTAAATACTCGATTCCGCGAGATCAGGGCTTGGTTCCTGGCAAGTACAAGATTGTGGTCAGTTCCACGGACAATAAGCCGGAAACGGTTGTTGACAAGACCAACAACATGCCCGGCATGCCTCCGATCCTGGCGAAGGAGGCGATCCCGTCGCAGTACAATCAGAAATCACTCCTGACGGCCGAAGTGACGGCCGGCGGTAAGAACGTCTTCGAGTTCAACTTGACGAACGCACCCGTAGGGAAATGACCATGAACCCACGTTCGTGGCGATCCGATTCGGCCTCGGTTTCACCGTTATGATTGCTGGATATGTTGTTCAGTTTCGGACTCCTCTTCCAGATCCCCGTAGGAGGGTCGATTATGAGGAAACAGCGTTTCGGTTTTACTCTCATTGAATTGCTTGTCGTGATCGCGATTATCGCTGTGTTGATCGCCCTGCTGCTCCCGGCCGTGCAAGCGGCTCGCGAGGCGGCGCGCCGCTCGCAGTGTGTCAACAACCTGAAGCAGTTGGGGTTGGCGATGCACAACTATGAGAGCGTCAACAGTTCACTGCCGCCCGGCCAAAAGTCGTGCTGCTGGGGAACCTGGCTCGTCTTCCTACTGCCTCAGATTGAACAGCAGGCGCTCTTCAATGCCTGGAACTTCGGCGGCGATCTCGTCTACCTTAATGGCCAATACGACGCACCCCTGCGTTACGGCGGAGTGGCCAACGGCACGGTAACGGCATCGCGGGTCAACGCCTACATGTGCCCCAGTGATGGCACCGCCACCAGTTTGTCGGGCATCGGACCGACCGTGGGAAGCGTCACGTACAAGGTCACGTCACAGAACTATGTCGTCAACTACGGCAACCTGCACACGGCGCAGCCGGCCTCCTTTGACTTCGGCGGGACCACGTTTACGTTTGGTGGTGCACCATTCACGGACATGAACACGCCCGCCACTGGGATGGGTGGTCAGAAGGTGGTGGGTTTCTCCGGGATCTCCGATGGTCTGAGCAATACCGTGCTCGTGTCGGAGATCGTTGTCGGAACGGGGACGGGAGGGCAGTACGGTGCTCCCTTCGATCTCCGAGGCTTCTCGTGGTGGGGCAGCGCCGCGAGTTTCACGAGTTGGCTGGCCCCCAACTCCTCGCTGCCCGACGTGACCGAGAGCCGGGACTATTGCGTATACCCCTACCAGATGAATCCCCCCTGTGTTGAGCCGACCGCCACACTGCCCAGGCTCAACGGAGTCCGCAGCCGGCATTCGGGTGGAGTCAACGCCACGATGGGCGACGGCTCGGTCCGATTCTTCAAGAACTCGATCAGCCTACCCGTCTGGCGGGCCCTCTCGACAACCAGGGGCACAGAGGTTCTCAGTTCCGACTCCTACTGAGAAGAGAGCCTGTGAGAGGTCCACTCTACAGGACACCTCTCACAGGCTCTTTGAGCGGCTTGCTTTCGTTCGGAGGGATTGGCCGAGCAAGGAATCCGGAGGATGCAAGAGGCGAGGACGAATTCCCGCCCTTCGATTGATCGGCCGGCTTTTGCAAACTGTATCCAAAAACGAATGCGGGCCACGGAGGTTTTCACCAACCGTGGCCCGCATTCGTTTTTTCGGTTGAGGTTGCAACCTGTGTTTACTTGAGGGGCAGCATCTCCCAGCCACAATCAGAGAAGAATCGAGCGATGGGTCGCTTGCTGTGCCGACCAACGCCTTGAAGTAGGCTGTGGCTGCATTGGATCCTGGGGCCCAAGCCGTTGGCCGTCTCGGGAACAGGAGCAGCGGTGGTTCGGGACTGGTAGAGGGGACAGGCGAGCGAGTGACGGCGATGGTGCGTGGCCCGTCGTAACTTCTCAGGAAGTTCAATTGCTTGATCGACGATCGGATTGGGATCATTCGCGGTCAGTGTGGCGCTACAGCGTCCGCAGTGTGACGGCTTGTGATCGATGGTGGGCCGGGGGAGAGGGGGGCAGAATCACACGTTCATGTTTGGAGTGCCCGGTCTGGCCGTCGCGGGGCAGCGGTCTGGGCGGTCGAGGAACGCCTCGCTTGTGCCGGGGCCCATCGGAGGATGGAGGACGGGAGGAGTTGGACGAATTCTGCTTGAGCTTGGCTTCGAGTTGAGCCACCTGTTCCGTCAAGACCCCGATGCGGGCCGAGAGTTGTGTGGCAAATGCCTTGAACTGGCGCAGGTAGACCTGAGCCGCTATCGGAAGCGTGGCGAAAAATTCGTCAGAGAGTGGTGGAGGCATTGTCATGAAAATGATACTACCATGCCTTAGACAATCGCGCAAGGCCGTGAACGGTTGCTTTTTTTCTCCCATTTCACTCTGGGCTCTTGACGCAGCGGCAGAGCGACGTCTAGGATGTGGCACGTCAATTCGACCTATGATGTAAAAATGCACGTGCGGTGGCTGTCGGCAAAGACTCCGTGGCGAACCTGGTCGACGCAGACTCATCGTCCGAAGACAGGACCCTCTCGTTCGCGGCGCTCGGCGGGCTTCTCCGAAAAATCACACTCCAACCTGGCGGGACCACCCGGCGGCTTGTGATAAGCCAATACCTTGATAATAGGGTGAGTTGATGGGAATCCGGAGAATAGTCCTTACTCTCCTCGCGGGGCTCATCTCTACGGCAAGCTTTCACCTCGCGTTGCGGCAGCGCCCCAGCCCCGCCCCCCTCATCCTGAGCCCGGTCACGCATGATTGCGGGACGGTCGAGGGTTCCAGGACCCTGGAGTTCCGGGCGTACCTTAAGAACACGACGCCGTCTCCGATCTACGTCAATCAGGTTCTTACCGGCTGCGACTGCACCACCTCCGAGATGCGAGGGGCTGAGGTCTCGCCGTTCGGCTCCGTTTCGTTCCCCCTGAAATGGCGTCTGAATGGCAGACGTGGGTCCACCTCCACCAGCGCGTCTGTGGAGTACCGGGTCAGCCCCGACTCGCCGTTCGTCGTCACGACGCCGTTGACGTTGACGTGTCATGTCGTCGAGGAATACACCGTCTCCCCGAGTCATTTGGTGTTCTCCTCTGACGACGAGCGGACGCGCCTCGAGTTCCACACGAACCCCGGGCGGCCCTTGGTCCGTATCAATCGCCTGGAATCGACGCACCCGGCCATCCAAGCCGTGCTCGAACCGTCTCCGACGGATTCAGGGCGGCAGGTTGTCCTCGTTTCCTTGTCGTCACGTCAGTGGGGCCCCGTCGAGGGTAAGGACGCGGCGTTGATTATCCACACGACGTGCGAACACCAGCCGACGTTTGAGGTCCCCGTTCGCGTGGCGGCGGATGCCAGACCAGTGAAATCGGGATAAGAGTCATCAAGATCAGATTCAGTTGCTTGGTGTGCTGACGGCATGTGTTTGTCAGCGGTGGTGTCCTTCCCCGGGTTCCGAACGATGGAGAACCGCCATGATGCGTCTCACGAAGAGCCGGCTGTTGGTCGCGTGTGTTGTTTGTGCGGGTCCGTTGCTCGTGCTAACGGTCGCTCTCGGGGCACCGTGCCCCGACAACGGTCCGGTCAATTCCCTCTGTCCCGGCGTTACGTCGTCGGGTTGCAACGGGACCGCAGCCAACTGTAGCAGTGACAATAAGGAAGTCATCGCGGAAGGGAACTTCGCCTGCGGTAAGAATAAGGGGCAGAAGAACTGCCGGACTGGGACCATGCAGGCGCTCTGCTACACCAAGTGGAAGTGCAAATGGGTCGTCCTGACGGGTTGTGTGCAGGACGACAACACCAAAGACGAGCACAACGCCGCGACCATGACGTCGGATGGTTGCTGAACTCACGTCGGCCCTCGCGTGTCTGCTGGCGTTGTGTCGACGACGGCCCGGCGGGCGCGTGTCACGGGGGCAATGTGCCGCCGGGCTCAGGCGAGTTCGTGCGGGATGCGGCTTGTCGAGGGCGGAGCGCCCTCGACAGGCGTCTTTTTCGGGAGAGGGCGGCGCTATGAGGGTCCTGACGAGCCTCCTGATTGCCTGCGGTGCGGTCGCCGCGCCGGGTGTCGACGACGCATCGCACCACGGCGAGATCCGCGCGATCGAGCAGAGGGTTTTAGAGCATCGGACCCGCATCAAGTCCGGCATCTTCACGGTTCAGTGGACCCACAAGAGTCTGAGTCAAGGGGTCTTGGAGTCCCAGGTCAATCGGTCGGTGCGGATCTGGGTCGATGGGGATTCGATTCGCGGTGACTTCGCCAGGGTCTACCCACAGGACTCTCCGCGGGCGGGCGAGACCTTCCGCGAGACGATCTCCGTCCACAGCGGTGTGCTGCGGCATTATTCCGACCAGCAGTTCCCCGGCGGGGGCCGGTTGGCGACCGAAATCCTCCCGCTCAACGGCACCCACGCGCGGACCTACACGGTCCCCGACCCGCGCCTGGTCGGGATGAGCCCCTCCTCCTTCCTCAACCTTATCCACGCTTCGTTACACCAGTGGGTTGGGAAGGCCTCCTTCGCCAAGGACGCGGTGCTGAGCATCGAGGACTTCGCCGGCGAGCGGGCCCACCGGGTCTCCTTCACGCTCCCGGAGGGCGTCACCGCGTCTCTGTGGTTCTACGACGCCAAACTATCTGTGGCGTGCATCGACGTAAGCCAATTTCACATTCGTGAGCGAGTCGAATCCACCTATGACACGGTCGACGGCTACGGGTGGTTTCCGAGCAAGGCCGTCTACCGCAGGTGGGAGAGCAAGGATCTCGTCACCGAGGACGTGACCGACATAAAGGTCGAGCAGATCAATCAGCCGATCGACCCCGCCGTCTTCGACTTCCCCGGTATGGGCCTACCTGAGGGCACCGTGATCTCTGACCGGACGCGTGAGGGGAGCAAGGACCTGGTGCTGACCGCCACGGGCTTGAAAGAATGGAAGGACGACCTGCCGGAGCGCGGCCTGATGCCATCCGACGGCAGGTCGAGGGTCACCACACTGCTTGTCTTCAACGGGGTCATTTTCCTGGTGTTGGCTCTGTACTTTATCTTCGGCCGTGGGCGCCCTTCGGGCGGCCCGACTTAAACCGGTGTGGTCCGCCCGCGATGCCTTTGCCCCGCCGGGGGAGTGTCACCCTTGGGGGCCTCAAGGGGGTATGCCTACCGAGGACATGGACGGCCCGGGTCACCAGGAGGCCCGGCCGCGACGTGACCCACGGTTCGATGTTGGACGCGGTGCAGCGCTCTGGATTATTTTTAGTGATCATATCTCTGGGAATATCGTCAAGCAGTTCACGCCGGTCAGCCTTGGCTTCTCCGACATGGCGGAAGTGTTCGTCTTCCTCTCCGGCTATGTGGGTGGTGTCGCCTCCCGCGGGCGGATTCGGCGCGAGGGGACTTGGGGCGGGTTCCGGCGGGCCTTCATCCGGATGGGGCAGATTTACCTCGCGATGGTACTCACCCTCATCGTGCTCGATCTGACATCCGCTTGGCTGGGGGCTTGGTTCCCAAACTTGTTAGTCCGTGGCGCACACCGCGAGGCCGTTCCCGACAGCCTGGGTGCCTGGCTGCTCGATGTCGTCCTCCTCCGCGAACTCGCCAGCGAAGCGGCCGTCCTGACCCTCTACTTTTGGTTTAGCTTGCTCCTGCCCGCCGCCGTGTGGCTGGCGACGCGGAGGCCGGGATTGCTTGCACTCGCCTCGTTCGCGTTCTATGTTAGTGCCCAACTCTTCCCCGACTCTATGGCCCCGCCCGGCCTTTGGGGTGGCGCCTGGTATTTCAACCCGTTTGCCTGGCAGATGGTTTTCCTATCAGGCGTCCTGCTCAGTGTCTCCCGGGACCTGCGGGCCCGCCTCCCGCGCGGGCGGTCGGCCGTCGTCGCCTCGGTGCTTGTCCTGGAGGGTGCCTTCCTCGCGAGACTTTTCCTGAGCAAGGACTTCATACCCTTGACCGGCAAGGCCAACCTCGAAGCCCTCCGGGTCCTGCATTTCGGCGCCCTCTTGATCGTCGCTCGGGTCTTGATGAGGCCATCAACGCCCCTCTGGGAGTCTCGCTGGCTAAAGCCGCTGGTTCTCTGTGGTCGGAACTCTTTGATGGTTTTCTGCGTCGGAGTTATTCTGGCGGCGGTTGCGACGACGTTCCTGGATTCGGTCGGCTACGCGATGTTAGGGCAGGTCGTCGCCAATCTCTCGGGGTGGTTGTTGCTAACAACGACCGCTGCGTTATGGACCGTGGCGAAGCGTGTAATGAGGTGAACGGCAGGTGTCCGGGGGGCGAGTGTTGGCAGCTTAGAGACCTGGGTGTGAACGTCGGTAACGGGAACAGGATCACGTCGCCGGATACCGTCCCGTTTGCCCTCTGGTGTGCGGCCCGACACATCGCCGGTTTTGCCGAGGCCCTCTGGACGACCGTCTCTGCGGGTGGAGATAACGACACGAACTGTGCAATCGTCGGCGGCATCGTCATCTTGGCAAACGGCCTGGAGTCGATCCCGAAGTCATGGCTGGCTGCTCGGGAGCCTCTGGGATGAGAGTCCCTAACCTGAGTTGCTCGCCCTGAGAACGCCGTGGTTCGTCCCTGGGAGGGAGGCCCACTCCCATAACTCGCGGAACCCCTGGCAGGTATGTAGCGGTTCAGAACCGCGCCGTCTCCAATACCGCCATGATCTTGGTGTATTGGAGAACCGGAGGAAGTGATCGAGGATGTCCCTGAAGCCACATCGCAGAGCCGGGTCGCTTGTGCTGTCGGTACTCGGCGAACCTCGCCAACACCCGTCAACTTGGTACAAGAGATATCGATGAACCTGCTGACCCGTTTCCAGCGGACGAACGAGGGGAGCGGGCCACCGTATGATGGGCCGTTGACCGCCAGCTAGATGATAGCCACTAAGCTTGACTTTTGCCGTTTTGGGATACAAATGTGGCGAGCCTCCCTGGTGCAATGAGGGGTATGCACAGAGCCCTTCCTCGCACACAAGGAGGCCGCCATGACCAGTTTAACCGATCGGACTCGCACGCGACTCTCCGTGAAGCAACTCCGGTTGCGGTTGCGGACCAACCGGCAGCAACAGGCTCGCAAGGCGCGAGCCGCACGGCGAAGGCTCGAACGAATTCACGAGCAACTCCCCAAACAGGTCCGCACCGTCCTTGACCCCCTCGAACCCGTCTTTTCGCGGGCGGCCCATCGCCGGTTCATCCTCCTGGCCCTGGCCGCGATCCTGACTCTGGGCGGACGCACGATCAACAACCTGCTCCGTGTCCTGGGAACCCTGGCGCCCGGGCACCCCAGCAGCTATCACCGCGTCTTCTCGCGCGACCGATGGTCGCTCGCCGCCCTGGCGCGCCGCTACATCGCCACGGTCCTCGCCAGTTTCGTGCCGCACGGGCCGATCCTCCTGGCCGGTGACGACACGGTCACCGAGCATCCCGGCCCTCATGTCTACGGCAAGGGACGCCATCGCGACCCGGTCCGCTCGACTCACACCTACACCGCGTTCCGCTGGGGGCATAAGTGGGTCGTCTTGGCCCTGCTCGTCCCCGTCCCCTGGGCCACGCGACGCTGGGCCTTGCCGCTGTTGATCGCGCTGTATCGAACCAAGGAGGATAACGCGAAGAGCGGGCGACGGCACAAAACACCGCCCCAATTGCTCGGCCAATTGGTTCGTGTTTTGATGCGATGGTTCCCTGATCGGACCCTGGTCGTCACCGCCGACGGCGGCTATGCGACCCACGAGTTGGCGGAATTGGCCGCACGGACCCCGAAGCGGCTGACCCTCGTCAGCTTGTTTTACCCCGATGCCAACCTGGTCGAACCACCGCCGCAATACGCGGGCCTGGGACGTCCTCGGGTCAAGGGAGCGAAGTTGCCCGGCCCGGCGGAAGTCGTCAAGGGGAGCCAGCAACGACAGGCCCTGGAAGTCGCCTGGTACGGCGGCGGCCGACGCCGTGTCGAGACCGTGACGGGGACCGGACTCTGGTACAAGGGAGGACGTCCCCTGGTGAACGTGCGCTGGGTCTTCGTCCACGACCGGGACGGCACGCACCGGGATGGATATTTCTTCACGACCGACGCCGCGATGAGCGTCACGTCGCTGATCGAGACCTACACCGCGCAGTGGAACATCGAGACCACCTTCGAGGAAATCCGCTCTTACCTCCGCATGGAGACGACGCGCGGCTGGAGTCGAGACACGGTCCTGCGCGTGGGCCCCTGCCTGTTCGGGCTGTATACCCTGGTGACCTGGCTTTACTCTCGATTGCCGAGACGCGGGTCGCGGGTCGGCGGCGTGGACTGGCCGGGCAAACGTGATGTCACGTTCTCGGATGCGATCACGGCGGTCCGCCGCTGGTTGTGGCTGGAATGGGTTTTGGCGATCCCTGGTGATCGCGTGGTGTTCCAAAAGCTCACGCCCGGATTCCGGCAACTCCTGCTCAACGGCCTCGCCCCCGCGGCCTGACCCCCCGCCAAGCCGCTTGTTACGCTCAAAAGCCCGGTCCGAGACGCCGTCGCAAGGGGTCTCCTCGGATCAGGGTGCGCGCTGGCACGACAAGGTCGTCAAAACGGCAAAAGTCAAACTAAGGCCGATTGCGTTATCCCCTGCATAGATCGCTGTCTGATACTGGGGCCGGTTCTGGCCTGACGATTCGCATTGACAGTTTCTCGATATCGGCATAGGGTCCGAGATGGTTCCCTGGATATCGAGAAATTTCAAGTGGAGTTGGCGATGAAAAGTCTCGTTGTCTTGTCAGTTTTCCTGCTGGGTGGTGCGGTTGTCGTGAAAGCGGAAGAGCCTGTGATTGATCCCGAGGCAATGCTTCAAAAGCTGAAAACCGAGAATGTCGAACTTGAAAAAGAAATTAAGGTGTTACGGGACAAACTGGATGTCCTTGAACAGAGAATTCTTAATAATAAGAATAGCCAATTGGGATATGAAGTTAAATATGAATGGAATAAAAATGTAAGGAAGCACTATTTGCAGGACCTCAAAAAGGCGAACGAAGGATTGGAGAAAAACCAGTCAGCAAAGTTCCGAACTCTTCCCTATTCATCGTCGGATTGAACCCGTCCTATTGTGGCGTTGTAGGCGACTATTAGTACATCCCGGCTGAATCCGTCTGCCGCGGAGGCAATGAACTTACCGTTCCGGCCCCATTTCTCAGTCTTCACACGCTCAAGGGCCGGCCCGTAGACGTCCATTTGAATGGCTTCGCCAGTGTACGGTTAAAGTAGTCGATGAATGCCAGGATCTTTTCTCGAAGATCTTCTGCCGACGTGAAATTTTTACGCTTGATCACCCGTCGGACCAAGATACTGAACCAGATCTCGATCTGATTCAGCCACGACGTATGCTTTGGCATGAACGCAAAGCGAATCCGGTGGCACTCGTCCATCAGGAGGGCCTTCCGGGTCGCCACCGACTTCAACACGCCGTATTTCCCTTTCTTGCCCAGGTCGGTTGCGATCGCGCACTCGGCGGCCACGTACCGCACCAATGACTCTGAGCAGTGCGTTGTCAGGTTATCCGCTACGAAGATCCACCCCGCCTCCGGATCGGTCGCCCCCGTCCCAGCGATGTAGGTCGCGAAGTCCTCCTCCGTTCGCGTCGGCTGGACGGTCGGGGCAATCATCTGCCCCGTCGTCACCTCGAAGTTGCCGATCAGGCATTGCGTCCCGTGCCGCGTGAACTCGAACTCACGCCGCTCGCCCTGACCCGGCTTCATGCGATCGGTCGGGGCGATCCGCTCTAACGCCTGGATACCCGTCATCTCATCGACGCTGACGGTATGGATCGCTTCGGCGTTCCACCGTTGGGGGGCCGCCAGGTAGCAGGCACAGACCGCCTCGACATGCCGGGCGAAGGCCTCGGGGTCATCAGGCTTGGCATTGAGCCAGTAACGGCTGCGATGCGGTTGGAGTTCGGCTGATTGTTAAAAATCGCCCCACCTGGCGGGGTGAGATCGATTCGACGATCCCGCGTTTGTCCGCCTCATTGGCCAATCCAGGCGGACCTGAGCGGTCTGCTTCTCCGGAGCGATCCGGACCGGCGTGATGGTCGGAGGGGGCACTCACACTCGGATTCCAGCCGCCCGCAGCGCTCGCAGGTGGGAAGCCGATCGAAGGGGGGCCCAGCGAACAGACGTTGCATCTTGGGCGCCCCTGGACAATGTCAGCAGAGTGCTGGTGGCGATTTTAACAAGTCCGATCCGTGCCGTCCGCTGCTTTTGTTTACGCTGTGCATTTAAGATGTTTGGAATATTTTATCTGAATTGTCTTGGAACAAAAATAAACGGTGGGAGTTCTGATGAGATTGTCCGGACGTTGGCGAGATTGTTGTGCCTGAACCTTCCGGAGCGGGGAGGGGACCCTTCACTTCCGATCTTCAGATCGGCCAGACCAAAAAAATGTGGAATTCGCGGAAACTTCGGGATTGTTTTGCCGAGTTGCGTGCATAGTGCTTGAGAGACGAGCATCGACACGAGGGCCGGCGCGATGGAAGACAAGTGGTCGAATGCGTCCCTGCGCGAGTTCCAAAGCCTTTTTGGCGGTGGGGTGGTCTCCGGCCTGACTGATCGTCAGTTGCTGGAGCGGTTCGCTGAAAGGCGTGACGAGGTGGCGTTCGCAGGCTTGATCGACCGGCATGGATCGATGGTCTTGGGGGTCTGCCGTCGTGTCCTGAGTGATCCTGCCGACGCGGGAGACGCCTTTCAGGCCACTTTCCTTGTCTTGGTCCGCCGGGCGGCCTCGGTTCGGGTTGACGACTCACTTGGCCCTTGGCTCTACGGGGTTAGCATCCGCGTTGCCAAGCGGGCGCGCACCGTTGCGAATCGCAGGCGAAGGCGTGAGCGGACCAATATGGAGCTGCCCGAGCCTGCCACCCGAGGCGCCGACCCGGATGTCGAGATGCGTCTGCGGATTGATGAGGAACTACAGCGGCTGCCTGCGCGATATCGCTCGGCCATCCTTTTGTGCTATTTCGAGGGTCTCACCCACGAAGAGATCGCCCGGCGCTTGTCCTGCCCGGTCGGTACGGTCCGAAGCCGCCTCGCCCGCGGCCGTGACTTGCTTCGGTCACGTTTGGAGCGCCGGGGACTCGCCCCGGGGGCCCCGATACTCACTTCGGTGCTTGTTCCGGCATCGGGCTGGCCCGAGCTCTTGTCTACCACGACGGTTCAGGCCGCGACGCGACTCGTGGCAGGTCGGTCGCTGGCCGGGGTGGTCCCGGTCAGCGTCGAGATCTTAGTTGATGGAGTAATGAGGACCATGGTTATGACGAAGGTCGCAATCCTTACTTCGCTACTGGCGGGCACTCTGATCGGCATAGCGACGTATGCGAGCCAGGAGGTGGACTCTCGTCCGCCCGCGAGCCATCGACAAGTGACGCCAATCCCTCGGAAAGAGCCGATTCCGAAGCCGGCGGTCGCCGGCACCACCGTGCTGGCCTTGAACCTTGAATCGTCGAAGGACGACGCACAGGAGGATGCCTTCGAGGGATTCCCCGCGGTCGTGGTCAAGACAGTGCCTTCCACGGGCACGACTGATGTTGATCCCCGTTTGAAAGAGATCCAGGTGACATTCAGCAAGGAGATGATGAATAAAAGCTGGTCATGGGCTCAGCACTCGAAAAAGACGTTCCCTGAACTCGCGGGAGAGCCCAGCTATACAAAAGATGAGCGGACTTGCGTGTTGCCGGTGAAGCTCGTACCGAACAAAACGTACGCGATCTGGCTCAACTCTCCGAAGTTCGGCAATTTCAAAGATGCTGAGGGGCGCTCCGCGGTGCCGTACCTGCTCGTCTTCCGTACCAAAGGGTCGTGACTCGACCGACGACGAAGAGCAACGACGTCACAAGTTGATGCGCAAAAAAATGCGGGACATGGGTGTTTGATACGCCCATGTCCCGCACTCTATTAGATGCACGATCGTGTGTGCTTACTTGATGAACAGCATTTCCTGATAGGTCGGCAGCGGCCAGAGGTCGTCGGGGACGAGTCCCTCAAGCTTATCGCCGGCGGCGCGGACGGCGTTCATCGCGGGGATGATCACGTCGAGGGAGTACTTGGCATGGGCCAGGCTATCGCCGCTCACGTGGGCTTCGACCGCTTTGGACAGGGTATGGGTCTTCGTCAGCAGGTCTTCGATCGTCGCTGAGACATCGTTGAGCAGGTCGGTCTGGGCCTTGGGAGCCGAGGCACCCGCAGCTTTCAGGTTGCCGATCGACTGGGCGAGCTCGCTCTGATACCGCAGGGCGGCGGGAAGGATCTGCCGATTCGCCATCTGAATCGTGATCTGCGACTCGATGTTGATCGTCTTCTTGTAGTTCTCGAGCAAGATCTCGTACCGCGAGTGAATCTCACGCTCCGAGAAGACGCCGTACTTGCCGAAGAGGGCGATCGACTTGGGGGTGATCAGGTCAGGGAGGCTATCCACGGTGGTCTTGCGGTTGGGCAAGCCGCGGGATTCGGCCTCTTTGTGCCAGGCTTCGGTGTAGCCGTCACCGTTGAAGATGACGTGCTTGCTCTCGGCGATCAACTTGGGCAGGAGGGCCTGGATCTCGGTGTTGAGGTCCTTACCGGCGGCGACGGCCTTTTCCAGGTGGGTCGCGATCTCGTCGATGCTCTCGGCGGCGATCGTGTTGAGCACGACGTTCGGCCCGCCGATCGACTGGCTCGAGCCGACGGCGCGGAACTCGAACTTATTGCCGGTGAATGCGAACGGGCTGGTCCGGTTGCGGTCGCCGGCGTCGCGGGGCAGGGTCGGCAAGGTGGTCACGCCGACGGTCATGGTCCCGCCCGCCTTGGTGCTCTTGGCTCCCCCCTTTTCGATCTGCTCGACGATGTCCTGGAGCTGGTCGCCGAGGAAGATCGAGATGATCGCAGGGGGTGCTTCGTTGGCTCCCAGGCGGTGGTCGTTGGACGCGGTGGCGATGGAGACCCGGAGGAGATCGCCGTGGCGGGCGACGGCCCGGATGACGGCGGCCAGGAAGAGGAGGAACTGGGCGTTCTCGTGCGGGGTGTCGCCCGGCTTGAGCAGGTTGTTCCCCTCGTCGTCGGCCATCGACCAGTTCAGGTGCTTGCCCGAGCCGTTGACGCCGGCGAACGGCTTCTCGTGGAGCAGCATTTGCAGGCCGTAGCGGCCGGCCACGCGCTTCAGGGTCTCCATGACCAGCATGTTGTGGTCGGTGGCGACGTTGGCGTTCTCGAACAAGGGGGCGATTTCATACTGCGCCGGGGCGACTTCGTTGTGCCGCGTCTTGACCGGCACGCCCAGCTTGTAGAGCTCCAGCTCCCCTTCGAGCATGCAGGCCAGGACTCGCTCGGGAATGGCGCCGAAGTAGTGGTCTTCCATCTCCTGCCCCTTGGGGGGCTTGGCACCGAAGAGGGAGCGGCCGGCGTTCATCAGGTCGGGCCGGGCGTAGTAGAAGTTCTGATCGATGAGGAAGTATTCCTGCTCGGGTCCGCAGGTGGTGTGGACCCGGGAGGCGTTGCTGCCGAACAGCTTGAGGATGCGGAGCGCCTGCTTCGACAGGGCTTCCATCGAGCGGAGCAGGGGGGTCTTCTTGTCGAGCGCCTCGCCGGTCCACGAGCAGAACGCGGTCGGGATGCAGAGGGTGGTGCCGTTGGGGTTCTCGAGGATGAAGGCGGGGCTGGTCGCGTCCCAGGCGGTGTAGCCGCGGGCCTCGAACGTGGCGCGGATGCCGCCGGAGGGGAAGCTGGACGCGTCGGGCTCGCCCCGGACCAGCTCGCTGCCGCTGAACTCGGCGATCGCGCTGCCGTTATCCGTCGGGGAGAGGAACGAGTCGTGCTTCTCGGCCGTCAGGCCGGTCATCGGCTGGAACCAGTGGGTGTAGTGGGTCGCCCCCTTCTCGATGGCCCACTCCTTCATCACGGTCGCCACGACGTCGGCGATGCCGGAGTCGAGCGGAGCGCCCTTCTTGATCGTGTTCTTGATCGCTTTGAAGACGTGTTCCGGTAGGCGGGCTCGCATCACCTCTTCGGAGAAGACGTTCGTACCGAAGAGTTGGCGAACGGGGGTCTCTTTGAAGTTGATGCGTGTGCCGTTCGACTGCCAGCCGGTAACGGCCGCGATAGCGCTCTCACGTGCGGAAGAATGATCCATGGGAAAGCTCCAACGAAAATGATGACAGGGGCGTGATGCGCTGAACCCAAACCTCGGCCGGCTGGTTGTTGCCGCTCGAAGCTATAGAGGGAAGGCGCGGGGCCAAGTCCTCGAGGGCCGTGGAAACGGATCGGGGGCCGTGCCTGCGCACGGGACGCGGAGCCTGGGAGCACCTAGTCCGAGGGGAAAGCCGACTCCTCGGGTCCGCTGCCCTCCCTTATTCAACGCACTCGGCCGTCCCCTCCTTGGAACGGTGGTCGATCGCGTGGACTCGGTGGCAGACGGCTGGGAATTCGGCTTGCGGGTCGGCTGTCAACTCGAACTCGGGGACGAGCCACTTCCGTAATGGAAGTCGACCGATTTCCGAGGCTCAAGGCTGGAGCCGTTCACCGCCTCAGCGGGAGAGAACGCCGGTCCTGCATTTCGGTCAGAAACCGCCCCGTCCTTGAGAAAAGGCCGGAACGATTTCGCTATCCCATTCTCGCTTGCGGTGTGAATTATAGCGGGGCCATTGGCGCGACGCCAGACCCCGCTTGAAGCGTCATTTCACTTCTTGAGTTTGGCGACGACTTCCTTGGAATTCGTCTTCACTTCTTCGCTACACCCCTTGCAGCAGATCAGGAAGCTTGTCCCCTCGGCGCTGACCTTCAGGGGGGCGCCCATCGAACCCAGGTTCTCGCCGCTGACCGGGCAGACAATCTGCTTCAACGCGAGCTCTTTGTCCGCAGGCGAGAGCGAGGCGAGCTCGGCGATCTCGTCCTCACTCAGGGTCGTCTTACTGGCTTCTTCGTCCTTCTTTGGCTCTTCCTTCGGGTCGGCGGCGGCAGGGGGAGTCAAGGCCGGCGGGTCGAGCTTCAAATCACCTGCGTCCTTCGGGGCCTCGACCTTCGGCGCCTCGGTCTCCTTGGGGAGCTCGGCCGGGGGCATCGACTCCGTCGGTTTTTCCACGGCCGGTTCCACCGTCGGCGTCGGTGCGGGCGTACCGGAGTCGGAGGTGGTCGGGGGGGGCGGCGGTGGGTTATCTCCGGCCGGTTCTTCCTGAGTGCAGCCGACGAAGGCGGTCAGAAGTAACGCCGCCCACCAGGCTTTTCGAATGGCGATCATGAAGGTTGTCTCATCTCATTAAAGGGGTAAGCGTGGACGTTCTCCCCAACGACCGAACACGTCCGCCCGTCGGGACCCATTCGCATTGTAAGCACGATCCGCACGACCCGCCAAGGTCTCGGCGGCCGTCGATCGAATCCCGAACCGTTTCAGGACGATGCCCAGAGAGCGGCCGATCCCTGGCCTGCGCTCCCTCCGATCGACCCGCGAAAGCACATTGCAGGTCGATCACCTGGCCGAATCAGGCCAACTCGTTCAAGTCGTGGTCCACGGGCGCTTCGCGTGGGATTCCCTTGTAGAGTCGGCGATTGTCCAGGGCGTAGACCTTGTCGGTAAACTCCCCTTCATTGGTGGAGTTGAGCCGTTGCCGGGCCGCAATGTTCATCTTCGCATCGAGATCGTCCACGTACGAAACCAGGAGCGCCTCGAGCGTTTGCGGAACGATCGGCGCTCCGAAGTCGCGTTTGCCATGATGCGCGAGGATGGCATGCTCCAGGAGGAGCAACGTTTCCTCAGGGAACCCTTCAATCTTCCGCGCGGTCTCGCGGACAAGGTCCCGGCCCATCAGGACGTGGCCGATCAGGCAGCCTTCCTTCGTGTACTTCGTCTCGACCGGGTGGTATTCGAGCTCCCGGAGCTTGCCGATGTCGTGGAGAATGGTCGAAGCCACGATCAGCCCTTTGTTCAAAGGGGGGTTGAGCTGCTCGTAGTAGTTGCCGTAGTGGTCGGCCAGGAAGGAGGCCACTCGCGTCATGCTCCAGACGTGTTCGAGAAGCCCGGCGGTATAGCTGTGGTGGAAACTCTGCGCAGCGGGCATCTTCTTGAAGAGGTCGCCGTGCTCGCTCAGAATCTCCTCGACGAGCCGCTTCAAATAGGGATCGTCGATGCATCGCTCGATCTTGTCGTGGATCGAGGCCAGCAGGGTCTCGGGGTCGTAGTCGGTGCTCTCGACCAGGTCGTAGAAGTCATAGCCGTCGGCCGCGTCGTCGTCGGTCGCAGGTCGGATCTCGATGATGTCGAGTTGGAGCCCGTACTTGACCTTCCAGTCGCCCCGAACCCGCAACCGATAGGCGATCCCGTCTGCCCAGGCCTCCGCCTGGATTCTGAGCGCATTGTCGGACCAGAGAGGCGCTACGGCCGTCGATCGCTTATCGCGAAAGTGGCACTTCATGAACGGGTTGCCGTGCTTGTCGACTCCCCGATCCTTCTTGATCAAGGCGGCGAAGCAGGTCGCCTCCTGGCCATGAGCCAAATCCGAAAGCCTGACCACCGCGGTGTCTGTGCCGGCCATGGGCCGCTGCCCCTTTCCGCGAACACGTTGATCTGGTTCGCGTTGCGACTCGATCAGTTTCACTTTGTCGTATCGTCACGGCAGAGGCCTGACCTTGAACTCAACAGATGACACCTAGGGTTCAAGATAATAGGATGTTCGCCTGTTCCCTACAATGGTGTCCAAAAGTTCACATTGGAAAACGAAGGACGCGCTACGGGCATCATGGTCCAATATACTTGACGGATTTCTGCGGGGACGGATTCTCAGAGCGAGAGGGCCTGTGTGATGGCGTTTCGAGAGGGAATCAGGACGGACGCAACGCTCGGAATCGTCGGACTCCCCGCCCCCGTGGCGGAGCTCGCCGCACGATCATGGGATGCGATTGTCGTGGGTGCGGGGCATAACGGCCTGACTTGCGCGGCTTACCTGGCGCGGGCCGGCAAGCGTGTGCTCGTGCTCGAGGCGAGGAAACGGGTTGGGGGGGCCTGCACGATTGAAGCGGTCTGGCCCGGCTACCGGATCTCGCCGTGCGCCTACCTGGCGGGTTTGCTCCACCCGCTCGTGATCGAGGAGCTGGATCTCCCGGGGCATGGTTTCGAGTGGATCCCGGCCACGGCGGGAATGTTCGTGCCGTTCGACGATGGCCAGAGCATCCAACTCTGGGATGACGAGGGGTGTTGTGATGCAGAGATCCGCCGCCTCGCCCCTCGGGACCTCGCCGGCTGGCACGCTATGGGGGATGTGAAGCGCCGGCTCCGCGATGCGATCCGGCCCTCAGGGGCGCGAGACCTCTGGATCGGCCGCGCTCCCAGCCTTGATGAGATCGAGGCGCGGCTCGACGGTGATGAGGAGGCGCGGAAGCTGCTCTTCGAGTGGTCGATGGTCGAATTCGTCGAACGTTACCTGAGCGACGAACGGCTCCAGTCGGCGATGCTTGGGCAAGGGGTGATCGGCACTAACGCCAGCCCGCACGACGCGGGGACCGCCTCGATTCACTTTCACCACGTCTCGGGCCGAATGGGAGGGGGGGCCGGCCTCTGGGGTTATGTGAAAGGGGGGATGGGGACGATCTCATTCCTGCTCTGTGACATCGCACGCGAGGCCGGGGCCGTGGTTGCGGCGGGCCTACCCGTCGCCCGGATTGTGCCCGGACGTGGGGTCGAGCTCGAAGGGGGTGAGCGGATCGATGCCCCTTGCGTTGTGTCGAACGCTGACCCTCGGGCCACGCTCCGGATGCTTGGCGATCAGGCCGACCCTGCCTGGCAGGCCCGCGTCGAGGCGATCCCGATCGTCGGTTGCACGGTCAAGCTGAATGTCGCCTTGCGCGAGCTGCCAAGCTTTCGGGCCCGCCCAGGGACGAGACAGCCGCATCACCTTGGCCAGGTGAATACCCCCTTGTCCAAGACGGAGTGGCGGCTCGCCCACCAGGCCGCCCGTGAAGGGAGGCTCCCCGAGCGACTCTGGACCGAACTCTACTTTCAGACCGCCCACGACGCGAGCGTTGCTCCGGAAGGGGTTCAGACGATGAGCGTCTTTGCGCAGTACGTCCCCTATTCCTTTGCCGAAGGAAGCTGGGAGACCCGCCGCGACGAAGTCGGTGCGCTCGCCTTGGGGTCGATCGCCCGCTACTGCGAGAATCTGCCCGAAGCGGTGTTGGCGATGGAGGTGCTCGGCCCTCCCGACATCGAAGCGGCCGTGGGGCTGACCGGCGGCCACATCTTTCAAGGGGAGTGCTTGCCTCCTTATATGTGGAGTCATCGCCTCGAGTCGCGCACGCCGATGCCTGGCCTCTTCCTGTGTGGTGCCTGTACGCATCCCGGCGGTAGTGTGATCGCAATCAACGGGCGAAACGCCGCGATGGAAATTCTGGGCGCTCATCAGGCTCGCTGAAATGGGCCCGGACTTTACAGGGGCCTTTGAATTCTTGCCGCCCGATCGCTACCCACGACCTCCCGATCAATTCAAGCTATCGAAGAATCGTGGCATTCCTTTTGCTGAATGTCTTCCCCTTGGATACGTGGCGAACGCCACGATTTGATCGCGACCACGGCCAAAGATTAGGGGAGAACGACGATGGCTCATTCTGATAAGACGCATGAGAAGGTTACCGGGGCCGACCCGAATCTCGACCCGATCAGCGGTGAACCCGGAGCCCATCCGTTTGGAGTCGGCCTTGGCGCCGCGGTGGGAGGCGCGACGGCCGGGGTCCTCGGGGGCATCGCGGCTGGCGCCGTCAGCGGTACTGCGGCGGGGCCGATTGGATCGGTCGTGGGTGCCGTTGTGGGCGGGGTGGCGGGGGGACTGGCCGGCAAGGGGATTGCCGAGTCGATCGACCCCACGGTCGAAGATGCCTATTGGCGTGCGAACCACACGGCCCGACCGTATTACGACCCGTCGAGGACTTACGACGATTATGAACCGGCCTATCGGCACGGCTGGGAATCACGCTCGAAGTACGAAGACAAGAGCTTCGACGATGTTGAGTCCGACCTGCAGCATGATTGGGAGACGAGACAGGCCAAGCCCAGCAGTATGTCCTGGGAGAAGGCCAGGCCCGCGACTCGTGACGCCTGGGATCGTCTGACCGAGCAATGAACGCGTGACGAAGTGAGGATTTCCTGAGAAAATCGATCGATGGGCATACGCGGAATGCGAATGCCTCACGATCATGAAATCACCCGCCGATCGCGTTAAGGCGAGTTCGGGTGCCCCGCGTTTTTGGAAATCATCCCAATGGGCAGGGACTTCGCGCGGATCCAGCCGCCCGGGGTCCCGGCCCATATCTCTTGATTGATGGGCGGGAGGGTGGGCTGTTGATCGCGTTGCCGT
The DNA here is from genome assembly GCF_000242455.2 of Singulisphaera acidiphila DSM 18658. Lineage (GTDB taxonomy): Bacteria > Planctomycetota > Planctomycetia > Isosphaerales > Isosphaeraceae > Singulisphaera > Singulisphaera acidiphila. Next base: position 6,105,645 of record NC_019892.1, read on the forward strand.
GAGTCATGAGCGTTCAAACGACGCGGGCCGCGATGTCAGCGTTCCCGGTAGATGATCCGCCCCTTGGTCAGGTCGTACGGTGTGATTTCAATCGTCACCCGGTCACCCGGGACGATTCGGATGAAATTTTTGCGCATTTTCCCGGCGATGTGCGCCAGGATGCGGTGTCCGCTCTCCAACTCCACCATAAACTGCGTATTAGGCAGGGCCTCAACAATGCGGCCCTCGGTCCGAATCGGTTCCTCTTTGGCCACGCGGATCTCCTGCGACGACCGGCATCACCCTAGTCGTGATCTGGGGGCATATCCATCCGGAATGAAGGGAAAGGCCATCTCGGGTCAGGGGGTTCACGAAGTTTATTCTTCGTGAGGCCCGGTGACTCGAGCGTGTGGCAACGAATTCGTTCCCCTCGCCGGAACCATTGCAATTGCTGCGAGGACGCCGGTCACTCAAACGTAGGCCGAAGCCGATCGGAATCGATCGCAATCAGCGGTTCGTCCTCATCGAGCGAACGCAGCGTCTTGACACGCGGTCGTAAGGATACTCGATCCCCGCCGTCTTGACTAGCAGTGAACTCGGGGGAATCCTCCCGAGTCTGCCCAAAACGGGGGGATCGCGGGAGCGAGCTCAGGCCGGACTGGGCTCACCGGCCAGTTCCTCGACACCGATCCGCAGGCAGAAGTCGCCAAACGTTTCTTCGGCGAGACGCTCGGCCTTGTAGCGGGCGAACACGACGGCGAGCTCGGGAACGACCCGATCGAACGGCACGTAGTCCTTGAATTCGATGTTGAGCCGATCGCCCAAGGTCCGGCCGGCGAGGAAGATGGTGTAGGTGCCGGGTCCGGGGGTGCCGTCGGGGTTCTTGCTCGCCGAGCGGCCCACCAAGCCGATGTCGGAGTTGTAAGGCCGGGCACAACCGTTCGGGCACCCCGTCATCCGGACCGTGAACCGATCGTTCTCGAGACCGAGCTTGGCGAGTTCCACCTCGAGCTGGTCCATGATCGTCGGCAAGGCGCGTTCGGACTCGGTGACGGCCAGCCCGCAGGTCGGCAGCGCCGGGCAGGCCATCGACCAGCGGCGGACGGTGGAAATCTGCTCGACCGTGGCGATCCCGTACTCTTGCAAGGTCGCCTCGATATCAGCCCGCCAGGCCGGATCGAGGTCGATCAGCATGAGCGACTGCTGGCAGGTGAGCCGCCCGGCCACCTGGTACTTCGAGAACAAGGCGCGGAGGCCGCTGGCCAGACGCAATGAGCCTTCGTCCTTGATCCGGCCGTTTTCGACCGGGAGTCCGAGGAACAACTTACCGTCGCCTTGTTCGTTCCAGCCGAGGTGGTCGTCGACGTCGGTGATCGGCGCGTCTTTCGGGTCGGCGAGCGGCTGGCCGAAATACTCTTCGACCTTGGCCCGGAAGGCAGGGACGCCCCAGTCGTGAATGATGTACTTGAGTCGTGCCCGTTTACGGTCGGACCGGTTCCCGTAGTCCCGGAAGACCTTGATGATGGCCTCACCGATTTTGATGACGTCGGCCCGGTCGACGTAACAGATCGGAACCCCCAGGAAGGGGAACGTCTTCTGGGCGCTTGGCGTGGTGCCCATGCCGCCGCCGGCCAGGATGTTGTAGCCGACCAGGGTTCCGTTTTCGACGATCGCCACGCATCCCAGGTCGTTCGCCTGGACGTCGGTGCAATTGTCGTTCGGGAAGGCGAACGCCGTCTTGAACTTGCGCGGGAGGAAGGCCTTGCCGTAAATCGGCTCGGTCGGATCGTCGCCGGGCGTCGGCACGAGAATCGGCCCGGCGGTGGGGAAGAGCGGATTCTCGATCTTCTCGCCGTCGAACCAGATGTCCCAGTAGCTCGACGCGCGCGGAGCGCAATGGGAGGCCCAGCGATCGGCGTCGGCCTGCATCGCCTCGTGAACCGAGTCGTGGATCGGCGCGGGGCAGCAGAGGACGTTACGCTCGACGTCGCCGCAGGTCGCCAATGTCGAGAGGAGCGACTCGTTGACCGCCCGAATCGTCGAGGTGAGATCCTGCTTTGCCACGCCGTGAAGCTGGAACTCCTGCCGCGTCGTGATCCGGATCGTGTTGTTGCCCACCGTCATGGCGAGCTTGTCAACCGCCAGGTACTGCTGGGCCGTGATCTTCCCCCCCACGACCCGGGTCCGGACCATGAACTGGAAGCCCTTCTCCTTGCCCTCCCGCTTGAACTGCGTGCGATGGTCGCGATCGTCCTGTTGGTACGACCCGTGGAATTTGAGGACCACCGCCGCATTTTCGCTGAAGTGCGTCTGCCCGTCGTGGACTTCCTCGGCGAGAAAGGTCTTCAAATACTGGCTGGCGACCTTGATCGCCTCAGCTTTACTCGGCTTGGCTCCGCCGCTCGGCTCCATCGCGATCAATCTCCTCGACACCGGCCCGATCGTCACAGCTCTTTTGGGGATGGTCGGGAAAGGTCAGTTTCTTAGTGAAGATAGTCAAGTACGATTCTATCTCGGAGGCTTCTGTAAATCAACGGTTCTACGCTTCTGGTTTCGGGACGACAAGAGGCAGTGTGCAGGTTACGCTGAAGGGAGTGTGAATCAGTGACGACTTTCCCGCGAGTCGATCGACGGGGGTACACCTCGGATGATCACGCCCATGGCTGAATATTCGCTGGAAGGTCCGAAGCCGGCGCGAATGTACGAAGTGATCTTGCCCAAGAAGCTCGGCTACTTCGGTAAGGTCCAGGAGGTCCTCGAGGACCTCTTTAACGAAGACGCCATTCGTGCCATTCCCTTTGTCAAGCAGACGATTGCCCATAACCGCCAGCGCGATCCGACGTTTGACGAAGACTCCTGGATCAAGACGCTCCGCCTCGCTTCCCGAGGCTATTCGATCTACGAGATGGATGGCCGATATCTCTCCGCCCAGGAGGGACCGGTCGACGAGCGAGTCCTTGTGATTCGCTTCATCTTCCATAATCCAGGGGGAGCGGCCGACCCCAAGACCGACTTCCTCGCGGTTTCGCTCGAGGTGATCAACCACCTTGTGGCCCACCGCTTCGCCACCGAGCTTGGCGTTGAGGAAGAGATCTGGTTCCTTGAGTATAACCACACCCAGCTTGCAATTTGGCGCAAACGGAAATCCGAGACTTCGACCGACGAGGAGAATGGACTTTGAGCGACCCTACGTCCGTGATCGATCGCTATGCCGAAGGGGGCCCCTTACTTCAGTACGCCACCTCGGGGCTGCCCTCAGAACATGAAGCGACACGCGTTGGGCCGGGACTTTGGAGCCTCTCCGAGCTTGTTGCCCATTTACTCGACGCCGACCTTGTGATTGCCGACCGAATGAAACGGGTGATCGCCGAGAACGATCCCGTGCTCCAAGCCTTCGACGAAAATGCCTGGATCGAACGACTCGACTCTCAGGCGATGCCGGTCGAGGAGGCTGTCGCTCTCTTCGCGGCGAACCGACGCTGGATGACGCGGGTCCTTCACAACTGCACCGAGGCCGATTTCGCTCGGAGCGGCCGGCATACTGAGGACGGTCGGAAGACACTGGCCGAACTTGTCGCCAAGGCGGTCAGTCACCTCGATCACCACCTTGTTTTTCTCTACGCCAAGCGGGCCGCGCTGGGCACGGCCGTCCTACCTCGATACACGGCGCGGTGAGGCGTCACTCGTTGAGCCAGGTGCGGCGGATCAGCTCGAGCTTGTTGGCCACGGTTCGCAGGGCGCATCCGAGTTTTTGGCGAATTTCTTCGTTGGTATACCCTTCCATCTTCCAGATTGCGATCCGGCGGAGGGTCTCGTCTCCCAGGAGGTTGAGGAGCCGGCGATGCTCGTCGGCAACCATGGCGGCGAACTCCGGGCTCGGTTCGGAACCGACCATCTGGTCGAGTCCGCCGAGCCCTTCGTCGGCGAGGGGGCCGGCGAGGGCCGACTCTCCGACGACTCGGCCACCGCCTCGCTTTTGGCGGCCCTCGCGCTGCATCTGGTCGACGGCCTTGCGGGCGGTGATCACGACGAGGAGTTTCCAGAGGTCGTCACGATCGGCGAGTTGCGGGAACCGGCCGAGGGCGGCCCCCGCACAGAGGCTGTCGAAGGCGCTCAGAGCGGCATCTTCCTCATCTTCAACGATGCCGGGCCGGCGCGTCGCGCGAAGCTTGGCGCGGGCCACATGGACCAACTTGTCGAAGTAGCGATCCCAGAGCTTCTGCGCAGCGGCCTGATCGCCCGCCTTGAGGCTGCCGACCCAGATTGAGACCGACCCCTTATCCTCTGTGGTCATGCTGCAATATCTCCCACTCTCCGCTCGTTGCCCAGCAGAATTGTAACGATCGTGAACGAATCGGGTACGGTCCGGATTCATCAAGGTGACCAACCTCGAAACCAACGGGCCCGGCCGTGCTTGGAAGTGGCTCAAGGGAGGTGTGGCTCGCCCTCGCTTGGGGGCGAGGTGAGAGTGACGGTCTCGACATCCGAATCGTCGATGGTTTCGGTAAATGGGCCTTTGGGCACGGGCTGGCGGCGTGTGTGTTCGACGGCGACTGCGGCGGAGGCGGCCAAGGAGGCGAGGACCTCTTCGTCAACGACTTCAAAGTCGCCGCCCCGCTTGTTGAGGACCTGGAAGACGCCGAGGATTCGGCCGTTCTGGCCGGTCATCGGGAAGGTCAAGAGGTTCCTCGTACGATAGCCGCTGCGTTTATCGATCTCGGGGTTGAATCGAGGGTCGGCATAGGCGTCGGGGATGTGGATCGTTTCCCCGGTGACCGCGACGGTCCCGGCGATCCCGACGCCAAGGGGGACGCGGATCTCGCCGACGGTCGAGTCAATCGTGAGTTTCGACCAGAGCTCGCCGCGCTCGCGATCGATCATGTAGATCGTGGCGAGCTCGGCATTGGCCACCCGGCAGGCGGTTTCGCCGAGCAGGAACAGCAGCTTGTCGACGTCGGTGATCGTCATCAACCGCCGCGTCATTTCGCCCAGCAGATGAAGTCGCTCCGCATGCCGTTCGGCGGAGAGCTGCTGCTGGGCCAGTTGTCTCAAGGCCGACTGGAGCCGGGCATGGTACCAGGATGCGCCCGCCAGGAGGCCGAGCACGGCCACGGCGCTGACGACCAGGGCGTTCGAAGCCCAGAAACCGACCAGGAGCCCGAGGGTGGCCACGGTCCCTGACCCGACGAGCATGGCCCGCACCGGTTGGCGTCGGCTCCATCGCATGGCTCGCTCGAGTCGACCTGCGGGCTGGGCGGCGATCGGCGCACCCCCCAGGAACGCGTGCAAGTCGTTGGCTAACGCCTCGGCGCTCGGGTAACGCCGCGTCGGTTCTTTCTCCAGGCACTTCAGGCAAATCGTCTCGATGTCGCGAGGCAGCTTGGTCCGCAGCCGTCCCGGGGGGACCGGGTCCTGGTTCAGGGCCAGGAGTAAGGTCTCCAACGCGGTGGCGGCCAGGAACGGGGGCAATCCGGTGAGCATCTCGTAGAGCGTGGCGCCCAGGGCATAGACGTCGGCGAGCGGGCCGAGCTCGTGGCCATCGCCTCGTGCCTGTTCCGGAGCCATGTAGGCCGGAGTGCCGACGAGGGTTTCGGTCCGCGATGGATTCACCGAGCTGACCCCGGTGACGATCTTGGCCAGACCGAAGTCGGTGATCTTGGGCTCGCCGCCATGAGTCAGCAAGATATTGGCCGGCTTGATATCGCGATGGACGATCCCGCGCTCGTGGGCCACGTGGGTGGCGCGTGCCAAGGTCTCAATGATCTGGGCGGCCTGCCGGATGGGCAGGGGCCCCCCGTTCAACTTCCGAGCGAGGCTCCCCCCCTCGACGAACTCCATCGAGAAATAGGGAAATCCGTCACGCTCGCCGATTTCGTAGATCTGCACGAAGTTCGGATGCGAAAGCCGGGCCACGGCCTGGGCCTCGGTCCGAAACCGAGCCAATGACTTGGGGTTGGTGTGTGATTCCGCGAGAATCATCTTGAGCGCGACGATCCGGTCGAGCTTGACCTGCCGGGCTCGGAACACGACCCCCATCCCCCCTCGGCCAATCTCTTCAAGAATCTCGAGGTCGTCGTCCCCTTGCGGGATCTGGAATCCCGATGAAGGGGGGGCGAGCGTCTTGGAACTGATGGTCAGATCCTTGTGCGGCATCTGGTTTTCAGCGGCCTTGTGGCGATAGTGCTTCAGAAGCGCGGAGAGTTCGGCGTGGAGTGCGGCTCGTTCCTCGCTCCCGGTCTCGCCGAGAAAATCCTCGAGCCGTGGCGTTTCCCCCGCGCGTAGAAGCACTTCGAACCGGTCGCAAATCTCGACCACACGCCGGAACTGGGATAGCGGCAGAGCGGGGCGGGCCGTCGGATCGGCCGGGTTCATGATGCAGGGTCTCGAGGCGGAAAAAAAGGGGAGCGAAGCGGGTCATCGCCGATGACAGGTCATGACTGACAGTTAAGAACGTACCCTCCTCGAAGCAGGATGTCGATGAGAGGGGCGTGATCGGGTCCTTTTGAAACGAACGAACCACCCCGTCTCGTCTGACCAAGCCCTAGAGTCGCCCTGTCCCTCCCGGTCGGCCGAATGAGGTTGCACGGGGACCGGGGGAGTGCTACCATTCTCGCACGATCATTATGTTTTGTGGGATTGTTCTCCCCCTTCCCGCCTGCTTTTGTTGGCTCGCCTGAGCTCTCTATCAACTCGCCCGCTCGAGCCGACCCGGTTCCCTGGTCGGGGGATCCAACGCCGCGTCGGCCCCGGGGCCTTGCCCCGCTCGCTTCGCCAGGTCGCCGCGATGGTGCGACGCTCTCTCGTGGAAAGGCATCCATGCTGAATTTCAACATCAATCTTACCAGCCTTGCCATTATTCTTTGGTCGGGAATGCTGATCATTGCCGGATCGATCTGGGTTCTCTCCTCGCAGGTCCGGAAAGTGGCGGATTTGCTCGAGGATCAGGGGCGTGAGACCTCGGCCACTCAACTCGTTGAGTCCCCCTACGAGGCGAGGCTTGCGGCAACGTCGACCCGGATCGCGAGGCGAGGCGCTTCGGGCAGCCTTCGGAGCACGGGGCGGACCAGTCTTGCAGGAGCCCGCAGCCAGGGGCAACTGGCGACGCTTCGCCGCGAAGCCTCCGTCTTGAGTCGCGCGATCGCGTCTCAAGTGCCCGACGATCGCTCGGCTTCGTGAACGCAGGCCAGCTCGACTTAGGAGATCGGATCCCGTCGAACCAAGGCTCTCGGTTTGGTCGATCAGTGTGAATCAGTTGCCGGGTCCCCTACAATAGGGCCATTATCGAACCGGAATCACTCCGCGTCTCGGTCAAAAGGCTCCACGACCTGGGGACGGCACCATGGGAATCGACCAGCAATTCGCCGAGCCGAGACTTCCGAACCTCGACTGGCGCAAGCGACTTGACGTCATCGTTGAGACGATGCGCGAGATGAGCCTCCAGACTGATCCACAGGCCATGGTTCGCGCCTACGGGAAGCGGATCCGACAACTGATGCCCGCCGATCGTCACGTCGCCTTGAGCCGGCGCGGTCTCGAGACGCCCCAATATCGGATCACTCGAGCGAGTCAGTGGACCGAAGAGATCAACCCCTGGAAGGAGAAGCACCGGCTGCCGCTCCTGGAAGGGGGGCTGCTCGGTGAGCTGCTCTACAGCGATAAACCGCAAATCATCGACGATTTGCAGTTCGCTCCCGACGATCCGGCCGCCAGCTATTTGGCTGGCCAGCGGTCGCTGATGGCTATCCCCCACTATGACGGCGGGGTGGCTCTCAACATGACCGTTTTGATGCGGTCTATCCCCCACGCATTCGATCGGGACGACTTTCCCGAGCAAGTCTGGATGAGCAACCTGTTCGGCCGGGCGACCCAGAACCTCGTCCTGGCCGAGGAGCTGAGGCAGGCCTATGACGTCGTCGACCGGGAGTTGAAGCTGGTCGCCGACATTCAACGCTCCCTGCTCCCCAAAACGATCCCGCGTATTCCAGGGCTCGACATGGCCGCGTCCTATCAGACGTCGCAGTGGGCCGGCGGTGACTACTACGACTTTTTCCCTTTGTCCGAGAACCGTTGGGGCATCTTGATCGCCGATGTCAGCGGCCACGGCACCCCCGCCGCCGTCATGATGGCGATCACCCATAGCATCGCGCACGCCGTTCCCAACTTCCCCGATCCCCCCGCCACGATGCTCAACCACGTCAACCAGCAGTTGGCGACGCTCTACACGACCAACAATGAGGCCTTTGTCACGGCCTTCTACGGAATCTACGACCCTGTCAAGCGCACGCTGACCTACGCCAGCGCGGGGCACAACCCGCCGCGTCTCAAGCGGTGCGAGGACGGCTCGATCATCGCACTCGACGGTGTTGGCAACCTCCCCTTGGGTGTCATGGCCGACGTGGTCTACGATCAATACACCCAGGTGCTTCGCCCCGGCGACCAGATCGTCTTCTACACCGACGGCATTACCGAAGCCACGAATCCGGCGGGCAAGATGTTCGATACCGAGCGACTCGACGAAGCCGTGGCCAATTGCCACCTCGATGCCAACGGCCTGATCGAGGCCGTTCTCGGCGCCGTTGAGCGATTCACCGCCGGTGAACCCGCGGCCGACGATCGCACGCTCCTTGTGGCCAAGGTCTTCTAGCCCGGCCAATATGGAAACATCCACGAACAGGTGAATGCTCGTGCGAGGGGGGTGGGCTTTGCCCACCCTCTTCGCATGGTAAAGCTTCAGCCTGCCACGACCTCGAGGGAGTGGCGGTCTGAAGCCTTACCGATCGAAGCTCGGATGCTCAATCCGCGTCCGCCGAGAGACGCTTGGCCAGGGTGTGGAACGCCTCGATGGTTTCTTTGGGGACGTCGGGGAAGCTTTCCCAGAGGAAGGCTTTAAACGCGGCATCGCCCGAGTGATCGAAGAACTGGAACGAATAGGTCGCGGTGGTGGTGTCGTGGCCCCACTTCTCGACGGCGAAGATATCGGCGATTTCTTCGTGGAGGATGTGCATGTCAAGGGTGTCGGTCTGCACGTTGAAAAAAGGGCCGGCGTCGGAAAAGCCGCCGAACGTGCCGACCGACTCGATGACCGCAGCACGGCTGCGGACGAAGACGCGCATCGTCCCCAGCGCAGGGAGAGCTTCCAACAACTCGCGGAAAACTCCCTCGCGGAGCCGGACGATCGGCCATTGCCCGACCAGGGCGTCGACCACGGACTTTTCGGTGACGCCGAATTTACGGGCCGCCATCATGGTCATCCGCGACCGGTCCTTTTGGAAGTAGTCGCGAATTGATTCGGTGACGTCGGCTGTCGACTCAGAAGCAGCGTCCATGGCAGGAGTCTCTCGATGGGGTGGAAACCCCTTGGACCTTGCGAGAATGCTCGCAAGGTCCAACGGTTTCTTCTTTCACCCTACTGAGATCGGCCGTCATTCGTCCAGATCGTCTTCGTCGGCCATTCGGCGGATGTACTCGAGGGCTTCTGAGACCTCGCAGACCACTGCGCCGGGCTGACGGCCCTTGCTGTCGAGTTCGCGCAGGAGCATAAGGTCCTCGAAGTCCTCGGATTGCTGGAGCCGGACGCGTTTGCGGGCGCCGAGGGTTCCGTTAACATAGGCTAAGGCGTCCATGTGATGGGCGATCAAGGTTTCGGTGCGCTCGGTGATCGTCCCTTCCAGGGCTTGCAGGGCGGCCAGCACGTGGTCGGCGGGGTCGATCGCCTTGCCGACGTCGTGCAAGAGCGCGGCGAGCAGGAACTCCTCGTCATACGATCGCTCCTGGCGGGCCAGCTCGAAGACTTGCAGGCTGTGATAGAGCGCGTCCCCCTCGGGGTGATAACGCGGATTCTGCTTGACCCCTTCCAGCGGGAGGAGCAGGAGCCGATAAAGCTCGAACCGGTCGACGTGGTCCTCCACCCGCTCGACTTCTCGGTCCAGGTCGAGATCGGGGTTCTCCGACCGGAGGAAGGCCTCGAGTTCGGCGATCGAGGCACGCTCGATCGCCTGGCCGGTGATCGAACTTTTGAAGACGTAGTGGGCCTTGTCCTCGGGATAGAGCGTGAGCTCGTACGGGTAACGGTCGTCGATGTGAATGTGGGTGAAGAGACGTTCTTCACCGTATTTCACGATGCGTTTGCGCTCGACCTCGTAGGGAAGGGCGAGGTCGTCGAGAGTATCGGTCACGATCGATTGGCTGTCGGCAAAAATGTGAATGTCAATGTCGGAACCGTGGCGGACGTGCCCGGTCCAGACGCTTCCGATCAGGCGAGGCCGGAAGCGGGTGAGCTTACGCATCAGCCGAAGCGCTTCGATCCGCATGTCGAGCAAGTGCTCGAGGCGCTTCTCCCCCTCGTGCATCCGGGCCATCGCCTGGATCTGGTCGCGAATCTCTCGATTTGACGGCAGGTCGGCCGGTCGGTATCGATATTCGACACCGAGCTGGCGGGCAGCCTTGCGTTTGGCGGTGAAGTACTCGGTTTCGAAACGCTGATACATGAGCTGCGCGGCAAGAAAGGCGATTTGCCGCCGGATCCGATCATCAGCCATGGTGAGGAGGTGCGCCGTTTAGGCCCATCAATGCGGCGCGGGGCGTGGGCCGGGCAAGCTTGTTGCCGTCGGCCCTGCGTTCTTCTGCACAAGACGAGAAAGGTGAACTGGGTCCAACATAGCATCGGTCAATGCAGCAGGTCAACCTGAGTGCGCCGTTCCATAGGAGTAGCTTGGCCGTTGTGGATTGGACTCGTCATGCCGCATGGAAATCCCCAACGGCCGGGCCAGCCGTGCCGTACAACTCAGGGTTTGACGAAGCGAGCGATGAAGCCGCCACCGGCGCGGAGATCGATTGCGATTGAATCGTCTTTGGTGGCCGTGGCCTCTTCGATTTTTACGGCGGCGGGTTCATCCTCCCGGTCGCGGACCAGCATCGCTTGGTAGGTTCCGGCTCCGAGGAATGAGGTGGGCACGCGCACGGTGCCGGCCGCTGGGCCGTTGACGATGGCCAGGAACCAACGGTCGCCGCTTCGCCGGGCGAATGCGGCCCGCTCACCGATCTCGGAGATCGGCAGGACGAGGGTCTCGTCCCAGACACTCGGGATGCTCTTGATCATCTCGGCCGCCGGGTTCTCGAGCATGGACTTGGGGTGAGCGGCGTAGACCAAGACCGGCGAGGTCAGGACCGCCGCACTGGCGATTTGGTGCGTCCAGGAGGTCTCCCGCCTGCGTGCCCCGAAGTGCATCGGCGTGTAGTCGGCGTGGCCGGCCAGCAAGCGAGTGAAGGGCCAGGTGGCGTTGTGGGTGGCCCATGCCTCTCGCTTGCCCCCTTCGAGACCGGCGATCCCCTCCCGGGTCATCTCGTTCGGCCAGGTCCGCGACTCACCCGTCGGCTTGTTGGCGCCGTGGAAGTCGACCATCAAATGGTGTTCGGCCGCATCGCGCAAGCAGGCCTCGAAGAGGTCGACCACCTCCTTCGCCTCGTGGTCGAAGAAATCGAGTTTCACGCCCACGACGCCTGCGTCCTGGCACTTCCGGAAGAACGCGCGCCGGGCTTCCGGACTCCTGATGTCGCGGCTATGTTTCCAGAGCCAGATGCCGACGTTGCGGTCCTTGGAATACTGAACCAGATCGCGGAGCTCGGCGTCGCTCCACTTCTGCCAGAGTCCTTCCACGATGTTGTATTCGAAACCGAGCTCACCGGCGAGGCGGGAGAACTCCTTGATGCCTTCGAGGTTCTTCTTGCCGCCGTCAAGGTATTGCCAGACGGCTCGACCGGGCCGGACCCAGTCGGTTTTGAGCCCGGCAGGGAAGAGCTTCGCGTCAGGGGGGAGTGAGACGTTGCTCACAATGTCGCAGTTCGCCAGACTGTTGAGGTCGGCCCCAATCATGACGATCCGCCAGGGGGAGTGGGTGGTTCCCTGAATCGCGGCTGGTTTCGTCAGGCGTTTCGCTTCCTCATCCCCATACCTGAGAGTGAATGGGTACGAGGCCGGATGAGTATGCCCCAGTCGCGCGGCGAAGCCGAGTTTGCCGTCGGCTTGCAGGGCCATTCCGCTGAAGCCGGTGACCGCCCCCTCGGTGATTGACGCGTAGCCGTGGCCCTCGGGCAGTTTGATCGTCAATGGCGGCGCAGCCCAGTCGCCGGCCTCCGCCTCGGCGATTGCCTTGCGGGCATGGATTCCCTCGTAGTGTCCGCGTAGGTTGTGGTACCAGACCGTGCTCCCGGGGACCAGCCGGAATGAGGTCGCCTCGTCCACGACCCGCTTGGCATCACCGCCGGGGACAACGTAGCGGAAGGCAACGCCATCGTTGAAGACGCGAATTTCGACTGTGTAGTCCGTCTCTGACTTCCCATGCCGGACCGGTACGCGAGCGCCTCGGAATCGATTGGTCGCTTGAGAGTGAACCCCACGCGTTGGATAGACCTCGTCGGCCTGGAACAACTCGGCCCGTCCAAGCTCGGCGGCTTGGCCGAGGTCGACACCATCGATGACGATCCCCGCTTGTGAGGTCGTGATCACGGGCCGGTTTGCCAGATCGACCTGATACTCGAGGTGATCGTCGCCGGTCTTGAGCCGCATCCGAATCTTGCCGTTCGGGCTTTCGACTTCGACTACCGCGCTGGGGGCTGCGAAGGCTTCGGGAGCGTTTGCCCCGTGGGCGGTGAGCCAGAGGGCGACCGTCAACGCGCGCATCGTCTTCATGAGTCCCTCGTCGATGGTGGAACGGACCAGATTCGCACGAAGCTTCCTCGGTGGAGTTCCCCGAAGAAATCCTCTCTGAATGATAATTAGCCGCAATGCCTGGAATATGATTCACCTCGATCAAAAAAAAGATCGATCCCCGGTATCGAATCGGTGGGTTCATGCAATAAAAAAACGATGCTTGATGGTCCGCCCGCCATGCGGCCCATGGAGAACATTGCGGGATTCAGGCTGACCTCGTAGAGTGAGAAGCCCATGGCACGATGGCTCAAAACGGACCTGAATTGCCTCACTTACGGTTGAAAATCTGGGATTTCGTGAAAAGCCGGACATGCGCACCGGACATGTTTTGTGTGGAAATTCCAAAAAAAAGGGATGGCATCGATGGGGTCGGCTTTGACTGTGGGGCTCGAGACTCCCCCGGGTCCGAAGGGGAACTGGCTGACCGGCAGCTTGCCCGCGTTCCGTCGCGATCGGCTTGGTTTCTTGACCGAGTGCGCCCAGACTTATGGCGATGTCGTGGCGTTTCGGCTGGGGCCGAGGAAGATGATGCTGGTCAATCATCCGGACCTCGTCGAGGAGGTCTTGGTCACGAATAACCGCCACTACATCAAGCACTTCGCGCTGCGGATGACTGAGAAAACGCTGGGCAACGGCCTCCTCACCAGCGAAAGCGACTTCTGGCGTCGTCAACGTCGGCTGGCGCAGCCGGCGTTCCATCGCGAGCGGATCGCCGGGCATGCCGAGGTCATGGTCGCGTTTACCGAGCGGATGCTCCAGACCTGGAGCTCCGGTCAGGTCCGCGACGTCCAGGAAGCGATGATGCGGCTGACCCTGGAGATCATCGCCAAGACTCTGTTCGACGCCGACGTCTCCGCTGAGTCAGCCGCCCTCAGCGCGGCGATGGAGACGACTCTGCGCAGTTTCACCGAACGCGTCAACCACCTGGTTTCTCTGCCTGATTTCATCCCGACCCCCGGCAACTTGCGGCTCGCTCGTGCGGTGAAGCGGCTCGACGCAATCATCTTCGAGATGATCGCTCGCCGTCGCGCCTCGGGCGAAGACCGGGGGGATCTCCTCTCAATGCTCCTGAACGCCCAGGACGAGAACAATGGCGATCGGATGACCGACCGCCAGCTTCGTGATGAGGCGATGACTCTTTTCATGGCCGGCCACGAGACGACTGCCAACACTTTGACGTGGGCCTGGTACTTGCTTGCGCAACACCCCGAGGTCGAGGCCCGGCTCCATGAGGAACTCGACCAGGTGCTTGGCGACCGTGCACCGACTCTGGCGGATCTTCCCCGGCTCTCGTTTACCGAGCATGTGATCACTGAGTCGTTGCGGGTCCATCCGACCGTCTGGCTCCTGGGCCGAGAGGCGATTGTGCCGACCGTGGTGGGGAGGTATCCCGTGCCGGTCGGAATGACCGTTTATATGAGCCAATGGGTCGTGCACCGGGACCCTCGGTTCTTTGAGGATCCCGAGTCGTTCCGCCCCGAGCGCTGGCAGGACGGGCTCATGAAGCGGATCCCCCGGTACGCTTACTTTCCGTTCGGCGGCGGGCCGAGGATCTGTATCGGCAACAGCTTCGCCATGATGGAGGCCGTCCTTCTCCTGGCGACGATCGCACGGCGGTTCCGGCTGGGGCTCGAGCCGGGGACGAAGGCCAAGCTCTTGCCCACGATGACGCTCCGGGCCGACGGTGGGATTCCGATGGTGCTGTCGTCCCGACGCTGATCGAACGCTCGAGCTGGTGTCAATCGAAGAGGGAGAGTTGCTTGGCCCCCGGCTTCCGGAACGCCTCGGTCGAGAGGCCAGTGCTTCGTCCCACTAGCCCGGCCTTGCGGCAGGCGAGCGCGAACATCTGGGCGATCATTTCGGCGAACTCGCCCTGACCTCGCATCCGGGACCCGAATTGTGGGTCGTTCAACCGCCCATTCCTGAGCCCCTTGATCCGCTGGAGGACTTTCTCCTTGCGGTCGGGGAAGTGGCGTGTGAGCCAGTCTTCGAAGAGTGGGCCGACTCCGAGCGGAAGCCGGATCGGGGTGAAGCCGGCGAACTGGGCTCCGGCCTGAGCGGCAGCGGCGACGATGGCTGGCAGTTCGTGGTCGGTCAGCCCCGGAATGACCGGCGCGACGAGCACTCCCGCAGGTACGCCGGCTGCGGCCAGTTTCGCGATCGCGGAGAGGCGGAACTCAGGAATGGAGGCGCGTGGCTCAAGGGTTCGGGCCAGTCCGGCGTCGAGCGTCGTGACCGAGAGGAAGACGGCCGCCGCGCGATGCTCGGCCAAGGCGGCCAAGAGGTCGAGGTCGCGGGTTACCAACCGGTTCTTGGTGATGATCACGACCGGGTTGCGAAACTCCGCAAGTACCTCCAGGCAGCGCCTGGTGAGCCGGAGCCGACGCTCCACCGGCTGGTACGCATCGGTCACGCCGCTGAGAGCGATCGTCTTGGGCTTCCAGCGGGGCGAAGAAAGCTCGCGACGGAGCAACTCGGGCGCGTCCTCCTTGACCATAATCTTGGTCTCGAAGTCGAGGCCGGCCGAGAACCCGAGAAATTCATGCGTTGGCCTGGCATAGCAATAGATACAGCCATGTTCGCATCCCCGATACGGATTGATGCTGGCATCGAAGCTGATGTCGGGGCTGTCGTTGGTGGCGATGATCGTTCGGGACGAATCCTTCAGAAGCTGGGTGCTTGGAGCGGGGACCTCGTCGTGATCCCCATCGTCCGGCGCGAACTCGTGCCAGCTTTTCTCGAACCGGTTCGGTGGGTTATCGGCGGCTCCTCGGCCGTGGATCGTCGTCCGCTCGTCAGGCATTGGCTCGGCTCCTTCTCTGGGGAATTGCACTATACAGAAGTGCAGGAAAAAGGCGAGCAAGTTCCGGAGAATCCTGGCCGTCTCGCGCCCCACAGAAACCCGTCGCATGACCGGGTTGGCTGGGCGACGGTTGAATTGCAGGTGCCAGGTGAGGGATACGTCATGGACTCAAGCGGGGAACTCTGTTGGTTCCAGGACTGCCGTCTTGAAGCAGACTGGGCTCAGGCTGTAGGTTGACAAGTGGTAGCAGCCGGTCGATTCGATCAATCAATCAACAGACACCGCCCTATGCTGCGCGAACGGAGAATCGGTAGGCCGAGGCAGACGCCGAGTGAGGGGCAGGTATGACGTCTCCCGAATTGCGCGCCGGCCCCGCGCGCCGAACCTGGTTGGCGGTTTTCATCGCGATCACGATGGCCCTGCTGGCTGGGGGAGATTGGTATTACCGGCAGGAACGGGACCGAATCCACCAGGCGGAATACCAGGCCATCGCCGCCATCGGCGCATTGAAGGCCGGGCAGATTCAGCAGTGGAGGAAAGAACGTCTGGCTGATGTCACCGTGGTGGCAAACGACCCGTTCCTGATCACGACGGCGGGAACGTTATCCCGAGATCCTGCCCTTCCGCTTCCGCTCGCCCAGTTTCAGGAGATTCTGTCGATCCGGGTCCAGGCTTACGGATATTCCGACGCACTCCTGCTGGCTCCCGATGGGAACGTCCTCATCGACGTCAAAAAGGCTACCGACCCGGTGGGCAAGGCCACTCAGCGGGCCATCGCGGTCGCTCTTGCCAGTCGGGGACCTGTGTTGTCCGACCTCTACCGTGGGGTCGACCAGGTTGTTTATATGGACGCCGTCCAAGCCGTGCGAGAAGCTGAGGGGACGCCGCTGGCCGTCGTCATTCTCCGCAGCCGTGCGAAATCTTATTTGTATCCACTGATCCAGGCATGGCCCACGCCGAGTCGAAGTGCCGAGACGCTCTTGGTCCAGCGGGACGGCGAGGATGTCCTCTACCTGAGCCCACTTCGGCATCGGCCTGACAAGGCCTTGTCGCTGCGCCTATCGTTGGCACGCCAGGAACGGCCTTCCGTGCAGGCGGTGCTCGGTCGGCAGCACGAGTTCCAGGGCAAAGACTACCGTGACGATGTTGAGGTGCTGGCCAATCCGCGTCCCATACCCGGGTCACCCTGGTTTTTGGTGACCAAGGTCGATGTGGATGAGATCCTCGCCGAGGCGCGATACCGGGCCCTCGTCATCAGTCTTACCGTCGCCCTCTTGATCCTGCTGGCTGCGGCGGGGACGGCTTACTTGTATCGGCGGCGACAGGCTCGCCTCTACCGCATTCTCTACGAATCGGAACGCCGGCAGCGGGAGGACCAGGAAGCCGTTCGCACGGTTCTCTATAGCATCGGCGACGCCGTCATCACGACGGATCCCAGGTGCCGGGTGCGAGAGATGAACCGAGTGGCGGAATCGCTCACCGGTTGGACCGAGTTGGAAGCGCGGGGCAAACCCCTGGAGGACGTGTTTCAGACGATCAACGAGTCGACGCGTGCTGCTGCGAAAAGCCTCGTGAGTTCCGTCCAGTGTGACGGCCGGTCGGTGGGAACGTGCAATGGGACCTTACTCATCGCCCGTGACGGGACCGAACGACCCATTGCGGAGAGCGCCGCCCCCATTCGCGGTGAGAACGGCGCCAACTGCGGCGTGGTGCTCGTTTTCAGTGACAAGACCGTGGAGCATGCGGCCCTGAAGGCGCTGAAGGAGAGTGAAGCGCACTTTCGACTGGCGCTGGAAAATTCTCCTATTATTATTTTTCAACAAGATCGGGAGTTGCGCTACACCAAGCTTTTCAACCCGGTCCCGGGCTTGCCCATATCGACGACGTTGGGCAAAAAAGATGAAGATATCTTCGTTCCCGAAGAAGCCGCTTTTCTCACCGCCATCAAACGGGATGTGATGGTGACCGGGCGTTCCTTTCGTGACTCTTTGCGGGTCACCATCGACGGCAAAGTTTTATTTTTTGACACGATGGTGGAGCCCTTTCGTGACGCCACGGGTCGAATTGCCGGCATAACCGGCACGTCCATGGATATCACGGAACGTATGCAGGCGGAGATCCGGCTCGCCGAGAGTGAGCAAAGCTATCGAGATCTTTTTGAGAACTCGATTGCCGGTATCTCTCAGGCTCTGCCTGACGGGCATCTGCAACGGGTCAACCGCGCGTGTGCGCTGATGTATGGCTACAGTAGCCCGGAGCAGATGCTTGCCGAAGTCACCGATGTCGGCCGGCAACTCTACGCCTATCCGGAAGAGCGGACCGAGATGTTGCGGATCCTCACCACGGAGGGGGAGATGAAGCCGCGCGAGTTCCTCGTGGTCCGTCGCGATGGAACTCGGTTTTCGGTCCTTGTCGCTGCGCGGCAAGTGTGCGATTCCAGTGGAAATCTGATTTGTTTTCAGAATGTCTATATTGATATTTCTGAGCGGAAGCGGGCCGAGGCTGAATTGCGGACCCGGCAGGATCAACTGCACCACGCTCATCAGATTCTTGATTCCCACATTCAAAACTCGCCCCTCGCCGTGGTGGAATGGGATTGCGGTTTTCGCGTCCTCCGCTGGTTTGGCCAGGCCGAGAAAGTCTTTGGCTGGACCGAGTCGGAGGTGTTGGGGAAGCGTCCGGAGGAGTGGGGTTTTATTCTTGAAGCGGATGCGGCCGCCGTTGCGGAAAAGTTCAAGGGACTCTCGGATGGCACCGTGCCGCGAATCGTGTCGCTCAACCGGAATTACACACGCTCCGGTAAGGTGATTGATTGCGAGTGGTATAACTCATCGCTGTTCGATGAAAATGGCCAACTCGTTTCGATCCTCTCCCTGGCGCTCGAAGTTACGGAACGGCAACGGGTCGAGCATGTGCTCCGGGAATTGTCGGGTCGACTCCTGCACCTTCAGGATGAGGAACGCCGTCGGATTGCTCGCGAGTTGCACGACAATACCGCGCAAAATCTTGCCGCGATTCACATGAACCTTGGGATTCTGGAACGGGCCGTGTCGCCGAACGATACGCGGCACCGGCGGCTGCTCGCCAATTGCGAAAACCTGATCGCCCTGAGCATCCAGGAAATCAGGACCCTCTCTTACCTGCTCCACCCCCCGCTGCTCGACGACTTCGGTCTCGTGCATGCGATGCGCGAATATGCGGAGGGCTTTTCCGAGCGGAGCGGGATCCAGGTGGCCTTGGATGCGTCTGATGCTCAGTGCAGGCTCCCCGAAACCATCGAGCGGGCGCTGTTTCGGGTGCTTCAGGAAAGCTTGGGGAACGTCCATCGCCACTCGGGCAGCCCTGTGGCGAGCGTCCGCCTGGTGAGGGATGACAAGCAGGTCTGTCTGGAAATCCAGGATGAAGGCCGTGGACTGCCGCCCGATTTGGTGGGCATTGGCGGGGCCCTCGTAGGCGCCGCAGGGGTGGGGCTTCTGGGGATGAGGGAGCGGATGCAGCAGCTCGGCGGACACCTCGAACTCGAAACGGGCTTGCCCGGTGCGCTGGTGCGGGTCACCCTCCCCATCAAGCCACCGGGGTATTCAGACAGCCCATATAAGTTCTGATGTCTGAGCTTTTGAGCTTTTTCAAGAAGAGCGAAATTTCTCAGCGAGTCGGGGGTTGCTGGCCGGCAAGCCAGCGGGCGATCACGGGGTAGGTTTGTTCGCGGGAGTTGAGGCCGACCAGGCTGTCATCGTGGCCTGCGTTGATGGGGAGGCCTTGAGACTTGCCGAAGATGAAGAGCGTTTTGTCGGTCGAGCCCACATGGTCGTAGAGGTAGCGTTGAACGATCGGCGGAGCGAAGCTGTCCTGCTCGCCGCAACTGATGAAGATGGGGACCTTGACGTTGCCGACGGCACGAGCGTAGTTGAATTGCCCCTTGGAATCCAAGAGCTCTCCCTTATTGGCCAGGAGCATGTACTGCTGCATCAGGCCGATGGCGGGCACGTCGGTGGCCCAGCCGGTCAGGGCTTCGTAGATCTTCGGGTCGACGTTCCGCGCGTTGAAGAAGAGGTTGTTCACACTCGTTCGGGTTTGCGTCATCACTTCCTTACTGTTCCACTGGCCGGCGAGCTGGAGCTGGCGTTTGGTGAGCATCTCGGTGAGGAACTGGATTGCGACCTGCCCTTCGGGCATGGTCACCTGGCTCCCTACCGTGACGAGGCGGCCGATCCCCGGGTTCTGGTAGCGGGCAAGGCAGCCCAGGGCGACGATGCCACCCATCGAATGCCCGACCCAGGCGACCTCGGCTGCACCGGTGTGGCGACGGACCATCTTGACCAAGGCGGGGACGTCATAGGCGATGTGATGGTCCATCGTCCAGTTGGCGTACTTCGGTTCCAGCGTGGCGAAGCCGGTTGCGCCGAGGCTGCCCGGATTCAGCCGGCGCATGGCCGAGTTAATCAAGGTGGCCGGTGCATTGTCCAGGTTCCAGACCCATTTATGACTGAGGCCGGAACCACGCAAGTTCACCGCCCAGACGTCGAAACCGAGCTGCGACAGGTATTGCGCAAAGCTGCACGATGGGTCGAGGTCCCAGAACTGGGCGTTGTAGGTCAAGCCGTGGCAGAGGATCACGGGCAAGGCCCCGGTGCGCGCCGGTCCGGTTGGCTTGTAGCGATGGGCCACCAGCGACCAGCCATCGGCCGTCTTGACGACGAAGGGCTCTCCCGCCTGCGCGGTGCCACTGGCCGTTGCGGTGGGGGAGGCGGAGGCAGAGGGGGGCGTCAGGGCTCGTTGCAAGTTTTTCGGAGCGACGGCCTGGCGGAGTCGGTCCCCTGTGGCCTGCTCGAGGAACTTTCCCAGGTCGCCAGCGCGGGCGTGCGACGACGCGGCGAGAACCCCGATCACCATCACCACCCAGAACGCGCGGAGTTGCCCTGGCATCGCGATGCCTCCTTGAAGCTCCTCGGGAACCGTCCCAATGGTTCCCGGTCCGCGCTCCTTGAGCCGAGGCCCGGAGCGCGTGCGTCGTGATAACAGAATTCTCAAGTTTGCGACAGGTGGTTTGGCCTGTCAGCGGTTTGGGGGAATGAGGGGAGACAGAGAGCTTTACGCTTCCCGCCTGCCTTGAGAAATCAAGGTCCAGCCACGTCGGCTCCAGGGGACAGTGAAAGATGAGGTTTGGCTTGCTTACTTCGAGTCGAGCGGGATCACGCCGTCCCAGGGGTCGGGGGGGATTTGCGAGGTTCGGTCCATGAACTGCTTGAGTACGTCGCCGGCCACGTCGTTGGGGAGGCGGTCGAGGAGTCGTCGGGCGTCCGCCCAGCGGCCGGCGAGGAAGGCTTCGAGAGCCGCTTCGTAGTCGCGGCAGTGGCGGTCGGTGATCGCCCCCGACTCCACGGCGGGGAGCAGCAGCTCGCTCACGACGACGGGCAAGGTCAGACCGTGCGGGAGGACTTTCGCCACCCGTCGACAGCGAACCCAGTGCGAATGGCGTGGGTTGGCCAGCCGCTCGGCGACGCGCTCATCGACCAGGATCGAAGCATGGAACCGCTTGGTCATGGACTCGAGGCGCGAGGCGAGATTGACGACAGGTCCGAAGACCCCCACCTTGAACTGGTCGTAAGTGCCGAGCCGCCCCGCGATGGCCGGACCGTTGGCAATGCCGACACCGCAGGCGAAGCCGGCCAGGGGATGATCGCGCTGCTGGGCGAGTTGGTCGAAGCGGCGGCGGATGGCCAAGGCCGCGCGAGCGGCGCGTTCGATCTGGTCGTCGGCTCCGAGGGGCCAGCCCCAGAAGCCCATCGCGGCGTCCCCTTGGAAGTCACCGATCACGCCGTCCTGGTCGCAGATGGCGCTGGTGATGATGCCAAGGGCCTGGTTGACGCGCTCCCAGAGCCGGGACAACTCGTGCCGGCCCTCTTCGGCGAGCTTCGAGGAGGAACGGAGGTCGCAGAAGAGGACGGTGACCTCGGTCTCTCTCGGCCTGAGGACCTCGTCCATATCTTGACCGCTGAGTGCGGCCAGGACCTGGCGCGAGAGGAAGCGGGCGAGCCGCGACTGGCGATGTTGCAAGTCGCGCACCTGGCGAAAGGCCCCGAAGACGTCGGCCACGAGCTCCGCGAATTTCAGGTCGCTCTTGAGCAAAACGTCGCGCTGGCTGGTCTCGCCGGCGGGGAGGCGCCCAGAGATATAGAGGGCCCAACCGGGCTCCGGGTCGTCGGGCAAGGGGACGCAGAGCGACCAGTCGAACCCTGGATTGATCGTGAATTCGGGTCGGAGGTCGCCGCTCTGCCAGAGGTGCATCACGCTCTGCCGGCGACGGAGCACGGCGTCGCCCACCAGCCGTCGGCTCGGCCGGAACTCGCGATCGACGTCCAGGAGTGAGCGACGGCTGTAGTGGCGGACTTCGACCACGGGCTCGCCGGACGCGCTCTGCAGGCTCCAGCGGACGACGGCGGCGAGCTCGGCGCGAGGGATCCCTTTGAGGAGGACCTCGTTGACCCGGGCCTCGAGGTCGGCGTCGCTCGGCGAATCGCGGATGATCGCCGGCAGCGCGGCGAGCACGTCGAGCCGTTCGTGGGCGTCGGTAAAGCGATGCTGTTCGAGCTCTCTGCGGCTACAGGTCAGCTCGGAAAAAGGAGTGGGCAGGTCAAGAGCCGCAGCGGCGGTCTCGGTCTCCTGGAGGAAGAACAAGGTTTCGCCGATGACGAAGGTCTCACCGATCCCCACGCTGAAGTCGTCACGCGCCTCCCCCTGGACGAAGATGGCGTTTTTCGCTTGCGGCCATTTACGGACGGTCAAGCGGCCGTCGCTCCAGGCGAGAGTGGCATGGACCTTTGAGATCAAGGGGTCCCAGGGGACGCTCCAGTCGCTCCGGGCTACGCTCCGGCCGAGCGTCACCGTCCCGTCCGGCAACGGCCGGCGCCACTGTTGCTTCGGGTCATTGCCCCGTGCGACGAGTTCAGGCATCGGCCATCCGTTGTACGTGGCGCAAGGTCCAGAATTGCCACCCCCAAAGGGCCGAAATGAGCAGGCCCGCCGCGATGAACGCGACCCGGCTGATTCGCATCAGCCGGAAGGTCACCGAGGCGATCTGGTCGAGCACCCGTTCGCGGTCGTGCTGGACAATCACCCCCCAGCCGATCCTGGGCATCGAGGCATACCCGGCCAGGTAGACCTTGTGGTCGACCGGGTCGCGATACGAAACCGTATGGCCCGACTCCTGGTCCTCGATCACGATCCGGTAGATCCGGCAGGGCCAGACGGGCGGATTCTCGTCGGGTCGAGGGGTAATCCGGTCCTGGCGGTTGTGGAGCAAGCCGTGGTATCGGCTGTCGAACAGGACGGCAAAACCGTTATTCAGCCGCACGCTTTTGAGCCAGTTTTCCACCTTTTCGAGCTCGATCGTCAGGGCAAGCACGCCGAGGATAGCGGGCTCGCTCGAGGATGATGACGTGGGGTCGAAGACAGGGGCCGACAGGACGACCCCTTTCTTACGCTCCTTGGTCTTGCCCACGAAGGGCTGGGAAATATGAGGTTGAGCGATGGCTGGGAAGCGTTGATCCTTGCCGTCATGTTGGTCGCCTTGGCCGTTGAACCAGTCGCGCCAGGACCAGTTCTGGTTGCAGACCAAGGGTTCCCAGGGGTAATTGGCCTGGGTTGTGCCCACCGAGTTGGTGATCGTCCAGCGCATGACCTTGATCTTCGCGATCTCGGCCTCTTTGCCGTATTCGGCCATCAGTGCGCGCATCGCCTTTTGATCGCCGCCCTTCACGACCTTGGCCAGCTTGGGATCGGCGGCACGGGCCTTGAGCATCGCGAGCCGATCGACGATCTCCTCCTCGACGATGAGCGCTGCGAGGCGGGCGCTTACCGAATCGCTCCGGGCAAGCTGTTCGACCATTTCATTTTGCGAGGCCAGGATCGCGCGGTTGGCCCCGCTCAGCGTGAACGCTGCCATCGTCAGCATCAGGACCACGGGGGCGATCAGGCCGAATCCCAGCATCGCGCGCTGGCGGAGGGTTCGGCGACGCCGCTCGAGGGCTTCCAGCACCGCGCCCGCGTCGCGGAGGCGGCGAGCGGGATCGGTCTCCAGGCAGCGGTCGATGATCGCTACCAGGAGCCGGTCGATTCCTTTGACCCGGCGATGCTCGCGGGGAACAGGAGCCTGCTCAACCCAGTCGCGATAGCGACGGAGCCGGTGCGATAGATCCGCAGTCCCCTTGATCTCGGCGCGGAGCTTTGGATCCTCGCGCGGGGGGTGGCCGGTCAGCATGGCAAACAGGATGGCACCGAGCGCGTAGACGTCCCACCGTGTGTCGGCGATCTGCTCGTTGAGGTCGGCCTGCTCGGGAGCCATGTAGAAGAAGGTGCCCAGGGCGGGTGAGGCGTTGCTCGAGAGGTGCGCCTGCCCGAAGTCGGCGATCTTCGCCCGCCCGCGAACGTCGAGCAGGATGTTGCTTGGCTTCAGGTCGCAGTGCCGGATCCCTTTGGCGTGAACGTAAGCCAGGGCTTCGGCAATCTGTCGGAAAATCTCGAGCGCTTCGCGCAGGGGCAGGGGACCCCGTTCGAGCCGCTGGGCGAGCGAGCCGTTCTGAACGAATGCCATCACATAGTAAGGCGGGACGGCGTTCGGCTCGACGTCGATCAGTTGCACGATCCCAGGGTCGGAGTGGAGCTCAGCCAGTTGCTGGACCTCGGCCTGGAGCAGTCCCCACTGGCCGCCCGAGCCGTGGACGAAGAACTTGATCGCGACCTGAATCCCGGTTCGTTTGTCCCGCGCCAGCCAGACCTCGCCGAACGTCCCGGACCCCAGGAACCTGACGACTTCAAAGTGGGGAATTCGGGGCACCCCACGGCTCCGCCGACTCGCTTCCCGGGCCTTGGAGTCCGAAAGTGCCTGGGTCTCGTCCATGGTCGTCGACAGGGTGGTTCCCGCTTTGGCGTCGACCTGCTTCGGAGCGACTTGTGCGAGGGTCGGATCGCCGTCGTCGAGCGGAGTCGAGGGGTCGAAAGCCGGTTCGGTGCTCTCGACCTCAGACGCAGGCCTGGACTTGTCCTCGGGGTTGGTCGGGATCTTCATGCCGAACGCGCCTCACATCTCCGACCAATGCTTCCGAGCCGGAGACGCCGCCCTTTTTGCGATGGTTCGCGGCGCCTCCCGAAGTTGCTCCCATCAATCAGAACGATCCAGATCGTCGAGCCGGGACGATCACTGTCTCATTATTATTC
Source organism: Singulisphaera acidiphila DSM 18658 (assembly GCF_000242455.2). Classification (GTDB taxonomy): domain Bacteria; phylum Planctomycetota; class Planctomycetia; order Isosphaerales; family Isosphaeraceae; genus Singulisphaera; species Singulisphaera acidiphila. The sequence continues at coordinate 6,130,352 of NC_019892.1, forward strand.
CCTTGGGAGCGGCCGGCTCGCAATGTTCTCTCCCCTTTTGGCACCTCGTCATCGTCGTCATCAAAGACTCTGCCAGGAGCCTCGATTCCCGGGATCGTCCTTGCTCCAAGGTGGGGCGAGATTGATAATCGAAGCCCGTTGATCACCAAGAGAAGCCTGCAAATTTGATCTCTTCCATCGATTGGCTTCGACTGTTGAGAGGCGAGCCTTGTTCCTCCAGGAAGAGAGCCGATGAAGACGATCCTGACGAGTCTCGTCGTGGGGGCGATCTGCTTGGTGGCAGGCCTGTTTCTCGGTCCGCAATGGAGGAGTGGTCACGGGGAACTCACAGCCTTCCGGGCGGGCGATGATTTCAGGGGTCGCGGTAAGGCTGCAAGCGATCGGGACTCCCCGCCTCGGGCCCAGCTCCATTCCGTCCATGCCCTTGGACGGGTCGAGCCCACGGGGGGACTTTACCCGGTTGGCGCTCCGGCGGGAACGCGAGTCGATCGGATCTTGGTCGAGCTGGGGCAGGAGGTTCAGGAGGGGCAAGAACTTGGGGCAATGGATGGCTATGCCGAGCGCACCGGGCAAGTCGCCTGGATCGAAGCGCAGCTTGCCGAGGCTCGCGCGCAATTGAAGTCGGAGCAAGACTATGCCGCCATTCTCGACCAGGAAGCGGCGCTCGAACAGGAGAGCATGCTGACGCTCGAAGGGCCGGAGCGAAAAACGCAAGAGACGAACATCGAGGTGCTCGCCGAAAAGGCGAAGAGCTCGCGCAATGACTACGAACATCTCGTGGAATTGAACAAGGAGAAGCGGGCGACGATCTCCGCGCAGGAAATCGAACGCCAGCACCTGGTGGTGAGCCAGGATGAGGCCACGTTGCGGAACGCGCGGGCGGAGCTCGAGCGGTTTGCGGTGAATCGTAAGTTGCGGCTCGCGAAACTGGAGATTCAGCTTCGCAAGACGAAGGCCACCGCCCTGCGAGCGAGCCAGGCGATTCCGGTGAAGTCGCTGGAAAAGCAGCTTGAACTGGCCCGGGAACAGGTGAGGCAAACCGTGATTCGGGCCCCTCGGGCGGGTCGAATTCTGGCGATTCATGCCAAGCCGGGCGAGGTGGCCGGTCCCAAGCCCGTTTTCGAGCTCGGTGATACGCGGCGGATGGAGGTGGTCGCCGAGGTTGATGAGGATCAGGTCTCGTCCATCCGAAAGAATCAGAAGGCGACGATCCGGCTCCATGCCGGGAGCCGCCCCTACACCGGGGTTGTCGAGTCCTGGGCCTTGATGGTCGCCAAGAACGACATCCTAGGGCTTGACCCGACGGCTGCGGCCTATGCTCGTGTCGTCGAGATCAGGATCAGAGTCGATGAGCCGTGTGATGAGCTGCGTGACCGCACGCATCTGCAAGTGAATGTAGACATCGCCCTGGGCGATTCGGCGGACTCGGGTCCTACCGTGGAAACGTCGCAGTGAGTGGTCACGATGCCTCCAAAATTGGATCGGCGCGGGCCATCAAGATCCCGTTGGTCTGGTACAGCCTGACCCACGACCTCCGCCAAACGGTGGTCGGGGTTCTTGGGGTGGCATTTTCGGCGATCTTGATGTTCATGCAACTCGGTTTCCTCGGGGCGGTTCGCAACACGGCGACGACGATTCTCGACAAACTCGACTTCGACATCATGCTCGCTTCACCCACGTATCTGTATTTCTACGACACGGGATCCTTTCCCAGGATTCGGCTCGAGCAGGCCCGGTCGGTCCCCGGGGTGGAGGGAGCCGTTCCGCTTCAGGTGGGCTTCAACACGTGGTCGAGGCCGGGCGGAGGCGAGTCGTCAACCCTGGGACCAGGGAGAACGACCGAAGACTTGCCCGTCTCGCTTCGCGCGATCTTCGTGCTTGGATACAACGTCGCCGATCAGCCGTTTCGCCGCGCTGAGGTCCCTGGCTTGAATATGCGCGTCACGGTCGACTCGGATGGGGCAGGCTGCCAGACCGTCGGCGAAGTTGCGGACCTGAACATCCTCAGGCGGCCCGACACCGTTCTGTTCGATCGCAACTCGCATCCCGATTTCGGACCGATCGAACTCCTCGACCCTTGCCAGGGCCCCTCGGGGCGAACCGCTTTGCCGGCCCGGGCGATCGTGGGCCAGCGCGAGGTCGAGGTCGTGGGCAGCTTCGACCTGGCGATTGGGTTCGGGGCCGATGGAGCGATTCTGGTCGGGGAAGAAAATTACAGCAGACTCTTCGGCGGTCGCTCGCTGAACGAGGTGAGCATCGGCCTGATCCGGACTTCCGCCGAGGACCCGGAAGTTGTCGCGGCTGCTCTCGAACGCGTACTTCCCGCCGAGGATGTGCGCGTCTTCACCAGGGCCGAGATTCTCGAACAGGAAACGAGCTACTGGGTTCGTGAGAAGCCGATCGGGATTATTTTTGGGCTCGGGATCGTTGTCGCGTGCGCGGTGGGGGTGGTGTTCGTCTACCAGATCCTGTCGAGCGATATCACGAAACGATTCAGTGAATTTGCGACCCTCAAGGCGATGGGATACCCGGACCGGGCGGTCTCCGGCCTGGTGATCAAGCAGGCCCTGATCCTTTCCCATGCTGGTTATCTCCCTGGCCTGATCGTCGCCGCGATCCTCGAGAGGCTGGTGAGCGTCGCGACCCGGATGCCGATTGAGCTGACACTGGCTGATGCGATTGGGGTCTACATAGCGACCACGTTGATCTGCATGCTTTCGGCCCTGTTCTCGGTTGGCAAAGTCAGGAGGGCGGATCCCGCCGAACTGTTCGCATGACGTTGACGCGGATGGCGACCCTGGCCTGGCTGAACCTGGTTCACGACAAGCGCCGACTGGCGGTGTCGATGGCCGGGGTCTCGTTCGCCGTCGTGCTCATGACGATGGAACTCGGATTCCGGTTCGCCCTCCTGGACAGCATGGTCGAGATCGTTCGGCTCCTCGATACCGACCTCGTGATCGCCAGTAAGAGCAAGAGCACTCTGGTCACGAGTGCTCCCTTCAATCGGAGAATACTTCAGGATGCCTTGAGTGTGCGCGAGGTCGAGGAGGCATGTCCGCTCTATATCGAAACCCGTTTCTCGGCGCTGAGGAACCCGAACAGCGATCGATCCACGGGTGACCGTTTAACCCGGAAGGCGACCGCCCGCAAGATCAGGGTTCTGGCCTATGACCCACGCGATCATCTCTTCTTTCTTCCCGAGGTCGAGTCGAAGACGGCGGAGCTCGAAGCGCCCGAGACCGCGCTCTATGACGAAAAGTCGAACCGCGCAATCGGACAGTTCACGGCCGGCCACGAGACGAGCCTGGCCCAGCGGTCCCTTCGGATTGTCGGGACGTTCCGGCTGGGAACTGACCTGGTCAATGACGGCAACTTGATCATGAGCAATCAGAACTTTTTGAGATACTTCCCTGACCGGCGGTTTCGGGAGCCTGAGCTCCGGTCGGTCGAGCTGGGTCTGATCCGGCTTGCGCCGGGAGCGGATGGCGGCCAGGTGCGGCGTTGGCTCGAAGAGGAACTGGGCCCGCGTGGGGTCAATGTCTTCACCAAGGATCAGTTTTTGGCTCGTGAGCGGGAATTCTGGGACCTGCGGACGCCGATTGGGACGATCTTCTCGGTGGGTGCCTTGCTGGGCCTGGTCGTGGGCGCGGTCATCTGCTACCAGATCCTTTCCAGCGAGATTGCTGACCATCTCGCCGAATATGCGACACTGAAGGCGATGGGCTACGCCAACCACTTGCTGGTGGCGGTGGTCATGGCGGAGGCTCTGGTCTTGGCGGTCGCTGGGTTCGTCCCCGGTCTGCTCATCAGTTTCGGGCTCTACCGCGGCCTCGCCTGGTACACGGGTCTGCTCATGAACCTCACGCCCGCCCGCGCTCTGCTCGTGCTCGGCCTGACCGTTGTCATGTGCCTCGGCTCAGGGGTGTTCGCGATGCGCAAGCTTCTTTCGGCTGATCCGGCGGGGCTCTTCTGATGACGACTGACGACTCGGTCCAGGTCCGCGACGTCGATCATTACTTCCCCAGGGCGGGCGATGAACCGATCAAGATCCTCCACGGCAACAACCTCACCCTGAAGCGCGGCGAGATCGTGATCATGGTGGGGCGAGCGGGGGCGGGTAAGACGACGCTGCTGACCCTCATCGGGGCCTTGCGCCGCGTTCAGCACGGCAAGCTCGAGGTACTGGGCCGAGAACTGGGTGCAATGAACAACCGGCAACTTGTCGAGGTTCGCCGGAGGATCGGGTTTATCTTCCAGCGACACAACCTGTTTGAATCCCTGACCGCTCGGCGGAACGTGGCCCTGGGCCAGGACTCGTCGGCGACGGGCCTTGCGGCTCGCTCCCAGCTCGACGAGATCCTTCACTGGGACGGAACGATTCGCGCCCTCTTCGAGAAGCGGCTGGCCGACCTCGAGCAGGGGCATGGTCCTGAAGTCGAGCGGCTTCGCGGCAAAAAGCTCGACGCGAAGCGAGCCGGCCTGAGGGCGTTCGTCGCCGACCGGGCCCGGATTCAGGGTCTGCTCAAAGAGGAACCGTTCAAGAACGACCTGCCCCGGAGCCTGCTCGCGCTGCTCGGGCTTCACGAACGTTGCGACAACAAACCGAATGCCTTGTCCGGAGGCCAGCGCCAGCGGGTCGCGATCGCCCGCGCCTTGGTCAATCGGCCCGACCTGATCCTGGCCGACGAGCCGACCGCATCGCTCGACGAAGAGAACGGGCGCGTTGTGGCAACGATCCTCAAGGAGCATGCCAAGACGAACGGCTGTACGATCATGCTGGTGACCCACGACCCGCAAATCCTCGACATCGCCGATCGGATCGTCACGATGGAGGCTGGCCGAATCATCTCAGATATCGATATAAAACAGGCCATCGAGATCTGCGAGTTCCTCAAACAGTGTAATGTCTTCGCGAACCTCACGCCCGAGGAGTTGCGCGAGGTCGCCGACAAGATGATTCGAGAATCGTATCCGGCCGGAGCCCGAGTGATCGGGCAGGGGGAGCGCGGGGACAAGTTCTTCCTGATCAAGGAGGGGGAGGTCGAGGTCTTCGTCGACGGCGAATCGCCCGCGCACCGGGTCCGGGTTCTTGGCAAAGGGGACTTCTTCGGCGAGATGGCCCTGCTTCTCGATCAGCCGCGGTCGGCGACGGTCAAGGCGGTCGGCCCCGTCGAACTCTATGCACTCGGGAAGGAGGACTTCAACGCCGCAACCGAGGCGAGCCCGCCGTTCAAGGAGCAGGTCAGGCGGGTCTACCAATCCCCTTCGGCTTTCGGTTAATCATGTCTTTGAGCTTGCCGCGTATCCGTTGGGATTCCAAACGCGGAAGTTGTCCGTCACCCGAATCGGAACGATCAGCCCGGGCCGGGAGCCGCCAGCAAGGGGCAGGCGGTTGGGCCGCAGCCGTCGATGAGGATTCCCTGGTGTTCGGCCAGGTGGCCTCGGGCGATGTTCCAGGCCATGACTTTCTCGATCAATGAGCCTTGCGCCTCGAACCGCCTCAGTTGCACGGTGGTTCGCTCGGGGAAGGTGCTGATCCCTCGTTCGGCCTTCGCTTTCAGCTCATCAAGGCGGCGGTCCCACCCGTCGACCTCTTCGCGGACCACTGCCACCTGTCGAAGTCGGGCCGCCACGATCATCACATCTTGGCGGATCTCCTCGGCGACGGATCGCTCGTGCTCGATCCGATAGGCCTGGAGCTGGCGGCAGAGTTCCTGAACCTCGCGGTCGCTGGCTTGCGGCCTCTTGAAGACGCTAATGAGCACTTTCCAACCGGTCAGCTCATCCTGGCTTGAGAGTTCGAGGAGTGCGTGGACCTGGCCGATGACCCTACGGACGATTGGGGCATTCTCTCGGTCGAGCGATTGACCGAGCCGTCGGAGCAGCAGCAAGCTGGGTCTGCGCTCCAGGCCGAGCACGACGGCCGCCGGCACATCGATAGGATCGGCGACGACGCTTTGCTCGACGACCGGCCAGATCCGCCAACGCTCATCGGTTGGACCAAGCTGGAGCCGATGCTGGAGCTCGGCGTTGAGCCGTTCGATTGCGAGGTCGAGCTCGATGTTGCTGTTCAGGGTTGCGACCCGTTGGCGGCGGAGGATCTCGAAATCATCGCCGAGTTGCATCCCCTTCGCTTTCATCCGCTCGCCGGTGGCGAGGGTTTCCTCGATCTCGGCAAGGCTCTGTTTGAGGACGTCGAGCCGCCCTTCGGATTCGGCCAGGTTGTAGAAGAGTTCGAGGGCCGCCCCGGCCGATCGGTTGCGCGCCTCGAGCGCTGCGTCACGCAACATCCCCTCTTGAACGAGCCTGGTTTGCTTGACCTCGTCGCACAGCGGCCCCGTCCCTTTCGCCTGCTCGAGACCCTGGTTCGCCTTCTGATCGAGCAGATTGCCGACGCTCGAGGCTCGGGCCGCGAGGCACAGGCAGTCGCGAGCCGAGAGTGCGCGGTAAGTCGAAACGGTGTTTCGCTCCCGGCTGAGGGACGTTTCCAGCGTTGCGAAGGGGGCGAGCCGGGTCAGGTCGAGGCTGATTTCACCGCGTTCCACGACGGGGGGGATGGCCAGGGTGGGCGCATCCCTGGGCAGGGGGCCACAGCCACCGGGCCGGCGATGAGGGGGATGAGCGCAGCCGGATGCGATCAGGAGGAGCAGCGTCGCTCCTTTTCGGACAAGCCCTGATCCGTTCAGCATCCGTGAGCCTCCTGCTTCGCCCACACCGCGTCTTGTCCTTGTTTTTTCGTCACGCGGAGGTGTCGGGCTGAAGCGATTTTGTGGGGTTTGCGGATTGCAGGGATTGGTTTGAGGGCGGGATGGTTCCCTTCGTTCTTTCACGGGAACGTTGAAGCAGGGGGGGATGATTGGATAATGAGGCGAACGGATTCGAGATCTTCGTCGGAGCGCTGAGCAATGGATCTTCAACTCTCGGGACAGGTCGCCGTCGTCGTCGGGGGGGCGCGAGGGATGGGACGCGCCATTGCGGCGGCATTTCTCGCCGAAGGTTGCTCGGCCGTCATCCTGGATCGTGATTTCGAGGGCGAAGGCGAGGCTTTGGTGGGAAGCGAGGGGGGCTCCGCACGAAGCCTTTCGCTCGTTGCGGATGCAACCGACCTGGCCGCGATGCGCGGGGCCGAGGCGGAGATCCGCAGTCGATTGGGACGTTGCGACCACGTTGTCTATGCGGCTGCGGTCGGTTCCGGGAAATTCGGGATGCCGTTCTGGGGGCTCGAACCGGCCGACTGGGAGCAAGTCCTCCGGGTCAACTTGCTCGGGGCGGTCAACACCGCGCACGCGTTCGCCCCGAACTTGGCGGCGGCCCGCACGGGGACGCTCCTCTTTCTGGCGTCCGTGGCCGGGCAGATCGGGTCGCCGACTGACCCGCCCTATAGCGCCTCGAAGGCCGGCCTCATCAACTTTGCCCAGTGTGCGGCGAAGGACCTGGCCCCGTCCGGAGTCCGGGTCAACACGCTCTGCCCTGGCATGGTCAAGACGGCCTTGAACCGGTCGGTCTACGACGCCTGGGCCGCTCGGGTTCCGGAGGTGGAGCGGCTCTCCTATGAAGACTGGTCGGCCGAAAAGATCCGCCGGCTGGTGCCGTTGGGACGCTGGCAAGACGCGGATGACATCGCCGCGATGGCCGTCTTTCTCGCTTCAGCACGCGCCAAGAACATCACCGGTCAGACGATTAACGTCGACGGCGGCTATGTGATGCACTGGTGAATGCGGTCCCTGCCGCCCTGGAATGAATCAGGGCGGTCCGATCTTTGCCGGGATGAGATCGATCCCTTTACGCCGTGACCATCTGATCCCTTTGGGAATCGGAGTCCACTTCGCGCGAAAGGTTTTCGAGCCAGCGTGACAGCTCATTGGCGGAGCGGCGTGGCACCTGGCTCTGTAAGTCGTTGATACGCTTCGACAGCGCTCCCACTTCGAAGGGGTTCCGAGCCGAATCGTTGAGGATTCGCCTCGCCTCAATCGCGACGTCGCGCACCGAGGCTGCCAGAAGGGCCGGATCGGACGGATCTCTCTGCTTTGTCGCTATCGCCGAGTACGACCTAAATCTCAAGGCTTCTCCATCCATCACCCGCGTCTCCTTCGAGAACTCGTTTCTCACGACGGTCCATGTCGCTCCGATTCATCGCTGCGGGAAGTGTACTGAATCGATAGTCCCGCAATCCTTTGATGTCAAATCGATGATTCACTAATCCTTCATTCGCTCCGTCGCCAAAATTGTTCGGAAACCCGGCAAAATTTCCTGCCGTTCCTGCGCGCGAGATCGCAAGATCTTGCGGCTGACCAGGAATCGTTTTATAATACGTTGCCCCAATCCGGCAGTTCGTCCTCTGGCTTTTGGTTGAGGATGGGCTGGCCTGATTGAGCGGCCTTGCTTTCGCATCATTCCTACCGGTTCAAGTGGACACACCTTGAGCTCGTTTCCCAACATCCCGCGACCCTCGAGATCTCCCACGTCATGATACGCCTGATCGATGCGCAGAAGAATTTCGGCCGCCAGATCCTCTATGACGGCATCGACGCGTCCATCGTACGGGGCGAGCGGATCGGCCTGCTGGGGAAGAATGGCGCGGGCAAGTCGACCTTTTTCAAGATCTTGATGGGACAGGAGCACCTGGACGCGGGAAGCCTGAACCGGGACCGCAAAGGTTCAATCGGCTACCTGCCGCAGGAGATCCACCCGCTCAAGCACGGAACCGTCTTCGAGAACATGCTGGCCCACCTCGGCCCCTGGACCGAAGCCGATCTGAAGCTCAAGGAAGTCATGAAAGGCCTTGAGGACGGGGATCCGAAAGCACTCGCCGCGTATGACGACGCGATGGAGGCGTTCGACGTCGCCGGTGGTTATGAGATGGAAGCGCGGGCCAAGGCCATCTTGCTCGGTCTTGGGTTCTCCGTCGCTCAACTCGAGGCCCCTGTCAAGACGCTCTCCGGCGGTTGGGCGATGCGGTTGGCCTTGGGCGGCCTGCTCGCTTTCCAACATGACCTCCTCTTGCTTGACGAACCGACGAACCACCTTGATTTGCTCAGCGTGAAGTGGTTCGAGGACTTTCTCCAGTCCTACCCGGGCGCGATCTTGATCACCTGTCACGACCGTGACTTTCTCGACCGTGTGATCACGAAGACGTTCGAGCTCGATATGGGCAAGCTGCATGCCTACCCGGGCAACTACTCGGCGCACCTACCGCAGAAGGAGCATCGGCTCGCGGTCCAGCAGGCCTCATTCGACGGCCAGCAGAAGAAACTGCGCCAGATGCAGGACTTCGTCGATCGGAACCGGGCCAATGCCTCGACGGCTGCGCGGGCCCAGAGCCGGATGAAGGCCATCGAGAAGATGGATCGGATCGAGGCGCCTCAGACCGACACTTCGACGATGCGGATCAAGCTGCCGGAGCCCCCTCGGAGCGGCCAGGTCGTGGCCAAGCTGAGTAAGCTCGGGTTTTCCTACGCCGAGAAGAAGGTCTACGACGGCCTTGACCTTGAAATCGACCGTGGCGATCGGGTTGTCCTGGTCGGTCCCAACGGCGCCGGCAAGACGACCTTGATGAAGCTGTTCGCCGGGCTTCTCGAACCCTCCAAGGGGGAGCGGATCCTGGGAACCAACGTCTTCCCGACCTACTTCGCTCAGCACCGGGTCGAGGCGCTCGACATGAAGGGGACCGTACTCGGGAGCCTCCGCTCGGTCCATCCGAGCGCCAGCGAGGGGGCCTTGCGGCACATGCTCGGCGCCTTCCTCTTCAGCGGCGAGACCGTCGAGAAACCGGTCGGAGCCCTCTCCGGTGGTGAGAAGACGCGGCTCTGCCTGGCCCGGATCCTGACCGTTGCTCATAACTTCATCATGATGGACGAGCCGACGAACCACCTCGATATCGCCAGCCGTGACATCCTCGAAGAGGCGCTGCAAACGTATCAAGGAACGCTCTGCTTCATCTCCCACGATGAACACTTCATCCGGGCCGTTGCCAACAAGGTGATCGAGGTCGATCACGGCAGCCTGACGGTCTACCCGTGTGACTACGAAAACTATCTCTATGTGAAAAGCAAGAAGATGGATGCGGATAGCCCGTTCGCCTTGCTCACACGAGGCGTCAAGCGACGTGATGCGTCGGTGGCCTGAAGTTGTTCACGCGGCACACATGTAATCGATCTGAATCCGTGCTGATGGAGCGGATGGCAGCCGTAACGGCCCTGGTTTGATCCAGGCCGGGCGGAACCTTCCGGAAGTGTCACGAGCGAAAAAATGCAAGGCCCGGAACGGGCGGCCCAACCCCACTGGGCCACCTGTTCCGGGCCTTGCGTTTTTTCGCTCGGCCCCTTGGGGAGTGATTACTACATGTCTTCAAGACAAAAATGGGTTTGCGACGAAAAAATTCATTGAAAGGCCAAAGACTCTTGTCGTAGAGTGGCACGGCCGTACGGTTGCGGACGGCCCCAAAGGCTGATTTCGACCTCATATCGACCCCCCACGAGATGCGGCCATGAGACGACAGGAGCGGAAGAAAATCGCCTTTGCGATCGGCGTCCCCCTTGCAAGGCGCGACAATGTTGGCGACTTGGGAGTATCATCGCCGCGTTGCGGTGAAGCAGGAGGCGGGAAAATAACGACCGAGTGCAGGCGTCGCGCCTTTACCCTGATTGAACTCATGGTCGTGATCGCGATCATTGCCGTTCTGATCGGGCTCTTGCTGCCCGCCGTGCAGGCCGCCCGCGAGGCTGTGCGACGGATGCAGTGTACGAACAACCTCAAGCAACTTGGCCTGGCGATCACCAATTACGAGTCATCGCTGGGCGGACTACCGCCGTCTTCGGTGGTCGTCCGACTCGCGAACGGAGCGCTCTGGACGGCCACCTGGGGGCCGCACGCTCGAATCTTGCCTTACCTTGAACAGGGGGCGCGCTACAACGCGATCAACCTGAACTCCGCGTACGGCGACTCGGCCAATATCACGGCGACCGGCCAGGTCATCGGTCTGTTCCTTTGCCCGAGCGAGGTCCGCCAGGAACCCCTTCAGCACGCGACGTTCGGCTTGACGGGTGGGGTCAACTACGGGTTCTCGATGGGCGATTGGTATGTCTGGCTCGGCCCCGACGGCGGTCCCGCCACCCGCTCGGCGTTTGGTGTCAACCTGAGCCGGACCTGGGCGGCCTTTCGGGACGGCATGAGCCAGACGATGCTGATGTCCGAGGTTAAGAACTACACGCCCTACGTGCGCGACTGCGGCCGGCTCTCGATCATCAACGACCCCGAAAACGTTCCCCCGCCCAATGCCGACCCCCTGACCGTCGCGCCTGAGTACCTCGCGGGCGGATGCTCCTTCTTCGACAACGCCCACTCCCAGTGGCCCGAGATGGCCGTACACCACAATGGCTTCACCACGGCCTGGCCCCCCAACAAGCGGACCCCCGGCGGACCGAACAAGGCGTACCCCGACGTCGACATCAACAGCGCCCGAGAGCGGGTCGGCGGCCCCACCTTTGCGGCGATCACTTCGCGGAGCTACCACCCAGGCGGCGTGAACAGCCTGCTCGGGGATGGGAGCGTCCGGTTCACCAAGAGCACGGTCGACGGCAGGGTTTGGCGCGCCATGGGTACGGTGGCCGGTGGGGAACTGATCAGCGCCGATACGTACTGAATTCGAGTCGAGGCGGCCGATTTACGATGCGAAAATCTCGAAGTCTACTGCCGTTGCTTATCGTTGCCACGGGTTGCTGGGAAGGCGGTGAACCGGCGGCCGCAATCAGGTACAACCCCGAGCAAGCTCGTACCGTCCTGATCGCGACGCTCGACGCCTGGAAGAAGGGCGAGGCCAAGACACTCCCAAAGCGCAACCCGCCGATCCGGTTCGTGGATGATGATTTCATCGACGGGTTGCTCCTTGCCGACTACGAGATCGATGAACCGGACGGTCCGATCGGCCCACACAAAGACGTCAACGTGATCCTTTCGCTCCGGGACGCATATGGCAAAACGATCCATCGTGAGGCCCGGTATCAGGTCGCAACGGAGCCTGCGCTCGCCGTACTTCGTAGCGATCGTTGAGCAATCCCTCCTCCCAACCGGATCGATCTGCTCGATGCCGCACCTCTGCCTTCTTGCAGCAGGTCGCGGATCATCCCATTGAAAAGGTTGTCCGGGCCGTTTTCTCCGGTGGCGCAACGTTGATGGTTCTCCGAGCGGAGGACGAGTCCGTGTGGCCACCTTCCCACCGGTTCTCGCTGAGATGCTTCGCCGGGCCACATGCCTAGGAGAAAAAATCGGGCGATCTGGTATTACAAATTTTGAAAAGGTAATATTCGTGGGCGTCGTGCGGACGCTCACGGCCCGTGCCGTCTCGATGTCGCGCCGCGGTGGGTTCACCCTGACCGAGGTGTGGGTTGCGATTGTCGCGGTCAGGAGCTCCCCGTAGTTGCGGGCCGGACCGGCGATGCCGAGGTGATCTCTCTGGCGAGCGGACAATGGATACGTGCGTGTTGAAATAATGGCCGGGGGTCAAGAAGGGAGCCTGCATGATCGTCGTCACGGGGGCCGCCGGGTTTATCGGCTCGAACCTTGCCCACCGCCTGGCCGCGTTGGGGCATCACCTCTGGCTCGTCGATCACCCGTTCTCGGCAGTGAAGACGGCGAACTGGGTCGGGCTGAGCCGATTCTGTTTCACGACCGAAGAGATCTTCCTCCAGGCTTTGCGATCCCGCGACCTCCCGATCGAGGCGGTCTTTCATCTGGGGGCGTGTAGCCGCACGACCGAGACGGACTGGGGCTACCTGCTGCGGAACAACGTCGAGTTCTCGCAGATGCTCTGGACGTGGTGTTCCGAGGCAGGGAAGCCGTTCTACTACGCCTCCAGCGCCGCGACCTACGGAGACGGGTCGAACGGCTTCGACGACCGCCTTCCACCCTCGGAACTTCGGCCGCTGAACCTCTATGGGAAGAGCAAGAACACGTTCGACCTCTGGGTCTGGAGATGGGTCGCCGAGGGGTTGCCAACCCCGCCAGGCTGGGCTGGGTTGAAGTTCTTCAACGTCTACGGCCCGAGAGAAGACCACAAGGGATCAATGGCGAGTGTCGTCTGGCAGACCTGTCGCCAGATCCTGGCGACCGGGGAGATGCACCTCTTCAAATCCAACGATCCGAGGTACCCCGACGGTGGCCAGCGGCGCGATTTCGTGTTCGTGGAGGACTGCATCGATCACCTGCTCTGGCTTTGGGAGAACCCGGGTGTTTGTGGTCTCTTCAACAGCGGGACCGGAGTTGCCCGAACCTTTGAGGATCTGGCTCGGGCCGTCTTTGGCGCCTTGGGCCGTGAGCCTCGGATCGGCTACATCGACATGCCCGCTGAACTTTGCAAGCAGTATCAGAATTTCACTCGAGCCGACATGACGAAGCTTCAGGCCGCAGGGTTTTCCCGGCCGGCGACGACTCTGGAAGCCGGCGTCGCAAGCGCGATTACGATCACAACCTCAGTAGACCCGACGGAGAATCCGAAATGAGTTTTACCGAGAAATCCAGCCTCCTCACCCAAACGATCGAGCCGATCGACATCACCGGCACCGACGTTGTGCCGCTGGTTGAGGCGATGAGTCGGATGGCCTTCTCGGCTCGCGATCTCGCACGCGCCGCCGATATCTACGACCGAATGCTTCGAGATCACGACTGCGGTGTCATCCTCTGTCTTGCCGGCTCACTCGTGAGCGCAGGCCTGAAGAAGGTGTTTGCGGACATGATTCGCTGTCGAATGGTCGACGCCGTCGTGAGCACCGGGGCTAACATCGTCGACCAGGACTTCTTCGAGGCCCTTGGCTTTCGCCACTACCACGCGGAGGAGCGGCTGAAGTCGGGAATGGACGATGCGGCTCTTCGCGATTTGCAGATCGACCGGATCTATGACACCTTGATCGACGAAGACGAACTTCGGATCTGCGATGAAACGACTCGGCAGATTGCCGACTCGCTGGAACCGCGGCCCTATTCGTCGCGCGAGTTCATCCGTGAGATGGGGACGCACCTCGACCGGCACGGTTGTAAAACCTCCGACAGCATCGTGTTCGAAGCGTTCAAAGCCGATGTCCCAATCTTCTGCCCAGCCTTCAGCGACTGTTCGGCCGGTTTCGGCCTGGTTGCGCACCAGCATGCGCGGGGCGACCGGCCGAAGGTGAGCATCGACAGTGTCAAGGACTTCCACGAATTGACGCTGCTCAAGGTGAAGAACCCGACCACCGGACTCTTCATGATCGGCGGCGGTGTCCCCAAGAACTTCGCTCAAGACATCGTGGTGGCAGCCGAGATGATCGGCTGCGACGCGCCGATGCACAAGTACGCCGTCCAGGTAACTGTGGCCGACGTCCGCGACGGGGCCCTTTCCGGTAGTACGCTCAAGGAGGCCTCGAGTTGGGGGAAGGTGGATACTATCTTCGAGCAGATGGTCTACGCTGAGGCGACGCTTGCCGTTCCCTTGATTGTTGGCTACACCTACCACAAGGGAGCCTGGCGGGGCCGCCCTGCGAGTCGCTGGAGCCAGTTACTGGAATCCTTGCCGGTTTGAGGCTCACTCCGCAAACGGTCGTCGGATTGTGCTTTGACCGGGTTGGGATACTCCTGCTTGCAGGTTGCGCTCTACCGACTGTGTCAGGGGGCAGAGTACGGCCCCCTGGTGTCTCTAAAAATTGTGTTTCTTGGATATTATTGTTTTTACGTGTTTTGATTTATTGTTCGGCTGGTCGATCGTCGCGGCGATGGTCGTAGTCAACGGCTTGGAGGAGGTCGAATGACGATCCTCAACCGATAATGTTGGGATCGAGGAACTTCGGCTTTTAATTTTTTCGTGTAGAGACTTGCCATGGAGATGCTCTGGTCGTAGCATCGCGGACGACCTTGAATCCAGGGAGACCTTAGATGTTAAAACCATTGACGATGGGCACGGCCTTGACATTGGCACTCGCCACTTTCGTCTCCGATCGGGGGGCGGCCTCGGCGGGCGCGGCCGACCCGGTCGTCGTCTACACGGCGCTCGATCGTGAGTTTTCCGAGCCGATCCTCAACGCCTATGCGAAGCGGGCCGGTCTTCGGGTTGTGCCCAAGTTTGATGTGGAGAGTACCAAGACGGTAGGCCTGACGAACCTGATCGTCGCCGAGTCGGTGCGGACGCGGTGCGATCTGTTCTGGAACAACGAGATCCTCAATACGATCCGGCTCAAGGACAAGGGGTTGCTCGCCCCGTATCACCCCTCGCGGGCCGGCGACTTGCCGGAGACCTTCCGTGCCAAGGATGGGACCTGGTACGGTTTTGCGGCCCGTGCCCGGATCCTCCTGGTCAATACGAAGCTCGTGGCCGAAGCGGGCCGCCCGAAGGGGATCAAGGATCTGCTCGACCCGAAATGGAAGGGGAAGATCGGTATCGCCAAGCCGCTCTTCGGCACGACGGCCACGCATGCCGCCTGCCTGTTCGCGAACCTGGGAGATGAGAAGGCCAAGGCCTATTTCCGGGGCCTCAAGGCCAACGGCGTGCAGGTGCTCTCAGGAAACAAACAGGTAGCGCAGGCCGTCGGCTCGGGGCAGATCGCCTTTGGATTGACCGACACCGACGACGCAATCGGCGAGATTGAGGTGGGCAACCCCGTCGCGATTGTCTATCCCGACCGCGGCCCTGACGACCTCGGCGTGCTGTTCATCCCCAACACGCTCGCCATCTTGAAGGGGGCTCCGCACCGCAAAGAGGCGGAGGCACTCGCGGATTACCTGCTCAGCCCCGAGGTCGAGTCGGCACTGGCGACTGGCCCGAGTGCGCAAATCCCCCTCTTGAAGAGTACGAAGTCTGAGGCTCGCGTTGAGACGCCCCGGACGGTCCACGCCATGGAGGTCGATTTCGAGGCGGCGGCGAAGCTCTGGGACCGGGTTGCCGCCTTCCTCGCCGACGAGTTCGCCGGATAAACGGGACGCGGCGGCAGTGAGCCGTGAGCAGTGATCGGTGTCAAGGGCGATGCTTCTTTCCTCAGAGGGGGCACCACGATGAGTCCTCGGGCGAATCTGGCGCTGGTGATTGCACTCTGGGTCGTGCCGCTCGCAATTGGGATCGCGATCGCGTCGCGGTTCATTGCAAGGGACCCCATCGAGGACCGCCCCGCCGATCGTGAACCCGAGGAGGGCCGCATTCTCGACGAGGGCCCGCGCACCTCGAGTGACCGGGAACTGTTGCAGGGGGCTTGGGAGTGCGCCCGACTCGAGCGCAACGGGCGGGTGGTCTACCGTGGGGAACAGGCCAGGACGGCTCGCGTGACGTTCGAGTCCGAGACCGTCACCTTCGAGGACGTCGGGGCGACGCTCCAGGGGCAGTTTCGGCTCGATCCGTCCCGGAGACCAAGGACTTTTGACCTCATCATTGCCGAGGGGGATGACGTGGTCACGTACCCGGTGGGCATCTACGAACTCACGGATGACACCTTCCGGCTCTGCTTCGCCTTCCCCTCACAAGTCCGACCGACGAGTTTCGAAACCTTTCCCGGGTCCGGTCGGACTCTGTTCATCTACAGGCGCATCCCTTTCGGCGGACGTGGCGGCCGAAAGTTTGCCAGGACGAGCGTGGACCAGGGCTGCGCACTCGGCCTGAATGGCATCGGGGGTTAACGCCCCCCTTTTTTTCCTTGCCCTTGGCGGAGCGGTTCCCACGTCCCTTGCACGAATCATGTCTTACGATTGTAAGATATCTGGGCTTTCGGAAGGGGTCGTACTTCCATGGTCTGGCAGTGTCGGAGCTGGATGGAATGACGCCAGGACCGATCTTCGGGGGCGTCGGGTCTCTTGTCGCATGAGGAGGAGAGAGAATGATGAGCACAAGAAAGCACGCAGTGATTGGCCTGTCATCACGGGGCCTTTCGCTCTTAGCTGCCCTTGCGCTGATTGCGGTTCCGGTCATGGCCCGTCAGGGCGCTGAGAAGACCTGGACCTTCGAGAACGACGAGCCGGGCAAGATCGCCAAGGATTTTCAGAACGAGGTTGGCACCTGGGAGGTGGTCAAGGACGGTGGTAACGGCGTTCTCTATCAGAAGGCGAAGAACGAGAATGCCGTCTACAACGTGGCGCTGGTCAGGCCGTCGAGCTACAAAGATGTGGATCTGAGCGTGCGGCTGAAACCGGTGGCCGGCGAGCTCGACCAAGGGGGCGGCCTGGTCTGGAGGGCCAAGGATAAGGCGAGCTACTATATCTGTCGCTTCAACCCGCTGGAGGACAATTACCGGCTCTACAAGGTTGAGAAGGGGAAGCGAACGCAGTTGGCGGACGCCAAGGTCCCCGGCGACGAACAGTGGCATACCCTCCGAGCGACGATGGTGGGATCGAAGATGACCTGCTACCTCGACGGCAAGCCGCTTCTCGAAGCCGACGACTCGACCTTTACCGAGGCCGGAATGGTGGGCCTTTGGTCCAAGGCGGACGCGCAATCGTACTTCGACGATTTGACGGTACATGAGGAATGAGCCATGGTCCCGGCACATCCTTTCCCGCATTGATCTGACGGTACGTTGAGGAATGGGCCGTGGTCCCGGCTCATCCTTTTCCGGAATTTTTGCCAAGGGCTCCCCAGAATGCGAAGAATCGTCCCGGGGAGACGTGGCTTCACCCTCATTGAACTGTTGGTGGTGATTGCGATCATCGCCGTTCTGTTCTCCCTGCTTTTGCCCGCCATTCAGGCGGCACGACGCATCCAATGTGTGAACAACCTCAAGCAAATGGGGTTGGCACTCACGGACTACGAATCGAGCGCCGGGACCCTTCCCCCGGCGCAGGTCATCAGCGGGACGGGCGCTGACAGCAAGCTCTACGCCAGTGGTTTGGAGTGCTCTGGCCCGGATCCTGCCGAACATCGAACAAGGGGTGCTCTTCAACTCGGGTGACTTTTCGATCAACAGAGAGATTATGAGGATATTCTTTTTTGCGTCGCATCCAGGGGCTTGTGCCCCTGGCTATTGACGGCCGCCCCTTCGGGGCTCCCCAAATTAGAGATTATGAGGATATTCTTTTTTGCGTCACATCCAGAGGTTTGCGTCCCTGGCTATTGACGGCTGCCCCTTCGGGGTTCCCAGAAATAGACGTGATGCCCGCGACCTAAGCCCAAGTGTCAGCCGACGGTAAACCGTTGTAAGAGAGACGTTCAGGCGGTCCAGGGCTTTCACCGGCTGACGGGGGGCATCGGCCAGGGCTGGGCCATCCCGTAGCGGCCGTAGTAGAAGTTCAGGAGGGCGACCGCCTCGATGTCGAACGGTCGCGGGCCGGTGACGGGGAAGGAACAGCCGACGGTGGCGACGAGCCGCTTGTGGATGATGAAGCTAGTCCCAAACGTCAGGTCGAGCACGTCCGGGGTGCCGGCCGGGTCGTTCGGCCGAAGCGCTCCACGGTGATTCAAGGGATCGTTCAGGTGGACCTCGAACGTAGGCACCACGGCCGAGAGGAAGGCCGAAGGGTCGGCGCTCTGATAGACGAAGTAGCCGACGGCCAGGTCGTTGTACCACATCGTGACGTCGCGTGAGTCGGTCGGGACATCGATCGCCGAGAAGCCCTGGAGGTAGAAGTCACCTCGGCGGAGGATGTAGCCCAGGAACGGCTGGATCTGGGTGTTGCGGAATCCAACAGCCGTGGAGGAACCCGCAAACGACGCCGGTCCGGTCGGTGCAGTCACGGCAAGACCGCCGGAGAGTAGACTCCCCACGGCGGGGTTGTCGTACAGCAAGAACTTGGTGAAGACCGTCAGGTCGCCGACGGACGTGCTGTTATGCCGCAACGACGGGTCGGCGCTGTTGGTCCAGAGGGTATCGATCGGCAGGCGGACGCCGACCGAGGCATTCCCCCGCCAGAACGTTTTCTCAAGCCCGAGGAGTTGGCGGTATACCTGCATATCGTTGATGGGCGATCCGAGCCGGCTGTTCACATCGCCATTCATATTGTTGAAATAATTGAATGAGTAAAAGACGCGATCCTGAGGCATCGGACTCTGGTTGTCCGCGATCTTGAAACCGCGTGCCCAGGGAAGGAGAGCGGCCGACTGGGCCGTCCGCGCGAAGGGGGAGGGGGGAGTCGGCGGCTGGCCGGGAATGCCCGATCTGCGGACGGCCATTCCTGTCAGTAAGGATGCGGGAGACTGGTCGCCGATCATGACCGGGAGTGAGCTGAAGCTGTTCAAGGGCGAAGGCTCGTCCCCTGGACCCTCGACCGGCATCGGCGCGACGACGCCGTCAAAGGTCCCCCCCGCTACGGGGGGTGGCATGGCGATTGTCGGGCGCAAGGGCGTGGTGGCCAGGATTCGTGCGCTCGGTCCTTGTTCGCCCATGGGGGCGGATCCGCCATGACTCGACACGGGGACGTTGCCGGGAGGAAGCATCTGCGGGGCTGTCGCCGTTGAGGGGGGGGAAGGAGGCGAGTCCAGTCGCCCGGGCATGGTCCGAGGCGCGGGATCTTTCAGGTCGTCGGGGAGTTCGGGCAGCTTGGGTTCCTCGGTCTCTGCCAACGAGGGAATGAGGTTCCCCGAGGCCAGGCCCACCCGAGGGGAGGTCGCAGCCGGCATGGATGCCGGGCTCGCTGGGATCGCCGTTTCGGATCCGGATCCGGAGTCGAACGGGGGCGGGTTTGGGGCCGGCACGCGCTGGGGCCGCTGGCTCGGGATGGCGGGAGCAGCGCGCCCTGAGAAGATCAAGGCGTCCTCAATGCTCGGGTACTCCGACTCCATCGTAGGCGCGGCCAGTCCGGTCGTCGGGATCATTGGGATCGCCGACCTTGCCGCCGAGCCTTCGGTCGGAATCTCGGGGATCGTCGGGCTCGGAGAGTCCGGCGTCGAGAGGACCTGGGCCTGCTCGAGACTCGGATCGCGTGGTGTCGGTCCTGGGAGGGGGGTCGCACTCTTCGTCGCAGATACAGATGCGGATGTGGTTCCCTGAGTGGTTCCGGTCGGCTTGGTGGGAAGCCCTGCCGCTTTGCGGCAGTCCGGGCAATCGGGCACCGATATCCGTGTGACGGTGGGCTCCGAGGGGGGCGATGGAGCAACGGCCGTCGCTTCCGCAGGGGCATCGGCTCGGGTTGGCGTGGAGGTCAGTAGGGCCCACGTCCCCACGAGAACCAGGGAGCAGATCGGGTTCATGCCCGCTCTGCGTGGAGCCAGTGTTCCAGGATCAAATGTCGAGAGTGTCATCGTGATCCGCCACCGTCTTGTGGACCCGTGTGCCTGAAACTGTTGCGCTCGACTCCGCCGGAAGAGAGGCTCACGACGTCAGCCTCAGAATTGTCACGTAGTCGGTTCCCGCCTGTTGGCCAACGCCGACGAGGGAATGGCCGGCCAGGTCGGCGACGCCTCGGCCGGGCTGTCCACTCACACGAAATTGGACGGGGCCGCCGGATCGGAGAGGTGTGGCCAGGGTGAGGGTGACGCTCGTCGTGGAGGAGTCGTAACTCGCGGAGCGAACCGGTACGGCGATCGCGTCGGCGGCGCTGAAGTTGTTGCCTCGTCCCGGAAGTCGCAACCGATAATTGCCGATGTCTTCAGCCCGTGAACGATTGACGGGTTCGCTGAACTTCACCACCAAGGAGGTCAGTTCCGAGCCATTGACGTTCTTGGTGACCGCTGTGATCGAAGGTCCCGTTGCGTGCGCCTGAGGTCGGTCAACGCCGGTGGAGCGCGAGACGGGGATTGGCTTGGTTGCTATGTCTGCCCGAACGTTTCCCGCGACGAGATTGGCCGCGGATCCGGGGCCGCCGATCGTGTTACCCGTCGTCCCCCCCAGGAAAAGGCCGACGGTGTTGCCCAGGCGCGGAGCGCCTTGGATGTCGGTGCCAATCAGGTTTCCCTGTACGACATTGCCCGCCGCCGATCGGCCGGCGAGTTGGACGCCGACCAGGGGATTGCCCGAGATCACGTTGCGGGCGTCCTTTGACGTTCCGCCGACGATGTTGTTGCGAGCGTGGTTGAGGAAGACCCCGCCGTGAGCGTTCCCGATCGGCAGCGTTCCCGTCGCGTCGGTGCCGATCAGGTTCCCTTGCAACTGGTTTCCACTGGCTCCTTGGGAATGGAACTGGACGCCCACCCCGCCATTTCCCGAGATCAGGTTGCCCGCGTTCGCCGTGGGACCACCGATCGTGTTACCAGGCGCTCCGCTATTGAAGATGCCGTCGAACCTGTTGCCGATCGCGCGAGTCCCGGTCCGGTCGGTCCCGATCTCATTGCCCTGGATCAGGTTGCCCGTAGCTCCCGAGCCGAGGATCCGGAGACCCGTGAGCTGGTTGCCCGAAATGAGGTTCCCTTGTCCCGGCTCGACGCCGCCGATCCTGTTTTCGGGAGCGTTGTCGAGGACAATGCCGTCGAGTTGATTGCCGAGCGGATCGTCGCCATCGATGTCGGTCCCGATGTGGTTCCCTTGAACGAGGTTCTGCTTTGTCGACGTCCCCGAGAGGACGATTCCCGACCCTGAGTTGCCCGAGACGAGGTTGCCTGCGGTCGATGCTGATCCACCGATCACGTTGTTCGAAGACTGGACGATGGAGATCCCGGCGAGGCCGTTCCCCTTGGCGGACTCACCGTCGAGGCTCGTTCCGATCACGTTGCCTGCAACCCGATTCCCACCGGCCCCTTGGATCAGGATGCCCGAACCTTCGAATCCGTTGATCGCCAGCCCACGGATCGTGCTCCCACCCGCATTGAGGGTCAGGCCGTTGGCCTGACTTCCTGCGTCGATTCCCGTGAGCTCGATCAGTGGGGACTTTTGGTAGCCGTGTTGAGTTGTTCCATCAATGATCACCGGGTCGGTGATCGGGGGCAGGGCGGAGGTCAAACGGATCGATTGCGGGCCTTCTCCGGGCAACGCGAACCGGATCGTATCCAGGCCGGGGTTGGCATTGGCATCCAGAATGGCCTGGCGGAGCGACCCGGGACCATGATCGTCGGTGTTTGTGACGACCGGCGAGTCGTTGGTGATCGACCCGGCGGGTTCCGGGGCGCCGGGCGTAGGGGTGCTCGGAGTCGGCGTAGGGGTACTTGGAGTCGGCGTAGGGGTACTTGGAGTCGGCGTAGGGGTGCTTGGAGTCGGCGTAGGAGTACTTGGTGTCGGTGTAGAGGGGATTGGCGCGGTGATTGTCAGCGTGGTCTGGCGGGTGGAACCGAGCGTTCCTCCGCCGGTCGGGTTGCTCAAAACGAGGTTGACCGTTTGATCGCTGGTGCGTTTGGGGTTGGCGAGGACGGGGACGCTGATGGTCTGGCTCGTCTGACCGGCGGCGAATGTGAGGGTGCCTGAAACGGGTGTGTAGTCGGTGCCGGCGACGGCCGAGCCGCCTTGGGTGGCGTAGTTGATCCCGACTCCGCTGGCGGTACCTTCCGCGCGGGTCACTGTGATGGTCGCGGTGCCTGCCTGAGCGTCTGCGCGGTAAGCCGGGGCCTGGAACTGAACGGTTCCCGCCTTGGTGTTGTTGGTGATCGTTCCGGTCCCTCGACCGTCGCGCACGATTGCATTTTGGGGCGTCTTCAAGTCGACGAAGAAGGACTCGACCGGCTCGACGGATGTCCCGTGGTTGATGGGCACAGTGATCGTCTTGGAGGTCTCACCGGGCGCGAAGGTCAACGTTCCGCTGGTGGCTTGATAGTCGGAACCGGCCTTGGCGGTGCCGTCCACCGTGCTGTACGGAACCGAGACGATTTGATCGGGGTTCGATGGGTCGAGCGTGACCTTGAAAACGGCGTTGGTCGTTCCCGAATCGCCCTCGATCACGCTGACATCCCCGATCGAGAGCCAAGGGGTAGGGAGGATCGTGGCAATCCCCACCCGGAGGCTCGGGTTGAGCGTCTCGTTGACCGGATTCGTCAGGTTCACGGTGAACATGTCGTGAGGTTCGCGGGCCAGCCCACCGATGATCGGGACGGCGATCTCCTTGGAGGTTTCGCCGGGGGCAAAGGTCAGGGTTCCATGGACCTCCTGATAGTCTTTGCCCGCCTTAGCCGTGGCGTCCTGGGTGGCGAAATCGACCGTCGCCGACTCCTTCAGATGGGTCTGGTCGCGAGAAACGGTGAAGACCGCGTTCGCCGTCCCCGAGGCCGGCTCGATCATCGTGACGTTGTTGATGGTGACCGACAGGAGTTGACGTGACTCACACTCGTCCCAGAGCCAGGCCGATTGGCGCTGGCGGAGCGGGCGTGCACCCTGGGGGGGGAGGGATCGTTGACTCATCCACCGCCGCCACGAACTGGAAGTCATCGTTCACCTATTCGAAGGCCGCCGGACTCACCTGAGACCTGGGATTTGGTGAGAAGCACGAACGCCCGTGGCCGAGCTTGAGGCTGATCCCCAAAAAATCACCCCGCGCGGCGAGTTGAGTTAATAAAACATGCCGATAATGCCGACAATGGCAGTTCTTTCAATTCGGGGAATCGGCGCGTTCGGATCCTCGAATAAGTTGAACGCAACATTACAAAATATCGAGGATTGTAAGATTTGCATGAAACCGCGACGAGCAAAACTTCTTCGATATGGCTCAAAGGAGAATCAAGAGGAGATACCTTTTTGGGGGCAGCCTTGGAGTGGTGGCTGTTCCTTGGCTGGGGTAAAGCCTCTGGGATATGCTCCGTATGATTGCGCATTAAAGCCCCGAAGGGGCGACCGCCGGAGCTTGACGGTCGCCCCTTCGGGGCAGCAAAAATCTTCATTTGATTCGGATTCCCAGAGGCTTGCGCCTCTGGCTAAGAACGGTCATCCCTCCGGCTGCAAAATAGGGATCCCTGCCACCCCGTCGTGGGTGGGCCGAAGGTTAGCCGCTTTAGAATCCAAGATTACCAAAGAAACCGCCTTTGCGTGGCGGGGGAGGGGCCTGGGCCTGCATCCGTAGCCCCTGCCCGTTTTCGAGCAGATTGTCCACGCTCGGCTCGCTCGAGGGAACCATCTGGTACACATATTCGCGTTCGTCGCGGAAGGTGTACGGGATCAGGTTCTCGGTGAAGAATTCCGTCAGGTAGTTATCCCACCAGGGAGCCTTGATCGGTTGGATCACCGTCTGGGTCTCGTAGCCGTCAAGCATGAGGATGAACTTGCGGTCCCCGTAGTAGGTGAAGCTGCGAGAGGCCGGGGTCGCCCCGATTTCCTCGTCATTGGCGACCAGGAGCGCGCCCGGGGGATTGGTACGGACCGTGTATCGTCGCTCGACGCAGCCGCTGAGACTGGCGACGCTGGTGAGCAGCAGAACGAGGGCCAGCAAACGCCCTGGGGTGTGGAGGTCGACCATCTTTTGGCTCTCCTGTACCGGCGCGGTCAGAGTCCGAAGGAGGGCAAGCCGGTCGATAGAAATCGACCAACAAGGTCCCCGTTGGTCCTTGACCGACGCGGTTCGCCAAATCCGAGAATTCCCAGGGAGCGTGGGGGTCGAAGTGAACCGAACAACCCCACTTCATCGCGCTAGAGTTGAGTGGCGGCGGATTGTAGCGACTCGTCCTGGACCCGGCAAGGCGGCTTGGCGCGGTTCCGAGCCAGTGCGAGAATGAGGCCGCTTGGCCCGACGACGGTCCTCCTTTTTTTATCTTTGCCGACAGGCTTCCTACCCCGACGAGTTGTGACCTCCATGAACGTCCAGTCGATTAGCCGGCCCCTCAGCGCCATCGAAACCCCTTGGCTTGCGCTCGGGATCTTCGAGGACGCCACCGAACCCCCTCTCGCGGTCCGGGATCTCGCTCTGGGCGAGTTGATCGGCCGCCTCCTCGCGTCGAAGGATCTGGCCGGTGGCCTCGGTGACTTGACCCCGCTGCTCGGTCCTCATGCGCCGGCGACGGACGGCGTCCTGGTCTTCGGCCTGGGACCCCAAGCGCGGTTCGATGCCGGCGCGGCGTACGCAGCGGGCGTGGCCGTCGGCAAGCGGCTTGCCGGCAAGGCCAGGGAAGCGGTGTCGGTGGTTTTGCCCGAGTCCACAGGGCAGGCGGCCCTGATTGCGTCGGCCCTGGTCGAGGGCCTGATCGTCGGCACCCAGGGACCTGGCTTGCGAAAGTCCGAGCCGAGCCGGCACCCGTTCGGCAGCTTGCAGCTCATCTCTCCCTCGAGCGATGTGCCGGAAGCCGACCTTGCCGCTGCGGTCAAGCGCGGTGAGATCGTCGGTCAGGCGGTCAACCTGGCGCGTGAGCTGACGAATACGCCACCTTCCGAGAAGCCGCCGACCAAGCTGGCCGCTCGCGCGGCCGAGGTGGCTACGGCCGCCGGTCTCGGCGTCACGGTCTGGGACGAACCGAAGATTCGCGAGGAGCGGTTCGGCGGTCTCCTTGGCGTTGCAGCCGGTTCCGAGGAGCCCCCTGCGTTCGTCCTGCTTGACTATCGCCAGGGAGGAGATCGGCCCACCCTGGCCCTGGTCGGGAAGGGGGTCACGTTCGACTCCGGCGGTCTTTCCTTGAAGCCGAGTGCTTCGATGGAAGACATGAAGAGCGACATGACGGGCGCGGCGGTCGTGCTGGCGACGATGATCGCCGTGGCCCAGCTCAAGCTGCCCGTGAACCTCGTCGGCTCCATGATCCTGACCGAGAACATGACCGGCGGGAAGGCGATGAAGCTGGGGGACGTGCTCTCGATCCGCAACGGCAAGTCGGTCGAAGTGCTCAACACCGACGCGGAGGGAAGGCTGATTCTGGCCGACGCACTCAGCTACGCCGTGGAGCAGAAGCCCGCTCGCGTGCTCAATCTCGCCACGCTCACCGGCGCCTGTATGGTCGCCCTGGGAACCAAGATCGCCGGGCTCTTCAGCAACGACGACCCCTTTGCCCAGGAGGTACTGGAGGCAAGTCGCCTGACCGGCGAACGGGTCTGGCGGTTACCGCTCGACGACGACTTCAAGGACGCGATCAAGAGCCAGGTCGCCGACCTGAAGAATGTGGGAGGAAAGTGGGGAGGGGCGAGCACTGCGGCCAAGTTCCTCGAGCAGTTCGTCGGCCAGACCTCCTGGGTCCACCTCGATATCGCGGGGCCGAGCTGGGCCGATTCCGACTCGGCGACACGGGACGCCGGTGGAACCGGTTGCTTCGTAAGGACTCTGGTGGCGCTGGTGGAAGCGTCACTGCGCACGCAGTGATCTTTCCCTGAGGACGGCTCGATTTCGAAGTCTGTGGATCAAACAAAAGACGGAGGGTGGG
Organism: Singulisphaera acidiphila DSM 18658; assembly: GCF_000242455.2. Classification (GTDB taxonomy): domain Bacteria; phylum Planctomycetota; class Planctomycetia; order Isosphaerales; family Isosphaeraceae; genus Singulisphaera; species Singulisphaera acidiphila. The sequence continues at coordinate 6,156,477 of NC_019892.1, forward strand.
GTGCTAACCGGCATGCGCGAGTCGCGAGGCCAGGAGGCATTCAATCCTCCGGCTGTTGATGTCGAGTGCTTCGAGGATCTCGAGAACTTCCTCCATGGCCAGATCGTTGTCGATCGCCCAGTTGAGGATATCGAGATTCTCTCGGCCTGATTTCAACTGATCGAGGATTTCGTCGATCAGCAACGAGTCTTGGAAGGCTCGTTGGAGAAGCCCAAAATCGTTGTGGTCGAGCTCGATCCAGAAGGTTCGCCCCTGGAGATGCTCAAGCCAACGATCGCGGAGGAAGCCGTTCCAGTGCTCGCGGACCCAGCAACGGATGGCCCACTCGCCCAGGTCTCGCCCTGCCTTTTCGCTCTCGATCCACTTGTGGCGTTGGGCTTCCACCTCGCCACAATCGTGAACGCTGAGACGAACACTGGGCCGGACGGCGTGAATGACGGACAAACCACATTGACTCATTGAGACCTCCGGATGGATCTCTTGTCCGATCGCAGATCAATGAATTTGAATCAGCACACTCGTCGGCTTTTATTCGGCCGGTCCTCGAGGAAAGAGGAAAAACAACTGACGATTCCCTCGATGGTCACCAAGTCATTTATTTATTGCTAGAAACGAACTTGTCGAAGCGTTTCCGCCTCTGTAAAGTTTCGTGATCTTATCCGAAGGGGCAGTCGCTCGCAAGACGACTCGTTCAAGTTCACCGACCGCCTCGCCGCCTTGAGCTCCAAGCTCAACTCGGTTCAGCGAGGCGACTTACACTTCAGACGAAGCTTGCCCTGCCCGATTCGGGCTCTCGTTTTCTTAATTCTACGCTTTCCAAGAAACCCTTTGAGGGCGCAAAACGAAAAGAAGTCCCCAAACTCGCACACAATTTTGGGGGCGTTGCTTCTTGCCTCGGGAGATATCGGCTGAAGGGGTAGGGGCGAGTGAGTTGCGGAGCGGCTTCTTTTCAAACCCCGTTTTACTCACGGGAGTATCGCCAGAAATCGATGTGGCGGCGGAGCCGCCGCAAACGGTTCCTTGGCGTTGGGGGCTTGGGGAACAGGTTCTTCATCATCAAGTCATCGGATCCAGGAAAGGTCGTTTTTAAAAATCGCAATTCGAGTGCCTTGAGGGCAGAATTGCGTTTGGCCATCCTGTTCATCCGGGTCTTGCGTCGAGATGCGGATACCTTGATCGGTCCCTCGCGAGGAGTTCGTCGAGAGCCGTTTTTCCCGAATCGCCACTCTGATTGCTCAGTCTGTGGATCTGCCGGCGTGAGAATCGCTAGGGTTTGGTACTCGGGAACCAGGCGAGCGAGCGGCCGATCAGGACAGCGACGCCCGTCCGACCGATGGCGACGGGGCCGAGGGGCTGATCCGCCACAGCTCGCCAGTTCACTCGACCTGAGAGGTCGGAGCAGATCAGGTGCACCCCTTGTCGGGAGACGCGCAAGGTTTGCCCTTGAGGATCGGTGCCGAAGACATCATGGGGCACGTCCGAAGCGCGACTTTGACCGCGGAGATGGCCCGCGCCGTCAAACGCAAGGGTGCGGCCGTCGGGGGCGGAGACCATGGCGATCGCGCCCAGCCGATGGAGTTGCCAACCTTCCCAGGGGACCGGCGACTCCCAGTTGATTTTTCCTGTGCGGTCATGACCGCGGAGGACCTGAGCGCGGCGGGCGAGCGTCACCCAGGCCACCTGAGAGGGGGATCCCTCGGGGGCTTCGATGAGAAAGAGGGGGTCGGCCGGGTTGCCCGGAACGCCTCCGACTGGTTCGCCGGCCGGGTCGAAAACGTCTAGGCGACCGTCGGTCGTGGTCACGGCCGTGAACCCGTCGGGGCTGATCGCGAAATCTTCCACCGAGGATGCCAGCTCGCGCTTCCAGATCCAGCGTCCGGAGAGGGTGGCGCGGCCGATCCGATCACGCTCTTGCACCACGCCCAAGCCATAGGAATCAGGGGCGATCGCCAGATGGGTGATCTCCACCATGCTGAGGTCGACGCGCTGGGCCTGACTGCGACGCGCATTATAGAGCATGACATATCGATCGGTGGCCGCAGCGATCCAACCGGGCGCGGTTCGTAAGATCCGTCCGAAGCCGAGGAGTTCGGGGGTTTGTCCCAGGTTCTCGCCTTGGGACGAGAAGATTTGGAGCCGGTTGGAGTTGGTCATGAGCCCGATCCGGGCCGGATCGTCGAGCACGGTCAGGACGGCGGACTCGGCCTGTTCGTCGGTCGAAGCGATCGGGATCGACCAGGCTGGCGTGCGCATGGGCGAGGCGCCAGGCCGAGGGGTTGCTGTCGCCGGCTCTGGAGAAGTGCGTGGCATCGTCGGTCGCGAGGAGCCGTAGAGGTCGAGCCGGACGATCTCGCCGGTGGCGTGGCCATGAATGAGGTAACGCCCCAGGGGGTCGGCCTCCAGGGCGATCACGGGGCGAGACAACATCGTCTTCCAACGCACGCCTCCTGAGGAGCTCAGGACGGCCAGTTCGCCTTCCAAGGTCGAGACCGCGATCATGCGACCCGCGAAGTCGGGGACGGCGTGCGCGGCGGTGCCTCCCAGGTGGTATGCCCCTTCGTTACCCCCGCGGAAATCGAAGCGCTGGATCCCGTAGGTGAAGCAGCTCGCCAGGATCATTCCGCCGTCGCCGGTGGTGGTCAGCCGGCCGACGTTGGACATGAGCGACTCTTCCCAGGCGACTTCGGCGGCAAGCTTCCCGGCCGAGGAGCCCGGCTCGAGCTCGATTCCCACGAGCATCCCGTAAGTCGCCGCCCCCAAGAGGAAGGGGCGGTCGGGCACGAACACGAGGTGGGCCATCGCGTGGCGGGTCTCGAGCCGGCCGGCCTGCTTGCCGTGCCGGTTGTAGAACTGGATCATGCTGAGTCGTGAGCCGACTGCGAGGTAGCGTCCGTGCGGATCGACGGCCAGGTTCGTGGCGTCGGGTGGAGCCGGGCGATCGGCGATCAGGTCGAGATCGGCCCCGAGGAACCAGAGCCGCGACCCTTCTCCGAGCAGCGCAATGAAAGCACCGTTGTCACTGATCGTACCGGCGACGACGCGATCCGGAGCGCGCGAGACGGAGCGGTGATTGCCGAGCAGGTCGAGCAAATAGAGCTGCCCTCGCTCATCCCAGGCGAGGATCGTCCCCGCCTCGCGGGCCAGGGCCATCCCTTTGAGCGGGGCTTCGGTATGGACCGTCCAGGCCGGGCTGGGGTCGATGCGAGTCTGTTGTCGACCGGTAATTTCGGGCATCGTCGGTCCCGGTGATGAACAGTTCGCTTCCCAGCTTTTGAGGGTCAGGAAGGAATTGAACGCATGGGGCCGCCCTGAGGAGGCGACCGTTCCGAGCCAGGGGCGAAGCTCCCTGGGAAAAGTTCGGGAGATCCTTGTACGTCGCAGCCCCGAGAGGGGTGACCGTGAAACCCTCGGGTTCGCACGGCCGGTTGCCCTCTGGGGCTGTGAAAGAATCGTTATTTGTTTCTGCTTGTTTCCGGGACTACCGAGCCGGCTTGCTCGGTCTCTCGTCCATCCGGACGAAAGCGGCTCTAGCGCGCGGCGTTCAAACGCCGTTTGGCCTGCTCCATGGCTTTGACAAGTGCGGTGTCGTGGAGCGGGTCGCCCGGGATCTCCTCGGCTTGCGGTGTGTCGGTCCCGGACGAAGCGACGGAGTCGGCCGCCGGCTTTGCCGTGACGTGAACCTTGATGTCGGGGTCCACACCTTGTTCGCTGTAGGCACGGTCCTTGGGCGAGTAGAACTTCGCGGTGGTAAGCTTCAGGCCGGCCGGTGCAGTCCGCAGCGCGAAGATGCTTTGCACCGAGCCCTTGCCGTAGCTCCGCTGGCCGACGATCACCGCGCGGTTGTGGTCCTTCAAGGCACCGGCGAGGATCTCGCTGGCACTGGCGCTGTCGTGATCGATCAGAACCGTCAGAGGCATGGTCCAGAGTGCCTTGGAATTGGCCTTATAGACCTGGCTCTGGCCGGGGGCGCGGCCTCTGGTCGAGACGATGACCCCTCGATCGATGAACCGTTCGGCCATCTCGACCGCCACGTTGAGGAGTCCACCGGGATTGCCGCGAAGGTCGATGACGAGCGAGCGCATTCCTTGGCGTCGGAGCGCCGCGATTGCCTTGTCGAGTTCTTCGGTGGAGTTTTTCTGGAACCCGACGAGCTGGAGGTAGCCGATCCCGCTGGCCTGGTCGACGATCTTGGCCTGTGCGACGCTCTCGACCTCGACATGGCGGCGGACGATCCGGAACGACTTGGTCGAGCCGTCGGACCGCAAGATCTGAAGGTCGATGGGGGTCCCTTCCGCCCCTTGAAGTCGCCCGGCCGCTTCGTCAAGACTGAGGCCGCGCACGGCCACTTCGCCGACGCGGGTGATCTGATCGCCCACCTTCAGCCCCGCTTCGGAGGCAGGACCTCCTCGGATTACGCCGACGAGCCGAAGTCCCTCGGTGTCGAGCTTCAACTCGATGCCCAGGCCGACGAAATTGCCGTCGATCATCGCATAGAGATCTTCGAGCTTGTCGGGGGTGAGGTAGCTGGTGTAGTCATCCAGCGAGTCGCACGCCCCGTAGGTGAACTCAAGGATCACCGCGGAAGCTCCGAGATGAAGCGCCTTGGTCGCCAGCTCGCATGCGGCGAGGACTTCGTTCTGGGCCGACCTTCGGTCCGGGGTGGAAATCCGAGCGCGGCGGGCGCGGAGTGCGTCGCGGAGCCACTTGACGCGTTCGGCGTCGGTGGTGCTGGCGTTGGTCCGGAGGAACTCGGGGTCGCGAAGGGCCACCTCGAGGTTATCGAAGCCACGGCGAACCAAGGGTTCGAACGGGACCGGATCGACGTAGTGAGTCTCAATTCGCTCGAGCAGCTCGTCGTAAAGCGCCAGCGACTTTTCCTGGGGGAGGCGAAGCAGGACGTTGCGGAAGCTCTGGTCCTGGTAACGCCGGACCAGTTTGTAGTGCGTTTCGCAGAGGCGACGGCGATGGACGAAATCAAGCCGGCTTGGCCAGGTTTCCAGCGCGTCGGTATAGGCGTGGATCGCGGCCTGCCAGTTCTTTTGACGCTCGAATTGGAGCGCATTCTGGAGAGCCGTTTCCGAAGCTTGTTGAGAAGAATCCAACGCGGATGCGTCAGTGGAAACAAGTGGCTGGGGCGACTCCAAAGGAGGGGCCGACCACGCGACCGGCGGGCTGATCCAGGCAAGGGTTGCCAGGAAGAACCAGGCCGTTCGGCATGAAACCATGGGTCGCATCGCCGACGATCCTCCGACTCGGGAGCGTGGCCGAGGGACCGTCAGGCTGGGTGGGAAGGCTCTCGAACCGATGACGAGAGGGGGCCGTGCGTTACGGCTGAAGACTCAGCCGACGCCAGGATTCGTCAGGGGGATCGATCGCTGAACCGTACCGGGGCCTCATGATCCGTCCGCGCACCGCTCCATGGTTGCCATTCGATGGGGCTGCTCAATGATTAAGCGGGCACAGCAACGGATCACCATAACGCCGAAGCGTTAGAGGCGTTCCATTCGCCGGTCCGGAAGGGGGAACGAGACTCCTGTTCGCACCCCCTCTGAAAGACGATTATATCACACACAATAACGGGACAAGGGGAAGGCGGAAAACTCCCGGTCAGGTTCGTCGTAAACTCGCGGATTTCTCCCTTTTTGGATTCCGGAAGATTCACGACCCCGGGGCTATGACACTCCTACCGGATACCCGCGTCCTCATCGACAACGTAGACACGGTCGATCATGAGGTCTGTGACTTCGGTCACTTTTCCCGACGGCCAGCGCACGGTCAGCACGTCGACATGCTCGCGTGATCCCAGCCCAAAGGTCAGCGTGCGCTCGACCGAGGAGAGGTAGCCCTTGGCCGTGAAGAGCTGCCGCCGCTGAACGAGCGAGCCGGCCTTGAGCGTGACCTCAGCGCCCAGAGCGTCGCGGTTCGACGCCTTGCCGTTCAGGGTCAGGCGGAGCCAGTGGTTCTTGGATCCGCCCTCGTTCCGAAAGAGGCGTGCCGGTCCGCCGTTGGCGGTCATCACGACGTCGAGGTCGCCATCACCGTCGATGTCGGCATAAGCGCTCCCCCGACCGACGATGGGCCGAAACAGGTCGGGGCCCGCGACGTTCTGGCCGACGTTGACGAATAAGGAGCGACCGGGCCGGCCGGTGTTCCAGAAAAGTTGGGCGGATTGGGCGTAGGTTGCGGTTGCCTGGACCTTGGCGATATCGTTCTCGAGGTGTCCGTTGGTCGAGAGCAGGTCGAGGCGGCCGTCGAGGTCGTAGTCGAAGAAGAAGAGGCCGAAGGTCAAGGGGGGCTGCGTCGGCGCTCCGAGGCCATAGAGATTGGCAAGGTCGGAAAACTGGAGACTGGCGCGTTCGTCGGTGACGTACAGCGCCGTCATCTCATTGGCGAAGTTACCGATCGCCAAACCGAGTGAGCCGTCGTTCTTGAAGTGAGCCCAGTCGATTCCCATTCCTGCACGTGCTGTGCCGTCGCGGTCGAGTGCAATCCCCGCGCTGACCCCGATCTCTTCGAATCGGCCTTTTCCCCGGTTATGGAAGAGGAAGTTGGGAACGGTGTCATTGGCGACGGCCAGGTCGACCAGGCCGTCGCCATCGACGTCGTAAGGGGCCACGCCAAGCGACTTGGCCATGGGGACCTTCAGGTCGGGCGTGCGAATCTCGATGCCCGCCTCGGAGCTGACATCGGAGAACTTGCCACCGTCATTGCGCAGCAGGATGCAACGGGCGCCGCCGAACGCGGTCGGGGGACCGTAGGCGCGGCCTTGTCCCGTGCCGGTGAGTTGAAAGTTCTGGCTACGATCGACCTCGGCCGACCAGGCAATATATCCGCAGATGAACAGGTCAAGGTCACCGTCGTTATCCATGTCAAAGAAGGCAGCGCTTGTCAGCCAATCGGCTGTTGCCTGCGTATTGGTCTCGGTCGTGACCTCCACGAACCGGCTCCCGGCCTCGTTGCGGAACAGGTGCCCGCCTCCGATGGCGGTCAGGTAGAGGTCCGGGTCGCCGTCATTGTCATAGTCGCCCACGGCCACACCCATGCCGTAGCAGCGTACGTCGAGACCGACCTGGGCGGTCACGTCGTCGAAGCGTCCTGTCCCATCGTTGCGGTAGAGGGCCTGGGTTGAACCTTTCTCCGTCGTCGGATCTGGCCAAGCGTCCGAGTTGACCAGGAACAGGTCGAGATCGCCGTCGCCGTCATAGTCGAGGAAGGCGACCCCGGAACCCATCGTTTCGGGAAGGAGCTTTTCTCCCAGGGCTCCGTTGTGGTGAACGAACCGCAAGCCGGCGGCCTCGGTGATGTCGGTGAACTTGACCTGGGGAAGGGATCGAGCCTCGACTGTCTCCGGTTTGGCGGGAGCCGTGGGCGCAGCCACGGGGCGAGGCAAAGCCTTTTGGCCGCAACCGGTGAGGCTGGCCGAAATCGAGAGAATCAGGACAAGGACGGGTCGCGATCCGCAGCCTGAATCGACGGATCTTTCCCGAAAGGGGGGCACGGTCCACCAAGGAGACTGTCCTTGACGGCGGACGGAGGCGCGTGATTGGGCCGCGCCTACCGTCTGAGAAAGTCGACTCATGGCTGGGCCTTTATGGGGCTGGCCGACAGTTTATCGTCGGCATTGACGCGGGGAGCTTCGACGCGGTGGAGCGAGTGGATTACGATTGACTGCGCGTTCTGGTCGGCGGCCGGATCATTGCGCCGCGCAATCGCGACGGCCAGGCCTTCGGCCGTTTCGTCGGGTTTAAAGAATTGGTGCAACGTCTTGTGGGCCCCCTTGAGCGCATGCGAGAGGGTGAACCGGGCGATCGGATCGGTTTCATTTTCCCAGACCGGTCCAAGTTGTTGGATCACCTCGAACAGAGGGTCCAGTCGCGAGCCGAATTCGGGCCGGGGCAGCTCCACGAGCCGCGCGATCGATTCGGCCAGTCCGAGTGCGCGGGCGGCCCGCAACGGGGCGGAGATCGCAGCCTGGGCGGTTCGTTCCGTTCGCGTGAGGATCTCCTCGGTGATTCCGTTCACCTTTTTATCGAGAACGAGGTCTGGCTTGGGTAGGTCGGCCGGATCGGTGTTCCAGGACGGATCGGCATAGGCCAGGCCGAGGCCGTAGTGGGCCGCGACGTTCTCGCTGTCGATGGCGAGCGTGCGTCTGTAGGCGGCGATCGACTTGCGGAGGAAAGCCAGACGCTCAGCGCTGGCCACGGGCTCGAGACGAGATCGAGCGTAGGCGGCTCCCCCCAGGGCATTGACCACTTCATAGTCCTGGCTGAAGTCGAATCCACGGTCGGGGACGGTGGTTCCCAGGATCGCTTCGTAGCTGGCGATCGCCTCATCGAGCCGCCCGTTCCGCTCGTTGATCTGGCCCGTGAGCCAGTGGATCACCCAGGGGGCCGGCGGTTGCGGTTGGGCGGCCGCCTGCTCGATCGCGTTGCGGGCCTCTTCAATCCGGCCTTCCTTGAGGTAAAGACGTGCCAGGTTGATCCATCCATCGATCCGGCCAAGCTCGGCCACTTTGCGGAAGATCGGTTCCGCCTGCTTGAGCTCGCCCTTCTGGCCCCCCTTGTCCCCCCCCTCGAGGAGGAGGCCGATGCCGTAGTCGTTCCAGCGCTGCCAGACCTCTTTGATGGGGGAAGGCTTGACGGTCACCGGAGCCTTCCCTTCGAGGGGAAGCTGGACCGTGTCGGCCGCCATCACGACGATGGGTAGGTCTGGCCCTTTGCCCTTGCCGTAGATGAAGTCCATGTAAGTGCGGTCGAACTTGCGATAGTTCACCTTGGCTTCGAGGGTGATGGGACCATCGATCTGCTCGGGCACCTCGAGCCCGAAATGGACCACCTGCCCGGCACCCGGGGGCACCTGCTTGTTGTAAAGAGGAACGAATATGTCTTGCGGGTTGCGGCGATCGATCCGCTTGCCGTGGCGATCGAGCATGAAGACGTTGATGAAGTGGGCGTAGGGGTCGACCTTGCCGTTCTCGTCCAGCGCTCCTGATCGGCCGATCACCCGGTCGCCGGCCTTCGCGATGAGCTCGACCCAGATCTCATTCGAGTCGACGGTGCCCTGGCTCAACGGGTGGCCCAGGCCGAGTGTGCGCACGACCACTTCCACGAGATAGGGCTGGCCGAGCTTGAGCGTCGGCACCTCGGGGCGGAGCGGTCCGAGGAAGCGTCCGTCGATCCCGCCTCCTTCCCGAAGCGCGAAGAGGTCGACCCGGACCTTCTGATCCTGGAGAAACTTCGTTTGGGCCGCGATTGTCTCCGAATGACCGCGCAGGGCTGCCAGTCCGGTGTTGGCGCCGAGGAAGAGGTGGTTATGGATCTCACGTCCCGGTTTGCCGTCGAAGTCGCGCGCTCCGAAGTCGCCTGAAGGCTGCAAGTTCATGTGGCAGTCGACGCAGCGGCTCTTTGCCACCGGAGGGTAATAGAAGCTGCGGGCTCCATGTCCCGAAACGCCCGAGAGCAGGAAGGTGTCGTAGTGATTCTGGCCGCGAAGGAAATCTTTGTAGTGATTCAGGGCGTACGGGAGGCTGACCTTATGGCAGGTTGAGCAGAACTGCGAATCCTTGATGACCGGCTTCAGGAACGTTTTCTTGTGCATCTCGGGCTTGGCTTTGATCAGGGTCGCGTTGACCCACTGGAGGATCTCGTTTTCGCTGCTGGCAAATGGATAGTGCTGAGGGGCCTCGATGGTGTAGTCGGCGTTGCCCCGGGTGCTGTTGACGTTGGTGATCGAGTGGCAGACGACACAGGTGATCCCGGCCTGGCTCGAGGGGGTATTCACGTCGTCATAATGCGGGTTATCGAACTCTCCGGAAAAGAACGGGACCGGGTCGTGGCAGCCGGCGCACCAGCGCGCGGCCTGCGTGTTGCCGTCTCGCTTGAGCGCGACTTCCCGGGTCTCGCGCACGCTGGCCAAATAGGCCTTGTTGTTGAACGAGCTGAAGTGGTGCGCGGAGTGGAACCAACCCTTGTATGCATCCTCGTGGCACTTGAGACAGTAACTGTCCATCATGAGCGTCTCGGCCGGGATGAACCGACCATCGGCGGTGACCGCTTCGGAAGGGAAAAAGTAGCGTTTCCCTTGCCGAGGCCCCTTGATCCCATAGGAGCTTGGGTCGTGGGAGTGGAGCAAGCTCATGGCCACGATGAAGCCAGCCACGACCACCCCCCCTCGCCGCGCCCACTCCCAGCGAATTCGCGGCCCGGCCAAGCGGTGCTTGACGTAGAGGCCGATCGCCGCCAGCGGCGCGAACACATGGAGCCAGTAGGCGACCGATCGGCTCGCCGGGTCGCGAATTGCGATGGCGTCGAACCGGAGCAGGACCAGTCCCGAGACCAAGATCACGATGGCCGTGGCGAACAGCCAGAGCCCATACCGCACGGCCTGGACGTTCGGCCGGTTCCACGAGGTCACCAGATGGACCAGCCCAAATCCCAGGAAGGGCGCGATGATCAGGAAGCCGAGAAGCAGGTGGAGGAATACCATCAGCATATAGAATGGCGTTTGCTGGGTCGTTCCCCTCCACCAGGTCATGGCCGACACGGAAGCAAGATAGACTCCATTGGCGGCGAGGGCCGCGAATCCGGCCTGGACGACCCAAAGCCAGGGTTGGAGCCTCGGACCGACGGCCGGTCTGTAGACCGATTTCAGTCGCACATTCATGTGTGAACCAGGCTGGAAAGATTGTGATCGCCGTGGAATGGTTTGAGGGCGATATTGTACCCCCTTTTTCGTGCCAAAGGGACAGCCGTCTCAAGCATAAAGTCCGTAAATCACACCATGCTCACCGAGAGCATTCAGGGGAACCCGCAGGTTCTTGCTCGAATCACTTTGAAAAGAACAAAAGGGGCGGGCGAAGCGCTGGAGAGGGCCGTTCCGATCGACCGTGTCGGGGTCGGGGAAATCCGAGGGCATATGGAGGCCGAGTGAATGAGGCCACGCCCCAGCACGTTGAGGAGTCGACGTCGTCGAGCGTTGTGTGATGTGATGATTTTGCAAGAGGGTCGGATGGCCGCTGCTAGGTAGACACGTAGACGTTTCCTCACGATAGCCTTTGACTTTTTTTCGGTTGCCGGTCTTGAGAGTCAGCGAAGGTCGATTGTCTGGCCTATCCTAATCATTGGGATGATCGTGGATTTATCATGAAACAACGTCGGAGGGTGCCGGTTCGTTCGTTCGGTTCGGCGTGATTCTCCCTCGGGGCGTGCGAATTCAGAGTGTCGGGTTTTCCGGATGTAGCGGTTGTAGGAGTGGACGCTTCGCACGCGTGCGTGAGAGGAGAAGATTGGCTGAGGAAGTGTTTGGCCATTGTGCGAAAATGCTTTTGGTTAAGTCAGGGAAAGGTGGATTCGAAAAGGAGTCGGCCGGTACCCATTGGGTGAGGGACTTTCCGATCGAGGTGGATCATTTCTTGCCTCGAGACAGAAACGGATTGACGGTCGATTTCTCAGGATCGGGTGCCACCGCGACAGTGATCCTTCGTGGTTTGTTCGTCGTCCACGGCTGGAATGTCATGTTGCTTTTCGGTATTTTGGTTCCTGGAATGTGTTGTTCGAGGAATAGGTGAATTTGTGTGTTCTTTGTTTGGCTTATAGAAATCAGCATAGAGTCGGTGAACACCTTGGCCTGTTCTAGTTATGGGAGTTTTCTATGTCGCGCAGGCGCAACTTCAAAGCGAGGACGGAAAGGTACTCACCACTTGGCGGGTCAGTCGCTGAGGACTCGATCGAGACTAACCAAAGCCCCTTGGTCCCGAAGGATGATGAACGATTGAGTGACGCGAGCGAAGCAAGCCCTGGGGAAGAAAAGAGCGAGAACGAGGCGGTGGTGAGCGCGCGCCAGCGGCTTGCGCTTCAGAAGGAGGCCGTCGGAGAGCATCACCCGGATTACGCCACGGGGCTGAACCAATTGGCGATGCTCTTGATTATGCATGGTGATCCGGACGGGTCTGAGCCCATGCTGAGGCAGGCTCTTGAGATTCGCAAGGAGGCTTTGGGCGAGCGGCATCCCGATTTTGCTACGAATCTGAGCAGTCTGGCCGGTCTGCTTTGGGCGCGGGGCGATCTGGACGGCGCAGAACCGTTGATGCGACAGGCGCTCGACATTCGCTGGGATGTGCTCGGCAGCAACCACGCCAAGACGAAAACTACCTTGAACAGTCTCGAGCAGCTCTTGCGAGCAAAGGAAGATTGGGAGGGCGTCGACCGGCTTGCCGCAGGCACTTTGTCGGCCGGCCCGCCGGTGACTCCTGTCGCAGAGGTAGTGACCACAACGCCCACGGTTTCGGCTTCCTCGCCGGAGTTGATCGACGATTCGGCCGTTCCTCCCGCAGTTGAGCCGATGGCTCCACCACAATCCATCGAGCCGGCCGCTTTGATCGACGATCTCGCCGTTCCGCCCGCAGCCGAGCCGATTGACCCGCCTCAACCCATCGAGCCGGTCGATCAGGAGCCGCCTGTCCCGCCCGTCACCTCCTTTGACGAGTTTGCGACGCATGAGGAAGCGTGCGCCCATCCAGGCCGGGATTCTTCGGCCGAAGAGGTTGAAGCGAAGCAAGAAGAGTCGAGGCCCGTCGTTCCGAGAGCGGAGCCGGGTGTCGAAGGGACGACTCAGAGTCGGTCTGAATTGATCGGCCGGCAGGAAGTGCTTGCGGCTCAGTTCACTCGCGTGGGAGAGCAACTGGCGCGCGCCGCGGAAGACTGGAAGTCGGGGGGAGCTCCTCCTTCGTTAGCCTTGATCGAAGAGCTCGACACCTGTGGACGCGACTTCGAGCAGCTCCGCGGTGAGGTTGTCCGGCTGGCCGACTCGCTGGGGACGGCCGTTGCGGCAGGCCAGTTGACGAACTTGGATGAGATCACCAATCACTTGCAGATGCTGGGCGAGGCCGAGGGGCGCCAGGCTCAGCTTGAGGCGATCCGAGGGCAGGCGCTGGCAACGCTCGATCGCGTGCTCTCACTGGTCACCGCCGATGGGAAAGAGTCGGCATCGCTCGTCGACTGTCAGGCGAAGGCCAGGGGGGAGCGAGCCGCCATTGCGGCTGCCCCCGTACTCAAGCTCCCCGACGACGCGACCCGGTTGGCCGAAGGGGATCACCCGTTCCATGCGCTTCTGACCTTGGTCGCGGGGGACGGGCTGAGCGATGACCATTGGGCGTCTTCGCTGGAACTGGTCGAGCGGGAGTTCGGCAAGGCGCTCTCCGTCTCCGTGGCCCGTTCGAGAATCGTTCAGCCTTGATTGGAATCGCCCACAGTGTCATCCTCCGAACGCCTTGAGGGCGAGGGGTGACGCAGCCTTCCTCTTTTTAAGTATCTAAGCCACCAGAATCGAACACCATTTGCGAAAGACTCGCCCATGGTTTACCGCCGGACGTCGCACCCACAGACTGTCGACAGCACGCAGGTCGCCCTGAATGGCGAGGCCGCGAGGAGCGATTCCATGACTCAGAGCAGCAACGACCTCTCGCAAGAAGTAAGTAAAATTTCCGATCTCTTTTCCAGCCTCAGCGAGCGCCTGCTCGGCGCGGCCCGCCAGCTCCATTCGCCCGGTTCCCCCCCTCCTGAGGGACTGATCGAAGAACTGGGGCAAGCCCGGCGCGAGTTTGTCGGCCTGCGTGACCGCACCAGGGAGCGGGCGGAGGCGTTGCACGTCGCTCTCCCCTCGTCCGAGACTCTCGACACCGTTCAAGGGCTGACCGCCGTCCTCGACCTGGTCGCCGAGTCCGAGGTCCGCCAATCGAAAGCGGAAGAGAGCAGGCGTCGTGCGCTGTCCGTCCTGGATCGGGTCCTCAACCTGACCCACTCGGCAGATCATGAGTTTGCCCCGCTTCGTGACTGTCAGAACCAGGCCAGAACGTTGCGCGAAACCATCGCCGATGGGCCCTGGACGGTTCTTCCCCCCGAGACGGAGCCCCTGTCCGAAGGAGAGCATCCGTTCGCCAGCCTGCTCACCCTCGTCGAGGATCGCGACGTGCTCAATGACGACCTTTGGGGAAGCTTGCACGACACGATCGGATCCACCTTCGGCAGGTCGTTGGCTGCGGCAGCGGCACGCTCCAAGCTGGTCCCATCTCCCTCCTCCTGAACCGACCGGGCCGGACGACTCGAAACCTTTCTCCTTCGGCCGCGCAATCTTGGCAAGGCTACTCCACCCCCCCCCTTGTTGCTCTTCTGATCGATCCCCTCCGGGTGAGGAGGGGATATCGGTCGGTACACCGATTGCTCGTCTGAACCTGTGCGGTGACTGTGGACTCTCGCCTCGGGGCGTTGGTTTGGCCGGATCACAGAGGCATAACGATGCAAGCCAGGCAACACGGCGTGGCGATCGTGTTTGTGGTCGTCGTGGCGGTCGGCGTCGCGTTCGCGTCAGCGTCCGGGCCAAGGGCGGGCGCTCCAGAGAAGGCCAAGAAGAATCGCGCAGATGTTTCCGCCCTGATCGCGGCGCACAATCGTGAGCGCGCGGCAGAAAAGTTGGGTCCGTTGACCGCCAATCTCAAGCTCGAGGCGGCTGCGCTGGCTCATGCCCGCGACATGGCCCTTCACGAAAAAATGACGCACGAGGGGAGCGATGGCTCGACTCCCAAGCAACGGATTGAACTCGAGGGCTATCACTACCTGGGCCTCGCTGAGAACGTGGCTTCCGGGGCGAGGAGCATCCCCGAAGTGATGCGGCTTTGGATGGCGAGCCCGCCCCACAGGAAGAATATCCTGGGGGACTTCACCGAAGCGGGATTCGCCCTTGTGGAGGGGAAGGACGGGACTCCGTTCTGGAGCGCCGAGTTCGGCAAGCCGATGCCCCGCCTTGACCCCGAGAAAGCCGTGGCCGATGTGGTGAGCCTGCTCGACCATGAGCGAAAGCAGCAGGCTGGCAAGCCTCCGCTCAAGCTTGAACCCAAGCTGGCGACTGCCGCGCGTCGTCACGCCCGCGCCATGGCCGCGCACAACGAGTTCCGCACCAAGGACGATGACGACCTGACCCCGTTCGATCAGGTGGAAAAGTCGGGCTATCGTTTCAAACGCATCGGGCAGGCAAGCCTGCAAGGCCAGTCGACCGCGGAAGAGGCGGTACGGGCCTGGCTCGAGGAGCCGTCGAACCGGGAGAGCCTTTTGGGGGACGTCAAGGACGTGGGCGTTGGCTACGCGACCAGCGAGAAGGGGATTCCCTTCTGGAGCCTGATCTTTGCGGAGCCACGGCGATGATCTGGAAATCATACCGGCCGTCGCATCATCCCAAAAAACGAGATACCGCCAGAATCGTCGGTAACGTCGCCGATGAAGCCAGAAGTCGAGGGATGAAGCGGCTGGACAACCTCATCGATCAAAGGCCGCAACCGACGACCGCGCGATGCTGGCGGTAACTCTGGTGGACCGTGCCGAGGCACTAGGCCCGACGGGTTTTCGGCACCGGCAAACAGCGAAACGATGCCGCCGTTATTAACGCCGTACGATCCCAAGGGATCGGTTGCCCACTAACATAACGATACATCCAAAATCTTGGATTGTCCAGGACTATTCTTGCGAACCGGAGCGATTCGCCGACGCGGCTTTTGCTGTGCCGGTTCCTTGCGCAAGCGGATCTGGTCAAGGTCGCCCGCGTCGATCTCGAGGGTGACGCCTTCCCGCCTCCTCAAGGACGACCATGTGGTCGACGAACGCGCAGTGGCGGGCGGGTAGAATCCCGATCAGGTCCTGGAGTCGGTCATAGGAGATCATCAACTCCTCAATGCCAGTAGCGAGGCTGTCGAGGTGTTCATCAATGGTGTCCTCGGAGTGGCTGATCAAGGCGCCGTGGATGGCGCCGAGTAGCCATCCCGCATCGAATTGAAGTTCGCCGGAGAGGCGGGCGAAGCGAGCTCGGTTGATCTCGGGCGTGCCGGCCTCGAGATCCTCGTCGGTGACGTCAGTGACCTCCTTGGTGTCACTGC
The DNA here is from genome assembly GCF_000242455.2 of Singulisphaera acidiphila DSM 18658. GTDB lineage: Bacteria > Planctomycetota > Planctomycetia > Isosphaerales > Isosphaeraceae > Singulisphaera > Singulisphaera acidiphila. Next base: position 6,172,396 of record NC_019892.1, read on the forward strand.
CGACCTCGATGCGTTGGAGAAAGTCGTCGTAGCGGCGCGGTCGGCCCGCCGATTCGAGCAGGGAGTCGTAGGCGTTCATCACGTCGTCGAGGCTCCTGGCCACGTCGCGCAGGGTCTCTGCGGCATTCTTGACATCAAGGAGCGATTCTTCCCCAGCCGGGCCGAGCTCCACGATGGTCTGGGGAATGGCCGTCTCGATGGTAGACTCGAGATGGCCGGCCCACGAGTGGAGATTTTTCAAGTGGCTCTCGTACGCGGTTCGGTCCACGGTCTTCCCCTTTGCTGTTGCGGGATCTGAATTGATCGCGGTGTTTGACGTCGAGCCAGCAACCGAACGAACTCCCACCCCAGATCGATCCGTTCCATCAGCCTTTGGCGATTTATCGACCGTAACTTGGGATCGCGATCGCGACCCGATTCCCCTTGTTGACAGGACCTTCATTCGTCATTAGACCCGGAACTCTCCGCCTCGCCAAGCCCCTTGGCATCAACGCGTTCAAGACCTTCGATTTGCCAAACACTTACTCCGGATTCCTCGTCCAAACCCATGCGACTCCCGGACCGTTTTGGAGGCCAGCGGCTTCCGGGAGGGGAAGGGGGGGTAGGATCAGATCCCGGATTGGCCTTGCTCAGCAAGCTCACCGACGGGAATGGGGCTCGAACTCGAACACTTTGCTTTTTCGGGCCGATTCAAGAAGCGGCGTTCAACGAGCCAGAAAAACAATCGGCTCAGCACAAGGGAGAGGGTGGCCGTAATCGGAAGAACGATGAGCACATAAGACCAGAGGCCTCGGACCCCATGCATCCAGAACCATCGTCCGAAGAGTTCCGTGATGGGGGAATGCACCAGGTAAAGACTGTAGCTGAACTCTCCCACCCACGACAGCATTCGGACAGGGCGACAGTTCGACAGCGGCCCATCGTAAGGATGGAGCACCAGCAGGAGGAGAGAAAAGATGACGCTCACTGAATAAGCAAACAAGTAATGATGAAGTTGAGGCCTGACAACCTGTGCGGCAATGAGCAAGAAGCTGAGAAGGAAGGCGAGCCGAATCGACCAGCGACGTTTTTCTGACCGATGGTGGATGGCACAGAAGACGAAAATACCCATCGCAAACATCAGCCATGAGCCGTCGATGAAAAGGCCGTAGGGGCGAATCGGCGAAAACCCAAAGGTCTTGCCGAGGACCTTGGAGAAGAGTACACCGAGGGTTATCAAGGTGATGGCGCCCGCAGGATACGAAACCATCGAAATGCAGACTCGAAAGGGTGACTGATTTTAGTTGTGCGAATGAAATTATTGAAAAGCATTTTTATGATTTCGTCAATTGGAAGCCGAAAGCTGATTTTGATGGCCGCCTCGCGCAGGGCTGCAGCGTCATCGACCATCGAGAACGGGATGTGCTCTGGTTTACTTGTCGCTCGTTTTTGCCAAGATAGTGCGTTGAGATCCAATCGGATCGGTACATTTTGGAGCGGCCTCGTCGTCCTGTGAACGGGGAGCGACGGAGCCGTGGCTATGATCGTGGTCGCATGATGGAGATTGTCAGGCCGTCGCGATCGGGCGCCGCCGCCGGGCGTGGCCGAAGACCATTCCTTTTGCCGACAATTTCTGCGATAGGCATTGCGTTTGTATGTGGGTAGACTGTATGAGCGTTCCCTGAACCTGGAGAATTCCAAGCGTGTCAGCCCTTGTTACTGTGGGTAAGGTGTTTGACACGCGAGCGTTCAACTGCTGAAACTCGGGGAAACCGTGGAGCGGGACACGAACCGCTTCTATTTCCCTGTCTCCCCGGACGAGCTGAGCTGCGATGGCCGATATCAACGACACCGAGGTTTCTCCGCCGACGAACGAAGACCAAGCGACCCCCGACCCCGATCTCAAGCCTCGACGTCCCGATCACGAACCGCAAGATGATGTCCCGTTCAATGCCGCAGGACGGAGCCAGCCCGATCGGATGGCCCGCGCACTCGAGCATGCTCGAATCTGCGCCCGGATTGCCGATGACAATCGGGCCAAAGATATCATGGTGCTCGACCTTCGCCAGGCGACCCCGCTCGTCGATTTCTTCGTGATTGCCACGGCCAGCTCGCGGCGGCAGGGCAATGCCATCGCGACCGAGATCGACCAGGAAATGAAGCGGCTGAAGGACTTCAAGCTGGGACTCGAGGGGTCGGAAGAAGGGCGATGGGTCCTGATCGACTACGGCGACTTCGTCGTCCACGTCTTCTCGGGCGAGGCCCGTTCCTATTACGCCTTGGAAGATATTTGGGGTGACGCCCCGCGCCTCGACTGGCAAGACCCCGACCGCGTTCGCCCTGCGCCGCGGACCAAAGGCCAGCCGGAAACCGTGGCGGACAGCGCCCCCGAGGCTGAGCGCGAGCTGGAATCGGATCCCGAGACCGATCAGGTCGAGGAAACCCTCTGACCACCGTCTCCCCTTTGGTTTTGAGAGGCTCGACTTTTTCATGAGAACCAGAGAGACTGGCCCGTCTCTCTCGGTTCGTGACGCCTCTTTGTGCTTGGTGTGCGCCTCACTCCCAAGATTTTTATCGTCCAGAACGCAAGATCATGAACGTCCTCGAACGTCTGCGCCACTCTTTCGCCGCCGCCACACCCGAAGGGGGAGACGCGGCTGCCTTTGCCGCCGCCGTCCGGCCAAGTACCGACTCCAAGTTCGGTGACTATCAGGCCAACGGCTGCATGGCCCTGGCCAAGTCGCTTCAAAAGAACCCGCGAGAGCTGGCGCATCGCGTGGCGGAGGCGGTCGATCTTGCCCCACTCGCTGCGACTCCCGAAGTGGCCGGCCCCGGCTTTCTCAACGTCCGGCTCGTCGATTCCTGGGTGGCCCGAACGCTCGAAGACCTGATCGTTGACGAGGCGCTCGGCATTGTCCCCCCGGCCCGGCCCAAGACGGTGGTGGTGGACTACTCTTCGCCGAACGTCGCCAAGCCGATGCACGTCGGGCACATTCGCTCGACCGTGATCGGCGAGAGCCTGGCGCGGATCTTCGCAGCCCTGGGCCATAAGGTCATCCGGGACAACCACCTGGGAGACTGGGGTTCGCAGTTTGGGATGATCCTCTGGGGTTGGAAGAACCATCGGGACGAGGCCGCATTCGCGACGGCGCCCGTGGCCGAACTGGCCCGGCTCTATCGGCTTGCCCAGGCGAAGATCAAAGCGAAAGAACCGAACGTCGAGGATGCCACTCGCGTCGAGACCGCCAAGCTGCACGCTGGTGACGCCGAGAATCGCGCCCTCTGGGAGCGGTTCATGCCCTACTGCCTGGCCGCCTTGAAGGACGTCTACGATCGGCTGGGCGTTAAGTTCGACGTCGAGCTCGGCGAGAGCTTTTACGACCCGATGCTCGCCGACGTGGTCGCGGATCTCGAGGCCAAGGGAATCGCACAGGTCAGCGAGGGAGCCACCGTCGTCTTCGTCGAAGGAACGAAGGCGCCGCTGATCGTTCGCAAGCGTGACGGGGCGTATAACTACGCGACGACCGACCTGGCCACGATCAAGTATCGCGAGGAGACCTGGCAGCCCGACGAAGTCCTCTACGTCGTCGACCATCGCCAGGGGGACCACTTCAAGCTCTTGTTCGCCGTCGCCCGCCGCTGGGGTTATGAGCGGACCGACCTCGAGCACGTCGCCTTCGGAACGATCCTCGGCACGGATCGGAAGCCGTTCAAAACTCGAGACGGCGACGTTGTGGGTTTGGAGTCGCTCCTGGACGAAGGGGTTGCCGAAGCCTTGAAGGTGGTGCAAGAGATTAGCCCCGACCTCGAACCCGAGCAGCACCAACGGGTTGCGGAAGTCGTGGGGCTGGGGTCGATCAAGTATGCCGATCTCTCCCAGAACCGGCAGAGCGACTACGTGTTCGACTGGAAAAAAATGCTGGCCATGAACGGGAACACCGGCGCTTACCTCCAGTATGCGTACGCCCGGATCCAGAGCATTTTCCGCAAAGGGGAAATCACTCCGGAGTCGATTCGCCTCCAGCGTCCGACGATTGCCCTCAGCCATCCTGCCGAGCGTGCCTTGGGCGTCCGCTTGCTTCGACTCCCCGAGACGCTCGAACTTGCCGCCCTGGAACTCAAGCCGAACATCCTGACCGACTACCTGTTTGACCTGGCGAACGCCTTCAGCTCCTTTTTCGAGGAGTGCCCGGTCCTGAAGGCCGAGTCGACCGAGCGTCGCAATAGCCGGCTGGCGCTGGCCGACATCACGGCGAGGACCTTGAAATTCGGGCTCGACTTGCTTGGAATCGAGGTCGTTGATCGGATGTAGCGGCGTTGTCGAGCGGACCCAGCATCGATCGGCGGGTCCGTCGCCCTACCTTTTGGATCCTGCGGAGCGTCTCGATGAAGAACCGCCCTCGCGTCCGGATGGGACTGGCCTCGGCTCTGGCCTTGGTCGCCCTCGTGCTGCTGACGTATGTGCCGTTCGCCTTGTCGGACGACCCGGCGAAGCCCGCTCAGGAACGGGAACAGGAACCACATCGTTCGCCGATCGCCTTGGTCCTGTCGACGGACGGGACCAGGCTTTTGACAGCCAACCAGACTGCGGGCACGGTCTCGCTAGTGGACACTGCGGCCGGTCGGGTGCTTGCCGAGGTGGCCACGGGAGACAAGCCGGCGGGGGTCGCGCTGGCGAAGGACAGCCGTCGCGGGGCGGTCACCCATTGGTACGGCTATGACCTGGCGGTGCTCGACGTCGGGGCCGATACGCTCAAGGTCGTTGGACGGGTCGAGGTCGGCCCCGAACCGCGCGGGGTTGTGATCGGTGACGACGGCAAAACCGCCTATGTGGCGGTCGGGGTCAGCAACGAGGTGGTTCGCGTCGATCTGGACGCGTGCGAGGTCACGGGACGCCTGGCAGTCGGTCGCGAACCGCGCGGGCTGGCACTCTCGCCCGACGGATCGCACCTGCTCGTTGGCAACACGCGGTCGCAGAGCCTCTCGCTGATCTCCGTCGGCTCGTGGACGGTCGAGCGGACCTTGCCGATCAAGGGGGACAACCTCAGGCAGGTCACCTTCAGTGGCGACGGTTCGACCGGCTATGTCGCCAACCTGCGGAACAAGGGGTTCGCCACCACCCGCAATAACATCGACCTGGGCTGGGTGGTCGGCCAATGCCTGACCCGCGTCGAGCTTGACGGTGCCGAGCCCTTCGCCACCTTGACGCTCGACACGCAAGGCAAGGCGGCGGCCGACGTTCATGGCGCGGCGGCGGCTCGCGATGGTCGATATCTCGCCGTCAGTTGCGGAGGGACCCATGAGGTCATGATCTTCCGAACCGACCTGGCGGCGCTCCCCTGGCGATCGTCGAGCTCGCGCGACATGATCGACCCTTCGCTCCTCAAAAGCGACGGCCGGTTCCGGCGCATCGAGGTGGGGGGTCGCCCGACCGAACTGGCGTTCGCGGCGGATGGCAAGACGCTCTACGTGGCCAACTATCTCAATGACTCGGTCCAGGTCGTCGACGCCGAAGGGGCCAAGCTGCTCCGCACCATCCCGTTGGGCGGTCCCAAGGAACTCTCGCTGGTCCGCCGTGGTGAGATCCTCTTCCATGCGGCCGAGCGCTCGTTCAACCAGTGGTATAGCTGCAATACCTGCCACAGTGATGGCCATACCAACGGGCTTCACTTCGACACGCTCAACGATGGCCGGCAAGACCTGAGCACCTCGCACTTGCGAAGCCGTAAGAAGGTGCCGACCCTTCGACGGGTCAGTCAGACGGGCCCTTGGACCTGGCACGGTTGGCAGACGAGCCTCGAAGATGCCACGATCGAATCGTTCACCAAGAGCATGCAAGGCCCGAACCCATCCGCCGACGAGGTCAGGGCGCTGGTCGCTTACTTGACCACACTTGAGTTCCCACGCAATCCTTTTCGCAATGCCGATGGCAGCCTCTCGCCCGAGGCCCAGCGCGGGGAGGTGATCTTCCGCTCCTCCAAGACCGCTTGCAGTAAGTGCCATTCGGGACCCGAGTTGACGGACGGTAAGATCCACATCGTCGGCCTGGAGGAACGGGATGATGCCTACGAAGGGTACAACCCGCCGTCCCTTCGCGGCGTGTACGACAAGGATCCGTTCCTGCACGACGGCCGGTCCAAGACCCTCCGCGAGGCGCTGGCCGATCCGCATAGCCCGGAGACTGTCTCGGCTCTGGGGACCCTGAGCGAGAGCGAGACGGACGACCTGATCGCCTACCTGAAGAGCCTTTGAGAAAGCATTGATTGGATGAGTCTCTGAGTCTCCGTCGTTCCTCACGAATGACGGTCGCCCTTTCAGGGCTGCAATGCGCAAGCATTGTCGAATGTTTTTCAGGGGGTCAATCCCCTGGCTTTGAACGGTTGCCCTTTCGGGGCTATCAAATACGTATGCTGGAGTGCTGACTTCCTAGGATGAGTAATCGCTGCTCCCACCGTGCTCGCCGCTGCTCGAGCTGGGCGAGACAGGCTTCCATGTGATCGGCCTGCTCGAAGAGAGTGGCGACCGGTTCACCCGGCTCGAAGCAGATTCCGGGTTGAGGACGGTCGCCCAGGGGTGGGATCGCGAAGACGTCTTTGGAGGCGGGCCGAGATCGGGTCGTTTTTGGAAAGTGACACTTGCCGGGCGCGAAGAGAATCAGCTTGCCCACGGCGCCGCGCAGCTTCGGCGTCTGGGCCGGGCTGACCGCAGGGGCTGTGGGATCGAACACGGAGCGGTGGGCTGAGAGCAGGGATGTGCCGAGTGCCAACTCGAGCACTTCGACTGACGCAGTGTAGCGGGGGTTGATTTCGACGGGCCAAGGGTGGCCGTCGGCGAGAATGAAGTCGACGCCGAACAGCCCTCTCAGGCCGAACGACTGCGCCAGGACGGTGCCGAGGGTTCTGATCCGGGTCGCTTCGATGGGCCTGAGGGGCCATGGGCCCACGCTCCCCACGTAGGCGTAGTCGGCCCCAGGCGCTCCGAGGATCTGGCGGGTGACGCCGGCGAAGGTGGTTTTCTCAGGTCGGCTCATGAAGATCGCAGAAAGATTCAACCCTTCGATCCGTTCCTGATAGAAGCAGGGCCAGGCGGGGGAGGGCGTCTCCACGTCGAGGGGGTGGATCTTCATGCCTCCCGCCGAGGCGATCGGCTTGACCAGCCAACTTCCGTCGCGGGGAAGGTGTTCAGGAGTTGAGCGGATGGCGGGGCAGGGGAGGCCGGCACGGTGGAGTGCCGCGGACCAGGCGAAGGGGTCGCGAACGGCACGGAGGACTGTGCCACCGTTGCCCCAGAGGGGCCGCTGCGCGGCGATCCGATCGATCAGGTCGGGCTGGTTCTCGAGCGCCCCGGTATAAAGCCACGGTCCGGAAGATGATTCGAGGGCCAACTCCGCCAGTCGGTGGGGATAGTCTTCGGGGGCGATCCGTCGGGCGGGGCAGAGAGAGGTCAGATCGGCATCGGCGAAGAGGTCGATACCGCGTGGCTGAAGTTGAGCGCGACGCGCGGAGTACGCGGCCGCTCGGGCGCTTGCCCCGAGGATGAGAAGGTCCAAAAGTGATGCCAAAAGGGAAGATGATACAAAGGAAGGGGCGAGTGACCCCAGCGGGCGATGAACGCCCGCCAGGATCGCGATGCCGGCAACGAATCAATCAGTCGGCGGCATCGAGCTTGGTGACGGTGAGAACCTTTTTGCCTTCTTCTTCCTTCACGGTACCAGTGGCCTTGACCTTGACGGGGGCATCCTTGGTCGCGCCGCAGATGCTCAGGCCCTGGTGAGCCTTGTCGCTGATCTTGTTCTTGGCGAGGTAGTAGGTGACCTTCTTGCCCTTCTCTTCCGTCGTGATCGTGTTCTGGCACTTGGGCGTTTCTTTCAACGCGCACTTGGCGCAGACGGCGTCACCGGTGATGGTGACTTCTTCTTCGGCGGCCCAAGCGAAGGTCAGGCCCGAGAACAGAACGGCCATGGCCAGCAGCGGAAACATTTTACGCATCGTCGGTCTCCAAAGTGCGGAAGGAAAAAAAGGAGGGGCGACCGCCCGCGGTCGCCGGCACTGAAGCGGCACGATTCCGTGCGTGACGGGTTATTGAAACAGTTCATACATCGGCGGACAAGCTTTTTTTTCCAATTGCTTAACAAATGGAGGGGGTTGCGGTTGTCGCTCCGGCTGTTATGATTCGGGGCCATGGATCCGGTTGTCACGGTGCCAAGCTGATTTGGTTTTTGGACAACCCCTCGATTTATTCAGTTTAGACACAAAGCGGAGAGCAGACCCCATGGCCAGCGATTTGACGATGAACATTGGTGAAGCCCTGGTCGGCGAAGGCAATGAGATTGCGCATATTGACTTGTTGATCGGCACCAAGACCGGTCCCGTCGGTGCCGCCTTCGCCAGCGCCTTGGCCAACCAGTCGGCCGGCCATACGAACCTCCTCGCCGTGCTGACCCCGAACCTGCTCGCCAAGCCCGCCACGGTGCTGATCACCAAGGTCACCATCAAGGGCATGAAGCAGGCCGTGCAGATGTTTGGCCCCGCCCAGTACGCGGTGGCCAAGGCTGTGGCCGACTGCGTCGCCGAAGGGACCATCCCCAGCGCCGAGGCCGAGAACCTGGTCATCGTCTGCGGCGTCTTCATCCACCCCGCCGCCGAAGACAACGCCAAGATCCTCAAGTTCAACTACGAGGCGACCAAGCTCTCCATCGAGCGCGCCATGAAGAATCTGCCGGCGATCGCCGAGATCACCGCTCAGAAGGATACGGTCAAGCACCCGTTTGCCTGACCATCGCGTCGAAGCCAGGCACCGTTTGCCACCGCCCTACAATGGGGGCGCGGCGCCTGGCTCGTCTCTTTGGTACCGAGGATCGCCAACCCCGATGCCCACCCCCAAGCCTTCCATCCTGATCCAACTCGATAGTGATCCGCAGCCGAGCGTCTTCGACGGCGTCGTGGCGGTTGATTCAGGGGTGGAACATCTGTTCCGCCACGGTGGTGTTCAGCCGGACGCCGTGCGCGACCTGGTCTATGGCGCTCTCTTCACGCGAGGTCCCGCCGATCTCCAGCGGACCGCGATCTTCGTGGGTGGGTCGAACGTCGCGGTTGGCGAGGCGATTTTGAAGGAGGTCACCAAGACCTTCTTCGCGAATTTTCGGGTTTCCGTTCTCTTTGACGCCAACGGCTGCAATACCACGGCGGCCGCAGCCGTCCTGGCCGCTCTCGAAGGGGCTGGCGGGGTTTTGAACGGCGTATCCACGGCGGTCTTGGCTGGCACCGGCCCGGTCGGTCAGCGCGTGGCGCGGCTTTTCGGTCGACTGGGGGCCAGGGTTGCCCTCGGTTCGAGACAACTCGATCGCGCCCAAGCTACGGTCGAGATGCTCGGGCAGGTCAACGGCGGCCGGTTCACCCCTTTTTCCACCTCGGATGAAGACTCACTGGCAAACGGACTCGCCGGTGTTCAAGTCGTGGTTGCCGCGGGGGCCGCGGGGGTGACTCTCCTCCCGGAGCAGGTCCGCCGCTCACTGCCCGACCTGAAAGTGGCCATCGACCTCAACGCAGTCCCACCCCTCGGGATTGAAGGGATCTCGGCGACCGACAAGGGGATCGATCGGGGCGGCGTTCGGGCCTGGGGAGCGCTTGGGGTCGGCGGCACCAAGATGAAGATCCACAAGAGAGCACTCCAGGAACTGTTCACGGCAAACGACATCGTGCTCGACGCCGAAGAGATCCTTGAACTCGGTCGGACGACCTTGGGGTGAGCGTGTGGTCCGTGTCGTCGGCACCGATCCCGGCACGAGTAGCCTCGACCTTCTCTTGTTGGCCGACGGCGCAGTCGTCGGCCAGGAACGACTGAGCCCGGGGACGCTCCAACGCGATCCCGAAGCGCTCGTCTCACTGCTCCGCGCCTGGTTGCCGATCGACCTGATCGCCGGTCCGTCAGGCTATGGGCTCCCCTTGGTTCGCGGCGAAGCCTTGACCGAGCGGCACCTCGAAGAGATGTCGCTCGTCCGCCCCGACCAACGGGGAATCGATGCGGGCGTCCTCGGCTTCCGCTCCTGGGTTCGCGCCTTGGCGACGTCAGGCTTGCCCGTCCTCTTCCTGCCGGGAGGCGTCCACCTTCCCTCGATCCCAGCCTATCGCAAGGCTAATACGATCGACCTCGGCACCGCCGACAAAGTGGCCGTTACCGCGCTTGCCCTTCAGGCCGACGCAGCAGATCGTGGCGCAGACTTTTCCGAATCGACCTTCGCCGTCGTCGAGCTTGGCTCAGCCTTCTCGGCCGTGATGATCGTCTCTCGGGGCCGACTCGTCGACGCAGCGGCGGGGACGCGTGGGCCCATCGGTGTCCGTTCGGGCGGCTGCTGGGACGGCGAGGTCGCCTACTGGCGCTCACCGCTCTCCAAGGAGAGTCTCTTCCGGGGCGGTCTGATCGACCTCGGTCCTGAAGGCCCCGACGCCTTTCGCGAGTCGCTGACCAAGCACGTCGCCGGGCTGAAGGCGGTCACCCCCTTCGACCGGATCTATCTCTCTGGCGCCTTGGCCGAGCGTCCCGATCTCGCGGCCTTGGCCCGTGCTGCGCTCGAGCCTCTCGGCACATTGATTCCGCTCCGCTCCCTCTCGGGAGCCTGGGTCAAACATGCGGCCCAGGGCGCCGCCCTCCTCGCCGATGGTCTGGCCGGCGGCCATCATGCCGGACTCGTCGCATCCCTCGAATTGGCAAACGCCTCGGGCACAGTCTGGGATGGCTTGCGTGGTTGAGGGACAAAATTTGGTTAATTTTGACAAGTCTGGAAATGAGTATCTGTCATTGTGTCCCCAAAGGGGTGACCGTCAGAGCTCGTCCGGCACGTTTGACGGTTGCCCCTCCAGCGATGCAGAAAAATCGTTCGTCGAAATGATTTCGCGGACTGGATTTTTCTGACCCCTGTGAGTTTCGCACGTTGACAGGTGCGGCTAACTCATTTGCTATGTACAAATTTATTGGGTGTCCCTTCCAACGGGCCGCCTGGTTCGGGCCTCCAGAGGGCCACGTCCTCGATCTTCCGCGCGAGGGCGAAGTCTTTGTCGGTGATCCCGCCCGCCGAGTGGGTTTTGAGTTTGCACCAGACCTTGCCCCAGGTGACCGACAGGTCGGCGTGATGCCAGGCGGCTTCGCAGAGGTAGCCGATTGCATTGACCAGCATCAAGGTTGTTGGCCAACCGTCCGTCGAAAACTTGCGCCGGAGCCAGCCGTCCTCAAGAGTCCAACCGGTGAGTCCGAGCTCATGGATCTTTGCTTGAACTTGCTCATCCGTGTAGGGTTTGGGTTTGTCGGCAGACATCGGATTGATTCCTGAAAAAAGGGAACGACGACGGCCATCGTGCGGCTCGGAAGACGAGACGACAACGATGGCGTCGTATTCTTATCAGACAGGCCGCCGCCTTCACGATCAAGGGAGGAACGCCTTGGGGTCGGTCGAGGGCTAGTTGGCCTCGACCGGGGCGGCTCAGTGAGTCACCGTCGCCACGGGGCCTTCGGCAGCGGCGCTCGAATCAGGTTCGGCCTGGGCTGGTGTGGGCAACCAAGATGAAGAGGTGGTCGAGGACGACGAGGAGCTGAGTTCGGCCACGACATTGGCGTCAATGCTCGACGGGTCGAGGACGACTTGTTCTCCTTCGCTGAGTCCTTCGGTCACTTCCAGGCGATCGTGCGATGCCTGCCCCAGCTTGACCTCGCGCCGTTCGAGTCCGTGGTTGCCATCGGTGACATAGCAGACATCGAGGCCGTCCTCGACGGTCATGGCCTGGGAGGGAATGGTTAAGACGTCGGGGCGATGGACGGTCGAGATCTCAACTTCGGCGGTCATTCCCGGCAAGAGGCCCCGGGGGATGTTGTCGAGCTTGATCTGCCCGACGTAGTAGGTGACCTCGCTGAAGAAGTTTCGCGTCGGCAGCGCGGCGATCGAGACGACGTGCCCCTCGATATGATCGTTGGGAAGGCCCTCGATCCGGATCTTGGTTCGCATCCCGTCTCGGACCTTCTGGACGATCGACTCATGGAGGAGTGCTTTGACTTCCATCTTTGCCAGGTCGGGTAGGTAGAACAGGATCTGATTCTGGCGGACCGCGATCCCAGGCTCGATGACAAAGTTGCGGTAGGGGTCGTTGGCGTAGATCAAGAACCCGTCGTGCGGAGCCCGGATCGTACAATTCTCCACCTGGCGCTCGAATTGGGCCAGGCTGTCGACGTGTCGTTCCAACCGGTTGGTCTGATATTCGAAATTCCGCTTCGTCGTGGCGACTCGATTCTCGAGTTGGCGGATGGTGCCCGGCACTTCATAGCGTTCAAAGATCTTCAACCCGAGAAGCGACTGTTCGAGGTTGAAAGTTTGACGACGGAGCGTGACCTCGTCGTTTGCGACCTGGCCGATCGAAGCGTATCCCTTCTTGTGCATCCGCCGTGACCAGGCCAAGCGATCGGCGTTTCGCTCCAGATCCGACTTGGCCAGCGCGATTTGCCCATTCAGGGATTTCTGCGTCTGAATGAGAATGCCCTGGCGGTACTGGGTGATCGCCATCTCGGCGACCTCGTGGTCGAGCCTCGCCTGAAGATGGTCGGATCGAGCACGCTCGACGGTCATTTGCTGCTGTCGGACCAATTCCACATAGGCGGAGGAGTCGAGCTCACAGAGAACCTGGTCTTTTTTGACCAACGTCCCGGCGGGAGCCACCGACAAGATGGTGGAGGCCCCGCTGGTGACCATGTTCATCCCACGGACGCCAGCGGAGAGGCTTTTCAACTCGCACTCGATGTTCGTCTGGTTCGAACTCCCGACCGTTCCCCCGGCCGTCACCGAGCCCCAGAGATCAGTGCGTCGGACGGTCGCGGTCGACAGATGCTCGAGGACAGGCCGCGGCCGTTTCCTCACAAAAGGGGTCACGTGCGGGAACACGAGGCCCAGCGTCGTGAGCAGACCGAGCAACCCAACACCGAGCCAACCGTATCGCCACCGTCTCGTCAGCCTCTGCATCGAGGTATCTCCCCAACCACGGCTCGTCACCACGAAACCCGAGTTCGAATTCGATCCGGGCTTCCGGAATAACGTTGATCCTGACCCATGCCCACTGACGAGCGCGGACGTCCCTGCCACTGAGCCACTCTCAACGAGACGCATCGCAAAGCGGGGAGGAATTCCGCATCGTTCCTCCGGCGATCCCGACGGATCGCCATCCCCGGTATTGCCACCTCGCACCATGCCATCTTATTGTAAAACATAGGTTTGACAGCAGCAAGAGAGCGAGGAAGGTATGACTAATGGGGCTGGCAGGTCCTAAACGGACATGCGTGCCGTTCAGGAAGAACGAAACGTCGGGCTCTTGATCCGCTGAAGTCACATGGGCGGGCACACACGGAAGTCGTCAGCTTCACACAGGCGGGATCATTCAGGCGGTCTTCTCAGCTTAAGTATTAACCCATCCTCGCGGCCTTGTCCAGCGAGCGAATCTGCCTTTCCCATAGGATCGACCGTTGCTCGGACAAGAGTGAGGAGTAGACCGGAAATTGTAGCACGGCTGGTCCGGCCATATTTGGGTTTTCCCCGGCGGTCCGGCCGTATTTTTTGGGAATTCAACGTGAGCGGTCTGACTGATCCCCATGTCGGGATGCAGCCAAGCGAGATACCACCGGCCGGGCTCCAGGAATCTCTGGAGAGAAATCTCAAGTCAAGGCGCGGGGCGCTTATCTGGAATTGCCTCGGGCTTCGCTTTGGGGTCGATTTCCTCTTCTTCTTCCTTCTCGACGACGCCAGCGAACTGACCTCGATCGTTGATGCAGGTGGCGGCGGTGAAGAAGGGACCTCCCTCGCGGATGAGATGCAGGCGTCCGTTCTGGTACTTGAATGCGTTCGGCCCGATCTTCGAGCCATTCGGGCCATCGACCATGCCGACGACGACCCCGTCGTTATTGATGGCGCTGGCTTCCGAACGCACGTAGCCCTCGGGCATCTCGAGGCGTTTCATGCCATCCTCGCGCGTCCAGACGATGGCGTGCGTCAGGCCGTCCCCCGTGAAGCGAACTCCGACCACGGTGGCCGCGTTGTTGATGGCCCTCGGCACGAGCGAACCGGCATCTCCAATGACTTCACGCGTCCATTCGCCGGAAGGAGTTTGAGTCCAGAGGCAGGGCAGAACGCCGTCGACGGCCGTGACCGACTTCCCGTCATCGCTGATGGCGACGACGTTGGATCCGAGCCGATTCTCGTGGGGCAAGGCGGTTCCCTGCCAACCGTCGCCGACTCGGTCCCAGACGCAGGCACGTACCCGATTGTCTCCCAAGGTGAAGCCGCTGATTCGCCGGCCGTCGCTCGAGACGTCGCAGGCGAACGAGGCGAAGTCGTCCTTGAGCGCTCCCAGTCCGCGAATGCCGCGATCGGCTTCCCAGACGAACGCCTGATTCCGCAAGTCGACGCGCACCCTGGGGGGGGCCGGTTTGCTGACACGACCAACCACCAGACCATTGTCGCTGACGGCCGCCGGGAACGTGGCGGTGTAACCTTCGAGCAGCGGCAGATAGGTGAGTGGCTTGCCCTTCACATAATAAAAAGGAGCCTGATAGAGGACGCCGGGGCGTTCCTTCTCCTCAAGCCACTCGAAGCCGACGACATCCCCACGAGCGTTGATGCCCGAGGCGATGATGCCGTCATCCTTGATGGAGATGACCATGACCTGATCTGTGTTGGCCGCCTCGTCCGCTTGAACGGACGAGGCCAGACCCACCAGGGTGATCGCGAGCCAACGGAGACGGTGCATGTTGATTCCCTATTTCCTCGGTCCTACCCTGGTACAGCATGATCCGACTTTACTTCGAGGCGCGGGCCTGTTCGAAGAGGAAGACCCCCTTCTTGTTGGCGGTGACGACGTCCGGCAGGCCGTCGCCATTGAAGTCGGCAACGACGAACTGCGTGCCGATCCCGCTCTGGTCGTCGATTTCGCGCGGGGTGAAGGTGGTCAGGCCGTCGGTTCCGCGCTTGGCTTCGAACCAGTAGAGATGCGCGGGCTTGTCGGAACCGGGCTCACTCTTGCCGTGCGACCAGAACCGCTTCCCGGTGATCAGATCTTTCAGGCCGTCGCCGTTGATGTCGACAGCGATCAAGGCATGGGTCTCCGACACGAGTTCGGGGAAGAGGTCATGCTTGGTGAAGACGGGTGAGCCCTCCTTCGCCTCCCCTTGTTCGAACCACCAGATTCCGTATCGGTGGGCGGAGCTGGCGATCACGTCCGCCTTGCCGTCGTGGTTGACGTCGTAGGCGATCATGTCGGCTACTGCATCGCCCAGGGGGGCGGGGTGGAACACCCAGGCGGTGCTGGCAGGGCGTCCCGACTCGGGCTGTTCCCACCAGCCTCCCGTGCAAATCACGTCCTGGCGGCCGTCACCGTTCAGGTCGCCGACCCCCAGGCCGTGCGCGAAACGCTGCGTTCCGGGGATCTCCTTGCCCGGTCGGCTCGGCTCGCTGATCGCGTGCTTCTCCCAGGGCTGGTTCGGGTCGCTGCCGGGGGTGAACCAGGCCATCTGCCCTTCGTTTTCCTTACCGTTGGGCTGCGAACCCATCACCAGCACGCGATGGCCGTCTTTGAAGAGGTCGGTGTAGAGCGGCGTTTCATTGCAGGCGCTCGGGCTAATCTCATGTTGCGGCCAGTGGCCCGGTTTCCCCTTCGGGTTCTCGTACCAGTAGGCCGCCTTTCCTGGAAAGCCGATCACGATCTGGTCAGGCCAACCATCGCCGTTGATGTCGTCGGCCCAGCAGGTCATGCATTCACTATAGCTCCGCAGGCCGTCACCGAAGTCGCCGGGCTTGCGGATGTCGTGCTTGGTCCAGGCGGGCGCTTCGTACCAGGAGTCGCCGATCAGCACGTCGGTTTTGCCATCCTTGTTGACGTCGGCGATGGCGACCCCCTCCGACCGAAACTTGCCCTCGATCACCGTCTTTTTCCAAGACACCGGCGTCTCCGGTTCTTTCCCGTCGACGTCGAGCGCCCCGGCAAGGCTTGCCGAGACGGTGAGAGCGGCTGTCACCCAGAATCGTTTGACCATGATCGAGACCCCAGAACCTTGCCGAGCTCAGGTCAGGCCTCCTCGTCGGGAGGCCGATCCACAGACCTTAATACCGAACCGTCCGCAATGCCACAGGTCAATGCCCACAAAACAAAAGGGGAACGAAGTCGCCACTGCCAACCAGATGCCTGGCCCGGTTGGGACGATCGCGAGGTCGGCGAACCCTTGCAGTCCGTTGACGCCTCCCAGCCGGTCCTCCTCCGTGAGATCGTGCTCGATCTCATTGATTCGAACCCGGGCCTTCGACCGAATGGTCCGTATTGTGTTGAGAGTCGTTGTACGCGCGGGTCCTTTTTTTACGAAAGAGGAGAGCCAGCGACAATGCACTTTTGAATGTGATATTGGTGAGTTTGTGAAAATTTCTAGGATAGACGATGAGTCGAAGAGTTCGCAGCCTGGAACAAAAACTTGGGTTGGAAAGCCTCGAGGCTCGTCTGGCTCTCTCCGCGCCGGAGTTGCCCGGCAATACAGGCGAGGTTATTCAAAGCCAGTTCGCTCCCTTTGGCTTCACGAAAGCGATCGGCCTCCAGGCCTCGCAACTGGCGGTCGGCGGACCAATCCAGTTCGACTTGCAGGTTCTGTCGAATGCGCCGGAGACTTCGGGAGGCACTCGGGCCGTCGAGTTCTCGGACAACTCAGGGCTGATCGGTTACAGCCAGTTCAGTGGCGGCGGCTTTGCGACGGTCGGGATGCAGATCAAGCAGTCGCGTCTTGGCCGTGGCCTGACGATTCACGGGTTCGACATCCCAGAGAATGAACTCGAGACGAGAACAGGTGCACTGAGCCAGGAGCCCGATCAGCAGAGTCGAGTGAATGCGAACCTCGTTCTGAACTCCCAGTTCAATGATAACGGATTTGGAACACCCGTTCAGCGGGGCCGGGTCGGCTTCCAGTGGCGCAAGGTTCGTGTCAGGGGGCAGGTGAACGTCGGTCTCAAGAATCTGGTTTTCCAGCCGGACGGACCCGAGGTGGACTCGGCCTTGCCTCCCCAGGCTCAGTCCCTGACCGCCGCCGGAGAGGATGTCGACATCCGGCGACCCACCAACACGGGCCGGATTCGCCACTCGCAGTTCAACGACGGTGGCTTTGGCGACCTCGGTTTCCAGTGGGCGAACGTGGCGGTCGGCGGTCGAGTGGCCACCTCGACCAACACGCTTTCCCTCAAGCCGAAGCAAAACAATCTTGGGCCGATCACTTTCAAAGACCTGGATTTCGGCCGCTCCTCGACCCTGGACCAGGCGGTGGCCCAGGCGATCGCGAATCCCTCGGCACTGTCGACCGAGCAAGATTCTGTCCCGAGCGCCGATCCCACGACCAAGGCGACTGTGGCAACTTCTGATACCCCAGTTCAGTCTGTGAACGATGCAACGAATAGTGGTCGGATCGCGGGCGCGCAGTTTAACGATGGTGGATTCGGCGACGTTGGCCTTCAGTGGCGTCGGGTGAAGGTGGGGAAAACGGTCTCGGCCGTCCACAATGCGTTGTCGGTTCAGCCCACGAATACAGGGCAAGGCCTGATCACGGTTGAGAACGTGCAGTTCCCCTCGATCCCGGCCCCCGAACCGCTTGCTCCGAAACAGCCCATTCATGTGCTGGCGCCTACACCTGCGGTGGTCAAGAGCGACGGCAAGCCGCTGGGCCGGAAACTTCCGACCCCGACCGATCCACTTCGCCCGCTCAGTCAACTCGTCAAGGCGGGCCACCTTGCGGGCCCTGCTGTCGGCGATCACGTCCCCTTCGTCGATGCCGCGACGAACAGCGGGCTCATCCGGGCCGGTCAGTTCAATGCCGGCGGCTTTGGCGACCTCGGCCTCCAGTGGCTGAATGTCCGGGTTGGCGAGGGTGTTGAACTGGTACACAACTCTCTCTCGGTGCAACCGGAAGGGGCGAAGCTGGAGGGAGTCAACGTCTCCAACGTCACTTACGGAGCCCCGATTTCTCCCCAAGCCAAGCGAAGCCTCTCGGTTCTCCCGACGACGGTGATTACCCCGTCGGCAAGTGGCGGGTTCACGCAAACCATCAATGAGAATCAGGGCGACGGAACCCGCAACGACCGTTGGCTGAAGAACCAGCAAGTCGCCAGTCTGGATGGGACCAGCGTCTTTCTCCAGTGGAACGGGGTTGTGAAGCATCGCGGTCTGGTGATCATCCAGAACGTGATCCAGATCCACGACCTTGGACCCGAGTCAGGCCCGTTGACGCTCGAAGACATCCACTTCCCGGGCCGCGTCCCCCTTCGAGGTCGCGATTCGGGAGTTTCAGATCAAGCCGGCGTGTGGGCAGCGCGGGTTGAACCGATCGGGGTCGACTCGACGAACAATAGCGGAATTCTCTCGCACAACCAGTTCAACGACGGGGGATTCGGCGGTCTTGGTCTCCAATGGCGCAACGTTCAGGTCGCCGGCCAGGTGGCGCTCGTCCGCAATACGTTGTCAGTGAACCTCTCCAAGGATACGACGCCAGCCGACGCGCCGGGGCCGGTCACGGTCTCGAACATTACCTTTAACAGTGGGGCCCTGGACCAGGTGCCCGGCCAACCGCTCGACCAGCGGATCATCACCCTCCCGCCCCATGCCAGCCGCCTCTCGATTCATCCGCGCAACCGCGGTCTGCCTCTTCCTCACGACCCGCGCGTGATCGATGATGCCACGAATAGCGGGATCATCAGGGGGGGCCAGTTCGCGTCGGGTGGGGCGGGCTACGGGCTCCTTCAATGGCGAGGAGTCAAGATCCCCGGCAAGGTCACGGTCATCCAGAATGTTCTCGAGATCAATATGGGGACCAATGTCACGGGCCCGGTCACGGTCTCCCACGTGATTTTTCGCTAAACAAAGGGGCTCGGACTATGAAGCGAGGGGGTTGCCACCTGGTACGGATTGGTGCACAATCTGCGGGTGTTGCGCAAGATTGAGAACGAATCCTCTCATAGGACGAATCTCGAAAGTCGTTGCACTCGCGAAAGTCAGGGTGGCAGTCGAAGCCGGCGATCGCGCCGGCTTCCGCCGCGTCCTCGCCAACGAAAAGAATGGAGCGGCGCTCAGGAAATCCCCGTAGAGAGAGGGCTTATTAAGAATCTCAATGTGGATTCACCCTCGACACGGTGGATACTTCGTCGTCTGCGACGCTCGTTGTGAGCTCGCCGTTTGTTCAATGGCGATGGCCTGACAAGGCTTGAGCGAATTTAGATAAGTTCCTGCTGCTCGGTCATCCGTCGCCTGAGCTTAAGAAGCGGACCTTCACCTGGATCAGGGGAGCACATTCGATGTCAAGGAAACTGATCGTCGAGTTTATCGGGACATTCTTCCTCGTGCTAACGATCGGCCAGACGGTCGTCGGTGCGACTGCCGGCTCGGCGGCTGCGGCGCTGGCCCCGGTGGCCATCGGCTCGGCCCTGATGGTGATGATCTACGCCGGTGGCCACATCTCCGGTGGCCACTACAACCCGGCTGTGACCTTGGCCGTCTGGTTGCGGGGCAAGTGCACGACCGCCGAAATGCCCGCCTACATGATCGTGCAAGTGCTGGGTGCCGTGGTAGCCGCGTTCACGGTCCTGTTCCTCAAGGAGAATCCGAAACTTCCCGATCCCTCGAGCCCGAACGTCGCCGCGGCTCTCGTCGCGGAATTCCTCTTCACCTTCGCCCTCTGCTATGTCGTGCTGAACACGGCGACCGCGAAGGGGACTGCGGGGAACTCAAACTATGGCCTGGCGATCGGCTTCACGGTCTTGACCGGTGCCTTTGCCGTGGGAGCCATCTCCGGCGGCGCGTTCAACCCGGCCGTGGCGGTGGGTGTGACCTTGATGAAGCTCTCGGCACCTGCGAATATCTGGATCTTCCTGGTGGCCGACTTCCTCGGGGGAGCCGTTGCCGGCCTGCTCTTCAACGCCCTCGATCTCGGCGACGAGAAGACGGCCACGATTCGTTGATGACGCTTGCGGAATCTGGGATGACGGCAGTTCGCCTCGATCGAGCGGAGGGACGACGGATGCGGATCGCGATCTTGACCAACGAGTATCCGCCGAACGTCTACGGAGGCGCGGGGGTCCACGTCGAGTACCTGACGCGGGAGCTCACGCACCTGGGGAAAGGGCAAGGCTCGGTTGAGGTGATCTGTTTCGGCGATCAGAAGATCGAGAATGAGAACCTGCGCGTTCAGGGAATCAATCCCGAGTTCCCGCTGTCAACCTATGAGCCGAAGCATCGCAAGTTCCTGGATACGATGCTCAAGAACCTGGTGATGTCAGGACTGATTGGCGGGGTGGACGTCGTCCACTGCCACACCTGGTATACCCACCTGGCCGGGTGCCTCATCAAGCAACTAACGGGGGCCCGGTTGGTCTTGACGACCCACTCGCTCGAGCCGCACCGACCATGGAAGGTCGAGCAACTGGGGACGGCGTATCACGCCAGCTCATGGGTCGAGCAGACCGCCTACGAGAACGCCGACGGCGTGATCGCGGTCTCCGACTCGATGCGCAACGACGTCCATCAACTCTACGGGGTGCCGCTCGATAAGATTCGCGTGATCCATAACGGGATCGATCTCGATCAGTATCGGCCGACACCCAATCCCGAAGTCCTGGCCCGGTACAACATCGATCCGGGGCAACCGTTCGTGCTCTTCGTCGGTCGGATTACCCGCCAGAAGGGGATCATCCACCTGGTCAACGCGATCAAGGAGATCCGCCCAGGGGTCCAGGTCGTTCTCTGCGCGGGGGCTCCGGACACGGAGGAAATCGGCCGGGAGATGAACGAGGCGGTCGAGCAAGCGCGTCGAGAGACAACCAATCCGATCATCTGGATCCCGCAGATTCTCCCCAAAGACGAGGTCATTGCTCTCTACACGCACGCCTCCCTATTCGTCTGCCCGTCCGTCTACGAACCGTTCGGGATTATCAACCTCGAGGCCATGGCCTGCGAGACTCCTGTCGTAGCGTCGGCCGTCGGCGGAATCAAGGAGGTCGTCGTTCCCGGGAAAACCGGGATCCTGGTGCCGTTCGAGCCGGTCGGCCCGACCGACTTCGAGCCCAAAGACCCCGCGCTGTTTGTCCACGAGCTTGCAAATGCGATCAATCGTTTGCTCGACGATCCCGTCCGACTTCGAGAAATGGGTATTCGATCCCGCGAGCGAGTGGAACACTTCTTTAGCTGGACCAGTATCGCCCGCTGGACGGCCGACTTCTACTGGGACTTGGGCCAGGCCTGAGTCCACAGACTTTTTCCGTACGTGTTTATCGAGGGTCAGATAAATCATTGTACGCCAAGTCCACCGGGTAATTGGGGACGTTGTAGCCCCGAAGGGGCGACCGTACATAGCCCGGGGCGCAAGCCCCGGGTAACAAGAAATGCTCAGATAAAAACTATTCGCAGCCCTGAAAGGGCGACCGTTAAATGGTGAAGACCAATTTTGACGGTCGCCCTTTCAGGGCTGCAGAATCGAAAATATGACGAATACTCCCCGGGGCTTGCGCCTCGGGCTATGTACGGTTGCCCCTTCGGGGCTGCAAAATGCGTGCATTACTTTCCTGACTTGCAATAGAAACGGTCGCCCCTCCAGGGCTGCATGAACCGTTCGAGTCAGGGGCCGTTCTTGGCGGGTTCCACCGTACCGGGTCCCATTTGAGCTCTCCACGGCAGAGAGAGCCAGTGTGGGGGCGGCGGGAAGATGTCGGGCTGGTCGTTGGATTCAGGCTCGCCGCGTCCAGACGCGGGATAGGGGAATCGGTCCTTGAGGCGGAGGATCGGCTTCTCGATGAACTGCCAAGAGGCCACGGCCAGGGCGAAGGTCGCCGCCAGTTTCAAGGCGTCGAGCAGCATCGAATCGTTGCACAGGTTCGTAAAATGCAACGGCGACATCAGTGCAAAGAGGGGTAAGTGATACAGATAGATTCCATAACTGATCGTTCCGAGATAGCAGAGGCTTGGGTCGCGCAGGGGCCGGAGGAGGGGGTGGCCGGCGAACGCGATCACCAGGCCGACGATGGAGAAATAGAGCAGGCTCAGCCGGCTCGCATTCAGGGATAAGGCGAGTCTCGGCCAGTCGCTCGACCAGGCCGCTCCGAACTGCTCGACAGTCCCGGCGGCCAGTGCCGGGTAGGCGAGCACGGCTGCGCCGAGGGTTGCCAAGCCCCAGACGACGACCGGCCGCCGCGATCGGGGCGATCCCGGCTCGCCCATCATCCAGGCGAGCAGGGCTCCCAGCGCGAACCCATCCCAGTTCGTCACCAGGAGCATGGGCCAGAGCCAGAGCCTTGCCATGAACGCCGACCCCACCAGGAGTGGGATCGTCGCGAGGAGGGCACGGCGCCCAAGGAGTACAGCGACCAGGGGCCAGAGGAGATAGAACTGCTCCTCGGCCGCCAGGGTCCAGGTGTGCGCGAAGTAAATGCTGAACGCCGGCGGCCGAGCCGACCAGTAGCGGGGTAGGAACTGGGTGAAGGTCAAGTAGTAGGGGAGGCCAGTCGTCCGCTGCCGGTAGGTCAGCAAGGGATTGACCACGACGAACCCGAGGAGAAGGGCGTAGTAAATCGGCCAGATCCGGAGCACGCGGCGGGCGTAGAACGGGACCAGAAACCGAGGGCCGGTCTCGTGACTCAGGATGATCCGCGTGATCAGGTAGCCGGAGAGGACGAAGAACATGTCCACGGCCGAGGCGAGCACCGCGTAGTCGGTCCCCAGGCCCAGGTGCAGGCTCACCACCATGAGGGCGGCAATTCCTCGCAGGGCGTCCAGCTCAAGGACTCGGCGCATGACACTCTTCCCTTAGATCGTGCGCGCGGAGACCTGTTGTCACATGACGCAACAGCCCAGGCGGCGCAATCTGCACTATTCGGAAAATCGGTACGGGAGCGTTCGCACTTCAAGGTTTATCTGGCCGAGGGGCGGATTTCTTGTCGCCACCTCGAACACACGCACCCACTTGACAAGGGGCCTTGAGCCTCAGCGTGTGCAACGCTGACTTGACTGCCATCATCGCGGCTCCGGCCAGTTCGAGAGTCGACTTCCCTCGGGGAAGTCGACTCTGAAGGTCCAAGCGATTCCATACCCCTTCTTCCAGAAAGTTGGAAAGATCCTCCGTGTTCGTGCAAGGTGATGGTAGAGAACCAACACCGAGGGGCGCAGGCCAATGACAGGGAGAGAACCGTCTGCCGTAATCCGTAACGTTCGCACGCTTTTTGGCGGGGGGGCCGTCAGCGGTCTGACGGACGGACAGTTGCTCGATCGATTCGTGTCCCGACATGACGATGCAGCCGAGACCGCGTTCGCGGCACTCGTCCAGCGGCATGGCCCGATGGTCTGGGGGGTCTGTCGCCGCCTCTTGCACGATCCCAACGATGCGGCCGACGCTTTCCAAGCCACCTTTCTGGTCCTGGTGCATCGCGCCGCAACGGTCCGGGGAGACGACACGCTGGGCCGTTGGCTCTATGGGGTGAGCCGGAAGGTTGCGGCTCGAACCAAGAGGATGTCCGCTCGCCATTCCGCTCGAGAACCAATCGGGATCGAACCGGTGGCTGCACCGGACTTGGACCCAGATCGGGCCGAGTGGCACATAGCGCTCGACGAAGAGATCAGCCGGTTGCCGCAACGTTACCGCGAGGTAATCGTCCTCTGCGACCTCGGCGGGCTGCGACACGACGAAGCGGCCCGTCAACTCGGCTGCGCTGTGGGAACGGTTGGCAGCCGCGTATCGCGTGCCCGCGAGCGGTTGCGCGCCGGGCTAACCCGGCGGGGGTTTGCAACACCGGCCGGGTTGCTCGTGAGTGCGCTTTACGCCGAGACGGTCTCGGCGTCACCCCCCTCGGCCCTCGCGGTGTCGACGGTTCGAACCGCCACCCTGATCTCGGCCGGCCAAGCTGTTGTGGGCGCTTTCCCGTCCGCAGCGGTGGCCAACGGAGTTTTAAGGACCATGTTCATGACCAAGATGCGTTTGGTCGCCGTGGTTTTCCTAACGATCACGGCAGGCGCCTGCGGCACCATTGTTCTTGCCTTTCATCACACCTTGGAACCGCCCGATGAGCCGCCTTCTCAGCAGCAGTCGGCGCAGGTCTCTCCTGACCGAGCCGGTCGGTCCTCGGCTCCAGTCGAGCGCAAAGCGTCTCACCGGGTCTCCGCCGGCGAGCCCGCTCGGGTTCGCGATGAACGAGTTGCACAGGCTGACTCCCAACCGGCTCATGGGGCAACGCCTGCCGCTGGCGATCCACAGGCCACGCGTCTTGCCTTGAGTGCGCATGCCCAGGCGGCCGGCATCGACAAGCTGCCTCGGTTCCAATACCAGGCCCAGTATCGTCATGGCGAGGTTGACTCGATGCGCGCCATTGACGTTACCGTCGATCGGCTCACGCAAGCATTGACGGCACCCGTGCTTGCAAAAGACTGGTTCGGGCGGTATGAAATCAGCTTTTCTTGGGATGAGTCGCGGTCCCTCTGGGAAATGAAGCCAGGGGAGACTGTCCTGAATTTCGACCAGAGGTTCTGGACAAGAACGGATGCGTGGGAACGCCATGCAACGAAGGACAAATCCACGGTGAATTTCGTTCGCCCAGCTGGGCCATCGTCGCTTTGGAAGAGTGTGAATTTATTTGATTATGGCTATTTAAGACTTACCCCCCATCGGTTTTGGTGGGGACTGACGACGCATCGCGAGCAGAGCATGAGCCTGGTACCGCCCGAGAAAGCTTCCTGGAAGCACCTCGGAGTTGAGTCATTCGGCAACGAAATGTGTGACATTGTTGATTCGATCCGAAGGACCGAACGGCTCTGGATCGGGCAAAGATCGGGGCGCGTTCGCGGTGTACTCACCTACTCCTTGGACACGACCAATGACAAGGCCGCCAATTTCTATCGGAGCGATCCTGTCCGACAAATCGCCGGCAAAGGTTTCGTTTCCATTCGTGAGTACAGCAACTGGATTTCTACCGCGACCGATGATCAGTTGACCCGGATCGCTCTTGCTTGGAGCGACCGCGATCCCACGCTCGATCCCGCGGCGATCCAGCCGAATGAACTGGTTCTGTTCGACGACTATCGCGAGGTCTCGCCCGGACTCTGGATCCCGTTCCGCGAAATCCGCGCGTTCCCGCACCCGTCCGAAACAGATAAAAATAAGCACAAGCTCATTCGGTCAGAACTGAACGTGGACGAAGTCAGGACGGACCTGAGCCTGGCCGATCGGTTCGCCCCTCTCATGCCCAAAGAGGGGGATCGCATTCAGGATCAGCGGTTCGGTGTTCCCGTCGACTTCGACTACCGTGCCGACTGGAGCGATGAGAAGATTCGCGAACTGGCAAACATCGAATACAGCAAGCGCCTCCAAGGAGAGGAATTCGTCAAGGGACTGACGGAGCCGATCTCCGCCATGGTCGGCAAGCCCGCTCCTGCGTTACCTACCGCTGGCTGGATCGGCGGCCGGCCGCCGGACCTGGTCGGCAAACCTTATCTGTTGCACTTCTGGGCGACGTGGTGTGGACCCTGCAAGAACGATCTGCCGCAGCTCAAAACCCTGGCGGAGCGAGGAGTCGTTGTCCTTGGCATGCACCCGGCCGGAACGCCTCCAGAAGAGGTCGAAAACTTCAGACGCGACCAAGAGCTCCCTTATCCCACACTTCTTGCTTCGGCAAAAACGGGTGAGCCCGGCCCCTCGAAGATCGGGGGCTACCCCTCGACTGTCTTTCCCTACGGCATCCTGATCGACGCCCAAGGCCGAGTCGCGGGGCATGGATCCCTCTCGGAGTTGCTGGAGAAGTTCGGGGCTGAGGCCCTGATCGCGCCGAGCAAACCGGGCACCAAGAAGGTGGGGCAAAACGACTGAGAGTCGGAGAAGTGATGTCCACGCCGCCTTTTTTTTCGTCGGGCGGGGGCTGCAAAATGTGGACAACATGCTTTGCTCTCGTCCTATCGACCCGAGTCGGCCGTCGTCCTCGACAGTTCGCGGCGATACCGTTCCATCGCTTTGGTGAACGCTTCGGCGGTCCATCTCCCCGACTGTCCTTCCGGGAGGGAAGGGGCTTCAATCTGGCGTCTCATCTCGTCGAGGGCGGTCTTCATGCTTGTGGTCGGGGGCTGGCCGAGTCGTTCGAGCGTTCCACTCAAGGCTGCGATGCCGACGAAGCGTTGGGTGGCGTTTTCCCAGCTCAAGGGGGGGGGCGAGGCAGGTTCGTCCGCGACGAGCCGAGTGAGAAGCTCTTGAACCTCGCGAACGTTCCAGCGAGCCCTGGCTGTATCGAGTAATTTCCCGACCTGAGCTTTCGCCTCGAGGGCGAGCCGCTCGGCGTCCTTCGGCTGGGGGTCGATCGACTCCATCAACCGGCGGAGGCTGGCGAGGGGACTGTTTTCATCCGCCTTAACATCTTCGTTGGCTGGTGTCAGGAACGCGGGGGCGATCGAGAAATACCAGTTGCCCCAGGGGAGGGTGACGAGCCCGGTTTGGGCGTCGCGGGTCGAGGGGAGGGTGGTTTCCGCCAGCGGATGATGGCAGGAGTTGCAGGCGTATTCTGCGAATTCGGGCCAGATTCCGATCGGTGAGCGTTCGAACGGCTTCTTAGATTGCCGTTCCTGGGCGGCATGAGCGCGCAGGCTCAGCAACCCCAGCGCCTCGCGTGCTGAGACGACCTGGCCGATCGCCCAGGCGCGCGCGTCGAGGTCGGGCTGTTCCCGCCTCACCTTGGATTCGTCCCAATGTTTGGGAAGGGCGTCGAGGTAGGAGAGGAATTCAAAATCGAGCCGAGGGTGGCCGGCGGCGATCAGGTCGTGATCGACGTCGCGGCCGGCATTGCCGATGTGGCAGCCGACGCAGAGGTTCACTCGGGCTTCCAACTCAGTCGTCGGCGTCATGCCCAACTCAATCTTCTTCGATTCGGAGAGTTGCCTCCAGGAGGCTGACGCATGGGGAACGAGCCATTTTGATGCGAGTCCATGACAACTCTCACAGCCGACACCCTCCGCTGCCGTGACGACGGACGATCGATTCAGGTTCGGTCTCGGGCTGACGTGGCAGCTCAAGCAGCGAGTGTCGGTCTCTGCTTTGAGTGTCTTGCGACCCGAGAAAATCGCCAGCCGGTCCTCGATCGCGATCGACCGCGGCTCTTTGAGGACCGACTCGGCCCGTGAGTGGGGGTCGAGGGCCATCCAGGTCGTGTAGGCGCTGCGGTGGTCGCCTTCGCCTCCATTTCCGCCATGGCAGGCGAACGCGGCGCACGAGGAGACGCCCACCGCCTCGAACTGGTTGCCTTTGATCTCAAGACGTGACGAGCCGGAAGGAGCAACCTCTTGCGCCCAGTTTGCGGTGAGGCCGGCCAGACCGAGAGCGAGGCCGAACAGCAGCAAGGCCCCGCCTCGGAAGGGGCTCCGTGCGGATCTGATCCATTCGTTGAGTCGGCAACGGAGATGTCGCATGGTCGAGGCAGAGCTCACGTCAAGGTATGTACGTTTCTATAACAGAGCGAGAGAGACTAGAGCGAGGAAAGCTGGGTGAGGGCATCGATCCGGATGGCGGCCTCGTGCGGGCAGGCGGTGACGCACGCGGGGCGTTGGCCGGCCTGGGCGCTGCAGAGGTCGCAGACGACGGCCTTCTGCTCGACGAGCTTGACGGTTGCCCCTTCCTCCCGGTCGAGACGAAGATCGAGCAACCGGTCGGACCCGCCCGAGGATGGAGTGATCCGCAATGCCACCGAGTTCTTCCCCGCCTTCAACAGGGCGGGGAGCATCTGCACGTCGATTTCCCACCAACCGTTGTCGCGCGACTTTCTTCGAGAAACGGAGAGCACTCCGGCGGGATCGGCTTGGTCGGCGGACGCGACCACCGGCTTACCGTTGATCCAGACGCTGACCCCTTCGTCCATTGAGGTCAGGCTGAGGATGAACTCGGTCTCGGGGCCGAGCAACTCGCGCTCGACGTCGAAGTCGTAGCGGAAGATGAGGGGGGCGGTTGCTGACCCTGATCCTGACTCTGCTCCCTTGCCGGTCGGATCAAGTGACGACCGGAACTCGCGGTCGAAGACGAACGGGGCGCTGCCGACTTGCCAGTCGCGGTCGCGGCCCTCGCTCTTTGGCCAGTCCTTGGGGAGGGTCGATGCCAGGGCGTACCGCCAACCGAAGGAGGACTCGGGGATGATCCCGTCCTTGTGCATCTGGATCGCCCCATAGGGGCATTGGCTGGCGCACGCCTCGCAGCCGATGCACCAGTCTTCGATGAGGATCTCGCCGTTATTGCCACGGTGAATCGAGCCGACGGGGCAGCCGATCATGCAGACGGGGTCGAGGCAGGAGCGGCAGGTCGTTGGCACCAGGTACTTGCCGAAGCGAGGGCCATCGAGGAAGAGGCGGCTGCGGCCATCGTCGTGTGTGTTCACGCAGGCTTGGACGCACTCGTCGCAGCGGGTGCAGCGGTCGAGGTCGATCAGCATCAGCCGTTTGCCTTGAAGCAGGCCCAACTCCTCGGTGCGCCCGGGCCGAGGGGCGGTGGAGGCGGCGGTGCGCCCGGCCTTCAATTTCAAGGTCTCGGCGCTATTCTTCGCTTTCCGTTCGGCGATCAAGTTCTCGAGGTAGCGAAGGAACGAGCGTGACGATTCCTTGAGCTCTTGAAAGAGTTCGCGGCTGATCCGGACGAGTTGGATCGCCCCTCCTTCACGATCCGGGTCGTTGTCGGGATGGCCGTACGCCACGCAGGTGGCTGCGCGCGGTCGTCCCTCCAGCAGTGAAGACTCACCAATCGTCTCGCCGCGTGACCGGTAGGCCAGGACCCGTGGTGGTCCTTCCGGCCGTCGCGACGTTCCCAACCCTTTGGGGGCGACGAGATCGAGCAAGAAGCGGTTGTAGGCGCGGGAGCAGCGGTGATAGTCATATTCTTCCCACCCCTTGCTCGGCAGGAATTCCATGACGAGTTTGGCGGGCTTCTTCGACTTCACATAGTCCTGGAATTCGGGATCGAGAATGAGTGGCCGCGTTCGGATGACTGCGTTCAAGGCGTTGACGACCGTTTCCTTGCCTGCGCTCGGGGGCTCGCCGCCGGTTTTGGCTTCCATCAGGATCGCCTGGGCCGGTTCGCCGAGTCGTTGCCAGATCCGGCCTTTCGGTTCCCCGACCTTGGTGCTTCCTTCCACCAGTGCGGTTGCAGCGGCTTTCCAGTCTCTGAAGTCTCCCAAGCGATAGTCGTATGAAGGCTCGTCCGCCGCTTCGTCCACCTTCCATTCGGGAAGCTTGTTCCCATAGATCGAATCGATCAGGAGCCTCTGGCAACGGTACATATCCGGCTCCGACGCCCGCGAGGGGTCGGCCAGACGCTGCCAGGCCTTCCTGCCGACGCGTTGGGTCAGAGCGAGTGGCTCCAACCCTGCGGCCCCGTCAAAGCCGGGGTCTTTGATCAATGCGTTCAGTCCATCCAGGACGATCCGCTTTGACTCGGATTCGAAGGCTTCGTCGCCGAGTGTTGTGATGGCCTGCTGGATGTTTCCGGGTAAGAGCTTCCAGACTTGATGTTTCCAACCTGAGGCCGGGTCTGATCCCGTGGCCAACTCCGCGCTGAGGGCGGGCCAATCCGCCACGTCCGCCTCGCCGAGCAGGAATGAGGCGTCTTGCATCACCTTGATGATACCGCCTCGGATCAGGTGCATGCTGTCGGACGGTTCGTTCTCGTCGTACAGGAGCGCTCCGCTGGGGACCTCGACGAGCTCGGCCGACTGCCGCAGTCGCTCCAGCAGTCGTTCATCGAGTTCCAAGAGCATCGGCAGGTTGCGCAACTGGAGTCGGAGCACCCGCTCCCGATAGAGCTGATCGAGTCGAGACTTGAAGCCGGCGTCCCGGTTCATGGCTTCGAGGACGTTCCTGAGCATCTCGAGCATGTAGCAATCGCGCGAGGCCGTTACCGTCGCGGATCGGGGCGCGCGGTACAGGCAGCTCATTTCGCCGAAGAGCTCTCCTTCGTTGAGCACACCTTCTCGGGTCTCGTAGTTGAGGTCTCGGGGGCCGTCGATTGGAATGGTGGACGGCCTTCGCCGCAATTTCTTCTTCCGTTTTCTGGCGAAGATGCCGCCGATTCGTGTGAGGAGCGTTTTCGGGGCTTTGGCACGGGGGAGTTGAATCGTCAGGTGAACCGAGGCCACCTTGCGTGCGATCTCGGCGTCGGCGATGTCGGTCAACCAGGCGGCGAGTTGCGGGTCGGCCGATGCAATCTCGTAGGCCTGGGTTCGTTTCCGCGTGGTGTCGGCCTCGATCAGGCTCCGGAGCCGGGCGCTTCCTTCTTCGTCGCCGAGCGCTTCGGCCTGCCGCATGGCCTCGCTCAGGCCCTTCATTGCCGCGTCGCCCGCGGCCAGGAGGGAGGCTGATTCTTCGTCAGGAGCGCCGACGTTGATCGCCTTCTCCATCGTCGGGATCGCCGAGCGAAGGATGGCAACCCGCTCTTTGAGCTCGGCGACCTGCTCCTTGGCCTCGGCCACTTTCCCTTTCAGGCTCTCGGATTTCTTCGGGTCGCCCGCTGCCTCGGCGAGTTGCTTTTCAAGGTCGCTGACCTTGGTCTCGGCCTTGGTTAAATCCGCTTCGGAGACGGCCCTTTGGGTGCGAGGGGCCGCCCGAACGGCCTCGAGCTCACTGGAGGTGGGGATGTAGAAGGCCGTCCAGCCGGGATCGCCCTGACGGCAGATCACCTCGCCTTTGCGGAATCGGCGGAGAATTACCGCACCCGGGAAGTTGGCCAGCTTGGCGGTGGACTTCAGGTCGGAGAACGGGGGGATCTTGGGAAACAGGAGGTCGGGAATTGCGACGTCTGTGTCGCGAGGTTCCAGATCCGCAGTGAGGTTGACGCTCCTGGCCATGGAGACATCCTTCCAGAGAAGAAACCAGTGCAATCAGTATATCAGGGAATTTTTGGCGAGGGCAGTCAGGGATGGGCCTTTGCGGGAGCGGGGGCTCCCTGGCCTCTCAAGAAGTCCTCGATTGCCAGGTCGCGTGGGGAGTCGCGGTTTTCATGGGGCGCATGATAGGCGTGGCACTCGACGCAGTCGGTCCGCGCCCCCTGGGTCTTGCCGTTGTGGCATTGCTGGCACGATTGGATTGTGGGCATGAGCACGTCGCTGGTCAGGCGGCTCTCGGCTGACTGCGCGTGGCATTGGCGGCAGTCGAGCGAGCGGTGGCGTTCATGGCTGAAGACGCTGTGTGGGAACCAGCGGCTTTTGATCTGCGGGAGCTCGAACCGGGGGAGCTGATGGGTCTCAGGGCTCGATTCGGCCGCTACGCGATGGCAGTAGCGACATCCGCCGGCCCCTTCGAACAGGAGTCGGCTGGCTTCACTCAGTTGCAGCTCCGCCCAATCGGCGCCGGAGCGTCCGTTTGCGTCCGAAGCTGGTTTCGGTCGGCCCGGAAGCGGGTGAGCCCGTTCCGCACGGGTGCGTTCGGTCTGCACCGACGGGAACTGCTGGGCGAACCGGATGAAGCGATCGCGGATGATCGCGCGGACGGTTTCGGCCCCTTCTTGAGGACCATTCGGGTGCGCCGCGGGTTCGTTGCGGAAGCGATCGGCCTCTTCGTTCGCGGCGAGTTCGGTGATTGTGCCGGTGATCTGGACATTCAGCGGGTGACAATCGCGGCAATGTGTCTGATAGTGGATCGGTTTCATGTACCGTCCCGCATCGTCCGTCTGATGGCAGTCGGTGCAACGGAGGGTCTTTCGATCGAGCGATCCAGCAACAGGCAAGCCCTTGGGATTCATATGGGCTTGATGGTTGAAACGGATCGTGCCTTCGTCTTTGGGATGCTCTGAGAGGAAGAACGGGGGATGAGGGCGGGGCCCTCCCATAAACGTCGACACGTCACGGAAAGGGCGATCGGCATCGCCGGGCTTGGTGGTGTCGGTATGACTCTCCAGATTGGCATGGCATGAGGTGCAGTGGCCATCGCTGACCCGAGCCATTGCCTTGAGCCCTTGATGCTCGTGATGGCAGCCGACACATGCGGTCTTGCCGACTTGTCGCATGTGGTGGGTGTCGCCGGCATGGCAGCGCAGGCAGGCCTCGTCGGTTACCGATCGCACGGCATTGTCGCCGCTGAGAAGTCGCTTGGCCGTCCCGAATTTGGCGTCGTGGCAGGCCTGGCAATCTTCGTTGAAGAGGGCATGCGCCGTGGAGACTGAGGCAGCCTGATAGATCTGGCGATTACCTGGCAGCCAGGTGAGGGCGGCGATCAGTGCCGTGGAACCGATCAAGACGGTCCAGGTGACGAGACCTCGGATTCGCTTGAGTCGCCTCGGCCTGCGGAAGTAGTCGAGCTCGAGCCAGCTCGAAAGCGACTTTAAATATTCGGATGCAGCCTTCGCATCACGTTGGGACGGCAGCATTGCGCGGGGGACCTCGCCTAATAGTACATCGAGAGGGCCGCGTGGGCCAAACCCAGCACGAGCAAGGCCACCGAGAGCGGGATGTGGATCACGAGCCAGCCGTGGAGCAGGTGATGGAGTCGTTCTTGCTCGCCCAAGAGCCGGCGCTCTTCACAGAGAGCCCCCAGCGACTTGAGCGGCCCGTCGACGTCCGACGTCCAGGAGAGGGCCGAGATCCCGGCCAACTCGGCCTCCAACACTCCGGGGGTCGCCAGCGGCGACTTGCGCAAATAGGGATTCCCGAGAAAAGGACGCACCTCGTTCTCGTAGAACTGGCGAAGCTGAGCGCGGGGCGACTCTGCGCCAGCCTCGGCAAGCGGGGCGTCGAACGAGCCGCAGATTGCGTCGATGATCGCGTCGGATTTGCGGCGGAGCAAGGCGCAGAGATGGGGGATCTGCTCGTAAGGGACTTCGCAGGTAATCCGCCGGGTGATCATCCTGGGCAGGAATTGCTGGAAGGCGAGTCCGATGACCCCCGTTGCGATCGTGAGCGTCAGCACGACCCAGAGCACCTGCTCGAGCGGCCCACCCCAGCGGAAACCGCTGTGGAAGAGGATGACCAGCTCGCTCAGGAGGCCCAGCCAGATGTGCCCCTTGAGCCAGACTTTTCGCGAGCCGAGCCACCAGAGCGACGGGACCTTCCGGAGCGTCGATAGGAGCCCGGCATAGACCATCAGCAAATAGCCAATGATCCCATACCACATCCCAATGACGCTTCCACCATTGAAGCCACCGGGTGTGGAATAGTCGAACCAGGCGTAGACGATCGCCGTCAAGAACGCCAGGACAACCGTCGCCAGGAACCAGCCCTTCTGACGTGAATCAATCAGCAAGGAGAGGCTCCACCACGCGCCGACGATGCCCCTCGGGCACGGAAACGATTCGCCACATAACGACCTGATATTTATAGCTCAGACTTGGAATGAACGCAATCAAACCGATCGCTGTCGGCGTTAGCCGGCGGCCAGGCGCAGGGTCAATGCCGAGGGAGCAGTCCGGCCAGTTCGGCAAACCTCGCCCGGAAGATCGCGGGGTCGAAGTCGGTGACCGACTTGAGCCGCTTGGCGAGGGTGGCCTCGATCGGTTCCTGAGTTCCAGCCGAGGGGAGGCTGAAGCCAAGCTCCTCGTCGGTCCGCTGGAGGACTTTCGCGATCGGCACATCGGGTCCGGCCTTCGGTTCGATCTCGTGATAGATCGTCCGGAACGCCCAGAAGAGTTGCCGGGCCGTGTCGTAGTCGGGGATTTCCGACCGAGCCGTCTGGCAGACTCGGTCGAGGAGTCGGATTGCGACCGCGCGGTCGACGGGGGTCTTACCAAGGTCAGCCAGGACTTCGTCAATCCATCCGGCCAGCGAGCGGGCCGAGGCGATGGCCTGGTCCTTGTTTCCAAACGGCCGGGCCGAGAGGGCGGCATGGAACTCCTTGATCCGCCGATCGAACTGCTCGAGACGGGGCTTCGCTTCCTGTGGGTTCGCGGCCTCGATACCAAGCCCGACCAGCGCAATGGGCCAGCTCGGAGCGGGCGGACGCCCGGGGACCCCAGGGAATCCCCGCGTCTGTCGCCAGTTCGGACGATTCACCTCATGGTGGCAAGCGTAACAATCGAACCGAGCGAAGTCAGGCCAACGGGTGCCGGGGATGTCTCCGAGCTCGTCCTTTTCCGCCTGCGCTGCGAACAGCTTGAGGGTCTCGCGGAGCGGCACGAGTCCGCTGACCGCCACGAGTTCGGTGTGCTCGAGCTTATCGAGGTCGAGCATCGATTCGAGCGTCTTGCGCACTTCTGGGCGTCTCCCTTGCCGTTTCTCGCCAAGGTATTCCCAGTGATAGGGCATTGCTTCGCTGAAGCTCGAGACTTCGAAACCGGGCAGGGGGGGGTGTCCCGCCGCATACATCGCGTGGGTCAGGACGTTCCCCTCTTCATAGTTTCCGACGTGGCAGGAGAGGCAACGCTTGGTCCGTGTGACCGGATCCCAGAGGTCGGCCATGCCGTACCGTTCTTCCTTTTCCTTCCGGCTCAGGTTTCTCCATTTCGGGTCCTCGAATGTGGTGTGCTCGAACACCCATTCGCGAAAGGCGCCGTGGCAGGCCACGCAACTGACCCCGTCTCCCTTGGCGTCGAACTGCTGCGCCCGGAGCGCCGGCTTGGCGACTCCCACCGCTTGAGCGGCCACGGGCGATCGGTCGGTGACGCTGTGGCAGCCCAGGCAGGAGCGGTGCGTGGTGACGTCAATCCCGAGGATCTTGCCCATCTGTACCCCGCGCGGGTCGGACAGGACGGCGAAGGCGTTCTTGTGCTTGTCCTTGGTTCCCCAGATCGTCGCTTCGTTCATCCGGCAGATGACCGACTCCGCCTTATAATTCTCGGGGTGCGCATGGCACTGGGCGCAGTAACGCTCGCCGAAGATCAACGGGGTTCGGCCGTCGGGATTCGGGGCTGCCGCCCCTTGTGGTCCTTGCGCCTGGCCGTGTGCCGAGGGCAAGGAGATCAGCAGGGCTACGACCAGACCCATGAAGGTCAGGAGCCGGTCTCGTTGAGTCGCCGCCATCAATCTTGTCTCCTCGTCGCGACATCACGGGATTTTTTTATAACCCGGAGACTTTTTGGTGACGACCTGGACATACCTATTATGGATCGGTTGTGAGAAATTCGGAAGCCTGTGCTTAATGATGAGGCGGCCCGTCGGCAGGCGGGAAGGTTCCTGAGGTCGTTTGAACCGGGACGTACGGCGCCAGCAGCCGCTTCCGGCGATCGCGAAGCTCGTTGAGCAATCCGGGATCGTTCTGCAACGGTTGGCCGAGGGACTGGCGAAGCGGGACCAGGCCCAGGTAGACCTGGGCCTCAAGGTCCCACCCTGGCCCCGATGGCTCGATGCGACCGATCTCTTTCGCGCGCAGGGTGCGGAGCAAGGGCTCGGTCTTCGCCGGGTCGAACGTTTCTTGTTGAACGGTCGCCAGCCAGCGATCGAGGGCCTGGGCGGCTTGGCCCGCCTCTCCGGCGACACGACTTGCATCCGGCAGCGGCACGTTCATGGAGGTTCGAAGCGGGCCAAGGCATGCGGTGATCGCCGTGGCCGCCGGATCACGTTCATGTCGGAGATCCGCCAGCGTTGAAACCAACGGGAAGTACCATGTGCCCCAGGCGGGGACCCCGGGGACTGTGGCCGCGCCGACGACCTTTGTTCCCGGGGGTCGGGAGCGGAGGTCCTGATGGCATGAGGCGCAGTCGTACTCGGAGAACTCGGGCCAGCGGCTGGGCCCGTCCGGCCCGACCCGGGCGGCTTCCTTGGCGCGGCTTTCGAGTAACTCAAGGGCGGTCCGGCTCGAGACAAGCTGACCGATCGCCCAGGTCCGCGCGGGGAAATCGCCGGCTGTGTTCCGGCCGGTCTCCACCCAGTGTGCGGGGAGGTTGGCGAGAAACGAGGAGAACTCGAAGTTGAGCCGAGGATGACCGGCCGCGATCAGGTCGTGATCCACCTCGCGGGCCGGCAGGCCATTTCGTGCCGGAACCCCGACATGGCAGGCGACGCAACGCTCGGCTCTCACGGCCAGGTCGTCGAGCCGGACCTTGCCGAACCGCTCCTCCTTATCATGTGAGGAGAGCAGGTCCCAATCGTAGGTGGTGTGCAGCGCCAGCCAGGAGCCGGACGAGCCATGGCACGACTCGCAGCCCACCCCGTCCTGCCGGATGGTCGCCGCAAGTTCCGGGTTCACGGCTGGGCCGGGCGTCGAATGGCAGGCAAGACATCGGCCGTCCTGGTGCGCGGGGAGGGTTCGCCCGCTGCCTTGTCCCAGTTTTTTTGCGATCGACCGGGATAAGTCGGAGTAGAGCGTCTGAAAGGCACCGGCGTGCCGGTCGCGAGACGCCCAGACCGTGTGTTCGTTGCGGAAGACCCGGGAACCGTAGACCGGGGTCGGACTGCCATGGCAGGCCGTCGACGAGCAACGCCCCGCTCCCCAGTTCGCTTGCGTCAGTTCGATTGGTCGAGCCGGCTCGGCGGTATGAGCGCGTCTTTCCCCTGCGGCAAATGCCAGGATGACGAGCAAGGGCAGGATCCCCTGGTCCATCCCCCCCTTCAGAGCTCGCATGCAAGGGCCTCCGTGTGTCCGTTTGGAGAGAACAAAAAAGATGACGCGCTGAGGTGTTGGTTGTCGCGAACTCTCCCGATCGATTCGGTTGGAGAGGCCACGTCGTTACGAATGGTCGAGACAATTATAGTCTGAATCGACATGGGCGAGAGAAGCGCTTAGTCCAAAGCGTCTCGGGCACGACCTCAAGGGTTCGATTACGACGATCGCTCCAGTCGAATTGTCGCGAACCGGTTTTTCACCTGCCCCTTGCGGTGAATTGCAAAACCCGTTGAGCGATTGAGAGAACCGAGTCTGAGGGGGCGGCACCCACCAGAACGATGAGTGAGCGTTGACCTTGGCCCTCTCCCCCGGGACCACGGGCGCCCCGCCCGCAATTCAATTCGAATTTAAATAAATTGATTTGATGGTATTTGAAATCAAGAGCGGGCGGGTCGCCTGCGGTCCCAGGGGGGGGACGAAGGAAGCTTCCAGGAGCGCGATCTCGGGTGGTGGCTCAGTATCTCAGATCCGGCCCGCCAGATTCACTTTTGGACGAGTTCGATAACCGGATCGAACGATTTGTGCGGTGACTTGAGACACTCGATGCAGCGGCCCACGAGTGTCAGAGTGGGGAGGTCATACTGCCCTTCGGGGCCGGAAATGAGCGGGTACAAGGTGCGGCAGGCCTCGGCGAAGCGTCCCTGTTCGTAATGCGAGAGAGCCGTTTCGTACGCGTTGCACAGCGATCCCCAGGCGGCATCGACGCTGCCGGTGTGGAGCTCATAGAGGTCGGCGGCACCGTCGATGCCGGCGACCCGGACGCGGCAAAGCTTTCGCGCGGGGAGTTGGCCCCGAAGCTTCTCGTGGGTGGACCCGGTCATCAGCACGGGAACTCCCAGGTGCTTGGTGGCGCCCTCGACCCGGCTGGCCAGGTTCACCGCGTGTCCCTGGGGCCCGTACATGAATTTGGTTCGGCTCCCGGTATTGCCGACGAGGGCGCGCCCGGTGTTGATCCCGATGCCGATCCCGAGCGGTCCGCCGATCCGCTCGCGCCAGAGGTCGTCGAGGGCCGGCAATTCGGCGAACATCGCAATCGCGGCCTTGCAGGCCAGGATCGCGTGGTCGGGCTGGTCGGCGGGCGCATTCCACATGGCGAGCATGCCGTCGCCGCTGTAGCCGACGACGACCCCTTTGAACTCGAGCACGCGGACTGTCAGACGCTCCATCACGTCGCCGGCAAGCTGGCAGGTCTCGCCTGGGGTGAGTTTCTCGGACACACGCGAAAAGCCACGGATATCGCTGAACAGGATGGTGATCTCCCGCTCGCGCCCTTCCAGCAAGCTGGGATCGCGGTCGAGCTCGCGCGACAGCTCGGTGGAGAAGAACTGCTCGAACTGGATGCGTCTTCGCGAGGCTTGCGCTTCGCTCTCGGCACGAGCGAGCCCCGCCTCGACCGCAGTGGCAAGGACCTGAACCAGTTGCGCCTCCAGTGGCCGGATAGCGAGCTTCAAGGCTCCTGGTTTCAGCAGCCGAGCGCCGTAGACGATGCCGATGACCTCGCCGTCATCATTCAAGATCGGTGCGGCCACCACGGCGCTGATCTCGAGGAGGCTGGCCGATGGTGAGTCGTCCGCCAGGTCTTGGTAGAAGGTCCGTTTGTCCTGGCAAACGCGATTGAGGACCCCACGACTGAAACCGGTCCCCGTCGTGCCGCTCGAATCCGCATCGTGGTGGGCGATGACCTCCCACTCGTTACCCCGTTTCAAGATCACGAGACCGCGGTCCAGGCCGATCAGCTCGACAACCGCCCGCGCGGTCTGCTTGTAAAACTCACCCGAGGAGACCGATGCCCGTTGGACCGAGACCACCGCCTCGAACCAGCGCGCCAGGGTGGCCGCGTCGATGCCTTCTTCCTTGGGCAACCCGGTCAGGAAGTTCGACTCGCCGGGCCGGAACGGCCTCTCGACCGTGCGCATGCTCTCGAAATAGGTCCCCTCTCCGCTCTCCGTACCCGGCTCGGCTTTGAGAAGCGTTTCGCCGATGGTGAGTCGGGTGGGGAGAGCGACTTCGCACTGGCCTCCTGGAACGATCATCTGCCCGCCGGGGAGCCAGACCGGGAATCGTTTGCTCAGGTTCTGGATCCGGAGCCGTCGGAGGGGGCCTTCCTCGATCCGGAGCTGGTCGCCTGAAACCGACGGATCGAGCAGGACTCGTCTCGGTACGTCGCGCTGAGGACCGCGGCCAAATTCGATCGGACCGCTTTCATGCGCGAACTGAGTCTGAGCGTTCTTGTAGGTCAGGGAGATCCGGAGCATGGAACGCGATTCCTCGTCGTCGAGAGACGGACTTCCTCGTCGTCCCTCTCGTCCCAATGTACTACAATGACCGCGAATTTGCCCAGGAACAGGGTTTCCGACTCAACCATGGCGACCCGGTGATGGAGCAAAACGAGGGCCGATCAGAGCGTGGGTACAAAGTCCGCCTGGACCGGAAAAAAGGGGCATGGCCCACCAGATCGCGCCTCTATGGGCAAACGATCACCCACTCACGGCAATCCACCGATCAAACGGCTTTCTTGATCGGTGAAACGTCACCGATCAAGAAAGACACAGGGTTCATCGCTCAGAGGAATCGCTCGAGGATCCGGCGACTGGAGAGGTCAAGGAGGCGGACGTCGGGAACCTGGTAACGCAGTTTTTGCGAGTCGGTAATCAAGACCCGATGAGCGGAAATTCGACGAACATCGTCCTCGGTGTCGAGGGTGAAGCGGGTTGCCCCTCGATCGGTCTCGACGTCCCAATCGGACGGCGAGATCTCGCCCGAGAGGCGGAGGATTCGCTTGATCACAGGGGTGAACTCGCGAAGCGCAAGCTCCCCCTCCAGGATCTGGCGGATGGAGGGGGAGAGGTCGTCGAGCGACTCGATGCAGAGAATCTCGCGGCCATTGGGATCGCAGAGCGAAACCCAGAGCCCCGGGTCGGTGATCGGGAAGGCACGGACCGGCTCGACCCCGACGTGACGTTTGCCATCGGCATCGATCAGAACGAGCCGGCCCCAGGCGTCCTGGCTCAGCCCGAACGGTCGGAGCGAAGGCTTCGAACTACCGGAAGCGGGAACGGTTTCCACGTTGCGACCTTGTGAGTTTAGAAAGACGTCAAGTGAAGGAGGATTCAGGGCCGATCTCCTCGGCCGGTTCTATCCCGAATCGGGCTCGACCCGTGGTCTCTTTTCGGATTCCTTCAAAACCGTGGACAACAGGCGATGCGACAGTGCCGGCTCAGAGACTCGCCTGCCCCGTGGCCAGTTCCATTTGAGCGCGGTGAAGACGTGAATATGCCCCTGGTCGCTTGATCAATTCATGGGGCGGGCCGACCTCGGCGATCCGTCCATGCTCGAGGACGACCAAGCGATCAGCGCGGCGGAGCGTGCTCAGCCGGTGGGCGATCGCGATGGTGGTGCGTCCGCGGATCAGGTTATCGAGGGCTTCCTGGATCTCGCGTTCAGTCTCGGTATCGACCGACGAGGTTGCTTCATCAAGGATCAGGATCCGTGGATCGATCAGAATCGCTCGCGCGATCGAGATGCGTTGGCGTTCGCCTCCCGAGAGGGCTTGCCCCCGTTCGCCCACGATCGAGTCATAACCATCGGGGAGCCGGAGGATGAAGTCGTGCGCTCGTGCGGCGCGGGCGGCTGCGATGATTTCGCCGCGATCGGCATTCGGGCGGCCATAGGCGATGTTCTCCGCGATCGTCCCATAGAAGAGGAACGGCTCCTGGAGCACGATGCCAATGTGCTGGCGATAATTTGAGATCGCGTAGGAGCGGATGTCCACGCCGTCGACCAGGATGGCCCCTTCGCTGACGTCGTAGAAGCGGCAGACCAGGTTCACCAGCGTGCTCTTGCCCGCGCCGCTGGCTCCGACCAGGCCGATCATCTCGCCCGGTTGGATTGAGAGGTTGATGCCTCCCAGGATAGAGCGACTGCCGTGGCGGAACGCGACCTGGCGGAGTTCGATCTCCCCCTGGATCCGGTCGAGATGAATCGGTCGCGTCGGTTCGGCGACGCTCGGCGCCCGGTCGAGGATCGCGAAGATTCGCTGTGCGCTGACCCCCGCACGTTGCGTCGACTGGACCATCCGGAGCATGGCTTCGAGTCGCGTGTAGAACCGCGCGATCAGGGTGAGGAACATCGTCAATGCCCCCACCGTGATCCGGTTCTTTTCGAAGATCATCCAGGCACCGACACCCCAGACGATGAGCAAGCCTCCTTGCGTCAGGAAGGTGGTCATTGGGCCGAAGAACGACCAGATTGTGTTCACCCGGTCGTTGACGGCCAGGACGTGGTCGTTGGTTTGGCGAAACCGGTCAACCTCCCGGCGCTCCTGGGCAAATGCCTTGACCACCCGGATCCCGGGGATCGTGTCGGCCAGGACGCTTGACATCGCCGCCCACGCCCGACTCCCCTGTTGCAGTGCCCGGAGCATCTTGAGGCGGACAAAATGGACCAGCCACATGATGATCGGAAACGGCACGAGCGCGGCGACGGCCAGCCAGGGGTCGCGATAACAAAGGAGGGCCACCGTCATCAGGATCATGATGACGTCGGTGCCGAAGTCGAGCAGGTGGATCGAGAGGAAGTTGCAGATCCGGTCGGTGTCGCTCGTCAAACGCGACATCAGGTCGCCCGTCCGCTTACCGCCAAAGTACTCGAGCGAGAGCTTTTGGAGGTGAGAATAGGTCTGGTTCCGCAAGTCGGCGGCGACCCGCTCGCTCACCCAGGCCAGGACGTAGGTCCGCGCCCACCCCAGCAGCCAGGCCGCAACGTAGGCTGCGGTCATCCACATGAGATAGAAGCTGACCAGGCCAAAACTGCCGGTCCGGCTCTTCTCAAATGGGATCAGGACGTCGTCGATCAACGGCTCGGTTAAAGCGGCAGGAACCAGGCTGGCCGCCGTACTCGCCAGCGTCAGGATAAACCCAAGAGCGATCATCCATCCACGCGGACGCGCGAATTGGGAGAGTCGGAGGAGGGCGGCGGCGGCTTTGGCGGAGGAGGGAGGGGAGCAGGCGGAGCAGGTTGCCTGGGACGAAGCGAGGACGGCCCCGCAGGATGGGCACGCGGTTTCGGAAGCCGAATCGGGCCCGTCGTGGCCGTCGCGCACCAAGGCCTCGAATCGATCGATAAATCGATGAGCGGAGGTGGTACGGCCGATTGTGTAACGCCAGTAGGCCAGGCGGCCCGTGGGATCGATTAACTCGAGCGTGCCGAGG
Source organism: Singulisphaera acidiphila DSM 18658 (assembly GCF_000242455.2). Classification (GTDB taxonomy): domain Bacteria; phylum Planctomycetota; class Planctomycetia; order Isosphaerales; family Isosphaeraceae; genus Singulisphaera; species Singulisphaera acidiphila. Next base: position 6,214,151 of record NC_019892.1, read on the forward strand.
CCCGCGCGATCGCGGGCCCGCAGCGCCTGGTCTTCTTTGATTGGCCACGATTGCCAGTGCGGTGAACCGGCGTCCTTCCCCGATTCAGGGGGCGCGGGTTCACCGTGGATCAAGCGGCGATCGGTCAGGACAAGCAGACTCGCCCCGTAGCGCAGGCGGTTATCCAGGTCGGGAGCAAACCAGGTCAGCGGTCGCTCCCCCGGCTCCAGCTGCGTCTCGAATTCCCCACCCCAGGCCCCTGGCAGCGGGCCCAAACCCTCGTTGACACCGTCCGCTTTGGGGATCACGAAACGACCTTCCTCAAGCCTGCGGCTCGACCGTCGCGAATCGACCTGGACCCGTCCCTAGGGACAGACCTTTAATTCTACTCTAGAAGTACGGACAAATCATTCTAAGGGTCGAATGGACTTTGAATAGAGCACGGATTTCGTGAGAGTTTGGGTTGCCTTCATGGTTCCGATCGCGTTGGGCAAGCATTTACGAATTCGGAAGAGCCTTCGAGTCTTGTGAGCTGGTGGGCACCGACGGACACGGCGATCAGAATTTAACAAAAATCCAACATGGAGGGGTCCACGTCCTTCGATCTTTCGATTTCCAACTTTGATATGGTGCCGAGTTGATTTTTCATGGGCCGGACGCCTACAGTAAAGCACTTCCTTTCTAGCGGGGCATGTTCTTGGTTACGTAGGTTCATGGGAAACAGTTGAGTCAATGGAATGACGCTGCCTCGTTTTGGAACGCTGGGGGTCACTTGATTCGGAACGTCCACCGCGGGGTCCTGAACACCTCGCCCGGTCTCTCTCGCTGTCCCGTGTCTTCGGTGACGGCGAAGCGCAATCGCGATGGCGCAGCCTCTGTTCGTGCGCGGGGCTGTGCTGTTCGGGGGGCCTGTCCTCCCCATGTCTCTCGCTCGGGGGGCGCTCTCCCCCCCGCAATAAAGTTCCTCAATCGAGAAACATTGAATCCCTGCTGACATCGCCCAACGCTCGGCGGAAAAACTCCGTACTGATACGGTAGTCGTGCGAATCAAGAGGCCGGTTCTTCGATGCCACGAGCTTTGAAGACGCGGGCCGGGGGATCTCAAGAGGCGTTCGCTCCTGTCTCATTTGCTTCCTTGAGAATCAGAAGCCAGGTGCAGTTTAAGAGAACAGGTACTTCCCTCGCGTGGATGGTTCGCGCCTGCGTGAGGTGTCAAGGTATCAACCGACGATCATCGCTCCTTCGGGTCGGCACAACATCAACACAGCCGCGATGCCAATTCCGTCTGGGAGGTTCGGGTTCATGGAGTTTCTGAAGGTCCTTGCCCTGCGTGGGCCGAATATGTGGGCGAATTTTCCCGTGCTCGAGGCTTGGGTGGATCTGGGGGCGCTGAAGGATTCGCCCTCCACGTCAATCCCCGGCTTCAACGACCGGCTCATGAGCTGGCTCCCGACGATGATTGAGCATCAATGTAGCGAGGGAGTGCGGGGCGGGTTCTTCCAGCGGCTTCGCGAGGGGACCTACCCGGCGCACATCCTGGAGCACGTGACGCTCGAGCTCCAGGAGCTACTCGGTATGCCGATTAAGTACGGCCGGGCTCGGGAGCTGAAAGAAGACTCGAGCATCTACAAAGTCGTCGTTCAATATCGTGTCGAAGAAGTTGGCCGTGCCTGTCTATACGCCGCGCGAGAACTCGTCCTGGCGGCGATGGCCGACCGTCCTTTCGACGTGAAGGCCGAGGTCCAGCGGCTTCGAGAGTTGGCCCACGAGGTTGCGCTCGGGCCGAGCACCGCCGCAATCGTCGACGCCGCCAAAAATCGCGGGATTCCCCATCGCAGGCTCAATTCCGGAAGTTTGATCCAGCTCGGTCAAGGAGTCAGGCAAAGGCGCATCCTGACCGCCGAGACCGACCGCACCGGCGCGATCGCCGAGTCGATCGCCCAGGACAAAGATCTGACCCGGACCCTGCTCAGCGCCGTCGGTGTTCCGGTGCCCGAGGGGAGACCGGTGACCGACGCCGACGATGCCTGGGAAGCTGCCCGGAGCATCGGACATCCGGTTGTCATCAAGCCGCGATTTGGCAACCAAGGGCGGGGCGTCGCGACCAACCTGTCGACGCGCGAGCAGGTCGTGACCGCTTACCAGAACGCCCGCGAGCAGGGTGATGAGGTGGTGGTCGAACGTTATGCACCGGGCGCTGACTACCGGGTTTTGGTGATCGACGGCAAGGTGGTCGCCGTCTCCCGCCGTGAACCGGCCCATGTCATCGGTGACGGCCAGCGGACGATTGCCCAACTTGTCGAGGAAGTGAACACCGACCCGAGGCGTTCCAACCATCACGCCACCGCGCTCAGCAAGATCGTACTCGACCCGATCGCCCTGGAGGTCTTGGGCGAGCAGGGAGTGACGCCCGACTCGGTCCCGCAAACCGGTGAGCGGATCTTGATCCGTCGCAACGCGAACCTGAGTACGGGGGGAACCGCCTCCGACGTGACTGACGAGGTTCATCCCGATGTCGTCGCACGTTCGATCGACGCGGCCCGCGTGATCGGCCTCGACATCGCTGGCGTGGATATCGTTGCCTTGGACATCAGCCGCCCGCTCGAAGAGCAGGGGGGAGTGGTTGTTGAGGTCAATGCCGGGCCTGGACTTCGGATGCATCTCGAGCCGTCGTCGGGCACCCCTCGTCCGGTCGGCGAGGCGATCGTCGATATGATGTTCCCCGACGGGGACAACGGCCGGATTCCGCTGATCGCCGTGACCGGCGTCAACGGCAAGACGACCACCACGCGGTTGATCGCGCATATCATGCGAGGCACCGGTAAGACGGTGGGAATGACCAATAGCGACGGTATCTATATTGATAACCGTCGGATCGAGGCCGGTGATTGCAGTGGCCCGCAGAGCGCCCGCGCGATCCTGCTCAATCCCAAGGTTGAGACGGCCGTGCTCGAGGCCGCCCGAGGGGGGATCCTCCGCGAGGGACTCGGCTTCGATAAGTGTGACGTCGCCGTGGTGACCAACATCGGCGAAGGGGACCACCTCGGCCTTTCCGGCATCGAGACGCTCGAGAAATTGGCCCTCGTCAAGCGCACGATCGTGGACGTCGTTCAGCCGACCGGCACCGCGGTGCTCAAGGCCGACGACCCCTGGGTGGAGCAGATGGCCCCCAAGTGCCCGGGCTCGGTGCTCTTTTTCTCCCGAGACGGCCAGCACCCTGTGATTCAGGCGAAGCGAGAGCAAGGGGGCCGAGTTGCGTTCGTCCGCGACGGGGTCGTGATCCTGGCCGAGGGAGAGAACGAGATTTCCCTCGCTCCCTTGTCGCGAATTCCGCTGACGTATGACGGCCGCGTGGCTTTCCAGGTCGAGAACGTCTTGGCCGCCGCCGGCGCCGCGTGGTCAGCCGGGGTTCCTCTCGACTTGATCCGGATGGGGCTGGCGAGCTTCACCAGCAGTGCCCAGGTGACTCCTGGTCGGTTCAACGTTCTGGAAGCCAACGGGGCGGCGGTCATCATCGACTATGGCCACAACCCGTCCGCCGTGACCGCTCTGGTCGAGGCGCTCGAGATGTTCCCGCAGCAGCGCCGGACTATCATCTTCTCGGCCGAAGGGGACCGGCGCGACGAGGACATCATTCGTCAGACCGAGATCCTCGGCGAGGCGTTCGATAGTGTTCTTCTCTACGAATATCCCGATCGTAGAGGGCGTGCCCCCGGCGAGATCCTGGCCCTCCTTCGGGAAGGCTTCGCCACGGCGACCCGGCTTTTCGACGTCATCGAGACGCCCGACGAACCGACCGCCATTGACCAGGCGCTGCGAGCGCTCAAGCCGGGCGATCTGCTGGTCATCCAGCCCAAGGAGATCGACGACGTCGTGAGCGAAGTGATCCGGTTCCTCGAAACGACCCCGCCCAAGCCCGAACGCAAGGCGGCGCACACCGCGGCCCGTGCCTTGGTTGGTCAGGCCGGCTCTTGATCGATTCGTCTCTGCCTTGATTTGTCTGCCTGATCGTACTTTTGGGGCGTGGACGCAATCCCTCGTTTGGAACTGGTCGACGTCCATGCCTTGGTCGGTGGGACTAACGGAACTCGTCCCACCGATCACTTTTTCTGCCTTTCTCTTTCGCTGCGCAAGACATTCCCCAAGCATTGAGGGCCTTTGTGTGGGCATGGCCCATCAATGGGATTTCCCTTGAGCGCGAAGGGGCCCCGCCTGGTGGGCTGTGCCCACACGACGAGAACAGAGGCGATACGTCTTTGGAATAAGAGAAGGAGCCAAAGGTGTGGGCGCAATGCCGGTTTGGAACCGGTCGACGTCCATGCCTTTGATCGGTGAGACTGGCGGAGCCCGGTCTCACCGATCACTCGTTTTCTTTTAACCGTCGTTGCCGATGGCTTCGACGGGGCATTCTTCCATGGCGGCCAAGCAGGCGGCGAGTTCCGCCGGCTCTTCAGGCTGGCGCACGACGAAGCTGTACCCCTCCGCATCGTGGCGGACGAAGTTCAGCGGAGCGGTCTCACGGCAGAGGTCGCAATCGATGCAGGTCACATCGACGTAGAAGCTACCTGCCACGTTTTCGGGGACCTTTTGGCTCTGATCGGCCATGGCTAGCGGACGGCGCCCGCCTTTTGAAAGGCAGGCGCTCGTCTCGTTCCCTTCCGTCTCGTCAGGTCTGTTCGGGTGGGATCAAACCGACTTGGCATCAATCCAGGTCATCAGGCTGCGGAGCCGCTTGCCGACCTGCTCGACCGGGTGATCGCGCTCGAGCCGACGCACCGCGTTGAAGACGGGGCGGCCGACCTTGTTCTCCATGATCCACTCGCGGGCGAACTCGCCCGACTGGATCTCTTTGAGAATCTTCTTCATCTCGACCCGGGTCTGCTCGTTGATGATGCGCGGGCCGCGGGTGTAGTCGCCGAATTCCGCCGTGTTCGAGATGCTGTAGCGCATGTAGTTGAGGCCGCCCTGATAGATCAGGTCGACGATCAGCTTCAGCTCGTGGAGGCACTCGAAGTAGGCGCTTTCCGGCTGGTAGCCGGCTTCGATCAGGGTCTCGAAGCCCATCTTGACCAGGGCGCTCACGCCACCGCAGAGGACAACCTGCTCACCGAAGAGGTCGGTTTCGGTTTCCTCGGCGAAGGTGGTCTGCAGCACTCCACCGCGGGTTCCGCCGATCCCCTTGGCATAGGCCAGGGCGAACGCCTTGCCGGCGGACGAGGTGCCTTCGCCGGTGGCGATCAGGCAGGGGACGCCGCCGCCCTTGACGAACTCGCTGCGGACGAGGTGCCCGGGTCCTTTGGGCGCCACCAGGCCGCTGTCGACCCCTTGGGGGGGGACCACCTGGCCGAAGTGGATGTTGAACCCGTGCGAGCACAACAGGAGGTTGCCGGGACGAAGGTTGGGCTTAATGTCCTGGGTGTAGATGTCACCCTGGACTTCGTCGGGCAGAAGGATGTTGACCAGGTCGCCAGCCTCGGCGGCTTCCGCGGCGGAGACCGGCTTGAAGCCGTGTTCGACCGCCAGGTCGTAGTTGGCCGATCCGGGGCGCTGTCCTACGACGACGTTGCAACCCGAGTCACGGAGATTTTGGGCCTGGGCGTGCCCTTGGCTTCCGTAGCCAATGATCGAAATCGTTTTGCCCTTCAACAGACCCAGGTCGGCGTCCTGGTCGTAAAACATCGTGGCCGGCATCGGCGGCTCCCCTTCAAGCATAAAGGAGAGTTGCTGTTGGCTCGCGGAGGATGGCTCGTCAGGTGAAAAAAAGCTTGGGGACCGGCCGCGTGAGAGGGTGACTCTCACGCGGCCGATGCCCAGGGCGTTCGTAAACGAACGAGCCACGAACCGGAAACCACCAGGAACTCATTACAAATTGGAATGTCCCAGGACGGTCGGCGTGCTCTCGTCGGCGTCAGGAGCCGCGGTCTCCTCGCAAGAGGCCGGACGGCTGCCACGGACCAAGGCAATCCGGCCGGTTCGCGCGAGTTCGCGGATCCCGTAGGGGCGGACGGCCTCGATGAACGCCTCGATCTTCTTCTCCTGGCCGGAGATTTCGATCATCAACTGCTCAGGTCCGATGTCGACGATGCGACCTCGGTAGCTGTCGACCAGCGCCTTGATCTCGGCGCGGCGGTCGGGGGTAGCGTCGATCTGGATCAAGATCAGGTCGCGCTCGACGAAGTCTTCTCGCGAGATGTCGAGGACTTTGACGACCGTGACGATCTTCTCGAGCTGTTTTCGCACCTGCTCCAGAAGGCGATCGTCTCCCATCACCACGACGGTGATCCGGGAGAGGTGGGGATCTTCGGTCTCGCCCACTGCCAGACTATCAATATTAAATCCGCGCGAGGCAAACATCCCCGAAACGTGCGCCAAGACGCCCGGCTGGTTTTGCACCAGCGCTGAGAGAACATGCCGCATTCGTCCCGTTCCTCGCACCGCGGTCCCTGAACCTGTGATCGTCGTCGTCGCCTCAGCCCCCATCGCGAATCGAACCCCCTCAGTCTCAGGCGCTCGCCCCATGCCGCGCAACACGCTGGTGCGAACCGCGGAAACAATGAATGTACTCCCCCCGTCTCGCCCTCGCAAGGGGGTCGAGATGACTCGAACACGGGGTTACCGTGGCGGAGTCGACGACCGACCGCCCCAAGCCACGCACACGAGACAGTCCAGGGCTCGTTGACGTTCGCGTTGGCGCGGCCGAGATCAACAAAAAAAACGCCGGCTAACACGAGCTTGGATCTTCTTGAAGGCGAGGGAAGCTTCTGTTGGGGAGCTCCCTGTCTTTTTGGCACGCTCACGCGCGATCACAAAAAGACAGGGAGCTTACGCTTCCCGCTCGCCTCTGCGGCGAGCGAGGCTTCTGTTATTGACCGGGGAAACCGGGGATTCCTTGATGAGGAAAGCCCCCCATGCCTGGCGGCATGCCGCCAGGGGCTGCGGTCTTGGGCTTCGGATCCTGGATCAAGGTGTCGCGGTTGAGGGACACCGCTTTGAAGCTGTCGCCCGGGGTGACGTAATACCAGCCTGCGAACCGTTCGGTCAGCTCGTTGGCCCGCTTCTGGCCATCGGCGATCTTGCGGTCGTGGTCGGCCTTCTCGCGATCGGCCTTCTCTTTGGCTTCTTTCTCCTCGGCGATCCGTTTGGGGTCGTCGGGGGCTTTTTGGAAGGGGTCCTCGGGCAGCGTCAGCGGAGCCTTCGGCTCTTCGGTTGGGGCGGGCTGAGGGATCAGGGAGGGGTCGAAGGAAACGGTGACCATGAGGTAGCGGTTCTCCGCCGCCCCTTCGGGCTGCTTCGCCTTGTCCTTCTCCGCCGCCGCTTCGTCGGCTCCCTTGGTCAGGTCCAGGCCACTGGCGAGGACGATTTCACCGTAGCGAAGCGTGTAAACCACGCCCTCGTCGGTGCTGACGATCACGTCCCCTTGGTTGGAATAGAGTCCTTTGGCCGTCGGGTAGAACCCTTTGGTCACGAGTGAGCTCAGGGCTTGCCGGGTCGTGGGCTTGACCTCGCCGTCGGTAGCCACCTTCAACTCGCGGCTGAGTCCGTCCGGCTTGGGACGGACGCCGACGATCTTGAGGTCGCTGAGCGCGGTGGTCATTGCCGTCAGCTTCTCGGCGTCGAGTTCCTTGCCGTCGGGCACCCCATCGGTGGTCCAGGGGCCGCTCGCGTCCTTGCGCTCGAGGGTCAACACGTCACCGGGGACGATCGCGCCACGTTCGGGATCGACCTTGTGGTGGTCGACGACCACTTTGCGGACCTTGCTGGCGTCGAGCTTGAGCAGGTTCGTCTCGATCCAGTCGGCGAACTTGGTCGAGAGGTCCGCCTTGACGTTGACTCCGTAGATTCGCTTCTGGCCGGGGACCCGAACGTAACGCTGGCCTGTGGCCGACTCGCCGCCGGGGGAGTCCTTTTCTTTGCGGACCTCGTTACCGATGATCAGGTCGGCAAGGACCTTTTCGGAGGCGTCGCGCAGGGTGATCCGCTTCCCTCGCCCTTTGAGGCTCGTTACCTTGGTGTCGAGAGGGTCGACCACGCCCATCTCTTCCTGGTCTTCCACCCGGTCGGAGCGGATCGTGTCCTTGTTCAGGTCCATCACGCTGGAGGCGGTCTTGGCGAGCCGGTCCTTGGCGTCGGCCGGATAGTCGTAGTGGGACGGGATTACCCACTTACCGTCCTTGAACTTGACCGCAAACTCCGACGAGGTTGCCGTCGAGGGCTCGTAGTCCACCACTTGCAGGTCGGTGCAAGCGAACGGATCCTTGAACTCGGGGAAGAAGGGCTGTCCCGCGTCGACGAACGCGATGTCCTGGGCGGATCGATCAGGGATTCTCAAGAAGGCCGCGCCTGTGAGCAATAGCGCCACGGCGACGAATATGAGGGTTTTGGTCGTCTCTTTCATTGTCTCTGCTTACCTCGGGTGAGGATCATTGATTCCGGGATGAGGAGGTGGGAAACCAACCGCCGTGTGTCGTCTCGCGAATCTCAAATTGAGGAAGGGCACAGAGGGCGGGTGGGCTGTCCCCACCCTCGCGCCAATCAAGATGACCAAGGGCACCGGCTACGGTGCGACCGCCGGCTTTGCTCAGGCGAGCCGATTCGGGTTGGCCCCCTGGTTCTCACGTCGGAGTCTCGTGGCAAACACCAGGAGACCGAGAATCAAGGGAGGGAGCGGCGGGATTGCGATCGCGACCGCACGAACCTCGTTCTGCGTCCGGCGGATCTCCTGCTCGGTGTCCCCCTTGATCTCGAGGATCTTCTTCCGCTTCTGGTCGTCGATGTTCGCCTTGTCGACGTCGAGCCGGCGGTTGGCGATCTCCTGGAGTTGGAGGACCCTGATCTCCTTGGTCCGCTCATCCATGTCCTTGCTCGAACGTACGGCTTCGACTTCCTTATCGAGTCGCTTTTGCAGTTTGTCGAGCAGTTGCTTGGCCTCGTCCTCGGCCGCCTTGGTCTCGTCCTGGCGGGTTGCGATGAACGACTTGTTCTTGGCTTCGAGGAGCGAGAGGGTCCGGTGCTCGGGACGACGCTTGCGGAGGGTGACGAACGCATCGTCGCCGGCAAGGACGTCGACGCAGTTGAGCACGAAGGTCACGTTGTCAAGCTCGAGGTTCTCGGCCCGCTGTCTGCGGAGCATGAAGAACTGCTCGGAGATCACGTCGAGGTCGGCGATCGCGATCACGTTGATCTCGGCCGCTTTCTTCTTCGCCTCCTTGGTCTTTTCTTCCGCCTTTTCCTTTTCCTTATCCGCTTCAGCCGCCGGTGTGCCCTGGACGCGGGCGGCCAGGGTGTAGGCCAGGCCGGTGGGGAAGTGGGGCCGATTCGGGTTGATCCCCGACGGACCCATGAAGCTCTGCTGCATCACCTCGCTGAACGGCAGCGTGCCGCCCGACTGATTGGTGCGGAGCAAGGGGGTGAAGTCGAGACCGGCCCCACCGCGCTGACGGAGCAGGCCGGGGAAGAGGGTGACCACTTCCTGCAAGCCGGAGCTGACCGCTTGACTGGGGTTGAACGCATCCTCAGCGCCGCTGTTCTTGCTGACGAAGACGACTTCGGGAGGTAGGTCGGCCAGGGCGGGATGCGGGTTGTACGGGTTCCAGACGATCTCGGTCGTCGGCCAGTCGATCCCGATCAACTCGAGCAAGGGACGTAGGTCCCCCTTCGGTTCGGGGGGTTGCCCACCGCCAAACGGTCCTCCCGCCGGAGCACGAGGTATCTCGGGCGAAATCTGCGGATTCTCGTAGGGCAAGGGGTCGAGGAAGAGGAGCACCGGCCCCCCTTGCCGGACGTAGGCCGTCAGGTTGTCGATCTGCTTTTGGGTCAGGGAGGAGGGCTGTGCGACCAGCAGAACGTCCAGGTCGGTGGGCAGCGAGGCGTCGGGAGAGACCGAGCTGACGTTATACTGCTTCTTGAGCTCGGTGACGATCGACCACTCGGGGCTCTGGCCCATCGAGCGGAAGTCAAAATTCCCCATCAGTTTGGCGTCGGTGTTCAAGATCCCGACATTCTTCCGGCCGCTTCGCGAGACAACGCGGAGCGAGCGGGTCAGCTCGTACTCGACGGGGAGGCCACGATCGAAGAAGGGGATGATGACTTCTTCCAAGCCCGAGTTGAACGCCACACCGAGGAAGACCTCGCTTGAGGTCTGTCGCGCTTCGTCGGCGGTCATCACCCGGCGCGGCTCGATGCCGAATCGCTTCTCGGCGTCACGGGCCTGGGGCGAATAGAGCTCGGTCTCGACCAGGTTCAGGCGGACCCTGTCTCCCCCCTTGGCGGCAAACTCTTTGAGCAAGCCGATCATGTCGGCCTTGGTCTCGACGAATTCGCGAGGGACGTCGGGGCTGTAATAGGCCTGAATGAAGACGGGCCGATCCTTGGGAATCTGCTTGAGCGCGGTCAGGGTCTCGGACGAGAGGGTGTGCAACCGGGCCGCGCTGGTGTCCGCCCGGACTCCGGCACGGGCCACCAGGACGTTCAGGCTGGCCAAGGCCATGACGACCGCGACCACCCGAGCCAGCGAATGGCCCCAGCGGCCGTTGCTCGCCTGCCCGCCGGCCCAATGCCTTCGCCCGAGCAGGACCATGTTCACATAGAGGAAGGCTGCAGCCAGCGAGAGGAAGTAGAAGAGGCCGGCCAGAGGCACGACTCCGGTGCCGAAGTCGTGGAATTGTGCGGGGACCGACAGGTCCTCGAACTGGCGGCGCAGGGCTCCACCCAGGGGCGAGCCGAGCAGACCGAGGAAGACGGGGACCGCGCAGAAGACCGCACCCAGGATGAAGGCGACCGTGACGTTGGCCGAGAGGAGCGAGCCCACCATCCCCAACGCGATCAGCATCACCCCCATCAGCCAGTAGCCGAGGTAGGTTGAGAACATGATTCCCATGTCGGGCGAGCCGAGCCACTTCAGGATCACCACCTGGGTCAGTGAGAAGGCGAGGGCGACCGTATAGATGCCGATGGCGGCGAGATACTTGCCCAGTACCACGTCGACGTCATGTGCGGGGAGCGTAAATAAAAGCTCGTCGGTCCCCAACCGCCGTTCCTCGGCCCACGTGTTCATCGTGATCGCCGGAATGAAGAACAAGAGCAGGTAGGGCATCCAGTCGTTCAAAGGTGCGAGGTTGGCCAGGTTGTTCGTGAAGAAAACCGGCTGCCAGAACGCGACCCAGGAGCTGACGAAAACGAACAAGGTAATAAAGACATAACCAGCCGGGTTGCTGAAATAGCTCAAGAAGTTCCGCTTGAAGATCGCCCGGATGACAGGCAGGCGGAACGGCGACGACCCGCGGACTCCCGGGTTCGCCCTCGGCGGGGTGGGCTTGGTTGAATTCTTATGGAGCGTGGTCACCGTATCGGTCCTGTGTGCAGAATAGGCGGAAGTATCGGAGAAGGAATCCTCGATTGCCTTAGACCGGCTGAGCGGTCAGACGATGGAATTGATCCTCGAGCGACTTGCCCTCGGCCCGCAATTCGGCCGGTTCGCCGTCGAAGACGATCTTCCCGTCGTGGATGAACAGGACGCGGTCCGCGACCGGCTCGACTTCCTGAAGGATGTGGGTCGAGACGAGCACGGTTTTCGACTTGCCCAGTTCACGAATCAAGGTTCGAACACCGCGAATTTGGTTGGGATCGAGCCCGCTGGTCGGTTCGTCCATGATGAGGACTTCGGGGTCGTGGAGCATCGCCGCCGCCATCGAGACCCGCTGGCGGTATCCTTTGGAGAGCTTGCCGACGGGTTTGTGTGCCACTGACTCGAGCGAGCACTGAGCCAGGACCGATTCGATCCGGGTCCGGAGGTAGCTCCCGGAAAGGCCTCGCGCCTGGCCAAAGAAATCGAGCAGGCTGTGTGGGGTCATGTCCGGATAGAGCGGGCCGTTTTCCGGCAGGTAGCCGATATGCTGGGCCGCCTCGATCCGATCCGCCTGGACGTCGATCCCGGCGATCCGGGCTGTCCCTCGGGTGGGGGCGACGAAGCCGGTCAGGAGGCGCATCGTGGTCGTTTTGCCCGCGCCGTTGGGGCCGAGAAACGCAACCACTTGCCCGCGAGGGATCGAGAACGTCACGTCGCGGACGGCCAGAAACGTGCCATATTGCTTGGAAAGCCCTTGGGCTTCAATCATCAAGGGAGTGGACATGCCTCAACTACCTCTTCCAACCACTCGTGGTTATTCCAGTGGAGCGACCCCGGGCGACGGAGTGTTGCGCTCGCCGCACGACGGAGACTGGGGTGGTTCACTTGCTCCACTTCCCGCTGCGGGCAGGGGGCGACATCGGCCCTCATTATGCGCGGCTTGATGGCGCGACGCAACCGGCACGACCCTTCCCACTTCTCCCGTCTCCATGTCGCCGTGCCCCTCGTCAAGTTGGCTCATTTTTTCGCGAAATGGTTGGACGAGGTTCGCGACGGCCGGTCTAATTCGTCGACCCGGAATCATTTGGTACTACGGGAATGAGTGTTCCAAGGTTCGCCAGACGCGTCCATTCTTTTTTTCTTTTCGGCAACGTGCCCGAGGACGGATCGAATGAGTCTCTCGTCCCCACTCCGTGGGGGGCTGATCGGCTGCGGTTATGTTTCGCAGCATCATCTCGAGGGTTGGAAGACCGTCCCCGGCGCTTCCATCGTGGCCCTCTGCGACCTCGATCCCGAACGTCTCGAACGCGCAGGACAGTTGATCCCGGCCAAGGCGTACCGCGATGCGGCCGACCTGTTCCGCCACGGGGATCTCGACTTTGTTGAACTTTGCACCAGGCCCGAGTCGCATCGCGAGCTTGTCGAACTGGCGGCCCGACATGGGGTTCATGTCCTCTGCCAGAAGCCTTCGGCGCTCGTCCGCTCGGATCTGCTCGCGATGATCGCGTCGTGCGCCTCGGCGTCGGTTCGCCTGATGATCCACGAGAACTGGCGGTTCCGCCCGTGGTATCGTGCGCTCAAGCGCGAACTCGAGGCCGGCACCATCGGCCGGCCGATCCGTCTTAGGCTGACGCATCGCGACACTCGCGCGTTGCGTCCCGATGGATTTCGCGATCAACCTTACTTCGCGACGATGCCTCGCCTGATCCTCCTTGAGATGGGTTGCCACCTGGTCGACACCGCGCGCTATCTGTTGGGCGAGGTCGAAACCGTGTCGGCAACCTTGGGGCGATTCGGTGCCGGCCAGGTCGGCGAAGATCTCGCGACCCTCTCTCTCGGCTATACGAGCGGAGCTCTTGGTCTGCTGGATATGACCTGGTGTGCCTCGGCCGACGTGGCCCGCTCGGAGTGGGCCCTCAACGAGACGGCCGTTGAGGGGAGCGAAGGCCTCCTGAAGCTCCAGACTGACGGCTCGCTCCTCCGGGTCGGCCTCGATGGAACGACTGATCGAAGGTCGGTTCCGTTGAAGCCGGACGACCAGGTCTACGTCGACGGCTACGCCCAGACTCAGGCCCACTTCATCGAAGGTCTGCTCCAAGGCATTTCCCACGAAACCAGCGGAACCGACAACCTAAAAACCATGGATGTTGTCTGGGCCGGCTACACCTCAGCTGAGGAGGGTCGGAAGGTCCGAATCCTTCCCCCGGCTGGCCTGACATCCTCACCGCATTGAGGCGATTGGCCAGACGTCGTCTCCCTCCTTTTCAAGGCAAAGTTAGGCTGTGCGGGTTATTCTGGCAGGAAATGGGCAAAAACGAGATTTTGTCGAGTTTTGGGATTTCTCCCGGCCCCCGACCTCGATAGGATATCTCGTGTCGGCCATGGAGCCGAATCAAAGACTGAAACGCACCCGTAGCTCAATTGGATAGAGCATCGGTCTACGGAACCGAAGGTTAGAGGTTCGAATCCTCTCGGGTGTACTGAAGCATAAACCCCTGGGAAACCAGGGGTTTTTTGTTAGCCTAAGGTGGCTGAAAACGAGTACCTTAAAATCGGCCTGTCGTTCTAACTGTTGTTCTACGGTGCGTGAACAGAGGTCACGGGGTGGCGTAGAGTGTTCAACCGGCTGATCGCCCAATGACCCATCAACGGTCGACAGCGCAATCGCCCCCCTATTCAAGGCCGTACGGTGTGCGACGCAATCCGAAGAGCCAATGAAGGAACCCCTTCATACCGTGGTTTGAGGGAGGGGAGAGACTGCGAAGAGTCGTTCCGACCCGTCGCGATGGACGATCGTGCCGTGGCCGAATTCCATCCTTGAGAAGCCGCAACCGGGCCGATGATCGCGGAGGTCGGTGATCCGCCGCCAAGCATCGGCTATGCGGTTCGTCTGTTCGATTTCACTTCGAATCGATCTGAATCGTCCCTCGACCTTCGATGGCCGCGCTCGCCTCCTCGAACGCCTGCTTCTCCGGCCGCTGTCTGCCCCCGCCGTCCTTGTATTCCCCGACGGCGTTGTCCAACGCTCGCCGGAGAGCAGGGAGGGCTGGTACTGCCGCGGCGCCCATCGAGCCGAGTGTCTCCGCAGCGAAGCGCCGGGTGTATTCGCTTGGATCTTCGAGCGCGGCCACCAGGACTTTCAGGGGGATCTCCGTGGATCCAGTGAGCCGCCACAGGGTTCGCGCCGCCATGATCCTGCCGTTGGTGTTCGGATCGGCCAGCGCCCTGGTCACGGCGGGGACGGCCGCACTCGCCGCCGGGCCGATCGTCTCCAACGCCCCAAGCGCGGCGGAGAAGTTAGTGGCGAAGAACATCGATTGTCCCTCGGGCCTGGGCTGCTCAGTCTCCCGCACGGCCTCGATCAGTGCGGGGATCACCGCGTCGGAGGCGGTGCCGATCCGGCCGAGTGCCGCTCCCGCCCGATCATTGGAGCTCGAATTGCTGCGGAAGACCTCCAGGAGTACGGCGACTGCCGCTTCGTCGTGAGTCAGGTTCCAGAATGCCTCAGCGATGGTAACGCGGGGTGAAGCCGCCATCTTCTCGGCCAATTCGAGCGAGATCTCCTGGCCGCTCTCCAGGGCGCTGTGGCGGGCGATCTCCGCGAGCGGCTTGTGAAGAAGCTCCTTCAAAGCCGGGATCGCCCCCTCAGCCGCCGCTCCCATGTGGCCGAGGACGTAGGCGGCTTTGCCCATCACCTGCCAGTTGCGATTCCCCAGCGCCTCGATCAGGACAGGGATCGCGGGCGCCGCGTTCGCCCCGTAATTGGCCAACTCATAGGCGACGCCGCAGAACCACATCTCGGTATCGTAATCGCCCAGGTCCTCTTCCTGGAGCATCCGTTGAAAGAAGGCGACGATGACCGGAACGACCCGATCGGCTGCGATACCTCGTTTCGCCAGGCGCGAAGCTGTCCAGATCCGCTCGCCCTCGTCGGGATCTTCGAGGAGTCGGAACAACGTCGGTAGGTCGGCCGGTTCGGGTTCCTGATCGTCGGGTTCGTCGCGTTCTTTGACTGCTGCCTCGGGGGATTCCCCAGGGCCGTCCAGACGAAAGTCTCTTGTGGCCTCTGCCGGACGGATGGGCTCGAAATAGAAGTCCTGATCATCCTGAAGCCATTCCTGGGCCAGACGAGGAATGAACGCCCGGGTTTGCTCTGCTGTGAATGTCGCGGCCTGCGCGGGCACGTCCGCGAAGACCTCGATTTCGTCGATGTCGGGGCCGAACAAGACGTCTTCTTGATTCACAGTCAGGAACTTGAGCACACCGAACATGTTCAAGCGGATGAGCCAGGAATCGGACGCTTTCAGGATTTCGCGGAGATCGTCCTCCGTGTGCCAACTCCGGTAGGTTGCGGCCTGGAAGAATCGCTCGGCCTCGGCCCGCTCCTCCGCGTCCTCAGGCCTCCACATCATGGCCCGGATGTCGTCACCGTCGCCCTGTCGTTCGGTCCAGACGAGGACGCTGCGATCTTCAGACCACACGGGAGGCGTGATCGATCGCCGTACCCGGTCTTTCTCCCGTTCACTCATGGGCATGGGGAATTCTCCAGAAACGGCCCTCTGTCATCGACCCACGGCATGAACGGTTCGAATCGTGAGGAAGGACCAACCTTTTGCGACTGAACCCATTAGCTTGCAGAAAGGAACAACACCGAAGCCCGGTCGATTTTGCAAGTCGATATGACACTGGATTTGAGTTCATGATTTATTTGTTGTTTTTTTTATTTATTGCGAAAACTCTGATATTGTTGATTTTTGTGTTATTGCTTTAGGGGTCTGCTGTTGTAGTGCCCCTCATGCCTCGCGTCATAATAACCATCGCGCCGGGGAGGGATGCCGACAGACGCTATTCCCGCCGAGTCCATCTGGTTTGGCCGGGATCATTTTGTGGGCGAGATGAAGGCGGCCGTGTGTCGCTTGGGGGAGAAGACCATGTCGATTGCGCGGCGCAGGTCGCGGTCGGTGACGGATTCGAGCTCGCGGTCCAATTGGGTAGAGTTGAGCCCCAACTGCTCCCGGCGACCCAGGGAAAAGGCAACGCCGTAAGGGTTGCGGGCAAGCATCGAGGTGGGGACATTGGCCAACCCCAGGAAGGGCCCAAGCTGCGCCCGAGCGGCCGTCAGGTCGCGGTCGGCGAGTTCAGGTCCCAGGGTCTGGGCCACGAACGCTTCGAGTCGGGTGAACGCTTGAGTTGCGGTCTCGCCGTGGGGGGCCGGAGCAGACACGGCCACGATCGTGCCATCGTCCAGCGGTGTGAAGTAGACAGGGAACGGGAAGGCCGGGCCGGCGCCGAGCTTATCCATGCCCGCCCAGAGTCGCGAAATCAGCACCAGGAACGGCGCGTAGAGTTCACTGCCGGGCCGGGGTGCGAGGTAGGCCAGGCAAGCGATGGGCTCGTTGGCGGACCGGAAGGTCGCGATGGCCAGTTCCCGCGTGGCCCCGGGTTTCAGCGGGCCGAATTTTCGGGGTGTCGGGGGCGCCTCGCCGGTTGGGAGCTCGGCGAAATGGTCTTTGATTGCCCGGCTCGCCATCTTGGGGTCGATGGCTCCAGCCAGTGCGATGATTGCGTTGCGAGGCTTGTAGTAACGCCGCCAGTGGGTCGTGACTTCCTCCACAGTGATGGCTCGGACATGCTCAGGCAGGCCGCCGCCACGGCCACCGGCTGGTGCGGGTCGGGCCAGCTCTCGGGCGTGGTTGAGAGCCGCCAATGCAGGGGATCGCTCGAATATGTTGGCGACTTCCTCAAGGAGCCGCGACCGCTCCCTGTCGAGGTCGGCGGCCGTGATTTTTAGGTCGCTCATGCGGTCGGCGGCATCCTTCAACTCGGCCTCCAGGTTCTTGGCCGGGAAGGTGGTGGCGAGGACCGTGTACCGATCGCCGGTCTGCCCGTTCGACCCCGTAGGATAGCGGCTGGCGACTCCCTCGACGGTCCGGGCTTTCTCATCGCCAGCGGCCGCCGTGAGGTACAAATGCTCCACCATGTGGCCGAGTCCGGATCGTCCCGCAGGGTCGTGGTTCTCACCGACCGAGTACAGCACGACTAGGGCCACCTGATCGGCCTCTGCGATTGGTTGGAAGATTACTTTCAGGCCGTTGGCGAGCTGGAAACGCTCCACGTTGGGCTCCCGGACCTGGGTGGCATCCGGCTGCTTCGCTGCCTCGGGTGCCTTTGAGGCCAGCGCCTGGGTTGTGTGGGCGGGCGGAGACGGTGGTTGGATCGGTGCATGGCGAACGAACGCCCACGCACTGGTAACGGCGACCGTCAGCAGGGCGGCCGTGGCGGATTTCCAGTGAGCGTGGAGCATCGGATACTTCACTCCTTCCATGAGCGCGGCCACTTCGGCCGAGATCGCACCGACGAGGCTTGCGCGTCCGGCCTCGAGCCTCGTCGCGGTCCCGATCGTCCGGTGGATCAGGTCGGCGGGGACGGCCGATGCCGTGTCGGCGGCAAGCGTCGCGGCCAGTGCTGTCAGGGAGGGCGCCAGGCCGCGACGGACCAGCCGGTCACGGAGCCGCTGCCGGGCTCTGGCGAGGCGGCCTCCGACCGTGCCGGCCGGACACCTGAGCAATGCGGCAGCCTCTTCGCGGCTCATCCCGCCGAGGTCGCAGAGCACAATCGGCGCCCGGTAGCGCTCTGGAAGGAGCTCGATCTCGTCGCGGATGAGGGAGAGGAGCTCCGACCGCTCGAACTCGCATTCTCGTTCCGCCTCCCTCGGCTGGAAGGCCAACTCGCGCCTCCGCCTCCGTGCCTCGGATCGGTGGGCCTGGCGCGAGACGCGGCGGGCAACCCGGTATAGCCATCCGCTAAGCGAAGGGCCGACGGGGAACGTTCCGATCCGACGGAGGAGGACGAGGAATGTCGCCTGGAACGCGTCTTCTGCATCGGCGGTGGTCCCGAGTAAGCCGCGACAGACGGCCATGACCATGGGGGCGTGCCGTGTCACCAGGAAGGCGAATGTCTCCTGGTCTCTGGTCGCAGCGTAGCGATCGACAAGTTCCGCGTCGGACAGCCCGATCAAGGTCCCGTTCTCAAGCAGGCGGCGCAGGAGAGGACGCGGTTGGGGGAGGGGGGCATTCGCCATGGGGATAGGTTCCCGCTTCCGTTCCATTGAATTGGCGCGACGGCCTCACCTTTGCGCGATCTCAGACCTCGACGAGGCTGGAGGATTGCCGAAGGGGAAGCTCAATCCCGGGTCGCTCTCCATTGATGTTAACTCGGGCCGGCCCCGCGATGATCCATAAAATGAGAATGGCCGCCGAGTGAGGACTTGATACATATTTCTGAATCACGCCAGCCAGTTTTCGACGGCATTCGCGGAGGAGGATTGGGTCTGGAGACCAGGGGAGTTCAGTGAATATTTGTTGTTCTGTACGTGTTTATGTGCTTGGTTAAGGTTGCATGCCTGATCAAGATCGGTTTTTTCGTAAGAGGGGGGCGGCCTCCATCCCGATATCCTTATCATATCGATGGTTAAGATGATCGGCCGTGCCTCCTTCTATGGGAAGCGTGTGGGCCAATGACGACGCCACGGCCGATCGGCGGGTGCGGCCTGAGCTGGATCATTCGGCCAAGGGGGGCAGGGCCAGCGCATATCAAACACGCTGTAGTGAAAGGACTTGCGTGAGGTAGTCCGTATTAATCATACAGGACATCATCTTTCCACGTAGGCTATCCTTGTCGGGATGACGCTTCAGCAGCGTCACGGCGAACCGCCGAAGCCAGCTCAAGTTGTTCCCCAAAGTCCGCTCGCGAGTGCGGTGCTCATCTTCGCGAAAGTTCACATCGAGCACCCAGTGCATCGACTCGATACTCCAGTGACCGCGGACCGCTTCGCCGAAACGCTTGCCGCTCAGATAGTGGCTGCTGAGATAGTAACGCACCTCGTCCGACTCCGTCCCATCGGCATGCTGCGTGATTCGCACCGCATAGCCAATTGCCTTGATCCAGGGCCAATCCTTCAGCGGCGCGAAATCAGTCGGCACCTTGACCAGATAATAGGAACGCTCGTCGATGCGGCCGTGCCCGGCATCACGGGTCTCGTCGTATCGATAGTGGAGGTCCTCGAGATCGCGTTCCAGGTGGTCGAGGAAGAACGCTTGGATCGCGGTTGCGAGCTTCGGCTGATTGTCTTTGACGGCGATCACGCAGTCGCCGCCACCGTCAACGATCTGCTCGACAATCGCTTTCTGGCAGCCCATCGCGTCGATCGTGATGAGCGTATCCGTGAGGTCAATCTGCTCGAGAAGTTTTGGGATGGCTGTGATCTCGTTGGACTTGGCGTCGGTGGCCACCTGACCCAGCGCAATGCCCTGCTCGCTGGCCCAGGCGCTGACAATGTGCAGATTGCCAAGACCTTTGGCCGCATCGTGCGATCCGCGACAGGCTTTGCCGTCGATAGCGACGTGTCGGCGGGAGTTCTCAGTGTCGGCGGGGATCGCGTCGCAGATCCAGTCCTGGAAGCAGCGTTGAAAGGCTTCGGGTTTCAGCGCCATGAGCAAGCGTCGGATGCAATCCCGTGAGGGGATGCCGTTGGGCAGGGCCAGATGCAGGGCCAGCCAGGACTCACGATTCTTGGCCCAGCGATGAATGGCGGTAGGGCCATCGCATCCGCAGATGACGGCGCAGACCGCGATGACAGCGATATCGACCATCAAGTGCCGACGATTGCGTGCGTGGCGGGGATCGGAGAGCGATTCGAAATAAGAGCCGATGGAGCCGACATCGACGGGCTTGGCCATGGGAGGCATCCTGGGATCGGTCGGTGTCGGCCTCCGCACACCCGGAGTGCAGTAAGCCGATTCACGAGGACCGATTCAAAGATAACGAGCCACGGTCTGTCGCGCCAGACTACTCAGGCCGCACAGTTATACGCGCTGGCCCTGCCAAGGGGGGCAAGTTACCGGATTCTGCGAGCAATGCTCCGTCGAAATGCCGATGGAAACGGCTGGGGTTCCTTGTTCTTCACTGTGTGCGAGGTCCAGGGCTGCGACCTTCTTGAGCGTTTTCGCCGAATCGAGTTCAATGCGTCGCCAGAAGTCAACCGGAGGCGAACTTTCGGGGTAACAGATCCGTTCAAGAATTTCGGATTGATAGGAGTCCGAGCGATGAGAGAGCGTGATGGTGGCATCGTGGCCGCCGGGATCACCCGCCGTGACTGGTTGAGCGCAACGGCGGCGAGCCTGGGAGTTGCGGCGTCGGTCCGGGCCGACGAACCTCAACTCAGCTCTGACGAGGCGCAATCGCGGGACGATGTGCTGGCGCGGGCCAAGGAGGTTGGGATCGGCCGGCTCAAACTCCGGGTCACGAAACGCTTCTTCGCTCTGAGCGATGCCCCTGACGTCTTCACGACGCAGGCCTTGGACATTTGCGAGAACCTGTTGACGGACTATCTGGAATACTTTCAAACCCGCAAGTTCGCGATCCATCCGCCGGAGCGTCGCCTTACTCTCGTCATCCTTTCCACCCCCAAGGAGCAGTTGAAGTTCTTGGGGGACGATGACCCCGAGGGGGAGGCCGAGCCCGTTTTCGATCCGGATGCCAATCGCCTCGTTTTCTTCGACCTTCGCGCCGGCGGCGCCCGGTTTCGCGCCAATCGTGAGCGGGGCAATACCGTTACACTCTGCCACGAGACGAGCCTCCTCTTGTTCGAAAACACCGGTTTGCTACACCCAGACGCGGATGTACCGGACTCCATACGTGACGGGTTCGCCGATTTCTTGGAAAACCGCCCCCCCACCGGCCGTTGGGCGGCTGGCAAACCGAACGCGGGCAAGCTCGCCCGTCTTTCCGGCCAGCGCACGGTCCCCTGGATCTCCGTCGAGCGCCTGCTCGGTGACGATAAGGCGTTCGAAGATGCCGCGACGATCCGAGACGCCGAGGCGGAGAGCTGGGTCCTGGTCGATCTCTTGATCCGATCCCCTGCGCGGCTCCCCGGGTTCTTACGCTACCTGGAAGCGATCAATGCACGACGCGAACCCGGGCATCGCCTTGCAGACGCTCGTGCCCACCTTGGCGATCTCGACACACTCGACAAGGAAGTCCAGGCGATGGTCGGCACGTGGAGGACTTTCTATGAGAAACTGCTCGAGACGCAAAAGCCTTCGCGCTGACGGGCCGCCCTCGCGCCCTCGTTGTACGGAAGACCTCCGAGGTGAAGATCGCCATCGGGACGCCTCGGTGTGTCGATGGGGCACCTATTACAGGTCATCGAAGAAGGATGGCTTTAGCCGGACAGGCAGGCTCGAATTTGCGTTAGTCGTTGACTTTGCATGTGAGAATTTGAGGATTCGTGCCGATTCGCCCTTGCGCTGAATTTCTGGCAAGGGCTTCGACGACGGAGAATCGCACGATCTGAACGGGGGGCTGAGCATGGCGTGGAACGGCATAGACCCAGCGACCGTCCCCTGAGAACGCAGGGGGGCTGAGGAGAAACCTCCCCGCGAACTCGACCGCCTTCTTCTCATCGACGGAAGGCAGGTACGACGGATTCTCGGTCACGATCGGCGCGAGTCTGAGACGATGGTCCTTTTCGGATTCGCCGCGGGCGAGGTAGGCAAGAAAAAGACGGCCATCCGCCGCCGTCGATACCGCAGGGAGTTCTTCGATGACCATGGGCTCGGCCAAGTCCCCACCCTCCTTCGAGATGAGCGGGGCCCCCGCCACGATCGCCGAACCGTTTCGGCTGAGTTCCAGCCACCACAAATGGGTTTCGGATTCATGTCGGGGGACCACACGCGCCAGGAGTCCGTCGCGTGCGATGGTGAGCGATACGATAAGCTTTCCCCTCAGCCTTGGGTCGGTTGGCCAGGTGGGCGCCGAGATCCTCATCAGACCCGGCGGAGGTTGGGCCTGCCAGATGAGTGGGCGGGGACTCTGCTTATCGTCGGCCGTCGGATTCGAGTTCCGGGGATCCTCAAACGAGAATCGGTAGATATGTCCGTCTGTGCAAGCGAAGAGGATTCGCGCGGTGGTGTCTGGGAACCAGCACGGGGGGCCCGCCGGGATCGTATCCATCTCGATGCGGTCGAGCACTTCTCTGCCTGGTAAGGCGTATCGCGTCAGACCGATCGTGAAATCCTTTTTGAAGCTCGATTGCCCCATCCAGAAGGCAGCGAGATGTGTGCGGCCCCAGCGATCCTGCCAGGGTGAACAGCCGGCGTATTTGAGTAAGGGCGAGTCAGCGAGCGGGAAATGCACGATCTTGCTCGTATTGACGTCAAGCATGCGAAATTTGGCGGGGCTAGGACTGAAAAGATACGCGTTGATCGAGTGATATCGAGGAAACATCACTCGGCGTCCCTCGGATTTCATGGAACTCCGCCCCAGGCCGAGGGCAATTGTGGTGAGGATCCCGGCCGTGGCGATGAGCAGACGTACCAAACCTCTCGACGGTAACCACACAGTCACTCTCCAGCAATTCCCCATCCGACGGCTGTTCTCTGAGGAGAAGAGGGGCCGGGGGCTTGCAAGTTGGCCGTCGAACGACCCATGATTCGTTCCTATGTTTTATGAATGCGTTCGCACGCACTTTTAAAATGCACGTGGTCGAGTGGTTTGTTACAACTTTTTCCCAGTTCTTGCGTGATTGAGCATGAAATGCCGGCCAACCAATCTCCTCGATCAGCCAATCAAGGAATTGACGATACCGAAAATGGTCGAATTCGCTGAGACGCTGTTGCGAACGGAGCGCGATCCGTTCCGGGTGGAGTCGGGGGCTGTCGATCAGGGTGGCGGCTTCGACCTCAAGGGGACAGACCGATTTTGCCGACAGGATCTTGCTGAGGGGTGGGATCACCCGAAGTTCGCGACTCCACTTCCTTGCGTTGGCGAGTTCAGTCTGCCCATGGAGCACTCGCGGAAGTTACTCTAAACGGGATTGAGATTCGTTGAACCCGAAACCCGCGCCCGATCTCAACGGGCTGTTCGGAGCACCGCGAGCGATGCCCATTCTTCGTCAGATCGCACAACTCGGCCACCCTGTCCTGCGGTCGGCCGCCTCGCTGATTGACCTCCCGATCTCAGCCGAATTGCGGACCCTCGCCGATGACATGCTCGCAACCCTCCGGGAGGCCGACGGCGTCGGAATCGCCGCGCCCCAGGTGTATGAGCCTCTCGCCTTGTTCATCGTCGCATCGCGTCCGAACCCTCGCTACCTCGACGCCCCGGCGATGGAGCCCGAGATTGTCATCAACCCTGAGATCGTCGGACGATCGGAGGAGATGGTCAAGGGCTGGGAGGGCTGCCTGAGCATCCCCGGAATCCGGGGTCTCGTGCCGCGGCACCGCTGGATTCGGGCTCGCTACCGGACTGTCGAAGGCATTGAGGTCGAACGCGAGTTCATCGATTTCGTCGCCCGAATCTTCCAACACGAGGAAGATCACCTGCAAGGGATCGTCTTCTTGGACCGGCTTGACAGCACGCGCGACCTCATCACCGAGTCCGAGTATCGGAAGCAAGGTGTGGGCCGGTGCTGAGCCACTCGAGAAGCCAACTCTTGCGACGACGCTGGTCGGATTCGGATAATGATAAAGATATATGAATTGTTTATTTTTTTTGTTATTGGTGATGTTTTTTTGTGTGGTTTTTTACGAACAGTGTTTTTGTGGTTCAAGGTGTGTGTTAAGTCGAGCAAGTCCTGAAACAGAGTGGGATTGTCGGTGGCTATCGACGATGGCAAGCGGTACGACTTCCACATCGATCGTACTGTTCGTCCCCAAAGGGGGATCGACCCGCCGACGGGGGATTGCGTGAATCCATCAACCGTAGGCCTATCTATCGTACGATCGGCCTTTTGGGAACTGGTGGGCTGGGCCCATTCCTTGAAAAGTTCCGTTGGCAGACAAAGAGGTGTGGTGCAGCGCAAGACTTACTGGCTAAGGAGTAGCGATGGGATGCCGATGACTTTCGGGTCGCGGACGGATATAGTCAGGGCGAAGGAGGACGATCCACAATTGCCCCAGAACAAGGAGGTATCGCCCGTTCACCTTTGCGGATTTGGAGATTCTGGTTACCGCAACGGCCGGGCCTATTCGTTAATGCCACCACTGAGCAACAAGCGTGTGGTGATTGTTGTATTGAAATGCGTGTGTGGATTGCTTGTTTTGTTGTCTGGGTTTTCTGATCCGACCGTTAACCAAGGAGGTAAAGATGCGTTGTCAAACGCTGTCGACAGTGTTCCTGGGATTGGGGCTGGTTGGCGGAATCGCGGTCATGGCGCAGCAACGCGATGTTACGGTCTTTGCGGGGCAGAGTAAATCCCGACCGGTACTCGCTCAAGCTTCGGTTCCTTTGCCCAACGAGCTCCAACAGACGCCTGGGTCAGCATTGCCCGTTTCGCCGGAAGAATCCCAGCCAGAGTCGGTTCGCTCACCGGTCCCTTTACCGACTCCATCACAGGACCTACAGCCCTCAGCGGGTGGTGTCCCTTTACCGACTCCATCACAGCACCTACTGCCCTCAGCGGGTGGTGAGCCTGCGTCCGGGGAACAGCAACCGAACGACCCGATGGACGACCTGAAAGCGTTCCATCAACAGAGCCGTCAGAAGGCTGAAGACCATATCAAGGCGCTGACCAAGGAGGCGGAGACGCTTCGCGCGAGGCTTCAAAAGGTGGAGGCCGCACTCGAGGGCTGGAAGGCGCTCAGCATTGCCTTGGAGCAGGATCCGGACCAGAAGCCTGTCTTATCTGTCCGAAGAGGTTTCCGAAGGAGCGAGGAGGAACCGCCGACGGACCTGAGTCCGGCCCCGTTGGAATCGATCCCGCAGGATCCTGCTCTCCCATCGATTCCCCCTCAAGCCAGGTAAGGGCCTGGGGTTACTTGCGAGATGCGGTGGGGGCTGCGATGAGTTTGTGGGAGACCGCGGGGCTTGAATATATTCAAGCCCGGTGCGGTCATTCACAAGTTGATGAAGCAAGAGGGACCGCGGAATTCGCGTGAATCGCGAAAAAAAGAGTGCTCAAGGCTTGGCTGAGGTATCGAACGACAGCGGGCGCGAAAGTCATGACCTCTGGAGCACGTCCATTACAGGGACGTACGGGGGAACAACGCTTTCAGTTTCCCCGCCTTCACGGATTTGTCCGCCCCCTCTTTGCGAATCATGTCGCTGGCCAGCACGCCGCCCGATGATGCGAGTTCCTTGAGTTTCTGAGAGGTGAAGGGTCCGGAGCTTTTCGCTCCGGCTCGGCTGATGAACCATTGGGAAGCCATTGAGTGCTCCTGAGAGTCAGAAATTGATGGTATCCTGAGAAAGCATAAATCAACATACCAAAGGTCTTGACTTTTTTCAAGAGCCTGGTCATTTCTCGCCGATCGGCCCCAGGTTTTCCATGGATGGAGTCGGTTTTCGCACGAGACTGGAAGCTTTGGGGGTGTTCTGCAGGACGAAGCCAAGGTGATGGGCGCAGTGCATGCAGTGAAATCGGGTCCATTCGCCCCGTCGGAGCGGCCCGAGACGGGGATGAGCGGGGAACGGCCCGTTGCTTGCAGAGAACCGCTGGATCGCGGCGCTGAGGGATTGGGCTTCGGCGGAGGTGTCGACGGTCCGGGGTGGCACCAGAGTCGGGTGGGAGGCGTGCTGCTTCTCGGGAAAGAAGCCCGACCTGAAGAAGCGACGATAGGCGATCCCTTGCACCCGGGTTGGTTCCGAAGTGTCTGGTTCCCCCTCCATCGAGAGTGCGATTCCCGCCGTGAGGTGATGGAGGATTTGTCCGAGGGACCACCGGCCGACCGTGGTATGGCCTTCCAAGAGGTGTTCCACATCGGGCATGACTTCGTCGAGGCGGGCGAAGGTCAGGTCTCGTCGTTGGGACATCATGCAACACGCTCCTTCTTCGGACAAGTTGACACGAACAAGGGGGCGATTCGGGGCGATCCAAGATTCCGAAGCGAAAGGTGGCCCCACCAAACCAACGACCTTCCGGGACGATCATTGAGGCTTTGGGAAGTACGTACTTTCAGAACGCAGTCCTCCAAAAAGAAAATGACCTTCTGCCCCGTGGTTCCCGGGAGGGAAGGTCATCGTCGTCTCATGATGGCTGCTTGGCCGAGTGCTCAGAAGTTTTTGTTCCAGAGGTATTGTCAATCTTCGACGGGCCGGCAAAAAGTCCGAAATCAGAGAATGCACCTACTGGATTTCTCGGGGTTCTCGAACACTTTACGGTGTGAAAATCGACTTTTTGCCGGCTCGTCGAAGATTGACAATACCTTGGGCAACGGTCCTAAACGGTTTACTTCGATGTTTGAGGCTTGGATACCCATCCTAAACCGCCGCAGGAGCAAATCACAACCCCGGAAAGATGCTCCTGACCCGGTGGAAATGTCGGTCGACCCGACCCCCGGCAATCAGGACACGCGATGGCATCTCGGGGCTTCGGAGGCAACAGGAATTCGAGTTCCGGGTGAAGTTTGGTTCCCTGAAACAGCCCCATATTTCGCAAGCGTTCGTCGTGGACTTGCTCGATTTCACCAGGCTCGTCAACGTACGGAACGTAGACAATCTCACCTTCTGGTCGCAAAGCCATGAAGCCCGTCCAATCGAAGAGAAGCGGCAGCACGTTCGCTTTAGCGACAGTTTCATGGACGTGGGCATAGATAGATGTCGAGTCCTCGATGAACTCGGCGATCCGCCTTTCGACTTTCTCACGCTGAGCTAATGACAAGTCAACGTGGTTGAGTTTCAACTGCGGCGGGTTCTCGACCTTTGATCGACTTCTCCTCTCCCACCCGATTTTCATCAATCGGCCAATTGCCCGTAAACCGAGCCAAAGTCCGAAGAACAAGACGAGCAGGGAGAGCGGTGCCATCCCGTTACCTTGATTGAAAGGATCGATGCGGAGGCAGAATTCGATGATGGGCCAAAGGCCCCACAAGTCGTAGATCCTAGCCACTCGCCATTGCTTCGACATCGCTCTCTGAGCTGTGAGGGCTGCTCGCTCCCAACCTGCTGCCTGTTTGAGCCACGATCCGCTGGTCGGGGCCTCCATCTGCTCGGGACAGAGCCGAAGCGTCTCCGCTTCCTTCGTAGCTCGGTTCCAAGGGATGCCTCGGGAAGCCCATCTCCGGCAGGTGGTCGCTCGTGCAGTGAAGAGTGTGCTTTCGTTGCCGCAGAGATAAGCCATCAAATAGTGAGGGTTGGCTCGCTCGATGCAGCACAGGCGGAGTCGGTTAATCGCCGGGCCGCCCCCGAAGGCGACGGCGACAAACGCCACCACGAATATCATTCGCCTTGTCGTCATAGGAGGAAGTCTCACAGGTTTCGACCCCTCGTTGACCTGACCGCGTGCCTCGCTCCTGATGCCTCCACCCGTGGGGGCAGGGAAGCTTTCCCCTCTCACTTACCGGGGTAGGCATCACAGTGTGACGCCCGTTAGAAGGGGTTTTCGGGATCGATGGGCGACGAGTGCCGATCGGCCCGGTTCGCACAATCGGCTCACTGCTTTCATGGTTCTTGCCTGGAATGTCATCGGCATGACCAAGGTCAAGGCGTGGTCAAAAGCGTTCGTAATGGAACGAGCGGAGGAGGTCCTTGGCGTCAAAATCGAGTTCGATCCAAACCAGGGATTGATCCTGCGTGATCGTCATCTAACTCGTGCCATCGGGCCTTTTGCCTTCGGAACTCGGCGGTCCCACGATGGCTACGACTTCGGGCTTCGTCATCCCGACCCGCAGGGCCAGCGCATATCAAACACGCTGTAGTGAAAGGACTTGCGTGAGGTAGTCCGTATTAATCATACAGGACATCATCTTTCCACGTAGGCTATCCTTGTCGGGATGACGCTTCAGCAGCGTCACGGCGAACCGCCGAAGCCAGCTCAAGTTGTTCCCCAAAGTCCGCTCGCGAGTGCGGTGCTCATCTTCGCGAAAGTTCACATCGAGCACCCAGTGCATCGACTCGATACTCCAGTGACCGCGGACCGCTTCGCCGAAACGCTTGCCGCTCAGATAGTGGCTGCTGAGATAGTAACGCACCTCGTCCGACTCCGTCCCATCGGCATGCTGCGTGATTCGCACCGCATAGCCAATTGCCTTGATCCAGGGCCAATCCTTCAGCGGCGCGAAATCAGTCGGCACCTTGACCAGATAATAGGAACGCTCGTCGATGCGGCCGTGCCCGGCATCACGGGTCTCGTCGTATCGATAGTGGAGGTCCTCGAGATCGCGTTCCAGGTGGTCGAGGAAGAACGCTTGGATCGCGGTTGCGAGCTTCGGCTGATTGTCTTTGACGGCGATCACGCAGTCGCCGCCACCGTCAACGATCTGCTCGACAATCGCTT
The DNA here is from genome assembly GCF_000242455.2 of Singulisphaera acidiphila DSM 18658. Classification (GTDB taxonomy): domain Bacteria; phylum Planctomycetota; class Planctomycetia; order Isosphaerales; family Isosphaeraceae; genus Singulisphaera; species Singulisphaera acidiphila. Next base: position 6,242,746 of record NC_019892.1, read on the forward strand.
TCTGGCAGCCCATCGCGTCGATCGTGATGAGCGTATCCGTGAGGTCAATCTGCTCGAGAAGTTTTGGGATGGCTGTGATCTCGTTGGACTTGGCGTCGGTGGCCACCTGACCCAGCGCAATGCCCTGCTCGCTGGCCCAGGCGCTGACAATGTGCAGATTGCCAAGACCTTTGGCCGCATCGTGCGATCCGCGACAGGCTTTGCCGTCGATAGCGACGTGTCGGCGGGAGTTCTCAGTGTCGGCGGGGATCGCGTCGCAGATCCAGTCCTGGAAGCAGCGTTGAAAGGCTTCGGGTTTCAGCGCCATGAGCAAGCGTCGGATGCAATCCCGTGAGGGGATGCCGTTGGGCAGGGCCAGATGCAGGGCCAGCCAGGACTCACGATTCTTGGCCCAGCGATGAATGGCGGTAGGGCCATCGCATCCGCAGATGACGGCGCAGACCGCGATGACAGCGATATCGACCATCAAATGCCGACGATTGCGTGCGTGGCGGGGATCGGAGAGCGATTCGAAATAAGAGCCGATGGAGCCGACATCGACGGGCTTGGCCATGGGAGGCATCCTGGGATCGGTCGGTGTCGGCCTCCGCACACCCGGAGTGCAGTAAGCCGATTCACGAGGACCGATTCAAAGATAACGAGCCACGGTCTGTCGCGCCAGACTACTCAGGCCGCACAGTTATACGCGCTGGCCCTGTCCCGACCCGCAAGCCGTCCGATGACGGCAATCCCCATCCCTGACACGTCCATATACAACTGGCGGGGAGAGTCAAGGCGATGCCGAAGATGCAGGCGATCATGGTGCGACGTTTCATAGAGCCGCTCGGACAAGCCGGTTTAGGGTGGTCTAGCTCTTCATCCAACCAAGGCTCAACCGTAGACGGCTGGACCCAGCCCTTGATGAGTCGGTGCTCCGCTATTGTCTCGCAACGACGGCATTGGTGCCAACTTGAAGGTGGGGGCCGGATGACATTCACGCAGAGGCATCCCATCGTCCTGGCCCCGCACTACGGGCACGCCTGTCGGCCCGCGATTATGCGGTACGGAGCCACAACACCGGCGACGTAGAGGTCGTACACAAGGAAGTTCGAGATGGGAATCATGAAGAGGATCAGCGGCAGGGGATCAAACTGTGAATTCAAGATCCATAAAAATAAGGATATTAGGATTATCGTACTTATAAACTGCTAGATCTTGAAACGAAGCCTCGATATCTTCTGTCCCCTTCCCATCATCGAGGTCTTGCGAGTTCCTCGTCATTCAGTCAAGGCAAATTACGACGTAGACACAGGAGCACCTTCCAACTAGAATCTCGCCGCCCATTGGCGACACTCATGGAGGATGACGATGAAGACGCTGATCTCCGGTCTTGCAGTTGCCTGTCTGGTAGGGGTTGTCGAAGCTGATGAATGGGATTCGCGACCCCAGCAACTTGGGCTTTACTACCGCGAAGCACCAAGTTTAACGACTGGTCCGAGGCCGCTTGGGTTGTATTTCGAGGCTGAGTCGGGAATGGTAATTGCACCCCGAACTCCAAGGACATCCGCCTTGACTAAGCGTCGGGCGTTCTATTTGGAGCAGCTGAAAAAGAAGTCAAGCGAGGGACGCATTCCATCGACCGGCCGTCAAGCGAAGTAAGCCTTCAGACCGCTCTAAGAATTAGTTCCAATGGTCGGAGACTCGGTCGATTCGCCTACCTCCGTGTCCTGAGCCGCAGGTCGGTTCACTTCGCAACAACAGTGGCAGCGTTGTCCCGAAGAAGGATCTCGTGGTGTGAACGTCGGTCGAAAAACGTAGCGCGCGCCGGTTGAAAAACGTAGCGCCCGGTAAACAGACGTTACCTGCTCGAGCTCGCCTCGTCCACAGGGGACGATCGCTCAGCCACTCGACTTTCGTCCACGAGTCCCGTGCTCGATGCCCTCCTTTCGCGATTCAAGCCATCACCGCCCCGACGACGCTTCGCCTCCTTGAGGCGATAACTCTCACTGCCCGTCTCCACGATGTGACAGCGATGGGTCAGCCGGTCCAACGCCGCTGCCGTCAAACTCGCGTCCAGCAGTACCTCCGTCCAGCGCTCGAACGGCAGGTTCGTTGTCACGATTAGGCTGGTTCTCTCATATGAAGTACTGATGACATCAAAGAGCAGCTCTGCTCCCACTTTGCTCGCCGGCACGTAACCCAGCTCATCGAGCACCAACAGGTCCAGCTTGCTCAGCTGGCCCTTCAGCCTCGCCAACTGGTGCTGATCCCGTGCCTCCAGAAGGCTGGTGATCAACTCGGTCACACGCACGAAACGCACCCGCTTGCCCCGCTGGCATGCCTCCACCGCCAGTGACGTCGCCAGGTGGGTCTTCCCCGTACCCGACGCACCGACCAAGAGAATATTCTCACGCTTGTCAATGTATTCGCATCTCGAAAGTTCACGCAACAGATGCTCGGGAATCGCCGGCTGGGCCGCGAACGCGAACTCACCCAGCGTCTTCAACGCCGGAAACCTCGCCGCCTTCAGGCGTCGCGTCGCCGCTTTCCGTTCTCGCTCGATCAGCTCCAATTCGCACACCCGCAGCAGGTAGCCCAGATGGTCCACCCGTTCGCTCGCGCACTGCCGGGCCACCTTCTCACACTCCGCCCCGATCGTCGGCAGCTTCAATGACCTGAGCATGGGCTTCAAACGGACCAAGTCTCCTGGCGTTGCGTTCGGCTGGCTCATGGCTGCGCCTCCCCGCACAACGAACGGTAGCCGCTCAGATCCGGCGGCGGGACGCTGACGCGTGGCAAGTGGGGACGACCTTCCAGGTCCAACGGCGCCGTCGGCCGATCCCGCCGGTGCTCCAGGATCAAGCGCACTCCATCGACCGCCGAGATCTCCAGGCGCAAGGCCTGTTCGACCGCCGCGGTTAACTCCTCGAGCGTCGCTCGCTCCAGGAGTCGGAGGACTCGGATGTACTCGATCTGACCTCGCGGCCCATGGTCCTCGGCCAGGCGACGACGGAGTGCCGCGAAGCAAGCCGGCAGCTCCCAGCCCTCCAAGGGCAGTGCGAAGTCCAGTGCCCCTGGCTTTCGCTCCAGCAGGCCCAGGTAATGGACCGGATCGAAGATCGTCCGGCAGCGATCCCAGCACCGAGTGTGGTCGGCGACGATCGTCCCGGCCGTCTCCATCCGCACTCGTTCCACATCCGCCACCACGGTCAGACGCCGATGCGCGTATCGCGTCGGGACCGAGTAGTCGTTCCGGTCGAATCGCACCAGCGACAGCGAGTTGGCCCGGACCGCCTCCACCTGACGGATGCTCAACGGTTCCTCGGGCAGGTTGAGCAGTTCGCCTCGCTCCCGCTCCAGAAGTTGGCCGTTGGTCAGCGATTGGCCCCGCGTGGTGCGGCCCAGGTCGCCCCGGCAACTCTGCTGCAGGCGGGCATTGAGCGCGGCGAACGAATCGGCCTCGGGGACCGGCACGAGGAAGTTGCGCCGCGCGTAGCCCAGGAGCGACTCCACGTGCCCCTTCTCGTTGGGGGAACGGACGCGACAGAAATGAGACTCAAACAAGTAATGACTTTTCAGTCTGAGGAACTCGGTCGTCACGCCCTCGCCCCGCTGGCCGATGATCCGCGCCACGGCGATCCGGGTATTGTCGTAGGTGATCCGACGGGGTACGCCGCCGAAGCAGGCAAAGGCGAGGCGATGGCCCTCCTGGAAGGTGAGCGTGCATTCCCGCGGGAAGACGGCGCAGAAGATCGCATCGGAATGGGTGAGCGTCATGACGAACAGTGCGGCGGTGGAGGAATGCCCAGCGATGTCGACGACGGCGCGTCCGAAGTCCGCCTGCGCGTCGCCGGGCCGGTGGATGAGGGGAAGGAAGGCTTCGGCTTGCCCCTCCCGCCAGGCCTGGACGACGCCTTGAACCATGGTCAATCCACCCCGATAGCCGTATTCATCGCGGAGGCGCTGAAAGAGGCGACGAACGGTGTGCCGCTGCTTCCTGGGAGCCTTGCGGTCGTCCTGGAGGATTTGGTGGAGGATCGGCAAGAACGGCTCGAGCTTGGGGCGGGCGCGGGGTCGGGCCTGGCGATAGCCCGGAGGTTCGTCATGGAGGAGGATCTTTTGGAGGGTGTCCCAGTGGATGTCGAACTCGCGACAGATGGAACGCTTGCTCTGTCTGTCCACAAGGACGCGGCGGCGGATCTCGGCCCAGTTGTGCATGTGCGTGAACACCCATAGACCTCGCGACGCGTGGGTATCGAGGCGAAACGATGTTCGCCTTGGTGTACCAGACGCCACGAGTGAATCCATGAGCGCTACGTTTTTCGACCGAACATCGGAGACCGGCGCGCGCTACGTTTTTCGACTGACGTTCACATCTCGTGGTCACGAATCATCGCTTTGTCCATGGGGCTGGTGGTGATTTCGATCACGGTTCCCATTTCGTCCCCGGCGTTGGGCGATTTTCGGTAGTCAGCGATGAAGTCATCGAGCCTGCGTCGATCGTTATCCTGCCCGGTTCCGAACGCTGCCTCTCCACTTAGTTCCAAATGCTACAGCTCCCTCAAGTTGGGCAGTTCTCGTTGCAGATCCGCCTTCCCCTGATCCGTCACCCGTGTGTTGTATAACAGTATCTTGCCGAGTTGCTTCAAGCTCTTAAGGTGGGCAAGGCCCGCATCCGTTACCTTTGGCCCTTCAAGGACGAGTGTATCGAGGTTAGGAAATCGCTCCATCCGCTTAACGAGTCCGGCGAGTTCAGCGTCTCCAACATTTTCCCTGAAGATGATGCGACTCACGCCTTTACGTCCTGCCAAACGGCCCATGTCATCTCCCCCCGTGGCCGACACCCTGGCACCCAATGTCTCGAACGGGGCGACGGCTTTACGCCACGCTCGCACTTGTTCTACGACCACGACGATCTGGCACACACACCCGACGATCAAGAAGGCTACGAAACACTTGATTGTCAGGAGACGAAGTTTCCTCATGCTGACATCCCAGAATGCTACTACTGCACCGACCGAACCCTTCGTCGGAACCAGTGGACAAAGTCGCCCAACGAAGGTGGCGAAGACAGCGGGCACATGGTACTGACTTATGCGTGAAAGTCTAATAGACTTGGCGTAGATGATGCAGGGAGTTTCAGGAACTTCGATGCAGAAGGACGACTTTGTCCCTGCCCCTTGAATTTGCTCTGAGTTGGTTCCCTCCACACTGGCGGATTGTCTCACAACGATTGTGTGAAACGAAGTGGGCGTCTCAGCTAACTCAGCCCGATGAAAATCTGAGAGCCATCCTCGCTTTCTCGCGATTCATCACATCGACACGTTTATTTTTTGTATGTTTCGGTGCGACGCATCCTGGAGATGCCTGAGCCTGGAGCATTCAGCGTGTGATAACAACCGGGGAGACGCGTCCGATGTGGCCGTCCATGCCTCGTCCCCAGCACCCCGGCTGTCGTTGAGTCATGTTCTAGCGATTTATCCCTCCCCCCATCAACCATCAATAAATTCGTGAATGCGTTGCCATTGGCGTGCCAAAATGACTTGAGAGTGCCAGTGTGCTCGCCACCGTTGACCGATGGCTCGCAGTGTCTGAAGGGCAAGTGAGCCCTTCCTGCCCACGCGGTGAAACCGCGTCTCTCATCCACACGCATCGCTGAATTGCACTCATGATCACTTCAAGAAGTCATTAAATTTTGCTAAGATTGTCAATCTGAGCCAGGCAGTCGCCGAGCGAAACTACACGACCAAACCCCAGCAACTCGGCCGATCTCACCTATCGCAATATTGCCGGAGAGATCGGAGAGATTGGTGGCGATCAGGAGTTGGCGAGGCTCATGGGGATCGGGCTGACGGTTGAACCTCCACCCGCCACGATTGAGGCGGTGAGATTCGCCCTCGATAAAGGGGGCTATACCGAGGCGTCTCGTCTGGTGAAACTCCTCGAAGCAACGCCCGTGTCTTAAGAAACGAAGAAGCCTCCCTCTCGATCGAATCGAGAGGGAGGCTTCAAGCGTTTTGGTGACGCTGGCGAGAAACCAGACGATCAAAAAAAACTGTCATTCAGGCTTACGTCGAATGTGGCGATCGTAAATCCTTGCGTCATTGGAACTTAAGCGGAGAGGGAGGGATTCGAACCCTCGGTACCTGTGACAGTACACAGCATTTCCAGTGCTGCACCTTCGGCCTCTCGGTCACCTCTCCGTCGTCTTCAAAACCCCGACCCAAGAATTTTTGCCAGAAGCTGGTTCCGGCAAACTCTCGCAGGTGATCCGCCTGGCAATCCAAACCTCAGGGAGTGCCCTGTTGGTTTGGTCTTTCAGCTCGTTAGGGTCCCTATCCTACCGGGAACCGAGATCCTCTTCCAGTCAGTTTCCCGGAACGAGGGAGTGATTCCTCGATTGGGAGGAGCAGGACCCGGTGCAACACGCGTTTCCGAGTGGTCCAAAGGGCGAAGGTCACGGTTGACTGGATCGCCGATACCTCCAGCAAACGAAGGATTTACGTCTAGGGTCCGGTGGATTATGAAGCCCGGAATCAAGGGGAGTGGCCGAGGCGGAAAATGTGGAGGCTTGCGCCGTAATTTCGTCCGCCTCGTCACCGTTCTGGTTCCGGGCTTGTCATCGAAATCGTGCCACGGAGGTCAGGATACCCCCGCCGATTCCAGCAGTTTGCGGTAGGCCGATTCGGGCCGGAGGCCGACGAGTCGCCCGACTTCTCGGCCGTCGCGGAAGGCCACGACGGTCGGGACGGCCGAGATCATCAGGTTCCCCGCCAGCTCCTGATTAGCGCCGGCATCGACCTTGAAGATTCGGGCACGACCGTTGTAGTCCGTAGCCAGGCGGTCGATAACCGGGGCGAGCTGACGGCAAGGGCCACAATACTCGCCGTAGACGTCAAGCAGCACGGGAACGGGGGAGCTGAGGATTTCGGGCTCGTACTGGGATTGGTTGATTTCTTGGGTCATGATCCATGTCCTTTTTTTGTTTTCCAATGGTTGGGAGGAGGACGACGGTTTCCGCCACTACCGGAAGAGAATGCGAGAGCCAACGGCTGAGGTGGACATCCAACCGAGTGGGAGTCCCTCGATTGGGGGGTGGGGTGGTCGGCTTGATGCCTTGCACTAAAATGGGGCGCAATCAGAGATGGGCTGGTGGAGGTATCATTGAGGATGAGGAGGGGGGGAGCTGAACCATGGGCCAGACCACCGAAGCGAGCGACCTGCTGGACCGGCTCCGGGCCGGTGACGATTCCGCTCGGGAGCCGTTAGTGGCCCTGGCTCAGAAGCGGTTTGTGACTCTCGCCCGTGCGATGCTCAGACGCTTTCCGCATGTGGGACGTTGGGAGCAGACGGACGACTTGCTCCAGGCGGCGCTCTTGCGACTTCACCGCAGTCTCGCCACGGTCCGACCTGAAGGGGTCGCCCATTTCGATCACCTGGCGGCGGCACAGATTCGTCGGGAGTTGATTGACCTGGCGCGCCGCGATTATGGTCCCCAGGGAAAAGGAGCCCATCACCACACCGATGGGGTCGACCCTGGTTCTCGACTGGCCGGGATCGACAACGGATCGGAGCGGCCTGAGACGCTCGAGGGCTGGGCGGCCTTCCATGAGGTCGTGAACCGGCTGCCCGAGCCGGAACGGCAGGTCATGGACCGGGTCTGGTATCAAGGGATGAGCCATGCGCAGGCCGCTGCGTCGCTTGGGGTTGCGACCAAGACGATCCAACGGCGGTGGGCTTCCGCCCGGCTCTTGATTCGCGATGCCCTCCATGGCGATTCTCCCGAAGGGGAGTGAGGCATGAACGACGATGGAAAGTGACCGAGAGAAGATCCTCGACTTAATCGTGCGCTGGGAGGAGGGCAAAGCCCAGGGGGAGGCCCTCGCGCCCGAGGAACTGTGTCGCGATTGCCCGCAACTCCTCACCGGCTTCCGCCGGCAGGTTGCGAAACTCGAGCAGGTGGACTGGCTGAATGAGTCCATCGAAAGCGGAACTCTGATGTCGGTGTCCGCATCCGGCTTTGCTCGGTTGGTGCCGGCCGACTCCAGCTTGCCCCGTTTGCTGGCCGACCGTTACCGGCTCGACTCCTTGGTGGGGGAGGGGGGCTTTGGGCGGGTCTACAAGGGGTTCGACACCTGGCTCGAACGACTTGTCGCCGTGAAAATTCCAAGGGTGGACCGGCCGGTTACTTCGGGGGAGGTGGATCAATGTCGCATCGAAGCACGTAAGGTGGCCCAACTCCGGCATCCGAACATTGTCCCGGTACATGACGTCGGGCGCGAGGGGACTTCGTGCTTCATCGTCGGTGAGTGGATCGAAGGAACCAACCTGGCGCTCTGGATCAAGACGGAACACCCTGACCACGAGGCGTCGGCCCGAATCGTGGCTGACGTGGCCGATGCCCTCGACCATGCGCATCGGGCCGGCTTCGTTCATCGCGACATCAAGCCGGCGAACATCTTGATTGACCTGCAAGGCAAGGCTTATCTGACCGACTTCGGGATCGCCGTCCTCGAGGAGGACCTCAAGAGGAACCAAGGCGGCGTCGGCACGCTTCCCTACATGGCTCCTGAACAACTGACGGAAGAACTTGGGCCCATCGATCACCGGGCGGATCTTTACGGTCTTGGCGTGGTCTTGTTCGAGCTACTGACTGGCCGTCGCCCGTTCTTGGCGGGGACTGCGATCGAGTTGCGTGAGCAGATCGTCAATCAAGCTCCCCCGTCCCTTCGGAGCATCGACGGATCAGTGCCGGAGCAATTGGAGCGAGTCTGCCTCCGAACACTTGCGAAACGGGCCGACGACCGCTATCCACGGGCTGACCTTCTGGCGGCCGATCTTCGAGCCTCGCTGGAGGTCTGAACTCCGCGAGACCGATCTATCAGAAATTCCAACGTCAGACCCGGCCGTCCAAACTCGAATCAAGCCATTCCAGTAGCCCGGCCGGGCTACTGGAATTCGGTTGAGCGGGCAGAAGAGCAGCCGGAGGAATTCGGACTGGTCCACCCGAGCGGGCGGGCTCATTCCGAGTGATTCTCAGTCCGTCTTCTTATCGTCTTTCGCTTTCGCCGGCTTGGCGGATGCCCTGGCCTTGGCGGCGTCCGCCGCTGAGCGGCGACGGCCTTCGAGCGATTTCTTTTGCGCCTCGTCGAGCAGGGCCTCACATTCTTCAACCATCTTGGTGTTTGCCTCGGCGAGTTCTTTCTTCAGTTCTTCAATTCTCGATTGGTGTTTCGCCACGACCTGATAGATCGAGTCTTTCTGTTCACGCGAGAGGCCGATTTGCGCGAAGTAAGGCGGAACTCGGCGCACCGAATTGTTCGATGGCTTGGCTGCGGGGGCTTCGGTTTTTGTGGACGAGGATGAGGTTGTGGGAGGCGCCTCTTGCGCTGTCGCAGGGATCAAGCTCAAGAATAAGATTGAGACGACGCTCATTCCAACCGTGACCCATCGAGACGATAAAATCATCGCTTGTTTTCCCCTTTATAGTCACAACAGAAATCGAACGTAAGAACGTTTTGAACTTACGTTACGTGTGGCGATTTGTCCAGTAGTATTTTTTTACGTTGTGCAAGATCAACGTCAATCGTCGTTGACGGCTTTGAAATGGAGATGGCTTCACATCCGTCTGCACCAGGGCGGTCGGCGAAGGCGAAGAGGATGTGGCGAACCCACCCGTTCGAGCCGGCGGGACGCGGCCTCGGCTGTGAAACGCCTTTCAAGTCGGTGGGCCGGGCGTTGGGTAAGAAAGGAATTTGGACGAGGGGAGTCGCTGGGATCAGCGGCAGTTTGGGATTGGAGGATGTGGCTTGCGGACCTCCGGAAACCCGCTGGGATTGCGAGTGACCGGCTCAAGTGAAGAGGCAGGGGGCCGTTGGCCCGGCTGGGAGTGGATGAGTCTTTCGGCGGATCATCGACCATGAACTCGCTAAGGGAAGGGGGGAAACTCAATTCGAGCTTCCCCCCTTCCTTAGTTACTTAAGCTTTGGCTCAGTAGGAGTCGGCGGAGATCACCTCGCCGTTCCCCTTGGTGCCGAGGGCCCACCAGGTGTTCCAAGAAACCGAGTTCTTGATGAACTTGACCGAACCATCGGCCATGGCGACGTTCACGCCGCCGGAGTGGGCGCTCGTCGCCAGGTTATAGTGAGCATGCTGAGCCTGGGCGCAGCAGTCGGTGCGGCAGGCCACCCACTTTGCTCCGTTCGGCGGGATGACGGTGTTGAACATCGAGTAGCCCAATGCGCCGATGCCCCAACTGGAGCCACGGGCGTTTCGGGTGTTTCCCGTCAGTGGTCCAGTCTGAAAGTCCGTGTCACAGCTTGCCATGTCGGCCTTGATCTGGGTTAACAGTCCCGTGGCGTCAACCCTGCCGCTTGCTTGCCCACTGCTCCCCCTGGCTGCATTGCCCTCCCGATTTGGCTCATTGATCGCGTTGCCGACCAGGGATTCGGAGTAAGCAATTGTGTTCGAGGTTCCGTCCTTGACCTCCGCAAGCGAGGTGGAGGCCCTGTTGCCGAACATTCCCGTGGTGGCTTTGAGTTCGTTGCCACAGCAGTTGATCGTGGTTGTACCCTGGCTCGCACCGTAGCTGTTGTAGTTCACCTTTCCCGCATTGCCGTCGGAAGGGCAAAGGAAGGAGGCGATCTTGGAATTGAACGCGGTGGAATTGATGGTGCCGCCTTCGGTCCCCGGTCGCGGGGCGAAGTTGTAGTTGATGGCGGAATAGATCGCCTGCTGCTCGATGTACGGCAGGAGTGCGGACTGGGCACTCCAGGCATCCCAGGTAATGCCGCCGTTATCGGTCATGTCGCCATAGGTGAATGACTGCGGGGCGCTGCTCGGGTTGTGCGACCCTCCCATGGGAAAGGCGTTGAGTGCCGAGTGGTAGTTATGGAGTGCCAGACCAATCTGCTTCAGGTTGTTGATGCACTGCGACCGGCGAGCGGCCTCGCGGGCCGCTTGCACGGCTGGGAGCAGGAGTGCGATGAGCACAGCGATGATTGCAATGACCACCAGAAGCTCGATGAGCGTGAACCCGCGTCTCAGATTGCTTCTCATACATGGCCTCCCATCATTCGATTGACTTTGAAATCACAGGAAAAAGAACAACGTCCTCACACGAGGACGGAAAAAGGGCGATCGAACCACTCGTTGTCGCGGAAGTTCTTCGCGTTGAGGTCATTAACTGAACGATGGGGGAGGAAAGAGGGAAATCATCACAACACGATTGCCGTGAGCCTGACCCCTATCTTTTCTTGGCCTTGCCTTGAGTCTTCATGAAATCGATTTGAGCCTGGTCCGCGGCCTTATGTTCGGCCGGATATTCGGTTTGCGGAGTGGTTTTCTCGGCGTCACCACCGCAGCCGGGCAAGCTGGCCGAAGCCGCGACGACCAGCGCCAACACCAAGGTCAGGCTGTTCCAACGAGCCATGCTTGAGTGCAGCTTCATCATGAGAGATGACTCCAGTTATTGTTCGAAAGATATTTGGTAGACTTCACGGATCGGGAAGAAGGGAGCCAACAGTACGTGAAGGATGTAGAGATTGCAATAACATGGCGTGCTACTCCACGCGAGAATATCGGCGTCCTGAATGGCCTTCATTCAAATAAGCCCGAGCCAGACCACGGAACAGCGTGCGCGGGTTCGCCGTGTTTGTCAAATTGAAATGTTCTGGCTTGATCGAACGAATCAGTTCGGATTGCTCGCAATGAATCGTGGGGGAGAGCGAATCCCTCTGCGGTATTGAAAAGGGATCCGGCTGAGTCTCGATACCGATCCCCTTGGGGTCGGGGACTTTACCGAGGGCTGCCCGGGCGTTACCATGCCCTCAGCCGAACGCATCGACGTCGGGACGAACCAGGCGGCGAGTGACCGTTGGGAGTTTTGTTTGTTCGCGGCGTCCGGTTCTGGAGATCTTCCCACATGGCCTCGGACCCAAAAGCGGCATCCACGCCCCCAAGCACCCAGGTTAAACAACGTGATCCTGGGATCCGAATTTTCACTTACCCGAAACTTATCTTCATCTTCCCGACCATGATCGCTGCCTTGATCTGCGGGATCGGGATGGAATTGATCGGGGACCGGACCAGCGATCCGATCAAGCTCGAGAAAGCTGAGGTGGCGGCCAAAGAGGCGAAGGGGGAACCGGTGGCGGTGCCGGCCGCCGTGACTCTGAAGCACGAACGGTTTATGACCTCGCAGAACTTGTTGGGGATTCTCTTCCTGGGAATTTTCACCTTCAACCTGCTGATTATGGCGATCGACTTCCCGCGCTTCACGGTCGTTGCGATCGTTCTCCTCGTCTTGCTCGGCCTCTTTTTCTTGCTCTGGATCGCGGCCTACTTTGATGCCGACTTGCTCAAACCGGCTCGGGTCCTTGTGGGCGGAATCTATGTCGTCGCCAACTCCGGCTTCTATTTCATGGTCGCGGCGATCCTCGCGCTCAACTTCGCGGTGATCTATGTGACGCGCTATCTCGACTACTGGGAAATCTTGCCCAACGAGATTCTTCATCACCATGGTCCGCTCAGCGACCTGGAGCGTTACCCGACGCTGAACCTCAAGTTCGACAAGGAGATTCCCGACGTCTTCGAGTTTCTCCTCTTGGGGGCGGGCAAGATTGTTCTGCACGTCACCGAGGAACGAAAAGCGATCGTGATGGAAAATGTGCTCTTCATTAACGCGAAAGAGGAAGGACTCAAGCGGATGATGAGCCGACTCGAGGTTCGCGTCACGACCGACCAGGAAGTGTCTCAGCCTTGAGCGGAGTAAAGTGAGGCTGCCGGCGCGAGCTTAAGCTTGAGGTCGGATCCGGATGGGAGAATAAAAAAACCCGGCTCCTTAATAAGGAGCCGGGTTCAGGCGATTGGGCTGTTTGAGCGGTTTTCCGGGGTGTCGTCCCCTGACTTCCCAACGACTCCCGAATGCGGGCCGGGCAGGGTGCCCACAGTCCCAGGAAGTCACCAACTCGGAAGCGGGCCTAAACCGCGTGACCGGGAGACGAGTAATCCTCGCGCGGTCGGGTCTCGGCTGGGGTGTCGATCTCTCCCGGCCGGTGCAGTTTCAAGGAGATTGGTGCGGGGATGGCTGATGACGTCGGCATCGGTTGGACCGTTTCTGGAAAGGGTCCGTGGCGCAATTCGTCGAGGATCGCCCCTTGCAGAGCATCATCGATATCGCGGAGCCGACGAGCCACGTAGGCGCCATCGAGGACGCGGTGGTCGTAGATCAGCTTCACCACGACGTCGCCGCTGGCCGAGATTGGCCCGAACGTCAGCGTGGTGGTTAGCGGCGAAATGGGATGGAGGGATTCCGCCCCCAGAGCGCCGTAACTCGTGAGGCCGAAAGTGCCGAACCGTTTGGCCCGCTTGAACCCTGAGACATTCAGGGTACTCCACCAGAAGAGACGTCGAATCGGCCGGGGCACGCGGCTGAACGCGAGTGCCCGGCGATAGACTCCGACCCGTTCAAGTGGCTGATTCTTGTAGAACCGTAAGGCTTCCTGGAGCTGGCAGATCGACTGCTGCTCAGGGGCCCGGAACAGTCCCACGAAGACGCCGTCGTCCCCTTGGAACGAGCGCTCGATGGCGAGCGCGCAATTCATCCAGGGGTGTTCGTATATTCGTGGCCATGGAAATTCCAGCAACGCCCGCCGCAACGGCGGATGCTGCACCCCGACCAACGCGTAAGCCTTCATGAACAAGAGTGCCCACGAAGGTCGCGACGGGTGGTGCTCGCGTGGCTCCATCAACGCCGAAACGTTGACAACTCGACTAACGGGTGTCGATGGAACCTGACGCGCGAAATGCACCAGATCGATAATAAATCGTCTGGGCCCGCTAAGTGGGAGAATCCTTCCCTTCGGCTCGTGCATCCATGCACCTCGCCCAGGCTGAATCGGCTGCCTCGATCCCTTGCGCGACCCGTGATGGGAAATCGAGTCGCCTAGAGGGGCGAAGACTAACGGAAAGGGTCTTCCTTGGGAAGGCGAAGGTTCGCGATTGTCCACCATGCCATCAGAGCGGCTCGAGGCTGTCCTGCGCTCGCCCTTACGCTACAGTAAGGAGGTCTCCACAACGGGGCGTATGGCATGCCATAATCGTAGCGGATTACCGAACGAGCGAAACCAAAAGGACTCGCGAGAGGATCTTCGTCCATGCCCGAGACCGAGCAGCCCGAAGTCTTCGTCCATTTCTTACCGAGCCTGATCCCTCCTGGAGCCTTGAAGGGGGGGGTCGCTGTGGTCGTGGATGTACTCCGGGCGACAACGGCCATGGTTCACGCCCTGGCGGCCGGCTGTGAGGCCGTGATCCCTTGCGGGGAGATCGATGAGGCCCGCCGTGAGTCCCACGGGTTTCCGGCCGGCTCGGTCCTTCTTGCGGGGGAACGGGAGGGGCTGCCCATCGAGGGGTTCGACCTCGGCAATTCCCCCCGCTCGTTCACCTCCGAGGTCTGTCGGGGTAAGACGCTGGTCATGACCACGACCAACGGCACGCGCGCGATTCTCGCGAGCCTGGAGGCCGAGCGGGTCTTGATCGGCTCCTTCCCCAACTTCGCCGCGACCGTTCAGGCGTTGCATCTCGAAAGCCGCGACGTCCATGTGGTCTGCTCGGGGACTGACGGTTGCATCAGCCTCGAAGACGGCCTGCTCGCGGGTGCCTTTGCGCAGCATCTCAAGGATATGGGGGCAGGGCTCAGGAATGACGAGGCGGAAATTGCCGCAGGGGCCTGGTCGAAAATCCACAACTCGCTCTGGTTCAAGAGCGGTGACCCCGACGCGGAGAGCAACCCGCTGGTTCGCTATCTCCGCCGAGGACGGGGCGGTCGCCGCGTCCTGGAGTTGGGATTGGCGGCCGACATCGACGATGCAGCCCACCTGAATCGGTCCGGCCATCAGGTGACCGCCGAGCTGCTTCGCGACCCGCTCCGGATTGTGGCGGTCCATCAAGGCCCTTGAGCGGATCGGGCCTCGACGAACAGCCTCAGCAGGTGCCGGCTCGCACCCTATTCACGATCGAACGAATGAGACATGATCGGTGGACCCGCAACGGGTTTCCGCCGCGACTATTAGGACGACGACGCGATGGATATGGACAAGCTGGTTTCGCTCTGTAAGCGCCGGGGGTTTATCTTTCCCTCGAGTGAGATCTACGGCGGCATCAACGGCTTTTGGGACTACGGACCCCTGGGCGTTGAGCTGAAGCGGAACATCAAGGAAGCCTGGTGGCGCGACAACGTCCAGATGCGTGACGACATGGTCGGCCTCGACTGCTCGATCATCATGCACCCCAAGGTCTGGGAGGCCTCGGGACACGTTGGCGGCTTCAGCGACCCGATGGTGGATTGCCGCGAGTGCAAAGGGCGGTTCCGCGCCGATCAGATGACGGCCCTGGTGTTCACCGATCGCTCCGGACCTCAAGGCGCGACCAATCCTCGTCCGCTCGTTTTCAGTGCGATCGGCGAGCGCGAGGACGTCGAGCGCGAGAACGCCAAGGCGATCGAGAAGTTCAAGAAGGCGAATGCGGCTCAAGCCGATTGCGATCCTGACGTGATCCGGCTCGACAACCTGGCGATCACCGACGAGCTCTATGCGCTCGTCCCTTGTCCGTCCTGCAAGGCGCGAGGCACGCTGACTCGCCCCCGCTCCTTCAACCTGATGTTCGAGACCAACATCGGAGCGCTCGAGGACGCGTCGAGCAAGGCCTACCTGCGCCCCGAAACGGCCCAGGGGATTTTTGCTAACTTCAAGAACGTGGTTGACACCGGGCGCGTCAAGACGCCGTTCGGCATCGGCCAGATTGGCAAGAGCTTCCGGAACGAAATCAATCCCCGAAACTTCATCTTCCGTTCTCGGGAATTTGAGCAGATGGAGATTGAATTCTTCTGCCATCCCGAAGAGTCGGCGAAATGGTATCAATACTGGCGCGATCAGCGGTTCCAGTGGTATGTCCGGCACGGGCTCCGCAGCGATCGGCTTCGACTCCGTGAGCACGACGCGAACGAGTTGGCCTTCTACTCCACGGGGACCGCGGACATCGAATACAGCTTCCCCTTCGGCGTCAGCGAGCTGGAAGGAATTGCGAATCGAGGGTCGTACGACCTGACGCAGCATCAGAAGTTCAGCGGCAAAGACCTGAGCTACTTCGATGAGGAACGTTGGGAACGCGACAAGGCAGGCCTCGGGCTGACTTCGTTCAAGGAGTACGTGAAGAAGCGCGAAGGGGAGCCGCAGCCGGGCTATCCCTACCAGTACATTCCCCACGTGATCGAACCGTCGGCGGGGGCGGATCGGGCCACCTTGGCTTTCCTCTGCGAAGCGTACAATGAGGATGAGGTGGGAGGCGAGGTTCGCAACGTCCTGAAGTTCCATCCCAGGCTCGCCCCGATCAAGGCGGCGGTTTTCCCCTTGGTCAGGAAGGACGGCATGCCCGAAAAGGCGGAGGCCATCTACCGCGACCTGCAGCGTCATTACCCCGTCTTCTTCGACGAGAAGGGGGCGATCGGCCGGCGCTATCGCCGGCAGGACGAAGCGGGAACGCCGTTCGGCATTACGGTGGACGGGCAGACGCTCACCGACGACACGGTCACATTCCGTGACCGCGACAGTTGCCGGCAGTGGCGTGTTCCCTTGGCCGGCGTCGTTCAGGCTGTGCGCGACTTGCTTGAAGGGGGATCGGTGCCGGCCGCCGACCGGCCCGCCGCCGCTGAGGAGAGCGACGCGACATGAAACCCTGTATTAGCCAAGCGACCACCTTGAGCACGTCCTTCGTGGACGACCTGAAGGCGTACGGGCGATCCGGCTGGACGGCCGTAGAACTCTGGCTGACGAAGCTGGAGAACTACTTGCTGACCCATTCGGTGGCCGAGGCCCGTGCGCTGCTCGATCAGGAGAAGCTCGAACCGGTGGCCGCCGCTTCACAAGGGGGGCTCTTGCTGGCTCGCGGCCCGGAACGTGAGGTCCATTGGGACCACTTCCGGCGCCGGCTGGCGATCCTCCAGGAGCTTCGCGTTCCGGTCCTGATCGTCGTCCCTGACTTTGTTCGCGAGATGGCCGCCGAGGATTACGGCCGCGCGATCGAGTCCTTGATCGAGGCGAACGAGCTGGCGCGTGGATTCGGGGTGAGGCTGGCGCTGGAGTTCCAAAAAGGAGCGTCCTTCTGCGCCAGTCTGGACACCACGCTCGCTCTGGTGGCGCAGTGTGGTTCCGAGGGGTTGGGCGTTTGCCTCGATCTTTTCCACTATTACACCGGGCCCAGTAAGTTTGAGGATCTCGCCTACCTGACTTCCGAGAACTTGGGCTGGGTGCAGGTCTCGGACCTGAGTGGAACCCCGCGCGAGCTCGCCAGCGACAGCGATCGGATCCTGCCCGGTGAAGGAGACTTTCAGATCGGGCCGATTCTCGAACACCTGGGACGGATCGGGTATACGGGGCACGTTTCTCTGGAAGTGCTCAACCCCCAACTCTGGCAGATTCCCGCCGATCGGGTCGCCGATGCGGGTTACCAGGCCCTCACTCGGGTGTTGGGAAGCTGGGGCCAGGAAGATTCATCGCGGGGAGGGTCCTGAGCGTGGCCTTGGCGGCATTTCCACCTCCCGTCGTTGTCTATCGCGAGGAACAGAACTTCGACTGGCGAGTGTACGCCTTCATTGCCGTGGCCGTGGGGCTTCTCTGGTTCGCCCTCTTTTGCTCTTACGTGACCGGTGCCAATCCGGGGGTGCGCGATAACGATGCGTCCCCCCAGTTGGCCGTCGGTTTCCTTGTCGGTCTGGTTTTGCCCGTTGTGCTGATCGTCGGCCTGCTTCGGATGACCACCGAAGTGTCTCCGACCGACCTCCGGGTTTGGTTTGGCTGGATCCCGACCTATCGCCGGATCGTCCCGATCAGTTCGATCCAAAAAATCGAGGTTGTGACCTACCGCCCCCTGGCCGACTACGGGGGGTGGGGGATCCGGCTTGGCCGTGATGGCGTTCGCGTTCTCAATGCGCGGGGTAATCTTGGTGTTCGCATCGACCTGGTCGATGGCACCAAGTTGTTGATTGGGAGCCAACTCCCCGAAGACCTGGCTCGTGCCTTGGAACGCGCCATGCAGCCTGGGGTTTGATTTACGGCGCACGAAACGGTGAGCCTGAACCCGAACTCGATCGGGAGGATCGACCCCCTGATTCGGATGAGTGGGAATCACCCCCTGGGACCGCGGGCGACCCGCCCGCTCTTGATCTGAATTCCATCGTAGTTGCGGGCAGATCGCCTGTGGTTCTGGGGGATGATTCTGAAAACCTGTGTCCTAAAATTAGGAAAGGGCTGCTTGGCCATTCAACGGATTGGCCACTCACCACCCTGGTTCGAGTTACCGACCTGGCCGGGCTCTGCTCATCCCTTCATGTACGAATCCGCCCTGTCGCGCCGATTTTTCGCTCTGGTCCCCGGTCGCGAAATGATGAACGGGTTGACACGATCAGAGTGGCGTTTAGACTGGATGCGACAACGTCTTGCGCGAGAAAGCTCCGGACGAGGTTGGTTCTGGAACCGCCCGAATGTTTTTTGAACCGCGAGTCCGAACCTTTCGGCGCGGCGGACCGTAACGATGATGAAGGCACCTGGTACTGAGACCGTGGAAGACCTCGCCCCCACCACGGACGAGGAGCTTCTCAGCCGATACCGCGAGACGGGACAGGCCGGGGACTTCGACGCGCTCGTTCACCGTTATCAGAACGAACTCTATCGTTACTTGGTGCGCTACCTGGGAGATTCGGCTTTGGCCGAGGATGTGTTTCAAAACACGTTCTTGCAGGTTCACCTGAAGAAATCGCTTTATGAAGATGGACGCCCTGTCCGTCCCTGGCTCTACTCGATCGCCACTCACCAGGCCGTTGATGCGTTGCGAAAGGTGGGCCGTCACCCGACGGTAAGCCTGGATCAACGCGTTGCGTCCAGTGAGAATGAAGCGGGGAGCTTGGTCGATCTCTTGGTCGGCGAAGACTCCGGCCCGTTGGCGGAACTCCAGGGGCAGGAACGGGCGGAATGGGTCCGCCAGAGCGTGGCCCGTCTCCCTGACACTCTGCGGGAAACGCTGACCCTGGCCTATCACCAAGATCTGAAGTATCGCGAAATCGCCGAAATCCTCGACATCCCGGTTGGCACCGTCAAGTCCAGACTGCACGCAGCTCTTGCCAAGCTTCAACAGATGGCGAAGGCAGCGAATCGAGACGGAAGTAGCTAAACCTATGAACGCTTCAGACCAACTTGATTACGTGCTCGGTCAACTCGAGGGCCCCACCCGCGAGCTGGCCGACGCCGAGGTGGCCACCGACCCGCACTTGGCGGAGGTGCTCGACCGCCTTGGCCGGGCTGTCCACCAACTGCTTGACGACGGGGAAACCATCCAAGTTCCGACTCACCTCCTGGTGCGGACCCGCGCCTTCGTTGCCGAACATGGGCGGCGACGGACGATTCTCGACTACGTGCCCACGACCGTCCCGTTCCGCTGGGCGGATATCGCGGTTGCGGCCGGCATCTTCTTGGCGGGCCTGCTCACGCTTGTCCCTGCCATGCAGCGGTCCAAGGATCGTATGGCCCAGGCGGGCTGTGGGTTCAACCTGCGGCAATTAGGGATCGGCCTGGCTCAGTACGCCGGGTTGCACCACCAGTATCCGTATGGCCCCACCGACCGGCCGAATGCCGTCGCCGGGACCTATGCGGTGACCTTGCAGGATTCCGGCCTGCTCAAGGACCTCAAGGCGCTTGACTGTCCCTGCAACGGGAGTTGCGAGCAGGAGAGCCCCAAGCCGCATTCGCCCGAGTCCTATCGCAGGATGCTCGATGGCGACTATGCCTATCACGTCGGCTACCGCAACCGGTCAGGTCGTCCCGGCCCCGTCCTCGCCAGTCACTCGTCCCATGTACCGCTGCTGGCCGACCAGCCCGCTCACGAGGGGGGAGTGATCCTGGAAGGGAATAGCCCGAACCACGGCGGTCGAGGCCAGAACGTCCTCTTCTCCGACGGCCACATTACCTGGCATACGACGCGGCAGGTCAGTCCGCTCGACCTCGACATTTTCTTGAACGAAGACCATCGCCCTGGACCCGGCGTGAACGCCAACGACGCCGCCCTCATTCCCAGCCTTTTTCCCTACACCGATCGGTGAGACGTTGAGGGATGAGGTCAAAGGGATTGGCACGCCCGCTCACCGATCAAGGTCGGTGGAGCCGGGCGCAGAGTAGAATGGCCAACATCGACTTGGCATCCACGATCCGTCCGTCGCGGACCATCTCCAGCGCCTCACTCCACGCCACAACCACCGGTTCCAAACGCTCATCCGGCTGGTGTTGCGTGGGGCCCGGCGTGAGATCCTCGCAGAGGTAGAGGTACATTCGCTCGGTCATCACGCCCGGCGAAACGAACCATTCGGCAATCCGGCTGATCTTACCCGCGCGGTAGCCGGTCTCCTCGCTCAGTTCCCGAGGCGCGGTCTGATCGGGCGACTCGCCGGGATCGATTGTGCCAGCGGGAACCTCGAGTAACGTCGTCTCGACCGCGTAGCGATCGTTCTTTACAAGGCAGACGTGATCGGCGTCGACCATCGGAACGAGAGCGACCGCGCCCCGGTGAACGACCACCTCACGCTCGGCTTTTGAGCCGTCGGCGAGTTGGACCTCCTGGAGCGCGAGGTCGATCTTGCGACCCTGATAGATCAGCCTGCGTCCCGGGGGGAGTGGGTCGGACATCTCTCTTGACCTCTGGTCGAGCCGAGCAGGGTGATCTTTCGGCCTACAAAGTGGTGTCAGTCACCCCAAACGTGGGCGATCCCTCCGAAGGGATACCACGTCTACCCACGCTCAGCGCCCTTCTCGATCGCGGATTGTGAGGACAGGGCAGGGGGCCTCACGGACGATTCGTTCGGCCACGGAGCCGAGCAGGACGTGGCTTAGCCCGGTTCGCCCGTGGGTGGCGACCACGATCAGGTCGATCGCTTCTTCGCGGGCGTAAGCAACGATCTCCTCGACCGGATCGCCCCAACTGACCGAGGTCTTGATGGCGGCGGGCTGGCCCCAGTCGGGCTCGAGCGTTCTGTCAAGCGCCGCGAGCGCCTGCTCCTTGGCCTCCGTGTAATACTCGGGAGGAAGGACAGGCGTCAGCATCGGGTCGGGCCCAACGGGCACGATGTCGGATAGGGCGTGGAGTAGGTGGAGCTCGGCTCCGAGCCGCTCGGCCAAAAGGCAAGCATACCGCACCGCCTTCGCGGCATGCTTGCTGAAATCGGTGGGAGCCAGGATCGATCGGATCTCAATCACGAGCTGGATCCTCGCTTACTTTTCTTCGCGTACCAGGGTATGGAACCGGCGCAGGAGGTCGAGCGTGACCGGTCCCGGTTTGCCCAGGCCGATCGAGCGGCCGTCGCATTCGACCACGGGAATCACCTCGGCGGCGGTCCCCGTCAGGAAGCATTCATCGGCCGTGTAGATGTCGTGGCGGTCCATCGAACGCTCGACCACGGTGATGCCGGCCGCGCGTGCCAGCTCGATCACCGCGTCGCGGGTGATCCCCTCGAGAATCCCAGCGTCGATTCCAGGGGTCAGCAGCTCTCCTCGGCGGACGATGAAGATGTTGTCGCCGGTGCACTCGGCCACTTCACCCTTGTGGTTGAGCATCAGGGCTTCGAGGCAGCCGGCGTTCGTGCCCTCGATCTTGGCCATGATGTTATTGAGATAGTTGAGCGACTTGATCCGGGGATTGAGCGCGCTCGGGTGGTTGCGCTGGGTGCCCGCGGTGATGATTTTCAGGCCGTGCTCGTAGAGTTCGGCCGGGTAGAGGCTGATGGCGTCGGCGATGATGATGATCTGGGGATCGGTCGTCTTCCGGGGGTCGAGCCCGAGGCTCCCTGAGCCTCGGGTGACGACGGCCCGGACGTAGGCATCGCTGAGGCCGTTGACCGCCACGGTGTCGACGATGGCTTTGGCCATCGCTTCCTGCGAGATCGGGATCTCGAGGTGGATCGACCGGGCGGATTCATAAAGTCGCTCGACGTGCTTCGTCAGGCGGAAGACCCGTCCCGAGTAGGCACGAATGCCCTCGAACACGCCATCGCCGTAGAGTAAGCCGTGGTCGTAGACGCTGATCTTGGCGTCGGCCTTGTCGTAGAGCTTGCCGCTGATATAGATTTTGAGGCTCATTTGGATGGCACTCCCGCCAAGGCACGTCTCAGAGACCGACCCCTTGGAATAATAAAAAAAAGGGGGCCCCCGCGCCTTGGTCTCAGGCTAAAGCGGGGGCCCATTCCTCGATTCGCCCCTCGGCGAGCCGAACGACCCGATCGGCTTGCAGGGCAATCTGAGGGTCGTGGGTGACCATGATCATAGTGAGTCCGCGTTCGCGGTTCAAGTCGCGGAGCAACTCGAGAACCCCTTGACCGGTCGCCGCGTCGAGGTTGCCGGTCGGCTCGTCGGCCAAGAGCACTTCGGGCCCTCCGGCCAGGGCGCGTGCGATCGCCGTCCGCTGCATTTCGCCGCCGGAGAGTTCCGTGGGCAGATGGTTGAGGCGGTGTCCCAGGCCGACCCGTTCCAGGAGGGCGGTCGCTTCACGACGGATGCGGCCCCGTTGCCCCATGTACGACCAGAGGCCGTGGCGGATCAACTGGGGCATCATCACGTTTTCGAGCGCCGAGAGCTCAGGGAGCAGGTGGTAGAACTGGAAGATGAACCCGAAGGTCTGATTGCGCAGCTCGTCGCGACGGCGATCGGACTGGTTGTCGATGCGCTGTCCGTCCAGAGTGACCGAACCTGCGTCGGGCGAGTCGAGCAGGCCCATGACGTGCATGAGCGTGCTCTTGCCCGAACCGCTGGCGCCGACGATCGCGACGAGCTCGCCGTGCTCGACGTCCATGTCGACGCCGTGGAGCACGGGAACCTGGTTCTTCCCTTTCCGATAACTCTTTTCCACCCCGACGGCCGAGAGATGAGTTGCCATCCTTGATTCCCCGGAAAGAAAAAAGTGAGTCGGATCCTTACTCAAAACGAAGGGCACGCACGGGATGCAGCTTGGAGGCCCGCTGCGCCGGCCAGACGCTTGCGGCCGCTGCGATGAAGAGCGCTCCGCCCACGATCCAGAAGACGGTCCAGGGCTCGACGAGGGTCGGGATCTCGTTGAAGTAGTAGATCGAGTCGTCAAAGACCTTGCGCCCGGTCACCTTGCTGAGCCACTTTTCAATCGTGTTGATGTAGTGGACGAACAAGAGGCCCCCCGCCATGCCGACCCCGCTCCCCACAGCCCCCAGGAGCAAGCCGTAGCCCAGGAAGATCCCCCGGACTCCCGAAGTGGACGCGCCCAGTGCCTTCATCACGCCGATGTCGCGGGTCTTCTCCACGACGATCATCGAGAAGATCGCCAGGATGCCAAAGCCGGCCACCGCGATGATGAAGAAGAGAAGCATGTTCAGGATGCTCTGCTCGACGGCCACGGCCGACAGGAGCGGTCCCTGCTTCTGCTCCCAGGTTGAGACCTTGAAATACATGGGGCGCAAGTCTTCCAGCGCCGTCTGGATCGTTGCTTTCAAGGCATCGAGGTTCACCCCGGGCTTGACCTTGATCTGGATCTGGTTGACCGCGCCTCGTCCCGTCTCGTTGACCAGGAGCCGGACCTTCTGGAACCGATCGAGGGGAACGTAAATGTGAGTCGAGTCGTTCTCGCTCATCCCGCTCTTGAAATAGCCGACCACGGTGAACTCGTCAGCCCCTGGCTCGGGTCGCTGGCTTGCCTTGGGGTAGATCAGTCTGATCTGATCCCCTCGACGAAGGATGATGTCGTCCTTGCCGTCTCGATGAAGAGTGCCCATCGCCCAGCCGATGATTGCGCCATCGGCGCTGACTTGTTCGTCCACC
The DNA here is from genome assembly GCF_000242455.2 of Singulisphaera acidiphila DSM 18658. Classification (GTDB taxonomy): domain Bacteria; phylum Planctomycetota; class Planctomycetia; order Isosphaerales; family Isosphaeraceae; genus Singulisphaera; species Singulisphaera acidiphila. Next base: position 6,266,601 of record NC_019892.1, read on the forward strand.
TGGGCACGTAGCGCCTGGTTGATGGCGCTGTCGGGATCCCCTTCGATGACCTGACCGGCGGGAGACGCCGCCAAGCGAAGCGACTCCGGCACGTCGAATGACGGCTTGATTTGCTTGCTCTTCTCGTCGACCAGGTATTCGGCAAAGTCACCGGTGCGTGCGCGTTCCTCGGGCCTGACGCCGAAGATTTGCACCTGCCGGGTGAACTTCTGGCCGCCATAACGGAACTGCATCAAGCCGTAGGTTTCCATGGCAGGGGCCATAGCCAAGACCTGATCGCCGGTAACTGCCTTGACCCGCGCCATCACCTCGTCGGAGTTGTAGAACCCGTTCATGTCGTATTCCGACTCCACGACAATGTCGGCCAGGACACCGTGGAGCCGGTCGCGCATCTTCTCGGAGAAGCCGGCCATGACGGAGTTGACCACGATCATCGTGGCGACGCCCAGCATCACGCTGATGACGCTCGCCAGCGCAATGTACCTGGTGCGCAGATACCGCCAGCAAAGCAGATATTTGTACATATCAGGCGCCTCCGTTCGCCTTCGGGTTCGACATGTTCGACGCGATCGGGCGTGCTCGGCACGCCTGGTTGTCGGGTCGGCGCATCGCGTGCGCCTGTTTTTTTAGGACGACTGCGGCCTCATCAACGGGAACAAGATCACGTCGCGGATGCTTGAACGGTTCATGAGGAGCATGCAGAGCCGGTCGATCCCGATGCCCAGGCCTCCAGCCGGCGGCATCCCGTGCTTCAAGGCGCGGATGAAGTCGTCATCCATCTTCGCCATGGAATCCTCCTCCTTCTGGCCGGCCAGTTGGGTGCGGAAGAGCGATTCCTGCAAGAGTGGGTCGTTCAGCTCGGTATAGGCGTTGGCCAGCTCCATCCCCTTGACGAAGAGCTCGAACCGCTCCGCCACGGCCGGGTTGCTGGTCTTTCGCTTGGTCAAGGGGCAGATCGCCGCCGGGTAGTCGATCACGAAGATCGGACCTTCGAGGCGGTCTTCCACCAGTTCTTCGAAGACCTGGTTGGTGACGACGTCGGGGTCCTTGCCCGCCGTGCTGATCCCGAGCGAGGCGGCCTTGGCGAAGACGGCCTCGAGGTCGGTCGCGTCGACGCCCGCGTGTTCGAGGATGAGCTCGGCGTAGGTCCGTCGCGGCCAAGGAGGAGTGAAGTCGATCGTGGTCTCGCCCCAGGGGCGTTGCAGGCCGCCGCCGAGTGACTCGATCGCCCCACAAATCAATGATTCGGTCAGATCCATCATCGAGTGATAGTCGCCGTAGGCCTGATAGGCCTCCATCATTGTGAATTCGGGGTTGTGCTTCGGGCTGATCCCCTCGTTTCGGTACACCCGACCGATCTCGAAAACGCGTTCGAGGCCGCCGACGAGCAGTCGCTTCAAATAGAGCTCGGGGGCGATCCGCAAGAAGAGATCGAGATCCAGGGTGTTGTGGTGCGTGATGAACGGGCGAGCGGCCGCGCCGCCGGCGATCGACTGCATGGTGGGGGTTTCAACTTCGATGAACCCGCGCCCGGCCATGACGTTGCGAAATGCGGCGACGATCTTCGAGCGGCCCAGGAACGTGGCCAGCGACTCCGGATTGCTGAAGAGGTCGACGTAGCGCTGGCGGTGACGCTGCTCGAGGTCGGTCAGGCCGTGCCATTTCTCGGGGGGAGGGGCGAGGCTCTTGCCCAGGAAGGTGAGCCCGGTCGCGAAGACGGTCAGCTCGCCCGTCTTGGTGTAGCCGAGGGTGCCGTCGACTCCCAGCAGGTCGCCCAGGTCGAGCAATTCGGCCAGGCTCCAGCCCAGGTCGCCTACCTGCTTCTTGCCCAAGAAGATCTGGATCCGCTCGGTCCAGTCGCGGATTTCGAGGAAGTTGACTCGGCCGCCGTCGCGGCGAAGCATGATTCGACCTGCCACGCGGACTGCGGGCCCAGGGGTCTCGCTCTGATGCGGACCTTCAGGGACCGGCAGTCGGCGCACGTCGGCGATCGCTTGCTGGCCGTCGAACCGGGTACCCCAGGGGTCGAGCCCCAGTACCTCGATCTTCCGTAGCTTGTCTAGCCTGACCGCTTCAAGCCCCTCGGGTGCGTCGTCCGACATCAGCAAACCTTGCATTTCTTCAGAGAGAAAAATGAGGCAAACTTGAGCCAAATTGTATTCAACCCCCGACATTGGTCAACGCCAAACGAGCGGAGGTCCCCCTTCGTATCGCGCTCCGCACCGAGAGAGAATCCTGTGATGGATGCAGAAAATAGCCAGATCGAGCTTGCCTTTCCCGAGATCCGGGTCATCGACTGGCCGCGTGCCGTTCGCTGGTATGTCGAGGTCATGGGGCTGCGTCTGGTCCTGGAGGACGTCGCGCATCAGTTCGCATTGCTCGGGGCGGGGGGGAGTCGGCTCGCACTTAAGGCAGGAGAGCGCAGAGGCGGGGAGACTCCGACCGTCCGCCTCGTTTTCCGTGTGAACGATGTCGAGGCGGAACGCGAGCGGCTGATTGCGCGGGGAGTCGAGGTCGGACCCGCGATGGAGAACCGCGCCGAGGCTTATCGGAGTGTGACCCTTGTCGACAGCGACGGCACTCCAATCACGCTCTTCTCGTGGCAGGATTCCCTGGATCCCAACTCCCCCCAAGCGTGAGTGCAAGGCTGATTGGAGCGGGGAGCTGGGAGTTCAGAAGACGGGCCGACTGGGTGCGGTTTGCCTTGGCGGATCACGGGATCAGTTTTTGGATCGATTCCTGGCTCGGAACTCGCCGGGAGTGAAGCCTGTCTTCTGTTTGAAAAGTTTGCACATGTAATTGAGGTGGTTGAAGCCGGACTTGGTGGCGATCGTGGCCAGGGACAGGTCGGTTTCGGTCAAAAATTCTTTGATCGTCCGGAGCTGAAGCCGGACGATGGCTTCGTGGGGGGAGTAGCCGACGGCCGTTTTGAACCGTGTTTCCAGGACGCGCCGGGATAAGGGCACGATCTTGAGAACGTCGCACACCTGGATCCCCTCGCAGGCGTGGTCTCGGATGAATCGGAGGGCGTCGGAGACCAGTTGGTCGTCGATTGCGAGCAGGTCGGTCGACTGCCGCGCGACGACGCCGGCCGGCCGGACCATTGCGATGTCCGGCGGGACGTCCTTGCCAGCCATCATCTGGTCGAGGAGGGACGCGGCATGGTAGCCGACCTGGTGGGCCGAGCACTTGATACTGGACAAAGAGGGGTCGGCCAGGTCGCAGAGCAAGTCGTCGTCATCGACGCCTAGGACGGCGACCTCGTCGGGCACGGCGACGTTGAGGTTGCGGCAGACTTCGAGGACTTGAAGAGCGCAACCGTCCCACGCGCCCAGGATGCCCACGGGCTTGGGCAACGACCGGATCCAGCGGGCGATGGCGGTCTTGTCGATGTTCCACGAGCTGGAGATCGGTTGAACCACAGTTCGACGGTAAAGATGGCAGTCGTGGCCGATCTCCGCGACTAATCGGGCGAATGACGAGCCGCGCAAGTCGGACCAGGGAACCCCGGGTACGCCACAGAACCCGAAGTGCTTGAGCCCGCGCTCGAGCAGGTGATCGACGGCGAGCCGGGCGATCTCCAAGGGGTCGGGTTCGACGCTCGGCATCGACGGCAAGAGCCGATAGCAACTGACGTCGACGACCGGCAAGCCCGTTTCGTCGATCGCTCGCGCGAGGCGATCGTTCTCCATCCTGGCGAGGATTCCGTCGCCTTTCCAGTGCGCCAACCATGGGGGAGGCTCGACGCCCCTTCCCTGTTCGCTGAATCGGATCTTCCAGGGACCATGCTCGCGCACGTAGCTGCGGATGCCGTGGAGCGTTTCTCTCGCATAGGAATGCGACGTCTCGAGGAAGAGGGCGACGTTGAGGACTTTCCGTTTCCTTTTCAATTGCGGAATCGATCCCACGTTATTCTCAACCAACCGCCGGTAACGGGTGACTGTGTCTCGGTGCAGGCCCGAAAGGCGTCCCACTTCACGGATGCCTCGGCCCTCGACGATACGTTCAAGAACCGATTCCACCGTCAGCGAGTCGAGGTGGGCGCCAAAGAGGGGGGTCCCTTTGCGCTCGGAAAATCGCGTTTTGCAGGTCCGACAGCGAAGCATTCGCCGTTCTCGACCGGGGCCGTACCGGCCGGTGACGCTCAGATTCCCCACCCCCTTCTTGCCATTGTCGGGACATTCGGAATTCCAGCAGCAGAAGTGGGACAAGTTATCCATGGGCGCACCATTCCTGCCAATCACGTTTTCATGAAGAGCGCGGACTTCGCTTCACTCTCTCTACTTTCGGCTCGCCACGCATCACGGTGTGCAATAAAGTTGGGACGGTCAGATGGCTAACTCCCCCTGATGCTGGCGTGATTGCAATGGGATGCAGATGTTATAACAAAAACAGACTAAATAGCGAGATTCTCGAGGATGGCGGTTTGAGAGTTGGCCTGTTCGCAACAAAATATGGCGGATTGAAGCGTGGGAACCGAATGAGCGGGCGAGTTCGCGTTGCCGACCGATTCGGTCTTGTCAAGATCGTCGGTAGCTCGCGCGAAGCTTGGTGGTTTGCCGGGGTTGCATGTCCGTGAAATAGTAGAATAAAAAAGTCGGAAATTTTCAAAGACGGCGTGAGCGTTGAAACCAGACAATGTGGAATTAAAGCCGCGAGTCATCTCGTGCCATCTTGAGGCTGTTAAATCGATGCGAGACCACACGCGCATGGCTCAGTCCGCTGGCGCTCGGTTCGGGTTGCGCATCTTTTAGTTGTGGAAGGACGCTCCGTGTGCGACGGGTGCGTCGAGAAACTCAAGAGGTTGAGAGGCCGCAGATTTTTTGTTGCGGCATCCTTGTGAAAGAAGGAGGGCTCCCTCTTCGTTAGGCCAACTGATCGTTGCTTCTTGCACAAAGACTTGATGTCGGCCTATTGCGGTTCGCTTTGTGCGTCTCGCGTTATTGTAGAGATGAGCGAATCATACTGCATGAAGCCCGATTCCCCGGTTCTTATCCGCTACGCCGATTTCCCGGCGGCCCGAATCAATCATCGGAACTTTTCTTGCACCGGTCGTCGTGTGTAAGGTTGTCGGCTTTCAAAGAAATGAGAGGGTATCGGTGATGACGAGGTCATTCTATCGATCGTCCGCTCGTGGTTTCACGTTGATCGAGCTACTGGTCGTGATCGCGATCATCGCGGTTTTGATCGCACTTCTGTTGCCCGCCGTGCAGGCGGCGCGGGAGGCAGCCCGTCGTTCGCAGTGTGTGAATAACCTCAAGCAGTTTGGAGTCGCACTCCACAACTACGAATCCACGGTCAATTCGCTTCCTTGGGGGCTCGGTCCCGGCGGTTGGAATGATTGGGGAACGCATCCACAGATCCTGGGCTACCTGGAGCAAGGGGCGTTGTTCAACGCGATCAATTTCGCCAACACGGGGAATGCGACCAACGTCGGCGCGGCTCAGAACACCACGATTTTCCGCACCGCGATCAACGTCTTTCAGTGTCCCTCGGATCAAGATCGCCTGACCAACGCCGAAACCCATAACAGCTACTACGGCAATGCTGGATCGACACCCGACTCGCTCTATAAGTCCACCCAGTTCGACGGACTCTTTCAGTACATCACCGCTCAGAAAGTCGTGTCGTTCCGAGATATCACCGACGGTTTGAGCCAGACCGTCGCGTTCAGCGAGCGGGTCAAAGGGATCGGGACGCTCAACAAGAACCAGATCGACATTCAGACCAATCCCTCGTCTTCGGTCTGGAATGTTGCGGCCACCTCCACAACCAACACCTCGCAGCCGTACTATGCCGCATGCCTTGCCTTCACGAGCGTTAACGCCGTGTCATCCTTGTGGGCCGGGCTTGGGGCCGTCTCGCCCGACTCATCAGGCTCGCTCTGGTTTTCCGGCTACTGGACGTTTTCGCGTTACAACCATGTGATGCCTCCCAACGCAAACAGTTGCGGTTATGGCAACTACGCTGGCGGTGGGGCATTCACCGCCAGTAGCCGCCACTCGGGAGGTGTGAACGCCCTCTTCGCCGACGGGTCGGTCCGATTCATCAAGAACAGCGTGAGCCCGCAGACCTGGTGGGCACTGGGGTCGCGCTCGGGTGGCGAGGTCGTCTCTGCAGATAGCTATTGATGAATTCTGCTCTGGGAATGGGGCGGGCTCAGGCTGATTGTCAATCGCCGGTTCGCCCCATTTCTGGTTTGGTTCAAAAGGTGAGAGAGACCGTCTCCGGAAGCGGGGAAATCCAGGCGAATGCTTTCCAGCCGACGCCTGGCTTCCTGCGCTGAGAGTTGGTTTTGCTTGGCCAGTCAATCGGATTCGCTGCTCTCTTGCCCAACTCACACCGCTCACAACCTATTTAGGACAAGTCATGATCTTCGTCGCGAAGTCGTGGTCAAACGGGTTTGCCTCCGCGGTTTTGGCGGTCGGGTTGCTCGCCCTTTGCGGTTGCGATCAAGGTGGGGCTGCGCCCGCGGTCTCCTCATCGACCGAGGAAGGGACCGTCAACGGGACGGTCACCATCAACGGTAAAAAGGCCTCGGGTGGGACAATCCACTTCGACCCTTCGAACATCAAGCGAAAATCGGTCAGCGCGGTGTCCGCTGAAATCAGCAAGGAAGGGACTTACTCCATCAAGACCTTGATCGGCGAGAACCAGATTCGTGTCGACTCGCCCGAGACCAAGAAGGGGATGTTTAGTGTGGATAGTTTTGAGGTGAAGAGTGGCGAGAACACGCATGACGTCTCGCTGATGAAACTGTGATCGACGTGGCCGCTGCCCCCGGGCCACCTCTGGCAACCGGCACGGGCCGAGCCCCCTTTGCGATGTCCCCAATCGCCATTCAGGAAGGCGCCTCAGCTTAAGTGGTGCGGTTCTTGATGATCGCATATGAGCGTGTGCCTTGCGTGGCGGGCGCGTCCTCCAAGCTTTCGTCCTCGCGGGGGAATGGAATCGAGGGGCATCCCCGTCTCTCCCCAAGCCGAAGGGCGGTAAAAAATCGCAATGCTATTGCATGCTTGCTCGCGTGTTGTTGCGCGATCGCGCCTGGCCGTGGTTTTCCGGAGTGATGGGACCTGGGCGAGTTGCCGTTGCAGGAGCAGGTCAATGATTGAGTGGGAATCCTTAGGTTGCGATAGCCCGCTGATCTCGCTCGTCACTTGACTCGTTCCCCTCGACTCGTCAACGTAACGAATTGCCCGCCTTCCTGGTGTTCCGGGTCTGGAAAACGAAGCGAACACGCCTCGAAAGCTGAGAACGACTTCATGCCGAAGCCCGCCCCTTACCCCGGCGCCTCGATCGCCGATCTCCGGAGGATTTGATGTCTCTTGTTCTTTCACTCTGCCTTTCGGCCCTGGGCCAGGCACCCGCTCCTGTCGAGAGCGTCTCGTCGTTCCCGCCCCGATCGGCGTTCGAGGAGCGCAAGGCGCTTCACGTTCCCGAAGGGTTTGAAATTCAGCTCGTGGCGGCCGAGCCTGCGATTCAGAAGCCGATGAATATCGCCTTCGATGACAAGGGGAGGCTCTGGGTCACGGGGACCGTCGAATACCCTTACCCGGCCAAGGACGGGACGAAGCCGCGCGACACGGTCAAGATTCTTGAAGACTTTCAGCCGGACGGCCGCGCCGGCAAGATCACGACCTTCGCCGATGGCTTGAATATCCCGATCGGGATCATGCCCCTGCCTGAGAGCACGGGCGCGCTCGTCTACTCGATCCCGACGATCGACCGCCTCTCGGACACGACTGGCGACGGGCGAGCCGATCAACGGGCCACGCTCTACCGCAAATACGGCCACCAAGACACTCACGGGATGACCGGATCCTTTAGCTGGGGATTCGACGGCTGGATCTATGCTTGCCACGGGTTCTCGAACACGTCGCAGGTGGGGGGGAGCGACGAGAAGTCGATCCAGATGGCCTCGGGGAACATTTACCGGATGAAGCTCGACGGCTCGCACGCCGAGTATTTCACCCACGGGCAGGTCAACCCGTTCGGCCTGACGTTCGACCCACTGGGCAACCTCTATTCCTCCGACTGCCATTCGAGGCCGATCTATCAGCTTTTGCGGGGTGCGTACTATCCCAGCTTCGGCAAGCCTGACGACGGTCTCGGCTTCGGCCCGGAGATGATGACGCACGACCATGGTTCGACCGCCATCGACGGTGCGACCTACTACGCGGCCAATCAGTTTCCTCCCGCGTATCGCGACACCCTGTTCACGGGCAACGTGGTCACGAACCGGATCAACCATGACCGGGTCGAGTATCACGGCTCATCTCCCAAGGCGATCGAGCAGCCTGACTTTCTCTGGAGTGAGGACAACTGGTTCCGCCCCGTCGACATCGAGCTCGGTCCCGACGGAGCGCTCTACGTCGCCGACTTTTACAACCGGATCATCGGCCACTATGAGGTCCCTCTGACCCACCCGGGGCGCGACCACAACCACGGCCGAATCTGGCGGATCGTCTACCGAGGCCCCAAAAAAGAGAACGAGGTCGCGACCACGCGCGGCGATTGGACCAAGGCGACGAACGATGAGCTGATCGCGGACCTGGGGCATCCCAACCTCGTCGTGCGCACCAAGGCCGCCAACCAACTGAGCGCACGCAAGAGCGAGGATCTCGACTCGCAGCTCACGGCCCTGGTCGCCTCGGACACCGACCTTTGGCGCAAAGTCCATGCCCTCTGGGTGCTCCAGCGGCGCGGGCAGCTCGACGACTCGACGCTGAATCAGGCCACCGCCGATCCGGCCCGCGAGCTCCGAATTCACGCCATGCGGGTACTCGCTGAGCGACCGAGCCTGGCTGATGCACTCTCGAAGCGAGCCCGGGAGTCCCTGACCGATCAGGACGCGATGGTCAAACGGTCCGCAGCCGAAGCGCTGGGCCGTCATCCCGACTTCGCCAACGTGCGTCCGCTGCTGGCTCTGAGGCAGTCGGCGCCGTCGGAAGACACGCACCTGATTCACGTGGTCAGGATGGCGCTTCGCGACCAGTTCCTTGTCGCGTCGGCCTGGGAGGCCCTCACTTCGGAATCGCTGAGCGAGCGTGACGCCCGCGACCTCGCGGATATCGCCCCCGGCGTTCCCACGGCCGAGTCGGCGAAGTACCTGGTCAACCATCTCGAACGCTATGCGGAACCGGACGGCACCCAGGTGCGCTATATGCACCATGTGGCTCGGTACGGCAGCGAGGACTCGGTTCGGGCCATGCTGGCCTTGATCCGGGGGCGCTCCGAGTCGAGCCCGGCGCAACTTGCCGCCCTGCTGAAAGCGGTCCTTCAAGGAACCCAGGAACGGGGAGCCACTCTGCCTGCTGAAGGTCAGGAGATGGCCTTGAAGCTGACCAGACGACTCGTCGATTCCTCGAAGAAGAACGAAGCACTTCTTGGAATTGAGCTGGTCAAGTCCTTCAAGCTCAACGAATTGCGCGAGACGCTCGAGAGTCGTGTGCAGGACGCGAAATCCGAAGTCCCCTTGCGGATCGAAGCGATGACGGCCCTCGTGGCGATGGCTCCTGAGAAGACCCTCACCCTGCTTGGGCAGGTCCTTGGCGATTCCTCAGAGCCGTTCGAGCTGCGGGATAAGGCGGCAGGTGCCCTTTCCCTGATCAATCAGGCCGGCTCGACCGAGTCACTTCTGCTTGTCTTGCCCACGGCGCCCGAGCGACTCCAGGCGACAATTGCCACCGGTCTGGCCGCGCGGAAGTCAGGGGCTGAGGCGCTCTTGAAGGCGATTGCCGAGGGAAAGGCGTCCGCTCGCCTGCTCCAAGAAACCCAGGTAGCACTTCGACTCGGAAGCCATGACATCGACGGAGTCAAAGAGCGGGTTGCCACGCTCCTGAAAGACCTGCCTGCCGCTGACGCACGTCTTCGTGGCCTCGTGAAGCAGCGTCACAACGGATTCGGCTCCTCCCCGCGCGACGCGGTTCGCGGAGCGGCCGTGTTCGAGAAGAATTGCGTCGCTTGTCACCAGATCGGCGGCAAAGGACAGCGGATCGGCCCGCAGCTCGATGGGATCGGGACCCGTGGGATCGATCGACTCCTGGAAGATATTCTTGACCCGAACCGTAACGTCGACCAGGCCTTCCGCGTGACCAACGTGGCCCAGAGCAACGGTCAACTCGTCTCCGGCCTGCTGCTCAAGGAGGAGGGGGAGATCCTCGTCTTCGCCGACGCTCAGGGGAAAGAGGTCCGCGTCCCCAAGGAGTCGGTCGAGGAGCGAACGACTTCACAACTCTCCCCCATGCCTGCCAACCTTGCCGACCTGATTACTGAGCCGGAGTTCTATGACCTGATCGCTTACCTCCTCCAACAGAAGGAGACCTCGGCGAAGCCCAACACCGAAGGGGGGACGATCAAGGAAGGATCGCGATGATTCGGGTCGGACCACCGCTGCCTCCTTTGATCTTCATCGGCAAGGCAATCAAGGTGGCCCCCGTTTCGGGAACTTGCTCCAGGTTCGCCACGTTCTCCAGGCCATAGATCCCGGCCCCGTTGAGGACGCGGTGGGCCATGAAGTCGCGTGAGGGGCCGGGGTCGAGACTCGCCGTATCGACCCCGACCCCCGAGACCCTGCGATGGGCGACCAGCCACTCCGCCGCCGCGCGTGAAACGCCCGGGAAGTGCAGGTGGGCTGTGTCGCCCGTTTGATCGCTGCCAAGGTAGGCCTTCTTATCAGGCCAGAACCGACCCCAACCCGATCGCATCACGACGATCGCACCATCCGGAATGCGTCCATAGGTCCGCTCCCAGGCCTCGAGATCCTCGGGGCGGAGCTGATAATCGCGGTCCCGGGCGCAAGCCTTTTGGATATCCACCACCACGGCCGGCCCGATCAGCTTCGCGAGCGGGATCTGGTCGGCCGTCGCTTGCCCCTCGCCAAAATGGATCGGGCTATCCAGGTGCGTGCCGCCGTGCTCACTGGCCGCAAACGTGGCTGAGGCATACCAGTAGCCCCCCGCCGAATGGCCCCAGGTCGTGCGTTCCCACTGGAACGACTTGTCGGTCGGCCAGTAGATGGTGTCCTTATCGAACGCGTAAGTCAGGTCGATCGCCTTCGAGGCCAGGTCTTTGAGCGGACCGGGCGCTTGACGAGGCGTCTGCGCCTGAACGGCGACGAACGCCCCGGCTCCGACGAGAATCAGGGCGAGAACCGGGATCGAAGCATGGGTGCGGCTCATAGGACCCTCGGGGTGATTCCAAGGCCGAAACAACAGACTTGATCGGGGGAACGTAACCAACGGAAACCATGAAGCGCACGGAAAGGAAAGAAAAAAGGCAGCAGGCAATTTTGAATTGATGAATTGAAATATTAGTGGTTGTGGTTTGGGACTCTCTGCATTTCGTGGCCTCCGTGGTTAAACCTTCTCGGTGGGAGACGCCGGAGCCGCTTTGGACACCGGGTGCGGTTGCCGCGAACTCGTAAGTTGCGTATCTTTCTAGAGGGTCAGATGTTGGGAACGCGATTCGGAGGTTTTCGCGTGGTGTCTCCGTTTGCCGAAAGCCCGGAATTTCAGCGTCTGTTGCGCCGCGAGCCCCCTTCCGACCTGATCCGGATCGCGCTTGAGATCGCGCGGGACGCGTACCCGGAACTCGAGGCGGAGCGCTACCTCGAAAAGATTGAAGCGCTCGCGGTCCGGATCCGCGACCGCTGCCCGGCGGGGGCAAAACCGCGGCAGGTTCTCGGTCAGATCAATTGGGTCCTTTTCGTCGAGGAGGGCTATCAGGGGAACGTCGACGAGTATTACGACCCCCGAAATAGTTATGTCAACGAGGTGGTCGACCGCAAGACGGGGATCCCGATCAGCCTCTCCGTCCTCTATTGGACGCTTGCCGAACGGCTCGGGCTGGTGATGGCGGGTGTCAACCTTCCAGGGCACTTCATGCTCCGGGTCGGCCGGGCGGATGCGACGATCTTCATTGACCCGTTTCATGGCGGGACGTTGCTCGATCGCGAGGGGTGTTGCCGCACGGTTGCCGGGCTCTTGGGGAAACCGGTCGAGCTAACCGACTTCCAACTCGCCCCTTGCGGTCATGACCAGGTGGTTGCGCGCATGCTTCGTAACCTCAAGGCGATCTACTTCAGGAGCCAAGACTTTCAGACGGCCCTGTCCGTCCAGAGACGATTGGCCGCCCTGAATCCGAATGATTCCGACGAGCAGCGCGACCTGGGGATGCTCTGCCTGCAACTCGACCGCCCGGCCGACGCAATTTCCCCGTTGCAGTTGTATCTCGACTCTCAACCGCCGGCTGAGGATGCCGAGGTGGTCCGTGCCTTGCTGCGTGCCGCGCGGCGCGAGGTCGCGACCTGGAACTGATTGGCCGGCCCCTTCTTTCTCTTTTTCTCGAAATTCTTTCGAGAAAGAATCAAGTTCTTTTCCTCAAGTGCCGAAGACGAGAGTACGGCGACTCCGGGCGGGTCGTCGCGCTGTCGGATTCGGTGGGGATTGTCCGGAAGCCGGACCTGCGGGATGAAGGGCGGAGCTCCTCATTCCCGGCGTGACCTTTTGGGTCATGACCTCGCTGACCCGGTTCGCTCGTCAGGAGGAGGAATCCCCGCTATGCACACCTTGAGAACTTCAACGAGACTGTTACTCCTTCCTCTCTTGTGTTTGGCCGGATGCGCCAGCACGTCGGGCGTGTCCTCCAAGATGCAGACGGTCGCCTCCGTCGGCGACAAGAAATACCCTGTGGTTACGGGCGAGCCGGGATCGTCGATTGTGGCCGACGTGACGCCGACCGAGCCGTCCGTCCGCTCCAAGGGAAGAATCTCCGGCCGCGTGGTCGACGAGACGGGAGAACCGCTTCCCAATGTTCGCGTCCGGCTTGCGGTCGGGAACACCCCGGGGGGGCAGCTCATTCGGGCCACGACCGACCGGACCGGGGCGTTCACTCTGAATGGGGTCCGAGCCGGCTCTGCACATACCGTGATCGCAGAGTGGGAAGATGGGGTGGAATACCTGACCGGCCGGAGCGTGGTGGATGCGCCCGACACGAATGTTCGGATCACGCTTGCCCCCTCGGGTACCGAATCCAAGACCGCAAACGCCCCGATTCGACCGAACCGGATCAGTCCGATCTCGGACAAATCGTCGACGATGGACGAGGACGAGGAAGACGAAGCGGTGGTTGATGCTCCCCGGCTCTCGGCTCGGAAATCACGAGTGAACGAGGAGGATCTGCCGCCGGCCCGCGAGGCCGAATCTTTCTCACCGCCGGCGGGCACGCGAACGCCTGAAACAACACCACGCCAGGGCGCGGGCACGTCGGGACGGGTTCGCTGGCGGCGCGTCGGATCGGATGGAGTCACGCACCAGGATACGAGGCCGGCGTCCGAGCCTGGGGAGAACGCTTCTTCGGCGTTGCAAGATCCTGAGACCCGCGAAGCAGGCGCATTCGCCTCGAATGTCGCGGACGAGGACGAGGGGCCGAACCCGCTCCCTCCCGCGCTCGAGCCGGGGCAATCGCCCCCTGCGCGGGAGGTCGATCCGCTTCCTCGTGCTCGCAAGCCACGGCGCCCGGCCCCCGCGAGTGACGACGATGACCCGCTTCCTCCGGCACGCGAGCCAGGGCAGATGTCCATCGCGGCTCCGGTCAGGACGAAGCCGCGCCCGCCCGCCCAGTTGCCTGAGGTCGAGCCCGAGCCTGCCCCCGCGTCGTCCGAAGCCAATCCGCTTCCCCCGGCGCTCGAACCGGGACGGGATGGGGACGTCTCTTCAGCCGAAACAAACCAGGCTCCTGCATCAGAACTCGAACCCGAAAAAAGACCGAGTTCTTCAGCTCCGTCTGACTTAGCCTTCCTGCCGCCGGCGGTCGAGGCAGGCCAGGCGGAGAAACCGGCTCCGGCTCCGGTGCCTGCTTCGATTGAGGAGGCACCAGCGGCCAGTGCCGATCTCCTCGCTTTGAGCGAGACGACTTCACCCGCACTGAGCGACCTGCCGTCCCCGGTTGAGGCGGCTCCTTCGGAAGGGAAGCCGGTGGCCAGTACTCCTCCCCCCGTGGCCGAGGTTGCCGCGACTCTGGGGAAGGACGCGCTTGCTGAATCGTCACCGTTCGAATCCCCTCGCTTCGGGCCAGCTCCCACGTCTGTGCCTGCAGTGGTCGCGGCGGTGGCGGATCAGTCGGTTTTCGAGGCGGGTTCAGACGCGCCGGCAACCGACGTCTTGCCTGCTTCTCCCCCGGATACTCGAAAGCGGCCGACCTGGAAAGAGCTGGCGGCACTTGCTCCCAAGATACCCCCCGCTCCGATTGAGAAAGGGAAGGGAGTCGAGCCCTCGGCCTCGCTTCCGACCAGGCCCGTGGCCCAGACCGTTTCGTTGGAGCGGCCCCCCACGACTCAGACAAGTTCGCGAGCGGCACCGCCTCAAGCGAAAGCCGATGTTGGCGGGGCGTTTTGTGACTACGACGCCAAGCACCGAAAGATCAATGATTTCCGCCTGCCTGACCTCGAAGGCAGGCCGGTTCGTTTCCAGGAGCTGGATGCCGACCTCGTCCTGATCGACTTCTGGGGAACGTGGTGCCAGCCCTGTCTGCGGTCGGTTCCCCACCTGATCGAGCTTCAGAAGCGGATGGGAACGAGCAAGCTCAAGGTGGTCGGCATTGCCTGTGAGCAAGGTCCGCTCGCCGATCGAGCCAAGGCGGTGTCCCAGGAAGTGCGTCGTTTGGGGATCAATTACCCCGTTCTGCTCAGTGGCATGGATGGTCCTTGCCCACTCCAGGAAGCGTTGAAGGTCCAGGCTTACCCTACCTTGATCCTCGTCGATCGCCAGGGACGGATCGTTTGGCAAGATCAAGGAGCCACCCCCGTCACCCTGGCTCGTCTCGATCGCTTCCTCGGCTCCGCAAGCAAGAAGAGCGAAGAGACCCGACGCTACTGAGTGCCGTAGCCCTGCGCTGGGAGCATTGACTGGCGTTCGTGGGCGGGATAGATCCAGACGAGGGGAACCCCCCACTTCGAGACGACGTAGGCGGGCTGACCGTTTGCGATCAGAGCGCGGTCCCAAGGCTGCAACGCGCCAGGCCGGTTCTGAAGCACGAACCAGGCGGCCGGCTGTCGCGGGTCGGGGATCAGGTCCGGCTTTAGCCGGCCCGACTGGTGCAGATAGAGCCAGGATGTGGGGAAGGTCGCAAACTCGATTCGCTGGTTGCGCGGCGTATGGTCGTTCAGCCAGTCGAGCGCGTCCCCCGTCAGCGCATCCCAGAAGTAGGTTGGCTCCATCCCAAGCTTGGCTGCGCCGGGTAGACCTCCGACGATCGGGCTGAAATAAGAGAGCGGGACCGGCATCATCAAGGCGATGCTGAGTGCTCCCTCGACCAGGGCGGAAGCGACGATCACCTTGCCCCAGCGGCCGAAAGATTCGATCAGCGCTGCGGCTCCGAGGCTGGCGACGACCGCCAACATCCCGAACGCGGGCAGGAACTGGCGGACGCCATCGTGCCCGGGAGTATGCGGCAGCGCGCGGAGCGCCAGGAGGAAGCTCCAGTGGAGGACCGCCAGGATCTCAAAGGGCCGGCTCTTGAACTTGCGGATGGCCTGTCCTGTTCCCACGATCGCCAGGGCGAGGAACCCGACGGGGGTCACGAACAGGGTCCAGGCCAGGGTGTTGTACCAGGGGAGCGACTGCTTGGGGGTGACGTAGACCTGCCCGAGAAAGAGCACCGGGATCGGGATCGTCCGGGACCGCGTCAGGTTCGATTCGAGGAACCGGCGCACCCCGTCGATGGGAGCGTTCCACCAGCTTGGGTTGAACGCATAAAGCGTCAAGGCCGCGATGAGACCGCCAACAAGCAAGGTCAAGAAGCCTCGGCGGCTCCGTTCGACGGCGGTCCAGGCCAGGAACGGGAGCGGGAGGAACCATCCGGTCAGTTTGCAGTCGGCCGCCCAGCCGGCGAGCAGGCCGAAGAGAATGACCCATCCCCACCTCGGCGATCGGCTTTCGACGGTCGTTTGGGTGAGGGGGAGGACGGCCTCGGCGAAGGCGATCAAGGCCAGGACCCAGAGGCTGGCGAGGATGGCATCGACCGTCGCATAGTGCCCGTTGGCGAACAGGTTCGGTTGGAAGACCCAGGCGCCGGCGGCGAGAGTCGCCGCCCATCGCCCCCTGCGCTGGGCGGCAAAGGTCCAGAGTGCTCCGGCCGTGAGGCTGAAGAGGAGCATCGGCCCAAGCCGAGCGCGCGGTAGCTCGTCCCAGCGTGGAGTTAGGAGGTCGCCGGCCAGGCCGACGATCGCATAGAAGGGGGGATGGCCGTGCGGCTCTTCACGGGCAAAGGGCCAGAACCAGGCGAGCACGTCCTTATCGAAAAGCTGGGCACGGGTGCGAATCTGGTCGGGACGGGGGGCGGGGTAGCGGTCCTGCTGGACCAGTTCCAAGTTGGGGTTGGGAGGCTGCCAGGTCGCCGCGAACCGCTCAGGATCGCGGAGGGCGCGGAACCAGGCGCGGATCCGAGCTTCGCGACCCAGTGTGAATCCCTCGTCCCAGACGATCGAGAGCCGAGACTCGGTCGCGATCATCAGGAGGAGCGTCGATGCGGCAACAGCCAACCCCCAGGCCCGGAAGGTCCAGCGGCGGGGGCGGTGGGGATCTGGTCCGCTCACAACGACCTCGAATGAAGCGAAAAACGACGCGAGGGGCCACGAAGGGCCCCTCTCTTTTGATTGCCGCAAGACTACAATGTCGCGGAGTTCGCCGACGCCTTACCTCTTACACGGAGGTCGTCGCCAACTCGCCGTTGACGGTTTGCCACTCGGTGGCGACGGAACGAATCAGAGCGATCTCATTGCAGTTGGGAAAGAGGGGACAACGCACGCACTCATTCCAGATCTTGTGCGGCAGGTCGGCCTTCTCGATCCGATGGTAGCCGCATTTCTCGAAGAAATCGGCCACATAGGTGAGCGTGAACACCGTCTTGATCTCGAGGAGGCGGGACGCCTCCCAGCAAGAATCAAGAAGCGCTCGCCCCACGCCACGCCCATGGGCATGCTCGGAGACTGCCAGGCATTTCAGTTCGGCAAGGTCTTCCCAAAACACATGCAGGGCAACACAACCGATGATTTGACCGTTGTCGTCAGTGGCCACGAGAAACTCTCGGATCGATTCATAGAGTTCTCCCAACGACCGGCGGATCATCAGTTTTCGATCGGCGAACGTGCGAATCAGTTCCTGAATGGCGGGCACGTCGCCAACTCGCGCGGGACGAATGTTCAATCGAGGAATCCCCCCAAACCCCGGCTTTGACCCCGGGCGTTCTTGCCTTGACCCGACGAGCCCTCGCACGTTTCGGGCGCTCGCGGGCGAACGGAATATTGTAAGTCGTCAGATTTTGGAATCAATACCGTGCCGGTCGACACTCAGAAATGGCGGGCAGGCTCTCGTTGCGGAGTCTGAACGGCAGCCTGGCTGGCCTGGGCTTGGCGATAGGGGAGCACGCGTTCGCGGTAGAACGATTCCATGTGCCGATAGTCGGGGCCGTGGGAAACCTCCACGAGTCCGAACGTCTGGGAGATCTCTTCAGTCGCCTGCTCCAGGGTCCAACCGCAATACTTGGTGCGATAAGCGATCTGGACCATCGATGTGCGATTGATGCCATGATGGCAATGGAAATAGACCGGCTGATTCTTGGGGTCGGCCAAGACGGCGGCGGCCTCCTCGAGGAGGTCGGAGATCACCCGCCAGTCCCCCTCTCCGCGTTGGTCGACGATCGGGATATGCACCCAACGGTAGCCCAACTCCCGCGCCATGGCCTTCTCGCGAATGGCCAATGGGTGGGTGGGGGGATGAGCCAAGGCCAAGACTGTCTTGACTTTGTAGTTTTCGACGACACGTCGCATCGGCCAGGACTGTTGCCAGGCCCCCCGATAGATCTTGCCCGGTACGACGACCGCAAACTGGTCGGCGAAGACGTAGTCGTGACCGTGTCTCCAGACCTGTTGGGCTGTCAGGCATCCCAGTGCGCCCACCAAACCGCGGCGAATCCATTTGCGTCGGCTGACCATGAGGAGCACACTCCGGTACGAGGCAGGGATTCCGTTCCAGGCGGGGGTCGGGGATCGTAGCAGACACCCGATTGACCAGCAAGGGAAGTCAGACTGTCGGAACCTGCCTCATTTCAAACACTATCGGTTTCTTCGACCCCCATCTCCAAAGCCAACGCCCGGGTCGTTGACTTTGGCTTCGCCTCAGGCCGGAGATCGGTTAAGATTGGCCGCTGGCTGTCCTCACAGGGAATGCTCTTCAAGCCGAGGTCAAGGATGACGTCGCGTCTCGCACTCTGGCTCCTGATCGTGGTCTCCGCCTCGCTTCGCCTCGCCTGGGCCGCTTCGCTCGAGTTGGGCAATGACGAAGCCTACCACTATCTCTTCGCGACCCATCATGACTGGAGCTATTTCGATCACCCACCCATGCTGGCGCTGGTGGAACGACTCGGAATCGTGCTTTCCGGGGGTGTCGTCTCGGCGTTCCACTTGCGACTCGGGTTTATCTTGCTCTTCGCGGGTTCAACCTGGTTGATGGCGCGGCTGACCGAGCGTTTTTATGGGCCTCGAGCGGGGTTGCTCGCGGCCTTCGCCCTGAACGTGACGGCCTATCACAGCGTGGCGGTAGGGACCTTTGTGCTTCCCGACGGTCCGCTCCTCTTCTTCTGGCTCCTGACGCTTGACCGGCTCGCGGTGGCCATCGATTCGGGAGGAAGACTCAGGCCATGGTTCGAGGTCGGGGTTGCCTGGGGCGCGGCGATGCTCAGCAAGTATCACGCGGTCTTTCTCCCGATGGGGACCGTTCTCTATTTCGTCCTCGAGCCCAAGGCGCGGTTCTGGCTCCGGCGTTCTGGGCCCTATGTGGCGATCGCGATCGGGCTTGCCCTGTTTTCACCTGTGATCTGGTGGAACGCGACGCATGGATGGGCCTCGTTTGCCTTCCAAGGGGGGCGCGCCCTTGGCGGTTTGAGGTTCCGGCCCGAAACGTTGGCCGCAGCTTTGTTGGGGCAGGCGCTTTATCTCTTTCCCTGGATCTGGGTGGCGCTTGTCTTGATCCTGGTTCGCAAGGGACGCCAGTTTTACTCCGAGGTCGGGTCCCCATCCGAATCCGAGTGGGCCGATCGGTTCTTGCTCTGTCAGGCCATTGTTCCGCTGTCCGTCTTCATGGCGGTCGCCTGCACCCGGTCGGTCTTGCCGCACTGGACCCTCGTGGCCTTTCTCTCGCTTTTCCCGATGCTCGGTCGGAAGTGGGCCGACGAGCCGGTGCATCTCACTCGCCGGGTTGTCGGATTCTCGGCGCTCCTGCTCGTTGCCGGAACGGTGGTCCTTGTTCAGACCAGGACGGGCGTATTCCAGCAAGGGGGGGAGGGAACCCTGGGGCTTCTCAAGGTTTCGCGTGACCCGACGCTCGACCTCTATGGATGGGACGCGGTGGGTCGTGAATTGGAGCGTCGCGGATTGCTCGATCGGCCCAACACCTTCCTGTTCACAAGTAACTGGTACTACAGCGGGCACATCGCGTTTGCGACCCGGAAGCACTCCACACCCGTCGCCTGCTATAGTGCGGGGGATGCCCGGAGCTTCTCCTTCTGGAGTAAGCCGGACGACTGGCTGGGGCAGGATGGGATCCTCATCTCCATGAACGGGCGTTCGATCGAGCCCGACTGCTTTGATCGCTACTTTTCGCGGATCGAGCAGATCGGTGAATTCGAGGTGAAACGCTCCGGAGCGCCGATCCGCAAGATCCGCCTGTTTCACTGCGTTCGTCAGAATGCGCCTTTTCCGTTCAACAAACCGCGCCCCCCCTCATCGGTTCGGACGATGGCCCAGAGATTGACCGGGGGGAGTGTGCTGCCTCTCATGCGTTGATGGACGCCGCCATCGATCGGGGCCCCGCCGACGTTGCCGCAACCTGTAGAATCACAACGGTCTGCCGGTAGAATCATGCGAGAGGCCGAATCCAGAGGGGTCAATGTCCTCGAAACCGAGTGAGTTCCGATCTGTGGGCGGGGGTAGGGCGAATGAATAATGAGCCGATCGTCCTACGCGAACGATCGACGGGACCCATCTCGAAAGTCGTCGGCCTTTATCAGACGCTCTTGAGGCGGAGCCTCGAGCACTTCTTTCCTGATGGGATCTTGGAGGCGGCAGGGGACCGAAGCTTCATCGAGTGGGATGGTCAGTCACCCGAGGAACATTACCGGTTGGGCGACGACCCCGACGGGCTCGGCGTCGAGATCGAATGGTTTCGGACCCGTTACCTCTACCTTCCCGGCAGTCCAGCTCCGTTTCTGCCCGCCGAGCGGCGATTGATTGAGGTGGTCCTCCAAGCTCTCGACCTGCGCTTTCGGGGCTTGTTCGACCTGGATGTGGCCAACCGGATCGAGCGGTTCCACTACGCCAGTGAAGACCTGATCATTTCTGACTTCCTGGGCGGCGACGACCATTTTCGGATCCCGGCTGCCCTGGAGGCGCTCCGGGTTGCGGCGCTCTCCACGTATGAAAACCGCCGTGTCTCGCTGGGCACGCTCCTGCTCGGGACTCCCTACGACCCGGCCGCACCCGAGTGGGTCAACCCCGATGGTGCTCCTCGGTTTAACACGCGGTTGACGGCGATCAAAGGTTTCCATCGCCTCTGTGACGGTGTGCAGACGCTGTTCCTAGTCGACCAGCAGGGGGAGCTGACCCGCACTGTGGACATTGGACGCTGGGCCGAGAAGGTTCAAGGGGCTGCGCCGCTGGAGACTCCCTGTCCTCGCGCCTATGTGAATCATGCCAAGGCAACCCGGTCGGGAGGTCACATCTGCCTGGTGCTGACCCCTTCGCAAGAGATCAAGGTGTTCGCCGAGGGGGTGTTGCGGTTCGCCTTCAGCGATGCGCGCTGGCGGCTCCTCGACATCCCGACCAAGTTCGCCACCTGGTGCAAGGCGATCGGTAAGTCGTGTCCGAACGATCTTGCCTTGAGGCTCTTCCAGGCGGCCTTGAACCTGGCGGAAGATCGCAAAGGCGCCTTGTTTGTCGTGCTCCGTGATCCCGGTTCATCGATTCCGCAACTGATTGCTCCTACCGATCGGATCGTTGAGGAAGTGGCCACCGACGATCCCCACGACCCTGAAAATCTCTCGCCCCGTATGGCGAAGCAATCGCTCCACCATGTCGCCCGCAATCAGACCCTCACCGACCTCGATCCGACCGTCCTGGAAGCTCTGGCCGGGATCGACGGCGCCGTGGTGACCGACCTTGACGGCCGTCTGCTCACCTTCGGCGCCATCCTCAAGATCGATCCCGAAGCGCTCAAGATCGCTCGCGCCGTCGAGGGTGCGAGAACCTTGGCCGCCATCGCCGCGTCATACCACGGTCCCGTGCTCAAGGTCAGCGAAGACGGCTACCTGACGATGTACCTTGGTGGTCGGCGGGTCTGGGGGATCTAAAGCGGTGAATGAAAGCATGGCTGGTGCTGGTTGTGGCGTTCGGACAGTTGTGGATCGCCTGTATCCATGGGTTGGCTCAGTAATTCATAGATCCGCTTCAGATGTGGAGACGAACTGGCAGGCTCGCTACCCTGCCTGGGCTCGAAGGTGACTTCGCTCCCCTCGGGTAAATCGACCGGCGTGGTTGGGCGAAAGACGCCGTTTTCGTAAATGGCATGGATCGTCTTCATAAGTATAGCCTTAATTTCGTTTGGGATCTCTCCCTACCATTTTCCCGACCAGTCCGTGTTCTCATGAGTTCATCCAGGCGGCCTTCGTAAAGTGTCTTATGGCTTGTAGGGTGGGCTCGTCTCACCTGCCTTTTACAAAAAGGCTAGGCGGGAGTGGAGCCACTACCCCCCTCAGGGCAAAACCTGGTGGGTTGTGCCCACCCTACAAGAGTTGGATAGGCCTCTCGGTCAGATCGTCGTCATAATCGCCTCGAGAGTCTCTCGCGAAGGCCGGAGCGATTCATCGGGCAGAAGGGCCAGCGGCGTTTCGGTCATTCCTTGCATGGTGACGAAGTCGGGGCGGTCGGGGGCGAGGTAGAGCAGGCCGGTGAGGAACTCCTGGCGTTCTTGGCTTTCGATCAAGAGCCGGAGGGCCGAGGGCCGGTCCGTCACCTTGTGCTCGTCGTGCCGTAGGGCGCGAAGTACGATCCAGGAACCGTCGTGAAGCTGGACCCGGGTGGTTTCCCCTGCCTTCTGTTCGACCTCGATCTCGGCGAGCCGGGGGACGAAGCCCACGTCATGGAGCGGTTCCTCGTGCTCCCGGGCCCACTCCCAGCTCTTGGTTGAACTCGCGAAGTCGTTGAAGGTGACGCAGGGACTGATGATGTCGAGCACCGCGAGCCCTTGGTGGTTCAGGGCGGCTTTCAAAAGCGGGACGAGCTGTTTCTTGTCGCCCGCGAACGAGCGGGCGACAAACGTGGCGCCGGCGGTGACGGCTTCCATGCAGAGGTCGAACGGCGGGATCGTGTTTTCTTCGCCGGTCTCCCGGCGTAGGTGAGCATGCAAGTCGGCGGTGGCCGAGAACTGGCCTTTGGTCAGGCCATAGCAGCCGTTGTCCTCGACGACGTAGACCAAGGGCAAATTGCGCCGGCAGGCATGCTTGAATTGTCCCATGCCGATGTTTGCCGTATCACCATCACCGCTGATCCCGATGTTCAGCAGGCTCCGATTGGCGACCGCAGCCCCGGTGGCGACTGACGGCATCCGGCCGTGCAGTGCGTTGAAACCGTGGCTGTACTGCAGGAAGTAGGCGGGGGTCTTGCTCGAGCAGCCGATGCCGCTGAACTTGACGGTCTTGTAGGGGTTGACCCCGACGGCCTTGCAGGCCTCGACGAGGTAGCTGGTGATGCTGTTGTGCCCACAGCCCTTGCAGAGTGTGGAGGGGAGACCCTGGAACGCCAGGGTCGGGAGGGACATTCGGCGTCCCTCACTCTCGATGAGGATCATTGAGTCGGTGGCCATGATGAGTCGATCGCCTCTTGGGGGGAGAGCCAGAGAGTGGGTCAGTCATTGGCACGAAATCAGTGTCTGGGGCGAGCCTTCGCCAAGAACGGGGGGGATGAGCGAGTCCGAGGGGTTGGGATGCGAAACCAACAACAGAAGGGTCGGCAGGACCGTTCCTTTCTCGTTTCGCTCGTCCCCCGGGCCATGATCATTATTCGGGGGAAAGCTCGGGCTCGTGAGGAACGCGGGGATTGTCGGCTTCGACGTTGCCAGTGGGCCAACCGGGCCCTGATGGGTTTTTCTCCCAGCCGAGTATCGGTCGGATGACGTTCACGGCGGCCAGCGGGGTGCCGTTGTAGTGCGGGACCGACACCAGGCGGTCAGCCAGGGTGCCGGAGAGCGTCGAACGGAGCAAGGCAGCGACTTGACCGTCCCGGTTCTGCTCGATGACGTAGACGCGCTCGTGTCGGCTGATGAAATGGGTCACGGCGTCGGAGACCGGCAAGGCGCGAATCCGGCAGTATTCCGTCGCGATCCCTTGCTCGGCAAGCAGGTCACGTGCCTCGACCATCGCCCAGTGGCTTGAGCCGTAGGCGATCAGGCCGACCCGGGCACCTGCGTCTCCCTCGATGATGGGGGGAGGCAGCTTGCGTCGCGCGGTCTCGAGTTTGAGGGCCAGGCGATCGAGGTTCTTCTTCCAATCCTCCGGCCGTTCGCTGTAGCCCGACTTCTCGTTATGCCCCGTACCTCGGGTGAAATAGGCCGCCAGCGGGTTCTCGGTCCCCGGGATCGTGCGGTAGCAGATCCCGTCTCCGTCCACGTCGCGGTAGCGCTCGAACTGGCCGAGTCGTTCGAGGTCGGCTGCATTGAGCAGCTTTCCGTGATGGATCGGCTTTTCCGGATAAGAGAATGGGTCGGACAGCCAGAGGTTCATGCCCATGTCGAGGTCGGTCGCCATGAAGATGGGCGTCTGGAACTGCTGGGCGAGGTCGAGCGCCTCGACGGCGAAGCTGAAGCATTCGCCGACCGAACCCGGAATCAGAACGACATGTCGGCAATCGCCGTGGCCAAGCAGGTGCAGCTTGAGGATGTCTCCCTGGCTCGTCCGGGTTGGCAGACCGGTGCTCGGTCCCATGCGCTGGACGTCGATGATGACGGTCGGGATCTCGGCAAAGTAGGCGAGGCCGACGAACTCGGTCATCAAGGAAATACCGGGCCCCGAGGTGGCGGTTAGCGAGCGGGCTCCCGCCCACCCCGCGCCGATGGCCATCCCGATGGCGGCCAGCTCATCCTCGGCCTGAACGACGGCGAACGTGCGTTTGCCGTCGCTGTTGGTGCGGTGCTTTTTGAGGAACTCCTCGGTGTATTCGGCCAGGCTGCTCGACGGCGTGATCGGGTACCAGGTCAGCACGCTGGTGCCGCCGAAGACAGCACCCAGGGCGGCGGCCTTGTTCCCTTCGATCAGGATCTTGTTGCCCAGGCCGTCGATTCGCTCGACCCGGAACGGGAGGTCGGTGGGCAGGTGCGCCTCGGCCCAGGCGAAGCCGGTGCGGGCGGCGTTGATGTTGATGTCGGCGGCCTTTGCCTTGCGTCCCGGGAATTCGCGGCGGATTGCGGCCTCAACCTCGCTCATCTCGATTCCGCTGACGTAGGCGACGACCCCCACGTAAACCATGTTGATGACTTTGCGAAGCTTGTCGCGATACCCCTTGTCCTTGCTGTCGGCCGGATAGGCTTCCTCGACCAACTTCTGGAAGGGGACAGGGAAGAACCGGACGTCATCGCGGATATCGTCCAGGTCGAAGTCGTCGCGGTAGATGACGATCGAGCCGGGTTGAAGCTGACGGACGTCGTCGGCCGCTGTCTGGGCGTTCATGCAGACGAGGATCGGCGTGTCGAGCCGATGTCCCACGTATCCCTTGGCGGACGCCCGGATATGGAACCAGGTGGGCAAGCCTTCGATGTTCGAGGGGAAAACGTTTTTGCCGCTGCACGGGATGCCCATCCCGTAGAGGGCGCGGAGGAGAACCAGGTTCGCCGACTGGCTACCCGAACCGTTGACCGTCCCGACGCGAATCGCCAGGTCGTTCACCGAAGTGGGAGAGGACGTGGCCCCGTCACGGACGGGGAATGGCTCGACCACGGAGGTAGTGGATGACATGGTGTGCCTCAAAGAGCGAGCACCACGGCAGTCAGCGGTTCCGCAACACGCATTCCAGCGTTCGTGACGACCCTCGCGGAAACCGCAAGTGAGTGGACCCGACACCGTGCATGCCCGACAACGTTCACTCCACCAGAACGACGCGTCGATCGCAAGGAGTTAAACGAATTCTGTGCGGAGACACGAGGCCGTCTCTTGTCGGTTCGCGGAGCGCGCAAAGGTACGCCGTCCGGATCCGTGTCCGGACAGCGTGTTTTCTCGGCAGAACGGCATCGTAGCCGTCACAAGGGATCAGTTCAGGCCGATGTTTTGGCGGCTGAACGAGTCCGGGCCCGAGTAATCCCATTCCGCACGGTGACTGTACCCCGAGCGGCGTTGTGATTGCTGGTGCTGGGGGTGTGTGCGGGAGGGACGTGCCGTCCCTCATCGCGGAGGGACGTCAGGAAATCACGGGCGGCTTTCAGGTCGGATTGTTCGATTTCGGGGACGGAATTGGTTTGCATAGGGAGAATCAGATAATCCGCAACAACGAACGGGAAAAGGCCTCGGGACACCATGTCCCGTGGCGAGATTCAGCGGCTGTCGTTCCGACGGGGAAGACGATCAGAGAAGTGGTGAGCAACTGCCGAACCGGAAGCGGCGATAGCGTGAGTTCCTTGGCAAGAGCATCTCGACCCCAAGTGGGGGGCAACAGGGGGCAGGAATGCTTTTTTTTTACGATCGCTTGAGCGAAGTTTGCTTACAAACTCAAAAAGGGGATCGTCAACCTTGAGAACCTCACCCCTATTATCGGCATTTCGGGCGGGGACTTCAGTGTGAATGAAGCGGGCAGGTGTTTTTGCTGGCCAACCTCTCCTTGCCGACGGGACCGAGCCTGGTGACAATTGTTGGGAGATGTCGACCAGACTCAGAAAAGATTAGAACATAACGGTCGGGTTTTCTTCAACGATTGGGATCGTCTTTCCTCCCGGAATCCAGGTTTTTTGATGAGACAAGTTGATCGGTACGATGCCAATAACCACTGATTCGAGTTCGCTCGCTCCGCTGCATCGGGCCTGTTATTTGACCGGGCCCACGGCGTCGGGGAAAACCGGCGTCGGCGTGGCCCTGGCCCAGCGGCTCAATGCCGAGGTCATCGCCATGGACTCGATGACCCTCTATCGCGGGATGGATATCGGGACGGCCAAACCGACCCACGAGGAGCAGGAGGGGGTGACTCACCACCTGATCGACGTGCTCGACCCCTGGCAGGCCGCCAGCGTGGCCGACTTTCGCGGCTGGGCCCTGAAGGCGGTCGCCGATGTCGAGAGTCGAGGCAAACGCGCTTTATTTGTCGGCGGGACGGCCCTCTACCTCAAAGCGCTCCTGCGCGGACTCTTCGAGGCGGCTGAGACCAATCGCGAGTTGAGGGAATCACTCGAGGACGAGTATCGCCGACTCGGCGGCGCGGTGCTCCACGCTCGGCTCGAGTCGATCGATCCGGTGACCGCACGCCGGCTCCATCCCAATGATCGACTTCGGATCGTGCGGGCGTTGGAAGTGAATACGACCATGGGCCGGCCGTTGAGCTCACTCCAGACGGAACATGAGCATCCCGCTCCCGCAACTGTTCCTGTTTTTGCAATCGAACGGCCGAGGCCCGAAATCCATGCGCGAATCAACCTGCGAGTGGACCTAATGATCCAGGATGGGTTGGTCGACGAGGTGCGAACGCTCCAATCGGGTTCCCAGCCGCTCGGTCCCGTACCGGCGCAGGGGGTGGGATACCGCGAGGTGATCGAATACCTCGAAGGCCGGACGGCGTTTGGACGGGCCGTCGAGCAAATCAAGGCGCGGACCCGACAATTCGCCAAGCGGCAATCGACCTGGTTCCGCGGACTGGTCGAGGTCCGGAGCTGGCCCGTCCCGGAGGGGGAGCCTGCGGAGATGACCGCCGATCGATTGGCGCATGTGATCGGGGTGGGAAACTGAGCTTCCTCGAATTTCCTGGATCTGTTATCTAACTCTGCCTCTCTGATTCCGTCACCGGATTGCGCTGGTGATTTTGGGTTGGAAAAGGAAAATGGCCGTCAGCGGCGACGACCGGGGCGTTCCCAAGGAGGGGACCGATTCCCATGGGCCGGCGATACATCTCTCTTTTGGCACTCGCGCTTACCGTCGGCTTCGGCGTGCGGATCGCGCTGGCGCAGGGCGAAGCTCCGGCTTCCCAGCCTCCGGTCGAGGCCTTACCGCCTCCGGCTGAGATGCTTCCCCCCATCGTGCCACCGCCTGCCACGGAATTGCGGCCTCCGGCCACCCCGGCAGGTGGTGCGGCAGGTTCCTCGGCCAAGAAGGCTCCAGGCCTGAAGTCGAAGGGGGCTCAAGCTCAGCCGGCACCGGTCCCCGCACCGGCTGAGGAGGAGTATGATCCCTCCGTTGCCAAGGAATTGCCGGTTGGCGACGGGACCAAACCGGCTGCCCCCGCCTCGAGCGATCCTGCGCCGCCGCTTGAGCCGCTCGATATCGAAGCAAAGAATCCGTTCCCCCCAACCGGCCCTGCCCAGCCGAGCGAAACGCCGGCTCCCCCGCTGGATGGTGACGTCGAACGCACGCAGGCGCCACTGGTGGCCAGTCCCGGCGGTGTGCCGGCTGCCGACGTGGAGAAGAATCCTCTGCCGGCCGCGAAAGAACCAGCGGGCCAACCGTCGGCGAACCTTGCGCCCAATGAGGCAGACGAACTAGTGCTTTCATCGGAACGGCTGCGCACGGGCGTGCAATCAGTCGGGTTGTCGGTCGAGGTCAAGGGCCCGGCCACGCTCAACCTGAATACACCCGCCACCTATAAGATTATCGTCAGCAATCCCGGCACGGCCGACGCCATCGGCGTTGTCGTTCGCGATGCACTCCCCCCCGAACTGGAATTCGTCTCGAGTCAGCCCACCGAACAGCGCGGGCCCGATACGCTCTTGGTCTGGCACCTGGGAACCGTTCGCGCGGGGAGTAAGCAGGAGATCCTCCTCAAGGTCAAGCCGACCAAGAAGGGGCAGTTCGACCACGCGGCGACGGTCACCATGAGGTCGGGGGCGAAGTCGCGCACCACGGTCTATGAGCCGAAACTGAAGGTTGAGCAGATCGTCACCTCGGCCAAGGTCCTCAAAGGGCAGACCGTCGAGTATCGGATCTCCGTGACCAATACGGGCGACGGCCCAGCGCGGGATGTGGTCGTTCGGGCCAAATTGAGCCCCGGCCTACGGGCGGACGCCAGCGACTCGAGCGACCAAAACCTCTTCGAGCTGTCGCTGGGCGACCTTCTTCCCGGCCAGCACGTTCCGCTTGACCCCTTGGTCGTCCATGCCGTGCTCGGGGACGAACAGTGGTGCAAGGTCGACGTCACCAGCCCCGACGTCGCGCCGGGAGCCGAGGAGTCGCGGAGCACCAAGATGATCACGGTCATCGAGCCGAAGCTGGCGGTGACCATGAACGGTCCCAAGGAACGCTATACCGACACCATTGCCGCCTATGCGGTCACGGTCCAAAATCCGGGGTCTGCCACGGCCCGCAACGTCCGGGTGCAGGTCACTCTGCCGGTGAATGTCCAGCTCGTGAAGCTTCCCCCGAATGCGAAATTCGACATTCAGTCGCGTCGGCTCACCTGGGATGCCTTCCCGGTCGAGCCTGGCGAGAAGGAGAAGGTGAATCTCGGGTTTGAAGTTCGTATGGGAGGCGAACGCCTCTACGACCTCACCGTCCAGGCGATTGGCGATCAAGGCTTGAACGCCAAGGAGATCGTCACCACCAATGTGATCGCCCTGGCCGACCTTGCCCTTGATATCACGGAAGACCGCCGCGTGATCGACGTCGACCAGGTCACGACCTTCACGATTTCGGTCAAGAACAAGGGGTCGAAGGCGGCTTCGAAGATTCTCATCAGCGGCCGGCATTCGCCTGAAGTCGTGGTCAAGAAGACGGCCGGGACCGAGGAGCCTGCCCGCTACAAGCAAGACGCCGCCGGGAAAGCGGTCAACGGCGAATTCCTCTTCCCCATGATCGAACGCCTGGACGTCGGCAAGGAGATCGTCCTGGGAGTCCAGGTTCAAGCCGTCAAGACGGGGTTGGCCACCTGCCGGATCTTCGTGACTCACGATGAGGTCGAGCAGCCCGTCGAAGACATGGAAAAAGTCCGGGTGACCCAGGCTGTCGGGAAATAATCGGGTCCGGGGTGTCACGAATCTCCCGTTTTGCTGCGGGATGAAGCATCCATCAGCTGGTTGCCAGCCCGGTCGGCGGAGAAGAGACCGACGCTCGACCACCGCCCGAATTACGGGCGGTTGGTTCCCGCCTCATTCTCGCGTAGAATCGGTGGCTCATGGAGGGCCCGTTCCGTCCGGCACGTTCCGCGACGGCCGCCGATCAGCCACGCCCCCCTCGCAAGCGAGTGGCACACCCTGGCGAAGGACACCGCGATGCAACGTAGCGCCATGCATTCCCCTCACGCCAGCCTTCTGCTTCTGATCGGGACGGTCCTCGCGGCGCTCGCGAGCGGCCCCGAGGCGAAGGCCGACCCTGAGCCCAAGGCTCCCGCCAACCGGCTTGCCAAGGAAACGAGTCCCTACCTCCTCCTTCACGCGCACAACCCGGTCGACTGGTATCCCTGGGGTCCCGAAGCGTTTGCCAAGGCGAAGGCCGAGAAGAAACCGATCTTCCTGTCGATCGGCTATAGCTCGTGCTACTGGTGCCACGTCATGGAACGCGAGTGCTTCAAGGATCCGCAGATCGCGAAGCTGATGAACCAGAAGTTCGTCTGCATCAAAGTCGACCGCGAGGAGCGACCCGACATCGATCAGATCTACATGGCCGCGCTCCAGGCGTTCGGCAACGGCGGCTGGCCAATGTCGATGTTCCTGACCCCGGACGGTCGCCCTTTCTTCGGAGGAACCTACTTCCCCCCCAAAGACCGTAACGGGATTCGCGGATTCCCGACGGTGCTCGCCGGGGTCGCCGATGCCTGGCGCGATGAGAAGGCTCAGATCGAGGAGTCGGCCGACCGCCTCACCGATCTGGTCCGGCGCTCGCTTGCCAAGTCGAACGACAAACGCCACGCACCATTGACCCGCGCTGTCGCGGCGCAGGGCCGCGAGGAGTTAACCGAGCAGTTTGACCCGGAATACGGCGGCTTTGGCTTCAATCCGGAGAATGCCCGACGCCCCAAGTTTCCCGAACCGGTGAACCTCGTCTTCTTGCTCGACGAGCACCGTCGAGGGGCCGCGGCCGGTAAGAAGGAGGGTCAGGAGGCCTCATCGAATGCGTTGGCGATGGTCCTCAAAACGCTCGACCAGATGGCGCGAGGCGGCATTCGCGACCAACTGGCTGGTGGCTACCACCGCTATGCGACGAGCCGGTACTGGATCGTCCCGCACTTCGAGAAGATGCTCTACGACAATGCCCAGCTCGCATCGACTCATCTGCTCGCCTTCGAGCTTACGGCCGACCCGCGCTGGCGGCTCGAGGCCGAGTCCACGTTTGCGTTCATCGCGCGGTCGATGACCTCGCCGGAGGGCGGGTTCTACTCGGCCATCGATGCGGAGACCGATGGCGACGAGGGGCAGTACTACGTCTGGACCCGGGATGAGGTTGAGAAGACGCTGGGCGCGGGGCCGGACTATGAGGCGTTCGCCCAGGTCTACGGCCTCAAACGCGAGCCGAACTTCGAGAAAGAACGATACGTTCTGCTCGAACCACGGTCCCGCGCCGACCAGGCCGCCACACTCAAGACGACCCCTGCGGCCCTCGAAGCGACCATGGCCCCCTTGCGGGCGAAGCTGCTGGCCGTCCGTGAACGCCGCCCTGCGCCCTTGCTCGACGACAAGGTCCTGACCTCCTGGAACGGCCTCATGATCGCCGCTTACGCCGACGGGTTCCGGATCTTGCACGACGCCAAGTATCGCCAGGCTGCCGACAAGGCCGCCGACTTCATCCTGGCCAAGCTGCGCAGTCCCGATGGTCGTCTCCTGCGGTCGTACCGCCTGGGCCAGGCGAAACTGGCCGGTTACCTCGAAGACTACGCGTTTCTGGTCCACGGCCTGCTCCGCCTCCATGCCGCCACCGGCGACCCGAAACGGCTGACCCAGGCGCGCGAGTTGACCGATCGGATGATCGCCGACTTCAGCGATCCCGAGGAGGGGGGCTTCTTCTACACGGCCGACGGCCACGAGTCGCTCCTCGCCCGCCCCAAGGACCCGTACGATGGAGCCTTGCCCAGCGGGAACAGCGTGGCTATTCGCAACCTGGTTGCACTTGCCTCGGCGACCGGCGAAGCCCGCTATCTCGACCAGGCGCAGAAGGCGCTCGACGCTTTCAGCTCGACCTTGGCCCAGAATCCCGGCTCCCTTCCCTTGCTGGTCGTCGCTCTCGGCGAATACCTCGACGCCCGTCCCACGGCAGCCGCCGTCGCGGTTCCCACGCCCGAAGAAGCGCCGGCAGACTCCGATGCCATGGTGACTGCAAAGGGGGCCGTCGCGGCAGGTTCCACCATCGCGCCCGGCGAAGAATTTGCGGTCGACTTGACCGTCAAGGTCAAGAAGGGCTGGCACCTCAACGCCAACCCGGCGGGTTCCGAGAACCTGATCCCCACGACGGTCGCCCTGGCCCGGAACCAGCCCGCGAAGGTCTCGAAAGTCGAGTATCCGGCCGGTGATGCCAGGGTGCTTGAAGTCGGGAACGCACCGGTTCCCTTGTACGAAGGGACAGTCACGTTGAAGGCTCGCGTTCGCCTGGATGCCGAGGCGAAGCAGACGCCGGACGCCTTGACGTTCGAGGTTCGCTACCAGGCTTGCAACGACAACGCCTGTCTGGCGCCCACCTCACTGTCGGTTCGGGTGCCCTTGGGCGGAGGTCGTTGAGGCGGCGAAACGGTCTGGACCAGGCATCGTCCGAGGGGAACTGAACCCAAGAGGAGAGGGCTCACGATGATCTCATCGCGAAGGATTGGGTTGTGCTCGGGATTGCTGGCAATCGGGGGAACTTTGATGATGGCGCGAGGGGATGAAGCGAAGCGTCCGGCCTATCCGGAGACCCCCTCGCGGCCTGCGAGCGACCTTTATCACGGCGTCGAGATCGTCGATCCCTATCGCTGGCTCGAGGACGTGAACGACCCCGAAGTCCGCGCCTGGGCGGCCGCTCAGACCCAGTTGACGCGGGCGGCGTTCGACGCCGATTCTCAACGCCCGGCGTTGGTCGAGCGGCTTCGGACGCTCTACGACTATCAGACCACAGGCGCTCCGGTCGTCCGAGGCAAACGCTACTTCTTCACGCGCCGCGAAGGGCTCAAGAACCAGCCGATCGTCTACGTGCGGGAGGGGAGTGCCCAGGCCGAGGCCCGCGTCGTGCTCGACCCGAATCGGTTCAGCCAGGACGGCACGGTCGCGCTCGACTGGATGTTCCCTTCGCCCGACGGCTCGAAGTTGGCCTATGGTTCGAGCCCGAACGGGTCGGAGATGAGCACCCTCAAGGTCCTCAATGTCGTGACCGGCGAGCACTTGCCCGACACGATCTTGCGAACGAGAGCGTGCACCGTGGCCTGGGAACCCTCGGGCCAGGCTTTCTGGTATGTCCGGTATCCCGAGAAGGGAACCGTCCCTGCCGGCGATGAGATGTACAACCGGAAGATCTTTCGCCACGTCCTGGGAACGAACCCAGAGACCGACCCGATGATGTTCGGCCAGGGCCGTTCCAAGATCGACTGGCTTGGCGTCTCGGAGAGTGAGGACGGACGTTACGCCGTGATCTCCTCCTCAACCGACTGGATCAAGAATGACCTCTACCTGAAGCGGCTGGGAGACGACACGCCGATCGTTCCCCTGGCGGTCGGGCTCGAGGGTCAGGTGGATGCCGCGATCTTCGACGGCAAAGTGATCCTCCGCACCAATGCAAAGACCCCTCGATTTCAGGTCCTGGCCACGGACGTGGAGCATTTGGCGTTCGCGGATTGGAAGGAGATCATTCCCGAGCCGGACGGCGGTGTGATTGAGGCGATCTGGATCGTCGGCCGCAAGATCGCCGTACTGACGAGCAAGCGGGCCGTCTCGTCACTCGCGCTTCACGACCTCGAGGGGCGAAAGCTTCGCGAGATTCCCTTGCCGTCGCTCGGCACGGTCAGTGGTTTGAACGGGGAGTGGGACGGGCAAGAACTATTTTATTCGTTCCAGTCGTTTCTCTATCCCGCGACCGTCTTTCGGCTCGACATCCAGGGAGGAGAACCGGTCGTCATCGACCGCTCGACCGCGAAGGTTGACCCTGCGGACTACGAGGTCAAGCAGGTCACCTATCCCTCGAAGGACGGCACGAAGGTGCCGATGTTCGTGCTGAGCAAGAAAGGGCTCGAGCCGCAGTCGAAGGCCCCCACCTTGCTCTACGGCTACGGCGGCTTCGACATCAGCTTGACCCCGGCTTATGACGCCGACCTCCGGATCTGGCTCGACAAAGGGGGCGTCTACGCCATCGCCAACCTCCGAGGCGGTGGCGAGCTCGGACGCGAGTGGCACGCTGCCGGCCGGCTCGGCAAGAAGCAGAACGTCTTCGATGACTTCATCGCGGCCGGCGAGTACCTGATCAAGTCGGGATTCACCAATCCCGAGAAGCTCGCGATTGAAGGGGGTTCCAATGGCGGTCTGCTCGTCTCGGCCTGCCTGACCCAGCGCCCCGACCTGTTTCGCGCGGTGATTTGCGCGGTACCGCTCTGCGACATGCTCCGCTACCATCGCTTCTCGATCGCCCGAAACTGGATCCCGGAATATGGATCGGCCGACGACCGTGAGGCATTCGCCTGGCTGCGAGCCTACTCTCCCTATCACAACGTCAAGAACGGGGAGAGTTTCCCGGCCGTCCTGCTCCTGACCGGCGAGTCCGACACCCGGGTTGAGCCGATGCACGCCTACAAGATGGCCGCGCGGCTCCAGGCTGGCACGGCATCCAGCAGCCCGATCTACCTTCGGGTCGAAT
The DNA here is from genome assembly GCF_000242455.2 of Singulisphaera acidiphila DSM 18658. GTDB lineage: Bacteria > Planctomycetota > Planctomycetia > Isosphaerales > Isosphaeraceae > Singulisphaera > Singulisphaera acidiphila. The sequence goes on from NC_019892.1 coordinate 6,300,633, forward strand.
CCAAGGCTGGCCATGGGGCGGGCAAGCCTCTCGCGAAGCGGATCGAAGAGGAAGCGGATAAGTGGACGTTCCTCTTTCAGCAGCTTTCCGTTCCCTGAGGCCGGCACTGGCAGGGATTCTACGCACTCTTCGCGTTGCCGGCGGACCTGCAATGCGACGCGACGCGAAGAGGCCGGGAGGGTTGGAACCGGAGATCAATCGCCCACGATCAGGACGAGTGACGACTTCGGGTGGGACGATCGCTTTCGGTCGGTTCGATTGCGTTGTCGTCCTCTGCGGTCAATAACGAGACCAGGATCGACTTCTGTTCGTGGGTGAGCGATCCGTCGCGATACCGTTCCTCAAGGTCATCCAGACAGTCGTGGACGGCCTCTGGCTTCCCCGGGTAGAAGGGGTGGCGCGCGATCAGGTTGACCGTACGCTCCAACCGTTTGAAGGTAGGCATTTGTGTCATCACGATTGTCCAGGGCAGGGAGACACCGCCATTCGGTGCGACTCGATACTCGCAATATCGAACGCACGATCGATCTGCATTGATCGATCAGACCCATACACTCTTATATCCGAGAAGCCCCCTCTTCTCAATGCCTTTCGGATTCTGGCAGGCTTTCCGGAATTCACGTTTTCCGACTCCCATCGCGAGTCGCACGCTTCCGGCAAGCCTTGCCCTTGTGCTCTCGCTCGGTGGAGGGGCGAACATTTTCTGAAGCCACGCTTGCATGTATGAATTGTAGGCCGGCTGCCTGCTTCGGCAAGGGTCGGATTGGCCGATTATTTTGGTTCAGAGGCGAGCGGGGAGCGTGAACTCTCTGGCTTCCGGTCCGTTATTGAGGGCGCTGGGATTGCATCGTGGTCGTTCAAGGCTTGGGTTCGACCTGGTCCACTTGCCAGTCTTCGAGGTCGACTGCGGCGCCTCGCCCGAGGAATTGGACGATTGCGATGAACTGGTCTCGCTTCCCCCGTTTGATGACCTTACCTTCGATGCCGGCAAGGGGGCCGGTTTTGATCCGAACCTGGGCGCCTACGGGCATGAGGGGTTCAGGGACGACGGTCAGTCCCGACGAAAGCATTTGGTGGATCTGGCGGAGGTCGTGGGCCAGGTTCTCTTGGTCAGGGACGTCGAGCACGTTGGCGAGTCGATTCCCCCTGAAGGCCTCGATGCGCTCGCCATCGTCACCGAGGAGGAAGAGGTAGCTGGTGAAGAGGGGGACGATAGACCGCGTTTTTCTGCCTTGCGGGGTTCGGTCTTCGTGGACGACTTGGGGCAGATAGTAAGCGATCTGCTTGCCTCTCAAGTCTCGCGCCGCGGCCTTTTCTTGGCGGGGTTTGGTGTGGAGACACCACCAGTGGCGACCTTGCCGAAAGCTGGTCGCGTCCTCTTCCCAGAGGTTCGCGGGAAAGAGATCGGGTTCGGCTGGGAGAATGGGCATGGTTCATCGCTTCCTTGAGAGTCGACGTCTCACATTTCTCGAGAACTGAGATGACGGCGAACCAGGCCGGGTCTCGTCGGGTCAGGCTTCCTTGGTATCATCGAGCGAAGGCCGGTGACGGTCAACGTCGATCGGCCCGCCGTGCCAGAGTCCCCTTTTTTTTTTTGTTGGGGGGGGGCGGGATGAGATCGTTTGCTATGATTCGGCCGAATTGAGTCGGTTCGCCAAGACCCAGGTCAAGGTGGGTTGGATGAGTCGCGAATTGGGTCTTATGAGCGAGAGAGGATATAGGGGCGTGGCGAAGTCTGAATGGAATGGTACGGAGTCGGGACTCCTCAATCTCAATAAGCCGGGGGGCATGACCTCGCGCGATGTGGTCAATATCATCTCCCGCCAGCGCCGGGGGATGAAGGTCGGCCATGCCGGTACTCTCGACCCATTGGCGTCGGGAGTGCTGGTGGTCTGTTTGGGCAAGGCGACCCGGCTGATCGAATACGTGCAGCGGATGCCCAAGACTTATCGAACGACCGTCCGTCTCGGGGCCGTGAGCAACACGCTCGACGCCGATGGGGAGGTGGTGGAGGTCGAGGCGCCTCGCCAACCGACTGAACCTGAGATTCGCGAGGCGCTGCTGCCCTTGATCGGTACGGTCCTCCAGAAGCCCCCCGAGGTCTCGGCCCTGAAAGTGGGTGGGAAGCGAGCCTATGACCTGGCTCGATCTGGCCAGGTGGTGGTTCTGGAACCGCGGTTGGTCCGGATCGACCGGATCGATCTCCTGAAGTATGAGTGGCCCCGCCTCGAACTTGAAATTGCTTGCGGTAGCGGGACTTATGTCCGGTCGATCGCACGCGACGTGGGCGAGGCGCTCGGTTGCGGCGGCCTCGTCGAAGTTCTCATCCGGACCCGGATTGGCCGGTTCCACATTGAGGATGCGCTGGATCCGATGACGCTTACGGCAGAGACGCTCCCGCGATCGCTCCGACCCGCCTCCGAGGCCGTTGCGGCTCTGCCAAGCTTGGCGGTTACGGACGCTCAAGTCGCCGAGCTCATCCAGGGGCGGGCCCTGAGCCTGGCGGCCTTTGCCGGGACCTCGATCTTGGCCGGCGAGGTCGCCCTGGTCGGGCCGGATGGCGAACTGGTCGCCATCGCCGAGGCGATCCCGGACTCGGGCACCATCCTACCCCGGCGCGTGCTCGCGACGGCCTGACTTTGGGATTGGGAATTGTGAGGATTCCCTTGAACCTGATGGCCACGGCTGACGAACCTATCATACGCGGGTCGTGTCCGCCGGTCGGGTCGTGCCGCCGTCGTTGACGCGGTGATGGCCTGGATCTAGAATTTGGCGTTCTTGATCCTTTGCTCACTTCCCCACTCATTTCGAGAGGTCAAACTCCACCTTGGGCGAACTCAAAAGCACCGAGCGTCTCGATCGCCGTGAGAAAACAATTCTCGTCGGAGTCCTCCTCTCCGACGGCGAATATTCCCAGGATGACCCGCTGGATGAAATCCGAGGGTTGGCCAAAACGGCCGGGCTGGTCGTGGTCGGGAGCATGCTCCAGAAGCGGCAGCATGTGGATATCGCCACGTATATCGGCTCGGGCAAGGTGGCCGAACTCAAGGAACTCGTCGAGGCGCACGAGGCCGATCTCGTCGTATTCGATAACGACCTCGGCCCCGCCCAGACGCGGAACCTGGAGCGAATCCTCGGCGTCAAGGTGATCGACCGGACCGAGGTCATCCTCGATATCTTCGCCACCCGCGCCCGGACCCACGAGGCCCACCTCCAGGTTGAACTGGCTCAGCTCGAATACGCGATGCCCCGGCTCAAGCGGATGTGGACCCACCTTTCACGCTACAAAGGCGGGATCGGCGTTCGTGGTCCCGGCGAAAAGCAGCTCGAGGAAGACCGGCGCTTGGTCGTCCACCGGATCCAGGATCTGAAGGCGAAACTGGGTAAGGTTCAGGCCCGCAAGGAACGTGAAGTCGCCGGGCGCAGCGATACGCCGAGCGTCTCGCTGGTCGGCTACACGAATGCCGGCAAGAGCACCCTCATGAATGCCCTGACCGACGCTGGGGTCTTCGTCGAGGACAAGCTGTTCGCCACCCTCGATACCCGTACGCGACGCTGGCGGCTCAACGGGGGCGGGCAGGTGCTCCTCTCCGACACGGTCGGTTTCATCCGGAACCTGCCCCACACCCTGGTGGCCTCGTTTAAAGCCACCCTCGAAGAGGCGCGCCAGGCCGACCTGCTGCTCCACGTGGTCGATGCGTCGAGCCCCGAAGCGGAAATGCAGATCCGGGCGGTCAAGAACGTCCTCGAGGAACTCGGACTCGCCGATCAGCCCACGATTCTCGTGCTGAACAAGGCGGATCGCGTTCCGGACCGCTCGTTTCTCGACGTCCTCAAGGCCCATCATCACGATCCGATTACCATCAGCGCGGCCCAAGGGGATGGTATCGACCGCCTCGAACAGGCCGTTCGCGAGTCGCTCCACGAACGGTCGCTCGACGCCGAAATCGAAACGGGTGTGGAGAACGGCCGGGTCCTGGCCTACCTCGCTCAACACGCGCAGATCATCAACCGGGCCTACGACGAGGACGATCGCGTCATCCTCCAGTGCCGACTCCCGCGCCGTTGCCTCGAATTCCTCTACGAAAACGGGGCCAACGTTCGCGAAAACGGTCAACGACTCTACGCCTGAACCGACCCTTCAGGCGTCCGTCCCCCTTCCGTCCAAATATTTCTTTGCCTACGGAATTGAGGTTTCGCTCCGGTCTGGTAACATGGGTAAACGGCGTCGACCTGGTCGATCCGGTTGCGAACCACGCGGAGTTGCCTCCGACATGTCGACTCACATTCAGATTCGTTGCCCCAACTGCCAAGAGAGCCTGAGAGCCCGAGTCGAGTACATCGGGAAGATGGTGAGCTGTAAGCGTTGCGAGCACCCGTTTGTCATTGAGGCTCCGGAGGACGCCTCGTGGGCGTCCGCTGAGTCGGGGGGTGAGTCGTCGGGAGGGGCACCACTTCGCGAGGCGTTGGAACGTGTCACGCAAGATCGCGACCAGCTCAAGGGCGAGTTGGAGCGGGTCCGGGAAGAATTGATCGCGGCTCACGGCGCTCCGACTGAGGAACTCGAAGCCATTCGCTCTGAGCGCGATCGACTTCGCGAGGAGCTGGATCAGGTTCGCTCAGAGAGTCGGTCCAGTGAGTCTGAGACGGCCTTCGAGAAGAACGCTGCGCTCGCCAAGGAACTGGAAGATGCCCAGTCCGAGCGTGATCGGCTTCGCGAGGAACTCGAGCAGCTCCATACCGAGAGTCAGTCCAGGGAGGCAAAGACGGCGTCCGAGCGGGACGCTGTGCACGCTGCGCTGGCGAAGGAGCGGGAGGACGTTCAGTCCGAGCGTGATCGGCTTCGCGAGGAACTCGAGCAAGTCCGTTCCGAGAGTGCGGCGAGGGAGTCGGAGGCGATCGAGCGGCTGCGTGAGGAACTCAGGACGGTTTCTGGGGAGCGTGATCAATCGGCAGTGGAGCTGCAAGCTCTGAATGCGGCAAAGTCTCAGGGTGAGGAGGCTCTCGAAGCGGGAAAGCGACAGTTCGAGGAGGCTCGCCTGCTCTGGGAGACGGAGCGTGGGACGCTGACCGAGGAGTCCGAGCACCGACTTCTCGAGGAACGTCAGCGGGCGGCGACCGAGCGCCAACTCGCCCAAGAGCAACTCGAGGCGCTGCAACGCCGATTCGACCAGGCGGGCACGGAGTCGAAGGCGGAGCGCCAGCGGCTCGAGGTCAAGCTCGACGAATTGCATCTCGAGCTCGAGAGCGTTCACGCGACGCATGCCGAACTGACCCAGGAACGCGATCAACTGGCCGGTGAGTTCGAGGAGCTTCAATCCACGCACCAGGATGCGGGCCAGGCTCATCAGGAGGCAGTGACCCGCCTGTCCGGAGAAGCTGACGAGCTCCGTCGGCGTCATGAGCGTTTGGGCGAAGAACGCAATCGCCTGGAGTCGCGGCTCGACGAGGCCGAAGCCGCTCATCGTGAAGCGGAAGAGACTCATCGTGACCAGTTGAGCCAGCTCAACGCTCAATTTGAAGAGAGCCGCCGGCAAACCGACGTCGCGGCCGAGCGTGGCGATGCGTTGGCCGGAGAAGTCCGCGAACTTCGCGCCGAGATCGAGCGGCTCCAGGGCGAGTTCGAGGGCGAGCGTCAGGCGCTGGCTCAGGCCACGGCCACGGTCCGCCAAGAGCTGGACTCGGTTCGCGCGGACGGGGTCGCCCGGCTCGAACATGCGGCCGGAGAGGCCGAAGCCGCCCGAGTCGAATTCGAACGCCGCCTTGCCGACGTCGAGGCAACCCTTCAAACCACCACCGAACGGGCCGATCGGCTCGGAGCTGAGTTGCAGGCAACCACCGAAGCACGTACCGCCGTGGAGGCGGAACTGGCCGAGGCGCAGCGGCGGATCGAAGAACTGATCAAGCAGTACGAGGACTCTCAGAACGCCGGGAACCAGATTCGCTCACTGCTCAAGCATGTTGGTATTCATCTGCCACAATGAGCGTCGACCTCGCGTTTGACCGGTAAAAGTCGATGAATTTGGTCATACGGGTCATCCTGGTCTTGACGGGCCGGCGATGACCCTCTCACTATTTCGTGGAAAAGGTGTGTATTTCATCGATCCGCAGGATTATACTCCTGATCGGTAGGTTCGCCGATCGAGCAAGCGACGTTGATTCTCGATGAATCGGCATTCGCCCCCCTCTCTCGTCCTTCCCACCTGTTGGGCCGCCAGGTTGGCCCCTTTCTCGTTGACCCGGAAAGTGTCTGGCGGGTCATGACCTCCTTATCAAGGAGTTGGATGGTGGGCAAGAAGCTTTACGTCGGAAACCTGGCCTATACCGTCAGCAACACCGACCTGGAACAGTTGTTTGGCGAGTTCGGGACGGTCCAGAGCGCCCAGGTCATCCAGGACCGCGATACCGGCCGCAGCAAGGGATTCGGTTTTGTCGAAATGGACAGCGACGCCGAGGCCCAGGCCGCCATCGACGGACTGCACGATCAGGAGCACGGGGGACGGCGACTGACCGTTAACGAGGCCAAGCCGCGCGAAGACCGCGGTGGTGGTGGCGGCTACGGTGGCGGTGGCGGGAGCCGTGGTGGCCGTGGCGGTGGTGGCGGAGGCTACGGCGGCGGTGGTGGTGGTTATGGTGGTGGAGGTGGCGGCTACGGCGGCGGTGGTGGCGGCGGACGCCGCTATTGAAAACCCACTGCCATTCTTGAACCCCTCATCGCCAGCCGAGGAACGGCGAACCTGAGGCGAACGCGATCACTCGGTCGCTGATCCGAGGGGCAATGGTGGGTTCAGGCTGTCTTGATTCATCATGAACGTTGAATCCAAAGGCGAGTGGGAACTCTCCCGCTCGCTCTTTTGGCTTTTGATGGGATGGGGAAAACCTCGACGGCCATTCCTGGTCATTCCCCTGCGCCGGTCAGGTTAGAGCAGGGGGGAGAGCAGTCGAACGACATCCTCGGCGAGCTGGGTGAACCGGCCACGCTCTGAGAGTCCGCGCTGGCTTTGAGACATGAGCGTCTCGATCCATGCGGCCGTGGCGTCGACCTGGGGCTGCGAATAGAGAAAGACGGCCACCTCGTAGTTCAAGAAAAGACTACGCATATCCATGTTAGCCGATCCGACGATCGCCAGGTCGTGGTCGATCAAGACGACCTTGGCGTGAACCATCCCCGGCTGGTAGAGCAGCACCTGCCCCCCGGCGTTCTGGATCTGTCGCAGGTAACTGACCCGGGCCAGGTCGGCCATCCCATGGTTTGACTGATCCGGGACAATCACGCGCACGTCGACTCCACGCCGCGCAGCGAGCTCGAGCGCTCGGGCGAGGGTCTCGTCGGGGATAAAATAGGGAGTGACGACCCAGATCCTCCACTTCGCGGCGAACGCCACGGAAACGAGTGCTGCGTAGAGCGGGTCACCGGAAACGTCGGGGCCGCTCGCGACGACCTGTGCGATCGAGCCATTGGATTCGACGGCATAGGGGCTCTCTTCCTCCTTGGCGATGGTCTCGCCGGTCGCGAATTTCCAGTCGGATCGAAACAGATCGGCAAGATCGAGGACGGCCGGACCCGAACTGACGAGCGAGAAGTCGCGCCATCGCTCCGGGTCAGGAGTCGGACCCATGTATTCCTCGGCCAGATTCATGCCCCCGGTCAAGGCGTGCTGACCATCGACCACAACGATCTTGCGATGATTCCGCAGGTTGGTTCGTCCCCGGAACGGCAAGTGGAGCATCGGCATGAAAAAGGCGACCTTGGCTCCGGCCGCGGTCAGTGGGGAAACAAATTTACGGCCGACCCGCCAGGAGCCGACGTCGTCGAGCAAGAGCCTCACACTCACCCCGTCGGCCGCACGCTGCGCCAATCGCTCGATGATCGCCTCGCCGACCGGTCCCCGACCTAGGATATATGTGGTAATGTGGATTGAATGCTCGGCCTTATCGATCAAGTCGAGCAGGAGCCGATAGGCTTCCTCCCCGCTGGTGACCAGTTCGACCCGGTTTCCCGAAGTGGCCGGTGGGATCCCGAACGACTGAAGAATCCGCTCGGCGGGTCCGCCCGACGTCTCCGACGGGAGCTTCCGCCGACGGTGGTACACTTGCTCCTTACTCTCCGCCCGCCGCCGCATCTTCCGCCCGCCGATCATCAGGTATAAGGGAACGCCCAGGTAAGGGACCAGGACGATGACCAGCAACCAGGCGATCGTGCTTGAGGTGGATCGCTGCGACTTGAGTAAGTGAGCGACCAGCATGATGCCGAGAACGAAGCCCAGGGTCGTTAAGAGCTGCCAGGACAGCCAGAACAGGTTCGACTCGTAAAAGTGAGACAACAGCCACGGACTCCCGGCGGGGATTGACTTGGGAACATGGCGTGGAGCGAATTTGGGGGAAGGGGCCCTCGCCCGGCCCCTTTTCCTTGGTCGAAGGGCCACGGCCCGGCACTTTCCGAGAGCGCACGATCAAGGCTTCGCCTTGGGTGTAAGAACGCAGCGGAAGCCGACGTGGGAGGCTCCGCTGTCCGTGGCCCCCTTGCCGCGCGCTCCTGGAAGGTAGCGGACGCAGTACAGGTCGCTGCAAAGGAACGACCCCCCGCGCTGGACCCGCTTGGGAATTCCAGGCTCGGCCGGGTCGTGACTCGAGTCGGGCCCTTGCGGATTTCGCGCCTGCGAGGGATCGTAGTTGGGCTGATACCAGTCCGCGCACCACTCCCAGACGTTTCCGGCCATGTCGCTCAGGCCGTAGCCATTGACCGCGAACGAACCGGTCGGGGCGGTCCCATCAAATCCATCTTCCTTCATGTTTTCGTTGGGGAAGAGCCCTTGCCAGTTGTTCACCTGCCACTTGCCGCCAGGCTTGAGGTCGTCGCCCCAGCAGTATCGTTTTCCGTCGAGACCTCCCCGCGCGGCGTACTCCCACTCGGCTTCCGTCGGCAACCGCTTTCCGGCCCATTTTGCGTAGGCGAGGGCGTCGTCAAAGCAGACCTGAACCACCGGGTGATCTTCGAGACCTTGAATACTGCTGTCGGGACCTGAGGGATGCTTCCAGTTCGCGCCCGGGACGTAGCGCCACCAGGCCAGGTGATCCTCCAGGGAGACGCGGCCGACCGGCGGCGAGAAGACGAGCGAACCCGGTACGAGCAGTTCCTTGGGCGCACCGGGAAAGGCCTTGGGGTCGGGCGCTTGCTCGGCCACCGTGGTGTATCCGGTCGCCCGCACGAACCGCTCGAATTGCCGGTTGGTCACCTCGGTTCGGTCCATCCAGAAACCGTCGAGGGAGACACGGTGGACCGGCCGGGCATCGGACATCGATTCGTCGTCCGAACCCATGGCGAAGTCACCGGCGGGGATCCACACCATCCCTTCCGGAGCCACTCCAGGGGGGAGTGTTCGGCTTGCGCCGCTCGCTTGCTCGTGGGACAGGCGTGAACCCCCGCGCCGTGACGCAACGGCGAAGGACGCGATCAGGACGAGAGCCAGACCGACTGCCAAACCGGTCCTTCCCCAATACCTTGAGGTTCGACGAGATCGATCGTTCTTGACCGGTTCGGGGCTCGACCGAGGGTGCTTCTTCGACACGGATGATCCTCTCTCACTGGAACGTCCCTCTCGGGCCGCAACTTTGGGGATCGCGGCCACCGAATCGAGAGTTCCAGTATCATCCGGCTCCTGGAGGATTGCAACGCGTCGTGGCTATCGACCCTGAGCAGTATCTTTAGATGCCATTGTCTGCTTATGGCGTGGGACCTGCCCATCGCCCACTCTGAAAAAAAAAATGGGGAGGGGGGCAGGTCTTGGGAGAATTGTATTCGAGAACGTGTGAAGGGAGCTGTTTGGCTGTGCCAGCCGAAGGCGATCATTGCTAATGACGAGGTTTGGGGAACGAACCGTGTTCTTTGGAGTCTCACCGAAAATCGACCCATTGCGTCGTTGGGCTCAATGTTTCCAGGTCATCCTCGCCAGACTTTCGGGCGAATCCTCCTCCTCTGGACTGCTCTGTTCCGAAGAGTTTGGCTGGGGGGAGACGTAAGGGGTAAGTCGTTTCGGATCGCCGGTTCGCTCAGAGGGTTCAGGCGGGTCGCCGGTGAGTGGGCGTTTCAGAAAGCACTGAAAGCCGTAAAAGATCCTCGTCTCCGGGATGACGGCGACGAGTTCCCACCCCTTTTGGCCGAGATTATGCAAGGCCTTCTCGATGTTGGGTCCATCAACGGAGAGACGGTAGTATTCCCAAAGCATCAAGATCTCCCAATTCTGTTTATAAGGATGGCACCCCTCGAAAGATGAATTGGGGGGCCTGGTTGACCGGAAGTATCAAGTCTCTTGAGTGTTGGACGCTCGGTTTTGGAAAGATAGGCAAGCACTTAAGCTTAGTTTGGAAACTGGAATTCGTCCACTGACCATGCTTAATTCTTGGTTTTCAACAAAGCGAGTTTTGAGCTTTCCCTGATCGTCCCGAGCAGACTATGGATTCGGCTTGTGGTCTGAAGGAGTTGGATCCGTTGGGTCTTTGTGGATTCGTCCGCTCCGGCCGGGCGCTGATGAATTGACGAGGTGGCCGAGGCTTTGTATTGAGCTTCTTGGCTCCGAAGACGCTTCTTGACGAGACCTCCATCGACTTGTAAGGCTGTGCCGTTGATGGGCGCCGCCCGGGGGTTGCAGAGGACGGTCACGAAGTCGACGATCTCGGTGGGATCAATCAATCGCTCGATCAAAGAGTTGGGTTGGTTCTCTTTCATGAACTGCCGTTCCGCGTCGGCCGCTGCCAACTTCGGAAGCAGGTCCTGGATGAACCTGGCGATCCCTTCCGTCTTCGTCGAACCGGGCAATGACTGTGTTGACGGTGACCTGCGTTCCCTTGGACGCTGGGTGATCCCTTGGGGAATGGCCGTGCGCCTTTTTTCGCCATACGACTCGATCTTTGAGGTCAACGAATGTGTCGGAGGTCACTCGAAAGTGTCAAGGCGGCGCGGCGAGGGCGAATCTTGAAGTGATCTCGTCACCCTGACTTGTCAGGTTGAGCAAAGTTCCTTATTATCCATTCGACAGTTCGCGAGCTCAACCATTGTTCCCCCCCCTCTTGGTTGTGAGCTGGCACCATCCCCTTATGGCCGAAAGACTCCGAGCCAGGCGTGATTGATACGCTTCTCGGATGTCCACTACGATTCACGAGTGAGACGGTTCCTCCGGAGGTTGGCGTAGGCCAATAGAGAAGCCCTGATGGATACCGAGAGGTATTCCATTCTCCTCCCCCTCAGGAAAAACGCCCGACTCGGCTGCCGTAGACGGCTTTCAAGTTCGTCGATGCGCAGGTCTTCGGTCGATCAATCCGCCTGCCCTCCCCTACCGGCAGGTCATTCTCCCGTTCTTTCTGATCTCAGGAACAAGTGAGTGCGCCGGTGGCTATGCATGCCTCAATTGCTCATGGCGGAACGTCACGGGAAAATCGAGATCGAATCCCTCGCCTGAATCAACTGGGCGAGGCCATCGAACATGCTTCGCACCTGCTCCCGGCCCAGGGGCCGATTACGGTTTTCATTCACCACAACACGCTGCATGCATTCGAGGAACTGCCGTTCCATGAAGCCGTCAGGAAAGCAGCTCATGTTTTCAGATGTCATCCTTATCTTTCCAAAGAGCGTTATCGCCACGAGCTGAGTCGAGGCCGGATTCGGTTCTCCGACTTGCGCGAGGTGCTCGAACGCGACCTGGGCGATCGGGCCGAAGAGCCAATTCCCTGCTTCGGCACGCTCCTGGATTTGCATCTGGCGATGCTCCAGTACCCGCTTCGAACCGGACCGACCGAGGAACTCGTTTGGTACGTCGCTGAAGCGAATGCCCTCAGACGTGTCAGGCAAGAGGCCTCCTCGGCGGTTCGCGATCGCTTGATCGCGGAAACGAGGCGCTGGGTGGTGCGTGATCTTCGGACCGGCAGCGATCCGAGTCGTCACAGAGCCGCGACCGGCTCGCCGCAAGGCCGCGTGTCAGCTAGCCTCGTGGAACTCCTCGACCGCTTCGGGGGGTCGAAGATCGAGAGCTGGACGGACGATGATTGGGAAGGGTTCACCCTTCAAGCCCTCTGGAGGGTTTGCTGCGACGGCGTGAGAGACTTGCCGCCGTTTACTCCCCCTCCCATTCCGCCCGTTCGCCATCGCGACCTCCTGCTCGAGGCCTCAGGCGCGGATGCCGACTCGCTCGTCCATGATCTCTTGATTCGCTACTGCGCGGCGTTTCTGGATCAAGGTTTGGCCCCTTGGCCTTTGCCTCGGCGTGAGGAGGGGTTCTATCGTGCGTTCTGTAACCTCTATCGACAGCCGAAAGGGCCCTCCGACCGCTGGCTGCGCGGCCTGGCGCAGGAGTTGGGCCGGCTTGCGGATCAAGAGATCGAGCCCCTGGAATCGATCCGGGAATCGCTTGATGTTCTCGGCGTCTCCGAGGAGGAGTGGGAACCATTCCTTTCGGAAACCCTGCTCGCCCTCCGGGGTTGGGGCGGCATGGTCCTCCAGGTGGAACAACGCGGGGATCGAGCGGTCCATCCGATCCCGGCGGGAAGCCTGGTCGAATTCCTGGCTGTGAGGCTGATCCTCGACCGGTTCGCGTTGGCCTACACCGCGAAGGATGCCCTCAACTATCGCGGCCCCTTGAGCGCTCTTCGCGAGCATGCCCGAGGCCGGATCGAGGTTCACTGGCCGCCGAGCGTCGAGCAGCGGGCCTTCCTCGTTTTTCAGCTGGCGCAAGTCTTCGGCCTCTCGCCCGACATCCTCTGCCGGATGACGGAGGCGGAATGGGCGACCCTCCTCCAAGAGATCGAAGCGTTCTCCAGCTTGGAACGCCGCCGGATCTTTCACCTGGCATATGAACAGCGCTTTCGGACCCAGACGCTCGACGCCGTGACCGTGCACGCGGGGCAATCGTTCGGTCGGCCCGTATCACCAGCGTTCCAGGTTGCCTGCTGTCTGGACGAGCGCGAAGAATCGTTCCGCCGCCACCTCGAAGAGTTGGCCCCGTCGGTGGAGACGTTTGGCGCGGCGGGTTTCTACGGTGTCGCGATGTACTATCGAGGCGCGGCGGACGCCCACTTCGTGCCGCTCTGCCCGGTTGTGATCCGGCCCCAGCACTGGGTCACCGAAGAGGTGGGGGACAAGCTCGGGAAGTCCCATCGTCGTCGTGCCTTGACGCGACGTGCGCTGGGGACAGCTTCGCACCAGTTCCATGTCGGGAGCCGAAGCTTCGCACTGGGGGCACTCCTGTCGGGAGCCGTCGGCGTTTTGGCCACGTTCCCACTCGTGGCGCGCATCCTTTTCCCACGTCTCACGGCAAAGATTCGCCATCTGTTTGGACGGATCGTCCGGACGCCACCGGTCACCCGGCTGCAACTCGAACGGGTCGATGAGGTTGCCGGATCCGAGAACGGCCACGTTGGCTATACGCTCGAAGAGATGACGGCCGTGGGGATCCGCCAGCTTCAGGATATCGGTTTGACCTCCGGGTTCGCCCGGCTGGTGGTCCTGCTCGGGCATGGCTCGGATAGCCTGAACAACCCGCACAACTCGGCCTACAACTGTGGCGCGTGCGGAGGCGCGGCCGGGGGCCCGAACGCCCGGGCCATGGCGCAGATCTTGAACGATCCTCGAGTTCGCGAGGGGATGGCCAAACGCGGTCTCACCCTACCCGATGAGACGGTGGTCGTTGGAGGATATCACAATACCTGCAATGAGTCGGTGATCTTTTTCGATCTCGACTGTCTGTCCGACTCGCATAAGGCGGAGTTCGCGACGGTTCGCAAGCTCATCGAGGAAGTTTGCAACCGCAACGCCCACGAACGCTGTCGTCGGTTCATGTCCGCGCCCCTCTCGATCTCGTTCGAAGCCGCGCGGGAGCACGTTGAGGAACGCTCCGAAGACCTTGCGCAAACCAGGCCCGAACTTGGGCACGCGACGAACGCGATTACCATCGTGGGGCGCCGGGAATGGTCGCGTGGTCTCTTCCTCGACCGCCGGGCCTTCCTCACGTCGTACGACCCGACGGAGGACGACGCCGAGTGCACGATCCTGACCCGGATCCTCCAGGCCGTCTTCCCCGTCTGCGGCGGCATCAACCTCGAGTACTACTTCTCCCACGTCGACAACAACGGCTATGGGGCCGGGAGCAAGTTGCCGCACAACCTGGCGGCGCTCCTGGGAGTGATGGATGGCGCAGCGAGTGATCTCCGGACCGGCTTGCCCTGGCAGATGGTCGAGATCCACGAGCCGGTCCGCTCCCTCTTCATCATCGAGACCACGCCCGAATCGATGCTTCGGATCATCGAGCGGAACGAGGGGATCGGCAGGCTCTGCCGGAATGGTTGGATCCAGCTCACGGTGCTCGACCCCGGGTCGCGTCAAATCCATGTCTTCGAAGACGATGAGTTTCACCCCTATCAACCTCAGTCGTTGGCCTTGCCCACGGCTCCCTCCTCCGTCGACTGGTATCGCGGCTGGCGCGACCATCTCGAGTTCGCCGTCATCCAGCCTTCGGCCTGAAGCTTGAACCTTCGAATTCGAGGTGGGAACCATGTTGGACTATCAGCAGTTGCTGATGTGCTTGGGACTGGTCGTTGTCGCCGCCCCTCTCTTGCTGACGATCGTGCTCGGGGTTTCGTCCTTGCTGAACTGGCAGTTGGCCGAAGCGACGACGTCCAAGCTGGTGCACGTCGCGATCGTGTCCGGCCTGCTGGCGGCGATCGCCGTCCTGGCGTTGATGCTGGCTCTAGGAACGCGTGACGTTGCCATCCCGCTGGGAGACTGGGTCGCGATCCCTCGCCATTTCCACTTCTCCGTGAAGTTCGTCTTCGATCGGCTCTCGGTCCCCTTCGCCATCCTCTCGTTTGTTCTCTCGGGGACGATCGGCTCGTTTGCGACCAAGTACATGCACCGTGAGCGGGGCTTCAACCGTTTCTTCGTGCTCTACGCGATCTTCGTGCTCGGCATGGTGGTGACTGCGCTGGCCGGTACGATCGAGACCCTGTTCGCGGGTTGGGAACTGGTCGGCCTCTCCTCCGCACTCCTGGTCGCGTTCTTCCAAGAGCGCCCCGCGCCCGCGCGGAACGGCCTCTGGGTCTGGACGATCTATCGGGTTTCCGATGCCGCACTGTTACTGGCGGCCGTGGTGATGCACCACCTGCGTGGAGAGGGAGATTTTGACACGCTCCTGGGCACGGGACTTTGGCCCTATGAGCATTCGTCGGTCGCCGCCAGCCAGGCCCTCATGGTCGGCCTGCTCCTGCTGATCGCCGCCGCCGGAAAATCGGCCTTGATTCCGTTTTCGGGTTGGCTCCCCAGGGCCATGGAGGGGCCCACTCCGTCGAGTGCCGTCTTTTACGGAGCGCTTTCCGTCCATCTGGGCGCGTTCTTGTTGCTTCGCGTCAGTCCGCTCCTCGACCTTTCGATGGTCTTGTCTACAGTGGTCGTGATCCTGGGACTCGGGACCGCCCTGTACGCCTACCTGGTCGGCAGCGTGCAGACCGACATCAAGTCGGCCTTGTCGTTTGCCTCGCTCTCGCAGGTGGGAATCATCGTCGCCGAGATTGGATTCGGGTTCCGTTACCTCGCCCTGATCCACCTGATTGGTCACGCCAGCCTCCGAACGCTTCAGTTCGTGAGGGCTCCCACGTTGCTCCAGGATTACCGGACACTTGAAAATGCGATCGGCGAGAGCTTGCCAAGGACCGGGATGGTCTGGGGACTCTCGCGAACCAATCCCAAGCACGACTGGCTTTATCGGTTCGCCCTCGATCGCGGAGAGCTCGATTCGATCTTGTCCACTTACGTGGTCTCCCCGTTCGTGCATGCATTCCGATGGTGCGATGCGCTCGAACGCCGCTGGACCGACTTTCTCTCCGGCGTGGCGTCGCGTGAGTCCGACCAGGTTAAGCCTCACTTTGGAACCATCGAAGAACAATTATGAATATTCTCCATCTCCCCTGGCTCGAACTGGCGATCGCGCTCACGCTGATCGGTTCTCCGTTCGTCAGCCGGTTGAGAAATCCCAACCGCGCCTATCAATGGGGCCTGTTCTTCACGGGTTTCTCTTTCGCTTGTACGCTCCTGGCCTGGCTGGCCTTTTATGGAGGAGTTACTCCCGAGATGCTCCGACGCTGGAGTATCCAGCCCACCCTTTTCGGCCGCCAGGTCCTGGGCATGGATGAGCTCAGTGCACCGCTCATCCCGTCAATCGCGCTGCTCCACTTTCTGGCCGCCATGGCTACATCGCGCAATCATATGAGGCGTTTTTCGTTCTCGTGGTCTCTGGCGGCTGAAGCGATCCGACTGGCGACGTTCAGTTGCAAGGAACCTTGGGTCCTGATTGGCCTCTTGTCCGTTTCGACGATGCCACCGGTTGTGGAGTTGCTCCACCGTGGTCGGCCGATCCGGCTCTACGTCATCCACATGGCGCTCTTTATCGGCTTGCTTGTCCTGGGCTGGAGCCTTGTTGGCGGGGCCATTCCCGCCAAGGCTCCCGCAGCGTGGTGGGCGACCTTGCCGCTCTTGGCTGCAATCCTGATCCGCTGCGGCGCGGTTCCCGCCCATTGCTGGCTGACCGACTGGTTCGAGCACGCCTCGCTCGGGATCGCCTTGCTCTATGTGGCACCACTCACGGGTGTCTACGCCGCCGTCCGGCTCCTCATGCCGATCGCGCCGGATTCGATTCTGACACTGGTCGGGTTCTTCGCGTTGGTGTCGGCTGTTTATGCAGCGGGAATGGCGACGATTCAGACGGAAGCCCGACGCTTCTTCGCCCACCTCTTTTTGAGCCACGCGTCGCTTGTCTTGATCGGCCTCGAGTTGAACACGGACATTTCCCTGACCGGTTCGCTCTGCCTCTGGTTCTCGGTGATCCTCTCGCTGGGCGGGTTCGGCCTGACCCTCCGCGCTCTCGAAGCTCGCTTTGGCCGTCTCTCGCTCAACCACTACCACGGCCTCTACGAGCACTCGCCCACGCTCGCCGTCTGCTTCCTCTTGACTGGCCTGGCCAGCGTTGGGTTCCCTTGCACGATCGGTTTCATTTCGACCGAGTTACTCGTGGACGGGGCCGTTGAGGCTAGCTCCTACGTCGGGATCGCCGTGATCGCTGCCGCCGCGCTCAACGGGATCGCCGTGATGCGGGCCTATTTCCTGCTCTTCACCGGAACGCGGCATATGTCGACGGTTTCGTTGGGGATCGGTCTGCGAGAACGGATCGCGGTCATGACCCTTTCCCTCCTGATCCTGGCCGGTGGGCTTTACCCACAGCCGGGCGTCACCACGAGAGAGCGAGCGGCCGAGGAGATCCTCTCCGAACGAAGATTCGGCAAGCCCGCCCCCTCCCTGGCGTCCCGTGCCGAGCATGGTAGGGGCAAAGACGCCCTCCAGCCTCTTTCCGCCTCGACCTGGATGCCTCGGGCGATCGTCGACATGACTCCGTCCCCGAACTCAACGACGAAGTAAGGCCTTCGGCAGCAGACGAATCAACAACAGGTTTTGGGTTTCCAAGCGATGAGGGATGTTTTTTCGGTGTATGTGTAATTTTGGTGATATGATGTGGCCCGACCACTCCGTTGCTTGGGATCGGGCCGGCGTTGGCCAAGTGGATTATTGCGGGGAGGACGTTTGAGGGAGCCGGCGACCTCGAGTTCCGGGGACTGATGGGCGGAATCGAGGTTCCAAGGTATCAGTCCTCCTGCTTCTTGGGGGGCTGGACCTCGAGGTCGCCCAGGTCCTTGGTCTCGCCAGGGGCGACGAT
Organism: Singulisphaera acidiphila DSM 18658; assembly: GCF_000242455.2. Taxonomy (GTDB): domain Bacteria; phylum Planctomycetota; class Planctomycetia; order Isosphaerales; family Isosphaeraceae; genus Singulisphaera; species Singulisphaera acidiphila. Next base: position 6,318,380 of record NC_019892.1, read on the forward strand.
CACGTCTTTGAAGAGGTCGCCGAAGGCTTCGAACCCGGTCCGACTGACCGCGCTGTAGTGGAGCCCGGGGACCAGGCCTACGACCAGGAATCGGCCGTCGTCGCCGACCCGGATGCCCGAGTTCCAGTCGCTGCCCGGGAGGATGTCGTCGGTTTCGGGGTGCTTGTTCTCGGAGCCGTTGGGGCTCGCGATGAACATTGCCTTGCGGGGGTTCCCCTCGTCATCGACGATCCGGCCGGTGAGCGTCCCCCAGGGCTGGAGCTTGATGACGATCGGACCGGCCTCATCCCCCTTGAGGAATACCGAGCCGATGAGCTTGTGACTGTCGTGGGAGACCACCGCCCGTCGCGGTCGTTTCGAGTCAAGGGCGTGGATCTCGAAGCGGGCGGATTCCTGGGGAAATGGGCTCGTCGCGAACATCTCGGTCATTCCCTTGACCTTCGTCCCTCCGATCGGCTGGCTGTCGGGCCCGACCACCTCGATAGCCACCGACCCGCCCGGATCGGCCTCGAGGTTGCGGATCGCGTCTCCGGCATCTGGGGTGAGGTCGATCTCGGCGATGGCGGCGTAGCTACGGGCCGGGACATAGCGGGTCGCCCGGAACGCTTGGGCTTTCGAGTCATACCCCTTGATTCCCTCGTAGCCTTCGGCCGGCAGAAAGCGGCTCTCTTCGTCCCGGACGGCGACTAGCCCACGGCCGGGCAGAGCAACGAGTTCGTACCGACCCTCTGGGTCGAGGTCAGCGCTTTGCTCGAGGCCGGGTGATAGGCCGTCGTAGTCGCTGAGGTGGGGATTGTCGGCGAAGGGATAGTAGTTCGCCCAGCCGACTACCGGCTGACCGGAAATCTTATCGGTGACCTTTCCCCGCACGAAGATGCCTCGCTTGAGGCGAAAATCGAAGGCAATGGGGTCGAAGCCCGGCGAGTCGGCCAGGGCCTTCATGGTGGTCATGAGGTAGGGGAGGCCCTTGCCCGGCTTGATGATCAGGCGATAGGCCGCCGCTTTGGGCAGGCCTTCGAGGCGGTAGCGTCCCTGGGCGTCGGTTGTGGCTTCGATCCCTTCGGCTTGGAACGGGCCGTGATTGTCGAAGACGGCCGCCCTGATCTCCAAACCAGCGATGGGAACGCCGGAGTCCTTGTCACGGGCAATTCCCTCGACCCGTTTGGTCGGTGAGGGAGCGACCTGGAACTTCGGGGCATGGACGATGAGAGGGCCCGGCGGGATCATCCCACGCTCGGTCATGCGGAGTTCCGGCTCGGCACGACTCAGGACATGGACCGCAGTCGTGGCGATCCCCGGGCCGGTGATGAGCAGGCCGGCGATTCGGTCGCGGCCAACTCCGGTCAACTCGAACCGGCCGTCGGGCCCGGTGACGGCCTCGATCGCCAGGACCTGTTCGAGCGTGAGGTTGCCCAGTCCTTGCCAGAGGTTTCCCTCGGCGCCGTTGCGGGCCCGGGCGATCCAGCCGGTCAAGTCGTCCTTCTCATCAAATAGAATCCTGCTGAGCTTGACCCGGGCCTTGGCTACGGGGCGGCCTTCGAGGTCAATGACCCGCCCCTCGATCGGTGGGCCTTCATGGACGAGCTTCAGCATCTGCTCGGCCGGCCGGTCAGCCCTTAATACGCCCTCGGCCCAGCCAATCCCGAAACCTGGGGCTGCGGCGATGATCCATGGGTATTTGGCCATGTACCCGTGGATGTCACGGCCAGGTTTCGGCATTTGGATCGTGAATCGGCCATCAGGTCCGCTCGTGGCCTGGGGCGTGACGGCCTTGCGAATGACAAACGCCCCCCGCACTGCGGCTCCAGAGATGGGGCGGCCGTCGGGGGTGACTACGATGCCTCGGATCTCAACCGTCTCGTTTGGCTTACTGTCTGTCGGCACCTCCTTGGCGGTTTGGGCCGGTGCCTTCGGTTTCATGGCGGGCTTGGGGGACTCCAGGGGCGAGCCGTCGGCGGCGATCAAGCACGCCACAACAGTAAGGGCGAGAACGACCATCATGGCTGTCGAAACCATCCTGATCTTGGTCATGAGCATCCCCTTCAGAAGGGTTTCGGTGAGGAGTATTGCGCCGCTCAAGGCCGACCCACCCATCGCCGCGTTGACCGTCGCTTGCACCAAGGCAGGAGGGACGATTGCCGGGGTTGTCACAGCCGAGGCATTTTGTGGGTCTAGCAGGATTCCGACCCCGAGGGCAGTGACGCCCCGGCGTGCCAGACGCCCTCTCAGTCGCTGCCGGGCCTTGGCTAGTCGGCAGCGGAGCGTCGGCACCGTCCAGCCGAGTTGTTCGGCCGCCTGTTCGTAGGTGAGGCCTTCCAAGTCGCAGAGTACGACCGGGAGACGCTGGCCTTCAGGCAGTCGGCCGATTTCTTCGTGCATGATGGGCTTCCAATCGTGGTCGGTCTCGGGTCCGGGATGGGAGGCGTCCGGGGGTGTCATCGCCGATACCATCGCTTCTTTCCGACTCCGGCGCATTGCCTCGACGCTGGTCTTGACGCTGGCACGGTAGGCAACCCGGTGTAGCCAGCCTCCAAGGGCGTCGCTCCCTCGGATTGAGCCGGCCTTCCGGGTGAGAATCAAGAAGGTGGCTTGGAAGACATCCTCGACGTCGTGCTCGTTCCGGAGGACGGCCCGGCAAGTCGCCAGAACCATCGGCCCGTGCCGATTCACCAGGGCCTCGAACGCGACCTCGTCCTTCGAACTGGAGTAGCGGACCAGCAGCTCTCTGTCTCCCAGCCCTGCGACCGAGCCGGACCCGAAAATGTAGCGGAGATGCTCGAAGGTCGTCCCCAATACCGCTCTCGCCATGCGATGGCTCCCTCAGATGCCTCTCATCTCGGCCGACTCTTTTAAGAGAGGAGGTCCCGCCTGACCATCTCGATATTCTTCCGAAAAGTTCGCCGAACGCTCAGCCCAACCGGTTCCAGAGTCGCTCGAACGCTTTGGAGTAAGCTGAGATCAGTCGATGCTCGTCCGTGACGAGGAAGTTCTCATCGTTGTAGAGCGCGGCCCCTCGGGTCCAGTTATAACTTCCGTTCAAGAGCAAGCCGTCATCGAAGATGGCGAACTTGTGGTGCATATGATGCACCGTCCGATCGGTTCGGAGCGGGATCCCCGCCTGGTGGAACCGCTCGATGTCCGACCCTTCGTCCCCGGCCTTCTCATCATCGGTAAGAATCCGCACGGCCACGCCTCGGCGATGTGCCTCGACGATGGCGTCGGACAAGCGGTCGTCGGTGATCGTGAAAACGCAGATGTCGAGGCGCTGACGCGCTCCGTCGAGCAAGTGGACAATCCGCCGCCAACACTCATCCTGGGGGCTGAAATAAGCTTCCGCCGCCAGAGCGTTGCTGGCTTTCGGTTCTGACCGATCGAGCAGCTTGAGCACGGCATCGAGCCATTCGAGAACTCCGCCGTCGCCTGGATCCCGCAATGCGCCGCGAGCGACCTCGAAGGCGAGGCGGCGAAGTTCTTGCGGGCTAATCGTATCGTGCAGTGGCTCGAACACTTGACGCAATGCTTCACGCTCTGTCCTTGAGAGCTGATGATCTTCCAAGGTTAGCGTCAGAGTGGATTTGATCTGATCTTTTGTCACAGGATGTTCTCTCCCAGCATTGGTTTTCCCCTCGCTTGAACTCGAACGGTTCCTGGCAATCGGTTTCGGAAATGAGCGAACGATTCCGTGGACGGCCCGTGTTGCTTTCCCACCCCTCACAAGGATACCCGCTGTCCTTAACGTCGTTCTATCGTCGGGCTTGGTCTGGATCGAATTTTCGTTCAGTCTCGTTTGCAAGCCAGTCCAGTTTATGGGATCGCGTATTGGAATATGTTAATGGCATTACGAATTGAAAAATGAGTTTTTTTGATTTTCCGTTTTGCGTGCTGCTGAAGTCTTTTGAAACCGTGTGGCCTACGTTTTCGGTTGGCAGGCCGTGAGTTGGCACGGCCGGATGGAAGGTTCCTGGCAAGGGATGGTGAGTCGTGAACGAGAACCTGGTTGTTGGGTGGATCATGGCATTGTGAATCTTTGGATCGTGTAGGTCAGGAAAGTCATGCATTGGGAAGCCTTCTCGATGAGCGGGGCCATTTCAGCATTGAAGGGACGATGAGTCTTTTTGTTAAAAAATATTAATATTTGTTTGCATGATGATTGATTTTGCGGTGCGCTGCCACGCGCATCGGCTGATTCAGGCGGTTGCTGAATATGAGTCTTGTTGAATTCATATATTGAATAATTTAAAATTGTTTATTTGTATTTTGTAAATAGTTAGCATTTTTGAAATTGCAGAATTCGAGTGTGCCGTTAGAAGAAACATGGGGGTGGAAGTGCGTTTTTTTTCTGCAACCTGCGATATGAAGATTGGGTGTATTTTTGGCGGAAGCCCGACAAAGGACAAAGAACTCGGTAATACTTGAGGCGGGATTTGGAGCTTGCCCGCAAGCGTTTGGGACGCGCAGTCTCACGAGATGTCGGCGAGCGAACCATCGGAGATACTTTGATTTTTCGTAGATGATTTACCCCTCGGCGGGTTATTGAATTTTTATGCATTCCGTAATGAGAAGACTGGCGTGAATTTTTATGCACGCCTTATTGAGAAGGGCGGGCGTGAATTTTTATGCACGACACAGTGAGGAGGTTGGGTGTGAATTTTTATGCAGTCTGCGATGAGAAGAGTGGGTGTGAATTTTTATGCATGCTCCTATGAGAAAAAACGACTGGCATTGCATTAGCTGCCTTGATTTGCATTGCCAGCGTATTTATCATGAATACTTAGAGTGGCATATCGTGCATGTGCAATGTGCATGAATGGCAACGCTTCGTTGCAGTCGCTGGGTTAACGACTTCTGCTCGGGCTTTCTGGGTACTGTGGTTTTGCTTGCGGCGTTTGGTTTTACGCTCGGTGTGCTCTCACGCTGGGCGTGTCGTGTAGAGCTGCCCTGCCGCTAGAAGCGAATGGTTTGGCGATCCAGGCCGAGACTGGGTTAGGGGCTGTTCCCCACGACGGTGGCGGGATCGATAACCCAGGATGATAACTTTGTTGCGATTTCATGAGGGCCTCTTAATTGTTTCCTCGCATGAGCTTCACATCTCTTGCGATGGCCGTCTGTAGGATTTGCTCGGGCACCTTCGTAATGGTCCCGGTCTATAGCTGATCGAGACTTGTTGATTTTATTTATTTAGACTGGCGTTGCGTTCTGACTTACATCCTTCCTTCGTTCCTTTTGAATCGGGGTCCTATTTCCATGCGACGACAAGCCTTTACCCTGATCGAGCTGCTTGTGGTGATCGCCATCATCGCTGTACTCATCGCCCTGCTGTTGCCGGCCGTGCAAGCGGCACGTGAGGCTGCCCGACGGATCCAATGCACGAATGGCCTGAAGCAACTCGGATTGGCGATGCATAATTATCACGACACTCTTGGTGCGTTCCCGATTGGCCGCATGGGCACGAACTACACCTACCCGACGACTGTCACGGCAAACGCGAACCGGCGGACCTGGGGCCTTAGCACCATGGCCTTCATTGAGCAGGTCAACCTGTACAACGCGGCCAACTTCGCGGTCTCGTTCCATGAGGCCCATAACCAGACTGTCCGCATGACCTTCGTTGGGGCGTTCCACTGCCCCAGTGATCCCAATACCAATCTGATCGAGGGAGGCTCGCCATCCGGCCTTACGGGCAAGGAGAGGTATAAGAGCAACTACATGGTCAACTGGGGGAACACGCACTTCACCCAGGCCGACACTCCGAATGGGACCGGCGGGAAGAACTGGAACTATCCGGACCCGTTCGTTGGGCCGCTCGGGGATACGGTCGCCTTCGGCGGTGCGCCGTTCGCCGGCAACGTCTCGCGAAACATCTCCTCGATCACCGATGGGGCGAGCAATACGCTTCTCATGGCAGAGGTGATCATCGGCGCGGACTCGGCCGATGGCAAGACGCTCGACATTCGGGGCGACTTCTACAACGACGACCAGAACTGCGCTGTGTTCATGGCCTACACGGCGCCGAACTCGAAGACTCCCGACCAGCTCGGTTACTGCTCCCCTGGTGGCCTCAATCCCCCGTGCATCAAGGTGCCCAACACGAAGACGGCGACGTTCAACGCCGCGCGGAGTTACCACTCCGGGGGTGTGAACGCTGCCCTCGCCGATGGCAGCGTCCGGTACTTCAAGGACACCATCAACTTGAACATCTGGCGTGCTCTCTCGACGTCCAAGGGCGGAGAAGTCCTCTCGTCCGACAGTTACTGAAAAACAGTCGGAAAGTGGTTTTCGAGCCTGGGGGGGATGCCAGTCTCTCGTCCAGGCTCGCAAGCCACCAGCAGGGGATTTGGCCCGCCGGGGTCGACAACCTTCGGTTGGCCCTTGGCGGGAACACGATGGCAAAGTGTCCCGAGGGGCTACCCTGGAACTGAATCCGGATCGAGTACGAGCCGTTCCCCGAAGGATTTCCTCGCCTGGACTGTGGGCGCATGCGCACGAGGATTAGCGAGGAGGACTCTCTTTTCTCCGCGCTGATCGCTACCGCTCGAAGAACGACACCTGCTGAAATCGCAGGCCGTCCAGAATCTGCTCCACCCGCATGTCGGACAGCGTCCCGATCCGTTCACCCAAGCGGGCTTTATCGACCGAAGAGACCTGAGCCACGACCACAATGCTTTGATTGGGAAGGTTTGCCTCGCCCAGATCGAGCAGGACATTCCCCGGCTCATTCGCTCGGTGTAAGTTCGACGTCAAGCCGCACACGACCACGGTTGTGATGCGTGAGTGGTTGAAAACGTCGTCCTGAACCACCACGTGGGGATGGCGATAGTTTGGGGTCGGCCCGCGCGAGTCGTCTGGCTCGATCCAGAACACGTCACCACGGTTGATCCTCGCGGAACGTGTGCCCGCCGGTTCTCCTGTGTTCGACTTCATGTGTGCTCGTGAAATCGGCCCGAAGGATGCAGCGTGGTGCGCAGCCGAGTTCCATCGCTCACCCTTCGTTCCCATCAAATCAGCTGATAAGGGTCCAGGGGGAGAGAGGAACAGAAACGGCCAAGGCCCTCGTTGTGGAGAGACCTTGGCCGTTTCCATTTGTCTTTGATGGCAATTCCGTGACTGTTGGCCCATCCGAATCGCGAACGCCGATTCGGGCTAATCAATATGATGTATTGTCTTGTAGGGCTTTAGAAGTGGAGACGAAGGGGATCGAACCCTCAACCTCCTGGTTGCAAACCAGGCGCTCTCCCAATTGAGCTACGTCCCCGTGGCAAACCGCAGGTGGGCCATCGCGTCCTTGCTAAGATGAAGGTCGCAATTGAACGGCCGATTCCTGAGTCGCCCTTATCTTACACATCGACCGCGGGGTTGGCTAGACGTCCTGCGCTGCTTTGGCGACCGCTTTTCCTCGACAATTGTCAGCTCTCGAAATCAGGTTGTGTCAGTGATTGCTGATCCATTGCTCGGCGGCCATCTGGGCGCGGGCCCGGGTGGGGTGGGGGAAGACTTCCCAGGAGGTTTGGCCACCATTGGAGTCGCTGATCTGGCTGAGCCACTGGCGGATCATCGACGGCGACTGGCTGACGATGGTGGCGCGGCGGATCTGGTTGCCGGGGATTGGCTGCTCGAAGACGACGGCGTAGTAGGGGAGGGGGTCGAACTTGAGCTTGGAGAGATAACCGGCCACTTTCTTATCCAGCTTTGCCAGGTCGGTCCCGAATGCCTCGCGGAATGAGGCAAGGTGCTGTTCAGGAGTTCGCTCTTCGAGGGGGGGGAGCTGGCTCATCGTCCGGATGAAGGCGAGGAACTCGGTGCCTCGCTGCATGGCTAGGTAGTGAGTTAGGGCCCAGGAGAGCGCGTAGTCGGTGGGGGTCAGGGACGACCGGGTGATGAGGTATTCGACCAGCGGCTTGCGGCGATCGCGGCCAAGGCGTTGCCGTTCGGAGCCTTTGACGTAGAGTGAGGCAGGATCGTCCAGGTCGTGGATCGTCGCCATGTGCATCGGGTTGACCTGGCCGAGGCCACCCCAGGCGGCGCCGCGGCGGGTCATCGTGGGGGGGGAGCAATACTCGGCGAAGCCTTCGACAAGCCAGAGGGGCCAGGCGGCCATGCGCGGATGAATACCGATGTTTTGCAGGATCTGGTGGGTCCCTTCGTGGGCCACCGTCTGCGGCTTGCGAAGCGCCGCGACTTCGGGAGCCTGCTGGTCGCGGTCTGACTTCTCGTAGAGATAGATCCGGTTCGAGAGGATCTCGTAGTAGGCCTGGACGTCGGCGTCGACCTGCTGATGCGCTCGGAACTGTTTCTCGGTCTGGAAGATGATCGCGACCAGTGGGAACTCCGCCTCATGGATGGGGAGTTCTCGCTTGCGAAAGGCGTCCGTCAAGTTCTCGTAAAGGCTCTCGAGGAGCTTGATGCTGGCCTCGGCGAAGGGGGTCGACGACTGGTAGAGGACCAGGTAGTGTTCGGATTGAAGCACTTCGAAGTTGGCGAAGGGGCCGGCTCGGGTCAATTCCTGCTCGATCTGCTCGCGGGTCGCGGGCAGGAAGGGCTCGTCGGTCTCGGCCAACCCGGTCGTGAATCCGATCTCGCCATTGGGGAGCAGCACGCAGGTCTTGCCATCGGCTTGGCCATGCAGGCGGGCCACAACGGTCTCACCGGTTTTGGTGCGGATTCTGACTCGTTTCTCCTGCCGTTCGGCAGGAGCAAGTGTGGTCGGAGCCGGGGCCGGCGGTGGTGCGACCGGTTCGGCTGCCGGTTTGAATGGGGGCTCTATGAGTTCACGAGTTGCGGCGGGCGCGGTGGAAGCGATCAGCATCGGGTTGGGAGCCGACGGAGTCGCGGCGACCTCGACCTTCGCTTCGTCTGTCGACTGTGGTTCTGGCGGTAGCGTGGGAGCCGACGTCTCATCCTTGGCTGGCTGACCCTCGTCGCTGTCGGGGGGAACGGGCGTCGGGGCTGCCGGATTCCGAACGTTCACAGCAAGAGCCGGGGGGCGATTCGGTTCCGGAGTGGCGACGTTTCCTGATTGACTTCCCCGCGCGAGCCAGAGCCCCAGCATGAGGGCTGACCCCACAAAGACCAAGGCGCAAGCGGCGAGCAGGCCAAACCCAGACGACTTGGGGCGTGCTTCCGCGAGCCGAGGGGCTTCGGGCGAAACGTCGAGATCAATCCCGAGAATCGCATTTCGAGGGGCCTCGACTTCGAAGACTTTCGCGAGTGCAGAGGCCAGCGGTGTCGAGCAACGAGGACATTGCCGATCGAGGGCGGCCTCGGGCTTTGGGATGCGAATTCGAACGCCACACCCATCACACGTCACGGTCACGGGTCCCATCGTCGGAAATTCCCCCCGTGCGCGGCTCTCGAAAAGTAACCCAAAGAAGGTGTCTTGCTAAGCTAAGAGTCTGTCCCAGAAGGCGAATCGCATCGGAGTTTTTGATAACCTTCCGGGTGCCATGCGGTTCCGTACCCGGAACCCATGCGGGAATGCCTTGGCCTGTGGAGCACGGGGTCCGAGTACGGAACCCGTGGCACCCCAACGTCCCTTTTCCCCGGTGAAGCCCGACCTTCCGAGACAGGCACTAAGAGGCCAAGTCGAGTTTAACACTCCCTCTGGTACGAAGGAAGCGGTCAACGGGTTCTTTCGTTTTCCGGATCCAAACGATTGGGGCCACGGGTGGCCTATCCTCTATATCTTATTGGGGGCGGCCGTGACGGCCGCCCCCAACTCCTGGACAAACCAGACGAGAATCGTCCCTGCCGGTTCAGGCCGGTTGGCCCGTGGACAGAACGCGGATCTTGAACCCGAGCGACCGGCTGAGAGCGACCATTTCGCTGAAGATGTCTCCATAAGCCACGGCAATATGGTTGCTCATGTAGTGCGCCATGATTGTCTCCTTCGAGCAACCGAGGTCGGCCGCCATGAAGGGCCACTGACGCGTCGTTCCACCCCACCAGGCTTCGCGGACGTCGTTGGGAAGGGAGACCGACTCGCCACGGCCGAGATCCATGACCAACTCCCCTTGGCGATCGATCCAGGTTCGCGCCCAGGTGATGGGGCCGGGGAGACTCTCGCCCGCGAACGTTCCACCGGCGACCGGGAAGTAGCCGGCAGGCTGACGATAGCTGTGGACTCCGTTCAGGCTCGAGACGTCCTGGTTGAAGGCATAGGCGCCGCAACTGCCGGAGTTGAGCAGTACCCAGAGCCAGCGCCCCTCGTGCTCGGCCCCCCAGCGGACGTCGTGGAACATGACGGAGCCCGCCAGGCCTTTCGCCTCGAGGACGCGCTTCATCAACTCCATCGGCACGAGGTTTCCCTGGTCGGCCTCGGTGCTCGTGATCACCACATGGCCATTTCCCTCGGGACGTGCGTGCGAGTTCAGAAGGCCTTCGGCGAAGTCGCTGGGGGGCAGGAGCTTTAAGAGTCCGAGCTGATACTGCCAGCCCAGGCAGTCGGCCTGGAACTCGTCGAGGAGGTCGAGCACGGCCAGATAGCCGCGAAGCTGCTCACGCGTTGAATCGGCGGTGAAGTCCGTGGCGTCCTGGGCTCCCCAGTGGAAGGTGACGCCCCGATCCTGGACGAATTGGAAGGCGTCGTCGACCCGCTGCTGGCTGACCTGCTTCGTGCGCTCGATCAGCCAGGCCTGGTCGACCTTGTGTTCGCTGAACCCGATCGGGTAGAGCAGCCTCGGGCCGAAGTAGCCGTTGATCATCCCCATTGAGGTGTCGCCGAGCATCAGCGCGAGGATTCGCTTGCGGCGGATCTCGGCGAGGACTTGTTCGGAGATTGCAGCCGCGTCGGCGGCCACGGCGGGCCCGTCGTGGATTTCGCCGGAATCATAGGTGATCCGGCCGGTGGTGCACCACTCGTCGAGTCGCTCCATGAAGCCGGCGTCGGCGGTCCAGTCAGGGGCGTCGGTCCAGACTCGGGACGATGCGCGGCCGACGGATTCGAGCGAAGCCCCTGTGTTCAGGAGGGCGACAAGGCCCGGCCAGGTCCCCGAGAAATTGGAGGCGAGCAGGAGCGGGTTATCCTTACCGACCACGCCGTCGACCGTGTGCGGGGCATAGGTCCAGTGGACGTAGACGCCAACCATCGGGTCGTCGATCGGGCCGAGCTTGGCAATCGACTGGTCGGGCCGGGTCAGGTAGCCCTCGACCACGTAGGGGGTCCGTCCGAGTTTTTTCAGGGCCGCGACCAGTTGCCCGGTCGTTTCCTGCGACTGCGGCAAAGCCCATTCGTTCGGTTTCGCGCGATAGTCACCCGGCCAGAACACCGCCACTTTCTTGGACATAACCGCGTTTCACCGTGTTTGAGAGGTCGGGAGTGGTCAGTCAAACGACCAGAGTGTATAGTGCTGGGTCTTCAATGACTACTGGCCACCAGCCAGAGATCACCCTGGATTTCGAGAGCAGCCGATGTATGACCTCGTGGTTTTGGGGGGAGGCTCGGGCGGCCTGGGCGTGGCTACGGCAGCCGCCCAATTTGGCGCCAAGGTTGCCCTGATCGAGAAGAACGAACTGGGCGGGGAATGCACCCACTCGGCCTGCGTGCCGAGCAAGGCCCTGATCGAAGCGGCTCGCATGGTTCATGCGGTCCGATCCGCCGACCGATATGGGATTCGCGTCGCCCCTCCCGAGGTGGATTTCTCGGCCGTGATGGCACGCGTTCGCGCGGTGGTGGACGAGTTCGCCGGCTCTGGCAACGGCGACTCGCTCAGAGCCAACGGGGTCGACGTCTTTCGAGGCGCACCCGCTTTCGAGGCCTATGACACCGTCCTTCTCGACGGCAAGACCCGGATCCACGGCCAGCGATTCGTGATCGCCACCGGCTCGCGTGCTGCCGTGCCGAAGATTCCCGGCCTGGCCGAAGTCGGCCACCTCGATCATGTCTCGCTCTGGAATCTGACGGAGTTGCCCAAGGCGCTGGTGGTGATCGGCGCGGGGCCGAGCGGAATCGAATTCGCCCAGGCATTTGCTCGACTCGGGAGCAAGGTGACGGTCCTGGCCGACTCCGATCAGATCCTTCCGCGCGAGGACCGCGAGGTCTCCGACCGGGTTCAGGCCCGGCTCTCCGCCGATGGGATCGAGTTCCACACTGGGGTCGAGGTCACCAAGGCCGCCAAGCGCGATGGTCAGACCGTTTGCTCCTGGCGGAAAAGGGTAGGAGGGGCGACCGGCGAAGCGTCGGGGAGCCACCTGCTTATCGCCACCGGCCGGTTGGCGAACGTTGAGGGGTTGAATCTGGAGGTTGTGGGGGTTCACGCCGACCCCGAGCATGGAATTGAGGTCGACGAATACCTGCTCACTCGCTCGTCGCGGATTTACGCGATCGGTGACGTTCTCCAAAAGCACGACTTCACGCACGCGGCCGAGCGCGAGGCTGCGGTGGTCTTCCAGAACGCGGTCCTTCGCCTCTCCAAGAAGATCGACTACTCGGCCTTACCCTGGGCCACGTTCGTGGATCCCGAAGTGGCGACCGTCGGTCTTACGGAAGCGGCCGCCCTCGAGCAGCATCCGGACGTCCGCGTCTTCCGCGCCAACTATGACGAGCTTGATCGAGCCCGGATCGATGGGCGTACCGAAGGGTTCGCCAAGGTCATGGCCACCCCGGCCGGCAAGATTCTCGGTGCCACCGTGGTCGGTGAGCAGGCGAGCCTGATTCTCCAGGAATTCGTCGTAGCCATGGAGAACGGCCTCACCCTGGGCGACCTCGCCGCGACCATCCACACCTATCCGACCTACTCGGGAATGGCACAAAAGCTCGCGAACCAGTTTGCGGCCACGCGGCATGAAGGGAGCCTCGTGCAGACGGCCCTCAAGTGGTTCCTCGGATTCAACAAGCCCCGAGCTGAGTCGGAAAACGGAACCGAGCATGTCGGCAGCGAGGTTGAGCCAAGTGTCGCGGCTGGCGGGCACTCGGACAACCACGGGCACTGAAGCCGTTGATCCACGATAGTGTTCCCCTGGGATTACGGGCACCCCGTGATCCCAGGGGGGCGTTTTCTCGGGTTGAAGTGGGCTCACACGTATCGCTGGGCATGTGCAATCCGAGAAGAAAACCGCTCGAGCTAGCGCCCCGCCTGCTTGCGGGCGACTCGGCGCGCGAAGCGATCGACGTCGATGACTCGACGACGGTGCAAACCGCGCGCGATCAGTTCGACGTCGTCGTGGGCCTCGACCTGGAAGGTCACGACCGCGCCGTCGACATGAATCACCCGGGCTCGGCAGACGACCGCCGACCCCTCGGGACTCGGGGCAAGGTGCTCGACTTCAACGAAGGTCCCGACGCTGCGCTCGTGGTCCTCAAGGCAAGGGGCAATCGCTGCGCGGGCGGCATACTCCAGATGGGCCACAAGCCAAGGGGTGGCCAGGATCGAGGGCATTCGTGCGTCGGCGAAGCGGATCCGGTTGCTGTCGTCAACAACCAAATGCTCCTCGGCGGACATCCCGGTGCGCGGGATCGATTTCATCTCCAATATCGAGGTTGTGAGCCTCGCCTCCTCGGGCCAATCGCCCAATCTTCCGCCCCAGACTTGACCCTCGCCCTGCCGATAACGATAATCATTATTGATCCGGGCAATCGACGCTGGGCAAATTTGAAATTCGATCGCGTTTCCGGGTCTGGCGGAATACGCTATGTTGGGGTTCGACCCCTCTTGGTCCATCGACTCGGCTGCCTTGGCAGCCACAGTTAATCCCACCTGGACGCGATCTTATGGCTGCTGCGTCTTTAGCCGGCAAACCCCGAAAAGTGATCCCGAAAATTCTGGCGGTGATCCACGCCGACGGATGCACGGGTTGCGAAGCCTGCGTGGAAGTTTGCCCGGTCGAATGCATTTATAAGGTGCCCGGCGAGGAACATTCCAGCTTGCAGACCTGGTGCGACATCGATCTGGATCGATGCATCGGCTGCAAGCACTGTGCCCAGGTTTGTCCCTGGGACGCAATCGACATGGTTGATACCCTCGACGCGGCGCAGCACGTCGCCCTCAAAGGCGGGCCGCCGGAATACGTCGAAAAGCACTGGGATGACTTGGTCGATGCGGCGCAGCGGAACGCCGAGGGCCTACTCGCGAAGAAGAAAAAATAGCTCGGTGCGATCGATAAGGTCGCAACCGAGCTCGAGCCTTGCTCGGGACTCGAGCCGGCGTGATTCATTACGCCGGCCCGATCTTGTTGCGCCTTTAGGGAACTGACTTTTCATGGCGTCGCACCTCGATCTTGACGGGAGGTCTTCAGGAATGTTGGCAAGATTCGGATCGGTCACGCGGTTGGCACTGGCTGCGGCCTTGCTCACGTTGGGAGGTTGTGGTGGAACGGGCACCGAGAAGGAGGAGGCAGCCTCGGCCCCTTCACCCAGCGGAGCGCTGGATGCAGCGGCGGCGAAGGCCACCGACACGAACTCGGCCGATCTGCCGGCCAAGCTTGTCACGCCCGATCGTGCGGTCGACCCCAAAAAGCTCGTCGATGTTGTGGAACAGGAAGTGAAGGGGGGAGAGAATGCCTCTCCGAGTCCCGAGAGCATCCTCTGGCTGCCGACCGATCAGGCGAAGGTCAAGGATGAGCCGCTCACGGTCCAGGTTCCCAAAGGCTTGAGCCCATTGATCCTCAACGTCAATGTGCCCGCCTCCAACCCGCTGACCAAGGCCAAGTTTGAGCTCGGCAAGCAGCTCTACTTCGACCCGCGCGTCTCCCTCGACGGCACGATCAGCTGCGCCACCTGCCACAATCCCGAGAAGGGGTGGACCGATCAGTTGAAGTTCTCGATCGGCATCGACGGGCAGACCGGTGGACGCAACGCGCCGACGGTGGTCAACACGGTCTATGGGAAGACGATGTTCTGGGACGGTCGTGCTCCTTCGCTCGAAGGACAGGCACAAGGACCGATCCAGAATCCGATCGAGATGGGCAAGCAGTCGTACGAAGATATCGTGAAGCGACTTCGCACGATTCCCAGCTACAAGGAGCAATTCGCGACGGTCTTCGGATCGGACGTAACCCTGGATGGGATGGCCAAGGCAATTGCCACCTTCGAACGCGTCGCCGCCCTCTCGGGCAACTCACGGTACGACAAGTACAACTCGGGCGACGATCTGGCGGCCTTGTCCGAGAGCGAGAAGCGGGGCATGGTCCTCTTCGGCCTTCGGCTCCGTAGCGAAGACGAGTTCAAGCCCAACGTGACTCTCAAGAAGGCCGACTGCACCTCGTGCCACACCGGATCCAACTTCACCAACGAGCAGTTCCACAACATCGGGGTGGGCTGGAACACCGAGAAGAACGACTTCGCCGACTACGGCCGGTTCGTGATCTCACCCATCGGATCGAAGAACAACGCCGAGCTCGGCGCGTTCAAGACCCCGACGGTCCGTGAGATCGAGAAGACCGGTCCCTACATGCACGACGGCAGCATGAAGACGCTCGAGGAAGTGGTCGAGCACTACAACAAGGGGGGGAACCCGAACCCGGCGCTCGATAAGGACATCAAGAAGCTGAACCTGACCGACTCGGAGAAAGCCGATGTCGTCGCCTTCTTGAAAGCCCTGACCGGCGAGGAAATTAAGGTGGCCCTGCCCACCCTTCCGCCCGGGGCCGATGGCAAGACGCCCGACCCCCAAGCCGCGCTGACCCCGCCCCCCTTGAAGACCGTCTCGAATGTGTTCCATCCGGACGTTCAGCAATAAGAAGTCGGTGATCCGTTCGCGTCAGCGAATCGATAACACATCAAGTCGCCCGGTGGGACCTTGCGTTCCACCGGGCGATCGTCGTTTGCAGGCAAGCGAGGAGGGAGTGTGAGCTCTTTTGTCTTTTTCTTGTCCGAATCGGCTTCGGTCAATCACGATATTGAGAGACCGCAGGCTCGGTGACGCCGCTCGACACTCTTGGTGCCCTTGGGCACGGCTTACCAAGGGAATAATAGGCTCTGGAGCGGCCTTGGGCTTGTGCTACGATGAGGTTGCTCCTCGCGAGCTGCGATGCCTTCATCGCGTCCTTATCATCGTTCTCGGCGGGTCGGAGGTCTCATCCCTTGCGTCGATTCTTCACGCCGCTGCTCATCATCGGCTGCTTGATGAGCTTGCTCCTCTCCTGCTTTAGCAGCGCTCTGTTTCGCGATCAGCAATTCTCCTATCGCGATGCAGCTCACTATTATTATCCGCTCTATCAGAAGGTTCAGAAGGAGTGGGATGCAGGACGTTGGCCGCTGTGGGAGACAGAAGAGAACGGGGGGATGCCGCTGCTCGGCAACCCCACCGCGGCTGTCCTCTATCCGGGCAAAATCCTTTATGCGATGTTCCCCTACGCCTGGGGAGCACGGCTCTATGTGGTGGCGCACACGGTGCTTGCCTTCGTGGCGATGCTCGCCCTGATGCGCGGCTGGGGCACGAGTTGGACCGGCTCGACCGTGAGCGCTTTGACTTATGCGTTTGCGGCTCCGATCCTCTTCCAATATTGCAACATTATCTTTTTGGTGGGGGCGGCCTGGACGCCGCTCGGTTTCCGTGCGGCCGATCGTTGGCTCAGGCGCGGAGAACGCATGGGCCTGCTCGAGCTGGCGGTGGTTCTCTCCCTCCAAACGCTCGGAGGGGATCCGCAGTCTACCTATATCACGGGCGTTTGCGCTGTGGGCTATGCCTTTGCCTTGGCTTGGCTCAGAGGACGCGCGACACCTTGGAAGATCCGAACCGGACTGGTTGCCGCCATCGCCGTTGTTTCTGCCCTTGGCTATGTGGCGATCGTCCTGGGGTTGGCGGCGATCTTGCCGTCGTATCGAGTCCGACATATGCCTCCTCTGCCGCTCGCCTGGATGCCCTGGGCGCCCCCGGTGGTACTAGCCGTTTGGGGCTTGATCGGCGCAGTCCTCATCGTCCGCTGGGCGCGCGGGAAGCGAGAATCCCCCCTCGTTCCGATGCTCACCGGACTGGGGAGCGCGGGGATTCTCGCCGGCTTGCTCGCCGCGGCGCAGCTTTTACCCGTTCTGGAGTTCACCCGCCGGAGCGGCCGAGCGGCCGGAGGAGGCCCCCACGATATCTACCCGTTCAGCCTGGAACCGCTCCGGCTTTTCGAACTGGCTTGGCCGAACATCTTCGGGTCGAATTTCGCCGGGAACAACCATTGGTTGGCTCTGGTTCCGTACCTGAGCCAACACGCCCATATCTGGGTTCCCTCGCTCTATATGGGCGGGCTGACTCTGATTCTGGCGATCGGCGTGTTTGGTTTTCGGAACGCCTCTCCTTGGCGGGGTTGGTTGTCGGCCATTGCCTTGATCAGTCTCGTTGCGAGCATGGGGGAGTACAGCAGCCCCATCTGGTGGGCGCGTCAGATCCCGGCGGTTACTGAAACCCTCGGTCCGCTCGATCCGCAAGACGTCGCCGCCCTTCGACAGGACGGAAAGCTCCGCGATGGAGATGGTGGCGTCTACTGGTTGCTATCCACCTTACTTCCCGGCTTCAATCAGTTCCGTTATCCGAGCAAGCTTTTGAGCTTCACGGCGCTCTCCGTCGCGGGGCTTGCCGGCCTCGGATTGGATGACGTACTCGTGCGTCGGCGGCGAAAAACCGAGGTGACGGCTGCGATGTTCTTCGGGCTGAGCCTGGTTGCACTGGCGATTGCTTTGGTTCGACGGCAGCAAATCGTCCATGCCTTTCTTGTAGGGGCTGCGGAGCAGAAATCGATCTTCGGGCCGTTTAACCCGCAGGGGGCTTATGATGAAATGTTTTGGTCTCTGGTCGCCGGGACAGTCACATTTGCGCTCTCTTTGCTCTTGGTCCTGAGAGGCCAGCGTGTTCCCAGGGAGGCCGCTGCGTTTGCGCTCATCCTGGTCACGGCCGACCTTGCTCTGGCCAATTCGAGGTATATCTTCACCGTTCCTCAGTCGTTGATGGATGTGACTCCGAAGCTCGTTGAATTGATTGAAAAGGCCGAACGCGAGAGCCCACAACCTTCACCGACGCCGTTTCGAGTGCATCGGATGCCCATCTGGGATCCCTATGTCTGGCGCGATCAAGCCTCATCCGATCGTGTGGCCGACTTCGTGACCTGGGAACGGAAAACGATTCAGCCGAAGTATGGTGTGCCTTACGGAATTCAATACACCTTGACCATGGGGGTCGCTGAACTCTACGACTACGACTGGTTCTTCGGTGGGTTTCTTCAGACGCCCGACACCGAGATGGCGAGGCGATTGGGGGCGACCCCAGGCGAGAAGATCGTTGTTTTCCCTCGTCGCGCCTTCGACCTTTGGAATACGCGTTACTTTGTGATTCCGTCGCTCCCCAACGGTTGGAAAGACGAGCACCGTGGGTTCGCGGCGTTCATCGACGATTCCGAACTGGTCTATCCTCCCCCGGAACTCTTCAAAGGACCGGGAGGCGAACAGCGCCAGAAGGACTGGGTCATGAAGGAGGATTATCAGCTCTATCGGAATCGCAAATGCTATCCTCGAGCCTGGGTCGTCCACGAAGGCAAGCCGATCAAGCCGATCGTGGGAATGGGGCGGACCGACCGGGAGGGGCCGATGATCGAGATCCTTTTTGAGAACGATCATTTCTGGTACGACCCGAGCCTTCGGGTCTACAACCCGAGAGAGATGGCCTGGGTTGACAGTGACAAGTCGGATGAACTGAGGCCCTATCTCAGCCAGGGGGCTTCAAGTGCGGGAGAAACGGTGACCATCACCAAGTACGGGGAGCAACGCGTCGAACTCGACGTCGCCCTCGATCGTCCTGGCTTGGTGGTTCTGGCCGACGTGTTTTATCCCGGTTGGCGGCTCACCATCGACGGCAAGCCTGCACCGATCTATCGGGCCAACCGCTTGATGCGGGGGGCGGCCGTATCGTCGGGCCGGCATCACCTGGTTTATTCGTATGAGCCGGATTCTTTCCGAATGGGGAGCCGACTCTCCCTGGCAGGGCTGGCCATCGTGGCGACCCTGAGCCTCGTCTTCCGCCGCCGACCGTATTCCCCGCGCCTTGGGGCGTCATCCGCTCTTGCTGGGTGAGATTCAGGGAGGCCGCCGCCGCTTGGGGCCTTCCTCTTACCAAGGCCCCCTCAACCCACTTCAACCTTTGAGGTCGATGATGAGACGAATGCCTGCCTTACTTCTCATTGGACTCTCGGCTCTGGCGGCTCCGGCCTGGGGGCAGACAGCCAAACAACCCAAGGTCGCCCCCGGTCCCAGCGAACCCGACTGGGATGTTGTTCTCAAGCAAAAGTACGGATTGTCGATGTTTGCGGACTTGCTCAACCCGGTGAAAACGACCGTCGAAGCCACGCCCGGGTTGTTCAAAAAGGCAGGGCCGGGGCCGGTGGAGTATCGACCGGCCATCGCTTTGGGGTTGGTCACCTTGAACCGGGGTGGTTGGTATGCGCCGACCAAGGATGATCGCGCTCCAGAGAAGCACGAACTCTGGTCATATACTTGGAAGAACACGACAGAGGACGTAGAAACGGGGAAGCGGCTTCCACCTCCCCTGGCGGCCGGCTCGACGACATCGTTCGAACCGGGAGAGAAGCCGTTTGGTCTCTGGGTTTCGAATGACGGGCTGAAGGACAGCCTGGTCTTCACGCAACCTCGGCTGGTGGCGGCGAACAACCCTCGTCTCGCCCGGCAGCCTTACAAGGTGATGATCTACCCCAATCGTGACTTGAAGTCGGGGAAGCTGATTCCGCACAGCTACCTCATCGGCTGGGAGTATTCGACCAACGACGACTTTCAAGACATCGTCTGCACCCTCGACAATGTCGACCTGGTGGACGAGGGGCCTGCTTCCGGTACCGAGAAATGAACTGCGGAAGCCTTTGCCCCAGGCCACTTTCCGGCGGGTGGGTTTGTCGCTGCCTTGAAGGGGCGGCCGTTCCTATCCAGGGGTGAAACTTCTGGAAAATCTCGGATGCGTATGTGTAATGCAATGCAGCCTCGCAGGGGTGACCGCGTCACCCCTTCGAGGCATTGCAAAAAAAGCGAACATCATTTTCTGGTGATCTTCCGCCCAACGACCGTGGACGGAGACTCGCGATTCGAGACGATGGTGAGTCAAGCGGGGGGGTTGGCCGCTTCCGTTTCCTTCGGGCTTTCCGGGGTTGGCCGATCCACCTTGGGGGCGTCCTGGGCTGGTTTGTCGGGCTCTGTCTGTGGTTTTGCCTCATCGGCCTTGGGTGTGGCCTCCTCGGCTTTCGGCTTGGCGTCCTCAGTCTGATTGGTTGACTTGGGCAGGGGGAGGGGAGGGACCGGCTTGCCCAGCTTTTCCAGGTAATAGGCCACGACCGGGCGGGTCGGCAGGTTGGGCAACAAGTTCAGGGCTGCGATGAAATCCTCCGCCGCCTGAGTGGACTCGCCCGATTCGAGCTCGCAGAGTGCGAGCTCGTTCTGCCAGCCTGCCTGGGTCGTCAATTTTCCAGGCAGGTTCATCAAGGTCGTGCTGGCCGACTTCGCTTCGCCGTGAAGCAGCGACGTTCCCGCCCCCAGCGCCGCGAAACTTCGCTCGAAGCGGATCTGCCTGATGCCGTAGTTCCTCCAGAGGGATGCCGCGTAACTGTAATTGCCAAGCAGAAAGTAAACGCGTCCCTGGCGGTAGGCGGAGGTCCCTGGTTCTGCCCCGAGCGTGGGGTCATCAATGGTGGTGCTTGTGGCCAGGATGTCGAGTGCCTTCTCGGGCTGGCCGGTGTCGCAGTAAAGATCGACCAGCAGCGGTTTCACGGTGTTGACCGAGACGTTGATCTGAAGCGCTTCTTCCAGTTCCTGGATCGCCAGCCCAGGCGCGCCCTGGCGCATGGCGTAGTCCGCGCGTTCGATCGGTCCGAGTTGTTGCTCACCGAGCATCTCCGTCAGGCTCTCTTGAAGCTGCTTGATCTGGTCGTCGAGCAGGTTGAATTGCCGGCTCAGTTGGCTCTGAAATTCCGGATTCTCCTGATCCGAGTGCGCGAGTGCCGCCTGGAGTCGGTCACGGGTCAGATCAAGGAAGTTCATAGACATGTAGAGTTCAGAGAGCTCGAGGTTGAGTCGGAAGAGAGCCAGGCGTTCCTCACGCCGCTTGGGAGGCGGGGTTGACTGGATGGCGAAATTCAGCGAGGTCACGCGCTGGCGGAACCGATTCATGAGCAGTCGAGGCTGGAGAACGACCCGGTTCAGGGCGTCGCGATTTTCGGGAGTCAGCTTGATACCGGTTAGCAGGGCGGATTCCTGGATCATCAGGTCGCGATAGGCCCGGCTCAAGATCCGGTACGCTTGCGTATCGTCCGGTTTTCGGCTGAGCGCGATCCTTGCTTCACGGATCGCCAGGAGACAGCGGGCGGGATCCGGGATTGATGTGGCATCGGCCTCGCTCGTCAGGCCCTGCAACCAACGCTCCGCCGCCTCGGTATGGGGTTGCGGATAGGTCCCGAAGCGATTCTGAAAGATCTCGTCCATGCGGCCCACCGGGGTGGGAGGCCGGTCAAAGGGGGGGAGGGCCTTCTCCGAGCGATAAGCGAGCGTTTCGGGCTCGAGCCGGGACGACTCGAAAAAGGCGAGGTCGGCTGCCGGAGCGTCGGCGCGGCCGAACATGACCACGCTGCCATCGTCATAGAAGGGGATCCAGTTGGGGCTCTGCATCAAGCTCCGATAGGTCTTCGGGGCGGTCGACGGCTCGATCATCACGGCGCTGATCCCAGAGCGGTCGAGGAGCGGCTTCCAGGTCTGGACCGCATCTTCGGCCAGTGCCAGGCGGATCTGGTGCAATTCCTCCTGGAGCGCCTGCGGGTAGAGGTGCGCGCGGCCGTCGATGAACGGGCGCTGGTGAGGGGAAGCCCTCCAGATCAGCGAATCGCCCTGCAACCGCGTTGTGTTGAGGATATGGCCTTGGATCTTCGCCGACTTGAGATAGTCGGCCGCCTCGAAGGCGAAGTCGTCGGGGTTGAAGCCAAACCCAAAAACACTCTCACCTGTCGTCCGGCCGTAGCCGGTCAGGCATTTGGCCACCAGGAGAAAAACCAGAAGAATGGTCACGAAGCGACCGCCGGTCGACCAGGCTGTCCACCCTCGGCCGAGACGACCTTCCAGCCCAAACCGGTCTTGATACCACTCCTGACCATTCAACATCAGCGTGGCGGCGAAGATGATCGCGAAGTAGCTGCCAAACCGGATGTAGAGGGCCCAAAGGAAGGCCATGATCGCGAACGTCAGGAATCGACTGGCCGAGAATCGCTTGCGGTTCAGTACGAACGAGAAGAGGCCCAGGAGCACGATCACCAGGTAGAAGGCGATCAGTAGCATCCAGACCGAACCCGGCTGCGTGGGGTTCCGCCCGCGAATCCCCTTGCCGAAGTACGAGAGCTGCTCGCTGGAGACGACGCCTCCCGCCGACTGGAAGAGTTGAAGGAAAGGCTCGAAGGCGGCCAGATAGGCCAGGTGCCAGGACGGGTTGAGCAAGCAAGCCGCGGCGCAGAGGCCGACCAAGCTCAGGCCCCGAGTCCAGGGCAAGGGGTCCACCCCTTCCTTGGGGCCGGCCGTTCGGAAACGGCGGCCGATGACCGTTGCCGTGAGCAGGAAGAGGCCGATCAGGAAGGAGTCGCTGACGTTGGCCCAGAGCAGAAACAAGGGGACCAACCCATAAGCGGCACGCGGCCGATCAAGGTTGATCGTGCGGTGCAAGAGCAGCAACTCCACCGCAAGGAAGAGCTGTCCCCACGTCTCCGGTGAAACGGAGGCCGGCCCTGCGATCCCACCGAGCATCACGCCCAACGGACTGTAGACGGCTCCCAGTGCGAGGGTGGCGCAAACGGCCGACCACCACAAGCCCGGTCCGGAGCGTCGTATCCCGAGCAACACGAGCAACGTTGCGACTCGGATCAGGGCCGTTAAACCGACCAAGGCCCCCGCACCCACCTGCTCGGACCGACGCGTGGGCGAGATCACGTCATTATTGTCGGGTGGAACCAGGCGGTAGGCCCCATCGTAGAGCAGGGCATGACTCCATTCAAAGAGCCAGGGGATGTTGATCCAGCGTTTGCCTTGCATCGTATACGAAAAGGGATCCGCGACGAGCGGTACCGGTACCCCTTTGGCTGCCATAACTTGGCCGGACTTTAGCTGTGACCAGATCGAGGAGTGGGAGATCTTATTGGCCGAGGCGACAAAGACCAGTAAGACGACTCCGAGAACGACATAGAG
Organism: Singulisphaera acidiphila DSM 18658; assembly: GCF_000242455.2. Classification (GTDB taxonomy): domain Bacteria; phylum Planctomycetota; class Planctomycetia; order Isosphaerales; family Isosphaeraceae; genus Singulisphaera; species Singulisphaera acidiphila. The sequence continues at coordinate 6,341,511 of NC_019892.1, forward strand.
GTCGTAATAGGCGTTCCATTCGCGCACTCGCTCCCCAGTCCAAGGCTCAGGCGCGGGAGGGGGCGTCTCGGCGACCGCTACTGCATCGACGGAGGAGGCCGTTTTTTCGGACTCGGAGCGAGATACAGGCGTTTCGGATTGGGTCATCAGATCAGTCGCGGCTGGGGATGAGTAATGAAAGATGGCGCGTACGCCGTAAGGGTGAAGCGAGGTCACTATGCTAGAAGCCCTTCACAGGCTCGGTCAAGGGGGGTGGATGTTTCCCATCAAGGTCTCGTTTGAGGGTCCGTTGACTTCCGTTTCCCCTAATCTAGAATGCGAGGGTCCAAGAATTGCGGGAAGATTGAGTTAAGATGTTTAAGAGTGCGGGAATTGATGTCCGTGGGCCGCGAGTTCGCGTAATGAGAATACTCACCGCCATTCCTGTTCACAATGAAGAGGCTCACCTCGAGTCCGTTCTGACCGAGGTTCTGCGCTTCAGCGAGGACGTTCTCGTTGTGGACGATGGTTCCACCGACCGAACTCCCGACCTGCTCCGGAACTTCTCGTCGGTCCAGGTGATTCGTCACCCCAAGAACCTTGGATACGGCGCGGGGCTCCGCAGCGCATTCGAGCGGACCCTTGAGGGGAAGTACGACGGCTTGGTCACGCTCGATTGTGATGGCCAGCACGAGCCTTGCCGGATCCCCGAAATCGCGTCGCACCTGGACCAGGCGGACATCGTTTCGGGGAGCCGATATCTGCAGATCTTCGACCCGTCGCAGATCCCACCCGAAGAGCGGCGGCGGATCAACGTCGAGGTGACGCGCTGGCTCAATGAGTGCCTTGGGCTCAACGTGACCGACGCCTTCTGCGGCTTCAAAGCCTATCGGGCCTCGGCGCTCCCTGCGTTCGAGATCACCGACCTGGGTTATGCCATGCCGCTCCAGGTCTGGGTCCAGGCGGTCGCGCATCAGTTGTCGATCCTCGAGGTGCCTGTCCCCTTGATCTATCTCGACGAGTCGCGAGCCTTCGGGGGCGCCCTCGACCAGGCCGACTATCGTTTGAACCACTATCGGTCGGTCTTTCACGAAGCGATGCGCCGAGCGGGCCTCGAGGTTTCCGGGGGATGTCGTTGATGAGCACCCACCGCCTGCGGGCCCCTTCAGACGACGGAGCCTTGCTCGCGGTTCCTCCCCTGGGCGAGGCGGCCCCGGTCACCGCGGGCAATGTCGAACGCTTGGGACGCTGGGACTACGACTTTCAAGGGAGGCGGTCCAGTCGGCTCCGTGGCCAAGTGCGCTCGCAGGTCCTCAAAGGGGCACGCGACTACCTGACTCGGCTCGGACTCGATGTTCCGGCCCATGCCGACTCGTCGGTCCCCTTGGTCGTGACCGGGCATCAACCCGAGCTGTATCATCCGGGCGTCTGGGTCAAGAATTTCGCCGTTGCCGCGCTCGCCCAACACCAGCGCGGGATCGGCCTGAATTTCATCGTTGATAACGACCTTCACAAGTCGTCGGCCATTCGTGTTCCTCAGAAGAGCGTCGACGGTGGTCTCCAGGTCCAACGCGTCGAGTACGATCAGTGGACAGGCGATCTCCCGTTTGAAGATCTGAATGTGAAAGATGAAGGCCTCTTCGAGTCGTTCGGGACCCGCGTCCGCGCTGTCTTGACCGACTCCGTGGCCGACCCTCTGATCGACACGTTCTGGCCGCTGGTCCTCAAACGCCGTGAGCAGACCCGGCGACTCGGCTTGCGGTTCGCTGCGGCCCGTCGCGAGCTCGAAGGTTCGTGGGGGGTCCACAACGCCGAGATTCCGCTGAGTGCCGTGTGCGAGACCGAAGGGTTTCTTTGGTTCGCCTCACACCTCCTGGCGGATCTACCCCGGTTTCAAACCGTACACAACGAGGCCCTGGCCCGCTACCGCGCCCGGTATCAGATCCGGAGCCGGCACCATCCGGTTCCCGCGTTGAGTCGTCAGGATGAGTGGCGTGAGGCCCCATTCTGGGTCTGGCGTGGTTCGGAACCGAGACGCCGATCGCTCTTTGTCCGGCAACTCCCTCGAACCATGGAACTTCGCGCGGGGGGCGAGGATCAGCCGTTCCTCGAACTGCCGCTGGCCCCCGACCGCGACGCCTGTTGTGCCGTTGAGCAATTGCTGAACCTGCCGGCCCAGAGGATCCGACTGAGGACGCGGGCGCTCACGACCACGATGTTTGCTCGTCTCTTGCTCGGTGACCTCTTCGTCCATGGTATCGGCGGTGCCAAGTACGATGAGTTGGGCGACGAGATTATCCGTGGCTTCTTCGCGATCGAGCCGCCCGACTACCTGACGCTTTCGATGACCCTTTGGCTGGGGCTCGGTCTTGACCCGGCCGGCGCGGAACGTCTGGCTTCGCTCAATCGCAGTCTCCGCGACCTGACTTATAATCCTGACCGTCACGTCGCGGAACTGACGCCCGAAACGCAAGCGCTCGTGGCCGCGAAACAGGCTGCGATTGCATCTTCGGTCGCGTCGCACCAAGAGCGGCTTGCGAGATTCCAGGAGATCCGCCGGCTGAATGAATCGCTCCAGGTCGGAGTGAATCCGATCCGCGATCAGTTGCAAGCCGAGCAAGCACGCATGGTGGCAGTCGTGGGGCGAAATGTGGTGGCACGGAACCGAGAATACGCCTTTGTGTTGCATTCTGAGCGTCGATTGCACGAAGTGCTGGTCGGATCGATGGGCCTGCCCGCGTCGGGTGAATGAGTCCTGTCGAAAAAAACGGCAAAAAGTCCGCCCTTGATTGCGGCGAACCCCTCGGTTTGGCCTTAGAATAATTGATGAGAGGGCATCAATGAGGCAACGGCTCCGGTCGAGCGGTTCGATCCTCCGCCCCGCTTCGAGTTCCAGGCGGCGCGTCTCCAAGGTGGTCGTCCCGATGAAAGTTCCCTCGCCGGTTATCCGGCTCCCGATTCGTCGCGGCTCCGTCGAATTCTGCCTCGGCACCGAGGCAGACCATGAAGCTGTCTATCAGTCGCTGCTGCACGTCTTCCACGGTCCCGACCGTGAGGCGTACTTAGGGGCGCTGAGCGACCCGACCTACCGGCCGGAGCAACGTTTGCTCGTCAAGGTGGATAACCGGCTGGTGAGCCATATCCATCTGACGGAACGGCGGATCCGCTATGGTTCGGTCGAGTTGCCGCTGAACGGCGTGATGTGGGTTGGAACGCTGCCCGAGTATCGGGGCATGGGTTTTGCGCAGAACCTCATGAGGCTGGCTGACGACCGTGCTCGCGAAACAGGGGCGGCCGTTCAGGCCCTGACGACCGGTATGCCCCAGTTCTACCGTCCTCTGGGATGGGGAGTCTGCGGTCGCCAGACCTTCGGCCAGACTCTGAGCCGCAACCTCCCCCAGGTCAGCGATGGCCTGATCGAGGGACGGAGCGGCTTCTGGAACGTGCGTCCCTGGCGTCAGGTCGAGCTGAACGACCTGATGGCCCTCTACGAACTCCAGTACGCCGATACTACGGGAGCCGTGGTTCGATCCGAGGATTACTGGCGGTGGATTATCGGCCGCAAATACGCCCACGTGATTTGGGTTGCCTGCCAGGGGGAAACGGTTCGCGGCTACGCGTTCGTCAAGGACCACAAGATCCTCGAGATCGCGTCGCACCCGGCTCATCCGCAGGCGCTCAAAGCCTTGCTCGGACGTGTACGAGCTGAGGCCTTGGAACGCGCTTACCCCGAGGTGATCGTGCAAGCCCCGGTCGATCATCCGGTGCTCGAGGCCTTCCGCGCGGCTTCAGGTAAGGTCATCGACCAGGAGGATTACGAAGGGACGTGTTCGATGTATCACATTCCCAACATCGATCTGTTCCTCGAGTCGATCCTCCCTGAACTCGCTCGTCGCGCTGAGCATGCAGGGGCGTCGGTCCCGCTGGAACTGGGAATGACCGTGGGAGATCGACGCTGGCTGATTCATATCGAAGGGAAGAAATCGCGGGTCGAATCGGACAAGCTCAGCCGACGACACCTGACGCTCTCACCCTCGACCTTGGTCCGGCTCTTGATGGGCCATTGCGGGATCGATGGCGCGGCCACCGAGGAAGGATTTGAGTCGTCCACCGGCACCGCCCTCGACGCCGCGCGGATCCTCTTTCCGGTCCGACCGATCTGGCGAAGCCCTCTCGATAGCGCCACCGCATAGAGAAGGGCTCCATGCGGTCTCCTACGCCTTGAAAGAAAAAGGCAGCGACCGGGAACGAACAAAGAGCGGCCGACTGGGCCGCTCTTTGTTCATTTGGACTGTTCTCGAGAGAGGGATCCGACTTCGCATCCCCTGCTCAATCAATTGCGGGCGTAGTGGTTTCTGACCGATGGGGATGCCAGGTAGGCTGAGACCGCCGCGTAGGCCAGGAGGATTGCGATCCCGAGCCCGAGCTTCTGAGAATCGAGGTGATCGGTAATCGGCTCGATGGCCACGTTCGCGGCGTCAGGGTCATCGGCGTTGTGCTTGACCTCAACGGTCCGAGTGGCCTGGTTTGCTTCGAAGACGGGCATCGCGATCAGGGCCGCGACGTCGATCATGGCTCCGAGTGCGAGTGCGACCATGAGAAGCTTGGCGGTTCGACCGCGGAGCAGATGCACGGCCGCGAAACAACCAAAGAGGCAGACGGGGATGAAATACTGGCAACCATCAACCCCCTTGAACCACTGGACCGTGGAGTAGAGGGCCAGGATCAAGCTGCCCAGAAGCGACACCAGCGCAATAATCGTCACCGGGAGCGGAGGCCCTGAGGATCGCAACGGTGCCGAGGGGAGCAGGTCATCGTTGTCGAGTTGAACGCGCGCCCCCGATTCCAGGTCGAGGCCGCAGGACGAACAGATCGACATCCCCACGGGCACAACGCCGCCGCAGGTCGGACAACGACGCGCCTTCGACCGTGCTTCCGCGGCCAACTTCCGTCGAGGAACGGTTTGTCGTTCGTCAAAAAGCATTAGGGCATCGGCGGCCGTGTCGGTGGCGGCGGGCTTGGCCGCGCCGGCCGGCGCCGAAGCGGCCTCGGTCATCAACGGGAGATCGAAAGTCTCTCTCAGATCCCCCGCAGACGTTGGCAAGGAAAAATCACCGTGGCCGCCCGACTGGAGCAGTGAGGAAGAGGCGGCTCGGGCGTCGACATCGCTCCGCTCCGTTGTGGGATATTGCGACGAGTCGGGGCCGACCACGAACTTGGTCCCGCACTTGGGGCACTTCAGCCGCTTCCCACCCGAGTTTTCGGGCAGGTTGAGGATGACCCCACATTGATTGCATTGAATGGTGCGAGGCATATTTATTTATCCGTAGTCCCATCGCTGTCTACAAGTATCAAGTAAGCGAGTGTTCGTTCACCACGCCGGAATCTTGTCGAAACCTTGAGGGCCTGAGCGACCAAGCGTCCTCTAAAGTTATACCCCGAAACAGTTATCGAGTTCCGAACCTTCGTCAGCTTTTCGTGAAAAGCCTTCGGAATTCTCACTCCCGGACTCCACCCAAGCTGACAATCCGGCATGGCGATCCCACGCTTGAACCTAAATGACACCAAACGTTGCGGCAGTCGAGTCAAGAGGTTATGGACATGGAGCAGTCCCCTTCTCGACGCTGCGGCGAGTGACATCGTGACGGTAGTCGAACATCCGATTCAATCGCGCTTCGACGAATTTCTTCCCGAAACGTCGCCCCAGCCAACCCAGGGGGGGCGTGTAGTCGACCTCGTCTCTCAGGATCGTTCCCCCCGCCTCGTCATCGAGAAAGAGGTGACGGTGATACCAGTGGGCAAAGGGGCCGCTCACCTGTCGATCCGCAAAGAGTCGCCCAGGTTCGTACTCGGTATGCTCGGCGACCCAACGCAGTGGGATCGGCCCAAGCCTCACTTTCAAGACCACCCGACTTCCAGGGCGGAGCGAATCCCCCCCTTCAACTAACTCGACAGGCTCCCAGGGAGGCGACAAACGTTCAAGGGCCCCACGGCTCTCATGGAATGCAAAGACAGCCGAGGGGGGCGCAGCGATTCGCGATTCTTTGACGAAACGCATCCTCACCTCGAGTCGGAGATGAACCAGCCATCAGCCAAGCAGGCGAAGCCACCGTAACTCTCGGTTCCAACGAGGAAACGTCCTACTGACCGTTTCCTTAGTTTAGTGTGAGGCATTCCCCGACGTTTGTCAATAATGCGTCCGCGTGCGTGAGTGATTGCAATGATTGACGCAGTGGTTTTCTGTCATGAGAGGTTCTCGATTTTTCGGAGAAATAGGAGCAAGGGTTCGGGACTTGCATCACGCGGGTCGCAAGTCCTTGACCGAATCCCAGATGGGAGTTATCGTGACGGCTAGATTTTTCGATTTTTCGACAACGGTCGTTATTGCCGAGTGATTCTTTGCCTGGAACCTCCTCGACGATGGTCCGAGTGACTCGTCGAGGATGAGTCGCCGATTGTGGCGGGAACGTGACTGCCGGGTTGCGCCGCCCGATGGACGCTGACTCCCATCCCCGGAGCGAACACTGATGACTGAGAAACCAGAGCTGACCCGTCGAAGCTTCATCGAGACGGCAGGTGTGGCGACGGGGGCCGTGGTGGCCGCCAGCACTTTTGCCCATCCTGCCATCGGCAAGAACGTGAAGGGGGCCAACGATCGGCTCAACTTCGCGATCCTCGGGCCCGGCGGACGCGCCCAGGCGCACATCGGCCACCTGTTGGCGATGAAGAAGGAAGAGAAGCCCGTTGACATCGTTGCGGTCTGCGACGTGTGGGACGGCAACAAGGCCGTGGGGCGAGGGCTCTATCCCTCGGCCGAGCGTTGCGGCCTGGATCCGAATGACAAAGCGCATGTCACCAAGGATTATCGCAAGCTTCTCGAATCCAAGGACATCGACGCGGTCGTCATCGGCACGCCCGACCACTGGCACGCCAAGATGTCGATCGACGCCATGGACGCCGGCAAGGACGTCTATTGCGAGAAGCCGATGACCCACACGATCGACGAGGCCCGCCAGGTGGCCGAGACGGTCAAGCGGACCCGGCAGATCTTCACCGTCGGCGTTCAGTCGACGGCGCATCCCCAGTGGAAGATGGCCAACGAGCTGGTGACCCAGGGCAAGATCGGCAAGATCGTCCAGGGGCAGACTCAGTACTACCGCAACAGCGACGTCGGGCAGTGGCGGTATTACAAGCTGACCGAGGACATGAACCCGAAAACGGTCGACTGGAAGATGTTCCTCGGCACCGAATTCGGCCTGGCCCCCGAGCAGCCCTTCAACCGCGCCCGCTATGCTCAGTGGCGCTGTTACTGGGATTTCGGCGGCGGCATGTACACCGACCTGTTCGTCCACCAGCTCACCCACCTGATCACGGCGATGGGTGTTCGGCTCCCGAGCCGGGTGGTCGGCGGTGGTGGCCTCTACATGGAGTATGACGGCCGAGAAGTGCCGGACGTCGCAACGGTCGTGGCCGACTACGAGGAAGGTTGCCAGGTCCTCATCACCGCGACGATGACCAACAAGACGACCATCGACGAGGTCATCCGCGGCCACACCGGCTCGATCGTGTTCACGGCCGATGGCTTCGACGTGATTCCGCAGACGCCGGATGGTGCCCCCGCTCCGCCGACCCGCAACTCCAATAATGGCGGCGGCACGCACCACAACGCCAAGTTCGATCCCAGCGGAGACAAAGACACCCGGGCGCTCTGGGACCACTTCATCGAGTGCATCCGCTCGAGGAACCCCGAGACCCGCTGCCCGGCCGACCTCGGCTATGCCGCGATCGCGACGGTCAACATGGGCGTTCAGTCGTACCGCGAAGGCAAGGCGCTCTTCCTCGACAAGGGCACAGGCGCTGTCACCGAGGCCGACCGGTCTTGGGCCGCCCGTTGGGAAGAGCGAAGCAAGCTTCGCGGCAAGCCGAACCACGTGATCGGCTGGAAGGCCGGCGACGAAGGCTCGTTGCTCCATCCCCCCGAGTACCAGAAGCTCGAAGGGGATTGGATCGACGGTGAGGATCCCGCCGCAAAGGCGTGAACTCAGAGTCTTTGACGCAATGAGTCACGGCCGCTTCCGAAACACTCGTTTCGGAAGCGGCCGTTTCTTTTTTAAAGCGGGCTGGACTGGACAGGTGAATCCACTGATGGGCTAAGAGACGATCTCAGTCGGCGGGGCAAATCGGCCTCTTTGAGAGAGCCTCAGCCATCAAGGTGCGGACCGACTGATCTTTCCCCAGCGTTTGAGCAAGGCGGCTCCTGCGCCGCTGTCGACAACCTCAGCAGCTCGCTCGACTCCAGTACGAAGGGAGTCGGCCACTCCGGCCACCAGGAGCGCCGCGGCGCTATTGGCCAATACCATTGCGCGGACCGGTCCCTTCTCGCCGGCCAGGAACCGGGTGATCCGCTCTGCGCTTTCGGGGGGACCCGAGACGCGGAGGTCTTCAGCGTCGGTGGGTGCGAGCCCAAAGTCGTCGGCATGCCAGCTCTTGAAGGTTATGACACCCGACTCGACCCAGCGGACCCGTGTCTGGCCTCCCAGGGTTACCTCGTCGAGGCCGTCGGAACCGGTCACCACCGCCGCCCGGCGGCAGCCGAGCCGTGCTAGGGCAGAGGCGACAAGTTCGGCCTGCTGCTCTCCAGGGACGCCGACGAGCTGAAAGTCAGGGCGCGAGGGGTTAGCCAGGGGGCCGACCAGGTTGAAGAGGGTACGGAAGGGAAGCTGGCGACGCACCGGGCCGGCGAACCTCAAAGCCGGGTGGTATTTGGGAGCGAAGAGAAACGTGATGCCTGTCTCGACGAGGCAACGGCGGACCACCGTCGGGTCGGCCTCAACGGAGACCCCGAGCTCGTTGAGAACCTCGGCGCTGCCCGAGTTGCCTGATGCGGAACGATTGCCGTGCTTGGCGATCGGTACTCCGCACGCGGCCACCACGATCGCGGCCGCAGTCGAGATGTTGACGGTGTTGGCACCGTCGCCGCCGGTCCCACAAGTATCCAGGAGGGAACCGGGGAGCCCTGTCGAATCCCAGCCCGACATCCGATCGCGGACGGCTTGGACGGCTCCGGTGAGCTCGTCGGCCGATTCGCCCTTGATGTGCAGGGCCGTCAGGAACGCGCTGATGAGCGTGTCACTGGCTTCTCCGGCCATGATCTCGGCGACCACAGCCGAGGTCTCCTGTACGGACAGGTCGCGACCCGGACCAAGAATTTTGAGTGCTTCACTCAGTCCGAATGTCATGGGAGGCTGACCGAGTGGTGTTCGATCGCACCTTCAACCAAGCGGTCGATCTCCAATTCGATTGCCTTCTGGTCGGTTGAACGGTTCAGTGCCTTGACTGCCTGGTCGGCGGTCGCGATCGACTGGCCATCGACCTTTGAGATGATGTCGTTGGCCTTGAACACGCCGGCTAATGGGCTATCGGGGGCGATCTTCGCCACCACGGCACCTTGGGGATTTCCCGGCAGGCCGAGCCGACGAGCTGTGGTGTCGTCGAGTGTCGAGAGTTCCAGGCCCAACGCATAATTCGAGGTCGGCGCCGGGCGGCCTGGGCGGCGGAGGGGGCCGCGAGGAAGCGAACGATCGGGAATAGGACCCGTCTGAACGACCGTTCGATCGCGTTCGCCCACCTTGACGGTCAATCGAATTTGCTTGCGTTCCCGGAGCACGATCAACTCGGCGGGTTGGCCAATGGGGGCCATCGAGACCATGTTGATGAGGTGGTTGAGGTCTTGAACCTCGACACCACGGAAGCGAAGGATGATGTCATCGTCCCGGAGGCCTGCATCCGCGGCAGGCGAGAATTGGTGGACGACCGAGACCCAGGCCCCCTTGGTGCGGTCAAGCCCGTGAGACAGGGCATCCTCGGTCCGATACTCCGTCTCGCGATGGAGGTCGATCCCGAGCGCACCGCGAGTCACCCGGCCATTGGCAATCAACTGGTTCATGATCCAATGGGCCAGGTTCATCGGAATGCTGAAGCCAACCCCTTCGTTACCGCCGCCGTTGGAGGCGATGGAGTTGTTGATGCCGATCACCTCGCCCTTCATGTTGACGAGCGGCCCTCCCGAATTTCCCGGGTTGATGGCCGCGTCGGTCTGGAGGAAGTCTTGGTTCTCGACATCCTCGAGCTCGTCCATATGCCGTCCTCGGGCGCTGATGATCCCTTGGCTAACCGAATGGGTCAGGCCGAACGGGCTTCCGAGGGCGAGGACCCAGGTTCCGACGGGGACGGCGTCACTATCGCCCAGGCGGGCCGCGGGCAGGTCGTCGCGGCCCAGGCCGAGGACCGCAATGTCGGCCTTGGCGTCGAGCCAGGTGCGGTTGGGGCGAATCGCCGTGCCATCTTTGAGGAAGATCTTGATCTTCTCGGGCTGGGCCCCATCAACGACGTGGTTGTTGGTCAGAACGTAAAGCTCTTTCCCACGGTCGGCCCGTACGATCACGCCTGATCCGGTCTCCTCGAAACGGCGGACGTGCGAGGAGTTATCCCCTTCCCCCCGGCTCGACTTCTGGGCCACGATATGAACCACGGACGGCGAGACCGCCTCGGCCACGAGCTCGAACGTGCGGTTGACATGGGCAAAGAGTTCGTACTGGCGGGCGACCTTTTCGTAGAGATCAGTCTCAGTCTTCGTTGTCGTCGCGTTCACGGGGCCTGTCGAGGCGAGACTGGAACTTGAGGCGGCCTCCGGTCGCGCTGTTCCGGTTGCTTGTGCCGAAACCAAGTGCCCGCCTCGACTGAAGGCCACACCAAGGATGACGCCAGTGGCTAGGGTCGCCAAAAGCAGATACGGGGATGAGGGGCGCGCCATGATTTACCGATCTCCACGCCAGGACCGACAGGAGGGCGGAGCCGAGGAGGTTTCGTTGAGGATATCTCTAGACCTACCAACCGGGCCGGCGAGCAGGCTTTCCACCACTAATATATCCCCGCGTCGCGGTGCAAGTCAAAGAGCGACTCGGCGCGAGGGGGCGAGGACCAGGGGAAATCGGCAAGACTCACATTCCGCTTTAACCGTTGTCCGAAGCGGGGAGCCCGCGCCGTCGCCCTCCCTTGTTTTGGCAAGGGCGTGTGCTCTGGACCGATCACTTTGTTCGTCAGCGATCGGGAAAAAAAAAGGAGGCCGCCGGATTTGCCGGCGGCCATCTCGCGATCGAATTCGAAGACTCTGGTCGAACCGTCCGCAGTGCGTTTAGCGGCCCGTTTCGCTCATGTCCATTTCGAAGTCGCTGAGTCGGATATCGGAGTCGCCGTCGCTGTCGTCGCTCGGCTTGTCGTAGATTTTCGCCCAGCGCTGATCGTCCGCGCCTGCGCCGAACGCCTGCCCCTGCCGCTCGTTCTCGCGCTGGCAGTCGATGCAGGTATTTGTGTACGGCAGTGCATTGAGGCGAGCTTCGGCAATTTTTGTGTTGCAAAATTCGCAACGGCCGTAAACGCCTTCAACGATCCGTTGCAAGGCATGCTCGATCTGGCCGAGTTCGCGACTTTCAATCTCGACCAACTGAGAGCAGATCTCATCGTTGGCGGTATCAACCGCGGCATCGACGTTATCACCAACAACATTGAGCGCGGCAAACTGACGGAAACTTTCCAGGTCACCGTTCAAAGCTTTCCGCAAGGCGTCACGACGAGCAACCAACCGTGAGTGAAGTCGAAGCAAGGCATCTTTGCGGGCCATGTTACACCTCCAGGTGTACGTCGAAGCGGATCAACGGTTGCCGAGATCGGACCGACGGACCCGCGCTATCACTCGGAGCAGAAAACCCGGTCACGAAAAAAAGAAACAGTTCCACGGATCCGAGATCAAAAAAAGTCGGACCGGGTTGTGTCCAACAGTCTAGAACCCGATCGCACCGATCCTGGCTGAACAACCCTCAAGGGGAAGGTCACGCGTCGTATCAGCCGAGCACATTATGCGCCATAGGCAAGAGACGGGGACCTTTTTTGTCGAGTCTCAGAACTTATACGTCGCTCAGACACAATGGTTTGCCATAATTCGGCTTTTTTTTTGGAACTGGGTTTGGTCACGGTTTCGAACACGACAATCCCTATTGAGTTCCACCGCCAAGCACCATGAACCGACCGCCGGAGTGGACCATTGAGACGCCAGAAACTTTCCGCGACAAGCCATCGACGTTCCCCATCGCTCAATGCCCCCCTTAGTCAGACGCAAATTCCGTCCATCATTAGTCGCGGTTTTTTCCCACGTTGATGAAAAGAGCCTCAAGGGGAGTGCTCCGGCGAACTTTCTGAGCCGACTCTTGGGCGACGACGGTGGGCCGTCTGTCGGTTTCCACCCTCCTCATATCGAGCTCTTGACCGTCGTACGTCACTACTTCGTCACAAATTCTTCGGAATTCATCGAAAGCACACGACTTCGATGCGTCCCCGGGTGATTGATTCGAACTCTTTGACGTGTTACGTCTTTTTGAGTTCCCCGTGACCGTTGCTCCGAAGCATTTTGAACGCTCGTCTTCAATGACAACGACAACACGGATGCCGTTGACCTCAGTAGGTTCGCTCGTCCCTTCGCATTGTTGTTAATGTTGGGACGAACTCCCAACTCGCCCACAGATCCGTCCGTTTGATATTTTTGGAATGGCGTATTGCGATTGCGGGCGTGAGTGGATGATGGTGGTTGCTTGATGAGGTTGTGTGGGTGGTGGTATGTTCAGGGACGGGGAGAGTGGGCTGACCGGGGGAGTGAGTAGTAGGCAATGACGCGTGGCGCGTCGGAACCGGGCGTTCTCAAGAAGTTAATATACTGGTCCTGCTTCGTGCCGAAGTAGATCCATTGCTCGACAAGCTGTCCTTGCGTGCCTGAGAAGATGACCCGGTTTGGTTTTCCTCCGAGGAGGGCCCGGACCTGTGTGGTGGTCAGGTTCGTCAGTTTTCGGTTCTGAGGGGCAGGGGGCGGGGTGGTTTCGAGTTCGGCCGTGACACTCCCCTCGGAGTTTGGTTTCGACCGGGTCGACTCGACCCACTCATCGTCGACCTTGCGGAATCCTCGTCGTCGGAAGGCGTCGGCCACTTCCTTGGATTGCGGGTCGATCTTCCAGGCGCTTTGGAGCAACTCGATCGCGGTCTCTTTGTCCTCGATCAAGCTTTCATAGAGCGTGGCCAGTCCCAGTCGACCCTCGGCATCGGTCGGGCTCATCTGGTGGCTTCGTTGTTCGTCGAGCCAACTGCGGATGAGGTCGCGGGCGCGCTCGGGCTGGTGCAATTGTTCGCTGTAGATCTTGGCGAGCGATTTCACCTCGCTCAGGCGAAGGGTGGCCAGGGCAACCGTTTTGGCCTTCAAGGCTTGTTCATAGAGCCGCTCGGCCACTTTTGGCCGGTCTGGAAGTTGGCGACGCGCTCGCTCGGCCAAGTTCAACGCTTCGTGCGGCTCGAGCTCAGCGGTTCGTTCCAGCAGGCGCTGGGTGACGTCGGCCCAGAGCCGGTGGTCGAATGTCTTGCGGACCGGCACGGGAGCCGCCCGATAAGTTTCGGCGGGTTTCGTCGCATACGGACCTTCCCAGGTGGCCAGGTCGGCTGCGTCGACCGCCACCGGCGTGGTGGAATCGGCGAGGAAGGCGTTCAGGTCGGTGAGGAGGCTGGATAACGCTTCGGGTTCCTTTGCGGTTTCCAAGCGGGCGCGGAAGCTGCGATGGGCCAGGGCCGACGGTTCTGGTTCTTGAAGCCCGTGTGCGCGGGCGCGGTGGGCGAGTTTGAGCCAGAGTTTGGCGGGGTCGGTCGACCGACTTTCCGCCTCGAACCGGATGGCGTCCCCCTCAATCTCGCGGGCCCGTTTGAGCAGCTCTTCATCCTGGAACTCTTTGGCCCGGCGATCGGCCCAGGCGGCCCAGGCGGTTCGTTTCTCGAATTCACCGGCGGGTAGGATCGAGACGCCCCGGTTCAACCGCACCAGGTCTTTGGGAAAGAGTTCGATCGTGGTGACGTCGCAGACCCATTGTTCCCCTTCTCGTTTCAGGATTCCGGTCAGGCGGACGGCCGGGACCCCGGGCGACTGGCGGTAACGGAGTCGTGGCGGAAGACGAAACAGGACCGGCGTCCGTTTCAAGGTAATCTCATCGAAGTCGCGCCCCTGGTGGAACAGGAAGAGCGCAACCCGGTCGTCAACACTGACTTCGCGTCCAATCAAGTCGGGACGCTTGGTGAGTTCGGAGGGGTCGACCGAGGTCGCCGCGGCTCGGGCGAATGTTGGGAGTAGGGGCAGACCGAGCACTGCGGTCAGGAGAACCATGCGCCGGATCATGGCAACGCCTCTCCCGAGGCCTCCTCGGGGGTAGGTCGTCCGATGGCTTCGAGAGCCCGGGGATGGGTCAGGAACACGCCGCTCTCCGGCTCAAGGCCAACCAGCCACCCCTTATTGATGTCGTGAGTGACCGACGCCAGGCGTGCGCCGAACTGGACATGGTCTCCCAGCTTGGGTTGCGTGAGCTCGAAGAGCCGAAAGCCGGTCAAGTCGATCCGCCCGACGCGGAGACCAGGTCGGCTTCCCTCCCCCTCGCCGTTTGGGATGATCCGATAGTCGAGGTCGTATGAGCCGGAACCGGTCGCGTCGGGAACGGCCCTGATGGTGCAATCGAGGAAGAGCGAGCGTCCCTTGTAGAAGGTGGAAAACCGAGCCGACCATTTTTCCTCGTCGGCCGAGGCCTCGGCGAGGATCTGTTCCAGGGGCTCAGCGACGAGCGTCGTGAAGATGGCCGCTTCCTCCGCGCCGTGGCGAACCTCCGCTGCCCCTTCGACCGCGCCACCGAGGGCCTCAACCGCGCGCTTGCCATCCGACAGGAGTTGATGGGCGGTGTCGAAGTCGCCAGCGTCGAGGGCCTCGAGCCCTTGGACTCGCGCGATCTCGACGACCCGAGGCAGATCCCGGAACTTCGAACGCCAGACCCGGAAGCCGACTGTGGCCGTGACGATCATGGCCACAGCCAAAAAAATTAATGGGTTACGTCGACGACGAGTCCAATCGGCAAGAGACTCGCGAGGTGCCACTGCGATTCGGGGTGACTCACGATCCGGTCGCGGAGCTCCGGGCGAATCCGAGGCTTGCCGGTCCTTGGAGACTCCCGACCTTGTCTTCGCTCCTGGGGGGCGTCCTTTGTTGACGGCCTGGCCCTGAGCCTTCTGCTCCTCAACGGACAAGCTCTCGAAAAAATCGGAGTTCTTGCTGGAATCGGCTTGTACCTCGGGCAAGGCCGGATCGACCCACTCGATCTCGCCATCGACATCCGCCGACTCGGGTTGGGGAGTCTGAATGGGGTCAGAGAGGCGGACCGGTTCGTCCTCACGCTCGGGATCGACCGCAGCCCGTGCCGATTGGGAGCCGCGAGCGGTCTCGGCCACAACCGGTTCGGGCAAGGGGCTCCGAGGGAGGACGAAAATTCCCTCGCCGCAGGTTGGGCAACGGAGCGCTTGGTATCCTTCGGTCCGCTCGCCCCGGAGCCGATGCCCTTCAGGACAGGCGACGCTGTAGTACTGGACCTTGGCGGGTGAGGCCGGTGTCAAACCTTGCAGCAGCCGCCGCGTACGTTCGAGGAGGTTCAACGGTCCTCACCCTTCGCCGTGACCTGAGGAATCGACTCGCAATCGTAGGCCAATCGGCGGGACAGAAAGCCATCGCCGTGGATCCGAAGTGATAATTATCATGATTATCGATCAATCCTTGGCTTGGGTCAACCACTCGCTTTGAGTCCATCGAATCGTTCGATCCGCTTGTCGCCCCGAAACAGAGACCCTATCATGAGTTGGAAGTCTTGAAAGGGTGGGGCACGGGTATTCGGGCCCGTCTTTGTGCTGGGGAGGGTTATGCAGGTCGGTGTCACATTTCAGGATGAGCGGCTCGAGTTAGACGTTCCCGAGGACCGCTTGGTCGGCCAATGGCAGGGACCGGCAGGTGTCGCACCTCAGGACGTCGAACGTCTCGTCATCGAAGCGCTGGAGAATCCTCGGCAATATCCGCCGTTGCGTCAGGCCGTCGTCCCAGGCGATCATGTGGTCATCGCGCTCGATGCGCGAGAGCCCCACGCGTCTGCCGTTCTCAGAGGGGTCTGCGAAACGCTCCGGAATGCCGGGGTCGACCCTGCCTCCATGACGGTCCTCTCAACCCTCGGCCCGGCCCCCGGGATTGCCCCTCTCGAGTTGCCGGAGCAAGTGTCGTTGGTCGTCCACGACCCGGCCGATCGGGAGCAACTGGCCTATCTGGCGAGCACTCAGAGCGGCCGTCGGGTCTATCTGAACAAGCTCGTCACCGACGCCGACTTCGTTTTACCCATCGGTCGGCTCGGGCCTGATGACGTTCTGGGTTATCGCGGGCCCTGGCGTACGCTCTATCCCTGCTTGAGCGATCTCGAGACCTTACAGGCCTTCCGGGGCTGGGCGAGCGAGGCCGAGCTCAATCGCGAACAGCCTTCAAAGGCCCTTAGCGAGGTGACCGAAGCGAGTTGGCTCCTGGGGAGCCAGTTCCATCTCGGCCTCGTGCCCGGAGTCATCGGTCCGGCCGAGGTGGTCGCGGGGCTGGACTCGGCCGTTCGCGAGCAAGGAGCCGAGGCCATCGATCGGTTCTGGAAATTCCGCGTCGAATCCAGGGCGGAACTTGTCGTGGCGGGGGTCGGTCGGCCTGGCGTACCCTCGACTTTAGAAGAACTCGCCGACGGGCTGAGCAATGCGGCTCGGTTAGTGGAGCGCGGAGGAAAAATTGTGATTCTCTCTCGGGCCGAAGGGGGGCTCGGGCCGGCATTCCAGAGGCTGATCGCGGTCGACAATCCACGGGTGGCCCTGAAAGCACTCCGTGGCCACGAGGCCGACCTCGATTACTCGGCCGCCCGCTCGCTGGCCAGTGCACTCGCCTGGGCCGACGTCTACTTGCTCAGCTCGTTGAAGTCGGACGACGTTGAGGATCTTTCGATGGTTCCCCTGGAACGGGCCGAAGAGGCTCGTCGGTTGGTTTCCGCCAGCCGATCTTGCCTGTTCCTCAGTCAGGCGGAGTTGACCTCCGTGGAAGTTCTTGACGAGTCGAACGATTCGACCGAAGCATGATTCCGACCAACAACGAGGGGATTCGAGGACCGATGGTCGAACCGAATGACCTCTACCGTACGCTCAAGTCCCAGCCTGGATTCATTGACCGAACCGACCGAGTGCGGATCGAGGTCGGCGGGGCTGACCGCGCGAAGTTTTTGCACAACCTGACGACCAATGACGTGAAACGCCTGGCCGTGGGCAAGGGGCACGAGGCGTTTGTGACGAGCCTGCAAGGAAAGACCCTTGGCTATGTCACGCTTCTGGCGTCCGAGGATCGGATTCTGCTCCGTACCGATCCGGGCGGAGCCGGATTGCTGTTGCCCCACCTCCGAAAGTATGGGGTGTTTGACGAGGTCTCGATCGACGACCTGAGCGCGCAGACCTTCGAGTTTCATCTGTCGGGCGCGAGTGCCGCCGACCTCGTTCGATTGGCCGGAGCCGACTTGCCGACGGAAGGTGACTTGAATCACGGCTCCACTGCAATCGGTGGGAGCCCTGTCCAGTTGATTCGCGAAGCGCCGACCGGTCAGCCTGGCCTGACGATCATCGGTGGCCTTGCCGATGCGCCGAAGGTCGCCGCTCAGCTTCATTCCTTGGGTGAGCGACTGGGGTTGGTTGACCTCGACCCTGCGTTGTTCGACCTTTTGAGAATTGAGGCAGGCACGCCGGCTTTCGGGCGCGAGGTCACGGAGGAGAATTTGCCCCAGGAGATCGGTCGCGACAACCGGGCGATCAGCTTTGTGAAAGGTTGCTATCTCGGGCAGGAGACCGTGGCTCGGATCGATGCGCTGGGGCACGTCAACAAGGTGCTGAAAGGACTCAAATTCCTGACGCCCGAGGACGTTACGGCTGAGAATGCCGTACTGACGCGCGATGGCAAGACGATCGGGAAACTCACCTCGACGGCGTTCTCGCCGGGATGGGGTTGCCCGGTCGCCCTTGGCTTTGTCAGGACCGCGCATGCCGAGGCGGGAACCGAGCTTCTCTGCCAGGGGGCAGAAGGGGAAGGGGAGCCTCGGAGCGTCGTCGTTTGCGACTTGCCGATGCTACCCCCCAGTCCAGACGCAGCCTGAATTTCCTTTGGGTCGAGTCGGGAGCACTGAGACGGCCGACCTTCGGCGACTCGGGAACCCGACTTCGACCTTGGGAACTTGACTCGATCAGGGGGCGTTCAGTTCCTTGAGGGCACCTTTAGGAATATCGGCGATCTGGAGGATCGTTTCCGGCGCGGGACTCAGGCCGAGGTTCTCGAGAACGATCACCCCATAAGGGGAACTCTGCTCGTGCCCATACCCGGGGTCGCCGTCCGCGCGGGCCACTCGGCCGCGGATGACCCGGCCAGCGTAGTCGACCCGTACCAACGGGCAACGAGTCCCTTGCTTCTGGCGAATCACCGCCAGCGTCGACTGGCACTCATCAAACGTCATCGGAATCCTCCTTGAACACCGAGGGTTGGGTCCGTTCGACTACGGACCAGCGCGGCCAAGCACGGGCGCGCTCACTTTCAAGACCGGTCCTCATTGGGAGCCATTCGAATCATCCTCACCAAACGAGCATGGGTCAAGCCAATTTGGAGCGGCCCCACGGCTCAACTTCGAGCGGGTTCCACCTCGGTTGCGTTCCGTTGGGGCCGTGGGTGGGGCACTCGGGACCGAGACTTTTCTCGGGACCGAGCCGACACCGCTTGTGGCTGCGCATTAAACCCAAGAAAAAAATGCGACTCACGGCTTAGACGATCGCCTGCGAGGAGCCCACCTCGCCCCGGATCTCTTCCATGGTGACGCTCCGACGCTCATCCACGGCTTTACGGACGAGCAGGCCCGTCAAGGTGGCGTCCCGAGCCTCGGCCAGGGAGAGAGGAGGAGCCGAGGGACTTTCGGCCTGCACGGCCTCCAAGAACGCCTCAAGGGCGAGCCTGGTGTCGGGCTGGTTGCCGGGGTGGATCGTCTGACGCGGGCGGCCCCGGTCGCGGAAGGTCACGGCACCTGAGCTGAAGTCGATCCCGCCAGCGTCGCCCATGACTTGCAGCGTCACTCCGGTAAAGCGTTCATCCGGAGGGGCGACCCAGGTGTGCATAAAGGAGACGTGGAAGCCGTCGGCCCACTCCAGCTCGGCTGAGTAGTGGTCCGTGACGTCGCGCTGAGGTTGATCCGCGTGAAAAAGGTCACGACGTCCTCGCCCCGATGCGCGCACCGGAGGACCGGAAGCGAGCCAGTTGAAGACGTCCCAGACATGGACGGCCTGCTCGACCATCCAGTCGCCGGATCGGGCTCGGCAAGCGAGCCAGTCGTCGTGACCGTTCATTGGGCCGTTGCTGCTGAGCCAGACCGAATGGCCGGTCAGCGGGTTGCCAAGTTCCCCTTGGTGGATCAAATCCACCCCCGCGCGATAGCGTGGGTTCGATCGGCGCTGGTAGCCGACATGAACGACCAACTCCGGAGTCTTCGCGGATTCGGCGAGCAGAGCGTCACACTCGGCCAGCGTCAGCGCGAGAGGCTTTTCGGCGTAGAGATGCTTGCCAGCCTTCATCACTTCCAGATTGATCGAGGCATGGAGGTCGCAGGGCAGGGCCACGGCGACCGCGTCGATGTCGGACCGTTCGAGGAGTTGGGCCGCGCGTTCGTATCCTTCGGGCCGGATCCCTTTGGCTTTCTCGACAATTCCGAGCCCGCGAAGCCTGTGCCTCGGCTCCTGGTCGCAAACCGCCACGATCTGGGTGGCGGGCAACTCCAGCAAGGTCCGAAGCAGTGTGGTCCCGCGAGTCCCGAGCCCGATCACCCCCAGACGGACCGGCGCGGACTCAGAGCCCCCTTCGGAAACCCGACCCTGAGTGAGGGCGAGGCCCGCGGCGGCCGAGCACCCGAGAAAGCGCCGGCGGTTCAAACGGATCGGGGGCATCGTCACCGGCTCCCACAAGGCTCGAAATCGAAAAACGAGAACAGACCCACATGACCACCGCCCATTCTAAGCCCGCATGCGTCGGAGGGGCAAGCGGAGCCGGTCAGTCATCAACGTCGCCGAGGCGATCTGCGCGTGTGTGACTGGACATAGGAGCCGTTTTTGCGGTAATGGCCCCGGACATGGACCGTTCCACCTGAGTAGGATGAGCTGCGTGATGCCCTTGGTGTGTAACGATACGAGGGAAGCACCGGAGAACGGTAGGGGGCCGCGACGAGACTTCGCGTCATCGGCTCCGAGCTTGGTGCGCTGACCGAGTCACCGGGCTGCGTCTCGGTGGGCGACACGGAATCCGGCATCAAGGAGTCGGGAGACTGAGAATCCGCCGCTTCCCACTCAGAAGCCGTCGGAACAAAGGTCGCCACCGCTTTGGGGGCCGGAGCCACCGTGAGGAACGCCAGGGCGATCGCCAGGCCTGCCAGGCTACCAGCCGCTACGAAAAGTGACTTCCGGAATGAACTCTGGCGAGAAGGTTGATCCTGGTCACCTGCTTGATTATCAAGCATCCGATTCATCTCCTCTGGAAGAACTCGGGTGGGCCTTCTCAGCCTCAATTCTCGCCTGGGCCTTCCTCCAATCCTCTTCGCACAAGTCCAGTGATTCGCGGAGTTGCTCGAGTTCGCGACTCTCCTCCCTTGTCACTACGCCGTCGGCGAGAACTTTGTCCAAGGCCCCCTTGAACCGATCGGATTTGGCGGCTGCCTCGATCACGGCAACGCGATCGTTCCCGATTTCCAGAACCTTGGCGAGTGTGCTCAGTTTGCGACGTTCATCGGAGGTGATGATGCCATCGGCGACGAACCGGTCGGAGAATTGGCGATAGACGGCGGCTGCCGCGCGATCGGCATCGAAACGGGGCATCTGACATCGGGTCGCAAGGCTCTGAAAGTCAAAGTCACGCACCGGGCATGTCCGGAGTTCTTGGATAATCGTCGCGCCGAACCAATCGCGGAGTTGCTGCCGCTCCGACTCTTCTTCCTCGCGCTGAAGGCGACGACGTTGCAGGCCATCGTAGACCAGTCCGCCAGCACCGGCACCGACCACCATGAACATGAGACAAAAGACGCTATCAAGCGCCGCCGGCCCTGGATGGAGCCAGCGAATTGCCGCAATGACTACAGGAGAAGTCAGGATCAGCGACCAGGCGATCGGCTGGCTCCACTCGGGCAACTCGTCGATCCATTGAGAGGAGAGAAAACGGCCGAGTTTCCCTAGCAACGGCCGGAAAATCGGTGGCGAGGGCGTGACCGTCCTTGGAGCCACATGAATGGCGATAGGGATGAGTTCTCGGGGTCTGTTGGCGTCTGCACGAGGGACGACAGGGGGCGGGGCACGAAAGGGCACGTTGGGGACGTCAAGCTGCCGCTGATGCGCGTTGAGGCTTTTCGCGATTCGCCTCAGACGCTTCTCTTGCTTGCTCATCCGTCGGCCGGCTTCAATCTCGACCCAAGTCCACTTTTCGTAACCTGGCGGCTTCTGGCGGCGCATGGCGTCCCCTCCTTTTGTAGGTCCTTTACGGGTGAATGGCCGCTGCGACTACGATCCCGAGCGAGATGATGACCGCTGCCAGGATTACGGCCATCGCCATGTTGCCTTGCTTGATGAGTTCCCATTCGTCCACGTTTCGGGTGGACATATCGAATAATCGAAGTGTGATTATGATGCCCAGGCCCATCGCGACTGAGCCCACGATCGCCCACCCAAAGGTAATCAGGTACGCCGAAAGAATCTCTGGCATTGGGAACTCCTCTTTCTTCTGTGAGGGGAGAGTTGCTTATCGCCTTCGCGGAGCGCTCCGCACGTGGGAGCGGACGAAGGTTCCATCTTTTCGCGTGTAGGACCGTACTTGGACCGTCTTCGGTCCCGAAGAGCGTGAGGTGTATGAGCTGGGGGCGGAGTATCGTGGACCGGAAGAAAAGGCGCGAGCGGTCCGATATGAGACTGCGTCGTCATCTAAGGAATTGGACTTGGTCGAAGCGGGTCGGCCACTGGGGCGCGGGACGTATCGAGCGGCTTGAACAGGTTCTGGCTCTTTGGCAGGTATCCACCGGTCCGTTTCTCCCAGGTCGGGAACATTGCCACCCAGGGCTCGAACTTTCCCCGCCGCCAAAGTCCCTTGGGTCGTTCCGAAATACTCCCTCACCACGGTGAGGTAGAAATCGATTGCCTGGGAACGTTTACCCATCCCTTCGAGGTTTTGGGCAGATTTGATGAGCGTGTCGGCTCTCGCTGGCCCGCGAATCGGGGCCGGGGCAAGAACCGCAGGTCTTTCGACCTCCAAAACCGGTGCTGGCGCGTTGCTCGCTGGTTCGACAGGCGTTGCAGCCGCGATCGCAACCGGCGCCGGGGGGATTTCTTGTTTTGCAACTGGAACGGGAGGCGGAGCAACTTGGACCGGGTTGGCCGGTGCGGGAATCACCCTCTCGACGGCGACTGGCGGCGGCGGAATGACCGGAACTGGTGGTGGAACGGGCTCGGATTTAACGAGGAGCGGTGGCTGGATCTCGACCGGGGCTCG
Organism: Singulisphaera acidiphila DSM 18658; assembly: GCF_000242455.2. Taxonomy (GTDB): domain Bacteria; phylum Planctomycetota; class Planctomycetia; order Isosphaerales; family Isosphaeraceae; genus Singulisphaera; species Singulisphaera acidiphila. Next base: position 6,363,997 of record NC_019892.1, read on the forward strand.
AGCGATCAGTCTCGGACTTGCTGTCGCCTCGACGGGTGGATTGACCGGGTCGAGACACGATCTCACCATCGGAAAACAGATGGCAGCGGCGATGAAAAGAGCAATGTTCCAAGAGAAGCCGCCACGATCGGACTTCATCGTCCGATAACCCATATCGATCTCCTGATCAAATTTTCACTGTCGCGGTTCGAGTCTAAGAAGGAGGGCATCCACTTGCAAGTAAAATGGCTCGAGAAGATGTTGTGACGTAAGCGTGATGTCGGGACATGCCCTTGTAATTTGCTTTGTCAGGGGAATTGTGCATACGGTCGACCAGTTCCGCTTCGAGCATGCCAACACCAGGAACCACTGAGGGGCTGGTGGGGCGCTCTTCCAGAGCGAATCAAAGGAGCGGTGGTGTGGGTGTTGGTATGGCAGGTTTGTGCCATGATTGGCGGGAATCCGTCCTGCGCTGTCGATGATGCTGTGCGGTTCATGTCGCCTGCCATCTCGGCGTGCCCCGAGGATCGGGGTCATCATGATTGAGGAACAAGACCGGAAATCCTTTTCCGAATCATGGAGTCTCATGAGCGATTCGAGGGTGCTGGTTCGGCCAAATCCCTTGTCACTTCTCCTGTCATTCAGGACTTACGCTTCACCGTTGGGAACTTAACAGGCTGTCTGGCCTTGATTTGCGGCTGAATCGTTGGGTCGACCCCCTGGAATCCCTCCTGCGCCACTGGATCAGCCCGCGCGGTCGGTCGGCCTTCGCGTTCGATCGACGTGAGGTCCGAATTGGCGAATCATTTCGGGCTCAAGTGGCGCTCCCGAACCAACTTGGGAACCTGGGATTCGGTCGAACCTTCCCCTCCATGTTATACTGAAGCGATCGGAGAGCTTGGCGTACAGATGAACAGAAGGCGGTTGGGACTCACGATGGCGAAGCATATCTTTGTGACAGGGGGGGTCGTCAGTTCGCTCGGAAAGGGGCTGACGTCGGCGTCGATCGGAATGTTGCTCGAGCACCGGGGATTGCGTGTTCGGCTACAGAAGTTCGACCCGTACCTCAACGTCGATCCAGGCACGATGAGTCCGTACCAGCATGGCGAGGTTTACGTCCTCGACGACGGCTCGGAGACTGACCTCGATCTTGGACACTACGAGCGGTTTACCAATGCGCCTTTGACTCGTGACTGCAACTACACGACCGGGAAAATCTACCAGTCGGTGATTCAGAAAGAGCGGGAAGGGACGCACTACGAGGGGAAGACCGTTCAGGTCATTCCCCACGTGACCGACGAGATCAAGGCGGGTATCCTTCGCCTGGCCGGTGACGATGTGGATGTGGTCATCACCGAGATCGGCGGCACGGTGGGCGACATCGAAAGCCTTCCGTTCCTGGAGGCAATCCGACAGTTCGCCCTCGATGTCGGACGCGAGAACTGTCTCTATATTCACCTGACCTTGGTCCCCTACCTCAAGGCGGCCGCCGAGCTGAAGACGAAGCCGACCCAGCACTCGGTCGGCGCCTTGCGGCAGATCGGTATCCAGCCCGACGTCTTGATCTGCCGGACCGAGCACTCGATTAGTGCAGAGGACAAGGACAAGATCGCCCTTTTCTGCAACATCGATCGCAAGGCTGTGATCGAGGAGCGTGACAAGGAATACACGATCTATGAAGTCCCCTTGAGCCTGGTCAACAACGGTCTCGACGAGCTCCTGGTCAAGCGGCTCGGCCTGAAGGCGAATCCGCTGGACATCAGCGACTGGCGCGAGCTGGTCGACCGCGTCCTCCAGCCCAACCACGAAGTCCGGATCGCGGTCGTGGGCAAGTACATGAAACACCGGGACGCATACAAATCGGTGTACGAATCGCTCGACCATGCGGGGATCGCCAACCGAAGCCGGGTCATCGTGCTCCGGGTTGAGGCTGAGGATGTCAGCGGCGGCGGGGCGGAAGGGGTTCTGGCCGGGGTCGACGGCATCCTCGTGCCGGGCGGATTCGGGATGCGCGGGGTCGAAGGCAAGATCGAGGCCATTCGCTACGCTCGAACCAAGGGGATCCCCTTCTTCGGAATCTGTTTGGGGATGCAGTGTGCGGTCGTGGAACTGGCCAGAAACGTGCTCGGCCTGGAAGACGCGAACAGCACCGAGTTCGACAAGGCCACCCAGCACCCGGTGATCTCCTTGATGGACGATCAGTCGTACGTCCGCCAGCGCGGCGGAACGATGCGGCTGGGCGCTTGGCCCTGCACCCTTGCGGAGGAGAGCCTTGCCCGGAAGGCGTATGGTCTCGACGTCATCCAGGAACGGCACCGGCACCGGTACGAGTTCAACAACGACTATCGCCAGGCGTTGAAGGAGAAGGGGCTGGTCATGACCGGGATGAGCCCCGACGAGTCGCTCGTCGAGATCATCGAATGGGCCGATCATCCTTGGTTTCTCGCCGTTCAGTTCCATCCCGAGTTCAAGTCGAAGCCGACCAAGGCCCACCCCTTGTTCCGTGATTTCGTCGCGGCGGCGCTCGCGCGTCGCGAGGCGGGCCGAGGCGACCAGGAATCTCGCTGAAACCGGAGACCGAGACGGCGATGGAGCTCACGAAGCGTCACTTTGAGACCGGACGCTGGACGCGTCTGACGATCCGGGGCGGGACGATCGAATCGGTCGATCCCGCCGAGGGGCCCGACGAGGTCGGCGGCGCTGATGAATGGGTCGCCCCCGCGTTCTGGGATATCCAGACCAACGGCCGATGGGGGATCTCGTTCTCCAACCCGGCCTTGACCGTGGACCAGGTGGTCGAGGTCGTTCTGGCGCAAGCGGAATGGGGGGCCGCGCGGATCTGTCCGACCCTGATCACTGCCTCGGCGGAAAACTTTCGGCACGGGGTGAAAACGATCGCCGAAGCCTGCGAGTCCGACCCGAGGGTGGCCTCCTGCGTCGTTGGAATTCACCTGGAAGGTCCGTTCATCTCGGAGGTCGACGGCTATCGCGGCGCTCATCCGCTATCGGAAGTCCGCGATCCTGACTGGGATCTGTTCCAAGAGTTCCAGGATGCGTCGGGGGGGCGAGTTGTGCTGATGACTCTGGCCCCCGAGCGCCCGGGAGCCATGGAGTTTATCCGGAAGGCTGTGGCCGCCGGGGTTGTCATCGCGCTGGGGCATACCGCGGCCGATGGCCCGACCCTCCGCGCGGCCGTCGCGGCCGGTGCCAGTCTGAGTACGCATCTGGGGAATGGGATCGCGTCGCCTCTGGCCCGTCATCCCAACCCGATCTGGGAGCAGGCCGCGATCGACTCGCTTGACGCTTCGCTGATCGCGGACGGTCACCACATCGACCCGGCAACGCTTCGCGTTTTGGTCCGTGCCAAAACGGCGGAGCGCGTCATCCTGGTCAGCGACGCCAGCCCCCTGGCTGCCCTCCCGCCGGGGCGCTATGGAGAATGGGCTGTTGACCCCTCAGGGAAAATCGTCGTCGCCGGGACCCCTTACCTCGCCGGGTCGAACCAGGGGATTGAGGTCGGCTTAAATCAGTTGATGGAGGTTGCCGGGCTTTCCCTGGCCGAAGCCATCGCGACGGCCACGACTCAGCCTGCCCGGCTTTTGCGGCGGACCTTGCCGACGCTCTCCGTAGGTCAGCCCGCGAACCTTGTCGTTTTCGAGCACGACGCCAGTGGAGTGAAGCCCGCCTTCAGGCTGATCCGGACCTGCGTCGAGGGACGTTGGGTCGATGCCAATCAAGCGGACGGCGCGGCGAATCGATCGGTCCAGATCTCTTCGTATACGTGATAACCGCCTGATCGCATGCCCATGGCGAGATACGTTTGCTGAGCCCGGTGGTTCTCCTGCTCGACGTAGAGTCGCAGGCCGATCACATTGGGCACGGCAAACGCCTCCGCGCGGATCTGCTGGTACAAGGCGCGGAAGACTCCTTGGCTGCGCGCCTCGGGGACGACGTAGACACTCTGGAACCACCAGATCCAGCCGTTACGCCAGTCGCTCCATTCGCGAGTGATGGCTGCTTGGCCCAGAAGTGGCTCGGTTGACCCTGATTGGGCGACCCAGTAGCGGAGCCGTTCAGGGTCGGCGAGGGCGGAGTCGACCCCCGCGCTCAAGACGGCACGATCGAGGAATTTCCCCTCGGTCTCGTGCGCGAGTCGCTGGTTGAAATCGATGATTGTGTCGCGATCGGCCGGAAGACCGGCGCGGATCAGCAAGGCCGGCGCGGTTGCAGACATCAGATCCGGTCGCTCCGTCGATTTCGGGCCCGTCGGCTGGCTTCCTGGAGCACTCGGTTCTCTTCCTCGGTCAATCCGCCTCGCCCTTCGCGTGCGATCTTGGCGAGCACCTCGTCGAGCCTGGCGTCGAGTTGCTCCTCGGGGAGCACAGCCGTCGTCGAGGGCTTCAAGGATGTTGCAGGATTGGGCGACCAGGTGGGACCCGTCGATCGCGTCGTCGGCTTCTCACGCGGTTCGGGAGAGATCAAGCGGAGTCGAGGGCGAGTGACCCGTCGCCAGGAGAATCGCGACCAGCGAAGGTCGAAGTGTTTGAAGAGGTAGCCGAACGCCGCCCCAGAGAGGTGCGAGGCCACGGCAATCTCGCTGGCCGGCTGGGTGAGCAGTTGGTAGGCATCGTGCGCCAGGTAGATCACGACGAGCAGCCACATCTGGACGGGCAGCACGAAGAAGAGCAGGATCTCGCGATGAGGATAGTACATCGCGTAGACCACCACTACCGCCATGATTGCTCCTGAAGCGCCCAGCATATTGCCATGGTGCCCCAGGAAGGTATCAATCGCCACCCAGCCGAGCGTGCTGAGAACCGCGGCGCACAGATAGAACGCCACAAAGTCGCGTGTTCCGTAGAACGACTCCATCTCGCGGCCCACCATCCAGAGGAAAACCATGTTCCAGAGGAGGTGGTAGACCCCAGCGTGCATGAAGGTGGCCGTCAGCAGTTGCCAGACGTACCCATGCCTGAAGATTCCATCGCTACTTGCGATGAAATAGTTCCAGAGACCGCGATCCTGGAGGATCGGCTGGAGGAAGAAGACGATCACGTTGATGACGATGATCGCCTTGGTCGCCGGCGCTAGCCCGGTGAGCCAGCCCGATCCGTGCGTTTCGCCTCGATAATATTCGCGGTCATAGATGCCCATGATCGCTCCGGCGAACATCGCCCTTAGCGAGCCGGCGGTGGCCGCGCCCTCGACCACCTGATTCTTTCATCATCGGACGACTTATCATACCTGTCAACGGGTCGCGGCGCGACTTTGAGAGGGACTGAAGTGGGGGCAACGGAGAATTTACGCCAGGGAATGCGCTAATGGGCGGATCGGTGAGAGGCGAGGCCGATTCATCGAGGTGAATCAGTCGGCCAAGAGCGCCTCCATCGCCTCCTGTCGGCTGGCATAGATTGGCCACACCATGTCGAGTGAGGTGAGCCTGAGCAGTTCCTTGGCCCGCGTGGAGACCCCGGCCAATGCCATCATACCGCCCCGTGCCTGGACCAGCTTCCAGCATCGCAGGAGCAAGGCTAAAAACATCGACCCGAAATAATCGACGAGACTCAGGTCGAACACCACCAAGGGGTTCTCCTGATGTCGAAACTGCTCAATGATCATTCCGGCGGCCTGTTCCTCGAGCCCGAACTCGAGAGACTCGAGGGCCGGGGTGGCCGAGATCAAGGTGAGATCACCGTGGCGTTCAATTGTGAACGCGTCCTGGCTATGCGGCTTGTTCATCAATGCCGGCCCGAGAGGGTGCTTCGCCACGCGATGGAGCGCGGCGACAGCGAACCCGTGTAACTTAGAACCTCGCCACGCCGTCCACAAGATCAATCTCGTGGGAATGATCCGGGCCAGTACATCTGCTCGTCGGACGGAGCGTGGCGGCCGCCCTTTGGATCAGGCGGACGGGCGGCAGTTGGAGAAGGCGCGGACGACTTCGTAGAGGTCGCGATTCACGAGGATTTGATCGTCCTCGAAGTCACGGAGCCAGACGTAGTTGTCACGGTAGGCTTGAGCGAGCAGAGGATAGAGATCGGCAAGCCGAACGGGCATCGAGGGGGCGTGCGGCTCGTCGTGAGTCTCATCATCGGTGTAGGGGAACACGCGAAGTCGTGCGGTCGCCATTCGGATTTCCTCCTCCGTGATTCGGATCGGCCCAGGCCGGGCTCGCTCACCATTGCTGAGGGCGCGCTACGGCCCTTGGGCGAGTGAAGGTTCGGCCGGAATCGATCCTTCGCGGGACTCAACCGGCCTGGCTTCAGTCTCCAAGGATAGGAATCGGTCGGGACCATGACCTTCCATCAGCCTAACCTCGCCGATTATTAAGGTGAGTCCGTCTGGAGGGGTGAGACGCGCTGGGAAACGCTTGGGAACCCTGGAAAAACTCGCGTGCGAGTTGGCGTCCGGATTCCGCGCCGTCATACTAGAGGCCACCCAAATAGGAACGATCGACGCCGTTTGCGGATTCACTCAGCGTCCGGTTTTGTTCCGGCGATCCCCAAGCTCCCGAACGTCGTTGTCCGCCGTCACTCACCTTGGGCCGAGGACGAGACCGCCACGGAAGAGCCGCTCCCGTTCGCCGCCCACTTTGGAGCCAGCACTCGATGGATCTTCCGCACTTGCACGGCATCGTTCCCCCTTTACCCACTCCGCTCAAGGACGACGAGTCGATCGACCTCGACTCGCTCGTGCGCCTCATCGATTTCCAGATCGAGGCTGGCGTTCATGGGCTCTGGATCCTGGGCACGACGGCCCGCTTCGATATGATCCCCGACTCCCGACAGCGGATTGTCGCCGAGTCGGCCATCGAAACCGCTGCCGGCCGGGTGCCCATGGTCTTGAACGTCTCCGACCAGGGGACCGAGCGGACCCTGGAACGAGCCCGGATGTTCGACGACCTGGCCTACGACTATTATGCGGCTCTCCCCCCTTGGTATCAGCCGATGAGCGGCACCGAGGTGGTCGACTACTTTCGCGTACTGGCCGATCGCCTTGCGCGACCGCTCGTGATCTACAATGCCCCCTGGGTTTGCAACCAGCTCAGCTTCGCGCAGCTTCGGACGCTGGCCGAACACCCAAGGATCGTGGGGTCGAAGGACGTCTGTCCCGGCCTGACGCGAACCCTGGACTGGCCGGCCGCCGAGCGAAGGGAGCAAGGTTTCAGCTACCTTCACGGCACTGACCAACTCGCGTTTTCGACCGAGCTTGGCTCCGACGGCTTCGTGACGAGCCTGTCGAACGCGCTCCCCGAGTTGGCCGTCGCGATCTGGGACGCCGCGCGAGGCGATGATGCCGCGCGGGCCTTCCGGCTCCAGTCGCAGTTCTGCCGTCTCGCTCAGGCGACGGCGTTCGGTCCGATGCTCGCTTGCCTCGAAGTGATGTGCCGGCATCGCGGCCTGCTCAATCGGATGCTCCCCGCGCCGTTGCGGTCGACCGATGAGGTCACGGCCAGTCGTGTGATCGAAGTGATGGAGCGGGTCGGCGTCCTTCCCGAGAGCGCGGTCACCCCGGTGGTCTGAGTCGACTTTGAGTTTGTCGAAGAATCGGGGGCGACGGCTCGTCCCCGATTTGTTAAAGTTTGCCGCCATGCCTGCCGACGAAGGCGTCTTGGGCGTTGGAAAGGCGAGAGCGGATCCTGGCGTTCGCCCGGAGGGCGGACCTCTGAAACGACTTGCTAGAGAGGGCCATTGAGCATGGATGCTCGCTGCGTTCGCGACGCGCTGAGGCGATGGGGGCTGGCTGGAGTTGCGTTGACCTTGATTCCGGGACTGACGGGGGCCTCGCATCGCACCGCGAACTTCGTGGTCGAGGCACCGACGCCGGATGTTGCCAAAAAGGTCGCTGAGCAAGCGGAAATCTGTCGCTCGACCATTGCAAAACAGTGGCTTGGTCGCGACCTCCCTGCCTGGACCACGCCTTGCCCGATCAAGGTCAAAATCACTGGCGGAGAGGCTGGGGGAGTGACCTCTTTCGGCTTCAACCGAGGGAAAGTCTCTGACCAGGACATGGCGGTCGAAGGGCGACTCGATCGGATTCTCGCCTCGGCGTTGCCCCACGAGGTGACGCACACGATCTTCGCCGCCTACTTCGGTGGGCCGATGCCGCGTTGGGCCGACGAAGGGGCCTCGCTCTTGAGTGAAGACCTTCGTGAGCGCCAGCGGCACGATCAGATTGCGATTGACCTTCTCAATCGACGCGGCGATTTTCCCCTGTCCCGGCTCTTCCGGATGGAAGAATACCCCTCCGACCTCATGGGCTTCTACGGCCAGGGCTACTCGATCTCGCGGTTTCTGATCGAGATGGGAGGCCGCCCTCGGTTCCTCAAGTTCGTCAAGGACGGCCTCAATTCGGGATGGGACCTGGCGACTCGTACCCACTACGGGTTGTCGGACGTGCGCGAACTCGACCGCGCCTGGCACTCCTGGCACAAAGTGGCCAGCCGTGGAACCGCGAACAGCGACCTGGTGCTCGTCCGCGCCCAGTCCGACTCTGAGCCGCAAGAGTGAGCGCTTTCCAAAGGTCGATGACCTCGAACGGACTCAAGGGCTGGAAAAACGCTCCCTCTCGGGGTTAGAGTCGTTGGAAATGGGGAGATTCCTCCCCCACTTTCTTTCGGTCTGGCTCGTTCGCGCGGAGCCAACCGCTCGACGGGCCGTCTTGGGCATGTGACCCATGACGTGGAAGTTCTCGGTCGTGACGACGCGCGCCGGAAGCTTCGGCCACGATGTTGACCCACGTCAAAGAATCAAGACCCGGCGAGACGGGCGAACCCAGCCAGGGCAGAGGGGCCGGCGCCTGGCGCGAGGTCGTCGCGGTGGCGTTGGGGGTGATCGGGTTCACGCTTCTCCTCTGGTTCGCGCGCGGCGAACTGGGGATGACCTGGGACGAGCCCTACTTCTTCGAACGCCAGCATGACATGCGGCGCTGGTTTGCCCAGGTGGCGGGCACGCCGGCCGAACGCGCCCAGGCGTTCAGCGTCCCAGGGTTGGAACGAGGTTGGCGCGTCTGCCGCGAAGTGCCCGACCAGCATCCACCGGTTCCTCCGCTGCTGAGTCTGGCGACCGGCCTGACATTCGAATGGCTGCTGGGACCGCTCCGTGCCTATCGGCTCTCGACGCTGATCGTGTTCGCGATCGCAGCCGGGGTGCTCTTTCGGTTCGTGCGGATGCGCTGGGGTTCGACACCGGCTGTTATCGCGCTTGGAGCCTTGGTCTTCAACCCGCGCCTCTTCGCCGACGCCCAGCAAATTACCGCTGACGTGGACCTCGGCGCCTTCTGGTTTCTGGCCGCCGTTGCCTTTTTGCGGACCTGCGAGACCGGTCGCTTGCCCTGGTTGTCCGGTCTTTTTGCCGGCCTGGCGATCATGTGCAAGGCCACGGGGGTTCTCGTGCTTCCGGCCATGCTCCTCTGGGCGATTCTCTCTCGGCCGAAGGGGTGGTGGCGGCCGATCGTCTGGGCCGTGCCCGTTTTGCCGGTGACCATGATCGCGGTCAATCCCGGGTGGTGGCTGGGACCTGTGCCCGGCATGGCCCGGTGGGTCCGGGCCTTCCTGGCTTATCCTCAGAAAGTTCCCGTCTATTACCTGGGGCAGGTCTATGACTCGGTCCGGACGTTTCTCCCTTGGCACAACACGCTGGTCCTCACTGCGGTCATGGTCCCCATTGGCCTGCTTGTCCTGGCTGGGTTTGGTCTGATTGTCGTAGGTTGGGAAACCGCCCGGAGGAAGAACAGGCCTTCGGAGATTCTAGACGCAAACGGGCACCCTCGCTTTTTGCCCGACTCGACGGTCGCCGCCTGGGCGGCGATCAACTTCCTGACGATGATGGGGATGCGGATCCTCCATTTCATGCCCGCTCACGACGGTCTCAGGCAACTCGTCCCCGCCTTCTTCTTCTTCCCGGTCCTGGCCGCCTATGGAGCCTCAATCCTGCTTCGACTTGCGAACAGGCCCAGGCGCTGCCTCATCCAAGCCGGGTTGTTCGCGTGCGTCGTCGCCTCGGCCTGGTCGACATTGTCGATCCATCCCTATGAGCTCTCGTACTACAACGCATGCATTGGCGGGGCGAAGGGGGCGAAAGCTGCCGGGATGGAGTCCACCTACTTCTGGGATTCGGCGACCGTCGACGTCTTGGATTGGATGAATGCCCACTTGCCGCCGAAGGCCACGGTCCTCATCTTTCCGCCGCCGAACATCCATACCTTCGACTGGGAGCAGCGTTGGGGACGCTTGCGAACCGATCTGACCTTTCTGAATCTCGATGCTCCCGACTTCAACGAGCGCCTGGCTTTGATGTACGGGCCTGCTCCTTGCTACCTGATCTTCCAGATGAGGCAAGGGCTCTATCAACCACGCCAGCCGGGTGATCTCGACCTATTTGCTCGACTCGCGGATTCGCCTGCGCTCTTTCAACTCGCCCCCGCGCGGGTCGGAGTCCGCCTCCTGGCTATTTTCGACCAGGACCAGTTCCGGTCGGCTGTCGAGGCTGGTCAACCTCGCGAATCGCGCTCCCCATAAGGTATTCGCCGTTTTCGATCGAGTCCCCTGGAAGGCGGCCGACCGCCCGTGACCTACGATCATTTGGGTTGCATTCCCAGGGAGCGAGGACGTCGCGCCCGCATTCGGGATTCCTCGGGAACGTTGTGTCCAACGCCTCTGAAAACCGCTCCCAATTACGCCCCATCCTGGCCGTCGAGAGGTTCGTCTCCCATGAGATTCCGCTTCCCCGTCCTCGGTTCTCTCTGCCTTCTCTCCGTGTCAGGGTGCGTGCCTGCCACTCCCGCCGCCACATCGACCCCTCCTGCCAGCACATCGACCTCCGCGCTCGACCCCGATCAGATCACCCAGGTCTCCGTCATCAACGCCCTCATGCTCGGTCAGTACGATGGCCAGATGGGGATCCCCGAGATGCTTCGCTACGGCAATTTCGGGGTTGGTACGCTCGACCATCTCGACGGTGAGTTGATCGTCCTGGATGGAAAAGCCTATCAGGTCCGTGGCGACGGTCAGGTCCTTGAGGTCGGCCCTGACCGCTCGACGCCCTTTGTGGTGGTGACCTCGTTCGACCAGGACGGCGCGTTCCCGTGCCCCCCCGTCGGCAGTCTCACCGACCTGGAAGCCCACCTGAACGAGTCGCTTGCCCAGAAGAACAACTTTGTCGCGATCCGGGTCGAGGCCCGTTTCCGTTCACTCACCTTGCGGAGTGTTCACCGTCAGGAACCCCCCTACAAGCCGTTGGCCGAGGTGGCGAAGAGCCAGTCGGTTTGGACCCACGAGAACCTGAGTGGAACGCTCGTCGGCATCCGCAGTCCGGCCTGGGTCGATGGGCTCAACGTCCCTGGCTACCACTGGCATTTTCTCAGCGAAGACCACAAGATCGGTGGACACCTCCTCGATTGTCGGGTCCGTGATGGGCGCGTCCGCTATGACATCTGCGGTGACTGGCTGCTCAAACTGAGTGAATCCAAGGAGTTCAACACCACCGATCTTGGCCGCGACCTGAGCCGTGACCTCAAGCGGGTCGAAAGTTCGCGAGGTCAAGAGGACGAGGTTGACGCGAAGAAGTAAGTTTCTGGATCGTTCGCGAAAAGGGGAGGGGGCTGGCGCTGACCTGACGTTGGGGGTGAACGCTGAAGCGACGAGATCCGCCATTCTGTCGAGGTGAGATATGTCCACCCGATTCTTCTGCTGGAAGGGGCTGCAAGTCGGCGTCGAGCGGAGCCGGCAAGTCTTGCGGCTAGAGATGGAACCGCGGGCCTCCTGGCATGAAATCCGGATGGGGGGGGCAGGGGGCCGACGTCGCGAGGGAGAGGCTGAACTCATCGAGCTCGACGTCGAGGAGCGATTCGAGGCTCCGCTCTACCCAAGCATCGCCAACCTCCCCGACCCATTTCCGTTCGTCTCCGCCGCTGTGCTCGCCCAGAAGGCGAAGGCGGTTGATGACGGCATCGTGGCGACCTTGGAGTTCCTGCTCGCGGAAGGCACGATGTCGTTCCGTGGTCGTTCCGCGCTTCTCGCTGGCCTGCAAAGCCAACTTCAAGGCGGCTGGGATCGGTCGCCTGACGACCCCCGACTCGCTGAGGCCATCGGCCTGCTCTCGGCGGTTCGCTCATTGGTCGGGGACAATGATCCGGCCGATCCGATCACTTGGCCCACTCCCTTGCGGCTGTGGAGGAACCAATATCTCCGGGACTTCCGCAAGATGCAGGAAGTGGATGTGCCGCTTGGCGTTTACGCGTGGAGCCAGCGGTTGGCCGGTCTCTACCGACAAAGTAAGTCGCTCCAAGAACCGCTCTCGGAGGCTGCTGCTTTGCCTCTGAGGCAAGCTCTGGAAGCGGACCTGCCATTGCGTGGCGCCTATGAGACTCACCTCGCCCTCTTGGCACTGACCAACCCGCTGGTGAGGCCGCATCTGCTTTCCCGCTCCCCTTCCTCGGCCCCCGCCTTTTTTCCGGCCTCGAAGTCTCGTGAAGGGCAGTTGGTAAAACTCCTCGTGGGGGATCAACCGGTTCCGCCCGGCTTTGATCTGATCGGCGAACTCATCGCCCGAGTGACGGATGGTCGTCTCAGCCTCGCGACCTCCGAGGAGAGTGGTTGGTATGACTCGATTCTTCACGCCCTTGAGCCTCTGCTGGTTCCGGATCAGGTTCCCGAGGCGGGCAGGCTCCAGCTTGCCGAGGATTATCGAGACGACCTTCAGCAATTGTTCCGATCGCTCTTGGGGACGGCCCGAGAAAGCCACGTTAAGCAGCTCGAGATGGCCGCCGCCGGGGGATTTGCCCTGGTGATTTCACCCCACCTGACTTTGGAACCCCTGGCTGAGCACTATCGCCGTCGCGCGGAATCCTACCGTTTCGTACGCGAGCGGCTGGTGACCTTGCTCGGGGAGGATGTGCTGCTTTCCTGGAACCGGGCGACTCCGTCGGGGGAGACCGGTGTGCCGTTGCTCGACGAAATCCATCTGATGGAGCAGTTATTCGCAGGGGCCTCGGCCATCGTTCAGGACGAGCTCGGCATCGTCCCCGCAATCGAGAGTGAGGGAGGCGACCGACGATGGCTCACGGCCGCCAAGGCGCGGACTCGCTCCTGGATCGCCTCCCACCGCGATGATCCCGATCTTGGCGAAGATGTCAGGATGATGGTGCCCCTCTTCAAAGATGTCGAGCGGGATGAGTTTCACGTTCTCGCCGTGGTTGGCTACGAGCAACGCAACCTCAAAGTCAGCTTCGTCGACTTCCCGGAAGTGACCGTGCGCGACAGTCAGGGACGCGCGGTTGAATCCGACATCCAATGGTCTGATGCCACGTACCCTTTGGCGCGACCCGTGACGATGACCTGCCGCACCCGACGATTGCTCGATCGCGACCAGTTCCGCGAACTCTGCGACCGGGAAAAAACAATGGCAGCGATTCGGTCGGCGCTGGAGGGATAGCCACATTTTCTTCCTCAATGTGGCTGAGTCTAAAGAGTTTAGTAGTTTACTGATTGCGATATGTTGTTTTTTTAAATTGATTTTTTTGTTATTTGTTATAGTGGATTTTGCTGGGTGGACGAATCGAGTCTCACGGCATCGAGACCGCAGTGTTTGGGAACCTCCAAGAGGTCACCCGCCTGGCGGACTCCGGTCTTGGTCTGTCGAAGGTCATACGAGTCTGCGTGCGGATTCGAATTTATCTCCGTCGGCGAATGGGAATCCCCAAGCGAGGGAAGTCCGGGGGCCACGCGGAACCCGTGTGGGAACGCTTTGGCAGTGTCGCACGGGTTGCGAGTACGTAACCGCGTAGCACCCGGAAAGGCGGCCCTCAGCTCAGCAATGGAGAGCGTTCTTGGTTTTTGCTGCGAGAGAGAAGCTCTGAAGACTCGGGCAAACTTTTAGCCTGGATTTCTCACCAGGGATTGAATCGGGCTGCCTTGCGTGTCATAGGTGGAATTGCGACAACCACTTTTGACACCGAACCAAGGCAGCCCGATGGCTACAGAGTGTAACTCGACTTACCTCGACTTTTCCATCCTCGGTCACCGCCAAGTGCTCGCCGATTTTGACGGGGGCGCCATCTCTTCCGACGGCGGTGCACTTCTGCTCCGTCAGATCGAAGCCCGCACCGGGATCATCCGCCAGTTCGCCGCCTGCTTTACCGACCATCGCGATCCTGACCTCGTCGAGCACCCCCTGGAACACCTCCTGGCCCAACGCGTCTATGGTCTGGCCTTGGGCTACGAAGACCTCAACGACCACGACGATCTCCGCTGCGATCCGTTACTGGCCACCGTCGTCGGCAAGACCGATCCCACCGGCCAGGACCGGCCACGGCTCCGCGATCGCGGCAAGCCGCTGGCTGGCAAGAGTACCCTCAACCGCTTGGAACTGACCCCTGTCGGGGCCGACGGACAGAGCCGTTACAAGAAGATCACCTGTCAGACCCATGAGGTCGAACGGCTCTTCGTTACCCTCTTTCTTCAGGCCCACAGCCGACCCCCCGAGCGGATCGTTTTGGACCTCGACGCCACCGACGACACGGTCCATGGCCGCCAACTTGGCCGCTTTTTCCACGGCTACTACAAGGGATACTGCTATCTCCCGCTCTACATCTTCTGCGGCGACCACCTGCTCTGTGCCCGGCTGCGTCCCTCCGACATTGATGCCAGCGCCGGCTCGGTGAAGTCCCTCAAGCGGATCGTCTCGCAGATCCGCCAGGCGTGGCCTCAGGTGAAGATCCTGATCCGCGCCGACAGCGGGTTCTGCCGCGAGGAGATCCTTCGCTGGTGTGAGGACAACGGCGTGGATTACCTGATCGGCCTGGCCAAGAACACCCGGCTGACGGCGGCGATCGCGACGGAATTGGCCCAAGCACGCCAGCAATTCGAGGCGACGAAACAGCCGTCCCGGGTCTTCGCCGAGTTGCGTTATCAAACGCAGAAGACCTGGAGCCGAGAACGTCGGGTGGTGGCCAAGGCCGAGCATCTGGGCAAGGGGGCCAACCCGCGGTTCGTGGTCACGTCGCTCACGGTCGAGGAACGAGCGGCGCCGCCGCTGTACGAGCAAGACTACTGCGGTCGCGGTGAGATGGAGAACCGGATCAAGGAGCAGCAACTCCATCTGTTCGCCGATCGGACCAGTGCCCACACGATGCGTGCCAACCAGATCCGGCTGTTCTTCTCCTCGATCGCCTACGTGTTGCTGGAGGCGTTGCGGCGGCTGGGGCTGGCGGGAACGGCGATGGCCGAGGCGCAGTGCCAAACGATCCGTCTGAAGCTCTTGAAGATCGGGGCGTTGGTGCGGGTGACGGTTCGCAAGGTGTGGGTGAAGTTCTCGAGCGGTTGTCCGTATGCGGAAGTGTTTCGGCGTGTGCACACCAACTTGGCGCGGTCGGGGCCCTTGATCCCGAGGTGCTGAAACGAGGAGACCCAGTCAAATGAGGCGGGAAAGCCCCTCCCTGAGGAGGGGTGAGGATCGGGGTGCGCCCCCGCCTGGGCGCGGGGGCCTGAGGAACCAGGTTCGCGTTGGCGTGAAGAGGTCCGATCAGGTCCACGCCGACGTGATGAGCAAGCGGGAGACCACGCAGGCCGCGGGTGGCGGGGGCGAGCCGTCGAAATCGTCGAGCGATCGGACCCCGAAAGAATAGGGTGAGAAATCCAGGTTAGGGGGTCTCGGGCTTCGCCGGGGGTTTCTCCTCTCCGCCCGGCTTCTCGACTTTGTCGGAAGGCGCGGGCGTTGGCTTCTCGAGGGGCGTCTCATCCGGTGGCTTGTTGTCTTTCGTCGCCTCGGGCGGCGGTGGCTCGTCGCTCGGCTTGGTCGAGGGCTCACCGCCCGGCTTGGTCGAAGGCTCGCCGGTCGGTTCTTCCTCCTTCGTGGTTTCTTTGCTCCGCTCCTTCGCGGGCTTGGCGGTGATCAAAAGCTTCCCATCCTTGATCTGGAGGCTCTCCAGCTCGTTTAGAACTCGCGCATTCTCGGGTTGTTTTGCGGCATCCTCGGCCAGGTTTTTTGTCCCGAGGGAGGTCAGTAGTTGCTGGGAGAGAGTCTGGCCGTTGACCTCGATCGAGTCGGCTCGGACGTCGAGCAACCCGTCCCGGAGCGAGGCGGCGAATGTGGCTTTCCCGTTCAGGTAGCGGCCTTTGACGCCGGGGAGGCTGAGCTCTCCGAGCGGAAGGCTGATTTGCCCCTTCAGCTTATCCCCTTCGAGGACGAAGTAGACTCGGTCCGCCACCTTGGACTTTTCGGCGAGCCAGATGTTCAACTCGTCTCCACTGAGAACGAGCGGCTCCGCCTCTTTGCCTTGATCCAAGGCGTTCTTGAAAGCATCGATCCGCGCGAGCAAGGCCTCGCGATCCTCTTTGGACATCTCCACTTTGGGCAAGGTCATCGGTGTCGGGGAGGTGTACTGATTTACGAGCTTGAGGTAGGCCTGATAGCCGAAATAGCCGCTGATCCCGATGGCCACCATGCTCAGGACGGCCAGCACGACCGCGGTGATGCATCCATAGAAGAGACAGCCATGCCCCGGCTTTGGAGGCTCGGCGGCCGTGTTGAACGGCTCAGGACTCATGCGACGGTCGCCAGGATCAGTGGTCATCGGAGAGTCTCCTTAGTTACGGGCCAGGGAATCGTCGACCGCGCCCCGCCCTTTTGGTGAGGGCGACCCGCTCGCCTTTGGGCCATCGTCGGTGACATTGGCACTACAGTCAATATTCGTGAGGACGTGCCTCGATATTGAATGGCTCCCAGGCAATGACGATGCCCTACCGGTCAGCGAGCACAATTCGACGATCCGAACTTCGTTCGGCTGGTTCGCTTTGGGGGCCATTGCGGCGGCTGTCGCATTGAGGAGTGGAAACAACTTCTCATGAACGGTCAACCGTAGACAGACCCATGGATACCCTACCTCACTCACCGTTGGAATTGTGAGATTCCTTCCCCCACGGAGGCAAAATGGAAAGATTCACCAAGATTACCGCTCTCTGGGCAAGGTTGGAGTGTCACAAACCGAGAGGGGCGACGTTGACCTGGCGTCGACGCCGTTCTCGCTTGCGGAGGCTTGATTCCAAGCTCCAGCGTGTCGACCGTTTCATGGACCCGCATCACCAGACCCAACGGGCGGTCGCGGCTGATCTATTTGCGAATCAGCAAATGTTCGGTTTTGCGAAGACGTCGCTGATCTTTTTGTGAAAGTCCGAGGAGCGATTGATTTCATCGATTCAGGATATAAGGGGCCTCTCTTGGACGAGGGGCATGTCGTCTCTTACTCTGTTTGATGAAACCAGGTGATTTTCGAGATGTCCATTCCCAAATCGACGGAGATTTTGCTGGGTTGAGTGTGAGAAGACGGTGCCCTGATCCGGCTCTCCGTCTTCTCTGTTTTCGTTTTAATGCCTCGTACAAGGAATCCCATTCCCATGATGCCCGACCGGGTCGAAGAGATGGCCAAGTTCGCCGAGGGTGACAAGAACGTGCGGGCATTCCTCAAGGTCATTCGTTGGGCGGAGTTCTATCCGCATGGCAACTTGGGAAGCGACTATCGGCGGAGATACGGGGGGAGTGAACTCAATGACTTGAAGGATCACCCGATGAATCAGACGGAGCGGTGGGGAAAGAAGTCCTCCGCATCGGGTGCCTACATGATTACAAAGGAAACTTGGGTGGAATATAAGAAAAAACTAGGGCTTACCGATTTCAGTGCAGATTCTCAGGATCGGGTGGCCATTGCGATTATCAAGCAGGCGAAAGCGTATGACCTGATTCGAGAGGGGAAGATTGAAGATGCCGTCAAGAAGTTGAACAAGCGGTGGTCCTCGCTGCCCGACGGAAGCCAGCATCAAGCGGGCGTGACCATGGAAAAGACGCTGGAGCAATTCCGGGCTTACCGAGCTGAAGAGCCATAGCACGCTGGGCAGACTGGGGACGGATGGCCGGTTCAGCCGGTTTTACACAACGGACGGAAGGGACGTTGTCGCCTGCGGGCGGTCGCTGTGCACCCGCCTCACAGGCCGTGGGTTTTTGTCGCCACGCTTCTTTGAGAGTAAAAAGGATAGATATGCCTCCTGCGAATCGACCGACTCCTGCTGCGAGCAGTAGGGACGCTGAGATTGTGATCAAGGCCTGCGAACTCCATTGGGAGGAGCATCAAGGGAATTGTAGTGGGTTTGTGAAGGCTGTTGCCGCCGAACTCGGCGTCGGCCTGTCGGGGCAGGCGAATGACATCGTAAAGTCGATCTCGGAGAATTGGTGGCCGATTGATTCCGGCACCGAGGCGAGAAACTGGGCTGAAGCCGGTTACCTCGTCGTCGCGGGCTTGGAGGCCCAGCCGAACGGACACGTCGTGGTCGTCGTACCTGGTCCCCTTGCCAACGGAAAATACCCGACAGCCTACTGGGGCCGGTTGGGGAGCTCCGGGAAGAAAAACACGACGCTCAATTACTCCTGGAATTCGACGGCCAGAGATAACGTTGTCTACTGCGGTACGCTCGTGCTCAAAAAATAGCCGCGATCATGCGTACTTCGGCAACAGTGGGCCTTTACATTGTTGTTGCGGAATCGTGGAAGGACGCGCGGAGGATCGCCAGGAGTTCGATCCGGTGTGTGTCGTCGTAAGGCTTCGCATGCTTAAAGAGTGCGTTGTGGTCGCACGAATCATGTGGGGCATTACCGATTTGCACGGCGGGCCATCGCCTTTGCGTTGGGGGTGTCGCCGATTCCAGCGTGTTAAAAGTCTCGATCCGCGCTCCTTCGTTGTCATCGTCAGAAGTCGAGCTTCAGGCGGACGCCGAACAGGAGCGCGGTGTCTACGGGTGCCAGTCCCGGACGGAGCACTTGCAGGTCCGGTGTGAGGTGGCATCCGGGCGCAATTCGCAGGTTGTAGAAGAGCTCAACTCCCCGTTCGTCGCGGAGCCCTGGTAACTGGCGTTTCGCCTGCGTGCTGAGTCCGAGGTTATAGAACCCAACACCGTAGAGATCCCCCTCGCGGCCTGGTAGCGGGCTGTTGCCGCAGAGAGCGGCGCTGAGGAACCCTCGGATCGGGTTGGGGTTACCGTCGCCCAGTCCTGTCTGGATGTAGAGGCCGAGGCCCCGGTCCGGGTCGTCGGGGTCGACCCAGAGCCGTTGCTCGACATTCCAGAGTAGCGTCCAGGTTCCTGCCTTTTTTGCCGCGATGGCCGCCGTCTGGGGGAGCCCGACAAAGGACGCTGGGGCCAGGTCGGTGAACGATCCGGTGCCGTAGAGGCCCGCGAGAATCTGCCGGCCCGGTAGGCCGAAGATCTCGGTCGACTGCTTCGCCTCGGCGTAGAGGAACACGCCGTTGCGGCCCAGGTTCTCGAAGCCGCTGGTTCGGGGCGAGTTGTATGAGTCCAGCACCAGAAATGCCAGCGCAGGCCCTCGCTCCGGGGCCAAATAGAACCCAGCGCCCGGGGCCGAGTAAGGGTAGCGATCGAGCGCCAGGTTGAAGTTGAACGCGGCGTTCAAGAACCGCGAGGTCAGCGGGTATTTCAGGAATTTTTCCCGATCGCCGTTAAGGGCGTTGAGCTTGCCGAAGAAGATGCCGGACCGTTCGGTGATCGCCTGGGTGAACTTGAGTCCCGTGATTGCCGTGATCTGCTCGTCGGGCACGGGGAAGAACATTGCCAGGTTCGTCGGAGAAAAGGCCCCGGCGAAACCATCAACCGACTGACCCAACCGCGATTCGGCGAAGAGGTCGAACGCTCCCCCCTCCCACAGGCCGAGCTTGCCGCTGTCGAGGTGGGCCAACATGTCGAACTTGCTGCCCCAGCGGAACGCTTGCCGGAACCCGCCAGCCGTCACACCCTGCTCGAATTGGGTCGATGACACATAGAAGGACAGTCCGCGCTCCTCCCAGCTGGGACGGAGGCCGAACCCGTCACCAAGGAGAAAGCGGCTTGACCGTGGGCCGCCAGGATCGGGGTCGGGGGCCGGTGGAGGGGTGGCTGGCGGGGCCGGAGTCTCCTGACCGGCGTCGATCGTTGAGGAAATATTGGGCCTGGTCGGACGATCGAGGAGGGAAGGCGGCCCATCCTCTTGCCCGAAGGTGGGCCTGCCCAAGAGCATCCACCCCAGGAGAACTGCCGTCGCCAGAATTCTCGACCGACGCTCAGGCAAACCCATCCGGACCCCGTGAA
Organism: Singulisphaera acidiphila DSM 18658; assembly: GCF_000242455.2. Taxonomy (GTDB): domain Bacteria; phylum Planctomycetota; class Planctomycetia; order Isosphaerales; family Isosphaeraceae; genus Singulisphaera; species Singulisphaera acidiphila. Next base: position 6,384,101 of record NC_019892.1, read on the forward strand.
TGAACAAGGATGGCCGTCGAATCTTCACTGCATTCTGGGGGCGCGCAAATCCCGAGACAGACTAGGACGGCGCCCGCAGTCAAATTCGACGTCAGCCGCCGTGGACTTTGACAATTCTCGTGGCAACGACGGCTTTGCCTTCCCGCTTGGCGGCGTCTGAGGGACGACGATCGACCTCGTGACGCGACCGTCCCCGGATCGCGGCGGCCCACTTCCCGATAGAGATGATCCTGCGCCGACTGGCTCGACGCGAAATGAATACTTATCCTTGGGCGACTCGAGCTTCTGCCCCTGACTCTTGGCCTCATGTCTTGAACCGGGGGGTAAGAAACGCTTCTATGGTCTTTCACGCAATCAAAGCAATTGCACCGCCTTCGTCGATCGAGATGATGGCCACATGGAAAAATGACTGGCATAAGGGGACCCGCTCGGAGTAAGCTGAGTGCCTCCGAGATTCTATCGGATCTTCCCGCTTGAAGACCTGCCAACGGTTTCCGCCGAAACGTCGCGGGGCCCGTGCTGGAGAGCGAGCCCGCCCCATGAAACCGATGCTCGCGTGCCTCGTGGGCCTGTTCGTGTGCTCGCGATCCCTGTTCGCCTCGGAGCCAGTGGATTACTTGCGGGATGTGAAGCCCATCCTGACCAAGCATTGCGTATCGTGCCACGGCGCGACCAAACCGCGCGCAGGCCTTCGGCTCGATACCGCCGAGGCCGCCATGCGAGGGGGGGATGGTGGGCCGGCTGTCATTGCGGGCAAGAGTGCGGAGAGCCCGCTGATTGACGCGGTCGTCGGCGAGGGCGAGCGGGAGCGGATGCCCCTCAAGCGATCACCGTTGACCGACCCGCAGATTGCCGTGCTGAAAGCCTGGATCGACCAGGGAGCCCACGCTCCCAAGGGGGAAACGCCCGATCCGGTCCGCGCCAAGCATTGGGCGTTTGAGCCCCCCGTGCGGCCCGACCTTCCCGAGGTTGCCCGGAACGACTGGGGGCAAAACCCCATCGATCGGTTCATTCTCTCGAGGCTGGAGCGGGAGGCGCTTCAGCCCTCACCGGAGGCCGATCGGGTCACCTTGATCCGTCGGGTCAGCCTTGACCTCACCGGTCTTCTCCCCACGCCCGAGGAGGTCGATGCCTTCGTTGCGGACGCTCGCCCTGACGCCTACGAGCGGATCGTTGATAGGCTCCTCGCTTCACCCCATTTCGGTGAGCGCTGGGCGCGGCCTTGGCTCGACCTGGCACGCTACGCAGATTCCAATGGCTACAGCATTGATGCCCCGCGCACGATCTGGAAGTATCGCGACTGGGTCATCGAAGCGCTCAATCGCGATATGCCCTTCGACCAATTCACCATCGACCAGATCGCTGGCGACTTGCGCTCGGAGGCTACGCTTGAGCAGAAGGTTGCCACCGGGTTCCACCGCAATACGCCGATCAACCAGGAGGGGGGGATCGACCTCGAGCAGTTCCGCATCGAGTCGGTGGTTGATCGCGTCGCGACCACGGCGACCACTTTCCTGGGATTGACGATGGGGTGCGCCCAGTGTCATGACCACAAGTTCGATCCGATCAGCCAGCGCGAATACTACCAGTTCTTCGCCTTCTTCAATAATGTTGATGAACCGCAAATCGAGTTTGCCACGCCTCAGCAGTTGGCCAGCCGCCAGGCGGTTCGCTCCCGGATTGCCTCGTTTCACAAGAAGCTTGCTGCTTCGGATTCCGATCTTCCCGGTAAGGTCAAAGCGTGGGAAGCCACCCTGGGCCAGGCGTTCAAGACCTCACAGCCCGATGAGATCAAGGCGGCCTTCGACAAGCCATTTGAGAAGCGGACCGAGACCCAGAAACGAGGTGTAACGGAACTCTTCCTCGCTCAGGACGAATCATCGAAAGCCCTCTATGGTGAAGTCGCCGCGCTCCGGGGATCGGAGCCGAAATTTGAGACGACCTTGGTTGTCCGCGAGCGTGCCGAACCTCGGGAAACGTACATCCACCTGGGGGGGGACTTTACCCGAAAGGGAGAGCGGGTCGCCTCCGGTGTGCCGAATGTGCTTCCCGGACTCGCCGGTTCCGAGGCTCGGAACCGGATGGATCTGGCGCGCTGGCTGGTCGACCCGGCGAACCCGCTGACTGCGCGGGTTACGATGAATCGGCTCTGGCAGGCTTATTTCGGGATCGGCCTGGTCGAGACCGAGAATGATTTTGGTACGCAAGGGACCCCGCCCTCTCATCCTGAATTGCTCGACTGGCTGGCGACCGAGTTTGTCGGTGGCGGTTGGAGTCTTAAGCCGATGCATCGACGGATCGTTACGTCGATGGCCTACCGCCAGTCATCGAAAGCGCGAGCCGACGTCGATGCGGTCGACCCAGGGCACCGGCTGATCGCCCGGCAGACGCGGCTTCGGCTCGATGCCGAGGTCATTCGTGACGCGGCCCTCTCGGCGAGCGGCCTTCTTTCACGGCAGGTTGGCGGCCCGAGCGTTTTTCCTCCCCAGCCTGACGGCGTGATGACTCAAGGGCAGATGAACCGCGTCTGGAAGCCGAGTCGTGGTCCGGATCGCTATCGTCGCGGCCTCTATACATTCTTCTGGCGGGCGACGCCGCACCCTTCGCTCATCGTGTTCGACGCCCCCAACGCCGTTCAGGCCTGCACCCGCCGGGTCCGTTCGAATACACCGCTGCAAGCTTTGATGCTGCTCAACGACCAGGCTTCATTTGAGTTTGCCCAGGCTTTGGCGACTCGCCTTCTTCGCGACGCCCCCTCGAACGAACTTGAAAGAATCGACCTGGCGTTTCGGCTCTGTCTGAGTCGTCAGCCGACGGCCGGTGAACAACAGAGGCTCCAAACGCTTCTGGTGAAGGAGCGTGGTGAGGGAGAATCGGTCGCGAATCGCTTGGCCCCGGGAACCCCTGATCGAACCCGAGCACGGTCGGCCGCCGAACTGTCGGCATGGACGACGCTTGCCCGGGTTCTTTTGAATCTCGACGAATTCATCACGAGGGAATAACCGCCGATGGATGATCGCCAGGCGCTACTCCAGCGGACGCGCAGGCATTTTTTCGGCCAGTGCGGGCTTGGCCTGGGCACGATGGCCCTGGCCTCACTGATGGGGGAGGGGCGATCGGTCCATGCGGCCGATTCTACGGCCGCCGACCCTGCCTCCCCGCGTCCCGGGCATTTCCCGGCGCGTGCCAAGAGCGTCATCTACCTGTTCATGGCGGGGGGGCCGAGCCAGTTCGAGCTCTTCGAGCATAAGCCCAAGCTTCAGGAATACTCCAACCAGCCGATCCCCGAGTCGTTCATCAAGGGGCGGCGGTTCGCGTTCATGGACACGTTCACCAAGAATCCTCCCAAACTGCTTGGCACCACGCGCAAGTTTGCCCGCCATGGAGAGTCGGGCGAGTGGGTCTCGGAGTGCTTGCCGCATCTGGCCGGTGTGGTCGATGACCTTACCATCATTCGCTCGGTCGCGACCGACGTGTTCAACCATGCCCCGGCGAAGCTGTTCGCGAACACAGGGACAACCCAGTTCGGCCGCCCGAGTATGGGGTCGTGGGTGACCTATGGGGTGGGCAGCGAGTCGCGCGACTTACCCGGCTTCGTCGTCCTCCAGTCGGGGCCTCGGGGGCCGCGCGGCGGCGCCGTCAACTGGGGAAGCGGGTTCTTGCCGACGGTCCACCAGGGCGTCTCCTTACGGTCGGGGGGGGATCCGATCCTGGATTTAGCACGGCCCGGGGCTGTCTCCGAGACGAGCCAGCGGCGGGCGATTTCCGCGATTCGAGACCTCAACCAGTCTCACCTGGATGAGACGGGCGACCCGGAGATCGCAACCCGGATTGCGTCGTACGAGATGGCTTACCGGATGCAGTCGAGCGCACCGGAATTGATCGACACCTCCGGCGAGTCGGCCGAAGCGCTCGCCCTCTACGGCGCGGAGCCGGGAAAGGCGTCGTTCGCGAACAATTGCTTGCTCGCGCGTCGACTGGTCGAGCGCGGGGTCCGTTTCGTTCAGCTCTACCATACTGATTGGGACCATCACGGCGGTCCCGGACAAACGCTTGGCAAGGAACTCGACACCGTCTGTCGTGAGATTGACCGCCCTTGCGCGGCGCTTGTCTCCGACCTGAAGCGTCGTGGCCTGCTCGACGACACGTTGGTCATGTGGGGAGGGGAGTTCGGTCGAACGCCGATGGGAGAGGTTCGCGAGTTCGTGGGCCGCAATCATCACATCGACTCGGCCACAATGTGGATGGCCGGTGGGGGGACCAAGCCTGGGCTCGGTCTTGGGCGGACCGATGATTTCGGGTTCGCGCCGGTGGAAGATCGCGTGCACATCCACGATATCCAGGCGACGGTCCTCCACTTGCTTGGCCTCGAGCACACGAATTTGACCTACCGGTTCCAGGGCCGAGACTTCCGATTGACCGACGTTGAAGGCCAGGTGATCGAAAAACTCTTGGCTTGAGAGGGCTTGTTTTGCATTGTCAAATCGCCCTCTGGATGACAAGAGAGTTGGCATTTGTCCGTCGGCTTGACTTCCTCTGCTTGTCATCCCGGCGTATGATCGATTAAACTGGCCGCATCTCACGAGGTGCGCGGCGTTTCCCTTTGCAATGAGTCGGAGGGACCGCCCCTCGCTGGTTTTTCATTTTTTTCGCACGCGCTTCTCGAGGAAGGTCAGGGAGATTTCGATGGCGAAGAACGCGGCAACGGCCACCACCCCCGAGGCGCCGGCGGAAGTCAAGGAAGCGGCCGAGGTCAGAGTACCGGCCGACCCCAGGGCTCGGCTTCTGAAGAAGTTTCACGGCAAGTTCCTGCCCAAAGGCATCTTGCGCGAACGCTTCAAGTCAATCCTGGAGCGTTGGAACTCGGGTCCCGACCACGGCAATGTGACCCTCGATGAAATCAAGGCGGTGCTTGCCGACTGGAAAGGCACGCGCGAAAAGCCCCCTCGATTGCCCAAGGCCTGACCTGACGGCTGGCGCTAATCCGTCGACTGCTCTCTCGGTAAAACTCGACGACCCCGGCTCAAAGTGAGACCGGGGTCAGTTCGTTGGACGCGGGTTCGCCTGGCCTGTCGGAAGGGGACGTTGGAATGATTGTCGGATTGCCCAAAGAGATTAAGTCCGATGAGTACCGGGTCGCTCTCTTGCCGGTCGGGGCCGAGGAACTGACGGCGGCCGGGCACAAGGTTCTCATCGAGGCGGGGGCAGGGCAGGGGAGTGGGATTGCGGATGCTGAGTATTCGGCAGCGGGCGCGACGATTGTCGGGCAAGCGGCCGAGGTCTGGGCTGGGGCAGACCTTGTGGTCAAGGTCAAGGAACCGCAGCCGACCGAGTGGCCTCTGCTTCGCAAGGGGCAGACGGTCTTCACCTACTTCCATTTTGCCGCCGACGAAGCGTTGACCCGCGCCATCATTCAGAGCGGGAGCACCGCCATTGCCTACGAAACCCTGCGCGACAGCCGGAACAATCTGCCGCTTTTGACCCCGATGAGTGAAGTCGCCGGCCGCATGAGCATTCAGGAAGGGGCCAAGTACCTCGAGCGCCCCCAGGAGGGGCGTGGTATCTTGCTGGCGGGCGTGCCGGGCGTGGCGCCGGCCGAGGTCGCCATCCTGGGTGGAGGAGTGGTTGGCTCGAATGCCGCCAAGGTGGCTGCGGGACTGGGGGCCAACGTCAAGATCCTTGACGTCAACGTCGACCGGCTCCGCTACCTTGACGATATCATGCCGCCGAATGTGACAACCCTCTACTCCGACCGTCACATGATCCTGGATTCCATTGCGCGGGCGGACCTGGTCATCGGTGCCGTGCTGGTCACCGGAGCCCGCGCTCCCCGGCTCGTCCGTCGCGCGGACCTGGCTCGAATGAAGCAAGGGGCCGTGATCGTCGACGTCGCAATCGACCAAGGGGGTTGTATCGAGACGAGCAGGCCGACGACGCATCGCGAGCCTACCTACGTCATCGACGACGTGGTCCACTACTGCGTGACCAACATGCCGGGGGCGGTCGGGCGGACCAGCACCTATGCCCTCTGCAACGTCACGCTCCCTTATCTCCTGCAACTGGCCAATAAGGGCTGGCGAAATGTGGCAGCCGCGAACGTGGGAGTCGCCGAAGGGGTGAACATCGATCGAGGGCGGGTCACCAACCTGGCTGTCGCCGAGACTTTCGGACTTCCCTATTCCCCCTGGAATGCCCTGGCCGATTCTTAGAGCACTTTGTAGGGTGGGCCTTATTCCATTGCTGGCATTTGGTCAGCATCCCGTCCCGACACCTAATATTTCCCACTTTTTGGGAGAAAGACGACGATGAGCGAGAATGAATTCGAGAACGGGCACGACGAAGAGCACGAAGGTCACGAGCACGAGGTCGAGGAAGCGCTGGAAGAAGCGCTCGAACTGGATACCCAGACTCAGATCTTCCTCGAGATGCGTCGGCAGAACGTCGACCTGTTGAAGATCGCGGCCGAAGTGGCCGGCTACACCGGGGCCCATGCTCCCCTCAAGCCGGGCGACCTCAAGTCGGCAATGAAGAGCATTTGGGACGTCTATTCCGAACTCTACGTCTGGATCGATCCGGAAGAGTCGGACGACGAAGATGACGACGAGGATGACGATCTGTGAGCCTTGACACCGCGGAACCGACGCTCGAGACTCTCGGCTGGGTTGGCAACGCAATCGATGGGCATGTCCGGCTGATCGATCAGACCCGGCTGCCCACCGAATTCGTGCGGATTGACTGCCGTGATGTCTCGAGTGTTTGGGAGGCGATTCGATCGCTCCGAGTCCGCGGGGCTCCTGCGATTGGCATCGCCGCCGCGTTCGGCGCGGTGCTGGGGGGACAGAAGGCCGGGACGGGCGATCTCGACTCGCTTCGTCGTGGCCTTCTGGACGCCAGCGCTTATTTGCGGACCAGCCGGCCGACGGCCGTTAACTTGTTCTGGGCGCTCGACCGGATCGAGCGGACGATCGAGGAGAATCGCGGACTCGACGGTCCAACCCTTCTCGAACGGGTTCTCACCGAAGCGCGGGCGATCGCCGACGAAGACAAGGTGATGTGCCGCTCGATTGGCCGCTTCGGCGCGGAACTGGTCGGGACGGGGCAGGGGATCCTCACCCACTGCAATGCCGGTGGCCTGGCTACGGCCGACTATGGCACCGCCTTGGCGGTGATCTTCTCCGCTCATAGCGCGGGGAAGGCGGTTCACGTCTTCGCTGATGAGACGCGTCCCCTCCTGCAAGGGGCCAGGCTGACTGCCTGGGAATTGCAGCGCCGCGGGGTTCCCGTGACCCTGATCTGCGACAACATGGCCGCCCAGGTCATGAAGGAAGGTAAGGTGCAGATGGTGATCGTCGGCGCCGATCGGATCGCCGCCAATGGCGATACCGCCAACAAGATCGGCACCTACGGCGTCGCCCTCCTGGCCAAAGCCCACGGCATTCCCTTCTACGTTGCCGCCCCCTCCAGCACCTTCGACCTCTCGCTTCCTGACGGCTCCTCGATCCCGATCGAGCAGCGTGATCCTCGTGAAATTACCCAAGGCTTCGGACGCCAGACGGCTCCTGAGGGCATCTCGGTTTACAACCCGGCCTTCGACGTCACTCCGGCCCAACTGATTGACGCGATCGTCACCGAACGCGGTCTCATCCGCCCCGTGGATGCCAAGACCATCAGGAAAACACTTGGGCCTCCTCGATCCAGCCAGTCATAAAGAAGGCGCAGACCCTACGCTTCCCACCTGCCTTTCCGGAATCGAGAGAGCGATTGATCGGGGCTTGCTTATGGGAATTTTCCCGGCGCGCCCCGAGCGCAAGAATCACGGGGAGCTTGTATGATGACGTCGAGTTTGAAGTTCCTCAGCCTCTTACCCTGATCGAGTTGCCATCATGCTGGCCCATAACGTCTACTTCACCTTGAAAGACAGGTCCGCGTCGAGCCGGGACAATCTGGTTGCAGCCTGCAAGAAGTATCTGGCCGCGCATCCGGGCGTCGTTTTCTTCGCCTGCGGGACGCTTCAGGAAGAGCTCGACCGTCCGGTCAACGACCGTGATTTCGACGTGGCGCTGCACGTCGTGTTTGACTCGAAGGCGTCGCACGACATCTATCAGGATGCTCCTCTGCATCTGACGTTCGTCGCGGAGAACCGCGAGAGCTGGGCCAAGGTGCGCGTCTTCGATTCGGAAGTCGAGTCCGCCTGATATCTCGATCCGTTTCCCAGGGAAACGGTTGTGAGTGATTCCGTTCGCGCCAATACAACAGCCCGAGCCACCCAGGGGTGGCTCGGGCTTGTTTGACTTTTCAAGATCAGGCGAACGAGCTCGTGGGGGGCTTTATTCGGCGATGTGGCCGTGGGGCAGGATGTAGCCCAGTTCGATCAGCTTCTTGATGATTGCGTCGGCGCTCTCCCGGGCACCGAGCTTGCTCGTATCAAGCGTGATCTCGGGGTTCAAGGGAGGTTCGTAGGGATCATCAACGCCGGTGAAGCCCTTGATTTCGCCAGCGCGGGCCTTGGCGTAGAGCCCCTTGACGTCACGCTGCTCGCAGACTTCGATGGGCGTGTCGCAGAAGATCTCGACGAAGTTGCCCTTGGAGCTCTTCCGGGCGTTGTCGCGCATCACGCGATAGGGGCTGATCACTGCGCAGAGGGTGGTCCCCCCATGCTGGGCGATCAGTCCGGCGACGTATCCGACCCGGTCGATATTCGCGTTGCGGTCTTCCTTGCTGAATCCGAGCCCCTTCGAGAGGTGGGTGCGGATCTCGTCGCCGTCGAGCAGCGAAACGTTCCGGCCGAATTCGGCCAGACGCTCAACCAAGGCGTGCGCCACGGTGCTCTTGCCTGAACCTGAGAGGCCGGTGAACCAAATCGTCAGTCCCTGGCGAAACTTCGGAGGATTGGTCTCGTTGAGGATCTCGGCAACGGCGGGGCGGCTGAACCACTCGGGCAGTTGGAGGCCCTTAGCCAGGTAGTTGTCGCGGACCTGCGTCCCCGAGATATCGGCCGTCTTGACGCCTGCGGGCACTTCGTCAACCGGGGAGTAACGCGACTCCTCGGGGAGGTAGACCATCGGCTTGAAGTCGACCATCTCCATGCCGATTTCGGCCTTATGAGTGGCCATCGATTCCTGGGCAGCGGACGGCGAGTAGAACGGCTTGCCGGTGCTATCGTTGCCCGGTCCGGCGTGGCCGCTGCCAACGATGAAGTGGGTGCAGCCGTGGTTTCGGCGGATGATCGCGTGCAGGAGGACCTCACGCGGCCCCGCCATCCTCATCGCGAAGGGCAGGAGGCTGAGGACGACCGAGCCCTTGTCATAGTAGTTGTCGACCAAGGCTCGATAGCAACGGACCCGGGTGAAGTGGTCGACGTCCCCCGGCTTGGTCATACCGACCACCGGGTGGATGAGCAGGCCGCCACCGATTTGCTCGGCCGCGCGCTTGGTGAGCTCTTCGTGGGCCCGGTGGAGCGGGTTTCTCGTCTGGAAGGCGACGACCTTGTTCCACCCGAGTGTTTTGAAGTGCTCGCGGAGCTCGCTGGGCGTGCGCCTGAGGTCGACGAAGTCGTGATGCGGTGGCGTCCGGATCACTTCGAGCCGGCCCGCGGCATAATACCCCGGCTGGCGGTTGAGGTAGGCGACCGAGGGGTGCTTGGCGTCGGTCGAGCCGTACGCGCCACGGGCTTCCGCCTCTTTGTCGTAGGCGTAGATTTCCTCGACGTGCATGAAGGCGAGCAGGTTGCCGTAGACGTCACGAAGCGCCAGCGGCTTGCCCACTTCGATGCCATTGCCCGGGGTGACGGGCAGGGTGACCGGCAAGGGCCAAAGGGTGCCGTCGGCCAGTCGCATCTCGCTGACCACGCGTTCGTAGTCAGCCTTGCCGAGGAAACCGCGGAGTGGGGAGAACCCGCCGACGGCCAGGAGCTCGAGGTCGCAGAGCGCTCGCTCGTCGAGAGTCAGGCTGGCGTGATCCTTGGCGGTCGCCTTCATCTCGGCGGCGCGTGCGTCGTTCACCAGCAAGTCAACGAGGGTCCCGCCGTAGGGGGAGTTCAAACCACTCTGGGCCGAATGAGTCGTTGCGGAAATCGTGGGACCCCTTTCGTGGTCGATAATTGGACGAAGGATCACCCTGCTTTTTTATGAAGTTGGGCCAAAAAAATGTGCCACAACGCGACGATCAATCCAAACGAGTCAGATCACCCATTCGTGCGGTAACGTTCGCTCGGCGAGCTGGGCAATGGTGGTTTTGTCGAGAACCGAACGCTCGGCAATGCGGACATCCTCCCAGACCGAGGCGAGCACTTGGTTCGCTGGTCTGGACGACTCGCGAGGGGGGGAATCAGGCCCGTCGATGGCGGTCAGGACCTCGCCGAGCGAGATCGAGGCTGCGGAACGGGCCAGGCGGTAGCCACCCGACGCTCCTCGTGTACTTGCAACCAGACCGGCTCCTTTCAACTGGAGCAGGATCTGGACAAGATAGCGTTCGGGAATCCCATGGTTCTCGGAGATCTCGCGGATCCGGATCGGTGGGTCCACGGGCCGCCGACGCGCGAGGGCCAGGATTGCCAAACAGGCATACTCCGCCTTGGCGGAAATCTTCATGACATCTCTCGCCCCGGTCCACGGCCCGACAGTCCGACCCTCGGCCAGACTCATCGCCGACTCCAGCCCCCGGCATTCCGATCAGGTCAAGAAAACCCAGATCGGCTCGCCCGGCGGTGGCGAGCCGGCTGCGATTGATTACAGCTGGCTGCTGTCGAGCGAATGCAGGCCGCATTCGGTCTTGGCCTGACCTACCCAGCGGCCGGCGCGTTCATCAGACTCGCCCGGCACGACGGCTCGGGTGCAGGGCCAGCATCCGATCGACGGATAGCCCTGATCATGCAGCGGATTGTACGGCACGTGATTGGCCACGACGTATGCCCAGACGTCGCGATAGGTCCAATTCAGCAACGGGTTGATTTTCACCAGCCCGAACTTGGCATCCCAGCCCACCACGTCGGCTTTCGCCCGATGGGCCGATTGATCGGCCCGGATCGATGAGATCCAGGCATCATAGCCATTCACGGCGCGGCGAAGCGGCACGATTTTGCGGTCGAAGCAGCATTGGTCAGCCTTTTCGACATACAACGGCCCCGAGTGAAGGGCTTCGTACTCGGCCACCGTCGTGTCGGCTCGAACCAACTCGACTTCGATACCGTAACGCTCGGCAATCCGAGTCCTCAGCTCCAACGTCTCGGCGAATTGGTAGCCGGTATCGAGGTTGAAGACGCGCACACGCGGCTCGATCTCGGCCAGCATATGCAAGATAATACACCCTTCAGGACCGAACGCGGTGGCCATCGTCAACTTGGGGTAGAACGTCTCGACCGCCCAACGAAGGATCTCGTTGGGTTGGGCATCTTTCAGCCGTCGATTCGTTTCTGTCCAATCGGCACGAGTCAGCGTTTCGGCGGGCATACAGCTCTTTTGCCTCCAATCAAGCCTGTTCAACGTCGAATCTTACGCTACTTAGTAATCAAAGTCAACATTCCGCCCGGTGACCCGCTCCAAGTCGAGAATGGTTCGCCAGGGGGGAGAGTCAGAACAGGGCATTCTGACGTTCCTCTCGCCTTGATTCTTCAAGCAAAAGGCAGGCGGGAGCGTCAGCTTTCGGTCTTCATGGGGAGACGCGGAGGACCGCCAGGGCGGTCCACCAAGGGAAATATCAAAGGGCGAGGAGGTGGGTTCGGTTGGCCTTGGCTACCGCTTTGTGGCGTCCGGCTCGGGGCGAGGGCGAAGGAAGATGGTGACCAGGGTGCCACGAGGAGGGATCTTCTCGGTGTTGGCGACAAACGCGCGCTCGGCGTCGTTGGCGGTGCTGGCGAAGGGGAGGTCCAGAATCGCGTTGGCGAAGTTGGCCACCGTGAAGAGGTCGCCGTCGTCCGCGGCATAGATCCGTTTTTTGGTCTCGGGATCTTCGAAGATCTCGCTGCCGGCGAAGACCCAGTCCTTGGTCAGAGGGAGCTTACTATGTTCCTCCTTAATCCAAGTGCGGGCGTCGGCGGTGCGCGTCTTGTCGCCTTCCTGCCATTCGATCTGCATGGCGATCGGCGAACCGGTGGGCGGTTCGAATTTCGGCAGAAACCGCACCGGGTGCCCCTGTTTGGCACCGGTGAGGATGAGCCCGGCGTGAATCATGCGAGGGATGGCGTCGGTTGCGAGGACCGCTTCGTGCTCTTTCGTGCCCTTGAGGCAGAGCAAGTGCTCCAGGGGACCTTCCCGGAGTGCGACCCGAGCGCGGAGGACCAGCCGTTTCTCGCGGGGGTCGAACCAGAGGCTGCGACCGACCGGCTTCCAGCCGGGGTCGGGCTGAAATGTGTCGGTCGTCGGCTGGGGAGATTCGGACGGAGGGGCGCCGAGGACGAGCAAGGCCGTGGCGAGAGCCAGGGAGGTGGATGACATTGGGGAATCCTCTCCTCGGAGGGGATGAAAGGGGCGGCCGAGCTTGAGCGGGAGGTTCCCTGCATCGTCTCAAGGCGGTTCGCAGGGAGCCGTTTCTCCTTTCCAGCAAAACCGAAAAAAGCCTCCGGGGGAAGGTGGTTCCCCCGGAGGCCGGTCGCATTGGGAAGTTTTCGAGGCGAAATCAGTTGATCATTGCCGGGATCCCGAGACGCTCCTCTTCTTCCTCGAGGATGATGATGCGCGGTGTGACCATCAGCATGAGGCTGGAGGTGGTCCGGCCGATGCCGATGTTGCGGAAGAGGCGGTTGAGCATGGGGGTCTTGGAGAGCACGGGGACACCGAACTCTTGACGCTGCTCATTGAGCCGCTTCACACCACCGAGGAGGACGGTTCCTCCGTCGGGCACCGTGACGGTTGTATTCACGGTGGTGAGGTTGAACTGGGGCAACTGGATCGTCGCGTTGATGGCCGCTCCGCCACCACCCAGACCACTTCCACCCACGGCCGCGGGGACCGAGAGGGTTTGGAAGGCCTCAATGACGGTGAAGACCGGGGACAGGGTCATTCGCACGTAACGTCGGTCTGCGGAGACCACGGGGGTCACCGTCAGCGTGACGCCGTTGGGGAACGCGGTCGGTTGCGGCAAGAATGCGACCGAGCCGGGGCCAACGATCGGGGTCAGCGACGAGATGTAGTAAATCGTCTGGGTGTTGTTGATGAACGCCGGGGCACCGTTGAAGGTCGTGACCTTCGGAGCCTGGAGGATGTTGGACCGGGTATCGCCCTGGGCGGCCGTCAGGAAGAGGTACACTTCCAGGTCGCTGAGGAACGAGATCCCGAAGGTCGCACCCGCCGTCGAATTCACCGGCCCGATCGTCGGAGCACTCTGTGCGGCACTATCCTGCTGGAATGGAATCGACAGGTCGGACGAGAAATTGCCGATGCCGCCACTGGCGAGGCCGACCGTCAGCGGGGTCTTGTTGCCCAGCGAATAGTCGCGGAAGGGGTTAACGATGTAAGCACCTGGCGTCGCTTGTCCGCCACCCGTACCGCCGCCGCCTCCGAGCGTGCTGCCACCGCTGCCGCCAAGACCGCCGCCGTTCTGGCCGCCGAGTCCGCCACCGGCACCGCCTAGCGTGCTGCCGCCTCCTCCTCCGCCTAGCGTGCTACCGCCACCGGCACCGCCTAGCGTGCTGCCGCCTCCTCCTCCGCCGAGCGTACCTCCACCCCCACCGGTGGTGGTGCCACCTCCGGCGATGCCGCCGCTGCCGTTAATTGGGAAGATGGATTGCGCTGGGTTGGGGATCGCGAAGGTGCTCTTCTTGCCAACTGTCTTCGAGTGGATATCGAAGTCGAAGTCGACACCGATCTGCTCGAAGAAGCTGTCGCTGAGCGTGATGAACCGTACCTCGATCGAGACTTGAAGATCCTGAAGACGTCGGAGCTGCTTGAGCAGGTCGGCCACCTGGTCGTGGATCTCGGCCGTGTGGCGGATAATCAGGCTGATGCTCAGGAAGAACGGGGTGATCGAGCCAATCGGCGTCGTCGTGTCCAGTCCACCCCCATCACCGGCCCCGAAGCCGCCACCCATGCCGTAGCCCGAGGAGGAATCGCCCCCCCCTACATCGTTGATCTTCCACGAGTTCGGCGCGATCGTGCCGGTAATGAGCTGGATCAAGGGGCCGTAATCCGCTTTGGGTCGATCACCCGCCGAGGAATTCGGACCGCTGTTCGACGCGGTGCTTGCGCCGTTGGCCAACGGAATTTGCTGTGCCCCCACCCCGTTGGCTCCCGGATTACTCGGGTTATCGAGCAGGCCCATCGGGTTCAGGGGGTTGGCCGGTCCCCGAGGGGGGGCCATGATCAGGTCACCGACGTAGTAGGGTTTCGGATAGGTCGAATCGATCGAGGTCTGAGGGCTCGTAATCATGAGCACCTCGTTCTCGACTTTGTAATTCAGACCCAGCGGATTGAGCATCAGCTTCAGAGCATTCTTGAGCTGGATATCGGAGACAACCAGGGAGATGGGCGTCGCCGTGGTGATATCCACATCTGCAAGCGCCTTTTGGTCGAGAACGATGTTCAGGCCCGTGTAGTTGGTGAGGAACGCCACCGCCTCGGCCAGAGGCTGGGCTTCCATGTTCAAGGAAACACGTTCCTTGAGCTTGGACTCGATAAAGATGGTCTTCGCGTCCTTCTTGATCTCGAGCTTGGCGTTCATCCGCAGCCGATCGGCCGTCATGTCCTTGAAGCTCTCGGCATACTTGATGCCCTTCATCTGAACTTCAGGGTCGGCGATGGCCGCTGTATCCACCATCTGCAAGGTGTCGAGGGCGGCATCTTCCTTGGCGGCCTTGTTCTCGAGGTCCTTCTTGTAGTGGCGTTGAACGTTCGCCTTCCACGCGAGGATGGTGGCCGACACCTCGTTGGGATCGATTTCCTGGGCCATCGTGGCGAACTTGTTGGCCTCCTGGTAGCGCCCCTCGGCCATGGCCGTGGTCGCTTTGGCCATCAGTTCTTCCATCCGCGTCTTCTTGGCCTTATCCGCCTCGAAGATTCGGAGTCGCTTGGCTTCGATCTCAGCCTTGGCGTTCTTGTCGAGCATCTTAACGTCGAAGGCGGCCTTGTCCTTCTTGGCCAGCTCGATCGCGACCTCGAGTCGTCGGACCATCGTCCGGGTGACGGCTTCGGGGAGTTCCGAGGACTTGGCTTTGACCGACCGGAGGGTTGTTTCGTAGATCGCGATGGCCTTATCGGGATCCGTCTCCTGATACCGTCGTGCCTCGGCGGACTTGGTGCCGACCTCGGCGTTGAGCTTCTGGGCCGCCAACGCCTCGGCGTCATGTCCGGGCTGAGGGAGGTCGGAAGCTGTGGCCTTCCCCGAGTCGTCGCCGGGGAGTTTGGCGAGCAGGTCCTGCACCTTCTGCATCAAGCCGCTGTCAAGAGCACCGCCCGAGGCAGCAACTTCGGTCAAGAGGGCACGGGCACGTCCCTGTTCTCCCTTGCGGAGAGCATCGAGGGCCGACTCGTACATGCTCAGGGCACCGCCCTGTTCGGCCAGAGCAATCTGAGCGATCAGGTCATCGGCCTGGGCATCGACACCGTGCTTACCCGTCTTGGCATCGTCGGCCATCTGGCGAGCTGCTGCGTAATTGCCCTGGCCGTAGAGGGTCCGCGCTTCGGAGAGAATCTGCTCTCCTCTGCCCAGCGGAGCGGATTCCGCCGTGGGTTCTGCCGCTGGCGGGACCGTCAGTTCGGTCGCGGGCGGAATGGCCGCCGTGGGGAGAGCGGTGTTTGATTCGGTTGGGTCGGGGAGACCGGGCAGGGTTTCCTCGACAACAGCTTGCACCTTCTGGACAGCGGCATCGGTCGCGGGCGCCGCTCCGCTTTCTCGCGCCCTCAGGCGTTCGACTTCGGAGAACTTGGCCGACGCGGCCACGCTATCGCCCCGGGCCAGCAGTTCGTTGGCCTCATGCTCAACAATCGAGCTCTGCGACTCGGCCGCTGGCTTCGTTGCGGTGGCGATCGCGGATGGATTTCCGGCAGGCGTTTGACGAGCACGAGCCATTTCGACGTCGTGCAGCACGGTTTCCGCGCGGTCGGAGGTCAGCGGCGGGACCACGTTCATCCGCTGGGCCTGTTGTGCTTTCAGTGCGGCCTGATCCAACTGGCCGGTCGACATCAGGTGCCGAGCTTCCTGAACCAGGACGTCATAAACGCCCAGGCTCGGCTGCTCTCGGGGAGGACTGGCGCGGAGCTGGTCACGGCGACGCAGAGCGCGAGCCGCCGAGGCGACCTTTTCGGGATTATCTTCGAAGATGCCGAAGGACATTTTCCAAGACTTAACGTCGAGGGCCAGCGCTTCTGCCTGCTCGAACTGGTTATTGGCCAGTAGAGCACGGGCCTGCTTCACCTTTTCGCGAGCCAGGTCGAGGCTGCGGGGCTGGTTGGTTGCCGGGCTTGCCGCCACCTTGGGCCGGGCCTTTTCGATGGCGTCGGCCACCTTGGCCGGGGTGTCGTCGAACAGCCCCCAACGCACGTTCATCACCTGGACTTCGTTGACGAGCCGGGTGGCCGCATCGTAGTCTCCCAGGCGAATCTGTTCGCGGGCCGACCTGAGTTTCCAGTCAGCCTCTTGCTTCGCATTGGAGGGGTTAGCTCCAGGCGTTGAGGCCGGCTGAGTCGACGGTGCCGGCTGAGTGGCCGGGGCCGTCCCCCCAGGGGTCGGACTGGTCGCACCGGCCGGTGCAACTGCGGTGTCTGCCGGTACGCGTGAGAGTTCTTTCAAATAAGCGTCGAGGACAGTTTTTTCGCTTACCGAGAGCTGGTCCCGATAGGACTGTGCAGCCGTGAGATACTGGGTGGCCAGAGCATATTGGCCACTGTTGAACAACCGGGCCCCCGCCTCGAGGTATCTGACAGGTGGCACGGGCGCTGCGGGGCGCGGCGATGATACCGGGCGGGCCGCGTCCTCAGGGGGAGCGCCATCCGTGGCCCCACCCCACGCGCCGAGGGTCAAGAGGATTGCGAGCGTTCTAAGCCTTCCCAACGCGACCTCCTTTCGCCACACACGGAGACGACCGCCGACTTCCCTGGCGACGGTCTCTGACTTGACTCCGCGGTGGGAGACGTGAATCCGATGTCTTCGCTAGCGCCATAGCCCCGAAGGGCGGCGGCTCTTCACCCGGCTGTCGTGGGGCTTCTGAGAGTCAGAGGTGCGAGATCAAGACGATGCGACCCAGAACGGGGAGAAGACGAGGCGGTGTCTTACCCTGAACGAGAATAGGGGTCAAGCTGCCTTTTTGGAATTTTACGATTTTCCACACCGGCCGCGTACGTCTCGTTGGCGAAAAAAGGGCGATCGGCCACTCCGAAATTCGAAAGAAAAGAGGCCCCCGACAGAGATCCGTCGGGGGCCTTGGGCAAACGCGTCCGCGAAGTGAGAGGGCGGGCCTATGTCAGGGACCCATCCCCGGCATACCGCCAAAGTACGACGAACTCTCGCGGGCCTTGTTCGAGCTGGCCTCCGCCTTTTCGCGATTGTAAGTCTCCAGGACGTTCTTACGAACCTCGTTGGGCTCATCGAATGCCTGGTTCTTCATCGCGACCGACCCGTCGGGGCGAACCACCAGCGAAAGCGCCGGAACCTCGAAGCGGCTATTGTCGATCTCCTTGGGAATGGGCCTGGACCCTCCCATTGCGTCGAGTACGACCTGGCGGCTGTTGAAGTCGATCTTTTCCCGCTTGGATCCTGTTCCATCGGAGTTTGGAATGTCAACGACGAAGGGGCTGCCGATGACGTCTCCAGGACCGGCGTCAAATCGGCGGACGACCATCACGCCGTTGCCGGGATCCCACTTGGTCACCTCGAACTGAACCTGGTCGGTCGTCCCCACGCTGGCCACTTTCTGAAGGGCGTAGGTCGCCACATCGGCCGGGACCGAGACCATTTCGGTCGGTTCGCTCCAGGGACCGGCGAGCTCGATCGCGTTCTTGTCGACCCCGGGCGCGACGTCCTCGCGCTTCAGGTTCGGGTTGAAGACCACGATTCGCAGCCGGAAGCGATAGGACGTGTCGGGGTCGACCGTGAAGTCGAGCGACCGAACCATGAGCAACTCTTCCTCGTTATGAACGAAGCTCATGTCATCGGAGGCCGTTCCACCCATCATGCCCATTCCGCCCATTTCCATCATCGACATATCCATCATCCCAGAGTTCATCATCCCTCCGGGCATCATTCCCCCCTCCATGCCTCCGGGCATCATGTTTCCCTCCATCATGCCTGGCATCATTCCGGAGTTGAGCTGCGGCTTGGCGACTTCCTTCTTTTCCTTCGGAACGAGGCTCGCGACGTGGACCTTCTCCCAGTAACCTGCCTTCAGGAACGGAAGGGGGTCAACCAGGCGTTCGAGGCGGACCGGGTCAGGCACCCATTCTTCGTCGTGTTCGGGAAGATTGTCGAGGACCTCGTGATTCTTCTCGGCATCGACCTGTTCCCATTCCGACCAGGTGCCATCCTCCTGAAGGGCCTGACGCTCGATGTCGACCTGCTTGAAGTGGGGGTAGGCCACCTCTTTCCGCTTGAGCGCGGTGAGATAGTTCTCCCGCAGGGTCTTGTAGTCGAGGACCCCCGTGATCGAGACCCAGCGAAGCCCCTTGGTGGTCTCCTTGAACGGGCCAGCAGTTGCGTCCGCTTTCTTCTCGGCTTC
Organism: Singulisphaera acidiphila DSM 18658; assembly: GCF_000242455.2. Taxonomy (GTDB): domain Bacteria; phylum Planctomycetota; class Planctomycetia; order Isosphaerales; family Isosphaeraceae; genus Singulisphaera; species Singulisphaera acidiphila. The sequence continues at coordinate 6,402,741 of NC_019892.1, forward strand.
TTTAGCCTTCGACTTGTCCTCGCCGACAAGCAGACTCTTGACGCGTTGTGTGTCCTTCTCGAACTTCTTGTTCACCTGTTCTTGCTGCTTCTTGGTCATCATTCCGCCCCCCATCATTCCCGAACTCGCCATTTGCATCCGGCGATTGAGGCGAGACTGGGGCAGACCATTCTGGGGGGCATTGGGATCTTCGGGGGGGAGGGGAACGCGCTCCCCGTCCTTGATCTCATAAATCAAGACGCCGCCACGGCCCGGATAGGCGACGAGTTGGGTCGGCGCGATCAACTCGGGCGTGTCTCGAATCAAGCCGGCGCCCGGCTCCGGAGAAACCCAAGGACTGGCGACGCGGAAGGCGATGGCATCGATCTTGTTGCTCGCCTGCTCGTCGACCATTTTCTCGAAGTTAGGGTTCTTGATGTTCTCCGCTTCGAGAAGCTTGAGAATATCCTCCTCGCCCTGTCTTCGGCTGATGTTGGATTCCGCCTGGCTGGCGGCCTTTCTGACTTCTTCGGGGGTCGTCTCAATTGTGGGTCGGGTCGCCGCCATGTACAGGAACATGAGGCAGATTGCGGCCGTGACGCCCATCACGGCCTTTTCGCCATGACGTAGCCCCAAGGCTTTGATTTTTTCAACCGACGCGTTAGCCATGGTGGCAACTCCTCTCGGAACCTATCGGCAAAATCGGTCGGATGCGGGCCGATCCCAACCGGCGGAGCTTCGACTCGATCGTTGTCCCGTCATCGCGTTTTAGGCGCATCGTCAGCCTTGGCTGCGTCCTCGGCCTTAGGCGCGTCGTCTTTCTTGGCCGCGTCCTCGGCCTTGGGCGTTTCGTCTTTCTTGGCCGCGTCCTCAGCCTTGGGGGCATCTTCCTTCTTTGCTGCATCCTCAGCCTTGGGAGCGTCGTCCTTCTTTGCTGCGTCCTCAGCCTTGGCCGCGTCCTCGGCCTTGGGTGTTTCGTCTTTCTTGGCCGCGTCCTCAGCCTTGGGCGCGTCGTCTTTCTTGGCCGCGTCCTCGGCCTTGGGCGCGTCGCCGGGGGCTGCATTCGGATCGGCAGGGGCCATCTCGCCATCGGCTGACTGACTGGGTTCAGCGACCGGTTCCGGTGGTGGGGAGTTGTAGAACCGAGCTTGGCCGTAGACGGTGACCTCGATGACGTTATAGTACGGGTCGTGGATGGTGATGGCCGTGGTCTTCTTGGCCTTATCCAACTCTTCTTTTCGCCCTTTTTGGCGGTCTTTTGTCCGCGCGTCGACCCCCTTCTTGGCGATTCCTCCTCCCATCCCACCGCCCATTCCATATCCCATGCCGGGCATCATTCCAGGCATCATTCCGGAGGACATTCCACCGAAGCCGGTCATGCCACTCATGGAGCCGGGCATCATGCCGGGCATCATGCCGCCATATCCGCCATACATCGAGTCGCTGCCCCACATGTTGTTCCCCTTCACCGGCTTGACGACCCGGGTCGCCGGCTTCGCGATGGAGAATTCGGAGACCTGGATCGCCATCGGCGAGTTCTCGAGGGCGACGAGAAACTCCGGGATATAGCTTTGGTCGATGAGCACCGAGATTTGAAACGGCATGATCTTGTATTGGACGCTCTCGGTCTGGATGTAGAAGACCGCGTCACGATTTTGCTGTGCGCCGCCCATCATGCCGGGCATCATCCCGGCGTCGGCGCTCATACCCTCCGCAGGGGCTGCCGTGGCTGCGCTCTCGGTGCCTGGCGGGTCGAGAGTGGGGGCCTCGACGAGCTGCACCCCTTTGGCCATCGAGATCTGGTCCTGCGAGGTGGTGGTGCCTACGTCGAGCAGGCTGATCTGCTTGATCTTCGCCGAGTCCCAGTCTTTGGCCGTTTTGTTGACCTCGTTGACGACCTCAAGGAGAGACCGCTGGATCCAGAGCCGCTCTTGGGCGCCCCAGACTTTGCCCAGGCTCGGAACAATCGAGCCCTTGACTTCGAGCGAGGCTGGTTTGAGCAAAACGGCTTCGAGTGGTGCGGAGACGACGCCAGTCCCCTCCATGACGTCAAACGGCCGGAAGGAGTTGTAGACCTCGGTGACGTACTTGGGGTAGGAGTTGGCGTAGCTGATGATGGCGATCTGCACGGTGCTGGCATCAACGTTTTCGGGCCACTTGTTGCCCCACTCGCGGAATTCCTTCTCGACTTCCTCCGGCCAGGTCAAGAGCGGTGCCTGCCGCTCGTAGAGTTTGGCCCACGAGACGTTGACGTCCTTGCTCAGCACTTCCGTCTGTGCGTTGACGATCGGCTTGTACTGGTCGTTTGGGACGACGCCGTTGGCGTACTTCTCGACCCCCGACTTGGCTCCTGTGATGATCCCGGTCTGTTCGATCGCTTTCTTCTTGATCGGCTCAGAGCCGATGGCATAGGCGATCATCGGGAGCAGGGCCGAGATGCCGACGGCGATCCAGAAGCGATACTTGATCGCTTGTCGCAAGATTTCTTTGATCTGGTCCATGGTTGCGGCGACCTTCGTGGTTGATTTGGATCGGAGACGTCTCGACCGGCGGGCGATCGATCACCCGCGACGTGCCGGCTCGAGACGTTGAAGTCGATCGGAGGCGGCGGGAGACCGCCTCGCTCGAAATAAGGTCAGGTCACTTGGGCGTCGCCTGTGCGGCCCCTGGAGTCGCTGGGGCTGCTGTGGCCGGCGCTGCTGCGGCTGCCGCTCCCTGGATCATCGCCTTCTGCACTTCCTGCGACTGCTTGAGCGACTCCTTCTCGATCTCCTTTTCTCGCTCGGCGGTGATCATCGTCTTGTTCGTCTCAGCCTCCTGGAGCGCCTTGCTGAGTTCTTGCAACTTGGCCGTCCGCTCTTCCGGGGTTTTGGGCACATCCTCGGACTTCGGTTCCTGCCAGACGAACTGGAGGAGGAAGTCGGTTCGCGTGTGCTTGACGAGCTTTTTGGCCTCTTTCGCCGCCAAACCGCCTCCCATCCCCGGCATCATCCCCGGCATCATTCCTGGCATCATGCCGGACATCATCCCTTCACTGCCCATACCCATGCCCATGCCCGAGCCCGTGTCCATTCCGGGCATCATCCCCGGCATCATTCCGGACATCATGCCTCCCTCGCCCCCTTCAGTGGCGACGACGGCGGGCTTGGCACGGTCGAGAATCGGGATGGTCGTGCTGGCCAGACCGTTGGTCATGCTCGCCTTTTCGTTGGTCCATTCCTGATCTTGCAAGGCCCAGGCGAGAGTGGGGTGGTGGATCCCATAGAGCCGCAGGTCGGGGGCATTCAGCTTCGGAAGGATTTTCTTGATGATGAACTGATACGGACCGAAATCGGTACGGAGCGGGCTCGTTTCAGGAATCGACCGTTCCTTGGGGTTCAGCGGGTTGGGGTTGTAATGGTGGCCGATGACCTGGATGACCCAGCCCGCGCCAGTGGGGGGCTTGGTGCGATCGAGCTGGTGCATCATGTCCTTGCCGATCTGGGTCAGCCCCTTGGGGGCAGGAGCATTGAACCATTCGGTATCAAGGTCCTCGCGCCAGGCCGGCTTGATGGCGTCGATATGGACCCGAAGCCGATCGAGCCGGAGCTGGTCGGCCGGCTTGTTGGGATCGAGCTTGTAGTCCCGAACCGGGTCGGGCAGGTGATCGTTGAGGATCTTGAGGAAGTCGGGCCACTTGGCGCGATCGGTCGTACCGGCGACCAGCTTATCGCCCTCGTCGAACTTGGCCTTCCACTCGGATTTGGCCGCCTCGAAATCGGAAGCGAAGCCGGAACCCTTGGTGGTCGTGCTCTTGGCCTGAGCGACGGCGTCATTGAACGGCTGGGTGTTGACCTTGGCCAGGACTCGGTAGTCGCCCAGGAACAGGGCTGAGAAACCAAGCATCAGCAGGGCCGATGCGGCCAGGGCCCACGGCTTCTTGGCCCGGATGATGCGGACCTGCTCGATTTCGGGGGGGAGCAGGTTTGTGCGGAGCGGGCTTTTGCTCAGTCCCTGGAGCGCCAGGCCGTAGACGACGCCGAACGAGGGCAAGTTTTCCTGGAACTGAGGTGAGGTCTTGACGTCGTCGCCGGCCAGGCGGATGAACGTCTCCAGCTTCTCGACCTCGTGGCTCAGGTTCTGCTGAAGGAACTTCTGAAGCCCGGGGAGCTTGAACCCGTTGCCCAGGCCGACCACCTTGGAGATCTTGGCGTTCCGGTTGACGCTGCCGTAGAAGCCGATCGAGCGGTTGATCTCGCTGGCGAAGTCGTTGAACACGCCGCGCATGGCCGTGAAGATCGAGCGCGGGTCGGGGGCCTTGGTGGCGTTTCGCTTGAGGTGCTCGGCCTTGGCGAAAGTAAGCTTCAGCTCCTTGGTCAGAGCGCGAGTGAAGTGGTTGCCGCCGATCGGCACGTTTCGCTGCCAGATGCGGACTCCGTCGGTGATGATCAGGTCGGTGTTATCCGCACCGATGTCGATCAGAACGATCGACCCCTTCTCACCGCCTGACTTGGTCGGTGGCTTGGCTTCGGCCGCCTCCGCTTCGGCGGCCTCAGCCTCGGCCGCCGGTTCCGCGCCAGGGAAGGCGGGGGGAGGCCCCTCCTTGATCTGGTCGAACGTGATGTAGTTGTACAGTGCGATCGGACCCATCTGGACGATGTCCACCTCGATTCCGCAGACGCGGAACGGCAGAATTGCCCGATTGATCTGGTCACGCTTCATGGCGAAGAGGCCGACTTCAGCCATCGTGAAGTCTTCGTCGGAATCCCCATCGTCATCACCGATCTGCTGGTAGGCCCAGACGACCTCTTCCAGCGCGAACGGAATCTGCTGGCGGGCCTCGAACTTGACGATGTCGGGGATCCGCTTCTTCTCGACCGGCGGGAGTTTGATGAATTTGACCAACCCGGCCTGACCAGGCACGGAGATGGCCACCTTACAACCCTTCAAATCGTTGCGTTCGAGGAACGTCTCGAGAGCCTCGCGAACCAGCTGATCGGGATCGGCGTCAGGCTGGCTAAGGATCTTGGGATATTCCACGTAATCGAAGGCTTCGGCCACCACATGATCGGGCGTTTCGCCCGGCACCAGCTTTAGGGCTTTCAGTGCGGCCTGGCCAACGTCGAGCGCCCAGACGGCCTGGATCTTCGCCATGCGGTCAGTCTCCTGTCGCGCGCCCCGGGGGGCCCTATCGCAAGTTGTTTTGATTCGGTAGTGGTGCAAACTCAGAATCCCGACCAGAAAAGGTCGGGAGCGGCCGTGCCATGTACGTCGAGCCCGCTTCCTTCAAAAAAGGCCTCACGCTAGCACAGGGGTGAACCCAGCGTCAACGCGATGCGAAAACGTCCGTTCCGATTTCAATCGAACGGCGTAAGGTCTGAAGGTCGACCGGGATCGGCGAGGCGTCCGTCAGGTGGCGACTCCAGAGAAATTGGACGCCTACCGTGGCGGATAGTTCCCAAAGCTTGGAAATTGACCGGGGCCGGGCCGAGGGCCGGAACCTTGACCGGTTCGCTTCTTTCGCTCGGATCGCTGTAGTTTAACATACGATGGAGCGCGCGGCGAAGTTCGCGCCTGACGGGCTCTCATAGGGAAAGCCCGGGGCGCGATTGGTTCTCGAAATCTGTCGGAGCCGTTCGGGAGAACGGCCCCCAAAAAATTTCTGGCGGGTTCGATTACCGTCTTACAGGGCTGCGCCGAACCCCTCGCTTGCCGGCTGCAGTGGCGGGGGCAGGAGCACCCGTGGCGGGGGCGGCCGGTTTCGAGCCGGGGATCGTCCGTTTGACAGGATTGTCGGCATACTGGTCGAGAGGGCCGGGGGCTGATCCTTCGACCGTCTCGACCTTGAGATCGTCGAAGTAGGCCTCGCCGAATCCGGCCAATCCCAGGGTCACGGTCATCACGCCATCGGCTGGGACTCGGCGGAAGAGGACCACCTTCGAGAACTTGGGGATCGAGCCGGCATTACGGAACTGCAAGGCTTCTCCGCCGATCGAGTCGGTGATGATGAGCCCTCCCTGCCCCGCAGCGGAGGGGTTCATCTTCTGGACGAGTACCGAGATTCGCAGGAACTGGCCGGCCGTGACACGGATCGGTGGGGTTTGGATGGCTGCGGCGGGGAAGTCGAAGAACGGGGCGAACGAGTCGAGCTGCCGCTTGTCAGTCGGCTCGACGCTCATTTTCAGGAATCGCTGTCCCGGTTCATCCTCGCTGGCCACTGACAAGATTTTTGAGGTGATCCCGTCAATTTGGTAGCTCTGGTTGATCCAGCCTGCCGACTCGAGTGTGGCGTGGTTGTCAAACGACCCCCCCTTCACGAGGTTGGCACCAAAGGAGCGGGCCATCCAGTCGAGCCAGATATAGTGTTGTGGCAGGGTGTAATAACTGACCAGGGGCGGGCTGGCCAACGGCATCAGCAGCATCGGCGTCCGGTTCCTGGCGGCCTCCTGCTCTGCCTTGAGCTCATCCACGGTCATACGCCCCCGGCGGGTCGGAGCGGGCTTGGGCGGTTCGGGGGCGACCAGCTTGGACATCTCGCCATAGGCCTTCGACCATTGGGCGAACATCAGGTGGCGGAGCGTACGACCCGCCCGTCTGGCTTCGGACCAGGCCAGGGGGTAATCCATCCGCTCGAAGTTTTCCTGGGCCGTCTTGATCATGGAGTCGGCCAGCTTCAGGAGCTTTTCTTCTTCGTTCGGGGGACGGGCACCCACGGGCAGTCGCGGAATCTTTGGGTCGTTCGGGTTGTAGAGCGTATGGCCGTCGGCGATCAGCCGGTTGGTCGTCTCTTCGACCAAGCGGAGCTGAATTCGTGCCTGTTCGATCGCGAGTTGGCAGGCACGGGGACGGACTCCGCTGATGGCGTTGAGGAGTCGATCGGCCATTCCGTGGTCGGTCGTCACCAGGATCAGGCTGGTCAGGCCGAAATCGGGCAAGGTGATCCGAACACCCCCCGGCACGCGCTGACGCATGTCGATCGCCTTCACATCACCTGGGCTGATTTCGAAAGCCTGGGCCGACTCGGGGGCCTGGATGGTGATGTTGAGGTTGTGCTTGGCCATCTGGGAAGGTTGAAACTGAGCGCCACCGGCGAAGTCGGTGACCAAGAGGAGGGTTCCCTTGTGGTCGAGCGTGCCGATCCCTGCCGCCTTGATGCTCGGGTGGGGCCTCATCTCTTTGGTCTTTACGACCTTCAAGGTGGGCGAGCTTCCCAGAGGAGGGAGGATGGGAGGATCGGGGTCGAAGGTGTCGTAGAGCGGAATCGAACCCTTGGCGTTGGCCAGGATCGACTCGCAGAGGTCGATCTCCATGTTGAGAAAGGCCATCTCGATCAGGGTCGCTCGTCCTTCATCGGTGGTCAGCCCGGCATCGCCCCGAAAGCCGATGCCTCGGTAGCCGGCCGCGAGGGCGAGGTAGGTGAACAGGCGGAGTTGCTCCGGCTGCACGCGCGGCGTGCCCCAGGAGGGGGGTTGATCTCGCCCCCAGATCGAAGCCTGGACGGAGAGGGGGGGAGAGGCCGGGAGCCAGGCAAAGAAGAGACCGTCCGGGTTATCCAGGGCCGTCAGGTCTCTCCGCTGCTTCAAGAACCTGTAGGTATCGATCGGCTCTTGAGCGGATCCCCAGGCATTGGGGCTGATCGTCATGATCGAGAGCCGCTTTGGACCGTTGGCAAAGAGGGGCAACTCGCCATCGACCCCGGCTGTCGTCAGGTGAGAGACGTCCTGGGGAAGTCCCCGGAGGGCGGCCCCCGCGGCCCTGATCCGCTCGAGCTCCAGCTTCCGTGCCTCGGGATCGATGGCGCGGCCCAGGTGGTTCCCCAGATTCCAGAACGCGACTTGGTCGCGGAACGGAGAGTTGTTGGCGGCGGCGAACATCCGGTCGGGCTCGATCGGTTTCCCTTCGAGGGTGGCGTCGAGGTCGAGCATCAACTGCAGGCCCCACTTCAACGCTTCCTTGATCCGGTCGGGCTCAGCGTCAACCTTCTCGGCGAGCACGTCGAACCCATGATGGCTGATCTGGGCCACATCGGCATCAGGCGCGCTGATCGCCGTGACGAACCAGTCGTAATCACGATTGTCGGGACCGCGACGCAGGAGTTTATTCATGCCGTCGAGCTTGACGCGGGCCGTGCTCGATGACGTGGATTTCGGTGTCTCCGGATTCGAGGCCGGCGCGGGTAAGGAGGGGCTTGGGGCCTCGGGTTTGCTGAACGCGGCCAGCGCTTCCGGGGAGACGGGCGAGATCTCCAGGTCGTCGAGGAAGACCTCGGTTTCCCCCTCGCCTCCGAAGAGATTCACGACCACGCGCTCGAGGTAGGCCCCCTGGACGTCCACGGGGCGACGTGTCGCCGCCCGGAGCACCCGCGCTTGCCGCTCGATCGACGGGCTCAGGCCTGTCAGTTCGATCCGCTGCCAGCGATCGTTATTCTCGTAACCGGTCCCTGGGATCATCACGAAGGAGGGCTGACCCGTATTCGGGTCGATGTCCTTCGGCAAGACCACCCGGCCATAGAGCCGGACACCGACCCGGTTGGATCGGACGAACAGCTCCACCTTCAAGTTCTCTCTGACGACGACCTGGGGGAGCGGATAGCTATAGAAGAACGAGCTGCCAACCCCGGCGGTGAAATGGAACCGCTCCGAGGTCTGGCCCGAGTGCGCCGCGCGATTGGATCGCTCATGCTCTTGGAGATTGATCGTGGCGTCGGTCTGCTCCTGACGCCAGACCGGCCGTGGCGTTTCAAATCCGTCACGGATCTTCTCTTCTGGCTCATCCGCGCCTTGAAGCCAGGCCGCCGAGACCGAGACCAAGGCGGTCGATACCAGCAGGACGACCCTCGTTCGACGGAAAATCATCGCCGTGACCTCCATGTCTCAGCTTCCAACCGGCGCAAACCAGTCCGTTCCTAGACTTGGACGCCAAAACCTATCCTAGAGTTGGACGCCTGATCCTATCGGTATCGCCCCAAGCCGGGAAGATCAATGCGTTGGGTCAGATGGGCTGCCCGCTGTCCAAGTCTTCGCAGATGTTAAACCTCGCTTAAATCGCCAAATTCCGACGATCGGCAGGCTTTAACCAAAACGGCGTGGTAAGTTTGGGTAGCACCTTTGATTGAGGAACTTCGATGACCGACCTATCGACAAGCTCCGCTCAGCCGTCGAGCGACCTTTTGCCGAGCGAACTCGTGCAATTGCGTGATCTGGTTCAAGCCCAACCGGCAGGCGTCCGCGCTGAGTTGGAGCCGCTCCTGGACGATGTCCTGGAACATGCTCTCTTTCGCGGCCGCGTTCTCTCGGTCGCCCGTGACGCCCTGGAGCGTCTGAGGCTCGATCTCAACATGGCCCTGTTCGACCTCGACGCGACCCGTCGCGAGCGTGAAGCGCTCCGCGACTTACTCGGCGAGCGGAACTGAATCAGGCACTCACTTCGATCAACGCGGCCAGGGATGGCCGACAGCTTTCCCTGGGGACCTCACCCGCTCATGTCGAGAGAGTTCCCCCACGCTCCTCATGAGGGATCGGCTCATCCACCGGCTAGCGTCCGCGCGTTCGGGGCTGGGAGAGCCAGGCGGTGACCACCCGGCCCACTTCGGCCATGCTGTCGCCCGAGCAGTTCTTGGGCAGGTCTTGCGAGGTGTGCCAGTATGGATAGTCGAAGTCGATCAGGTCGATCGTGGGAATCCCGCCGTTATTGAGCGGTAAGTGATCGTCCATGACGGCTCGGCCGATCCGATTGTGGAACGCGGTGGCCTTCAACTGCCGCGCGACGGCCCAGACCTCCTTGACGAGCTTTGGGGCGAGATTGAGGCTGTGCGGCTCCTGCTGGATCTTCAAGTTCTTGCCGCCGACCATGTCGAGCACGAGACCGGCTTCGTAGTTGAAGTCGGCATGTCGGCCATCGACGCCTTCGACATAGACACGCGCGAACTCCTTGGAACCGAGGAAGTACTCGCCGTCCCGGCCATAAACCAATTCCTCACCATCGAAGAGGACGAGGTCGATCCCCCAGGACGTGGGCAAGGTCTTCAAATGGTGGGCCATCTCCATTAAGAGCGCAACGCCCGAGGCGCCATCGTTCGCGCCAATGAATGGAATCGACCGCAGCTCTGGGTTTCGCTCCTCGTCAGGGAAGGGGCGGGTATCGTAATGGGCGCCGATGACCACACGCTCTTTCCGCTCGGGATGCCATGAGCCAACCAGGTTGACCATGGCGACCTGCTTGTCGCTTCTCGGGTCCTGGCCAGTGAACGGCTGCTCTGTGACCTTCGCGCCCATCTTTTGGAAGTGGGCCGAGACCAGGGCTCGCTGCTTGGCGTTGGCGGCCGAACCGGCCGGTCGCGGGCCGATCTCGCAGATTTGGGTGAGGTATTTGAACGCCCGGTTGCCGTCAATCGGGGCGGGGACGGGCATCGGGGCGGCGTCGGCCGAGCTGGGGCGGATCCGCTGGGATAATGGGAGGGCAACGGCGAAAACCAGGCCGATCAGAACCAGGAGCGCGAGAGGTGCGGTAAGGATCGGCATGGGAAGCCATCGTAAGAACAGAGGGGTGCGCCGCATCGGCTCGACTCCTGGAGGGAAACGGGTGGCTGCCCCATCATCATACGGGGTCAACCTTAGCGTGTCAGGTTCGGAAAGTTTTGCAGCAGGGCGGTGAGCCGTTCCATCGGCAAGCCGACGACGTTCGTGAAACTTCCTCGGGCGACCGAGACGAACGGGTCACTGTCCTGGACGCCATACGCCCCTGCCTTGCCTGCCCATCGGTTCGAGTCGAGGAAGGCATGCCGCTCGGCGTTGTCGAGCACCCGGAATCGGACCACGCTGATCTCGACCGCGCCCACCCACTCGTCGCGCTCCGCACGATAGAGGCAGATCCCCGTAAGGACCTTGGTGTCACGTCCTTCCTGAAGCCGGATCATTCGCTCGGCGTCGGCCCGGTCCTCCGGCTTGTTGAGGATCTCCCCTTCGACCGCGCAGGCCGTGTCGGCCGCCAGCACGAGTCCGTTACCCCGTCGCCGGGCTACGGCCGATGCTTTCCGCCAGGCGAGCAGGGCCACGTAGTCGACCGCGAGCGTGCCGGGCGTCGGCTCCGGTTCGTCGATGTCCGACGGGTCGACTTCAATGGTGTAGCCGGCCTCGGTCAGGAGTTGCTTTCGCCGGGGCGACGCACTGGCCAAAATCAAAGGGACGCTCGTAGGCATAGGCGCGGCGACTCAAGAGGACCAGCTTTGTTCTTGGGACGATTGCCCGGCCGAACCCGGTGCGTTGGCGATCCTATCGCCGGTGGACCCTTGCTAACAAGCGAGAAAGAGACGACTTTCTGAAGTCGGTTCGTGTTCGCCGGCTGAGGAGTTCCGCGATGAGCCTTCGATCCTGTCTCTGCCTGTTGATGATCGTCCTGACGACCTCCGCGTGTCAGGGCGAGCCAGACGCTGGGAATCGCCTGACATACCTCGAGGAGATCGATCCCTATCCGGTCGGTCTCAAATTTCCCAAGCTCATCACTCCTCAATGGGTGGGCGAAGACGGGGTTGAGGCCGTCGTCGTCCTGGCGGCCGACGACCTGAACGAGAACACGGCGCTCTACGAGGCCTACCTCCGGCCGATCCTCGACCGGCTCAAGCAGATTGACGGTCGGGCTGGCCTAAGCATCATGACCTGCAAGGCCAACGGCGCTGACCCCAGAGTCCAGGCCTGGCTCGCCGAAGGGGTCAACCTCGACGTTCACACCCTGACCCATCCTTGCCCGTTGCTCCAGAAGGACAACCTCGCGGCGGCCCAGCACGAGGTGCACGGCGGTGTCGACCTCTTGAACGGGATTCGCGGCAACAAGCCGGTGGCGTTCCGGATGCCTTGTTGCGACTCGCAGAACACCCCCAGCCCCCGGTTCTATGCCGAGATCTTCAACAAGACCAGTCCCGGCCGCAACTTTCTGACCATCGACTCGTCGGTCTTCCAACTCTTCACGCCCGACGATCCATCGCTGCCGCGCGAGCTGGTGCAGGATCCCGACGGCCGTGAGCGGTTCCGCAAGTACATCCCATTCTCATCATTCACGAACTACGTGGAGAACTACCCCTATCCCTACGTGATCGGCAAACTCTGCTGGGAGTTCCCGTGCAGCGTTCCGAGCGACTGGGAAGCGCAGCACCTTCAGCAGCCGAACAACCCGAAAACGGTTGAAGACATGAAGGCTGCTATTGATGCCGTGGTCATGAAACAAGGCGTCTTCAACCTGGTCTTTCACCCGCACGGCTGGATCAAGTCGGAGCAGGTCGTCGAGTTGATCGACCACGTCGTGGCCAAGCACGGCAAGAAGGTCAAGTTCCTTAATTTTCGCGAAGCCCAAGAGCGACTCGACAAGAACCTGCTCGGTGGGCATCCACTCCGGGCTTCTGATGGCCGGGATAACGGCGTGCGCGTGCTCGATGTCGATAACGACGGGTATATGGATGTGGTGATCGGCAACTCCAAGTCCCAACTCACCCGGATTTGGGAGCCGAGCAAGAAACGATGGTCACTGACCAAGTTTCCTGGGTCGCTTGTCGACGACGGCCCCAACGGGGTTCCCCAACAGCGGGGGGTCTTCGGTCGCTTTGACTCTGACGGCCGAGCCGCCGTCATTGCCGCCTTTCATGAGCATCAGCCGGCGGCCATTCAGCGATTTGTGGGGGGAGGCCAAGCGGTCGACTTCGTAGGAGCGTCGGCTCCGGTCGACCCCTCCACGCTACCCGCTGGGTGGGAACGCGACCTGCAACTCAGCCAGGGGCTCGAGGCCATCTCCGGTCGATCCACCGGCCTGCCCCAGGGGCTTCGGCTTCGCGATCTCAACGGCGACGGGCGTTGCGAGATCATCCTGAGCAATGATGCCGACAATTTGGTCCTGGCGTGGTCCCCCGCCCAACAACAGGGGGGCAGCACGTCGGCTTGGAAACCCCTGGATTTCCGGCTGCCGCCAGGGGCTCAGGTGGCCGATCGGGAGGGAGGCGATGGCGGCTTGCGGTTTGCGGACCTGGATGAAGATGGCTACGACGACCTTGTCTTTTCCCACTCGCCTTTTCACAAGAAGCAGGCCGATTCACCTGCGACGATTCCTGATTACGGTCTCTCCCTCTTTGAATCCATGACCAAAGGCTGGTCACGTGATGTCTTGAAGGGACAAAGAGGGGACGTTTCTGCGCTTCCCTTGATCGCTCAAGCAGGAATGAACCAGGGGATGTGGATCCATTCCCGTCATCTCTGGTGGCAGAACGAGGCGACCGCCAAGCTCCCCAACCTTGTCGATCGCCGCGCTTTCAACGACCTCCTTCAAGGGGTTGAGTCCAAAGCCAAATCCCCCGAGGCCTCGCGGCGATCGATTCGGGTCAATCCCGGATTTACCGTTGAGCTTGTCGCCAGTGAGCCGTTGGTGGAAGACCCGATCGCCTTCGATTGGGGGGCCGACGGCCGGCTCTGGGTTCTCGAGATGGGGGACTATCCGCTCGGCCGCGACGGCAAGGGGAAAGCTGGGGGCGTTGTCCGGACGCTCGAAGACAAGGACGGCGATGGCCGGTACGACAAAGCAACCCTCTTTCTCGATGGCCTTGCGATTCCGAGTGGTCTTCTCCCCTGGCGCAATGGGGTTCTGATCGCTTGCGCTCCCGACATTCTCTATGTTGAAGACCGCGACGGTGACGGCAAGGCCGATCACCGCGAGGTTCTCTTCACCGGTTTTCGCGAGGGGAACCCGCAGCACCGGCTCAATGGGTTTGAGCTTGGTCTCGACGGCTGGGTCTACGGGGCGAACGGCGACAGCGGCGGTGAGATCCGCTCGATCAAAACGGGGGCGATTGTCAGCATCAACGGCCGCGACTTCCGGTTCCGGCCCGACGACGGCCGGTTCGAGGCCGAGAGCGGCCAGACGCAGTACGGCCGGCATCGCGACGACTGGGGAAACTGGTTTGGCAACAGTAATCCGATCTGGGCGTGGCACTATGTGCTCGCGGACTCTGACCTCCGCCGCAATCCCCAGTTCGCCGTGCCTGACACGAGGCAGATCCTCGAGTCGGACAACAAGCTTTACCCCCTGAGCCGGACCTTGGCCCGGTTCAATGAACCGCATTCGGCCAACCGGGTCACCTCGGCCAACAGTCCCACTCCGTATCGCGACGACCTTTTCGGACGGCACTTCGAGAGTAGCCTCTTCGCCAGTGATCCGGTTCACAACCTCGTCCACCGGATGATCCTCGAACCGGATGGAGCGACGTTCCTCGGTAAACGAGGACCCGACGAGGCGGAACGCGAGTTCCTCGCCTCGGCCGATAACTGGACCCGCCCCACGATGCTCAAGACGGGGCCCGACGGAGCGCTCTGGATCGCCGATATGTACCGCGCGGTGATCGAGCACCCTGAATGGATCCCCGACGATTGGGAAGCGAAGCTCGATCTTCGCGCCGGCAGCGAGCAAGGCCGGATTTATCGCGTCTTCCCGGTCGAGAAGAGGCCCCGGCCGATCACTCGGCTCGATCGATTCGATACCGTGGGGCTGGTCGCCGCGCTTGACAGTCCGAACGGCTGGCAGCGCGACACCGCGCAGCGGCTCTTGCTCCACAAGGGAGACCGAGCCGCCGCTGGGCCTCTGCGCGACCTCGCGGCCAAAAGCAGCCGGCCCAAGACCCGTTTGCAAGCGCTCTGGACCTTGCAAACGCTCGAGGAGCTGACTGTGCCGGCCGTGATCGGAGCCCTGTCCGACCCGCATCCGCAAGTGCGTCGTAATGCGATCAAGGCGGGTTCAGTGCTGCTCAAGTCCGCTCCCGAACTGGGTGAAGCGATGCTCCGCCTGACCGGTGATCCCGATCCCCAGGTCCGGTTCCAGCTTGCCTTGAGCCTTGGAGATTGGAGTGACCCGCGCGCAGGGCGTGCCCTGGCAACCCTGATTCAGCGCGATCCGAACGATCGCTGGCTCCGCGCGGCGGTGCTCAGCTCGGCCGCCCCGCATGTCGGCTCGATCATCGCCGCACTCTTTGAGAATGCGAAGGACGAGGCTCCCTCCACGGCGATCCTCGACCCGCTGTTCGCCCTGGCTGCGACCGCAAAGGAGCGGGAAGGTCTCGCGTCCCTGGTCGAGACCTTGAGCACTCCGGCGGGGCAGGGGGGGCAATTTGCTCCTTGGCAGTTCTCGGCCCTGGCAAGCTTACTCGATGCCTCGGTTCGCGCCCGAAAGCCCGTCGCTGAGGCCGACCTGAAGCGATTCGAGAAGATTCGGGAGGCGGCTCGTGCTCTTGCTGGCGATGACAAGGCCGGTGAGGAGGACCGACTTGCAGCGGTCCGGTTGCTTGGCCGCGACAAGGAGTCGCAGAGTTTGGACCGCCCTCGGCTCGTAGGACTGCTTCGTCCCCAAGTCTCCGGAGCCCTTCAGCAGGCCGCCGTCGCCGCCCTCAGTCGCGGAGATGATCCGCAAGTCCCCACGATCCTGATTGACGGCTGGAAAGGACATTCCCCCCAACTCCGAACCGCGATCCTCGACACGCTTCTCAGCCGTGACCCTTGGACCAAGATTCTGCTCTTCTCGCTCGAGGACACCTGCCTGCCCCCCGCTGAGATTGGGCCGACGCATCGTCGCAGGCTTTTGAGCCACCGGGATGCCGCGCTCAAGGCCCGCGCCGAGGCCGTTTTCTCACGCGAGACGAGCACTCGGCAAGAGGTCATCGCCGCCTACCAGACGGCCACGACCTTGCCAGGCAATGCAGCCACTGGTGCCGCTTTGTTCAAGAAAGTTTGTGCGACCTGCCATCGGGTTGGCCAGGAAGGGGCTGAGGTTGGTCCTGACCTCGCGGCCTTGACGGACAAATCGCCTGGGGCCCTCCTGGTGGCGATCCTCGACCCTAACCGGGCCCTGGAAGCGAAGTACGCCAACTTCACGGTTCAGACGACCGACGGGCGGGTCTTGACTGGCCTGATCGCCAGCGAAACCGCCACGGCCGTGACTCTCAGACGCCAGGAAGGGAAGGAAGACGTCCTGCTCCGTGCCGAGATCGACGAGATCGCGGCGTCCGGTCAATCCCTGATGCCCGAAGGGTTGGAGAAGGACCTCAAGCCGCAGGATGTCGCCGACTTGCTCGCCTTCTTGGGGGCAGTGGGGCCGCCGCCGAAGCAGGTGGAGGGGAACCGGCCGGAACGAGTGACCCCGGGGGCCGACGGAACGATCGCCCTCCGGGCCGAGACGGCTGAGCTCTATGGAGATACACTCACGTTCGAGGCCAAGCACAAGAATCTGGGTTATTGGGGACGCCCCAGCGATCGCGCGGTCTGGAAATTCGTGAGCGAGCGGCCTGGCCGCTACCGCGTCTGGATCGACTGGGCGTGCGACAATGACTCGGCGGGCAACTCGCTCCTGCTCGAACTCGGCAGCCAGCGACTCGAGCACCCCGTCACGGGGACGGGCGACTGGGACACGTATCAATCGGCCGACATCGGTGAAGTGACGCTCACCCCCGGTGCCCACCGGCTCGAGCTTCACTCCGCAGGCCCGGTCAAAGGGGCCTTGCTCGATCTCCGCTCGGTCGAGCTTCGGCCGGTTCCGGACCCCGCGAAGCCAACCACGCCGGGCTCCTGCTGCAACCCTTAACCCTTAGGGCGAGCTACCGCCGTCTTTGTCGAATTCGGTCTGGGCGCGTGTTCTCTGCCTGGCTCACGGGTTAAGTCCAATCCGTGGTCCCAGGGCCATGCTCGGGCTGACTTTGTCGCTCGGCTGGAGCGACAACCGGTGGGTGGATACACCATTCATCGGCAACCTTCTCGAACCACGACGCACAAAGCCTTCTCGCACAGGAATCATGATACTCTGCGTTTCTACGCCTGAGTTGATAAGTGTTTGATGGAAAACGAAGAGGGTGCTCCATGCCTCCGACCCCCGAGCTCGATGTCAGACCGCTTGCCGCCTCGCTTTTCCTCCTGCCGATCAAGACGCGGGTTCCCCTGAAGTTTGGACCTGAGATCACGACTGAAGTCACCTGCGCCCGCGTTCGCCTGACGGTCAGTGCGGCCTCAGGTCGTGAGGCTGTCGGTTGGGGTGAGACTCCGCTCAGCGTCCAATGGGTCTGGCCGAGTGCGCTCTCGTACGAGGCGAGGCTCGAGACCTTGAAGCGGTTCACCGTGCTGCTGGTGGATGCCTGGACCTGCTTCGAAGAGACGGGGCACCCGCTTGAAGTCGGCCATGCATTTCAGAAGCAGGTGCTTCCGGGGCTGCTCGAGGCCATCAACGCAGAGCGTGGACCGGACGCCGAGCCGATGCCCTGGCTGGCAGCCCTGGTCTGCTGCTCGGCGTTCGACCTGGCGCTTCATGACGCCTATGGCGTCCTGCACGGTGTGCCGACTTATCAGACCTATAATAAGTCGTTCATGAATTACGACCTCTCACGCTATCTGACGCCCGCCCAAGGGACCGACATTTCCTTCGTGGGGAAGTATCCCGAAGACTTCTTTGCATCCCCCCCGGCAAAGACGCTCCCGGCGTGGCACCTGGTCGGCGGGAAGGACCCGCTGGACCCGTCGGAATTGACCGGCGAGGAGCCCGACGATGGCTATCCTGTGCTCTTGCGCGACTGGATTCAGCGTGATGGGCTCAATTGCCTCAAGGTCAAGCTGCGGGGCGACGACTACGCGTGGGACTATGACCGGCTGGTCAAGGTGGGCCAGATCGCCATCGAAGAACAGGTGGATTGGCTGACTGCCGACTTCAACTGTACGGTCGACGACCCGAGTTACGTGAACCGGATTCTCGACCAGTTGGTTGAGGAATACCCGCGGCTTTACGGGATGATCCTCTACGTCGAGCAACCGTTCCCCTACGAGCTCGAAACCCATCGGATCGATGTCCACAGCGTCTCCGCGCGGAAACCGCTGTTCATGGACGAGAGCGCGCATGACTGGCACTTGGTCCGGCTCGGCCGGTCCCTGGGCTGGACCGGGGTTGCCTTAAAGACCTGCAAGACGCAGACGGGCGCCTTGCTCAGCCTCTGCTGGGCTCGCGCCCACGGGATGACCTTGATGGTGCAGGACCTGAGCAATCCCATGCTGGCTCAAGTACCTCACGTCCTCCTCGCGGCTCACGCCGGGACGATCATGGGCGTCGAGACAAACGGCATGCAGTACTACCCTGAGGCCTCGCTGCCTGAGTCCACGGTTCATCCCGGCCTCTATCGACGCCAGGGTGGGGTACTCGACCTCTCAACGCTGAACGGTCCCGGATTCGGCTATCGGCTCGATGCGATTCCACGTGATTTGCCTGCCTCAGCCGCGGAGAGCCGTTGGATTGGGTAGCCGATGGAGACACTCGGAAAAACTCTGACTTTGACTGCACTTTTCAGGAGGCACGGAGAGCGAGGCCTCTTTGTCGCTCGTTCCACGAACCAGGTAGGTCGTGTCCTCCCCATAAAAAACGAACTCCCCGAGGTCGGGGAGTCGCGTTTCAAATCCTGTCCGGGTAAGGCTGATGCTTACGACTTCTTAGCCGGTGCCTTCTTGATGGGGCCGGGGGCCATCCCGCCGCCTCCCATGAGCTTTTTCGCTTCCGCAGCTGCGGCACCGGGGTCTTTCTGCTGTGGGGTTGGTTCGGAACTTGCGCCGCCCCCATCGCAACCCATGACGAAGCCGGCGAGAAACATTGTCGCGATCGAGCGTCTCAGTCGTTTCATTGACGTTAGCCCCTGCCGATAACTCGGAAACGAAACGGATCTTGCCAGGGTTGGGTGATTTGCCGATCAGTACGCGTCGGCGCTGATCACTTCACCAAGGTTCCGGCTTCCAATCGCCCACCACGTCTGTTGGTTGATCGAGTCCTTGATGAACTTGACCGAGCCGTCGGCCATGGTCATGTTGACGCCACCGGAATGATTGCTCGTCGCCGAGATCAAATCGACGAGGCTGCCCGGAGGAGCTCCTACGTGGCAGGAGAGACCATTGGGCGTGTTGAAGTGATTATAGGTATTGAACCGCAGGGTTCCCGCATGGGACCCGGCCCATGAGGCGCCGTTGATCCATGTGGCGTTAACGAGGCCTGCCGTGTCGGTCGTGCCCGGAAGACTCTTGCATTGGCTGAGGGCCGCCTGCGTCATGCCGCCGTCGCCCGCATCGAGGTTCACCGGCCCTGCGATCTTGTAGGTCACACGCTTCGCCAGAGACGACGTGACGGGCACATTCTCTTGATTGTCGCTGCTCAATCCAATCAGCTTTTCGCTGAACAGCGCCGTGTTCGAGGTGCCGTCGGTCACGCTCTCAAAACCGAACGATCCCATATTCGAGTTCACGTTGCACTGACAGTCCCCGACCATGGAATTCCCCATGGGGACGATCGTTCCACTCCAGCCTCGGATGGATCCGGGACCACCGAAGTTACCGGCGTAGCTGATCCACGAGTTGAAAGGACTGAAGGGCGATGTTTTCAGGCTTTCCGAGGGACAAACCAGCGAGTTGATCTTCACGGAAGAGACGGTCACGGAGTTGATCGGATCCTGGGCACCCCGGGAGAAGTTGGCTGCGTTGTAGATGGCCTGCTGCTCCATCATCGGGAGGATCATGACGGCCCAACCCAGGGGCCAGTCGCCTGTCGCAGGAACCATCGGGCCGATCGCCTCCGATTTGGTGAAGTTCGACATCAGCGGAGGCAAGACGTTGTGCGTGGAGTGGTAATTGTGGACCGCCAACCCCAGTTGCTTCAGGTTGTTGACGCACTGGGAGCGTCGGGCCGCCTCGCGGGCCGCCTGAACGGCAGGGAGGAGCAAGGCGATCAGGACCGCGATGATGGCGATCACCACCAGCAGCTCAATCAATGTAAAACCGTAGCGACGAGCTCGCATAAGCATCTATACTCCGAGTCGTGTGTAGTAATGAAAAAGAGAAGGGGGGAACTGATTTTCAAACTTACGCGATACGGGCCCGCTGTGCAAGTCGCGATGCGGGTTTTCGCTTAAGAAACGGTCAAGATCCCTCAAATTCTGGCAGAAAGACTCGCATAAACCATCGGATCGCCGTGATGATAAGACATCAAAATCGCATCGAAACTGCATGTGCTGCGACTATGCACGCACGCTTTCGACATCTTTGAATCGAGATTGCTTACGACCGGGCCTGAATCTCGTGTCGGCGAAAATGGCTTCAGGGGCCGCTCAAGCCTCCCCGTACATTTCGCTGTACGCAGATATGATGCCTAGCTTTGGTTTTGTCCATAAATTGAGAGCGCGCCTTCAAGCGGTTGTCGCTTGGGATTGCCCATCACGCTTGAGTGACGAGGGGCCAGCTTGGGACTCGAGCTTCTCTCTCCAGCCGGATGGTGCCCGAAACCGGTCTCCAACCCGCCGGCTCGCTTGCTCTTTGACTGACCGGAGAGTCCGTAACGCTTTGTTGGGAATGTTTCTGATCGTTGTTGAGAACTTTCACGACGGTCATGCCCCTGACGCAAGAATGGTCAGGGGAGGGCAGAATTCACCGTGACTTCTTCCGTCAGGGGGTGGAGGGGGTTGCAAATCGTTCTCTGTGGTCGTTCCTCGACCAGATTCGGAACGAACTCCGCGCATTCGAGATGTGTCGATCGGGAGCCTGGAGAACCGACCACTGTCTGCCCGAGAGTTTGGCGGGCTCGATAGAATAGTTGGTGTCGGCCCTGAATGGCCGGATGGTTCGATCTCAACATCACGGGGAGTTTATCAATGTCGGTGGTGGAAAACGAGGCCACGATGCCCGGTCGTGCCATGGTCACGCTGGCTCTTTTGCTGGCGATGGCGGTCGCGGCCTTGGAGCAGACGGTGGTCTCGACCGCGATGCCGAGCATCATCGCTCAGTTGAAGGGACTCGACATTTACCCGTGGGTCTTCTCGGCCTACTTGCTCGCCGCCACCGTCTCGACGCCGATCTATGGGAAGTTGGCCGACATCTTCGGACGCAAACGAATTCTCCTTTTCGGCTTGGCCTTGTTCGCCCTCGGTTCGATGCTCTCCGGAATGGCCCAGAGCATGCCGAGCCTGATCGCGATGCGGGTGGTTCAAGGACTGGGGGCCGGTGCGCTCGGACCGATTGTCCTGACCATGCTCGGTGACCTCTTCACGCTCCAGGAGCGTGCTAAGGTGCAAGGACTCTTCAGCGCCGTCTGGGGCGGGTCGAGCCTGATCGGTCCCGCCCTGGGGGGGATTCTGACCGACCGGCTCTCGTGGCGCTGGGTCTTCTTCGTGACCGTTCCCTTCGGGCTGATCTCGGCCTGGATCCTGATGCGCTACGTACATGAGAAGGTCGAGCGCAAGAGCGTTGCGCCGATTGACTGGGGAGGGGCGACTTTACTGGCGGTCGGCTCATTCCTCTTACTGATGGGGGTATTGGGGGGGACCGAGATCTCCAGTCGGGGAACCGTTGGCTTGCTGGCCATGGCGGCCGTCACCCTCATGCTCTTCGTGCGACAGGAACGGGTGGCGGCCGACCCGGTCTTACCGCTCGACCTGGTGCTCTCGCCGCATATTGGCTCGGCGATCGCCGGAAGCTTTCTGATCGGCGCCTTGCTGTTCGGGATCGATACCTACATCCCCTTGTTCATGCAGGGGGTTCGTGGCGGCACAGCGACCTCGGCGGGGAAGATGATCACGCCCCTCTTCCTCTCGTGGTCGATCAGCGTTGCTGTTGCGGCCAAAGTTGTGGTGCGGCTTGGGTTCCGGCGGACGGCCGTCGTCGGTTCGTTATTCATTACCGCGGGGGTCTTCAGTTTGGTTGTCGGCGCCGCTCAGCCTTCCGCCTCGGGGCCCTTCTTCCTGGTTGGGATGGTTGTCATCGGGATCGGCATGGGACCGGCCTCGTTGAGCTATATCCTGAGCGTGCAGAACGAGGTCAACTGGGGCCGGCGTGGTGTGGCCACTGGCGCGGTGACGTTCTTCCGGACGATGGGGGGAGCGCTTGGGGTCGGTGTGTTGGGGGCGACTCTTGCATTCATGCTGGCACGTCGGCTCGCGGCCTCCAACGCGGTGGGAATCGACATTGCCGCCGCCCTTCGGCCGGAGACGCACAAGCTTCTCACCGGACCGCAGCTCATGGCTGTCCAGGCCGCACTCGGGCGGTCGCTCCGCGACGTCTTTCTCCAGATGTTTGCCATGGCCGTTCTCGCTTGCCTCTGCTCGTTCGGCCTACGGGGGGGGAGAGCTGTCGCTCAAGGGAACAGCGCGACCAGCGCGTTGGATCAGAAGGCCGTCGAGTTGACGGTCGGCATCGAGCATTGATCGTCGATCTGCTATGCTTTGGCCCGCTGTCCTCCGCGCCGACCGGCGCGGGGGACCTTTGGTTGCCACGATCCCCCTCCGATAGGGTCGTCAAAGCGCATGGCAAACTGGCTATTCAAGTCTGAGCCCAACTGTTTCTCGTTCGCCGACCTCGAAGCCGAGCCTGACAGGACGACCGGCTGGGGCGGCGTCCGGAATTTCCAGGCGCGGAACATGCTCCGCGACGCGGTCGAAGTTGGCGATCGCGTTCTGTTTTACCACTCGAACGCCAATCCGCCGGCCATTGCCGGGATTGCCGAGGTCGTTCGCGCGGGGCATGCCGATCCCACGGCATTCGACTCCGAAGACGATCACTACGACCCCAAGAGTGATCCGGAGAAACCGACCTGGTTTCAGGTCTCGATTCGCGCTGTGAAAGCGATCGACCCTCCCCTCGGGTTGCCCGAACTCCGTACGGTCAGTGCCCTCAATGGCATGGAACTGCTCCGGAAGGGGAGCCGGCTCTCGGTGCAGCCGGTGAGTGACGCGGAGTGGGATGCGGTGATCGCCTTGACCGCGAAGAAGGCGACGACGTCGAAACCCAAGACCCGCTGACCGATCGACGATTTCTGATTCTGATTCGGAGATGCCTCGTATGGCCAAGATAGAGCATTTCGCGATCTACGCGAAGGACGCCCCTGCGCTCAAGGATTTTTACGTCGACGCTATGGGCATGCGCGTGGTGCTCGACAGCGGCGGCAATCCGCCCGGCTACTTCCTGGCCGATGACGGTGGGATGGCCATTGAGATCATCGGGCGGCCACCGGGAGAATGCGGCACCAACCAGCGATGGATCTGCCATCTCGCCTTCTGGGTCGATGACTTTGCGGCGGAGCGTGCGGCCCTGGAAGCGCGTGGGATGGTTTTTGAGATGGAAACGCTCGTGGACAATGACACGTTTCGCACGGGTTTCTTCAACGATCCCGAGGGGAACCGCGTTCAGATCGTCTGGCGAAGCCGGAAGCTTGACTCGTGATGGGAGGCTCCCCGCTCGCCTTTTACGGGCGAGCGAAGAGGGAGTTCGCCTGGCAGAGGATTCAGGCCGACTGGCTCTGAGTGGGGATTTCGCCGCGCCACTCGATCCGGTAGTGATTTTCCGCGGCGAATTTCTCGATCTCGGTTCTCGACTGGGGAACCTCAGTCCGGGAGATCTCGCGGTAGAAGCCGCTTCCCGAGCGTTTCCAGGCGACTTCCTCGCCGTACCAGAGACCATCGAGATAGTAGACGATCAAGCATTTCATAGCCGCGGATCCCGAGTGTTCCGGGATTGGGCCGTGTGCGGCCTTCATCCCCTTCTTTTTGAGACACGACCGGAGGTCTTCAGACGGACGGATCCAGAAGACCAAGGACATGATAAGTGACGGCCAGAGACCTGCCAAGCCTCTATCCCTGAGCACGGCAGGCCAGGTAGAGGTTCCACATCGCTTCGGACGCGTCGCGGTAAGGCGACGGAGAAGTCACATTCCCTTGTTCGGCCCGCCACTCATCCCACCTCTTCAGGACTTCGGGATCCAGGAAGGCCTCCGGGGCGACCTTTCGTCCCTGGCGCGCCGCCAGGGTCAAGTGGCGGAGGATCGCCGAGAAGTCGAGCCCCCGAATCGCTGCGGCCTCGTCGAGCTTGAAGCCACGATCGATCAGGCGGCAGGTCCATTCCTCGGTCGGGATGTAAGAGGACGACGGCGATCGGTCCGTCCGGACTTCGACCTCGGTGGGCGTGGTCTTGGATTTCAGGGGCCGCTCCAAGGCCGGCGAAGGTGCCGTCTTGAGCGCGGGCGCAGCCTTGGGCAAAGCAGCAGGTGCTGCACCAGGTGAGGGAGCAACTGGGCGGTCGGCGTGCTGGGCGATCGCGGCGAGGAGCGACGCTCCATGGCGCTCGATTCGCGCCGGCCCCAATCCCTTGATCCCGGCGAGTTCTTTCGGGTTCGACGGCCGTTCCCGGACCAGGGCGTCCAGGGTCTGGTTGGTGAAAATGCAGTAGGAGGGCTGTTTCGCTTCGCGAGCCCATTCGCTGCGAAGGCTCTTGAGGTGCCCCCAGAGCGGGTCGCCCGCCAGGGCCGAGGCCTCGGCGTCGGCGCCATCCTCGTCATGGGGGGCGGCTTGTGCTGAGGCGGCCGGGCGAGGGGCCGCGAGGCGTTCCAGCCCGCCGTTGGTGAGCTTGGCGGCGATCGCATCGGGAAGCGTCAAAACGAGCGGATGGGCGACTTGCCCTTTGAGCAATTCCCATCCTTGAGCAGCCAGGTTGGCCACCGGTCGGAACCGGTCCACTTCCTGATATTCGACGAAGCCGGATGAGGCGAGCGCATCGAGGATCTGCACGACTTCGGGCTGGCGAAACTCGGCCAGGATCCCATAAGTGCTCAGGTGCTTCAGCCCCCATCGGTCCATCTTTTCGGAGCCGGAACCGGTCAGCATCTGCGCGATGACGGTCTTGCCGAAGCGCCCCTTGGCGCGGGCGACTCCGGAGAGGACCTTGAGAACCACCTCGCGTCCCGCCGTCGAGTCGATTGGAACGCCGGCGTGAGGGGTGGCCAGGCCGTCGCCCAGGCCGCAATTGTCGCAGTGGCCACAGTGAACTCGGGAGGCGGAAGCATCACCGAAGTAGCTGAGGATATAGGAGCGGCGGCACTGGCGGGTCTGGGCATACCGGACCATTCGCTCGAGCTTGTCGTACTCGCGCTGCTTGCGCTTCTCGAGGGCGGTGAAATCGATCTCGAGGTCGCGTGCCTTGCGACTTCGGTCGATTACGCGGATTGCGTTGCCCCGGAATGGAGGGATGTAGTCGATCGGCAGTTCCGCGGCCAGGGTTCGAAGGGCCCGATTGAGTGCGGGGCGGTCGAGGCCGAGGGTGGTGGCGAAATCGTCGGGATGGAAGTAGATGGTCTCGCCAAAACGGCGGTTGACCAGTCCTTCCAGGCCGAGGACGACGGTCCGCTGGACGTGCGCCTGCGACCCGAGGCGACGGGTCAGGCTGGGCTCGTCGGCCTCGGCATTGATTCGGACGATCGCCATGTTTTCGCGAGGGAGGAACTTCTCGAGCGCGCCTGCGCCTTCGAGAATCTTGATCGCTGTGCCGACGGCCGACTCGTTCAGCTCGATCCCGGCCGACTCCTTGATCTCGGCATGGGTGAGCTCGATCGGATCCGACTCGAGCGCGCGGAGGAAGTTGAAGACCTGAAAAACGGTGTCGGCGGGAGGATATTCATTCTCGATGAACATCTCCTGGAGGAATCGATCCCCCAGGGCGAAGAGGAGCACGCAACGGGCTGAATTCCCATCGCGCCCCGCACGGCCGGCCTCCTGATAGTACGCCTCGAGCGTCCCCGGCATGTTGAAGTGGATCACCGAGCGGATATTCGCTTTATTGACCCCCATGCCGAACGCGTTTGTGGCGACGACGATCTCAGCCTCGCCCGACATGAACCGATCCTGGGCGGAGTGCCGTTCTTCGCGGCTCAGCCCTGCGTGGTAGATCGCCACCGAGCGATTGAGCTGGTTCTCGAGGAACTGGCCGACCGACTCGCACCGGGCCCGGCTCGACGCGTAGATGACCGAGGGGCCTCGGTTTTGCTCGAGCGTCTGGGCGAGCGCCACCAGCTTATCAGCGTCGCGCCGGGCCTCGACGACCGCATAGCCGAGGTTGGGGCGGTCGAAGCCGGTGACGAACTGCGCGGGGTCCTGGAGATCGAGCTGGTCGGCGATATCCCGGCGCACCAGATCGGTGGCGGTGGCCGTGAGCGCGATGCAGGGCGGAGCCCCGATCCGCCGCCGGGCCAGGCCGATCTTGGCGTAGTCGGGGCGAAAGTCGTGCCCCCACTCGCTGATACAGTGGGCCTCGTCGACCGCCAGCAGCGACGGGCGGATCTTCGCCATCGCCTCCACGAACCGAGGGCTGCGGAACCGTTCAGGGGCGACGTAAACGAGGTCGTATTGCCCAGCCTCAATTTCTTGGAGCCGGGTCCGTTGTTCGGCTGGATCGAGCGAACTGTTCAGCAGCGTGGCGCGCACGCCGCGCTGAATCAGGACGTCCACCTGATCCTTCATCAGGGCGATCAGGGGACTGACGACCAGGGTCATCCTGGGCAGCAGGAGGGCGGGCAACTGGTAACAGAGGCTCTTACCGCCACCGGTCGGCATGACGCAGAGGACGTCGCGACCTTGGACGACGTTCTCGATCACCTCGCGTTGGCCAGGCCGAAATTGCTCCAGGTCGAACCGTTCTCGGAGCGTCCGTTCGAGGTCGATCGCGCTTTCCGCCACGCTCATGAACGTCGATCCTTCGGGATAAACTCCAGGGACTTCACATTATAGAGAAAACAACCTCTCCAGGCGAGCGAGGATAACAGGTTGGCAGATGGACAGGTTAGGGCTTGCTCGACGGATTTCCACGAAAATCGCGCGCCTATCCGGTGGAATTCACCGGGGCGGTTCTGCCTGGCAGTCGGTCGGGGCCGACGGATCTTGACGAAAACGAAGAGTTGCATTAAATCCATGCGCGAATGAGACTCTCGCCATCGCAGAATGGATGAGTGCGTTGGCGGGCGTTCCCGTCGTCTGGAACCAGACGGAACACTCCCATCTCGTTACCGAGAGATTGAAGAGGATCGCCATGCCCCTTGCGGCCAGGGTTTCCGGCATCGCCAATTCCCTGCACCGGCGATTTCGCCAACGAGAACGCGAGGAGGAGCAGGAGCCGGCCGTTGCGTCTCTGCCTCTCCAGCCTCTTCTCGATCCGGACGTCGAGCGGCTTGTCGAAGTCTTTCGCCAGCGGGTCCGGGAGAGGTGGTCGAGTCCGGTGCATCGGGCGTTCCTCGAGAACGACCTGAACCACGTCCGCCGCTATGCGCTCTCCTTGAGTTGGATTCCCCAGGGGGAGGGGCTGATCCTCGATCCCGCCAGTGGAGCGGGGCACTTTTGCGACGTCCTGCGCGAAGAGCGTGGATATACTCTCGAAATGCCTCGTTACTTCAACCTGGAGAAGGAGGCCGCACCGTACCCCGACGCGACCTTCGATGGCGTCCTCTTGATGGAGGTGCTCGAGCATTTCACGGCCGACCCGATGTTCGCGCTCGCTGAGCTGAGTCGGGTCTTGAAGCCGGGGGGATTCTTACTCCTGACGACTCCGAACCTCGCGAGTTGGGTTGCCTTGCACAACCTGATCAACCACGCGTCTCCCTATCTCTACGGCGTGTTCATCCGCCAGGGAGATACGGACCGGCACAATCGCGAGTACACCGTGGATGAGGTTGGGAAGCTCGTCACCGCTGCCGGGTTTGGGGTCGAGCGGCTGGCAGGGATTCCGGCTTATCCCTCGCACGATCACCTGCCAGCCATTCCCGGGGTCGACCCACGAGACCGTGGCGACACCACCTTCTGCCTCTGCCGGAAGGAGGGGCCGGTGGTCGACCGCTATCCCGACTGGTTATACACCTCGTGGTGAGTGAACCGGTCCAGGATTACCCTTTGATGACGCCGACGGGGCGGAGCCGGGCCACTTTCTTGGAAATGCCCGCCTTGTCGACGACTTCGACGACCTGGTCGACGTCTTTGTAGGCGGCCGGCTGCTCCTCAGCCAATCCCTTATGGCCCCGGGCGCGGGCGATGATGCCGATCGCGTCGAGTTCCTTATCAATTCTCCGATCGCCCGCGAGTTTAATGGCGGCCGTCCGGCTCATCATTCGCCCGGCGCCGTGGCAGGTTGTGCCGAAGGTTTGCTCCATACTTCCCGGCAGGCCGGCGAGGACCCAGCTCGCAGTTCCCATGCTGCCCGGAATGATCACCGGCTGGCCGATCTTGTGGTACTCGTCGGGGATTTCCGGATGGCCAGGGGGGAACGCGCGGGTTGCCCCTTTGCGATGGACGCAGACTTGCTTCGAGATGCCTCCGCCGACCTGGTGGTGCTCGAACTTCGCGATGTTATGGGCCACGTCATAGACGAGGTCCATGCCGAGCGATTCCCAAGGGGTCCCGAGGACCCGCGCGAAGACCTCACGCGCCTGGTGCGTGAGCAACTGCCGGTTGCACCAGGCGTAGTTCGCCGCCGCGCGCATCGCGCCCAGATACGACTGGCCTTCGGGACTGCGGACCGGAGCGCAGGCGAGCTGCGGGTCGGGCAGCGAGAATCCGTACCGTTTGGGGGCTCCTTTGAAGACCCCGAGGTAGTCGTCGCAGACCTGATAGCCGAGCCCGCGCGACCCGGAGTGGATCAGGACGGTGACCTGCCCCTCGCGCAAGCCCATGACGTCGGCCGCTTCCTGGTCATGGATCCGGTCCACGACCTGCACCTCGAGGAAGTGGTTCCCCGACCCAAGCGTTCCGCACTGGTCATAGCCCCGCGTGAACGCCCGGTCGCTGACCCGATCGGGATCGGCCCCATCGAGCCGGCCCCCCGCCTCGGTGAACCCGAGGTCGCGCACGGTTCCCCAACCTTGTTCGACGACGTAGGCTGAGCCTTGCTCCATCAACCGGCTGAGCTTCGGCTTATCGAAGAGGAACCGGCCTCGCTGGCCGACGCCTGTGGGAATTTCCCGGAAAAGCTCGTCGACGAGCTGGCGAATTCGCGGTTTAACCTCGTCCCAGGCAAGGTCCGTACGGAGCAGTCGGACGCCGCAGTTGATGTCATAGCCAACCCCGCCCGGCGAGATCACCCCCCCTTCCTCCGGGTCGGTCGCGGCCACGCCGCCGATGGCGAAGCCGTACCCCCAGTGAATGTCGGGCATCGCCAGGCTGGCCTTCTGAATACCCGGCAGGGTCGCTACGTTCACAACTTGCTCAGGGCCTTGGTCTTTCTTAATCTGGGCGATCAGCGACTCGTCGGCGAAGATCAGGCCGTCGACGCGCATATCGTCTCGATAAGTCTTGGGAATCCGCCATTGGCAAGTTCCCACCTGCTCCAACGGACCCGTATATCCACTATTCTTAGCCATCGCTTCTCGCTCCGGGGGCAATCTCACCACGGAATACACGTATGAATACGCAGAATCGAAAAATAATCAATGAAAATCATCTATTTGAATTAAGAGCGTTTTTTCTTTTCCGTTTCCATTCGTGTGTTTCGTGTAATTCGTGGTTAAATTTTTGTCCCAAGCCAATTGGCCAGCACGCGGCCGGTGGCCGTGTCCATGCGGGCCACTTCTTCCGGCGTTCCCTCGGCCACAATCCGGCCCCCGTCGTCTCCGGCTCCTGGGCCGAGGTCAATAATCCAGTCCGCACAGGCCATGACGTCGGGGCTGTGTTCGATCACGATCAATGATTGTCCCAGGTCGAGCAACGAGTTCAGGGCGTCGAGGAGTTTGAGCGTGTCGGCCGGATGAAGGCCCGTCGTGGGCTCGTCGAGCACGAAGAGGGTCTTTGGCCGGTTCGCCGACCGGGTCATTGCACTGGGCGAGGTGGCCAGGTAGCTCGCGAGTTTCAGGCGTTGCGCTTCGCCGCCGGAGAGCGTCGAAGCGGGCTGGCCCAGGCGGAGGTAGTCGAGCCCGACATCCAGGAGCGGCCGGAGCCGTGCCTGCACCTTGGGACGGTGCCGGAAAAAGGCAAATGCTTCGCGCGCTGTCAGTTCGAGCACCTCGGCGATGTTCCGCCCCCGGTAGGTGATCTCGAGCGTTTCCGGGCGATACCGGGTTCCTCGGCATTCAGGGCAACGCATCATCACGTCGGGGAGGAATTGCATGTCGATCGCGAGGAACCCGTTTCCTTCGCACGAATTGCACCGGCCTCCTTCCACGTTGAAGCTGAACTGGCCGGCTCCATAGTTGCGGAGCTTGGCATCGTGGGTGGCGGCGAACGTCTTGCGGATCTCGTCGAACGCTTTCAGGTAGGTCACCGGGTTGGACCGACCGGACCGGCCGATCGGCAGCTGATCGACGAGCACGGCTTCGTTGAGGTCGCTCGTGCCGGAAAGCGTGGCGTGAGGGGCCGCCTGGAGCGCTTCGTTGCCGAGTCGGCGGCGAAGTGCGGGGTAGAGGGTCTCCTCCACGAGCGTGCTCTTGCCCGAGCCGCTGACGCCGGTTACGACGCAGAGGACGCCGAGTGGGAACGTGACGTCGATTCCCTTGAGGTTGTGGCCTCGCGCGCCGGTCAGTTTCAGGTGACCTCGATCGCGGGGCCGTCTACGATCGGGAATCAAGATGCGCCGTCGGCCGCTCAAGAAGTCGGCCGTGGCCGATTGCGGGGTCCCCACGATTCCGTCGGGGGGGCCGTTGTAGAGCAATTGCCCCCCCGC
Source organism: Singulisphaera acidiphila DSM 18658 (assembly GCF_000242455.2). Classification (GTDB taxonomy): domain Bacteria; phylum Planctomycetota; class Planctomycetia; order Isosphaerales; family Isosphaeraceae; genus Singulisphaera; species Singulisphaera acidiphila. The sequence continues at coordinate 6,433,184 of NC_019892.1, forward strand.
TTCACCCGCGCCTGGGCCGATGTCGACCAGCAGGTCGGCCGCGCGGATGATCGCCTGGTCATGCTCCACGACCACGACCGAGTTACCGGCGTCGCGCAACGAACGCAGGATCGCGATCAGGCGATCGCTGTCTTGAGGGTGCAAGCCGATCGAGGGCTCGTCGAGCACGTAGAGTGTATTGACCAATCCCGAGCCCAGCGCGGTCGTGAGCGCGACGCGTTGGGATTCCCCCCCTGAGAGCGTTCGTGCCTGCCGATCGAGGGTCAAGTAGCCGAGCCCGATCCGCTCCAGGTAGTCGAGCCTGGCCCTGATCTGCCGGACGACCCGCTGGACGACCGGGTTTTGATCGGACTCGGTCAAGCCCGCAAGGAAGGGCGTCACGTCGCTGATCTTGAGAGCCGAGACCTCGGCGATGTTACGGCCGTCGACACGGACGGCCAGCGACTCGGGCCGCAACCGCGCTCCGCCGCACGAAGGGCAGGGGGAGTAGCCGCGCCATCGGCTGAGGAAAACCCGCACGTGCATCTTGTACGACTTCTTCTCCAGCCAACGAAAGAACCCGCGCAAGCCTGGGAAATCGTGGTTGGGATCCCCCTCGACGATGGTCTGTCTCTGGGCGTCCGTCAGACGCTTGAATGGAACGTCAGTGGGGATTCCCAGGTCCGTGGCCACGTCGAGCAGGTCGGCGAGTTGACCACGGTAGGTTGGGGTCGTCCAGGGAACGATCGCTCCCCCTCGGAGAGTCTTCGAGGAGTCCGGTACGATCCGATCCATATCGAGGTCGATGACCCGGCCGAAACCTTCGCAGGTCGGGCAGGCCCCGAGCGGGCTGTTGTAGCGGAAAAGGCGAGGGTCGGGCTCGAGGTAGTCGATCCCGCAATGCCCACAGCGCCAGCCTTGGTAGAAGCTGATCGCGTCGGCATCGGTCAGGATCCGGCATCGCCCAAGCCCCTTCGCGAACGCGGTCTCGATCGAGTCGAGCCGCCGCTCGGGTGAGTCGGATCCGCGTACCAGGCGGTCGACAATCACGTCGATCGACCCGTCGGAGGGCATCGGGAACTCGCCCGCCTCCAAGGAGACGACCTGGCCGTCGACCCGGACCCGAGCGAATCCATCCTCGCGGAGAATCCCGGCAAGCGCACCCCGGTCGGAGTCGGGCCGGATCTCCATCGGGAACGCGATCTGATAGCGCGTCTTCTCCGGGAGGGCGTCGATGGTTCTCGCAACGGTCGCCGGATTGGCCGGCTCAACCCCCTTGCCGCAAACCGGGCAGATGACCTGACCCGTTCTGGCAAAGAGGAGGCCGAGGTAGTCATGAACCTCGGTCACCGTACCGACCGTGCTTCGGCTCGACCGCCTTCCCCCGGAGCGCTGGGCCACGGCAATGGCCGGGGGGATTCCGTCGATCCGGTCGGCCTCCGGCTTGTCGAGTTTTTCGAGGAACTGCCGGGTATATGCCGAGAACGTCTCGATGTACCGCCTCTGGCCCTCGGCGTAGAGGGTATCGAAGGCCAGCGAGCTCTTGCCCGAGCCGCTGACCCCGGTCAATACGACCAGCCGATTCAGCGGGAGGTCGAGGTCGATCCCCTTCAGGTTATGGACCCGCACTCCACGGAGCCGGATGCAACGCGAGTCGTCGGCCATCAATATTGGCCCTTCTTGCCACGATTCTTCTGAGGAAATCGTCATCGTACTCGCGGTGGTCACAACGTGAATAGGGACTGAAGCGACCTTGTTTTCCCCGTTCGTCCGGAAGGGTTCGCTTGCCCACTTGAGACATCTCGCTCGCGACAAATGTTCGCCACAAGAGATTGGGTTCTCCCGAACCGATGCGTTTCGCTTCGCAATCGGCGCAGGTAAGATGATCGTTCTCAATGATTCTGGGCATCTCGCCTGAAGGGGAACAACGTGCACACGACCTGGACTCCACGCAAGGGCCGTTGGCTCTGCGTCATTGCATTGCTCATCTCGGCCGGCTGCGGTGAATCCAAAGACACGTCGATACCGAAAGCGGGATCGAGTCCCAAAATCTTATTCATCACGAACGGCAACTCGGATTGGTGGAGCGCCGTCGAAAAAGGGATGCACGATGGAGGCGAGAAGTTCGGCGCTCAGGTCGAGATGCGTCGCAATGACGGCCAGCGCGAGGGGCAGATCCGCCTGCTCGAAGACGCCCTGAGCCGCTCCGACGTTCAAGGGGTGGCCGTCTCCGTTTTGGACGCGGCGACACCCGGCATTGCCGACAAGATGCGTGAGCTTGAGAAACAGGGCAAGGTGGTCATCACCATCGATTCGGACGGTCAACCCGATACGCGCAAGGCCTACATCGGGACGAACAACCGCAAAGCGGGCGAAGAGGCGGGCAAGGTCAGCGCGATGCTCCGGCCCCAGGGGGGGAAGGTCGCGATGTTCGTGGGAGTGCCCTCGGCGGCGAACGCGATCGAGCGGCGCGAAGGGTATTTCGCGGGCGCTGGAAAGGCGTTTACACAGGCCGAAATCTTTTCCGACGACAACGACCTGGCGCGGGCCTTGACCAACGTCCAGACCGCGATCGAGAAGTACCCCGACATCGGCGTCCTCGTGGGGATCTGGTCGTACAACGCGCCTCGGATCGCCGAGGAGATCGGCAAGTTTCCCGACCTTCGCAAGCGGGTCACGGTTGTCACGTTCGACCTTGATGAGCAGGCTGTCGAGCACGTCGAGAAGGGGCGGATCGATGCGGCCGTCTGCCAGAATCCCTATGAAATGGGCTATCAAGGGGTTCGCCTGGTCAAGGCGTTCGTGGAGAAGGACAAGTCGACGATCGAGGAGATGCTGCCGGGGGGGGCGACCGTGATTGATACGGGGGTCCGAGTGATCGTGCCCACCAAGGAGTCGCCCGTGAAGGGGGACAACGTGATTGACATCAAGTCGATGAAAGAATGGTTGACCAGCAAGGGCCTGAAATCGTCATGACGAACGACTCAGCAACGCGGCCGGCTGCCACGGATGGCCGGTCGTGGACCTCGATCTTTCGCGCACCGGAGTGGGGGTTGGTGGCCGGCATCCTTGTGGTGCTGGCGTTGATCTATGTCTTCAACCCCTCCCAGAGCTTCTTCTCGGCGTATACCCAACAGGCGCTCTTCCATCAAGTGGCCCTCTTCGGGGTGCTCTCGATCGGCGCGGCCTTGGTGATTATTACCGGTGGGATCGACCTCTCGGTCGGTTCGGTGGTGGCGCTGGCCTCGATTGTCAGCGCGAAACTGTTGACCGACTGGCTTCGCGGCGGCGAGCCGACGGTGCTTCCCCCCTCGAATCTGGTGGTGGCGCTGGCCATTGCGCTGACCTTGCTCATGGGACTCGGAATCGGCCTGGGTCATGCGTTTATGATCAACTGGCTGGGTCTCCCTCCCTTCATCGCAACCTTGGCGACGATGGCCGGTCTGAGGAGCGTGGCGATGCTCCTCTGCAAAAATCAGTCGATCAACATTCCCTTCGACGCTTACCGGATCTTTGGGAAAGAACCGAAGTGGACGCTGTTGATCTTCGCGGCGGTCGCGATTACGGCCAGCATCATGATGGGGAAGACGGTTCTAGGCCGGCACCTCTATGCCTTGGGGGGGAACGAGACGGCCGCGCGGTTGAGCGGCCTGCCGACCCGCCGGCTCAAGGCGGTGGCTTACGGTCTTTCCGGCATGCTCGCGGCCTTGGGCGGGATCCTTTTCACCGGCCGGAGCGGTCAGGCCGACCCTCGGTTGGGAGTCTCCTACGAACTCTACGCGATCACAGCGGCGGTCGTGGGCGGCTGTAGCCTTTCGGGAGGGCTCGGGTCGATTCGAGGCACCGTCCTCGGCCTTTTCCTGATTCAGATCGTGATCAAGGGGACCGCGATCGTGGTGAAGGGGGTCGACCCGTCCCAAATTGAAGGATTGGTACTGGGCACGGTGGTCGTGCTCGCCGTCGCGTTCAACCAGCGTTTCCGTGGTCGCGCTTGATCGATCGCACATTGGTAAATTGGGAGGTAGGACGTTCTTGATCGTCACTTCAGGCCGGGGCCGAGCTGCGCATGGCCATTTCCAAACCCGCGACTCGTGAGATCCCGACCTTCTGGCAGCGTGGTTCGGTCCGGCGAATGTTCCAGGGCATTGTCGGCGTCCTGTTGGTGATGATTTTTGGTGTGATCGGCTACGTCGCGAACGGCTGGACCCTGTTCGACGCCGTCTACATGGTCGTCATCACTATGTCGACGGTGGGATACGGCGAGGTCCATCCGGTGATCACGACTGCCGCGCGGGTCCACACGATGATCATCATCGCGCTGGGGTCGGTCGCGGTTGCCTACATGCTGGCCGGCTTCGTCCAGTTCCTGGCGGAAGGAGAGATCCGAACCCTCCTGGGATACCAGCGCATGCGACGTCAGATCGAGCAGCTTTGCGGGCACACGATCGTCGCAGGTTTCGGTCGGGTCGGTATGCTCGTCGCCGACGATCTCGTTGCGGCTGGCCTTTCTCTCGTGGTCATCGAGCCCTCCGACGAACGAATCGCCGACATTGAGCGGCACGGCCTCCTCTACGTCCAGGGAGACGCCACGGAGGAGCAGGTACTCGCCGAGGCGGGCCTGCTGCGGGCCAAGACCCTGGTGACGGCCTTACCGTCCGACGCCGAGACCGTCTTCATCACACTGACCGCTCGCCAGATGGCACCCAACGTCGTGATCGTGGCCCGCGCTGAGCAGCCGACGACGCTCAAGAAGCTTCGTCAGGCAGGAGCGGACCACGTGGTTTTACCGTCCGCCATCGGGGCGAGGCGGATCGTCTCGCTCCTGACCAATCCTTCCGTCGTCGAGTTCGCCGAGCTGGTGACTCAGAACTCCCACCTGGCCATCGAGATGGACGACCTGCCGATCAAGGCGGGGAGTACACTCCACCGGATGACACTCAGAGACGCTGATATCGGCCGCCGCACCGGTGTCATCGTCATCGCGATCAAGCGGGCCGATGGCCGCGTCGAGTTCCCTCCCACGGGCGACGAACCGTTTGGCGTCGACGACAAGATCGTCATCCTCGGCCGCCGCGAGAACCTCGTCCAGTTCCGCGAACAATTCGGAAGCTAGAGCGTGCTCCGATCACCCTGGTGATTTCCAAGAACAGTCATTGCAGCTTGCCATTCTGCAAATGATGACCGAGTTCCGTATCCGGCAAGCAGAAAAGACCAGCCCGAGACCAAGGTTTGTTACCTTGGTCTCGGGCTGGTCTTTGTCGAAACCAATCGCTCCCAAGCCTTTGCAATTAACGCTTGGAGAACTGGAAGCTCTTACGGGCCTTCTTATGGCCATACTTCTTACGCTCGACCATACGGGCGTCGCGGGTCAAGAAGCCATGGTCGCGGAGGATGGGTTCGAGGTCGCTACGGTGCTCTTTGAGAGCACGGGCGAGACCGAGAACCACCGCGCCTGCCTGGCCATGCTTGCCACTGCCCTTGACGTTGACGAAAACGTCGATCCGGTCCGACATCTCGGTGCGGATGAGGGGGGCGCGGACGTCGTTCCGCTGGACTTCCAGAACGAAGTAGGCGTCGACCTCAAGGTCGTTCACCAGGAACTTGCCGGTCCCTTCACGGATCCGGACGCGGGCCACCGCCGTCTTGCGTCGGCCGGTGCCCCAGATGAAGGGTTGTGCCGCAGTGGCCATCGCTATTTCGGTCCTCTCATGGCGTCTGGAACCCCTCGCTCAATCCGTCGAGAGGCTCCACGAGCCGATCGTTGATTCAATCCCTGTTCAGAAGCCGCGATTACGTCTCGGTTCACTCAGCAGCCGGAGCCGTGTCCGATGCCGTGGAAACCTGCTCGGCAGTTGCCGTGGCCGTTGCCGTTGCCGGCGTGTCCTCAACCTTCGAGGCCTCGACTTTGACTCGAGGGGCCTGAGGGATGGCCTTGGGCACGAACAGACCACCCGCAGGAGCCGGACGGCCGAAAATGCCATCCAGGGGTAGCGGAGCCTGCGCCTGGTGCGGGTGCTGGGAGCCGGCGTAAAGCTTGAGCTTCCCGAGCATGTGGCGGCCAATTTTGTTCTTGGGCATCATCCGCTGAACGGCGAGTTGCAGAATTCGCTCGGGCCGGCGCTGGAGCAACTTCCACGCGACCTCGTCCTTCTGACCGCCGGGATGTCCCGAGTAGCGCTGATAGGACTTCTGCTGCCACTTCTTGCCGGTGAAAACCACCTTGTCAACGTTAGTGACGATGACAAAGTCGCCGGTGTCGATGTGGGGCGTGTACGTCGGGCGGTGCTTGCCCATCAAGATCGGCGCAATTTGCGCGGCGAGTCGGCCCACGACCAAATCGGTCGCGTCGATCACGTACCAGCTCTTTGTAAGCTCACCCGCCTTCGCCTGATAACAATTCATGAACGTGGGCTACCTAACAGACGTCGAGCTCGAAAAGCGCCCTAACTTGGTGCGAAACGACTATCTTATCGGCGCTTTTGCGCACGTCAAGGCCGAATCGTAGGGTCGCCCAATCGATCGTGGATGTCAAGCGGCTCGCCCACGTTGTCCTGTGCGACCGGGGTTCCAGACGGGGAATCGTTAAATCCACCCCTCCAAGAACCAGAAGCTGTCGCGTTTGCCGTCAGGACCGACGGTGGCGAGCGAACAGGGGTTTAAGTTACTCGACTCTGGGTTCGCAGTAAATAGCCCTCCTCGCAATGAACCGAACTGGCGGGTCTCCCGACTAGAGATTTGTGACCAGGCCAGGGGGAGATTGGCATTGCCCACAACACGCCAGATTCATGACCTCGAGCTCCTCGTTCTCCGCTGCCAACGGGGAGATCACGCTGCCTTTGAGGACTTGGTCCGCCAGTGGGAGCGGAAACTTTTCTTCTACGTCAGGCGGCTCGTCGGGAACGAAGAGGACGCATGGCAGATTCTTCAGGAGGTCTGGCTTCAGGTCCTCCGGGGGATCCGCTCCTTGCGCGATCCGCGACGCCTGCCGGTCTGGCTCTATGCCGTCACCCGCAACACGGTGATGAGCCACCATCGCGAGGAATACGCCCGCGATCGAATTCTCGACTCAGCCGAGCGTCTCGCGTCATCGAAGGAAGCCGAACCCGGTTCCTTCGATGACGCGGAGCTCGTCTATCACGGTCTCGCCCAGATCCCGCGGGTCGATCGTGAGGTCCTCACACTGTTCTTTCTCCAGGACCTGAGCATCGACGAGGTGGCTGAAGTGCTTGGCATTCCACCGGGCACGGTCAAGTCTCGTCTTTTCAAGGCCAAGAAAACCCTCCGCGAAATTCTCGAGCCAGAAGGAGATCATCATGACTGAGCCCAACGATGCAATGGGTGAGCGACTGCTGGGTTTCGACTCGCCCGCCTCTGCCGTCAAAGATCGTTATGGAGCCGAGCTTCATTCCCAATTGGAGACTCACTTGAGCAAGTCGCGACGTATTCAGTTCATGGCCGTGGGCGTGTCAGGCCTGATCGGCTGCCTGGTTTGTGGGTCATTAGCCCTCACGGAGCCGGCGAAGACGCCGGTGGCGGTGAGGAGCCTCCTGGCCCTCTTCGCGTGCTTCGGACTCGGTTGGTCTTTGTTGGCCACCTGGGTGCTCACCCGGGGCGGGGGGAACTTTATCCCCCAGCGGACCCTGGCGGCGCATCTGGCATTTGGATTTACCCTGACCGCAGTGGTGGCCCTGTCCCTGGTCTCCTTCAGCCTCGGGCGAGAAGCGGCCAGCCTGCCGATGTTGACCACGGGACTCGCCTTCCTGATCCTCGCCGCGGTCCTTTGGGCCGACGTTCGGATCGAGCGGGCCGAATTGACGATTCGGGAGCAAGTCCTCCGTGTTGAGTCCCGGCTGGTCGAACTGGTCGAGGCGAGCGGAAAGCGAGGAGCGTGAGGGATGAGGTGAGACTTGCGGAGCGTTGGGAGGAGGAATTCCAGGAGAAGCGAGCGGTGAGCGTAGGCTCTCTGCTCGCCTCTCCTGGAATTCCGATAGAGGCGACCGTCGTCGTCAACTTCCGAGCTTTGCCTTGATGGACTCGAGGGCCTTCTCGAGCGCTGCGGGGACTTGCTCGGGGTTTTTCCCGCCGGCTTGGGCTAGGTCGGGCCGACCGCCTCCTCCGCCGCCGACAACGGGGGCCACGTCTTTCAGCCAGAGGCCGGCGTGCAAGCCGCGGGTGATCAGGTCGGGGGTCAAGCCGGCGGCCAGGCTGACCTTGCCGTCGGCGACCGTGAGCAGGAGCACGGCCAGGCCGGTCTCCGCCTTGCGACGGAGCACGTCGATCAACTGCCGGAGTTCGTCCGGCGAGGAGCCATCCACGAGCTGGGCGATGACCTTCACGTCGCCCAGCACCGAAGCGGCGGCCAACAGGTCGTCGGCCGAGACGCGCGGAGCCGTTTCGGTCCGTCGTTGCGAGGCCTGCTTTTTGAGGGTCTTGATCTCTTCGAGGAGCGCGGAGACACGCTCACCCACGAGGTTGGCGGGGACCTTCAGGGTCGATGCGACATCGGCCAGCAGGTCTTCCTCCTGACGCACATACTCCAGCGCGGCCTTGCCCGTGAGGGCGGTGATCCGGCGGGTGCCGGCCGCGACCGATTCTTCGCCGATGAGTTTGAACAGGCCGGCCTGAGCGACGTTATCGAGGTGGGTGCCGCCGCACAGCTCCCGGGAGAATTCCCCCATCTGAACGACGCGAACAACCTCCGGGTACTTCTCGCCGAAGAGGGCCATGGCGCCCAACGACTTGGCCTCGCTGATCGGCATCGTGGTCCAGGTGATCGGCTCGGCCCGGAGGATCCGCTCGTTGACCGTCTCTTCGATGGCACGGAGCCGTTCGCGGCCGACGGCCTCGGGGTTGGCGAAGTCGAACCGCAGGCGGTCGGGCTCGACTTTGCTCCCGGCCTGCTGGGCGTGCTTACCCAGATGAATGTGCAGGGCGTGGTGCAGGACGTGGGTCGCCGAGTGGGCCCGGCGAATCGCCTCGCGGCGCTCGGGATCGACCCGGGCCTGGACTGTTTCCTCGAGCGTGACCGTCCCCTCGATCACCTGGCCGATGTGGAGGGTGAAGTCGTTGTCCTTCTTCGTGTCGGTGACACGGAAGCGGAAATGCTCCCCCTTGATCTCGCCGACATCGCCGACCTGGCCGCCGCTCTCGCCGTAGAAGGGCGTACGGTCAAGAACCAGGACGACCAGCGGGGCCCCGTCGGACGAAGCGGAGGCCGACTCGGCCAGCTTCCCTTGCTCGACGATCCCGATGACCTTGCCGTCGGCCTCGGTGGTGGTGTAGCCGAGGAACTCGCTGCCATGATGATACGACGACTTGAGCGTATCGAGCGGGCCGGTGGCGAAGACGGCCGCGGCCCCCTTCATCGGGCGCGAGATTTCCCCATGCGCTTCCATCGACTTGTCGAACCCGGCACGGTCGATTCGCAGGTTGTGCTCGGTCGCCAAACTCTCGGTGATATCGACCCAGATGCCGTAGGTCTGGTGGAGGTCGAAGACCTCCTTGCCCCCGATCGTGTCGGAACCTGCGGCCTTGGTCTTTCGGAACAGGTCGTCGAGCCGTTTGAGGCCGTTGTCGAGGGTGCGGAGGAATTGATCCTCTTCCTCACGGATCACGTTCCGGATTCGGGGAACGCTTTCCTTCAACTCGGGGTAGGGGCGTCCCATCACCTCGGCCACTACGGTCGGCAACTCGTGCAAGAAGGGTTCGCGCTGGCCCATCTGGTAGGCGTCGATCACGGCCCTTCTCAGAAGGCGGCGGAGGACTGATCCCTGTTTCTCGTTCGAAGGCTTCACATTCTCATGGATGCAGAAGGTCAAGGCACGGGCGTGATCGGCCATGCGGCGGATTCGCGTCCCGTTCGGCCCGTCGGCGACGTAGTCGACTCCGAGTTGCTGGGCGACGGCGGCGACGATCGGCTTGAAAATGTCGGTGGCGAAGACGGTGGGCACGCCCTGGAGGCAAGCGGCCGCACGTTCCAGGCCCATGCCGGTGTCGATGTTCTTCTTGGGCAGGGGTTCGAGTTCGCCGGGACCGATCCGGTTGAACTGGGTAAAGACCAGGTTCCAGATCTCGACTTCTTTCGGTCCGTTGCCGTGGTAGAAAATCTCGGAACAGGGACCGCAGACGCCGTTCGGGCCGTGCGTCGGCGCGCCAGCCGGCCAGAAGTTGTCGTCTTCGCCCAGGCGGGAGATCCGGTTGGCCGGAACCTTGACCTCCTTGCGCCAGATGTCATACGCCTCGTCGTCATCGAGGTAGACCGTGATCGTCAGCCGCTCGGGGTCAAGCTTGAGGACTTGGATCAAGAATTCCCAGGCCCAGTGGATTGCCTCGCGCTTGAAGTAGTCGCCGAAGCTGAAGTTGCCCATCATCTCGAAGAAGGTTTCGTGGAACGCCGTCTTACCGACGTTGTCGATATCTCCGGTCCGCAGGCACTTCTGGCAGGTGGTGGCGCGGGTGAAGGCAGGGTCGCCCAGGCCCATGAACTCCCGCTTGAACTGATTCATTCCGGCCGGCGTGAACAGGACGGTCGAGTCGTTGGGAACGAGCACGTCGCTGGGCCGGCGAACGCATCCCTTGGAAACGAAGAAATCGAGATAGGCGTCGCGGAGTTCGTCTGTGGTCATGTCGTCTGTGGCCAGGGGCTGGTGGCTAGAGGGTCGTCAAGAGAACGCTCGGCGGCCGTCGACGACGGCGACGAAGACACTTCTGGGTTCGTTCCGGTCCGTAATGAGGAGAAATCATAGCAGACCGGAGGAGATCGATGAAACGTGAGCCTTGGAGATCGCACAATCGACGCGTCTGAAACGATTTCCGGAAGGCTGGGGGAGGGCGGTCGCGACGCGTCTCATCAGATGGAAATCGCTCTGATCGCGATGTGGCCCTGTTTTGCCCGCAGAATCCTCCCTAGTTCACGCTGAACGGCCCGTGGTCGGTGTCCAGTTTCACGGGTCCGGAGAGGTTGGCGACGGCCTTCATGAATTCGCGTGGACTGCGAATGTTTCGGCCGCCGACTGACTTGATCACCTGCCCTTTTTTGAGGCCCGCCTTCTCGCCGGGCGAGTTGGGATCGACCTCCGCGATCATCACCCCGCCTCGGGCCATGGCATCGAGAACCCCCACGCCGAAATTGGTCTGAGGCATCGTGCTCGTATAGTCGACACGAATTCCACGCCAAGGGGCGGGGCGATTGGTGGCGATGACTTCGCCGTCGACAGGGGCTTTGGCGAGCAAGACGGTTCGCTCGAGCGTGGCATCGCCGCGCAAGAGTTTGAGGATGACGCTCGAACCCGGTGTGAAGTGGTTAATCGCCAGGAAGAGACTGTCCACGTCCTGGATGGGAATGTCACCGACGGAAAGGATGGCGTCATTGGCGTGCACCTCGCCCTCGGCGGCCGGGGTCCCCGCCTGTGCGGAGACCACGAGATTTGTGAGGTGCTCCGTATCCAAGGCGACGCCAAGAAATCCGTATTCCACCTCTTTACCCTGCTTGAGCGTCTCCACGGCGCGCCGTCCCCGTGCATCCATCGGGATCGCGTAGCCTGCTTGGGCGTCGAAGCCTGCGGCGTTGGCGCTATTGGTGGTGAGTCCGACCAACTCCCCTTTGAGGTTGATGACCGCTCCGCCGCTCATGCCCAGGTTGAGTTTGGCGTCGAGCTGAAGCAAGGTGGGATAGTTCTTCAAGGACCGGGGTTCCTCCTGGGTCACTTCCAGTCGCCGTGCGACATTCGATAAAATCCCCCAGGTCGCGGAGGGGCGTCCATCCTGGCCGGCCGCATTGAATGGATTGCCCAGGGCGAGCAGGAACGACCCTTTGCGGAGCTTGGTCGCGTCGCCGAGGGGCAGGGGCGTGAGTCGGGGGGGCGTGATCCCCGTTCCCGTCTTGGGGACGATGACCGCGAGGTCGCTGCGGGGGTCGGCCGCGATGATCTCGGCATCGAAGCTCTGCTTGCCCATGGCGCGAACGTGAAGCCGCTTGGCGCCTCGGACCACGTGAAAGGCGGTCAGGATCTCACCACGATCGCCGATGACGACTCCCGATCCGAAGTCGAACGAGATTTGATCCGGTCCGAACACATCATTGGGCATCACATCGATCCGGCCCCTCAAGAGCAGGGCCTGGTCTGCCCCTTCCAGCAGGCCCGCCGCCCCCTCGCCGTTTTTGGTCCGGCCCTTCACGGCCGTTGTCGTATCATCCTCGCCTTTGTCGCGCGCAATCGCGACCACCGAGGGTTCCGCCTTGGCGATCGCGTCGGCCAAGGCCGACTCCAGCGCGGCCACGACCTCGAGCGGGGAACCGGCTGGGGGATCGCTCGGCGGAGGGTCCGCAAGGGCCAGGAGAAGACAAACCAGAGATCCGAGGTTGTGCATCGGCGATTCCCTCACCCGCGCTCCAGACGCCGGATGCGACCGGTACGACCAGTCCGTCCGTCCCGATCTGTCTCGTGACTCTCCCTTATTTTTTCCACTTCTCCCCACCAGAGCAACCCGTAAGCCTTGGGAAGCTTCGAGAGACCGGTGTGCGACGTTCCACTTTCGGAATAGGTTTCACGCCTGGCTTTTCACGGGATGACTCCTCGAGATAGAGTGGAATGATCCCGAGCTCGATCAAGACTCAAATGGCCCGGACGGGACGTTTCTCGATCTGGTGATCAGGTCGCGATTCGGTGTGTGTTGATGTGTTCTGAAGGCTCAAGGGAAATACAGCCTGGCAGAGTTGACAGGGGCACGCCTGCATCGGATAGTGGATGCATCTGGAAGCACGATTCCCAAAGTAGGTGTTGACACGACCCCGCCCCCTCCTTTCTGAAGGTCGTGACGGCTCCGTTCCCTCGAGAGAACCTTTCGAGGGGGTTGCGACCGGAGAGCGATCTTTCGATCAAAAGGGGATCGCCCCGACCATCTCGGCTGGATCACTACGATGAGGGAGAGACTGGCGATGCCGACGTTGCCCCGGTCAACCAGCGTGTGCAATGGACGGGCCTGGACATGGGCTCTGTTCGTCCTGGGCTCTTTATTTCTCCTTTCGCTTGCTCCAGCCCCCCCCGTGGCGGCTCAGGAAGCCGCGAAAGAGGCGGCTCCCGCAGTGAAGGAAGAGGCGCCGGCTCCCGCACCGGCCGTAGCGAGCGCTGCGGCTCCGGCGAGTTCGGGTGAGACCGCTGCACCGAAAAACAAGTCGTTGCTGCGGTGGGCGCTCGAAGCTTCGGGACCGATCGGGGTCTTCCTGCTTTGCCTCTCGGTCTATTTCACGGCTGTGGTGATCCGCCTGTTCATGGAAATGCGTGTGACCGAGGCGGTGCCTCCCGCCTTGGTCGATAAGATGGAAGTGGCCATCCGGGAAAAGAAGTTCCAGGAACTCTACGACGCCTGCAAGGATAATGATTCGTTTCTCGCCCGTCTGGTCAGGACCGGAGTGGCCAACCTGCCCAACGGTCGGCCCGAGGCCAAAGAGGCGATGAACCAGGTGAGCGATGAGATCGTCATCGGCATGGAGGCGAAGATCAGCTACCTGGCAATCATCGGCCAGCTTGGTCCGATGATCGGGCTGGTGGGGACGATCTGGGGTATGATCATGAGCTTCCAGGAAATCGCCACCGCGGCCGGTTCTCAGCCCAAGCCGGAGAAGGTGGCGGAAGGGATTTCCACCGCCTTGTTCATTACCTTGGAAGGTGTCGCCCTGGCCGTTCCGGCGATCTTCTTCTTCTCGTTGTTCCGCAACCGAATCGCCGTGATCACGATGGAAGCGACCCGGGTCGCCGACCGGACGATCGCATCGCTCGTTCAGGCGGCCAAGCAGGCCAAGTCAGGCTGACACCCATCGAAGGCGGAGGGCGAAGCCGATGAGTTCCGAGATGTCCGCCGAGCCGAATCTGACGCCGTTGCTCGACGTCGTGTTCCAGTTGATCACGTTCTTCATGCTCGTGATCAACTTCGGCGATCAAAACTACGATCAGCGCGTTCGCCTGCCGATCGCGGGCTCGGCCCAACCGCTCGACGATAGCGCGCAAGCGGTCAACGAAGACCGGCTCGTGCTGAACGTCGACCGGCAAGGGCACCTGATCATGACCGGTGTGGTCCTCTCGCAGCAGAAGGCGATTGAGGAAATCAAGCACCAGGCCAAGCTGGTAAAAATGAACCTGGAATCGGCCGGCATCAAGCTCAATGCGACGAAGGACCTGCCGACCACGATCATTCTCAGGGCCGACCGTGATACGGATTTCTCGTCGCTCTATCGTCTCATCACGGAATGCCAAGCCAACGGGTTTCGGAAGTTCGCCCTCAAGGCGATGAACGCCGGTTGATGCCGCTTGGCCTTTCAAGGCACGAGGTTCGTTTCCGAGGGGATTCCCTTGAGTCGAAATCAAGGCCGTCGCAAGAAGTCGGAACAGAGCCTGGAAATTCCGGTCACGCCCATGCTCGACATGGCGTTCCAGCTCCTGACCTTCTTCATCCTGACGTATCAGCCCATGCCGGCGGAGGGCCAGTTCGTCATGAACATCATGCCCGCCGCCCCGGCGACCGACATCAACGCCCAGAGTCCCGATACGGCGCAGGCCAACCCCGATGTACCGGCCGCCCTGCGAACCCTCCCGACGACTCTCCGCGCCGGCGAAGGGGGGAACCTCGGCCGGATCACCCTGGGCGAGAACGACATCCAAGGGGGGATGGACGAGCTCAAGCAGCAGCTCGACGAGATCTTTCGGGATCCGACGCTCCCGTTCGATCAGACCATGATCAAGGTCGACCCTGACCTGAAATACGCTGCACTGATGCAGGTCATCGACGTATTCTCTCGGGCTTTCAACGAGGCGAAAAAAGAGCCGAAGCTCAGCTTCGCCGAACTCTCGCCCGAGGAGCAGGCGGCCCCGTAGCGTCTTATCGATGCAAGCTTGTTTCAAAGATGTCGGATGATCTGGGGGCCGTGTAAAGACCGCGGTTTGTCACGGGTTGGGTACAGCCCCGTGACATCCGGGGCATTCTTGTCGTTGAGTCTGGCTCTCTCTTTTTACTTTCGACGTTCAGGACTTCGCCGTGAGCAAACCCCACTCGCTCTTCCGAGGATCGGAACTGCCGCGGCTCCTCCTGCTCCTGGTCATTCTGATCGGGGGCATGGTCCTGTTGTGGAAATACATTTATTTCAAGCAGAACCCCCCCGAGGCGGGGCCGGTGGCCAGGGTGCCGCTGACGCCGATCGTCCCCGACAAGTCGCCCGAGTTCGAGACGGTCCGTGATAAGACCGAGATCCAACTTCGCGACATGGCGGCGTACAAGAAGCTCTTGACCCAGGTTGATTCGCTGAGTCCCGCCGAGCTCGCCAAGCGCAGCCGGCGTGATGTGCTCTCGATTCAGATCTGGGAGCACCCGCAAGATTATCGCGGAGTGCCGATCCAGATCCTTGGCACCGTGCTTCGGGTGATGACCTACGAGAGTAAGCTCAGCCGCACCGGAAGGCTCTACGAAGCCTGGATGGTCACGCCCGATAGCCAACGCAACTTTTACGTCTGCGTGTTCGAGGATCCCCCCAAGGGATTTCCGGTCGGCGATAACCTTTCGGAACGCATCGTCTTCAACGGCTACTTCTTCAAGTTGATGAAGTACCAGTCGGGCAAGGATCTCGGCTTCTATGTCTCGCCGGTCCTGGTCGGCCGGATCGGCTGGTCCGAGCCTGTCGCCGTTGGCGGTGCAGGGGGGGCTCCCTCTCCCGCCATTTGGATGGCCGTGGCGGTTGGCTTGATGTTCATCGTTTCGTTCTACCGCTGGATGACCGGCCTGCGCCGGTCGCTCTCCCCCCTCGCGCGGGCGTCCTTTCATCGCGAGCACCCTAGCGAAGAGATTGCCCCCGAGGAGCTGAACGCCTGGCTGGAGAACGTGGCCGACGAGCCTGAGTCCGAGGAACCGAGTCAGTGAGTGCCCCCAACCCAGGGCCGATTGAATCCTTTCGGAACGTTCGATCTGACTCGGAAACCGCTGCGTATTCTTCGTCAACGGTTGCGAAGGGGAGCCCTTCAGTGAGGCGCTCAAAGTTCTCGCTCCCGCTTCGCTTTACCATCAGCCAGTTGATGATTCTCACCGCGGTTGTGGGATTGGCCATGGCCCCGTTGGCGATGATCCGCAAGGACGACCGGATCGAGTTCATCGTTGCGATGGTGGCCTTTGAGCTCATCGGCCTCCCTGCCCTGCTTACGATCATCCTGTTATCGACGATGAAGCCTGGTTCCGCGCGACTGAAAACCATCGTCTTTCTCAGTCTCCTGCCCACTCTTCTCATATCAACGGCTGTGGGCCTTTACTATATCGTCGGGTTCCCCTTCTTTTTGAGAACGTGTGTTAGTGGTTTCGTCGCCGGAGACTTTCGTCATTTGCGGACGCTGTGTCTCTTCGTTATTCAGTTTTCCTGCTTGATATTGAGTTTGAGTTCCCGTTTTCTCACGCGTTGCCCCATGTGTCATCGTCGTCGGCTCTACTTCATGAGATCATCGCAGTCCACCGTCGGTGAGTGGGCTGTTGCCGGCAAGTGTCAAGAATGCGGGAAACGCTTAAGCCGAAAATGTGCTTGATCTTTTGGCTCAACCTCGGGGGGCCGTCGAGACGGAGACGATTTCGTTTTCTCTCGGCCGAGATATTGCATCGCTCTGATGTCGGGATGACGTGAGTAGGCTCCCCTTCATCCTCGGCGAAATCTGGCGGGCTGTGCCCCCTCTTCTAAGAGTCGGGAGGAATTCCAAACGGCGGGCCGCTGGACCTGCAATCTGGCCGAGCGAGCAGGGGCCTTCGTTTACGACGGCCGCCCTTCTTCCCAGGCGTCGAGGTCGCACCAGGGGCCACGGCTTTTGAACCTGGGGGCGGGTAAGGTCTCGGCGAGGGCGAGAGCGGTGTCTCGCGTGATGTCGTCGCGACGGAGGCCCGTGCCTCGGAAAATGCGCAGGCCCCGGCCTCGGGCCAGGATCTCGCGCCGTGAGCGGCCTGCCGGAGCGTCGGGCCAAGGATCCACCTGTTCCTTGAAGTCGAAGAAGACGGGGATGACCTTCTCGAAGTAGGCCCAATAGTCAGGGTTGTCGGTTTGGATGACGAACAAGCCCCCAGGCTGAAGGCCACGGTGAACGTCGGCCAGAAACCGGGGGGTCACCAGCCGTAGGTGCGCTTGCCGCGGGTTGTGGTAGGGCTGAGGATGATAGAGATGGACCTCGGCGAGACTGGCCTCGCCCACATACGAAGACATAAATGTTTGGGCGTCTCTGACCGCGAACCGAACGTTGTGCAGCCCGCGCTGATTGGCGCGGCGGGTTGCATAGCGGATCACCACGGGAAGGATATCGGAGGCGATGTGATTGGCTTCCGGACGGGCCAAGGCACTCAGGAGCGTAAAGCGACCGTTACCGCAGCCCAGTTCCAGAATGGTTGGCGCGGAGCGGCCAAAGATCGCGGCCCAGTCGAGCGGCCCCGGCGGGGGCAACCGCTTGATGGCCGTCCGTGCCCATTCCGACTCGGGGAGGATCTGCCCTGGGATCGTGACTCCGAACTCCATTTCGATATCGCCAGGACTCGGCATTGGTTTCCTCAAAGCGGCCAACTCAAAAAGAAATGCGGAGGAACAAAGAATCCCATAGGACGTCCGGCCGTTCTCGACAAACCGAATCGAGGACAAATCAATCCCGAGGGACGCGATTCATCGTGTAGTGGCTGGTGCCGGGGTTGGCGTCAGGCAACGTGGTTCGGACTTCGTAGATTCGGTCGGGGATGAGCGGTTCCTTGAGACTCAGCCGCACGGTTCGGCCATCGGATCCGAATTTGGCCGAGGCGACGTGCAGGGTTTCTTCGTCGACGGGCGGAGAATGGTAAGCGCCTTGGAAGATGTGGTGATAACGTCTGACCAGGTAGCGGCTGGGGTCGATTGCTGCTCTGGGATCGGCCGGAGCGGTGAAATAGGTGAGTGTGAAGCCGTCGGGAGCGGCTTTCACTTCCTGGATGCCGAACGATCGCTTGCCCGAATCGGTGACCCGGAAGACGGCCCCTTGCTCGGGTTCGCCGCCCCAGGCAGGTTCGCGCAGGCTGCCGACATAAAGTTCGCCGCGCGGGGAGAAGGCTACGCAGATTGGGCCGAGCAGGTTCTCGAGGAAGGGGTAGCAAGCCCCCTGGGTCTGGCCGTCAACTTCTTCGAGGCTGGCGCGAAGGATGAATCGATTGTTGTATTCGCAGAGGATGAGCTGTCCTTCGAGCGGGCCGAACTTGCCGCCGGTGTCGGCGAATTCGAGTCCGTTGACTGAGCGGGCCCACGGGTACGGGATCCGAACGGCGGGGGGGACGACGGGTCGACCCGACCCGGTGGGCGAGTCGGCCTGGCTGGCGTAGCCGTACCAACCGCCGGGGACGAGTTGATCGATCTCGCAGGTTGTTTTCTGCTGCCCCTGGTTGTCCGTGAAGAAGACCTGGCCATCGCGAGGTCGGGTGGCCCAGCCCGTGGGATAGCGAAGGCCGTCGGCCACGATGGTGACCTTACCGTCGGGTTTGACGTTGACCGCTTTACCACGGAGGTAGTGACGTCCCTTGAGGGGGCGTTCCCGGACATCATCGGTGACGGGGCAGATGATCCAACCTCCTGCTGGCCAGCGCGCGATCCCGGTCGTCCAGTCGTGGTGGTCTTTGGTGACGTCCCAGTCGTCGGAGAGGGTCAGCCAGCGTTCGGCCCAGCCATCGCGGTCGCGGTCCGAGAGTCGGAGGAAGGCGCTGCGAGTGGCGATCAGCAAGTCGTCTCCGTCTGCTTTTAAGCCGAGAGGCCAGTGCGGCAAAGTGCCGGCCCACCGGGTGTAACGGTCGAGCCGGCCGTCGTCGTCGGAGTCGGTCGCGACCAGGACGTTGCCGTCCATCGAGCCGACCACCAGCGATCCGTCGCCGCGCACCGCCATGCAACTCGGCAAGACGTCGTTCGGGAGCGGAAGCTTTTGGGCGACGTACCCGCCGGAGGCTGCCAAGGGCTCGGCGGCTGGCGCGGAGAGGATCCCCAGGACGATCGTCGAGGCGGCGATGGAAGCAGCAAAACGCATCATGGAGTGTGGTCCCCTCTGGCCTGACGCACGATCGCCCTTCATCTTGACAGACGGGTTACCCGCCGGGCAAGCGGCTCTTGAGCGGGAGCCAGGGGGGCCGGGGGCGACTTCGGCAGCCGCTCCTTGAGGTCGAATGCGATGTTCATCGCATCCCCCTCGACGGTATTCTGGAGGGGCAGTCGATCTTTTTTGCTTCAGGCGGACGTCCGGGCTTGCGTTGGCTTGGATCGACCTGGAACCGTCGCGTTGGATCCCGAGCCTGAGCCATGTCCGAATCGTCCGTCGTGTCCAACCTGATGGCCGTGATCGCCGAGCGTAAGGCGCGTCCCCCTGCTGACCGGTCTTATGTGGTCTCGCTCCTTCAGGCAGGGGACCCCAAGATCCTCGGCAAGATTGCCGAGGAGGCTGCCGAAGTTGTCGCGGCTGCCGCCGAACCTGGCGATGGAGGACGCGATCACCTGGTCCGCGAGGCGGCCGACCTCATCTTCCATGCCTTGGTGTTGCTAGGCCGGCACGACGTCCCGTGGCCAGCCGTTGAGGCGGAACTCGGCCGCCGATTCGGGATCAGCGGAATCGTCGAGAAAGAATCCCGATCCAGCCAGAGCTAAGCTAAGGGTGAGTACACGGACTCGTCCGATCGCGGCACGAACCATTGTCGCTGACTCTCGCTCTAGATTACGATAGTCGGGGTAGGTTGCACGGTTCCGGTCTTGGGAGTTTGGGTTTGCATGGGTAGTCGTGTTGTTCTGGCGATGAGCGGAGGAGTGGATAGCTCAGTGGCCGCGCACCTGCTCAAGGAGCAGGGGCATGAGGTCATTGGCCTCTTCATGCGCACGGGCGCCCATACCGAGGATGAGGAACGTCGCTCCAAGACCTGCTGTAGCGCGACGGACGCCGTCGATGCGCGGAACGTG
Source organism: Singulisphaera acidiphila DSM 18658 (assembly GCF_000242455.2). GTDB lineage: Bacteria > Planctomycetota > Planctomycetia > Isosphaerales > Isosphaeraceae > Singulisphaera > Singulisphaera acidiphila. The sequence goes on from NC_019892.1 coordinate 6,453,120, forward strand.
GCCGACCGGCTCGATATCCCGTTCTATTCGCTCGACTTCGAGCCCGACTTCAAGCGAATCATGGACCAGTTTGCGGACGAGTACGTCGCAGGGCGAACGCCTAACCCCTGCGTGATGTGCAACATCTGGCTCAAGTTCGGCAAGCTCTGGTCTTACGGCAAACAGGTCGGTGCCGATTTCGTGGCCACCGGGCATTATGCTCGGATCAAGGCCGCGCCTGATGGCTCGTTGCGTGTGGCACGCGGCATCGACGGGACGAAGGACCAGTCCTACGTCCTCTTCGGACTGCGCCGGGAGCTGCTCGCGAACGTCTTGCTGCCCATCGGTGAGTATCCCAAGTCCGAAGTCCGATCGATTGCTCGCGAGTTGGGGCTGCCCGTTCACGACAAGCCGGACAGCCAGGAGATCTGCTTCGTCCCGCAGGATGACTATCTCGAGTTCGTGCGCGCCCGACGGCCGGGCCTCGACACGTCGGGTGCCATTGTGGACGAGGAGGGGAACGAACTCGCCCGGCATGCCGGTATCGAGGCGTTCACGATCGGTCAGCGGCGAGGACTTGGGGTGGCTGTCGGATCACCGCGATACGTCGTCCAGATTGAGCCGACCTCGAAGACTGTAACCGTGGGGCGTCGCGAGTCGCTCGAGAAGCAGGCGCTGATCGCGACCCGGTTCAACTGGCAAGCCGAGGTTCCCCAAGGACCCACCCCCTGTCTGGCGCAGATCCGGGCGCATCATACGGCCGTCCCTGCGATGGTTGAGCCGCTGCCCGGCGATCGCGCCCGGGTGGTTTTCGAGACGCCGCAACTGGCCATCACCCCAGGGCAAGTGGTGACGGTCTACCAGGACGAACTGGTGTTGGGGGGCGGTTGGATCGAGCGGAGCTTCGACCTCCCTTCCGAAGAAGAATCCTGACGCATTAGATTGCGTTATCGTGCCTTGGATTGACACGTTCCTTCGTTTGAACGATCGCTTGGAGTCTGCGCTAATGGTCACCGTGGGCATGTATTACGACGTCATCCCCGAGAAGACGACGCTCTTTACCGCCAAGTTTCAAGAAGTCATCGAGCTCATGAAGACGATTGAGGGGCACAAGTCGAGCTTCTTGTATCAACGTTTCGATGATCCCAATTCGTTCGCAATTCTGAGCGAGTGGACTGATCAGCAAGCGTTCCTCGACTTCATTCGTTCCGACACGTTTCGCCAGGTGACGACCTGGGGACGCGAGCAAATCCTCCGGTCGATGCCCAAGCACAAGATTTATCCCCGGTCGGAAGATCTCGGTCGGCCGTCCTGAACTTGGATTGCCTTCGAAACGTTGTTAAATTACGATTCTAACGACTCCCTCACACCGAGGGAGCGTCTTCGCATGAGGCATTGACGGCTCCTCGGTTCCATTCGCATGTCAGTGGGCGACATCCCCCGGCAATCTCCGATTTCTTTTTTCGGCCCGCCAAGAAGCGTCGGCGTGTTTGAATCACAAACGGAGTTTTGAGATTCTATGGCGAGTGTCAGTCTGATTCTGCCCCTGGCCCCCGGCTCTTTGCTGACCGCCGAAGCGATCGAGAAATTCCGCAAGTGTCTCGAGGGTGCGGGACACACCGTGGATGTCCTCGGAATTGCCGACCCAAGGTCGCCCCATCTTCCGCTCGTGGCCGGTTCCTGGTGGCGCTCGTTGGTGGCGTCGGAGCCTGGGCTGGCCTCGGCTTCGGTGGCCGGACTTCGCCGCGCCAAGGGTGACGTCCTCGTCGTCCTCGATCATGATCGAGGCTACACGCTTGAGGATCTGACCGGGGTGATCGAGCCGATCGAACGGCACGATGCCGACCTGGTCGTTGCGAGCCGAAACGCCTCACGCGGATCTGAGGTTCGGCCTGGTCGCGTCGCTGCTTGGGCCGGCCTGGCGGCTCGGCGGGTCCTGGGGTCGACGGACCCGTTCTCGGGGCTGTTGGCAATCACCCGTGACCTGGCTCGATCGGCCGAGTTGGAGCCGCTTGGCTCCTGCTTCACGCTCGAATTGCTCGCTCGGGCTGGAGGCCAGCGCCAGGACTTGGCGGTGGGCCGAGGCCGGGGTACGACGCGCCGGAGAGTGCAGATTGATGACATTCGGCACCTCAAGCGATTGGGCGATCATAAGTTTGGAAACATCTCGCGCCTGATCCAATTTTGTGTTGTGGGCGCATCGGGCATGGTCGTCGACCTGTCGTGTTACGCCTTGTTCCAGTGGCTTTTCTCCCGAACGAACCTGGCGGCAATGACCGCGCCGGTGGTCGGGGGATCGCTAGCCCTTGCAATGGCCGGAGCCTGTTCCATCGCGCTGGCATTGATCTGGAACTTTTCGCTCAACCGTCGGCTGACCTTCAGCTATGCCCGGCATGGCTCGCTCTTCCATCAGTTCTTCGGCTACGTCTTGAGCAATGCTCTCGGCGTTGCCTTGAGCTTCTCGTTGCGCCTGATCCTCCCGAGGCAGTTCTCTTTCTTCAACCGCCACCGGCTTGCGGCGGCCCTGGTCGGGATTGTCGCGGCGACCGGGATCAGCTTCACGATGGCTCGCTGGTTCGTCTTCGGCCGGCGTTCCGTCAGCCCGGTTGAGTTGCAACCTCAGGATGAGGATGAAGAGAACCTCGGCGAGACGACGCTTGCCGTCGCCGAAGGGGCGGAGCCGGCTCATCTCTCGTCGTTCGAGCCGTCTTGAACGGGATTCTCTGGCGGGGGCGAATCAAACACGGGATCGGCCCCCCACTCCCGGCTCGACACCCGAGAAATGGGCTTCCTGAGGTGCTGCCACGCGATGATGGCGATCGCGACCACCGCGACGGTGAGTCCGAGAAGCCAGTCGTTGACGGTGTTGCCGGATCGCACGACTGGCGGTCGCGCCGTTCGGTGGGGCGAGGTTGGGGGATGAGGTCCGACGATCAAGGGGGCCAGACGCTCCACGTCGGCGCCTTGGTAGCGAATCCGTTTCAAATACGTTCCGACAAACCGGACGTTCTCTTGAACGGGGGGGGATGGCGTGGGGGCGTTCTCCTTCAGAGCGGGGTAGACCCAGCAGAAAGGGTCGCCCGAGGGGGTGACGGCCCACGCCTCAACCAGCGGGGGAAACGTTCCGATGGCCCCCTGACGGAACCGACGGACGATTCGCCCTTCGACCTGGATTCGCGTCCCCGCATACTTCGTGGGATGGTCCCAGAGTTCCCGGAAACGGATCAGAGCGGGTGCAGGTTCCCCGTCGCGAGCCACAAGGGCCCGGCGATAGTCCGCGAGATCGGTCAATGCGAGCGGCGAGTCGTCGCTCCGAGCCCAGGGGAGTACGGAGCCCAGAAGGAGGCAAGTCACGAGCCCTGTGGCTTGTGGCGACCGAAGCCATCGCGAATGCCTTGGACCGGGGCGTTGAGCGATAGGGCGTGTCATGGAGCGCCCCGAGGCATGGGTGAGGCGGGGGCGGGCTGGGTGGCGGGGTCGGTGAGCCGAACCGTGGCTACTCCGGAGGCGCTGCAGACGGCGATGATACGGGCAGCCTCCTCGTAGCGCAGGGCGTCGTCGGCGACGAGCCGGACCCTCAAAGGTCGGTTCTCCATGATCTGGACGTAGCGTCCGAGTCGTTCCCCAAGCGTGGTCAGGTCGGGCTGGACGGCTTCACCGAGGCGGAGCGACTTCAAGTCGCCCAGGTCGTCGGCCTCCGCTCGGATCCAGAGGTCATTTTCGAGGTCGGTGTCGACTCGTCGCGAGGCGGGGGCTTGCCCTTTCCCCTTGGACTCGCTGGGCAGGGCCAGGGGTGAGGCGGGCAGGTCAAGATCGAGGTGGGTCTCCGCCGAGGGGACCTGGAATGTGAGCACGAAAAAGGCGAGGAGCTGGAACGCCATGTCGAGCATGGGTGTGACCGGAAAGGCGACCTCCTCCGGTGGTTGCGGCCGGCGTGACTTTGAGCGGTTCCTCCCAGCAAGCGTGCTCATCGTTCCTTGTTCCTGAGGACGACCAGGCTGAAGTGGGCGAATCCGCGTTCTTGGGCCTCGGCCAAGGTCCGACGCACCATGCCGTAACTCGCATCCTTATCGGCCCGGATCACGACGTTCGTCGCCAGGTCTTCGGTAGGCCCCCCCAGCGTCTCTCGCCCTTCGATGCGCCGTTTGGCCTGATCGGCCCACCAGCGTTGGCTGGCCTTCCCCTCCAAGGGCTCTCCCTCAACCAGCAACTGGCCGTTCCTGTCCAGGCCGACGACGAGTCGATCGATGCCGAGGTCCGACCCCGGTAGCGCCGCCGGCGCGACCGGCAGGCGGATCGACTTGGTCGCGCCCTCAAGTTTGGTTCCGAAGTGAATCAACATCATGAAGAACGTGATGAGTTGGAGGACCACGTCGAGTAGCGGGGTCAGGTTCAGGTTGAACATGTCCCCGCCTCGGTGCCGGATCTTGTACGACATGGGGGCCTCCTTGGGGTCGAAGCGTCAACGGCCGGCGCTCTGCCCTACCAAGACTTGCGGACGATAAAAAGAGGCCGATCATTTCGTGCGACTGTGACTGCGGCTCACTTCTCCGCCACGGGTAATGCCGAGCGCGGGGCCGGCATGACAGCGGTGGCTAACGGGTGCGGAGCCCGGATGCCGGGCGAGAATTGCTCGAGCAACGAGTCGGCCGCCAGAGCCACCTCGAGCGAGAGTCGCGCGATCCGGTTGCGAAAGAGGGCGTAAAAGTAGATGGCCGGGATTGAGAGCGCGATCCCTTCGAGCGTCGCGAACAGGGCCGTCGAAATTCCCGCAGCCAGCGCGCTGGCTTGCGGCGACGACCCGGCCGTGGCGATGACCTGAAAGCTGATGATCATGCCGTAGACCGTACCGACCAGGCCGATCATCGGCCCGAGCGTCCCGACGGTCGCCAGGTACGTGGTGCGATGCTCCATCTCCATCGTCACATCGTCGTTGGCCATTTCCATGGCCTTCTGCGCAGGGGCCATCCCTGCGGGAAGCTTGCGAACCCCGGCGGCGAGCACGCGGGCCAGGAACGAAGTGTCCCCGGCGAGCCTTTGATAGGCCTCAGTGTACTGCTTCTGGGTGAGCAGCTCACCGACTTCGCGAATGAGCCGGTCTGGCAAAGCGACCGGGCGGCGGTACTGTTTTGCCATCCAGGCAATCAGGGCGATCATATAGAACGACATGATCATGATCACGAGGCCGATCGGCCCCGAGGCTCGGATCATCCAGGAGAGAAAGGACTCGCTCCCCTCGCCTGCAACGGCTCCGTCCGCCACCCCAGCCTCTTGGGCCCAGACGGCCAAGGGGGACGTGAGAACCAGGAGACCGGCAAAAGCGAGAGCGGCGACCCAGCGACGGCAGGTCGTTGACATAGAACGCGGATCTCCCCGCCCGTCTCGCACCGGCCTTCCCTTGGCACTCGAGCCTCGGCCGGAATCATCCAGGCTTGACCCAAGCTTAGCCGATTGAGCGAGATCGAACAACTCCGCGACTTGTTCGTTAGGTAGACCCGTGGGCTTGGCGACCCTTTCCATGCGACCGGCCGGCGACCGATCTGCCTGCTCGACCGTTGAAAATGACCCCTGAGGGGCTCCTTGATCTGTCATCCGATATTTCGGATTCACGGCCAGGTTCCTTCGCACCGCCAAGGCGGGATTGTTGCGGCAAGGCGGTAACCCATGCGCTGGGTTCACAGTCCTTGCGATGGGGATGTGGCCCTGATCTAATCCGGGACATCTCTCCGCTCCTACCCCGCCCTCCTCGAGAAAACATCATGTCACGATCACTTGGCTCGCTCATGCTCGCGGGCCTGCTCATGGCGAGCCGGCTTGGTGCTGAGGTCTTGGCTGACGACCGGAAGCCACCGACAAATGATGATTTCGTGTCCAAATCGCTCGCTCGCGAGATCATCGGCCCGCGCCAGACGCTTGTCGAGACGATCCGCGAATGCGAATCCGCGATTCCTCGAATGCACGAGGTCAAGAGTGTCGAGGAGTGGGAAAAAGAAGCTGAGCGGATGAGGTCGGACGCCCTGGCGCACGTCATCTTCCGAGGTGAGGCCGCAGCCTGGCGGAAGGCCAAAGGGAAGGTGGAATGGCTCGACACGATTGAAGGCGGCCCCGGCTATCGGATCAAGAAGGTTCGTTATGAGGCTCTTCCGGGACTCTGGATCCCCGGCTTACTCTATGAGCCGGAATCTCTGACGGGGAAGGTCCCCGTGGTCCTCAACGTCAACGGCCATGACTTCAAGGGGAAGGCGGCCGACTACAAGCAGGTCCGCTGCATTAACTTGGCCAAGCGAGGGATGCTCGCCCTGAACATCGAATGGTTCGGAATGGGGCAGTTTCGCGACGGCAACTATCGCCACGACCTGATCAACCACATCGACCTTTGCGGGGCAGGGGGGATCGCGGCTCACTACCTGGCCATGAGCCGGGGCCTCGACCTTTTGCTTTCGCTCGCTCATGCGGACTCGGAACGGGTCGCCGTCACCGGTCTGTCGGGAGGGGGGTGGCAGACGATCTTCATCAGCGCTTTCGACAAGCGAGTCACCTTGACCAATCCGGTGGCCGGCTACTCGAGCTTCCTCACGAGAACCGAGCATTTCTCCGATCTGGGCGACTCGGAACAGACCCCCTGCGACCTGGCGACCGTGACCGACTACGCGCACATGACAGCGATGATGGCCCCGCGCGCCACCTTGCTTACGTTCAATGCCACGGACAACTGCTGCTTCGCCGCAGGGCATGCACTCCCCCCTCTCTTAAATGCCGCCGCCCCGGTCTTCCGGCTCTACGGCCAGGAGGCGAGACTCCAATCGCACGTCAACACCGACCCTGGCACTCACAACTACCTGCGCGATAATCGTGAGGCCTTCTACAGGATGGTTGGTGAGACCTTCTTCAAGGGGGATGCCGCCTACAGCGCGAAAGAGATTCCCTCCGACACGGAAGTCAAGTCGGCCGAGATCCTCGACGTGGAGCTGCCGGTCGACAATGTGAGCCTGCAGAGTTTGGCTCTCAGCCTGAGCAAAACTCTCCCCAACCGGGCTGAACTTCCCATCACCGAGGCTCAAGGCGTGGCCCGCACGTGGCGAGACGAGGGCCGAAAACGGCTCCGCGATCTCGTCCGCACTCGGCAATATGAAACGAAAGCACGGGCAACAACGCGCGCGGAAGGGGAAGGGGTCAAGGTGACCTCCTGGCGCATTGAGGTCGGTGAATGGTCGGTTCCGGTCGTTGAGCTGACGAAGGGCGAGCCGAGCAAGTCGGTCGTTCTGCTCGCCGATGACGGCCGCAAGGCGTCGGCGGATGAGGCGAAGAAATGGTTGAGCGCAGGCTATCGTGTTCTGGCGGTCGACCCGTTCTCTGTCGGAGAATCGCAGATCGCCGAGCGCGACTATCTGTTCGCCCTCATGCTCTCCGCCGTGGGCAACCGCCCTTTGGGTTTGCAGGCAGGCCAGGTCGCCTCGATCGCCCGGTGGGCAAAAGCCGAACGCCCGGCAGAGCCATTGACGCTGGCCGCCTCGGGTCCGAGGACTGGCGTGATGGCCCTGGTTGCCGCCGCTCTGGAAGAGGCCGCGATCGATGACGTCGTGCTTCGTGCTCCGCTGGGAAGTCTCAAGGAGTTGATCGAGACCAAGCAGGAATACCGTCTTTCCCCCGAACTCTTCTGCTTCGGACTGCTCGAAGACTTTGATGTGGCGCAGCTTGCCGCCCTCGTCGTCCCTCGGAGGGTGACGATTCACCAGCCCAACGAGCGAGCCAGGAAGGAATTGGGGGGGCTTGGGGCGTGGTATAAGGCTTGGGGAGCGGACTGGGAGCCGCTTCATTGATTTGGAGTTTGTCCGACCCGGAAGGCACGGGGGCCGCCTCTGGGATTGCAGGATCGGGTGCTAAGCCGCCTGAGCGTTAAGGTGAGACTTGAACCGTTGGTCGCAGCATTTCTTTTAGGGGTTACTGGGTCGCCGTGGTTGCAAACCACGGCGACCCAGAAAAAAAGGAAATCGGATACCAAGAGACTATTGTTGTAAGAATAGAGATTCAATAGGTGATGATTTTTATGTTTGTGGAATTTGATGTCATTCCTGTTGTGTGGGGTGCTAAGAATTAAGGTTTCAGGCTGTTTCCAGGGGACGACTTTATTGTCTCATTCCGCTGGCGATTTCTTCGAGTTTCTCTTTGAATCCCGTGCGGCAGGTGAAGCCCAGGCGTCGCGTGGCGTGTTCGGCGTCGTAGACGCGATCGATCGACGGGAACATGCTCCAGCCGAGTCGTGTGTACAGGTCTTGATAGTGGGGGAAGTAACGCGCGACGACAGCGGGGGCGTCGGTGATGAGTTCGGCGCAATCCTGCGGCGAGAATGGGGTCGGTGCCGAGACGATGAATCGATCGAAGCCGAGTTCCGGGGCGTTTCCGAGGGCCGCCACATGGGCTTCGGCGGCATCTTCGACGGTGAGTCGCCGGAAGAGCAACTCGTTGACCTTTGTGTTCGGGTCCGACTGCGGAATCGCATGCGCCATGTCGTCCTCTTCCGGGAAGAACCGGGCCGTTCGGAGTATGACCACCGGCAATCGGTGCGACTCGTGGAATATCCGGCACAGATGCTCAGCCGCGAGCTTTGTCACCCCGTAGATGTTGCGGGGGCGGAGCGGTTGCATCATCTCGGTGATCCAAGCCGCCTGCTTTGCCCCGGAGGCAGCGCCGGCACGAATCTCCCCCGAGATCATTAGCGACGTCGTTGAGGTGAAGACGAAACGGTCGACCGTCGATCCCGGCGCGACTGCGGCTTCGAGCAGGTTGAGCGTCCCCTGGATGTTCACGGCCACGAAGTCCGTTGTGCTGTGGGTCTCAATGTTCGGTTTGTGCAGGGCCCCGGCATGGATGATCGCCTCGACGCCGTGGGAGCGGATTGTCCTGCGAATCAAATCTGGATCGGTGACGGAACCAAGCACCCGGGTGGTTTTCGCTGGCGCCAGATCGAGACCGATCACGGCATGGCCGTCCCGCTCCAGCCGAGGTACCAGTGTCCGACCGAGCCAGCCCGAAGAACCGGTCACAAGAATTCGCATCGGATTGATCCGGGGATCTCCTGGATTTGTGTGCATGAATTCGGTCTCCACTCACCCCGACGAACGATGGCGCGAAGCTCCTCAACCTCTCGAGTCTGCAAGTCGGTCGGACGATTAGACACCGGCCTGGGCCCTTGGTTCGCCCGCTTCGTCTTTGCCCTTGATCGGAGAGTTTCCTCCGTTAAATACACCGAAGACACGGTTCTCACGTTTGGTAACGTGGGTTCAGGACGTCGGATTCGCGAGAGGTCTCGGAATTTTTCTTGTTTTTCGTAAAGAAGAGCGTTTCAACATGCTGATATTGGGAGACAACAGAAGGATCTGTGTCTGGGGCATGATGCGCCCGGTCTCCAAGGACGACGGTTGCGGATGCGTCAAACGATCACCCGCTGCCGGAATCGCCTCACCTTTGGTCTTTGGCTCACCATTCTGGGAGGGGGGCACTGGGTAGAAAGCTCGGCCTGTGCCCAAGAGCCCACGCCCAAGGCGGCCGTCTCCCCGTCGCCCGCCGTCGAGGAGCGACTCCGACGCCTTGAGGAGGTCAACGCCCGCCTGCTCGAGCGACTCGACCGTGACCGAGACGAGTCGGCCCAGCGGTATCGTGTGTTGGAAGAGCGTTATCGTGAACTCCAGCGCCGGCTAGGCGAGCCTCCTGCCACTCCCGCTCTCAAGGCGGACGTCCCACCCGAGACTGGCGAGGCGACCGCCCGCCGTTCGCACCTTGGCCGGCCCGGCGAGTTGGGGAAGGCCTTGTCGGTCCGCGAGCTTCCCCTGAAAGCTCGGTTCGCCGACGGGTTCCAACTCGCGTCGGAAGACGAGGAATTCGACCTTCGGTTTCACGTCCTCAACCAGACCGATGCCGAGGTTTTCGCTCCCAATAACCGCACGTTTGGTAAAAGCGGCCTGTATATCCCTCGGGTTCGTCTCTACCTCGAGGGGCGGCTGACCAAGCTTTGGGACTACGAAGTCTCGCTCCAGCGCAGCCTTGAGGGTTCGTGGGACCTCCTCGACGGCAATGTGAACTTCCACCCGTCGGATGCGTTTCAGGTGAAGTTCGGCCGCCAGCTTGTCCCGTACAGCTACGACTGGTTTGACCACCTCGAGCAATACTTCATTGCGCCTGAGCGTGCGCTCTTTCCCCTCAACTTTGGCCTTTCGCGTCAGGCCGGCTTGATGGGCTGGGGACATGCCCGGGAGGGGAAGCTGGATTGGGCGCTCGGCGTGTTCAACGGGCACCTCACCGGGCTGGCCGACAACAACCCGAATCTCGAGGGGGTCGGCTACTTGAATTTCCGGCCGTTCCTGGGCTCGGAACAGTTCCCCGCTCTGCACCATCTGAACGTGGGCGCGTCCGGTTCGATCGGCGAGATCACACGCAACGATACTCCGCTCCCCATGAGGACCTCCGTGCAGTCCTCCGATAATGACGAAGCGGCCGAGGATGCCTCGGCCGTTTTCCTCGCCTTCAACAAGGGCACGGTCTACCAGGGAGCCCGCCGATTCGCCGCCGTTCACCTGGCCTACTACTATCACGGACTCTCATTCGAGTCGGAGTGGAACATCGGCCGGTTTCAGATGACCCGGCCTGGCCTGGGGAACAAGCCTGAGATCCCGGTGGGGGGCTTCCACACGACCCTCTCCTACTTTCTGACCGGCGAGCAGATCGAGCGGCGCACGGTCGTTCAACCTCTCAGGCCGTTCCAACCTTTTCACGGCGAATGGGGGCTTGGTGCCTTCGAGCCGTTCATTCGCTACAGTCAGTTGAACCTGGGAGAGAACCTTTTCACCGAAGGACTGGCCGAGGGCCGCCTCTGGTCCAACGACGCGGGCATGATCGACCTGGGGATGAATTGGTATCCGAACCGCTGGGTCAAGTTCTACCTGACCTGGCAGCACGCGATGTTTGGGTCACCCGTCCTGGTCAATGAGGCGAAGAATACCTTTAGTCGTGACATGAACCTGTTCTGGGTTCGCGGCCAGGTCTACTTCTGAGGTACGAAGCGGTTCAGGCTCTACGGGGGCGTAGAGCCTGGTAACATCGTGGAGAAGAGAATTGAAGAGGGTGTTATGACTGACCGGACGGAGATTCTCGGGCCCAATGGAGACAATCACCAGGAGGCTGAGGAATTCCTCCAGCGAATGGTGGTCTCCCTGGTCGTCGCCAAAGTGCGACAGCATCGATCCGAGGGCCTCGGTGACGAGGCGATTCGTCGGTCTGTTCTGGCCATCGCTCTCGATCGGGCGTCCGGCATCGGCGAAGCCGATTTGGATTCGGAACACCGACGAGAAATGATGATTTCATGGGTTGAGCGGGCCCTTGACGATGCTCTGGCCGACCCCTGGCCGGATGACTTCTCAGAACCGTTTCGCCGGATCACCGATCGCGTAGAGGGTGAGCCGATCTTGCTGGCCAATGGAGAGGCGTGGACTTTCCCTCGGCTCGACTTGCGGAAGTTTCCACGAATCCTGGCCGATGGCAGTATCGACCTTCAATATGGGTGGATCCAAGACCCGGACGGCACCGATCTGCTCACCGAGTTGATCTGGATCGACAACGGTCGCTCCGACCCGGGGACCGTCCTACCCCACTTGATGGCCGTAAGCACACTGCTTTTGCGGCGGAATTACAGCCTGACGGTATCGGAGTGCCGCCAACTGATGCCGATCGATCCGGAAAACCCGGAGTGCGTCGGTGCGTTGATCGCTCTGGCCCCCGAAGAAATTCCGACAGGCTTAGGCTTGCCCGTTGCCTCCAGGCCGATCGCGGAACTGACGGAGGGGATCGTCACGGCGCTGCTGACGTTGCTGGCCCCCGTCATTGAGGATATCCGGAAGGTCAGCGCCGAGGATTGAGGTGGGATGGTGGAGCTCACCCGGTTGACTTTCCACGGCTGGGGGCTTGTCCCTTTCAGCCGATGCTTCGGCCGAGTGCCATGCCCACAATGACGGCCACGAGTCCGGCCGCTGCGCTCCCCAAGAAGTAGGCGCAGGCACGGAGCGCTTCCCCCCGCTCCCAGAGGAGCATCGATTCGATCATGTACGAGGAAAAGGTCGTATAACCGCCGAGGAATCCGGTCACGATGAGGAGACGGAGGCGAGGGGAGGGGAGCCAGCGATCGAGCGCCATCGCCAAGAAGCCGATGGCGAACGAGCCGCTGACGTTGATCAGGAACGTGCCCCAGGGGAAGTGGTGGCCGGCCCAATTCCGGACCCAGATACCCACAAAGTGGCGGGCATTGACCCCGATCGCACCCCCCACGGTCAGGACCAGAATGGTGGCCCAGCGCTCCAACAGGCACGCTCCTTTTCCGTTTCGCGGCTTACCTGGCTTGCCAGCTTCGATCGCGGCGATCGAGCGAGGGATTCTTTAAGGGGCGGCTTGAGGTGCGACCAGGACCTTCGTGGCGGCGTCATGGCCCAGGGCTACCGACCGATTCGCGAGGCGAATGACCAGAGCACCCGCCTCGGGCCGGTTCTCGGCCAGTTCGCCGAGGGCGTGCAAGTCGAGTCCGCATTCGCTCAGGTAGCGGAGGAAGGCGGGATCCTGGTCAACGACCCGGACGACGCGGAACTGCTGGCCACGGGGAAGGCGGGCCAGCGGGATCCCCTCGGGTTCCTTGAGCGAGCCATCCGCGCTTGGGATCGGGTCGCCGTGGGGGTCGACGCTCGGATGCCCGAGGAAGGCGTCGATGCGGTCGATGAGCCGCTCGGAGGCCGCGTGCTCCATGTGCTCGGCCTCCTCGTGAACCTCGTCCCAGGGCATTTTCAGGGTTTCGACGAGGAACAGTTCGAGCAGGCGATGGCGGCGGATGACCTTCATCGCGAGCCGTTGCCCCGATGCCGTCAGCCTCGCCCCTTCATAGGGCGTATAAGTGGCCAGGCTTGCCTCGGAGAGGGTTTTTAGCATCCCTGTCACCGTCCCTGGCGAGACGTTCAGGGCATGGGCCAACTCACCGGTCGCGACGGCGGCATCGGCCCGGTCGCGGGCGGCAATCTGGGCGATCGCCTTGACGTAATTCTCAACGGTCAAGCTGGGCACGACGAACCCTCGATCACAGCGCGGAGCGACACGTAAGCTCTCCGAATTGGAGCAACCCGGTGGGGACTTCTTCATCCTACGCAAGGCAGGCCGAGGCCGGAAGAGACGTTGGCCTCTTCCGATCCCAGGTTCCGTCAATCGAGCTCGATCCGGTCATCGTCTTCGAAGGTCGACGACCCGACAACCCCGGTTTTCTCTCCCATCCGAAGCCAGACCCCTTTGAGGTAGGCCCCCTCGAGAGCGTCGAGCCCGACGGGATGGTCCGGCGAGGCACCTGTGACGGCCAGGACTTGCGCCGATCGACCCGCCTTGCGGGCTGCGGCCCGGAGCAGATGGAGGAATTCTTCGGGAGGGAGCAAGCCCGAGCAGGAGCAGGTCAGCAGGAAGCCCCCCGGCTCGACCACGCTCATGGCCAGGAAGTTCATGTCGAAATATTTCTGCTTGCCCGTCGCGATGTCGAGCCGTCCCGGAATGAGCTTGGGAGGGTCGAGGACGACGACGCCGAACGCTCGCTCATTGACCCTCATCTGCCTCAAGTAGCCAAATGCGTCGGCATGGACGTAGGTGGGGCGCACTTGGTTGAGGTTGCCGTTGTCGCGTGCCCGCGCGATGGCCTTCTCATCGAGGTCCACCCCGGTGACCTCCGTGGCCCCCCCCTTGGTGAGGGCGGAGATCCCAAACCCGCCCGTGTAGCAGCAGACGTCGAGCATTGTCCGGCCGGGAGTGTAACGGAGCAGGGCCTGGCGGTTCTCGCGTTGGTCGCAGAAGAAACCGGTCTTGTGACTCCCTTCGAAGACGACCCGGTATCGGACTCCATTCTCCTGGATCGTTACGCGGGGCGGCAGCTTCGGGCTGACGACGGGCCGACCCGAGAAGTCCTCGGCCATGGCAATCCGTTCGTCGACGTTGACGCGGACGTGTTTCGTTCCGAGCCGTTCGGCGATCAGTGAGAGGATAGGCCCGATCCGCTGATACATACCGAGGCTGAAGATTTCGGCTGAGAGCACGTCGTCGAACCGGTCAACGATCAGGCCGGAAAGCCCGTCACCCTCGGCATGGAGCACGCGGTATGCATTTGTGACCGCGTCGAGGCTGAGGGTCTCTCGTCTCAAGGCGATGGCCCGGTCGATCCGGTTCGTCCAGAAGGCCAGGGTCGGGGGGTCGACCCCTTGGGAGAGTAGTCGGAGGCTGATCTGCGAGCGACCGTTCCAGAGGCCGAAGCCCAGGGGAAGATTTTCGCGATCGACGACGCGGACGATGTCGCCGTCCATGGGACGGCTCCCTCCGACCGGTCCGATCACCATTTTTCGATAGACGAACGGATGGTATCCCGGCGACCGAACCGCCACGACGGGGAGATCCCCCGAGGTTTCCAGGCTCCGGTCGGGCATGGGAGTGAGAGACGGAACCTCGGCGGGAGGGCGTTGCGGACGGATCATTCTCAAAGGCTCAAGGAGATAGATAGGGCGCTGCGATCAATCGTCAAGAATGGGCTTCAATAGTCGTCGCCGGGCCTCTTCGGCAAGTGCGCGAGGCCCGGGCGAGGAACGCTCAAGGGATTCACGACTCGTCGTCGCCGAGATCGTCATCATCGTCGCCCGTAAAGTCGTTGCGGGCCACTCGTCTGAGTCGGACGAGCAGGGACGTGGCGTAGCGTTGGACCGCGAGTTGCTTGGTCATCACCGACTCGTCGGCCGCCGCGAGCGGAATTGCCCCGACCAGCCGATGGCACTGCGCCAAACTTTCCCAGCCGATTTTGAGGACACTCGGTGCTTTGTCGGGATTGCCTCGGACCATGCGGAGCGCTTGTCGGGCTTTCTTCAATCCGGCCTGGGCTTGGTGAAGTTGCCGCAGGGCCGTACCGGAACTCATCTCGGACATCGATTCTCCTCAACGCCGCCAGACGATAAAGCGTTGCCATTTACGAAAGAGACGGCGCTCAGGATATAGTAGTCAGATCGTCCCCTTCGCTTCAATCACAAGTCCGGGAGCCGCCCGATGAGCGACACCCAAGAAAACGATATGACCTTGGAAGAACCGGTTGTCACGACGGAGACCGAACCCAAGTCAAAAACGGACACGACGACCAAGACGCGCCGTCAGCCCCCGTATCACGTCATCATTCTGAACGATGAGGAACATACCTTTGAGTATGTGATCGAGCTGCTGACGAAGCTCTTTGGCCATCCGTTGAACACGGCCACGGAGTTGACCTGGCGGATCCACAACTCGGGTCGTGCCATCGTGTATACGACCCACCGGGAGAAGGCCGAGCTCAAATGTGAGCAGGTCCTCGGATTCGGCGCCGATCCAAGGATGGCCATCTCCAAAGGGCCGCTCGGCTGTTACATCGAGCCCGCGCCAATCGATTGAACGACGGGCATCACCCGTTCCTTGATCTCCTCGACGGACTGCTTGGCCGCGTCGCTGACATCGTTCATCGTCAGGCCAAGCGTTTCGGTTCCCAACTTGAGTGCGAAGTAGTCTTCGGCCACACCCAGGACCGCGTCGGGAATTCTGAGGACTGTGGAACCCGTGACCCGGAGCATCGGGGCGATCGTGGCAACTCCGGCAGCCACGACGGCTCCCATGGGCGCGGCCCACGGATCTTCGTCGCCATCCTCACGCATGCTCTCCATTGCGACCCAGGCCCCCGAGATGGCATGCGGGATCAACAAGGGGAGGCTTCTCCGACTCGGAACGAACCCGACCTTGTCGAGAACCATCTCCCCAATCGCTGCGGCGACCCAATGGCTCGCGTCCGGCTTACGTTGAGCCGTCTTCAGCAGCGCGGGACCGAGCGCCGCCTTCAGTCCGCTGAGAACCGCCAGCTTCATTGCCTTCTCAAACGAGGCCGTCATGATTGCTTCCTCCAGATCGAGCCAGGAGACTCAAGCCGAACGCGGACGATGAACCTGGTCATCGTCTCGTGCGTCGGCGATTGATTAGGCACGACATGCAAGAGGCGGGCCGTCAGCTGAGATTTTCCTCTCAGGAGGCGGCGATGGCAGCGGGAACGCCGCTTTGGATATCGGGGAAGGTCAGCTCCACCTGGAGCTCAGACCGGATCCGCCGATTTGAGATCCGCTTGTTTGATTCCTCTCGCGCGGCAGCCGGGTTGTCCGGAGTCAAGGCGGTAAACCGAGGGGGGGCGATCCCCAGCAGGGTCGTGACGAGGTTGTAGAACTCCTTGCGCTCGGCCGGACGATCGTCGCTCACGTGGTAGATTCGGCCGGGTTCGCCCCGATCGAGGGTGGCGACCGCCAAGCTTGCGGCGTCGTCGATGTGGATCAGGTTGAGAAACTTGGTCGGGTCGCCGGTGATCGGCTCGTTTCGTGCCAGGCTCGCCTTGCGCGGAATCCGATGGGGACCGTACAGGCCGGAACAGCGGATCACGACGGGATTCAGGTTCCGTCCCGGCCCCAGACGTCGCGTGACCGCTTCGGCGTCGAGGCAGACGCGGCCGGATTCGTGGGCCGGCTCGGCGGCATCGTCCTCGAAGATCCAGCCCCCGTCGTTACGGCCGTAGACTCCGGTGGAGCTCACATAGACGAACTGGTCGGGGGTCCCTGGGAAGTGCTCGAGAAAGTTGCGGACCCCTTCGACGTAGACCGTCCGCATTGAGTCGGCACCCGACCGGTCGAAGCCGACACAGTAGAGCACGCGGTCGACGTCGGGCAGGGCCGCCAGTGAGTCGGTCGCGAGCACGTTCGCGATCACCGGTTCGATACCCGCTTCCAGCAGGCTCGCTGCGCGGGCGGGGGAGCGAACCGTGCCGTAGACGGTTTCGCCCCGGGCCGCCAGGAGCTTGCCGGCGCGCTGGCCAAGATAGCCGCAACCGACGATCAGAGTACGGCTCAAGACTCCTCCTCGACATCAACATCAACAGGGTCGGCCAGAGGGGTGGCCGGCAGTTCGGTCTCGGGACAGCCGGCGTCGAGGTAGTTCTGGAGCAGGATCTGTGCGGCGAGCATGTCGCGGTAGCCTTTTCGTTTGTGCCGCTTCATGCCGATGGCGATGAGGGCGTCTTCCGCTTCGGACGACGTGTAGCGTTCGTCGTAGTAGAGGACCGGCAGGCCCGTCGCATTGGCGATCCAGGTGCCGAAGGTTCGCGCCTTGGAGGCCGACGTTCCCTCGCGCCCCCCGGTGTGTAGGGGGAGTCCGATCACGATCCGATCCACCTCGTGTTCGCTCACCAGGTTCTTATAGTGGCGCGCGTCTTGTGCGAGGTCGGTCCGCTCGTGGACTTCGAGCGGGGTGGCGATCATCCGCCTCGGATCACTGACCGCGGCTCCGACCCGCTTGGTACCGAAATCGAGGCCAAGAATCCGGGGCATGACCGACTCCGAACACGAGGAATGACCTGAAAAATGAACCGGCCAAGCCTCGTGCTAGCATGTTTTCCTGAGTGGTGATGTAGCCGGCAGGCTCCGATCAAAGCAGTGACCCGAAACCGCCTTTATCCAGGCCTTCGACGAGCGCTTTGAGCTTATCGAGCTGGTCTTTTCGGGCGACCAGGGTCGCGCCTCCGGACTGGACGATGACCAGGTCATCCACACCCAGGGTCGCGATCACTCCCCCATCGTCGGAGACGATGATACTGCCCGTCGTGTCGTTGGCGAAGACCTTCCCCTGGGTCGTGTTCCCCTGGTCGTCCGGTGGGACGAGGGCGGTCAGGGCCCGCCAGTCACCGACGTCGTTCCAGTCGTAGACGACTTCGAGGACCCGGACGTTGGTCGCCTTCTCCATGACCGCCTTGTCGATCGGCACCTTCTCCATCAGCGGGTATTCGCGGGCGACCGTCTCTTCCTCGTCGGCCGTGCCGAGCGCCTGGCCGACGCGGTCGAGCGCGGCGGCGAGGACCGGACGATGGGTCTGCAAAGCGTCGAGGATGGCGCGGGCCCGCCAGACGAAGATGCCCGAGTTCCAGGCGAACCGCCCTTCGGCGAGGAATCGTTCGGCGGTTTCCCGATCCGGCTTTTCGCGAAACTGAGCCACCCGATGGAGTGCGATCCCCGCTTTCGAGGGGAGCGCTTCGCCCCTCTCGATGTATCCGTAGCCCGTCTCGGGGTGAGTCGGCTTGATGCCGAAGGTGACGAACGCCGAGGGATCGGCGTCGATTACGGAGACCGCCGCGCTGACGGTTGTAAGAAACTTTTCGCGAGGCTCGATCACGTGGTCGGCCGGCATGACGATCATCGTGCCGTCGGCGTCTTTCCGGGCCACGATCTCGGCGGCCAGCCCGACGCAAGGGCCGGTATCGCGCGGACAGGGCTCGGCGACCACGTTCTCGGGGGGAAGTTGGGGCAACTGCGCGCGGACCGCGTCGGCCTGGTCGCTGCCGGTGATAATCAGGGTCCGCTCGGGGGTGACCAGCGGGGCGATCCGGGCGACGGTCTGTTGGAGCATCGTTGCGTCACCGTAGAGGCGAAGCAACTGTTTGGGGCGGTTGCGTCGGCTCTTGGGCCAGAAGCGGGTCCCACTTCCTCCGGCCATGACCACAGCGTGAAGCATCGCGACTCTGTTCTCCTGGTGCTCGGCGGTCCAGCGAAACCATAACAAAGGAGACGACGAGCCTTCGCCGTCTCTCAAAAAAAAGGGCGGGCGACTATCGCAAGTAGAGCGGCCCGTCGATCACCAGACCTGGGCTGACCTTGGACTTCAGTTCTTCGGCGTCGAGCGCGAACAAGGGGCTGACCTCGATTCCGAACGGGACCGAGCCGTCGTTGCGGCGCGGGACCCGGACCCCCGAACTCTCGAGCCAGCCCGCGAACAGGTCGCTCATCCGCTGGCGGACCGTGGCTGGTGAATCGGGACCGGTGGCATTCTTCAGCGGCTCGAACTCGACTGCGCGATCGGTCTCGACCAACGTCCATCGCCTGGCCTGAGGGAGGGCGTCGAAGATAAACCGCTCGAATTTGACGGCGTTCGGCGTCTCAGGCTGCACGAGTTTGCCCGAGTCATCGATGAACGAAACCTTCTTGATCGCACGATGGAAGGGGAGCTGAAGGCCGCCGTCGACCACCAGCCGCTCGATGAACTCGCGTTCCAGGATGTGGACGGCGATGCTCCCCGCCCACAGCGCGAGGCTTCCGTCTGGCTCGCGCCGTTCGGCCAACTCGGTCGGGAGGTCAGAATACTCGATGACTTGCGGATGTCCGTCCACGCGGACCACGACGCCGACCTTCTCGTCGGGGGCGAGCTTCTCGATCACCTTGAACGAGAGCTCGGCGTCGGCTTCGCGGTGCAGGCCGAGGAACGCGGGGTCGGCGATCTGAACCAGCGGGTTATCCACCTGGAAGTAGAAGAGTGTTCGGATACCCCGCTCGCGAAGCTCGTCGAGGCAGCTCGGTGAGCCGTCGGCGGGGCGGGCGGCCAGCGCGGTCAAGGTGCCGCCGTGGCCGTCGGGGCTCAAGGCGAGATGCCCCTTTGCGGCGAGCAGGATTTGCCCTGTGGTTTGATCCACGGCGGGCAACTGCCCTTGCACGAAGAAGCGGACGTGGTCGAGCCCGAAGTTATCGTGCTCGGCGAAAAAACGCGCCGTCGCCTCGTGGTTCTCCGGGCTGGTCATGATGTAGAGCGGTAATGGCTTGCCGTGACGGCGGCCCATCGCGACGATCTTTTCAGCGTGGATCTGGAACAGGCTTGCGCCTGAGACGGATCCGATGGCATACGTTCCCTTGGGGCCCTCGAATCCGAGCCGGGTCCCCGAACCCCCCGCCACGATCACGACGCCAACTTCACCGGCGGCCAGGGCGTTGTCGCCAATTTCGGCCACGTGCCGGCGAGCCACCCGTTCCCCGTCCGTTTTCGGGAGTCTGAAGACCTCGATCGGCTCGACTTGCTCAGGAGGGATGGACGCCGGTTGGTCCGCCTTGACCATCTGCGCGATCAGGGTGTCGACCTGATCCAGATCGATGCTGTTGATCTCGGAAACGAGCGCCGCTTGTGCGGCCGGCCCGAGGTCATCCCACCACCTCAGCAAGGAGTCCTGCCCGTGCCGTGCCAGGCGTTCGACGAGCGATCGATCTGGGGCCATTTCGCGCCTAACTCCCAAACGGCCAAGCGAGTTCCGACCACCCCTCAGTAGCGTTGAGGCGGCTTGGAACTTCGGTGGCGACTCTTCTCAGAACTCCAAAGTCAGCCCATCGTAGGCCAAAGCGACTTTGGGGGGCAAGGTCGTCTCGGTTGGTCCGTGGTCGAAGCCGTGCGAGAGGTGAGTCAAGAAGGTCCGTCCCGGTCGCAGACGCTCGACGACGCCCAGCGCTTGCTCGAGACAGAAGTGCGTCGGGTGCGGCTCGTGTCTTAGGGCATCGAGGATCAAGGTGTCGAGCCCTTCGAGCAACGGCCAGCTTTCGTCGGGGATCCGGCTCACGTCGGTGCAATAGGCCAAGTTGCCGATCCGGAACCCAAGAACCTGGAACCGGCCGTGCTCGAGCCGGAGGGGCAACACGTTTTGGCCCAAGACCTGAAACGGGACCCCGGGCGCGACCCGCTCGAACTGGAGCTTGGGGACGTAACCAGGCGGTAACGTCGTGGCCTTCTCGACGAACGCATAGTGGAAGACCGTGCGAATGCTCGCCTCGGTCTCGGCCTCGCAGTAGACCGGTACCGGTCCTCCCAGATACTTCGGGAAGAGCCGGGCGTCGTCGAGCCCGAAGAGATGATCGGCGTGATTGTGTGTGTACGCGATCGCATCCACTTTGCGAATTTTCTCGCGGAGCAGTTGGAGACGCATCTCCGGAGTGGTGTCGATCAAGAGGTTCCCGAGCGGGAATGAGAGCAGGACGCTGGGGCGCGTCCGTTGATTGCGGGGGTCATTCGATGTGCAGACCGCGCACTCGCAGCCAAAGACCGGTACGCCTGTCGATGTGCCGCTGCCGAGAAACACAAGCCGTCGAGGGGCCGTCACCAATTGCTCCACCGATCTGGTACCTCCCAAGGGGTCTTCGCCGCCGTTCCCGAAGCAGGTGCGGCCCATTGTACGGAGGTTGGGACCAGGCTTCGACATCAGTATGGACTTGAACCGGCGAACTCGTTGGCGAAATCTTCGCGTTTGGTTGTCCGTTGAACCGTAAGACATCCCTGAAATGGCGCAGAAAGCGTCGATGTTGACGGTGTTCTCGGCCTGATGTAAGATCGGCAGTACACTTGACTTATTGCGACTATTCCGAATCCACGGCGCAAGGCGAACTTGGCAATGGAACTGCTTAGCGAAATTTGGGATAAGACGACCGACGCATTCTCTGCGATGTCCGAGGGTGTTTCGGAGGGCCTGATCCGGCTCTTCGGTAACTCCAACGAACGGCAAATCCGCCGGATGCGTCCGATCGTAAGCCGGATCAACGAGATGGAGCCGGCGATGAAGGCTCTCTCGGATGCCGACCTTCGCGCCAAGACCGACGAGTTTCGCCAGCGTCTTTCCAAGGGGGAGACGCTCGATGCGCTCTTGCCCGAAGCCTTCGCCGCCTGCCGTGAGTCGGGAACCCGCTACCTCAAGATGAGGCACTACGACGTCCAGTTGATGGGCGCCATGGTGCTCCACGGCGGCAATATCGCCGAAATGGTCACCGGTGAAGGGAAGACCCTGGTCGCCACCCTGGCGGCCTACCTCAATGCCCTCGAGGGGCGTGGGGTTCACGTAGTCACGGTCAACGACTACCTCGCCCGCCGCGATGCGGAGTGGATGACCCCGCTCTTCAGCGGCCTGGGCATGACCGTCGGCGCGATCCAGTCGGACATGGACGCCGAGGAACGCCAGCGGATCTACGGCTGCGACGTGACTTACGGCACCAACAACGAGTTCGGCTTCGACTACCTGCGCGACAATATGAAGCCCACCAAGGAGCTTCAGTCCCAGGGGCCGCTCCACTACGCGATCATCGACGAGGTGGACAGCATCCTCATCGACGAGGCGCGAACTCCGCTCATCATCTCGGGCCCGGCCTTCGACGACGTGCGGAAGTATGCCGAGGCCGATCGGATTGCCCGCCTCCTCCGGAAAGACACCCACTTCGAGGTCAAGGAGAAGGAGCGGACCTGTCACCTCAATGACGACGGGGTCCGCGAGGCTGAGCGGATTGCCGGGATCGAGAGCTTTTATACGCCCGGCAACATGGAGTGGCCGCACCTGATCGACAACTCGCTCAAGGCGCACTATCTCTACAAGCGCGACCGAGACTACGTCGAGATGAACGGCGAGATCGTCATCGTCGACGAGTTCACCGGCCGTTTGATGACCGGTCGCCAGTGGTCGGATGGCCTGCACCAGGCCGTCGAGGCCAAGGAACGGGTCAAGATCAAGGAAGAGAACCAGACGCTCGCCACGATCACGTTGCAGAACTTCTTCAAACTCTACAAGAAGCTCTCCGGCATGACCGGCACGGCCATGACCGAGGCGAATGAGTTCTACAAGGTCTATCACCTCGACGTCGTCGCGATCCCGACGAACCGGGCCCTCACCCGGGAATCGTACTCCGACGTCATCTATCGATCCGACTCCGAGAAGTTCGGGGCGATCCTCAACGAAATTCGCGAGATCCACGCCAAAGGGCGGCCGATCCTGGTCGGGACGACCTCGATCGAGAAGTCGGAAGAACTTGCCGACATGCTCCGCCGGCATGGGATCGAGCACCAGGTCCTCAACGCCAAGTATCACGAGCGTGAGGCCGAGATCGTGGCGCAGGCGGGTCGGAAGGGGGCGGTGACCATCGCCACCAACATGGCCGGCCGTGGTACCGACATCATCCTGGGCGGCAACCCCGAGTTCATGGCCTGGGCCGACTTGAAGCGGCTCAACGACGAGGATGGGCGGCCGCTTTACCCGACGCGCCTCGAAGTCTCGCCCGAAATCTGGACCGAGGCCGTGCACAAGTACGAGCCCGTGATGAAGGCCGAAGGCCGCGAGGTTGCTGGCCTCGGCGGTCTGCACATCATCGGCACCGAGCGCCATGAGAGCCGTCGTATCGACAACCAGCTTCGCGGCCGTGCGGGACGCCAAGGCGACCCCGGCTCGTCGCGGTTCTTCCTGTCGCTCGAAGACGACCTGATGCGGAAGTTCGCCGGCGAGTGGGTTTCGGCCGTGCTGACCCGGCTCGGGATGGAAGAAGGCGAAGCCATCGAGAGTCGACTGGTCTCCCGGCGGATCGAAGGGGCCCAGAAGAAGGTTGAGGAACGGAACTTCGACTCCCGAAAGAATCTGCTCGAGTACGACGAGGTCATGGACGAGCAGCGCAAGCGGATCTACTCGTTCCGCCAGCGTCTGCTCGACGGGATCCCCGCCAAGGACTCGATCCTCGACATGATCGA
Source organism: Singulisphaera acidiphila DSM 18658 (assembly GCF_000242455.2). Lineage (GTDB taxonomy): Bacteria > Planctomycetota > Planctomycetia > Isosphaerales > Isosphaeraceae > Singulisphaera > Singulisphaera acidiphila. The sequence continues at coordinate 6,476,502 of NC_019892.1, forward strand.
CAACCAGGTCCAGGACGCGGCCAATCGGTTCCTGGCCGACGACTACGGTACGTCGAGCTTCGCCGAATGGGCCGGGCAGCGGCTCGGGGTCGAGCTGAACGCACGCGACTTCAAGGGGACGGCCTTCGAGGACGCCCAGGAAGAGGCGATCCGCCAAGCCGAGCGCCAGGTCGCGGACCTGATTCGTGAGGCGGTCGAGGAGAACCTGCCGGCCGATGCCGAACCGGCTGACTGGACCTGGCAATCGCTCACGTCCTGGTTCAACGCGCGCTACGGCCTGAATCTCAAGGACAAGGATCTCAAAAAGTTCGCGCATTACGATCGGGACGACTTCGAGTTCGACCGTGACGAGCTCGAGGAATTCCTGGTGGAGAAGGCGGCGACCACGATCCATGCGCTCGACCTGACGCCGGCTCGCGAATTTCTCCAGGAGGACTGGGGACGCCGCTCGTTGGCCGGCTGGCTCCATCACAAGTTCGGCCTGGTGATCGATCCGGCGGAGTGGGCGGGACTGCCTAAGCCCAAGGTCGTCGCCCAGGTGGTGGCCAAAGCCCGCGAACTCTACGGCCAAAAAGAGGCCGAGTTCCCGGTTCGGGTCGGACTGACTCGCTACCTCGCCGAGCGTTCGCAGAGCCAGAGCCCGCGTTACGATCGTGAAGGACTGGCGGAGTGGGCGTCGGATCGTTTCCGGACGACGATCGATGCCGAAGAGTTGCGGCCGATGCTTCGTCCCGAGATCGAAGAGCTCTTGATCGGCGTGGCCCACAAGCACTATCCAGGGGCCCGGCTCTCCAAGGAACTGGAACGGCGGATCGAAGCCGTCTACGGTCCTGAGCCTGCGGCGGGCAAGCCCGCTCATACGCCCGATTCCAAGGCCTTGGCTGAGCTCGCGGCCTGGGCGCGGCAAGAGTTGGGGGTCGAGACGACCGCCGTGGAACTCGAGCCGCTGGCTCGCGAGGACGTTCGGCTCTTGCTCGTCAACGCGATCGACGCGCGGCATCGTCCCGAGATGCGGGAGATGGAAAAGGTGCTCGTGCTCCAGATTCTCGACTCGAGCTGGATGGAGCATCTCCGGGCGATGGATCACTTGCGGAGCTCGGTCGGCCTGCAAGGATACGCGCAAATCGATCCCAAGGTCGAATACAAGCGCGTAGGGATGAAGATTTTCTCCGAGATGTGGGACGGCATCTCCGACAAGGTGACCGACCTGATCTTCCGGGTCGAGCAGTTCGATCCCGAGTTCCTCTCTTACCTCGGGAACCGCTGGCAGTTGGATCGGGCCCAGTCGATCCACCAGTCGGCCCCCTCGGAGCTCGCGGCGGCGTCCGCCTCAGCGGGGGTTCGCGCCCAGCAAGACGCTGCCATCGCTGCCAGTCAGCAGTCGACCGAGAAGAAGCCGGAGCCGGTTCGCAACGTTGGCAAAAAAGTCGGTCGGAATGACCCTTGTCCCTGCGGCTCGGGTAAAAAATTCAAAGCTTGCCACATGCGGAACGAGTCAACGACCGATCCTTTCTAAGCGTCGATGATGACGTGTCGAAGGTAGACCCACCTCGGCTCGATGCCGCGCCACAGTCCTGGCGCGGCGTTCGGGCCGAGATCTTCTGGGGTGAGACAACGCATCTCGTCTCAGGGATGGAAGTTGGAGAGCGGGGTAGGGTATCGAGCCATCAACGCTCAGGGCTTGGTTGATGGCGCTGGCTCGGCATGATTGGCTGTGGCGACCCACATTGCGGTCGTTTGACAATGGCTGGGCACGCCACTTGCTCTCTTCGTCAGTTTTCGGCCAGTCGCGTTGCTGTCCGTACCGTGGTAAGGGAAAGGATTCCCCCCATGCCGCTTTTGCTGAACGTGCTCTACCTGATCATTCTTCTGGCTTGCTCGCCGGTCCTGCTGCTCCGTGCCTTTCGCGCGGGCAAGTATCGCGAGGGTTGGGCCGAGAAGGTTTTGGGGAGGGCACCGCTCCGGATCGGCGACGGTCCTTGCCTCTGGTTCCACGCGGTCAGCGTTGGCGAAGTGCTGCTGCTCAGGCCGATCGTCGAGGAGTTAGCGCGCAGGCGGCCGGGATGGGGCGTGGTGGTCTCGACCACAACGAACACCGGGTTGGCCGTGGCTCGTCGGACCTTCCCCGACCTGGTCACCTTCTACGCGCCGCTCGACTTTAGCTGGGCCACTCGCCAGGCGCTTTCGCGGGTTCGGCCGACCGTTCTCGCCTTGGTGGAACTCGAGCTGTGGCCCAACCTCGTATGGTCGGCGAAGCAAGCCGGAGCGCGGGTGGCGATTGTCAACGGCCGCCTGAGCCATCGCAGTCATCGCGGCTATCGACGGCTTCGAGGCCCGCTCGGACCGACGCTCCGCAGGCTGGACACGGTGGCCGTCCAGAATGACGAGTATGCGGAGCGATTCGAGGATCTGGGGATCCCTCGCCAGCGGATTCGGGTCACCGGCTCGATTAAGTATGACGGCTTGGAGACCGACCGGAACAACCCGCAGACCCTTGCGCTTCGGCGGGAACTCGGGCTGTCCGCGTCCGACCTCGTCTTCGTGGCGGGGAGTACGATGGAGGGGGAAGAGGCGGCGGCACTCGCCGCTTATCGGGCCGCGCGGTTGAGACACCCTCGGCTTCGCCTGGTGATTGTCCCTCGCCATGCCGAGCGATTTGAAAAGGTTGCCGCCTGGCTCAGGCAACTCGGCGAGCCCGTGCTGCAGCGGAGCCAGTCGTATGTCTTGAGGTCGAAGATCGACCCGCCGCCGGTCATCCTGGTCGACTCGATGGGCGAACTTTCGGCGATCTGGGGTCTGGCCGACGTTGCGTTCGTGGGAGGCAGTCTGCTCCCCGGTCGTGGTGGACAAAACATGATGGAGCCGGTTGCCTTTGGTTCTTCCGTGTTGTTCGGACGCTACACGGCGAACTTCCGTGAGACCGTCGAGCAGTTGCTTGCAAGGGGAGGCGCCCTCCAGGTCGGCGATGCCGCGGAATTGACCGAGGCCTTGATCGCCGATCTGGACGACCCGGAAACGGCCGCTATGCGCGGCGCGGCGGGACGAGCCTACGTCATGGCACAGTACGGCGCGTCGACCCGTACACTTGTTGAGCTCGATCGGCTCGTCGAATCACCGATGCTTGAAAAGATCGCCTGAGGCTTTGTGGGGCCTGGCGGAAAACTCTTGGCGGGACTTCCACGCCTGGTTGTGGGACCCGCACGGCTATGGTACGCTCGGTTCCCTTCGCCGTCTCGGTGAGGAACAACCTGAAACGGGAGAACGACATGAGTGAAAAAGACGTGCCCGAAGGGGCGGTTGCATCGCAACAGCCGAATCAGCAAGTGACGACCGAAGTGGTCGTCGACGATTCGGGGACGTTACCGTCGTACTCGAATTTCTGCCGGGTTACGGCGACGCCCGAGGAAGTCATTCTCGACTTCGGCCTGAATCCTCAGCCGTTCGCGACCGGACGTCAGGACGTCAAGGCGAACCAGCGAATCGTCATGAACTTCTACACGGCCAAGCGACTCTTGACCGCGCTCGGAATGACGATTCAGCGGCACGAGCAGACCTTCGGCTCGATTGAACTGGACGTCCGCCGACGAGCGGGTACGGCCCAGCAGCAGTTTGCGCAGAGCCAGGGCCGTCCTCCGGGTACTGGTCCCCAAGGGGTCGTTGAGTAAGCCTTTTTCGGTTCTCCGTCCCTGCTCTCCAGGTCGAGTACCTTCGCCCTCATCACCGCTCCGTTGCCTCAAATTCAAGAGGGGCACGGAGCCCCCGATCTTTCTCGGTCCATCGTCATCCGATGGTCAAGAGATTCGGGATGAGGGCGTTCCTCTTTCTTGGCTGGTCCTCACACCTCACCTCTCTCTTCATCTCCACTCCTCCTTCGCCACCTCCCTCCCCGGTCTGTTCTTTTCTCAGCGCTCGCTGTCTGAACCTCCGCAACTCGGGTGGAATCTCGTGGTCGATCGCGATTCCTGTACCTGGGCGTCGTCGACGCGCCACATTGGGCCTCACGGCCGAAACACTCCTTGCCAACGATTCCACCGTCAAGATCAGATCTTTCGTTGAGTTCTGAATCGGATTTAGCCGATTCAAGACCATAATGGCAGTCCGCGCATGCCGGTTGGACCGGTTGCCGGGTTTGCCACGGTTTCGACTCAACCGCCAGCGACGGTCGCACCGATACCGTAGTTTGCCGGGCATCTCGGCCTCGGTCCAGGACGGGCCGTGTCCAGCCTAAGGAGAGAATGGAATGTCTCAGCCATCCCGACCGCAGGCGCGAGGCCCAGCGCAGCGGCGTCGCCGAAGTTTTCAGGTGGAACAGGTTACGCGCCTTGAGGAGAAGCACCTCCTCGCCCCGTTTGTGACCATTGCACCTCGAGTGGCGACATTCACGGCCGCTACGACGCCGACCAACGCGTTCTTGGGCACGGTGACGGTGACACGCCCCACCACCACCGGTACAACTGCTTTTCCCTCGGCGGCGCCGACGACCTCCGTGTCGCTCCTGACGCCGAACAACTCGTTCGGCGGCGATATCGTCCGCATCGAGGCAGGGCCCGGCGGTGATTTCGGCCGCGGTGTGTATGCCGTTTCGCGGGGGGCGGGAGAGAACAGTGGCGCTGTCAATCGTCCCGGCGTCATCTACCGGGTCGATCCCGCCACCGGCAAGTCGTCGGTCTTCTTCGACTTGAACACCGTTTTGAACCAACTCGAGCCCGGCGGCAACGCTTCGAATTCGGTTGGTGCATCTTCGGGACTGGTGAACTGGTACGACATTGCGTTCGATCCTGAGGGCTACTTCGACGGCCGTCCCTCGATGTTCGTCAGCAGTGTCGATCGCTCCGACCCCAACAAGAACGTGATCTACCGGATCGCTCCGGACGGGACGTTCATGGGGGCGTTCGCCTCACTGACGGACGGCCTGCAGAACCTCAATTTCGTCATCAATCCGAGTGCGATCGTGGTTCCGCCGGTCGAGAACCAGTCGTTCCTCAGAGGCCTGATTTCGGGAAGCGGCATGGCGGCTTCCCAATCGACGTCCTCCGGCGGAGTCACGTTCGCCGGTCTCTTCTTCGATGCGAACAGCTATTCTCCCGGTCAGAACATCAGCTCCAGCACGCTGCCGCAGGGCGTCTCGCAGACGGGCTTCACCTTCGGACCCCAGGTTGGTCTGACGGCGTCCAACGCGGACTACCTTTCGCGGGTCTACGACGTCTTCACCGACTTCGGCACTCCCGCCGCTGGCGGCATTCCCGCTCGGCCTGGTTTCAGCGGTGTTCAGGGGATCTCTGGTGACCTGCTGATCTCACCCCCGGCCTCGGCGGCGACGACGGCCACCCTGCCCCCCGACCAGTTGGCACTTGTCTCGACGCCCTTCCGGCGGTTCGAGGACATCGCCTTTGACCAGTACGGTTACTTCTCGCAAGGCTACCCGATCGCCACCGGCACGAATACGACCGGGACCGGCGTTACGCTCAATACGATCGGTTCGCCGGTTAGCGCGGGCAGCTTGTTCGCGACCGACCTGGGTACCGGTCTCTTCGTAGACGTGACGTCCATCGCGACGACCACGGACCCGATCACGGCTGCGACGCCCGTCCGAATTCCCATCCAGGGGCCGGGAGCAGTCGGTGTGACGGTCGACGCCAACGGGGTTCGCCCGACCGTCACCAACGGCAACACCACCGGTGGCAGCAATATCGGCGGCCGGATCGTTCGGATTACGCCCGGGGGAGTCCTTACCACCTTCGCTGAAGGTTTCAATACCTCCGGGGCCCAGGATTCGTCCAGCTTCCTCGATTCAAGTCTGAGCATCACCTTCTCGGCCGACGGAACGACCCTGTATGCGTCCGACGACGATGGGATCTGGCAGTTCAAGTCGACGACCAGCCTGGCCGGTTCGACCAGCGGATCGATCATCGGTTTGAACGACCTGAAGACCCTCGGTGTGCCCTACGATGGGCAGGATAGCGCCGTCGCGATCGTGGACACGGGCGTGGATGCCCTCTCGCCACCGTTCCGCGGTCGCGTTGCAGCCGGTACCAACGTCGTCACCAACGGATTCGGCAATACCGATACCGCGACGATCACGTCGGCGACCTCGAGCACCGGGACCGGGGGCACCGGAGGTACCGGGGGTACGGCAGCGGGTAACACCACGTCGGTCACCTCGGACGGCCACGGCACGCTCGTCGCAGGTGTGGTCGCTCAGTTCGTCCCCCAAGCGACGATCCTCCCGGTCAATGTTTTCTATCCCTTCGTCAGCTTCTCGAGCAGCCAGTCCACAAGCGGCGGCGGGACTGGTGGAACCGGTGGGACCGGTGGAACCGGTGGGAATAACGGAAACCAGCGATCGATCAATGTTGCCTCGAATGCGCTGACGACGACCGATGCGGTTTACCAGGGGACGGCCTACGTCGCCAAGCATCCGTTCGTCAATGACCCGGTTCGGCCGAATAAGGCGGATCGTGTGGTGGCCACCGTCTTCGGCTTCGGCTCGACCGAGACCTTCACCAGTGAAGGGACGGCCTACCGGCGCTACCCGCAGATGGTGATCGCCTTCAAGAACCAGTTGAAGAAGTTCCGGGCCTTGGGCATTGCCCCCATCGGGGCTGCGGGGCAGTTCGGCGCTCCGTTCCAGGCGGGAACCAGCAACAACCAGAACGGTGGGACGACCACCGGTGGCACCGGTACCGGTGGCCCGGCAGGCTTGGGGACCAACAATGCCGAGAATCCCAACGACGGCGACGTCAATGGAATGGCATTCCCGGCCATCCTCAATGAAGTGGTGTCGGTGACCGGCACGATTCCGTTCCCCTACTCCACGGGGCCCGGTCAATCGCCCGTCGATCCCACAATCGGACCGTTCCAGACCGCGCTCAACTTCACGCCCGCCTCGATCTTCCAAGCGGGTGTCGTGATCGGCGGCTTCGGGATCACGGGTGGGACGAACACGGGGAACAACGCGAACGGCAACCCGCCGATCACCCAGTTGACCGCCGGTGATATCGGGATCTACAGCGACCGGATCCTCGCCTCGGTGAACCGAAGTACGACCACCGACTTCGCGGCCCCTGCCCTCGACGTTCCCACCTTCCGCCGGCGGATCGTCCTTGTGGGAGCCTCGGGAAGTGGGACCAACACCACGACCAACTCGACTGTGGGAACCAATGGAGAGACGGTCGACCCGAGCAACCATATGACGAACGTCGGGGCGGGCACCTCGCTCTCTGCGGCGATCGTCGGTGGATCGTTCGCCACGGTCAGCTCCGCTCTCGACTACTGGTCGACCCTGGCCGCCGGAGGGGTTACCTCCGACGCTTACCTCACTCAGCCGGTGGGGGCGCGAACCCTGAACTTCGGGACCCACGCGCTCGACAGCCTCGCAGCCTACAACAACCCGGATGGGATCAACGCGATCCTCGCATGGACTTCGGTCCCGGTCGTCGATCCCAACGATCAACTGGGCAGCGCGAATCCGCCCTACCTGATGGGAAGTCCCAATTTCCGCCAGTTCGCGCGGATCGATATCGGGAACGCCATCGCGGCCATCGAAGGCTCGGTTGCGATCAACTACCTGCTCGACCATAACATCTTCCCGATCATCGACGCCAACAAGAACAACAACATCACTGCGGAGGAGATTCAGAACTTCGTCGATCAGTCAGCGCAGATGGGCTTGCCCGAGGCAGGAGCCATGGCTCGGCTCTTGGGTGGGACCTCGCGAACTCCCCAGACGGGTGCCCAGAGCACGCTCTTCGGTGAAGAACCCGATCAACCCGACGTGCTCCAACGCCGCTTCAACTTCTTCGACTATGCGGCCGACGGTCAGCTTAACGGGGGCATCACGGTCGATCAGCTCAAGATGCTGGCCAAAACGCTGCTGCCGAAGCCGGACTCGTTTACAATCACCGACCGCCAGCGGGCTTCGGCCAATGGGTTCTTGCTCGACCCGACCGCAAAACGGAACTTCACCGACCTGCAACACATCCTGCCGAAGTTCCAGTTCGTTCCCAAGTCGGCCCTCGTCAAGTACCGGAACATCTCGCCGGCACGGTTCAAGGTCAACCGCCTGGTGCCGGGCGTCGACTCGATCATGACCCAGTTCCCGGTCTACACGCTCTTCAACGGTGGTGAGCGAGTTAAGCAGCCTTCAACGCAGACGCCGACTCCAACACCAACACCAACGCCGACCCCGACCCCGACTCCAACGCCAACCCCGACCAGCACGACGACCGGAGGGACCACGACTCCGAGCAACACAGGGGGGACGAGCACTCCGACCTCAAGTGATCAGTCGAAGGAGATTCTCGACGCCATCAAGAAGCTAGCAGGGGGCTCGACGGCTGCGATCGGTACTCCGAATACCGTGGGCAACCTCACGCCGCTTCCTGAGCCAACGCCGATTGTGCCAACCGGATCCGAAACGGCACCGACGACCGCCAGCACCGCACCGACTACGGACGCGACGGTAGCGACGCCGACCGAAGGCTCCACAACGCCAACCGATACGCCGACGGACCCTGCGGCTACGACGGTGAATGCGAACGCGACCTCGACTACGACACCCACACCGACACCCACACCGACACCCACACCAACACCGACGCCCACACCGACCTCGACCGAGCTTTCGGAGCAGACGCCGATCACCACCACGACTTCGACGACAACCTCGACGACGGTCCAGAATGGGGGTGGGCAGGTTCCCGTGGGGGTGAATGTCGTTCGTAAGAAAACGACGGTCACACCCAAGAAGAACAACTTCTTCGACAAGATCTACGATGACATCAAGAAGATCTTCAAATGATCGGTCGGTGGTCTGAGTCCTGATCGGTGACACAGCCGGCCGCGCTTTCTCTCGAAGGCGCGGCCGGTTCGCGTTTCCGTGGGCGTTGCCCCGAGTCGGTCGTGGGGAGCCTGAATCGTCGCACTCGAATGACGGGGGGCGTCATCCGGCGGGGCACAAACCCGAGGGGGGCCTCGGCGATTGAGGTGCAATGCGGAAGGTGAACACGCGGACGACCGGGTCGTCACGCGAGCCGGAGTCGGAAGGCGGATCGTCGGCGATCTGCTGGGCGGTCTGCTCGAGTTCGCCAAGGTCGAGACCGAGCTGGTTTTGCCCGGCCAGGGTGTGAGCCGAGCGGAAGAGGACGGCGGCGCGTTGAGCGTGGGTCACGACACCTCCCGGCTGCCGTTCCCGAACCTTGACCCCTGCGGCCGCGAGTTTGATCAAGGCGCGGAGGATGTCCGCCGTTGTCCCTTTCCGCCCATGCGCATGCCAGAGCCCTTCCCAGGTCTCGTGGGCTTCCCAGTAATAGCCGGCGTTGAACAGGGCGAACCCGCGAAGGTAGGCGGGGGAGCGGTCCCACGCATCCGCCACGATCGGTGGCTCCGGTTGATGACCACGGCCTGCGGAGTGTCCCTGAGGCGAACTCGTCGGGTGCGGCCAAGGTCCCTTCGGGACGTAGGCATAGGGGGGGAAGTCCTTGTTGGCACTGGCATCCATGACGCTCGACTCCCTGGGCATTTCGGGCTCGCTGGCTTCAATGTTAAACTCTTCCCTGGTTCTCGCGCAGGCCATCAGGACCAATGACGCGGTCGGCGCCCGGCGACCCTCCTGCGTGGGCAAACTCTCGATCGAGTGGATGTCTTGCGAACACCTGCCCTTGCCCCTCTCGTTTTAATCAACGCCGTGGGATTGACCGGTCGGCTCCTCGCCCATGCGCCCTGGCTCCGTGCTCTGGCCGAGGCGGGATGGTCCCGATCGCTTCGTGAAGTCGTTCCTGCCGTGACTTGCACGGCCCAGGCGAGCCTTTTGACCGGGCTTCCGCCGTCAGGTCATGGGATCGTCGGGAACGGCTGGCTCTTCCGCGAAACGGGGGAGGTGCGGTTCTGGCAGCAGTCGAACGCCTTGTTGCAAGCCGAACCACTCTACAAAACTGCCGCGCGGCTGGCTCACGAAGCCGGCCGGCCTTTTCGGTCCGCGCAACTGTTCTGGTGGTTCAACCAAGGAGCGGCCGTCGACATCAGCGTGACCCCGAAGCCGTATTACGGAGCCGATGGTAACAAAGCGTTCGGCATCACCGGCACCCCCGACGGACTGACCGATCGACTCGAACGGGAACTCGGTCCGTTCCCGTTCCGGACCTTCTGGGGGCCTGGGGCCGGCCTCCCTTGCACCGATTGGATTGCTCGCTGTGCCGCTTCGCTCCTGAAGTCGGAGCCCCCCGATCTCAGCTTGGTCTATCTGCCCCATCTCGACTACGAGCCGCAACGCCTGGGACCGTCAAAGTCGGACATGGTCCGCCTGGTCGGGGAACTCGACGCGGCCTGTGTTCCGTTGTTGGATGCGGCTCGTCAGGTGGGAGCGCGGGTTTGGGTCGTCAGCGAGTACGGTCATTGCGACGTCTCGCGTCCGATCCTGATCAATCGCCTGCTCCGCAGCGCCGGGCTCTTGGTTGCGCGTGACGGACCCTTTGGTGAGGCGCTCGACACGTTTCAGAGCCGAGCCATGGCGGTCTGCGACCATCAACTGGCCCATATCTACGTGCGCGACGCCCACGACCTCGAACGGGTCCGCGAACTCCTTCTCGGCCAGCCAGGCGTCGCCCAGGTCCTGGCCGGCGAGTCACGCGGTGAGTGGGGACTCGACCATCCCCGGTCGGGGGAGCTCGTCGCCCTGTCCGAACCGGATGCCTGGTTCGCGTACCCCTACTGGCTCGACGATCGTCGGGCTCCCGACTTTGCAAGGACGGTCGATATCCATCGCAAGCCGGGCTACGATCCGTGCGAGCTCTTTTTCGATCCCGCGCTACGGTGGCCGCAAGGGCGTGCGATGCTCCGCTTGGCGCAGAAGAAGCTGGGTTTTCGCACCCTTTTTGATCTCATCCCGCTGGACGCGACCCTGGTCCGAGGGAGTCACGGCCTTCGCGCCGCGACCCAGGAAGACCGTCCGATCCTGATCGGCGACGGTCCAACTCCCTCGGCTGACGGGACGATCGAGATGGTCGATGCGCACGGCCTTTTGCTTCGCGCACTTGTTCCTGAAGCGGAGGGGTAATGGCCTCGCTTCGCGGGTCCGTGATTGTGCGGGGTGTTGGTCGCCCTTTCCTGGTGATTCCTGGTGGGCAAGGCCCACCAGGAATTCTGAATGACGGCATGGGAAACGTGAGTAAACCTAGGAGGCGACAATCTCAGGAATGTCCGCATTCTTGATTGTGGTCGGTGTCCACGTCGGCAATTCACAGAGCCCGCCGCCACAGAACAGGTGATGCCAGAGCTGGGTGGTGACGACGCAGGTGAGGGCGACGTCGAAGGCCAGGCGGCGCGGTGTGATGCGCGGGATCATCATCTGCCAGCTCCGTTCGCGGGCGACGACCTTCGGGTCGAAGTAGCCGGTTTCGCGGAGCGATTCGGGGCTGAGGAGTTGGTCGACCCAGGAGGGGCGATCGGGGCCGAGGAACGTTTTCGCGAGGCTGGCTCGGAACATCGTTTTGGGACGATTGGCAATCTGAGGCGGAAGTGTTTTCGCAGCCACCTGCCTGAGGATCCACTTCTCGTTCATACCGCGGAGCTTGTAGTCCGGGCTGATCCCCGCGCAGAAGTTGATGACATCGTCGTCGAGGAACGGGTAGCGGGTCTCGACCGACGAGTTCATCGCGATCCGATCGCCCTTGGAGATCATCAAGAGACCGGCGAGCATGACCTTGTAACCGACGTAGAGCGACTGATTCAACGGATGCCAGCGCTCCATTCGGTCATTGGTGAGGCTCAGGTCGGAGTAGGGATCGTGATCGCCCAGGCGGTTCCACATCCGGTCGCTGTAGAGGACGGAGCGGGCCTGGCTGATCAGCTCATACATATCCTGCTGTGCGGGTCTCACTCCGCCGAGGGCGAGCTCTGCCGGCCGATGGGCCGATCCGCCGCCGACCGCTCCCAGCATGAACTTGCGGAACAGCCGAGGGATCGGCGCGCCGATTTTCCCCACGATGGCCTCGCGCACCTTCTGGGTCTTGAACCAGACGTAGCCCGCCAGCGCTTCGTCGGCCCCTTCGCCGGTAAGAGCCACCTTGTAGCCCTGGCCGTGGACCGCCTGGGCGAGGCGCATCAAGGCCGCGCACGAGGTATCCATGATCGGTCCTTCGGCGGCCACCGTCAGCTCGGGGAATGCCGAGGCAATTTGCGCCTTGTCCATCGTCACGGTCGTGAGCTTGGAGCCGAGCACTTGCGCGGCCTCGATCGACTGCGGGCGTTCGTCCGGCCCGGCTTTGTCCAGACCGATCGTGAACGAAGGGACTGCCGCCCCGCGCTGCCGCGAGCTCAGGCCCAAGACAACCGTCGAGTCGAGGCCGCCGCTAATGTAGCTGACGACCGGAACATCGCCCCTCAGCCGCCGCTCGACCGACTGGCGGAGCAAACTCTCGAATTCGTCGATCAGAGGGGCGGGGTCGTCGAGCCGACGCTCGTCGCCCATGTCAGGAAAGTCGAGATCCCAGTACTGCTTGACCTCGACTCGGCCGTCTTTGATTCTCAGGTAGTGACCCGGGGCGAGCGACTTGATCCCCTCAAAATAGGTTCGTGTTGTCCCCGCGCAGAAGAAGGAGAAGAGATGATCGATCCCCTTCGGGTCGGGGGCGGCCGGCACCATGCCCGATGAAAGCAGCGCCTTGATTTCCGAACCCCAGAGCAGCCAGCCGTCGCGCTCGGTGTAGTAGAGCGGGCAGATTCCGACTCGGTCGCGGCCCAGGATCAGCGTGCGATTCTGACGATCCCAGAGGGAGACCGCGAATTGGCCCCGTGCCCGTTCGAACATCCCCTCGCCGTGGTCTTCGTAGAGGTGGACCCAGGCCTCGGTGTCGCACCGGGTCGCCAGGCGATGGCCGCGGGCCAGCAGTTGCTCACGCAGTTCGGGATATTCGAACAACTCGCCGTTGAAGGCCACCCAGATGTCGCCGCGTTCGTTCGGGATCGGTTGCCGACCGCCGGCCAGGTCGATGATCGAGAGCCGGCGCGCTCCCAGGGCGACTCCGGGCTCGATGTGAATATGCTCATCATCAGGTCCACGATGGGCGATCGCACCGGTCATGGCCAGGAGCCGTTGGGCCGGGAACTCTCGCGTACCATTCAGGTCCATAGCACCAGCGATGCCACACATCGTCGAACCCTCATCCGGTTTGTTTCGTGGGATTCAGCCGCCGAGACGAGAAGGCGCTCGGCCCAGAGATGTCCAAGAGGGGGACGTGCCAAGCCATCCAAGCCATTCGCTACGACAACCTCAGACAACTTCCATGTCAAATGTCAGCGGACTTCAGTTGTTTAATGGTAGGAGATCGATCTCGGGCAAGTCAAAGGTGAGCGTCGAAGGGGCGGCGTTCAGCGACCTGCGCCGGCTTGCTCTCCAGTAGACGCAACCGCCGAGAATGCCGATCCAGAGGGTGCCGAGCCGGAAGAGGAAGCCACGCGGGCCGAGGGGGACGTAGAACGCCACGATTTGAGTCCTCGATGAGAGTGAACGGTCAGTGCGGACAGTAAAACTTGTTCCTCGACACCGGCCAGGACCGTCGCGCCGTGGAGCCCGTCGCTGATGCTGCTGAGGCCGGCGAACCGATCGGCGATCCACTCTTTGATGACCGGAATCATCGTCTGGGTGGAACCACATTGGTTCGCGAACACGACGGGGATCCCCAGGTCATAGGCAACCTTACCTGGTATTGCGCCCGAGAGCGGGCCGACGTGGCCGAATAGCCAATGTTTTTTTCCGGTCTCGCGGTCCGCGAAGTCGGGCCAGGCGGCCGAGACGATCGCTAGATCGATCCGATCGCGATAATGGTGCCAGACCCGGCGGTAGATCATATCGGCACAGACCGCAAAGCCGATCCGCCCCCAACGCGTTGTCACGATCAACGGATCACGGCCTGGTTTGAACCGGAAACGCTCCCAGAAAACGAGGTTTCGCTTCCGGTAGATGTGGGTTTCCCCCTCGGCCGTGACATACGCGATGGAGTCGTAGAGGTGCCTTCCCTCCCGCTCGACGAAGCCGGCGGCGATGTCCATCCGCCACTGCCGGCTCCGCTTCCGGAGGTACTCCAAGGTGGGGCCATCCCGACCTTCGGCATAAGGCGTGAAGTCGGGACAGAGGCCATAGCCCGTGTTGAACAGTTCGGGCAGGACGGCCAGTTCCGCACCCCCCTCATAGGCCTGGCGCAGCATCGCGTCGGCCCGCGCGACATTGTCGGCGACTCGAAGAGGCTCGGAGGTCATCTGAATCGCAGCGGCGACGATTTTCATGGTGGTTCACCCCCGCATCCATGAGGATGGCGAACAATGTGGTCGGAGGAAGCGCAATCAGGGCAAGCGGGCCAGGTTGTCCGTTCGGAACGGCGACCAGGTGAGAGCAGGTCGCCTCTCCTCATCCTGTATCATCGGCGGGAACCAGGCTGTCGCAGGGAAGGTTTTTTCAGGTTGAGGCTAGTCTCACGTTTTTGTGCCTCACTCTCAAATGATGCGGATCGTGGTGCGGCAGCCTGGAACGCAAGGCCGGAACCTCAGCGACCTACTGTTAACCCATTTCGAAACGTCCGAGAAGATCAACTCAAGAAAAAAAGGCTCAAAGCCCGAGCCCCCCGGTCGAGAGTTCGGGGAAACGGCCCATTCTCTTGTTGAGCCAGCTACTTCGGAGTATTATTTCTGAAGAAACTGTTTGAGCAGACATGGCGGTACATCCCGTGACACTGACTCCTGCTGCACAGAAGTTCGTACTCCACTGGGGCGAGATGGGCCAGGCCTGGGGGATCAACCGGACCATGGCCCAGGTCCATGCCTTGTTGTTCGTTGCGCCCCAGGCTCTTGACGCGGAAGAGATCAGCCGGCTCCTCGATGTGAGCCGCTCGAACGTGTCGACGAGCTTGCGCGAACTGATTACGTGGGGGGTGGTTCGCCGTGTCCACATCATCGGCGATCGCCGCGACCGCTTCGAGGCGCTCAAGGACGTCATGGAGACGTTCAGGGTGATCATGGCCGAGCGGAAGCGGCGCGAGATGGATCCCACGATCGCGCTCTTGGAGCATTGCGTCCACGAGGCTGAGTCCGGCGGCGATGCCGAGGACTACACCCGCGAGCAACTCGAGAAAATGCTCGAGTTCACCCGGATGGTGACCACCTGGTACAGCCAGATCGATCGCTTGTCGACCCCCGCACTCCAGCGCTTGTTCCGAGGTGGGGCGAAGCTGGCCACCCTGTTCGGAATTTCGGGCACGCCGGCTCCCGAAACGGCCGAAGCCAAAACCGGGAAAAAGTCGGCGACAGGCTAATAAGCGGGTCATTGGGTTTGCCTATTACCAGAAGTGAGTCTCGCAGCCTGGCGAAAGGGAATGCGTGCGCATGCCCTGAACCGTCGACCCGGTGGCGACACTCCCGTTGACGCTACCGACGAGCAACTCGCTTCCCACCTCACCCTACCCCATTCGAAACGGCGTCGGTGCCGCATTCCAGTGTCGGGCCGCTGCCTCCGACCAGCCAATAATCTGGCTGATGCACTCCGGGGACTGACCGTCCAATGCCCGCCGTTTGAAGCTCTGGGCGATTTTAAACAAAATACACCTGCCTGTGCATGTAGTGGTGCGATGCTGTGTAGTGAGCGATCCCGAAATCCAACCGGTTCTCGTGAATCACTCAAGACATCCTTTCTTGCGGGTCGTTGACCCGGTAATGTCAGCATGGGCTTACCTGATTTTCCGATGGAGGTGGTATCCATGCTGCTCCTCGCATTCTGCCTTATGCTCGCTGAGCAACCGTTGTCAGACCAGATCACCCGGATGGGATCGGATTTCGCGGCGCTGGAGAAACAGTTCGATGAAGAATTAACGGCGGCGAAGAGGGATCAGGAGCTAATCACAAAAGCGAACGACGACCATCGGAAAAGGTGGAAGAAAGCGGCTGATGACTTGAAGGAGTTAATCAAGCGGCATCCCGATGACCCGGCCTCCATTGATGGCCTTCTCCTACTCGTCGGGGGTATGCGCATTACGCTCGACAAAGAATTGCGCGAATTGGCCCTGCGGAGTTCTCGAGACGCGCGTATGGGGCAACTATGCTTCCACCTGAGGTATCGAGGCGGGGAACCCTGGGCGGAGGAGATCGTCAAAGCCGTTGCAGAATCCAACCCAAGCAGCGACGTGCGTGGCCAGGCGGTGTTCTGCCAAGGCTTCCAGTGCTACGAGGCTGCATTTCCTTACGGACGTTCCGTACCCAAGGAGGAACGCGATCCCCTGGTGGAGCGGGCGCGTGGCTTCTTCACCGAGGCCGTCGCGAAGTACGCTGACGTAAAGACCCCGGACGGCAAGTCTACGATCGGGTTGAAGGCGACGCACGAATTGAAGCGCCTCGACAACCTTCCCAATCTTAAGGTCGGTGGGATTGCCCCCGAGATCGCTGGCGAAGACCTGGAGGGAAAGTCGCTGAAACTCAGAGATCACCAGGGCAAGGTCGTCATGTTGGTCTTCTGGGGCTCTTGGTGCGGCCCGTGTATGGCGATGGTGCCGAAAGAGAAGGAGCTTTGGGAGCGATATCGCGACAAGCCCTTCGCCCTACTCGGCGTCAACTGCGGCGACACCCTGAAGGTGGCGAAGAAGACCGTAGCCGACAGGCACATGGGCTGGCCGTCCTGGTACGACGGGGAGGAACTCCGTGGACCCATCGAGACGGACTACGACGTGCCGCATTGGCCGAGGGTATATCTCATCGATGCAAAAGGCGTGATTCGGTACATCGATGTGCATGATAAGAAACTGGAGGAGGCGGTGGAGACGCTGCTGGCAGAGGCAATGTGAGATGTGAGCCGGGGTGTAAGCCATCGGTTCACGCTGTCGTCGGCGACCCTCACAGGGGGTGGCCTCTGGGAGATCAGATCTCGATCCCAGAGCCACCCAACCTTCGTCGACAGGAGGGGGGGAAACAGCGTTGGCTGCACCTGGATCGTCAGCGGCTTTTGCCCGCCGGGGCCTCGCTCTTCTGGTAGGCCCGTTCTTCGTCAGCGACTCGGGCTGCATCGGCCTTGGCTGTTGCGATATCCTCGGCGCTCAGTGGGGCGTTGGCGGCCGCGTCGGTGGATGAGGAATTGCCGCAGCCCACGAGGGCCAGGCACGGGAGTGACAGAAGGGACGCCAGGAAAAATCGGACTCTCATCGCAGTTCACCTTGAATCAGAATTTCTGTGAATCAATATTCGTCTGAACTGATGGGCTCGTTATCGTCGATGACCGCCAGCTTGCGGAAGGTGGTCGCATTCACGGTGAACTTGATAAATTTGACGGAGCCGTCACCGAACACCGCATTGATGCCGCCTGAGTGAGGACCACCGAAGTTCCTCCGCCAGATCGTGGCCCCTTCATCGGGCTTGGGAGGACTCGCATAGGCGTTGCACTTCCAAGGGCTTGCGTTATCGGGAACAGGTACGAAATGCGCGCGGACGCAATCCTCGTCCCAACCCGAGTTCTGCCAGTACTCGTTGTCGCCCCCTTCGTTGCCGAATCCCTTCGGGGACATGGACTTCTCGGCGCAGAGGATCGAGGTCGAAGTGCCATCCTTGAAGTCGGCTAACATTCGCTTGATCCCTGAGCCACCCCAGATGATGGCCCCTTTATAGCCGGCAACGTTGCCCTGGTTGATGGCGGTATAGTTGGTCACCGTCGCACCGAGACCATTGGGAGGGGCAGGCTGTGTCGATGTCGGGGCGCAATTGATGGCCAAGCCGGTTCGGAATCCTTGGCATCCGGCGTAGTCGTTCCGGGATTGGGCCGCGACCGTTGCAGAGGCAACGCCACTCACATAACGCTCGTTTACCCGCCGCGACGGACAGTAGTAGCCTCCAAGTGCCGCCTGCGCGACGGGCGACTCACCGTTCAAGACCTTGTCTCGGGTTGCCGCGGGCGGCACGCTGAAGTTCGCCAGGTTGTAGAGTTGCTGCTGCTCGATGAAGGGCAAAATCTTGAAGAAGTGGTTCCAACCCTCAGGCCCATTCGCGTCGCAGCAGGCCCACGCCGTACTTTCCTGACCGTCATAAGGCCCTTGGGGAAGATGGCCGTTAGCTGACTCGAAGTTCATGAATCCCAGGCCGATTTGCTTGAGATTATTGGTGCATTGGGCGCGTCGGGCGGCTTCGCGTGCGGCTTGCACGGCGGGGAGGAGGAGTCCGATCAACACGGCGATGATGGCGATAACGACCAGGAGTTCAATGAGAGTAAAACCCGAGCGCCGAGGTGTCGCCGAAGGATTACTTTCAATTGGCACGACCGCTGCAATGTTCATCCCACTCCTCATCACATAAACCGAAAATCATTGACCATCCGAGAACACACTCAAACTGGTCGATGTCTCAGACTAAGCTTATCTACGATGAATGAAATGGAGATTGGTGATTGGTTAAGATTGTGAGAAGTCCGTTCGGTCGGTCGAATCTTTTTGAGAATAAATGCTGATTTTATATGTTTGATGCCGGGTGCCGCACGGATCATGGAGAGGGAGTCCACTGTTCTGAACGGGCCAGCGAGTCGTTCGGAACCCGCCCCAACGGAGCGTGTCAAGCAACGCAACTCGACGCCGCCTTGAAGCAATTGAAGCCGCGTGAGGCTTTGCGGGTTGCTTGAAACCTCCAGGCTCGCCTTGCGCCAGCAGGGTCTGACGCTCGAAAAGGTGAGCGTGCACGCGAGCGGATGGGACCGACCCAACGTGCAGACGAAGCACGCTCGTTCCGCGGAAAAGGTGTGGGCCGTGACGAAAGGGCCTGTTTTGCAAGGTACGTGACCGGATCGAAATGGTCATCGTCTTCGACGCAGGGGTGGACAGCCCCTCAAATCGCCATGCCTTTAACTACCGCGGCCAGACTATTTGCGGTGTGCTCCACGCTTTTCTGGCCCACGACCTCGAGCCGCTCGGCCCGTTTCGCTTCGGGTCAGACAGGAGTGTCGATTTGTTATATGAGGGTATTTGTGAATGGTTGGGTTGCGAAATCGTGGCTTCTGGCTCCGAAGAGTTTAGGCTTGTCTCATGATTGTGAAGTTTTCGTGGTGTCCTGGAGGAAATGGCGCGAAGTTTATAGGAAAATTAAATGAAAATTGTCGTTATGTGAAAATGATGTTGACGTTGTTTGGAGCGTCGCCCTATGGTTGTTTACGAAGCAATTAGGCTTTTTCGATTATCTCCTTTTTGTTGTAGGACACGCTCCATGATCCCTGATCGTCGTCGCGGATTCACTCTGATTGAGCTATTGGTGGTGATCGCGATCATCGCCGTGCTCATCGCGCTGCTGCTTCCGGCGGTTCAGTCGGCGCGGGAGGCTGCCCGACGTATGCAATGTATCAACAATCTCAAGCAAATCGGTCTCGCAAGTCATAACTACGAGAGTACGAACGGGGCCTTTCAGCCCTCGAACATCATGCAGGAGGGGAAATATCCGACCGTTGCTTGGACGAATAACTGGAGCGCACTGGCGAAGGCCTTGCCGTTCGCCGAGGGAGGTGCGGCCTACAATGCAATGAACTTTACGGTCAAGGATAGCCAGAATTCCAATACGACAATTTGTGGCCTCCTGATCAGCATGTTCGTCTGTCCGAGCGATCCCAATACGCGGGCGTTCAACGATGGTGGGACCGTCTTCGGCGCAACGAACTACGGTCCCAACGACGGCGATTGGTACGTCTTTAGTTGGCCCGATACACCCACTTCTCAGATCGGCTCTGGCGGTGGAACGCCATCGCGCGGGGCGTTCGCAGTGAACCAGGCTCGGAGCATCGCGCAGTTCGTCGATGGAACATCGAACACGATCTTGTTCTCCGAAGTGAAATCGTTTCAGCCTCGGATCAAGTGCGGCAGTCTGTTCAGTGGCATCAGTAGTTCCGCCCCAACCAGTTTCCCTGGGCCGAACGACCCGCTTCCCGCACAATATACGAGTTGTGGTGTCCCCGATAACAAATTCCACTCGCGCTGGTCGAATGGAGGCGTGTACCACACGGGCTTCACGACGGCTTGGCCTCCCAACAAAAGCACCACGACGAACGTTCCGGCGGGCACGGTCTTCACCTTCCCCGGTCCGCCCTCATCGGGCCCGATCGACGTCGACATCATTAGCGCGAATGAGAACGATGGCGGCCCGACGTATGCGGCCTTCACCAGTCGGAGCTATCACTCAGGCGGGGTGAACACCCTGTTTGCCGACGGGAGCGTCAAGTTCATCAAGAGCAGCGTTAATGGCACGACCTGGCGTGCACTCGGCACACTCGCGGGAGGCGAGGTGATTAGCGCAGATGCGTATTGATCTCGATTTCTAAGTGGTGCATCAGAGAAAAGTCACCTGATTGACGCCAGGTACGGCGGCGACCCTGGGTCGGCGTTGTACCTGGTGGCGGCGACCCGGGCCCCAGATGAACCGGTGACGGTGCTGGTTCCAGCAGACCGTCGCCGTCGCGACCGCCTCACACACCTCTTCCCGGATTTGTGAACCGCCGCCTCTTCAGCGCCAGCGTGATCGGAACATCTTCCACCACGGTTCGATCAGGTTGCGAGGGGCGATGTACTTTCGGTTGAAAGACGACCTCCCAATGAGGGGCCGACCACCTCGGCTTTGGGGCGGTAACTTACTGAGTTGACTTGTCCGCGAAGCCGTCCCGACGGGCGGTTTCGCGGCAGCCCCGGAGATGCGCCCGTTGATATCCAAGAGTGCAGCCGTGGGAAAGAGTCGTCAACACCGTCGGCCTGCGATCGCAATCGTTGGTCAAGGGTTGCGGGGTGGTTGCGCGGCGGCTTTCTTCCGGGCGGCGGCCTTGGCCTGAGCCGCTGCCGCGTCGCGGGACGCCTGGAGTGCCTCGGAGTAGCTTCGGACGATTTCGTCGTCGAGGTAGCGGTCGATCAGCGCCTGGATTTCCGCGATTTGCGCCTGGGCGGTTTTCGTCAGGATCGCGGTCTTGGAGAGCGCCTGTTGCCGGGCGGCATCCTCCTTGAGTTTCGTGAGCTTGGTCGCAAGGCTGTCGCGAGGAGTCAGCTTGGTGAACTCGTTTAGGGTCGATTCGACCCCGGCCCAGTCTTCGCCTTCGGCTCGCGCCTTGAGGCGAGCCTCCAGCCGGGCTCGAATGGCCACCAGGTCGATGACCGCGTCACGGAGGGAGTCGAGCTGGGCTTCGAGCACGGCGGTGGCGGGCTTTGGGACGAACGGGATCGTGCGTTCCGTGGCCGATTCGCCTGGCATGAGCGGCAATTCGACCATCGGTTCGACGTTGCCGGCCAGAAGCCGGAGCACGACGAGTTCGTTGGAGAAGCCGGGTTCGAGGATGATCCTCCCTTGGCGGTCGGTGATGCCCACCTCGCGGGAAGGCCCGTCGGGTAAGGTCCGGATGGTCAGGACGTAGCCAGCGGCGGGCGTCATGTCCGGGCGTGTGACGAACTTGAGCCGGGTGGGGCGGTCTGCCGGTTTCGCGCCGAGGGCGATCAGCTTGTTCTTGCGTGCGATCCGCTGGGTGAACGGGTCTTTGAAGGCGCTGACGATGGTGCAGTGGGCACGCGCGCCTTCAAGCTTTTCGACTCGCAAGTAGGAGAAGGGGAGATTCATGATCCGGGGCGAGCCGTTCGGCTGAAACACGAGTCGGACGGGCTGAAAGACCGAACCTGGTCCGACGACGCGACCGGCCGGACTGGCGGGTTCGATGGCTGCGCCGCGGACGGCGAGCGTCGCGCCTCCGGCTTCATGACCGACCAAGTCGGCGATCGGACTGAACAGGTCGAGCGCGAGGTGCAACAGTTCTCTAGGGAGGTCATCGACGATCGGTACGGGGCGTTGAAGGGTTGGGCCCAACCGGCCCGTGCTGACGTCGAACTCGCGCCCGGAGAGGGAGTAGCCGGTCTTGGCGGGCTCGAGCCGGATGACCCAGACCTTGTCGCGGTCGGCAGAAAGTGAGGCGAAGTTTTTGGCTTCGAGCAATTCCAGCGGACCTGCTAGGTCGGTTCCTTGATCCTTGGCGATGCTCAGGTCCCAGGGGGCTCCGACGAATCGGTGCACCAAGGCAATCCAGTCGGTGAGGAGACGATCACGCGAGCGGGTATCGAGCCGCGTTCTCGGATCGATCCGGATCGCGGCCTCAATCCGGTAAGGTAGGCTCTCGGTCGGCGGCTCGATCTTGTCGGCAGGCGCTCCGATCGCTTCGGCCCCCAACAACGCCATCATTGCCAGCGCCAGAGCATGCGCCGCGGTCACCACGGGTCGACTGCGAACCACGGTTCGATCTCCCACGACTCGATCCCTTCGTAGAGTTTGCCGGTGGCCTCGGTGGGCCCTTTCAAGCGGGTTCGCCAGGCGTAGTGGTCTTCGAGTTGCCAGAGAGGCAGCACGGGGAGCTCGTCGCGGCTCTCGCGATCGATCTGGATTGCGATCCCGCGCGCGGTGGGCCACTCGGAACTGCGTTCGAGCTCGAGGAGGAGTTGGAGGATTCGCGGGCTGGCGACCGAGGCGAGTGTCCCGACGGCCGAAGGCGCATCGTACCCTGGGCAGAGGTACGCTCCCAGTTCCAGGACCGGTTCGTCGGATCGCGACGCGCGATAGGCCAGATCAAATTTCCGGCCTGCACGTAGCTCCGCCTCCAACTCCGACTCGCGCCGCTCGACGGGGACGAGGGTAACGCCAACGAGCTTGAGGGCTTCGACCAGCTTCGGGACGACGGCCTGAGCCTCAGGGATCGAGGGATACTCGAGTGTGAGTTTGATTGGTCCCGCCTCCAACTCCTTCTTGGCAGCGGCCACGAGCATCGCCGCGAGGAGCGGGTCGTAGCCCAGGGGGAGGACGTCGGGCGCATCGGCGATCGTCCCTTTGACGAAGGGGCCGTCGGAGACGAGGTTGACCGCATCGGGGGGATGCTTCAAGAGCGTTTCTTCCAGGAGCATGCGGCGATTGATCGCATAGGAGAGTCCGCGCCGGAGCGCCCGGTTGCGAAGCATGGGATTGCGACCGTCGAGGGCAATTCGGTGCATTGAAGGGGTCGAGTAGCGACCCACCTTGAGCTCGGGACTCGCGGTCAAGGCGGGAAGCCGGTTGGCAGGGACGTGCTCCAGAAGGCTGATCTCACCACGGACCAAGGCGCCGAGGGCCGACTGCGCATCTGCGTATCGGGTCTCGCGGATCCTCCGCAGCTTGGTTCCGCCCGGGGATTCCGACCGATCCGAGGCGTGGAGTTGGACCTCGTCGGCGGTTGCTGTCGCCAGTTCGAACGGTCCGTCACTGACTAGCCGCCGGCCCTGATCACCGGTCGCCACTCGACCGTCCCAGCCGCCATGGGCCGGACCGACCGGATCAAGGAGCCAGGAGTTCGGCTTTAGCAAGGCGCGATTCAAGCGGAGCTCGACCTGTGTGGGATCGGGCACTTCGACCCGTTCGATGGATTCGGCCCAGCGGGCGTTGTACTGAGGAGAGGCCGGTTCGGTGCGGTCGGTGAAAGCGCGAGCGATGTCATTGGCCGATACCGACCGGGAGCCGTCCGACCAGTTGATACCAGGGCGAAGCTGAATCACGATCTTTCGCCCCAGGTTCGAAGACTCGATACCCGCCGCAAGCTGACCGGGGCGATTCCCTTCGGCCGACTCATTGTCGTCGCGAGCGAGGATCGGCACATAGAGCAGGCGGGAGACGCGATCGTCGGCGGGGGAGTGGATCCAGGGGCCGACGGGGCGGGGGATGTCGATGACGCCGACGTCAAGAGTCGGCATTGATGTGAATGCGGCGGGGTAGGCCCGGCTCGCCTCCTCGAATTTGGGCCAGACGCGGAGGGCTTCGACCAGGGCGTCGAGTCGCGCGGGACCTTGCTGACGCATCGCCTGCTCGGTGAGTTGCCTGGCGCGGCTGACAAACCGTTCGCGGACTTCGCCGACGACCGGATGATTCGGCGCCAGCGGCTCGAGGTCATGGAGGATTTTCCGCCCCAGGGCATATAGGCCGAGCTCGAAGGCGCGATCGGCCCGGGTACCGTAGGCCTTGGCCAGTTTGTCGGCGAGCTCGGGATAGTCCGGTTTGCGACCGAAGAGTTCGCGGAGGAGTCGTAAGCCGCGCTCCCCGTCTCCGTCGAGGAGTGCTGCGCTGCCTTCCTCGAACAGGAGGCGATTGACCCGGTCGTCGAGCCCGACCCAGCCAGGTTCGCGGGTCTGCACGCGGAGGAAGCATTCAAACGCCTTGGCATAGTCTCGGGTGGCGAGCCAGCGGTCTCCCTCGGCCAGCAGCAAGTCCTCGAAGTATTCCACTTTCTTGATGGTGCCCCGCTTCACCTTGAAGTCGCGGATCTCGCCCTCGACAAGATGCAGCGAGACCTGGCTGGCGACTTCTGCGGCTTTTTCCGCCTCCCCGGGCATGACGACTTTGGACTTGGAACCCGGCAGGCCGATGTTGCCCTCGGCAGGGGGACGAAACGCCTGCTTCTGCTTCCGCTCCTTCTCGGCATCGTAGGGGGGCAGGGGCCTTGGGCTGACCGGATCGACGATGAGAACGGTCCCATCAATGAGCGTGACCCGGTCGAACGGCGTCGAGCGGAGTAAGTCAGGCTTGGCTCCGCCACCTGGCGGATTCTGGCCGAGGACCGGAGTGGGGATACCGCCAATGCCGAGAACGACGATCAGCGTGCTGATCCCGAGCGAGACGACCTGTCCCGGTCTCCCGCTTCGGATTAACTCAAGCCAGGTTGTCATGTTTTGAAGCGGTCTCATGGGCTGGTCGACGGCTTCCCGCCCGATTCCTTCTGAAGACTGAAAGCGCGAACCGTTCCATTGGCTACGGGAACGACCAGATCGGTGCCGTTGGTCTGCAAGTCGCCAGCCGGAAGCAGGTCCAACTCGACCCGATCGAGGGGCGAACCGTTGGCCAGGGCGAGACGATGCAGCGAGCCATCCTGTGTCAGGAACCACGCGGAATCATCCAGGATTGCGGGAGCCGAGGCGGCGACTGTTCCGCGAAGCTTGGTCGTCCAGATCCTCTGTCCGTCGGCTCCGAAGGCAGAAACGCCGCCGCCGAGGTCGGTGGCGAAGACCAGGCTACCGACGGAGGTCGGGAAGATCGCGAGCGGCGATTCGACGGGCCAGGCGCCGACCGGGCTGAGGTCGCGCGCGGCGAGTGCGCGGATCCGCCCGTCGGACGTTGCCAGCACCACCGCCGATCCGGTCGAGGCTGGGTCAGCGAGCAAGCTCGCTCCGAGGGCGACCTCGGCTGAGGCGACCAGTCGCGGTCTGGGATCATTGACCACGGTCAGCCGGCGCACCTTGCCCGCGTCGTCGATCAGGACCACCGCATCGTCGTCGAGCCGGGCGGGAGCAAGCCAGGACGTGGTGTGGGTGCGATCGAACGTAGGGACGAACGGCTCAGCCTTTGATTCTCCCGTGGTCGGATCGATCAGGTAGGCGCGGCCGTCGCTGCCCGGAATGAGGACGTTGCGCCCCCAGGCCAAGGGGGCCGCCCCCAACGTGATCGGGAGCTCGATCGGTTGGAACGGCCCGCTCTCACGGCTGACGAGGAGTTGTCGCGCATTTGGTCCGGGCACGAGGATGGTGAGTCCCTCCTCTTCAATCCGGCGCTCGACGCTGGCTGGGATCCGGAACTCGCCGGGACGTGGCAAGGGGGACTCGAGGAACCCTCCCGCCTTGAGTTGGCTCGCGGGGATCTGGATTCTTTGCCCGTCCATCCCGAGCGTCGTCAATTCCTCGCCTTGAGCCCTGGTTTGCAAGGCCAGGGGCCAGCCCGAACCGAGGACGGTCTGCCAGCGGACGGTCCCCGTCCGGGGATCGACTCCCCAGAGTGAAACGCCTTGTTTTTCAACGTACTGCTGAGTGAAGACGACGTCATTGCCGGCGACCTGGAGTGGGGCCAGGGCGGGCCCTGCGCCGGCCAGCGACCAGATCTTGTCGAGGGCCCCTTTTTCGACCGACAGGTCGTATCGACCGGGACGGCCGCCTGAGAGCCAGATCTCGTGCTCGGAGCGGGCAAACGCGAAGGCGGGGCCGGAGGGCTGACCATCTGCGGTGACCTGGGAAATGAGCCGGAACGGCTCCTTTTCTCCGTAGTCGCCGATCGCATAGGCGGCGACTCCCGCCCGATCACCCGTGGCCCAGATGATCGATCCGGATGCCGCCGGAGTCCCCCAGGTCCAGCCCGGGATTGGGATCTGCTGCCCCTGACGGATCCGGGCACCGTCGTCTTCAAGAACGCAGACGCGCCAGCGGCCCTCGGTGAGCCCATGATTCTCAGGGATGACGAGGAATCGCCCCAGTCGTGCGGGAGCGCAGGGGAGCGAGCCGGGCGCATGCCCAAGATACTCCACGGACTCGCACGAGACGGGGTCTCGTTTCAGGACGAACAAGCAGTCCTGGTTGGCGAGTATGTAGAGATACTGCCCCGACTCGTCGCTGACCGGCGTTCTCGTCAGCGGCAGACCGAGCCGATAAGTCTCGCGGAGTTCGCCGCTGACGAGGTCGAGGACGGAGACGTTCCCGTCGGGCGCCGCCTGAATGACCTGGTTGCCGAGCACCAGGGGAGGGGCCTGGATGGGGCCACCGAGCCCTTGCCGCCAGATCAACTCCCCGGTCTTGGCGTTGAGCTTGACCAGCTCTTCGTGGCGCGCGTCGAACACCAACACCGTGGTGCCGCCGGAAATCGCCAAGGGGGGAAAGGGGGAGGAGAGGCCGACCGGCACCTGCCAGAGCGGTGCGCCGGAGTCGCCCCTGATTCCGTAGGCGTAGCCGTCGGCCAGAGCGAAGACGTAAGGCTCTGTGGCCAACGCCGCTGGGGTCGAATCGCTCTTCTTTGACCGGAGCACAAAGCTGGTGGGGGGGCCCAGTGGATCAGGATGAGGCTCGGTCTCGGCCGGACGGCGGGACGAGTCGAACGTGACCCCGCGACGGATCAGGTCGTTGGCGCGGGTCATTCGCGCGATCAGGTCGCGATCGCCGGCGAGGTCGGCGTACTGACGGACGAGAGCATCACGGGCTTTATAGACATCGCTGGCCGAGCCTGCCTTGATCGCGGCGTCCATGGCGGCCAGGGACGCCGCGCGGATCGCACTCTTGCGGACGGCCGCTCGGGCCAGATTGATCTTGGCTGGCAGCTTTGATCGGTCCAATTGCAGCTTCGCACCGCTCCCCGCGACCTTGGCATGAAGCGCCAACGCCGACTCCGCTTCGACCAAGGTTTTGGCATCGGCGGTCGCTTTCGCTCGGTCGGCAAGCGCCTCTCCAGTCTTGAGTACCAGTTCGGCCAGTTCGGTGCTCGAATCACGATAGGCAGGCTCGTTGCCGACCTGGTCGAGCATCTCACGCTCGGCAGGTAAGGCGTTTGACCACGAGGCGCCTGTATTTGAGGTGTACTGCCGGACGTTCGCCAACGCACGAAACACACGAGCCTTACTGTCCTTCGCGTCATCGCCCGACTTCCTGGCGAGAAACTCGTCAAAACGGCGGATCGCGTTGCGGTAGTCGCCGTCCTCGAGGCTCTCCACGGCCCGGTGAAACAGGCGTGTGGTAACGGTTCGAGCGATGATCGTGTTGAGCAAAAACCCGAGTACGACCAGGGCGACTACCGCGATGGCCAGTCCGAAGACGAGCGGTGAGGTGAGTACGCGCTCTTCGCCCGGTGCGACCTGGGCTGAGAAGATCCGCTTGAAGAGACCGCGAATGCCCTGTTTTGCCGTTGTCGGCTTGGCATTCGCTTGGGGCTTACTTCGCTTATGACGGCGCTTGTCACGCCCGCGAGTCTGCGCAGGGAGGGACTCGATTTCCAACGAAGGAGGGGCCACCTCCAGGTCTTGGAACAACTCGTCCCGCTCGAGAGTGCTCGGGCTCTTCCGTCGCGAACGCGGTAGCGGCAGTGGCTGTGCGGGTGACATCGCCGGGGAGGAGACGAATGGCGCGGGTTGGATCCGTGTCTTGTCGTCTTGGGGAAGATCCTCATCGGCGTGGATCATGAAGATCCGACAAGGGCCGACCACGATCTCGTCCCCTTGGCGGAAACTCGACGACGCCATTCGCCGGCCGTTGACCTCGATCGCGCCGGCGTCGGGGGAGGCGTCGGCCTTGTACCGGCTTGTTTTCCAACGCAAACGCCCGTGGAACGGCAGCACGCCTTCCCCGTTGAGCACGATCTCACACTTCGGGCTCGAGCCGAATAGAACCGTCTGCTCACGTGTGATCGTGAGGCGTTGAACTCGTCCTTGACCGTCGTGGACTTCGAGCGTGGCCATGCGGACTCGTCAAACCTTGGGGGACGCGGGAATGAGACTGTGTCGTCTGGTTTCCCGAGGTTGGGGACAGCCCGGAGCTGTCTAGCTCCGCCGGCTCGAGACTTGAATCACAAGGCAGATGCTAATGTCAACGTTCGCTCGTCAGTGAAGGGTTTCCTGAGCCAGGACCGCGAAGCCGTAGCCGTCCCCTTTGGGGACCACACTGAATCGAGTGACCCGGATCTCGGCGGGCTGCTTCCCTCGATAGCGGACCTCGAGTTGGGCCAGGGTGTTCTCCACCTGTTTCGGATAGAACTGGATCACCACGCCCTCACCCACCTCGATGCCCGCCTTCTGAAGCAGGGCCACGTCCGACGCCTTCCGGCCCCGGCCTTGCCAGAGGAAGTAGAGCCGGTCGTCTCCCTGGCCCGACCCGCGGCGCTTGGTTGGCGTTTCGTTGGAGAAGTTGGAAATATAAGTGAGCTGGTTGGGCCCGCTCACGACGGCTAACTCAACCTTGAGGGCGTCGAGCTGGCGAGCGTACTCATCGGGGGTCTGGCCGGGGTTGTAGACGATACTCCAGCGCTGCTCGCGAGGGACCCCGCCGTCGCCTGGCCCCAGGCCGAGCCCTGGGCCGCCGGTGCCGATCTTCGACGCCTTGCGGCCGCTGGCTACCGCCCCTCCGGTTGGCATGACGGCCCCCAGGTCCACTTCCGCGAGGGTCTGTCCGGCGTCGGCCACGGCGTCGAGCATGGCGGCGGGCGTTTCCTGCACGGACGGTTCCTCGAAATCGCCGGCCACTTCCTCATTGTTCGAGGCCTGTGCGGCGACCTCCGCCCCTGCGACGTCGATCTTCTCGGTCGAGCCCGGCGTGCCGTCGGGGCTTCCGCCACCGCCCCCGAAGACGTCGACGATCTCAAGAGGAGCCGTCACCCGGGAGGCGTAGGCCTGATTGGTCGCGTAGACCAGAGCCAACCAGCCGACCACCAGCAAGGCGCCGATGACGATGGCCATCAGGAGCGATGTAACCTGGTCGTAGATCGACTCGCCCCGGACTTGCGGCTCGGGACGCTCCCCCTGCGTCGGTGCTGGCGTGCTCGTCCCGGTCATCGTGGCTCCTTCGATGCCGGTCCTGGCGCGGCGCTGGTGGCGGTTGGATCCGGCTTCTCATCGCTCTGCCCATTGAGCTCGAGCGGGCGGATCGTCTCGTACCAGGCTTTCCAGCGACTCGCAGCCTCCTGGCGCTGGGCCGGAGTGGAAGTCGAGGGGGGGCCAAGTCCGTCGATCTTGCGACTGAGCAGTTGGAGGCCGAGCCGAGCGGTGGCGACCACTTCGTCGTCGGGATCGGTCAAGGCGCCGATCAAAGGGGGAACGGCATCGAGGTCGCCGGTGCGACCCAACGCCCATGCGGCGGCCCGGCGCAGGCCTTGGTCGGGGCTGGCCAGCAGCTTTCGAAACCGCTCCTTGTGGGGGCGGAGGACGGCGGGACCCTCCGTCTCATAACGTGTCACGAGCCCGGAGAGTGCCGACTCGGCGAACTGGGCGCGCGGATCCTCGAGCACGGCTAGCATTCCCTCGACCGCGCCGTTCATGGGCCGGCTGACGACACGTCCCCCCGCGACCGTCATGCTCGACAGGTCCGTGGGTAGCCCTCGGCCTCCAAGCAGGGTCCCCGCGCCCAGTCGCTTGACCTCGATTCGTCGGAGAGTCTTGGCGGTTGACCGGCTCAGGAACAGGATCGCCCAGACCGTGTTCATCGGCTCGCCGTGGGCCGATGACCAGGCGCCGTGGGCTGTCTGGCTTGAGTGGATGAACGCTCGGCCCCGCTCGTACCAGTCGATTCGACCGAGCGTCGACTTGTCGGCGAGGGCGCCAATCCGCTCGATGCCGTAGAGTCCGTAGAAAATCGAGGGCCCGACGATCGGGTTTGGCGACGTGGTGAAGCTGGACGACAGCCAATTCATCCCGCCACCGATCGATTGGTCGATCCGGTTGAAGGGGGTTTTGACCTCGTAACGGGTGTCAGTCCCCTCGGGGGTGAGCGGGATGAGCAGCGAACTTTGCTGTGTCTTTGCCAAGCGGTATTGGGCGAGCTGGCGTTTGCAGATCAGGAGGCTGCCAACGCCCGCAGCCGTCATCGAGATCGTTTCGGGCTGGCCGGCTTCGTCGGAGTGATAGCGCCAAGCGCCGGAAGCCCCTTGCGTGGACATGAACCACTGGGCTGCACGGTCCCAGACGCTCGCGGGAACGCGGGCGCCGCCGTTCTCGGCTTCCCAGAGGCCGAGAACCGCATACTGGGAGATCGACGTATCTCCATTGGTTCGGCTTGGGTAATCCCACGACCCGTTCGCTTTCTGCCGGCCGATGAGGAATTGGGCCACCTGGTTGAGGTCGGACCGTCGCGTTTCCGCGTCGAGGTTGGCCAACGCCATCGCGATCACGGCGGCCTCGTACACCTCATGGCCGTTGGAGCGTTCCGGCGTGTAGATCGAACTTGGGAATCGCTGGCGGAGTTTCGCGAAGCAGGCCGTGACGGCGGGGTCGCTCAACGGGACGTCCCCCTTGAGGAACGCCAGGGCGATCAGGGCTGTCTCTCCCGCCTGCTGGTCGCTGATATGCTGGCGGAGATAGGTGAGGCCTCGGTCGATCGCCGGATCGTCCGAGGCGCGAACGTTCGAACCGCCGACGGTCATGAGGGCCGTGGCGAGAATGCAGATCGAGATGGGAACCATCCGCGACATTGGAGTGACTTCCCCTTCCACCGCTTTGGCAAGGGCGAACAACACCATTGTATCCCTCATGCGTGTCCGAGGGAAATCTCTGCTCAAAAGCGAGAAGGGGCCTGTGAAGACTGACGGCGATCTCAAGGGGAAGATATGGTGAGGGAGCCCTTACGACCGGCCCTGAAACCGGGGGTCGAAGTCGGCCCCCAGCTCCCCGGACGTGGGTGAATCTACAGTAAACTTCTCGAAATTGGGGAAGATCAGATCCGAGAACGGCCCGGACAGCCGTCTCACTTCACGATCGGTCGAACCTCGATCTTGCGGAAGAAGAGCTCGGCCCCTTCGGACTGGAAGAGGATCTTGCCTTTGGTCAGGCTCGACTTGGTTCCGACGTTGACGACATAGCCGTTGACGATGTTGGTGATGGTGTCGCCGTCGCAGATCACTTCCAGCCGGTTCCATTCGCCGGCCGGCTTTTCGACGTCTCGCTTGCCACGGAAGCCCAGCACGTCTTTCCATTCCGGGTCGCGACCCCACCAATTGTAGCGCTGGTCGACGGTGACCGGAGTTCCGCCCTTCTCGTAGTAGAGTTGTTTATCGGTGGGGCCAACCCGCGTCTCGCAGGTCAGGCTGGGGCGCACCGCCTTGCCGTCGATCGTCGCGGGGACCATGATGAAGTCGCCGCATCCCCCTTCGATGATCTGACACTCCTGGGACATCATCCAGTTGCCCCCCGCGGCGCCATCGGGTCCGACGCAGTGGACCAGGATGCCCGAGTCGCGTGATTTGGTTTCGCGAGGGGCCCAGGTCTTGTCACCCCATCGCCACTCGGTGATCAGATGGTAGTTGCTGTATTCATCGCGCGTGGTGAACCCGCCGAATTCCTGACCGGAGACACGAATTGCGCCGTCCTTGACCGTGAAGACCTGATTCGGGTCTTCCAGTTTGTTGTCCCTGGTGTAGGTATAGAACCCCGTGAGGTCCTTCCCGTTGAACTGGAAGATCGGCTCGCCCGTCTTAACGTGCGGGACGTCCTTGGCGAACGAGGGAACTTCGCTCGGCGAGTCGGCGACTCCCGAGAGGGGCAACAGCGCGGTCAGGCTCAGGGCCAGGAAGGTCTTCGGGACACGCAACGGCGTCATCGTGCAACCTCGGCAAGTGAATCGAAGAAAAAACTAAGGTGGGGCAGGTCGGGGATTCCATCAAGAGCGTTGGCGGTGGATGTCTGCCCCTTGCTCACGGCAGATCGTCTCCACGCGGGCCATCGTCTTCTCATCGGGGCAAGCGACCGAGAGCACCATTCCCTGGCCGGTCTCGATTTGTTCGGGAGGGGTGACGCCGAGCCGGTCGTTGGGAATGCCGATCGTGGTCAGGATCTGGATGACCAAGTTACCTTGCGCAGAGTTGCGGAAGAACGCGACAACTCGCGGCATCGGCCTAGCCTGCTCACTGACTTTACCCGGCCGGATCTGCGGGATTTCCATGGGAGTTGCAAGCCTCAAGGGGCGGACAAACGGCCGTCGCCAACCTCCTCGGGCGGTACGCGGCCGGAACCGGAGTTAGGAGAGTTTGACCTCCCGGGAGCTGGGATGCAAGTCACGACCCCTCTCTCTTCCCTGGACGAGAAAGAGGGGCAAGCTTCCCCTGCCATCGTGGCCTTGGAACCCCCTGACTTGTTAAGATCGAGTTTTTATCCTGTCAAAGGTGGAGAGCGTTCGCACAACCATGGCATTATTCACCGGGATCGCTCTAGCACTGGCCCTCGTCACCGGCGGCCCTCCTCTGGAACGAGTGGGACGGCTCAACTATCCGGCGATCCGCGAAGCTTCGGGAATCGTCGCGAGCCGCCGCCATCCCGGAATTTTCTGGGTCCACAACGACTCCGGCAATCTTTCCTTACTGTTCGCGGTCAAACGCGACGGGTCGTTGGTGCGCGAGTACTTGCTCCAAGTGCCGAACGTCGATTGGGAAGACATCGCCATCGATGACGATGGCCATCTCTATCTGGGTGAGATCGGCAATAACAAAGGCCGTTTACCTCTGCGGTCGATTTATCAGATCAATGAGCCTGATCCGACGCAGCCTTTCAAGGGAACCCTTGCCGTCGAGGTCTCCTCATTCTACAGCTTCCCGCCTGAGGGGCGGTTCGATGCCGAAGGACTCTTCCTCGATGCTGGCCGCGCTGTCGTCGTGGCCAAGACCTTCGACCGCAGTGAGGCGGAACTCTTCGCGATTCCGCTGAGTCCCCCCGCACCGCTGTTGCGGCCCGCAGCACCTGAATCCTTGGGCCGGCTCCCCCGGTTTCTTGAGCCGGCCACCGGCGCGGATCTCTCGCGAGACGGCCGCCTCCTGGCGGTCTGCGCGGTCGATGTCGCCCGCGTTTACCAGCGCGATCGGTCACGATCTGGACCGTGGACGCTCGTCGGCACCGTCCGGTTCCCGGCGGATCACGTTGAGGGGATTGCCTGGGACGGTCTCGACCTGATCCTCGCCAGTGAGAACCGCACCCTTTACCGGATCTCCGAGGCTCGCTGGCGAGGATCAGCTCGGGACCAGGATGAGAGCACTCCTCTCCCTCGCTCAATTGAACGCGACAAAAAATAATCGTTGCCTTGATAGGGGAATGAGTCGATTGCAACACGATGTCGTCATCGTCGGGGGAGGGGTCATCGGCCTTTCGGTGGCTTACGCCCTGTCGAGAGAAGGGATTCGCGCAACGCTTCTCGATCGGCGTGAGTTTGGCCGTGAGGCTTCCTGGGCAGGGGCCGGCATGCTCCCCCCTTGTTCCGAACGGCCGCCCGCACAGCCGTTCGAGCTCCTTCGTTCCTGGAGTGCCCGGCTCTACCCGAAGTGGTCGGATGCGCTTCGTGAGGAGACAGGGATCGATAATGGATTCCGCCGAACCGGCGGCGTCGATGTCGCGTGGACCGAGGATGAAGAGAACGCGCTCCGGACCTCGGCCGGGCGCTGGCGGAGCGATGGGATCGTCTTCGAGCGGCTCGCTCCTGGCGACTATGTCCGCGTCGAACCCGCGTTGAACCCGAGCTTGCGGGTCGTTTACTACCTGCCCGACCGTTCGCAGATCCGCAACCCGTGGCACCTCGAAGCGCTCAAGACGGCCATCGAGGCACGCGGTGTCCGGCTTCGTCCCGGCGAGGCCGTGGTCGGATTCGAGACTGCGGGAGGACGTGTCACGGCCGTTCGGACGGAGCATGGGCGAATCCCTTGCGGGCAGGTCATCGTCACGGCCGGCGCGTGGTCGGCGGGGCTGCTCGAAATGCTCGGGATTCAGGTCCCCACTCCGCCGGTCAAGGGGCAGATCGTCCTGCTCCGCTGTCAGGGAATGGTCCTCCGCCGCATAGTCGAGCACGGCAGGATGTACCTGGTCCCGCGCGACGACGGCCGGGTCCTGATTGGGGCGACCGAGGAGGATGCAGGGTTCGACACCCGCCCGACAACGCAGGGGGTTCGCGACCTGCTCGATGAGGCAATTCGTCTCGTTCCGGCCTTGGCCGACGCGGAAGTGGAGCGAGCCTGGGCGGGACTGAGGCCCGGGAGCATCGACAGCCGGCCGTATCTTGGGACCGTTCCCGACTTTCCGAACCTGCTCGTGGCAACCGGCCATAAACGCTCAGGATTGCAGCTCTCACCCGCGACGGCCGAGGCGATCACCGACCTTGTCCTGGATCGTCCGGCTCGGATCGACCTGAGTCTGTTCCGGATCGATCGTGAGCCTGCACCCGCCTCGGACGATGTCTTCCGCTCCTGAGCAGCGGCGTTGCGGAACCTGGTTCAGGTGGGTAGCCTGATCGACGATTGCTCCGTCCACGCCAGATGGACGTCGAGCTGGGACAGTCGATTGCTCCTACGTTGATGATTGAGGGGGGATTTCACGATGCCGCGGCCTCTGATTCTGTGGGGATGGATGCTGCTGGTCGGTTTGACGCTTGGTCTGGAAGCGGGCGTCGAGGCGAAGGAAAAGGGCGAGACGGTTCATCCGTCCGATTCGTCTCGAGCGATTGCCCGGCAGATTCTTGACGATGCTCTGCCGCAAGCGGATCGTGAGGCACTCATTGCCAAGCATCCCGAGGCGTCGGCGGAACTAGTCGCCGCGTTGGTCGAAGACCTGACTCCAGGAACGGACGAGGAGTATCGCCGGATTCCCTGGATCTGGCGGGTCGCGATCGCGGGAGGCCGGCGCAACGACGCCAAAGAACTTGCGCAGCTCCTCGATGCATCACTTCCCGCGCCTTCGGCCCGCCTCGACGACTGGCGAGCGGTCGTCATCGGTGGCGGCCTGATTAATGGGGTTAGCCTCGAGGGCATATGGCCGGCCGCGCGGTTCCAGGAAGTCCTCGACGGTCGCCCGGATCTCAAGCCCCGGTGGCACGAGGCGATCGAACTCGCTTCGGTGATGGCCGACGACGAGAAGATCAAGACCGGCACCCGCTACGATGCGTTGAGGATGCTCGGCGTCGAGCCGTGGGACCGCTGTGGTGCCCAACTCTTCCGCTACTTGGTCAAAGGCGTTGATCCCGAACTCCAGCAGGGGGGCGTCAGTGGCTTGGCCGATGTGCCGACCCCGTGCGCCGGGCCTGCCTTGCTGTCGGGGATGAACCACTACACTCCCCACGTTCAGAATTTCGCCCTCGACGCCTTGCTCCGCGACGAAGACCGGATTTCCGCCCTCCTCGATGCGGTGGCTGAAGGCCGGCTCGACAAGAGCAAGCTGGGAGCGAAGCGAATTGCGACGCTGGTGAACCACCCGCAAGAAGACCTGAAACGGCGCGCGGTCGAACTTCTCGGTGCCGAGAAGTAAGCCCTGATTTCGATGTGATTACTTTTGAGGCGAACGGGGAGCGGATCGCTCCCTGTTTTTTTGAATGACGTGACCTCGCGTGGGTGGGCCTTACTGGCGAACGAAACGTCTTCAGGCCAAGACCACTTCGATCCCCAATTCGCGGAGCTGCTGGAGGACCTCCGGTGACGCGTCACGGTCCGTCACGAGATGGGTAAGGCGGCCTGCGGGGGCGATCAGGTAGGAAGAGACCGTGCCGAGCTTTTCACCGGTGGCGAGCACGATGACACGTGAGGCATACGCCACCATCGCTCGTTTCACCTCGGCCTCTTCGGCGTCGAAGGTCGTGATCCCGGCTTCGGGATGGACCGCGGCTGCGCCGAGGATGCAGACGTCCGGGCGGATCAGACGATAGGCATCGACCGTCGCCACACCGTTGCTGGCTCGAGCCGACTTGAAGATGCGGCCGCCAATGATAATGCCCTCGGCCACCGGGTGCTCGGCTAACGCCGTGGCTGCCGGGAGACTGTGGGTGACCACCTTGATGGCGAAATCCGCAGGCAGATTCTCGATCACCGCGAGCGGTGTCGTACCGGCATCGAGGACAACCAACTCGCCAGGGTGTAAGAGCCCGACGGCGGCGGCGCCGATCCTCCGCTTGGCCTCGGTCGATTCCTTCTGCCGAGAGGAATACTCCACCGAGATGGACGACCGGGGCAATGCGCCCCCATGGACACGCTGAAGCAAACCCGCCTTATCCAACTCGCGCAGATCGCGGCGGATCGTGTCCTCCGAGACGCCGAACCTCCGGCTCAGTCCCGAAGCCAGCACCTTGCCTTCAAGCTTGAGTACCTCGAGCAAAGCCCTTTGTCGCTCGGCTGTTAGCATAAACCCTCCCCTCTTTGATTCAGTTTATCAGATCCTGCACAAACCCGCGTCAATCCGCATGAAGATTGCGGGTAGTTGCACGGTTAGCCTTGATTCGGCTGATATCGCGTCGATAATGGGAGAAGAGTCGGCATGTGCGTGCAGTTTCAAGCATGAGGCCCCGTGTTTTTCCATGGACTCAACGTCTCTGATCCAAATCGGTTCGGAACCCCGGATCATTCCCCTCAGGTGGTCGCGCCTTGCGATTTTTACCATGTTCGCGGTGGATGGGATTGGGTTCGGGACATGGGCGGCCTTCTTGCCGACGTTCAAGGCGAATCTGGCGCTGAGTGATGGGGGGTTGAGTATCCCCCTGTTTGCGATGGTCACCGGCAGTCTGCTGACGATGCCGGTGGCGGGCCGAATTCTCACCAGTCGTGGCAGTCGAGGCGTGGTACTTGTCTCAGCGATCGGCTTTAGCTGCCTGCTCCCCTTGCTTGCGCTCGCGGCCATGGCTCCTGGAGGGTTTCTCTTCTTCACGCTTGCGGCGCTGCTGTTTGGCGGCTCCAAGGGGGCGTTAGACGTTTCCGCCAATGCTCAGGCCGTTACGGCCGAGCGTGCCGGGGAGCGTCCCCTCGTTTCGTCTTGCCATGGATTCTGGAGTCTCGGGCTGCTTTGTGGTTCGTCCTTGGTAGCCGCCGCCCTGAAGTTCCAGGTTCCGCCGCCGCTTGCGATGTTGGTTGCGGGACTTGCTCTGCTGGGGTTGAGTCTGATCGCCACGGGGTGTCTGCGTAAGGACGATCAGGTCAATTCAGCGCATGAGAATCAGGCGACGCTCTGGCCGCGCGGGCGGCTCATGTCGCTCGCAATCCTGGCCTTCTTCGCGCTCTTTTGCGAGGGGGCGATGGGTGATTGGGGAGCGATTTACCTTGAGGGAGAGGTCGGCGTGTCGGCCGCTTCGGCCGCGTTTGGTTACTCCGTCTACGCGATGGCGATGACAGTGGGACGATTCGCCGGAGACGGGCTGGTCGCAAGGCTCGGATCGTTCACCTTGTTGCGAACGAGCGCACTCTTCGTAGCGGCGGGACTCGGGGGCGCGTTGATCCTCCGGTCGCACACGGCCGCGCTCGCCGGTTTCGTGTTCGCTGGGTTGGGCCTTGCCAACATGGTCCCGATCCTTTTCCGCGCAGCGGGGCGGGAAGACCGCGCCGGTGGTGCGATCGCCTCGGTCGCGACCGTAGGCTCGTTCGGCTTTTTAATCGGCCCGCCGATCATCGGAGCACTCAGCAGGGGGGTGGGATTATCCCATGCCCTCATCGTTGTGGTTGGGTTTGGGGTGATGATCGCTACGTGTGCTCGGCTTGCCGTCGAGCGAACGCGTTAAGTTCGTAGAAATACAAACAACGAAAGATGGACAATTGATGCGAAATTCCAAATTTCCCTACTCTCTTGCTGCGATTGACATCGACGACACGCTCGTTGGGCCCGACAAGAAAATTAGTTGGGAAAACCGCCGAGCGGTCGAACAGTTGCAAGCCCTCGGTTGCCGCGTCGTCTTGGCTTCAGGACGTCGACATGCGAATATGCTGTCGTTCTGCGGAGAGTTGGGCTTGGACGATTTCGTGGTCTCCGCTCAGGGGGCCCGGGTGGAACACTTGCGGACAGGAGAAGTGATCTACCACGCCACGTTGACGTCGGCCGACCAGGTGTCGTTGGTGGCCGAAGGGCACCGTCGGGGCTTCACCGTGATGCTCTGGCTTCGGGAAGAGGTTTTCGCCGAAGCACAAACCTTTTGGGTCGAGAACTACAGCAAACACTCCGGCGACGACCTCATCACGATCGCCGACCTCTTGCCACTCACCGCGCGTCCCGCAGAGAAGATCATCTGGGCGGCAGAGCCCGATCGGATCGCATCGACTTCCACCGAGATGGGGGCACGCTATGCCGGGCAGTTGTCGGTGACGATCACCGAGGACTGGTATCTCGAGTTCACGGCCCCCAACGCAAATAAGGATGACGGCGTGGCGGCCTTGGCCCGTCATCTCGAGATCCCTCGTTCCGCTGTGCTGGCCTTCGGCGACGGCCACAACGACGTTTCGCTTCTGTCATGGGCAGGGATGGGCGTGGCGATGCCTCATGGGCGTGACGCCGCACGATTGGCGGCTCGAATCGTGGCCAGCGAAGGTAATCCGGAATCGGCCCTGGCCCGTGCTGTGGACCAGTTGGTCGGTGAATACCAGAGCGGGTGGGTGGCGTGAACGGGGGGCATCCGTCCCCCGGTTAGGGATCCGGATCCGTCGGAGGCCGATGCTCTACGCTCGCCACCGTTGACGACGAGCCGAGCAGGACGCCGCTCGTCTCTTGCCGCAGCATTGTCGTGGCGAGTTCGAAGATCTGTCGGGCGGCCTCCTCGGGGGGGAGGCCGTGGGCGTGAATGTTAGAGATGAGGTTGCGGTTCGCGTCAGTATGCCCGGCGCGAGGTCGATAGGCCATGTAGGCGGAAAGGCTATTCGATGTCGACAGGCCGGGCCGCTCGCCGACCAAGAGCAGAACGATGGCCGGATCGAGTCGCTCGCCGATGTCGTTGAGCACGCCGACACGGCAGTAGCGGATCACGAATGGCCGCCCGAATGACCAGCCCCGCTCCTTCGCTCCGGACTCCAGGAGCGGCAGCAGAGCAGGGACCTGGGCGGCAACGGCGGCAGCGGAGAGGCCGTCGCCGATCGCGACTTGCAGGGTCGCCCCGCGCGGGCAGCCTGCGGCCAGGCTCGTGAGGGCCATGGCCTCGAGTTGCCTCCCCAGATCGGGACGCATCAGGAATTCCCGCTTTGAGAGGGCCTGGGTGCCGACCTCGAAGAGGCCGAAACGCTCGATGAGCTCGGGGCCGAGGTCGCGAACCAGATCCAGTTCGCCACGGACGGCGTCAAGGGCGGCGGCATGGTCCTGCCGGAGGTCGAGCAGAGCCGTCGTCAAGTAGCTCGATCCTGCGCGGCCGACCAGGATCCGCGCCGGGGTGCGGGCGCGGATCGCATCGAACCGCAAGGATGGGTTATCTTCGCCCCGGGCTGCCGGCGGATCGGCGGCCATGTCGTTCTCCTTCGGGCTCGACGGCCGAGAAAGGGGAATCCTCGGTTGTGACCAGAGTGCCGGCTGCGTCAATTCGAGGTGGTCCTGGGAACCGCCGGCGCTCGGATCCCAACCAGGCTAAGGCGAGGACCACCGCAGACGAGCCGACGACCCAGACGGACCGATCGTTGGGCGGTTGCATACCAATGAGGATCAGCAAAAGGCATCCAACCACGCTCAGCGCGGCCAGTGGCCGATACCAGCCGCCGATGTTCCAGGGGCCCATCGTCGTCCAGGACCGGCCGAACGCGACGAGGCCGAGGGCTGTGGGGATGACGTAGGAGAGATAGAGAAAGATCACGCAGACTGCCGTGATCGTCGAATAGATGGGGGTCCAGACTGTGAACAAAACGGAGGCAATCGAGACGGTCCAGATTGCGACGGCCGGTGTCTGGTGGGTGGGGCTGACGCGGCGGATCGCCGTGGAGTAGGGCAGGCCGCCGTCCCTGGCGAACGCGAAGGCCATGCGCGAAGCCGAGGTCACCGTGGCTAGGCCGCAGAGGTACTGGGCCATTACGATCCCGACCG
The DNA here is from genome assembly GCF_000242455.2 of Singulisphaera acidiphila DSM 18658. Classification (GTDB taxonomy): domain Bacteria; phylum Planctomycetota; class Planctomycetia; order Isosphaerales; family Isosphaeraceae; genus Singulisphaera; species Singulisphaera acidiphila. The sequence goes on from NC_019892.1 coordinate 6,516,760, forward strand.
TCAAGAACAATGCGATCGGGCCGGGAAGCACCCGATCGACGATTGAGAGGAACGCTCCTTCCCCTTGCGCGGCGGCTTCGCCGAGGTCGGGAGCGGCCAGGACGACCGCACTCAACAACACCCATCCGGCTAGCCCGGAGATCACGACGGAGCGGACGATGCCCCGAGGCACGGCAGCCGCGGCCGCCTTGGTCTCCTCGGAGGCGTGGGCGGGAGCATCGAAGCCGGTGACCGTGTACGACGGCAGCAGCAGGCCCAAGGCGAACAGGAGCATGAGGCTCTCGGATGCCGGCCAGACGTTGCCCCCTGCCGGCCCGCTGTAGTTGGTGAACGTGATCAGCCGGGTCGGATCCAGGCTGGGAGCGAACGTGAGCAAGGCGATCGCGAGTGCGGTCGAGACGGCCACGATCAGAAAGCCGCTGAAGTCGGTCAGACGGGTCGTCGCCCGGATCCCCATGTGGTTAATCACCGCATGTGAAGCTGTGATCAAGGCAACACCGAGGGCCTGGGCTGCCGGTTCCAGCCACCAGGCCGACAACCCGAGCCGTGGTCCGAGTGCGCCGACGGCGAAGCGGTAGGAGCCGACGTTGATCGCCGCGAGCACGGTGACGAGGCCCGCCAGGTTGAACCAGGCGGTTGCCCAGCCCCAGCCCCTGCCACCCAGGAGCGAGGCCCAGTGATAGAGGCCCCCGGCTGTCGGGAATGCCGAGGCCAGTTGCGCCATCGTCGCGGCGACGATCAGCGAGAAGAGGCAGGCCAGCGGCCAGCCCAGTCCGATCGAGGCCCCGCCCACGGCGCTCAGACCAAGGTGGAAGGACGTTACTCCGCCCGACAGGATGCAGATGATCGAGAGCGAAAGCGCCAGACTTGAGAACGCGTTCATGCGCCGGGACAGTTCCTGGGCGTATCCCATCGCGTGCAGCGTCCGCACGTCATCGTCCACGTCCCCGTCTCGTTGGCCGTCGCCTTGCGCCATCTGCATCTCAGTGGGTTCCCTCGAGGACGGATTCTAATTTCGGCATAAGATGCCGTAATTCCGAAGCATGGGAGAGGGCAAGTTCGCCGCTGCGGAAGATGCCGAGGCGTTCCAGCCAGGCGAGGAATTCGGGTGCGGGTCTCAGGCCGAACAACCGGCGGACGCCGAGGGCGTCATGAAAGCTGGTCGACTGATAGTTTAGCATCACGTCGTCCGCGCAGGGCACGCCCATGAAGAAGTTGGATCCTGCGGCAGTCAGCAAGAGCAGCAAGTTATCGGCCGAGTTCTGGTCGGCGTCGGTATGATTCGTATAACAGACGTCACAGCCCATCGGTAGGCCGAGGAGTTTCCCCATGAAGTGATCCTCCAAGCCTGCCCGGATGATCTGCCGCTCGTCAAACAGGTATTCAGGGCCGATGAAGCCGACGACGCTGTTGACCAGGAACGGGTCGAGCGTACGGGCCAGGCCATAGGCTCGCGCTTCCAGGGTGAGTTGGTCGACACCGTGATGGGCATCCGACGAGAGGGCGCTCCCTTGCCCGGTTTCGAGGTACATGACCTGATCGCCGGCCCAGGCGACGTCACGCCCACGATGATGCTCGAGCACCCGTTCCCGCCCTTCACGGAGTAGGGCTAGGCTCACGCCGAAGCTGGCGTTGGCCGCCTCGGTGCCGGCGATCGATTGAAAGAGGAGATCCACCGGAGCGCCTCGATCGAGCGCCTGGAGCTGAGTGGTGATGTGGGCCAGACAGCATGCCTGCGTTGGGATCGCATAGGCATCGATCAGCCGAGCGAGCCCGTTGAGGATCGCAGTAGTCGCTTCGACTGACCCGGAGGCGGGGTTGACCCCGATCATTGCGTCGCCACAGCCGTACATGAGGCCGTCGACGGCCGAAAGCAGGATGCCGCCGAGGTCGTCGCTCGGATGGTTGGGCTGGATCCGGATCCCGAGCACGCCGCGCTCGCCCATCGTGTTTCGACAGCGCGTGACGGTGCGGATCTTATGGGCGGCCAGGACCAGGTCCTTGTTGCCCATCAGCTTTGTGGCTGCGGCGGCGATCTCCGGCGTGATTGCCCCTCGGGCGGAATTCAACTCAGCGCTCGTCGTGGCGTCGTCGAGCAGCCAGTCGCGGAATCCGCCGACAGTCATCCCACCGAATGCAGCGAAGGCCGGGCGGTCGAGCGTATCAAGGATCAGGCGGCTGACATCGTCGAGGTCCGGGTCGATCAAGGGGTGGTCGACAATCTCCATGAGGGTCAGGTCGGCCAGCACGCGCTTCGCGGCAACCCGCTCGCGTTCCGACCCTGCTGCAAGCCCTGCGAGTCGATCCCCCGATTTCTCCTCGTTTGCCTTGGCGAACACCGCACGCAGATCGTCAAAGACGAATCGTTCGGTCCGGACAACGGTGGATAGGTTCAAGGCAACCCTCCCCGAGACGCTTCGATGAGGCTCCGCCATCCTTCTGCGGAACAACAGGACCATCGAAAGCCATTCTATCACCGGAGGTCATTTCAGGAAGGCATCGACGACATCGAAAAGCGTGTGCGGCACTTCAGCCGTTTCCCCGGCGAATTGCCAAGTGGAAGACCAGGGCGATGCCGGCTCGATTCAGCCTTGCCCAGAGAGGATCGATGGCAGAAAAATTCAGTTGCGCTGAATTGTTTGAAATTAGTATGTTTTGTTTTTTTATTGTGCTTGTTTAGTGTGGAGGAGAGGGTGAATGTCGTTGTCATACCCGGAGGCAAGTCAACATTCGGTGAGGAGACTCGAAGGTGCGGATCTATGAGTTGCGGGCGACCCCGTGACATCGCATTTGATTCAAAGCTCTTGAGCGAAAAACAGAAGGGGCAGGGGCCCCTTCCGCGAGCGGGATTGCCGTGGCTTTCGGCGGATTGACGGTCTAGGAGAAGGGGAGAGGCTTGGGCCGGCCTTCTCACTTCGGCCTTGGATTAGGCTGTGTTTGGCAAAAGGCGAAACAGGGCTTTCTCCATGATTGCGACCAACCACATGGCGACGTAGTTAACCGCCAATTTCTCGTAGCGGGTGCCTAACCGGCGGTACTCCTTGAACCAGCCCACCACCCGCTCGATGATATTCCGCCGCTTGTATGTGGCCTTGTCGAACTTCTCATCCCGAGGCTGGTCCTTGCGCGTCGGGATCACCGCCTCGACTCGTCGCCTCCGGCACCAGCGCCGGATCCGCCGATAGCTATACCCCTTGTCGCCTGCCAGCCGCCGCGGCCAGCGACGCTGGCCCCGACGGCGACGGAACAGGCGTCGGGCCATCGTCGGCTCGAAAGCCACGCTGTCGTGCCTCTGTCCGGCCGTGACGTGGATACCGACCACGCTCCCATGGCTATCACACACGAGGTGGATCTTGGTGCCGAACCCGCCTCGCGAACGCCCCAACGCATGGTCCGGCGGTTCCTCCATTTGCGTCTCTTGACGCCCTCCAAGCCTGCACCATTGGCTTGCCTTTTTTTTCGCCCCGGCGGCCGCCCGACTGGCCCGGATCACGGAGCCGTCGATGCACCACAAGTCATGGTCGATCTGGCCTCGATCGTCCAGTTCATCCAAGAGCGAGGAGACGATCCGAATCCATGTACCGTCCCGACGCCAGCGGTTGAACCGGTAGTACACAGTCTCCCAGGGTCCGTAGCGCTCGGGGAGATCTCTCCAAGGGGCGCCGGTATGAAGGATCCAAAGGATGCCGTTGAGGATGGGGCGGTGGTCGTTGAACGGATGCCCCAGGTTGCCGTGATGGGTCCGGTGCGGCAAGTGCGGCTCAATCCGAGCCCATTGTTGATCAGTGAGTTCGTAGCGATGCATAGGGGGACCTCCTGCTCGATCACCCTATTTCTACGTTCGACGCCTCCAGACGGTTTGTCAAACAGAGCCTAGTAGGAGTCGGCGGAGATCACCTCGCCGTTCGCCTTGGTGCCGAGGGCCCACCAGGTGGGCCAGGAGACCGAGTTCTTGATGAACTTGACGGAGCCATCGGCCATTGCGGTGTTCACGCCGCCGGAGTGGGCGCTCGTTGCCAGGTTATAGTGAGCATGCTGGGCCTGGGCGCAGCAGCCGATGCGGCAGGCCACCCACTTCGCCCCGTTGGGGGGGATGACCGTGTTGAACATCGAGTAGCCCATGGCGCCGATGCCCCAACTGGAGCCGCGGGCGTTTCGGCCCCATGCCGTCGCCGACCCGGTTTGGAAGTCCGTGTCGCAGCTTGCCATGTCGGTCTTGATCTGGGTTAACATTCCCGTGATGTCAATCTTGCCACTCGCGAGTCCACTGCTCCCAATGGCTGCGTTGCCCTCCCGATTGGGCGAATTGATCGCGTTGCCGACCAGGGATTCGGAATAAGCGATCGTGTTCGAGGTCCCATCCTTGACCTCCGCAATCGAGCTTGAGGTCATGTTGCCGAACATCCCCGTGGTGGTTTTGAGTTCGACGACACAGCAGTTGACCGTGGTTGTGCCCTGGCTCGCACCGTAGCTGTTGTAGTTGACCTTTCCCGCGTTGCCGTCGGAGGGGCAGAGGAAGGACGCGATCCTGGCATTGAACGCGGTGGAATTGATGGTGCCGCCTTCCGTCCCCGGTCGCGGGGCGAAGTTGTAGTTGATGGCGGAATAGATCGCCTGCTGCTCGATGTATGGCAGGAGTGCGGACTGGGCACTCCAGGCATCCCAGGTGACGGGGGTGTAGGTGAATGATTGCGGGGAGCCGCTTGGGTTGTGCGACCCTCCCATGGGGAAGGAGTTGAGTGCCGAGTGGTAGTTATGGAGTGCCAGACCGATCTGTTTCAGGTTGTTGATGCACTGCGACCGGCGAGCGGCCTCGCGGGCGGCTTGCACGGCTGGTAATAGGAGTGCGATGAGCACGGCGATGATTGCGATGACCACCAGAAGCTCGATGAGCGTGAACCCGCGTCTCAGATTGCTTCTCATGCACGGCCTCCCAGTATTTCGATGAGTCTTTGAATCACATGAAAAAGAATGCGGTCCTCACGCAAGGACCGAAAATTAAGGATGAGCGAATAGGTCCGCGTCGGGTATGCGTTTCGGGTTGAGAGCATGAACTGGTCGAGAAGGCAGGAATCAGGGAACCATTCACAATGCGATTGCCCTGAGCATATCCCCTTCATTTCTTTGTCTTCTTGCCTTGGTTCTTCATGAATTCCAACTGAGCATCATCCGCAGCCTTGTTCACAGCCGGATATTCCGCTTGCGAGGCCGCTTCCTTGGTTTCACCACCACCGCAGCCGGGCAGACAGACCGATCCCATGGCAACCAGCATGATCACCAGGGACAGCCCGCTCCAGCGAGCCAGCTTTGAATGCTGTTTCGTCATGAGAGAGAACTCCAATTTTTGCGTGGAAATCTTTGGCACTTCTTGCCGAGCCCGACCGCTTCCGGGGGCTTGAACAACGAGAGGTCGGTCACAGTCCATTGCAGAAGCACCTGTCCTCTCTCAGCGTGTTTGGGAAGGGTTTTCCTCGGCGATCGGCAGCCTGGATTCGCTGGTGAAATTTCAGTGAACTTATGGTCGGGAAGGGTGCTACGTAGAGTCCCCGTCAGGATGGCTGAGGAGTCTCGTCTTTCGCGGAATCAATCGGGCGATTCGCGCTCCGGTTCAGAAAGGGTGGGATGGTGTTTGCCGGAGCCTCGGTTGATGAGGCTGATGTCTTACGAATCAGGCCGAGACACGCAGAGTTGTCGGGCCGGTGGACGAGGCGGCCAGGGAACATTGACCTTTCTCGAACCTCTTAATCGCAAAAAGTCGAGGCTGGAGGACAAAATCCGTGGAATGTGACTACCGCGGCTTGAGGACGGACCCCTCGGGAGTAAAGATTTTGCAGCGAACGAGTCGATGCGGCTAAGATGTTTTTCTGGTTGGTCCGTGTCCTTAGGAGCAGGCCAATGACCGAGGCGTCAACCTTCGATCAACTGATCCGGCGGGTCCGTGCCTGGGACCATGACGCGGCGGCTGAATTGGTCCGTCTTTACGAGCCAGCGATTCGCCGCGCCATCCGATTTCGGTTGGCCGATGCCCATCTTCGCGGTCTGCTCGACTCGATGGACATTTGCCAATCCGTGCTGAAAAGCTTCTTTGTCAGGGCGGCCTCGGGCCAATATGATTTGTCGACTCCCGAACAGTTGCTCGGTCTGCTCAGCGCGATGGCCCGTAAGAAATTGATCTCCGAGACTCGCCGTCTGCGTTCCCAGCGCCGAGGGGGGCTGCACGTCACCTCCGGGGGGCACGACCAGCAGGTGTTTGTCGACCCGGGCGCGAGCCCAATCGCCGAGGCCTCCGCGCGTGATCTGCTCCAGCAAGTCCGGCATCGGCTCTCTCCCGATGAACGTCTGCTGCTCGACTTTCGCAACCAGGGGCATGACTGGGCCACAATCGCGTCGCAACTCCCGGGCGATGCGGGGGCCTTGCGGAAGAAGCTGACCCGGGCGCTCGATCGCGTGGCCGGAGAACTCGGTCTGGATGACGAGCCATGACCGATCCCTCGGATTCGGGCCTGCTGAACTCCGGTTTGACCGGGGAAACCTCCTCTTCCCTGGGGTCCCTGATGGACCTCCTGCTGATCCACCAGCGTCAGTGGTGGGCGAGCGGCGAACGTGCCCTTGTCGAAACCTATCTGCGGCAGCACCCGGCGCTCCGCGACGATTCCGAGGCGGTCCTTGACCTGATCTACAACGAAATGATCCTCCGTGAGGAGGTCGATGACGCACCTCGGCTTGCCGAGTATCTGGAGCGATTCCCCGAACTCGGCCCCCAACTCACACTCCAGTTCGAACTCGAGGAAGCGCTCCGACCATCCCCCTTCTTGAAGGACGGCGACGGAATCTCACCCATGTTGAGCTCGCCCGTTTCCGCACCGAGAGGACGGCAGGCCGTCGCCGTCGCGGACTACGAGATTCTCGGGATCCTGGGGCGGGGTGGCATGGGAATCGTCTACAAGGCACGCCAGACCCGGCTGAATCGGATCGTCGCCTTGAAGATGATCCTGGCCGGCGATCATGCGTCGCCCGAAGCGTCCGCCCGCTTCCTGGCCGAGGCGGAGGCCGTCGCCCGGCTGCAACACCCGAACATCGTCCGGGTCTTCGCCTGTGGCGACCACGATGGCCTTCCCTACTTCGCGATGGAATATGTTGCCGGGGGAAGCTTGGCCGACCAACTCGACGGTACCCCCCGGCCGGCTCGTGCCTCGGCCGAGCTCGTCGCGACGCTGGCTCAAGCCATGGGTGAAGCTCACAGCCTCGGGATCGTTCACCGCGACTTGAAGCCGGCCAACATTCTGATGACCGAAGACGGAATTCCCAAGATCGCTGACTTCGGGCTCGCCAAAACCCTTCAGGTCCTCTCGAGCCTCACCGGCACCCATGCGATCATTGGTTCACCCAGCTACATGGCGCCGGAACAGGCGGGAGGACCGCCCGGCGCTATCGGCCCGACAACTGACGTTTACGCGTTGGGTGCGATCCTCTACGAGCTACTGACCGGGCGACCACCGTTCACGGCCGAGTCCCCCCTCGAGACGCTCGATCAGATTCGTGAGCGCGAGCCGGTCCCACCGTCCCGCCTCGTCAAGAAGATCCCTCGCGATTTAGAGACGATTTGCCTGACCTGCCTCCGCAAGGAGCGGTCAAGACGCTATGCCGACACCGACGCTTTGGTGGACGACCTGGGCCGTTTCTTGTCCGACAAGCCGATCCTCGCCCGCCGGGTCAAGTGGGTCGAGCACGCCTGGCGCTGGTGCCGCAGAGAGCCGGTGCTGGCGGGGCTGGGGGGAGGGCTTCTCCTGGCGCTGGTGCTCGGCATCGGGGGGATCATGACCCAGTGGCAGAGGGCCGAACGGCATTTGAAGGAGGCTCGACTCCAGCGTCAACGGGCCGAGATGAACTTCCAGCGCCAGTGGGAAGCGAACAAGGCGCTACGGGTGGCCAACGAACGGGAGGGGGCCGCGCGACACCGCGCTCAAGATCGGTTTGACGCAGCGATGAAGGTGCTCCATGTCTTCGACCTTGCGATGAACAACGCAGCAGTCCTGCGTGATCCGCTCATGGAGGGTACACGCGGACAACTGCTACAGGCGTCCCTGGCGTTGTGTCGGGAACTCCAGGGGACCCTCGAAGAGAATGCCTCGGGCAGCTCCCGCACCCGGCTTTCGGATGCTTACACGCGAGTGGGTTACCTTTCCTCGAGCCTGGGGCTGTTCAACGAGGCCCTCACGGCCCGCAAACGGTCGCAGGCACTGGTCGAGCAAATCGTCGCCGAGACGCCGTCGGACGTCGCGAGTCGGTCTACATTGGCTATTATCTATGTTGATATCGGTATTTTGCTGAACGTGTGCTATCGTCCGGCCGAGGCGCTCGGGTCGTTTGAGCAGGCGAGGCGAGTCCAGGAGGCGCTGATCCGAGAGCGGCCGAACGACCTCCGGGAACGCGAACGGTTGTCGTGGACCCTGGGCAACATCGGCGCTTCCCACCTGAGCCTCGGACGACCGGCCGAGGCGGCCAGGATGCACGAGAAGGTCCTTGAAATCCGCGAGGCACTCCTTGCGAAAAACCTCGGCAGCCTTCGATATCAAAGCAACCTCGCCTGGTGTCTCCTCGATCTCGGTCTAGCGCGCGAAGCTTCCGGGGAGATTTCCGAGTCGCTACGGTTGCTCCAACGCGCCACCGCGATCCAAGCCGAGGTGCAGCGCCGCGATCCCGCGCTCGTCGAGTACCGGAAGCGTCTTGCCAAATGCCTTGATGCTGTCGGCCGGCTTTTGCTTCGCTTGGGCAGGGCCGGCGATGCAGCCGGGCCCTTGGAAAGGTCTGCTTCCCTAATCGAATCCCTGGTTCAGGATCACCCCGCTCTCTACCGAGATGACCTGGTTCGGAGTTACATCAAGATCGCCATGCAGCGTGCGTCGGTCGACCAACCGGGAGAGATGCGGGCCTCTTTTCAGAGGGCCGAAGCGATCCTGGGCCGGCTCCCGCTCGCTCGCCCTGGAACGCTCTATGATCTGGCTTGTGGCTATAGCTATTGCGCGAACTTCGCGCCGAACTCGGAACGATCTGCGCGGGCTGAACTCGCCCTGGAGAAGCTTCGGCAGGCCGTCGCGGCCGGATATCGCGACGTGGAGACGATGCGACGTGACCCCGACCTCGATCCGATCCGCTCTTATGCCGGCTTCCACTTGTTGCTGATGGATCTCTCGTTTCCAGACGATCCGTTCCTGCCGGGATGAATCAGCCGACCCGAGGGTGATCCGCTTGATTTGCCGCAGTTTCCGATCGCTGGGCCTTGTCCCAGGGGATTCCAGTAGGGACGACAGTCCCTTCCCTTTCCAAGGGGGGGATCGAGGGATGAGCACTTGGTGTCATCCTTATCAAAAGGTACACCGAGTTGTTTTACGGAGCGAACCGCGTTCACGCATTCGAGGCGCAAAAGAGAACCCCGGTCCTTGTGGAGACCGGGGTTCTCGAGGGAAATCCTAAATTTGGCCGGCATCCCGACTCACGCGGTGGTGTTCAGGACCCGCGAGGCGATTCCACGCCGCCAAGCTGCGGCACCGGTGAGGGACAGAACGCCCAGGACGACCGCGAGAACGACGCCTTGCGATCCCCCTTCGACGAATCCATAGCTGTGGAGTCCGACGCCGAGGACGAAGTTGACGCCGTACCAGGCCATGATCACGGAGAGGAAGCAGACGACCGATGCGATGACCAGGCCGAACGTGTTGACCCAGCCGGCGAACCGACCGTGAAGCGGGATCAGGTAGACCAGGAGGGTGATCAGTGCCCAGACTTCCTTGGGATCCCAACCCCAGAACCGGCCCCACGAGTAGTCGGCCCAAACGCCTCCCAGGATCGTGCCGGCGGCGATCAAGAGGACGCCTACCTGCATGGTCCGGTAGATGAAGTTCGAGAGCGGCTTGATCTTGGCGGCCGTTGCTTGCATCGCCAGCCCACGGGCGTCCAGCTTCGGCCGGCTCAAGGCGGCTCGGGCGCGGATCTCGGCGACGGTCGGCTTGGTTGCGGTGGCGACCGATCCTCGCTCTTCGACGGTCACGGTTTGAACCGACGTTGCAGCGGGAGCTGAGGTGACGGCTTCGCCGGCGATTGCGGCGTCGTCCAGCGTGGTATGGTCACGGAAGGTCGCTCGGGCGACCAGCTCACCGAACACGCCGCCCCCGCCGATGATGGACATCGAGCCCCCCAGGCCGGCCAAAGCCGCCGACACGTTGAACAGGAGGTTTGCCCGGTCGAGCGGCAGGTTCACACCGAATCCGCCGTAGGAGGCCGCCAGACCGAACGATCCGAGGAGCAGCAACGGTAGCCCTGGAATCAAGGGGGCGCCGACTTCCATGATCGCAGGGGACCGGCGATAGGTGGCGGTCAGGTAGTAGAAGGTTGCGATCATTCCGAGACCCATCGCCAAGGCAAAGGCCGCGTAGCTCGAAACCTCGGTCAGGACGTGGATCGTCAGCCAGTAGTTGCTCCGCAAGACCGGTTGGAGGCTATGGATCCCTGGGTCGAGCAGGGGCACGTTCGCTGCCAGGAGCGTTCCCAGGAGCGCTACGCCTGAACCGGCGAGTGCTGCGAAGGTCTTCCGGAAGATCATCTCGAAGACAACCGCCAAGACCGCCGCCACGAGGGAAACCCAGATCACGGTCTCATACATGTTGGTGACCGGAGCCCAACCGGAGATCCGCACTCGCATGGAGAATCCGAGGATCTCCAGCGCGATGCCGCCCAGCAGGCAGACGATACCGGACCAGTACACGATCGAGCCAAGCTGCCAGAAGGGAGCCCGCTCCCGTTCACGGTTCGACGAAAACCCGAGGCTCACCGCCAGGAAGGCCAGGGCCAGGCCATAGCCGTAAGGAGCCGTGAAGAACGGATTCGTCTCGTTGAAATAGGCTTCGAGGTCCATCGCCTTGGTGGTCGGGTAGTTGCCCCCGTTGACTTTCTGGCCCAGGTCGCGGGTGGCGGCGAGCAGCGCGGCGGCGTTTGCCTTCGGAGCGGCTCCAGGCGCGGATTCTTCAGCCTGCTCCATCGCCCGGAAGGTGGTCAGGAACGCTTCGGCCTCTTTGGCGGGGAAGCCGGCCTTTGCCAGATCCTCAGCCTTGGTCTCGAGGAAGACCCTGAGCGGGATCCAGACCGAGTTTTCTTTCAGCCAGGCGGTGAAGTTGGCGTCGAACTCAGCGTCCTTGCCCGGATCCTTCCAGTCTTCGCGAGGGATGTCTTTGTAGTAAGTCAACAGCACGTTCGCGGAGTCGAGCTCGAGCGGGGAAAGCCCTTCGACCCCTTGCCGTTCTCGCGCTTTTTCAAAGGCAGCGCCACAGTAGGCGAGATAGGTTGGGTTGTTCGGACGAGGCATGACGAGCATCGGCTCAACCGAGCTGATCGTGCGGTCGCGCAGGGCCTGGTAATGGACGAGCCGGGTGCCGACTTCGATGGCGCGCTTCTCGACGTCGGTGAGCTTGGGCCCGTCGTAGCTCATGTTCGACTCGTTCTTGCTCTTCCGCTCGGCCAGGTCGCGGAACCAGGTATTGAAGTCGAGGGTCTGCCCCTCCACTTTCACCCGGGCCGATTCGAGCTGGCGCGGGGTGAGCCACTTGTGGGCTTCGCCCAGTTCGTCGGCGAGCGTTTCAACCGCTTTGCAGTCCTCGTCCGAGAGGGTTGCCTGACGGGCGAAGCTCCGCAAGGCGTCGGCGTCGAGGTCCTTGCGAGCGGCAAGGTTCTTCACCGTGGTCCGATCGCCGGCCGTGGTCTTGGGCTGGTTGGCGATCGCGGTCAACCGGGCCTCGATGGAGTCGGCCAGGAGGAGCCGCTTGAGCGGGATGTATTCGACGAGAATGATCGGCTGATCGTCCCAGAACTCGGGCCGAACCGACCAGTTGAACAGGACGGCGACCGGTCCCCAGGTGGCGATGACTTTGTCATCCGCGCCGAGGATCTTGATCGTCTCGCGGCCGAAGATTTGCTTGACCTCTTCGCGGGCCAAGGTGTCGAGCGGTTTCTTCCGCCCTTCGTGCATGACGGGCAGCTTGGCGAGGTCGACGTAGGCCGGCCCGGTGCCAAACGCCTTGGGTGCCTCTGCCCCTGGTGCAGGCGTCTCGAGAGCAATCGCCAGGGGGAGGCCAAGCAGGAGCCACCCGAATCGTTTCATGTTCGTCTCCCGGCTCGGAAAATCTTGGTCTGATCGATCGTCGGGCCACGTCACCGATGAGGAAAAATAAGGGGACCCTCATCCCAAAGCGTGGCGGCCCGGCGCTTTTACGGTGAGCACACTCTTGGCTGGCTACAGAGTCTCGTCCGACTCCGAGACCACTTCCACGTCATTCGTCTCGGGCGAGTGGTCGCCAGCCTTGGCCTTCTTGGCTTTGGCCTCGGCAAGGGCACGCTCGCGCTTGCCGCCGTCGGAAAAGAGGCCAGCACGCATGTAGAACTGAACGAACGCCCCAAAGACGATCAACAAACAGCCGAGATATTTGATCGAACGGCCAGGGTCGACGCCGACCTGGAAGATCGATTGGAACCGGCCCGTCTCTCGCCCGGTGTGTGGGTCTTGTTCGCGAGCGTAGCTCGCCTGGTAGAAGGTGTAGCCGCGATGCGTCAGCGGCTCGTTCATCGAAATCGTATGGGGCTTGTTCTTGATCGCCATCGTCTCGTCGGAGAGCCGGACCTTGCTCGTGAAGCTCGACGCCTGCTGCGTACCGGGGTCGAACTCCACCTTGAAGTCGTCGAGTTTGAGCGAGAACGCCAGCGGTTTCCGGTCGACGTCGTAGACCACGTCGTAGTCACCGTGGGGGAACGAGACCCGCTGGGGGACCGGTTCGAGGGTGGGGGATCGACGGATCCAGAACTCCTTGGTCGTGGGGCGGTCACCGTTCTTGACCGTCATCGCCACGAGGCTGGCGGCCAGGCCGTTGCTCTGCTGGCCCTTGGGGAGGACGATCGGTTCGCAGACCTGTTCTTCGCGGCCCCCGGTGAGATAGTCCTCAACCTGGAACGAGATGGTCATGGGCATGCCCGGGTTTCCCCCGAATGCCACCATCTCTTTGCCCTTGGCCAGGGGACCAACTCCGCGAACTTCGGAGACCGCTCCTTTGCCTCGGCCGAAGATTCGGTGGTAAAGGGTTCCATCGGGCGTTCCCAGGATCTCGATCAAGCCGAGTCGGCCGGCGGCCATGTCGAGGGTCGGCGGCAGGAAGTAGCTGATCTCCGCCAGCGGTTCCTTGGAGAGTTCGGGCTTATCGGGGTTGGGGATCAGGCTGGGGACCATCGGCATGAGCGCCCAGCCGTAATAGTCAGCCTCGGGGCCGTCGCCTCGCTTGATCTTGAAGTGGGCGACGGGGATATCGGGATCGCCCAGCAAGTCATCGAGACCGGCCGGAATCAGCGTGGCCCCTTTGAACGTGACGATCAGGTCGCTGTCAGGCAGCGTGACGGTCTTGTCCTTCTGGTCCTCAAGCTTCCATTCATATGTTTTTGCCTTGTTCGCCTTGTCGCGATAGCGGAACCGGGCGACCCCACTGGGGCCGGAGTCCTTAGGCGGGTTTAGGAAGTCTTCGACCAGCTCCGGGCGATCGACGTAGCTGAAGGCGAATGTCGCCGGGCCTTGACGTTTGACCACTCGGTTCAACCGCTTGAAGACCTGGATCAGCTTGTCGTCGTGAGGGGTGATCCAGCGATCCTCTTCCTGGGCGGCTCCGAAGGCGTCCATCGGCCGGAGTTGCCCGGGCGCTTTGGCCTGAACCCGGACCTTGACCATTGGGATCCCATCGGGGTCGGCGACGTGGGCGGTCGTCCAGGCCGAGGCCGGAATGTGCGACTTGACCACGAACTTGATCGGGTCTTGAGGACCGGTGAGAATCTCACCGTCGTCCTTCTTCGGATCGAACGCGCCGGCGGTCAAGGTATGCGCAACCGCCCCGACCACGCCGCGAGGCCGAGGGCTCCCCGGTCCCCAGGCGAAGTTGCCCGGCCGGAATGGGAGGCGGAACTCCTCGTCGGTCGGCTTCTTGGTTTCGGGGTCGATCGGCCAGACTCGAATGACCGGATAGTCGATCCGAACGAGCTCCTGGCGCGTTTGTCCTTCGACCATGCCGACCTGTCCTTCGTCGGCCGTTTTCAGACTGTAGAAGGAGCCGGCCAGCAGGGTCAGAAGCCCCACGTGGGTGATTACGAAGCCGGTCTGTCGCTTCTTCCAGGGGAACCGGATCAGGGCTGCGCAGAGGATGTTGGCCCCTAAGAAGGCGAGCAGGACGGCGAACCACTTGGTCTGGTAGATCCATTCCTGGACTGCACTGGCGCCGTACCATGATTCGAAGAAGGTGGCGTAGGCGAGGACGGCCGCGAGGCTCGCCAGGCTGAAGACCGCGAGTTTGAGCGAGGCCAGGAATCGATAGATGGCGTCGCAGACGCCGAGGATGCCGCCGACCACCCCGGATCGTGAGTCGCCAGGATGAGATGGAGACGAAGGATTCTTCTTCGTGGCGGTCGCCATTATAGACACCTAGGGGAGGGCAAAGGCGCAAAGGGAGGGTGGGACCTGGGGTGGGGCAAACGGCCCGACATTGCTGCACGCCTCAATTTCGTCATTGTAGCCTGGTCCACGCTGGCGAGCCAAGTGATGGCCCCACGCATGGGCTACACCAGAGTGACGACTGACGATGTCCGGTCCGTCGGCAGCGCTTGGTACCCGGACTCAAAGGTCCCACTTTATTCTAATGGCGATTTCGGCGAAGCGAAATCGGTCTTTTTTTCAGGTTGGGGCAAATACGATCGCTCAACCTGAGCGGGACGAGGATCATCCTGACCCGGCTCAGGAATACCGAAAGGTCTGATCCCACTGCCGGTCGAGGGCGATCAGGGCCTTGTCGATTGGGACGGCTCGCAGCCCGCCGGAGGATTCGCGGGTCGCCAACCCGAGCCGGAAGAGCTTGTCGAGGGCGTCGTGCACCTCGAAATTGATTTCGACCCCGGTTTTTTTCGCCAGGTACGCTTCGATCCGGCTGTCGAGCTCGGATTCGGTGACAGGAGTCGGGTCCTTGGCCGATCGCCAGAGGAAGAAGTAGGCGAGCATGGCCTCCTTGTACTCCTCGTCCTCCGCCGAGTCGATCATCTGGGTGAGCACGCTCGCATTGTTGGCGAGGGTCAAATAATAGAGCCTGTTGATCATCGCGCTGAGGTGCTTCGCCTTGGCACGGTGGAATCCAAAGAATGAGTTAATCCCCGCGCTGATCGGCGCAATCATGATCCCCGCGATTGCTCCCCATGTCAGGGAAAATAATAAGAAAATTTTGAGGCCCACCGCCGCGGATATTTTCAGGGCGAGCGTTGGGATTCCCATCACGAGGGGCGAGGCAATCTGGGCCTTGTCGATCAGACGCATGCGAACTTTGGTCCCCTGTTCGGGCAAATGCATCTCCATGTCCACGTGCGGCACGTCCTTGAACATGCGCAGGTAGAGCACGTCGGAACGAACGTGGGGGCCCAGCTTCAACCCAGGTTTGAATTTTAAGGCGACGACCAGACGTTGGTAGGCGTCAAGATGCACCGTGCGCTTGCGGAATCGGGTCCGGGCGGTTCTGGCGTCGCGGCTGATCCGCGTGTAGCCACGGACCCAGACCTGGAGATGCTCGAAGAGGGAGAAGTCCGGGACGTAGGTCAGTCCATTCTCATTGGGCGCCCTGATTGCCTGCTCGATCATCTCCAAATCGAGGACGCTGTAGTTGGCCTTCGTTAAGGCGCCTTCGAGAGCACTGAGGAAGGTTTCATCCGAGTTGGGGGTAACCTGGATCGAATGATCCTTGAGATTCACATAGTCCGAGTCGGGGTCGAGCGGGGCGTACCGTTCCTTCAGTTGCTGGAGCTCGTCGTAAAACTCGCTGTGAAATGTGGCGCCGAGAATGGCCCCGAACGCGGTGAGCTGTTGCCGTTCGTCGTCCGAGAGGTCGGGTTCGGCCAGGAGCAGGCGAGTGAGATCCCCTTGACGAATCGGGAGCGAACGCTCGCGGTTGTCAAGGCCAGGCAGTTGGTAGGCGATCTCCGGCCCTGATTTGAAGCTCGTTGTGTCTTCTTGCTCCTTGGGGCTGTCTCCTTCCTCGGGGAGGGGGGGGAAAGCCACGTCGACCAGCTTCTCGAGAGTGGACTCCTCTTCCTGCTCGGGCAGGGGAGAGAGCATTGTCTCGACAATCAGCTTGGTCCTGGATTCTTCCCGTCTCAAATCGGGCGTTTCGTCCTCGGAAGGGCCGTCACTCGAGGGAAGTATGGTGGGCATGGCGGTCGGCTTGATCGTCCGGGAAGGAGAACGCCTTGGAGCACTTGCCACAAGTCCAACGGCCGAGACGCTTGAGGCCCCGGAACTGACAATCATGGCGGTCCGACGGTTGATTCCATGACTCAAGGTTTGGATTATACACAACCCAACCCTGGGAAAGCGCCTCTCATCGCTCACTCGTGATCAGAACATTGGAGTAGGACGGTCGGGCCGTTGGGAGCAATGCCCTGATTCGGATCCGGCTTTGTGCTCGAAGGATCCAGCGAACAGCACGCTGGCTTTTTCTCCCGTTCTATGTCGTTGCCGTGGTCTTGAACCTAATGAGTGCCATCGGCTGACGAAGTCGCGGCGCCCACCTTGGCCCCCATCTGAGGTGCCAAGGCGAGTGCCACGACGGTGTGCGATCGCGTTGGCCGGCGTCAGTCGGCCGTCTTGATTTCCAGGTCCTTGTAGCGGACCTCCATCGGTTCGCCGGTGTGGACCTGAAGGGCGATGATCCCTTCCTTGGCGAATTCCGGGTCGACGCGGTCGATCACGCGCGTGCCGTTGATGTCGATTGTGACGTGGTCCCCTTTGGCGGCGATCACGAACTCGTTCCAATCGTTCTTCTTGATGAGTTCTTCGGCCTTTTTCTTGTCGAATTGTTCGAGGATCCCTCGTCCCCGCTCCTCATAGAGCAGGCCCCAGTAGCCCTCGGCCACGTCGGCCTGCGGCCCGGACACGGCTCCGTCATTGGCTCGCTTGCTGCGGAACTGAATACCGGAGTTGTGATTGCGGAGCTTGACCTTGGCTTTGAGCACGAAGTCGCCATAGGGCTTCTCGGTGACGAGGAACTCGTTCTTCTTGAGATTCCCCTTGGTGCGCCCGACGATCTCGCCGCTCTCGACGCTGAAGAGGGTCTTGTCGGTGGGGGTCACCCAACCGCTCAGGTCCTTGCCGTTGAAGAGCGCTTTGAACTCTCCTTCGCCGGCTCCAACCGAGGCGGTCGCGAGCGTCAAAACAACGGCCAGTCCGAGTGTGGCTCGTAGCACTGCGTTTCTCCCTTTTTTTGTGATTTCTGGTGTGTCTGCGGACCGCGGACCCGATTGCGTCGCCTGGGTCCAGCAACCGCACGATTCTGACCAGGCGGGTGGAGTGGGTCAATCGCCCCGCGTCCGGTTCGGATTGTTTGGCCCGAGGGCTCGAGAGGTAGGGAACGAGTGAGGCGTCTGGCGGGGGGCGACCTGGAAGACTAGAATCGGGCACGATCCCCGCAGCAGCAACGCCACCAGGATGCCCCGATGCCCTTCTTGGATGACCTCCGCCAGTACGGCCCGGATGCCTCGTACTCGATGACTCTGGCGGAGGCTCGTGCCTACTGTGCCCGGCTGACCGCGTCGCACTACGAAAACTTCAGCGTGGTGACCTGGCTCACCCCGCGCCGGCTTCGCCCGGCCTTTCAGAGCATCTATGCCTTCTGCCGCTGGTCGGACGACCTCGGCGACGAGATCGGCGACCGGCAGAAGTCGCGCGAACTGCTCGCCTGGTGGCGGGGCGAACTGCGGGGAATGTATGAAGGGAAAGAGCCTGTTTGTCACCCCGTGCTGCAAACGCTCCACGCGACGGTCGAGGAGTTTTCGATCCCGATCGAGCCATTCGAGGCCTTGATCTCGGCCTTCGAGCAGGACCAGGATCTTACCGACTACACAACCTATGACCAGTTGCTCGACTATTGCACGCGGTCGGCCAACGCGGTCGGCCACCTGGTGCTCTACCTGGCTCGGTCGTTCAACCCGGAGAACGCCCAACTCTCCGACATGACCTGCACTGGCTTGCAACTGGCGAACTTCTGGCAGGATGTGGCTCGCGACTTGGCTCTCGGGCGGATCTACCTCCCGCGCGAGGACCGACAGCGGTTCAGATACTCCGACGCCGACTTGCATGAACTCAAGTTCACGCCCGAGTTCGCGGCTCTCCTGAAATTCGAGGTTGATCGGGCACGCTCCCTGCTCGATGGGGGGCATAGGCTGGCCCTCCTCCTGCCGCGCGACATCGCGGTGGATGTCGACCTGTTCTCAAGAGGCGGGCTGGCGATCCTCGACCGGATTGAGGCCCAAGGTTTCGACGTGCTGACGAGCCGGCCCCGATTGGGCAAGCTCGCGAAGTTTGGCTTGCTCGCCCGTGCCCTCTTTCGAGGCCCGAGGCCCGTGGCTTCTCGCGCGACCAAGATCGAATCCGCAACGCAGGCGATAGGGGGAAGCCATCGATTGCCAACCGGCCAAGGAGGGACACACCTATGAATGATGCGCTGCGGACCAGTTACCGATTCTGTGGTTCACTCTCGCGCAAGGAGGCGAAAAACTTCTATTACAGCTTTCTCGTCCTTCCTGCGCCACTCCGCCGGTCGATGTGTGCGCTCTACGCTTTCCTGAGGCACACCGACGACCTGGCCGACGAGCCGGCCCCCGCCGTCGAACAGCGTGCGCGGCTCGACGCCTGGCGTCAGAGCGTCGATCAGGCCCTGACCGGCGGTTCGGCGGCCTGCTGGCCCGGTCTGCCCGCCTTGGTCGACACCGTGGAGCGGCACTCAATTCCTCGGCGCTATCTGGACGAGGTCATCGACGGCGTCGCGATGGACCTTGATCCCTGTCCGTTTGCGACCTTTGAGGACCTTTACGGCTATTGCTATCGGGTCGCCTCGGTCGTCGGTCTGAGCTGTATCCACATCTGGGGCTATCGCTCCGACGAGGGGCGCGCTGAAGAATTGGCCGAAGCGTGCGGCCTGGCCTTGCAACTGACCAACATTCTCCGCGACGTTCGCGAGGATGCGATGCGCGGGCGGATCTACCTTCCCCAGGAAGACCTCGATCGGTTTGGTGTTCTCCCTGAAGACCTTGTCGCCGACCGGACCAACGATCGGCTCCGGGATCTGCTCGCATTCGAAGCGCGACGCGCTTACGAGTTCTACGAAAAGGGCGCTGACCTCGACCGTCTGATCGCGCCCGTGGGGCGGCCGGTGCATCGCACGATCGTCGGGATCTATCGCACTCTGCTCGATGAAATCGTCAAGCGCCACTACGAGGTCATGGCCGGTCGGGTCTCGCTCTCTCCCTGGCGCAAGGCCGCGATCACGGTTCGCTCGTTCTCGGGCCGTTTCGAGCGTCTGGAACCGAGCCGCGCGGAGGTTCCTCGGTGTTGAACTCGTCACGGACTCCTGCCCCTCCCCACGTCGTGATCGTCGGTGGCGGCCTCGCGGGTCTTGCAGCGGCCTCGGCCCTGGCCGGCCACGACGTCAGGATTAGCCTGATCGAGAGTCGTCCCCGACTTGGCGGCCGGGCGAGCTCGTTCATTGACCCGGCGACTGGCGAGTCGGTCGATAACTGCCAGCATGTCAGCATGACCTGCTGCACAAATCTGGCCGACTTCTGCCGACGCGTCAAGATCCATGAACTCTTTCGGCGCGAGGAGGCGATCGTTTTCCTCAGTCCGGAGGGTCGAACCTCGACGCTTCGGGCAGGCTTCTTGCCGGCCCCTTTGCATCTCGCCGGAAGCTTTTTGCGGGCCAATTACCTGCGCTGGAGCGAGAAGCTGCGCGTGGCCTATGGGCTGGCCTGTCTCCGATCGACCCGCGACGATCGACCCGGCGAGTCGTTCGCCGATTGGCTCCTCAGGCACGGGCAGACCATCCGGACGATCAATCTCTACTGGGCGACCGTGCTGGTCTCCGCGCTCAATGAGCGGCTCGAGCAAATGGATGTGGGCCACGCCCGCAAAGTGTTCATCGACGGCTTCCTCCGTAATCGCGACGGTTTCCGGATGGAGATTCCGTTGGTCCCGCTCGGAGAGCTCTACGGGACGAGGCTCGAAAACTGGCTTCGGGATCATGACGTCGCCGTTCGATTGACGACCGGCGTGCGCGCGGTGAGAATGGATCCTGAGGGGGAGATCCGTGGCGTGACTCTCCGCTCTGGAGAGACGATCGACGCCGACTTCGTCGTCATGGCCGTTCCGTTCGATCGTGTTCGGGCCCTCCTGCCAGTCGACCTTCTGGCGAAGGTCCCTGCGCTCACTTCCGTCGATGTCCTTCAGGCGTCTCCGATCACGGGGGTCCACCTCTGGTTTGATCGCTCGATCTGTCCTTACGATCATGTGGTGACTGTTGGCCGCTTGATCCAATGGGTCTTTAATCACACGGCAATTCAAGGTCGGTCCACGATGGGGCAGGGGGGGGAGTACCTGCAGCTTGTCATCAGCGCCTCGTACGATCTCCTGGCCCTCGACAAGACCGCGATCCTCGACGCCATCATGGCGGAGCTTGCCGAGATCTGGCCGGCGACCCGAGAGGCGACCTTGGTCCGCTCTTGGGTCGTGACCGAACACGGAGCGACCTTCGCGGTCCGGCCGGGTGTCGAGGCCCATCGGCCCTCGCAGCGGACCCCCGTCGATGGGTTCTTCCTGGCGGGCGACTGGACCGACACGGGCTGGCCGGCCACGATGGAAGGGGCTGTGCGAAGCGGCTACCGGGTCGCCGAAGGAATTCTTGAGGATCTGGGCCGCCCCACTCCGCTCGTCTGTCCTGAGCTTGCGACCGAGCCATTGGCGGGCTGGTTGTTGGGGGCGAACAACGATCAGGAGCAGGCAGGGAACTCGCGAACGCGGAATCGGTCATCCTCGGCTAGGCTCGGCAGCCCCACTCACCTATCATCAAGGGAACACCGGGCCGGTGAGGAGTGCTCGACCTCGAATGAAGGTTGACTGACGTAGGAGTCGCTCGTTCCTTCGAGGTATGCTAAAATTCCTTCCGTCGGGGTGGATCTCTGGCACCGGCCGGTGAAGGACAGGGAGGGCGGTTCGCATGGGAATGAACATCGTCCTGGCCGATGATGAACCCGATCTCAGGGCGATCTACTCCACCTGTCTTCGTGCCGCCGGGCACGAGGTCTGGGAGGCGTGCGACGGAGAGGAAGCAATCGTCCTTGTGATCGACCGGAAGCCGGACCTCCTGATCCTCGACGTCTGGATGCCCAAGCTCAACGGTTTCGAGGTGCTCGAGCGGCTACGCGATGAACCCGATTCCTCCAACCTCAAGGTCGTGATGCTCTCGAACCTTGGCGATTCGGACACCCGGCTCGAGGGCTACTCAGTGGGGGTGGCGGATTACTGGGTCAAGGGACTGTCGCTCACCGAACTTCAGGCACGCGTCGAGCGGATCCTGGCTGACATTGAACTCACGACCGACCCAGGCTGAGAAGGGGGAGGCGTGATCCGCCGGCCCGACATGAACGTCGACTATCAAGATCGTCTCGACTTCCTTTACGGCCGCCTCAATTACGAGTGGCTGGGTATGCCGAAGCTCACCGAGGAGCTGCGCCTCGGACGGATGCGGAAGCTGCTCCGTCTGCTCGGCGACCCGCACGAGTCGCTTCGGATCATCCACGTCGCGGGGACCAAAGGGAAAGGGTCGACCTCGGTAATGATCGCCGCGGCGCTTTCCGCCTCCGGTCTGCGCACAGGCCTCTTCTGTTCGCCTCACCTGCATCGCTTGGAAGAGCGGTTCAGCGTGAATGGTCAGGAGGCGACTCCCGACGAACTGGTCGCCCTGACCGATGCGGTTCGGCCCGCCGTCGAGACGCTCGACGCCTTCTGTGCCGATAGCCGGTATCGTGGGCCCACCTTCTTTGAAATCACGACCGCGATGGGCCTGCTCCACTTCCAGAGAAAGCAGGCGGAGGCCGTCGTCCTTGAGGTCGGGATGGGGGGGCGGCTCGACTCGACGAACGTGGTCCATCCCGAACTCGCGGTGGTCACGACGATCTCGTTCGACCATACCCGGCAACTTGGCTCGACCCTCGGCGCCATTGCCACGGAAAAGGCGGGGATTCTTAAACGCGACTGCCCCGCGATTAGCGGTGTCACCCAACCGGAAGCACGCGACGCGATCCGGCATGTCGCGGGCCAACGCCGCTGTCTGTTGCGTGAGCTCGATCATGACTTCCGGTATCAATACGAGCCACCGCCAACGCCGCTCACTCGCCCGGCTGCGGGGCGAGTTCATGTGAAGACCTGGCGAACCGACTGGGGCGAAATCGACCTCCCGCTGCTGGGGGCCCACCAGGCCGGCAACGTCGCCGTCGCCTTGGCCAGTCTCGACGCCCTGGCCGAACGGGGATGGAACGTCGGTCGCGATGCGGTGGTCCGCGGCTTCGCGACTCTACGTTGGCCCGCGCGGGTGGAAGTGCTTGGCGAAGCCCCCTGGCTGGTCGTCGATAGCTCGCACAATGTTGCCTCGGCTGAGGCGCTGGCGGCGACTTTACAAGCCTGTTTTCCGGCCACGCGGCGGACCTTGATTTTCGGCACGAGCCGGGACAAGGACATGCGTGGTCAGCTTCAAGCCCTTTTGCCCCTCTTCGATCAAGTGATTGTCACCCGTTACCTTGAGAACCCGCGTGCCGTGGCCCCCGAAGAGATCGCCCGGACGATCGAGGAACTCGACGGCCGCGTGGCGATCACGGCGGTCGACCCCGCCGGGGCCCTCGCGCTTGCGCGGAAGCGGACCGGCGCTGACGGCCTGATCTGCGTGACCGGTTCGCTCTTCCTCGCTGCGGAAGCTCGGGCCTTGATCCTGAACGAAGTCGCCGCCCCGACGGTGGGTCGGATCCTCGCGTAAAAGGTGGGCCTGCCCGGCCCACCCGACGAACCTTGGCTTGGAATAGGTGGTGTGATGTCTGGTTGGGCCTGGCTGAGAATTGGTGCGATCTCGGGGTTTCTCTCGGTCGCCCTCGGGGCCTTTGGAGCCCACTCGTTGCGCGATCGCTTCAAGGTCGAGGAGAGCGACTCGTTTGCGACGCGAACGACCAAGCAGCGAGCTGTCGAGAACTTTGAGACCGCCGCGCGTTACCAGATGTATCATGCGCTGGCCCTCAGCGCCGTCGGGTTACTTGCGATCTACGGCAGGACGGGCGGAGCCGTCACAGTGGCGGGCTGGGGCTTTCTCGTCGGGACGGCCCTCTTCTCGGGAAGTCTCTACGTGTTGGTGCTCACGAGTCAGAGGTGGCTCGGGGCGATCACTCCGCTTGGCGGGCTCAGCTTCCTCGTGGGCTGGCTGGCGCTGGCCTTGGCTGCCAGCAGTTCCTCGCGTCCTTAGTCGTGCGTGCCGATGACCGGCTGTGGCATGATCGATCCGACGTTCGTTTCGATCCTCTCCTCACTCTTCGGGTCGGACATGTCTACCTATATTGTGACGGTTACGGCGGCCGATCGGGTTGGAATCGTGTATTCGGTGGCGGGGACTCTGCGCGATCAAGGGGGGAATATCCTCGAGCTTAGCCAGACCGTCATGCGCGGTTGTTTCACGATTATCCTGGCAGTGGAGTTTCCCGGCCCGCGCACGCCTCATCAACTTGCCGAGATCATCGCCGAGCGCGGCAAGCGGTTCGACCTGACGGTCGCAGTGATCGAGATGAAGGACGAGGCCCTGGAACCCCCCGTGCCGAACGGTGAGCGGTTTATCCTGACGGTCCTCGGTGGCGATGGGATTGGCAACATCCATGGGATTGCGGGCTGTCTTGCCGCGAACGGGGTGAACATCGTCGACCTTCATGCGCGGGTCGACGGCGCTCGGTTCTCGTTGATCATGGAGGCGTTCCTCCCGCCCGACCTCTCTCCCGGGACCGTGCGGGCCGAACTCGAGCGGTTCGGCCGCGACCATGGTCTGGAAGCCTACGTTCAGCACGAAAACATTTTTCTGGCGACCAGTGAGCCCAGCCCCGTGCGCGTGGGCCCGGCTTGGAAACCACAAGGAGACGCCGTTGCACCGCACTGAGGACGTCCTGTCCACCCTCGGCATGATCCGCCAGCACAAGCTCGACGTGCGGACGGTGACTATGGGCATCGACCTTCAGCCTTGTGCTTCGCCCGACATCACGGTCCTCTGTGGCCGGATCCGCGAGCGGCTCCTCAAGTTCGCGGGTCGGCTCCGTGCGGTCTGCCTCGAGGTCGAGGGGCGCTACGGCATTCCGATCGTCAATCGCCGGATCGCCGTCAGCCCGATCGCCGCAGTCGCCGCTGGGCATACGGCTGAAGGCTATCTCGCGGTGGCCAGGACACTCGATGCGGTCGCCGCCGAAGTGGAGGTCGACCTGGTCGGCGGATTCACCGCACTCGTTCAGAAGGGCTCGACCGACGGTGATCGCCGCTTGATCGAAGCGCTTCCCGAAGTCCTCTCGACCACCCAGCGCGTTTGCGCCTCGGTCAACGTCGGCACGACGGCGGCCGGGATTAACATGGATGCCATTCTCGCACTCGGGCATGTGCTCAAAGACACGGCCGAACGAACCCGCGACCATGACGGATTCGGCTGCGCCAAGCTCGTGATCTTCGCCAACGCTCCGACCGACAACCCGTTCATGGCCGGCGCGTTCCACGGCGTGGGGGAGCCGGACTGCGTGATCAACATCGGGGTCAGTGGCCCCGGCGTCGTCAAGGCGGGGATCGAAGACCTGCTTGCTCATTCGTCGACGCGTCTGACTCTGGGGGAGATCGCTGAGGAAATCAAGAGCACGGCCTTCCGCGTCACGAGAGTCGGTGAGTTGATCGGTCGCGAAGTCGCTTCGCGACTCGGTGTCCCATTCGGGATCGTCGACCTTTCCCTGGCGCCCACGCCGCAACTTGGTGACAGCGTTGGAGAAATCCTGCAGGCGATGGGGGTCGTCCGGATCGGCGCTCCAGGCTCGACCGCAGCGCTGGCCCTGTTGAACGACGCGGTCAAGAAGGGGGGAAGCTTCGCCTCCTCGTCTGTCGGTGGCCTCTCCGGGGCCTTCGTCGCCGTCAGCGAGGACTCCGCACTGGCCAAGGCCGTTGAGGTAGGGGACCTGACCTTGGCCAAGCTCGAGGCGATGACGGCCGTCTGCTCGGTCGGGCTCGACATGATCGCCGTCCCTGGTGACACCGACGCCGAGACCCTTGCCGCACTGATCGCCGATGAGGTTGCAATCGGCGTCATCAACCACAAGACGACCGCCGTCCGCGTGATTCCGGTCCCCGGTAAGGTTGCGGGAGAACGCGCGGTGTTTGGTGGCCTCTTCGGCGAGATGGCGATCTTGCCGATTCACGCTGCCGGAGGGAGCACCGCGTTCGTCCGCCACGGCGGCCGGATCCCTGCGCCGTTGTCGAGCCTGCGGAATTAAAACGGACTCAGGGCCCGACCAGAATTCAAGAGGGGCAGCACGAGTCTGAGGGGGGCAGGGGACTGAGAGAAGTAGGGCCGGCCATGCCACTACCAGTGGCATGGCCGGCCCTAAATCCAGTGACTCAGACGGTCGACTCTCTAGGCCGCAAGCGGACCGGGATGAGTGCCTGCAACCGAGGTTCTCGCAAGTAGAGACCGCCCCAGAGTATCGCTCCGACGAGGCTCGGGAACACGATCGGGAATGCTGGGCCCCCCATTCGGACGTGGGTCCAGGTTGCGCCGCCGAGGTAGCCGGTGAGGAGAATGGCTCCCAGGACCGAAGTTTGGGGAATCGTATAGATCAGCGTGGCCACGACCAAAACGATTCCCAGACCGGGGACGACGCGTTCGGGGACCTGGAGCTGAGCACATGCCTCCATGACGGGAGCCACCTTCATCACTTTCGTGACGCCGTCGAACAGCAGGAACAGGATCGCGAGTCCTGTCAGGAATCGGCCGGCATAGCGTGCCGTCTTTGAAACCGGAGTAGCTTCCGTCTCAGATCGCATGAGTGGACTCCTGTCCGTTTCGTCTCAGAACTTGAAATCAAATCAATGAGATTGCGGTGGCTCGCCGCCCGGCGGGAGACCGTCGAGTTCCATGACCGGCCGGATCTCGACGGTGCCGACACGGGCCCCTGGGATTCGGCCGGCGATGTTGATGGCCTCGTCGAGATCGGTCGCTTCAATCAGGAAATAGCCACCGAGTTGTTCACGCGTTTCCGCGAACGGCCCGTCGGTGATGAGCTTTTTCCCGTCGCGAACACGCACGCTGGTCGCTGTCGAGACAAGATGAAGCGGCGAAGCACCCAAATACTGCCCCTTCGCGTGCAGTTGCTTTGTCAGCTCGATCGACTCGGCGTAGCAGCGCTCCCGCTCGCCCTCGGTCCATGCGTTCTCATTGCCGTAGATAAGTAGCATGTATTTCATGGTCGATCGATCTCCCGCCGTGTGGGTTCCGAATCTTGGGAAATTACTTCTTACGATGGTAATGGGCTGTCATGAGCTGACTCCAGGTGCCGTCGTCGCCCAGGATCCGTGAGGTCAGGGTTCGGTGGTCGTCGTCGACGAACTCGATGATGTCCTTGTACTTCGCCAGCTTCTGGCCAGAGAAGTCGGGCCCCTCAGTGTCCAGCGTGAGTACCTTTCCGGCTGCGTCGAGGGACCCGTTATAGACCCAGAGATGTGTCATCATTGAGGCGATGAACGTACCCACGTAGCGCTTGATACGCGGGTCGTAGCCGAGCGACATTACGGTTTTTGATGTGTTACCGTCTGGTGCCTCCCCTTCCCCCTCGCCGACGATCCAGAGACCGCCGAGCGACCGGACGACCTCGACCCCTTGCGACTTCATTGTCGGCTCATCCGGCCCCATCCGGCATTCGAATTCGCTGGTCCATTCGCCGACGAGTTTGTCAAGCCAGCGGTGCTCTTGCTGAGGTTCTGCGAACATCGATTCTCTCCCGTGTGAGTGAATGGATAACCTGTTCGAATCTGGCCATTCGTCGTTGCGGGGTGCCGGTGATCGGGCATGCGGGCGGTTTGCTCGGTCTCCGACATCCCGTCCCACTTCGCTTTGCCCACGTAACCCAGGCAGACGAATCGCCTTGCTCCCTCCAGAATGGGGAGTGCAACAGCTTTGAACGTCGAGTAGTCGTTCAGCGCGACGGTGATTCGACAGTGGGGCAGAATTCTTTTTTAACCCAGTTCGCGAAGGCGTCGCTCGAGGAAACGACGTTCCGGTTCCTGACGTGCGAGCGTGAGCGCCCGCTCATACGATTCTCGGGCTTCGGCCGTTCGTTCCAGCCGCCGGCACAGATCGGCCCGCGCCGCGTGCGCAAGGTGGTAGTCGGCGAGTTCGCCTCGCGCCAGAAGGGCCTCGATCCGTTCCAGTCCGGCCTCGGGGCCATCCCGCATCGCCACCGCCACGGCCTGATTCAATTCCACAACCGGTGACGGTGCCGCCCGTGCGAGCACGTCGTACAAGGTCACGAGTTGAGTCCAGTTCGTTGCTGCGGCAGTCGTTGCTTCGCCATGCACCGCCGCAATGGCCGCCTGGATCGTATAGACGCCGAACTGCTGTGATGCGAGTGCCCGCGCAACCAGCGCTCGGCCCTCATCGATCAGCGTTCGGTTCCAGAGCGAGCGGTCCTGATCCTCCAGCAAGATCAGGTCGCCCTCGGATGACGACCGTGCAGTACGACGTGACTCTTGGATCAGCATCAGGGCGAGCAGTCCCATCACCTCCGGATCCGATAACAGCTCGAGGAGGAGGCGTCCCAGGCGAATTGCCTCGTCCGAGAGGTCAGGCCGGCTCAGCGTCTCGCCGGATGAGGCCGAGTACCCCTCGTTGAACACGAGATAGATGACCGACAGTACGGAATCCAGCCGTTCGGGAAGATCGGCGAGCGCAGGCACCTGATAGGGGATGCGGGCGTCCCGAATCTTCGCCTTGCCGCGCACGATCCGCTGGGCGATCGTCGATGGGGCGGTCAGAAAGGCGCTGGCGATCTCCTCGGTCTTCAGGCCGCAGACCTCCCTCAGCGTCAGGGCGATCTGCGTGCTCGGAGGGAGGGCCGGATGGCAGCAGGTGAAGATCAGGCGCAGGCGATCGTCCTCGACCCCCGCGTCTTCCTCCTGCCCAAGGGCTGCCGTGTTCTCATCGAGTCGGCTTGCCAATTCTGCAAGCGTGGAATCGAAGCGGACGCGACGACGAATCGCATCGATCGCCTTGAAGCGGCCGGTGGAAACGAGCCAGGCTCTTGGATTCTCCGGCAGACCATCCCGCGCCCACTGCTCCAACGCCGCCGCGAAAGCTTCATGCAACGCTTCTTCGGCAAGATCGAAGTCGCCAAGCTGGCGGATGAGGGTCGCGAAGACCCGGCGCGATTCGGAGCGGTAGATGGCGTCTACCGTCTGGGAGACCTGCTCATTTGTGATCTCGCCCATCACTTTGATTTCTCCGAACCGTACCGCCCAGGATTGGGGCTATGGTGTTTTGTACAGTATATCGGAGGCGGTGGGGGGCTGAGAAGAGAGAATCGAGAACCCGTTGGCACCGAATTCGGGAAAAGAATTGATGGGATGGAGCTCTGCTTATCGTCGGTACAATTCCGTGAGCGGGCACGGCCTACTATCCCGATCTCCTTGCCAGAGCAGCAGTTCGGATGGTGGGCCGTGACCGTCCCTAGGTGAACGGCTGGTTGCCGTGACGTCAGTCGACCCGGACGCCGCTGGGTCGGCGCGAGAATGACTTGGGGGCGGGAATGGCGGACTTCCGCGCCAGGACTTCAAGTACCGAGGGGCCCTTCGTGCCCAGGCGTCGGAAGAAGTAGCCTTCGCAGATCAGGACGTTCTCGCGGTACGGCCGGTGGCGTGATAAACGACGATGGGCTTCGGCGATATGGTAGTGCGGCACCACGGCGAACAGGTGATGGGTCAGGTGGAACGACTGGCCGTAGGGGAAGACGCAGGCGCTCCAGAGCGGGTTCACGCGGAAGACCCGCGAGTTGGTCAGATCGCCATCGTCGGGTGCATTGCTGTGATGCGCAATCTCGCGAAGCTGCATCAGGAGCGGGTAAACCGTCAGCAGCGGGACCACCCAGAAGAGGCCGAAGATCGGCCAGAGGTGGAGGATCTGCACCATTGCCAGCACGGCCAGCCAGTACGACCCTCGCAGACGACGGGCGACCGACTTCGGATAAGCGGTGCGAACGACCGGACTGGGCTCGGCCGTTCCGAGATTCGCCGCTTTGGCTCGGCCGAACAGGTAGCGGAGGATCGACGGTGGCCAGAGTCCACGGAGGACGTAGCGTTGCCAGAAGCGGGGCTTGCTGATCGGGAAGTGATGAGGCTCCGAATGGTTGAGCCGCATCAGGTCGGGGTCGCGTTCCGGATCGTTGACGAACTGGTGATGGCCGAAGTGGGCCATCCGGTACTGCTGTGTCATTGCCACGAGTGGGAAGAGGAGGAAGAGGTCGGAGACGAGCTCGTTGGCCAGCCGGTTCTTGAACAGGGTGTAGTGGCTGGCATCGTGAGCCAGGCCGGAGAGCCGGTGCTGCGAGACAGCCACCAATGCCACACCGACCATGGCCCAGGGCACGAAGCCGAGCGTTGAGAGTCGGCCGGTCGACCACGCGTTGAACCCGGTCGAACACCCCCAGAGGACGAGCCCGAGCCAGAGGTACTCAGCGGTTAAGTAGGCGACGTTCGTCCAGTTATCGGTCCTTAAGAGAGGACGCAAGTCGGACTGGGCTTCATCCCATGAGATGTCAGCGGTCGGTTCCATGACAGACGTACATCCATGATCGAGGGGTAACGGCCGCGCTCTCCGGAGTCGAGCCGTTTCCCCATCAATATCGTCAAGCCGCCTGCACTTCCGACAGAAGCATTCGAGTCGCTTCCTGGTGTGGGTCCTCAAAGATCTGCGAAGGAGGACCGGACTCGATGACTCGCCCTTCACCGAAGACATGGATGGTATGAGCCACCTGGCGGGCGAACTGCATGGCGTGGGTGACGACGATCATCGTGAGGCCGTCGGAGGCCAGGTCGGTCATCACGGCGAGAACCTCGGCGGTCATTCGCGGATCGAGGGCGCTGGTTGGCTCATCGAACAGGATTGCTTGCGGTTCCATGGCCAAGGCACGCGCGATGGCCACGCGCTGTTGCTGGCCTCCCGAGAGTTGCCGGGGCATCGCGCCCAGTTTGTCGGCCAGGCCGACTCGGTCAAGCAGCCGTTTGGCCCGATCCTCCGCCTCGTCCTGTCCGAGGCCCCGGACGTGAACGGGGCCTTCGGTGACGTTTGCAAGGACCGTCCGGTGAGGAAAGAGGTTGAAGCTCTGAAAGACCATGCCGACCTCAAGGCGAATTCGCCTGAGGGTCCGATCGCGGATCGGGGTGGGAGTGTCGGACTCGAGCCGGAGCCCGTCGATGACGATCGATCCTCCTTGGAATGTTTCGAGTCCGTTCAGGCAACGGAGGAAGGTGCTCTTGCCCCCTCCTGAAGGGCCGATGATCGCGGCAACCTCGCCGCGGACGACGGTCAGGCTGACGCCGCGAAGGACGTTCAGTGGCCCGTGAGACTTGACCAGTCCGTTCACCTCGATCATGTCAACGCCCCTCCTTTCGCCGCCGCGGCGTCGAGTCGACGTTCGGACCAGCGCGAGAACCAGGAAAGTGGGATGCTCATCGCCATGTAGAGCACTGCGGTTGCAATCGCGAATTCGATCCAGCCCCCCGTGCTGTTCCCGAGGATCGAGTACTGTTTGGTCAGCTCCACCAGCGTGATCGCCGAGCAGACCGACGTATCCTTGAACAAGGCGATGAAGTCGTTCGTCACTGGTGGAATGACGATCCGAACCGCCTGAGGCACGATCACCCGCCGCAATGCCATCCAGCGGGACATCCCAAGCGCCAGCGCGGCCTCCATCTGTCCTGCGGGGATCGCCTGGAGCCCGGCCCGATAAATCTCCGCCTCGTAGGCCGAATAATTGATCGCAAGGCCGCCGATCCCCGCTACAAGGGGAGGCAACTTGAGCAGATAGAACAGAACGAAGAGCTGGAGCATCAACGGCGTCCCTCTCAGCAGCTCAACATAGGCCGAGAGGATCATGCGGAGAAATCGTGGTCCGTAGAGTCGTCCCAGCGCGATGAACAGACCGATCGCCATTGCCAGCGGCATCGAGGTCACCGATAGGAGAATCGTCATCAGCGCGGCGTCGAACAGAAGCGTCCGGTACTGCCAGAGCATCGAAAGCCCGCGCGGCGGGCCGGAACCCGTGGTGACGAACTTGGTGCCGGTCCACCCGGCCAACTCGTCTTGGGCGTCGTTCCAGAGGCCGTACCGCTCATAGAGGCTGCGTAGTGAACCTGACTCGACGAGGCGGCCGATTGCCCGATCGAGCTCCTGGCGAAGCGGTTTGTCGTCCTTCCTGAGGAAGATGACGTAATAGCCGTGTCCGACGGGAGGGCCGGCCAGTTCCAGGCTGGGGAAGCGGTCCCGATAGTAGAGCGCGGCGGGAAGGTCTTGAAGGGTGGCGTCGATCTGGCCGTTGCGGACCGCCGTCATGGCGTCGGTCGCACCGTCGAAGGAGAGGACCTCTACATTCGCTTCCCCCGCTCCGCGCGCGAACGCGTCGGCCGCCGAGCTGCTCAAAACCCCGATCCGCCAGCGTCGCTTGCGGGGATTCGGCCGCTCAATATCAGCCCAGGATCGGATCGTGCCCCCGCGTGGAGCCATCAGTTGGAGCTGATAGACGTAATAGGGGCGAGTCGCCAGATATTCACGCGACCGGCTTTCGGTCCATTCGTAACCGTTGACCACGACGTCGATCCGGCCGGTGTCGAGCACCTTGAGCAGCCGATCCCAGGGGCCTTGGGAGAAGTCGGCCCGAACGCCCAGGTCCTTGGCCAATGCGTTCATCAGCTCGACTTCGAAGCCGGTGACCTCGCGCGGAGCCTTGGGGTCAGGGTAGGCGTAAGGGCCGCCTCCCTCCTTGTCACTTCCATAGACCAGGCGCCCCGCCTTACGGACCTTGGCCAACGTGTCAGCACGGCCAGGCCCAGCAGTGAGGGTCAGAAAGGCCACGGCTACGGCCGCGATCAGTACGATGGTGCGGCGCGCGGGGTGAAGTCTGGCCGAGGAGGGCCGAGGAGAGAGTCGGTCGCAGGCGATCGGCGAGAAGTGTGCCGCAAAGTGGGGGGCGGGTTCGGGGGCACCGGCCGGTTCTTCCATCAAGAGACTTCTTTCTTCCAGACGACTAATGGAGGCTCCACAGCGCTATCATATCCGTGGAGGAGATACGGATTCGAGAGGAACTGCCCTGTCCGTTCTCAGGGAGATCCAAGGGCGACGGCGTTCCCCTTCACGGAGTTCTGACCGAAGGCCGGCCCGCTCTCCGTCTTCGGCTCAACCCTTGTGTTCCTGCTGCGCTCGAAGCCGCTGAACGCGGCGCACTCGTTGGCGGACTGACAGGGGGACGCCCGTCGAGCGAAGCCGGGTGAACCGGCCGATCCGGAAACGATGCCCGCGCCACTGGACTCGATCGTTCACCAAGGCGTCGAACCAGACGGGCAAGAGGAATAGGTCCTTCGCCGGACTGAGCACGAGGTGTCGCATCCTCGGGAACGTCCCTCGGAGCCAGCGGGTCTGGATCGCGTCACGAGCCATCCCGAGGCCAACCAAGACGACCAGGCCACCCCACGCGATATGCGTTTCGCCCGAGAATGCCCAGACGAGGCCGATCGTTGCGAGATTCGCGGTCGGCTCGATCACGAAGGTGGGAAAGGCGAGCCGGCGGCGGATCTTGTACCATCGCGAGTGGCGGTTGAGGAACCAGCGGAACCCGCGCGTCTGGTTCACGTTCTCGATCACGTGGTGGCTCAGGCGGATCGCATAGCCCGCCTTCCGCACCCTCATGCCGATCACCTGATCTTCGGCCAGCAGGTTGCGCACGGCGGCGAACCCGCCAATTGCCTCGAGCACACGGACCGGCATCAGCATCGACTTACCCACGACGCAGGTCATGCGCAGGAGCGACGCAGCGGCGACCCCGCCGGCAATGAACCCATTGAGCTCGAGGTTCTCGAGCACGGCTCCCGTCTGAACCTCGCCCACCCCCACGAAGAGGTTCGTGACCAGCCCCACCCCAGGCTCGGCGAGGTAGCAGGCCGTTTCCCGCAAATAACTGGGGCGGACTCGGACGTTCGAATCGCTGATCAACAAAATCTCGTGCCGTCGATAACGATCCATGGCCGCGAGACTCTCCACCTTCGGGTTAAGTCCGAAGGCAGGGCAGCCGACGATCAACTGGGCATCTTGTTCCGGGTACTCGGCGAGCAAGCGACTGACGGTCGGAATTGCCGGGTCGTCACTGTCCGCCACGCAGAAGAGCAGTTGAAACGTCGGATAATCAAGTTCGAAGAAGCTCCGGAGGTTCTCCTCAAGTCCCTCATCCAGTCCCTTGAGCGGCTTGTAGATCGAGACCGGGGGGGTGAAAAGCGGGAGATTCGTGCGTCGTCGGGTGGCCCAGAACAGCGCGATCATGCCGAACAGCGTGGTCGTGACGGCAAAGATTGCGATCAGGCCGAGCAGGTAGTTGGCATTGACCATCGCCATGATAGGAAGGCATCCCCGGCGGTGCCGCCGCCGTCGGCCCGAATGTGGGGCGCTCCATCCGGAGCGACTTTAACGTCTCACCGCGTGTCAATCATCCTTGGGTTGCATGCGTAGGTCCATTGGACCTTGACAGCATGGACAGGTCTGCGGATACCGGACGCTAATCGAGCAGATCTCACAATAGTATTCGGGCGTCCGGAGCGTTCCATTGAATTCGACTTTGAAGGAGAGGACCTGGACATAGGGAAGTTTGGGGAGCCGCCGGACCCTGAGTTCCGCCGGCCGATCGCGTAACCGTTCGTCCTGAAAGAGAGCTCGGCTGGCGTCGTCGGAGAGCAGGGGGGTCAGCGTGTTATCCTGGTCTTTGAGGACCACCTGGGTGGCGATCGGAGCCTCGTCGAAGGTTCGTCCCTGCTCGTTCAACGCCTTGGTCAGCTCAACGACCTGGCCTTTCAGTGTGGACACATTCGGCCGGGAACCCTCGACCGGCGCGTCAGCGGACAACGCTAATAGGATGAAGCAAGCCAGCATCGGCATGATCACCCCCTCGATCGTTTGACAAATGAACAGGACAAGTTTGTCGACGTTGGTGGAGGAAGGGTTTGTGCGGGTTCTCAGTATAGCGGGATCTGAAGGAGTGGCCAAGCCGATTCCTCTCAATCCCGAAGCCTCAACGTTCCTTCACACAAAATTGTAGCAACGATTCAGGGGATGTTGAGGGTATCGATGCTCTCGCTGGGGGGCAAGAACTTTCGTACCGGCCAAGGATCCGTGTACCATCAGAGGGATCACTCCCCCGATCGAGGATCTTTCCGTTCTTTCTTCTCCTGGAAGGGGATTCGCCATGTCATTACGGGCGACGCTCGTGTTAGTGATCAGTGTGAGTTTCGCGAGCCAATGCCTCGTCGATGTTCGATCTCGCGGTGATGAGCCTGTGGCGGCCGCGCCTGTGGCTGATCCGACGGAGCCCGCTCGCAAGCGCATGGTCGAGCGTCACCTGGTGGAACGGGGAATCAAGGACCCTCGCGTTCTCGATGCCTTCCGCACCGTTCCTCGCCATCGCTTTCTCCCGGAAAGCACCAGCAGGCAGGCATACGACGACGAATCGATCCCGATCGGCGAGGGGCAGACGATCACCCCCCCCTTCGACGTGGCGTTCATGACCGAGTCGCTTCAGCCGAAGCCGACGGACAAAGTCTATGAAGTCGGCACCGGTTCCGGCTATCAGGCCTCGATTCTTTCGCGACTGGTCAAGGAGGTCTATTCCGTCGAGATCAAGCCGCCGCTGGGGAAGCGGGCCGCTCAAGTCATCAAGGATCTCGGATACACGAACATTCACACCCGGATCGGTGACGGATACGCCGGCTGGCCTGATGCCGCACCGTTTGACGCGATTATCGTCACCTGTGCGCCGGAGGCGATCCCCCAACCGCTCGTCGACCAGCTCAAGGAGGGGGGGCGAATCGTGATTCCGGTGGGGAATCGATTCAACCAGATGGTTTACTATGGGACGAAAAAAGACGGCAAGCTGACTCTCAAGGAGCTCCGCCCGACCTTGTTCGTTCCCATGACCGGCCGCGCGCAGCGTGAGGCGATCGAGGCTCGGAAGAACAAGGAGAAGCCGTGAGAAAGGTCGTTCGGTTCTGGGCCTTGAGCGTCCTCCCCCTCATTGCGTTGGGACCTTGGGTTGTCGGGCAGGAAGAAGAGCTCGAGCGGCCCGCGCCCCCCGCACTCGACGATTTCGAGGGGGACAAGAATAAAGACGGGATCCCCGATGGCTGGTACAACGCCCGGGATGTCGTGCTCGTTTCCGAAGGGGGGAAGGTTGGTCCCCACTGCTTGAAGTTCGAGGTCCGCAAACCGGGACGTCCCGCCCGGCTGAGCCGTGCCTTCGGCATCGACGGCCGGAAGACCGAAGCGGTCATCATCGGCGCCTGGATCCGGCTCGATCAGATTCAGGCGGGCGAACGGCTCGGTGAAGATCCCGGCATCATGATTGATTTTCTGGGCGAGGGGCTTCGTGCCTTGCGCCGAGGAACGCTTGGCCCGTGGGGGAGAACCCCCAGCGGGCGCTGGACTCGGGTCTCGAAGCGCATTCCCGTTCCGCCCGGCACGCGCGACGCGATCATGTCGGTGGGACTGCTTGGTGCCACCGGCATCCTGGAGGTCGATGGCCTGACGGTGGAACTGGTCCCGGTCGGTGGGACGGAGAGTACGAATCTGGTGAATAACGGCGATTTCGAGCTGGGGGACCCGGCTCCGTTCGCCTGGAACCTGGAAAACGGCGCTCAACGCTCGTTCCCTGGCTTCCAATCGGATTCGGCGATTGAGCTTCCCAGGTCGGGCGCACGCGCCTTGACCGGTCTCGCCGTGGCGATCGAATCGTTCGGCCAGCTCAATGTCTCGGTCAGGGTTCGTGCTCAAGGATTACGCGGAGCAGGGGGGGCTGCGGGGAACCTTTTCTTTGTCGATAGTAACGGGCGACCGGTGGGAGGCGCCGGTGGCGGTGCCAATCTCTTCCGTTGGGCCGGTTCGTTCGACTGGCGGGTCGCTCGTGCCACCGTTCCGGTCCCTGCCGGAGCGAGCCGCGCCGTGCTCCAGTTTGAGAAGTCCGACAGCAACGGCCTGCTTCGGGTTGACGATGTCGTGGTGACCGCCGCACCCGATCCGAAGTTGGGGGCCTGGACCCCTTATCACGTTGAGGATGACACGACGGGGTGGCCCGCCGTGACGCCTTCCCAATCGATCGACGCCAAGTCCGCACTCGATGCGTCCTTCCTCCTGGATGGACCCGCCGGAAAGCATGGATTCGTCACTGTCCGCGACGGTCGGCTCGCCTTTTCCAAAGGGGGCCGCGCCCGCTTCTTTGGCGTCTATCTCTTACCCCCCTCCGCCTACCTCGAATCCGAGGAGGCCGATGCCCTGGCCACGCGCCTGGCGCGATCGGGGATCAATCTGGTTCGACTCGCCGATCTCGATACGGCGCTCGGGCCCGACCGCAGCCTGTACGATGATACCCGCGACGATACCAAGGTGTTTGATACCATCGCCTTGGCCAGGCTCGATCATCTGATTGCCGCACTCAAATCACGTGGTATCTACGTTGCGTTGGAGCTCCAGAGCGCCCGGCGCTTCCGGGCGGACGACGGGGTGACCAATCCATACGCCCTGCCGCCGGGTGGCGGGCCGGCGGCCGAGTTCGACCCTGCGATTGGTAAGCTCACGCTCCAGTCGGCCAAGGCATTGCTTGAACATGTGAACCCCGAAACGGGGCTCGCCTTGCGGGACGACCCGGTCCTGGCCTGGGTCACGCTGGCCGGAGAGACTTCGCTCTTCGACCAGATCGAACGGCCGGAAACGTTGCCGGCCGAGTATTCGGCATCGCTTCGCGCGCTCGCCGCAAAGAGTAAGGTGGGCGGAATTCGGCGGATCTGGCAGGAGCTTGGTGAGGTCCACTGGAGAGAGATGGCGAATTCGCTTCGCAAGGACAAGCTCCGGGTGCCGATCGCCGGGGTCTCGCACTGGCGTCGCGATCCCGAGTTCTCTGCGCAGCAAGCGGCGACCGGCTTCGACCTGATCGACGATCGGCTGTACTGGTCGCCCCCCCCTTGGGCGGCCCCCGAGCGTCGCTCGCTCCTCTGGAGCCAGGATGGGGCTCTTCTCTCCGGGGCGACCCATAAACGAAGGTCCGACCGTCCCTATGTGGCGAGTCAGTGGTGTCTTCAGACGCGAGGCGGGTGGGCCTTGCCCTACGAGGCAGCCGATCAGATGCTGGCCGTCGATATCGCCGTGTCCGACGATTGGGATGCCCTGGTGCGCCGAGGGATCTTTCTCCACCCGCAACCTTGGGGAAGCGCCGCGGCCGGGATCGGCGGTGGTGAAGACCTCTTCCAGCTTCCCGAAGTGGTCAATGGGATGCCCCAGATTTATTCCCTCTGGCCGCACGCCGCTTCGATCCTTTTACGGGGTGAGCGCACCACCGACTCGCATTCGGGACAGGCCACTCGATCTCCTTTACGTCACCGGGCCAACCATGCCGTCGCGGGGTGGGACCCGAGCCGGGGCCGGCTCGTGATCGAGACGCCGTTCACTCAGGGCTTTGCGGGCTGGCCGGGGGGGGAGGCCGCAGCGTTCGAGCACCTCGTGTTCGAGACGGATCAGCCCTACGCCGTGCTTGTCGCCTCCTCCGTGGGCACGGCCCCGATCGCCACCAGCAAACGCCTTCTGGTGACGGCCGTGGCACGAGTCGAACCGACCGGCTTCCGCTGGGTGGACGAGTCGAAGGTCGACGTGGCCGAGCCGGGCACGCCCCCTTTGCTCCAGGAGCCGATTCGTGCCAAGGTGCTCTGGCGCCGCAAGGGGAGCGTCAAGGCGTATCCCCTCGACAACAACGGTACGCGAGGCGCCGCAGTCCCTCTCGTCGAAAAAGAGGAAGGGGTCGAACTGGCGATCAACGGATCGAACGCGAACTTCCATTGGGAGTTGGTCGAAGAATAAAACCAATCAAGAATGACATGTTTATGTTCTTGGATTGGTTGGTTTTTCTGAAGGCAAGCGGGGAGCGTGAGCTCCCCGCTTGCCTTCCTGGCGAGTGAAACTTCCATTTCCTGTCTTCCACTGTTTGCCTTGGAAGACCAGTCGACTCACTGCCGGGCAGCTTCCGCGTCAAGGTGCATACGCAGGTAGGATCGCGGCTCGACGTCGGTCAGTCCGAGTTCGCGGGCCAGGTCGATCACGGCGGCTTGGGCGGCCGGTAGGTTGGCCTCTTTAGCCGCGAATGCCTCGACTTCGGCGAACTCGCCCAACCCTTCGGCCGTGTCGAGTACGACCTCGATCGGAAGGCCCTGGTATTCGAGATGGTAGGGCTGCCTGGTCTTCCGGACGGCGGCGACTTTGCGGAACCCGAGGTGATTGAACAGGCGGAACAACTGCTCGAACGACGGTTCGCCTTCCGCAAACGGGACCTCGATCTCCTCACGCGACTTGGTGGGTCCGCTCAGGCGGGGCCCTTTGTAGGTGATCCGGTTTTCGGTGCCAATCCGGCGAATGCGAAAGGCTTCGTTGGTCTGGGCAAAGTCGCGCGAGGGATGGCTGAGGTAAACATCCTCGTGCGCAACTTGGGGTTCGGCCCTGGCCCCCATCTCGGCCAATCGGCGGATGAGCTCAAGGTGGCTGTTCGTCCGGAACTTGATCTCGACCTCAAAGCTCATGGAAGCAGGACCAGCGTTCATAAAGAGGTCCGGGGTCAGTCGCGGAGCGAGAACCACCGGGTCAAACCTTGTTCGGGCCGCATTGGCGACACTACCATAAGTCGCTGACGTCCCGCCACAACTCCTGGTCCCTCGAGGAGAAGGTTCTTGATGAGTTATCCTCGCCGCTCCGCGTTACTCGTACTTCTCCTCACGACGATCTTCCCCGGAGAACCGGCTAAGGCCGGTCCCCCCGAGCGGGGATTCACAGGCCCTTGGAATCTGGAATCGCTCAAAGAGGCACCGCAAGCGACGTGGGGAGCGGAGTCGGACCTGATCCGTGAAGTCTACTACGAGGGCGAATCGTTTCAGGGTAAGCCGACCCGCGTTTTCGCCTACTACGGAAAACCGAAGGGGGAGGGGCCCTTTCCCGCCATGGTCCTGGTCCATGGCGGTGGCGGTAAAGCGTTTCGGGAGTGGGCGAAGCTCTGGGCTGAACGGGGCTACGCGGCGCTGGCGATGGATCTGGCGGGACATGGACCGGACGGGCCCAGGCTCGACGACGGTGGGCCCGATCAGGATGACCATGGCAAGTTCCAAGACTTCGCCGACTCGGATGTGGGGCAGATGTGGACCTATCATGCCGTGGCTGCCGTGATTCGGGGGCACTCGCTCCTGGCCGCTCGGCCCGAGGTCGACGCGAAGCGGATCGGGATCACGGGGATTAGCTGGGGAGGCTACCTGACCTGCATCGTTGCCGGATTGGATGACCGGCTCAAGGTTGCCGTCCCGGTCTATGGGTGTGGCTTCCTGAATGACAACAGCTTTTGGCTCGGTCAGTTCAAGGCGATGTCGCCCACTCTGCGCGATCGGTGGCTCTCCCTATTCGACCCATCGAAATACCTTGGCGGTGTGCGCTGTCCGATCCTCTTTGTGAATGGCACCAACGACTTTGCCTACCCGCTGGATAGCTACCAGAAGTCCTACCACCTGGTGCCAGGGCCGGTCGACCTGTGCGTCACTGTGCGGATGCCCCATGGCCACTCCCAAGGATGGACACCTCAGGAGATCGGCCTGTTCGTCGGCAGCGTTCTCGAGGGGGGCAAGCGACTCGCCCGCCTCGGTGCCCCTGTAATCGCCGACGGACTCGCCTCGGCGGCCATCGAGAGCCAGACTCCTCTGGTCCAGGCCGAGCTGGCGTATACGACCGACGAAGGCGAGTGGCCGAAGCGTGAGTGGAAGACGGTTGAAGCCACCCTCTCCGAAGGCAAGGCGTCGGCAATGTTGCCCGAGAAAAGACCCCTGGTGTTTTTTCTGACGGTCAAGGACGATCGGGGGGCGGTGGCGAGCTCGCCGCACGTCGAGTTGAAGTAAACGTAAGAGTCCTCAAAATTGGAAAAATCGTCCTTTTCATTCAAGGCCTGAAGCGAGTTTGTCGATCAATGAGGTGGGATCTTCGTCAATGAGCGGAGATCCCGCCGAAGCGACGAAGACGATGGAACGTCGGTGGGTTCACGCAAGTGCGGCGGAGATGCCCCCCTCAATTCGCCCAGCCTCTCGTGGCGGATCAGCCTTAGCTCATGGAGGAAACGTGGCCGCGATCGACCCGACACTTCTCGCCACGAACGACACCCCTTCGCGACGAACCTGGCCGGTCCGCCAGGCGGTCCTGGTGGGCCTTCTTGCCTTGATCTTAAATCTGGCGGGTAATGGTCGTATCAGCCTTTTCGACCGTGATGAGCCGCGCTATGCGGGGGCCACTCGCGAGATGCGGGCGAGCGGCGACTGGGTCCATCCGACCTTCAACGCCGAGCCCCGGTATCACAAGCCGGTGCTGATCTATTGGCTGATGATGGCTGGCACGGCGCTGGGGGGAGACAACCCGTTCGGCGTGCGGCTGGTCTCCTCGTTGGCGGGGGCCGCCACCTGCCTGGTCGTCTGGGCTTGGGGCCGTCGGATGCTGGGCGAGAGGGCGGGCCTGCTCGCCGGCCTGATCCTGGCCACGGCCCCGATCGTCGTGGCCGAGTCGAAGATGGCGACCACGGACGCGACCCTGATGCTCTGGGTGGTGGGCTGCCAGTTCTGCCTCTGGGAGCTGTCACAGCGTAGTTCGTGGAAGATCGCGGCGCTCTTTTGGACCTTGCTCGGGCTGGCTATTCTGACCAAGTCCCCCGCCGGGCCCGTGCTCCTGGTGGCCTCAGGGGCCGTCTCGTGGTGGTTGGGAGGGCCGACCTCCTTTTTGAAGCGGCTCCACTGGCGTTGGGGGCCTTTACTCTGTGCGGCGATCGTCCTTCCCTGGAACGTGGCGATCCTGTTGAGGTCTCAGGGCGAGTATTACCATGTCGCCGTCGGTTACCATATCATTCGCCGGGCGACGTCCGGGCTCGAAGAGCACGGCGGGTTTCCCGGCTATTACGTCGTCTTGAGCTTCCTGACCTGTTTTCCCTGGTCAGCGCTGCTGCCGGCAGCGCTCTACGCCGGCTGGTCACGCCGGAAAGAGTCTCCCGTCTTCGGGTTCCTGCTGGGCTGGATCGTCGGCCCTTTGATCTTGCTGGAATGCGTGCGGACGAAGCTGATCCACTATTATCTGCCGGCATTCCCCGCCTGGGCCTTGCTGCTCGCCTGGATGCTCGTCGCCGTGACCGAGTCGGAAGTCACGCTCGACTTCTGGAAGATGGGGCGCCTCGCGGTTCGGCTCCTGTGGGTGATCTCGGCGGGCGCGATCGCCGGACTCCTAGCCGCCGCCTGGTTCGCGCCTCCTGGGCTCCGCGCGGCGAGTCTCGTCCTCTCGGCTGTTATGCTCGTCGGTGCCCTCCTGTTTCACGTCCACTACAAGGTGGGAGGCATCGAGCGCGCAACGAGGGTTTTGATCGCCTCGAGCGCAGTCATGACCTTGCTGATGGGCGTCTGGGTGTTGCCGGCCCTCGAGCCATATCGGATCTCGGGCGTCATTGGCCGGCGGCTCGCCGAACTCGAAGTTCGCGAGCAAGCCAAGGCGATCCTCTGCACGTTTGACCTTCCAGGTGTGGTCTATGCCCTCGGCCATTCGGCGCCCGTGGCTCGTGGCCTCGACAAGCTGGTCGCCCAGGTCAACCGGGACAAGAAAGTAATTGTGGCGCTCCGCCCGCAAGAAGTGCCGTTCCTCCAGCGCGAAGCTCGGTTGGAGCTCGATATCAAGGAGATCTTCCGAGGCTTTAACCTCGATAAGGGGCGAAGCGAAACGCTGATGATGACCGTGCTCCGACCGAGGGGGTCGGCCCTTGCGATTCAGCCGAGTTCCGCAGTCATCCGGTAGGCAGCGGCAGGGTCACCCACCGTCGCGATTCGGTCGACGGTGGGTTTCAATTCGCTGACGTTAGGCCATAATCAAAGGGTTAGCAAGACCGGACTGGGCCGGATGAACCAAGGCAGCCGCGCCCTTTGGATCCGCCCCGTCCAGGCTCCAACGACGCTCGAGCCGCCATGTCTTTTCCCCTTCGTATTGCCATGTGGTCGGGCCCGCGAAATATCTCGACGGCGCTCATGCGCTCGTGGGGCAATCGTCCCGACACGTTCGTTTCGGACGAACCGCTTTACGCCCACTATCTGCAGCAGACGGGCATCGACCATCCCGGGGCCGCCGAGGTGATCGCGGGACACGAGCCCGACTGGCGTAAGGTGGTCGCCTGGTTGACTGGTCCCATTCCCGAAGGAAAGCCCATCTTCTTCCAGAAGCAGATGGCCCATCACCTCTTGCCCCAGATCGACCGCGCCTGGCTCGGGCTGGTCTCCAACGCCTTCCTGATCCGCGACCCTCGCGCGATGGTCGCGTCGCTCGCCAAGGTTCTTCCCCATCCGACGGTTGCCGACACGGGCTTGTCCCAGCAGGTGGAGATCTTCGAGTGGGTCAGGCGTCACGGTGGCACGATCCCGCCAGTGATCGATGCCCGCGACGTCCTCGAAGACCCAGGCACCATGCTGACGCTGTTGTGCGATGCGCTGGGGGTTCCCTTTCTGGACGCGATGCTCTCCTGGCCTGCGGGACGACGCTCCAGCGACGGAGTCTGGGCCAAGTACTGGTACGCGAACGTTGAGAAGAGTACCTCGTTCCAGCAACCGACCGTCTCCAGTGAGCCGTTCCCCGTCCATCTCGAGGGACTGCTCCAGGAGTGCGTCCCCTACTACGAAACGCTCCATGACCATCGTTTGAGACGACCTGGCGGGGATTGAGGAGAGCTCATGCTTCAGCAATACGATGAACGCAACCGCGACCTGATCGTCAACATCAATGGCGACCTGCGGCATCGTGACCAGGCGGGGATCAGTCCGTTCGACTCGGCCGTCCAAGGAGGGGACGCTGTTTGGGAAGGGCTGAGGCTCTATAATGGTCGGATTTTTCGACTGATCGAGCACCTCGACCGGCTCCGGAGTTCGGCGCTCGCGCTGGCGTTTGCCGAAATCCCATCGCACGAAGCGATGATCGAACAGATTCGCCGTACGCTGGAGGTGAATCAGATGCGCGATGGCGTTCATCTTCGCCTGACCCTGACGCGAGGGGTCAAGGTCACGTCGGGGATGGATCCCCGGCTCAATCGCGCGGGACCGACACTGATCGTTCTGGCCGAGCACAAGCCGCCGGTTTACGACAAGGCAGGGATCACGCTCCTGACCAGCACGATTCGTCGCCCCCCTCCCGATAGCCTGGACCCCAAGATCCACCACTGCAACCTGATCCCGTCGATCCTCGCCAAGATTCAGGCCAATGCCGCCGGGGCGGACGATGCCCTGATGCTCGATGCCCGTGGGTTCGTGGCTGAAACCAATGCCACGCACGTGTTTGTGGTCACCAAGGGAGAGGTGGCCACGAGCCGAACCCTGGCCTGTCCCGAGGGGATCACCCGGACCGTGGTCCTCGAGCTCTGCCAGCGGCACGCGATCCCCCACGCCGAGCGTGACCTATCGCTCACCGAGGTTTATCGCGCCGATGAGGTCTTCTGTACCGGGACGATGGGCGAGCTTGCCCCGGTGACGAAGATCGATGGCCGGACCATCGGCGACGGGAGTGTTGGCCCCTTGGCCGTTCGGCTCGGGGCCTTGTTTCGTGCGCTGACCGCGACCGAAGGGTTTGTAGTGGTTGCCTAGTCAAATCGGGCCGAGAGCGATTCCTCGCGCATGGGGGACTTGACCCATGCTCGGAAATTCCCTATCGTTATGGTTTCCCGATGAGGTTGGCCACACCGCCAAGCGACTCGCTCCGTCCACGCAAGGGTTTTGAGTTCGTCCGAGGACACCTGGTCTATGCCGCGGAAAAAATTTGGTCGAAACCGGAAGAACCGCTGCCGGTTCTGCACTCCCGAAGGCTGCCCGCGTCCGGCGTATGTCGATTACAAGGACGTTGGCCTGCTCAAGAAGCTCTGCACCAACCAGAGCAAGATGTTCTCACGCAAGCGGAGTGGAAACTGTGCGGCGTTCCAGCGCGCGTCGAGCGACGCAGTGAAGCGGGCCCGCTTCATGGCGCTCATTCCCTACGTGGGCGAGTAATGCGATTCTGCGGGGCGTGAGACCACGGCTGTCTTGCGTCCCTCTTTTTTTTTCTTCCCCAGCCTGCTTTTTTTCACCCACCTCTGCTGGCGGTGACCACCGCCCCGAATTCCCAACAGGTTGTCTCAGCCTTGTTTCAGGAATTCCAAGAACTCTTTGTCGAGGTCTTCGTAAGAAACGCCCAGGCGCTCTTGGAGCGATTGGCCTGTGTTACGGCGGAGTAGGCCGCGATAGGCGTCCTTGGCGTAGTCGAGAAACGGTTCACGGTAAGCCTTCTCGCGACCTTGCATCAAGAAGACAGCCAAGGCCATCGACTCGGCGTAGTGGAGATAGATCGAATCCCGCGTGTTGAAGGCCGCCTGATCGAATTGCAATAACTGTTCGATCGGCACGAATTCGCCTTGCTCCAGTTTCACACGCGCGGCGTCGATCCTGGGACCGACGAGTCCCCCGACCATCATGACCCCGTCTGACCCCATGACCACCGTCTCGAAATAGGTGCCGAGACCCTCGAAGACCCAGTAATTGCCAACGTTCTTGTTGTAGGCATTTCGTCCTGCCGTCTCGAACAAGAGTTGGTGGGATACCTCGTGAAAGAGGGTGGCGGTTGCGTTGATCTCGCCCTCGGGATCGTGGAAGAAATA
Source organism: Singulisphaera acidiphila DSM 18658 (assembly GCF_000242455.2). Classification (GTDB taxonomy): domain Bacteria; phylum Planctomycetota; class Planctomycetia; order Isosphaerales; family Isosphaeraceae; genus Singulisphaera; species Singulisphaera acidiphila. Next base: position 6,561,700 of record NC_019892.1, read on the forward strand.
GGCTGGGGCACGCTTCCCTTTCCCGGGCTTCAGGGGGATGTAAATTCCCAGGCTTTCCGCGATCGTGGGCTCATAAGGGATGAGGTAGTCGACGTACTCCTGCTTGTTCTTGAAGTAATAGACCTGGTGCGGGTCGTTGCTCTTTTCTCCGACCATTTTTTTGTCGCGGAACCGCTGAGCCAGGGGAAGACGCTTGTCGGACTCAATCACGTCGGCGAGTAGCGAGCAGAAGAGGTCGTGAAACGCTTCGAGTTGCCGGCCGAAGGCGATGGCCTGGGAGAAAGGGACGTTGGTCTGGATCTTGAAATGCTCCGTGGAGATCCTCCAGCCGCTTTTCCAAGGGCTATGGAGCTGGTCTGCCTGCTCGGCGGGGAGCCAACGGACCGTCGTTTGTCCACGGATCGGCGGGGCGGGAAGCTCGCCATTCTCGAGGTGGGAAACCCACGACGAATGGACCCAACCAAACGTCGGGTGGTCGACCATGCCCTTGCGGAACTGGCTGGTTGCGAACGGGGTGGCCCAGCCCTTTTCATAGGGGATGTAACCAAGGAGTCGTCGTGCTTCGGGGTGGTCGGGCTGCCGACTGAGCACGCCGCGCAAGCACGTATCGGCCAGGGCATAATGCGTGGGGATCGAGCCGGCCGCACGCTCCGCCAGGTTGAAGAGTGCTGAGGCGGTCGTCTCTTGAATCGTGCGCAGCTCGCCGTTCCAGGGTTCTGCATCGCCTGATTTGGCCGCGACATTGGCCAAGCCGTTCAATGTCGAGGAGTCGACCTTGGGAAGCAGGACAAACCGCGTGGCCCCCCCGGCCTGGGGGGTGGGTTCTATTTTGGCTCGAACCGCCTTGGCCGCGCTGGACTGGCCTTGTTGAATCAACCGGGTGGCCAGACCTTCGAGTCGCGCAGATTCCTGCTCTCGGATCGCCCGAAGTTCTTGACGAAGGTCAGCGGATGGCTTCGCCGTTTGGTCTGGTGGGGGGACCTGGAGCGTCAGAAGGAGTCCCAGGCTGCAATAAAAGGCCATCATTCGCATTTCCCTTGCAAGCCATGATTCAGAGAGGAGAGCAGGGCGGCCGTCGCTCTGAGAACTTGGACGATCTGTCCTCAGGGCTTGTTCGGTTCCTCTGGACGGGTTCGATCAACTGGCGCACAATGCGCGCCGCAGTGAGGTTGGGATGACCTCGAAATCGATTTTCGCGAGGTGAAAAAAAAGGAGTCCGCCCGATGCCAACGACGCCGAGAAAAATACCCCGCGCAGTCATTCTTGTGATCGGCCTGGCGGCTGGTTGGGGCATCGATCATCTCCCACGCTCCGGATCCGTCGTCCTGGCTCATGGCGGCGATCGGTCAGGGGAATCCATCCTGGCGAGCGGGCCGGTCATGCTCGGCTACAACGATAAGAAGCGGGTCCAGATCCCGCTCGAAGCGATCTACTACCTCGACTACAAGGCGGGGCGTCTGCTGGCGACCATTCCCTCGTTCAAGCAATCGGTCGGTGCGGCCAAACTGATCGATTCCTTCGCCGAGCGCGACCTTGTGGCTGACTTCAAGATCAACCTCGACTCCGGTCCACGGCCCCAGTTCTTGATGACGACCGGCTCACTGGGGACCTACAGCGAGGGCTGGGCGCCCCTCTTTGTCTTTGAAACCACCACGAGTCAAGTCGCGGTCTACAAGGTCGAGCAGCAGATGGTCGGGGCGAAAACGACACCCAAGTTTGAACTGATGGAACTTCAGGCTCTTCCGGCGGCGATCCCTCCACCGGAACCACGTTGAGCCTGCCCTGACGCCAAGGATTGGGTCAGGGCGTCGCTCGAAGTACGGCAAGTGCAAGCGGCCTGGTTATTGAGGAAGTACGACCCCACCGCCGACCGCCGGCCCAATCACCTTGATATCACCGGGTTGCCCTCCGCCGGGGGCCGCACCCGGGGCTCCGGGCGCGCCTCCCGAAGCCGCTCCTCCAGCCGGCGCTGCACCCGCAGCCTCGTCGCCGCCCTCGTGGATCGACTCGGTCCCGTAGGGGCGCGCTTCCTGATGATTCAAGAGCCATTCCGCCTTGGGATCAAAGACCTTGGAATCACCGTACTCACGGAATGGGTCGCGTGAGCCGGGGACGTGCTCGGCGAAGACCAGCCCCGTTGTGTACTGGAAGAAGGCGAGCCACTTGCGGTCGAGCCCCATGCCGAACGGCGGCTTCGACTTGTAGTCGATCACTCCCAAAATCTTCTTGTGGACCGGTGCGGTCTCGAACGCGACCAAGAGGATTGCCACCGTGACGACGGCGCCTCCGAATCCGAAGACGAGCCGGCCCAACTGGTAGACGATCGAGGGGAACCGGACCATGGCGGGGGCCATGGACTCGGTAATCAAGCGAAGTATGAACGTCGTGATGATGAACAGGCCGAGCAGGCAGAGCGTGTCGGAGAAACCCCAGCCGATCCCGGTTCCATCGAGCAGCTTCGCCAGCGGTTCGTAGAAGTTGAAGGCGATGAGTCCCCCGAACAGGACGTTGAAGAACATCAGGACAGAGCCCCAAAGTCCCTCGCTCGTCAAGGCCCAGGTCAGGCCTGCAATAAGGCCGACGATCACCAGGTTGACCACGATCTCCATGGATAGATCCCTCAGCGTAAATTCAAAGGTAGATCGAGAGTTGGCGTCGTCCGCTTGTTTATTTCACGACCCGGAGAAGCTCGTCGATCGAAGTTTTCCCCTGGATGACCTGGCGGAGGCCGTCTTCCTGGAGGTAGATCATCCCGTTCTTCCGCGCTTCGGCCTTGATCGCGTTGAGCGACGGGTTCTCGCGGATCATGTCGCGCATCGGCTCGGTGATGATCAGGAGCTCAAAGATCCCGGTTCGGCCGAGGTAGCCGGTGCCGCCGCATTGCGGGCAGACTTCCTGGGGTTCCGCCGGTCTCCGGTAGAAGACGTCGACTTTATCGGCGGGCAGGTTGGCCTTTTTGAGGAACTCGGGCTTGGGCTTGTACGGTTCCTTGCAGTTCTCGCAGAGCATGCGGACCAAGCGCTGGCCGAGCACGGCAGTCAGGGCCGAGGCGATCATGAACGGTTCGACGCCCAGGTCGAGGAGGCGGAAGAGCGCCGTCACGGTGTCGTTGGCATGGACGGTGGAGAAGACCATGTGACCGGTCGTCGCCGCCTGACAGGCGATGGTTGCGGTCTCCTGATCGCGAATTTCGCCGATCATGATCACGTCGGGGTCTTGCCGAAGGATCGAGCGGAGGCTTCCTGAGAAAGTTTGCCCGCTCTTCGTGTTGATTTCCATCTGGGTGATGTTGTCGAGGTGATATTCGATCGGGTCCTCGACGGTGATGATGTTCTTCTGGAACCGGTCGATCTCGCGGAGGCAGGCGTAGAGCGTGGTAGTCTTGCCTGACCCGGTCGGACCACAGCAGAGGAACATGCCGTGCGGCTGGGTCACGAGGTTGCGGATCTCGGTGGCCAGCTTGGGCCGAAGGCCGGCCTCGTCGAGTGCGGAGACTCCCATTCCGCTGTCGAGGATACGCATCACCATCTTTTCGCCCGACTTCGAGCCCGAGGTCGCCACGCGGAACTCGAGTTCGCGGCCTTCGAGCTTGGCGCCGAAGGAACCGTCCTGGGGTTTGCGTTTCTCCGAGATGTCGAGCGCCCCGAGGACCTTGAAGACGTTGATCACGGCATCGCCGGTGGGCCGATCGAACGGCTCGGCGGCGTGGAGGATGCCGTCGATTCGGTAGCGGATCGAGAGCTGCTCGGCCGTCGGCTCGAAGTGGATGTCGGTCGCGCGACGGAGGACGGCGTCGTAGACGAGTTCTTTGGCCGAGGTATAGGACCGGGACTCTTCGGCCTGGGCGACCCGCGTGGGATCAGCTTTGCTCGACCCCTGGCTCTTACCGACGAACTCGATCGGCGGTCCGCCCTGGTTGACTCCCGAGTCTCCCTTGTTGAAGATCCCCTTCATACCGGCCTTGTTCATGAGCCCGTTCATGACTTCGCCCAGATGGTAGGGGGTCAGCACCTTGGAGTCATCGGGAACGGTCTGGTTGCGCGTATAGATGTACGACATGAGGGGAATGAAGTAGGCGAGGAGTAGCAGGGTCAGGCTGATCGGGTAGATCGGAATCGCCCAGACCATGGCGAAGCCGAGGATTCCCGAGAAGAAGATGACACTGTTCCAGACCTCGAACTTCGGGTTGACCAGTTCCTTGGCGTCGTCGTCGACCCAGTACGAGGTCCACGCCCAGAGCAGGAAGACCGCCAGCACGGGGAGGAACTTGAGTAGGTTGAGATACATGCCGGGCCCGCGCAGGATGCCCGGCGCTTGGGCGAGCAAGACCCCGGCCGACTCGGCGGCGTAAGCCCCGGCCGTCGCGCCCAGGGTCATCAAGGTGAACGTCGCGAGTGCGAGGCGCGGACGGATCATCGCTTCCCTTTCCTCCCACGGAGAACTCGACACGACGCAGCAGCGGGTCTAAGACGGCCGAGAGCCGACTCTTAGAGAATGCCCGGCTGTGCGATGTTAATCCCTTTGAGCGCCATTTTCAAAGTTTCCACGCTCGGCGCGACCTCGAATGCCGTGGAGCGTTCGATTCGCTCATTGACGACGAGCTGTCTCAGGCTCTCGGTGAAGTCCTGCATCCCTTCTTCTTTGCCGATCCGGATCGCGTCGCCGAGCTTCGTATCTTCCTCGTTGAGAATCAGCTTTCGGACGGTGGGGTTCGTCCGCATGATCTCATTGGTCGGCACCCGGGTGATCCCCTGGGCTTGCAGCTCCTTGGTCGTGATCAGGAGCTTTTGCGCGACGATCGCCTTGAGGTTGAATGCCAGGTTCTGCCGGAGCGGCGCGTGCATTTCACGCGGGAACAGGTCGAGAATACGACTGATCGTGGACGGGGCGCTCGAAGCGTGGATGGTGCCGAAGACAAGGTGCCCGGTTTCGGCGGCGTGCATCGCGGCGCCGAAGGTCTCCTGGTCTCGCATCTCACCCACCAGGATGATGTCCGGGTCTTGCCGCACCGCGTCCTTGAGTGCTTTGTGCCAGTCCTTTACGTCGATGCCGATCTCGCGCTGATTGATGATCGACTTCGAGTCGCTGAAGGTGAACTCGATCGGGTCTTCGAGCGTCAGGATGTGCATTCGCTCGCGTTCGTTGATGTATTGAAGCATCGACGCGATCGTGGTGCTTTTGCCCGAACCGGTCACCCCGGCGAGGATGATGATCCCCTGCTCGTACTGGGTGATCTCGGCCATGACGGGGGGGAGGCCGAGCTTCTCGAAGTTGGGGATCGAGTTGTTGACGCGGCGGGCGACCAGGCTCAACCGGCCACGGGCTCGGAACAGGCTGACGCGGAACCGAGTTTCGAGATCGCCGTCAAAGATGATATGGGCGAAGTCGACTCCCCCTTCATCGTCGAGAATGTGCTTCTGACGAGGGGTCAGGATCGGGTACATCAACCGTTCCATCTCCTCCTTCGTAAGCACAGGCATCTGCATCTGTCGAAGCACACCCCCGAGCCGCATGCTTGGGGAAAGACCGACCTTCAGGTGAAGGTCGGACCCTTTGTACTTCATTACCATCCGAAAAAGCTTGTTGCATTCGGGCTCGTTCGGGGCAGCCTCAACGTTCACTTCCACGTCAGTCGCCATGAGCGAATTCTCCTGCAAGGAATGCAGTGGAGGGCGTGTCGAACACGCCGGTCTCGGGTCCTACCTGACTTGTGCCGACACGTAGTGAGACTTCATTAACAGAGACTGGGATGACGAGATGATTCGTAATCGTCGCCCGGAGAGACTTTCTTAGTCGAAGAACCGAAGTCGGCCGATGCGAGCGGCCTGGGACTTTTCAAGAGGCCGTCGACTCCGCAAGACGCCGAACCGGCACACCGTGACGGGCCAGATATTCTTTCGTCTCCGTGATCGTGTACTCGTGATAATGGAAGATGCTGGCCGCCAGCGCAGCGCTGGCACCCCCTTCGACGAGGGCCGCGCGCAAGTGCTCGGGACTCCCCGCACCTCCCGAGGCGACGACCGGAATCTCGACTGCCTCGCTCACCGCCCGGGTCATCGGCAAGTCGTAGCCGTTCTTGGTGCCGTCGGCATCCATGCTCGTCAAGACGATCTCTCCGGCGCCGAGGCGTTCGACCTCGCGAGCCCAGGCGACCGCTTCCAGGCCGGTCGAGATACGCCCGCCGTTGATGTGCACTTCCCAGACCTCTTGGCCGTCTCGCTGGACGCGCTTCGGGTCGATGTTGACGACGATGCACTGACTGCCGAATCGCCGAGCGGCTGCGCGCACGAACTCGGGGTCGCGAACTGCCGCCGAGTTGATCGAAACCTTATCGGCCCCCGCCTTGAGCAAAGCGCGGATGTCTTCCAGATTGCGAATTCCGCCGCCCACGGTCACCGGCATGAAGCAGACCTCGGCCGTCCGGCTGACGACGTCCCAGATGATCTCCCGCCCTTGGTGGCTCGCCGTGATGTCGAGGAAGACCAGTTCGTCGGCCCCCTCCAACTCGTAACGACTCGCCACTTCGACCGGGTCGCCGGCATCGCGCAGGTTGACGAAGTTCGTTCCTTTGACCACGCGGCCTTCATTGACGTCGAGGCAGGGGATGATCCGCTTGGCCAGCATTCGCAGGTCCGGTCTCGAGGGCGATCGTTTTGATTGAAGAGGGCAAGAGGTCGAGTGTCAGAATCAGAGACTGAGTTGATTTTGTTGGGTAAGTGTCGCCCAACCGTATCTCGTCGAAAGAGGGGGGGATGGTGCCACTCCCCGCTCATGAGTCGAGACCAACGGCTGAATCTGTTCTGACTGACTCGGCCTCACTCCATCCCATGGAATTCAAGACTGTATTGTATCCCAGAGAAAGTGGCGATCCTAGGGGGGAGGATCTCTCGCTTTTTTCGTAAGGTTTGCGGCGAGAAATTCAATCTTTCTGATTGTGCCGGGGTAGGGCGGCTCAAACGCCGAGGTTTAGTCGATGATTCGAGGGCAGGCCGGCAGCGAATTCAAGAACGTCCGCCCATACGGTTTGGTGAGCACACGTGGATCGAGAATCACGACGATCCCACGGTCGGTTTTCGACCGGATCAGTCGGCCGAAGCCTTGCTTGAGCTTGATGACCGCCTCGGGAATCTGGTAGTCGTTGAACGGGTTGCCGCCGGTCCGGCGAATCGACTCCAGGCGGGCTTCGAGTAAGGGGTGGCTCGGGACGCTGAACGGGAGCCGAACGATGATCACGTTCGAGAGTGCTTCGCCGGGCACGTCGACCCCCTGCCAGAAGCTATCTGCGCCGAAGATCACGCTGTCGACGTCCGCCTTGAAGGCCTCGACCATCTTGGTGCGGGGCATCCCTTCGCTCTGGGCGATCAGGGTGATGTTCTGCTTCGCGAACCAGGGCGTGAGCATCCGGACCGCCGCGTCGAGCATTTTGTAGGACGTGAAGAGAACGAAGGCTTTCCCTTGGGTCTTCTCCAGGTAGTGAGGAATCGCCTGGATCGCCTGGCGCTCGAACTCCGCGCTCTGTTCCGAGGGGTCGGGGAGATTCCGGCGCAGGTGGATGGTGACCTGGTTCGGAAAATCAAACGGGCTACCGAGCTGGAGGCTCTCCCCTTGGGTCAGGCCGAGCCTTGTCTTGCAGAAGTCGAAGCGAGGGGGAGAGCCGACGCTGAGCGTGGCTGACGCCAGGATGCAGGTCGGGACGCGATCGAACAGCGAGCGGCGGAGGGTTGCGCCGACGTCGAGAGGTGCGGAGGCCAAGGTCACCCGCCTTCGCGCGCCGCCGGTCAGCTCGATCCAGTGGACGCTGTCCGGCTCTTTCTGGCCGAGCCAGGAGGAGAGGGAGGACGCCAGCGAGAGGCAGCGCTCTTCGGAGGCGGTGAGCTCGATTCGCTGCTCTTCGGTCTTGATGGTCTCGGCCCCGTGCCGGATCGCCGACGCCAGTTTGCGGAGTTCCTCGCAGACGGTGTCAGGCCAGGCGATCGGTTTGCGGAGCCGGCCATTGGTCGAACCTTGCGAGGCCTGCCACTCGGCGACGTCATCGAAAAAGTTGAGCGCCTCGCTCCGGACGCGCTGGAGCTGCATGATCGCGTCGTCGAGCTTGTGATAGGCTAGCAGCCCTTTACGCGAACGGTCGTTGTAGAGCTTGCCGAGGGTGTAGTCGAATTGGCCGCTAGTGACCTTCAGCCCCAGATGCTCACCGGCCACCGCTTCGAGCGTATGCGCTTCATCGAAGATCGCGACATCATAGTCGGGGAGCAAACTGGCCCCCGCGTTCCGGAGGGCGAGGTCGCTCATGAAGAGCGCATGGTTCACGACCAGGATGTTGGCCGTCCACATTCGCCGGCGTGCCTTGTAATAAAAGCAATCTTTGTGGCGAGGGCAGGAGCGCCCGAGGCAATTTCCGTTCTCGCTCGCGATCGCATCCCAGACGTTGGGTGCCGGACGGAAGTCGATGTCCGCGCGGCTGCCGTCGCTGGTTTTTCCCGACCAGAGTCGGATCTCGGCGAGTTGATCGTGCTCTTCGGGTTTTGCGAACGAAGCCTCGGCACGCGCCACGGTGGCGTCGAGCCGTCGCAAGCTGATGTAGTTGGAACGCCCCTTGACCAGGACCGCCGAGAACTCTTGCGGCATCACCGAGCGCAGGAATGGGAGATCCTTCTGGAGGAGTTGCTCTTGGAGGCTGATCGTGTGGGTCGAGACCACAACCTTCTTCTGGCCGGACTCGGCGGCCGCGAGGATCGCGGGGACGAGGTAAGCGAAGCTCTTGCCGACCCCCGTTCCGGCTTCGACCATGAGGTGCGACTTGTTCTCGATCGCGCGGGCGACAGCCTTGGCCATCTCGAGCTGTTCGGCACGTGACTCGTAGCTCGGCAACCGCCGCGCAATGGCCCCGTCCGGACCGAGGATGGGGACGGGGTCGAGAGCCGACATGAGACGCTCCATTCCGTGATGAATGACGGCGGACCGTCCGAAGTGCCTATCTCAAATAGGCCGATTTGAGCCCATTCCAAAAACAAAAGAAGGGGAAAAGCCCATGTGACTCGGGCCAAGGCGTCTCCGCACGGGTTCCGAAGTACGGAACCCGTGGCACTTGGCCGACGGTCATCATCACGGGAGTGTGCCCACAATCCGTTGACGGAGATCGGTTCTAAGCCGGAGACAGGCACCAGGTCGACTCAAGGAGGAACCGTGAACGACCGTCACCCGATCGTTCCTTCGGTCGGACTCGACGCGGTCGCGTACAGTTTCTTCGGAATGCGACCGGCCCCGGCTGCGAGTCGGCCGGCCTCGATCGCCAGCCGCATGGCATGAGCCATCCGAAGTGGATCCTTGGCCCCCGCGATCCCTGTGTTGAGGAGCACGCCGTCGCAGCCGAGCTCCATCGCCAGCGTCACGTCGCTGGCTGTGCCAACTCCGGCGTCGACGATGACCGGGTAATCCGGGTCATCCCCCTTGAGATCCTCGAGGATGATCCGGAGGTTATTCGGGTTCAGGATCCCCTGGCCGCTGCCGATCGGGCTGCCGGCCGGCATCACGCTCGCGGCGCCGGCCGCCTTAAGCCGGCGCGCCATGATCGGGTCGTCGCTGGTGTAGCAGAGGACCTGGAACCCCTCGGCGACCAAGACCCGTGTCGCCTCCAGGGTCGCCACCGGGTCGGGGAGCAGGGTCTTGGTGTCGGCCAGGACCTCGAGCTTGACCCAGTCGGCTCCCGGATTTTCCAGGCCGGAGAGGAGTTCACGTCCCAGCCGAGCCGTGCGGAGGGCCTCCTCCGCGCTGAAGCATCCGGCCGTATTGGGCAGGATGGTGTAGCGCTTGGGGTCGAGAAAATCGAGCAGGCTGCGGCCTTCCCGGTCGAAGAGTCGTTCCCGGCGCACGGCCACCGTCACGACCTCGGCGCCGCTCGCGTCGAGACAGTCGCGCATCAGCTCGAGGGTCGTGTACTTGCCGGTCCCTACGAGGAGGCGGCTCTGAAATGTATGCGAGCCGATCGTCAGCGTGCCGGGATCGAGCGCCGGGGGGGGCGGTCCCCCCCCTCCGCCCACCAGGGTCACGACTTCCAGAATGTCTCCTGGGACGATAGGGGTTTCGTCGTGTCGGGAGCGGGTGACCAGGCCGGAATTGATCTCGACCGCCACATGCTCGGGCCTGAGCTTCAGCTCGCGCAACAAGCCGGCCACGGTTATTGGCGCGGGCACCTCGCGCTGCTCGCCGTTCAAGGTGATAATCACTGGAGAACCGGTCGCCCCCTTAGCGTGTTCTTCATCTCGCTCAAATCGTCGGTTCGAGACCTTGAGATGAAGAATCGCGTCCCCTTGTTGTTGACACCTGTCCATCGTAAAGAGCTGGCTCGTCCGGGGTCAAGCCAACGCGTCGTTTGGTCCGTTGATCCCCAAGGCACGACGGGTGGCCGCTCCGGTTTGCCGTCAGCGGCCGAGCAGTCCGCGCTGGCTGCGTTCGATCTGGTAGTGGCAGAGCGCCACGGCGCAGGCGTCGGCCACGTCGTGAGGCTCGGGCAGTCGATCGAGGCCGAGCTCGGTCTGAATCGCGTGTTGCATCTGGAGTTTCGGGGCCTTACCGCTGCCGGTCAGCGTCTTCTTGATCCGGGAGGCGGCGTAGCCCACGACGGGCACCCCCCGCTGGGCGGCGGCCAGGACGATGACCCCCCGCGCGTGGGCCATCAGGATCGCGGTCCGGGGATGCTTCAGGTGGCTGTGGACCTGCTCGAGCGCGACCGAGGAGGGGGGGAAGGCATCGAGGACTTCGGCCACTCCCTGGTGGATCAACTCGAGCCGCCGCCCCATCGGCGCCTTGTCGGCACGGGGCCGAATCACTCCGGCCTCAATGACGAAGGGCCCGCGCGGCGAGGTTTCCACGACCGCGTAACCAGTGACGATGAGACCGGGATCGATTCCGACGACCCGGAAAAAAGGTCGCTGACCTGCGTCGGAGGTTGGAATCGTGCTCGTCGTCGCCATCGCGCTTGGCCCTTCCTTGGGACAATTCTCCAAGGGTGGGCGCTGCCCACCTGATCGAGAGTCTTGTCGAATCATACGCCTTGAGATTCCAACGCGTGTCAGTCGATCCGCCACGAGGTGCCGTCGGCTCGGTCTTCGAGCGTGACGCCGAGGCTCGACAGCTTGTTACGAATCTCATCGGCCAACGCGAAGTTTTTCTCCTTCCGAACTTGTGTACGAAGATGCACCAGGAGGTCGAGCAACGGGGCGGTGAGCCGATCCTGGTTCGCCTCGGGCTTGGCCAAGGGCTCACGGAAGAGGCCGAGCAGTTGGGTCAGTTCCTTGAGAACGACCATGCCCGCCTTGTATTCCAGGAGCGCGGGGCCCGACTGCGGAGTGAGGTCGTTGGCGAACCGGTTCAGGGCGTGAATCGACTCATAGAGCTCACCGATCGCGCCACCGGTGTTGAAGTCGTCGTCCATGGCGTCGAGGAACCGCTGGCGGTGGCCGGCGAGCTCGCCCAGGAGGGCCGACGTGCCCGGTTCGAACGCGTCTCGGCGCGTCGGGGCGGAGAGTGCGTAGAAACTCTCGCCGGTGATTCGCTCAAACCGCTCGAAGCCTTTGAAGAAGGCTTGCAGCCCGCGTGCGAGCTCGTCGAGGCGTGAGGGGCCGTAGTCGATCGGCCGTCGGTAATGGCTGGTCAGGAGGAGGGCGCGGATGGTGTCGGGCGAATGAGCCTCGAGCAGGTCGGCCATCAAGACGATTGTGCCGGGATCTGACTTGGAGATCTTCTTCCCGTCCTTGGTCAACAGGCCATTGTGCAGCCAGTAGGTGGCGAACGTCTGACCCGAGTAGGACTCGGACTGAACGACCTCGTTTTCGTGGTGGGGGAAGACCAGGTCAAGGCCGCCACCATGGATGTCGAAGTGAGAGCCGAGGATTTTCATGCTCATGGCGGAGCATTCAATATGCCAGCCGGGTCGGCCCGGTCCCCAGGGGCTCTCCCAGAACGGCTCGCCCGGCTTCGACCCCTTCCAGAGCGCGAAGTCGCCCGGGTGCCGCTTCACGACGGTCGGCTCGATCCGTGCGCCCGCTTGGAGTTCCTCGGGGTCGCGATGGCTCAACTTGCCGTAGTCAGGTGCCTTCGACACGTCGAAGTAGACGTCTCCCGACGACGGGTAGGCGAACCCCTTGTCGATCAGGGCCTGGGTCATCTCGATGATTTCGCCGATGTGTTCGGTGGCGCGAGGCATTTGGTCGATGCCGTCGACCCCCAGCGCACGGAGGCAGGCGAGGTAGTCTTCGGTGACCCGTTCGGCGAGTTCCTTGACCGAGGTCCCTTCCTTCTGCGCCTGGACGATGAGCTTGTCATCGACGTCGGTGATATTGACGACCCAGGTGACCTCGAAGCCCAGGTAGACGAGGTAACGCTTGATGGTGTCAAAGATGACGGGCCCGACCATATGGCCGACGTGGCTGCGGGAATAAACGGTGGGACCGCAGACGTACATGCCCACCGCGCCCGGGCGAACCGTCTGGAAAGGCTCTTTGGTTTGGGTCAGCGTGTTGTAGACGCGAAGCGACATAGAGGTCGGGCTCGGTTTCGTGATCGTTTGGTGAAGGAAAAATGCCGGCGGCCTTGGGAGGGAGATCCACTTCGCGATCAGGTAGGGTCGGTCGCCTGGAGCAGCACGACCGCCTCGCACGAGATGGCTTCGGCCCGGCCTATCGGTCCGACGTTCTCACCGGTCTTGGCCTTGATGTTGACTTCCTGCGCGGCGAGCCCCAAGAGGTTCGCCAGGTTGGTGCGCATCTCCTGTTTGAAGGACAAGAGCTTGGGCTGCTGCGCATGAATGATGACGTCGCAGTTGACCGGCCGCCAACCTTTGCGAGCGACCCGGCCGACGACATCCCTCAGCAGGACGCTACCGTCGAGTCCTTCCCAGTGGGGATCGGTATCCGGATAGTGCTCGCCGATATCTCCGAGTCCCGAGGCCCCCAATAGCGCATCGGCCACCGCGTGCATGACGACGTCGGCGTCAGAATGCCCGTACAGGCCGAGCGGATGCTCGATCCGGACCCCGGCCAGGATCAATGGACGGCCTGCGACGAGACGATGGGTGTCGTGACCGATCCCTACACGCACGTGACACGATTCCTTGGAAGGCACTCGAAGTTACAAGTCATTCCGCATACCCGCGCGGCCGATCGTGGAAATCGTATCCTCTTCGCCTTTCCATTGCCATCCCCGGAACCAATCCCCCAGGAGGATTGCGACGCCCTCGAGGCGTCTGATTCCAGCCGGCCTCCTGGGGCCGAGACACTCCCAAGACCGTGAGCTGGGGAGGTTGTACCAAGAGACTCGCACTGCTTGGGCGAACGCTTTCCCATTTTTTCCGGATTTGCCTGTAGATTTGGGAAGAAAGGTTGTAGAACTGGACAAAACCACCGTACTATTTCTCGGGGCCGGGAAACTTGAGAAATTTTTAAGTCGCGTGAGGTGGAGTAGTTCCGACTGTTTGTATGGTCAACGAGACGACGTCGGCACACCCCGTGCTTATCTTTAATCTCGTTCGCTAAGAGGGGCCACCAGAACGGGTGCCGGCAACTCGGAAGCGACGGAATCGCACGACTTTGGGAAGTGAAATCAAGGAGCGATGCCATGCTGGTCCTGAGCCGCAAGCTGAACGAGAAGATCGTGATTGATGGTGGAATCGTCATCACGGTCGTCAAGATCGATCGCAACCAGGTTCGTCTGGGAATCGAAGCACCGGGGCACATTCCGGTCTACCGCGAAGAAATCCTCCCGCTCGCCTTGCAGGCCAAAGACCAAGAGGCGCTCGCCGTCTGCTCTTGAACGACTCGGCGAACAATCGCATCGGCGACGAATCCTACGATCGACTTTTTCTGAAGAGCACTCACGGAGGCTGACATGCTGGTTTTGAGCCGCAAGCTGAACGAAAAGATTGTGATCGATGGTGGAATTGTCATCACAATCGTTAAGGTCGACGGTCACCACGTTCGCCTGGGGATCGAGGCCCCGGATCACATCCCGGTCTACCGCGAAGAGATCCTTCCCCACGCCCGACAGGCCAGGGACCGCGAAGCGCTTGCCATCTGTTCTTGAAGGACTGAGCCAACATTCTCCTCGACAACCCTTGAGACGTCGACTAGTTTAACATTCGTCAAATGACGCACCGGCTCAATTGAAGCTCGAGGCCAGGGTCGCGGAGAAACGCTCATGCACGAAAACGATAACTCCGTTTCCGAAGTCAATCGCCGCAGTTTTCTTCAAACCGGCGCCATCGCTACGGCCTCAGCCATGACTGTGGCCTCCGCAACCGGGAGCCTGGCTGCTCCTCCTGCGGTGAAGAAGACAACGCTTCCCGTTCGACCGCTGGGCAACACCGGCGCGACTGTGACCATCCTCAACCTGGGGACCTGGAAGAGTCCGGGAACCGACCGTCTCCTTCGATTCGCCTACTCCAACGGTGTGCGTTACTTCGACACGGCCAAGAGTTATGGTTCCGAACCGGCCATCGCACGCTGGCTCCAGGCGATGCCCGAGGTCCGCAAAGAGATTTTCCTCGCCACCAAGGACCATCCCAACTCGCCGCGTGACTTGATCCCGTTGCTCGACAGCCGGCTCGCCGCGCTTCAGACCGATTACCTGGATCTCTTCTTTATCCACGGCATCGGCAGCGACTACGGCCCGCAATCGATGGACTGGCCCAAGAGCAAGGAACTGAAAGAGACGATTGAGACGATCAAGAAGTCGGGCAAAGCCCGCTTTGTCGGGATCTCGTGCCATGACCCGAAACGGGCCGAGTATATCCAGGCGGCCGCTGACGGCGGATTCGTGGACGTGGTGATGTTGCAGTTCACCCCCTGGCTTGAAAAGGATGCTCCGCTGAACCGGGCGCTCGACGCCTGCCATAAGCGAGGGATCGGCCTGGTTTCCATGAAGCAGGTCGCCGGTCACGGTGAACTCGAGGACGTGGTCAAGCGGGTCCCCACCCTCAAGGAGAAGGGGCTCACCCCCTACCAGGGCCTGCTGCACGCGATCTGGTCCGACGAACGGATCAGCTCCTGCTGCGTGTCGATGCGGAACACCGATCAGATCACCGAGAATAGCCTGGCGGCCTCCGGTTTCACGGCCATGAACCAGGCGGAGATCGAACAGCTCCGCGACGCCTGCCTGGCCGCCGGCCCGACGTTCTGTGCCGACTGCGACGGCCGCTGTGCCCGCGCTGCGGGAACCGATGCGTCGCTCGGCGATCTGACGCGCCTGCTCACCTACCACGACCAGTACGGCTACCGCAACGAAGCCAAACGGCTCTACAGCCTGATGTCGGAAAGCGACCGAAATTGGGCGGGCGCCGACCTCGACGCGGCCCAGCGTGCCTGCCCGAACCGACTCGATTTCACCGCGCTACTTCCCCGGATCGACCGCAACCTGGCCTGATTGCCGCGAGCGGATTCCTACTCCTGATGCGATGAGACGGCCCGGAACCTTCCGGGCCGTCTGCATTTGCGCGCCACCCACAAGTGATTCTCATTGCGAACGGGGAATTTGCTTGAGTTTAAGAGACGCGATCGACATATTACCCAGTGGCGCGAAGCGCAGGAGCCTCGTCCATTTTTTCTGGTGGACGATCCACCGGACGCTTCCCTCGAAGCCTCGGCGATGACGCACCGACGTTCGCAACAGTGCGAACCCGGTTGGTTTCTGAACAAGGCTAGCGACCCATGGGCAAGAACATCTACGTTGGCAACCTACCGTATGACACCACAGGCGATGACCTGAAGCAGCTCTTCGAAACCTACGGAGCGGTCTCGAACGGCCAGGTCATCATTGACAAGTTCAGCGGACGGAGTCGTGGCTTCGGCTTCGTGGAAATGGACCACGACGACGAAGCGCAAGCGGCAATCGACGCCTTGAATGGAACAGCCTATGGGGGGCGTCCGCTCACCGTCAATGAAGCCCGGCCGCGAGATGAACGCGCAGGCAGCAGTCGGGGCGGCGGCTTTGGAGGAGGAGGACGCGGGGGCTACGGGGGCAATGCCGGCGGAGGAGGAGGCGGCGGAGGAGGAGGGTACGGAGGTTCCTATGGAAGTCACGAAGGGGCCGGGGGCTACTGACCGACCCTCCGCCTTGACGATTCCCGGAATTAGTGGAGATCGGGGCTTGGACAAGAGCCGTGGCCTCGACTATACTCGCGTAATCGCGATCGTTTTCGAAAGAGAGGCCCGGTTGGTGCCGGTCTGCCTCTTTCGTGTCATTTCCCGCCGCTCGAACCGGTGGGAGCCTGGAAGTCGGGGGTTTTGCCTGTGGTGAAGTTACGGGTACGGTCCGGCGAGTCGATCCAGGAAGCGGTTCGTCGCTTCCGCAAACTCTGCGAGCGCAGCGGTCTCCGGAAGGAAATGCGGCGCAAGGCCTATTATGAGAAGCCCAGTGAGCGCCGCCGCCGTGAGGAACTGAAGCGTCTTCGCAAGGCTCGCCAAGCTGCCCGCGTTTGATCGCCACGATCCGGGCCTTCTTCGAGGATGCCCGAATCCTCTGACCGACGCGATTCTTCGACGACTCACCGAGCGGCCGAGACGGCTGCCATCGACAGCGCAATGCTGTGATGGCTTCCCTCTCGGCCGCTTCGTTTTTTAGCGGGCCATTCGTTTCCACATCCCAGTCCACCCTTGGCCTGGAGTGGGTGGATCGTTCTCCGCTGGCGAATCCGGTGCTTGATGACGGTAATCCAGCAGTGGGAGGAGGGGCGCCGTGAAAAGTATGGGCTATCAGGATACATTCATTCAGGTAGCGAGTGATTGCCCCGAGTCTTGCAGTGTTGTTCCCGTTGCGAAGAGCGATCGCAAGCCGGTCCATGTCCTCCAGTATGAGTTGCTCTCCGCGCACCCCTATCATTTTACGCACGAAGACCTCCTCTATGAGGTCCACATTAGACACAAGGCGGTTCCGGACGAAGAGCGGCAGCTTCGTGCTCAGGAAATTCGCACGGAGTTACTCGCGAAGCCGCATTGCGCTCTACCCGATGGAATCGGACGCCTACCGACGCTTCGCGCAGGCGGATGGCGTGACAACGTTAGTGCTCGCCCTCAGGAGCAAGCGAGCCTGACAGGGTTCGTCGGTTGCACGCGGAGGAAGGCTCGAAGAGTCGCTCGACCGGGATGATATGGCCAGGCGGGTCGCCAGGGTGATTCCCAGCGGTAAATGGCTTTCCCATTTCGATTCCGAGCGAGCGGGGAGCGTGAGCTCCCTGTCTTCCGTGGTCCGTTTTGAAGACAGGAAACCGACGCTCCCCGCTTGCCTGGAAGAGATCCCCCAAGGCTTGCAGAGGGGTTCGTTAAACGTGGACGTCGCGCTTCTGGCCGAGCAGATTGGGATGAGCGCGGCGGATCGGTTCGACCTCGCTGGCCACGAAGTCAACCACTTGCTCGGGTGATCGACCGACGAATCGGAGTGGGTCGAGCAGGGTCGCGAAATCGAGCTTTGCGAAAGCCGAGTCGTTACGAAGACGCTCGATCAGGTCGTTGTCTCCGGCCCCTTCCTTGAGGCGAGCAGCGGCGGCCAGTGAGTGGGTACGGACCCGCTCGTGGAGTTCCTGCCGGTCCCCCCCCGCCTGGACCCCGGCCATGAGAAGGTTCTCGGTGGCCATGAATGGCAGCTCATCCGTGACATGTCGACCAATGATGGCGGGATGAACCACCAACCCTGGCACGACGTTGAGGTAGAGGCTCAGCAAGGCGTCGACGGCGAGGAAGGCTTGCGGCAAGACCAGCCGCCTCACCGCGCTATCGTCGAGTGTTCGCTCCAGCCACTGCGTAGCGGCCGTTTGCCCGGCCACGGGGGCCAGCCCCATCGCGAATCGAGCGATCGAGCACATCCGCTCGGCACGCATCGGATTTCGCTTGTAGGCCATGGCCGAGGAACCGATTTGCTCAGCCTCGAACGGCTCATCCAGCTCACGCTCGTGGGCAAGGAGACGAAGGTCCGACCCAAACCGGTGCGCCGTTTCGGCAAGGCCGGCGAGCGCGGCGGTCGCTTGCGAATCGATCTTTCGGGTGTACGTCTGCCCCGAGACCGGGACCGAACCCTCGAACCCAAAAGCTGAGGCGACTCGTCGGTCGAGCTCTTCGACTTTCGCGTGGTCGCCATCGAAGAGGGCGAGGAAACTGGCCTGGGTGCCGGTCGTACCCTTGACCCCCAAGAACCTCAAGGCCGCGATCCGCCGTTCGATCTCGTGGTAGTCGAGAATCAGCTCATAGCACCAGAGCGTTGCGCGCTTGCCCACGGTCACGAGCTGAGCGGGCTGGAAATGGGTGTAACCGAGGCAGGGGAGATCCTTCCAGCGGAGGGCGAACTCGGCCAGGCCATCGATCGCGCCGACGAGCTGGTCGCGGATCAGGCTCAGCCCTTCGCGGATCAGGATCAGGTCCGTATTGTCGGTGACGAAACAGCTCGTCGCGCCCAAGTGGATGATCGCCCGCGCCGAGGGAGCGGCATCACCCAGGGTGTGGACGTGCGCCATGACGTCGTGCCTGAGTCGCTTCTCGTGCTTGCGGGCCGCCTCAAAATCAATCTGGTCGACGTTCGCTCGCAGCTCGGCGACCTGAGCTTCAGAAATGTTCAGCCCGAGTTCGCGCTCCGCCTCGGCCAGGGCGACCCAGAGCCGCCGCCATGTCGAGAACTTACGTTGCGATGACCAGAGTTCGGCCATCTCCCGGCTTGCGTACCGTGTAACAAGTGGATTCTGATAGACGTGATGATCGTTCATAGCGCTCGGTGGAATTGGGTCTCTTTCGAGGGTCGGGATCGAGATCAAGGCTCGGTGAGCCTTCGGTTGACAATGACGGAGGGGAGACTCGGGGGAGCCTTCACCCAGGGGAGTCCGAGCGTTCTTATCGGCTTGGGATCAAATTCCGCCCAGGACTCGGGCGCGGCCGACTCGGGAAATCGCCAGCATGAACGCGGCGGTGCGCAACGAAACCGACTTGCGCTCGGCCAGTTCGTAGACCTTGGAGAAGCTCTCGACCAGGCGGCTCACCTCTTCGCGCTGCACCTGTTCGAGAGACCAGCGGAAGTGCTGAAGGTTCTGAACCCACTCGAAGTAGCTGACGATGACGCCGCCGGCATTGGCGAGGATGTCGGGGACGACGGCAATGTCTCGCGCGTGGAAGATCTCATCGGCTTCAGGCCAGGTGGGGCCGTTCGCTGCCTCGACGATAATCTTGGCCTGGACCGCCTGGGCCATCTTGGCGTCAAAGACGCCGCCGAGGGCGGCCGGGATCAGGACGTCGACCGGCATCGTCAAGAGATGTTCGTTGGTGCTTGGATCTCCCCCCTTGAATCCGACGACCTTACGATGGAGGGCGACGTGCTCATTGAGCGCATTGATGTCAATGCCTTCGAGGTTGACGATCGCGCCGTAGGCGTCGGAGACGGAGATGATCTTCCCCCCTTGCTCGTGGAGGAAGTTCGCGGTGTGATTGCCGACATTGCCGTAGCCCTGAATGGCGAACGTCGTCCCTGCAATCGTCTGCTTCCGGCGGGCGAGCATCTCGCGCGTGACGATGGCCACGCCATAGCCGGTCGCGGCCTCACGTCCGGCCGAGCCATGGAACTCCACGGGCTTACCGGTCACGCAGGCGGGGTGGAAGCCATGATACTTCGCATATTCGTTCATAATCCAGGCCATAACCTGCGCGTCGGTGCCAACGTCAGGGGCCGGGATGTCTTTGTCGGGGCCGATGAAGTCGTGGATCTGCTGCACGAACTTCCGGGTGAGCCGTTCGAGCTCGCCGCGCGAGAGCTTGTTGGGGTCGCAGTTGACTCCCCCTTTGCCCCCGCCGAACGGGAGGTCGACGACCGCCGTCTTCCAGGTCATCAGGCTGGCGAGCGAGCGGGCCTCGTCCTGATCGACGTGGGGGTGATAGCGGAGCCCCCCTTTGAACGGTCCGCGCGCATTGTCATGCTGGACCCTGTAGCCGATGAAGTTGCCGATCTGGCCTGAATCCATCTCGATGGTCACCTCGACGCGAAGTTCGCGATCCGGGGTAATCATCAAGGTGCGCATGTTGTCAGTCAGGTCCAGTACCGACGCGGCCTGGTCAAAATAGAAGTTCGTGGCTTCGAAGGCTTGCATCGGACGGCCAACCCACGGTTTATTGGAACTATAGCGGTGGCAACGACCAGCACCGATCGTACCGGACTGGCCGTGAGGTCCGCAATGGCACTGGAGACGACCGTGGAGAAGGTCTGAAGACCGACCGTCCGGCGCTGCGCGTTGGCGACCCATCCGTCTTCCTGCCCAATCCCGAAGCTGAAATCATGATACGTCCCTGGGTTCTCGCCGACCTGAACTACGGAATCATCAAAGCACAACCGAACTTCGATCTTGCCGTCCTTCCCCTGGGGGCCACCGAGCCGCACAACCTCCACCTGCCGTACGGGACCGACACGCTGCAAGTCAATCTCATTGGTGAGCGCGCCTGTGAGCGCGCTCATCAACGGGGGGCTCGCGTCGTCCTCTTGCCCGCGATTCCCTACGGCACTGAGACGAATCAGATGCGGTTCCCGATGGCGATGAACCTGAACCCGTCGACCGTCGCGCAAGTCATCACCGACCTGGTGGAGTCGCTGGCGGCCCATGGGATCCGCAAGTGTCTGTTACTCAACGGCCATGGCGGGAACGACCTGAAATGGGTGCTCCGTGAACTCCATCGGACCACCTCGGTTCATCTCTTCCTCTGCCATTGGTTCAAGGTGGCGACGGACCGTTACAAGTTGATCTTTGAGGACGCGGGGGACCACGCGGGGGAGATGGAGACGAGTATGATTCTCGCCCACCACCCCGATCTCGTGGCCATGGATCAGGCTGATCCGGGGACGATGCAGCCCTCCCGGTTCGATTCGGTGAATCAAGGTTGGGTCGAGATCACGCGCGCTTGGCACCTCCTGACGACGAATTCAGGGGCGGGCGACCCCCGGCCGGCCACTGCGGCCAAAGGGGAGGAGTTGACTGAGATCGTCGTCGAGCGACTCGCCGTCGCGCTCGAGGAAATCGCCAAGAGCCCCACCGACGAGACGTTTCCTTTTCGCACCACACCGAGTCGCGATTCCGCCTCCTCTTGAGAGTCTGTCCCCGAAGGCGAATCCCGTCGGAGTGTTTGCGGATCTTCCGGGTGCCATGCGGTCCCGTACTCGGAATCCATGTGGGAATGCCTTGGCCTGAGGCGCATGGGTTCCGAGTACGGAACCCGTGGTACCCAAACGTCCTTCATTTCCCGGTGAAGCCCGACCTTCCGAGACAGAGACTGAGCCTATTCCATGAAGCGATCACTTCTTCTTCGATGCACCCTCATTGCCGCGCTCGGGTTCTTGGCCGGTTGCACGTCGCGCACACCCCCGAGCGCCGAGGCCCCCCGCAAGGCGGTCAAGGCTCAAGCCCCCGCTTCAACCCTCACTCATTACAAGCTGACGGGCATCGTCAAACGCGTCACTCCCGAGTCAGGCCAAGTCGTCATCGCGCATGAGTCCATCCCTGGATTCATGAATGCGATGACGATGCCTTTCACCTTGAAGGACCATGCGCTCCTCGACGATGTCCAGCCTGGGGATGAAGTCGAGGGGGACCTTCGGGTCGAGAAAGAGGGGAAGGTCGTCAAGGATTATGAGTTGACCGACTTGGTGGTGACTCACCCCGCCCTGCCGACGCCGCCGAAAAAGCGGACGCTGTCGCTGAAGAACCTGACGATTCAGGAGGCGCCGGCGCGTTTGGAACCAGGGGATCTGGTCCCTGACTTCGCCGTGACGACTCAAGAGGGGCGGACGCTGAAGCTCTCGGAGTTGCGCGGGAATGTTGTGGCGCTGACATTCATTTACACGCGTTGTCCGCTTCCGGATTTCTGTCCGTTGATGGATCGAAAGTTCGCGGAGCTTGCCGGCAAGATCGCCGCCTCACCGCAACGTTCGAGCCGCGTTCGCCTGCTCTCGATCAGCTTCGATCCTGAGCACGACACTCCGGAAGTCCTTCGCAAGCACGCGGAGATCCAGGGGGCAACGCCGCCGCTTTGGACGTTTGCGGTGGCCTCGCACGACGAACTGGCCAAGGTGGCCGGGCCGCTCGGCTTGACGTACGGCCCGACCTCGACGGAAATCATCCACAACCTTTGCACGGCCGTGATCGATCCGGAGGGGCGGCTGGCGCGGCTCGAGGTGGGCAACGCGGTGAAGAATTTGCAGGCGTCGGAACTCCTGAAGTTCATCGCCCCTTTGGTACCGACCTCGACCGAGGAGCCTGCTCCGAAGCCATAACCATCAGGGGCGGCGTGCGCCGCTCAGGGGTTCGGACCCTGCGAGGGCCCTCCTGGATTGATGTCGGCGTTTCTGAGAATGCCGTTGGTTCCGCTCGTGTAGATGAGGGCGCGAACCGTGATGGTTGCCGTCCCCTGGCTCAGAACCCCGGGCGAACGGCGGGAGCTCGGCTTGTAGCGGATATCGACGGTGCCCACGGCCGTGGCGGCCGCGTAAGAACCACCACTCTCTTCCGACTTGATGTCGTAAATCGTGAGGTGTACGGGCCGGCCGGCCGCGTCGAGGTCGGTCGCGCGATCGGCGACCAACTGGATGCCGAGTGAGCCGTTGGTGTTGATATTGCGGTCGAACATGGTCATCGAGCCGCCGAGCGGCTCCGACGGATCCGTGGGCGTGATGACGGCTAGTTGGGCGTCACCGTGCAGGAACTGGTTCGATCCTCCACTCCCTCGGATGTAGACCTGCTGGGCTTGGCTGCTGAATCGACCGGCGCCGACCGTGAACGGCCCCGAGAACCTGGCGCTGAACCGCTGGCGGGCCGCTTCATGGGGCGAGGGCTGACCGGTGGGGAAAAACAAGGGGTTCGGCGGAATCGTCGAGAGGTCGATTCCGGCCTGGGCCACGATCGCGGCCTGGCGCGGTCGGGAATGGGCCACCCGACCGGTCATCGCCGACAACAGCAAACGGGCCTCGACCCCTTCGACGGCGGGCCGGAAGCCAACCCGGTTGCGACGCATCATCAACTCCCTCCTTTTTGAAGCTCCGGCCCGTCGCCGGTCGACTCTTGTCAGACGGAATCTGGACCTCATGTCGTTCCGGCAAAGGCAACAGATGCGGGTATGCTCCGTCATCGCGCCCGACACCGTCGCCGAATCTGCGGACTCTACCCTCGGCGCTGGGGTTTTACGTCATTGATTGCATGAGCGTATGACTGCCTTATGAATCTTTGGTGAAGCTGAGGACCAACTCGTTTCAGAGACCACTTGCGGAATCGCCGACCTGCGTTACACTTATCGCATTCTCTTATTCGCACGCGCGATCATGGCGGAATGTCCGGAATTCTTCGGCATGGTCATTTTCGTTGAAAGCGACGAATCAAAATTCATAACGATTGCAAATTCCGGTCGGCTATGTAAAAAATGAAGTTAAATGTCCTTAATCACCAAGGTTGTCATAAATTTTACCTAGGCACTGACATTAGATAGTCTACGATAAGAATTGAGAACGACGTTGTTCTCCCGGTTAGGTCGACGGTGGTTCACGTCTCCCCCCCGTCTTTTTCTCGATTAATTTTGAAACACCGTTCCACCGGGACGCGTACGTTTCGCTGTTCTCGCGGTTTTTCCGAACGCCTCGGGTGGGAAGATCCACCTATCCTTGTTTTCACATCCGGATGCCCAGGGCAGGAGTACTTTCTCATGGCCACCAAGACCAATCCCAAGCTCGCTGCAACCAAGACGGCTTCGAGCAAGTCGAAACCTGTCAAGACGGTGGATCAGCGGTTCCAGCAGGCTCGCCGTGCTTCGATTTTGTTGAAGCATGTGAGCGATCCCACGCGACTTCAGGTCATCCTGATCCTTGCCGACGGCGAGCGACACGTGGGGGCGCTGTGCGAACAGTTGAACCAGAGTCAACCCGCGGTCAGCCACCACCTGGCCTTGCTCCGACACGGTGGGATCATCGCCCCTCGTCGTCAGGGCAAGAACAATTTCTACAGCTTGACCGACACCGGGGCCGACCTGGCCAAGGTCGTCAAGAATTTGATGGCTTGATGCGTGAGTCGGGTTCCCTCGCCGAATGAAATCTGTGGGAACCGCGGGGCGGGTCACCTCGATTCGCCGCGCGGTTCTCCCGTTCCGAGCGCGCAGGCTCGGTGGACTCGGGTTCATGGCAAGACCCGATGGCCGAGCGCGGTATTGAGAGCCAGCATGCTGCGCCGGTGTCGGACCATGGTGTCGAGGTACTGCTTCACCAGGTCGTTGTAGTCGCGTTGGGCATTCAGGTAGTAGGTCACGTCTTTCTCCCCTCCGAAGAAGAGGCGACGTGAGTCGCTGAGCACCATCTCGGCGTCGGGGAGAACGTCTTTTTCGATCTTCCGCACCATTTCGAGTGAGGTCTGATACTCCTGATAGGCCTGAGCGACTTCGGTCAACGCCTGACGCTCAACGGTCGCCAGTTGAACCTGGGTCTGGACGACGTTGAGCTTCGCGCGCTGGATGCCTCCCTGGTTGCGGTTGAAGATCGCCAAGGGGGCGGTGACACCCACCGCCCAGGAATGCGGACTCTTCAGGCCGAAGGGCGAATTGTTCTGGAGCGTATAGGGCTGATAGAGCAAGTAGATATCGGAATATCGATTCGCCAGCGCCAGCTTGACGTCGGCCTCGGCCCGGTGGATCCCCAGGCGATACGACACGATATCGGGGCGGACATTCAGGGCGATCCGATTGAGCTCTTGCAGCGGGGGAGGGGGAGAGAACTTATCGAAGATCGTTCCCTGGATCTCGAGCGATTCAACCTCGCCGGGGGAAAGATTCAGAATCGTTCCCAGGCTCCGCTTGGTCTTGCGATATTGCTCTTCGGCGTCGAGCAGGCCGATCTTCGCGGAGTCGCGCTGGATCTCGACGCGTTTGACCTCGGCTCTTGTCGTGACATCCTGCTGGAATTTCTTTTGCTCGACTTCGAGGAGCTTGTCGAGTCCCTCGACACTCTTGCGGGCATACCGGATCGTCTGTCGTGAGGCGAGGACGTCGAGGAACGACTGGTAGAGCTCGTCGATTCGCATCCGGACCGCGTCTTGATAGAGCGCCTCGAGCACGCGCTTGGCTCGCGTGGCGACCACGACCCGCGCCCTTCGCTTGCGAGAGACGTCGAGCGGGTACGTGACGTTGACGTCGAACTGCATCGGACCGCCGTTATTGGTCCGGTTGTACTGTCCGTAGGGGATCAACTGGCTGTCGGCATAGAGGATCGGATTGGCGCGGAGACCGGCCTGGAGGATGTCGGCCTGGGCTTGGGGTATCTCAAAAAACTTGGCGCGAAGGTCGAGGTTCTCCCGTAACGCCCGGTCGATGGCCGCATCGAGGGTTAGCCCTCCGGCGGGCCCTTCGTCTTCCAACACTTCAGGAAGCGACAGCGACCCATAAAAAGGCGCTTCCGGCGTGGCCCGTGGCTTGGGGGCGCTGATGCCCATCTGGAGGGAGGTCGGCGAAGGCGCTTGCGTTGGGTCGGCCGCGGAGGTCGGGATTCGCGGCGTGGACGCGCCGGGACGCCCTCCGAGAATCTGACCGATGTCGCCCGGATTGTTCCCCAAGCCACCACTGCCTCCCGACCCCGGGGCATCGGGGAGCATCGAATCTCGCGAACCAGGCTCGGGCGGCGTCCCTTCTTCGATCGTGGGCCCTTGCGCTCTCGACTGGCGAACGCCCCCCCAACACACGACTCCGAGAATTAGACTCCAACGCAGGACGTGATGTCTCATGATCCCGGTTACCCTCCTTGGCTCTGACCCGTTGCATCCGCCGGGTATCAGTCCCAGCGCGGGGGATCGCAAGCTCCGCTGCGGTCGATCCTTCCTCCATATCGACATTTTTGGAAACACTATCTACTCTAGGTTGCCGGAATTGCCCAGTCGACGCAAATTCGTCATTACCCCGACAACCCCGATAATCCGATCCGCTGTCGGTGGCCAATGATCGGCTCTCATGGCTGTTACGGACCCAACCGCGGGTGTATCTTATGACGCGTCGCTTGACGATCCACCGCCGGTTCGGTTCTCGAGAGCAATAAGGGCGGATGCTATGCTCACGTTTGGAAATAGGCCAATCAGGACAGGTTCCGGTCTGACCCGCCGCGAGTTGCTGCGGGCCGGGGGGGGCGGCGCATTGGCGTTATCCTGTCCCGACCTGAGTCGGGCAATGACCTCGGGGGCAGGGGGGGACAGGGCTCTGATCCTGTTGATGCTGGTCGGCGGGCCGAGCCAGTTGGAGACCTGGGATCCCAAGCCCGAGGCGCCGGTCGAGGTGCGCGGCCCGTTCGATTCGATTGCCACCGCCGTGCCGGGTGTCCGGATCAATGAACATTTGCCCCGGCTGGCCCGAAGGATGGATCGGCTGACACTCATTCGCTCCATGCATCACGACGCCGCGCCGATCCATGAGACCGGCCACCAGTTGATCCAGACCGGCCGGCTCTGCCGTCATGGGGAGGAGCATCCGCATGTTGGCTCGGTCGTGTCTCGGCTGACGACACCCAAGAGCGGCGTGCCCTCGTTTGTGGTCGTACCCGCCCCGATTGGCCATACGGGCGTCAACGTTTCTCACGGCCAGACCGCCGGCGACCTCGGTCGCGCCTTCGAGCCGATCCACCTGCGGGCGGACCGTGCCTCCTCAACTGGGGGCGGGGCGTTTGACCTGACCGGAGAACACGCCTCGGTTCGCGAATCCTACGGCTCGACCCGATTTGGGCAAGGATGTTTGCTGGCCAGACGTCTGGTGGAGTCAGGGGTTCGGGTGGTTGCGGTGAATATGTTTGAAACCGTGTTCAACCGGGTGAGCTGGGATTGCCACGGGACGAAGCCGTTCAGCACGCTGGACGACTACGCGGCCGAGGTCTTGCCGACCCTGGACCAGGCGTTCTCAGCGTTACTCGACGACCTCCAGCAGCGCGGATTGCTCGAGACGACGCTGGTGGTTGCGACCGGGGAGTTCGGCCGGACCCCTCGGCTCAATGCCGTGGGAGGTCGCGACCACTGGCCGGGCGTCTGGAGCGCTGTCCTTGCCGGAGGAGGGACTCAGGGGGGGCAAGTGATCGGGGCAAGCGATCGGATTGCCTCAAGCCCAGCCGACCGACCGGTCCAACCGGGGGAGTTGGTTGCGACCATGTACCGGAGTCTTGGAATTGACCCCAGTCGCTCTCTCGACCTGGGGCAAGGCGAGTCGTTGGCTCTGGTCGAGGGAGCCGAACCGATCGCGGAGGCGTTTGCCTGATTACGTTGGACCCGGAATCGGCCAACGAAAACTGCCGGAATCAACGGGGCCAGGGTGGCGGAAAGCCGCCACCCTGGCCCTTGGTTCATTTTCCCAGACTTACTTGGCGGCTGCCTGGACATTGGCGGCCGGCTTGTAACCCGGGGCGGCGAGGATGGTCTTTTCGAGCTTGCCGTCGGCCAGGTTCCAGAGCCGGACTTCGCCATCCCAGCTTCCCGACGCGACGGTCTTGCCGTCGGGCGAGATGGCGAAGCTGTAGACCCAGTCGGTATGCCCGGCGAGTGCGCGAACGGCGGCCTTACTCTCCGCGTTGAAGACGCGAACCGTCTTGTCGGAGCCGCAGGCAAGGATTTCCTTGCCGTCAGGCGTGAACTGAAGCCGGAACACAGGGCCGCCGAATCCGCCGATCTGGCCGACCTGCTTACCGTCGTTGTCCGGGCCCCAGATCCGGATCAGGTTGTCTTCACCGCCGCTGAACACGTTCTTGCCATCGGGATGGAAGGCGACCGTGTAGACGGTCTGGCCGTGGCCGGGGAAGGTGACGAGCGACTCCTTCTTGGCGACGTCGAAGACCTTGCTCGTCTTGTCACGGCTGGCGCTGACGAGCCGCTTGCCGTCGGGGCTAAAGGCGATGTCGAGGATCCAGTCGGCATGGTCTTCGATCACCGCGAGTTCCTTGCCCGATTCCACTTCCCAGATCCGGATGGCGCGATCAGCGCCGGCGGCGGCGAGGAGCTTGCTATCGGGGCTGAAGGCGACCGCGAAGACGCAATCGATGCTCTCGAGGAGGTCGCGGACGGGTTTACCCCCACCGGTTGGTTCCGCCAGCCAGAGCTTGACCGAGCCGAACTGGCCCGGGTCGCCGCTGGCCGTCGCCATCCACTTGCCGTCGGGGCTGAAGGCCACCTCGTAGACGCGTTCGGCCAAGCCGTTGAGGCGGCGGTCGAGGGCTCCGTCAGCCGTCTTCCAGAGCGTGAGCTCATGATAACCTGACGCTGCAATCACCGTGTTGTCGGGGCTGAACGCAAGGGCCGTGATCGCGACGGGGACAGGGTACGCCTCCGGGATCACGATCGGTGTGTTCTTGCGAAGCACGGCGGTCCAATCTTCCGTCGGTGCTCCGCCGTCGTACTTGCCCCCCTCCTTGACCCATCGCTCAATCAGCGCAACCTTGTCTGCGGGCAACGGGTCTTGTTTGTAGGGCATCCGGGGTGAGCCGTCGGGGCGGATCAGCTCGACCAGGAAGCTCGCGTCCGGATCGCCGGGCTCGAGTGTGATCCCGTCCCCCTGCTGGCCTCCTTTGGCCAACTGGGCGAACGTGGTCATCACGTATTTGCTCTCCGACTTTTTCGGGTTGTGGCAGGCGATGCAATTCTGGACGAAGATCGGTGCAACGTCCTTCAAGAAGCTGACCGGTCCCGCTGCAGGGGCGGCCGGAGCCGGTTCTGCGGGCGCAGCCGCTTTCGGAGCATCATCCCCGAACGTCGGAAGGGTCAGCGCGAGCCCCAGGGCGAAGGAGAGGCCGGTTGGGCGAAGTCGAGGCATCGCGAGGCTCCTATGGCAGCACGGATCAGGGGAAAAGGGGGCGGGATCAATTCCAAGGCACGAGCGGTCGGATTACTTCGCGATCACTTTCACGGCAAGCGGGGCAGCCGGTATCGGGTAGTCTTTCTTGTTGATCTGAAACGCGATCGTGACGTTGGCTGTCGCCTGAGCCACGGCCGCCGTCTCATCGGCAATCACCGGGATGGTGAAGTCCGACTGGTCGGGTGCCAGTGTCACCGGTTCGGCCTTCAAGCCGGCGGGTAAGCCGTTGACCTTCACCGTCACCGGTTCCTTGAACGGCTCCTTGCGAACGACCTTGCCCTTCAACTCGAAGGTTGCTCCAGCCTTGACTTCGAGCGCCGGGGCGGCCAACTCCAGGGCGGCAGGGCGGACCACATTCAGGGTGATGGCCGGAATGGAGAAGGTCTGCTCGACCTTGTCAACTGTCCCCTTGGCGATCAAGCCGATCGTCATCGCTCCCAGCGGTGTTTCCACGGCAGCATTGAAGGGCACGCTTCCGTCATTGGCCTTGGCGGCGATCTTCGCGGCCGGAACGGCGAGACCAGGGGGCAAGGGGAGGGGAGTGACCGCCAACTCCGCGTCGGCCCCATTCGTTCGCGTCAACTTGATCGGTGCCGCCGCTCCGTACCCGTGGACCACCTCGATCGGTTCGGCAGGGGCATCGAGTGTGAGAGCCTTCGGCAACGCAGGGGCCCCGGCCAGTCCGACCTGGGTAACGACGTAGGTGGGCAAGGTCCCTTGTTGTGCGAAGAGGATATCCTTTTTCGCCGTGACCACGATCGGGCCGGCTGGTCCTTGTCCCTGTCCGACGACGTTGAGTGAAACCGCGCCGAAGGAGGCGTCTGCGCTGGCTGAGACCGAGAATGTTCCGACCACTTGACCGTCGGCCACCGTCCCGGGTCGCACGGTCAGGCCCGCGGGAGGATTGGCGATGCTCAGGGTGATCGGCCCGGTGTATCCCAGCCGCTTGATGGTCACTCCGGCGAGTGTCGAGCTCCCCTTGGGAATGCTGATCTGAGCATCATTCAACGCGATCTCGAAGGTCGGGGTGACGAGATCCACCGTGATCCGATAGGGGAATCCCACGCCTCCTCGAGACTGCAAGTCCCGCAGCGCCACCGTGATCTCGGTCGTGTTCGCCGGGACGGTGAAGTTCAAGGAAGGATCGGGTGTGATGATCCCGGCTGCCTTCCCCTTCTTCCCCCCCTCGGGCGGGATCGTCGTGTCGTCTGCGGTGGCCAGGACCGCGTCCTTGGCGCCGAGCACTTGGAGCACACCGTCGAGAGCCGAGCCGTTCTCGGCCGCGTCCACCTCGATCTTGAGAACCTGTCCGGGGGTGACGGCCAGGCTGAAGCGGTCCACGTCGCCAGCCGGGTCGATCCGGCCGTTGAGGACAACCGGGGCGGTCGCACGAAGCGGGGGTGAGGTCGGGGTCGCGTCGGTCGGCTCACGCAACTCCGGAAACGGACTGACATCCATCGGGGGGAGTGATTCGACCTCGAGTCCCGCCTCGCCGGGAGCACCGACGCCGGCCGCTCGGATTTGGAAAACCTCGCCGTCAGGCTGTCGATTGACCGTGGCACCGACGACGCGGAGGCCGGGCAGGGTCCCTCCACGGAGTTCGAAGCCGACCGTTTCTCCGTTCCTGCCTCCGAGCGGGTAGATCTCCTCGGCCATGGGCACGGAGCCGATGATGAGTCGATAGACGGGCCGTCCTCCCCCTTGATAGCGGGAGTCGGAGAACTCGACCACATAGTCGGTGTCTTCGGGAAGGGTCACCACCATTCGGGCATCGGTGACCAGGCCGGGGGAGTCATCGGCCGAGGCTACGTATTTGCCGGCGGCGGTCGTCAGGCGGATCGATGGATCGACGCCCGACCCGATTCGTGAGCATTGGGCATCGACAACAATCTGCTGCCCCTTCTTGCCCGGGAATCGGTAGAAGTCGACATCATTCCCCGCCACCTGGCCTTCGACGACCACGGGAGTCGCGATCACCTGTGCGGTGGCCAACGTGTTATTGTCTTCTTTCTCGGCCACTTGCAGAAGCTGGCCGACCGAGAAGAGAAACGAGTTGGAGAGGCCATCATCCGTGCGAACCCGGATGGGGTAAGTGCCGAGGGGAGTCTCGGGAGGCACCGTGATTTTCAGCTTCCAGTTGGCTGCATCCGAGCCCTCGGACGGGGCGATCACGACGGGGAACGGAGCGACCAACTCGGGATTGCTTGCCAGGTTTGCCCCTGTGATCGTAACCTCGGTGACCATGCCTTTCTGAACGCCAAAGGGGGTTGTCCCTTTGATTTCAGGGGGGGCGGCCCAGGTTGGTACGCTCAGGGTCAAACCAATCAAGGTAGCAAGGCCGATAGGTTTGCGAACCATTGGGGAGGGTCTCCTTCGATCCGGGCGCAAACCGGCGAACTCGGGCAGGGCTGGGTGTGTCCCCAGTAGGCGGGTCGTCAGCAGCGTGGCAGGTCTGAGCAGTATCGAACGTCGCATGCCGTTACGGCTTTGTCAAGCGGCTTGCGGATTCCCCCGAATGGCGTTGCCGAGCGCGAACCGTCGCGGTTCTTTTCGACCCTGCGACCGCTCGCGTACACTGGTATTACGATCGAAATCGTTCGACGGCTGATCCGCCGGAGTTCCTCGCTGATGACGACCGCGGCCCGCACCGTAACCAAGAGTGTCTGCCATCTCGACTGCCCCGATACGTGCAGCATGCTTGTCACGGTGGATGGGGGTGTCGCCGTCGACCTGCGCGGTGATTCGGAGCATCCGTTCACGCGAGGATTTCTCTGCCAGAAGATGGCCCGGTATCTCGACCGGGTGTACAGCCCGGAACGGCTCCTCCACCCGTTGCGCAGAGTCGGGCCAAAAGGGGAAGGACAATTCGAGCGGATCAGTTGGGAGGACGCTCTTGGCGAGATCGCCGGCCGTTTCGCCGAGATCGCGCGCTCGGCTGACGGGCCGCAGGCGATCTTGCCTTACAGCTTCTACGGCACGATGGGAAAGCTCCAGGCGAGCAGCCTCGACCGTCGGTTCTTCCACAAGCTTGGGGCCACGATCCTCGATCGCACGATCTGCTCGACGGCGGGCACGAAGGGGTATGAGTACACCCTGGGTCAAGGACGGCTGGGAGCCGATCCCATGGCGGTGCCCGACTGCCGCTTCATCGTCAACTGGGGCTCGAATACGGCCAATACCAACAGTCACCTCTGGAGCCTGATGATCCAGGCGCGGCAGAAGGGGGCGACGATCGTGACCGTCGACCCCTATCGCAGTCCGACGGCGGAGCGGTCCGACTGGCACATTCAGCCACGGCCTGGGACCGATGCCGCGCTGGCGCTGGGGATCATGCATGTGATCTGGCGCGACGGCCTTCAGGACGACGACTTTCTCGAGCGCGGAACCGTGGGGGCGGGCGAACTCCGAACGCGGGTCCTGACCGAATATGATCCCGAGCGTGTGGCGGCGATCACCGGGGTGGAGCGTTCGACGCTTGAGAGCTTGGCGCATCGTCTCGCACGCGAGCAACCGTCGTTGATCCGCCTGAATTACGGCCTCCAGCGCCACGGCGGCGGCGGGATGGCCGTGCGGACGATCGCCTGTCTGCCCGCCCTGATCGGCTCGTGGCGGCATCCCGGGGGCGGGACGATCCTTTCCACCAGCGGCGCCTACGACTTCGACGCGAATCGGTTGACCCGCCCTGATCTCTCGCCATCGGGCACGCGAATCATCAATATGAATCAACTGGCCGAGGCCTTGGCCGGCGAACTCCCCGGGCCCCCGGTTCGGGCTCTCTATGTTTATAATTGCAACCCAGCGGCGGTTGCTCCGAACCAGGCGCGGGTGGCGAAAGGCCTACTTCGCGACGACCTGTTCACCGTCGTCCACGAACAGTTCCCGACCGACACGGTCGACTACGCCGACATCGTCCTGCCTGCGACGACCCAACTCGAGCACGTCGATCTTCACGGTTCCTATGGTCATCATTTCGTGATGTTAAATCCGCCTGCGATCGCTCCTCGCGGAGAATGCCGATCCAACAACGACGTCTTCCGGGCGCTCGCGGCCCGTCTGGAATTTCCGGCCGAGCAGTTCCCCGACGATGAGACGTTGATGCGGCAAGCGCTCGATGGGGGGCCTTCGCTGCAAGGGATTACGCTCGAACGGCTCGAGGTTGAAGGATCGATCCGGCTGAACCTGCCCGAACACCACCTCCCCTTTGCCGACGGACGGTTTCCGACCCCGTCGGGCAAGTGCGAGTTCTATTCCGAGCGGATGAAACGCGACGGATTTGATCCTTTGCCCACGTATCTCCCGCCCCACGAAGATCCGCAAACGCGCCCTGCGCTTGCCGCCCGCTACCCGTTTCAACTCCTGAGCCCGCCTCGACCGCAGTTTCTGAATTCGACTTTCGCGAACGATCCGCGTCATCGCGCGTTGGCGGGCGAGCCGACCATCGAATTGTCATTGGCTGACGCCGAGAGCCTGGGTCTGGTCGAGGGCCAGTGGGTCGAGGTTTATAATGATCGCGGCCAGTTCCGCTCGCGCGTGGCTCTCACGGGGAAAGTTCGTCCCGGAGTGGCCGTCGCCACCGGAATTCACTGGAACAAGCTCAGTCCAGGACGGACCAACGTCAACAGCACCACGTCCACCGCGCTTGCCGATATGGGCGGAGGAGCGACGTTCTTCGACAACCTGGTCGCCATTCGCCCGTTCGTCGACGGGTGAGTTGAGGCTGCTCCGGTCCTGCCCCACGTCGAGTCATCCCATTTGAGGTCCGGCAAGGTGAGGTCCTGTTTCCGATGATTTCTCTCCTCGCTCGCTTGTGGCCGTCCCGATTCAAGGCCGACGTCGCCCATCTCCGGATCAAGGTCTACACGCGCGAGCAATGTGGCTGCTGCCATAAAGCGCTCGACCTGTTGAAGGACTACCAGCGTCGACTTCGCTTTTCCATGGAGGAGATCGACATCGACGGCGATCCGATCTTGCGAGAGCGATTCAACACGGACGTTCCCGTAGTGGAGGTCGACGGCAAAGTTCGTTTCAAAGGGGTGGTCAACCCTGTCCTGCTCGAACGGCTGTTCGAAGCCGAAAGTCGTGGGAACTCCGCGCGGTGAGTAGGGCGGGTGTGAGTAGCAATGGAACAGAAAACCGGTGTAAGGGCGATCATGCCGCCAAGTCATCCATCTCCTTTGGGTTCGCGAAGCGGTCGCAATCGCCCCTGCCGGATCGATTTTGTTAGGGCGAACTCGTATCGGCCGAGCACGTTGACGTGGTCGAGCAACAGCGGCGAGAGCCGTTGGACGTCTTCCGGCTTCACCACCACGTCCGTGGTGCGAACCTTGGCCAAGACGGCGTCCAGATAGCGGGTGTTCCAGAGCACCACCGCTATTGACCACCAGTCCCAACGCCCCCAGTTGGTCTTCCTGGCCTTCGCGGTAACGGTGCCGAAGTTCGCCTCTCTGGCCGTGGAAGATGGCTCGCGCCACGGTGTGTCGGCTTTCACCGTGGTTAAGCTGGGTGAGGATGCGACGGCGATACGCCTCGTCGTCCAGGTAGTTCAGCAGGTACATGCCGAGCCCCTCCAACTCCGAGGCCGGGGTGGGCGACCGTCCCAACGTCCGGCAGACGCGCGACCGGACCTTCTCCCAGGTTGGCCCTTGCAGGAGCTTGGCGTACGGGTCGCCCCAGCGTTGGCTGGCGGCCACGAACAGGTCGCGGCGCTGGAGCCGTTCCAGGACGCAGAACAAGCGGCGGGGATCGCGGAGGCGAGGAAACGGGGCATCTATACGGGGCCGAAAGCGAGGTATGACCAAGGCACCGTGGCATCGCGCCGGAGAGCTGCGTGACCGAGGTCTCTCGTTGTAAGAGATCGCCACCGCCTTGAGCGTCAGCCGACGGACCGTATTGCGATACCTGGCCAAGGAACCGGCGTCGTGATCTGGTGGGTCCTTGAACCGAGCCGGAGAACCTGTTCCATTGCTATTCACGCCCCCTAGAGTTGCCGTAAGTCTCTGATGACGCCTTCTTCACATAATGCGTGAGAAAATAATCACTTCTTGGGGCGTTCGTCGTCAACCGGTTTGTCCCGCGGCAACTCAAATGACATTCCGGATTCGTGTAGGACCAGCGCCAAGACCTTACCTCCGCTGTCTTTCTTAAATGAGACTGCGGTCGCGTTGGTGAGTACAAACTGCCTGCGCCCCTCCTTGTCGGGCTCACTCAGCTCGAACACCAGTTGACTGGGAATATCCAGGGCCAGTTTCCCGCAGCGGAATACCACCTGGAACGGTGTGTTTTTGAATGGCCCGAAGTTAGCGTAATATGTACCGATCAGCGGTTTCAATTCATCAGGTACATTATCGGCACTCTCGCGCCGGAGCAGCACATCCTGGATCGTCGTCTCCAACCGGATCGTGCTGACCTGGCTCCGCGATTGCGTGAAGTAACAAACGATCAGGTTCTCCTCGGGAAATGCCCAGGCGCCTGTACCATCCGAACCGTCGTGGCCGAAGGCCCTCACTTCCGTCCTGGCAGGACTTTCGCCGGGTGCGTAGAGCATGGACATTTGGCCGTAGTGCGGCTTCATCCCGAAAAACCCGCATGGGTATGGCCCATCGTTTCCGAGAGCTTTCATCGGCGAAACGGGAGTCAGGATGTGGGCGATCGCCTCGTTTGAGAGCAGGCGTTTGCCACTGGCGATGCCGCCGTCCATCCATAGCGCGAGGAAGCGGGCATAATCGGCGGGAGTGGAGTAGAGCGTCTGCGAGCCCCACGCGAACGGATAGAAGGGTGCTCCGCCCGGCATCCAGTACCGCGTCCACTTTCCCGGGCTGCCGAAGTAGAGGCTCGCCACGCGCTTCTTGCGCGGGTCTTCGGCCTTCGAGAGATAGAACGTATCGGCCATCCCCAGCGGCTGGAGGATCCGCTCCGCGACGAAGCGGTCAATCGTTGTGCCGCTGATCCGTTCGACGACGGCCGCTGCGGCGTCGC
The DNA here is from genome assembly GCF_000242455.2 of Singulisphaera acidiphila DSM 18658. GTDB lineage: Bacteria > Planctomycetota > Planctomycetia > Isosphaerales > Isosphaeraceae > Singulisphaera > Singulisphaera acidiphila. The sequence continues at coordinate 6,597,525 of NC_019892.1, forward strand.
TGCCGGCGTCCGAGTACCAGAACTTCTCGCCCGGCGTGAATTGTGGCCCTTTTTCCCCGATGGCCTTCGCCTGGGCTTGCAGGTCGGAGTACTGATCCATTTTGACCGTGATGATCGACAGAGGCAATCCGCTCCGATGTTGCAGGAGCTGCTCGATCGTGATGGCCTTCGATTTGTCGGTGTCGAATCCGGGCAGGTATTTCGCCACCGGGTCGTCAAGGCGCAGTTTCCCCTCGTCGGCCAGCATCTGCACGGCGACGCCCGTCAGCGGTTTAGTCATCGAGCGGACGTTGAAGATCGTGTCGCGCTCCATGACTCGTTTGTCTTCGCGATCGCGCTCTCCGTAGACCTCGTGCAAGATGGTCTTGCGGTTCTTGATGATCAGTAGCTCGCCGCCGACGATCGTGCCGTTCTTCACATACTCTTTTACCTCGCCGGCCACTCGGCGCACGGCCGCGGCTGAAACGCCCTGGCTTTCGGGTGTGGCGACCGGGAAAGCGGCCTTCTCCTGGGCCGCGGCCGACACACTCATTGGGCCCAGCCACACTGCCGCGATCCAGAGAGCGGTCTGCTGGCATAAGCACGCTCGATTAATTGTCATTTGAGCTCTCGCTTGGGTGACTCTTGACTGCCGGATCCGGAACCTACTGCCATCGTGGGTGGCGAGCCTCGAAAGAAAGCCTGCATTAGACGGCTTTCGGCTTGTCCCGCAGCGACAGGCAATAGCCGAGCGTTATCGCGACTCCTGCGAAGACCGCGCCGGTCCCGACCGTCACGGCCACTGGGATCGGGGCAAACGCCCATAGTCCGGTATAGACGAGCCCGCTCAGCACCAGAGACCAAGCTGCGACCCGCTGGGCCTGGCCTGCCCGGGCGTTCGGGATGACGTTTTTGGGTATCCGGTTGCCGTACCAGGCCATCCAGAGCCCGGTCGGGCCGGTCACCATCCGGATGACCGTGTCGCGGTCGATATCGCCCAGCTTGTGCGCGAAGATCGCGCCGAGCACCAGGGCAAACATCATGCCCGCCCAGGCGAGAGCCTCCGATCATTCCCGTTTTTATCTCCTTGTTCATTTTGCAGTCTCCCTCTTGGGCTCCGGCGCCTTCGCGCCGATGCCGAACGAATGGGCAAAGCCCAGCAGCGCTTCTTCGAGCACAGAGAGCTTCAGGTGATAGATGACGGACTTGCCGACCTTCTCGGTGTGCACCAGGTCGGCCTCCTTGAGCACCGCAAAGTGCGCCGACATCGTCGACTTGGAGAAGTCGAACTCATCGCAGAGCTCGCCCGCGCTCATCGGCCCCTTGCGCAGGAGCTGAAGCACGCGGCGGCGGGTCGGATCGGAGAGGGCTTTGAATACCTGGTTCATGATTCGATAATTAGCTAAACGACGAATCATGTCAAGGGGGGTAACCGAGTTTGTTGGCGGCGGCGTTGGGTGAATCGCTTTCGGCCTTCTTCGTTTTCGGCTCGATCGCAAAACTGAAACCGGCCTTCGCGGGCGGCCTTTGGATGATCTGGCAGCGTGACGACCCTTACGCCGGTTTTCTGTTCCGTTGCTACTCACGCCCCTAGGGGGAGAGTTTTTCCTGGGTTCTCGGCGGGAAGACAGCGAGTGTCTGTTGTCTCTCGATCCCGAGGTCGAAGTGGCGCTGAAACGATTGCCAGGCCTCGGAAATCGGCTGGCCAGACTTGAGACGATCTGGTAAGACGTGGGCCGGTCGAGGGGCAAGGCTGCTCCGGACCTCAATTCTCTTTGAGTTCTTCTCCACGCTGAACTGCCGACATTCGACGGCCGTTGGCTCCAGACAGGCGACTTACCGAGCCTTGTCTGATGTCACCTTCTCTCGGTGCCCGAAGGAGATCCGCGCGATGGACCGCCGCCGATTCGTTCCCTCTCCCGAAGGGCTGGAAGGACGCGCCATGCTGAGCGTCTTTGGCGCAAGCAACACGGCTCAGGTCTCAGCGGCTCAGGAAGTGCCGGTCACGTTCCACCAGAAGGAAACGCGAATCGAGCACCTCCCCTTTTATCTGAAACAGTTGGATCCCAACCGCTTTCTTCCCGACGCCACGATCCGCAAACTCCAGGACGACCTCCTGTCCATCGCGGGCCGGTTGCACCGGCCGAACCCGGCGACGGTCGAGGCGTTCAACTCGACGATCAAGGACATCGTGCCGAACGCCAGTCTGAGTGTCACCGATGCCAAGACTCTGAGCCATGCGTTCCAGAGGGTCGTGGGGAGCACGGGGGCGACCGCTCAGCAGGTGGCCAACCTCACCCAGGACATGAATGACCTGGCCAAGGTCGATTCGCAGAGTCCGCAGCCGGTCTTCCTGGCGACAAACGACTATTCGCTCGTGCTCCAGACGATCCTTGGTGTGGGCCGACCGATCCAGCGACCTCCCGCTCCTGAACTCGCCACCCAGGACGGTGTTCGCGTGTCGGACGGGATTGGCAAGACTACGCTCCGCCAACCGCAGCTCGTCGGGACCTACGGGGCGGGTTCCTCCGTGGGCAATTTCTCCGGCGGCACCGGCGGTGGTTTCAACAGCAACGGCGTGACCATCCAGATCGTCGACGACCAGGGCACCGTCTACGGCCAGTCGGTCGTTGACCCCGCCAACGGCAACTACCGTGTCACGATCGGGACGCCTCTGGCCAACGGAGTGTACCGTTTCCACGCTCAGGCCGTGGATTCCCAGGGCCATGTGAGTCCGCCGAGCCGTGTCTACTTGCTCAAGGTCATGAGCCGGCCGGGAGAGACCGTCGCCACCGGCATGGCGACTCCCAAGGGACCGCTCTCAGCCAGAAATTAAGCGAAGACGGGGCTCCGCCTTGATTGTCTTCCCTGGGACCGCAGGTGCTCCGCCTGCATTTTAAAGTTCTTGAGTTTGTCGAGTAAGGCCTTGTCCCAGGCCCTTGAAGACCGCACAAATCTCAGAAACGTTACGGTTGAGCGTGGTCTGAATATGGCCGGGCCGGCCGTGTTCCTGAATCTCCGCAGCAAGCGGAGCAGGAGCACGGCCGGCTCGGTCTTTTGAGATTCCACCCCACGGCTCGTACCGGGACGGCCGTACCCCAAAGGCTGAATACTCCGCTTTCGCTCCCACCAATACCTTGCCGCTCGCTCGCCGCGCTCATCGACCTTGCCTCGGGCCCAAGAACGATATCGATTGCACCAGCACACTCTTCGTTCGTCTGCACTGGCCAGTCGGTCGAGCCTCTCCCTGCACGGATGGGGCCGAACTGCTCAGGGCGCGCTGAGCATTTGGCGAGCTTTCTGAAACGTGTACTAGATTACAAGAGAATCCATGAAGATTGACGTACGCCGGCCTTATTCAAGAGACGAGATGCTGGTCTCGAGCCGCCGTGGTGTCTGAGACCATCACTTGACTGCCCAGGTGCCGTCGGCTCATGGTCTCACGTCACGACTTTGGGCGTTGGGCCTCGTTCGTGTAGGCCCTCATCTCATTGACAATCGCCTCAGCACGGTGTTTCGTCTCACAAAGTCTCACGGCTGCGATTGAAGGCGGGCGAGCGAAGCATCACGATCTCGGGGTGTGTGGTCATGAGTTGGCGGTTAGAAAACAAACTTGCCTGGCAGTTCGTCTTGGCCTCAGCTGTCTTGATTGCCATCAGCGTGTGTGCCTACCTTGCGCTTTCGGGGTCGATCGAAACCGCCAGTCGGGTCGATCACGCTCACCAAGTTCTCCTGGGTATTGAGCATGTTTTCTCGCTGTTGAAGGATGCTGAGACGGGCCAGCGCGGGTATTTGCTCACGGGACGCCCCTATTACCTCGATCCGTACCACGATGCGTCGGAAAAGCTCAGCCGTGAGTTCGACCGCATTGACCAACTCCTCGGGACGAAGTCGGGCTCGGGAGTTGGCATTCGTCGGTTGCAAGCCATGGCTACCGAGAGGCTTGCCGAGTTGCAAGGAACGATCGATCTGCGTCGAGAGAAGGGCCTGGAGGAAGCCTTGAAAGCGGTGCTGACGGACCGGGGGCGGACCGTCATGAGGCAGATCCGTGCCGAGGCCGCCTCGCTCCGGACCGAGCAGGAGAAACAACTGCAATTGGAGTCAAACCAGGCTGATATCAGTGCGCGTTGGGCACGCTTGACTCTGGTGATCGGACTCCTGGCCAGCCTGTCGCTGTTGCTCGTTTCCCATCGGCTCGTTGCCAGTGAGATGAAACAGAGGCGACAAACTGAGACAGACCTGGTTCAGGCTCATGAGGAGGCGGAAACCGCCAATCGGGTCAAGAGTGAGTTCCTGGCCAACATGAGCCATGAGATCCGCACGCCCATGAACGGGATCGTTGGCATGACGGAGCTGACACTCGGGACTTCGCTGACGGCCAAGCAACGGGAATACCTCGGCCTGGTCAAGACGTCGGCCGACTCGCTGCTCTCGGTCATCAATGACATCCTCGATTTCTCAAAGATCGAGGCCGGCAAGCTTCACCTCGACCCGATCCCGTTCGACCTGCGGGATGAGGTGGCCGACACCGCCCGTAGCCTTGCCTTGCGGGCCCACACCAAGGGTCTGGAACTCGCCTGCCGGATTGCCCCCGACGTTCCCCAGGTTGTTGTGGGGGATGCGGGGCGGCTCCGCCAGGTGCTCGTCAACCTCGTCGGGAACGCCGTTAAGTTTACGGAACAGGGCGAGGTGGTACTCGACGTTGCGATGTGCTCCCGGACTGTTGTTGAGATCACGCTGCAGTTCTCCGTGACCGACACTGGCATCGGGGTCCCCTTCGAGAAGCGACAATCCATCTTCGATCCGTTCGAGCAGGTGGACGGCTCAACCACCCGGAAATACGGCGGAACGGGCCTCGGCTTGACCATCTCATCCCGATTGGTGGCGCTGATGGGGGGCCGGATCTGGGTGGATGGCAACCCCGAGGGGGGCAGCATTTTTCGCTTCACGGCGCGATTTCCCGCCCACTCGATTGCGCTTCCCGGCCGGACTTCACCCGATCCGGTTTGGCTCAACGGCGTGCGGATGCTGGTGGTCGATGACAATCGGACCAACCGACTCATCCTCGAGGAGGTCCTCAATCACTGGGGCGCGTTGCCGGTGACCGTTGACGATGGCTTCGCGGCCATCGCGGCGTTGGCGGAAGCCGTCGAACAAGGTCAGCCGTTCGCGGTCGTCCTGCTCGATCAGATGATGCCCGGAATGGATGGCTTCCAGCTTGCCGAACGGTTAACGAGCGATCCCCGACTGGGTGAGCCCGAGATGTTGATGTTGACCTCCGGCGATTCTCTGAGTGAGTCCGGCCTCTCTTGTCATGATCTTGGCATCAGCGCTTGCTTGACGAAACCCGTCAGGCAATCGGACTTATATAATGCCTTGATGGATTTGCTCCAGCGCTCGGGAATTTCCGGAACGCCTGACGCCGATGGCGCGGAGGGAAGGGATGCCCACCTCTCGGTCGAATCCGGAGAACCAGATGGACGGCGGCTCAACGTGCTTCTGGCCGAAGACCATCTCGTCAACCAAAAAGTCGCCTCCGCGATGGTGCGGAGCCTCGGGCATGGGGTGGAGGTGGTCGACAATGGGCAAGCTGCGGTGGAGGCGCTGGACCGGAATTCGTTTGACCTGATCCTGATGGATCTTCAGATGACCGTGATGGATGGGTTCGCGGCGCTGGCCGCCATTCGAGCACGTCAAGGGGAGGACTCTCGGATCCCGATCATCGCTCTCACGGCGCATGCCATGAAAGGGGATCGCGAACGTTGCTTGGACGTCGGGTTTGACGGCTACCTGTCCAAACCGGTCACGATCAACACGATGCGGGACGAGTTGCGCCGGGTCTGTGCTGAGAAGAGAGTTACGGCACCGGTTGTCAATGATGGGGAGAGCGAAGCCGAACGCGCTCAAACACCGTCGGATTTCACCTTGGATCGGCTGCTGGAGCGATGTGACGGCGATCGTGATTTTGCTCGGGAAGTGCTCGAGGACTTTGTACGGACTGTCCCGGCCGCGATCGAACGGTTGGTCGAGGCGGCAAGTCTGGAGGATGGAGCGGGTGTCACCCGTGCCGCTCATGGTTTGAAAGGGACCTTTTTCACCGTGGGGGCCGACGGATTCACCGAATCCTGGCGGCGGCTGGAAGCGTTGGGTGAGCGAGGCGAGATGGCAGGAATCCGCGAGGAACTGGTTTTTGCACGTCGTGACTGGGAGCGACTGCTCCCGCTGCTGGAAAAATGCCTGGAGCGTGGAGTGTCATGAAGATTTTGGTTGCCGATGATGAGTCGACGCCTGCGCTCTTTCTGCGTCGTACCCTGGAGCGATTGGGCCATGACGTGGTCATGACCTTGGACGGTCTCGAAGCATGGGATCGGCTGCAAGAAGGGCATTATCGCCTGGTGATCACCGACTGGATGATGCCGGGGTTGGACGGGTTGGACCTCTGCCGGAAAATCCGCAGTCGGGTCGACTCCTCGTATACCTACATCATCCTGTTGACCGCCCGCGAAGGGCTTCAAGACAGGCTCGCCGGCCTGACTGCTGGGGCTGACGATTTTCTCTCCAAGCCGACGGATCCGGCCGAGTTGTCGGCCCGCGTGGCGATCGCCGGCCGGATCGTAGCGATGCAGGAGGAGCTGGAACGGAAGAATCTCCAACTCGCCGAGTTGGCGACGACCGATGGGCTCACCGGCTTGAAGAATCGTCGCTCCTTCAATGAGGCCCTGCCAACCGCTTGCTCCCTGGCCGTTCGTTGCGGATATCCGCTCTCTTTGATCATGATCGACGTCGACCATTTCAAGACGCTCAACGACACCTTCGGCCACCCCGCTGGTGACGCTGTGCTCGCGACTCTGGCGGACATCCTCAAGGGCGGGACACGCGATCACGACATCGTCGCCCGCTACGGCGGGGAGGAATTCGCCGTCTTGTTGCCGGCCACGACCGCCGATGCGGCTTCCTTGCTGGCGGAGCGCCTGCGCTCAATCATCAGGAACTACCCCTGGCCGCAACGGCCGATGACGGTGAGCGCAGGGGTCGCGACGACGGGGACAGGTCTGGCAACGGGCCCGGAGTTGCTGGAGGCGGCCGACCGGGCCCTCTATCACTCCAAGCGATCAGGCCGAAATCAGATCACACACCATGATCTTTTCCTGAGAGGCGCCGTCTCCGGTCTCCTTCGCGATCCCTTGGGGCGTTGATCGTCAAGGGGCGGCCGGGCGATTGGTTGTGGTCTTCTCTGATCTTTATTTTTCTGCGTGGAACGCGGGCCGAACTTGCTTGAAATCAGGGGTGAAATCCGTCTCAAACGCGTGAGTTCATCCCGTTTCTTTTCGTTCATTCCCACTTCCGCCGTGAACTCCGCTTGAATTCTGGTCGACTTAACCGCAATAATACGCTCCATCTGAAGCAATCGCGTTGATCCGTTTGGGAGTTGTTCGGCGTTATGAAAGCCAAGACCAAGCATCGCAAAAGCTATAAGTGGCGGAAGAAAGCCGATAGCTCGCCCATCGCCAAGGGGCGACGTCCGAAGCGGCACGGTGTCCGCAACCCCAAGAAGCAGAAGCACCTGGGTGGCGTCGGCCTCTAAGGCTGTCTCGGCCTCTCATCGCCACTTTTGCCCGTCGACAAAACTGGACCTCCCGCCTTCCCCACTTCCATCAACTGGATGTGGCTAGGGATCGGGTGGTCCATTGTGCATTCCCCTTTCCGCCTGATTCGTGGTGCTCCTCCGGGCACCTCCTGCCTCTCTGGATCGGACCCTTGGCATGAGTTAGAGGTTTTTCGCAATAAAATTTGCGAAAAATGCGGCTATTCTGATAGACGCTGCGAGGGTCTCTTCTTACAATTCAGTGTATCGAAGGCAAGCCACGGGGAGGCGTCGGGCGAATCCGCCGTTTCCGCCGCGCAATTCAGGTCTCACCTAGAATAAAGAGAGGGGTGGCGATGATCGAAGCTGCGGATCGCTCACTCCTGGATTCGATTCGCCGGCACGGTCCACTGACAGTTGCCGAGATGGCGGCCCGTCAGGGAGTGACGCCGACGGCGATTCGGAACCGCCTGACGCGGCTGATTGGGTCCGGGATGGTGGAGCGTCGCCTTGAGCACGGGGGGCGTGGTCGTCCCCGGCACGTGTACGAGGCGAGCGTTGAGGCTCACAAGCGGCTGGGGCAGAATTATGCCGACCTGGCCGTGGTGCTCTGGGATGAGATGATGCGGACGGTCGAGGACCGCAAGCTTCGTCGCTTCTTGTTCGGGCGAATCACCGATCGCCTGGCGGAGCTCTACCGATCCCAGGTCACCGGGGATCAGTGGGAGGGCCGGCTCGTGCAGCTCGGCTCAATTCTTCACGACCGTGGGGTCGAAACCGAAGTCACGCTGGCGGGAGGGGGGCAGAATTCGGTGCTGAAACAGCACTCTTGCCCCTATTATGAGTTGGCTGCAGTCGATCGGGCTGTCTGCGCCATGGAGCGTAAAATGTTTGAGAAGGTCGTGGGACGAGGGCTTCGGTTGAGCCAGTGCCGGCTCGACGGCCATCGCTCGTGCGACTTCGAGGCGAAACCCGAGATTCTCACGACGGCGGCCCAGGCCGTCTGAGCCGAGAATCTTATTGAATCAACCGGTTTTCAAGCTGACCAGATGAGAATGACCGGACCAGCGGGAGGGGCACCTCGAGCCGGTCCCAACAGGGCAGGAGCGTAATGAGCAAGGTTCTTCAGATCAGCAACCTCCATGTCGCGATCGACGGCAAGGAGATCCTCAAGGGGGTCGACCTCACCATCCGCCAAGGCGAAGTGCATGCCTTGATGGGACCGAACGGTTCGGGTAAGAGCACCTTGAGCTACGCCCTGATGGGTCATCCGAACTACGAAGTGACGGAGGGGACTGCGACGCTCGACGGCCAGGACATCCTCGAGATGGAGGCCGACGAGCGGGCCAAGGCGGGTCTCTTTCTCGCCTTCCAGTATCCGACGTCGATCCCGGGCGTTACCGTGGCGAACTTCCTTCGCCATGCCGTCAGCAACGTTCGCAACCCTGACCGCAAGGAAGGGGAGGACCTGATCTCGATGCGTGAGTTCCGCAAGGAGCTCCGCGAGCAGATGGACGAGTTGGGCATGGACCCCGAGTTCGCCCGCCGTTACCTCAACGAAGGTTTCTCCGGCGGCGAAAAGAAGCGGGCCGAAGTGCTTCAGCTTGCCATGCTCCGCCCCGCCTTCGCCATTCTCGACGAGACCGATAGCGGACTCGACATCGACGCGGTCCGGGTGGTCTCGGAAGGAGTCAACAAGGTTGCGGCCAAGGTTTCGACCGGTATCCTGGTCATCACTCACTATCAACGTATTTTGAACTATATCAAGCCGGGCTTTGTCCACATCCTCTTCGGTGGTCGGATCGTGGAAAACGGCGGCTCGGAACTGGTGGACCTCCTCGAGCGCGAAGGCTACGACTGGGTCCGCGCCAAGTATCCCGAGGCGGCCAAGGACGAGGACGAGATGGAGCAGCACGCCTCACCGTCCGGTCAATTGACCTTCTGAGCCCGACCCGACCTCCTGAGGAAGGACATAGACGCCATGGCGACTGATCTGAGCGGGCAGGTGCAAGGAATCAAGGACGAGTACAAGTTCGGGTTTCGCGACTCGGATGACAACTACTCGTTCAAGAGCGGTAAGGGGCTCAGCCGCGAGGTCGTTCATCAGATCTCCGAGATGAAGAGCGAGCCCCAGTGGATGCGCGACTTCCGCCTCAAGGCCCTCGAGGTCTTCTGGTCGAAGCCGACGCCGACCTGGGGCGGCGACCTCGCCAGCCTCAATTTCGACGACATTCACTACTACATGAAGGCGGCCGATCGTCAGGGGAAGACCTGGGACGACGTGCCGTCCGACATCAAGAACACGTTCGAGAAGCTCGGGATTCCCGAGGCCGAGCGGAAGTTCCTGGCCGGTGTCGGTGCCCAGTACGAGTCGGAGGTTGTCTACCACAGCCTGCGCGAAGACCTCCAGAAGAAGGGGGTCATCTTCGTCGACACCGACACGGCCCTTCGTGAGTATCCTGACCTGGTCAAGCAATACTTGGGCACGGTCATCCCGATTCACGACAACAAGTTCGCCGCGCTGAACTCGGCCGTCTGGTCGGGCGGCTCGTTCGTCTACATCCCGGCCGGCGTCAAGGTCGACATCCCGCTTCAGGCCTATTTCCGGATCAATGCCGAGAACATGGGTCAGTTCGAGCGGACCTTGATCGTGGTCGAAGAAGGGGCACAGGTCCACTACGTCGAAGGCTGTACCGCCCCGATGTACACGACCGAGAGCCTGCACTCGGCCGTCGTCGAGATCATCGTCAAGAAGGGTGGGCGCTGCCGCTACACCACGATCCAGAACTGGGCGAGCAACATCTACAACCTCGTGACCAAGCGTGCGGTCGCCCACGAGGACGCCCTGATGGAGTGGGTCGACGGCAACCTCGGCAGCCGCCTGACGATGAAGTACCCGGCCGTCTACATGATGGGCAAGGGGGCCCGTGGCGAGATCCTCTCAATCGCGTTCGCCGGCAAGGGACAGCATCAGGACGCCGGAGGCAAGGTCGTCCATGGCGCTCCTTACACGAGCTCGCGGATCATCTCCAAGAGCATCAGCAAGAACGGCGGTCGGGCCAGCTATCGTGGTCTCCTCAAGGTGATCAACGGCGCGAAAGGCTCGAAGTCGAACGTCGTTTGCGACGCCCTGATCCTCGATCCCCAGAGCCGGTCCGACACGTATCCGTACATCGAGATCGACGAGGATGACGTCAAGATCGGCCACGAGGCCAGCGTCTCCAAGATTGGCGAGGAACAGCTCTTCTACCTGAAGAGCCGAGGCCTCAGCGAAGCCGAAGCGTCCACTCTGATCGTCAGCGGGTTCATCGAGCCGCTCGTCAAAGAGCTGCCGATGGAGTACGCCGTCGAGATGAACAAGCTCATCCAGCTTCAAATGGAAGGGTCGGTCGGTTAATCACCGTGTGAGTGTCGGGCTCTCGACGACCCAGGACCGCCGATGACATCTGTTTCATCGAGCGGTCCGGCTGTCGTCGGGTGACCGGGGCAAACGCAGCATGCCCTGGACTCAGTAGCCGTAGCTTGCCGGGGCACGCTGCGCCCTGCCTCGAACCTTCGTCCGAGATCCACCCTTACGATGAGCAGCGCATCCGCAACCAGCCCATCCCTCGCCACGGGCGGTTTCACCGAAGCCGCGTTCGAGGCGTTCCTGAAACAACGCGACGAGCCGAAATGGCTTCAGGATCGCCGCCGCGAGGCGTTCGAGTATTTCCGCTCGAATCCGCTCCCCACCTCACGCGACGAGGAATGGCGGCGCACCGATATTCGCGCCCTCAAGCTCGATGCGTTCGCTCCGCCCGCGCTCCAAGAGCCGAGTGCGGAGGCACGGGCCGCGATCGATCCCGTCTGGAAGACGCTGAGCACCCACTACGCGACCGGGATCGAACAGGTCAACGCGACCGTCACCCGCCGGGCCGATCCCGCGAAGCTGGGCGGGGCGATCCTGGTCGACCTGGCGCAGGCGGTCAAAGATCACCCGGAACTGCTCAAGCGATGGCTGCTGACGGATGTCGTCTCGCCCCGCGAAGATGCCTTTTCCGCCTTGCACGCCGCCTTCTGGACCGGCGGCACACTGCTTTATGTGCCGAAGGGGGTGAAGGTTGAAGCTCCCTTGTTCAGCCTGGTCGGTCTCGCTCGGGAAGGGCAGGTCGACTTCGACCACACCCTGATCGTTCTCGAAGACGGGGCCGAGGCCTCCTTCGTTCGCGAGACCACGGGACGTGAGCGTGCCGACGCCCCTGGGTTGCACGTGGGCGCGGTCGAGCTGATCGTTGGCCGCGAAGCCAAGCTTCGGTTCGTCAATATCCAGAATTGGGATGCCGGCACCTGGCACTTTAGCCGGGAACGTGCCCTGGTCGGAGCCGATGCCGGCCTGCAATGGACGGTGGGCGGGCTCGGGTCGCGGTTGGCGAAGGTCAACCAGGAAGTGGCCTTGGCCGGCAAAGGGTCGAAGGCCCAGGTCAATGGCGTCATGTTCACGACCGGACGTCAGCATCTCGCTTATTTCACGCGACAGGATCACCAGGCGCCGAACACGACGAGCGACCTCCTTTACAAAGGGGGGCTGCGTGAGAAGTCGCGGATCGTCTGGAAGGGGATGATTCGGGTCGAGAAGGACGCCCAGCAGACCAACGCTTATCAGAAGAACGACAACCTGGTTCTCTCCGACGGCGCCCGTGCCGATTCGATTCCGGGACTGGAGATTGAAGCCAACGACGTCCGCTGCACCCATGGTGCCACGGCGGGCCGGGTCGATGAGGATATGATCTTCTATGCCCAGGCACGCGGGATCGATCGTGAGACGGCGATCCGCCTGATCGTCGAGGGCTTCTTCGCCAACGTCTATGATCGGATCACCCTGGAACCGGTCCGCGAGACGCTGACGAAGGCGGTTGCCGAGAAGTTACAGCTCGGTGGCGGCGGTGAGTCGGCCTGACGGCTTGGGCTTGTCTTTCTGTTGCGGAAGCCATAGCGAATTTTCTTGATCCACTCTTTTCCTCTTGGAGCCCGTCCCGCCATGGGAGAACCGTACGTCCATCCCGAAGTTCTTGTCTCGGCCGATTGGGTCGAGGAGCACCGCAACGATCCCAAGGTGCGGATCGTCGAGAGCGACGAGGACGTCCTACTCTACGACATGGGCCACGTCCCGGGCGCGGTCAAGATCGACTGGCAGGGGGATCTCCAGGACCAGATCATTCGCGACTACATCAACGCCGAGAAGTTCGCGGCGATCTGCGCTCGGTCGGGGATCGCCAATGACACGACGGTCGTCTTCTACGGCGACAAGTCGAACTGGTGGGCCTGCTACGCCTTCTGGGCGTTCAAGCTCTTCGGTCACAAGGACTGCCGGGTCATGGACGGCGGCCGCCAGCTCTGGATCGCCCAGAAGCGACCGCTCTCGACCGACGTTCCTCAGTATCCCGCGACCCACTACAAGGTGGAGCCGGGGAATGAGGAGACAATTCGGGTGTTCCGCGACGCGGTGATGGACCACTCCAAGTCGGGGAAACCGCTGCTCGACGTCCGCAGCCCCAAGGAATTCACCGGCGAGAAGACACACATGGAGGACTATCCCCAGGAAGGGTCGCTCCGTGGCGGTCACATCCCGGGCGCGGTGAGCGTTCCCTGGAGCCGGGCGGTCAACGAGGACGGCACGTTCAAGACGGCCGACGAGCTCAAGGCGATTTACGAGAGCGAGGTCGGTCTGAAGCCGACTGATGACGTTGTCGCCTACTGCCGGATTGGCGAGCGGTCGAGCTTGACCTGGTTCGTTCTGACGTACTTGCTTGGATATTCCAAGGTTCGCAACTATGACGGGTCGTGGTGCGAGTGGGGCAACCTCGTTCGCGCTCCGATCGCCAAAGGGGCCTGAGGTCGTCAATGCCCGCCACACTCGACGCGATCGTTTCGGAATTGAGCGAGGCCGACCGCCAGGAGCGGATCGAGCTCCTGATCGACTTCGCCAGGAACTTGCCTCCTCTGCCCGATCGTCTCGCCGAGCATAAGGACGCGGCGCATCGGGTCGAGGAATGCCAGTCGCCGGTTTTCCTGTTTATCGAACTCGAGCAGGACCGCGTGGCGATCCACGCCGATGCGCCGATTGAGGCGCCGACGGTCCGCGGCTTCGTCGCGATCCTGGTAGAGGGCCTGAACGGGGCCACCATCGAAGAAATCCTGCAGGTTCGTGACAGCCTGATCGAGCAGATCGGCCTTCCCGAAATCCTGGGAATGCTCCGGGTCCGTGGCCTGAGCGGTGTTCTCAGGCGTCTGAAAACCGAAGTCACCCGCGCTGCGATGGCGCGGTCTTTGGCAGGCGCCTCCGAAGGCGCGCCGGAAACCGACTCGAAACCAATCGCTCCCGAATGAAAGGTCTGCGACCGATGGCGGAGTTCGTCAAGGTGGCCACACGCTCCGAGATCCCTCCCGGCGGCAAACTGCTGGCCGAGATCGAGGGGCGGGCTATCGCTCTTTTTAACTGTGAAGGCTCGTATTACGCCATCGACGACGTTTGCACCCATGATGGTGGTCCCCTGGCCGAAGGGGAGCTGGAAGGGTGTGAAATTCGCTGTCCCCGGCATGGTGCTCGCTTCGACGTCCGGACCGGCCAGGCTCTCTGCTTTCCGGCCATTGAGCCGGTCACGACTCATCAGGTCGAACTCCGGGGCGATGAGATCCTCGTCGCCCTCGAGGGTTGAACCCGGTCCGCGCCCGATCCAAATCAAAACGAGGGAGATGACTCCAGATGCTCGACCAAGAGGCGATCCTGACCGCGCTGCGCACCGTCAAGGACCCTGAGCTCAACGTCAACATCGTCGACCTGGGACTGGTCTACACGGTCCAGACCAAAGAAGACGTCATCGACGTCGAAATGACGCTGACTTCACCGGCCTGCCCGGCCGGTCCCGAGATCCTTCGCAACGCCGTCGCCGCGATCGAGCTTCTCGAGGGCGTCACCAAGGCGAATGTGAAGCTCGTCATGTCTCCCCCCTGGACGCCCGATCGGATGTCTGACGACGCCCGCGATACTCTCGGAATTTTTTAAGCGAATCGCTGCATTGCTTTGCGTCCGTTGTGCTTAATCGACGGATGGTGGGAAATAGAGACACGATTATGGCGTGTTGATGCGCGTTGACCACATCAAGTTGCATTAAATGGCCGAGTCACTCCTCCGGAGTGACCTCGGCCGTTTTGTTTGCTAGGTTGAATCTCCATAGGCGTGAATAGGTTAAGATGTATCTGGCTAAAGTAACGCATGGGACGGCACCTCGTCTGTTTTGGGCGGTGTCGCCGAGTTCGTTACTGGCCAAATCGCTTGATACAACGTCTTGATGTCCATCACCATGTGAAGTGGCGTCGGGGGGGTTCCGTTCGCGGGATTGAGCGTTGTGGCTCGCAAAAAAACACCTAAAATACGTGTCAACGTCAAAGCTTCCTTGTCGCGTCGACTACGCGAAGTCCGTCAGGAATTGTTCGGTGAGCACGGGGGCCCGGAGTTGGCTCGCCGCCTGGGGCTCCCGGCGCGGACCTGGTACAACTACGAGACCGGTGTGACGGTCCCGGCCGAAGTACTGCTCGGGTTCATCGAGCAGACGGGCACCAACCCGACCTGGCTTCTGGCAGGTGAAGGGTCAAAATATCAGCGCGGATTCAGCAGCCTGGATCTGGCCGACCTCGCCCCCGTGGAGCTGATCCGCCGGGGGCTGGAAAGGCTCGAGCAGGAGCCGAACGACGTCCGGGTGGTCGCGCCCGAGAACATTCCTGGCGAAATGATCTCCGACTACACGGCCGTCAACCTTGTCCCGCTCACGGACTTGGCGAAAAAGGGGGTGGATTCCACCCGCGTTGATAAATACATCATGGCGTTCCGCCAATGGGTGCCCAATCCGGTGGAGACGGTGGGGGTTCAGATCAGTGATGACTCGATGGACCCGGTGCTGCCGATCGGCTCGCTCGCGGCGATCGACCGATCCGTGACGGACCCGCAACTGCTGCACGGCAAGATCGTGGCCGCTTGTCCTGAAGGAGTGCCCATGATCCGCTGGCTCGACCTGAGCGGCCGCCACCTGATTTTCCGACCGAACCAGCCGAGCCGTGAGCACCCGTTGATCCCGATCGAGACCACCGGTCTTGCTAGTGGCATCATCCTCGGTCAGGTTGTCTGGTCCTGGAGCCGGCTCAGCCACTGAGGAATTTCTCCGGCCGTCATGATGACGACGGCCTGGTTTCCTGGCCAAATTGAGCGGCGACGGCCAGCGCACCGATGGCCGAGGCCCGGTTCGCGACATCGTCGTCGAGTTCGAAGACCGGCGTTTGCAACTGAGCGCGAAGCCAATGGCCATAGAGCGAACGCTGGGGCTGTCGACCGCCGACCCAGATGCAGGCCGGCGCGTCGAGGATGGGCTGCGTCACCAGGTTGGCCACATCGTCGGCGATGACCGCCCCCACCAGGAAGGACGCGCGCTCATGAGCCTTGAACACTCCACTGAGTGCGGCAATCCGCACGAGGAACGCCGCGCGACCAAGTCCGGAGCGGGCCACCAGCCGGGCCCCGGCTGCGACGGCCTCGGGATCAGGGGCGTCCGGCAAGCCCTCAGGGAGGCTGGCTGCGAGCAGGGTATGGGCGGCTAGGGCTCCCGTTAACTCGCCTGCGAGCGAGGTGTAACTGCGGAGGATTCGCCCTTCCTCGTCCACCTCGACGGCCTTGGTGTGCGACCCTGGCCAGAGGAAGACGGTTCGCGACGAGGCGGTTGCAAGGTGTGGGCTCGCGCTGCGTCCGGCTTGGCGTTCCGACTCTGCGAGGAGAGACCAGGCCCCCAGGGTCTCGCATTCCTCACCGCGCATCAGATCGGCGTCCGCCCAGCCGTCCGGCCCTGCGGAAGGGGGCGTCCGCACCCCGGGGATGAATAGGATGGGCTGGTCGGCGACCTCGGGGAGGTGGCAAACGACCGAGCCTCGCGCAAGTTCTCGTGGACCGGCGGGGGCCAGGACGTGAGGAACGGCGGTCAGGCCGACCTCGGACGAAAGCATCCCCGCCGCAACGATCACTTCCGGCGCATGGCCGTCCGTAGCGAGGAGGACTTCGGCCAGGGCGTTACAGACCGCCTCCGCCAGTCCGGCTCGACCCGTGGTGAGCACCGAGTCGCGCACGCCGACCGCGCGTCGGCTGGTGGCCACCACCTGGCCGTCACGGAGGAGCCGGGCTCGGGTGTTGGTCGTTCCCCCGTCAAGCGCAATCGCCAAGCGGAACTTTCCGCGATCCATTGGTTTTCTCTTGCCTTCGGTACAGTGGAGGTCCATTCTTGGATTTCGTTGGCCCTCGTCATCCTGGTTCCAGGGTAATCAATCGACCCCATGGCGTCTCTGCGCAACTCGAGCACGCGGCTCGAAAGCCTTTGGTTGCAGGTTCAAGAGCCCCTCTTCTGGCTGACCGCCGACCTGCGGTTGGCCTGGGTCAATCGGGCCTGGGAGCAGTTGACCGGCTCCTCGGCCGAGGAGGTCGCCGGCCTTACCTGCCGGGCTCATGGACCGACCCGGGCGGGCGACCTTCCCGGGCTCGTGGGCAGTTTTTTCCCGCCTCCCGAAGCGCTTGCCGGTCAGCCCGCCTCGGTGCGGACCTTGATCATCCATTCGAGTGGCGAGCGACGTTGGAGGCGAATCGAGTTTCGACCTTTTCATGACGAGCAGGGGACGTTGGTCGGCCTGTTTGGCCTGGTCGGTTC
Source organism: Singulisphaera acidiphila DSM 18658 (assembly GCF_000242455.2). Taxonomy (GTDB): domain Bacteria; phylum Planctomycetota; class Planctomycetia; order Isosphaerales; family Isosphaeraceae; genus Singulisphaera; species Singulisphaera acidiphila. The sequence continues at coordinate 6,614,808 of NC_019892.1, forward strand.
GTCCGACGCGCCGTCCGGCAATTCCGACGCCGAGTCGCAACGCTTGCGCACCGACCTGTTGCAGATTCGCGAGCAACTCCAGCAGAGGCACGGCTTCGACAGCCTGATTGGTGCGGGGCCGGTTCACCGCCGACTCCTCGACCAGATTACGACGGCTGTTGCGACGACCGTGCCCGTGCTGATCGTGGGTGAACCCGGAACCGGAAAGCGGACCGTCGCCCGGACGATCCATCATCAGAGCTCGCGCCGGCAGGCTCCGATTTTGCCGATCGACTGCGCCTCGTTGCCTGCCGAGGTGTTGGAGCGGCAACTCTTCGGAGGTGAGTTGGCCGCGCGGTTGACCTTGCCTGAAGGGTCGTCGCTCATGATCGGCGACATTCTCGACTTGCCTCGCGACTTGCAGAGCCGGCTGGTAGCCACGCTCGACCCTCATGTCCGTTTATTGGCCATGACTGCCGGAGATCCGGAAGCTGCGCTTCAGTCTGAGCGGCTCCGCCCCGACCTCTACTATGCGGTGACGACCCTGGTCATCCGGTTGCGCCCGCTTCGCGAGCGCCTCGAGGAGATTCCGTTGCTGGCGCAACATCTCCTGGAACGGGCCAATTCCCGAGGCGGTCGTCAGCGTGGTGGGTTCAGCGAGTCGGCCATTTCGGTGTTGCTCGCCTACGACTGGCCTGGCAATCTTCGGGAGTTGGCTCGAGTCATCGATGAGGTCCACGCGCAGGCGGCCGGCGATCTGATCGAAGCCGACGATTTGCCGGCAGGCATTCGCGGGCACCTGGCTTCAGCCTATGTTCCGCCACCCCTGCCGCCCCCAACCATCTCGCTGGACGAGTTGCTCACCCAGGTCGAGCGACGCCTCATCGAGAGCACCCTCCAACGCGCTCGCCAGAACAAGTCGCGCGCCGCCGAGTTGTTGGGGATCTCTCGCCCTCGCCTCTATCGGCGGATCAAGGAACTGGGGTTGCCCGACGTCCCGGAGATTGCCGACGAGGCCCCGCTGTTGAATGGAACTCGTTCTCGGGACGAGGGCTGAGAGGTTGCCATCCGGCATTGAGGCGAGTTGGCAACGGACGCTTTCCGCTCGCCTTCGCGCATTCTTGAGAATCTGGTAACTTTCCACAGTACCGGGAAGGATCCAGGTTTTTCTCCACCTCATGGACGCGAGCTCCACCAATGCGGATTTTCCTTTCTGCCGGTGAACCGAGCGGAGATCTGCACGCCGCCAATTTGATCCATTCGCTCAAGCGCCGTCTCCCCCAGGCCGAGTTCGTCGGTTTCGGCGGAGACCGGATGGAGAAGGCAGGGGCGACGCTCCTCTATCCCCTCGTGACGCTGGCGGTGATGTGGTTCGGCCGGGTGTTGCTCAACATCCATAAGTTTTTCCGTCTCCTCTACGTGGCCGACCAGTACTTCCTCAAAGAGAAGCCCGATGCGGTCATTCTGATCGACTATCCGGGATTCCACTGGTGGGTGGCTCGACGCGCCAAGGCCCGAGGGATTCCGGTCTTCTATTACGTTCCTCCCCAGCTCTGGGCTTGGGCCGGCTGGCGCGTGAAGAAGGTCCGCAAGTTCGTCGATCATGTCCTTTGCAGTCTGCCGTTCGAGCCGGCCTGGTATCAGGCGCGAGGCGTCCCGGGCGCGGTTTATATCGGGCACCCCTACTTCGACGAACTGACCGAACGCACGCTCGATCCCTCGTTCATGAGCGATGAGGAAGCGAAGGCGACCCCTTTGGTGGCGATCTTGCCCGGCTCTCGGACCCAGGAACTGGTTCGGAACCTGCCGATCATGCTTCGCGCAGCGGCGAAACTGACGGCCGTTTGCCCCGACGTCCGGTTTGCGGTCGCCTGCCTGCACGAGCGGCATCAAGAACTGGCCCGTGAGATCATGGGCCGGGAAAAGCTCGAACTCCCGCTGGTCATTCATGCGGCGCGAACGCCCGAATTAATTCGCCTGGCCGACGTGGCCTGGGCGGTCTCGGGCTCGGTCGGTCTCGAGCTGATGGTTGAGGCTTTGCCTTCGGTCGTTCTCTACAAGATCCGACCATTCGACCTTTGGGTCGCTCGCTTCTTCATCAAGTCGAAGTTCATCAGCCTGGTGAACCTGCTGGCCGACGCCGAGGTCATGCCCGAATACCTGACCTCACAGGATGTTTCTGGCGAACTGGCGAAATGGGCCGAGTCATGGCTGAATGACCCGGCCAAACGCGAGCAGGCGGTCTCGGCCCTCGAGGCGCTGCGCGATCGCGTCGCCGTGCCTGGGGCGTCGGATCGCGCGGCCGATCGCATTGTCCAGGCGCTCGATGCGGCGCGTCCCGCTGACGCGAACACGATCCGAGGAACCCACGGGACCAAGCGGATTCATCGCGGACATGCCTCACGGTAGTTGTTCGGCTTGAAACGGAGGATGACAGGTCGAGGGGGGCCTGCCATAATTGGGGCCAGAGAAACAGGTAAGTAAAAAAAGGGACGCAATGTCCCTCCCTCTGGCCGGGTCCCCATCAATGACTGCTTCTGCTGCCGATCGCCCCTCGAACCGTCTGGCCGGGGAGACGAGCCCCTATCTCCTCCAGCACGCCTTGAATCCGGTCGACTGGTATCCTTGGGGCCCCGAGGCATTCGACCGCGCCCGGGCAGAGAACAAGCCGATCTTCCTTTCGGTCGGCTACTCCGCCTGTCACTGGTGCCACGTGATGGAGCACGAGAGCTTCGAGAATGCCGATACTGCCGCCTTGATGAATGAACATTTCATCAACGTCAAGGTGGATCGGGAAGAGCGGCCGGACGTCGACCAGATCTACATGGCGGCCGTTCAGGCGATGACCGATCACGGCGGCTGGCCGATGTCGGTTTTCCTCACCCCCGATTTGAAGCCCTTTTATTGCGGGACCTATTTCCCGCCGGTCGACGGCCGTGGCATGCCCGGGTTCCCCCGCGTTCTCTACAGCGTTCATCGCGCCTGGGCGGAACGCCGGGACGACATCCTGATCTCGGCTGGCGACCTGACGGACCGGATCCGCCTGATGGGGAAAATCCCCGCCGCGTCGGGAGCGCTGGAGTCGGTCCTGCTCGATCAAGCCGCGCGCGGATTGGCCCGCTCGTTCGACACGATCCACGGCGGGTTCGGAAGCGCACCCAAATTCCCCCATCCGATGGATCTCAAGGTCCTGCTTCGCCAGCACGCCCGGACGAGGGAGGCGCACCCGCTTCAAATCGTCCGTCACACCTTGGACAAGATGGCCCGAGGGGGGATTTATGACCAACTGTTGGGCGGGTTCGCACGCTATTCGACCGATGAGCGCTGGCTGGCCCCGCACTTCGAGAAGATGCTCTACGACAATGCCTTGCTGTCGAGCGTTTATCTCGAGGCCCACCAGGTGACCGGCGACGCCGAGTACGCCCGAGTCGCCCGCGAGACGATGGATTACATCCTCGAGCGGATGACCGGCCCCGAGGGGGAAATTTACTCCACCGAGGATGCCGACAGCGAAGGCGAGGAAGGGAAGTTCTACGTCTGGTCGTTGGCCGAGGTGAACCAGATTCTCGGCCCTGAGCGTGCCAAGGAGTTCGCGGCCGTTTACGACGTGACCGAGTCAGGGAACTGGGAACATCAAAACATTCTCAATCTCCCCATGTCGGTCGACCAGGCGGCCACGCGGCTCGGCCGGGACGAACGCGAGTTGCAGGCCGACCTCGATCGCGACCGGGCTCGTCTGCTCGAAGCGCGTGATCGCCGGGTGCCTCCCGGCAAGGACACGAAGGTGCTCACTTCGTGGAATGGACTGATGCTTGCCGCCTTGGCCGAGGGGTCGAGGATCTTGAAGGATGAGCGCTACCTCGATGCGGCAACCAAGGCGGCCGCGTTCCTGCTCGATCGCATGCGGACGGCCGAAGGGCGGTTGCTCCACGCATATAAAGATGGCCGCGCTCGGTTCAATGGATACCTCGACGACTACAGCAACCTCATCGACGGGCTGACTCGGCTCTACGAGGTTTCCGGCGAACCGCGTTGGATCGAGGCCGCCCTGGAACTCACCGCGGTCATGATCGACGAGTTCCATGACGCCGAAGCAGGAGGCTTCTTCTATACCGGTCGCAGCCACGAGGTCTTGATTGCCCGGCAGAAAGATTTCCAGGACAATGCCACCCCTTCGGGCAATGCGATGGTTGCCACGGCCTTGCTTCGCCTGGGGGCGCTGACGGGTCGCGAGTCGTTGCGAACGCTCGGCCGCTCGACGTTGGAAGCGGTGCAGGCCTATCTCGACCGGGCCCCCATGGCCATGGGCCAGAGCCTCGTCGCGCTCGACTTCGAGCTTGCCTCACCCCGGGAATTCGCCGTGATCGCCGGCTCTGATCCGGCCGAGTTCCGTCGCGTGATGGAAGCGATTTATGCGCCCTTCCTTCCGCACAAGGTGGTTGCACCCGCGTTGGCCGAGAAGGCGTCGGCCCTGGCCGAGACCTTGCCGCTTCTAGCGGATCGACCCGCCCAAGATGATCGAACGACCACCTATATTTGCGAGCGATTTACCTGCCACGCCCCGGTCGTCGGTGTTGAGGGAGTCAAAGCCGCGCTCGCCTGATCGCCCTGGGGTCCAAGAACCGGGGGGGCGAGTTCGCTCGGCCCCTTCGGAGGCGATTCCCGGGTGAGAGATCGGTTCTTGCCACCGAGCGAAGGGATTGACTACAGTAATGCTTAAGAGAATCGGCGCCGACGACTCCGGCCCCCACGGAACCCTCGCGCCATAGGCATCGTGTCACAGAGATCATGCCCGCAGGAGCGCATTCACCCATGCCACGCCGGAATTTCTATTCGATCGTCATGGTCGGCGCCGTCTCACTGTTCTGCTGGCAGGCCTCCCAAGGCGCCAAGCCGAAGGATGAGATGATGGAACTCTACGGTGTCTTTGTTGACGCTGTAGAGCACGTTGAAGCCAATTACGTCCGGCCCGTGAATCGCCGGGAGCTTCTCGAGAGTGCGCTGAAGGGGATGCTTCAGAACCTCGACCCGCACTCTTCCTATATTAATACGTCGGAATGGAAACAATTCCGTCGGCAGATTGAAGGTCGGTTCGGTGGGATCGGCATTCAGGTCGGGATGGATTCGGAAGCGAATCGCCTCAAGGTCATCGCGCCGATGGTTGGTACTCCTGCCTACGAGGCGGGGGTCCTGGCGGGCGACCTGATCATGGATATCGACGGGCAGTCGACCGAGGGAATGAACCCTGACAAGGCGGTCGAGGTGCTGACTGGTCGACCGGGCACCAGCGTCAAGCTCAACGTCCTTCACGAAGGGGAGGATAAGGGCGAGACGTTGACGATGAGCCGAGCGATCATCGACGTTCCGAGCGTCTTGGGCGACAAGCGGAAGCCCGATGACTCCTGGGACTTCATGCTCGATAAAGAAAAGAAGATCGGCTACATCCGGATCACGAGCTTTATCCAGAACACGACGGAAGAGCTCAAGAGAGCACTCGCGGAACTCAAGTCTGAGGGAATGAAGGCCTTGGTCCTTGACCTTCGCGACAATCCAGGAGGGCTCCTGGGCGCTGCGGTCGAGATCTCCGACCTGTTCGTGGACGAGGGGCTGATTGTCAGCACCAAGGGGCGGAACACGATCAGCAAGACTTACGAGGCCCAGAAGGAAGGAACCTATGAAGGTTTCCCGATCGCGATCCTGATCAACCGGAACTCGGCGTCGGCCGCGGAAATCGTCTCGGCCTGCCTCCAGGACCATGATCGAGCCCAGATCGTCGGCGATCGTTCTTACGGCAAGGGGTCGGTCCAGAACATCATCGAGCTGGAAGATGGCAACAGCGTCTTGAAGCTCACGGTGGCCTCTTATCTGCGCCCGTCCGGTAAGAACATCCACCGCTTCAAGGATGCCAAAGAGAAAGACGAATGGGGTGTTTCTCCCAACGCGGGACTGAAGGTGGAGCTGACACCTCAGCAGTACGTCTCCTGGGCCACCGACCGGCGCAATCGCGACCTGGTGACTTTCGGCAAGCGCAAGCCGAAGGCGGCCGATGCCGAGAAGTCGAAGACCGACGCTGAGAAGCCGAAGGCCGATGCTGAGAAGCCGAACAAGCCCGAAAAGGAGTTTGCCGACCTTCAGCTCGACAAAGCGTTGGAAGTCGTCAAAGAGAAGCTCGAGGTTCCGATCGCCAAGAAGTGACCCTCGATCGTGGATCGAGTTCGTATTCGTCATCCCAGACACAAAGGAACCCGGATCCCTCGTGGAGCCGGGTTCCTGCTGCTTTCGGGCCGGGGGTTTGATGTCCGCGGGACGTTTTCTCTTCCTCGCGATCGAAACGACGTGTGACGAAACCGGGGCGGCCGTTCTCGAAGGGCCAAGCCCTCCGGAACTCGGCGTCCCGATCGTTCGTTCCAGCGTGGTCGCGTCACAGATCGACCTTCACGAGCGCTATCAGGGGGTTGTCCCTGAAATTGCCTCGCGTGCGCACGTCCGGCAGATTTTGCCCACGATCGATGAGGCGCTTGACCGGGCCGGGGTCTCGCTCGGCGACTTGCAGGCGATCGCCGTCGCAACTCGCCCCGGCCTGGTCGGCTCGTTGGTCGTCGGGCTCACGGCGGCCAAGACGCTTGCTCTGGCCCTCGACATCCCGCTCGTTGCGTTCGATCATCTGGAAGCCCACCTCTACGCTTGCCAGCTTGCCTACCCCGAGAAGAACGCCTATCCCTGCCTGGGGCTGGTCGTCTCGGGGGGGCACACGAGCCTCTTCGCGTGTCGAGGCCCAATTGAGGCCGAGCTGCTCGGGGGGACGATCGACGACGCGGCGGGGGAAGCATTCGATAAGGTGGCCAACCTGCTGGGGTTGGGCTATCCCGGCGGTCCCGTCGTGGAACGCGCCGCGGCGACCGGAAATCGCTTGGCTTATGCGTTTCCGAGGTCATTTCTCCATGACGATCGGCTGGCGTTCAGCTTTTCCGGCTTGAAGACGGCCGTGCTCTATGCGATTCGCGGCCAGGACGCCCGCGCGGGCATCAGTCTCGACGATCCTCAGCAGGTGGCCGATATTGCCGCGAGTTTTCAGGAGGCGGTGGTCGATATCTTGGTCGCCAAGACTCGCCAAGCCTTGAGACAGACGGGCTTGCGTCGCCTTGGCATTGGAGGAGGCGTTGCCGCCAATGCCCGGTTTCGGGAACGGATCGGAGCGATGGCGGCCGAGCAAGGAGTCGACCTGTTCATCCCGCCGCTCTCGATGTGCACCGACAACGCCGCGATGGGGGGGATTGCCTTGGCCAAGCTGGCTGCGGGGCAGGTGGCCAGCCTCGATATCGACGTGACGGCGGGCTTGGTCCGGCCCAAACAGAAGAAGTGAGACTGGTCGGTCGCGCGTCTCGCAGGAACGAAAAAAAAAAGAGCCCCGACTTCGAGGACGAAGCCGGGGCCGTCGGGACTCTCGTTCAAGCGGGAAGGGCCAACTGATGGAGGCGATCCGTTCTCAATCCAATCAACCAGGGGGTCTCGTTCTCATTGAGGGCAGGGAGGCCGGCCCACCCCGGAACGCCCGTTGCTGTTCATCGAGCTGGTGCCGGCGATCGAGAGCCCGAGTCTGCGAGTCGGGGATCGTCGCGCTCGGCTTGGTTCGGTCAAGGCTTGTCGGGTATCGCCTGGTATCCATCATGGGAAGGTTCCCCTTTGAGTTGCCGCGTCATGCGTGAAGAATGAGGTTCCTTTCCTCTTCTCTGCTCTTGCTTACGAGCTTCAGGTCCGTCCGGACTGCGACTTGCCCGCTTTTTTTTTCGACGCACCGTATCGTGAATAAAACACTTCGGGGGTCGAACGCCCCCGCAATCGATCCGAGAATCCGATGACGACGTGCATCGAAGCGGTATGGGACGGTATCGAGGCTATCGTCCTCGACGCGGTCGGAACGTTAATCGAACCGGTCCCAACCGTGGCGGAGGTATACGCCTCGGCGGCCAGGCGGCAAGGGGTCGACCTCGACCGTGAGGTTGTCCGGACCCGTTTCGCGCAGTCGTTTCGCGACGACGAAAACGAAGAAAATCTCGAAGCACTCGCCACCGACGAGCCCACCGAGTCGATTCGCTGGCGGCGAATCGTCTCCTCGGTCCTTCCGGAACTTCCCGAACCCGATCGCGCGTTTGAAGAACTGTGGGAACACTTCGGGCGCCCCGACTCGTGGTGTTGCTTCCCCGATGTCGGACCTTCGTTGGCGTTGCTCAGGGCTATGGGGCTACCGATTGCGATCGCCTCGAATTTTGATGGCCGGCTTCGCACGGTCCTTGCCGGCCTCCCTGAGCTGGCAGCCTGTGATCCGCAGCTCATTATTTCTTCGGAAGTCGGTTACAGGAAACCGCATCCGGCATTCTACCAGGCGATCTGCGAGTGCCTGGGACAGCGGCCGGAGACGCTCCTGATGATTGGCGATGATCCGGAGAACGATGTCCTGGGTGCCTGTCGCGCGGGCCTTCGGGGGGTCTGGCTGGATCGGCGGGGCCGAGGCAATGGGGGTAGTATGAGGGGAGTGGCGGGCCTTGGTGATCTGGTGGCTCACCTATGTGTTTGATTGGGCAAGTTTTGGAGTTCAAGTTGAGGAAAAGAGGGGCAGAGAGCCGATGAACTGCGGTGGCAGACGACTCGGCTTGCCCGAGTCGGCGACTTGGATTACGATCCCCAGGGACCGCCTGACTGATCACCAGTCGTTCGGTTGACTCGCCGGGCGCGGGGCAACGCTTCTGTCTTACCGGTTCCCGTCTATTCCTTTCAAGGAAGAAAGGAAGTCGCACGTGGTCGCAACAGTGGAACAACTCGCGGCCTTGGTACGGGGCCGCCTTGTGGGTGATGGCAGCGTTTCGATCCGCTCGGCGCGACCTGTCGGCGAGGCGGGTCCCGGGGATATTACGTTCATTGAGAACGAGCGGTACGCGAAGATGCTTCGCACCTCCCCGGCCTCGGCGGCGATCGTCGGCCCTCACTTTAAAACTCCAGCCCGAGAGCCCAACCTCCCCGTCATTGAGGTTGAGGATCCGATGGCTGCCTTTCTCGCAGTCCGCAGCCATCTCGGGTCGGCCGAGAAGCCGCGATGGTCGGGGGTTCATCCCCAGGCCTGGGTAGCGCCGACGGCCGTCATTGGTAAGGACGTGGCAATCTATCCGTTTGCCTACGTCGGAGATGAGGCGGTCATCTGCGATGGTGCCACCCTGTATCCCGGGGTCGTGGTTGGCGATCGTTGCCATGTCGGCAAAGACACGGTGATTCATCCGAACGCCGTCCTCTATCGCGATGTCAGCCTGGGTGATCGCGTCGAGGTCCATGCCGGCACCGTCCTTGGCGGCGACGGTTTTGGATATCGTATGGTCGACGGGCGCCACGTCAAAATTCCCCAGACCGGGCGCGTCGAGGTCGGTAACGACGTCGAGATCGGCGCCAATTGCACGGTTGACCGTGCAACCTTCGAGGCGACTCGGATTGGCGAGGGGTCGAAGATCGACAACCTCGTCATGATCGGACACAACAATCAAATCGGACGTCATAACCTGCTTTGCGGCCAAGTCGGGATCGCCGGAAGCTGCAAGACAGGTGACTACGTGGTCATGGCCGGTCAGGCCGGGATCAAGGACGGCACCGAGATCGGTGACCGGGCCGTCGTGGGTGCCCAGGCGGGGGTTCATCGCAGTGTGCCGGCGGAACAGCAGGTCCTCGGCTCGCCCGCGATCCCGTTGCGAGAACAGCGCCGGGTCTTCCAGATGATTGCCCGGCTCCCGGAGATGAACCGGCAGCTTCGCGAGCTCACTGCGCAGGTTGCGTTGCTGACGGCCGGCCTCGCGTCGGAGCCTAACCCGGATCAGGATCCGACAGGATTCTGATCCGAGTTGAAGCCGTGCCTTGACCCAGGGATAGTTCTCGTTCCTTCCTCAAACGAAGTGCGAGAGGGATCGACGATCGGGGTTTTCGGAACCCGGGTGACCTGGTTCCTGTCCCCTGCCAAGCTCGGGAGAGATCTGCGGTGCTTGTCCTGTCTTCAAGACAACGGCGTGTTCAAGCTAGCACGCAATCTGAGTCGGAAGCCGCGACCATCGGCCTGCTCGCCGGGAGCGGTCGATTTCCGATCCTGTTCGCTGAGGCCGCGCGCAGGCAAGGTCTGCAGGTGGCTTGCGTCGGGATTCGGTATGAAGCGTCGGACGAGCTCCGCGACCTGTGTACAAGCTACCAGACGATTGGCGTGTCGAAGCTCGGCGGGATGATCAAAGCGTTCCGCCGGCAGGGGGCGCAGCAGATCGTGATGGCGGGTAAGGTCACGAAAAACGTGATGTACACGCCTTGGCGATTCGTGCAACTCTGGCCCGACTACCGCATGATCCACATGTGGTATCGCACGTGCCGGGGCGATAAACGCGACGATTCGATCTTGCTCGGCGTCATCGCCGAGTTCGAGCGCGACGGAATGACGTTTGAATCGGCCCTGGACTATTGCCCGGAGCTACTCGTGAAGGAAGGGATTCTCACCCGGCGCGGCCCAAGCGCCTCGGAACTCAAAGATATCGAGTTTGGCTGGGGACTGGCCAAGGAGATGGGCCGGCTCGACGTGGGGCAATCGGTCGCGGTCAAGGAACAGGCTGCGCTGGCCATCGAAGCGATCGAGGGGACCGACCGTTGCATCGAGCGCGCCGGGGACCTCTGCCGAGCGGGGGGCTGGACCCTCGTCAAGGTCGCCAAGCCGCAACAAGATATGCGGTTTGATGTCCCGACCGTGGGGACCTCGACGATCGAAAATCTCCACCAGGCGGGCGCCCGAGTCCTGGCGATCGAGGCGGGGAAGACCATTGTCATCGATCAAGCCGAGGTCGTCGATCTCGCTAATCGGTACGGCCTGACGATTGTCGCGATCCCGGATGGAAGCTTCTCGCGCTGAGCTTCCTCCCGAGCGTTTCTGCCGACCCTGGGATCAGATCACGAGTCTTTCCCCACCCCTCTCGAGTGGCGGGGTGACTTCACACACGCTGATTCCAGTGGGTGACGTCCCCTTTTACGCGGCCGGGTCGCTCTGACTTGGCTCAGGGTGAGCCGGTTCGTTCGTGGGACTCGCCGTCGCTGTTGCCTGGTCTCGGGTCGACTGGCCTGCTTCGATCGCGCGCACGATGACCTCGGCTGCGATCGGCAGCCCGAGGCTGTTCGAGTCGAGGACCACATCGTAGTTGTGGGGATCGGCCGAATCGACCCGATGCATCGTTCGGTCGAAATGAAGGCGACGGCGGTCCAATTCACTGGCTGCCCGCCGTGCGGTGCGGACCGAAACTCCCATGCGTTCGGAGAGCCGGATCGCCCGCGCCTTCAACGGCGCGATAATTCGGACCGAAAGTGTTTCCTCTCTCGGAAGCAGAAAATTCGCACCGCGTCCGACGATGACCGACTGGCCCCCTCGGCCGATCGCTTCGAGCAGTTTGGCCAGATGGTCGAGGTAGGCCTCCTGAGGAGCATAGTGCTCTTCACGGAGCGGCAGGATCCAGTCCTGCACGACGCTGGGGGCGAGTTCGTCGAAGACCCGCACCTCGTCGGCCGAGAGTTCCATGCGCTGGGCGATGGCTTCGAGGATCTCGTGGTCGTAGACCTTCCAGTTCAGACGCCTGGCGACGATCCGTCCGATCGTACCCCCACCGGCCCCTGCCTCTCGGCTGATACAGATATTGCGGAACCGAGGGGCTGAAGTGCGAGAGGCCTGTTCGGCTCGCCGGTCAACCCTCCGGCCAAAGAGCCAGCGCGCAAGCGAGCCGGGCCAGGCCCGAAATCCGCCTGCATCTTCCGGTTCAGTCTTGGGGAACGCCTCGGACGCGGCCATCCCTCTCCCTCCTGCGGTCAATTCTTACAAACCTCAGTCTAGCGCGTTGGTTGGAGAAAGGAAAGTCGGCGCTGGGGGGACTCCGACGATGTAATCCTTACAACGGTCTTGATCGGGAAAGCGAGTGGGGAATTTCTCCGATTTTTCCTCAAGTTTCCGCTCCACACCAGTTTGAGGCAACCGGCGATTGCCGTTCAGGCCCCGTGGCACGACCTTTGCTTTAAACCTCAGACGTTAACGCCGCTGCCCGCCGGAAACGATATCGACAGACGACGCGCACGGGTGCTCTTCGTTTTCTCGCTCAAGGACGAATCCTCCGATGAAAGATCGACGAAACACGCTGCTGTGGATGAAAGACCTGATCGAGCACATGAACCAGTGCCACGAGCAGCTCTTGTGGGCCGCGGACGGCCCGTCCGAATCGTTCCTGACCGAGTCGATGATGGTGGACCTGGTGGAGTGCAAGCGGCTCTGCGAAGAACTGCGAGGGAAGCGCGATCCGGCTCGCCTACTCGCCGTCTCGGTCTGAAGGAGGATCTTGCCTCGAAGACGGTGGCCGGTCAATGCGATAGACGCTACGCTACTAAGGGATTGGATTGGACCCGAATCGCTGACCGAAGTCCCCCGAGGATCTGGGCCATGAGCCTACCCGAGCCAACGCCAGTGACCCAGTTCACCGTTGATTCACTCCGTGTCGTCGTTCATGAAGATCGAGCGCAAATGGGGCGAGCGGCCGCCCGATTGGTCGAGCGGACGATTGCCGAGCGACTGAGGACCCACGACCGCGCCAACGTCGTCTTCGCCGCGGCGCCCAGCCAGAACGAGTTCCTCGCCAGCCTGGTAGCCAGTCCCGAGATCAACTGGTCGAAGGTTTTCGGCTTCCACATGGACGAGTATCTGGGTCTTGGCCCGGACCATCCCGCTTCGTTCCGCCGCTACCTGCAAGAGCACCTGTTCCGGCTCGTCGGCATCCCCGGTGGTCGCCTTCGCTTGATCCCGGGCGAACAGACCGAGTCTCCCTTGCAGACCTGCCTTGCCTACGAAAAACTGCTACGGGCCGAGCCGACCGACATCGTCTGTGCGGGGATTGGTGAGAACGGTCATCTCGCCTTCAATGACCCTCCCGTCGCCGACCTGCTCGACCCGGTTCTGATCAAGGTCGTCCGCCTGGATGCAGCCTGTCGCACCCAGCAACTCAACGACGGTTGCTTCGACCGCATCGAAGACGTCCCAACCCACGCCTACACACTGACCGTCCCCGCCCTGTTGGCCGCGCCCGTTGTCTCGGTAGTCGTGCCCGGCCCACGCAAGGCTGAGGCCGTGCTGGCGACCCTTCGCGGTCCGATCGGTGAATCCTGCCCCGCCTCGGCTCTGCGACGCCATGCCGGGGCCACGCTCCATCTCGACCGCGATTCGGCCCGCTACGTGCTTTGACCAAGACGTGTGCGATTCGCTTCCCAGGCGAGCAGGGAGCTTGAGTTCCCCGCTCGCCTTTTGAATTGTCGTTGCGGACGCCTTGGCATCATGCCTCGGAATCCAATCATTCCGGGAGGGGTTTTCCCTTCGTCTCCGGCGCGAACGGCAATGCGACGAGACCGATTACGAAGACCAGGCACATCGTCACACCGGCATAGCGGAACGGCAGGGCGGCGTCGACGGCCTTGTATTTGCCGTAGACCTCACTCGTCAGCAGTCCCAGGGCCGAAGGGCCGGCCGCTGCAACTAATCGACCCACGTTGTAGCAAAACGATGTGCCCGTACTTCGCAGGCGAGTTGGGAAGAGTTCCGGAAAGTAGATGGCGTAGCCGCCGAAGAGCGTCAACTGGCAGAATCCCATGATCGGGACCATCCAGAGGACGTCCGTGAAGCTGTCGAGAAACCAGAACGTCAGGGCCGTAGCGGTCATGGACAGCAGGAAGGAAATCGCGAAGGCGGGCTTCCGGCCGATGATTTGAGTCACTCGGCTAAACGCATAAATACCGAAGAAAGCACCGAAATTGAACAAGAGGGAGGTGTACCCGCTCCACGTAGTCAATTCTCCGCTGATGTACTTGCTCGCCGCAACTCCGGTCAATCCCTTCTCAGCGGCCAAGGCTGTGAAGTGAGCGAGGAAGACGGTACGGATCAGGTCGAAGCTGAAGAAGCCAATGCCCCAGAGACCGACCACGCCCGAGAAAGCGAGTAACATGCCGACGATCGTGTTCCGCCGCCAGCGCGGGTCGACAAAGAGCTCGGCGATGGAACCGAGTTTGGGGCCGGTGCGTTGCACCCCCGCCTTTTCCTCAGCGAGTCGCTGGGCAACGGCGGCTTTCCACCGATCCGGTTCCTTGAGTCGTTTGAAGATAAAGAGCGAGAGCAGGGCGGGAAGAACGCCGACGACGAACATCGCTCTCCACGAACTACCAATTGTGCCCGCCTTTTCAAGCTCGCCCATCAGAATGCTGAGCAGAGCGGCCATCATGTTTCCCACGGCTGACAGGGCTTGTAACCAGCCGAGTGCAAACGGCCTTGCCCGATCGGGCATCACTTCCGCCACCAGGGAAACGCCGACGGCGAACTCGCCTCCGACGCCCAACCCCGTCAGGAAGCGGTAGAACGCAAAATCGTAGAAGCCCGTGGCGAGGGCGCTCAGGCCAGTGAACGCCGAGTAGAGCAAGATGGTCAGGAGCATTGTCTTCGCGCGACCGATCCGATCGCCCAGAATTCCGAAGACCAATCCACCGATCGCCCAGCCGATGATAAAAATCGATGTGGCATAGCCCGCGTATTTATCGATGCTCAGATCACCCGGCTCGGCGTGAATCAACTCGGTGATGGCCGGTTTTCTTGCAAGGTTGAAGAGCTGCTGGTCCATCGTATCGAAGAGCCAGCCTAGAGCCGCGACGATGAAGACGAACCAGTGATAGCGGTTGAGCAGCTTGTACCAAGGGCGAGAATCCCCGTCGGCTGGAGCCGAGGGGATGGGCGAATCATCGAAATGCATGTAAGAAGGTCTCCGGAGCGACGACAGACAGGCGATCAAGCGATCCGTCTGTGCTCACTCCCAATCAATAGCGGGATTCTGGGCTTCCGAGGAACGATCCGCTTGAAGATAACATGATGGTCGCCTTGTCGCTGCTATCGCGATTCTGAGTTTTTCACCACCGGAAAGTGCGCGATGCGAAAAGCCGTTCTCGCGGTGCTCAGCGTGCAGGCTGCTCTCACCTTGGGTTTCATCCTGACGCTTCGGTCGGGACTCTTTCCGCTCGGGATTCCCGGGGAATGGGAGTGGCTCCGCCTTCCACGAGGCGTGACTCCTATCGCCCTGCAATGGGCCATTGGAGTTTCAGCGGTTCTTGGCTATGCAATGTTTAGCGGCTGGGGGATGACGTTTCTTGGGATGACGCCCAGCCGGTTGAAACAAGGGACGGCCGTCGTGGGCCTGGTCGTCGCTTCGCTTGTGGCGCAGATGCTCGTCGCCATCGCGGCACCCGAGGGCTATGGCATGGCCAAGTGGATCTTGGCGCTGCACAACCCCGGGTCGAACGGGTACTACACCGTTGCGAAGAATCAGATGAGCGATCCCTGGCGTTTCCTTGAGGACTACCCGAACTGGATCAGGAAACAGGATGCGCTGCACGTCGGGACTCACCCGCCCGGCCTCTTTCTCGTTCAACGCGGATTACTGAATGCGATGGAAGCAAGCCCGGAGACGGCACGATTCGTGGTCGATCATCTTCCTCAATCGGTCTCGATGGCTTTCACCGTCGTGGAGCAATACGCTCACCTGCCGCGCGCCGATCGCGCGACACTTGCATTGACCGGTGCCTTGACGATGCTGCTCTGCTCGTCGACGGTGCTCCCTCTCTACCTCCTGGCCCGCTCGGTTCTCCCTGCGAATGCGGCCTGGGCCGCCGCGACTCTCTGGCCACTCGTTCCCTCGGCGATCCTGTTTCAACCCACGGCTGACACGGCCTTCCCGTTTCTTTCGACGTCGGCACTCGCGCTTGCCGCATACGCCACGCGCGGGACGCCACGCTCGGGCCTGATTGCGGCGGCCGGCTCGGGCGCAGTCCTGGCGCTCGGGATGGGTTTTACCTTGGCCTTCCTTCCCATCGGGCTGATCGTCGCGATCTTGATCGCGACAGCTCCAGGACGCTCACTTAGACAGAAAGGGGAGGCCATCGCGGTGGTCGGACTGGGCTTTCTCGTCCCGACCTTGCTGGGCTGGGGGTTCACCCGCTCGAACCCCTTTTTGACCTGGTGGTGGAATCAACGCAATCATGCCCGATTCTATGTTGAATATCCTCGGTCGTATCTCGCCTGGGTTGTCGCCAATCCGGTTGAGCTCGCGGTCGCGATCGGTCTGCCGGGGGCCGTGTGGGGGCTGGTGGGAATCGCTCGGGTGCGTGAGGCACCACGGGTCTCCCTGGCGACCCTCAGCCTGCTCGTCGTTCTGACCCTCAGTGGACGGAGCCTGAGCGAGGTCGCCCGGCTCTGGCTGCCGATGATGCCCGCCCTGTTGGTCGCCGCTGGTGCCGGCCTGGCCCGGCTGGGAGGGGGAGGGGCGTCGCTGGGGATCTCCGTGGGGCTGATTGGGGTTCAGACCTTGTTCCTTCAGGCAACGATCCAGGTTGTCTACCCGACGTAGCGAATCTTGGCCGGCCCGACTGGTCCCCCCCTGAGATCGCGGGCGACCCGCTCGCTCTTCAATCCAATACGAAATCCACTTGTGGATATGGGGTGCACGCAGCCCAAGGGGATCGAACCAATCACGCCAGTGTCAGAGGAAGATGCTGGTGACTCGGACACCCAGCTCCGTGTCGATCAGGACGAGTTCGCCTCGCGCGACGAGTCGACCGCCGGAGGTCAGCTCGACCGGCTCGCGCGAGTGTCGGCCAAGTTCGACCACCTCACCTGGTTTCAGGTCGGCGAGGCGACTCAAGGTCAGGTTGACCCGGCCAAGCTCGACCGTCAGGGTGACGGGGATATCGGTTGGGGACAAGGCCCCTGCGCCCTGGCTGGGGCCTGCGTTCGGGTCGGTTGAAGGAAGATTCATGGCGAGGCCCTCCCGAAGGACTGAATCTCGCTGGACCCCACTCTTGAGGCTCAGGAGGAGGCCGCCGGAGCCGGCGACCGGTTCGGTGGAAAACCAGAGGCGATGGGGGGTGCCGGTGACTCGTGTCGTGAGTTCGACCGGACCGGACGGGCTTTGCGGTGTGCCCTGAAGTCGAGAACCGCCCAACGGGAGTACGCCACCGACCCGCAGGGTGCCGACGCCCCGAGGCAGGTCAATGGTCCCCGCCTCGGCTCGCCAGTGGCTTGAGAGCTCACGAAAGCGCGGGAACTCCGCTGGCCCCGGATCGTGATCCGGCGAGGGTTCTGTGTCAAGCCAGAGCGTGACCAGTGACTCGGGCAGCCAGAGCCGTACCGATCCATCCACGTCCCCGACACGGATCCCCCAACGAACGGTGACGATCGACCCGAGCTGTCGGACATCGAACGGGTCGGGACCCGTGCGATCGATGAGCAGATCCCAGGGGCCGAGTGGCCCCGACTGGTCTGCGGAAGTCGCGAGCCCCCGCGCGATCAGGAACGTGAGCACTCCCCACTCCACGGGCGTGAGCTGCAATCGACCTTCGGTCGGGGGCCGGTCGTCGCCAAGGAGGCGATTGACCAAGGCGTGAGCGACCTGGGTCTCGATGCCGATCGCCAGGCGCGTCGAGAGCCTCGGCCAGGAGAACTGGGCCACGAGCCCCGGCCGGCCGAGTCCCGACGGCCTCCAGAGCACCTCGGCTCGACTGCTCGAGCTGACCGGCCCGAAAATCTCCTTGAGCCCGAGCGACGTCGTGGGCAGACGTCCCTCGGGCATGATCCGAGCGAGCCGTTGTTCCCACTGGACCTGTCGGCGCGAGAGCTGGGGGAGGGGCCCGAGCGGCCCGGCCTCGCTCATCGGCTGGTCAACTTCCCCTTCGTCATGATCCGAGGCTGAGGCCATCAAGGCATGGCTCCTCTCGTATCCGCGATCCGCCCTTCGTCGCGCAGGCGGTCCCAGACAAACCGCAGGAGCTCGGATTCCCAACCAACAATTGCGGGATCGCTCGATTTCGCTCGGGTCATCTGGGTGCGCATGAGCTTGGCGACGGAGTAGGGTAGATGCTGGAGAGCCCAACGCATCCGATACGGCTCGCTTACTTCGAGCAGCCTCGCAAACGTGATCAGTCCGATCGACCCCAGCTTATCCTGTTCCACCTGGCCGAATCGGGCCACGTCAAGTTCGGCCTGCGTCTTGAGCCGGGGATCGAGGCCGGCAAAGGCGGACTGGACCGCAAGATGGAGCCTTCGCGCATGGGACTGAGGGTTGGATGCGGACACGTCGGACCCGGACAGCGTCCATTTGGCCAGCCCCACGGCCGCGATCAGCCGGGTGATTTCCGCCAGGTCGAGTTGAGTGAGAGCCACGATGACCAGGGGATCGTCGCGGTCGGGCCAGTCTCCCACGAGGCGCTCGGACCAGAGGGCCATTGCCGCGCTCAAAGCCTCGGGCTGAGATGCCCCAAGACCTTGTACGTCTTCGTCCGAAAGGCCGAGGCCGGTTTTGAGGGGTTCTCGGATGGACCGGGGAGCGTGGGCGACGACAGCACGCTGGACGGCGGGAGACTCATTCTTCAAGGCACGGAGCCACCAACTGGGATGAATTCGGCTCCAGTCGGGATGTCGTTGTGCTTGCTGCTCACGGCGGACCTGTTCTTGTGCCTCTTCGGGGCTGAGCGCTATGACCTCATTCCAGCCGTTTTGGAGGATCTGTCGCCAGCCGGGTTCGAAGCAATTCCAGAACCGGGTGTCGACCGATTCCGACCACCCGCGCAGGGCCGCGAGCAAAGCTCGGTCGGCGATGGCGAGTGGAGCCGCGGATGACGTCAAACCAGACCTCCCCCTTGGATCGAGCGGAACAAACCGGCGGAGTTCAATCTCAGTCCGTCGCGGAATTCTCGAGGTTTCCGAACTGCTTGATAAAGGTGAGGGCCTCGCCCGAGTCGTGAGTACTGATTTCGTCGAAGTTGGCGGCCGGCACGGCCTTTGGCCAGCGCAGTTCGGCGGGACTCGGATCCTGCCTGAGCCAGCCCGAGGAGTCGCGAAGTGTGACGGTCAAGGTGTTGGATCCGATGAGGTAGGCCAGCGTACCCACCATCTCGGTCCGATGCGCCAGGCCCCAGTGATCAGCGTCAGCGGCGATTTCGGCAAGGGCTGCGCCGATCCGCGTGATCGAGTCCGCGTCCAGGGTGGAGCGAGCCACGAGCAGGCTGCGCATCAGGGCAAGCCGGCGTAAGCTTTCGCCGTCGCCGCGGGCCTCGAGGGGAATCTCCCCTTCGGATTCGTTGTTTTCGATGTCGCGTCGCCAGGCGTCGGCATCGGCCATCGCCTGAAAGATCTGGTCGGGGGTGTAGGGCTTCGGGATGTAGTCGTTGGCGCCGACGCGAAAGCTCTGGAGCCGGTTCTCCGAGGCGACCCGTGCGGTGACCATGACCACGGGGATCAGGCTGGTCGTTCTACGCGCCTTGATCGACTTGCAGACCTCGTAGCCGTTGATGTCCGGAAGCATCAGGTCCAGGAAGACAATATCGGGAGGCTGGTTACGGACTTTCTCCAGTGCCTCGCCCCCGGTGTAGGCCGAGTCGGTTCGGTAACCGCGAAGCTGGACGAGCATGGCGAGGAGTTTATTGGCCTCGGGCTCGTCCTCGACAATCAGGGCGGTTGGCATCGAAAAATGACTCTCGCGAACTTGATGTTCGGCCCGCGGCTCGCGCCACTCGTCAGCCATTTCCCCTCGAGCAAAGGCCACCGTTCAACCGCCAGCCGTAGCAACCCTGTCCTCCGACTCGGATTCGACCGGCTGGCACCTCGGTAATCGGATCGTGACTCGTGTCCCCTCGTCGACGACGCTCTCAGCAGAGACTCTTCCTCCATGCAGTTCAACGAATTGCTTGACGATGCTCAACCCCAGCCCGAGCCCACGCTTGTTGAATCCAAAGTCGCCCGAGGAGTGGCGGCTCGAATCGAACTGGGTAAAGAATGGCTGGAACAAGTAGGCCAAGGCGCGTGGTTGGAGGCCAATTCCCTGGTCGGCTACCACAATTTCAGCCTGATCGGGCGTGATAAGGCGAGCGGTCAACGAGATCTTTCCGCCATCAGGAGTGAATTTGATCGCATTGGTGAGGAGATTGACAATGGAAGCGCTTAATTTGTCGTGGTCGATCTCGAATGTCCCGAGGTTGTCGGCCAGGTCCACATTCAGGAGGAGATTCCGGACGCGAAGGAACGGCGTAACGTGCTCGATCCCTTCGCGCAAGAGGGCCGCCAGGTCGGTCGGTTCGCGTTGAAGGGTTCGGCGAAAGTCGTCGGCACGCATCATGGTCAGTGTATTGGTGACCAGCTTGGCCAGTTGTCGAGCACTGGCGGAAATGCGCTCGATCAGCGTGCGTTCTTGCTCGCTTCGGTTCGGATTCGTGAGCCGAAGCAATTCACTCAGGCCCAGGACCAAGGTGATCGGCGTATTGAATTCGTGACTGGCCACCTCGATGAACGCGCTTTTGAGTTGCCCTGCTTCCGCGAGTTCCTCGTTGGCTCGGGTCAGCCGTTGGTTGGCGGTCTGGAGTTCGGCGATCAGCCGTTTTCGATCGGCGATCAGCTCGTAATGATCGATTGCCTGGCGGAGAATTCCCTCGAGCTCGGTGGCATCCCACGGCTTGAGGATGTAGCGGAAAATATTCCCTTCGTTGACGGCGTTGATGACTGCCTGGATATCGGCGTAGCCCGTGAAGAGCATCCGGATCGCATCGGGCTGGATCCGCCGCGCGTGGCTCAAGAGCACGTCACCCGACATCCCGGGCATCCGTTGATCGGAGAGGATCAGGTGGACTTCATTCTGTTCGAGGATCGAAATCGCCTGAGATCCGCTGCTCGCGATCAGAACGCGATACGAACGATGGAACAGATGGCGCAGACTTTCCAACACGTCAACTTCGTCATCCACCACAAGTAGGGTGTGTCGCCTCTGATCCATCCACGTCTCTCCGACTCGGAACTACGCTCCATGAGTTGACGGTGGTTATCGCATAGGTCTCAACTGGTCGCCGAAGGGCCGCCCAGCCGTTGGACCTGGGATTCCAAGGCGGTGACGCGCCGTTGGAGGCTCCCGATCACGTCCAGCAGTTCCTCACGCTCGCGAGCGGCCTCGGTCAAGCGGTCATACTCCTCAGCGGCTAGGCGGACGGCCCCTTCGAGTTCCTCGGGTTGCCACGGTTTTTTGAGAAAGCCGAAAATATGGCCTTGGTTGATCGCAGCGATGATCGACTCAAGGTCGGCGAAGCCTGTAAAGAGCATTCGGACGGCCCGCGGGTACTTCGATTTGACCTTGGCGAGGAGCTCGACCCCGGTGATCTGGGACATGCGCTGGTCCGACATGACGATGTGGACCTCTTCCTCCTGCATGATCCGGTAGCCTTCCTGGGCGCTGTTCGCCTTCAGGACGCGAAACTCGCGGCGGAGCAGGTCGTGGACGGAGTCGCACACATTCGGCTCGTCGTCGACGATCAACAAGCAATGTTTGGCGGTCGGTTTCATGGCAATGAACTCCGCGAGTCTTGCTCCACGACTCAGAACGATCAAAAAAAAGAAGTTATAAAAGGGGCTGGCCAGGCCAAGCGAATCAGGATGGATTCAAGGGGAGGTAGATCCGGAAACAGGTGTCCTCGCCGGGTGGACTCTCAACCTCGATCCGGCCGCCGTGTCCGGTCACGATGCCGTGGCTGATGGAGAGGCCGAGACCTGTCCCCTCGCCGACCGACTTTGTGGTGAAGAACGGATCGAACAGCTGGGGGAGACTTTCCGCAGGGATCCCTCCTCCGTTATCGGACAACGAGAGGCAGACCATGTCTCCATCCCGGGCCGTTGAGAAGCGAATGTGCCCCCCTTCGGTTCGGCCGGTGGCTTCGACTGCCTGGGTTGCATTGATCAGCAGGTTCAGGATCACCTGGCTAATCTGGGAAGGGACGCAGGGGATTCGCGGGACGTCGCCATGCTCGACGCTGATTTCGATGTTATGCCGCCGGAGCCGCCCTCGGATCATCTCGAGTGCGGATTCCAGCATGTCGGGGATGGCGGCCGCCTCCAGTTTGGGAGGCGAGGTTCGCGCCAGCCCGCGCAGGTTCTGGACGATGTTGGCGACCCGCTGTACCCCTTCCCGGGTTCGGCTCAGCATTCGTCCCAGGTTTTCGCGGACGTAGGGCCAGTCGAGTTCCTCGGCAACTGCTTCGACCTCCTTGACCAAGTCGGGGGAGGCCAAGGTCATGGGGACCAGGGCGCGCTCGTAGATGGCGATCATCTCCAGAACGCTCTTCATGTCGCGTTCGAGCACCGCCAGGTTGTTGGCGACGTAAGCGAGCGGATTGTTGATCTCGTGAGCCACGCCCGCGCTCAGCAAGCCGATCGACGCCAATTTTTCGGATTGGGCCAGCATGGCCCTCATCCGCTGCCGTTCGGTCTGATCGCGAATGGAGCCGATGAATTGCAGTTCACCGGCTAATTCAATTGCGTTGAGCGACAATTCGAGGGGAAACTCCTCCTCGTTCTTCCGCCGCCCCTTGAGCTCAACGGTCCTCCCCACGATGCTCGGCTGGCGCGATTCGAGGGCCGCCTCGAATCCCCGATCGTCGAGATTCTTGAACGATTCGGGCATCAAGAGCGTGATCGGTCGGCCCAGGACCTCGTCCGCCGAATGGCCGAAGATCTTCTCGGCGGCGGGGTTGAACAAGGTGATTCGGCCCTGTCGGTCGGCCACCACGACCGCGTCGAGACAGCCCTCGGTAAGCTGGCGATAACGAGCCTCCGACGCGGTCAGCGCAAGGTTCTTCTCCTGCATCTCGCGCGCGTTGCGCATCTGTGACTCCGCGAATTCGCGACGCGTCTCTTCGAGCGCCTTGCGCTCGGTGATATCGCGGATCACGGCCAGAACGGCGCGCTGGTTGTCAAACTGGATCGTCGATGTGTTGATGTCAACCGGGATCACCCGGCCATCCTTGGTGCGATGCCGACCTTCGCAGGAGAGATGCCCCTGTTGCATTTGCCGCTCAAGCCGTTCCTGAAAGCCGGCGGCGAAATCAGGCGAGTCGACGTCGCTCGTATTCATCCGGAGCAGTTCCTCACGCGAGTACCCGAGCATCCGGCTGGCGGCCGGATTGGCGTCGAGGAGTCGCCCGTCCAGCGCATGGACCCAGATGGCGTCCTCGATCCCCTCGAAGAGGGCGCGGGCACGCCGTTCCGAGGCTACCAAGGCCGCCTCCGTCCGCTTGCGCTCGGTGATGTCCTGGACCGTGCTACGGATGCCCGTCACCCGGCCCTGCTCATCGCGTTTGAATCGCTCCTCAATCGAGACGGTGAGCCGTCGTCCGTCGTGGGCTTCGAAGGTCCGTTCAATGGGCTTGAGAGGGCGGTCGCCACGAACCTTATCGGGAAAACCGCGACGTGCCTGCTCGCGGAACTCGGGAGCCACGAAGTCGAAGACGGACTTTGCCACGACCTCTTCGCGCACCACGCCGAGCATCTCGCACTCGGTTCGGTTGATGCTGATGATTCGACCCTCGACGTCCACCTCGTGGTAGCCCACCGGGGCTTCGTCGTAGAGCCGGCGGAATCGCTCCTCGGATTCTCGAAGGGCGACCTCGACCTGTTTCCGCTCGCTGATGTCGGTGACGAACGCGTAGAAGCCGAGCGCGACGTCGTGCTCGTCCCGATCCAGGTCCACCAATGCCTCGATCGGCACGAGCCGGCCATCTTTGCGGCGATATTCCTTTTCGTAGCGGGTCGGCTTGCCGGTCGCCTTGACGCTGGCCAGCGTCTCGATCATCGACGGATGCCAGAGCTCGGGGGTCAGGTCGGCGAGCGTCATCGTCTGGAGCTCCGCCGCGCTATATCCTGTGAGCTCCACAAACGCGCGGTTCACGGAAACGAGTTGACCCTCGAAATCGACGGCTGCGAACGGCTGTGATGTGCGAGCGAGCAAAGTTCCCAGGCCCCGTGTGAGCTTATCGTTCTCCCCCGAGAATGGCTCGGGCGAGGATGGCGGATCAGCACCAGCCGTGGCGGCGGCGGTACCTTGGGCATTGGACGCGCCCGTCACAGCGGGGACCTTGGGAGAGGAGTCCACGGAGCAGAGTCCCTTGCGACAAAACTCGGTCGTGCTCAGGAGCCCACGGAGGAGAGTCCCTTGCGACAAAACTCGGTTGTGTTCGATTCATTGAGTATAGCCCGTTGGATTGCCCGTTGGTCCACGCCTTTCATTGCTTTTTTTCCAAATCGAACAGAGGCCGGACCACCCCTTGCCGCTTCGAGGAGGTCTTGACCGATCCCTACGCTCCACTCCAGGATACAGAAAGGAGAGGGTCGGGCCGGGGGGCCGGGCTAAAACACTCGATCGGGAGCCGGGACCGGATATGCCCGCGTTCACTCACCACGTTTTCGTTTGCGGCAACGTCCGCGCGGCCGGACACAAACGCGGGTGCTGCGATCCCGAGGGGACGCAAGCCCTCCGCGACGCCTTCAAAAAAGAGCTCAAGAAAGGGGGCTTCGGCCCCCTGGCACGAGCCAATCAGGCGGGTTGCCTGGAACAGTGCGAGCATGGACCCACAGTCGTGATCTATCCCCAAGGGATCTGGTACGGTCATGTCACGGTCGATGACGTTCCGCGGATCGTCACGAAGACGTTGATTGGCGGCGAGATTCTCAACGACCTCTTGATCGCGGATTCCTGTTTGAACAATCCTGATTGTCCTCATCGCCGGCCTGAGAAGAAAGGATGAGACGCGACGTGATTCCTTGGGTCGAGAGCATCGAAGCGGTGCGCCAAGCGGTCGACGAAGCCCGGGCGCGGGGCCTGACGATCGGCCTGGTCCCGACGATGGGGGCGTTGCACGAAGGTCACGTCCATCTGATCGAACGCTGCCGTGCGGAAGCGGATTTTGTCGTCGTTTCCATTTTCGTCAATCCCACCCAGTTTGGGCCGTCCGAGGATTTTACGCGCTATCCCAGGACGCCCGAACTCGATCGCGACCGCGCTGCGGCCGGCGGGGCCGACCTGATCTTCGCGCCGACGGCCGAGGCGATGTATCCCCATGGTCAGGAATCGACTTGCATCGATGTCCTTCCCTTTTCGGGGATCTTTGAGGGGGCGATTCGCCCCGGCCATTTCCGGGGTGTGGCCACCGTTGTTCTGAAGCTGTTTTCGATCGTCGGTCCGGACCTCGCCTGTTTTGGGAAGAAGGATTTTCAGCAGCAGTGTGTCATTCGGCGGATGGCCGAGGATCTCAATCTTCGGCTTTCAATCCAGATCGTCGAGACGGTCCGCGAGCCGGACGGCCTGGCCCTGAGTAGTCGCAACCGCTATCTCGATCCCGATCAGCGTCGCGGTGCGTTGGTTCTTCGGCGGGCGCTCGAAAACGCTCGAACCGCCGTGGCGGGGGGCGTTCGTGACGCCGAGCGGGTTCGACAGATTCTTCATGATACGATAAACTCAGAACCGATGGCGCAGCTTGACTATGCCGAGGTTGTCGACGCGGAGACGCTCGGTGTGCTGACTGTGTTGGGAGCGGACCGAACCGCAGTCGCCTTGCTGGCGGTCAGGTTCGGTGCGACTCGACTGATCGACAATGCCTTCTTGCCGGAATGACGATAGGATGCGGATCAAAGTCCTCAAGTGCAAGCTTCATCTCGCCACAGTCACTCGGAACGACCTCCACTACCATGGTAGCCTCACGATCGATCCTGACCTGATGAACGCGGTCGGGCTCCTTCCTTATGAGGCGATCCTGGTGAGTAACGTGGCCACCGGGCTGAGGGCCGAGACCTACGTTTTGCCTGGCACGCCAGGCAAGGGGCAGATCGAGCTCAACGGCGCGATGGCTCGCCTGGGCGCCGTGGGCGATCAAATCATTATCATGGCATTCGTCGATCTCGAGCCGGGAGAGATCGACGGCCATCAACCCCGGGTCGCCACGCTCGATGCCGGCAACCGCATCCTCGAGCATATTGATTACCCGCCGATCAAGTACAACGATCGCGCCTGATCGCCTTGCCCCGTTTCCGGGAGGACGCATGCGGCAAATCCTCTTCACGATCCCTATTTTCGGCGTCCCGATCTTCGGCTACGGGACCATGCTGTTCCTCGCCTTCATCGGCTCGACCCAACTTGCGGCCTGGCGTGCCAGGCGCGAGAAGCTCGACCCGGAGTTGCTCTACGACTTGGCCCTCTGGGTCTTCATTGGCGGGCTGGTGGGTGCCCGCCTGTTTTACGTGATCCAGTACTGGGGAGACCGGATCCGCACGGTGGGCGACATCTTCCGGATCTGGGAAGGGGGGATCGTCCTCTACGGAAGTATCATGGGAGGAACCGCCGCGTTTTTCTTCTACCGATTCCTCCGGCCGTTTCCGCTGCGCCCGTTGCTCGACGTCGTCGCTCCCTCGCTGGCACTTGGGGTGGCCTTGGGGAGGTTTGGCTGCTTCCTCAACGGTTGCTGCTATGGTGATTTTTGCGATTTACCGGTCGGGGTGGCGTTCCCGAAGAATTCGCCGCCGTGGAACGCGCAGGTGGTCAGCCGCTTGATCGATGCGAAGGCGCACTGGTCGCTTCCCGTCCATCCAACCCAGATTTACTCCTCGCTCGATGGTCTGATTCTCCTGCTACTACTTACGGCTTACTACCCATTGCGACGCCGTGACGGCGAGGTGATGGCCCTCCTGATGGTGACCTACCCGATCAGCCGGTTCTTGATTGAGTACCTCCGCAACGACGAAGGGGCCATTTTCGCGGGCTTGACGATCTCGCAGAACATCAGCGTGCTGCTGTTCGCCTGGGGTCTGCTTTACTGGAACTACCTGAGAAGACTGCCGGAAGGGCGCTACGCCGATCAGAAGGCCGAACCGGTCCTTGTAGCGAAGTAATTCCGCCCTTGGGAACCCGCATGTTGCCGCCCCAGCGTGGCGGCAACATGTTCTCAATTGAGTTCCTCCCGACCCCGAAGGATTTTGCCCCTCGGAATGTGGCGCGGGCCTCTCTCAGGGAACGGGGAGATGGTCGAGGATCCGGCCGAGGAGATCGTCGGGCGAGAGCCCTTCGGCGTCAGCCTCATAGCTGGCGATGATCCGGTGCCGGAGGACGTCGCGGGTCAGGCTTTTCACGTCGTGCGGGGTCACATAGTCTCGCCCCGACAGCAGCGCGTGACCCTTCGAGGCGCGGACCAGGGCGATCGTGGCCCTTGGGCTGGCCCCGAGTTCGAGCAGAGGCTCGAGGTCGAGCCCGTAGCGAGCCGGTTCACGGGTCGCTCGGACGAGGTCGACCACGTATTCCTTGATCGCGGGGGCAACCCGGACCGAAGTCGCCAACGCTCGGAAGCGAAGCACATCCCGGGGCCCGAACAAGGGAAGCGGGTCGTCCGTGCCGGACTCGGGACGAGGACGTTCGGTGACGCTCGGCAAGTCGAGCATCGCCAATTCCGCCGCCCGATCGGGGTAGCCCACCGTCAGCTTCATCAGGAACCGGTCGAGCTGCGCTTCCGGGAGGGGATACGTCCCCTCGTGCTCGATCGGGTTCTGCGTCGCGAGCACCCAGAAGGTCTCGGGCAGGACGACGGTTTCGTCGCCGACGGTGACCTGTCCTTCTTGCATCGCTTCGAGCAGAGCGCTCTGGACCTTGGCAGGAGCGCGGTTGATTTCATCGGCGAGCAAGACGCTCGTCACGATGGGCCCTGGTCGGACGTCGAACGTACCGGTCGCCGGCCGGTAGATTTGGGTTCCGGTGAGGTCGGCGGGAAGCAGGTCAGGCGTAAATTGAATGCGGCGGAACGGAAGATCGAGGGCACGAGCCAGCGCTCGCACGGCGCGGGTCTTTGCCAGACCGGGGACGCCCTCGATCAGGACGTGCCCACCGATGAGTAGGGAAATCACCAGCCGCTCGAGCAGTGTTCGCTGCCCGACCACGACGGCTTCCAGTCGCTCGATGAGATCAGAAAGTCCGCGTTCGGCATCGGCGAGAGAGAGGGGATCAACAGCGGGCATGAAACGGTGATCCCCGAAAGAGCTCTGAAGGGAAGCGCGTCTTATCCCTAAACAAGGCGCGCCGGGGTGATCAGGTTATCGTGAAGACTCAGCGACGAGTCTCAGATTTACTTTGAGCTGCGTCGCTTGTCCATCAGCTTGCGGAGAATTTCCGATGCCGCGTCGCTGGTGTCCTTATAGGACTGCTTGGCGGGCGCTTCGGGCTCTTTCGCCTTTTTCACATAAAAGGGATTCGACTCATCGACGTACTCGTCGACAAGTTCCTCTTCGGACGATTCCGCGTCGTCATCCGACGTCTCATCCCCATCCGCAAACTCATCGACGTCGCCTAGCCCCTCGGGGAGCCGTTCGTATTCCACGTCGTCGAGATCGTTTGTTGCGGCAGCCGGAACCGGAGGAGGAGTGGGAGCTTTCGCCGGAGTTGGAGCGGCTACCGGGGCCTTCGGTGCCGGGGTTGGAGCCGCCACTGGGGCTTTCGCTGCCGGGGTTGGAGCTGCCACTGGGGCTTTCGCTGCCGGGGTTGGAGCCGCAGCCACCGGGGCTGGTGCGGGAGCCGCCGCCGCAGCGGGGGGAGCAGGCTTTGAGGGGGCCGGGGGGATCGGCTTGGGCGAGGCCCCATCTTTGAAAGCCGTGATCGTGATCGTCTCGCCGCCGTAGACGCCGGAGGGACGTTCTGGGGGAGGGTTGTTGTTGTCGGCGACCAGCCACGACTCAATCTCGTCATGAGAAACGTCGTCGGGCGAAGCTGCTTTGGGGTGCGTCTTGGCGGGGGCGACTGCGATCGGAGCGGCGGCCGTCGGCACATCCTCGATCGAAATCGCAAAGGTGAGCTGCCCGATCTGAACGAGGTCCCGATCCTTCAGCGTGTACGGCTCGGTCAACGCTTTTCCGTTGACCAACGTGCCGTTGCGGCTCCCCAGGTCCCTCAGCACGACCTTGTCAGCCGTCACGCTGAATTCCGCATGTTCACGGCTGACTTGTTCGCTGTTGGGACGCAGATGGCACGTCTCGCCACGGCCGATTTTGAAGATCGGACCCGCCAGGGGAATCACCTTCCCCTCAGGTTTGCCCTGCACCACGATGAGCTGCACTTTCATGGATACCGTCCCTACCTTTTGAATTCCAAGGCGACTGGTTCCGGGGCGAATCGCATCGGGGAGAGACCCTCTAACTCCCAAGCATGGACGGAAGAAACTGATTAAATGATAAGGAAGGCTAAGCAAAACCGAGCGAATGAGCCGGCTAATCCGGGCGGGCGGATGATTTTTTCATCATAGCCGCAACGACGGACGTCCAACAACGACCGATTACGAAACCTCGAGGAATGTGGAGTTCTGGCCTCCACCGCACGATGAGTGAATGAATGATGGATGCTGGGATCGTGACGGTCATTGAGGTTGGACAACCTGAATTCTAGCGTGATATCACCGACTTCCAAGATACTAGTAGACCGGCTCGCATCAATTTCTCCATCGGTCGGTTCGGGCCGTGAGATCACACTTTTTCCCAACGAACAGAACGAATGCTGATGCATCAGCGGCGACGGTTCCAAGCCGTGGTGCGGTACACCTGCTCTGCGAGATCTCGGGCATGTTGTCGATTGGCGGCACTGACGGCAATGCTCTCGGGCTGGAGGCCAAGGGCGATCGGCAGGGTCTCGCGAAGTCGGTCCGACCAGCCTTTTTTCTCGGTCGGCGCGCCGGCGAGATCGGCGGCACCGGGGAGCTCTGGGGTCGTTGGCGAGTGGGCGAGGAGGATGGAGCCGTGCTGGAGGACTGCCCCCGCGCGGCGGCGCTGAGCGCTGCCGACGACCTTCGAGCCGGTGAGGACGAGGTCCTCGGCGTCACGGTCCTGGAAGCAAAGAAAGGGGCGATCGTGGGCTTCGGGCGCGGCGGTTTGGCCACGCCTTTTCACCGGGATCCCCTGGGCGAGAAAGGTCTGGGCGATCGCAGCGTGGACTTCGTGGTAGAGCGTGCCTCCCCGTCGGGCGCTGGGATGGCTCACGGGAAGGACGAGGGCGTAGGTGACCTCATGGTGATGCCAGATGGCCCCGCCGCCCGTCGGTCGCCTCACGATCGCCACATGGCCCCAACGCGGGTCCGACTCCGCTTGGCTGATGCTCTGGAAATACCCGAGGCTCAAAGTCGGCTCGGTCCATTCGTAGGTCCGGAAGAAGGCGAGCCCCGGCGACTCAGCCGCAGCATCCAGCAACGCCTCGTCGAGGGCCATGTTTTCCGGCCCATCCGCTCTCTCATGTGGCAATATTTTGCAAACAAGCATGAATCGTCGCTCAGGCCGGGATGTTGTGAGACAGGTCGAAGTGGGTGAAGACCAGCCCCAGCAAGGGAATCAGGCTCAGCGCACTGCCTGATGCCGGGTGCCATGCTAATCGTAGTGGTGCCGTCCAGCTTTCGCCCGACAGCCAATGAGCTCACTCGCTCCCCAATGTCACGCCGTTGAACCGGACAACCACTGTGAGTGTGGCCAAACTTAGCAGGAATTGCCGGTCCATCACCGGGAAGCCGGGGCTCTCGATCCTGAAGAACGTGAGGTTGAAGGGCACGATCAGAGTGAGGACTCCGACCAAGACGGTTGGGTTGATCGCGGCTGAGGCTATTGAGCGCGGACCTACGCTCAATAGCCGCCGCATCGTGATCTGACCGAGCACCAATCGTGAAGATTGGATCTGAGGGCCTCGCCTTTGGCGAGGGCAGCGGGGGCGTTTCAATTCTGGAGGGAAGGGGACGGTCCACCTCCCGAATCCCGGCACCATCCATCGTTGGCTAACGTCTCAAGCTCAAGCCGGCTCACGTGCCGGAGTCCACCGCAAGATTGGCGACTTGGCCGCCTTCACTTCATCAGGGCGGCAGATGGGGGTGGTCACCGGTGCATCGTGCAGCAGCGTCGGATCTTCCGTGGCGATGTCGCGCAGGGTCTTGGCAAAGTTTTCCAGAGTCTCGCGACTCTCCGTTTCCGTCGGCTCGATCATCAAGGCTTCGGAGACGATCAAAGGAAAGTAAACAGTTGGCGCGTGGATATTCGAATCGATCAAGCGTTTGCCGATATCCATGGCTCGGACCCCGCGATCGCGGGCCATCCCTCGTGCGGAAGAGACGAATTCGTGCATGCAGCGGTCGCCAAACGGCACGGGGTAGAGGTCGCGAACCAGCGACATCAGGTAATTCGCATTGAGCACGGCGTGTTGCGAGACTCGCTTCAAGCCTTCCGGGCCCTGGCTTCGGATGTAGCAGTAAGCGCGGAAGAGGACGCCGGTGTTGCCGAAGAAGGCCCGAACCCGGCCGATCGACTTGGGGCGATCATAATCAAGACGGTACGTGCCGTCGTCGTTCCGCGCCACCAAGGGGGCCGGCAGATAGGGAGCGAGATCGCTGCGAACTGCGATCGGCCCCGCACCTGGGCCTCCGCCGCCGTGTGGGCCGGAGAAGGTCTTGTGGGGGTTGTAGTGCATGAGGTCGGCCCCCATGTCCCCTGGCCGGACCGCCCCGAGGATGGCGTTCATGTTGGCGCCGTCGAGGTAGAGCAAGGCCCCTCGATCGTGCAAGAGTTTGGCGATCTCGCCGACCTGCGGGTCGAAGAGGCCGACCGTGTTGGGGTTGGTCATCATGAACACGGCGGCCTGGTCGTCGAGCTTGGCCTGGAAATCAGCCAGGTCGACCAGGCCTCGGCCGTCGCTCTTGATTGTCACGGCCTCGAAGCCGGCCAGGTTCGCCGACGCGGGGTTGGTCCCGTGCGCACTGTCCGGGATCAGAACTTTCGACCGGGCCTCGCCTCGGTCGCGGAAGTAGGCCGCCGCCACCAGGAGCGCCGCCAGCTCGCCCTGGGCGCCGGCCGCCGGCTGGAGGCTGACCGTGTCCAGGCCTGCGACCTCTGCCAGGATCTGTTGGAGGTCGAACAGGATCGCGAGCAAGCCCTGGAGCGTGTCTTCCGACTGATACGGATGTTGCGCAAACAGGCCGGGCAAGGCGGCGAGCCGCTCGTTCCGCTTGGGGTTGTACTTCATCGTACACGAACCGAGCGGGTAGAAATTCGAGTCGATCGACATATTCAATGTCGACAGGTTCGTATAGTGGCGAACCACGTCGAGCTCACTCAGCTCAGGGAGCGTCGGGGCCGACTCGGCGAGATGACTCGTGGGAATCAACGATTCGAGCGGTGTATCCGGCACGTCCGACGCCGGCAAAAAGGCCGTGGCACGACCGGGACGGCTCGTCTCGAACAGCAGTGAAGGAGGATCAAGCTTGTACATGATGGTTTCAGAATTATCCAGTTTCCGAGTGATTGATCAACCGAGGGGCCGCTGGCAAACCTCGAACTGACGCCCCGCTCAGACGGCTTCGATGGCCTTGGCGTAGGCGCTCACCAGCCCGTCGATCTCGGCCTTAGTCCGCTTCTCGGTGACGGCGATCAAGATCTTGTCCTTCAGGTGGGAATCCCAACGTCCCAACGCGATCCCGCCGTGATATCCGAGGCGTCCCACATGCTCCAGGATGCGGACCGGATCTTTCTCCGACCGGATGACGAACTCTTTGAAGAAGGGGCCGTCGAACGCAACCGAGAGGCCCGCGACTTGAGCCAGTTGTTCCGCGGCATAGTGCGCTTTGCGGGTCGAAAGTTCCGCTGCCTTGCGCAGGCCCGAGGGGCCGACGGCCGCCAGGTAGATGCTTGATCGAAGTGCGAGCAACCCTTGATTTGTGCAGATGTTCGAGGTGGCTTTTTCGCGGCGGATGTGCTGTTCGCGGGTCTGCAAGGTCAGGACCCAGCAGCGCTTTCCGTTGCGGTCGGTCGTCTGGCCGACGATCCGGCCCGGCATCTTCCGCACGTACGCTTCGCGACAGGCCATCATCCCCAGGTAGGGGCCGCCGTAGGCCATCGGATTGCCGAGTCCCTGTCCCTCAGCCACCACGATATCGGCGCCATAGGTGTCGGGACGACGGAGCAGGCCGAGGCTGATCGGATCCACGCTGACGATCGCAAGCGCCCCCTTGGCGTGCACCCGCTCCACGATCGCTTCGATCTCCTCCAGTTGGCCGAAGAAATTCGGATACTGGATCACGACGGCGGCGGTCTGCTCGTTCACCGCCTGATCGAGGTCCTCGACCTGGAGACGTCCGCCCGGGGTGGGGACTGTGACCAGTTCGGGGTCGAGGTTGGCCAGGTAGGTGGCAAGGATTTGCCGATACTCGGGATGGACCGACCCGGCGATGACGACCCGGCCATGGCGTTGGCTGACGGTCAGGGCCATGAGGACGGCCTCAGTGACCGCTGAGCCGCCGTCGTAGAGGCTCGCGTTCGAGACATCCATCCCGGTCAACTGGGTGACCAGGGTCTGATACTCGAAGGTGGCCTGGAGGGTTCCTTGGCTCGCCTCGGGCTGGTAGGGGGTGTAGGCCGTGTAGAACTCGCCACGGGCGGACAGGTTGTCGACCACGGCCGGAATGAAGTGGTCGTAGCTTCCCCCGCCGAGGAAGCAGACGCGCTTGTCGGCTCCCTCGTTCTGATCGAGCAGGCTTCCCAACCGGGTGGTCAGCTCCAGTTCACAGAGCGCCTCGGGGATCTCCAAGGGACGCTGAAGCCGGTATTCTGGCGGAATCATGTCGAAGAGCTGGTCAAGCGAGTCGAGACCGATGGCGGCGAGCATGACGCGCACGTCGTCGGGCGTGTTCGCGATAAAGGCCATTTTTCAATCCACTCCCGTTGCAATCCACTCCCAGAGATTGGCCCGGGAGAATCCACGAATCAAAGAAAAAAAGGGGGACGAGATCGTCACCCCGGGTTCGATCGCTTGGAACGTGACAACTCACCTTTTTTTTGGCGAGATCACTTCTCGCCGGCCGATCACATCGCGATGCCTCGGATCGGAGTGCATCACCATGGGGCAACCCGGTTGTCAGTGGGCGTCCTCGGCCACTTTCTTCTCGTAGGCCGCATGGTCCAGCAGGCTGGCGACGGTGGACGGGTCGTCGACCCGAATCTTGATCAACCAGCCGACCGTGTAGGGGTCTTGGGCCAGGAGTTGAACATCGCTGGCGACTTGGGAATTGACCTCGACGACCTCGCCGCTGACGGGAGCATAGAGGTCGCTCACCGCTTTGACGCTTTCCACTTCGCCGAAGCTTTTACCGGCCGTCAGTTTGGCACCGACCGCGGGGAGCTCGATCACGATGAGGTCGGTCAGTTGATCGACGGCGAAGCGCGAGATGCCGATCGTCGCAATCTCACCTTCGAGACTGACCCACTCGTGGCTGGGAGAATAGCGCAGACTCTTCGGATCCATGGCGGAGAAATCCTTAGGGGCAGGGGATCGGTCCGTTCACTTGGCAGACGGAACGGCCTCGGGTCGTTTGTAGAAGGGGAGCTTGATGACCTCGGCCGTTTCGTCGCGGCCGCGGATGTCGACAACGAGCTTGGTCCCGAGTGTGGTGGCCGCCGGGTCAATAAGGGCCATGGCCAAGCTCTGTTCGAGGGTCGGAGAGAACGTGCCGGACGTGACGACTCCGATCTCGGCACCTTCGTGGCGAACCAGGCTCCCTTGGCGGGCGATCCGTTTGCCGGCAAGGCGGAGCCCGACGCGGGCCAGTCCCGGTTTCGTCTTGAAGCCGCGAAGCGCATCGCGGCCGACGAATTCTCCTTTGTCCAGCTTCACGGCCCAACCGACGCCCGACGCGTACGGGTTGGTCACGTCCGACAACTCGTGCCCGTAGAGAGGCATGCCGGCCTCAAACCGGAGTGTATCACGCGCTCCCAGGCCGCAAGGCTTGATCCCGGCGGATTTTCCCGCCTCCATCAGGGCGGTCCAGACTGCCTCGGCTTCATTGGCCGGTACGATCAACTCGAACCCATCTTCGCCGGTATAACCGGTGCGGCTGACCACCGTATCGACTCGATCGAGCAGCCGACCCATCGTGAGCGAATAGTACTTGATGGGTGACAGCGGGACGTTGAGCAGCGGTTGGAGGGTCTCGAACGCTCGAGGGCCCTGAACGGCGATCATGGCCGTATCCACGGTTCGGTCGAGGAGCGTGGCGTCGTACCCGCCCTTGAGTCGTTCGAACTCGGAGACAACTGCCAGGCGATTCGAAGCGTTGCAGACGACGGCATACCCGGACGAGAGCCGGTAGACCAGGATGTCGTCGATCAGTCCGCCGCCGCCATTCGCCATCAGGCTATACTGAATCTGGTCGACCGCCAGTCGAGCGACATGGTTTGTGGTGGCGTAATCGAGCCAGCGTTCAGCGTCGGTTCCATTAAAGGTCAGCCGGCCCATGTGGCTGATATCGAACAGGCCGACCCCTTGGCGAACGGCCTGATGTTCCTCGACGATCGACGTATACTGGACAGGCATCGACCAGCCGGCGAAGTCAACCAGGCGGGCCTGATGAGCCTGATGCCAGGCATGGAGCGGGGTTTCGAGAAGGCCATCCACGGACATCGTGCGTTTCCTTGGGCGTCGAGCGCCCTGTGTGCATCGGAGTCACTGGCGCGCGATAATTGTAGCCAGGACAGGAGGACTGAGACAACGGCGGTTCAAACGATGAAGCCCTGTCTCAGGTTTGAGGCCGTTCTTTCCCAAAAGGGAAATCGCGGGATCCCTTGCGGAGATTCAAAACGCGTCGGTACTGATGACCTCGCTGCCACGGGTGGTGCTCAGGGCCCGCCAGGTGACGAGATCGACCGAGTTTTTGACAAACCGTACACTACCGTCGCACAACGCCACATTGACCCCGCCGGGATGGCGGCTTCGCGTTGCATAGTACGGGAGTGGGTTCAACCCCGTTTTCGGGACACAGGGAGGGTTCATCGGGTAGGGGGAATTGCAGCCGCCGTCTGTGACATCAGGCTGTGTGCTGTTCGGTGTGAGATAAGCAGTAAATGTCGTGGCATCCCCCCACCAGGTGACCCCGCGGAAGTCCTCTCCTTGACCATTGATCTCTTCCGCGATTGCCAGCGTGTTACTTGTACCATCAGTAATGTTCGCGACCCGGGAAACGCCCAGGCCGCTGCTGGGGATCGGTGCCTGGATGTCGGGAACGTCGACCGTGGGTGAGCCGATATCCGAGAAAGGTGCCCCGCCGAAGGTTACGCTGTTGAAGAGGGCTGGCTGGGACAAGGTGGTGTTCCCGAAGTTTGCCGTATAGCTATGATAAGTGCAAATGTATTCTTTGGTTCCAATGATCTTCATTATCGTATTGTTGGAATTTGGTGTGTCCGTTGGGCAAAGTAGGGTGTGAATTCGGGTGGCCGTTACCGTCACATTGACGGCCCCGAAATAGCGAAAATCGAGGTCCTTCACATCCCGCCCCGGCTTGTTATTCCCGTAGGAATTCCAGGAGTTGTAGAGCGATAATTTTTCGATGTAAGGGAGTGTGAATACAACCCACGTTCCCCAGGAGGACCCCTTGCGGCCCGGAGGATAAGAGCCGTGGACGCTTTCATAGTTGCAGATCGCAAGACCGATCTGCTTCAGGTTGTTCGTGCATTGGGCGCGACGGGCCGCCTCGCGGGCTCCTTGAACCGCAGGGAGCAGAAGGGCGATCAGGCCGGCGATGATCGTGATCACGACCAACAACTCGATCAGGGTAAAACCGCTATGTGAACGCTTCATGGATGATGACCTCCAGGAAGAGCGGGTTGTAACGATCTCAAGAATTGTTTTCGTCGGGGCGGGACAGGGTGTCAATCTGGCTGATGCGATTTGCGTTGACTTTCGCAGGAAATGGTGACTTACACCCACTGGAGAACCCACGCCTTTTCATCGGGCACGACCCTGAAGCTCTACATTCCCAAGTACCAGGGACTTCTACAATAACCTCCTGGCGGGGAGGAGCCTACTTTGCCACCGATTCCGACCATTCGCAGTGATCAAGTTCAAAATTATAGAAACCACGGTGGTTTTGTACGGGGAGATTGCAAGCGGCCCTGATATGAGCAACAAGACGGTATACCGACCGAATGCCGACAACATTAGGGTTATTAACCAAGTCATATGCCAAAAAAATTGCGGATTCCGAGAGACGCGAGTCTTGTCGAATGCCGTAGGAATTGTTTACATTTTGGAAGCTCGGTTTCAGGCCGCGACCGACCGGGCAGACCTGCTTTCCGGACAGCTCGAGATCTCAACGATTGGGTCGTGCGGTCCCCACTTTCATCATTGACGATGATTCTCGAACGACCCCATCGCTGGCCCTTCGTTCCCACGGCACTCGGTCTGCTCATCTTGGCGGCAGGGGCGGCAGACGGGCATGCGCTGGCCGCTTCGTCTGGAGATACGGATTGGTTCCTCTTGGCCCGCGCCGAGGTCGAGCTCTACGGTGGTCTCTGGCTCCTAGGAGGATTGTCCCCTCAATGGACCCGGAGGGTGGCCTTGGCGGTTTTTCTGGCTGTCATCCTTACGGACATCACAGGGGTTTTCACGGACAGCCCCACGCGGTACGCCTGGGGCCGGGTGGCGGTCGGGCTCTGGGGGATTCTCTGCGGTGACTTGCTCGTCGTCTCCGCCCTTTTACGCTGGCGGCCGGCCCCAGATCAAGCGGCCTGGGTCGACATCCGTCCTGGCCGAATGGCCGGGACAGCGCTCCTCGCTGTGGCGTTAGGTGTGGCAATCGATGAGTCGCGAGTCGGGCAAAACGCGATCGTGGTAACTGCCCCATCCGGTGGCCTCTCGTCCGGCCCTGGGCTGGACTATCTCGTCTACTTGCCCAGAGGTTACAAACGCTCACCGGAACGCTGGCCGTTGATTCTGGCCCTTCATGGGGCAGGGGCCGTGGGACGTGATATTGACCGTGTGAAGGCGGAAGGGCTGCCACAACGACTCGAAAGGGGCGGAGAGATTCCGTTCATCGTCGTCGCTCCCCTAAGCCCCGGTCGAGGCTGGGATGTCGAGGGTCTGAACGCTCTGCTGGATGAAGTCTTAGGGCAATATCGCGTCGACACGGACCGGGTCTACCTCACCGGCCTAAGTATGGGTGGTTACGGCACCTGGGCCTTGGCAGCGGCCCACCCGGAGCGGTTCGCTGCGATCGCGCCGATCTGCGGCGGCGGTGACATCGCCTGGGCCAGTTCGCTGCGCGGTGTCCCGACCTGGGGATTCCACGGGGCGGAGGACCGTATCGTCCCGTTAGCGGAATCGCAAACGATGGCTCGGGCGCTGGAAGCAGCAGGGGGCGAGGTCCGGCTCACCATTTATCCGGGGGTCGGGCACGATGCTTGGACGACAACGTACCGCGAGCCGAGACTATACGACTGGTTCCTGGCTCATCGACGCCGGCCCCGAGGATTTGATGGGAAGACGTCGGCGAACCCGACGTTCACCCCTTGATCCATGCGGCGTTTGCGCCTTGGTGAATCGGGCGTTCTACGGTGGGGCGAGCACCGATGCGGCGATGGTGGCGACTCTTCTGAGAGTTCCGCAGAATCTCTTTGACAAATTCGGCCATATGGAGGAGAACGAAACCGTATTAGGGTAGGATTTATTTGAAGTGTAGACGTAAATGAGCAGGGTGGTTGCGTGATGTGCAAACCCAGTTCGGTGCATCCGTCCGTAAACGCTCCATTGAAGCGACTCATCGATCTGACAGCATCATGGCTCGGCTTGATCGTACTCGCGCCCCTATTCGTGTGTGTCTCGCTGGCAATCTACCTGAAGCTGGGTCGGCC
The DNA here is from genome assembly GCF_000242455.2 of Singulisphaera acidiphila DSM 18658. Lineage (GTDB taxonomy): Bacteria > Planctomycetota > Planctomycetia > Isosphaerales > Isosphaeraceae > Singulisphaera > Singulisphaera acidiphila. Next base: position 6,653,392 of record NC_019892.1, read on the forward strand.
TGTGCTGTTCCGCCAGACGCGGGCGGGATACCGGGCGAGGCCGTTCACGATCTACAAGTTCCGTACAATGGCAAATCTCCGCCATGCCGATTCCGAGTCGCTGTCCGATGCCGAGCCGATCATGGGGCTGGGCCGATTCCTACGCCAGACGAGCATTGACGAACTGCCCCAGCTATGGAATGTCATTCGAGGCGATCTGAGCTTGGTCGGTCCTCGGCCGCAGATCCTCCGCCACCTCACTCTCGATAATGCCGAACAGGCACACCGCCATGAGGTCCGGCCGGGGATGACCGGCTGGGCTCAAGTCAACGGAAGAAACGCCATCAGTTGGGAGGAAAAATTTCGCCGCGACTCCTGGTATGTAGACCACTGGTCACACTGGCTTGATATGAAAATCATTATGCTGACAATAATTACGGTAATCCGGTGCGATGGGATTGAGGAGAAGAATTTGATGGCAGCGGTGCAAGAAGTTAATGACCAGCACTAATTCCAGGGTAACGTCGATCGATGGCCACGTGTCGTGGCCTCCTTGTGCCAATGCTTTTCCATCAAATAGAGAGTCCGACACGGACCGCCTGACAAATCTTCTGCCAGAATTCTGAGAAATCGGGGGCGGAGTTTGGAAAAAGGTGTTCGTTCGATCGACCCCCTCTTCGAATACTACTTCGCGTCGCTCTGCCAAAGATGGGGATTTACATGCGTGTTGGCCCTGTCACGGCTCAGGCATCCCGCCTGTCAGGCGACAGGTTCCTGGCATCAAGGATTCGGAAGGGATATCTGGAAATCTCCGGGGTGTGACCATATGGCCTGGAAGCTTGGCCTTGCAATCCCTTGTGAATCATAGAATCAGGATAATTAGATGGTCGTTGTGATTATTGAATGTTGTTGATTTGTTTTGTGTTTGGTCTGCTTTGTTTTCTGTCTATGTCAGGACTGATATCGCGTCAGGGCAGGCGCTGTCGCGACAACCAATCAAACAGTTCGGGCAGGACAAAAGCACGTTCCCCGGCATTGTGGTTGGTGTCCGAGAATTCGGTAAAGAGTGGACTGCCGCCCAGTTTTCTCAGTCTCTCGATCATTTCGCGGGGTTCTTGGACGGGGGAGCTCTTGTCATACCGATTGTGGAAACACCAGCAGGGTGTCTGCTTGAGCAGAGAAGCCTGGTTGGGGTCGCACGAACTTGCCACGGGGACGATCGCAGCCCAAACGTTGGGGTTCTGAGCGGCAAGGTCCCACGCCCCCGAACCACCACTGGAGAGGCCAGTCAGTGAGATCCGCTTCGGGTCGACCCGGTATTGCTTCTGTACTGCGGCGAGCAGTTCCAGGGCTCTTCGGGCGTCGTCGCCATCAGCCTGCCAGGATCCACTGAGGCCTTGCGGGCAGAGGACGAGGAAGTCAATCGATTGATATTTGAGCGTGAAGGGCAGGCCGACCTCGGCGTACATCCGGTCCGTCGGCGAATTCCTGCGATCTCCCCAGCCGTGAAGGAACAGGAGCAAGGGAAAAGGGCGATCGCCGCGATAACTTTCCGGCACATAGAGAGCGTAGTCGACCTGGTCGCCTTCCGATTCGGTGAATGTGCGATAGAGGAGCCCGCGTTCCTCTGAACCACTGCCGACAGACGTCCTCGGCTCTGGGACGGCCAGTCCCAATTTTCTGCCCTGACGGACCAGGTCCTGCCGGAAGCGGGTTGTTCGGTTCGGAGAAAAAAAACGGTCGTGAGTCGACTTGACGCAATCCCCCAGACACCAAACGGATAAACCAAACGCCAACCACCTTACGATTTGCCGTCTCGATGAGTAACACTGAGTGATCTTGCTCGTAATGATGATCGCAAACGGTGTCGCCAGGAGGGTTCCCGAGGCAGGGGGGAGTGCAGCGACCATGCGCGTGCTCATCGCCAGGAACGTTAACAAAGGGACCCACAGGGTCAGCGCTTCGGCCAAGGGGGGACTGCCGGGTTGTCGCCTTGCGGCAAGAATGAGGCAGCCGAAGAGGATTGCCTGGATGCTGAAAGGGAAGTCGCCGCCGACGGTCGAGGGCGATCGACCGCCCACCTCCACCGGCCATTTGTCCTCACCGTCGATAAGAGGAGGCCTCGCCCACTCGTGCCATCTGCGGACAAGCCCTTTTACGTATTCGGCTGGCAGGGGCACGATGACCCGGCCGAGCCACGTGCCATGGAAACCGGCGGGCACACGGTTGGGGAAGCCAAATGTGCCGAGGGTCGAACCACTGTGATTGAAGCCATAGCCCATATTGACGACCAAGAGGGCCAATCCGATGGACAAGACGCTGTGGAGGACTTGGTTGTGAAGCCTGAACGGCAGGGACCGGTAGTCCGCCCTCCTCGATTGAGATACGAAGCTCAAGAAGACAAAAATAACGAGCAGGGCCAGCGAGGTGAAGTCGGTGAGTAGGGCCACTCCCAGTAGCTGGCCAACCACGAGAGTTCTATTCCAGGTAGGGAGAAGGAGATAGCCGCGGAATGCGTAGACTGCTGCGAGACTGGCGACCGCCGAGGGCAGTTCGGGTGTCGCCAGTTGCTCGTAGCCAAGGACGATGGGGCAGAAAGACCATAAGGTCACTCCGAAGTACCCCGCCTTCTTGCCATAAAGCTGATCCGACCAGCGAAATATGATCAGGGCACCAAGGAGCCACCATACGAAGCCGATCATCCTTGCCAGCAGCACGAGATTGAACGGTTTTGGGTTGAGGTGGGCGAACTCTCCTGCGCGACTCAATTCACGCTCTCTCGCGTCCGCAATATCGTCAAATTGTCCTGTCTCTGGTGCTTCTTTCTTGGTTTTGACGTTCAGCGGCAGCAGTGGCAGCACTGCTATCATTCTTGCCAAAGGTGGGTTGTCATTCGCCAGTCCGAATTCTCCGTTGTGCCACTGAGCGACGCCTGCCGAAATACTGCGTGCCTCGTCGTTGGTTGCTAGCCGATTTGTTCCTGATAAATAGATCAGCAACAAAATGTTTATTGTCGAAAATGTAAAAATAATAAGAGCATAGAATCTGAATTTCATTAGAATTTAATCCGTATTGAGATTGGGAGTTTGGTCAGGACCGCCAGTGACCTTGTCGTGAATGCAGCGATCGTCCAGCGTTACCATCCCGGAATCTCTCCTCAGCCACGGATGTTTCTCACGGATCGACCACCTGAGAGTCTCTGCAAGGCGCGTAAAAGCAGATAACCTAACACTCCACCCGAAGTGTTCAGCAAGAGGTCATCAACGTCAGCCATTCTCCGGCCTGAAATATACTGGATTGTCTCGATCTCGTAGCTTGCGAGTACAGAGAATAGAGCGACCTGCCAAGAGGAAGTTGTTCCCCGACGTGCCAGGGGCAAGAGAAACCCTGCTGGAAGAAATAGACCGATGTTGCCGAGGAGGTTGACAAGGATCGACCATCCTCCCGAACGGATATCCTGCGTGATTGTTCGGAAAGGGACCAAATTCGCCGGCTGAAATTTAGTATGCCTGAAAAACACAAGCGTTAGAAAAATAACAATTATGCCATAAATTATCATGAAAAATATTGCGATCGATCGTCGTGATGATCCCGTTTGTGGGCAAGGATCGGTCTTTGTCGCGTTATGCATTATTTGTTGTTTGTTAATTTCGGAATTCTTGTGGGTTTTCATGGGATTTTGGCTCGTGTTGATTCTGGGAAAAACAGGGAGATTGGAAAATTGTGCATTGAATGAAATGGATTTTAGGTGTCCTGGTCGATGCCATTGACTTGCACAAATTGACGAAGCACAATTGTCTTGGATGAAAACGACCATAGCAAACGATTTTCGGTATGCTTTGGGCTCGCCACCGAAGAATCGATCGCCCAGGACGTTGTTAGGAATTGCCTTGTTTCGGCGGTTTGCCTCTTCGAAGATATTCCGAATCGACCGTCGACTGGCAGTAGCGAGGCAGGAACCGCGATCGCTCCATTGAGGTTCCGCTCCTCTCGACCAAATCGAACCACCAATGCACCACGACCCATCGACGCTCCGCGTCGTTCATATCACCAACACGGCGATGTTCCTTAATCACTTTCGGGGACAACCGGAATTCTTTCGTAAGCACGGGTTCGAGTTTGAAGCCGTCTCGCCGGCCGGCGACGACTTGGTCGAGTTCGGTAGACGAGAGGGGGTCCAGGTATACGCGGTGGGAATGACCAGGACGATTACGCCGCTACACGACCTGGCCACAGTCTACCAACTGTGGCGGCTGCTCAGGCGACTGCGGCCGACAATCGTCCACGCGCACACCCCGAAGGGAGGAATCGTCGGGATGACCGCCGCCTGGTTGAGTGGCGTGCCGGTGCGGATCTACCACCTTCACGGTTTGCCCCGCATGACTGCGGGCCGGGTCTACAAACGCCTCTTGCAGTGGAGCGGACAACTCACGGGAAGGCTGGCCCACCGGGTACTCTGCGTCAGTGACTCGGTACGCCGGGCCGCTCTCGACCAGCGACTTTTCCCGGCCGACAAGGCCCGGGTGCTCGCCCGTGGGTCGATTAACGGGCTCGACTCGGCCATCCGGTTTAACCCGGCTCTCGTGGGCCGCGAGGCCGGTGCGAGGATGCGCGAGGCGCTCGGCATTCCGCTCAATGCCCGCGTCTTGGGCTATATCGGCCGGGTCGTCCTCGATAAAGGGGTGGTGGAGTTGGCGGTGGCCTGGCGGGACCTGCGACAAAGCTACCCGGATTTGCATCTCATCATCGCCGGGCCTTTCGAACCCGAGGACTCCATTCCGGGAGCGATCCAAGCCGAGCTAGCCGGTGACCCGAGGGTTCACCTGATCGCCGGTTGGGTGGATGACATTCCGCCCTACTACGCGGCGATGGACCTTCTCACCCTACCGAGCTACCGAGAGGGACTCGGCTATGTCTTGCTGGAAGCTGCGGCAATGGGACTGCCCGTGGTTGCAACTGCGGTGACCGGCTGTGTCGACGCGGTCGAAGATGGCGTGACCGGGACACTTGTGCCTTCCCACGACGCACCTGCCCTGACCAAGGCGATAGTGGCTTACATGGACAACCCTCGACTCTGTCAAGAGCATGGACGCGCGGGGCGAGAGCGGATCGTTCGTGAATTTGACCAGCAAGAAGCCTGGGAGGCGTTGCTCTGGGAATATCGAGAGCTCTTGGCTAACCAATTCGGGAGTGTTTCCGCCGAAGTCGCCCACGTAAAGCCACCCAGGGCATTTTGAGTGGATGCATACCCGCTCCGCTTTTTTTTTTCTGAGCAAGATTGGGATCACTGAGTCTGGTGGTGGTTTGTGCCGAATTTTCGCTTGAATTGCATGAAAGAAACCAAATTTATGGATTGATTTCTCTTCATCCCCAATGGAGTGCTCAAGGCCAGCTTGGGGTAACGCCCCGCTGGGGATGAATTCAACAAATATAGAGCGAGTCAGCGAGAGGGCATACTGGAGTGGGATTGAGCGTCTCTGCTTATTTTATTCGAATAATTTCGCATGCAGGGTCTGGTGAATGTTCGTTCTGAAATCAACTCAACGATCCGCCAAGTTCAAGCCTTGAGGTGAGCTTGACGCCCCGATGTCGCGTGCGATCCTCTTGTCTGTTTGCGTTCCCGGCGACTTGAGCACCCGTTCGATGTCGGTTACTGTGCAGTGGCTGGCCGGGTTGACTTCGGTTTGCTCGTGCATTGGCGACGTGGATTCCGTTTTTTTGAACCGTTCAGACCCGACTCAGCGAGCCGGTCATTCCCCGTTGTGAGGCGTTTCGTGGAGGAAGTGGAGTCACCATCCCAGGAGGGAGTTCGTCTTGATTACACCCGTCGGCTCGAAGCTCGGCGCGCGACTCGATCGCGATTTACATTCCGAGAGCGCGTGATCACCGAGACGAGACTGCTCGTCTTTATCGCGGGGATCGTCCTGGCGGGGATCGCCTTTGGAGCGGGACGGATCGCCGGGGCCTGGGTCGCTCTCCCTGTTGTTTTGTTTCTGTTCCTGCTTCTCATCCATGCTCGTCTCGCTCAACTGAGCCACCGAGCGGGCAGGGCGGTCGAATTTTACGAGAAGGGGATCGCGCGGGTTGAGAATCTGTGGGCGGGCAAGGGGGAGCCGGGGAATCGGTTCCTCGATCCGGAACATCCCTACGCCGCGGACCTGGATCTGTTCGGTGTCGGCTCGATGTTCGAGCGTCTCTGCACGGCTCGGACCCGCTCGGGGGAAGATACGCTGGCCGCCTGGCTGCTGGCTCCCGCGCCGCCTGTGGTCGTGCTTGAACGTCAGGCGGCGGTCGCCGAACTGCGAGCCCAGGTCGATCTCCGTGAGGATATCGAATTGCTTGGAGCTGACGTCCGTGCCGGGATCGACCCGGAGGCGCTGGCTGCCTGGGGGAAGACTCCTCGAGTCTTCTCGGGACGACTGCTCCCGATCGCCGCCGGTTTCCTCTCGGCAACCACGGTGGCCGCTCTGATCGCCTGGGAACTCATCAATCTTGGTCCGGTCCCCTTCTTTGTGCTCGTGATCCTGGAACTGCTATTTGCGTGGAAGATGTCGGGATCGGTGCATCGCGTGCTCGCTCCTCTCGATCGGCGAGCGCAGGAGTTGGTGCTGCTCTCACATCTTTTGGAACGACTTGAGCGGGAGACTTTCCAGGCGCAAGCGCTTCGGCGGCTCCAGGCGCAACTCCAGCGCGACGGTGTGCCCGCGTCTCGCCAAATCGCGAGGCTGGCTCGGCTCCTACAACTCCTCGACGCCCAGAAGAATCAACTCTTCCTGCCGTTCGCGGCGATTGCCCTCTGGTCGTTACAACTGGCGATCCGGATCGACTCCTGGCGAGCCAAGTCGGGCCCTGCCATCGCGGGCTGGCTCGCGGCGGTGGGCGAGTTCGAGGCCTTGTGCGCTCTTGCGGCCTATGCCTGGGAGAATCCGACCGACGTCTTCCCAACGATCCTGACGGAGGGCGCCCGCTTCGAGGCGCTCGACCTGGGGCATCCCCTACTTTCCGAGAAGGTCCTCGTGCGCAATGACGTTGCCCTCGGGGGGGATTTGCAGGTGCTCGTGGTGAGTGGGTCGAACATGTCGGGCAAGAGCACCTTGCTCCGTTCGGTCGGGATCAACACGGTCCTTGCACTGGCCGGGTCACCGGTTTGCGCACGCAAGCTGACGCTTTCGCCATTGGCGATCGGCGCCACGCTTCGGGTGCAGGATTCACTCCAGGCGGGTCGGTCCCGGTTCTACGCCGAGATCACTCGGTTACGGCAGTTGGTCGACCTCTCGCGCGGGTCGATTCCCTTGCTCTTCCTGATCGATGAGATTCTGAACGGCACGAACTCGCACGATCGAAGCGTCGGCGGCGAATCGGTGATTCGAGGCTTGATTGGTCGCGGGGCTATTGGGCTGGTCACGACGCACGACTTGGCCCTGGCCGAGATTGCCGATCGGCTGGGAACGATCGCGAAAAACGTCCACTTCGTGGATCACTTCGAAAACGGAACGCTGCACTTCGACTACCTGATGCGTCCGGGGGTGGTCCGCAAGAGCAATGCGCTGGCACTGATGCGCGCGGTCGGTCTGGACGTCTGAGTTCGTCGAAATCAACGAGAGGATCGAGAAGAATGCTGCCTCGAATAAGACTTGCCGCAATCCTCGTCATCTTGAACGCGACGTTCGCGGGGGCCGACGGCCCCAAGGACAACCAGCCAGACGCGGTTCGCCGAGTACCGAAGCCCGGCATCGAGGTCCCGCTTGCCGATCGCGAAATACTCGAAACGGGCTTGAACAACCTTGAGGCGGCGATCGAGAAGCTCAAAGGAAGCCGCGATGCTTGGACCCTTGAGCTGATCCCCGACGTTCAAATCTATCAGAGAGCAGTTCACGATGCTTTGAAATATGAGGAATTTTTTGATGTGAAAGAGATCGCCAAGGCGAAGGAACTCCTCAAGGAAGGTCAGAAACGCGCCGAGCAATTGAGCCGGAAGCAAGCGCCTTGGGCCGCTCAGACCGGTCTCGTCGTACGGGGCTACGTCTCAAAGATTGATGGATCAGTTCAGCCTTATGGGTTGGTCGTGCCGGAGTCGAAGCGCGGTAACGAGCGTCCCGAGCATCGGCTCGACGTCTGGTTCGGCGGCCGCAATGAGACGCTGAGCGAAGTCAACTTCCTCGATCTGCACAGTCACCAGGCGGGGCAGTTCACGCCGGCTGATACGATCGTGCTCCATCCCTACGGCCGTTACTGTAATGCCTTCAAGTTTGCCGGCGAGGTGGACGTCCTCGAGGCCCTCGAATCGGTCAAGCAGCGCTATCGGGTCGACGAGGATCGGATCTCGGTTCGCGGCTTCTCGATGGGAGGCGCGGCGGCCTGGCAATTCGCGGTTCATTACCCAGACCGTTGGTTCGCCGCCAACCCGGGCGCGGGATTCTCGGAGACGCCCCGGTTCCTGAAGGTGTTTCAGCAAGAGTCGCTGGCACCGACTTCATACGAGAAGACGCTCTGGCATCTCTACGACTGCACCGATTACGCGGCGAATTTGATCGCGTGCCCGACCGTCGCCTATAGCGGCGAACTGGATAGTCAGAAGCAGGCAGCCGACGTGATGGCCGAGGCCTTGAAAGAAGAAGGCATCGAGCTGGTTCATATCATCGGCCCCCAGACGAAGCACGCTTACCACCCCGACGCGAAGCGCGAGGTCGATCGGCGGATGGAAAGCCTGGCGGCCCGAGGGCGGCAGAAAGTCCCTTCGGAAGTCACGCTCGTTGCATACACGCTCAAGTACAACAGGATGCACTGGCTGTCGATTGACGGCCTGGGCGAGCATTGGAAACGGGCGCGGGTTCACGCGTCGCTGGGCGATCAGGCGGTGGCCGTCAAGACCGAGAACGTCGATTCGCTCACGCTGGAGTTCCCCCCCGGCTGGGCTCCGTTCCGGATCACATCACCGGTCGAGGTCACGATCGACGGCGCCAGGCTAGATGGCGGGCGACCTCTCTCCGATCGGTCCTGGGTCTGCCGGCTGGAACGGAAAGGGGACGGCTGGAAAGTCGGTTCTTCTTCGGATCAAGAACTACGCAAGCGACACGACCTGCAAGGTCCGATTGACGATGCGTTCATGGACTCATTCGTTTTCGTCCTTCCCACCGGCAAGGGGGGGAACCCTCGATTCAACGAATGGGCCGGTCAGGAGGCGGCACATGCCATCGAGCACTGGCGGAGGCAGTTTCGCGGAGAGCCTCGTGTGAAGAATGATGTCGACGTCAGCGAGGCCGACATTGCATCTGCGAACCTTGTCCTCTGGGGCGACCCGACGACGAACTCGGTACTGACTCGGATCGCCGACCGCTTGCCAATCCCCTGGACTCACGAGAAAATCAGAGCCGGTGACCGTGAGTTCTCCTCGGAGAATCATGGGCTGGTCCTGATTGCTCCCAACCCGCTCAACGCGCGTCGTTATGTGGTGTTGAACAGCGGTTTCACCTACCGCGAATACGATTACCTGAATAATGCCCGCCAAGTCCCCAAGCTGCCCGACTGGGCGGTCATCAACCTGGAGACTCCGCCCAACTCGCGGACGCCCGGTTCCGTGGTCGCCGCCGACTTCTTCAACGAGCGCTGGGAGTTGAAGGGGCCAATATCCCCTGCCCGATGAAATGAAGGCTGGGGCAGAGGGGAAAACACTCTGCCTCGAGCCCAGTCCCCAATCAAGTTCCATCCCCCCAAGACGATGGTGTAGGCTTCCACTCCAGGCGCCTCATCGCCCTTCAACCGAGGTCGGAGACTTTCGTTCATGCCCACGCCCACCGAGATACTGACCGAAGATCAGCTCGCCGCGCTCCGCCGCTACAACACCCCCACGATCTCCAACGCGATCGAGATCTTCAACCTCCGCCCGCGCCATCTCGGCTTCCTCCCTCACCAGATTCGCTGCCTCTTTCCCGACCTGGGGCCGATCGTCGGCTATGCCGTGACCTCCCAGACTGAGGCGTCGTATTCGCCCGATCCCTCCCCCGACCTGACTGACGACTACCTGCGCTATGTGGCCGCACAGCCCGGCCCTAAGATCGCGGTGGGCCAGGATGTCGATAACCCGCCGGGCCTCGGGGCGCAGTTCGGTGAGATCAACTCGACGATTCACAAGAAGCTCGGGTGCATCGGGCACATTACCGACGGCTGCCCGCGTGACCTTGACGAGGTCAGGGAGATGGGGTTCCAGCTCTTTGGGCTTAACCCTTGCGTGAGCCACGCCTACGTCCGGCTCGTCTCCTTCGGCCAACCGGTCAAACTGGCGGGCGTCGAGATCCAGCCCGGCGACCTGATCCACGCCGACAAGCACGGGGTTTGCATCATCCCGCTCGCGATCGCAGGGCAACTCGCCGAGGCCTGTGCCGAGGTGGAACGCCTGGAGCGGCCGTTGCTTGACGCTTGCCGCTCGGACAATTTCTCGCTCGACGCCTTCTTGGAAGTGCGCTCTGCGATGAAGGCGAAGATCCGCGAGTGAGACCGGATCGACCGGCCGTCGTCCGCTTCAGAAACCACGGCGAGGATGAAGTACGACCGGTTCGAATCGCTGGTTTCGTCGGACCGCCTCGTCGGGACGGAGCTCGTCGAGGCGTTTCCCTTCGGCAAACCAGCGCCCTTTTCGGAACTCAAACAGGGCCGTCGCATGTCGTGGGGCCGGGTCGGGCGACACCTCAAAAGGGCTCGCCTCGAAATGGACGCCGATCAGGGCGAGCAGCCTGCGAGTCTGCCGGTCGCGTGCCCAGAGGACTTCGTCGTGCCAATGCGCCTCTTCCCACCGCAGTCCCTCGATGGGATCGACCTTGCCGAGCGCAGTGAGAAACCTGGCCTCGAGCCACTCGCGCTGTTGACGGAACAGGTCCCGCGCATGGTCGACGTGCATTTCCTCGGCGAATTGCCGCGCAGGGCGGCGGAGAATGAGGAAGAGGGCGACGAGGCAGGCCGGTAAAATTCCTACCCAGATGAACTGGATCATCGCGGAGTTCCTGCCTATTCCTTGGGCATTGCAAGCAATTTTATTCTAGATCCAACCCGGCGCGATCCGCAAGGACCCGTCTGGAAATGATGAAGATTCCGGAAAGATCGACAGCGTTTCGGTCGAAAGGACTCCGAATTGAAGCCTGCGAGACTAGGTGCTCATATGTCGATTGCCGGCGGATGCGACCGCGCCGTGACGGCCGCGCACTCCTTCGGTTTCGACACGGTGCAACTCTTTACCAAGAACAACAATCAGTGGAAAGCGCCCACGTTGACCGACGCACACGTCGCGGCGTTTCGTTCCGCCTTGAAAACGACTGGAGTCGGCACGCCGGTTGCTCACAATTCCTACCTGATCAACCTCGGAAGTCCTGATGACACTCTCTGGAACAAATCGATCGACGCGATGGTCGTCGAGCTTGAGCGTTGTGAAGCGCTTGGGATTCTCGATCTGGTCGCTCACCCCGGGGCCCATGTCGGATCCGGGGAGGAGGAAGGGCTGAAACGGATCGCGGCGGGGATCGATGAGATCCATCGTCGGGTCCCTGGTTTGGCCGTTCGGATCGATCTGGAAACGACCGCGGGACAAGGCACATGCCTCGGGCACAGGTTCGAGCACCTTGGCACGATCCTCGGCCTGGTGAAAGATCCTGGCCGACTTGGGGTTTGCGTCGATACCTGCCATATTTTCGCGGCAGGCTATTCTCTCGCGACCGCAGATGAGTACGATGGGACAATGCATGATTTTGACCGGACGGTCGGCGTGGATCGCGTCCGGGTCTGGCATCTCAACGACAGCCGTCGTGAGCGGGGGAGCCGGGTTGATCGCCATGCGGGGATCGGCCAGGGCCATCTCGGTCTGGAACCGTTTCGTTTCGTCGTCACTGACCCTCGTTTCCGGGACATTCCGATGATCCTCGAGACGCCCAAGGGAACGGACGAGCAGGGCGAGGAGTTCGACGCCGTGAACCTTCGCCTCCTTCGGCAACTCGAAACGCGATCGTCCCAGACGGCCTGATTGATTCGGGCGTCGGCGGTGCGAACGTGATGGAGCGCGGTCGGTCATGGTCCAACACCAACTCAACGGATCGGGCACTGCTCCGGTCACTCGATCGTCCAATCCCCTCGATCCTAGTCTCTTTATCAATCGCGAGTTGAGTTGGCTCGACTTCGACGAACGCGTGCTGGAAGAGGCACGCGATTCGTCGAATCCGCTCTTGGAGCGGCTTCGCTTCCTGGCGATCTGTGCCTCCAACCTCGACGAATTCTTCGAGGTTCGCGTGGCCGGGCTCCAGGCTCAGCTCTACGATAATCTCGAGCCCCAGGACGCTCCCCCCGATGGGATGGGGCCGCTCTCGCAGTTAACCGAGATCTCGCGCCGAGCCCATGATTTCGTCGGCCGGCAGTACGAAATTTATCGGACCGAGATTCGTCCCCAACTCGCAACCCACGGAATCCATGTCTGTGGACCGGACGAGCTCTCCGAGACCCAGAATGCGTTTCTCGATAAGTATTTCGACTGGCAGGTCTATCCCGTTTTGACCCCGCTGGCGATCGACCCCGCGCATCCATTTCCGCACTTGCATAACAAGAGTTTAAACCTGATCCTCCGGATCGAGACGATCGGCCAGGATCCGCCTCGCCAGCTCTATGCGGTGCTCCAAGTGCCCTCAGTTTTGAACCGGCTGGTGCCGCTTCCTGACGAGGGGGACGGTAAGCGTCGATTCGTGTTGCTCGAGGATGTGATCGGACCGCGGCTCGACGCCCTCTTCGGGGGCTTCAAGGTCGCGGCGCGGGCCGCCTTCCGCGTCACCCGGAACAGCGATCTCACGATTCAGGAGACGGAGGTCAAGAGTAGCCTCCTGTCGACGATTCAGGAGACCTTGCGACAACGGAAGTGGGGGGCCGCCGTTCGCCTGGAAATCTCGGACCGCGCCGATGAAGGGTTTCTCGCACAGCTCCAGACGGCCCCCGCACTCGACCTTGACGATCGCGACGTCTACAAGGTCTCAGGGCCCGTCGATCTGACCGCCTTGGTGGCGCTCTACAAGCTCGAAGGTTTCCGGGAACTGAAGGAGCCTGCGTTCGAGCCCCAGGTGGTGACGTCGTTGGCGAACCGGGCGAACGTCTTCGCCGCGATCCGCGAGCAGGACATACTGGTCCATCACCCTTACGAGTCGTTCGGCTCGGTCGTTCAATTCATCGAACAGGCCTCGGAAGATCCGCAGGTCCTGGCGATCAAGCAGACGCTCTACCGGACCTCCGACGATAACCCGATCATCACCGCGCTGGCACGCGCGGCGGAGAACGGTAAGCAAGTGACGGCCCTGGTGGAACTCCAGGCTCGACTGGACGAGGAGAACAACATCGTCAAGGCCCGGGCGCTCCAGAAGGCGGGCGTCCACGTCGTTTATGGGATGGTCGGCCTCAAGACCCATTGCAAGGCGGCCCTGGTCGTGCGCCGGGATCACGACGGGATCCGCCGCTACGTTCACCTTGGCACGGGCAACTACAACCCGACCACGGCCCGGTTCTACACTGACCTGAGCCTTTTCACCTGCCGGTCGGATTTCGGCGAAGATGCCAGCGCTCTGTTCAACCTTCTGACCGGCTACTCCCAGGGGCATGGCTGGCACAAGTTGATCGTCGCGCCGATGCACCTGGCCGATCGCATCATCGCCCTCATCGATCGGGAGCGGAAGAATGCCGAGCAAGGCCTCCCCGCGCGAATCATCGCCAAGATGAATTCGCTCGTTGATCCGGGAGCCATCGAAGCGCTCTACGCCGCGTCACAAGCGGGCGTCCGCATCGATCTGATTGTGCGAGGGATTTGCTGCCTCCGTCCCGGTATGCCCAAGCTCTCGGAGAACATCCGCGTCATCAGCATTGTCGACAAGTTCCTGGAACACTCGCGGATCGCCTATTTTCAGAACAACGACGCCCCGCAAGTCTTCCTCTCCTCGGCCGACTGGATGCCGCGCAACTTCCGGCGTCGGGTCGAGATCATGTTCCCGATCGAAGACCCTCGACTCCGAAACCGGATTGTTGACGGTATCCTCGGCGTGGCATTGATGGACAATGTGAAGGCCCGCGTACTCCAGCCGGACGGGACCTATCGCCGAATCGCTCCCGCCGAGCCGGGAGAACCGGTTGTTCGTTCTCAGGTCGAGTTCCAGAACATGGCCCGCGAACTCTCGAGCACCGACCCGATCCGTCCCACAACCACCCTGGGCGCGACGCAGGCCGGTGTCTTCCGATGAGCTAAAGTGACTTCCGCCTCGCGCACTTCTCCTCATCCCGCCCAGTCGACCGTTGTTTTTTTTCTTTCAGGCGAGCGGGGAGCTCACGCTTTCCGCTCGCCTGAGAATCGAAATCAGGAAGCCGTTTTCGCGGATCTCGGCTTCCTCACCTTGGGCCACTCGGAGGGAAGCCACAGCTGCTTCCGGTGAGTTTTAGCCGCCGAGTTTACGGAGCAACCGGGGGCGGGCCAGCCAATCGAGTGTCATGGGCGAGCTGATTGTCCCACTGAGCGCTGCGATTCCAGCTTTTCGGAGTTCGAACGGGGCCGTGTTGGGTCCCGCTGCAATCAGGAGGCTGAGCAGATCCGACAGGTCCGGATTGTGGCCGACCAGCATGATCCGATCCTCGGCGCGGGTGCCGATCCAGTCGCGGATTGTCGATGCCGAGGAGCCGGCGCGAAGGACGTCAACGGACTCAAGATGCTCGTTGATCCCCAGGACATCCGCAACAATCTCCGCGGTTTTCCGGGCCCGAGGCAGCGGGCTTGAGAAGATCCGATCGACTCCCAGGTCGAGTCGGGAAAAGCCCTTGGCCACCTGTTTGACCCGTTTCTCGCCTTCGGGCGTCAACGGGCGATCCTCGTCGGCGAAGTCGGGATCGCCGTGATCAACGGCGATTCCGTGTCGAAGGAGATAGAGCTGGTTCATCTTGGTCGGTCATCCCAAGGAAAGGTGATGGGGAATGGCCTTCGATTCTCAAGCGGCACTCCCTGCCACCTCAGGGACGAGACGCCAAGCCGCGGCCTCCTCACCGTCGAGGCGTAAGGTCAGACACTTGGCACTCCCCCCCGCCTTGATAAACTCGGTGAAAGGGAGCGGACGGACTTCATATCCCGAGGTTTGCAAGGTCTTCGCCAGTTTTGGTGCTCCGTCGTTCAGCAGGATTGTGCGACCGACCACCACCGCATTGCAACTGAATGAAACGGCCTCCTCGGCCGAGACTGCGATCAAGTGGGGGATGCGGTCCTTGAGAACCGATCGTCCATAGTCGTCGAAAGCGCCTGGATAATAAATGGCCGTCTCCCGGTCGACGGGGCAGAAGCAGGTGTCGAGGTGGTAAAACCGCGGGTCCACCAACTCGAGTGGTAAGGCCTCCACGTTGAGTTGATGACCGATCCAGAGGTGGCTCTTCGCGTCGCTCCGAAACCGATAACCGCCGTACAAGATCTCACCGAGGAAGAGGGCGTCCCCGGCCCCTTCAAAGTACGAGCCGGGCGGGAGCGTGACCACTTTGAACCCATGTTCGCGCGCCCAACGATCGAAGTAAGGGGTCTCCCCCTGACGGACCCCGTGGCGGAACTGTGAACTCACGAAGGTTCGGTGGTGGACGAGCCCCGCGTTCGCAGTAAACACAAGGTCGGGCAAGCCAGGGACAGGCGCGAGCCGTTCGACGGTGGCCCCCAGGTCACGCAAGGCGTCGTGCAAGGCCCACCACTGGCGGTGCGCCTGGGCGGGGTCGGTGCCGACCGCGCGGTTCATCCACGGATTGATCTCGTATTCGATCCCGTAGTGGTCGGGGGGACACATTAGGAAGTGAGGAGCGGAGGACATGAGAGAGCCTCCCTTCATCTTGAAGGTGAAGATGATCACACCCATGACGACACGCACGGCTTGATCGGTATTCGCCGCGTTGTGTTGTCGAGGTCGCGAAACGCGTTATGCGAGTTCGGCGACCAGGCTGCGGAAGAAGGGTTCGACATCGGTCACCAGACCGATCGTTTGAAAGGTTCCTCGATCGCTGAGCTTGGTTACGGTCGCCGGATTGATGTCAACACAGACAACCTTGACCCAGGCCGGCAGGAGGTTCCCGGTCGCGATCGAGTGCAGGGCGGTCGCGATCAAGAGTGCGAAGCCAACGCCTTGGATCGCTTCGCGCATCTTCGCCTGAGCCTGTAACGTATTCGTGATCACTTCGGGTAGTGGACCGTCGTCGCGAATCGAACCAGCCAGGACGACATCGACTCCCGCCTTGACGCACTCGAACATGATTCCTGACTTTAATACGCCCAACTCGACCGCTTTGTTGATACCTCCCAACCTTCGGATCGTATTAATTGCGCGCAGATGGTGCTCGTGGCCATGTTCGAGGGCTTCCCCCTTGGAGATCGAGACGCCCAGGCTCGTGCCGTAGAGCGCTTGCTCGATGTCGTGCGTGGCCAAGGCGTTACCGGCGAACAAGGTCTGGATCCAGCCGTCACGGATCAACTGCGCGACGTGGCCGGACGACCCGGTATGCACGATCGCGGGGCCACCCACCAAAAGGACTTTTTTTCCCTCGGCGCGGGTCTCCCGGATCGAGTCGGCCACCCCTTGAAAGCTGATCGCCTTGGGCTTCTCGCTCGAGACGTTCGACCCCATGAACCCGAACAGATTTGCGCCTCGGGGTCGTTCGGCGGGGACGACGCGCACCCCATCGTGCCCGACGACGATCGGGAGGCCAGGCGTCACGTCGGTCATCGCCACGCAGCGGGCGGTCTCACTGCTGGAATCGACGGCGATGCCGCAATCCATTTCCTGGTCGGCGACGTCGATCCAGCGACCTCCGAGCCGGACCTGGGTGCGCTGATTGGTCGTGCTGTAGAAATCGTTGGGGAACGCGCCCGGAATATCGGCGGGGACGACGTGGGCATCTTCGGGATGAACGGCCGAGGCACCGTGCTCGACGAGGTCGCCGAGGATCTCGTCGAGTTGTTGCGTGTTCGCCGCCTTGATCTTGATCCGCGCGTAGCTGGGATCGATCCGCCGGGCGCCGATCGTGCATTCGAGGATCTCGAAACTCCCACCCATCTGGAGGATGCGGTCGAGAATCTTGGGTAGGAGGAGCGAGTCAATGATGTGGCCGCGGACCTCCACATCCTCGCCCACCAGATCGTCCGTCGAAGTCCGACGTTCGTCGCTCGCCATGGCGGGTCAATCCTTCCTCAAGAGGGTCTCGCGGCGCTTCGGCTCCTCCACGTCTGTCATTCTACGCCAACGATCCATTGGCGACCAATCCCGTCGACTTTGCCATGTGTGCTGCTCTATCGGAAGAGTATCGGCGAAGCCAGGCGTCATCTTCCGTCGGAACTGTGGGCTCCCGGGGCCATGTGGTTCTTGGTAGCCCTGGAGGGGTGACCGTATGTCGCCGGTAACGCAAACCTGATGCAGTATAAAGTGCTCGTGTTAAGAAAATTTGAAACAGATTTTGTTCTTTGAAGAGTGAGCATGCTCTCACTCTGAATTATTAGGTTGACCCGTTCGAAACGCCAAGTCGTCGATCGCTTTTGAGAGCGGTCGACGACTTGGGTGATCGGGCGTCGCGAGCGGATCGTCGTTCGTCAGGGGTCGACGTGCAGCGTGGCGGTGACTTCCAGCGGCCCTTCGCCGGGGAGGTCGGTCTTGACCCGGAAGAGGTGCCGGAGGTCGCCTCGCGTCTTGCCTTCCTCGGGCTTATAGCTGAAGGTCACGACGTGAACGGGCTTGCGTTCATTGGTGATCGGGCCGAACTGAAACCCATCCCCGGCTCCCTCGATCTCGACGATCGAGAACGGTTTCGAGGACATCACGAGGAACCGGCCTTGTCCGCCGGTGGGCGAATTGATGTTGCCCAGTGGGACCAGGCTCGGCCTGGCGGACAGGTCGCCCCGTAACAGGGCGGTGACCAGGATCGGAATATTCGCGGCCTCTTTGTCATTGGTCAGGAGCCGGATCTCATCCCGGACAACCCCTGCCGGCGCATCCGGTCTGAGGGAGACCGTGAGCGAGTAGGAGACCGTCGAATTTTGACGGGACGTCTCGGTGAGTGTGGCGTTCAAGACACGGCTGGCCGAGATCATCCGCTCAACCCGCCAATTCGCCGAGCCGATGCGATCGATCGTGAGCGTCTGCGAGGGGGTCTGGCCCCGCGCCACCGCACCGAAATCGATCGCGCCCGGGTTCAAGACGATGTCGCTGAGGATCAGCGACGAGACGGCCAGGCTCACTTCGGCCTCGCCCCGGCTGGCCGAGATCAGGGACACGAAGAGGGTCGTCGCTTTGGCCCCGACGAAATTCCTGGTGTCCATCTCGGCTTCGATAATCGCCGATTGGCCGGGCTGGACCAGAGAGGTACTTGCCTTGCCGGTCGTGCAACCGCACGAGGCCCGCACGTTGGCGATGGTCACCGCTTCATTGAGCCGATTGGTCATCACGAAATTGTGACGAACCTTTCCGCCTCGCGGCACCGGTCCAAAGTCATGTCCTTGCTCGGCGAACAGAGGATCCGCCCAGGTCGCCGCGCTCGCCGGAATCGCTGTCAATCCAACCAATACAACCGCATTGAGCGCGGTCTTGATCCAACGATGGTACATCGTGGCCTCCTGCCTCTGCCTCGTCCCAGCGGAGCGGGCTTCTCACTCCCAAAAACCCCAAATCACTTATCGTCACGTTTTTCCGCGGGATTGAATATTCCGGCACAGCCGGCCTAAGCCATGCCATTCAAATGGCTCCATTTTGCCTGGATTCTCGGTTCTCAGGCGGGTGAGCCCGATCGTCGCCTGGCAATGGCTTCGAGGTGGCTGTATGCTCAGGAGTACGAATACGAAGCGACCCAGGTTCCAAAGAGGGAGGATCACGAATTTGGACTGGCATGCCACGACGATCCTTTCCGTCAGGCGCGGGGACCGGGTGGCCTTGGGGGGCGATGGCCAGGTGACGCTCGGCACGACCGTCATGAAGGCCGATGCCGTCAAGGTCCGCAAACTTCTGGATGGGCAGGTACTCACCGGTTTCGCCGGCAGCGCGGCGGACGGGTTCGCATTGCTCGAACGCTTTGAATCGAAGCTTCGCGACTACCCGAATAACATTCCCCGGGCGGCGACGGAACTGGCCAAGCTCTGGCGGACTGACCGGATGCTCAGGCGCCTGGAAGCTGTGTTGATTGTGGTCGACGCCCGCCATAGCCTGCTGTTGAGTGGCTCGGGAGACGTGATCCAGCCGAGCGACGGTATCCTGGCGACCGGCTCTGGTGGCCCCTATGCCTTGGCCGCGGCGCGGGCCTTGTCCGCTCACTCGGGGCTGTCCGCCACCGAGATCGTTCGCGAAGCGCTCCAGATTGCCGCGGGTATCGATATTTATACGAACGGTCATTTGACGGTGGAGGAATTGAAGTGCGCGACCTGACCCCTCGGGAAATCGTGGCCGAACTCGACCATGACATCGTCGGGCAGGCCGATGCCAAGCGTGCCGTGGCGATCGCCTTGCGAAACCGCTGGCGTCGTCGTCAGCTTTCCGAAGAGCTACGGGCCCAGGTCACCCCCAAGAACATTCTCTTGATTGGCCCGACGGGGGTCGGCAAGACCGAGATTGCTCGTCGCCTGGCGAAACTCGTCGGTGCTCCGTTCGTGAAGGTGGAAGCGACCAAATACACGGAAGTGGGCTACTACGGCCGTGACGTCGAGAGCCTGGTGCGCGACCTGGTTGAGGCGGCCGTGACCCTGGTTCGCGGGGCCGAGCGCGAACGGGTCAGCGAGCAAGCCGTGGTCCGCGCTGATCAGCGGTTGCTCGACCTGCTCCTCCCTGCCCCGCCGCATCAGTGGAACGATCCGGATACCCCGGAGGCGGCCGAGGCCGCCGAGCGCAGGCAGCGTTCGCGCGAGAAGATGAAGGCGCGGCTCGAGGCGCGTGAAATCGAAGATCGCGAAGTCGAGATCACACTACCGGGTCGGGCTGCGGCGCCGGTCTCGATCCTCGGCGCGGGCAACATGGAACAGATGGAGATGGACTTGCAGGGCATGTTCGAGAAGATCATGCCCAAGTCGTCCCAGACCCGGACGATGACCGTCGCCGAGGCTCGCCCCATCCTGATCGCCCAGGAAATCGATGCCCTGATCGACCCAGAGAAGGTTAGCCAGGCCGCGGTCCACCTCGCCGAGGAGTCGGGCATCGTTTTCCTCGACGAGATCGACAAGATTGCCGGTGATGACGGCGGCGGCCGGGGCCCTGACGTCTCGCGTCAAGGCGTTCAGCGTGACCTCTTGCCCATCGTCGAAGGGACGACCGTCACCACCAAATACGGGCCGATCAAGACCGACCACGTCCTCTTCCTCGCGGCCGGAGCCTTCCACCGGAGCAAGCCCTCCGACCTGATGCCCGAACTCCAGGGCCGGTTCCCCATCCGCGTTGAGTTGCAGGACCTGACCCGCGATGACTTCGCCCGCATCCTTCGCGAGCCCCGTGCTTCGCTGATCCGCCAGTACCAGGCCCTTCTGGCCACTGAGGGCATTGAGCTCGAGTTCACCCCCGACGCGATCGACGCCATGGCCAACCTGGCCCACCAGGTGAACCAGTCGACTCAGAACATCGGTGCCAGACGTTTGCATACGATCCTCGAACGCGTCGTCGAAGAACTCAGTTTCGACGCTTCGGATCGGACCGAGAAAAAGGTCGTCATCGACGGTGCTCACGTCCTCGAACGCCTCGAGGAACTGGCAAAAGATGAAGACCTGAGTCGGTTTATCCTCTAGGTTGCTCGTGTACCCAGGCCTTGAGCCAAGACCCATGTGCGTGGGAGATCGCCTCGTTTTTTCCAAGACGAGGCGATCTTTTTCTGCCGAGATTCGAGTCGAAACGAATGTCCAAGACCGAACTTTCGCTCCTCAACGTCTTTGAGGTAGAAACCGACGGCGTTCATCATCATCTCATCTGTTTCCTCGACGTCATCCTCGCGGGGAGCCGGGGGATCGACTCGCGTTCGGTCATCGGTCAGTTCACCCCTTCAAGTGAGGGAGTGTTCGATCTCGAGACGTTCCAGGTCAATCCCACGTTCATCGAGGTCTTCGTTCAGTACATGAACGAGAGCGCCAGCAATTCTCCCGAAATCATCCGGGAGGCATCGAGTCGATCGAGTGACTGGCTCTATCTCCTCGACCCTCGGACCCCCGGTGAATTCAGCCTGGATCCGCTGGCGAGCGACCTGGTCGGCTGTTTTGCCGTCGATGACACCGGGCAAATCGTCCCGCGCTCGTTCCAGTACAACCGGGAGCATCGCTGGTTCGACCCGGTTCGAGGCGTTTCCGGTGTCCTCTCGGATCGTGCTTTCTACCAGTGGTTACACCCTCGGACTGATCGCAAAGACGGGTGATCGCCACTCTCTTGCGTGTTTATTGTCGTTCGTTGATGTGTTGATTTTTTCGAGGAGTTCTGAGCACTCCGCCACTCTGGCCAAGGTTACGGCCTTGGCTCCACCCATCCGGACGGCGGTACGGTTGCTGCCGGGGCGGTATGAGATTAGCTTCGAACTTCAATGGGCCGGGATCCGGGTCGCGTTGGCACGGAGAAGGCTCCGCCGACGAACCGAGATGTCTCCATGATCCGCCTTCCCCTCCGATTCGCTTTTTTGGCTTGTCTGGCCATGGCCGCTCTTGCCCGCGGCGCCGATGATCCGCCGCCCTATGACCTGATCCTAGCAGGCGGTCGAGTGGTGGACGGGATCGGCAATGCCTGGTTCCTGGGCGACGTTGCAATCCTGGGCGACACCATTGCGCGGATCACGCCCGCCGGCCAACTCGGCGATGCCCCGACCAAGAAAAGGGTCGACGCCTCGGGACTGGTCGTCGCCCCGGGCTTCATTGATATCCAGGGCCACTCACGTGAGGAGCTCCTCTCCGGCGACGGTCGCCTGATCGGCAAGGTGACGCAAGGCGTGACTACCGAGATTCTGGGTGAGGGGGATTCCAATGCACCGTCGCGGAAGGACTCCCGATTCGACGGCCCCCGTGGCTTTGACGCCTGGCTCCGCGCGATGGAGGCCCACGGCGGCTCGGTCAACTTCGGTTCGTTCGTCGGCTCGGCCACGATCCGGGGCTACGCCAAGGGGATGACGCCGGGCGCTCCGACCTCCGATGAACTGGAACTGATGAAGCGACTGGTCCGCGACGCCATGAAGGACGGCGCATTCGGCCTGGCCTCGGCCCTGATCTACCCGCCCGACAGCTTTGTCTCGACCGATGATCTGATCGAGCTCTCCCGTGCGATGGCCCCGTACGGTGGCGTCTACATCACCCACATGCGATCCGAAGCCGACCGCCTCCTGGAAGGGATCGACGAGGCGATCCGGATCGGTCGCGAGGGGGGTGTGCCGGTCGAAATCTATCACCTCAAGGCGGCCGGCAAGCGGAATTGGGAGAAGGCCGCCGCTGCCATCGCCCGGATCGCCGACGCTCGCAGCAGGGGCCAGGACGTGGGCGCCGACATGTACCCGTATGACGCCGCCGGCACCGGCCTGACCGCCTGCCTGCCCCCCTGGGCCTCGGCCGACGGTAAGCTGTACGCGAACCTGGCTGATCCCCAGATCCGGGCCAAGATCCGCGAGGAGGTGCTCCACCCGACCTCGGAGTGGGAGAACCTGGTCGAACTCTCAACGCCTGAGGGGGTTATGGTCCTCGGCCTGAACAAGCCCGAGCATCAGAAGTACGTTGGCAAACGCCTGTCTGAGATCGCCAAGGAACAGGGCAAGGAGTGGATCGACGCCGCCATCGACCTGATCCTGGCTGAGCACCAGCGGGTCAGCACGATCTATTTCATGATGTCAGAGGCCAATATGAAGCTCCAACTCCAACAGCCCTGGATCAAGTTCGGCACGGATGCCTCGGGCCACGACCCCGCCACGGCGAAAGGCCTGACTCATCCCCGCTCCTACGGCACATTTCCGCGCATCCTGGGCAAGTACGTCCGCGAAGAGTCGGTGATCCCCCTGGAAGATGCGGTCCGCAAGATGACCTCCGCCGTCGCCTCCCGCCTTTCGATCCGCGACCGTGGATTGCTCCGCGAAGGCTACCGCGCCGACATCGTCGTGTTCGATCCTGTCACCATCGCCGACCGCGCTACCTTCGAGCAACCGCACCAGAACTCCGTCGGCATCCGCTCCGTGTTCGTCAACGGCGTCCTCGTGGTCGACGACGGCAAGCACACCGGCGCTAAGCCCGGCCGCGCTGTACGCGGCCCCGGCTACACCGCGACGCCGGGCCAATAATCCGCAAGTCGGGGCCGGCAGGTTCGGTATTGGGAAGTGATACCAATCCCCAGCTTGTCAGACGGAACTCCCCGCGAGCCAGCCGGTGCTCCAGGCTGCCTGAAAGTTGTAACCGCCGATCAGGCCGTCGAGGTCGAGGACTTCGCCCGCGAAGTGAAGCCCGGGACAGAGCTTGCTTTCAAGGGTGTCGGCCTCGACTTCGTCCAAGGCGACGCCACCGGAGGTGACCTCGGCCTTCGCGAAGCCGAGCGTCCCGGCGACCGGTAATCGCAAGGCCTTCAGCCCGGTTAGCAGGCGGTGCCGTTCGTCGCGCGACAGGTCGGGTCCCATCCGGTCGGGCGCAATTCCCGAGGCGGCGAGAAGCGACTCGGCTAGTCGGCGCGGGATCGTAGGGGGTAAGAGCCCGACCACCTGGCGGCGCCCCGCGCGGCAGGCCGACTGCAACTGTTGATCGAGCGTCTCGCGTTTCTCAGTGGGAAGGAAGTCGAGAACGAGGTCGAGAAGGCCGGGGCCTTGATGCCGGGCGACGGCGCGGCTCACATCAAGGATGGCTGGCCCGGTGAGGCCGAAATGGGCGAAGAGGACCGCCTCTCTGCGCTCGAGCAGGACCGGTCCGGTAGGCCCTTGAATTCTTGCCAGGGCGTCGGGAATCGTGATCCCTTTCAACTCCGGGACCCAGCTCTCTGTCACCCGAATTGGGACAAGCGCAGGCTTTGGTTCGACGATGGTGTGGCCGAAGCGACGCGCGATGGCATAGCCGTCGCCGGTCGTGCCGCAGCCTGGAAACGACTGACCGCCGACCGCCAGGATCACCCGGCGCGCGGTGACGGTCGAATCCGCAAGCCGGATGGCGAATCCCTCGCCTAAAGGCTCGACCTCGCGCACGGGACTGTTACAGCGCACCTCCGCCGTCGATCGCCCGAGGCGTTGAAGCAAGGCGTGCAAGACGTCGGCCGCTCGATCGGAGACGGGGAAAACCTTCCCGTTCCCTTCGACCTTGGTGGCGACTCCCTCACTCTCAAAGAGCGCGATCGTCCGCTCAACATTCAAGGCCCGCAGCGCGGGACCGAGAAAACGTCCCCCCGCTCCGAAGGCCTGCTGAATGCTCTGCGCTCCTCGGGCTTCGTGGGGATCATACGCCGGATCGATCGGCCCGGAGATTACCCCTAAGTTTCGCAGACCACGGGCATTCGTGATGTTACAGCGCGTGCCTCCCGACATCAGGATCTTCACACCAGGGCGGCGAGTCTTCTCGAGCAAAAGGACCCGGCGATCCAGTTCTGCCGCACGAATGGCGGCAATCAGGCCGGCAGCCCCGGCCCCGAGAATGACCGCGTCCACGTCAAAGGGAGGCGAGTCGACTTCCATTTGGTATCCAATTTGCTTGAGTTGATTTTATCCCCCCCGCATCACTCAATCATCGGTTTTTTTAGAGCTGTGAGGTCGAGGTGATGAGACACCGCGAGGGGCGAGTGGCTGTGGCTGTGGCTGTGGCTGTGACCAAGACGCCGGTTCCGGAGACCCGCCGCGACCTCTTTACACGCGTGTCGGGCTGGACGATCCGGATTACCGGGGGCAGGTGGGCCTTCCTGACCGCAGTTGGGACAGTCATTGTATGGGCTGTCTCGGGCCCTTTCTTCCATTATTCCGAAAACTGGCAGCTCGTCATCAATACAGGCACGACGATCGTGACCTTTTTGATGGTCTTCCTGATCCAAGGGGCCCAGAATCGCGAGTCGAAAGCGATCCACTTGAAGCTCGACGAGCTGATCATGGGCGTGAATCATGCCAGAAACGAGCTCGTCAATATCGAAACATTGACAGATCAGCAGCTCGACGCATTATCGGGCCGATATCGCAAGGTGGCGGAGGAGAATCAGCACAAGCTGACCGAATGTTTCCCGCCCGAGGTCGAGGAGGAGTTGCTCGGCGTCAAGAAGGGCGAGGCTCACATCACCGTGAAATAGTTGTTGGCCGCGAAATCGAAATAGTGCGGCTTCATTTCGAGCGGTAGGTCGTTGTAGACGCAATAGTTGCGCACCTGGAGCAGGAGGTCGCGGGGCTGGCAGGCGCGGAACGGGCGGTCCGCTTTTCGATAGTGCCGATTGATCAGGTGGTCGAGGGCCGCCTCATCGACTTCGAGGAAACCGAGCTTGGCCGCGAACATGGCGAAGAGCTCGCGGAACGTGGCCTCGTCGGGGTCCTGGGCGAAAATCTTGTAGGGAATTCGCCTCATGAAGGACTCATCCACGAGTTGCCTCGGTTCGAGGTTCGTCGAGAAGAGGATGAGCTGATCGAACGGGACGCGGATCTGTTTTCCGTTGTAGAGGGACAGAAAGTCGTAACGCTTTTCGAGCGGGACGGTCCACCGGTTCAAGAGTTCGATGGGGGCGATCCGCTGGCGGCCGAAGTCGTCGATCAAGAGGGTTCCGTTGTTACTCTTGAGCTGGAGGGGAGCTTCGCTCACCTTGGTGACCGGATCGAAGTGGATCTCGAGGTCTTCCATGCGGAGCTCGCCGCCGGCAATCAGCGTCGGGCGCCTGATCTCGATCCAGCGGTGGTCGAAATCGTCGGCGCGGAGCAGGCTGGAGCGATGGGCTTCGACCGGTTCGTGGGCTGAGAGGTCGAACAGCTTGATCAGTTGGCCGCTCGCCTCAATGACCTTGGGAATCCAGATGGTCGAACCGAAGCAGCGCGTGATCCGTTCCGCGATGCTCGTTTTGCCGTTGCCGGGGTATCCGTAAAGGAATAACCCGCGCCCGGAGTTGATTGCGGGACCGAGCACCTCGAACATCTCCTCGGAAATCAGGAGGTCGGCGAAGGCGCGACGCAGATCCTCCTTCTTGGGATGTTCGAAGGTGATCGACTGTGCGGCGACCGATTTCACGTAGTCATCGAAGGGGACGGGAGCTGTGCCTACGTAGGAGCATTCGTTGAAGTAAAGTTGGGCACGGGCCCGTCCGACGTCGGTCAACGAGTACAAGAAGTCATTGGCGCTCGCCGAGTCGGTGTACGAGACGATCTGCTGATTCTTGAGCCGTCGGAGGAACTCCGGGAACGGGCCGAAGGGGAGGCCGAGCTCGTCGGCCGTTCGTCGGCCGGAGGCGATGCCGTGGCTCAGGAGGAACTTGAGGACCAGACTCTCCACCTGGGCGTGAAAGAGCCCAGCTTCCTCGAAATCCGCGGGGGGGTGGGGGCGGAATGGAATCCTTGGTTTTGCAACCAGGGCAGGAGGGTAGTTCAGGAGGGTTTCGCTCACTTTTGGGAAAACTCCGAGTCCTCGCAGCTTGTCGGCCTTAAATGACTCTAGGTTTCCGGAATGGGGGCGTCAAACCTGAGTAAGACGTTCTGCTAACTGATCGATGATTTTTGAGTTATTTGGAACAGAGATATAAATGGTCCGCTGCTCTAATCCGGTCGGCTCGATCTGGATCATCCAGACATCGAGGGGGAGCCGATCGACCACGAGATTGGCCCACTCAATCAGGCAGACCCCGTCCCCCGTGAAGTAATCGGAAGCTCCCAAGCTTTCGAAATCGTCGGCGCTCGGCAGTCGGTATGCATCGAAGTGATAGACCGGGATTCGCCCTTCATATTCGTGGATGAGGACGAAGGTCGGGCTGGCAATGCTTGATGGATCGACGTCGAGCGCCTCGGCCAGCGCTCGCGTCAGCCGTGTTTTGCCTGCGCCGAGGGGGCCGACCAAGCCGATGACAACTCCGGGCGCGACCACCCCCGCCAGGGCGCGGCCGAGCTGTTCGGTATCCTGCTCGGAGGCGAGCTCGATTGTCAAGCCGTTGGCGGTGCGTACGCTTTGCATGGAAACGATCACAAGGGAAAAAGAGAATTCGGCTCGATCAGCCAATCGAATTTTCAATTACTGATGAAGGTGGTCGAACCCCCGGGCATGAATCGCGATGAGCTGGCCGTCGCGAGTGCGCAGCCAGAGTCCCGGTTCACCCTGGACTTGACCGATGCGGTGGACGACGGCCGGGCGGGGAGGAGTCGCGATGAGTCGTGAGGCGTCGTCGGGGGCGACCACGACGCAGAGCTCGAAGTCCTCGCCGTCGTTGAGGGCATGGTCGAGCGGCGAGCGTGCATCGCTGTCGCTCAGGCTGGCCGCATCAGGATGGATCGGGATCGCGTCGGCGTCGAGGATCGCTCCCAGGCCGCCACTCTCCTCGAGGATGTGCCCAAGGTCCGACGCAAGGCCGTCGGAGATATCGATCATCGCGTGCAAAGGGGCGGCCTGATGGAGGGCCAACGCTTCGAGGAGCCTGGGCTGAGGTCGGAGGTGCCTTCCCGACTTGAGGCTGCCGCCGAGTGGTCCGGTGACCAGGATCGCGTCCCCCGGGACGGCTCCAGAGCGCCGTACCGGGCCTCTCGCAGTGGTCTCACCGAGAACCGTGATGCTGATCACGAGCGGGCCGTCCCAGGCGTTCGTGTCTCCGCCGACGAGATCGACTCCAAAACGTTCGGCCAGGGGAGCCATTCCGGCGTGGATCCCCTGCGCGAGCGCAACTGCGTGGGCCTTGGGTAAGGCGACCGCCACGACGGCCGCGACCGGGACTCCGGCCATCGCCGCGATGTCTGACAGGTTGACCCCGAGCGCCTTGAAGCCAACGGCCTCCGGCCCGTCCTGGTCCAGGCGAAAGTGTCGCCCGTCCATCAGCATGTCGGTCGTGACCAACCAGTCCGAGTCAGGCGAAGGGCGGACGATGGCGCAATCGTCACCGATGCCGAGTACCGTGCTCTGGCCGGCCTTTGCCTGGCGTCGGATCCAGTCGATCAGGGAGAATTCCCCGGTCGGCGGCCTGGGGTTGAGTGGAGCAGTCACAGGGGCCGTCTCCGCCCGGCGAGGAACGCCCGCATCGCCTGTTCGGCGGCCCGCTCGAGGAGGGGTTCGCCCTGGGCGATCGCGTCGTCGAGCGCGATCGGGGCAGGGCAGAGGCTGAAGTAGGCGTCGATGCCCTGATCGAGGACCGCCTCGGCTCCCGGCCCGATCGAGCCCGCCAGGGCAATCGTCGGGCAG
Organism: Singulisphaera acidiphila DSM 18658; assembly: GCF_000242455.2. Lineage (GTDB taxonomy): Bacteria > Planctomycetota > Planctomycetia > Isosphaerales > Isosphaeraceae > Singulisphaera > Singulisphaera acidiphila. The sequence continues at coordinate 6,681,680 of NC_019892.1, forward strand.
CCGAGCGAACGGGCTAGGCGAGCCACGCCGACCGCCGTTTTACCGAAAGCGCTCGAGGCGTCAATCGCCCCCTCGCCGGTCAGGCAGAGGTCGGCCTCTTTGAGCCGGCTTTCCAGTCCGACCGCGCGAATCACGAGCGTGATCCCCGGCTCCAGTTTCCCTGCCGCGAAGGCAACGAGACCTCCCCCCAGACCGCCGGCTGCACCCGCGCCGGGGAGGTCGCGGATCGTGCATTGCAAGTCGCGTTCGATGACTTGGGCAAAGTGGTCGAGATTTCGATCCAAGATCGAAACCATGGCTGCGTCGGCCCCTTTCTGAGGGCCGTAGACCGCAGAGGCACCGTGAGGGCCACAGAGGGGATTGTCGACGTCGCAGGCCACCGCGATCTCGACGTCGTCGAGCGTTCGATTGCGCGTGCTTGGATCGATCCGCTCGAGGCGGTCCAGTCCACCACCACCAGGTTCAATCTCGCGACCTGCTGCATCAAGCAGGCGAAAACCGATGGCTTGGGCGAGCCCTGCACCACCGTCATTGGTTGCACTACCGCCGATGCCCACAATGATTCGACGAGCGCCGGCGGCGACAGCAGCGAGAATCAACTCGCCGGTCCCTCGCGTCGAACTTCGCAACGGGTCGCGCGACTCGCGAGTGAGGAGAACCAGGCCCGAAGCCGACGCCATCTCAACGACGGCTGTGGTGCCATCGCCGAGTAATCCGAAGCGTGCCGTGACGGGAGTACCCAAGGGGCCCGTGACAACGGCCTCACAAAACGACCCGCCGGTTGCCTCCACAAGGGCATCGACGGTTCCTTCGCCGCCGTCGGCCATGGGGACAGGGTCGATCGACGCCTGAGGGCATGCCTTCGCGATCCCACGAGCTATCGCTCGGGCGGCCGCGAGGGCCGACAGGCTTCCTTTAAACTTGTCGGGGGCTACCACGACCCGCATCGGCTCGTCCGCTCGGTCTTTGTGAATCTCGATCTCATGTGAGTCTTACGATTCACACGATACCGGAAACGACACGGGGACTCCAACCATCTCGACCCCATCTCGGGATCGACGGGCCAGTACCGCACCATTCGGAAGGGACATTAGAGAGTCGAGGTGGAGTGACGCGGATGCAGTGTGGAACGGCGTAGGAAGAGTGCGCCGGCCTTTTTTTGCTTGGCGTCAGGCCACGTCTGCGTTCAGCGAGGGCTCGTTCTCCGACTCTTGATTCCCTTCAAAGTCAAGATCGAGGTCGAATGCAAGATCAAGGTCGAGCGGGACGATTTCCTCGCGATAGACCGTCACGTCGTTGGGGGCTTCGATGCCGATCCGGACCGAGTTGCGATCGATCTTCACGATCGTGATCCGGACGTCCTGCCCCACCTTGACCCGTTGACCGAGCTTCCTGCTCAGTACCAACATGGCTCACTCCTCCTTGAGGATATTCAGAACCGGAAAAGCCGAAGTTGACTGGCCACAACGAGAGAGACTTCAAAGCACCTGTCATGCCAGGTTTGACGATTTTGCCGATTGAAAGAATGGGTGAAAGTCGCAAGTCTTTGCTGAATCGTTGGTTGAATCTTTGTAAAGGATCGTGAGGTCGCCCTTCCGAGGGTTGTCTATGTAAGATTGTCGGTCTTGATTGTAAGTTTTTCCTTCAGGTTTGAGAGAAAACGACTACAAGGATGCCCCGATTCGTGTCAATCGTTCTCCTCATGACGTTATCCGGGAGCGCCGAGTGAAGTTTCGACTGTCGGAAACAGGACGTACCACGACGATCGCCGTCAGCTTGCTCTGTCTCGGGCTCGTCGCCTGGCTCTGGCCAATTGGGTTCGGGGGAGAGATGCCGGTCGGGGGCGACGTTACCCAGTTTTCGCTCGGGCTGATGGCCGTGCTTCGCGACTCGCTCCGCTCCGCCCGGCTCCCGGTCTGGAACGACCATTGGGGGTACGGTTTTCCTGGCCTGGCCGAGAGCCAGATGGGGGTCTATTACCCGCCTCACTGGGTGTTTTACGGCCTGCTCCCGCTGGAGGTGGCATATACCGCGAGCCTGCTTTTTCACACGATTTTTGGAGGTCTGGGAACGTACTGGGCTGCACGCCGGTTCGGCGCGTCGCCCGTGGGGTCTGCTCTCGCCGGCTTCGCCTGGAGTGCTTCCGGGTTCTTCCTCATCCATCTGCCGCACCAGTGGGGGTACACGGTAGGTTCGTGGATGCCCTGGGCGTGGGGGCTTGCCTGGCTCATCGTTCGTAATGAAGGGACCTGGCGTACTCCCTTCCTCCTGGCCATCGTCCTGACCCTGCAGATTCTTCCCGGCCATTTCCAACTGGCCTTCTACACGGAGGTTGGTGTGCTCCTGCTGGCGCTGGCCGGCGTTTCCCGAGGCCGGCGGGCCTGGCAGGGGCCTCTTAGGGTCGGCTTGGCGATGCTGGCGGTTGTCCCTCTGGCGGCGCTCCAGGTGGTTCCGACCGCCCGCCTGGCCCATCTCGCCGCGTCCGCGCGCGACTTCGACTACCTCTCCGGGTTTTCCGCGACGCCCCTTCATCTGGTGAGTTATGTGGCGCCGGGGCTCTTTCATCGCTCTCCGCTCTGGCGTCCGCTTGCCTGGGATCCGTTTCATACGTCGCCGGAGGAGTATCTCGGCTACATCGGCCTTGTCCCGCTCTATCTCGCTTTCGTGGCAATCTTCCGAGGTTTTCGCCGCGACCCGGCAGCCAGGGCCCTGGCCTTACTGGTTCTCGTGACGGTTCTCTTGAGCTTTGGGCCTTATGTGCCTGGATTTCGGCTTCTGATCCGGCTCCCCGGCTTCTCGTTCTTTCGGGCGTCGGCCCGTTGGTCGCTGGCGACCGGGCTGGCACTCTCGCTGCTGGCGGGAAAAGGTTTTGATGCCTGGCAAGTGTGGCGTCGTACCCGAATTTCTCTCGCCGGGTTTGTCGGCATGGCTGTAGTGGTCCCCTTGTTGATCTTGCTGGTGCTGGAACTGGCGCTGGTGAGTTCGCAACCGCAAGGCGGGTCGGGGATCGCGGCGATCGTCAGTCGGACCCTGAACTCATTCTCCGTGGCCCGTGTCTTTGCGGGAGAGGGGGATGACGATCCGAATCGCCGGCCCGAGGCGAATTCCTCATCCCTGGAAACTCTAAGGAGGCTTGCCCGGACGCCGCAGGACGATCTTCGGATCCAGTCGGCGTTGGCGCGGCAGAACCGACCCTGGCGCAGCGCGACGGATCGGACGTTCGAGAAACAGCGGTTTTCGATCTATCGCCAGGAACTGGGAATGTCTTCGATCTTGCTGCTTGTACTGTTGGTGATCGCACCGTTCGCGGGGCGGACCCGGTTATTCGCGGCTGCACTGGTCGGTTTGACGGGGCTTGATCTTTGCCTTGCGGGGCGGCATCGCTTGACGGACCTGGGGCCGATTCGACCGCTGGTGGAACAGAGTCCTGTGCTCGCCCGCCTTGCGGCGGAACGGCCGGGGAGTCGAACGGCCGACTCGTTGCGCAACATGCCGATGGTCGCAGGCGTGGCGCCGATCCTCGCGTACCGCACGCTCGATCTGCCCTGCTTGGCGGAACTGACCCACGTCGCTGTCGGTCCCCTCGGTCTTCCCGGCCGGGACCCGACGATTGCCGAAGCCCTGCGGATCTGCGGTGTCTCGACGCGTGTGCTCGACCCGTTTGAGACCCTTCAGTGGCAAAGCTCGTCCTCCCACCTTCCTGGATGGGAGGTTCGCGAGACCGTGGAGGATGCGACGCTTGCCGGCTGGCTCTATTCTGCCGCCTGGGTGGCCCAGCAAGGGCCGCGTGCGACTCGCTTTTCCCTGCTACGCCCCCAACTCGCGCCGGGCCAAGCTTGGCGGATCCCCTTGACGACCGCACGAAGAGCGGAGATCCTGGAATCCCGCGCGAGTCAGACGGAACACGTTCTTGCAACCCTCCGTGACGCCTCTCCGTTGCCGGTCGAACGAGTGAGCCCGACACAGGTCAAGGTGACGCTCGACGTTACCGGACCTTCGCTCGTGGTTCTCTCGCAACTGGCCGATCCGCAGTGGCGTGCCCGCTGGGTCGGCCCTGAGGGGGAGAGAGAGGCCCCCATCAGGCCGATCTTCCCTGCGAAGAATGACGTGGGCTGGCAGGGGGTGGAAACACCCGACTCAGGCCGCTGGACTTTGCGGATGGACTACGAGGCGCAGGACGTTCGACTCGGCCTGATCGTCTCGGCGACCGCCTGGGTTGGTGGCGTCTTCGTTTATATTCTCACTTCACGATTTGCGAAACAAACGCGGGGTCACTCAATATGACGGGTGTGGCGATTGTCGGAGCTTCGGGATACGCGTCGCGGGAACTGATCCGTATTCTTTTGAACCATCCCGGCGCGGAGATCCGCGTGGCGACCTCACGCCAGGACGACTCGCCTCGGGTCGATGCGCTGCACCCGAGCCTGGCGGGCCGGATCGACCTCGCCTGTGAGCCGTTCGATGCGGATCGACTAGCCGAACGCGCTCGCGTGGCCTTTCTGGCGCTGCCGCACACGGCGAGCATGGCTGTCGTCGCGTCACTCCGGGAACGGAACGTCCGGGTCATCGACCTGAGCGCGGACTATCGGCTGACCGATGCGCAGATTTATGCCGATTGGTACGGCCACACCCACACCGATGCCGTCGGCCTGAAAGAGGCCGTGTACGGGCTTCCGGAACTCTATCGCGAGTCGATCCCGCCGGCCGGTCTGATCGCTAACCCAGGCTGTTACACCTCGACAAGCATCCTGGCGCTGGCCCCTTTGATCCGCGAGAATCTCGTCGAGCGGACCGGGATCGTCATCGACGCCAAGAGCGGAGTCTCCGGCGCGGGTCGTTCGCCGAAGTTGTCCACCCACTTTCCCGAGTGCAACGAGAGCTTTTCCGCCTACAACGTCGGCAAGCACCGCCACACGCCCGAGATCGACCAGGTCCTCACCGACGTCGGCTGCGCTCAGGGAGACCCGGTCGAAGTCATCTTCACCCCACACCTGGTCCCGATGGATCGCGGTATCTTCGCCACGATCTATGCGACGCCCCGGGGACCTGTCGTCGAGCACGACCTGCTCGACCTCTATCGGTCCTTCTACAAGCAAAGCCCATTCGTCCGGGTCGTGAGTCACCTGCCCGCGACCAAGGAATCGGCATTCACTAACTATTGCGATATCACCGTGCGTGTGGTGCGTGGCAAGGTCGTGGTTCTCGCCTGCCTCGATAACCTGATCAAAGGCGCGTCTGGTGTCGCCGTCCAGAACTTCAACCTGATGTTTGGACACCCGGAGACCACGGGGCTCGCACTTTAATCCGTAGTTCTCGGAAAGGCTTCATCCCGTCTTTTGCATTTGTATCGCGCTGAAGAGGGGCATCTCCTAAGCGGATTTTGATGGGTGAGTCCATCCCCATCCGGCACCGCACGGAGATGCCCCGATGACTGACGCGACGCCGCCGCCCCAGAGCGTGGCGGGTGGACGAGGGCTCGTTTTTCGGCCTGCCCTGCCCGTGTCATGCTTGCTGCGTCCCTTGTTTCTGTTCCCGGGATGGAACTTCGTCCATCCCGGGCGCGCGGCGGGGGTCGGGTTGGCTCACCAGATCCGGACGCGGCGGTCAGGGGGGAGATAGAGCTTGTCCCCTTCCTTGACGCCGAATGCCTCGTAGAACTCGGGCATGTTGCGGATCACGCCGTTGCAGCGGAACTCGGTCGGCGAGTGGGGGTCGACGGCCAGGCGGCGGATCAACTCGGCGTCGCGGGTCTTCGAGCGCCAGACCTGCGCCCAGCCGACGAACAGGCGCTGGTCGCCGGTCAGGTCGTCCAGGGTCGGGGCGGGCTTGCCGTCCAGGGCGATCCGGTACGCCTTGTGGGCGATGGTCAGGCCGCCGAGGTCGCCGATGTTCTCCCCGATCGTGAGCGCACCGTTGACGTGCTGGCCGGGCAACTGGGCGGGCTCGAAGGCGTTGTACTGCTCGATCAGGAGCTTGGCCCGCTTGTCGAACTCAGCGCGGTCGGCGTCGGTCCACCAGTCGTTGAGGTTGCCCTCGCCGTCGTACTTCGACCCCTGGTCGTCGAACCCATGACCGATCTCGTGTCCGATCACGGCGCCGATGCCGCCATAGTTGACTGCGTCGTCGGCGTCGATGTCGAAGAACGGGGGGCGGAGGATCGCCGCCGGGAAGACGATCTCGTTCATCCCCGGGTTGTAGTAGGCATTGACCGTCTGCGGGGTCATGAACCACTCGTTGCGGTCAACCGGTTTCGAGAGCTTCGCCAGCTCGCGCTCCGTCTCGAACGCGGCCGAGCGGCGGACGTTGCCGATCAGGTCGTCACGGCGGATTTCCAGCTTGGAATAGTCGCGCCACTCGTCGGGGTAGCCGATCTTGGGGGTGAACTTGGCGAGCTTCTCGATCGCCTTCTTCTTGGTCTCGGGGCCCATCCAGTCGAGTGACTCGAAGTCGCGGCGGTACGCCTCGATCAGGTTGGCGACGAGCTGCTTCATCCGCGCCTTGGCGGCGGGGGGGAAATGCTTGGCGACGTAGATCTTGCCGATCGCCTCGCCGAGCATCCCCTCGACGGTCGCCACCCCGCGCTTCCATCGGGGCCGGTTCTCGGTCGTGCCGGTCAGGGTCTTGCCGTAGAAGTCGAAGCTCTCGTCGACGAACGGTTTGCTCAGCATCGGGGCGTAGTGGTGGACCACGTTCCAGGCGAGCCAGGTCTTCCAGTCGGCGAGCGGGATTTCGTCGAGGTCCTTGGCGAACGCGGTGAAGTAGTCGGGCTGGGCGACCACGACCTCCTCAACACCCTTCGCTCCGATGCCGTCGAAAAACGCGGGCCAGTCGAAGCCCGGGGTCAGCTCGACCAGGGCCTTGAGGTCCTTCTTGTTGTAGGTGAGCGTGTCGTCGCGGCTCTTGACGCGGTCCCAGTGGCTCTTGGCCAGGCGGGTCTCCAGCGCCATGATCGTCTTTGCCGAGTCCTCAGGGTCGGGCAGGCCGGCCAGCTTGAGCATCCGGGCGACGTGGAGGACGTAGGCGTCGCGCTTCTCCTGGAACTTGGGGTCGCGATAGTACGACTCGTCGGGCAGGCCGATGCCGCTCTGGCCCAGGTAGATGATGTAGCGGTCGGACTTCTTGGCGTCGGTGTTGACCCCCGCCGAGAACAGGCCGGTGACGCCCGCCTTGCCGAACTCGGCCAGGGCCTTGACCAGGGCCGGCTTGTCGGCGATGGCCTTGACCTTGGCCAGGTCCTCGGCGATCGGCGTGGCACCCAGGGAGTCGACGGCAGCCTCGTCCATGAAGCTGGCGAACAGGTCGCCGACCTTCTTGGCTTCGGGGGTCTGCTCCCCTTCGCCCTTGGCGGCGGCTTCGATCAGGACACGGAGGTCGGCCTCAGCCTGGTCGCGGAGCTTGTAGAATGCGCCGTCCTGCGGTCGGTCGGCCGGGATCTGCGCAGTGTCGAGCCAGACGCCGTTGACGTGGCGATAGAGGTCGTCCTGCGGGCGGGCGGACTTGTCGACGAAACTCTTGTCGATCCCCGACTTGGTGGTGTCGGCAGCATGCAGGGGCAGGGCCGTCGCGATCGAGGCCAGCACAGCAGCGGCCCAGGTCAGTCGTCTCATCTCGATGCGTCTCCGGAATGCGAAGGGTCAGGGCCCGCGCCGGCGGATGGCGCGGGCGCATGCTCGTCTCGCCACTCAACAGGCACGCATCAATAAAAAGATCGGCTTTTTTTGTGCCGGATCCCTTCATCGGTGCGTCGCGGAGCAGAGAGATCTGGTTGTAGAAGATCTCTCCGAAACCATCATGGCCTTGAAACGGCCCCGGGAGTCGATTCGGAGCCGTAGGCGGCCCGCCCGCATTCTTGTTTTTTTGAATCTCATTGGAAACAAGACCGGACGACGCAGAGCCGGTGGCGTGGCTTGCGTCGTTCGGCCTTGTTATTGGCTGCCGTTTACTCTTTCGGGCTCAAGGAGAAGAGACCGCCTTCGCCGGTGCCCGGGCCGCTCTTCCCTCCCTTGAGGGGGATTTTGCGAGCCGGCTTCGGGGTGGCAGGTGCCTCGTCTTCTTCCTCCTCCGCTACTTCCACGACCGGCGTGACGGTCGGGAGCGGGCGAAGGGAGAGCGCGATCTTCTTGGCCTCGGCCTCAATCTTGAGGATGCGGACCTCGACCTCTTGCTCGGGCTTGACGATGTCCGTCACGCGGCGGACCCGGCTCGGGGAAAGCTCGGTGATGTGGATCAGGCCTTCGATGCCGGGCTCGAGCTCGACGAACGCGCCGAAGTCCATCAGCCGGGTCACTCGACCCGTGACCACCATGCCGCGTGAGTAGGTTTCTCCAATTCGGTCCCAGGGGCTGGGCGTGAGCTGCTTGAGGCCGAGGCTCACCTTCTTCGTCTGGCGGTCGAGCTTGAGGATCTTGACCTCAACCTCCTGGCCGACCTTGACGAATTCGCCTGCGTTGGAGATTCGGCTCCAGCTCATCTCGCCGACGTGGAGCAGGCCGTCGACACCGCCGATGTCGACGAACGCGCCGAAGTCTTTGACCGAGCGGATGACCCCGTGGCGGACTTGCCCTTCTTCGAGCACGGCCCAGGTCTTTTCCCGCTGCTCTTCGCGTTCCCGCTCGAGGAGCTCGCGGCAGGAGACGACCAGATTCTTCTCGCGCTGGTTGGCCTCGGTGACGACGACGCGGAGCTTCTGGTTGATGTAGACCGACGCATCCTCGACGCGGTTGATGCTGATCTGGCCGATCGGCAGGAAGCCGCGGATGCCGTCGACCTCGACGTCGAGTCCCCCTTTGTTGGTCTTGGTGACCCGGGCTTCGACGATCAGGCCCTTGCGCAGGTTTTCCCAGTTGGCCTCGACGGCCGCGCCTTTTCTCGAAAGAATCAGCAAGCCTTCATCGGTGTCGAAGTGGTCGACGACCACCTCGATCATTTCACCCGGTTGGGGCAAGGCGTCCTCGAACTGGTCGACGGGCAAGACCCCTTCGCTCTTGGCGCCCAGGTCGACGAAGATGCTCTTGCCGCGGATGGCGATGACTTTACCGGTCTGGGGGCCGGATCGGCTCTCCTGACCGCGCTCGCCGCCGGCCAATTTCTTGCGTTCGCCGGCCGCCTGGGATCGAGGCGTGGCGACGTCGAATTTCGACGCGTCGAAGCCTTCGAGCGCGGCTTCCAGTTCGGCCTCGAGCTCGGCGTCCCATTGCCGCTTGAGCGGGACTTCGTTGGCAGGCCGCTGGGGGGCTCCCTGCTTGGAGGCGTCGAGCGCCGCGTCGAGGGCGTCGTCGATCTTCGTATTGGAATTCCGAAAGTTCGTGTCGGCCATGAGAGAGTCCATCGTGCAAAATGAGACGGCCCGAAGGAAGGCCTAATCACGCAATTCCAACGTCGTCCAGAGGCTCGGGTTTTCGCCCACGGGGAACTCGCGACCGACCCCGAGGAACTGGTCCTCGCGGTCGTGGTCAGTCACCTGATAAGCGAAGCCGAGCCGTCGGTTGGTTTCGGGGTCGAAGCCCTGGAGTGCTTCGGCGGGGAGGAACAACTCGATCCGCCACCCTTGTTTCAGGCGCTCGGCACGGGCAGAGAGGATTTCGGGCCGGCAGATTGGGGCATCGGCGACCGCGCGAGCGATCGGCCGCTGCGTAACCTCAACGCCAAGGGCCGACCGAGCATTGCCCCGGACGAGCCGGACGCTGAAGCGATGGCAAAACCGGGTGGCTCGGCTCACGTTCCGCGTGTCTCGTGTATCAATCCAGACTTGTAGACCATGCATCCCCTCTGCCTCTTCGCCTGTGGCGATGGGGGAGGGGGCGGTCGATTTTGCGGTTTCGACCTGGATGGCCAGTCCGCCCGGGTTCCAAGCGATCCGGACGTCGGCCCAGGACGGCTTGTTGTCAAGCGTTGAGATTTCCGGCAGGGAACAACTCGCGTCGAGCCCAAGAAGTCCCCCCTTGGCACCGGTCTTCGGGAGGCCGGAGACCTGACGGCAAGGTACGGACAGCCGGAACCAGAAGGCTTGGGGTAGTAAAGGGGTCGTCATCTGGGATCGCTCCCTCGATCGCGCCTGCTCCTGCCTCAGAGGCGGTGCCGGGGCGTCGGCTCCGTTCACGTCAACTTGCCCTGGCTCGAGTCGTCCCGGCGCAGGGACGGGTTACCGGCCGGGGAAATCTTCCCCAGTAAGTTAACCATCTCGATGGCGGAAAGGGCAGCCTCAGCCCCCTTGTTTCCTGCTTTCAGGCCCGCGCGGTCGAACGCCTGCTCGACTGACTCGGTGGTCAGAACGCCGAAAATCACGGGGATTCCGGTCGTCAGCCCGGCTTGCAGGATGCCTGACGACGTCTGGCCGGCCACGTGGTCGTAGTGCCCGGTCTCGCCGCGAATGATGCAGCCGAGACAGATCACCGCGACGTAACGGCCGGATTCCGCCAGCCGGCGCGCGACGAGCGGGATCTCGAATGAACCGGGGACCCAGGCGACGTCGAGGTTTTCGTCCGGGACGCCGTGACGGACCAGGCCGTCACGACAACCGGCCAGAAGGGCTTCGGTCACCAGGGAGTTGAACCGCGCGACCACGATCGCGAACCGGCCGGTGGGTGGAGAAAAATCTCCGGCGAAGATTGTCATTGGGAAGTGGGCGTGCTGGAGGTTAGGTCGGCTCGATCATCAATTGCGGTGAAAAAAAGGGAACCCAGAACCCGTTTCCCAAAATAAGGAGGAGAGGAACCGGGCTCCCTTTTCCATTCTAGCCGCTCACATCGCTTACGAAAGGTTCATGCTCATCAGGAACTCGGCGTTCGTCTTGGCCTTGCGCATCCGGCCCGTCAGCAGTTCCATCGCCTCGACCGGGTTCATGTCGTTGAGAACGCGGCGGAGGATCCAGACCCGACGGAGCTCTTCGGGATCCATCAGCAGTTCTTCGCGGCGCGTGCCTGAACGATTGACGTCGATCGCCGGCCAGACCCGCTTGTCGACCAGGCGGCGGTCGAGGTGGAGCTCCATATTACCGGTGCCCTTGAACTCCTCGAAGATGACGTCGTCCATCCGGCTGCCGGTATCGACCAGGGCGGTGGCCAGGATCGTGAGGCTTCCCGCCTCTTCGATCTTGCGGGCGGCCCCGAAGAATCGCTTGGGCTTCTGGAGCGCGGAGGCGTCGATACCGCCGGTCAGGATCTTGCCCGAGTGCGGGGCCTCGGTGTTGTAAGCACGGGCGAGCCGGGTGATCGAGTCGAGCAAGATCACCACGTCGCGGCCGTACTCCACCATCCGCTTGGCTTTCTCGATGACCATCTCGGCCACCTGAATGTGCCGCGAGGCGGGCTCATCGAACGTCGAGCTGATGACTTCGGCGGTCGGCCCTTTGACCGAACGCTCCATGTCTGTCACTTCTTCAGGCCGTTCGTCGATCAGCAAGACCATCACGTAGGCGTCGGGGTGATTGGTCAGGATGCTGTTGGCGATCTTCTGGAGCAGCATCGTCTTGCCGGTCCGCGGCGGTGCGACGATCAGGCCGCGCTGGCCTTTGCCAATCGGCGTGACCATGTCGACGACCCGCATGTTGATCTCATCGCTGCCGGTCTCGAGCTGGATGCGCCCGAGCGGGTGCAGCGGCGTGAGGTCGTCGAAGCCCACCTTCTCGCTGAGCTTGTCGGGGTCTTCGTAGTTAATTGCCTCGACCCGCAAGAGGGCGAAATAACGCTCGTTCTCTTTGGGCGGCCGGATCTGGCCGGCGACGATCGCGCCTGTCTTCAGGCCGAAGCGGCGAATCTGGCTCGGCGAAACATAGATATCGTCGGGGCAGGGGAGGTAGTTGTAGTCCGGGCTCCGCAGGAACCCGAAGCCGTCGGGGAGAACTTCGAGGGTTCCCTCGCCGAACATCAGGCCGTTCTGCTTGACCCGCTCTTTGAGGATCTTGAAGATCAGATCCTGCTTTTTCAGACCGGTGTACTCGACCACCCCTTCGGACTTGGCCGTCCGGATTAACTGGGGCATGGTCATCTTCTGGAGCTCGGTGAGGTGGATCTCACCGCGCTTGATGTCCTCATAGCGGTCGTGGATCGCGACGTCGCCGAAGACGTCTTCGTCGTCTTCAGGTCCGAAGCCGGGCGCCTGGGGATTCACCAATGCCTCGGCGATGGCCGCGATCGGCTCGCGCTCAACCCGGCTCGGGGGACTGTAGTCGCGGTCGCGGTCCCGATCTCGGTCACGGTCCCGATCTCGGGCCGTCGGCGGAATCTCTCGTTCGCTCCGATCGCGGCTCGGGACGTTGGTCTCGTGATCCCGGACCCGTGAAATTCCGGTCGCTTCGCGTTCGCTGCGGTCGCGGAGCCGTTCCCGGACCGGCAGCCCCGCTTCGCCGCGTTCCGCCCGCTCGCGAATCGGTTCGCGGTCTCGGTCACGCTCGCGGTCGGGGCGGATGAAGCGGATCGGCTCGCGGTCGGCGGGCCGTTCCTGAGGATAGGGCTCACGGTCCCGGTCCCGGTCTCGGTCGCGATCGGGCCGTTCGCGATAGTCTGTTCCTGCGCCCGTGATTTCGGGCGTATCGGAGTGGGAGACGGGGGGGACCGGTGGTGTCGAGTTGTTCTCATCGGCGGCCGCCGAAGCGGGGGGCTGGCCCCCGGGAGGAAGGGGAGCGGCCTTACGAATGCGGGACGTGCTGGAGGACTCCCGGCGGGGGCGAGTCTCGTTGGCCATGGCGATCGAATCTCCTCGTTCGTTCAGTCTCACGAAATCAACGGCCTGCCCTCGAGCTACGGTTGTGCTCGAAGGGCCAAACCGACCGTGGGGCGGACTTCAGATCGTCCCACCGCACGGGTGAAGAGGGTCAGCTTGGGCAGGCGAATCTGTCCAAAAAATCAGGGCTTCAGGTCGGTCACGTAAAAAGCAAAAGAGAGACCAAAGGGTCGAAGTCATCCGGCTCGCCCGTGACCAGACGAGAGGGAGGAACCGTACTCAACTTCGTCAGGCGCCGGCCGACGGGCCGGAATCGGAAGAAGAGGACGAGCGTGGGTTCGAGGGGCGACCAGACCCAGGCGAGCTTGGGCGGTCAGAGCGAGGCGATCCGCCTCGTTTGTGTACTGAGGCGATCTTCTTGTCCCAGAAACGATTCACCTCCTCTTTGAGGCGATCGAGACCGCCATCGTTGACGAGGACCAGATCGGCTTGCCGCCGTTTCTCTTCGGGGGCCGACTGCGCCCGCTCCCGGAGGGCCAACTTCTCTTCGGTCCAGCCTCGGGTTTCCACGAGGCGGGCGAGCCGCTGTGGCCGGGGGGCGTCCACATAGAGCACGATGTCGCACAGCGAATCCCAACCGGCCTCGAACAGGATGGCGGCGTCGAGTACGACGGCGCTCACCTTGCCCTGCCGCTGAGCGCGGGCGATTGCTTTTTCAAAGGTTACCTGCATCCGTGGGTGAAGGATGGTTTCCAGGTCGCCCAGCAGGGCCGGTTGCGCGAAGACGAGCGCGCCCAGGATCCCGCGGTCAATCGACGGTGGGCTCTCCGGGTCCGTTTCCGACGCCGGGGCGAGGATGCTCGTACCGAAGCGATCGACCACCTGTTCGCGAACGGGGCGCTGGGTGAGCAGGGAGTGGCCCACGGCATCGGCGTCAAGCACCAAGGCACCACGCTCGGCCATGAACGCGGCCACCTGGCTCTTGCCACCACCCATCTCGCCGATGATCCCGATCACAGGAACCTGCCCATGCTTCCAGGGGCCTTGCGGTGGCCCGGGACGGTTCCTTGGGTAGGCGCGAGTGCGTGATTTCATGATGATCCTTGAGCCAACTTCAGCCGACAGCGCTCGTTCGAAAGGAGTTCGAATCGCCAGAGGCAAAACAGACCGATGAGGCAATCCTGAACGTATCAGTAAGTTAAGTCGTGCGAATCATCGTGCCGGGACAAGGCCCGGCAACGTCGCATGAGCGCGATAATTACGCATTCTCAAATCTTGTCATTGAGGGAACGAGTGAATGTCCCAAGGGAAGAGTTTTAGATCCGTTCAGATCCAGTTGGGCGGGTCCCCGACGGTGTCACGTCGTCGAACCTTGCCGCTCGAGACGTTCATTGGCTCGCACAGGCCGTTGATGGGAGGGATCCGGTATCCGCGAAAGGGGCATTGACGAATGCAAGAGCGGATGACAGACAGACGAACTATTTATACTCCATTCACACGGGTGCTGCAACGGCATTCGGACTTGGCCACACGATTTTCCTCAGATCTCGAGGGAATTTCTTCCGCTTAGGAAATCTCTCGGGCCGATTGTGCCGTCACGTTCACCTTGGTAGGGGTAAAAGGTGACGATCTACCTCAGTTCAGGTTCAAGGGCTGGACGTCCAGCCAGTTGGGGCCGACGGCGAGGTCGACCTTGAGGGGAACATCTAGCGTCAAGGCGCCGGTCATGGCGTCCCGAACGAGCGGGGCGAGTCTGGCGATCTCCTCGCTGGGGGCTTCAAAGATGAGTTCGTCGTGGATCTGGAGCAGCATTCTCGCCTGGAGGCCCTGGGTGCGAATCTCCCGGTCGACGACCAACATCGCTCGTTTGATCAGGTCGGCGGCCGACCCCTGGATCACAGTATTGACCGCCGTGCGCTCAGCCACGTTGCGGTTGTGTCCGGTTGTATTCTTGATCCCATTGATCGGCCGGCGGCGTCCGAGAATCGTCTCCACTCGCCCGCTGGCCAGCGCGGTTTCGAGGGTTCGGGTGATGAAGGTATCGACGCCTTCGTACTCCTGGAAATACGCTTCGATGAACGCGGCGGCGTCGGTCTGGGAGATGCCGAGCCGGCCCGCCAGGCCGTACGGGCTCAGGCCGTAGAGCACGCCGAAGTTGACCGTCTTGGCGACTCGCCGCATCGCAGAATCGACGGCAGACTCGGTGACACCGAAGATTCGCGAGGCGACGACCCGGTGAATGTCGTGGTCATCGGCGAAGGCCTGGCGGAGCGCGGGGTCGCCGGAAAAATGGGCGAGGATCCGCAATTCGATCTGCGAGTAGTCGGCCGTGAGCAACGACCACCCCTCGGCGCCTGCCACAAACGCCTGGCGGATCTGCCGACCGTCCTCAGTTCGAACCGGGATGTTCTGGAGATTCGGGTCGCTCGAACTGAGCCGTCCGGTGGCCGTTACCCCTTGGTTGAACGACGCATGAACCCGACCGTCGCCGGGATGGACCAGGCCTGGTAACGAATCAAGGTAGGTGCTCTTGAGCTTGGCGAGCTGGCGATGCTGGATCAGGAGCCGAGGGAGCGGATGCTTCGCGGCCAGCTCTTCGAGCACCTCCTGGGCGGTGCTTGGCTCACCGCCGGGGGTTTTCTGGAGCGATGGAAGTTTCAACTCCTCGAACAAGACCTGGCGGAGCTGCGGGCCCGACCCGATGTTGAACGAACGCCCGGCGAGCGTGTAGATCTCCGCCTCAATCGTGTCCAGCCGGTCGCCGAACTCTTTGGAGAGGCGGCTGAGCAAGGGGACGTCGACCTTGATTCCGGCCGTTTCCATCTTGGCCAGAACGGTGATGAGTGGCCGCTCGAGCTCGTCGTAGAGGGGCCAAAGCCCCTCGTCTCGCACCTTCGCGGCCAGGATCGCCTCGAGCCGCCAGGTTGCGTCGGCATCCTCGCCGGCATAGTGCGCGACGCGGGCGACCTCAACCTGGTCCATAGTCTTCTGCGTTTTCCCTTTGCCGATTAGCTCCGAGATCGGCACCATCGTGTGGTCGAGGAAGCGGTGGGCGAGCTGGTCGAGGTTGTGGTTGCGTTCGCCGCTTTCGAGCAGGTAGCTCAAGACCATCGTATCGGTGATCGGTCCGCCGATCTCGATCCCGTAACGGCTGAGCACGAGCATGTCATATTTGAGGTTCTGCCCGATCTTCTCGCTCGAGACATTGGTGAGGGCAGGGCGGAGCGACTCAAGGGTAGCCGCGACGTCGAGGTGCTTGTCCCACATTGGTCCGCGGACCGGGAGATAGTGGGCGACCCCTTCTTTCCAACTGAACGCCAGGCCGACGAGATCCGCGCGGAGCGGGTCGATCGCGGTGGTTTCGGTATCCACGCAGAATCGAGGCTGCTCCGTTAATTCCGCAACGAACTCACGGAGCAGCTCGGGCGTATCAACGATGCGGTAATCGGTCTCCCAGACCGGTTCGGGGACCTTTTCGTCTTCGGGAAGCTCGGTGAGGAAGCGGTGAAATCCGCTCTCGATGCAGAGCGTTTTCAGGAGCTTGGTGTCTGGCGCTGTGGTTTTGAGGCTTTCCCAATCGAGCTCGAGCTGCAAATCTTCGCGGAGGACGATCAGGCTCCGGGCCATCCGCGCGGTCTCGGCGAACTCGCGGAGGTTTTCCTTCCGTTTCGCTCCCGAGACTTTATCCACGTTGGCCAGCAAGGTCTCGAGGTCGCCGAACTCTTCGAGAAGCTTGGCTCCTGTTTTAAGGCCGATGCCGGGAATCCCTGGGACGTTGTCCGCAGTGTCGCCGGTCAAGGCGAGGAGGTCGACCACCTGGTCGGGGCGGATGCCCCAGTCTCCCTTCAACCCAGCGACGTCAAGGAATTTTTGCGTTCGAAGGTTGAAGATCCGAACATGGTCGTTGAGCAGTTGGCGGGCGTCCTTGTCGGCCGTGCAGATGACGACGTCGAGCCCTTGTTCCTCCGCGCGCCGGCTCACGGTCGCGATCACGTCGTCGGCCTCGACCCCCGCCTCCATGAGCACTGGGACGCGGAACCCGTCAAAGACTCGGCGGATCACCGGAATTTGGGGCACAAGCTCCTCGGGCATGGCCGAGCGCTGGGCCTTGTATTCGGGAAAGAGGTCGGAGCGGAAGACCCGCCCCGCGCCGTCGAACGCGGCGGCCAAGTAGTCGGGCTTGCGCTCCCTGACCAGGTTGACCAGGTCTCGGAAAATGCCGAAGACCGCCTGGGTCGGCTGTCCCGCGGGCCCTGTCATCAGGGGGATCGCGTGGAAGACCTGGTAGATCAACGAATAGGCGTCGAGAATATAGAGAGTCGGCCTGGGTTTCATCGAGAAATGAGACGTGGTTCGGGGATCAAGAGGGTCGTAGAGGGACGCGGTCGACCAAGTCGACGGGGGGAGATATCGGTTCGATAGGGAGCAAGACAACAGGGAGGTAGAGACCGATTCAATCGAGTTTCAACGGTAATCGGACAGCCTGGCGCTGTCAAGTCGCCGAGGGTCGGACGACCCAGCAACAACCCAGACCCCCTGGTCGTTTTCTTTTGACTGATTGGCATTTGGCCTTTACAATCAAAACGGGTCGGAACTTTTCTGTGGATTGCGCGTCGAAGTTCTCAGAGAAATTGTCGACTTTCCGAGTTTGATCCAGCACGCCCCTTCCCATGTGACATATTTTCTGCAAACCGGCGGATCCCCAAGCGCAGTTCGCGAACGGTCCGATCGGCGGGAGACTTCACCCATGGCTGCAGCTAACGAGTCTCAGGGGCTCAAAATCGCCGTGGCGGCCTTCGTGTCGCTCACCGTGATTCTGGCCGTTACGTCTTACTTCCTCTATTCCAACTACGATCAGACCTTTCAGAAACTAACCGCCGCCGAAGAGAAGGCGCGAACGGCGACGAAGACGGCCGACGAAGCGACTCGGCAGTCCGAGGATCTGCAGAAGGCCATCGGCACTCGCGCCCTCGAGTACGAGGCCGTGAAGACCGAGATCACCAACGAGCGCAAGAAGATTGACGAAGACCTCGCCTCGATCGGGCCGATGGTCGTGGACATGGTCTCCAAGGTCCAGGCCGCCGGGGGCTCCAATCCCGCACTCGACGAGGTGAAGACCACTGCGGTGAACCTTTCCTCGGCCTACACCAACGAGCCGAACAAGACGTTTCTGTCCTCGCTTGGCCGTGTCAAGGACATGCTCAAGAATCAGGCCAGGATGACTGCGGTCTTGGCGACCAACTACACCGAGCTGAAGCGAAGTCTCGAGGCGGCGAACACGGTCAACAAGCAGCAGATGGATGTTGTCGTGCAGTCAAGAGACAGCACGAAAGCCGATCTCGAGGGCGAGCAGACGAAGCACGTCCAGGCCCGTGCGGACCTTCACAACAAGGTGACGGAAACCGAAGCGGAAATCGAGAACAAGAGCACCGAAATTGCCTCGATGAAGGCGGAGTCGCGCCAGTATAAGGAGGAGGTGACCAAGAACACCGAGGCCCTCCGACTGACGGTCCGCGACCTTCGCGATGCCAAGGCCCAGACGGAGACCGTTCTGGACCGCCCCGACGGCAAGATCACCTATGTGGATTACAGCCGTGGCGAAGTTCGCACCAACCTGACCTTCGGCATGGGTGCCCGCCCTCAGATGAAGATGACCATCTTCGATAGCGGTTCGCCAGGGATCCCGACCGAGAAGCCGAAGGCGACGATTGAACTGACCCACGTAACCGACAAGTACAGCCTCGCCCGGATTGTCGAGACCAAGAGCCCGATCGACCCGATCCGCGTGAACGACATTGTCTACTCCCCGGCCTGGTCGCCGAACGAGCCGATGCGATTCGCCCTCATCGGCAAGATGGACATCAATCGGGACGGCAAGGATGACCGCGCGGATCTGATCCGGATGATCGAAGCTGCCGGCGGGATTGTCGACTACGACCTTCCCCCGCCCGATGCCGGCAAAGAACGCGGCAAGATCTCCGGATATGACTCTTGGTACGTCATCGATAATCCGGAAGATCGGCCGCCGCTGGTCAACTATCAGAACCGTCGCGAAGACCTGGGAACGGCCGAGCATGCCGAGTTTCTCAAGAAGCGATCCGACGCGATCCGGATTGCCCGCGATAATGGCGTGCGGCCGCTCTTGATCGGTCGGCTCCTGAACTTCTTGGGCTATTCGTACAACGCACCCCCTCGGGGACGTGCTGAGGCCGTCGATAAGGACGCGATGAGGAATTTGCTCCAGAAGCATACGGACGCCTTGAAAGGAAAGGCTCCGGCGGACGCTGAAGCGACCAAGGAAGAAGCACCCATGGAGAAAGAAGAGAAGGAAGACGTGAAATAACGGCCTTCTCTCTTGAGTGTTTCTTAATCCCATGGAAGGTCGCTCGACCTTCCATGGGATTTTCCATGCGCAAAGAGAAAGGACGCTGTTGGTGAGCGTCCTTATCAAATCGAATAAAAAAGGGCTGAGGCGGTAGCTCGAACGCAACCTTCCTCAGCCCGTGGAAATGTCGACGCAAATCCGGTCGTTCGCGCCGTGCACTCGACTTACCGTTGTTCGATCGGCTTGATCTCACGGTTGGGAGGGCCGATGTAGCGAGCCCGGGGTCGCATCAGCCGGTTGTGATCGAGCTGCTCGATCACGTGAGCGGACCACCCGGCGACGCGTGCCATGGCGAAGATCGGCGTGTAGAGCTCAATATCCAGGTTCATGTAGTGGTAGAGCCGTGCGCTGGGCCAGTCGACATTCGGGGGCAGGTTCTTCTGCGAAGTCACCGCTTGCTCGATCGGCTCGGCAATGCGTTCCCAACGATCGTCGCCAACCTCGGCGGCCAGGCGGGTGCAGTATTCCTTGAGGATCCGGGCGCGGGGGTCACCGGTCTTGTAGACGCGGTGGCCGAAGCCCATGATTCGCTCCTTGCGGGCAAGGGCGTCCTGAATCCAACTCTCCGCGTTCTCGGGGGAGCCCACTTGCTCGAGGACCTTCCAGGCTTCCTCGTTAGCGCCGCCGTGAAGCGGACCCTTGAGAGTGCCGATGGCGGCGACGATCCCCGAGTAGATGTCGGAGAGGGTGGAAACCGTCACCCGGGCCGAGAAGGTGGACGCGTTCAACTCGTGCTCGGTGTAGAGCACGAGCGAGAGGTCGAACGCGCGGCGCATGGTTTCGGAAGGGACCTGGCCATTGACCATGTTCAGGAAGTTGGCCGAATGGTCGAGGTCCTCGCGAGGAGCGACCAGGTCGAGCCCTTTGCTGATTCGTTCGCGGTAGGCAACGGCGGTCGCCATCTGGGCGATCATCCGCTCCGCCTTGCGCACGTTCGCAGCGTGGTCGGTGGGAGGCGCGTTGACCTCGGGGTCGTAGTGAGAGAGGACGCTGACGGACGTCCGGAGAACGTCCATGGGGTGGATCGAGCTCGGAATCTGGCGATAGAGGTCGACCAGGGGGAGCGGAAGGGTGCGCGACGAGCGGAGCCGGCCGTCAAATTCGCGAAGTTGGCTGGAGGTCGGCAAATCGCCATGGAGGAGGAGGAATGCCGTCTCCTCGTAGGAGGCGCCGGTGGCCAAATCTTCAATGCTGTACCCGCGGTATTCCAGTCCCCCGGCCCCCTCCTTGCCTTCCACGTTGGCGATCGCCGTCTCGTTGGCGATCACTCCCTCCAGACCTGGATAATACCGATCCACCGACTCAGTGCTCATACACGACTCCGCTCAGGGTGGGCCTAGAAATCGCCGCGCGCGAGGTTCGCTATCGATGCCCGGGCGCTTTGGGAGGGAGACGTCGAGGTCAAGTACCTACGTCTCGTCCGCGGACGGATCAACGAGCGCAGTGGAGTCGACCAATGAAGTCGAGCGCCGACGCGGCAACCGACGTCGAGAGACGTTCGGACTGGCGAGGGGCTTGGATTCGGTGCAACGCCGGACTGCTCGTCCGAGAGCAACCGATGAACGCTCCCTCCCATCGCATTAGTTTAGAGCAATCGGCATCGCGCTTCCATGACCCGTCGAGAAAAGAAACAGCCGACGTTCCCATCGAATCGCACGCAAGCGTTTCGCGGCCACACCATTAGGTTAAGACGGAGGGTCGCGACCCTTCTGTTCCTGTCGCGACATCCTCGAAACTGGAGTTCCTCATTGTCTTATCGGCCGATGCGGCAAGAATTTCTTTCGTGAATCCTGCTAGTCCGCCGGAACCGTCCCATTCGAAAACTCGATGAGATGGCGAAGTTCCTCCAGGTCGTCGGATTCGAGCGTCAGGAGCCGTGAGGCGAGGCCGTTGATCAGCCCGAAGAACTGGCGGAGCGAAGCAATCCGCCCTTCAAGCTCCCGGAGAGCGGGATCGCGGTGGATCGTCTCGACGCTGCGCTCGAGCACGACGAGTGTCGGATCCAACTCTCTCCGTTTGCGCTCGCTGAGGATTCGGCGGAACAAGGTCCAGACGTCGGTCTCCGCCCGATAGAACTCACGCCTCTGACCTTGGCGATGTACCTTGTGAACGACACCCCAGGCCATCAACTCTCTCAAATTCATGCTGACGTTGCCCCGGGAAACTTGCAGCCGCTCCCGGAGTTCGTCCGCAGTCCAGTCGGTCCCCGTAATGTAGAGGAGTGCAAATAGCTCCCCCATGGTCGCGTTGATTCCCCAGGAGCGGGCCATCATCCCCCAGTGCTCGACAAACTGGCGGACCACGTCGTCCGATCGAATGGCGACGTCCGACCCGCTCCGATCGTCGGATAGGCCTGACTCGTCTTCCTCCGATTCGCTCTTCCCCATTGCCATGACCTCGGGAGATGTGAAAGACGGGAATTCTTCTCAGTCCCCCTTTTTTTGATTTCGATTTCCGGCGGGAGAGTCCGAAAAAAAATGTCGGGCAGCGTGTCGTCTCGTCTTTCCAGGGAGAGGGGCTCGTCTGTCCTCCTCGGATTCCCCCCCCATCCCGTCTGATCGTTGCGTTTCGGCGGCAAGTCGCCTCCGGTTATCCCCCCTGACCCACCTAATTTGCGAACTCGATCCTCTTGCGAAGAAAATGTTTTAAAAGCACGCGCAGTTATCGGGTACAATAAGGGAGCATGCCCCAACGCGCGAATTGAGATGCAGCCGTTGAGGGGCTTGACCCAATCCCTTGCTGCATGGTTTCTTCGAGCCCATCGAGCAGAGGAGCCTTATCCATGCCAGAAACCGTCGTTCATTTCCAGATCCGAATGCCCCCCGTCTTGCACGAGCAGCTGGCGAGTTGGGCCAAAGAGGACAAGGCGTCGCTGAATGCCCTGATCGTCGGCATTCTCGAGAAGGCCATCGAGCAGCACGAGGCGAAGCCCGCAAGCAAAGAATAGCCAATCAGTTCGCCGTGACGAAGAGTTTGTTTCTTTCAAGCTCTTCGAAACGCCGAAATCCTGATACGCTAGGCGAGTGAACTTTTGTCTCTTTCTTCTTTTTTTCTTCCCTTTCGTGAGACTCGGAAGAATTGCCCTTGAGCCGAGCCGCTCAGCTCGATATGCTCAGTGGGCCGATTCCCCGATAGCTCAATCGGTAGAGCGAGCGGCTGTTAACCGCTAGGTTCTAGGTTCGAGTCCTAGTCGGGGAGCTTTTTTCGCTGTCTCGCGTGATTTCATGTTCAGAAGGGGCCGTGTTGGCAACAACACGGCCCCTTTTGGCATTTGAGGTTTGCGATTCGGCGGCATCGGCGTCTGACTTCAGAAGGCGTCGGCGGAGATAACCTCGTTCCCGGCGGTTGTCCCCAGAGCCCACCAGACCGGCAGGCTGATCGAGCCTTTGATGAACCGGACCGTGCCGTCGCCAAACAGGACGTTGACCCCTCCGGAGTGGCGGCTAGCGGCCGTGATTGCTCCGCCGTCGCCGTCGGCACCATAGCCGCAGTTTCCGGTATTCGGCGGCATTGTGTGAGTGTATCTGGCCTGGTTCTTGTTGCCGCTGAACCACATGGAACCTTGCGGCCGAATATTCTGCAGCGTCGTCCCCGGCAACTTAGGGTCGAGCGGTTTGCAGGCTGCATTGTAAATGGCCGTCGAGTTCGGGTTTGGCAGAGAGAGTCCCACGATCGAGGAAGAGGGCGTACCCAGGTCGGGAAAGGTCCGATTGTCCGTGGCCGCGCCGCCAATTCCTTTGACCTTCTCGCTGAACGCCGCGGTGTTGCTCAGTCCGTCGACCACGTCGCGGAAGCTGACGATTCGAGCCGTGGTCGTGTTGTTATCCCCACCTCGAAACATCCCATCGGCGCTCGTACTATTGATTCGAGGGTCACTGCCTGAAGCCGCCGCGTAGTTGGTCTTCCCGAATACGCTTGTCAGTCGATCTTGGTCGGAGGGGCAGAGCAGGGTGCCGATCTGAATCCGAAAGGCGGTCGAGTTCGTCAGGTTGGTCCCCTGGAACGGGCCGTCCGGATTGTTCACGTCAGCAAAATTGACCGTGTTGTAAGCCGCCCCTTGCTCGAGGTGGAGCGCAATCATCACCAAAGCCGAGGATCCCATGTTGTTGGAGATCCCACGGTCTGGCCCGCGCCCCCAGGGCAATGAGCCCACGGAACTCTCATAGTTGTGCAGGGCGAGCCCGATCTGCTTCAAGTTGTTGAGGCATTGCATTCGCCTGGCCGCTTCGCGAGCGGCTTGAACCGCGGGCAACAGCAGCGCAATGAGCACGGCAATGATCGCGATGACAACGAGTAACTCAATCAACGTGAAAGCGCGGGGGGGCACTCGCATTGTTTTGCTCCTTTGAATCGTTGAAATGATTCCCTGTCGCCGTCAGCTCCGATTCGCGTCCCAGTCGTCTGATGCAATGAGAGTGCACAATCGGGCAGACCCTTTCCCGACTCACTCCCTGTGGAACGTGTGCGCGAACACATCTTCAGCCCAAGTTAGCATGGGTGAAGACTCGGAAAAAGAAAATGATCTTGAATTCTATCAAATCGTCTTGCCCGCCGTGGCCTCCCCGCGTGACGGCAATGGGCTTGCGAGCGGCGGTATCGATGGAATGGTCAGGCTCTGGGATTTGAAATAATGGCACTCAGCCCAAAGCAGGTGACGGGGCGATCCCCAGACCGGATCCCAGCGGCCGAGGTTTAAGGGGGACACGACCCTCACTCAAGATCGCGGGCTGGGTTGGTGGGAGAGGTTTCCTTCCCAAGGCATCGACGCGGCCCCTGGCTTTCCCAATTTCTCCAAAGGGAAAGTCGCGATGAGGCCAACTCCCCTTGCAAACCTAATCGAGGTCGCTAAAATCATGCGTAATGGTTCAAGCACTGGAGTGAGTCGGGAAGTCTCCGACACGCTCTCCGCAGTCGGTTCGTGCGAGACTCGGTCGTCTCTTTGTCTTTGGATTTTTCCGGCGTCAAAGAGACATGGACTTCGTCGAATCGTCTCTGGGGAACGAAGGTTCTTGGGACCAGGAAATGATGCGCCGGTCGCTGATGCTCGCTCACGAGGCGATGTCAATTGGCGAGGTTCCGGTGGGAGCCGTTGTGGCGCGGGAAGGACGTATCCTTTCCCAAGCCTTCAACTTGCGTGAGACGTTGAACGATCCAACGGCTCATGCGGAACGACTCGCTCTCACTTTTGCAGGACGCGCTCTGGGCACGTGGCGGCTTGAAGGTTATACTCTCTACGTCACGCTCGAACCGTGTCCAATGTGTGCCGGGGCGATCGTTCAAAGTCGGATTGCTCGTGTCGTCTATGGGGCCAAAGACCCCAAGGCGGGGGCCTGCAATAGCCTCTATCGACTTGTGACGGACCCCCGGCTCAATCACCGGGCGAAAGTCACCGCTGGTGTTTTGGCCGAAGACTGTAGTGCTTTGCTCTCGCAGTTCTTCCAATCCAGGAGACCGGCTCGCAAGCCAGAGATTCGTTCGGAGGGGTGCCTGAGTGGTTGAAAGGGCCGGTCTCGAAAACCGGAATAGGTGCAAGCCTATCGTGGGTTCGAATCCCACCTCCTCCGCTGACTGCTGATCATTTGAAAAGAGCCAACCCGGCGAGCCAATGGTGAACACAACCATTGGCCATCGCCGGGTTTTCTCATGGTGCACGACAGGATCGACCACACTTCGCTCGAATGGGATCCGGCGTGCAAGGTGTCCGTTCAAGAGGGTGGATCTGTGGGGCACGCTTGTCTCGAGTGAGCAAGCCGGGTGGTAACGAACCTCTGGCCAAAGGCCGGCGCGGCTTTGGGACCGATGGCTCCGATCACGTCCGGGCCGTCTGAGGCGAGTCGTGAACCTGTGTCGCAATGTCCAGGCTCAGCGAGCCGGTGCTGGGATTGGATCGGGCGAACCGGGAATGATGCGGGTGGGTGGGGCGATCGAGAGTTGGTCGACGACCCGGGTCACCCCCACAGTGTCGGCGGCCAGCGTCACGGCCTTTGTCTTTGCTGTGGAGTCAGCGACAACCCCGCGGAGGACGGCGATCCCGCCGGCTTGCACCTCCAACTCCAGCGTTGCGGTCGTCAGCGACTTGTCCCAGTGAAGCCGGCTGTAAACTCGGGAAACCACCTCCATGTTTTGCACCGAGGTGCGCGTCCGGGCAAATCCGTCGCGGACCGTGGCCCCGGCTCCCTGAACCCCTCGCTTGATCGCTCGACCGGTTTCATCAAGGACCTCGCCCACTTTCTCGGCCGGACTTGGCTGCTGCGCCAGGCTCAGGGCGCTACCGGTTACCACCGACAGACCGAGTGCGGCGGCCGCGAGTCGTGAATTCAAGTGAGTCATGATCCTTCATCCTCTTGCCATTTCCAAAGTGACGGGAAAACCCGCCGTAAACGTAAACGGTCGCCTTTCGCGAACCCTGGCGGTGGCCGTGAATCGCGGTGGACGTTGACTTCGCTCTGGAATGCAGATGGTGTGCCGGATTCGTTCAAGGCTGGTCCACCCGATTCAGGTTGAGCCATTCCTCTGAGTCGAGGTGTCCCCCCGCCTGCTGCGTGGGCAGGCCCAGAGCGGGAAGTCGCCGTTGAGGGGGAGCAGAGTTGCGCCTGCTTTTGAGAAAGGGGGCGGCCATCCACAACCCGAACTCGTCCCTTTGACGCCGATGGGCCGATGGTGAGGTGGGCACGAGGAACGGCCGGTACGGCCTCTCCATGAACCCGGATCTCGGCCGTTCCGATCACCCGAACGAGGGCTGCCGGAATCGCCGCCAAGACCATCACTCCCCCCACCGAGTCGACGATCGCAGGCGCTGACCAGGGGCCGCAACTCCCTCGGGCCGTCACCCCTTCTGCGACGACCTGGCCGCGAGTCTCATCATACCGAAGTGCCACGGCCAGGGCCGGACCGCCGCCAGCGATCTCCTCGGACTTGGGTCTCCAGCGATTCAGGCCCCCTCGCGCCATGGCCGGTGTCAGAGGATCCCCTGGCGCCCAGTTCCAACTTGCGACAGTGTACAGCATGTTCACACCTCTTGATTGAATTCGGTTCAGTCGCTCCTCGATCGATCTTCGACATGATGCTTGCCGCTCCGGGTGGCGAGGTTGGAGCCGCAGTCGGCGTGCCGCGGTGGACCTCTTCCTGAGGCCGGTTATGCATCTCGGTCGCTCTGGTCTTGCCAGGGAAAGGATTCAAGTTGCGAAGACCTTGGTGGTCGGCCGGAATCCATGGCATGTGACAGGTCCGCAGACCGTCCAAGCGGGGCCGAACCTCCTCCCAAGCTGCGAATTCCCCAACGTCCGAAGACTGGAAAGTTCGACTGATAGAGAGAGGACAACTGCCGAACTCTTCACCCCTCCTTGGACTCGGCTGGGCACCCTTGGCTCCCTCTTCAAGCATCCATTTGTAAAAAACGACCTCCAACGGATTCCGCGTTCCCTTGAATGATGTATGAAGGGGAATCCGCTGGATGTTGTTGCGACCTCATATTTTGACGCTATTGGGCGACGTGCGTTCACTGAAATTGCATGATTTATGCCCCATGTTCAGAGATGACGAATTGTAAGGATATTCTCCTGCAATGCCAGCGCATTGAGCCGATCCGGGGAGTGTCGTACGGGACAAAGCGGCCTTCGAGAACCTTGGGGTTGGCCCAATGACCCGCGTGATCGTCGATATCGGCATTCATGCTTTCACTCCCGAGCAAGTCGGACAGATCTGTGGTCTTGGATAGCCCGATATCCCAAAGAGTGGGGCCGTGCCACGAGGACAGGCCGGGATCGACGGGGCGTAGCTTGGGACGAGAAGGGAGCCGAGGTGATGGAGAAACGTGGTGGTCCGGCCAGGGGTGAGAATGACGCCGGGGACGATGCGAACGCAGCACCGTCGCGGACGCGGTGGACGATTGCCGGGATCCTGCTTGGGCTTGGAGCGGCGGGCTGGGCCGGTCTCGCCCGAGAGCGGGGGGGAGCGAGCGAGGGCCTTGGGAGTGCCGTCGAGACCCTTGCGGCAGGCGTCCATGACGCTACGGAAACCGTGCGGGAAAAATTCGCCGCAGTCCAGTCCTCAGCTCGTAACCTCGGGATCGAGCAGCAGGTCTCGGCTCGGCTCCACGGCGACAAAACCTTCGACGCCAACAAGATCGAGCTTCACGTCGAGGAGGAAGGGACGGCGGTCCTCAGGGGATTGGTGCCGGACGCCGCAGCCAAGGAAAGGGCCGTTGAGTTGACTCAGGACACCAAGGGAGTCCTCAAAGTCATCGACCACCTTGCGGTCGTTCCCAAACCCAGGATCATCTCCGTTCCTCAGGCGGAACTGAAAGCCGATGTCATCGAATCGGTTCCCGCAGTCGCAGCGCGACCTCGACCGATACGATAATCTAGGTGAGGGGGAACAACGGCGGTCGATCGCTCATGTACAGAATCACTGAGCTTGCTGGCTCATTCCAGGGGATCCGGAGTCGCCATTCCTAGGGACCGCGGGCGACCCGCCCGCAATTTATTTAAATTTAATGAATTTTCCAAGCATTGAATTTTGGGTTTCAGAATCTCGATCTCAACTGAAGCCAGAAGCAGGCAAGACACCTGCCGGCCCAGGAATGGCGACCCCGTGAACTCTTGCCTGGTACGGGTGGTACCGGCTTGAAACCTTGCGCCCCAATGCGTCTAATGGAGCCGTCTACGACGTTTGTCGTTAGCCGCCGTTGAGGATGCGGGTATGCGAATCGGTCCGATTCTCGAACGGGAATTGATCCTCTTGGTGCGTCGTAAGACGGCATTCTTCGATCGTTATTTCGCGATTGCTTTGGAATTTGCGGTTATCTTGGGCGCGGCCTGGGTCTGGGATCGATGGGAGTGGGACCGACGTTCGCTCGTGGGGATCTCATCGTTCGCCCTCACGCTCTTTGTCCTGACGGTTGGCGTGCTTGGTACAGTGACGATTAGCCTGGTCATTCCCCAGATTGCGATGGCCATTGCATCGGAACGTGATCGGAAGACGCTGGATGCGTTATTGGCGACGCGACTCTCCGCTCTTGGGATTGTCCTGGGGACATTGGCGGCGGGATTGGTTCGGTGGGCGAATGGGCTAGCCACGATCGTTCCGGTCCTCGTTTTGTTGGTCCTGTTCGGGGGCGTCGACCCTCGATTGATCCTGCTCGCCGGAGTGGGGCTTGCATCGACGGCCTTTGCCCTGGCGGCCATGGCTGTCGTGGCTTCGATCGTGGCTCGGACGGCGCGCGGGGCGACGGCCTTGGCGTTCTCACTGATGTCCCTTTGGATTGCCTTGCCGATTACCATCTTGGTTGCGAAGTCTCGGCTATGGCCGTCCGGTCCCGAGTGGATCGTCAAGATCGCCATCAGTTTGCTCTTGAGCAGCCCGTTCGGAGTGCTTGCCAACCTGAGTGGAATGGTTCGGATAGGAAGCCCGATTCAGGCGGTCTGGCGGATGATCACGTGGGAGTTGATCGGCGGTTTGCTACTCGTTGTCTGGGCGATTTGGCAGCTTCGCGCTCAGTCGCGTGCCCACTATGACGAGGAGACCCGGATCGCGGGACGGAGGATCCGTCGTGCCACGAATTGGCGATTGCCACGCCCCCCATGTGGCGATGATCCCGTGCTCTGGAACGCAATTTATGCCAACCGGACTGCGAGTCCTTTCGCGCGTGGGCTTGGTCATCTGATCAACATCGTCTTGATTGGTCTCATTGTCGCGGTCATGGCCTGGTTTGCGAAGCCCGCCTTTAAGGAGCTGGCCAATCGAGGGTACAGGGCGGCCCCTGAGGCCTTCACGATGCCGGATGTGAATCCGTTTGGGCGTGCGGTAGCCGAGATGTTTGGCATACCGGCAGGGGGGCCGGCACCAGGCCAGGCCCGACTCGAATTCAACCTGGTCCTGAAAAGCTTCTCGGCCTGCTTCGCCATTTTCTACGGATGGGCCATGTTCGCGGGCGCTTTGGGGAGTATGTGGGCGGAGTGGGAACGCGACACCTGGTTGGGCCTGATCGCCACTCCACTCTCCGGGTGGGAGATTCTTCGGGCGAAGATGTTGGGAGCGTTCATCCGGACCCGCCCCGCGCTTTACTTGCTGATTGGACTCTGGACCGTCGGGATTATGGCTGGTGCTGTCCACCCCTTCGGTTTCATCGCCGCGCTGGTGGGAATGGTCGTGATTGGGGGATTCTCTGCGGCGATCGGCGTTTATGCGTGCTTGATGGCCAATGGACGAAGGAATGGCATCAGTATCAGTGCGGTTGTGCCGAATCTGTTCTGTTTCTGCGGGTTGGCGATCATGCTGCCTGGACGTTGGAGTGTCCTGATTGCGGCCGCTTCTCCTTCATTTCTCGCGTTTAGCTCGCTGTTTTCCTATGAGGACGTTCATACCATGATCCACGGCGGTGTGCTGCCCACCTACGCTGGTTCGTCCCTCTACAAGCCGGGGCTCGAAGCGCGGTGGGTGCTGGCGCTCTGGCTGATTGGCACACTGGCCCAGGCCGTTGGAACCCTCGCGCTCATGCGGGCTATGTCCCGCGGATTCGACGCAACTGTGGGGCGGCCGACTCGGCCAAGCCCGTTGGCCGAGAAGCCGTCGAGACAAGGCGTTGAGGAAGTGCCTCTCGCGGAGAGCCTCGGGATGGCTGCGCACGCCGACGGCTGAAAGCTCGGGGGAACCGGCTCAGTCGTCCTCTTCGAGTTCGAGCACACCATCCTGGCACATCCGGTTGGCCTGGAGTGCGAGCTTTTGGCGGGCGGTTTCGAGGTCAGCGGGAAGTGAGCCGGGCGTGATCTCCTCGAGGACTCGAAGGGCGGCGGCGGGGCGCTGGCGGTCGCGAATTAGGACCTGTGCGAGCTTGAGACGAACTCTTGTCGATGCGTCGGGGTAGTAGCGGCAGTGGTCGCGCATCAGACGGATCGCGTCTGATTCGGCCCCGCATGAGCTGAGGGCTTTGATCAACCCGAAGAGTTCGGCCTGCGTGGGCCAGTTGACCAGCGTTCGTGCGGACTTATCGTAGGCGACCAGCGCACCGGCGATATCCCCCTTGTCGATGAGGGTACGGACCCGCCGGACGGCCGTCGCTGCGCGATCCTCGGCGCTGGGGCCATCCACGGGACCATCGCCGTTGGTCGCTTTGTCGCGTGCCTTTGCCTTCAGATTGGCCTTGAGGCTGGAGCGGAGGGCCTGTTTTTCGCGAGCGAGCCGTTCCCCACGCTCGTTCCATTCGTGGGTGAGCGTGGCTCGCTTCTTGCGGAGTGAGAATAAGTCCCACCCTTCGCAATCAACGAGTCCAGCCTTGAGTAAGGTGAACGCGACCACCGCACCCCAGAATGCGCCGGAGAGGTGGCCGATCTCCGTGACCATGACTTGATTGCCGAGCGATCCCCAGACCACCAAGCCGAAAATCTGCTGCCCGATGTAGAACAAGGCGACCGTGGTGTAGTAGAGATCCCAATGATAGACGAATGCGCGGAATCCGATCAGCAGGATGACCGTGCAGTTCAGTTCGTTCCTCGGGGCCCAGATCATGCAGGTCGCAAGTAAGCCATAGACGACGGCCGAGGCCCCTGCCGCATGTCCGTCCATCCCCGATTTCATTAACAGGAGTTGCAAACAGGCGCCGTGGAGGGTGCCGATGGCCAGATAGGTGAGCAGATACTTGATTGGACCGAGCTTCCCCTCGACCACGATTCCAAAGGCCCAGAGAAACAGCATGTTCCCGGCCAGGTGTCCGAGTCCATAGTGCAGGAAGTTGTGCGTCACCCACTGGAGCGGGTGCAGGCGTCCGTCGCCCAACGCCAGCGCATACCGATCGAACAAGGAGACGGCTTCGACGCTCTCGATCACCTCGTCGTTCTCATCCAGCAAGACAACGTTCGAGGCGGGCGGGATGACAAACAGGAGCGCAACGTTCAGCACGATCAACACGACCGTGACATAGGGCCAGTGGTAGATCGGTGCGTCGGTACCGGTTGGAATGACGATCATAAGCAGGCTCAAGAGGGGGCGGGCCGAACGGATTTCTCGAGAAGATTACCATAAGGTTTATTGGGAACCGAGACGTCTTGTGGGTGAGCATGTTTGATGAAGATGCCTTTTGTGCGTTGACTCCTCGCGACCCAATCGATAGTTTGCGGCACGGGCTTCGCCTTGGGAACGCCTTTGATGTGGATTCTTGGAAAGAGAACGCATTCCCCCCCCCTCCATAATATTCAATGGAATTATCGTTGCATTCGGGTGATTCTCATTTAATTCAGTCAAGAGCGGGTGGGTCGACTGCGAGTAAATTAGCACCTTTTGGAATCAGGAAGGACGTCTTCATGCAGTTCCAATTCTCCCTCAAGGCGTCGGCCGCTTCGGTTGGGCTGATCTTCGGCTTCCTGGCGAGTTCCGGGTGTGGCGGCGCGGTTCCGGCACCGAAAGCGTTTATCGCGTACCATTCCCCGTCGGGCCGGTTCTCGTGTGACTATCCCCAGGGATGGGAGGCGGAAGGCGCCGGGAAGCCGGACTCACCCAATGCGTGGGCCAAGTTCAGCAAGGGACATGCGGCGATCCGGGTCGAGGCGGACCTGGCCGGTTCGCTTTTTGGCGATATGGCCAAGTCGTCGGGTGCCATGTTCGGGGGCGAGGAAGAACCGCCGGTGGCCAGGATTCACCCGATGGGTGAACGGCAGATGAAGGAGGATTTCACCAACTATACTGAGCGGGAGCCGAAGCCGTTCCAGTCCAAGGGAATCGGCGAAGGACGGCGGTCGACCTTCATCGCCGACCAGACGCTTGGGGGCAAAGTCTATGGTTACCGGGCAACCTTGCTTGCCAACGACCGTCGAATCACGGTGATCTGCACCTGCCCCGCGACCAACTGGAAGACCCTCAAGCCGGCATTTGAGACTGTGGTCGCCAGTGTCCGTCAGGGCGGCTCATGAGTCGATATCGGAAACCCTCGACTCTCAGAGAGTGTGTGAGAGTCGAGGGTTCGCCGACCTGCTTCGAGACGAAGGGGGCTTTATTGCCCAAGCTGCTGTTTGAGCCATTCGGCCTTGTTGGTGGTGATCGCGCCGACGCCGGCATCGATCATCCTACGAGCTTCGGTGGGATCGTCGACGGTCCACACGTAGAGCTCGAGCCCCGCATCCTTCTTGATTTTCTGGGCGAGCTGGCGGTCGAGCGGTCCTTTGGCCGCGAGGTCGAGTCCGTCAGCCTTGATCGACTTGGCCTTGGCGATCAAGTCCTCGACGCTCGGAGTCCAGGCCTTCGTTTCCTTGTCTTGCTTAAAGCTCGCGAGGTAGAACGCCTTGAGCTCCGGGAGTTGTCGCTTGGATTCGGCGACGGCATCGGCCTGGAAGCTGATGACGGCGAGCTGCTCCGGTTTCTTGCCCGACTGGCGGACCGCCTTTACCAAGGCCGGGATTGCCTCGGCACCCACTTTGACCTCGATGAAACAACGGGCTCCTGAGGGGATCGTCGCCAGGGCCTCCTCAAGCCTGGGCAATTTCTCCGCCGACCACTTCGACCCCTTCCAGCTCCCGGCATCAAGCGTTCGCAGCTCGTCCCAGTCGCTCTCCTTGATTTTCTTCGAGACACCCGTGGTCCGTTTCGTGTCGGCATCGTGACAGACAACCAGGGTTCCATCCTTCGACAAGTGAACGTCGAGCTCGATGGCGGGGACCTTCCGTTCCCAGGCCAGCCGGAACGCGGCCAGCGTGTTCTCCGGAGCATCCGCCGACTCGCCGCGATGAGCAATCAATTCCACCGGCGCACTCCCGGCCAGAAGGAGCATCAGTAACCCAGAATACCAGACCATCGTAACCACTCCCGGAGAGCAAGGACGACTCGGAACAGCCCGGGTTAAGAACCCCCAAATGGGACCGCTCCCCAACTGTTGCCTTCTCTATAACCCGCTCCGACCACGATCGCCAGGCCGCTTCGCGGCTCGACAAGCGAATAGAAAACCCAGCCTATCATCAGGCGATTCAGAAGGCGTGAAGAGAATAAGTGGGTTCGCAGGCTCCAGAGTATGGCCGCCAGGCCGAATTCCCGGGGCTTGGCGATAGGTTCTTGTGATTCCGATCGGGATAGTAGATATTTGGTGCCGAACCGGGCGGCATCGTTCCTCGGGACATGTTGGCTCTATTTCGTTGCGGAGCCTGTTGGACTCGCGTATTGTCCGGGGATCGGGTTTCTTTTTTTTTGCCGCACTCGGGACTTGGCTCTACGACCTGACGCATTGATCTTTTCAGACGGACGGCTAGAGGTTGTCTTTTTTTCTTCGAGTTTCAACCGAGGAGAACCGCGATGCTGAAGACGCGAATCGTCTCGACCGCTCTCGCCGCAGTCGTGATGGCGGCTGGATCCGCCGGCGCTGCCGGTTTGTCCAAGGGGACGCCTGACTGGAAATCTGCGGGACCGCTCTCGTTTGGTCCGAAGGGCGTCCTGTTCCTTGCCGACTCGCAAGGCGCAGCGATCTTCGCGGTCGACACGGCCGACGTTCAGGCGGATTCGGCGGGAGGCCCCCTGAAGGTCGACGGCATCGATGAGAAAATCGCCGCGCTGTTGGGGACGACCTCCAAGGGCATCGTGATCACCGACCTGGCCGTCAATCCGGCCTCGGGGAAGGCCTATCTGACCGTCGCCCGTGGCAAGGGCCCCGACGCCGCGCCGGTGCTCGTCCGGGTCGATCGCTCGGGTAAGACCGAGGTCGTCTCGCTCGAGGATGTGCCGTTTGCCAAGGCCAGCCTGCCGAATCCGCCCACCAAGGAGAAGTCCAAGAGCGAGTCGATCACCGACCTGGCTTTCGTTGACGGCCGCGTGTTTGTCGCCGGTCTGTCCAACGAGGAGTTTGCTTCGCGACTGCTCTCGATTCCTTACCCGTTCGCGGACGCGAGCCAGGGAACGAGCGTCGAGATCTACCACGGTGCTCACGGTCGGTTTGAGACCGGTTCGCCGGTTCGGACGTTCGCCCCTTACCAGATCAAGGGGGAGTCGTTCCTGCTCGCGGCCTACACCTGCACGCCGTTGGTCAAGCTTCCCGTGGCTCAGCTCAAGCCGGGCACGCACGTGAAGGGGACGACGATCGCCGAACTCGGCAATCACAACAAGCCGCTCGACCTGATCGTCTATCAGAAGGGTGGTAAGGATTTCCTGCTGCTGACGAACAGTAGCCGAGGGGTTATGAAGATTCCGACCGAAAAGGTTGAGACCCAGCAGGGAATCACGAAGAAGGTCGCCGAGACGGATGGAATCGCTTACGAGAAGATCGAGGACCTCAAGGGGGTCACCCAACTCGACGAGCTCGACAAGGACCATGCGTTGATCCTCGTACAGACCCCGGCCGGTGCGCAGAACCTCGAGACTATCGCCCTGCCATGACCCTTTTGAGCCGACGACTCGTTCCTTACTTGGCGATTGCCTTGCTTGCGGCCGCGCCGGACGATCCGAGTCCGGCACGGTCAGCGAGCTTTGTCATCCGCTGGCAGGCCGGCGAGGGGGCGACCTCGTCGGCCATCGAGGTGGAGGGGATCGCCCCGACCGACCTGGCCGCTCTTGCGGCCTTGAGCCAGGTGAAACCAACCACGTTCTCATGGTCGCAGGTCTTCACCGTCACGGTCGCCCCGGAAGGCCAGGGTGGGGCGGAGGATCGGCCTTCGATCTTGGGGACGTACCGGGTCGTGGGCCCTCGTTTGCGGTTCGAGCCCCGGTTTCCACTCGAACCCGGGCTCAGGCACCGTGCTGTGTTTCGACCTTCCCAGCTTCCTCTGGAGCCGTATCAGGATCTGAAGGACGTGGTGACGGAATTCAAGCGGCCTCTGCCGCCTCCACCGTCTCCAGCGTTCGTCGTCCGAGTTGACCCAACGGGCAATCACTTGCCTGAGAATTTGCTCAAGTTTTATCTCCACTTCTCCGCGCCGATGAGCCGGGGCGAAGCCTACTCGCGCGTCACCCTGCTCAACGAGCAAGGTCGGAAGCTCGCTGTTCCCTTCTTGGAAGTGGGCGAGGAGCTTTGGGATCCGACCGGGACCCGACTGACCCTTTTGCTCGATCCCGGGCGGATCAAGCGAGGGCTCAAACCGCGTGAGGATCTGGGGCCGATTCTTGAGGCCGGTCAAGCGTACACGCTGGTCGTCGATCGGAACTGGCCCGACGCGACGGGCCATCCGTTGCGGGAGGCGTTTCGAAAGACCTTCAAGACCGGTCCCGCTGATGAGACGCAGCCCGATCCTCAGAAATGGATTGTCAAGGCGCCGGCCGCTCGGACTTCCGACCCGTTGGTGCTGGAATTTCCGGAGCCGCTCGATCGTGCGATGTTGAACCGGACCCTGTCCGTGCTCGACTCCGAGAAGCAGGAGGTGCCGGGTCGGGTCGACGTGAATGACGCGGCGACTCGCTGGAGCTTCCGCCCGGATCAGCCGTGGCCTGCCGGCCGATTCCAGATCAGCGTTGACACCACCTTGGAAGACCTTGCGGGCAACAGCATCGCTCGTCCGTTTGAGGTGGATGTTCAGAATCCGATCACACGTCGCATCGAGTCGGGGACTGCTTTGGTTCCCGTGGAGATCGGTGCTCAGCCTTCCCCTTGAGCGGAGCGTAGAGGAGGGACGCAAAACATCGGTCCTGCCGTTTCTTATGGATCGCCGATTTGCGTCTTGCTGCCCATTCTTAAGGGAGGGGAGCAGGAAAGCCGGCGTCGCTCAGCGCTTTTACGTAGGCCTCCGGGGTATTCAGATTGCGCAGTGATGCGAGCTCGGGGTCGACGCGGCGAAGCTCGTTCTCCACGACAACGTGAGTTCGCAGCGTGCCCATGAGGTCGAGCAGACGGAGTCGATCCTGTCGCAAGAGGTTTTCGATGGCGGGCAGGGTGGTCGCTCGTCGGTAGACGGCGGACAAGGGGTGATGAAAGCCGTCGGCAAATGGAATCGCCAGGTCGTTCGCTCCGAGCCACTCGTAGAGACCTCTGATCCAGGCGGGACGGAGGAATGGCGCGTCGGTCGCCGTGGCAAAAACGACCTCGACGGAAGCAGGGAGAGCGGCCAAGCCGGCCGCGAGTCCTTGAAGCGGGCCGCGACCCGCGACCGGGTCACGAACAATCCGGACGGAGTCGGGCAAGGGGGGGCACTCTTGCCCGGGTGCGGCGACGACCACGATAGCATCGGTATCGACCACTTCGCCCACAATCCGGATGACACGTTGAAGCAGACACTCAGGGCCAAACGCGAGCCAGGCCTTCGATTGCCCCATCCGACGACTCTCTCCTCCGCACAGGACGACAGCGCCTTGCATAGGGTTGTCTCGATGGAATGAATTTGGCTGCACTTAAGTCGGTCTCTAGCCCGACGGGGGGAACAAGTCGTAGAGCCAGACGGTGACGAGGGCGTTCGCGGGATAACCGTCCAATTCGGATGGCACGACCACGAAACCGTCCGCGCGGGTGGTGCTCGAAAGGATTGAAGCGCCGCTGGTCGCCAAGGGTTCCACTTGCCCCTGCTCGACCTTCACTCGGGCGTAGTCGACCCGGCCGGCGATTGAGACAAGGGGGCGCGAGAGGGGCAGCGACATCGGTCGGTAGGGCCAGTTTCGCGGTCGTCCCCCCTGGAGCCGGACGATCGGGCCGGCGAAAAAGTCATAGGCGCAGAGGCAACTGACGGGATTGCCGGGCAAGAGCACGACGGCCGTTCGGCCGATGAAGCCGAGGCCCGCAGGTCCGGCGGGGCGGAGGGCGACGCCGTGGATGACTAACTCCCCAAGTTCCGCGACGATTCCCGGGATGTGGTCCTCGGGGCCAGTCGAGGTTCCTCCCGAGATGAGCACGACGTCGGCCCACCTGGCGGCTTCGGCAATCTCGGCCCGAATCCGGTCGCGGTCATCGGGCAAGGGGCCGACGATGCGGGGAACGCCGCCATCCCGGACGATCAGCGCCTCGAGCATTCCTGAATTCATATCGGCGATTTGATACGCGGAGGGCAGGTGGCCGGCGGTGATCAGTTCGTCCCCCGTACTGATGACCGCAACCCGGGACTGCCGAACGACAGCGACGGTGCCGGCTCCCACCGCGCTCAGGACGCCCAGGTCTTGAGGGCGAAGGACACGGCCCGCCGAGAGCACCACGGTCTCTGCCTCGATATCTTCGCCGATCCTGCCCACATGCCGGCCGACAGCCGTGGCCTCGAGCACCCGGACCATCGGCCCTTCGCGTTGCGTCGACTCGACTCTCACAACGGTATCCGCCCCCCTCGGCAGAGCGGAACCGGTTGTGATCTGGATGGTCTCCCCCGGACCGACTGTGAGGTTGCAGAGGTGCCCGGGGCGGGCCTCCCCGATGCAGTGAAAGAGGGCCGGGGTTCGAACGGTGGCGTCCTTGGTTTCGTGGCCCTGGAGTGCGTATCCGTCCATCGCCGCGCGATCGAAGGCAGGGACGGGGGCCCCAGCCCGAATCTCCTCGCCCAGCACTCGACCCGCCGTATTGCGGAGGGCGACCGGTTCGACGTCGAGTCGTTCGATTCTTCGGGAAATGAGCGCAAGGACATCCTCGACCTGGGTCCTGTCTCGAAACCCTTGCATCCTTGGATCGTGACGCGTCTCGCGCGTGAAAGTTTCAGGCACACCCATGTCGTCTCGCTCAAACAAACGAGGGTCGCGGGGTCGCTCCGCGACGCTTCTCTTCCTAAGTGTAACCCCCGGCTGGTCGACGCAGAAAGGGCTGCTCCGTCGCAAGTGGGATCGGTGGATCGCTCTGACGGAGTCACTCACTCTCCGTTCAATGTTGGTTGAAACGGAGTTGGTTTCGCGGAATGATTCCTTTCCCGAGAAAAAGTCGTAAC
The DNA here is from genome assembly GCF_000242455.2 of Singulisphaera acidiphila DSM 18658. Classification (GTDB taxonomy): domain Bacteria; phylum Planctomycetota; class Planctomycetia; order Isosphaerales; family Isosphaeraceae; genus Singulisphaera; species Singulisphaera acidiphila. Next base: position 6,719,516 of record NC_019892.1, read on the forward strand.
CAGCGGCACGCCTCATGCCACTTAGTCTGGAGACCGGCACGAGCAGGGAGATGGATATGCCGAGTGGACGCGTCGAGGCGAGTGTGACACACCCGGAAATGACGTCAGTCATGGAAACGGTTGGTGCGTTGCCCGATGAGGAACTCATCGAGCGATTCCTCAACTCCGGGCGGGTCGAGGCGGAGTCTGCGTTTCGGATTATCGTGACTCGTCATGGACCGATGGTCCTTGGCGTTTGCCGGCATGTCTTGAATCAGCATCAAGATGCCGAGGACGCCTTTCAGGCGAGCTTTATTGCTCTGGCCCGGAAAGCCGGATCGATCAAGGACCGAAGGGTCCTCGCGCGCTGGCTGTACGAGGTGGCGTATCGCATTGCCGTGAGAGCCAAAACCAGCGCGGTTCGTAAACGGATTCGAGAAAGGCAGGGCGCGGAGATGTCGGTGACGGCTGCCCACAACGAAGCCGGCTGGAACGAACTCCGCCCGGTGCTCCATGAGGAATTGAGCCGCCTACCCGATAAGTATCGTACCCCCGTCGTCCTTTGCTACCTGGAAGGCAAGACGAACGAGGAGGCGGCCGACCTGCTCCAGTGGCCGGTGGGGACGGTCAAGGGGCGATTGTCGCGCGCCCGCGAGTTACTCCGCTCTCGGCTCGCCAAACGGGGGTTGGCCCTCTCCGCAGCGTTTCTGGTGACCTCCTTTTCCCAGAACGCCGTCTTTGCCGAGGTTGTTCCCGCACGCCTGATCGATTCCACGGTCGACACGGCGATCAGGCAGGTACGCTTGGAACCTGCATTCAACCCGCTCGGAATCCATTCTTCGCGGGCCCACGCTTTCGGGTCGCAGATCGCCGTGATCGCGACTCTGGTGATCTTGGCCGCCGCGACTCTGGTCGGTGCCTCGAGTTGGTTTCCTCGACTTTTCCCGAGCGCACCGGAGCCGATTTCCTCGGTGCCGGGGGCCGACGTCTCTCCTCTCCCGGGCACTTGTGGCACCAGCCCGACACCTGAGCAATAAGGCGACAAGGGTGGGCTGTGACCATTCTCTTGGCAAAATGCTTGTGTTTTTGTTTTTAAGGAAATGCTTTGTGTCGAGCCGAGGGATCACTTTGACGCCGGACTCTCTTTCGGGGGGATGGTCAAGAAGATCGGGGCGCTCGAGTAAGCCGTTTTGACGACAAAGTTGATTGAGACGTGTCCCATGATCGCGATGGGGGTCTTGTCGCAGGGGGCAGCATCGGGTTTGGCTTCGAGGATGATCTTGCCCTGCGTCTCGGCCGGTCCAAGCAGCGTTTTGCTCCCCGTCTCCTTGATGCTGACGCCGGGCGGAAGAGGGTTGGCGAAGGTGCCGCCCAAGTGCTGGAGGAGGATCGCCAGGTTGACCCCCTTGTCATAGCCGTTGTGGCGGGTGACGGTGACGTCGATCGTGGCGGTTTTGCCGGGGGCGAGTGTGATGGCGGCGGGGGTGGCTTCGACGGTGATGTCGGACTCAGCGGTCACGGCCAGGGCGATCGTCTGGACGGGGTAGAGACCGCGTCCGCCTCCGGGGAGATAGATCTCTTGCTTGGGCTCCGCGATTTCGATGAGCGGTTTGCCGTCGATTTCGGCCTGCCCTGAGATCCGCAAGAGGGCGGCGGCCGGCTGAGCGTCGGGGGCGGCGGAAACTACGCTGACCCCTTGAGTCATGTTGGCGGGGATTGTCAGTGGGCTCGCCGTGACCCCTTGGGGAAGACCTTCCCAAGCGATGGTCACGGGACCGCTGAAACCGGCGCGGCGGGTGACCTGGACGAACAAGGGGACCCGCGCACCCGGGCCCAGGTTGAGCTTGTCCGGGTCGCAGCTCAAAGAAAAACCAGGTTTCGCCGCCTCGGCCAGCAAGACGTAGCCGAACTCAACGCCCCCCCGACTGTGCAGGTCCAAGACTTGCACCGCATAGCTGCCGTCGGCCGGCGCGGTCCAATCGAGCCGGGGATCCTTGCTGCCGGGCGAGTCGTCCGCCTCAGCCTGTGTGGCATTTTTGAGGTCGACGATCCGGAGCACCGGGTCAGTCGCGGCTCCTGAGCGACGGGCGACAACCTCGAAGGCGTAGAACTGTCCCTTCTTCGCCTCGAATCGATAGGTGTCGATGTCATTGGGTTCGAGGAGACGTCCACTGAGCGCGACCGGTAGGCTGACCACTTGCCCCTTCTCGATGTCGGCGGGTGCATCCCCCTCTTCAAGGGCCAAGGGGAGCGGGGTTGAGAGGAGGGGGACGGGCAAGGTGGTTCCCCGTTCCGTGGGCAAGGCCATCAAATGAACCCCTGATTTCAGGTTGGCCGGCACCTCGAGCGGCAGCGTCTTCTTCGACTCGTCCAGGTTGACTCCGTGGGCTTCGAACTCGGCCTTTGTGCCGGGGTTGACCGCCATCGGAAAGATTGCGGTTGCAACCGGGCGGCTGGTCGCGTGAAGCACGTAGGTCCAGTTGGCGTTGCCCGTGTAGGTTGTATCGCGAATCTGGAGGTGATAGGTGTCCGCTTCCTTGAACTCGTAGGAGAGCAACGGGTCGGCGAAGTCATGATTGTCGTCGACCGCGAGCTCACGTCCCTGGGCGTCGTGGATCGCGAGAATCGGGTCGAAGTGGGTCTGGAGGTCGTGGATCTTGTTTTCGAGCCGGTTGGCCCAGACGCTGAACGTCAGCCTTTGGCCGGCGGTCGCCGTGAACGAATACCAGTCCACATCCTCGGTTTTCCCGATGAGACCGCTGACGACGGCGGGAAGTTCAAGGACTTGTCCCGTTTCGGGACGGTCGTTGGCGGCGTCGTCAGCCTCGGAGACGACGCGGTCGTCGACGACGACGATCAAGCCGACCGAGGAAATACCTTGCGGCGTGGCGACCCGGATCTCGCGCGGGCCGAGTGGGGCATCAGGCGCGACGGTCAAGGTCGCCTTGACCGTGCCCGACTCCCGTCTCCCTCCTCGCTTCGCTGATTTCGAGTCGCCCGCGCGTGGTGTGGCCGCGTCGAGCACCTTTCCCGACAGGCCGGGCTCCTCGCAGAGCAGTTGCCAGGCCCCGTCGAACCGGCCCCCACCGGCGATCGTGATCTCCACGGTCTCGCCCCTCCGCGCGGCGGTGGGGGTGACCCGAGTCAGCATCGGATACGACGTCTGAGCCCGGGCGAACTCGGGTGCCATGACCAGGGCGAGGGCGGTGAGGATCCAATGGGGGCGAGGCATCGAAGGACTCCAGAAAGTCGAAAGGAGCAGAGTCTGCCTGGTTCGTTGCTCCGCGAGGCCCATCTCATTGAGGCTTCGGGCGAGGGAAGGTGGGCTCGGCGACCGGTTTGCCCTGGAGCTGGTGGGCAACCTCGTCTTCCCGGCCGAAGACGGACCAAGGGATCGTCCCATCGACGTCGGTCCCCCCGATTTGCCAACGAACCAGCTCGTGCAACTCCGGCGAGGCGTGCAAGTATCCGTTGGGGGTGAGGACGAGCCAGTCGGCGGTGGGTGGGCTGGGCGAAGGGGGTTGCAGCAGAGTGGCTCGGAGCTTGCCTGTGTCGGCATCCCAGACCCGGACGACCCCGTCCCAGCCACCGCCGGCGGCGAGGCTGGCGTCGTCGGAGAGGGCCACGGCGTATTGCCATTCGGATGGCCCCGGCAACTTTCGCTCGAATGTTCCCGAGGCTCCATCCCAGAGTCGGACTGTTGAGTCACCCCCGGCCGAGATCAACCGCTTGCCGTTACCGCTGAAGGCGAGCTGATGGACCGGACCCCCGTGTCCACCGACCCGGTTGGCCGGCTTCTCGTCGTCGAGTCCCCACCACCGTAGTTGAGGCTCGAGGCCGGAACTGACGAACTTGGCTCCCCTCGGTTGGACCGCCAGGGCCATGACATCCTCGTTGTGGTTGCTATACGTCCGCTTCTCCTTCAGCGTTTTCGTGTCGATGAGCTTGATCGTCCGGTCTTTGCTCACGCTCAAGAGCGAGTGGCCGTCGGGTGTATAGGCCACGTCATAGACGAAGTCGGAATGCCCTGTGAAGACGCCGTCAGGCTTTCCGGTGGCCAGATTCCAGAGCCGGACCGACTGATCGAACGACGCCGAGGCGAGTTGACCGCCGTCGGGGCGGAAGGCGAGACCGAAGACGACATCCGCGTGGCCGACGAAGTCGTGGATCAAGGTGCCGTCGGGGACGGAGTAGACCTGAACCGAACCCGTCCGCGCAGGGAGGCCGGCCCCCACGGCGAGTCGCTTGCCGTCCCGGCTGAAAAGAAGGGCATGCACCGGGCCGGGAACGTCGTTCAGGACGAGTGCGGGGCGGGCGTCGACCAGGTCCCAGATCAGAACCTCACCGTGTGTCCCTACGGCGAGCTGTCTCCCGTCACCTCGGAACGCCAGCGCTGAGATCGCCGGCAATGGGCCGACTTTAAGGGCGACTTGCATCGCTCCCCCCTTACCGAACCCTTCGGTTTTGGGAGGGATCGTTCGCTCCACGCCAAGGACCAGGTCCAGCGACCGGACGATCCGCCGTGGTGGTCGCTTTGCGGTTGCCACTGCGTCGGCGACCTCGATACCCCGCGGCGCGCCCGCGTCGATCCAATGGCGGACCAGGTCGCGTTGCGCCATCGGTAGGGGCTTCTCGAGCAGTGGCATTCGGCTGTCTTCGTCGTCCTCGTTGAGTCGCTTGAGCAACTCGCTTTCGAGCGGCCGGCCCGGCACGATCACCTTCTGGTCCTTCGTGCCGGCCAGGACCGCCTCGAACGTGTCGAGCGCCAGCCCGCCGGAGATCTCCAGGTTGTTAAGCTTTTTCTGGTTGTGGCAGACCGTGCACCGTTTCGCGAAGAGCGGCTTGATATCCCGTTCGTAGGTCGGCGTCTCGTCGCCCCAGACTGATGGTGTCAGTACGGCCAGCATTGCGATCAGCCCGAGCCCAACGCGAGCGGCGAGACTTTGCGGCTTCAGACGTCCACGCGCCGCCTCGTTCGTGGTGAACGCGATCGTAGGGTGGGCATGGCCCACCATCCCTGGTCTGCGAAGGTGGACCGCGCCCACCCTACGAAAACGGCTCATTCCAGGTGTCTCATTGGTGAAAAGAGGAAGCTGTGCAAAAATTTGAAGAAGTCTGTTAATGGTTGAATAGAAATTCTTTGGAGTTCAAGAGGCCCCAGAAGAGGTCTTGAGCACCCATTGCCCGGCTTGGGGCTTCGACAATGAGCTGGCGGGCCGCTTCGTTTTCTTGCGGGGAGGGGAGCCGGTTGAAGGTGGCGACGTAGAGGGTCTCGACCAGGGTTGCGTTGGTCAACTTCGGGTCGCGCAAGAGCCGCGTGAGGCGGCCGTCGGCCTGGGTGAGCTTGCGATTGAGGAGGTCGCCGTTCATCAAGTGCAACGCCTGGCTCATGGTCGGGTCGGTGGCGCGTTCGCACTCGCAGGCCAGGACACGCTCGGGTCGGCCGAACGTGTCGAGGAAGTAGGAGGGATAGTTGGTGTCGGGCAGAGCGATGGCCCGGGTGCCTGCCGGCTTCAAAGGGAACTTCTCGAACGTACCGGTCGCCAGGTTAATCGCATCAAGCAATTGCTCGGCGGTCAGCCGCTTGATGCGGTAGTGGGTAAAGAACGTGGTGTCGAGCCGGTTATCAGGGTTGGGTAGCGAACTGAGCTGGTAGACTCGACTATTGAGGATAAGATGTAAAAGCTTTTTGAGGTCGAAGCCATCCGCCACAAACTGATTGGCCAGGGTGTTGAGAAGGTCCGGGTTCGATGGCGGATTGGTCTCGCGGAGGTCGTCGATCGGGTTGACGAGCCCTTTGCCGAGCAAATAGCCCCAATAGCGGTTGACCACATTTCGAGCCAGCCAAGGGTTGGTCGAGCTCGTGAGCCAGCGGGACAAGGCGCGGCGGCGATCGACCGGGTCGTCGGCAGCCTTGTCTCCCAATGGGGTCGGCTTCATGGTCTTGCCGGTCCGGGGCTGGCCGACCTCTCCGGTCTTGGCGACGTAGATCACCTGCTCACGGCCGAAGAGTCCGAACTCCTGGCTCTGCTTGGTTCTGATCCGGGCGAAGTAGGCCGCCAAGCCGTAATAGTCATCCTGGCCGTAGGCTTCGAAGGGGTGGTGGTGGCACTTGGCGCACTGGAGCCTGACCCCCATGAAAACCTGGGCGGTGGTCTCGGCAAGGTCGTCGGGGCCGGTCGCCACCCGGAAGTAGTTGGCGGGCCCGTTGGTGTAGATTGACCCTTGCGCGGTGATGAGTTCGTCGACCATCGCGCTGACCGGTTTATTGCTCCGGAACGCGTCACGGAGCCAGAGGTTGAACGCGAGCATCCCCTGGGCGCCGAGTTTGGTTCCATCGACCCGGAGCAGGTCACCCCATTTCAGTGCCCAGAAGTCGACGTATTCGGGGCGATCGAGCAAGCGGTCGAGCAACTTGGCGCGTTTCTCGGGATCGGCGTCGGCGAGAAATTCTTCGAGCTCGGTGCGTGTCGGTGTGGTCCCGATCGTGTCGAGCATTGCGCGGCGGAGGAACTCGGCGTCGGTGCTCAGGCCCGAGGGGACGAGCCCCAGTTCTCGCCACTTGGTCGCAACCTTCTCGTCGAGAATGGTGCGTGCAGGGAAATCAAACGCCTTGTCATAGGCAAAAGGAACCGTGACCCGAGCTAAGGCGGCGTGCCCTTGGTAACGGACCATCAAGTTCGTTTCCCCCTGGCCGACGGTGGTCGCCAGACCGGTCGGCCCGACTTTGGCGACCCCTTCGTTCAGGGTGTCGAACTTGGCTTGGTCGGTGACGTCGCGTGTCGTTCCGTCGCTGAACGTTGCGACAGCGATGAGCCGCTGCTCCTGACCTGGCTCCATTCTCCGCTGTGGGGGGAAGACGGCCACACCGGTGACCGTCGGATCCTCAAGGGTCGGCGCGGGGGCACCTTGCTCCAACCAGAGCTTGATGAGTTCACTCTCGGGTGAGTCTGGCTCCATCCGTTTGCCACCGCCGTGAGCCACCCCCAGGGTTGGTTTGAGGAGGAGCAGGCTCTCCTCAGGGGCAAATGGCGTGACCCGTCGCCCCTCCGCACTTTTGACGATGGCCGTGTAGTCGGGTTCCGCCTCGAAACCGAGGAGGGAGAGCCTGAACCCGCCTTTCCCATGCTGCGACCCATGACAGGCACCTTGGTTACAGCCGAGCTTGGTCAAGACGGGCTGAATCTCGTTCCGAAAGCTGACCCGGCGGGCTGTCTGCGCTCCGCTGACCTCGACGGGAACGGAGGCCTCGATCGATCCCACGCGAACGACGACTTCCGCCTTACCGTCCGCGACCGGGTGGAGAAACCCGTGCGGATCGACCGAGGCGATCTTGGAATCCCCCACCTTGAATTGAGCGCTCGACGTCAGGTCGAGACGGGACCCGTCGGCGAACGCTCCGATGACAACCAGGCGCTGAGCGGCTTGCGGGCCGAAGAGCTTCGCCTTGGCGGGCAGGACCTCGAGGCTTGTGGGAACACCCGCTTCGAGTACTGCCGTTGACGCTGGGGCAGGCAGCCCAACGAATGCCACCAAGCCAACGCCAAGGGAAAGGAGGACGCGCATTGGGAAGGCTCTCGTCGTCGGAGTCGGGAGATCGCCCGCGCAGGTCTTCGCAGCGTTCGAGTCGTCGACTGCACCCGACCTCGTCGCGAAAACCACGCGCGGGGGGAAGGACAGATCAGCAGCGTGGGGGAACGGCGATCGAGGAGACGAAGAGAGACTCCAGGGCCCTCGCTTCCCCACCGTTTAACATTGCTCTGCAAATGGTTGAAAATCAAGGTCTGACTGAAAAAACCTCGGAACAACCTACTTGAGCGCTGGAACCGAATCATCGGAGAGAGGCTTGGCGATCTTGATCACCAAGACGTCTTTGATCGACGGAGCGCTTCGGCATCATCGTCTGGGATCGACTTACCCTGCCTGGCGACGGAACCAGCCTGGCGCGCTCTGGCGAGGATTGGCGATCGCCTGTTCGGTTCGTGCCAGAAGCGTGGCGTACCGATCGTCCCAGGTGTAGCCGTGATCGACGAGTTTTCGGCCTGCCTCGCCGAGTTGTCGGGCCCTGGCGGGATCATTCAGCAGTCCGGCGATCGACTGGCTCAGGCGGTCGAGGTCGCCGAACGGGACGAGCAGTCCGGTCTCTTCGTGGCGAACGACCTCGGGCACGCCCCCTGCGTCGGCGGCGACGACGGGAAGCCCATTTGCCCAGGCTTCGAGGAAGACGATCCCGAAGGAGTCGGTCCGGGAGGGCATCGAGAAGAGGTCGATCGCGGCGAAGAAGTCCGCGCGCTGATCGAGGGGAAGGGGGCCGAGGAGGGTGAGCCAAGAGGGCTTGCCGCCGGGATATTCGGCGAGAAACCGTTCGAAGCAAGGGGAGCTCGGCCCGGCCATGACCAGGTGGATCGAATCTTCGAGAGGGCGTGCCTCGTTCAAACGGGCCACTGCCCGAACGAGGTCGTTGCTTCCCTTGTTCGGGTCCAGTGTGGCAAGGTGGCCGACCACCGGCCGTCCGACGGGAATCTGATACTTTTGGCGGAGGGTTTGGCGATCGCCACCGGTGACTTCTTTGTGCTCGACCGCCATGCCGAGCGTCAGGATTCGGGCGTCGGCAATCCCCCAGTTGCGAACCACGTCGGCTTCCAGGCTGGTCTGGACGACCACGACGTCGGCGCAGGCGAGGAGCCGAATCTGGTGCGGCTTCGTGTAGTACTTGCGGACCGGGTCGCCCGGGGTCGCCAGGTGCAGGAAGGGGGTGAGGATCAAGGGAGCCCCTGCATCCTGGGCGGTCCGTAGCGCTCCGTACGAGAAGACGGTGTAGGGGAACCCGACCGCGAAAACGGCGTCATAGTTGCCACGGACCTGTTCGATGCCCGGCAGGATCGGCATGAACGAGTCTGCGCGGCATTGGGTCGGCCAGTGGGGCGCGTAGCTCAAGAGCCGTCCGACGTAGCGCTGGAGGGGCCGATGCCGGACTTCGAAGCGGCGAACCCGCGCTCCGTCGACTTGGGTCTCGCTCGGCTCCTCAACGCGTCGTCGCCGCTGATCGGTGAAGTACCAGAGGTCGTGGGCGTTGCTCGTCAAGACGTCGACGGCATGGCCGTTCGCGACAAACCGTCGAACGATCGCCCGCCCGTAATTCTCAGCTCCACCCACGCAAGGGTAATAACGGTGGGTAAACCAGGCGATCCGCATCGGGTGTGTCCTCCTTGACGTACATCCGCCGCCACTTGCCAGACGTTCCTAACGGACGGGCCACCCCTCACGCTTTTGGCACAAAGAAAAGATCAGAGGGGTGGCGGATGGCCTGTTACCGCCTTGTAGGTGGGGCGGCCGGAGTCTCAGTTGCCGGCGTCTGCTGGGCGACTGTCGGCCGCAAGGGACTGCGGCGGTCGTAGATCTGGATCTGCACCTCACGTGGCTTTGGATGGGCCGGGATCGTAAGGATTGGGTCGCGGCCGGCAATCAATTGCCGGACCACCGGTCCAAAATTCCAGCGTCCTCGGAGGTGAGCGTCTCGGACGACGACCCAACGGGTGTTGGGATCGATCGCGGCCCAGTTCACCTCGGAGAATCTGAAGCCAGGCTGGCCGCTGAAGAAGAGCGACCAGTCGGTCATGTCGAGAACCTTGCCGTGGTCGCGTGCCTTGGTCTCGGCGATCCAGGTACCGGCATCGCGGTAGGCGGAGAAGCTGCCGTGGTAGGAGGTCATGCCCTGCACGTGAGGGACGGCGATGAATCCGGCCAGAATCGCGGCCCAGACCCCGGGGCCGAGGCGGAACCGTTCCTCACCGTGGCCTAGCCACTGGCCTGGTATGACGATCGAACGCATCAGCCAGGCCAGGCCATTGGCGGCTGCAAGGGTCAGGAGCATGGCCGGGACGAGGCCGTGCCGGACCGTGCAATACCCGCCGGTCGCGTGCAGGCGGATCAGGCCGAGGGTCGACGCCGTCACGATGACCCCCAGGAAGAGCCAGACCCGAGCGCGGGCCGACCAGGGACGCGCGGTTACCAGGCCGAGCAAGACCAGGGGCAAGAGCGGGGTCGTCACCGCGGTCCGAACGACCTTGAGCATCCGTCGGGCCGCAATTCGATAGGTTTGAAACGTGGTCTGGTTGGGTGACAGAGGGCGTTCCCGCTCGAGTGCCATCGCGTCCGATTTCGGAGCCGTTCCGAGGAGTCGGGCAATCGAAGGCTTCGTCCCAAGCCCCCCCTTGGCCGCCATGTACGGACCGACGAGCAACAGCGGGCCCACGATCAAGAAGGCCACAGCAGCCCACCAGCGCGGCCAGTAAATGCGCGTGGCCCAGTGGAGCGGCAGGACCAGGAGCGTCGCCACCAGGGCCAACGGCAAGAGCATCCCTTCGGGACGCGTCAGATACGCCAACGCACTAAAGGTGATGGTCAACGGGAGCCAGAGGAAGCGGCCCTCACGTAAGAACCGGACTGCGGCCCAGAGGCCCCAGGTCCAGAAGAGCAAGAAGGTGCATTCGCTCAGGACGTTGATCACCACGAACCCGGAAATCGGATTCCCGAGGCAAAGGAGGCAGCCAACCCAGGCCGTCGTCGGTCCATAGATTTCCAGGGCGAGCAAATAGAGCGGAATGACCAGCAAGATCATGGCGCTGGCCGAAACGATCTGCGCGGATCGCTGCCAGGAGACCGGGCCGGTTCCGCCCATAACCCGGTGGACCGCGGCGATCGCCATCGAGTGGAGCGGATGGTCCACCGACTTGATCAGCCCTTCGGACCAGGCTCCGTCCTCGATCCGCTCAGCCTGATGGATGTAGCGCAGGCCGTCGGCGAAGGTGGCGTCCGAGTGGTAGCTGAGCCACAAGAGAAGCCCAGCAACTCCGACCATAAGGAGGCCGACTCGAACTCCATGTTGAATCAGCGACACGCCGGTCCGTCCTTTCGCGGTTTGAGGAGCGTCGCAGTTGACGGTCCTCGTCGCTTCCCTGCCGGAACAATTTGAGGAGTGGTGTGCGATCCCTCGAGGGACCCACGAGTCACGACCAAAGACTTCGCAATGACCGAATCGGCCAGGGTCAGCACTTGGCGACCCCGCGGTTCGAGTCCCTTGCGGAAGGCTCGTGCCATCTCTCCAATCGTCCGCCACGCTCGTCCATCATCGGTCCTTCCTTGGACCATTGACCCGGTGCGCCTTACGATCGCTTCGAGCGATATAATCCTCGAAAGCGTCAGAAACTGCCATCGGGGCAAGTGTTTACGGAAATACAAGAGCTTGCTGTGCCGAGTGATGACCCGCATTCTGGGGGAAATCGCCCGATTTTGCAAGGGATGTAGATGGACAACCTGCACATCCTGGTCATAAATAACCGACCAACCGCGATTTTGAGCGGATCGGCAGAGGTCAACTTCTTCGTAGTAGAGGAAGAAGTCTTCGTCCATTCCCCCCAGCATGGCGAGCATCCGGCGATTGAGCAGCATGCAGGCGCCGGTGACCCACGCGACCGGGCCGGGCCGAGTCCGCCAACCGGGCTGGTATTTCCGCCGCGAACGCGGTATCAACTGCTCCCAGGCCGTCCTGACCAGGCTGGGGAAGATACCTACCGAAGGTTGTCGGGTTCCGTCTGGGTTCAGCAATTTGAACCCGACGATACCGGGAGCCTGCGTGGGATCAGCCTCGAATTGAGCGATCCGCGCGACGATCGAGCTGAGTTCCCCATCCGGGATGAGGACGTCGGGGTTGAGAACCAGGAGCCAAGAGCTACGAGCGGCTTGCCAGCCGGCGTTCACGCCGGCGGAGAAGCCTCCGTTGTCGGCTCTGGCGAGGAGCTGGGTTCCGACTCCTTGTTCGATCGCCTGCAAGAGCTCGGCGGGAGGGCGGCTTGGAGATGCGTTATCGACGACGATGACCTCGCAGATTCCGTGAGCCACTTCCGGAGTGGCCTCCAGCGACCCGACGAGCCGGTGCACCTCGGGCCAACTGTCATAGTTGACGATGACAACCGTCAACAACGGTGTCCGCTCAAGGAGTGACTCAGGATTATTGAGGAGCGATCGATTCACGCGTCCGACCTTGCTGCGGGCACTCGGGGCAACGATAACGGCAAGTTTACCGAATTCACTGGAATAAAGCGTCGGTTCGGTCGATGGAAGAGCTTGAGGGAATTACAACAGAGGTCCGCCACGGATCGGCGGAGACGCTCCAAGGAGACCGTTGGGGTTGAGCCGGGCGCGGGCCCGGACGGACTCTCGCCCCCACGCCAGACACCGATGGATCGGTGGAAGCCCATGAACAATCCTCTCGAACTGACCGGACGGGTGCGGCCATTGAGTCGTCCGTCAGCGGGGCGCGTCTTGATCGTGGGAGCCCGCCGGGATAGTCGCCGCCTGGCTCGCAGTCTGGGCGAAGGACCCTGGGCCGGGCTTCCGGTCGTTGGCTTCATCGACGCGGGCCACCCTCGATATTCGGGAGGCATCGGGCGTGGACGACAACTGGCCGTCCACGCCCAGAGCGATCCCGTCCCCGTTCTCGGGGGGATCGACCGGCTCGACGAACTGGTCGATCGCTCGCGTGCCACCCATGTTGTCGTCGCGGTTTCGGGCGGCCCGGCGAAGCGGCTCCGTCCTCGGATCCCGAATCTGACCAACCCCGAAGTGGCCGTGCATTGGGTGACCGAGCAAGCTGATCGGGTCGCGCGGCCCCCGCACGGCACATTCGTGCCGGTGGAGCGACCGTCCTGGTCACTCCCCTGGGATCGGCTCGGCAAACGGCTGGTGGACTTGATCGGTTCGGCCATTGGCCTGACCTTGCTTGCTCCTCTGTTCTTGGTGGTGGCGATTCTGATCCTCGTGACCACGGGTCGGCCCATCTTCTACTCACAAGAGCGCGTGGGGCAGGGGGGGAGGCTCTTTCGGATCCTCAAGTTCCGAAGCATGCGGACGGATGCCGAAGGGACCACCGGCCCCATCTGGGCCTCGAATCACGATGCCCGATGTACGCCCATCGGTGACTGGCTCCGGCATACCAACATCGACGAGTTGCCCCAGCTTTTCAACGTGTTCTGGGGGGATATGAGCCTGGTGGGCCCTCGTCCCGAGCGGCCGATCTTCGTCGAGCAATTCCGCGACACGATCCCGGACTACGACCTCCGCCATGCGGTGCCCGGCGGCATGACGGGTTGGGCGCAAGTCCATGGCTGGCGCGGGCGTACTTCGCTTCGCAAGCGGATCCAGTACGACCTCGACTACATCCAGCGATGGTCGTTCATGCTCGACTTCCGGATCCTCCTGATGACGGTTCAGCATGTGGCCTGGGGCAAGACGACGTGGGTCAGCCCCAAGCGGAGTAGCGGGCAATGAGCCCGACTCCGGCGTCCTTCAGCCCGGTCTGTTCGGTCGTCATCCCCAGCTATAACGGCCGAGGACTGCTGGAGATCTGCCTGGCGAGCATCGCTCGCCACCGCCAGGACCAGCCACCGATCGAGGTCATCGTCGCCGACGACGCGTCGAGCGACGATACTCCGGAGTGGCTGGCCCAGACGCATCCTGACGTGCGATTGGTGCGTCTCGAGCGTAACGGCGGCTTCTGCGCTGCGGCGAACGCCGGGATCGCGGAAGCCAAGGGGCTTTACGTTCAGCTTCTCAATAACGACACCGAGGTCACGCCTGGCTGGATCGAGGCCGGTCTGGCTCCGTTCGCTGATCCACTGGTCGGTTCGGTCGCCCCCTTGGTCCTTGTGCGATCCGACCCCTCTCGCGTGGATTCGGCCGGTGATTCGTACTCGCTGGTCGGTTGGCCGAGCAAACGCGGTCATGGCCAGTCTGCGCTCCGTTGGCTCGAGCATCCCTCCGACCCGGTTTTCGGCGCCAGCGGGTCGAGCGCCTTCTACCGGACCGAGGCGTTGCGAACTGTGGGTGCCCTCGATCCCTCATTCGGTTCCTACTACGAAGACGTCGACCTCGCGTTCAGGCTCCGCTGGGCGGGGTACGGCTGTGTTTTCACCCCCTCCTGCCGGATCCTCCACGAAGTCTCGGCAAGCTACGACCACGGCCGTCCCGCCCTCCAGCGCCGGATGTCGCGGAATGCAGAGATCCTCTTCTGGAGCGATCTGCCGAAGCGTTGGCTCGCCGCCGCGCTGGTCCCCCACCTCCTCTTCACGGTCACTCAAGGACTTTGGCGCGGCCTCCGTGGTCGCGCGCGGCCCTTTCTGCTCGGCAAGCTCGATGCCCTCAAGGAACTGCCGACCTTGCGAAAGCGCCGGCGGGTTCGCGTTCACCTGGCGCGTCGAGCTGCGGCTTCCCCTCATTTCCCGATTCGGTTCGGCCTCTTCGAGGATGCCAGGAACCATCTCCGTCGACCTCGCGAAGCGTCCAGCCGCTCTCAATAGACCGAATTGAATCCAACCAAGCTGGTCTTCCGGGTGCCGTTCATTCGCACCCTCGAATTTTTCACCCGATTCCCGGACGCGCCCGGCCATTCGCGACCAGACGCATTAACTGCGATGGGAACCGTCGAGGGGGCTGACCGATGCGCAGTGGGTCGACCGGTTTCTCAGCCGGGATGAGGCCGAAGCTATCCTATCCGCTTGCGATCCCAGCAAGGGAAGCTCACCCAACCGATCCAGAACCATTGATGTGGACGGTCATCGGGAGTCCGAACCGGGGGCGGAGGGAAAGCATCGGCTTGGGCTCGACGCGGGCGCCGGGGACGAGTCGGAGGGAGAACGACTGAGCCAGCATCGCGACAACCAAGGTCGTTTCCATCATCGCGAACTCCTGGCCGATACACTGGTGCGGGCCGCCCAGGAAGGGATACCAGGCGAATCGAGGGCGATTGGCTGTGTGTTCGGGGAGGAACCGGTCGGGGTCGAACGCCTCGGGGGCTGGCCAGAATTCGGGATGGCGGTGGGTGACGTAGGGGCTGAGGAAGACCATCGACCGAGCCGGGATTCGGAACCCACCGATGGCGTCGTCGTCCCTCGCGTCTCGAAGCAGGGCGTAGACTGGGGGATAGAGTCGGAGCGACTCCTCGATCACCCTGCGCGTGTAGGCCAGGTGCGGGATGTCGCCGGCATCAGGCGTCCGGCCACCGAGCACCTCGGCGACCTCGGTGTGGACGCGGCGCTCGACCTCGGAGTGCTGGCTGAGCAGGTAGAGGGTCCAGGTAAGAGCATTGGCGGTGGTCTCGTGGCCAGCCACGAAGAAGGTGAAGATCTGGTCGCGTAATTCGACGTCGGATAGGCCCTTGCCGGTCGCTTCATCGCGGGCTGCCATGAGCATCGCGAGTAAGTCGTTGGCGTCGCGTCCGGACTTGCGGCGGTGCTGGGCGATGATCTCGAAGAGAATGGTGTCGAGCGTGCGGAGCGCACGGCGGAACCGGAGGTTTCTCGGGGTGGGCACACCGAGTGGGAGGGCGAGGACGTTTTCGAGCCGATACTGGACATACTCCATCGAGGCTGTGATCGCCGGCCCGATCTGGTCGGCCTCGCCGCCGAGGTCGGTACTCAGCAGCGTCTGGCCGGCAATGCGGAGGGCCAGGTCCATGAATTCCGCAGCCACGTCGAGAGGTTCACCACGCTGGGCGACCTCTCGCCAGCGCCGACGCATCGCATCGGTCGCGTCAGTCATGACGTCGGCCATAGCCTCAATCTGGCGAGGATGGAATGCCGGCTGCGCCATCCTCCGCAAGCGGCGCCAGGCCGGGCCTTCGGTTGTCACCAGGCCTTCGCCGGCTGCCAGCTTCGTACGTTTGTAGACCCAACTTCGCGGGTAGTTCTTCGCGTGATCCAGCAGAACGTGCTTGATGTGGTCAGGGTGCGCAAGCATATGAAGCACGAACGGCCCGACCTGGAAGCGGAAGACATCGCCGTACTGACGATGGTAGTCGAGTAGAAACCGCAGCGGGGCCTTCTGCAAGCGGCCCATCGGACCGAAGGGAGGGGGTAAGAGCTGGCGCAAGCCCGGGGCCGTATTCAAGGCGACGGGCCTGGTCATGGGTCGCCCTCCTCCGGATATGAAAGGATGGTCGAGAGAGGAGCCGTTCGGCGGTGCCGAAGGTATTCAACAAACCTACGCTGTCTTTTACGTTTGTCAATGGAGAGGCGCTGAGCTGGCAAGCCGTCGATTGTTTACGGGTTCAAAGAAAATGATGGGTCCCGAGCCGATGCCTACCGTAGCGAAGATCGTAGGGGCACGAGCATCTCCCAGGCCAAACCCGCCTCTCGAAAGATCGAGAGAGTGGACCGTGCCTTGAGCTCCGTCGCGGGTTTGGACGCGAAAAGCTTCGCCGAATTGAGAGGGGTTGTTGAATACATGGGGCCGGCTTCTCGGCCTTGAGGTCACTCCACAGGAGCGACCCTTCGCGGTCGTAGCTCTGCCTGGCTTTTTAAGCGTTTGATAAGACGGGTCACAGCGCACCGCAATTCGACGACCTCCTCACGGCCTTCGCGATCCTCCAAGGCTTCGAGAAACAGCGCATCATCGGGGACAAGGGATTCGACTCGTTCCAACGCGGCCTTACGGACCCGAGGGGCCGGGTCTCCCAGGGCCTCTCTCACGGC
This sequence comes from Singulisphaera acidiphila DSM 18658, assembly GCF_000242455.2. Taxonomy (GTDB): domain Bacteria; phylum Planctomycetota; class Planctomycetia; order Isosphaerales; family Isosphaeraceae; genus Singulisphaera; species Singulisphaera acidiphila. The sequence continues at coordinate 6,736,024 of NC_019892.1, forward strand.
GAGTTCCGCTTGCGCGTTTCCTGGTTCTCTGGAAAGGAGGGAGCCGGCAGCGATCAGGCGGACGCGAGAATTCGCGTCCATGAGCAACCGATGCATGACCTCTTCGACCCGGTCGGCGGGGGCCAACTTCAGCGCGGTGGCCGCGTTCAATCGTACGCCCTCGTCGGCATCGGTTGTACGTTCAATGAGCAAGGGAATGGCGTCAGGGGGGAGGGCGTCCAGGCGGCCGAGGGCGTGCGCGGCGTTCGCTCGGACTTGCACTTCCGGGTCACGGAGGGCCTCGACCAGGTCGGGGACGGCTTCCTTGGGGATGGCCGCCGCCCGGATCCATCCCGCCGAGGCCACGATCCGGATGTCGCCGCACGCATCCCTGAGGCCGGCGGCGAGGGCCTCAATGGTTTCGGGAGGTTGGATCAGTGTGATCGCCCGCATGGCCTTCTCGCGGACGCTGACATCACCGGTCCGGGCGGCCTGAAGCAGGGCTTCACCCGCGCCTGCGGCTGGGGGACCGAGCCGGCCGAGAGCCAGGGCGGCGTGGGTCTGGACCGACGTGCTGTCATCTTCGAGCAATCGTCGGCATAACCCCGCGATCACCGCGGGCGTGGCACCGGCCAGCCTGGGGAGCACTGTGATCGCCTCAATTTTCACGCTGTCGTTCGCGTCATCCAGGAGAGGGATGAGGCCGCTCATGGTGGCTTCACTTGGGTTGCCCCACCGACCCACGGATTCCACGGCGGCAGCACGGACCAACGGGTCGGCGTCTCCGAGCCCAGCCAGGATCACCTGGGTTGTGGCCGAAGTTGGGCCGCCGATTGCACCCAGAGCGCGGATGGACAGGCCGCGGACCGCACCGTCCTCATCCCGAGCCGCCTGTTCGAGGGCCGACCGTGCACTGGCCGCAGCCTCGCCGAGGTTGCCCAACGCCTCGGCCGCATTACCGCGGACCTGCGGATTGAGATGCCCCAGGGAGTCGATCAAGGCGGAGACCACTCGGTTGTCCGACTCACCCATCTGGCCCAAGGCTTCAGCCGCCAGGGCGCTGACCCGGTTATCCTGATCGTTCAAGGCACGGACCAGACCGGGGACGGCGGCCTCCGCAGCCGTTTCGCCGATCTTGCCCAGCGCCTCCACGGCTTTGGCTCGGACCTCATCGTTCTCGTCCTCCATCGCCTCGACCAGGGCAGGGGCCGCGTCCTCGGCGGCCGCGCCGATGGTCCCCAGCGCCTCGGCGGTCTGAGCACGGACGACGGTGTCGGGGCTATCCAACCCCTCCGCCAGGGAGTCGGTGGCGGCTTCGTCGAGCGGCCCGACCCGGGCGATGGCCTCGGCTGCCGCGGTGCGCACCGATTCGTCGCGGTCCTGGAGGAGCGGGACGAGTGCAGGGACCGCGGGGCTTGCGGCCTCGTTCAGCGACCCCAACGCCCGCGCTGCCGACGCCTTAACCGGACTGCTGGCGTCTTCCAGTAACTCGATCAGGGCGGTCACCGTGGCCCCCTCGGATCCTCCGATCCGGCCCAGGGCCTCAGCGGCCTGGCAGCGTACCGTCTCGTCTCCGTCCTTCAACCGTTCGATCAGCTCAGCCGCCACACTCGCGGCCGGCGGTCCGATCCGACCTATCGCCTGGATGGCCTGGGTCCGCACCGCCGCCGAGTCGTCGGCCAAGGCGTCCTCCAGCGTTTTGACTGCTAGTTTGACCGGGTCGCATGGAGGCGTCGGCGTCGCACGCCTTCGCCGGCCCAACCACCACCCTTGCGCTCGGCCTCTCAACCAACGGCGTCGGCCGTGGGGTCGTCTCTCGCTGCTGGATACCGTCCGAGCGGTACCAAGGGAGCCTAACGCTTCGGCGACGCTTTGCCGTACGACCGCGCTGGAGTCATGGCTGAGCGCGGCCAGCAGGGGGATTGTGTCTACGGCCTTGAGCAGTCCGAGTGCAGCCACGGCCACGGCCTGAACGTGCTCCTGCGGGTCGTGTAGATGACGGACCAGGGCCGGGATGGTTGAGGGGCCAATCGTCGCCAGCACCAGCGGTAGTTGGTCCCGCTGCTCTTTCGTCAGCGATGGGACCGAACGCAACGAAACCAATAGCGGACCGATTGCCCCGCCTCCGAACTGGGCCAGCGCATTCCGGGCTCGCTCGTGAATGGGGCCGTGCGGGCTCCAGAAATCGGCGATCGTTTCCGCCAGCAGTTTTCCTTGCCGGAGCGAGGCGAAGACCTGTTGCAGTAACACCAGGCTGAAGAACGCTTTAAACGCGGCCAGCAGTGCTGAGGTCGGCCAAGCGGCCGGCCGGATGAACTCGGCGCGGAGCCAGTGATGCGACTTGGCCAGATCCAGTACGTCGAGCAGGCCGAGGAGCTTCGTGATCGCATATGCGAGAAAATCGACATAATTCGGCCCCTCGGTTCCGTCCCCCACCTCGTACCAGCGTCTGCCAACGATGTCATAGATCCCTTGGTTGAGGAGGGCGAATCCGCCGACGATGGCGATGCTTGCGGCGACCAACAAGGGGATGCGGACCTGCTGGCCGTACCGCGCCAGTTGCGTCGCCGGCGCCTGGCCCTTCAGCGGGTTGTGGATGGCCTTGTGGCCCCGCTCGACTTCGTAACGTTCAATGTCAATGAACATGTAGGCAAGGCAGGCGATGGTCCCCATGAACAGCGGGGCCAGACCGCAAACGATTCTGAAGCCCGGCAGCGGTTCACCAGCGACACCCCCCACGACGAGCAATCCCACGGCGAGGGTCAGGAAGAGCGGCCAGTTCGCCCACGCCAGCCATCGCTCCCAGAGCCGAAAGCCCTTGCGGATACTCCCCCTCACGATGATGCCGAGGATCTCTAACACCGAGCCGATCAATCCGATCCGGTACAGGACAACGGCGGCCAAGCCCAACCCCGCCAAGCTGGCCAGGAGTAGGTACGAAGAATGGTCGCGATCTAATTCGAGCAACCAGGAGGTTTTCATGAATCGAGGCCTGAAGCGATGAGAGGCACCCGCGAGGTAGGGTGGGTGTGAAAGCGAACCGAATCATGTTACAGCATATCGCGTGCCGTGTTCTCCGCCTCCGGGTGTCAAGCCGGTTAGACCTCTGGGGAGTAAGGAGTGCCTTTGCCATTGACCTGTTGCACGCACTTCTCAGCGGCCTGAAGAAAAAAAGCATTCGCCCAGGCCGATGGTCAGAAGACCGTGACATTCTTTTGTTCGATCATGCGGTTCGTTGAAATTGTGATGCCAAAAATTTTGGATTCCAACGATGTCTGTAGGGCCGAAGCTGCGCGAATCCTCCGGTTTCCCTGGCCCTGAGGTCTGAGTTGACGGCCCGATCATTGATGAAGGTGGAAGTGGCGTTTCGTTCCCCAACTGGGCTGAATGGTCTTCACCTCGGGCGGGAGATTCTCTAACTTGGGGCAGATAATTTTTGCGCGAGGTTTTGGAAGGAAACGAGGCACCACGTGGGCGGGACTCGGATTGCTAGTGTGTCGGGGTTGCGGGGCGTGGTCGGCGATGGCCTTGATCCGACGGTGGTGGTCGAGTTCGCCGCCGCCTATGCGTCGGGATGTGCGTCGGGGCCGATCGTGGTGGGGCACGATGGGCGGGTCTCGGCCCAGGTCTTTACCTCGGCCGTGCTGGCCGCTGTGACCGCCACGGGACGCGATGCCTTGCTGGTGGGGCCCACAGCGACTCCGACGATCGGCCGGCTCGTGCGTGACCAGGCGGCGGCCGGTGGAATTCAGATCTCGGCGTCGCACAACCCGTCCAAATATAACGGCCTCAAGTTTTTCCAACCCGAGGGGATGGTTCTGAGCGCGGCCCAGGGGCGCGACGTCCTCGACCGGCTCCACCGTCGCGCGTTCGGTTGGGCCTCTTGGGATGCGCTCGGGCGGGTTCGCTCGCTCGACGATCCCGATCAGTCGCACCTGAAGCACGTGCTCAATATCGTTGACGTCGACGCCATCCGCCGCCGTAAGTTTACGGTGGTGCTTGACGCCTGCCATGGGGCAGGGGGGCGTCTGGGAGCGGTTCTTCTCCGCTCATTGGGCTGCAAGGCGGTCGTCCTCGGGGCGCTTCCCGATGGCCGCTATGACCATCCCCCCGAGCCGACGGAGGCGAACTTGCACGCCTTCTCGGCGATCGTGCCCGCCACCGGCGCGGTGGTCGGTTTTGCTCAGGACCCTGACGCGGACCGGCTCGCCCTGGTCGACGAGACGGGTCGCTACATCGGTGAAGAATTGACCCTGGCGCTGGCGGTCTCGCGGCGCCTGGCCCAGGTCCGTGGCCCCCTGGTGCTGAATCTCTCGACCTCACGGGTGAGTGAAGACCTGGCCGTCCGCCTTGGCTGTCCGGTCCACCGGACTCCGGTCGGTGAGATCCACGTCGTTGAGCGGATGCGCGCGGAGGGAGCCGTGCTCGGTGGAGAGGGGAACGGCGGCGTGATCGACCCTCGGGTCGGTTTCGTTCGCGACAGCTTCGTCGCCATGGCCCTTGTGCTCGACTTGCTCGCCGAGACCGGGGAGCCACTCTCCCAGTTGGTCGAGGCGCTGCCGAAGTATGCGATGGTGAAAGACCAATACCCACTCGCGCAGGACGGCAGTCCTGACGGGATCGCTGCGCTCTGGGATAAAATTACGGCAGCCCATCCCGAGGCCAAGGCCGACCGTCGCGATGGTTTGCGACTCGACTGGTCCGATCGCTGGGTCCATGTCCGCTCGAGCAACACCGAGCCGATTGTCCGGGTCATTGCCGAGTCGGTCGATTCGGCCACTTCGCGTGCCCTCGCCGATCAGATCGGACGTTGGGTCACTTCGGGAGGCGCTGCGTGAGCTGGCCGACGTTCGACCGACCTCCCGTCGCCGCCTTTGTCGACGTCGACGGGACCTTGCTTGCGCAAACCACCACATTGCTCTTCGCCCGGATCCTTCGACGGCGAGGGCTCATCAAGCGGTCGTTCGTCCTGCGGGCCTTGTTCCACGGACTTCAGCACCGATTTGGCCGGCTCGACTACGGCATGCTGATCGCATTCGGATTGAAGAACATTGCGCGGATCCCGGTCGTCGAGTTGGAACGGATCGCCTACGACAACTTCGTCGAGTTTGTCCGCCCTCGGCTCTACGAAGGGGTGGTCGAGCACCTGAACCAGTTGCGGCAGTCAGGGACGGCCGTGGTTCTGGTTTCTTCCTCCCCTGGGATCGTGATCGAACCGTTGAGTCTCTATCTCGGCTGTACGGATACAATCACCACGCCGGTCATCATCGAACGCGGTCGACTTGTCGGAATTGGCTCTGGCCCACCATGTTACGGCGAGGGAAAGCTCTATTGGGCAGAGCGTTGGGCCGAGGAACACGGGATTTCGATGGACGATTCGGTGGCTTATGCGGATAATTGGAGTGATCGGGCGTTGCTCCAGCGTGTCGGCACCGCGGTTGTGGTCCATCCGCACCGAAAGCTGCAGCAAATGGCGAAGGCTCGCGGTTGGTATATTGTCTGCCCGCGCCGGCCTCGGGCTTCGGTTCGTGGCGAGCTCGATCGCTAGGATCGGCGTTGTCTCGTTCTGATTTCGCCCGTCTCGGGCGATTTTCTTAAGGCGAGCCGTCCGTTCTACGGCGTTGGCGGATTCGAGCGGGTCACGATCTCAATCGAGCGGGCTCGGACACTCTTTGGCGGAGCGAATGGTGATGTCACAAGAATCAGCCGCCCCCTCGAAGGGGCACCGTGCCCTGCGGGCCGGCCCGACCGCCATGGCGCTGGTCATTGGTTTGGCCGCTCTCACCGCGCACGCCTCCGAGACGGACTTGGTCCAGGACATTCAGCGCTATTGCACGGTCTGCTGGAGAAATGCTCGGCTCGACCCTGGCCTTTGGGAAGATTGCACCCAGGAGGTTTGCTGCCGACTCCTGGGCAAAGCGCGTGCGGGTCAGCTCGACCTGAATCTCGTCTTGGCCGATGACACCTCCGAGCGTCGCGAGTTGGTTCGGGCGATCGACATGGTTCGCAAGCGAGTTCAGCGCTCGAAGCGTTATCAACCCTTGAACGATCGTCTCACCCCGGGCCCGGACCTCGATCAGCGTGAACGCAATCGCCAAGAGCTCGGCGAGATTCTTGAGGCTGCTCGACAGGCCGTCCTGAGTACCCGCCAGGATCAGATCGTCGAGTTGTGGACGCGCGGCTGGACCGTGCCGGAGATCGGCGAAAAGATGGGTCTTCCCGTAGCCCGCGTCAGCGACGAAAAATACAAAGCCCTCCGCAAGCTTGAGCGATACCTCGCGGGCCGTCGCGACGAACTCGAGCTGGCTTCCGAGCCCGCCACCCTGGAGCTTGAAGTCAGTCGAGTAGGGTAAGACGCGGGAGTCTATCCCAGAGGCTCAATGCCGCCGCGATCTTCCCCCAGGCGCGCGGTCGCCCGGCTTGCCGATCGCCTGGAATCATGGTGGTTGCCGCAGGACGGGAGACCGACTGCTCGCGGTCTCCCTGGTTGTTTTGCGGTTTCTTGGGTCGGCTCAAAGCGATTTGAGAGTCTCGAGGATCTCGTCCGAGTGCCCATCGACCTTCACCTTTGGGAAGGTCTTTTGGACGATCCCGTTCCGATCGATGATAAACGTCGTTCGCACCACTCCCATCGATTTCTTGCCGTAGTTGTTCTTTTCCTGCCAAACGCCGTAGGCCTCACAAACCTGACGATCCACGTCGGCCACGAGTGTGAAGGGGAGGTCGTATTTCTCGGCGAACTTCAGGTGGGATGTGGAATTGTCGGGACTGACGCCGATGACGTGGGCACCGGCGGCTTCGTAGTCGGCCCGGGCATCACGGAAGGCGCAGGCTTCCTTGGTGCAGCCGGGGGTGTCGTCCTTCGGGTAGAAGTAGAGGACCACGGGCGCTCCCTGGAGTTGGGAGAGTGTCACCTCCTGGCCTCGCTGGTCGGGGAGCGTGAAGTCGGGAGCGGGCTGGCCGGATTCAATCATCGTCGGTTCTCTCTTTCCGGTATCATTCCGGAGATTAAGCGCCTTGTTTCGGACGGCCAAGGGAGCGACCGTCTCGAAGCGGGACGGAGTTTGCGCGAACCTGAGACTCGAGCGTGGCTCTTGCGAGTATGATAGATACCGCGTCGAGAGGAAACGTTGCGGTCCTCAATGACCCTTGGCCGATCGGGGACGGAGTTCAACCCTTTGGGATCCATCGAAATCTTCGACCATACTGCCGACGTTGGGCTCAAAGTTCGGGGCAATGATCTCAACGACCTGTTTCGAACCGCCGCGCAGGGGGTGTTCGACTATATTGTCGTCAATCGCCACGACGTTCGCATCGAACGGCGCGACGCGCTGTCCCTCGAGGCCGATTCACCCAGCGAATTGCTCACGACCTGGCTCAACGACCTGATCTACCGGTTCGAGACCGAACATCGGCTCTTCGTCGAATATGATGTGACCGTGGCCGAGGATGGCCGTAGTCTGCGCGCCGAAATCGGTGGTGAACCGATCGATCATGATCGGCATATTCTCGATCACGAGGTCAAGGCCGTCACCCACCATGGCCTCGCGCTTGACCGCGTCGGCGAAGAGTGGGTGGCGGAAATGATCCTCGATATCTGAGAGTGATCGCGGGTGAGGAGTGACGGCAATGCGGTCGAGTTTAGACCGGCTCGATGGCAAGCTCATGTTGCTGGATAAAGGCGTCAGCCTCAGTGCGGGTGAAGACCCCTGCCGTGGTTCCGATCGCGCGGACGCAGCTCGCACCCACTGCGCTGGCGAGTTTCAGGCAATCGAGGGTGGAAAGACCATCGATCAAGCCGGCAATGTAGCCGGCATCGAAGGCATCCCCGCCGCCGGAGCCGTCGAGGTAGGTGACCGGGTAGGTTCCGAGGCGAACGCGAAGTGAGTCGGAGACGACCACCGCACCCCGGTCGCCACAGGTGATGGCCACACAACCGGCGCCGAGGTCGCGGAAGGCGAGCGCCTGGCGAACCGGATCGGTTTCGCCCAGGATGAATGCCGCTTCATCAGTATTCGGCAAGAAGACGTCGGTCTCGGGCAGGACGGCGCGCAGGTGTCGGAGGTAATCGCCGGGGCCGGGGGTCACGACATCGAGCACGGTGACGGTCCCTGCCTTCCTCGCGCGGGAGAACCGTTCGGCCAGAGCCGCCGCGTGGAGGCCGGGGAGGACCAGATAGCCGCCGACGTAAAGGACGCGCGGAGGATGATCGACCAGGAGGGGGTCGATGTCCGAGGCCGACAGACCTTTGTTGGCGCCGAAGGAATGGACGAAGCGGCGATCCTGTCCCTTCACGTTGATGATCAGGGTCTGACTGGTCGCGCGTGTGGGATCGATCGACAGGGCGCGCACATCAACGCCGTTGGCGACCAGTGTCTCGGCGACGAAGCGGCCGAAAGCGTCGTCACCGACCTTACCGCAGATCGCCGTGCGAACCCCGAGTTTGGCCAGGGCGATCGCGGCATTCGAGGCGCAGCCGCCAATATTCAAGATCAGGTCGTCGGCCGCCACCAGCTCACCGGCGGCGGGAACGTGTGAGATCGGTGTGCAGAGATGGTCGGCGACCACGATCCCCGCGCAGACTACCGGGCAAGCACTTGTTGACTTCGTCGACACAGCGATCGGCTCCCCAACCTATCGATCGACCGGGCATCTCCTCACGGTCGGAGTCGGAACTCCGACCGTGGGGAGAGAGTCTACCAGAGAGGCAGGAGTGTCCCTAGGCTTTCCCGATCAAACCGGGTTGTCGAGCGATGCGGCAACCTCATCACCGGCCACGTTCGTCGGCGGACCGGCTCGTTTGCCGATCAATTCCTCGATCTCGGAGACGCTCAGTACCTCGCGTTCGATCAAGGCTTCAGTCAAGCGCTCGAGGTCTTCACGGTGATCTTCGAGCATGTGGAACGCACGCTCGTCGGCCTCGCGAAGGATCCGCGCAACCTCCTCGTCGATGACCTGCGCGGTGTGCTCGGAGTGGTCGCGGGTCTCACTCATCTCACGACCGAGGAACGGGTGTTCTTCCGAGGCTCGGAAGAAGACAGGACCGATCCGTTCGCTCATTCCCCACTGCGTGACCATCATCCGGGCCAATCGAGTCGCCTGCTTGAGGTCTTCGGCTGCTCCCGTCGTCAGATCCGAGTAGATCAAGCGTTCGGCTGCGCGCCCGCCCAGCAGGACGGCGAGCTTGGCGTCGACCTGGCTCTCGCTATACCCGAGCCGATCCTCTTCGGGGAGGAACTGGGTGACCCCCAATGCACGGCCGCGAGGGATGATCGTCACCTTATGGACCGGGTCGGTGTTCGGAGAGAGCCAGCCGACCAGGGCGTGCCCGATCTCGTGGTAGGCCGTGGCGCGCTTGTCCTTCTCGGTGATGAACTCCTCGCGCTTGGCCCCCATGATGATCTTGTCGCGGGCTGCGTCGAAGTCGGCCATGTCGACCTGGTTCTTGTCTTCGCGGGTGGCCAGCAGGGCCGCCTCGTTGACCAGGTTGGCCAGGTCGGCTCCGCTCATCCCGACGGTTCCCCGGGCAATCCCTTCCAGGTCGACGTCGGAGTCGAGCGGAATGTTGCGGCTGTGAACCTTGAGAATCGCGAGGCGCCCCTTCTTCGTCGGTCGATCGACCGTGACGTGCCGGTCGAAGCGGCCAGGACGGAGCAAGGCGGGGTCGAGCACGTCGGGACGGTTGGTTGCCGCCAACACGATCACGCTCTCGTTCGGAGAGAACCCATCCATCTCGGTGAGGATCTGGTTGAGGGTCTGCTCGCGTTCGTCGTGTCCCCCTCCCAGGCCTGCGCCTCGGACTCGGCCGACGGCGTCGATTTCATCGATGAACAGGATGCAAGGACTGCTTTCCTTGGCCGTCTTGAACATGTCGCGGACCCGGCTGGCACCGACGCCCACGAACATCTGGATGAACTCGGACCCGGAGATCGAGAAGAAGGGAACCCCGGCTTCCCCGGCGACGGCGCGGGCCAGCAGCGTCTTGCCCGACCCGGGAGGGCCGATCAGCAGGACCCCCTTGGGAATCCGACCGCCGAGCCGCTGGAACTTCTCGGGATTCTTGAGGAACTCGACGATCTCCTGCAACTCGCTCTTGGCGTTCTCGAGTCCGGCGACTTCGTCGAACGTGGTCCTTTGCTTCGACTTATCGTGGCGTTTTGCCGGACTCTTGACGAAGCTTCCGAGGATCCCCCCGTCAAACTGGTCGCGAGCCCGCCTCATCATGAAGTAGACGAGGCCGAGGATGAGAAACGTCGGCAGCAGGAACGTGACCCAGATCAGGGTGTTGGCCGTATTCGGCGGCTGAATGTCAATCTTGACGGATTCCTGAGCCGGCTTGCTCTCCTTCTCAGCCGGCTTGCTCTCCTTCTCAGCCGGCTTGTTCCCCTTCTCATCCGGCTGACTCGCCTTCTCCGGCTTGGCGCCAAGCTTGTTCACGATGTCATTGATCGCTTGCTCGGAAGGGAAGTTCACAACGAACTTCGTAATCGGCGTTGGCAATGCGCCCGAGGGATTGGGCATCGTGGCCGACGGATAGAGTTGTTTCGTGCGGAGTTCACCGCGCGCTTCCCCCCCTTGGATCGACAGCGACTTGATGTTGCCGTCCTGGACCTGGTCCAGGAAGAAGGGGATGTAGCTGACCGTGGTCTCGGGTTTGGACGAGAGCTGCCAGAAGATCAAGGCGAATCCGACAATAAGCAAGAGCCAAAGCCAGGGCGGAGTGGGAGACCCACCGGCCGCGTTGGGCTTGCGGCCGCCCGCGGATCGTCGGGAAGGTTCTTGCGGAGGTCGACTCTCCATACGATCTCAATTCCCAAAAGAAAAAATCTTCCCGAACGATTTGTCGCGGCATGGGCATCGCATCCCGATTGCCGCCGTCAGGGTATTGTAGCGGAAATATTCCGAAAATTCAGGATCAATCGAACGGCGATCGACCCCAACTTCATTTGTCCCTCATCTGAAGTCCACCGACAAGGGGCGCGGCTGGGGCCGAATCGCGTTCTTTCCGTCGAATTCCGATCCCGACTTGCGACATCGGGACCCACCCATCAGTGACGAAAAAAAAAGCGGAGGTTCGCGCCCAAACCGCGGCTCAGCATTAACCGTGAATGGACTCGAGCCATTTTTCGCAATCGATCGCAGCGGCGCAGCCCGACCCGGCTGCCGTGATGGCCTGTCGGTAATGCGTATCCACGACGTCGCCAGCGGCGAAGACCCCTTCTACGCTTGTCGCGGTGCCGAAGTTCACCAGTTGGTCGCGGAGTCCTTCGGGAGCGGGAGTCCCTTTCCAGGCCAGGGCGGTGGGGGTCAGGATGTAGCCGTCGGGCGTCATCGCGAGCTTCTCACGGAAGATGGTGGAATTCGGGGTGTGGCCGATCGCCAGGAAGAGGCCGTCGACCGTAATATCGCGAGTCGCCCCGGCCTTCCCGTCGAGCGAAGTCAGCCGGACCCCGGTCAACGAACGATGGGGTTCGTCGACGCCCAGGTAGGAATGAACCCCGGAGTTCCACGCGTATTCGACCTTCGGATTCTCGAAGATCCGCTTCTGCATGATCTTCGAGGCGCGAAGCGCGTCGCGGCGATGGATGAGGGTCACTTTCGCCGCGTAACGGGTGAGGAAGTTGGCCTCCTCGACCGCCGAGTCGCCTCCACCGACGACCGCAACCTGCTTGCCGCGGTACAAGGCACCGTCGCAGGTGGCGCAGGTGCTCAGGCCATAGCCCATGTAGTGCATCTCTTTATCAAGGCCGAGCGTCCGGGCCGAAGCGCCCGTGGCCACGATCACGGCGTCGGCGGTATATTCCGCCGTGGCCGCCTCGGGATCCTTGGGATCCGTGGAGGTCTTGACCCGAAACGGACGCTGGGTGAAATCGACTTCGGTCACCGTCTCGTACCGGCAGTCCGCGCCGAATTTCTGAGCCTGCTTTCGCATCAACTCCATCAACTCGGGCCCGAGAACTCCTTCCGGAAATCCAGGGAAATTCTCGACGACCGTCGTCCATGTCAATTGGCCGCCCGGCTCGTGTCCCTCGAGGACGAGGGGCGAGAGATTGGCCCGCGCTGTGTAGAGGGCGGAAGTCAATCCCGCAGAGCCTGACCCAATGACAATCACCCGTGAATGGGACATCGTTTCCTCGCCAGAGGCAGACCGTCCGCGACGGAAGTACCCCCTCCGCCGACAGTCTTCAAACTCATTATTCGCACTATGCTGCCAAAAATCGCGGCGCTGTCCAGCACAGACCGTAATTCTCTGTCCCGGAAACCGGTGACTGAGTCATTGAGAGTGAGACGGTCGAGGCACCCCACACCGTTGCGGATCGCGGGGGCCGCTCTCGAGGTCACAAACAACGACCCGACAGTATTGAATACGAAAAGGCCAGCGCACGGCAACCCGTCGATGATTGTAGGCAGGGTGCAATGGTTCCCCTGAGACGGTCCCCATGCAGGAATCCAAGGGGTTCTGTCTGGGAGGAACAGAATGAGAAAGGGGAAGGCCGAGGTGAGAAAATCGGCTGAGTTCAATCTGGGCGAGACTTGTAACCTAGGTTACTCAGGAGAGACAACGCCCCCAGGGCCGGAGTTGTCGATCAGAGCGTGATGGAAACGTGGGTGACGTCCCCCGAAGGAATTGCACCATGCTGGTGTTGACGCGGAAATTGATGGAAAAACTCTTCATTGGTGACGACATTTGCGTGACCGTCGTCCGCCTCGAAGGGGGACAGGTACGCTTAGGCATCGAAGCACCACGCGAAATTGCCGTGGTCCGCGCGGAATTAGTTCCCGAGCGGAGAGCAATAACTCAGAAAGCGTCAGCCCGCCCCTTGGTGGGGATTCGCGCTGGAGCCGGAGCCAGTGCCGGCACCGAGATCAGGTCTCAATCAGTCGGGGCACATGGAATCGGTAACCGACGCCCCGGACGGTCTCAATAAGATCGGCCGCGTCGCCCAGCTTTTTCCGCAAGCTCTTGATATGGACGTCGATGGTCCGCTCGAGGACCACGGCGTCTTCCCCAATCGCGGCGTCCATCAGCTCGTAGCGGGTGAAGGCGCGGCCAGCCTGTCGGAGCAGGACTTCGAGGAGACGAAACTCCGTCGGCGTCAGCGGCAATTCCTCCCCTTGGTAGAGTGCGCGGTGGCCATGCCGGTCGATGGCCACTCCCTGACTCTCGATCAAGGTGCCGTTGGTCGGTTCTTCCTTGGACTGACGCCGCCGCAGTTCTTTCTTGATCCGCTCAATCAGGATTTTGACGCTGTACGGCTTGGTCACGTAATCGTCGGCTCCGACGGCGAAGCCGACCAGTTCGTCGGTTTCCTCAGCCTTCGCCGTGACCATGACGATCGGGATCTCCCGGGTCCGGGCACCGTTGCGAAGCTCGCGGCAGACCTCCAGCCCGGGCTTCACCGGCAGCATCAGGTCGAGCACGATCAGGTCGGGAAGCTTCAACTGGGCTTGCCGCAGACCATCCTGGCCATCGTGAGCCGTCAGGACCTCGAACCCCTCGCGTTCGAGGTTCGCGGCGAGGACTTCCACGAGCGCACGCTCGTCTTCCACAATCAAAATCTTGGCTTTGGGCATGGGCGGCGGGACCCGTTGGGTCTATCGATCTTGAGCGTTGAGCGACCTACTTATTTTCACGATCCTCGATGTCACTGGTGTGTGGAATTTGAGAAAAAACGGTGAAGAATCCGTGATTTGATCGCCCGATCAACCGATCCGCCCGGTGATGTACGCCTCGGTTCGCGGGTCCTTGGGGTTGGTGAAGAGGAGGTCGGTCGCGCTGAATTCAGCGATCACACCGGTCCGGTGCCCATCCTTGGCGGTTTCGTCGAGCATCAGGCAGGCGGTCAGGTCGCTGACGCGACGGGCCTGCTGCATGTTGTGGGTGACGATGACGATCGTGTACTCGTCTTTGAGGTCGTCCATCAGGTCTTCGACGCGCGCGGTGGAGATCGGGTCGAGGGCCGAACAGGGCTCGTCCATCAGAATGACTTCGGGTTCGACGGCCAGGGTGCGCGCGATACAGAGTCGTTGTTGCTGGCCTCCGGAGAGTTCCAGGCCCGAGCGGTGGAGCTTGTTCTTGACCTCGTCCCAGAGCGCAGCGCGGCGGAGCGAACGCTCGACGAGCTCGTCCATGTCGCCGCGATAGCCGTTGATCCTTGCGCCCCAGGCGACGTTTTGGTAAACGCTCTTGGGGAACGGGTTCGGCTTCTGGAAGACCATGCCGATCCGTCGACGGAGCGCGACCGGGTCGGTGCCCGGCTCGGTGATGTTTTCGCCGTCGAACTGGACCTCGCCCTCCATCTTGGCGCCGGGAATCAGGTCGTTCATTCGGTTGAAGCAGCGGAGCAGGGTGCTCTTACCGCATCCTGAGGGGCCGATCAAGGCGGTGATCTGCTGCCTCGGGATTTCGATATTAATATCTTTGAGCGCGAGCGACGTCCCGTAGAAGACCCGCAAGTTTCGCGCGGCCAGGACAATCGGCTCAGGTACCGCCGTGGTCGCGGGCTGCTGTGGAGCAGGTGCAGGGACGACCGGCACGACGGAGGATTCAGGAAGGCTCATGGCGATTAGCCTCGGCCAGGGCGACCGTACCGGTTGCGGATGACGATGGCCGTGGCATTCATCGTCAGCAGCAGGACGAGTAGGATCAGGATCCCCCCGGCGGTCACGGTCTGGAACTGGATTTTGGGATTCTTCGCGTAATTGTAAATCTCGACCGGCAAGACGGTATAGCGGTCGAACGGGGAATGGGGCAATACGCCGATCGAACCCGCGGCGCCGACCATCAGCAACGGGGCGGTCTCGCCGATCGCGCGAGAGAGTCCCAGGATGGTCCCGGTCAGAATGCCGGGCAAGGCCGCCGGCAAGACGTGATCGCGCACCATCTGCCAACGCGTCGCCCCCAGGGCCAACGCCGCCTGGCGGAGTGAATTCGGCACCGTTCGAAGCGCTTCCTGAGTCGCGATGACGATGACCGGCAGGACAAGCAAGCTCAGTGTCAAGCTCCCGGCCAAGAGTGTGCGACCCATCGCCAGCTCTTTCATGCCGAAGGCCCGTACGAACAGAGCCAGGCCGAGAATCCCGTAGACGATCGAGGGGACTCCCGCCAGGTTGGCGATGTTCGTCTGGATGATCCGTCGGAGCAGACCAGGGGGGGCGTACTCTTCGAGGAAGACCGCGGCACCGACGCCGACCGGGATCGCGAAGACGGCCACCAAGCCCAGCAGCCACATGCTTCCGGCAATCCCGGCCCGGAATCCGGCCAGGGTCGGGTCGCTCGACTGCGGCTTACTGGCCAGCCCCCAGAGGAGCTCGAACAAGCTGCGGGTGTTGCTTCCGATCGCGTACCAGGGCTCAGCGCCGGGACGCCGAAGTGCCGCTGCGATCACCGCGCCGAGCACCACCGAGAGCACGACCACGCCGGTCAAGGTGGCGAGAAAGCAGGCCACACCGAAGATCGGACCCAGCAAACGCCGGGTTCGACGGTGGGGGGCATACAAAGACGACCCCGGCACGCTCATTGGTAGACCTCGCGATACCGACGCAAAACCAATCCCGAAACGATGTTGAGAGTTAACGTGATGGCAAAGAGGACCATGCCCACCGCAAACAAGGAGAGATATTTCGGCGAGCCATACGAGGCTTCACCGTTGGTGACGGCCACGATGTAGGTGGTCATCGTTTCGATCGAAGTCAGCGGGTTGAGGCTGATCTGCGGGCGCATCCCGGCGGCCAGCACGACGGCCATCGTTTCTCCAATGGCCCGGCTGAGTGCCAGGATGAACGACGCCACCACGCCGGAGAGGGCAGCGGGCACGACGATCCGGGTCGAGACCTCGAACTTGGTCGCCCCCAGCCCATAGCCCGCCTCACGAAGTCCTCGGGGGACGGCCGAGAGCACATCCTCGCTGAGCGATGAAACCATCGGGATAATCATGACCCCCACCACGATGCAGGCGCTGAGGGCGTTGAACGTCTCGACGCGAATGCCCAAGGGCTCGAAGATCGCCTTGAGGACAGGGGTCACGACCAGCAACGCGAGATAGCCGTAGACGATCGTTGGGATTCCGGCCAGAAGCTCGAGAGTCGGCTTGAGGATTGCGCGTAGGCCCCGAGGGGCGTACTCGCTCAGGTAGATTGCGCTCAGCAGGCCGACCGGCAGGGCGATGATCGTCGAACCAGCCGCGACGACAAAGGTTCCCCAGACGAGGGGGAGGATTCCATACTTCGGTGAGCGGGCGTCCGGTTTCAGTTCGGTGCCGGTGAGAAAATCGACCAGGCCCACCCCCGACTTTCGGAAGAACTCAGCGGTTTCGAGACCAAGGACGACGATGATCCCAGCGGTCGTCAGCACTGTGACCGTAGCGCAGAAGAGCAGGAATAACGAGACACCCGACTCGCGGACAGCGCGGAGCTTGGAACTGCCCGACCAAAGTTCGTCATCAGCGTCAGCCGGTTTCGGGATGGTCGCGCTCACGCTGCGTCCTTCGCGGTAGGTGTCGAGACGTCTCCATCGGCCGGCAGTGCCTTCCGGTTCGCCTCTCGTTCCTCAGCGGTCGGAGGGACGTATCCCCCTTTTGTCGCCAGCTCCACAATGTTCTCGAGATAATACTTCAGGAACCCGAGTACGGCGGGGCGTCGCATCGACGAATTCTTGACGTAGATGAAAAGAGGTCTCGAGAGGGGCTTGTAGCTCTGGTCCAGGATCGTGGCCTCGGAAGGCAAGACCGGAGCGTCGTCGGCTCCATTCTGGATCGGGATCGCGCGAAGTTTGTTGGAATTGGCTTCAAAGTAGGCATGGCCGAAATAGCCGAGTCCGTCGACGTCGCCCGCCACGCCATTGACCAGGGTGTTATCGTCGGAGCTGGGCTGGACGTCGTCTCGTTGCTGCTTCTTCTTGCCGACGATCGCCTCGGTGAAGTACTCGAACGTACCTGAATCATTATCGGGGCTGTAGAACACGATCTTTCGCGCCGGCCACGACGGATCAACATCCTTCCAGGTTGTGATCTTGCTACCTGGTTCCCAAATCGCTTTCAACTGGGCGACGGTCAGCGACTTCACGAACTGGTTCTCGGGATTGACGACCAGGGTGATTCCGTCGGTGCCGACGTTGAAGCGGGTCCACGGGATCCCTTGCGCCTTGGCCTTGGCTTCCTCGTCAGGGTTCGCCGGTCGCGAGGCGTCGATGATGTCGATCTCACCGTTCAGGTAGTGGCCGAACCCGCCCCCGGTGCCGTGATTGTCGACCACCACGGTGACCTTGGGATTGATCGCGCTATACCCTTCACGGGCAGCCTCGCTGATCCGAAAGACGGTGCTCGAGCCGTCGATGTCGACCGTGGCGGAGGCGCCGGAGGAGCTCCCG
Organism: Singulisphaera acidiphila DSM 18658; assembly: GCF_000242455.2. Classification (GTDB taxonomy): domain Bacteria; phylum Planctomycetota; class Planctomycetia; order Isosphaerales; family Isosphaeraceae; genus Singulisphaera; species Singulisphaera acidiphila. The sequence continues at coordinate 6,753,371 of NC_019892.1, forward strand.
CCGACTCGCCCGCAACCCCCAACAATCGTGGCGATCAGTGTCGCCGCCAGCAATCTCGCACTCCGCTCGTGTCGCATTGCGATCGTTTCCTCAGCGTATGGAACGGCCTCAGCCGTTGAGTTTAACGACCATGTGTGAAGATTGTGTGAGGATGCTTCGGAATCACGGCATCAATCTTTGGGAAATGGGGTCAAATCCGAGCATCGAGCGGCCGGAACCGGGGGAGTCGGACGGTAAAACAGCTTCCTGCGCCCAGTCGACTGACGACTGTGACCTGCCCGTCGATCGACTGGACCAGGTGCTTGACGATCGAGAGGCCGAGCCCGGTGCCACCGAGTTCTCGGCTCCTCGCTTTATCGACCCGGTAGAACCGCTCGAACACTCGGGCCAGCTCATCGCGGGGAATTCCGATGCCCGAGTCGGCGACTTCGACGGCGATGGCGTCGTCCGTCTGGCGGCACGAGACGCGAACCGACCCGCCTTCGTGAGTGTACTTGATCGCGTTGTCGACCAGGTTGTCGAGGATCTGCCGGATCGCTTCCTCGTCGGCCTTGACCTCGCTCTGCTCGTCGAGCTCCCCGAGTTCAAGGCTGAGTTGCAGCCCCTTGGCGTCCGCGCGGTCGCGATGCGAGTTGAGACAGGCCACGATGACCGGGGCGAGCGGGAGCGGTCCGTGCTCGAAGACCTCCTGGCCCGTCTCCAGCCGGGCCAGGCTTAGCATGTCGAGAATGAGCTGGTTCAAGCGTTCGGCCTGCTCATCGATCCGCTCGAGGAAGCGGACGTTGACAGTCTCGTCCTTGAGCGCCCAGTCGAGCAGCGTTTCGGTATACGCCTTGATCGAGGCCAGCGGTGTTTTCAGCTCATGGGAAGCGTTGGCCACGAAGTCCTGCCGCATTCGTTCCAGCCTGCGCAATTCGGTCACGTCGTGGAAGACGAGCACAGCCCCCGGCGGCGGGCCGGGGAGGGGGGTTCCATAGACCGCCAGGATCCGCGAATGGATCCGGAGGACCGATTCGCGGGTGGCCAGGGTCACTTCCCCTTGATACGGATTCGGGCTGGAAAGCGTTGCTTCCACGGCCCCTTGAACTTGCGTGCTGCGGATCAGTTCAGGAATGAGCCGGCCCACTGAATCGGCATCGATCCCGAAGAGTTGATTGGCGCTGGCGTTGGCGAACAGGAGCCGGCGCCTCGCATCGATCGCGATGACCCCCTCGGACATCCCCCCGAGCACGGCGCGGAGCTGCTGCCTGTCCTGTTCCTGGAGCGCAATTCGCGCTTCAAGTTTCGGGGCAACGATGTTGAACAAATGAGCGAGCGGCCCGGCCAGGCACGAATAGCTCGTGGCAATCGGCCGTGTCGGCCGGCCGTTGCCGAGCGCGGCCACGCCTCGTTCGAGCTTAGCGAGCGTCCGCCGTGACCGAAGCAGGATAAAGGTGACGATCGCCAAGGCGATCGCCAGCACAACACAAACCAGAACCATATCCCCTCCAGCCCTTGCTTTCAGGTCCGCCGCGAAGAGTATCAACGGCGATCGAGCCTGGGTCAAGCAACGGAGGAACACAGGAACATTTTAGAGGGGGCCGACTGGCCTCGGGAATCCTCTGGGATTCCGGTCGACTCCCTCTGATCTCGGACGGCTTGGGGGGGGGACACTCGGGTCGCTCGCATCCGGGTGAAAGGCCCAAATACATGGGGCAAACGGTCGTCCATTCACTTGAACCAACCGGTACTACGCGTCCCACCTTGGGTCGCTCTCTCCCTCATCCCAGCTCAGGTTCTCTCCATCATGTCTCGAGCCGAGCCAAACTCGCGAGCGCGACGTCCCCGATCGACCAACCGGGCCGCTTTCCGGTTATAATGGCTCGGCGACGTCTTCCAAGGCCAATGCTCTCCCGGGTGGGATATGACTCTCCCTCGGTTCCGGCTCCCAACCTTGATGATCGTTGTGGCCGTCACGGCCCTCGCTCTGACGGCCGAGGTCACTCGTCGGCGGATGGCTCGACTTTCCTCGGAATATCGAGCCCGGGTCGCGGATTGGGAACAAAGAGCGCTCGGTGCAGACTTACGTGCGATGAGGGTCAATCAACCATACTTTCCACTCGAAACAGGGCTAGAAAAGCCTTACTTGCGAGAGGCTGAGTACAGCAGAGCGATGATGGCGAAGTACAACTCGGCGGCGAAATCGCCCTGGCTCCCGGTTCCACCCGATCCTTCGTTGTCGAAGTGGTCGGCAAGCCACCCCTGATTGCCTTCGCTGTCGTGTCTGCCGCCCGCGCCGAGCTGGCGGTGGCGATGGGAGATGAGGCACGTGCCCGATCCGCGCGGGCTGAGTTGGGGCGGCTCACGCTCTCTGACGAAGATCGCGTGCGTTACCAACACGAGCTACTGGCGGCCGACGAGCTTGAGCGGACCAAAGGGGAGCAAAAGCGTGTGCTTGCTGGTGTTTTCCGTTCACCTTGGAGATTGGGATATTCTTGGTTGTTGATTCAGGCTGTGCAGGCCGGATAAAGTTGTGCCCGTAAAACGCTCATCCGGATTGCGAAACTCAGAGTTCACCTATCAACGCTTGAGCGATTCTCGCCACTCTTCATCAAGCTCCTGAACCGTCTTGCCGGTCAGTTCCTTGAAAAGGTCTTCCTTGTAGGTCCCCTCGCGCATGTGCACGTTAAGTTTGGAAATCAGCGATTTGTCATACTTGTCCGTCACGTAAGCGAGAAACGCGGCGGTCGTGCGATAGCTGCCGTCATAACGCGCCCGCTTTGCGTTGATCGGGCCGATCTTGCCGGGTTCGAAAAGGAAGAAGCGAATGTAGTCGGCCACACCCTCGACCAGCCAGCCCGGGTTTTTGCGGCTCCGATAGCGCTGGATGATGTGGACGGTTTCGTGGATCATGGCGCCGACGTCGTCAGGATGGGCCTTGAAGAATTTGGTCGAACCGAGGATGTTGCCTCCGCCGGCCTCAGCAACACCGTTGTAGGATGAGCTGATACGCATCTTGATGTAATTCGCTGGTTTGTATCCGTCGCTCTTGAGCGCCTCGTTCAACCTGGGATACCAGAGCTCGCAGAGCCGGGCGACCTTGTCGGCCCATTCTTTCATTTCGGGCGAGTCTGAGCAGTCCACCGCGATTTCGACAGGGTACTCGAAGACGGCAACCGGTGGATCGGACGCGATCGTGAACTCGCGGACCGCCAGCGGATGGTCCTGGACCGATGTCGGCTTGATTCGAATGGCCCGAATCGGCTTGGCGTGCAGTTCCTCGCGAGCCTCGCCATTGGCGAACTTCGCCAATTCGGTGAATGTCTCGCCATCGGTTGAGACTTCAAGCACCCCTGTTTCGAGTTTGCCGGCGCTTTCTGGGCCAGGCTGGCCCGTGATCACGGCGATCGATTTGACGGACACCGGTTGCTCGAAGACCAGGGTGAAATGGTCGGAGACGCTGGGGTTTTCCTTCGAGGCGAAGAAGGTCTCGGCGTCGCCGTCAAAGGCAAACTGGCGGATCTGCTTTGACCCGGTTTCCAGCGTCGTCTCGACGACTGCGGCCACCGATTCGCCGCGCGCGATGGCTGGTAGGAATAAGACAGTGGGAACGAACGCAAAAGCGAGTCGGAGAGGACGTCGCATCAATGGTCTCCTGTGTATCAATTGGGGCGCGCTGAAAATGGACTTCGTTGACCTATCAGAGTTTGCCGGCAGGTCTGACGTTCTTGCCCTGACGATTCGTGGCGGAATCGCCGAGGTCTTCGCGAGCGGCGTCGGCCAGGCGGGAGAGTCGCTCGACCACTTCGGGATGTTGCGTGGCGAGGTCGGACTGTTCGCCAGGGTCGGACTGCAAGTCGTAGAGACTGAGTCCGATCTCTCGATCTTGATACGGGGCCGGCTTACCGTCCGCGCCCGGTGCGCCGGCGAGACTGCGGTATTTGTGAGGGAAGTGAAGCTTCCAGCGGCCCGAACGGATGGCCTGGAGTTCTTGGCCCCAGTAGAAGGGGAAGGCTTCGTGAGGACTCTTGGCGTCGGGTTGGGCGAGGAGCAGGGGCGTGATGGTTCGGCCATCAATGGGGCGGTCGCCGGAGCGGTCAGCCCCCGCGAGTTCAGCGAAGGTCGGGAGCAGGTCGATGGTCATGGCGGGTTCGCGGCAGATGGATCCAGCGGGGATCTTGCCCGGCCAGCGGGCGACAAAGGGCTCACGGATGCCCCCTTCGAAGGAGGTCCCTTTGCCTTCCCGGAACGGTCCGGCGGAGCCGGCATGGTTGCCGTACGAGAGCCAGGGGCCGTTGTCGGATGTGAAAACGACCAGGGTTTTCTGGTCGAGGCCTTGCTCTTCGAGCGTCGCCAGGATTCGGCCGACCGACCCGTCGATTGCTTCGATCACGTCGCCGAACAGGCCGCGACTCGTGCGACCAGACTCCTTGTCGGAGACGTGGAGCGGGACGTGGGGCATGCTGTGCGCGAGGTAGAGGAAGAAGGGGCGGTCCTTGTTCTCCTTGATAAAACCGACGGCCCGGTCGGCGTACCAGGTCGTCAGGTTCTTCTGGTCCGGATTGGTCGCGATCACCTTCTCGCCTTCGATCAAAGGGAGATCGGGAAAGGACTTGTTTGTGGGATGCTTCGGCCACATATCGTTGGAGTAAGGGAGGCCGAAGTATTGGTCGAAGCCGTGCCGGGTTGGGAGAAACTTATCGTGATGGCCGAGGTGCCACTTGCCGTAGATTGCGGTGGCGTAGTCGCGCCTCTTGAGGACCTCGGCGATCGTGGACTCACCCTCGGCGATCCCGATTTTCGAGGCGGGGCCGAGCGCTCCAAGGATTCCGACCCGGTTGGGATAGCAGCCGGTCAAAAGCGCGGTGCGCGACGCGGAACAGACCGCCTGAGGCACGTAGAAGTCGGTGAAGCGAATGCCTTCGGTGGCGAGCCGGTCGATGTTCGGAGTGGTGTAGCCCTTGGCGCCGAAGCAGCCGATGTCCGCGTAACCAAGGTCGTCGGCAAAGACGACGACGATGTTCGGTGGCTGCACCGCCCCGGCCGGTTCGACTGCGCCTGTGGCCGTGGATCCGTGGATCAAAGTTGCCGTGACGGCGAACAAGGCCAACACACGTTGAGTGCTTGATGCGGACATGCCCTACAAACTCCTCATGGATGCGACCGAAGGCCGAGAGCCTGACTCAGGCATTATTGCTGACCAGAGGCGCAAGCACCATGAGGAAGGTTTGAGGAGGGCGGTTGGGGGGAGGATCAGAGCGGTTTCCTATTCGGATTACACACCGCTGGGTAGCTGCGTGTAGCGAGGTGCGTGAGAATGCGATAATGGCTTTATGCAATTGGAGAAAGGGCCGCTCGCGGGTTTCCCAACGCATGGGACTCGCGGGCTATGGGACGCTCAGCATCTGGTTTCGATTCCGAGGCGAGCAGGGAGCTGATGCTCCCCCTCGCCTGGAAGAAATCCCAACGGGCGGTCTGCCGCAATGGGGAAGAGCCCTTGGTGGGGCAAGAGAGTGGCAATGACGTGTTCAGATTCTCGCGGAGGGAATTGGACGCAACGTCACCGAGATCGGCTTTTTACTTCTTGGGTGTGCGGTTGCCCTTGGCGCTTTGCATCGCCTCTTTTTCCATCGCCTTGATCTGGTCCGGCGTCGGAGCGTAGGGCGACTTTTCGATTGGCGCGGAAGTGTCGTTGCCACCGCAACCCGAGATCATGGCGGCGAGGACAACTCCAGTCATACCGATCCGGAAAATCCGCATGGAAAACCTCTCGCTGTTATGTGAATCGCTTACTGTCCACGGCAGGCACCCAATGGGTGCCTGCAACGGCCGAAAACGCCCGGACCGCCACATGGCAATCCGGGCCTCTCGGTTTTAAAGTTGGAAGACTGATGGGGGGGAGAGATGAACCTGCGTTAGTACGAGTCGCTGCTGAGAACCTCGCCGCCGTTCCGGGTGCCGAGGGCCCACCATGTCTGGACGTTGACCGTATCCTTGATGAAGCGGACCGAGCCGTCTGCCATCGCCATGTTCACACCACCGGAGTGCCTGCTGCTCGGCGGCATGGCGTCGACCACGTTCCCCCAGCCACCGGTGTTTCCGTCGGCGCTGTTGAAACATCCATTCCCGTTGGGGGTCATCCAGTGGTTGTAGGAATCCCAGATCACGACTGAACCGGCATGGCCGGCGAGCCAAGCGTTGCCGCCGCCCGGTGGGAGGTTACCGTAGCCGGCTGTGGAACCGGGTAGGTTTTTGCAGGTATTGTAGAACTGTAGGGCGCTGGCACTGGCAGACACACCCTGATCTTGCGGCAGGGTCATGCCGGTGGGGAACAAGTAGGTCGAGCGGCGCTGGGTGCTGGAAATCGTGATCGTATTCGCCACCGGCCCCGTTCCGAGCAAGATCTCGCTGAAGAGCGCCGTATTCGAACTCCCGTCGGTCACCGATTCGACGCCGAAGGAGCCGCAATTGAAGTTCGCTCCTCCGGAGGTATAACCCGGATTGTTCCCGGGATCGCTTCTCATGATGACGAAGGGACCGGTCCACGCGCTGATGGCGGCCGGGCCGCCGATGTTCGCCACGTAGCTCTTCCAGCCTTGCGCAATCGTGGGGATTTTCGAATCCTCGGACGGGCACATCATGAACCCGACCTTCGTTCGAATTCCGGTCGTGTTCTGTCTGGTTGTCTCGCCCCAAGCCCCTGCGGCGAGAGAGAAGTTGATGGAGTTATAGATCGCCTGTTGTTCCATTTGCCCCAGGATTGCCGCCGTCCAATCCAGTTGCCAGGGATCCCCCAAGGCGTCAAAAGCGGCCTTGGAATAGTTTTCGACTACGGGGGGGAATGCGTTGTTCTGCGAAAGGTAATTGTGCACGCCCAACCCCAACTGCTTGAGGTTGTTCGTGCATTGGGCTCTGCGCGCGGCCTCACGGGCAGCTTGAACGGCCGGCAAGAGCAAGGCAATCAACACGGCAATAATGGCGATTACGACGAGTAGTTCGATGAGCGTGAATGCACGACGACCTCGTTGGATCACGAGTGAATCCTTTCGAATGCTGGGCAAAGGAAGGGCTGAATGCGCACGACGTTCTTCCACATGCTCATCGGCAGTGGTGTAACAAAGCGACGGTAGCAATATAGAAACTAAGCGTCAAGGAGGTCCTTATTGGTTCGCGTGAAATCAAGAATCCTCAAATACGATCTTGGTACAGTTACGAGCTTGTTTGTCCATGACTTTTGTCGTTGGTATAAAATAAGGCACCTTGGCCCAGCTCTGAATCACACCAAAACGGTGATTCAGGTCGCGAGGCCGGGGATCCGATCCCCGCTCATTTTCGACAGGGGGGGAGACTTTGGGGGGGGAGGTTGGGGGCAATCTGCAACTGGTCGATGAGAAATAAGTTGTGGAGGATCGTGGCGATCAGATGGCGGCCCGTGATTCTGCCGACCCCGGCGCTGAGTCGTCGCGGTTAGTGAGGCTGTTGCCGGCCGGCAAGAATGTTTGTAGGGTGAGCATGGCTCACCAAATCTTGGGGAGATCTGGTGCGTCGTGCCCGCCCTACAGGAGTCGGATTGACTGCGCATTGATTTGTCCTTAAAGCCGTTGTCTGTTTGAGTAGCCCACCGCCATGGAGATGGGGCACCCGAGCGAACCTCCTCTTAACCTTCGCTCAGCTCGCGCACGATGGCATTCGCTGTCTGGGTGGTGAGATGGTCATCATTGTTGTCGAGGTCGAGAAGGGCCTGGTCGAACCTGCGATTCGCCATTCGCAAGTAGAGGAGTGCCGCGTCCCGATTGGCCGGTGACACCGACTCGGTCTCCAACTCGCGATCGAGCCGAGCCAGGGTACAGGCTGAGGTCATTAACGCAATCGCGGCATCGGCGATCCGCTCTTGGAGATACTCGGCCTCGAGAATCGCCTCGCGATGTCTGATCAGAGTTCGTTCGATCGCCCAGGCGAACCGGGTCACGCGGCGAGCGAGGGCATCGGCGGCGCGGCGGAGCAGGGGCGAGGTGACCGGGATCGCTGGTGGGTGCGCCATGCGCACCAACCGTTCTCGGCCGAATCGCCAGAGGGTCGGTACGAACCGGGTCGGTCGCTTCAGCCCCTCGAGGGTCGCTTTAAACCCTTCGCCGATGTCGCGCATCCCGACCAGGGCAATGAAGGCCTTCAGGACTTCGTTGGCCCCCTCGCCGATCGTGTTGATTCGGGCGTCGCGCATCATCCGCTCATAGGGCTCGTCGCAAAAATAGCCCTGGCCGCCGTGGACTTGCAGGGTCTCGTACGAACCTTGCCAGAGCATCTCGGTAGAGAAGACCTTGAGGATTGCGGTTTCGAGCATGTAGTCCTCGTCCCCCCGATCGATCAAGGCGGCGGTCTCGTAGGTTGTGGCCTCCATGGCGTAGGCCGTCGCGGCGAGGAAGGCTAGTTTTTTCTTGATCAACTCGAGGTCAGCCAGCGGCCGGCCGAATTGTTTGCGGCGGGCGGCGTGCCGGGTCGCGGCGGCCAGATAGGTCTTGGCCGCCCCGGTGCAGCTGGCGCCGAAGGTGGTTCGGCCGAAGTCGAGTACGGTGAGAGCCACCTTCAGCCCTTTTCCCAAGGGGCCGAGGATGTTCGAGGCCGGGACCGGCATGTCGTGGAAGGCCAGGCGGGCGGTCGCTGTCCCTCGGATTCCGCATTTGGGCATCCTCGCTTCGACCACCTCGAATCCGGGGAGGTCGGGCGTGACGAGGAAAGCGGTGACCTTCGAGTCACCCCCTTTCGGGTCGGGTGTGCGGGCCATGACTGTCAGGACATCGGCGATCGCGCCGTTGGTGATGTAGCGCTTGGTGCCGGTCAGCCGATAGGTCTTGCCGTCCTCGCTGGGAATGGCCACAGTCTGGACGTTGCTCGCGTCTGACCCTGCCTCTTTTTCGGTCAGTGCGAAGGCTGCAAGCTTCTCGCCACTGGTCAAGGGGGGGAGCCACTTTGCTTTTTGCTCGGCGGTGCCGAAGAGCAGAAGAGCGCGGATCCCGATCGAGTGGTGTGCATTGACGAAAACGGCTGTCGAGGAGCAGTGCCCCCCGATCACCTCCATGATTCGGCAGTAGCCCAGTTGGCTGAAGCCGCGTCCTCCAAACTCCCCCGGCGCGGTCATGCCCAGTACGCCGAGCTTCGCCAGGCCCTCGATCACACTCGCGGGAATATCCGCATCGCGATCGATGGCCGCTGCGTCGATGCTCGAATCGGCGAAGCGACGGACCGCCGCGACCGCGTCATTCACCCGGCTCTGATCGGCTTTCGGGAGCTCGGGGTAGGGAAAGACGACCTCCTTGCGGAACTCCCCCCGAAACAGGGCCTTGGCGAATCCCCCTCGCGATGGTTCCGAGAAGAGAAGTTCTTCCGCCTGCTGGACCTGCTTCGCGCGAAGCGGATCCTGCAAGGGTGAACCGTGAGCGCGGTCGGATGCTGTGGCGGACATAACGACCTCCTCGGCGTTGTGGGTCGGTCGTCGCACCGACCGGTCGAAAATAGCTTGGAGGGGAACCCCGAGGGAATTCTACCCTGACAACGCCGTGAAGAAAGGTATTGTGTCAGTCCTTGGTCGTCGCTCTACCGGAATTCGGCTTGGCGGGCTGATCGTTGCGGGCGATCTGGGCGAAGGAGAATAAGGGGCTAGCGTCTTTGCCAATCCAGTAAGCGAAGATGGCGCCGACGCCAAGCATGAGCTGAGTGATCGGCTTCAGGTCGAAGAAGTGAACGACCAGGTATTGGAACCCGCCATCGGCTCGAAACGGGTAAAAACGCCACTCCGTATAAAGGCCCAGAATGAGCGCCGCGATTCCGCAAACGATCCCGCGAGTATGCGAACGGTGCTGTGCAAGCAGACAGCACCCAAGCCCCATCATGGCTCCGGGAATCATCAGGCCGTAGAGGTTTTGGCTCACCAGCCATTGAAAGAGAGCGTAGCCGAGTGCGGCTCCGAGCGCAGCCCCGACGAGACCGAGGAGGTTGCTAGCGACTCTACCGATCATAGACGATCTCCCTGTCCTTAGGTCGGCGGCCCGTTATTCTATGGAATTTATCGAAGCCAGTCATTTTTACAATGGTAGAAGCGGCAATCGCGATCGGGAAGGGGTAAAAAAAGTGGCATGCAGGGCTGACTAAGTTTCGAAACCGATTTCGATGGAATTTCGATATGGCTGGGGACATTGTCCAAACGAAAGTCCCTCCGGCCAGGTCGTTGAACGCCCGGACGGAGGGACTCGGTTGGCCAATGAGCTTCGGCGGTCACTCAGACGGTGACGGAATACTCGACCGGGACCGCTTTCTTGATCGCGACGGCCGGGTGGACCTGGTCGGGCAGACCGCCCAGGAACTCGCCAGCGCCCATGATATAGCCCCGTTCGCCGTGCTGGGTCAGGTCCAGGCCGATCTCTTCCTCTTCCTCGGTGACGCGAAGCCCGACCAGGGCGTCGACCAGCTTCAGGATGCCGAAGGTGACGATGAAGCTGTAGGTCGCGGCGGCGGCCACGGAGAGGACCTGTGCGGTCAGCAGGCTCGCGTTGCCGTAGAACAGGCCGGCGGGGTTGGCGCTGATGCCCGCCTTGGCCAGGAAGCCGATTGCGACGGCACCGAAGATGCCACCGACGCCATGGACACCGAAGACGTCGAGCGAGTCGTCATACCCGAGTTTGCTCTTCAAGAGGATCGCGCTGTAGCAGACGCCGCAGACGAGCAGGCCGATGATCAAGGCTCCCAAGGGGGTGACGAAGCCAGCGGCGGGCGTGATCGCGACCAGGCCGGCAACGGCCCCGGTGCAGGTCCCCAGAACGGTGGCCTTCCCCTTATGGAGATACTCGATCAATGACCAGCTCACGGTGGCCGCTGCGGCGGCCGTATTCGTGTTCACGAAGGCGGCGACCGCCGAGGCGTTGGCCGCCAGGGCACTGCCGGCGTTGAACCCGAACCAGCCGAACCAGAGGATCCCGGTCCCGATCGCGGTCATGGTGAGGTTGTGGGGGTGCATATCCTCGTTCCCCAAACCTTTTCGCTTGCCCATGACCAGCACGCAGCAGAGGGCCGCGATCCCGGAGATGATGTGGACGACCAGGCCGCCGGCAAAGTCGAGAGCACCCAGGCCCTTGATCCAACCGTTGGGGCTCCAGACCCAGTGGCAGACCGGGTCGTAGACGAAGGTGGCCCAGAGCAGGGTGAACAGGATGTAGGCCGAGAATTTCATCCGCTCGGCGAACGCCCCTGAGATCAAGGCCGGGGTGATCACGGCGAACATGAGCTGAAAGACCATGAAGAGCTGGTGCGGAATCGTGGCGGCATAGTCGGCGTTGGGAGCGAAGCCCACATTGTTGAGCCCGACATAATCGAGGCCGCCGATCAGGCCATGGTAGACGTCGGGGCTGAACGCGAGACTGTAACCGAAGAGGACCCACTGGAGCGCGACCACGCCCAGCAGGACAAAGCTTTGCTGGAAGGTGGCGAGGACGTTCTTACGTCGGACCATCCCCCCATAGAAGAGGCCGAGCCCGGGAGTCATCAGCATCACCAAGGCGGCGCTGACCATCACGAACGCCGTATCCGCCCCATTGATTTCGGGAACGGCTGCCGACGCTGCCTCCTCCGCGTTCGCCCAGGCCGGCAATCCCAACAACCCGAGGGCGGAGAGTGCCCCCGCCACGACTGCACGCTGCCCCTTGGTCATCGTCGAAGTCTCCGCGTAGGTTGGAACGCTCATTCTCCCACCATCCCCGGAAATCCAGGGATAACGCCCCGAAGCCGTTCACGCCCTCGGTCTCGTTACGCGTCGCATCCTCTCTTCAAGAGAATGGGCGTGGCGTTTTATTAGGAGCGGAATTGATGAGCTAGGCACGACCCTGACTCGATCATGGGCAGCACTATTTGCAGATTGAGTGCCAGAGCCAAAAAAGATTGGAAAATTGGATCTTAAGTCATTTTGTGGAAAAGGGTTAAGATTGTAAATCCGAGGTGGCGGCTCACGGGTGTCAAATCAGTGTCTGCCTTGGATCTGCGCGAGGCTGCCGAAAAGATGTGCTAGCTCTGTGAGCTTGGTTGAGGAAGGAGCACAGGCTTTCAAGAATGAGGAATTTCCTCATTGAGGATCGTGATTGGTTTCGAGGCGAACGGTTCCAATGATGGGTCATGGGGGATTGGGTTCGGCTCCTTTTGGGACTGCGGCGAGGACTCCGCGCCTGGGGTGGGGGACGATATGCTGGAGTCCTTAGTGGCGGAATGATCGACCAGACGCAGGTGCAGGGCGAAGGGGCAAGGGGCAACGATGTCGGATCAAGGGGCAGGGGAGAGTCGACCGCCGAAGCAACCTGGCGGACCGGGTCAGGGGGGGCACAAGCCTGGCAAGGGGGGGGCGGCTCCGAAGAAACGCGGGGGCCTTCGCTTGAAACGTCTTCTCGGGGGCGAGGGGCAGGATTTTGAACTCGACCATCCCAAGTGTGTGATTGAGATGGAGCTCGACTTTGAGGAGGGGATCGAGCTCCGCAAGGCCGGCGATCCCGAGGCGGCCCGCGATGCGCTGCGGTATGCCTTGCAGGGGTGCGGCGACAATATGTGGGTTCACGTCGCGCTGGGGCGAATTGCGCTCGAGGACTTCAAGGATCCGACGCTGGCCCGGGGGCACTTCGGCTACGCCTTCGAGTTGGCCGAGCGGGCCTTTCCGCCTGGTTTTCACGGGCGGCTCCCGCAACATCGAGATGCCAATCGCCCGTTCTACGATGCGATCGACGGTCTGATCGAGTGCTATGAGGCGCTGAGCAAGCCGGGCGAGGCGCGCTCACTCCGCGACTTTGCCGAGGCCCTGATCTCAGGCCGTCGGGCCGGCCCGTCGGGCCCTCATCGCGGTCCCGGAAAGCCGAGGAAGAACTAAAGAGGTTGGCGGCGGCCTGCTCCCGGTCGCGCCGGTAGGGTCGCCGGTTGCCGGGATCTTTCGACTTTAAGGATTTTTCGGCTTGCCACGATTTCTAGAACGGGATAGAAGATCCGCAGTTCGAGACGGATGCGGTTGGAGTCGCTCCGAAGCCCCTTTCGGTGGAAACGCCGATTGACGAAACTCAGGACAGGTCAATGAGTTTCCGTAGCGACAACGTTCCGAATCAATGGCCTCATCTTGATTTTGCCACGACGGCCGAACTCTGGACAAAAGTTCAATGATCGTCCGTCCTATCGACGGTGGCGTGGAAGTCCTCGCCCCGGCGAAGTTGAACCTGTTTCTGGAAATCTTGGGCCGCAGGCCCGACGGCTACCACGAGATCGAATCGATTATGGTTGCCGTGGACCTGTATGACACCTTGATCTTGACCGACGACCCTTCGGGGACGATCACGCTCCGCTGTGATGATCCGACCCTTCCGACTGGCCGCGACAACTTGGTTGTCAAGGCAGCCGAGCGTCTTCGGGAGCGATCGGGCTGCCCTCACGGGGCGTCGATCGAGCTTCGCAAGGCCATCCCGGCGCAAGCTGGACTGGCAGGCGGCTCGAGTGACGCGGCCGCCACTCTGGTGGCCCTAGACCGGCTCTGGAATCTGCGGACACCCCCCGGGCTCATGGATGCCTTGGCCGGGGAGATTGGCAGTGATGTGGCGTTCTTCCGGAAGAGTCCGGCCGCCATTTGCCGAGGCCGAGGTGAGCAAGTGGAAGCCTTGACTCTGACCAGGCCGCTCCACTTTGTCTTGGTCTGTCCGCCGGTTGGGATGAGCACGGCCGACGTGTACCGAAATCTGACCCTGCCCGAACGGCCCAGGCCGATCGGGCCGGTGGTCGAATCGCTGGTCGGAGACCGACCGGCTGCCCTGGGACAGAGCCTATTCAACCGGCTCCAACCCGTCGCCGAGACGCTCGCTCCCGCATTGACGCGGGTCCGTGACGCCCTGGCGAGCCTTGGCCCGTTACTTGACGGGCACCTAATGAGCGGGAGCGGCTCAGCCTACTTTGGGCTCGGCCGCAACCAAGGCGCGGCACACGCCGCCGCCCAGCACCTTGAAACGCTCGGACTAGGACGAGTCCGGGTCGTATCCTGCGGCCCTAGAGCAGCAGAGAACGCCTCGTAAAGGAGTACCGGCTGTGGAGATCACCGAAGTCCGCATCAAGCTCATGGAAGACAACTCGGGCAGCAACGAGCGGTTGCAAGCCTTTTGTAGCATCACCTTCGATGATATGTTCGTCATTCGTGACCTCAAGATCATCGAGGGTGCTAAGGGCTTCTTCGTCGCCATGCCTTCCCGCAAGTTGACCGATCGTTGCCACCACTGCGGAACGAAGAACCACTTGCGGAGCCGGTTCTGTAACCAGTGCGGCAGTCGTTTGGATGAGAATCGAGCCATCCGCGACGCCGACGGCCGCGCCAAACTGCACGCCGACATCGCGCACCCGATCAACTCCATGTGCCGTGAGAAGATCCAAGGCGCTGTCCTTGCCTCCTATGCCGACGAACTCGAACGTGCCAAGATGCCCGGCTACGTTTCGCGTTACGATGACCTTGACGGTGAATACGACGCGCCGCTGGAGACCACCGTGCCGGGCGTCGCCGGTGTCGCGGGCGAGCCGCCACTGCGACGCGGTCCGCTCCGTGGTCACACCCAGCACACCCGGGGCAACCAGTCGGTGCTTCGCGGACCCCACGTCCCCCCTCGCAAAGAGAGCTCGGTCGAGGGCGTTGGATCCGACCGCGAGTCCGGCCAGGGCTTCGCCAGCGGACTCTGAGCGCACCACGCCGCATCGCTCGGACGTAACGAACAACCGAGCGAGCGACACGCTCCGCTGACCCGATCCCGACCAGCCACGGCGCCATTCCGCGCCGTGGCTTTCGTTTCGTGATATCGGGAGCTTTCCCAATGTTGGTAGAATCGGTCTTCATGAAAACGACCGAAGCAGAGACCTCTTCTGATCCTGAGAGTCGCGGCCCCAAGCGGCCAACCCGTCCCACTGGCTGGATCGGGAGAATTCGCTGTCTCTTCTGCCTCCCCATCACGATCTACATCGGTGTGGGCGTTATGCTCTTCGCAATCCAGGTTGACCTGATCTTCCCGGGCGCCAAGCGCCAGGGTGATCCCTCCACCCTCGTCAAAGCACGTCCCGACGAAAAAATCGTCACGCTGACCACCGCGCACGATGACCGCGTCGTCGCCCTCTTCGCCCCGGCTCAGACTGCCGACGGAAAACCCCATCCGAACGCGGCTGCTTGCCCGAGCCTCATCTACTTTTATGGCAATGCGATGTGCCTGAGCGAGGCCGTCGACCAGGTCGAGCATTTCCGACGGCTTGGCGTCAACGTGCTCACCCCTGACTACGTCGGTTATGGAATGAGCGGGGGCAAGGCTTCCGAGGCTGGCTGCCAGGCCACGGCTGATGCCGTGCTCGCTCACCTGAAAGGCCGGAAGGATGTCGACCCCACCAAGATCATCGCCGCCGGCTGGTCGCTCGGTGGGGCGGTCGCCCTCGACCTGGCCTCGCGCGGGAAGGTCGCGGGGGTCATCTCCTTCTGCACCTTCACCAGCATGGCCGAGATGGCCAGGCGCAATCTTCCGTTGCTCCCTGCCTCACTCCTCTTGAGGCACCGGTTCGATAACGAATCGAAGATCGCCAAGGTGACCTGCCCAATCCTGATCGGGCACGGTCGGCGCGATACACTGATTCCTCACTCGATGTCCGACCGCCTGGCCGAAGCCGCGCGAGCCCCCGTCATGAGATTTACGGTGGAAGAAGCTGGTCACAACGACTTCTTCGCCACAGGCGGCGATCAAGTCCTCGACGCGATGCGGACTTTCATTGCACCCTACGTGCGCACCGAGTGACGGCGGGCCGTCGAGTTTGAGCTTATTCCGCTCGATTTCCAAGTTAAGCAGGGAGCAGATCGCTCCCTGCTTTTTGCTTTACTTTAACGCGACGTCACAAAGACAGGGAGCGATCCGCTCCCTGTCTTCAAACGGCTTCGCTTAGCGAAGGGAAGCAATCGCGCTCTGGAAAATGCGAAGGCCATCGCACGAGAGGTCTGAGCCTGGGTCGCGTCGGGTCCATCGGGGGTGGTGGATCGGATCGATGTACCGCTCGGGGTGGGGCATCAGCCCAAAGATTCGGCCCGTTGGGTCGCAGAGCCCAGCCACTGCGCCCGGCGTCCCGTTGGGGTTGGCCGGATACTCCTGGGTTGGTGCGCCGGACGCATCGACATAGCGCAGGACGACCTGGCCGGCGGTCTCCAGCGCGGTGAGGGCGTTGGGATCGGCCAGAAGGAACTTGCCCTCGCCGTGGGCGACGGGAAGCTCGATCGGGGCCGCGTCGGTAATGAACGGCGAGAGACCGGGTTGGGGCTGCATCCGGACCCAACGCGACTCGAACCGGCCCGATTCGTTCTGGGTCAGCGTCGCCTTGGTTTGCGACGAACCACCAGGGAGGAGCCCGGCGCGGACCAGGACCTGGAAGCCGTTGCAAATACCCAAGAGCAGGCCGCCACGCTCGTGGAAATGGCGCAAGGCGTCACTGAGGACGGTGCCCAGGCGGGTCGCGAAGATCCGGCCCGCCCCCAGGTCGTCACCGTACGAGAACCCGCCGGGAATGGTCAGGATCTGGAAGCGGTTGAGAGTCTGGGAGTCTTCCAGCAAGCGGGCAATGTGCCAGGTTTCCACCTCAGCGCCGGCCTGCTCCCAGGCGAAGGCGGTCTCTTCGTTGCAGTTGGTGCCGGGAGCGCGGAGAACGATCACGCGGGGACTTGCCATGGAGAAAGCATCCTGAGTCGGAGACGTCGGCCCTCGGCCCCCTCGTGATTGGATCGGATTGGTCCGAGAGGGGGCAGCGAGGGACGGGTCAGTAATTACCCTCGCTGGGGGAGTAGGATGTTGCCGGATAATCGACCTCGGCCCGATAGGCGAGGTTGCGCCGGATCAGGTCGGCCTCGTAAACCTGGACGACAAAATCGGCGGCGATTTTGAGCCGGGAGGAGGCCCCCTTCGCCGGGAAGTCGGCCGGTGCGCCGCGGCGGAACTCGGCCACGCCGACGTGCTTCGACCGCCCCTTCACGTAGTTGATGCCCGGGATCCCGTCCGCGTCGCCTGAGATCAGGAGGGCGATGTCGTAGGTGTCCTGGAGCGCCACCATGTCCACCGCGAGACTGGTGTCGAGCCCCTTCTCATTGAGGGTGTGGTGGAGCAGGTCGACCTTCCAATGCCCTTCCTGGCGAATCTCCACGAAGTCGGTCGCGGCCTGGACGCCGTGATAGAACCGCTTCTTACGCTCCAGGGCCCGCCGCTTCCCTTCGTACCACTCGCGGGTTTCGTTGAAGCAGAGGTTCCAGGCCTCTTCCGCCTGCCGGTCGCCGGGCAGGTCGGGCTGGCGACGGCTGACGTCTTCGAGATAGCTGTCACGCAGCCTCGGATTGAGCTCAAACCGGCTCCGAAGACGCGACTCCGCTTTCGGATCGTTCAGGTCCCACTCATCCATCTTTCCAACAACGTACCAATAAATTCGCGAATGCTGGGCCGAGGGCCAGGGAGACCCTTCGGCGAAAGTCCGGCCCCAATAGTGGACGCTTTGCTCGAACACGTGGCGGTAGAACGAACCGTAGTCATCGACCCGCAGGTTTAAGTGTTTCAATACACCGTCGAGATTCGAGCCGTCGACGAAAGTGACGAACCGAAGCATTTTTTGAGTCCTTGTTTGTTCGAAAAATTCCATGTTCAAAGTGTGCTTGCCTTTCCCCTACCAACGCAGAGGACTTTGCCAGGCCTCTTTCAGAACGGACACAGACGCATCGATCACGGACGTAGCGCCAAGTCCCACAATGGTCAGTCGGGCCGGAGACGAGTCAATTCCACCGGTCACCTCGCCGAGTCGCCCCAAGGGCAAGCCGGCAAAGAGCTCGGTCAAAGCTTGGGCGTTCTCAGGCAGAACTTCGAGCAGGAATCGTGTGGGCGATTCCGAGAACAAGAGGGCCGCATCGTGCGCGGCGTCTTCATCACGGGGCAAGTCTTGGAGGTTTACCTTCGCCCCCAGACCGCCCGCCAGAGCCATTTCCGCCAGCGCGACGGCCAAGCCCCCTTCACTGAGGTCGTGGCAGCTTCGGATCAAGCCACGGTTAATCGCGGCATGAAGCCGCTGGAAGAGCGGCCGGCCGGTCGTCGGTTCCACTCGGGGCACGCGGCCCCCTTCAATCCCTTGGATCATTGTCCAGTGCGAGCCCCCCAGCTCGAGCCGGGTCTGACCGAGCACGAACAGGAGATTTCCCGCCTTTTTGAGGTCCATCGTGACGCATTTGCGCACGTCGGGGACCTGTCCCATGGCGCTGATCAAGAGCGTCGGGGGGATTGCCCGGCTCTTACCTTCATGGGTGTATTCATTGTAAAGGCTATCTTTACCCGAGACGAACGGCGTGCCGTAAGCCACGGCCACGTCGAGGCACCCCTGGGCGGCGCGAACGAGCGAGCCGAGTGTTTCGGGACGCTCGGTATTGCCCCAGCAGAAGTTGTCGAGCAAGGCGATCCGGTCCGGGTCAGCACCAACCGCCACGCAGTTGCGAATCGCCTCGTCGATCACGCAGCCGGCCATGGCGTACGGATCGAGCCGGCCGTAGCGCGGGTTGATCCCGCAAGAGACCGCCAGGCCCCTCGTGGAGCCGCGCACCGGGAGTACCACCGAGGCGTCACCGGGCCCGTCGTCCTGGACGCCGACGAGTGGCTTCACGACCGTTCGCGCTTGGACTTCGTGGTCGTACTGGCGGACGATCCACTCCTTGCTACAGACGTCCCACGACGCCATGATCCGGGTCAGATCCGCCGTGTAGTCCGCCCGGTCGGGGAGCGCAATTTCGAGGATCGGCGGCGGGGTGAACGTGGCGTCACGGACGACGGCCGGCCGCCCTTCGTGGAGGAAATCCATCGAGAGGTCGGCTACTGTCTCGTTCTGGTAGCGCAAGGTCAAGCGGCCGGTTGCGACGAACTCGCCGAGGTCGGTCGCTTCGACCGACTCGCTGGCGCACAGCGCTTCGAGCGCCTGCAATGATTCCGGGGGAACGGCCAGGACCATCCGTTCCTGGGCTTCGGAGATCCAGATCTCGGTATAAGAGAGCCCTTCGTACTTGAGCGGAGCGCGATCGAGATCGACGACGGCGCCGAGCTCCGCGCCCATCTCGCCGACCGCCGAGCTGAACCCCCCCGCGCCGCAGTCGGTGATCGAGCGGAAGAGGCCCCGGTCTCTTGCCTGCATGATCACGTCGAGGACCATCTTCTCGGTGATCGCGTTGCCGATCTGGACCGCGCCCCCGGAGATGCTTTCGCTGTCGCTGGTCAGCTCGGCCGAGCTGAAGGTGGCCCCGTGGATACCGTCTCGGCCGGTCCGGCCGCCGATGGCGACGATCCGGTCCCCTGGTTCCACATGCTTCTCCGAGAGGCCACGCGGGATCAGCCCGATGGTGCCGCAGAAGACGAGCGGGTTGGCCAGGTAGTCGGGATCGACGACGAGCGCTCCGTTGACGGTCGGAATGCCCATCCGGTTGCCGTAGTCGCGCACCCCGGCGACGATCCCCTTCAGAACGCGCTTGGGATGAAGCACGCCTGCGGGAAGTTCATCGGGGGGGAAGTCGGGCGGGGCGACGCAAAAGACGTCGGTGTTGCAGATCGGCTTCGCCCCGAGCCCGGTCCCCATCGGGTCGCGGATCACGCCACCCAGGCCGGTGTTCGCTCCGCCGTAGGGATCGATCGCGGACGGATGATTGTGGGTCTCGACCTTGAAGCAGACGTCGTAGGCGTCATCGAACCGGACGACGCCCGCATTATCCGCGAAGACGCTGACGAGCCAGTCGGGGTTGAGGATCTGGGTCGCCTGGAAGATCGTCTTCTTGAGGAGGTTCGTGATGACCTCATCTTCGAACCGGATGAGCCCTCGCAACGTCTTGTGCGAACAGTGTTCGCTCCAGGTTTGCGCCAGGGTCTCGAGTTCGCAGTCGGTCGGGTCGCGGCCGAGTTCGGCGAAGTGAGCCTGAATCGACTGCATCTCCTCCAGGCTAAGATAGAGTTGCCCCTCTTTGCTCAGTTTCACGAGCGCGGGGGCGTCCATCGTCCGGATCGGCACGTCCACGCGCTGGAGCCGATAGGGATGGCCTTGTCCGAGCCGATCGAGCGAAAGAGCGCCGACGATCGCCTGCTCGACCGCGTCATTGGAGAGGACGCGTTGAATGAGGCGGGGAAGCGACTCGGCCGGTCCGTCGATCCGGTAGGTTCGGATCGTCCGCACGCTCTCGACGGCAAACCCGAGAGCACGAAGCGTGGCCAGCGCACTTTCCGCCTCGGGGTCGGTCACCCCGGGCTTGGGGAGGACGTGAACCGTGGTGCCCGCTCCGGTCACGGTCTGACCGCTGGGCCGGACCGCGAACGTCTCGACGATCGGGTCGACCAGGAGCGTCTGGGCGGCACGCTGGACGTCCTCGCCGTCGAGCGCCCCTTCGAGCAAGAATCCCCGGCTCGCCGCGATTCGCCAAGGGCCGGAGAGCCCCAACTCGGCCGCCTCGGCCGCCAGGCGAACTCCTTCGCGGTCCGCGTTACCGGCAGCGGGATCGATTTGTAAGTGCCATAACATATAGGTAACGTTCTTGTCCCTAAGGATCCATAACGCCTGGGTTGAAAGAAACTCGTCTCGCCTATCAAAACTAGGCTTGGGAATTCGATAACTCTCCGGGCCGGAACGGAACTCACTCGTTCCGGGCGTCGGGTCGTTGTACCAGTGGACCAGTCGCGTTGAGGCGATTGAGCCGGCCGGCGTGGCGAGGCGAGTGACATCGAGGTTCAAAAGGATCGGCAATGACCGGATCGGTCGCGGGGGCGGGACGCTTATCCTCGTTGGGGTGTCAATGGACTCATTAAATCAACCAAAAGTTCCAAAAGTCGTGTTCTTGCGTCGATCTGATCGTGGCCAGATCGGGGCCTGTCGTCAACCGTTCGTTGTTCCGGAACCATTGAGCGAATCGAAATGGGCCCGCCGGTTCTTGGCGTGATCCCACCAGGCGATGATTCCTTGTTCGTCGTCGGCCTCGAGGGCCGATTCCAGGCCGGCCAGTGAGCTGCGAAACGTCTTGAGCGACTCCAGGATCGGCGCCCGGTTCTCCCGAAAGATGCCGGCCCAGAGCGACGCGTCGGAACCGGCGACCCGGGTTCCGTCGCGGTAAGCGCCCGCCGCCATGGTCAGCGTTTCGCGGGGAATCGAGCCGGCCAGGGCCGCGGCAACCGCATGGGGTAGATGGCTCGTCAAGGCCAGCGCCAAGTCGTGTTCGCGGGGAGAGAGCTCGATCAGCCGGCACCCCAGGCTGCTCCAGAAGGTTCGCGCTCGTTGCAGTCGATCGGTGGGGGTCTTCTCGGTGGGGGTCAGGATACAGGCTTTGGCCTCGAACAGGTCAGGGGCCGCAGCGGCGACCCCCTTCCGCTCCGACCCGGCGATGGGGTGGCCGCCGACAAAGCAGGCTCGAGCGCGAGGGTCGAGCTCGACCGCCTCGACGATTCGCTGCTTCGTACTACCGGCGTCGGTGACCAAGACCCCTTGAGGGCCGAGTTCCGCCACGCTCCGAACGTCGTCGGCGATCCGGGTGACGGGCGTGCAAACCACAACGACGTCGGCCCCGTTTACGCCCTGACCCAGCTCGGTCGTGCCGGCGTCAATGGCGCCGAGCTCAACCGCTTCCGCCAGTCTGGCCGCGTCGCGTCCAATCCCGACGACTCGATCGGCGAGGCCCCGAGAACGAATTGCCTGCCCGATCGACCCCCCAATCAGGCCGACACCGATAATGGCTACCGTTCCAAGACGCTCCAACACACCCGAGCCCTTTCCGAGATTCACCATAGTGATTTTATCGACATCCCACAAAGAATGAGGCCCAACAACAAGTCGTCAAGGCGATATCAGTATCAGAGCCCAAAGCCGGCGCGACACTCATCCTCAACCCAAGTCAACCCGTTCTGTCCCGATCTTGCGAAACCAACAGGGAGCAATGCGGAATAAAAAGGCGACCCGCCACGAGAAAATCGGACTCTTATTATGGGTGCGGAAAGGGGCCAGATGGATCTTAATCAAAAAAACATCGGAGGCCAATCCCCCAGAACATCGGAAGCCCCGACTCGTCGTGCGACCGAGCGATTGGGGGGGGCTCGCCGAGCGGCAGAACGGACGGACATCAAGCATTACTGTCGAGAAACGGTCGGAGCGCCTCGGACATGGCCGCGGCCGATTTCCAGCGGTCACGCGGCTGCTTCTCAAGGGCCTTTCGCAGAATCCGCTCGAGACCTTCCGGCGCCTCGGGGCGATGGGCTCGGAGCGGAACCGAGGGGTTCTCGAGAATGATGCAGTAGGCGTCGGCTCGTTTGGGGTCGAAGTTGAGGTAGGGGTATTGGGACGTCAGCAGATAGTAAAGCGTCGCCCCCGCGCTATAGATGTCCGCCGGTTCCTTGATGTCGCGGAAGTCGCGAATGTGGTCGGGGGAAAGAAAGCCGACGGAACCGCCAATGTCCCCTTGATGGGTCAGACCGATAAAGCCGCTATTTTCGCGAAAGTTCTTGGCCAGGCCGAAGTCGGATAGCTTGACCTGGGGACGTTGCGGCGGACCCATGACGAGCAGGTTCGAGGGCTTGACGTCACGATGGACATAGCCTCGGGAGTGGGCGTATTCGAGGGCGGAAAGTAGGAGCCGGCCAATCCTCGCCGTGGTTGCGACCGACAGCGGAGTGGACTGTCCCACAGCCCACTCCATGGCGTTCTTTCCCGCCACGTATTCCATGATGAGCTGGAATTGCCCCTCGATTTCGAGGATGTCGTAGAAGGCGACGACGTTGGGATGGCATTGGCCGGTCGGCATCAAGAGATCTTTGAGAATGATCATCTCACGCCGAAAGTAGTCCCTGGCCTTGGCGCTGGCGGCCCCGGTCGGGATCATCATCTTGATGGCCACCTGCCGGTTGATCGAGAGCTGGCGGGCGAGGAAGACTTCGCCCATGCCGCCGAACCCGATCCGGCGCTCGATCAGATAGTCGGGATGCGTGGGAGGAAACTGTTTCCGGCGCGCCGAGCAAGCTTCGCAGAGCCAGGCCCCCGGAATGTCGTCCGTCAAGGTCGTATAAGGGCCGACGTCGGGAGCCGGTTGACCGCACCCGAGGCAATGGACCAGGCTCTTCCCTTCTTCGGTCTTGCGTTCGAGCTGAACGACGAAGGCGCTGTCACCGGCGGTGATCACGTCGCCGTCACGAAGCACGCTCGATTCGACCCGGCGGCCGTTGACCTTCGTGCCGTTCGTGCTCCCCATGTCTTCCAGGGTGCAATGGAGTGGGCTGAGGTCGACGCGAAAGTGCTCGCGCGAGAGCAACCGGTCCTCATGCATCGAGAAACGCACATTCGACGATCGGCCGACCACACAAGTGTCGCGGTCGCTCAGGAGCTGTTCCTGGCCGGCGTGCGGACCCGATGTGACCCGAAGGACGACCTCCATCAAATTCTCCGAAGGACGATCCGCGCAGAAGACAACAATGGGGAAGAAATCCCCATTTCCTCTTTCCTGGTATTCTACACGAGGTCGGTATCCCGCGCGAATCCGCGGTTCAGCGCCGAGGCCTTCCAATGCCCCGCAGACCCGTCCCCGGGCGACCCACTTGTTGGGGCTTTTTCGGGCGCATCGAGAGCGTGAGCTCCTTTGTCTTTTCTTTCCGGCGAGCGGGGAGCGATCCGCTTCCCGCTCGCTGGAAAATCGAACCCAGGAGGCGAGTGGTTCGCGGGAGCCAGGGATTCAGGACTTGGGCACTCGCTGCTGGGCAATCTCGCGCAGCTGGCGGAGGTCAACCTTCCCTGAGCCGAGGATTGGGATGGACTCAACCTCGATGAAGTCGTCGGCAGCCGGGATCCAGAGCCTCGGCATGCTCCCGGCGGTGAGTCGACGATTCACCTCTTGCGGCGTGATCCCGAGCGGAGTGTGGATCACGCAGAGCCGTTCCCCACGCTTGAGATCGGGCAGCGAAGTGATGGCCACGTTCTGCTCGTTGGTCCCGGTCGCTTCCTGGATTGCCGTCTCGACCGCCATGTGGGGCACCATTTCGCCGCCAATTTTCGAGAATCGGCTGAGCCGGTCGGTGATCCTGAGGAATCCGTCTTCATCGACATAGCCGATGTCGCCCGTTTGATACCAGCCGTTTTTGAGCACCTTGGCGGTGGCCTCCGGTTGGTTCAGGTAACCGACCATGACTTGTGGCCCCGCGACCAGGATCATTCCGGCCGTCCCCCGGGGCAGATCCGCTCCCGTTTCGGGGTCGATCGTCTTGATGGACGTGCCCGGCACCGGCAGGCCCACGGTCCCCTCCCGGGTCCCGGGGACGGTTCGGCCGTCGGCCAGCACTTTGTCGTGCGGGACGTTGAATGAGACGACCGGGGAGAGCTCCGTACAGCCGTATCCTTCCATCGGCTCGATTTTGAGCGTCTCGCGGAGCTCGCGGGCCAGCTCAGGCTTGAGCTTTTCCGCGCCGAGGAGCAGATGCACGACCGTCGCGAATTGCTTGGGATCGCACCGTTGGAGGTAGCTTCGCATGAAGGTTGGCGTGCCCGCGAGCAGGGTCACCCGATGCGTCTCGCAGAGCTTGCCGATCGTCTTGGCGTCCAGTGGGTTGAAGTGGTAAACGATCTTCTTGCCGAGACAGAAGACCGTCCAGAGCCCCACCGTGAACCCGAACGAATGGAAGAAGGGAAGAATGCCCAGGAGGCTCTCGTCGGGCAAAATGTTGAGCTGGGTGTTGATTTGATGGATGTTGGTCAGGACGTTGCGTTGGGAGAGAACGACCCCCTTCGGATTTCCGGTCGATCCTGAGGTGAAGATGACGGTGGCGGTATTGTCCAGATTCTCAGCACGGAGGCCGGGGAGGAACCGGTCTAACTGCGAGATCGGAACGAGTTTTGCAACGGCCGCCGCCCAAAGTTTGTCGGCCAGTGTGACCTGCTTGGGAATATCCTCGAGCAGGACGAGTTCTCCCTTCGGCCTGAGCTTGAATTTGTCGAGCACCTTCTCGGAAGTTACGACGTGCGTGATCCCGCACTGGTCGATCGACGAGTTGATCAGAGACTCGCTCGCCGAGTAGTTCAGGTTGACCGGAATCCGTCCCCAGAGGGTCAGCGTCAGATTCGCGACCGAAGCGGGGACCGTCGGCGGGATGAGCAGGCCAACATAGGGATGGGGACCGAGCCGGCGAGCCAGGACTCGTCCCAACGCGAGCGCCCGGATAAAGGTCTTTCCATACGTAAGGCTGGCCCCCGTGCTGTCGCTGACGGCGAGTTGGCCCCATCTGACTCGCGCCTGGTGAACGAAGGCGCGGGCAAGTGACCGCCAATCGGGAGGCAAGGGAGGAAGCGGGATCTCCAATGCGGGTTGCGCCGTTCCAGCGGGCCTCGTGGCGGTCTCCTGGCTCATGGAATTCTCTCGCAAGCAGGCAGCAGGCCGCGTCACTCCGTTCTCTCAAAGAACGTGTGAGTGGCCGATTCGATAAGAATGGATGCGCGCCGACAATGTACGCGACTTACGAACGTCAGACAACACGTTCTTGGCTCGACGCAACCCGGCTCGCCCGTGGATCATGGAAAAGGCGTCGATCCACGGGAGTTCGGTATTGGGTGAGAATGACCGCCAATGGTACGGAACCGCTTGACTGGGGACTCGGATTCCCTCTTGGGGAAGGCCTGACCCACTGCCGTGCCGGAGCTCGGGGCAACCTTTGAGGACAAGGGCAGGGGAGACGGTCGAATTTCCTGCTCGAAGGGCTTCCGGTTCATCGCCTCTTAGTGTTCGATAGAGTGAACGCACTTCGTCCGTATCACCGGCCCAACCCTCTGCCCCCGGGAGTCTCCGATGTACGACGTCCCTGCCTCGAGCAATCGCCGTCTCTTTCTCGGTGCAATGGCCTTTGGCGCAGCCGCATTCACCACTCGCGGAGTGTTTGCCGAGGAGTTGGTTCTTACTCCCAAGCAGACCGAGGGGCCGTTCTACCCCGATCACTTACCGCTCGATACCGACAATGACCTCCTGATCGTCAACGACGCCATCACGCCGGCTGTGGGCGAAGTGACCTACCTGACGGGCCGGATCCTGGATGCGAAGGGGGACCCGATCAAGAACGCCCTGGTCGAGATCTGGCAGGTTGACAATGAAGGGGCCTACATCCACTCCAAAGACCCGAACCATGCGAAGCATGACAAGAACTTCCAGGGGTTCGGTCGCTTCTTGACCAGCTCGACCGGCGAATACTCGTTCCGCACCGTGAAGCCCGTTCCCTACCCGGGGCGAACCCCTCACATCCACTTCAAACTCCGCAAGGGTGGCAAGGATCTGTTGACGACCCAGTGTTACGTCAAGGGACATCCTGGCAACGAGCGCGACGGGATCTATCGCAGCCTTCGGGACCCCAAGCTCAGCGACGCGGTGACTGTCGACTTCGCCCCAATCCCCAACTCCCGGATCGGTGAGCTCGCCGCGAAGTTTGATATCGTTCTCGGCTTCACCCCGGAGGCCTGACGCGAATTCCTGCGAAGCCCCCGGCCGTCACGGAGGAAAAATGAGCCGCTCTTTGCTTGCCGGAGACCCAGGTCTTGCGTCGATGGACCCGGCAATAACGAAGCTCGAAGACGCGTCGACCACGATCTATCACGGCGATTGCCTCGACGTCATGCGCGAGTTGATCGCCGATGGTCAGGTCGACCTGATCTTCGCCGATCCTCCCTACAACCTTGGAAAGCAGTTCGGCGAGAGCGAAGACAAGTGGCCCTCAGACGAGGCCTATGTAGCCTGGTGTTACTCCTGGTTGAAGCTCTGCCTGAGTAAGCTGAAGCCAACGGGCAGCCTCTACGTCATGACGAGTACGCAGGCGATGCCCTTCCTCGACCTCTGGCTCCGCAACGAGTGCACCATTCTCTCCCGAATCGTCTGGCACTACGACAGTTCCGGGGTCCAGGCCCGCAAGTTGTATGGTTCGATGTATGAGCCGATTCTGTTCTGTGTCAAGGATCGCAAGGCTTATACCTACAACGCGGACGACATCGAGGTGCAAGCCCCAACCGGGGCCGTTCGCAGGCTGATCGACTATCGCAAGCCGACCCCGGAGCCGTATAAGACCACCAAGGTGCCCGGAAATGTGTGGTACTACCCTCGTGTTCGGTATCGGATGCCTGAATATGAGCAACATCCGTCGCAGAAGCCGGAAGCCTTGATCGAGCGCGTCATCAAGGCAAGCTCCAACGTCGGCGACCTGATCCTCGACCCGTTCGCGGGCACGTTCACCACCTCCGCAGTTGCCAGACGGCTCGGACGAAGGAGTCTCGGGATCGAGCGAGAACGCGGCTACTTCAAAATCGGGGCGCGTCGGCTGGGACTTGCTCAAACGCTCGATGGCGAAGACCTCCGGCCGTTAGACAAGACGTATATCAAGAGAAACGGCCGAGGCGCAAGCGGGGGGGCGGAATCATGAGGGAACACCCGCGCAAGTCTCGAAGAGAGCGATACGCCTGAGTCCTTCGGTTCAGCCGCTCACGCAGGTCGTGTGGAGAGGTCGTCAGTCTCGGCTTTGAGGGACCGCTTGGGATCAATCCGAAAGCGATGGAAGTCCCTTGAGCCGAGACCTTCGCACGTTCCACGCGACGCCTGAACTTGCTCGGTTCGCTGTCCCACTTTTCGCGAGCACGCCGGACCTGCAAATCGCAGGAACCGGAAAGACCGGAATCTCTCAACGAGATCGCGGATGACCCTTGCCGTCGAGGGAATCACTTGGTAATGTTAGCGGAGATGCGGATGCGACTCAGTGGTGGACTGTCAGCCTCCTAAGCTGGATATGTTCGCTTGCTTACCCCTGGGGTGCTGCTGTAAGTCGAAGATAGCAAAGACTTACGACAGTTGTGCAGGTTGTAAGCCGAGTTGCAAATCCGCCCGATTTTGGTTGTACTGCCGGGTCGGTTTCGAGTACAATCAGGATGTCTTGCGGGATTGATGTAGTGGTAGCCTGATAGCTTCCCAAGCTATACGCGCGGGTTCGATTCCCGCATCCCGCTTTTGTTCCCATGGTCATTTCTTGATCCCCGCCTAAATTGGGAACTCGGCTTCCTGAAGCCGATGACGAGCGATCTTGATGGATCGCTTGTTGTATCGAATCAAAGGTTGATCGTCACCTTCTGGGTGTGACGGTAATGGTTTTGCTGGGAACTTTCCACAGACTCTCCCAGTGGGAAGGTCATCTTTCGGTTCGTCCACCCGTTTGTAACGGCGATCGAGCGACACGGCGTCTTTGGCCGTGTTCCGCCTCCAAGGCTTGCGCTGCACGATCAGGATCCGTAGTTGTCGAACGACTTGGAGGCCAGGATCAGGCCGATCGCGATTGCCACGGGGACGAGGACGAGCCCCGCTGCAACCGTGGCACGAGACTTCGGGCCGAGGCGATGGAGGGGACGGAGTCGGATCAACCAGAGGGTTGCGGGGGAGGCGGCGAGTAGCAAGGCCGCCGCCGTTGGCAGGAACGCGTAGACGTAACCCTCAACGACCAGCGCGGTGAGCACGGCAGCCGCTACCGGGACACCCCCGCCGGTTGGCTGTCCCCCGGACGCCAGGAGCGAGGTGGCGAGCACGACCGCCAAGACCCCTCCGAGCAGGAACAGGATCACGCTGTTGGCCAGGACGAGGACGACTCCCGCACCGGCGGCAAACACCGTCAGCGTCACCCAGAGTTCCGAACGCCAGGCCGGGGCGTCGAGCAACGCGACGTTGAGCACTGCGAGTAAGGAGACAATGGCCGTCGCCGTGAGCCAGCCGATCGTCTCGCGCGGTAGGTCACCGGCTCCCAGGACCGGTCCCAGCATCACGATGCAGGCCAGCGCGGCGAGCCCGAGATATCCGGCCACCCTCACCCGGAGGCCGCCACGCTCCCCCACGAGGAACGCGGCGACGGCCGCCCCGGCGAGGGCGATCCCGAGGATGTGGTCGGTTACGTCGGAGGGTGGGATCGACGGGATCGCGACCCCCGCGTGACCGAGGGTGTAGGCCAGACCGACGGCGAGGGCTCCCCACCAGGGGCTGGCGGCGGTATCTCGGCGGCGGGCCGATCGGGTGGCGAGCGCCGAGAGGCCGGCCGCGAGAGCCATCGCAAGGCACACCACGATCATCGCGGTTGTTGACACGGGCATAAGCGTCCCTTCCTTTTTGGGGGGGCGATCGAGAAGCGGAGCGCGGTCGCGAGACCATCCCGACGCGCTCCGTCTCGGGTCTCGTCCGCCGGCTTACTTCTTGGCCCCTTCAATGCTCACGAAGACGTTCACTTCGTCGCCGATAGCACTGGCGAACTTGGTGATGCCGAAGTCGCTCTGCTTCAGGGTGAAGTTGGCGTCGACGCCGGCAATTGCGTTGCCCTTGGGGTCCTTGCCGGTCCCGGTCGGGACGAGGACGAACGCGACCGGCTTGGTGACGCCGTGGAAGGAGAGTGTGCCGCGGACCTCGTAGCCGTTGGCCGACTTCGTCACGCTCTTGCTGGCGAACGTGATGTCGGGGAACTGCACGGCGTTGAAGAAGTCGGGGCTCTTGAGGTGGTTGTCGCGGTCCTTGCTGTTGGTGTCGACGCTGGCGGTTTTGACGGTGAACGCCAACTTGCTTGCGGTTGGATCGGCCGGGTCGAGCGTGAACGAGCCGGTGAGGTCGTTGAACCGGCCCCAGGAATGGCTTGTGCTCATGTGCTTGACCCGGAAGACCACTGACGAGTGGACCGGATCGGCCGTGTAGGTCTCGGCGGCGAGGACGGCGGCCGGGAACAGCGCCGCGAGGGCGATGGACAGAGTCACAAACGTGCGGGCAGTGGACTTCATCGCGAACACCTTTCTTCCTTGGGAATAAACTTCGCTTTCGGATTTCGGTCGGCGCCGGGGGAAGAGCGTTTCGACCATTAAGTCGACGCATTTGCACTGATGGTTTTTATTTGTGTGAGGTCGTAGACCTCTTGGGATATGCTGTGGGCGACGGTGTGCGGGATCCCCATGTTGTGGTCGTGCGCTCCCCGGAATGAGACCTCGAGAGCTCACTCTCCCAGTCGACTCGAGCAACCGCGTTCCTTGCCCTTCACTCCTTCCTAATAAAGTTTGGTGCACGACGGTTTACACGTATACTATTGGAGCAAAAAAAAGATTCAGTCAGGCCTTGAGCACGCATCCTCCATCCGCGTGAGGAACGCGTGCATCTGCCGAAGTTCCGCCTCAGCCAAGGTGCCGAACACCTTTCCCGTCAGGGCAGCGAGATAGGGCTGTGCCTTGGCGAGCACCTGCCGCCCGGCGTCGGTCAGGTAGAGTCGGTTGGCCCGCCGGTCCTCGGGGTCCGCACGGCGCTCGACCCATCCGGCCGCGCTGATGCGGTCGATGAGGCCGACCACGTTCCCCTTCGTGACCAGGAGCCGTTCGGCCAGCTCCTGTTGGGTGATGCCCTCGCCATGCCAGAGCGTTGCCAGAACGTCGAACTGGGGGACGGTCAGGCCGTGGACCGTGAGTACCTCGACCATGCGCCGCTCCAGGCGGCTATGGAAGCGGAACAACGTGGTGACCACCTTGGTCTCCCAGTCGCGATGGTCCTCATTCAAGACCGGTAGTGACCGGCGTTCGGGTTTCCGTGGCTGGCTCATATAGTTTAGCTCTAAACTAATTGCGAGCAGGTGTCAAGCCTCATTCCGGGGAGGTGGCTTTGAATGACTCTCCAGCCTGTTGCCTCCCCAATATCGGCAGCCACGTTTGATCCTGACGTGTCTCAGCGGTTGGGAAGTGGTTTTTACGTATGCAGTTCTCTTGGAATTGCCCATCAAATGGATGCGTGCAAGTGTGCATGAAGTGGTTCGCTGGGATCAGTCAAATCAGTCGAAGCGGATTTGCTTGATTGACACACGCGTCTCCTGTAAGCATCATGAAGGTTAGGAAGAGAGAGTGGGCGAGTCCGAGGAACGACTTGCTGAGAGGGCAGAAATCCTGCGATCGAATGCGATAGGTGATTGCGCCTTGAAGTCGTTTTGACGGGTCTGCTCGATTTCCGCATGGACTGGGGGCGGCGGGGGCTGCTCGGAGAGGTCACGACGAGGATCGTCTCATGATAGGCCAGGCGAGTACTTTGGATACGGGCTGCGCGACTGAGGCTTACGATTCTGTTCGCACGCATTTGATGGAGCGTCAGATCGCACATCGAGCGTTTGGCCGAATCTACGATCTCCATGTCGATTGCTCGGGCGGCCGGGTGGTGCTTCAAGGACGTTGTCGTACCTACCACACAAAGCAGTTGGCGCACGAGGCCGCCCTTGACTTGGCGGAGTCGTCGGCGCGAGTCGATAACCAAATCGTCGTCGGCTGATCGGTCCTTGGGCGGCGAGGCCGCCTTGATGAGAACGCTCACCGGGAATCCCATTCGCGCTGTTGGGGGCGTACTTCCCTGCCTCGCGTTACTTTTCGCCCTGGGAGCGGGCGGGGACGAGGCCGCTGACCAGGCGCGCCGACTGCGGATGGTTACCACCCAGATCGAAGGGCGGGGCATCACCGACCCGGCGGTGCTGGCAGCGATGCGGAGTGTCCCGCGTCACCGGTTCGTTGCCGAACCACTCCGGGCATGGGCCTACGACGACTGCCCCCTTCCCATCGGCCACGATCAGACGATCTCGCAACCGTTCGTGGTGGCGATGATGACAGCGTCGATCCACCCGAAACGGGGTATGAAGGTTCTCGAGGTCGGG
This sequence comes from Singulisphaera acidiphila DSM 18658, assembly GCF_000242455.2. GTDB lineage: Bacteria > Planctomycetota > Planctomycetia > Isosphaerales > Isosphaeraceae > Singulisphaera > Singulisphaera acidiphila. Next base: position 6,785,098 of record NC_019892.1, read on the forward strand.
ACCGGCTCAGGCTATCAGGCGGCGGTGCTGGCGGCCTGCGTTGGCGAGGTGGAGAGCATCGAGGTGGTGCCGGCCCTGGGCCGGCAAGCCGAATGGCTTTTGAAGCAGTTGGGCTGTCGGAACGTCCATGTCCGCGTTGGGGACGGTTACGACGGCTGGCCCGAGCGCGCCCCGTTTGACGCGGTGGTGTTGACCGCTGCGCCGGAGCGGGTTCCGAAGCCGCTCCTCGACCAACTCCGTGTCGGGGGCCGGTTGGTCGCCCCGGTGGGCCGGGGCGTGCAAAATCTCGTCGTGATCACCAAGACCCAGCAGGGGAACGTCACGAAAGTCATCGACTCTGTTTGGTTTGTGCCCATGACGGGTAAGGCTGCAACGGAACGTTGATCGGCGATCGCGCAACCGGTTTATGCGGAGATGCGCTGGCTGGAAGAAACCTTCTGCACGTCGGTCGAACCGAGACTCAACCAGTTGCGGGCCGCCGTGGCCTCATCCATTGCGGGGTCGGGGTTGCAGGAGTAGCCCAGCGTGGAGAAGACCTTACCGTGGGCCTGGGCGATCCGGTTCGCGGCCTCGGCAGAGAAGAGGTTTTTCCAGAGGCCTGGTTTCCCCTGCCAGAAGTGCCGAGCCGGTATCTGGCCTCGTTGCCGCTCGGTCGACTGGAGCCGCTCGAGCTTGTTCGCCTCCACCGAATCCTCAATGGAGACGCTGGGGGGGACTCTGAACTTTCTTGCGAGTTGAGAGAGCGTTTGCACAGGGGCTTGAACGAGCTCTTCGTAGCGGATCCGGTGACACCCCGGGGCCGTCCACCATTGGGCGCTCACATCCAATAAAGCCTGGGCGCGGGGGCTGGTCGCGTAGCGGAGAAATTCTTCGCTCTGGGGACTGGTATGGAAGATCGGCCGTTCATCCCCATTCATGCCTTCGAGCCAGCGCAATGAGCCTTCACAGGGCGAGTATTGAAGGATCGAGAGCAAGACATCAAGCGGATGGCGGGCCAGTGTGACCAGAGTGAACTGGTGCTCTTTGAGCAGCGAAACGAGCGGTTCAACGCGATGCCAGTGGGTCATCATCACACAGCGATCGGGAAGCGCCGACCACGGTGTCTCGTGAGGATTGTAGAGGTGCAATTCCCCGTTGTCATGTCTATCGAATTGGTAGGCATGATTCAGCATGAGCCGCAGCCAGGTGTTTCCGGACCTTGGCGTGCTGACGACCGCGATCCGGACCTGATCGCGGCGGCTCCCCTGCCATTTGCCGCGGATTCGACTCAAGATTGAAAGCATGCGCGTGCACCAATTCGTCAGGCTTGTGGCGGCGCTGAACCACTCTTCCCCCCCGATTCCCTGAGAGGAAAGAGCCGACTAAATCACACTCTATAGAACTATCGCCCAACTTTAACCAATTCTTTAGTTCAGAGCCATCGGCTTTGTTTCTCGCAGGCCTGAAACTTCGCCACAATCACCTGTCTTCTCAAGCGATTGGTCGGACCGCTACAGGAGGGGAGGCCCGGAGAGCGGCCCCCGACTCACCTCTCGAATGCCGCTGGATCGTATCCCATCAAGTGGTCCTGGCAGATCAGCAGCGCCACACCTGGAGGCACCTCATAGATCCAGTTGGGATCCCCCTCCCGCATTCGCCGGTAGACGTCGCGTGAGTTGATGCTCAGATACTCTGCGTTGAAGTCGCGGAGCGGCTGGATGTGGCGATTCTCGACCAGAAAGTTGTAGAGGTGCTGGAGGTTTGCGGCGACGCGGAGGTCATTGGCCGTGACAATCGCCCCGGAATCGGGATCGAGGCTTGGATAGGCGTAGACCTTGAGATCGTTCTTGAACAGCCTGCCGAAGGATTCGAGGATGCCGCCAGCCAGGTCGTTGTAGTATTTCTCCTCGAAGACCTGGCGAAGCGTCGGCACGCCCATCACCAGGCCGATCGGTTTCGAGGTATGGTGCTGGAGGTAGTTGGCCAGGCGGTAGAACTCGCCGAAGTTGGAGATCAGGACGGGCCGGCCCAGGGCGCGGAGGATGTCGACGCGGTCGAGGAAGTCCTGCTTGTCGATGGCGTCGCCTTGCAGCAGGTTGTTCAGCGTCATCTCGGTGACGACCAGGATCTCCTCGCCCTGGTTGTCCGGCTCCTGCTCGAATTGCGCCAGGGCGCTGTGGAGCATGTCCACGGTGACATTGGTCACTGGCCGAAAGCTACCACGGAGGAGGAGAATCGGACGCTTGTGGAAGGCGTCGGCAGGCTGAATGACCTTGCCGCCGGGCGTGAACATCGCGGCGCCGGAAAGGCCGCAATGCACGAGTTCCAGGCTCATCAGGCGATTGTCGATATGGTCGAAAGCGGGGCCGGAGAACTCGATCAGGTCGACCTCGAGCCGCTGGTCGGACAGGTCATCGAGGAGTTGCCGGACCGTCGCCAGTGGGTCGGCCTCGTAGAGCGCGGAGTGGATCAAGTTCACGCCCAGGATCCCGATCGCCTCCTGCTGCGAGACAGCCTCGCGGTCCAGTAGGCTCACGTGGAGGATGATCTGGCAAGGCACGGCGCCTGGGCTGGCCTGAAACCGGATGCCCATCCAGCCGTGCCAGTCATCCTTGCGGGTGTAGCTCTTCGCGGCGACGGTGTCGGCAAACGCGAAGAAGCGGGTGCCTTCGCCGCGTCGATCACCGAGGTGGTCGGTCAGGGAACGGAACTCGCAGTCGAGCATCGTCTCGAGGCGTTGTCGGCTGACGTACCGCCCGCAAGGGCCGTAGATGGAGTCGGAGACGGTCATGTCGTAGGCGGAAATGCTCTTGGCGATCGTCCCCGCCGCGCCACCGACTCGGAAGAACCAGCGTGCCACTTCTTGCCCCGCGCCGATCTCGGCGAAGGTGCCGTATTTCGAGGCATCCAGATTGATCTGAACCGCCTTCTGGTGCGTGTCGAGGCTATTGGATTGCATGGGTGATGTCCGATCCTTGACGAGAGATTTCGCGTTGCGTTTCCCCGCCTGGCTGAGCGTGGAGGTTGCGGCTAACGACTTCCAACCTCAGGCCAACTTGCGTAACACGAAGAGCGCATCATCGCGGAGGATGAAGGCCACGAGCAACCCCTCCATGGCCTGGAAACATTCCCCTGGGACCGCGAGCAACCTCGCCGCCATTCCGGTTTCGACCGGAAGGCTGTATTCCCGGCGGTGAGCATCACATTAGTTGGTAGGATGGACGTTCAGTTGCTGGAATAGTCGCGATTCCAGAAGGCGTCCCACTGGCCTTTTTCGCTGCGGTAGAGGGCGCGGAGGTGGCAGAGGGCGTGAGCGCCGTCTTCGCCCCAACGCATTCCGGCCAGTTTCAGACGCTGCCCCACCACCGTCTTGCACGCGCTCTCGATCGCCCCGCTCCCGATACACCAGCCACGCGCCAGGTATTCGGGATAGTCCATCCGGTGCGCCTGGCGTTCAAGGTAACCGATTAACTCGGTCGCGGCTTCGCCCAGGCCAGGCCGGCGCGGCCAGTCCCATTCCCGCAGGACAGATCCCAACACCGCGCCCCCTTCCTCTTTGAGCAACTGTCGCCATCGCCGGGCTTGGTCTTCGGCTTGGTCCTCGTCCTGAGGGTGCAGCAGACGCGCCAAGCCGGTGAGCTTCTCCGCAGGGTGAAAAAAGTCAAGAATGATCACTTCCACACGCGGAAAGTTTTCACGGAGTCGATCCTCCAGGCCCGCGCCGCCGTCGGAGAGGCCGATCCAGCGATCGGCCCGGTCCATACCGACGTCTCCGGCGGGCGTGCGGAGCAAGGGACCGAACTCCTCCAAGGGATACAGGCCCGCGAGGTAACGCGCCTGCATCGGCTGCGGTTTCTCGTCGGGCCAAGGCCACTCCGGGGTGGGGTTACAGACCATCCCCACGTAGGCCATGCGGCCTTCGGCGGGTCCCCCTCCCTCCCCTTGACGCCGCACCCCAGTGGCGTCGAGTTCGACGTACGCACAACGTTGGCCTTCGTAATCCTTGTGCCAGGGCCAGTCGGCCGGGGGACCCAAGTGCGAGCCGGCCTGGACCGCCTCAGCCAGACGTTGACCGGCCTCTTCGGTGGTCCGTTCGACAGTCGATTCCGAGACCCGGACACCCCCCATCTCTTCGAGCAGTTCCGCCCCCTTCTCGAAGCTGTCGGCAACTGCCCCGGCCAAGCTCGCGACGCGTTCCAAAGCCGGCGTCAAGTCGCGGGTCGTCAGCCCCGCTTCGCGATCGAAGGGGAACAGCCCCTTGCCACAGCATCGACAGAGGTAGTAAGCCCGGCGGTAGCGGACGGCTCCCACAAGGGTGAAGGAGGTGTGCAGGCGGTGCGAATGAAACTCCGCCGTCCGGCTACAGTGGGGACAGGTTACGCTGGCTCCGTCGTATCCGTTTTTTTTCGCGTCAGGTGCTGCTCGATCGCCTTGGCGGCGATCTTGTGAGCCAGGGCCCGGATCTTGAATTCGTTGGCGCCGAAGAGGTGGGCGTCGTCGGTGATGGCAAGATTGGCCGCGAGTTCGCTGATTTCGGCATCGACGGCCTCGCGGATGGCTTGCTCGAGCCCCGCGATTTCAGCCTGTTTCTCGGGAGGCACGGGTGCGGTCGGCATGGATGGACTCCGTTTCCGAGGTCGGGTTTTCCTCAGGTACCGCCGGTTTCCCTCTTGTGTACAAAGATTCCACCAACTGTCAAGACGCTCACCGTATTCCCGGGGCCGCGAGGACAAGGTCTGGACATCTCGAAGTCCACAAGGGAAAAGAGTCTGGGGCAATCGTCCGCGGTTGTCAGTGCCACGAAGTGAGAAATGAGGAAAGAAGAAATGTTGAACACCACCTCGGGCCTTGCCTTCGAGCATGAGCGGGTCGTCGCCATGCAGGCTGTGCGGGACGCTGCGACCCTTTGCCGAGCCGTCCAGCGGGGTGTCAACCTCCAGGCGATGGACAAGAAAGACCGGAGCCCGGTCACGGTCGCCGACTTTGGGAGCCAGGCCCTGGTTTGCCGGGTCTTGGAAGAGGCGTTCCCGGCTGACCCGGTCGTTGCGGAGGAGGACTCCGGGGAACTTCGCCAACCGGCCCATGCCGAATCGCTTGCGAAGGTCCTCCGGTTCGTAACGGAGGTCCAGGCCGGCGTCGATCAGGAATCCCTCTTGCGCTGGATCGACCGGGGCGGGGCCCTGGGAGGCGCTCGGGATCGATTTTGGACCCTCGACCCGATCGACGGGACCAAGGGTTTTCTGAGAGGGGAGCAGTATGCCATCGCCCTCGCGCTGATCGTTGAGGGGCGAATCGAGGTGGCCGCGATGGCCTGCCCGAACCTGCCGACGGCACCCGAGAATGATGGTGTCGCCGGGACGGGGTCGCTGTTCGTCGCCGTCCGTGGCCAGGGGGCCGAGCTGTACCCGCTCGACGGAGATTTGCCTGCCACGCCGGTTCGGGTCAGCGCCAGGGACGATTGGGGGCTGGTGCGGTTCTGCGAATCCGTCGAGTCGGGCCACAGCGCCCACGACTGGTCGGCGACGGTCGCCCACCGTCTCGGGATCACCGCACCGCCGGTTCGTCTCGATAGCCAGGCCAAGTACGCCGTGGTGGCCCGGGGCGAGGCTGACATCTACCTCCGGTTGCCCACGAAGGCGGACTACCGGGAGAAGATTTGGGACCACGCCAGCGGGGCTCTGATTCTCGCGGAAGCTGGCGGAGTTGTGACCGACCTTGACGGTCGGCCTCTTGACTTTGCCCGAGGCCGAGAACTCTCGGAAAACCGGGGTGTCGTGGCCACCAACGGCCCTTTGCATGACCGGGTCCTGGCCGCCCTTGCGGAGACTTTCCGGCCAGCCTGAGTGCTTGGAATACAAGGATGGGCCATGCCACTCTCTAAAAGAGGGCATGGCCCACCAAGTTTCGCCCCAAGCGTGGGGAACGCCAGCGTCGAAAGGCGGGGCGTCCGCTCAGTTGCTGAACAAGAAGTGGCAGATGTCGCCGTCTTGCATGACGTAATTCTTCCCTTCGACGCGGAGTCGACCGGCCTGGCGAATCTCTTTCTCGCTGCGGTAGGTTTCCAGGTCGTTCAGCGTATATACTTCTGCGCGGATGAATCCCTTCTCGAAGTCGGTGTGGATCACCCCGGCGGCCTGCGGAGCGGTCGCGGCGATCGGGATCGTCCAGGCGCGAACTTCCTTTTCGCCGGCGGTGAAGTAGCTGTGGAGGCCGAGCACCCGGTAGGCCTCGCGGGTGAGAGTAGCGAGCGCCGGTTGTTGGAGTCCCGACGACGCCAGCATCTCAGCGCGATCCGCTTCGTCGAGTTCGGCGATCTCGGCCTCGAGTTTCGCACAGACGGGCACGACCGACGCGCCGGTTTTGGCGGCAAACTCGCGGACCTGCTGGACGAGCGGGCCTTCTCCTTCCAGGTCGCTCTCATCGACGTTGGCGACATAGAGGACCGGCTTGGCCGTCATGAGGCCGTAGCTCGAGATCGCCTTGGCGTCCGACTCGTCGAGGGTGAGCTTGCGGAGCGGTTCGTCGGTAGCGAGGTGGTCGAGGCACTTGCGGATCACGTCAACCCGCTGCTTGGCCTCCTTGTCGCCCCCTTTGGCGGTCCGTTCGGCCCGGGGCAAAGCGTTATCCAGGGTCTGGATATCGGCCAGCATCAGTTCGATTTCGATGGTCTCGATATCGGAGACCGGGTTCACTGCGCCGGCAACGTGGACGACATCGGGGTCCTCGAAGCAACGAACCACCTGGAGGATCGCGTCGACTTCACGGATGTGGCTGAGGAATTTGTTGCCGAGGCCGAGCCCCTCGCTCGCTCCTTTGACGATTCCCGCGATATCCACCAGCTTGAGCGCCGTGGGCACGAGTTTTTTGGGCACGATGTGGACGCTGATCCGCCTCAGTCGGTCGTCCGGGACGCTGACGATCCCCTCGTTGGGCTCGATCGTACAGAACGGATAATTGGCGCTCTGCGCGGCCTTGGAGCTTGTGAGAGCGTTGAACAGCGTGCTCTTACCGACGTTTGGCAGACCGACGATGCCAGCTTTCATGATCCTCGACCACCTTGATCCATACCAATGGGGAGACGTGCGTTGGGAAAACGGGGCGGGGGCTGCAACCGGCAAGCCCACACAACGGCCGAGGGGGCGCCGCCTTTTTTTTTGACTGGAATCACACGCAAAACGAATCGACTGGACTCGGTCGATCGCCGAGACGCGGGCCAAGGCCCGTCCGGCTCTGAGGCGGGTCAATCCCGGACACAAAGAGTCCACGACACGCACAACGGGAGGGCAAGGCCCCCCGCCGCAATTTCGAGTCGCGACCATCGTACCCAAAAACGTGCTCGCGGCCAAGTTGACCGCCCGATCATCAAACGGATGCCGCTTTCTACCCTGGCGGGCCAAGAAGAACCGGGATGGTCTGTGATCCGCTCGCAAGGGATGTAGGGAAAGTTCGGGACCAGCGCGATGTCCAAACGAATCTCTTTCCCGAAGCCGCCGCGACTTCACAAAGAATCGGCTGGACGCGGGCATTTGGTCCGGGTCCAATAAGTGTTCAGCAGAGCCAGGGAGTCTTTTAAACCGTGTGGTCAACACGCATTATGGGGCCTCTCAGGTTTGGGGTCGTGCCTGATTTGACCGTGGAACGCTGACAGGCAATCGACGAAGAGTCACCCAAAACGATGAAAACACTCAATTTCAAATGGATGACGTTTGGATTTACGGCCTTCACAATGGTGGCCCTGCTCTCACTGGCTGTCAGGATGATGGTCCCCCTTTCACCGGCCAAGGCGCAAGAACCGGTAACGGAAGACGCGTTCCAGAAGCAAGTCCTACCGACTCTCGAGCGCTATTGCTTCGACTGCCACACGACCGAAAACCCGAAAGCGGGAATCGCCTTGGACCGGTTCGACGATCAGGTCGGGGCCGTCAAGGACAGCAAGACCTGGCTCCGCGTTCTGGATGCGCTTGAAGGGCACATCATGCCACCGGTCGACAAGCCCCAGCCTTCTCTCAAAGAGTTGGATGGGATGATCGAGTGGATCGAAAACGACTACGTGGCCGCTCAGGGGCGTCAGCAGGACAATGCCGCGCCGGTTGTGATCCGGCGGCTCAACCGGCAAGAGTACAACAATACGATCCGCGATCTGCTTGGGCTCGACCTCCACCTCGCGGACGACTTCCCGGCGGATGATATCGGTTTCGGTTTCGACAACGTCGGCTCTGCGTTGAACATCTCACCGGTTCATGTCGAGAAGTATCTCGACGCCGCCGAGCTGGCCTTGGACAAGGCGATCGTTCTGCCGAATGCCGATGAATTTTCGCCCATGGAGTTGATCGGCTTAAAGACGTATCCGCTGCCGCCGAACAAAGCAGTCGAGTTCAAGCACACTCTGAAACCAGGCCGGTACCTGGCTGAATTCAGCCTGGTGCGGGTGGGAATCGCCGAATCCGTGCCTCCGCCTAAGCTGGTGATCGGGTTTGGCAAGGATCGTCGAACCGTGGAGGCCGTGCGGGTCCAGGACGAGACGGTGGTCTATCGCTACTGGCTCAAGGTCGCGGAGGGGGACAGCCAGGTCTACGTCGCGCTCGCACCTGGCCAGGCCGAGTCGGCCAACGTCGCCAAGCCCAAGGAGGTCACCGCCAATGTGAGCGGGGACCAGCGATACGCCGGGGATCGCGGTCTGCACGTGGACTCGATGGTGGTGCGTGGGCCTGTTCCTTTCGCGCTGGAACAGCTTCCCGAATCGCATCGGAAAATCCTGTTCTGCACTCCTGAGTATGGCGACCAATCGCGGCTCGATTGTGCCCGCCAGGTGATCGCTCGGTTCGCCGAACGGGCGTACCGACGCCCCTTGCAGCCGGACGAAGTGGAACGAATCCTCCAAGTCTATCGACTGGCCCATGACCGGGGTGAGAGCTATGAGCGTGGGGTCCAGATCGCTCTGACGACGGTGCTCGCGTCCTCCCAGTTCCTCTTTCTGGTCGAACCCGAAATCAGGCCAGTGGACCGTCCGTTGACCGAGTTCGAATTGGCCAGCCGGCTCTCCTATTTCCTGTGGAGCAGCATGCCCGACGAAGCGCTGTTCCGCGAAGCCCGCGAGAACCGGCTCAGGGCGAATCTCCGTCAGCAGGTCGTCCGAATGCTGGATGACCCCAAGTCCGACCAGTTGGTGGAGAATTTTGCCGGCCAATGGTTGCAACTCCGCAGGCTAGGGGGGGTGGCCCCGGACCAGGATCTCTTCCCCGGCTTCGATGACACGTTGCGGACCGCGATGGGCAAGGAGACGGAGCGGTACTTTGCCTACATCCTGCGAAAGAATCGCAGCGTGCTCGAGTTGCTCGACTCGAACTACACTTTCCTCAACGAGACCTTGGCGCGACATTACGGGATCGACGGAGTCAGCGGGGATGAGTTTCGTCAGGTTGATCTGGCGGATCGGCGGCGAGGCGGTGTGCTGACGCAGGCGAGCGTCCTCACGCTGACCTCCAACCCCAACCGAACCTCTCCGGTGAAACGGGGACAATGGATCTTACAGCAAATTCTCGGGACCCCGCCCCCGCCGCCCCCGCCCGAGGTCCCCAAGCTGGATGAAAGCCAGCACGCTGCTGACGCGGGGACCTTGAGAGAACGGATGCAGGTGCACCGAACCGACCCGAAATGCGCCTCGTGCCATCAGCAGATGGATCCTTTGGGTTTTGCTCTGGAGAACTACGATGCGGTGGGGCGTTGGCGGGCCAAAGACGGCGAGTTCCCGATCGACCCTTCCGGAGAACTGTTCGGAGGACGCAAGTTTGCCGACGCCCAGGAGCTGAAGCATCTCTTGGGGACGACGGCCACCAAGAAGTTTGCCCGGACCCTGATCAAAAATATGCTGACCTATGGGCTCGGACGAGGGTTGGAAGCGTTCGATTACGGTACGCTTGAAGAAATCCGCAAGCAGCTTGCCTCCGATGATTACCGGATTCGGAATGTGATTTTCGGGATCGTGGAGAGCAAAGCGTTTCAGTATCAAGGCCGAGTCAAATGAGGTCCTTCTGATTTTCTGGCCTGGTGCAACTTTGATTCAGGCGTCCGGAATCGCCCACGTTTCTCTTTGGTCTCAGGGGAAAAGATGACATGGCAATTCACGTGAACCGACGAACGATGCTCCGCGGCATGGGAGCAGCTCTCGCACTTCCGTGGATGGAAAGTCTCGCGACCGTCGGGCAGGCGGCCACGGGGTCATCCCAACCGCCGGTCAGGATGTGCTACTGGTACGTTCCCAATGGCGTCCACCTGCCGACCTGGTTCCCCGAGCACGAGGGGACGCTGGTTGACTTGCCTGAGTCGCTTCGACCGCTAGCATTTGCTCGCGATTCTCTGAACTGCTTTCATGGTTTGACCCACAATACCGCGCTCACCAACGGCGACATCGATGGTTGCGGACACGGCCAAGGTGCCGCGAGTTTTCTGACCGGAGCGCAGGCTTACCGGACCCAAGACGCCGTTCGGGTCGACATTTCCGCCGACCAACTCTATGCGCGACATGTCGGGAACCAGACTCGCTTTCCTAGCCTCGAGCTGGGCTGCGAGTCCGCTCGCTCCGGAAACGCGTTTGGCTACAGCGGCACCTACAAGACGCACATCTCCTGGCGCACGCCGACCTCGCCCGCCCCGTATGAGATGAATCCCAAGGTCGTTTTCGATCGCCTGTTCACCAAAGGGAGCAGGGGCCTGACCCAGGCCACGGTCGCCGATCGCGATTTTTACCGCAAGAGCATGCTCGACTATGTGCTGGACGATGCCAACCGAATCCGCAATCGGGTCGCGCGAACCGATCAACGCAAGCTTGACCAATACCTGACGGGTGTGCGTGAGGTCGAACGTCGGATCCAGCATGGCGCTGCGTCGGTGGAGCTTTCCGGGGCCGAGATCTCGCGCCCCGAGGGGATTCCGGAAGACTTCGACGAACACCTGCGCTTGATGTGCGACCTGATGGTGCTGGCCTTCCAGACCGACAGCACGCGGGCCTCAACCTTCATGGTCACCAAGGAAGCGACCGACCGGAACTACCCGTGGCTGGGCTTCACCGACGGGCACCATGAGCTCTCGCACCACGCGAACGAAGCTGAGAAGAACCGAAAGCTCCGTGAGATCGACCGCTATCATATCTCCATCCTGGCCTACATGATCGAAAAGATGATGGCCGTCGAAGAGGCAGGCGGGACGACGCTGCTCGACAATTCGATGGTCCTCTACGGCAGCGGCATCAGCGACGGTGACCGTCACGATCATGTCAACCTGCCGGTCATCGTGCTTGGAAAAGGGGGCGGCACGCTACGATCGGGGCAGCACCTCAAGTGCCGGCCCGAGACGCCGATGTCCAACTTGCTACTCGCCATGCTGCAACAAGCGGGGGTTGGTGTCGATCGCTTCGGCGATAGCACCGAGCCGTTGCCCGGTCTATTGGCATGAGGGATGGTTTCTCCCGCGTGACCTCATGTGCCCCGACATTCGACTCTGAGAACCTGGGATCAGCATTATCTAAAGGAGGACCGTTGTGCGGATCCGTGGTCTCAGTGGGATACTCCTGGTCGTTTCCGTCTACGGACCGCTGGCGATTCGTGGGATGGCCCAAGATGGGCCGACTCCCGGCGGCTCGGAATCCGCGATCGAGAAGCTGCGGGCGGAGAACGTTGACGTTCGCCGAGCCGCGGCCACCCAGGTCCGGTCGGCCGACAAGAGCGTGCAACGGAAGGCGTTGCCTGTCTTGATCGATCTGCTCATGCAGGAAAAAGACGGGCAGGTGCGACTCGCAGTGCTTGATACAGTCACCGCGTTAGGGCCTGACGCGGTATCGGCGATCCCCGCGCTCGTCCATACGTTGCGGACCAACTATGGAGGGCAGGGTAAAGAAGAGTCGCACCAGGACTATCGTTCTGCCCTGGCGCTCGCGGCCATTGGCAAGCCGGCCGTCGAGGATCTGCGTGGTCTGCTGAACGAGCGAAAGGAAAATGTCCGTGCCGAAGTTGTCATGGGCCTGGGACGAATCGGGCCCGACGCGGCTGCGGCCATTCCGGACTTGCTCCCTTTGCTCGGGGACAAGAACGAACGGATTCGCCGGGAAGCAACCGTCGCACTTGGTCGAATCGGCATGGCGGCCCTCGAGCCTTTGATTGCGGCGTCCACGCACCAGGACGTTATCATTCGTGCGCGGGCCATCGAGTGTCTGGGGCCGTTGTCCGTGTTGGAGGAACAGGCTCAAGCGGCCATTCTCAAGGGTACGCATGACGAAGTCCCGGAGGTCCGGGCGGCCGCGTTGAGCGCCTTGGCAAGATCCGGATTGCCTGATGATGCCTTGTTGCCGATCCTCGTGGAGAATCTTCGGCAGGTGGACGAACAGGTCCGGCGGGCCGCCGTGGATTGTCTCGTCGGGCGGCGAGCCTTGCTCATCCGGATGGCGACGGAACTCGAGTCCCTTTTGACGGCGGAGCAAGAGGGCGTTTCGCGCCACGCCGCGTTCCTCCTGCGCAAGATCGGCCTGGACGCGGCCCCCCGACTGATCCACGCACTCTCTCGTGAGAATAGCCGTGTTGATCAGATCGCGGAAGCGTTGGCCCAGATCGGGCCGCCGGTCGTCGGGTTGCTGGCGCAGTCGGTCAAAGCGCCGGAACCTCGGGTCCGGCGTGCTGCGGCCCTGGCCCTCGGACAGATCCGTCCGTTGGCACCAAGCACGGTGCCCATGCTGGTCGTTGGCCTGGATGATCCCGACCTTGAGGTCAAAGCTGCTTTCCTTGCCGCCATCCGAGGCATTGGGCCACGAGCGAAGGAATCCGTACCGGCCGTGCGGGCATTGCTCCAGAGTCCATCCACAGAGATTCGGCTCCAGGTGATCGTGATCCTCGCCCAGTCCGCTCCGCGTGATGAGCGCCTGGTCGGCGATCTCACGGACCTGCTCAACGACTCTGATGCGCGGGTGCAGCGGCAAGCGATCGACCTGATTCGGGCCTTGGGCCCGCTGGGTCGCCCAGCGCTGCCTGTTGTCATCGGGAAGTTGGCCGGCCCCGATCCTGAGGTGCGCTTTGCCGCCGCAGAATTGATCGGGACCCACGGCCAAGCCGCTGCCGAGGCGGTTCCGACGCTCAGCTCGCTCCTCGACGATCCCACACCAAAGCTGAGGATGATCGCCGTCCGAACGTTGGGAGGGTTGGGGAAGTCCGCGCAGCCCGCGCTGGATCGACTGACCGTGCTGTTGGTTGACAAGCAGGCTGAGGTCCGGGAAGCGACGGTACTGGCCTTGGGGAGCTTGGAACTTGATGCGGAACGGATCCGCCCCCATCTTGCCAAGGCGCTGCGGGACGACAGTTCCGAAGTGCGACGAGCGGCCTCGCGGGCGATCCAACGCCAAGGCTCGCAAGGGGCGATCTTCCTTCCCGACATCATCCTGCTTGCCGAGAGCAAGGAGAATTTCAAGTCGGTTGAGAGATTGCTCCGCTCGTTCGAGCGAACAGGGCCGGACGTGCGATCGCTTCCCGAACTCGTTAACCACCTGGGGCACGATCAAGCGGCCGTGCGTTTGCTTGCCATCAAGTTCCTGGGGCTCGCTGGCCAGAATGCCAAAGACGCGATACCCGCTCTGGAGAGGTTGCGCGAAGATCCGAGCGCCGAGGTTCGTAAGCAGGCGGAGGCTGCCTGCGAACGGATCAAAAACCAGGCGACACCCAGCGCCAGTTAGTCATCCCTCGAGAACGATGCCCTGCCTCCGGGCTCTGGCCAAAGCCCTTCCCTTGGTTGGGGGAAAGCCAGAGGGGCGCCGGCGCCCCTCTGGCCCCAAAGTCGTTGAATTCGTCGCCGGCGCCAGAGGAGCTGCCGCCTCGCACGACAAATTCGCGGAACTGGTTCGAACTCAGCGTCGAGTCCGATTCTCCCCGCTCTCCCATGCGAGATTTGGGGGCTGCGCGCCTCAGGAGTCGTCGTCCTTTTATTTCGACTTCCTCGAGTCAAACCGGAGACTGTCGACGTGCGTTTTGGCGTAACACCTCTGGTCATCGAATGCTATGCGTTTTGGCTGGCGATTTCCAAGGTCTCTGAAAGTTCGCCCAGAGGTCCTTGGCGTCGTTCAATCCGTCGAACGCCATAACTTCACTACGCCGTTGGAACTGCACGAGGCGAGTGTGCGGCCGTCATGGGAAAACGCCAGGGCGTTGATTGCCGTCTTGTGTCCGTCGAGGCTCAGTAAATCCTGGCCGGTGAGGGGGTCCCAGAGCCGAATGCTCCCCGTTTCGCCGGCAGTGGCGAGCGCGTGGCCGTCGGGTGAAAAGGCCAAGCTTCGCGGGGCCCGATCCCCGCTGTGGAGGCGCCGGATGAGCGTGCCGGTCCGGGCCTCCCAACAGAGGATCGTCCCTAATTCATCTGTTGCGGCCAGCATGGCACCGTCCGGAGAAAAGCCGACGGCCGTCACCTCGATCGGATTGCGAAGGACGCGTACGAGTCTCTCCGTCGTCACGTCCCAGAGTCGCACCGTCCCGTCATTACTCGCCGAGGCGAGGGTGTTTCCGTCCGGGCTGAAGGTAACCTGGCGCACTTTATCCGTGTGCCCCTTCAGCGTTTTCATCTGGTTGCTATTCGCGTCTGCCCAAAGTCGGATCGTCGCATCGTCTCCGCCGGAGGCCAACATTGCGCCATGAGGACGAAACGCGACGGTACGAACTTTCCCAGCGTGGCCCCTCAGTGTCTTACGCAGCCGGCCTTGGGTGGTATCCCAAAGCCGGATGTCGCCTGACTCGTCGAGGTGCGTGGAAGCCAACGTCGCGCCGTCTGTCGCGAAGGCGAGTGACGAGACGGTCCCTTCTCCTCCGGACCACCCGAGCCGGAACTGGCCGGTTGAGGTGTCCCAGAGCCGAATCGTCCAAGGGTCATCCGTGTCGTCACTTCCGGTGGCAAGTAGGTTGTCGCTTGGTGAGAAGACTGCGGCCCAAGCCTCGTCCTTGTGCCCGGCCAGCGACTCCGACGCGTTGATTTTGGGCCGCTCGAGCCACCAGCGTTGAATGCCGCTGTCACCGTTGAGGAACAGCGAACGGCTGTCAGCAGAGAAGGAGATCCAGGCTTTGAAGAGCCGCTGCCCAGGATAGGTATCCAGGAGTCGGCCGGTGGCGGTGTGCCAAACCGTCACCGGCCCCTGGCCACCGCCAAGATGCTGCGTATTAATGGCAATGAATTTCCCGTCCGGGGAGAATACAGCCTGCTTCAATTGGTGCTGTGCCGGGTCCCTGAGAGGAAGTTCTCGCTCAGGCTGAGCCGAGCCGGCGGCCAGGTCGAATAAAGCGACTCGAAGGGGTTTGTGTTCGACGAGAAGGTTCTTCCCGTCCGGGCTCACCAAGACGTATCCCACCTCTTGGGAAGGTTTGGAGATTGGGATCTGTTTCGATACGCGGCCTGTCGCGGCCTCCCAGATGACGGCGTCATGGCCATCCTCGGCGACAAGCCATTGGCCGCCCGTCGATAAGCGGGACCAGGTGAACCTCTGGTCTCGATCCGAGGTCGACCAGAGCGCTTTGAGCGTCTCGGTATCGAAGACGGTCAACGGCCCGTGAAGC
The DNA here is from genome assembly GCF_000242455.2 of Singulisphaera acidiphila DSM 18658. Lineage (GTDB taxonomy): Bacteria > Planctomycetota > Planctomycetia > Isosphaerales > Isosphaeraceae > Singulisphaera > Singulisphaera acidiphila. Next base: position 6,800,649 of record NC_019892.1, read on the forward strand.
GGTCGAGCGGCCAGGTATGGGCCACCCAGGAAGCGGTTGTCGTTCTCCCACTGGACGACCTGACTGCGAACGAGGACAGGCCGGCCAGGTTCCGCGAAGAGATCGAAGAGGTCGAAATGAATCGGCTCGCCCCAAGCCTTGACCCAGGCCGTGACGAGTCGGTGACCCGAGCGTGAGAATCCGAGGCTCAAGACAAGCCGTTCTTCAGACGTTTCCAGCTTGGCAAGCTGAGCTCCCGTCGTTGCATCCCAGACCAAGATCTTCCGTTGGCGCAATGCCATTGTCGGGTTCTGCGCTGTTGAGCCAAGCAGGCGCCCATTGCCGGAGAACGCCAGGATGGTCACTTCATGCTCATGTCCTTTCAACCGTAAGCGGACGCGCCCGGATGCGAGGTCCCGAAGCATGATCGTTCCGTCACTGTAACCTGCGGCGAAGACGCGGCCGTCGGGAGAGTGTACGAGAGAGGAGGCATAGCCTTCGTGTCCGTCGAACAGTTCGATCTCGCTTCGGGCCAGCCGCCAGAGGTAGTGCCAGGCGAAGCCAGGAGGGGCGTCATCTGTCCCGGGCCGGAGCGAATTGAGGATCTCCTGGACCCGCTCAACCTGGCCGAGATGGAGAGCCTGCCCGGCCTGTCGAAGGTGGGATGTGTGCAGATGGCGCTGGGCAAAGATCCGTTGCGCTTGCGCCACGGCCAAGGCAGCCGCCGTCCGTTTCTCGGCCCGGGTTGCGCGGATCGCCTGCCAGGTGCTGACGGCCGTTCCCGCAATCAGGGCCAGGGCCACCAGCGTGGTCGTTGTCAGGACGGCTCGGTTGCGCCGAGCATATTTCGTGAACCAGTACCAAGTTGAGGGGGGGGGATGCTTCGACCGGTTGATCGGTGAGGTAGCGAATCAGGTCGGCTGCGAATGCGCTGACGGTCTCGTAGCGTCGTCGTCGGTCTTTCTCTAACGCCTTCATCACGATCCAGTCGAGCTCGCCCTGGAGGGCATGGCCCAGCTTTCGAGGGTCGGCCTGGCGGTTGGCCGAGATGCTTGGGAGGGTGTCGAACTGGGCGGCCAACCGCGTGCTTGGCGGCGGCGGCTCGTGTTCGCGGACCAGCCGGCAGATTTCGTCGTAAGCGGCCTTGTAGAGTGAGTCTCGGTCAATGGGCGTTGTGCCGGTCAGCAGTTCGTAGAGCAGGACCCCCAAGGCGTAGATGTCACTCCGAGTATCGATATCGATGCCCGACAACTCGGCCTGCTCCGGACTCATGTACAGGGGAGTCCCAACGAGCTGCGTAAAGCCCGTAAGCAGTGTCTTGTCAGTCAGCGCTTGGCCGGTGGCCTTGGCGATTCCGAAGTCGATGACTTTGGGCACCGCGAGATCGTCGATCAGTGTGACCAGGACGTTCGAGGGTTTGAGGTCGCGGTGGATGATCCCTTTCTGGTGGGCATGCTGAATCGCTCGACAGACCAGGATGAAGAGCTCGAGCCGATCACGGATCGAGAGGCGTGCCTGATCGCAATAGTCGGTGATGGGAACGCCCCGGACGAGCTCCATGGCGAAGTAGGGCCGCCCCGAGGCGGTGGTGCCACCGTCGTGGACCTTGGCGATGTTGGGGTGGTCCATCATGGCCAAGGCCTGCCGCTCGGCCTCGAAGCGGACGATGACCTGGCGGGTGTCCATGCCGGGCTTGATGATCTTCAGGGCGACTTTACGGCGGATCGGTTGGGACTGCTCGGCCAGGTAGATTGTCCCCATCCCCCCCTCGCCAATCTGCTCGAGCAGTTTGTAGGGGCCGATGACAGAGCCAGGAGCCTCGTCGTAGATTGCCGATTGCCGGACGAAGACCGGCAGGGCGTCCGTCGATTCGAGGAAGTGGCTGTCGACGAGTGGGGCGGCTGCAAGTAGCCGTTCCACGCGAAGGCGCCGGGGACTGTCCTGGCCGCAGGCTTCGTCGAGGTAAGCCTTTCGGGCCTCGGGGTCCTCAATCTGTAAGGCGTCGCTGAAGATCTCGTCAAGGTCCTTGAATTGACCCATTTTGCCGATTCCTCGGTCGTCGCGAGCCACCTGCGATCCTTAAGATCATGCGTGAAACGGAGTCGGCACGCCTCATGAATTTGCCGGGCTGCCCGATCGCCCTGTCTCATCGGTCGGGTGAGCCAGCTCGCAAAACAGCCAGGTCTTGGCATAGCGCCAGTGGCGGTCAGCCGTTGCCCGCGAGATCCCGAGGACTTCGGCGGTATCGGCGACGCTCAGCCCGGCGAAGTAGCGGAGCTTGACGAGTGTGGCCTTATCGGGTTCCTCCGCTTCCAGCTTGGAGAGTGCCTCATCCAGGGCCAGCAGGTCATTGGAGGGGGGATTGGCGGTCACGTCCACGCCATCGAGGCCGAGGATGTCGAAGCGACCTCCACGTTTCTCGGTCCGCTTGCGACGGGCGCTGTCGACGAGAATCCGCCTCATCGCCTCGGCGGCCGCAGCAAAGAAGTGGCCACGACCATCCCAACGAACGACCATCTCCCGGTCGACCAAACGGAGGTAGGCCTCGTGAACCAAGGCTGTTGCCTGGAGCGTCTGCCCAGGCCGCTCCTGCGCCAGCTTTTGGGCCGCCAGTTTGCGGAGTTCGTCGTACACCAGGGGTAAGAGCTGGTCGGAGTCTTGCGGCTCACCTCGCTCGATGGCCGCGAGGATTCGAGTGACGTCATTCATCGAATGGGCCGCCTCGCTCGGGCCGCCCCATTCTTGCCCTCGGATCGTACCAGGGTGCCGTCACCCGATGGCTGCGTTCGCTGTCGGAGCTCGGAACAAGGGGGGCGCCTTTGGATACCAACTTAGCCAACCCCTCTGGGCCCGGATAGCCTCAGATCGGATTCCGAGGCGATTGGGGTTTCGGCTGAGAGTGGACCAAGGCGTCATTCTGACCGAAGCGACCAACGCGTGCGCACCCGTCTCAGCGATTCGGAGGCGGCAGAAAACCCCCAGCGACCTGCCGGCCTTGGTTTCCGATCGAGATTGGGAATCAGTTCCGGGCGTGTGACTTGGGGCGCTCCGACGACAAGCTGGCGGATTACCTGATGTAACTCGTCCCGCGCAGGATCTCCGGGACGAAACCCGAGAATTTCCGGATAGACGTCCGAGCCTAATTCGTAGTTATGCGACAGAAGCACCATCGTCAACGCCAGTTCATCGCGAAGCCGCTCGCGTTCGTTGTCCGCTGAAACGACCGCCTTGATGAGCGAGTACAGAAGGGGATCATTCGAGTCGATCGAAACCTGAGGTAGCCACCAAAGCTGGCCATCCGCCAGTTGGATCGACGTCGCCTGTTGAAAATCTGCCCGGCGGCGGATTCGTTCGTCGATCATTGGCACTCCTCGCCACAGCGCGATAGTGATCTCAATTCAGAACCGTCGAAGGAAAACCTAGGACCAAAAGACCCAGTTGTCCAACTCGTCGATCAGAATCCGGGATTTCGGAACCACTAAAACGATCACCGATGTCATGTTAGGCGTGATCTCGAAGCTCTGCAAGTCCCTTATTCCTTAGTTTTCGTAAGCTTGCACCCTTGATATTAGCGGTTTCGTCCTGATTGGCCTGATCCCGCACCCTTTGTGCGAGAGGAACGACGCTCGTATGGCAGTCACGGGCATCGCTCACTGATAGCAGTATGATAATTGTTGTAAGAATTCGTGTGCCTGCACTATTGCGTCTGGAATTCGGCAGGAATTAGGAGCACCGTACTTCTGTGGCTGGAGGCAGGTCCCGCCAGCGGGAGCCTTGCTATGAGGAGGGGGATCGGCTTGATGGATGCGGAGTTGGATTCAGAATGAGATTTGCTGAAATTATGTTGCATAGATGTGCATGAGGTGATAAAGCGTGGAGTAGGCCCCCGTCCACATCCTTAGCTTCCCCTTGGGTAGGCTGTCTCTCAGGCCTCAGCAATCGATTCTGGATCTACCGGTCTGGTTCAGGGCACTTACCCCGTGGGAAACCACCCGAGAAATCGAACCCTGCCTTGGGCAACGGTCTGGGGAGCGGGCAGGGTTCGACACGAAAACCGCTCATGACGAAGTTGTGGTGGCCTTATCAAGACGGGGCAGGGCAGAGATTGCGCGGCGTGCGGACCGGGGGTCAGAGCCCGTGGTACTCCCGGTACCAGGCCACGAACCGCTCCACGCCGACTTCCAAGGGGGTAGCGGGTCGGAAGTCAACCTCACGCATCAGGTCGTCCACGTCCGCGTAGGTCGACGGTACGTCGCCAGGCTGCATTGGCGCGAGCAGTTTCAGGGCCTTGCGACCGAGCGTACGCTCGAGGATCGAAACAAGCTCCAACAGTTCCACGGGTTGGTTGTTGCCGATGTTGTAAATCCGATAAGGGGCGGAGCTCGAGCCTGGATCCGGCGCCTCGGACGACCAAGTCGGGTCCGGGCCCGGCACATGGTTGCGCAACCGGACGATCCCTTCCACAATGTCATCAACGTAGGTGAAGTCGCGCCTCATTCTGCCTTCGTTGAACAGGGTAATCGGTTCTCCCGCGAGGATCGCCTTCGTGAAGATGAACATCGCCATGTCGGGCCGGCCCCAGGGGCCGTAGACCGTGAAGAAGCGGAGGCCTGTGCAAGGGAGGCCGAACAGGTGGGCATAACTGTGGGCCATCACCTCGTTGGCCTTCTTGGTGGCCGCATACAGCGACACCGGGTGATCGACATTGTCATGCACCGAGAATGGGACGCGCGTATTGCCGCCGTAGACCGAGCTCGAGGAGGCGTAGACCAGATGCCGGACGTGCGACTGCCGGCATCCTTCGAGAATGTGAAGGAAACCGGTGATATTGCTTTCGGTATAAGCGTGCGGATTGGTCAGGGAGTAGCGGACCCCCGCCTGGCCCGCAAGATGGATCACGCGTCCGACCGAATGCCGGGCAAAAAGGGCTTCCATTCCCACACGGTCGGCGAGATCGACCTCTTCGAATTGGAAGCCAGGAAACGTCTTCAGTTGCGCCAACCGCGCTTGCTTGAGCCGGACGTCATAGTAAGGATTCAGGTTGTCGAGGGCGAGTACCTCTTCCCCATCCTTCAAGAGCCGGTGAGCCACATGGTAGCCGATGAAGCCGGCAGCCCCGGTGACCAGAGTGATGCCTTGATTGTCTTTCAAGAACATGTCCTATCAATCGTCTTGAGGCCTGTCGAGTCAGAACCAAGTGGGTGTTTGTTCGCGGAAACCGGCTGCTTGTCTTTCAGGAAAAGCTGGGTGGCGTCCGATCGGGTCGTTCCCCCCGCGAAAGATTCGCCGGGTGGCATCGGTTGCAAGAACGTTCGGTGAACGACCCTGAGTTTCCTCCGATTTCGTTCCCCGATGCTTCTGTATCATCGACTTTGGGCCTTGGAATTTCAACGGTTACGGCAAGACGACGTGGCCTGGCGCTCAGGTGGCCTGGAAGCTCACAGGTGTGGCCGGATCACGCGATCGATCGGGGATGTCGGGTTGAGCCTCGTGCCGTGTTCGTCTGACAGAGGCTGGCCCGTGCCGTGACACAAGAATGGTGGCTGAGTGAGGGATTTCTTGGGATGTTCCCCAGGACTCAAGCCGGGGCGACGATCCCCAGGCCCATCCGTCCGTGCCGCCTGTTTCGTACTGGCGGTCGTAACCAATGCTAAACAGCCGAGAAGAGATGTGTGGACGACTTCAAAACTATGGAAAAGAAGAATCAGGACGAGCCGGCATTCCAAGATGGTTTCTTAAGGAACAGTATTCCGTTACACATTTGCTTGAGAGTCATCTCTTTAGCAAACACCTGTCCGGTTCGCCCGAGGACAGGTCGCTGATCGTCGCCGGTTGGGAGCGGCCGGCGGCGATCACCACCTGGATAATGAGGGGAGGGGGCTGCCCTTGGCGTTCTCCGGGAGCTGATACGATGTCACGTTGTGATGCTCCCGTACGCGACTGCTGGAGAATACGGATCAGAGCAAGGGCGCTTGCCGCTTACCGGCCCAGGCTTCGATGACATCGACGACGCGCACGGCGGCACGGCCATCCCATAACGGCGGTCGGCTGCCGGTTGGCCAGCGGTCAGCCAGGATCTCGGCGATACCGGCCTCGATCTGCGCCGGGTCGTTGCCCACGAGTCGATTGGTGCCGCAACTGATTGTCGCGGGTCGTTCCGTGTTTTCGCGGAGCGTCAGGCAAGGGACCCCCAGCGCAGTCGTCTCCTCCTGGATCCCTCCGGAGTCGGTCAGGACGCACTTTGCTCGCGCCATGAGGCCCAGGAACGTGAGGTAAGGGAGCGGGTCGGTCAAACGAATACCGGGGGCCGTTACGATTCCCCCGCGGTTCAGGCGGTCTCGCGTGCGCGGGTGGACCGGAAAGAGTACGGGCAGGCGCTCCGCGACTCGGTTGACCGTAGCCATGATTGCCCGCAAGGGACCGTCCTCGTCCACATTTGAGGGGCGGTGCAGCGTCAAGAGCGCGTAGCTGCCGGGTTCGAGATTGAACTCCTTCCAAGGCGAGCGTAAAAGGCTGGCGTCCCTGTGCTTCACGAGTGAGTCGACCATGCAGTTGCCGACCAGGTGAATCTGCTTTTCGGGAACCCCTTCGTGACGCAAGTGCGTCACGCCGCTTTCCTCGCTGGCGAAGAGTAGATCCGACAACCGGTCGGTCACGACCCGATTGACCTCTTCGGGCATCGCCCGGTCGAATGACCTCAGGCCGGCCTCGACATGGGCCAGCGGGATCTGAAGTTTCGCCGCGACGAGCGCTGCGGCCAGCGTGGAGTTAACATCGCCACTGACGATGACCAGGTCGGGGCGAAGCTCCTGGCAGGTCGACTCGAATGCGACCATGATGGCCGCCGTCTGCTTGGCGTGCGAGTCGGACCCGACCCCGAGGAAAACGTCCGGCTTGGGCATGCCCAACTCGTCGAAGAAGACGTCGGACATCCGGGCGTCATAGTGCTGTCCCGTGTGCACGAGGGTCTGCTGGAAGCCACGACGCTCGAGCTCATGCACGATCGGGGTCATCTTCATGAAGTTGGGGCGTGCACCGACGACGTTGCAAATCTTGATCATCTGTGATTCCCTCGCCCCTATTCTCTGGGGTCACCCAATTCCGTTCACGAAGATTTCGCACGGCGGTGTTGGATCGGACGGGGTCCGCCGTAAGCACGATCGAGGTGTTATTGGTTTTGGTCTCGTCCTGGTGCCGCGCCTCTTGAAAAGGTGCAGGTCGAGACCTCCGAGGCAGCCCTCGTCTTGGCAGAGTCCAGCCTCATGGTTGAGCAGGCCGTATGGTAGAGCAGGCCACTTGGTGCGCCAAGTGACGATGCGTCGTTGCGCACTCCAGGCAACATCGGCCGGAATGAGGGGGCGATGACTTCACAATCGGCTCATCACAGACACAGCGGTCCACGACTTCTTGATCCAAAGAAACCCAAGGAAGGGAGTGAAATTGCTTCGAGCCTGAACAATCAGGCTGCGTGGAGGAACTTTGCGGGTTGGGCACCTTCCTTTGGAGCCGAACAGGTCACCGTACACCGCCCTTAATCGAAGTCTTATAAAAGGAGAGGGGGAGACGCAGGTCATTTGACGAGGACCGCCCACTCGAACGAGATGCGATCTCGTATTTGTTGACGACCAGGCTTCGGCTCTTGGCCGCGAGGCCATTCGTGCGTTTCTTCGCCGTCCCTATTGGACAGTGCGGTGGAGAAATCAGGCCGCCACAGATCGGCGGTAGGAGTTGCTCGCGACATCAAGAGTGTCGCAGAGAGTGCAAGCCCATTTCTGGGAAATCGCCAAAAAGCATCATTCTAGGCCATCACGATTCGTGGAGACGTTCTGCTGCCCCTGTCAGGGACGCTAAGATTGGCTGGGGGACGCTAACGCTGGCTTGTTCTTGGTGCCATCTCGGTGTTTTGTGCATCATTGATAAAAAAAGCAGAAAATGACAAATATGAATCATGCGAGAGTCTTCTAGGCCATATTTTGCAGATTTGGTCGTGGGATCATGCCGATTTTTGGCAATGTATGACGGTGATTTCTGGTGGCTTCGGCGTTTTTAGCTCGAATCAGATTAATTAGGATCCTCGCAATATGTTCCTCTTCTTGTGCGATGATGGAAAATCAGAACATCCTACGAGATTGGTTGCAGTCCTCATCGCAATTAGTAATATTGTGACTCCATCCGACTCCCCGCGAGGGTCCTTCTCAATAGGACACATTTGGAGTCGCTGTCGGTCCGACGCAGGACCCTTTCAAGTCTGGTATTCATTAAGACTACATGGGCCCGATGTGGAGCCGGTTAGCGTATGTCTAGACTCCCAAAGCTAATATCAACTCACTCATTCAATTTCGATAATTCAGAGGGCGATGGTGGACTTGGTCGCGACGCTCGCCTTGGTAGGAACCTTGCCCACGGGGGAGCGGCCCTCGACGTTTTGGACTCTGAGGTTGATTCACGAGGCAGTTGGGACGCCGGTCTGCGGCCCGGATCGGAAGCTCAGGTCATTCTGAGTTTCGATGTCGAGGAGCACTTTCGGATCGAAGCGGCAGCGGGGCTGAATTTGGCCCCTGGCTTGAAAGCCGCTTGCAGCGAACGGCTTGCGCCGTCGACGCGATGGATTCTCGATCAGTTGGATGCTCACGACCAGAAAGCGACCTTCTTCATCCTCGGGCAGATTGCGCGGATTGACCCTGCGCTGGTCCGCGACATCCACCGAGCGGGCCACGAGGTTGCCAGCCATGGCTGGGACCATCGCCGGGTCCTCGAAATGAATCCCGAATCCTTCCGGGAAGATGTGCGAAAAAGTAAGGATGCTCTTGAGCAAGTCACCGGCGAGGCTGTGGTAGGTTATCGCGCCCCGACGTTTAGCGTCGTTCGGCGGACAGCCTGGGCTCTCGACGTGCTGGCGGAACTCGGGATGCTCTACGACTCTTCGATCTACCCGGTGCGGCACGATCGCTATGGCGTCCCTCACGCTCCTCGTGCTCCGTTTCTCGCCCAAGGCCGCGAACGACAGATCCTCGAGCTTCCCCCGGCCACACTTCGGCTCGGGGGCGTCAATGCCCCGATCGGCGGCGGAGGTTATTTCCGCTTGCTGCCGTTATTCCTGATGGAATGGGCCATTGCGCAGGTGAGGCGCGACGTCCGTCCGGCCGTTGCGATGCTTTACTTCCACCCCTGGGAGTTCGATCCAGGGCAACCCCGCTTGCCGATGCGCCGCATGGGCCGGTTTCGTACTTATGTGGGAATCTCGCGCAGCCAGGCCCGCCTAGTCTCCCTGCTGTCGCGATATCGTTTTGCTCGGGCGGTCGATGTTGCCTGTCGGCTCGATTGCCAGAATTACGAGCTTTCCGGGTACAACGTGGCCGAGTGAGTGTCACGGAACAACTCGGCAACCGTTCTACTCCACCAGCCTAGTCGGTTCCAGGATTACCCCACGAACCGATGAATCGTCAATTTCTTCATGTGTCCCACAAAATCCTGACAAGGAGGTGAAATCACAGCACATGAGATTTTTTGATCATGTAAGTCGGCCCGCTTGTCCGTGAGCCGGGCTTCAGTTGTAACCCGCTTCGTACACGATTCTGAAAGTGGTATCCGGCCAAGTCGGTGATCCCAAGTAACCCGGGCTCGGGACCTTGGGCGGCCTGCCGGGACGCCTCTTTGGAAATCGGCATATGAATAGACTTCGTAGTTTTGCATCATCCGATGGGTTTGTCTCATCGGACCTCGGGCTTGTCAGTGGGCGGAGTTCGTTCCCACGGCAATTCCTTTCTTCAGGCAGAGAAACCTTAAGAGGACAGTCAATGAAGAAATTAACATTAGCTTTGGCCGCGGTGATCGGGCTCTTCGTCGCCGGGCGCGCCGACGCCTCGCTCGTGCTTGGATTCAATAGCGATCCCAATAACTCGGCTCGAATCAATATCGAGGCAACCAGCACTCCGGGCGGGAACCAGGCCAGAATCTTCTTCACCGGTGGCTTTTACATCGCCGCCTCTGACGGAGGCGTCGGCGATGCCTTCCTCAAAACCGGCTACTTCTCCGGACCTGGTTTCACATACACGTCCGTCCAGACGGCGGCGTTGGGTGAAAAAGCGGACCTCACCGGCGCTGGCAACACCTTGGTTTTGTCGGATGGCGCCGGCGGTACGTTGACCGCCACAATCGTTGGGCTCCAGATTGAGACCCAGGGAATTTTGGGGCACATCAACTTGACTGGCAAGGTCAACCTCTCGGGTGTCACCTACACGGGGTACTCGGGAGCTGGCAACCAGGACTTTCTTCAGTTGGTGACTGAGGCCTCTCCTCCCGGTGGCGGGATTGCCGGCATCACCTTCTCCTTCGGTGCGGGCACGACCCTGTCGAAGCTGTTGGATCCGACGCAGCTCAACGGGGCTGGCCAACGGAGCAGGCCTTACACCGGCTCGCTTTCGACGGTCCCCGAGCCAGGGTCCATGGCGCTTGCGTTCTCGGGCGTTGCGATGCTGGGCCTGGGCTACTATCGCCAGCAGCGGCGCAAGTCGGTCTGAGGTCCTTCGTCGTTACCCTCCAAACGGTAGCGATCTGACGTTCCCTCTTCCGGAGCAGCTCGTCATGGGCTGCTCCGGAATCTGATAACCCAAGCCTCGACTCGAGCCCAAGCACGTTGTGGCTCTGCCCCGGGTAACCCAGGGCCGTAGCTCCCGTGAGCCGAAGTCGACCAGAGCCTCGTTCCGAAATGGTTTGGCGCACCCCCGAACAAACAGAGTCGATGCTTCGTTCATAAGAAACAGTGTGTTTTCGGGCGCGTTGAATCAGTGATAGGCTTTCAGCCTGCTGTTTTTTGGCAACACCAGACTTTTCGGCTTCATAGCCACAGGAATTCTTATCATGATGAGTACAGGGGCGAGCATCATACTTGATTCTTGGCAATGGCTTGATAATAAGAGGTTGGGTCGGCATTTCGATGATGCTAAAGCTATTGCCAAGTTACGACATGTTTATTGCTTGTGAATTTTCCTGGATTCATCGTCCCTTGTTGTCTGGTGTCGGCCAGGCCGCTCTCCAGGTCTCTGTTCCAATGCCAATGCGAGCTCGTGGTGCTGCGGGGATTGGGGCAAGGTTAGACCCTTCGGTCCGAGACGACTCTCGGATCGACGCGTGACGTGCTGAAAGGAACTGGCCCGGACGCGTTGCTGTTTTCGGCGTCGTAACGCCGACTGTGAGATGACTCACACTCCCCCATCAGCACCATGTGCGTGCTCGAACATTAAGCTATCCGAGGAAAGCCATGTTTCCTACGTCTCGGCCTCTCACGGACGGCCTCTCGTTTCGCAGACCGTTCGCTTCGGTGTCAACGGCGACATCGAACTGGTATGTTCCTTTCAAATTGACGATCGACCTTAGCTTAGCGCTCCTGCTGCTGATCGTTCTTGGTCCGATGATTCTCATATTGATGGCGTTGGTCAAGTTGACTTCGCGCGGTCCTGCTCTCTATCGGCAGGTCAGGTTGGGCCTCGAAGGCCGACCATACACGATCATCAAGATCCGAACGATGGTCCAGGATTGCGAACAACTTTCGGGACCGCAGTGGTCGAGGGCCGGCGATCCGCGGATCACGCGGCTGGGCGGGTTCCTGCGGCGTTGCCACCTCGATGAGTTGCCCCAACTCTGGAATGTGATCCGTGGCGAGATGAGCCTGGTCGGACCGCGTCCTGAGCGTCCCGTGTTCATCGACCGACTGGAAAAGCAGATCCCCAACTACCTCGATCGGTTGCAAGTTCGCCCGGGGATCACGGGGTTGGCGCAGGTTCAACTGCCGGCGGATTCAGACCTCGAGGGGGTTCGTCGCAAAGTGGCGTACGACCTTTGCTACATTCAGCGGATGGGACCGTGGCTGGACGCGCGGATCTTGGTCGGGACGATCTTCAAGTCGGTGGGCGTTCCGTTTGACCTGACGCGCCGTCTGATGTGGCTGCCGTGTGCCGTTGCGGAAGAGATCGATCGACTCAGTCCTGACGACTCGGACGATGACCAAGAGGAAGCGGCGGGACTGGACGCCGAGTCGGAGCGAACGCCCCAATTGCAGCCGATCTGATGCGCTGCTCCGGATTCGCCAGATGACATGAATGGGCGCCTGTTCCAATGAGCCGAACGGCGCCTCCTCGCAGAAGAGCGGGCAGATCGCGCGAAGGACTAGGGCAAACAGGCTGACCTTCCTGTGAGCCTGAGACCTTCACGACGGACACTCGCCTTCTCTCGTCCCACCCAATATATGTTCCGTGACGTGTCGACTCGCGCAGACGGTTGATGTCTCCTACGGCATGGCTGGATTGCAGAGAGGCGTCGCGGGACCCAAGCGGCCTCCGCTAGATTGGATATCGCAGCCTGTAACCGCCTGGTGGGTGAGGCGGTTGCGACAATGGCTTTGAATCGGGCAAGCGGTTTCTTGCCATCGCTCTCGCGTCTAACGAAGCGCTTCGGTGAGCCGTTGACGGGCAACCCGAGAGTTCTCGGGGCGATGAATGTTAACCAGGGGGTTCCGAACAAGACGAGGGGGCTGTTTTCCTTGGTTTGCGGAATCGAAGTTCAGAAAATAGGGATGTCGAAGCTTTTTTTGAAGAACTGTGATTTGTGAAAGTCTAACTAAACTGAGTTTGCGGAAAGTTTTCTTCTTACAATATGTCGAGAAGAGCATCATCGTGATCTCCAGCAAGACAACGACGCTCTCCAATATCCTGGCCGTGGAAGACCAGAAGCGGAGAAGTCATACCCGCTGGCGGGTCGTGGAAACGCGGTTTGAGAGAACGAATCGTGGCTCGACCGAGGGAATCGGTGGATGCCCCGTTCGTTCGTCTCGTGGTTTTTTCCTGACTGGGGCGATCAGGGGCCTCTTAATTAAGGCTTGTCAAATGCTGGCCGAGGTGCGGTCTTCTGTATTTGGTGAATCACCCGAGTCGATGAGCTCCGTCGTAGAGCAGGTCCTTATCAAGGTCAGCGGTTGATTGGGGGCTGTTGATTCTGCGATACATTTGGGCGAAGAGTGCAAACCCGTATGCTCAAGGCTGATTGCATGGCGTAAGCTAGTCGCACGCCGAGATTCACCCTCCGAAGCATGCGGAAGGACGACGGAAAGCCAGGACGGCTTTCTTAGGATCTCTGGGCAATCACAAGGAGGCGACACTGACCGGATAGGCCCTTGGGTGCAACCCACGGGCACGGAGTGCGCGCAGGCTGGTTTGGGATCTGTGCGGGATTCTTGTTGGATCGCCCCCTTGACTAATTAATCATTGCCGCAAGGGATGAAAAAGAGATCATGAGCCACGAACCCGACGCTACGAGCCGGGCGAAACGATTGGATCGCCAAGTTGTCCTGGCGGCATTGCTTGGAGTGGGCCTGGTCTGGTTCTACTGGGCCACCCTCTGTGAGATGGTCAAGCGGTGGTCGACCGATCCACGTTACGCCCACGGTTATCTCGTTCCCATGTTCGCGCTGGTCTTGCTCTGGCTTCGCCGCGACCGACTTGCCGCCCTCGCCACTCGTTCGAGCTGGGGTGGGGTGGTATTGATCGGAGGGGCCATCGCTTTGCGAATGGCAGGGGCTTACGCCTACTTTAGTTGGTTGGAGACGGTGTCATTGTTGCCGGCGGTGGCCGGCCTCTGCGTTCTCGTCTGGGGGTGGCCGTCGCTCCGTTGGTCATGGCCTGCGATCGCCTTCCTGATCTTCATGGTGCCGTTGCCCTATCGGTTGGAAGGGGCTCTGGCACATCCTCTGCAACGAGTTGCCACCGAGGTCAGTACCTATGCATTGCAGACCATGGGCTTCCCGGCCCTGGCCGAGGGGAATGTGATTCATTTGAATGATGTCGAACTTGGTGTTGTTGAGGCATGCAGTGGACTGAGCATGTTGTTTACATTCTTTGCGATGGCATCCGGCGTGGTGATGGTGATCCGGCGGCCTTGGCTTGATAAGGTTTTGATCGTCGCGAGTGCCGTTCCCATTGCCCTTCTAGTCAATATGATTCGAATCACGGTGACTGGAGTTCTTCATGAGATGGTAGGTAGTCGGCTGGCCAATCTCGTTTTCCACGACCTGGCCGGCTGGCTGATGATGCCGATGGCCATGGGGCTACTCTGGTTGGAGCTTGAGCTTTTGGCGCGGCTGTTCCTGGAGCCGGCCCCCGCGCTTGCTCCCCTGAGTCCGCTCGATTTGATGGGAAGCACCCCGGGACGGGCAAGAGCCGCGCGATCTCGGTGATCCGAAATGGTGCAATGAACAAGACGGATGCTTCTGCTGCGTTGAAGGGATCGTTGAAGAACTTCTGAACTGGTCGGATTAGGATTGCAGGGAGACCTCCCAGAATGATGTCGAATTCCAACTTTGGACCGCAACCCAACTCGGCCAACCTGCCCGCGGTCGTCCCGCCGCACCGCGCAGAGGTATTCTCGGTCTCGTCACCCCCCGCCGGGCCGGTGGCCGGCCTGGATCCGGTCGCGATGCTCAAAGCCTTGCGCCGCCGCTGGCCGTTGGCGCTGGGGGCCGGTCTGCTCGGAGGAGCCGTCCTTGCTTTTGCCACTTATTTCCTGGTGCCTCCGGCGAAGTACACCGCGCGGTCGATGCTACACGTCAGTTCGACCCAGCCAAGAATCCTCCTGAAAGTTGGCGAGAATGAAACGGATTTTGTGGCCTACCAGCGAACTCAGTTGGCGCTCCTCAAAAGCCGGCTCGTTCTCGGCACGGCATTAAAGGATCCTGAAGTCGCCAAGCTCGAAGTCATCACCAAGGCGGTCGACCCTATCGAGTGGCTCGAGAAGGAGCTTCAAGTCGATTTCGCTTCGGGCTCCGAGATCCTTCGCATCAGCATCAACGGCGAGAAGCCCCACGAGCCAATGCTCCTGGTCAATGCAGTGACACAGGCCTACATCGACGAGATTGTTGATGTTGAGACCAAGCAGCGTCGTCAACGTTACGACCTCCTCAAAGAGACCTGGAATCGCTATCAGGAAAACTTGAAGGAAAAGCGCAAGGAGCTCAAGAGGCTGACGGAACTGGCCGGCTCGGACGACAAGAAGACGATCGCGAACATCCACCAACATGAGCTGGACCGTCTCGGGAGAGCCGAGGACGAATTAGCCCGAGTTCAGTCCGAGTTACGGGGCCTACGCGTTGAGCATGAGGTTCTGCAGGAGGATGTGGCCCGAAACTCATCGATGATTACTCCGGCCATGATCGTGGATGCGATCAACCGCGACCATTCGATCGAGGTGCTCAAGGAGCGAGAGGCCGCAGCTCAGAAGGCCATCGATCGGATCTACCACATCGCCCGTAACAAGAGCGATCCCTCCCTCAAGAAGCATCGTGACGAATTGGAGGCCGCTCGCACGGCGATGGTCGCCCAGCGCCGGAAGCTGTACCCGATCGTCGAGCAACAGTTGCAAGAAATAGGGCGCGATGACGATGACTCGAATAAGGCTCTGATACCACATCGGATCAGCATCCTTTCGAAGCTTGAAGCGGTGCTGGCCAGTGATGTCAAGCGTCTCTCCGAACGGAGCCTCTCGATCACCCAGAACTCCGTGGACCTCTTCTCGGTCCAGGAGGAGATCGCCAACGCCGACGAGATCGCACGGACCATCGGAAAGGAAGTCGAAGCCCTGACGGTCGAGCTTCAGGCTCCCGCTCGGATCCGACTGCTCGAAAAGGCCGAACTGCCGCGCACCAAGGACGAGGCGCGTCAGTTGAAAATGGCCGGGGTGGCGGGATGTGGCGCTTTTGCACTGGCGTTGATTGGCGTCTCCTTCTGGGAGTTCCAGTCCCGACGAATCGACTCGGCGGCCGATGTTATCAAAAGCCTTGGAATGAATCTCTTTGGAACGTTGCCGGCCATTCCCAAGCGGAGCCGGGGGATGAAACTGAGGGAAGCGGAGAGCGTGCGGTGGCGAAGCATGCTCGTCGAGTCGGTGGACGCCGCGCGAACGACCCTTTTGCACTTCTCGCGGACCGAGTCGGTTCGCGTGGTGATGGTCGCCAGTGCACTCAGCGGTGAGGGCAAAACTTCGCTTTCAAGCCACCTGGCGACCAGTCTCGCACGAGCCGGCCGCCGGACTCTACTGATCGATGGCGACCTGCGCCGCCCCTCGGCGCATGAGCTCTTCGACCAACCCTGCGTGCCTGGGTTCAGCGAGGTGCTCAGGAATGAGGTCAACATTGCCGACGCCATCCAGCCGACGGCTGCCAGTGGCCTGTCGCTGCTCACGGCCGGTCTCAGCGACAACGAGACGATCCAGGCACTCGCCTGCCGCGACCTACGAGTCATGTTCGACCAGCTCAAGGAACATTACGACTTCATTGTGGTCGACTCCTCGCCGGTCTTGCCGGTCGCCGACGCTCTGTTGATTGGCCAGCACGTTGACGCGGTGCTCTTCTCGATCATGCGCGATGTGAGCCGCATTCCCAAGGTCCACGAGGCCTACGAACGGTTGGCGAAGCTTGGGATCCGGATGCTCGGCGCCATCGTGACGGGTGAACAGAGCGACCACTATGGAAGCAAGTATGGATACTCTGCTCGGGCCCAGGAATCGGTCTGAACCACCAACGGCGAGCCAACTCAATGCTTCGAAACCTGCCTATAGTCGCCGCCCTGAGCCTGGTGATCGCCGCCGGGATCGTCCACGGCCGGTGGACTCATCGCTGGACCGTGTCGCACGCGATTGAAGACGCGGCGGCCAGGATCGATCGCCTCCCCATGACACTGGGCGATTGGCAAGGACAGGCGATGAAACTTGATCGTGAGCAATTGGCCCTGGCGGAGATCGCCGGATATGTCGCTCGACGCTATGAGGATCGCCTCCACGGCGATGCGGTGACGATCCTCCTGGTGTGCGGTGCCCCCGGGCCGATCTCGGTCCATACACCGGACATCTGCTACTCCGGGGCCGGTTTCGAGCCGATCGGGCCACCAACCGGGCGCTCTCTACCGATCAATCCCTCCGGTACACCGGCCGCGTTTCGCAATGCCCTGATGGGCAAGACCAATATTCCTGTGCCTACGTATTTACGTATTCTCTGGTCCTGGTCCACCGCCGGGGCCTGGGAGGTTCCGCAAAACCCACGCTTGGCGTTTGCGCCCAGAGACGTGCTCTACAAGCTGTATGTGATCCGAGAATTGTCCTCACCCGACGAGCGGACCGACGATGATCCCAGTTTGAGACTTCTCCGGATTCTGCTGCCCGAGTTGGACAAGGTCCTCTTTGGACACGCAAAGGAAGAGATGGGGCGCACCGGGACGGAACGCGCGACCCACCTGCCTCGGAAATATGTGGGTGTCACAAGCTGATTTGTGAGTTGTATTGAGATTTCCGTCAGGTCCTGCTGCCTACACCGCTCGAGTCACGACCACCTGAATCACGATGCCACCCTACGCCCGCGCCGATCACAATTTTGGGAATCTTGGGACAAGACGATTGTCCCGCTTCTCGGCGCATGTCCCGGCCGGCCTGGTTCTGATCGGGACGTTGGTTGCGTTCGTGTTGTGTGGCTTGGTGCTGCTACGGCATCCTGGGGTGCCGTACAACCTTCGAGAGCTCATTGCATCAAGACAGCCAGTACTGACACTCGGCGTTCTCGGTCTCTGTCTGCTGATCACCGGCGCGACTCCCCTGCTGCTGGCCTGGCTCTGGGACCGACGCCCTAGTGAGTTCGCCTGGGTCGGTCCTCTGAACGGCATCTCCGTCGCAGCCCTGATCTACGCCCTGCTGCGGATGGCCGTCCCTTATGAGTCGATCAGCGACATTATTGGAAGCCCGGTCCTTGGACTGCCGGGTGAGTTGGAGGATCTCGGACGATTCGTTGGGCTTTACCTCGGCATCGTGGTCGGGCTGACGCTTGGGGTTCGCCTCACGATCGGAGGCACGCCCCAGCGGCGCGATCTGCCGGGGTTGATCGGCCTGTCCGCCATGGCGGTGCTCTCTTACATCATTGTCATCCCTTATGCCTGTACGGACAACCTCGTCGAACTGCTCCGTGGTGGAGGCAGTTTGGTTTCGGCCGGCGCGGTGTTGGCTTTTGTGTGCCTGCTCGGGCTGACTGCAGGTGCCATCTCCCTGGCGATGATCCGGGCGGTCGAGGGGCGCTGGAGGCCGTTGGCGGGGGCGATCGTATTGCTGCTCGCCTCGATCGTGGTGGGGTGGGTGCTGCTGCTCGTCGCCACGACCCCCGCTTTGACCAAGTACGGCCGGACCTTTGCTGCTCGTGAGTTCCTGTTCAGTCCGGACCGCGAGCATTATCTCGGCGACTCGTTGATTTTCCTGCGCTTTGCCGTCGCCGCCTGCTCGATGATTGCCGTCTTGAGCGTCGGGATGCTGTTCGGGCGTCTGGTTCTCCGCTCGAGGGAGGCGAATCCCACGGCGCACCGCCGTGTGCAGCCGGCGAAGCCCGTATCGGCCGTTCCCTGGCGTCGGGGCCATTATCTTTGCTTATTTGCGTTGTACGCCGGGTTTGCCATTTACGGTTCGTTGGTGCCGTTGCATTTCCGGTCGGTCCCGCTGAGCGAGGCTTGGGAGCGGTTTCGGCAGATCCCTTTTTTGGAGCTAGGGATTGAATCGCGGAGCGACTGGGTGGCGAATATCCTCCTCTTCGTTCCGCTCAGCTTCTTACTTGCCGGGGCGCTCCGCGTCGATCGCCTGGGCCGGTACGGAGATCTCGCTGCCGGCCTGTTCATCGTCCCGGCTTGTGCCCTTCTTAGCGGCGCCATCGAGTTCACGCAGATCTGGTTTCCGCCCCGGACCGTCTCCCAGAACGACATCGCCGCCGAGGTCCTCGGTGCCATCGCAGGGGTCGTGCTTTGGAGCCTGGCCGGGCGACGGATGACAGGAGTCGCTCGCGAATATGTGCGGACGCTTTCTTCCCATCGAAAGTTCCACTTGATCCTGGAGGTCTACCTCGTTGGTCTGATCGTCTACTCGGTTCTGCCGCTCGACCTGACGATCAGCCCAACCCACCTTTGGAGGAAGTATCACGATGGAAGGATCCTCCTCTTCGCAACCGGTGGCAGCAACCCGATGGAGTCGGCCTACCTGGTCTTCGCCAAGACAGCCACGTTTGTACCCGTTGGCCTGCTGGTCGCGTCTCTGCTCGCTCGGCTCAAGACGCCGATTGGGAACGTCGTGCGTGGCTTCTTCATCGGTGCGGCTCTGGCAGCATTGATCGAAATGGCTCAGCTTCTTGTTTACAGTCGGGTTACCAACGGCGCGGACCTCCTTTGGGGAGCCTTAGGCGCCAGCATCGGTGTGGCGTGCCTGGAGGCTGGGACAACATCCCAGGCGGTTCGCCAGCCGAGGTCTTCCGACCGCCCCTGGGCCTGGTTTTGCCTGGCCGCCGCTTATGCTGTGATCTTGGCGGTCGTCTTCTGGTATCCGTTCACGTTCACCACGCAAAAAAGGCTGATCCTGGAGCGGCTGTCCGGGATGGCTCGCGTGCCTTTCTCTGCTCTCTACTGGGGAACGGACTGGAACGCAATGACGCAGATCGCCCGAAAGGTGCTCTGGTTCATTCCTCTCGGGGGCCTATTGGCGCGAGGGATCGCCATGGTGGCGACGAGTTCCCCGAGGCAGCGGCCGGTCTTGATCGGGGTCGGCCTTCTGGCCACACTTGCCGTGGCGGTCGCCATCGAATTCGTGCAGATTCTCTTGCCTGGAAAAATTGCCGATCTCACAGACATCTTTCTTTACGAGATTGGCGCGATCATCGGGATGTGGGTGTTGTTAAGTCTGCCCGACCTTCGGGCGAAAGCCACCCCCACTCCAAAGTAAGAAGAAAAGAGAAGCGTCAGCGACAGCGTTCCTACCCGCGTTCGGGCTGGACCATCGCTCCCTTTTGTTTGTGATGTTGGTGTAAGCATCACTGCGCAAATATTTCTTATTGATAGCAACGGGAGGGCTGCGACCTGTGGAGCAATCCGACACAACGATCGATCGACTGCCCCGGTGGGATGAGTCGCCGAGTCACGTCGCCGCCGGGCCGGTCCGGGTGGAAGAGTTGGCCGCCGACCGACACGGCGAGTGGGATGCCTACATCGCCGAGGCCCCGAATGCGACCTTTTTCCATCGCTCTGGCTGGATGCGGGCCGTCCGCGATCTGTACGGGCATCGGGCCCGCTACTATGTCGCCCGCGAGTCGGGCTCCGATCGGGTCTGCGGCGTGCTCCCGCTATTCGCCGTCTCCGGTCCACTGACCGGCCGGGCACTCATCTCGATCCCCTATGCCGTCGGTGGCGGGGTCGCGGCCGACGACTCTGACATTGAGGCGCAGCTCGTCGACCGGGCGCGTCAGGAAGCCGACCAACTCCAGGTCCGCTATCTCGAACTGCGTCAGGAGCCGCTCGGCGAGCACCTCACGGTACGTGACCACTATTTCGCCTTTCGCGCAGCGATGCCGAATGACCCGGAGCAAGTCCTCGGCCGGTTCCCTCGTAAAGCGCGAGCCGAAATCCGCAAGGCACGCGATCAGTTTGGCTTGACGGCCCGGTTCGGCCACGACTTGCTGGAGACCTTCTACGATCTCTATGTTCGCTCGCTCCGCCGCCTCGGCTCTCCCGGGCACTCATGGCGGTTCTTGAGCCGGCTCGTCAAGGAGTTCGGCGACGACTGCATCGTGGAGGTTATCTACCACGAGGGGAATCCCGTCGCTGGCGTCATGTCATTCCGATTCCGCGACCAGATCCTGCCGTACTACGCCGGTATCGACGATCGCTACAACCGGCTCAATACGAGTAATTATCTCTATTTTGCTTTGATGGAGCATGCCGTCGGGCTAGGTTTGCGGGTTTTCGATTTCGGCCGCACTCGACGCGACAATATAGGCGGCTGCCAGTTCAAGACCAACCAGGGGTTCGAACCCGAACCTATGCTCTATAGTTTCTATAGCCCTCGGGGCGCCGAACTGCCCGACCTCCGCCCCAGTAACGCGGCATTTTCGCGGACCCAGGACCTTTGGCGTCGGCTCCCGCTCAGCGTTGCCGGGCCGCTTGGTGGCGTCGTCAGCCGATGGCTCCCCTGAGAATCCTCGAGTCAGGAACCGATCCGTGACTACCGGCCTTACCTCCATGATTCCAGAGCCGCAGTCGGCCGGACCCCGCAAGCGCATCCTCATCCTTGTCCACCGGGTTCCGTACCCGCCTGACAAGGGGGATCGGATCCGGTCGTACCACCTGGTGGCTCACCTGGCCCGGCTCGGGGAAGTCGACCTGGCTTTTTTGACCGATGAGCCGGTGGAGGCTGAGACCCTTGAGGTATTGGGCCGGCTCTGCCGTCGTGTCGAAGCCGTCCCGGTCTCCCGGTTCGGGCGCTGGATCCGCGCGGCATGGAGCCTGGCGAACGGACGAAGTCTTACCGAGGGGTTGTTCGAGTCACCGACTCTGCGGACTTTGATCGGCCGCTGGCTGGGTGAGGCCGACTATGATGCTGTGGTCTGCTACTCGTCGGGCGTGCTGTCCTATGTCCTCGGCCGGGGTTTAGAGTCTCGGCTGGTTGCTGACTTGGTTGATGTCGACAGCCAGAAGTGGTTCGACTATGCCGGGCGGGCGTCGGGTCCGAAAGCGGCGCTGTTCCGACTCGAGGGCCGTCGCGTGCGGACCCTGGAGCGGGAGGCCGGGCGGGCCCGGGCCGTTGTCCTCGCCACGAATACCGAAGCCGAGATTTACCGGAACTTCTGTCCCGACGCCTGCGTTGAGGCCGTTTCCAACGGTGTGGACCTCGACTATTTCCAGCCAGTGCTGGGAGTTGAAGAGACCGGTGGCTGTGTCTTCGCCGGCCAACTCGACTATCGAGCCAACGTTTTGGGCCTAGAGTGGTTTTGTCGGGAGGTCTGGCCCTTGATACGCGAGCGCGTGCCCTCGGCAACCTTCGACATCGTGGGGCGGAAGCCGGTAGCGGCCGTGCAGCGGCTGAGTGCCGTGCCAGGGATCCGAGTCGTCGGGCCTGTCCCCGACGTCCGGCCTTACCTGCAGGCGGCCCGTATTGTCGTCGTTCCCCTGCCGGTGGCGCGAGGCGTACAGAACAAGGTCCTGGAGGCGATGGCGATGGGCCGGGCGGTCGCGGCCTCACCGGCTGCATTGGAAGGGTTGGCGCTCGTGCCAGGTCGGGATGCACTGGCGATCGACGAGCCGGACGACTGGAGCCGAACCATCGCCAGACTCTGGGACGACACCCAAACACGGACTGAACTGGGGCGATCCGCACGTCGCTACGTCGAGCAGAACCATCGCTGGGAGACCTGCCTGGGACGGTTCGACGACCTGATCGATGGTAAGGTCGGGAGGCTCCTCGGATCACAAGGCTAACGGAGTGCTGAACTCCCTCAATTCATGCCCCCGAGAAAAAAGCGACTGACAGGCGGCGGATTTGGATCGTCGCCAACCTCAAAAGATGACTCGAACCAGGTGTGAACGACCCGTGACCTCCATGACCCAAGTCTCCCCGAACGAGCAGAAGGGCGACAACCTCCTCGTTCCCCGCCGCATCCTCCACGTCCTCGACCACTCGCAGCCGCATCGCAGCGGCTACGCCATTCGGTCGGATTCGATCCTCCAGTTCCAGCGTCGGCTCGGGTTCGATCCGGTCGTTCTGACGTCGACGAAGCACGGCAAAGCTCCGCGCGAGCGGGAAGAGATCGGCGAGATCGTCTACCACCGCACCGATCCCGTGACGGAAGGCCTGGAAGGGCAGTTGGAGAAAATCCCGTTCCTCAGGGAGCGCCGGCAGATCCGGACGATGAGGCGTCGGATTGAAGACGTAGCGCAGGCCGAGCATGCCGAACTCATCCATGCCCACTCCCCTTCGCTTAACGGAATCCCGGCCTACGCCGTGGCCCGGCGATTAGGATTGCCGTTTGTCTACGAAGTGCGCGCCTTCTGGGAAGACGCTGCGGTGGATCATGGCACATTTAAGCAAGACTCATTTAAATACAACATAAGTCGAATGATCGAGACTCGCGTCTTCCGTCGGGCCGACGCCGTCACCGTCATCTGCGAAGGGCTTCGCGATGAGCTGGTTGGCCGTGGAATCGACGCTGAGAAGATTTTTGTCATCCCGAATGGGGTCGATCTGGAACGGTTCACTCCGCGCCAGCCCAAGACGACCTTGATCGAGAAGTACGGTTTGGAAAACCGCGACGTCATCGGATTCCTCGGTTCATTCTATCGTTACGAGGGGCTTTCCCTCCTGCTCGATGCGTTCGCCAATCTGCGGGAGACAGCCCCGAACGCGAGACTCCTGCTTGTGGGCGGCGGGGAAGAGGAGGCGGACCTACGGGCCAAGGCTGAATCGCTGGGCCTGGGGTCAACCGTGATCTTCACCGGCTCTGTTCCGCCGGACCAAGTGCTCGACCTTTACTCGATCGTCGACATCCTTGTCTATCCTCGCATGTCGATGCGGCTGACCGATACGGTCACCCCGCTGAAGCCGCTCGAGGCGATGTCCATGGGGAAGGTCGTCGTGGCCAGCGACGTGGGGGGGCTGAAGGAGTTGGTCCGCGACGGTGAGTCGGGCCTGCTCTTCCCGGCCGGCGACTCTGCGGCTCTGGTCCGGACCCTCTGCCAGGCGATTGACAGTCGAGCCCAGTGGCCGGCGATGGGCGAGAGGGCGCGGCGGCACGTGATGGAAACGCGCCGCTGGGAAGATATTATAGCTCGCTATCAGGTCGTCTACAGGAATGCCCAGGAATCCGCCGCTCGCGACGGACGGCTGGGGCGGCCGGATGGGAAAGGACAATGAAGGATTCCGAAGGCTTCACTTCGGGAATTGTCTTATGCATATCCTTACACTGTCCACGCTCTTTCCCAATGCCCTCCAACCGGTCCATGCGCTCTTCGTTCGTGCGCGAATGGAGCATTTTTCGCGTCAGTATGGTCATCGCTGGACCGTAGTGGCACCGGTCCCCTTCTTCCCCAAGATCCCCTTCCGGACTCTTAAGGCGTATGACACCTTTGCCCGAGTTCCTCGCTATGAGGAAACTCGGGGATATCCGGTCCATCACCCGCGCTATCTCGTGACCCCCAAGGTGGGGATGCGCTTCTACGGCGCCTGGATGACCGCCGGGGTCCGTCGCCTGGTCAAGGTCTTGCACGCAAAGGATCCGTTCGACGCCATCGACGGGCATTACGTCTACCCCGACGGCACTGCCGCCGTGCGACTTGGGAAAGAACTGGGCATACCCGTAGTGCTCTCCGCGCGGGGCACGGACCTCAACCTGTTCCCGAAACTACCGGGCATTGCCGATTTGATCCGCTCCAACCTGAATTCGAGCCGGCATCTGATCTGCGTGAGTGAAGGGTTGAGGCAAGAAGCTCTGAAACTTGGGGTTTCCGGAGAGAAGGTCAGTGTCATCGGCAATGGCGTGGACACCAATCGCTTCCGTCGCGGTGACATGCGGACGGCCCGAGAGTTCCTGGGCCTTCCCCACGACGCCACCGTCATCCTCTCCGTGGGGCATCTGACGGGATTAAAAGGATTTCATTTGCTCATCGATGCGGTCTCGCGTTTGGGGCGGGATCAGGTCGTACTCGCCATCGTCGGCGACGGGCCCGAGCGTGGACCGCTGGAACGCCTCGCTGAGAGCCTTCACCTGGGGGACCGGGTCCGGTTTGCGGGGGCCGTCGGGAACGACGACCTTCCCGCCTGGTATCAGTCCGCCGACCTGTTCGCACTTGCGAGTTCACGCGAAGGATGGCCCAACGTCCTCTGTGAGGCCCAAGCCTGTGGCCTGCCTGTTGTGGCGACCAAGATTCGCGGGATCTCCGAGATTGTCCACGGCGATGAACTGGGCATACTGGTCGAGGAGCGGAGTGGGGAGGGGTTGTGCACCGGCCTGGAGCGGGCCCTCTCCAAGGCTTGGGACCGTTCCTTGATCGCGTCGGTGGGCAGTGCGCGGACCTGGGATCGTGTGGCTGACGAATTGGCTTCTGTTTTCGATACAATCAGAGAACCACGTTGAATCGGCCCGACTTCGGCAAGAATCACCGACATCTTCCCGGGTGAGACGACTCAGCACGGCGACCGAGATCGATCGCCTTCTGAGTGGTGCACGAGAGCGGGGGTTGGTTCTTGGGGGAGGCCGAGTGCAAGAGGCTGGGTGGAAAGGGCTGCGATGGGTTTTAAGGGATTCCTCATCATTGGTCTCTTCGGCGTTTGCAGCCTTTGGGCGTTGTCCGAGCCGTTCGCCGGTATTGTCGCTTACGTGGTTCACTATCATACCTATCCCGAGAATTCCTGGTGGGGGAGAGGGCTGGCGACCTCGGGGATCCGTTATAGCCTCGCCATTTCGGTGGCGCTGGCGACCGGTACGCTCCTGAACCTGAAACGATTGCCCTATGGCCGTCTCATCAGCAGGCAGGAAGGCCTTTACCTTGTTTTGCTCGGATGGATCTTCGTTTCCGGGCTGATTCATGGACAGGAGACGCGGGAAGATGTGGTCGGCAAGATGCTCAAGATGGCCGTCTTTCTGCTGTCGTTGACCCATATCGTCGTCACGCCGCGCCGGTTCCATCAGTTTCTCTGGGTGCTCGTTTTCTGCTCGCTCTACCTTGGGCACGAGTGCTTCACTGCGCCGAGCAGTATGTATGTTAACGGACGACTTGAGGGCGTCGGCGGGCCGGATTTCGGGGATGCGAATGCGTTGGCGGCTCACATGGTGGCCCTGCTCCCGCTGATCGGGGTCCGTTTTCTGCGGAGCGGCTGGAAAAGCAAGCTGATCTGCTTCGCAGCAGGAGGCCTGATCGCCAACGGCATTGTGCAGACGCGTTCCCGGGGGGGCTATCTGGCCTCCATGGTGGCGGTTGGTGTCATGCTCGCTTTGGCACCCAAGGGTCAGCGGAAGCAGATCCTGATCTTGGTCGCCCTGGGCGCGATGGGGGCCCTGACCGTGGTCGACACGGCTTACCTCGAGCGAATGGGAACTCTCAAATCAGGAGAGCGGGAAAAAGACGAGTCGGCCATGTCGCGGATCAGGTTCTGGAAAGCGGGGATTCGCATGGCCGTCGACAACCCGCTTGGGGTCGGACCGGGCAACTTCCATACACATATCGGCGAATACCTCCCGGAGGAAGCCGGGCGCGACACCCATAACACCTATGTCCGCTGTGTGGCGGAGCTCGGTTGGCCAGGCCTGGGACTGGTCACCTTGCTGATTGCCAATGCCTATCTCACGCTCTCAAGGATCCGCAGGTCGGCGTTGAACTCACCCAGCTTACAAGAATGCGCATGGAACGCATTCGGCCTTCAGATGAGTCTCTCCGGGTATCTGACCAGCTCGATGTTTATTTCAGCGACTTACATTGAGATGTTCTGGTGGTTGCTCCTCTTGCCCGCTGCGTTGGAGCGGGCCACTGCAAACGCCGTCTCCGGAGAGGGCGTCTGAAGGCCGGCGCTGTTTGTCGCCAATCAAGGATCGCAGGACGCACTCCCAATGCCCTCAACGGACTCAACTTTTTTGCGTTTCCTCTCCCCCGGTGCTCATGACTGAGAGAAGCCAACCCCGTGTCCTCCATGTCGTCACCCGGCTCGGCTTCGGTGGCCTGGAGGTCGAGATTCTCAACCTTGTCAGTGGCCTGGAGAGGCTCGGATTCACGCAGGCCCTTTGCTGCCTGCAAGATGTCGGCGAACTTGCCGACCAACTCCCGAGTACGGTCCCGGTTTGGTCGTGTGCCGGCGGTTCCGGGCCTGGCTCCGTTCCCCTGCGGGCCTCACGAATCATTCGAGAATGGCGTCCTGACATCATCCACGTCCGCAATGGCTGGGCCTGGCCCGATACGACTGCGGCCTGGCTCATGGCGCTACGGCGGGGCCGGCTCGTCTTTAGCTTTCACGGCTGGGATCGTGTGGGTCGATTGCCGAAACGCCGCGCCTTCCTCTACCGGCAACTCGCGCGGCTCACCCCCGCCTTGGCGAGCATCTCGGCCGAGACGGCCGACCGGTTTGCCGACGAGGCCGGAATCGCGCCTGGCCGGTTCGCCGTCTTAGATAGTGGCATCGACGTCGAGCGGTTCCGTCCTGCCGAGGGGCGGACGCCCGGTGGGCGACTCGTGCTTGGCTGTGTCAGCCGGCTCGACCCGATCAAGGCGCACGATGTATTGATCGACGCCTTCGTCCGTGCCCTTGACGGTGGCGCCCGCGACCTGGAACTGCGTTTGCTGGGGGACGGGCCCACCCGGGGCGACCTCGAGCGGCTGGTTGCGGAGCGCGGACTTACGGACCGGGTCCGGTTCCTCGGGATGCGTCGCGACATTGCCGAGCAACTTCGCGAGATGGACGTGTTCGTGTTGTCGAGCCACCGGGAGGGCCGTCCGATCTCGATCATGGAGGCCATGGCCTCGGGGCTGCCTGTCATCTCGACACGGGTGGGAAGCATCCCTGGCCTGATTGGCGAAGGCCAGGCCGGGCTGTTGGTGGAACCGGGCGATGTTGAGGGCTTGGCCCGCGCGATCATGACGCTGGCTGATGATTCGGAGGCGCGATCGCGGTTCGCCGTGGAGTCTCGCCGTCTGGCCGTTGCGGGTCTGTCGGTGGACCGGATGGCCGAGCAGTACGCGGCCTTCTATAGGAAAAACGCACGAGCGTTCTGACGCTGTCAGCCGTCGCCTTCGTCCCCTGCGTTGGGGGTAAGCATGTCGGTTTGAGATAAGGGGGATGCAGACGTGTGTGGTATCGCGGGGATTATCGACCTGGGCGGTCTGACCGAGTTGGATGGCAGGGCGGTCGGGCCGATGACCGCGGCGCTGCACCACCGCGGACCGGACGATTCGGGCACGTTCGTCGACGGTCAGGCTGCGATCGGACATGCGCGACTGAGCATCATCGACCTTGCCACGGGGCATCAGCCGATGTGCAACGAGGACGAGTCCATCTGGATCGTCTTCAACGGCGAGATCTATAATTTTCCGGAACTTCACGAATCGCTTGTGGCCCGGGGGCACCAGTTCCGGAGCCGGTGCGACACCGAGGCGATCATCCACCTTTACGAGGACCACGGCGAGCGCTGCGTCGATTTCCTCCGGGGGATGTTCGCCTTCGCGATCTGGGACCAGAAGAAGCGCAAGTTGCTCCTGGCCCGCGACCGCCTTGGGATCAAGCCGCTCTACTACTGGAATGACGGCACGCGATTGGCTTTCGGCTCCGAGATCAAGGCCATTCTCCAAGCCCCCGGTGTGCCAAGGCGGATCAGCCCCGAGGCGCTGCACGACTACCTCACCTACCTTTGGGTGCCGGCGCCGAAGTCGATGTTCGAGGGGATTTTCAAGCTCCCCCCTGGCCACACGGCAGTTCTCGATGAGCATGGCGCCCGAATCCGGCAATACTGGGACCTTTCCTTCCCTGAGCCACTCCGCGACAGCGAAGAAGTTTTGCGCGAGCGATTCCTTGCCGAGCTCGAGGAGTCGGTCCGCATCCATCTCCTGTCCGATGTTCCCCTCGGCGCATTCCTCAGCGGCGGCCTTGATTCCAGCGCAGTCGTCGCGACGATGGCCAGGCTGATCGCGAAGCCGGTCGTCACCAACTCGATTGGCTTCGATGAGTCGGCCTTCAACGAGTTGGAGTATGCCGATGCCGTTGCGCAGAAATTCGATACTGACCATCACCGCCAAGTCGTCCGTCCTGACGCCATCGACCTTGTCCAACGGCTTGCCTGGCACTATGACGAGCCATTCGCCGATAGCTCGGCGATCCCGACCTACTGCGTCTCGCAGATGACCCGTGGGAACGTTACGGTCGCTCTCTCAGGCGACGGCGGCGACGAGAACTTGGCCGGTTACCGCAAGTATAAATTCCACCAGCGCGAGCGCCAGGTCCGGAGCCTTCTTCCCGAGCCGCTGCGACGTCTCGCCTTCCGACCGCTCGGCCGGCTCTATCCCAAGGCCGACTGGCTGCCCCGGGTCCTGCGAGCGCGATCCACCTTTCAGAACCTTGGCTCTACGGATGTCGAGGCGATCTATCGGAGCCGGGCCGCGCACGAACCCAGCTATGCGCTGGCCTTGATTCGTCCCGAGCTGCGGGCTGCGGGGTATGATCCGCTTGGCGTCATCGAGGATGCTTACCGCCGCAGCGATGCGACCGACCCGCTGAGTCGCGAACTCTACGTGGATATCAAGACCTATCTCGTCGACGACATCCTCACCAAGGTGGACCGAGCGTCGATGGCCGTGGGGCTCGAGGTTCGGGTCCCCCTGTTGGACCACAAGTTCATGGAGTTCATGGCCACCATCCCCTCCCACATGAAGCTTCGCGGTGGCCAGGGTAAGTACCTGTTCAAGCAAGCGGTCCGCCCGGTTCTCGGAGTGGACGTCGTCGATCGCCCGAAGATGGGCTTCTCGGTGCCGCTCGGAGCGTGGTTTCGGGGGCCGCTCCGTGAAATCATCGAGGACACTCTGTTCGCGCCTGACGCTTTCATCCGCTCCGTGCTCGACACTGACGAGGTCCGACGGATTTGGCGAGCGCACCAGGCCGGGATCAGCCGGATGGAGTCAATGATCTGGGCCGTCTTCATGCTGGAGCAATGGGGACGGAATTTTCTCTCGACCAGCGCTGGGCCTCTCGAACCCGTCCCCCCCGCCGCCGCGCGAGGGTAAGGCGTTGGCCGGCCCCTTCGATACTCAGGTCGGATCGGAGCACCTTTCGATGTCCCGCACTGCAATGCTGACGCTTCTGGTGGCGTTGCTGATCCAGGGCTCATTCCCCGCCGTGGGCGGAGAGACGCCCGCGCCTGCGCCGGCGGATGCCTATGCCCGCTACATCGAAACCGCCTCCGAGTTTCGCCCGGTCTCACGCGACCCCAAGGTCCTGGCTGGTCGCTGGAATACCTGGCTCTATATGCCTTGGCGTTATCGCTGGTCGATCGGCACGGGCGACGCGGGGGGCCGTTTCTGCCGAGACTACGGGATTAACGGCGGGTTCACTGACCACGGTGAAGGCCCTCTCGACTGGCTTGCCCGCTGGGAACTGCCTTTCTACAACGACCACACAGCGGGTAAAGGGGATCTCTACCTTCGCGGGGCCGAGAAAAAGGCCAACTTCCAGGCCTACCAACGCGATCCACGGGCCGTTCGGCAAGGGGCTGACGGACCCAGGCCGCTCGATTCTGACCGACTCCGGCAAGTCCGCGACCGAGTCACCACGAACATCACCCGCCTGCGAACCAGTCCCCAGCGCGTTGCCTACGCCCTTGATGATGAGATCTCCTGGGGGGCCCTGGTCACACCCTTGCCCTGGCGGCTCAATGACGGTGATGCCACCTATCAGCGTTGGCTCGACACCTACTATGGAGGCAAGGCGCCGAAGGCTGAATACGTGACACCTGACTTTGTGCTCGACCAGTTGAATCGGCCCCTGGGACAGCTTGACTTCTCTCCGTTACTGGATCGCCTCACCTACAACGACTCGACCTGGGCCTACTTCCTCGGTGAACTTGTCGAACACGCCAATCGAACTGATCCGACGACCCCCTGTGGCTTCGTCGGCGGTCAGTCGCCCAGTATCTGGGGTGGCTATGACTACGCCAAGCTGAGCAAGAAGATCCAGTTCATCGAGGCTTACGACCTTGGCTCGGCCCAGGAGATCCTCCGTTCCTTCAATCCGGGGAATGCGTGGCCCCAGGTGACGACCCATTTTCACAACGAGAAGCTCGGCACGGACAACGATATCTGGCAGAGCTGGTATTACTTCGCCCATGGCAATCGGGGGATGATCGGCTGGGTGGACGAGAGCTGGTTCAACGGCACGACACCTCGCCCCTGGCTTGACCGCTACAAGGCCACGCTTCGCGAGTTGGGATCAGTCCAGGGGCCAAAGCTGAACGGAGCCCGCTGGATTCACGACGGTGTGGCGATTTATTACTCGCACCCTTCGATCCAGGTCTCATGGTGCCTGGACATCGAGCCACACGGCAAAACCTGGGTGAATCGAAACGACGATCATCGTCTCGGCACCTCGCACAACGTCCGCAAGGCCTGGGAATATCTGCTCGCCGACTCCGGCGTTCAGTATAACTTTCTGGCATACGATGAGCTGATCCGTCGCGGTGTGCCAGGAGAATATCAAGTATTGATCCTCCCGGCGTGCTACGCATTGTCCGACGTGGAAGCAAAGCGGATCAACGAGTTCTGCCAGGCAGGTGGTACGGTCATCGCCGACTTCGCCTGCGGGTTGTTCGACCAGCATGGCAAAGCCCGCAAGCGTGGAGCGTTGGATGATCTGTTCGGGGTCGCGCACGACGGGGGACTGACGAAACGCGACCTCTTTGGCGGAGCCCTCTGGGTTGAGACCAACCAGGACGCCGGCTATGACTTCAAGCGCTATCGCACGCTGTTCGAGACGGTGAACTGTCGCCTGGAGGGTGGGTTCGCCGTTGCGGAACGTCGGACCGGGATTCAGAACGTCCGACGGGTCGGGCGGGGAACTGCGGTCTATTTGAATTTGTCTCCACAACGCTACCTGCAATATCGTGAGGAAGGGACGACGACCGATGCGCACCGTTCGACGTTCCTCCGGCACGTGATCCCCGATGGGCGGCCTCCACGGGTAGTTGTCACCCGAGGGGGGCAAAGGCCTCCGCAGTGCGAGGTAACCTATTGGACCAAGGGCGACCGGACCTACGTCTTCATCTTCCGGAACGTACCCGTCAACGCAACTCCCACCGGCGGTGGCGGGGCGGTCGGTCTTGCCACCAGCCTCGAGACTCTCGACGTGGAGCTCGCTGCCGACGTGCGGGACGCAATCAATGAACGCTCCGGCAAGGCGTTGGGGGCCGGCCGGAATTTTCAGTTTTCATTTCATGGAGTCGAGCCGGTTTTCTTCAGCTTTGCCGCTCCGTAGAAAGCCGTCAATGTTGACGTGGGTCGACGCGATCCAGCCAAGACGGTCGATACCGCGCCGGTTCGATCATCAAAAACCATTCCTGCCTTTACGAACTCCTGAAATGAGAGCAAGAATGAGGTGCGTGTCGAGACTTCTGCCTCGGAGTTAATCCATTTTTGATGAATGCTTGCAGTCATGTTTTTGGAGGCATGGGTTAGTCTTTCAGGTTTAGATTTTTGATGGCAGATGTCTAAGCCAAATGTGCAGACTGAGTGGCCATAAGCTCTTCGTCTCCTGCAACATGGTTCCCATTAGCTTCTTCCTACCCGTTTGGGCCGGTCCGGGTGGGCAGGTGAGTTCGCTGATTCTGATCGACACTGGCAAGCTTGAGGCCGCCTCATGCCCTCCCGGCGATATGAAGAACTCGACGCGATCCGAGGCCTTGCGGCTCTGAGCGTCGTGGTTGACCACCATCTGATGGTGCTGCCCGCGATTGCCGGTAAGGCTTTGGGACCTCTCTCGAGGGCCGTCACCGCGTTTCCGCTCCATATCCTCTGGGACGGGCACGCGGCCGTCCTTCTCTTTTTCGTCATGAGCGGTTTCGTGTTGTCGTTGCCGTTCCACCTTGGCACCAATCCGGTCTACACTCGTTATCTGATTAAACGTATTTGCCGGATCTACCTGCCTTATCTTGTCGCGGTCATAGGAGCCCTTTCTCTCTACCTGCTCGTCTCACAGGGCGGCGTTTCTGGGTTGAGTCGGTGGTTTAATAAAATTTGGACAACGCCCCCCACTGCCGAACTGCTTCTCGGCCATGCATTGCTCGTGACCAGTTTTAGGAATGAGGTTTATGACCCGGTACTTTGGTCACTGGTCCATGAGATGCGGATTTCGCTCGTGTTTCCGCTTCTCATGATTCCAGTCCTGAAGTGGCGGATGACGTCGATTGTCGCTGGGTTCACTGCCGTGTCTCTGTGCGCCCAAATGGCCTACCGGATGGTCGGCAACTCCTATGGAGACTATCTGCTGACGGTCCACTACCTGCTCGCGTTCGTGCTCGGAGCCACGGTGGCGCGTTACCGGGTGCCATTGGCAGAGTATTTCGGCTCGCTCTCAGCCGCCAGTCGTCTGGCGTGGGTTGCCACTGCCCTTGTGCTCTATGATTTTGAATTTGTGCTGCAAGGGGTTAGCGTGCTCCACGTGGGGCCGGCGGACGATTATGCAGTATTCCTGGGGTCGGTCATGCTGATTGTTGGAGCGCTCGGGTCGCGGCTTGCAGGCTCGGCGCTGCGTTCCCGCATTCCAGTCTTTTTAGGAAAAATCTCATATAGTCTCTATCTTTGGCACGCGGTCGTTCTGCTGACGGTTGTCAACTTGACCTACCCGAAATATTCCCTGGTCATCATCTTGCCCGCCTCCATCATTCTTGGCTTGGCGGTGGCCATCGTCGCTCACCGATGGGTCGAACTGCCATCGATTGCCTTGGGGCGGTGGCTGGTCGCTGAATCAAGGCGTCTCGATCCGCGAACGAGGCTCACAATCCTTGGGGTGAACCCTGTCACGAGCATGATGGGAGAGGCTGAAGCAACGGCTTGCCCGAGTGAATAAGGCCCACTGAGCAGGAGGCGTCAATGCTCCTGAAGGTTTCGACCAAAGCATCTGCCACTCAAGCTTAATCAGTCTCGATTCTTATGGACTTTGCAATTGTGTTGTGTTGATTTTTTTGATAACTAATTGTGCGGCGATGTTTTTTTGTTTTATGATAAACATTTTTTGTTTTGTGTGAGCGATTGAGTGAAAAAGCCAAGTGTAGAATTGTCTTGCTTTCCGAATTCTTTACTTGACGCTTTGTGGTTAGACGGCACTGAAGTTGATGCAAGCCCGCTTCTCGACGCATGAAGGGTCGAGCGGCTGAGTGACGTTGGATTTCACCAAGGGACTCGAATTGGTTATGGCTGATACGGCGACTGCGGTTGCAGGGAACCAGAGCCTCGTTCGGCAGATGCTCAAGAGCACGAGTTATTACTCAGTCGCCATCGTCGTACAGCGGGTGGTGAGCATCTTGATGCTTCCCCTGTATACCCGATACCTGACCCGGGCGGATTACGGTGTCCTCGAACTTCTCGAACTCGTTTTGACGCTGGCGTCGTTGCTTGTGTCAGTCCAGTTGAGCACGGCCCTTTTTTACTATTACCATCACACTCAAAACGAGAACGAGCGGCGCCGCAATGTGATCACCGCCTTTTTCGGCACGGTGATTTTCGGGATGGCTGCCGCGATTGCCGGCGTCGTCTTCGCATCGGGAATCAGTCGCCTTGTGTTCGGTTCGGCGACCTATGAAGGGCTCGTCCGGATCGTCTTAGTCGGCCTGGGCCTCAGTCTCCCCGCCGAGTTTGGCTTCTCCTCCCTCCGGCTCCAGAACCGGGCGCAGGCGTTCATGATGATCACCATCGGCCGAGTTCTTCTCAACGTGACGCTGAACGTCGTGTTCCTGACCGCACTCGGGTTTGGAGTCAGCACCATGCCGTGGAGCAGTCTCATCACGACGTGCTGCTTGACGATATTCTTCGCTCGGGTGACCTTGGCCGAAAACTCGCCATCACTGTTCCACCCGCCGACACTCTGGAAGATGGTGCTCTACGGTCTTCCCCTCGGGATCAGCACGGCTGGTGAGGTCATCCTTCACTTCGGTGACCGTCTGTTCTTGAGCAAGGCGGTGACCCTGACCGATCTTGGACTCTATGGGCTGGCCTACAAGCTCGGCATGATGGTCTCCTTCGCCACCATCCCTTTCTTCAATTACTGGAACTCCCAGATGATTGGGATCGTGTTGCGTCCCCGTGGGGAACAGACCTATGCTCGTGGGGCCACCTACCTGCTTTTGGGGCAGACATTCCTCGTACTGCTGATCACGGTCTTTATCGACCCCGTCTTGGCGATTCTGGTCGAGCCTAGTTTCCGGCAGGCCGCTCTGTTCGTACCCTGGGTCGGATTGGCTTACCTGGTCCGGGGGATGGGAACTTACTGGTCCAATACTTTTCTGCTGATCAACCGCCCGGCACTCGTCGCTCAGGTGACCTGGGTTGGGTCGGGGTCTTGCCTATTGGCATATGCCACGCTCATTCCACGTTTCGGACTCTGGGGGGCGATTGCCGCCACCCTCCTGGGGTTCGCACTTATGGCCTCCTTCGCCCTTTGGAAGGGCCAGCGGCTTCGCCCTTTCCAATACGAGTACGGCCGATGGGCCAAAATCCTCGTCTGTGGCGCACTTGCGGTCTTGCCGAGCGTGCTCCTTCATCCCTCGAGGATCACGACGCAAATCGCGCTGGGGATCGCCTCTTCAGGTCTGTTCCTGGTCCTCCTCTGGGCCTTGCGGTTCCCGACTGACGGCGAGACCCAGACTCTGGCCGATATCCTTCGCAAACTCCTCAGCAAATCGATGGCCTTGCTGGGAGGGCATACGACAGCCGCCGAACCCACCCTCGCCTCGGTACAGCCTCTTGGGGAGGAGAGGGCTGGAACCGATGACTAACCGACAACGATCAGTCACACCGTTCGGATTGTCAGGTACGTTTGACTGTACGGTCCTCCTCGCCGCCGCCGTCAGGGTGACCTGGGTCTACGCATTGGACTGGTAAACAAGGTCCTCATCATCGAGTCGGCTAGTCGATCCACGTTGGGAGTGCTATTGCACGATGCTGTCACGTTTTGTTGAGCATGTGATCTATCGCCTGTCCATGCGTGCGCATTCCCCAGCTAACGCTTCAGAACTCTCTCATCGGGAGGCGACGTTTTCAAAGGCTGGTTATCAGCACTGGCGCCGAAGTGAGTTGGAATCGCAGTTCACAAAGTTTTTCGATGTCTCTTCCCTACGTGGCCGGCGCGTTCTCGACTTCGGCTGTGGGAGTGGCGACCTGTCGTTTTTTGCCGCCTCCGCCGGTGCGGCTGAGGTTATTGGGACGGAACTCTCCCAACGCGATGCGGCGCAGGCCGAGCATCGGCGAGCGGACCTCGGGCTCACAAATCTCCGCATCGTCCACGAAACGAACCCGTCGGCTATCGGCCTCCCGGATCACACCGTCGATGTACTCCTCTGCTTCGATGTGCTCGAACATATTATGGAGTACGAGCGGATTGTTGCCGAGTGGCGGCGTGTGCTCGCACCAGGCGGACGCGTTCTGATCTGGTGGAGCGTGTACTGGCACCCATACGGCCATCATCTCCAAACGATGATCCCGCTGCCGTGGGTTCACGCTTTATTGAACGACGAAGCCTTGATGCGGGTGTGCGCCAAGATCTACGACAATCCTAAGTTTCGGCCTCGTATCTGGCATTTCGACGCCGATGGACAACGCGTCGAGAATCCGTATCGGGGAGTGACCCGGTTCACCGATCTGAACCGGCTCACGATTAAAAAGTTCGAGCGGGTTCTGCGAAGTGCGGGACTTGTGATCGCCCGCCGGGACATCCAACCGTTTACCGGCAGGCGCTTGGCATGGCTGAAGCGGACGCTGGTTCGGCTCCGGCCCGACTTTTTCTGCTCGTGCGTGGCCTACGAGATCACCGTTCCGTGACAGGTCATCACGCCCAATGCCCCGGTGTTCACCGGGGCGTTGGGCTTCTCACGGCCGCGGAGCAGACCAGTGGCGCCGGTGTGCAACCCTGAGCATCCCCTATCACATGGTCCTCTCAGCTGTTTACCGTCGGATGTCACTTGGGCTTGGGTCGTGCATTCGTGATTCTTTTTTTGTGTTAGTAATGCTTGAATTTTAATCGATGGAGGAACGTGACAGAATCTGATGCACGCCTTCGATCGTGCGCAGTCGGCACATCGCTCCAAAATCACCACGGGATCCATTCTCGTTGGAGAAGAACTTGGCCAATGCGGCTTCGTCAAAAATCGGGATGGCAACGATGTCGCCGGGACGATCGTTCGCCAGTCCTGTTTGGACGCCCGAGCCAAGCCCTGCACGGCGTGGAAGAACTCGTGCGGCGACGCGGCTCGCGTAGTAACCAAGCAAGGGGGCGAACCGATGGCCGTTGCGGATCTTGAACGGTACTGCGGGATAGCCATGTTCCAGAGGTACGTTTGCGACCCGGTGGGCGTGGCGGTCGAGCATATGGCGAACGACCCGGCTCCGACGGCGATGGGCCGGAGGGATGGAGAGGACGACATCAAGAACTCTGCGCAATCCTAGGGGCGAAAGGCAGGGACGGACCTGGTCTGTGGCACTTGCGATTCGCCCCTGCCATCGCTGCATCCGAATTCTGATGTAGGCCATATCCATTTGCGATGCAAGTGATCTGTCTATTTGGCTCTCAAGTGTACGGCGCAAGACCCCGGAGAAATGGGACCGAAGGTCGATACGGTTGTCCTTCAAGAAGAGTCCGGACGACGATGTCAGGCCCACAAAACGAGCGTCCGCGACCCGATCGATGTCGAGCGGTCGGATGACCGAGGGATCCCGGTCGAGCAACTCCCACCAATAACCGCGAGCCACCTCACCGTAAGAACCGTTGAAGCTGAAATCAAACCCAGACGTGTGTCGTTTGTGGACCTCGTAAACACATGCATATTCTGTAGCATCGAGTTCTCCATCGCCGAGTCGAACTGCCTCGTCGATGGAATGAGGTTCCTGGGCCACGGGGGGAGTATAAGAGTGGGGAACATCGAGCACCTGGGCAAGCTTGCGGGAGATGAGCACGTCCGGGGTAGACGGCCCCCCAGAGACGGTTGTTGTGAACGCCATTCCGGCATGCTTGCAGGCTGCGTTGAGGATGCGCGAGTCATAGCCGCCTGTAAGGTCGCAGATAGGCGATGAGGCAATACCCGTCACCGATTTTGCCGCAGCTGTCAAAGCTTCCCAGAGTCGGTCGGCCGACTCGAGCATTGATTCGCGTTCAGTGCGTGATTCGAAGGGACTCCAGTAATTCTTTGCTCGATGTGAATCCTGTGTATATTCATGAACTGTCGCAGGTGGCAGTTTTCGGACACCCGAGTAGAGGCTACGTTCCTCGT
Source organism: Singulisphaera acidiphila DSM 18658 (assembly GCF_000242455.2). Taxonomy (GTDB): domain Bacteria; phylum Planctomycetota; class Planctomycetia; order Isosphaerales; family Isosphaeraceae; genus Singulisphaera; species Singulisphaera acidiphila. Next base: position 6,838,453 of record NC_019892.1, read on the forward strand.
AGATTACCCCTGTGGCAATGAATTCTTGAGCGGCCACAGGGTCGATACTCACGGGGCGAGTTGCGGCGAGAACAAGCGATGAACTCGACACGAATACACCCGAGTCCACGACCCGAGAGTAGACATGGAAGCTGCCATTCGGGTCGGTAATGACATGGAGTTTGGGGTTTGGTCCCGCTTCCCCAACAAGGAGAGCAAAAAAACCATCCAGTTCACGTGCAAGTTTGTATGGGTCATCCAAGGCAGACGCCAGGAGAAATGCGGGGTCGCGTAGTTTCGCGCTGGCGGGTATGCATGTGCCGGCGATGAGCAGCCAATTGCCATTGGCGTCCTCTGTAAACACACTGCCACTGCCGTCCATTCGCTTGAAGGCCGCCATGCCTAGGGCAGCATTAACCCTTATCACATCCACAGAACGCCGTTTTACAGACTGGGCCGTCTCGACATCGGTAGCGAAGGTCTTGGCAGCATCCTGAGATCGTTTGGCAATAAAAGCAAGAAATGTGGACATTTGCAGAAAAACCTTATGAATAGTCAGGAAGTTCTCTCAACAGCAGGCCAACGAAACCAAAGGGATGAATCCTACCTGGAGTCGAAGGAGAGGGTTGGGGAGGTCCACCGCATGTGGGCTCCTTGAAATCGTCTTGGAACCATGACAGGGGCTCCAGTTCCGAGAACGATTTGCCCCGATTGCCCAAGAGAAATAAGGCTCAGGTCATCGACTCCCTTTGGCCGATCCCGGCCTGTGCACCTTTCAAATCTGCTGAGATTCGCACGTGTGGATCATAGTGCAAGCGAAGGTGTCCTCCACGACCAGCCTACTCTCGATCATGTGAGAAGTAAAGGTGACATCCGAGAGCGACGAGCATCTTGAATAGTTGGTGGATTTTTTGCACAAAGGAAGCGATTGCGGGTCGCAAGTGACGAAAACGTCGCTCTGTGTCCAGAGGCAATCATGCCGCCCGTCGCCCGAAGTGCAGGCTGTGATTGACGACCTGGCGATGGCTATCCGCAAGGCCGTCGGCGCCGGGCTCGGCGAACTTGCCGCTCACTTCGCCATTACCGGCGACTCTCGTTGATTGGGGCCGCCCGGTAAGCTTGCGCGAGACTTGAAACTGTTGCTGAGAAGTACGGAACGTAGGTTGGCACGGCCTGGAGCTCAGCGGTAGACTGGCTCACGGCGGCTGCCACCTTTTCCTTATCGGTCATGTTGGCGTTGGTAAGTCTTTACCAAGGATACGCCATTTTTTTTATTTGCTCCATTCTATGGATCATTTATGGGCCGGATCAGGGGTCAGTTACGCACCAGTCACATACAGAAAGCGCGGAAGTATTAAATAGGGATGATTCCTGGATTCAGATTGATATTCGGGCCGCCGATTCTTCGACGAGATGCTTTCTTCATCTCATAATACTAAGCTAAGGCGGTACCCAAAGAGCAGTTCAGCAACGCCCGAAGTCTGGCAAACTGCGTTTGTCCTCTGACGACTGGTTCCAAGGGGAGAAATGCCAATGAACAACGAGAACCCATGGCCTGCTGGCTGTGCTGAACTGATCTTTGTGCACCGCCAGAATCGGCCACGAGGAGCCAAGGCTTTGAATAGGGTAACCCAGGCGGATAACGTTTCACGCTTTCATCATCTTGATGCATTGCGGGGTCTCCTGATGGCTCTTGGAGTCGTCCTCCATGCGGCCAATATTTATACCCCCCAAGGGCGATGGTTAGTCGCCGACTCGCAGCGAGGCGATTTTTTTGGCGTATTGACCGCCGTGATCCATTCGTTTCGCCTCCCCTGTTTCTTCATGATCTCTGGCCTCCTTTCCATCATTGTGCTGGAACGTAAGGGAGTGGACCACTTCCTCCGCTCGCGGACCATCCGGCTTGCAGTGCCTTGCCTTTCGGCCATGGTGCTTCTGAACTCGGCACAAACCTGGCTCCTTGCCTGGCACGGGCAGCGGCCATTCGTTGACTACCTCTCAGAGGCGGGCTGGCTCTCACACCTCTGGTTCCTTGTCGACCTGCTCATCTACTGCTACGTATTGGCTATGCTGAGGCCTTTGTTGTTGCGGTTCCCGCAACCCTCGATTTTCGCGGGGACCGTCGTACTGATGATGCCTATCGTGACTCAAGCCTTTGCCGTCGGTATGGGACGAGCGGTCGGCTACCGGCTTCTCTTCTGGGGCTTGCTCGATGCGCATCGGCTGGCAACCTATGCCCTTTTCTTCGCCTTCGGAGCCATCTACCGACCAGGCTCAGACGAAGTCCGAGACCGGCAACTTGTGGTATGGTCGATCGTCCTCTTGATCATTGCGATCATCGCAAAGGTGAGTACAAGTTTGCCTTTGCTGACGCTGTATGCGGATGCTTCTCTGTCGTGGGCTGGCGCACTTATCTGTCTACAAACAGGGAAACGATTCATCGACCGCCCGAATCATTTCCTGCGCCGGCTCGCCGATGCTTCGTACACAATCTATTTGTTTCACCACGTCATTGTGATCGGCTTGGGCATTGCCTTGTTAGGACTACCAATCACAGCGTGGACAAAGTTTCTTGCTATCGTGTTGTTGACGTTTATTTTAACTTTCGGGATACATCGCTTTGTAATTGCCCCGTTTCCTTTGCTCGGCTTCTTGTTCAACGGGAGGCTGAGAGTTGGAAAGCAGAGCTTTCCCTCAATCACTCCTTCACCGATTGAATAGAGCAATTTTCGTTTGAGTGGACCACTGGCCGAGCGAACTGAGTGGCTCTGATCCGTTACTTGTGCCCCTGGCGCGTGGGCCAGAAGCTTGGAGTCCGAGTGCGGACCACAACCGCTTTGAGGTGAGTAACTCGCAGGTAAACCGCATTCATCCTACGGGATTTCAACTGCGCCAAGATCTTCCAAGCATTTGCGAGGTTGAGAGGAAAAGGTCAGGCTCTCGCGATTGACAGAGCTGTGGCAGTTGGGTTGGTAGCCAGGAAAATGTCATCTCACTCACGGCGAATCCCCATACTGCTACGATGGGGGAGCACCGTGAGTGTTTTCATTGATCAGGCTGTCAAAGCCACTCCCCTCGAATTTGGAAACTTCGAGAACTTTGCTTCTCTCGGCAACGCTTAATCATTGTAGAGAAACTGGAGTGACTATGGGCCCGCCGACGATTGGCGAGCCCTTGTCCCTTGCACGACGGTATTGGCCAAGTCTCAACGAGTGATTGCTTTCTGGCTTTCACGTTGAGACGTGCCTGGGCCTCGTCCCTTGGGGACGGGGTGTCACTGTGGTTTCTTCTGAGCGATTGCCCATCCCGATCGACTCTTGATATCGCTCAGGATCTGCGGCGTGAGCCAGTCATAGGCATCTTGTGCCCCGGCCAGACCCTGGTTCGCTGCCAAAATGAGCGTAATCCGTGCGTCCGTGCCATAGTACCCAGTGAATGGACGCTCGGTGCTTTGGGTGGTGCCAAAATTCTGTTTGAAAAGATCATCCATCGTTGCGAAGTACTCCCAAGTACCTCCCGGCAGGATGCGCCCGACAGTCAGGTAGTAAGGTGCGGCTTGCTCGCGAGCATAGGCCGGACCACTGGTGAACAGTTTGAGCTGGAAATCAACGATTCGGTTTCTCAGGAGCAGGCCTCCGGTAAAGCCCTGCTCATTGGCGTGATCGATCGACCATGCCAAGTAGTTATTCATCCACACGCTCATGTCCGGCGAGGTGGTGTACATGGGCTGCTCGAAAACCGTCCCCAACGGAGTCACGTGGTTCTGAGCGTAGGTATTGTAATAGTCAAGGTTGTTCTTGACCTTGGCGCTGAAGTAGTTCTTCGCAGGGTCCGCATTGGGCAGGTAAGCGGCAGCGTCGACCAGGTTCCTCAAGGCCCACGCCCTTGCTCTTACTTGCTCTGTGCCGACGATTCCCAACGCGCCTCCCCGCCCGCCGAGCGTCGGCCCATTCGAGACGGCGGCTTGCCAGGATTTGATCAGGCCAATGTTCCCCCAGAACGCTACCTCGTCGGCCAAGTAACGATCGCCCGTGACCAGATAAGGGATGTAAGCCAGGGACGGCACGTGCGCCAAATCGGGCGTCAGCGGGCCAGTGCTGGCGGCGGTGAGATCACCTTTGGGCTGGTCACTGACCGGGACATACGAATACGGCCCTTGCCCCCGCGTATCGAGCCAGAAGTTGGGGCGGTTGTCGATCGAGACAAGGCTGCCGTCAGCCTCGCGAATGTGAACCGGCCAAGATCCGGCGAGCGTTCCATTCGCAAGTGTGTAGTCCTGCTGGCTGGCCGTTTGATAGACCAGGTACTGCGCCGCCCAGTCGGGGTAGGGGGCAAGCTCGGGTCGGCCGCCTGCGGCCCCCATGGCATCGTAAGTATTGCCGCCACGCCCGAGGATATTGAAGGTATCACCCGTGGTCGAATAGGTCTGATTTGTGATTGTGTCCAGGTAGCGTGGCAGGGCACCGGCCTCGTAGAACGGCTCGAAATCATGGATCACCTGCGACTCGTTCAGGCCAAGGTCGAAGACCTTGCGCCAGCGGGTCAGGTAGTACTGGGTCACGCCGGCCTGGCTAAAGAGCGTTTGTCCTCCGGCGGCGATGCTCACGTCATAGTCGACCTTCGTCGCCCCGGCCACATCAAGGACGTTCTCGACGGTCACGTCCAGCCGATCTGGGCCGTCCTGATAAGACCGCGTGTCGAAGATGACTCGCAGGAAGGGATGGGGTTTGCCGGCCGGGTCGACAGGGGCGACGGTCGTGCGCCACTCTGTCACGAGAGGTCCGTTGAGCCAGAGATCGCTCGACTTCGCTTTCGGGAGGGTCGCGGTGTAAAGGACTCCGCCGATGGTCAACCGGACGGACGCGTCCGGGATCGTCGGAATGAAACTGCCGACACGCGGGGTGGCCTCAGTGAGTACGTAGGTACCCGTCACAGGCACCGCGGCGCTGACGATGGCATAGCGAATCGAGCCGTCGGGCCAGGTGGTCTTGACGTCGGTCTGGGTCACCAGGTTTCCGAGTTGCAAGCCATCATGGGCGACACCTTGTGGTAAAACCTGGCCGAAGGTGGCCCAGCCGGGGGTCAGGACGAGATTTGCCAATCCATTGACCGGGCTCAGGCTGAAAATGGTGACCATGGTGAAAATCATTGGGCTAACCCCTCCATCCTTATCGGTGGCAGTCACCGTTGCCGTGTACTCTCCCGCCGTTGTGTACACGTGGCTGGGACTGGTCAGCCCCAGGCCGCTGATCGGGGCCGAACCGTCGCCGAAGTCCCAAGTATAGATGAAACCGGCCGCAGTATCGACCGGGCTTGGGTCGGTGGCCGAGGCATGAAGTGTCAGGGTCTGTCCCAAGAATGCTGAGTAGGACCCACTTCCGAAGACGGTGGGAGCCACGTTGGCGACGTTGACCGTAGCGGAGGCGAGTGCGACTTGGCCTGCGGAATCGGTCACGCGGAGGTTGACGATGTAGATTCCGTTGTCGAGGAAGGTGGATGCGGCGGTCTGCCCGACGGCCTCGTAGGTCCCGTTGTTATCGAGGTCCCAGGTATAGGTGTAGATTCCATTTCCGCCCGCAGCAGTGGCGGTGAACGTCTTGGTTGCGCCCTCGAGACTGGAGTAGGGCCCCCCCGCAGAGGCGGTGAGGATGGGGTCAGGGGCTTTGGCGACGTTGACGATGGTGGATGCGGCGGGACTTGTGGCGTTGTCCTTGTCGGTGGCGGTGACGAGGATGGTGTAAGTACCAGGTTTGGCGTAGACATGGCTTGGGTTGGTGAGTCCCTTGCCGCTGATATTCGGTGTTCCGTCGCCAAAGTTCCAGGTGTAGATGAAGCCGGCGGCGGTGTCGATTGGGCTTGGGTCGGTGGCCGCTCCGGTCAGCGTGATTGCCTTGCCGGCGGTAGCGTTGTAGGGCCCACTGACCGAGGCTGTGGGGGCCACGTTGGCGACATTGACGGTTGCAGAGGCGAGTGCGACTTGGCCCGCGGAGTCGGTCACGCGGAGGTTGACGATGTAGATTCCGTTGTCGAGGAAGGTGGATGCGACGGTCTGCCCGACGGCCTCGTAGGTCCCGTTGTTATCGAGGTCCCAGGTATAGGTGTAGATTCCATTTCCGCCCGCAGCAGTGGCGGTGAACGTCTTGGTTGCGCCCTCGAGACTGGAGTAGGGCCCCCCCGCAGAGGCGGTGAGGATGGGGTCAGGGGCTTTGGCGACGTTGACGATGGTGGATGCGGCGGGACTTGTGGCGTTGTCCTTGTCAGTAGCGGTGACGAGGATGGTGTAAGTGCCAGGTTTGGCATAGACATGGCTCGGGTTGGTGAGTCCCTTGCCGCTGATATTCGGTGTTCCGTCGCCAAAGTTCCAGGTGTAGATGAAGCCGGCGGCGGTGTCGATTGGGCTTGGGTCAGTGGCCGCTCCGGTCAGTGTGATTGCCTTGCCGGCCGTAGCGTTGTAGGGTCCACTGACTGAGGCCGTGGGAGCCACGTTGGCGACGTTGACCGTAGCGGAGGCGAGTGCGACTTGGCCCGCGGAGTCGGTCACGCGGAGGTTGACGATGTAGATTCCGTTATCGAGGAAGGTGGATGCAACAGTCTGCCCAGCGGTCTCGTAGGTTCCGTTGTTATCGAGGTCCCAGGTGTACGTGTAGATTCCGTTTCCGCCTGCAGCGGTGGCGGTGAACGTCTTGGTTGCGCCTTCAAGACTGGAATAGGAGCCTCCCGCAGAGGCGGTGAGGATGGGGTCAGGGGGCTTGGTGACGTTGACGATGGTGGATGCAGCGAGACTTGTGGCGTTGTCCTTGTCAGTAGCGGCGACGAGGACGGTGTAAGTACCAGGTTTGGCGTAGACATGGCTTGGGTTAGTGAGTCCCTTGCCGCTGATATTTGGCGTTCCATCGCCGAAGTTCCAGGTGTAGATGAAGCCGGCGGCGGTGTCGATTGGGCTTGGGTCAGTGGCCGCTCCGGTCAGTGTGATTGCCTTGCCGGCGGTAGCGTTGTAGGGCCCGCTGACTGAGGCTGTGGGAGCCACGTTGGCGACGTTGACCGTCGTGGACGATTGGACCGTGGCTCCGGAGGGATCGGTCACAAGGAGCGTGGCCGTGTAGGTCTTGTTGTCCCGATAAACATGCTCAGGGGTCAGTGAGCCGGTGGCTTTTTCGCCGTCACCGAAGTCCCAGGCATAGGTCGCACCGGCACCACCGGAGGTCTGCCCTGAGAAGGTGACCTTGTCGCCCTCTTTGGCGATCATGTCTGCGCCGGCGGATGCGAGCAGGACGGGTTGAATCGTCAGCGCGTTGGGCTTTAAATTCAAACGCGTTTTGCCGCTATTCGCGAACTTCAGGTGGAGTTGCCCATCGGTCACGGCGACCTGAAAGCTCGGTTGCGCGAATTGCCGGGAGGTGACCCGCTGCACCAAGCTTACCGGCTGTCCCTCAGCCCAGATGGAGAGGCGATTTCGAAGTCGTGGATCTCCCACGGCGACGGTCACGTGATAAAGGCCGTTGGGCAAATCCACGCGGAAGTTGTTTTCGGAGTCCGAAATGGAACCGCGCTGTCGCGGGGCGGAAATGGCTTGGGCGGTTGCCTTGACGGAGGTCTCCCAACCGTAGCCCAGCGTTGGGCTATAGGGGGCCGCCTTGGATAAGGGGATTGTCCCTGGAATAACGGCAGAACCAATCTTGCCGAAATCGATTGGGAGCGTAGCGGCCCCCGTGGCCATAAGGTGTCGGTCTTCGAGGGCCTCGACCTGCAATCGGAGCTTGTTCGTCGAGACTTCCTTGCACTTCGATCGTAGGAAGCTCCGCCAAGATGGTTTTGTCATTTCGATGAATCCTCTGAGTCGGAGCGAAATAGGCGTCTGATCGGGTTCATCTCGAGGAGGGGGCTCCCGAGGACAGAATCGAAATTGCAGACATCGAGCGCAGACCGAAACTGGAATCGGCACCCGTCTCTCGATCCAATGGAGAGACTGAGAGCGATTGGTATTGCTTGGATTAAGATGTCGTGAACGAGACCGACGAATGAAGGATGGAGCGATTGTTTCGGACGGGAATCGATACCGAATCTGGTCGAACTCTAGGTCACCGATGCACGATCTGCAAGTAGCCTCAACGCACAATGAAACTTGTCATGGAGTTAACATCCGGGAAGAATTTCGACTGAGTCAGGAAGCCTCGTCCTGAGTTTGGCGCATCTCCTTGGCCGACGGCAGGAACCGATTCCGTCGTGTCCAAGAAAAATCAACGCACAGTCATGAAACAATGCCTGCATCCACTTTGATGCAGAGGGGCGGACGTTTTTTCGGACCCGCTTTGCCCCCCCTCAAACGTAGAATGGAAACTGTCAGCGTGATCCCGGTTCGTGCGGTGGTGCTGGTCAATCCAGATTACCGAGCCCTCGTCGGTGAGGAGGGTGGTCTTCCGCGAGATGCTACGCCCCTGACCCAATGAACCTCGTCACCAAATGACGGAAATGGCGTAACTCGTGAAAGGGACTTTTGCCCAAGTTCTGGAGAAGTTAGGCAAACCACCGGCGAGCTGAAATAAGCTTGGCTGCGGGCCGATGTAAGCTTAAATGTGCTTGAAGCTGCTATAGAAATGAATCGAGTTGATTTTTCTCGTCTTGTGGTGAATTCACTGGAAATCCGCTACAGCTTATCTCATAGTTTGAGATTGGCATTTGTCATGATTGCCGTTTGATGAGAGCTGGGACTTTTCCGAAGAATTGCAATGGGTTTTGAAGCTCCGTGAAGTCTTGCGAGTTGTCGGAAGGGGCCGGGATGACGGATCGTTGAAATCCGCAAAAAAAAAGGCCCCGAGGTGAGGGTTGACGGTGGAGTTGGTCTCTGCCTTGGCGGCACGCCCGATTCGCCCGATTCAATGCCATGGGCGGCTCTGAGTGCGAACCGCTTATCTTATAATCGTCTTGCCGGATATCATTCCCGGCCCGATGGGGCTTGGAATGGTCGCCTTGAGGATACTGCATATCATGAGACGACGGCTGAATGTTAAGCTATTGATCGGCCTCGCGGTCGCCGCTGTCTTGCTTGGTGGAGCGGTCCACTTAGTGCATGGCGTGCAAGCAAAACGCAATATCGGAGCGCTGCTCAAACGGGCTGATCTGGCCGAGCGCAAAGGCGACCATGATGAGGCTGAGAAGTATTTAAGCCGTTATCTGGTCTTCCGCCCTGATGATGGAGAGACCCTCGCACGATACGGGCTAACCATTGCCAAGGACTCACCTGATACTAATGCTCAAGCAAAGGCATTAATGGTTTTGGAGCGGGCCCTTGTTCGCGTCCCCGATCGCGATGACGTCCGTCGCCGGGCCGCGGAGTTGGGGCGAGAGCTCGGGCGGCCGAAAGAGGCGAGCGAACAGGTCGTCGCTTTACTCCTCAAGCCCGGCCTCGGTCAGTTACCGAGTCAGGGGGATCGCCGGCGTCTGGAAGCCCAACTGCTCGCGTTCTCACAACAAAAGGTTGAGGAGGGACCACCGGCCGCGCTCCAACAACTCCTGACGCGTCCGGATCCCGCCCTTGAGGAACTGCTTGGCCGTTGCTTCGAGGATCAAGGACGAACGAGCCGACGAGACGAAGCCGAAGCCTATTACCGGAAGGCCGCGGCTTGCTACCGGCTTGCCCTTACCCATGCCCCGAACCGGATCGAAGTCTACGGGCGACTCAGCGCTCTCCTTCGAGAACGAATGAGTGACCCGGCCCAAGCCGATCGGGTCATGGACGCGATTGAACTCAAGGATGGGCTGATTGCTAAAAACCCGCAGTCGTTCGAGGCCTATTTGCTTCGAGCCCGCTATCGTAAGGAGAACCGGCTGGCGGGGGCGGCGGAGGATGTTACCCGGGCACAACAACTGGCTCCCCACGAGTTTGAAGTCCTGCTGGCAAACGCGGAATCGGCTCGATTGGCGGGCAATCTTGACATGGCGCGGACGCTCCTCCAAGAGGCGGAGTCGTCCAGCCCAGCGGATGTGCGGATCTATCTGGCCCGGATGACGGTCGAGGCCCAGGCGGGCCAACCCAACGAGGCGACCGCGGCGCTGCGGCGGGGTCTCAAGGCCTTGCCCGGTCAGGTGGATCTACTCTGGAGCCTGGCCGACCTGCTGATTCAGACTGGTAAGCTGGATGAAGCGGCCGGAGAGATCAAAACTCTGCGTCAGAAGAGTGAGATTCTGACCGCCCCCATCGATTACCTCGACGGCCGCTTGCTGATCGAAAAGGGCCGGTGGCCCGAGGCCATTCGGACCTTGGAAAAGGCCCGTGCATTGATGGCTGGCACACCGACACTGAACGGCCTGACCAAACAAGCGGACCTCTTACTCGCTCAGGGCTACGAGTGGCTCGGGCTTCCCGAGCAGCGCCTGGCGGTGAGCCGGCGGGCGCTGGCTCTCGATCCTCAGTGGGTCCCCGCCCGACTGGAGCAGGCGGCCGCGCTTCTGGCCCTGGGACGGACCGATGCCGCCATCGAGTCGTATCGGAGCCTCCTCCCTCAATCTCCCTCGGTCCGGACGACCCTCGCGCGGTTGCTGGTCGCCCAAAACTTACGCCTCACGGCTGAGCAACGACGTGATCCTGCCCGTTGGCAGGAAGTCGAGACGCTGCTGGACCAGGCTGAGCAGGCGGCCCCTACGTCGCTCGAGGTGCCGCTTTTGCGTGCTGAGATCCTCGCGGAGCGGGGCCGGATCGAGGAGGCCCGAGGACGAATCGAGGTGACGAAGAAGGCCCATCCCGAGCGGGTCGAGCCCTGGATTTCGCTGATCCAACTGGCGGAAGGGCAAGGGAAGCTGGACAACGCCCTCGCGCTCCTTGATGAAGCCGAGCACCGGCTGGGGGATCGTTTGGAACTGCGCCTGGCGCGGGCGAACTATTGGGGAAGGCAGGGGGGGGACGACGCACGCAAAAAACTGGGCGAGTTGACCCAGGCCCTCGAGTCGGCTGCTCCCAAGGATCGGCCTCGCCTGGAAGATGGATTGGCGAATGCCTACATCCGTCTCGGAGACCTCCAAGCAGCCGAGCGGATCTGGACCGACGCGGCCAAGCGGCGACCGGACGACCGACAGCTTGCGACTCTTCTGCTCGGTCTGGCCCTCCGCCAAGGCAATGATGACTCCATCAGTCGCTCGTCGAGCCACTTGCGGCAGATCGAAGGCGAGGACGGTGCACTCTGGCGCTATGCCGACGCGGCTCGCCTTGTTTTGCGGGCAAAGCCTGGGAATGGGGCGTTGCTCAGCCAGGCGAGAACTCTGCTGGCTGAAGCTTCCAAGAAGCGGCCGGAATGGGCTCTGATCTCGCTCCTGGAGGCCGAGATCGCGGAAAAGGAAGGGAAGCCGGATCGGGCTATCGAAAACTACTTGAAAGCGATTCGCGGGGGCGAGCGACCGCCGCAGGTGGTGCGCCGGGTGGTCCAGTTGCTCAATGAACGCGGCCGCAACGTGGAGGCCGACCGCTTGGTTGAAGACCTCCTGGAGGGGGCTTCCCCCGTTGGTCTGCTGGGACAACTCGCTGCCGAGATGTCCCTGCGGAATCGAGACCAAGGGCAGGCGCTGGATTTGGCCCGCCAGGCGATCTCGCCGGATTCCAAGGATTATCGCGACCGTGTCTGGCTTGCTCAGATGCTTTGGGCGGCCAAGAAGCCGGCTGAGGCTGAGGGGGAACTTCGTCGCGCCGTCGAGATCGCCGGGGGGGAGCCTGACGTCTGGCTGGCTCTGGTCCAGTTCCTCGTCGGTACCGATCAGAAGGTTGCCGCGATGCAGGCCATCGAGCAGGCGCGGAAACAGCTTCCCCCCGATCGTGTGGGGCTGACGCTGGCGCGTTGCTATGAGCGGATCGGCGATCGTGCCAAGGCCGAGGAGCAATTCACGGCCGTTCTCAAGGCTCATCCGGACGACGCGGCGACCATGCTGACTGTCGCGAATTTCTATCTGGGGGGCCAACAGCCGGAGCAGGCCCAGGCGTTGCTGCGCAAGGTCCTCGCCCCACAGCTCAAAGCTCCTCAAGAGGTGCTTGCGTCGGCCCGACGGAGCCTGGCGCTCAGCTTGGCGAACGGCGACTCCCAATCTTTCCTCGAGGCGACATCACTGCTTGATAAGAACATTGCTGAGGAGGGGGGGCTGATCGAAGATCAGCGATTCAAGGCGCTATTGCTGGCTTCACGTCCAGGTCACCGGCGCGAGGCGATTGCGGATTACGAAGCCTTGGCGCAGCGGTCGACACCCACCCCCCTCGAGAAATACCAGCTTGCCCAACTCCACGCTGCGGGCCGCGACTGGTCGAAGGCTCAGGACCTCCTTCTCGGCCTGGTGTCTGTCGACGGTGAGAAGCCGGACTATCTCTATTCGCTCACGCGAGTTCTCCTGGCCCGAGACGATGTTGACCAGGCTCGGCCTTGGGTTGCCAAACTGGAACAGGTGGCTCCCCAGAGCCTCCAGGTCGTCGAACTCAAGGCTCGCTTGCTTCAGAAGGAAGGCAAGGGGCCCGAAGCGGTTGCCGTTCTTGAGGCCCGCGCCCAGAGCGACCGGAATGAGGTTGGGGTCATTGCGACCCTCCTCGAAGAACTGGGCGAGACGTCCGCCGCCGAGCGGTTGACCCGCGAGTTCGTTGAGCAATCCAAGGATCCGAAGGCCGTCCTCGTCCTCGCTCTGTTTCTTGGTCGCCACGGGCGGGCTCACGAAGCCCTCGACATTTGCGAGGGGGCCTGGAAGACGTGTCCCCCGGTCATGGTCAGCAACACTGCACTGAGAATTCTCCACTCCACGAAAGCAGACGGCGAAGAAGGCCGTCGCGTCGCGGCCTGGATTGAGGAGGCGATCCGCAAGTCTCCGGATGAAGTCCTGCTCATGTTCGACCTTGCCAACCTCAAGATCCTCCAAGGTAACTATCCCGACGCCGAAGCGCTGATGAGGCGGATCATCGCCCTGAAGCCGGGGACCGGCGGCCCCATGAACAACCTGGCCTGGCTGCTCGCCGCTCGGGGCGAGAAAGCGGACGAGGCTCTTGACCTCATCAATCGAGCCATCACGCTCGATGGCTCGAATCCCGAGGCCCTCGACACGCGAGGACTCGTCTATCTGGCGATGAACAAGCCCGATGCCGCGCTGAAGGACCTGACCGAAGCGGTTGCCGTCGATCCTTCCCCGCTCTTGATTTTTCACCTTGCCCGAGCCCAAATGCGCTCCGACCGGCGCGACGCCGCTCGGGAAACGCTCCGCAAGGCGCAAGCCGCGGGCCTCAACGAGAACGCCGTCGATCCGCTCGAACGCGAGGCCTACCGCCAACTGATCGCTGCGCTCAGCCCGTGATTTTCGAGGCCGGACCTGGCGACGTCACGCAAATGATGTCACTTGTGTCGGCATGTGCGTATGATTGGTTCGCTGCGATGACCCGGGAGGGCCTGAATGCCAGGCCCACCCGGGTTTTCTCGTAGGCGAGGAGAGCCGATGAAAGCCTTGGACGGCGGCGAAGTTGGACGTAGTACGGCGAGGGGCCTGCAACGAGTGATCCTATCGCCCAAGCACCAGGTCGCAGATCCGCTGCCAACGGCCCTGGCGTTCTTGTTGAAGCTGGGCCATGCGCCGGCACAAAAGGCCATGAATCTGCTCGTCGGGCAGGGGGGTGGAGTGGGTGACCTCAGGGGCGGCGGCCGAGGTCTGGGGAGAGGTGTTCGGCGGTTTCGAAGACGAAGGGTGGGTCCTTGTGGGGATCCCGTTCTCGATTGGCTCGTGCCGCCTCTCGCTCTCGGATGGACTTGACGGTTGTCGCTGTGGAGGGGCGGTATCGGAGGTGGTCAGCGGGGCCTGGAGCAGGGACTCGATATGGACCAGGACATCATCTTTGGCGATCTCGCCGTTTGCGGAACCGGCGGATGGCAATGCGGCGAGCGGGAGATTGAGATTCCCACGATTGGCCTGGGCCTGGAGGGTGAGGAGGTCTTGATTGAGTCGGCGGAGCTGATCGAGCTCATTGCGCACCTGGGCCATCTGGTCGCGCTGCAGTGCGCCGAACGTTTGCGCCATCATCACCAAGGCTTGCTGGAATTGATCGAACATCTGCTGTTGCATCTGTCCAAACTGGCTCGCCATCGTCGCCAAGACCGACTGGGCCAATTCGTTCGAAGCGAGGGCCGGTGGATTTTGGGGCCGGCCATTGCCAATCTCCAAGATTGGGGCGGGTTGCTCCGGTCGGGGGTTCACCGTCGCGACGGGCCGATTTGCTTGGCCTGACGGATGGGTGGAGGGCATCGTGCATCGGACCAGGATCAGATGGCGTCCCACCTGAAGGTGGTCGCCGTCCTCCAGTTTCGCCCAACGGATTGGCTGTCCGTTGAGCTTGATTCCCGTCCTTCCGAGTAGGTCGATCGCCCACACACCTGCGGGCGTGCGAAGCAGGCTGCAATGGAATTTGGAGATCTCGGAATCCAAGAATCGCAGCCGGCACTCCGTGGTGCGGCCGAGCAACGTCAGTACGCGACTGAGCCGCCACGACGGTCGATCGACTTGCTGGGGAAATTCCAAGACCACCACTGGCAGAGGAGAATCATCCAGGGAACGCGACGTGAGGGGATCCCCCAACTCGCCAGGCGACATCTTCGCTTCCGCACAAATCCGGACCGGGCCGAGGCGAATCCCCCGTTGGTCGTCGACCCACCCCTTGCCGACTCGTTCAGACTCACCGTCGACTCCGCTCCGGCTTGCGATGTCGACGTAAAAGATCCGCCCTGCAATCACCTGCAGGTAGATCTGGCGCGGGCTGACCGTTGGGTGATTCACGATCAGATCCGCCTTCGGATCGCGTCCCACCACGACAAACGGCACCTCGAACACTCGCGAATTGGCGTCCCTCGCTTCTTCAAGATTGAGCCGAAGCGGGCCGGATAAACCACACGACGCCAAAAACAGCTCTTTCGAGCATCGATCCACGGTGACAGTCTCCCAGGCGACTTCCCCTCCAGATGATCCTCGGGGGCGGTTGGCTTCAGGTCGTCGTTGGAATTGCCACTTCGATCCTGACTGGAAATAGCCTATAAGGCTAAGTCGATAAAAGAACCTGAAACTTCATGAAAATAGCCTGAATTAAAGCGTCTCGATATCAAGATGGTCGCCGTCGCATTAGCAATGATGCGGTTGGCTTTGGCAAGGAAGGTATTCAGGTTCCGATCTCCCATTAAATCGATCCCGTGGCCACCACTGAGAAATAGGTGGAAGGGGTTGCGGTCCCATCCACTTCGCTTTTTTCTCAGAAGAAGCCGCGATCCTCATTGTTGCTCGATCCTGGAGTCCGACTGAACTTGTCCATTCAACCTTCTCCATTTTACCCTGACTGTTGCAGGATTGACAGAATCCACCGTCCTGGCCTCTCTCCAGCGGTTTGCCAATAGTTGCGCATGCGGACTTCCGTGTGAGCGTCAGCAGACCGGGGATCGAGTTCGGCCTGTGATCCACACGTAACGAAGATCGCTTGAGTGTCCCCGGGCACAAGTCGTGCGTGGAATTCTGTCGATATTAAAAATCAACAAGCAATAATATTTTTGTTAAAAAAGACGCAGAGTGGTGGAAAAATAGGCTATTTGAGGATTCATGAAAAAGAGAATCGGGGGTGTTAACGCAGTAGAACTTGCAATGGATTCCTTGCGTGATTTACGTCCGGGGATACTGGATTGAGGTGGGCGTCGCGAATATACTGGCAGCCCGCCTTCGTCGTTGGGATCGGTGGATCGGAGTCTGTATCGTCGAGGTCATCAAGGCCTGAGCTGCCGTTCACCATTGGCCTGACTCGCCGTATCGACCGGTCTCCATTCGCAGTCGGGCAGGTTGGGATTAACCACAAGCCCCCGATAGCCGGTTCCTCGGGAAGCTCAAAGCAACATTCCCCCGATCGGGATGGCTCTTCTCTCTTTCCCACGCGCTTGCTTCGGCCGAATATCGCTGCCTGGGAAGCGATGGCGTTTCCGTACAGACCTTTATCGTGAGTATGAATTGATGGCCTCGACCGACCCCTTGTATACCATCATCCTCGCCGGCGGGAAGGGTTCGCGGATGCGAAGTCTGGACCGGCACAAGGTCTGTTTTGAGGTGGCCGGGGTGCCCGCGATCGTGCGGGCGATCGACATCTATAATCTGCTTGGGGTGGTCAAGAACGTCGTGGTGGTCGGTGAGATGGCCGGGCAGGTCGTCGAGACGGTGGGTCGCCGGTTCGGCAACGTGGTGTTCGCCTACCAACCCGAGGCGTTGGGAACCGGGGACGCGGCGCGGTGCGGGCTCCAGGCCCTGTCGGAAGTCGACGACAACGCCCGTATCCTTGTGATCGCCGGCGACAAGATTATCGAAGGGGCGACGCTGAGTCGTTTTCTCGAGCACGCCGACCGGACGGGCGGGGACCTGAATCTGCTGGTCTCCCCCGCCGGCATGTCTTCCGAGGGGTCGGGCCGAGTCCTCTTCCGGCCCGACGGCCGACCGCTGGGCATCGTTGAAGCTTCGGATATTCGGGTCCTGGCCTGTCGCAACGAGCTTCGCAAGGCACTTGCCGTCGAGCTGGACGAGATGGCCGCCAGGGCGAAAGTCGAGGAGGCCATTGCACGGCACGTCGGTCCGGGAGGGGCGTGGTCGACGGTTCTGGGGTTTTCCAAGAAGGCGGGACCGTCCAACGAGGCACTGCGCGAGGCGTTCCGCCGTGACGAGTGGCTCGCTCGACTCCAGGACCTTCCTTACGATCTTCGGCTGGCCCCTGACGCTCCGCCAATCTCGGCGGCGGATGCGGCCCGCTCGCATTTCGTCAACGAGTCGATCTACCTGGTGCGGAAAGGCGCCCTTCGTTTCGGCCTGGATCACATGACGACCGCCAATGCCCAGGGTGAAGAGTACTTGACCGATGCCGTCGGGGCGGTCATGAGTCGTGCCGACAGCGATCGAGGAACCCGCTACCTGTCGACCTTCCTCGCCACCGAGCGGCCCGGGGAGATCATGTCGTTCAATAACCCCGAGGAACTGCTGGTCATCGAGGACCGATTTCGAGGTCAGCGCGCCAACGCCCTCAATGACCTCAGCGACCGGCTTGGGGAGTCGCGCTATCGGACGGCCGATGAATGGTTGTCCTTGTTTCCCGAGCCGCCTGAACCTGCTCCTTCCGCTGACGAGGCCCTACGTAGCTACTACGGTGACGACCCTGTTCTGATCACCGACCGACGACGCCACTATCGCCGAACTCTGCTCCGGTTCCGTGACGCGTTCGGGGGCGATCGCCGCGTCATCGTGGTCCGGTCGCCGGGCCGGATCAACATCCTGGGCCGGCACATTGACTGGCAAGGGGGACACTGCAACCTCATGGCCGTCGACCAAGAGGCGATCCTGGTCGCTTCCCCCCGGACCGACGACATGGTCGAGATCCGCAACGTGCGCCCGGACCAGTTCCCTGACGCATCACTCTCCCTGGCCAGGCTCGTGAGCCAGCTCGATTGGGATGACTGGATGAGCTGCGTCAACGGCCAGGAACTCCAGCGCCGGCTCCGTCGCTCCGCGGGCGACTGGAGCCTCTATTTCGAGGCGGCCATGCTTCGGCTTCAGATGGAGTACCGCCACCAGCGGCTCGTCGGGATGGATCTCGCCATCGACAGCAATATTCCGATGGCGGCGGGGATGAGCTCGTCGTCAGCGCTGGTGGTTGCCGCAGCGGAGGCGGCCGTGGCCCTGAACGGGTTGGACTTGGCCCCGCGTCAGTTCGTTAATTTCTGCGGCGAGGGAGAATGGTTCGTCGGCACCCGGGGCGGCAGCGCCGACCATGCCGCGATGAAGTTCGGCAGCAAAGGAATGGTCTCGCACGTCAAGTTCCACGAGTTCGAGTTGCTCGAGCGGGTGCGGTTCCCAACGACGCATCGGATGGTCGTCTGCAACTCGTTCGTCCTGGCGAGAAAGGCGGCGGGCGCAAAGGCGGTCTTCAACGCCCGCGTTGCCTCCTACCTTCTCGGTGTGGCGCTTGTTCGGAAGAAGTTCCCCCAATTCGCTCCTCTGATCCGGTTTGTTCGCGACATTCAGCCGGAAATGCTCGGGGTTCCGACGTCGCGAATCTACGAGGTTTTGCTGGAACTCCCCGAGTCGATTTCGGCCGCTGAGGCCCGGCGGCTCTTCGCCGACGAGGCGGAGACCTGGCCGGCCCTGGCGCCTTACCTGACCGGTCACGACGCCCAGGAGGAGTATCCGGTTCGTGGCGTGGTGCTCTACGGAATCAGCGAGTGCGCCCGGGCACGTGAAGCCGTCTCCTGCCTTCGAACCGGTGAGATGAACGCGTTCGGAGCCTTGATGAACCATTCGCATGAAGGCGAACGCCGGTTTCTCGTGGCCGACGATTTGTCGGCTGCGCCTTATCACTCTGACGTTTCCGACGCCTATCTGCACGGCCTGATCGCCGACCTGGAAAGTGGCGACGAGTCGCGGACCGAACGGGCTCGGCTGGCGAACCAACCGGGTGCTTATCGTTGCAGTACGCGCGAGGTTGACGCCCTGGTCGACATCGCACGCCGTACGCCAGGAGTCCTCGGCGCCCAGATCGCGGGCGCGGGGCTTGGTGGCTGCGCCATGGTTCTCGCCGAAGAAGAGGCCGTTCCCGAACTGACGGCGCGGCTGGATCAGCTCTTCTATCGCCGCCAAGGGTTGTCTTCGGGTATCTATGTCTGCACCCCCGCAGCGGGCAGCCGCGTGGTGGCCATCGAGTCGTGAGACGGCGGGATGCTCGTCAGAAAACCTGGCCTCATCGGAATAATGCTGTTGTGTTTGTGTTATGATGTCGACGTCGCCGGCTTTCTGCCGCAATCCCATCAAAAACCCCCAGAGGCGGCTCCGACATGCTTTGTTGCCCCCTCTGCACTCATCGCGCCGAGAGGTACGTCGAGGACCGACGGCGCGCCTACTTCCACTGCCCATGCTGCGATCTGGTGTTTGCCGACCCGGCGAGTCATCTGGAGGCGGCGGGGCAGAAGGAGGAGTATGACCGGCATGAGAACGACCCGGCGGATTGTCGGTATCGACGCTTTTTGAATCGCCTCGCCGCGCCGCTTCTCGATCGCCTCAGTCCAGGCATGCAAGGGTTGGACTATGGGTGCGGGCCAGGGCCAACCCTCTCGTTGATGTTGGAAGAAGCCGGGATGTCGATGACCGACTTCGACCCGTTCTACAGGCCGAATACCGATGCGTTGAACCGACAATATGACTTTGTCACCTGCACCGAGGTGGTCGAGCATTTCTCAAGGCCAGCTCATGACTGGGGGCAGTTGACCGCGTTGCTGCGCCCTGGGAGTTGGCTCGGGATTATGACCAAACTCGTCATTAGCCGGGAGCGATTTGCCGATTGGCACTACAAGGCTGATCCCACTCACGTCGTTTTCTATAGCCCGGCGACCTTCACCTGGTTGGGGATGCAGTTTGGTTTGACCGTCGAGCGGGTTGACCGAGACGTGCTCATTTTGCAAAAAACCTGAGCTGTCCGAGATTCAGACGGGGCCATGAGCGACTGCAAGCGGAACGGTGCGATCAAAGGCTCGACGGCTTGCCGGACCCGGGGCGAGCGCGGGGCATTGGAGGAGGGAATCGATCTGCGGATTGATGACTTTGTTCAGATGTTAGCTCGGTGTTGGACGAGAATTCCAATGAGATGGCCCAAGGTTCTCCTGGTGTTGGTGGCCCTGATTGCCATCCTGGCTGTGGCGAAGTTCCGGGCCGACCGCTGGCAGGCTCGGTCTGATGCGGGTCGGACGGCCCTCGCATAGGGGGATTCCGTCTGGCTCAGTTTCCGCGAATGAGCGAGGATTGATGGGAAGACCCAGGAGAATGATCGGGACTCTCATCATGTCGGACGAGACCTCAGGAGATCGACCGCACGTACTCCCGGTCACAGGGCCGGTAAGGGAACCGTCCCGTAATTTGACCTTTGGCCGGTCCGGGCCACGACTCGATTCCCCGAAAGACCGACCGGGCCCCGACAACCCGGCGCATCGCGAAGCGATTGATTTAACGTCGCTCGCATCCCGATGCCGGGCGAAGGCGGAAGCGGCTCGCTGGGCCGCGGAACGCCAGCGCCACGAGCGGAGCGAATCAGCGGACGAGGAAGCCCCGAGCGATCCGGCGATGGTGAAGTGGGCCGAGACGCTCACGGATGCCGCCGCCCGGAGGCCCAACGGTCGTTGAAGTCGGCCTTGGGCCTGAAAGAACTTTTCTGGATCGAGACGAAGGAGCACCAGTCGATTGCGGCGTTTGAGCCGGCCATTGCCCGCCCGGACGTGGCGCTGGTATTGCTGGCGATCCGCTGGTCAAGTCATGCCTTTGGCGACGTGAAGCCGTATTGTGAGCGGCAAGGCAAGCTTTTGGTTCGTCTGCCGGGCGGGTACAGCCCCAATCAGGTCGCTGCCCAGATCCTTGCGCAGTGCAGCGAGCACCTCGCGGATCGCTAAAGGAGGTTCCCTACCGACTCCCTGACGGTCGTGTCACGTCGAGAGGGGACGTTCCCCAGGCCGGCAGGTTGGCAAAGGAGCAAGCTGTCTTTCCTCGTGGCGGCCTTTTCGAGGGCGTTCCCGAATGATTGAATCAAAAAGTGATATTTGATTTAGTAATTGATATTTTTTTGCATGCTAGCGATCCGTTTTGCGGAGAGGAGCGACCCAGTGAAAACAAAGCCGGCGACTCCATCAACATTTCGTCTAGCAAGTGGTATCAAGTAGAATGGGCGACGCCAGGTGCTCTGACGGTCTGGTTGGCGATTCATTACGGAGAAAGCCCCATGCGAAGCGTCATCATGCTCCTGTTTTTTGTTGGCTCTCCACTCCTCGCTGCTGAGCCGAAAGTTCATCGTGACGTTCCGTACGTCGAACCGAAGAGCGAGCGGCAGACCCTCGACGTCTATGCCCCGACCGAGGGCAAAGGCCATCCCGTCGTCTTCTGGATTCATGGCGGTGGTTGGCAAGCAGGTGAGAAATCCGAAGTGGATAGCAAGCCTCGGGCGTTCGTGGACAAGGGTTTTGTCTTCGTTTCGACCAATTACCGCTTACTCCCCACCGTGACGATCAAGCAGATGGCTGGAGACGTGGCAAAGGCGATTCGGTGGACCCACGACCACGCCCGGGACTACGGCGGCGACCCCGACACGATCCTCGTGATGGGGCATTCCGCCGGGGCACAACTGGCGGCCTTGGTTTGCATTGATGACCACTACCTGAAGGCCGAAGGGTTGTCTCCATCAATCCTCAAGGGGTGTGTCCCGGTGGACGGCGACACCTACGACGTGCCGAAGCAGATTGCGACCGTCGAAGAGCGGCGGGCAGGGATCTACAGGCAGAAGTTCGGCGATGAGGAGAGTCAGAAGGATTTATCCCCTGTCACCCACGTCGCCAAGGGGAAGATCATCCCGCCTTTCGTGATCCTTCACGTTGCGGACCACCCCGAAACCAAGGGCCAGTCGCAACGACTCGCCGAGGTGTTACAGGAAGCGGGTGTGCCAGCGAAAGCCTTTCCCGCCGTAGGCAAGAATCACGGAACGATTAATTCCGACTTGGGTGTACCGGGTGACGTACCGACGAATGCTGTCTTCAAGTTTTTGGAAGAGACATTGAATCGGCTGAAGGAATGAGCTGTGAGTGTTGTACCGCTGTCACTGTGATTCTCAGGGGTATCCACGCCACGCTTCTGTTTGGATTCATAAGATCCGACAAGTGACAGGCGAAAAGGTCGGTTTTTAGCTCTTCGATGGCTGGGATATTCCAGTTGAGCGGTCGGCGACCGCTGAAGTCAATCCGTCGATTTTGTAATTTGGAATTGAAAACATTGATAGGCAATTGATTGATTTCTGTTGCTGTGGAAGTGTCTTCATGAGCGGAATCCGTGACGAACGGCTCAAGACAGGGCGGCGCACGATCGTTCGTGCCCTGTTCGCGGTTGTCGCTGTCCCACCGATGTTGCTGGTCTTTTCCTTGTTCGGGCTTTTCCCATGGTCCGGGTTGAACTGTTGTCAGGACGACATCGACCTCACCAGCGGGAGGATCCGGTTCACCCGTTACCTGCTTTGGGTGCCTGTTCGGAGGATCGTCAACGACTCAACCCTGACGACCGCCTTGTCGCTCGGGGACAGGACCGGCTTGGAGCCAGAGTGGCACCCCGTCGTGACCCTTTCGCCCGGTCTTCGCCACTCGCCGCACTACCGGTTTCACGCGGCAATCGACCAAATCCGGCACTTGGAGATCTGCTGGGAATTCGGCAAGATGACACTGGCGGCACGCCGAGAGACAGCCTCTCATGTCCTCCGCCTCTGGAGGCAGTCGGGCGATGACTTCCGAGCGAGAGATTACATTCAAGCGGTTTTGGCGCAGGCCTTGGAGGCCGATAAAAAAGGGGAAGTGATCGACGTGAGCGACTTACCTCTGCCATGATGGGATCGCCCCAACCTTTCTTCTCCAGCCAGAATTCGCGAGTCCTCCAGCGCCGAGTTGCGTTTCTCGATCCTGCCTCGTGCTGGTTGGGCGATCCGTCGCGTGATGCATTCGCTGACCGTGCGTAGTCCATACCTCTAATACTACAGCGCCAAGTTGTAGCGTCTTGATCCGCCGGCCATTGCGAAAGTATGCTTGCCTTCATGGTTTATGGAGGTACGAGCATGGATATCCCACAGATTCGCAAGCTCAAGCCCGCGCTGAAGAAGTTCCTCAAGCGGTTCGATGACTGCTTCCCGCGCAAAGACACGCGGGCCCATCTGCCGGTCTACGTCTCCGGCCAGCTCTCGGATATCCCCGAGAAGAGCGTGGAACCGATTGCCATTAATGCCGGCGTGCCGGTCAGGACCCTGCAGGAGTTCCTCAGCCAGCACTGTTGGGACCAGGACCGGACGCGCGACCGGCTCCAGCACATCGTCCGCGACGAGCACGCCGGTCCCCACGCGATCGGCGTCTTCGATGAGACGAGCGACGTCAAGAAGGGGGACAAGACCCCCGGCGTGCAGCGGCAGTGGTGCGGTTCCGTCGGCAAGAAGGAGAACTGCATCGTCACGGTCCACCTCGCCTACGCTCGTGAGGGCTTTCACTGTCTGCTCGACGGCGAATTGTTTCTGCCGGAATCCTGGTCCCTCGACCGCGCCCGCTGCCGCGAGGCCGGCATCCCCGACGACATGGTGTATCGGCCCAAGTGGACGATCGCCCTGGAACTCTACGACCGCGCCACCGGCAACGGCCTGCACTTCGATTGGATGACTTTCGACGAGGGCTACGGCGGCAAGCCCGAGTTCCTGCGGGGACTTTCGGCCCGTCGCCAGAAGTTCGTCGGCGAGGTGCCGCGGAACTTCATGGGCTGGATCAAGGCACCGCGTGTCGTGACCAGGAAGTACCGTAAGCACGGGCGGGGCCGCGGCCGCAAGACGCCTCGCCTGGCGAGCGGCAGCACACCGGCTCGGCGGGTTGATGCCATGCTCGATCAAGACGGGTTTCGCAACCAGCCCTGGGTCCAGTGGCGAGTCAAGGATGGGCACAAGGGGCCGATGGTCTGGGAAGTCAAGCACCTGCGGTTTTCCCCCGTGGGCGCCGACGGGTTACCGGGCGAGCCGCTGCACCTGGTTGCCGCCCGTGACGTCTTGAACCCGGCGGAGTTGAAGTTCTTCGTCGGCGCCGCCCCCGAGGAGACGTCGGTGCAGGTGCTGTTGCTGGTCGGGTTTTCGCGATGGCGCGTCGAGCGCTGCTTCGAAGACCAGAAGTCCGAGATTGGACTGGATCAGTATGAGGGCCGCCGCTACCAGGGGCTCAAACGCCACCTGATCCTGAGTTGCCTGAGCTACTTGTTCCTATCGCGGATGCGACAGAAGTTCGGGGGGGAAAAATCCGGGTCTGACGGAGTGCCAAGTCCACAGTGCGATGGCGGCGCTGATCCCGTTCTGGTGGTTGGGGCTGAGTCCTCCGCGAAAGCTTCTGGAGCGGACCTCCGAAGAGATCGAGCGGGCGCAGCGTCGAAACGCCGTGGCGCAACGGTGCCACACCAAGCGGACAAGGCGAAAGTTGCATGAGATGGGCATCAAACTTACAGGGTTGCCCCAATGCAAATGGGATACGACTTAGCGCTGTAGTACTAACACCATCACTCGCGACACCGCTTTTGTCGGCCAACGTCTGCCAAGGCCGGTTCCGAGGAGTCTAGCCAATGAGTTCGAACCCCTACGAGCCTCCGAAGCAACTCGATCGTCCAAACTCAGGGTGGAGACTATTACGAATCCGAAGGCTCCCGCCGTTGCGCCGATGAAGAGTAAGTACAACCGATTTCGGGGCGATTCAGCGGGCCTCGGGAACTTTCACCTGCTTGAGCCGGGCGAGGCCCCACTGGGCCCCGGTGTCGAACGGGTCTTGCGAGATGGCCAGGTAGTACCAGGCGCTTGCCTCGGGGAACCGGCCCACGGCGGCGCAGGCGTCCCCGAGGTCGCTGATCAGGCCGAGGTCGGACCGATTGGTCTCGACGGAGGCCCTCAGAACCAGCCCTCCCAGCCGCTCGTGCTTGCGGGCCTCCTCCAGGATCGGGGTCGCGGCGGCCTGGTCGCCGACGGCCTGGAGGGCCTGGCCGAGGCCGAGCACCGACTCTCGGAGGTTGGGGGCCTTGTCGTGGGCGATCCGGAACTGGCGGACCGCCTCCGGCGCATTGTTCTGGACCAGGGCGAGCCGGCCCCGGAGCAGGGCCAGGTCAAGGTGGTCGGACGGGCCGGCGTCGAGCAAAGCCTCGGCCCTCGCCGAGTCGCCCTGGTCCAGGGCGATCCGGACCAAGGCGGCCCGGGCGTCGGGGTCCGACTTGGGCAGGGGCGAAAGGACCGCCTCCGCCTCGTCGAACCGGCCCAGGTCGCGGAGGGCATCGGCCCTGCCAAGCCGGGCCCACCGATCGTTCGGGTCGGCCTCGATGCAGCGAGCCAGGGTCGTGGCGATCTCCGCGGGCTCCCAGGTGACCCCCCGAGAGAGGCACCACAGGAAGGCATCGTGGAAGGTCAGCACTGAGAGTTCGGAGAGCGCCTGGAAGGTCGCGTGGAGCTCGGCCCGGCGGAGCTGTGTCCCGTAGAGGTAAACCAGCTCCCGGTGTGCCTTCACCATCTTTGGCTCGATCGCCAGGGCCCTGAGGAACGCCGCCTCGGCCGCGGCGAAGCGGCTCCGGCGCAATTCGATCTGGCCGATCTGGAGCCGGGCCTGGGACGCCATCGAGTGGTCGTCGGGGATCCGGTCGAGGTCTGCGATCGCCTCGTCGACCCGCCCCCGGGCAATCGCCAACTGGGCATGGAGCATCCGGTCCAAGCTCGTCGGCTCACGGAGCCGGCCGAGTCGGGCCAACTCGGCCTCGACGCGCGCGAAGTCTCTGGCCTCGAACGCCGCGCGGGCCTGCTTCCAGACCGCCTCCGGATCGGGCGAGGGCCAGACGAACGCCACCAGGCTCCCCAGGGCCAGGGCCGAGAGCAGGCCCAGTGCCACCAACCGGAGCCGTCCCGATCGGCCGGGCCGCGCTGCCACCTCGCTCATCGCCGCATACTCCAGGAGTGGCCGGTGGTCGGCAGGGAAGTGGCCCATCATTGGGAAACCGACTCTACATCACCGACCACTCCTTCGCCAGCGACTACTCCCCCTCGACGACC
This sequence comes from Singulisphaera acidiphila DSM 18658, assembly GCF_000242455.2. GTDB lineage: Bacteria > Planctomycetota > Planctomycetia > Isosphaerales > Isosphaeraceae > Singulisphaera > Singulisphaera acidiphila. The sequence goes on from NC_019892.1 coordinate 6,864,053, forward strand.
TTCAAAGCCTGGTTGGCTTTCACGTTCTCACGCGTGGTGACGACCCCTGAGGGCCAGCGGACGGTGAGCTTCTTGACCTCGGAAGCCTGGCCGAGGCCGATGGTCAGGCGAGGGTCGTTGGAGGAGAAGACGGTGCATCCCCCCTTGCGTTGGCGATAGATGGTCCGGTCCCCAACCTCGAGTTCGACGCGGGCGCCGACGGCATCGCGATTGCTCTTGGTCCCGACGAGCTGGAGGCGGAGCCATTTGTTGCCGCTCGGGGTGTCGTTGCGGAGCAGGGCGGCGGCGCCGTCCTTGTGGTTGACGACGATATCGACGTCGCCGTCGTTGTCGAAGTCGCCGAACGCCGCGCCCCGGGCGACGTGTTTGGCGTCGAAGTACGGGCCGACGTCGCGTGTGGCGAGCTTGAACCGCCGCCCTTGGCCGTTCTTGGTTGGAACGTTGTGGTGGATCAGCGAGGGCTCGGCGTACTCGTCCGGCTGGCCGGCCTGCGCCCGGTTGTCGTCGACGTGGCCGTTGGCGACATAGCAGTCGGGCCAGCCGTCGTTGTCGAAGTCGGCGAGCGAGAGTCCCCAGCCGACGTAGGGCATCGTGTCGGCGGCTAGGCCGAGCATCGGCGTGACGTCGGTGAACGACCCCTTGCCCAGGTTCAGGTGGAGCGTGTTGTATTCGTAGGTGAAATTCGATGCGATGAGGTCGAGGTCGCCGTCGCCGTCGACGTCCTCGGCGTCGATGCCCATGCCCGACTGGGCCTGGCCCTTGTCGTTGTAGGCGGCCCCGGAGATCTCGGTGGCGTCCTCGAAGAGACCCTGGCCCTTGTTGAGGTAGAGGAAGTTGGGGTTCATGTCGTTGGCGACGTAGAGGTCGACCTTGCCGTCGCCGTTGAGGTCGGCGGCCACCACGCTGAAGCCGTGGCCGTCGGTCCGGCCGGGGATCATCTTGCCATCGGCGTCGACCAGGAACTGGTCGTAGACGTCGGTGAAGGTCCCGTCGCCGTTATTCCGGTAGAAGAAGTGCTTGGTGGTCTTGATGGTCCGTGGCGAGCAGTAGAACCGGATGTTGTGCTCCTTGTCGCCGCAGAAATTATCGTCGTCGGGGTACTTCCAAATGCCGTAGTTGGCGACGTAGATATCGAGGTCGCCGTCATCGTCCATGTCGAGCATGCCACCGCCTGAGGACCAGCCGGGGCGGTCGATTCCGGCGGCGTGGCTGACGTCGGCAAAGGTCCCGTCGCCGTTGTTGCGAAACAGGACGTTGGGGCCGTAGTTGCAGAGGAAGACGTCAGGGTCGCCGTCGTTGTCGAGGTCGCCGACGATGATCCCGTGGCAGAAGCCGACGAAGCCCAGGCCTGACGACTCGGTCACGTCCCGGAACTGGCCGTCGCCGAGGTTCTTGTAGAGCCGATTCGGGCCCTTCTGCGCTGTGCCCAGCGGCAGGAGCGTGGCCGTGGCGAAGTAGAGGTCGAGCTTGCCGTCGCCGTCGTAGTCGAAGAGGGCCACGCCTGAGCCGTTGGCGGTCGGGAAGTGCTTGGCCTCGGTCATCCCGGAGAAGTGCCGGAAGTCGATTCCGGCCGACGAAGCGATCTCGGTGAACCGGAACGGGCTGGGGTCCTGGGGCACCGTCGGCTTGATGACCACACCGGCGTAGGCTGCCTCGCGGTCCCCCAGGATCTTCACCTTGGTCTGCGGCTTCGAGGCCGGCGGATCCGCCGGGGACGGCCCGACCTGGGCCTCCGGGCCGGGGGCGACCGGGACGCTCGCGGCCGGTTGGTCGCAGCCTCCCGGGGCGAGCGCCAGGATCAAGGCCGGCAGGATTGAAAGGGTCGGGCCTCTACTGAGGCGAATCGGGCGCACCATCAGACTCCTCCGGGGAGAGCGATCGGGCTGTCTGGATGGAATGGGATGAATCAAGGGGCCCATCCGCGTCTCAAGGGGTGGACCTCCCCCATGACCACGCTATCTCTGCACACCGTCGTCCGCGCCGGGGTGCCGACCTGGCCGGGGTTGGCCTGGAGGCGAGGCCGTTCCGGTTCGACGTGACCAAATACCGGGTTACGCTTGCACCCCGCCTCATGGCTTTCCGAGGCGATCGAGCCCGGCCCGGGCATGGTCGAGGCCGCCTGGTCGACCCCGAGGCGATCGACTCCTTCGCCCTGGCCACGCCGGCCGGAGGCTCGGCACCAAGGCCATCCGCCTGGCGGGGCAGCCGGCCGGGCCGTGACGAGGGATGTCGGGGTCAGGATTCCCGGCTGCTGGCGACCAGCCCTGCGCCGAGGGCCGCCAGGATGTCGACGGCGGCGTGGGCGAGGAACCTCGGGGCGGCTTCGCTGGCGTAGGGGAGTCCGGTCTGAGCGACCGGGAAGGCGAGCGAGCCGACGATCTCGTAGGTGGCTGCCCCGAGCGCCCCGCCGGCCAGGCCGCCGAGTGCCGCGCGGAGCAACTGGCTCGGCCTCATGCTCATCCCCAGCCCGAAGGCCAGGCCGCCGCCGACGCCCACCGCCGCCCAGACGCCGCAGTGGGTCAGCAGCGAGAGGGTCAGGTTGCCCGCGATCGGGTCCTGGTGGCGCATCCAGAGCGGGAAGAGCCCCAGCGACGCGGCCGCCCCCAGGCCCCCGACGAGGAGCCCGGCCGGGATTGCCAGCAGAGCCGCCCTCGCCCTGCCCCCGGCGACGACGCCAGCCAGGCCGAGTAGGAGGCCGAGGATCGAGCCCTGGAGTCCGTAGGCCAGCGTCGCGTCGCGGATCATGGCCCCCTCGCTGCCGCCGGTCACCACGCCGGCGGTGCCCGGCGTCCCGTAGGCCCGCGGGTCGAAGTATCCGACGGAGGCTTCGCCGGCCGCCCCGGTCAGGCCGGCCGCCAAGACCCCCGCGGCCAGTGCCGCCGTCCAGGCTGGGATCCCTACCCGTCCCGAGCGGGCTCCTGGGGTCGACGCAGGTTCTATTAAATCTGGTAGCATGGTGAAATCCACAAAATGTGTCGATACCAATCGTAGCCCGCGTCCTCCGGGCCATGCATGCACGACTGCTCTCTGGATACTATGCGAGCGCGATAGTTGTGTGCGTTTCGCCGGGACGTTCGGCTTCGGCTTGATTTTATCCGGGCCGGATTCCGTTCGAAAGGGGCAGCCGGGGATTGACGCGTGCTGACCTTCTCGGGATAACTACTCTAGCGAGCGATCCTGCCTCGCGATTCACACTCATAAATGTAAATGTCGGCCGTATCATCTTGATGTATTAGTTTTAATGCATTCGTTGATCTGGGCCCCAATCCGCAAGCAAATCGTGCCTGACGGTGTGCGTCCTCGTTGGTTCCAAGTTCCGCCCGCGTACGGCGACGACGGCGCTGTACGCATTGAGCACCTCGCGCACAGGCAAAGGGATGGCTCGGGGTTCCGCCCGTTGGGAGCGTGGTCGCGCGATGCACAGTCGTCATCTTTCTTCTCGTCGCTTTTTCATCCAGGCGGCGACAACCAGTCTCGGCGTGTCGCTCCTTGCCATCGCCGGATGCGGCGGCCCGCAGAATACGGAGACCGTGGTGCCCGAGATCCCGCCGGAGCAGGCCGCCAAAGATTCCATGGACTATTACAAGAAGAACGTGGCCGGCAAGAAGAAGTCTGTCCGCTGACCGCCCGTCGGACCCGTTCGGGCCCGACGGGCTTCGCATCTCTTGTTTCATCCTTTTTCCCCCTAGAGAGGAGCCTGACTTTATGTCGTTACGTTCTCGGCCCTCACGCGGTTTCACGCTGATCGAGCTGCTGGTGGTGATCGCCATCATCGCCGTCCTGATCGGCCTGCTGCTCCCCGCCGTCCAGGCCGCCCGCGAGGCTGCCCGCCGCTCCCAGTGCCTCAACAACCTTAAGCAGATCGGCCTGGCCCTGCACAACTACCACTCCACGAACGAGTCGTTCCCGATGGGCGTGTCGGCCACCAAGAACTCGGTCAACGACTGCATCGCCTGGATGGGCTGGAGTGCCCAGGCGATGCTCTTCGGCTATATGGAGCAGGGACCCCTCTACAACGCAATCAACTTCAGCCTCGACCCGATCCAGTCACCCGGCGGCGGTGACGGTGGAATCAATACCACGGTCACCTACAGCAGGGTGGCCGCGTTCCTCTGCCCGTCCGACCCGAACGGGGGCCTGAATTTCCGGAACAACTACTACGCCAGCACCGGCCCGTCGACCACCGCTGACTGGGGCGTCGACAGCGGCGCCCCCTGCAAGGGTGTCGAGAAGCCGGGCGTCTTCACCTATAGCTACGCCTACGGCATGCGCAACATCGTCGACGGGACCTCGAACACCATCGCCTTCAGCGAGGGCGTCGTCGGGTCGAACCAGACCGTCAAGAAACCCCTGATGACCGGCGTCAACGACGACTCGGCGGGGACTTACGCCCGTCTCGACGCGACGTCCGACGTCGCCGCGACGGTTAACGCCCTGAACGTCTGCAACGCCCGCTGGGCCACCGCGGCGCCGAAAGCCGGCCTGGCCAACAACCGCGGCGTCTACTGGGCGTGGGGCAGCGAGGCGATGACGATGTTCAGCACCATCGTGCCGCCCAACGCCACCAACTTCCCCTGGGGCTGGTGCCGGTTCGGCTGCGGTGGCTGCGACCCCGGCTCGGCCGACCACGCCCACGTCACCAACGCCAATAGCTTCCACCCCGGCGGTGCCAACGTGTTGATGGCCGACGGCAGCGTCCGGTTTATCAAGAGCTCGCTGGCGATGCAAACCTGGTGGCAGCTCGGCACCAAGGCGGGCGGCGAGGTCATCAGCTCCGACGCCTACTGATCGACGGCCGGGCGCGAGCCCGGCCCGCCGATCCCGAACCGTACCCACCTCCGCCCCCGCCTTGCGGGGGCGTCTTCATTCGAGTAGCACCTCTCATGGAACCGATGCGCGACGATTCGAGGGCCCCGACGGACGTCGGGGTCCGCCTGCGGTTGGGGCGGGCGGCCGGCGTGAGGATCGTCGCAGCCCTCCTCGGCCTGGCGGCTGCGGGCCTTATCGGGGCCTGGGCCTACCGGACCCGGCAATACGACGCCGAGCTGACCGCCGCCGAGCGGGCCCTGGCCGAACGCCGGCCGGCCGAGGCCCGTGACCGGCTCGCCCGCCTGGCCGCGCGCTGGCCGAACCGCGACGAGGTCGAGTTCCCACTCGGGCAGGCCGAGGCCGCGCTTGGCAACACCGGGGCTGCCCTCGCCGCCTTCGCCCGGGTCCCGGCCGACTCGGTCGTCGCGCCCCGGGCGGCCCTGGAACGGGCCCGCGTAGCCGTCACGGCCGGCCGGCTGACCGAGGCTGAGGAGGCCCTCACCTCGATTGTCGACCGGTCTGACGAGCTGGGGGCCGAGGCTGCCAAGGTCGCCCAGCAGGTCGACCTCTTCTCGGGCCGGACCTGGAAGATCCCAGGGCGGATTGCCCGGCGGTGGCGGACGGCCGCCAACCAGGCCGGGCAGCTCAAGGCGCACTGGCTGGCCGACACCCAGCCGTTGCCGCTCGAGGCGGTCCGGACCACTCTCGAGCAGATGGCGCAGACCGCGCCGGAGGACGACCGGGTCTGGCTCGGCCGGGCCGACCTGGCGACCCGGACTGGTCAGTTCGCCGAGGCCGACGCGTGGCTCGACCGCTGCGAGGCCAGGCGGCCGAACGACTCCGACGTGGCCCGGGCCCGGCTGGCCTGGGCCCTGGCCTCGGCCCGCCCGGCCGAGGCCGTCGCGGCCCTGACCCGCCTGCCTGCTGCCGGGGCCGACCCGGCCGAGGTCGCCAGCCTTCGCGCTCGCCTGGCCGGGCTCCGTGACGACCCTTCGGCCGAGCGCGCGGCCCTGGAAGAATGCGTCGCGCTGGAGTCCGGCGACGCGCGGGTCCATGCCCGCCTCGCTACCCTGGCCGCCGCCGAGGGCCGAACCGACGACGCCGAAGGGCGCCGGCGACGCAAGGCCGAGATCGACCGCACCGCCGACGCCTACCGGATGCTCATGGGCCGGGTCCCGCCTAGCGGCGGCGGAAACCCACCGTTCGCCGACCTGGCCCGCGCGGCCGAGACGCTCGGGCGGACGTTCGAGGCCCGGGGCTGGTGGTCGCTCCGATCCCGCCAGGCGCCGAGCGACCCCGAGTCCCGCGCCGCCCTGGCCCGGCTCGCCCGCTCCCAGCCGCCGGCCGCCGGCCCTGCCCGTGGCGGAGCGGGGGAGACTCTCGCCAGCCTGGTCGGGCCGGTTGGGGCCGCCCCTGAGACCGCTCGCGCCGAGGGGCCGGCGGTGCCCGCCTTCCGCGACGACGCCGAGGCCGCCGGGCTCCGGTTCGTCTACGACCACGACCCGACCCTCCTCCGTCGCCTCCCCGAGACGATGGGCGGCGGCCTCGGCCTGCTCGACTACGACGGCGACGGTCTGCTCGACATCTTCTGCGTCCAGGGCGGCCCGTTCCCGGCCGGCTCCCCCTCCGAGGGCGGCGGCGACCGACTCTTCCGCAACAAGGGCGACGGCACCTTCGAGGACGCCACCACTGCCAGCGGGATCGCCGCGATGCCCCGGGGCTTCGGCCACGGCGTCACCGTCGGCGATGTCGACAACGACGGGTTCCCCGACCTGTTCGTCACCCGCTGGCGCTCCTACGCCCTGTACCGGAACCGGGGCGACGGCACCTTCGAGGACGCCACCGAGGCCTGGGGCCTGGGCGGCGAGCGGGGCTGGCCGACCTCGGCGGCCTTCGCTGACCTCGACGGCGACGGCGACCTCGACCTCTACGTCTGCCAATACCTGGAGTGGGACCCCGAGACCTCGTCGCCCTGCCCCGACCCCCAGCGGCCTGGCCAGTATCAATACTGCGTGCCTCGGGCCTTCAAGGCCGAGCCCGACCGGCTCTACCGGAACGACGGCGGCCGGTTCGTCGACGTCTCGGACGAGGCCGGGATCACGGCGGGCGACCCCAACGGCCGGGGCCTGGGCGTGGTCGCGGCCGACCTCGACGGCGACGGGCGGGTCGACCTGTTCGTCGCCAACGACATGACAGCCAACCTCCTGTACCGGAACCTCGGCGGGATGAGGTTCGAAGAGGTGGCCGAGGCCTCCGGGTGTGCCTCGAACGCCGAGGGCGGCTACCAGGCGGGCATGGGCATCGCCTGCGGCGACGTCGACGGCGACGGCCGGCCCGAGCTGGCCGTGACCAACTTCTACGGCGAGGGCACGACACTCTACCAAAACCTTGGCGGGGGCCTCTTTACCGACCGGACGACCGCCTACGGCTTGGCGGCGCCGACTCGGCACGTCCTGGGGTTTGGCCTGACGTTCCTCGACGCGAATAACGACGGATACCTCGACGTCGCCCAGGCGAATGGGCACGTCAACGACTTCCGGCCGGCGATCCCATTCGCCATGCCCGCTCAGCTCCTGCTGGGGTCGGGTCGAGGCCGGCTCGTCGACGCCTCGGCCCGGGCGGGCGACTGCTGGAAGGTCGAGCGGATCGGCCGGGGCCTAGCATCCGGCGACCTCGACGGCGACGGCCGGCTCGACGTGCTCCTGCTGGCCCAGGGCCAGCCGCTGTCTTACCTTCGCAACCTTGGGCCGGGCGGGCGGGCCCTGACGCTCGGGCTACGGGGCACGGGGTCGAACCGCGACGCGGTCGGGGCGGTGGTTCGGGTCCGCGCCGGGGGCCGCGAGCAGGTCCAGGCGCGGCTCGGCGGGGGAAGCTTCCTGTCGGCCTCGGACGGCCGGCTTCACTTCGGCCTGGGCGAGGGCCCAGCCGACGAGACCGTCTCGGCCGAGGTCCGCTGGCCGTCCGGGCGGGTCGACCGCCACGAAGGTCTTAAGCCCGGCGGAGTTTACCTCCTGGTCGAGGGCGAGCCGAGCCCCCGGCCGGCACCCCGGCGCTGAGGCCGCCGGCCACCTCGTCGCGATCGAGGATCGCGCGGGCCGGGTCTTACGAGGCCAGTCCGTTGGGGGGGAGCGTCCGGGCAGGGGAATGGTGTCGGGAAGCCGAGGCACTTCGTGAACTGGTCGCGAACTGGCATCGTCTGACAGCCTCGGTCCGAAACATAATATTGGATTTGGTGCGGAGCAGATGAATGTCGAGACTGCAAAAGTGATTCGTTTTTCCTCGTCCAGGGGGCTTTCGTCTTACCCTGCCGCGTGAAAGATGCCGGCATGAATGTCGATTGCGCAGGCTGCTTCGGTCGATCAGGACCGACGCTCGCAAGTCGCCGTGCGAACAACGGCAAACTACGAGTCCGAACTGCCGCCTAACACGGGTCACTGTGAGTGGTCGACCACCTTCATTTGTTCCTCATTCATCCGGCCACCGTGCACTTTGATTTGAGAGAAGTCCGCTTCAATCTCACGAAGGTCCGCGGCCGTCAGTTGAACGTTCACCGCTCCCAGGTTCTCGTTGAGGTGATCCGGGTTACGCGTGCCCGGGATCGGAACGATCCACGGCTTTTGAGCCAAAAGCCATGCGAGGGCGAGTTGGGCAGGCGTCGCGTTTTTCTTGTGTGCAAAACGCTTCAGCATGTCGACAGCTGGCGAGTTTGCTGCCAGGTTCTCCGGCGAGAAGCGGGGAAACCCAGAACGCATGTCCGTTTTCGGGTCGAATTTCGTTCGAGCATCCATTTTTCCAGGGAGATAGCCTTGTCCAATCGGGCCCCATGGAACGAAGCCGATTCCGAGCTCCTCGCAGGTTGTGAGAATGCCGTTGTGTTCGGGGCTTCTCTCCATCAGCGAGTATTCAGTCTGAACTGCGGTCACCGGCTGAACCGCATGCGCCCGGCGGATTGTTTTGGCACTCGCCTCAGAGAGGCCGAAGTGAAGTACTTTTCCGGCCTTGATCAGGTCTTTGATCGTATCGGCGACGTCTTCGATCGGCACGCCTGGATCGACTCGGTGCTGGTAATAGAGATCGATGTGGTCGGTTCTGAGGCGCTTAAGTGAGTTCTCAACCACTTTCTTGATGTGCGCTGGTTGGCTGTTAAGACTGCCGCCAGCCTCCATGTCGAAGCCGAACTTGCTTGCGACGACGACCTGGTCACGAACAGGCGCGAGCGCTTCCCCTACGAGCTCTTCATTCGTGAAGGGGCCGTACACTTCGGCCGTGTCGAAGAACGTAACGCCCCGCTCATGGGCGGTACGGATGACCCGGATACCCTGGTCTCTGTCCGCAGCCGGCCCGTAGTTGGCGCTGATGCTCATACACCCAAAACCGATTTCCGAGACTTCGAGTGTTCCGAGTTTTCGAGTCTTCATTTTTCCCCTCCACTATCGAACCCTTGATCTTTCCGGTATCTGAGTTCCCTGAGGCTAATCCTCCGATGCGGGGGAGGCCGCAGCCGCTCGATCTAAGGAATGGTAAGCCGAAACCTTGGAACGCCGGTATCCCGATCGTCCCGGTCTCTTGCCTAATCCTCCATGACCTGTTGGACTGCCCATGACCACGGTTGCCCGCAGCGGTTAAACTGGTGAGTGTTTCAGGGGACAACCAAAAAGGGAAGCGTTGACGTGGCAACCAACGAGCTGTCAAAACTTGCGTCCGCCGTCGAGCGGCATACAGCCTTCGATGGCGAGCACGACACGGCGGTGCCCGCACTTTGGCTGTATCGGTACTCGGCGCCGACGGACCTCCTCGCAGTCGTTTACGAGCCGTCCCTATGCGTTGTCGCACAGGGCGCAAAGGAGGCGCTTCTCGCCAACGAGACGTACCGCTACGACCCTGCACACTCTCTCCTCGTCTCCGTTCACCTACCCGTTTCGTCCCGGGTGGTCGAAGCGTCGTTGGATTGCCCTTGCCTGATCGTTCGCGTATCGCTCGACCCGGCCGTGGTCGGCGAGATACTGGCCGAGAGCACGGCCACTCCGCCGCCCGAGCTTCCCGCGCGAGGGCTCGCAGTGTCTCAGGTCGAGTCGCCGCTGCTCGATGCCGTCAGCCGCCTAGTTATCCTCCTCGATTCGCCGAAGGACATCATGCAGCTCTCGCCGCTCGTGCTCCGCGAGATCACCTACCGCCTACTCACCAGCCCGCAAGGGTCACGGTTGCGCCAAATTGCCTCGCCCGGCGCTCCGGCTCAGCGGATCTCGCGGGCGATCCGGTGGCTGAAGGACCACTTCGCCGAGCCGATCAGGATCGATGCACTCGCGAAACACGTGCGGATGAGCCCGTCAGCGTTCCACCTTCACTTCAAGAGCGTCACGGCGCTTAGCCCGATTCAGTACCAGAAGCGGCTTCGCCTCCAGGAAGCCCGGCGTCTGATGCTAGGCGAGGGAATTGACGCAGCCAAGGCTGCGTTTCGCGTCGGGTACGAGAGCCCGTCCCAATTCAGCCGGGAGTATCGGCGGATGTTCGGTGCCCCGCCGCGCCACGACGTAACTGCGCTCAAGCTTGAATCCCAGCCGACGAGCTAATGGACGCGCGTCGGTCCGACAAGCCTTAGGCCGACTTTTCGTTTTTGAAGGTTAACGACTCGACAGCCGAGCTCCCTGGCTGAGCTTCAGCAGCATTGCCGCGGAAGCATTTGTCGTGACATTGTCGGGCGACCATTGGTACGCTTGATTTCTGTTCGAGAGGAGAACTAGACCATGTCCGAACGATCGGTACGAAGCGCGAAACTTGACTTGCGGCTTTCGCCAGAAGCGAAGGAGACGCTCCAGGCGGCGGCGCAGGTAGCCCACCGTTCCGTGAGTGAGTTTGTGCTGGAGAGCGCGTTGGAACGGGCGGGTGAGACGCTCGCAAGCCGCACGCGATTCGGGCTCGATGCCGAGCGTTGGCAGGCGTTCCTGACCGCCCTCGATGCCCCTCCCCGAGAGTTGCCACGGCTCTCCCGGTTGTTCCAGGAACCCGGTCCATTTGATGGCGGATCGAGGCCGTGGGCGATCCGCTGAGGATCGAGAAACTGCGAGCCGACCATGCCGTTGATGGTTTCGACTGTGGTTCGGAGGAACTCAACCGGTTCCTCGCCCGGTTTGCATTGACCAACCAGTAGGCCGGGGCCGCTACCGGCTAGGAGTTCGTCCTCGGCTTCGTAGCCCAGTAGACCGAAGCTCTGGACGGTCGTCGGCGGATTGGCCCGCTCCCAGTTGATCGTCTGCTCCAGCGCTTCGCCCGGCGGTACGGGCTCGGCATAGCCCAGCTCCCGTCTGATGCGGTCCGAGTTCATGTCGATACCCTGTCCCATGCGGTAGGGCAGTGAGATTCGGTCGCCCGGCACCGTTTCGACCCGCCCCCGCCAGCCCACGACCCCACCGAGCCGGCGGACCCACTCGGCCTCGTCGAAAGCGACCGGATCGGCGACGTTGTAGGTCCGGCCCGTTGCCCTTTCGTCCACGACGGCGAGGGTGATCGCCGCCGCCACGTTCTCGACGTAGCCCCGTGGGCACTTCCAGCGGGCCATCGCTTCGTCGAGCACAATCGCCGGCCGCCCGTCGTCCATCCGCTTGAGATAGGCCGAGAGCCGTCGGTAGGGATCGCCGGGGCCGTGGACCATCGGCAGCCGCAGGACCGTTCCGGGCAAGTCCGGCTCGTTTATCACGACCTGCTCGACAGGGATCTTGTCGTAGGTGTGGAAGAAGTCGTCCGGTCCTTGGGCATGGCTGCGATAGGGGAACAGGTCCGTCCGCAGCGGCGACTCTTCCGTCAGGGGCGTCGGCTCGACCGGGCCGTCTTCCGTTCCGATGAAACGCCCGTAGGCCCGGTACACGTCGGCGCTGGAGACGACGACCGTCCTGCGAGCCAGGCCCCGGAAGGTCTCGACGAGCCCGGCGGCGTCGGCCTCGATGTAGGCGATCATGTCTACGACCACCTCGGGGCCGAACCGGCGGAACTCGTCGGCGTGCGCACCGAGGTGGTGGCGGTTGCCCAGGACGTGCTCCACACCGAGCGGCAGGTCGGCCTGAGTCTGGCCCTGGTGAAAGACGGCGACCTCGTGACCGAGCCCGACCAGCCTCCGCACCAGGGGAGGGCCGATGAAATTCGTACCGCCGATGATCAGGACTTTCATGGGGCATCCTCCACTTCGATCTTCCACCTCGATGTTAGGACCGCCTTCTGAGCCGGACACGCTGGCTGTTTGGAGCGGGACGTGCCGATGAGGGACGCAGCTTCGTGAAGCTGCACCGGGGGAAGTCCGGGTGGTCCTTGCGGACCCGCCTCATCAGCCCTCCCCACTTGTTGATGAAGATCTGACTCACGTTCTTCCCGCTCGTGGTGCGGCGGTAAAACGGGAGGCCCTTATCCGTGATGAGCAACTGCGACGACTCGGTCCCCTTCCGGCCGCAGATCCGCCTGTACCGGTCCATGGCCCATCGGAGGCCGGATCGTTGCGGCCAGAGGAGGAACTCGCCGTAGGCCTTGGACTTGTTCCAAGAGTGCATACAGCACGAATCGGTCCGTCGGCCTTGAGGTCGAACCCGGTCCGCTTCCGCATCGTCCCGGCGTGGGGTGGGGCCAGTCCAGGAAGAGGTGGTCGAACAGGAGCCTGCCTTGCTCGGCCCCCTTGAAGCCACAATTCAGCCCCAGCAGGATCAGGAGCCGCTCGAGCGGGGTGGCGTACTTGTAGAGGACCGCCAGCTCCTCGATGCGGAAGACCTCGACGTTCAGGAAGCCGATGTCGGTCCGCTCCTTGGGCAGACCCTTGTCCTTGGTTTCGAGTTTGTCGAAGTCCTCGGACTTCTGCCAGTCGAACGCCTTGGCCTTGTGAAGCCAGCAGCCAGGCAATCGGCGTAAACTCAATAAAAAAAGCCCACTTGCGAGTAATCGCAAGTGGGCCTGAAAGTGGAGGCGGCGGGAATTGCACCCGCGTCCCGAGATCCATCGATGACGGCCTCTACGTGTGTAGTCGCCCATTTAATTGTCGGCCTAGAAGCCCCGAGCAACAGGGTCCCTTTCGGCTTATCCCATCATGAATTTAATCCAAGCCGCAATAGGCGGTTAAGCTTGGACGAGCTCGCTTTGGCGTCTTCGGACGGAACTCACGAGCAAAAGGTCCGTCGCGAAGCCGTTTCTGCCTTCGTTCAGGCAGCCATACGGAGAGAGGGTGTCCTCTCGGCAACTAAATTTTGGTCTGCTTTTTACGAGGCCCGCTGACCAACCTCGACACGCCACCTGTCACTTCAGCAATCCGGTCGATCCTAGTTCGCCCCCGTCTTGTCAAAGAGTGTTGGGATTGGTGTCCCAACATCACTTATTATCGGGTTTCCCGCCACCAGGTCAAGTCGGTTGGCACGGATTCCATTAATCGCGGCCACGTCCTCGAACGGCGCGGTCGATGTCGCGCTTTGCATCCTTGGTTTTGAGGGCTTCACGCTTGTCGTGGAGCTTGCGGCCGCGCGCGATGCTGATCTCGACCTTCGCCATCCCTTTTTTGAAGTAGACCATCAAGGGGACGATGGTCAGACCACGTTCCGAAGCCTTGGCGAGGAGCTTGTCGATCTCGCTGCGATGGAGTAGGAGCTTCCTTGGACGCTTCGGCTTGTGGTTCATCCGGTTGGCTTGGAGATACTCCGGGATGTCGCACCCGTAGAGCCAGACTTCATCGCTGCTGATACCGGCGTAGGACTCTTCCAGGCTCGCTTTACCGTTGCGGAGGCTCTTGACCTCGGTGCCGGTCAGGACGATCCCCGCCTCAACTTTATCGAGCAACTCGTACTCGAAGCGGGCGCGGCGGTTTCGGGCGACGATCTTGATTGCATTTTCGTCGGCGTCGCTCTTGGATGAATTCTTGCCGCCGCCGCTCTTGGCCATCGTCGATCGCCTCGGTTTAACCTAAGAAAATGGGGATCAACGGATTATAGGGAACCGCGTTCCACTCGAGCAACGGGCACCTCGCCCACTTCCTCAGGAGCGGGTCGCGGCACAGGCTGCGAGGACTTCCGCGGCCACTTGATCGGGATCGGACGAATCAACCACAAGGTGTGGAATGTGCAAGAGACCCGCAAGAGAATCATCGTCACGACCCTGCTTTAGGATCACGACGAATGTGGGCTGATCGCCATGACTCAAGGGAGCCGAGGATCCCAGGAATGGGGGAGGGGAGTCGGTGATCAGCCAGCGGTTATCCGAAGTCTCGGCTGTTGCGTTTACGGAGGGTTCGAGTGAGGTGAGAGCGCTGGCCAGGGGTTGGAAATCCGTGAGGGATGGCCCCGTCGTTGCTCCAAGTCGAGAAACAAGGAGCCGGGCGATGGCTTCCTTGAAGGGGGCGTCGTCGCCAAGCAAGGCGAGCGAGCTTGGCCTGCGGTCGAGGTTCGCCAGGAGGTCGCCGATCGACCGGGTGGTGATCGGATCGACGGCGGTGGAGGCGATCTCACTCAGGGGGGCCAGGACGAAGCGACGAAGTGCCATTCGCGGATGCGGGAGGGTGAGTCGAGGCGTCCGAATGACTTGACTGTCGAAGAGGAGGAGATCGAGGTCGAGGGTCCGCGCCCCCCAATGGACGACGCGGACTCGCTTGGCGCGGGCCTCGATGGCGTTCAGGAGATCGAGAAGGGGCTCGGGATCAAGCTCGGTCTCGAGGGAGGCAGCCGCGTTGAGGAACGCCCCTTGTCCTTCAGGGCCGCCGACCGGACTGGTTTCGTGAAACGTGCTGACCGCGCGAACTTCAACACCGGGCGTACCGGCCAGCGCATCGATCGCGCTCTCGAGGTTGGAACGGCGGTCGCCGAGATTACTCCCCAATCCGATCAGGGCCTGGCTCATGAAACTGCGGCTCGGTTCAGAGTTTGAGCTTGCCGATCCGTTCGACGGCCTCGATCAGGCGGGGCGTTTCGACCGTGAGCGCGGCGCGAATGTAGCCGTCGGCGGTGCGGCCGAAGCCCAGGCCAGGTGTGGTCACGACGTCGGCTTCGTCGAGCAACCGGCCACAGAGTTCGGTCGAAGTATAGCCGGCGGGGCAGGGGATCCAGACGTAGAAGGTGGCCTCGGGGGCCGTCGCGTTCCAACCGATCTTCTTCAAGCTCGAGAGGAAGGCGTCGCGCCGCTCTTTGTAGAGCGCGCGGATGGGGGGCGTGATCGTCTCGTACTCGTCGAGGGCCGTCTTGCCGGCGAACTGGATGGCTGTGAAGATGCCCGAGTCGCAGTTGGCCTTCACCTGACCCAAGGCCGCGATCTGCGGCGCGCCTCCGATGGCGAACCCGACACGCCAGCCGGTCATGTTGAAGGTTTTCGAGAGGCTATGGAACTCGACGGCAACGTCCTTCGCCCCGGGGATTTGCAGGATGCTCGGCGCCGGGTTCTCGAAGTACATCTCGTTGTAGGCGGCGTCCTGGGCAATGACGAGGTCATGCGTCTTGGCCAGGTTGACGACCTTCTCGAAGAAGGGGAGATCGGCCGTCCCACCGGTCGGGTTGTTGGGATAATTGAGGAACATCAAGCGGGCGCGGTTGAAGACGTCGGTCGGAATCGAGTCGAGGTCCGGCCGGAAGCCGTGACTTGGCTCGAGCGGCATTGTATAGACGTCGGCACCCGCGAACATGCTGCTCGATCGGTAGACGGGGTAGCAAGGGTCGGGTACGAGGCTGATGTCGCCCGGGTTGAGAACGGCCAAGGGGAAGTGGGCGATCCCCTCTTTCGAGCCGATCAGCGGCAGGATCTCGCTATTCGGGTCGAGGTCGAGGCCGTAGCGTGCCTTGCAGAACTTGGCGATCGACTGGCGAAGTTCAGGCGCACCCTGGTCGAGGGCGTACTGGTGGAACGCCGGGTTCTCGACGTGGTGCTGGAGACTCTTGATGATCGTCGGGGGAGTGGGGCGGTCCGGGTCTCCCACGCCCAGGTTGATCACGTCTCTTCCCGCGGCCAGAGCGGCCTTCTTCTTCTTGTCAATCTCGGCGAACAGGTAAGGGGGGAGCTTCTGGAGCCGCTCGGACTTGACGAAGGGGGTCGTCGACATCGATCTTCCTATCGAGAAGTGAACGAATAAACTGCGATTCGGGTATCGAAACGGCGAATCGAGCCAGGATCAAGATCAAGCCATTGCGGCTTCCGGGATGTTGTCGTTGGCGTAGACGTTCTGGATGTCGTCGCTCTCATCCAGGCTGTCGCGCAGCTTGAGCATCCGCTTCCCGTTCTCGACGTCGAGGTCGATCGAGTTGCTCGGGATGTAGCTCGTCTCGGCACTCTCGGTGGCGATCTTGTGGTCTTCGAGCGCCTTGCGAACGGTATCGAAGACCTTGGGATCGCAGGTAACCTCGAAGTAATCATCGACGCGCTGAAGGTCGTCGGCACCGGCCTCGAGGACCACTTCCATAAGCCGGTCTTCAGCCACCGTCTTGGCCTCGATCACGAACAGGCCCTTGTAAGTGAAGAGGTAGCTGACACAGCCGGTGGCGCCGAGGTTGCCGCCGCAGACCTCGAAGAGCTTGCGGAGTTCACCGGCGGTCCGATTGCGATTGTCGGTCAGCGCCTCGCACATGATGGCCACGCCACCGGGACCATACCCTTCGTAGGTGATCTCTTCGTAGTTCTCGGCGTCCAGTTCCCCAATGCCCTTTTTGATCGACCGCTCGATGTTGTCTTTGGGGCAACTGTAGGAGCGTGCCTTGTCGATCGCGTAGCGGAGCTTCAGGTTCATGTCCGGATCGCCGCCGCCGTTCCGGGCGGCTACGAAGATCGCGCGACAGAGCTTGCTGAAGAGTTTGCCGCGTTTTGCGTCAACGGTCCCCTTACGGTGCGCGATGTTCGCCGAATGGGAATGGCCTGCCATGATCCTTGGAAACTCCCGCGGAAATGGAATCAGTCATGCGACGGAACGGGGTGCCTCGCATGCGCCCGAGGTTCGGTTCAAGAGTCGTTTGCGATTCGATTCAAATTCAAAAAGGAAGAGGCCGCCGCCCCGCTCTCGTTGGGAGTCGGGAACGGCGGGCCGGTTAGGGGCTGTCGTCCGATGCCGGTTTGAGCACCGGCGCGAGCTTCCCCAGCGACTCGAGTTTCTTGCGAATCTCCGGGAGTCGCTTGTCGGTCGGAATGGCCTTGGCGGCCGATTTCTCAGCTTGCTCCCAGGCGGTCTTGGCTTTCGCGTTCTCCTGGAGCCGGAAGTAGACGTCGCCCAGATGCTCGAAGATTGTGGCGTCGCCGCCATTATTGAGCGTCTTGACGGCCTTCTCCAGGGGTTCGAGTGCTTCCTTGGCCTTGCCTCGCTTGTAGAGGACCCATCCCAGGCTGTCGAGATAGGCGCTTTCGTCGGGCTTCTCCTGGAGGGCCCTGCGAATCATCGACTCGGCCTGCTCGAGCTTCTTGCCCTGGTCGGCGTACAGGTAGCCCAGGTCGTTGTTGACCCCCGGATCGTCCGGATTGTGTTGGAAGAGGATCTCGAGTTCCGCCTCACCTTTGGCAAAATCGCCCAGGTTGACATAGGCGACGGAGAGACCGGAGTGAGTGATCTCGATGATCTCCTCGTTATTCGGATAGCGCTCGAGGAGTTCCTTGTAGAGGGCAATCGCCTCCTCGTTCTTGCCGTTCTGGAGCAAGATCGACCCGTAGAGCCGATTGAACGGGGCGTTCGACGGATCATTTTTGAGGACGCTCTTGAAGAGGTCGATCGCCTCGTCGAGCTTGCCGACCATGCTCAGCGACCAACCCAAGACGAACTGGGCCTCGGGGTTGACCGGTTCAAGCTTCAAGGCTTCACGAAGACTCTCGATGGCACCGGGGAAGTTATCGGCCCGGCGGCGATACTCCCCAAGCTGGGTGAGGGTTCGCGCGTTCCGTTCCTCGGGGTACTTCGCCATCATTTGCTCGATGGTTTCCCCTGCCTCGCCATACTTGCGAAGCCCTTCGAGGGCGTGCGAAATCTCCCGATACAACTGGGGACTTGGGTCTTGCTTGAGTGTCAGGCGGAGGATCGGGACGAGCTTGTCGAGCTGGTTCGACTCGCTCGCGATGACGGCGAGGATGTCGATCGCGGAGCGATCAATACCGGGCGGTTCGGAGGAGAGCAGGGCATTTCCCGAGTCGAGGACCTCACCAGCAAACCCGGGGTCGGCGATCACAGCCTTGATTTGCGGGGTGACGGCCTCGAATCCCCCTTCCTTCTTCCGGGCCTCGGTAAAGACCTTGAGAAGCTGTGCGGCTTTCTTCCGTTTCAGGAGTGACGTTGCCAGTGCGCTGTAGCCTTGCGGGGTCGGCTGGGCCTCGAGGAGCGACTTGTAGAGAGCCTCGGCCTTCTCGACCTGCCCCGACTCACGGTAGCGATCGGCCAGGGCATATTGGAGGGAGAGGTTCTTGGAGTCGAGCTTGGCGGCTTCTTCAAGCCTGGGCGTGATCTCACCTTCGCGTTTGAGCTGGGTCAGGATTTTTGCGAGCAGTTCGTAGCCGTCGCTTCCTTGCGGTTGCCGCTTGAGGAATCGTTCGACGAGCCGAAGCGCCTGTTCGCCCTTGCCGGACTTCAGCAAGGCTTGTGCGAGGCTGAGCGGAATGAGCGGATGATCTTCGTTATAGACAAGGCCGCGTTCGTAGGCTCGGATAGCCAGGTCGAGGCGGTTGTCGTCGTCGAAGACTTTGCCGAATTCAAGGTAAGCGTCTGCGGGCTCGTCGCCGAGGATCAGAAGCTGTTCCCGGAAGGAAAGGCGGTTGGCTTCCTTTTCGTCGAGTTCGTCGAGGAGCTTCGCGAATGCGTCCGCCGCCTGCTTGATCCGCCCGAGCTTGGTATCGAGCTTGCCGAGCTCGTACTCCGCGAGCAAACGTCCCGGCATGTGGGGACCGAGCTTGGGATTGTCCAGCACGCTTTTCAACATCGCCTCAGCGCCCATAAAGTCGCCGTTGCGGACGTAGTGGTTGATGAGCCGGCTGATTGTGTCGGTATCGCCCGGGTCAGCGTCGAGAACACGACGGCTATAGCTCAGTGCCTGGTCGGTGCGTTTGAACAGGAAGCAGAGCCGACTGAGTCGGCGAAGCACCGAGACCGAGTCGGGTTCAAGCTTGAGAGCCTCTTCGAGGAGAGCGATGGCGTCGGACCAGGCTCGCTGATCTTCGAGGGCCCGAGCGGTGCTGAAATCCCGGAGCGCCTCGACTTGCCGTTGATCTTCCACGGTTCGGGGAGTGCGAGGGACAAAGGCCTCGGGCGGGTCTTCGCCGGGCAATCCGTAGAGGGCGGCTCCCTTGGGCTGATTCGCCACGGTGGTGGCGGGTTCTGGCTTCGCATCAAGAGGCGGGTCGGCCCAGGCAGCGCACGCAACGAAGCCGAGAGCCACGGCAATGCACGACAGGCCTGCGCTTCGTGGACGGATCAACCAGACCATGTTGAAGCCTCCTCCGCCTCAAATCCGTCATCAGGGAAGCACTTCGCCCCCCTTCGGAGCGGGGGCGAAAAGGAGGCCGAGACGTCTCAAGGCCAACCCTCCTACGCGTTCCCCTACACCCGCTCCATACGGCAGTTATGTTATCACGGTCAGACGATGCCTGCCAAGCCCCCGAGCGCTCTCGGGGGGAGGTCGGAACGTCGAGAAATCACCCTGTTGGGACTGTCGTCGCCTTGGGACCGGCCTTGGTCTGCCACCCCTTTGGGTTCGTGTGAGCGAACCCCGGTGGTGAACAGGCCTTGGTTTACTTGGGGCGTCCCGGCTTGCCCTTGGCGGCCTTCGGAGACGCTGGCTCAGCCGCTGTTGAGGGTTCGGCCGGGGCCGCTGATTTGGCGGAGGAGGCCTTGGCGACTTTCGTCTCGTCCTTGGCCGGCTTGGCGGCAGTGGCGGCCGGCTTGGGGTGGAGGGCTTCCTCTTTGCGGATCAGCGCGGTGGGGCAGGTTTTCCGGAGCTCACAGCGCGGGCAATCGGGGATTCCCTCGACACACGTATCGTGGGCGAGTTCCTCGATCAGGTCGGCGAATTCGAGGCCACGGTTCTTGGGCACGGCGCGTTCGAGGAGCGCGCGGGTGGTCGTGGCGTCGGTTCCCGGGTCCACGACGCCCAGTCGCTCCAGAGCGCGGCGAGCGGACTCGTCCACCGGGATGGCATGTCCCCCGAGCGACGTCTGGATGACGGTGGCCATCACGTAGTCCGAGGCCAGGACCTCATATTCCTGAAGCACCTTGACCGATTCTTTGAGGGGCTTTTTGGCCAAGGCCTCGAGTGTGAAGCCATAGGTCTTTTCAAAGAGCTGGCGCAGGAAGCGGCGAATTCGATAGGCGCGATCATCCGAGTTCGGGAACCCGGCCAGGGCCGCTTGGATTTCTTCGAGTGAGCTGACGCGGACTTCGTTCCAATCGAAGAAGTCGTCTTTGAAGCGAGCGAGGGCCAGGGTGGCCTGTTCGCGCGACGTATCTTCGTGGCAAATGCCAAACACGACGGCTTCGAGAACCGTGAGCCGAGCCGAAGTCGGCTCGGCTTTCGGCTTATATCGCTTCTTCAGAATCGTGTGGACGTCGGTCAGATACTGCGCTTTGCTTTGTGTAGCCATGGCGTACGTTTCGGTGCGCGATAAGGATGAAAAAATAAGGTCTTGCGGAATCGAAGAGAGGAGGATCAGTGCGTTGAAACGCTCCAGCGTCTCCGGTCAGGAGAGGCTGGGACGCGAATCGCTTTCCGATTCCGGCTCGTCGGACTCGGGTTCCGCATCCGATTCCGCATCCGTCTCAGTTTCCAGTTCATCGGACTCGGGTTTGCGGTCCGAGGCGATGGCGGTGTCAATCAGTCGCGAGATTTCGATCGACTTTTTGACGCTCTCATCGCGTTTGAAGAAGATCGCCGGGGTGAACCGGGTCTGAAGTCGTGCCGCGACGCGGGATTGGATGAAGCCGGAGGCATGCTTCAGGCCGGCCATCGAGCGATCCTGATCGGCCGGACTGCCCATGATGGAGACGAGGATCGTGGCGTTGCGGAGATCGCGCGAGAGTTCGACGTTGATTACGGTGACCGAACTAACGCGCGGGTCGGCAACCTCGAAAAGGATTGCCGAAGAAACGACCTCACGGATCGCCTCGGCCATTCGCAGGCTGCGGTGAGATGGCATGGAGTGTCAGACCTCTGTGATGACCTGGCTCAGAAGCTCGGCACGAGGATAAGCGGCCACGGCATCGGCGACACGGTCGAGCGTCTCGCGGGTGTCGCGCCGGGTCCGACCGACGACGGCAACAATTAATAAGGCGTGCGCAGGGTCGTCGATGCGGCCGTCCTCGGTGATTGAGACATTAAAATGCTGGCGCAGTTTGCTCATGATCGCCTGCATCCGTCGTCGTTTTTCCCGAAGCGATTCGCAGTTGCCGACTCGCAGTTCCAGGCGAAGCGTCGCCAGAGTCATGGGCCTGCCTCGGCTCGGCAATTCCGATCACGACCCGGGAAAGGAGACCTACCCGCGAGAGTAGGTCTCCTCAAACGAGGGCGTCAGGGCTCGATCAAAGCGTACGGCGGATCACGTCGATCCGATAGGCTTCGATCACGTCGTCGGTCTTAAGATCGTCGAAATTGGCGATCTTGATCCCGCACTCGAAGCCTTCGCGAACCTCTTTGACGTCGTCCTTGAAACGTTTGAGTGCTTCAAGTGACCCCTTGTAGATCTCACGACCCTCACGGATGATCCGTGCCTTGGCCGCGCGTTCGATGCTTCCCTGGGTGACGAAGCAACCGGCGACGGTTCCCACCTTCGAGATCTTGAAGGCTTGCCGGACCACGGCACGGCCGAGGTGGACCTCCTTGATTTCGGGGACGAGCAACCCTTCGACGGCTTTCTTGATCTCATCCGTCACCTGGTAAATGATGTCATACCGGCGGATGTCGATCTTCTTCTCGTCGGCCAGAGTGACCGCACGGTCTTCTGGTGCGACGCGGAAACCGATGACGATCGCCTGCGAGGCATCGGCCAAGAGGATGTCGCTCTCGCTGATCCCGCCGACCCCCTTGAGGAGGACACGGATCGGAACCTCGGGGTTCTCCAGCTTCTCGAGCTCCTTGATCAAGGCTTCGAGCGATCCCTGGACGTCGGTCTTGAGGATCAGGTTGAGGCTCTTGAGCTTCTGCTCGGCCATCTTGCTGTACAGGTTTTCCAGCGTGACGGCTTGGCGCTCGCCCAGGGCGACCCCACGTGTGCGGAGGCGACGCGTCTCGGCAATCTCGCGAGCTCGCGAGACATCCTCGACCACACCGAACTTCTCGCCCGCGGTCGGCACCTCATCCAGTCCAGAGACTTCGACCGGCATCGACGGCCCGGCCTCGGTCACCGAATTTCCCTTGTCGTCGAACAGGGCGCGGACCCGGCCGAAGCCATCGCCGCAGACCATGACGTCGCCAACCTTGAGCGTCCCGTCCTGCACCAGGACGGTGGCCACGACGCCTCGCCCTTCGGAGATCGAGGCTTCAAGGCAGGTGCCCGTGGCCGGCCGCGAGGGAGTCGCCAAGATCTCACAGCGCAGTTCGGCGACGATCCCGAGCATTTCCAGCAGTTCGGGGATCCCTTGCCCGGTCACGGCAGAGGTCTTCACGACCGGGGTGTCACCGCCGTACTCTTCGGGAGCCAGGTCCTGTTGTGAGAGCTCGCCGTAGATCTTGTTGAGGTTGACGTTGGGCAAGTCGATCTTGTTCAGGGCGATGACGATTGGCACGTCGGCCGCCTTGGCGTGTGCGATCGCTTCCTGCGTTTGCGGCATGACGCCGTCGTCGGCCGCGACGACCAGGACGACGATGTCGGTCACGTTCGCTCCGCGAGCACGCATCGCGGTAAACGCCTCGTGGCCCGGAGTGTCGACGAAGGTCAGCAACTTCCCTTCGTGCTCGACCTGGTAGGCACCGATGTGCTGGGTGATCCCACCGCTCTCGCCCGACACCACGTTCGACTTGCGGATCCGGTCCAGGAGCGACGTCTTGCCGTGGTCGACGTGCCCGAGAATCGTGATGACCGGAGGCCGGGGAACCTGGTTGAGGACCTCGGCTTCGTCCGGCTCCCACGCTTCGAGCAGGTCGTCTTCAGCCGTCCGCTCGTGAATCACCTCAAGCTCGACGCCAAACTCCATCGCGAGCATGACGGCCGATTCTTCTTCGAGGTTTGCGTTGATGTTGACCTGCAAACCCATGCTGTTCATCATCCGCTTGATGAGATCATTTGCACGGATGCCGATCGCTTCGGAGAGACTGCGGACGTTAATCGGCGGTTCGATCTGCGCGTGGCTCTTGCGGGCCGGCACAACCGCGGCGCGGTGACCGCCACGGGAGCCTTTCCGGCCACCCCGCGAGCGACGTCCATCGTCGTCGGTCTCGTTGAGGAGCGTCGCGGCGGGCATGGGTGAAGTCACCCGCCGTTCGGTGGCCCGCTCATTGCGCTTGGCGCGTCGCCCGGCACGATCGGCAGGGGTTCCCAGGCGAGCTGCCCCGGCCTTCCCCTTACGATCCTCTTCTTCTTCGGGAGTCGGCGCGACCGGTGCGGAACCGGGGGCGGCCGGCGCTCCCGTCGCGGGGCGACGGAGCAGGGGATTGGCACCAGGCATGCCGGGCCGTGGGGCACCGGGTCCCCCCGTTGCTCCCGCAGGCCGTCCGGACAGGCCGGGCCGAGATCCGGGCGCTCCACCAGGCCGTGAACCGGGACCGCCCGGCGCCTGAGTGCCGAGTTGCCCCGACCTCATCATCGCCATCAACTCTTCGGGCGTATACCGCTTCTCGGGGCGCTGAGTTTTGACTTCAGGACCACCGCCGCCGGGGCGAGGAGGGGCAGGGCGTCGGGGCGGAGGCTGCGAGGTCTGGGACGCGACCGGCGGCAACGGTCGGCGGGGACCGAGCGGCGCATCGCGACGGGGACCGCCGCCTCCCCCTTGTTGCCCCGCGTTGTTGTCATCGAAGCGCCGGGGCTGGCCCTGCTGTTGCTGCTGGGGAACATTGGGCCGCTGAATCGGCTGTCGCACGCCCGCCGGGGAAACGTAGTCGCCTCGCTTCAAGGGGGGCGGCGTGCTCGGATTGGGCCGGTAGTCGGGCGGAGGCGAAGGCGGTCCTTGGGGCCGAGGGGCAGCCCCCGTGGGACCACCTCGGTGCGGCGTGTGGCCGGAAAGTGGCCCCGAGCCCGACCTGGGGGGCGAAGTCAGCCCGCTCGAACGTGTCGGCGGTGCGCTCGGAGCCGCCGGTGCAGCAGGACCGGACGCGCTCGGAGCCGCCGGCGCATTCGCGGCGGGCGCCGCACTCGGTGCCGACGACAGGGCACTCGGGGCCGGGGCGGTCGCGACTGGCGGGGTCGCCACGGGCGCGGGGCGCGGGGCGGCGGCGAGAGGCTGCGCGGGGGCCGGTGAGGCCGACGGAACAGGGCGGTCGCTGGGGACCGGCGGGGAAGCGGCCGAAGCGCTCGGAGTTGTCCGAGTCGGCGGTGGGGCTGTCGCGCTGATGGCGGGCGTCTCCGAGGTATTGGGACGAGGCGAAGGCTGGGCGGGAGGTACTTCCGCAGCAGGAGTTGAAGCCGAAGAGGTCGAGCCGTGCATCAATTGCCTGATCTGGTCGACCGCCGATGGGTCCAAGCTCGCCAAGGCGCTGAGCTTGACGTCAAGGCCCCATCGCTGGATCCGGTCAAGCAACTCCTGGCTCTTGAGACCCAATTCCTTCGCCAACTCATGGACACGCGTGGACAACGGCAACTCCTCCTGGGTGGGGCCTCGGCCGACATTCGGCCGGACCAGCCCGATCGTTCAAGGGTGATACCACGCCTTGCCGACCGCTCCCCAGGCTGAGGCCATTCAGGGCGGAGGGTCGGCAAGGTCGAAACGCGGTGGCAGGCCCATGCGGGGCCTCATGGTTTGTGCATATCCGACTCGCGTCCCTCGACTTCGTCAGTCGAGATAGGTTCCAAGGGGGGCGTCGGGGGGACATCCCGCTCCGCGCCGGCCTCTTCGGCCTCGATCTCTTCGGGCGATACGCCCTCTTCTACCGCTTCGGTCACGATCCGAGCGGTCTCGTTCTGATCGGCATCACTCGGTGGCGCAGTAATCTCTCGGCCATCTTGGTCCGTCGTGCCTTCCGACGCCAGGGCCAGGTCGCGGATCTCATCCGACTCCGACGATACTGTCAAGTCCGACTCATCGCCAGCGTCGGTCTCTTCCTCCGTTGCATCAAGCGAATCTTCCTCACCAACAGCACTCGTTCTGCCGTCTGACTCGCTGAACAGGTCGTCCAGGGTCGGCCGGCCCGTGCGCCCTGCCGTCCCATCAGCGGCTATGGCCGCAGGCTCTGCACTGCTGGTTTCGACAGGAGCCGGTGCCGGTGTGGCGGCCGGACTACGGGCCCCCTTACGTCTGGGCATTTCGTCAGCCTGAGCCTCGGCCAAGGTCTCGGCCTGGGCGACAATCTCCCGTGTCTGTTCTTCGGTGAGACCTTCAATGGTGTTCACCAGGTCGTCGATTTCCATGACCGAGAGATCGTCGTAGCTGAGGATCCCTTGCTCAACCAGCTTCTCGGCCAGGTCGGTATCGACCCCATCGATCTTGGTGAACGCCCCCACCGCTTTCTCGATCAGCTCATCGAGTTCTTCGGAGGTCATGATCTCGATGTCCCAGCCCACCAGCTTCGAGGCCAGCCGGACATTCTGACCACGTCGTCCGATGGCCAGCGAGAGCTGATCTTCCCGAACCAGGACGATCGCCCGGCCCAGCAATTGGCAGAGCATGACCTCGTCGATTTCGGCCGGCTGAAGTGCATTCGGGATCAGCACTTGGAGCGATTCATTCCAACGCACGATGTCGATTCGCTCGCCCCCGAGCTCGTCGACGATGTTTTTGATTCGAGTGCCCCGGACGCCGACGCAGGCACCCACCGCATCGACCTTGGAGTCGATCGAGGTGACTGCGACTTTCGAGCGGTAACCGGCTTCTCGCGCCAACGCCCGGATGCTGATGATCTGGTCCGCGATTTCGGGGATTTCCAGCTCGAAGAGGCGGCGAACGAAGTCGGGGTGGGTCCGGCTCAGGATGATCTTGACCCGCTGGCCGACTTTCCGAACGTCGAGGATAACGCCGCGGATCCGTTCGTTAGGGTGGTGACTCTCGCCCGGAATCTGCTCGCTGCGTGGGAGCAGGGCGTCGGTCTTACCGAGGTTGACCGTGACGGCCCCCCCCTCGAACCGCTGGACGGTCCCGGTAATTAGGTCACCACGTTGATCCTCGAATTCCTCGAACAGGCTATCCCGTTCGGCTTCGCGGATCTTCTGGATGATGACCTGCTTGGCTGTCTGGGCCGCGATTCGTCCCAGTTCGGCCGGATCCATCCGAGCGCCATCTTTGGTGGCCTCGATCTGGCCGGAGTCAGGATTGATATTAACGACGATTTCGGCCGCTTCGGGATAATGCTTCTTCGCCGCGGTGGCGAGCGCTGACTGTATCCCCTCGAAAAGAATATCCTTGGAGATATTTTTTTCTCGGTGGATGCTATCCACGATGCGAACCAGGTCGACGCTCATTCGATGACTCCGAGACGTGCCGGGACTAGGGGAAGCAGAGCAATACCAAACCTCGCCCCCAAGGAGGCGTGGTTCGGATTCATGCCACAGCGTGCCGACCCTTGGGCAACGCCTCCTTGGACAACCCCGCATCTCCCTTACGACCGGGCCAACCCGACGTGAAAGAGACACGGTGTTTCACCGTCAGTGGATCCTTATCCACCTACGGCTCCAAGAGTTTAATCTAACAGGCGGTTGACAGCACTGTCAAGCGGCCGAACAATTGATCCGAATCACGGTAAGGCGAGGGTTCGTTGATGCTATCCGCGTTCGATCATGACGATCTCCGTTCGGCCCTGGAGACTGCCGGCTGGCGTTGCACCACGCAACGGTTGGCCGTCTACGACCACTTGAGTTGCGCCGAGCATCACCCGACCGCGGAAGAGGTCTACCAAGGGGTGCGGCGGATCATCCCCAAGATCAGCCTGGCGACGGTTTACAAGGCCCTTGAGGCGCTTGTCGCCAGCGGGGTGGCCACGAAGCTGACCGCCGGTGACGGGTCGGCCCGGTACGATGCCCGGAGCGACCAGCACTATCACTTGCGCTGTCTTCGGTCGGGTTCCGTGCACGACCTGCCGACGCCTTTCGACCCCGACTTGATCGCGAAGCTTGACCCCGCGCTCATGCAAACACTCCGGCAGCAAGGATTTCAGGTGACGGGATATCGGCTTGAACTGGTGGGCTTCTACGACCAGGACGCAGTGAACAATGCGGTGGACGGCGAGGGGTCGGCCGCCCAATGAACCCGGGAAATCACGAACCGCCCGCGTTGGTCGACACTCACGCCCATCTTGACGCTCCCCGGCTCCGTGACGACTTGCCCGCCGTCCTGGAGCGAGCCCGAACCGCCGGGGTGCGCCAGATCGTGGCGATCGGGACGACGGCGGAGGATAGCGAAGCGGTCACCAAGATCGCTCGCGACTATGCTGGGGTATTCGCCGCAGTCGGGATTCACCCGAACGACGTGTTCGAAGCGACTCCCGAGGACTGGCAACGCGTCCTGGCGTTGCTCGAGGAGCCCAACGTCGTTGCCCTCGGCGAAACAGGACTCGACCGGTATTGGGACCGCACCCCTTTTTCCCAGCAGCAGGAATGGTTTGAACGCCACCTTGAACTGGGCCGTGAATCGGGGCTCCCCCTGGTGATCCATTGCCGGGACAGCCAACAGGACCTGATCGCCCAACTGACCCGGTTCAAAGGGCCCGTGCATGGGGTGCTGCATTCGTTCACCGGGTCATGGGAGGACGCCCAAGCGTTTCTCGACCTGGGCCTTCACCTTTCGTTCGCCGGGATGGTGACATTTACCAATCGAACCCTGGATTCGCTTCGCGAGGTGGCCGCTCGCGTCCCTCTCGATCGTTTGCTGGTCGAGACGGACAGCCCCTATTTGAGCCCCCACCCGCATCGCGGTGCCACCAACGAGCCCGCCCGTGTGACGTTCACCGCCGAACGACTGGCGCAGCTTCACACCCTCTCTCTTGCGGAGTTTTCCCAGATCACCACATCCAATGCCCAACGCGTCTTCAAACTTCCCGCGGACCAAACTCTTTGACCGAACCTCCGCCTCTTTCTCGTCTCTCTTTATGGGCGGGTTCGCCGTCACAAATCGACCGCGACGGCGAATACACCCTTGATCCCCCTGTTCGGCCCAAGTCACAAGGCCGGTCGAATTCGTGGGGTCGAGACATCTTCTGAGAACCTTCTCTCGCGAAGAGACGTAAGTATCTACACGTTGGCCCGAAGTTTGCTTGACAACAAGATTGACCACACCGTGATTCACTCGGGTTGTTGAACAGTCTCTCAGAGGTTGATTATCATGGGCTTGACACTGGACTTGAAAGCGATCTTGGT
This sequence comes from Singulisphaera acidiphila DSM 18658, assembly GCF_000242455.2. GTDB lineage: Bacteria > Planctomycetota > Planctomycetia > Isosphaerales > Isosphaeraceae > Singulisphaera > Singulisphaera acidiphila. The sequence continues at coordinate 6,892,253 of NC_019892.1, forward strand.
TTTGGCCCCGATTTTCGGTCTTTTGGTGCTCGGTCTCGTCATTACCTTGCGGAGTGGGGTTGCCAGTTTGTCGACGCATCAGGGCGTGGAGCGGTTCATCGGCAACCTCTCTCAGTTGTTGCTCCGGATGGCGGGTTATGCCATTGGATTACTCATGCTGCAGCGCTTTATCGGTGCACCGTTTTGAAGTTCTGACCGCAGTCGATTTTGTGAACCGAGATCAAGTCAGCCGGCCCGCACGATCGTGGATCGATCGTGCGGGCCGGCTCATTTGATGCGAATGACTGGGTTCACTTGCCGGGTGCCCTGTTCAGACACCACGGGCTGCGGGATGCCAGAGGATCTTGTGCTGCTGGAGTTGCAGTCGAATTGGGAGCTGGGTCTCGAGAATCCAGGCGGCTAACTCGGTCGGATCGACTTTTCCAAAGCAGCCGCTGAAGAGGACGGGACAGCGCTCGGTCAGGCGATGGGCACGGGTCTGCGCAACCGCCCAATCGAAATCCGCCCAATCGCAGAGGACGAACTTGATCTCGTCGGTCGGCTTGACCAGGGAAAGGTTGCTCCAGAGATTCGCCTTTTCCTCGCCCGATCCGGGGGTCTTCAGGTCGAGGATCACGTGGACTCGACGATCGACCGGCGCAATGTCCAGGGAACCGCTCGTTTCGAGCAGCACCGTTCGGCCGGCGTCGGCAAGCCGGACCATCAGAGGGAAGACCTCGGGCTGGAGCAGTGGCTCACCCCCGGTCAACTCGACGAGTGGGTCGCCGAGGGCCAAGGTTCGTTCCACGACCTCGTCGAGCGAAAGGAGATTCCCTTCCGTGAATGCGTGGGGGGTGTCGCAATAGCCGCAGCGCAGGTTGCACGCCGTCAGCCGGATGAAGACGCAAGGCAACCCTGCAAAGGTGCTCTCACCTTGAAGACTTCGATAGATCTCATGGATCATGAGCGACCCCGCCGGCTTCCCTTGAAGCGGCCGAAGCCGCTGGGGATGGAGGATCGTCGACGCGGGGCCCGGCGGCGTCAAGGGAACCGAGGCGTCATTGATGGTGACAAGAGTGCGCGGCATTTTCCCTCTTCGGTGCGGAAATCTTCAGAAAGAGAATAGAAAAGAAGGGAACCCAGGTATCGGCTCCCTGAAAAGTTCTTCAATTCACGGGCCAAGTGAGCATTGATGACATCGCTCAGGGGTTCTTGAGGAGCCGGTTGACTCGCGCTGTCTCGGTTTTGATGAAGTCGGTATCGAGGAACGGGTCGGCCGAAATCCTTTGGAAGCGGACCATCCCCTTGGCGTCAATCAGGAACGTGCCGTGCAGCGGCTGGTCCTCGAAGTCGTCGAACGCATGATAGGCTTTGAAGATCTCCATCTTGGCGTCGGACAGCATCGGCATGGAGAACTTGATCTTGTCGGGATTGTTTTTGAGTTCACGGGTGGACTCGAGGTCGTCCGTGCTCACCGCGACCACCTCGGTGTTCAGCGCCTTGAGGGCGTCGATTTCCTTGCCGAAGGTCTGAAGCTGCTGCATACAGTGGGCACACTTGCCTCCAAGAAAGAGTAGGAGAACAACGTTCTTCCCTTTCTGGTCGGCGAGGTTCCAGTCGGCCTTCTCGGTGTCCGGTCGTGAGAACAGTTCGGCAGGGTAGGGGGCCCAGGTCAAGGGGCCGAGCGTCGAGAGATCGATCCGATTTGCGGTTGCATCGTCGGTCGCTGATTCCACAGGAACGGCGGGAGCCCAGTCCTTATCATCGGCCTTCCAACCGGCCACGATCTGCTCAAGGCGTTGGAAGACGGGAAGGTCGCGGTCCGCCTGTTTGGCCAGAGGCTCGAGCTTGCGATAGGCTTCTTTCGCCTCTTTATCCTTCCCCACGGCGTGGAGGATGACAACCTGCGCGGCCAAGGGGGGGACCTCGTTCGGTTGCTTCTCAACGGCCGTCTTCGCGACGCTCTCGGCGAACCCGAAATTTCGAGCGGTGAGATGAGCACGGGCCAGCGCCTCGGTTCGCATCGGCGACGCCTTGGCGAACTGATCGAAGGCCGGGCCGACATCCCCCTTGGCGAGGAGCTGGTAGCCTTCCAGTTCCGCCAGGGCCAACTGGCTGGGGGTCAGGGAAGGCGCGGCGCTACCGGACGGCCGGGTGGTCGACTTCGATTCTCCGGCAATCAAGGCTTTCAAGGCGTCGATCTGCTCGGTGAGCTTCGCGGCATTTCCCGTGGCGGCATAGGCGAGGCCCAAGGTGTACGCCTTCTCCTTGCGCTCGACGTTCACGTCCGACCAGTCGAGTGCCCCCGAATCGGTCGCCGCGATCAGGTCGTCCCAGAGTTCGTAGCGACAGAGGATCTCCGCCCAGCGGGCGCGTCCGCTCCGTTGTGGCGAACCGCCGTCGTTTTTGCCGTTCTTGGAGGGATCGCGTGGCTGTTCCACCAGGTTGCGTGCGACGGTGATTGCCTCGCGGGCGCGGCCGATGTGGCTCAGGCTGGTCGCAAGCCACTGGTTGTTATGCGCGTAGTTGTGGATCTCGAACGGCATGGTCCGCTCGCGGAACATGGACGCGTGATCGACACGGGCCGAGCCTTCCTGTTGATAGGCGGCGTCGGTGTAGCGCTTCAATCCGGTGTAGGTGTGGCCGGGCATGTGCCAGGCATGGGCAATACCAGGAGCGGTGCGGGCGAAGAGGCCGGCGGACTTCTCGGCGCGGGCGGGCTTCACCCCGTCCCAGAGGTGGATCCGATAGTGGTGGGCCCCCGGGTGCATGGGCTCGACCTGGAACACGGTGTCGAGAAGGGTGTCGACGGCTTGGCGACTGCCAATGCCGTCGCTCGACGCGTTTTGCCAGGTCACCATGGCCAGCCAGGCGCGAGCGTCAATGTCGCCCGGAAACTCCTGGACGATCGTTTCCAGGCCGAGTAAGTGATTCTTCTTGCGGGCTTTGGAGTCGCCCCCCTCTTGATAGAGGGCCTCGAGTGCGTCGAGGTAGAGCGTCTCGCGCTTGGAAATCTTGGCAGCCCGTTTTCGGGCCTCTTTGACGAACCCTTTGGCCCGACGATCATTGTTGACGTTGGACATGGCCATGCCCCAGTAGGCCATGGCGCAGTCGGGATCGAGTCGAGCAGCTTGGCGGAACGAACGCTCGGACTCGTAGTAGTAGAACGAATGGAGTTGGGCGACGCCTTGGTCAATAAAGGCCTGGACCTCAGGCTTGGCGGTCGTGACGGGGAAGTGGATCTTGCCCATCCCGTCCATCATGTGGGCCTGGTGTCTCGGTCCGTCGTTGAAGGCCTCGCCGTGAATCGAGTGGCCGGCGGCGGGTATAGCGGGGTTCTTCTCGCTGGCCGACTCGGTTGGCTTCGTCGGTTCCTGAGCACCGGCTTGGGACGCGAGGACAAGGGCCAGGACGGTAGGAAGAGCCTGGGCCCGGAGCAGAAGTCGCATCGACGGTTCTCCGGTCGATTGGGGAGGATCCTCAAAGGTCTTCAGGGCGACCGACGCGGCTCACTACCGCTTCCCCATCATCCCCGATCCGCTCTGGAATTGCGAGTCGTCAGGCTCTCGAGTCGGCCGCCGTGCAACTCGCGATGGAAATGGCTGCTCCCTCATTGACACTGCCTGAAGGAATGCTCACCCTTGAAGCACACAGCATCCGGCGATTCCTGTCGAAAAGGGGGGAGCCAAATGATTTGTCGACCTCTGCTTTGTCTGCTCACGGCCGTGGTGACCCTGGGGATCCTGACCGCGTCGAGTGTCGCTCAGCAACCCTACTGGCAACGCGATTCCTTGGCGTCAAACTCTTCCGCTCGGCCGACGTCTTCGCCGAGGGACGGCCTCGACCGATTCCGGCCTTACACGTCCTCAGATCGCGGCGTGCGGTCGACGACGAGTTATCGGAGCGAGCCCAGACCGGCTGCTCAGCCCGAGGTCACGCGCACGAATTTTTACTCCCAGCGCCGGGACTACTTCCCAGGGCTCCGGACAGGTCAAGGACCCAACCGAAATACAGCGCATGCCGGTCATTGCGTTCCCAGCCGGAACGCGCTGCTTTCCCGATAGAAAAGAGTGACCCGAGATCCGTTCCGAAATCTGTTGAATGGGGTCGATGAAGTCCATCGACCCCATTCAGGCACCTTGATGCCTTGTCGTAACCCGGTGGCACTTCAGTCAATCGGCCGGGTAACCCCACTCTTCGAAGCTCTTCGCCCAGGACGTCTGGATCCGTCGTCGTAGCGCGAGGGGGAGGTTGGGGTATTCGTTCTTGCGGTAGTTCGCCAGCGAGCCGACGTATTCTTCGAGACGAGGGAGCACGGCGTCGAAATCCGCGAGTCCAAGGTGCTCGTAGGCTCCGCGAATCTGTCCGACCGGATCGTTCTCGAGTTCTTCAAAGGCCAGTTCGTGAAGGCGATCCGCAGGGATCAGGTCGCGCTCCTCAAAATAGGCATCGTACATGAGTTGGTAACGCCGCAAGACCGTCTCGTCCGGATCGCCGGTTCCCTGTCGTTGGAAGCGGAGCGACTGGGTCAGCACCCGGTTCAGATGCTTCGTCGACTGAAACACGGTGTAGGGGTTGCGGCTGATGTGCAGGAAGCGAGCGTCGGGGAACAATTCCAGGAGCAGCTTGATCCGGCAGGTGTGTGGGGGCGATTTGAGCAGCATGGGGCGGTCGTGCCTCAAGGTCAGCTTCTTGAGGAACATCACCAACTCATCTTTCCAGCGGGCCACATCGGCTGTCGAGGCGTCTCGAAACGTGAGAAACCGCTCGTAGTGCTCCTGATTCCTCGGGAAGGCCCAGGCCATGTAAGGGGAGCGGAGCGAGGCTGCACACGTCGCGAACTCATCCTCGTTGGGCATCTGAAGCCCCTGCGCGACGTTGTCGAAGCTGCGAGTCTGGGGGACCAAGGGGCGGACCAGGTTTGTCCGCGCATCCTCCGTACAGAGGAAGGTGTGCGGGAAGAAGGCCTGGTAAAGGTTCGGATAGGCAAAACGATCGTCGAGCGCGAGCAAGTTGTGGAGCAGGGTCGTCCCACTCCGCCAATGCCCGAGAATGAACAAGGGGGGTCTGACTTTGACCTGGGCGAGTGCCTCGCCGAATTCCCGTTCTTCACGTTTCTTGTAATACGAATTCAGCACGCTGCCGACGGTCAGGATCGCAGCGCGTGGGCAGCGGGGAAGGTCGATCGCAAAGCGGTTTTCCCGCAAGGCTTGCCACCAGTCACCGAACGTCACGCCACAGAGATTCGTGAAGAGCGTCTTGTACAGCCAGATGCGAACCGTTTCCGACGTCTGCGAGACCACCTTGGGCGTCTCGGTTGCGACCATTGTTGCCACGTGCATCCCCCGGACGGACTGGCTCGAACGTGTACTTCTGTCCTATGCCCCCGTCATCCATCGACGCGGCTTCCTACCCTCCATTGTGCATGACTGGCGCCAAACGTCAAAGTCGAGTCAAACCTCCTGCTCTCCGGTTGAGTTGTCACGGGGTCGATGTCGACTAGAAAGTAGAGGAGGGTTGGGGGATGGGCCGATCATTCCCCCTGGTCTGGGTTCGTAACGAGCGGCTATGATGACTTAGCCTTGGAAAAGCTCAGCGAGATGTCACTTGTCGTGGTGGGTGAGCGATGCTCGATTCGGAACGCCCCCTGGTCGGGGTAGTGATGGGAAGTCGGTCGGATTGGGCGACCATGAGCCAGGCGGGGGAGGTGCTCACCGAACTGGGTATTCCCTACGAAGCCAAGGTCGTCTCGGCTCATCGAACTCCCGAACGGCTCTTTGAGTACGGCCGGGAGGCCGAAGGGCGAGGCCTGGAATTGATCATCGCCGGGGCGGGGGGGGCCGCTCACCTGCCGGGGATGTTGGCGGCCGTCTCGGTCTTGCCCATCCTTGGTGTGCCCGTTGAAAGCAAAGTCTTGCGCGGGGTGGATTCGCTGCTCTCGATCGTTCAGATGCCACGCGGGATCCCGGTGGGGACGCTCGCGATCGGCGCGGCCGGGGCCGCCAACGCCGCGCTCCTGGCGGCGGCCATCCTCGGTCGAAAATACCCCGAGATCCGTCAATCGCTGGTCCAATTCCGCGAGGCGCAGACCGAGGCGGTCGGAGAGTCTCCCTTATGAGCCCCGGCTTGCCCGTTCCCCTTCATCCTCCCGCCTCGCTCGGCGTCATCGGTGGCGGCCAACTCGGCCGGATGTTCATCCAGGCGGCCCAGCGGATGGGATTCCGCGCCGGGGTTTTGGCGACAAGCGACGACGAACCGGCCGTGCAGGTCGCGGACTGGGCGGTCATCGCTCCCTCCGACCGACTCTCTGCGCTCCGCTTATTTGCCGAACAGGCCGAAGCGATCACGGTCGAATTTGAGAATGTCTCGGCCTCCGCACTTCGTTGGCTCTCCCGAACACGGCCCGTCCGTCCCGGCTGGAAGACCGTCTGGGTCAGTCAGAATCGACTCCGCGAGAAGTCGTTTCTGACGCGTCACAAGATCCCCCACGCCCCTTGGCGGCCGGTCCGCGACGAGGCTGAGCTCGCGGTTGCGATTCGAGCCGTAGGTCTCCCCTTGATCCTCAAGACGGCCTCGTCCGGCTACGACGGCAAAGGACAGGTCCGGGTTGAACGTGCCGAGGATGCAGGCGCCGCCTGGTCGAGCCTGGGGCAAGTCGCCTGCGTGGCTGAGGGTTGGGTTGACTTTGAGTCGGAGATCTCCGTGATTGTGGCCCGAGGAGCCGATGGGGCGGCCTTGGCCTTCCCTGTGGGATTCAACCGGCACCGGAGTCACATCCTTGACTCCACCGTCATGCCCGCCCCCGTCGGCCCCATCGTGACGCTCGAGGCACAGACCCTGGCCCTCTCCATCGCGCAGGCCCTGGAGACGGTCGGCGTGTTGACGGTCGAGTTCTTTGTCACGTCGGCGGGGGGCCTGCTTGTGAATGAACTGGCGCCTCGCCCGCACAACTCGGGTCATCTGACGATTGAAGCGGCGACCACCAGCCAGTTCGAACAGCAGGTCCGAACCCTTGCCGGCCTTCCCCTGGGGGCTTCCGATCTCATCAGGCCGGCCGCGATGGTCAACCTGCTCGGTGATCTCTGGGCCGATGGCGAGCCCGATTGGCCGGCGGCGCTCCGGTCCGACCCGGGGGTGAAGCTCCATCTCTATGGAAAGAAGGGGGCGTCGCCGGGGCGTAAGATGGGGCATCTCACCGTGCTCGACCCTGATGCCGAAACGGCCCTCTTTCGAGCGCAGGCGGCACGGCGAATCCTGACCGATTCGCGCACAGACGGAATTCGTTGAACTACGAGGCTGATTTCTTTAACAAGCCAAGCCCGCATATCGACCCGTTGAGAAGAAGCCTTCTCGTCACTTCGTCGGAACCCATCAACGCTCCCATTTTCTGGCGAGATCGCGTCGTTCGAGACTTTGGCATTTGGCGTGGCCTTCACCCACGGCTCGCCCGGTGTCGGGCCGCAAGGGAATGCCTCGATCGCCGCGATTTTTTTTCGACCAGCGAAAATTGTCTAAAGTTTTTCCAACAGCGGATCGCATTGCCTTTGACGAAGGGGTGTTAAGCTGTTAGGGTGGATGGCGTCTAATGGAGTAGACCATCACGAACTCCGTGATGACGTATCGGAGGTTCCATTATGGTTTTTGGGAGGTTTGTTTGATTCAACGTGCAGTTGAGGAGTCCCTTCCCGGGTTTCAATCGATGGGGCTAAGTGCCCCGCTGTTGCGGGCTTTAAAGAAGGTCCGTTACCACACCCCTTCGCCGATTCAGGCGGAATTGATTCCCGAGGCTCTCGAAGGTCGCGACGTGATCGGCCAGGCCAAGACGGGCACTGGCAAAACCGCGGCATTTGGCATCCCCCTCATTGAGATGCTCGAGGCACGCGGCAAGGGTCCCCAGGGGATTATCCTGGCGCCGACTCGCGAACTCGTCCAGCAGATCGTCGCCGAGTTACAGACACTCGCCGATGGTCAAGATGTTGTCATTTGCGGAATCTATGGCGGCGAGCCTATCGACAAGCAGCTTCGCGCGTTGCAGCGTGGTGTTGACCTGATCGTGGGAACTCCTGGCCGTGTGCTCGATCACATCGAGCGACGTACGCTCTACCTGGGCGACATTTACCACGTCGTTCTCGATGAAGCCGACCGGATGCTGGATATCGGCTTCCGCCCCGACATCGAGCGAATCCTTCGCAAGGTCCCGAATCCGCATCAGACCTTGCTTCTTTCGGCGACCATCAGCCCCGACATTCGTAAACTTGCTCAGCGGTACATGTTTGAACCGGTCGAGCTCAACCTGTCGCGGGATGAACCCTCGGTCGATTCGATCAAGCAGTACTACGTCACCGTCGAGCACGAACGAAAGTTCGACCTGCTCGTCCATCTGCTTCAGCGCGACCGGCCGCGTCAGTGCATCGTCTTTACCAGGACGAAGCGCGGGGCGGAACGACTCGCCGACCGTCTTCGCGGCCGGATCCCCGGGGTGGCGACCATTCATGGCGACCTCGCACAGACCGTTCGCAACCGAGTGATGCTCGGGTTTCGCAACGGGACGATTCCTGTCCTCGTGGCGACTGATGTTGTGGGACGCGGTATCGATGTCAACGACATCAGCCACGTCATTAACTTCGACGTTCCTGACGATGCCGAAAACTATGTCCATCGGATCGGTCGTACGGGCCGGATGGGCAAAGACGGTCTCGCTTACATGTTCGTCTGCCCCGATCAGGGCGAACCCCTGACCGCAATTGAGAATCTGATCAACAAGACGATCCCGACACTTCCTCTCGACGGGTTCGAGGCCTACCGGCGGCAGCCCAAGAGGGAAACCGCTTTCAAAGAGATTTACAGCACGGCGGCGACCCGCTCTCCGTATGGTGCCGTGAGCTCTCGCGAGAACGTCTGAGACGAGTTGAGCTGAGTTGAGATGATGGGATGGCCGGACACGAAACCAAATGTCCGGAACGATGTTTCTGTGAGTGTCAGTGTCAGTTGCCTTTGTCGGGATCTTGGAGAGGCAGTCTTCGACGGCCGAAACTCAAGGGTTTGCGGTCTCAGCTGCCTCTCTCGGTTTTTCGAACACCCGCCCCACTTCGTCGGTTCCCCTTCTCCTTTCCGCTTCCCCGCGAACTCGACCGAGAGCGTCGAACAGGCTCTTCGCCTCTTCAAGTAATGCCTCGCTGGACGGTCCCTCGATCGCGTATTGCGCTTGGTCGCACCGAGCGATGAGGCGTTCCGCTTGCGCGCTGAGTTCATCGTTGCGCGTCGCGAGGGCAATCCCATGACGCGCTTCCTCGGGCGTCAAAACGCCACGCGGTCGCGAATGGGTAAGGAAGAGATACTCGCCCAGCCCTTCGGTCAGCCGCCGGGCGGTTTCAGCTGCCGTTAACGACGTGTCAAGATCTCGCAGCAATCGAGACATGAGGTGTTGTGCGGCGAGCCTCGACCGGCGGAGGCGGTTCAAACGCCTCAGGCCAAGCCATGTCCCCACGCTGGCGACGAGCAAAAGCCCCCCGATCACACCGACGACGAGCGCTCTCTGCCAAGGCGAAACCGGGAGGGGGACAGACCGGTAATCCAGGCGCGAGGGATCGAAACGACCGACATCGACGACTCGCACGGCGACGCTCGGGGAGGCCTTTGTGATGTATCTCCGCAGTGTGGGGTCGAACGCGGCAATCGCCACGGGGGGGATCACGAACTGGCCGCTGCGCGTCGGCCGGAGCCGATAGCGGAAGACCCGCGACGGAGGTTCAGCCACCGCTTCGACCGGTTCGGGCTCGATCCTCAGGCCGGGTGAAAGTTGCGGGTGCCGCCTGATCTCGGGCGCTTGGGGCATGCCGATCGCTGCGGTCCCGGTCACGCGGATTCGGAAATCCAAGACTTCGCCGACCCGGACGCTCGAGGCGCTGGCTTCGGCCGTAACCTCGAACGACCCCACTCCCCCGAGGAACGACTCCGGCCGGCCTAACTGGGGGACATTCTCAATGGGGATGCTTAATGGCTCGCTTGCGCCGGACCTATCACCAAGGCGGGCCGAGATTGGGGGAATCTTGAGCACCCCCGCGCGGCGGGGAACAACCCGATAGCGCACGATGAACCGGTTGCTCTCGAACACGAGACTGCCGATCCCACTGGCGCTCACCTGCTTCAAGTCGGTCCCGATCGGAATCAGATCGGCGTCCCCGATCTTGGGCGGGATGACCGTCGGCCGTTCTCCCTCGGCGATCACACTGACCTGGAGAATGATCGATTGCTTCACGTAGTAGGGTGAGGGGGAGAGCTGAGCCCGGACACGGAGCGGCTTTGACGGCTCTCCTCGAGCCGTTCCGCAGAGCATTGCCGTCAACACGAAGAGCCGAACCACGAGAGGTGTTTGACACAGGCGAGACCAGAGCACCAGGACCAGCTCCTTGGGATTCTTGGCGACGATCACCAGTCCATTCGTTGATCGTCGGTCGGGGGAAGCGTTTCATCGGGCCTTCGGCTGCGGGCCTCTCGGATGTTTTCCAGAGCGGCGTTAAGCCGTCCCTCGGGCGAGCCTGCGCTGGGGGGTGTCGAACCACTCCCTCCAGGACCTTGCTTCCCTGAGGGACGATGAGGCCCCGGTTGGTCCCCGTCGGCTCTGTTCGGGTTCTTGGATTCGGAATCGTCCTGCGAGCGATCTTCTCCCTCGTCGGGCTTGGGTGATTGGGGGCGATCGGCCTTGGATGAGGGGTCATCCTTCGAATCGGACGGGTTTGAAGGGGGCTTGGCTTGTTCCACGGCAAACCGTCGATTGGCCGCGGCATCACTCCGAACCGCGTCCATCACGCTTCCACGGGCCGTCGATGCGAGGCAATCATCATAGTGACCGAGTGCGGCGGTCAGATCGCCCAATGCCAGCGCCGTATTGCCCAGGGCGAAGTCGATCTTGGTCCGGAGCGATGCATCCGCCCGTTCATGAGCTTCGCTGTATCGCGTGATCGCATCGGAATAGCGCTGGAGGCGATATAAGGCCGCTGCGGCGTTGTACCGAGGTATAGCTCCACGTGGGTCGAGCACGATCGCACGTTCGAACGCGGTGAGGGCCTCGCCAAAATGGCCTGCGGCATAGGCGGAACGCCCGTGCTCGATCCGAGCGGCGGCCGAATCGTGGCCTCCCCCCGCGCCCAGCGGAGCGAGGAGGCCCAGGATGATGATCCAACGGCGCGATCTGAGCCAACGCCCACGGCTCGGCCACGACCCCCAGAGACCCAGTCCGAGAGCCGTGGCGACGAAGATCGGGAACCGTTCGCTCTTCTCCGAAGGACGAATGGCTTCTCGCTTCAGGCGGGCGATCGGGGCGATTCGTTTCTGGTAGAGCCGACCGAGGTCGACCGATGCCAGTCCGAGTGGTACGAAGGCACCCCCCGTCTCGCGTGCGAGCGTCTCGAAGGCCCGATCCTCGCGTTTGGAGAGGACGGGTGCCCCTCGGTAAGCCAAGGGGGCCGCCCCTCGCCCTGAGGGAACCGTGTGTCCGTGCGCCGGGTCGCCAATGGCAATCGAATGGACGACGATCCCGGCCAGGCGCAGGTCTTTAATGGGGGTGGTCCAGGTTCCGGCGTGATCCTCGCCGTCGGAAAAAAGGAGGATCGTCCTCCCCTCGGCACGATCCTGGTCTCCGAACGCGTCGATGGCCACGTCAAGCCCCGCACCCAGGTCGGTACCGCCCGGTTGAACATCCCCCGGCCGCAACTCTCTGAGCGACTCGGCGGCGGCCCCGAGGTTCTCGGTCAAGGGACAGCGGAGCCGGCCGCGCCCGGCAAAGGCGACCACCGCAGCGCGGTTGCCTGGGTTTTCGCCCAGAGCTCGGATCAAGCTTTCGGCCGTTTCAATCGCCACGCCCAGCCGGTTGGGGACGGCGTCTTCGGCGCCCATACTCCGGCTTGTGTCCACCAGGAAGACGATGTCGTGCCCGGGGGGGAGAGGCGGAATCGTCCCGCGTCCCCACCGTGGCTGGGCGAGCGCCAGGATGAGGCAGGTGATTGCCGCGAGCCAGCCCAGCGAACCGTCACGCCGGAGTCGGCCACCTTGGCCCAACGATGCCCAGTCCCGTTTCCGCCGGAGCAATCCACGCACAACCCATGCGAGGAGGAGCGGAAGCGTGACGAGGAGCCAGAGTGATTGAGGTTGAGCGAAGACGTCCATGAATCGGTCAATCGCGCGAGGGAAAGGGTGAGATTGTTAAAGCCATAAATCGTGAATGAGTTCGAGAATTGATGCGTTCTTTCGAATCCTTTGGGAACGAACCGGTCAGGGGAGCCGCTTCAATCGTCCGGAGGAGAGCAGGCGGTCGGTCGCCAGGAGCGCGAGGGCCACGATGACCCATGGCCGATACTCTTCACGATAACGGGTTCGGATCTCACCTTGAACAGGGCTTTTTTCCAGAGCATCGATCGTCCGAAAAACACGGTCGAGTTCGTTCGCGTTGGCGGCCACGAACGCGCGGCCGCCGCCAATTTTCGCGAGCCGTTTTAGAAGGACGTAGTCAGGAGCTTCGACCTGAGCGATCAGGTCGAGCTTCGTGACTGGTTCGGGCTCCCGGACGATACCTTCGGGCTGCCCGATCGCGATCGTATGGAGCGTGACGCCCAGCTCTTTCGCCAGCCGAGCCGCATCCTCGGGGCTGAGTGGGCGGGGAACGGCCGGGTTGTTCTGCCCGTCGGTCAGGAGGATCAGAACTTTTTTGCGCTGGGGGGCCGCGTGCAGGTCCTCAAGGGCCAACGCAATCGCATCGCCGATATTGGTTCCCTGGTCGCCCGGCCGAGCGGGCAGAAGGCTGCGTGCTTTTTCAAGCAGGAAAGCGTGATCCAAGGTAGGCGGTGAAGCGCGGTCGGGGTAGTTCGCGAACACGATGAGGCCGATCAGGTCGTCCGGCCGCCCTTCCACAAACCGGGCGAAGGTCCGCTTCGCAGCCTCAAGCCGGGAGATCCGTGTGTCCCCCTCGTCTCCGTCGGGCTCCTCCGTCTTCATGCTCGGACTGTGGTCGAGCACCGCCATGATCGCCACCCCTTGGCCGGCGATGCGAGTGTGGCCACCGACCGTCTGGGGACGGGCCAGGGCCACCACCATGCCGATGGTCGCGAGGACCCGAAGCAGGACAGGAATGCCGCTCATCGCGGCCGTGGCGATTTTCCCCCCTTGAGGGAAGCCCGCCAAGGTCGGCCAACTGATCCTTGGCCTTGACCTGACCAGTAGCCATGGGAGAGGCGCCAGCACGAGGAGCACCAACCAGCCAGGCTCCGCGAGACGCATCGATGGACGACTCCGCTCAAAAAAAATGGATCTTCGATCCAGCGTCTCTTCGACCCAAGGTCTACCCCTACGATCTTAATACGAAGCGCTCGAGTTACCATGGATCACCCATCCCTTTTTTTGAAGAGGATTTCGAGCGGGTCTCGACAATTCCCAACGGCTTGGCCGATCGGCCCTGTTCGTGGGAAGAACAAGGCCGGGGGCATCCCAAATGGGCGACCCGCTCCGATTTCAGGGGGATGCGTTGAAGTCGTGGAGGAGCAGGGGCGTTCCATCAAAGGAGGCGGGGATGACTTGGCTCGTGGTCGATCCTCCGGAAGCCATTGAATTCGCTTGCCGAGCGGAGGGTTTGCGCGCTAGTGTCTACAGCGGTGCGACGCGAAGGGTTCGATTTCCGTGGAGAATCGGCTCCCGGTTGCACGAAGCGGGACGAGGACCCACCGTGACGGTAAAGGGCCTCGGTCGGATCGATCCTCGACTTGAAAAGTAGGAGTCACTCTCTGTGGCCGAACCAACGAACGCAGGCGGCGATCTTCAGCAAAAATACCGGCAATTTCTCGACTTGTTACCGCTCACGATCTCCCTGGCGGGCCTGCCGGTGAGTGAGGGGCGCCTTTTCAGCGAAGAACAGATCGAAGCGCGGGCCATCACGGTCCGGGCGGCCTATCGGGTCGCACGTACGACCGCCAAGGAATGCCTGAGCGGGTCGTAAGAGCGATGCCGGTCGGACTCGAGGGGACTGGGGCGAATCGGGGGCAAGGCGCTGTTCGATTGCGATTAAGAAGCCGATAAGAATCGCGTGGTGAGAGGGGCCGCCGCGGGGGACAAGTGACCCCCGGCCGCTCGTCACGCCTCTGAACGGCATTCCACTCGCGAAAGGCCCTCCTCGAGATGACGATGAAGATGCAACCCGACGGTGGCGGACCGCGCAAGCTTCGTGCCGCGATCATTGGCTTCGGGCTCGATTCTCAAGATAACGAGCAACGACTGAGCACGGGCGAGACCTGCCTGCTAGTTGGTGGTTCGGCCGAGACTCATGCCGAAATGCTCGAGACCATCTTGCGACTTGAATCCGAACTCGATCGCCTCGGTCAGGATCTTGCCGACGTCACACCGAACGAGCTGGCCGACATCGCCTGGAGAATCGACTCCCCGGAACTGCATGACATTGCGGTGAGACTCAAAACGGGTCTCCGAAGCTCGGGGCGGGCGTTTCATGATCATTCGGCGGAAGAGTTGACGAACCTCTCCGCGCCGATCGATCTCTGAATTTCTCCAGCGCGATTCCGAAGCTCTGACCGCCGATGGCGGCTGCGACGATGCGTCGCAGCCGCCATCGGCGGTTTCTTTTGTCCCCTCTTCGCCCACGCAACCCGGCCGGAGCGTCCTGGATCAAGGATGTCGTCCCAGCCGGTGTACCTGCGACTGACCTTGCGAAACCCCTCGGCGAAGCCGAAAACAGAATGCTTGAGTCATGACTGGAGTCGACCACAAAATAATAGTGGCCGTTCGCCAGCGAATTCTGAAACGAGAGACTCCGTGTTGGGGTATCTCGGGTTGAAGGTGTGGGTGTGGTCGCCCGCGACGCGGGCGAAGGCGTGAGGCTGATGGATGACCGTGCGTTGATCGAGGCGCTCCGCTCCGGCGATCGGCAGGCTCCTCGCCTCCTGATCGAACGGTTTCAGGGAGTGGTCTTTGGCCTCTGCCTTCGCATGATGGGCCATCGGCACGACGCCGAGGACGTCATGCAAGAAACATTCGTCCGGGCACTTCGGGGAATCGCCGGCTTCGACGCTGAACGGCCGGTTCGTCCCTGGTTGCTTGGGATCGCGGCAAACCGGTGCCGAACGGCGCTGAGCCACCGTGCCCGAAGGCCTGGATTGACCGAGACGGCCCAAGATCAGATTGACCACCGACCCGGTGTGGTCGACCCCGATGACCTCGCCGGAGAACTCGAACGGGCGCTGGGATTGCTTCGCCCCGAGTATCGGATGGTCTTCGCTCTTTTTCACGATCAAAATCTTGCCTACGAAGAGATTGCCGAAGCGGTCGACAGGCCGATTGGAACCGTGAAAACGTGGCTCCACCGGGCCCGGGCAGAACTGGCCGAACACCTGACCCGCCGAGGTGTTCGCTGTTGAACAAAGTTTAAGCAAACATTGAGGTGAGTTTTTTCAGTCCGCGGTGGCTCGGTTTGTCCTTCCGGATCGGCTTGCTGAAGAGAGCTTGTGAGGCCGGTTCGGATGCATGTGTTGAGGACAGTACCTGATGCAATGTCTCGATTTTGAACGACTTTTGAACGAGCAGCTTGATGCGCGTGACCTGGCGTCGCCCGATCTCGATCGCACGCTCGAGGCACACGCGGCGGTCTGTCCCACGTGCCAACTCACGGCCTCGCGCTACCAGGTGCTCCAGCAGGTGATTCGGGCCGTGGCTCGGCCCCCCGCGCCGCCGGTTGACTTCCTCTCTCGTTTTCTTGAGTCCCCAGCGCTCGATGATGGCCCGCTGACTCGCCGAAGGGCGCTCACGACCAGGCAGGTGATGGTGCCTCTCGCCATGGCGGCCTCGCTTCTCTTGATCGCCTTTTTGGGGTGGCGCTCCTTCACTGAGCCTTCGCCGTCATTGGCTCAAAAAGTGACGCCACCTCTTCCCAGCGACGAACCGCCGTTATTGACCGATGCCTTTGCCTCCGCCGGGTCGGCCACTTGGCATATTGCCGTCGAGACTTCGGTACCCGCCGCCCGAATCGGCCGGGAGTTTCTCGACGCGGCCTCGTTTCAAGAGCGGTCCCCCGGCGCTTTGGCTTTCACACTGCCGAACCCTCCTTCGACGGAGGTTCTGGAATCGGTGGGGGATCATGTCAACGCTCGGGTCCGCCCGTTCTCGGGAACGGCTCGACATGCTTTCGGTTTCCTCCTCGGCCCGCCCACGGAACCAACGAGTCCGGCTGTGACCTCCCCGAAGAGTGGCTGAGCGAACAAAACTATTTTCTCGTTTCCTCCTCAGTCGATATCGAACAGACCGAGCAAACTCGGATTTAGCCTTCCTCTGGGGCCTTGTTGTTGTGTGGGCGGGCCTTTTTCTCCCTCCTTTTTTTTGCTGCCGCGAAAGACGCAATGGTCGGACGCTTGGCTCTCAATGGAATGAGCAGAGCGCTCTTTTCGGCGTTCGATTTTTCTTGGGCTCGGATTTCAGCCGGTTGTTCTCAGGCAAGTCCACACTCTCGTCACGCGAGCGAAGTGGGCCTCATTGATCGTGGGAGTGGAAACGATGCGAAGCCATGTGACCAAGCGATTCTTCGCCCTCTCGCTGGCACTTGCCGCCGCCGTGACCTCCCAGGGTGCCGGGCTCGCGGACCCGCTCTTGCGGCTGACGCCGCCCGATGCGGGGATCACCCTCGCCATTGAGGACCTTCGTGGCCATACCCAGGAATACCTGGCGTCGCCACTGGCGGGTCGGCTGGCACGCCTTCCTTTTGTGCGGTCCTGGATGGATTCTCCGCAAGTCGCTTCGTTCCAGGCAGCCAGACGGCAGATTGAAACCGTCCTTGGCACAACCTTGAAAAACGTTCGTGACGAACTTCTGGGAGATGCGGTTGTTTTGACGTTGTGGGTTCCTCCTCAAGGTAAGCAGGAGGAGGCGCGGGGGATGCTCCTGATCCGCGCGCGTGATCGAAAACTCCTCGGCCGCCTGATCGAAGGAATCAACGACTCTCAGACGAAAAAAGGCGAGTTGCTTCGGATTGTTGAGCGGACGCGGAATGGCATCTCCTACCAGGTCCGCGAGTTTGCCCCGCAAGCGAAGCGGCCGGCCGAGTATTACACGACACTCGCTGACCAGACCTTCGCCTGGTCGAACTCCGAGGAGTTGGTGCAGGGGGTGATCGATCGGAGCAAGGGGACGGAGCAGGGACTCAGTGACGTCCCCGGCTTCCGCCAGGTCCGCGAACGCCTTCCTCAGCGATGTCTGCTCAGCCTTTTCGTCAATCCGCGATTCCTCGAGATGCAAATCGCTGCCTCGCCGAAGCCCGCCAAACCCTTGGATGAACGACTGGCCGTGATGCTCAGTCGCTACGTCGATGCCCTGGAATACATCGGATGCGCAATCGAGTTGCGGGGAGCCTCCTCGGATCGGGGAGCGGGCATCATTCTCCACACCGAGGAAGGAATCAATCCCGACAAACTCCCGCTCTGGATGAAACGCTGGGCGGCTCGACCTTCCATCGACCCTCCCTTGGATCGCGTTCCCAATTCGGCGCTCGGGGTCGCTTCGGCTCATATCGACTTCGAGGCGCTCGAGGACGTGCTTCGCTCGATGACCCCCTCCTCCGGTCAGCGCAGGCTCGACAACCTCCTCCTCGGCCTGAGCGGAGTGATGCTTGGTCGTGACCTGAGGACGGAAATCCTTCCCAAGCTTGGGCCGGCCGTCTTTGCCTACCTCGCGACGACCGTGGATTCAGGACAAGGCCAAGGTTTCTCCTATGTACTGTCGGTCGCCCTGAAAGGGGAACCCGGTAAAAACGGGGTCGCCGCCGCGCTCGAGAATGGGTTGCGAACGTTTTTCGCCCTCTACGCGCTCGACGAGAAGCACGACCATGGACAACTCGAGGTTGAGTCTCGAGAGATCCAGGGAGTCTCAATCACGGCCCTCAGCCCGACCTCACCATTCGCATTCGCCTTCGGCCAGGGACGACTCGTGATCGGAGGGATCGCCGAGGCGGTCGCAGGGGCGATCCACTCCGAGGCGTCGACCAACCGACGCTTTTCCCAACTCAGGGCCACCTACTTTCCCCAGGCCGAGACTTTTCTCTGCATCGATCTGGAAAAAGTCCGGACCTTTGCCGAGAGCCACCGCACGGCCATCGCCCGTCGCCTCGCGTTGAGAAACGAGAAGACGGTCGAGAATGCGCAGCGTGAGCTCGATCTCGCTCTTGCCCTCATGGGTGAGTTCCGCGACCTGTTCGTGACAAGCGTCATTACTCCCGATGCCCGTTCCGCACACCGAATGCTCGGGCTGATTGCGCCGACCGAGTCTCCCGCCAAGCTGCCGTAAAGCGTCTTCTGTGGGACGCCAGCCTGTCTCAGTGTCTGTCTCGGAAGGTCAGGCTTCACCGGGAAAGGAAGGACGTTGGGGTGCTACGGGTTCGTACTCGGACCCCGTCCGCCCCAGGCCAAGGCATTCCCGTATGGGGTCCGAGTACGGAATCGCATGGCACCCGGAAGATCAGCAAACACTCCGGTGCAATTCGCCTTCGAGGACAGACTCAGAGGCGATCCGGTACTTGTAAGCGCGATCATGCGCCAGTGTCAGGTCTTCTGGCGCTTGAGGATCGCGGCGATCCAGTCCGGCGCGTAGAACGGCGTGCAGCCCTTCGGCACCGGCCGGTCGTCGATCAGGCCCCAGCGCGTGCCGATGTCGATCGCGCGCTGTCGGTGCTCCGGAAAGCGCACGCCGATCTCCACCAGGCACCGCATCATCGACTCCGCCTTCTTCACCGGAGCCGCCTTGCAACATGATTCGATCGTTTTCAGAATGTCGGCACACTCCCCGGTGACCAGCCGCTTGCCGAGGAGCTTCGCCACCAGCAGGTTCCAGCCCGCGCGCCCGGTCAACTCCTGCTTGGCGCCCACCCACTTCCGGCACAACTCGTCCGCGCAGGCCGACTCCGCGACGACCTTGTAGGTCAGCTCATCCACAAGCTGGAAGTCGGTGGCCGAAGCGAGCATCGCCGCGGCATCCGCGGCCGTGAGCCGGTCTGGCGCCATCACCATCGTGGCCAGGAGCATCGCATCGGTCCGCCCGGTGTCCCAGAGCGCGAGTGCGAGGGCATGGTCGGTCTTGAGCTTTTTGCCCAGCGCTCGCAGCGGCCCCATCATCACGCGCGCCTTGCCCGCCCCCAGGGCGTCGAGCTGTCCGAGCACATCCGCGAGCTTCATCGGTCTACCTTTCTTTCCGGTTCGATCGTTCTCAAAATCGCTTGGCTGGGTCGGTATCGGCGGCACAGCCGGGGCTGCGAGCGGTCCACGAGCTCGAGCGAGGCGATGATCGAGGTGAGTTTGATTTATCGCATGTTTATGCTGTTGAAACTGAATGAATCGAAGAAAGCCGTGCCGTTCAAATCCCGAAAACTCCAGGAAAACATTACCGGATAGCCTCTTATCGCCGGGACTACGGAGCGGGATCATCACGTCGAACCCAGAACCACCTACCACTCCCCCGGGGCCTCCGATGGCAATGGTCAATGAGGCCGAATCGCGACAAGGTGACCGCGGTTTGTTCGACGTGTGACGCGTTGCGTTCCCCTTTGTGTTTTTGATAGGATAGGGTACAAATCAGCACGTTACATGCAGGCCACAATGGTTTTCGGGTGGTTGCTTAATATGCGATACTCCTCCGGAGTGATATGGGGCCGGAGGATGGTGCTGAACCTGACACGGTCCTTCTGTGGGAAGGAAGACGCTGTCTTGACGAATCGTCTCCTCGCCACACCCTCCTCGATTCTGATCGGGTCCATCGCCGAGTGGGTCCACCTCCACAAGCGAGGCGGGTTCACGCGGTCGGCGGACTCGTGTGTTGTAGGGGACTGGTTGGCTTTTGTCACGCGTGTCACGCGTGACTTTCTACTGCACGCATGACACGCGGGCGGGCGCGTGACTTCTTCTGAAAGTAGCTTCTGCATTAGATTGTCACGCGTTCCTCCCGTGACAGTCCATATTCACCTTTCGTAGAAAAAGAGATTTTGTGAGCTAAAGAGTTCTTTTTCGGATTTGGGCCCAAGGTTATCCCGGTAATCTGGGTGGCCTTGCCTGAGAGGCTGCCCCCAAAAGGCGAATCCCACCGGAGTGTTTGCGGATCTTCCGGGTCCCATGAAGATGGAGACCAGGAAGGAGCGACTGGTCAACGTCCATCCCGGCCAAACTGTCCAAGCCGAAGGCTGAACCTAGGGCGATGGCGGTTGGCACCGTTCCTGCACGATGTGGAAGGATTGGCTTGAGGCCGGGAGGGTATCCCGCTCCTCATTTCCGAGGCCGATGGGGGCCAGAAACGCCAGGAGGACCAAGATGAGCATCGACCCAAGCCGTGAGACATTCGAGTCGATCTATGCCGGGAAGCCTCCCTGGGAAATTGGCAAGCCGCAACGGGCTTTCGTCGAGATCGCCGATCAGGTTACGGGGGCGGTCCTCGATGTGGGTTGCGGCACCGGGGAGAACGCCCTCTTCTTCGCCGAGCGGGGCCATCCCGTGCTGGGCATCGACTTTCTCGAACGCCCCGTAGAAGAGGCCAGGAGGAAGGCCAAGAGGCGTGGATTGCACGCCGAATTCGACTGCCGGGACGCCCTGACGCTGACGGAACTCAACCGCCAATTCGACAGCGTGGTCGACAGTGGCCTGTTCCACGTCTTCTCCGACGAGGATCGGGTCCGTTACGTCGCCGGGCTGGCCTCCGTGACCAAACCGGGAGGGCGGCTCTTCCTGCTCTGCTTCAGCGACGAGGAACCCGGCACCCTAGGCCCGAGACGTGTCTCCGAGCAGGAACTTCGGGACGCGTTTGCGGAGGGTTGGGCCGTGGAGGAGGTCCGAGCCACGAGGTTCGAGATCGCCCCCGATCTGAAGGACCTCTCGTTCAGCGAGGGGGGACCGAAGGCATGGTTCTCGGCGATGCGGAGACAAGGCTGACCGAATCGCCCAAGCGGCGTCTGGCCGAATCGCTCGGTCATTCGGAGTCGGGGGACGTCGCTGCTGCCAGACTCCGAATCGCCCACCTCGCGCTGACTTCTCGCATCCGTTTTTAATCCCCCTTCGACCTGTCAATGAAGCAAATGCAACCCGGCTTCGCGACGGTGGGCGTTGACCATTCCGAGAGCCCGAGGCTCGCCCTTGAGAAACTTTGTTAATTGAGAAGGCGTGCATGCGAGTGCCTCGGAGGCGGCCTTCACGTCCATTTTTTGAGCCACGAGTACGTCGAGGGTTTCCGCGAGGATCGATGGAAAATCGTCGTGGTCGAGGCTCACCGCGATTCGCCCGCCACGGCAGCGTGATTGCCAGAGAGGGCTCCGGCCTGCGCTGGGGTCGACCGGAAGGCGGACTTCGAGGGCGAGGTTGACGCGGAGTCGGAAGTAGGCGGTTCGGAGGTTCTCACCCTGAGTCCGGCGCTCACTGGCCTCGGCACCGATGCCAGTTGGGCGATGGAGGAGAACGACCGTCGTCTCGACCTTATTTCGATTCTGTCCCCCCGGCCCCGAACGACGGGTGCGCTTGGTTTCGCACTGAGAGGCGAGTTGGGCGACCTCCAATGAGGCCGGATGGAGGGGGGGCGCGCTCATTCTTCCACCCTGCCTGGTTCGATTCTCTTGCAGTAGACGATCAGGTCATCCCCATCCGCGTAGAAGTCGGCCAGCACGCTGGCCTGATGATAATCATGCTTCAGATAGAAGCGTCGTGTTGGTTCGTAGTGGGGAAGTGAGGAGGTTTCAATCAGGAGGAGTCGTCCCCCCTGCTGGCGGATGTCCTCCTCGACCCTAGCTAGCAACGCCGAGCCGATGCCCTGGACTTGCCGCCCTTTTTCGACGGCAATCCAGTAGAGATACCAGCCGCGATCCGTCATCGAGGCGGGAGCGTAGTACGCGAAGCCAAGCGGTCGGTCTTCCTGGCTGTAAGTGATACACCGGTGTCCATTTTCTCGTTCTTTGGCATAATAATCATCGAATACCTCGCGCAAGGCGACAATCTCATGGGGCTTAAAAACGTTTGTCGCTTGGGCAAGGTCGATCAGGGCTGAGATGTCTTCGGGGTCTGTGTTACGAATCATGGAGGCCTCTTCAGCAGATATCCGTTTCGGATGTATTGCGCTCAAGTGGGTGTGGCCAATAAGTGAGCAAGCGAGACCCTTGTGAACGGGTGGGATTTCGGGTTTACGATTCGACGCGCCGTTCCCGCGAAATCACCCCGTTCGCATCAATCCTATCACCGCGAAGGGAACCGTGAGGAGTAGGGAGACACGAGTGGGGCCCAGCGAATTGAAGTTCCTCCCGGTTTCTTGTAGTCATCGGATCTTCGTCCGTGTATAAAGAGGGGTACGCTTCTCAATCTCTCGACCGCATTTGCCTGGTCAGCTGACGGTTATCGAGAGGTTCGCTGACACTTCTTGCGGATCGCAGCGCAGGGTACTACTTGAATCGGGTCAACCGGGCGGGAAACGCTTATCGGTTGGCCCCAAGCTTCAATCAGGAGGGTTGTCCGGGTTCACCGAAGCCGGGAATGCCGGACTGGTCGTTGCCGACGGCAAGGACGTCGATGATTGTTTCAGGAGTTTCTGTGCCTATGACCCTATGAAGACCTTTGGAGTAAAGACGATGACATTCTTCGAGTCTGAGCGGGCCACCTACCATGCCAACTATGAGGCTCTGCTGGTCCATGAGGGCAAGTTCGTCGCCATCAAGGGGGAGACGATTGCAGGGGTGCGGCAGACCTACGACCAAGTGGTCGAACTGGGCTACGAGCGGTTCGGCCCTGTTCCATTTCTCGTGAAGCGAATCAGGCTCGAGGATGACACGACGTCGCACTTCATTCGGCCTTGAAGGAACATTCCTTCCGCATTTCGAGGTGGAAAGAGAGGAGACTTGGAGGGGACGCACCGGCTCTCCTTGGCGGCTGCGTTAAGCGACCAGTCCTTCGCGCTCTTGTCAATGTCCCGGCCGCCCGCTACCTTGGGCCTGGCGTTGAACGTCCATCCTTCGCGACGACTGTTGGCAAGCCTCCTTCCGCCTGTCACTCCACGATGATGAAACCGCCCGGCCGGACCTCGATACTCGCGACGACGCTCCGTCAGCGATTCGAAGCAATCAGCAGGCTGGGAAAGAAGCGATCGACGAAGCTCGCTCTTAAAACCCTCCTGGGCCTCCTCGTCCTCTGGACGGTCGGCCGGCATGTGCGCCTGACCTGGACTCGGCTCCACGAACAGGGCGGAGCATTGCGGGTCGAGCCCGCCTGGATTGTCGCCTCCATGGGGTTATACCTGGCGGGGCTGACCGTTTTTGGCGTCTTCTTCGATCGGGTCATGAAGGCCAGTCCAACCCCGGTTCGCCTCGGCCCGGCAGTGCGCGCGTACCTGATCAGCCACCTGGGCAAGTATGTTCCGGGCAAAGCGTTGGTGGTCGTCATGCGGGTGGGTCTGATGACGCCGTACGGCGCACGTGCGGCGACCGCCGCATTTGCGACGCTCTATGAGACCCTGGTCATGATGGCCGGGGGCGCGATCGTCGCTACCTTGGGATTTCTGGTGGCCCCTCTCGAGTGGTGGCCCGTCCTGATCGGCGCCTCGCTTTCGGTGGCGCTCTTGATCGTGGTGGATCCCAAGGTCTTCCCTAAGATCTCGGCGCTGGTGAGTGTACCGTTCAAAGGCGTCGGCCCCGACGCCCTTCCCCGGTTCTCGCGCCGGCTTTTGGCCGAAGGCTTGCTCTATGCGGTCGGGGGTTGGATCTTGCTGGGGTTCAGCCAGGTCGCCGTTGTCTACGCGGTGACGCCTGCCGGTGTCCCTGCCATGCGATGGCCTTTGGTCATCGGCAGCGTGGCCCTGGCGACGGTGGCTGGATTTGCGGTGGCGATCTTGCCAGGGGGGCTGGGAGTGAGAGAGGGTTTTTTGATGGCGACACTCCAGCCTGCTCTCGGAGCCGATACGGCGGTTGTTGCCGCACTTGCCCTACGGCTGACTTGGTTGATCGGTGAGCTCCTTGTCGCTGCGGTCCTTTCTCTTGTTCGCCCGAGAATTCCCGCGGTTGTCCTGACCGAGGTTCCCGTTTCATGATCAGCTTCGTCGTGCCGGTCCATAACGAAGGCGAGAGCCTGGCCACTCTCCACGAAGAGCTGAGCCAGGTCGTGGAGTCCAAGGCGCTCGGCGACGTCGAGTTCCTTTTCATTGACGACGGAAGCCGCGATAACACCTGGGACGTGATCCTCAAGCTGTCGG
The DNA here is from genome assembly GCF_000242455.2 of Singulisphaera acidiphila DSM 18658. Lineage (GTDB taxonomy): Bacteria > Planctomycetota > Planctomycetia > Isosphaerales > Isosphaeraceae > Singulisphaera > Singulisphaera acidiphila. The sequence goes on from NC_019892.1 coordinate 6,916,469, forward strand.
GAGTCGACCCGAGGGTCCACGCCATCCGCTTCCGACGCAACTTCGGCAAGGCCGCCGCGCTGACCGCCGGGTTCGAGGCTGCGCGGGGCGAGATCGTGTTCACGCTCGATGGCGACCTTCAGGACGACCCGGCCGAGGTCCCTCGCTTTCTCGAAAAGCTCGACCAGGGCCTTGATGTCGTCAGTGGCTGGAAGCGGCGTCGTTATGATCCTTGGCACAAGGTGGGGCCAAGTCGCATTTTCAATGCGATGGTCAGTTCGCTGACCGGCTGCCGACTCCACGACCATAACTGCGGGTTCAAGGTGTACCGGCACCAGGTACTGGCCGAAGTCGGCATCTATGGTGAACTGCACCGATTCGTCCCCGTTCTGGCCCACGCACGTGGATTTCGCGTGGGGGAGATCGAGGTGAATCACCGTCCGCGCCAGTTTGGATCTTCCAAGTACGGCGTGACGCGAATGCTCAAGGGGCTACTTGACCTGCTGACGGTGCGGTTTCTCACCCGGTTTAGCCAGCGTCCGCTCCATGTTCTGGGGGGGATGGGCATGGGCCTCCTCTTGCTGGGTGGGATCGGGCTCACCTATCTCGCTTTCCTCTGGCTCGTGGGTGACGGGCCGATCGGTCAACGACCGCTCCTCGTTTACTCGAGCACGTTGGTGGGTGTGGGAGCGCAGTTCTTCTGCCTCGGGATCTTGGCCGAGCTGGTCACCTCGTACAGCATCCGGGCTGAGGATACGTTTAGTATTTCCGAACAAATTGGTCCGCGCAACGGCCCCGGTGCCGAGAAAACAGAGGGTCCGCGATGAGGACGGCTGAGTTCGGGGACGGAATGGAGGCGACGCCGGTTCGCTCTCAGGCCCGACAGTTCGTGGCCCTGATCGTGATCACGGTGGCCACCGCCCAGGCGCTCGGCCTGGCTCTGAAATCCCCGACGCAGCTCGGGGCCAACGATATCTCGCGCTGGTCGACCGTCTGGAGCTTGGTGGAACGGGGTACCTACGCGATCGATGACTGCCCCTGGCAGGACAAGACCCAGGACAAGGTTCTCAAGCCCGACAAGCTCGCCAAGCCAGGGCCGACCAGCTCCTGGCTCAACCGGGTCGAGTACACATTCGCCCCCCGATCGTGGAAGGTGGGCGAGCCGGTCGATCACTTCTATTCGAGTAAGCCCCCGCTCCTGCCGACCATGATGGCCGGCTTACTCTACCCCATCCGGCATGCGCTTGGGGTTCCGCTCGACAAGGTCGTGGAGCAGAAACGACTGCCGCGCTGGGTTGAGAAAGAGGTTGTGGGACCGCCTCGCAAGATCGAGCATGTGCTCGAGACCCCCCCGGAGACGGTCAAATGGCCCGTCTACGTCTTCTATTTCAAGCCGCTCATCGTGCTCTTGAATGTGGTGCCGCTCTGGATCTTTCTCGTCCTCTATGCGCGTCTTCTCGACCGGATCGCGCCCAACGACTGGGCCTGGTTCCTCTGCCTGTTCGGCGCGGCCTGGGGATCGTTCCTCTTTGCGTTCGACCAGACCCTGAACAATCACACGATCGCCGCCTCGAGCGCCTTTTTCGCAATCTACGCCTTGATTCGGATCTGGGAGCAAGAGGAGCCCTCCGCCACCTGGTTTGCAGTGGCCGGCTTCTTCGCCGCCTTCACGGCCTGTAACGAACTGCCCGCCGCGCTCTTTGGGATTCTCCTCTTCCTGATGCTCCTGGTGCGACATCCCAGACGCACCCTCTTCGTCTTCCTTCCGGCGGCCCTGATCCCTTGCATCGCGTTCCTGGCGACGCAGTACCTCGCTTTCGGCCAGTTCAAGCCGGTCTATGAGGAGTTCGGGACGAAGAGCTACCAGTATGAAGGGAGCTACTGGAACACACCACTCGAGATGGATTGGTTCAACGTCCATCCCGAACCGTACTCGGTCTATCTGCTCCATATGACGTTTGGCCATCACGGCGTTTTCTCGCTGACTCCCCTGTTTCTCTTCTCGGCCCTTGGCCTGGTCCGTTCGCTCTGGACCCGCAGCTCGATTCGCTCCCTCGCCTGGCTGACCTTGCTGCTCTCCGTCTCGCTCTTCGCCGTCTATCTGTTCAATCCGAAGGCGAGGAACTACGGCGGTTCGACTCAGGGCTTGCGCTGGCTGTTCTGGCTGATCCCCTTCTGGTTCGTGTTCCTTCCCAAGGGCGTCGAGGGAGGAGAGGAGCGGCGCTGGGTCCGGGTACTCACGCTGGCGGCGCTGCTGGTCTCGGTGTTCTCCGTTGGCTATGCCATGCGGGCACCGTGGAGTCATCCCTGGATCCTGGATGCGCTCGAGCATCTCAATTTGTATTCGCTTCAGCGCTAGCTCGACGGAACTTCGCCCTGCATTTGCCTGCAACCGGCTTGAAGCCATCGCTTCAGCCGGTTGTCAGCGCATGCACACGACTCGGGCCAGTTCTCTCAGATCGAGGTCGCAGGCGAACCTGTGACGAGAAAGGGATGAGGTCGAACCGTTTGTGAAGGCGGCTACCAGTTCAATGGGCTCGGCCACAAACAGCGCCCCGGCGCGATACCCCGTTGCATCCGTGCGCCAAGTTGTCTATCCTGATTTCCTACTCTACTCACGAGAGTGTCATGACACGAAGTGAGGGAAGGGCGAGTGGGTGGGGTCGTGCGAGGCTCCCACTCGCCCCTTGGCGGTTGGTCGCATCAGCGCAAGGCTGATGTACCGTCACCATTAGGGTGGATCGTTGGTGTGACAGGTGGTGTGAGAAGGGCGAGTGGGAGGGGTCGTGCGAGGCTACCCACTCGCCCCTTGGCGGTTAGTCGCATCAGCGCGAGTCTGATGTGGCCGTCGCCATTAGGGTGGTTCGTTGGTTTATTCCGTAAGAAAAATCATTGTTGATTTCACTGTAAAACCAATCGTTGTGACGATAAGCGACTCCCCGTCGTGGTCGTTTTCGATGTCGTAAGCATTCAACGCAAACGCAGTGCCAGAGATTACTGGCCCGCAAAGACTGTGGTTTGCCTTCGGCTGCAAGTGCTATCCCTAACTCGGTTTACGTTTTGAGCTGACGCTGTTCGAAGCCGTGGATTGACGTTTTGATCGGGTTTCGGCGGTTCTCCGAACCCGGCCACACGACCACTTTGTGGGCATCTCAGGCCTATCCAACGTGCACGGCCCTTTCGCCGGAGGGGATCTCCTCCTCAAAAGGGAACCGGCCGATGCCACTTCTTTTGATTGCTACACGCAATCGTCCAGCCAGGACGGTGTGTGGGCTTGCATGGCCTTGCGCCTGACATCGACCCTGGGCCTGCGACTGCGGAACGAACCACGGTTGCCATTCTTCGAAAAGTGGCCCGATGGTGACTGGGTATGAACTCCTCGGCGGGCTGTGGGGTGTGGCCCACATTCGGACTGACTGGCGGACGGTACTCGGACTCTGTTGGTGCGAAGGCCAGAAGTCCAGGGTCTGAGTCCGGACCCGAAAAGTGAGTCGCTCTTCGCCACGATGACGCGGTCGCATCGGTGAGCGATCGTTGCGTTGCGGTTAGCCTTCGACTGAAAAAAAGGAGTCAAGCGAGCTCGTCTATCGGATGAGACCGTGCGCTTCAAGGTTAGGGAGCATCGTGCAGATTGCCAGGTCGGGCCTTGCATGATGCACGATCCACGCCGTGTTGGCTTTGCAGGAAGATGCGAGCTACCTTGTTACAAATCATTTATGTTGAAAGTGATAAGACTAATCGCAATGCGATGGACCGCCATTTGCTTAGTTCTCGAGGCGTGACGTCCCCCGGCGGATGCTCTCCAACGAGAGAGAGGCCGGAGTCCACGGAGTCGCGACGACGAACCCTTGTTATGAGGAAATCCATGGCTTTTGCCACGTTTGCGCTGGGGATGGCGATCTTCGCCCTGTTCTTCGGTCTGGTCGCGGCCTGCGATCGGCTTTGACCCCAACGACTTCGGAGACGGATCCGTGCTTTACCTAACCGCATTTCTGACCGTGATGGCTTTGGTGTACCTGGTGTTCGCCATGCTCCGGCCCGAATCCTTCTGATTCTGCATTCACGATCGGAGACTTGACCCGTGGGATCCTCGATGCTCTGGATTCACCCGTTCTGGGCGTTCCTCCTGCCGATCGCGGCTTCGCTCCCGATCGGTTGGTCCATGTTTCGCACGCTGGACGTGCCGACCGACCGCGCTGGTCGCGGCCTTGATGCGCTGCCGATGTTTCTCTGCCGTCTGATCGGACGTCGTGAGCCGGCCCGCATGGACTGGAAAAAATATGCCGTCGCGTTTATCGTCTTCAACCTTGCGCTCTTTATCCTGACTTTCGGCTTGCTCTATGCCCAGCCACGGATGCCGTTGAACCCCGATGGCAAAGGCTCGCTCGGCGCACTCGGTTATAAGGACACCGCGGGCGTCGATCACCCGGGGGCGGATACCGCGGTCGTTTTCAACACCGTCTGCTCGTTCGTGACCAACACGAACCTCCAGCACTACGCGGGCGAGCAGAACCTGTCCTACTTCAGCCAGCTCGCCTGCATCGTCTGGCTGATGTTCGTCACTCCGGCGGCCGGCCTCGCCGTCATGCTGGCGACCCTCCGTGGCCTTCGGGGAGACTCGCACCTGGGCGACTTCTACGCCGACCTGATGCGGAGCCTGGTTTACGTTTTCATGCCCTACTGCTTTCTCGTGGCCATCCTGCTGGTCGGCAGTGGCGTGCCGATGACGTTCCAGCCGGCCGCTCAGGCGACGACTCTTGACGGTCTGGCCACCAAGATGGAAACGCAGACGATCGCCCGCGGGCCGGTGGCGGCCTTGGTGGCGATCAAGCAATCCGGGACCAACGGCGGTGGATTCTTCGGGCCCAACTCGACCCATCCCTTCGAGAACCCGACGCCTTGGAGCAACATGCTAGGGGTCGTCTCGATCATCGTGCTGCCGATGGCCTCGCTTATCATGGCTGGGCTCATGCTCAAGAACATGCGGCACGCGGTCGTCATCTTCAGCGTCATGCTCTTGTTGCTCTTCTCCGGGTTGGTCGTGGCGGTCTGGGCCGAATCCTACCCGAGCGCGGCCACTCAGGGACTCCCGGTGGTGCGCGGGCCGAACATGGAGGGCAAAGAGGTGAGGCTGGGGCCGGTGGCGGCGGCCACCTGGGCCGCGATCACGACCGCGACCTCCAACGGTTCGGTCAATAGCATGCACGACAGCTTGAATCCGATCGCCGGCATGGTCCCAATGGCGTTGATGATGCTCAACGTCGTCTTCAGCGGGATCGGCGCTGGGTTCGAGAATATGCTGATGTACGTCATCGTTGCCGTCTTCCTCGCCGGCCTGATGGTCGGGCGGACCCCCGAGTATCTCGGCAAGAAGGTCGAGGCCAAGGAGGTCAAGCTGGCGATGATCGCGATCCTGTTCCACCCGCTCCTGATCTGCGCCGGGGCCGGACTCTTCGCGGCGACGGATTGGGGGGCCAAGACGGTGGCCAACCCCGGCTCGCACGGCTTCAGCGAGATTCTCTACGAGTTCGACTCGGCGGCTGCCAACAACGGTTCGGGGTTTGAAGGGCTGGGGGACAACAATCCTCCCTGGAACATCGCCACCGGAGTCGTCCTGCTCTTGGGCCGGTTTCCCGCCTTGATCTTGCCCCTGGCCTTGGCCGGTTCGCTCGCCGTCAAGAAGCGTGTGCCCGAGACGATCGGCACCTTGCGGGTCGACAACCTGACCTTTGCCGGAATGCTCCTGGGGACCGTCCTGCTCGTCGGCGCGCTCTCGTTCATGCCCGCGGTGGTCCTGGGGCCGGTGGCCGACCAACTCGCCGCCGTTCCCAAGTGACCAACCAAAGGGGGAACGGATCTGCCCTGGCCGATCCCTTTTGACATGATCCGTGGTCCGCTTGTCCGTGAAATCCCTAAGCACACACATTTGCCTGTTCAGGAATGAATCCGATGAGCACAGAGACCGAGGTTGGCTTGCCCCAGCGGGCGACTTCCGATGCGCAAGCGTTTAAGCTTCAGCGCCGCCATGCGCGGCGACTCCGCCTGTTCGAGCCCTCCCTGGTTCGGATGGCGACCCGGCAGTCGTTCATCATGCTCGACCCGCGGAACATGATGCGGAACCCGGTCATGTTCCTGGTCGAAGTCGGCACGGTCCTGACGGCGATCGCCACCCTGCTTTCCATCGCGCACGGTGCCCCCTTCGGCCTGATCGTCTACCAGGCGGCGCTCACCGTGCTGCTCTTGCTGACAGTGCTCTTCGCCAACTTCGCTGAGGCGTTGGCCGAGGCCCGCGGCAAGGCGCAGGCGGATAGTTTGCGGGCCACCCGCAAGGATACACCGGCCTATCGTCTGGACGGACGCGACTCACACACCGGCCGGATCGTCTCCTCGACGCAGCTTCGGACCGGCGATTACATCGTGGTCGAAGCCGGTCAGGTCATCCCCGCCGACGGCGAGGTCGTCGAAGGCGTGGCTTCGGTCGACGAGTCGGCGATCACCGGCGAGAGCGCCCCGGTCATTCGCGAAGCGGGGGGCGACCACTCGGGAGTCACCGGTGGCACCCGCGTTCTCTCCGACCGAATCGTCATCGAGATCACGTCCGACCCCGGTCAGAGTTTCCTCGACCGGATGATCGCCCTGGTCGAGGGGGCAACTCGTCAGAAGTCGCCCAATGAGATTGCGCTGACGATCGTGCTGGCCGCCTTCTCTTTGATCTTCCTGATCGTGACCGCCACGCTCTATCCGATGGCACGTTATTTCGACCTGACGCTCGACATTCCGACTCTGATCGCGCTCTTAGTCTGCCTGATCCCGACCACAATCGGCGCCTTGCTGGCGGCGATCGGCATCGCCGGCATGGATCGCGCTCTGGAGGCCAACATCATCGCCAAGAGCGGGAAGGCGGTCGAGCTGGCGGGCGACATCGATACGCTCCTCCTGGACAAGACGGGGACGATCACCATCGGCAATCGCAAGGCGACCCAGTTCGTCGCTCTGGGGGGGGCGTCGGCCCGCGACGTGGCCCGGATCGGCGGCCTGTCCTCAATGGCCGACCTGACCCCCGAAGGAAAGAGCATCCTCGAACTCGCGCGGCAGCAGGCCGCCATCGATGGCGAAGCACCGGCCGGTGCCTCGTTCGTCGACTTCACGGCCCAGACCCGGATGAGTGGTGTCGACCTCGCCGGTGGGTCGCGGCTCCGCAAGGGGGCTCCCGACACCGTGGCCAAATACGTCTGCGACCAAGGGGGGGAGATCCCCGACGGCTATCAACGCACCGTCGATGCGATCGCTTCCAGTGGCGCAACCCCCTTGGCCGTTGCCGAGGACGATCGAATCGTCGGTGTCGTCAAGCTTGAAGATATTCTTAAGCCCGGCATTCACGAGCGGTTTGCCCGGCTCCGACAGATGGGCTTACGCGTGGTCATGGTCACCGGCGACAACCCGCTGACCGCCAAGGCGATCGCGGAGGAGGCAGGGGTCGACGACTACATTGCCCAGGCCACTCCCGAGGCCAAGCTCGCCTACATCCGCAACGAACAGCATGGGGGCAAGCTCGTCGCCATGATGGGCGACGGTACCAACGACGCCCCCGCACTGGCCCAGGCGGACATCGGGGTGGCGATGAACTCGGGGACCCAGGCCGCCAAGGAGGCCGGCAATATGGTCGACCTCGATAGCGACCCCACCAAACTCATCGAGGTCGTCGAGATCGGCAAGCAACTTCTGATGACGCGAGGGGCTTTGACCACGTTCTCGATCGCCAACGACCTGGCGAAGTACTTCGCCGTCATCCCAGCGATGTTCATTGCCACGCTCCCTCAGCTTAAAGTCCTTGACGTCATGGGGCTGGCCACCAAGGGCGGGACGTATTCGGCGATCCTCGCGGCGGTCATCTTCAATGCGATCATCATTCCGCTCCTGATCCCGATCGCACTCAAGGGGGTGACCTATCGCCCGGTCGGCGCCGCCGCTCTGCTCCGTGGCAACCTGCTTTACTACGGCTTGGGCGGCGTGATTGCACCCTTCATCGGTATCAAGCTGATCGACGTCATGATCGACCCCTTGCTGGCTGTCGTCGGAATTGCCTGAACCGGAGCGAGACTTCGCAGTCGATGCCAACAAATGCCTAAGTTCAAGACAAGTAAGAGGATGGAAACCCGATGTTCCGCGAGATTCTGAATGCCTTGGCCGCCTGCCTTGTGACCTTCGCTCTCTGCTCGGTCGCCTACCCGGCGGCCGTCTGGGGTGTGGCGTGGCTCGCCTTCCCTCACCAGGCGGGGGGGAGCCTGATCGAACGCGACGGCAAAGTGATCGGGTCGGAGCTGATCGCCCAGCCGTTCGTCTCCGACAAATACGTGCATCCCCGCCCCTCGGCGGTCGACTATAAAGGCGACGCAGCGGGCGGTTCGAACCTGGGGACCAAAAACCCTGACCTGCGTGCGAAGGTCGCCGAGCGCGCCAAAGCCCTCAATGCCAATGAAGAGAACCCGGCCCCGACGGACCTGGTGTCGGCCTCGGGTGGAGGTTTGGACCCGGACATCAGCCTCGAGGCGGCGCAATATCAGGCGGCCCGCGTGGCCGGAGCGCGGGGACTCTCCGTCGAGCGCGTCCGCGATCTGATCGACAAGCAGACGGTCCGGTCCGGGGCCATGATCGGTGCGCCACCACGGATCAACGTCCTTCAGCTCAATCTCGCTTTGGATGCTGCCGAGACGACCGCGCCGAATCGTTGATTCAGCGAGTTTTGTTGAGGATCGGCTCTTGGTGGGCGGCCCACCGAGGCGACGCAGGATTCCCACCCACGATCGGCGTCCAGCGGGATTCAAGCTTTATGTCCACGCTCGAACCGGGCCGTCCTAGCCCTGAGCACTTCCTCAATTTGATTCGCCGCCAGGAGCGGGGTCGGCTCAAGGTCTACCTCGGCTCGGCGGCTGGCGTCGGCAAGACTTACTCCATGCTCCGCGAGGGGCAGCGGCTCAAGAAACAAGGCGTCGATGTCGCCATCGGCATCGTCGAGACCCATGGCCGCGTCGAAACGGCGGAGCAACTGGGCGACCTCGAAATCATTCCACCCGTGGTGATCGAATACCGCGGTGTGACCTTGCGCGAGATGGACCTCGACGGCATCCTGGCGCGACGGCCGACCGTCTGCCTCGTCGACGAATTGGCGCATACCAATGCGCCGGGCAGCCGGCATGGCAAACGCTACCAGGATGTCGAGGAGTTGCTCCGCGTCGGGATCCACGTGATCACCACGGTCAACATCCAGCATCTGGAGAGCCTCTACGACGAGGTGGAGCGTGTCACCGGCGTCAAAGTCAAGGAACGCTTGCCGGATAGCGTCCTGGGCGAGGCCGACCAGATCGTCAACGTCGACATCTCGGCCGAGGATCTCCTGGAACGGCTCAATGCCGGCAAGGTCTACCCGCCAGAGCGTGCCGAACGGGCGCTTGAGAACTTTTTCACCTCGGCCAACCTGACACGGCTCCGCGAGTTCACGCTGGCGGAAATGGCCCACCTGATCGACCGCCGGACTCGCCGGACCGAGGCCGATCGCTCCCAGGCGTCGGCGACGGAGCGGGTGATGGTGGGCATGTCGAGCCGAAGCCCCAACGCCCCCGCCCTGATGCGCAAGGCCGCGCGATTGGCCGACCGGCTCAACGCCCCTTGGTACGCCGTCTACATCCAGACCCCGGCCGAGGACCTCACCCGGATCGACGCCGCCACCCAGCGCGTCCTGGGCAAGAACCTCGAGCTGGCCCAGCAATTGGGCGGCATCCCGATGACGTTCCGCGGCAAGGATGTGGCCAGCACGATCTCGGCCTTCGCGCACGAGTACGGTATCAAAGTGATCATCGTGGGCAAAACCAATCAGCCCTGGCACCGTCGCCTCTTGCGTGGATCCATTTTGGAGCAGATCCTGAATCAGTCCGAGGGTGTGGATGTGATGGTCGTGGATGTCTGAACGGAATCCTGCGTCTTCGTGTTCCCCGTGTGGGGTCCATTCCCTCCCGTGCGCACCCCAACGACTGAATGAAGGATTGTATGTTCAGGACGCTTCGTACCAAGCTGCTCGTGGGATTGACGCCGCTCGTGGCGATCATGATCGGTTTGGGGTTGTGGGCCATCGTCATGCTCGATCACCTCGGTGGGCGGATCGACGTCATTCTTCGAGAGAACTACGACAGTGTACTCGCCGCCGAAGGGATGAAGGAGGCCTTGGAACGAATGGACTCCGCGACTCTCTTCGCGCTCAGCGGTCGAGATCAACGGGCCCAGAGTCAGTTTCGTGAATATCAGTCAATGCTTCAGAAGAACCTCGAGAAGGAGCGGAGCAACGTCACGCTGAAGGGCGAGCAAGAGTTGGCCGACCGGCTCGCCGCGCTTTATGAGACTTATCTCAAGCAGAGCGAGACGTTTTACGCGTTGCCGATGGAGCCGCCCGAACGCCGCTCCGAATTTTATTTTGCCGAACTCTTTCGCACGTTCACCGCGATCAAGAACGTGGCCGACCAAGTGCTCGAGATCAACCAGTCGTCGATGTTGCGTGAGAGCGTCAAGGCGCGCGAGGCTGCGGCACGGTCGAAGCAAGTGATGATTGCGGCCCTGCTTGGCTCAGCGGCGATCGCGGCCCTCATCGCACTCCAGCTCAGCCGGTCGATTCTCGAGCCGATCCGAGCCGTGACGATCGGGGCTCGCGGCCTGGCGCGTGGCAATCTGGATCAGGTGGTTCCGGCGACGACGCGTGATGAATTGGGCGAGCTGGCACAGGCGTTCAATACAATGGCAAGAACCATCCGCGAATTCCGCCAGGCCGGGACCGCTCGCCTCTTGCGGGCTCAAAAGACAGCGCAAGCGACCATCGACTCGTTTCCGGACCCGGTGGTCGTGGTCGACACCGACGGCGTGGTCGAACGAGCCAACCCCGCCGCGCGTAGGCTCCTTGGGGTCATCCCCTCAGAGCCGGAAAGTTCGATCCCCTGGACGCCGCCGAGCCAACTCAAGGCGGCGCTGGCCGAGGTCCTTGATGGCCGCAATGGGGATGTCTCGAGCGGGTTGGAGCACGCCGTCATCTTTCGCGACGACGGCCATGAACGCTATTACCTGCCTCGCGTACTGCCGATCCGTGGCGACCAGGACGAGTCGCTCGGGGCGGCCCTGGTCCTTTCCGACGTGACCAAGTTTCGCCTGGTCGACCAGCTCAAGAGCGACATGGTTTCCACCGTCAGCCACGAGTTGAAGACGCCGCTGACCTCCGTCCAGATGGCGATCCACCTTCTGCTCGAAGAGGTCGTCGGCCCTTTGACTTCCAAGCAAGTCGAGTTGCTCGTGGCGGCTCGTCAGGATTCGGATCGGCTCCTGGCGATGGTCGATGATCTCCTCGACCTCACCCGGATCGAGCAAGGCCGCCTCAAGCTCAACCTCAGCCCGGTCAAGGCGGACGAGCTGGTGGCCGAGGCTGCTGAGCGATCCTCATCGAAGCTGCGCGATGCGGGGATCGTCCTCGAAATCGATGGGGACAGCGATCTTCCCCTGGTTCTGGCCGACCGAGAGAGGATGGAGCATGTCTTCGACAACCTGATCGACAACGCGTTGCAGTATACCGACCGAGGTGGTCGGATCCGACTCACGGCCCGGACGGGCGAGGACATGGTCCACTTCACGGTGGAGGATACGGGAGAGGGGATTGCCCCTGAGCAGCTCTCGCGAATCTTCGAAAAGTTTTACCGAGTGCCTGGGACGCGGCATCGCGAGGGCACCGGGCTGGGCTTGTCCATTGTTCAAGAAATCATCGTCGCTCACGGCGGCCAGATCACGGCATCCAGCCGCCCCGGCTTGGGGACAACCTTTACCTTCACGCTGCCGGCCGACCCGCGAAAGTTCGGCCTTTCGGACCATTCGAAGGCGGTATCATGAGCAAGCCTGCAAACATTTTGATCGTGGATGACGAACCCAACGTCCGTCTGATGTTCCGGACGGCTTTGGCCTCGTCGGGCTATCAAGTGACGATGGCGGAAGACGGCGCGTCGGCCCTGGATTGGTTGGCAGGCGGGAAGGCCGACGTCATCCTTCTCGATCTCCACATGCCCGGCATGGACGGCATGGAGGTCCTTCAACGACTTCGAGAATCGGGCGACGACACGCCAATCGTCATTGTGACGGCGCACGGCAACGTGCCGAACGCCGTTCAGGCGATGAAACTGGGGGCGATCGACTTTCTGACCAAGCCGCTAACCCCGGACAAACTCCGCGCCACGGTCGCCGATGTGATCGAGCGGCAGGCCGATCGCAAACACGTGGCGGAATCCCCCCCAGCCGTTCCGGAACCGGTCACGGCCGCCTCACAGTTCGCCGATGACCTCAGGAGGGCCAAGCGGGCTCTAAACCGTTGTGCTTTCGATGAGGCAGAGGTCTTCCTCAAGCAAGCCATCGCACTCAACCCGAACTCGGCCGAAACCCACAACCTCATGGGGGTGCTTCACGAGTGTCGAAACGAGCACGACGCCTCCTACCGTGAGTACAAGGCCGCCCTCAAAGCCGATCGACACTACGGGCCTGCCAAGCACAATTTGACTCGCTACTACGAGCGGTTTACGTTCGGTCGGAGCGATCTGCTCCTTGATAAAGGAGATACGACCGAAGAAGGTTGAGAAGTCAATCAACGAGGAGAAAGGATTGAACTGCAAGAAGGATCTTGTGGTAATCAGTTTGCAGGGAAAATGAAGGAGAGAGAAGGTGGGAATGGAGCAGAGAGCTTGATTCATTTGCAAGAGTGGTCAGGGGGAGAGTTGAACTCCCGACACTCGGATTTTCAGTCCGATGCTCTACCAACTGAGCTACCTGACCCGCAACTGACGCCAAGAACTATACCCTGAGATCGTTTGCCTGTCAAGTGATTGTGACGTAGCAGCGTCACATTCCAGGGCATTTCGGGTCGAGGCTTTCTTGGATCATCGTATCATTCGGTGAGCAATTCTGCCCGCGTCATGAACGAGTATTACAATACCGTGAGGTGGCAGCCATGTCAAGGGTCGCCCGGGAGTTCTGGCTCTTTTTCATGGGTCGGCGGAGCAGGGGCCGGGTCGCTGTCACGGTCGGAGGAAGGTGTGTCTCCAAATAAGGATCGTCGTGACATCCCCGCCCCCGGTCATCATGACCGGGGGCTGATTCCCATAGGCTTGGGTTTTATCATGGCCCCTTGTGGTTCCCGTATCGAAACGAAGAGATCCACGATTTCGGCGGTAGCTAGTTGACTCTGTCGCCTCGCCGATTAGAATAGCCTCCGCAGTCGACGGTTAACGGGCGCATAGCTCAGTTGGCTAGAGCGCACCCCTGATAAGGGTGAGGTCCCATGTTCGAGTCATGGTGCGCCCATTAATGATCTGCACCGATTGCGGTGCGGGTAGATAAGCGTCGAAAGATCGCTGGCCTCGGGGTGACTTTCATGAGTCACCCCGAGGCCAGCTTGATCCAAGCCTTTTGCTTCGTTATCAGTGCCTTGTTTGATTCATCGGACGCCTAACCGGTGCAATCTGCTCCACAGTCGGAGCTCGACGGACGCATAGCTCAGTTGGCTAGAGCGCACCCCTGATAAGGGTGAGGTCCCAGGTTCGAATCCTGGTGTGTCCATTGAAGAACGGTATTGCTTACGTGCCGTTCTGCGGTTTTTCGGAATCACCGGCCTCAGAATGTCTTTGACGAGACATTCTGAGGCCGTTTTTTTTGTGCGCTGCTCATTGCATCGCTAGCTCGAAAGGTCTGTTGGACCAGAGCTGTCGTGGGCTGGAGCGTTTGTTGGAGACGGGGCCCATCGTCTGTCTTTGGGCGCTTGGATTCCATTCACCGAAGCTGGAACGGGCAGGAGCTGTTCAAGTGGTGGCTTGAACAGCTCCGACTCGATTCGATTTGCGCCGGTAAAAGGCCCCGTATTCTGGGGAAGCGGTTTCCCCAAGGAGCCGGGCGAGACAATGCGACTGCTGAAAGGATTGAGGTTCGCGTCGAGTTGCGACTGCGCCGCTCTTGCTCACTCGTCGTCTTCGACCTCTGCGTCACCGTCGTCATCCACGTCGACGTCGCCCTCGTCCTCGTCGTCAATTTCTTCCTCATCCTCGATCTCAGCCGCCGCTGCCTTCACCGTGGTTGGGGCAGGGGGGGCCGGTCGGGGAATGGCCGCGCCCAGGCCGGGGGCGTTGTCGGGCATCGGCTCCTTGACCTTCTGGATGAAGTGGGTGCCTTTGCCTTTGGCGGTCAACTCGGCTGCGCGGGCCTCGGCGGCCTCTCGCTGAGAATATTCGAATGTGCCCACGGGTTTGAAGGCGTCGTTGGTGACGACCCAAACGATCCGCATCCGCGCGGTGGGCTTGGCTGCCTTGGTCGCTTTCGCCTTGGACTTGGCCGCAGCTTTGGGCTTCTTCTTGACCTTGCGAACTTCAGTATCATCATCATCAAGGTCTTCGCTCAGATCATCCGACTCGTCCTCCATCGGATCGAGCGGTTCGGCCGCATCGTTCTGTCGACGAAGTTCGAGACGATTCAGCGGTTTCCCAGCCATGAAACCGTCCTTCGAGATGGCTCAGGTTCAAGATTTGCCAAATTCCTCCGCGGTTCCGCGGAGGCTTTCCTAACTCGCATATTAATCGAAACGCCGAATCTTGGCTAGCGACCGGACCGGTTCGTCGACTTCGTCGGTCGGTCAGAGCGCTCTCGTTTTGAACGGGGCGGTCGCAAGCTCTCGGCCCCGGGGAGCCAACTCGAAAGCGATGTGCGCCAGCAAGTCTTCGGCGCGGTAGGGTTTTGTGAGAAAGTGGCCGATGCCCAGCAGTGAGAGGTCGCGTTCATGATCGGCCAGGATGGCCGCGCTGCAGATCATGATCCGCTGATCGGGATCGCTCGCCCGCACCTGGCGACAAACTTCCACGCCGGAAAAGACGGGTAAGTTCAGATCCACGAGGAGAAGGTCAAACGGCCCCGAATCGTGGAAGCGTTCAACACCCTCACGCCCGTCAGCCGCCTCGACCACGCCGTATCCCTCGCATTTGAGGACCTGGGCGACCAAGTTGCGGAGCCGGGACTCATCCTCGACTAAGAGTAGCGTACAAGGTCCGTTCGCACCCATCGTTCTCTCCCCGTGACGATCCATCGAGACAGGGACACCATCAACGTTGCGACCGTTCCGGTGTCGAACGAAAGGCATCGTAGCCGGACGCTCGATTCGCGCCCACACGAAAATGCCGCTTGAACCGGGTCCGCTTGGGAACCTGGTGGCAATCCAAGTCCATGACCCTCGAAGCCTCGCGCACCCGGACGAAGGCGATCGGTCATGTCGCTCCAGGCCGCAACCCCATGGGCACGGCGAAATTAACGAGCGGTGGCTTGTGTGGGACGTTGGGCAGAAGCTTGCGAAAGGTCCCGGCTCTGCGGCCTGTCGACGCCAAGAATTTGGCAGAGAAAGGCGACGATGATGTGCTTGGAAATATTCAGGCCGATGATTCCCCAGAGCGGTCCGATCCGGAACAACCAGATATTTAAGGCAATACACGCCACAAGAGCGAGTAGGCCCGCGACACTCAGTTGAAAGCTGGGTCGTTCCATGCCACTATTATGGGCGCGAAGGCCGCCGTGCGAAATAGAGATCGCCCCGGAAAGAGTCGTGGCCGCTTCGATCCTTTGAATTTAGGCCCTGATTCATCCCCTGGCGGCGGATTCCGATGGTTGAGTGTAAGTGGTACTCATCACCGGTTTCCCGCTGATCTGGCCGGGAAGCGGAACCCACTGGCGGAAGGCTTGCGTGGTGTTTAGGATAACGCTCGTGGGGAGGGCGGACCTGATCAGCTATTGATCCAACCTGGTCTGATAAGGTAAAGGCCCGCCCGCGGCGGGGCTCTCGAGCGGACGTTCTCCTTCTCTTGTATTCCCGACTTGACTCAGGGCATCCTGAAACAATGACCACCCCGACGATCACCCGACCAGAATGGAGCACGGTCATCGACCCCGTGCTTCAGAAGGAATTGGAACAGCACGTCCTGGTCACCTCCTGGGACAAGCTCCTGGGGATGGTCGATACCGTTTATAACTGGGGCCGCCGCTCGAGCCTTTGGCCGCTTGGTTTTGGGCTGGCCTGCTGCGCCATCGAAATGATCTGCACGGCGTCAAGCCGGTTCGATATCGCCCGCTTCGGCGCTGAGGTGTTCCGGGGATCACCACGGCAAGCCGACGTCATGATCGTCTCAGGCACCGTCACCAAGACGATGATGCCGATGATCGCGCGACTCTACGACCAGATGCCCGAGCCTAAATACGTCATCTCCATGGGGGCGTGCGCCACCGGTGGTGGCCCCTTCAAAGAAGGGTATAATGTTGTCTCGGGAATTGACAAATACCTGCCCGTCGATGTCTATATCCCTGGATGTCCGCCGACGCCTCAGGCTTTGCTCAACGGCCTGATCATGCTCCAGAAGAAGATTGATGGCGAGCGGATCACGCAAACGCCCTGGTATCGCAACGACGTTGAACGCGATATCCCGATCCCGGTCCTCGGTCCCGACCTGATCGATTTGCGCACCGTCGAGCTGACGGCCGAGAAGACGGCCCAGGGGCTGGTTGAGGCGCGTGAGGAGGGCCTGGTCAAGCCGACCAAGATTCCCGCCCCGCAACATGAGGTGGAGGCGCAAGCGAACGGCGCTCCCGAACCGGCGGCTGTGGCCAAAGGGCCGAGTAAGATCGACTTGATCCGGGCGAAGGCCAAGGGGGAAGCCGTCGCGGAAACCAGCGACGCGCCGGCCGCCGCTGCGAAACCGGCCGCCAAGCCCGCGAAGAAGGTCAAGCGGGCCGAGGCCAGGCCCAGCCTCGTCTGGCTCGGTGACGCAGGTTTGCACGAACTGGCCGGGCGGATCAACGCCAGGTTCGGGCCGGAAACCGTCACGATCATTCAAGCAGCGCTTCTGGTCAAGCCCGAGCAGCTCGTTGCCGTCTGCCGCTTCCTCCGCGACGAGAACCCGATCCGGTACGACTACCTGGTCAGCCTGCAGAGCGTTCACTTCGAGGATTGCATCGAGGTCAACTACCAGCTCGACAGCACGAGCACGCAGGGTAAGCTGATCGAGTTGCGGGTCAGGACCTCGGAGGTCGAGGGGGAAGGCGAGGTCCCCTCGCTCGTCGGGGTCTGGCGAGGTGCGGACTTCCAGGAACGCGAAGTCTACGACATGATGGGGATCCGGTTCACCGGACACCCCGAACTGACCCGGATCCTGATGTGGGACGGCTACGCCTACCACCCGCTCCGCAAGGACTTCCTCGAGCCTTACTACGAAGGTCCGACGAAGGTCTTCGACAGCCGGGTCGAGGAGGGACACGGGCAGCATTTCCGCGCTGAGGAGATCAACCCGTACGGCACCAACATGAAGATCCCCCAGGGCTATAAGGACTGGGGAAAGCTCTCGAGCAACGCCGACGTCAAGGGAGAGTCGCTGCTGCCCAGCGGGGTCACCGTCAGCGAACTCGCCACCGATCAGTTTCTTATCAGCATGGGTCCTCAGCACCCGAGCACTCACGGTGTCTTTCGGATCAACCTGCGGGTTGACGGCGAGACGATCGTCGGCTTGAAGCCCGTCATGGGCTACATGCACCGAAATCACGAGAAGATTGGCGAACGGAACACGTTCTTGATGAACTTCCCGTTCACCGATCGGCTCGACTACCTGACGAGCATGGGGAACAACTTCGGTTACGCCTTGGCCGTCGAGCAACTGATGGGGGATGACGCCAAACCCCCGGAGCGGGCCGAGTACATTCGTGTAATCATGGCCGAGTTGACCCGGATCGCCAGCCACATGTGGTCGATCGGGTTCCTGCTCAACGACCTGGGGGCCTTCTTCACCCCCGCGCTCTACGCGATCGAGGAACGGGAGCTGATCCTCGACCTGTTCGAGTGGGCCGCCGGCAGCCGGATGATGTGCAACTACTTCCGGTTCGGTGGTGTCGCCTTCGACCTCCCCCGAGGCTGGGTGGAACGCTGCAAGGGGATCGCCTTCGACCGCCTCGACGGTAAGATCGATGAGCTGGACCGCTACCTTTCAGGGAACGAGATCGTCCTCGAACGTTGCAAAGGGGTCGGAGTCTTGACCGCCAAACAGGCGATCGAGTTCTCGACGGCCGGTCCCGTGCTCCGCGCTTCCGGGGTCTCGTACGACATTCGCCGAGCCGCCCCGTATAGTATCTACGATCGGTTCGATTTCAAGGTGGTCACCGGCACCAATGGTGACCTCTACGACCGTTACCTCGTCCGCCTTGAGGAGATGCGCGAAAGCGTCAAGATTCTCAAGCAGGCCCTTCGTGACCTTCCCGAAGGGCCGATTCTGCCCGGCAAAAAGACCTATCAGATCAAGGTTCCTGCGGGAGAGGCCTACTCTCGGGTCGAGAACCCGAAAGGGGAGCTCGGTTACTATGTGGTTGCCGACGGGTCGTCGTCCGCCTACCGCTATCACATCCGGAGTCCAAGTTTCATCAACCTGACCGCGCTCGAGCAAATGTGCTTGGGTCACACCATCGCCGACGTCGTGGGAATTCTCGGGAGTCTCGACATCGTTTTGGGCGAGGTGGATCGCTAAGGTCGGATCGGCCGGGTGGGGTGGGCCTACCCTCTCGCGGGATACGTTCGGTGGGCGGCGCCCATCCTCCAAGACTGATAGGAACTCTTGAACCATGGGCAGCGGTTACGGGATTATCACGGGCCACCTGGTCACGCTTCGGCGGTTCCTGCTCACTTTCTGGCGCGATATCCGAGCGGGCAAGGGGCTCCAACGCCGAGGCGGCGGGCACCAGTTGTTCGACCTCTGGCCCTACAAGGCGGACCGTGGGCAGGAGCCGACCGTCCTTCAGGATTACAAGACCGAGGGCCTCTTTACGGTCGAGTATCCCGACGAGCGGCTCCCGGTCTACGAGCGGTTCCGCGTTCTGCCGGTCCTGATCTACGACGATGACGATGGTAACGTGCGCTGCACCTCGTGCAATATCTGTGCGAAAGTCTGCCCTCCTCAGTGCATCTGGATGTCCCAGGCCAAAGGGCCGAAGGGGAACGTGGTCCCGTTGCCTGAAGACTTTTACATTGACATGGATGTCTGCATGAACTGCGGACTCTGTGCGGAGTATTGCCCGTTCGACGCGATCAAGATGGATCAGAACTTCGAGCTCTCGAACTACGAACGCCACCAGACCCACATTTACAGCCTCCAGGACCTGCTTGTTTCCAGCGAGTACTACTCGCGGACGCACCCGGACGCCTGGAGCAGTGACGAGGAAGTCGCCGAACGGAACAAGGTCGCTAAGAAGAAGGACCAGCGGCTTCAGAAGGCGCTCACGGCGACGGCCAAACCGGCCGCTCCGCCCAAAGCTGCCCCGAAGCCGGTCGCTGTCGAGCAGGTTTGAGTCGCGACGCGGGAACGGTCGGCAACCGACGGTCGAACCGGCCGTTGGAGGCCCTCCAGGCTCGTGATTTCGGCGCTCCAATGTCACCGCCAAACCGCCTTTGGGTAACTGCTTTTATGTATGGGGTTAGCTTGTGTTGCGGAGAAGGGGGTGACCCCTTGCCGACCTCAACTGACCGCCGTAAGATGTTCGCTCAGCTAGGATATCAAGGCGCAATCGAGGCCTTGAGCAATCGCCGGAAGACATCATGATCCCTTTGCCTCCGAAACCGAAGTACACTGCCGGCACCAGGCTCCGCGTGACCCAACGGGTTCGCGTCGGTCATCGTGAATGGACCACCGAGGTGGAGGGTCTGGTCGAGCTGGACGGCCTCCGTCCCGTCGGTGGAATTGAGATGGGCGGCAAGGCCTCCTACTGCCACCAGCCTACGATCAGGCTCCGTCGCGACGATGGGGAAGTGATCGTCGTCGCCGTCGATGAATACAGCGTCGTCCAGCCATTGTCCTCGAATTGAACGCGGTATCGGAGCAATTGACGTCATGATTATCTACAACTACATATTCGTGGGTCTCTTGCTTTTTACCGCGATCGGCTTTGCGCTCGCCCCGCTTTTGCTCGTCGCCATCGTCGCTCCTCGCAAGCCCTCGCTGGCCAAGGATGATATCTACGAGTGCGGCGTTCGGACTCACGGAGAGACCTGGATCCGGTTTCGGATCCAGTACTATATCTACGCGATCATGTTCGTGGTCTTTGATATCGAGACCGTCTTCCTGTACCCCTGGGCGGTGAGTTACTCGAGTCTTGGTCTGTTCGCCCTGGTCGAGATGGTCATCTTCTTGGCCATCTTGTTCATCGGCTTGGCCTATGCGTGGGCCAAGGGCGTCCTGCGCTGGGTCTGAGCCGAGGCGTTTGGATGGGTTCGCGACTGGCGATCTGGTTTCTTTGACCGAGGGGAGATGCTAACGGTGATTTTCGCAACCGCCTGGGCCTTGCCGATCGTCTGGGCCCAGCAGCAGATCAACCTAGATTTCTCCACCAAGGTGCAATGGGCGCTCTGGCTGGTTGTGGGATTCGTGGGGATCTTCCCCGGTATCGTCGCCTACATGGTCTGGGCCGAACGGAAAGTCGCCGCCCGGTTCCAGGATCGGATCGGCCCCAATCGGGTCGGCCCGCTCGGTTTGCTCCAGCCGATTGCGGATGCGCTCAAGCTGATCACCAAAGAGAACATCGTCCCCAGGTCAGCCGATCAACTCGTCCATCTGCTCGCCCCCGTCGTCCTCCTGGTCTCGGCCTTTCTCGTGCTGGCGGTCGTGCCCTTTGGGTTGGGGACCAGCCAGAAAGAGCACCCTGCGCACTTCAACGGGCTGGTGCCGATTGATCCTCCCTCGGGCTTGCTCTACCTGATCGCCGTTTCCAGCCTGGGTGCGATGGGGATTTTCTTGGCGGGCTGGTCGAGCCGCAACAAATATTCACTTCTGGGTGCGATGCGGGCGGTTGCCCAGCTCGTTTCCTACGAAATTCCCCAAGTGCTCGCGATGGTGCCGATCGTCCTCTGGACGGGCAGCCTGAGTATGGTCGCGATCATGAATCATCAACTCGATCACGGCTGGTTCCTCTGGTCTCCTCCCGGCCTGCTCGCTTTCACCCTGCTCTTGATCGCCAGTCTGGCGGAAGTGAACCGAACTCCGTTCGACCTGCCTGAAGCGGAATCCGAGATCATTGCCGGCTACCACACTGAGTATTCGGGGATGCGTTTCGGGCTCTTCTTCTTGGCGGAGTACCTGAGCGTCTTCGCGGTCTGCTGCCTGACCACGGTTCTCTTTCTCGGCGGCGGCAGTCTTCCGTTCAGCGGCTTGCTTCCGATTCTGGATTACCCTCGGATCTTTGGGGCTGAGACCACGACGGCATTTTTGATTACCAATGTGATCTCGGTTTCCATTTTTGCTTTGAAGGTCTTCTTCTTGATCTTTGTGATGTTCTGGATCCGCGTCACCTTGCCTCGAATGCGGGTCGACCGGCTCATGAACTTCGCCTGGAAGTACATGGTCCCCTTGAGCCTCATTAACATCCTGATCGCGGCCGTCTGGTTTGAGTGTACCCTCAGGTCCGGGCGACCGGTCGCCTTTGCCGGACTGTCGATTCCGGGCTGGATTCTGGGCTGGGTTGTGACGCTCCCCCTCGTCGGCCTCTCAGTCTGGCTCGTCTTCAGGTTTAACCGCAACGAGCGGACCGCGCTTTTGGAAGCCGCGAAACCAAGGCGGGCCGTGATCGTTCCCGTCACCGCGCGATAAGTCGAACGCTTCACCCAAGATTGGCCCGTGTTGCCGAGGGCCGGAGTTGAACCTCGTGAGTCAAACGCTCTTTTTGGTCATCTCATCGCTCGGACTGGTCGCGGCCGTGGGGACGATCCTGGCCAGAAACCTGGTTCACGCGGCTCTCTACCTCGTGGCCTTTTTCTTCATCGTCGCCTGCCAGTTCGTCCTCCTCGAGGCCGAGTTCCTGGCGGCAATCCAGGTCCTCGTCTACATCGGTGCGGTGGCGATCCTGCTCATGTTCGGGATCATGCTTACACGAAACATTCAGGGCGACGATACAACGACCGTCGCTCCCGGTTGGACGATGCCAGCGCTCGTCGCGGGGCTCGGGCTCTTCATCATGCTCGGCTTCGGGATCAACAACCATGTCGGCTTGAGAGATCGTGCCGACTGGTCGGCGACGGTGAATCGGCCGTCGATCGTGACCCGGGAGGGAGAAGCGCCCTCTCCGAGAGCTGTTGCCATCAACAACATGGGACTCGCGGTCGGCTACGAGTTGATGACCCGATTCGTCGTCCCGTTCGAGGTCGCCGGGCTTCTCCTGACTGTGGCCCTGGTCGGTGCGATCGCACTGGCCCATCGTGAAGGGGAAGACGAACCGGCCCGACTCGGGGCTCAGGCCACCGCACGGCACGGGTCGACGGAACCCTCTTCGAGCAACGTTCAAGCCGGCCTAAACGGATCGCGATCGGAACCACTCTCCTCACCCTCGAAATGAGTCGCCCGCGATGAGCCGTGATATTCCGTTGAATTGGTTTCTCTACTTCGCCGCGGCCTCGTTTTCCATCGGGCTGATGGGCGTCTTACTGCGCCGCAACGCGATCGCGGTCTTGATGGCGATCGAGATCATGCTCAACGCGGCTAACATCAACCTGGTCGCCTTCTGGCGGTACGGGATTCCTGCGCCGGATGAGGGCGCATTGACTGGCGTGATGATGGCCATTTTCGTCATCACCGTGG
This sequence comes from Singulisphaera acidiphila DSM 18658, assembly GCF_000242455.2. Classification (GTDB taxonomy): domain Bacteria; phylum Planctomycetota; class Planctomycetia; order Isosphaerales; family Isosphaeraceae; genus Singulisphaera; species Singulisphaera acidiphila. The sequence continues at coordinate 6,939,145 of NC_019892.1, forward strand.
CCGCGGCCGAGGTGGCGGTGGGTATTGGTCTGATCCTGCTTTGCTACCGTCGTTGGCATTCGGCCGACGTGGACCGTTTCGATAGCCTTTCCCGCTGATCGAATCGAATCCGGTGACCGTCTGACTGGCTGACCGAATCACGGCCGATCCCGAGATGCCCCGGCACTGAATCGTCCGAACCCATGATCCCGCTCGACGGAAGATGCTCGCGTCCCCCGGAGTCGGAGCGGATACCGCACCGTAACGAACGCCACCAAGGGCCATAGCCGATGCCTCCTAGCGCTATCCCGTCTCTCGACCTTCGCGACTTCCACGCCCTGGCGCCCGAGATGATTCTCGCGTTCTGGGGACTGCTAGTGCTGATGGCCGACCAGACGGTCTTCCGAAGCCGGACCGCGGCGCGGCGTCAACAGGCCGCCGGCCGGCTAACCTTGCTCGGGATCGTCGCTGCCCTGGGCGCGGCCTTCCTTCCCTTCGTCATTCGGTTCAATCTTTACGACCTTGCGAAAACCTTGAACTTCGCGGGCATCGACTATGTGAGCTTTCCCGATCGGAGCCTTTTTCTCGGTAGTCTCTCCGACGATATGCTCACCGAGACATTCAACGTCCTCCTGGTGATCATGCTGGGGCTGGTTTCCTGGCTGTCGATGTCCTGGTCGTTTACCGAAGACTGGGGCGAATACTTCGCGCTCCTCTTGTGGTCGACCGTGGGCATGATGCTCCTGATCGCGTCGGACGAGTTGCTCAGCCTCTTTCTGACCCTTGAGTTGATGACGATCTGCTTGTATCTCATGACCGCGTTCGAGAAGAATAAAAGGCGCTCTCCCGAGGCGGGTCTCAAGTATTTCGTTTACGGCTCGGTCTCTTCCGCACTCTTCCTGTTCGGCCTGAGTCTTGTCTACGGACTGACCGGCACCACGCGGTTCGACGCCATCCAGCATGTGCTTCGTCCCATTCTCGCCAGTTCCACGGGGCTAGCGGGGAATCTCGCGGGAGCCACGGCCGTTCTCCTCCTTCTGGTTGGCTTCGGCTTCAAGGTGGCCGCGGTCCCGTTCCATCAATGGGCCCCCGACGCTTATGAAGGAGCCCCCGCACCGGTCACGGCCTGGATTGCCACCGGATCGAAAATCGCCAGCTTCATCGCGCTGATGAAAGTGCTCCTGGTGGCCCTGCGACCTTGGGGCAGTAGCTATGCCTCGGTGATGAGCCCCGGCTGGATCGGGATTGTGGTCATTTTGTCGGCCGTCACGATGACGTACGGTAACTTCGCCGCCCTCGCGCAGCGGAACCTCAAGCGAATGCTGGCTTACTCCTCGATCGCCCATGCCGGCTACATGCTCGTGGGGGTTGCGGCAGCGGGTGTTTCGGTGCGTCGCCAGGAGTCGGCCGGCTCGGTCCTCTTCTACTTGGTCATCTACGGTTTCAGCAATATCGGCGCATTCGCCGTGGCTGCCTGGCTCGCCCGCGATAAGCAGAGCGATGAGATCGACGACCTGAACGGTTTGGCCTACCGCTATCCGTTCCTGGCGACCTGCATCCTCCTGCTCATGCTCTCGCTGATCGGCATGCCTCCGCTCGCAGGCTTCTTCGGAAAGCTCTACATGTTCATGGAGGCGCTCGACCAGGAGGGGAACCAGGTCACCCGGGTGGCCTTGATCTGGCTGGTGGCGTTGGGTCTGCTCAATAGCGTCGTTTCCGCCTTCTATTATGTGCGCGTTCTCAAGGCCATGTTCCTCCGCGATCCGGGCCGTTCGGTTTTGTCGCCTGCGTCGACGTCCATTGCGTTGCCGATCGTGCTTGCGACTGCGGTCGTGATTGGCGCTGGGATCTACCCGGCTCCGTTGATGGAGATGATGAAGGGAGCTTCGATTCCGATGCTCTCGTCGAACGCCCGTGCTGCGGTCAAATTCTCAGCCGATCCTTCAGACGATGCGTCCTCGGGTTCAACCGAAAAGTTGCGGGACGATGCTTCGCAACAACCGTCGGTCGATCCTGGGCAGACACCTCCTCCTGCTCCCACGCCAGTCCCTGCTCCTGCCCCGAAGTCGTGAAAGAAATCGGCGTCCAGGTCGGCGGTTATCCGAGTTCGTGATTCCTCGCGAAGAGAGACGTAACGGCGATGGCCATTATCAACACGCTGCAAAAATGCCTGGACAGCCCCTATCTGTTCAAGGACGACCAGGCGCCGGAGAAGATCCCCGCTCTGCTCGCCAAGGCGGCAGACCGTCTCGAGGCCGCAGCCAACCTCCAGGCGACCGGCCAGGGTGATCCCGCCGATATCAGTTTCCTGAGCTATGAGGCGATGTTCTCCTGCCTGCGCGCCCTGGTCTATCAGAAGGGCTATCGGGAGGCGGGCTTGCGCTGCTTGATGCTAGCTTGCGAGGGCCTCTATGTTCGACCAGGCCTGCTCGACGCCAGTTTTATCGTCGCCTTCGAGCGTGCCCAGGGTTTGAAGACGCCGCCCGCCGAAAACCTCGCCGCCGCATCGGCGTTCGTCAAACGAACTCTCGAGATCTTGTCAGCCTAACCCGTAGCTTCCGGCAAGTTCTGATTTTCGGGCTGGCCGTGATTCCAGTAGCACGGCCGGCCCGGCTCGATTTCGCCCGAGTCTCTGACGATTCCTCGTACTCACCTCTCTTTTTTGAATCGCGGTCAGGCGATACTTTGATCTCTTCGGCTCAACGTCAACGAACGATTTGAAGGCAGCGTTCCTTACTCAGATTCGCGCACCAGATGCCGAGCGTTAGGAAAAAAAAGGAGAATTTAACCACGAATGACACAAATGACACGAATGAAGAAAAAAATGAAAACTAATGATTGAATTTCTTTGTGTTTTATTCGTGTCATTTATGTCATTCGTGGTTAAAAATTTGGTAATCGCTCGGCAGTTGGTGCACGCATCTGAATTCGACGGAGGTCGCTCAAGGCCGCCAGGACACCCGAACTACCAGTTCAGGCCGTAAACTTCCTTTTCAGACAGCGTTCCTTACCCAGATTCGCGCACCAGATGCCGAGCGATAGGAATTTTTGTGTCGCACGGTTCGCGAGTTTCCGTTACAGGCTTTATCGCATCGCTCGGCATCCCGAGGGGTGCTTATTTCGGCATCTCATCTCTGGGGTCGGTAAATGCCGACCTTGACCGTTCGCCGCGAATATGCCAAAAACTCGCGTCGGCCCACTCGCGAGCCGGGACTACTGATACGCACCGGGACGAACCCGGCGAGCGGACGCACCTCCAAAGGATGGGAGGCCATGATGGACATCAATTCATCACGAACCGGGACGGTTCGTTCGGGGTTGCCGCCGCATCGCTGGACCAAGGTCGATGACCCGGACGGGATCGCCGTTGTCGCCTCTCATGCGACGGTGATTGCTGGAGGAGGTCCTGCCGGTCTCACTGCGGCCTACGAGTTGACCAAGCACGGTCATTCGAGCGTCGTGCTTGAGTCTGACCCCAATCTTGTCGGTGGAATCAGCCGGACCGATCAATACAAGGGATACCGGTTTGACATCGGCGGGCATCGCTTCTTTTCGAAGAGCGCCGAGGTCAACGCGATCTGGCGAGAGATCCTCGGCGACCAGTTCATCACCCGTTCGCGGTTGAGCCGGATCTACTACAACCGGAAGTTTTTCTACTATCCGCTCAAGCCGGTCGATGCCTTGATGAAGCTCGGCCCTTGGCGGGCGACCCTGATTCTGGCGAGTTACCTCAAAGCGACCCTCAAGCCCATCAAGCCCGAGCGGAGCTTCGAGGATTGGGTCGTTAACCGATTTGGCCGACTCCTCTTCGAGATCTTCTTCAAGACCTACACCGAGAAGGTCTGGGGAATGCCCACGAATGAGATCACGGCTGAGTGGGCCGCGCAACGAATCAAAGGGCTGAGCCTGGTAGGCGCGGTGACGAACGCCTTGTTCGGCAATCGGAAGTCGAAGGGGGAAGTCATCAAGACCCTCATCGAATCCTTCCAGTACCCGCGCCTGGGGCCTGGGCAAATGTGGGAATGTGCGCGCGACAAGATTCGCGGGCAAGGCGGGGCCGTGCACCTCGACCGCCGCGTCGTCCGGATCGAGCACGACGGCACGGCCGTGACCACGTTCGTGGCGAAGGACTCTAACGGCAAGCTGACGGCCTACCATGGTCAGAACTTCATCTCGACGCTACCGATTCGCGAACTGATCCGTTGCTTGAGCCCGCAACCGCCCGACGCCGTCGTCAAGGCCGCCGAGTCGCTCCGGTATCGCGACTTCCTCACCGTGGTCCTGATCGTCGATCGTGCTGAGACCTTCCCCGACACATGGATCTACATCCATGAGCCGGACGTGCGCCTCGGCCGCGTGCAGAACTTCAAGAACTGGTCTCCCGACCTCGTTCCCGACCCCACTAAGAGCAGTCTCGGGCTCGAGTATTTCTGCTTCGAGGGTGATGACCTCTGGACCATGCCCGACGCCGACTTGATCGAGTTGGGACGGCGCGAGATGGACAAGATGGGCCTGATCTCCGCATCCGAAGTGAGCGACGGCTGCGTCGTGCGGATGCCCAAGGCCTATCCGGTCTACGACGACGCCTATCAAGGGCACCTCGCCGTGATTCGCGCCTGGCTCAAGAATCTGCCCAACCTTGAGCTGGCAGGGCGCAACGGTATGCACAAATACAATAACCAGGACCATTCGATGATGACGGCCGTGTTGGCCGCACGGAACATCCTCGGCTTGGGACAGTTCGACACCTGGAAAGTGAACACCGACGCCGAGTACCACGAGGAAGGGAACGAGGCCGAAGACACCACCGGCCGAATCGTCCCTCGGAAGATCAGCGCGGCCTGAGCGAAAATCGAGCGAATCGCGGCCTGAGCGAACGGGATGGCCAGGGTCCGTTTTGGACCCTGGCCTTTCTTTCGTCGCTTGCGGATCTCAACGATGGAGCAGGTAGAACGCGCGCCGTTCGGCCTCCGAACGGTCCTGCACGAATCCGACCGCGCGATAACCGGCGCTGAATGCCATGGTCAAACTTTCGCGAACTGCGAGCCGCCACGCTTCGGCCAGGCGCGGATCGCGAGCGCGAAGTCCCGCGATATCCTGGGGAATTTCCACGAGCAGGTTCGGACCCTCCGCAGGATGGGTCTTGACGACCGCTCTGGACCCATCGGCTTGCGCCTTAGACTCAATCAGGTGAGGATAGCTCGACCACTCGTGCGAGGCTACGGCTTCGGGGCGCGGGGGGGCGGAGAGGTCCCACTCGGCGATCAGTCGGTCAGTCGGGACGCCAAGGTTCAGCGCGTCGGTACGCGGGCCGTACATATCGTCGACATAGTGGCCGGAGGTGGCGCCGAGCTTCACCAGGTTGAAGCGGGCGTTGCCGGCCTGGAGCGGATCGAAGGCCCAGGCGATGAGGTCGACGCCACTCTCGAGTGCCAGGTCACGCTGAACCAGCTTGAGACGGTAGCCAAGCCCGGTCGACTGCCGGCCGGGGACCACACCGGTCAATTGCGAGTAGAGACAGAGCCGGCCTCCGGAGCGGCCGAGGAAGGCGAACGAGACGCCGACCGCCTCTCCATCCGGCAGGAAGGCGCCGAGTACGATGCCGCCGTGAAGCTGGGCACCGACCATTGTGGCGATGGGAACGACGTAGGAGTCATCGGCGATTCCCCAGGCGAGGCGCTGGGCTCGCTGGCAGGAATGGTACTCGTGGACGTTGGCGGGGCGGCGTATCGTAATCTCTTCACTCATCGAAAGATGACCTCAAAGTTCCAGGAGCAGACACGCCAACAGGGCCGCGCGTTCCGGTAGGCTCTCAATGAGAATATGCTCGTCAATCGCGTGTGCACCCGCGCCCGGCATGCCCAGACCATCGAGCGTGGCCACGCCCAGGGCTGCGGTAAAATTGCCGTCGCTGCCCCCCCCGGTTGAACCTTCGCCCAGTTCGAGCCCGAGCGAACGGCCGATCTGTCGGGTCCGCTCGAAAAGGTCTCGGCCGGCCGGCGTGCGCTCCATGGGCGGACGGTTGATCCCCCCGGTGACTTGGACCGAAGCCCCAGGCGTCAGCGCTTGCAGTTCATGGAACGCGTCCTCAATGCGACGCGCCTCATCCATCGTCGTCACGCGCACATCGACGCGTGCCATGGCCCGTGCGGGGACGACGTTGGGAGTCGTCCCCCCTTCGATCAGTCCGACGTTGATCGTCGTGCCGACGGCTGGATTGGCCAGGGCATTGATTCGGGGGATCTGGAGCACCAACTCGTTGATCGCGCTCACGCCCTTCTCGGGTTCGATGCCTGCGTGCGCGGCCTTCCCTTCGATCTCGATGGTGAAGCCGCCCACGCCTTTGCGGGCCGTTTTGAGCAGGCCGCCGGGGAGCGGAGGTTCAAGAACCAGGGCGTGGGCCGCGTCTCGCGCAGAGGCTTCAATGAGCGACCGGGATGTTGGGCTGCCGATCTCCTCGTCCGACGTGATCAAAACATGGATCGGGCGACGCGGCGTCAGGCCGAGCTCACGCAAGCCGGTGAGTGCGGCTTCGAGCAGGATGATGCTCGCCTTCATGTCATACGAACCCGGCCCGTATGCGCGAGGACCGTCGATGCGGAAGGGGCGATCGGCGAGTGTCCCCCGGGGCCAGACCGTATCGAAATGGGCCAGAATGAGGGCAGGGGGGAGGTCAAGCTGGGCGTCAGCGGCAAACCAGGCCTCGAGATGATTGCCGCCGGCCGAGTTGTCGATCAGATCGACCTTCCCTCCGAGCGCTTGGAAGCGCCCCGCCAGCATCGTCGCGAACGGGTCGAGCAGAGTCTTGTCGCGGCTGGGCGTTTCGGCCGAGACCAGGGTCGCCAGGTCGGCGAGCATCGTCGCTCGCCTCGGATTCATCCAGTTCAGGAGGTTGGGCCCGTGCATAGATTCGGTTCTCTCGCGGGGACGTTCAGGCCGGCAAGCTCCACTGACGCAAGCTCAGTTCCTCGATGCGCTTCTCGTTCGGCTCGTAGCCGAGACCGACACTCCGTGGAACCGTCACGGCCCCGTTGTCGGCCTGGATCGGCGGCTCGACGAGATCCTCGCGGTAATACTTGTCCGAGCCGGAGACATCGCCGGGCAATGTGAAGCCAGGGAGGCTCGAAACGGCAACGTTCGCCGCGCGGCCGATGCCGAACTCATGCATCCCGCCGCACCAGACCGGGACGCCGCGATCGAGACAGAGGTCGTGGATTCGCTTCGCCTCGCGGAGGCCTCCGACACGGCTCACCTTGATATTGATCACACGGCAGGCCTGTAAATCGAGCGCCTTCCGCGCATCTTCGGCGGAGTGGATGCTCTCGTCGAGACAGACCGGAGTTCGTAAGACGGCCTGGAGCCGCGCGTGATCGATAATGTCATCGTGAGCCAAGGGCTGCTCGATCAGGAGCAGGTTGAACGCATCGAGCTGCTTGAGATGATCGAGGTCGGCGAGCGTGTATGCGGAATTCGCGTCGACCTGCAACGCGATCTCCGGATAGCGTTCGCGGACGCTTCGGACGATCGCGACATCCCAGCCGGGAGCGATCTTGAGCTTGATCCGGCGGTAGCCCTCGCCCAGGTACTGTTCGATGAGCCCGAAAAGCGTTTCCAGGTCGCGCTCGATCCCCAGGCTGACCCCTGAGAGAATCTCCGGGCGCGTCCCGCCCAAGACCTCGGCGAGCGGTTTCCCTTCGTGGCGTGCCAGGGCGTCCCAGCAGGCGATCTCCAGACCCGCCTTGGCGAAGTTGTTCCCCTTCACAGGCCGGTAGAAGTCGACGAGTTGGTCGAGGTTCGCCCACTCTTTACCGATCACCGCCGGGGCGAGAAAGTCTTTCAGGATGTGCCAGCACGTCTCCGTCGTTTCGGGACAGTAGTAGGGGTCGGACGGTGAAGCGCATTCGCCCCAGCCGATCCCACTGTCGGTCTCGATCCGGACCAGGATGTGTGCGATGGAATCTTTGGTGCTCGAACTCGTGCGGAACGTTCGGACCAGGGGAAGACGCACGAGCTTGAGGTCGATCCGATGAATTCGCATAGATAGGTAGGTTGGTTGACAGGCTCGGCGATTGCCACCGTCCGAAAAATCTCGATGCGTCGGTTCGTCGCTTTGCGGATGACGCAAGGGGCAGCCCGCAAGGAATTCACCGATCCAGGATGCCGTGATCCTGCAACTTGAACAAGCTCAATCCCCAAACCTGGAGCTTCGGCAGGCAGGCCGCCGGAGTAGTCTCTTCATGGGCGACTGGCAAATGGCTTCTTGTTTTCGATTCCGAGGCGAACGGAGAGCTGGAACTCCCCGCTCGTCTCGGAAGAAATCCCAACGGTCGGGGCGACCGTTGATCGAAAACCTTTATTTCTCGAACATTTGTTCGACGGGAATGATTTTGACCTTCACGTCGTCGAGGGGGAATGCCTCGATGACCTTGTCCTCGGTCAGGATGCTCTCGGGAGTCCCTTGGGTGTCGTAAGTGATCGGGGTCGGCTTGCCGGAGAGCAGGGTGTCACGGAGAGCCGGAGCATCCTGGGCAACGATCGCGACCTTGAAGCCGGGCTTTTTGAGGTGGCGGCGAACCGCGGCGTTGACTTGGTCGACGGTGATACTCGGAAGCCGGCGCGCGAACTCGGTGACGAGATCCTCACGATCGTAGAACTCGCCGTCCATTGCGTAGCCCAAGCGCCGTGAGAGAGTCTGCACCCAGAGCTTGCTGTAGTTGAGCAGGAACGAACGGGTCGCCTCGAAATCGGCGGGGGGGATGCCATTTTCGATGAGTCGGTCGAGTTCCCACAAGGCGCCTCGAAGCGCGAAGACCGACCGATCGCGCGGGACCGGCCTGAGCCAGATCGTGAACGCTTGCTGGCGGCGAGGATTGTTCGGAACCGGGAAGGTGCTCATCCCTTCCTGGACGAAATCCTCGATGTAGGAATAGTCTCCGTAGTTGAGCCCGCGCTTGCCGCGCAGGTCTTGCATCAGCTTGCCGTTGAACGTCCGATGCTCTCCGAGATACGAATTGGCGATCGCGAGCGCGTAGAAGTCGTCGTCGCGCCTCGTCACATTGAGGGGAAAGCCGAGCGAGATGGCGGTCGAATCGGCCGTCTTTTCCACGATCGTCACGTCGAGTCCACGAGGCGTCTCAGGATTCGGCAGTTCAGGCGGCGTCGCTCCCTCGGCCGGCAGTGAGGAGAGACTCTTGATCAGGCCGGGCAGAACAGCCTCGTCAGCCCCTCCGGCCACTCCCAGCTTGAGGGCACTTTTCGTGTAGTGGGATTTGTAGAACTGTTTGACATCGCCGATCGTGATTGCTTTCAGGCTCTCAACTGTGCCCCGGTCAACGTGGCCGTACGGTTGGTTCTTGTACAACTCCACCTGCAAGGTCCACTTGCCGAGTTCTTCGTCATTGCCGCCCCGCAGCGTCTTCGAGACGAAGTCGATCGCCTCGTTGCGGAGTCGCTCGAAGTCGTCGGCGGCGAACCGGGGGTTGGTGAGCATCGACGTGGCCAGCGCCGAGTAGGTGGCGAGGTTGTCGCGATGAATCTCGCCGGAAAAAACCGTCGTTTCCTTGAAGCAGGCCGAGGAGAGGGCCCCGGCGATCGGGTAGAACTTTTCGAGGATCTGGTCATAGGTCAGATCCGTCGTTCCCCCTTCCGCAATCATCGCAGCAGTCAGGGCCGCGAGCCCCTCTTTACCGCGCGGGTCGTCTTGCGACCCTGCCCGGAAGACGAACCGAATTGCGACCAGTGGAGTCGATTTCGACGGAAGGGAGAGGGAGGAAGGCTCCCCTTTGGCCGTGGACTTTACCGCGTCCTGGCTCAAGGCGTGGTCACCGAGCGGAAAAAGGGCGAGGGCCAGGATCCCGCCGAGCGTGGCGCGTCGGGTCGCGGTCATTTTGATTTCTCCGATTCGAGGATCACCACGGTCTGATTCGTCGGGGCGAAATAGCGGCCTGCGACCCGCTGTAGGTCATCGGGGGTGAGGCGGTCGTAGGCGGCGTAGCGTTCTTCCATCGAGTCGGGCCGGCCGGTGAGCGCGATTGACTCACTGACGGCCATGGCGATCGCGTCGGGACTGTCGAGCGAATTGGCAAACGCGTAGCGGAGGTGAGACTTGATGGCCTCGAGCCGAGCGACCGGGATTGGCGACTTGGCCGCTTCGGCCAGGGCGTCTTCGATCCGTTTGCGGACTGCGTCCAGATCCGCCGATTGTCGCACGCGAGCCACGACGGTAAACATCGCCGGATCGCGTTTCAACTCGGCATCGGCCGCGAGGAGGACGACCTTTTGCTCGTCGAGAACGAGGCTCTTGTAGAGCGGGCTGGTCTCCCCAAAGACCCCTTGGGCGAGGGCTGAGAGTGCGGCGATGTCTTGGTTTCGGGGGTCGGCCGACGGAATGTGAAAACCGAGATAGAGGACCGGCAGCGTGGGCGACGGCCAGGTCAACCGCGCGGAGCGTGGCTCGGTTTGCTCGGGCTCGTCCGGAATCGTCACCGATGACTTGCCCCGTTCCCAGCCCCCATACTCCTTGCGGACCAGCGACATGAGGCGATCGTGATCGACGTCGCCGGCGACGATGATCGTGCAGTTCTCGGGCCGGTACCAACGGTCGAAGAACTTCTTGCTGTAGTCGAACTGATTCGGCATATCCTTGACGTCGGCCAGGAATCCGATCGTCGTATGCTTGTAGGTGTGCGTCGTATAGGCTTTATCCTGCATCGCTTCGTTGAGGATCAGGAACGGCGATGACGCACTCTTGTTGTATTCACCCAGGACGGCTCGCGCTTCCTTCTGGAAGTCGGCCTTGTCGTACTGGAGGTTGCGGAACCGATCGGCCTCGACCTCGACCACGGTGGGGAGTGCCGAGGAGGGGACCGTCATGTGGTAGCAGGTCCAGTCATCGGTCGTGAACGCGTTGGCATCCGCGCCCAGGGCCTTGACGACGCTCTGGTACTTCTCCTGCGGATACTTCTCCGTGCCGCGGAACATCATATGCTCGAAGAAGTGAGCGAAGCCGGACAGGCCTGGCTCAACCTCGTTGCGGGAGCCGGTTCGCACGACCGTGTAGTAGGCGATGATCCCGGGCGAATCGAACGGGACCGTGAGGACGGAGAGACCATTCTCGAGGTCCGTCCGCTGAGTGGGATAGGGGAAGATCTTTTCGGGCTTCGCCTCCTGGCCTATCGCGGGCGAAGCGATGAGCGAGAGGGTCAGCAGGATGAGACTTTGTAGGCGCATCGTTTGCTCCTTTGGGGACAGCGCAGGCGGGCGTCTTTGGGCTAGGCTTGGTCCTCGTCATCGTGCCCCGATGAGCCCGCCCTCGCATTCCCGAGCTCGGGGTTCAACGTGAATCGAACGTCCGCGTCGGTCCATCCTCGCCGAATTTTACGGAGAATTTGCCGCCGTCGGGGGTGACGTGAACATGAATGAACTGGCCGCCGGCCGGGTCGGTATTGGCGATCAGGGCCGGGTCGGTGTTGTCGTCCGCGCTGGTCGCCGCGTTCTTGTGAAGCTGATAGGCGGCCTTGATCGACGGGATCGTCTTCAAGCGCTGGACCGTCGCGGCGTCTCCCCCTTTTCTGGGACCGTTGTTCATGATCGTCACGGTGGGGGCGATCGTCTGGAGCAGGGTCGGGTGATTGGAGATCGAGAGCCCGTGGTGCGTAACCTGATAGAGGTCGATCGGGCCGACTCGGTCGACGGGGCAGACGAGGGCTTTCTCGACGTTCCAAGTCAGGTCGCCACAGTCAAGAAAGTCGAACTGGCCCATGCGGATCCGGAAAGCGAGGCTGCGCGCGTTATCGCTCGGGTCAACCTCCAGGTCGGGCGGGGCCGATTCACTCAACGGATTGAGCGGCCCGGTAGGGGTTGGGATGACCTGTCCGCCCGAGGCGAGGACAAGCATCGAAACATTCCCCTTGAGGGGGACCGTGTCTCCGGCCTTCAACGACTTTCGCCGCCCGGCGCTCGCCTTGAGATAAGCGATCCCGGCCGGGTCGTTCGGCTTCGGTCCGTCGGGATAGGCGGCTTTGTCGTTGTCGGGGGCGTTGGGGTCGGGAAGACCGCGATCCCAGAACTGCTCGATGTGCACCCGCTTTGCCAGTCCTTCAACACCACCGAAATGGTCGGCATGCCAATGCGTGGTCATCAAGTGGTCGAGTTGATCGAGCTTGGCCACGTTTTTCAAGACGTGCTCGATTCGTTTCGGGTCGCGGTCCTCGAAGCCACGCCAACCCGAGTCGAGGAGGATCGACTCCCGTTCGGGGGTGACCACCAAGGTGGCGGCGCCGCCTTGCATGTCGATGAAGTAGATGTCGAGATCACCCGACGGCTTGTCCGCCCCGAGCAGCAAGCCCACCGCCAGAACCGCACTGATGTTTCGAAGCCAAGGCCGCATCGATCTTGCTCCTGCGTTCGAGGATCAAAGGTCAGGGATCAGCCTGTCTGATCATTCATCCAACATCCAAGTCACGCCAGGCTTGCCCGTTGCCCCTTGAGCAAGGTGCAATCAGCAAGAACAGGGCGCGGCGGGACGCTTTCCGTTTGGCTTCCGACTGAAATTTGTACGATCACCGCGGCACGACTCACAACCTTCGTCCTGTCCCATTCATTCCTGACCCGAGGGGACGCTGGTTGCGGGAGGAGTGGCGACGGAAGGGGCCGGAGCAGCCGGAGTCTTCGGGGTGTCGATCCCGAGGATCGCCGTCCCCGCGCGAACTTCGGCGAGCCGACGGCGGTACTTTTCGTAGAGAATGGTGTGACGACTCTCAGGATCGATTGGCTTACCGTCCAGGAAGATCGCCTTGACCTCGGTCGTCGGCTGGAGCAGGTGGCCGGCGGTGATGATGAGATCCGCCCGCTTGCCGGTCTCAAGCGACCCCACCTGCTCGGCGACCCCGAGAATTTGCGCGGGGGCGAGAGTCACGGCCTTGAGCGCCTCGGCTTCGGGGAGGCCAAAGGCGACCGCGATCGCCGCTTCGTAAGGGAGGTTGCGTGACGCCGTCGCCTGTTGCGCCCCGGTCGGATTGGATCGGATCGCGAAGCTCACGCCGGCTTCGTGCAGGCGGGCCGGATTCGCGTAGGGAGCATCGTAGGGATCGCTCGGTTCACCCGGGGTTCGAAGCGTTCCGCCGATCAGGACGGGCACCTTGGCTGTCTTCAAGGCGTCGGCAACTTTCCAGGCGTCGGCGCCCCCCGAGATGATCGCTTTGAGCTTCAGGGTGCCGGCGATCTTGAGGGCATCAAGAATCTCCGTGCGGTGCTCGGCGTGGAAGATCACCGGCTTCCGGCCCTTGGCATACGGCACGAGTGCGGCGAGGCGAAGGTCGGGGGCAGGGGCCTCGGCCTGTTTCTCCTTGGAGTCGCTGAGCACCTTGTCGTAATCAAGGGCACGGTGGAATTCCTCCACGATCAACTCAATCTGTTCGGCTCGCTTCTTGATCGGGTCGGGGCCCTCGCGCCGAGCGACGCCCGGTCCTTCAATCTCAGGAGGGACGTGGCGGGGGATCGTCACGTGCAAGGCCACGGGGTCGGCAATGACCATCTCGCGGGGCACCCAGCCGTTGAGTTGGATGACGCAACCCTGGCCTGCGATGAGGCCTCCCGACGGTTGGACATAGGCGCTCAGGATTCCGTTGGCCCTTGATACCGGAATAATCTCACTGTCGGGGTGGAGCGCGGTGCTGGTGCGAAGCTCGGGCTCGAACTGGGCCGAATCGGCGTCATCCTGGGTTTCGGGGAGGCTATTCACCTCAAAGACGCCGAGTCGAGTCCCTGCGTCCACCATGCCTGGCCAGATGTCGAGACCTTGGAGATTAATCGTCTGGGCCGACGAGGGAACCATTGTTTCGGCGTCTCCCACTGCGCTGATCTTGCCTTCGCTGATGACCAGGGTGCCGTTCGGGATGTCCGGGCCGCTGATCGGATGGATCGAAGCGCCGACCAGAGCGTAGACCTCTTTCGGGTTGCGCGGAATGTCCAGGACTCGCGCCCGCGCCTCGCTGCTCGAGGTCGGCATCGTTTTGTGATCGCCGGGTCGCAACGCAAACTTGCCGTTCTTCTCGGAGCGTTGAAACCAGACCTCTCCGTCAATCAGGGCCAGCTCGCATCGCGCAAACGCGTCGAGTGGGTGCGCGTTGAAGAGCGAGATGTCGGCATCTTTGCCCACCTCGATCGAGCCGAGCCGGTCCTGGAGCCCGAGTTCCCGAGCGGGGTTGATCGTGATCATCGCCAGGGCTTGCCCCTCGGTCGCTCCGCCGTACTTGACCATCTTGGCGGTTTCGAGGTTGAGGTGCCGGATCAGCTCTTCGCTGTCGCTCTTGATGGAGACGGAGACTCCCGCCTCGGCCATCAACGCGGCGTTGTAGGGGATGGCGTCGAACGCTTCGACTTTGTAGGCCCACCAGTCGGAGAAGGTCGAGGCGGTGGCACCATGGGCGGCGATCTCCGGGGCGATCTTGTAACCCTCGAGCACGTGCTGAAGCGACTGGACTCGCACGCCATGGCGAGCGGCGACGCGCATCAGCATCAGGATCTCATCGCTGCGGTAGCAATGACTGTGGATCTTGATCGAGCCGTCGAGCACTCGTGCCAGCGCCTCGAGCCGGAGATCACGGCGCGGCGGCAGAACCGACTTGTCCGCTGCCTTGGCCGCCTCGAACGCCTTCCACTGCTCCTGGTAAACGCGTGCTTCCTGAAAGGCTCGGTCGATCGTTGCTTCGACCCCCATGCGCGTGTTCGGAAACCGCCCTGGGTTGCGCGTGACGTTTTCTCCGAGGGCGAACTTGACCCCTTGCGGGGCATCTTTGAGGATCAGGTCACGCGCCGGTTGGCGGTACTTCAGCTTGATCACGGCGTCCTGGCCGCCGATCGTGTCGGCCGATCCGTGAAGGATCCTCGCGGTCGTCGTTCCTCCCGCGAGGGCCCGGTAGATCGCCGGATCATTCCCCGTGATAACGTCCTTGATGCGCACCTCGGGGACCACCGAGAGACTCCACTCGTTGCTCCCCCCTTGGATGGCGATATGCGAGTGGGAGTCGATAATCCCGGGCATCGCCACCAGGCCGGTGGCGTCGATGACGGTCACTCCCTCGGGCGCAGCCAGGTCTGGTCCCACCGCGGCAATCTTGCCGTTTTGGACCAGGATCGACCCCTTGGCGATCGTCCCTTCCTTGGCGATGGTCAGGATGGTCGCGTCCTTGATCAGGACGTTCCCCTTGGTCTCGAGCTTTGGCTTGCGGTTGTGGTCGAATTCGGTGGCGACGTCGAGAAAAGGGGTTTGCGACGGCTGGTCCTCGATCGTTTTGGGGGCGGGAGGAGGCGTTGCGGCCTTCGGTGTGGCTTCCGCTTTGGCCGTTTCCTTGGGCTTTGCCTCTTCGGCCTTCGGTTTCGGTGTTTCGCCTCTCGCTTCAGGGCGTGGCGTGGCTGGCTTCGACTCCGGATCCGCCTTCTTGGAGACGCTGTTCTTTTCGACCTCGAACTTGGCGCCGTCGACCAGGACGTAGCGGACCTTGGCCTCGTCTTCCCCGAAGGGGGCCGAAAGGACCACGAGGTGTCCGAGCTTGCCTGGCTCGAGGGTTCCCAGCAGCGAATCCAACCCTGCGATCTGTGCGGCGCCTTGCGTCAGGGCGTCGAGCGCTGTCTCGGGCGACAGGCCAGCGGCAATCAGCTTGCGGAGTTGTCCGGGGAAATGCTCGGCCTTGGCGAGGCCGTCGCTCGCCAAGGCGAATCGCACGCCGGCTTTTGCAAGGACTTGCGCCGTGTCCACCTGCTCCTTCCAACGCGTGGCCCGAGCGATGAGGGCCTGGTACGGCTCGGTGCGATCGGCAAGGTCTCGTTTGCGGTAGTCTGACTCCGACGGAACCTTCGGTTCATCGGGAAAGTCGAGTCGCAAGACGACCGGGACGTTCAGCGCCTTGAGTCGATCGACCACCTTGCTCGCTTCGCGTCCGCCGACGATTACGGCCGTCGTGCCGAACTCCTCGGCCAGATCCAAGGCCCGATGGATCTCATCCTGGGAGTTCGCTTCCCACCAGACGGGAAGAGTCTTGGTTCGGGCCGCCTGGAGCGCATCGAGCGCGGGGTCGTAGAGGAACCGGGGAGTACCCGCCTTCGGATTTGCCTTCAAGGCGTGCTGGTGCTCGGCATCGAGCATTGCCTGGCGAAGATGAGCAACCACCCCCATCAAGACCGAAGGGTAGCGTCCGAGCGATCGGAGCCGAATCGAGGGAGCCGCATGATCGTCGTCGGGATTTGCGGGGGCCGGTTCGAACGGGGCGCGGAGGTTGATGTGAAGTGCGATCGGGGAGCGCACGATCACCTCGCGGCGCGGCCCTCCGCTGGTGCTGATCAGGGCACTCTGCCCGGTCGCGATCGCCCCGGCAGGCGCAGCGAGTAGATCCGTAAATCCCAGCTTTCGCCGCTCTGCAGCCTGGGATTCGCTGAGGCTGAATGCCGAGGCCACCTCAAATTCGGGGGTCAGTCCGTTACGGTTGTCCTCGGGTGTCCGCGCCAGGGCGGACTCCTTGTAATCGATCGACCGGCCTGCACCCGACCGCGACCGCACGGTGTTGGGAGATTGCCCGATGGTCGTGAAGAGATCAATGAACCCAGGGTAAACGACGAGCCCCTTGCCATCGATCGTCTCGGCGTCGAGCGGGATGGCGATCTTGTCGCTGGGACCGACCGCGTCGATTCGCCCGTCGCGAACCACGATGGTTCCGTTCTCAATCGTATTATTGTCCGGCCCGGCGACGATCTTGGCCCCTTGGATCGCCGTGGCGGCGGGCCGGTAACCGATCGGATCGTCGGCCGAAATGAGCGGAGTGGCTGCGAGGATGGTCGCAACCGTACCGAGGACGGAAATGCGGACCCAGAGCCGAATCCGAGCGGCGCTCGTCATCACAAATGACTCCCAAGGCGAACGGCGTCGGGAATATAGAGTTCGGCTAAGCTCGTTCCGGAGAGGTGGAAGAGAGCCGCGCAACGGAGAGATCGAGTCTGCAAAGATTCGCGATTTCCGTTGCAGATCCTTGCTCCTACCGTCATATCATCTCCGACCCACCACGGGCAAGGGTGCGGCCTACTCACTTCCGTCGGGAATTTTCTGAGTCCTTTCTCGTTCTTTTGACGATGTTGGGTCGAAAGAAAGAAGAGGGAAAGCGTTCGTTACTCAACAAAACCGCGCCGATCGACGAAGAGTATCGTCGAGGCCGCTAAGCTTTGCTCCCTACGGATCGACTGTGTCCACACGGGCCACTGACTTCTGGAGTTGCGGCCGAACGATACCGTTTGCAAATGAACAGGACGATGTGGCGCAATTCCGCACGAAAGTCGAGGTTTCCGAGCCGTTTATAGTGGGACGGTCAAACCGTTCTAATCGAATTAAACAGCAGACACGACCTAGATTGTCCACGGTTCTTATTTTGACTACGCGCTGGGACTGGCTACACTTGACTGTTCATTCGGACCGTGCCCCTGAGTGTGGTATTGCCTCATGACACTGCTTCTTCCACGGGTTATGGCGGTTGCTCCGAGCGGACAGCGCGATTCTGGCGTCGTGGTGGCCGCATGTCGGGCGGGTGCGATGGGGATCCTCGATCGCGGGTTCGATTTCCGCGCCGAGGTCGATCTCGAGGTCCTGCATCGAACGTCGAAGTTCCTCAAGGGACAGACGTTCGGTCTTCGCCTCTCCGCCTGCGCGCTCGATGAGGCGGTCGTCGCGAGTTTCCCGTCGAACCTCGGGATGGTGGCTGTCGTCGAGGCCGGGGGAGAGGACTGGAGTCGCTTACGTGCGATCCTGAGCGGCTCTGATCGCGTGGCGGTCGCCGAGGTCACCTCGCGGGAATCGTGCCGGGCGGCGGCCGAGGCGGGATTCGAGGCCTTGATTGTCGCGGGGAACGAGGCGGGGGGGCGGGTTGCGGAGGAGTCGTCCTTCATCCTCCTGCAAGCGGCTCTCGGGATTAACAACGCGCCACCGGTCTGGGTCCGGGGTGGGATCGGTCTGCGATCGGCTTCGGCGTGCGTGGCGGCGGGGGCGGCGGGGGTCGTGCTCGACGGAGCCGTCCTGCTGGCGAAGGAATCGCCGTTGCAGGCTTCGCTGCGTCGGCGGATCGAGCGCTGGGATGGAAGCGAGACGATTCTCGTGGGCCGCGAGGTAGGGGACCTCCTTCGGATTCAGGCGGAGCCAGGTTCGCCCGCGCTCGCCAGGCTCAAGCAGGCCGCGACCGAGGGGCGCCTGGCCTGGGAGTCGGCCCTTCGACGTGAAGTGGGCTGGAGTGAGGGGCAGGTCCGCCCCGTCGGTCAAGATGCCGCGCTCGCAGGGGGCCTGGCCCGGACTCATGTCACTGTCGGGGGAATCGTTCAGGCCGTCGAGCGTGCGATCGACCTGGGGCTTCGCGACGCTCGGAGCGCTCGCCCCCTCGACGAAGACTCGCCGCTGGCCCGCTCTCATCGGACACGCTATCCGATCGTTCAAGGGCCGATGACCCGGGTGAGCGACCTGGCGGCATTTGCCGAAGCCGTGGCGGAAGGGGGAGCCTTGCCGTTCCTCGCTCTCGCCTTGATGCGCGGGCCGGAGATCGGCCGGCTGTTGACTGAGACGGCCGCGCGTCTGAATGGATCAGCGTGGGGAGTCGGAATCCTCGGCTTTGTTCCGCCCGACCTGCGGCTTGAGCAGATCGAGGAGGTCCGCCGCGCTCGGCCCTCGTTTGCGCTGATTGCGGGGGGGCGACCCGACCAGGCGCAAGAGTTGGAGCGGGAGGGGATTGCCACCTATCTCCATGCCCCGTCGCCAGGCCTGCTCCGGCAATATTGGAATGACGGTGCGCGCCGGTTCGTCCTCGAGGGACGCGAGTGCGGTGGTCATGTCGGGCCGCGATCGAGCTTGCTCCTCTGGGAGCAGGCTGTCGAGGTCGTGCACGAGATGCTGGAGAAGGGGGGGACGCCCGACGAGGTCCACCTCCTGTTCGCGGGCGGGATTCATGACGCGCGATCGGCGTCGGCGGTGGCGGCCTTGTCCGGTCCCTTGGCCAGGCGAGGGGTTCGGGTCGGCGTCTTGATTGGAACGGCTTACCTGTTCACGGCCGAGGCGGTCGCCACGGGCGCGATCGTCGCCAAGTTTCAAGATGAAGCGGTGCGCTGCACCGAGACGGTTCTCCTCGAGACGGGCCCCGGTCACGAAGTACGGGTCAGTCCGACCCCGTACGTCGAAGCGTTCGAGCTCGAGCGGAAGCGGCTGCTGGCGGCGGGACGTTCCAACGAGGAACTTCGAACCGCCCTGGAGGGGATGAACGCGGGCCGGCTCCGGATCGCCGCCAAGGGGATCGAGCGAAACAATGGGGCCGGGTCGCCGTTGGTTGGAGTCGCCGCCGAGAGCCAGACGACGCGCGGATTATACATGCTCGGCCAGGCGGCCACGCTTCGCCAGGGCGTCTCGACGATCGCCGCGCTTCATCAGGATATCAGTGCGGGGGGGATGGGGCGAATCGATCGGCTGGCCGACGCCTTGGCGGCCTCCGAGCCGCTGGCTTCGTCGAAAGCGGAGCCGTGCGACATCGCCATCGTCGGCATGTCTGCGATTGTTCCGGGGGCCGGGGACGTCCGGACCTTCTGGGAGAATACGCTTCACGGGATCGATGCGATCACCGAGGTTCCGGCCGACCGCTGGGATTGGCGGCTCTACTATGACGCCGACCCCAAGGCTCCCGACAAGATTACCTCCAAATGGGGGGGCTTCGTCCCCGAGATCGCGTTCGACCCGCTCCGCTATGGGATGCCTCCGACGAGCCTTCCTTCGATTGAGCCGCTCCACCTGCTCACCTTGGAAGCGGTCCGAGCGGCCATCGACGACGCCGGCTATCGTGACCGACCATTCCCGCGCGAGAAGACGGCCGTCGTCCTGGGCGCGGGGGGGGGAGCGGCCCAGCTCGCCATGGGGTACGCGTTCCGCTCGTATCTGCCGATGCTCGACACCCTCGCTCCGGGCGCGGGGCGCGAGGCGTTAGAGCAGTGTGAGGGCGTCTTGCCGGAGTGGACCGAGGACTCGTTCCCTGGAATCCTGCTGAACGTCGCGGCCGGTCGAGTGGCCAATCGGTTCGACCTGGGAGGCGCCAATTACACGGTCGATGCCGCCTGTGGCTCATCGTTGGCGGCGGCCTCCGTCGCCGTGCGCGAACTCGAGAGCGGTGCGGCCGATGTGGTGATTCTCGGCGGGGCCGACACGGTTCAAAACCCCTTCACGTACCTGGCGTTCAGCAAGACGCACGCGTTCTCGCCGCGAGGCCGGTGTCGCCCGTTCGATGCCAGCGCTGATGGAATCGTGATCAGCGAGGCCGTCGCCGTGGTGGTCCTCAAGCGACTGGCTGACGCCGAGCGTGATGGCGATCGGATCTATTCCGTAATCAAAGGGCTGGGAGCTTCCAGCGACGGGCGTGCCAAAGGGCTGACGGCGCCTCGCCCTGAAGGGCAGATTCGGGCGTTGCGCCGGGCTTATGCCAAGGCTGGGATTGACCCGGCCACCGTGGGTTATGTCGAAGCCCATGGGACCGGTACGGCTGCGGGTGACCTCGCGGAAGTGAATGCCCTGAATGACGTCTTTATCGAGTCGGGTGCTCCTGAAGGTCGTTGTGCTCTGGGATCGGTCAAGTCGCTGATTGGCCACACCAAGTGCGCTGCGGGACTGGTGGGCCTGATCAATGCCTCGCTGGCTCTTCATCACAGGGTCCTGCCCCCGACGATCGGGGTGGTCAACCCGAGCGCACAAGCGTCGCGGCCCCAGAGTCCGTTCCACATCAGCACGAAAACGCGACCGTGGATCCATACCGACGAGGAACGACCAAGACGTGCGGGGGTCAGCGCGTTCGGATTTGGCGGGACGAACTTCCATGCTGTCCTCGAGGCTTATGAAGGAGCGCCGGCGGCCGCATCGGCCCCACTCCGCGACTGGCCGGCCGAGCTCTTCGTCTGGCGAGCCGCCGACCGGACACTCCTGCTCGCGGACCTTGAGAGGCTGTCGCTCGCCCTCGAACAAGGGGCCAAGCCCGCGCTTCGCGACCTAGCCCACACGCTGCTGAATTCGCTCGGCGCGACCGGCCTTTCGCTGGCCATCGTGGCCTCCACGCTCGACGAGGTTCGGGCCAAGGTCGATCAGGCGAGAGCGACGATCGCGCAGGGCGTCGCCGAGTTTCACGACCCCCGAGGAATCGCCTTTGCCGAAGCGGCGAGCGACTCGTTGAATCGGGTTGCCTTCTTGTTCCCCGGCCAAGGGGCGCAACGCGTCGACATGCTCGGCGAGTTGGCCGTCCTCTTTCCCGAGGTTCGTAGCGGCTTCGAGTCGTTCGACAACGTCCTTCGCGAGCAGGGGAAACCCCTCGTTTCGCCGGTCGTTTTTCCGCCCCCCGCGTTTCAGGCCGAAGAACGCGACCGGCAGAAAAAAGCCTTGGCCGAAACCGAGGTCGCCCAACCGGCGCTAGGGGGGGCGAGCCTGGGACTCTTGTGGCTGCTCGAGTCGCTTCATGTTGCGCCCGACATGGTGGCCGGCCACAGCTACGGCGAACTCGTGGCGCTGCACGCGGCGGGCGTCTACTCCCTCGAGGCCCTGGTCCGCCTTTCCGAAGCGCGAGGCCGATTCATCAAGGCTGCCGCCGGCGATCAGCCCGGCATGATGGCTGCCCTGGCCGCAAGCCCTGATCAAGTCGAGACGCTGCTCCAAGGGCTCGAAGGGGTCAGCGCGGTCAACTGGAATGGGCCGAGGCAGACGGTCGTCTCGGGTCGCTCCGACGCCGTTGCGGCTGCTCTCGGCCGAGCTCGGCAGTCGGGGCTTCGCGGCCAGGAGCTTGCGGTTTCCTGTGCGTTCCACTCCCCGATCGTCGCCGGGGCATGCCGTCCCCTCGCGGAACTGGCAAACTCTCTCGCCCCGCAGTCGCCTCAATGCCCGGTCTTCTCGAACGTAACCGGCACTCGCCACACGGACGATCCCACGGCCATCGCTGCGCAGGTGGGCGCTCACGTTGCGAGTCCGGTGCGGTTCGCCTCAATGATTGAGGCGATGCATGACGCGGGTGCTCGCGTCTTCATCGAAGTCGGCCCCGGCGCGACGCTCACCTCCCTGGTCGGTTCGATCCTGGGTGGGCGATCGCATCTCGCCGTCGCTTGCGACCCATCAGGCCGACCCGGCGTTCCCGGCTTGCTCCATGCCCTCGCCCGGCTGTTCGTTGCCGGCCTGCCGCTCCACCTCGAGCCACTGACCGCCGGTCGAACTGCGACGATTCTCGATCGGGTCACGTTTGTGCCTGGCTCGAATCCCGCCGCGATCAAGGCGTCGACCTGGCTGGTCAATGGATCCCGGGCGCGGCCGGCGAACGGCCCTGAGCCGAAACGCCTGGGGCCTGGTCCCGCACTCCCCTTGCCCGAACCTGGTTTAAATCCTGTGCACGCGACTCCCTCCTCCAATGGCAATGGGAACGGCCCTCTCCCGTCTCCCTCCAAGAATGGCAAGAAGGCCCCCGAGATCGTCATGCCCCCTCCCGTTCGATCGAACCCTCCGGTCGCCGATCAAGGGCGGGAGCGGGTGCTCGAAGCATTCCAGAAAACCATGCAGATGTTTCTGGAAGTCCAGCGAGAGACGATGCTCGGGTTCCTGGGCACACCGAGCGGAGGTACGCCGAGCCAGGCGGCCATTCGCCCGAGTCATGAGAACCTTGCGTCACCAGCCCCTAACGGCCAATCGGCACCTCAGCCCCCAGCCGTTCCGAGTGAAGCCGTGCAGCCCGCCTCGGCCAAGGTTTCGACTGAAGTTCGCCCGGAACCTGTCGTACCGACACCCGTCCCGGTCGAATCGCCGGAGACCTCAATCGACGTGGCCGCCCGACTCCTCTCGATCGTCCAGGATCGCACGGGCTACCCGGCCGAGATGCTCCGCCTCGACCTCGATCTCGAGGCTGACCTTGGCATCGACTCGATCAAGCGGGTCGAGATCCTGGGCACGTTACGCGAGGTCTTGCCCGGTTCAGGCCTTGGGTCGAATACGGACTTGATGGATCAGCTTTCGCGTGCCCGCACGCTGGGAGCGATCGTCGAGAAGGTCGAACGGGGCTTGAAATCGAGCCAGCCGACTTTGGTTCCGGCTCCCGCTTCTGCTCACACGCCTGCCCAGAGTGCAACGAACGGTCACGCCAATGCCTTATCACAACGCTCCGCAAAGAATGGGAGCCTCGTCCGCAGGCTGACCCTCAAGGCGGTCGCCGCGCCCTTATCGCGAACGTCGGGGGGGGACCTGGGGCTCGCGGCTTCCGGGCTGTTGCTGGTCACCGATGACGGCCGGGGAGTCAGTCACGCTCTGGCCGGCGAGCTTCGGTCCAAAGGTCATCCGGTCGTCGTGGTTGGCCACTCCTCGGCGGGCTCGAATGAATCCGACTCTGACGTGCAGTCGGTCGACTTGACGTCTCCGGCGGCTGTCGACGCATTACTTGCACGACTTCGGAATCAGGGGCCGTTGGCCGGGATCATCCATGCCTTGCCGTTACAGCATGGGCGATCGGCCGGGCTCGATTCTCAGCTCTGGTCGGCCCGGATGGGTCCGGAATCCCGTGGTCTCTTCTTGTTGGCTCGCGCGGGGGCCGACGATCTGACCAGGGCGGCCGAGCAGGGGGGGGCGTGTCTCATCGCCTGCACGGCGATGGGGGGAAGTTTTGCCAGCGCCGGCGCGGCTTCCGACGACTTTTTTCCGGGCCAAGGCGCAGTGGCGGGAATCGTCAAAACGCTCGCTCGTGAATGGTGCCGCGCGATTCGCGTTCGGGTTGTGGATTTCGACCCTCGGGAAGAGGCCACAACCGTGGCTGCCAATCTGATTCATGAGATCGAGGCCCGAGACCGTCGGACCGAAGTCGGCTACCTCGATCGGAGCCGGGTTGCTCTGCGAGTGGTGGAGAGTCCCTTGTCGGTGGCCGGACGCTCGGAATGGCAACCGGCATTGGGAGAGCCAATCCTCGTCACGGGAGGGGCGCGTGGGATCACGGCCGTGCTCACGACCGAGATGGCAAAGTGCTGGAAGCCCACCTTTCTCATGGTCGGTACGACCCCCTTGCCTCGCGAAGACGAAAGTCGGCTCACGGTCGGAGTCACGAATCCGGCGACTCTGAAGTCCTTGCTTCATCAGCGTCTGACCGAGGAGGAGCAGGGGGCTGGTCTCGTCGAACTCGAGCGTGCTTATCAAACCCTGCGCCGCCAGCGCGAGATCCGCTCCAATCTCGAACGCCTCCGCACATTCGGTTCCCAGGTCGACTACGCCCAGGTCGACGTTCGTGATCTCGAGGCCCTCCGAACGGTGCTAGCTCGCTGGCAGGCCCGGTTCGGACCCGTCCGAGGGCTGATCCACGGCGCGGGGGTCATCCACGACAAGTTGCTTCGCGACAAAACGCTCGAGTCTTACGATCGAGTCCTTGGCACCAAGCTCGACGGGGCGCTGAATCTCGCCAGCCTGCTCGATCCCGATTCGCTTCGATTCGCCGCCTTCTTCTCGTCCGTGGCGGGCCGATTCGGAAATCGTGGCCAGGTCGACTACGCGGCTGCCAACGAGACTCTGAACAAGCTGGCCCTCTGGCTCGATCGCCGTTGGGCCGGCCGGGTCGTCTCCGTGAACTGGGGACCTTGGTCAGGCGTGGGGATGGTGTCCGACCTGGAAAGTCATCTCCAAGGGCAAGGTTTGGGGATGATCTCCCCCGACCAGGATGCCCATCGGCTGACGGACGAGCTCAGGTTGGGCCGCAAGGGGGAAGTTGAGGTTGTCATTGCCGGGGAAATCGGCTCTCTGCTCGATCCCGACGAGAAGCCGTCGCGAGCTGGTCGCGAACTCGAGAGAATCAATGAAGACTTTGTAATGTCTTGATTTTTTCGGATTCGGAGCGTCGCTTGATTCTTGGGTCGGTTTTCCCCAATCACTCGCTGTCGAGACTTATCCTTCCATGAAGCCTGGCCGTCCGCTCGACATCGCGATCATTGGCATGGCCTGTCGATTCCCCGGCGCGCGCGACCTGGCATCCTTCTGGGAGAATCTCCTGGAGGCGCGGGACTGCACAAGCGACGTGCCGGCAGATCGATGGGACCCTGCCGTCTTCCTCGATCCGGCCTCCGACTCCAACGATCGCGTGTACTGTCAACGTGGAGGATATCTCGACGCTCCGATCGAATTCGACCCGTCGCGTCACGGGGTCATGCCGTTGGCCGTTGCCGGTGGTGAACCCGAGCAGTACCTGGTCCTCGACGCTGCCAGGGAGGCGTTGACGGACGCCGGGATGAGCGATGGGATGCCCGACACCAGGCGAGTCGAGGTCGTTGTTGGCCGGGGGAACTATTTCAATCGCGGGAATCTAACTCGCCTCCAGCACGGTAGGATCGTGGCCCAAACGGTGGCGCTTCTCCGTGAGCTCCATCCGGACTGGGAGGAGTCGGTCTTCGAGGCGATTCGCGCCAACCTGAAGTCGAGTCTCCCCCCGTTCGGCCCCGCCACGATCACAGGGCAGATCACCAACGCGACAGCCGGCCGGATCGCCAATCGACTCAACCTGACAGGCGCGAACTACGTGGTCGACGCCGCCAGTGCTTCGTCACTCGTCGCGCTCGACCTGGGAGCGCGGGCCCTGGTCGAGAAGCGAGCGGACCTGGCGCTGGTCGGGGGCGTCTACCTGGCCGTCGATGTCGACTTCCCGATGGTCTTCTCCCAGCTTGGAGCCCTCTCCCGGCAAGGGCGGGCCCGGCCGTTTGCGAGTGACGCCGACGGCACACTCACCGGTGAAGGGGTCGGCGTCGTGGTTCTCAAGCGACTCGCGGATGCCGAGCGCGACGGCAACCGGGTCTACGCCGTTTTGAAAGGGGTGGGGCTGGCGAGCGACGGGCGGAGGACCGGCCTGGCGACGCCCAGCGCCCGTGGCCATGCCCGAGCCATTCGCCGCGCCTACAAGCAAGCTCGAATTGATCCCGCGACGATCGGCCTGGTCGAAGGCCACGGTCTCGGCGTACCAGCCTCTGACCGCGCGGAACTGCGGGCCTTGAATGCGGTCTTTCCCCGGAGTCCCTGGGGCCGTCGCAGTCTCGGGAGTGTCTCGGCCTTGATCGGGCACGCGATGCCTGCGGCCGGCATCGCCGCCCTGATCAAGACCGCGCTCTCGATCCATAACCGGGTCCTCCTCCCCGCGCCGGGGGGGGACGCTCCCCACCCTTTGCTGGCCGGCGACACCAGTTCGTTCGCGCTCAACGGGATCAGGCGTCCTTGGATTCATGGCGATCGCGACCACCCAAGGCGAGCCGGGGTCAACGCGTTCGGCTTCGCCGGGATCAGTGCCCACGCGATCCTCGAGGAGCACAGTCCGTCGGCGGATGGAACCAACCCTGGTCCCCAGGCGCGTTGGGAGACCGAAGCGATTCTCCTGGGCGCGGCCGATCGCGGGGCCTGGATCGCCCGCGCTACCGGCCTGATCGCGTGGCTCAGCCGGGACCTGAACCTGGCCGTTTCACTGAAGGATCTCGCGTTTACCCTGAACCAAGGGGATCGGGCCGGGCCGTATCGCGTGGGCCTGGTCGTCAAGTCACCGGCCGAACTCCGCGAACGGCTTCAGGCGGTGGTGGCACGTCTGTCGGATCCGAAATGTCTTTCGATCCGAGATGCCCGGGGGACCTACTTCTGGGACAAGCCTTCCACAGGGTCGGAAACCCTGGCGTTTCTGTTCCCGGGCGAAGGCTCGCAATATCCGGGGATGCTGGCCGACCTCTGCCCTCATTTTCCCGAAGTCCGGGCCCTCTTCGACACCGCCGACCAGATCGCGCGGGAGCGAGATTCCGGCACGTTGCCGAGCGAAGTTCTGTTTGGGGGGGGGCCGGAGGGCGATCGCCTCTGGTCGGTCGGCATGGCCACCAATGTGGTCCTCTCTGCGCAGTGGGCCTTGCACCAGCTACTGGCGGGCCTAGGCCTCCGTCCTCACGCGGTTCTCGGCCATAGCAGTGGCGAGTTCCTGGCCTTAGCCGCGGCAGGCTCGTTGAGCGTCGACCGCCAACTCGAATCCTCGCTCGGAGAGTTGGGGCGAGTCTTCGAGCGGCTCGTAGAGTCAGGGCAGGTGCCGACCGCTCGGCTCGTCGCCATTGCGGCGGACCGTGACACGGTCGAACGGATCGCTCAGGAGGTGGGCCCTGGGACGAGCATCGCGATCGACAATTGCCCTCACCAGGTCGTCTTGGCCGGTCCCTCTGAGCTCGTCGAGGCGGTCGTCACCCGACTGCGTGGCAACGGCCTGATCTGCGAAGATTTGCCCTTCGATCGCGCTTACCATACGGCGGCCTTCTCGACCGCGATCGAGCCTGTTCGCGCCTTCTTCCAGGATTTGCCGCTTGCCCGTCCCAAGGTGGACGTCTACTCCTGCGCGGTCGCTCGCCGCTTGTCGGGAGACGTTGAGCAGATCCGCCAGGTGGCCGTCGACCAGTGGGCGCTGCCGGTCGCCTTCCGTGACACGATTGAGGCGATGTACCGGGATGGAATCCGAACCTTTGTCGAAGTGGGAGCGCGAGGGAACCTGACCGGGTTCGTCGACGACATCCTCCGCGACCGGCCCCACTTCGCCGTCGCCGCCAATTTGCCAAGGCGGTCGGGTTTGACCCAACTGAATCATCTGGTGGCTTCGCTCTACGCCCAAGGGGTCCCCTTGCGGACCAATCGCCTCTATGAGCGCCGGCAGCCGGTTTGGGTCGACCTCGATCATGACCTGCCGGTACCACCGCCGCTGCCGTCGCTTGCAGTCGGTTTTCCCGAGCTCCGCCTTTCGCCAAGCCTTGTGGCACGGCTTCGGGATCGCGCCAGCGGAGCGGTTCCCTCTACCAATGGGGTCGCTCCTTCTGAGCACGAACCGATCCCGGCGACGTGGCCTCATACCAATGGCCATGCCAAGACACACCAGGAGTCCAACGGGGCGCTTGATCCGACTTCGATGTCGCTTCATGACGCGATGATCCTCGAGCACCTGCGCACGATGGACGCGTTCTTGGAGACTCAGAGGCAGGTGATGGGGGCGTATATCGCGCCCCGGAGCCAGGAGAATTCCGCGCCCGATGCGCCGGACCTGTCCCCGACGTCTCCGACCGAGCCATCCAGGCTTGGACCTTGGCTGGGCTCGATCGACCGGCTGGAACCAGGCCGTGAACTGGTTTCGACGCGCTGGCTTGACGTTCAGGGTGACCCGGTGGCCGAGCACCACACGCTGGGTGGTCGGCGAATCTCCGCGCTCGACCCCGCTCGGAACGGCCTGCCCGTCGTCCCGTTCACGGTCATGGCCGAAATGCTGGCGCAAGCGGCCGGCGTGCTCGTGCCCGACTTGGTCGTCATCGCACTTCGCGACGTCCAGGCGCTCAAGTGGATTCGGTATGAAGCGGAGCCGGTTCGGCTCGAGCTTCACGCCTGGCGCGACGTTGCCACGCCCGACGAGGTTCGGGTTGTCATCACGAACAAAGGGACAGCCAGAGCGCAAGGCAGGGGTGTCGAAGAGAAAGTCGTTGAAGGGCGAGTGATCTTCGGCGAGGGGCGTCCCAAAAGCCCTTTTGCTCCGCCCCTGGCGCTCGAGTCGGCACGCGAGTGTCGATTTAAAGCCGAAGATGTCTACGACGATCAATGGCTGTTCCACGGTCCGGCCATGCAGGCCATCGTCGGTCTCGGCCGGTCTGCGCCTTGGGGCATCGAGGGGACCTTGCGGGTGTTACCGCTTCGTGGCCTCCTCCGCGACTCGGAGCCGCTGGCGCTTCACACCGATCCGATCGTGCTCGATGCGTTTACCCAGCTTTTGGGATGCTGGGGAATGGATCAACTGGACGAAGGGCATGTGATCTTCCCGCTTCGGGTCGCGGAAATCGCCTTCTTCGGCACGGACCCGCCCGAGGGAGCCGAGGTCTCCTGTCAAATCGCCATTCGAGAGCAGTCGCGGCACCTGGTTCGGGTCGATGCCGACGTCGCCGCCGCCAACGGCCGGGTCTGGATGCGGATCACCGGCTGGGAAGACTGGCGCTTTTACTGGCCGGTCCGATGTCGTGATCACTTCCGACAGCCGGCTCGCTGGTTCATCGGGGAGCCCTTGCCGTTGCGATCGGGGGGGACGGACGAAACGGGGCGAGAGCTGCACGCCGTGTGGCTCGAGCCGCCGATCGATTTCGGCAGGCCGATCTGGCGGGACGTCCTGGAGTGGGTACAACTCGGACCGGAGGAGCGTCGAGCCGTTCAGAACGAAGGTCGCTCCGACCGCGATGCGACGCTTCACCTCTGGGGTCGAGTGGCGGCCAAGGAAGCAGCCCGGCGCCTGCTCTACGATCGCGGTGAGCCCCCGATGTACCCGGCTGATCTCACCGTCGAGACCGACCCGCACGGCGGGCAATCGATCCGCTTCCTGGGCGACCCCTCGCGCATGGATCGGCCGGTCGTCGCGATGGCGCACACCGAGGGCGTGGCGATCGCCTTGGCGGCGTGCGACCCGGAGGCGCGGCCAGGGATTGCGATCATGGCGCTTGAGGAAGTCTTACCCGACGCCGAGTCGCCCGTTCTCGATCCGATTGCCCCTGACGAATCTCGGCGAACGGAATGGAAGGGACGATTGGCCTGTGCCAAGAACGCGTTGCGGAATTCCCTTGGCCTCAATCAAGATGAGACCTGGTGTGATTTCGACGTGTCCCGCGTCGATGAGTTGACGGGCGAAGTCTTCTTGATACTTCGCTCGGTCAATCCCACGACGAATCCGCAATGGGAACCCCCGGCGATTCGCGTCGTGACGGCCCGGACGAAAGACTTTGTTTGGGCCTGGACTGTGGGAGACCGGCCGTCGTGAAAACAAGGTTGCTGGCCTGTCACATGAAGATCAAGGAACCGATCCGGAGGAAACGGCGATGAGCCAGCCTACCCACGCTTCGATCAAGGCCGACGTCGCCAAGATCCTGAGCAATTTCGAGGGTCGAGAATTTTCGGACGAGATCGGTCCCGAAACCCGGTTCTTTGCGGACCTGGGACTCGCCTCGATCGACGCCGTCGTCCTCGGCGAAAAACTTCAAGATTTCTACGGTCGACCGCTGCCGTTCGGCGACTTGATGGCCGACCTCGGCCGGAGGACCGATCGTGACCTGAAGATCGGCGAGTTAGTGGATTTCCTTTGCAATCACCTGGTAACGGGGAACGACCCGGCGAACGAATCAAAGAGTGCCTGAGCGTCTCGTCCACATTTTGCAAGTCCCAGAGTGGTGACCGTCAATCGCCGAGGACAGACTCTGACGGTCGCTCCTTCAGGACTGCAATGCACAAACCTTTCGAACATTGACCAGGGTTTTTATCCCTAAATAGCACAGCAAGAAACACGCACCGGGTCGGTCTGGTGCACCTCGTTGAGGCGGTCTCATGCCCTTTTCCACACTGAACGGTCTTCGGTTTCACTATCAGCAGGCGGGTGAAGGTCCCGACTTGGTCCTGATTCATGGCGTGACGGGCGACCTGTCGATCTGGTATCTCTGCCAGGCGATTCAGACCTTGGGTTTAGCCCGCCGAGTGACGGCCTATGACCTCCGGGGACACGGCTACAGCGATGCCCCGCCGACCGGCTACACCTCCGCCGATCATGCGGCCGATCTGTTCGCCTTGATGGATGACCGGGGAATTGAGCGTGCGACATTGGTCGGTCACAGCTTCGGAGGAGTGATCGCGCTCCACGCGGCGGTGCTCGCCCCGGAGCGAGTGGACGCGGTCGTCCTCTCCGACCCCTACTTCCCGGCCCTCCGCCACCTGGAGGATGTGAGCCGCTGGGGGCACTGGCAATCATTCTGCGACGAAGCGAGGCGAGCGGGGGTCGAGCTTTCGGACGAGCATTGGTACGACCTGGGGCGGTTCTTCGACCAGGTTGTCGACCTCGAAGGGGACCGTCTCCTCCAGTTCCGCCGCGAGGTGGGGCTCCCCGCGCTGAACCGCCTCCTTCGCCTGGGGGGGACCACCTGCGGTGACGATACGAAGGTGGAAGCCGGCTTGACGGCCGAGCTGATCGCGAGCGTGGCGGTCCCTTCGTTTGCTCTCTATGGCGAATTCTCTCCGTTCCTCGCCACCGCGCAATATCTTGTGGACCACCTGCCGAATTGCCGGAGCGCGATCGTTCCGGCCGCCAAGCATCGCGCGCCGGAAGAGAACCCGCCCGCGTTTCTATCCCTGCTCCGTGGCTTCATCGAGTCCTTGCCGGGAGCGTCGTCCTCTTCCGGCCCCGACGGATCGGTCTCGGAATCGTCCCAGCCCGCTTGCGGAACGAGATGAGATCATGAAAGAAGGTCAAAGCGTGGGTAAGTCTGACGGTCAGGTCGTTCTGTTGACGGGGGCTGCCCAGGGGATCGGCCGCGCCACGGCCAAGGCGCTGGCCGCTCGCGGTTTTCGAGTCGGTCTGATGGACCGGCATGGCGACCCTTTGAACGAGCTCGAGTCAGAGCTCAAGACGATGACGGCCGTCGCCACGGCCCAGGTCGACGTACGCGACGCCGCGAGCCTGAAAGAGGCCGTCGCGAGCCTGGAGGAGCAGCTCGGACCGACTGACATTCTCGTCGCCTGCGCCGGGGTGGGAACCACCTCGAATGCCCTCGACCTGGATGTCGAGGGGTTTCGCCAGATGCTCGAGGTGAACGTCGTGGGGGTGGCTCACTCAATCGCCGCCGTCTTGCCGGGCATGTATGCGCGTCAGTCAGGACATCTTGTGGGGATCTCGAGCGTGGCCGGTTACCGTGGCATGCCTTGGATGCCCGGCTACTCGGCGTCTAAAGCCGCCCTTACCACGTATCTCGAAGCTTTGCGTCCGGCCCTCAAGCGGCGCGGGGTGACGATCACGACGGTCTATCCCGGCTTTGTCAGAACAGGGATGACCCTCGACACCCGCTTTCGCCGCCCCGTGCCGATGCTCGAAGCCGAACAAGCCGCCGCGTATCTCGTTCGGGCGATCGTCCGTCGCCCGCGCGACTATACCTTTCCGCTCGGCACCGCAATCGGGATGGACATCCTCCGCCGCTTGCCCTGTCGGCTCTTCGACTGGGTGATGGATCGCGCGGGTCCGCGGGCATTGACGTCCGAGTTCTAACAAGTCAGGTCAAGCTGTGCCCGAGGCGCTCAAGATCAACGCCGAAATCCTCCCTTCCGCCATCGAGCTGGCGTGTTGCCTTTCCTGTGGGCACCGGCTCGAAGGGCGGGAGACCTGCGCATCGTGTGGGCGCGAACATCCCGAGGTGGAGGGGATCCTCCATGCGATCGGGCCTCTCACCGGCACGAATCGGATCGCGGCCCAGTTCTATGATGGGCCAAACTGGTCCCGTTTTCGCCCTTGGGAACAGCTTTTCCTCTGGTTCCAGGGGCCCGGACCACGGGTGGCGAGACGGCAGATCCTCCGCCACCTCCCCCAGCAAGCGCAAGCCCGAGTCCTCGAAGTCGGCATCGGCGACGGCGAGAATGTGCCCTTGCTCCCTCCGACCTGGGACATTTACGGCGTTGATATCGCCCGGACTCAACTGGCCGTCTGCCGCGATCGCTATCCGAGCATGGCGAGGCGTTTGGTCTGGGCTGAGGGAGAGTCGCTTCCATTCGCCGATCAGACGTTCGACGCCGTCTATACGATCGGGGGATTCAACTACTTCCGCGACCAGGCCCAGGCGCTTCGCGAGATGCAGCGGGTGGCACGGCCCGAGGCCCCTGTGATCGTCGCCGACGAGCTCCCCACGTTGTATCGCTTGGCCCCCGGCCATGCACTCGGCCTCGAGGCAATCGATCGGTGGGGACTTCGCCTGATGGGCCTCGATGTCGACTTTATCGACATGGTCTTGAATTGCCGAGTTGATCTGAACACCCTGGCACGCGACGCTTTCCCGGGACATCGTCGCTTTCCGATCTGGAACCGCCTTGGATACTGTTTGGTGAATCCCGACCCCCGGAGAGGACCTGTGTTATGTCGGTGACGACGCCGAACCCGACCGTCGATTGGAAGACAGACCCCCATCCGCTGCGATGTCCGGATTGCGGTGGTTCGTTCGCCCCGGTTGAGACCGGTCTCGCCTGCGCAGGGTGCCACCGGGTCTATCCGATTCGCGATGGAATTCTCGTCGTGAAGGACGAGCCGACGGCTGACAACCTGATTGCACGCGACTTCTACAACAGCTCTCTCTGGCCCAAGTTCCGGTTCTGGGAATGGTTCTTCTTCGTCTGCAACGGTGGCGAGCGGCGCTCCCGCAACGTGATCTTGCAGCATCTTCCGAAGCAGGACGGTCTGAAGCTTCTCGACGTCGCCATTGGCGACGGTGTCTATCACTCCTGGCTGCCGCGCGATTGGAACGTGGTCGGGATCGACGTTTCGACCAGCCAACTTGCAGCCTGCCAGCGGCGCAACGCCGACCGTGGCCTGCGATTGATCCTCGGGGAAGCAGAGACCCTGCCGTTTCAGGATCATTCCTTCGACGCGGTCTTGAGCATCGGAGGCTTCAATCATTTCAACGACCCTGAAGCCTCGCTCCGTGAAATGGCCAGGGTTGCGCGTCCAGGGGCTCCGATCGTGATCTCCGACGAGTCGCCCAACTTGACCGATCGGATGATCGGCCACAAACTAGGCATGCCGGGGATCGACCGCTGGGTGGTCTCGCGCCTGATGAACCTGGGCGATGCGTTCACCGACCTGGTCGAACGCAACCGACATATCAATATCGCCGAGATTGGCCAGCGTGTTCTCAAGGACAGCAAGTATCAGGTCATCTGGCGTGGCGGCGGCTACGTGATGGTCGGACAAGCTCCTTGAATTTGTCGAATACCGAAGCCGAGTCGATCTCTTCTGGAGCACCATGCGTTTCACGACCTTGATCGCCAAGAATCTGGTGCGCCGCGGCGTCCGAACCATCCTGACGGTCGTCGGGCTGTCGATCGGAATCGCGGCGGTGGTGGCCATGCTCGGGATTGCCTGGGGCTTCGAACGCTCTTTTCTCGCGATCAACGAGGCGAAGGGAATCGACCTGATGGTGGTCCGCGCGGGGGTGAGCGATAAGCTGACCAGTAGCCTGGACGAGTCGCTCGCCGGTGAGTTGCAACGGATCCCCGGAGTCCGCGAAGTGGCCGGCTCGTACATGGACGTCGTCTCCTTCGAGGATGCGAATCTTGTCAGCGTACTGGTCAATGGCTGGGAGCCGGGAAGTATCCTCTTCCGAGGGATCCGGATTCTTAAGGGGCGGGCTCTCGTTGCGGGAGACGGTCGAGCGGCCGTCCTCGGGCGGGTCCTGGCGATGAACCTGGGCAAGTCCGTCGGTGATTCGCTCGACGTGGCCGGCGAGAAATTTCAAGTTGTCGGCATCTTTGAAAGCGATAGCTTGTTCGAGAACGGTGGCTTGATCGTCCCCCGATCGGTCTTGCAAAAGATGATGGGGCGCGAGGGCAACGTCACCGGGTTCGTCGTGATGGCCACGCCCAACGATCCCATTTCGCTGGAGGCGCTCCGGAAGCGAATCGAAGCCACGATCCCGGGCGTCGCGGCTGTTCCTTCACGCGACTACGTTCAAGGGGATATCCGGATCCGGATGGTCAAGGCGATGGCTTGGACCACGTCGGCCATTGCCTTGGTCCTCGGCTCGATCGGTGTGCTCAACACGATGATGATGACCGTCTTCGAGAGGACGGTTGAGATCGGCTTGTTGAGGGCCTTGGGGTGGCGTCGCAAGCGAGTCCTGGCACTCATCCTCGGCGAGGCGCTCGCCCTCGGGGTTGCTGGCGCAATCTTGGGGGTGCTCCTGGGATATGCGGAAATTCAAATTCTTTCGCGGATGCCCACGGCGAGCGGTTTCGTTTCGTCCGACTTCCCTCCGGCCGTGATTGGGGTGGGGCTTGCGCTCGGCGTCGGGCTGAGTCTCCTGGGAGGTGTCTACCCGGCCCTGAGGGGGGCCGCCATGCAACCAACCGAGGCGCTTCGCCATGAGTGACGGAACTGATCGAGAACTGCTTCGAGGCGAAGCGCTCACCCGAGTCTATCCTGACGGAGCGGTTCAAGCGTTGCGTGGGGTATCAGTCACAGTGGCTCCACACGAGTCGGTGGCGATCACTGGGCCGAGCGGGTGCGGCAAAAGCACACTGCTTCACCTGCTCGGCGGGTTGGACCGGCCGACCTCAGGGGAGGTCTACTTCGAGGGGAACCGGCTGCGCGACCTCGATCTCGATACCTTTCACGCTCGGCGGATCGGCTTTATCTTCCAGTCGTTCCACCTTCTCCCCACGCTCTCGGCCGCCGAGAATGTGCAAGTGCCGATGTTCGAGGGCCCCTGGCCTTGCCTGGAGCGCGCCGCGCGCGCCGAACGCCTCCTCGAAGAGGTTGGACTTGCCCATCGCCGCAAGCACTTGCCCAGCCGGCTCTCGGTCGGCGAGCGCCAGCGGGTCGCGATTGCTCGTGCCCTTGCCAACGAGCCCACCTTGATCCTGGCCGACGAGCCGACCGGGAACCTTGATAGCGTCGCTCAGGCCGAGGTCCTCGAACTGCTCGACCGGCTCCGCCGCGAACGATCCTTGACGCTGATCATCGTGACCCACAGCCCGGAAGTGGCTGCCTGGGCCGATCGTATCCTCAAGCTTCGTGACGGCCGTGTTGCCAGTCATGAATGAATGATTGGCTGGATGTGAAAATCGACGACCAAAACGAGGGGAACTCGATCGGGATGCGGTTGCTGGCGCTGCCTGGGCCTGGCAGACTGGTCCGAATCGAGCAGGGCTGGACCTCTCCTGGTGTCGTCGGAGTTTCACCATGAAGCGAATCGTTTTGAGTCTGGCCGTTTGGGCCATTGTCGCGGTGCCGAGCGCCCAGGCGCAGTCGACCGAGCAGCCCGCACGCACTGCCTCGTACATTGAGGCGTTTCAGAACCCTGATGGGGGCTTCGCCGCAAAGCTGGGAGGACCGTCGACCTTGGGGTCGACCTCCTCGGCCATCCGCAGCCTGAAGAATGTCGGGGGCTCGATCCCCGACGTCCTGGCCTGCGTGAGCTACGTCAAGTCCTGCCGCGATTCCGAGAGTGGTGGTTTTGCCCCGACTCCCGGCGGCAAGCCCGACGTCCGAACGACGGCCGTCGGCCTGATGGCCGTGGCCGAGCTCTTGATTGCCGATGAGGAAACGTCGGCCGCCGCGATCGGCTATTTCTCGAAGAACGTCAAGGATTTCGAGGACATCCGGATCGCGGTTGCCGGTCTCGAGTCGATCAAAAAGACCGCACCCGAGTTCGCGAAGTGGACCAAGCAAATCGAGGAAATGCGGAACCAAGACGGCACCTTCGGGCAAGGGGCTGGTCAGGCCCGTGACACCGGAGGCGCTGTGGCCGCCTTGCTCCGAATGGGCGTCGAGCTCGACAAACGCGAGGCCGTGCTGGCGGCGCTGCGGGCCGGCCAGAGGAGCGACGGAGCCTGGTCAAAGGCGGAAGGACCTTCGGACCTCGAGGCAACCTATCGGATTATGCGGGCCTTTTTCATGCTCAAAGAGGCTCCCGACCTCGACGCGGTTCGCGGCTTCATCGACCGTTGCCGAAAGGATGATGGGAGCTACTCGTCCGCGCCTGGCGGCCCAGGTGACCTGGGAGGCACGTACTACGCCACGACGGTCCTCCGCTGGGTCAAGATCCTTGGAGGGGAACCGGGGCTCGTCGAGACGGTTGGGTTCGTACCGTTGTTCAACGGCAAGGACCTCACCGGTTGGGAAGGGGATACGTCTCTCTGGTCGGCTCGCGAGGGTATGCTCGTGGGTACATCTCCGGGCATCAAGCACAACGACTTCCTCGCCACTGAGAAGTCTTATGGTGACTTCATCCTCAAGTTCTCCTTCCGGCTCAACGGAGCCGCTGGAAGCAACAGCGGCGTCCAGTTCCGGAGCGTTCGCATCCCGGGTCACGAGATGTCGGGCTACCAGGCTGACATTGGCGAGAACTACTGGGGATGTCTGTACGACGAGTCGAGGCGCAACAAAGTCCTCGAGAAGGCGTCACCCAAGGCGCTCGAGGCCCTTCACAAAACTGGCTGGAACCACTACGTCATCCGCGCCATCGGCCGCAAGATCGTCATAACGCTTAACGGAGTTAACTCGGTCACTTATGTAGAACCGGACGAGACGATTGCGCGAACCGGCCGAATCGGACTTCAGATTCATGCCGGTGGTCCCATGGTCATTCAGTTCAAGGATCTCCTGATTCAAGCCTTACCCGAGCCGACTGCCGATCGACCGGCGGAACCAGGCTTCCACCTGCGGACCATCAAGACTGATGATGGGGAGCGGAAGTACTCGGTCTCGCTTCCTCCAGGCTACGACGGGTCGAAGGAATTCCCGGTCGTCATGTTCTTGCATGGCTCGGGAGAGCGCGGCGACGACGGAATCATTTCGGCCCAGGTGGGCCTCGGTTCCGCCGTGTTCGGCAGGCCGGAGGATTATCCGTTCATCGCGGTTTATCCGCAGGCGAGAAAGTCGTGGAAAGCCGATTCGGAAGACAGCAAGGCGGCTCTCGCAGCCCTGGACGACGTGTTGAAGAATTACAAGGCTGACCCGAAGCGAGTGGCCCTCACCGGACTCTCCATGGGCGGATCCGGCTCGTGGGATCTGGCGGCTGCGCAACCCGAGCGCTTCGTGGCCGTGGTACCGATCTGCGGGCAGGGCGAGGTGGGGTCGGCCGCGAAACTGAAGTCGGTTCCGGTCTGGGTCGTCGTCGGCGATGCCGATGGTCAAAAGACCGTGATCAATGCTCGAGAAATGACCCAGGCTCTTCGCGACGCGGGGGCCAAGGTCCATGAGACCGAGTATCGAGGTGTCCCTCACAACAGTTGGGATCGCGCCTACAACGATCCGGCGCTCCTCAAATGGCTGACGGGTCACCTCACGCGCTAATTCTCAATGAGCCTTGACTCCCAAGAGCGTTGTGCTCATCAGGGCTCTTTTGTCTTTCTTTCCGATCACGAACCAGGAGCCCTCTCCCCATGCGAGTCACTCGTTGGTGGTTCGAGCGAAGCGTGCTCACGATCAGTCTCGGACTTCTGGGCCTCTTGTCATTGCCTCTTCACGCATTGAGTGACGAGGCACCCGTAGAGTCGAAGGAGGGAGGCAGCCATATTGTCGATTCGGCACATATGTTCGATCCACTGCTCGTGTCCCTCATGAACGCCGACCTCGCAACGGAGTCGAAGCTCACGAAGGTTCCCATCTTGATTGAGACCGTGGACACGCTCGACGGCAAGACCATTGATGAAGCCATCAGGCAGAAAGAGTTGCCCCCTCAGCAGGATGGGATCTATATCCTTCTTGCGAAGAAAGAGAAGAAAATCGAGGTCCGCGTTGCCAAGCCGTTTGAGAGTGTCATTGGCGAATCGGAACGGAAGGGAATTCGCGACGCCTTTATCGAGGGGCTTCGCAAGGGGAAACCCGAGGAAGCGGTCAGCCAAGGCGTGAGAACTCTCAACCGTGCGCTTCGCAGAGTCAGAAAGACCGAGCTGGCGCCGGAACCCGCGACTGTGGAATCATCACCAAAGAATCCGGCCGCTCATCATGGTTCCTCACTCGTCGTGCGCAATCAGGTGAAGCTCGCTCTCTCAGGTGCAAGGCTCATTCTTGAGGGGGCCGAAGCCAAGGCGAGTGAGCTGGGCCTGAAGGTCAATATTGCGGTCGTGGACGACGGAGGACATCTCCTCGCCTTCGCCCGGATGGATGGAGCGCGACCCGCCAGTGGTTATACCTCCATCACCAAGGCCACGACTGCGGCCACGTTCCGGCAGGAGACCGGCCCGTCGCCTCGGGGGACGACCACACCCGACCCCCTGCTTAATCTCAGCTTGCAGAACGCGGCCGCTGCCAGCGGTGGCAAGCTCACCACCCTGTTCGGTGGGGTTCCCGTGATCGTTGACGATCAAGTGATCGGGGGCGTAGGAGTGGGAGGCGGGACCGGCGAGCAGGATGCCATCGTCGCCAAGGCAGGGATTGAGGCCTTCCTCAGCGAGCTCAAAGAAAAGCAGAGCCCGCCCCCTTCGGAAACGAAAACAACTCAGCCTTGAGCCTTTAGTTGTGAGGGATTCCCGACAATGGGTCGGGAATCCCTCATAATCGTGCTCACTTCAGAAGCGATGGCCGGTCAGGCTTCAACGTTTACCGTCATCTGCAACATCGCGTGATGGACTTCGTCGATGGTCGAGTCGAGTGTTGAAGTTCCTGCGGTGAGGCCGATATTCTCAAAACGCGAGAGCCACTCGGGGTCGAGATCGTTCGGTCCCTGAACATGGATTGAGGGGATCCCACGTTCTTGGCAGAGCTTGGCGAGCTCGCGGGTGTTGTTGGAGTTCCTCCCCCCAACGACGACCATCGCCTCGACCTGGTCGAGGAGTCGCTCCAACGAGCGTTGGTGTTCCTTGGTGGGCAAGCAGACGGTATCCACAAATCGGATCTCGGCGTCGGGGTTATCCCGGGCGATCGCCTCGCGGATTCGTTCGACGGTCCGCGCAGGGGCGGTTGTCTGGCAGACGATCCCGAGCCGGTCGGCAGGATAGCGTTTGACCTCGTCTTCCGTCGAAACGACGTCAAACCGCTCGAGATCTTCGATAATCCCTTGAACCTCCACGTGTCCACGACGACCGATCAGCACCACGAAGTAGCCCTGCTTCTGTAAGTTGAGGGCGGCCTGGTGGACCCGAGTGACCAGAGGACAGGTGGTGTCGACGATCCGTTTCCCGGCGTCGGCCAGTCGTGACCGCTCGCGATCGCTGACCCCGTGCGCGGTAATGAGCACGACTGGGGTCTCCGGGACCTCCTGACGTGAGGTCTCATCGGTCATGGCGAATCCGCTCGCATCGAGCTGGACCAGCACCGTCTCATTGTGAACCAATTGCCCGTGAATGGTCACCGACCGCGGATCGGGAATATTGTTGATAATCTTGAGCGCATCTCTCACACCAAAGCACATTCCCATGACTTCCGCTCGAACGACCTTCATGATGCCTCCCTTATCTCGATCACCGGAAGCTTTGCATTGCAAAGTTTCCGGCAGCATTCTTCAATGGGTGATTCACCCGGTTTGTTTCAGGCAGGGAACCAGCCCTCGGCGAGAGAGCTTGCCGGCGTTGGCGCCGTTTTGGCGGCGGTGAGTGCGTCGGCGACCACATTTTCCAGGACATTGATATAGTCGAGAAAGCGCCGTCGCCCTTCCTCGGTGAGTCGGCAAAGCGTCTGGGGCCGATTCTGTTGGAATCCTTTCCAGACCTCGAGGAGTCCTGCCTCGTGGAGGACTTGCAGGTGTCGGCTCAAGTTGCCGTCGGTCAAGGCGCACAGTTCTTTCAGGTCGGCGAAGACAAGTCCCTTGGGATGAGTCACGAGCGAGGTCATGATCCCGAGCCGAGCCTTCTCATGAAATACGCGTTCGAGGCCGTCGTAGGCGAATCGGCCTGACGACTCATCATCCTTTGCTTTACGCATCGCGACACTCCAATGTGCGATAGAGCACGGCCGCCGCGAGCAACTGGCCGATCCCGAAGGGAAGGCCCATGGCCCATGGCGAGAGGGCGTACTCTCCGTGTGCCAGTGCCAGGCACGCGAGTCCGGTGGCGAGATAAAAGACAGCCACCCCGAACGTGGCGCGGGGCAGGAGGCGACACGAGGCGAAAACTCCCAGGCTGAAGAGGATTTGCCAGAGGCCGGGCAACATCCAGAGGGCTTCGGGGGCGAACCGGATCAGCACAAACGTGAGGAGCCCCCCCGCGACCAGACAGGGGATGAACTGCTCGACCGCCAGCCAGGTGATCTCGCGCGTCCAGGGTGATGCCGAATTGCGAACCCGGATCACCATCTCGGCACCGGCCGCCACCGCGCTAATCACGGCCGCGCCGATCCAGAGACCGAGATACCCCGACAATTCCTGGGCCGGCTCGCGGATCCAGGCCACCTGAAATCCGGCGGTTGCCAGGGCAAGAACCCCCGAAAAGGCGACCGGCATTGCGCGGAAGCCACGAAATACCTCCGTCCGTGCCATTTGCAGGCGGATCTCGGAGATCTGGGTTAACGCATCCCTAAGTTCCATGGAGCGCCGTGTCTCTCGAGACCAAAAAGAATAGGGCGAAGAATCAACTCGCCGGTTCCATTTCCTATTCGCTTTGTATCGTAAAGCGTCCACTGGCTGACGTCAAGCATCGACGGAATATTTTACCAGCCCGTCGCAGTTTTCAACCCCCTCGGATCGAAGGTTGGGATGATGGTTCGGCGATCCCCTTTGATCGTGGAGTATTGATGTTTTTCAAACCGTTGATGAGTCGAGGGGCGTGAGTCCGTCAACGATTGGCTACCGTCATCGGTCCGCTCGCGACCTGGAGTCATTTGCAGGTCGACTGGATCTCTACTCCCTCCGTGACCAGCCCAAGAGTCCCCCTAAAATCCGGATTATCGACAAACTCTCACAAAATGGAACTCCGCATCCGATATTCACAAGAGGCGTGATGATGTCAGTGGCCTCATCGATCACCTCCAGCTTTTTGGGGACTCATGACCAAGGCCAGGGAAATCTCTTGGGGGCCGAGAGGCGGGTGGCTCCGCCTGTTTTCGGGCAGGAGGTTGGTTCTGGCCGCCTTGTTGATTCAGGTTGCGTTTGAGTCCCGGGCAGGGGCCGACCCGCCGTTGAAGACCGAGGGGGGTGCCCCTCCGGCAGCCGGGGTCGGTCAGGATTCTTCCGCCCTGGACGAGCGGTTCCGGCGGCTCGAGGCGCTCGGTGCCGCCGTCATGGAGCAAAATCGGCGGCTGACCGAGCAGAACCGCCAACTGGCCGAACAAAACCAGGGACTCACGCGCCAGCTTCAGGAGGTGAACCAGCGCCAAGACCTATTGTCACGCCGTCTCGATCGCGTGACCGAGACGGCCGCGGCGCCCAGTGTCCCAGCCGCTTTGCCCTCTCCGGTCGCAAGCGACGTGGCCGGGGCCGAAGTCCTCCCTCCAGCTCCGGAGCCTGACACCAAGGTCTCTCCCCCTCACGACTCGGGCTCGACCTGGCCTGAGTTCCTCGTCGGCAAATACGACCGGGAGAAGGGGCAGTTTGTTCTCGCCCAGCCACGATCTCCGGAGGATATGCCGTTTGCGCTGAACTTCGACCTGATTACCCAGTTGCGCTACACGGGGTTTTCTCGTTCGGTGAAGACCTGGACCGACAGCGCCGGTACCGTCAGGCCCGTCAGGAATTTGAGCACGGTGAAGGTCAACCGCAACTGGTTCCAATTCAGCGGCTATGCCCTCGACCCCCGGCTCCAGTTCATGGCGGCGATCTTCTCCTCCTCAACCAGCAACACCACGCTCTTCTTGGGATGGCTCGACTACAAGTTCAGCAACGCCTTTCTCCTGTCTGCGGGCTACTACAAGTTGCCTGGGAGTCGCGAATGGTCCGATTCGTACCGCTACACGCTCGGGGCGGACCGCACCATGGCGACCACCTTTTTTCGACCGAACATGAGCCCGGGCATCTGGGTGTCGGGTGAGCCGTTGACGAACTTCCACTACATCGCGATGGTCGCCAACTCGTTCAACGGCCTGAACCTCGCGAGCCATCGGATTGGCAGTAACACGGCCTTTGGGAGCAGCCTCTGGTGGGAGCCGTTTGGCAAGTTCGGCCCTGGCCCTTCAGACGCTGAGTGGCATGAGCGGCCGACCTTGCGGCTCGGGGCGAGCCAGACGGTCTCGCGAGAACAACTCGCCAATGCCGCATTGGTGCAGACGAACCCAGAGGACACCCTCTTCCGGCTCTCGGACGGCACCCCGCTGGCATTGCCCAGCGCTCTGGGCCCTGGCGTAAACGTCAACACGGCCAGTGTTCAGCTCTGGGCCCTCGACGCGGCGTTCAAATATCGGGGCCTCAGCATCTCGGGCGAGTATTACCTTCGCTGGCTCGACGATTTTCGGCATACGGGGGGCCCACTGCCGATCCGCAGCTTATTCGACCACGGGGCCTATGCTCAGGCGTCTTATTTCGTCGTTCCCAGGCGGTTGGAAGGGTATGCCCGCACCTCGTTCGTAACCGGTCGCTTCGGCGATGGCAACGAGTGGGGTGGAGGGCTCAACTGGTATGTCATCGGCAACCGCAATTGGCGGATGACGTTCGACGTGACCCGGATCAATCATTCCCCGGCCGATAACGTGCTCACTGGTTACCGCGCCGGCGCAAGTGGCACTTTGTTCCAGCTTCAGATGCTCACCGATTTCTAGAAGTGATTTGAGTGGCTGAGAACCGGACGCGGCACTCGGTCTTTGGGCCCTCGCAACGGGGGCCGAGTCCGGTCCCCAGCCATCCAGACCGAAGGGGAACTCTTTGTGTTCCCGATTCTCCTGACCACGGATCGGCCTTGGGGCAAATCCCCTATCCAAATGGCTGTTGACCGCCGCCGACCGAAAACCGGCAGGCTTCGTCGCGCAACGGAAAATCGTAGTGGGTGCTCTCGTCATCTTCGATTACAATGACTGTCTCCCCAAGGACCTCCGTGACGGCGCGAATTGACTCGCCGATCTACGCGGGCCATTCTCTTCTCGCCTTGAGCGGAAAAACCCCTCGATGGGACTGACTGAGTTTTTGATCATTGCCGGCCTCGTGTTCGTCAATGGATTCTTCGTTGCCGCAGAGTTCGCCCTCGTCAAGGTTCGAACCAGCCAGATCGATCAGTTGGTCGAGGAGGGGAACTGGGCAGCCAAGCTGGTGAGCCGGGCTCTCGATCATCTCGACGCCTACTTGTCGGCCTCCCAGGTCGGGATCACGGTCGCGAGCCTGGGGCTTGGCTGGGCGATTGAGAAGCGAGTCGTCCACAACGTTGAGGTCTGGCTCAGCAATAACCACATGGAGGGAAGCCAGATCTCCCTCGGACTCTTCTCACTCTCGGTCGTCTCGGCCGTGCCGATCGCGGCGTTCGCCTTCGTGACGTTTCTCCACGTCGCCCTCGGGGAGCAGGCCCCCAAGAGCCTGGCGATCCGATCGGCCAAAATCGTCGCGCTCTGGACCGTCCCCCCGCTGATGGCGATCTACTTCATCTTCTGGCCGGTCATCTGGCTCCTCAATAATGCGAGCAACCTGACTCTCAAGATGCTTGGCTTGGGGGGGACCGACGAGGCTGAGGTTTCGCAC
This sequence comes from Singulisphaera acidiphila DSM 18658, assembly GCF_000242455.2. Lineage (GTDB taxonomy): Bacteria > Planctomycetota > Planctomycetia > Isosphaerales > Isosphaeraceae > Singulisphaera > Singulisphaera acidiphila. Next base: position 6,983,257 of record NC_019892.1, read on the forward strand.
ACGGAAGAGGAACTGAGGCACATCGTCGCCGAGAGTGTTGCCGGAGGGCATCTCTCCCGCAACGAACGAATTATGATTGAAAATGTCTTGAACCTGGAAGAGAAGACAGCCAGACGGATCATGGTGCCTCGTCCTGACATCGTCTACCTGAACCTCTCACGACCCGTCGAGGATAACCTCAGGGTTGCCCGCCAGGCTGGGCATACGCGATATCCGATCTGTGAGGACGATCTCAACACCGTCATCGGAATGATTCACGTCAAGGATCTCTTCCGCGCGGGGGCCTCGAGTAACGGACGGCCCGACCTGCGGAAATGGGCTCGAAAAGTCCCGTTCCTCCCCGAATCGCTCAAACTCGACGACCTGCTCGTGGAGTTCCAGCGCAACAAGGTCCACCTCGCGATGCTGTTGGACGAATACGGCAGCGTGGTGGGCATGGTGAGCTTAGAAAACGTCCTCGAAGAGCTGGTCGGGCCCATTCAAGACGAGTTCGACCGCGAAGATCCGCAAGTGACTCCCCTCGGTAACGGCGTGTTCGAGGTCGACGCCACTTGCCCGCTCGACGTACTTGCCGATCGTTGTGCGGTGAACGTCCCTGAGACCGAGGCCGAAACCGCCGGCGGCCTCATTCTCGACCTCTTGGGACGACTTGCCAAAACAGGGGACAGCGTCCTCATCGATGCCGCGCGCCTCGTCGTGATTCGCGCAGACCCAACCCGAATCCGACGGATTCGCGTCGAGCCTGTCGGTGAGCTCTCCACCCGAGAGACCAATGGCGGTGACTCTACGGGGAGTTGACCAACCGGAGAATCGAAGGACGAGCCCGCATGAATAGGGCTCTCCTCCGCAACAAATGAGCCAGCGGTCCCAGGCGCCGACGCCGATGGTCGCGCGAGGAGGCCTTGGCCTGCCGCCGAGATTCACGTTCACGACAAACAAGGGCGCATCAAAAAGCCCCCCGATCATGACAATCGGGGGGCTTCGTAAGTCTTTGGCTAAATAGACTTAAAAAAGAAATGGGCGATACAGGACTCGAACCTGTGACCCCCAGCGTGTCGAGCTGGTGCTCTAGCCAACTGAGCTAATCGCCCGTCGAAAGAAAAAAAGAGACGACTGACTCAAAGAGAGGGACCGGCTAGCAATCGCCGACCCTTGTTCGTAAGTCTTTGGCTAAATAGACTTAAAATAAGAAATGGGCGATGCAGGACTCGAACCTGCGACCCCCAGCGTGTCGAGCTGGTGCTCTAGCCAACTGAGCTAATCGCCCGTCGAAAAAAGATGCTTTCCTCAAAAAAAAGGGCCGACTCACAATTGTCGGCACTCTTCATAAGTCTTTGGCTAAGTAGACTTAAAGAATGGGCGATACAGGACTCGAACCTGTGACCCCCAGCGTGTCGAGCTGGTGCTCTAGCCAACTGAGCTAATCGCCCGTCGAAGAGACTACTATAGGAAAGAGGCGAGGTTGAGTCAAGGTAACTTCTCGAGGATTCGGTCCGGGTCGAACCCGGCTCGCGAACCTTTAAACGTCGAGAATCTCGGTCGACTTCTTCTCGGCCATCTCATTGACTTTGGATTCAAAACGCTTCGTCAGCGATTGGGTCTCTTCCTTGCAGGTTTCCAGGTCGTCCTCGGTGAGGATCTTGTCGGCCTGTTCCTGATCTGCCTGCTTGTTGGCGTCGCGACGGATGTTGCGGATCGCGATCCGAGCTTCCTCGGAGAGATCCTTGACGCGGCTCACCAGCTTCTTGCGCTGTTCAACCGACAACGAAGGGACGTTCAGTCGGATGACCTTGTTATCGGAATTGGGAGTCAGACCGATATCGCTGGCCTGGATCGCCTTGACGATGTCACCGAGGACCGTCTGATCAAACGGGCGGATCAGGATCTGCTGAGGCTCAGGCGTGCTGAGGTTCGCCAGTTGTTTCAGCGGGGTCGGCGATCCGTAATAGTCGACCCGGATCGACTCGACGAGACCAACGCTGGCTCGTCCGGTGCGAACGCCTCGAAGTTGGTCGGAGAGAAGGGCGAGGCTCTTCTCCATCCGCTCTTCCGCTTCGAGCGCAATCTCTTCGATACTCATGCGACACCTCGACATCACAGGCTCATGCAGGGTGCTTGTTCCGAAGCACCCCGAATCCATCTTCTCATGGACGGTCGTTACGATCAATCCGCGCACCACCGGAACGTTCGCTTCAACGTTGTGGCCGACGTGCGTTATTGACCCAGGTTCCGATCGGCTCGCCTGCGATGGCGCGCTCGATGTTCCCTTCCTTCTTGAAGTTGAACACGAGGATCGGCAGGTTATTGTCCAGACACATGCCGATCGCGGTCATGTCCATCACTTTCAGGTCGTCACGCATGACCTGCTCGTAGGTCAGGTTGTCGTAACGGACCGCATGCGGGTTCTTCTCGGGATCGGCCGAGTAGACCCCATCCACGCGCGTCGCCTTCATGAGGACCTCGACGCCGAGCTCTTTGCCACGGAGGGCGGCCGCCGTGTCGGTGGTCACGAACGGACTGCCGGTCCCCGTGGCCAAGACAACCACCCTGCCGCGTGAAAGGTGGCTCAACGCCCGGCGGCGGATGAACGGCTCCGCGATCTCGTCCATCCGGATCGTGGTGAGCAGTCGAGTTTCGCAGCCCAAGCCTTCCAGAGCATCCTGGAGAGCCAGGCCGTTGATGACCGTCGCCGTCATCCCCATATAGTGGGCCGTCGCCTCTTTGATGACGTCGGAACCCCGCGAGAGGGTCGCGCCTCGGAGGATGTTCCCTCCGCCGACGACGATGGCCAACTCGACTCCACGGGAGGCGACCCGCGATGCCTGGCGGGCGATCCGGCTCACCTCATCGACGCTGATGCCCCCCTCACCCGGCCGGCAGAAGCTCTCGCCGGAGAGTTTGAGGAGGACACGGCGGAAAACCGAGGGTCCGTAAGGGTATTCAGTTTCCATCGACGTGTCCTGTGAACCTCAAAAAACTTCAAGCCAGAACCGAGACAGGGCAGGGGAGGGGAATCATCCCAAGGCAAAGCCAAAGGGTGCGAGGATTACTCGGCGGCTGCCGTGGTCCCTTCACCAATGACGAAGCGAGCAAAACGTGAGACCGTGATATTCTCACCGGTTCGGGCGTTGACGGCCAAGATCATGTCCTTGATCGACTGCGCGCCGTCTTTCACGAACTTCTGCTCCAGCAACACCTTTTCTTCGTACCAGGCGTTGAGCTTGCCTTCGGCGATCTTCTCACGAACGTTTTCCGGCTTGTCGGCCGCCTGAGCGATGAAGATCCGCTTCTGCTCTTCGACCTGATCGGCCGGCATCTCTTCACGACGGACGCAGGTCGGGTTGGCGGCGACCACCTGGAGAGCGAGGTCTTTGGCCAGGGCCCGGAACGCGTCGTTACGAGCCACGAAGTCGGTTTCGCAGTTCACTTCGACCAATCCGCCCGACTTGCCGTCGTGGTGGATATAGACCTCGACCCGGCCGGCCGTGGTGGCTCGTCCTGCGCGGTTCTCGGCGTTCTTGCCGTGCTTTTCCTTGGCGAGGGTCAAAGCCTTCTTCACATCACCGTCGGCCTCTTTGAGGAGCGCCTTGCACTCCATCAAGCCCAAACCGGTTGTTTTGCGAAACTCATTGACAGCCTGAGCCGTGATCTCGGCCATCGGCGTTGCTCCTCTGCGCTGCAACACGGTCGGTGGACGGGTCGTCCGCCCTGGATTCGTGTCGTGATTCGGGTGGATTGAATTCGTCTGGACAAACCAGAGAAGGACGGCAAATGCAACTGTCTGATATTGACGCAATGGCCGCCGGTCCTCGGGGACCGGCGGCCGGATCAATGCTTGCGAGCGGCAACTTATTCAGCGGCGGGAGGAGGAGTGGCCTCACCACTCGACACCGGCGCTTCGGTTGCGGCGGCCGTCGGGGCGACCGTGGCTTCCACGGGCGCTCCCTCGACCGGAGCCGTTGCCGTCGCTTCTTCGGCTTCAGGGGCGGCCGATTCAGTCGCCTCGGCCGGCCGTCCAGCGGCACGAACGCCGGAGCGGCTCACACCGCTAGCCTGGCCGGGGCCACCACGTCCCGCTCCCGGACCACCGCCACGGCGGTCACCGCGACGGTCGCCACGGCCCGGCCCTTGCGAATCCTGGTTCTCACGGGGCGGCGGCTCGGTTGGGGCCAGCGCCTTTCCTTCAATGATCGCGTCCGCCAGGTGGCGAATCACCAGCTCGATGGACCGCATGCTGTCGTCGTTACCCGGGATCGGCAGGTCAACAACGTCGGGATCGCAGTCCGTATCCAGCAGCGCCACGACCTTGATGCCCAGCTTGCGGGCTTCGGCGACCGCAATGTGCTCGCGGTGCGGGTCGACCACAAACAGGGCCTCGGGCAGCCGAGCCATATGGCGGATGCCCGAGAGGTTACGATCGATCTTGGTCCGCTCACGGGTGAGCGTCGCGATCATCTTCTTGGAGTAGCTCAGGGCCTGCTCGCCGTCGAGGATCGACTCGAGTTCCTCGAGCCGCTGGAGCCGGCTCCGGATCGTCCGGAAATTGGTGAGCGTCCCACCCAACCAGCGCTCCGTGATGTACGGCATCTGGCAGCGGGTGCACTCTTCCACGATCGTCTCGGCCGCTTGTCGCTTCGTTCCCACGAAGGCGATCAGGCCATTCGACGCAGCCACGCGATGAAAGAATTTCGTCGCCCGAAGAAGACCTCTGACGGTTTCCTTCAAGTCGATAATGTGAATCATGTTGCGCTTGCCGTAAATATACGGCTTCATCTTCGGATTCCACCGGCTCGCCCTGTGGCCGAAGTGCACGCCGGCGTCGATCAGTTCTTTCACCGCTAAAGGCACGTGATTGATCTCCGGATATCGTTTGCGTTCAGGGCCGACAATCTCACGAGCAAATGGCCCGCGAGCGGCCTTGCTAAGGAAAAAAGGAGAGACATCCAAGCTCCAGGATCGCCAGTCTACCGGGTGACCGGGGGCACGTCAAATCCCGCCTCGGAGGTTGAGTCGCACATCGCCCCAAGAGGTGGGGCGCGGAACCTCATCAAGACGGTCTCGTACCAACGCCCATTGCCCTAAAGTGGATCAAGCGTCCTCAAGAGTCCTCGATGAAACGCCCGGCCAAAGCGGCCGGGCGGCTCGATCGTGACTCACTCTGCGGTCTTGGTATTGCGATCCTGCTCGTCGTTAGGTACCCAATCCTTTTTCAGGCCAGCCGTGGCGCGGAGGTGAGTCATCCAATCTTCGGCTTGGCGTCGCTGCGCGTTTCTCTCCGCTTCAAACCGATAGCGGAAATACTCGCCATTCGGCGCGTAGAGGGTTCCGAAGGTGGCGGGGATTTGCTGACCGAGCGTCAAGACATAATAGACGTTCTTCGGCTCGTCCGGAGCAACGGCCACCTGACCGGCATGCAACCCAAAATAGGCGTCGCGGAAGAGCTCACCCGCGTTGGGGATCTGGGGGAATTCAACAGGTCGCGTTGGCCCGGGCTGGAACATTTGATTGGCGAGAGGAAAACCGGCTTCCAGCTTGGGAACCGGAGGGGTGGTGATGACCTTATGCCCGCCAATGGCCTCGTCCTTGATCGAACCACCCGACTTGCGGACTTCCTCAGCGAGCTGATTGGCGGCTTTCTCAGCCAGCGGCCGCGCCTGGGCCAGCTTCCAGGCGAGGTTGACCTCCGACTGGATCTCTTTGAAGGAGGGAACGCGGGGCGGGACGTCCTCGATCTTTCGAGCGAGGAACCGTCGACGCAAGATGTCGGTGAATTCGACCGGCTCGAAAAGCGTGGTTTTGGAGTCGAAGAACTCCGCGGCAAACTTCCGGCCTCCGCTACCGGGCGTGAGACCGACCTCGGCGTCGTGGATCTCGCCATAGTTTTCGGCCTGGGCCCGAGTCAGGAGCGGCGTGACCTCATGCATGAAGCCCTCGGCCTTGGCGAGGGCCTTCAGGTCATTGAGCTTGGGAAGAGCCGCCTTGGTTTTCTCCCCCTGCTTCTTGGCTTCGGTGATCTCGTCGAGCGCATCGTGATAGGAGTCGGCGAAGGGGATCATCGCCTCATCCTTGAGCTTGCCGAACTTCTCGACGATTTCCGCCTGCGCTTTCTCTTCAGCAACCGTCGCGGGGAGATAGGCCCTGACGTCGTCGAAGGACTGAACCTGGGGCGGGGTGAGGAGTGCGCGCGGATCGTTGGCGAACAGGTCGTCGGGGAGCTCCGAGGTCTTCTTGTAGTCGGCTTTATGATTCTCGTAGTACGTACGAAGCTCGGCCTCGGTCAGGCGTGATTCGATGGACTTGGCGAGGGCCGCTCCGTCGATCGAGAGGACCTCGGCCCGGACCTGACGGGGAATCTTGAAACCAGGGGTATCTTGAGTCGGGTCGGGCAAGACATCCTTATACTTCTCGTAAAAGGCCTGGGCCTGGGCCGGAGTTGGCTCGGCGACCTTGTCGAGGAAGCTATCGACGGGGAACGCAACGACGCGGGCGGAGATCCGCTCGTTCTGGTCGCGATAGGTCTGGTAGACGTCGAGCGGGGTTACCACGGGACTGGCCAAAAGCTGGCGGACCTTGGCGATCCGCACCTGGTTGGCGATATCGCTCAGGATTTGCTCACCACTGACCTGGTTGGCGAACCGGCTCATGGTTGCATCGAACAGTTCTCGATTCATTTGGCCGCTGGTCGCCTGCTTCAGCCATTCACGGCCGACGTCCGGCCCCGTTGGCATCTTCAGTGCATTGGCCTCATGCTGGAGGATCAAGGCGTCGACGATCGACCGAGTGTTGATGTCGCCGAAGATGGGACTTCCCGCCAGTGCCTCCATGAAGCGGTTTGCGTTATTCCGCTGAACCGCCATCTCATTGAGCTCGCTCCGGTAAACCGGCTTGTTGTAGAGTTCAACGACGACCGAATTCTGGTCGGCTCCGCCATTTCCGGGGCTGAGAAGGCGAGGCAGAGAATCCGCCAGTACGAAGCCGAACATTGCGAGGATGGCAAAGACGGCGAGGAGCTTCCGCTGATGGCGTCGAAAGACCGCGAACGGCATGGGGATCCTCTAGGCTCGATTTCAGGCCGTCGGGTTCTTGTAGAGGGCCTCCCCCCTTGACACGCCCCGATACCCTAGCTATTTGAAGGGCGCAGGCATTTGCAGACCGGCCCAATCCGTAGTGTACCAAGATTCGTTGCCGGGGCAATCGCAAACAGGACACCCCGCTAGCCCCCGTGATCGCGTCCGGACTACCCGGCGTGTTGACCCAACCAGGCTCGGGTGAATAGGATAGGAAGGCACCGTGGCTCGCAAGTCCGCTAAGTCGTCACCAGAATCAACCCCCAAAACGCCTACTAAACGTGCGTCGTCCGCTGATACCAAGACTGCGAAAGCGGCCAAGGCTGAGACCAAGAGCTCCAAGAGTCCAGCGAAGACTCCCGCCAAAACGACGAAGAAAACCACGACGCCTCAGCGTCGGGCCGCTTCGGAGGGGGGAAGCGGACGTTCGTTGGTGATCGTCGAGAGCCCGAAGAAGGCCAAATCGATCAACAAGTTCTTGGGCACGGCGTATGTGGTCAAAGCCAGTATGGGGCACGTCCGAGATTTGCCCGAGCGCAAGCTGGGCTTGGACGTGGAGCATGGCTACCTCCCCTCGTACGAGATCATGAAGGGGAAGAAAGATACTGTTGGAGAGCTGAAACGCGAGGCTGCCAAGGCCGAGATGGTCTACCTGGCGACTGACCCTGACCGTGAAGGCGAGGCGATTGCCTGGCATTTGCAGCAAGCGCTCGATCTCCCCGACGAACGCGTCCGTCGGGTCATGTTCCATGAGATCACCGAACGTGCCGTCAAGGAGGCCTTTCAGCACGTCGGTCCAATCAACATGGAAATGGTCAATGCGCAGCAGGCGCGACGGTTCCTGGACCGGTTCGTGGGCTACCAGCTCAGCCCGCTTCTCTGGAGCAAGGTGGCTCGCCACCTGAGTGCGGGGCGGGTCCAGTCGGTGGCGGTTCGCCTGATCGCCGACCGCGAAAAAGAGATCCGCGCCTTTGTCTCGGAGGAATACTGGAAGATCACGGCCTCGGTCAGTCCCGAAGGGGCGACGGCCGAGTCAGACCGCTTCGAAGCCTTGTTGACCGAGTGGCAAGGGGCGAAATTCGAGGCGGGGAACGAGACGGATGCCACCGCCATTCGTGATGCCTTGGCGGTCGCTCCGTTCAAGGTCGCCAGCATCGAGGAAGTCGAGAAGCTCGACAAGGCCGACGCCCCGTTCAAGACGAGCACCCTTCAGCAGCAAGGGGCGATCCGCTTGCGGTTCTCCGGCAAGAGGACGATGAAGGTCGCTCAGGAGCTCTACGAAGGTATCGACGTCGGGACCGACGGCCCTGTCGGTCTGATCACGTACATGAGAACGGACAGTCTCAGCGTCTCCAAGGAGGCGATCGAGAATGTCCGTGAACTGATCAAGTCCGACTACGGCGACCGCTATCTGCCGGCAAAGCCTCATCGCTATGCTGCGGGCAAGTCGGCCCAGGAGGCGCACGAAGCGATTCGGCCCACCGACCTCAGCCTAACGCCTGACAAGATTAAAGGCCGGCTCTCGATCGATCAGTTCAAGCTTTATCAATTGATTTACCGCAGATTCGTTGCCAGCCAGATGACTCCGGCCGTCTTCGCGGTGACCAACGTTTCGATCGCCGCAGGCGAGGGATTGTTCAAGTCCCAAGGCAAGATCCTCAAGTTCGACGGTTATCGCCGCGTCCTTTCGCCCGCCGGCAAGCAGGAGGATTCGCTCCTGCCGCCGCTCGCGAGTGGCCAGGCCCTCGATTTGCACTCGCTCGCCCCGACGCAGCACTTCACCCAGCCCCCGCCGCGATTCACCGAAGCGACGCTCATCAAGGCGCTCGAAAAGGAGAATATCGGTCGGCCGAGCACGTACGCACCGATCATCCAGACGATTCAGACGCGTCTGTACGTCGAGCAGAAGGAACGCCGGTTCTTCGCCACCGACCTGGGGATGATTGTCACCGACCTCCTGGTCGAGCATTTCCCCAAGATCATGGACCTGAAGTTCACCGCCAAGATGGAGGATGAGCTCGACGAAATTGCCTCCGCCAAGGAGGAAATGGTCAAGGTTCTCGACGACTTCTACCACCCGTTTCAGGACGCCCTGAAAGTCGCCGAGAAGCAGATGCAGAAGGTGCAGGTTCCGTCCTCGGAAGTCTGCCTCGTCTGCGGCGCTCCGATGGTGGTCAAGTTCAGCAAGACGGGACAATTCCTCGGCTGTTCGAAGTATCCGGAATGCAAGTCGACGCGCCCGATGGATGGCTCCGCCCGTCCGGCGGCAGTTGAGACCGAGCACATCTGCACCAAGTGCGGCAAGCCCTTGATGCTCCGTGAGAGCAAGCGCGGCCAGTTCCTCTCGTGCTCCGGTTATCCCGCCTGCAAGGAGTCGTTCAACCTCAACGATCAAGGGCAGCCAGTCCCCTCGGTTGTGGAAACCGAGCATGTTTGCGAGAAGTGCGGCAAGCCCATGGCCCTGCGACAAGGCTCGCGAGGGAACTTCTTGGGTTGCACGGGCTACCCCAAGTGCCGGAACACGCTTCCGGTCGACGATCAGGGGCAACCCGTTACGCCGGTCAAGGTCGAGGTCAAGTGCGAGAAGTGCGGCGGCCCCATGGGGGTCAAACGAGGGAAGCGAGGCGCGTTCCTTGGCTGCCTGAATTATCCGAAGTGCCGAAGCACGCAACCGGTGCCCGAGGAACTCAAGGAACAGATCGGCGAGGGGCCGGGAGCTGCTTCCTCCGCCGGGAAAGACGACCTGAAGGCCATCGTCTGTGATGAGACCTGCGAGAACTGCGGCGGGGCCATGACCGTCCGTGAAGGGCGGCGAGGCTACTTCCTCGGCTGTGCCAACTTCCCGAAGTGCAAAGGGACGAAGGAACCCGGAGAAGCAACTCTGGAAAAGATCACCGCCGTAACCGGTCGATAGGGCGAATCTAGGGCGCGTCGTTTGCATTGAGAGATTCAGGAGTGGCCCGGCTCGTTTGTGAGTCGGGTCACTCCTTTCGCGTTTCTCTGACGAGGCACTCCGAATGCGGCAACCGAATGTCACGGTCTACGGATCCGCGGCCTGCCCTGATACTCAACGTGCCAGGGACTTCCTCGATGCCCAATCCGTGGCCTACGAGTACAAAGACGTTGATGAATCGCCGGAACTGAATCCCTACCTCGCCGACCTCAATCACGGAACGCGGGTCATTCCGACAATCCGGCTCAACAACATGATCCTGATCAACCCCAGCGAGCAAGAACTCAGTCGTGAACTCAAGAGCGTGACGAGTCTGATCGACAACCAAGGTGGCTCTTGAGCCGCCGCTGGTGAATTTTCCAAAAAAATGGCCGGGTCGGCCGGGGTGAATCCTCAAAGACGGCCGAGCCGGCCGTGCTACTCCCCCGATTCTTCGACAGCCATGGGAGTTGGCCGCGTGAGGCTCAATGCGAGCGCGTAGGCTGTGGCATAGGTCCGGCAGTGGGAAATCGAGATGAGGATGTCGCCGATCCCCTTCTGCAACGCGAGTTCCTTGGCTCCGCCACAGATCAGGACTTGCGGTTGTCCTCCCCCCGTATTGCGGACTTCCAGGTCGGTCCAGGCCAGCCTTCGGCTCCAGCCCGTCCCCATCGCTTTGAGGATGGCTTCTTTGGCCGCCCACCGGCCAGCGAAATGTTCGATCGCATGCTTGCGAGCCTGACAGTAGCGAATCTCGCGCTCGGTGTAGACGCGACGCAGGAATAATTCGCCATGCTGTTCGATCATCTTGCCGATTCGAGGGCATTCGATGATGTCCGTGCCAATGCCCAGGATTTCCATGCCGATTTGTTTTCCTAGGTGAACGTGAACGCGGAGACGAGAGGTCAAACGCCTCCAGTCTAATCCACCGTGAGTTCAGTGGCCAAGACGGTGTCTCGAGTCTGCTCCGGCGAGCGAACCGCACTTTTGCTCAGGGTTCGGTTCTGCGGCCAACGGGGCAATGCAGTCTCCTTGGCATTCCGAAGTCGGCTCGCGACCTCATGGGGCGTGCGCTATACTAACGGAGTGGCGAGGACGCCGATCCTGATCATGCGCTCTCCCTGCTTTTTGATCCTTCTCCCAAGGATGAATTCCTCGATGGATTTGTTTGCCGATCTCACCGAACCTCAGCGCCGTGCGGTCGCTCACATTGATGGGCCGTTGCTGGTCTTGGCCGGCGCGGGATCGGGCAAGACGAGGGTCATCACGCGACGCGTCGCCAATCTGCTCCAGCAAGGGATTGCGGGACGGAATATCCTGGCTCTCACCTTCACGAACAAAGCGGCCGGCGAAATGCGCGAGCGGATCGAGGCGCTTGCGCCCAAATCCGAAGTTTGGGTCGGAACGTTCCATAGCTTGTGCGCCCGGCTCTTGCGAACCTATTCTCCTTTGGTCGGCATCGATCGCGGATTCACAATCTACGATCAGTCCGATCGGCTCCGCGCGGTCAAGCAGACCATGACCCGGCTCGACCTCGACGAGGTCTCCGTTCCCCCCGAACGGATCGACTCCGCGATCAGTCGGGCCAAGAACGACCTGATCACTCCCGAGATCATGGCCAAACGGATCGGGGACCACACCGATGCGATTGTCGCCAAGGTCTATAAAGGCTACCAGGAACGACTCCAAGAGTCGTCGGCCGTCGATTTCGATGACTTGCTCGTCCATCTGGTGACCATCCTGAAGACGAAACCGGACGTTCGCGCTCACCTCGATGCGCGGTTCCGCTACGTTCTGGTCGACGAGTATCAGGATACCAATCTCGCCCAATATGCGATCGTGCGCGCGCTCTCGACCGACATTCCGAACCTCTGTGTTACCGGTGACCCCGACCAATCCATCTATGGCTGGCGGGGCGCGAATCTCAACAACATCCTTGAATTCGAGCAAGACTTCCCAGGTTGCCGGGTCGTTAAACTCGAGCAAAACTATCGAAGTACGAAGAACATCTTACAAGTTGCGGACCACTTGATCCGGTTCAATAGCCGGCGGAAAGCCAAGGCGCTTACGACCGAGAATCCGACCGGTGCGCCGGTCGAGTTGACGGTCTACTCCAACGAGTCGGAAGAAGCGCGCGGAGTCGCGAACAAGATCCTCGGCTTTGTTCGGGACGGTGGATTCACGTTCGGTGATATGGCCGTCTTCTGCCGGGTGACGGCGCTCACCCGAAATTTCGAGATGACCTTTCGCGCCGCGAAGATCCCGTACCAGATCGTGGGCGGAGTCTCCTTTTACGAGCGTCAGGAGGTCAAGGATGTCTTGGCCTACCTCAACCTGCTTGTTAACCCGAAGGACGACGTGTCGTTCACCCGGGTCGTCAACGTCCCTCCTCGCGGCCTCGGGAAGACGTCGCTCGACCACCTCGCGGCGCGGGCCAAAGCTCTCAAGCTTCCCCTCTTGGCGATGGCCCGGCAGGCTTCGGCGGTCCCCGGCTTGAAAGACAAGGCGGCCCGAGGCTTCCGCGACTTCGGCATGCTGATGGATGAGCTCTCGGCCTTGCGCGAACATACGGCCGAGGAAGTCACCCGCAAGCTCCTCGCTCTGACCGGCTATCGCGAGTATCTCGCCGAAGAATCCAAGACGAATGGCGAGGAGCGACTAGCCAACATCGATGAACTTGTCTCTGCGGCCCGCGAGTTCGACCGGGAGCATCCCGGCGCTTCCATCATTGATTTTATGGAGGAAATCAGCCTCTCTTCCGCAGTCGACCGTTGGAAGGATGAGGGGGGGGCTGTCACGCTGATGACCTTGCATGCCGCCAAGGGACTCGAGTTCCCCGTGGTCTTCCTCGTCGGGTTGGAGCAGGGGATTCTCCCTCACTCCCGGGTTCGGGATGACGATCGCGAGCTGGAGGAAGAGCGGCGTCTTCTCTTCGTGGGAATCACACGGGCCGAACGCGAGCTCTACTTGAGTCACTGCCGCGTTCGAGAGTTTCGAGGTCAGCGGCAGGCGACGATTCCCTCGTGCTTTCTGGGGGAATTGCCCGAAGAGCCGATGATCATTCGGGATCTTTCCGAAAATGACACGGCCTCGTCGGCCGTTGGGTGGCGTCGGCCGGAATCGTCGGCACCTTGGGCACCGCGTGGTGCCGGAACCGGTACTGCGCCGCCCTGGACTCCACGGAGTACCGCGCCATTAGCTTCGCCGAAAGGCTTTCGGCTGACGACCGCCGCTGAGCTGGGCGGGGCGGCTGCGGCTCCGACCAACCTTGGGGATTTCCGGCCGGGCGTTTCGGTCCTCCATCCGCAGTATGGCATCGGCCGGATTATCGCGATCGACGGCGCCGGTCCGAACCGGAAGGGGCGGGTGGCCTTCACCGTGGGGGGGGAGAAGACATTTGTCCTCGCCAAGTCGCCATTGCGCCCGGTGACCGGTAAGTAGACCGTGCATTGGGAGACGTCGTTGCAGGTCATCGGGGTGACCGATCCTAACACAGGCACGACATGTCTTCGACTCGGTGCAACGTTTAAGGGTCAAGATGTTTCGACGGTTTCCGTCCCCTTTTTTCTTTTTTTGATTCAAAAAGAAAAGGGGCCTAGCTGAGGAAGAGATTCACCGCAATGCCACGCCTGGGTGTCAACATCGATCATGTCGCGACCCTTCGCCAGGCTCGCGGGGGTAAGGAACCTGATCCGGTCTGGGCGGCCGCCCTTGCCGAGCTTGCCGGCGCGGATGGAATCACGATCCATCTTCGGGAGGATCGTCGGCACATTCAGGACCGTGATCTTCGCCTGCTCCGAGAGACCGTTAACGTTCGACTTAACCTCGAGCTTTCGGTCGACCCCGCCATCATCGCGATTGCGATCGAGACGCGTCCGGACCAGGTCACCCTCGTTCCAGAACGACGCGCCGAACTGACAACCGAGGGGGGCCTTGATGTTGTCGGTCATCGCGATCGCGTTGCCGAAGCCATCAAACGGTGCCTGGACGCCGGGTTGGAGGTCAGCCTGTTCATCGACCCCGATCCTGCCCAGGTCGAGCTCTCCGCTGAGTTGGGAGCCCAGGCGGTCGAGCTGCATACGGGCCGCTATGCGGATGCCGCAACCGATGCCGAGCACGCGCGTGAACTCACCGCTCTGATGAATGCGGGGCGGATCACGGTGGCCCGTGGTCTGAAACTGCATGCCGGGCACGGTCTCAACTATCTGAACGTCGGCCACGTCGCTCGATTGGAGGGAATGACCGAACTGAACATCGGCCATAGCATCATTTCACGGGCCGTTTTTGTCGGGCTCGAGCGCGCAGTTCGAGAAATGAAGGACTGCTTGAGTCGGAGTTAAATTGGCTGATTTGAGTGAGCTGCCTTGGAGATATGGTCTTCCCTATCAGGAAGTCGACTCTTAGAATTGACACGCAGTGTCGTCGTGCGCGGAATATCGAAGGGTGGGGGTTGGGAATGTCATCCAAGGGTCGAATGTTTGCTGGGTGTACCGTGGCGTTGGTCACCCCTTTTCGCAATGGTGAGGTTGATTATCCCCTCCTTCAAGAGTCCGTGGACTGGCACATCGCTCAGGGGGTTCCCGTTCTCAGCCCGGTCGGTACCACGGGCGAATGTCCGACCCTCACTCATGATGAGCATGAGCGGGTCATCGCCACCGTCGTCGAACGCGCGGCAGGCCGTGCCAAGGTACTGCCGGGCACGGGTTCGAATTCCACGGCCGAGGCCGTGCGGCTCACCCGTTTTGCTGCCAAGGCTGGGGCCGACGGGGCGTTGCTTGTCGCTCCTTACTACAACCGCCCGATGCAAGAAGGGCTCTACGCCCATTTTGCTCAGATCGCGGAGAGTGTGGACTTGCCCCTTGTCCTCTACAACGTGCCCGGTCGAACCGGTCGGAATGTAGAGCCTGAGACGATTGAACGGCTTGCCAAGCTTGGGCCGATCGTCGCGGTCAAGGAAGCAAGCGGCTCGCTCGACCAAGTGAGCGAACTCCTCTGTCGGACCGACCTCACGATTCTGTCGGGTGATGATAGTCTCACGTTGCCCATGCTCGCCCTCGGCGCTGAGGGAGTGATCTCGGTGGTGGCGAACCTCGTTCCACGTGACATGTTGGCCTTGATCGCCGCGTTCGAGCAAGGAAATCGGGACGAAGCACGCCGACTCCATTTGAAACTCTTTCCCCTTTGCCGAGATCTTCTCGCCATTGCTGCAAACCCAATCCCCGTCAAAATGGCCCTCGCGATGCTGGGACGCGGTAACGGCGAGTTCCGACTTCCGCTCTGCCCGCCCGTCGAATCGGCGCAACTGGCCATTCGAACGAGCCTAACTCGCTATGGGCTCTTGACCGGTGTTGCATAATTAACTGAACGGTCTCATTGATCGATCAAGCGTGAGTTTCTGGTCCGTGATCCGCGATGTCTCTTGCCGAGCGGTTTGGCCTTCGGATCGTTTCCACTTTTCAGACCGTTTACGAGTCGAGAGTGATCAGACTTCCTTGGTTGACATCGGACGTTCACTTCCCACGCATCCTCCCCCTCTCGGTCGATCTTCGGGCGCACGCAAGCTCGTAGCCTTACGAGATGGATGCACTCCCCGGTTTCGACGGGTTCGTTCTGGTCTCGAGATCAATAGCGAACTTGGCATGGATGTGAAGCATTCATTGATTTCGGAATTTTTTGACACAAATTGAGGTTTTCATGGCACGCAAGGCCGTCAAGCGATCAACTCCTGCAGTGAGTGCACCGGCTGAGACCCAGCAAGAGGTGTCAGAGCCCGCCGTTCGCGAACTTGCCCAGGTTTTCAAGCTGCTCAGTGACGAGACCCGGCTCCGCATTCTCTTCTACCTGGCGCAGAACGGTGAGCTTCACGTCACCGATCTTTGCAACCGGCTCGGCCAGAGCCAGCCTGCCGTGAGCCATCACCTGGCGCTCCTCCGCGTCTCGGGGCTGATCGAGGCGAGGCGTGAAGGCAAGCACAATTACTACAGCGTTCTGACCGAGCACTTCAGCGAGCTGTTGGTCAGCCTGTTCTCGGCCACCGGGGAGATGCCGCGAAAGGTTCGCTTCCACGACTTCACGCTCAATTACTCCGGCGAGTGAGGAGGATCGAGGGCGAGGCTGACTCGGTCCCGGGAAAGCCTTGACTTCGCGTGCGGCTTCGCTCCCGAGGACAAGGGAGTTTTGAAGCGACGAAGCACGACGCTTTTGGGTTCGTTAGGGATGTCCTGGAGCGAATCGGACGAGCTCCAGGGCAACCGGTCGTCGAACCCTTTTCCGAATCGGTTGGGTTCCCTTGGGGATCGCGGGGCCCCGCCCGCATTCTGGTCTCGTCAGGAAGGCTGTGTTTTTGCTCTTCAAAACGGGCAAGCAGCAGGGGAATCCACCTCGCGAGTAGCAGGTGATGAGCAGAGACCTCACAACGGCTCTGCTTCACGGCCCATCGTCTTCGGAAATCGAAGGGTTGGGCTCGCAGGTCTGATGCCTTGGAGCGAGGAACGTCCTGTTCCTCCACGAGGTTCGACTTGACCTCTTGGGCAGTTCGGGGCAGAATGCCGCTCGACATAGAGACCCCGGGTCTAGACGTCGTTGCAGGGTTCCCTGCGCGATCTGGACCAGGCCGGGCTGTCTACCAAGTGGTTCCTTTGACGTCATCAAGGGAGACGCGGTGGATGCTCTCCCTCGGCGTGGACGCCGGGTGTTTTCGACGATCCAGAAGGCCGCGACGGCGGCCAGTCAAAAGGAGTTGAACTGATGGTCGTCTCCTCTCGCGCGGTCGCGGCGGTGAGCCTTGGCTTAATTGGAGTCATGGCTCTGGCCAGCTCTTCACTCGGACAACAACAAGATAGCGCCGTTCGGAAGTCGACGACCCAAAGCCCCGCGGCCACTCCCCCCGCTCCGGCCACATTCGGCTCGATTGATATGACGGCCGTCTTCAAGGGCTACGACAAGGTCAAGGTCAGCGGCGAAGAATTCAAAGCCGCCGTGATGGCCAAGAAAAAAGACCTGATGGGCATCATGCAGCAGATGCAGCAGGAGTCGGAAAGCCTAGCCAAGATGTCGCCTGGGAGCGCCGACGCCAAAAAGATTGAAGACAAGCTCACCCAGCTCAAGGCATCGAACGAGGCGGGTCGCGAACAGGCGGAACGGGAGTTCGCACTTCGCGAAGCCGAGATGCTCGCCACGCTCTACAAAGAGATTCAGACGATGGTCGCTCGGGTCGCCAAGCATCGCGGCATAACTTACGTGCTTCGGGTCTCGAATGATCCGGTGACCGGCTCCGACCCCAACTCGGCGATGCGCGCCATCGAGCGGTCGGTGGTCTATGCCGAGCCGACGAACGACATCACCAAGGATGTGGTTCAGTACTTGAACTCCGAGTACAAGAGCAAGGGGGGCGTTGCTCCCAAAGCCACTTCTGCGATCACACCTGCTCCTGGCAGTGTGAAGCCGGCCGGGAACTAATTTCGCGGTTCTCCTTGAACTTAGCGATTTATGTCTGATTGAGGTTCTTGAAGATCTTGTGAAGTCGACGCCGGGTCAGCACGCCACGTTCGAGCGAATCGTGTCTTGTGTCGCGCTGACCTCCGGTCGAGACCACGGGATTGGCCCTTGACGAGCGGCGTTTCGGGCCGCGGATGGGGCCGATCTGTCTGACGAACCTCAAGGAAGAGGGAGCCGTCGAAGGCAATGGTCACGACGAGGCGACTGCAGAGAACGATTGCTCGTGAAGCCGAAGTCCGCGGTGTCGGCTTCATTCAAGGGGCCGACGTCGCCGTGCGGTTTCGCCCGGCGGAGGCCGACCAGGGCGTGGTCTTCATCCGCACCGACTTGCCGGGTCGGCCGGCGGTGCCCGCCCACATTCGCCACGTCATCCCACGGCAACGGCGGACGACACTTCAGCAGGGCGAAGCCACCGTTGAAATGGTCGAGCATGTCATGGCGGCCCTTTCCGGCCTGCGAATCGACAACTGCTTGGTCGAGATCGATGCGGCGGAGACCCCGGGTTGTGACGGGTCGAGCCAGGCGTTTGTTGAGGCTCTGAACGGAGCCGGCATCGTTGAGCTCGACCGGGAGCGCGAAACCCTGGTGATCGAACGGCCAATCACCGTTCGCGAAGGGAAAGCCATCCTCACGGCGCATCCAGGCACCGACGACGGTCTCGTCCTTTCCTATCATCTCGATTACGGGCGGCAGACACCGATCGGGTCCCAGAGCCTGTTCGTCGACGTCTCCCCGGAGACGTTCCGCGAAGAGCTCGCCCCCAGCCGGACGTTCCTGCTCGAGAGCGAGGCCAAGGCGCTTCGCGCTGCTGGGATCGGCTCGAGGACGACGGAAGCCGACCTTCTGATCTTCGGTCCGGACGGTGTGATCGGCAATCAGCTTCGTTATCGCGATGAGTGCGTCCGGCACAAGATCCTCGATATGGTCGGTGACCTTGCCCTCCTGGACAAGGACCTGAGCGGCCACGTGGTGGCCCACCGATCGGGGCATCAGCTCAACGCCGCCTTGGTTCGGAAGCTTTGGGAAGCGGTCAACTGTAAGACATCGCTCCAGGGCGGGGGGCAGGGCCGGCTCGAAATCAACGACATCATGCGGATTTTGCCGCATCGTTACCCGTTCCTCCTGGTCGATCGCGTGATGGAGCACGATCTGACCCGTCGCGTTGTCGCCTTGAAGAACGTGAGCTGCAACGAACCCTTCTTTCAGGGGCACTGGCCGGGTCGACCGATCATGCCCGGTGTCCTGATCGTGGAGGCCTTGGCTCAGGCCGCAGGCATCATGATCGCGGACTGGGTGGATCCGAGCGAACAGGTTGCTCTCATTATTTCCATAGACAAAGTGAAGTTTCGGAAAGCGGTCATTCCGGGCGACCAACTTCGGCTCGAAGTGACAAATCTTCGGACGAAGAGCCGCTCAGCTTACGTGCAAGGGGTCGCCACGGTCGATAATCAGATTGCGGCTGAGGCCAAGATTCGCTTTGTGATCGTCGACTCGGAACGCCCCGCCTGACCTTTGTGCGGCGGTTTGCAGTTGCAAGTGCCTGGTTCGGCTCTGGTGCCAAGGATGGCGCCTCCGACCCTCAAGGATTTGAGGATAATCGATATCATGGCCACGCTGATCGCCGATACGGCTTGCGTTGATCCCCGAGCCGAGCTCGCCGACGACGTCGAGATCGGTCCCTACTGTGTGCTCGGGCCAGACGTGCGGGTTGGCCGGGGTACCCGACTCATTGCTCATGTCTGCATGCTGGGGGTCACCACGGTCGGGGAGATGAACGTCTTCAGCCCGTTCACCGTGATCGGCGGCGATCCGCAGGATGTCAGCTACAAAGGGTCGCTGACCCGCGTCGAGATTGGCGACCACAACATCATCCGTGAGAGTGTCACGATCAACCGGGCCACCGAAAAGGAAGATGGGGTCACCCGGCTGGGGAGCCACAACTTCCTGATGGCCGGGGCGCACGTCGCTCACGATTGCAAGCTTGGTGATCGCATCACCATTGCCAACGGATCGATGCTCGGTGGTCATGTGCACGTCGAGTCGCACGCCAGTATTTCCGGCGGGGTGGCGGTCCACCACTACTCGACCATCGGCGCCTACAGCTTCGTTGGCGGCCAGTCGCGGATCGTTCACGACGTGCCTCGATTCATGCTGGTCGACGGCAATCCGTCGAAGATCCGCTGCATCAACGTCGTCGGCCTGAAACGGAACGGCGTCAGCTCGGAAGGGATCGACGCCCTCCACGAAGCGCATCGGTTGATCTATCGCGCCAAGATGAGCGCGAAGCATGCGACCGAAATCCTCGAGTCACACGGCCACCTCCTCCCTGAAGTGCGAAGTTTGCTCGATTTCATCCAGGCCCAGCAAGAAGGCAAACACGGCCGGGCCCGCGAACGCTGGAGAAAATCATGACGCGCTCGCGTGTGGCGGTAGTTGGAGTCGGCCATCTGGGGCAGCACCACGCCAGGATCTTGTCAGAGATCCCCGAGGTGGAGCTGGTCGCAGTTGCCGACTCGCGTATCGAACAGGCCCGGAGCGTTGCCGAAAAGACGGGCACCCGCGCCGTGGCCGACTACCGCGAACTCCTCAATGAGGTCGATGCCGTCTCGATTGCCGTCCCCACCTTCATGCATCGTGAAGTGGCCGGAGATTTTCTGGCACGCGGGATCGCCACGTTGGTCGAGAAACCGCTGGCTTCCAACTCGGCCGAGGCCGAAGAACTCGTGGCGCTCGCCCAGGTTCGCCGGACCTTGCTCCAGGTGGGCCACGTCGAGCGATTCAATCCGGCGCTCTCTGCCCTCGACGGCCTGCCGATGCGGCCCAAGTACATCACGGCCGAGCGGCTCTCGACTTACACGTTCCGCTCTACTGACATCGGGGTCGTCCTCGACCTCATGATTCACGATATCGACCTCGTCCTGGCGATGAACCCAGGGCCGGTTCGATCGGTGGTGGCCGTCGGCGTCAGCGTCTTCGGCGGCCATGAAGACGTGGCGAATGCTCGAATCGAGTTCGAGGATGGATGCGTCGCGAACCTGACGGCCAGCCGCGCCAGCTTTCAGGCCATGCGCAAGATGCGCCTGTGGTCAGCGGAAGGCTATGCCATGCTCGACTTCATGACCAAGCAGGGCACCCTCGTTCGCCCTTCCGAACAGCTCAGGCGTGGCCAGCTCGACCTGACCGGCGTGGATCTGACAAACCCGGCCGAAGTCAAGGAGCATCTGTTCGGGACCGTGCTTCGGGTCGACCAGGTCCAGTCCGAAATCCAGGACCAGCTCAAGCTTGAGCTGGAGGATTTCGTCCAGGCAATTCGATCGGGTACCCCCCCGAAAGTGAGCGGCCAGCAAGGTCTCCGAGCGATGCGTCTGGCCAGCGAAATCCTTCGCGCGATCCAGACCCATCAATGGGAAGGCGATTCCGACGGACCGACCGGCCCGCGCCATCTGCCGCAACCGCTCGCCGCTCCGAACAGCCTCTTGAAAGGGCCCTTCTCGTGGCGGTCCAGAACGGGTCGACCGGCCTCGTCCAACACGCCGCAGAGTCAGTAAAGCCTGCGGCGTGTTCATCCCATCAAGCGAGAATCGCCTGAATCAGCTCGCCGTGGACGTCGGTTAGCCGGAAGTCACGGCCCTGATACTTGAAGGTGAGCCGCTTGTGGTCGAGTCCGAGGAGATGGAGAATCGTGGCCTGCAAGTCGTGGACGTGAACCGGGTGCTCGGTGATGTGAAAGCCGAGCTCGTCGGTGGCTCCGAGAGTGATTCCCGGCTTGATCCCACCGCCGGCGAACCACATCGTGAACGCTTGAGGGTGGTGGTCGCGGCCCATGCTGCGACCAAGTGTGGCGTTTGACTCGACCATGGGGGTGCGGCCGAACTCACCCCCCCAGACGACGAGCGTCTCGTCGAGAAGCCCACGCCGCTCGAGATCCACGATCAAGGCAGCGGCCGCCTGGTCGGTCTGGCCGCACTGATTTTTGAGGCCGCCGGCCACGTCGGAATGATGGTCCCACCCCTCGTGGTACAGGTTCACGAACCGGACGCCACGTTCGACCAGCCTTCGCGCCAGCAGGCAATTGTTGGCGAAAGAGGCCTTCCCGGGTTTGGCTCCGTAGAGCTGGATTGTCTCGTCGCTTTCGCCCGTGAGGTCCATCAACTCGGGTGCACTCGTCTGCATCCGATAGGCCATCTCGTAGGCGGCGATCCGGGTGACGATCTCGGGGTCGCCCACGTCGTCGAGCCGCTTCTCGTTGAGATTGCGGATCAGGTCGAGCGAATCGCGCTGGAGCCGGCGGTCGAAGCCGGGCGGGTTCGCGACATTCAAGATCGGGTCACCCGTGGATCGAAACGGCACGCCCTGGTAGGAGCTGGGGAGGAACCCACTGCTCCAGTTGGCGACCCCACCGCTGGTTCCCCCGGCTGAGGAGAGAACGACAAATCCAGGGAGGTCGGCGGCGTCACTGCCGAGGCCGTAGGTGACCCACGACCCCATGCAGGGCCTGCCGGGGAGCGGCGACCCCGTGTTCACGAAGATTTGCGCGGGGGCATGGTTAAACTGATCGGTATGCATCGACTTGATGAAACTGATCCGATCGACCACCTTGGCCAGGTGAGGAAGCATTTCGGAGACTTCTGCCCCCGACTCACCGTGGCGCGCGAACTTGAACCGCGAGGCCATCAGGCTCGCATCCGGCCTGATGAAGGCGTATCGCTGATTCTTGACGATCTCAGCAGGGACCGGTTGACCGTCGTACTTCTGCAACGATGTCTTGTTATCGAAGAGGTCGAGCTGGCTGGGGGCCCCCGCCATGAAAAGGTAGATCACATGCTTCGCTTTGGGGGCGAAGTGTGCCGGCTTGGGGGTGAGTGGATCAGCCGGGAGCGGGGTCGCCGCTCGCGATTGAGACTCGAGGAAAAGCGACGTCAGGGCGATCTTGCCAATCCCGACGCCGCACTCGCGAAAGAAATGCCGACGAGTGGACTCGTGGATCGGGGACGATGGCCGTTCCGGCGTCGGATCGAAAGCGAACGGTTTCATGGTCTTATTCCTTCGAGATCGTCTCGTCGAGATTGAGCAAGGCACGCGCCACGGTCGTCCAGGCCGCCAGTTCGGGGAGGTTCTTGGTGGCGTTTGCCGCCGCCGCGTCCAGGCCGGCCACCTGGGCGGGATCGGCTTCAACGAGGCGGAACCGCTCGCGTTGTTCCTGGAAGTAGCGAGTCAGCATGGCGACCTCTTCCTCGCGAGGAAGTCGAGAGAGGCAGAGGCGGAACGCGTGGCGAGCGCGGGCCTGATCGTCGTCGGGTGCCTCATCGAGCACACGCTGAGCAAGTGAGCGGGCGGCTTCAATGAAGGTCGTGTCGTTGAGCAAGGTAAGCGCCTGGAGCGGCGTGTTTGAACGTTCACGGCGGACGCACGCAGTCTCCGAAGTCGGAGCATCCATGATTGTGAACGAGGCGTAAGGCGCTGTGCGTTTTGTATAAGTGTACAAGCCACGGCGGAACCGGTCGGATCCTTGGCTGGTCTTCCAGGGGACGCTCCCGTAGGCCAGCGCAGTAACCCCTTCGGGTTGGGGCGGGAAGACGCTGGGACCGCCGATCGCCGGGTTGAGCAGGCCGCTGGCCGCCAAGGCGATATCCCGAACCACTTCGGCCTCAACCCGAAAGCGGGGGCCGCGCGCCAACAACTCGTTTTTCGGATCGCGCGCCAGTTGCTCCGGCGAAATCCGCGAGTCCTGACGATAGGTGGCGCTGGTGACGATCAGCCGATGCATGGCCTTCAGGCTCCAACCGCGTTGAATGAACTCGGTGGCCAGCCAGTCGAGTAATTCAGGGTGAGTTGGCTTCTCCCCTCGGGTTCCGAAGTCATCGACAGTGGCCACGATGCCACGACCGAAGTAGGCCTGCCAGACCTGGTTCATGACGACCCGACCCACGAGTGGGTTCTCCTCAGCGACCAGCCAACGAGCCAGGCCCAGGCGATTGCGCGGCTCCTCTTTTTGAAGGGGAGGGAGCACTGCAGGCATGCCGGGCTCAACGGGGTCGGTGATCTTGAGGAACTCGCCTCGTTTGTGGATATGCGTCGTTCGGGCGTGCTCGGGCAACCGCTCCTGCATCACCAAGGTCGTTGGCTGGGGCGGGAGCGAACGGCGGAGAGCGACAATCTGTTCGTTCTGCTTGGCCAACTCCGGCGCGATGCTCAAGTAATAGCTTTTGAGTCTCGATAGTTCCGCCTCGGTCCGTGACGCGGGCGGGCGGAGGAAAATCGCCTCGACGTCGGCTGGTACCTTCGAGGCGCGAATCGGTCCGGGATCCGACGTCGCCGAGATCCGGAATCGGCCGATCGTCATCTGGTGAATGCCTTCTTGGCGCAGAGTCAGAGTGAGCTTGGAGCTGGCTCCGTCGCCGACCTTCTCGCGGAATTCGAAGACGGCCGCGTGCGCCTGCCCGACCCCTCCCTTGACCGTCCAGCCGGTGTCGGGAATGCCGTCCACCGCGAGGCTCGCGGGACGCTCCGGTTCGGAATAGTCTTCGCTCGCGTGCTGGATCGGCACGGGCTGAGCGTGGCCTTCACCCGAAGCAGGTTGGGTGGCGACGAGGAACTCTGTCAGCAGAAAGTCGCCCACCGAGAACAAAGGGGCACGTCCCGGGCCGCCGTTGGGAAGGCTGGGGTCGGGCAGCACCTCCAACCGGAGCGCGGTGATCCCTTGCAGATCGGTCGAGACCTCGACCTCGTATGTGTCACGGTTCGGCTTGTCGCCGCTGGCGAGCACGGAGAGGTCGTCTTGGACGGTGAGGGTCGCGTGGTTCTGCGAGACGAGGCGAGTGGGTCGTAGTGGAGTCCAGTGGACCGGTTGGGTCGCTTTCTCCCATTCCGTCATCCGGCTTTGGAGTGACGGTGAGTCGTTCTTGGTGTCGAGATCCGGCGCATTCGTGTCTGGTTTTGGGGATGGGCTGAGGTCAGATGCGGTGAACTGCGCTTCCAGGCCGGCTTCCATCGCGGCGATCTTTGCGGCAAGTTCTTGGCGCTTGGTGGTGATCTCCGGATCCGTCACGTCGATTTCGGGTTCATCGGCGTTATTGAAGAAGGAGAAGAACTGATAATACTCGCGCTGGGTAATCGGGTCGTACTTGTGCGTATGGCACTGGGCGCATTGAATGGTCAGGCCAAGCCAGACGGCCCCGGTCGTGGCGACTCGATCGACGAGGGAGGTGAAACGGAATTCCTCAACGTCGATTCCCCCTTCTTCGTTGATCATCGTGTTGCGGTGAAACCCGGTGGCCACCTTTTGCGAGAGCGAGGCGTTGGGGAGCAAGTCTCCGGCAATTTGCTCGACCGTGAACTGGTCGAAGGGCATGTCGGCGTTGATCGCGCGGATCACCCAATCGCGGTAGGGCCAAATGGATCGTTCCCGGTCTTTCTCATAGCCGTTCGTATCGGCATACCGGGCGCGGTCCAGCCAGCGCCGACCCCAGCGCTCGCCGTAATGCGGCGACTCGAGCAGGCGCTCCACCAGGCGCTCGTATGCGTCCGTCCGGGTGTCCGCCACGAACGAGTCAACTTCATCGATGGTTGGAGGGAGCCCGATCAGGTCCAGGGAGAGCCGGCGAATCAAGGTTGTTCGTTCGGCTTCGGGGGCGGGGACCATTCCTTCCCGATCCAACCGCGACAGAACGAATCGATCGATGGGGTTCCTGACCCACTCCGGGCGCTTGACGCCGGGCAAATCGGACCGCACAGGGGGGCGAAACGACCAGTGATCGCTCGAAATGGCTTGGGAGCCGGCCGGATCGTCGTCGGGCCATGAGGCCCCTTGATCGATCCAGGCACGGAGCACGCCCACTTGTTCCGGGGTCAAGCGCTCACCGGCGCCTTCGGGAGGCATGACGTCGTTCTCGTCGACCGCAGCCACGAGTTCAATCAGCCGGCTCTCGTCGCTTTTGCCAACCTCGAACGCAGGGCCGCCATCACCGCCGGCGAGCGCCCGCGCCTTTGCGTGAAGGCTCAGGCCCCCCTTCTGCCGCTCAGAGCCGTGGCAGCGGTAGCAGTGCTTGGAAAGGATCGGCCGGACGTCCCGTAGGTAGTCGATCTTTTGGCTTGCCGGGGGAGGCAACGGGGCCGCTTCGGCCGCACAGCCCAACCCGAGGAGGATCGCCAAGGCGACGGTTCGGGAGCCTCGCCACCGCCACGACTGGACGCTCTGCGTTGGACCCATATCTCAAACGACTCCATCAGACGCCGTCGCGAATCCTGCTTTGATTTCTGCGACGCACCTGGCTCTGGCCTCTATTGAGCAATCCCGGAGGGGTGTCCTTCTGTCGCCAGGGGTGTAAACCCCTAGGAGCGACACATGCACATAGCGGGGATTTTTTGCGGTTCTGAAAGGGCGATCGTCAAAAGCCGAAGCATGACTTTGACGGTTACTCTTTCGGGGTTGCAAAGAGGCCGGCACCTCGGGGCGAGTTTGCCGCGAATCCCTTTCTACCCTCTTTGTGAATTTAACAGAATTTCGTGGCGCCGCCTATCCGTCCGCCTGATGCGTCCGGCCTCAGCACTTGGATGGCAAATTCCTCAGCATCCTCGACGACGTTCTGTTCCCGGCTCGACTGAGTCGATTCGTTGCCGGGCATTTTCCTCGAACTTGCAATCACATGACTGTGAAGTAGTTGCCCACGGCGATGTCGAAGTACTCCGCGGTCATTTCGATCTCGAGCTCGTTGAAAATGCAGTGGTTGCGGATCTGGAGCATCAGGTCGCGCGGTTGGCAGGCGCGAAAGGGGCGGTTCACTCCGAGGTAATGCGTTTCGACGAGGTAGGAAATGGCAGCCTGATCGATTGACTTGAAGCCGAGTTTCGGTCCGAAAATCTCGAAGAGCTGCCGGAAGATCGATTCGCTCGGGTCGGTGACGTTGACTTTGTACGGGATCCGTCGCAGGAACGCCTCATCGACCAGTTGCTTCGGCTCGAGGTTGGTTGAGAACAAGATGAGCTGGTCGAACGGGACGCGAATCTTCTTGCCGTTGGCAAGCGTCAGGAAGTCGTACCGTTTCTCGAGCGGAATGATCCAACGGTTGAGGAGCTCGATCGGTTGCATCCGCTGCCGGCCGAAGTCGTCAATCAAGAAGGTCCCGTTGTTGCTCTTCATCTGCAGCGGCGCTTCGCTGATCTTGGTCGCGGGGTTGTAGCTGATCTCCAGATTTTCCATGGTGAGTTCGCCACCGGCGATCAGGGTCGGCCGCTTGATTTCGATCCAGCGGTCGTCCTGATCGTCCATCCTCAGCAGTCCCCCCCTTCGGGGTCTCATCGCTTCGTGGCTGGCCGGGTCGTAAAGCTTGAGGATGTGGCCCTCGATGCTGATGACCCGTGGAATCCAGATCGACGTGCCGAAGCATCGTGTGATGCGTTCGGCGATGCTCGTTTTGCCATTTCCGGGGTAGCCATAGATAAACATGCCACGGCCGGAATTGATCGCTGCGCCGAGAGTCTGAAACATGTCCTCATTAATAAGAAGGTCGGAGAAGGCGCGACGGAGGTCGGCCATCTTCGGCTGCTCGGCGTCGATTGTCTGGGCAGCGACCGAAGCGACGTAGCTTTCAAACGGAACGGGGGCGGTGCCGACGTAGGCGCACTCGTCGAAGTAGTTCCGTGCGCGGGCGCGTCCGGTGTCCGTCAGCGAGTAATAGTAGTCGTTGGCCGAGGCATTATCGGTGTAGGTGACGATCTGCTGGTTCTTGAGGTGACGAAGGAATTCGGGGAAGGGACTGAAGGGCAAGCCGAGCTCGTCGGCAATCCTCCGGCCGGCGGCGTTCCCGAAGTTGAGCAGGAACTTGAGGACGAGGCTCTCGATCTGAGCGCTGTTCAACCCTGCGGTGGCAAAGTCGTTGGCAGGTCGGGGCCGGAAGGTTTCTTTCTCTTCAATCGCCAACGAGGGGACGGTACTCGGCTCGAACGGATTCACGGCGCGGCGACTCCCGAGCGAAGGGACTTCTCTCAGGCGGCCGGTCCGTGCACAGGAAGAGCCCGCGGCATGGCCAAGTCGTTGTGATGGTCCCACGACCGAACGAGGAACGTGGAACCGTGGCGACTCCCGGACGGACGACCGGCCACCGTTTTACTATCTCTTAGAGTGATAGAGCACGATTGGCATCACGTCAACAAAAGACAGCGTCGAAAGAGATCCGTTTCGGTCATCGCGTCCGTCGAACCCGCTGAATTCCCGCCGTTTGGTGCTTTCTTTTGCTTGAATTTGAATCAAGATTCGCTCACGAGAATATTCACTACTGACAGTCAGAAAAGTTATGTCCGCATTTTATAGTCCCCAAGGGGCGACTGGTCCTCGCCAAAGCGTGCGGCTTTACGGCAAGCTGGCAACCGGTCAATCACTCAGGCATCAATTTCTTGAAGGATTTCGGTAAGACTCGCGTCAAGAATCGAGACCATTTCGTCAAGCTGCTCGCTGGTCGTCGTCAAAGGGGGGCCGAAGGCGATCCAGTTCGGGTCGAATCGGCAGAGAAGACCTTTCTCAAGCGCCCGTCGGCCCACCCGAGTTCCAAACGCCAACTCGGCAGGGAACGATTCCTTGGTTGCGGGATCACGTGCAAACTCGATTGCCTGGAACAGTCCCTTGCCTCGGATGTCGCCGATCACACCGTGTGTCTCGGCCATCCTCCGGAAGTGATGACTGAGGCGATCACCTTGGGTTCGCGCGTTCTGACAAAGGTCTCGTTCCAGGATTTCCTGGAGGACGGCGATCCCGGCCGCGCACGAGATCGGGTTGCCCTCGAACGTGTGTCCTTCCACGAAGCCCGGATTCTCCGCGACCGGCCCCCAGAAGGCGTCGGCGATCGGCCCCCGGCAGATCATGGCAGAGAGCGGCGCGTAGCCGCCGCTGAGCCCCTTCGCCACGCAGAGCACGTCGGGCACAACGCCGAACGTCTCGGCGGCGAACATCTGTCCGGTGCGGCCGATCCCGGTGATAATCTCATCGAAAATCAAGAGGATATTGTGCCGGTCGCAGAACTCGCGGAGCATCGGCAGATACTCCTCGGGCGGGTCGATGATCCCCCCGGTGTGGCCGATCGGTTCGACCATGATCGCCGCAACGGTAGCGGGGTCTTCCATGTCGATGACGGATTCGATGATCGAGGCGCACGTGATCCCACAGCCGGGATACGACTTGCCGAACGGGCATCGATAGCAGGTGGGGGGGAATACGTGGAGGAAGCCCGGCGCCATCGGCTCGTTCACGGTCTTCCGTGACTTCAAGCCCGAAGCCGAGAGTGCGCCCAGGGTTGAGCCATGCCAGGACTGATAGCGGCTGATAATCTTATACTTGCCCGGCGATCCGGTAAGCCGGTGATATTGCCTCGCCAGCTTGATCGCCGCCTCGGTGATCTCCGAACCCCCGCATTGGAGCTTGACCACCGACAGATCACCAGGAGCCAGTTCGGCGAGCAGGTTCGCGAACTGGATCGCGACCGGGTTGGTCCCGTGCATCGGCGGAGAGAACGCCAGTGTGTCGAGTTGGCGATGGATGGCCTCAATCACGCGACGGTTGTTGTGGCCGACCGACGCCACATAGATTCCCGAGAGGGCGTCAACGTAACGTTTGCCGTCGACGTCCCAGTAATAGACGTCCTCGGCTCGAGCCATGATGAGCGGCGACTTCGACCACTCAGCCATCTGATCCCGGACGAAGATTTGCCTGAGAAATGCTTCTTCCGTCGTTTGAGCTTCGCTGATGAGCTCAGGCATCCTCGACTTGGACATGGATGGTCCCGCAAAAAAATAAAAGATGAGGCGTCTGAGCTTTGTCGTTTGTCCGTTGGAAGCGGGACGTAAAGGGAGGGGGGCGCGTCAGGCCAAATGGGGGCCGTGGGCTGTGTTGGTCGCGTCAGTCTGATTCATGATGGCCTGAATTATAGCGTGGCTCCCAGACTCTCTCTACAGTTCCCTCCGTGGGGCGGAAGGTTCTCGACCATCGCCAGTCCCACGGCTAGATTGGTGGGGATGGCGGCCCTTCCTCAGATTTCGTGCAAAACTGGCCCCTCCTTGTTTTTGACGAGATTTCCGTTGGGGCAATTCCAACCACCGATTTCGGTCCGGAGCGACCTTGTGAAACGACCTCTCCCGTACCTCGCCGCGATCGTCTCATGGCTCTGCCTGAGCGCGAGCTCTCAAGCGGCCGATCAGAATGCCTTCTCGTTCAAGGACGGCGATCGGATTGTGCTTCTCGGAGACGATCTGATTGAGCGCAATCAGAAGCATGGTTACCTTGAAACGCTGCTGACCCTCTCAAATCCAGGGAAGAACCTGATCGTCCGCAACCTCGGCTGGAGCGGCGATACGGTTTTTGGTGATGCCAGGGCGGGATTCGGCAAGCGTGCCGACGGCTTCAATCAATTGAAGGAACACGTGCTCGGGCTCAAGCCCACGGTCATCCTTCTTGGCTACGGGATGAGCGAATCGTTCGACGGTGAGCCGGGCCTCGCTTCCTTTGAGCAGGGCTTGAGCACGTTGCTCGACGTCCTGGCCGAGACGAAGGCCAAGGTCGTGCTCCTCTCGCCGATCGCTCATGAAGACCTCGGCCGACCCCTCCCCGATCCGGCCGCTCACAACCAGAAGCTCGGGCTCTACCGTGAGACGATCGCCCGGGTGGCGGGCAGCCGCGGCTATCCTTTCGTCGACCTCGCCTCGATCCGTCTCCCACTCGACGTTTCGCGCAGCGCGGGTGAGAAGGGCGCGCGGACCCTGACTGACGACGGGATCCATTTGACCGAAGCTGGCTACTGCTTGGCCGACGCTAAGATCGCGTCCGAGCTCCTGGAGAATTTCGGGAAGCCGTGGACCGTTCGTGTCCGACCGGACGGAACCGCCGAGGCGGAGAATGCCAAGATCTCCAACGTTCAAACCTCCCCGCAACGGATTCGCTTCGAAGTGCTGAGCACTTCGCTGCCGCTCCCGGCCCAACTCTCTCCAACCAAGGAAAGCGCCCGCGTTCTTGAGTTCGAGGGACTGGCCCCGGGGCGTTACACCTTGAAAATTGACGGACAGCTCATCGCCTCGGCTTCCGCCGACCAGTGGAAGCAGCGGGAACTCAAAAAAGGACCTGAGTTTGATCAGGTCGAGACGCTTCGCAAGGTCATCAACGAGAAGAATCTGCTGTACTTCCACCGCTGGCGGCCCCAGAACGAGACGTACTTGTTCGGTTTCCGAAAGCACGAGCAAGGTAACAACGCACGCGA
This sequence comes from Singulisphaera acidiphila DSM 18658, assembly GCF_000242455.2. Lineage (GTDB taxonomy): Bacteria > Planctomycetota > Planctomycetia > Isosphaerales > Isosphaeraceae > Singulisphaera > Singulisphaera acidiphila. The sequence goes on from NC_019892.1 coordinate 7,013,991, forward strand.
GATTCCTCTGTTCGACCCGCTTGTTGAGGCCAAGGAGAAGGAAATCGCAACGTTGCGCGTTCCAGTCTCCCACGTTTATGAGTTGAGCCGTGAAAGCGAGGTGGGTCGATGAATCGCAACCGATTTCCGTTTCTCTTAAGCGTCTGCGTCGCGCTGGCGGCCACGTCCTCGACCTTTGCCCAGCGTGCCCCCTTCGAGATTCCCGACCCTGACCCGGAAGTCGAGCGCAAGTCGTTCATCGTGGCGGATGGCTTCGAGGTCAACCTGTTCGCCGCCGACCCCGTGCTCGCCAAGCCGATCCAGATGAACTTCGACCCTCAGGGGCGGTTGTGGGTCGTCAGCTCTGAAGTTTATCCCCAGATCAAGCCGGGGCAGACCGCCAACGATAAGGTCTTGATCCTCGAGGATCGAGACGGTGACGGACGCGCGGAGAAGACCTCGGTCTTCGCCGATGGACTCCTCATTCCGACCGGCGTCGAGCCCGGTGATGGGGGAGTCTACGTGGCCAACAGCACCGAGTTGCTCCACTTCGCGGATACTGACAATGACGGCAAGGCCGATCGTCGCCGCGTGATGCTCTCGGGCTTTGGCACCGAAGACACCCACCATATCCTTCACACGCTCCGGTGGGGATATGATGGAATGCTCTATTTTAATCAGTCGATTTATATCCATAGCCATGTCGAAACGCCGCACGGTGTGCGCCGGCTCGGTGGCGGTGGGATCTGGCAGTTCCGGCCGGAGACGATGGAACTTGAGGTGTTCATTCGAGGATTGGTCAACCCGTGGGGGCACCATTTCGATCGCTGGGGCCAGTCGTTCGCGACCGACGGGGCGGGGGGCGAAGGAATCAACTACTGCCTTCCCGGCGCCTATTACGTCACGGCGCCTGACGCGACTCGGGTCTTGCAAGGGCTCAACCCGGGAAGTCCGAAGCACTGCGGCGCGGAGTTCCTGAGCGGTCGGCACCTCCCCGAGTCGTGGTCGGGGAGCATCGTGGCCAGCGACTTCCGGGGCAACCGGGTCTGCCGGTTCGTGATCAGCGAAGACGGTGCAGGTTATGCCTCACGCGAACAGCCCGAGCTGATCAAGACGAAGCACATGGCCTTCCGGCCGATCGACGCCAAGATGGGGCCGGACGGCGCGATCTACATTGCCGACTGGTACAACCCGATCATCCAGCATGGCGAAGTCGATTTCCGTGACCCGAGACGCGATCACACCCGAGGACGGATCTGGCGAGTCACTGCCAAGGGACGCCCGCTCGTCGAGCGGCCCAAGCTGGTGGGAGCGTCGACCGAAGCCTTGCTCACGGCCTTGAAGACGCCCGAAGACTGGACCCGGCAGAATGCCAGGATGGTACTCAAGGAGCGGGGCAAGTCGATCGTCCCCGCGCTGAAGGATTGGGTCACGAAACTCGATACCCACGATCCCGATGCCGAGCATCAGCGGCTCGAGGCCCTCTGGACCTACCAAGCCATCAACGAGGTCGAGCCGGACTTGCTCGCCGCGCTCTTGAGGAGCAGCGATCCCCGGGTGCGCGCGGCGGCGACCCGAGTCGCCAGCCAGTGGCAGACTCGTTTGTCGGATCCGATCGCGATCATGGCCCAGCAGGTGAGCGACGACCACCCTCGCGTCCGGCTTGAGGCCGTCCGGGCGCTCGGACGGTTCCCGACAACGCAGGCGGTGGCGTTGGCCATGAGTGCCCTCGACCGGCCCATCGATCGTTTCCTCGACTATGCCCTCTGGCTCACGGCACGCGAGCTGGCGCCGACCTGGCTTCCTGAAGTCCAGGCGGGCCGCTTCGACTTCAAGGGGCAAGTCAGCCACCTGGTGTTCGCGCTCCAGGCCAACGGATCCTCCGGCGTGGTCAAGCCGCTGGTCGAGTCGTTGCGGGCCGCGAAGATCCCGAAGGAGCAGGTCTCGGCGGTTTTGACGACGGTCGCCACCCTGGGAGATCCGAGCGATCTGGCCATGGTCCTCGACCTCGCCATTGAGGGGGGCTCCTCCACTCACGGCCAGCGCGGTACGCTGCTGGAGACCTTGGCGAAGGCGGCCCGTCAGCGGAAGGTTCAGCCCTCCGGGGACCTCAACCGCGTAGCGCCATTGCTCAACGACAAAGACGATGCCATCAGCGGAGCGGCTGCTGCCGCGGCCGGCGCCTGGAAACTCGTGTCGGTTCGCCCCCGGCTTGTCGAAATCGCCAACGCGAAGACGTCCTCAGACTCCCTCGTACGCTCAGTTGTGGACGCCTTGGCCGAGATCGGCGGCCCGGAAAGCCAAACCGAGCTCGAACGTCTCGCGGCTGCTGACTCGCCTGCCCGAACCCAGGCCCTCGCGATTAGCGCTCTGGCCTCAATCGATCCCAACGGAGCCGCTCAGCGAGCGATCGCGCGATTGGCTCAGACCACGGAACCGGCCGCCGTTGACAGTCTGCTGGCTCGATTCCTCCAACTTCGCACGGGCCCCGCAGCGCTCACGGCCGCCCTGGCCGACAAGACGCTCCCCTTCGACATCGCCAAGGTTGCGATCCGCACGGTTCGCGCCTCAGGACGGGCTGAGGAAAAGCTGGTTGAAGCGCTGACGACGGCCGGCCACCTGACTTCGACTTCCGGCGAACTCTCCCCTGAGCAGATGAAAGAGCTTCTCGCCGACGTCGCCCGTCTGGGTGACGCCAAGCGGGGCGAAGAGGTCTTCCGCCGCGCGGAGATGACTTGCCTGAAGTGCCACGCAATCGCAGGGGCCGGCGGACAAGTCGGACCGAGCCTTGAAAGCATCGGTGCCAGCGCACCGGCCGACTACCTGGTCGACTCAATCCTTCAGCCGAGCAAGGCGATCAAGGAGAACTACCACGCCGTGGTGGTGGCCACCAGCGACGGTAAGATCCTCACGGGCATCAAGCTGCGCCAGACGGACACCGACCTGATCCTAAGGGACGCCGAAGATCAGGAACTGACGATTCCGGTCGCAACGATCGAGGAGCAGAAGCCGGCCGGATCGCTGATGCCGGCCAATCTCACCGATCCCCTGACTCGCCCGGAGCTGGTCGACCTCGTCAGGTTCCTTTCCGAGTTGGGAAAGATCGGCCCTTATTCGGTCAGTAAGGCTCGGGTTGTCAGGCGTTGGCGTGTTCTTGAGCCGACTCCGAAAGAGGCCGAGGCGATGAGTCACATCGGACTCGACTCGGCGCTGGAGAGTGGAGTCCTGCGCAGTTGGACTCCCGCTTACAGCCTGGTCTCGGGATTGTTGCCTATCGAGGCCCTCAAGCCCGTCAGGTCCTATCAGGGATTGCTTGGCCTGGCCCGTGCCGAGATCGAGGTCACGACGCCTGGTCCGTTGAAACTCACCTTCAACTCGGTCGAGGGGATGAAGCTCTGGATTGACGGCAACAAGGTCGAACCCAAATCCGAGGTCGTCCTGAACCTGGCGACCGGCATCCATACCGTGACTCTCGGTGTCGACCTGGCGAGGCGCGAGGGGATCGTTTGCACGCTGGAGGACGAGCCTGGTTCTCCGGCCCGCGCTCGGATTCTCGTGGGCAAGTAAAAAGGAGTTCCGGATCGCTCGCGAAGGGCAAAAGGACTGGCGAAAGTCGTGCTTGCTCTTCGCGAGCCTCTCTGTTCAAGCTAAGGATGTGAGGAATTAAGATTTTCTAATCGACTCGCGTTGTGAGAAACCTGATGAACCTGCCTTCGCCGCAACCGGACGAGCGTCAGCCCATCGCACAGGGGCCTTCCACTCCGCCCCAGCCGGCTTGCCCTGTCTGCGGCGGGCGGCTCTTTGAGTTGCGCGGCAAGTTGCAGTGCACGCGTTGTCGCACGATCTGCGAGACGTGCTGTGAGGGGGGGCGAGGCTGATCTTGCTGAGGGACAGCAGGGGGCTATTCTCAATTGACCGTTTGGGCAACGTGAGCACTGGATGGCTGGACGGTCATTCTGAGGCGTGCAAGCTGGTTGGAAGCCGCTGGCCCTAGCAACGGCGGAGTCCTGCGGTTTTCCGCAAAGAGAAAAAGGAGGGAGCCCCCTACCATTGGGGGCTCCCTCCTTGCGTTAATCAACCCGCTTGGATAGGAACAACTAGCCTGGATTTCTCACCAGGGATTGAATCGGGCTGCCTTGCGTGTCATAGGTGGAATTGCGACAACCACTTTTGACACCGAACCAAGGCAGCCCGATGGCTACAGAGTGTAACTCGACTTACCTCGACTTTTCCATCCTCGGTCACCGCCAAGTGCTCGCCGATTTTGACGGGGGCGCCATCTCTTCCGACGGCGGTGCACTTCTGCTCCGTCAGATCGAAGCCCGCACCGGGATCATCCGCCAGTTCGCCGCCTGCTTTACCGACCATCGCGATCCTGACCTCGTCGAGCACCCCCTGGAACACCTCCTGGCCCAACGCGTCTATGGTCTGGCCTTGGGCTACGAAGACCTCAACGACCACGACGATCTCCGCTGCGATCCGTTACTGGCCACCGTCGTCGGCAAGACCGATCCCACCGGCCAGGACCGGCCACGGCTCCGCGATCGCGGCAAGCCGCTGGCTGGCAAGAGTACCCTCAACCGCTTGGAACTGACCCCTGTCGGGGCCGACGGACAGAGCCGTTACAAGAAGATCACCTGTCAGACCCATGAGGTCGAACGGCTCTTCGTTACCCTCTTTCTTCAGGCCCACAGCCGACCCCCCGAGCGGATCGTTTTGGACCTCGACGCCACCGACGACACGGTCCATGGCCGCCAACTTGGCCGCTTTTTCCACGGCTACTACAAGGGATACTGCTATCTCCCGCTCTACATCTTCTGCGGCGACCACCTGCTCTGTGCCCGGCTGCGTCCCTCCGACATTGATGCCAGCGCCGGCTCGGTGAAGTCCCTCAAGCGGATCGTCTCGCAGATCCGCCAGGCGTGGCCTCAGGTGAAGATCCTGATCCGCGCCGACAGCGGGTTCTGCCGCGAGGAGATCCTTCGCTGGTGTGAGGACAACGGCGTGGATTACCTGATCGGCCTGGCCAAGAACACCCGGCTGACGGCGGCGATCGCGACGGAATTGGCCCAAGCACGCCAGCAATTCGAGGCGACGAAACAGCCGTCCCGGGTCTTCGCCGAGTTGCGTTATCAAACGCAGAAGACCTGGAGCCGAGAACGTCGGGTGGTGGCCAAGGCCGAGCATCTGGGCAAGGGGGCCAACCCGCGGTTCGTGGTCACGTCGCTCACGGTCGAGGAACGAGCGGCGCCGCCGCTGTACGAGCAAGACTACTGCGGTCGCGGTGAGATGGAGAACCGGATCAAGGAGCAGCAACTCCATCTGTTCGCCGATCGGACCAGTGCCCACACGATGCGTGCCAACCAGATCCGGCTGTTCTTCTCCTCGATCGCCTACGTGTTGCTGGAGGCGTTGCGGCGGCTGGGGCTGGCGGGAACGGCGATGGCCGAGGCGCAGTGCCAAACGATCCGTCTGAAGCTCTTGAAGATCGGGGCGTTGGTGCGGGTGACGGTTCGCAAGGTGTGGGTGAAGTTCTCGAGCGGTTGTCCGTATGCGGAAGTGTTTCGGCGTGTGCACACCAACTTGGCGCGGTCGGGGCCCTTGATCCCGAGGTGCTGAAACGAGGAGACCCAGTCAAATGAGGCGGGAAAGCCCCTCCCTGAGGAGGGGTGAGGATCGGGGTGCGCCCCCGCCTGGGCGCGGGGGCCTGAGGAACCAGGTTCGCGTTGGCGTGAAGAGGTCCGATCAGGTCCACGCCGACGTGATGAGCAAGCGGGAGACCACGCAGGCCGCGGGTGGCGGGGGCGAGCCGTCGAAATCGTCGAGCGATCGGACCCCGAAAGAATAGGGTGAGAAATCCAGGCTAGGCATCAAGGGATATTGAAAAGATAGCCCTTGTTGTCCGATGCCGCGATGGCAAGCTGCTTGCCGTCCGGGCTCCAGGAGATTCCGTAAGCCATCGTGTTAGGGGCGACTTTCTGGTTGAAGATCGCCTTGGCTCCGTCGACGTCCCAGACGAACAGGTTGCCGCCGTAGCCGATGGACGCCAGCCGCTTGCCGTCGGGGCTGAAGGTGAGCGAGTAGACGTCGTCGGGGTGGCCGTCGAGCTTGTTGAGCTCCTTGCCGTCGGCCACGTTCCAGATCCGGATGGTCTTGTCGACTGAGCCCGAGGCGAGCTTGGCACCGTCGGGGCGGAACGCGACACAATAAACCGCTGCGCCATGGCCGGCGCTCTTGTGAAGCTCTTTGCCATCGGCGGGGTTCCAGTACTTGACCAGCTTGTCGTCTCCGCCGGTGACGAGCATGTCTCCCTTCGGGCTATACGCCACGCAGTAGACGATATTCTCGTGGGCCTTCTCCAAGGCGCGGATTTGCGTTCCTTTTTCGACGTCCCAGATCCGGGCCGTCTTGTCGGCCGCCCCGGTGGCCGCCTGCTTGCTGTCGGGTGCCCAGGCCACACTGTAAACTTGCCCGGTGTGACCGGCCAGGTTCGTCGACGCCCCCGGCGTTTCGAGGGTCCAGACCTTGACCGTCTTGTCCTCTGAGGCCGTCACTGCGGTCACGTTGTCCGGCAGGATCGCAACGGCAAGTACGGGGCCGGCGTGTCCACTGAGGGTTTGACGCTCGGCCTTCGCGGGGTCGGCCTGGGTCAGGTCGAAGACTTTGGCGTTGTTTTCGGCCAGGCCGATCAAGAGCAGCTTGTTGTCGGCTGACGTCGCAACCGAAAGGACAGCGCTCGCCTGAGCCGGGTAGGTGAGCAAAGGGTTCCCATCGGCCACGTTCCAGGTCTTGACTGTCTTATCGGCGGATCCAGAGATCATTTTGGATCCATCTTTGGTATACGCAACACTCTTCACGGCGTCGGTATGACCGGCGAGCGGCCGGATCAGGTTCCCCGTGTTCGTGTCGAAGACCTTCACCGTCTTGTCGGCTGAGGCCGTGGCGATCTGCGAGCCGTTGGGATGAACGGCCAGGCCGAGGACGGGGCCTTGATGGCCCGCATAGACCTGAACCGCGGCGGGCTTCCAGATCCGGAGCTTGTTGTCTCCCCCCGCCGAGACGACTGACGCATTGTCGGGCAGGATCGTTACCGTGGACACCGCTGCGCCATGGGAGGTCGATTGCTGAAGTTCGCGCGCATTGGGGACATCCCAGAACCGGACCGCGTTGTCGGCCGAGCCGCTGGCGAGCCGATTGCCGTCATTCGAGAGGAAGACGCTCTTGACCGGCCCAGCGTGGCCCGCGAGGGTGGCCACGTTCTTGGCATCGCCAATGGTCCAGACTTTGATGCTCTTGTCGGCTGATCCGGTCACCAGCTTGGAACCATCGCGCGAAACGTTGAGCGTCAGCAAGGGTTCGGTGTGGCCCGCGAAGTCACGGATCAATTTGCCCTCTTTGACGTCCCAGAGCTTGGCGAGCTTGTCGTCGGAGGCCGAGATCAGCAGGTTGCCGTCATTGGGGGCGAACTCCAGTGCGTTCACCTTGGCGCCGTGGCCGGGGAACTCCTTGACGACAGTTGCGGCGGCGGCGTCGAGGACTCGAATGATCGTGTCTTCGCCTGCGACGGCCAACTGCGCGCCGTCGGCCCGGAAGGCCAGGGCGGAAACGGGGGAGGGGAGGGGCTCGCTCTTCTTGACCTCGGTGCCATCGGCCGTGTTGCAGATCCGGATGGCGCGATTGGCGAGGGCGATCGCAATCTGGCTGCCGTCGGCCTTCAACGCGAGGGCGGCGACGGGTTCCTCCGAGGCGGGGATTTCCTTGACGACCGCTCCATCCGCAGCGTTATAGACCCGGACCACCTTGTCAGGCCCTACGGTGGCGAATCGCGATCCATTCGCGTTGAAGGCGAAGGCCGTGTTGGCGGCGGCGAGGTCGACCACCTTCGGGTCGGCGATGGGCAGTTGCCAGAGTCGTGCCAGGCCGTCGGATCCGGCCGAGACGAGTTGTACGTTGTTGGGGAGGTAGCTGAGACCGAGCACGGTATCGGCCGGTGTCTCGATGACGCCTTGCGGGGCTCCATCGGCGGCATTCCAGAGCCGGATCGTGCGGGCCTTGTCGCCTGAGGCGATTTGTGCGCCGTCGAGCCGCCAGGCCGCGCTTTCGACCTCGGCTGTATGACCTTCCAGATCCTTTACGGGAGTTCCGGCGGCCAGGTCCCAGAGCTTGACCGTCTTGGCCGATGCGGCTGCGGCCTGCTTTCCGTCAGGCTTGACCGCCAGGGCGTGGACACCGGCCGGATGGCCGGCCAGATCCTTCGAGGCTCCGCCCCCGGGCATCCGCCAGACCTTGGCCGTCTTATCCAGGCTCCCCGAGAGGATGCTCTTTCCGTCGGGCGATGTGGCGACGGAGAGGACAAGGTTTGAGTGGCCTTCGAACTTCTTGATCTCTTTGCGTGTGGCAACATCCCAGAGCCGGACCGTGCTGTCAAAGCCGCCGGTGACGACGGTTTTTCCGTCGGGACTCCAGGCGATGGAGTAGACCGGCTCGGTATGTCCGTCAAGTGTGCCGACCACGGTCGCCGCTTGCTGTGCGAGGGCAATGACCGTAGTTGCCAGGGCGACCGTCAGCGCGGCCGCGACCCTGGATCGAGGAATTGAGACACGTCTCATGAGTAAAGACTCGCAACGTTGAGGATCGCTGACGCCGGGGTTGGCAGGGGGCCGCGACTTTCTGTCGCGACCCGGTCTCATTGGCCGCCTCGTTGAGGCACTTTCGTGCTCGACGGGGGGATTTGCACAAAGCCGAACATAGACGCCGCCTGCCACTGATGCAACGTTATTCTCCCCGCTCGTCGTTGCGTTCCCTTTGTGACACTGATCTGATCGTGTCGATTCCGCATCGTAGCTTGGCGGTCGGATCTGTTAAGCTACTTTGATGAATTCCGTCAAAGCCTTGGGAAATTGGCTGAGGAATCTGAACCGCGAGTTCCATGGCGATCCCCTTCTCTTGAGTCGGGAGAGCGCGGCGCTTCTCACGGTGAGCGTCCTCGATTTGCTCATGACTTACGTTCTGCTGCAGCAGGGGTTTCATTTCTACGAATCGAACCCGCTTGCTCGCTGGTTCTTCGTGCGCTGGAACATGGCGGGCATGGTCGCCTTCAAGTTTCTTCTGATCTCGTTGGCCATCGTGGTCTGCGAAGTCGTGGAGCGTCGTCGTCCCAGCCTTGGTCGGAAAGTCCTGGGGTTTGGAACCGTAGCGGCCAGCGCCGTGGTCGCGTACAGTCTGCTTCTTTTTTACCAGCATGTCGTGCTGGTCCCAGGTTAGAGCGGTTTCCTCTCGGGTCGATCCCAGGCGCGGGTGACTCGAAGATCCACCGCGTTCAAGGAGCGAATCGCGTGGGCCAGTCCATTGAAGATTTCACGATCGGCGTCGAGGAAGAGTACCAGATCGTCAACCCGGAGACTCGCGAGCTTCGGCAGCGTGCGCAGCGAATCCTGCTGAAGGCGCAAGAGACGGTCGGCGAGGATGTGACGAATGAACTCTTCCTGTCGCAGATTGAGATTGGCACGCCGGTCTGCAAGACCCTTGGGGAGGTTCGCGCCGAGTTGGTCCGGCTGCGGAGCGGAGTGATCCACGCGGCGCAACGCGAAGGGAGTCGGATCGTCGCAGCGGGGACCCATCCCTTTTCCCACTGGGAGAACCAGGCGATCACTCCCAAGCCGCGCTACTACGGCATCGCGGCCGACTTTCAGCAACTTGCCCGCGAGCAGATTATCTTCGGGTGCCATGTCCACGTCGGAATCTCCGATCGAGAGTTGGCGATCCAGGTGATGAACCGGGCTCGCCCTTGGTTGGCACCGTTGCTTGCCCTCACGGCCAATTCACCGTTCTGGCTGGGGATGGAGACGGGTTACTCGAGCTATCGGACCGAATTGTTTCAGCGGTTTCCGATGGTGGGGACTCCTCACGTCCTGGCGTCGCGCACTGAGTACGATGACCTGGTTTCCGCCCTGGTCGAGACGGGGAGTATCAGCGACGGGTCGAAGATCTACTGGGATATTCGTCCGTCATCGCACTTCGAGACGCTCGAGTTTCGCGTCACGGATGTTTGTGCTTCGATTGATGAAGCCGTCATGGTGGCCGGCCTCTGCCGCGCGTTGGCGCGAACATGTTACGCCCAGGCCGAGCGCGGATTGCCGATCGAACATGCTCGTCCCGAACTATTGCGGGCCGCGAAGTGGCGAGCTTCCCGCTACGGGCTCGACGGGGAACTCATCGATATCGACGCCCGGCTCGCCGTTCCGGCCGCTCAGTTGATCGAGAAGTTCCTGGAATTTCTTCGGCCCACGCTCGAGGAAGCCGGTGAGTGGGACGAGATCGATACACTCGTCCGTGAAACGCTCAAACGCGGAACGGGAGCCAAGCGTCAGCGCGACGTCTTCGCGCAACATGGCCGATTCGAGGATGTCGTCGATTTCCTCATCGACGAAACCGCGCGAGGCACTGCGCCCTGATCCGGGGGAATCCAAGGTCAGAGCAGATTCCTCCTCCTCAGCGGGCAAGGAGAACTGCACTTCGCGCCAAGAGCTTGGCACCCAGAACGAGGGCGCGCTCGTCGATATCGAAGTCAGGGGAGTGGAGGGGGGGCCAGCGATCGCCGTTGGCCACCCCGAGGCGGAGGAGACAGCCTGGTATCCGGGTGAGATATCCCGAGAAGTCCTCGGCCCCCATGCTGGGCAAGGGGATATCTTCGACCTGGTCGATTCCGACCACCTCTTCCGCCGCCTGACTGCAGAGGTCAGCGATGTGGGCGTCGTTGACGACCGCATCGGTTTCGATCCCGAACGAGAGATCGAGGAAACAGAGGGTCGCCTCGGCTACTCCCCTCGCAATCTGGGCTAACCGCTCGCGAACCTTGGCGGCCGAAGCGCGGCCGAGAGTTCGGATTGTCCCCCGGAGGTGAACTCGGTCGGGGATCACGTTCGAGTTGGTGCCACCCGCAATCGCTCCAAAGGAAACGACCACGGGGTCGCGGGAGTCGATCGACCTTGGCATTAACTGGTAGACCGCACTTACGAGTTGAGCCGAGGCGGCAATCGAGTCGTGCGTCAAGTGCGGCCGGGCGGCATGGCCGCCGACGCCGCGAACCGTGACGTCGAACTCCTGGCAGAAGGCCGTCATGACCCCCCGACGGAGGGCGACCCGTCCAACCTGAAGGTCCGGCGCCACATGAAGCGCGACAATCGACCGAACGCCTTCAATGGCTCCGGCCGAGACCATTTCCAATGCCCCTTCGCCCACTTCCTCGGCTGGCTGAAAGATCGCCCTCCAGGGCACAGGCCAGGGCAGCACCTTTTCGCAATGGTGAAGGGCGAATGAGGCCCCCAAGACCATGGTGGAATGAGCGTCGTGGCCACAGGCGTGCATCAGGCCGGCTCGCTCCGAGCGGTAAGCCACCTCTTTCCGATCCTGGATCCGGAGCGCGTCCATATCCGCCCGGATCGCTACGGCTTGGCCCTCCGCCGACAGCGAACTGCCGGCGATGATCCCTCGGCCCTCGAGCAGGATTTTGGAGGGCAACCCCGCCGTGCGAAGCTGATCGCCCAGGTATCGGGTCGTCTCGAACTCTTCTCGGCTCGGCTCCGGATGAGCGTGAAGGTGACGGCGGATTCCCAGCAGGCTCCCTGCGATCGCGTCGATGTGGTCGTCGATAGCCTCTCGCCAGTCGATCATCCCGATCAGGACTCCCCGCGATCGCCGTGCTCGCAACCGGTTATTCTGATTCCATCATAGCCATTGCTCCCCAGGCCCCGCCACTTGCAGACTGGCCGCCAGGAATCAACGGGCCCCCTCGAGAGGATCGAGCCAGGCCAATCTGGTGGCCGACTGCCCAGAGGGCTTTCGACGGGGTAGCGAACTCGTTGCCTGATCGTCGCCGGTAATGAGCTCTGCCGGAACGCTCGGTGCCTCTCCGATTGAAGGGGCGGTGAACGCTGAGGCGGACACGCTGGTCTGTTGGTGGGATGTGGTTGAGAGTGCCGTCAGGCTGTTCCCACCGAGCTTGCCGAGTTTTTTCAGGCTGGCGATCGGGGCCTGGAGCGGAATGTCGAAGTAGTTCGTCGCCCCGAAGTAGACCAGCCTCTGTGACTGGTCGATTGGGTTGAGGATCACCCATTGACCGTTGCTCGGCCGGAAGACGGCCATTTCGGTCCGGCCAACCCCGTCGTAGTCCCCCGGTACGGGGATATCGAACAGATTCGCTGCGCCGTAGCTTACAAAACGCTGAGTGTTGGTCAGGGGGTTGTAGATCGCCCAGGTCGCGGTACTTGGCCGAAACACGGCGAGTTGGGTGCGGCCGATCCCGTCGTAGTCACCAGGCACGGGAATATCGAACAAATCCGCTGCGCCGTAGTAGGCGACCCGCTGGGTGTTGGTGATCGGGTTGAAGATGATCCACTGGCCGGTGCTTGGGCGAAAGACGGCGGGTTGAGTTCGGCCGATCCCGTCGTAGTCACCAGGCACGGGAATATCGAATAGGTTGAGCCCCCCGAAATAGATCACCCGCTGGGTCTGGTTGATCGGATTGAGGATGATCCATTGGCCCGTCGATGGGCGGAAGACCGCCTGCTCGGTTCGGCCGATCCCGTCGTAGTCACCTGGGACGGGGATATCGAACAGGTTGGATGCGCCATAGGCACTGCCGCGTCCTCCCGTGTTATTCAGGATTGTCCACATCGCGTTCGAAGGGCGGAAGATCCCAACCTGGGTGAACCCGACGCCGTCGTAGTCCCCAATGGGATGGTTCCCGGGAGCGATGATGGTGACGACCGCCGTACTCGGGAAGCCGAGGGTCGCCGTCGCGCTCGGCGTTCCCAGAACCAGGTTGACCGTCTTGTTGCCATCGGGAATCTGGTCGTTGAGGATCGGGATGACGAACGATTGAACCGTCTGGCCAGGCGCAAAATTCAAGGTGCCACTGACGCTGGTGTAGTTGACTCCCGCAGTCGCCGTCCCGTTGCTGGTCGCATAAGCGACTGAAGCCGCCCCGCTGCCGCCGCTTCGCTGCACGGTCACGAGAAGGCTGCCACTTGTCTTGGAGACGGTATAGCTCGGTGCGCCGAACTGGAAGACGGACAGAATCGGAGGTTGAACGTTCCAGCCAATGTCCTTCAAGCCTGCATAATCGAGGCTGGTGAAGGTCCGTCTCAGACCGTTCTGAACGGTCGGGTCCATCAGGGCGTCTACCCCGTCCGACTTCGTTCCCGGGGCCCAGTGCTGGGAATGCGGGTCGAGCGGGACGGGTTGGCCTCCCCCAACCGCCATCGAGGCGGGACCGACGAATGTGCCGGCTGAGACAAAGGTGGACCAGGAGGGACTGGTGCCAACACCCAGGACGTGGCCGATTTCGTGCTCGGCGACCGTGCGGAAATCGGTCTGACTTCCGTTCAGCCCGTTCGTATCCTGGCCGTAGAACCAGTTCGTCGCGCCCGAGTTATCGAACGAGATCGAGCCGCCCCAGGGGCCGAAATCGGTGGGGTTGGCCGCGAGGGCACCCGCTTGGCCACGCGCGGAAACGAGTTCCAACCAGGTCTGGCTCCCCTGGGCACTGAATCCGCCGCTACTTCCTTCCGCAGCCTCCGACTCCGCCGGCAACGCCCGCCCACCGACGAAAATCACGATCGTATTCGTCGGAACGACCAGGTTGTTGATCGTCGAGAGCTGGCCGTTGCTCGGGTTGGGGAAATGGGCCATCCAACTGTTCGAGCCCGAGGCCTGGATTGCCAGCAGGTTGTCGTTCAAGACGCTACCGATACTGTTCGCCGCCGCTTCCATCACGTTCCGTTTGGCCGGCGTGTCGAAAAAATTCGAGGAATCATAAGTATAATCGATTTTGATGGTGAGGCTGAGCAGGGTTCGTTCCTCGAGCTCCCCCAATGTGGGAACGAGCCGCGAACGCTTCCGGAAGTCGGACGAACGGAGTGCTGACTTCCCGAGGGTCCGCAGGCGTCGAAAACAGGCTCGCATGGCTTACCCCAGCGAAAACAATGGTCGATGTAAGTCAAGAAGCCGTCGCCAAATTAGGTTGCCGTGTCGACAGGTCCGAAGAACGTTGTGCAGCCAGGCACGAGACGCGGTCGAAATGCATAAGGACACGAAACAACAAAAGGCGCGAGGAAACCCTCATGGCAACAACGTGGAGTTGCCCCCTCACCCGTTGGTGTCACGGGTGAGGGACTATGAATACTCTACGACACAAATGAGGGGGGCGACTGACTCCCTGCTCAGTTCATCGCAGGCTCCAACGGACCTGCGAGTTGATCGAGGAAGTAGAGCCGGCCCGGAAGCGTTGGCATGAAGGAGCTGGGGATCCAAGGAGTGGGCCCGTACCGCAAGGTCATCCAGAGGCTTAGCCCTTGCCACTGCATCCCTCGATCGAAGATGCCGTCAGCCCCTCCGATGATTCGGTCCGCTTGCAGAAACAGGCCGGGGCCGATCGTGTTGGCGAACGCGGGGACGAGTGTCGTCCGACTCTTGAAACTGGTCAGGGCGTTCTGTTCAATTGTCAATGGGTGAAGGAGTGCACCAATCCGATGGGTTTGCGCCTTCCATTCGTCGACGTTCGCATATTCCGCGGCGAAATGCGGTTCCCAGAACGCGATATGACAGACGCGGCCGATGCCGAAAATGACGATGAGCTCGGCCCCCTCCGCCTTCAGTTCGGCGATTCGGGCCGCGTAGTGGGGGAGCCGATCGGGCGTTGCAAACCAGCGCTGAGATTCGGGCACGGTTTTGGCACCGAGCGGTCCGTAGAACGCCGTCTGCATCGCGTTCTGGAACGCGCCCGGGTCGGTCGAGGGGAGGGTGGCCCCATGCCGGTCGCTCCACTCGTCCATGTTAAACCCATAAACATGGTCGCAGGAGACGTTCCACTCCTTGAGGAAGTAGACTGCCCAACGATACATTCCCATGGGGCCGACTGGCAGGATCAACGCAGCCTTGCGCCCTTCCTGACCGGTCCGCTGGATGGCGCGAGCGATCTCGTGACCGAGCATGACGTCGAAATCGGCCAGGGACGTGCAAGGGATCGGTTGGAAATCCGGATGCCACCAGGGTTGGCGCTCGCCGATGGCTTCGGGAGGATGGGAACAGCAAGCGTCGATCTTGGCGAGATCCCAGCCCTTGGGCAGGAACCCTTCCATCATGGAACCGGCGAAGGTCGTCAAGAGGTTCATAGGAGTGCTGCGTCCTCGTTTAGAGCGTGCCGAATTGCGGCAGATCCGATGGAGTGAGAACCGTCACTGGCAGGGCAGAGGCGTCCCAGGGGAGAGAGCATGATTCGCTGGGCGTTTCTCGATGTCGGCAATATCCTACTCGACGAAGATCCAATCGCATACCGTTGCACGCGTCTCCACTGGGAGGCCGTTCAGCGCGTTCAGCCCGACCTGACTTTCCTCGAGTTCATGGCGGCCCGCGAGGAGCGGTCAATCGAAGGGTTGCGCTGGCCGCTCTACGAAGTGGTCTCGGCCCTGATGGATGAGGCCGCCTGCGCTGAGGCCTGGAACGTGGCCGAACGCGAGATCCGAGGGCGATATCACGAGTTGTCCCCCGTGATCACCGGGGCGCGCGAGCTGGTCGACCGACTTGCGAGCCGATTCCAACTCGGTCTCATCGCGAATCAAGGACCGGAGTGTCGGACGCTGCTGGATGATCTACACCTGCTCGGTCGGTTCAAGGTCGTGACCTTGAGCGAGGAAGTTGGCCTCTTCAAACCCAACCCCGCGCTCTATCTTCGAGCCCTCGGAGACGCAGGCATTGATCCAAGCGAAGGCGTCATGATCGGAGACCGGCTCGATAACGACATCGAACCGGCTGCGACGCTCGGAATGGCAACGGTTTGGGCCCGTTGGGCGGAACGGAAAAACAAGGCGTGGCGCCCCAATGATCCGGATGCCTTGGCCTTTCGAGATTCTCTCGAGAGGAGTACCGCCCAATCGGCCGGACGTTATCGAGGGCCCCGACCTTCCCTGGTCGTCGATCACCTCGGGGAGATCGACTCAGAGACGGTCGCGAACCTCAGGAGCTAAAAGCAGAAACGATTTCTTCTGAGGCGAGCGGGGAGCTGATCACTCCCCGCTCGCCTTTGGGGCGAGCGAAAACGTCCCAGGCGAGCGGAGATGCAAAAGCGCTAGAATTCTAACGTCTGCGTTTCCTGATAAAATCGAGGTTCCATCAAGATGGGAATTTCGATTATGAAATCGCGATCACCACTTTTCCGGACAGGGTTCCGGCTTTTTCCAAGGTGTTCTGTTCGAGGAACTGCTCGGCTTGGGCTGCTTCGGCCAGGGGGAAAACCCGTCCGATCAGCGCTTTCAGCTGGCCGGCCTGGGTCCAACGGTTGATGTCCTCCGCGCAGCGTTGCTGTTCTTCGGCCGTGGCGTTGAACATGGCGAAGCCGAGCAACGAGCAATCGCGGGGATAGAACGAGCCGAGCGGTAACACCGGCATGGCGGCTCGACCTGCCATCAAGATCATCCGCCCACGTTTGCGGAGCAGGGGGATGGCAACTTCGAGGTTC
The DNA here is from genome assembly GCF_000242455.2 of Singulisphaera acidiphila DSM 18658. Taxonomy (GTDB): domain Bacteria; phylum Planctomycetota; class Planctomycetia; order Isosphaerales; family Isosphaeraceae; genus Singulisphaera; species Singulisphaera acidiphila. Next base: position 7,030,486 of record NC_019892.1, read on the forward strand.
GGTTCACGCTGGGTCTCGTACCAGACGTCGATGCCGTCGGAGGCGAACTCACGAAGTTGCGCGGGGATGTCGTCGGTCTTGTAGTTGAGAGCGAGATCCGCACCCAGCGACCGACAGAGTTCGAGTTTCTCGGGGCTGCCCGCCGAGGTGACCACGCGTGCGCCGGCGGTTTTGGCCATCTGGACGACCATCGATCCTACGCCGCCACTTCCGCCTGGAACATAGACTGTCTCACCCGATTGGAGTCGTCCGGTCCGGAACAGGCCAAGGTGTGCGGTCAACCCAACCAGGGCAAGGGCTGCGGCCTCTTGATCGGAGATGTTCGCGGGTGTGGGGTAGCACCACTCTTCGTCGATCACAGCGTATTCAGACGTGACCCCTTGCCGTCCGAACATGCCTTGGTTCGATCCCCAGACCCGGTCACCGACCCGAAATCGCTTCGAGCCGGGATCCGCATGCTCCACGGTCCCGGCGAAGTCGCTACCGAGGGTGTAGGGGAAAGAGAGGGGCATCGCGATCAGGCCGGACCGGATGTAGAGGTTGATCGGATTGAGCGCCGAAGCTCCGACCTTGATGAGCACCTGGCCAGGCCCCGGTTTGGGCTTGGGCAAATCGCCCACCTTGATCTCGTCGGTTGAACCGGTCTTCTCGATGAAGGCGGCGCGCATCGTAAAAAGACTCCTGGGAGAAGAAGGCTTGGGCCTCGATCGGCGTTGCGAATCGAATCGCTCACGGAGCGTTGCCGTTGAGGATCGGTCCTGCGCCGGAGGAACCCACTCGGTCGATGGAGCAACCGGCTGGGAGTTCGGCGAAGGCACATTCACGCGGATCGTTCGGCGATGGAACCCTTGCAGAGCTTGGCGACGAACTTCATGATAGCGGCCGGTGTCTGACGGGTGGAACCCCGTGCCGCCGTCTTGTTCGATAAGAGGAGCCGTTGCCGATGAGCGATCCCTCCACCGTACCGATGGCTGCAACCAACAATCCCCCGGCCGATCCGCCGTCATCAATGGAACGAAAGATCCACGACCACACCGAGGGGATCCAACTTGACGTCGGAGGAGAGGAAGGAGTCGACAGGCGGCTTGCCGAGATCGAGATGGAAGGGGAAGAGGTCGCCGCAGGTTGGAAACCTGCGCCACACCAACCTCTCTCGCCCGAAGTCCGCTTCCTCCACATCTCGCGAACCATCCATCAACTGATTACCGACCGAAATCGATCCGTCGGGATCTTCCTGGCCGTCGCATCGCTCTCATTCGCCGCATCGACCGCACTCTTGAACGCGCGGCCCGACGTTGTCCCGATCATTCCGCTGAAGACGCTCCAATACTGGTGTCTCCCAGTTACTTTCGGCACACTCGCCGTCATCGGCGTCTTCATGGGCTTGATTCTGGTGCGAACCCGGATCGGCCTGATCTATGAAGTCTCGAAGATGAACGCTCTGCTCGGTCTGCCTTCGGAACGAGTCAAGCGGGTCAATCCGTTTTCGATTTTCTTTCTCATGTACTTAATGGTCTGTCTCTGCGGCGCCGCCGCAGGAGGCCTGGCCGTGGGCATGTTGATGGTGAACCGCGTCCAGGTTGCCACTCCTCCAACGGCCGAGGGCGAGCTTGCCGCCATTGGCGACCCTGCGGCAACCCAGAGCCGGGCTCCGCTCCTGGCAGGTGCTGCGGTCGGGGTCGTTTACACGGCGGCCTTCCTGGCGATTTATTTCAGTATGGTCTTGAATGCCACCAGCGAGGAAAAACTTGTTAAAGCGAGAAGTTGAGTCTGAGCGACCTGATCGTCCTTACCTTTGCGTCTTCTGTGGCTCATCCATGGGCTCTCACCCCGCCTACGCCGACGCGGCCCAGCGCGTCGGCTCCGCCATCGCGACCCAGCGGATGGGCCTGGTCTACGGAGGCGGGCGGGTGGGCTTGATGGGTGTGGTGGCCGACGCGACCTTGGCCGGAGGCGGGCAAGTGGTGGGAGTGATCCCCGACCCGCTCGCAACCAAGGAAGTGGCTCACCGGGGCGTCACCGAACTGATCGTCGTGCCCGGGATGCACGAGCGTAAAGCCAAGATGGCCGAGCGCGCGGCCGGTTTCCTCACCCTGCCCGGGGGAGTGGGAACCCTGGAAGAATTCTTCGAGATCATCACCTGGGCCGTCCTTGGACTGCATCGAAAGCCGATCGGAATTCTCAACGTCGAAGGCTACTTCGACCCGCTCCTCACCTTTCTGGACAGCGCGATCGCTCAGGGTTTCGTCCGGCCCGCGCATCGAGAGCTCATGGTCGTCTCCGATGATCCTGAGGCGCTTGTCGCCAAGCTCCTCGATCATACGATGCCACCAAGGGAGCGCCAGTGGATCAAGCCTGATGAGAGCTAATTCGGTTGTCGTGCCTTGGATTGGGTCCCTCAGCGCTGAGGCTTGGGCGTTCCACCTGTGAGGGACACTCCTCCTTTGGTCAGGGAGAAGTGATAGAGAAAAATCCCAGCCGCCACGGCCACATTCAGCGATTCGGCATCCTGGCGCATTGGGATGGTGACTTGTCGCTGGCACTGGTGAATCCAGTGGGGGTCGAGGCCTTCGCTCTCGCTCCCCATGAAGAGCGCAAGCCGTTCCGGGCGTGGCACCGATTCGAACGGCTCGGCGCGTGGGTCGACCACGGTGGCCATCAACTCGAATCCCCAATCCGAACGGAGCCGATTCAACTCGGTATCCAGATCCTCCCGAACGATCACGGGCAGGCGGAGCGAGGTGCCCATCGACACGCGGAGCACCCGGCGCGAGAGGGGGTCCGGACAGGAGCCGCCGACAAGCACTGCATCGACGCCGAATACGTCGCCGATCCGAACGATGGTCCCCAGATTCTCAGGGTTGTTCAACTCCGGACAGACGACGATCGTCGAGCGCTCCGCCCGTCCCACGAGATCCGCCAGGTCGGGCCAGGGGCGTCGATAGCCGCAGGCGAGCACCCCACGGTGGAAGTTGAAGCCGACAATGACACTGATCAAGTCGGGAGAGACGACGTAGAAGGGAATGTCGGAGGGGATGATGGCCTCGACCCGAGGCGCGTGCCGCTCGGTCGCCAGGACGGACGCCAGCGGGAAAACACTCTCGACCAACCGTTCGAGAAGTTTCTCCCCCTCGACGACGAATTGATCGTCGTCGCGTGTCTGGTTCGTGCGTTTAAGGTGGCGGTACTTCGCGATCCGAGGATCGTCGAGGTTGTCGATCAAAACCTGGGGCATTCCGGAAACTTCCTTAGAGAGATCAAGCCCAGGCGGCCTTCAAGGCCGCGGCGGCGTATTGAATCGCGGTCTTACCTTGATCCATGATTCCGGCCATCTGGAAGAAGCCGTGGATCATTCCGTCGAATCGTCTGGACTCAACCGGGACCGAAGCGGCCCGCAAGCGAGCGGCGTACGCTTCGCCTTCGTCACGAAGTGGGTCGAACTCCGCCGTGATCACGCAGGCGGGCGGGAGTCCGCGCACGCTCTTGGCCCTGAGAATCGAGACCAGAGGGTGTTCTCCCTCTTCGGGACGAACGAGATATTGGCGCATGAACCATTGAATTTCGGAGCGAGTCAACATGAAACCTTTGGCGAACTCTCGGTGCGACGGGGTGTCGAGAGCCGCGTCCGTCGCCGGATAGATGAGGAGTTGGAAGGCAAGAGAAGGGCCGCCGCGATCGCGCGCGAGCATGGTCACCGCGGCGGCGAGATTCCCCCCCGCGCTGTCGCCGCCCACGGCGATCTTGGCCGGATCGATCTGGAAGTCGGCAGCATGCTCGGCAACGTATCGTGTGGCCAGGAAGCAGTCTTCAACGGGGATTGGAAACTTGTGTTCCGGCGCAAGGCGGTAGGCAACCGAGATTACCGTGCAGGCGGCTGCGTTGGCCAGTTGACGACACGGGGCGTCGACCGTGTCCAGGCTGCCGACAACCCACCCACCACCATGAAAGTAAACGAGCGCGGGCCTGGGGCCGCTTCTCTTGTCGGCGGGCGTGTAAATTCGGACCGTGAGATTGCCTGGAATCGGCCGGTCCTCAACGCTGGCGACTTCCTCACGAGGCCCGGCCAACGGGATCGTCGTCGCGAACGCGGCCCGCGCCAGCGGGAGCGGCAATCGTTCCAGGCTTGGCATTCGCGACTTGCGCAAGCTCTCGAGGAATTCTTTGGCCTGTGGGTCGAGAGGCATCAGGCCGTACTCCCCGAGAGTGATCGTTTGAATTTTGTGGAGTCGATCAAGAGGGGCCAGAGATCCCGGCGGAATCAAAGGTCGCCATCTCGCGGAGGAGATCGGCAGCCGAAGCGATCAGCGGCAGTGCGAGCACGGCGCCTGTCCCTTCGCCCAGGCGAAGGCCAAGGTCCAGGAGCGGTGTGATCCCGATCTCCGCCAGGGCAATGCGATGCCCTGGTTCCGGGCCGACGTGGGAGGCGACGAGAAAGCCTTTGATCGAAGGGCAGAGCCGGACGGCGATCAGACCGGCCACGGTACTGATCAGTCCGTCGAGCACGACCAAGGCGCGGTTTCGGGCCGCGCCGAGGGCGAGGCCGGCCAACCCTAGGATCTCGAATCCTCCGAGGCGGGACAGCAAATCCCAAACATCGACAAACTTCGGACCGTGGATCGCGAGAGCCTCATCAATCACTCGGCATTTTCTCAAGTATCCCTCGTCGTCCAGGCCGGTGCCCCGACCGACGACGCGATCGACGGGCGATTTGGTCAAGGCAGCCAGGAGCGCCGAAGAGGAGGTCGTGTTGCCGATCCCCATTTCCCCTAGCGCAACGACTCGATACCCATCGTGCCCCGTCCATTGCTCAGCGAGTTGGAGCCCAACCCGCACCGATTGAAACGCCTGCTCGCGTGTCATCGCGGGTTCGAGCAAGAAGTTCCTGGTTCCCGAGGCGATTGGGTGAGCTTCCAGTTGGTCGTGGCCCACCAGATCTTTAGGAAGCGAAGCGACACCCAGATTGACGACTCGTATCGCCGCCCCGGCCCTACGTGCCAGGACGTTGACGGCCGCCCCTCCGTGGAGGTAGTTGGCGACCATCTGGCCCGTGACTTCGGAGGGATAGGCGCTCACGCCACTGGCAGCCACGCCATGGTCGGCGGCGAAGACTGCGACCAGCGAGGGCTCGCCGACCGGCCTGTCCGTGCGCTGAAGTGAGGCGAGTTGCCGGCCCAACTCAAGGAGTCGGCCGAGGCTACCCGGCGGCATTGTCAGACATGATTGTCGTGACGCCGCGCGGGCAGCCCAGTCGAGGTCAGGCTGGCCGATCGCATCGACCGCCTGAAGGATTTCAACAGGGACAGATCCCACAGTAATCAAGCTTTCGTTAGATCACGACCGGTTTGTTCAACTTGCGGCGGACAGCGACGAACTGACCAACGTGCATCAAGGCGTGATTGCCCACCAGGAGCATCACGGAGCCGACCGTGGGACACAGCCGTTGCATCCTTTCAGGCGCGGGGGCATCGAGATCGGACTCACTCAGGCTCTCGAGGACTGCCTTCGTCGCCTCGCGTTGGGCGTCGATCAAGGCAATGTATTCATTCTTCGAAAGGTAGTTCGCCGAGTTGTCCGTCTGCCCCTTGTTTTTCCCATGATTCTCATCGAAACCAGCGGGAAGGGGAGGGCATGAACCGGGCTTGATCCCTTCGACCATCCCACGCTCCGAAGAAATGAGATGGCCGAGCTGCCAGGCGATGCAGTTCATCCCATCGAGAGGAACGAGTTGAAGCTCTGCGTCTTCCAGGTCGTTGATGTAGTACTTGAGAACTCGGTCACTATGACCGAACGTATGGTTGATGACATCCTTCGCATTCATGAATCGAAATTCCTCGGTTCAAAAAAAAGGGGCGGTGAAGTCTTACTTTGCGGGCAACGAGGCCGACGGTTCGACGAAGTCGGCGATAAAGAGCTGGCTGGTGTTGTCCGCGGTGCGCCCCTTGGAGGTCCACATTATCTTGCGGCCGTCGTTGCTGAAGACGGGTAAGCCGTCAAAGCCGTCGCGGTAGGTCAGTCGTTGCTGGCCACCAGTCTGGCTGTCCATCCAGTAGATTTCGTAGTTCTGATGGCCGTGCAGGCTGGTCGAATAAACGAGGTGGCGGCTGTCCTTGAAGAAGTAGGGGCCCCAGTTGACCGCGTCATTATTGGTCAAGGCCCGCTCTTCATCACCGGCAGGCGTGTTGAGAAAGAGCTGGAGGAGGTCGTTCTTCTTACGGTCGCTGCGATAGACGATCTTCTTACCGTCGGGTGAAAAGAAGGGGCCGCCGTCGTACCCTTCCTTGTTCGTGATTCGCCGGGGATTCTTGCCGTCGGCGTCCATCACATAGATCTCGGCATCACCGGCGTCTCGGAACGAGGTGAAGATGATCTGTTTACCGTCGGCCGAGTAGCTCCCCTCGGCATCGTATCCGGGGGTATCGGTCAGGCGGACCAGATTCGACCCGTCGAGATTGGCCCGGAAGATGTCCATGGCCGGATCAAAGTCCCAGCGATAACGCTCGCTCCGGCTGTAGGCTGGCTTCTTGCCCCCCTTCGTTTCCGCCTTTTCGGTCTCGGTGAGCGCGGGGTCGAGGTGCGTGGATGCGAACAGGATCGACTGGCCGTCCGGATGATAATAGCTGCATGTGCACTTGCCTTTGCCCGTGCTGACCATCAAGGGCTTGGCTCCGGGCTCGAGGTCGAGCGTGTAGATCTGGTAGTCGTCTTCGCCGGGCTTGGCGGCCTGGAAAATGATGGCTTTGCCATCGGGCCGGAAGTAGCCTTCACCCGCTTTCGAGAAGCCGGAGGTGAGCTGGCGGATGTTCTTGAGGTGCTTGGCCTCTTGAGCGGCAACCTCCGCTGGTGATGGGGCAGGCTCGGCACCCAGGAGCGCGGTCAACGTCAGAAGGAGGAACATCAGGGATGAGCTCCGTCAAGAACGAATGGGGAGCGGACGCGTTCAAGCCCGCGCCGGCTTCCCGATGCGACACGACTCGCCTAGTATAAGTCGTGGACAAAGGATCGCCAATGCCTCCGTTAACCTGGAGCCGAAAGGTGCGTCGGTGAAGATTTATACGAAAACAGGCGACGACGGGCGCACCGGAATCTTGGGAAGCGGCCGTCTCTTCAAGGATGACCTCCGGATCGAAGCCTACGGGACAGTCGACGAGCTCAACGCCGCACTTGGCGTCGCAAGAGCCCTGGGACTGGATGAGGCGGCCGACTCGCTCGTCGGCCGGCTCCAAAATGACCTGTTCCTCCTTGGCTCGGCACTTGCCGACCCCAATCCCACGGGGCCCTACCACTCGATCATCAAAGCTGACCATACGACCGCTCTCGAGCAACTCATTGATGCTCTCGAGACGGAAGTGGCCCCTTTAACCCAGTTCATCTTACCGGGAGGTGCCGCCACGGCCGCTCAGATCCATCTGGCCCGGACGATCTGCCGACGCGCGGAGCGTCGTGTGATCGCACTCGCACGCCACCCCGGCGAAGATGTTCCCTCGGCCCTGATCATCTATCTCAATCGCCTCAGCGACCTGCTGTTTGTCCTGGCCCGGGTCGTCAATCGTCGCGCGGGCATCGACGAGATCGTCTGGAGGGGGGCATGAGTTTGACCGGCAAAGTTGCGCTGATCACGGGAGGCCGTCGCGTCGGCAGCGAGCTCGCCCGGATGCTGGCTGACCGAGGGGCCGCAGTGGCCATGACCTATCACACCAGTCGCGAGACGATCGAAGCGACGGTCAGGGAGATTGAGTTGGGCGGAGCGAACGGACTCGCGGTGGGGGCCGACCTCTCCCGCGCCGTCGAAGCCGAGCGCGTCGTCCGCGAGGTTGTGGACCGGTTTGGTCGACTCGACGTGTTGGTGAATATGGCGAGCGTCTACCGCCGGACCCCGTTCGCGAGTGTCACGCCCGACGACTTTGACGCGATGATCGCCGCGAATCTGGCAGCGCCTTACCATACGTCGGTCTTCGCGGCCAAGCAGATGCTCACTCAGGCGGGAGACGAGGGGATCAAGGGACGGATCGTCAGCGTCGGCGACTGGTCCACCGACCGGCCCTATCAGCACTACCTGCCCTATCTCGTTGCAAAGGGGGGGCTGATGACGATGACGCTTGCCCTGGCCAAGGAACTCGCTCCTCATATTCTCGTGAACCTGGTTCAGCCTGCGATGATCGACCCGCCGCCCGACTTCTCCGAGGCCGATCGTGACGCCGTTGTCGCCTTGACTCCTTTAAAGCGAGTGGGAACTCCAGGGGACCTGAATCGGCTCATCCTCTACCTTCTGGAAGGGACGAACTTCGCTACAGGGGGGGCCTACCGGGTCGACGGCGGTCGGTTCCTGGGTGTCGATCCTTGCTAACTTGCCCATCTCCATAGTCTTCCGCCGGCTTGGGCCGATTCGCTCGCCTTCAGGAGCTATTGAGAAATGGAAGGATTCTGTCGAGACTCGATCCCACTCGGATGATGCGACTTTGCTCGGGAGTTGACTCGTGAACCCACTGCTCTGTCTGGCCGCGCTGGCGGCATCCTGCTTGGCTGAAATCGACACCGCTCCGTCGGCCGCAGCCAGCCCGCCGAACATCGTCTTTATCTATGCGGATGACCTTGGGCCAGGTGATCTCGGCTGTTATGGCGGCAAGATCGTCCCCACGCCGAACATTGATCGGATGGCAAAGGAGGGGACGCGGTTCACCCAGTACTATTCCGCCTCCCCGATCTGTTCGCCATCGCGATGCGGGGTCATCACGGGGAACTTTCCCGCGCGGTGGAAGATCACCAGTTACTTGCAAACCAAGGCCGGCAACCGCGCCTGTGAGCAAGCGGATTTTCTCGATCCCAAGGCCCCCTCGTTACCGCGCGAGCTCAAAAGAGCAGGGTATGCCACGGCCCATTTTGGCAAGTGGCATCTGGGAGGCGGTCGAGACGTGGCTGCCCCGCCTAAATTCGCTGCCTATGGGTACGACGAGCACGCGGGGACCTGGGAAAGCCCCGAACCTCACCCCGATATCACGGCCTCGAACTGGATCTGGTCGCCCAAGGACAAGGTCAAGCGGTGGGATCGCACCGCTTTCTTTGTCGACAAAACGCTGGACTTCTTGGAGCGGAATCAGGGCAAGCCCTGTTTGATCAACCTCTGGCTCGACGACCCGCATACTCCTTGGATTCCCTCGGCGACGGCGAACCAGGAAGACAGCGTCGGCAACCTTCGTGAGGTGATGGTCGAGAACGACAGGCAGGTGGGCCGCTTGCTCAACGGTTTGAAATCGCTCAACCTTGATGAGAAGACGCTTGTCATCTTCGTCAGCGACAATGGGCCGCTGCCGACGTTCAACAGTGGCCGCACCATGGGGCTTCGTGGAAGTAAAATGAGTCTCTACGAAGGAGGGATCCGCTTACCCTTCATCGCTCGATGGCCGGGCGTGGTCCCTGCCGGTCGCGTTGACGAAACAACCCTGATCTCGGCGGTGGATCTGTTCCCAACCTTCTGCCGCCTGGCCAATGCTCCCTTGCCCTTGGAAGTGACCTTCGACGGTGAAGACCGATCGCAGGCGCTTCGCGGCGAACCGCAGCCCACCAGGAAGAATCCTCTCTTCTGGGAGTACGGCCGGAACGAAAAGTCCTTCGCCTATCCAAAACGCAAGGGAGATCGTAGCCCCAACGTCGCCGTCCGGGACGCGAACTGGAAGCTCCTCGTCAATGCCGACGGAACCGGTGAAGAACTTTACGACCTCGAGGCTGACCCGAAAGAAACGACGAACCTCGCCGCCCAACACTCTGAAGTCTCGAAAACGCTCAAGGAGCGAGCTCTGGCCTGGAGACGCTCGCTTCCTTGAGGAAGGAGCAAACGTGAGCCGAAGAGGGACCTGTTGCCTTGCGGTCTCTCTTCGGCTCGCGGTTCAACAGGAGAGGAACTAAAGGGCGCGAACGCGGATATTGCGGAGGGCGACCGGGCCATGATCGGCCTGAAGGAGGATCGGCCCCTTGGCCTTTTCCTTGTTCTTCCAATTATTACCCGTGGGAGTGGGCACCTCCAGGTCGTCGTGGACCACCTTCCCGTTGAGGGTGACCTTGACGAATCGAGCGTTCGCCACTTTCTTCCCTTCGCCATCAAACCGAGGGGCATGGAAAATCAGGTCAAGCGTCTGCCACTCACCAGGGGGGAGGGAGGCATTGACTCGGGGGGCATAACCTTCGTCAATATGATGGTACTTGGGCTCGAGTTCGGAACGCGGATAGATTCCCCCACTGTCGCTCCCTTTGGGAGTTTTCACTCCCCAGCTATCGTAGATTTGAACCTCATAAACTCCCTCGAGTTTGATCCCCGAGTTCGACCCCTTGGGCACAAGAAACTCAAGGTGGACCTCGACGTCGCCGTACTCGGCTTTGGTGACCAGGTTATTGGTTTTACCGGTCGCTCCGTTGATGATGACCCCGGAGCCGGCTTCTCCCTTGAGCCGCTTGGGATTCGAGGGATCCAAGATCGCGTTGCCCGCGACAAACCACTCGCCCACCGGCCTCTTCCACGAGGCGAAATCCTGCTCGCCAGTCAGTTCGATCCATTCGGAATCGACGGCCAAGGCGATGTTGGAGGCTGTCGCAAGGAGCATGAACACGGCCAAACTCTGCAGACGGGTTCGCCACGACGTTCGCATTGGATAAATCTCGAGTTACGGGAGAGTAAATCTCACCCTTTGATCGTAAGAGCAATCGCGACGATTGCAACGCCCTGTTGCCGGCCCCCCGTCAAACAAAAAGGCGTTCTGGCGCGGCGGGGCCAAGACCAGCCAAGCCATGCGATACGCTCAGGCTCAGCAGGCTGTCTCGAGGCAAAGACGATGAATCGAGAATGGACTTTGTCATCGACTTGTAAATAGAGATTGCCGGATTCTCAATTGTCATAGAATTATTGAAAAATAAACATGAAAATCTTTGAAATTTGCTAGAGACAATGTGGGACATGACGATTGAGGAATTTCGGGGCATTCTGCTTGGGGACGCGACGAGGCGAGATGGCAGCCTGTTCAGCCAGCCCCACGGCATGACCGTCTCCACTTTCTCCATGGATGAGACGAGGTGACTTCGCTAGCATCGTGCCCACGATCACGTGTACTCGGCACGCCACGCCTCACCATGGAGTTGAATTGATGCTCAGCCTCGCGCTCGCGACCCTGCTTTCGCCGGCATTGCCCGCGCAGACCGCGCCGATCATCCCCAAGACCTACTATCGAACCTTTTCCCACGCGCACCCCGTGCTCAGCCGGATCAAGCCGGGCGAGGCCGTTTCGACCCGGACACTCGACTCGGGCGGCCAGGATGAAAAGGGGGTACAACGCCACGAGCCCTACAACCCACTCAACGGTCCGTTCTTCGTGGAAGGGGCCGAGCCGGGTGATGCCTTGGCCGTGACGATCACCAAGCTGGCCATGAATCGGGATTGGGGCTGGTCCGGTTTCCGGCTTGGCCTGTTCTCACTGACTCCGGAGCACGTCGAGCACGTTTACTCGTCCGCCTACAAGCTCGACCTGGTTCGCAAGGGGCGATCGAATCTGGTCCCCTGGGATCTGGACCTCAAACGCAAGACGGTTCGGCTCCGAGAACCGGTCAGCAAGAAGCTGTCGATGGAGTTTCCCGCGCAGCCGATGCTCGGGTGTATCGGCGTCGCTGCGGCCGGAGACTTCGCACCCACATCAGGACCGTCCGGTTCGTATGGGGGGAACCTCGATTACAACAAGATCGGCGAGGGGGCCACCGTTTACTTGCCGGTCAACCACCCGGGGGGCCTCTTATTTGTCGGAGACGGCCACGCCTTGCAGGGGGACGGGGAATCGACCGGAACCGGAATCGAAACGACCATGGACCTGGAGTTCGTCGTCCAACTCAAGAAAGGGGCCAAGCTCGCCGGCCCTCGCGTCGAGACCGCGGACGAGATCATCAGCATCGGCTCGCAGGCCGAGTTCGCCAGCGCACTCGACAACGGCCTCAAAATGGCCACCAGCGATATGGTCGATTGGCTCGTTCGAGACTATCAGTTGGAAGACTGGGCCGCCCATCTTCTGATCGGTTACCAAGGGAAGTACGAGGTGGTCACCGTCGCCGGTTCCATGGCGCTCTGCATCCCCAAGAAACGCTTGCCCGCGTTGAAGGAGACGGCGGTCGATCCGGTGAAGGAGAACACCGCCAAGCCCTAACCCACAAGGGAGGGGAAAGAGGAGCGACGGGCGTTCGCTGGCCGCACGTCCGTCTCGCCTGCCTCATCGAAATTTGGGGGGAACCTGCGAGCCGCCTCCTTTCCCAGGCTTCACCCATCTGTTTCAATGGCCGTCGAGGTTGGTGAGAGAACGAATCAGGTTGCGGGCGAGGACGTCAAAGTCATGTTTCCTCTCAAGCTTCGATATGCCTTGACAGTCGTATCCATGGCGGCGGGATTGACCGTCGAGAGTGACTCCGAAGCTTTCGGGGCCGACGCTCGGGGCGAGCAGCCTGGTTTCGTCAAGTCAGAATTGATTTATGAGTCAGCCCCTTTTCCCAAATGTCACGCCTCGACAATCGCTGAGGCGGGTGGACGACTCGTCGCGTCCTGGTTCGGCGGGACCGACGAGGGGAATTCGGACGTCGGGATCTGGGTCGCCAGCCATGACGGTAAGGCCTGGACCACGCCAGTGGAGGTGGCCAACGGGATCGACGGGGACAAACGCTACCCGTGCTGGAACCCTGTGCTGTTCCAGCCCAAGAAAGGGCCTCTCCTCCTTTTCTACAAAGTAGGGCCCACTCCCGCGAACTGGTGGGGAATGGTCACGACCTCCGATGATGCGGGTAAGACCTGGTCAACTCCGCGCCGATTGCCGGACCCCTTCCTTGGCCCGATCAAGAACAAGCCGATCCAGTTGCCCGAAGGGGATCTCCTCTGTCCCTCGAGCTCTGAGGATCATGGGTGGAGAGTTCACTTTGAACGTACCGCCGACCTCGGTTACCACTGGGAACTGATCGGCCCGATCAACGACGGCGTCACCTTCGGCGCGATCCAGCCGACGCTCTTGACCCATCCTGATGGTCGATTGCAAGCGCTCTCACGCACCAAGCAGGCCAAGGTCGTTGAGTCTTGGTCTTCGGATCGCGGCAAGACCTGGAGCGAGCTCGCCGCGACCACTCTTCCGAACCCCAACTCGGGGATCGACGGCGTTACGCTCGCCGATGGTCGTCAACTCCTTGTCTACAACCACACCCGTCGAGGCCGTAGCCCGCTGAACATCGCGGTCTCCGAGGATGGCCACGCCTGGCGTTCTGCGCTGATTCTCGAAGATCAACCGGGTGAATTCTCCTACCCTGCCGTTATCCAAGGCGCCGATGGCCTCGTCCATGTGACCTACACGTGGAATCGGACCAGGATCCGGCATGTTGTGGTCGATCCGGCCAAGTTGGTACTCGGCGATCTTCCGGCCAGCCGGTAGCCGCCTTCTTGAGACAATCTCGTCCAGGAGTGAAGCCTTTGGCGTTTCCCTAGGCCCTCTCTGGATTTGTGAACGCGTTAAGCTCGCAAACGCCCTTGCAAACGCTGCGCCGATGATTACAATCTACGGTTTGCCTCCGAACCGGTTCCAGGCCGAGACATTCCTCCCACGCTTTTTTTTTCGTGTGGGGCAATCGGTGGGACATCGTGAGCCAGATGAGTCGTCTGTGGGCATGCCCATGGCTGAGGGAGAGTGAGACGGATGGCCGAGTTAATGACCACCGACGTGAGGGCGCTCCTGGATCGCCAACCTTTTGACCACTCGGCCGTGGCCGACTTGCGTGAGGTCCTCGGCCGAGACCCCTCGCGATATCGGACGCTCCGCGATGCCGTCGCGGCCATGAAAGAGCGCGAAAAAGAGGACATGAAGCCCGACATCTACCTGCGAGTCGGCTTGGGCGAGGTCCTGCTCGGTCGTTATAAGAAGGGCCTGGAGCAGCTGACCAAGGCCGGCGACGTCGGTCTGGCTCACTTTCATCGTGGAATTGCGCTGGCGAACCTCCAACGCTGGACAGAGGCGGCCGAGGCGTTTGCCGCGGCTTCGGCGGCGGGGTACGACACCAAGCAGGCCGAACTTCATCGTGCAGGGGCGCTCCGGCGCGGCGGGCACGTCGAAGCGGCTCAAACGATCCTGGGCGGGCTCGCGAATCTGGACGGTAGCTCTGCCGAGTACCACTATCAGCGTGGAAGCCTGCTCGCAGCTGACGGTGAGCTGGCCGACGCGTCGGTCGAGTTCGAGAAGGCGTTGAGCCTCGATCGCGACCATACCGGTGCGTTGTTCGAGCTGGCCTACATCAACGACCTCTTCGGGAACGATGAGACGGCCGTTGAGTATTACAAGCGGTGCACCCAGCGTCCCCCGGTCCCCTTGGCTGCCCTGATCAACCTCGGAGTGCTCTACGAGGACGAGATGCGGTTCCGAGAGGCCGAAGCCTGCTACCGTCAGGTGCTCGCGTTCGATCCGAACCATCCCCGCGCTCGGCTCTTCTTCAAGGATTGCCGCGCCAGCAAGGACATGTACTACGACGAGGAAGCTGAGCGCGGATTCACCGTGCTGAAGCAACTCCTCGAAATTCCAGTAACCGACTTTGAGCTCTCGGTCCGAAGTCGAAACTGCCTGCGGAAGATGAACATCCGAACGCTGGGCGACTTGACCCGGACGACCGAAGCGGCCTTGCTGGCGAGCAAGAACTTCGGGGAGACTTCGCTCTCCGAAATCAAGGAGATGATGACCTCTAAGGGGCTTCGTCTCGGGATGGCTCTTGAAGGGGGCGAGCGGGCCACCAACGACCTGCGGGCCGAGCCGATCGAAGAGCTTTCTCAAGAGGAAAAGGCGCTTCTGGCCAAGTCCATCAGCGATCTCAATCTTTCGGTCAGAGCACGCAAGTGCATGACAAAGCTGGGGATCCAGACCGTCGGCGAGTTGATCATTCACACCGGCGACGAGTTGATGGAGTGCAAAAACTTCGGTGTGACCTCACTCAACGAGGTCCGCGAAAAGCTGACCGAGTTCAACCTGAAACTCAAGAACGAGTAAGTCGCGCCTTTGTCACGACCGGTTGAATTCCAAGTTTTGCACCGCGACCCCGCCTCCTTGGCGCGGCGGGGTCGATTATCCACGCCTCACGGTCCCGTGGAAACTCCGGCATTTATGCCGGTCGGTACGCAAGCGACCGTCAAAGGCCTGACCCCCGACCAACTCCGTGCCACGGGCACCTCCATGCTCTTGGCCAACACCTATCACCTCGCCTTGCGGCCCGGTGAAGAGGTGGTGGCCCAGCTCGGAGGGCTTCACCGGTTCATGGGGTGGGACGGTCCGATCCTCACGGATTCGGGAGGGTTTCAGGTCTTCAGCCTGGCTGCGCGCTCGAAAATCACCGAAGCAGGGGTCGCTTTTCGGTCGCACATCGACGGGCGATTGCTTGAGCTTTCGCCTGAGTCGGCGGTCAGGATTCAGGAAGCGCTCGGCGCTGACGTGGCGATGTGCTTCGACGAGTGCCCGGCTCTCCCCGCGTCCAAGGAGACGATCGCGAGCGCGGTGGGGCGGACCGTACGATGGGCCCGGCGTTGCAAAGACGCTCATACCCGGAGCGATCAGGCTCTCTTCGGGATCGTGCAAGGGGGGAGTCACGCCGACCTTCGTGGCGAGTGTGCCGAGGCGCTTGTCGCCCTTGATTTTGATGGCTACGCCGTGGGGGGAGTCAGCGTCGGAGAAAGCCGCGAGCAGGTCCGAGAAGCCTTGCGAGTGACAACGCCCTGGCTCCCTGAGGATCGGCCCCGCTACCTGATGGGGGTCGGACGTCCTCAGGACATTCTCGATGCCGTGGCGACCGGTATCGACATGTTCGATTGCGTCTTGCCGACACGGAACGGCCGAAACGCGACCTGCCTCACGGGTTCGGGACAAGTCAAGCTTCGCAACGCCGCGCACCGCCTCGATCCCAGGCCGATCGAAGAAGGGTGCGATTGCTTCGCCTGCCAGAGTTTCAGCCGCGCCTACGTTCGTCACTTGTTCATGGCGAAGGAAATGCTCGGCCCGATTCTGGCGTCGATCCACAACGTGGCCTACCTGCATCGCTTGACCCGGCAGATTCGCGAGGCGATTACCGAGGAGCGATTCGTCCAATTCAGGTTGGAAGTTCTTGAAGCGCTGGGACCATAGCGGTTAGATTGCTGGTGAGGGGGGGTGGGCCCATGCGTCGGAGCCTACGTCTTGATCCGGCGCAACGACCGCACACGATCTTCACCCGAGATTCCACGGACCCAATCAATGCCCTTTTTGCTTGCCGCGATCCCATTGCTTTTTGCCCAGGGTGGTGCTGCTCCCGCAGGCAACCCCAAAGAAGGGGTTTCGAGCACCCTGAATCTTCTGCCTTACGTGCTCATCTTCGTCGTCTGGGGCTACTTCATCCTGATTCGGCCCCCGCAGCAGCAGGAAAAGCGACGACGGCAGATGATCGCCTCCTTGAAGAAGAACGACAAGATCATCACGACCGGCGGGCTCTACGCAACCGTGTCTTCGATTGACCCTGACCAGGATCGGATCGTCTTGCGCGTGGACGACGATCGTGGGGTCAAGATGACCTTCAGCAAGTCGGTTGTGGGGCGCCTGATTGAGCCCACGACAGAGAAATCCGCGGATTCCGCCTGAGAGGCATTCTCCCCGATTTCGACCGACGGTCGGTACACAGCCCAGAGTTCGAAGAATGGCCGGTCGTCTCGGCCGATGCGGAATGCCCCCTTTTATTTTACTCTTCGAAACGACCTTGCCTTTAGCCGTTAGGAATTCGCAATGTTAGCGATCGGCTACGTCATCGCCGCCTCTCTCTTTCTCAGTGTCCTCTATGCCCTGTACGGCTTGGCCGTGGGGCATAAGCTCCACCTCAAGATTGGCGTGATCGCGAGCTTTACGTTCGCGGGCTTGCTGGCGATGTGGCCGCCATCAGAAAAGCTGAAGCTGGGAATCGACCTCTCCGGCGGAACGATCCTCGTCTATGAAGCCGTCAAAGAGAATTTGACGTCCAACTTCAACATGGACGAGTTGATCTCGGCGCTTAAGCACCGCGTCGATCCCCAGGGGATCAAAGAAATTCCGATCCGCAAGATCGGCAGCAATCGGCTTGAGATCATCCTTCCCGCCGATGAAGACGTCGACGAGGTCAAGCGGTTGCTGACCGACGTCGGCGCGCTCGAGTTCCGGATCCTGGCGAACCGGAAGCACGATCAAGCGGCCACCGAGCGGGCGCTCGGCCCCAATGGGCGTGCCCGGCCGCCGGCCCGCTACAAGTGGGCGCGGCTGGGTGAGGTCGCGTCGGGGACCAATCCGACGTTCACCGATACGACGATCACCGACCTCTCGCAAGACTGGAAGAAGAACCGGTACGCTGGGATCGATATCGAACTGACCGGCAAGGACGCGTCAGGCAACGAACAGACGATCCCGGTGAAGATCGACCGCAACACGACCAACGAGATCTTCCTGGTCAACTCTCACGGCCTCCGATCGATCTCGGCTTATCGGATCGACTACAACCCCAGCAGCATTCAGGCCGGCGATCCGAATAATCCCCGCCCCGCCGACCCGATCATTCGTGAGGATCGGATCGGCCCCGGGCTCGTCGAGCGATCGATCCTCGTCAACATTGATCGCCAGGATGTGACCGGCCGCTACCTTTCCCGAGCCTACGCCACGCAGGACGAGCGACTCCAACCTGCCGTCGGCTTCGTCTTCAAGCGGGAAGGGGCGAGAAAGTTCGGCCAGTTGACTCGGGAGCACTTGCCCGAGGAGGGAGACGCCTTCAAGTATCAACTGGCGATTCTCCTCGACAACCTGGTCATGTCGGCCCCCTCGATCAACTCCGAGATTCGCGAGTCGGGCATCATCGAAGGAGGAGGGCAGGGGTTCCGACCCAAGGAAGTCGACTACCTGATCCGGATCCTCCAGGAAGGGAGCTTGCCGGCGAGCCTGAACCCCAACCCGCTCCAGGAGGAGAAGGTTGGACCGACCTTGGGTGAAGACACAATTGCCAAGGGGGTTCGCGCTCTCTGGGTTTCGATGCTCGTCGTCCCGATCTTCATGGTCATCTACTACCGGTTCGCCGGTGTGGTGGCGGTCTTCGCGCTCGTTCTCAACATGATCCTGTTGATCGGCTCGATGGCCTTCATGCAGTCGACCTTCTCGTTGCCTGGTCTCGCCGGCCTCGCACTGACGATCGGTATGGCGGTCGATGCCAACGTCCTTGTCTTCGAGCGAATGCGCGAGGAAAAGGAACGTGGAGCGAACCTAGCGCAGCAGATCCGCAACGGCTTCAACCGCGCCTGGGTGACGATCTTTGACTCGCACGTGACCAACTTGCTTTCGAGCCTCGTGCTCTGGTTTGTTGGCACCGAAGAGGTCAAGGGCTTTGCCTTGACGATGATCATCGGCATGCTCTGGAATCTGTTCACGGCTGTCTTTGTCTCTCGCGTCATCTTCGAGTACTTCTACCAGCGCGGCTGGATCAAGAACCTCACGATGATGAAGCTGATGGACAAGTCGAACTTCGACTTCATCAGCCCGCGACACTATTGCATGGCCGTGTCCTCGATCCTGATCATTCTCGGCCTGATCGCAACCTATCTGCGCGGGCAGAGCATGTACAACATCGACTTCACGGGCGGAACGCTGGTTACAATTCGTCTGAACGAACAGGATCCTGACGTTGAGTCACTTTCCGATTCGGGTCGGTCGAACTTTGTGCGCGACAAGGCCGGTGTGCTGCCCGACGTGACGGTGGAAAGCTTGAAGGTCGGTCAGGCCAAGACGTTCAATCGCTTCAACATCCGTACGACCGATCAGAATCCGAATCGTGTCAAAGACACGATTCTGAAGGCGTTCGGTAAAAGCCTCGAACGCGTGACGATGACCTACGGCCCCAGCAAGCCGATTCCCACTGCCGCCGCTGCGGCTCCGACCGATGCGACGAAGACGGCGGTGGTCGACCGGTTCGCCGACGGGAGACAGTACGAGCTCAAGTTCAACACGATTACGTTCAACGGCTCACTTCCGCCTGCCCAGGTCGTGTCCACGATCTTTGCCAACGATGTCTTGGCGAAGGACAATATCGCGAATCCCACGTCGCGGTTCGAAATCGTCGGTGCCAAGCGCGGAGAGGATCCCAAAACGATGATCCTCCGCACGGATCTGGAACCTGACGTAGCGGAAAAAGAGCTCAAAACGCTGGCCGCCTCGCTTCAAGACAACCGTGACATGCTCTTTGAGCGGATCACCAACTTCGGAGGAACGGTTGCCAGCGAGACACGAACCCTGGCGTTGATCGCCACGGTCGCGAGCTGGTTGATCATCATCGCCTACCTCTGGTTCCGGTTTAAGTCGCTGATCTACGGCCTCGCGGCGGTCCTCGCGGTCGTGCACGACGTCTTGTTCACCTTGGGGGCCGTGGCTGCCAGTTACTGGGTTGCCCAGATACCTGGTATTCGTGAGTTTCTACTCATCGAACCCTTCAAGATCGACCTGCCGATGATCGCTGCGTTCTTGACGCTGATTGGCTTCTCGGTCAACGACACGATCGTCATCTTCGACCGGATCCGTGAGTTGAAGGGGAAGACCCCTCACTTGACGATGAAGATGCTCAACGACGCCATCAACCAGACATTGAGCCGGACGATTCTGACGTCGTTCACCGCCTGGCTCGTCGTGTTCATTCTCTATATCATGGGGGGCGAGGGGCTGCACGGATTCGCGTTTGCCTTGGTCGTCGGGTTCCTGAGCGGTACCTACAGCACGATCTATATCGCTAGCCCGATCTTGATCGACTGGATTGGAAGCCATCCCGACGCGGCCAAGGCCGACAAGGAGTTCGTCGCGACCCGTTGATCGGACGTCCGGACCGGGTGAAAACCAAGGGCGGTCGGATTCTGCCACCAGGCAGAGTCCGGCCGCCTTTTTTATTGCTCACGCTGTGAAATTACATTTCTTCAGTATGGTGCTCCTTGTAGGCAGGGTCTTTGGCGTGCTGTTAGAACGAATCCGCCGCGCGAAGCTGGAGGCGCGAGTCAAACTGGTGGAACTCGAGCTGCGCATGGCCGAACTGGCCCAAGCGATCGTACCACCCGTCGGATGTTCCGACTTCTCGGCCCTAACATCGTTGCGTCCACCCCAGCGGCATCATAAGCGCCACGGAATGGTCCTTCAGGTGGATCAACGGCAATGCCTGCTCAATCCGATTCCATGGGTCTGTCGGAATTGACCGACGCAGATGTCGCATCAGCGGCACCGGCCAGCGACCATAGGTCGGGAAGAAGCTCGGCCAGACGTTCCTTCGGGAGAGCCGGTAAGCGCTCCAGCACGTCCGCAGGTACACGAACGGGTCGTGGCCGTGGCGCTCTTTGGAATGGCTTGGCCATGGTAACCCATCAGAAAATCAAAGAAAACCGCGACCAACAGCTTAGGTACGTTCGCCCCTCCGGGGCTGCAAATGGCCCGATTAGCGGCAATCCGGAGAGTATGGTCCAAAGATGTTGGGCGGCATCTTGTGTTTCAAGAGAACGGGCTGCCAGGAACGATCGGAGAGGCTCAGACAGTAGATTCCCGCTTCGGTCGAATCATTGCCCGGTCGGAAAGCGAAAATTCCACTGCCGTCGAGAGCCCAGCAGAGCGAGTCACCGCCGATGTCCTTCGCTAGCCGAGTTGCCTGGCTTCCATCGGTGTCGACGACCCACAGTTCAAGTTCGTGTGGAAAGTCATTGGGGTAATCGTCCGAGGTGAGGAAAGCCACGCGATCTCCACGTGGTGAGAATCGCGCGGCGAACTTATGCTGCTCGGGCGTCGAAGTGACGCGTGCGATCATGCTGCCATCGATTCGGGTTGTGATGATGTCTTCGGGAAGTGGGATGCCTTTGTCTCCCGTGCCAGTAGGGTGTGAGGCCAGGCAAAGCAAGGTCTTACCGTCCGGGGCGACGTCGCATAACCGCTGGTGGCTCGGCCAGTTGTTGAGGAGGATCTGTTTTTGGTTGGCATTGATGTCGAATCTTACGAGTTGACCGGCTCCGGAACTTCGATACCCTTCGATGTAGAGGAGGCTCCCGTCGCTTGAAGACCAGCAGCCGAAATCCTGGCAGATACCGAGCGATCGGAGTTCACGTCCATCGGCGCGGGCGACGACCAATCGCGGGTCGGTGTCGAGTTCACGCCCCTTTTCGGCCTCCAGTTGATTGAAGCAAACCAATGTGCCGTCTGGGGATAAGCGGGGTGACGAATTGCGCGATGTAATCAGCGCGGGGTTCTGACTCTTTGGCGTTAAGCGTACAGGGTCCGCGTGTGTGTTCAAGATGACGAAGACATCGGACATCTTTGCCCCAGCCGCACCGATGACGGCAAGGGTCGCGGGCGGGCTCGGTGGTCGCAGCAGCGACCGTGGGGGGACACGCCAAACGGCCCACGCTGCGATGAGAGAGAGGATGAGCACGAAGGCCGCACCCCACCGTTGCAGCCGCCGTCTGCGGGCCATGAACGCGGAATTTGTGCCGTCATCCACCACATCGACTCCTTGTCAGCGCCGTGCTTATCGCTTCACGCCGATCGGTTGAGGGGGGGCTCGATCGAGAGGTGACGACTCTGCCTCCCTCATCGTGTCGTAGCGAATGGCATGGAATCCAGACGCTTTGGCGCCCTGGAGCGGCGTTTCTTCGTCGTGATAAAATTCCGCCACACCAACCTGCCTCCACGACCCCGGCGCCGTGAACGAGGACGCGGTGAACGCCGTGTCGTGGAGGTACCAGATCGAGGCTGGGGACTCGACGCTCTCATCCCAGAAGTCCTGCCCCCCAGTCACACAGATCGCTCCCTCGGGTCGAGGCTGCCCGGGAATGAGTCGCAACTGACAGTCATCAGATCGGAGCGCATGGGAGATTGGGAAGTAAGTGTAGGCCGTATTCACAAGGACGAGAGACCCGCTCATGCGATTCTCCCGTAGTCGCTTGGCAAACGTGCTGACACCGGGGGGATGAACTTCCAGCCAGGCTCCGCCGAGGATCGCAGCGTGATTGAAGGCGAGGAAACCTAACACCATCCTCGTCGCCGGTTTCGGCAGGACCGAGAAAAAAAGGGCCACGATCGCCGGCGCTGAGAGTGCCAAAGAGATCAGCAGGCCCCGCTCGTGGACCATCCCAATGTTGAAGGCCGAACTAAAGATGGGGGGAAGCAGCACGGCACCGAGCAGCGAAACAAACAGCAATCGCACACGGAGGAGGTCGCGACGCATCGTCCCGACGGCCAGGCCGGCAATGATCATGGCCAAGAGGGCAAGCCCTGCCCCGATGCGGACAGGTGGGATTGCCCTCAAGGTGTAGAACGCCCCGACCATCTTCGGTAGCCGCATCCAGACGCCATATTTATTGATCCAGAAGAACTCCTTAACCTGCCGCGTCTGTTCCAGGTGGGTCGGAACCCAGGGCAAATAGGCGAAGAAAAAGAGCGACCAGGCGAGGCCGACCGCCACTAACACGCGGCGGCGTTCAAGCCAGCCGATGCCCTTTGATCCACACCAAGCTGCGACAGCAAGGCCGTGAGATGCAACCGTGAAAAATCCATAATAATGGTGGTAACAGAGGCAAGTAATCATGAGCGCATAGGCAAATGACCACAACCAGAGCGACCTTGTGCCCTCCAACATGCGGAGTAGGACGTAGGTCGACCAGACGGCTAATGCCACAGAGGGTGCATACATGCGGGCTGTCGCCCCTAACACGACGAGCGCAGGGTTGAGACCCATGAGTGCGGCGGCCCAGAGCCCGGCCGACTTTTCGTCCCGGACGGGTCCAAGGGCATAAGTGGCGAGATGATAGGCCCCGAGCATCCCGACGATCGCCCAGAGAATGGAGAGCGCACGCATGCTGAACAGACTATCGCCGAATGCGGCAACCCATCCCTTGAGCTGGACGTAATAAAGTGGGGGATGGACGTCGCATCCCGTCCGGGCGGCCATCTCTCCGAGCCCATACCGCGTCAGACGCCACGAATAGGCCTCGTCGTAGCTGATCTCTCGGGTTGCATGGTCAGCCACCGCAAGGGCGGCGGCGACCACGAGCAAGGCCGCCAGGTGGGCGTGTCGGCTGACCGGCCTGATGAGGATTCTCATTTAACAACGTCTTGTTGATTGGAATTCCGATAATGTTTAATCAGCATCCACAGGCATGCGCTGGTCACGATGATTCCATTCATGAGGAGGAACATTGGTGACTTGCCGAGACTGATGTGCTGCTTCGCCTGGGTGGCCGCCAGGTCGAGCGGGTTGACTCCCCCCACGTGGGTTGTGTACTCGACCTTCCGGATCGTGTCGGAAACGATGGATGTGGGGGGAATGGGACAGACGAAGTATGAGTCGGGAAGTTCCTGAAAATCGATCGACTCGACCCGCACTTTCTGAAGGCGGAAGGCGGTCCCATTCATGTCGAGGTAAGTGACCTCGATCTGTCGGGGAAACCATAAACCGCTGGCATCCTCCTTCCAGTCGGAGTTATTCCAGATGATGCGAGCCTCGGGCCGTTTGCCTCGCGCCGAAATGTGGATTTCGCGCTTTCGCGGGGCGAAGTTAAGCTTGGGGTCGAGCCACATGCTATCGTCACCGGACTTCTCTTTGACGACAAAGCAATCGGCGCCGGCCACCGTTTCCGGTTGGGCCTGCACTGCGTAACTCTTGTTCTCTCGCTGGAGAGACTCGGGGAGGACGGGACGCTCCTTAGTGGCCTCTGCCCAACCTTTGACGTTGATTGTGACGGGGGCGAGGTTGCGGTAGATGTCCAACCCCACCGCATCGGTGAGGTAGTTGTACTGAAGCCCCCCCGGATTAAATCCCCCGCTGAGGACGACGCTTGCATTCTGGCGGTCCGCTGAGACACCCTTGTGGTAGACCGACCAGAACTCCCGCTTGAGTCCGTTCTTTTCTTGAGGGGGCGCGGGGTATGCTGTGTAAAGGAACAGGGAATCATTCTTGTACGCGACATCAACATCGCGGCGATCCGGCCAGATTGGAGACTTCCCTGTGAGGTCTTTCCAAGTGGCCTCATACTTGAAATGCCAGGACGGTTGGGAATGGAAGATTGTGTTCCGCTTGTCCAGGGCTTCGATAACCTGCTCAAATGAGGGCGTCGGGCCAACGTCCGCTGAGGCCACAAGTGGCGATAAGACAACCGTGAAGACGGTCGTGAGAATGGTGAGGAAGGCTGTTGCCCGTCGGTGTCGGCTGCTCGGAGCGGACGGCTCTGGTCGAATAGAAAGCATAAGGTTCGACTCCCTTGAAAAGCGAGAGCGCCCGTGCGGCATGAGAGACCGGCGGGTAGTTGTGGAAATCGCCGAGGAGGACATCCTCCATTGCGGGGATGGTCCTCGCTAAAAACGTAATGGCACGTGCCAGGACCTCGCGGTTCGGACGTAGCGTGGGAGGCGCGACAGCGAGCCATTCGAGTTGATGCCCCGTCGCCGCGATCGCGTTGATGCGCGAGTCGAGGTAGGGCGGCTTCGGGGCATGCGCATCGTCGTACCAATCGACGCCCCAACTTCCATCGTCATGTTGGGTTGTTACGAGATGCCGAGTAATATCGAGCAGATGGTTACGGACGTCTCTCACGGTCGTATCCGTGAGGAACGGAACTTTCTCATGCGTTCTCAGCATCAAGACAAGCGAATAGGCGGAATGAAGACCCATGCATGCACCATGGCCGATCGACTTGCGAAGGAGATGCAGGGCGACCTCGTTGAGCGACCATTCTTGACCTTGCCGGTTCTTCCAACGTGCGCGGGTCGCGACATACAGGCTTAATGCGCTGGCCGTCCACTCCATCTCGACGTCCTGTGAGATCCGGGTCATGGCGTCGGTGATGAGGTCCGCGACCGTGCCGGCGATTCCCCCTTTGGCGATCAACGGCGTCGTCGACGGCAGCCCAATTTCACCCAGCTCGCACGGAATCTCGTCGATGTGAGCGGACGCTTCGCGCCATCCATAGACCGTGTCAGTGTTGGAAAGAACCCGGATGCCAAACGGTGAGGGGACCAGGACAGCGGACAGCTCTCGGCCCGTGCGTTCCACAAAGGTCCGCGTATCGAGCAGGATCGCGATCATTTCCGCGCTGGACAACCCAAAGTGATCCTCGTAGGCGGGCTCCTCGAGCGTTCGTGGGAACTCCGCTTTCGGTCCCCAGAACCTCAGCGCGTGGATCGTGAAGGGGATCGTATCGAGTTGGGTGTTCGAGTACGGACGGGCCATGCGGAGGACGTCAAGAAGCTGATCATCGGAGACCAACTCGGGGGCAGGGGAGTGCTCAATGAGCACTGGTTCACGTCGGACCCAGCCCCGCAGAGTCTCGCGTGGGGTGGGTTGGAACAACGCCTTGGACTTGAAATGATTCCGGGCATGGATCAACCCAGCCATCCCCGTGACGCCAAGTGCCGTCAGCATCTCACGCCGACTTACCTTGAGCATAATCAGACCCCCGGGGCAGGCGTGATCGCCGCATTCTGCGAGAGGGCAACGGAAGGTTCATTCTGCCGACGGAACGCGATGAAACAGGCCGTCACGGCAAGGGCCGTCAAAAGCAGGTAGAGGCAATTTTTCGCGGTCGCGACATACCAGGGCGGTGTGGCCATTAAAGCGTAGCCCGACCAATTGCGACCATCAATAGTGTCTCGGTAAACCATCTGTCCCGACGAAGGGTCGATGAGCAGATATTTTCCGCCGTAAGCATTGTCCTTACCGCAGAGCACGAAGAAGTGCCCTGAACCCTCACTGTCGTCCAGTCCGACGGAGGAGTGGATGATCAGCGGCATCGTGAGCTTTGCGAGCTCCTCGGAAGTGCCCCGAACCATCTGCGTCTTGACCCCGAGGGCCAATGCCGCTCGGCGGAGGTCTTCAAGCGAGCACCCTTCGTCGGTGACTTTGCACAATTCCGCGATGCGGTCGAGCGAAACACCTTTATCGAGGAGCTGGAAGAAGACGTAGAGGCTCGATGGGCCGCAATAGGGCCCGACCTGCCACTTGCTCTCCTTCCGGTAGTGCTCAGGGGTTTCAATGACGGTGTCGGCGGCGGACGTTTGACCGGTCAAGAATAGCAGATTTCCCAGGGCGAGCGTCGTTATCACGAGTGCCCTGACGATCAAGGGGGCTTTGTCGTGGGGTTGGAGTTTCATGGAAATCGCCAGAAGCTTGAGGGATATGTGGAAGACTCACCGGTCGTCGCGGAGTTCAAGCCAGAGAAGTCATGCACGGATTTTGCAGCCCTGAATGGGCGACCGTACCTCGCCCGGGGCGCAAGCCCTGGGGAAGGTTGGACACATGAGGTTCTCACATATTTTGCGGCCCCGGAGGGGCTACAAATTGGGAAAAAGAGGTCGATGATTTGTGAAGACGCGACCCCTTGCCACAGTCAAGGCGAGGGGCCGCTTTTGACATCAGGAACCGCAACCGGTCCCAAGCAGACCGGAAGTGGCACCGCCGCACCCGCAATTCACGAGGCCCCAGTCCGCGGTGTTGCCAGCCGGAGGAGTTTCGCCGCCGCGGCTGCCCGACCACCCGGTGCCAAGGAAGAGGCAGTAGCTATCGCAGACCGAACCACCGGCCGGTGGGTAACCGGCGCATACCGCGCCAACGACGGTCGATCCCTCCGACTGCGAGACGGCATTGACTCCGGATGTCAAACCGCCCTCCATAAGTACGAGACCGAGGAGAGAGGCAAGGGAAAGAATCGAGGCAAGTTTTCTCATCTTCACCACTCCTAATTTCTCTGGAAGGTGCGACGGTCTAGCTCGGCCAGAAGGACCGCGAGAGATGTCCTATGAGTCTGCCGAACTTCTCGAACGAGGGGTTTTTCCTCAAAATTCGAGTACGTATGCCCAGAATAAGGGCCGCGCGATCCATAGCGAGCAAAATCGCCCGATCTTCGGGCGAGGGGCGATTGACCTTGCTGGGCCCGACGAAATTCCGGGGCCAGCCAGAATAGAGTTTGGTTTGAATTGAATAAGTACGGTTTGCTGAGAATGTTCCCGATTTTACGAGAGCCCAGCTGTCGGGTCAAGAGACTTGATTTCGAACATGGATTTTTTTGACTTAAATTATGACGCAATTAATTGGTTGTAATGCATTAGTTTATACTTGTGTTTAGCGTCACGGAGCCCCCCGTTTCACACTGACCAGTGGATCGGTTGGCAGCGAATGCCGACCAACGATCACGTCAGGACGATTAGGTCAGGTTATATGAAATTGCAGTAGATGTCAGTGAGAATTAGACAATTCTCCCAATACGAACAGGGACGTCAACATTTTTTTTGGGAGGGGCCGACGAATCAGAAAACCTGAATCAAACGACGCAAAAAGTGCGAAACTTGAATTAATGATTTGCACGATTTAAGGTGGTGTTCTCGAGTTCCACAATAGGTTGCTCTGCATTCCAAAATAGCATGAATGCGTGTCCCATCGAAGTTGTCGTCGGTTCCCTGGCGAGGAGTTGCGTCATGGCTGAGAGACGCGAGTTCACGCTGATTGAGGCATTGGGCTCCCGTTCCTGGGGCCAGGGCCCGGTCGGATGGAACGATTGGTCGGCCCAGGTTGTGCTGCTTCCCTACATTGAGCAGGCGGCGCTTTACAACGCGGTCAACGTCGCGTTTGCCGACGGATTGGTACGCGCAGGGGATGCTTATTGAGTGTCACGACGGGGCATCTGAGGCCACT
Source organism: Singulisphaera acidiphila DSM 18658 (assembly GCF_000242455.2). Lineage (GTDB taxonomy): Bacteria > Planctomycetota > Planctomycetia > Isosphaerales > Isosphaeraceae > Singulisphaera > Singulisphaera acidiphila. Next base: position 7,058,197 of record NC_019892.1, read on the forward strand.
TCAATTGCGGTCCACCTTTCGGTAAGTGCATCCCCGAAGGAGTGACCGTACCTAGCCCGGGGGAATGTTTGGCATATGAGGTTCTGTAGCACTGAAAGGGCGACCGTCAGCACAGGCCTTCACCGTTTGGCGGCCCCTATTTATGAAACATGAAAATGTTATCATTTAGTGTAGAATTTGGCGTCTGGACTTGAAGATTGGGAGCATGTAAAAGCGATGGCGTGGTGTGATGGTCTCATGCCCATTCGGCTTCGGAACAATCCTTACCCAACTCGTTGCCAGGGTGCCTGGTGGATCACAACACAGAATGACCGTCGATGACGGCCGCACGAGGAGGCCGATCCTGATGCGCGATTTCACGAGATTTGACGGGGCCGCCGAATACGTGGCCCGGCGGATCACGGAGAGCGGTCGGGACGCTCATGACCTGACTCCCGAGTCGGTCGCCCTCGCGATCCTGGCCCTGAAGGCAGAAGGCTTCGAAGAGCAACGTCTCGTCGCGCCGAGGCAGCTTCTAAGGCGGTGGCAGAATCATTCAACCGGCGCGGTCCTGGTGGACCCCAAGGAAGCCGCCACCTACTGGCCGACGGGATGGGCCGTTCTTGCGTGGTCTGGAGCGCAGGGCTTTGAGAAAGACTGCCACGACGCGGCCAAGTTCCTGCTCTATGTTTCAGGCACGACCTGGCAGCCGAGACTCGACGATCCGGTGGGACATGACACGACGCTGCACGGTTGGCCTTGGATTGGTGGATCACACTCCTGGGTCCAGCCGACTGCCGTCAACCTCATGGCGTTGGCCGCTGCGGGCCGTCGCGATGACGTCCGAGTCAGTCAGGCCGTCGCACTACTCCTCAATCGGCAACTCCCCGCTGGCGGCTGGAACTACGGCAATACGGGGATCTTTCGCAACATCACAAGGCCCTTGCCGGAGGACACCGGTTATGCCCTCACAGCGCTCCGACTCCATGCCGACCGCGGTCAGGCAGAGGCGAGCCTCTCTTACCTGGCAGCGACTGCCACTGCCATGAGGGCGCCAGCGGCGCTAGCGTGGGCGATTTTGGGTCTGGCATCGTGGAACTCGCGACCAGAGCGCGCCAATGATTGGCTCGACGAGTCACTCGCCTTGCAGGTGAAGATTGGCCCCTACCCCTTGCGATACATCGCCCAACTGCTCCTCGCCCGACGTGCCAAGAGTGGACTTGCCGGGATATTTACAGAGAAGATGTGATCTCGATGAAAAACTTACCCGTCCCGAAGAGAGGCATGATCACGCGACGAAGGCTGATGGGAGCCGCCGCCCTCTCGGCCGGCGCTACCGGTCTGGCGTGGGAGTCGTTCCGCAGAGCGCGGACGGAACCCGTGGTGATCCTCAAGAACACGGGTTACAAGGAGGGGGTGGAAGACGCGCTGCGGCGGGGACTCATCGAGTTGGGCGTCACTTCCTCGTCAATCAAAGGAAAGAAAGTCGTTCTGAAACCGAATCTCGTCGAGCCGAGGCGCAGGGCACGTCAACACGCACCCGCTCATCATCCTGGCGGCCATCCAGGTTTTCCGTTCCCTTGGGGCTGCGTCGGTCACGGTTGCCGAGGGGGCAGGGCACGTACGCGACCCGTATTTCGTCCTCGAGGAGTCGGGGCTACTCTTCCCCCTCGCGGAAAATCGCACTCCATTCCTCGACCTGAACTTCGACCCGGCCGTCGCAACGCCGAACCGCGGCCACTGGACGAAGATGACTCACCTGATGTTGCCGCGAACCGTTCTCGAAGCCGACCTGCTCGTATCGCTCGGCAAAATGAAGACGCACCACTGGGCCGGAATCACCTTGTCGATGAAAAACCTGTTCGGGCTCATGCCGGGCGCCTACTACGGTTGGCCAAAGAATGTGCTCCACGAGCAGGGGTTGCTCGAGTCGATCCTCGACATCAATGCGACGGTCCGTCCCCACCTCGCGATCATTGACGGGATTCTCGGCATGGGAGGTGACGGGCCGATTATGGGGGACCCAATCCCGTCGAACGTCCTCGTCATGGGGACGAATCCAACGGCGGTCGACGCCACCTGTGCAAGGGTGATGGGCATCGCCCCCGAGTCTGTCGAATACCTTGACCGGGCTTCGGCCTTTCTCGGACCGATCGCCGAGCGGTGGATCGAGCAGCGGGGCGAGTCCATCGGCTCGGTCCGCGTAAACTACCCGCTACTCGACCATATTCCTGCGCATCGTTCTCTAAAGAAAATATAATGACTTGATCGTGGTTCTCACAACGGGAACGTCCATTGGACCCTGCCTGGCGACCAGGAACGACGGCGGACAGCAGTTCTGGCAGTTGACGACGTGTGGATCGAGAGCCATCAGCCCTTCGACTTATCCAGGCACATCGCGTTTCTGCACGACCATCGGGAAGCCGTCGCAGTTCCTCGCCTTAAAGCGTTATTTTTTTGTCCGATTGCTACGGGAATGCCCAGTCGAGCGCCCACAATTCGCTTACCATTACCCACAAGTTCTTACCATTACCCACAAGTTGGGGGACGGGCCCGCGACGCTTGCTCGGCGAGATTCCAACCCAGGATCAGGTCGTCCAGTCGCCGGAGGCCGCGCCAGAGGGTCGTCACGCCGGGCTCGCCATCGCCTGCGCGATCCAGGAACCCACCCAGTCTGGCCAATTGGCGAACGGCCGCTCTCCATCCGGGAGCCCTTTCCGGCGGTTCGGATCGCTCGACGACTCGGTGCAAGATCTGCCAAGACGTTCCGGGGATCATCGCGTCACAGGGACCCTCGGGATCTTGTCGGGCTCGGCATGTCAGCCATAACAATCGCCAGGCGACCACTGTGTAGGTGGCCAGGGCGCGACGGAGGCGAGACGCATCCTCCAACTGGAGTCGCTCCACCTGGCAACCACTCTTGAGCACGTAGTGATAGCGTTCAATCAGCCAGCGCCGTGAATACCACAGCACCATCCTCTCGGCCTCCGCCAAGGTCGTGACCGGCAGGGTTGTCAGCAGCCACCAGCGGATCGGCTCTTGCCCCTCCGGAGGGGACGCTTCCTCGGCCAGGATTGCCGTCACGGGGAGATCGGGAAGGCGATCGCCGATGCGGCGAGTCAATGGTGGAGCCAGGGAAACCGCCGTGAAACGAGCGGTCAGGCTCGCAACCCTCGCCGGGCGACCAGGCCCCCGAGGGATCTCGACATCGAAGGCCCCCCGGGCTGGCTCGGTCCTCAAGGCTCGGTCGAGGAGGTTCTCGGCGTGGCGGACGCGGCGACGAGGCTTGGCGCGGATCAGCAGATGAGATCCATCGCGCCGCGTGGTGGCGAAGAGATCATAGAAGTCGGCCTCGCGATCGGCCACAGTCACCACGATCATGTCCGGGGGCAATGCGGCCTCGGTGGCGTTCAAGGCGTCGATCCATCGTTGGGTTTCCTTGGCCTTAGTGGGCAACTTGTTCCGCAACTCGCGATGCCCCAATTCCTCGGGGACTCTGGCCCAAACATGCTGATGCAGCAGGCCGAGGGGAACGCCCTCGGGGTCGGCCGCCAAGACGGAGTGAGCAAGCAGCCCGACCTTGCGGCGGTTCGCCCGGTATCCCAATCCCGAAGTCGCGGGGTGAGTCGTCCAGTCCAGCGCAGTGGTGTCCTGGATGGCCAGGACCGGGCCGTTCTCGGGCAGACGGGCGAAGACGCTGTCACGATGGGCGGCCAGAATCGCCTCGGGAGAGACCCGGTCATTGTCCCAGAAGCGGTACGCGGCCTTGGCAGCCGCCCAGGAGCCGGCCGCCTGAGGGACACTGGCCTCCGGCCTCGCCGCGAGGGACTCGACGAGGACCGCGAGCCGACGATTGAGGCGACGATCACCCAAGTTCACGGAGCGGAGTTCGTGTTCTGACCACATCCCTTCGATTACGACCCGGAGAGGCAAAGAGATCGCCGGCACCCAACTTGTGGGTAATGGTGAGCGATTCGTGGGGAAGGTCAGATCCTGCCGCGATAGCCATTCCAGAGCCGTCGCCGTTCCATCTCGGTGAGGGAGGACTTCTTCCGGAGTTCGGTCCGCGCCTCTTGCTCGGCGGTTTCGCTCCGGCACCTCGCCTGGAGGCCAATCCGGGCGGCCCGGACCTGGGCTTCGCGTCGCGGAGAGAGCCCGTCGCAGACCCCGCAATAAGTCGAGTCGTCGCCCACGCGGACTCCGGATCCGCAGACCGCACATGCCCGGCCGGGAGACCGGAGCGGCGGCCAGGGCTGACAACCGAGGAGGATGAGGCTTGGTTCGGGGATGTAGTTCAGAAGTCGGCATAGGCGGCGATCGCCTCCCGGACTCGCCGAGCCTCGGCGATACCGTGCCTCACGGTCCGTTCCGGGACACCGGCGAGTTCGGCGATCAGTCGCACGGACCGCTTCACCGTTCTGCTGCTCACCGGGTCGAATCGCCCCACTTCATGGTCGACTCGCCAGTCCTCGTTGCGTCGAGCGCGGACCTGTTTCAGATTGAGCCGCGCGGGCTTCGATCGTGTCAGCCGTTCGACAGTTGCCCCGTCCACCGTGATGAACATCGACATGGATCGCCCTCGCCCGCGTCCTCGCGGAATCTCTGCCCCTTTTCTCTTACTGGTCGCAGACCGGCAACGGCGCCGTGGCGAACTGCATGCAAGTCCACTTATGATGCCACGTTAACAAAAAAGGAGTTTCGGTAAAATAGAGCGTAATTTGGAGGACGAACGACCCCGGGAAAACGCATAAGCAAACGCCGGCCCATGTCGTTCTACGTCTTGTTCCAGGGGGATTTTGATGGTATTATTTGCGGTTGCCCGTTGCCTCTTCATTCCGTAACCTATTGTCAATTCGGCTGTTAAATCGCACTGTGGATATCTAGATTTGCTATAAAGTTGGTCTTCGGAACCGAAGGTTGTAGGTTCGAGTCCTACCGGGTGTACTGAAACATGAACCCCTGGGAAGCCAGGGGTTTTTTGTTGGCTCGAGGGTGCCAAAAACGAGTTCCTTAAAACCGGTCTGTCGTTTCATCGCAGATGAAGAAAAGATGCGGGGCATAGTGCTCAAACGAGCATGTAGTCTCGGAATTTCGGAGTAGCCAGCCTCGACAACCCTTATCATGGCTTCGCTTAGCGGCTTGACCAAGCGTTGGCCGACAGCGACTATTTTCCTGCCGATGCCACTCAACGACGTCGATCATCGGGCTCGAACGGTTCCACGCAGCATACAGCGAAGTGTGGCTGAGAGCTTCTGTTCTTCCTGAGGAGGGAAAATTCTCTCCATGTCGTGCATGCTGTCATGCGAAATTCCCGTCAGTCGCTTAAAATTACTGTACAAGCGTCGACAGAAATCCGATCTCTCGTTTGTAATCACGAAACCGACCCAAGACCTGCTCAGGTGGACAGAGAAGGTCGGGACCATTTTCTTTGACGGGAGGGGACCATGGCGCATCCGATTCCGACAGGATTTCACACCATCACGCCGCACCTGGTGGTCAAGGGAGCATCCGAGGCCATCGCGTTTTACAAGCGAGCCTTCGGTGCTAAGGAGTTGGGCCGGATGCCCTTTCCTGGACCGGACGGACAAGTGAAGATCGGGCACGCCGAGTTGCGGATTGGCGACTCGCGGCTATTCCTGGCGGATGAGTTTCCCGGTCAAGGCGCGACGGGGCCGGTTGGCGGACCATCGCCCGTGACGATTCACCTCTACGTGACCGATGCGAATGCCGCGTTTGAGCAAGCCGTGGCGGCGGGTGCAACGGTGACCATGCCGCTGGCCGACATGTTCTGGGGGGACCGCTATGGCAAGCTGGTGGACCCGTTCGGGCACCACTGGTCGATTGCCGCCCACTTGGAAGACCTCACGCCCGAGCAAATGCAGGAGCGGATGGCCGCCGCCTTCGGTGGGTCACCTTGCGGCCCGGAATAAGATCCGTTTTGCACGGAGTCGTTGAGTCCCGCCGTGACGGATACCCACGAGAAACGGCCGTTTCGTGGTGTCCGTCACGGCGGCAGCCGCCGCCGGGTAACGCGGCCTACTCATCGGATGTGATGAGTCCTACCCGGATGGCGTAGCGGACCAAGCCGGCAACGTCGTGGATGCCCAGCCGTTCCATCAGCAAAGTGCGATGTGACTCGACCGTCTTGATACTGAGGCCCAGGTTTTGGGCGATCGCCTTGGTTGTCTTCCCCTCGGCCACTTGACGTAGGACTTCGAGTTGTCGCTGGGTCAGTCCTCCCGTCAGGCCCGTTTCCGTGGCGGCCTGTCTCCGGTAGTCGGCGACCAAATGCTTGGAGACGGCCGGACTGAGATAAGTCTCCCCCCGCGCCACCGCTCGCAATGCCAGCCCGAGCTCCTCGGTGTCCGAGTCTTTTACCAAGTAGCCTGATGCACCTGCCAGGATGGCCCGGCGGACGTAAGCCTCGTCTTTGTGCATTGTCAGGATGATGACCTTGACCGTGGACTGTTCGCGTTGGAGCCGCGCGGCTACGTCCAGTCCGCTCAATCCTGGCATGGCGATGTCCATCAGGATGATGTCAGGCCGGTGCAACTCGACCAGGCTCAAGGCCTCGCGACCGTCGGCAGCCTCGGCAACGACCTCGATTCCCGGCAAATCCTCGAGAAGTGCGCGGATGCCGGCCCGGAGGAGATTGTGGTCATCGGCAAGGACAACACGGATCTTGGACACAGACAAATCTCCCGATGCATTTACAATTGCTTATGGGAATCGCACGGAGGAAACGGGGATTGGGTCCGACCACCACAGTCCAGCTTTGCATGACCTCCTCAGACAAAAACCGGAAAATATCGCCCTTTTTATTCAGTAAATCATGGTTTTGTATTGTTGTTGATTGGTGTTCGAGAATGGAATGGCTTTGCCCCCTTGTTAGTCTCCGCCTCCAACTCGCCCGACGCAAGAAAGCGATACGGCAATGCCCCCAGCCAGCCTTGCGCGGGCAACAAAGGCGAATCCCAATTGATAATGTTGATGATCACCCTCAACGGCAAGACCAAACACTTGGGTTTGGGCATGGATGCCTGGTGCGATAATCGTCGATGCGGCGATCTCGGCGAACCGACGACTGCTCTCCCGAGGGCTCTGGGCAGACCCGGAGTGGCGGTTTGCAGATCGTAAGCTCATTCGGTGATGTGAGTTGAATTTGCAGATTCAAATGAGTGTGGGAGCAGAAAAGTCAAATTCTGGAGCGAAATTCAAGGAGTGGGCCGTATCCATCCTGCAAGAACAAAATCTATGGTTTCTGAATTGGCTCATGCAGTTATTTCATTGATGATCGTCCCGTCCACGTCGGTGAGACGGAAGTCTCGGCCTTGATAGCGGTAGGTCAGGCGCTCGTGGTTGATGCCGAGCAGGTGAAGGAGGGTGGCCTGGAGATCGTGGACATGGACGTGGCCTTCGACGGTGCGATAGCCCAGCTCGTCGGTGGAGCCGTGGGTAATCCCCGGCTTGACGCCGCCGCCGGCCAACCACATTGAAAAGGCACGCATGTGGTGGTCGCGGCCCGGTTCCTTTCCTTTGCCTTGGAACATCGGTGTGCGACCGAACTCACCCCCCCAGATGACCAGGGTGTCATCGAGCAGGCCCCGCCGTTTCAGGTCGGTCAGGAGTGCGGCGGTGGCGCGGTCGGTTTCCCGACAGCACAAGCTCATATAGTGGGACAGGTCACCATGGTGATCCCAGTCGCGGTGGTAGAGTTGGATGAATCTCACTCCACGCTCGGCCAACCGGCGGGCCAGGAGGCAGTTGGCGGCGTAGGAGCCGTCGGTTCCTTCGACTCCGTAAAGCGCGAGAGTCTCGGTCGACTCGTCGGAAAGGTCCATCAACCCGGGGACGCTGGCCTGCATCCGGAACGCCAACTCGTACTGACGGATGCGGGCCTCGATCGCGAGCTGGTGGGTCGCTTGGTCCCGGAGTTGGTTGAGGCCGACGACGGCATCGATCACGTCGCGCTGGCGGGCCGGACTGACTCCAGGGGGCCGGTTGAGGTAGTAGACAGGCTCGCCGCCCGGACGAAATTCGATGCCCTGGTGTTGCCCAGGCAAGAAGCCGCTGTGCCATTGGCGCGTCGAGATCGGTTGCGGGGGCCGTCCCCCCGGCGTATCCGAGGTCATCACCACGAAACCAGGGAGGTCGTCGTTCTCGCTGCCCAGGCCGTAGGTGACCCAGGACCCCATGCTCGGCCTGCCTTGGATGGCCGTGCCCGTGTTCATCACCGTGTGCGCGGGGTCGTGATTGATCTGGTCGGTGTGCATCGAGCGGATGATGCACAGGTCGTCCGCATGTCGAGCGATCTCGGGAAAGAAGTCGCTGATCTCTTGGCCGGATTGACCGTGCCTTTTGAACTTGGCCAGGGGTCGAAGAACCTTCAACTCCTGGCCCTGGAGCTGTGCGATTGGCTGCCCCTTGGTGAACGACTCGGGCATCGGCTGGCCGTCGAGCGTAGCGAGCTTCGGTTTGTGATCAAAGGTCTCAAACTGCGACGGTCCGCCCGACATGTACAGGAAGATGACGCGCTTTGCCCGAGGCGGGATGTGGAACGGGTTGACGACTCCCCCCGGTTGCCGTGAGCCAACGTCCTTGCCGACTGGTTCAGCCAGCAGTTTTGGGTTCAGCAGCGAAGCGAGGGCGACCGACCCTAGCCCGACCGAGGCCCGAGCGAGGAACGCTCGCCGAGCGTGGAGCCCAATTGTCGGATCGAATGCGGTCATCGGTTCAGTCCCTCGTCATCGTCTCGTCGAGGTTCAGGATTGCGCGGGTGACCGAGGTCCAGGCGGCCAACTCGGCTCGGTCGTGGCGTGAATCGACGGTCTTTTGGCCTACGCCCAGCAATCGCGATGCGGAACTTGGATCGGCCCGGTACTCGCCCCGATGTTGTTCTAATAATGCCGAAGCGATTGACTGTTCGCGACCCGCCGGCGGGCGGCAGAGGACGAGCCTCCAGAGCCAGTTCAGGCGGGTGCCATCGTCTGTCCCCCCTTCGGTCAACACACGCTCGGCCAGTACTCGGGCAGCCTCGACGTAACTCGGGTCATTCAGGAGTGTCAGGGCGGCCTGCGGGGTGTTGGAGATTGGCCGACTCGCGGTACAGGCCTCGCGGCTGGGGGCGTCGAGGGCGATGAGACCGGGGTGGAGCAACGTGCGCTGCCAGTGGGTATAGAGGCCTCGGCGGTACTGGCCGGCCCCTGCGCTTGGCACGTACGACCGGGTCGGGAAATTGAGGAACCGCCAGTAACCGGCCGGTTGGTAGGGGCGGACGCTTTCCCCGCCGATCGCGCTGACCAACAGGCCGCTGACGGCCAGGGCATTGTCGCGGATCGCTTCCGCTTCCAGCCGGAAGGACGCCTGTCTGGCGTAAAGCCGATTCGCCGGATCGATTGCGGCCAGGTTTTCTCGAGGATGTGATGACTGGCGGTAGGCCGATGACGTGACCATCAACCGGACCATCTGTTTGACGTCCCAGCCGCTCTGCTGGAATTCGACGGCCAGCCATTCGAGCAACTCGGGATGGGTGGGCCATTCGCCCTGGGAGCCGAGGTCATCGAGCGAGTCCGACAACCCGGTCCCGAAATAACGCTTCCAGAGCCGGTTCACGACGACGCGAGAGGTCTGAGGATGGTCCGGGGAGATGAGCCAATGCGCCAGGTCGAGCCGCGAAGCGCGGCGGGCTCGGGGAACGTCAAGCGGTTTCAGCGAATGCGGAACGGCAGGCTCGACGACCTCGCCCGTCTCATCCATCCAGTCGCCTCGGCGGAGGACGCGGGTCAGTCGTGGCGGGCCCGAGATGGCGACAATCGTTTTGCGGATTGTCTGCTCAAGCTGACTCCTGGCGAGTTTGAGCTCTTCCAGTTCTTCCGCAAACTCGGTCGGCCCTCGGGGAGAGGCTGCGACGGCCTCTTGCAACCCAATGAGCCGGGCGTCGAGAGTTGCGGTCTCTCGTGCCTGTTCCGGGGTCGCCAAGCTCAGGGTGGGTTTGGGGGTGCCGACTCCCTCTTGCTGGAGATCGGCGAAGAGGGCGGCGAAGGCATAGAAGTCACGGGCCGAATACGGGTCGTATTTATGGTCGTGGCATTCGCAGCAGCCGAGAGTCGCTCCCATCCAGACCGATCCCACGTTCCTGACCCGATCCGCAGCATATCGGGCCAGGTACTCTTTGGGCTGGGCGCCCCCCTCTTCGGTCGTCAGGCCCAACATGTTATAGCCCGAGGCAACCCGCTGCGCCACGGTCGGATCCGGGAGCAGGTCGCCGGCGAGCTGCTCAATCGTGAACCGGTCGAACGGGAGGTTCTCGTTGAATGCCCGGATCACATAGTCACGGTAGGGGGAGATGGAACGTTCGACGTCGCTGTGATAGCCGACCGTGTCGGCATAGCGCACCAGGTCGAGCCAACCGACTGCCATCCGCTCGCCGAAGTGGGGCGAGGCGAGCAGTCGCTCGACCAAACGCTCGTAGGCATCGGGCCGCCGATCGGTTTGGAATATGTCAACTTCCTCGGGGGTCGGAGGCAGTCCGATCAGATCGAATGAGAGTCGGCGAATGAGGAGGCCTCGATCCGCCTCGGGAGAAGGTGCGATTCCCTCAGCTTCGAGACGTGCCAGCAAGAGTCGATCGATTGCGCCTCGGGGCCAAGATGTCGCCACGACCTCGGGTATCGGCGGTCGGCTCGGCGGGATTAGCGACCAGTGCTTGGCATAGGGAGCCCCTTGACGCACCCACTCGGACAGGAGCTCGATGTCCTTCCTCGAAAGCTTCTTGCCGTTCTTAGCCGGAGGCATGACCTCCGACGAATCGTCGGAGACGATCCGCGCGATCAGTTCGCTCTCGTCCGGTTTGCCGCGGACGACGGCCGTATAACCACCAAGGTCGGCAAACGCCCCCTCCTCAGTGTCGATCCGAAACGGTCGGTTGACGCCCTTCCGCTTGTTGACATCGGGGCCGTGGCATTGGAAGCATGCGTTGGAGAGGATCGGCCGGATCTCTCGGTTGAAGTCGATCGCCCGCGTGGGGAACTCTCCGGCAGTGGCGAAGGCACCGATCAGGATCCAGGCCACCAGCACCACCGGGCCGACAATCAACTCCGTCCCTCGAGGCCACGGAAACAACGCTCGCATGGCAGAAACCGCCAGGTCAAAGAGATTGCGAAGAGTGGCCATTCGCCTCTCCGTACGGGTCGGCATGGGCGAAATGACGAAATCGTTCCCGTGAAAAATAAGAGGTTTACCCTTCAGGGGTTGTCGACGATTCAGGGGTGAGAGTGGAGGGAGGCGGAGGCAGGTCCCGTTCTGTGGAAGCGGAGGTGCTTTCCCCTTCGGACTCCGCCGTGGGTGCGGGGAGGAGTGGTCCCTTCAAGTCGAAGTCGAACGTTCCGCCCTCAGGTGACACGACTGCTGTGAGCTCGGTCCTCCCGAGGTCGCTGTACCGCGGCGCGACTAACTCCTTGGCATGGGCAACTTCAGGATTAGGGGGTAAGGAACCACGCCCCGAGACTCCGATGGGCTCTCCCTTTCGAGAGATCAGGTAGCTGATCCCGACACGATATTTGCCCGGCGTTGTTCCACCGGGGAACCCCGCGAACCTCAACGCATACTTGCCGTCCTCATCCGTGTCGGACTGCGCCACCTTGCCGAGTTCATCGACGGGCAGGAAGACGACCACAGCGCCTGACAGAGGTTGACCATCCAGCCGAACGGTCCCGATGACGGGCACCCGAGGAGGACCATCGGACCGATCGTCCTCCTCGGAATGTGAACAACCGGACCATGTGACCAGAAGAATGACAGAAAGAACGCGACAACGATTCAAGGTTATCCATCTCCGTTCAAAGCCAAAGGGATAGGCGTGTCCGAATTCTTTCCCCCACATCATTTCTTCACAGCCACCTTTGTGTCCAAGTCGAAATCGTAGCGGTTCTTTCCGTCCTTGACCTCAACAATCTCGGTGGATGTTGCGGGGTCGGAGTACTTCTTGGGCAGGGTTTCCTTGCGAATGCCCATCATCCTCTGCTGAATTGGATCATTGGCGAACGCCTCGGGAACGGTCACCCCCGGTTTTGCGCTCCCTGTTTTGCTGATCAGGACCTTGTATTTGCCCAATGCGAGTCCAAATCGACCGTTGTGTTGTACCTTGAAGGTCCCATCTTCTCCCGAGACCCCGAGGCCGGGTGTGACCTCTCTGTTCGACGGATCAGGGACAAAGGAGACAGTGGCCTCTTCCAGTGGCTTGCCATTGAGCGTGACAGCCCCCTCAACTGGTGCCAGTCGGGGGCCGCTCGCGTCTCCACATCCGGCGGTAATCGTCCCCAGGGCGATGCAGGCCATAATGACCGGAGATCGAGCAACGATTCGCATGGTATACCTCAAACATGTTCTATTAATGGTTGGACGAGTACGGTGGGAATGTCCTGATGAGAATGAGGTCCCCTGGCCCGTTCCGGCCAGGGGACGGTCCTCATCCTTGATCTTCCGATCAGTATGCATCCGCGCTAATGACTTCGCCTCCCGCAATCGTCACAAGCGAATACCAAGTATAGACATTGATCGTATTTTTGATGAATCGAACGCTGCCGTCGCCCATCGTCTGATTGACCCCGCCGGGATGCAAGCTGCTTGTGATCCAGGCATAGCTCAGTTTCTTGGGGTTCGGGCCGTAGAGGCCCCACGGGGCGTTCGGGGTGGTCATGGAGGCATAGGCACTTGTCGGCGGAACGACCCAGCAGTGGGTCGAAGTATGCGTCCCTGAACCCCAATAAGGGCCGAAATTCGGTTCGTCGAAGGTCTCTTGGCGAATCTCACTCACCATGGAGGTGTTGCTTAGGCCGTCCCGGACTTGCGCCACGGCCGTCGCGATGTCGTTGAAGAACATCCCGCGGCCGGGCGGGTTCGCCCCGAATTCCTGCGGGCAGCTATAGTCCGTATATTCGGCCGACATTAGCGCGTAGCTGCTCTCACGCGCCTTGTGCCTTGAGTAGGGCCAAGTCGCGGTTGTGGGTTGATCGTCGATCACTCGGGGCGGGAGGTCCGAGGGGCAAGCGAAGGCGGAGACCAGCGTGCCGACGACCGTGGTGTTGGCTGATGCGTTTCCACCCGCCACCGTCGAATTGCCCCCGGTCCAGGCCGCAGCCGATGACGCATGGCTGAAGTTGTACGCATTGAAGAGCGTCGTCTGCTCGAGTTGAGCCAGGATCATGGTAAACGCGGTGGTGTTCAAGACCCAACCGGCCGGTAACCCGTTCGAGGCCGGATACTGTGTTGTGCAACTCCCCGAGCGAATTTTGGCCGGTGGCAACGCGTTGTTGATGTCATGGTAGTTGTGCATCGCAAGACCGATCTGCTTCATATTGTTGACGCATTGAGCTCGGCGCGCGGCCTCACGCGCGGCCTGGACGGCCGGTAAGAGGAGGGCAATGAGTACGGCAATGATGGCGATCACGACCAGAAGTTCGATCAATGTGAATGCGGATCGTCTGTGCATGGGGATCCTCTCGTCAATGTTCCGTGGGGCGGAATGGACATGCAGGGAGAGGCAGGCATGCGAACTCTCAAAGGCAGGTTTCAATCCGAGGTGCGCAGGGAGACGCCCAATTCACCAGAGCGGTGATTGGAAGAGTGAGACTCGGCAACCTGATCTTCTCATGAAGGAATTGCGCGAGTGTGACACCACTTTGTCGCCTGGGGGCGGGAAGTGACCCGATACCCAACTCCGTCTGACAAGTCAGGGAGAGATCCGGGCCTGATGCTTGGGGAGTTCGCCGAGGAAATCTTTTAGGCGACGCAAAACGCGTGATTTGGCCTGGCGGACGGCGGCCGACGTCATGCCAAGGTCCTTGGCGATATCTGCCGACGCTTGGCCTTCCACGGTCATTCGCCAGAACGCCTGCCAGCTCCGTCCCTCAAACTCATCACGGACGAGCTTGAGGGCGTCGTGGTAGAGCGAGTTGACCAATTGGCCTTCCTCTTCGTCGGAGACGAGAGGGTAACCCCGATCCGGGATGAGCAGCGAGCGTCGGTAGAAGTCGGTCCCTCCCAACCCTCGAGATGCCCTCCGGTTCCGGAAGAGGATGAGCGCCTTGTTGCGGGCGATACCCCGGAGCCAGGCCCGGAAAGAATCCCCCTCGCGCTCGCGTCGAAAGTCTTTCAGGCCGTGGGAGACTGCCTGATAAACCTCTTGGATAAGGTCGTCGACATCATCGAAGGCAACTCCCCAGCGACGGAACCAGTAACGCAGGAGCGGCGTGTAGAGAGTCACCAGCCGGAGCCAGGCGTCCCCGTCGTGAACCTTGATCCGTTCGAGTAGCGTGAGTGAGGTGGACGTCATCCCGTCATTGCCGGAGGTCGGGTGGTTTGGTGGGGGCAAATGGCGCATGATCAATCAGATCCTTCGCAGGCCCTATCGGAACGGCACCACACTCCGTCTTTCTCTTTGAGAGACCACCTTTCCGGTGGTGTGCCCTCCACCGATTGATGACTTCAAGAGTCGAAAGGTAATTAGGATCACAAGGAATGATTTCCTTGGGATTGCAATCATACCCAAGTCGGTAATGCACAAGCGATTCTGCCCGCTCGTTACTGGACGCCACACCTGCCTTTCTGTCTAATCCAAATCTACTGGCGTAAGCGGTCGGAGGGAAGACGTAAGTGAGACTTAACACTTGCCCGTCTGATCAAGTTCTGGTTGCCTTCAGCCTTGGAGACCTCGCGGAGGAAGTCCTCGACTCCGTTCGGGAGCACCAGGAATTCTGTCCCCATTGTGAAATGAAAGCGCGGCTTCTGGAAGCGCGTACCGACCCTTTTATTGATAACCTTCGGCGGATCGCCCGGGCGAGCGGCCCTGCGAGGGAGACGGGGGCAACCGAGGGCCACGATGGCCCGGATTACCGCTCGGCGCCCCGGCAAGAATCGGAGGGTGGGGCGACCGTGCAAGCCCACCCGATTCTCTCGGATTACTTGGTCGACGAACTCCCGCTTGGGACTGGCAGCATGGGGGTCGTCTACAAGGCGCGCCACCTAAAGCTTGACCGCGTCGTGGCACTGAAGATGATTGCGGGGCGGTCGAGCCAGGTCTCAGCGCTATTCCAGATCGAGGCCAAGGCGGTCGCCCAGCTCCAGCACCCCAACATCGTCCAGATCTTTGAGCTTGGACATCACGAGGGGCAGCCGTTCCTGGCGCTCGAGTTTGTCGAAGGGGGGGCCCTCGACCGGAAGATTGCAGGACGCCCCCAGCCGTCTCGGCAGGCGGCTGAACTGCTCCGGACGCTGGCATTGGCTGTCGACTACGCCCACCGGCAGGGGATCGTGCACTGCGACCTGAAACCTTCCAACATCCTGATCACCTCGGAGGGGGTGCCCAAGATTACCGACTTCGGCGTGGCCAAATGGATGAAGTCGGCCGATGGTTGGGGCAAGGATGGCGACATCGTCGGTACACCACGTTACATGGCCCCCGAACAAGCCAGCGGAAGTGTCGAGGCTGTTGGACCGGCGACCGACATCTACAGCCTGGGCGTTCTCTTCTACGAGCTACTCACCGGCCTGACTCCGTATCACCCCGCCACCTCTCTCGAGATGCTCAACCAGCTTCGTGAACAGGAACCGCGCTCTCCCAAGCAACTGCAACCGAACCTGTCTTGCGATCTTGAGACCCTGGTTCTGAAATGCCTCCGCAAAGAACCCGCCAAACGCTACCTCGACGCCAGGTCCTTGGCTGACGACCTCGGCCGATTCCTTGCTGGCGAACCGATCCTGGCTCGTCCAACTGGCTGGTTTGAGCGGAGCTTTCTCTGGACGAGACGCCACCCTCTCAGCATTGGTCTCCTCGCAGCCACGATCCTCTGGTTCGCCACTCTCGGTCTCTTTCAGCGACGCCATGATGCGATCCGACGCAAATTTGACGCCGACCTCAAGAACGCGACACTCGCCGAACCGAGTGCGATGGTCGGCAACCAACCCGTGCTCATATTGCAGAGCGATGATGGTTCGGTCCGATTGCGAGCCTTCGCGGCTGCCCTCTACGGCGAAGATGTGGTCATCGAGGCCCGGTACGGCAACATCGGGTACTGGCATTTGGCCAACGACCGCGCCGTATGGACCTTCCTAATCGATCGTCCCTCAAGGTTTACCCTCGCCCTCGACTACTCCAATGCCAACCGCCTGAAGGGAAACGTCTTCCAGATCGACGTCGGTGGCATGACCCTTCGTAGCGAGCCCATGAGCACGGGCGACTGGTCGAAATTTGAATCGTTCCCCGTCGGAGAGTTGACGCTCTCGGCCGGAGTCCATCGACTTGAGATCCGTCCGGCGGGCAAGCTCCACGGCGCTCTGTTCGACCTACGTACCGTGACTCTGACTCCTCGGTAAGACCCATTTCCCTCTCGCCGTCGTTTCGCTTCAGAGAGAAGCCCGAAGCCAACCACATCGATATCGCGATGCGAATGGAGGGGAGGGGGGCAGGGCGATTACACCCTAAGTCATGAACCAAACAGCACTTTCAGGTCGCACTTGCCTGGATGTGAAGCGGATGATCTTCGGCGGCAAGGACGTCCAGGGGTGGCAGGAATTCACAAACCGATCTCCCGAATAGTGGACTGCGCCCCTCCTTTCTCTGTTCGCCCGCCCACAACAAGTTTCGAGTTTCAAATTTTGACTTCTGAAACTTGCCCGCCTACACTTGTTCCTGTCCGCCCCAAATAGGAGCAAGACCATGAACGAAGCCAAGCTCGGTGGTCAGTTCACGTTCCCCGGCACGGCATTGACGGTCCATCGGATGGGCTACGGCGCGATGCAAATATCCGGCCCCGGCATCTGGGGGCCGCCCAAGGACCTGGATGAGGCCGTTGCCGTCCTCCGCGAGGCCATTGAGTCCGATGTCGACCACATCGACACCAGCGACTTCTATGGCCCGCACGTCACCAACCAGATCATCCGGCAGGCCCTTCACCCGTACCCCAAGGAACTGGTGATCGTCACCAAGCTTGGGGGACGCCGCCCTCCCGACAAGTCTTGGCAGCCGGCGATCTCTCCCGAGGAACTGAAGCAAGGCGTCCACGACAATCTCCGCAACCTGGGTCTGGAAGCGCTAGATGTCGTCAACTACCGCTTCATGGGATCAGGACATGGCTCCGAGGAGGGTTCCATCGCCGAGCAGGTCTCGGTTCTGGCCGACCTCAAGGCACAGGGGTTCATCCGCCACATCGGCCTGAGCAATGTCACGGCCGCTCAAGTCGCCGAGGCGCAAGGAATCACCGACGTTGTGTGTGTGCAGAACAACTACAATCTGGCCCACCGCCACGACGACGTTTTGATCGGCGACCTGGCCCGGCAGGGCATTGCCTACGTCCCCTTTTTCCCGCTCGGTGGGTTCACTCCGCTGCAGTCGTCCACCCTGTCTTCCGTTGCGGAACGGCTCAGGGCTGCGCCGATGCAGGTCGCGTTGGCATGGCTGCTGCATCGGTCGCCCAACATCCTGTTGATCCCCGGAACGTCGTCGAGGGGCCACCTCCGCGAGAACCTGGCCGCTGCCCAGTTGAACCTGGACTCGGAAACGTTGGCCGAGTTGGAAGGGATCGGCGCCGCTGCAAGGCACTGAAGCAATCGAGAGTTCCATATGCCCCCCGACGTCCCGCTCACCCGCGATCGTATTCTTGCTGCGGCCGAAGACGTTATCCGTCGATTCGGCCCGTCCAAGGCGACCGTCGTGGATGTGGCTCGGACATTGGGGGTGAGCCACACGGCCGTCTATAAGCATGTGTCCAGCAAGGCAGAATTGAGGGACCTGGTCGTCGGCCAGTGGGTCGAGGCGACCATGCCTCCGTTAAGGGCTATCGTTGCCCAGCCGGGCCCGGCACCGCAGCGGTTACGGAAGCTGGTCGACGCCCTGATCGCCGTCAAACGCCGACGGGCTGCCGATGACTCTGAACTGTTCACAGCCTACCGGGCCCTTGCTGCCGATGCTAAGTCCGTCGTCGCCGCCCATGTCGATGAGATGATCAATCTGGTCGCAACGGTCATCGGTTCTGGGGTGAAAGACGGCACGTTTCGCACTGTCGATCCTGTGGCCATGGGCCGGGCAGTGCTGGTCGCCACGTCTAAATTCCATCATCCTGCCCATGCCGCCGAGTGGGGCGACCCGGCTATCGACGCGGCCTTCAACGACGTGTGGCAACTTCTGATGGACGGGCTGTGCCCGGGTTAAAACGGTCCAAGCACTCAAAGGCATTCGTGATCGGCCCCGAGCCGATTGATCCCTTACGCTTTCAAGGAACTATCATATCCAATAGCGTTATCACAATCCGAGATCGTCGAGCAATTGAACCAGGTAAGCCTCGATCATTCGAGCGGTTCGCTGGT
Organism: Singulisphaera acidiphila DSM 18658; assembly: GCF_000242455.2. Lineage (GTDB taxonomy): Bacteria > Planctomycetota > Planctomycetia > Isosphaerales > Isosphaeraceae > Singulisphaera > Singulisphaera acidiphila. Next base: position 7,076,536 of record NC_019892.1, read on the forward strand.
AGGTCTCGCGATCGGCACCGACCGGATCGGCGACGTCGTCACCGTGAGGGTGGAGCAGGCGGGCATGGGGAGCGCACTCGGGGACCTGATCGAGAAGGGCCTCAAGGTGGTCGTTGGTCATGGTGACCAGGTAGTCGGCGTGGCGAATCATATCGGGGGTCAACTGGCGGCTTGCATGGTGTTGGAGCGAACCGCCACGGGCACGGACGACTTCGACGGCGTGAGCGGCGGCGGGCATTCCGTTTGAGGTCGCGATCCCTGCTGAAAGCACAACGAACCCACGCTCTTCGAGGTCGTTGATGGCGCATCCAAGGCGCTGGGATAGGAGGACTTTGCAGAGCGCCTCGGCCATCGGACTACGGCAGGTATTGCCCGTGCAGATGAACATGAGGATCGTCCCTGCCATTCGGGTCAGGTACGATGCGTCGACAACCCCGGGGCGGACGACTCGGTAGTGATCACCCTCCACAGAGACCGACGTCGAGACATTGCCCAGTCGGGTCGGGCCGTCGTCCAGAATCAGGGAGAGTCCGGTGATATCGTCGAGGTCGTTGACGGTCGTCGCAACCCGGCCGTCGGGCCCAACGCCCCGGGTAATGACCAATGGGGCGGGGAGAAGCCGGAGGATTTCGCGAATAAAGGGTTGAGCCGGCGCGCGAAGCGCGACCGCGCCATCGGGGAAAATGAGTGGCCGGACGCTTGCGGGAAGCCTAAGGGCCAGGCCGCGCGAGTCAGCATCCGGAAAAATCAGGGTGATTGGCCCTGGCCATGCTCTGCGCGCAAGTCGCCAGCCGAGGGCGCTCAGGCCGGGGACCCAGTCGGCGACTTCGACCGGACCCTTCAGAAGGAGTGTGAGTGGGGCCGGCTCATCAAAGCCCTTGATCTGGCGGAGCCGGGCCACCGCGTCAGGCTGCAAGGCGCTGGCGGCGACGCCGTAGACGGTCTCAGTCGAGAGGCCGACGAGCCCCCCCTGCGCCAGGCACGCCACGGCGCGATGCACGACGTCGCGCCGATCGTCGGCCTGCGCCAGATCAATCCGCTCCGGCTGCGAGGACGACTCGGTCATCGTTTCGGGTGGCTCTTGAGTGACGGGAGCGAGTCCCTTTCGGGGGATGACTCGCGGTCTTATAACCTGGCCCCAGGCTACTCGATGGGCGCGGTTGCGACCAGATCAACCCAGGCCTTGGACGCGAAAACTGTGATGAGACGTGGCCTACCGATCAGATCAGAAAAGTAAGGTCAATCCTTTGAGTTCACCGAGCGAGGCATAGATTTCCCGTACCTGTTGGGCGTTTTGCACTGTGACATCCATGGTGACGGCGACGTGACGCCCCCCTGGAGTCGTCCGGCTCGTGTAATCGAGTTCGGACGCACTTGCCAATTGCAGGACGACGGCCTCAAGGACGCGGGCTTCGAAGTTTTCATCGGTGAGCCCGATAGCCTTGATCCGGTAGACACCCGGAAAAAAATGGGTGGATTCCAACAAGTCGAGCGATGGGCGCGTATCCATGAGGCAGCTCCTTCACCCGGATCTCGGGTGGTCATAATTCGTCTCCTCAATCCTACGGCCCGAGGTCACCTTCGCCAACGCGAAATTGTGGGTCGGCCGCCGGTGGAGCGCAAACGAAAAAACCCCGCCAGGCTCGAAAGCCCGCCGGGGCGAGGTTGTTTTCTGGGCGTCTTCATCCGTCCACGCTGCAAAAGTGCGAACGCAGGGTGGATCAGGATGAGCCTATTTCTTTCGGTGCCGGATCCTGCTGCGCATGCGGCGCTTCTTCCGTCCGACTTTGCGGCGACCTTTCCCTCGACGGCGGCTGGCCATGCGTTCTCCTCAGGGGCTTCGGCGGACCACTTATCGACCGAACCTTTTTCAATAGTTCGTCAAAGCTCGACATCATACCCGACTCACCCGCAAGGCTCAAGGTATTCCCTCGCCGCCTTCATAACTCGGTGACAGCGGCTGAACCTTGGGGGGGACGGGCCCCTTGGATCCCTCGCGTAGTTTCGAGAGGAGTTCGTCGACATTTAAGGGCTTGGTAAAGATCCAATCAATTCCCCACGACGCTCTGTCATGCAGGTCGCGTTCGAGATCCCATCCGGTGATGAGAGCGATTCGGGGCGGCGGGACTAGCTGGCGGGCGGTCAGGGCGACCTCCCGACCGTCGAGGTCGGGAAGTCGTAAATCGGTGAGGACGAAGTCGGGGGGGGGACTCGTTCGCAGGAACTCCAAGGCCGAGGCGCCGTCGATGACGATGTGGACCTCGTAGCCCATCGCAATCAGAAACCTTGAGAGCCCTTGGCCTACTGCGTCATTGTCCTCGACCAATAAGATTCGTTCAGGTTTCGGCTTGGGAAAGTCGCCGGCTTCGGGAGTGCTCACGGATTCGTCACTCCTTTTTTCACGGCGTCGATCGCAAGAAAAAAAGGGAAGGCCTCATCACGGTGACGACTTCTTCCAATCGACGTTCGAAAGTTGGGCCAGCGCCAACAAGAGGGCATGAGTTCCCTTTCGCCCCAGGCCCTGAGCCGCCACGGCGCGGTAGAGTTGTTCGGCCAGGGCGAGTCCGGGGAGCGCCAGATTCATCCGACGGGATTCGGCCAGGGCGATTCCCATGTCCTTCAAAAAGTGCTCGACGAAGAACCCAGGCTCGAAGTTCCCCGCGATCATCCGGGGGCCGAGGTTGTTCAGGCTCCACGAACCGGCCGCACCACTGCCGACGCTCTGCATGACCTGATTCAGGTCAAGCCCCGCTTTGTAGCCGTAGAGTAAGGCCTCGCAGACCCCGATCATGTTTGTTGCGATCAGGATTTGATTGACCATCTTCGTATGCTGGCCAGCTCCGGCGGGGCCTTGGTGAACGATCGTTTTCCCCATGAGTTGGAACAGGGGATCGAGCCGTTCGACGACCGCTTTCTCGCCGCCGATCATGATCGAGAGCCGGGCTTCGCGTGCGCCGATGTCTCCTCCCGAGACGGGAGCATCGACCGTGTCGACCCCTTTCGCCTTGGCCGCTTCGAAGATCTCGCGTGCCAGTGCCGGCTCGCTGGTCGTCATGTCGACCAGTACCGAGCCTGCCCGAGAACCGGCCAAAGTCCCCTCCGCTCCGAGGGTGACCTCCCGAACGTCGGCGGGGAACCCGACGATCGTGAAGACGATGTCGGAGGACTCGGCGACCTTCTTGGGCGAATCGGCCTCGATCGCGCCTCGATCCACCAGCGGCTTTGACTTCGACCGGCTCCGGTTGTAAACCGTGGACTGGTAACCCGCCGCCAAGAGGTGCCCGCACATCGACGAGCCCATCACTCCGGTTCCGATCCAGCCGATTCGTGTCTTCCCTGGTGCGATCTCCAGTGCCATCGTCTAACCCCGTACAGTTAAGTCGTTTCCTGATGTCGCCAGACTTCTCCGCCGCCTCAAACCCTACCAAACGACCGATTTCGATGATAGATGGATACTCGGTTGGAACGCCTGTTCTCGCGCCCCTTCGACATGTCTTGCGCCGGTTGTCCTCAACGGCCATGCTCCTCACCACAGGGAAATGTAAAATCGAGGGCATTTGTCATTGAGTTCTTGTTCCTTTGACCGCTGTCGGGCCGACCGTACCTCGAAGCCTCGTCAGTCCACCGATCATGAATTATGGGACCAAGCTTCCTCTCGTTCTGATACCATCGACGGTTCGATAGGGAGAGAGCCATCGGCTTCTTCTTGAGCGGACGCCGAGACGAACTCGGTGTCGCGATATCTGCTGCGTCGTGAAACGAATCGGACACACCCAATGCCCAACCCCACGTCAGACATTGCTCGGATGACGGCCGAGGAACTCAAGCAGCATTTCGATCGCGGCGAGCCGCTGGTGATCCTCGACGTTCGCGAGCCGGTCGAGCGTGCTTTCTGCGCGATCCCCATCCCCCCGACGGCTCGAGACTTACACGTGCCGATGGGAGAGATTCCCGCCCGTCTCGAGGAGATCAAGGTGACGAAAGGGGAGTCTCCCCTGGTTGTTTACTGCCACCTGGGAGTGCGATCCAGGCAGGCTGCAAGTTGGCTGGTGCATCAAGGGCTGGCGGGACTGGTCAACCTCGAAGGCGGGATCGACGCCTGGTCGACTGACGTCGACCCGGATCTTCCGCGCTATTGAACGCAAGCCTTTGCAATCCACTTTAGCCGGCCCGGTCGGTGGAAGATCGCCGGGCTGCCTGGTCCTCAAAGCGGTTTGAGCTTCACGTGGCGGAACTCGATTCGGTATCGCTCCGCTTCGAGACCGACGAAGCCCGTTGGCACTTCGCAATCATGCCAGTCGAGGGTCACGGCTCCATTGACCCAGAGGCTCATGTCCTTCCCTTTGCAGGTGATCTCGAACGTATTCCACTCCCCGGCGGGCTTCACCCGGCTATCACGCACCTGCTTGGAAAAGTTGACCCGCGCGATTTTACCGTGAACCGGCGTCTCGCCGAAAATGTACCCCCCTTTGGCGTCACCGGTCTGGGCCTGGTGCCAGATCTTGGCGTCGGCCGAGTTTCGCGCGTAGATCCCCGAGTTGTACGCCTTCTTGCCTGAGGTCACCGGCGTGAATCGCCATTCCACGTGGTAGATGAAGTCACTCAACTCCCGATCCCAGCGCACCCAGTCGTGGCCGCCTGTGCCTTCACAGGTCAGGATTCCCGTGCGCGGGTCAAACTTCCACTGGGAATCAGCGTCGAGCTTGCCATCGGGGGGAATGGGGCTGCGCGTCCAGCCTTTGAGTTCCGTCCCGGCGCCGTCGAGCAGGTCGAGCCACCCTTGCGGGTCTTGCGCAAGGGCGCTGGAAGTTGGCTCGGGCGCAGGCGCGGCCAGTGCCAGAGACAGGGTCGCACCAACGACGAAAAGGATCATTCGGAGGCGGAAGTCTCGAGGCATTCGGATTTCCTGTCGAATGAAGCGAGGCGGGGCAAATGGGTATTTAGGAGGGAGTCTAGCCGAGAGCACTTGGGTAAGAAATCGACTCCCCAACAACTCCGTGTGACTCGGATGGTTTTCGATGACTCTGGAGACGGGAAGCCGGGACGGGACAGCGCCTTTGGCGACGGGCGAAAGCGATCGATTCGAGGGGTCATCGCTTGTGATCGGCTCCTATCTTTGTTACGAACGCGGAGTGCAGAGGCAAAGCCGCTTCGATTCCGGCCGATGAATTCCTGCCGTCCCCCTTTATTTTGGTTTGAGACTGGACATGATCGAGTTGCTCGCCATTCCTGCCTGGCAAACTCCGCCGAAAACCCTTGACGACTGGGTGGCTCAACTCTCGACCCTCGCCGGCCGTGTCGAGGTCTCGCGCGAGTCGACGGGGGTTTCCTGGCTGGAAATCGGCTCGTTGCGGTTGCGAGGTTACGCCGTCCTCGACGGTCTGCGCGTCGAGGCGATTAATTTTGAGTTGAACGACCCCGACCCGGGACCGGCCACCCTCGTGATCGAGGCGGCGGCTCAGGCCTTGGGATTTGAAGTTCATCACGACGACCCGGATGATCAGACCGACGAAGACGACGATTGATTGAGGTCAATTCCGAGGCTTCGACCCTTGACTGGAATTCCCCTTGAGGAGAGCGTTTGATGCCCATGGCCCGTTCTATTCCCACCCTCGTCGCGTGCGTTTCCCTGATGACCGCCGCCGCCATCGCCGAGGAGCCAACGTTCAAGACGCATACGATCAATGGTAAGAGCGGCTTCGAGTCGGCGGGGGTCTTCGACGTCGATGGCGACGGGCAGCTGGACATCGTCTCGGGAGACACCTGGTACCAGGCACCAAGCTGGACACCTTCCAAAGTCCGCGACGTCGCTCGACAGGGAACGTATTACAACGAGTTCGCGACCCTGCCGCTCGACGTGAACGGCGACAAGAAGATCGATTTCGTGTCCTGCGCCTATTTTTCAAAGAACGTCGGGTGGGTCGAGAACCCCGGTGCCAAGGGGAAGGAATGGACCTATCACGAAATTGATCTGCCCGGCACCAGCGAAGCGGCGGTCCTCGTCGACCTGAACGGCGACGGTAAGCCGGACGTTTTGCCCAACGTGACCACCCGGGTCGTCTGGTATGAACTCGAGCAGGCAGCCGCGAAGCCGGTCTGGAAGAAACACGACTTTGGAACCGAGGCGGCCGGCCACGGCGTCGGCTCGGGCGATGTCAACGGCGACGGCCGGGTCGATCTGCTCACCCCCAAGGGCTGGTTCGAAGGGCCTGCCGACCCCAAGGCGGAGACCTGGGTCTGGCATCCGGAATGGAACCTTGGCGCTACCGGGATCCAGATCTTCGCGCGTGACGTCGACGGCGACGGACTCTCGGACCTGGTCTACGGCGTCGGCCATGACTACGGTCTCTACTGGATGAAGCAGGGGAAAGGGGCGAACGGCGAGCGAACCTGGGAGAAGCACGAGATCGATCGATCGATCGCCTCGGTTCACACACTCCTCTGGGCCGATCTGAATGGCGACGGCCGTGAGGAACTCATTACCGGCAAACGCGTCTATGCCCATGAAATCGAGCCTGGCGCGACCGACGGCTCTGTCGTCGCCTCTTACGATTTCGATCCCAAGAAGAAGGCCTGGGTCAAGCACATCCTCTTCCAGGGGGAAGCCGCCAAGAACGCTCCGGAAGGACCCAAGCGCGACGCCTTGAAAGATTTTCCGGCGGGCACGATCGGAACCGGTCTGCAAATGACCGCCATCGACATCGACCACGATGGCGATATTGACCTGATCTGCCCCGGCAAGAGCGGTCTCTATCTTCTGGAGAATCTCGGTAGCTCGAAGTCCTCCGCCCGAGGCGAGACGAAGGGGTTCCTGAGCCGTTGATCGCCCCTGATCATACGGGTTAACGGTGGTCGCACGGCACGTCCCCGATCCCGTTCTCCGGAATGCGAGAGACGATCCGCGTTCCGGAGAACCCACGGGGCGGGGGCTTGTTCGAGCCACTAAACCTCTCTACATTATCCTGTTGTCCTGAGTTGACACTCTTCAGACCACCAAACGTTGGGTGAGACCAGCCGATGTCCGAGTTCTTCCCGGAAGTTCCCAAGATCGTGTACGGGGGCCCGACCTCTCGGAACCCTCTGGAATTCAAGCATTACAATCCGGACGAGGTCATCGGCGACAAGACGCTGAAGGAGCATCTTCGATTCTCGGTAGTCTACTGGCACACGTTCAGCAATCCGCTCTCCGACCCGTTTGGTGCGGGGACCGCGGTTCGCCCCTGGGATGACGGCAGCAACTCGGTGCCGAATGCCCAGCGTAAGGCCCGCGCGGCGTTTGAGTTTTTTGAGAAACTGGGTGCTCCGTTTTACGCGTTCCACGATCGGGACGTCGCCCCTGAAGGGAAAACGCTCCGAGAGAGCCACGCCAACCTCGACGAGGTTGTCAAGGTTTTCAAGGATGAACAGGCTCGTACAGGTGTTAAGCTGCTCTGGGGAACAGCCAACCTGTTCAGCAACCCTCGCTACATGCACGGTGCGGCGACGAGTCCGAACCTTGATGCCTTCGCTTACGCCGGGGCTCAGGTCAAGAAGGCGATGGAAGTCACCCACGATTTGGGTGGTGGGGGTTACACCTTCTGGGGAGGGCGTGAGGGTTACTCCACGCTCCTCAACACGGACATGAAGCGGGAGCTCGACCACCTGGCCCGGTTCCTCCACCTGGCGGTCGACTACAAGAAGCAGATCGGCTTCACCGGGACCTTCTACATCGAGCCCAAGCCGAAAGAGCCGACCAAGCATCAGTACGACTCCGACACCGCGGCCTGCCTCAACTTCCTGCGGACCTACGACCTGCTGCCGCACTTCAAGCTCAACCTCGAGTCCAACCACGCCACCCTGGCCGGCCACGAGATGATGCACGAGCTCGAGGCGGCTATCGGTGCGGGCGCCCTCGGCTCAATCGACGCCAATACCGGCGACCCCTTGCTGGGCTGGGACACCGACCAGTTCCCGACCAGCATCTACCTGACCACTCAGTGCATGCTCTGCATCCTCGGAATGGGCGGGTTCACCACCGGTGGCGTGAACTTCGACGCCAAGGTTCGCCGCGAGAGCTTTGAGCCGATCGACCTCTTCCACGCACACATCGGTGGGATGGACGCCTTCGCACGCGGCCTCAAGGTTGCTCATGCGATCATCGCCGACGGCCGGCTCTCGTCGTTCGTCACTGAACGCTACCGGAGCTGGGACAGTGAACTCGGCCGTCGGATCGAGTCGGGCAACGCCACGTTGACCGAACTCGAAGCCTACATCCTCCCCAAGGGAGAGGCCAATAAGAACGCAAGCGGCCGGCAAGAGATGCTCGAGAATCTGATCAACGAGTTTATTTAGCACTGTACGCTTTGGCCTGTCTCACTTCGATACCCAAGGCAGGCTGAAGCCGACCCTCCAAGCCGGAAATGGCCGCTGATTCCCTCGCGTACGACCCACTCACGTTCTGACCGGTGGGTCGGCGTGAGTGGGACCATTCTTTATCCGCGAGGGCGGAACCGGGTGGGCCATGCCCACCTCCAATCCGGAGTGCCGGCGCTCAGACAGAATAATCTTGCGCCGAAAGGGTTGACATGCCACTTGCCCGTGTCCAGGACCGGGGAGTAGGGTGGTGCAACCCCTTCGGAGAAATCAATGATGCCACGCGATTTCGCCCGCCTTGCGTGTCTTCTGCTCACGCTCCTCGCGACCTCGACGATCGCCGGCGAAGCCGATCCGCCGGTCTCGCAGGCAAAGATTCGAGACTCGGTGCAGCGAGGCTTGCAGATCGTTCAGAAGGCTGCGACCCAGTATCCCCTCCACCGTTCCTGTTTTTCGTGCCACCATCAGACCTTGCCGATGCTGGCCATGGTGAAAGCCCGCGCGCATGGATTGGCGATCGAAGCGGATCTACTCCATGAACAGGCCGATTTCAGCGTCGAGTCGTTTCAGGAAAAGATCGAGGAGATGACGCAGGGCAAGGGAGTCGGTGGCGCCGCGATGACGGTCGGCTACGGCCTTTGGGGCCTGGCCCTGGCCGATTGGCCGCGCGATGAAATCGCCGAGGCAATGGTCTCCTACCTGCTCAAGACGCAAACTCAGGACGGTCACTGGGGGACGTCGGGGAGGCGGCCACCCCTCGAAGAGTCGGCAATCACCTGCACCACGTTGGCAGTCGAAGGTCTCAGCCACTATGGCGATCGTGATCGGAATCGCTCCGTCGAAGATGCCATCGCAAAGGCACAAACGTGGCTGTTAAGTGCTCATGTCAAGAACCAGGAGGATCGGAATGCTCGGCTGCGTGGGCTGCTTCGGCTAAAAGCGGAACGTCCCTTGGTCGACCAGGCGATGACCGTGGTGCTGGACGCGCAACGGGATGACGGCGGTTGGCCTGCGCGCGAAGATCTGCCGAGTGATGCGTATGCCACCGGCCAGACACTTGCCGGTCTCGAGGAGGCCGGTTTTGACGTCGCCAGCAAGGTCTACCAGCGCGGGCTTCGCTTCCTGCTCGATTCTCAGTGCGACGACGGCTCATGGAAGGTAGAAACTCGGGTGAAGCCCGTCCAGGTCTACTTCGATAATGGCGACCCGCACGGCAAGCATCAGTTTATCTCGATCCCGGCGACCGCGTGGGCCGTGGCGGCGCTGGCCGTGGCCCTCAAAGCGGAACCCCTTGTCCAGCCCTTCGACCTCTTGATTCGCGGCGGCACGATCGTCGATGGGACGGGCAACCCCTGGTTCCTTGGCGACGTCGCGGTCCGGGGCGACAGGATTGTGGCGCTGGGCCAAGTTCCCACGGACGCCCCCACGCGGCGGATCATCGACGCCCGGGGCCTCGTCGTGTCCCCCGGCTTTATTGATATGCATTCGCACTCGGATCGCCCCTTGCTCAAGGATGGCAACGCCCAGAGCAAGATTCGCCAGGGGGTCACGACGGAAGTCCTCGGCGAAGACAGTTCAGGAGGGCCCTCCAAGGGAAAGCAGGCCCCCGGTTCGTTTCGTCGGGCTGGCAAGACGATCGAATGGACCACCCTGGGGGGATATCTCGACGCTCTGGAAGGCGGGGGCATCGCAACCAATGTTGCCTCCTACGTCGGGCTGGGCACACTCCTCGACTGCGTGATGGGGGATGTGCTCGACCGCCCCAACACGGAGCAACTCGAGGCTGTGAAAGTCCTCCTCGAAGAGGCCATGAACGATGGGGCGTTCGGACTCTCGACGATGCTGGCCGGCCCTCGAGAACTGAATGTCACAACTGACGACCTCGTCGAACTCTGCAAGGTCGTTCGACGGCACGGTGGGATCTATTCCTCACATCTGAGAAATGAGGGAACCACGGTTCTCGACGCAGTGAACGAAGCTATTGCGATCGGCGAACGCGCGGGGGTGCCGGTGGACATCATCCACGTGAAGATTGCCGAGCAAACGCTCTGGGGCCGGATGAACGAGATCGTGAGCCTGATTGACGAGGCCAGATGGCGAGGCGTCAATATTCAGGCCAATGTTTATCCTTATACGCGAGGTAACAACGACCTTGTTACCATTCTCCCCCCTTGGGCTCACGAAGGAGGGAAGTCGGAACTTCTCCGCCGGCTCAAGGACCCGGAGGACCGCCGAAGGATGAGGGATGATATCCGCAACGGCCGACCCGGCTGGTACAACCACTATACGGCCGTCGGTGGTGACTGGGGGCGAATGCTAATCAGCGCGAACCTGTCGGAGGCGAACAAGCGGTTTCAGGGAATGACGATGGACCGGATCCTCGCCGAGCGTGGCCAAGGCAAGGCCCCGGTCCCTGATCCGATCGACCAATTGTTTGACTTCTTGGCTGAGGAGAAGGGCTCGATCAGCACGATTTATGCCCACCACACTGAAGAGGATATGAACCTTGCTCTACGGCAGCCCTGGTGTTCGATCGGCTCCGATGGCTCGGCGCTGGCGATCGAGGGGCCATTGCGCCAGGGAAATCCGCACCCCCGAAGTTTCGGGACGTTCCCCCGTGTCCTCGGGGTTTACGTTCGCGATCGTCACTTGCTCTCCCTGGAAGACGCCGTTCGCAAGATGACGTCGCTGAACGCTGCGAAAATCGGCCTGGTCGACCGTGGCCTGCTGCGTCCCGGTCAGTTCGCAGATATCACGCTGTTCGACGCCGCGAAAGTGATCGACAAATCGACGTACCTCGAGCCATTCCAATATGCGGAAGGGATCGAGTACGTCATCGTGAACGGCAAGCCGGTCCTCGAACGGGGCGTCCATAACGGAGCACGCCCCGGACACGCCCTGCGTCGATCGGCGCGAACCGATTGAGACGAGAGGACCGCGACCGGGGCAAGCTTGATTCTGCGGAATCGGGATCCGACGGGTCCGACGACGGCATGGTCGTCGGACTCGCCGGCTACTCATGATGGTCAGTAGAGCAAGATCGCGTCGATTGCGAGCGTGAACTGGCTATTGCGGGTGCCGTCGTTGTAGGGGGTGGTGAACTGAGCCCAGTCATAACGGGCTTCCGGGCGGAGCCAGAGCCAGGGCTTGGGCTTATAGATCAAGCCTAGCGTCTGCTCGTAGAAGTTGTCTGCAAAACCGGTGCGGACACCATTGTTGTCGCGGAACACTTCCGAACGCCAAACGCCGGTCAGCTTGTCGTTGAAGCCGTAGAGGAACCAGTTGCCGAAGCTCTGCCAGCTCGCGTTTTGGTTGGTTCCCCCCGGCCCAATCCCGGGGATGTTGCCCTCGAAGCCCTGGTCGGTTTCCATCACCTGGGTCAGCTTGTCGGTCCACTTGTAAGAGAGGACCGAGGTGACTGTCGTCCGCCAGTTATCGGCATAGCCGAGATTGCGCCGGCCGGCCAGGAAGTTGGGTTTCAGGACGCCGGTTTGTCCGGGGAAGGTGATCTGCGGGCTGTTGGGGAAGTTGGGATACTGGTTGGGCCCGACGATATAAGAGATGGCGAGGTTGGCTTTGCCGTTCTTGGAGGTCCAGGAAACGCCACCGAGATAATTCCATTTGTAGTTTTCGTTAATCCAGCGGTCCCAGCCATTGACCGCACCGTTATAGACGTTCACCCGGTCGGTGAGGTGCAAGGTCGACAGCATTCCGAAGTGGGTGAACGGCTGGCCGTAGTTGAACATGTAGGGAACGGAGAGCAACGGCCTACCGGTCGCGGGGACCACTTCGTAACCGAGGATGGTATAGAACCGGCCCCCCTTAATGTCGATGCCCCCCTTGGTCAGGTAGGGGAGGTGGACCTCGGCGTAGAATTGGGCGGGATCATAGCCGGCGAAATGGTTCAGGCGAAACGAGCTGTCGAACAACCCACGCATGTGGTTGAACTGCCAGTCGTTGCCGAAGAGATTGTCGACGCGAAACCCGAAGTTGATCTCGTCGTTCTGCTCGAGGGGATTCTCGAAGATCAGGTAGTACTGGTTGCCCATCCAGCGATTGGCGAGGAAGTTGGGATTCACGCCGAAGTTGGTGGCGCTGGGGGGGACACCATTGGTGTTTCCCGTATAGCTATTCTGGATCCAGCCATAGACCTTGACCGGGGCGTCGGCTCGGCCCAACGCGTTCATCAAGAGTTTGGTGTCATCGACCTCGGCTTCTTCGGCCGGCTTGGTTTCTGCGGCGGCCTCGGCTTCGGTCGGCTCGCCGCCTCCCCCTGCGCGTTCGGCCCTCGGGAGCGCGACATCCGTCGCGTTGGCCGTGCCACCCGATCCACTTGGCGAGAATGGTTCCGTCAGCGGACCACGCTGATCGGGGAAGCTCGGAGAGGGAGCTTCCGGTGTGGGGACCCCGTCCGGTAGCTCTTGGCGAGCAGACGCGAATCGCGAAGGGCGTTGATACCCGCCCGGATACAGAAGACGCGGAGTTAGGCCCGGCGCCGGTGCCGGCGCATTCCTGAATTGGGTCGGAACCTGGCGCCCATCGCTCTGAGCACGGCCCTCGGCGGCATAGAATCCGCAGATGAGAGCAAGAAAGCTTGTTCCACGGACGAACGGTGATTTCATGGTCATCCTCCTGAATGACTTCACAACCCACGAATCCTTCGCGGATTGTTTTCCAGCGCAGGCGTCCCGAAGGAAGCCCGAGGAGCTTCGCTCCACTCCAATGTCCCGGCCGATGGCGTCACGGCGTTGTGCTTTCGTCGTGATTCCGTTCCTAGACAGATCGGGCAAAGAACTCGTGACCGAGGTTCTTCGGGAGAGCCGATCATTTCAGGAGGACTTCGATCTCGTTGATTGCACTGGACCATCTGGGGACCCGTGTACTCCCCAAACCCAACCAGCGAAACACGGCAAGGACATTCCGGCCGGCTTCATTCCACATGAAGTCGAGCCCAAATGGTGCGTGCAAACTGACTAGCCCTTGGGAGATACGATCCGACTGATCTGTCTTATCGGCGTTGATCGTTGTGGAACTGAGCTATTTCACGGAGGAAGCGGGAAAGTCGGAGTTATCGAGAGGATTGGAAGAATGGGAAGCCCACGATCACTTTCGAAATACTAAGCCGGCCAGATCGTATCAGTCCTTGTCCACCACCTCTCCCATGGCGACTCGGGTGATACTGTCTGGCCGGCTAGCCGGGTCGTGGTTTCCCCCATCGGGGGAGCCCACGGTTGTGAGAAGAGAGAGCGAGCGGGTCGTCGTGCGAAGGCAACCCGCTCGCTCTTTGGCGGTAAGCTCTTTGCTTTAGAAGCCGAAAGCTGTCGCCGGAGGAGTGTTTTGTGAAGCTTGCTCAAAACAACCAAGACTTGAATCAGAACGTTTCTTGATTTCTCATGTCTTAGTCTCTCGTGTTTCGCTTCTGGATTCAGTAGCAATGCAAGAGGTGTGCCAGAGTGTTTTCGGGCCGACCGCGATTCCACTGGGAGTGCTTTAACCACTAACACAGTCGTGGTTTACGAAAAATCGAATCTCCCGAAAATTTTCCTCTCGAGGGCGAGGACCGACACAGAAATCGCAATGGGTGCCATGTTGTTACGCAGAGACGCCTGCGATTTGTGCAGAATGCCCTTTGCCGCTAATCCACTCGTTTGGTGGGTAAGCTGGTAGAATAGAAAATCTCGGGAGACAGGCTGTAGTTTTGAGGAGAGAGCGAGAGTGGGATCTACAGTTCCGGACGCGACAATCGGTGAAGAGACTCACGCTTCCGAGGCGTACCAGGACTTGTGCCGGGTCGTGGCTGCGTCTGGGCAACGCAACCAGGCGGACCGATTGGGGCGTTGGTTGGATCGGGAACTGGATTTGGAGGGGGCACCACGTCGCTTGCCGGTTGGCGAGTGGTCACTCTGCCTGACCTTGCTGGCCGAGAGGCGGCAGGCGCTCGGCGAGAGTTGGTCCCCGGAGCTCGACGCCAGAGTCGAGGGCTTTTTCCTCGCGACCTTGAGGTTTATGCGGCCGGACGGTTCGATGGTGTTCGGTCCGAACGGGATTCCCAGCGCGACCAAGCAGGCGCTCCGGTCGTGGGCCGACCAACTCTCCGAACCCGGTTTCAAGACCGTGATCGATTGGTGGTTCCCCGGGCCCGACGTACGTCATTCTCCCCCTCCGTTGCCCGCTTCGGCTCGGGCGGAGCACCCGTTGGCGAGCCTCCGTGCTGACTGGTCGAAGTCGGGGGACCTGATGGTCATTGACCATCGTCAGCGCGGTCCTGAAACCCATTTCGAATTCATCGGTCTCGGTCGGACGTGGCTCGGACCGTCCTGGACCTTGGGGACCGCTCTCGCCGCCGCTCCGGTGGCTGTGGGGCGAGCGCGACCCAGTCTCTGGGTCTCCAATTACTCCGTTGACCTTGCGGAGTGGTCGTTTCGTGTGGGCCCCCTCCGTGTCGTTCGCACCGCTCTCTTATTCCGAGGGCGTCGGCTCGCACTCCTGGCCGACCAGATCGACGGGAAGCCGACGGCCGGCGAGATCCGGCTCGGCATTCCTGAAGGGATTGACGTGGTCCCGCCGGCGGAGAACCGCAGCCTGGCACTCACGCTGGGTTCGCGCGTCGCCTCGCCTCGGTTGATCCCGCTTGGCCTGCCCTATCGATCGTCGGGCGGGGAACGGGGAACCTTTCAGCGCGCTGGGAACGAGCTCGTCTTGCGTCAGCCGATTGCAGGCAGGCGCGGGTGGCTGCCGCTCCTGGTCTCCTGGGAGTCGGGCCGGAATCGCAAGACGCTCGTTTGGAGACCATTGACGGTGTCGGAAGGTCCCAAAATCTGTGGGGCCGAGACGGCCGTGGCCTATCGGGTGGCGTGGGGGCGCGATGAGTCCTTGGTCATTTATCGAAGCCTCGCCCGCCCCGTGCCCCGCTCATTTCTGGGCCACAAGACCGCAGCTCGCTTTCTCATCGGACTGTTCACCAAGGAAGGGAACGTGGAGCCGCTCCTCACGGTCAAGGAGTGAACGGAGTCGTTGCCACTCCGGTCACGGCCGTTTGGGGAGCGAGGCGATCTTGGGCAACGAGAGAACAATGTAGAGCAGGGCGACCACGACTGTCAGGTAGCCGGAATGCTGATGTCGTTTGACCCATTCCGCCTGACCGCTCAGGATCAACTGGCCCATCACCAGTTGCGCAACGATCAAGAGAGCTGATAGAATTCCCAGAATCATCAAAAACGGTTTCATCGCGGTGTGGATCCTCGATTCGAAGGTCGCTCGACACCTGGGCGGGTTTGCGAGAGGCTGTGGCGAGTCAACCTAGAATAGTCGATCGGCCAGCCCACTTCGACTGCGATTTGGGGTCTGCCTTTCGTATGGACAGGAATGCAAGACAATCGACCTATGGACACAGACGTTCTTCGTCGCAACCTCGACTCTGTTCGCCACCGAATTGCCGAGGCGGCTCAACGCTCGGGGCGGTCTCCCGACGAGGTCACGCTGGTTGTGGTGACGAAGCGCCTCCCCGTCGAGGTCGTTCCACCGCTCGTTGCTCTCGGTGCGCTGGATCTCGGGGAGAACTATCCGCAAGAGCTTTGGGAGAAGGTGAATCATCTTGGCAATTCGTCGGTGCGCTGGCATCTCATTGGCCATCTCCAGAGTAACAAGGCCAAGAAAACGGTGCCGATGGTGCGGATGATTCACGCGGTCGATTCCCTGCGATTGCTCCAAGGGCTTGATGCACTCGTCGCCGATCCGGAAAACGGACCCGCCGTCTGTCTTCAGGTCAACACGTCGAACGAACCGGCCAAGCACGGCTGGTCGGTGGACGAGATCCTCGCGGATGCCGACGCGATTGCCGGATGTCGGAACCTCCGTGTGGCCGGCCTGATGACGATGGCGGCCCTGGATACGACGAGTGAGACGGCTCGTCCCTCGTTTATTTTGCTCCGCGACGTGCGCGAGAAGCTCAAGGAGCGGACCGGCCTGAGACTGGAGCAGCTCTCGATGGGGATGTCGAACGACTTCGAGACAGCCATCGAAGAGGGGGCCACGATCGTTCGCGTTGGCTCGGCGATTTTCGAGGGGGTCTTTTCATGATCGAACTGACCGATCACCCCCGGGGGACTGTCCTCCCGGTCCGAGCCCGCCCCGGCGCCCGGAAGGATGCCATTTTGGGTGAGCACGCCGGTGCATTGCGGGTGGCCGTGGCGACCAAGCCCGAGGCGGGCAAGGCGAACGTCGCGATTCAGGGCGTTCTGGCCCAGGCCCTCGGATTCAAGGCGTCGCAGATCGACCTCTTGTCCGGGCAAACCTCGCGCGAGAAACGATTTCTGATCGTCGGCGAGACCCCCGAAGAGGTTCGGAGCCGGCTCGATACGCTCATGAAAGTGCAAGGGCTGAACTGAACCGGGAATGGAACTGGATGAACGGCCGGATGGTGGCCCGCAATGGCCGGCGAGCACCGCGGTAGCCCGGGTGGCGTTCTGCCTCTGGCCGTCCTGTTGAGATTGAACTTTAACGATTGCTGATGGGAACGCGCTGATGACTGAGAATGTTCGTGAACTGACCGTGCAACCCTGGGCCGGGCCGCCGCCGATAGCGAAAATCCGGGTGCCCGGCTCCAAGAGCCTGACGAACCGGGCCTTGATCGTCGCGGCCTTGGCTGATGGCCGGAGCGTCTTGTCGGGGGCCCTGGATAGCGACGACACGCGAGTGATGGTCGACTCGCTGCGCAAGCTTGGGATTGCCGTCGAGCATGATCGGGAGGCCAAGACTCTGACGGTCCCCGGGTGCGGCAACAAAATCCCCAACAAAGATGCCGATCTCTTTGTGGAAAATTCGGGGACGAGTCTGCGCTTCCTGACGGCCATGGTCGCCACGGGGCAGGGGACCTACCGCCTCGACGGGACTCCTCGGATGCGTCAGCGGCCCGTCTCCGACCTCTTGTTGGCGCTCAACGGACTCGGATCCGACGCACGAAGTGACCTCGGGACCGGCTGCCCTCCCGTGACGGTGCGGGCCCGAGGGCTCGACGGGGGAAATGCCTTTGTCCGGGGCGACGTCTCGAGCCAGTTCCTCAGTGGACTGCTTATGGCCTTGCCTTACTCCCGGGAAACGACGACCGTCGAGGTGGACGGCCCGCTTGTTTCACTCCCCTACGTCACGATGACGATCGAGGTCATGGAGTCGTTCGGCGTCCGAATCGGCAACCGCAAGAATCGCCGGTTCGATATCCGCCCCGCGCGTTATACCGGGCGCCCTTATGCGATCGAACCCGATGCCTCGGCCGCGAGTTACTTCTTCGCATTGGCGGCGGTGACGGGCGGTTCGCTCACCCTGGAGGGGTTGGGGAGCGAGAGCATCCAGGGAGACCTCGGTTTCGTCGACATCCTCGAGCACATGGGGTGCAAAGTCGTCCGCGAACGCGGGGCGACGACCGTGACGGGAGGAACGCTGAGGGGGGTCGACGTGGATATGAACGCGATCAGCGACACGGTCATGACCCTGGCGGTGGTCGCTCTCTTCGCGCAAGGGATCACGCGAATCCGCAACGTCGCCCATATCCGCCATAAGGAGACTGACCGGCTGAGCGCCCTGGCGACCGAACTGCGGAAGCTGGGCGCCCGCGTCGACGAGCATCCCGATGGACTCGTCATCGATCCGCCGGCCAAGCTCTCGCCGGCCCGGATCGCGACCTATGACGATCATCGGATGGCCATGTCATTCGCGATCGCGGGTATGAAGACCGAGGGGGTCACAATCCTCGACCCCGACTGCGTCGCGAAAACTTATCCCGGCTTCTGGGAAGACCTGGGTAAGCTCTCGACTTGAGAAGGTTGGGCCGTTAGCCGAGCCCATCGCAACGCGATCTCGGTGGCTAGTTGCACGGTGGCCGCAAGGTTGGCCGGCTCGATTCGAGTTCCTTTCCGATCCCCGGCCAGGCTGATGGCCGGGATTCGGTTGAGTATGAAGGGCCGGTGATCGAGGCAGCAAAACGCTCTTCTTTTCACGCGGCAAGGAATCCAGAGGTCTTTGGCGGCCCCCCGGGCAACCTCGAGGGCTTTCCCCGTACCGAGCAACCTGATCTCAGGCCCGAGGCCTGGGGAATCTAGATTGATGACGAGCGTGGGCTTGGGGGGCCAGTGACCACGGATGTCGTCGGCAAGCGCTAGCGCTCCCAATTGACCCGAGGAACTGCCCCCAACCGCCACCAGGTGGATCTCCACCCGTTCGTGCAACCGAGTCGGAAGCGACTGGGCCATTTCCGCGAGAAGGGCAAGTCCCGTTCGATTATCTCCGGCCGACGGGCGTTCGGCTCGCAGCCAGTACCGCGCTTGAAAGAGGAGAGAGACCAGAAAGATTCCGGCCGCCGACCACGTGGTCCAGACGGGTGAAAAGCCGAGGAAGACGAGCACGATTAGGCCGAGGATGATCGCATTGCTGATCCCATCTTCCCGGTTGGCAACCCGGAGCGGGGTGTCGAGATGAGTCAGGATGAAAACACGAGCGGGACGTTCGCTGAGGCCGGGTCGGTCGGCAATCAGGTTGACCAGCCGGGACGGCTCCTTGGCCGATCGCCAGGCCACGAATCGCTCCCGGGCGATCTTTACGCCGTGGCGTCCCACCGCGAGTCGGATCAGGCCTGCGATCAGAAGGAAGGCCGCGAAGTACATGCCTAATCGCGACCTTCGCGGCAGGTTCGGAAAACTCAGTTGCAGGGCCTTCCAGAGGAAGTACTTCTCGAACAGAAGCGTGAGCAGCAGGATCATCACCAGCGTGGAGAGGCGGCAACCGGTCCGCGTGACGGCTCGGCTGACGCGCCAGCCCGACTTTTCCAGAGGCTCCGCCAGCAGGTCGGCCGCGTGACGCTCGCCTTCACTCCCGGTTCCTCTCGGGAAGTCGAACGTTTTGACCCAGCCCATGGCCCGATCGATGTCGAACTTCATAACAGAGCTTACCTTGTCGCTGCGCCGAAGGGGGGCCGGCCGGGTCGCTTTCGGTCCATTCTGCTCAGAAGGCGTCTTGCCTCACAAGTTTTCTCCCTATAAGACTTACGAGTTCAGCCCACGTGATGGTTCGATACTGTTCGACTTGGTTCGCTTTTGGCCGTTGGGATCGCCAAGCCCAACGGGCGCGGGCGACACTCCGGTGGCGTGAACGAACCGAACACCCGAGAGGTTTGTCTAAACCTTGGTTTGCTTGACGGTTTGCGTGAACTCGGGTTACTCTGAAACCCCGATGAAAATGACCGAACTATCCGAACGCACGAGGCGGCCGAAGACGCGACGACCATGCTCAAACGGACACATACTTGCGGTGATTTGACACTCGACCATGTGGGACAGACCGTCACGCTCAACGGCTGGGTCGACTCCTGGCGCGACTTTGGGGGGCTCGTCTTCATCGACGTGCGCGACCGTTACGGGCTGACCCAGTGTGTGTTCGAGCCCGAGGTCGGCGCTGAGCTTCAAGCGGCTGCGCGTGAACTCCGGAGCGAATACGTCGTTGCAATCCGAGGGGTGGTTGCTCCTCGGCTCCCGGGCAAGGAGAACCCCAACCTCAAGACCGGCAGCCTGGAAGTCCGGGCCAAGGAGCTCGAGGTTCTCAACGCGACACCGACTCCTCCGTTCGAGATCAAAGGGGCCGAGGCCAACGAAGAGCTTCGCCTAAAGTATCGCTACCTCGATCTTCGCAGGCCGGCGATGCAACAGGTCTTCATCATCCGCCACAAGATGGCGCAGGTGATGCGGAATACGATGACGGCTGGTGGTTTTCTCGAGATCGAAACCCCGATCCTCGGGCGAAGCACCCCCGAAGGCGCGCGTGACTTCCTCGTTCCGAGCCGGGTCCACGCAGGGCACTTCTACGCCTTGCCACAGTCGCCTCAACTCTACAAGCAAGTTCTGATGGTGGCCGGGTTCGATCGTTATTTCCAGATCGCCCGCTGTTTTCGTGACGAGGATCTTCGGGCCAATCGACAGCCCGAGTTCACTCAGCTCGACATCGAGATGTCGTTCGTCGAAGACGAAGACGTCATGACGGCCATGGAGCCGATGGTCGCCTCAATGGCGCAGGAGTTTACCGGCGAAGCGCCGACGCTCCCACTGCCTCGGTTCGAGTACCACGACGTGATGGAGCGGTACGGCAACGATCGTCCCGACCTGCGCTATGGGTTGGAGCTGAAGGACCTCGCCGACCTTGCGACCGAGACCGAGTTCAAGGTCTTCCAGCTTGCCATTGAAAACGGCCAGCGAATCCGAGGGATCTGCGCTCCGGGGGCCGGTCTGAAGTACAGCCGCAAGGACCTCGACGGCCTGACTGAGTACTCTGCCACGTTCGGCACCAAGGGCCTGGTCTGGCTCAAGGTGGAAGAGGCGACGCTGACCGGGCCGACGGCCAAGTTCTTCACGCCGGAACTCCAAGCGAAACTTCGCGAGCGGTTCGATGCCAAGCCGGGCGACTTGATCCTGATCGTTGCGGATAGCCAGGCGGTGACCAGCCAGGCGCTCACAAACTTGCGAACGCGACTGGCCGGCGAGCTCAAGCTCTACGACCCGAAGTCGTTCCACTACTCGTGGGTCACGCGCTTCCCCTTGCTGCACTGGGACGCCGAGGAAGGACGTTACGCCGCGGAACACCATCCGTTCACGATGCCCCTGGCTGAAGACCTTCCGCTGCTCGAGACCGATCCGGCTCGAGTGCGGGCGCAGGCCTACGACCTCGTGATCAATGGCGAGGAAGCCGCCGGTGGGACGATCCGGTGTCACGACCCCAAGATCCAATCGAAGATTTTCAGCCTCCTGGGGCTGACCCCTGAGCAGGCCGAAGAGAAGTTTGGGTTCCTCCTCGGAGCCCTGCGCAATGGGGCTCCGCCGCACGGTGGTATCGCGTTCGGGTTCGACCGGCTCGTGATGCTCTACGCCGGCCTGACCAACATTCGCGATTGCATCGCCTTCCCCAAGACGGCTCGCGGTACCGACCTCATGACGGGCGCACCAGGCGGAGTCGACACACGCCAACTGCGTGAGTTGAACATCCGCCTGGCTGATTAAAAGAGCCGACGGTCGCGGCCCCGCACGGATCGGCGGGGCCTTCGTAACTCCAAAAGGGGTGACCGCCCATCGCCTGTCCTTCGCGATGGGCGGTCGCCCTTTTTGGAATGCGGAGGTGACGATTCCAGCATCGTTCACCGAGTTAGATGGAGCAGAGACCGGCCAGGTCGCGAATGGCCGCCTGAGCGACAGGGCTGGGGCAGGACCAGACCAGGAAGAAGAGTGCCTGGCGCGCCCAGCGTTGCGCGGGCTCGCTTCGGAGGAAGCCGGTCCCTTTGCGGGCCGTGAGGTACGCCTGGGTGCACTTGAGAACGAGTGCGTTGGCCTGGGAGCGAATCTGGCCCGGGGATAGCGCCTCGGCCTCTTCACGCGCGGTCTGCATCAAGGCGAGCCAGAGTTCGTTCCAGGTGGCGGCCAGGGCATCGGCCGGCTCATCCAACTCGCTTCGAGTCGCAATCTCGGCGATCAGGGCGTTCAATGCGGCACGAGCCAGACCCAGGGCAAGAGCTGAAGTCTCCAGGCCGCCGGTACCCGCCGCGCCCGGGGTGGCGATCACGTTGGGAGAAGGACCGGCTAAGATCTCGTCGGCTGCGACCTCAACCCTATCGCACACGACCTCGGTCGTTCGTGACGCCTGGAGCGCCGCCAGGTTGAAGGGAGGGGGGATTGTGACGCCGGCTCGATCGGTTGGCAGCGCAATCAGGAGTTGCTGTTGATCCTCCAAGACCGCACCCGTCACAAGGACGTCCGCACGTTCGGCCGCAGTCACCCAGGGCATCGTCCCGTCCAGCCGGTAACCGCCCCCGGCTCGTGCGATCGCTTTCAAGGCCTGGGCCCCGTGCCTGCGCGAGGTCGTCAGTTGCGAGATCCCGACGGTTGTGAATGCCCCTCGGTCGGCAATCGCGCGGATCCAGGCTGCCGCCACGGGCCGGTCACGAGCGGCCAGCAGCAATCGACGTAATCCCGAATCGTGCTGCGTCAGAATGAACGCGGCGGTCATGCTCCCCTCGGTGACTCTTGCATATCGCTCCAGAAGTTCAGGGCGACCGCACTCATCACCGCCGATACTCTTGGGGAGAACCCAGCGCGGTGCCCTGGCATCCGTCAAGAGGCTCCAAAGGGTCTCGGGCCATGCTCCCGACTCATCCGCCGGCCCGTCGGCCTCGGCGAGCCGGGCGACGCAGCGTCTCAGACCTTCATCGTGGTTGGTTTCGGGCCACGGAATCAACTTCGGAGTGAGTTCGTTCATCATGGT
This sequence comes from Singulisphaera acidiphila DSM 18658, assembly GCF_000242455.2. Lineage (GTDB taxonomy): Bacteria > Planctomycetota > Planctomycetia > Isosphaerales > Isosphaeraceae > Singulisphaera > Singulisphaera acidiphila. The sequence goes on from NC_019892.1 coordinate 7,099,177, forward strand.
AGTCTGACGAAAATTCAGGCCGACGCCAACTACAATTGGATCGGAGACGCGCTCTCGATGGCCGCTTCTTACTGCTATCAATACCCGCGCCCGGCGGTGACCGTTGACTTCGTCATCTTCGCGCTGGTCGGAGCGACGCTCAAAGTCCTGCTCATTCAACGCAAGCACGACCCATTCGCCGGGTCATGGGCCATCCCCGGAGGCTTTCTGGAGATGGATGAACCCGTCGAAACCGCGGTGCGCCGCGAGTTGCTTGAAGAGACGAAACTCGACTACAAGGGGCCGGTCGCTCCCATCGGGGTTTTCAGCGCCCCGGGCCGCGACCCTCGAGGAAGGACGATCAGCCTGGCTTACGCTACGGTCATCCGAACACCCCTCCCCGAAGTGGGTGGAGCCGATGATGCTGCCGAAGCGGGCTGGCACGAGCCGGGAGCGATCTCTCCCTTGGCGTTCGACCACGACGCCATCATGGAAGCGGCGTTGGCCTGGCTTGGGCATGACGTGGTCGACGGCCAAGCGGGGCTGGCGATTCTTCCACGTCAGTTTGGTGACCCCGAGATTCAGGATCTGTTCCGAGCGATCGGCAAGAACACTCGATCGGCAACCGCTTGGCGGAACCGGCTCTTGCGCGAGGGGAGAATCCAACCGGTCCCTCGTCGCGAAGGGCGGTATCGATCGACCACGAAGTAAGCGAAGATTGACTTCAAGGTCAGGCCGAAAGGTCGGCCTCACAAACGATTTCGAAACCCATCGCGTGAAGCGCTGTGCCTGCCTGCTCGATATTGTCGACGTGCAAGGCTACGGCGCAGCGGCCATGGGGATGAATAATCAACGGGTAAGCATAGTGAATGTTGATTTCTGCCTGAAGCAATGCCGCGCACAGGTCGGCTAGCGACCCAGGACCTGTGGGAAGCTCCGCGCCGAGCAGTTCGTTTTCGGCGAATGCGAGCTTGTGCAAGGCAAGGATTTCGCGTCCTTGCTCGGGATGGCTCAGCACGAGCCTGAGAATCGAGCAATCGGCCGAGTCGGAGATCGTGAGTCCGACAATCTTGACCTTGGATCCGTTAAACGCGCGGATCACTTCGAGTAATTGGCCGACCCGATTCTCCAAGAAGACCGAGAACTGAGTCAGCGAGGGCCAGTTACGACCCTGCATCGTTTCAAAGTCGACCTCGCTGCCGGCACCCTCGCCAAAGCTCATGGCGACCCTCGTCAAGTCGTCGGCCCTGACCAAGGCCGAATATGGTTATGCATTCCTCACCGAAGTCTAATGACGAACACGACTCCGGTCAATGCCCACGCCAGGCAATCGACCGGAGCCGATCGGAGGCTTCGGTCGACTGCGAAAGCCAGGTCGACCACATGGGGCGGCTCGGTCGGGAGGCCATCTTCTCTCCACGCACCGAGACCTTACCCCGAATCAAAGTGGTCAAGTCTTGGGGGCAGGATTGGTCGCGACCGACGCGCTGGCGGCTTCCTGAGCTTTCTTCTCGAGGGCGAGCGCATCGCGTTCCGTCTTGAGCATCGCCACCTTGGCCGCAGCGGCGTCACTGGCGGCTTGGCCATCGGCGAGCGCCTTCTCCACGGCGGCTTTCTCGGCGGTCACACGATCGAGGTCCGCCTTGCGGGCGACGGCCACAGCCGTAGCGGCCTGGATCGCGGGCTGCGTGGCGGCCTTGGCGGCGTTAAGTGCCGTCTCGGCGGCCGCTCGCTCGGTGATAGTGACCTGCTCGGCCTGCTTGGCGGCCTCGGCAGCAGCGGTCGTGGCTGCGACCTGTGCGGTCACCGTCTCGACCCCCTTCACGGCGGCTGCTTTCTCGAGGCCGGCTCGCTCGAAAAGAACCTGATCGATCGCCTGGCGGATCGTGGCGGTCTCGAATTCCGCGTGAATTTCGGTGGATTTCTTCGCCTTTTCGGTGAGGCCAGCGACCACCTGGTCGAACGCGGCTCCTGCTGCGGCTGTTTTCAGCCCGGCCAGGGCCTCGGCGATCGCCCCTTGTTGCGCCTTTTTGGCGAGGGTGACTTTCTCGACCGCCATCCCCGCCGTGGCGAGTGCGTCCTGCGCCACTTTCTCGGCCGCAGTGCGATCGACGACCGCCTTGTCAGCAACTCCCTTGTCGTCGGTCGCCTTCTTGGCGGCTGCCTGGGCTACGGCGAGCGCCGCGGCTGCGGCTTGCCTGGCGGCGTCCTTCACTTTGAACGCTTGATCCGCCACCGTCACCGGCGCGGTTTGCTCGGCGACCGCCTGCTCGGCCACAGTCAGGGCCTGCTGAGCCGCGACCAAGGCAGCGGCTTTCTCAGTGGGGGCTGCGGTGAGCGGAGGCACCGCCTTCGCGGCCAGATCGGCAGCCGCCTCGGCGGCGGCGAGAGCCTGGATGGTCTGTTCGAGTCTGGTTGCCAGCGGCGCGGGGTTGGCAACCAGGTTGGCCCGGCGCGCTCCACTGGCGGCATCCCAGACACGGACTTCGCCGGACCAATCTCCGCCGATGACAGCGGTCGAGTCATGAGTGAACACGGCTTCGAGCGCGAGGTCATTGAACGGTTCGAGGTCCCGTTGCTTGGCACCGGCCGGGTCCCAGACGCGGGTGATGCGATCGCGGCCGGTGGTGACGAGGCGACCGTCTTTACCGAAGCGAACCGAGGCAACCCCACCACCGTGAGCGGCGATATTCTTGATGGCGGTCCCCCCTTCCATTTCCCAGAGGCGAACCGTTCCATCTTCACTGGACGAGGCGACGACGTTGGAGTCGAGCCGCCAACTGATGTCGCTGATCGCCAGCGTATGGCCTCGGAGGTCGTAGAACTCGCGACCGGTGACGGCTTCCCAGACGACGAGTCCGTTGTTGCGGTCGCCCGAGGCGAGCAGGACGCCATCGGGGCTGAACTCGACGGCGGTGACCCACTCGGTGTGCTTCTTCGACTCGTAGACGAGCTGACCGTCGGCCGTGTTGTAGACGCGAAGCACCTTGCTTGGCCCGCCCAACGCCACCAGGCCGTGGTCGGGGCTGATGTCGGCGGCCAGAACGCTGTCGTATTCCTTGCCGATCTCGAAGACTCGCTTGCCCGTCTTGACGTCCCAGGCGACGGCAATGCCCGACTGGCCTCCTCGTCCTCCTCCTGCGAGGAGCAGACCGCCGTTGCGGCTGAACTTCAGGACGTGGATCGTTCCTTCCGGAAAGGGAATGACGCCGACCAGGTGGTGGTTTGTCGTCTGGTAGAGAAGAACTTGCTTGTGGCCGCCGATCGCGATGAGCGGAGCCCACGGACTGCTGGCCATGGCGACGATCGCGTTGGGCTTGGGGGTCACGATGACCGGCTCGGTCGTGAGGTTCTCGGGCATGGCGGGCGGGCCGACCGGCTGGCCCGCCGAGTTCGGGTCGAGCTTGAACTCGAACTTGGGCTTCGCCATGACCGCGGCTACGCTTCCCGACGCCTCGAGCGCTCCGCCTTCGATCCAGGCCTTGATCGTCCCGAGCTCGGCGTCAGGGAGCTTGGGGGCGTTCGGTGGCATGTTCGGCTGCTCGCTATGGGTCACGAGCTGATAGAGCGTGCTCGCATCGGGGTCGCCCGATTCAATGACCTTCCCCGACCCACCGCCTTGCATCGTGCTGGAGTAGGTCTCGAGATTCAGACCCCCCTTTTGCTTGTCGGCGTTGTGGCACGAATTGCACCGGTTCTTGAAAATCGCGGAGACCTGGTCCTGGTAGGTGACCTTGGTCTTGGCATCCGCCGCCAGCGACAGGGAAGGCGCGAGGGCGATGAGGCCGCTCAGGATGATGCCGGTCGTGTTCAGTCGCATGGTCTCGAACCTCGCCAATAGGAGTCATGCTCGGCCGCTCGAAAGCCTCGCGGCGGACTTCGTAGGGTAGGCGCGGCCTACTGGCCTGAGCCTGGAATGGTGGGCGGTTTCCACCATCGCTTACTTCTCGATCCCAGCAGGCAAGGCAGGGAGCGATCCGCTCCCCGCTCGCCTGTCCTGTTAGTGGTTGAACAGGAACTCACGACTATTGAGCAATGCCCAGAAGATATCTTCCATCGCCTGGGCCTGGTTGGATCCTTCGCCGAGGACGGGCTGGAGCTTTTCAATCTCTTCCTTCGTCGGCTTGCGCGAGAAGCAGCGGATGTAGAGCTCGAGGATCCGCTCTTCGGGGAACTTCTTGGTGGCGGCTAGCTTGGGAAGGAGCCCCCCATCGCGGATCTTGGCGTTCACCGTCTCGCCGTTGAGCAGGTGGAGGGCCTGGGAAAGGGTCGGCTCCATCTTGACCTCGCAGGAGCAGACCGTTTCTCGGGTCGCGCGGCCGAAGGTCGTGAGGAAGTAGGTCGAGCTCTTGCCGTCGGCGATCTGGACAGCGCGGGCGCCCAGGGGGAGGCCGCTGAACTTGTCTTTCGTGTCGGTGACGGCACTGATCGTATCGAGCAAGTTCTCGGCCTTGATCCGTCTCAGGTTGGCGTGTGCGAAATTCAACTCGTCGGTGGCGTTACTCTCGTTCCGCTGGGTCGATCGCTGATATGTCCTCGAGTTGCAGATGTCGCGGACCAACGTCTTGAGGTCGTATTTCGAGTCGGTCAGCCGTTTGCCGAGCGCGGCGAGCAGTTCCGGGTTCGAGGCGGGGTTGCTGACTCGGAAATCATCGACCGGCTCCACGATCCCGGCGCCCATGAAGTGGGCCCAGACCCGGTTGGCGAACGAGGTGGCGAACCAGGGGTTGTCAGACGAGGCAAGCCACTTGGCGAGTACGACGCGACGGTCCTTGCCGGCCACGTCGGGGGTTTCCCCCCCCAGGAACTTCGGCTGCATCACTCGGCCTTCGACGGGATGATTCACCTCACCCCCGCCGGAGTTGAAGACGATCGACTCGCGATAGTCCTCGCCGACCTTGCGGCCGATCTGGGAGAAGAAGGCGGCGAACCCGTAGTAGTCATTCTGGGTCCAGCGGTCGAACGGATGGTTGTGGCACTGGGCGCACTGGATTCGCATGCCCATGAAGACTTGGGCCACGTTCTCGGTCAGGAGGAGGTTGCCCCCCGTCCCACTATAAAAATTGGTCGCCGGGTTTTTGAACGTGCCGCCGTTGGCCCCGAGGAGATTCTGAACCATCTGGTCCATCGGCATGTTCTTCGAGAGGCTTTCGACGAGCCAGTTGTAGTAGAGGAACATCGCCTTGTAGCTGACTTCGATCGACGACTTGACCTGAAGCAACTCGGCCCACTTGTTGACCCAGATCTCGGAAAACTCCTTACGCTCCAGGAGCTCGTCGATCAGCTTGGCACGTTTGGCCGGGTCGGCCGAGTCGATGAACCGGTGATACTCCTCGACGGTCGGAGGCAGCCCGACGATGTCGAGCGAAACGCGGCGGAGGAAGGTCTCGTCGTCACAGAGAGCCGAGGGGTTGATCCGCAGCTTTCGGAGCTTCTCCAGGACGAGCTTGTCGACGTAGTTGACCTCGGGCTCGCTGGGGGCCTCGAACTTGAGTCCCTTGGGTAGGACGATCATCCCTGAACCGACGGTGAAGGTCTCGTACCGCGCCATGACAAACGCTTCACCGCGTTCGCCGGCCGTGACGAGTCCGTCGGGGTTAATGGCGGCGGAGCCCTCATTATTCGAGAGGAAGAGGCAGAGCCGGGTGATGTCGCGGTCGGACCCGTCCGAGTAGCGAGCCCGGGCGGTCATCTGCTGGGTCGCTCCCTTGCCGTCGAGCACCGCCTGTTTGGGATAAAGGTCGACGGAGACGACCTTGGGAAGCGTGGCCGCGTTATCGTTGGGCACGCCCGACTCAACCCAGCGGTGGAGCGTCTGGTACATCTCGCTCCCGGGCTCGACCCGCTTGCCCCCCGAGTGCTGGACCGCGCCGGTGGCTTTCTCGATGAAGGTGCTATCGGCCGGGAGCGCCAGGTTGACCCGCCGGCCGCTCATTTCACGAGTCAGGCGGAAGTGATCTCCGTCGGGATCGAAGCCGAACAGGGAGAGCCGGAACCCATCCTTGCCGCGAGCCGCGCCGTGACAACTCCCCGTGTTGCAACCAGCCTTCAGGAAGATCGGCATCACGTCGAGCCGGAAGCTGATTGGGGTTTGCGCTGTGGCTTGCGTGACTTTGATCGGGAGCACTTGCGAGAGGCCGCCGAAGGCGACCGTCAAGGTCGTCTCACCATCAGCCAAAGGCCAAAACGTAGTGCCTTCTCGGCGGACGAGCTTGGCGTCGGCGACCGTCATCTCAGCTTCCGGGGTCACGTCGCGGGTGATGCCGTCCGCATAGGTGGCCTGAACGACGACGGCTTGACGATCGACGGCAGTCGCCAGTTGGATGTCGGACGGGAAGACCTCAACCTTCGTGAGAACCGCCGGCTGGGCTGGCGCAGGTGCCGGGGCCGGCGCAGGTGCCGGGGTTTGGCCCATGGCCAGGCCCGGGAAGGGAGAGAGAGCGATCACTCCGATGAGTCCGCGGGCGAGTCTCGTTGCGATCATCATCTCGTGTCCTCAAAAAAGCGCTGCGCGAGTGGGTGGGGGAACGATGCCTGGTCAAGGCATCGCGCTCAATCAATTCATGGACAGGCTTATTGGCTGGCGGCCGCGGCCCGCTGTTTGGCTTCGAGCCGGAGCTGTTCGAGCCGGCTGAGCGGACGTGCCGGCGCGGCTGCGGGCATGGGAGCGGGGGCTGCCGCGACTGGCGCTGCGGGCTTGGCGGCCTCGGTGGGCTTGGGGGGGATCGGAACGTCGATCCTCAGTTCTCCGGTCCCGATGTTATGGACGATCGGCTCTCCATCCTTCGTGATCACAACCTGGCAGAACAAACTGGCATGTTTGCCGGCAGGCGATGTGATGTCGGTCTTGATGGGAAAGACCAGGTCGGTCGTCGTCTTGTTGATCGTCTTCGGTTCCGTCGTCACCTTGTTGGGTAGGCCGATGAGTGCCACGGTCGCTTCGCCGTCGAAGTCGACGAGCTTGGCCACCTTGATTGCCAGGGTCACGTCCTTGCCTTGATCGACGGCGGCTGACTGGTAAGTCAACCCGACGAACGGAGTGGCGATGGTCAGGGCGGCGAGTTGCGACGAGACCAGGACCGGGCCGGTGGGGCCGTTGGAGGAGCCGTTCACCACGATCTTCCAGGTCTTCAGTTCCGACCCGACCGCCGCATTGAGGGGGATGGCCGCCTCGTTCTGGTTCTCGGCGATCGCGATTCCTCCGGCGGAACTGACGCCGGGAGGGTTCCAGGGGAGGGAGATCGCGATCGGGGCCGTGAAGCCCGGCTTGCGCTTCGCCACCACCTTCAGGTTCATCGATCCGCCATGGACGAGCGGGACCTTGGGCTCGACGACCTCGATCGAAAAGGGGGCTTCCTCCGTCACCGCGACGGCCAGTGAGTCGACCGTACGGGTCCAGAAGGGAATGTTGTTCTGGCCCAGAACGAGCTCGATAATTTGGCTGAATTGCGAGGGGACGATGACCTTCGGATCGACCGGCTTGCCCGAGAGCAGCGCCAGGGCCGACGCCGGCGCAGCGTCCGGATTGGCCGTGAAGAGAACGGGATAAGTCGCGAGGCTGGCCGCCATCGTATCCGCCTCGAAAGTCACTCCGGCCGGCAAGTTCGAGGCGCTGATTGCGAGGTCGCCACCGAAGTCGGCGCGGCTCGCATTGACGAGGATGGCCTGCCGGTTCCCCTTGGGAACTGCGACGGCAATCGTTCCCGTGCCGCGAACCAATGACTCGCTGGGAACGCTCAGGTTGAGCTTGGCTTCGACCGGGCTCACTTCGATCCGGTAGGCGTAGTTGGGCCCACCGTTGAGCAACTGGTCATGGACCCAGATGACATATTCACCGTCGTCCGGGGCCCCGAATCGAATGTAGCTATCAGGGCCGGCGCTATCGTCGTTGCCCGCGATCACGCCGCCGCTCCGCGCTCCGATGTAGAGAACCGAGTCCAAGGGCGAGCGAAGCGAGCGGGCAAAGACTCTGATGTCGAACGCCTGTCCCTTGGTGGCCTTGAACACGAACCGGTCGATATCGCCGGGCTTACCGATCACACCGTTGAGGGCTAAAGGGGGGCTAAACGGCGTCGCAGTCCCGTTGTCGTCGTTGGGCTCGACCTCGAGCACATTGCCGAAGGGCGAGAGCCGGAACGTGTTCGCATAGGGGGCGGAACCCTTGTCGTCAGCGGCGACGATTCCGTACTCATGCTGGGGAGCGGCCGGGAGAGTGACTTTCGTGGTTCGATCGCCCGCAACGTCACCGATCCAGGTGACGTCGATGGCTTCCCCCAGTTTCCCCCCCGAAGGGAGAGTCGCGGTCGGTCGCGGGTAGTTTCCGACATGGACCCGGTAAAGGCAGTTGCCATTCCCGGCATAAGCACTTTCGCGAACCTGAATGATGTATTTTCCATCCTCGGGGGCGATGATCGAGGCTTCAGCGTCCTGCCAGACCAGCGCGGTATCGTCGCTCGAGGCGAGCTCGAATCGCTTCGCGTCCATGATCGCGACATAAGGGTCGAAGAGCGCAATCCCGAGGCGAATTCCTTCAACCTCCGCCGTGATCCGTTCCCCTTTCTTGGCCTCGACGACGAAAAAATCGACGTCCTCATTCTCAGCCACCCCGTTGACCGTCGAGTTCATCGCGATCACTTGCGGCTTGGTGAAGTCGTTATTGGGCTCGACTTCCGCGACTTCCGGCAAGACGCCCACGCTGAACGATCGCGCTTCGCTGATTCCGGTGTCGGTACGAAGCCGCAGCTCATGAAGTCCCAGCGGACAGTCCGGAGCGATGACGAGTGTGGCCTTCACCTGGGTATCGCTCGGCGCTTCGATCTTCGTCGCCTTGATTCCGGGGTGATAGAACAAGAGCTCCCGCGCATCCTTGAGCCTCGCGCCGGAAAGGGTGATCTCGAGTTCCGTGCCTCGACGCCCTCCCATCGGCCGGATTGCCGTCATGCTGGGTGACGACGCCTGGGCCAAGGAGGAACCGAGGAGAAGGACCGCGAGAGAGAGCAGCGGATTCGGACGCATCATGGAAGTCCCCTCAGGTAGGGTCGACGAGGCCAAGGCAGGTCGACGCTTGCTCGGGCCTGACGCCCAAGGCGAGGCATTGGATCGGTTTGGGGGCGGCGGGGTTCTCTGGGAAATCGGGGCGAGGCTGGCAAAACGGGAATGACCGCAGGCTCAACAAAGCCCGTTGCGGACAACCAAATCAAAGGGGTTTCAACCCCTCGGCTGTCGACCGCCGAGGCGCGCCCTCTCAATCATGAAGGGGCGCGCCTCTTCGGCCGGGCTCAGGCCAGCAGTTCGGTACGAACCTTGCCCCCGTCGACGATTTCGATCGGACGGCCGCCGGGGGCCATCAGTTCCTTGTCGGCGACGATACCGAGCTGGTGGTAAACCGTCGTTGCCAGATCCTCGGGGCCAATCGGATCGCGTTCGGGCTCGCTGGCCGTGGCGTTGGACGCGCCATGAATGTAGCCCTTCTTGACTCCGCCACCAGCGAGGACCACGCTGAAGACCTTGGGCCAGTGGTCGCGGCCCGCATCTTTGTTGATCTTGGGGGTCCGCCCGAACTCGCTCGAGACCATGACCAGGGTCCGGTCGAGCAAACCGGTCGTCTCCAGGTCGGTGATCAGCGCCGCGTAGGCCTGGTCGAAGGCGGGCATCTGCGCCTTCATGTTCGCAGCGATGCCGACGTGCATGTCCCAGCCTCCGTATTGCAGGCAGACCAGGCGAGCCCCCGCAGCGACGAGCCGACGGGCCATCAGCATTCGCTGTCCGGCCTCATTCCGGCCGTAAGCGTCGCGGAGTGCGGCGGGCTCGGCGTCGATGTTGAAGGCCTCGCGCGCTTTCTGCGAGCTGATGAGGCTATAGGCGCGATCGTAGAACGTATCCATCGCCTCGAGGCCGTCGCTCTTCTCTTTCTTCGCGAAGTGGTCGTTGACCGCCCCGAGAATATTGCGCCGGGTGGCGAAGCGCGAGTCATCGATACCGTTGGGCAGGTTGAGGTCCTGAACCTTGAAACCGCCCGCGGCCGGATCGCTGCCCAGGCTGAACGGCGAGAATGAGGAACTCAGGTAGCCGGTTCCCGCATACTCGTTCGGCATGCTCGGGATGCAGATGTACGGAGGTAAGTTGTTGCGGGGGCCATACTCGTGCGAGACGACGCTGCCAATGCTTGGATACTGGAGCGCGGGGCTGGGTCTGTAGCCCGTGAACATGTTGTGCGTGCCCCGCTCGTGGGCGGCTTCGCCGTGAGTCATCGAGCGGATCACCGTGATCTTGTCGGCGATCTGCGCGGTCTTGGGAAGCGTTTCGGAGAATGACTCTCCTTCAATCTTGGTTGCGATCGTGTTCAGTTCGCCTCGATACTCGATGGGTGCGAACGGCTTGGGATCGAACGTCTCCTGGTGGGCGATCCCCCCCGGCAGGAAGATGTGGATCACCGAGTCGGCCTTCGCGGCAATGGGTGCGAAGTTCTTCAGCTCGGCCTTCGCCTTCAACCTGAGGAGGTCAGCCAAGGTCAGGCCGAAGCCCATCGAGCCGACCGTCAGAAATCCTCGGCGACTGATCGAGCGGCGAAGCGTCTTGTCTGCCATCGATGGGTCTCCTTCGCGGGAATAAATGAGGTCGTGCGATCCAAAGAGCAAGGCCGAGGGACTGGCCTTCGTCCTATCCGCGACTTTGATCGTTCAACTTGATAGGTCAGGCTCTGACCTATCGTCGCGTCTCGGCGGCATCGCGGAGGGTCCGATCGCCGATCCTAATTTGAACCGAAATCAGGTCAAAGGATCAGCCAGGCAAGCGGGTGGCAGGCTTTTTGATCTCAACAACGAACGCAGGGGGTCAAATGATGTCATCGGCGGATAATTGTCGCGCCAATGTTCAACAAACGTCGTCAAGTTACTGAGAGATACGGCATAAATGCAAGCAGCGTTGGCGCTTTTTTTTTTCGCCGATTCTCGGAGGCCGTCGAGACAACCCGACGCGGGGAGGCAACCTGGTCTCGGCCCCGATCGCCGTTCCGGCCCCGTTCCCGAACTTGGGGCCTCCGTAGCGGAAATGCTGGTGAAGTCGTCCACTGTCCGTTAGATTCAGCGCAACGGCTCTTCGCCCACGCGTCGAATCCGCCCATTCTGTGTTTCCTGGAAGGTTTCGATTATGTCGATCGGAATAGTTGCTGCGTCGGGGATCGTGATGTTGGCCCTCATCGGCTTCGAGCAGGTGGCCGATGCCAGCCAGGTGAATTCGAGTGGCCCGGCCGTTGGGGACCGTCATTCTCACGGGAACCCGGATCAGATCCGCGTGACCCGAGTCGAGCTCGACTTGACGACGGACTTCGAGCGGAAGGAACTCAAAGGAATAGCGACACTCCTCTTACGGAGGATGCCAGGATGTTCACCGGGCACGCCTCTGGATCTGGACACGCGGGAACTCACGATCGAGCGGGTGATGGCGGGCCCGGCCGACGACGCGATGAAAGAGGTTCGGTTTGAGCTCGGTGACGACCGCCGGGGCCAATCGCGGTCCGAAGCCGAAGCGAAGATGGATCGGCTGTTGGGAGCCCGTCTGAGGGTCTTCGTCCCTGAGGAGGAGACGCGCGTCCGCATCACCTATCGGACTGCGCCGACGGCCAGTGCGTTGCAATGGCTGGACCCACCGCGCACGGCGGGGCGTCAACAGCCCTTCTTGTTCACGCAATCCGAGGCGATTCACGCTCGGTCCTGGATTCCGCTTCAAGATTCGCCGGGGGTGCGGATCACCTATGGGGCCACGATTCGAGGCCCCAAGAATCTCCGCGCGGTAATGAGCGCCGATCGGTTGCCAGGTCAGGAAGAGCCGGGGGTCGATCGGTTTGAAATGCCCCAGCCAATTCCCTCCTACTTGATCGCCCTGGCCGTTGGCGACCTCGGCTTTCGGACGCTGGGCCCGCGCACGGGGGTCTATGCAGAGCCTTCGGTCGTCGCCAAAGCCGCCAGCGAGTTCGTCGATACCGAGGCAATGATCAAGGCGGTCGAGGCGCGTTACGGGCCCTATCGCTGGGGCCGTTACGACCTGCTCGTCCTTCCCCCGAGCTTCCCGTTCGGCGGGATGGAAAACCCCAAGCTGACCTTCGCCACGCCCACGATTCTCGCCGGGGACCGCTCGTTGGTCTCGCTCGTGGCTCATGAACTGGCGCATTCCTGGTCGGGCAACCTCGTGACGAACGCCACCTGGCGCGATTTTTGGCTCAATGAGGGGTTTACCGTTTACCTTGAGCGGCGGATCGTCGAAGACGTCTTCGGCCCCGATCGTGCGGCCATGGAAGCGGTTCTGGGACTGCGTGAGCTGCGTGAAGAGCTGGCCGCATTCCCCCCCCGCGACCAGGTCCTCCATATCGATCTCACCGACCGCGACCCTGACGACGGCATGACCCGGGTCCCTTACGAAAAGGGAGCCTTATTCCTTACCACCCTCGAGCACGCGTTCGGTCGCGAGCGTTTCGACGCATTCCTCCGCGCCTACTTCGACCACTTCGCCTTCCAGAGCATCACGACCGCCGATTTCGAGCGCTACCTTCAAGATCAGCTTCTCAAGACCGACCCGGCCGCCGCCGCGAAGATCAGCGTTCAGGCCTGGCTCCACGAACCTGGCCTGCCTCCCGGATTTCCCGAGCCGAGCTCGTCGCGGTTTGCCGTTGTTGCGGCTGCGGCCCGCGACTGGCTCGACGGCAAGACGGCCGCGGATCGGCTGAGCACTCAAGGCTGGTCGACGCACGAGTGGCTTCACTTCCTTCAAGCCCTTCCCTTGGAGCTGCCCTCGGAGAAAATGGCCGCGCTCGACCAAGCCTTCTCGTTGACCGCCTCGGGGAATGCCGAGATCAGTCAGCAATGGCTGCTCATGGCCATTCGGAACCACTATGCGGCAGCCGATTCTCGGCTCGAAGAATTCCTGACCTCGATCGGTCGGCGAAAATTTCTGATGCCGCTTTACGGTGAGCTGAAAAAGACGGCGGAAGGCACAGCCCGCGCCAAGGCGATCTACGCCAAGGCGAGACCCTTTTATCATCCGATCGCCGTCGAGTCGGTCGATCGACTTCTCGGCACGCATTGAAAATGGAGAGGGGCAGAAAAGCCATGCCTGCGAAGTCGTCCGGTGAGTAGGTTCATGGCAGCCCCTTCGGGACTCCATAAATGCATGCATGATTTTACTGAGTGATCGTAAGAATATCTGTTTGCGAGGCGCTGAACCGGAGAGCCGCGATCATGCCTGACTTACTGATCCCCGCCACCGTGATCGGAAGCTGGTCCTTTCCGGGCTGGTACGAGAAGTTCGTGGCTGATGTCGCTACGGCTCCAGAGCATTTCGGGCCGATCGATCGCGAGGAAGCGCTCCGGGACGCCGTCCGGCTGGCGATCGACGACCAGCTCCGTGCGGGCCTGGAGCGGATCACTGACGGCGAGATGGGGCGTGTCGACTTCAACCTTGGTTTCTACGACTTCCTCCAAGGGATCGAGCCGCTCGGAACCCTCCGGCGGTTGGGAGCTCCCGCCCACGACCAGCGAACCAAGTACCGTTGTGTGGGGCCGCTCAGTGCGCCCGAGGGCCTCGGGATCGTCGAAGAGTATCACCGCCTCCGCGCTTTGACCGATGCGCCTGCGAAGATGCCCATCCCCGGCGCATTTACGCTCGCAGGGTGCATTTCGGGAGGAGAGCTCTACCCCAGCCGCAACGCCGTGACCGAGGCCCTGATCCCGATCGTGAATGCCGAGCTCAAGGCCGCGGTCGCCGCAGGGGTGGATTTCGTCCAGCTCGACGAACCGAGCTTCGCATGCCACCCCGACGACCCCGACTATTTTCTCGACGTGATCGCCCGCACGGTTGAAGGGATCAATGCTTACGTGAGCATGCACATGTGCTTTGGCAACTATCGTGCCCGGGCCGTGGGCTGGCGGTCGTATCGCCCGCTCTTTCCTCACATCGGTCGAGCGAAGGTGAACCAACTCGCCATGGAATTCGCCAGCCGGGAGATGGCCGAGGTGGAGCTTCTCAAAGAACTGCCCGAGACGATGCACGTTGCGGTCGGCCTGGTGGACGTCAAGAATACCTGGATCGAGCCCCCGGAATTGGTCGCCGAGCGACTGCGGATCGTGCTTAAGCAGGTCGGTCCCGAACGCGTTTCGGTCACGCCGGATTGCGGCTTTTCGCAGACGGCTCGTCATATTGCCGTGGCCAAGGCCAAGGCGATGGCCGAAGGTGTCCGAATCGTTCGCGATTCCCTCAGCTATCGTTGAGGTTGAGCTGAAATTGATAGGAGTTACGCAGTAGTGGCCGTGCGTCCATATCGCGCCGTTCGTCTTGTGACGTTACGCTGGACCTGATGAGCGACCCCAAATGCCGCGACACCGACTACATCGATTTTCTGATCGCCAGCCCCAGATCCTTCACTTGTACAGAGGCCGCCAGCGTGCAGCCCGAATCAAACGACCCGCCGGCCCACGACGCCTTCACCCGGCTCCTTCACCGCCTCGAACCCGATCCGGAAACACTCTGGCGTGAGGCCGAACCCTCGGTGACGAAGACCCGGGGTGTTCTGGTCATCGACGATTCGACCCTGGATAAACCTTATGCCAGGAAGATGGAACTCGTCAGCCGCCACTGGTCGGGTAAGCACAAGCGGGTTGTTATGGGGATCAATTTGATCACCCTGTTGTGGACCGACGGGGACCGGAACGTCCCCTGCGATTACCGTCTCTATGACAAGGGGAACGACGGCCTGACCAAGAACGATCACATGCAGACGATGCTCGCAACCGCCCACACCCGAGGCTTTGAGCCGGCCTGTGTGGTCTTCGACAGCTGGTACAGCGGCCTAGAGAATCTCAAGACGATTCGCGGCTTGGGATGGCGATGGTTGACGCAGTTGAAGGTCAATCGCAAGGTGAACCTCAACCGCCAAGGCTTGCGGGCGGTGAGCGAGACAGCGATCAGCGCCGAGGGGACAGTCGTCTGGCTGGAGGGCTACGGACCGGTGCGGGTTTTCAAGGTCGTCTCCCAACACGGGGACATTGAATACTGGGCGACTGGAGACGTGGCCATGACAGAGTTGGAGCGATTGGTGCACGCTGAGAAGTGCTGGGCGATCGAGGAATATCACCGAACATTGAAGCAATGCTGCGGTGTGGAACGAGCGCAGGTCCGTGCCGGACGAGCGCAGCGGAATCACGTTGGGCTGGCGATCCGAGCCTTCCTGCGTCTGTCGCATCATTTCTTCACTACAGGTGTAAGTTGCTACGAGGCCAAGGCTGGGATCGTCCGGAGTGCGGTCAGGGCATACATCGCCGACCCACTGTACAATTTTTCATGACTGCGTAACTCCTAATTGAATTGAGTCAGGCCGGGACAGGTCCGGCCTCCCTTTTTTTTATTTCAGAGACGGTCTTCCCTTCGGCTCCGCAAGCGGACCACCAAAGCCGCACTTCGTTCTCAATCTCCAAAGCGGAGAGCTCGCCTTTCCCCAGCCTGTTTCGGGAGTTAGAATAAACGAGGCAAAAAAAAAGGGGAGTTTTCGCGCATGACGAGGGTGGAGAATCAGGAACGGACACCAACCTACCGAGGGTTGATCGTGCCTGGTTTATGCGCGGTCATCCTCTCCCTGTTCTTTGCCTATCTCCTTTCTTCCCCCTCCAGCTTGTCCCCCGCACTCGCTCTCGGGGACTTCAGAGCCATCGAGCCACCGAGCTTCTTTGCCGAGACCTTTCCCCGTCCTTCGGGGTTCACCACTTGGCTCGAGTATCACGATCAAGGCTCGAACGACGTTACGCGGGGGCAAGCCAATGTCGGGTCGCGGATGGTGTTGGCTCGACACTTCAAACCGGCTGTGGTCCTCGACGTTCGCGGGACGAGGCTTCGGCCTGAACATCGCGTCCTTGTCCAGAGCGGGTCGTCGTTCCGTCCGGAACAATTCCCCCCCCCGTCACTCCAAGTCCTGCTCTGCCTCTGGCTGACATGACCGGCTGGCCGCCTCTTGGCTCGTTGCGGAAGACTTCGATGGGTTCCTGAGCCCATGACGGGGATGGGGTTTCCGCCGCCGGGGAGGCCCTGTGACGCCTTGTCGATGCGGGGTCGTGGACCAGACGATCTCGGGGCAAGTCAAGAAAACTTTCGACGGTCGGCCCTCTCGTCCGTTAGTGTTCGACTTCATCCTTCTGGTGAGTCGACCTCGCGGAGGAGTGGTCGAGTTGAATGCGCAAGCGATGGCGAACCTGGTCATCAAACCACGATGAAGTTTATGAATCGACGAGTGGAGGGATCACCGTGCATGACGTTTCGCTGATTTTACTCATCACCATTGGGCTTGCGTTTGCCCTCCTCTTTGGCGCGATTACGAACCGCCTGGGTCTCTCACCCATCGTGGGTTATTTGCTTGCTGGAGTGATGGTTGGTCCTTACACGCCTGGTTTCGTCGGGGACCCGCATATTGCGTCCCAGTTGGCCGAGATGGGCGTCATCCTGCTGATGTTTGGGGTGGGGCTCCATTTCCATGTCGAGGATCTCGTTCGCGTCAAGGCGATTGCCGTCCCTGGTGCGATCGTCCAGATCACGGCCGCGACGGTGATGACTGCCGGGATCGCGGTCCTGCTCGGCCGCCCCTTGACCACCGGACTCATCCTTGGAGTGGCTGTCTCGGTTGCGAGCACCGTGGTTCTCATCCGGGTGCTCATGGACAACGGAGTGATGCACACCCCGCAAGGGCACGCCTCGGTGGGTTGGTTGCTCGTTGAGGACCTGTTCACGGTCGTGGTCCTGGTCGTGCTCCCGATTCTAAAGGATGCGATCGCGGGGGGGAGTCTGGCGATGGTCGGGACCTCGCTCCTCATGACGGCGGTCAAAATGATCGCACTCGTCTTCCTGGTCCTGGTCGTGGGGAAGCGAGTCCTGCCGCTCTTGATGAATTCCATGGCGCGGACGCGGTCCCGCGAACTGTTCACCCTCTCGGTGTTGGTCGTCGCCCTGGGCGTCGCGGCCGGCTCGGCGTTGGTCTTCGGTGTGTCGATGGCGCTCGGCGCATTCCTTGCCGGGATGGTCGTCGGTCGGTCTGACGTGAGCCACCAGGCGGCCTCCGACGCCTTGCCGATGCGTGACGCCTTCGCGGTCCTCTTCTTCGTCTCGGTGGGGATGCTCTTCAATCCGGCGGCGACGCTCGCGAACTGGGATTTGACCCTCGGCGTCTTCGCAGTCATCTTCATCGGCAAGCCGCTCGCCGCACTCGGCATCGTGCTCCTCCTTGGCTACCCGATCCGAACGGCGCTCACAGCCGCCATGGCCCTGGCCCAGATCGGCGAATTCTCCTTCATTCTGGGTGAAGAGGCGCGCTCGCTCGGCTTCCTGTCTGAGGCGGAAACGAGCGTCTTGGTGAGCTGCGCCATCGTCTCGATCACTGTGAATCCGCTCATTTTTCGGCTGATCGGCCCCGTGGAACGGTGGCTCCTGGCCAAGCCAGGGCTCGGGCCAAGGCTGACGGGGCGGTCGGCGGATGACACGCTCACGAAACTGGGCGAGTCAGACGCGGTCGCAACCTCAACGGCGAGTGCCGTGGTGGTGGGCTACGGCCCGGTTGGTCAGACCCTGACGCGAATTCTCAGGGATTTTGCGATCAATCCCATTGTGATCGACCTGAATGTGGATACGGTCAAGCGATTGCGTGCCGAAGGGATCCGTGCGATTTACGGCGATTCCAGCAGCAAGGAGATCCTCTCGGCGGCGAAGATCGAAGCGGCCGAGTTCCTTCTCGTGACGCTCCCGGATCGATCGGCCCGAACTCCGATCATTGCCACGGCGTTGTCCCTGAATCCGGACCTAAAGGTGCTCGTCCGGGCCCATTATATCAGCGAGCGGGAGACTCTGGAACAATTGGGCGTCGCGGCGGTCGCGTACGAGGAAGCGGAGGTCGCGGTCGCCTTGGCCGAGATGCTGCTCCAGCAGATCGGGGTCAGTGAGGAAGACCTTCAGACGAGGGCCGCCGTGATTCGAAATGAACTGGCATTGATTCGCCCTCGGGCCGAGGTCCATTGAGTCGGCAGGGGATTGGCTCCATCACGAGTCTTTTTTTCCTCGAGATGCAAGGGATCGAACCTCCGTATCAACCAGGCGAACTCCTGGCCTGAGCCACCAACCTTTGGCACAATAGCGAACGAAAATCCGGCCGTTCCGTGGGAGGGGGGCGTTGAGATGCGAGACGCCCCCGGGCCACCACGGTTGCGGCCGTTCTCCTGAAGGCGAACCGTATCCCTGGGTCATGGTCTCGAGCGAGTTCGAGTCCCAGGGCCCGGCCCGCGCGGTGAATCCGTGTCGGAACACCGGGGCAAGGTTGGAGGACGGGGCTGAGTTGCGTGCCCCCGAACGCGAGAATGCAGTGTGCGATTGACCTGCCGTGCCCGGCGGTATTCCCCCTTTGGATGAGGACTTTGGCCATGATGAAAACCCCGACCTATACCGCCTTCACCCTCGCAATCGCACTTTTCCTCCTCGTCCTTATCTTCACCTCGCCCTCGTCCTGTCATCGCGAGCCGCACGCCGAGATTCATGCACCGGGAGTAAAAACCCGAAAAGCGGTCACGGAAATCGAGTCGACCGCGGGTATGAAGGTGGTCGCTGGGCAAACCATCTACGTTCCCTCGTATTCGTCAATCTATACTGCGGATAAAGCCAATACCTTCTACCTGGCCACCACGCTGAGCATTCGCAATACGGACCGGAACCAGCCCATCGTCATCACCACGGCGCGTTACTACGACCAGGACGGCGAGGTCATCCGCGACTATCTCAAGAAACCGCTTCGAATCGGGCCGATGGCCTCGATCGAATTCTTCGTGCCGGAAAGTGACACGAGCGGCGGGGTCTCGGCCAGCTTCCTCGTCGAGTGGGTCGCCGAACAGAGCGTGAACGCGCCCCATGTCGAATCGGTGATGATCGGAGCCGCGAGCACTCAAGGGGTGGCGCTCACCAGCCCCGGCCGCGTCCTGTCGGATCGAAGCCGGGGTATCACTCCGGGGCTGTAGAAGAACTGGCGCAACGGGATGGTGGCGGGTGGATGATCTGGTTTGCTCACCTCATCATCCCCGCGATCACTTGGCAGGGATCTTTTCCCCCTCGGTGCGGGTCGCCTTCGTTTGCCCGACGTTCACGTCGACATTCACCTTCTCCTTCGACTCTTTGGTAATCTTGACCGGCGTTGACTCCGTCGTTTCGCTGAGCGTCTCGCCCGTCTTGGTGTCGATGACTTTGGTATCCTTGACGACCTGCAAATCGCGAGACGTTTCCACGGCTTTCGTAGTCTTATTGTCAGTGATCCCAATTGCTTTCTCGGCGATCTTGGCGTCGGGATGGTCCGCGTCGTCGACGCAACCCGAGATCAGGCCCGCCGCGCCGATCACGGCGGCCGACACGATTGAAGAGCGGAACACGTGGCGCATGGAAAAGCTCCTTTGTGAACGGTGTCCATTCAACGAGTCTTTAACTCGATTCCTACGCATTTCCGATGCCGGAGAGACCAGGATGGATTGGCGAAGAGCATCGGACGACATCCCTTCAAGAACAGGCTCCCAGGGTGGGAGGTTGCGTGGAGTAATTGCACGATGATCGAGCCGATTCAAGCCGGCGCAGAGTTCCTGGACGATGTGGAGTCAACCCATCCTGATCCGGGAACGCTCGCGATCTGGTGGCTCGGCCAGAGCGGATACGTCATCAAGTCCGCTGGCGGGACGTTGGTCATCGACCCCTATCTCTCCGAGCATCTGACCACGAAATATGCAGGGACGGCGAAGCCCCACGTCCGGATGACGCGCTCCCCTTGCCGTGGGCCTGATCTCCGACGTGTGGACCTGGTCCTCTCAAGCCACAAGCATTCCGACCATCTCGACCCCGGAACCCTCCCCGGCTTGCTCGAGGCCTCGCCCGAGGCGACGCTCGTGTTACCCGAGGCCCTGGTCGAGCATGCGATCGGACTCGGATTGCCCGCCGACCGGCTCGTTGGACTCGATGCCGGGAGGAACTTCCGCCATCGTGGATTCCAGGTCGAAGCCATTCCGTCCGCGCATGAGGGACTGGACACCGACGATCGAGGGCGGCACCTCTATTTGGGCTACATCATCGAAGTGGAGGGACTTCGCCTGTATCATAGCGGTGATACCTTGTTCTACGATGGTTTGGTCGAGCACCTCGGCGATGGGGCGTTCGACGTCCTCTTCTTGCCAATCAATGGGCGAGACCCGGCGCGTGGAGTCGCAGGGAATATGTCCGCCGCCGAGGCGGTGACCCTGGCGACGGTCGTGAGACCGCGTTTTGTCGTTCCGCACCATTACGAGATGTTCACATTCAATACGGTTCCGATCGGTAATTTTGAGTCCGAGGCCCTTCGCCTGCCCGTCGGCGTGAATCCGCGGGTCTTGCGGTGCGGCGAGCGCTGGGAGATCAAGCGGTGAGTGTGACTCTGGGAATCGATATTGGTACGTCCGGGACTAAGACCCTCGCCATCGACGAGCGCGGCAACGTGCTGGCGTCGGCCTCGGCGGAATACCCCTGCTCGCATCCCAAGCCGGGGTGGTCGGAGCAGGCCCCCGAGCTCTGGTGGACCGCGACGATCGAGACGGTGAAAGCGGTGCTCGCCAAGGCGAGTCTGAAACCGGCGGACGTCGCCGGGATCGGCCTCAGCGGCCAGATGCACGGATCGGTCTTCCTTGACGCGGAAGGGCAAGTCATCCGCCCCGCCTTGCTCTGGAACGATCAGCGGACCGCCGCCGAATGCGCTGAGATCGAGCACAGGGCAGGGGGGCGCGAGAATCTGATCCGGATGGTGGCCAATCCGGCCCTGACCGGTTTTACGGCTCCCAAGCTGCTCTGGCTCCGCAATCATGAGCCGAGGGCCTGGGAGCGAGTCCGTCAGGTCTTGCTCCCGAAGGACTACATTCGCTATCGCCTGACCGGGACGTATGCGACCGAGGTCAGCGACGCGTCGGGAACCCTCCTGCTTGACGTTGCCAATCGCTGTTGGAGCCGGGAACTGCTCTCGAAGCTTGAGATCGACCCTGCGCTCTTGCCCCCTTGCTATGAAAGCCCGGAGGTCTCGGCCAAGGTGAGCGGCCGTGGGGCCGCCGCCACGGGGTTGGCCGTGGGGACGCCAGTGGTCGGCGGGGGGGGGGATCAACCGGCCGGCGCGGTCGGCAACGGGATCGTCCGCCCTGGCGCGGTGGCGGCCACGATGGGGACTTCGGGAGTCGTCTTTGCTCACACGCAGGAGCTCGGTTTCGACCCGCTCGGGCGGCTTCAGCGCGGCTGTCACGCCGTGCCGGGCGCCTGGCACGTGATGGGGGTGGTTCTGGCGGCCGGGGGAAGCCTCCAATGGTATCGCAACGAACTTGCCAAGGCTGAGATCGAAGCGGCCAGGTCGCTCGGTATCGACCCCTACTTCTTGCTCAGTGACGAGGCGGCCCTGGTCGGACCAGGCGCGGAGGGCCTGTTCTTCCTGCCCTACCTGACCGGCGAACGCACGCCGCATTTCGATCCCGATGCCAAGGGGGCCTGGATCGGCTTGACGGTCCGGCACGGCCGGCCACACCTGGTCCGCAGCATCCTTGAGGGGGCTGCTTATGCGATGCGCGACAGCCTCGAATTGATTCGCGAGATGGGGGCGAGCATCGAGCAAGTCCGAGTTTCGGGCGGAGGCGCTCGGAATCCGCTCTGGCGGCAGATCCAGGCCGACATCTACGGCCACGACGTCCACACCCTCGAGTCGACCGAGGGACCTGCCTTTGGAGTGGCCTTGCTGGCCCAGGTCGGGACGGGAGGGTTTTCCACCGTACCTGAAGCGTGCGACGCCACGATCCGCCTGGCGGAACAGACGAAACGCGATCCCAAGGTGCAGCCGTTCTACGACAGCGCCTATGCAATCTACCAACAGCTCTACCGCGACCTCCGTGGTTCATTCGCGGCGATCAGCAACCTCGTCAAGTCGTACAGCGCCTGAAGTCGGGAGGTGGATGTCTTGTCTCGTCGACCGAAACAAAAGCCGGAAGCCCGCACGACTGAGCCGGCTCTCCCCCCTTCGCCGTCGCCGCCAGCCGGAGAAACGTTCTGGACGCGGCGGCGGGTCCTCCTCGCGGTCGTCTTGCTGCTCGTCGTCCACCTGACCCTCGCTGTCCGGAGCCTCGTCGAGGAAAACCCGACAATCGACGAGGTCGTCCATTTACCGGCCGGAATCACCTACTGGCAGACGGGCCGGTTCGGGCTCTACCACCACAACCCACCCCTAATCAAGCTCGTGGCCGCCTTGCCCGTGCTTGCAATGAAAGGGGTCGAGGTCCCGTACGATAACATGTCCTGGCAGAAGGAACCGCAAGACAAGGCCTTCTTCGCTCACGAGTTTCAGCAAGACAACGCCCAACAATACTTCGAGCTCTTCGCTCGGGCTCGCCTGCTGATGCCCCTGTTCTCCGTCCTCGGGGGCTTGGTCATTTTCTTCTGGTCAAAACAACTCTACGGTCCCGGCGGGGGATTGCTCAGCCTGGCTCTCTGGTCGTTGTGCCCCAATATCCTGGCGCACTGCCGGCTGGTGACGTCCGATGTTGGCTCGGCATCCCTCGGCGTTCTGGCGACCTACGTCTTCTGGCGCTTGCTGAAACAGCCAACTTGGCTGCGGGCGGCACTTGCCGGGCTTTGCCTGGGGCTCGCTCAACTCTCCAAGTTCAGCATGATCCTGCTCTACGGCCTTTGGCCGCTTCTCGGGTTTTTGCATCTCTTCCTGGGAGCAGAGCAGGGCCATCGGGCGCGTCGGATCGGTCGAGGCCTTGGGCAGGGCTTACTGATCCTCGCGCTGAGCATTGCGGTGATCAACGTCGGCTATGGCTTTGAAGGGGTTGGAAATCCGCTGGGCAAATTCGAGTTCGTCAGTCAGAGCTTGACGAGCCCGGTGCCGCCGGGGATGTGGCGACCTTCGAGTGATGATCGTATGCTCAATGTCGTCTATCACTATCGGGTCAATCGATTTCGAAAGACGTGGCTGGAGAATCTTCCCGTCCCGTTCCCGAAGCACTACGTCCTCGGTTTTGACGATCAGAAATTCGAGGCCGAGGGGATCCCCCAAAAGTTTTTGGATCCCGATTCCGGAAGCGATGAACTCCACGGATATCCGGTTTATCTGAACGGTGAAGTGCGCCAGAAGAGCTGGTGGTATTACTATCTCCTCACCTTGGTCTACAAGGTGCCCGAAGGAACCTGGGCGCTTTTCCTCGCCTCGCTTGTCGTTTTGGTGGCGTCCCCGCGATCTCGAGCGACCTGGTTTGATGAAGTGACAGTTCTCGCCTTGCCGGCCCTGGTTATCCTGGTGATGAGTGTTTTCACGAACATCAATCTTGGTCTGCGCTACGTCCTGCCCAGCTTCCCGTTCGTCTTTATATCAATAGGCAAAATCGTCCCCTGGGCCACGGGGCTGAGAGATCTGGTCCGTCGCCGGATGGCGGAGACCTTCCTCGGTGTGTCCTTGGCGGCGACTGTGGCCGCGACGCTTCTGATCGCACCTCACTACCTGGCTTACTTCAACTGGGTGTCGGGGGGAGCCTCGAACGGCTCGGCTCACCTGATTGACAGCAATATCGACTGGGGTCAGGACCTGGTTGGCTTGAGACGTTGGCTGCAAACTCACGCCCCCGACGAACCCGTGGGCCTGGCCTACTTCGGTCAGATCAATCCCAACATCTTCCTGTTCCGAAGCGAGGGGGGATTTCCTTGGTTTCTGCCTCCTCCCCGACCGGGAACGATCGACAATAGAGAACTCTCCCCACGCTATCGCAAAGGTCTGGAGGGCCTTCAATTCAAGCCGGGACTCTATGCGGTGAGCGCGACCTTGCTCCGTGGCCTGCCGTGGAGAGTCTACGACGATGAGTTGCCCAGGTGGATGCCTCGATCGGTCTGGGCGGAGGGCTTCAGCTATTTCCAGGAATTGAAACCGATCGACCAGATCGGCCATTCGATCTTGTTGTACCGCGTCACGCCGGACCAGGCCGAGCGGCTTTCGCGGCACTGGCTGCCTTCCGCCGGCAAGGAATTCGCAGGAAGTCGGAGGTGAGTTCTGTCTTGCGTCAGGAGCGCCTTGGCTTTACAACGATGAGTCCCGGCGCGTCGTGCTCGGGTCAGATCTTGGGGCGGGAGAATCGGACGGATGAGCGATCAGCAACTCGCCGCGCGCGCTCGCGCGGCGCTCGATGCCGGTGAAGGTATTTTGCGGTTGGCCCCGACGTGGGTTCCGCGCTCGTTCCTGATGCCAGGCGGACGGCTCAAGCTCGCCCCGCAGGACCTCTATGCCCTGGGCACCCATCGTGGCGGCATCGACGAGCGCTGGTTCGCTTCGACGACCCCCGCCGCCAATGAAGGGGCTCCCGCCGACGAGGGGCTGAGCTACGTCGTCCACAACGGCGACAAGTTCACCCTCAGAGACGCGGTCGGCCTGCACGGGGCCGAAATGATCGGGTCCACGATGTGGGACAAGTACAAGAAGTGGCCTGTTTACAGCAAGTTCTTTGACAACCTCGGACCGATCCCCCACCACATGCACCAGTCGGCCGAGCAGGCCGCGCTGCTGGGCCGTGAAGGGAAGCCGGAGAGCTACTACTTCCCGCCCCAACTCAACTGGACCGGCAACAACTTCCCCCACACCTTCATGGGGCTCGAGCCGGGGACGACCAAGGAAGACATCCGCCGCTGCCTCGAGCGCTGGGATGAGGGGGACAACGGGATCCTCGACTTCTCGAAGGCGTACCGGCTCAAGCCGGGCACGGGCTGGCTGATCCCGCCCTGTGTGCTGCACGCGCCCGGGTCGTTGGTGACCTACGAGCCGCAGTGGGGTTCCGACGTCTTCGGCATGTACCAGTCGATGGTCGAAGGCCGGCGCGTTCCTTGGGACTTGCTCGTCAAGGACGTCCCGGAAGACAAGCACAGGGACCTCGATTACCTCGTCGAGCAACTCGACTGGGAAAAGAACGTCGACCCCAACTTCAAGGCCAACAACTATCTCGAACCGATCGTCCATGCCGGTTCCGAGGCCGAAGGCTTTGTCGACAAGTGGATCGTCTATGGCAAGGTCGACGGCAAGGAAGTCTTCAGCGCCCGTGAGCTGACGGTCTATCCGGGCCAGTCGGTCACGATCAAGGACCAGGGGGCCACCGGCCTGATCGTTACGCAAGGGCGTGGCACGATCGGCAAGCTCGACGTGGATTGCCCCGTCTTCATTCGCTACGGCGAGGTGACCAAGGACGAGGTCTTCATCACCGCGAAGCGCGCCAAAGAGGGCGTGACGTACACGAACACGGGGACTGAAGTCTTCGTCAGCCTTCGTTACTTCGGCCCCGACGTCCACCCCAATGCGCCCAACGTCGGTGATGCTCGGAAGAGCTAATCCGTCGGTCGGCCGAATCCGAATCCTCGGCCGACCGATCCCTTCCTAACTGTCAATAGCGACCTGAATTCAAGTGGCCGGGGAAGCCGCCTTGCGCTCATCCCCGGCTCTTTGGCCCCCATTGCTAAAGACTCGAACCGAGCCTGGCCGGTGTTCCGGCGCTTTCTAAGACAGAAAGGCATCTTCCCAATGAGCGATAGCCATCCCAATAACTTCCCGAAGCTGCATAATGCGGCCTGGCCGGGCGTGGTGGGCAAAGGCGAGGGATCGGAACCGGCGATCGACCTGGATACGATCCTCGACCTGACGGCGGCGGCCGAGGTTGACGGTATCAAGTTCGACGGTGTCGACCTGTTCCTGTTCGCTCCCCATGTCGACATCGACGCGACCGACGACGACCTCAAAGCGCTCGCCGACAAGGTCAAGGCCCGTGGGCTCTCGATCGGCTCGGTGGTGGCCCCGGTCTGGCCGCCGACCGGCGGCGGGTCGGCCATGGATGAAGGGGAAGGTCGCACGAAGTTCCTCGGGCAAGTTCGCAAGGCAACTCATATCGCAAAGCGTTTGCGCGAGTTTGGTGTCCGGCCCTACGGGGTCGTTCGGTTCGACTCGGCGTGCGGGCCGAGCGACTGGGCCCAAGACCCGGCAGGCAACCAGGCGAAGATCGCTCAGACCTTCAAAGAGGCGGGCAAGATCGCCGCTGACGCCGGTGAGCGGTTGGCGGCCGAAGGGGAAATTTGCTGGGGCGGCATGCACTCCTGGCGGACCATGGTCGACCTCCTCGAGCGAGTCGGTGAGCCCGAACGCGTCGGTTTCCAGGCGGACATGGCCCACACGCTCCTATACACCCTCGGGGAAAACGCCCCCCAGGATCGGATCCTGCCGGTCGGCTACGACTGGAGCGACCCCGCCGTGCTGGACGATGCGCTCAGGACGCTAACGGCCGCGCTGCGACCCTGGACGATCGACTTCCATGTCGCCCAGAACGACGCCACCGTGTTCGGCTCCGGCTCGCACGACCATACGGGGCGGCATTGTCAGGCGACCGACCCCAACGGCAAGCTCGACATCCCGCGCCACGCCGGCTTCTGGCTTCGCGACGAGAAGGGCCAGTTGACCAAGGCGTTCAAGCATATCTGCTGGGACGGCTGCATGTTCCCCAACGCCGTCATGATGAAGCCACAGACCTGGAACGACATCCTGGCCAAGATGATCGCCGTCCGTGACGCCCACGGCTGGGCGGAGTAATCGCGAGATCGCCCCGTCGCGAACACTCTCCACGCGCTTGCCGATCGAAAATCCGTTCATAAACATCGATAACTCGACATAATCAGGTGAACCATGGCGGCGAAGAAACCTTTGAACATCGGCCTGGTGGGCTACGGCTTCATGGGCCGGACCCACTCGAACGGCTACAAGCGGGTCAACGACTTCTTTGACCTCGAATACCGCCCCGTTCTCAAAGCGGTCTGTGGCCGGAGCGCGGCGAACGCTCAAACGTTTGCCGACAAATGGGGCTATGAGTCGATCGAGACCGATTGGCGAAAGCTGATCGATCGCAAAGACATCGATGCAATCGACATCTGTACGCCTAACAATACGCACGCCGAGATCGCGATTGCCGCAGCTGCGGCCGGCAAGATGATCTTGTGCGAGAAGCCGCTCTCGATGGATCTGGTTGAAGGCCAGACGATGGTTGAGGCCATTGAGAAGGCGGGCGTCCCCAATACGGTTTGGTACAACTACCGCCGCGTCCCCGCAGTGACCCTCGCCAAGCAGTTGATCGACGAAGGCCGGCTCGGCCGGGTCTTCCACTACCGGGCCAACTTCTTGCAGGACTGGACGATCTCGTCCGAGCTTCCTCAAGGGGGCGCGGGGCTCTGGCGCCTGGACGCAGCGGCCGCCGGGTCCGGGGTCACCGGTGACCTCCTCGCCCACTGCATCGATACGGCCCTCTGGCTCAATGGGGGGATCTCCAACGTCTCCGCCATGACCGAGACGTTCATCAAGGAGCGGAAGCATAGCGAGACCGGCAAGGTCGAGCCGGTGAGCATCGACGATGCCTGTGCATTCCTCTGCCGGTTCGAGAACGGCTCGCTGGGGCTCTTCGAGTCCACCCGCTACGCTCGTGGTCACAAGGCGCTCTACACCTTTGAGATCAACGGTGAGAAGGCCTCGATCAAGTGGGACCTGCACGACCTGCACCGGCTCGAGTACTTCGACCATGGCGACGAGTCGAAGCTGCGCGGGTGGCGGTCGATCCACGTCACCGATAGCGACCATCCTTATATGAAGCACTGGTGGGTGCCGGGTCTGCAGATCGGCTACGAGCACACCTTCGTCCACCAGGTCGCCGACTTCCTCGGAGGTCTGGCCGCCGGCAAGCCGACGAGCCCGACGTTCCGCGAGGCACTCGCCACTCAGGCGGTTTGCGACGCCGTGCTCGACTCGGCCGAGGTCGGCCAGTGGCAGACGGTTGTGCCGGTCTAAATCAAAGCCGATCTCAGGCGGCTAAGTTGAGCCCAATCAAAAGGGGAAAGTCCGGGTGCCCCGGGTCGGGGCATCCGGCAGATAATCCACATCGCGATCGGGCGTCCGTTTTTCCGCCAACTTGAGAAATGATTTCGGAGTGGTTCGCCCACGTTGCCCGACTTTCCACGACGAGGACGCCTCCATGAAGATCGGTATGAACTTGCTGCTCTGGACGACTGAGGTCACTCCCGAGCACGACGGTCTGCTCGATCAGCTTAAAGCGATGGGTTTTGACAGCGTTGAGGTCCCGGTGTTCGCCATCGACGACCCCACGCCCTACGAGCGGCTAGGCAAACGGCTCAAAAGCCTTGGCCTGAGCGCAACCGCAGTCACGGTGATGACCCCCGAGGCCAACCCGATTGCGCCGGACCTGCAGATTCGCCAGGCCGCAGTGGCCCGGCTCGAGAAGGTCCTGGACTGTTGTGCGGCCTTCGACTGCGAGATCCTCTGCGGTCCGATCCACTCGGCGATCGGTCAGTTCACGGGCAATGGACCCACCGAGGATGAGTTCAAGGCCGGCGTCGAGACCCTGAGCCAGGTCGCCGAAAAGGCGCAGGCGCGGAACATCCGACTTGGGGTCGAGTACCTCAACCGGTTCGAGAATTACTTCCTGACGACGGCCGCCGATACGGCTCGCTTCGTCCGCGCCGTGAATCACCCGTCGCTCAAGATGATGTACGACAGCTTCCACGCGCACATTGAGGAGAAGAACCAGGCGAAGGCGATCGCCTCGTGTGCGGCCGAGACGATCCACGTCCACATCTCAGAGAACGACCGGGGAATTCCCGGCACCGGCCAGGTCGACTGGGATTCGTTCTGGTCCGGCCTGAAGGCGAGTGGCTACGACGGGTTGCTCACGATCGAGGCGTTCGGTCGCGCCTTGCCCGCCTTGGCCGCAGCGACCAAGGTCTGGCGCGACCTCTTCCCCGACCCGCTCGGCCTCTGCCGAGACGGGCTCAGCTTTATCAAACACCGCTCAGGGATCGCCTGAGCGGCTCGCGGATTCAATCGGAGGCGTTTTGATCGGAGGGTGGTTGATCCCCCTTCGATCAGACGCTGACCGTCTTCCCGCCGCTACGGCCGGATCGCTTGCGGCCTTCCTCGGTCAACTCCTTCTTGCGGAGTCGAATCTTCGTCGGGGTGATTTCCACCAGCTCGTCCGACTCAATGTATTCCAGCGCGATCTCGAGCGTGAGCTCACGGGGCGGCTTGAGCAGGACGTTCTTGTCCGAGCCGGAGGCCCGCATGTTGGTGAGCTTCTTCTCTTTGCAGGGGTTCACGACCATGTCGTCCCCTCGTGCGTTTTCGGCCACGATCATCCCGGCATAGATGTCGTCACCCGGCTTGACGAACATGGTGCCGCGCTGTTGCAGGCTATCGAGGGCAAACGCGACCGCCTGACCGCGCACCATGCTGATCATCACGCCGTTGCTCCGCTTGGGGATCTCCCCACGGAACGGCTGATAGTCATGGAAGTTGTGGTGCATGATGGCCTCACCCTGCGTGCCACTCATCAGCCGTGTGCGCAGGCCGAGCAGACCGCGGGCGGGAATCATGAACTCGAGGTGGGCGTAAGCGCCTCGGACGTCCATCTTGGCGAGCTCGCCGCGCCGAGCGCCCACGAGTTCCATGACCGGTCCCATCTGACCGTGGGGGACGTCGACGACGAAGTACTCATACGGTTCGTGCTCGACCCCGTTGAACCGCTTCATGATGACTTCGGGCTTGCCCACGGCGAGCTCGTAGCCTTCGCGGCGCATCGACTCGATCAGCACGGACAGGTGGAGGAGACCGCGCCCGGAAACCGTGAACGAGTCGCGTTCAGCGGTTGGCTCGACGCGGAGCGCGACGTTCGAGCGCAGTTCACGATCGAGCCGATCCTTGAGGTGGCGCGACGTGAGGAACTGGCCTTCGCCGGTCAGCGGTGAGTCATTGACGGTGAAGAGCATGCTCAAGGTCGGCTCGCCGACCTCGATTCGAGGCAGGGCCTCGGGGCGTTCCGTTGAGGCGATCGTGTCGCCGATATCGACCGAGCCCAGTCCGACCAGGGCGACAATGTCGCCGGCCTCGGCGGTCTCGACCTCGACCCGTCCCAGCTTCTCGAAGACGAGCACGCTGTCGATCGAGCCGGTCGTGGTGGCGTTCTCGGCCTTGATCAGGACCGCCTTCTGGCTTCGCTTGACGCGGCCTGAAGCGATCCGGCCGATGGCGATCCGGCCGACGTACTCGGAGAAATCGAGCGTGGTGCAGAGCATCCGGAAGGGGGAGTCAGGGTCGACTTCCGGTCCTGGCACCTTCTGAACGATGAGGTCGAGCAGGGGGCGGATGTCACCTGAGGTCGTCGTCGGGTCATGCGACGCGAACCCACCTCGGCCCGAAGCGTAGATGTAGGAGAAGTCGAGCTGTTGCTCGTCCGCATCGAGATCGACGAAGGTGTCGAAAATCTCGTTGAGGACCTCTTGGGGGCGGGCATCGGGCCGGTCGATCTTATTGATCACGACAATCGGCCGGATCTTATTGGCGAACGCCTTCCGCAAGACGAACTTGGTCTGGGGCATCGGCCCCTCGAAGGCGTCGACCAGGACGAGTGCCCCGTCGGCCATCTGCAAAGTTCGCTCGACTTCACCACCAAAGTCGGCGTGCCCGGGCGTGTCAATGATGTTGATTTTAACATCGCCGTAGTTGATTGCGATATTCTTGGCCAAGATCGTGATACCGCGTTCACGCTCCTGGTCATTCGAGTCAAGGATGCAATCGCCTACAAGTTGGCTCGCCCGGAACTGGCCGGACTGACGGAGCATGGAATCAACCAGAGTGGTTTTGCCATGGTCAACGTGGGCGATGATCGCCACATTTCGGATGTCGTCGCGTCGAATCATTGGGATGGAGTCCGCCGAGAAGGGGGCGGGCCTTGAGGGATGGGCATACGGCGAACACTGCCGAGGGATTCAGCCTGTTGCACCGAATCATACCAAATCCAGCCCCGATCGGCAAGGGTGGATTGTATGTCAGTCTTGTCTGCGCAAGGATGAGTGATCGCGATCAGGCCGATTCCAGAGCGGCGGAATCCGGCTCCGTCACGGGAGAACTTTGGCGAATCTCGCCGATCAGGTAGGTCGGTTTCGACTGGGATTCATAGTAGGTCCGCATGATCATCTCGGCGAGCACGCCCATCAAAATGCTCTGCACTCCCATCATGAAAAAGAAGACGACGAGAAGCGGGAGTGGTGTTTCGATGAATGATTTTGGCTGATCGCCGGTCAGATGCGCGTGGAGATATTTGAAGTAAAGCATTCCCCCGAACATCAGAAAGCTGAGGGCGAGTGACCAGAGTCCGATGCGGCCGAAGAGGTGGATCGGGCGTTGTGCATATCGCTGGTAGAAGATAATCAGGATCAGGTCGAGGACGACGTTCAAGGTCCGACCGAGGCCGTACTTGGTACGCCCGGCCGTTCGGGCGCGGTGGTGGACCTCGAGTTCGGCGACCCTCGCCCCTTGCCAGGTGGCGAAAACCGGGATGAACCGGTGCATCTCACCGTAGAGCCGGACCCCTTCGAGCACCCGCCGCCGGTACGCCTTCATCGTGCAACCGAAGTCATGGAGCGGTACACCCGAGAGCCGGGCCACCAACCGGTTGGCCACCCACGACGGAATCTTGCGGGTGATGAACGCATCCTGCCGGGCCTTGCGCCAGCCCGAGACCACGTCATAACCCTCTTCGAGTTTCTTGAGCAGGCGAGGGATATCGGCCGGGTCGTTTTGCCGGTCGCCGTCCATCGGGATGAGGATGTCTCCGCGCGCCAGGTCGAGGCCCGCCGAAAGCGCGGCGGTCTGTCCGCAGTTCCGGCGAAGGTACACGACGCGGACGTGTTCGGGATCCTGATCCTGAATCTCGCCGAGCTTCGCCCGGGTCCCGTCGCTCGATCCGTCGTCGACGAAGATCAGTTCATAGCGCAGCGAGAGCGAGCCGAGAACCTGTTGCAACTCTTGATGGAGCGGCTCCACGTTCTGGACTTCATTATAGACAGGAATCAAGACGGACAGGTCGAGCGGAAGACCGTCGTTCGCTCGCACAGCCTCGGTTGATCGACGCGCCATGGGTTGGGTCAGCCGCCAATGTATTGGAGAAGGTATCGCCGGCTGATCACCAGGGATTCGAGTCGTTTTGTGAGGGAGCCTTCAAAGGCGCGGTCCTCGACCTCGATCGAGACCGGCCCATCGTAGCCGACGTCGGCCAGCGTGCCGAGGAAAGGGCCCCAGCGGACGTCCCCTTGCCCCGGAATTTTCGGCGTATGCCAGAGCTTCGGAGCGCTCAGAACCCCGTGGTCGTTGAGCGCAGAGGGCTCGATCCGGGCATCCTTGGCGTGTACGTGGACTAGTCGAGCGGCAAACTCCTTGAGCGGAGCCAGGTAATCCATCTGCTGCCAGATCATGTGCGAGGGGTCGAAGTTGAGCCCGAAGTTAAGGCTCGGGATATCCCTGAACATCCGCCGCCAGATCGCTGGAGTCGTCGCGAGGTTCTTGCCCCCCGGCCACTCATCGTTCGAGAAGAGCATCGGGCAGTTCTCGATGCCGATCCGGACCCCACGCTGCTCGGCGTGGTCGACCAAGGGGCGCCAGACTTCGAGGAACCGCGGCCAGTTGGCGTCGACCGAAAGCGCGGGGTCTCGACCCACGAACGAGTTCACCACATTGATCTTCAACTCAGCCGCGGCGTCGATGACTCGGTGCAAGTGCGCGATCGCCTGCTCGGACTCAGCCCGATCACTCGCGAGCGGATTCGGGTAGTAGCCGAGTCCCGAAATCGTCACGCCGTGCTGGGCGATGAGATCTTCCACGCGCTTGATCGCATCCGGCGTCAGATTCGCTGCATCCAGGTGCGAAACCCCCGCATAGCGGCGCTCGGCTCGGCCCGTTGGCCAGCACATCACCTCGACGCTCGAAAAGCCAGTCTTGGCGGCGAAGCCGAGTACCTGGTCCAACGAATATTCCGGAAGAACCGCCGAGACAAAGCCGATGTTCATCCCCGAGCTTTCCCCTCTCTCTTTTGGATCATGACTGATAGGTCGGTGACTGGCCCTATCCCGACAACCGTTCCCTTATTGTGGGGCCTTGAGCCCGCCTTCGCAACGCTGTCGATGTTCACTTCCGAATCTAAAGACGAGCCAGCCCGAGAAACATGCCCGTCACCAACCCCACCAGGTGGGCCGCATTCGCGATATCGCCGACCGCCCCTGAGAAACAGAGGACGAGCCAGAACAGCATCATCTGAACCGTCCGGTAGTCGAGCGTCATTCCCAACTCCGGCTCCTGCCGCCCCCTCATCCAGACATACCCAAACACGGCGTAGACCACCCCCGACATGCCGCCGAAGTTGGAAAGCTCAGAGCCAACTCGTACATCATAAAAGAATTGGCCCAAGTTCGAGGCCATCGCCGAGAGGAACACGACGGCCGCCAGAGTCTTGGTCCCGCGTCGGGATTCGACCAGGGAGCCTAGCGTCCAGAGCCACCACATATTGAAAAGGATGTGGAGGATGTTGAAGTGAATAAAAATCGGGGTAATGAGCCGCCAAACCTCGCCGTGGAGGATGGGGAGGAGGCCGAGCGATCGTCGGATGCCGAACTCATCAATGACGCGCAGGGTGAACGAGAGGGCATTGACGGTGGCCCCACCGTAAGAGCTGTTTTGGAGCAGGAACACGACGACCGAGACTGCGATCAACCCGGTGGTCAACGGGCGGCGTCTGAGGTTGGGACGGTTCAATTGCCCCGACAGGTCGCGGACGTTCTTGTGGTATTGGCGATCGAGCCGTTCTGCTTCACGGCGAATCGATTCCGCCGATTGCGCCGCGACTTGGTAGCGCGAGTCGTGGGGATCTTTCAGGAACTGTTCGAGTTCCTGCTTCGCCAGCGGGATCTGGTCCTCATGGTGAACCCAGACCGCGGCCCCCTCGGGACGCTTGTCAACCTTCGTGGTCACCCCGAGAGTGAGCAGGTGGTCGGTCAGAGTCTTGGGGTCGAGGGTCGGCGGAAGCGTTCCGATTTGGCGCAAGGCATCGTTCCTTGGAAAAGCAGGGGCTTCGCGACACGATCGATTCCCAAACGATCCACGACGTCGATCAAAAAAAATGACGACGACGGACGCTCCACCGTACCAAACGAGTCGGGGCACTCGTCAAGCGCCCCTCGCTCATGAAGGAAACCGACCGAGAGAGCGAGGGGGCGTCCCGACCTGGTTCAGGTCAGCTTCTTGAGGATCTGCTTACCGTAAACCAGGCGCATCACGGATTCGACGAACCGATTGAACAGGGCGAAAGGGAGCGGCATGGGACGCCTGATGTCGACGATCAAGACGACTCGATCCCCCGCGCATTCATTATAGACTTCGTGGTTCCAACTGTCGTCGAAGAGGATACTTTCTCCCACCTTCCAGGTGTAGTGCTCATCCTTGATCCGGATCGAGGGCGGGTTCGTTTCCGGGACAACGAGGCCGAGGTGATAACGGAGATACCCACGGTACGGACCGCGATGGGCCGGGATCGCCTTACCACCGTCGAGGATCGAAAAGAAGGCCTGAAACAGGCCAGGCACCTGATCCAGCAGACGCGAAGTCTCCGGGCATTTCGCCCGGTTCTCGGCTGGCTTCTCGCCCATGATGTAGAGGTAGAAAATCTTCCAGGACTTCTCGGGATCACCGACCGCCGAGATCCGCTTCTGCATTTGGTCGAGATCGTGATACCGAGGAATTTGTGACTTATCGGGGAGCAGGGCAAGCAACTCCTCACGGATAACCTGGGCATGGCAGTCCAACTCAGCCAGAGGAGGGCAAGTCACGGCCTTATCGAAGAAAACGGGCCGCCGGTTCCCTCCGGTATGCAGGTCGAAGACAGAGTTCACGACATCGAGAATTCCGACCAAATTGATGTAATTCAATCGAAGTACCCTACCAATGGCGTCCCCAGTTGCCGCGCTCTCCACTCCGCGTCATCGGCCAGGGAACGGCCTGTTGTTTTACGATCTTTCAAAACGCCATGGATTCCGATTCCCCGAAATTCCTTCCTGGACTGCGCATTTTCCCTAATGCTATCAGTTCATCAGAATGGGATCCGCTTCGAAAAGCAAGCTTTTTGACGGTTCGAGCTTGAGCCGATACACTCAGTCCCTCCCCGCGCGATCGACTCCAATCCCCTACGGGCCACAGTGGTTGGAGCCACGTCAACATGGGAAGATCGAGGTAAGGCCACGGTCGGATGATCGCACCAGTCCGAAGGTGTGTGCCTCCTCAATGATTGATCCCATGGTTTATCGCGTTGGATTCAAAGGCCGATATCGAAAAAAAGAAATGGGAGCGTCCGTGGCAAATCGGGATTGGGTCCGAGATTCGAGCGACCTCGCCGCGTTCGGCTATCGTCAGCGGCTGGATCGGACTCTTGGTGGTTTTTCCTCCTTTGCTGCCGGGTTCTCGTATCTCTCGATCTTGACCGGGCTGCCGCAACTCTTCTACCTGGGATACGGGGCAGGGGGCCCTGCCTTCTTCTGGACCTGGCCGCTGGTTCTCTGCGGCCAGTTTTTTGTCGCTCTCTGCTTCGCGGAGTTGGCGGCCCAATACCCCTTGGCGGGGGGCGTCTACCAGTGGTCGAAGCAGATCGGCCCCGCCTGGGTCGGTTGGATGGCGGGGTGGGTTTACCTGGCCTGTGCGGTGATCACGCTGGCGTCGGTGGCCCTGGCGCTTCAGGCGACCCTGCCACAGATCGCCCCCGCTTTCCAGATTGTCGGCGAGATCGATCGCCCGGCCGATGCCGCGCAGAATGCGGTGCTCCTCGGCTGTGCCCTGATCGCATTCAGCATGCTGATTAATGGCGTCGGCGTTCGCCTTCTCGCCCGAATCAACAACGTCGGGGTCTTCGCCGAGATGGTGGGCACGATTCTCTTGATCATGCTGCTGACATACAAGGCTCGACGCGGAATCAACGTAGTCTTCGACACGCAAGGGCGAGGGAGCAGTGGGCCGTTCGGCTATCTCGGTCCCTTCTTTGCGGCAGCCTTGATCCCCTCGTTCGTGATGTACGGCTTTGATACCGCAGGTTCATTGGCGGAGGAGACCACCGACCCGAGACGCCGCGCCCCACGCGCGATCCTGGGCGCATTGGCGGCCGTGGGAATCGCGGGGGCCTGCTTGATTCTGGGCGTCTTGAGGGGGGTCGACAATCTCGCCGATCCCGAACTGGGACATCTCAGCGGGGGGATGCAGCACGCCATCAAGCAAATCCTCGGGCCGTCCCTGGGGATGCTGCTGCTCTGCGACGTGGCGCTGGCGATCTTGATCTGCACCTTGACCGTCCACGCCGCCGCCGTGCGATTGGTCTTCTCCATGGCTCGCGATAACAACTTGCCCTTCTCCCACGCCCTGGCCTGGGTTTCCGGCTCATCGCGAACGCCCGTGCTGCCAGCCATCCTCCTGGGTCTGTTCGCGGCCGCGATCCTGGTCGTGAACGTGAATTTCCCCCAGGTCATTGAGGTCCTGGTCTCGGTCTCGATCGTCTGGGCCAACCTTGCCTATCTCCTTGTGACGATCCCCATGCTATGCTCACGGCTCCGAAGGCGGGGCAGGGCGAAACGTGCCCCCGAGCCGGGAATCTTCAGGCTTGGCCGGTGGGGGCTCCCCGTCAATCTGGTGGCCGTCGTCTGGGGTGTGCTGGTCGTGGTTAACATTGGCTGGCCGAGGCAGGAGATCTATGGGACGATCTGGTATCGTCGTTACAGTGCCCCGGTGGCCACGGCCCTCCTTCTGATCGTCGGCGCTCTCTGCTATCGTCTGGTCCGACGTGGAGCGGCCGGTGTGCTCGAAACCCACCGGGCTCTTGGAAATGAACACGAACACGACACGAACATGAACCGCACGAGGCTACCGGCCGGCAAATGATCGGCTGACGTGGCAGGTCACTGAGGAAAAGAGCAGTTCCCATGCAGGATCAGGTCAAAAGGAAGCGTCGCGGCAATCAGGACGGAGTCCGTCCTGCCTTATGGTTTGCGGCTTGGTGCGTGCACTTATACACAGCGCTCGGTTTGGTGATTGCGGCCTGGATCGCCGTTCTCCTGGTCCGCGGCGGTCCCGACGCGTTTCGTGTCGTCTTCCTCCTCATGTTGCTCGCCACGTTCGTCGATGCCACCGACGGAACCCTGGCGCGAAAGGTCCGGGTCAAGAAGGTCTTGCCCAATTTCGATGGCAGGAAGCTCGATGATATCACCGACTTCCTGACATATACCTTCTTACCTCTAATGCTCATCTGGCGTGCGAACCTTTTGCCATCGGGGACCAACGGTTGGTTGGTCTTGCCGCTCCTCGCAAGCGCTTACGGTTTCTGCCAGGTTGAGGCAAAGACCGACGACGGCTATTTCCTGGGCTTCCCGTCGCTCTGGAACATCGTGGCTTTGTACCTCTACATCCTCCAGCTTCCTGGCCTGTTTGCGCTCGGTGTCGTCATCCTGCTCAGCCTGCTGACCTTTGTCCCGAGTCGCTATCTCTACCCGTCGCAGCCGGGCGCATTCAACATGCTCAACAATGTCCTGGGAGCGATTTGGGCGGGGCTTTTGACCTGGATCCTCTTTCAATTGCCAGTGGCCCAACTCCCCCCCCATGAGGGGCCGTTGTGGAAGTTCGCCATGGCCACCTTGTCGTATCCGGCGTTCTATATGCTAGCATCCTGGGTGATTACCCTGAATCATTGGCGGAAGCCGCAAGATGCCCTCGAGCCCGTAGGCGTTGGAGCCGGCCACCTTCCGCCTCACTAAGAATCAGAGTGAGAACGCGTTTTTTTCTGGAGGTTCTTCCGCTTTGGCCTGACATCTTCTCAACCGCGTCAGGCTGAAGCTGAACCTCCAACCTCAGCGTCCAACCGGCTTCGCAGACTTACTCTAAAGTGGCAACGGCCTCGCTCTCCCGCAAAGCTCTCCCTCGTCGTTTCCGTCGTAACCCCTGCCCAGATCGACCCACCCACCTGGCATTTACGATGAAACCCCAATCCTCCCTCCTTCGTGAGTCCCGACTTGTCACATGCTGGGCCATCGCGGTTGCCGTCGCCTTGACGGCAGCGGCCCCAGCCGACGACGAGGCCCTGATCTTCACGCCGCCAGGCTTTGATCGCCCTGGCTTGCCTGCGACCGCACCCGAAAACTCGAGTGCTCGCCTCGAAGTCGTGGTTCTGGACAAGGTCGAGGGGCGCCCCACTCCTTGCCGGATCAACGTCGTCGGAGCCGACGGCAACTACTATCAGCCGGCTGCTGGTCCGCTCACGCCTTATAGCTTCACGGGAGAGTGGCCGAAAGCAGGCAAAGGGAATCGGCAGGGAAAAGCGCCGATCCGTTATCTCGGGCGCTTCTTCTACAGCCAGGGGAAGGCGGAAATCGATGTTCCTCCAGGCGCGGTCCGGGTGGAAGTCTGGAAGGGATTCGAGTATCGACCCCAGACGTTGAGCACACGAGTCGAGGCGGGGGAGCGGCGGCAGGTCGCGATCACCCTGGAGCGGTCGGTCGACATGGCTGCGAAGGGATATGATTCAGGCGATACGCATCTGCACTTCAAGCGAGAAAACGACGCCGACGATCAGGTGATCTTCGACCTGCTGGAGGCCGAGGATCTCCGTTATGGGAGCCCGCTCGGATACAACGAGCCGGCCGGCCCCTACGTCGGCGTCCGCGAGCGGCTTGACTATCCCCAACTCCTCGGCCTCGGCTCAAAGTCCGAGCGGCGGCGGGGCCACTACCGGATCGTTTCGGGCCAGGAGTATCGTAGTTCGACCTATGGTCACATGAACCTGTTCCTTCGGGATGATCTGGTCCTCGAGGGACAGAGCCTGAATGCCGACAACTGGCCTCTCTACGGCCTGGTCGCGCGTGAAACGAAGCAGCGCGGTGGTTTTGCGATCATGGCCCACGGCGGCTACGCCCAGTCGATTTACGCCGATTACGTCCAGGGGAACCTTGACGGCGTCGAACTTCTCCAGTTCGGCGTCTACCGTGGAATCGGGATCGACGACTGGTATCGGATCCTCAACATCGGCTACCGCTTCCCTTGCGTGGGGGCGAGTGACTTTCCTGCCTGCCGCAAGCTGGGAGACAGTATCACTTACGTGGCCCGGAAAACGGCCGATGCCCCTGACTTCGCTGGCTGGCTTCGCAGTTCTACCGAGGGGCATAGCTTCGTCACGACCGGCCCGCTCCTCCTCCTCGAAGTGGACGGACAGCGGCCGGGGGCCCTCATCCCGCAGGAGGGGACCGCGGCTCGGAAGGTCCGGGCGCAGGTCAAGGTGCTTTCAACGGTCGCCCCCGTGACGAACCTACAGTTGATCGTCAACGGCCAAGTGATCGAAGATCTCAAAATCCCAGCAAGTGAAGGGCAGGGGAACTGGATCGAGCTGAACCGGGAAGTGTCCCTCGAGAAGTCTTCCTGGATCGCCGCCCGAGCGTTCGGGACCGCGCCCACCGGTTCGCCCGATGCCGAGTCGCATACCAATCCTGTTTATGTCTATCTTGACGGCAAGGCCCCCTTCAATCGGGCTGACCTCGATACCTTGGTCGGAAAGCTCGATGGCCAGATGGAGAAGCACCGAGCGCGTGACTTTGCCGAAAAGGTAAAGGTTCTCGACTACTTCCAGAAGTCGCGTGACATCCTGCTGAAGATCCGCGAGCAGGGTGGCCTTGATGCCGAGGGAGTACCACCCGCCTGGATTGACGCGGGGACCTCGGTGCGGATCGATCCCAGCGCTCGAACCCACAGCAAGGAAGAGTTGGGTGAATTCCTGAAGCCGCTCCCGCCGAAGACACCCGTTGAAGCACTCGACTCGTTCGAGACCATCGATGGGTTCCGCATGGAATTGGTTGCGGCGGAACCGCTGATTCACAGTCCGGTCGCGGGTGCGTTCGACGAGAACGGCAACCTTTACGTCGCCGAGATGATCGATTATCCGTTCAAGCCCAGACCGGATCAAAAACCACTCGGCACGATCCGACTCCTTCGTGACGTCGATGGTGACGGCCAATTCGATGAGAGTCACGTCTTCGCCGACGGCCTGCTCTGGGCGGCGGGAGTGGCTCCCTGGAAGGGGGGAGTGTTCGTGACCTCGCCGCCGGATATCTGGTACATGAAGGACACCGACGGCGACCACCGCGCCGACGTGCGCCGAAAGGTTTATACCGGATTTGGCACCGGCAATGAACAAGGAATGCTCAACAACTTGACATTCGGGCTCGACCACAAAGTTTACGGTTCAACTTCGGTGAACGGAGGGAGCGTCCAGTCGGCAACGGACCCGAAAGGGCCTGTGATTTCGCTCGCCGGCAAGGACTTTCGGTTTGACCCGACGAACGAGGCCCTCGAAGCAATCACCGGTACGGTTCAGTTCGGCAACACGTTTGACGACGATGGGAATCGTTTTCTCTGCAGCGAGTCGCGGCCCTTGATGCACGCGGTCGTCCCTCTCGACGCCCTGGCACGGAACCCGTTCCTTCCTGTGGCCTCGGCGCTCGAGAACGTGGGCGGGGGAAACGTGCCCATTTTTCGGATCAGTCCGCTGGAAGGCTGGAGACAGATTCGTTCGAGCCGTCGCATTGCCCACGGCGAGCGCTCGGCGGATGCCGCAGGGGCCAGCCACCACGTCGTCGATGCCGCCTCGGGTGTCACGGTTTACCGAGGCGCGGCCTACCCGGAAACCTACTACGGCGACGTCTTCGTCAGTGATGCTCAGAACAACCTGATCCATCGGATGCGTCTCAAACCGAATGGGCCGACGTTTACAGCGAGTCGCGTCGATGAGAAGACCGAATTCGTCAGGTCGTCGGACAACTGGTTCCGGCCGGTGAATTTGCTCAATGCCCCTGACGGCACGTTGCACGTCCTGGATATGAGCCGTGAGATCATCGAGGCAATCCACATCCCCCTGGACGTGATGGCCCACCTCGACCTGCGCCGCGGACGCGATCAAGGGCGGATCTACCGGATTGCCCCCAAGGGTTTCCGGCCCCCCCCGGTGCCTCGCCTCGGTTCCGCAACGACGGAAGATCTCGTCGCGGTCCTTGAGAATCCGAACAGTTGGTGGCGCGAGACGGCCCATCGGTTGATCTTCGAGCGGCAGGACCGCACGGTTGAGAAACCCTTGCGTCGGCTCTTGGCCGCGAGCAATCGCCCGGTCTCTCG
The DNA here is from genome assembly GCF_000242455.2 of Singulisphaera acidiphila DSM 18658. GTDB lineage: Bacteria > Planctomycetota > Planctomycetia > Isosphaerales > Isosphaeraceae > Singulisphaera > Singulisphaera acidiphila. Next base: position 7,140,293 of record NC_019892.1, read on the forward strand.
GATCCATGCGCTCTGGTCGCTTCATGGGTTGCAGACGCTGACCGAGGCCGACTTGCTCACCGCGATCGCGGATCCTTCACCTCGGGTGGTGGAGCACGCGATTCGTCTGGCAGAGGCCTATCTTGATCGTTCGCCCAAGGTCTTCGCGGCCGTCTCTGAACATGCGAACGACCCCGACGTCCGCGTCCGGTTCACGGTTGCGCTCCACCTGGGCGCATCGAAGCAGCCGCTCACATCCATTCCCCTTGCCGCAATCGCCCGCCGCGATTCCGCCAACTCCTGGATGAGGCTGGCGGTCCTGAGTTCCTCGTCGGCCGTGGCCCACTCGCTTCTCGCCGATCTGGTGAACGATCGTGGCTTCGCCGCGAATCCAACCGGCCAGGCCTTTCTGGTGCAGCTCGCCGGAATCATCGGCGCACGGCGTGAACCGAATGAGATTCAACGCACGCTGGAAACCATCGCCACACAGGCGGACGATCCCATCGCAACATCACTTTCGAGAGCCCTCTTTCTGGCGTTTGGCACCAGCCTGAGACAGGCGGGGGGACACCTGAGCATCGCTGAGCCCCCTTCGACCAAGGTGGATCGATACGTCGCCGGCCTTTTCGATCGAGCGATTGAGGAGGCGGGGAACGACGCCCTCGCGGTCAATCTGCGGCTCAAGGCGATTGAGATCCTGGCTTGTGGCCCCTTTCTCCGGGTCCGCGACCCCTTGTTGCGCCTGATTGATCCGCATCAGCCCGAGGCGATTCAAACCGCGTCGCTGCGTGCCTTGTCCGGCTATGATGAGCCGCAAATCGCTGAACTCATCCTCGCCGTTAATCGACAACTCGTCCCCTCGGTTCGCGCCGAGGCGGTTGCGACGCTCCTGGCCCGTGAGTCATGGACCTTGGTCTTGCTCAAGGGAATCGCTTCAGGGGCCATCGATCCCGGCCAGATCGACCTGGCACGACGTCCGCTCCTCGTCAATCACAGGAACCAGGAACTCGCCGCTCTGGCCCGATCGGCATTTGGCAAGGAACAGGCCGGCCTCTCCGGCGACCTACAAGCCGCCGTCAAGGCGGCGCTGAAGCCGACCGGCGATCGCCAGCGTGGGGCAGACGTTTTTGCCAAGCAGTGCATGACCTGCCACAAGATTGGCGACAAGGGGCATGCCGTGGGCCCGGATCTCACGGCCACCCAGTTCCGTGAGCCTGAATCGTTCCTGACCCACGTTCTCGACCCCAATCAATTCGTTGCCCCTAACTATGTGCAATATGTTCTTGGCGATCTCGGCGGGCGAGTTTTCACCGGCTTGATCGCGTCGGAGACGGCCTCGAGCGTCACGATCCGCCGGGCGGATGGAATCGACGATGTGATCCTCCGGAGTCAGATCGACGAATTGACCAGCACCGGTAAATCACTGATGCCCGAGGGGTTCGCGGCCAAGCTGACCCCGCAAGAATTGGCCGACCTGGCGTCGTTCGTCCTGGCCTCCCCCACCAAAGCCAAGGGGGACGAGAAACTCGATGTGGGCTCATTGCCAGGATTGGTTGAGCCTGAGAAGTGAGAATGTTATCGAATTGCGATTACGTACTCATTTGATGCTCGATTCCGCTGGCGTGCCGCCCGACACAACGGAGTGTCGGGCGTAGGGGAATTTTCCTCCATGCAATCCCTTATGGTTTTGGCCGTGGCACCGCCGTGAGTTTGAGCGTCGGAGGCAGGAGTTGGGGGTGGTGCTTGCCGGCGAAACCGTGGACCAGGTCCATGCGACCGCTCCCCTTCGTTTCGCGGATGATGATGAGCGTAGCCATGCCGTTGGTGTCCTGGTTTAGGAAGTCGGCCAAGGCTTGTCCCGAGATGGAACGGGTGCCGCTGAGCACACCTTGCATGATCTCAAACTGACCGAGCGGGACGACCTTGTCGAGGTCGAGCGCAGCTCCTCCTGGGAGGTTGGCCGGTGCGTTGTCCCAGCGAATGGAATCCTCTCCCCAGCCGTCGAGCGATTCATCGGTCAGGCCGTAGACCCCGAACGTTGCGTCGGGTACTTCGGATGCGAACCCTAACTCACTTGGCGCAAACGTGAGGCTGAGCGTCGCGTCAACAACTTTGAGGCCGGCGATGGGCGCGAGGTCCATTCCGAGATAAGCCTTTCTCGCGTAATCGTCCTGGACTGTGTTCTTGACCAGAAGCAATGCTTCGGGGCCATTCCCCATCGGGATCGGTCGCCGGATGTAGGCGTCCTTCCCTTGCCCGGTCGCTGTGGAGATCTGAAGCAATCGCGTCGCGGCGTCGCTCCATTTCACGTCGCGATCGGCTGAAGGGCGCTCGGCCATCGGGTTGAATTTCGCAAAGGAGTTGGGTGAGAAGCGAAGGTTCTCTCCGGTCCTCATGTGCGCAAGGCGGCCTGACCCGACGTGGTGAACGTCAACGAGTCCCTCAAAGACCTGGACGTCGGCCGACTTGCCTTTGAGCACGTTGACGCCGAAGGCCGTCCCAAGATCCTCGATCAGGGCGGTGGGCGTCTTCACCGTGAAGCCGATCGCGTTCGGGGGCACCTTGGCGACCAGTCGCCCCGCGTGCAGGACGCAGTGTTTCGGCGAGACCAACTCCAAGTCCGCGGGTGCCTCCAGGGTGATTTCCGCCCCGTTGGCAAAGGTGATTTTGGCGAGGCCCTCCGCCAATCGTAACCGACCGGCCGGCAGTTTTGCCCCTGGCACGGTCGGCAGTGAGCCGCCGTCCCACTTGCAGGCTTTTGCCTCGGCGAGAGTGGCCACTGTAAGTGGTGGCCGAACTCGCCAGGGATACCAGCCAATCCCGACCCCTAACAATAAGGCGGCGGCTGCCAGGCCGGCAATCCGTGTTGTTTGCCAGAGGCCCCGGCGTGGAACTTCCTCGCTGATTTTCGAGGTTGAGCTGTTTTCCCCAACAAGTGGCAAGGTCGCGGGCATAAATGCGGGCTCGGCCGCAGCCCAGTGAAGAGAGGCATGTTGGTGGAGGTACTGAACGTAAAACCGGCGCGCGGCGGGATCGCTCAAGACCAGTGATTCGAGCCGAGCCGCAGAGTCGACGGTCAATTGCCCCTCAATGGCTATTTCGCAAAGCTCTTGAAGTTCGTCCCAACGCCCGTTCATATCCGTTGTCCTTGCGAAATGGCATGCGTGACACAATCGTGCAGCGTGTGGCGAATCCGGCTCAGCGAACGATAGACGGCTGCGGCTGTCCGGCCAAGCTCTTGACCGATCACTTCGACACCTTGTTGTTCCCCGTACCTCGTGCGAAGTAATTGACGGTGCTTTTCGGGAAGCTTCTCGATGCATTGGGCCAGCGCCCGCGACCGTTCTTCCAACAGGTCGAACTCGGCCGTCGATTCGGCGGCGACGGCCTCCAAAAAGGCTGGAGTGAATTCAAGCCGGTCGCGCCGCTTCCGCTTTCGCCAGGCCATCGTCTGGTTCAATGCAACCCGGCAAGCCCAGGCGGCAAAGTTGGTGCCCGACTGAAAGTGGTCGAACTCGCGCCAGAGCAAGAGGTTCGTCTCCTGAATGATCTCCTCAGCATCGTTCAAGTTGGGAACCATGCTCATCACAAAGACAAAAATCCGCCGTTGATTTTGGCCAAGCAGGCGGACAAACTCGTCGACCCGCTCTGAGGAAGCCGTGTGCGAATCGTCGCAGGATGCGATCTCATGGGGATTCATCGTGCAACCACTCTCCTGGAACTCAAGGCACAGAGGCAGATGAATTGGACACATCTTCGCTCAGAAGACCACGCCTGGTTTGCCTAACATCATAGTCACTTGTGAGTTAAAAAAACCTGAAATTTATGTGTCCGATTTCTGCCGATTCCGCTCTTACTACTACGAGTTCCCTCTTCGCAATAATCCGCGTCAATAAGAACGCTCGCAAAAGACGACGAGCCTGAGTCGAAGGTTTGCGCTTTTCCCGGGGTTGAGGAGAAGCGAGCCATGGCAGGTCGAGGCAACGAGATCTCTCGGCATAAGCGTTCGTCGTTTTCTATCGTCAAGGGTGCGCGAATTGGTTGCTTGGCGAATTCTCCGACCCCTTGATTTGCGAAGACCGATCGTCGTTTTCAAGTGGTGCCCAACCGCGTTTTTCATCTTTTTTCGTGTCGTATTGATTTTCAGAGAGGATTGAACGTGAATCATCGTTGCTTTCGCCGTGTTGCGGTTTCAACCTTCCTTTTGAATTCTGTCTTTGGCCTCGTTCTGTTGACAAGCGGTTGTGGTGGAGAACAGGGGAGGGGGGAACTCACTCCTCAGGATAAGCAAAACATCGCCGATGAGTTGAAGGCGACTGAACAGGCGAAGCAGGCGAAAGAAACGAGGGTCAAACCAAGTGCCTGATGGTCTGTGTGGACCGCATGTCGTCGACTTTGCGTATCGCCTCGTTCTGAACTTGGCCGTTGCGCCGGAGCGGAGAGGTGCGGCCGTGGGAGGGCCATCGGAGCATCATTACCGAGGCCTGCGTGCCGGAGACTGATTGGCCTCGGAACCTTTGAATCGGCTTATCGCGGTCGATTCAGAGGCCCACCTGAGGTCAGCGAGCCTCAAGCCGCGATCGGTCGCCGTCGCGCCGCGACAGAAATGGAATACCACGCCCTCTCGACGACGCCGACGAGACGGATGAGATCTTTCGTGAGCGATTCCGAAACGGGGGATCGCTTGGGAGTGAAGAGGTTCTGTACCAACTTCTCTTGCCATTTTCCATTCATCCCGCAAAAAAGAGGAGAGTAGACAATGCGACGTCGTGGGTTCACACTGATCGAGCTCTTGGTTGTGATCGCCATTATCGCGGTCTTGATTGCACTTTTGCTGCCAGCGGTGCAGGCTGCACGTGAGGCGGCGAGGCGCTCGCAGTGCGTCAACAATCTCAAGCAGCTCGGTCTCGCGATTCAGAACTACGTTGACTCGAATGAAGCGCTCCCTCCGACCGGCACCAACCAATCGATTTTGCCAAATCCTTACATGAATGACCTTGCCATGAAGCCAAGGCTTCTGCCGTACATGGAACAGCAGACGGTTTTCAATTCGATCAACATGACGTTTTGGTACAATAACGCCCAAAATATTACCGCGACGGTTGCCACCATCTCCTCGTTCATCTGTCCTTCAGATGCGAATAAGATCAACCGGGCCACGGCGGCGAACACCGCCGTGAATTTTGCTGAGAATAGTTATACCAATAATCTCGGGACGCTCCTCAACTTCAACGGGAGTCGGTTCGATGGGCCTGCCTATAGCCTGAGCCCTGGCAATGTGATCAATCAGACGGTTACTCTCGCGTCGATTCGCGACGGAACGTCGAACACCGTGATCTTCAGCGAGACGGTGCGGGGGAAGAATTCCTTGGTTGATGGTGTGAATATGATTTATATCGTTCCAGTCTCATACACCGTCGGTACCTCGCCGCCGGCGCCGACTGTGAGTGTGCTCGCGAGTGTTCAAGCCCTCAGTCAGCAGTGCCAGAACTCCACGACAAAATCCTCAATGACTACCAAGGGTTACTCCTATATGTACCAGTCGTGCGGTGTTGGTGGCGGTTACAGTCACATCAACACGCCGAACAAAAAGTCGTGCTACTTCTCAAACCACGACGGTAACCCTAATGGTGGAATCAAAGAAGTCACACTTGTGACCGCGAGCTCGTACCATTCGGGAGGAGTGAATGCGGGCTTCATTGACGGTTCTGTCCGGTTCATCAAGGACAGCGTCAGTCCACAAACCTGGATCTCGATTGCGACTCGTGACTCGGGTGAAGTGGTCAGTTCGGACAGCTATTGACCGCTTTCCTTGACCAATGAAGTATGTCGGGCCTCCCGGAACCAGACTGTGGTTCCGCGGAGGCCCGACGCATTTTACACCGACTTGACGATCAGCGGAACGTTATGCATGATCGAAGCGGGTCAAGTGTTCAGGTATTGCGTTCGCGGAATTGTCTCATGGTGGTTGATCGAAGGCCGGATCGGGAGAAGTTTCTTTGTCCGATTCTCCGCGCCTTGGCTCTATACTGAGGAAGGGTTGAATCCCATCGGACCTGTGCCGGAAGCCCGCCGAAGAAGGTGCTAAGGTATGCAATCATTGGGTCGATACATCGGAATCATCAGTCTGATCGCGACGCTCATTTCTCCCTCTTGCGCGGAAGCGTTTGCAGACCCCGATGGCGTCACGTTCTTCGAGCAAAAGATCCGACCTGTCCTGGTGAAAGAGTGCTATAGCTGCCACTCGGCCGACGCCAAGGCGCTTAAAGGGGGGCTTCGCGTCGACTCTCGGGCCGGGCTTTTGGCCGGTGGAGACTCAGGGCCGGCGGTGGTTCCGGGGAAGCCTGAGGAGAGTCCCTTGCTGGACGCCCTGCGGCACGACGGGATCGCGATGCCGCCGAAGTCGAAGCTGTCCTCAGCGATTGTGGCTGACTTCGAGCGCTGGATCAAGATCGGGTTGCCCGACCCGCGCCTCGAGAGGAGTAAAGCCAAGGCCAAGGCACTGACTGGGATGACGGTCGAGAAGGGGCGTTCGTTCTGGGCGTATCAGCCTCCGCGCCGGGTTGCTGCTCCCGAAGTCGCCGACCTCGCCTGGCCTCGTGGTGAGCTCGACCGGTTCATCCTGGCCGCGCTCGAGTCAAGCGACATCAAGCCGGTCCGAGACGCCGATCGGGCCACGCTGGCGCGTCGGCTCTATTTTGACCTCATTGGCCTGCCCCCCACGCCGGAAGAAGTTGATGCGTTCGTCAATGAAACGTCTCCGATGGCCTACGAGATGCTCGTGGATCGGCTTCTTTCGTCTCCTCATTTCGGTGAGCGGTGGGGCCGGCATTGGCTCGACGTCGTCCGTTATGCCGAGTCGCTCACGCTTCGCGGCCTGGTCTTCAAGCAGGCCTGGCGGTTTCGCGACTTCGTGATCGATTCGTTCAACAATGACATGCCCTACGACCGCTTCATTCGCGAGCAGGTGGCTGGCGACTTGCTTCCCTCGGCGAATCTTGATGATCGCCGCGAGAAGTTGGTCGCAACCTCGTTCCTCAGCCTCGGCAACACGAACCTCGAAGAGCAGGATAAGCCGCAACTCGTCATGGACGTTGTGGACGAGCAGATCGACACCATCGGTAAGGCGTTTCTCGGCCAGACGATTGGCTGTGCGCGTTGTCACGACCACAAGTTCGACCCGATCCCGACCCGCGACTACTACGCCATGGCCGGCATCTTGCGGAATACGAAGACGCTGGAGCATGCCAACGTCTCGGCATGGCTCGAACGCCCCTTACCGGTCGTTGGCGAACGCGAAAAAATCCTCAAGAATCATGAGCAGCGAGTTGCGTCCCTTGAGGCCCAAATCAAGGCCGCGCGTGGCAAGGTGGGAACGGCCAAGGGGAATGTCCCCAAGCAGGTGTTCGCTGTCAGCGAATTGCCGGGCGTGGTGGTTGACGATGGGCAAGCCAAGAAAGTTGGCGAGTGGAAGGAGTCGCAGCACTCGCAGTTTTATATTGCCAAGGGCTATCTTCACGACATGGATACGGGTAAAGGTGAGAAAACCCTCACCTTTTTGCCCGAGTTGAAGGCTGCGGGGGCTTATGAGGTCTGGCTGGCTTATTCCCCCGGCAAGGGGCGGTCGAAAGCGGTGCCCGTCGCCATTCTGAGTGCCGATGGTGACACGATGGTCCACGTGGACATGTCGGCACCTCCACCGATCGATGGCCGCTACGTGTCGCTTGGACGCTATCAGTTTGAGAGCAACGGCCAGGGCTATGTGATGATCTCCAATGAAGGGACGACCGGCTACGTCACGGCCGATGCCGTTCTCTTTATTCCGCACGAGGCGGGTGATGGGGCTGCACAAGTCGTGGCCGGTAAGGCAAAGCCAGTCGATACGGGGGCACAAGAGAACGCTACGCTTGTCGCGAAGTTGGAGAAGGAACTCAAGCGGCTGAAGGCCGATGGGCCGACGCGGGAACTCTTCATGGGGGTGGAGGAAGTCCCCGAGATCGAGGACATTCGGGTCCATGTCCGGGGGAGCGTCCACACCTTGGGTGAGCCTGCGCCTCGCGGGGTGCTCACCGTGGCGACTTACGGCAAGCCTCCGACGATGCCAAGCCACGAGAGTGGCCGGCGCGAGCTCGCCGACTGGCTGGCCGACGAACGGAACCCGCTCACCGCTCGCGTCTACGTCAACCGTGTTTGGCACTGGCTTTTCGGCACGGGGCTCGTGCGAACGACCGACAACTTTGGCACCACCGGGGAGACACCGTCTCATCCCGAACTGCTCGACCACCTCGCTCTCCAATTCATGGAGGAGGGATGGTCGGTCAAAACGCTCATCCGCCGGATCGTCCTGTCCCGGACCTATCGCCTCTCCTCGGTGGACGACCCCCAGGCTCGAGCCGCCGACCCGGAAAACCGCCTTCTCTGGAAGATGAGCCGTCGCCGGCTCGACGCTGAGTGCATTCAGGACACGATCCTCAGCGTGAGCGGAACGCTTGATCCGCAAATGAAGGGTTTGTCGTTTCGCTCGGATCTCGCCACGGACTATGGGTACACGCATCTGGAAAAACGTCGAAGCGTGTATTCACCCGTGTTTCGGAATGCGCTGCCCGAGCTCTTTGAGGTGTTTGATTTCGCCGACCCGAGTATGGTCGTTGGCCGGCGGAATGTGAGCACGGTTGCTCCTCAGGCCTTGTTCTTGCTGAATCACCCGTTCGTGCTCGAGCAGTCGAAGCAAGCGGCCCATCGACTCTTGGCCCGGCCCGGGCTGGACGATGGTGGTCGGATCGACCGGATCTACCAGCTTGCCCTGGGGCGAAGGCCGGCGGCGTCCGAGCGACGGATCGGCCTTTCCTTCCTTGCTCAGAATACGAGGGAAGGGAAACCGGACGATGAGGGGGCGTGGGCCTTGCTCTTTCAGGCCGTGTTCGCCTCCGTCGACTTTCGTTACGTGAACTAATCAGGACTTGCTCCATCGCCCGTTGGAGGTGGATGACGTGGATATGCCGATCAGCCGTCGTGAGATGTTGCGCAACTCTGCCTGTGGGTTCGGCTACCTGGCCCTGGCAGGGCTCGCCGCGGAGCGTGCCGCCGCTGCGCCGCTCAACCCGCTCGCCCCTCGAATCCCGCACTTCGCGCCACGCGCCAAGCGGATGATCTTCTTGTTCATGCAAGGCGGGGTCAGTCAGGTCGATTCCTTCGACTACAAACCGAGCCTCGAGAAGAACGACGGCAAGAGCTTGGCCTTTGACGACGCCCGTGTTCTGGCCAATACCGGTAAGCGCGGTTCGCAACAGAGTGTCATGAAGCCTTTGTGGAAGTTCGCCCAGCACGGCCAGAGCGGGCGGTGGGCGTCGGAGCTTTTCCCAGAGATCAATGTGCATGTGGATGATCTCTGCTTCATCCACTCGATGCACACCGAGGGGGTGGCGCACGGGCCGGCGACCCTCTTCCTCCACTGCGGCGCCACGAACGTGGTCCGTCCTTCGATGGGGTCCTGGGTGCTCTACGGGCTCGGCTCAGAGAATGAAAACCTTCCTGGATTCGTCTCCATCGGCCCTTCGGCGGGCAATGGCGGAGCCCGGAATTATGGGAATGCGTTTCTCCCCGCGATGTATCAAGGGACCGCGCTCGGCCGCGCGGGGGCTTCGGCCGAGCAGGCCACGATTCGTAATCTCGGGAATGCCGTCCTCTCTCCGGCCGATCAGCGCAGGCAGTTCGGCCTGCTCAGAGAGTTGAATGCCGAGCAGCTTGGCCGGAGCCCGGGGGACTCCGAAGTGGAGGCCATCATTGCCTCCTATGAGCTGGGCTGGCGGATGCAGAACAATGCCCCAGGCGTACTCGACACCAAGGGCGAGTCGCAGGAGACTTTGGATCTCTACGGGATCGGGCAGTCTGCGACCGACAACTTCGGACGGCAGTGCCTGATGGCTCGTCGGCTCTGCGAGTCCGGGGTCCGATTCATTCAGGTGACCTACGGCGACAGCACGGCCAATCCCGCCTGGGACCAGCACTCGAATATGCCTCAGCACGCGGTTCACGCCAAGAACGTCGACCGACCGATCGCCGGGTTACTGGCCGACTTGAAGCGTCGCGGCTTGCTCGATGACACCCTCGTCTGGTGGGGGAGCGAATTTGGCCGGACCCCCTACGCCCAGGGGAAGGGAACGGGCCGGGACCACAATCCCGATGGATTTACCGTCTGGCTGGCGGGGGCCGGGGTCAAGCCGGGCTTCGCCTTCGGTGCCACCGACGAACTCGGACACATGGCCGTGGAGGATCGGGTCCACATGCATGACCTTCACGCCACCATTTTGCACCTGCTCGGCCTCAACCACGAACAATTGACCTACCGATACAGCGGCCGCAACTTCCGCCTCACCGACGTCCACGGTCGGGTCGTGGAAGAGATCCTCGTCTGAGAAAGGGCCGCTTGGGGAGCGACGATGGCTGGCACGCGATCATGAGCAGCGGAATGGATCGGCTGGCGACGGTGAATTAGGAACGGCCGAAGAATCTCGACCCTTGCGTTTTCCATGGAACGATGGGAAAACAAGCGGACGAAGAACCTTCCTACGGCGAGTGGGGTTTGCCCCCTCGTTTGGATCGTACGCCGTACCATGCCATGCCACACCAGCGCGGGATCGGCCCGGATCCTCGGATTCAGGCCGGCCCCTGGGGCCGAGGAACAACTCCGATGTGCCATCCATTGCGTTGTTTCAGACTGGTCGTGATTGCGCTGCTTATGGTGTTGCCTTCCGCGATTCGGGCCGAGGAAGCGAAGGCTCCAGAGCCGATTCTCCTTTGGCCGTCCGGTGCGCCCGGCGAGAGTCATGGCGCTGACCGTGAGGAGCAGCAACCGCTCAGGCCGGGCGACACGACGGTGCGGATCACCCACGTGACCCGGCCGACGATCACCGTCTACCGGCCCAAGCCCGAGTTGGACACCGGCGCGGCGGTCTTGATCTGCCCTGGCGGGGCGTACAAAATCCTCGCCTATAACAAAGAAGGAACCGAGGTTGCGGAGTGGCTCAACACACTCGGGGTGACCGCCATCGTGCTGAAGTACCGCGTTCCGGCCCATGATGGCCGCGAACGGCATGAGGCGCCGATTCAGGACGCACAGCGGGCGCTTCGCCTGATCCGTCAACGGGCCAAGGAGTGGCAGGTCGACCCCGACCGAATCGGTGTCCTTGGCTTCTCGGCCGGCGGGCATCTGGCTGCGCTCTTGAGCACCGATCCTGCGCAGAAGACCTACGAGATCATTGACGAGGTCGATCGTGTCAGCGCGCGTCCCAACTTCACCATCCTGGTCTATCCGGCTTACATGGCGACCAAGTCGGATACGCTTGCTCCTCCGCTGAAGGTCGATGCGAAAACGCCTCCCACGTTCCTCGTCCAGACCGAGGATGATGGCGTTCGGGTGGAGTCGAGCATCGTCTACTACCTTGCCTTAAAACGGGCGAACGTGTCGGTCGAGATGCACCTCTACCCGCGCGGCGGGCACGGCTATGGCCTGCGTCCCTCCCAGGATCTCGTCTCGTCCTGGCCCCTTCGAGCCGAAGCCTGGATGAAGTCGGCCGGGGTTCTCAAACCTGGGAATTGAAGCCGTCTGAAAATTTTCAAGTAATGACATTGACAATAGAATCCCTCTCTCCTGGAAAGGAACGATTCGTGCGGAATTTCTCGAGGCGAATTGGCCGGCGAGCCGTAGGCTTTGCGGTGCTCGGCATTTTGGGGCTCTGCAATGGCGGACGGGCCGCCGAGACTCCGAACGGGAAGTGGGTCGACCTGTTCAACGGCAAGAGCCTTGCGGGTTGGCTACAGCAGGGAGGGAAGGCGAACTACCGGGTCGAGAACGGAGAGATCGTTGGGACCACGGTCCCCAACACGGCGAACTCGTTTCTCTGCACCACGAACTACCATGGCGATTTTATCCTCGAACTGGAATTCAAGGTTCAGGATGGGCTCAACTCAGGTGTTCAGATTCGCAGCCATTGCAATGATGTGAATCAGGAGCTCACCGTCAACGATAAGGTGCTGAAGATTCCGGCCGGCCGGGTCCACGGCTACCAGGTGGAAATCGATACCGAGCCCCGCGCCTGGACCGGCGGAATCTATGACGAAAGCCGCCGAGGCTGGTTGAACAACCTCGAACAGAACGAGCCTGCTCGGAAAGCCTTCAAGCACAATGAGTGGAACAAGTTTCGGATCGAGGCCAAGGGAGACTCGATCAAGACCTGGCTCAACGGAGTACCGGCCGCCGACTTGACCGACTCGATGACCCCGACCGGCTTCATCGCGCTCCAGGTTCACGGCGTCAAGGATAAAGTTGAGCCGATGGAAGTCCGCTGGCGCAACATTCGGATTCAAGACTTGCCGGGTTCCAAAGATCCGGTCTCCGCTCCCAAAGCGTTCCTGGATGGGACGGGGCCGGGTTGGAAGACGTTGGGAGAGGCCGACTTTGCCCATGTCAACGGCGACCCGGATACCTGGACCTGGAAGGATGGCGGTGTGTTCTGCACCGGGCTGCCGGTTGGCGTTACACGCAGTGCAAAGACCTACGAGAATTTTGAACTCGTCGCGCGTTGGAAGCATCATCGCTCGGGCGGAAACTCAGGCATCTTCGTCTGGGCCCCCGAAGCGGCTCTCGAGGGGATCAAGCCCGGGATGCTCCCTCGCGGTGGGATCGAGGTGCAGATGCTCGACCACGGTTATTTCGACCTCTACAAGAAGCAGACCGGCAAGGATGGAACCTTCTTCTCGACCAATGGTGATATCTTCCCGGTCGGGACGTCCAAGCTGACGCCTTTTCCTCCGCTCTCGCCCGATGGATCCCGGAGCTTTCCTAGGAAGAAGCTGAGCAAGGGGGTCGGCGAGTGGAACCATTACTATGTCCGGGCCGTCAACGGTGAAGTCCGCCTCTGGGTGAACGGTGAGGAAGTGTCGGGTGGCACCGGGGCCGTGCCCGCCAAGGGATACCTCTGCCTTGAAGCTGAAGGTTCACCTGTCGAATTCAAGGATATCAAGATCCGAGAGCTTCCCTGAGCCATTGTCCTATCGCCGTTCAAGACTTCGGAGCGATTGAGCGATTCTATCTCAATCGCATTGAATGTTCTTGAACGGCGTTGGGGCTGTCTCGTGGTGAGGGTTTGCCCCCATCCCTGTGCGGTGGTCGGGCGATTTTCATGGGATGATCAACCACCCACCGATTTCGCCCCGTGGGTGGGGCGTCACCGAATCATACCGAACGATTGATGAGTCGCGCCTTCCCTTGATGAGCCGAGTCGACCAGTCGCTTGCACCGGCCAACTCTTGCTCGATACGATGCAAAAGATCGCAGGCCCCGCCTTCTCCCGGTCGACCTCCAATCCTCCTTCCTTCCACCACCCGCACGGGAGCATCCTTGGATGACCATTGGCCTCAATCTCGAAACAGCAGCGCTGAGGCGTTGGCGTGTCTTGAACAAAGTATGTCGCTCGAAGCTCAATGTCTCGCTGGCGCTCATGGCCGCTCTCCTCTTGAGTGTTGCTGTGATGGCGCAAGCACCCAAGGAAGAGACCGCGAAGCCGGAGGCGCCAACACCTGCCCCTGAGGGGCCACTTTCGCCGGAGCAGGGCCGGCAGGCGTTCCAGTTGCAGCCTGGTCTACGGGTGGAACTGGTGGCGAGCGAGCCGCTGATTGCGAGTCCGGTAGCGATGGCCTTCGACGAGCGGGGGCGGCTCTACGTGGCCGAGAATCGCGGCTATCCGACGGGCCCCGGTGAGGGCCGGCCCGCAATCGGTCGGATCGCGCTCCTGGAAGATACCGACGGCGATGGCACGATGGATCATCGCTCCGAATTCGCCGAGGGACTCACCTATCCCAATGGTGTCTTACCCTGGCGCGGGGGCCTGATTGTTACCTGTGCACCTGACGTGCTCTACTTGCGTGACACGGACGGCGACGGCAAGGCCGATGAGCGTCGAGTCCTGTTCACCGGCTTCGACACGAAAGGATCGACCCAACTCCGCGTGAGCCATCCTACGCTCTCGATCGACAATTGGGTCTATGTGACGAGTGGGTTGCAAGGGGGTAAGGTCCACGCACCTTCGGTCCCGGATTCGGATTCGGTCGCCTTGGGTCGCACCGACTTTCGGTTCCACCCTGACGGGACGGCCGGTGAAGCGGCCGATGGAGGTTCCCAGTTTGGGATCACGTTCGACGAGTTCGGTCGTCGGTTCATTTGCTATAACCGAGTGCAAGTGCAGCATGTGGTGCTTTCGTCGAAGACGCTCCGACGCAACCCACATCTGGCATTCTCAGGGACGGTTCAAAACTGCCCGGCCGAGACCGTCGCCGAGCCGCTCACGGGGCATGGCGCGGCGGCGAAGCTGTTCCCGATCAGCCGCAACGTCACGACGGCCGACTCTCATGCGGGGACGTTCACGGCGGCCTGCGCGGTGACTGTGTTCCGCGGGAACGGGCTGCCCGATGCCTTTCGAGGCATGGTCTTCTCGTGCGACCCGACCGGCAACCTCGTTCATGTCGATCGCCTCGATCCGCAAGGGGCCACCTTCGCCGCCTACCCCGCGATCAAAGGGGCTGAGTTCCTGGCGAGTCGTGACAACTGGTGCCGACCTGTCTTCTTGGCCAGCGGCCCCGACGGAGCACTCTACGTTTGCGACATGTACCGCAAGACGATCGAGCATCCCGACTACTTACCGGTCGAGATTCGCAAGCGAACCGACTTTGAAGGGGGCAAGGGGATGGGACGGATCTGGCGGGTCGTCCGCGACGACCTCAGTCCCGACACGCTGAAGACGCGGCGGAAGGTCCATCTCGCGGATGCAACGACCCAGGAACTCTGCGCGACCCTCCGCATTCAAGACGGCTGGCGACGCGACACCGCCCAGCGCCTGCTCCTCGAACGCAAAGACAGTGCGGCCGTCGAACCCCTCCGCGCAATCCTCACTGATCCCGAGGCCGATCCAGTCGCAGTCGTTCGCTCGCTCCATCTCCTCGATGCGTTCGATGCTCTGAGTGACGAGACATTGCGGCCCCTTCTGAAACATCGCGCGGCACCGGTTCGGGAGCATGCCCTCCAACTCGTTGAGGCTCGTCTTGCGAAGAACAAGGGGTGGGTCGCTGACGTTCTGCCTTGCGCGGACGACAAAGACGCGCGTGTCCGCTTCCAGACCGCAACGACCCTGGGCGCCATTTCAGCCGGGACCACCCCGGCGGTGTCCACCGCTGAGGCAACCGCAATTGCCGGGGCCCTGGCTCGAATCGCGGCCCGCGACGGGTCGGACCGTTGGCTTCGGGCTGTCGTTTTCAGCTCGCTGTCCGGTCGTGAAACTCCGTTCCTGACCGCTCTGCAACAACGCCCTCGCGACAGCGCCTCACCGGCGCCCGAACTCCTCAAGGAATTC
Source organism: Singulisphaera acidiphila DSM 18658 (assembly GCF_000242455.2). Classification (GTDB taxonomy): domain Bacteria; phylum Planctomycetota; class Planctomycetia; order Isosphaerales; family Isosphaeraceae; genus Singulisphaera; species Singulisphaera acidiphila. The sequence continues at coordinate 7,155,676 of NC_019892.1, forward strand.
GGACGGTTGCTTGGCGATAGCCAGGCAAAGGAGTCATGGCCTGCTCTGATCCGACCGATCCTCGCGGACCAGTCCACCTTCTCTCCGGCCGAGCAGGCGGCGCTTCTCACCGGCCTCTGCGAGGCCGGTCGCGGGCAATTCAAGGATGGTCAAACGGGCAGCGTCCTGGATTCGGTCGTGGGTCACGCCCCCGATGACCAGGCCTCGGAGGGAGCGGCTCGCAAGCTTGTGGCCGCCATGAACGCCTCGGCCCTCGATCAAACGCGGCCCCTCGATCAGCGCGAGGCCGCCGTGGGCCTGCTCGCCTTCGCCGATTTCGCTCAAGCGGGCGAGACTCTCCTGGCGTTGATCGCCCGGCAAGATTCAAGGGAGATCCAGGTTGCGGCGGTCCGCGCCCTTGGAGTGCAACGCGATGATCGAGTTGTGGGGGCGCTTCTGGAACCGAGCCGGTTCGCTTCGTTTACCCCGGCGGTTCGTGATGAAGTCCTGTCTGCCTTGATCTCCCAGTCGCAGCATGTCCCGGGCCTCTTGACCGCGTTGGAGTCGGGGCGCGTCTCCCCTGGCGTTATTGACGCACTCCGTCGCCGACAACTCACGCAGAGTCGAGATCCGAAAATTCGCGAGCGTGCAAGTGCGCTCTTCGGCGCGGTGGCGGGGGATCGGGCGAAGGTTTACGACGAATTCAAGGATGCGGTGACTCTGAAGGCCAACCCCGCCAAGGGCCTGGTCGTCTTCCGTCGCGAATGCGCGTCGTGCCATCGTCTGGATCGCGAAGGCTCGGCCGTCGGTCCCGACCTCTTCGGGATTCGTAACCAGGAAAAGCCGGCGATCCTGCTTCACATCCTCGTGCCGGACCACGAGATCACTCAAGGCTTCGCGGCCTACACCGTGGCCACCAAGGACGGTCGTGTCCTGACCGGCCTGATTGCCTCGGAGACGCCGACGAGTTTGACGCTCCGCCAGCCGCTGGGCAAGGAAGACACGATCCTTCGCACCGAGGTTGAAGAGCTTGCGGCCAGCAAGCAGTCACTGATGCCCCAAGGTCTCGAGAAGAATATCTCGAAGCAAGAATTTGCCGACTTGCTCGCATACTTGAAGGGTGAAGGCGAATCCGATCGACCCAAAGAGGAACCCGCACGATGAGACCGATCATGACCTGCGCGATTGCGCTGAGCCTGTTCTTGCTGGGTTCGGCGGGACATGCCGCCGAACCGGAGAAGGCCCCCTCGGCTTTGCCTTTCAAGTCGGGCTTTGCCGAGCGGGACATTACGCCCGATATCGGTATGGAGGCCCCTGGCGGTTATGGCAAGGCGTATCACCAGACGGTCCATGACCCCTGCAAGGTCCGTGCCTCTGTCTTTGATGATGGCCGGTCGAAGGTGGCCGTCGTGGGAATTGATGCGCTTGGGATTCGCCGGGATACCGTCTTGAAGGTTCGTAAGGCGGTTCACGAGAAGACGGGTATTCCCGCCGATGCGATTCTGATCGGTGCGTCTCACTCGCACTCATCGGGACCTTGCGGATGGCTCTTGCCCGGCGAGTTTGATCATGCGTCGCCGCTGGTGCAGGAACTCGTCTATAAGCAATCGACCAATGCCGACCCGGTCTATCTGGCCAAGGTCGAGCAGGCGTTGATCGACGTCATTTGTGACGCGCACGACCGTCGCGTCGAAGCCCGCGCGGGGGTTGGCAAGGGGGTGGAGGACCAGGTGGCGTTCAACCGGCGCTTCCTGATGCGCAATGGTCGATCGGTCACGCATCCTGGGTTGGGCAACCCCGAGATCGTCAAGCCGGCCGGCCCGGTCGATCCCGAGGTGGGTGTGATCGGAGCCTGGGATGCCAGCAACCCGAGTAAGCTTCTCGGTTGCGTCGTGAATTTCTCCTGCCATGCCACCACGAGCCCGGGGGGGATCTCAGCCAATTATATTTACTACTTGGAGAAAGTGATCCAAGGGTACTACGGCAAGGACTGTGTGGTTGTTTTCTTGGCCGGGGCGTCGGGCGACGTCACCCAGGTCGACAACCAGAGTCCGTTCGTTTATCCGACCGGAGATCAGTGGGCGCAGCTCGTCGGCGGCAAGGTTGGGGCCGAGGCGCTGAAGATCTTGCTCACGATGGAGCCGGGCATCCTGACCCCGGTCGCTTCCAAGATCAAGGTTTGGGACATCAAGCGCCGAGTGCCTGCGCCTGAGCGCGTGAAGGAGAGCCTGGCCCTGATCGAGGGGGACAGGACGAAAGCCGATCCGACCGATTGGACCTTCGCCAAAGAAACGCTGATCCTCGACGCCTTGCTTAAGAAGGAGCCAGCGGCCGAAGTGGAGGTGCAGGTGGTTCAGGTTGGTCCCGCGGTCTTCGTCACGAATCCTGCGGAATACTTTTGCCGCTACGGGCTCGAGATCAAAAAAGGGAGCGGGTTCCCGTTCACGTTCCCCGTCTCACTCGCCAATGGCTGCGTCGGCTATGTGCCGACCGAAGACGCGTTCGACGAGCATGGCGGCGGATACGAAACCAGGCTGACGAGCTACAGCAACCTTGAGATTACCGGCGGCAGCCAGATGCGGGATACCGGCATCGAGCTTGCCAAGCAGCTCAAGCCGGGCATTGTTCCCGAGCGGGCCCGCCGCCCTCTCTTCAAAGGGAAGCCCTGGCCCTACGGTGATGTCGCTCCCCAGCGGCAATGACACGATGAGCGGCGGCTAGCGCGAGGTCGGAGTGCCCCTCGACGATTCGGCCAACCGGCGGGGTCGCGAGGGCGCTCCGACCTCGCGGACCAGCCAATCCTGGCGGACTCTCGGATTCACGAGTGAGCCGGTGCCGACGACCCAGACGCCGAGCCCGCCATTGAGGAAGGGAGTCGGTTGCGCTCCGAAGTGCACCGTGTCGAGGACCAGGTCGGGGTCCACGTGCAAGGTGAGAAAGTCCCCCTCGTCGTGTCCGAAGTAACGAAGGCCGTCAGGGGCCTGGTCGTAGACGAGGCCTGCGGCGGGGTCGGCCGGGATCCAGCCAACCCCATCCGCGTAGAACTCCGCTTTCACGTGCCACTGGTAATAGTCGACCCCACCGAGCTGCGCGCCTGGCTCGGCGGACTTGGCCCAGCGGCCGACCAAGATCCGGGCTGGAATCCCCTGAGTTCGGAGGGCCGCGACCAGGAGGATCGACAGCCCGCCGCAATCGGACCGTCGGAGCGTACAGACTCGCGAGAGACGCCGATCCATTCGCTCTTGGAATTCGTAGGTGAAACTTCGTTTGAGGACGAGAAAGACGCGTCGGGCGTAGTCAATCTCTGACTCTCGAGGGTTCATCGCCAAAGATTCTGCGCTCAACCAGCGACGGAACTCGGGCGCATCCAACTCATAGGTCCCACCGCGCGCCAGTGCCCGTTGTCTTTCCACGTTGCCCAGCGGAATCGGATCGGTCTCCGTCCCCTCGTCACCGGCTTGGCGTCGCTCGAGGTGACGCGACAAGAGCGTGGCCTGATACTGGACGCGTGCCGCGATCTTGTTGGACGTCCCGTGCGAGTCTGCTGCGACCCGGCTGACGAGCAAGGGGCGAGATCCAGGGCTCAAGTCCCAGGTGGGTTGGCCACCCGGATCCAACGAAGAGCGCGCGTTCATCTGACCGGGCAATTCCGGGGCCTGAGCCGCGACCACAACCCACTCCCTTGCCGTCACGCCGGGCACCATCATTTCATACGTCAGGACCGCATCAATCGACCTGACCGTCTCGGTCGACAAGCGATACGCGCGGTTGGCGTCTGCCCGTGTAAGTTCGCCTCGGATCTCAGGGGATTGTGGCTTTGTGAGCGATTGCGTGGTGGGCTGGCGAGGAGGTGGCGTTCCCGTGAGCGCCGGAGACATGACGACCTGAAGCTTTTTGATGGTCGTGGTCTCGGCATCAAGCGCAGCGATGATGACCTGACCGGCACTCAGGCCCGCCCAATCGCCAACTCCAGGAAGCCCCGCGATGACGGTCTCTCGACCGATACGCAAGGTACGGTCCTTTTCCGAACCCAAGGTGCGGATGTTGACAGTATGAGCTGTCCTATCGATCGAACGAATTTTTCCGCTCAGCGTCTCGCCCGTTGCGAAGCCTGAGAGGACGACCAGGGCTCCGATGAGGAGTGGCCCCAGGCGAGTCGCCGGCAAGTTTGTGGCCCCAGCCATACCGACAGGTTCCCGGAGCCTCGTTTGGAGTCAAAACCAAGGGCGAGGACGATCGCGCCGAGGTTCTTGACGAGGCTTCCGTGCGAGATTATCGGACCCGGGTAAGGCGGTAAGACATGACCTTTCCTGCACGTTTGCGACGATTCGCGGGTCACGGCGATGAATCCGCCACCTTCGGTAAAACCCCCGTGGTTTGACACGCCAGGGGGATTCTCAAAGAGTTTCCTGTAGCCTGGCGTCGGTACTCAGCGCGGACTGTCCGGTTCGACGAGCGTGAGGACCACCGATCGCACATCGATGACCCGCTGGCCGGGAACGGAGAGCGCACGGAGGGTGAGCAGTCCGCGTCCTGGCTTGAGCGTGGCGTTTCCGAGGCTCAGTGGTTTGAAGTCTTTCACATAGGATTCGCCACTACGCAGTACGCGATCGTGCTCCTTTCCCCGGAGTGGCGGATCGTGCGCGTCGATGACCTTGCCTCGAAATCGATGCTCGTTGAGGCTCAACTCGATTTCTGATCCGACGTCCGTGGCCGCGCAGGTGTACTGAATCACCGCTTCATATCGCCCTCCGGTGCTCACCTCAATGTCCCAGGTGATCCGATCGTCGGCGCTGGTCCAGTTCGTGAAGTACGAGCAGTTAGGCGCATTGGCGCTTCGCCGCACATTGCCGTGAGGTAGGCCATCACGGGCGGGGAGGACCGTGATGGGAAAGGCGCGATAGCCGACGGGGAATGGTCGGTCATCTTGCTTGAGGTCGGCGAGGACATCTGCTTTCCAGCGGGCAACGGCCTGAGTCAGACGCGAGGCAACCTCGGGGCGATCACGTGCCACGTCGTGCTGTTGCCCCGGGTCACGCACCATGTCGTAGAGTCGGTGGGTGGCGTCGAGACGAAAGTCTTGGGTTCGGACGCTCACCTTGCCGTTCCAGTGCGAGAAGATCATTCGATCCGCCTGATTCTCGAAGGCGGTGCCGAGGAGGAGGGGCGCGACGCTGACGCCGTCCAAGGGTTTGTCCGATTTGACCGGGATGCCAGCCAGGTCGGTGAGCGTCGGCAGCAAGTCGATGGCTGCGGAGATCTTCGCCACCCGGGTCTCGGGTCGGATCTGTTTCGGCCATCGGATCAAGAGGGGCGAGCGAACTCCCCCTTCATCCGTCGATCCTTTTCGCCCACGCATCCCACCGTTCCAGCGCCAACTGTTCGGCCCATTGTCGGAGAAGTAGAGAACGATCGTTTTCTGATCCAGGCTCAAATCCTCGAGCGTCTTGAGCACGCGCCCGACGTTCTCGTCAATGTTTTCACACATCGCGAGTGCTGCACGGGTCATCATCAAGTCTTCGCGCTCGGCATCATGGGCTCGCAGCTTCAGGGCGGCATTTTTGAACTTGTCATAAAACCGGTCGGGAACCTGCATGGGCGAGTGCGGAGTATTGAACGGCAAATAGCAAAAGAAGGGGCGATCCTTGCTGGCCTTGATGAACGAGATCGCATGGTCGGTCAAGTCGTCGGTGATGAAACCGTTGCCTTGGACTGGCCGGCCGTTGTGCTCGAGTGGCGGGTCGAAGTATTCGCCCCAGTGCCCGGAGGTGAAGCCGTAGTACTCGTCGAATCCACGCGCATTGGGATGATAAGGGAATTGAGTGCCGTTGTGCCACTTGCCGAACGCTCCCGTGGCATAGCCTGCACTTTTGAACGTCTCCGCGATTGTCTTCTCATTCAGGTCAAGTCGTTCCCCACCGCTTGTCACCCCGCGCACGCCGCCTCGAGGGTGGTATCGTCCTGTCAGGAATTCGGCTCGGGTTGGTGCGCAGACCGGGCAAACGTAGAATCGCTCGAAAAGTGCGCCGTCGCGTGCCAGCGAATCGATGTTCGGGGTCTTGAGGTTGGTGTTGCCGTGGACGCTCAGGTCACCCCACCCTTGGTCGTCAGCGAGGATGACGACCACGTTGGGGGGCTCGACGGCGGGTGCGGAATTTTGAAGGAGCAAGGCCACGACGAAAAGCAAGAGGCAATGTCTCATGGAGATATCCTTCTCGGTGGCGCACTCGCCGTTCGATAGTTGACCATGGGATTTAGTCCGACTCGCCCCAGATTTTGGGGGCGTGGAAGCCCTTGGCCATGGGAGCGACCTTGGGGGCCACCGCCTCGGCGGCGAACTTCTCATACCGTGCTTTGAGTTCTTTGACCTTTTCCGGGTGCGCGGTCGCCAGGTTTTTCTTTTCGAACGGGTCTTGCGAGATGTGGAAAAGCTCGACGGAATCGCGCGGGGCTCTGGCTTTCTTCGCGACCTTCGTTTCACCTTCCGGATCAATCCGGGACGCGTTCAGTATAAGTTTCCAGTCACCAACGCGAATCGCACCGGAATCAGGGGTCGTGTTCAGAAGAATGGCATCGTGAGGCGAAGGCCCATGGTGCGCGATGGCGGTCCAGGCGTCCCGGCCATCGGTCGGCAAAGACTGCTCGAGCGGAGCGCCCGCGAGGGTCAAGAGCGTCGGGAAGAGGTCGACGATATGAAGCGGCGCATTGACGACGGTTCCGGGTCGGAGGTGCCCCTCCCAGGAGATGAACGCCGGGACGCGGACTCCCCCCTCGTAGAGCGTGCCTTTCTGGCCACGGAGCGGACCGTTGCTCGTCACTTGCCCTGGGGCCGGCCCACCGTTGTCGCTTGAGAAGAGGAAAATCGTATTGGACCGCATCCCCTTGCCGTCGATGGCCGAGGCAATCTGTCCCACAGCCTCGTCCATTGCCGCGAGCATCCCCGCATAAGTCCGTCGCGGTTCCTTCAGCTTGGAGTAAGGCTCCTTATACTTCTCGGGAACCTGGTGAGGCGCATGGACCGCGTTGAACGGGACGTAAAGGAAAAGCGGCTTCGATGTGTCGTGATGACCGATGATCCGCGTGGCCTCGCGGCCGATCAGGTGAGTGCTGTACCCTTCGTCACGATTGACCCGGTCGTCACGATGCCAGTCGAAGCCACCATCGCGGATGTGCGTGAAGTAGTCGAGTGCTCCGTTATAGTGCCCGTACTGGTGGTCGAACCCACGGTGAGTAGGAAGGTATTCCGGTTGGAAGTGGCCGAGGTGCCACTTGCCACAGATGGCTGTCTCGTAGCCGACCTCCTTCAAGGCCTGGGGAAGCGTCCGCTCGTTCAAAGGGAGCCCGTATTGCGCCCAGGGGCGCACGACGCCTACTTGAAGTCCGTGACGCATCGGATACCGACCCGTCATCAAGGCGGCCCGAGTCGGTGAACAGACCGGTTGAACATAGAATTGCTCCAGCCTGGTGCCGGAGGCGGCGAGCTTGTCGAGGTGGGGTGTTTTGATCTCGCTGTCGTGCCAGCCGACGTCGCCCCATCCCATGTCGTCCGCGAGGATCAAGACCACGTTCGGCTTCGCCGACTTCAATGGCTGGTCCGCAGCCCATACCATCGACGGAATGACCAGTGCCAGCACGTAGGACGTACTCAGGCAACCGAATAGCGACCTCATCGAACGCATGAGCCCTTCTCCGAGTCATCGACTTCGCCGGAAACGAGCGGCGGCGAGTCCGTGGTCCAAATGAGGCTTGGGTCGCGTCGATCGTTGAACGCGACCCCGAGAAAAATCAGCACACAGATCAATGGCCAGACCCCAAAAAGGGACTGACCAGGGATCAAGTCGTCAGGTTAAACCCTGGATCGACGACTCGGGTATCGTTCTTGGAGCCGCATTTTTTCCCCTTGCCATCCGACTTGATTGGGCTCATGGTTTCGGCGTAACCAAGCCCACGATTTCAGCCTCGATGTCGGCGGCTTGGCGTTCGGCCTGCTCAAGAGAAACGCCTTGCTTCATGCCGGGGCGAGTGTGGCCCGTCGCGGTGAGCCAGGCGTCTTTGAGCAGGCGCTGGCGTTTTTGGACGAGTTTCAAGAGTGCGGTGCCCTGGGGCATTGCGGCCAAGGCTTCTTCGCCGCTTGGCGCAGCCAGGTCGGCGGCAGGGACCTTCCAGTGTGCCAGGAGTTCGCGGGCCATGATCCAGTGCCCGGTCGAATTCATGTGGACCCCATCGCCCGCGAGGAGAAACTTGGGATCGGTGCTCCGTTGCTTGGCAAGGTATTGGTTCAACGGCCCGTGGATATCCAACACGTCCCACCCTTGGGCTTTTTGGCCCATCAGCCATTCGGAATAGCGGTCAAGAACCTCGTTGTAGCCTTGGTAAGGTTGACGGTATTCCTCGAGACCGGCCGGGAGAGTGTGTGCCATGATCGGTAGCGGGTCGAAGACAGGCGGCGTGAGGTGGAGGACCTTGGCGCCCTTGGCTTGGGCACGGGCTCGCACAAAGTGAATGCCGTCCTGGAATTTCTTGAATCGCGCATCGTCGAGCGGGGAATAGATTCCATCATTCATGCCGTAGCAGATGACGATCCACTCGGGCTTCGACTGTTCCAGGATCCGTTCGAGCCGTTCGTGGAGGTCGGGGCGTGAAAATTGGCCCCCGGCGTGTCCGGGTTCCGTGAGCCCGGAGACCGTCTCGCTCGGCAGCCCAAGGTTGAGGAATTCGCAATGGAGAGACGGATTCCGCGCCCGTAGGGCTGTCTCCACGTACTCGATGTACTGCCCCGAATACGTGATGCTATCCCCCAAGAAAAGCACTCGGCGCACCCCTTCGAACGGCGACTCCTCACCTCGAGCACCTGGGATGAATGCCAGTAAGCCCGCGCCGAAAACCAATGCTGCGACCCATCCTCTTTGGCTCTTCATGGGCTCCCTCCGATGATCGCCGATCGTCATGCTGTGACTTGGGGTCATGAATCCATTTCCTCCGTCTGCTCGAGAAGGCTGTCGGCGGCATCGTTTCCATCCGTTGGGGGATGGATCAGGAACTGACCGCGTCGATGTCGATCGGCCATGGCGACGTAATGACGCCAACTCCGGTCGATTCGATCGTGCATGATTTCGTCAACCTCGCGGACGACGCGTCCCGGAATGCCCAGAACCAATGATCCCGGCGGGACGACCGTACCCTCAACCAGGACGGCCCCCGCTCCAATGACCGAGCCTCGCCCTACCCGAACGCCGTTGAGGAGGATCGAACCCATGCCAATCAAACAGGCATCTTCGACGGTACATCCGTGAAGAATGACTCGATGTCCCACCGTGACTCGATTGCCGATGAGGCAAGGGAACCCTGGGTCGGCGTGGACCATGGAGAGGTCCTGGATATTGGTCTCGTTGCCGACCACGATTCGCTCGGTATCGCCTCGGAGTACGGCGTGATACCAGAGGTTTGCCAATTTCCCGAGGTGGACGTCACCGAGGACGATGGCCGTTCGCGCGATGAATGCCGTGGACTCGATCATGCGTAAAGAATCCCAGCCAAGATCGGAACGGGGTCACCCTGGAAATCTCTCTCGACCATCGTCAGGTGGCCGGGAAAGAGGGATCCGTCGACGATCGAGATTATGCCAGACGCGAATCTCGGTCGACACACCCCACTTCCGGGTGGTCATGGGAGGAGAGGGCGGCGACAATGAGTCAAGAGGAGCCTTTGCGGCTTGTCTCGCTCCCTTCCACCGTTCCACCGAACGGGACAGGAACCGGCGACTTTTCGAAGCGGGGATTTTTGCCGGAAGGGGTGGAATCGCAATGCACGACTTTACGGGGCCGATCGAACGCCCTGTTCCTCGAGTTCGGGAGTCGCCCGAGTTTCGCCGGACCCACTATCGGGTCTATGACGAGGACGGGTATGCGACCTCCTTCTCCATCGAGGCCCCACTCAAGGCGACCCTGGAGCATGTGATCGCCTATCTCTGCGAACGATTCCAGGGGACGGGGGGGACCGGATTCGAGTCGAAGGATCTGGTCGTGCTCCTCGGTCCTCGGATCGTGGCCGTCGTCCGTGGGGATGCCAACGGGCAACCGCAGGTGACAACCTTTTAGGTCGACGGGCCAACGATCCCTTGAAGACGCGGGCGGTTACTTGGCGACGTCGACGTAGACCTTGAGCGCTTGATTATCTTCGAGAATCTGCATCATTTCCTTGTAGTTCTCGAGGCCCGCGACGGGGTGTGTGAGGATCCGTTCGGTGACGCCCGGATAAGTGTGCTCGCCGTGCGAGAGCGCCTGGATCCCCAACTCAAAGTGGCGGCGGTTGCCGTTGACGCTCGAGACGAGCAGCTTGTTGCCGAGGACCCATTCGAGGTTGATCTTGGCGGCATCGATGGAGACCTCGTGTGACCCTCCCGTGATGCTCGTCCAGATCAGAGCGCCATTGTGCGCGAGAACTTCCATCGCGCGAAAGCAAGCCTCTGCGTTGCCGGTCGCCTCGAAGATGAGGTCGGGTTTGCCGACTTGCTCCGTGAGTTTCTTCATCGACGTCTGTTTTGTGCTCACATAAGTGGCCCCGTAGGCCTCGGCGAGCTCGGACTTGAGGTGGGGACCTGGCTTGGTCGCGAGTGTGAACACTTGGAGACCACGAAGTCTGAGCATCATCGTGGCGAGCAAGCCAATCTGCCCCGCGCCGAGGACGAACGCACGCAGCGGGTTCCAGACCTGCAACCGCTGCTGGGCGAGGTATGCCTGTTCGATCGCCTTGGCACAGACACTGGCCGGTTCGGAGAGCACGCCGAGATGCTTGAGGTTCTGGGGCACCTTGACCATGAATTCCGCGTCGTCGACGAAGTACTCAGTCAAGTAGCCGTGGCAAAGGTTGATGCCTCGTTCGTAGTAAACTTCCTCGCTCGTGATGTCGTTTCGGCCGATCTTGTCGAACAAGGAACCGCCGGGGCGCCGCACCGTGCAGGTCACGTAGTCGCCTGGCTTGACCTCGATCACCTTGTCGCCAACCTCGACGACCTGGCCAAAGCTCTCGTGGCCAATGACGAGATGCTCCCCGCCCGGAGGGGCGTTGCCGTAGAGCGCTTCGTTGATCTCGCGGTCGGTGGCGTCGACGCCGATCTGAAGGACCTTGACCAGCACGCCGCGCCCTTCAGGAATCCGACAGACGTGCGGGTGCGGCTGGTCGGTGACCTTCGGCACGGGGATCTCTTGGAGATGGACGCTGTTCGGTTTTCCTGGCAGAACGGCAACGGCTTTCATCGGGAAATCGACTCGTTATCGAGGAATAAAGACGTATGTGTCGTCACGCGACGACGAAGGACGCAGGGCACGACGACCCCGGTCCGGTGGATGTTCGTTTGCCATAACCTGGCCACACAAATCGAGATCCAGCATCCGGGCCAGACGTTAACCTGGCGTGCCGAGCCTCTCGATTCTCGCGCAGAGTCCTATACTGCAATAATCTCCACGAATTGAGAAGCGTCCACGAGGGAATCGTCACAGACGGGGGAATGAGAACGGGGCGGTCAGGTCTGCCCTGGTCCTGTCTTCAACCTCAGTCGAACCATTCGTCCTCGGGATCAAATTTCGGGAAGACGACGATCAAGACCTTCATCTTGCCCACGGCGCGATGGCGGACTCCCGGCGGGATAACGACGCAGACGCCCGGCCTGAGGGAGACCTCCTCATCGTCGAGTTGGATCGTGGCGTGCGGGGCACATTCGAGGATGTAGTAGGTCTCCGTGAGCCGCCGGTGGTAGTGGCGCTGGGCGGTGGCGGAGATCTCGGTGACGTGAATCGTTCCCGGAAACTCGTCAACGTCGGAAAACGCTCTCCGCGCGAGGCCGCACGGACAAGGGACGCCTGGGATCGTGGCAAAGTCGACGACCTGACAACGGCCTGGGCTGGCGGGCATCCGCGAATTCTCCTTGATGACGCGAGATTCTTGAGCGAGTCGACCGGAAACGAGCGGCGCGCATGGTATTTCTGAACGTCAGCCGGTCGCGGCCTCTTCCCAGTACCGGAACGTGTCCGTTGTGATTCCCGACCCGCCTTCATCCCGCAGTTGCTTCAAGCATGCAAAGAAGGCCAGGCATTCCGGCTCCAGTCCGAGGGTTCTGGTGCTGGTCAAGACGCGCGTGATCCTCAGCCAGTGATGGTTGGGACTCTGGAAAATCCCTTGTCGATCGAATTCGTCCGTCTTGATGACCCGGCCTTCGATTTCACGCAGACCCAGGAAGTCGAGAAAGAGCGTAAGGGAGCGTCTGAGGTTGTCACGAAGCGTAGGGCTGGCGTGAAACTCGGCCACGTCGACTTCCGTGAGCCGAGGGGCATCGGGGTTGAACCGGCTCGGGAGCCGTAGCGGGAATAGCCATTGGATGAAATCATGCGATGCCTCCCACTGAGCGTGGCTGTACGCCCAGATCATGGCGATCGACCGCCCCTCGCTATCTCTGCCGGCTCCCTTGTAGAATTCGGTAAGCTGCGACATTGTGAAGACCTTCCCCGAGACCTGAAGGCTGCTGCGGTCGATCGTATCCCGACGGCAACCTGTGTGCCAGGGGCGGTTTCACACGGGGGTCAAGACACCGGCCAGCGAGACACCTCGAACCGTTGATCAGCGCGTTTGCGAGGGGGGCGATTGATTTCGAAGAGCCAGGACCGCCATCATCGTTCCTTGGGACTTTCGGTGATCGGGGGCTATAAGCTCGCGAAGGCCGTCGCATTGCTCATTGGGGGTGGGGTCGTACTTCGGCTTAAACCGAACGACATCCTCGTCGGCGTGATCCGACTCGCGGCGCGGTTGCGGTTCGACCCTGAGGACGAACTCTTCCGCTCGGCCATCGCTCGGCTTTCCGGTCTCAGCGAAAAACGTCTTGAAGTGATCGGGGCGGGGATCCTTTTCTACGGCCTCCTCTACAGTATCGAGGGGGTTGGCCTGTTCCTCCAGAAGCGGTGGGCCGAGTACCTTGTCGTTGTCACGACCAGCCTTCTGATCCCTCTGGAGGTCTACGAGGTTTTCAAGAAAGCCGGCCCGTTGAGAATCACGGTTCTCTTGGCCAATGTGGCGATCGTGGCCTACCTCATTGGGGCGATCCGTAGTGACATGAGCCGTCGAACTCAGCGGGAGCCTGGCGGAACACCCTCTGATTGCAAAGACAGGCCCGGTTGATCCGGCTTGAGCAACTCCTCGCCATGCCTCCCGCGTGCCGTCTTCACGGTGCGCTGAGTTTGGCGTAAGGAAGGCGAGCGTCGGGCGCCTCGTAGATCAAGAGGAGCGCGGGGTTCGACCAGATTCCGACCGAGTCATTGCCGATGACAAAGGCCGACTGGTCGGGCCGGATCGACGAGAAGTGACGCGCGAGCCAGACGGCTTTCGGGAAGTGCTGATAACAAGGAAGGTGGTCGATGCGAATGGGTTCGGAGAGGACCAGGCCTGCGGATCGGTAGGCCCGCTCCGTGAACTCGATGCAGTAGAACCGGTCGTCATCAAGGCTGAGTCGTTTGTCGAACGGGACTTGGCGTTGATAGGTGTCCCGGCAGAACGCGACCGCGTCGTTCACGAATCGCTGGCTGTCGGCGTCAGGCCGCTTCACGGCGATGGCCCCCGCAACGTCGAGGACCCAGATTGAGAAGGGCTGTTTGCGAGGGCCTGACTTATACGTGTCGTAGACCACGGGTTCGCCGTTTTCCAAGGCGACGATTCCTGTGTGCGAATAGCGGCTGCCGGCCATTTCGGCCGAAATCTTTGAGAACGGGTAGAGCCCGAACGCGAGGCGGGCGTCCCCCATTCGAAAGACGATATCACCGTCGCGCAAATTGGCCCGGCCCCAAGCATCCCAAGCGCACATCGGTGGATTGGACGGAATCGTGGGGAGCCGTCTGCAATGCCGGGCCGTCTCGGCGTCAGGGCCCCAGGGGTTCCCGCGCCAGGAATGGGGGACCATCTGACTGGTCAAATCTCCCGTACTGGAGCAGCCGGCCTGGCTTAGCAATGCGCAGGCCAACACCCATTGTTGTCGTCGGCCTGTGCGCGAGAATCTTCGCCTCGCGCGAGCGGGCTGCTTCACAAACGCCACGGCTTCCATGCCTTCTCCCGTCGACGCGCACCCGCTGAGCGTCGCTTTATGCCTAGCAGAGATGATCGTCATGAACGCAAGGCTCTCTTGAAACTCCGAACGGGCTTCTCCGAACGGTTTTCTTGTCACCGCTTGTTTCCGCTGTGGTCCAATATCCAAAGGGGATCGCTCAATACGGTCTGGTTCGCCGGCCAGTTTTCTTTGCAGAGAGCGGTTTACCATCGAAGTGCTTACATCGGCGTGGCGGGGTCCATACTCGGCCCCCGGTGCGTGGGTCAGAAGACCAGGGGCTGAGTACGGGCTCTCACGACTCTGTTTGCTCGGCCCGTGATCGACCTGAACGAAAACCGCTCTTTTTTAGGAGGCCACGATGCAATCCTCTGGGAAACCGTGCTTCCTCGGCCAACGAACGGCATCGCTTGCTGTCGCATTCTGTCTGCTCTTCGATGTGTCGCGAGCTCACTCGGAGGAAGGTCATTCCTCGCGCCGGCCTGGGGCCGTAGTCTCAGCGCAGGCGAAGAGTCCGGACGTTCCCACGGCACCCGCCGACGGGCAAGATCCAGGCCGACCCCAGAAAAAGAAGAAATGGCCCGACGTCATCTACGTCCCAACCCCCCAGCCGGTTGTGGACAAGATGCTTGAGCTGGCTGAGGTCCGCAAAGGAGACAACCTCCACGACCTCGGGTGCGGCGACGGGCGAATCGTGGTCACGGCGGCGAAGAAATATGGAGCCAAGGGGACCGGATATGACATCGATCCGAAACGGATCTATGAGTCGCGCGAAAACGTTCGGAGGAACGGAGTCGAGAGCCTGGTGACCATTCGGCAAGAAGACTTTTTCGAGGTAGACCTGGCCGAGGCCGACGTTGTGACCCTCTACTTGCTGCCGGAACTGAACGTCAGGCTCATGCCAAAACTCCGCCAACTCAAGCCTGGAACGCGGATCGTTTCGCACGACTTTGACATGAGAGGAGCGAAGCCAAAGAAGACGGTGAGCCTTCGCGTGAACGATGACAGGGAGGAGCACACGGTCTATCTGTGGGTCGTGCCTTGGGAAGAGGAAAAACCATAAGAGCCAAATATATTTGTGAAATCGTGGATTTTACAATAAATTCATGCCTACTGCTGGCCTGATGGCCGAGAATCCCCAGCCGGACCGCCGAGTGGAGTCCGCACGGAACACTCGGCTTGTCCGGTCTCAAGACAGACTCAGTGATTCAATGGCCATGGGAATTGCCGAACATTCCCCGAAGCTTGGAAAGCCAGCCCGATCCCAACTTTCCCTGAATCGATTGGATCGCGGCCGATTCGTTCGGTTGAATGTCGAAGATCTGGTCCATCTTCGTGAGTTGGAAGACCCGAAGTACCTGTGAGTCGACCGAACAGAGTCGAAGGCCCTTTTCATGCTCTTTGAGCCGTTTCTGGAAGTTGATCATGACGCCGAGCATCGTACTCTGGAAAACCCGGACGTTGGCGAGGTTCAGGACGACGCCTTGGGACGTAACGTCAGCGGCAAGGCTTTCCGCCAGCCCGTAAAACGTCTCTTTTTCCCCTTTCAGGAGTTCGGGGTCGAGGACCGTGACGATCGATACCCCATCGGTCTGTGCCGTTTGGTAGAAGGGAGAGTCTGACGACATCGAACGGGACCTTCCTGGAGAACAAGATCGGGGTGAACACATCCGTGCATCCCAAGGTCAGGCGCAATCCCTGCGTTCCTGACGGATTGTCGAACCCTCGAAGCCTTGAACTCGCATGGCTCAACGCGACTGATTCGGTCCGAAAATCTATCATACGGAGGACGAGCCTCCCAGGTCGCGAGATCTTCTCTCAAGAGTTTGGGGGATTAAGGATCATCGTGACGTTTGGCGTAATTGTGAGGAATTTGCTGGCGGTATTCATTTCCTTTCCCGAGTTCCGTGGCGTGAGTGACTCTTCGGCTTGGCGAGGCATCGTCGAGAAGTTGCCGTATTCGACTTGTTCTCTGTAACTTGGGGGGAATGAATCAGGTCCGTCACTTTATCAACCTGGGAGATCAGGGCATGAAGATGCACATGCTTGGAAATTCGGGCTTGGATGTCGGTCCGTTGGCCTTCGGGGGCAATGTGTTCGGCTGGACGATCGACGAGGCAACGTCGTTCCGATTGCTCGACGCATTCGTTGCGGCTGGTTTTAAACTTGTCGATACTGCCGATGTTTATTCGCGCTGGGCTCCCGGCAATCAAGGGGGAGAATCCGAGACGATCATCGGCAAGTGGCTCAAGCAAAGTGGCAAGCGAGACCAGGTCATCCTTGCGACCAAGGTTGGCATGGAGATCGGGCCGGACAAGAGTGGTCTTTCCGGGCCGCACATCAAGCGTTCCGTGGAAGACTCTCTGAAACGGCTCCAGACCGATCACATCGATCTCTACCAGGCTCACAAGGATGATCCGGAGACCCCCCTGGAAGAGACCCTCGGGGCCTTTCATGAGCTGATCGAGCAGGGGAAGGTGCGAGCGATCGGCGCCTCGAACTATTCGGCGGCTCGGTTGTCCGAGGCACTCAAGGTCAGCAAGGACAACAGCTTGTCCGCCTACCAGAGCCTCCAACCGGAATACAACCTTTGCGAACGCGCCGGATTCGAGGACGCGCTCGAACCCGTTTGCCGCGAGGCGGGCATTGGTGTCATCCCCTATTATTCGCTGGCGAGCGGGTTTCTCACCGGGAAGTATCGCTCCGAGGCGGATCTCGCCAAGAGCGCACGAGGGCAGGGGGTCAAGAAATATCTGAACGACCGCGGCTATCGAATCCTTGCGGCGCTTGACGATGTGGCTGCTCGCTATTCCTCAACACCGGCTCGGGTTGCGATTGCCTGGCTCCTGGCGCGGCCAAGCGTGACGGCCCCGATCGCCAGCGCCACCAGCGTCGAACAACTCGATGATCTGATCGAGGCGACGCGACTCGAACTCGACGGTCCAGCCATCGACCTCTTGAACCAGGCGAGCGCCTAAGCCGTTGGACATGGTCTTCCTTTGAATAGCTTACGGGCCCTCGGTGCCACGGGTTGGACTCAACCCGTGAGCGGAAGCCCTGGTATTTGGCTCACGGGTTGAGTACAACCCGTAACACCCAATAGCATTGGCTTAATCATGGCGACCCCCACCAAAAATCGCGAGGCCGGCGGATGGCCGGCCTCGCGTTCTCGGTAAGGGACAGTTCACACCGCCGTCACGGAACGACGGTTCAGACGTTGTGGTATCTTCTGCTACGCGAAGCCTTCGTCACATTGATTGAGGAGAGAGCGGAATCGTGGGCAGAGAGGGCCGCGCTCGACTTGGCGGCTTTCCTGGCTCGGGCCGTTGCGCCTGGCGAGCCTGGCGACGGGATGGGGGACACTGTCGAGTCGAGTGGCACCGGCGGGAAAATCCGATTGTGGACCGTGTTCAGGCCCGCCACGAAGTTGCCGCCGGGCAAGCCGTTGCCCGAGGGGAATCGGCCGAAAAACTCGCCGTCGAGGCTGTTGCCTGCGATGTCGCGAATTCCGCCCGAGATGATCGTGAAGGTGTAGATGCCTCCACGCAATGCGCGGCCCCGGTTGATCGTCACCGTGACCGTTTGCGGTGTGCTCCCATTGATGAAGGGTGAGGCGCTGAGTCCCGTAACCAGGAATTGGCCGGGCCGCGACCTTGCCTTTGTGAACTGGTAGTACGAGCCGTCGACCAAGCTCGCCTGGTCCAATCCCGAGAGCTGGTCCTGGAACCCAACCAAGAGCTGCCCTTGGAAACGATCGAAGGTGAGGCTGGTGACGACCGGGCCCACCGTGTCAATCACGATCGGCGCCAAGGTGGCGCTTCCTTCGGTGACGCCACTCCGATCCACGGCCTGCGCGACGATCGTGTAGGTCCCGTCGGCCAGCAGTGAACTGGTGATCTGCCAGACGCCAGCGGCGTTGGTCGGGGCGGCCCCGATGAGGAAGGGGGAGGAATTGGGTGCGGTACTCGTCGCGAAGAGCCGGATGATCGAGCCAGGCTCCGACGTTCCGCTGAAGGTTGGCGTATTATCGCGGGTGATCCCGTCGGTCTGGGAGATTCCCGTGTCGCTCTCGGGGTTGAGATGGCCGGTCACGATGATCGGCACGTCGGCGACGTTGACCGTTCCATTGAGCGTGATCGTGGCTCCGCCGTGGTCGTAGATCGTGACGCTGATCGGGTAGAAGCCCGACTCCTTATAGGTGTGAGTTCCCTGAATGAGGAAGCTCGATCCGTTGCTGACGACGGTCCCACCGTTCAGCCCGGTGCCGTCGCCCCAGTTGATCACCGCGTTGTAGTTGCTGATCGGCTCGGATCCACCGGTATCAGTGAAGGTAGCGACCGTGACGTTTTTCAACGGCACCCGTTCCGTCGCTGAGGTCAGGACGATCTGGCCCGTCAGCGGAGCATCGGCGACGATCGCCGTGCCAAACGCATGCGTCGAGCTTCCACCGGCCGACGTCACCTGGACATCGATTGTGTAGTGGCCCTCGTCCGCGTAGGTGTGGGAACCATCGATCAGGAACGTGATGCCGAGCGGCCCGACGCCCGTGGTCGTCACGCTCGTCGGAGCCGTGAAGGTGCCGTCACCCCACCCGATGACGATGGTGTAAGTGCCGATGGGTTGCGGTCCCCCCGCGTCCGTGAAGGTTGCGACCCTGCCGGTAAACAGAGTCCCCTCGACGGCCGAGATCGAGGCCACTGTCGCGGTCAGGGCTGCGTCGCGAACGATCGCCGAGCCCAGGGCGGTGGCGGTCGATCCCCCCTTGTCGTTGATGGTCACAGTGACCACATTCGGTGTGCTCGTCGGCGTGAAGTTGATGTAGACGTGAGAACCGGAGACGAAGAAGGTGCCGTTGGCCGCCTGGGTGATTGTTCCCGGGGTAGGCGTCGAGCCATCGCCCCAGTCGATGGTTGCCGTGAAGTTGGCCACCGTAGCGAGCGGGTTGGCGTCGGTGAACGAGGCAACCGCGCCGTGGAATGGCTGTAACTCAATGGCCGTGATCGCCAAGCCCGTGGCCGTGAGCGGTGCGTCGGCCACGTTCGCCGTCGTTCCGATGGTGATTGTTTGCCCCGCCTTGTCGCGGACATTGATGAGGACCGAGTAGGAACCGGCGTCGGCATAAGTGTTGGTGCCCGAGACGTTGAATGCGCCGGGGCCCGTCTGAGTGATTGTGCCGAGCGTTTGGTGCCCGTCACCCCAGGTGATGATCGCCGTGAAGTCGGAGACCACGGAGAGGGGATTTCCCGAGGTGAACGACCCCACGACTCCGAGAAACGCCTGGCCTTCGGTGGGGCTGATGGTCAGTCCGGTCCCCGTCAGCGCGGCGTCGGCGATCACGGCCTGGGCCGAGCCGGTAGCCGTTGTGGGGGTCGGAAGATGGGTGTCGGTCACCGTGACCAGGATCGTGTAGGTCCCGTTCGTGGGCAGGGTGAAGGACGGGGCGTTGACGGTATACCGGTTCGTGTTGCCGTTCTGCACGATGCTGGCCGCCGGCACGCTCACGACCACGACGTTGTTGGCGTCGACGACCTGGATGGTGGCCGTGTAGTCGGCGACCGGATGAGCGCCACCGAGGTCGATGAACGTCGCGATCGGGCCGGGCGGCATCGCGAGTCCGGCAGTGCCGGTCCGTGAAAAGGCGGAGACTGAGAGCGCCGCATTGGTCACGGTGGCGCTGGCCGTCGTGGTCACCGGATCGAAGGGGGGAGCGGAGATCGTCACGGGAACGCCGTTGATGAGAACCGTCGCGAGCGTGCTGCCTGCCGGGCCGATGGTAATGCCGATGGGGTAGACCCCTTGAACGGCATAAGTATGCGACCCCGTGATGTAGAAAACGCTCGGGTTGCTTGCGTCCTGGGTGACAATGCCCGCGGAGGACGTGCCGTCGCCCCAGTTGATGGTGATGGCAAAGTCGCTCGCCTTGGCCCCCAGCGCCGCGCTCGTGAACGTGCCGACGGTCACGTTGGTGAGCGGTGAGTCCTCGACCGCGTTCAGCAACTGGATCGGTCCCGGGACCGGCTGTACCGGGGCCGCGTTATTGATGAAAATACGTTCGAAGTTTGATGCGTTAACGATCCCAGCGAGAGCAGGGGTCAGAATCACTTGTCCGGGATTGGGCCCGGCTGTGACGGCGATGGAGAGGCCGGCCGCATCGTAGCGCAGGGTGTCGAAGTCGCTGCCTCCATCGAGCGCCGCGGTGGTCCCCGCTGCGACGCCGGGGCCGTTGACGTACGCCGTATCGTTGTCTGCCCCGAGGCTAACCGCCAGCGCCACGCCTGCCGGCGAGGCGATCAAGCTCAGCGTATCAGCGGCCCCGTCGAGGTTGATCGCGAGGTTCGCCAGGCCGGCGGCCTGCGTGGGATTGTTGATCGTCAAGTGCGTGGGCGAGGCGGCTCCATTGATCGTGACGTTCGTTTTGTTGGCGAAATTCATCAACTCGAAGGTCGGTACGGCACCACTGTTGAATTGCGTGGTTTGGAACCCGAGGAAGATCGGCCCATCAACGATATTGAGGACGCTCGTTCCCGGCGGTGCCAAGAAGACGAGGTTAGCCGCCGGAACGACGTCGTTGATCGGCAGGAGGTTTGAGAAGCTAATCGATGTGCTATCCAGCGCGATGAGGCCTGCGCCGGGGCCGGAGGCGGTGTATGTCTCGTTGGTGAACGAGCCTCCGTGGAGATTCAGGGTATTGTTCCCCGGACCGCCATCAAACGCGAGACCGCCGCCCGGAATGGGATTTCCGGTGGCGAAGTCGATGGTCAGAGTGTCGTTTCCGAGGCCGGCCAAGATCCTCGCGTTCACCAGGTCCGCGGTCACGAAATTGAGCGCGAAGGGGGACAAGCCCGTGAGGGAAGCGTTGGGCCCCACGGCGGTCAGGGTGCCGTTGCGCCCGATCGGGTCTGCCGTATCGTCAACGGTCAGCGTGGTGGAGGTTGGATTCCCGGAGAGAGTGACGGGGCCTGCGATCGTCTGGAGCGTACCACCCTTGCCGATCCAGACGGAATCCGTCCCCTGGTTCTCAACGTTGAGTGGTCCGCTCGACGCAAAAATATTGACGAGATTCTGGCCGCTGCCCGTTCGGATCAAGGTGGTGATGGCGGCCGGTGTCTGGTCGACGGCGAAGGTGTTGCCTCCGCTGCCCCCGTTGATTTCGAGATAACCGAGTTGATTCGGCTTAAAATGGATATCCCCTGCGGACAACCCACTCACGCTCCCGGTGTTGGATCCGTTGTCGACATCCAGCGTGACGGTCTTGCTGGCTCCATCGTTTTGGTCATTCAAAAAGAGCGATGTGCGGCCCCCCGTGGAAGAGACGAAAAGCGGGGCCGAGATGCCACTCATGCTGGAGTTATTGCCGACAACAACGGAACTCGATCCACCGTCGATGATCGAGATGGGCTCAAAGCGTGGAGGGGATGCGGCCGTTGAGAGAACCCTGAAGAGATTGTTGGCCGTGCTTCCCTTGAGGGTGATCCCCCCCTGGAAGAGACGGCTCGCAGTCTCGACGTAATTGATACCGTTGCCTGAGATTAGGCCAGGGCCGGTATCGACCGTGTAGGTATTCGCTACGGCGCTGCCGCTATCGTCAATCGTGACCGAACTGTTATTGGGAGCCTGGGGATCGTTGACCGAGAACTGGGCGAACAACGTACTGGCCGGCGAGTCGGGCGTGCCCAGCGTGATTGAATTGACACCGTTCCCGGTATTGATCACAACCGTCGCGCCTGGAATCGCGGCGAGCGTTTGGATGCCGGGCGTGGCGGTATCCCAGTCGCTTGAGAAGGCGCCCCCGTTTACGCTGTGCTGGAGCAGCCCACTCACCTGCTTAATCACGAGCTGATTGCCCGTATTATCCCCTTGTGCCACTGCCGTCAGGCCGGCAAGCGAGAAGGTGTACGCCAGCAGCGTTCGATTCTCGAGGGGCTCGAGCGCAGCGAGCCGTTGCGTCCGCCGCGCACGGGCGATTGACTTCCGAACCCGCAATCCACCCTGATGAGTCCGTTGCATCCCACCGAAGATCAGAGGTATCACGTGAGTCTCCCTTTAGCGTTTGAAAGATCCGAGGATGAAACTCTTCGCTACCCACGATTGAGATTGGAATCCGAAAAACGGTTTCCGATTCCAACTCGCCAAACCTTCATCGCATCCCGTTCAAGGGAATCAGGCCCTTTGGGAAAACGGGGCACTACAAACTCGGTTTCATCAATCAACGACGAAATCAAGCGAAGCGACGCCAAGTTTGGCGCGCAGTTTGACTACCATCCTTGGGAGAATGCGTTCGGCTCTCTGCGGCGAAAGCTCTAGCTGAAGCTTAGCTTACGTCCTCTGCAAAGATGTTGAGTGAACTTTGCGATGACCATTGTTTATTAGCCAGGCGCATAGAATCGTGCTTTGGATCAACCTAAGTAAGCACTCCAGATATATCAGGTTTATCTCTTTAGTCAAAACTTCTTTCCTAGACCCCCTAAATTGCTTGAAAGGACAAGGTTACTGAAAGTGGGATACGCAGGGGGGCTTTTGCCGTGACGCTTCTGTTCCAAAATAAAGTTCAAATCGCGGGGCCCCGGATTCAGGGACGTCCAAGATCGGGAGTGAATTGCAATCCGAAACTTGATGCGCATTCATTGTGTTTTTTGATCCCATTAATGAAACGTCATGCATTGTGGATGCGGTTGGTACGACCGCTTCGCTCGCGCGTATCCGGCGGTCGTTGTGGAACCTGCCTCGATTTTCCTGTGGAACGGAAGCGTCTCCATGTCGGCTGGGGACACCGCTGAAATCGACCTGGCATTGGCCCTCATGGAGGAGGACCTCTGGTGAGAGGTTGTGCTCGCGATCGCCCGTCACCTGGTCATGACGAGCAGTCCTGGAGGAAACCGCCCATCGCAGAAAGCCTCAGGTCTCGTAACGGTTCGGGGCCATTGGCCCGCGACTTTACCCTGCCAAAGATGAGCCGTCGGTTTCCCCTCAATGATCGTGCCAGGTGAGTTCGTCGACGTCGAAGATCGAGTCCAACCCGTAACCCGGCTGGCCGGGCTATTCCGTCTAAGCCAAGCGTTGTTCAACCCTTGCTGGTTGATCCCCTAAGGCGAATGCTTGTAACTTGTTACATCCCAATCGGACGGCCGATCATGACGTTCGGCTCGGCGTGGTTTGCCTTCGCTTTGGCACGTTCCCTGGCGCGATCACGAGGGACCGTGATGTCCGGATGCTGGGACGTGACTTCATCTCTCGGTTTGACGGACTTGCGGAAAACGTCTGCTCCAATTCTCTCAAGTGACTCGAGATTCGAAGACTATTTTCCAGCCACGGTTGACTTCCCTCTAACCGCAACTACCATAGTTACGATTCTGTGAGCAACGGCGAGTTGAGCGTTTCCGCTTCGCCCAGGGAATTGGCCCGATTGGGGCGACCGTGGTGTTGGAGCCGACCTCCGTGTTGAAGGCAGGGTGACTTGGACATTAAATCTCTTTTTGGACGCGATCATGGGCGCTGAGCAAACTGGATCCGTGACGGATTGACGAAGTTCCTGCAATCAGTTTGCAATGTGAAGATTTCTGGATTTCTCATGCACTGTTGAGCCGAATCTCATACCCGCACGGTTTCGCCCAGCTTCGCCGGGCGGCGCCAAGAGTGATTTCGGTCGGATCACCGACCGGATTGAGAACCATCAGGACCCGATGCCATGAGTCATCATGACCGCCCCCGCACGCGCCTCGCGAGGCGTGTTCTGAGCGTTTCCACCGCAGCCATCGCGATCCTGGCCTTGGTGGGTTGTCAGAAGCCGGTGGCGCCCGCCCCGCCTCCTCCTCCGACGGTCGGCGTCGTGGAGTCGAAACGAATGAGTATCCCCGTCCTCGTGACCCCGAATGGGACGACCCGCGCTCTTGAGGACGTCACCATCCGCGCCCGGGTCCGTGGCTTTTTGACCGAACGCCATTTCGATGAGGGGGCTTTCGTCAAGAAGGGACAGCTTCTCCTCGTCATTGATGAGGAACCTTATAAGATCGCACTCCTCTTGGCGCGGGCCCGGCAGGCCGAGGCGGCCGCGGCGCTCAGGAAATCGGAGGTTTCGAAGGGACGCGAGGTCGCCTTGGCCCAACTCGAGCTCGACCGGGCGCAGCTCCTCCTTGCCAATATTCAAGAACGAAGAAGTCGGTCTTTGCTGGCTCGCAATGCCGGCTCGAGTGAAGAGCTGGACAAGGCCGAGGCCGATCGCAAGAAGTGGGAGGCGCAAGTCGAGGCCGACCGCGCGAATCATGAGCAGGCGAGCGCCGACTTCGAGGTCGGGATTGCGTCCGCTCGGGCCCAGGTTGCGGCGGCGAATGCCACCGTCCGAGACGCCGAGCTGAATCTGGGCTATTGTCGGATGGTCGCGCCGATCGATGGCCGAATTGGCCAGGCAAAAGTCAAGGTCGGCAACCTTGTCGGCCCTGACGCGATGGGAGGGGGGAGTTTTTCCGACCTGGCGACCATTCAGCAACTCGACCCGATCGGCATCGATATTCGGCTCAGTTCCCGCGACCTCGACCGAACCCGGGAACTGATCGATCAAGGGCTCGACGTCCGCCTTGCCCGCTCCGGCCCGACCGGCGAGCTCGAATTCCCCCAAGTTGGGACTTGCTACTTCATCGACAATAGCATTGATGAGACGACATCCACCTTTTTGGCCAAGGCGCGGATGCCCAATCCCGGAGGCAGGCTCCTCCCGGGCGAATATGTCAAGTTGCGACTGGTCGTGGACCGCCTCGAGAATGCCATCGTCGTCCCCGCACCTTCGGTGATGGAGACCGAAGTGGGCACCATCGTGCATGTCGTGGATGGGAAGGGCAAAGTGGCCGTTCGAAAGGTCGACGCCGCCCAGACTTACGAAGGGATGCGGGTCATCACCAAGGGGCTGGAGTCGGGCGTCTCGGTAATCGTCGAGGGGCTGCAATCGATCCGCCCGGGCATCGTTGTCAAGACGGCGCCGGCGGCTCTGGCTCGGAAGACTTCTGAAGGCTCGAAGATCACGTCCGCGCTCTCCTCCGGTGCGCATACGAGCCAAGTCGAATCCAATCTCGCAGGTCCACCGAAGTCTTGAGCCGGGAGCCAGGCTTCCGCGCTGCGACCCAACCTGACCCATTTATATTTATGAGAGCCTCGACGAGCCATGGTCGACTTCTTTATCCGCCGGCCGATCTTTGCCACCGTGTCGGCTCTTCTGATGCTGCTGATCGGCGGGATCTGCGCCTTTCTCCTGCCGATCGCGCAGTATCCGCAGATCGCCCCGCCCCAGGTGCAGGTAACGACCACCTACACCGGGGCTGACGCCCTCAGCGTGGCCCGAACGGTGACCACGCCGATTGAGCAACAGATCAATGGAACGAAAGGGCTGATCTACTACAGCTCCGACAGTACCAGCAACGGCGTGTCGAACATCGTGGCCACGTTCGACATCGGATACTCGCAAGACATGGCCGCCGTCGACATTCAAAACCGAGTCCAGACGGCGCAGGCCCAGCTTCCTCCCGAGGTTAAGCAGTATGGCGTGTCCATCAAGAAGACGTCGACCGACATGGTTTGCGTCGTCAATCTGATCTCGCCCGACGGCCGGTATGACTCCAACTTCCTCGACAACTACGGCCAGATTTACGTGGCCGACGTGCTCAAGCGGATCAACGGGATCAGCGATGCCACGGTGATCGGCCGCAAGTATGCGATGCGAATCTGGATCGACCCGGACCGCATGGCCAACATGCGGATCTCACCGTCGGAGGTGATCCAGGCGATCCAGCAGGAAAACGTCCAGGCGGCTGCCGGCAAAATTGGAGGCAGGCCCGTTCCCAACGGGCAAGACTTTGAACTCCCGATCACGGTGAAGGGGCGCCTCGAGAAGGCGACCGAGTTCGAGGAGATCATCGTCCGTCGCAACGACGACGGCTCGATCGTCCGTGTCAAGGACATCGCCCGCGTCGAGCTGTCGTCCGAGAATTACGAGACGTCCAGTTACATCAGCGGCAAGCCGGCCGGCGGTATTCTGATCTATCAGTACGCCGACGCAAACGCATTGGCGATCGTGAGCCAGGTTCGCGCGGAGATGGACAAGATCAAGAAGAATTTCCCCGAGGGACTCGACTACAAGATTGTCTACAATACAACGGAGTATGTGCACGAAAATATTAGCGAGGTCGAACACACGCTACTCGAGTCGTTCGCCCTCGTGATGATCGTCGTGTTCATCTTCTTGCAGGGCTTCCGCGCGACGATCATCCCGATGCTCGCGATTCCGGTTTCGTTGGTCGCCACCTTCGCGGTGATGGCCGCACTCGGCTTTTCGATCAACTCGCTGACGCTCTGCGGATTGGTCCTGGCGATCGGCTTGGTGGTCGACGACGCGATCATCGTGGTGGAAAACGTCGAAAAGTATTTGCATCGAGGATTCGCGCCGCTCGAGGCGACTCGCGCGGCGATGGCCGAGATCACGACCCCGATCGTGACGATCACCCTGGTTCTGGCCGCTGTGTTCGTCCCGGTTGCGTTCATGCCAGGCATGACCGGGAAGCTTTACAACCAGTTTGCGATGACGATCGTCATCTCGTTCGTCTTCTCGGCGTTCAACTCGTTGACGTTCAGCCCCGCGATGGCGCGTCTGTTCCTCAAGGCGAAGCACGGGGAGACCAAGTTTTTTCTGTTCCGTTGGTTCAACGCCGGACTGAGGTGGATCGAGAATTCCTACGACGCGGTCCTTGAGTTCACGGCCCGCCACTGGTGGACGATCGTTGTCCCTTCGGTCTTCCTCCTCGGTCTGACGGTCTGGATGCTCACCACGCGACCGAAGGCGTTCATTCCCACGGAAGACCAGGGCTACTTGCTCGTTGTGGTCCAGACGCCTGACGGGACCAGCGGTGAGACCACCGCGCGGGTTCTCAAGCGAGTGGAAGCGATCTGCCGGGAAGTCGAGGGGGTCAGGGACACCGTCTCGATCGAAGGCCTGAATGTGATCAATTCTTCCAACCAGAGTAACTGTGGCGTCATTTTCCCGGTCCTCGAAGAGTGGTCGCATCGGAAAACTCCGGGGCTTCGTGCCCAGGGCCTTGCCGGCACCCTCCAGGCCAAGATTGTCGCCGAGATCCGCGACGCTCAAGTGTTCGTCTTGCTCCCCCCGGCGATCAGCGGTTTGAGTCCGACCGGTGGGTTCGAGATGATGATCGAGGACCGAGCGGGCAAGGGGGTCGAGGCCCTGCAACGGGTCGTCGACAAGTTCCAGGATGAAGCCCGCAAGCGTCCGGAACTCGCCGGCGTCTTCTCGACATACTCGGCCCGCGTCCCCCAACTCAAGTTTGACGTCGACCGCACCAAGGCACGCCGGCTCGACGTGCCGATCTCGGACATTTTCGCGGTCCTCCAGGCAAACCTCGGCGGTTACTACGTCAACGACTTCGACCTCTACGGCAAGGTCTGGAAGGTCATGATCCAGGCGGAAGGAGGGGTGAGGTCGAAGCCCGAGGATATTCAGAACCTTTATGTTTTGAACCGCCAAGGGAAGCGGGTCCACCTGAGCTCCTTGGGGGATGTCCGCTACGCGTTGGGACCGATCGACGTCCCGCACTATAACCTTTACGCATCGGCCAAGATCAACGGCGGAGCCACCCCTGGATTCAGCTCGGGCCAGGGCCTCGCCGCGATGGAAGAGGTTGCGGCCCAGGTGCTCCCCGACGGTTTCGGCTACGAGTGGACGGGGGCGACCTTCCAGGAGCAGAAGACCGGAAACCAGGCCACCTATATCTTCGCCCTCTCGGTGGTCTGCGTCTTCTTGTTCATGGCGGCTCTCTACGAGAGCTGGATCCGCCCCTTGGTCATCATCTTGACGGTGCCCTTGGCGATGTTCGGAGCGGTCGTCGGCCTCTGGCTCTACGACATGCCGCTCGACGTCTTCGGGCAAATCGGCCTGGTGATGCTGATCGGCCTGGAGACGAAGAACGCCATTCTCATCGTCGAGTTCGGCGTCGAGATGAGGCAGAAGCACGGGATGTCGATTCTCGAGTCGGCCAAGGTCGCGTCTCGGGAGCGGTTGCGGCCGATCTTGATGACCTCGTTCGCCTTCGTCATGGGCGTCTTGCCGATGGCCCGAGCCACCGGGGCAGGGGCGTACAGCCGAAACTCGCTGGGCATCGTGATCGCGTTCGGAATTGGTGTGAGCACCGTGCTCGGCCGGTTCGTTATTCCGATCTACTACGTTCTGGGCGAGCGATTGATCGACTGGTTCTCCGGCGCCGGGAAAGGAACCGACGTCCCCCCGCCGCATGCTCCGCAATCGCACTCACATCCGCATCCGACTCACGAGTCGGAGGGGGGGAGGCTGCAAGCCGTCTCATCGTTGGCTGGAATGTCGACGACGACGGCCAGCCAGGGAATCCTTGAAACGAAAGCGGGGCCGTATCATCCCACCGGCCTTGACGGGGGCGGACCTCGCGAGGGAATTCTTCATCGCGAAATCGAAGACTCTCACTGACCGGCGTAAGTTCCGAGGCGCAGGACCGACCCGGACGTGTCCTGCCCTCGGATGACTCGTTGCGTTCTCTTCGAGTTTCGGGTCCGGGGTTGATGACCAAGCTCACCGCATTTAAGCTGATGCCCAACGCGTCCCTGTCACCCCCATTCGCTCCAACCTTTTGAACAAGAACGAGGAGAGGTGTCGAGTTGAGCTCAAAGCTGAGCGTCGGCATCCACATCCTGACCGTACTCGCCTTGAAGCGAGGCGAGGCCCTGACTTCGGAATACATTGCAGGGAGCGTGAATACCAACCCTGTGGTCATCCGCAGGTTGCTGGGCCTCTTCCGCGCGGCCGGTTTTGTCGAGTCCAAGACGGGCGTCGGAGGGGGTTGGTTGCTGGTGGCCGACCCCTCGGCCATCAATTTGCTTGAAGTTCTCCGGGTGCTTGAGCCCCAGCATCAGATGTTTGCTTTGCACCATAGCGAGCCGAACCAGGAATGCTTCGTCGGGTGCAATATCCAGAAAGTTTTGATGGAAATCTATGACGAGGCCTGGGAGGGGATGGCCAAGCGGCTTGAACGTTCGACCATCGCGAGCGTCACGGCCACGCTCCTTGAGCGGTTGCAAGCCTGAACAGCGCTTCACCTCGTGACGAGAGGCGAGCCGCTACCGGCTTGATCTCTCGGCGATGATCCTCGACGATCTCGGAGTCAGGAAAGAAACGAGGCCATCGAGGACGACGAAGATGCTCAGTTGGGGAAGGCTCGCGATTCCGAGGACTTTGGCAGTGATCGCAGGGATGGCGGTCGGGACGATCCGGGCCGAGGAGCCCCAGCCGCGTCCCTTGCCGCTCACCGAATCGGCGCAGAAGATGACGCTGCCCGAAGGCTACAAGGCGACCCTGTTCGCGGGAGAGCCGGAGGTTCATCAGCCGATCGCCTTTACGATCGATCCGAAAGGCCGACTCTGGGTCGTCGAATGCTACTCCTACCCGATCTGGCTCAATGGGCCGCAAAAGAAGGACCGGGTCATCATCCTGGAAGACACCGACGGCGACGGTCGGGCCGACCAGCGCAAGGTATTCTATGAGGGGGGGACGAGCCTCACCGGAATCGCGCTCGGCTTCGGTGGCGTCTGGCTCAGTGCCACACCGAACCTCCTCTTCATCCCGGATGCCGACGGCAATGACATGCCGGACGGCCCGCCCGTCGTCAAGCTCGACGGCTGGGACGAGAAGGCCCAGCACAATATGTTCAATGCCCTGAACTGGGCGCCCGATGGCTGGCTCTGGGGCTGCAACGGAATTCTGTCGAACTCGCGTGTCGGCAAGCCCGGCACCCCCGACGAGAAACGGGTCGGGATCAACTGCGGTGTCTGGCGCTACCATCCGACCCGGGAGGTCGTCGAGGTTGTCGCCCACGGCACTACGAATCCTTGGGGACTCGACTTCGATGAGCGGGGTGAAGCGTTCATCACCAACTGCGTGATCCCGCACCTGTTTCACGCCGTTCCCGGGTCCCGGTTCCAGCGGATGTTCGGCCAGGACTTCAACCCATTCAGCTATGAGTTGATTCCCACCTGCGCTGACCATGTTCACTGGGACACCACCGAGAAGTGGAGCGATATCCGCCGACTCGGGGTCACGCAAACGACCGATGAAGCCGGCGGCGGCCACGCGCACGTGGGGGCGATGATCTACCTCGGCGACAACTGGCCCGACGCGATGCGCGGCTCGGCCTATACCTGCAACATCCACGGCCACCGGGTCAACCGCGACAAACTGGAGCGGTCGAAGTCAGGCTATGTCGCCCGCCACGAGAAGGATTTTCTGCTGGCGAACGACAACTGGTTCCGTGGCCTGGAACTGAAGTATGGCCCGGATGGCGGGGTCTATCTGACCGACTGGTCCGACACCGGCGAGTGCCACGAGAATGACGCTGACAACGCCCACCGCGAGAATGGTCGAATCTATAAAATTACGTTCGGGGATACGAAGCCGGCGAAGCGGGACCTGGCCCAACTGAGCGACACCGAACTGGTCGGCCTCCAGAGCCACAAAAATGAGTGGCAGGTCAGAACCGCGCGGCGGCTTCTCCAGGAGCGGGCGACGTTGGGCAAGGACGTTTCGGCTGCTCGAACCCAGCTCGAAGCGCTTCTCCACTCCGATTCGGAGGCGTCCCGGAAACTTCGGGCGCTCTGGTCCTTGAATGCCATCGGCGGGACCACCGAGGGCGCGCTCACCGCCTTGCTGAGCGATGCCCACGAAGACCTTCGCTCCTGGGCGGTCCGGCTGCTTGTCGACGCGAAAACACCGTCCGCCGAAGCGCTTACGCGCTTTGCGGAGTTGGCGAAGTCGGACCCCTCGCCCAAGGTGCGGTTGACCCTCGCCTCTGCTCTGCAGCGGCTGCCAGTCGAGACCCGATGGCCGATTGCCGAGGCCCTTGCCTCGCATCCCGAAGATGCCGCCGATACCCCGCTTGTCCTGATGACCTGGTACGGCATCGAGCCCCTGGTGCCGGCCGATCGAGCACGGGCGGCGTCGCTGGTTGAGGTCGTCGCGATCCCCAAGCTGAGGCAATTTCTCACCCGCCGGATCATCGCGGCCGACACGGAGCAAGGTTTGGCGGTCCTTTTGCCGAAGATCGAGTCGGCCAACGACAACACCAGGCGCGACCTTCTGACTGGAATTCACGAGGCGCTTCGCGGTCACAAGCAGGTGCCCGTTCCCGAGAGCTGGGCGAAACTGTTCGGCCACCTCACCCAGAGCAAGGACGCGGCGGTCCGCGAGCAGGCTGCGATGCTCGGCTTGCTGCTTGGCGATGCGAAGGCGATCGAGGCCCTCCAGGCGACGCTTGGATCGAAGCTGGCCGAGGCGGGCGAGCGGCGACGTGCTCTGGAGGCTTTGGCCGAACGTCGAGTGGCCGGCCTGACTCCCGCCCTCCAGCAACTCCTGGACGATCCCGCCTTGCGTTCCCCGGCGATCCGTGCCCTGGGAGCTTACGGCGACCCCACGATTCCCCCGAGTTTGCTGAAGCGTTACCCGACGCTTGGCGAGGCGGATCGCGATGATGTCGTCGCCACGCTTGCCTTACGGCCTGCCTCGGCGAAGGCCCTCTTGGAAGCGGTTCGTGCGAACGTTGTCCCACGCCGCGATATCTCGGCGACAGTCGCCCGCCAGATCCTCGCATTTAATGATGCGGAATTGACCAAGCAGCTGGAGTCCGCCTGGGGCACGCTCCGCCGGACTTCGGCCGACAAGGTCGCGCTGATGACGAAGTACAAGACCGCGCTGACCTCTGACGCCGGCCGCACGCCCGACGCCGGCCGTGGCCGGCTCGTCTTCAACAAGACGTGCCTCCAGTGCCACAAGCTCTTCGGTGCCGGTGGCGACGTCGGTCCCGAACTGACCGGCTCCGACCGGGCGAACACTGACTACATCCTCGAGAACGTGCTCGATCCGGGGGCGGCGGTCGGACGAGACTTCCAGCTCACCACGATCGCCACGACCGACGGCCGGCTGCTGAACGGAATCATCCGCGAGCAGAATGAAGCCTCGATCACCGTCCAGACCGCCAACGAACGGCTGATCCTGCCTCGCGAGGATGTCGAAGAGGTGAAAGTCTCCAACGCTTCGATGATGCCCGAGGGCCTGCTTGAAAAGCTCTCACCTGAAGAGGTCCGCGATCTTTTCTCTTACCTGTCCGCCCCCACGCAAGTGCAGCCGGCGGAAGGGCAAGACTGAGAAGAGACCTTGCTGTTGTCTGAAGACTTCAAGAGTCGGATGGCGACGGCTTCAAGGAACCGGACTTCACTCAGTTGGGTAACGCAGTCAGCATGTTGGCGAGCGGGGAGCGTAAGCTCCCTGTTCATTGACTCACAATGTCAGGGAGTTGACACTCCCCGCTCGCCTTCAACGATTTACCCCTGACCAGGCTAAAGCATGGGACCTGAATGACGAGATGGCGGTTGACTTGCCTCAAGGAGTCTTTCCGTCTGATGCCGCGGCCTTCTGGAACGATTCACGGACGTTGGAGGCATCGGCGTTCGGGAAGTTTTCCCGTTGGACCATCAGCACGTAGATCCGCTCCTTGGCTGGATCAATCCAGGCCTGGGTCCCGTAGGCTCCGCCGTGCCCGAACGTTCCGGGCGAGAGCATGGCGGTCACCCCCTGCGGCTCACGGACGACGCACCAGCCCAGGCCCCAGCCATTGCCTGGCGTGAAGCCTGTTTTCAGGTCCTTCGTCTGGGGCGAGGTCATCAGTTTGACGGAGTCCGGCTTCAGGTAGCGCCGCCCTCCGAATTCGCCACCACGAAGGATCATTTGGCAGAAACGCCCGTAGTCAGGAGCCGTCGAGAAGAGGCCTCCGTTGGCCGCAGGAAACCGATCGCGATTTGTCGGGGCCTTTCCGTTGAGGATCCGGTTCTCGGCCAATTCGAGCTCGCCTTGGCTCGTCTTTCGATACGACTTTGCCAGTCGTGGCAGTTGCTCGTCGGAGAGGTAGAACGTCGTGTCCTTCATTCCGAGCGGTCCCAATAATCGCCGATCGAGGAACTCATCGAACGGAATGCCCGAGACAACCTCCACAATCCGCGCGGCGGTGTTGATCCCCGACTGGCAGTAGACCCACTTCGAGCCGGGTTCAAAGGCGACCGGCTTGGCGACGTACAAGGGGATTAGGCCGGCCAGATTCTTGATCTCACGGGCCTCTTGGGGCGAGATTTCGCCCATTCCCGAAGTGTGGGTCAGCAGGTGCTGGATCGTGACCCGCGCGGGTTCTCCCTTACTCGTGGCAAGCTTCGCGAATTCCGGCAGATACTTTTCGACCGGATCGTCGACGGAGAGCTTCCCTTCTTCCTGAAGCATCAGGACGGCGGTCGCCGTCACCGGTTTCGTCATCGAAGCGATCCAGAAGATGGTATCGGGTCGCATCGGCTTGTTACCGCCGATGTCGGCTTTGCCCGAGGCGTCAAGATGCACAGTCCCGTCGGGCGTCGCGACGAGCGTCACTGCACCGGAAATCTCGTTGTGCTCGATGGACCGGCGCATCTCCTTGCCAACTGCGGGGAGGGATCCTGGTTCGTCAGGTCCGGCCGTCTCCTGGGCCCCCATGACGCTGGTTGCTACCAAGACGAGGGTAATCGAGGCGAGGGTTCCGGCGAGCATGGAAACCGGAAATCGGGTCATGTGACTTTCCTGTTGGTGAAATAAAATCATGTGCACAAATTTTTTAGGTTTTGCTGACGAACTCCGTGATTCCTGAAAAACAAAGACATGAAGTTAATTCAGAATGCTGATTTTACGTGGAGCTGAAACTTGGAGCCGTTGTTCGACAACGAAACGCTGACAAACGCTCGCTTGTTCGCAGCGAATAATGTCTCTTTCCGTTGGATCAGCTCCTTGACAAACTTCCACGCTTTAGCCAGTTCATCCTCCGGGGCACCTCGGAGAGTCGCTTTAAAGTACGTCTCGATCGAGGCTTGCCGCTGTTTTTCGGGCAGTAGAGCGGCATTCCATCCCAATATTGCCAGATTGAAGAGACTGCGGAGTTCGGTTTCGCAGTTCGCCATGGGAAGGTAGGGCTCGGCGAAATCCCTCAAGACGTCGGACATACTCTCCTGCCCGAACATCTTGGAATTGGCGATAGAGACGACCGAGACCGGAGAGGGGCGATCTTGTTTGAAGAGCCGCCGGGGCGGTTGGTGTTTCTTGCGTGCTGACATGCTCTCCCCTTCCCTCTGCGAGTGATTGAATGCAGCGTCTTTCGCGTCGGCTTCTTTTCTCCACATGAGGCGGCGATGAGTGGCTGCCGTTTCTCAGATGCGATGTCCAGATTCTGCGTTCCTCGCCCGGTGTTCCATCATCCCTCATCCGATTCGAGCGAACAACCGGAGACTGTTCAATCCGCCTCTTCAAGCCGGCCGGGGAACGAATGCAGGTGGGCAGACCCCACTCCTCGGCGCAAGATCGATGGAATAAGATGTGGGACTTGAGTGACGGCGAGTCTGACGAAACGGGGGACGACCGATGCGCCGGTGCGACTGGGCGACCAATGAACTGGCGATCCGCTACCACGATGAGGAATGGGGCGTCCCGGTCCACGACGATCGCCGCTGGTTTGAGTTCCTCATTCTCGAAGGGGCTCAGGCGGGTCTCAGTTGGGATACGATCCTCAAGAAGCGGGAAAACTACCGGGCCGTCTTCGATGACTTTGATCCGGCTCTCGTCGCCTGCTATGAAGAAAAGAAGATCGACGCCCTGCTCGCCGATCCTGGCGTCATTCGCAACCGCCTGAAGATCCATTCTGCCATCAAGAATGCCCGGGCGTTCCTGGAGGTCCAGCAAGAGTTTGCCAGCTTTGACTCCTTCATCTGGGGTTTTGTCGGAGGGGCCCCCGTCACAAACACTTGGCGGACGCGCCAGGAAGTCCCGGCCCGATCGGATGTGTCCGACGCTTTGAGCAAGGCCTTGAAACGCCGCGGTTTCACCTTTGTAGGGTCGACAATCTGCTATGCACTGATGCAAGCGACAGGCCTGACCAATGACCACCTTGTCGATTGCTTCAGGCACGCCCAGGTCGGATAAATTGTCTTGGACGAGGTAGGACGTTCGGAAGCCGGCGAACCCAGTCCGGGTTCAGGTTTGGCGAATCTGAGAGGATGGTATTGATGATTCAGCATGTTCGCGGCCTCGCTGGGATTCTGGCCTTGGCGACCTGGGTGTTGGCTGTCGCGGAGGTCCAGGCGGATGAACGGCTCAAGGATATCGCCTGCCGCTCGGTCCATCTTGGCTATCCCGCTCCAGAGGGGGTTGCGTTTTCCAACGAGATCACGATCCAACAGTCCGCCGTGGGCACCTACTTCATGGTCTGTGGCTGGGACAAAGGCTATTTCGGTCTGCAAGAACTCGGCAACGGCAAGAAGTTGCTCATCTTCTCGGTCTGGGATTCGGAACAGAACGATCCCAAGGCCGTTCAGGAGGACCATCGCACCAAGTTGATCAGCAAGGATGAAAAGGTCCGCACCGGGCGGTTCGGGGGCGAAGGGACCGGCGGACAATCCTTCTTCGACTACGACTGGAAGGTGGGGACGACGTATCGGTTTCTTGTTGCCGCGAATGTCAAAGGCCAACGCACGGAGTACTCGGGCTACTTTTTCGTTCCCGAGAGCCAAGAGTGGAAGCATCTGATTACATTTTCGACAGTCACTGGCGGAAAATTTCTGAGTGGCTACTACTCGTTTATTGAAGACTTCAAACGGGACCGCATTTCCGCGACCAAAGCCCGCCAGGCCCGCTTTGCCAACGGTTGGGTCATGGCCAAGAATGGTGACTGGACCTCGCTCTCAAAAGCTCGATTTACCGGCGATTCCAACCCGGTCACCAACATCAACGCGTTTGTCGATGGCGATCAATATGCTCTGGCGACCGGCGGTGAAACCGAGAACAACGGGGTGAAGTTGCGTGAGTTGATGAGCTTGCCCTCGGGAGAGAAGCGAAAGCCGCCTGAGGGTCTGCCTCGCATCGAGCTCTTGGCCTCGGCCGACAGTCGCGAAGCCGCCCAACCGAGTTCGGCTCCGCTGCCGGTTGCTCAACAGCTTGCCGGCCTTCACCTACTTCAAGGACCGTGGGACGAGGGGAACGTCCACCGTGAGAGCGTCTTGTTCGTGCGCAGCGAGGACGGCAAGTCGTCGGCCAAGCTGCTCTTCGACGCCGAACGGGTGATCGCCGTTCAGAGTGCCGACGGCCAGCGATGGTTCGAGGCTGAGCGAGACTTTGCGGTTGCCCCGGACGGCTCCGGGCTGGTTCTTGCTCCCCACTCGACAATTCCTTTTTTGAACGAGACCGACTTCTTTGTTCCCAAGGGGTCGGCCAATAGTATCGGCCATCGTGCTGGGCATCCCGAGACGAGTGTCCTGTTCGATAACAGTCACTACTTCCACGACCGGCAAATTGAAGTGAGCTATGTCCCACGCGGGGCGAAGTGGGACGCTTACCGGCCGAAGTTCGCTGCTGAGCGGTTGGGGCGTACCCTTGCCAAGCTCAAGAAGAGAGAGGCCCTGACCATCGCCGTGAGTGGCGACAGCATCTCCGAGGGCTTCAATGCCTCGGAGTTCACCAAGACCAAGCCTTTTATGCCTCCCTATCCGACCTTGGTCGCCGCTCAGTTGGAACAAACTTACGGTGCCAAGGTCACGTTGCACAACCTCGCGGTAGGAGGCTGGTCGTCGGGGCAGGGGGCGAGCAACATCGACAAGGTCTTGAAGTGCAAGCCGGACCTCGTGCTCATCGCCTACGGGATGAACGATGTCGGGACCCGCAACCCGGAAGCATTCAAGGCGAACATCAAGTCGATGCTGAGCCGAATTCAGGAGGCGGCCCCCACGACCGAGGTCATCCTGATTGCGACGATGACCGGCAACCCCGACTGGATGGCGACTCCCCCCGAGATGTTCCCTGTGTACCGGGACGCGCTGGCGACACTGGAAGGGCCAGGCGTGGTCCTTTCGGACCTGACGGCCGTTTGGCAGCGCTTGCTGAAGCGGAAGCGTCATTTCGACGTGACCGGCAACGGCGTCAATCACCCCAATGATTACGGCCATCGGGTCTATGCCCAGGCGATCCTGGGTTTGCTGGTCGATCCCGAATCCAACGATCGTAAAGCCCCCTGAGTTCTCCGGCCTGTCAAGTTGCCCACTGCTTTGGATGCGGGCAAGGAAGAATTGCGGGTTGTCAGGGCGTTCAAATTCTTCAAAGGCAGGGAACAATCGGCGCGAACATAACGTAACAGTGCTGGGGAAGTTGAGACTGTCTTCAAGCCCCCTTCGACAGAATCACTCCGAGCCGCCACGAGGAGGCCGCATATGATGACCACGATCTCCGAAACGACCGTGTGGCAGCGTAATCTCGCGTCTGTGATCCGATCAGGCCTGATCGATCGGGCCGAGGTGGTTGAGTTGCGAGGTCTTCACGCCGTCGTGGGAATCTATAAAGACGGTTCGTATTCCGCCCCGCTGGCCAAATACAGCGAACGCCGCCGAGCGGAGGATGCCGTGGCCATCGTTCATCGCCTTGCCGAGCCCGCGGCTCTGGTTGAAGCCAACTGAGCCGTTACCGTTGCCCCGCAATTTGAAAAGAAAATCACGCCCGCCTTGGCCGCATTGGACCGAGGCGGGCGTTCTTGTTGGGAAAGGGCCTGTCCTTTGCAATGCCGATCCCCAGCCCAAGGAATCTGCGCGGCCCGATCCGTGACCGTTGAATTAGGATTCAGGCTCAATGATTCCGAAGGTGAACTGCTCTGATTCTAAGGACGCAAGAGGGCTGGCGGAGATGACTCCGTCAGCCCTCGGTTGTCGTCCGAAGTGGTCGGGCTACCAGCTTCCACCTTGCTCCTCAGTGTTGCCGGTGTCTCCGCCGTCCTGGTCGTCGGCACCACCACCCCAATCGCCACCCCCCTGGTCATCGGTGCCGCCACCCCAGTCGCCGCCGGTTTCGGCCGGCTCGTCGTTGCCACCGCCCCAATCACCGCCGGTTTCGGCTGGCTCGTCGGTTCCACCGCCCCAGTCGCCACCGGTCTCGGCCGGTTCTTCGGCGCCGCCGCCCCAGTCGCCGCCGAGACCGGCCTGATTGACCTCGGGTGCGTGGCCTTCGGGAGCGTTGGTGCCCCAGTCGGCGCCGACACCTGCGTTCGGGTCGTAATCTTCGGAGGGTGGTCCGGCCCCAATGTTCGCGTCAGGGTCGAGTGGGTGACTGCTCTGGTGGGGGAAGACACCCCCTTGCGTGGGGACCGGGCCCTGGGACTCGTGTGGACGGCCAAATTTATCGTAGAGGATGTTGCCGGCAATCGCTCCCGCCGCGCCACCGAGGGCACCTGTAATGAAACCACTGCCGCCGCCCCCACCCTGTTGCGGAGGTGGCATCGGAGCGCCGTAGCCGCCTTGTCCATAACCAGGAGGAGGCGGCGTGTACCCGTATCCGGGGCCGGAGCCTGGCTGCTGGGGCGCATAGCCAGGGGGCACGCCGGGGCGAGATCCGGGGGGATAGCCTGCCCCTGGAGCAGGCCGCGGTCCTGGTCCTCGGTCAGTCATCGCGTTCGGCGGCAGCGACTGGGGGAAGGGCTGGGGACTCCGGGAACGTCGGGTCATCAGCCAGAGGACGAGCAGCAAGGCGCCTCCGCCGAGCAGAATCATCGTCGTGGTCACGCCTTCGGACTTGGCCACACCTGGGTCGACCGGGGCAGGGGCCTTGGGAATGTCTCGCCCAGCGGGCTCGGCCTTCCGAGCCAGGGGACTCGGCTTGAGATCGGATACCGCGGACGACTCGGTCACGGCCTCGGAGTCCTGGCGGATGGCCGCGACGGCGTCGCGCAGACCAGTGTCGAACGCGTTCTTTTTGAAGGCTGCCGAGATCGTGTTCTCGACTGCGCGGGCCTTCTCAGGGGGGAAAACCTTCGCTGCCGACTCACTCGGCTGGGCGTAAATTTTGTGTTCCTTCTTGGCGATCAGGATGTAGAGACCGTGAACCTGGGCGGCGCGGGCTTTTTCAATCGCGGTATCGCGGAGGGATTTATCGCCAAGCGTCTCGACCGTTTCGATGACCGTCCCCCAGGGCGTCTTGTGACGGGCGGCCTCGAGAATTTCGTCGGCCTCCTTGACCGCCTCGGGCGAGAACAGCTTGGCGTGGTCGCGGACGCCCACTTTCATCGCGGCGCGGCGGATCTCGGCCACGGCGTTGAGCAGGCCCTCGTCATTTTCACTTTTGCGGAAGGAGCGGGTGAAGGCCTCCTTGACGAGTTCGAGTTCACCTTTGGTGAAGACCCGGCGGGCCGACTCACTCGCCTCGATGTCGAGCTTGTGCTCTTTCTTGGAGATCGCGACCGAGAGGCCCCGGATGTTCGCCTTCTTGGCGTTGTCGACGGCCACCTCTCCGGGCTGTCGGTCTCCGAACGTGTCATGAGTCTCGATGAGAACCTGCAAATGCTCTGAGTTCTCAACCTCACGGAGCACCTGCTCGGCTTTTTTGACGGCCTGGGCCGAGAACATCCCAGCCTGGTCACGAATGCCTGGTCCTTGTCCTTCCGGCGGGGCCTGTGCCAAGGCCGACGCGCCGAGGACAACCAAGACGGCGAGAGCGGTCGGTATCGTCCGTTTCATCCTCGCACCTCTTTCATTTGTTTCGGGAACGGGCCTGAGTTCAACAACCACCGAGACCGAGACCGGTTCTGTTCTGTTCGCTACCTCCACGCCGATCTTAGGTCGGAATTGAAAGGCTCAACACAGTTTCTGTGGAAAAATATGGATTGGACGGCTCCATTGGCTATCCTACCCGACACATCTCGCTCGCTGTTAGATACTACCGAAACGAGCGCGGCCGTTATTCCGTACGGTTTCCCGCCAACCCCTTCGGATTTGCGCAAGTCTTCAATGTAGGGAATACGACCGGCCGGACGGGCGACTGGACTCTCTCAACCATCGGCGTCAATGGAACGCGCCGGATGCGCTACGAAGCGACACATCAAGACTTCATCGCGCTGATCCGAGCTGCTGTTATCACAACAAAAGGGCGGTTTTCCCAAGGCACGCGTGCTCGATTCGTCGTTGGATTCGCCGATTCGACGAATTTGCTAGAACTTTCCATTGCCTAACGTCGGACAACTGTTATAGTGGTTAAACAATCCCAAAAAGACAGTTGTCGAATAGCCAAGGATGGCCGTTCGGGACCGCTCGCGAGGAATCGAGTCCATGCCTGCTCAGGATGAGCGAGGGCGAGGGCGGCGTTTGCGGCATGTTTGCCGAATGGCAACGGTCGGGGCCCTGCTACTCATGACCATCGGGTGTACACGGCGCTACTACCGTGACTTCGCCGACCGGGACACGTACCGGATCGTGGAGGATCGGTTGACCGACTGGCGATGGGACCTGCCGCCCCGTCCGGTCGAGGCCAATCCGAAGTCTCGGATCGGCGATATCCACGACCCGAACCACGAACCGATTCCGGTGGACGATCCCGGGGCCCGCCCCTTCCAGATCACGGCGGGGCGTCATTTCGAGTTCCTTGGCCAGAAGAAACGCGGTTGGGCGCCCGTCGAAAACCTCGATTGGCTGAGTGGCATCCCTCGCGACGATGATGGGAACCTGGTGCTCAGCAGCGCCTCGGCCATGCAGGTCGCGCTGGCGAACAGTCGCGATTACCAGACCAGTATTGAGGACGTCTACCTCAAGGCGCTCTCCTTGACTCTGGTCCGGTTCACCTTTTTTCCCCAGCTCTTCAGCAGCCAAACCACGCAGTATCGCCATTTCGGCGCGAACGCCAACGATAGCAATCAGCTTCAGCTCCTGACCCAGGACGGCCTGAACTGGACGTTTTATTCCGGTGCTCAGCTCCTGGTCAACTTCGCCAATAACCTGATCTTTGAATACAACGGCAAAGGGTTTCAGTCCGTCAATTCGGGGCTCGCCATCAGCCTGACCCAACCCCTCTTGCAGGGGGCCTGGGCGCGGAATTTCACACAGCCGCTGTCGCTGGTCGAGCGCCAGACGCTCTACACAATCCGCGATTTCGCGGCGTTTCGCCGTCTGTTCTACGTAAATACGGCATCAGGCTATCTGAATCTTTTGGCCTCGCTTCAGCAGGTCCGCAACACGCAATACCAAGTGGACCAACTGAAACATAATCTCGAGGAGCAGGACGCGCTGGTGAAAGCGGACTTGGTGGACCGGTTGCAACGCGACACCGTGGCCCAGAACTACCAGCAGAGCCGATCGGGCTTGCTTGGGCAGGAGGCCAGCTACCAGACGGCCCTCGACAGCTATCGAGTCGGTCAACTTGGCTTACCTCCCGACTTTCCGGTAAAGCTGGACGAGTCGCTGCTCAAGAAGTTCGAGTTGAACGACCCCCGACTCGACACGTTGCGCAAAAGTAACGAGACCCTCTATCTCGAGTTGCTTCAGCACGACGGGCCTCCTTCCAAAGAGATCATGGTCGACGCCACCAAACGCTTGCTCAGCGATTTCGAGGTGCTCCACGAGGTCGCCCTTGGCGTGGGTGAAGAGCTTGAGAAATGGCAGAAGCGCATCGCGTCGCAGAAGGGGCGCGTGGGGACAGGGGCCGGACCGCTCGAGCAGGATGAACTCGCCAGTTATCAAAAAGAAGTCGAGCTCTCGAAACAACTCACCGAAGGGTACAAGCTTTCTCACGCTGCACTGGCTGAGAGCAGCAGGGATACGCAAAAGTTCCTGGACGGTCTCGACAAGGCCGACCGTTTCGAGGCGTGGGCCAAGCTTCGCCAAGGACTTGTGAGCGGCGAATTCCGCGCCCGAATGACTGAGCAGCTTGTAATCGAGACCCAGGTGCGCGTTTACTTGATCGAAGTGAACAAGATCGACCTGACGCTCGAGCAGGCGATCTCCGTGGCGCTGGCGAACCGGCTCGACCTGATGAATAGGCTGGCCCAGGTGACCGACTCCTGGCGTCTGGTCGAATACGATGGCAACCAACTGCTGGCAGGGCTCAACGTCTTCTACAACGGCGACCTCCGTTCCGACCCGAAGAGCCTGGGCCTGGTTCGGTTCGACGCCCATGACAGCCAGCACGTGGTTGGGATCCGCTTCAATGCGCCGATCGTCCGGCGGCAGCAGCGGAATGTGTATCGGGCGGAGCAGATCGCCTATCAGCGTGCCCGGCGTGCCTACATGCTGAACCACGACACGATTGTTCAGCAGATTCGTTTGGATATGCGTCTATTGAATCTGAACCGGCAACAGTTCGAGATCAGCCGCGACGCCCTCTTGATTGCGGCACGCCAGGTCGATCAGGCCGAATTGAATGCCCGGACGAGCACCGGAGCCAACTCGGGCCAAGGGCAGACCGTCGGTACGCTCTTGGTGAGTGCGCAGCAAGCGCTGGTGACGAACAAGAATAGCCTGATCGGCAATTGGGTCTCTTACGAGATCGCGAGGATGACGCTTTTCAAAGATTTTGATGTCATGAATATTGACGCCCAGGGGGTTTGGACCAATGACAGCAGCGTACCCGCCTTCAACGGAGGACCCGTTCCCACCACTCCTGACCCCGTCGGAGCCCCCGTCGAATCCCTCCTCCCCGCTCCCGAACGGCCAGACCCTTCTCTCC
This sequence comes from Singulisphaera acidiphila DSM 18658, assembly GCF_000242455.2. Lineage (GTDB taxonomy): Bacteria > Planctomycetota > Planctomycetia > Isosphaerales > Isosphaeraceae > Singulisphaera > Singulisphaera acidiphila. The sequence goes on from NC_019892.1 coordinate 7,198,338, forward strand.
CACCTCCCCCAGCCGCTTCGGCGAGCCCGTTCGCCGTTCCGTAAACTGCTGGTTCGTCTCCTCGTTTTGTTGACGGGCACGGCAGCGGTCGCGGGGGTCGGTTACTTTGGATTGATCCCGACTTGGGGGGGGCCGTCGAACAAGGATAAGCCGCTTTCGGTGCTCGTCAGTCGAGGCACGCTGCGGATCGTCGTCACCGAGCGAGGCAACCTTGAGAGCGTGAAGACCGTCGACGGCATCTGCGAGTTAGGGGGCTACCAGAACAAGATCATCCAACTCACCCCTGAGGGGAACCGGGTCGAGAAAGGGGATATTGTCTGCCGGTTCGACTCGGCTGAAATCGACAAGAATATCGCCCAGCAGGAGATCAAGGCCAAGCAAGCCTCGGCCAAGATCGAGACCAGCCGGCAAGAGGTCGAGATCGCCAAAAACAAGGGGGAAAGTGAGATCATCGCCGCCACCGTCGAACTCCAACTCGGCGAGCTTGACCTGGAGATGTACCAGAAAGGGACCTACATCTTCGAGACCGACGAGATCAAGGGAGACATCGGTTTGAAGGCCAAGAAGGTGGAGGAGTCGAAGAACAAGCTCGAACAGTTCCAGAACCTCCTCAAAAAAGGGTTCAAGAGCCCCAGCGATGTCCGCGCAGCCCAGAGCGAACTTGACGGCGACGAGTTGACTCTCCAAGGGGCCAAGGCAAAGCTCATGGTCAAGGAGAAATACGAGTACAAGCGCAAGTCGACCGAGTACAAGTCGAAGGTCGACCAGTCACGCAAGAAAGTGGCGCAAGCCACAGCCACCGAGAAGGCTTCGGTGGCCAAAGCGGACAGCGAGTACGAGTCGGCCAAGGCCACGTCCACGATCGAAGATCAGCAGCTCAAGGAATATCTGAACCAGAAGGCGAAGACTATTATCAAGGCGGATCAAGCCGGCATCGTCGCCTATGCAAATGAGTCATGGTACGACTCGAGCCGGCAAGTGCGCGAGGGGGCGACCGTCTACTCCAGGCAGAAGATTTTCAGCCTCCCGGATCTCTCGTCGATGCAGGTCAAGGTGAGCATCCACGAGTCCTTGATCAAGAAGATCAAGCCGGGCCAGCTGGCTGAGATTCGTGTCGACGCCTTTCCCAACGTGATCATTGTCGGTAAGGTCAAAACCGTGTCGCAACTGGCCGACTCCAATCGCGGCTGGATGAGTGGTGGAGTCAAGGAATACAGCACGGTCGTGGCCATCGAAAAGATGCCCAAAGAAGAGCTTCGCCCGGGGATGACCTCCGAGGTGAAAATCATGGTTGGAGAACTGCCGAGCGTCCTGCTCGTGCCCGTTCAGGCTGTGGCCATGCACAAAGGGAAGTTTTATGCATTTGTCGTCACCTCGAACGGAGCCGAGCGCCGGGAAGTCAAGGCGGGAGAGACGAATGAGTTCCAGATACAGGTCTTGTCCGGCCTGAAGGAAGGGGAAACCGTCGCCCTTGATGCACGCTCGCGGGTCGATGAAGAGTTCAAGAACGAAGAGAAGGACGAATTGACCAAGCCCGACTCCAAGGCACCCACTTCCACTTCAACTCCGAAGCAGCCATGAAATTCAACTGACGACGAGATCCCATGAGAATTCAATGCCTCGAAAGCCGTGGTGACTGTCTATGAGCAAGATCTGGAACATCATCCGCTTGGCGGTCCGCAATTTGGGACTGCACAAGCTCCGGGTTTTGCTGACGGCCCTTGGCTTGATCTTTGGAGTCTCGTCAGTGATCGCGATGCTGGCGATCGCCGAAGGGGCGAGCGCCGAAGCGCAAAAGCAACTGGCCGAACTCGGTGCGACCAACGTCATTCTGCAGAGCGCCAAGCCGGTCGACGACGTCAACCCGTCCAAGCAGTCCAATGACAGTTTCGTCTTCAATTATGGTCTGACGAATAAGGACTTCGAGCGGATCATGAATACGATCCCGACAGTCGTCGGAGCGACCCCGCTCCGCGAGTTCCGCAAGAACGTCCGCTATCTCGATCGTGAGCTTGAGGGACGGATCGTGGGGGCGAACCCCGACTGCTTGAAAATCACCGGGCAGAAACTCGCCAACGGGCGGTTCTTGACCGACCTGGATATGAATCTGGCTGCGAACGTTGCGGTGATCGGAGCCGAGGTGTCCCAGAAGCTATTCCCGTTCGGTGACCCGCTGGGAAAGGCTGTGCGGTTGGGGGAGAGCCACTACTATCGGATCATCGGAGTGACCGCCCACAAGGCTCCTTCGGGGGGCACGGGAAGTAGCCTCTCCGCTCAAGACTTGAATAAGGACGTGTATATTCCGCTGACCACCGATCGGGCTCGCTTCGGCGAGGTTCTCATGGGCGAGAAGCAGGGGCAGTTTTCAGCCGAACGGATCGAGCTCAGCCAGATCACCGTGACCGTCCGTGGGATGGATGACGTCAAGTCCACCGCCCACGCCTTGGAGAGCATGCTTCGTCAGTTCCACCCCAAAGTGGATTACAGGATCACGGTCCCCCTGGAACTTCTCGAAAAAGCCGAGGCGACCAAGCGCATCTTCAACCTCGTGCTGGGATCGATCGCCGGGATCTCCTTGATCGTCGGCGGGATCGGCATCATGAATATCATGTTGGCGACCGTCTCGGAACGCACCCGAGAGATCGGCATCCGTCGTGCCCTGGGGGCCAAGCGGCGCGATATCATCCTTCAATTCCTGATCGAGACGGTGGTCATCTCGGCCTCGGGCGGAGGAATCGGGGTCATCCTAGGGGTCGCCGTCCCCCCCTTGGTCGCCCATTTCTCGGGCGTCCCGGCCGTGATCCGCCCCGAATCACCCTTTATCGCATTCATAATCGCTTTGGTGATCGGTGTCATCTTCGGTGTTTACCCCGCCAGGCGCGCGGCCATGATGGACCCGGTCGAGGCGCTTCGCTCGGAGTAGGCCCGCTTACGAAAGTAAAAAGGACCTGTGCGCACAGGCTCTCAAGCATCCTGTGCGAATTCCGAGGACAGGACCAACGCCCAAACGAAATCCCTAACGTGCTCCTTTCACGTGAGCCAGTTGGCTCGCGCGGGAGAACGCCGCCTCATCCCATCGGCCCCCACAGCCCATTTTGGTGAGACTGCCATCGCAACAAGGCGGCTGGTTCCTCGCTGAGACTTATAAACGAGAGAGAGTCCAATTCATGGGGTCTCGGAACGACGATCGGGAGCATGCTGGGTTCGAGGACCCTGCGGCCCGACTGAGCCGCCGTTACTGGGGAGCGCTGGCGATCGTGGCGCTGTTGTTGGTCTTCAGCCAGGTGGTGGTCCAACCGCCGACCTTGAGGCTGTTGACCGACGCCCCGACGATCAACGTCGCGGGAAGACAGCGGATGCTTAGCCAGCGGATCGCCAAGGCGGGCCTGGCGATGAAGGGAGCGGCCGACGAGGTCGAACGGGCGGCGAGGCGCGACGAACTGGTCAAGGTGCTCGCGATCTGGACGGAGGCACACGACCAGTTGCGTCGTGAAGAGTCCGCAGGGGCGGCCGACCTCCGCCAAGGCGTTGAGCTTCACGAAGCCTTCGAGCAACTTGAACCGTTCTACGAGAGGATGCGCGACGCGGCCGCAAGTCTGCTGGCCGACGACGGTGACGCAGGGCTGGCGGGGCTGCTGACGGCCGAGACCGAGTACCTCCCGAGGATGGACCGGGTCGTCGGGCTCTATGAGCGCGAGGCCCAGGCCCATGTCAACCGCTTGAGTCGAGTCGGGTGGGGGGTGACCGCTTTGACCTTGCTCGCGCTGGCTGGGATCGGCCGGTTCGTCCTCAATCCCGCCACGGATCTGATCGGGCGTCAGGTTGCCGCCCTGCGCGGGTCACGTGACGAAATGGAGGAGCGGGTCCGCTTGCGGACCATCGAACTCCAGCGGCTCAACCACGACCTCGCACGCGAAGTCGCCGAACGCGTGCGGGCCGAGGGGCGACAGCGCGCCGCGGTCGAGCAGTTCAGCCACGTCGCCCGCATCACGGCGGTTGGCGAGATGGCCAGCGGCCTGGCTCACGAACTGAACCAACCCCTGGGCGCGATCGCCAACTACACCGAGGGGTGCCTCGTGGCCCTCGCCGCGCCGACCCCCGCGCTCGACGAGGTCAGGGGCGTGCTCGAAAGGATCCTCGCCACCACCCTTCGTGCCGGCGCAATCGTCCAACGGATCCGGAGGTTCGTCACCCGCCATGAATCGGTGCGCGAACCGATTGATCCCAACCGGCTGGTCCGGGACGTCGAGGAATTCCTCAATGACGAGGTCCGCCGTCGTGGAGTCACCCTCACGCTCGACCTGGCACGCGACTTGCCAAGTTCAACAGGCGATTCGGTGCAGATCCAGCAGGTCCTGGTCAACCTCCTTCGCAATGCCCTTGATGCCCTTTCCGCTTCACAAACCCAGAATCGAACCGTGGTTATCGCCACCAAGCCGGATGGGGACGGAGGCGTCGAGTTCCGAGTGACGGACAACGGAGAGGGTATTCGCACGGATCGCCTCGATCAGATTTTTGACGCATATTTCAGCACTCGTGTCGAAGGCATGGGCATGGGCTTGGCCATCAGTCGCACGATCGTCGAGGCCCATCATGGTCGAATCCGTGTCGAATCCGAACCTGGAGTTCGCACTACCTTCCGGTTCACACTCCCAGCCTCGGATATCGCGGATGAGCGAGAAGACGCAGAAGGAGAGGGGGGGCGAGGCGAAGGCGGAGCGTGAGCCGACCGTCTACATTGTGGACGATGACCTCGACATGCGGGACTCGCTTCAGTGGCTGATGAAGACGGTGGGCCTTCGCGCCGAGGTTTTCCCATCGGCATCGACCTTTCTCGAAGGTTTCAAGCCGGGGGTGCCGGGCTGTCTTGTGTTCGACGTCCGGATGCCGGGGACGAGCGGCCTGGACCTTTACGAAGAACTCGTGGCGCGGGGCGAGGGGATGCCTGTCATCTTCATCACCGCCTTCGCCGACGTACCGATGGCGATTCGGGCGATGAAGTCGGGGGCGATCGAATTTGTTGAGAAGCCGTTCAACCGCCAAGCCCTGCTCGATCGAGTCCAGCGTGCCATCAAGAACGACGTGGAACGACTTCGCATCAAGGCCGACCGCGAGGACTCCTTACGGAAGTTCCGCCTCTTGACGGACAAGGAACGCGAGGTCCTCGCCTTGATCAAGGAAGGTCAACCCAACAAAGCGATCTCGATGTCTCTGGGGATCACGCCCCGAGCCGTCGAGATGCGGCGGGCGGGCCTCATGAAAAAGCTGGGGGTCCGCAACTTCGCCGAGCTGCTCCGACTCACGATCGAAGTCGAGGCGACGATTGGCGGACGAGTCGCGGGCCCCCGTTAAGGTAAGGGTCACAGCCTCTGTCGAAGAACCTGGCCGGCGATATGGAAACCCTCCCGGGCCTGCATTCAGCAGAATCAGGAGCCCGAATCCTCCCTCGAAAGTCCTTGTCATCGCGCAACGGATTCACGTTTTGCTTCAAGAATTTTCGCCTGTTTTGATGGCGTTGCAGCACAAAAAACAGTCAGCCATGTTCCCTTCCTGATCGTGAACAACCGCGAGATCCCTTCGGTTTCCCGAAGTTGGGCGAGTGCCGGACCGAAGCCAAAAGCGTTGTATCGGCGGGAAAATGGCGAATCGCCAAAAAATGCCGCCTGGCGTGGTACAGGGCCTGCTTTTAGGAAGGGGTATCACCAACGACGGCAGACCGCCGGTCTCTCCCCCAGCGGTTGTTCTCGGAGGCGACGGACCCGATTGGCTGGTTCTGCTCGGTCCGAATCTGGCTGTGCTTTCCAAAGAGCGAAGGCGCGGTACGGGAGAGCTTCGCGATGAGTACGGTGGTAACGCCCTCGCCGGACATGCGTGGCGAGTTGACGCTGATCGACGCGATGCTTGACGAGCAGGGCGACTTGACGGCCGTCGAGCGGTTTACGCAGTTCCACGCCGGCGAGCAGGCTCCGCTTCGAGGGGGCGTGTACTCATCGCTCCTCCCGGCCCGCACACCGGGGCCGGGGCAGCAGTACGCCTTCGAGGTTGATCTCGACCGTTGCTCGGGGTGCAAGGCATGCGTTGCCGCCTGCCACTCGATGAACGGGCTGGACGAATTCGAGGCCTGGCGCGAGGTCGGCTTGATCGTTGGAGCCGTCGCGGGGCTGCCGGTCTTGCAGCATGTCACCTCGGCCTGCCACCACTGTCTCGACCCCGCCTGCCTGTCCGCTTGCCCGGTCGACGCCTACGAGAAAGACCCGGTCACGGGGATCGTCAAACATCTCGACGACCAGTGTTTCGGGTGCCAGTACTGCACTCTGGCCTGCCCGTACGACGTCCCCAAGTTTCACGCAAAAAAGGGGATCGTCCGGAAGTGCGACATGTGCTCCGACCGGCTCGAGGTCGGTGAGGCGCCTGCCTGTGCTCAGGCCTGCCCGCATGAGGCGATCAAGATCCGAGTGATCGACCGTGCTGAGGCGGTGGCGGTCGCCGAGTCAAACTCCTTCCTCAACACCGCGCCGGCCGCTGACTACACGATGCCGACGACCCGTTACCTCACGAGCCGTCCCGCGCAAGGTCCGGTGCGGGCGGGCGACTACTTCCGCAACGAGCCGGAGCACGCCCACGTCCCGCTCGTCGTGATGCTCGTGCTGACCCAGGCTTCGGCCGGTGGGTATCTCTTCGAAGCCGTGGTAAGGGCGATGGGCGGCGACGTACCGACCGCGCTCCCTTGGCTGAGCCTGGTGCTCGGCCTCGTCGGGATCAACGCGAGCCTGCTCCATCTGGGCCGGCCGCTTTACGCCTACCGGGCGCTCATCGGCCTCCGTCACTCTTGGCTGAGTCGTGAGGTGGCGGCATTTGGGCTCTTTGCCAACATCGCGCTGGCTCACGGAGTGGCCTTGTGGTTCCGGCCCGATGTGCTGGGCTTGTCGGCAGCGGCAGCCGCAGCTACGGGGCTCTTGGCGGTCTTCTGCTCGGTGATGGTCTATCACGTCGTTCGCCGACCGTTCTGGCGAGGGGGCCGCTGTGCATCGAAGTTCTTTGGCACTTCGGTCGTCATGGGCCTGGCCGGGGCGCTCGCGGCATCGGGCGGCGGGCAGCGACTGGCACTCGGCCTTGCCGCCGTCTCGGTGGTGAAGCTAGCCCTCGAGGTGTCGGTCCTGTTGCACCTTCGCGACCCGCAGATGACTTCGCTACGGCGCACCGCCTTGCTACTCCGTGGTCCACTCTTGCGGATCGCCGCGCTGAGGCTGGGGCTCGGGTTGATGGGAGGGATTGCCATGCCCTTGGCCGTTGCGACCGGTGCGGTTCCTGTGGCCGCGACCTGGGTCGCGCTGGCGGCGGTTCTTGGGGGCGAGTTGGCGGAACGCTACCTCTTCTTTGCGGCGGTAGTCCGGCCCAAGATGCCAGGAGGGTTGGCCTCATGACCGCGGCCCATACGATTCTCAACAAGCTTCGTTCCCTTGTCCGGGCACGTGACGGGATCCTGACCCAGGAACTCCTTCGCACTCCCGGCAAGTTTGGCCTCGGCCAGGTTCCGGCGCTCAAGGCCCCCGACGCGACGACGGGCGTGGTCTGCGGCTACTGCTCGACCGGGTGCGGCCTCACCGTCCACCTGCGTGAGGGAGAGGCCGTGAACCTAAGCCCCTCGGCCGACTACCCGGTGAACCTCGGCATGGCCTGCCCCAAGGGGTGGGAGGCGCTCACCGTCCTCGAGGCCGACGACCGTGCGACAACCCCGCTGCTCCGTGGTGACGACGGTATCCGCCGGCCGGTCGACTGGCACACTGCGATGGAGACGTTCGCCGCACGTTTCAAGTCGATTCAGGCCGAGCACGGGAACGAATCGGTCGCCTACCTCAGCACGGGCCAGATCGCCACCGAGGAGATGGCCCTCCTCGGCGCAGTCGCCAAGTTTGGGATGGGGATCAAGCACGGCGATGGCAACACCCGCCAGTGCATGGCCACAGCCGTCGTCGCCTATAAGCAGGCGTTCGGGTTCGATGCGCCGCCTTATACCTATCAAGACTTCGAGGAATCTGACTGCATCGTCCTCGTCGGCTCGAACCTCTGCATCGCGCACCCGATCATGTGGGAGCGCGTGATGAAGAACCGGAACGCCCCTGAGATCGTCGTCGTCGACCCGCGCCGCACCGAGACTGCCGTGAGCGCCACCCTGCACCTGCAGGCGCGGCCGAAGACCGATCTCGTCCTGTTCTACGGCCTGGCCAACCTCATGATCGAGCGGGGCTGGGTCGATCGTTCGTTCGTTGAGGCTCATACCTCAGGCTTCGACGACTACGCCCGGTTCGTCCGGCGGTTCGGCTTACTCTCCGTCGCTTATGAGACGGGCCTGGAGGCCCAGCAAATCGAGCACCTCGCCGAACTGATTCACCGCAAGAAGCGGGTCTCGTTCTGGTGGACGATGGGGGTCAACCAGAGCCACGAGGGAGTCCGCACCGCTCAGGCGATCATCAACCTCGCGCTCTTGACCGGCAACATCGGCCGACCGGGGACCGGGGCGAACTCAATCACCGGGCAGTGCAACGCGATGGGCTCACGGCTCTTCTCCAACACCACCAATCTTCTCGGCGGCCATGACTTCGCCGACCCTTTGCACCGGTCCAAAGTCGCTGGCGTGCTCGAGATTCCCGAGGACCGGATCCCCACTCAGGCCGGTTGGACGTACGACCGGATCGTCGACGGAATTCGCGAAGGAAAGATCCGGGGGCTCTGGGTGATCGCCACCAACCCGGCGCACTCCTGGATCCACCAGCAGGATTTCCGCCAACTGCTGGGCACGCTCGACTTCCTGGTCGTGCAGGACATGTACAGCTCGACCGAGACGGCCTTAGCCGCCGATCTCCTCCTCCCCGCCGCCGGCTGGGGAGAAAAGGAAGGGACGTTCATCAATTCCGAACGCCGGGTCGGCCTCATCAAGAAGGTGCGCCGGGCTCCGGGACAGGCCCTCTCGGACTTTCACATTTTCAAGCTCGCGGCCCACTATTACGGCTGTGGCGAGATGTTTAAGCGCTGGGAGTCTCCTGAATCCATCTTCCAGATCCTCAAGGCGCTCTCAGCAAACCAGCCTTGTGACTTCACAGGGATCCGCGATTACCGGTCCCTCGATGAGGCGCGGGGGATCCAGTGGCCCTACCCCGAAGGTGCGGCGGACCTTTCTTCGCAGCGCAGACTGTTTGCCGACGGCCGGTTCTATCACGCCGACGGCCGGGCGCGGTTTGTCTTCGAGAACCCCCGCCCGATGGGCGAGTCGCCTGACGACGAGTACCCGTTCCTGCTGCTCACCGGACGCGGCAGCGCCTCGCAGTGGCACACCCAGACGCGCACGGCGAAGTCGGGCGTGCTTCGGAAGCTCTATCCGGCGGAACTCCATGCCGAGATCCACCCGGCGGATGCGCGATGGCTGGGGATCGGGCCCGGTCAGGCGATGATCGTTGAATCACGCCGGGGTCGGGTGCATGCCAAGGCGTTCGTCACGCCGACCGTGGGGCAGGGGCAGGTGTTCCTCCCCATGCACGACCCTGTGACCAACACGTTGACCTACCCGGATTTCGACCCGAATTCCCGCCAGCCCGCTTACAAGGGGTGCGCGGTGCGAATCAGGTCCGAAGGCCCCGGTGCCCCACCTGAAAGCGTGCGATCAGACAGGCCATTGCAGGCTGGAAATGTCGGCACCGAGCGAGTGAGGAGCTGACGCCGGCTGAGAATCATTCGCGAGTCATCGTTCCTTGATTTGCTAGCATGTTGAATCGGAGTCCAGTATGCGACAAGACGGCAAGGCGACGCGGATCAACTTGTTCGATGTAACGACGCCATCGATGCGGGCGTTCCACCTGTCGTGGATTGCGTTCTTCCTCTGCTTTTTCGCATGGTTTGGTATCGCCCCGCAGATGGCGGCCGTCCGCTCCGAGATGGGACTCACCAAGGACCAGATCGGTTGGCTGATCATCGGGTCGGTGGCGATCACGGTGGTCTCGCGAATCGTTTGCGGTGAGCTCTGCGACCGGTTCGGGCCACGGCTCACGTACACCTGGCTCTTGATCCTCGGCAGCTTGCCGGTGATGGGAATCGGCCTCTCGCACGACTTCAAAACGTTCCTGGCCTTCCGGGTGGCCATCGGCGCCATCGGGGCCGGGTTTGTCATTACGCAGTATCACACCTCGGTGATGTTTGCTCCGAACTGCATTGGCACGGCCAATGCGACGACAGCAGGCTGGGGCAACATGGGGGGAGGGGTGACCCAGTTCGCTATGCCGCTGCTCGCCGCTTTCTTCGCTGCGACGCTCGGCCTGGGTGATTATTGGGGCTGGCGCGCCTCGATGCTCGTTGCCGGTCTGGTCTGCCTGTTGACCGGAGTGGCCTACTACTTCCTGACACAGGATACGCCGCACGGCAACTTCTCCGAACTTCGTGCTTCAGGGCGGATGGCTCCGGCCGGGGCGTCGAAGGGGACGTTCCTGCGGACGGCTCGCGACCCTCGGGTCTGGGTACTCTTCGTCATGTACGCGGCCTGCTTCGGCGTCGAGTTGACGATGGACGGGGTCGCCCACCTGTATTACCACGACCACTTCGGCCTGAGCGCCAAAGCGGCCGGCTTCGCCGCCGGATCGCTTGGCCTGTTGCACATCTTTGCGAGAACGCTCGGAGGCTATATCAGCGACCGCCTGGGTGGTCGTTGGGGTTTGAAAGGGCGCGTCCACTGGCTCTTCGTCGCGCTCCTACTCGAGGGCCTCGGTCTGATGCTCTTCTCGAGGATGCCGACGGTGGCGTTGGCGCTCCCGGCGATGATCGGCTTCGGTCTCTTCATGAAGATGTCCGAAGGAGCGACCTACGCGGTCGTCCCTTTCGTCAATAAGAAAGCGCTTGGCTCGGTGTCGGGGATCGTCGGGGCGGGGGGTAATGTCGGGGCCGTCGCGGCGGGCTTCATGTTCAAGGGGGCGATTGCGTGGCCGACTGCCCTGTTCATCCTGGGCGCCACTGTCTCGGTCGCGTCGTTCCTGGCCTTCGCCATCCGGTTCTCTCTCGAGACGGAGACCGAGGCTGCCCGCGAGTGTGCCGAGGCCGAGGATCAGCGCCGGCAACTGGCCGAAGCGAAGCCCCAACCTTCGCTCGCTGGAGCCGTGGCTTGAGGCGGAGATTGGAAGAAAAGTGTTTCGTCGGCAACGCACCGACGTTCGCCAAGGAATCAACCGCACAATCACGACTCATCCGGGAGAGAAGGGGGGACCGTCGATGTCGGATCACAATCAGAGCAACGGCCTGACCGAAGCGCAGAAGACCTTCTTACAGGGCTTCGCAATGGGGACCGACGTCGCCCGGGCGGTGCGCGGCCTGCCGATCCTCTCGGGAAGCGCCGCAGCGCCAGGGGCGGTGGTCACCCTTGGTCCGAAGGGAACCGCTGTCGGGCCGCCGTCGCCGGAGCGGTTGCAAGTCGAGGCGCAGGACCGGGCCGTCTCCGGGGGGAAAGTCCTCTGCAAGGAGGAGGCAGCCAAGCGGGCCAAGGATCCGTTGACCATGTACGACGAGATTCAGGCGAACGCCCGCGCGGGCCTTTTTCCCAAGGATACGAATGTTTTCCTGTATAAATACTCGGGACTCTTTTTTGTCGCCCCTGCGCAAAACGCATTTATGTGTCGGTTGCGATTGCCGGGGGGAGTGATCAAGGCCTGGCAGTTTCGGGGCGTGGCCGGGATCGCACGCGAGCTGGGGGGTGGGTACGCCGACGTGACCACGCGAGCGAATCTCCAGGTTCGCGAAATCGGTCCGCACGACGCCCCGGCCGTACTGACCACGCTGACCGAGTTGGGAATCGTCGCCCGGGGATCGGGGGCGGACAACATCCGGAACGTCACCTGCAATCCCACGAGCGGCATTGACCCACAAGAATTGATCGAGACGCTTCCGCTCGCCAAGGAGATGCACCACTACATCCTCAACCACCGTGAGATGTACGGATTACCGCGAAAGTTCAACATCGCGTTTGACGGCGGCGGTCGGATCTCGAGCCTCGACGACACGAACGACATTGGCTTCAAGGCCGTCAATGTCCGAGAAGATTCGGCTGCGGACGAGGTCTCGCCGGGGGTCTACTTCCGACTGACCCTTGGTGGGATCACGGGCCACAAGGATTTCGCGCGTGACACCGGCGTTTTGCTTCGTCCCGAGGAATGCGTTCCCGTTGCGGCTGCGATCGTCCGCGTCTTCATCCGGTCGGGCGACCGGACCGACCGCAAGAAGGCGCGGTTGAAGTATGTGCTCGACGATTGGGGCTTCGACAAGTTCCTCGCCGAGGTCGAGACGGAGTTGGGCAAGCCACTGAGGAAGGTCTCCAGCGACCGCTGGGAGTTATCGGGCGGTGACGACCGCTGGGGCCACGTCGGCGTTCATCCTCAGAAACAGCACGGACGATTCTATGTCGGCGTCGTGCTTCCGGTTGGCCGGATGACGGCCGACCAGATGGATGGCCTCGCCGACATCGCTGAGCGATTCGGTCGCGGTACGATCCGCCTCACCGTCTGGCAGAATCTCCTGATTTCCGACGTCAAGGAGGGGGACCTTCCTGCCGTGAAAAACGCGATCGAGGCGCTCGGCCTTGGCTGGGACGCGTCGAGTGTTCGGAGCGGCCTGGTGGCCTGCACGGGGAACGCGGGATGCAAGTTTGCGGCGTCCGACACCAAGGGCCACGCGATGATTCTGGCCCGATACCTTGAATCGCGGGTCAACCTCGACCAACCGATCAACATTCACCTGACCGGCTGTCACCACTCCTGCGCTCAACACTATATCGGCGATCTCGGCCTCGAAGCGACGAAGGTGGAGGTTGGCGACGACCTCGTCGAGGGCTATCACCTTTGCGTCGGCGGTGGCTACGGGACCGAGCAAGGGATTGGCCGCCGACTGTTCGATGCGATGCCGTTCGACGCGATCCCGCCGGCCGTCGAACGCCTTTTGAAAGCTTACCAGGCTCATCGCCTGCCGAATGAGTCGTTCTCGTCCTTCGCCCGACGACAGACGCTCGAGGCCCTTCGCGCGGCCGGCGAGCCCCCCGCAGTGACTCTCAACGGATCGGTCGCGTCGGAACTCTCCCTCCAAACCGCCTGAAGGATGGACGAACCATGAGCATCGCAATCCTTCCCGAGACCGCCCCTTTCAACTCCGAGCAACGTGCCTGGCTCAATGGCTTTCTCGCCGGCTGGCTTGGACTCAACGGTGAAACCGCGAGCATCGCCCCGGCACTTGCCGAGGCCGTAGCCTTTGCCCCCGCCCCCGTCGCCGAACCCGCGCCCGAACCGTGGCACGACCCGACCCTCTCGATCGACGAACGGCTCAAGCTCTCCGACGGCGAGCCCCTCCCTCGCCGCCTGATGTCTGCGACCGCCCAGCTCGATTGCGGAGCTTGTGGCTACCTCTGCCGGACCTACGCCGAGGCCATTGCCGATGGTTCTGAGAACCGCCTGACCCTCTGCGCACCGGGCGGTTCGGAAACATCGAGGACCCTCAAACGATTGCTCAAGGAGCAACCCGTAGTCATCACAATGACTCCGGCCGCAAGTCAAACGCACGTCAACGGGGTATCCCATCTCGGAAAGGACAGGTGGTCGCGTGAAAACCCGTATACGGCTCAGATCGTGTCGACAACGCCTCTGAACCAGCCAGGCTCGGAGAAGGAAACACGTCACGTCGAGATTGAACTCGGAGCCGAAGGCCCGACCTACTCCGTCGGCGACTCGCTGGGAATTTACCCTGAGAACTGCGACGCATTGGCCGAGGAAGTGGTCGCAGCTCTTGGCGCAAGCGGCGACGAACCGGTCGCGTTGAGCGATGGGCCCGAAGTTTCCCTAGCCACCGCGCTCCGGAAGCAGTGTTGCCTCAACGAGGTGACCGAAGCATTCCTGCTCCTCCTCGCCGATGCTGCAACTGACGCTGAAGAGTCGACCCGTCTCCGCGCGTTGGTCGAAGATGACGGTCCAATCGTTGGCTTCGACGTGCTTGATGTTTTGAGAAGTTTCCCCACTGCCAGGCCCTCTCCCTTTCCATTCGTCGCCGCACTCTCACGGATCAAGCCAAGGCTTTACTCGATCTCCAGTTCTCCCAGGCGGCACAGCGGCCAGGTCCACCTCACGGTCCGGCGGGTCACCTACGAATACAATGGCCGGGGCCGCAAGGGAGTCGCCTCGACGATGCTGGCCGACCGCGTTGCCCCTGGGGCGTCGGTCCGCGTATTCGTCCAACCGTCACACGGGTTCTCCCTACCGGCCGACCCCAGTGCGGCAATGATCATGATCGGGCCTGGTACCGGCATCGCGCCGTTTCGGGCCTTCCTCCACGAACGCGAAGCGACCGGCGCATCAGGCAAGAACTGGCTCTTCTTCGGCGACCAACGGAGCGAGTTCGACTTCCTCTACGAAGCGGAGCTTTCCCGCTTCCAAAGCTGCGGACTCCTGACCCGCCTCGATACAGCCTTCAGCCGCGATCAAGGACGCAAGGTCTACGTCCAGGATCGCATCGTGGAGCACGGTGAGGAACTCTATCGCTGGCTCAACGAAGGCGCTTATATCTACGTTTGCGGCGATGCCAAGCGCATGGCCGCCGACGTTGACCGCGCCCTCCGTGAGGTCGTCCAAACCCACGGCCGCCTCAATGCAGACGCTGCCAAGGCTTACATCGCCCGTCTGTCGTCTGAGAAGAGATACCGGAGGGACGTCTACTAAACAGAACCTGGCAATGGCAGCTCGGCTCGAGAAACCAGTGGCGAAATCGATGAGGCTTCTCGCCGACCTCCACCAAGCCGACGACTGGCCATAAGCCATTTTGCTCTGGAAAGATAGGGGTTGTGCCCTGGTCGATGAGGTTTACCACAACACTCATCACCAGGGACACAAGCATGGGCACCGAAGCCCACACACCGATGGCCAATTCCTCGCGAACGTACCGCCGCAGTTCGGCCATGACCTTCCGAGACAGTCACTTCTCGTCCCAGGCCCCACAGACCGCGGGCAAAGGCCGTAGCGCGTCCGCGCTGTTCCTTACGACATGGCAAGTTTAGAAAAAATAACATTTTAACATTAATGAAATTTGAAATAAAAGCAGAATCCGTGGCCGAGGCTTCGACATCGTTGAGAAGGGCTTGAGACTCGTGGTGGTCGGATTGCCAGAATGTTATTGCTTGAAATTTCATTATTGAATATTTGAATTTGGTTTTTTTGCTGTCAATTCTCTCGCCTCCAGTTGATTTCCGGGGCCTCGTACGAGGACAAGGCCCCGTTAACCTCCCCACTTCGAACTTGGCAAAGCTGAGTGCTTCAAGTCGGGGGCGTCAAGGTCGATGGCTCGTGGGGGAGGGCGCGAGGCCTCGATCCGCGGAACGGCAGCCCGGGATCGGGGTGTCAGGTCGAGCAGGGTGACTTGCGAGTCGTCGCGCCTAGAATGAATCGAGGGAGCGTCGAGCTGGGTTCTGCCAAAGGAATTCGATCGGGTGAACCGACGGATCCTCGACTTGTTTACCCCTCGGGTTTACCGCGAACAACTGGACAGCCGACAACGTAGTATTTCGGGACACGAGAGAACGTGACGATACCCGGACACCGAGAATTCCGCCGGGACGAAAGGATAGGTGAATCCCTTGGCCAACACACAATCACTCCCCGTCCTCCCGCTCCGAGGAATGGTGATTTTCCCTGGTTTGACCGTGCCGATCGCTGTCGGGCGACCGGGGACTCTGCGGGCGATCGAGGCGGCCATCAAGGGTGACGGCCTTGTCTTTGCCGTTGCCCAGCGCGACCTGGCTGAGGAGCCCGCGCCTGAGCAACTCTACGCAAACGGCGTCATCGCTCGGATCGGTCAGATCCAGCGCGGCCTGGGCGGGGCCCAATTGCTCCTCCAGGGAGAGGAGCGTGCCTACGCGCTCCACTATGATGCCTCCGAAGGTTTCCTGAAGGCGACGACTTCGCCTGTTGCTGAGATGCAGCCGCTCAACCTGAACGATCCGGCCTTCGCGGCCCTCTACCGAGAGACGCGTGAACGGGCGATGGAACTGGGCGAGCGCCGAGGGCTGCCGGAGGAGGTGCTCCACCAGGTCATGGACTCCGTGACCGACCCTGCCAGGTTCGCCGACCTGGTCGCAGGCTACATCGAGCTCTCTGTTGAAGAGAAGCAGAACCTGCTGGAGACGCTCGGCGTCGAGGACCGGCTCCGCCGTGTCCTAATCCTGGTTCAGCGCCAGATCGGAATGCTGGAAGCGCAGGACCAGATCAAGTCGCAGGTCCAGTCTGAGCTGGGCGAGCGGCAGAAGGAGATGTACCTCCGCGAGCAGATGAAGGCGATTCAGAAAGAACTGGGTGACGACGACCAATCACGCGAGATGAAGGACCTGCGGGCCAAGCTTGCCGCTCTCGAACTTCCTGCCGATGCGCGAGCCGAGGTCGAGCGCGAGCTCGGCCGCCTGGAGCGGTCCGGGCGTGAGTCGATGGAAGGGCAAGTCATCCGGACCTACCTCGAGTGGGTGGCGGAATTGCCTTGGAATACCCGTTCCGACGACGACCTCGACCTTCCGCACGCCTCGAAGGTGCTCGACGAGGACCATTATGGACTCGAAGATGTGAAGGACCGGGTCCTCGAATTCCTCGCCGTCCGCCAGCTCAATGCCCGGCGGCTCGCCAAGGAAGTGGAGACAACCGGCGAGGCGCAGATCCGCGCCGTCGAGGACGAGGAGCGTCCGGTCAAGGATGCGAGCGAGGCCAAGGCGCGGGCGATGGCTCGCGGTCCGATCCTCCTGTTCATCGGCCCGCCGGGTGTGGGCAAGACGTCGATCGCCAAGTCGATCGCCCGTGCCTTGGGGCGGAAGTACGTCCGGGCCGCGCTGGGAGGGGTCCGCGACGAGGCTGACATCCGAGGCCATCGACGAACCTATGTGGGGGCCATGCCCGGCCGGATTATCCAGGCGCTCAAGCACGCCGGCACCAAGAACCCGGTCTTCCTCCTGGACGAAGTCGACAAGCTGGGCGTTTCCCATCAGGGCGACCCCGCCAGCGCCTTGCTGGAGGTGCTCGACCCGGCTCAGAACGATTCGTTCACGGACCATTACCTGAACGTCCCGTTTGACCTGAGCGAGGTTCTGTTCATCGCCACGGCGAACTTCCTGCAGAACATCCCTGCACCTTTGCTCGACCGGATGGAGGTGGTCGACTTCTCAGGTTACACCGAGCGTGAGAAGGCCGAGATCGCCAAGACTTACCTCGTCCCGAGGCAGATCGCGGAGTCGGGCCTGGATGAAGAGCAAGTGACGTTTACCGATGATGCTGTGATGGAAGTCGTCAGCCGATACACTCGGGAAAGCGGCGTCCGCCAGCTCGAGCGGCAAGTCGGTGCCGTGACCAGAAAGTTGGCCCGGCGAATCGCGGCGGGCGAGACCGTCGAACGGACGATTACTCCGACGAGGATCCGAGAGCTCTTGGGCCGGCCCAGGGTCCATCCGGAGCATGCCGGTACAGCCAACGAGGTGGGCGTTGCCACCGGGATGTACTACACCCCCAGCGGCGGCGACATTATGTTCGTCGAGGCTGCGATCCGAAAGCTGCATGGGCCGAGCGCTTCGGAGGGGACGGTTCCCTACGGCGGATGGGGCAACGTCAACCTGATCCTGACCGGCCAGCTTGGCGACGTGATGAAAGAGTCGGCCAGAGCGGCAACCACCTATGCGGCGAACCATGCCCCTGAGCTGGACATTCCTCCGGATCGGCTTGGTTCGATCGAAGTCCACGTTCACGTTCCCGCCGGAGCGATCCCCAAGGACGGCCCGTCTGCGGGCGTCGCGATGGCCACGGCGATTATCTCGGCGATGTCGGGTCGACCGGTCCGCCGCGACGTTGCAATGACCGGTGAGATTACCCTCCGAGGGCGAGTCCTGCCGATCGGTGGGGTCAAGGAGAAGGTGCTGGGAGCCCACCGGGCGGGCTGCACTCATATCCTTGTGCCCAAGGACAACGAAGCGGACCTCGACGACCTTCCCGAGGACGTTCGCCAGGCTCTGACGTTCCACTGCGTCTCGACCCTCGATGAAGCCCTCGAAATCACCTTGGCGACCCCAGCCTTTTCGGGGGGGGCAGGGAAGGCATTCGAAGGCCGAACCCGGCTCGACGATTCAGGATTCGCCGACCGACGCGTTGCCGTCTAAGAAGCTTGGAGGGCTGGTAAAGGCGAACCCATTCCGTCCTGCTTCTGAGTGAGCGCGGCAAACCCACCATCACCAGGCGATCTCGCCTGGTGATGGTGGGTCTTTTTTGTTGCGCGATTGGAGGGGGAGAAGTGGCGAGCCCTTGGCGGATCTTTTCGGCTTTCGTACGTGCACTTCAATCTCGGCGGATGCGGGCTCCAACGACGGCTTTCCTCCTTCAGGGACAAGCTGTCTCCTCAATGAGCCTTCTTCGTTGTCGTCCGCTTTGTGGCCGCTTTGGCCGGCTTGTCGTCGCTACCCTTCGTCTTCGTCCCCTTGACCTTGAGCGTGGGGGTTTTTGCCTTTGAGGCTGAGGAGCTTTTGGGTTCGGATGGCTTGGCTACGGACGTGGGGGACGCTGAGGCCTTGGCTTGCCCCCCCTTCGTCGGGGTAGTCTTGCTTTTCGCGGTCGAGGCGGGGACCTTCGTTGCGGCGGCCTTTGGCGTCGCGGTCTTGCTTTTTGCCGTCGACGCGTCGGCCTTTGCTAGGGTGGGCTTGCCTGCCGCCTTCGGGGCCTGAGCCTTCAAGGCAGGTGCCTTCGGCGCGGCGGTCTTCCCTTTCCCCTGGGGAGCATGCCCCTTCGATGCGGTTGACTTCGCTTTCGTCCGGCTCGAGGACTTGGACGCTGCGGACAGGGAGGGGAGGACGGCTCCAAGTCCTTCAATCGCGCTTGCACCAGCCTCCTTGATCGTTTCTGCCCCGTCAGAGAGGACCCCGCCGATCGACTCGAGCGCGGTGCCGACCTTCTGTCCGACCTTCTCGATCACACTCTTTTTCTTCGCCTTGCTCATGGACACCTCAAGGGATAGGGATTCGCGATGAACACTCTGTTGCAGCCGATTGCATTGGACTGTGCGGAGTGACCCTGATTTCCAGCATGACTCCGACTCCATTGCGGGTCAGTGGTTGACGCTGGAAAACGCCTTTTCCAAAGAAGACATCGGTGTGCCTGGTCAGACGATGATGATTGAGAAGGGCCTGGGTACGACATGCATGGTGGCTGATCGAGCCATCCACGCGATTTGAGCCGCCCTCCGGGTTTGTCGTGATTCGGTGGGGGTGATCCTGGCTTGGTGGAACACCCGTGCGATCAGGTCTTTTAGAAATCTCATTCGCCGTCGTCCAGGCCGCTCGGGTGCAACGGCGGGCCTGCTCGATTGGCCGCGAAACGGCAACTCAAACGCCGAAGTCGGGACAACCGGAATAAGGCGGAAATCCAAGAAAAGATATCGTCCAATGCCCGAAGATTCTTGATGAGACATGTCAACCAACGACTCACGCCGGTGGGACTGACATCGTCAACGATGTGAAACCGAAGCCAGGGTGGGTTCGCACCAAGAACAAGGAGGCAGCATGAATGTCGCGGTCGAAATTTGCGTCCAGGGGATCGAGTCCGCGCTGGCGGCTTATGCAGGGGGAGCGGACCGGATTGAACTCTGTGAGGATCTGGCTGTCGGTGGCGTGACCCCCAGTCTGGGAACGGTCGCCGTGGCTTGCCGTCGGCTGGCGATCCCGGTCCACGTCCTGATCCGACCGCGAGGGGGCGATTTCGTCTACTCCGAGGCGGAGTTCGAGGTCATGCAGCATGACGTCGCGATGGCCAAGTCGCTGGGGGCTGCGGGTGTCGTGATCGGCCTTTTGCAACCCGATCACTCGTTGGATCAAACGCGGCTCGTCCAACTCATCGCGGCGTCTCACCCGATGGACGTTACGTTCCACCGCGCGTTCGATGAAATGGCCAATCCCCTCGAAGTTGTAGACGAACTGATCGGTCTCGGCGTCGACCGAATCCTGACCTCAGGGGGGGCTGTCAGGGCCGTGGATGGCTTGGCCAGGCTTGCCGAATTGTCTCGGCAGACCGCCGGCCGCATTGCAATCGCAGCGGGAGGCCGCATCACCGAAGCGGATCTCTCAGCCTTCCTCCAGGCGAACCTGAAAGGAATCCACATTGGCTCGGCGGTATGCACTGGGGATCGAATTGATGCCGATAAGGTCAGGCGAATTGTGGAGGTCGTGAGAGCATGGTACCACTAATGGCTTATTTCAGTTTTTCAGCCTATTTTTCAAATAAAAATACAAGCAATGACTTGTGTGAGCGTTTTTAAAAGCCATTGCCTCAGCCGAAGCCAGCCTGTGGGTGAGACACCCGCAGGCCAAGGGAAATCCCGCCGATCTGGCAACAGCTCAAACGAGTGCGCGTCGAAATCTTCGTCCTGAAGCTTGGAGTTAGCCGTTTCCGAGGCCGAGAAGGGGCATGAGCTTGGGCTGATTCGTCAGGTCGTCCACGAAGTTGGACGAGCCCACCCACTCACCGCGCGGGAGGCGATGGCCCACGGCGATGACCGGGAGGCCGGCCGCTCGTGCGGCGGCCAGGCCGGTCGCGGAGTCTTCCAGGGCGATGGCGTCTTCTGGGGCGATCCCGAGTTTTTGGAGGGCGAGGCGATAGCCCTCGGGGTCGGGTTTGACAAGGGTCACGTCCTGCTTGCCGACCACCGTCGGAAAGGCGTCTTCAAGATTGGCGGCCTTGAGGACGATCTCGATGTTTTCTCGCCAGGTCGTTGAGACGATCGCCAGCTGAACCTTACCGATGAGCGACCGGACCAGCTCGACGAGGCCCGGATAAATCCGGGGAGAGGCTGTCAGCATCGAGGCCGTCAGCTCTTGCTTGCTCCGGACCCAGCCTTCCACGTCCCCTTGTTCGAGCTTCCGTTGGGCGAAGAGGTCGGCGAGAAAGATGCGATCATCGACCTCGACGGCGCGAGCGCAGACCTCGTCGGGGACTTCCCAGCCGAGCCGCGCCAGCGTGCGCTGCCAGGCGGCGATGTGAATATTTTCGGTGTCGGCAATGACGCCATCGAAGTCGAAAAGGACAGCACGTGTCGGCATGGCGGAAAACAAGCTCGTCAGGGCATTCGATGACCGTCCGCTGATTGGATTATCACCTTCGGAAGTCGGGGGCGTCAAATCGTTGACTTTCCCGCCGAGGGTCCCTATGGTTGCCTTTTTCCCCAACGACCCACTTCCGCCGTGTTCCACCGGCGCATTTGATCACCCCGATCCGCGAGGTTATGTACCAATGGCACGACCCGTCACCTTGTTCACTGGCCAATGGGCCGACCTGACGCTGGAAGTGATCTGCCAAAAGGCAAGCCAGTGGGGATACGACGGTATCGAACTTCCCTGCTGGGGCGATCATTTCAACGTGCAGAAGGCGCTCCAAGACGACAACTACTGCCAGGAGCGGCACGACCTGCTCGCGCGCTACGGTCTCAAGTGCTGGGCGATCTCGAACCACCTCGTCGGCCAACTCGTGCTCGACGTGCTCGATTCCAGGACCGACGACTGGGTTCCCCCCGATCTTCGCGGCAACTCCGAGAAGAAGCGAGACTGGGCGATCCAGGAGATGAAGGACACCGCCCGGGCCGCGCGAAAGATGGGCGTCAAGGTCGTCAACGGCTTCACAGGGTCGTCGATCTGGCATTTGCTCTATTCGTTCCCGCCGGTGCCCGACTCGATGATCGCCGACGGCTTCAAACTCTTGGCCGAGCGCTGGAACCCGATCCTCGACGTGTTCCGGGAATGCGGGGTCAAGTTCGGTCTGGAGGTCCATCCGACCGAAATTGCATTTGACCTCTATTCGGCCGAGATGGCCCTCAAGGCGCTCGACTTCCGTCCGGAGTTCGGATTCAACTTCGACCCGAGCCATCTTCTCTGGCAAATGGTCGACCCTGTTGCCTTCCTCCGTGCCTTCCCGGACCGGATCTATCACGTCCACGTCAAGGATGCCGCCCTGACGCTCGACGGCAAGTCGGGGATCCTCACCTCGCACCTCAACTTCGGCGACTCGCGACGCGGTTGGGACTTCCGCTCGCCCGGCCGTGGCCAGGTCAACTTCGAGGAAATCACCCGCGCCCTCAACCACCTCGGCTACGAAGGCCCCCTCTCCGTCGAGTGGGAAGACTCGGGCATGGACCGTGAGTACGGGGCGGCGGAAGCCGCGCGGTTCGTCAAGGACAAGATGGGCTTCCCGGCCTCGGGGCGTGGCTTCGATACCGCCTTCGCCGATGCCCAGGCACCCGCCAAACGCTAAACACGACGGCCGCCGACCCGGACACGCCGCGCTTGACGCTGCTCTCTCGAGTCAGAACACTAGAGAGAGCAATCCGAAACGAGAGCGGCGTGTCGCAACAACGGCTTGACTGTCCCGCCCTTCTCCGCCCTTTGGAGTTCCCCACGATGAGCGGTCCGATCATTCGCAAATACGGCTTCCCCAACTTTGAGAACATCTTCGGCGCTCGCGAGTTGGAGCACGGTGTCGACGAGCAAGGCCAGGCCGAAGCCGCCGCCCCCGCCTCCTCGGAGTCGAAAACCGAAACAGGCAGCACCAAGCCCGCCCCGGCCAAGTCGACTTCGAACAGCAAAAAGCCGTCGTAAACGGGCTGAGATTGCTTCGTTTTCCGACGTGAGCGCCCGGCCCTGACGCGTCAGGTCAATCGAGCAGGTCGGCGGTGAGAGTATCCCGGAGCTTCTGAATGACCCGGGTCTTCTCGTTGCTGACGGTCTTGGGGGCGACACCCCACTGCGACGCGATCTCGGCCGGCGTTTCGCCCTTGAGGGTCGCGTAGATCAAGGCCGCCTCACGAGGGTTGAGCGATTGGTCAATCGCCTCTTGAAGCGCGTTCCGCCAGCCAGCTTTTGCGTCGACCTCGGTCGCCGACCCCGCAGCCACGGCGGAGTCGAGCGGCTGATACGTCCGCTCCCGCTGCGCCCGCTTCTTGACCGTGTCGATGGCCCGGAAGAAGTCAGGGCCATCGGCCGTTTCACGGCTCAAGACGTCGCGGATCCCCACCTGGCCAATCTCGGATAGCAGCGAGTCGAACCGGCTACGCCCCAGATTCTGGAGCAGAGTCACATAGACGGCCTGCGAACAGTCATCATGCATCTGGACCGCGACCCCCGCCCGATACCAGGCGCGACTGAGGTAGCGATTCAACTGGAGCAGGCCGGACGAGACGGCCTCGGGATCCACGTCGTTCGTCGACGACCCGAGGATATCGGCAAGGTGAGTCTGCCCGAGGGCTTCGTCCCAGGCGGCGTCGGAAAGATCGGTAGTCGGCGGTGCCTCGAATGTCGGGGGCGAGAAGACGACGTCGCGCTCAACAGCAATGTCAGGAAGAGTTTGCGCGGCACTACTGAGCAGCCGGAGTGCTTCGAGCGCTTCGACCGCCGGTCGGTAGGAACGCCGTTTCTTCCCGTCTCGATTGCCGCTAAGCACGCATTTCCCTCCTCGGTTTCTCGCGTAACCCTCCCTACAGAAAGGGGCGAGAATCGAACTTCAAGAGCACTCGGGTTGAGCAAATCGTCTCAAAGGAATTTAGGACGTGAATTCCGGGCAGCCACTCCATTGTAGTGCCACCGTATCCAAATCCGCCCCATCGTTCGAGATCAATTCGCTCGGACTTCCCTATAATGATAGCATGCACGCATTGAAAAGTCGAGGGTCCTCTCCAGGATCACTGGAGCATTCCCCGGGCCAGGAGTGGCCAAACCACTTCCACCAGTCCCCAGCGATGGCCAATGACTCGGTCGTGGAGCACAAAGGTAAAATCGCTATATCCGGGGATAACCGCCACTTTTTTTCCGATTGGGAAATCATTACCAGGAGCGACTCCGACGACGGCGTGCTCGGCTGAGAGGCCAATCACCGGGCAATTGTCGTAATCTCGCAAGATGGGAGGGGTCCGATATTGGCTGACGGATTTGTGGCCAATGTCGAGGATCGCGCGATCGGGGGCCGGTCGGCTCACCACCGTGGCCAGTAGTGAGAGGGCAGGCCAGTGTCCCTCAACCCCGCAGACTTGCGTGTAATATTGACAGGCGAAGATCCCTCCCCCCGCCTGGATCTCGGTGATCCCGGGAAGATCGGCCGTGTACTGGTAGGACCCTGTGCCCCCCGCAGAGATGATCCGACAGTTGAGTCCCGCGCGTTCGACTGCGTCCTTCGTACTGAGGAGGATCCCAATGGCCTCCTGGATGGCCGCCTTCTTTTGTGCGCGATCGGGGATCATGAGGGCATGCCCCTCGTAACCCATCAGGCCTTCGAAGCGAAGCCCGGGGGTTTCGGATACGACCTGGGCCAGTTTCACCGCGTCTGTAGCCGAGGCCACACCGCAACGACGGAGGCCGAGGTCGACGTCGACGAGAATTCCGATTGTAACTCCGCAGACACGGGCGGACTCGCCGAGAGGGGCGACTTGGTCCAGATGGTCCACGGTCGCCTTGACGTCGGCGTGGCGCTGGAGGGCGGCGAGGCGTTTCGTTTTGTGGGGGCCGACGACCAGGTGGGCGATCAGGATGTCATCAATCCCGGCGGCCGCCATGATCTCGGCCTCGGAAACCTTGGCGACCGTCACCCCGATGGCGCCTGCCTTACGTAACTGATGGGCGATCGCAGGTGTTTTGAAGGCCTTGGCGTGGGGCCGCCAGGCCACACCTCGGGCTTGAAAATGTTCGGACATCTTGGCGATGTTCTGTTCGAACCGGTCGAGGTCCAGGAGCAGGGCAGGCGTATCGAGCTCCTCCACCGGGACACCGATCGCGCTGAGCTGCATGGAGAGATTCCTCGGTCTGGGTCACCGTCGACCCGTCGGGAAGGTTCGGCACGCAAGAGGCAATCCACCTGACCTGCATCTGCTAGTCTCCCCCCCTGGGATCACGGGCGCCTCGCTATCCCAGGGGAGAAAAGGCAAATCAGGCAGATGCGATGGTCAACAGTACGTACGGCCGTCAATCGAGTTTGGGTCACTCAAACTTGGGAGGGCATCTCGATTCGACTGCCGTACTCACGACTGAGAAGCTTGTTGGCGTCGGAATCGTTTGCGAAACTCTCAGTCGCGGCGTCGAATGTCAGCTTTCTCCCCACCCGATGAGCGATGTTGCCCAGGTGGCAGAGTCGCGTACTGAGGTGGCCGATCTCAATCTCGGCGTTGGGCTTTTCCCGCGACTTGACGCAGCTGAGGAAATTGGCAATGTGCTCGCCGATATCCCCCTTGGGCTTGCCGCCGGCCTCCTTGCCCTCTTCGACCCGCCAGCCCTTGTCGTCGATCAGCAAGGTCCCTTTGTCGCCATAGAAGGCGATCCCGAAACCGGCTCCCTCGGTCCCGTGCTTTGACCACATCCGGTGTTCCCAGACCAGGCAGGTTTCGGGGAACTCCCAGGTGACGATCTGGGTATCCGGCACTTCCTGGTCGTCGTTGAAGACGTACTTGCCACCGCCGGAGGTCACGCGGAGGGGGGCATCGACCCCCAGGCCCCAGCGGGCGATATCGAGGCCGTGGATCCCGTTGTTGCCGAGCTCGCCGGTCCCCCAGTTCCAGAACCAGTGCCAGTTGTAGTGGAACCGATTGGCCATGAACGGGCGGTCCGGGGCAGGGCCTTGCCACATCGCGTAGTCGACCCCCTCGGGAACGGGCCCGGGCGTTCCGTGGCCGATCGGCTTACGAACCTGGTGGATCCAGGAGCGGGCCATACCGACTTTGCCGATCGAGCCGGCGTGGATGTACTCGACCGCGTCCTTGATATGCTCCATGCTCCTGCGCTGGGTGCCGGCCTGGACGATCCGGTTGTACTTGCGGGCTGCCTCGACCATGCGTCGTCCTTCAACGACGTTGTGGCTGACCGGCTTCTCGACGTAGACGTCTTTGCCCGCCTGGCAGCCGAGCACGGTCAAGAGCGCGTGCCAGTGGTCGGGAGTGGCGACTACGATGGCGTCGATCGACTTGTCGTCGAGGAGCTTGCGGTAGTCCTTCTCTTGGCGAGGCTCCTTGAACCCGGCCGCCTGGATCGCGCTGAGCGCGTTTGCAAACTTGGCGTCGTCGATGTCACAAACGGCAACGATCTCCGCGTCCTTCTGCTTGACGATCGACTTTGTCAGATCGGTCCCACGGGTGCTGAGTCCGATCACCCCCAGCCGGACTTTCTCACTGGGAGCGGCTGAGACCGAGCGACCTGCCAATGCGACCATTCCGGCCATCCCCAGAAACGTCCGCCGATTCGGCCCAGTCATGATCGAGATCCCCCTCCGGCACCATTAGGTTGAGACGACGCAACCCAGGCGGTTGCTTCCCCGCTCACGAATGAGCATAGCGCCCCGCGTAGGGGCAAGGCAAGCATTTATCCCGGCCTCTCCTTTGAATCTCAAGGACGGCTTCCGATCCTAACC
Source organism: Singulisphaera acidiphila DSM 18658 (assembly GCF_000242455.2). Taxonomy (GTDB): domain Bacteria; phylum Planctomycetota; class Planctomycetia; order Isosphaerales; family Isosphaeraceae; genus Singulisphaera; species Singulisphaera acidiphila. The sequence goes on from NC_019892.1 coordinate 7,224,788, forward strand.
GTCAACTTCGCGCGAGTCATCCGCCGTCTCCCCCGAAGTCGGGTGACTCGCAGGTTATTGCGTCCCATCAGAAGTCTGAGTAACCTGACGGTGGAGATGTGTGTCATGATCTTGAGTCATTGCTTGTTACCAATGAAATATGCAGACGCGATCGCTTGATTCCGAGTGGGCCGTGGTTATCAGGCTCCACCCTGTGGGGAGGATTGGAATGAGAAGGCGTCAATTGATGGGGCGATTCGTCGTGCCCCTCCTCCTTCTTCTTTCGAGCCTCCGGATGGCTTGGGCGGAACCTCCGCAAGTCACGCATCGTGCCCCGGAATTCGACGTGGTCATCGAAACCGACGTCAAAGTCCCGACGCGCGACGGCACAAAGCTTGCTGCCGACCTCTATCGCCCTGCACGCAACGGCCAAGCGGTTGCCGGCCGGTTTCCGACCCTCCTGACCCGAACCCCGTATAACAAGATCGGAACAGCGGCTGACGGGCGTTACTACGCCCAGCGCGGCTACGTCGTCGTGGCCAACGACGTGCGTGGGCGATACGCGAGTGAAGGGACTTGGAGAATGATGGCGGACGACCCGGCCGACGGTTACGACGTCGTCGAGTGGATCGCCGCGCAACCTTGGTCGGACGGCAAGATCGGCACGTTCGGGGTCAGCTACGGCGGGGGGACCCAGCACGCCTTGGCCGAGGCCAAGCCTCCGCACCTCACGACGATGATCCCGATTGACGCGCTCTCGAATTGCGGGATCAGCGGGATGCGCCACGGGGGCGCGTTCGAACTTCGGTTCATGAACTGGATCTTCGATCAAGGTGCCACCAACAGCCACGCTGCCCTGGCGGAGCCGGCCCTCAAAACGGCCCTGGTCCAGAACGCCCGGCAGATCCGCCAGCATGTCGACAGCCTTCCATTTCGTGCGGGTACGACGCCGCTCCGAGTCGTCCCCGAATATGAGAGCTGGCTCGCTGAGGCCATGCGTACGGGCCCTGAATCTCCCTTCTGGAAGATCAAGGGAATGTCGGTCGTGGATCAATTGCCCGATTATGCCGATGTTCCCGTCCTTCACATCACCGGCTGGTACGACTCGTGGACCCGCCAGGTCGCCCTCAACTACGAGGCGCTTGCGAAGGCGAAGCGCTCCCCTCAGCGACTGGCTATCGGACCTTGGGTTCACGCGTCGCAACAGGCAAACGTCGCGGGCGAAGTGGAGTTCTCCGCCGATGCCGGGGTCGACCTATCGGCCTGGAGGCTTCGCTGGTACGACCGCTGGCTGAAGGGGGAGAGCAATGGTGTCGACGACGACCCACCCGTCCTGATCTACGTGATGGGAACCGGCGACGACCGCAAGTCGGCCACCGGCCGTCTCCAGCACGGCGGTTTCTGGCGAGCCGAGCGGGAATGGCCCCTCGCCCGCGCTCGCGCCACCTCTTATTACTTACGAGGCGATGGGACCCTCACGACGACCGCGCCCTCGGAGGATTCGTCCCAAACGACTTACACGTTCGACCCTCGCCATCCCGTTCCGACGATCGGCGGCAACATCTCCTCAAACCAAGGCCTGATGACCAACGGCGGCTACGACCAGCGCCCCCGGGACGACACCCACGCGGCCGAGAATCGCCTGCCCCTCTCCGAGCGCCGCGACGTCCTCGTCTTCCGGACCGAACCACTCGCCGTCGACCTCGAGGTGACCGGCACCGTCACGGTCAAACTCTGGGTCTCCTCAACGGCCCCCGACACCGACTTCACCGCCAAGCTGATCGACGAGATTCCCCCCAACCCTGACTATCCGTTGGGATTCGATTTGAACATCGGCGATTCCATCATTCGCGCCCGCTATCGTGAGTCATTGGACCAACCGAAGCTGATGGTCCCAGGCGAGGTCTATCCATTGACGATCACGCTATATCCAACCTCGAATCTTTTTAAGAAAGGGCATCGTTTGCGGGTCGACGTTTCTAGCAGCAACTTCCCTCGGTTCGATGTCAACCCAAACACGGGCGATCCGCTTGGAAGCCATAGACGAATGATGGCTGTGGATAATACAATCTTCCATGACATTCAGCGCAAGTCGGAGGTCGTGCTTCCCCTCGTCGAGCCGGGAAGCCGTTAACCGGGGACAATTCCTTCGGTTCGATTTCGCTAAGTGCTCATCCACTCTCGCACTCATTGTGTCCTATTAGTTCGTGGCACGTGATGCAATTGGTATGTTGCATGCGCCGGGAGTTTTTTCAAGGCTTCGACAGTTCGTGAGCTCGAACTAAATCGTGGATCACATCTTGTCTCCCAATCGGACGCTCTACAATTGATGGCCAGGAGTGCATTTGCACGAATTGCCGGTAGCCCGATCCGATCTGCATCAAGCTTTGAGAGAGCGGATCTTTGCGATCTCTTTGGCATCGGCGTTCATGCGGTGAAATGAAGGATTTCGAGATAGTTTGATGCTTTTCTTGCCAAATCGCTTCCCCTCCGTTTCATTGAGCCGACGTCGGAGCCAACCTCTCACCTTTTCGTGAAGAGATGGTTTGTGAAGCTTTTGTGGACGACAAGGTCGTTTCCCCCTCCTACTTCATTCCGGAGTCCAGGCATGAGTCGTGTTCGTCGTGGGTTTACTTTGATCGAGTTGCTGGTTGTCATCGCGATCATCGCAGTGTTGATTGCCCTTCTGCTTCCGGCCGTTCAGGCGGCTCGCGAGGCGGCCCGTCGTTCCCAATGCACCAACAACCTCAAGCAAATCGCCTTGGCGACCCTGAACTTCGAGAACGTCAACAGCCACCTGCCTCCGGCTTACGGCCCTTACGCGTTTGCAGATTCGGGGAGCAGCCGGCCGAGCACCCAGGCCTTGATCCTCTCGTTCATCGAGCAGGCCGCCATGTATAACGCGTTTAATTTTGATATCGACGTGCACACGAACCGGGGCAATCTCACGGCCCAGACGCAGCTCATTAGCAGCTACATCTGCCCTTCCGATCCCCAAAGTGTTCGGTTGGTCGGGGGCGCGGCGGGCCTGCCTCTTGGATACAACAATTATATGATTAGCAGTGGCGCCTCCGCGTCGCCTGAGGGGCCTGGGACTACAGCCGCGGCCTACCAGGAAGCTAATACGGCCAATTTCGGCCCTTTCAGCTTCCCCGCTCTGGATCGGACTGGGAACGCGACGACAAACCCTAATTTCCGCGTGTGCAAACCTTCCAAGCTTGCGGAGATTACTGACGGGACCAGCAATACCGCAATGTGGTCGGAGATCCGAAGGTCGCGCGGTACGACCGGCGGACTCGCAGACCTCCCGCCGAGCGACCCGTTGGCGGTGGTCCGTTTGGCTTCGATCAACAACCAGGTTCCTGACGCCGGATGTGCGACCTTGACGCCGTCGAATTACGGCACGTATCGCGGTCAGTCGTATTATCGCTCGGGCGTCTGCTGGACCCATTTGTATTCTCATACGATGACGCCCAACTCGAAGATCCGTGACTGCGCCTCGGACTCGCTCCTCAACGGTCACATCGCCGCTCGGAGCTTCCATTCCGGGGGGGCCAATGCCGCGTTCTGCGACGGCTCCGTACGTTTCTTCAAGGATTCCATCTCTCTACCCACCTGGCGAGCCCTGGGCTCTCGGGCGGGAGGCGAGATCATCAGCGCCGACAGTCTCTAAGAGCTTTTCTCACCAGGGGCGCCGAAGTCCGCTTCGCCTTCAGGTAACGGGCAAAGGGAGGTTGTGCTCGCTCGACAAGTCACGTTTTCTTTTCACCAAAGGCTTGTCGAGTCAGCACTGCATCTGGGTGAATCGCCGCCCCTGAGTGAGGTCAACCCTTCCGGAAAGTGATGAAAATGCAACGAAGACTCTGGGTGGCTGGCCTGTTCCTGGCCGGGGCCTCCACTCTTTTCGCGGCAGGTTGTGGCTCGTCAACGCCTGCCCCAACCCAGGAAGTGATTGAGAGCATCAATCTCCGCGAGTTGGGTGAAGCCTACCGAACCTACGTCTTGGCCAAGAAATCATCCCCCAAGAAGCTCACCGATCTTCGCGAGTACGAGGCGGGCTACCCGATGGCCCTCCTTGGGCTCAAGAATGGCGAGCTCGAGGTTTTTTGGGAGGGCGAACTTCTTGAGCCGGAGGCTGTTTTTCCTGAGGCGAAGTCTGACAAAATCCTTGCGTTTGAGTCCAAGACGCCCAAGGAAGGGGGTTATGTCCTCTTGACCAATCGCGCAATCAAGAAAATGACCCCTGAAGAATTCAAGTCGGCTCCCAAAGCCGCTCCCACCTCGTCCAGCACTGGGACCACCAAGGCCACCCCTTAATCCCGCCTCCAAGTTTGCATCGTCGGCTTGGCAAAATCCCCGCCTGGATTTCTTGTGCTGCGTCCTCTGACACGAGGATAGACAAACAAACTGGTAGGTGATCGTCTCCTTTCGCGAGGGGACGATTGCCTGCTGATTTGAATCGATTCGGAATCAATTTTCCTGACTCGAGCGGAATGCATGTATTTGAAGTGCCGGGTATCCGGCCGGCGACATCTTCTTCATCCTTTTCTTACCACGGAAGAGGACCTCAAAGATGGACGCTCAACCGAAGACCTGGCGGCTCAATCGTGAACGAAACCCTCAAGCACCGCGCGGCGCCAAGCAGATCGTCATCCCCATGAGCCGGCGGCTCTACGACGAGATCTGGCACGATCCCGCCCGCCTATGCGCTACTGTCGACGGCTGGGCCCACTCGGCCCCGGAACCGTTCCCACCGGACTTCGACCAGGGTTATCGCCTTCACGGGTTCGGCCGCGAGTCTCGCAAGCTTCCTGGGCTGAAGCTGCGGAAGATCGTTACTGACGACGGCTCTTCCTAACTGGCTCCGCCCCGGCCTCATCGCCGGGACCGTTGATGAGTTGGGGTATCCTCTGCTGCTCGCGGCACATGGCGTCCCCCCTTGACTGTTGAAGATTGGCTTCGGTCACAGCGAGATGTACTGGCATCGTGTCGTCGAGCGGTTGGGCCGGAGCAGCCTGGTGGGGACCACCGTCCGCGACGCAGCCCGATTGCCCACGCATTTGGTGGCGGACGAGCATTACGCCGACTGGGCTGGCAAGAAGGGCTACGCCGCAACGACCGTGGGTAGTGGCTGTGTCCTGTGGGGCGCGCTGACGGCCATCTCCGAGAGGCCGACGGCGTCTTCGCGGCCGAGGCGCGGGAGCCCGAACCCAATTACGCTCCCGAAACGGTCAACACAGACGGCTGGGCGGTGACGCGGAATGCGTTCCAAGCGTGATTTCCTGGGATCACGATGGTTCTCTGTTTCTTGCACGGGTTCCTGAAGATCCACCGGGCCGCTACCGCTGAGGAGTTCCGGCCGTATGCGCCGCGGGGTAAGTTCCCTCGGACTTTTGAGAGCCCCGCCCATTGGCTCAACGGCAAGCGTTACCATGAACACGGGCTCCTCAACCTGATGGTCTCCACCTCACGAATGGGCCTCAGAAGCCCGAAACCTGCAATCCGGTAGTGTCAGGCTAGAGGAATGTGGGGTTTTGTTCAGACGAGAGGGGTTAAATTAATGTCGCCTGACATATCGGTGATTTTCAGATACCACTAAACCCATAGTTCATAAGCGACTCTCAGCGGCTTCAGCTTTTATACCACTGCTGATTCCACGTTCTTATCGTGAGCAGTAAGAGGCGAGGACTGGAGAAAATCGCGGAGTGTTGCGATTTTTCAACAGGGATTCCTGACCGCTGCGCAAAGACGGTCAAAGTTTTCAGGTCGTGTTTTTTGGGGGTTCCAACGGGTGTTAGACCGTTTTCCTCGGAAAACGCAGGGGTTTCTCAAGTAAATGGAATCTGGCCACGTCAGAAACCGGCTCTCTGAAAACTTGACCTTCTTTGTGTGCGCAGCGATCAGTAGGTGGTTCGAAAAGGAGGCATTAAACTCAGTTTTCCTCGATTTCCGGCAATCGGGTCTGGGATTGCAATTCATCCGAAGGCCGCATTTTGGTTTTTTGGTACGAGATAGGTTGATTTTCGACCAAATCCAGAGCAATAATATTTAGTCTCTCCTCTTGGGTTCTTACCAAGAAGCTCTCAGCACGTGATCGATATAACCTTCACGAACCATTTCGGACACTCCCCAGAAGACGCTCGCTTCTACTAAAATATGTCTGTTTTCGCTGGACTTTTGCCAGAGACTGACCTAGAACGACGATGTCGTCGTTTTATTTTTCGTTTCAAGTAATTTGTCGATCAAGCTTTTAGGCATGATTGGCAAATTTCTTGATGATTATGCCGTATTCGTTTTACCCCCACTGTGTTGGAGCTTTCACAATGATACGCTGCCGTCGAGGTTTTACGCTCATCGAATTGTTGGTGGTCATTGCCATCATCGCAGTCCTGATTGCACTACTCTTGCCGGCCGTTCAGGCAGCACGAGAGGCCGCTCGCCGTGCGCAGTGCACGAATAATCTTAAACAACTGGGGCTTGCCGCGCTCAATTTTGAGTCCGCCAACTCCAAGTATCCCCCCGGCTGGGGGCCCTATCCGACCGACGCCGTCTCTGGTACACGTGCGAATTCGCTCGTGATGGTCCTCCCATTCCTCGAGCAGGCCTCGATGTATTCCGCGTTCAACCTTACGTTCAATATCAACCTATATTCACCAACGGACGCCAATTATACAGCCCAGAGCCAGATTGTCTCGGCATTCGTATGTCCGTCTGACCCCTCTAATACAAAGTTTGCCAACGTTGGCTACACCAATTACTGTGCAAGCCTTGGTTCTTCGGCAGCCATGACAACCAATGGCACGTCAGTGTTGGAACCAAATATCGGGATGGCGGGGCCCTTCAATATCACCATGGATAAAACCCCGTTGCAATATTTGGATGCTCCGGGTAACACTAAGCTCAACCCTCAGTATCTCCAGCCCACGCCGGTTACTGTTGCCGCTTTGACCGACGGAACCAGCAACACTGGGCTTTATTCAGAGTCGTTCAAAGGCACGGCCTCCAGCACAACATCAGTTGGCGGCAATCTGGGCGGTGTCGATCCCTATGATAAGGTGAACGTATACATTCTCTCATCGGTCGTTCCGCTCCAGGCCGCTCCCAACTGCACGTTCAATGGAAGCGGATATTCGACCCGGATCTATTACCACAATCAGCAGTACTACCGAGGAATTGCGCAGAACGGCTACTACACCCATACACTTACACCGAACAGTAAGCTGTATGATTGTGGCGATACTAGCTACAACAGAACGCACCAAGCCCCACGCAGCAAGCACTCCGGGGGTGCCAACGTCGGCTTTGCCGATGGCTCGGTCAAGTTCATCAAGGACAGCGTGAACCCAGCCACGTTCTTGGCGCTTGGAAGCCGCGGCGGCGGAGAAGTGATCAGCGCCGACTCGTATTGAGCCGCGAGGAAAATGGTCGAGGCTTCAATGTGGGGGGACCTTTGAACGTCCCCCTTCTTTTATTGGTAAGGAATGGGTTGATGCGACATCGCTTTTTCAAGGTCGTCGTTCTCGGTTTCATCATGATTGGCTGCGGCGGTCCCGAAAACAAGCCATTGACGGAAAGCGACATGGAGCAGACCGCTCTGAATGATGTCGCTGAACTCTATCGGGTTTACGTGGCCCAGTACAAAAAGCCTCCCACAAAGCTCGCCGACTTTTTGCCGATGGAGCAAATGAGCCCGACCGGTCTCGCCGCCATCACCAAGGGAGAAATTGTCGTCCGTTTCGGTGCTACTCTTCCCAGCACAGACGAGGGGCCGGGGAAGGGGCCGGGGGATGAGGTCCTAGCTTACCAAAAGAAGGTTCCCGAGTCCGGGGGCCAAGTTCTGATGCTGAACCGGACCATAAAGCCGATGAGCTCAGAAGAGTTCAAGGCTGCGAAGCTGGCCGGAACGAGCTCGTCCGACGCAACGGCGAAGAAGCCCAAGTAGAGCGATCAAGCGGCGGGTGGCCTCCAGGCGAGTGACTCGTACGTCATGAGAGACCGCCCGCTTGAATTCCGCGTAACGCAATACTCTGGGGGGAGGGCACCCAAGGCCAGCACGCATAAATGTACAGGCTGGGTGGTCTGGCGCGAGGTGCCTTCGTCCCATGGTCTGCTCCCCGTTTTTTGGTCCAGGGGAAATGGGAATACGCATTGAATAGTTGAAATACATTCATATCGAGAAATTTGTGTTAATTAAACTCCCTTCTTCGTTTCGCAAGCGGCGGAAAGCTTGCTTGGCGTCGCATATCCGAGCGAACTGTGCGGACGGACATGGTTGTATTCCCGGCGGAACCACGACGCCTTTGCGAGCGTCCGCTACCGATTCAGACTCGTGACGCTCCAGGAACTCGCCGCGAACACGGCTGTGGAACGATTCCATGTAGCCGTTCTGCCAAGGGCCACTGGGATCGGCTCCGTCCTAACCCTCGGCAACCAGTCGGCCAGGGCCTTGCAGGCGAACTTTGAGCCGTTGTCGCTTCGGATCATCTTCGGTGTGCCACGGCGGCCGACGACCCGTCCCAGGAGTCACCTCATATCAGACCCGCCTAGCCGAACGTCCGCGTGCAGGACCTGGCGATTCCTGATCTGTTGTTTACCAGGCTCAACCACTTGATCGGACGCCCTCACACCGTCCGATCATGAATGAAATCGTATGCCCAGGCATCGTTTTTGAACTGCGCCGGCTTCGCCTTGCAGGTGTTGGCCCCCACGCCCGGTTTCGGGCCGGTTTTCCTGGTCTTCCGCAGGCGAATGGGGCGTTTGAGGCTCAACTTGCCCCAGAGCCGATGCACTCGTTTGAGGTTCGTTGACCATTCCTTGCGGACCAGCATCGCGTGAAACCGGCGGTAGCCGAACCGGGCGTGCCGCCGGGCCAGACGCTGGCTCTCGCGAACCAGCGACGGTTCGTCGATCGGGATCGCCCCAGGACCGTTCCGATCCGCCGTTCCGAGACGGTGAACTTCTCCTTGAGGACGTCCGCTACGGCTCGTTGCTGGTCGGGAGTCACCACTTTTTTTTGGCGACCTCCTGGAGCATTTGCTTGTCGAGCATCAATTCGGCGACGATTCGCTTGGGCCGCTCGATCTCCCCCTCCCAGTGGCGACAACGCCTGTCCATGTCAACCTGGGCGGGATTGTGCTTTTGCCGCCAACGGTAGTACGTCGTCTCAGTGGCATCTGTTTTTTTAAGAATATCCGAAATTTTTCGCCCGTTAGCGAGATCGCGGGCGGCCTCGCGCAGCAGGCGAGCCACCTCGTCGGCGCTCCGTCGCTTCTTCATGGAATCCTCCTGGGCTCAGTCTACCCGGGGACTTCCATTTCAGGTGGACCAATTATTGGGGAGCAGGTTATGGGTTCCCCATGACACCCGTGACTCCATCATCGACTTCTCCGACACTGGGCTGAACGCACCGAGATCCCCTCCAACGCTTCATCACTTGGCTCGGCGTGGCCGCCAGCAAGTTCCACGAGTGGGAGACCCGCTACAGACTGGTCAACGTGGCAGTAGTCAAGCAATTGTCATCAAAAGTACGGGAGAACCCGGGTTGCTTGACCACTGCCATCAGGAGACGGATGTTCAGAATGCCGCCGTTCTGAGCCCTGTCAGGCTCGTAACGATTTGGGTTTGGTGACACCTCGCCCGAACTAACTTCGGTTCGCTTACCACCCCATACCCCCTTTCGTATTCACGGATAATCAGCGGCCCGAGCTGAGATTTTGCCAAAAATGGCCGTTTATTGCCAATAAAACGTAATGGTCATGTGGGCCTCCTTTGTTCAGAGAACGCTCGAAATATTCAAGGCTGCCGGTCGGAGGCAACGATTAGCAAGGTCAGCTTGCGGATCTCGGTGATTTCCACGGGCTCGGGAACTCCAAGCTATGGTTGAGATAATGACGACGCACGGGGCAAGCTTCCGTGAGGATCGCGAAGAAGTTGTAAATTATCAACATGGGTCGAGTGCCTTAGCTCGAGCAATTAAAGCGTGGTACGGTTGATTGCCAAAAGAACGCGGTAAGGGCTTGATTTTTCCAAAAACCTTATTTTTGTTCGAGGTGGCTTGAAATTGGACCCACCCCAGAACAATAATGTCTAGTCTCTCCTCTTGGGTTCCTATCCAAGATGCAATGAATGCGGAATCGTTATTACCTCCCACGAAGCATTTCGAACTCTCCTCGAAAATATTCGTTTCTTCAAATACGTCCGCTTTTACAGTATCTAATACCAGGGACCTCTCCAGAACGACGTCGTCGTCGTTTTGCTCTTCCGTTCAAGTAGGTTGTTAATCAAGCTTTCGAGCGTGGTTGGCAGACATCTTGATGTTGATATTGTATATGTTTGTACCCTCCCCTGTTTTTGGAGTTTTCTCAATGAGACGCCATCGTCGAGGTTTTACGCTGATTGAGTTGTTGGTGGTCATTGCGATCATCGCAGTGCTGATCGCCCTGCTTTTGCCGGCCGTTCAGGCGGCTCGCGAGGCGGCCCGCCGTTCCCAATGCACCAACAACATCAAACAACTGGGACTGGCGGCGCTGAATTTCGAGTCCGTCAACTCCAAGTTCCCGCCAGGCTATGGTCCCTTTCCGACTGCGGCGGGAGGAAATCGTGCGAATGCGATGATTATGATTCTCCCCTTTCTTGAGCAGTCCGCGATGTTTGCGGCGTTCAATCTTGCATTGGACATGAATTTATACGGTGCAACCACTGTTGCCAACAACACCGCGCAGTCCCAAATTGTTTCGGGGTTCGTTTGTCCCTCTGACCCCTCGAGCACCAAGTTTGTCAACATGGGATATACCAATTATGTTGCGAGCCTTGGGGCTTCGGCATCTCTGACAACCAATGGAGCTTCGGTTCTGGAGCCGAACATTGGGATGGCCGGCATTTTCAGCATTACGTTGGACAAGGGGCCGCTGCAGACCAATCCGGTAACCGGGTTGTTCAACGCTGACTACCTTCAAGCCACCCCTGTGACCATCGCCGCCTTGGTTGACGGAACCAGCAATACCGGCATGTACTCCGAATCGTTTCGGGGCAATGCTCCTTCGACGACGTCGGTTGGCGGCAATCTGGGCGGCGTCGATCCCTATGATTACACGAACGTCTATATCCTTTCAAGCGTCGTTCCCAACCAGGTTGCGCCGAATTGTACGTTCAACGGGAGCGGCTATTCGACACGCATCTACTATCATAACCAGCAGTACTATCGGTATCTTCCGCAGCAGGGTTACTACACGCACACCTTGACCCCGAACAGCAAAATGTACGATTGCGGCGATGTAAGTTACGCCAGAACGCACCAGGCGCCTCGCAGCAAGCACTCCGGGGGGGCCAACGTCGGCTTTGGCGATGGCTCAGTCAGGTTCATCAAGGATAGTGTGAACAAGGCTACGTTCTTGGCTCTTGGAAGTCGCGGTGGCGGAGAGGTGATTAGCGCCGACTCATACTGAGTCGTGGTCCAAGTGGTCAAGACTTGAAGTGGGGGGGACTTTTGAACGTCCCCCTTCTTTTTTGGTAAGGAAGGCGTGGATGCGACATCACTGGTTTAAGGTCATCTTTCTCAGCTTCGTGACGGTCGGCTGCGGCGGCACCGAAAACAAGCCGGCGACCGAGAGCGATATGGAGCAAAATGCTCTGAATGATGTGGCTGAACTGTACCGGGTGTACACGATTCAGTTCAAGAAGCCTCCCGCAAAGCTCGCCGACTTCGCGCCGATGGAACCGATGAGTCCGCTCGGCGTTGCCGCCGTCACCAAGGGAGAAGTTGTCGTCCGTTTTGGAGCCACTCTTCCCAACACAGACGAGGGGCCGGGGAAGGGACCGGGGGATGAGGTCCTGGCTTACCAAAAGAAGGTTCCCGAGTCCGGGGGCCAAGTCTTGATGCTGAACCGTACCATCAAGGCGATGACATCGGATGAGTTCAAGGCCGCCAAGCTGGCAGGAACGAGCTCGTCTGACGAGGCTGCGGCAACGGCGAAGAAGCCCAAGTAGAGTGATCAAGCGGCGGGTGGTTTCCGGTGAGTCGATACGTCCTCGTGTGTCGTCCGGCACCACCCGCTTGAGTTCGCGTGACGCAAAATTCATCTGGGAGCGGGTGATCCAATTGATGCCACTACGTACCGCCGGGCCATTACGCAACTATTGATGGATTCAGGCAAGCATGGATTCGGGCAGATATGGAGGCCTTTCCCCAAAATTCGCTGAAAACCACTCTTGCAGGTTGCCTCCTGGAAATACCAGAACTTCATTGCAATGGTCCAAGTCGCGTTTATCCTTTGGTAGAAATTCGCCAAGTAAAGCCTGTGGATTCGAGTTTATAAAGATTGCTGCAGGTCGACCTGAAGGACAAACACCTTGCCGCCGAAGTAAACGACAACGCTCGCAAACGCGTTTACTCCGGCTCATAACCTTTGGTTATCATCGCCCTGTGACAATAGGCGTTGCCCGGTCCGAGAATTCGCAATCTCACCTGGGCATGACCACTTTTCATTTTACTCGTTGAAGTCTAGAATAGTCTGGTAGTGATGCCATTGCCGATTCACTGCCTTCCAGTGAAGGCTCAGACGAAACCCTCCCCCCCCTTTCGTTTGTATTTGCCGTGGGTAGCCACTCACGGGTTGTCCGGCTGTGGCAATTGGTTGTTCATCAATTTCTTTCAAGATCATTTTTTCTCAGTCAGGACCGGGTCGGGTTCGAATGTTGGGAAATCCCAACTTCGACTTTGTCCTCCATTTTCGGCGGGAGTTTGTACATGCAGCGCGTTCGTCTTCGTCGAGGTTTCACGCTCATCGAGCTCTTGGTTGTCATCGCCATTATCGCAGTCTTGATTGCACTGCTCCTGCCTGCCGTTCAAGCCGCACGAGAAGCGGCGCGTCGATCGCAATGCACGAATAATCTAAAGCAGATGGGGTTGGCCGCTCTGAATTTCGAGTCGACCAATTCCACGTTGCCCCCCAATTGGGGACCGAATCCGATCAACGGAGGCGGCAGCCGGGTGAATGGGCAGGCGTATATGCTCCAGTTCTTGGAGCAGGGGAACCTCTTTAATACGTGGAACTTCACGGTCGACTGCAATACCAACAATATCAACCAGACAGGCCGATTGCAGCAGGTGAGCACCTACCTGTGCCCTTCTGACCCAGGGGTCGGGAGTCAACTGGACCCCGGCGGGAGCGGTCGGAATTGCGGTCACTTGAATTACTACGCCAGCCTGGGGAACTCCGCCGGGCAGTACTACAACCTGGGCACTGCGAATTCGGAAACCAATGCGAATGTGATTGGTCTTTTCCAGGTTCGCTACGATTCGAGCCAGCCCCAATACCTCGACCCGGCAGGGACGCAGCTCAATCCTTCCTATCGGATGTGCCTGGGAACCAAGCTCTCGGAAATTGTCGACGGCACCTCGAACACGGCGATGTACTCCGAGATCAAGCAGTCTCGCTTCAGCAGCACGATGCCGGCGATCGACCAGACCAATAAGATCGATCCCGTTCAACTGGGAAGCGACGGTGACTTTTCCACAGCGGCGGGCCGTCTAACTCCCGGAGCAAGCTGCCAGACCATCACGAGCCGAATCGGTTACCGTGGGAATCAATACTACCGCTGGATTCCGCAAACCACGAACTACACGCACACGGTTCCCCCGAACTATACCGGGCTCGATTGTGGAGACTCGTCGATCACGGCCGCCCACATGGCCGCGCGGAGCTACCACTCCGGAGGAGTCAACGTCGGCTTCGCGGACGGTTCGGTTCGGTTCGTCAAGAGCACAGTGAATCTCGATACTTGGCGGGCACTCGGATCCAGGGCCGGGGCTGAAATCGTGAGTTCTGATGCGTTCTAAGATTCCAGGGCTGTAGACCTGGTCGATCTCGTGGAACTCACGAGCGAACGGGTCTCTGGACTGGGGTTGGACATCGAATTCAACGAATCCAGGGCGGCCCGACTGTCGGGCCGCCCCTTGCTTTTATGGAGTTCGCATGATGGCTCGCGGCGGAATTCGCTTGACGTGCGGCTTGATGGTTGGATTACTGTTGACCGGCTGCAATTCAGGGCAGGAGAGTTTGCCCCCTGACGACGCAGCGGAGCAAGTCAGGCGAAACAGCGTCGAGGAAGTGGCCGAATTGCTCCGCCTCTACAAGGCCAATCATAGCAACAAGGCCCCTGCCAAGGCGTCGGATCTGGCCTCATACGAAGTGGGCTTCCCAAGTGGCTTCGCGAAGGTCAAGCAGGGGAGCATCGTGGTGATCTGGAGCACTCCCTTCGTGGACGGAGCGTCGGACAAGATCATCGCCTATGAGAAGGAAGCCCCCGAGGCCGGCGGGTATGTCCTCATGCAAGACGGGACGACCGTCAAGAAGTTGACTACCGAGGCATTCAAGACCGCCCCGAAGGCGGCTGGCTCCGGAAGTACCGCGAAGTGAGTCAAAGCGAAATCGAACGCTCCGGGCTTCCGCCTTGGTCCGATTGCCGAAACCCGTATCTCAAAACGATACGGGTTCTTTTTTTTAAGCATTTTCTAACCAAATAAAATCACAGTACGTGAATTGTTGCGTGTAAGTCATTTGCGGTATCCCACGGCCTCCTTGTCGATCCAATGGGGCAGGCATTCCAACGGTTGCACTCTCGTTAAGCGCCCGAGGACTCGCTGCTTGGGGCTTCAGCGGCTTTGCGACCCACCCTCTTCTTCGGCTGATGTTTCCAGCGTCGATGGAGCCAGAGGTACTGCGACGGATCGCGACGGATAATTGTCTCGAGCGCAGTGGTGAAGCGCTGAGTGATGAGGCGGGCATCGTCGGCGGTCCCGGTCAACTCGTCGGGATCGATGATGACGTCGCAGCCCACTTCATAGCGGAACCCCGGTCCGACCCGGCGCGCGTAGCCAACAACGACCGGTGCGTGATGTTCGATCGCGAGCAAGGCGATTGCCTTGTGAGTGGAAGCGGGGCGACCGAAGAAGTCGACGAACATCCCATTCTGGCCTGCGTCCTGGTCGGCCAGGAAGGACAACAGTTTTCCGCTCCGGAGGACGTCGAGCATCTCGTCGTAGCCACCGGTCTTGGGGATCATCTTCTGGCCGGTTCGCTCGCGGAACGACTTCAGGAAGCGATCGAGATACGGGTTGTCCAGCGCCCTCGCAACGGAGTTCGGGGGGAAGCCGAAGACGCCGAAGAGGTAGCCTGCCATCTCCCAGTTGCCGTAGTGCCCCGTCAGCATGATGACGGGACCGCCGTTCAGCAGGCGGTCGAGAACTTGGATCTTCTCCTGGCCGACGAGCGTGATCCGATCCCGCCAGGTTGTCGGATGGAGTTTCCGGGGGATGTGAAGGATCTCCATCAGCATCATGCAGAAATGGCGATAGACGTCGCGCACGATCAGATCGCGCTGGGCTTCGGTGTAGCGGTCGCCAAAGGCGATTTTGAGGTTATCCATCCCGACCTGGCGGTGTCGTTTGTCCACGCGGTAAAGAATTGCTGCAAGGAGCCGAGCGAAGGCGTACGACTGCTCGATCGAGAGCGCCTGGGCAAACCCGACGATCAGGCGCACGACCAGGTAGACGGCATAGTCGAGCAGGGGGGGGCGTTTTCGCATCAGTCACTCCATCGAACTGAGGAAGAACCCCGAGGGTTGAAATGGTGGTTCCGGTGGGCTGCGGGGGTGAATCCCAACGGCGGAGAAGCCAGGAAAAATCCCAGTGACCGGGTTCCTGGAAATACGGCCGATCTATGGACTGGTTATCATGCGTCATTGAGTGGAAGACGAACGGCTTGGCCTGTCTTCGCCGACCGGTAAATGGCGCGGATGATTTCGACGGACTTTCGTCCTTCGCGACCATCGACTCGGGGGATGCCGCCGGTGTCGATCGCTTTGAGGAAGTCGGCGAGCTGATCGCGATGGCCCGCGTGGTTGATGCCACGCGGATCGCTCGCACCGGCGGTGAAACCGGTCGCCCCGCTCAAGGCTTCGAGAATCAGGTCATCGCCAGGGGCCTCGGTGGCGAACGACCAGAGGGTGACGTCGTCCTGCTCGACTCGCGCGGAACCGAATTCACCGTGGATCTCGGTTCGCTTGAGCAGACCCGGGTAGGCGCTGGTCGCGGCTTCGATGATCCCGAGCGCTCCGTTCTTGAACCGTAAGGCGGCGACGGCGGTGTCCTCAACCTCGATCCGGTCGTGGACGAGGGTGGCGGTCAAGGCCTGGACTGAGTCGACGTCCCCCATCAGCCAGTAGAGAAGATCGACATTGTGAATCGCCTGATTCATCAAGGCACCGCCGCCGTCGAGTTCCCAGGTCCCTCGCCATCCGCCCGAGTCGTAGTACTCCTGGGTCCGCCACCACTTGACGTGAGTATCGCCCAAGGTGAGCCGGCCGAATCGGGCGTCTTCAATGGCCTGCTTCAGGGCGATGTTGGCGGGTGTGAACCGCGACGGAAAGATCGTGCAGAGTCGGACTCCCTCCTCTTCACAGGCGCGAATGATGGCGTCACACCGGGGCAAGGTGATCTCAAGCGGCTTCTCGACAACTACATGCTTGCCTGCCCGCGCGGCTTTCACGGCCGGATCGAGGTGGGCGCCGCTGGGGGTACATATGCAGACAACATCAATGTCGGGCCGGGCGAGCATCTGATCGAGATCGTCGTAGATGGTGCAGTCGCCACCGGCTAAGGCCGCGACCTTGGCGCCATTAGATTCGGAACGACTGAAGGCCGCGACAACGCGGGCCCCTTCGATTTCGTTGATGGCGCGCGTGTGGAACTCGGCGATCATGCCGCAGCCGATGATTCCGAAACCGTGCTGACTCATCCCGAATGGCTCCGGCGTTTAGATACTTCAAGAAATATGGCGATTTACCTACGTTTCGCTCACGCCTTAAGGCGGCGGGTCAAAGGCGACTGGCCCACGCGCCGGGGGCCGAAGACGGCCCCCAACCACCCGGCACGGTCGGTCTCTTGATTCACGCGAAAGTCAATCGCTCGAGGCGGGGGATCGACGAACTCTCACAATTTTATGTTTGCCGACGCGGACGATCAGGCCGTCGGTCACGTCGATCAAGGCCTTCGGATCTTTGATGACGTCGCGATCGGGGCCGATGGTGACGCCCCCTCCGTCGATCACGCGACGCGCGTTCGACGTGCTACTCTCCAGGCCCAGAGTGACGATCAGGCGGGGGATCTGCATCCGCCCGTCGCCGTCGAGCTGGTCGGCGGGGACCTGGACCTCGGGGATTTCCAAGGGGTCTTCACCCTTGGCTCGTTTGCGGAACTCTGCGGCAGCCAGGTCGGCCTCTTCGGAGGAGACAAGACCTGAGATGATCGCCTTGGCCATCTGCTCCTTGACGTTCCGCGGGTTGACGCCCGGCTGGAAGAAGCCGTCGATCTCATTCATCGGGATGTCGGTCAGGAGAGTCAGATACTGCCGGATCGGCTCGTCGGGAATGCTCATCAGCTTGCCGAACAGGTCGTTCGCCGCGAGCCCGATCCCGATGTCGTTACCCAGGCTCTTCCCCATCCGCCTGGTGCCGTCGGTGCCGACCAGGATCGGCATCGTCAGGGCCACTTGCGGGCGCTGGCCTTGCGAATGCTGCAAGTCGCGAGCGACCATCAGGCTAAACAGTTGCTCAGTGCCGCCGAGCTCAACATCGGCCCGGATCTCGACCGAGTCCCAACCTTGCATCAGCGGGTAGAGACATTCGTGCAGGTAAACCGGTTTCTCGGCGGCGATCCGTTTGGCAAAGTCGTCTCGGGCCGAGATCTGCCCGAGAGTCATCTTGCGGGTGAGGTCGAGGACGTCGAGGAACGACCACTTCGAGAACCAGTCGCCGTTGTGGTGGACCTCAGCCTTGGAGAGGTCGATAATCCGCCCGACCTGGCGGAGGTAATCCTTGGCGTTCTCTGCCACCTGGGCTTCGGTCAGGCTCGCCCTCGTTTCGTCGCGTCCCGACGGGTCGCCCACCAAGGCGGTGTAGTTGCCGATAATGATGACGGCCGTGTGCCCCAACTCCTGGAACTGGCGGAGTTTCCGGAGCGGTACGGTATGCCCGAGGTGGACGTTGATCCCGGTAGGATCGATCCCATACTTCACTCGGAGGGGTACGTTGTCACGGATCGATCGTTCGAGCATCTTGACGAATTCCCCTTCCGGGACGATCGCCTCGACGCCACGTCGTAGTATCTGAAGCTGAGCATCAACATCCGTCATCGGCGGAATGAACTCCTTCGGGTGCGGTCGCGATCGCCGATTTTAGGGAGTCGGGCGATTTCGGGCAAGGTGGCCGATGAGAACACCGCTGTGTTACGATGAGACTTCGACACTTGACATTCGTGCGCCCGCGGGGTCCCGAGCCCGATGCCCGTTCCTTCCATGCTTGCGAGCCTGTTCCTCCTCCTGATCTTTTTCTTGATTTTTTGTGGAGTTGTTGGATCTTGGAGCTGGGTAATCTGGCGCCTTCAAAACGGTCAAGCCATAATTCCGCGATTGATTGAGTCAAAGCCCGCCCCTTGGGGCCTGGGTTCGGTCCTGCTCGCTGTATTGGCCTGGCTGCTCGTCAACGTCGGCCTGATCACGATCTACCTGAAAGTGACGGCAGGCGTGACGCCCGTCGTCGGACAAGCCGCCAAGGCGGCCGGTCCGGCCGTCGCGCGAACGCTCGGATTCACGGAACAGATGGTCGTGACCTCGTTGATCAACGGGGTCCTGCTTTTGATCATTCCCTTGGTTTTGAAATTGACGTCGAGGGCGCGCCTGGCCGACCTCGGTATTGCTCGCTGGCGACTGGGCCCGCAGTTCCTGGTGGGGACCTTGGTCTTCTTTTTGGTCTCTCCGTTTGTGTACGCACTTAATGGTCTGGCGATCTTGATCTGGAAGCCGGAGAGTCATCCCCTCGAAAAGATGATCCGTAACGAGTCGTCCATGGGAATCGCCGAGCTGGCAGTCCTCTCGGCGGTGCTCCTGGCTCCCGCGACCGAGGAGTTGATCTTCCGAGGCGTCATTCAGCGCTGGCTTTCGAAGATCTTCAATCCGCATTCGGTCCACCATGTCTGGCTCGAAGAACCAGGTGTGGTGCTCGAAGCTCCGATGCTTCAAGATGGTGAAACTCCCCTCGAGTTAGCTTCGACTTTGGCGAACGACTCCGTCGCAAGCTTCGACGAAAACCCGTTCTCACCCCCCTCCAGCCCCGTCGAATCGCTCCCGACCTCCGGTCCCGTCGACTCCTCGACGGTTGCCAAACGGGTCTCGATGCAGCCCATCGTACTCACCTCGACCCTCTTCGCTCTGGTTCATTTCCCGCAGTGGCCCGCCCCTTTGGCGATCTTTTTCCTCTCGCTTGGGCTTGGTTATGTCTTCGAGCGATCGGGGAGTTTGATCGCATCAATGGTCATGCACGCACTCTTCAATGGTCTCGGAACACTCCTTCTCTTCATTATGGTCCTGATCGGGGGGGAACAGGCGCCTGCCAAGAATTTGAAGGCGACCCCGGCTGAGAGTAAGAAGACAGCCCCGGCCGAGAGTAAGAAGGCAAAGATCATTCCTCCTTCAAGCGACATTGTTCCGGAACAGGCGATCAGTAGGACCCTGCAAGCACGATAGGCCGGAACAATTCCACACTTTTGGGTTCAATAGATTCTCTTTGTTTTTACAATTGGCGCATCCCAACGGCTCTGGTAGAACTTGAGATGTCGCCTATTCTCTCGATCGATCCCGGTTGTGACGTGCCTACCCGAGAGCCCGTTCCGAGAGCGGCCGTCCTCTCCGTTTGGGGAGTTCGTCCGATTTTCCGAATAAGAGGGGTTAAGCGTAGGGCGCTTGTTGTCCGATGAGAAGGGGACGCGAACTTCGATTTCATGAGGGTCGAAGCGTCTGGTGGTCCGGCAGTGGCCGTGACCGCAAGAGGGCTTCGATCGTGGCGTCGACGGAACTCGCCTCGATGGCAAGGGTTTCAGACGCTCCGGCAACCAGCATCAAGGTCGATGCGGCACGTCGAATGGGATTCGAGTTCTTCTCGATTCTACGGATTTGTGAAGCCTGCTCCGACCGTCATGGAGATGGTTTCCCTCGTGGGAGTTTGGATTGATGAGCGAGTCGAATTCTCCAAAAAACGCACCCATGCATTCTGGCTTCGTGTGGGCGGGCACCGTGGCAAGAATCCGTCGTGGTGGCAAGTCGTCGCGGGCCGGTCGCCGCTCGGCCGTTTTGAGCATGCTGACCTCGGCCTATGTCAACTCTTCGCGGGGCGGTCGCACCGCGATTCCGACCACCGCTGAATCCCGACCTGGTTCCGACCGCTCCTGACCGCGAACCGGTCGTTGGCGGGTTCGACAATTCAGCCCGCAACTCCTTTTTTTGACAGTAAAGCTGACCGCCGGACCCATCTTGAATGGAGGTCCAGGCGGTTTTTCGTTTTGTCCGGCAGCCCTCTGAATCCGATCCAGCCAGAGCCATCAGGGCGTCGGCATTTTCTTGCTCAATTCTTCCCGATTCTGGATTTACCAGTCCCTCAAGAGCCGCAGGCTGCCTTGCTTAACGGCGGCCACGACGCAGGCGTTGAACGGTTGGCTTGCCGGGAGGAGCGACGGGATTGAAGACGCCGTCGACGGCCGGCGGGGAGAAGAACCGGCGGTTGAAGGGCATGTTTCCCACAAGGATCGCGGGCGAGTTCATCATCACTCGGACCTGTCCGAAGGCGCCCAGCCCTGTGATCGATGAGAATGAGGAGGTGTTCTGTCCCCCACGGACTCGCCCCGTGAGAACGGTCCGACGAGGTGTCGGGTTCAGGAGTTGTAGCCGATCACCGTCTCCGTTGGCATATCGAGTCAGGTCGAGGAGTCCCCCTCCGGCCACACCAACCGAGACGACGGTCTGGTGGCTGTCGAGATATTGCAGGCTCGTACCTCGGACGAGGTAGGCCCCGAACTGGTTCGCCGAGGTTGCCCCGGGACCCGGTACGAGCAGGTTACCGGCGATATCCCGGATCCCCGATGCTTGAACATAGTAGAAACGGTTGGCCAGTAAGGGAGTGGTGGGGACCAGGGTTACGGTGTTGTGAGCGGGGTCATAGCCAGGTGGCTGGAGCAGAATCGGGCGATCGTCGCTGGTGCCGAAACGGCCGTCGGGCCCCACGTCGAAGAGTTGATAGTTAGCGGATGAGAGCGCAGTCGTGGTGTTGAGCAACTCACTGAAGTGCAAGGTGATGTACTGGATTGAAGTGGCAGGGCCGAAGAGGCGGATTTCCTCGATACTTGGGCCGGTGAAATCAGGGTCGATGTCGTGGATGACCAGGGTGGTGGAACTCAAGGCGCCGAGGACCGCCCCCCCTTGAGGATCTCGTAGGACCAGGGTGACCGTGCCGTCCCCATTAGTGTACGGGTTGGCGAGGACCGGCACGGTGAATGTCTTGGTCGTCTCCCCCTGCTCGAAAACCAAGGTGCCCGAAACGGGGATGAAATCGAGTCCGGGCGTGGCTGTTCCCGAAAGGACCGTGTAATAGTTCACTGCAACCCGGCCCTGACGGCCATCGGTTCGCTGCACGACGATGGTTGCGTACCCCGCAGTTTCGGGCACGACGACTGTGGGCGAGGCGAACTGAAAGGCGCCGGGCGGCTCGACGACCTGCACATTCACAATTGCCAGGTTGTCGGCCGTGTTCGGGTCGATCTCCAAGCTGCTTACCGTGGCCCTGGCGGTCCCCGCGCCGGCGACTGTCGGGATCACGATGATCGTGACGGTCGCCGATGCGCCCACCGCCAGGTCGCCGAGCCGCGCGGTCACCAGCCCGCCCCCTGGTGAGACGCTCCCCTGGCTCGCGGTTGCTGAGACGATGGACTGGCCCAGGGGGAGGGTCTCATTGAGGACGACCCCGGTCGCTGGCGACGGCCCCTGGTTCGTCACGGTCAACGTGTAGGTTAAGCGGTCGCCGGTCGTCACTTGCCCACGGCTCGCCACCAGACGCACCGCGAGGTCGGCGGCCGGGACCACGGCGGTCGTGAACGTGGCCATGTTATTGGACAGATCGTCGTCGGGTTCGGCTCCTGTGGCGGTTGCGGAGATGTCGAAGTTCCCGGGAACGATCGTCATGACGACGATCGTCAGGGTCACCGAACTGTCCGCCGCGAGGTGGCCGATCTTGTCGACCAGGCGGCCATTGACCGGGGTTAGAACATTTCCGAGGCTGTCAATGGCCGAGACGAACGCGACGCCGGTCGGCAAGAGCTCGGTCAAGCTCACGTCGGTGGCCGGTGAGGGGCCGTGGTTGGCCACCGTCACCGCGTAGGAGACCTGACGATTGACGAGCAAGGGGCCAGTCGGTGGCGTGATGCTTACGGCGAGGTCGGTCCTCGGCGTGACGTTGGTCGTGATCGTGACGCTGTTGTCGTCGGGCGTGGGGTCGGCCAGGCCGGACGACGCGGTCGCAGTGTTGGTGATCGCAGGCGTGTTGGCAGCCGACGTCTGGATCACGATGGTCATTGTGGCAAACGCGTCGGCGGCGAGTGTCCCGATGTTACCAATCACCTGCCCCGATGATTGGGTTGTTTCCCCTTGGCTGACGGTGATCGAGGTGACGGTGACATTCGCTGGCAGGAGGTCGATCAGAATCACCCCGGGAGCCGGCGATGGCCCGCGGTTCGTCACCGTGATCGTGTAAGTCAAAGGCCTGCCGACGCCCACCTCCGCACTGCTCGTTGCAACGATGACGGAAAGGTCGGCAGCCGGGTCAACCGTGGTTGTGACCGAGGCGGAATCGTTGGTGTTGTCGGGGTCGGACACGAGGCTTGTGACAGATGCCCTGTTGGTCAGCGAAGCCCCGGAAGCGAGTGTGGGAGTGACCACGATCGTGAGAACGACGACTCCGCCGGAGGCCAACGACGCGAATTCGTCAGTGACGACCCCGTTACGGATCGTGAGAGTTCCTCCAACGTTGTCGCTCGCCGAAACGAACACGACACCGTCGGGCAAGACGTCGACCAGGGAGATGCCGGTGGCCGTCGAGGGCCCCTGGTTCGTCAGCGTCACGATGTAGGTTAGGGGCTGCCCCACCAGCGTCGGTTGAGGGGGGCCTTGAACGCGGACTTGCAGGTCGGCCAACGGCGTGACCGTCGTCGTGACGGAGGCAAAGTTATTCGCCAGGGAGGCTTCAAGCTCGTTTGCCGACAGCGTCGCGGTGTGGGAGATCGAAGCGGGGGTTGACGCGTTCGTGGATACGACAATCGTGAGAACGACGGGCGGCGAATTGGGGTCGAGGGTCGGAATCAGGGTGGTGAGCCTGTTTCCTAGGATCGACGTCGTTCCTCGGGTCGCTTGGGCCGAGACCAATGTTACGTTCTCGGGCAGGAGATCGATCAGGGTCACGCCCGTCGCTTGGGAAGGCCCGAGGTTTCTCACAGTCACGATGTACGTCACATTCTGACCGACGAGCACTGCGCCTGGTGTTCCTTGCACGTCGACCGCGAGATCGACCAACGCAGTGACCGGAACAGAAACCGAGGCGATATTGTTGGCCGGGTTCGGATCCCCTTCCTGGCTCGTGACGCTCGCCGAGTTCGTGATCGAGTTCCCGGATGCGGCCGACGTCTGCACGACGATCGTCGCGGTTTTCGACTGACCGACTTCCAGGCCCCCGAAATAGAACGAGATCGAGTTCGGGCCTGGGACAGGGAATCCATCCGTCGAAGAGACGGAAACGAGCGTGACACCGGGGGGAAGCAGGTTCGTAGCCGACACCCCTCGGGCCGCGGTCGATCCATAGTTCGTCACAACCAACGTGAACGTAACTGTGCCGCCAACTTGCACCGAGGAGGATGACGAGGAGACCGCGACGCCGACATCCGCCGTCCCCTTGGTGGAGAGGTTGAGGGCGAACTGGGATGTGTTGCCCGCTGGATCCGTCGCCGTTGCGCTGATGAGTGCGCCCGGTGCGACTCCGGCGGGAAGCGTGGCAGTGAAGACGGCATTTCCCGCGTGGTCGGTGTTGACCTGCAACGTGCCGAGGAAAGTCTCTCCTTCGCCAAAGCCCGACGCGTCGGGCGTGCCATTCGCGAAGAACTGAATTCGATACGCCGCGTCCGGGCGGCTCCCGGTCAGGGAGCCACTAATCGTGGTCGAGCTCGCGCCGGTGCTCGCCGCGTTGAGGGTAGGGGCTTGCTGGCTCCGGTTCCCGCTCCCGCCTAAATCGATACCAAGCTTAACATTCGAGAAGAAAATATTTGATAAAATTTGATTATTTGACACATTCAGAATTAAGGAAACACCTGCCCCAATGCCGATTCCCGGGTTGCCGTTGAACGCGATGGCATTGCCTGCGCCCGGAGCCAGCCCTCCGATGGTGTTATTGCTGCTGAAGAGATGAACTCCATCGATCAGGTTTCCGAGGTTCAACGTATGAAACCGGTCGGTACCGATCGCGTTTCCTTGAATGAGTAGACCATCGGTCAATCCGAACGTCTCGACTCCATGCGCTCCGTTGCCTGAGATCACGTTGCCGGCCGAAGGGCTCGTCCCACCGATGCGGTTATTCAGGGCATTCTTGACCAAGATCCCGCCTGCGTTGTTGCCCCGCTTGAGCGTTCCGCTGCCATCGACTCCGACGAGGTTTCCTTCGACCACGTTTGCCGAGCCGCCGTCGAGTGCGATACCGTATCCGAGATTTCCCGAAATCAGGTTTCCCTGGTTTGCTTGCGCGCTGCCGATCTGATTCGAGCCGCTTCCGACGTAGATCCCGTGCCCTCCATTCGCCCCCACAGTCGATCCATCGGGCGTCATTCCCAGGTAGTTGCCCAGGATCAGGTTGTTGCCGGCCCCGGTCAGGTGGATTGCATCCCCCTGGAAGTGAACGATCGAGAGACCAACGATGGTCGTTGAGCCTGCCAAAGCACTCAGACCGTTGGCCCCCGCGCCGGCGCCCGATCCATCGAGTTGGATAAGCGGAGTGCCCGAGTAACTCGGTTGGGTCGTGCCATCGATTGTCACGGGAACCGAGAGGGTTGGTAGGGCAGAGCTCAGACGGATCGTCTTGACACCTGTCCCCGGGATCGCAAACGCGATCGTATCTCCCCCGTCGCCGTGATTGACCT
This sequence comes from Singulisphaera acidiphila DSM 18658, assembly GCF_000242455.2. GTDB lineage: Bacteria > Planctomycetota > Planctomycetia > Isosphaerales > Isosphaeraceae > Singulisphaera > Singulisphaera acidiphila. Next base: position 7,249,824 of record NC_019892.1, read on the forward strand.
GGCCAATCGCCCACCGCAGGGTGCCTGGGGAGAGGCTGTCGAGCACGTCCGTCACGGGGAAGATCGTGAGCAGAATCCGACCTTCCATCAGTTCCAGACGTGGGCGGACGGAATGCTGGCGAGTCGACTTGGACCGCCGCGGGAGCTCCAACGATGGCGTGCGCATGGACGGGGTCTCTCAATCAACGTGGTTGAGAATCGAAGATGCGCGACTCCTGCCCGAGCGTGGAATCCGAGGCGGGTCGCTCTTTTCAGGACTTCTACGTCCGTCATACGAGGTATGGCACGACCCAACTCATTGAAAAATATACAGAGGAGTAACCTCAGAGTCAAAAGGAAACGATTATTGTGGATTTCGGATCATTCGCGACCATGGCCATCTCAATCGAAACAAGGGCTTTCGTCGCCCTCCCATACGAATCTGGATAATGCTTGAGCGGTTCCTTCGGCTTCGCGTACACCCGGTTGTCGTACACCTGAAGCCCTTGCCATGATCGGACGGCTCTCTCCGAACAAATTCATTCTGAGTGGGAGTGTTTGCAAAGGGAAGCGAAAAGTTTCGAAAAAATGCCGTTTCAAAAAAGGGACGGATTGACCGCCTGGCGCTGGCCCGACATTGACTTTCGCTTGAGGGCTCTTGATTTGGCTGATTGTGAACTCGAGAGCAGAGCGAAATCTGGCATTTGAAGAACCCTCTGGAGTTCCGAAAGTAGCCGTCCTGGAGGCGTGGCTCGATGGTAATCCGTTGCCCTCACTCTTGGCATGTCCTGCGGTAATCAACTCGCCCTGATTCCGTCGCCAACGGATACCGGTGAACTTTCCAAAGGCCTGGCGCAACTTTCCTTAGTGTCGTTTAGGTGCGTTCGGGCCCCAAGTCACGAGGAGGCGCGAGATGAGAACGATCGCTGCGCTGGCCGCTCTGGTGATGCTACTGACCGGCAAGCTGGCCGTGGTTCATGCCGAAGACGAGGGAGATAGAGACAAGATCCAGGGTTCTTGGACCGTCTCTACAGGCGAGAAGGCGGGGCAGAAGGCGCCGGCGGAGGGACTAAAGGATGTCAGGATGACCTTCACCGGCGGTAAGTTCATATGGAAGACGGGCGAGAAAGAGACGAAGGGGACATTCTCCCTGGATGCGACCAAGACGCCGAGGGAGATTTCGATGAGTGCGGAGGACAAGACACTGGCCGGAGTTTACAGGCTCGAGGGGGACGGATTGAAGATCTGCGTGGGCATCGGCGATGACCGTCCGACCGATTTCGCCACCAAGGCCGGAGCGAAGGCCCTGCTGCTCGTTCTCAAGCGGGAGAAGCCCTGATTCCGGGTCGGGCCGGGAACAATTCCGTCGGTCCGTGGCGACCGTCCATGCCAATCGGGGCTCGACATGACCGACGCCGCGGATCGGCTCTATGAACGAGTCTTGCTCCTCCGCTGCCAAGCCCGGGATGAGGCCGCCTTCGAGGAGATCGTCGTCCGATACACGCCGCGACTGCGCTACTACCTGCGAAAGATGCTCGGCGGGGTGCAGGCCGTGGAGGATGTCCTCCAGGAGGTATGGTTGGACGCATTCCGTGGTATAACGAGGCTGATCGAGCCCGGCGCTTTCCCCGCGTGGATCTATCGCCTTGCGAGAGATCGGGCCTTTCGTGAGCTACGGCGGCGGCGGTCTCACCTCCCACTCGAAGACTTCCATTTCATTGATGAGGCCGGTGATGTGGGAGAGTTCTCGGCGGAGGATGCCGAGCATATCCACGGCGCGCTGGACACGCTCATGCCGGAGCACCGGGAGGTTCTGGTGCTCCGGTTCATTGAGGGCATGACTTACGAGGAGATCGCCGGAATCGTCGGTTGTCACCTCGGCACGGTGCGGTCTCGCCTCCACTATGCCAAGCGTGCCCTACGCCGCGTCATCGAAGGGACCGGATAGGATGACTGAGAAAGAACTGCGAGAGGCCCTCCTGGGGCTGGATTCGACGCGACTCAATGCCGTCCCCGACGCTCACCAGCTCACCCGGAAGGTCCTCGAACGCGATCGGCGACGGGTCCGGTTCTTGGCCGTCCTGACCATCGTCCTGTGGGTGATCGCTGCATCCGGTATCCTCGTGGTCCTCTATGCCCTCCTGGCCCTCCACCCCGAACAGAGGAAATTGGCGCGGGATGTCGAGCGAGGCCGAGTCACGTCGGCCAAACGTGAACGCATGGAGCAGGTCCACTGGGCGGTCATCGAGAAGACGACGGCGGTGGTCGCGATATCTGTCGCCGTTCTTACGCTCGCCGCTCTCGGCACTGTCTTCCTGGTCTTCGCCTCTCGCGGTGCGACGATTCGCCAGGTTAATGCCACTCTCCTCGAGATTTCGGAGCAGTTGAAACTGCTAAAGCAAGCCGGTCCCCGCTGAGGCCGCCGGGATGCTTTGGCCGTAGCCTTGGCAGGCAGCCGTGAACGACTACCTTCGAAAAAATACCTCCTTTTGCAATGAAGGTGGTCAATCTGTTGCTGGCGCGGTCATCGGCGCTTGCCTTGGTCTGAAACCCGAGTTCCGGGGTAGAAGTGCGAAACGTTTGTCAACGGATCCGGTGCTCGCTACTCTGGTGAATCACTTGGACACATCCTTTGTGGGGTCGGAATGATCGCAGGTGAGCGGGATCGCAAGAGGCGTTGATCCGGCGATCCGCCTGCCGTTGTCCCGCTCGAAGCTTCAGGCTGGCCGACCGGCTGACCGGTCCTTCAGGGGGATGAACGTGATGAGTGTTGAGGTTCGAAAGCCCCTGCTGATTCTGATCATTGGGTTCGCTGGCCTGATCTCCTCACGGGTTTCGGAGGCCGAACCGGCGGTTGACTCGCCTCCCGACCACCCGATTGTCGCGGGTTACGAGCGATTCTTCGTCGACCCCAGTTCCAACGCCTCCGAGGCGGGTCGCTTGCTGTTTGCCGATTTGAACTGCAATTCTTGCCACCAAGCCGGTCAGGGAGCGGAAACCGGGATCGGAGCCAAGCAAGCGCCGATCCTTGATGCGGTTGGGGCGCGGGTCAGGCCCGAATATTTGCGTTCCTTCCTTTTCGACCCGCAAGCCACGAAGCCGGGGACGACGATGCCGAACCTCCTTGCCCACCTACCGGGGGAGGAGCGACGAGCGACTGTCGAGGCCTTGACCCACTTCCTTGCTGCGAGCGGGCGCATGGTCGGAATCAATCCCACCGCCAAGGCAATCGCGAGTGGTCGGACCCTTTATCAACGTATTGGGTGTCTCGCCTGCCACGGTTCTCTCGAGTCGAACCCGCCGCAGATCGCCACGTCGGTGCCGCTCGGTAACCTGGCGGAGAAGTACACGCTGGGCAGCCTAACCACCTTTCTCAGCGACCCGCTCAAGGTGCGTCCCTCGGGGCGGATGCCTGCGCTCGGCCTCACCGGCAATGAGGCGGGAGAGCTTGCGGCCTACCTGCTCCGCGACCTCCACGACACAGCCAAGCCGAATCTCAGATACGCTTACTTCGAGGGATCCTGGGAAAATCTCCCCGACTTCGCCTCGCTGACACCCCTCAAAACGGGGCCGTCGGTTGGGATCGATCTCACGGTGGCAAGTCGGTCCGACAACTTCGCGCTCTTGTTCGAGGGATTTCTCAACATCGAGCGCGACGGCGACTACACCTTTTACCTCAAATCCGACGACGGTAGTCGGTTGCTCCTGGATGAAGAGGTGGCTGTCGAGAATGACGGGATCCATGCGCCGAGGGAAAAACGCGGCACGATCCGGATGGCGAAGGGACCACATCGGCTCACCGCCGCCTTCTTCAACGGTGGGGCGGGGGCGGAGTGCGACCTCGACTATTCGGGTCCTGGGATTCCGCGTCAGCCTATCACAGGCGCGCTCTCCCTGACCGATCAGCCCCAGTCGCCCGAGTCGAAGACGGCCGAGAAGCAATTCGTCATTGAGGAGTCACTTGTCGACCAAGGGCGCGAACGATTTGCTACGGTTGGCTGCGCGAATTGCCATGCGTTGCGTCAGGACCTTTCACCGATCCCATCCCGCCTGACCGCGACTTCCCTCGCCCAACTCGAGACCAACCGAGGGTGCCTCGACCCCACGCATCCGGCGAAGGCACCGGTCTACCCGCTCACGGCCCGGCAGCGAGAAACGCTGGCCGTGGCGATCGACGGCTTCCAACGGGGCGACGGCTCTCACGTCACGCCCCGCGAAGTGCTCTCGGGAACCTTGCACCGCTTGAATTGCTTTGCCTGCCATCAGCGAGGCGGAGTCGGCGGCGTTGAAGAGGCGCGCAACGCGTTCTTCCGGACGAAGCAGCAGGAGATGGGGGACGAAGGACGCATCCCCCCATCGCTCGACGGGGTCGGAGCCAAGCTCACGGCCGAATCCCTGGCGCACATCGTCAGCGATGGTGCGAAGGACCGACCTTATATGCTGACGCGAATGCCCCGCTTCGGGAAAGCGAATACCAGCCATCTGATCACAGCCTTCGAAACGATCGACGTCCTTGAACCGGTGAAGCCGGTCGCGTTCCACCTGCCACCCCGTCGGATCAAGTCGGATGGTCGCTACCTGACCGGGAGCGAGGCCCTCGCCTGTATCAAGTGTCATACATTCAAAGGGGTCGAGACCGAGGGAGTACAGGCGATTGACATGACGGTCATGACCAAGCGGCTCAGGCGCGACTGGTTTCACCACTATCTGGTCGACCCGCAAGCCTTCCGGCCAGGCACTCGGATGCCCGTGGCCTGGCCCCAAGGCAAGAGCCTGTTACCCAAGGTCCTCGAGGGTGATACCCCTCAGCAGATCGAGGCGATCTGGCAGTTCCTGGCGGACGGCAACAAGGCGGTGGAACCCTACGGCCTGGGGCGCGACCCGATTCCGCTCGTCGCCGAGCACGAGCCTGTCATCTACCGCAACTTCATTCAAGGGGCAGGCCCGCGCGGGATTGGGGTTGGGTATCCCGAGAAGTTGAACCTCGCGTTCGACGCGAACGAGATGCGAATCGCCTTGATCTGGCAAGGCGCATTCATCGACGCCTCGCGCCACTGGTCGGCCCGAGGCGCGGGCTTCCAGGGCCCCCTGGGCGACAACGTTCTGAATCTCCCCGAGGGGCCTGGCTTCGCAACGCTCAGTTCAGGGTCCGTCCCTTGGCCCACCCAGTCTCCGAAAGATCTCGGCTACCGTTTTCGTGGGTATCGGCTCGATCCGCAAGGACGTCCGACCTTCCTCTCCAGCTTCAACTCGGCCCAGATTACCGACTTTCCCGAACCAGGCCTTTCGAAGGATTCGCCCAGCTTGCGGCGGACCTTGTCGATCAAAGCGGCCAACCCGCCCGGCGACCTCTGGTTTCGCGCGGCGGTTGGCGACAAAATCGAGCCGCTCGCCGATGGTTGGCATACGGTCAATGGGGAATGGAAGCTTCGCATTGAGTCGAGTGCAGAACCCTTGATCCGCAGGTCGGCAGGAAAGGCTGAGCTCTTGGTCCCCCTCATTTTCTCGAGGGACGAGGCCAAAATCATCGAGCAGATCGACTGGTAAATCGGCTTCGGAATCCGCTCGAGACAACACGACACAAGGCCATTTTCAATATATGTCGAGAACCGACTCATGTTTCGACCTGTTTTGTGGGGTATGACCGTCGCGAGCCTTTTGCTGGGACTTCTCGGAGTCGCTCGGGCGGGAGATCCTATCCTGTCGGAAGCGGACTACTACCCGCTTGTGACTCTGCCTATTCCGGAAGGAGTCGTGCTCGAAGCAGGGGCGCTCGAGATGTTGCCCGACGGCAAGCTCGCCGTCGCGACGCGTCGAGGAGAGATTTTCCTGGTTGCCAACCCGCTCTCGGACGACCCTGCTAAGGTGAAGTTTGAGAGGTTTGCGCACGGCTTACACGAAGTCCTCGGCCTGGCCTATCGGGACGGGTGGCTCTATGTCACGCAGCGTGGCGAGTTGTCCCGACTCAAGGATACGAATCAGGATGGCCGTGCTGACCTGTTCGAAACGGTCAGTGACCTCTGGGAAATCAACGGCGACTATCACGAGTACGCCTTCGGCTCGAAGTTCGACCGGGACGGTCACATCTGGGTGGCGCTCTGCCTGACCGGCTCGTTCACCAGTGAGAGCCTGTATCGCGGCTGGTGCTTCCGGATCTCGCCCGATGGGAAGGCGATCCCCACGAGCAGCGGCATCCGATCGCCGGGAGGGCTCGGGATGAACCTGGCCGGCGACATGTTTTATACCGAGAACCAGGGACCTTGGAATGGCGCCTGTAGCCTCAAGCATCTCAAGCCCGGGGCCTTTCTCGGGCATCCGGCCGGGCTCCGCTGGCACGAGGCCGCCGGGATGGTGGGCCCACGCCCCAAGGAACCCGAGAGCGGTAGCCGGATGGCGATTGAGGTGAAAAAGATCCCGGAACTGCTGGCGCCCGCCGTCTATTTCCCGTACCCCAAGATGGGGCAGTCGGCCAGCGGCATCGCTTCGGATCTCACCGGAGGTAAGTTTGGTCCCTTCGCCGGCCAAATGTTTGTCGGCGACCAGGCCGCGAGCACGGTGATGAGGGTCGTGCTGGAAACGGTGGATGGCCGATATCAGGGAGCCTGCCTTCCCTTCCGCAAGGATTTTGCGTCGGGTTGTCTGCCCCTCCTGATGACCCAGGAGGGGACTCTTTTCGTCGGCGGCACGAGTCGGGGATGGGGATCGCGCGGCGGCAAGCCGTTCGCACTCCAACGCCTGGCCTGGAGCGGCAAGGTTCCGTTCGAGATCCACGAGATTCATGCGCGCTCTGACGGCTTCGAACTCACGTTCACCGCCCCCGTCGATCGGAGCACGGCGGCGGATCCCAAATCCTACAGCTTAACGACCTATACCTATATCTATCAGTCGAGTTATGGGAGCCCCGAGGTCGACCCGACTACCCCGACGATCGACCGCGTCGAGGTTTCCGAGGATGGTAAGGTCGTTCGCCTCGCCGTCAGCAAGCTGCAGGTGGGCCACGTCCACGAGTTCCATCTCGATGGCGTTCGCTCTCACGCGGGACGGCCGCTTCTTCACCCGGACGCCTATTACACCTTGAATGCGATCCCGGGAAGCTGAAAAAAAAGAGGCCGAGGCTCAGCGTGGTCGAACCGATCTCGGGCCGAGCTCACCCGTGGCGAGCCGTTCGAGTTCATCGGCCAGGACCGACGCGGAGGGAAACCGCTTTGCAGGATCACGGTGCATCGCCTTCATGATCACGGCTTCGAGGGACGTGGGCACTCGTGGATTCACCGCGCGGGGGGTACTTGGCGTGGCGACCGCGATGTAGGCGACCCAATCCGAAGGAGCAAGGCCCTCGGGAATGGTCAGCGGATGGACTCGTGTGACGGCCTCGAAAAGCGTAACTCCCAGTGCGTAGACGTCGCAGAGGGTGTCATCGGAAGGGCAAGCCGCCAGTTTCTCGGGCGCCATGTACAAGGGGGTGCCCGTGCCGTAGAGAGTCGTCAGGGGAGGGGGGCCATCGAGGTCGCGGCTCAGTCCGAAGTCCGAGAGGTAGACGCGATTCTCGAGTTGGCGGTCCATCAGGATATTGGCCGGTTTGACGTCCCGGTGCACGACCTGATTGGCGTGAGCGACCGCAAGCGCCCGAGCGATCCGGCTGATGACCCGAACCATCGCGCGAATGTAGGCTTCCTCGGTCAGCCATGACCACCAAGCCCAACACCCCTCCGGCCGTCGGGCTCGCCCCGACCTCATTTGAACGATGACCTCGTCGAGCGAGATCCCGTTGACTAGCGGCATTGTCAGAAAAACGAACCCGTTGATCTCGCCAAACTCGTACGTTTGGAGCAGCGACGGGCTTTCGAGTTGGGCACCGACCTCGGCCTCGCGATGAAATTGGGCCAACCGCTTTGGATCGTGCGCAAGGGCAGGGGCGAGGAGCTTCAATGCCACCGTCTCGACGATTGGTTCAAGTTGGATGGCCTTCCAGACCTGCCCCTGGCGGCCTGAGCCGAGTCGCTCTACCAGGTGAAAACGGCCAAACTGCTGGTTCGGCTGACACTTCTGACCGGGGCCGGGATCAACTCTGTTGAATGCGCCGGGGCGTCGTTGAAAAATCGTGTCGGAAGTCCCCGAGCGTTCTGGAGTAAATGGGGCGATTTTACCGTTGATCGCGGCGTTTTTGGACCCCACTGAATTGTTCACCCGACCCTCGGGCGTATGGTTACGCGGGTGAGTGCCACTGTCTGTCCACGCTGACGCCGAAACTATGTGAACCAAGGGTGCGCTCCGGATTGCGGCAACTCTCCCTCTCCTGGAAAGTTTACCCTACTTCTCGGATGAGCACCATTCCTTCGATAGCAGGTCGGACCGTGGCTGACGGTAACGGTCCTTCCACCGATATTACTGGTTTAATCCGTGAGGTCCGTCGAGCTCGCGTTCTCGGGCGGTAATTCGGTGCGGGGCCTTGCTCCCAGCAATGGTCTCTTCGAAAGGTTGGTTCTCAAGAATCCTGGACCACTCTGGCGAAGATTGACCACGATTTCGCGATGCAGAAGACGTGTTGCAAACCCAAATCTTGCATGAGCATGGCCCCGAGACCGGAACAACAACCTCTTCCCGGCCTCGAGCGGCGACTTGATCCAAAAGATTCTCCGACCGGCGATACCTCGTTCCGTAACAGGACACCCTTCGCTCTGTGATCAGCCGGCCTTGGTCAACGCCTTTGCCCCGGCCACTGTCAACGCTTCTCTCGTGAGAGCAGGAACATCGCGGCTCGGGTATTCCCTCGAAGAGCCGCGACATAAAGACCAGTGAATAGGTTATCCACCCGAACCTGCTCAACGTGCTTGACGGCTTCTCGGAAGGAACGACTCTTGGCCATCGTTCGTTTCAAGGTTGCGTTACTAATCCCTAACTGAGACGCGGCCGTCGTCCGGCCAAGCCCCTCCTTGAGTAGGTGAAGAAACGCGACGCGCAACTGGTGGCTGACGCCTTCTCTCGACTCAGGCAACGGTTCAAACGGATCCGGCCGCAATTCCATCTCGTCGTCTTCTTCATTGTCGTACGGCACAAGAGACCTCTTTAAGATCACTTCCGAAGAATGGCCCTGATCCGGCCTTGAGCCAGAGAAGGGGGGGAGTGAGGCTCATCGTTAGAGACGTTCCTCTTTAAACGGGGGGAATATCCAGGTGTCGTTCCCCCCTACTGTAAAAGTAGGCCACTTTTTTCGGTTCCTCGACACATTCGACGAGTCCTCGTTTTCAAGACTCGGCGGCCAAGGTCCATCGAATGCGTGCCGTCGAATTCCATCAACATGTCGCACATGCGGAATCGAGAGGGCGAACCCGTCCTTGATTTCTCCCAAAGACGTGGCGATGCGGATGCGTGCAGTTCAGGCAAACTCGTGGATTTTGTGCCTACAAATCGCGCACGTCGGACAATTTGGTTTCGCTTTTTTTGGGCTCAAGTCATTGTGTTGAATAGACTTAGGAAGAAACATCGGTCTGGCCTCATATTTGCAAAGGACCTGTCCAGGGATTCTCCCAAGGGTCGGTGAGGACATCACGTTGTCGATGCGTCACGGGGCCGTCTCGAGTCTCTTTGGGGACTATGCGTTGACCGGTTTCGACGAGATGTTCGTCGGTGCCGGACAAGTGCGTCCGCATTACGCCGCGCTTCTCGAAAGCCTGGCGATGCTCGGACCTGCCGAATTGGAGCGTCGTCGCCGTGCGGCGGATCTCTTGATGCGGCACCAAGGCATTACTTTTACCGTGTACGGCCGGGACCAGGGGGTGGAACGTATCATCCCCTTCGATCCGGTCCCTCGGTTGATCGCGGACGACGAATGGCGCCTGATCGAGCGTGGGCTCACGCAGCGGGTTCGGGCGTTGAACCTCTTCGTCCATGACATTTATCACAAGCGGCAGATCCTTCGGGATCAGGTCATTCCGGCAGAGCTCATTCTTGGCGCCTCGAGCTACCGCCGCGAGTGCGTGGGGCTGCGTGTCCCTCGCGATATTTATATTCACATTTCCGGTATTGATTTGATCCGCGGAGCGGACGGGCAATATCTTGTCTTGGAGGACAATGGCCGCACGCCCTCGGGGGTGAGCTATGTGCTGAAGAATCGACAGGTCATGAAACAAGTCTTTCCATTCCTCTTCGAGCAATACAACGTCCGCCCGAACGACGACTATGCGGCGAACCTGCTCGCGATGCTTCGCTCGATTGCTCCTGAGGGGTGCGATGATCCGACGGTCGTCGTCCTGACGCCGGGGGCTCACAATTCGGCCTACTATGAGCACAGCTACCTGGCCCGCCAGATGGGCGTCGAACTGGTGGAAGGACGCGACCTCTTTCTCGACAACGGCCAGGTCCTGATGAGAACGATCCAGGGGCCGAAGCGGGTGGACGTGATCTACCGGCGGATCGACGATGATTTCATCGACCCGTTGACCTTCCGTCGCGACAGCCAACTCGGCGTCGCGGGCCTCGTGGGCGCCTGCCGGGCCGGTCAGGCCGGGCTTGCGAATGCAATCGGAACGGGGGTTGCCGATGACAAGGGCGTCTATCCGTTCGTCCCGGAGATCATTCGCTACTATCTCAAAGAAGACCCGATTCTGGCGAACGTCGAGACCTTTCGCCCGCAGATCCCCGCTCACCGCCAGCACATTCTGGCGAACCTCAACTCGCTGGTGGTCAAGGCGGTCGACGGGTCCGGGGGTTACGGCATGCTGATCGGCCCGGCATCGACGGCCGCCCAGCGCGAGGAGTTCGCCGCCAAGATCGAGGCGAATCCCCGAGGCTATATCGCTCAGCCGACGATCTCGTTGAGCCAGCACCCCACGTTTGTGGGAGATCACCTTGAGGGTCGCCACATCGACCTGAGGCCGTTTGTCCTTTATGGCGAGGAGATCAAGGTCATGGCCGGTGGTCTGACGCGCGTCGCCTTGCCTCGGGGCAGCCTGGTGGTGAATAGCTCGCAGGGGGGCGGCACCAAGGATACCTGGGTTTTGCGGGGCAAGCCGCCGGCCCCGGTCACGACACCGACCGGCCAAGGAGTCGCCTGAGATGCTGAGCCGGGTGGCCGAGAACCTCTATTGGATCAGCCGCTATGTCGAGCGCGCTGAGAACGTTTCGCGACTCCTCGACGTCGGTTTCCACCTGGAACTCGACGCGACCGGGCTGAACGGAGCGGCCGACGGGCCCGGACCGATCGAGAGCGTCCTGACGATCCTCGCCTGTCGTGAGGCCTTCGAGCGGTCGCACGGAACGAGAGAAAGGGACCGGGACGATGTGCTTCGGTTCTTGACCTTCGACCGGCAAAACAGCCACTCGATTATCGCGATGCTTGGTCGGGCCCGGGAGAATGCACGCGGGTCCCAGGAAACGCTCAGTGGCGAGGCCTGGAGCCAGGTCAACAAGCTGTACCTTTATCTGGGCAGTTCCAAGGCTCGGAAGCGATTCGCCGCGAGTCCGCCCCGGTTCTACGACACAATCAAGCGGGCCTGCATTCTCTTCGACGGCTTGGTTGACGCGACGCTGCCGAGGACCGAGGTTTTCCACTTCCTCCAGCTTGGCCGCTACCTGGAACGCGTGAATCAGATGAGCCGGATCCTCAACGTCAAGCTCTTCGGGCTTCGCGAACCGGGTTCGGTCGACGGACACGGACTCAAGCTGGTTCACTGGTCGAGCCTCCTGCGAAGCTGCTCGGCCTACGAGGCTTACCTCCGGGAACACCACGACCGGATCGATCCGGAAGGGGTGGTCCGATACCTCGTCCTCAATTCCGACTTCCCCCGCGCTATGCGGTTCTGCGTCGCCCGCTGTTGCGAGTCGCTTCGCGAGATCGCGGGAGGCGATGGTGAAGAGTACGGCAGCGAAGCCGAGCGGCAACTGGGCCGGCTCGATAGCGAGCTTCGCTACATGGACGTGGAAGAGATCATCGGAGAAGGACTTTCCCTGTTCCTGACCGAGGTCCAAGAGTCCTGCGACCGAATTGGCGAAGAGATTCACCAGGCCTACTTCGTCGCCTGAGCCGAATGGCCCCATTTGCATTCATCGATCCCTGGGTCCGAGGAATCGCAAGATGCTGCTCCGAATCCACCACGAAACGAAGCTGAGCTACTCCAACCCCGTCTCGGAAACGGTCTTCGAGCTCCGCATGGCTCCGCCGTCCAACGACGACCAAACCTCGATGGGGTATCATTTAAAGATCAGTCCTCAGGCCCCCGTCACGTCGTACCGGGATGGATTCGGCAACCGGGTCGACCTGTTCAATATCACGAGCCCCTACCGAGAACTCGTCACGCAAGCGACGAGTTACGTGCGGACCCATCGGCGATCCGGCCTCGACCGTCTCTCCGGAGTCTCCTGGCCGGCTTCACCGGGCAATTCCGTGGCGATCGAGGCGTTTGAATATCTCCAGCCAAGCCCGCTTGTCGAACGCAGCCCCGCCTTAACCGCCTTCGTTTCTACGCTTGAAGTACCCAGCGGTACGCTGCTGGACGTTGTTTACGTGCTTCTGAACGCGGTGGCCGCCCGCCTTCAGTATGAGAAACGCGTCACGTCAACGCGGACGCCCGTCAGTGAGGCCTTGGAACTCGGCCGTGGCGTCTGCCAGGATTTCGCGCACCTCTTCCTGGCTGCCTGCCGAGGTATTCATTTGCCGGCGCGGTATGTCAGTGGCTACGTCAACCATCCGGGGGAAATCGCCACCCACGCCTGGTGTCAGGTCTGGGGCAACCCGCAAGTGGGCTGGATCGACGTCGATCCAACCCATTCCTGTGTCGTCGAGAACGACCACGTCGTCACCGCCGTCGGCCGTGACTACTCCGACGTTCCCCCCAACCGGGGGCTCTGGAAAGGCCGCTCACAGGAGACGATGGGGGTCTCCGTCACCGTCGATCCCGTGGAACAGGCCACACTGGAATGGAACGAATGGTCGCCCCCGCGACCGAGGGCGACGGGAGGATTTTCCCAGTCCCATCTCCAGTCGCAGTCCCAGCGGCAGGGAATGGTCGGAGTTGCGCCCCGGCGTGCTGCGCGGAGCGCTTACCCGAATCAGCGGAGCCCTCGCGCAGGACTTCACCAGCAACAAGGGGAGCAGCAACAGCAGCAATGACTCCGGTTGCGGGGCTGCCACCGGCTTTCAGACCGTGACGATCCGGTTTGCCGCCGCGCGGATCAGTTCGTGGGCCGGAGGCGAGAGTTCGGGTTCCGTTACTTCGTCGGTCCAGACGGTGAAGGATTCGAGCGTATTCGCGCCGAACGAAGTCGTCAGGGCGACATCCACGGCGTCTCGCCCCCGCGCCATGACGACCCGACCAATCCTGGGGACGTTGTGCCTTGCATCAAACGTGTACCATCGACCATCGAGGTAGGCCTCGAACCAGCCGCTGAAGTCCATTGGGCACGGCTGGGGCGGAATCCCGATGTCGCCGAGGTAGCCCGTGGCATATCGAGCCGGAATATTCATGCAGCGACAGAAGGTCAGTGCCAGGTGAGTGAAATCCCGACAAACCCCGGTTCGCTCCACATAGACGTCGTAGGCCGTTTTGGTCGGACGGGCGAAGGAGTACCCGAACCGGATGTTGTGATGAACCCAGTCGCAGATCGCCTGGACTCGCCCCCATCCCAGCGGCGCCTTGGCAAAAAGTTTCCAGGCGATGTCCAGCAGTCGGTCCACCTCGCAATAACGGCTACCCAGGAGGTAGACCAAGACGTCCGCCGGCAGCTCTTCCACCGGAAGTTGGCGGGCCCCGGGGGCGACAGGATCAGGGGATCCATCATCCTCCACGATCGAATCATCCAGGAGGACCAACCGCCCAGGAGGCGCAACGATTCGACATCCCAGGTTTCCGAAGCCGTCAGTGAACGACTCAATCGGTATCACCGGATCCAGCTTCATGCCGGCGGCCCTCCGGATCGAGGTGGCTCGTTCCGGGCGAAGCCCCAGCATCAGCGTCATTGGGCACGCCGAAGGGATCTGAAAGACCAGCTCGTAACCAATGCGTATGAGCATGCCTTTTTTTCGCCTAAGTGCGTCTCCCTGGCGAGAGGCAGGATCATTAAATTGGATTTTAGAACGAAACATGTCTATCGTCAATAGTTGATCTTCGGGATTACAGCTCAGGGATTGCGTACTGCGAAAACGCTTGCCAAGGGGAGGGCGACTCCGCTTGCGTGAGCGTCCCTGCTCGTGCTATCACCTGGACAAGAGAATGAGAGCGCACAAAAGAGGTTTGCAGCGCTAGGCCGGCTCAAGGGACATTGCAATGACGTATTGCGTGGGGATCAAGACGCGTGAAGGGTTGGTGATGGCTTCCGACTCACGCTCGAACGCAAGCTACGACCAGGTCAACATTTGCCGTAAAATGCACACATTCATCGACCCAGGGGAGCGGGTCTTCGTACTCTTGACCAGCGGCAGCCTCTCGTGCTCGCAGTCCGTGCTGACTTTGCTGAGGCGAGACTTCGACCAGGGGGTGGGGCTGGCGACCGCGGGTTCGCTCTACGACGCCGCGCGGATCGTCGGAGACCAGGTGCGCAAGGTCTCAGCCATGGATCGCCAGGCGCTCGAGCAGGACGCTTACAAGTTCAATGTCCACATTCTGCTCGCCGGCCAGATTCGCGGCCAACCGCACGACCTCTACCTGATCTATCCGCAGGGCAACCCACTGCAAGCGACCGAGGACTCACCGTTCCTTCAAATTGGCGAATGCAAATATGGCCGGCCGATCCTGGATCGCGGCGTTCGCTATGACCAGACGACCCTCGAGGACGCGGCACGCTATGCCTTGATCTCACTCGACTCGACAATGCGATCCAACGTCACCGTCGGCCCTCCCATCGACCTCTTGGTCTACACGCGGAACGAACTCGGCATTAGCCGACAGCGACGGTTCACGGACAAAGACCCCGACCTGCTGGCGATCAACGCCCATTGGGAACAGGCGCTCCGCCGGGCCGTCCAGGAACTCCCTCCCGTCCAATTCGACGAGGTTGAGACGCCGAAATAGCGTCTGGATGTCGCTCGAATTGCAACACCGGCGAAGGAATCGAAGAAACCTGCGCTAACATGCAACGGCGAGCGTTGGCCGTCGGTTGTCGACGGCCAACGCCTGTCTCATGAGGCCGGCTTGAGAACGAAGTCGGTGAACCGCGCAGGGAAGGCGCGAGGCGATGCGTTGTTCGCCGAGATTCCGACGCTCAGCTTGCGCGGAAGGGTGGTGGCCGCGTGGTCGACCTTGATGAACGTCTTGCCATCGAGCGAGTAGGAGTAAACGAGCGCGTTCGCACGACGCTCCAGGCGAAGTGTGATCGCTCCCTCGCGGACATTCATCGGTTTCTTCGGTTTGGTGAGCTTTCCGTCCTTGCAGCTTTCGAGATACAACCATTGCAGTCGCTCGCCCGTATAGGCGGTCGCTCGCTCAAACCGAACATAGTTATCCTTGTTTTGCCAGAGCAGGAGCCCCGCTCCCTGGAACGTGAAAAAGAGCCCCTTGAGGGGAACGGTCCCTGGCTGAAAATCACCGAGGACCTTCACCTCAGCGGTAAAATCTCCATCCACCTCGGCGAGGGCCCGAGGCGCATCCGTGATGTCGCGCGTGGCGTCAAAGATATGAGCACCCGCAGCGACCTGGATTGTCAGCGTCTCGTCCCCCTTGGTGACGAGTGAGTCCTGCAGGGGATCGACCAGGGGACCGAGTAACGGGAAGATCGAGAGCGGGTTCTTGTCGGCGAATTTCACCTTTGCCGGAGGCGGTTCGGGAGTCGCCAGGGCAACTGTTTTTTTGTCGTTCCGAGCTTCGCGGTTCGGTTCCGTGTTCGACTTCTGAGTCAGCTCGCTCGTGGCCTCGTTTTGGACGAGGGTTTGGCTCTCTAATGTCGCGGTCTTCGACGTCTCAGGCTCAACCTTCTCTTGTGCGGGCGGCGCGGCGGTTATCACCTCATTGGCCGCCGGCTCCGAAACGGGCTCGGGCTTAGCCACCGCTTCAATCTTGGGGGCGAGAGGGGGCTCAACCGGTGCCGTATTGGCGTGGAGTTCAGCGGCGGCCCTCGCTTGCTCCCGATGTCGCTTGTTCGTCGACATCACGGCGAAGAGAAAGAGGCCGTAAAGAAACTCCAGGGCAATCAGACCCATGATGAAGCCGGGCGATGTGAACAATGAGCCGGGCAGTTGGGTCAAGAGCTGCGGCTTTGCCGCAGAGGACCGCCCCGCACTTTCCTCGAGCGAACTGGAACTCTGCCGTTTTTTCGTGCTCGCTGAACTCGCCACGGCTGGTCAACCCCCTCGAGCGCGCTGGAGTGCTGGAAAGTGGCGAACGCCTCAGTTAGTCGATCAAAAGCACCGAAGAAATGTTGTGATAGCCAGAGAAATAGGCAACCACCGTACCTCTTACCGACTCATGCTAAGGGGGACGATCAACCTTTGTCAATCCTTCCTTGCCCTCCCCGCTTGCGTATGGTGAGACGTGACAGGGAGCAGATGTGACCTCATCCTTGATTCTTCCGGAACGGGTTTGCCCTGCGCCTCCTCGAAAGCTGAATCATCAATCTGCCCGGACCAAAACGAAGGCAAGCAAGAAAATGTTGCTTTGCTGGAACAAAATAACCGCGACTTTTTTTCTGACTTATTGCCTATCAAGACCGCCTTGATCTACCATGAACCGCTGGTGACTTCTCTCAAGGAATGGCGATCGTGAGGGAGGGATTCTGAAGTTTTAGACAAGAAGCCTGGGCCCGGTTGATTTCTCGGACAAGCCCCCGACGGAACTCTCCCATGGCACGCAGAAACACTTCGTCGCTGCTTCCCGATGATCCATTTGGCGTGAATGATGTGCCAGTCATCGACGACTGGACGAACGCCGCTGCGAGTCAGGCCGCCCGGCGAGCTTCGCTCGCTCGGGAATCGTGTCGTAAGAGGCGTCTGGTTGACCCTTCGACCTGCGAGCGAACCTACACGACCGCCGAGATCGAATTCATGATGGCCATGCAAGAGTACAAGCAGGACAGCGGTCGACTCTACCCGACCTGGAGTGAAGTGCTGGGCGTCCTTCAAGGGTTGGGTTACCACAAGGCGGATGACGATAACCGCCGTGATTCGGTCACGATGAACGCGTGACGGCCAAGGGGGGCGCTTCCCTCCTTTTGCATTTCGATCGTTCCGGGTTGACGCTACGGGGCCGGTTGAGTATTGTCCCCATCGGCTTGAGACTGGCCTCGAGAGTGGGCCGAATCAGGTCGATCGCATGCGGCCGATCACTCGGTTCCCGAGCAAGATCTTTGTTCTCGATACAGCTTTTGATACTCAGCATGACGCTTCGGTCGAGCGCTTGACCGAACGCAATCGAGACAACGCTCGCTGGCGACCCCCCTCCGGATGCGCACCGGAGGGTTTCTTTCACTTCCGACCGATGCTCCCAGGCTCAACACCCACTTCGCGAAGTCGTTCTTTTCACTTCAGGTTCAAGGTTAGATTGGGTATGTGCGCTTGGGCAGTGCTGGTAAAAGCATGGGTGGAAAGTCAGTCGATGCTCACCGGGTGATGACTGCTTGCTCGGTTTCGCCTTTGAGGTCGTCTTCGGCCGATCTCGTCCTGGTCACGGAGGTGGAGGGTGGGGCTAGGTCTCGATGGAGTATTCAACTTTTTCGAAACGGCTACCCGGCCTGAGAGACGCTTACGAGAAGCGACCCTAGGTCGGGTAGAATGACGACAAAATCAACGGCTTCCCGGCCTTCATCAGGCGGCGGAAGGCGAGCGAAGGCGGCGAAGCCCGAGGCCCGCGAGCGTTGCCAGAAAGAGAGCAATGGTGGTGGGTTCGGGCACGGTGGTGCGAAGGTGGGCCTCGGCCGTGGTCACACCATTATTCGTCGTCGAGGGGACGAGATAAATGTCGGTGACGGGAAGGGTGAGCACGTTCGCAAATTCACCGGTCTGAAACGGGACTTCGCCGATCGGATTAAACAAAGCGCGGACCGTCGACTGATTTCCGCCGGTGATCGTGCCGTTGAGCACGCCACTGATGACAATCGGTGAGCCATTGGGAACGGGCACTTCACCATCAACCTGATTCGCGATCAGCGTGATGCTGAACGGCGTATTCGTGTAGGTGGTCGATGTGCCGGTCGGGAGTGCCGCAACCTGAAAATCACCCAGGCTGAAGAAGGACGGGGAATTGAACGACGCGTCGGTGAGGCTCTTGAACGAGATCACGCCCGAGCCCGACACGCCACCCGACTCAACGGTTCCGCTGGTGCTGTAAGTGACCAGGGTTCCCGCCGAAACGTTGGCACCGGTCAATAACAACAGACTCAAGGCAAGCGCAAGCTTCGAAACACCGCTCCATCTGCGTACCATCCGCATTGTCATCCTCCTGAAGTTGAATGGCGCGATCCTAGAAGTAACGTCAGCTTCTCAGTGGTACTGTCGTGGTCCTCGAAGATGAGTCGAGCGGCCGAAAGATACTCAACATCACTACCCCTGTAAACCTCGATTTCACGGTTTCCAGGATTTTAGCCTGGATTATTCTCGATGACCTGCCGACGAGTTGATTCGGACTTAGAATCTGGAATCAATTGCGTATGTCTCGAAATTACGGCGATGAGCCGCTCGATCTCTTGCGGCTCGGAATTGTCAGCGCCCCCAAAGGCGCACAGCCCGTCCTGGGACTGGCCAATTCGCTCGAAAAGGGTTTTCGCGTAAAAGCTTCCGTGGGATGCGAACAGCCCTTTTTTTCGCGCAGTCGAGTAGCCCGGGGGAATTGCACCCCCAGGCCCTCTCGGATCCGGACGGGAGGCTCTCGCCTCATCCGGCTCTTATGATCCAGTCGCTGGTCGAATCCCGATCTGCCAGAGAACCAGCAGATTCGGATCGCGTCGCGCCACTTGACCCAGCCAGTGGGCTGCGTTGATGGAGTGACGCCTCAACCGTTTGTATTTCCGCTGCGCCCATTTGACCAAGACACGCTCCAGGTGTCGGAGAACTGGAGTGAGCGCCGACCGGTAAAACCGACCGTAGTAGTTCACCCACCCTCGTACCGAAGGATTCACAAGCCCCGCGATCTCCTCCAGAGACTGATTGTTCCGGATGGCGGCCAGCCGCCAGTCTCGGATCGTCTCGCGGATCGCATTGGCGGCCTTGTGGCTGATCGCTGGGATGAAGCTCACGAAGAACTTCCCCCATCGATTCTTGGCCCGCCGGGGCCGAAAGGTGTAGCCGAGGAAGTCGAACTTGATGTGTTCATGCTGGCCCCTCCGGTCATCGTCCTGGCAGTACACGATCTTGGTCTTCTCAGGGTGAAGCTCAAGACGGCACTCCTTCAGACGTGCCCGGACCGCTTCGAGCACGTGTTCCGCTTGAGCCCGGCTCTTCGCGTGAATGATCACATCGTCCGCATAACGCGCGAAGTGGATGTCCGGAAAGCTCCGGGCCATCCAGAGATCGAACGCATAGTGCATGAAGAGATTGGCCAACAAGGGCGAAACAATCGACCCCTGGGGCGAGCCCTTCGTACGCTCTTCTCGACGACCGTCCTGCTTCTGAACGGGGGCTTTCAGCCACCGCTCGATGTACAGCAGGACCCATGGTTCGTTCACGTGATGACAGACTGCCTTCATGACTAGTTCATGATCGAGATTGTCAAAGAAACCTTTGATATCCAGATCAATCACCCAGTCGGACCGCCAGCACCGCTCCCGCGCGGCGGCCACCGCATCCAGCGCCGATCGTCCGGGTCGATACCCGTAGGAGTCGGGATGGAAGTGCGGCTCCACCAGCGGCTCCAGATGCATCTTGACGACCATCTGAGCCACGCGATCGCCGACCGTGGGAATCCCCAGCGGCCTTGAACCCCCATCGGCTTTCGGGATCTCCACGAGCCGCACCGGCGGTGGAAAGTAGCTGCCCGAGGACATCCGATTCCAGATCTTGTAGAGGTTACCCTTCAAGTCGGTCTCGAACGCCTCGATCGACTGCCCGTCCACCCCGGCCGCCCCGTGGTTCGCCTTGACCTTCAGGTAGGCCTCGTAGACCACCTGTTTGGAAATCGCGTAAGGCTTCGCTTCAGGCATCGGTTCCTCCCATCGCTGGTTGACTTTTGCCTCTCGCGTGGGCCTTGACGCACGACTTCGCTTCCGGCATGAATTCCTCCCATCGCTGGTTGATCCATCCCTTGGCTGAACCATTCAACCCCTTCGCTCCACCCGCATTACCAGGCTTCAACGCTACTACGGGTTGATCCGCCCCTGTGCCACGCATCGGGACTTTGACCTCGTGGGGCCTCCACTTGGGCATCTCCCTTGGCATCGTGACGACAGGTTCCCACGTTCCCCGCGAGAGCCTGAACCGAGCTCGCGCCACCTTTACGCCGGTCACCATCAAGGCCGTAAGCAGGTCCCGCCTTGACTGCATCCCAGGCCAACGACTGGAGCCTGGTTTCGATGACGTCCCTACGCTTTCGACGCCTCATCGGTGGTTCACTTGCGTTCGCCTTCTCGGTTCTTATCTGACCGGTTCAGACCGGCCTTTTCCCGAACGCTCACGACCAGGACTCTTAATCCAAGCCGCTTCGGGTGATTTGGAATCTGGTCCTGCAACCCGATCCCGAGGGACCTACCCTCATCTCTCACGCAGCATGGCGTTCCGGGACGCTCCTGAAAGTCGTCCTTTCACACCTTCGTGGCGCACAGTCGTCGGCAAACTTCGGCCTCTGGAAAAACCGGCAGTGACTCGCGGCGGTCAGTATCAACTGGCCTCATTGGCCACGAGGCGGGCCCGCATGTTCTCCGCCTCTTCGGCTGGCGACACGCCGAAGAGCCGTTTGAACTCTCGGCCGAACTGCGACGGGCTCTCGTACCCAACCGCCCTCGCGGCGGTGCTCGCGTTGTGGCCGTCGTGGGCCATGAGCACCCTCGCCCGGTCGAGCCGGATCCGCTTGAGGTATTGAAGCGGAGAACTGGCCGTCACGAGCTTGAAGTGGTGATGGAAGACCGAAACACTCATCCCCGCCCGCTTCGCCATCTCCTCGGCACTGAACGGTCGTGCATACTCAGTGTGGATGTATTTCACAACCCGAGCGATGCGGGTGAAGTGCTCGTCCCGACTGGCTAGGGCGCGGAGCGCACCGCCTTGTTCGTCGCAGAGCACGCGGTAGACGATCTCGCGGACCGTCTGGCGGCCAAGCATGCGGCTGTCAAGCGGGCACTTGAGGCATTCGAGAAGACGGATGACCGCCCCGACCATCTGCTCGCTCATCGGGGTTGTGGAGATGCCTCGCGGAGTTGTACCGGCCGGCGACGAGGGCTCGTCCATCTCAAGGATCATCTCGCCGAGCATCGACGGATCGATGTCGATGGTGACGATGAGCACGGGCACTTCGAGACTGGCCTCCGTTTCGCACTCCACCGGCAATGGCACTGACGACACAAGATAATTGCATGAATCGTACGTGTATGCATTGCCGCCGAGATAGGCCCGCTTCCAGCCCTGGCCGACGATGATGATTCTTTGGTGATAGACCATCGGGGTGCGGGGCAACGGTTCCGATCTGCGGAACACTTGTACGCCTTCGATGAGAGTCTGACGCATTCCCTCGTCAACAGCCACCTCATCAAGGAGGCTGGCGAGCCGCTTGCGATTGTCGGCCTGTCCGTCCATCCGGTCCTCCAGTTTGCTTAGGTTGCCACAGGATTAGGTTACACACTCTTGCTGTGATGGGGATAGGTTTTCCGAAATCCAATAGGATTAGGCTAATCTTCAGGAGAATTGATCCTTTCCAATTTCGGGCAGTCGACCTCTAATGAACATCGGAGAAACGGCCAGGGGGCATCGGGAACCGAAGTGAGCCTCGGAGAGCGGGATAGGCAGAGTTATGTGCGAAGTTTGGTTCATCGCGGGGACTACCCGCCGTGCTTGGAACCAAGGCTGCCTTCGCCGACCGTTGGCGTCTTTTGAATATTGGAGAATGCGTCCATGTACAATGCTAAGGCCTACTCAGCCGCCAGCGCGATTTCGTCGCTCGCCTCCTCGACGATCGCGCGGCGCGATCCAACCGAACACGACGTGCAGATCGAAATCCTCTTCTGCGGCGTCTGCCACTCCGACCTCCACCAGACCCGCGACGAGTGGAGCAACCACATGCCCACCGTCTACCCTTGCGTCCCTGGCCATGAGATTGTCGGCCGCGTTGCCAAGGTCGGCTCCGCGGTCACCAAGTTCAAGCTCGGCGATCTCGTTGCGGTCGGCTGCCTGGTGGATTCGGACGGCACCTGCCCCGAATGTCGGGCCGGGCTTGAGCAGTTCTGTCCGAACGTCACCGGCACCTACAACTCTCCGGATAAGCACAGCGAGGGGGGCGTCACCTACGGCGGCTATTCCGACAGCGTCGTCGTCAACGAACGCTTCGTCTTGCGCGTTCCCGGCAACCTCGATCTCGCCGGGGCTGCGCCTCTCCTCTGTGCGGGTATCACGACATACTCGCCGATGCGCCATTGGGGCGTCACCGAGGGCAAGAAGGTCGGCGTGGTCGGCCTCGGCGGATTGGGCCACATGGGCGTGAAGTTTGCCCATGCGCTCGGGGCTCACGTCGTCGTCTTCACGACCTCGCCCAACAAGAAGGAAGACGCGCTCCGCCTTGGTGCCGACGAAATTGTCGTTTCTCGCGATGCCAACGCAATGCGGAAGCACGCCGGTAGCTTTGATTTCATCCTCGACGCCGTGTCCGCCGAGCACGACATCAACGCCTACATCCAACTCCTCCGCCGCGACGGCAACATCACGCTCGTCGGCGCTCCGGAGAAGCCTTTCCCTTTAGACGGCTTCGGCCTCCTGTTCGGACGCCGCAGCCTCTCCGGCTCGATCATCGGAGGGATCGCCGAGACGCAGGAGATGCTCGACTTCTGCGGCACACACAACATCACCTCCGATGTCGAAATCATCCCCATCCAGAAGGTCAACGAGGCCTACGAACGGCTTCTCAAGTCTGATGTGAAGTACCGCTTCTCCATCGACATGGCGTCTCTCAAATCTGAATAACCGGCGCGACACTCAGAGGAGCAACCATGCAGAGGCGTAAGCTTGGAAAGAGCAACCTGGAAGTCTCGGCTCTCGGGCTTGGTTGCATGGGAATGAGTTTTTCCTACGGCCCGCCCAAAGACAAGCAGGAGATGACCGCTCTTCTCTGTGCGGCGGTCGAACACGGTGTCACGTTCTTCGACACTGCCGAGGTCTACGGCCCGTTCTTGAACGAAGAGCTTGTGGGCGAAGCCCTCGCCCCCTTCCGCGACCAGTTGGTCATTGCCACCAAGTTCGGGTTCGACGTCAGTCCGAACTTCGATCCGCGCGGAATGAAGGGGGCGCCGAGCCCGAACAGCCGACCGGAGCACATCAAACAGGCCGTCGAGGGTTCGCTCAAGCGGCTCCAGGTTGATGTCATCGACCTACTCTACCAGCATCGGGTTGACCCGAACGTGCCGATCGAAGACGTCGCGGGGGCGGTCAGGGACCTGATTCAGGAGGGCAAGGTCAAGCACTTCGGCCTTTCCGAAGCGGGAGTGCAAACGATCCGTCGTGCGCATGCAGTCCAACCGGTCACGGCCCTCCAGAGCGAATACTCGCTCTGGACGAGGACTCCCGAGAAGGAAGTGATGCCGACCCTCGAGGAGCTGGGAATCGGCTTTGTCCCTTACAGCCCGCTGGGCAGAGGGTTCCTCACGGGCAAGATCGACGAGAGCGCGAGGTTCGACAGCTCCGACTTCCGCAGCACCCTGCCTCGGTTCACGCCGGAGGCCCTCAAGGCGAATCAGGCCCTGATTCATCTCCTGGGCAGCATTGCCGAACGGAAGCAAGCGACGCCTGCTCAGATCGCGCTCGCCTGGCTGCTTGCCCAGAAGCCGTGGATTGCCCCGATCCCGGGCACTACAAAGCTCCATCGCTTGGAGGAAAACATCGGGGCGCTTTCCGTTGGGCTCACTTCCGACGACCTGCGTGACATTGATGAAGCTGCCTCCAAGATCACGGTGCAAGGGGCTCGCTATCCCGAAAAGCTGGAGCAGATGACCGGTCGGTGAGCAGGTGCACACAGAGGATCGATCATACTTCACCTCGAGCACGGAAGGAGTTTCCGTCGTGCAAACCCCTCTTTTCGCAATTGCAGCGAGTTTCTTCATCGGCAAGGCGAACTCGGGAACATCGTTGAGGCGGCGGATCATCGAGCGCATGGCAATTTTGATGGTTCTATTCTCTGGTGCACTGGCCACCCAGGCGTTGGCGCAGGACGCTCCGGTACACACCAAAGGCTATGCCGTCTTCTCGAAGGAAGGGAAGTTCGTCCCGTACGAGTTCGACCGCCACGCCGTCGGCGACAACGACGTCCTCATCGATATCCTCTACGCGGGTATCTGCCACAGCGACTTGCACCACGCGTGGGAGGATTGGCGCCAGGAGACTTATCCGATGGTCCCCGGCCACGAGATCGTCGGCCGGGTCGCGCAGGCGGGAAGCAAGGTGACGAAGTTCAAGGTCGGCGATTACGCGGGCGTCGGCTGCCTGGTCAATTCGTGTGGCGAGTGCGCCAGCTGCAAGAAGGGCGAGGAGCAATACTGCAACAATAGAGTGCTCACATACGCATCAGAAGACATTTATCACGGCAACGAGATCACGAAGGGCGGCTACTCCAACAATATCGTCGTGTCGGATCGGTTCGCGGTGAAGGTGCCGCAGAGCGCCCGGCTGGAACGGGTCGCCCCGTTGCTTTGTGCGGGCATCACGACCTACTCGCCCCTCAAGCTCACCCACGTGAAAAAGGGCGACAAGGTGGCGGTCGCCGGGTTCGGCGGGCTCGGCCACATGGCCGTGCAATACGCCGTCGCACTTGGCGCCGAGGTTACCGTCTTCGACATCATGGAGAGCAAGCGGCACGACGCGCTGGACATGGGGGTCGCGAGATATGTGAACGTCAACAATCCGGACGAAATGAAGGGCCTGGAGAATACGTTTCGGGTGGTGCTCAGCACCATCCCCGCAAAATACGATCCGGCGATGTACTTGAAGATGACGGCCATTGATGGAGACATGGTTGTTCTCGGATTGCCATCGCGGGCCAACATGTCGAACGTCGAGCTCTCAACGTTGGTCTGGTCGGCTCGTCGCAAGATCTACGGATCGCAGATTGGCGGCATCCGCGAAACGCAGGAGATGATCGATTACTCTGTCGCGAACGACATCTACCCGCGTGTCGAGGTCATCCCGATCCAGAAACTGGACGAGGCCTATCAGAAGGTGTCAGCAGGCGAAGTCAAATACAGATACGTGATTGACATCGCCACGCTTTCGGAAACGGCTCAGGCCAGGTGAATCCAAAAATCCCTCTGCGCCGATGCTCATGGCGTTGATCATGGGATCTTGCGGCAAAGATGCTAGACTGCTACGGCCGGGACGGTATCACGTCGTACGTCGATGTCATCGCGATCGAGGAGACAACGATGCGTTCAAGAAGATCGAGCACGGCGACGCGAGCTTCCGCCACGTCATCAATATCACCATCATCAACAGGCTCAAGCCTCGATGATCGCTCTCCCCTGCGATATCCCCGCCGGAGGATCGGCCTCCGGCGGGGTGGATGTCTCTTCCTCATCTCGCCCCACCTGGAGGATTGACCCCATGGCCAATCAAGAAGCCACGGACGCCGGCCGCCGCGAGTTCCTCAAGATCGGCGGCCTGGCGACGGCCGCCGCTCTGGTCCCGCCGTCGACAGTGTCCGCCGCGCAGCAGCCGGCCGCCGACGTGCCCAAGCCCTTCCCAAGGCGCAAGCTGGGCAAGACCGGCGTGGACGTGACCATCATCAACCAGGGGACCTGGCGGGCCTCGGGCACCGATCGCCTGATCCGCCAGTCGTACTCTGAGGGGGTCCGCTGCTACGACACGGCTGCGGCTTACGGATCGGAGGGGAATTTCAAGCGGTGGTTTGCCGAGAAGCCCGAGGTCCGCAAGGAGATCTTCCTCGTCAGCAAGACCATGGCGCGGAATACCAAGCAGTTCGTCGACGACCTGGACAAGCGGCTGGAGGCGACCGGGACCGACCACCTCGACCTCTACTTCTGGCACGCCATGGGCGACCATCATGAGGAGGTCGAATTCTGTAAGAGCAAGGAGTTCGGCGACGCGATTGAGGCCGTCAAGAAGTCGGGCAAGGCGAAGTTCGTAGGCTTCTCGACCCACAACGCCCGCCGCGCCGACTACATCCGGGCCGCCGCCGAGGGCGGGTTCATCGACGTCATCATGGTCCAGTACAGCCCGTTCCTCGACAAGGAATCGCCCCTGAACAAGTCTTTGGACGCGGCCCACAAGGCGGGCATCGGCCTGATCTCGATGAAGCAGTCCGCCGGGCAGTTCGGCGGCGCCAGGGGCCTGAAGACGCCGCTCCAGGAGGCCGTGGAGAAGCTGGCCCCGGTCCTCAAGGAGAGAAACCTCACACCGTTCCAGGGGCTGCTCCAGGCGATCTGGACCGACGAGCGGATCGCCACGGTCTGCACGACTATGAACAACACCGACCAACTGCGCGACAACCTTGACGCCGCCCGGCGGTTCGAGACGCTCAAGGTCACCGAGCTGGAGCAGCTTCGGGCGGCGGCTCTCGCCTCGGCCCCGACGTTCTGCGCCGACTGCGACGGCCGATGCGCGGAGGCCGCCGGCACCGGCGCCCGGCTGGGCGACCTGGTCCGCTACCTGACCTATCACGAGCACCACGGCTACCGCTCCGAAGCCCGCCGGCACTACCGTGACCTGACGGACGGCGAACGCGACTGGTCGGCCGCCGACCTCGAGGCTGCCCAGGCCGCTTGCCCGAGCCGGCTGGATTTCGCCCGGCTCCTGCCCGAGGTGGATCGTCACCTGGCCTGACCGTAGCGGCCAAGCCTCCAGGCGGAGTCGCCGAGATGACCTGGAGATTCGTTGGCAAGTCGATGTCGACGAATCTCCAGGATCAGCACGACCGGCAAAACGGACATCGGATTTGCCCGGCCTCTTGGACTTCACAATGGGACTTCATCAAGAGGAGGCCGCCCCAACTGCATTTCTCGCCTGGAATCGCAGCGTGGACCAGATCGTTGAAGATCAAGTGCTCGGAACCTGTGGGCGACGCTATGGCATCGCTATTTGATTCTGATCAAAATCGTAGGGAACTCCACTTGCCTCGACTCAACCTCCCCACCCCATCACCTGGGATCGAGCGAGCAGGTTACTCGGGAGCTCGTGACGACCCGTCAAGTCTAGCAGGAGGTTCGTCTCATTAGTGGTCAGTTCAGGGGGAACGTCATTGATGAGCCTGTTCCTATGATTACAAGACGAAACACGAGTGTCTTCCCCGCGAGTTTGCTTCTCGTTGCTTTGACTTTGATATCGGTCGTTCCGAACACGGGGTTCCGCTCGCCCCCTCGCTATGACGGGGCCGGCTATGCGGTTCTTGGCTGGTCCTTGTCCGAGGGACTTGGGTATCGAGAGGGGAGTCATCCCGCCTCGCCTCCCCACACTCACTTTCCCCCGGTCTATCCCCTCGTGCTGGCTGGTCTTTACCGAATTGGTGGGACCTCGTTCGTCGCGGCCCATGCGCTCTCGGTCGCCTTCACAGTGGCCGCCACGGTTGCGTTCTGGTGCTGGTTCCGGCGGATCTATTCTTTCCGGATCGCGATCCTTCTCGGGTCAGCGCTGGCGATCAATTGGACTTGGGGACGCACGGGAGGCAGCATCCAATCAGAGCCTCTCTACTGTTTGCTGAGTGCGCTGGCCTTGCTCGCGGCGCGTGGGCCAAACGCGAACCGAATGCGACGCGGGCTCCTCCTCGGTTTCCTGTTTGCAGCGAGCGTTCTGACCCGTCACGTCGGCGTCTGCCTCGCCACGGCGATTGTGCTCGACATGTTGCTGAGGCGCCGAGTGGCCCTGGCGGTTGTCACTCTCATCACGACCTCGGTTTGCCTGGTTCCCTGGCTGGCCTGGCTGCACCGCGTCGGCCGTGGCTCGCAGGCGAGCTTATTTGAGTTCGACGGGTTGCTCTCGTTGCTGGGGCATCAACTCCTCTTCTATACGCGACGGATGCCCGACCAGCTTCTTGGCCCGTTCGTTGAGATTGCAACGGTTTATGTGAATCGACCGCTCGTCGCAACCCTGTTTACAGGTGGTGCAGTCGCCTTCACGGCCATCGTCGCGCGGGGTTGGTGGCGGACCTTGCACTTCCCAGGGCGACGACTGGCAGGTCTCGTGCCGTTCTGCACGTTGCTATTGCTCCTGGCCTGGCCATTCACCGAGGCGGGGCGCTTCCTCATCCCGCTCGTCCCTTTTCTCCTGGTCGGTGCTCTCGAGGGTTTTTCCGGCCTATTCCGCCGATTGCGGCTCAGGCACCCCCGAAGGCGGGCGGCCTGGCTCATCCTGATCCTGTCTCTGCCCTATCCTGTGTACGCGATCGCAACCAGGCGAGCTGAGGCCCAGAGAAGTACTCACCGAGACTTCGACGCCGCCTGCGCCTGGATCACCCACCACGGAACGACTCCAGGTCCCATTCTGACTCATTATCCGGCGGATCTCTTCTGGCAGACCGGACGAAAGGCCATGGAGACGGGCACCCAAGATCCGAGGTCGATTCGCCGTCTGATCGATCAATATGGGGTTGCTTACTTGCTTGTCGATGAGAATCCGTTCACAAACGCCCCTGCGGACCCGCTCAGCCGTTTCATCGTCAGTCAGAGCGATTGCGTTCGCCTCGCCTGGGGACCACAAGGAGCCGTCTCCGTGTACCGGGTCATCGCACCGGCACACGAAGGGCAGGCAGAGAGCGCCTCACCGTCTCGCGCGATGCCGTGATCGCGCAGGCGGGGGGCCGTGCTCCTGAGTGGCTCACTCAGCGGGATTCGCTGGGGTGACGGGCCTGGACGATCTCGAGCATCGCTTCATGAAGTGCGCCGTTGGTTGCGAGGATGCCGGTGGGGGCAAGAGGGGGAAGCCCACCCCGGCAGGTCGTGACGCGTCCCCCTGCTTCTTCGACGATGAGCCGTCCCGCGGCAAAGTCCCAGGGAGAGAGCGTGTACTCGAAATAAGCGCCGAAGAGGCCACGGGCTACCATGCAGAGGTCGAGTGACGCCGTGCCGAAGCGGCGGATGCCATGGATCTGGCTCCGCTTCAAGTCGGAGATGGCCGTCAGGGTGGCCTCCATCATCACGTCGCGATCGTAGTAGAAGCCGACACCCACGAGGGCCTCGTTGAGCTGGGTATGATCGGCAACCTGGATCCGCTCTCCATTGTAAAACGCCCCTTGCCCACGAACCGCGGTGATCCAGTCATCCTGGAGTGGGTTGAAGACGACCCCGACTTCCGGTTGCCCCGCGTGATAGTAGGCGATGGAGACGGCGAAGTGAGGGATCTTATGGGCGAAGTTGCTGGTCCCGTCGAGAGGATCGACGATCCAGAGATGCTCTGCGTTGGCGTCCCCCTGCTGTTCCTCCTCGCCCATCACCTCGTGTCCGGGGAAGGAGCGGCGGATCACCTCGACGATCGCCCGTTCCGCGTCGATGTCGGCATCGGAGACGAGGTTGGAGATATCCTTACTCCGCATGGTGACTCCCTCACGGAAGTAGCGCGTGAGGATCGTGCCAGCGGCGCGGGCTGCCTGCTCGGCAACCGTCAATTCGGGCGTAGTCATCGGTCGATCCTCTCTGACCTTGGCACAAGGCAAGCCATCGACCCGTCGGGTCGATGGCCTGGTTCAAGATTTGAGGTTTGCGGCTCGGTTGCACGAAAGGGGGACTATGCCAGGTCGGTCGCGGCCAACGGCTCGCTCGAGTCTCCCAACGCCTCAGCAGCCGCGCCAAGGCTTAGGGCAGGGGAGGTCGTCAGCGAATCTCCGTGGGTCCGAAGGCGGCCGGCGAGAACCAGGCTCAAAATTGTGGCTGTGGCTGCAACGGCTCCCACCCAGGGGAATCGTTGAAACGACCCGTCGCTGGTTCTCAAAATGATTCTGCCACCGATATAGGCGCCGAGCCCCGTGGAGAGGTGCTGGATCGAGGAGTTGGCTGTCATGAAGCTTCCCCGCCGCCTTGGCTCGACGCTCGTCATGACCATCGCCATCGCCGCGATCATCCGGCTGGCGTTCCCCACCATCAGGAGCGAGACGACCGTGATGGCGAGCGGAAAGGAGACCTGCGGCAAGCAGGTGACCGCAAGCATCAAGAGCCCAGCAATCGGGGCCGCACAGCGATAGACGCGGAGTTTGCCGTACCTATCGGCGAGCTTACCGACCAAGGGAGCGGCGATCAGGGTGAGGCCCCCGCCAATGACATAGACCCACGGCAGTTGCTTCTCAGCCACCCCCACGTTCGCCACGAGGTAGGGGCTGATATAAGGGATCACCGCGAAGCTGCCAAGCATCAGGGTCACGATCAGGGCAAACGCGCGCAGATGGTTGGGGTGAGTGAGGGTGGCCACCATCTCCTTGAGCGGATGCCCGGCCCCTTTCTCAGGATCGAGGTGTTCTCGGAGCGAGGGCATCGCCTTCACCGCGATGAGCAGGACGACCGATCCGACTCCGGCCAGCAGCAGAAAAGGGACGTGCCAGCCGTACGCCGTCCCCAACGAGAGTCCGAAGGGGACACCGGCGACGGATGCCAGGGCGAAGGCGGACATCAGTGCGCCTGTCGCCGCCCCGCGCTGATGCTCGGGGAAAACGTCGCCGATGATCGCCATGGCCAGGCCTCCCAGAATTCCCCCGAACGCGCCGGTCACGACCCGGGCTGCCAGCAGGATGGGATAACCCTCCGCAAGACCGCAGAACAAGGTCCCGACCAAGAAGCCGAGATAGAGAGTCAGAAAGCTCAACTTGCGGTCAAAGCGGTCGATCAGCGTGGCGGCCAATAATCCTGCGATCCCGGCGCTGAGGGTGTACGACGAGACAATGAGCCCGAATTGCGTGGGGCCGATTTTGAGCGTCCGCATCAACTGCGGACCGAGCGGCATCACAATCATGAAGTCGACGATATTCGTGAACTGAACCACGGCTAAGATGAGCAAGATGATCCGCTGCCGCCTGATCTCAATGCCCTTCTCTGGCGTGTCTAACGACTCGTTGACAAACTCGGTCATGCGCTCTCAACTCCCCGTCCCACAATCCGGCACCTTTGCCACTCATGCTAGGGGACGAACGATCCGGGGACAAGCGCAGCTTGGATGCCCGGTGATGTCAGGGCCGATTTCCACCGAGAATCGGCACCGCCGGTGCAAGGGGAGAAGAGGGTTTAGAGAGCGGGCCGACTGGTGAACTCCACGCTCCGTTCCCAGAGCCTCCTCGCTGCCTCCGGATCGTGTGAAGCGCGAGAGGAGGCGATCGGCTTTTGCCGGTAGAAATAGTTGCCCGAGACGCCGGACACTTCCGATGACGACCCCAGATAGATCGACGTCTCGGCCCCTTTTTCCGGGCTAATGGCGAACAAGGCAGCCGCTCGCCTCAACAGCCATCCCGGGATTCCATTGCCGGCGAAGATGTTCGTGGCGACAAGTCCAGGGTGAAGTGCATTCACAGTCACATCTGTGCCTTCGAGCCTCTCTGCCAGCTCGAAGGTGAACAGCAGGTTGGCCAATTTCGATTGGGCATAGGCGCGAAAACCTCGATACCGCTTGCGCCCTTCGAGGTCGTTGAAATCGATCTTGCTCGCCGAGCGGTGGGCCTCGGACGCGACGTTGACGACCCGGGAAGGACCGCTCGATTTGAGCAGGTCCAGGAGCAAGTTCGTCAGTTGGAAGTACGCGAGGTGGTTCAGGGCGAGGGTCAACTCGATCCCGTCCACGCTCTCACGCCGTTCAAAGAAAAGGGCTCCTGCGTTATTGATGAGCAGATCGAGGCGGCTCTTCCGTTCCTGGAAGAGCGCCGCGAGGTGACGTATCGATTCCTGGGAAGAGAGGTCGGCGAGGATGAAGTCGACATCCGCGTCGGGGGCTGCTCGGCGAATCCGATCGAGCGTCGCCGCGCAACGTTCCGGGCTCCGTCCCACGATCGTGAGGGTCGCGCCCCGCTCGGCCAACGCCCTCGCAGTGATCTCACCAATCCCGGAAGTGGCTCCCGTGATCAGGCACACCTTGCCGGCCATGGGTCGATTGGGTTCGCTCATCAGGCGAAGACGCTGAGAAGTGGACTGCCGGTATTCACCTGCAAAGGGCGGCCGACGGCGTCGTGAACCTCGGTGGCCGGATTAACCCCAAGGGCGTGAAGAATCGTGGCCCCAAGGTCGTCGGGACTGACCGGGTCTCGGGCCGGGTAGGCGGCCCAACGGTCGGATGCGCCGTAGACCGTGCCGCCAGCGACGCCGCTTCCCGCGAGGGCGGCGGAATAGCAGCGGGGCCAGTGTTCGCGTCCCGCGTTTCCCTTGGTAATCCGAGGGGTTCGGCCAAACTCACCGGCCCAGACCACGAGCGTCTCGTCGAGCATCCCGCGCGCATCCAGGTCTTCGAGGAGGGCAGCGAATCCACGGTCGGCAGGGGGCATCAAGCGGTTCTTCAGGTTGTTGAAGTTGTCACCGTGAGTGTCCCAGAAGTTCAAGCCGTCGTTGTGCCAGTTGACGGTAACAAGCCCGACACCGGCCTCCACCAACCGCCGTGCCAGCAGGAGGGACTGCCCATGAATGTGCCGGCCGTAGCGGTCCCGAATCTTCGGGTCTTCACGCTCGACTTGGAATGCGGCCCGCGCCTGAGAAGAGGCCAGGGCATCGAGGGCGCGGCCTTGAAAACCATCCCAGGCTCCGGCGGAACGCCCGGAGAGGCCGCCTGGATCGCGCAAGGCATCGAACAGGACCCGGCGATCGACCATTCGCTCGGCGGTCAGTCCCTCGGGCAAGCCGAGCCCGCTCACCTGGAAGTCGGGCGCATTCGGGTCGCCCTCGATCCCAAACGGGTCGAACCCCTTGCCCAGCCAGCCTCCGTGCTGGCCAGGTGCTCTGCCGCCCGGGGCGGCCGGGTGTGCCACCGACCAGGGCATGGTCACCGCTTGGGGCATCACCCCTTTGCTTGGCCGACACTTCGCCAGGATCGCGCCCAGGTGCGGCCAGTCGTTGGAAGAGGGGCCGGCCGCGTCGGAATAAGGGGTGGGTGCCAGATGGCCGGTCAACAGGCGATGGGCCGTGGAAAGATGCGCGGGGTCGTCGTGGCTCATCGAGCGGATGATCGACAACCGGTGGGACTGAGCGGCGAGTAACGGGAAGTGCTCACTGATCCGAACTCCCGGCGTACGGGTCTCGATCGTGCCGAACTCTCCGCGAATATCCGCAGGTGCATCGGGTTTGGGATCCCAGGTGTCGAGTTGGCTGGGACCTCCCCACTGAAAGATCAGGATGCACGATCGAGCGCGACCGAAGCCATTGTTCTTCGCTGCGGTCTGGGCAGCTGCCCGACGGCGAAAGAGCTCCGGCAACCCCAGACCTGTCATCGTCAGGGCGCCCGCTCGCAGAACCCCGCGCCTCGACATCCCCAACCGACGAAAGCCATCGCAGCCGAGACGTCCCGTGGATCCCCGTTCGTCCGTCACGTCTCCACCTCCATCAGCCAACCGGGACGAGCGAAGATGTTCAACTTTCGCTCAACAACCTAACTCTACTCTATCGGATCGAGTCGGTGATGTCTACCCGGAGCAGGGGCCCTTGGGAGAAGCCCTCCTGTCGCCAACGTCGAGTCCAGGACGATGCCCCCTTGATTTCCGGTCCGGCACCGACGTTGATAACTCAAGACGCACTTTGGTCAGTACCTCAGTCGGCCTCGAATTTGCTTCGAACGCCTCGCACGGAGGATCCACCATGAAAGTGTTGCTCGTTCAGCCCTCACGCTTAGAGCCTGATGGATCGGTCTACCGAAACAAGACACGTTGGTTGTTGGGAATGACGCTCCCTTACCTGGCGGCATTGACTCCGCCTGGAATCGACGTGGCGATCAAGGACGACCTTTACGAGGATATCGACTTCGGCGAGCCTTGCGACCTTGTGGGACTGACTTGCATGTCGCATCAGGCGTCGCGGGCGTATCAAATTGCCGATGAATTTCGGAAACGGGGAGTTCCCGTCGTCATCGGGGGGTTCCACGCGACGCTGGCCCCCGATGAGGCGCTCCAGCACGCCGATGGCGTGGTGATCGGCGAGGCCGAGGGCGTCTGGTCGAAGGTCTTGGAGGATGCCGCCTCGGGCCATCTCGAAGGGCGTTACCTCAGTTCTCAGCTCTCCGACCTCAAGGGACTGCCCACCCCGCGCTACGACTTGCTCGACCTGAGCCGCTATCGCATTCCCAACCTCCCTGCCCAGACGACCCGAGGCTGCCCCTACGCTTGCAGCTATTGCGAGGTCACCCAGGTCTATGGCGCCCGGTTTCGCTATCGGCCTCCCGAAGAGGTGGTTGAAGAGGTCCGGGTCTTGATGTCGTTGGGCAAGCGTAAATTCGTCTACTTTGTGGACGATATTTTCAATGCCCATCGCAAACACGCTTTCGCCGTGATGGAAGGCTTGCGCCCCTTGAACGTCGCCTGGACCTGCCTCTGCACGGCCAACGTGGGCGATGATGCGGAAATGCTCGACCTGATGCGGGCGAGCGGCTGCCGGCACATCAACATCGGCATGGAATCGGTCAGTCCGGAGAGCTTGAAGTCGGTCAACAAGAAACAAAATCACGCGGACAAATATGCCGAGCAGTTCGCCGCGATCCGGAAGCGAGGGATCGAGTTTTCCCTGAACGTCATGTTCGGACTCGACGGCGATACCAAGGAGTCGTTCGACGCGACCGTAACAAAGTTGATCGAATACCGGGCACCACTCTCTTTTATGTTTATCCTTTCGCCACGGGTCGGCCTGAAAATCCGTGACGAACTCATGGCCCAGGGGAGAATCGACCATAGCGACTGGGATCGTTATCACAGTTACGAGTGTGTTTTCGAGCCGAAGAACATGACGCGTGAGGAACTCGAAGATGGTTTCTGGCGAGCCCAGAGGCAATTCTACTCGTACGGCTCGATTGCCAAACGAATTCTGTTTCCGCCCAACCGCCACACGATCCAGTCGCTGATTCCCAACCTGTTCTTTCGGTGGGGGGTGAATCGAAAAATTCACCCGCTCACTTATTATTGATTGCTGTACGAGAATGAATTTGTCGAAATGAAGTGGGTGGGCCGGGCCTCTTCTACAAAAGGGGGAAATCTCTTGGAGAGGGAGCACGGCCCATCACGGATTCAGCTTGAGAGAGGAGGGGACAAGGAAATCACGATCTCTGCTTCCCTGAAAAATTGGTCCGCAGAGCGAGGACTCTCCATCAGCCTACAACCAGCACATCGAGGGTTCGCGGGCCATGAACCCCTTCAACGCGGTTCAACTCGATGTCGGAGGTCGCCGAAGGTCCCGAGATCCAGGTGAGCGGATGACCTGGCTTTTGCACGGCCTCGTGGAGCTGGGCGACGGCTTCGGGCACGAGGCCGACGATCTGATCAACGCCGATGACGCAGAGGTGGTAATCGGGCAGGAGTGTCAGAGCGCGCCGGCCTTGGCCGGGGCCGGCGTCGAGGACGATTGTCCCGGTCTGCGCGATTCCAAGTCGACAGGCGGTCAGGACGCCGTCGCTTTTGTCGAGCTCTTGATTGGTCAAGCCAGGGTCGCGAAGGACCTCAACATCCGAGGGGATCCAGGCTTCCGGCAGGTCGTTCGGCACCACCAACCGGCGGACGTTTCGAAGGGCGCAGGCCGTCGCGATTTCCTTGGGCAAGTCTGCACCCGAAACTCGACGGACCGTGGCCTTGTACTCGGTCACGCGCTCGATGAACTGCTCAACCTGCTCCTCGTGCGGAGCCGGATCCGATCGCAAATAGGGTTGCGTTTCAGTTCGTTCCGGGGCGGCGGCTCGTGGCGGGAGGTCGCTGAGTGCCTCGCGGATCCGATCGAGAATCTCCTCTTTGGCGGTCTTCATGAGCGCGTCTTCCACCACTCGCGAAAGGTCTGGGGGGCCACAGGATAAATGTCGCGCATCGCGGTCCAGCCTCCAAGCTGGCCCGGAAGATGTTCGATGTATCCTCCACGCATCAGAAAACGCTGGCCGAACCGCCCGAGTTTCTGGGACCGTTCGTAGCGGCTGCGGTCGGCGAAGACGCCGGCAAGGAACTTCATCCCGAGACTCTCGGGGTTCGCCCAAGGGCCTGCTCCCTCTTGATCCTGTTTGTGGCGGACCACTTCACCGCGCAGGTGGATCAGAACCTCAGGGATATTGATTTTGACCGGGCAGACCTCGTAGCAGGCGCCACAGAGAGTGGACGCATAAGGGAGCGACCCCGCGTTCTCGACTCCCGCCAGTTGCGGCGTCAGGATGGCCCCGATCGGCCCCGGGTAGACGGAATGATAGGCGTGGCCACCGGTCCGTTCGTAAACCGGGCAGATGTTCAAGCACGCGCTGCAACGAATGCAGTAGAGCGCCTGTCTTCCAACCGGGTCGGCCAGGACGCGGGTGCGGCCATTGTCCAGGAGGACCAGGTGGAATTCCTCAGGGCCGTCTCCCGGAGTCACTCCCGTCCAGAACGAGGTGTACGGGTTCATGCGCTCCCCGGTGGACGAGCGGGGGAGGAGTTGGAGAAAGACCTCGAAGTCATCCCAGCGGGGAACGATTTTTTCGATGCCCATGACCGAGATCAGCACGCGCGGAAGGGTCAGGCACATCCGCCCGTTGCCTTCGGATTCGACGATACAGACGGTCCCCGTGTCGGCGACGGCGAAATTGGCCCCGCTCACCGCGACCTGAGTTTCCAGGAACTTCTTTCGGAGATGCGTACGGGCCACGGCGGCCAGGGCGCTCGGCTCGTCGGAAAGGGACTTGACGCCGAGCCGGCTCATGAAGAGGTCGCGAATCTCGGAGCGGTTCTTATGGATCGCGGGGACCAGAATATGGGATGAGCGCTCGCCGGCGAGTTGGATGATCAGTTCGGCCAGGTCGGTCTCGGTCGCCTCGATTCCGGCGGCCGCGAGCGCCTCGTTCAGCGCGATCTCATCGGTGGTCAGCGACTTGATCTTGACCACCTCGCGGGCCCCGTGCCCCTTAGCGATCGCGGTGATGATCTGGTTCGCCTCGGCGGCGTCCCGCGCCCAGTGCACGTGCCCCCCCGCGCGCTGGACGGAGGCTTCGAGTTGGGCCAAATAGGACCCGAGGTTTTCGAGCACCTGTTCTTTGGCCGCTCGCCCAGCTTCGCGGAGCGTCTCCCAGTCGGGCAATTCACCCACGACCGATGCGCGCTTGCCGCGGATCGTCTGGGTGGCCTTGCCCATGTTGCGTCGCAGTTGGGTGTCGGCCAGGGCGACGCGCGCGGCATCCTCGAAGCGGATCCCAGGGCGTGTGGGGATTGGCTCGTGGCTCATCGGTTCGTGACTCATCGGCTCACGCTCGATTCCGTGGAGGCGAGAATCTCGGCGAGGTGGACCGTACCGACCCCGGCTCGCTGACGGTGCAAGGCCCCGCCGATGTGCATCAAGCATGAGGTATCGGCCGACGCGCAGAATTCCGCCCGCGTGTCGAGCACACACCGTAGCTTGTCGCCCAGCATGGCCATCGACGTATCTGCATTTTTGACAGCGAAGGTGCCGCCGAACCCGCAGCACTCCTCCGCCCGAGGCAACTCGACCAGGTCGATGCCACGTACGGCGCGAAGGAGTTTCAGCGGGGCGTCGCCCACGCGAATCATCCGGAGCGAGTGACAGGTCGGGTGGTACGTCACCCGGTGCGGGTAGTAGGCGCCGACATCTTCGACGCCCAGCTTCTTGACGAGGAACTCGGAAAGCTCGAAGACTCGAGGAGCGAGGTCGCTCACCGCTTGCGCAAGCTGATGGTCTTCCGCCAATTCGGCCGCTCTGGGGTAGAGGTCGCGGACCATCCCCACGCACGAAGCCGAGGGGGAAACGACGACCTCGGCATCGGCGAACACCTCGGTGAACCGCCTGACCATCGGAATCGCTTCGCGCTGGTATCCCGTATTGAAGTGCATCTGCCCGCAGCAGGTCTGCTCGAGCGGAAAATCGACGGTGTGACCGAGACGCTCGAGAAGCGTGACGACGGCCCGTCCGGTCTGAGGAAACAAGGTATCGTTAAAGCAGGTAATAAACAGAGAAACCCGCATCGCTCACTGAGCTCCCGTACTCCGACCCGCGTCCGCGTGTTCGCGTCACGCACATCAAGGCCCGCGTGCGGAGTCGACAGCGCGGCCAAACGGCCGTCGCTGCCCCGCTCGGGCATTGGCGACGACGAGCATCGTTCTGAACCGACCACCCAGAGGGCTTGGCCCTTGGGGGAAGGGCCTTTCGCCTCAAGATCATACTCGATCAAAGCCTTGACCGGCACCCCAGCGAGTCCGATCTCGCCGCGATCTTCTTCATTCTCAAGTCCGTCGATCGAGGGCTTGAGGAAGCCCCCGATCGATGGGAGAGCCAGTTCATTGGCCGGTGTCAATCCAGGCCGCCAGGACTTCCGGCGGGGCCGCCTCAGAGGTCAGGCGAAGGACGTGGGCGGCGTCGGCAAGTCCGTAGGACTTCTGAGGCCAGTTCTTCTCAAACGATTTCCCGGCCCGTTGGATCCAGAGCGGAGCCGGCGCCGTCAAGGCCGAGGCGGCCTTCAACCCGCCGAACTGAAGAAGGCCCGGTAAGTCAAGGCTGGCCGGCAGATCGACGGAACCATCCTTGGGGTCGAACTCGCCGAGATCGACCGCGGTCCGGGAGACTCCCTCGAGGGCCGGCCGAGCGAGCAGGACTTGCGGGCCCGCTTGCCCCAGCCCAATCAGGCTGACCTCACGGACATCAGGCTGAGACCGCGCCCAGGCAACCACCGTAGCCAGGTCCTGCATCTGGTCGCCGGCCAAGGCTGGGTTGTAGGTCTCAAAGTGGTCGGCATTCGGTCGATGGAACGCCGGGGAGGTGGGGTCGAACGACTCGCCCACGAAGAGCGGGTCGAATCCGACGACTTCTTGGCCCCTTTCAAGGAGGGCTTTGACCAGCGGAATCGGCTCGCCTCGAGGCGTAATCAGCCGCTCTTTGCCGTGAGAGGTCGCGATGACTGTCAGGCGACCACTTGGTTCTGTTGGGCGGAACCGGACGACCGGAATCTGATCCCCGGCCGCTTTCCGACCGACGAGGGAGTGAATCACCGTAAATCCTTCGCGACTCGACTGGCGGACGGTCGCCTCCTCGAGTTCCGAAGGGGTCGGATTTTTCAAGCCGACGCGGATCTTGAGGGACTTGAGCAATAACGCTTTCGAAGCCTCCCAGGCAGAGGAGTGGTCCGAGGGGGCCAATTCTTCGATCTGGCTCCCCATCATTTGCACTAAGTCCGCTTCCAGTTGCTCGGGCCTTTTCTGATCGGCCGGGGCAGGGTGGTGCTCGTCGAAGGTCCAGAGATCCTCGGGTTTCTCGGGCGTCTGAGTTCCCTCACGCGTGCGCTCCGGATCGTTGATCCCAAGCAGCCAGCGCCCCATGAATGCGTAGACCGCGTTGCGAGTCGTCTGGTTGTAGTTATGCGGGAAGTCGAAGACCTCGGCATCGACTCGATCGGTCGATCCGACCAGTGAATAAACATCCCGGATCGCCGGATAGGCACGAGTGAGGGTGAGCTTGGTCCAGTCGCCCGATGCGCCAACGAGCTTAAGGGGACGAGGGGCGGTCAAGGCGGCGAATTCGACGTTGTCCGTGCCGATCCGCAACCCGGCGGCGTTTTCGCAGACGCAGCCCCCTTGAAACGAATCCGAGACCATGACGACGGGGGCGGAAACTTTGATCCGATCGTCGATCGCCGTGAGCAAGAACGTTTGCGTTCCCCCGCCCGACTCGCCCGTGCAGCCGACCCGCGCGGGATCGACGTCGGGGAGGCTGGTCAGCCAGTCGAGCGCTCGGATGCTGTTCCAGGTCTGGAGCGTGACCAGGCTCAGGCCCCAGCGGCGCAGGCGGTCGTTCAGGAAGCTGTGGCCGAACGCCTTGCTATCATTGTAACCGACCATGTCGTACAGGAAGACGACGGCACCCAGCTTCGCCCACTGAATACAGCGCTGTTGGACTTCGGGGTTCACGCGCCCGTCTTCCCAGTGGCCGTGCGGGCAGAGCACGATGGGAAGGTGGCTCAACTTGCCGCTGGGCCGATAGAGGTTGCCGCTCAAGGTGAAGCCCGGCAGAGTCTCGAGAACCACCTTCTCGATGGTGTAGCCGTCGCGCTCCTGCCTACCGTAGACCCAGGGCTTGAGCGCGGTCTTGGGGGGCATCGGCCAGAGGCCGAGCGTTACCAAGAGGTGCTCGCGGACGGTCTGGGCCCGGTCCCGCCATTCTTGCATTGAGCCTGGTGCATGGAAGTCAGCCCCTTCCTTGTTGGTGCGAACCTGGGTCCTGCGCAGATCCAGCGGCGGAGCCGTCGAATCGACCCGGCCCCGGATCAGCTCGAGGGCAGGGGAGGGATCGAATTCGGGATCGGTCGTGAATACCAGTGCCGCTGGAACCGGCTTGGTTGGCGTTTTACCAGCGAGCTTGGTCTTCGAGGTCGTCGTCAACGCGTTTTTCGGCTCGGGCAAAGGAACGAGTAACCGAACCCGTCCATCCCCCTTGAGATCGACGTCGCCGACGCTCTGCCAGCGTGGGGTTTCGTCGGTTCCGTCGATCTGGGCCGTGAGAGCCAACGTTTGCCCGTCAACCGTGAGGCTCCAGGCCTGTCGGGTAGGCGCCCACACCTTCAGTGTGTATCGAGCCTCGGCTGGGAGTTGGATCCCCTGGGCGAGTTGCGGGAGGTCGCTTGCGCTGAAGAGACGAACGACCGGCCGTTTCGGCTCAGCCGCCGCCACGTTCGACAGCCAGACGGCCGAGAGGATGCCGAAAGCCACGATCGAACAAGGAAAGGAGAGAGGGGGCTTCGCCATCGTTCGGTAACTCCCAAGGGAGGCCACGCTCATTTTTAGGAACAAATGCCACTTATCGTACTCGTCGCGAAAGACTTCTCAAGGACGTAGCGTGGCTCGTCGCGGATCACCCTCCTCTCGAGGCCTTGCACCTTCGTGGCCAGTCAGGGCATAGTGCGTGGGACGGTCCGCATGTCCCCACTTTTGGAGCGAGTCGAGCAATGGTCATCCGCCAATATCAGGCAGGCGACGAAGAGGCCCAGGCGCGAATCTACAACGCGGTGGCCGGTCGCCTCCCTCACTTCAAGCCGGCGACCACGGCAGAAATCGCTCGCCGACACCAGGTCTCCGACTCGCTGGCCACCACGACTTTCTACGCGGTCGAAGCAGACGCAATCGTGGGCTACGCCGTCTTCGACCGCAATGGCCGGATCAGTTATCCCTGGTGTCTACCGGGCCACGAATCGGCGCAGCGGCCTCTACTGGAGACGGTCCTCAACGCGATGAAAGGTCTCGGCCTGCCACAGGCCTGGGCGGCCTACCGAGCCGATTGGACCACGATTCTCGATGATCTCCGCGCACAAGAATTCCTCCCCTCCCGGGAGATGATCAATTATGTGGCGGACCTGAGTTCACTCACCCACGAGCCGGTTCCCGCCGGTTACTCGCTCGCCAACCTCCGTCGCGATGAGATTGATCCGCTTCTTCGCTGGCTTGGGGAGAAAGAGACGCCTGAGAACCGCGAGTTTCTCACTCGTTTCTTCTGGGAAAACCCGTACTTCGGTCCCGAGAGCCTGTTTGCAGCTCGGAGGGAGACCGACACCCAGATCGTCGGAATCGCCCTGGTCGTTCAACGAGACGGATTCGCCGACCCGAGCAAGCTCGACTCCGCGATGCCCTGTTTCCGGCTCGGGGCCTTCGGAGTCGAGCGCGAGCGTCACAAGCGGGTCAACGGCCTCTTTTCCTGCCTGGCCGATGCGCCCGAGGTGAGGATGATCCTCCTTGCTGAGGCCGTTCGTCGCCTGGACCATGCGGGACTCAAGCAGATCGCCGCCCAGGCGTCGACCGACCAGCCAGAACTCGTTGCCTTCTACGATCGCCTGTTCCGTCGCCAGGGGTCGTTCCCGATTCTGTCGCGCCGGCTCGCGTGATCGCGGCTTATCTCCGGATCGTGGTGGGCGCCTCGGCCAAGAGCGGCTGAACGACCTCTTGGCCCAGGCGGCGGGTGAAGACGGCGGCCCCTTCGGGGAGCAGGTGATGACCGTCCATGAAGCCGTCGTCGCCAACCCAGTCGCGGGCATCGACCACGTCGATCCGACACTCGCGACTGATGCCGTCGAGATAGGCCCGGATGTCGCGTAGAGCATTCTCCGGGTAGAGATCGCGAAAGACTTGGCCTTCCGGCAAGACGACTACCGTGGCTCGGATTTGCTCTCGGTGACAGAGGGCAATGAGTTCGCGAAGGGCACGATCGGGAGTCTTTGCAACCTGATAGCGGCGCAGACGGTGCTCGTAGACCCGGCGATAACGCTCAACCAGCCGGTCTCGTTCTTCCGGAGCAACCGAGGCCATCGGGCTCCACCATCCGAGCCGATCGAGGTTTTGGCACCTGCGGTCGGGCTCGGTCGGGGCCAAGACCCAGCTCGGGGTGAATTGGCGGAGCAGGGCCTCGCGATGGGTCACGAGTGGAAACACCTGCATGTTCCACCATTGCTGATAGAGCTTTCGAGGGCGAGCCACGTATTTCCCGAGCAGCTTCAGGCCGCTCCAGTCGAGGCAGCCGATATGGACCTGATCCATGAACTCCTTGGGCCCGCGTTCGGCTCCCCAGGTCGGCGGCCAGAACTCGAGAAAGACCCAGTCAGGGCGAATTCCTGAGTCGAGCAAGCGTTTCAGGCTGAGGTGAGCAATCTCCGGTCCGGAACCGACCTGGGCGAAATTGAAGACCAATGGGCCCGTTCCAGCGGTCGACTCGCGGCCACGCAACGCGTCCGGGCGAAATCCGGTGGCTACGCGCGAGCTACCGAGCATCAGCACAAGCGGTCGATCCGGTGACGTGGCGACCGCCGCACGCAGGTCGGTGAGTTTCCGGCCAAATTCCAGGTCGGCGATTTCCGGCCTCGATTGGAGAAGTGAGCGCAAGGCAACCTGGCCGACAACGAACCAGAGCAAGGCCCAACCCAAACTCATCCAGGCACGACGGGAGAGGGGACGCCTCGCTGCCATGAAGTCCTCCTGGTCCCTTTGATTTCGCCTCAGAACTGGAAATAGACGAACGGCTTCCCAGCGGCGGGAGCCAAAACGAGAGCCACCATCAGGATCGTGGCGTAGCCAAAGCCGAGGACAGGCGCGGGTAACTGATCCATCCACCGCGCCCCCCCTCCACGAACCGCCACGACATGGCAGACTACGACCAGGAGAAGCGTGATCCAGAAGCTCACTTCGGGCGCAGGGGGGCTTGCCCCTCCGTGGGGCCTGAACATGCGTTGGAGCATCGCAACAGCCAGACCGAACGAGGTGGCGCGGAAGATGACCCAGCCGATGCAAACGCTTACGAACGTGAGTCCGATCCGAGCCAACGTCCCCAAAGGGCCGAGCAGCAGCGCACTCAGGCTCGGCCTGGCGGCGCAGAGGTCGCGGAAGAGACGGTGGCCGATCAGCAAGAGCCCGTGGAACGTCCCCCAGATGACGAACGTCCAGCTTGCTCCATGCCAGAGCCCCCCCAGCGTCATGGTCACGAGCAGGTTGAGATAGGTTCGCCGCCGGCTTCCCAGGCTTCCGCCGAGCGGGATGAACAGGTAATCGCGGAGCCAGGTGGACAACGAAATGTGCCAACGCCGCCAGAACTCCGAGACGTTCCGCGCCAGATAGGGGAGGTTGAAATTGGCCGCGAGCTTATAGCCGAGTAGGTGGGCACAACCGATCGCCATATCGGTATAACCCGAGAAGTCGCAGTAAATTTGTAGCGTGTACGCCAGCGCCGCGACCCAGACCGCATGGGAACTGTAGTCACCGGGATGGGCGAAGACAGGGTCGGCAAACGCGGCCATGCGATCGGCGATGGCCAGCTTTTTGAAAAGGCCGAGCAGGAAGTACTGAGCACCAAGCTGGATCCGGGCCCAATCCCACCGCTTGGTCTGGCGGAGTTGCGGCAGGAAGTCGCGTGCGCGAACGATCGGACCTGCCACCAGGTGGGGAAAGAAGGTGATGAAGAGCAGGAAGTGCCCCAGGTTTCGTTCGGCTGGAACCCGCCTGCGATAGACGTCGACCGTGTAGTTGATCGCCTCGAACGTGTAGAACGAGATGCCAATCGGGAGCATCACGCGCAACACGGGAAGCGAGGCTTCGGAGCCGAACGCCCGAAGCATGCTTTCCAAGGAGCCGAGGAAGAAGTTCGCATACTTGAAGTAAGCCAGCAGGCCAAGATTGGCCACCAGGCTCAGCCCAAGCAAGAGTGACCGCTTGCGGGCCGACCGTGAGCATTCGAGGCCGAGCCCTACGGCAAAATCAAACGTGGCGGAAAGCCCGATCAGTGCGGCGAGCCAACGGTTCCAGGAGGCGTAGAAATAGAAGCTGGCGACGAGGAGGAGGGCAATCCGGGCGCGTGACCAGGGCAGGGCCCAGTAGGTGGCGAAGACGATCGCGAAGAAGAGAAGAAAG
The DNA here is from genome assembly GCF_000242455.2 of Singulisphaera acidiphila DSM 18658. Lineage (GTDB taxonomy): Bacteria > Planctomycetota > Planctomycetia > Isosphaerales > Isosphaeraceae > Singulisphaera > Singulisphaera acidiphila. The sequence goes on from NC_019892.1 coordinate 7,294,346, forward strand.
GCTTGCGAACAGAAAAGCATGGCATCCTGCCACCGGCTCGCGGACTCGGCGTCATGAGAACAGTGGGGCACCGCGCCGGAACCGGCCCGGCCCGTCGAGAAGGCGGGCGAAGTGTACTCGTTGTCCTGCCCACGTCAAGGCCGGCTTGGGCATGGGGCTGTGGGAGGTTGCTCATCCAGATAAGACTATTTATGCGAGCATGCCAAAGACATGCACCCCTTTGAGAAGCGTTTCGATCGAGACCGGCTCGCGTGCGGGGAACAAGCAATAGGTGGGGTAGGGGTCGGTGCCGTCGATGATAATCTGCCGATGGTTGGCCTGGCGGAACCCCTCGTCGCAAGGCTGATGGCCGGTAATGAACCAGTCGGCATCCACCATTCCAGCGAACTGGTCGATCGTCTCGGGGGCGGTATTCCGACCCCAGGTCATGGCATAGATCGTGCCATGGCGGGCCATCGCCTCGCGGGGCCAGGTGTCTGCCTTGAGTAACTCGAGATCAAGGTTGTCGAGATCGACCGGGTCCGGAATCGTATGGCAAAGGAAGACGCGATTGGGCGTCCGGACGGCGATCGGCAGGGCCGCGAACATTTCAAGATAAGCGCTGTAGACCTCGGCATCGCGTGGGGCGTAGGCAGTCGTAATCCCCTGGCGAAACAGGGCGTTGAGCGCCATCCCGTTCTTGCCGATCATCCGGCCTGTCATCTCCGACAGTTCGTGGTTGCCCAGGATCAGGTGGACGCGATCGGGGTACTGGCACTTCAAAGCGGCCACGACGTCGACGAGTTGATGCGAGCGATCGCCGCCATCGTCGGGATAGCAACGCAGTCCATGAACAAGTTCTTGCAAGACCAGATGCCGTGCGGGATTCGTGGTGAGTGCGGCGGCGTCGAGGATCTTGCGGAACGCCGGGATGTTGCCGTGCAGGTCGCCAACGACGAGGACTTCCGTGGCCGAATCCAGGGTGATGATCCCTCCCGCCCGCCCCGGAGTAGCGCGGAAAAGCTCGGTGGCGCGGCGGATGGTTTTGAGCAACTTCTCGGGATCGGGCATCGGCGGCGTACTCGCTGCGGGTCGGGCAAGCGTCGTGAGCCTTCGTGGGTTACGAACCCACAATTTAACAAGGTGGTCGCGAAATAGGGAGTCTGCGCGAATGATTCAAGGCAGTCGTTCGAGAGTCGCCGGTTTTTCCCAAAAACCGATCAGGAGTTCAGCTCCAGAGCCTCTTCCCAGTACTCGTAAAGGTTGGCCAGGGAGACTTTGAGGTCACCATGGCGGCGCTGGAGTTCGACGGCCTTGATCGCATCGCGCCAGACTCCCGGTTGGGCCAGGAGGTCCTCGAGTTCGGCGACCTCGGTCTCGACTTCCGCGATCTCACGTTCGAGGTCCGCCGGTTTGCGATAGGGATACTTGCGCTTCTTGCGGTCGGTGCGCTCGGAGGGAGAAGCTTCGGTCGATGCGGAGGGCAGGGGGGCGGCATTTCGGGCCTTGGCCGCGGCCGTCTCAGCCTCTTGTTGCGCGATGCGTTGATAAGTCTCGTAGTCGCCTTCGATGACCCGCGTCTTGCCGTTGCCCAGGACAATCAAACGATCGGCCACCTGGTTGAGGAAGTAGCGGTCGTGGCTGACGACGAGGACCGTCCCCTCGAATTCACGAATTGACCGCTCCAGCGCTTCGCATGACCAGATATCAAGGTGGTTGGTGGGCTCGTCCATGACGAGCAGGTTGGCCCCTGTAGCCGAGAGCCTGGCGAGTGCCGCCTTGGCCTTCTCGCCGCCGGAGAGCTGCCCCACGTTTTGGAAGACGATTTCCCCGCTCAGGCCGAACCGGGCGAGCAGGTCGCGAATTTCGCCTTGCACCCAATCCGGATCGTCGTCGGGCCAGACGGCGCGGACGACGGTGGTATCGGGGGCCAACGACTCGAGCCCTTGGTCGTGGTAGCCGACCTGGACCTTGTGTCCGAGCTTGACCTCACCCGCGTCGGGCTTCTCACGGCCGATCAAGGTCTTGATCAGGGTCGATTTCCCCGACCCGTTCGGCCCCATGACCCCCACGCACTGGCCTCGGAGAATCGACAGGTTGGAATCTTTGAAGAGGGGCTTATCAAAGGACTTGGAGAGTTGGCGTGCCTCGATCACGATGTCGCCGGAACGATCTACCTCACCGAACCCCATAACCGGTCCGACGATCTCGCGCATTGTCTCGACTCGTTCGATCCGCGCCAGCTTCTTTTCGCGGTCGTGGGCCTGCTTGGCCCGCTGCCCTGCGCCGTACTTGCGAATATAGGCTTCAAGGTCAGCAATCTTCTCCTGTTGCCGCTCGGCCTGCCGCTCCATGACTTTGGCCTTCTCGCCCCGGAGTTTCCAGTAGTGCGAGTAGTTCCCGGGGTAGGCACTGATCTGCCCTTCGTGGAGCTCCCAGATCTTGGTGACGACCTTATCGAGGAAGTAGCGGTCGTGGCTGACGACCACCATGGCGACCGACTGACGTGAGAGATAGCTCTCGAGCCAGGAGGTCGTTTCGATGTCGAGGTGGTTCGAGGGCTCGTCCAGGAGCATCAGGTCCGGGTTTTCGAGCAGCAGCTTGGCGAGCATGAGCCGCGATTGCTGACCGCCCGAGAAGGTTCGGGCCTGTCGCCCGAAGTCGCTGGTCGGGAATCCGAGTCCGGTCAAAATCTCCTCAACGCGATGGTCGACCGAATAGGCGTCCTGATGCTCGAGCCGGTCGTGGATCTCGGCATAGCGACGGGTGGCCCGCTCGCGCTCGGCGTCGTCCTCGGCCTCGCCCATTTCCTGGGCGGCTTCCTCGAGTTCGCGCTGGAGCTCGAGCACGGAGGCGAGGCCCGATCGGGCGACGCTCATCAGGGTCTCGTCGGAACGAAAATCGGGATGCTGGCGGAGCAGGCTGATCCGGATCCCCGAGCGCGAGTAGAGGCTGCCGTAGTCGGGCTTGTCATGAGCGGCCAAGATCCGCATCAGCGTCGTCTTGCCAGCGCCGTTAGGGCCGACCAAGCCGATCCGCTCCCCGGTCCGGACCTCGAACTTCAGTTCCGAGAAGACCGGATCTCCCGCGAATTGTCGGCCCAAACCATTAGCAGATACAAGAATCATGAACTTAGTCTTCTCTTTCCGTCACTCGTTGGCTCAATTCGTCTGCCAGAAATCCTGGTCAGCGGATCACTTTCAAGAAGGCTCGCGGCGAGTTCAGGAGGACAGAGCGTCGTCTTCCCCTTGGAGTCGTTTCTTCGGTGCCGGTGGAACGTCCTCGCCGAAGGTTCTCTTGTGGCGGAGCATGTGGTGATAGTGTTGCGCGAAGCGGTGGGCCTCGTCACGGGCATATTGGAGCAGACGCAGGGCGAAGGAGCGGCGGCTCAGGACGATCGGGTCGGACTGGCCGGGGAGGTAGATCTCTTCCTCACGCTTGGCCAGGGAGATGACCGTGGGCGGGACGACCTTCAGGCTCTCGAAGGCGTCGAGAGCCGCGCTGAGTTGTCCCTTGCCGCCATCGATCAGGAAGATATCAGGGAAGGGCTCATCGCGTTCTTGCAGTCCGATGATCCGCCGGCTCACCACTTCTCGGATCGAGGCGTAGTCGTCGACTCCTTTGACGCTCTTGATCTTGTAGCGGCGATACCCGGGCTTGAAGGGCATGCCATCGATAAAGGTGACCAGCGAGCCGACCGTCTCGGTCCCACCCAGATGGGCGATGTCGACGCAGTCGATCGTCCGTGGGGCCGAGTCCAGCTTAAGCACGTTCTTGAGCCCCTTCAAGCCTTTACGCGGGTCAACGTAGAAGACTTCGGGCTGGGCGTGCTTGGCGAGGTCGCCTCGCAGGTTCAACGTCTCGAGCGCCTTGATCTCGTCGCGGAGCCGCGCTGCCTTTTCAAAGAGGAGGGCCTTGCTCGCCTCGCGCATCTCGTCGGCCAGTTCTTTGAGGACGACGTCCTTCTTACCGTCGAGGAAGAGCCGGAGGCGGCGGATGTCGGTGCGATAAGCTTCCTTGTCAATTCGGAGGTTGCACGGTGCGGTACATTGCTCGATGGAGTGGAGGAGGCAAGGGCGAAACCAGCGCCACCGTGGGTCGCCCTCCTCGATATCCAACGAGCAGGTCCGGAACTTGAAGATCCGCTGGAGAACCTGGATCGCCCCGCGCAGGCTTTTGGCCCGCGGAAAGGGGCCGTAGAGCTTCACGTTGCGGTCCTGCGGCTCGCGCGTGAAGTTGACCCGGGGGAAATCCTCGCCTGTGGTTATCTGGAGGTAGGGAAAGGACTTATCGTCCTTCAGATCCTGGTTGTGCTTCGGCTGGATATCCTTGATGAGCCGTGCTTCAAGGAGCAGGGCATCGACTTCGCTATCCGCGACCAGGTAGTCGATGTCGACCACCTCGCCGATCCAGTCGCAGATCCGTTTGTCGGTTTCGGCCGTTTTCTGGAAGTATGAGCTGGCTCGGCTCCTCAAATTCTTGGCCTTGCCGAGATAGATGACCCGCCCTTGCGCATCCTTCATAACGTAGACGCCCGGCGTCGTCGGAAATTTGCGAACCTTCTCGGCCGGGCTGGCCGTCGTGGAACTCGGCTCTTCGGACATAAGCGGCCTCGGGGGTCCGACCCCGCGATTTCCGAGGGGCCGGAGGGGATCAAGACCTACGGCTTCCTCACCCTTTTTAGGTCTTAAGAACGTCCTGAATGTATTGTTCGATTGCCTTGGAGATTCCGTCAAGCCGCTGGAACGTCTTCTCCTTGATTCGCTCGAGCGGTTCGGTCCCCGAGGTATCCGTCCGCGCGAACAGGTAGAACTTGATCTTGGGTTCCGTCCCCGAAGGCCGAACGGCCACCCGCGTCCCTGGTTCTTGCGTGTGGAAGATGAGCAAATCGCCGGAGGGCTGAGGCAGGGGGCGTGGCTTCTCGGTCCCACTGACCGACCGGATCTCGTGCGTCTTGTAGTCGTAGACCTCGGCCAGCTCCACGCCTCCCAGCTGCCGAGGTGGATTTTCGCGGAAGGCCGTCATCAGGGTCTTGATCTGAGTGGCCCCTTCTCGGCCCTCGAGCGTCTTATTGATGAGCGTCTCGGCAAAGTGTCCCACATCGCGATAGAGGTCGTCGAGATACTCGAGGATCGTCTGCTTGCGGTCCTTCACGGTGGCTGCGAGTTCGGCAAAGAGGAGAGCCGCGACGGCCGCGTCCTTGTCGCGGACGTGAGTTCCCTTCAGGTAACCGTGCGACTCCTCGAAGCCGAAGAGGAATCCGGCAGGGCCCATCTCATCAATGCGCTGACCGATCCATTTGAATCCGACTAGCAGGTCATCCTCGACGCGAACCCCTTCGCGCTGAGCCAGGGCACGCGCCATCTGGGTGGTGACCATGGTCGTGACCAGGTAGTGGTCGGAGCGGAGTCGCCCCATCGCCTTCGTCTGTTTCATGACAAAGGCTGCGAGGAGGGCTCCGATCTTGTTACCGTCGAGGGTGGTCCAGGCTCCCTTGGGATCGCCCGACACGGGGACGGCCACACCGATCCGGTCGGCGTCCGGGTCGCTGCCCAGGACCAATTCGGCCCCCGTCGCCTTGGCCTCCGCGATCGAGGCCTCCAGCGTCTTGGGAATCTCAGGGTTGGAAACGTGGCCTGGGATGTTGGGGAAGTCGCCGTCGGGGGTACGTTGTGAGGCAAGAATGTTTACTTGTGTGAATCCTGCTTTGCTGAGTGCGGCGGCGACCGAGGTCTCGCCCACTCCATGCATGGGCGTGTAGACGATCGAAAGGTCACGCGCAGGGCTGACCGACTCGCCGACGACGGCCGCGATGTAGCCGTCGTCCACGTCGGCGCCGCCCAGTACGATCGAACCGTCGGCGATTCCCTTCTCGAACGGCGTCTCGGGGATCTCGCGGTCGGAAGCTTCGCGGACGCAGTCGATGATCCCCTCGTCGTCGGGGGGGATCACCTGGCCCCCGTTCGCGGCATAGCACTTGAAGCCGTTGTCCGAGGGGGCATTGTGCGACGCCGTGATCATGATTCCGGCATCGCACTTGAGGTGGCGGACCGCGAACGAGAGCAGAGGAGTCGAGCGTGGCTCAGCGAACAGGTAGACCTTGAAGCCCGCCGCCGCCAGGACTCGGGCACAGAGCTGGGCGAACTCCGGAGAGTTGTGCCGTGTGTCGCGAGCGATGACGCAGGAGCGACTGGAATCGATCCCTTTGCGTTTGATGATGTAATCGGCCAGTCCGCGCGCACTTTCGGCCATCGTCCGCTCGTTCAGGACGTTGGTCCCGACCGGATACATCTTTCCGCGTCGACCGCCAGTGCCGAACTCGAGCACGGCGTAGAACGCGTCGTCGAGCGTCTTCCAGCGACCGGCCTCAATATCTTCGAGAAGTCGAGGGCGGTACTTCTCGAATGGCGGCTCGGTCAACCAGCGGCGGATATTGGCGGCTGCCGACGCCGAGATGAGCCCTTCGGATTCGGCCTGAGCGAGTCGCTCGAGGACATCATTGGCCGGCGGCATGAATTCAGTCTCCGGAAGCAGTGCGCGATGTGGTTTTCAGGGGCGGCTCGTGAGCGTCTTTTTTGAAGACGTCATGGCCGAACGATCCCTTAGGGTATCCGGCCGAGCCGGGTCTTCAAGCTATCTCGATTGCGCCAAGGCTGCAAGTCATGTGGGAGGTCATCGCCGGCAAGAACAAAAAGGAGGGACCTCACGACGAGGCGGTGATCGCAGGGGCAGGGATAACTTCCCCACCTTGGGGAGGAGTCCGCGGCTTGGATCGCAAGGTTTCGGGCATCGCCAGGGCGAAGAAAAGCGTGGCGGCACCGGCGATGGCCGCGAGCATGACGAAGCCGGCGTTGAAGCCCGCCGCCTTGACCATGAAGCCCGCCAGCAGGTTGCTCAACCCGGCTCCCACGCCGGTTGCCGTGGCGAGCGCCCCCTGCGTCAGGTTGAATCGGCCTGTCCCCTTCGTTAGGTCGGCCACGACCAGGACGGAGACAACGCCGAAGATCCCCGCGCCGATGCCGTCGAGGAGTTGGACGCCGACGAGGTAGTAGGGGTTGACGCTGAGGCAATAGAGCAGCCCACGGATAGGCAAGACCCCGAAGCCGATCAGGAAGACCGGCTTACGGCCCCAACTTTCCGCCAGGCGACTGGCTGCGAGGGCCACCGGGACCATCACGACCTGAGCCGCGATAATGCAGGCCGACATCAGAACCGCCGCGCTTTCCTTCAGGCTGTCGCTCGACTTCTGGCCGACCAGCGGCAACATTGCCGCGTTGGCCAGGTGGAACAGAACCACCGAGGCGGCGAAGATCATGATCCGGCGGTCCTTGAAGAGTTCGGTGATGCCGACGGCGCCGTGAGCCTTGTCCCCGTCGTCGGCCCCTCGGGCGAGGTCGTGGTCGATCTCCTTCTCGCGGATCATGAGTACGGCGGCAGCGCTGGCGGCGGCCATGGCAGCGACAATGAAGAATAACGCCCCGTAGCCGAAGAGGTAGGCGGCCCCCCCCGCGAGGGCCGCTGCAACAACGTTACCGCCGTGATTGAACGCCTCGTTTCGCCCGGTGCGTCGCGGCATCGCCGCCCGGCCGACCAGGCCGAGAGTCAGGGCACCGACCGCCGGTGGAAAGATCGCCGCCGCCGCCCCGATCGCGGCCTGCGCGAGGACGACCACCCCAAGTGTCGGCAACACGTACAACAGGACACAGCACGCAGCGACCACAGCCGCTGCAATTGCAATGGCCAGGCGTTTCCAATGGATGCGGTCGATGAGGGCACCGGCCGGGGTCTGGGCCAGCACCGTACCGATTTGAGAGGCCGCCAGGGCAATCCCAACCCGGCCCGCGTCCCAGTGATGGTAGTCCCGAAGGAATGTCCCCAGAAACGGCCCCATGCCGTCCCGCACGTCCGCGAGGAAGATATTCAGGCCGTCGAGGGCCCGCAGGCTCATCGGTGACGGATTGCGCCCAGGGGAATTGGAGCCCGGTGGATTGGTGGCGGCCATGGTTTCAAGGCTTCCGTGCAAATGGTAAGCCACCGTCAGCCAGGCGACACCGACTTTGCGGACGAAGTCAGAGCCGACGCGCCATTAGAGCGGGTAATCCCCCCCTCTATTTCATGCTCCTCCGGTCGTCATAACTTGTATCTTTAGAAAACTTTCCGTAATTTTACTTCAGGCCGATGTCTTGTAAAAAGCGGCAGAATGTAAGATCGGGAAGGCGCTCAGGGAAAGTTCTCCGTGGAATCTCACGGAAGACGTCAAGAGGGCTTTTCCAAAATCGTAGGCCACTTCAAACTCTAAGCCGATGTGTGAAGGCAACTTCCAGTAGCCGAGGGGATCTCTCGAAAAACGGGAAGCTGTGTTGGCACGTTGATTGCTTATAGACTCTTCGCCAAGCCGACAGCGACCGATGCCCACCAAGAGTTTTTTCTTCAAGTCGGAACGGCCCCAAATGCAGCCTTCTCCGCGGTGAGAGAAGGTCGTCATCAAGACCGAGTGCCCCGCGATGGATGGGGGGCAATTTCCGATAGACATGGAGGTCCGCATGACTCGGCCCACACTTCGTCGAACCCTGCGGCTTGAGAATCTGGAGTCCCGACAGCTTTTGACCGCTGGTGGGCCGACGTCTCAGCAGCAGTACATGCTTGAACTCTTGAACCTCGCCCGGACGAATCCTGCCGCGATCGCTGACAAGGTTACTTCCAACCTTGATTTCAACGTGCAAGCCACGATCAAGCATTATAAGGTGGACCTAAACCAGGTCAAAGCGGCGATTTCCTCTGCCCCCGTCAAGCCGCCCCTCGCCTGGAACTCGAAGCTCGCCAACGCCGCCCAAGACCACAGCCAGGATCAGGCCAACACCGGCGTCCAGTCGCACGACGGCTCCGATGGCTCGACCGTTCCCGACCGTCTCGATCGCGCCGGGTATGGTAACCGTACGACGGCCGGTGAGAATGCGTTCGCTTACTCCACGTCGGTGGACGAGGCGATGGAAGCGTTCATGATCGACTGGGGGGTCGACTCCGCCGGACATCGCAATAACATTCTTCAGCCCGAGACGCCGAAAGATAATGCCTATCGCGATGTCGGAATCGGCATCGTGAATACCAAGTCTCCGTCGCCCGTCGGGCCGATCGTGATCACACAGAACTTCGGTGCCCAGGCCGGTGCCAAAGCCCAACTGCTTGGCGTCGCCTACAACGACCCCAGCGGCAAGGATTTCTACGAGCCTGGCCAGGGACGTGGCGATGTGACCGTCGAAGCCGTCAACGATGCGACCGGCCAGAAGGCCAGCGTTCAGACCTGGGATTCCGGCGGCTACCAGATCCCGCTCGACCCGGGCAACTACACGGTGACGGCTCGCGTCGGCGACAAGGTCGTCCGGTCCCAGGATGTGAAAATCGACGACGTGAACGTCAAGGTCGACTACGACCTCAACGATCCCTGGCAGCTCACGCCCCCCGTGACGAAGACCCCTCCCGCGCCTGTGGCGGCTCCCGCGACTCCCCCTCCGGCCGAAGTTCCCAAAACGATGATCCAGAGCACGACCTCCGCCCCGGTGCAAACGGCGCCCGTCGACGCTCCGAAAACCGATTCGACGCCCGTCGTACTGAAAGCGGAGCCCGTGAAGTCGGAAGCGGCGGTTCCCTCCCAGCCTAAGTCCGCCCCCGTGACCCCCGTCGCCGCTGTTCCCTCGAAGTCCGAGGTCGTTCAAGCCGCCACCCAGCCGGATCACAGTCCCGTAGCTCCTCCGACCCCCGATACCTCCTTCTTCGCGAACTGGGTCTCCTGGAAAGCCAAGAAGTCCGCAGCGTAACGCAGACACCTCGATCGCGGTCTGTCGACGGAACAAGCCCCACTCACGGTACCCGCCCGTGAGTGGGGCTTGTTCGTTTGGATGCCAGACAGATCATTCGCCAAACTGGCATTTCACGAAGAACACGATTGCATGCACGCGGTCGTGCGACCAAGAGACGGATCAAGTCGCTCTACTTCTCAAAATGTGCCCGACGGCTGACTGGCTCGCATTTGAGACCTTGGCTCGAGTGCCTAGACGTCGCTGCCTTGAAGATGAAGACGGGACCGCATCGAAGAAACGCTGAGTAAGGCCGACGCGAGTCGAGACCGCGCGTCGGCCACCCGGGATCGGACAAACGCCGAGGCAAAGCATGTCCCCGGGAAAGTCTCCATGGCACGGCCGTGGGGTCGGTTCCATTTTTGACTCCTGAAAGGGCCATAACGGCCGGGTAAGCTGACCGGTGCCCTGAGTCGAACATAAGAACGATTATCAGACGGTACGTCGTCTTACTACACATGCAATCACTCACTAGGCGAACCACGGCGCGGCCGGGGTGGACGGACAGTCGATCGAGGTGTTTGAGACCGACCGCACGGGAGCACGGTCGTCGAGAAGAGCGCACGAAGGGCTCACCCCAGGGGTCGATCGTTTCACCCTTGTTGGCGAATCTCTTCATGCACTATGCGTTCGACCTCTGGATGACACGGAGCTATCCGGACATCCACTTCGCACGCTATGCGGACGAAGTGATCATTTTTCGGCCCCGGCGGGCCAAGAATCGATGGGGGAAGTACTTTGTGAGCTTCCTCCCGGCGATCAGCGACAAGGCCGCCAATGCGATCCGGGAGACGATCCGAGAATGGCGGCTGGCCGCCACCCGGAACAATCAAACTCTGGAGGAGATCGCGGGGCTTGTGAACCCTTCGGTACGGGGATGGGTGAACTACTACGGCCGGTTCTACCGGTCGGCGCTCACTCCGGTTCTCAGGCATTTGGCAGATCGGGATTCGACCAGCGACTGGATCATAAGAGCCGGATGAGGTGCGAGCCTCCCGTCCGGATCCGAGAGGGCCTGGGGGTGAAATCCCCCCGGGCTACTCGACTCATCCTTGGCTTTCACGGGCCGGAGAGCGAGGCCGAGATGATCAAGGGGCGTATCGGGGACTTCCTGCGCGATCACCTCAAACTCGAACTGTCCCCGGAGAAAACCCTGATCACCCCCGCCTCTGAGAAGGCGAGGTTTCTCGGCTACGAGATCACGACGAGATCCAAACGCACCGCCCAGACGGTTGACACCGGACGAAACGGAAGCGGCCGGATCAAGTTGATGATCCCCGCCAAGATGGTGGTGAATCTGAGCGGCCTGTACAAGGGCAAGAGACGACCCAAGCCCAAGGAAGACCACAGGTTCGACGACGATTTCACGATCGTCGCAACCTACGGCTCCGTGTACAGTGGCTATGTGCAATACTACAAACGTGCCTCGAATCTGGGCTGGTTCGGCCATTTGCACTGGGCCATGTACTGGTCATTGCTCAGGACGCTGGCGAAGATCCCCAAGACGACGGCCAACTCGATGCGGTCGAAGTATTCCGCAATCCACCATCGGTGGGACTCCACTCGGGGGAAGTTCGTCGCCAAGCGGGTCCTCAAAGTGGTCAAGACCGACCCCAAGACGGGCCGGGTATACATTGCTCTATTCGGCGAAGTGCCCCTCACAACGGACGCCTGCGCCCCGATTCCGGACGGACCGCTCCAACGGCATCACGTGAGCAAGAGGAACGAGCTTGTTGCCCGACTCCTCGCGAACACTTGTGAGGTCTGCGGCTCGGACGACCGAATCAACGTCCACCACATGAGGAAACTCAAAGACCTCAAGGTCCCAGGACGACGGACGCCCCCGATCTGGAAACAGATCATGGCCGCCCGACGGCGGAAGACGCTCGTCGTCTGCCACCACTGCCACGTCGCCATCCATAACGGGACGCTAACCAACCGGCTCAAGGCCCTGATTTCCGAAGGAAGACTCACTCCCACCGGGGAATGGGTCATCCCGGAGAGGGACGAACCGATGGCCGCGGCTGCCAAGCGGACCGGGCGGAGAAGCGGCGGGAGCCTGAAATCACCTACTGGAGAGCCGGGTGATGCGAAAGTATCAAGCCCGGTTCGGAGGGGGCGGCGGAAACGGAGGCCACGGGTCAGCAGGAGCACCATCCATGATGATGCCGAGCTACCGCGCCGACCGCCCAGCCTACTTTCACGGCCCGAGGAATCACAGGGTGGATGGTCTGCGCTGACCCGGAATGACGAAGGGGCGGCCGCACCTCTCGGTGGACCGCCCCTCGCTCTGGCTCGGCACATCTTTGACCTCAATCCAGATGAAGCATCTGAGGGACAGCGTCTCCTGATCCCCTCACATACTTGAAGTGCAGCCTGGTGGAGACCTCATAGATTTCATGGAACACGCCAAGGGCGTTTGTATCGCCCCCATCGGGGCCGGCCAGAACGGGAGTGAAGTCAACATTGATCACATATCCCCCCGGCACGGCCTTGGCTTTGGTGATAGCTCCACTCCACCCGTTACATCTGAGGTTGGTGACCCCGTTCAGCCAATCGTAGTAGGCGAGGCGACCGGTAGGCTTCCAATCTGCTTTTGCAAGCGTAGTAGCAACTGACGCCGGCAATTTGACGTCAGGACTGACCAAGATTTTGGTACCCACGTAATTCAGGTACGTAGCCCTCTGTGAGGCCTGTTGGTCAAGACTCATCTGAATCGCGGCCTTGGTCCGTTTGGCCTCGAAGGAGCTTTGTTTTGGACGCTCTTCGGCCAACGCCAAGGTCGCCATCATCGTCATCGCAGCAAGGACAACCGTGGTTCTCATCGCAACCTCCAGCCAGAGGATCACTGTTCGGTAATAATGTAAGTAACGGTATTGGTCCCGCTCTTTTTCTTGACGATATCAAAGGTACCAAGAACAGGCGAGATGATTACTTTCCCATCACCTCTCAGGTAATTGATACGTATCTCTTGTTTTACATGATTAAGAATCGTTCCGTTTGGCACTGCAGCAAAGGCAACAGGATCCCCCGTAGTTGCCTTAAGATCTTTGATGAGGCCGGCGCCTTCATAGTTGAATCGAGCGCCGCTCACCCAATTGCCCACACGCAGCACGGCACCCGTTGTCGGATCATAACGGGTAATTTTTTCCTCAGCCGTGGTAGTCGCCAAATCAAGATTGGCTGTCTTGCTCCCCGCCTTGATCTTGAATTGAATATTGTAGTCCACATTGATCATGCAGTCTGTCCCCGCCCAAGCAGCAGGATTGGCAACCACGATTTTATCCGGTTTGGCAACGGTAATTTTCTTCGCTGGGAGTTGCCTCATGGGGGTGTCCATGTAGGCAAGCTCTATCGTCGCTTCGTATTCGCCCGCGAAGGGGAAATTCTTACTGAAAGAGCTACTATACCCCCAATTCCCAGGAGACTCCTCATCGGTGGACTTGATTAAGACCGACTGCATCAACGGAAGGGGGGCGAATCCGTCGTCGATCGTGGTGAAGACGACGCCATCGCCAGGGACGATATTCCCGTCTCCTACCGTGTTATTGAAGGTAAAATCGACCGTGTCAGCCATCACCGTGGCACAAACGACAGCCGCTGCCATGAAAGCCAAAATCCGTTTGCGTTTACCCATTGATCCCATCCCTTTCGATTCAGCATGATCTAGTGTAAATAACTAGATAATTGCAATAACAGTAACACTCGTTCGTCTTGGATTCCATCCCATTCTCCAACCCGCATTTCCTTGCGGGTAACCTTGTTGAATTCTGATATTTCGTTCGAATAATTTTTTTGGCTTTACCTCTTCATTTAGCAAAATGCGCATGAGTTCACAAGGGTCACACTGGCGATTTACCCGTTATTTTTGGCGTCGTTGTCAAACGTACATTTGACTCGCCAACCGGTCTCGTCGGCGTGCAACACTGCGCTGTCGAGGGCTTGGGCCTGAATCTCGAGATACCAGGCCAGGAGGATCTCCCGCAAACGCCGCCACATCTGGATCAGGCCGCCGGAGGACAGGCTTGAACTGGAGGTGGAAGTTGAACACGTCAATGATCTGGGCCAGCGTCGTGCCCAGCAGGTAGTGCAGCCAGGCCGAAAGGACGACAACGCGAAGCCCGATGGTCGAGTCGGGCAAGGCGTCGGGGACCGTCGGCTCGACGGTGGCGCGGCAGTGGGGGCACCAGGAGCGATGGATCGTGTGTTGGGTGACCACCGGCGTGATGTCGGCGGGGATGTCCTCGATGAGGCGGGTCCGCGACCCTCGGCACTGTCGCACCGGCCCATGGCACTCGGGGCAGGCCGAGAGTGAGTGCTCCTCGTGACGGTCGATCCGCCCCAGAACGGTCAGCAGAGATGCCACATCAAGAGTGTCTGAGCTCGTCGTCGCCATGGGAATAGTGAAATGGAGCGGCCCTCAGACGGAGGCCACGGGTCAGCAGGAGCACCATCCATGATGATGCAGAGCTACCGCGCCGACCGCCCACCCTACCAGTACTTCGGTTTGGGCCCGCTCCTCCCCGGACAAGACTCCATCCTGATTCTTAAGAGCCCTCCAGGTCCGCCGCCTCTTCACGAGATCCGGTCGTCGCGATAGTCTGGAGTTGGGCCAAGGATCTGTTCTTGGGTTCGATTGAGGATGGCCGTGATCGCTCTTTTGGCACTCTTGGTGAACGTCGCAGCCGGCTTCACTGTGACCGCGGATCGAGAGCCGATCGAAATCCGGATTCCGCTGGTGAATTCACGCGAGATCGATGTCGGCGAGTTGGCCGCCCGGATCTCGGCCCTGACAGGCGTCCGAATCAAGCCTCCCGTGGGCAAGCTCTTGCTACCGGTGGCTGGCGTCGGCGGCAGCCTGTCGCGGACGACTCTCGGGGCGATCCTCGGCGACGACGCTCGGCTCGAGGTTGACCAAGGCGTCCTCGTGGTCAACGTCGATCGGCGCGTGCTCGATCCCGATCGGCTCCCCGGGTGGACCGAGTCGGTCCAGCGGCTTGCCGAGCACGTCGACCGTGAGGCGAAGCGACGCGCCAAGTACGGGATGCGTGCTCTGAAGTCGTACCGGCCCAATGACCTGAGTCGGCCGACCATTTGCCTCGTTCATGGACTGAATTCCTCTTCGGGAGGATTCGTCCACATGATCACGCCGCTCGAGGAGGCCGGTTATGGGTTGGTCGTCTACGACTATCCCTACAACCGGAATTTGACCGAGTCCTCCGCCCAATTTGCCCGAGACTGGCAGGCTTTTCGGCGTTTGGTGGGCGAAAAGCACCCGTGGGCGATCGTCGCCCACTCCATGGGCGCTTTGGTGGCCCGTTCGTTTGTGGAAGACCCGGCGGTGTCGACAGTGAGTGAGATCTCATCCTTGATCATGGTCGCCCCCGTAAACCAAGGTTCGAGCCTGGCCAAAGCACAGACCTTCTTGCAACTCCTGAACGGCGTTCAGGCGATTCAGAACAAGAAGACGACCGAGGCGCTGGCCCACCTGGGTGACGGACTCGGCGAGGCGGCTGAGGATTTAACTCCAGGCAGTCGGTTCCTGACGGCGCTGAATCGACGGACTCGGCGGGACGGGGTGCCCTATCATATTGTGGCGGGTGACGCGGGAATCGTGTCGGGCGAGGCCCGCCGGACGGTTGAGGAGCGGATCAACGCAATCCGGAAAGAGCGGGGACTGTTGGGCGGTCTGACCCGATTCGCCACAGCCGACCTCTCCACCCGGCTCGATGAGGTCAGTGACGGGTTTGGTGACGGCTGTGTCTCAGTGGCGAGCAGCCGCCTCCCGGGGGTCACCGATCACGTCGTGATTCATGCCAATCACGCGGAGCTCATCCGAGCTCCCTTGCTCTTCGCGAACCCCGGGCCGGTCGCCTGTATGCCGTACCTCTTGCGGTGGCTCGACGAGAACCGTTCCCAGGCCAATGGCAATGGCCCAGGCCAAAGTCGATAGGAGAATGCTCTGCCACTACCGACCGCCAGGGGCTTGGGAACCACGGCACCATTCGTTACTCTTGTGCAGCGGCTCAGTAACGGTCGCCAACAGGGACCAACAGGTCCGTCACGTGGTTTAAGATCCGCCCCCACCTTACCAGATCAAGGTGTCTTGAATGACGAGCACGGCCGACTTCGGAGCGGCGGTAGGAACCGCCAAGAGCGGACACCCGTCGGGGCTCTACGTCTTGTTCGGCGCTGAGATGTGGGAGCGGTTCAGTTACTACGGGATGCGGGCGCTCCTCGTCCTCTACCTCACAAAGCACCTGCACTTCGAAAAGAATGACGCCTTGGCCGTGTATGGGACTTACACGGGCCTCGTCTACTTGACTCCCTTGCTGGGAGGCTATCTGGCAGACCGGTTCCTTGGCCAGCGTAAGGCGATCTTGATCGGTGGCTCGCTGATGGCGCTGGGCCACTTCGCCATGGCCATCGAGTCGTTGCTTACCTTGGCTCTTGGGTTAATCATTCTGGGCAATGGGTTCTTCAAACCCAATATCTCCACGATGGTCGGCCAACTCTACCCGCAAAATGATCCTCGGCGCGACGGTGCTTACACGATCTTCTACATGGGTATCAACCTTGGAGCATTCTTCGCCCCCTTGGTTTGTGGTTCCCTGGGCGAAAGTAAGACATTCGGTTGGCACTACGGGTTCGCGGCCGCCGGTTTCGGAATGATTCTCGGCCTGATCACATTCACGGTAAAACAGAGTGCGCTTGGAATCACTGGTTACCCACCGAATCGGGCTGAGAGTGCCGAAGACCGTTTGTTCGCGATCGATTGGGTCCACATTGCGGTGTTGACCCTTGTGGGGGCAGGTCTGGTCTACCTTGCGATTCTTCCTGCGAAGGCGATTGAGCAATTGATCCCGGACCGTGGCCGTTGGCTCGTCCTGGGTTATTGGATCGTCTTGGCGTTTGCGATGATTGGAATCACTGGGCTTGTGACCCGTCAACGACCTTCCGGAACCGCGCGGGGCGGGAACGACGAGTCAGGGAAGCAGCAGGAACTCCTGGCTCAGCAGAGTCCGGAACGACTTGTTGCAGAGAAAGGGCGCAATGAGCCGTTCACCAGCATCGACGTCCAGCGCTTGCTCGTGATTGTGGTCGTCGCCTTGTTCTCCATCCTCTTCTGGATGGGATTCGAGCAAGCCGGAGGGACGTTCACCCTCTTCGCGGATCAAAAGACCTCGCGAGTGATCTTGGGGAAACCGTTCCCTGCATCCTGGTATCAGTCGATTAATCCTTTACTGATTTTCATCCTGGCCCCTCTCTTCTCGATCCTCTGGACCACCCTGGATCGGACGAGGCTCGCGCTGGGCGCCACGGCCAAGATGGGCCTCGGCCTGATCTTGCTCGGGCTCGGTTTCGTGGTAATGTCCAGGGCCGATCACAGAGCCGTGGGAGGGAGCCTCGTCGGCCCTCAGTGGCTGGCGTTTGTGTATGTCTTCAATACGCTGGGTGAGCTTTGCCTGTCCCCGATCGGCCTTTCGCTGGTCAATAAGCTCGCTCCGGCGCGGATCGCCTCGTTGATGATGGCGGTCTGGTTCATGTGTACGGCGTTCGCCAACTATTTCGCGGGCATGCTCCACCAGTGGATCGAGCAGACGAATGTCGATCTCTGGACGTTCCTGATCTGCACCTCAATCATCCCAGGCGTCATCCTGCTGGCTTTGACTCCCGTCCTCAAGCGGATGGGCCATGGCCGGATCTGAGCCAAAAAAACCGGAGGACAATCCGTGATGCGACCCATGCTGGGCATCCTGGCGATCCTGATGTTAACCACACCGCTTCTGGCAGCAGGCCGGCCCATGACAATCGACGACCTCCTGGCCGTGAAGTCGGTCTCCGACCCTCAGGTTTCGCCGGACGGCCAGTGGGTCGTCTACGTGGTTTCCGAACTCGATCGGGCGACCGATAAGACGAATAGCGACCTTTGGCTCGTCTCCACCCGTGGCGGCGATCCCAAGCGACTGACCACAGCGCCCGGGGCCGACAATCACCCGCGCTGGAGTCCCGACGGCAAGACGATCGCGTTCACATCGACCCGAGGTGGCTCGTCCCAGATCTGGCTTTTGCCCCTCGATGGTGGTGAGGCCCGGCCGCTCACGAAGCTGCCGATCGATGTGGCCGGTCCCATCTGGTCGCCGACGGGTGATCAAATCGCCTTCGCCGCCGAGGTCTATCCCGGCAAGACGCCGGACGAGACGGCCGCGAAGGACAAGGCGAAAGAGGCCGGCAAGAGCAAGGCCCTGGTGTTCGACCGCCTGATGATCCGTCACTGGAGTGCGTGGGACACCGGCAAACGGAACCATGTCTTCGTCGCCGACGTGAAAACAGGCGAGGCCGTCGACCTGACACCCAAACTCGAGGTGAACACGCCCCCTGCTCCATTCGGCGGCTCCGAAGAGTATGCCTTTTCCCCCGATGGGAAAGAACTCGCGTTTACCGCCGAGCCGCTCAAAGATCATGCCTGGTCGACAAACACCGACATCTGGATTGTTCCCACCCAAGGGGGCGAGCCAAAAAATCTGATGGCCGCGAACCCAGGCGGCGACGCGCAGCCCTCGTTCTCACCCGATGGGACGCGGATCGCTTGCCTCAGCCAGGCCCGTGCGGGTTTCGAGTCCGATCTGTGGGTTCTCACGGTCCGCAATCGTGCAGACGGGGCGATCGAATATCAGAGCAAGGCGCTCGATCAACCGGTTCTCTCATATCAATGGGCTTCGGGCCGTTCCCACGAGCGAACGTTCGAAGGGCGAATCTTTGCGGTGGTCGATGACCGAGGCACCGAATCAATCCTCGAGTTCATCTTCACCGCACCTGTTAAAAATGCGAATCAGAGCTATGTGCAGGTCAAAGGGGGAATCAACACCGCGGTTCAGTTCGCGCAGCCCGAGGAGGAGATCGTCTTCCTTCGCGGCGATGCAGCCCACCCCAACGAGATCTACAAAGCAAAGACTGATGGCAAGGGCCTGACCCCCCTCACGAACCACAACGGCCCCCTGCTCTCTCCGCTTGACCTGGCGAAGGCCGAGCCTTTCCAGTTCCCGGGCGCTGATGGTGACCAGGTCAGCGGCTGGTTGATTCGCCCTCCCGGTTTCGATCCGAAACAGAAATACCCGGTCTTGTTCCTGATCCACGGCGGCCCGCAAGGCGCATGGCATGACGAATGGCACGCTCGCTGGAACTACGCCATGTTCGCCGCGCCTGGTTATGCGGTCGTGGCGATCAACCCGCGAGGATCGACCGGCTACGGCCAGAAATTCACCGATCAGATCAGCCAGGATTGGACGGGCCGGGTTTATGACGACTTGATGTTGGGTCTTGACCACGCCCTCAAAGAATATCCATTTCTCGACGCGTCCCGGATCGCAGCGGCGGGCGGATCCTACGGCGGCTTCATGGTCAACTGGATCGCCGGTCACACCGATCGCTTCAAGGCCTTGATCAGCCACGCGGGGGTCTTTGACCTGACCAGCAAGTACGGCACGACCGAGGAACTCTGGTTTCCCGAGTGGGAGTTCGGCGGAACACCTTGGGACAAACCCGAGCACTACCGCGATCGCTCTCCCAGCACGTTCGTCAAGAATTTCAAGACGCCTACCCTTGTCATCCACGGCGCACTCGACTTTCGAGTTCCCGATGCCCAAGGCCTCGGAATGTTCACCGCCTTACAACGTCGAGGCGTCGCCAGTCGCTATCTCTTCTTCCCCGATGAAGGACACTGGATCGTCAAACCGGCCAACCGCATTGTCTGGTGGCGCGAGATCCAAGGGTGGCTCGCCGAGCATCTTAAAAACCAATAAGTGCTTTTTGTCAGACATGAATGAATCCGGAATCATTAGCCGTGGGCATTGCCCGCACTCTCAAGAGACGAGTCGAGATTGATGGCGAACACGCAAGCCGAACTTCGACCCATTGCCGACGTGGCCCGCGACCTCGGGATTGCAAAGGAGCACCTCGAGCCCTACGGCAGTGATAAGGCCAAGATCCAATTGGAGGCGCTCGCTACCGCGGAGCGCCCGCCGGGCAAGCTGATCCTTGTTTCCGCTATCACTCCGACTCCGGCGGGCGAGGGCAAGACGACCGTTTCCATTGGCCTTGCACAAGGGTTGAGGAAACTCGGGCGGCGGTCGGCCCTCGCCTTGAGACAGCCCTCCATGGGACCGGTCTTCGGCCGTAAAGGAGGCGCGACGGGGGGCGGCGCCAGTCGTCTTGAACCGTCGAACAAGATCAACCTCCAGTTCACCGGCGACTTTCACGCGATCACGGCCGCTCACAACCTCCTGGCCGCGGCAATCGACAATCGGCTCCATTTCGAGGACTCGATACTCGATCCCAGGAGCGTGCTCTGGAAGCGAGCGCTCGACGTCAATGACCGGAGCCTGCGACGCGTGATCATCGGGCTGGGCGGCTCTGGAAACGGAGTTCCTCGTGAGTCCGGTTTCGACATCACGGCCGCCAGTGAGATCATGGCGATCCTCTGTCTGGCCGATTCCCCGGCCGACCTTCGTGCGCGGCTCAACCGAATCCTGATCGGTTATACCACAGAGGGCCGGCCCGTCCTGGCGGGCGAGATGGGAGTGACCGGCTCCCTGGCGGCGATCCTCAACGAGGCGATTCTTCCCAACCTGGTCCAGTCGCGCGAGGGGACCCCTGCCTTCGTTCATGGCGGCCCGTTCGCCAACATCGCCCACGGCTGTAACTCGATCCTCGCCACCCGGATGGCCCTGGCCTTCGCCGACTATGCCGTGACCGAAGCCGGCTTCGCGTTTGACCTCGGCGGCGAAAAGTTCTTCGACTTGAAGTGTCGTGCCGGCGGCCTGAACCCTTCGGCCATCGTCATCGTCGCCACGATTCGCGCACTCAAGATGCACGGTGGACTCGCTCTGGACGCATTAACAACTCCCGATCCCTCGGCCGTCGAGCGAGGGCTGGAGAACTTGGCGGCCCACCTCGATAGCGCGGTTCACTTCGGCAAGCCAACCGTCGTCGCGATCAATCAATTTGCCGCCGACACGCCCGATGAGCTTGAGGTGGTCCACTCCTATTGCCGCAGCCGGCAAGTCGCCAGTTCCACGGCCAATGTCTTCGGCGCGGGGGGGGACGGCGCCAAGGATCTGGCCCGCATCGTGGTCGAGGCCACCAAGGCGCCTCCGACGCCTTACCAGCCGCTCTATCCGCTCGAGTGGTCCGCCGAGCAGAAGATCGAGCGGATCGCAAAGGTCATGTACGGCGCAGACGGTGTGAACATCCTTCCCGGAGCTGCGGCCAAGTTCCGCAAGGCCCGCAAGCTCGGTTACGGATCGCTGCCCCTCTGCATGGCAAAGACCCAGGACTCCCTTTCCGATAATCCCAAGCTGCGTGGTCGACCCAAGGGGTTCACCCTCACCGTCCGCGACGTGGAAATCGCCGCCGGAGCCGGCTTCCTGGTCGCCTTGACCGGGGATATCGTGCGGATGCCCGGCCTGCCGGAACGTCCCGCCGCCGAACGGATCGACGTCGATTCCGCCAGCCAGATCACAGGTCTCTCTTAGCCTATCGTGCGCGTCTGCGAAGCGAATCGGACTCGTGGGGTGGGCATGCAAGGCCCACCCCTCTTTTTTTCGTAAGCGCCGATTTCCAGCAATTGGCGTTGATCCGGAACTGTCTCGGCTTTGGATGGCCTTCGACCTGCCCCTGAGAATTGACTGACAATCCGAAATGTCAGTCGATTTCCCTCCTCGGAAACCAGACGGGTCCAGAGTTCGTTCCTGAATTAGGGGCGGAATCTGCGACAAACATCAAAGGTTCTCGTGCCAAGGATTGTGCTCGACAGTCCATAACGTCAACGTTCCGCACCGATCGGGGTGAAACGGAAGTCGCCGATTCCATTGGCGCGGGGTTTGCTTTCCAAGAGAAAGACAGTGGTTTTGCCGGGACACCCAGGTTCTGGACTTCCGGTGCGACGTCTTGCCCTTCGGCGCCGAGGCGTGTCAAGCAACCCCCCATGAGGATTTTCCGATGAAAAACATCGTTGGTATGTTCGCGTCGCGTGCTGAGGCAGAGAGCACGATCCGCCGCTTGAAGACGACCGGGATCGGGATGGACTCGGTCAGTATCGCGATGCGTGATCACCAAGAAGCGTCGGAGCTCGTGGAGACGACCGGCGTGGAGGACATGAGCGGTGAAGGGGCGAGCGCCGGCGTGGTCTCAGGCGCTGCGGTCGGCACATTGGTCGGCCTCGCGCTGGTCGGCAGCACCTTCGTCCTGCCGGGAATCGGAACGTTCTTGATCGGTGGTCCACTCGCGGCGGCATTGGCTGGAGCCGGCATCGGCGCCGCGTCCGGTGGACTCCTCGGCGCCTTGATTGGGGCCGGAATTCCGGAACCCGAAGCCCGGCATTATTCTTCCGGAATCGAGCAAGGACACATCCTCGTTTCAGCCGAGGTTTCCGACGACCTAGCTCCCGCCGTGGCTCGGATCTTTGATGAGGAAGGCTCACGGCGAACTCACACCACCTGATTGACGAGTCAATCCTCCGCGTCATTGCCCATTCCGATGTGGGCAATGACATAATATAGATTAAAAGACATGGGACGAAACCGGCGTAGAGATGGATCGTGTTTCGGTACCAAACCAAGGCGGGCCCCCACCGAGCGGGCCCGTAGAACATCACCGTGACACAGATCGCCCCCGCTGCAAGGACCACCCCGGTGAGCAGGAATACGAGGAACGGAGCGTACCAATTCCAACACACCCGTCGTCGCAGGTGCCGGCAGAACGCCAAAGCCGCCACGGTCCCCAGGCCCCATCCGACACATTGGCTATATATGCCGGCGAGGTCAGGGCGGTTCTGGGCCATACGGTAAGGAAGCCAGTAGGCCCACATGGAAGTGTCGGGGGGAACCAGGCGGTGAGTAACAAACGGAAGACAACGACCGCAGCAACGTCGGCCAAAGCAGCGGCGAGGCCGAAAATCAACAGCCAGTGCCCCGGCAGCCCAGGGTATGACTGATCGCCTTGTAGGCGGCGGGAAATCAGAACGCCGGTGCCCGTCAGCATGGTGCCGAAAGCGGATCCCATGGCCAGATTATAGGCCCCACTGAGGATGCGAGTCTTCACGGGCATCGGCCAGGGCGGCATCAATCCCCGGTACGCTGCGAACCCCAACGCACAACCCAAAACCCAGGCCGTCAAGTGGCGGACACCGACTTGATTTCCACGACGGGATGAGTTTTCTGTTCTGTAGGCCCGCATCGCGGCTTCCTCTTCGTGGTCGTTCCCATTTCACCCGACCCCATTTCTGCCTTCGACATCTGTAAGTCTTCCTTCCATGAAAAGCTCGTCGCGCTGGCCGATCCGGGAGAATTTCCATGCCGACTTGTTGCCATCGCCAAGACCGAATGGATTGTCTCCGCTCCTTCTCCATATAGCGGAAGCATATGCCACCAATAAACAATAATATTTTTGCAAACAAGCTCGTACTTGCTTTTGTGAATTGCGAGGATCTTCAGCTTGAAGATCTCGCCGTCCCAAAACCCATACGGCTGACGCTTCATCGTTTTGATCTGGTTATTGGTCCCTTCCATGGGACTGGATGCGATCTTCACGTCGTCGTAGGTCAAGAACCCACTCCGATGCGCACGCCCACGCCTGGTTTGCCTGGAACCTTGCAGTCATGATCCGTGGCCATTACGCTTAAATCGTCAACGTCGACATTTAATGCGTCAAGGAGATCGGTCGATGACGATCGAAGTGGCTTGTTCGTGCGGGCGCGTTCTGAAGGCCCTGGATTCAGCAGTCGGCAAGAAGATGCAAGTGATTCAGCCAGACGATCGAGATATCCAGTCCGGTGCCCAGTTTTGCCTTGCCCTGATCGGCGTGCTGATTCAAGTCCAGCAGGCAACATCGGAGGACAGACCGTTCTCCACCGCTTTAGGCACGATCGTCCTGATTTCGCTCGCGTGGATGCTCGGGATCATCCAGGTCTCATGCCCTATCTTGTTGGCAGTCGACGCGGCGAAGAACCTGCGGGCGATGCGGTATGAGGTGAAGCTATGACCTGTTCGAAGTGCGGGAAGAGGCAGGGCGTTCTCTCGCTGCTCTCGGCCGACTTAGGCGGGGCACCTTACATTTGTCCTGACTGCGAGGCTGTGAAGAGGGCCGAGGTCGAGCGACAGCGGGTAGATGAGGCGAAGGAGGAGGAACGCATCAAAGTTCTAGCTCGCCAAGTCATTATCACGACAACCCACTCGGTTGATGGCTATTACGTCAAGCGATACATTGGCCTGGAGAGCGTAGAATACGTGATTGGAACGGGGATCTTCTCGGAGTTGTCTACCGGGCTCGCTGACATCTTCGGCAAGCGGTCCACCGCATTTGAAGAGAAGCTCCAGACGGCGAAGAAAATCGCCACATCTACCCTGAAGGTTCGGGCCGCGAAGCAAGGGGCTAATGCGGTCGTCGGAATCGACATGGATTATGCGGAGTTCGACGGGAATCGAGTTGCCCTGATCCTAAATGGGACATTGGTTGAGATTGAACGGAGACCTGCGAGGGGATCTTAAACGGCTGGCGTCACGAAATCTCGCCCCGGCCTTCACCCGGGGCGTTTCTATGCGCCTTACGCCAGCCCTGGGGCCGCAATCCTACGCCGTATGACCCACCGAACAAACCTCGCCTGCTATCGCTGTCCATGAGACCTATTCAACGGGCAGTGAAGGGGCTCCTAGATCGGGACTTGACGCCCCGCCGGGGGCTGGCCGTTGGCGGCCTTCCCGTCGTCCTCCCTAGCCGAGTTTGGCCTTTTGATATTCGTGAGGAATGCCTTCACCACCAGGCTGATCAGGCAGGCGCTCAGAGGTACCGTATGCAAATGCCTATCGCAAGCTCACAAAAAAACCGCCCCTTCTTTGGAGATAAAGAAGGGGCGGCCAGGAAAGGATGAGGATGGCTGGTCAGAGCGAGCGCGTCTCGTCCTGAGCCTTGGCCTTAACTCATCACAAAATGCTTGCCGTCGTGGTGGGCTCGGTCAGGGTGTAGTTCCCCGAATCCGCCCCGACGAGGGTCAGGCCGGTGATAAACACAAGCTTGTCATCACCGATGTCCGGGGAATCAAAAACGCCCACGGCACCGCTGACGTTGAGCCCCACGTCATCGCCCGCAACGAAACCAACCAGTGAGGCGTTGGTGGTGTCGAGTGTGGCGTCCGTGTTGCCGTCGTACTCCTTGTCACTGGCTGTGATGCCGCTGACGGTCAAGGTCGCCGCCGTGATGTCCGCCGTCGCCGCGGGCGGAACGAGGATGTAATTCCCCAAATCGGCCCCCGTCAACACGAGACCGGTCACGACGACCGTCTTGTCCGTGCCAACGTCCTTCGTGTCGAAGTTGCCGGCGGCATCGCTAACGTCAAGCTCCACGTCATCGCCCGCAACGAAACCAACCAGTTGGGCGTTGGTGGTGTCGAGCGTGGCATCGGTGCTCCCGTCGTACACCTTGCTGCCGGCTGTGATGCCGCTGACGGTCAAAGTCGCCGCCGTGACGTCCGCCGTCGTCGTGGTTGGGGCCAAGACGTAGTTGCCCGCGTCGGCACCGCTCAGGATCAGCCCCAAGATCGTCACCGTCTTGGCCGTGCCAGCGTCTTTGGTGTCGAAATTGCCGACGGCACCGCTGACGTCGAGCTCCACGTCATCGCCCGCAACGAAACCATCAAGCAGAGCGTTGGTGGTGTCGATCGTGGCATCGGTGCTGCCGTCGTAGACCTTGCCGCTGGCCGTGACGCCGCTGACGGTCAAGGTCGCCGCCGTGATGTCCGCCGTCGCCGTGGGTTGAACCAGGACGTAGTTGCCCGCGTCGGCGCCGCTCAGGGTGAGGCCCGAGATCGTCACCGTCTTGCCGATGCCGGCATCCTTCGTGTCAAAGTTGCCCGCGGCATCGCTGACGTCGAGTTCCACGTCATCGCCCGCAACGAAACCAACCAGCAAGGCGTCGGTGGTATCGAGGGTGGCGTCGGTGCTGCCGTCGTACACCTTGTTGTTGGCCGTCACTCCACTGACGGTCAAGGTCGCAGCCGTGATGTCCGCCGTCGTCGTCGTTGAAGCCAAGACGTAGTTGCCCGCGTCGGCACCGCTCAGGGTGAGGCCCGAGATCGTGACCGTCTTGTCCGTGCCGGCGTTCTTCGTGTCGAAGTTGCCCACGGCATCGCTGACGTCGAGCTCCACGTCATCGCCCGCAACGAAACCATCAAGCAGAGCGTTGGTGGTGTCGATCGTGGCGTCGGTGCTGCCGTCGTACACCTTGTCGCTGGCCGTGATGCCGCTGACGGTCAAGGTCGCCGCCGTGATGTCTGCTGTGATCGTCGGCAGGATGAGCATGTATTTTCCGGCGTCGGCACCGGTCAAGCTCAGTCCCGTGATGATCACGATCTTGCCCGTGCCGGCGTCTTTCGTCTCGAAGCTGGCCGTAACACTGCTGACATCCAGCGTGACGTCGTCTCCCGGCCCCACACCTGACAACACGGCATCGGTGGTGTCGATCGTGGCGTCGGTGTTTCCGTCGTACACCTTGCCACTCGCCGTGATTCCTGTGATTGTGACGACACCGATGGATGCGGTGGTCGTCGGCTCCACGAGCACATAATTCCCGGCGTCGGCTCCGTTCAGCGTCAAGCCGGAGATCGTGACGACCTTGTCTAGCCCGATGTCGGGTGAGTCGAAGGTCCCCGTGGCATTGGTGGTATCCAACGCGACCTGGTCGCCCGGAACGGTGCCCACCAGGGCGGCATTGGTGGTGTCGAGGGTCGCGGCGGTCGTGCCGTCATACCCCTTGTTGTTCGCCGTGATGCCGCTGACGGTCAAGGTGGCCGCGGTGACGTCTGCCGTCGTCGAGGGTTGAACCAGGAGGTAGTTGCCCGCGTCGGCACCGCTCAGGGTCAGCCCCGCGACCGTCACCGTCTTGCCCGTGCCCACGCCCTTCGAGGCAAAGGTACCGGTTGCTCCCCCCGTGTTGAGCGTCAGATCGTCGCCAAAGACCACGCCCGACAGCGTAAGGCTACCGGTATTCAGCGTCGCGGCGGTCGTGCCATCATAGACCTTGTTATTCGCCGTGAGGCCATTGACAGTCAAGGTGGCCGCGGTGACGTCCGCCGTCGTCGTGGGTTGAACCAGGACGTAGTTGCCCGCGTCGGCGCCGCTCAGGGTCAGCCCCGCGACCGTCACCGTTTTGCCCGTACCCACGCCCTTCGAGGCAAAGGTGCCGGTTGCTCCTGCAGTATTGAGCGTCACATCATCGCCAGGGACCACGCCCGACAGCGTAAGGCTACCGGTATTCAGCGTCGCGGTGGTCGAACCATCATAGACCTTGTTGTTCGCCGTGAGGCCATCGACCCCGATCTGTGCTTTCGCGATGACGAGATAACCTGTCGCGACGCCGATGTAATTGGGGTTGGCAATCGACGCATTTACAATGTAGCTGCCAGCGGCTGTGGGGTTTGCCACCGGAGTGCCGTCCGCATCCAGGTACGAAACGGTGTATGCCAGACCCGAAGGGCTGGTCGTGACAGTGGCCGACTTGGCCGACCCGTCGTAGGTTTGGTCCAAATCCCCCAGGCTGACGGTTGCTTGCGCCTGGTTCACCGCCAAGGGGCCACCGGCGGCGTTCCGCTGGTAGGTGACTCCCCCCGCGAAGCTGGCGGTGATTGCGTTGGCGTAAACACCCGTGTTCAGGCCCGCCAGGCTGACGTTGGTGAGGGTCGCAACGCCTTGAGCATTGGTCGTGGCATTGCCGACGTTCTGGCCGCGGAGCAGGAAATTGACCGCCTGACCCGCCAACGGCGCACCATTGGTGGTCAGCGTGGCCGTGAGTGTCCCGTTGCCGCCGAACTCGCCGCTGGCGGACACGTCACTCAGGCTGGTCGCAAAGCGGCTGACCGTCAGCCGTCCTCGGCTGGAGCTACGCCTTTGCGTGGCGTCGCCTGCGAAGGTGGCGACAACTCCACCTGGATAATCGCCCGCCCGAATCCCCCGCAAGCTCGCGTTGGACAGGACGGCGACCCCCTCGTCGTTGGTCGTGGCCCTGCCGACGACGCGGCCTCTGACCTGAAAGCGGACGTTCTTACCGGCCAAGGGGGTGCCGTTGAAGGTCGTCAGCGTGGCTGTGAGCGTGGCCGTGCCGTCTCGAAGACCGCTGCCGGAAACGCTGGTCACGAGAGTCGGGGTTTTCCTGAACCGAAAAGCTTCTGCGCTAATGTCCGAGTTCTGGTTTGCTTGGATGGAAAGGCTGGTGACGTTCGCCTCCATCGGAACGGCATGTTCAAGGCTTGCGGCGGTCAACGAGGCGAGGGGGGTCGTGCTCAAGACGACACGCTCTTCCATCGGCTCCATCGACAACTGCTTTTTTGTCCGATGACGGCGCGTTGCTGCATCAAGCTGGGCCGACCTTCGGTTCCGATCGCTGCCAGGGCCGGACTGTTGCCAGAACTGAAACCATTCGTTCGCAAGATCAACAAGTCGAGACATCGGGAAAAACCTCCGAGAATAATGACCTTGAACGACTGAAGGTCACACCGGTTGGAAATACCAGTGCAACCATGAGCATTCCGCGTTCGGTTTGGACCTTCTCAAAAGGTCGTCCACCTCAGGCGGTGCGAATCCGCATTCCTGGTGATTCTCGAAAACAAAGGTGTGAGTCATTTGAATCCAGCAACCCTCGATGCCTCTTGTGGTACGTGAGCTCACCGAGGCCACCCGGGGACAGTGAGGGCTGAGCGGATGTGTTCTTTCCCAAAAAAGGCCTTGTGAACCCCTTTGCAAGCAGCGGATGCGGCTTACAGACGAGTTGGCCTGTTGGGGAGTGAGGACAGGGCATCAAGAACCCTTGAGCCAGAGAAATTCCGGGAGTGATCGATCGCGGCGCATCGCCGTAACGTCACCCGAAAAGGTGCGATTCACCGCCCGAAACTCATGGCAAGAAGCGAGGTGAGCCGGGAACCTTTCAACAAAGGAACCGGCAGAGTTGAGATTGGCTGGAAAGGCGAGAAATGATGGGAAAATGAAACTCTTGAAAGTGGCTGACAAGCCCCGACCAAGGTAAAGGACCCCAAAGGAATGGGTCGGCGAGGGTAAGGCTCGACGCGCTTGTCGGTGCCCGAACGGTGACCGTGTCATCCATGTCGGGCGTTTCGTCAAGCTGCGACGGCCCATCGGATCGATTCGACTTCTCTCCGCTCAACCGTGCCTTCGGAACCGGGGTGAAAACCGTTGCAGTCGAATCGACCGGATCCTGATCCTCCCCATCCGCCGTAACGGACTCCTGCGAATCAAAAGGCCGCAAAATCCGGTGGAGAATCAAGGTGGGAGCGAAGGGGTTGCACAGAACGTCGAACTCCAACCCCAAAACCGCCAAAATGGCGATCAGGAGGTGCGGAAACCGCCCCTTCTTCCCATGAAAAGAACCCATGAACGAGACCCCGGACCAGTGAGCTTTCACCCTCGTTTCATTCAATCCCTCTTTCCTTAAATGGGTCGGAATCCCATGAGTCCAAGGTGTAATGAATTTCTTAGTCTAAAACGCCTCCCGCCAGCCTCGATTCACCGGATCCTCCCAATCGACATGCCCTGCCAAATCCATCCCCTCACGCATTCTTTTTTCAGCGATTAGGCAAGCAAAAAAACTCCCCGAACCCGATACGAATTGATGACCATTGGGAGAGTATGGGCGACACCCAATCAAGCCGAGGCTCGCTTGGCTCTCCCATTGACGATTGGCCGTGTGTTCATTACAGGAAGAGTCGGACTCGCGCAAGTCGACCCTGTCTTCACGAAATCGCAGTGTCGAATCCATGCTGCTTGCGGTGAACGGGGCCGTCGAACGCTTTTGAGGATTTGAACAACTCGAATCGCCCGTCGCCAGCGACCTGGATGGTCGACTGTTCGATTCGAGTCTTCTCCTCAGCCGTCAGCGGCTTGAAGTCGCGGACAATCTTGAGGTTCTGGTCGAGAACCTTTTCCGAATCAATCCCCGATACCAAGGTTGAAATCGGCAGCGAGAGCACGTAGCGAAGGGCGTCCTCGACTGAGACCCCTGCTTTGGTGACGATGGAGCCATTGCCGCCGAGGCTCTTCATCGCCAGCACGCCGATCTGGCGTTCGAGGAGGACGGGCAGGACTTTCTTCTGGAAGCTGCGGTAATGCACGTCCATCACATTCAGGGGCATCTGCACGGTAGCCCACTCATAGGGCTTGCTGAGCATGTCGAGGTGGATGGACGGGTCTTTGTGGCCCGTGAAGCCGAGGTAGCGAACCTTTCCCTCTTTCAGGGCTTTGAGGCCTGCGTGAATTGCTCCGTCCTCGGCGAAGACCCAGCTCGGGTCGCTGTCGTAGACGATCTCGTGGAATTGCCAGAGATCCAGGTGATCGGTCTTGAGTCTGCGGAGGCTCTCTTCGAGATTCGACTGCGCATCCTTGACGTTTCGGCCACAACACTTGGTCATGAGAAACGTCTTGTTTCGTCTTCCCCCTTCGGCGAGCGCTTTGCCCATCCGTTCTTCGGCCACGCCATTGTGATAGTCCCAGCAGTTGTCCATGAAGGTGATCCCTTCGTCGACAGCCCGTTGGATCAGCCGAAGGCTTTCCTGCTCCGACAATTTCTGGGGGTTAGTGCTCGCATGACCCCCGAGACAGAGGACGCTGACCTTCTCGTCGGTACGGCCCAAGGGGCGAAGGAGAATGCCCCCTGGATTGGTTCCTTCCGGTGCCGCGGCACCGGACAACGCAGCGGCGGCGACTCCTGCGGCACCCGTCTGAAGAAATTCACGACGACTCGGTGAGTGTGGCTTCATCGGGATCGATCTCCAAGCGAATCAACGGACCGAACAGAGATCCTCGGCGCAGCTTGCTTTTTGAAGCAAGTCTTGCGCCGGGAATCTCAAGGTTCGATCCGCAATCGAAAGGGCCGATCGCGCAAGATCACTCAGGAGAGATCGCGGAATTCGCTATCCCTGGATGGCATTGGTCCGTCCCAGCGCGATGTCGAAATCACTGACGGCGGGCACGAGCATCGCCAGGCATGCGAACCCGTAGATCCCGACGCTGAAGAGAAAGGCCGCCAAGATGTCACCGTTGAGCAGGCTGATCACACAATAGAACGACCAGAACGGCGTGAGGAGAGACACCAGGGCGATGGCTCGCGAGGGATTTCTCGCGCCGAGGGAACCGAAAAGTGCGACGCTTCCCGCTCCAATGAAGATGAGGAAGCTGAGGAGTTGCCGGCCAAACTCCCGGTCACTCAGGAGAATCAGGCAGGCACAAACGAGGATCCCGACCATCAGGAAGAAGATGGTGCCCAGACTGTTCGCGACGGCGGTCCTGCTGTTGGTGTAGGTGATCGCCGCGTGCAGGCCGAGCATGGCCGAGAAGTGGACGAGAAGCGCGAAGTCGATGACGACGTAAAAGGCGGATTCATAGGACATCGCGCCTGTGATCGCAAACCAGATGGTCAGCAGGATCGGGAGGACGACCATCTCCTTCGCGTTATAGAGAACGCCGTAGAGTTTGCCGTAGATAAACTGCTTGGGCGTCAGTTCTGTCACGAGCAACAGGTCGAGGGCCCCCGTATCCCGTTCGCTGGTCAGGGCGGTGACCCCCTGAGCGTTGACCAAAACCAGGCTCAGGATCGCCAACGGGATCAATGTCTTGGCGGGCCGCCAGCTATCCTCGGCGACATCAGGGTTGCCGTAATAGAAGACCACGCCGAGGGCAAAAGCCAGAATATAGGCGCCTTTGATGATGAGGGGCTTGGTCCCGTAGGCGCGAGTCATTAACTCGCGCCAGAGAATCGGCCAGTCACCCCAAGGCTGACGGTACGAGCCGGCCGTTTTCAAGATCCGCCGGTGGCTTCGCCTCGGGACGTGCAGGCCGGTCGTTGCTTCGCCGACCTCGGCTGTCGCACGGGCTTGGTGTTCTGGCGTACCGGCTGAATTCGCTCCGACCGCCGCGGTCATCGAGGATGACGCGGCAGCACCGACAAGGACTGGCTCTGCGATTTCCTCGATCGCAACCAGCGACCCAACCTGTTCCTCGCCAGTCTCCCCTTCGCGTTGTTCGCGCGGCTCGTTATGCCCCGGATTCCAGACGCGGAGGAGGAACACGCCGGCCAGCAGAATCACCGCCGAGATCGCGGTGGCGACAAGCATGAATACGAGACTCGGCCGGGCCACCGCCTGCAACGATCCTTGATCCTTATAGAGAACAGAGAAGACCGCGCGATAAGGGTTGAGCGCCGTCGCCAACGGAACACCGAAAAGATTCAGGTCAGGGAAGAGATAGCCAATCGCCTCGACACCCGCTAAAGAAAGGACGACGAGCAGGACGGTGAGCGCTAACGATTGAAACGTCCGATCACGTCCCAGGGCGACGAGGAGACCGAGGGCACCGCCCGCTAGCCCTGCGGCAGCGGTCACGCCGAGGATGTCGAAGATTTGCCCGGGCGCGATCCCCCCGAGCAGCATGCAGAGAAAGAAGACAGGCGCCGCAAGCGCCAGCAGAGTACCTATCTGAAGGAGGCTGGCCACCAGTTTGCCGAGGACGATCTCCGTATCTCTCAGGTCGGTCATCAGGAGCAGGATGAACGTGCGCCTGTCTTTCTCGTGCGCGACGGCTGTCGCAGCCGAGAGAGGGGCGAAGAAGAGCATCAGAGTGAGCTGAATCAGCACGAAGAACTGGAACAAGATCCCACTGAACCGGGCGAGAATGCCGAATTCATGAATCTCGCGCCAACCGATCAGAGACTGCCAGACGGTCCACATCAAGACGAAGAGCAGCCCGACATACGCGGCGCGTGCGACGTAAAACCGAGCGGGGCGTGGAGCAGTGATGACCTCGCGAGCGATGATGGGTCCAGCGAACAAGAGCAAGCCTCCCAATGTCGACGGCGCGGACGTGCCGACAAGAAACCCTCGACGAGCCCTGGCGGGGATTACGACGAAAAAGGGAAGAATGTTCGGTCGCCCGCAAACGGCGACCGGAATAATCCACGCTCAAGAGATAGACGCCCCAGGACGTCCAGGCGCCTTGGCGGCGAGGAACGAGGCGGGTACTCCTCAACGATTCCCATCCTTCTGAGTTTACCAAACCTGAGGGGCGATACCAAAGTGGCGCTCACCCCACGTTGCCCTGAAATCTGGGCCTCCTCGAATTCTTCACAGACCGATTGGGGAGCGATCACCGAGTCGAGTTGCTTCAAGCCCGAGGAAATGCCAGACTCGGTGGGGAGAGGAGACATTGACGGCTGGCCCGATCCACCCTTCGACGCCTTCGCCGTGTGTCCCTTTTGTATGTTTGGACTGACCTGATCGAGCCCGGGATCGAATGCGAGTTACCCCGCGTCACTCATCAGAAATCCTGGAAATCGCTGAATCTTCATGGGCGACATCGCAATTCTTTATCAAAAGGCGCGCCGGGCTGCCCTCTGGGGCGTCGCGGTGAATTCCACGCTGGGCCTAATCAAACTCCTGGGGGGAATGTATGGCCACTCGTTCGCCCTTGTGACCGATGGGGCTCACTCCCTGGTCGATGCCTTGATCTCAGGCTCGCTGGTCGCCGCCCTCTTCTTCGCCCAGCGCCCTGCGGACCGCGAGCATCCGTACGGGCACACCCGGGTGGAGGCCCTCGTCGGAGCCGGGGTGGGCCTGCTCCTGATTTTGCTGGCGATGGCACTGGGCTGGGAGGCCTGGAGTACGAGGAAGCTCGCTCACCCTTCCCCTCACGCGTTCACCCTGATCGTGGCCGCGTTCGGAGCGATCTGTCAGGAAGCTCTTTCGCGATACGCGATCAAGACCGCGCGGCGCACCGGTTCAGGCGCTCTCTTGGCGACGGCCTGGGACTATCGCCTCGACGTCTTCGGTTCCCTCCTCGTCCTGTTCGGCGTCGCCCTGACGAAGTGGGGAGGCCCGAGCTGGCAGATGGCCGATCGGATCGCCGCAGGACTGGTCGCGACCTTGATTGTCTGGGTCGCATCCAAGCTCCTCTGGGAAAATGTCCAAGACCTGATGGATCGGCAGGCCAATCCCCTGGTGCTCCAGGACGTCAGACTTGAAGCACTCGCCGTGGCGGGCGTTCAGGGGGTCGAGAAACTAAGGGTCCGCAAGGCGGGTCTCGAATACCTTGTCGACATCCACGTCGAGGTCGACCCCGATCTCACCGTTCGTGAAGGTCACAACATCGCGCACGCCGTCAAGGACCAGGTGATCACCCGCCTGGACCCCATCCGCGACGTCCTCGTCCATATCGAGCCGTCCCGGACAAACCCGAATGGATTGACGGAGTGACTGACAAGGGGTCAAACCACATGGCCACCCCCCCTCCCCTCGCCGACTTGCTCTTCCCCTCCCGCGACGCCACCTTCGCGTCGATCATCCGCGAACTCTCCGAGCGCGAGACCGGCCCCGCCGCCGATAACCTCGTCAGTAACGAGGACTCTTATCCCCGCGTGGCCGCCGAAGTGGCTCGACTTTGCCCCCCGGGACAAGTCTATCTGGGGGTCGGCCCGGATCAGAATTTCACGATCCTCGCCCACACCAAGCCACGTCTCGCCTTTGTCATGGACTATCGCCGCCGTAACCTCCTCCTTCATCTGGTCCATAAGGCCCTCTTTACGCTCTCCACCAATCGCGTCGCCTACCTCACGCGACTCACCGCGCGAAGGCCAGGCCGCTTGGCTTCCGACCCCAGCGCGGACGACCTCGTGACGGCATTCTCGGAAGCAAAATTCGACCGTCGGCTGCTTGAAACGACCCAGGCCGAGATGGCAGCAATCCTCCAACCGCTCGGCGTGTTGACCGAGCCCGAGTGGAAGCCATTGGCAACGATCCAGGCGAAGCTGGCCGGGCCTGGGATGAATGCCCGCTTCCTCGCCCTCCCGATGTATCCGACCTTGGGCAAGCTCGTCCGAACCCGTGATCGCCAAGGGGCCCCTGCCCACCTGCTCGCGAGCGAAGACCGCTACCAGTTCGTTCGTGAACTCCAGCAAGGCGATCGGCTCATCCCCTTGGTCGGTGACTTCAGCCGTCCTCCCAGCTTGTCCAAGGTCGGAGACTGGCTCCGTGCCCACTCGCTTCGACTCGCCCTGCTCTATGTCTCGGACGTCGAATTCTTTTTGATCCGCGCAGGGCGATTTGCGAGTTATGTCGAGAGCCTGGCGGGACTGCCATGGGCCGAGGGAGCCCAGGTAGTCCGAACGAGCACCCGTGAGATCGCTCATCCCGACCGCACCCCCGGCGATAGTTCGACGACGGTCCTTCAATCCATCGCGATGTTCCTCAAGTTGGCCCGCTCGGGAGCGATCAAGACCGTCGAAGACCTCTTTCCTCGTTGAGAACGTGGCCCCTGGCGAAGAACAAGATGAGCCGCCAAGACCTCGAAAGACGCTCATCTCCGAGAGGGGGACGACAGAGTAGAATCGAAGGAATTCGATCTCTGTTAAACAGGACGATTGTTGGTTCCCCGTTGAATTGGTTATAATCTGGACTAAGTCGGCCATTCTGTATCAGAGGCCATCATCCTCTGCGTCTGAGGCTCTTCGCACGATGAATTCCACGGCGACCGCAGCCCGGCTTCGAGACTACTTCCTGAGCGAACCGCTGATGGCGACCGCAATCGCCGCGGCGCTCTTCGCCCTGGCGACGACCCCCTTGGCCTTTGCGGTCCTGGGCCGGCTGAGCTGGTTCAAGGCAAGGCGAGGGCGGGTGATGCAGCGCCCGGAGTTTTCCTCGATCGTTTGCGCCATGCTCCTGGTGATGGGAATCCCCGCCATTTTCATGGCCTTGGTGGTCAAGAGCCAGCACTTCGATGAGGATCGCTACGAGTTCGACCCGAATAAGACCTGGTCGGTCCTGGAGCAGGGTCGCGGCTATAACGAGCTGAAAGAGGCCGATGAGGCGGTCAGACGCGAAGCCATGCGGCTCGCGGAGGTCCGCAAGAATCTGGTCGAGAGCGTCAAGAAGCTCGACGAGTCGATGCTCGCCCTTCGCGCCGTCGCGGGAACATCCCCCGCCGTGGCCCAGGCCATCCCCTCGGTGCTTCAGAGGTTGGCCAAGATTCACGAGAGCATCGGCCTCGACGGCCCTCAGCAACTGATGGACTTTACCGCCCCGCCGGTTGCAATCGCCTCGATTCCATCCCCGGCTCCCTCTGCGCCGGCTCCTCTGACCAACTTGGCCCCGGCTCCGGTGGCCCCGTTGGCCGGATCAGGGTTGACGAAGGCCCAGGTCGATGCGGAACTCGCCGCAGTGCCTGAACCGCAACGGCCCCTGGCGGCGATGCTTCCGCTGAGCGACTTGCCTGCGGATTGGAGTGTCGGCAAGCTGGGCGATCGGTACTTGGAAAGCTTCAACGCAGACAACCTGTTCGAAAAGATCGACGGTCGAGCCGAAAGCTTTCTCCAATACAACGTCAAGGGAATGGCCTACGCGAACTTTCATCCTACCGGCGACGAGTCGAACGAGTTACAGGTCTACATTTTCGAGATGAGCGATCCCCTCAAGGCGCTTGGCAAATATGGGTCCGAGAAGTCGGACGATGCGAAGCCGTTGACGATCGGCTCGGAAGGCTATACCGCAGCGGGGAGCACCCTCTTCTACTCCGGCCGCTACTACACGCAGATCGTCTCGACGACCGATGACCCGAAGTTCTCGGCCTTTGCGGTCGAACTGGCGAAACGGATCGCCGAGAAACAGAAGGGGGATTCCGCCGCCCCTGCTCCTTCGGGAGAGGGGCCGTCGAAAACCCAATCCACACCGGAGAGCCTGTTCGCTCTCCTGCCCAGCGGTTCAGGGAGGGCGACGCCCAAATATGCGGCCCAGGACGTTTTCGGATACAGCTTCCTCTCCGACGTCTTCATGGCCGATTATGAGGAGGGTGGAGTCACCTGGCAGGGCTTCCTCCGGCCCTACAAGGATGCCAAGGAGGCCCAGGCGGTTTTCGACAAGTACGTCGAAGGGGCCAAGCGAGACGAGGCGGAGATCAAGACGATCGATGCGGAAGGGGCTGATCGAATGATCGTCAGTTCCAATATCGGCCTGGTCGATGTCCTCTTCTTGAAGGGCAACGTCGTTGGGGGGGCCAATGGAGCCACCAACGCCAAGCCCGCCGAAGCTTTTGCACGAGCCTTCGTGAAGAGTTTGCCCAAGACCGTGCCCGCGATCGAATCGGGTCCTTGACGACACTGGTTCATTCCCCTCAACCTCAACGCGTCGAGCCTCCGGACTTCTTGCCCAACGAGAGGATAGCGATGAGCGAAAAGCTGACCCGAACTCAGCTCAAGAATCTGGAACGGCTCGGAGGCGTCAATCCGGCCGATCAGTCGTTCTCGCGCCGGCAGTTCCTCACCCAGGCCGGCGGCACGGGCTTGGTGATCGGTGGCGCCGTGGCGGGCGGCCTCCTCGCCCGCGACCAGTGGGGGATGGAAGGGGTCAAGCCGCCGCCCCCGGTCCGCCTCAAGGACTATTCGGTCGTCTTATCGCCGAGCAAGCCGAACCTCGTCGTGGTCCGTTCCAGCCCTCCACGGGCGGAGAACTTTGCGTCGCGCGAGGAAGAGCTGCATGCGCGCGAGGAGCAGGCCTTCACGATGGTCAAGGCTGCACTCGAAGCGATGGGGGGCGATCGAGGCGTCTCCGCCTTCATCAGCAAGGGGGATGTGGTCGTCATCAAGCCCAACGTCGCCTTTGACAAGAATCCGGACCTCGCCGCCACGACCCAGCCTGATACGGTTTCCGCGGTCGTCAAGCTCTGCTTCGGCGCGGGGGCGAGGAAGGTGATCGTCGCCGACAATCCGATCAACAACCCCGAGAGCTGCTTCTTCAAGACCAAGGTCGGCGAGGCCGCGATTCGCGCGGGGGCCGAGCTAATGATGCCGCAGGACAGCTACTTCGAGCAGCTCTACGTCGGCGGCGAGACGATCACGGGCACCTGGAAGATGTTCTATCGCCCGTTCCGCGAGGCGACCAAGGTCATCGGGATCTCACCGGTGAAGGACCACAACCTCTGCAAAGCGACCGTGACGATGAAGAACTGGTACGGCCTGCTCGGCAATCCGCGCAACCAGTTCCATCAGAATATCCACGGAATCATTTCTGACTTCGCCTTGATGATGAAGCCGACGTTCGTGATCGCCGATGGCCGTAAGCTCCTGATGCGCAACGGACCGACCGGTGGAAGCCTCAACGACGTCAAGAAGGGCGACACCATCGTGGTCGGTACCGATTGCACGTCGGTCGACAGTTGGTGCGTGAAAGAGCTTCTGGGCAAGCAGAGGCACGAGATTCTCTACCTCGATAAGGTCATCAGTCGTGGTTTGGGTAAAGACTGGCGTCCGCAGTGGACTCGGGAAATCACGGTCTGACCCTACGAAGAACCCCCTTTCGTTACCGAGGCAGGACTGATGGTCAAGATCCGACGCGCCTATGAGGCCCTGTTTCTCGGTCTCTTCCTGTTTTTCTTGCTGATCACCGACCTTCGCTACTTGAAGGGTTGGCCGGTCTCGCTCTTCCTCGAGGCGACCCCGCTCGTCGCGGTCTCGACCGCCCTGACGACGCACACCCTCTATCGAAACCTCACGTGGGGCCTCCTGATCATCGCGATCACGATGATCGTTGGCCGCGTCTGGTGCAACTGGATGTGCCCGTTCGGGATCTTGCACCACATCTTCGGGGTGATTGGCAACCGGCGCAACACCAAGCAGATGATCGAGGTGAACCGCTATCGCAAGATCTACGCCCTCAAGTACTACATCCTGGTCGCCATGCTCGCGATGGCCAGCCTCTGGATCATCCCGACGACCCTCTCCGCCCCGGGTCGAGTCTACGCGGCCTACTCGGGGAAAGAACTGCCCCAAAAGGGTTTGGCTCGCGTCTTCGCAGCCGTCACGACCGGCGTTGCCGAAGCGGCGGAAGAGCACAAGACGGGCAACAGCACACTACAAATCGGCTTGCTCGACCCGATCGCGCTGACGGTCCGGTCGATGACGACCAGTGTGCTGCCGACGGCTCAGAAGGCGACCGAGAGCATCTACACTGAGCCTCGAGAATACTGGCAGGCCTGGGTGGTCGGCCTGATCTTCATCGGCCTGCTCGTCGCCAACTGGTGGATTCCCCGATTCTTCTGCCGAGCACTCTGCCCCCTTGGTGCCCTTCTCGGTGTTTTCAGTCGGTTCTCCCTCTGGAGAATCGACCGCGACCCGGTCCGCTGCACGGACTGCGACCTCTGCCTCAAGAGCTGTGAAGGGGCCTCAGACCCCCATACCGACCTCCGCAAAAGCGAATGCTTCGTCTGCCTCAACTGCATTGAGGACTGCCCGCATGACGCTCTCTCGTTCCGCTTCCTGCCCCGGAAGGCGAGCGAAGTCACGTATCCGGCCGTCGGTCGCCGCCAACTCATCCTGGCCGGGCTCTTCGGCGTCTTCTTCTTCCCGATGGCTCGACTTTCTGGCGGAGTCCGCAAGAACTTCAACAAGGCCGTAATCCGTCCCCCGGGCTCGGTGGCCGAGGACGAGTTCCTTCGACGTTGCATCAAGTGCGATCAGTGCATTCGCGTTTGCCCGACCAACGTCTTGCAGCCGAGCCTGTTCGAGGCTGGGGTGGAGGGACTCTGGACCCCCATCATGATCTCGAAGATGGGTTGGTGCGAGTTGAATTGCACCTTGTGCAGCCAGGTCTGTCCGACCGGTGCGATTCGTGAGATCTCCATCGCCGAGAAACTGGGTGTGGGGCCGTTCGAGAGCAAGGGACCAATCAAGACGGGCACGGCGTTCTACAACCAAGGGCGCTGCCTCCCTTGGGCGATGGATACGGATTGCGTCGTCTGCGAAGAGGTTTGCCCTGTCAGCCCCAAGGCCATCTTCACACGTAACGTCGAGGTGACCGATCGCTGGGGCGGGAAGCTCGAGCTCAAGCGACCGTTCATCGACCCGAACCGGTGCATCGGCTGTGGGATCTGCGAGCACGAGTGTCCGGTCAAAGACGATCCGGCCGTCTATGTGACGGCGATCGGTGAAACGCGGGATAAGTCGCGTTCGTTGCTCCTATCCTTGGTCGAAGACAACGCGCAAGACCTCGTTTCGGTCTAACCGTCTTTCGCCAAGAAGTTGTTGGGGTTGGCGGGTACGCCCCTCCATCTTCGTCTACTCTTGTAGGGTAGGCTTCAACCTGCCTCGACCTTGAGGGTCGGCGGGCTGAGGCCTACCCTACAACGCTTGAGACGGCCCTGAGCGAAACCGAGGGGGCCGTACCGGCCCACACAAAAGAGAGGTAAGCACCCAGCCTTGTGGGGCCGGCTTCTTTTCGCGTTCTCGCAACGGAGTGCGGGGTGTCTCCACCGATCAACCACGGGCGCTATTGGGGGCTCATCCGCGCCTTGCTCGTGGGCCTCTTCGTCTGTCGAGGGCTGGTTTATCTCGGAGTCTTGCCCATTTTCGAAGGGTGGGATGAATACCAGCATCTGGGCTACGTCGTCCATGTTCTCGAAACCGGGCAGCCCGCCGTGCTGGGCCAGACGAATGTCCCGCTCTCCTTTTTGCGGGAATTGGTCAAATTTCCCGTTCCCAAGCGGGTGGCTGAGCTTCAGCTCGGCCCTTACGGTGTGGTCGACTACAAGACATTTTGGAGTGATGAGCTGCGCCCAGCGCCGCGCCCCGGTGCCTTGCCACTCTACGAGTCGCAACATTCCTGGTGGTACTACCGGCTTTGCGCACCGCTGTTCTCCTGGCTGGGCGGAGTCGCAAATCTCCCCAAGGCTGTGGGTGGGCTGCGGCTCTTGAACCTCGGATTCGTCGCGGCGGCGGTCTGGCTCGCCTTGGGAGTCGTCGGGAAGGTCGTCCGGGAGCGGCGTGACGCGACTCTGATCGGTCTTGTGATCGCCGTGCACCCCTTGTTCCTGATCAACGGAGTGCGGGTGGCGAACGATGCCCTTGGGGTAATGCTGGCCACTACAGTGATCGCCCTCTGTTTTACTCTGAATGGCTCGCAAGGGATCGGGCGCGGTGTGGTCGTCGGACTCGTCGCCGGTTTCGCGATCCTTGTGAAGGCCGTGAACTTCGGTTTGTTCCCGTTCGTGGCTCTGGCCTGGATCAGTTCCGCCTACCGCAATCGACTTTCAAACCCTCGCGCGATCCTGGGCGGGGCCGCGCTTGCCTTGGCCCTGCTGGCGGTCATCCAGGGCGAAGTCCGTTCCAACCTCAGGCGGTACGGCGGTCTGACGACCATGCAGGAGGCGGTCCGCAACCGGCAAGAGGGGCGAACGAAGGTGGACCTGATCCAAACCGCCCGATCGTTCCGCTGGGATGTTCGAGTCCGTCAGCTCTGGCTCTCGGACTCATTCCTGGTGGGAGGCTGGAGTCGCCAAAGACCCGAAAGAATATTTGCGAATTTTTATTCATGGATTGGAGCCGCAGGGCTATTCGGGGCGGCCTTCGCAACTGCCGGGTTCTTCAAACGAACTGAGCCCGTTCTTGATTCGAGGCTTACAGTTCTCCTCTGCGCTTCGCTCTGCGTTAGCTTCACGGGCGCATTGGCTTATCACATGGTCCAGTCAAAGCTCGCCTGGGGGGAGCCGACGACCTGTCCCTGGTATGCCAGCGCCACGTTCCCATGGTACCTGGTCATTGTCACCGCCGGTGGCCTTTCCTGGCCGGTGATCGCTCCGCTTCGTACTCTCATCCCCTTGGCTTTGACGGTGACCTGCCTCGGGGCGGAGTGGGTCGTCATCTGGAGCCGAATGATCCCCACCTATTCCGGAGGTATTACGGGCCTCCCCGCGTTGCAACGGCTCGCGAGTCTCCAAGCTCCTGTCTTCGGCACGGCGACAATCATCGTGGCTGAGCTTGGCGTTCTGCTTTTCGCGTGCCTTGTCCTTGCGATCGCTCTTGGAAGCCAATCGGACATGATGCTTACTTCTCCATCGATCACGAACGAGGAGAAGTAAAGCCGGCGGGAGTCTTCGAAAAGTCGATAAGACGTGAACCGGACGAGAGTCACATTCAATCCGCCCCGTCGCTTTCTAACCGCTTCGCAACGGCTACCGTTTCCAGCCAGGGGAGCAAGCCCTTGGAAATCGATCATTACAGCATGTTTGGCTTGTTTTCAACGATCACCGGTGTTCGAAACGAAGCGAGGACGAGGCTTGTTTAGCCCCGCCCTCGCTTCCTGGTTCATGACCTGTCAGACGTGCGGAAAATCAGCCCGCTCACCGACTATTCGTCACAGGCCCGGGCGTCGCGGCGAGCACCTTTGATCCCAGGGTGAGGTAGTCGGCAACGATGCTAGCAACCTCGTCGTTGTAGTAGTCCGATTCCCAGGCGGGATGCTCGGTGAACTTCTTCTTGGCCTTGTCCTTCTTCGGCTTGTCCTCGTCCTTCGTGATGTCCTCGTCGGGCACGAATTCCGAGCGGAACTTTTCTTCGTTGAGCGAGATCGAGTGCCGCGCTTTTCGTTCCACGAACTTGGCGATCCGCTCTTCCTGCTTCTGGAACTTCGGGTTGGCTTTCCGACGGTCGAGCGACCGCGTGTCGATCTCGCGGACCAAGGAGGGGTTCACTAGCTTGAGTCCGGCAATCGGCAACGCGTTGACCTTATCGAACTTCAAGGCGTTGTCCATCTTCCCCTCGCCGAAGTCGGCCTTGTCGCGGATGGAGGGGATATGGATGTGCGGGGTGACTCCCAGGACCTGGGTGCTCTCACCGTTGACACGGTAGAACTGCTGGATCGTCAGCTTGAGGGCCCCAAGGTTCGCGTCGTCGCGGCGGCGGAGCTGCTCATTGATCGGGACGATGCTCTGGACTGTCCCCTTGCCGAAGGTGCTCGAGTCACCCACGATTAACCCACGGTCGTAGTCTTTGATGACGCCCGCGAAAATCTCGGAGGCACTCGCACTCAGGTGATCGATGAGGACCACGAGGGGACCGGTCCAGGCGGCTCCTTCGTCTTTGTCATCAATGTGCTTGACGCCGGAGGCATCTTTGACCTGGACAATCGGCCCGCGATCGATGAAGAGACCCGAAAGCGTTCTCGCCTCTTCCAGAAGACCGCCGCCGTTGCCTCGCAGGTCGAGAATCAAGGCATTGATCCCTTTTTCCTTGAAGCCGCGAATCAGCTTCTTGGTATCCACGGTGGCGCTGACGGCGTCGGGGTCCTGAGCCATCACGGCCTGAGTATCACCGTAGAAGGCAGGCAGATTGATGACCCCAACCTTGTAGACCTTGTTGTCGGAGTCCTTGACGTCGATGATCTGTCCCTTGGCATGCTGTTCGACCAGCTCGATCTTCTGGCGAGTCAGCTCGTAGATCTTCCGATCCTTGGTGCCGGTGGGCTGGACGATCAGGCGGACCTTGGTCCCACGGGGGCCGCGGATGTAGCGGACGACGTCACTGAGCTTCTTCTCCACGAGGTCGGTCTCGGACCCATCCTCATTCTGGATCCCAATGATCTTGTCCTCGGGCTGAAGCCGGCCATCTTTATCAGCCGCCATCCCGGGCACAACCTCTTTGACAACCGCGTAGCCGTTCTCAGACTGGAGTGACGCTCCGATGCCTTCGAGCGAGAGGTGCAGGGTCTGGCCGATCGTGTCTTCGAGCGTCTTACCGCTCATGTAGCTCGAATGGGGGTCGAAGGTTCGGGTCAAACTGCTGAGATAAACTTCAAGCAGTTCCGACATGTCGAACTGGTGAAAGAGCCGATTCCGATCCTTATAGCGAATCTTGACCTTATCGACCGCTTCCTTCTCATCCGTCTTGTCGACCTTGAGCTGAAGCAGGTCGAGCTTAATCCGCTTCCTCCAGCGCTCCTTGGCTTCATTCTCGGTCGCCGGGTAGTCGATCAAGTCAGGATCGTCATCAATTGATTCATCAATGGTGTAGTCTTGCTTCTTGTCGAGATCTTCGAGCGCCGTCTTGAGGCGTTCGTCGGTCCGCTCAAGGAACCGAGCAAAGACTTTCTTGGGAAAG
This sequence comes from Singulisphaera acidiphila DSM 18658, assembly GCF_000242455.2. GTDB lineage: Bacteria > Planctomycetota > Planctomycetia > Isosphaerales > Isosphaeraceae > Singulisphaera > Singulisphaera acidiphila. Next base: position 7,338,142 of record NC_019892.1, read on the forward strand.
TCGAGGTTGCCCTCTTTGATTTTATCATCGAGAGTCGTGGCCTCGGCCATAAACTCATCGATATCCGCTTTCAAGAAGTAGTACTTCTGAGGATCGAGATCCTTGAGGAAGTTCTGACACCACTTCTTGGCGATTTCGTCGTCAATCTTAGGCTTGGCCATGTGGCCCAGTTCAAGCAGATTCACAACGACCCGTGCCGTGTCCTCGTCCAAGGGCCTGGACTTCGGCGATTGGGCGCCCACGACTGCCGCGATGAAGCCCATGATCGCGAGCAGCGCCAGAGGACGGAATGCGAGTCGAGGCATGAGAGTTGGTTCCGAAGGGCTGGATGGGTCGTCGTGCGGAACGCATGGTTCAACACCTTGCCATCATATCCGTCGATCGATTCAGCGACAAGACCGACCCTGATGGTTGAGCGACCTGGAGGGGACGGGACTTGTGGCAACGTTCAATCGTCGAGATCGATGGCCGCGTCACGTCATCTGAACTGTGAATACGACGCGACGACGAAGATGGTTCGCCTCGGCTCTCACGCGCGAACCTTTGTCTCTGTCATAGTCTCGACGGGACTTGCCTTTCTCTTGAGTCTGAAAAAAAAAGGCGCAAGGATTGCTCTGCAAATGTTTTTGCCCCCTTTCTTTGGGTTCTAGAACGGTGATGAGTCAAAGGATCCCGCCCCGTGATCGATGATCCCGAACTGCCGTCGACCGGTCTTTCAACGGTCTCTGAAAGCCAGTCACGCTGGCGCGTCTGGGCTCCCAAGGCCGATCGTGTGGAACTCGTCCTGGGCCTGGGCGACGAGGCGCAACGCCTCACCATGGAACCGATCGGCTTGGGCTTCTTTGAATGCATGACCGCACACATCGAACCAGGTGTGCGCTACGCTTACCGGCTCGATGGGGGCCCTCCCCTGCCCGACCCTTGCTCGCGATCGCAGCCCGATGGAGTCAACGCGGCCTCGGAAGTCTGGTTCCCTGAACGGTTCCGATGGAACGATGATGCGTGGCGCGGGGTCGAGCGATCGCGGCTCGTCGTTTACGAGCTCCACGTCGGGACGTTCACACCCGAAGGGACTTTTGAGGCCCTGATTCCCCGGGTTGAGGAATTGCTCGACCTTGGGATCACGGCCATCGAGCTCATGCCAGTCGGCCAATTTTCGGGAACGCGAGGCTGGGGTTACGACGGCGTGTTCCCGTTCGCCCCCCAGAACAGCTACGGCGGCCCCGAGGCGCTCCAGCGGTTGGTCGACGCCTGTCATCGGCGGGGAATGGCCGTCTTTCTCGACGTTATCTACAACCATTTCGGCCCCGAAGGGAACGTGTTTCCGCTGTTCGGCGACTACCTGACCGACACCTACAAAACCGCCTGGGGCCCTGCTCTGAACTTCGACGGACGGGGGAGCGACGCCGTCCGCGCGATGGTTCTCGAGAACGCCCGACAGTGGATCCGCGACTATCATATCGATGGTTTGAGACTCGATGCGGCCGACCAGATTTTCGACCGAAGCCCGCGAAATATCCTCTCGGAAATCGCGGAGGTTGTTCACGTCGAGGCCGCTCGAGTCGGTCGTTGCGCCCACGTCTTCGCCGAGACCGACCTCAATGATGCGCCTCGGTTCCTTCACCCCGTCGATCGCGGCGGATACCAACTCGATGGACAATGGAATGACGACTTCCACCATGCGGCCCATGTCGTTTTGACCGGGGAAACGAACGGATACTATGCCGATTTTGCCGACAGTCCGGCCGCGCTCGCCAAGGCTTATGAGCGTCTGTTCGTCAACGACGGGAATTACAGCCCGTTCCGGGGCCGGAGGCACGGGACAAAGGCGACCGAGTTCAGCGGCGATCGATTCCTTGCGTTCACGCAGAATCATGACCAGGTTGGCAATCGGCTGAAATCGGACCGGTATGCTTCGATGCTCGCCCCATCAGCCGTACGGTTGGCCGCGGGCATCCTCCTGCTCGCGCCTCGTCTCCCGCTGATTTTCATGGGGGAGGAATACGGCGAGACTCGCCCCTTCCCGTTCTTCTGCGACTTCCAGGACCCTGGGTTAATCGAGATGATTCGCGAAGGGCGGAAAGCTGAGTTTTCCTACTTCGGCTGGGAAGCCGAGATCCTCGACCCGTTTGCAACCTCCACCCGAGACTCGGCCGTCTTGAGCTGGTTCTGGGAAAGCGGGCAACGACTCGGCCTTCGCCTCCTTTATCGCGACTTGCTACGGCTTCGCCGCGAACTGCCGACCTTGGCGGATTTTTCCCCGGCCAGAACGAGGCTGATCGGGGACGATGCGGCGAACTCGGTTCTTTCCGTTCGCCGGGGGGGATCTCATCAGGAACTTCGGATTGCGCTCAACCTGAGTCCGAACGTCCAGCAACTCACCGAGGACTGGCAGAACAAGCCCCCCTTCTTTCGCTCCGAAATCGAACGATACGGCGGCCCGGGGTGCGAATCTGCCTCATGGCATGGCCACCTTCAACCTCACGAATTTGTCATCCTGGAACCGAGCTGAGCATGCTTGTTCCATGGCGGCGCGTGTGCCCCACTGAGGTGGGGAAACCGTCGGCATTGTTTTTGCTCACTCCTCGTCCCGTCCGCCAGGGAAATGGCGGAGCGGGTTGCCGTGGATCAGGTCACTTCCGCATACTGTTGCGGAGGGCTTGATCGACCGTGGCAGGTCTCGACCACGGCGCTGTCGGGAGTCGGGCTTGAGGATCGACCGTTCTTGCGTGCAGGTTGACCTACCCGCCGTGTCACATAAACGTCGATAGAACCGACTTGGTGAGCCTCATGCCGGTCCCGTTGGCCACATATCGCGTCCAGTTACATGCGGAGTTCGGTTTCGAGGCGGCAGCAGCGATCGCCGACTACCTGAGTGCCCTGGGGGTGAGCCACCTCTACGCCTCGCCCTACCTTCAGGCGAATCAGGGGAGCACGCATGGCTATGACATCCTCGACCACAGCCGGGTGAGCGAAGAGATCGGCGGTGCGGAAGCGCACGCCAAGCTCTGCGAGACACTCGGACGAAACCGACTCGGGCAGATCCTCGACGTGGTTCCCAACCACATGAGCATCTCGAGCCGGGACAACGTCTGGTGGTGGGATGTCCTCGAGAACGGTCAGTCGAGCCTGTATGCGCACTACTTCGACGTCGACTGGCAGCCTCCCGAACAAAAGCTCCATGACACGGTTTTATTGCCGATCCTCGGCGACCACTACGGGCGGATCGTGGATGCCGGCGAGATCAAGCTTCAGCACAATAACGGCAGTTTTACATTTCATTACCACGACCATGTGATGCCGGTGGCCCCTCGTTCGCTCAACGAGCTTCTGGAACGGGCAGCCCGCCGTTGCGATTCTCCTGACCTCGCGTTCATCGCCGACTCCTTTGCCAACTTACCGCACTCCACCGCCACTGACGGGCCGAGCGTAACGCGGAGACACCGGGATAAGGAGGTTTTGCGAAAGCAACTCTCCCGACTTTGCGCGGAGAACCCGGCGATCGCCTCGGCCATCGACAGCTTGGTCGAGGAGATTAACGTCTCGCCGAACGAGATCGATCTCTTGCTGGACCGGCAGAATTATCGGCTCGCTTATTGGCGATCGGCCGGCCAGGAGCTCGACTACCGCCGGTTCTTCGACATCAACACGCTCGTCAGCATGCGAATCGAGGATGAGCGTGTGTTTCACGACATGCACGTTCTGGTACTGAAATGGGTTCGCCAGGGAGTACTCGACGGCCTGCGGGTCGACCACCCTGACGGTTTGCGCGATCCCGCCCAGTATTTTCAGAGGCTCAAACAAGCCGTTCCTCACGGTTGGATCGTCGTCGAAAAGATTCTCGAGCCGGGGGAAACGCTTCCACAAGACTGGCCAGTCGCCGGCACAACGGGGTATGACTTCCTCAATCGCCTGGGAAGCCTACTGATCGATCAGGAGGGCGAGGGGCCGATCAGCGAGTTCTATTCCCGGTTCACCGGCGTGTCGACCGACTATCTGGCAATGGTCCATCAGAAGAAGCACTTTGTCCTCAAGAAGCTGTTCGGAAGCGACATTAATCGGCTGACGTTCCTACTCGCCAAGGTCTGCGAACGCCAGAAACGCTACCGCGACTACTCCCGGCGCGAATTGGACGCAATGCTTCGGGAAGTCATCGCCTGTTTCCCCGTCTATCGCTCCTATGTCCGCGCGGAGGCGGGGCAAGTCAGCGACCGTGATACGCTCTACGTCACCGAAGCCATTGAATCAGCGAAGCGGCACCGACCGGAAATTGATGAAGATCTCCTCGATTTCTTGCGTGATTTGCTGTTATTGCGAGTGCGCGGGACGCTCGAATCGGAGTTGGTCATGCGATTCCAGCAGCACACCGGTCCGGTGATGGCCAAAGGAATCGAAGACACCGTCTTCTACAACTACAACCGGCTGGTCGCGCTCAATGAGGTCGGGGGTGATCCGGGGCGCTTCGGCCTTGCGCTCGACCAGTTTCACGCAGACTGTCGCGAAACCCAGGAACACTGGTCGCAATCAATGATCGCGACCACGACCCACGACACAAAACGAAGTGAAGACGTCCGCGCACGAATCTCTCTGCTCGCCGAGATCCCCGACCGCTGGGCCGAGGCGGTCGAGCGCTGGGCCAGGCACAACGAACCGTACAAGACCGGCGGTTTCCCCGACCGGAACATCGAGTATCTCCTCTACCAGACCTTGGTCGGAGCCTGGCCGATCGATACCGCCCGGACGTTGCAATATGTGCAAAAGGTGGCACGCGAAGCCAAGGCCTACACGTCCTGGACCGACCCGGATCCGGACTATGAAGAGGCACTCCGCTCCTTTGTGGTGGCCCTGCTTGCGGACCCGTGGTTCGTGGCGGACTTGAACGGGTTCCTCACGCCCTTGATCGAGCCCGGTCGGATCAACTCACTGGCCCAAGTCCTCATCAAGCTGACCGCGCCGGGCGTCCCCGACATTTACCAAGGGAACGAACTCTGGGACCTCAGCCTGGTCGATCCGGACAACCGACGGCCGGTGGACTACGAAACGCGGCGCCGCCTGCTCGACGTCTTGCAGACCGCGACCGCCGAGGAGGTTCTCGCCCGTTCCGACGAGGGATTGCCCAAGATGTGGGTCACGAAGCAGGCCCTGGCCCTCCGAAAACGATTGCCAGTAAATTTCGGACCGGAGGGGGAATACCGCCCGATTCTTGCCGAAGGCCCACGCGCCGATCATGTCGTCGCATTCGCACGCGGCCACGGTTGCGTCGTCGTGGCTCCTCGGCTACCGCTTCGACTCGGTGGCCGCTGGGAGAATACGACGCTCCCGCTGCCCGACGGAGAATGGTACAACGAACTCACGGGAGACCTGGTTCCAGGCGGGTCGACTCCGTTGGCGACTCTCCTGAAACGGTTTCCGGTCGCCCTGTTGTCAAGCGCCGAACACTGAGAATCGCCACGCTTTGGAGAGGTTGGGAACGAATCATGGATGTAACCCAGGCGGATGAATCAGGAGATTTTCATGGCTGAGTCTGACCCGCTCTGGTACAAAGATGCGATCATCTATGAACTTCATGTGAAGGCCTTCTTCGACAGCAACGAGAACGGCCTGGGCGACTTTCCCGGCCTGATGCAGAAGCTCGACTACTTGCAGGACCTTGGGATTACCTGCCTCTGGCTCCTTCCTTTCTATCCTTCTCCGCTGCGTGACGACGGATACGATATCGCCGACTACTTCAGCGTCCACCCTGAATACGGCACGGTGAAGGACTTTCGCCAGTTGGTCCGCGAAGCGCACCGGCGAGGGATCCGCGTCGTCACCGAGTTGGTGATCAATCACACCTCCGACCAGCACCCCTGGTTCCAGGAGGCGAGGCTGGCTCCGCCTGGTTCGGCGAAGCGGAACTTCTATGTCTGGAGCGACAGCCCGAAGAAATACGAGGCCGCCCGAATCATTTTCACCGATACGGAGACTTCGAACTGGACCTGGGACCCGGTGGCCCAGGCGTACTACTGGCATCGGTTCTTCCACCACCAGCCCGACCTCAACTTCGACAATCCCCAAGTTCTCCGCGCCGTGTTCAAGGTCATGCGGTTCTGGCTCGATATGGGGGTCGACGGCATGCGGTTGGATGCCATTCCCTATCTCATCGAGCGCGAAGGGACGAACTGCGAAAACCTGCCCGAGAGCCACGAGATTCTCAAGAAGTTCCGCAAGGAGATGGACGAGCACTACAGCGACCGAATGCTGTTGGCCGAGGCCAATCAATGGCCCGCCGACGTGCTCGACTACTTCGGCGATGGCGATGAATGCCACATGGCATTCCACTTTCCCCTGATGCCACGCATTTTCATGGCACTTCGGCAAGAAGATCGCCATCCGATCGTGGAAATCATGCGCCAAACACCGGATATTCCCCCGGATTGCCAATGGGTCACCTTTCTCCGGAACCATGACGAGCTGACACTCGAAATGGTCACCGACGAAGAACGTGACTATATGTACAGGGAATATGCGGCCGACCCGCGGATGCGACTCAACTTGGGAATCCGCCGCCGCCTGGCTCCCTTGATGGGAAACAACAGGCGCAGCATTGAACTGATGAATAGCCTGCTCTTCTCCCTGGTCGGCACGCCCGTCATCTACTACGGCGACGAGATCGGCATGGGGGACAACATCTATCTGGGAGATCGCGACGGCGTCAGGACTCCGATGCAGTGGACCGGCGACCGGAACGCGGGCTTCTCGAGGGCCGACTTCGCCCGGCTCTACGCGCCACCGATCATCGACCCTGTCTTTGGCTACCAGAGCATTAACGTGGAGGCCCAGCAACGCGAGGCCTCCTCGCTCCTCAACTGGATGAAGCGCCTGATCTTGCTCAGGAAGCGATTCCAGGCCTTCGGGCGGGGAACTCTCGAATTCCTCCACCCCCGGAATCGCCAGGTCCTGGCATACATCAGAAGCTACGGGGATGAGAAGATTCTCGCCGTGGCCAACGTCTCTCGGTTCGTCCAGCCGTTCTCGCTCGACCTGGAGCAATTCCAGGGCTATACCCCCGTGGAGCTCTTTGGTGGGGTCGAGTTTCCGACGATCGGCGAGTTACCCTATTTCCTCTCACTCGGCCCTTACGCCTTCATGTGGTTTCGGCTCGACCGATTGACCCATTCCATCGACAGCGGCGTCGCTCGGGCGCCTGCGTTGCCCACCGAGGAACTGCCCAACCTCACCCTCGTGGGGGGATGGGACACCCTGATGGAGGGCAAGTCGCGGGCCACCCTCGAGCGAACCGTCCTGCCCAACTATCTTTTGCGCCAGCGCTGGTTCGGAGCGAAATCGCGGACTCTTGAAACAGTGAGCATCCGCGATTGGGTGACCTTGACCGGAGGAACGTCCCCTGCTCTGCTCGTCTTCATCCGCGCCTACTACAGTGACGGGCATTCGGATCGGTATTCCCTCCCTCTGGCCATCGCCGAGGGGGTCGCGGCCGAGTCGCTTTTGCTGAGCCAACCCGCCACAGTCTTGGCATTCGTCACGGCAGGAGACTCGGCGGGGGTCATCTATGACGCGGTTGCGAACGACGAATTCTGTGAACGCCTGCTCCAGACGATCGAGGGGCCGAGTGCGATCAAGACCCGGTCGGGAATGATCCAGGGGATCAGGACCTCGGTCTACGACCAGATCGAAGGAGAGCCCACGCCGATCCAACGAGGCTCGGCCGAACAAAGCAATTCCACGATTTTCTATGGCAGACGCTTCTTAATGAAACTCTTCCGGAGACTCGACATCGGGGTGAACCCTGACCTGGAAATCGGCCGTTTTCTCACGGAAAAGGCCGCATTCCCGAGAATCCCGAAGACGGCCGGGGCGTTGGAGTATCGCAAGAGTCGTTCCGAACCGATCACAATCGCCCTCTTGCAGGAGTATGTTTCCAACCAGGGTCAGGGGTGGCAACTGGCTCTCGACGTCCTCGGACGCTATTACGAGCACGTCAGCACGCAGGAACACCGGCTTTTCAAGATCGAGATCGAGAGTCGGTCCTTGATCGAGCTCGGTTCCATGGAGCCGCCCCCGGAGGTCTTCGAGGTCGTCGGCGCGGCCCTGAACACGGCGGGAGTGCTCGGTAAACGGACCGCCGAAATGCACCTGGCATTGGCCAGCGATTCCGAGGATCCAAGCTTTGCGCCGGAACCGATCAAGCAGGAGGAGCTTGCCGAGATGGTCAAGTCCCTTCACGTACAGGTTCGCAGGTCGCTCACCTTGCTTCGCGAGAAGCTCGCATCGCTCCCGGATCCTCTTCGGCCCCTGGCGCAAGAGATCCTCGACACGGGGGCCGGCATGGCCTCGCGATTCAAGCCGCTGGAAGAGGGGGTCGGTCCCCTCCTCAAGATCCGTTGCCACGGCGATTATCATCTCGGCCAGGTACTCTGGCATGAAAACGACTTTATTATTCTCGACTTCGAGGGAGAGCCCGGCCGCCCTGTCACCGAACGGAGAGAGAAGAAGTCCCCCTTGCGAGACGTGGCCGGGATGCTCCGTTCGCTCGACTACGCCGTCTACAGCAAGTTGATTAGCGTCAGTCACGACCAGCCGGAGAATTTCGATCGGCTCGAACCCTGGGCCAAGGTCTGGAAGAACTGGACGTCCGCCGCTTACCTGCGCGAGTACCGCGCGACGGCCGCTTCCTTACTGCCCAACGATGAATCCGTGATTTCGCTTCTGCTGGAGTTCTTTATGCTGGAGAAGACGCTCTTCGAATTCCAGTATGAACTCAACTATCGTCCCGACTGGGTTCGGATTCCCATGTTGGGCATCCTCCACCTGATGAAGCCCAGCCATTGATCCCGTTCCGACAGCGGAAATTGGAAGCCTTGAGGAGTTTTCAGTCGTGATGACAGGGCAGAGCACGGTTGTTAAAGGTCAGACACGAGCACACCACGAGAAGGGAGCGCCTCCTCCGCCTCGGGTTGTGATCGAAGGCATTCAGCCGGAGATCGACCACGGCAAGTTTCCCATCAAGCGAACCGTGGGCGAGAACGTGGTCGTCACAGCCGACATCTTCGCAGAAGGACACGATCTGGTCGCCGCCGTCCTTCGCCATGGCCCGATCGGCGGAACGGACTGGGCTGAAGTGTCCATGTCGGAACTCGGGAACGACCGTTGGAGCGGAACGTTCACGGTCAACAGCCAGGGGCGTTACGGCTATACGCTCCAAGCCTGGGTCGACTATTTCGCAACCTGGCGGCGCGATCTCTCCAAAAAAGTGGATGCCGGCCTGAATGTGTCGAGCGAGCTCCTCGAGGGGGCGGAACTCGTTAAACAGGCCGCGAAGCGGGCCAGCGGAGGCGATGCCGAGCAGCTCCGTGTTCAGGCGGACGTTCTGGGCCATGGTGGTGACATCGGCGTCCGTGTCAAGCTCGCCCTCTCCCCTGAGCTTACGTCGCTGATGTCGCGTTACGTTGACCGCAGCGGAGCCACTGCGTATGAGCGAATCCTCGGCGTCACGGTCGAGCGTGAGCGTGCTCGCTACGGCGCCTGGTATGAGATGTTCCCCCGTTCGAGCGCGCCCGAACCGGGTCGGCACGGGACGTTCAAGGACGTCGAGTCACGGCTTCCTTACGTTGTTGAGATGGGTTTTGACGTTCTCTATCTCCCCCCGATCCATCCGATTGGCCTGAGCTTTCGGAAAGGTCCGAACAATACCCTCACCCCCGGGCCCCACGATCCCGGCAGTCCCTGGGCGATTGGTTCCCCTGAAGGAGGGCACAAGGCCGTCTTGCCCGAACTCGGCACGCTGGAGGACTTCGACCATCTCGTGACCCGAGCCAAGCAACTCGGCCTGGAGATAGCGCTCGACATTGCCTACCAGTGCTCGCCCGACCACCCCTACGTCAAAGAGCACCCCGAGTGGTTCCGCCACCGCCCCGACGGCACGATCAAGTACGCTGAGAATCCTCCCAAGAAGTACCAGGATATTTATCCGATCGACTTCGAGTCGACTGATTGGAAATCGCTCTGGGAAGAGCTTCGCGATGTCGTTCTTTTCTGGGTGTCCCATGGGGTCACGATCTTTCGGGTCGATAACCCGCACACCAAGGCCTTTCCCTTCTGGGAGTGGCTGATCCGCGAAGTCTGGGATCGCCATCCCGACACGATTTTCCTCGCTGAAGCGTTTACCCGGCCGAAGGTGATGAAGTATCTGGCCAAGTCCGGCTTTTCCCAGTCGTACAGTTACTTCACTTGGCGGACGACCAAGGAGGGGCTGACCGAGTACTTCACCGAGTTGACGCAGACTGATGTGGCCGAATACATGCGGCCGAACCTGTTTGCGAACACCCCGGACATTCTCCACGAGTCGCTCCAGCACGGTGGCCGTCCTGCGTTCCAGGCTCGGCTCGTCTTGGCAGCCACCTTGGGGGCGACCTACGGCATCTACGGGCCGCCATTCGAGCACTGTGACGGCACTCCCGTGCGCCCTGGGTCGGAAGAATACCTCGACTCGGAAAAGTACCAGTGTCGCTTCTGGAACCTCGACCAACCGGGAACACTCCGCTACTTCGTGAGCCGGGTCAACACGATCCGACGCGATAATTCGGCCCTCCAGTTCGACCGCAACCTGCGTTTCTTCACGATCAGCAACTCTGAGATGATCGCCTACGCCAAGTCGTCGCCCGACCGCTCCGACATCATCCTAGTCATCGTCAACCTCGACCCGTACCATGCCCAGGAAGGCTCAATCCAGTTTCCGTTCTGGGAGTTTGGACTGAACGAGTCGTATCAGGTTCACGACCTGCTCACCGACGCACGATACGACTGGCGGGGGGAGTGGAATTTCGTCCGCCTCGACCCGCATGTCTGCCCTGCGCATATCTTCCGGGTTTGGCGCTAGACGACCGCGTCAGATGAGCTTTTTTTCCGAGACTCGGCTCTGCTCGGATGCGATGATGATGCGATCGGGCCGTTGGTGGCCCACGACCTCGATCGCATTTGGCAATGTCAATGTTGCCTCTCGGAGATCGCGTCATGAGTTCCTATTCATCAATGGGACTCCCAATCCTTCTGGTCTGGGGGTCCCTCTTTTGCCTACTCACTCCCGCAACAGCCGAGGATTTCACGTTCTTTCATGAGAACGTGCTGGGAACTTCGCTCGAATTGCGGACCAAGGCCGACACGGCTGAGGCCGCCTCTTGGGCGGAGGAGCGGATCTTACGGGAAGTCGATCGCCTTTCCGCAATTTTCAGCGGCTACAATGCAGCAAGTGAGTTCAGCCGCTGGCAGGCAACCTCGAATGTCGCGATCAAGGTCTCCCCGGAACTATTCGAGGTCTTCCAAGCGTGTGACGAATGGGCTGCGCGAACGGGCGGAGCCTTCGACCCGCGAGTCGAGGCGCTGACGCGGCTCTGGTCGAAATGCGCTAAGCAGAACCGCACTCCGACAGCCGACGAACTCTCCACAAACAAGGCATTGATGAGCCGACCCGCATGGCGGCTGGATGCGCAAGCCCGAACTGCCGAACGGCTGAGCAATTGCCCGCTGAGCCTGAACGCGATTGCCAAGGGTTATATCGTCGAGTCGGCCTGCAACGTAGCGCTGGACCGAGTCCGAGGAATTCGCGGCATTCTACTGAACATCGGCGGCGACTTACGGGTTTGTGGCGACCTCGTGCAATCGATTGACATCGTGGATCCCACAAGCGACTCCGAGGGGGCGGACCCCTTGTCGCGGGTCAAAATCCAGGCAAGCTCGGTCGCTACCAGCGGGAATTCCCAGCGCGGGTATCGAATCGGTAGCCAGTGGTACTCACATATTTTTGACCCCAGAACCGGGCACCCGGTCGAGAACATCACGAGCGCCACGGTTATCGCCAGTCGGGCCGAGGTTGCCGATGCCCTCGCGACCAGTTTCAATGTCCTACCCGTTGCCGAGAGTCTTCGCCTGGCGAACTCACTTCCGGACGTTCAGTGCCTCCTGGTCAATCGAGACGGGCAAACCTTCCGGAGCAACGGCTGGCCTGAGAGAGCCAAGTCCGCGGCGCAACCCACTGCGCTCGCCGTCGCCCCCTCGGAGTTGAGCGGTCAGGCCAAGGAACAGGCAGAAGCGAAGCCCGGCCCAGGCGGGATGTGGAATGAGGACTTTGAACTCCTCGTTGCTTTTGAGATCCAGCGCCCCGAGGGAGCGCCAGGTCGATATCGCCGACCCTATCTGGCTGTCTGGATCGAGGATAAGGAGGGAGCTTCCGTCCGCACTCTCATTTTGTGGGCTCAGAAAAATGCCCGATCACAGTGGGTACCCGACCTGCGCCGCTGGTATCACGGAGACCAGGCTCGTCGGCTGGTAGACGAATTCGACCTCCGCAAGACGTTGTCTCGGGCAACGCGTCCTCCTGGCAAGTATGATGTCGTCTGGGACGGGAAGGACGATCACGGCCGACAACTTCCCGCTGGCGAATATACGGTCAGCATCGAAGCGGTTCGCGAACATGGCACGTATCAGAGCATCCGTAAGCGAGTGACCGTCGCCAACAAGCCGTTCGTTGAGGATCTGAAGGGTAATGTCGAGATCAAATCCGCCACGCTCACCTATCGTCGAAAAGGTCAGGCACGCTAGCGCTCTGGCCGGATTGGCGGCCACCCCGCCGGGTCAACGTTCGTTTCGACGGACGTTCACGATTCGACTCGCCGCCCTGACGCGCTGGCTGCATATCTATGTTTCTATGTTCGGGCTGGCGGCCGTCCTCTTCTTCAGCGTGACCGGGCTCACGCTGAATCACCCGAACTGGTTTTACGGCGAAGCCGAGCGTTCGGTCCAATATCAGGGACAACTGAAACTCGCCTGGCTTCGCCCCAAGACAACCGGGAACGACAGCAAGGTCGATCTTGAAACAGAGCCACAAGTCGAAAAGCTCGAAATCGTCGAGTCCTTGCGATCGTCGCACCACATCCGTGGCGCACTGACTGATTTCAAGGTCGACGAAAGCGAGTGTACGGTCACCTTCAAAGGGCCGGGCTACTCGGCTGATGCCTTCATCGATCGCGAGACGGGTCGTTACGAATTGACCGAGTCGTCCCATGGTCTCGTCGCGATCATGAACGACTTGCACAAGGGACGCGACTCCGGAGCTGCCTGGTCGGTCTTGATCGACGTCTCCGCTGTGCTCATGACGCTGATCTCGCTCACTGGACTTATTTTACTGTTCTATTTGAAACGCCGACGGATTCCCGGCCTGATCGTCGGAGCGTTCGGTGCCATAATCGTCATCGCAATTGCTTTTTTGTTAGTTCCCTGACATAGATGGCAATGTACGTGTACATTCCTCACTTGAATGGCAGTCGAGCGGGGAGTGTGAACTCCCCGTCTTCGGATTCACTTCCACGTAGCCACAAAAGACAGGGAGTTTACCGCTCGCCCATTGGGGCGAGCGCCGTTCCCGGGACGAAGCGACTGCGCAACGAAAAACGCCCCGACCCTTCGATGAAGAAGGATCGGGGCGTCGTTGAAAAGGATTCCGGCGATCACCGACTTTCGCGCCAAAGGCACTATCATGGGCCTGACGGGCTTAACGGCCGTGTTCGGAATGGGAACGGGTGGGACCCCGTCAGTATGTTCGCCGGAAAAGCAACCGGCGGGCGATCAAACCCGCCGGTTCCGTGTGCTTACTCTCACAGTGGTCGTCACGCAAACTCAAACCGCGATTTCATGGGCATGACCAACCGACTTCGAGTCTCTTCACGACGCGTGGTCCCCGTTATTGGATGGGAATACGTCGCCGTGTGATCGATCGAATACGATCGGTGAATGATGCAACCCTGATTCCTGTCCTTCGCGTCCCTGATGGGAACCGGCGGACGGATCGGGGTGGTCAAGCGATCGGCTGTTAGGACCGGTCGGCTGCGGCGATCACTCGCCGTGCACTCCCGGCCTATCGACCTGGTCGTCTTCCAGGAGCCTTCGCACTTGCGTGCTGGAAACCTCGTCTTGAAGAGGGCTTCGCGCTTAGATGCCTTCAGCGCTTATCCTTTCCCGACCTAGCTACCCGGCGGTGCCCCGAGCGGGACAGCCGGTACACCAGAGGTCGGTCCTCCCCAATCCTCTCGTACTAGGGGAGACCCTTCGCAAGTTTCCTACGCCCACGGCAGATAGGGACCGACCTGTCTCACGACGGTCTGAACCCAGCTCGCGTACCGCTTTCATTGGCGAACAGCCAAACCCTTGGGACCTTCTCCAGCCCCAGGATGCGATGAGCCGACATCGAGGTGCCAAACCTCCCCGCCGCTATGGACGCTCGGGGGAGATCAGCCTGTTATCCCCGGAGTACCTTTTATCTGTTGAGCGACGGCCTTTCCATCCAGCACCGCCGGATCACTAACGCCGACTTTCGTCCCTGCTCGACTGATGGGTCTCGCAGTCAGGCACCCTTCTACGTTTGCGCTCTTGTTGCCAGATTGCCGACCTGGCCGAGGGTACCATTGCACTCCTCCGTTACTCTTTGGGAGGAGACCGCCCCAGTCAAACTGCCCGATGAGCACGGTCCCGGTCCGGGCTACGGACCGGTGAGGATCAGAGTCATTTCAGGGTGGTATTTCACCAGTGGCTCCCCGACGGCTGGCGCCGCCGGATCACGGCCTCCCACCTATCCTACACAGAAAGGACGCTGACCCAGTGCCAACCTGCAGTAAAGGTTCACGGGGTCTTTCCGTCTGACCGCGGGTACGTGGCATCTTCACCACGGCTACAGTTTCACCGGGTCCCTCGTGGAGACAGTGCTCCAGTCGTTACGCCATTCATGCAGGTCGGAACTTACCCGACAAGGAACTTCGCTACCTTAGGACCGTCATAGTTACGGCCGCCGTTTATCGGGGCTTCGGTCGCCAACTTCAGCTTACGCCTCATCGGCTCCCTTAACCTACCGACACCGAGCAGGCGTCAGACTCTATACGTCCTCTTGCGAGTTGGCAGAGTCCTGTGTTTTTGATAAACAGTCGCTAGAGCCGATTCTCTGCGGCTCTCCTTACGGAGAGCACCCCTTGTACCGAAGGTACGGGGTCATTTTGCCGAGTTCCTTCACGAGGGTTCTCCCGAACGCCTTCGGATACTCGCCTAGCACACCTGTGTCGGATTGCGGTACGGGCCGGATGGTTCGTCCCGACGGGGCTTTTCGTGGCCGGCTCGTCATCAGGCTTCCAGATCGAATGCTGTCGGCCTTGCGGCACGGGGTCATCTAACACCCCGACCTGACTGGAACCGGCGTCCTCCGTCGTTCAACCTTACCATCGGGTGGCGGAATATTAACCGTCTGTCCATCGGCTACGCCCTTGGGCCTCGCCTTAGGTCCCGACTGACCCTGGGCGGATTGACCTTCCCCAGGAAACCTTGTGCTTTCGGCGGACAGGCTTCCCACCTGTCTTGTCGTTACTCGTTCCGGCATTCGCACTCGCCCACGCTCCACTGGTCGTTTCCATCCAGCTTCGTTGCGGTGGGCGACGCTCTCCTACCATCATTGCTGATCCGCGACTGCGGCACGACGCTTAGTCCCCGTCATTTTCGGCGCGGGATGGCTCGACCGGTAAGCTGTTACGCACTTTTGAAATGATGGCTGCTTCTAAGCCAACATCCCGGCTGTCACCGCGATCCCACTTCCTTTGCCACTGAGCGTCGATTTGGGGGCCTTGGTCGGCGGTCTGGGTTGTTTCCCTTTTGAACGTGAAGCTTATCCCCCACGTTCTGACTCCCGGGGTCCGTCGTGCGGTATTCGGAGTTGGGTTTCGGAGGGTAGGCGGGAAGCCCCCCTACCGAATTCCGTCGCTCTACCCCCGCACGATATGTCCCGAGGCTGGCCCTAAAGCCATTTCGGAGAGAACGAGCTATCTCCAGGTTTGATAAGACTTTCACTCCTCCCCACGGGTCCTCCCCCAGTTTTTCAACACTGGTGGGTTCGGTCCTCCACGACCGGTTAGGGTCGCTTCAACCTGCCCATGGGTAGTTCACCTGGTTTCGCGTCTACTGCACCCGACTATGGCGCCCGATGAAGACTCGCTTTCGCTACGGCTCCCCCCCTGAAGGGGTTAACCTGGGGCCGGATACAGTAACTCGCCGGATCATTATGCAAAAGGCACGCGGTCACGCGGCCCGAAGGCATCGCGCTCCCACCGCTTGTAGGCACGGGGTTTCAGGTTCAGTCTCCTCCCCTCATCGGGGTTCTTCCCACCGTTCGGTCGCCCTACTGGGTTCGCTATCGGTCGTCATCGAGTGCTTAGCCTTGCGGGATGGTCCCCGCCGATTCAGGCCGGGTTTCACGTGCCCGACCCTACTCGGGTACCGAAGAGGGGAGTTCGCATCGTCGCCTACGGGGCTATCACCCGCTCTGGCGCTCCGTTCCAGGAGGCTTCGGCTGACGCTCACTCATCCCATGTTATCGGCCCCACGACCCCGAGTGGTGTCCCACTCGGTTTAGGCTGATCCCCGTTCGCTCGCCGCTACTGAGGGAGTCTCGGTTGATTTCCTTTCCTCCGGGTACTGAGATGTTTCAGTTCCCCGGGTCTCTACAGGCATTCCGGGATCGACGTTCGTTGGGCAACTCCCCCGGACATATCGCAGCCTTCCACGCCTGTCTCTCTGATGACGCCTAGGCATCCCCCCCGTGCCCTTAGGAGCTTGACCACGCCGATCCGGACGCCGCGGTTTCCCGAAGGAAGCTCGACAGCCGAATCTGCGAGGGGTCAGTCCCCGATCTATCTTCGATCGAGTGCCCAGCGTCTCGCGACGCAGGCTCACTCTCACTTGGGTAACGATCCCCATTGTGAGGCCGGTCGCTGTCGCAGCGATCGACACTCACGCATCCGTAAGGGTTCCACTGTATTGTGGAGAGATTCTTCTACTTGGTCTGCCACGACCACTTGTTTGCGGTTCTCACTTGCGTGACCTAACCACCGGATTGTGAAAGAGCAACCGAATTCCCATTACAACCCCGCAAGGCCGAAGCCTTGAAGAGCCATGCTCGGAATCCGCACTGGCCGCTGGCCAGGGGGTGAGACCGCGTACGGTCGCACCCCGCACCCAGCAGTGCAAAGCAAACGGAAGAACAGAAACAGAAAGGACCCCTCGAGTGAGGGGTCCCCTCATTGGTCGATCGTGTTCGTGGTGAGAAAACCTTCGTGGGAAGCCGGCGTAAAAACCATCTGATCAAGGAGACGGTGCCGATGCGGCTCTTCTCGAATCGCGACGGTGACCGAAGCCACGTCCCTCGATTCTCAGAGCCGAGATTTTCTAAGAAAAATCCTTAGAAAGGAGGTGATCCAACCGCAGGTTCCCCTACGGTTACCTTGTTACGACTTAGTCCCCATCACGGGTTTCATCTTCGGCGCCTGCCTTGCGGCTCCGGCGACTTCGGATGCCCCCCGCTTTGGTGGCTTGACGGGCGGTGTGTACAAGGCTCAGGAACACATTCACCGCGGCATGCTGATCCGCGATTACTAGCGATTCCAGCTTCATGCGGGCGGGTTGCAGCCCGCAATCCGAACTGAGGAACGGTTTTTGCGATTAGCATGACTTTGCAGCCTAGCAACGCTCTGTCCGCCCCATTGTAGTACGTGTGCAGCCCCAAGCATAAGGGCCATGAGGACTTGACGTCATCCCCGCCTTCCTCCGGCTTAACGCCGGCGGTCTGTCTAGAGTTCCCGGCACGACCCGCTGGCAACTAGACACAGGGGTTTCGCTCGTTAGGGGACTTAACCCAACACCTCACGGCACGAGCTGACGACAGCCATGCAGCACCTGTGCACGTTGTTCCTTGCGGCCTCACCGACGTTTCCGCCGGCTAATCCGTGCATGTCAAGCCTGGGATAAGGTTTTGCGCGTAGCCTCGAATTAAGCCACATACTCCACCGCTTGTGTGAGCCCCCGTCAATTCCTTTGAGTTTCAGCCTTGCGACCATACTCCCCAGGCGGGGTACTTCACGGTTTCCCTACGACAGGGAGCCCATCGGCGAGCCCCCTATCCAGTACCCATCGTTTACGGCCAGGACTACCGGGGTATCTAATCCCGTTCGCTCCCCTGGCTTTCGCGTCTCAGCGTCAGTAGGCATCCAGGACCTCGCTTTCGCCACGGGCGTTCCTTCCGATCTCAACGCATTTCACCGCTCCACCGGAAGTTCCAGGTCCCCCTATGCCCCTCCAGACTCGTCGTATCCACGCCCGTTCCCCGGTTGAGCCGGGGGATTTCAGCGACAGACGCACGAATCCGCCTACACGCGCTTTAAGCCCAATGATTCCGAATAACGTTCGCACGGTTCGTCTTACCGCGGCTGCTGGCACGAACTTAGCCCGTGCTTCCTCCAGGGATCAATCAAGGCTTTTCAGCCCTTTTTCCCCCTCGACAGGAGTTTACAACCCGAAGGCCTTCATCCTCCACGCGGCGTCGCTCGGTCAGGCTTGCGCCCATTGCCGAAGATTCTCGACTGCAGCCTCCCGTAGGAGTCTGGGCAGTGTCTCAGTCCCAGTGTGCCGGGCCACGCTCGCACGCCCGGTAGGCATCACAGCCTTGGTGGGCCATTACCCCGCCAACAAGCTAATACCACGACAGCCCGTCCCACGACGCCGAAGCTTTGGCAAAACACCGATGCCGGTGTCGTTGCGTCGCTGGGGATTACCCGCGGTTTCCCGCGGCTATACCCAATCCTGGGGTTGGTTGCCGTCGCCTTACTCACCCTTGCGCCACTGGCCTTGCGGCCCGTTCGACTTGCATGCCTAATCCACGCCGCCAACGTTCATTCTGAGCCAGGATCAAACCCTTCGAGATTGGTCGTCTCCCCTGCTCCGAAGAGCAATGAGAGCCGGTCCTCACCTTCAAAAGGGTTGAGGAATTTGCTAACTGGTCGCAGCTCGAGTTCACCGGGGCACGCCCCTGCTCCCTCGTGCTGTTGGCTGTTGGATCCGTCTCCGTCGCGGTTCGACCTCCAACCAAACGGGGTCGAGACGACTCAAACGGCTCCACGCCGGCTTCCCTCAAAGGTTCTCTTCAACCACAAGAACCACGATCGACCGGATTGTCAAAGAACGAACGTGCTATCGAAGCGATTGGCCGGAGCGACTTGCCCTGGGGGCGTGTCACGCCGGCCGACTCTACCGACAACATCACGGCCCGCTATCTTGGTCGTCGGTTTCCCGTCGCCAGGTCAGCCGGCCGTTGCGTCGTCACCCGTGGTGACACAGGCGACAAGGGAGATAATACCAACTTGGCTCCGAAGGTCAACCCTCGAGTCCCCGTGCGCTGGCTTTTTTTCAGCAGACATTTGCAGAAAAAAGTAATTGCATGTTCGATATAAGGTTTAGTGTTATGCAGTTGGCGGTTCATTTGGACTTGAATTGAGCCAGGAATGATCGGGTGCGACAGCTTCCTTGTTCTGAGGGGGTCTCATGGCCTCGATCCGTTGCGTGATCCACTTTCCCTCCAGCCAGGAGCGTCTTAGAATGCTTCGGTCGGCCTGAGGCGTCGTTCGGTCGCGTCGGACGCAGGTCGCAGATGACGTCACACCGGCCGACAGGAACGAGACGATGTCCGACATTGGCGCGATCCCCCAGGTCGCTGTGCTGGTTAGCGGCGGCTTGGAGAGCGCAATTCTCTGCGTCGATCTGCTCCGTCAGTTCGGTCGCGTTCACCCGCTCTACGTTCGGTTTGGGCTTCGTTGGGAAGAGGTTGAGCTGGCCTATCTCAGGCGTTACCTCCAGGCGGTCGAGCGTCCGGGACTCTGCCCTCTCGAGATTCTGGACGAGCCGGTGGCCAGTGTTTACGGTCGGCACTGGAGCGTCGAGGGAATCGCCGTTCCCGACGCCTCCTCGCCCGACGCGGCGGTTTACTTGCCCGGTCGCAATTTGCTGTTTCTTTCCAAAGCGGCGGTATGGTGTCGGCTGCGGAATGTCGAGCGTCTTGCCCTGGGCTGTCTTGGCACCAATCCATTTCCGGATAGTACGCCGACCTTCTTTGAACAGATGGAGGCGGCCGTGAATCAGGCGATGGACGGCCGCTTGCGGATTTTGCGACCGTTCGATCGCATGCATAAGGACGAAGTGTTGAAGCGAGGCTTCGATCTTCCCTTGCAGCTGACCTTTTCCTGCCTGAGTCCGGTGGACGGCCAGCACTGTGGGCGATGCAACAAGTGTGCGGAGCGTCGCAACGGGTTTCGCGACGCGTGCTTTCCCGATCCAACGAATTACGCCGCGCCTCCTCCTGACGGCTCAATGGGAATGGCCGTCGGATCTCACTTTTAGACGAGACGAATCACACGATGTACCGAGTGACGCGCGAGATTGCATTCTGTTATGGCCATCGCTTGCTCAACTATGAGGGGAAGTGCAAGCATCTGCACGGGCACAACGGCCGAGCGGTGATCGTGCTCGAAGCCCAATCGCTCGACGCACGGGGCATGCTGGTTGACTTCGTCGAGATCAAGCAGAAAGTTCAGCGTTGGATCGACGAGAACCTCGACCACAACATGCTTCTCTGCCGGGACGATCCGATTCTGCCTGTCCTGGTCGAGCAAGGTGAGCGCGTCTTCGTAATGGACGCGAATCCGACGGCCGAGAATATCGCCCGACTCATCTTCGAGCGTACGGCCGACGAAGGGCTGCCGGTGGTTGAGGTGATTCTCTGGGAAACGGAGAAGTGTTATGCCGCCTATTCATCCCCCGCTTGACCTTCATCCGCCCTTACGTTGAAGTCCTATGGCAAAGGGGGCATGGTCCACCACTTTTGGGATGGTGGGCCATGCCCGTTTTTGCAGGACGGCAAGCCGATCTATTTTGGAAGAGCTGCGGTAACTGGAAGCCGTTGGTACGCTCCTCATTCCTCGGCTCACCCATTAGTGCGCGTGGCCATCCCCTTCTTCGCCTGCTTTGGCTTTGGCCTTGTGGACATAGGTGGAGGGTTCGTAGGGGAATTTCGAGTTTTCGACCCACCACTGAGTCTTCCCTTTGATCGTCGCCCCCTTGATAAAGATCAAGGCGTACTGCTCCTTCTCAGGAAACTTCTCGTTTCCCGGACCGCGAAGCACGTACAGAGCGGAAGCGTAGGGATTCATCCCCTCGAGCCCATGCCCCTCGATTCTTTCAAAGGCGATTTCTTCGCCAGGCCCGCTGGTAAGCCGGTCTTGAATGTTTCGAAGCGAGGCAAGCTGTTCGTTGGGCATGCCGGGCTGCGCTTGGGCGGTGATTTCTTTGAAGATCTCGGCCGGCTTCTTCCCCTCGCGGGCGAGCGGAGAGACCGTATAGAACACCGCGTCCTCGATTCTTCCTTTTTTCAAGACTTCGGCATATTGCGATGCAAATTGCCCCGCGCCTCGCGAGCGGAGAAAATCTTGGACCAAGGTGCTCGTCACTGCGGCCAGGCCGAAGACGAGGCCAAGCGCCATTCCGGCCTGAGCCATCTTCTTTCCGGTCCAGATCTCAGGATCACGACGAATTCGCCGCTCTGCGCTGAGGCCGAAAACGATCGCGGCGATCGTGAACGCGAGAAAGAACCAACTCGTAAAGCAGAGCACCGCCAGTACCCCGCAGATCAAGCTCAGAATCGCTGCCGGGCTGATCGCTCGATAAGCGGCAATTTCATTATCAATGCCCGAGATCGGCGCTGAAATTGACGCGAATGGTTTCTGATCTTGATCGAGCGCCACGTTCAAAACTCCTGCGGCGGGGATTCAACGGTCCGGTCGGGATTGGGTTCGACCAGATGCGGGAGAAAAAGCATTCGACAAAGAATCCGCGAGCTGGCCGACGGACCTGACGTCTTTGAGGCTAATCAGACCTGAGTTAAGCGTCAAGTGTTCAGCGCGACGCGAGCCCCGGGAATCGGGCGGGCATGAATGTCGAAAAGGCCATGGCCACCCAAAAGAGACCGAGGATCCATCCGGTCACGTTGGTCCACGACCAAGAACGACTCCCCAGGCGGCATCGCCAGCCGGCAAGGAGAACCGCCAGCATCGTCATGCCCATCGCCTCGTACCCGAGCGGTGTGGCCCAGGCCTGCATCCGCCAAGAACCGCGGGCCACTGCCGTGGCGTTGAACACCCAGAGCAAGAGTCCGCCCGTCATCCAGAGCAATTCACCAAGCCCGCGCTCGCCGGAATCAACCCGGGCCAACACCACAGGCCCAACCAGCGCGAGGCAGCCCGCGAGCGTATAGATACCGGCCAGTAGATCATGAGGGGGCCAACTGACCTTTCCTCGCTGGACGAGCATGTAAAGGCCATAGCTGACCGCCGCGCTCAGCAGGAGAGCATTGACGAGTTGTGGCGACGTGGAGTTGCCCGCGGGCGAATTCGAGGTCGCCTTGGTCCCGGAACGTTTCGGAGGCATCGGTGGTGGGCTTCCCATCGGCGAGGTGATCGTGCGCAGGACGAACCCCAACCCAACCAAGTTGAGGAACAGTCGGCTGCCAATTCATTCCATCGGCGCAGGGGGAAGGCCGCGATCAGTCGGATCGAGCGATTTGTCCATCACTCGTGCGGGCTCGGTCGATCCTCACTTTGATGAGGATTGCGTCGATTGTCAGTCGGGCGGAAAAAGCGGTTCCGCAGGATAAGTCAGCCCTGCCTCAGAGATGCGGGCGAACTCCGTCAGCCAATGCTGTGCCACCTGCGATGGCCCCATGATGTCCCAGACCGTCCAGCCAGCAACGATCAGGGCGTCTGCAATCAGCCGTCGATGGCAACGCCACGGGACCGCTTCGGAACACATCAAGGCGGTTCGGTAGGTTTCAGCGATCGAAACGAGGGCGGCCAGACCATCCTGGAATTCGGCGCTCGTCATATAATCGGCATAAGCGTTGAACGCCTCGACTCGCCAACCGTTGTTCGGCGAATCGAGGTTTCGTTGGTGGCGTCGACCACCCAAGGGCCCGAGATGGCGATAGCCGATGTGGACACGTTTGAGTTTGTCCTCCAACGCGTCGCGATTGAATTGCGGGTGGCGTTGGGATCCAGGGAAGCGACGGACGTCGGCGACCTGACTGATCGACCACTCTTCAAGGAGGCCGACGAAGACGTCGAGCTTCCGAGTGGAATGGCCGATTGTCCAGATTTCCCGCGTCATCGACTCCTCTTCGGCTTGTTCAGAAGCCCAATCCCTTGGTCGTCAAGCGGATCCGGGCGAGATACATATCTGCGTTCACGTAGAGCGTTGAGCCATCGTCGCCCCAGGCGCAGTTGCCGTTGGCCTCTCCGGTCGCGAGCGTTCCCAGGTGGGTGCCATCCGGACTGAAGATGAAGACTCCGCCGGGGGCTGTTGCGAAGAGATTCCCCAACTGGTCGACCTTCAGGCCGTCGGGCAATCCCTTCAAGGCCTTGTTCTTGGCCAACGACGTGGCGTCGAAAAAGACCTTTCCTGCGCCAAGCGTGCCGTCCTCCTTCACGTCATAGGCCATCCAGAGGGCTTGCTCCGGGTCGGAGTTCGCAACGTAGAGCGTCTTCTCGTCAGGGGAAAAGGCGATCCCGTTGGGATAGGTCAACTTGTCGGTCAGAAGTGTCACCTTGCCGTCCTTGGCGAGGCGGAAGACCCCGTTGAAAGGCAGCTCTTTTTTGGGGTCGTCATTCTTGCCCAGGAGACCGTAAGGGGGATCGGTGAAGTAGAGGTCACCATTCGACTTGAAGACGGCATCGTTGGGGCTGTTGAATCGTTTGCCCTCGTAGCGATCGGCGAGGACCGTGAACTTGCGGTTGGGTTCGAGTCGAGCAATGCAGCGGTCCCCGTGCTGGCAAAGGATAAGCCGTCCCTGAGCATCCATGGCCAACCCGTTGGATCCCGGTTCACCTCCGCGCGCCACGGAACCTGTATACCCACTGGGCTCGAGGAAAACGCTCGCCCCCTCCCCTTCCTTCCAGCGAAAGACCTTGTTCTGGGGGACGTCGGAGAACAGGAGATATCGACCTTGCCGGTCCCAGACCGGTCCCTCGGACCAGTCGTAGCCATCGGCAAGTCGCTCGATCTTCGCCTCGCTCGGGACCAGGCGATCGAGGCGCGGATCCTTTCGCTCGATCGTGCCCAGTGAAGGGTATTCCTTCTTCTCGTCCGCCGGCGCGTTCAGGCATAACAGTCCGAGGACGGTCCAGGCTGAGAGAACGCCGATTTGTAGCCGGATCGCATTCATGAGCATACTACCCCGCGGGAAGAGCCGGGTCGCGAAGACCGATTTGTGAAGGCCAAGGCCTGAACTTAGCCCCATCACAAGTCGCTGACAATCATCTCCCGGGCCAACCGCAGGATTTCGAGGTAGTGAGCCCAGTCATTCCGCCGGGTTCGGTCTCGTTCCGACCGAACCCGGCGTAGGACGAAGAACTCAGAGTTCGGCAAAAGGAAGGGTTTCGGTCACGATCACTTGGGCGGCCGCCTTGGCGACCTCATTCGGTGCATGCTCGGCCGCCTGGCGAGCATGTCGGAGGGACTCGATTGCGCGGCCTGCGTCTTCTTCAAGAACGGCCAGACCATAGTGGGCCTCGAACAGGTCCGCTTCGTCGCGGAGCGCGTCTTGATAATGACGGCGAGCCTCGTCAAACAGGCCTTCCACCAAGTAACTCACCGCGACGCGGGCCGAACGGATCGCGGGGCGAGGCGGAGCACTCGCCTTCTGCCAGAGAACGCGGGCTTGTTCGGCTTCTCCGAGATGAAGGCGGAGGGTCGCAATCCGATCGGTGACCTCCCACGGTCTTGATTCGCTGGGATAGGCCCGCTCGAGCAGGTCGGCCGCTCCGCCGGCTCGACCCGTGGCGAGCATCGAGGCGACGATCCGGTCAAGCTCACTCAGGTTCTCCCAAGCCGAGCTGATCTCCTGACCTAACTGTTCGCGAAGTTGCGCGAGCTCATTTGCGGACTTGGCCTGGGTTTCAGCCTGGTTCAGGTTGATCGGCCGCAGTCCGATGAGACGCTCGTGCAACGGGGCCGCCGCCTCGTTCATCCGCCGATCCTGGTACTGCTGGCTCAAGAGGAGCAATGTGAGGAAATCGTTCGGAGCGGCCAGGTGAGCACGTCGAAGTGCATAGGTCGCACGGACGGCAGAGAGGTCGAAGACCGGATCGAACGGGAGTCGATATCTCTGCACTCGATTCGACGGCTCTACTGCGGGCTCGCGGGCCGCCTCGATTTGACCGATCAATTTCCAGCCGGTCAGCGAATCGGGGTCGGCCTGCTGAATCCGCCTGGCATAGTCAAGGCCCAGGAGTATCATCGGCCTCGCCAGGTCGGATCGCTGATGCGCTTGCAAAACGCCGGCGTAGGCCCAGATGGCTTTGGCGGAGGCGACGAACGCATCGATCCCTTGGGGGATCGTCGCCGAGGCAGGTCGAAAATGGCGAGCGGCAAAATCCACCTGATTGGCACGGACGATCTCTGCATTCGCATCGTGGACGAAAACGCCCACGATGGAATCGAACCAGACACAGCGCCAGTGCGGTGTGGTCATCATATTGGCGCCGATCATGGCATTGGTGGCATGTCCCGCCAGCACCACGGGCCGCCCGATCTGGTCGAGTTGGGCGGGCCAACTCGACGATTCCTTCATCCCCCCCATCTCGCTTTGCAGGTTGAGATAACGCTCATACAAGTCGGGCCCGATCACCTCGAGTCGGGCATCGACGAACACCTTCCGTTCCAGGCCAGGAGTTCGCTCCGCGCCGTGGTAGTAGTCGTAGAGCGCGGCGTAGCCGTCGTGAAAACTGAGAAAGCGATTGGGCATGCCCGGTTTCCCGGCGAACTTGACCGCCTCGTGTGGAAACCAGAGCGGTTCCTCTCCCAGCCCGATCCGTCGATCCTCGCCGGCCCACGCGTAGAGTCGGCCGCTGGCGACGATCGCAAACACCACTGCGATACATCCGAGCGTTGCCAACCTTGGGAGGATGAAGGGGGCGAGCGACTCGCCCTCGATCCTGGGCCGGCGACGACTGATGGCAGCCGCCCACTCCGCGAAATTCCAGGCGGTGATCGTGCCCACCACGGCTGCAAACTGATGACTGTTTCGCGTGGCCTGCCAACTCAACCGGCAGAAGGCGGCGAACAAGAGAAACCGGAAGAGCGTCATCGACCAGTCACGCACTCGCCCCTGAGGAAGCTCTTCAGCCTCCTTCGTCCGTTTTGCCGTTTTCCGTTTTGACTTGGAAGTATCCTTCTTCGACGATCCTCGGGCAGGCGGGTCGAGTTGCGGATCGGACTGTGGAATTGAAGACGAGGTCCGTGCCACAACCGACCAGAGAATCGGAATCACGAAGCTCAAAGCGCCAAGGATGATGGTCAGAAGGTGGAGACAAAGCGGTAGGTTGTTCCAGCCCACATTCCGTTTGATGAACTCAGGGATCGGGGTCAATTCGGCAATCGACTTCGAGAAGATGGGATTCCCCATCGTCTGCAAGAGCTGGAGGGGGTAAAGCGCTCCCTTCAACCCATAGGGATTGAGGAGGCAGGCTGCGCCCGTCAAGAGCGTCGCAATCCCGACCGTGCGCCACCAACGCGTTCGCGAGGGAGCGAACGCCCCCGGCCGAAAGATCGCGGAGACGAGGGCAAACCCAATCAGGATGGGGCCGAGAACAAAGAGCCCCTGCGAGTTGACCCAGGCGACCTGAACGATCGGCAGCAGAAAAGCGAGCCTGGGGTGTTTGTCCCAACGGAAGAGTACCGCCAGGTCGGCACACAGGTAGAGGAGAGTGAACGTCTCGGGGCGAACATACATCCGACCACTCAGGACAAGCAAGGCGGGCATCCAGCCCAGCAGCATGACCCAGACGGGCCAGTCCCGTTTCTTGGCGGTGATGACCAGGAGGATTGCGAAGCAGGTGATCACGCACTTGGCCAGGTTCAGTGCAACCACCCCGCCGTATGCGTATCCCCAGCTCAGGACGACTTGAAAGCCCCAGTGCAAGTCGACCCAAGGATGGTCGGACACGGTGAACGTATAGAGATCGGTGGTCGGCACGGTGTGGTGCTGGCGAATCCAGTCACCGGTCCGAAGGTGCCACCAGAAATCGGTGTCTTTGAGCGGGAAAACGCCCAGCAGGAACGTGAGCTCCAAGAAGGACGCAATCAGGATCCAGTCGAGCACGCGGAGAGTGGTCGGAAGCGGAGGTGGTTCGTCGATTAAAGGGGCTAGGGCCGGCTTGGACCTAGTCTTTCGCGCCGGCGGACTCTCCGAAGACATCGGCGAACACCTCGACTTGGGATGGGGGACGCAGGATTGGGCCCCCGTCAGTTTACCCGAGTGGGAGGTGCAGGGTCGAGTCGGACGTTGGGTTTGATGCCGCAGGCGAACCGAACATGTCGTTGAATTCTCAGGTTCCCGCTGCTACGCTCGACACCCTTCCCTGGATGCCCCTGGGCCTTTGGGGAAATGGGCCTACCATCCACTCACACCTTTGAGGAGGTCGTTATGAGTCATTTTATCGGTAGAGTTCCCGCATTGGGATTGGCCTTGGCATGCGCCATGTCCCTGGCAGGCGCGGCGGCCGTGCAGGCCGAGGAATTGAAGGTCGGCGACAAGGCCCCCGATTTCTCGCTGCAGGGGACCGATGGCAAAACCTATTCGCTCGATCAATTCAAGGGCAAGAAAGCGATCGTGATCGCTTGGTTCCCCAAGGCTGATACCCCTGGATGCACCATCGAGTGCAAGTCACTGAAAGAGAACGGTGATGCCCTCAAGCCCTTGAACGTGGCTTACTTCACGGCCAGCGTCGATACCCCCGAGGATAACAAGAAGTTTGCCGAGAAGCTGGGCCTCGATTACCCGATTTTGAGCGATCCGACCAAGAGCGTGGGACAAGCCTACGGGGTCATCAATCCGGCGCGTGGTTTCGCGAACCGGTGGACCTACTACATCGACAAGGAAGGCACGATCAAGGAGATCGACAAGGAGATCAAGACCAAGAGCGCGGGGCAGGACGTTGCCGCAAAGGTCAAGGCTCTTGGTCTCACGTCCAAGTGACTTGATGGTCCCAGAAGTCGGAACGTCGTCCGACCGTCGGTAGTCAATCGCCACGGCGCTGGAGCTCAGCCCAGCGCCACTTCAAATCACCGAGGATCTTCCAGAAGAGCCGGCTGTGCATCCGCCCGGGGACGCGACCGCAGGCGGCGGCATGGTAGGAGTCCGGCTCCGTATACTCGATGTGGTGCGCCATTTCGTGCAGGTAGGTGTCAAAGAGCTCGTCGAGCGGCCGACGCCCGAGCTGGCGATCGTGCGAATAGATTCGCACAAGCTTACGCGTTTTGTAGTAACCCCCCAGGACGCGCGTGGTCGGCCTGACGTTGATCTCAAGCTCGTAGTCGGACTGGCAGCGATAGATCTTCGCGAACCGGTCGCAAAAGAGCGGTCCGAGAGCCGAGATCGGCGGCTCGAACCGCCGCGCCGGCGCAGCCACTGAGGGCTCTACGTTGGCTTCACGGTACGCATCCGGTTCGACGATCAGGCGTCCCCCAATCTGCTGGACCTGTTCGGCCAGGCGCTCGACGTCGAACTGGCGCGGGTCGATGAGTTGGCGCCCGCCATTAGGATGGACAAGCCAGTATCGCTCGGACATTCGACGTCCCTTGCGCATTCAGGTCGAAACGTCCTGCCGCTCCGTCTCCCGAAGACGGCAGGCGCGGTTAGGTCAATACGTCGCTCGGCCGCCGCTGATATCGTAACACTGTCCGGTGGTATAACTCGCTTCCGAGCTTACCAAGAAGTGCACCAGCGCGGCGACCTCTTCGATCGTCCCGGTACGGCCCATCGGGATCTTGGAAAGCATATAGTCAACCGTGCTCTGCGCCATCCCCTCGAGGATCGGCGTTCGGATGACGGCCGGTGCAATCGCGTTCACCGTCAAGTCTCCCCGACCGACGAGCTCCTTGGCGAGCGACTTGGTCATCGCGATCACCGCTGCTTTCGAAGCGGAGTAAGGGAGCAGGGTGGGGTTCCCTTCCTTGCCCGCGATTGAGGCGACGTTGAGAATCCGACCATATTTGCGCTCGATCATTCCCGGCGCGACCGCTTTGCAGAAGAGGAAAGGGCCGAGAATGTTCACGTCCAGGACCCGCCGAACGTCCTCGAGGGCCAGGTTCCAACTCAGGTCGGTCCGTCCGGTGATGCCGGCGTTATTGACCAGAATGGAGACGGGGCCGAGTTCCTCCCTGACACGTTCGACTGCTCGGGCCACGTCAGACTCCGAGGTGACGTCACCCACGACCGCCAGCCCCCCGAGGGAGCCTGCGACCTGCGATGCGTGATTCGCATCGACGTCGAAAACGGCGATCCGAGCGCCGGCCCGATGAAGCCGGCGAGCCATTCCTTCGCCGATCCCCTGCCCTGCCCCCGTGACCAGGGCGACCTGGCCCGAGAGATCAAAGAAATCCGCCATCATTTCGTCTCTCAGAGGATCTGCGGAGACCGAAATGTCGCGGTCCGATCGACCCGGCAAAACGGCTCTCCGTTCATCTTGAAAAGGGTTCGACACCTCCAGTACGCCCCATTTGGGGTCGTCGTGAAGTCCAGTCACCATAGCACGCTGGGAAACCATCGGCCACATCGTCTCGCCTGGAAACCTCGAGACGATTTTCCCGTCCGTTAAAAGCAAGAATTAAGATGCCACCTCGCCTCTGGTCAGGTTCTCTGGAACCAATGTGCGTTCAAGGACGTAATGAGGTGGTTCTCAAGAACCAGCGCGGTCTGATAGGATCAAAAGAGGGGAAATGTCAGGCGATCGGTGCAGGGCGATCTGATGGGAAACCTCAACGAAGGCACCCTGAGACGTTATCCGAGCGTTGCTTCCGTCGCCCCAGACCGAATCGCGCCTTTCGGATTTCATACCTCCAGCAAATCTCGCTTT
Organism: Singulisphaera acidiphila DSM 18658; assembly: GCF_000242455.2. Classification (GTDB taxonomy): domain Bacteria; phylum Planctomycetota; class Planctomycetia; order Isosphaerales; family Isosphaeraceae; genus Singulisphaera; species Singulisphaera acidiphila. The sequence continues at coordinate 7,367,958 of NC_019892.1, forward strand.
CTTTTGGAACTCTCTCGAAGCCACGGCGTCCAAGGATAATGATGTCCGGGTGTGACGACGACAAGTCCCTTATTGACGCTTGTCGCGCGGGAAATACGGAGGCGTTTGGCGTCCTGGTTACCCGTTACCAGGATCGACTTTACCCCACCATTTTCCGCTTGACCGGCTGCGCAGATGAAGCGAGGGACTTGTTGCAGGATGCATTCCTGCGCGCTTTCGAGAAACTGGATCGGTTCCATGGCGAGAGTTTGTTCTACACGTGGATTTATCGGATCGCGGTCAACCTGGCCTTGTCCGGACGTCGTCGCCGCAGACCGGTGCTTCGGCTCAACCGCGACTCGGGTTCCGCTTCGATCGAGCCTGCTTACGACGTGGCCGAGAGCGACCCGTCGGCTCCGCTACAACGGGCAGAGAGAGACCGGATGATCCAGGACGCTCTCAACGCTTTAGCGGCCGACCATCGGGCGGTCGTCGTCATGAAGGAGTTCGACGGACTTCAGTATGAAGAGATCGCCGCGATGCTGGAAATTCCGATTGGGACGGTCCGAAGTCGGTTGCACCGGGCTCGTTGCGAATTGCGTGATCGGCTCCGAAGCCTGGTCGATGAAGATGCCCAGCTTCGCCAATCTTCGCATCATTCGCCATGAGACTGACGAGACGTGATGGGGGGCACGAGGCCCATGCCCGATTGGCCCTGACCCGCCGAGTGACCATGAAGACCGAAGACGAAATATTCCTGTCCGCCTATCTCGACGGTGAGCTCGATCCTGAGCAGCGATCGAGCGTCGAGTCGGCATTGCTTTCCAACCCGGCCTTGGCCGAGCACTTGCGTCAATTGACCGTGGTCCGCGACCTTGTCGCGAACTTGCCGCGACTGACGCTCCACGAGGATCTCTCCTCGGCGATCTTGGCACGGGCCCGGACTCGCATGCGGAACTCGCTTACATCCCGCCTCCGACACTCGCCACTGACCAGAATCGGGCTGGCCGCGGCAGCTGTGGTCGTCTTGGCCGTCGGCCTCGGTTTACTCACCGGCCGAACCCAACCGGTCCCTCCGGCTTCGGCTCCTCCGCCGGTGGTTGTCGCTGCCGTCAGAGCGCCGCAGACGGAACCGCCCCCTAATTCTCAGCTTAAGGCGAGGCCCTCGGACGCGTTGGTTGCCCATCATTCCGACGCGCCTTCGGTCGTTCCCCAGCACCTCCCGGTGGCGTCGCGACGCGACGAGACCGAGGTCCAAAACGACCGCGAGCAAATGCGGATCCGTAAACTTCTCGACAGTCCCGACCTGAAGCACGTTTTCATCGTCGTGGACGAGATCGGGGGCGACGTGCCCGGCCGAGTGGAAGGTCTTGTCCGAGACACGGCCCGCCTCGATCCCCTCTTCGGTAAGATCACGGTGAGCCAGGGGATCGTGATCGATCCCAAGCATCCCAACCAGGCGACCGTCTTTGCACTCGTGATGGATCAGAATGAGGTTGAACAGTTCCGAAATCGATTGAAACTCGATTTTCCGACCCAGTTTGAGGAAGTCGCCCCTGACCCTGTCGTGGTGACCCAGCTCTCAGGAATCGGACAGATCGCCGTCTCGTCCGGCTCTCGAGCGACCGCTCTGTCACCGCCTCCTGTGAACGAAGATCTGAAGACGGCGATCCGGACGCACACTCCTCCCAAGAATCAGGCCGTGATTTATCGTTCCAGTCCCGAATTCGATGGGATTCCCGTTCCTGAAGTTCCGCCCCGGCCTCCCGTCTCGTCCGACGATTTGGCGGTCGCGAAACCTTCACCCGAAAGGGAGTTGAGTGGTCCTCGGCCTTCATCCGCCAAGTCCATGAACCCGACCGCTTCATTGCCGGTTGCGAGCGAAGACGCGGCCTCTGAAACGACGCCTGGGATTCCCCCGAACTTGCAGTCGCCTGACAAGACCCGCCAGCGGCCGACTTCGGTCGTTCTGGTCTGGGTGACGACGCGCAATCCCGTTCAGAAGGGCCGGCGCTGACTTGAATCCAGTTTTCGTTGAGACCTGTGGAGATGAAGGGGGCAGAGTTCCGGTTGGCTCCTTGTTCCTGACAAACAGGATTGGAGGCCCGGTGGGTGTGTCCCCTGATTTTTTTTCTTTCCGTGGGCCCTCTGTAAATTGACGGCCCTAACGACCACTGAGTTTTGTAATCGTCGGGTCAGGTTGCCAGAGATAGAGGAAAGTCGGGAGCTTGCTTCGTTCTAGGCCAGGGTAACTGAATGGAATCAACTCGCTCTGGAGTGGAACGTTCGGGACGATCGAGTAGATCGATCGAGTGGGATGCCCGGCCCTCTCGAAGAAGACGACTTCCGATCCCGGAGCACTTGCCAATCGCTCGGCCTCGGTGATCGCATCATCCACATACCCAAGCTGGTCGACCATGTGAAGGGCGAGGGCGCGAGGCGCGGCGACGATCCGGCCGTCGGCAATCAAACGGTGATCCTCGACGGTCATCGTCGGTCGGTATTGAGCGACCCGAGACGCGAAGCGGTCACGAAATCCGTTGGCCATATCCTGGAAGAGCCCCCGCGCTTCCTCCGAGAGCGGCGCGGCCACTGACCCCATATCGACGAGTTCACCCGCCTTCACCGGCTCGACACGGAGGTTGAGCTGGGCCATCGCATCTTCGAGATTCGCGTGATTAATCAGCGCTCCAACCCCCCCCGTGATCGAGGTGGGGAGCGCGAAGACCCGGTCGCAACCGACGGCCAGGTAATAGGCACCGCCGGTCGCGAGATCCATCAAACAGGCGACGACCGGTTTGCCCGTGGTCTGACGAAAGCGCCGTAATTCCTCGGCCAGGATGTCGGAGGCCGTGACACCCCCACCGGGGCTGTGGACGCGAAGAACAACCCCACGGACATGAGGATCTCCCGCCGCCATCTCGAGTTTTTCCCGGAACGCCGAGACCGGGTTTTCACCGACGGAATAGATCCCGGTGAGATTCTGATTCAACAAGAGCCCGTCGACGTCGACAATGACGATGCGAGACGCCTCGCAACCCGCAGCGGCACGGCGAACCACGACAGGGATCATCGGTCCAGGATCGGTCGCCGTCGGTAGACGGACGTCGACTGTCCCTTGGAAGTTCGCCGCCACGTTGGCGTTGGCGTCCACCTTGCCCGCGATCGGTATGGCGTGACACCCCGACAACGCGATCGCGCATGCGAAAAGGATCCAGACTCGATGTTGGTTCGTCCTCGGGCACCCTTTCCAGCGCATGGGGGAAAATCCTTGCTAATCCGGAACACGCCCAACCCTCATCGCGTCGAGACAATCGCGTTCATTAGCTTAATCGGCACAATCACACCGGAACTTCGCCGCGAAACCGTTTTCAACCGCACTCGCCCTCGTGAAAATTCATCGGATGGAGAATCAACGTTTCAGACCAGTTGAGGACAGAGAACTCGGACCACTCTCAAAAAGTCGGGAGCTGGACCAGAGTCCCCCTCCGACATTTAATGAGGATTGTCGGTCGGGTCCCACAACCCAAGCCGGCCTATTAAAGCGAATCCTGAAGCTCCTGGTAAAGTAGCGAACGCGACTTTTTTGGGAGTCGTTTGAAGACGGCGGGCTCGCCGGGAGGGGAGCGACGCAGAATCGCTTGGGTGGCGAAACGGTCCGGATACCGATACTGAAACTTGCCTTAAGAATGTACCGCGAGGCGTCTCACCGAGACCCGATGTCCGGATTCGTAAGTGATTTCGCCAGCAGGCGGAAGGCGGTCTGAAGAGGCATTAGGAAGGAGCCATTTTGGGGTAGGATTGCGTGAAACTCCGCCCGATCGGGCGGGGCAAGGAGCGGAGGTAGGGGGCGAACCAAAAACGATCTTGACCGGCGCAGACAAAACCTTGATACTTTTCGCACCAGGAAAGCTCCGCCCTCGATGGACAACAGGGCGGTATACGCCCGATTGAGTCAAGGAAGACGAGTCATCATCGTGAAATCTGGCGCTTGCTCCAAGAGTCGGTCCTGCTCAACTCGCCCTCTCCCACCTTCCGGCTACGGTTTCTCGCGATCATCCGCAAGGAGCTTCGCGGCCTCGTCCTGGCCGGTCGAAACGTTCTCGCCTCGGCTCTGCGAAGATCCCGGTGTGAAGGTCGAGCCTAGGTCGTGCTCTCGACATCGTGTGAAGTCCGACTGGCTCGCCGGTTCAGCGCGTCAGAGGCGTGCGGGGCAACCCGAACGGCTTTCGGCGCCATAATCAGGCTTAGCTCGGGTGCTCACAGCGCGCACGATTGCTGGCACGCTGGCGGGCGATTCCCGATGGATGACTATCGGGCGGACATTTGATCGAGGGCGAAGAGGGTAGTCCCGTCCATGATGATCTCCAACTCTTTCTTGCTGATCTTCGCGGTTGCGTTCATGGGGTGCGTCTTGGCCACTCCCCTGGTGACGCGGATCGCGATCTGGGCCGGCGCAATTGACCGTCCAGACCAGTTCCGCAGGATCCATAAAGGGGCAACGCCTCGGCTCGGTGGCTTGGGGCTGGCGTTTGGCCTGGCCTCCGCCATCATGCTCGTGGGCTATGGTGGCTATTTGAACGACTGGCCTGGCGTCCAGGAATGGTGGGCTTGCCAGTGGGCGGTCTTCCTGGCTGGCCTGATTGTGTTGATGGTCGGGTTCGTCGACGATACTCGCTCCATCGCGCCTCGGATGAAACTCGCCGGCCAAGCATTTGCCGTCTTGATTCTTTTCGCTGGCGGAATTCGCATCCAGCGTTTCGATATTCTCGGAATGGCCATCGATTTGGATGGGCCGGTTATCGATCTGTCGATGGCCGGTATGCCTCTGTCCGTCTCCATTCCCAGCCTGATCGTCACGATGCTCTGGTTCCTCGCCTGCATGAACATCTGGAATCTCATCGACGGGATGGATGGATTAGCCTCGGGTGTTGGCCTGCTCGTCAGCGGCACACTGACCTTGGTGGCGATCCATAACCAGAATGTGGGTGTCGCGATCATGGCGGCCGCGCTGGCGGGCAGTCTGGCCGGCTTCTTGCTCTACAACTGGCATCCCGCTTGTATCTTTCTCGGGGACAGTGGGAGCTTGCTGATCGGTCTCTTGATTGGGATCATCGGGGTCCAAGGATCCTTGAAAGGCCCCTCAACGATCTCGATCCTGTTCCCGATCCTTGCAATGGGGCTGCCGATCTCCGACACGGCCATGGCGATCTTCAGGCGTTGGGTGCGAAACCTACCTCTTAGTTCGGCCGATCGGCGTCACGTTCATCACCTTTTAATTGGACTCGGGCTGAATCCAAGGCAGGCCGCCCTCCTGCTCTACTGCTTCTCGGGGTTCCTCTGCGGCGTTGTGCTCCTCGGGGTCTGCCTCAAGAATGAGATGCTCGCGCTGATTCTCGGGCTCTCGGGTTGCCTCGCCTTTCTGCTGATCCTCACCAGCCGTATGGACGAGTTCGCCAACCTTCGCGGTGATTTCAAAGCAAGGATCGCACGGGGACGCCAGGAGCGAGCCGCTGCGAAGCTCACCTGGGAAGCGATTCAGCGCATCGAACTCTGCGAGCACGTCGCGGCGATCCGAACGCTCCTGGAAGCTACGGCTCATGAACTCGGCTGCCAGGTCGAGCGGATCTCCTGCACCCGTAACGGTGACGAGATCTTCGCCGAAGAGGAAGCTCAAAGTGCCTCCCTGCCAGTATCCGCGCCGCTGTCGGGGCCGTCCGCAGTCTTCCGACTCTCAAGTGGCAAGGACCTGCTTCTGACCGTCGCACTTCATCAGACGTCGGAGACCTCGACCGCGGCCGACATTGCCTTCCGCTTCCTTCAGCGATTGTCTCTGGCCACGGCCGAACGCATCGAGCGGTTGTTGCTGACCCAGGAAGAAGAAAGCCACGATCGGGGTGAAGCGACGTCGGGATCGCTGGGGCACGCCTCTTCCTCGGAGCCATTTTCCAACGGCCCCCGCCTCTCGTCGCAAGTCTCGCCGGTGCTTGCCATCTCAACCACCCCATCGTTGACACGCGTCTCTTTGAACTGGCTCCGGATGACGTTGGGATGGAGTGTCCGACCTGTGGTCCACCACTCCACTCTGGGCGACAAATAATCTTATTGGAGCAGGAACCATCATGGATGGCACAATCCAAGGGTATGCCGGGCCGCCTCGCTCTTCGAGCACGCAGAATCCCGCGCCCCACAGCCCAGCCGGAAAATCGGCCTCTGACTATCTCCGAGCGCTGCGCCGCCGGATATGGTTTGTTCTGGCGATCAGTGTACCGTTGAGCATTCTCTGCGGAATCGCAATCGCCTATCAGCCTAACATCTACAGTGCCAAGACACAGATTGCGATCGTCGCACCGGAGTTTGACCCCGTCCTTTCGTCGTTGGTCTCGCCCACTGTAGGGAACCAACCCCACGAGAGCACCGAAACTTATGCTCCCAACCGGCTCGCCATGCTTCGCAGCCCGAGGCTGGCCGAACTGGTCGTCAATGATCCCAGCTTGACCAATGGCGCGGGGGCATCGGAAGACGCGGCCGACGAATTGGTCTCCTCGATCCAAACGCGGCCGGTTCAGGGGACTAACCATTATATTGTGACGCTCGAGGGGCGCGATCCGGTACGGATCTCGAAGTCTCTCCAACTCCTAATCGATTTCTTCAAAAATCAGGCCAGCGATGAGATCAACCTGAAAATCGACAATGCCAAGCAGTCTGCGGACGGCTACTTGTCGGTACTCAAAAATGAGCATAATGAACTCACAAAATCTGTTTTCGCCATGCTCCACAACTCGGAGGTGATCGGTCCGAGCGGCAAAAACATGATGGAGTGGAAATATGACATGATCGCTTCGAGCATCGTGAGCGATCAGCACGATCTGAGAGATCTCAGTCAGCAGGCGTATCTCTTTCCGAACTCGCGCACTCAGGGCATGACCGATCGCTACGGCCCCCAGATGTTCGAGCTTGAGTCGCAACGAGAGAAGCTGGGTGACCAGCTTCGCACCTACAAAGGCCAAGTTCGCAACTACGACCATGATCCTGCGGTGATCCACGCTGCCAAGAAGCTCGAAGGTGTGATCGCCAAGCTCAAAAAGTATCAGGCTCTGAGCGAGTCGTCAGCACCGGCCGCTGATGTCAACCCGTATGACTCCCTGATCCTTTCCAAGAAAGAAGATCTCCGGCTCAAAGAAGAATCACTCGCGAAAGTATTGGACGACTTGCAGGCCTCGATGCCTAAGTATCAGCAATACCAGGATGTGATCGATAAGATCAAGTTGAAGGGAACGCAGATCGCGGAGATGGAAAAGAAGATCTGGGAGTTCGGTGCCATCTCGCAAGGCAAGAAGGATCCGGTCACGCAAGTTGCCAGCGTGGCGGAACCGACCCAGCCCATCCGTCCCAAACGCGCCCTGAACATGATCTTCGCGTTGATTCTCAGCTTTGGATTAGGCATTGGTGTGGTCTGCCTTCTCGAGCACATCGACCACTCGATCAAGGCGCCGGAGCAGTTGACCTCCGCGCTGACCTTGCCGCTCTTCGGGGTTATCCCCAAGATCCGCCGCTCGGCGTTACTCCATCGCGGCGGCCACCTCTGGACCCCCGGCGCTCCTGATTCGATCGAGGCTGACGCATTTCGCAACTTGCGGGCGAGCCTGCTCGGGATCACCGATAAGCGGGGGCCGATCGTCACTCTGCTGGTCACGAGTGCCAAGGCGGGCGAAGGCAAGAGCACGACCGCGCTCAACCTGGCCGCCACCTGTGCCCGAGCCGGTGAACGCACGCTCTTGATGGATGTCGACCTTCGTAGGCCCAGCCTGGCCGGTGTCTTTCAAGACCAGGATGAGGACGGTTCCGGCCTGGGCCTGGTCGACGTGTTGCGAGGTGACCTGCCCTGGCAACGGACCGTCGTTCGCACCGATATTCCGAATCTTGACTTCCTGCCCACCGGCGACACCACGGGCGTTCCCATCGAGATTCTCGGGGCTCTCGAGCTTCGTCAGCTCATGATCGGACTGGCAAGCCACTACGATCGGGTGATCCTCGACGGTCCCGCCATTCTCGGCCTGGCCGACTGCCGGATGCTGGGACGAATCGTCGACGCGTCATTGCTCGTCGTCCGCTCGGGTTCCCAGGAACTCCGGCCACTCCAGCATGCCAAAGCGATGCTCGAGCAGTCGCACGTCGTAATTGCCGGCGTCGTCTTCAACGGGCTCTACGAGGATCTCAAAAACTGGTCCAGCTATGGCCCCGAGACCCCGTACGGCTACACGAGCGGTATTGCGGGGCGAAGCGGTCCAGCGGCTCCTGGGTTGGAGGCTCCCACCGAAGAGCAGACCGCTCTTCCCATGGCCACCTCGCTGTAGTCCTGAGCCGGAGACGCACCTTTGAACCTTCGCCGACGACTCCAGGCTAAAAACGATCGACTCTTAAGCGTTGTGCTGGCCACCTTGCTGGTCGGCACAACGCTGGCCTTTGGCGGCGCAGTCTGGTGGGCCGGGCCGGTGATTTCGGGACTGACTTTTCTCTTCGTGATGGCCTGTCTGCTCCGGATCGCTCTCGAAGGGAAAATGCCGCTCTTGAAGAGTCCCCTGACGCTGCTGGGGCTTCTCGCCCTGGTGCTCGGGGTTGTGCAACTTGCACCGTTGCCCCCTGCCCTCGCGTCTCGGTTTTCCCCGCGCTCTCAGCAGGTCTATAATCAGGGCTTCTTTCCCGATCGGGTTCATGAACTCGATCCCTCATACGAGCTTCCCCCGCCGGCAACGAACCGATCGCCGATCACCGTCGATCGAGCCGCTACATTGCGATGGATCGTCAGCGCATCGGTCTGTCTCGCCCTCTTCTGGGGGGTATCGCACTACACTGACCGTCTTCGCCGACTCTATCTCATCTGGGGCTGCCTGCTCGCCGTTTTCTTCTTGAACACCTGTTTCGTCGTGGTCCAGGTCGCCGGCCGGAGCAACGGCCTCTACGGCTTATACGAGCCGGGACACGGACCGATGTGGGCTCCTTCGCTCACTGACTTGATGACCTCTCCCAATGCTCTGGTCTTGCGAACGGTCACAGGGCCATCGCCATCACACCCGTCATGGGGTCGGTTGTTACCGGACCGGCCCTTCTCGTTGGGGACACTGATGGGAGGGCCCGACGCCTACCTGGCACTCGCTTCGTTCGGGTTGCCGCTGGCCCTGGCGATGTTAATCCAGTTAATCGCGCCTCGTGGAAGCCGCGCGCTGTTGACGGTCCGACTGGCTGAGTCTGGACAGAGTGGGTTAGTCGTTTTGCTGACCCTCTTGCTGGTTACGAGCGCGTTGATGGTCGGGCTGCTCGCAGGTCCCCTGCTGAGCTTGCCATTCGCGCTCGGTCTGATTCTGGTGGGCCTGCCGAGTGCTTGGCCGACGGGAGTTCGCTGGGCAGGGCTCGGCTTGACCATGTTGGCCCTGACCGGGTTGGGCAGCGGCATCGGGGCTCGCCTGATTATGGAGACGCTCCCAGACACTCCCGCACCGATCTCGGCGGTGAGCTTCCAGACAGCCTCGCGGGTCTGGAAGGATTCGTTGGCGATGACCCGCGATTTTCCGATCTTTGGAGCGGGGCTAGGAAGCTTCTCCTCAATCTACCCCACGTACAAGTCACAGGATGAAACGCGAACGAATGCACTCAGTACTCTCTTGCAGTGGTGGGTTGAATCGGGATTCGTCGGTTTGGCGCTCTTGTTGGTTGGGATGATCTGGTGTCTATTTCGCTTGCCAGGGGCAGTGCGTCGAGTAGGGACCGCTGATCGAGCGTTGGTGTTCGGCTTGATTGGAGCAGCGGCGGGGTTTAGTTTATACGCGGTCGTCCATTGGACCATCGAACTTGCCGCTGTCGCCGTTGCCGTGAGTGCCCTCGGTGGGATCTGCAACCGTTGGCTTTCGGGCGGAACCGACCTGTTCGTGGAACGTGGGTAGCCGTCAACTCGACGTGCTTCAAGGAGGAGTTGATCCCACGATGCCGGAAACTGCCTGCCTACATATCCAGGCTCGAGACTCGGACCCGATCCGAGTCGTCGAACTCCCCGGCTCCTCGGTGCGGATCGGCCGCGCATCCTATTGCGAAGTCCGTCTGACCGAACCCGACCTGGCCGACGAAGAATGCCGCTTGAGACGCCGAGGGGGAACATGGCAGCTTGTGCCCTCACGGGCCGCCGGTTTCGTCTGGATCGATGGCCGATCCGTGGAGGCCACTTGCCCGCTTCCTTTCGACGTTCCGTTCCGGGTCGGAGATCACTGGCTCACCCTACGGCCGACCGGCGCGGCCTCACCGGAATGGCGAGCCTACAAGACCCCTGCGCCAACGACCTCGACCGTCGTTCGCGAGGAGGTTCGCCCTCCCGTTGCGCCGCCGCGTGGCCGTGACGATTCAGGCGATCTGTTCGAATTCACGGCTCCGCCTCCCCGGCCCACGCCCGCTCCAGATTACGACCATGTGTCGCGCTGGAAAGAGCGCGAGGAGAAGCGGTCGAAACGATCCGATGTCAGCCCCGAGGAACGGCGATGGGAGAATCGCTGGCGCGCGGCCGGCGAACGTGTTCGCGCCCGTCCGCCCGTCGCGGCCCCGCCGGTTCCTCCTCCTCCGCCCGTTGCAACCACGCCGCCGGAGGAATTGACGCACCGTCGCGCGCCCCTGGATGCAGCGGACCTGCGGAACCGGGCACGGCGAGGAATCACTCCCGTCGATCGGCGTGCTTCCATCGCCGAGGTTCCCGCAAGCGTTCCGCCCGTTCCTCCTCTCACGGCTCCGCTGGTCACGGCTCCATTGGCTGGGACTTTTCCCCCGACCTCTGTGATGCCGCAAGGCGTTGAGTACCCATCGCCGCTGGTCGCGGCTCCACTGTCTGAGATTTCTCCCCCCAACACGCCATCGTACCAGACGCCTCGACTCCCTCGGGTCGACCTTCCCTCGATCGAGACTCGGGCCGACATCACTCCCGCGACGGACCTGCCCGTCGACCCGAATTTGTCGGCCCTCGAATCGCTTCACGCGCTGCCGCTCTCGGCTGTTCCAGAAACGCCGTCGTTTACAGAGCCGATCGCTGACGATTTCCTTGTGATCAACAGGCTTGCTCCTTCGCCCGAGGTTGGCCAGACGACAAGCGCCGAGTGGCCGTCGGAAGCCGTGATCGAAGCACCCGTTGCGCACGAAGCGAAGGTCGAGTCGTTCGAGGAAATTGAAACCCCACCCTGCGTCGCAGAAGATGCCAACCAGGCTCTCGCTGCCCAATCCCTCGAAACAAACAATCTCACCGAGACGCACGAAGAACTTTTCTCGTTCGAGGAAATTGAAACCTCGCCTTGCGTCACGGAAGATGTCGACCAGGCCCCGGCCGCCCAATCCCTCGAAACGAACGATCTCACCGAGACGCACGAAGAACTTTTCTCGGATGCGGAGGCCATTGCGTCTCCATCTCCTGCGGTTCTGACGGAGCCGGCAACGGTCATCGAAGAGGCTGTCCACCTTGAACCTCTTGGACCGATCGAGGCCATCACGCCTTACCCCTCTCCGGTTCTGACGGAGTCGGCAACGGCCATCGAAGCGCCTGCCGCCGCCGAGACTCGCGTAGAGGCAGAGGCAATCAGGCCGCTCTCGCCTGCGACACTCGCGGAGCCGATTGAGTCACCCGAATTCGTGGCCGATGCAAGTCCCGCCGATCCGGACGAAGTGATTCTCCATCAGACCGATGTCGACTTGACGACGAGTGTTCACGATGCCTGCGGGCCACCGAGAACACCAAAGGCCACGTTTGCCGGACCGGCGGTCGAGCCAGATCACCTTGAAGCGCCACCGATCGGGGCTGCTCAGCAATCCGAGGCTGTTTCCTCCTTGGCGGAATGGTCCGTCCCTTTCGATACGTCGGCAGGGGCCGGGAGTGGCTCGACGGCGAAGGAAACGGTCACGCCTTCGAGTCGCGACTGGCCCACGGTGCGGGATATCCTTGCGTCACATCACGCTAGTGTGAAGCGAGCGGGCGCCCCACGACCGGTCGTGCGCCCGGCACTCACCCAACCGATTCTTACGGAACCTCGGGAACCGGCTCACTGGACGTTTCCGCTCTGGTTAGGTTGGCCCCCTGCCCTGATCGCCGTCCTCGTTTTCGGGATGACCGGCGTCGCCCTTTCCTGCATCTGGTCCGCCGATGCCCGCTGGTCGGGTTCCGTCGCCAGTCTCTTGGCAGGGGGAGGCGCCAACGTGAAAGCGGTTCCCGAGAGCGTTCCCCGGCCTCGGGGTTCGTGGTGGCGATCGTCGGCCGCCAACCTCATGCTCTGGTCGATCTACTTCGATCGACGGCCGATCGACGATCCTTTGAATGCCGAGCAAGCCAACGCGCTGCTCACCGCCGCATCCCAGGCGTCTCCGATCCAGGCTCAGGTTCGTTTCGCGTTGGCTCGCCGCGCTCCTCTCACTGACGAAGCGTCGTCCTTCCTCCCTAGCCTTGGCCTGAGTCAAGACATTGAAGCCCAAACTTGGCTCGGGCACCAATGGCTTCAGGCTGGTAAGAAAGAGGCGGCGATCAAGGTCTACCGCCGTGCGCTCGAGATGGCTGCACAGGCCGATCTGTCACGCGTCCCGGCGCCTCTGTTTGACGAAGACACGCAGATTCTTCGATATCGTCTGCCCGGCGAGGAGATCACGGGCCGGGTGCTCCGCGACATGGCCGAGCAGACCACTTGGACGTTCTCGGATTGGAAAGAGGCCCTCCCGCCGTTCGCGTCCATTCCCCTGGCCGCAGCGCGCATGCTTCGCGAACGCGGGAGTGCTGATGCGGACGCGGCCTTGGACCTAGTTCTGACGCGTCTCGATGCCCCGCGTCTCGCGGGAACGTCGGCCTCTCTTCACCTCGCCGCACAGGCTGAGGCTTTTGCGTTTAAGTCCCGCTGGAGCGAGGCGAAGGCACGATATCAGGAAGCGCTTGAGCTGATGCCGATCGATACGATCAAGCGTTCTTGGTGGATGAATTTGGCGGAGATCGAGCGAAGGCTTAACGATGATTCGGGCCGGCAGGCCGCCCTGGAACTGGCCAGGGGCAACAACGTCAACGACGAGATTTCCCAGCGTGCCATCGACCTCATCAGGTATTCGGGAACTCGTACCGAAAAAGTCAGCGCACAACGCTGATCGATCAGGTGAAATCAACGACAGCGACCCTGTCTCTCCCAAGGACGGATTCGGCCCCAAGGATTACGACCATGGCGACGACGCCCCTTGCATCGGTCTGCGTACATTCATCAACCCTTACCCCGAAGCCCGAAGACCTTCGCTCCTCCCTCTCCTCGGCCTTTGCCGACCCGGAGCAACGGAAGCGCCTCTTGGGTGGATTCCTTTGCCTCGGACTCCTGGGTTTGATCTTCGGCGTAAACATAAAGCATTTTGTTCATGCATGGTCGACTGACGAAAACTACAGCCATGGTTTTCTCGTACCGTTGATAAGCCTCTACTTCGCCAACCAGGCCGCCATGCAAGGGCCAGTCCGACTCCGAGGTGGAACAATCCTCGGGATTTTGCTCCTGGGCCTCTCGCTCTTCGGTCGCCTGGCCATGGTACTCATCCCCATTCCGTTCCTGGGAGATTTGGCCTTCCTGGTCGGAGTGGCCGGCGTCTGTGCTCTGCTGGCGGGGACCGAAGCGCTGCGGCGTTACTGGTTCGCCATCTTCTTCTTGATTTTCATGGTTCCGTTGCCGATCGCGCTCTATACCAAAATCGCGTCGCCGCTCCAGTTGCTGGCCAGCCAACTCGCCACGGCCTTTATGAACGTGACCGGCGTCCCTGTACTCTGCGAAGGCAATATGATGACCTTGCCGGGCGACATCCAGATGTTCGTCGCCGAGGCCTGTAGCGGAATGCGCCAACTCACAGGCTTCCTTGCTTTGACGGCAGCGGTGGCCTACCTCGCGTCCCGCCCCTGGTGGTATCGTCTCGCGGTCGTCGCGTCCGCGATTCCAATCGCCCTCACCGCCAACGTGGCGCGCGTGATCCTCACGGGATATGTCATGTACTTCGTGGATCCGCAGTACGCGTCGGGAACGTATCACACCCTCGAGGGGTTGCTGATGATGGGTTTCGGCCTGTCGTTGCTCCGAGGCGGATGCTGGGTACTTGACCAGATCTGTGCCATCACCCGGCCCCCCGTCCCTACGGAGACGCCGGCCTCCTGAGCCGGTTCCTCGCTCGACCTCCGCTACTCTTCCACGCGAACAACGGAACCGGCTTGGCCTCCGAGGATTATCGATGTCCCCCATGCGACGCGTCCTACTTTGCGGCCTGATTTTGACTTGCGGCTTCGCTGCGCAAGCAAGCCTCGAGTCATACACGAAAATTGATCGGCCGCCCCTTCGCCGCTCGCTAACGACCTTGCCTTACCAGTTCGGAAGCTGGGTCGGACGCGATAAGGTGGTCGATCCCGCAATTGTGAAAGAGGCCCAGGCGACCGAATATCTCAGCCGGGTCTACGAAAGTGGAGAATTCCCTGGTCGGCGCCTCGATCTCTGGATCAACTATTCCGACCAGGGACTCAACCTTCGCCATTCGCCGGAGATTTGTCTCCCCTCGGGCGGATGGACCAAGATCGAATCGGCTTCCCATGAAATGTCGATCGCTTGCGATTCCGGAAAAGACTTGCCGATCATGCGGCTTGCGTACTCGCAACGCGATTTGGTGATGGGAATCGGATTCTGGTATTATATCTTCGGGGAAGGGAAGCTCGAGCAATACGTCCGCGGGCTCCCGATCACGAGCCGGAGCAGTCACGGCCGAACTACTCGTGGATCAGGGCTTACCGTCGAGGTGTTCTGCTCGGGCGAGAGTGATCCCGATGGTAAGGTTCTCAAAGATTTCGCCGCTGCTTTGCTGTCGGAGATGGAGCCGATCCTCCCCGAGGACCGGGCTGAGTATTTCATCCCATGAGCATGGCTGCCATGGGTCCTTTCCGAAGGGTCGCCCCTAGGCCCGGCCCCCTCGCAGTCCTTGAGGAGTTGCTCGCATCATGAAACGGGCCTTGATTACGGGAATCACGGGGCAGGACGGTTCCTACCTCGCCGAATTCTTGCTGGGCAAACCTGAGTATGAGGTCCACGGCCTCGTGCGCCGTTCCAGCAGCCTCAATCGGCAGCGAATCGACCATTTGTTCGGTCCGGAACCCTCGATCCGCGAGCGTTTCCACTTGCATTACGCCGACCTGGCGGATGCGTCGAGCCTCGCTGGAGTGATGGAACGGCTACGCCCCGATGAGGTCTATAACCTCGGGGCGCAGAGCCATGTGCGGGTTTCGTTCGATCAGCCGCTCTATACCGCGGACGTGGTCGGACTGGGAACGCTTCGGCTCCTGGAAGCGGTCCGGCACCTCGCCCTATCGAAGCCCGTCCGGTTCTACCAGGCCTCGAGTTCCGAAATGTACGGATCGGCCGCTCCTCCGCAAGGGCCGAATACCCCATTCCACCCTCGAAGCCCTTATGCGTGCGCCAAGCTCTATGGGCACTGGCAGACCGTGAACTACCGAGAAGCCTATAACCTGTTCGCCTGCTCGGGCATTCTGTTCAATCACGAGAGCCCAAGGCGCGGCGAGTCTTTCGTCACCCGAAAGATCACACTCGGGGCCACTCGGATCAAGGAAGGTTTACAGCAAAAGCTCGTCATGGGAAACCTCGACGCCAAGCGCGATTGGGGATTTGCCGGCGACTACGTGCGCGCCATGTGGTTGATGCTCCAGCAAGAGCAGCCTGACGACTACGTCGTGGCGACGGGCGAAACCCACTCGGTGCGTGAATTCCTCGAGTGGACCTTCTCCCAACTTGATCTGGACTATCACGATTTTGTCGAGTTCGATACCCGTTATACCCGGCCGTCCGAGGTCGACGTGCTGCTGGGCGATGCCAGCAAGGCCCGCGAACGCCTGGGCTGGGAAGCGGAAGTCGACTTCCCGGGTCTCGTCAAGATGATGGTCGAGCACGACCTCGAACTCGCGCGTCGCGAGAAGTTCGCGATGGGATACTCGTCCCCCTGACCTGACCAATCGGGCTCTTCCCGATCGTCCCGGCAGCGCGGCAGGCGTCTGCCGGGGACTTAACCTCAATGCTCCGCGCTTCAATTGGTTTGGTTCGTCCCCCCTTTGTCCTTGCTCTTCCCCAAGGGCAGTTCAGGGGGCGACCGCAGCGCCTGCTCGTAGAGAAGCACCGACGATAGAACATATAGAGGAGTCCACCATGACACGGGAACGCGCAACCAAAGTTGTGGTCATCGGACTCGACTGCGCCGAGCCAAGCCTGCTGTTTGAACGGTTTGCCGATCGCCTCCCTAATCTTTCAAGACTCCGCGACCAGGGTGTCTGGGGTAAGCTGAGGAGTTGCGACCCTCCGATTACCGTGCCCGCCTGGATGTCGATGATGTCGAGCAAGGATCCAGGAACCCTTGGCTATTACGGGTTCCGGAACCGCGCGGATCGCTCCTACGAGAAGATGACCACCGCCACGGCCCTCGCCGTGCACGAGCCGCTGCTCTGGGATTTCCTGGGCGCAGCCGGCAAGCGAGTCATCCTGATCGGCGTCCCCCAGACCTATCCGCCTCGACCGATCAACGGGCTGATGGTGACCGACTTTCTCACCCCTTCCATTGCGTCGAACTACACGTACCCGCCCGACCTCAAAGAAGAGATCGCCTTACTTCCCGAGGTCCACCCCTACGAGTTCGACGTCAGCGACTTTCGGACCCCCGATAAAGGGAAGATCCGCGACTCGCTGATCCGGATGACCGACAAGCGATTCGCCCTGGCCCGTCATCTGCTGACGACGAAGCCGTGGGACTTCTTCATGATGGTCGAGATGGGAACGGACCGGGTCCACCACGCCTTCTGGCAATACATGGATCCGAACCATCACCGTTACGAACCGGGGAATCCGTTCGAGACGGTCATCGTCGACTATTACGTGCACGTCGATCGCAAGGTGGGCGAGCTCCTCAAGGTCCTTCCCAAAGACACCCACGTCCTGGTTGTCTCCGACCACGGCGCTCAGTGCATGGACGGAGGGATCGCCCTCAATGAGTGGCTGATTCAACAGGGTTACCTCGTGCTCCACGAGTCACCCGCCACGCCGTCGCGCCTCGAATCGCTCAAGATCGACTGGGCGCGAACCACGGCCTGGGGCTCCGGAGGCTACTACGGCCGGCTCTTCCTGAACGTCAAAGGACGCGAGCCTCAAGGCCTGGTCGCTCCCGAGGATTACGAAACGACGCGCGATCGCCTCGTCTCCGAACTCGAAGCACTCGGCGACCCCGACGGCAAACCGATCGGGACTCGGGTCCTCAAGCCGGAGAATCTTTATCGGACGATTCGAGGAGCAAGCCCGCCTGACCTCTTCGTTTATTTCGGCAATCTGCGCTGGCGATCGGTCGGTACGGTCGGAACCGGACAGATTCATACCTTTGAAAACGACACCGGCCCGGACGATGCCAACCACGCCCAGGACGGCCTCCTGATCGCGGCCGGCCCCGGAATCGCACCAGCCGGACCAATCGACGGCATGCAATTGATGGACGTCACGCCGACCATCCTCCGGTTGTTCGGCCTGGACATCCCCGCAGACCTGCAAGGACGCGTGCTCAAGCCGATCGCATCCCACGAAGAAGCGTTAGCTTGAGCCAAACTGAGCCACATCGAGTTTACCTCATTGAGAATTCAGAAAGGTTGGTGATGCGCATGTCCAACTTGAACACATGGAAAGATGTTCAGGGACGTGGAAAACGCGTGATGGCGCGGATGGCCCGCCGGATTCTTCCGAAGACGACCATCCGACTTTCGCATGTCGAACCGGGGGTTACCTTAAAGGTGAACCTCAGGAGGCACGTGATGTTTTGGTCGCAGGGCTTGGCGCGATTCGAGCCGTCGACCGTCCGCGCGATTCGGGCCGCGATTGGTGAGGGGGACCAGGTCCTCGACGTGGGAGCGAACATCGGCTTCTTCAGCACCCTGCTCTCGCGATGGGTGGGTGATGGCGGGCGCGTCCTCGCCGTCGAACCCGAAGTGGAGAACCGGGGAATGCTGCGCGGCAACCTCGAGTCGAACGGCTGTCGCAACGTCACGATTTGTGAGTGCGCCGTCGACGCGACCCCGGGGATTGCGAAATTCAGCATTGATGCCGCCACAGGTGCCACCGGTCGACTCGGAGCCGATCCCACCGCGAGCGAGCTTGCCGTGGGTACCGGCAAGGTGCAGGTGGTCGAAACCCGGGTCGAAACCCTGGATTCGCTCTGCGAGGTTTATCAGGTTACCCCTTCGTTCGTGAAGATCGATATCGAAGGGGATGAGATCAAGGCGCTCGAGGGGGCGACCCGAATTCTCCGAACCGCACGACCGGTCATCGTCTCCGAACTGTCCGGTCTCGGCGGATCCGAAGTGATCAACCTCCTCAGCCGTGAAAATTACCAGATGTGGGACCTGGAGACGAGCCAGCGCGTCGGCCCGGACGATCGCCCCTTCATGATCGTGGCGATCCCTGGGGAACAGGAGCAAGGGGAACGAGCCCAGAAGATCAAGGCGGCGATTGGAGCCGACGCTTCCTCGACAGGTCCCGTTACGGAGTGACCGCGTCCTTCAATTGGACGAGGGGGCGAGCGACTTAAAAAATAAGGAATTCAAGGGAGGTTTGCGGCCATCGAGCGATGACCGCTCACCTTCCATGAATTCCCAAAGGTTGACGAGGCCTCTCCTCAACCCCTTTGATCGCGGTCTTGAACGTACGATTCTCAGGAATTCGCCTGCCCCCTGATTCGGCGTTGTGATAGGTTGCGGCTAGGTCGTCGCCTGATGGCAGGGCCAATCCCTCATCGAGGAGCCGAGCAATGGGCGAACCCGCGCGAACACTGCTCCTGCTCGCCGGCCGCCTGGATGCGCAAGGCGAATTTGATTCGATGCGTGCCTTCCTGGACCGGTTGCGCGGCGTCGGCATTGCGGCGAACCTCCTCTACGTTTCGGCCGGCGAAGGCACCTCGGCCGACGAGCGGTTCATCGAATGCCCGCGCCTCAGCCACCGCTGGCAGCTCGCGCTGGCCGTCCGTCGCCTTCGGCTTGGCGATCCCTCACGCCGGCCCGAATTGCTCCACATCCTCCACTCGACGATGAGCAGCGCAGGGTTGGCGATCGCCGAACATTGGGGCCTTCCTTATATTCAGACGGTCGATGAGTTCCTCGGGCCTCGGGATCGATTACGCCTGAGCCGTCGCTGGTGCCGAAAATTGGTGGCGGTCAGCCAGGAACTCGCCAGCGATCTCGAAGAGAATTTCGGAGTCCCTGCCTCCTTGTTGTCAGTGGCCTGCCCGGGGATCTCAGCTCCCGAACCGGTCGCTCCTCCCTCCTCCAAACGCCTCACCCCTGTGCCTGTCATCGGCACAGCCGGCCCTTTGGTCCCCGCTTCGGGCTTCGCCACCTTTTTGAACGCCGCGCGCAAGGTCCTTGATGCCGGGATCGATGCCGAGTTCGTGATCGCAGGCAAAGGGGAAGACGAGGTTGACCTTCGCCGTCGCGCTGACCGGTTACGGATCGCCGATCGGGTCACGTTCGCGAGTCAATCGCTTGAGGGCTTTCGGTTCTGGAGTGTGCTCGACATTTTCTGCCTGACCTCATTGGTCTCCACCGTCGGCCTGTCGTTGGCGAGTGCCATGGCTGCGGGTGTCCCCTCGATCGCGTCCGAAGTCACTGGGCTTCGCGCCTTGATCGACCATGACGTGTCCGGCCTGTTTGTCCCGCCGGACAACTCAACCGCCCTGGCGGAGATGATCCTCTCCCTCCTGAGCGATCCTGACCGATCCCAGCGGATCGGCCAACGGGGGCGGGAACTCGTCCTTCGCGACTTCCAACCCGACGATGAGGCGCGGGACCTGGAGTGCGTCTATCAAGCGGTCCTCGCCCAGAACGAGAACGTGGTTCCTCAACCCGAACCCATCCCGATCCGCTGATTCTCCTCATCACGCGCCAAAACCCGGCGCTCATAGACATTCGCCCAGGCCAGAAAATCGTAGAAGGACAAGAGGGTGCAGAAGACGAGCCCGGGCTTACCGTCAAGAAAACCAAGGCGAATGACGTACGAGTAGACGAAGCGAACGAGGGGGCGCATCGGAAGCCTGAGGTAGACCTTCTTCAGAAATCGCTTGAATTGTTTCCCGGTGCCGATCGACGTCGGGATCGGCTCACTGAGAAACCGTTCGTACATTTCCGCTTCCCAGCGGGCATATCGATTGTGCTTCTCGACCCAGGCGTAGATCGTCGGGTAGGCGTAGTGATCGAGTTCGTGGACGAGACGAAGCGGCTTTCGGACCCCGTTCAACTCGACGTGTTCGTGCGCCTCGTTGTCGCCAGTCTGCGCGCCTGGCCGAACAGGCATCTTTTCGTAACGTCCCAGCTTATGCTTGAAGAGGCGCAAGTTCCAAGCCTCGGAGTATCCGCAATGGCGGATCCGACGGCCGAGGAAGTAATACTTCATGTTGAGGTAGAACCCATCGGCCTCGTCGCTAGCAGTGCGCCTGGCGATCTCAGCGGCCAGTGGGGGAATCACCACCTCATCGGCATCGACAATGAGAACCCACTCGTTGCGGAAAGGCAGGTTCTCCAGCGACCAGTTCTTCTTCTTGGGATAGCTGCCATTGAAATGAAACTGGACCACGCGAGCGCCATGCTCCGCCGCGACGGCCGCGGTTTCATCGGTGCTCTGACTATCGACGATGAAGATCTCGTCGGCCCACGCCAGCGCGGGCAGGCAGCGTTTCAGGTTCTCGGCTTCATTCTTCACCGGGACGAGAACACTCACCTTGACCTTGCCGGCCGGGGGGCTCGTCGCGGCATCGGACATCAGGCGACCGGTTTCGGATGGCGCGTCCTTGGTTTCGAGCAGGGGCATAAATTCGGCTCCAGGGCTGTCGCTGGCCCGTGCTTCCTCAAAAAAAAGGTGGCCGCAATCGACCGACAAGACGTCGCTCCGCTCGCGGATCAAAAAAGGGGTGTCGAACCAAGTCGGACCTGGGCCAAGGGAGAGCAGCTCAAGGCTCCTGATCGGGGCCAAGCACCGCCTCGGGCGGTTTCCCACCCCCGCTCATCCAGCGGTAGACGTCAGCCAGGCGTTGCCCTTGCTGCTCCCATGTGTACTTTTGCTCGACAAGAGCGCGACCGGCCGCCCCCAGTGCGGCTCGCTGCTCGGGAGTGCGTTCCAGCAGGTCTCTCAAGCCGCGAGTCACCTCGTCGACGACCGGCTCAACGACGATTCCACCCTCGAAGTCAGCCAACTCGGAGAAGTGGCAGGCCGTCGTGATGAGCACCGGCAAGCGACAGACGAGCGCTTCGAGGATCGCCATGCTGAAGCCTTCGCTGTAGCTGGGCAGGATGAAGGCATCGGCGGCTCCCCAGACACGTCGGGCGCGTTCACCCGAGGCATGGCCGACCCAGGTCACCCGCGAGGTGAGGCCGTCGTCATTGATCCGGTTCAAGAAAGGCCCGAGTGCTCCATCGTCGTTCCCTGCCAGGAGGAGATGGACCTGGGGGTGTTCGCGTTGAATTCGGGCGAACGCTTGGGCGAGCAGGTCGAGTCCCTTCTTGACGTGGATCCGGCTATAGAAGAGCAGAACAAACTTGCCCTTCAGCTCAGGGAATTCCTCCTCGAGGCAAGATCGATCGGGCAGATTTTCAAGGGGGACCGGATCAACTCCATTGGGGATGTAGCAAATCGGGGTCCGAGGCGCGAGTGCGCGGAGATGGCCGATCTCCGGTCGCGACAAGGCGTGGAGACAGGCTGCGCGCCGGAGGTTTTTGCCCTCGATCAGCGCCGTGTAGACTTTTTTCTTCCACGCCTTCTGACGCATCGCCCAGGGCTCGGCCATCCCGTGAGCGGCGATCATGTAAGGGACGTCGGCCCGCCATGCCAGCCGCGCACCGCGACGGGTCTGCGCTTGCCAGAGGCCGTGCATATGGATCACTTCCGCTGTGCGAACGACCGCCTCGAGCTCGGTTTCCGGCCCCTGAAGCCGAACGTTCGACGGAAGAGGAGTGTCACCGAGCCGGGATGGGGTCGGAGTGACGATATTGACCTGCCCCCCGATCGCCGCCAGCGCTCCCGTCATTCCGAGAATGCTTGGCACCATCCCGCCATCACGGACCGGGTCGAGCCCATTGCATATGTGCAGCCAGCCCTCTCGAAACGTTCGGTGTGCGGAGATGGGCCCGGGCGCAGGGGTTTGGGCCCGGGCGGAGGAGTACGATTGGCTCATCTTGGGTCTCGGTTCAGGGCATGACCGGCGGGCGTCGCCCACCTCATTCCTTGGTGACGTTCGATCACGGTGTCTCAGCGCGACAATAACCCGCGACTCGGGGTTACGGGGGGCGAGACCCACCTCTGCTTTAGCGTGGGCAAGGCCAGTTCCATGGCCTCGAGCGTGCCTTGGGCGAATCGTTCCGGCCCCCACTCCGCCACAACGGCACTCGCTCGACGACCCATTGCCTGCCGCTCGGCAGCACTGAGCGAAGCCATCCAGACGAGACTGTCGCTCATGGCCTCGACGTCGTGCGGATCGAAGCGTCGCCCCGTGGAGTCGGGAAGGTCGGGGACGAGAGTCTCGCCGCACCCCGCACGATCCGAGATCAAGAGGGGAAGCCCACACGCGGCGGCCTCGTTAACGACCAGGCCCCACGGCTCCATCAAACTCGGATGGACGAATGCTGAGGCAAACGCATACCAACGTGAGAGTTCGTCGGCCTGGAGGAAACCAGGGCGATGGATCGAGCCGGCAAACCCGGAGGACGCGACTGCCTCTTCAACTTCGGCGGCGCCGGGGCCGTCGCCGCAAAGAACCAGGTCCCACGCCCCCTCTTTCGGGACGGAGATCCGATAGCGTGCATAAGCGCGAACCAGACGCACAAGATTCTTCTCGGGTGCGAACCGGCTCACCGCCAGGAAGAAAGGAGACCGGGGTAATCCCTGCTGCCCTTCCAGAGTTTGGCGAGCGCGCTCAGCCTGCTCCGCGTACCGGTCGTTGTCCACGGCGTTGTAGCCCAGGACGATCCGGTCGCGAGGCATCCCGAGGTCGACGAGATAGTTGCGATGGGGAGGCCCCCCGACAAGGGCGCTCGAGAATCGCCGCACTCGGATTCGCTTGACCGCCTCTTTCCACCAAACGCGAGGATGGTCGATCGCCTGGCTTTCCGACATCAGGATCGCCGGACGTCCTTCACGGCCCGCCCAGCGAAGAATCGCGGTCGACTCAGGGCGGGAGTAACCGACGGCCGCCACCACGTCCGGCCTGTCGCGTTTGAGGACGTCATGTATCGCCTTCGAGCACGCCGATTTCGAGAGGGTTTCCAGCGTTCGGTTCGGGAAGAGCGTGACCCACTCGAACGGTTCCTTCCCCTGTTCGCGGACCCAGGGATACAACCGCTCGGTCCCGGCGATTTCATAGGCGATCAACCGTCCCCCGCCAGCGTCGAGAGCGTGGGCCAAGGCCCGGAGCCTGGCCAGGTGATACGGTCCGAAATTGGTGAACGAGATAGCAAGCGTTGTTGGCATTGATGCGAGTTCCCTCTCGTTCCCGCCTTGAATCGTCACGGGGCCGGGTGATCGTTTCAGGCAGCGTACGCCGCGACCGGGACGTCGCGTGACGCTCCTCCCATCTTGTTCACGAACCAGAGCAAGACGAGGAAGGGCATCGATGTGAAGCCCCAATTGTAATAGAACCAGACCAAGGGATCGTCAGTGACAACCATGAACCACGCGTTGAAGAAGAAAACAGACCACCAGGCCTGGACCCAGGGGACGTGGGCGTGCAATCGAAAATAGTCGTAGCATGATCGCAGAAAGATTGCCATGCAGGCGAAGACGATCGCGGTCGCCCATGCTCCTCCGTTGAGTTGAGTTGCGCCGTGGATCCCAATCGCCGGGCCGGTGAAGGTCGAGTCTCTCTTGAACTCTGACCCGGCGATCCATGCGTTGACCCATTGTTCACGACCAAAGTACGGCTTGCTCGGCCAAATGATCCGGGGGATGAACGTCGAAAAGATCCGAAGGTACGAGGCCCCATAGTCGTACTCGGACATCGCGGGTACGGCAGTCATCATCACAAGGAAACCGCCATACTCTTCAGTCTCGTGTGACACCGGCCGCGAGGAATCGTCATCTCCCTCGATATTCATGTTTCTCAGGATGGTGCCCAGGTCGAAATCACTCAAGAAGGTAAGGAATTCCGAGGCTTCTCTTCCGCGTTGCCGTTCAAATCTCCAACCAATGGCAATCGATACCGCCAGAGCGCCTGCGAAGCCCGTGATGATCAGGACCGGCCAGGAGGGCCGGCGCAGGCGCGTAATGTAGTAGACGCACACCATTGTCAGCACACCCATCAGCGAGTGTGACCGTTTTCCATTGAACATCCAGATCAGGATGTAGAACGCACAGATCGCCAATCCGCTGGCGGTGAACATGGGGCGATTCCTTTCGCCCGACCGGCCGGTCACGATCAGCAGGACGGCCCCGACGAGCATGACGAAAGGGAAGGAAGCCAGCAGCGCCCCTTCGGGTGTGACCTCCCCTCCCCCGCCATTGCTGAGTAAGAGCCCCGCGCCCACGCAACCCCAGAGGATGAGGAGAGGGCTAATGACGCAGACGATCCCGGAAGACCACTGGCTTGGCGGTTTCGGCAGGCATCTCGAGAGTAGCTTGGGAAACCCGCAATGGTAGATGATCATGAACCAGATCAGGGCCCATAGCGCCCTGATATTGGCTGCCATGACCATTTGGGGACCGCGGACTTGCACGGCCCAATCGTGGTAGTTGATCGCCTGAAATACGTAAATCTGGACGTAGCCGACGAGGAACATCCAGATCGGCGCAAAAGGGTCGAATTTCCCCGAGACGAGATGTGCGAGGAAAACGGCGACAATGACCGCCACAATGCCATAAGCTGGGAGAACTTCCACGCTGATCCCCCTCCTGGGGTTTCCATTAACCAGGATTGCCGATCGCATGCCGAGCCGCCCCGGCGACGGCCAAATGATAGCGAGGCCAATCGAATGACTCGGCTCGCGTCCGGGCCGCGACTGACATCGACGCACGACGGTCAGGGGCCAGCCCCAGTTGCTCCATGGCCTCGGCCAGGCGCTCGATGTTCCCAGGTGGTACAAGTCGGCCCTCAACGCCGTCGCGAACCACCGATCCGGCGTCGGGAGTGACGACACAGGCCAGACCGCAAGCGAGCGCCTCGTAGGTCACCACCGCCGACCCCTCGAAAAGCGAAGGGAACACGAAGACGTCGGCCGCCGCCATGATCGCGGGCATCTCGGCGTGAGAGACACGGCCGAGTACCTCTACCTCATCCAGGTAATCGACGAGTGGTCCGGGGTCGCTGGGCAATCCGCCGAGCAGTTGAAGTCGCCATCCCGGACGTCGGATGCGTCGCCACGCTTCCAGGAGATACTTGATCCCCTTCCGTTGAGTGATTCCACCCGCAAACAAGAATGTGCATGTTTCGTCATGCCGCTTCGCCGGGTCAGGTCGGAAGCGGAGCGTGTCGGCCGCGTACGGGATCACCGTGATCTTGTCTCGAGAAGTCCCGTATCGAATCAGGGTTTCCGCGATATGGTCGGAAGGAACGAGGATGCGATCCGCCAGTTCGATATCGCGGAGTCGGCGGGCGTGGAGCCAGGCCAGTGCCTCGAGGTCGAGTGAACCGTCGCCCAGGTAGATCCGGAAAAAATCGGGCGCGGTCTCCGCCTCACGTTCGAGAACCTGTTGTTCCTCACGGACATCACCGTGGACCATGCTCAGGATGGTCCGGATCCCGAGTTCGCGGCAGCGTGGCAAGGTGTATTGTGAGCCCACGTCACTGAAGATGAAAGCGGCTTCAGGACGATGCCGGGGCAGTGTACGTGCCAACATTCGGTCGAATCGTTCCGTCCGCCACCGCGCGACACCACTCCGGGCTCGATGGCCTCGTCTCGCAAGTTGCTCCTCGAGCCTGAGCGCGACGTCATATCCCCATGAAGAACGGACTCGCTCGCCCGGAATGTTGGGGTCAAAACGCCGCGAAAGCGCCCGTTGCAACCGAGCATAACGTACAGGAGCAACCCGGCTCGCCAGCGAACCAACGCGGCCGGCTCCTCGATAGTAGTAGGCCGTGTGGAAGCTATGGAGGAGGTCGGCTTGCGCCAACCCGATCACGGCCTGGTAGGCAGGTGGCCTGGCGTCGGGGCATGCGACAAGAATTCGATCGGTGCGTAGAGTCGTCATCGCGTAGAACGCGCTCATCCGTGAAGCAAATTGATGGATGACATCCCTCGCCGGTCATCGTAAATCGACAGGATCGTCAGCGTCAAGGGTCGTATGAGCGCGGTCGGCAGGATTTGGATCGCGGCGTCCCGACACGCTCTCGCGGTTTCCCTCCGCTATTCATGGCCGGCGGGCGATCGCGAAGGTTGAATCCTTCAAGTCGTGGTAACCTCAACGTTGGAATCGAGAGAGTGGCTCGATTATACTAGCCGGGGTCGTCATCAGCCCGGGGCCTCGATTCGGTCATCCGTAGGATCGAAGGAAAGCGTATGAATTCACCGCAGACATCCGAGATGGCCTCGCCTGATATTGACGAGCTGATGTCACTCTTGAACCGGCTCCTTGAGAATGTGGCGACGGTTGTCCTGGGCAAGCCTGAGGTCATCAAGCTTGCTGTCGTTGCGTTACTGGCCGAGGGACACGTCCTCATCGAAGATGTTCCCGGCGTGGGCAAGACGCTCCTTGCTCGGGCGCTTGCGGCCAGCATTGACTGCTCATTCCGTCGCGTCCAATTCACCCCTGACCTGCTCCCTTCGGATATTATCGGGTCGAGCGTGTACAACGCCGCTTCGGGCGAGTTCGTTTTTAAGCCCGGGCCGATCTTCGCCAACGTGATTCTGGCGGACGAAATCAACCGCACGACCCCACGAACCCAGAGCGCGCTGCTCGAGGCGATGAGCGACACGCAGGTTTCGGTCGAAGGAAAAACTTATACTCTCGAACCTCCGTTCATCGTACTGGCCACCCAGAACCCTTATGAGTTCGAGGGGACCTACGTCTTACCGGAAAGCCAGCTCGACCGGTTCATGATCCGGCTCCGGATGGGCTATCCCGTTCGTTCCGAAGAGCGCCGGGTGCTTTCCACCCATCGGTCAGGGGAACCGGTCGAAACACTCCGCCCAGTCCTCATGGCGGAAGACGTTCTCCACCTCCAACGCGCGGTGCGGAATGTGCGGGTCGACGACGCAATCGCCGAATATCTGCTCGATATCGTTCATGCGACCCGCAAGGGAGAGGACCTTCACGTTGGAGTCAGCACCCGAGGCGCGCTGACCTTGTATCGTGCCGCCCAGAGCCTCGCGTTCGTGTCGGGCCGCGGCTACGTGGTCCCCGACGACGTGAAATTCTTGGCCGTACCGGTACTCGCCCACCGT
This sequence comes from Singulisphaera acidiphila DSM 18658, assembly GCF_000242455.2. GTDB lineage: Bacteria > Planctomycetota > Planctomycetia > Isosphaerales > Isosphaeraceae > Singulisphaera > Singulisphaera acidiphila. The sequence goes on from NC_019892.1 coordinate 7,395,403, forward strand.
GTTGTCGGTAAGTCGTTCCTCCAGGCGGGTGAGTTCGGCGCGGCCGAGGCGATCATCCGTGATCTGGTGGATCGTCTCCGCGTTCCCTCCTGAGCGATCTCATCTCACCGGGCGTGGCTTTGCGAATCCCCTAAAGGGTCGCTCAACGCCAGAATCGACGTGGGATCTCCGTCCTTTTTTTTTCCTGAATTTGGGCCGACCGCGGAAGGAAAGTGGTCTCCATGGAGTCGCGTGGCTTCCTCAAGCGGTCCGCTCGCTGGGTGCTCGTCAGCCTGTGGCCGACTCAAAGACTTCTCTGGACGCGGGAAGGTCTCCTTTATATCGCCGTCTGGTTTGGTCTCCTGGCGACGGGCCTCAACCAGCAGATTAACCTGATTCTCCTCGTGGCCGGATTGGCGGCGGGACCGCTTGTCGCGTCCATCTTCGCCAGCGCGGCGATGCTCCGAAAACTTCGCGTCACACGGCGCGTCCCGTCTTACGTCTTCTCGGGCGAGCCGTTGACGCTCCACTACACGCTTGAGAACTCGCGACGTTGGATGGCGGCCCTGGCGCTCGCCATCGAGGACGATCTCACCCCTTTGGACCGAATCGTCTCCGGCGCGAGCAGCGTGACGCCTCGCGTTTTCTTCGCGCGGGTGCCCGGAATGACTCGGGCGCGACTCCGCTGGCAAGGGCCGAGTCCGAAGCGTGGGAAGTATCGATTCCGAATGCTCGACCTGGTCACCCGGTCCCCCTTCGGATTGATCGAGCGCCGCGTAACCACGCTGGAACCGGCTCAGTTGACCGTCTATCCGAGGGTCGGCCAGTTGACGCGCCGCTGGCAATTTCTCCAGAGGCAGGCCTCGGAAACCAATCGGGGACTCAGGCACGACCGCTCGGCCCAGCAACAAGAATATCACGGACTCCGCGACTATCGCCCCGGCGATAGTCCCAGGTGGATCCACTGGCGGACCTCGGCACGACTCGGGCAGCCGATGGTCAAGGAATTCGAGCAACAGAACGAGCAGGATCTGGCAATTCTCCTTGACCCTTGGCTTCCCAGGACCAAGGTCATGCCCGAACAGCGCGAGGCGCTGGAGAAGATGATCCAGTTCGCCGCGACGATCTGCCTCGAGACCTGTCGACACCAGGGGCGAAGGCTTCTGCTCGGCTGGACCGGCGCCACCCCTGGAGTTCGTCAAGGGCCGGCGTCAGTCAAGTTGCTTCACGAGTTACTCGAACAGCTCGCCGTCATGCGCCCCTCGTCCGAAGGTTCGCTCTCCGCACTGTTCGATGCCCTGCCCCCGGCCACCCTCCGCGAGGCCGTACTCGTCGTCGTCTCCACAAGGCCGGTGAACCTGCTCGAAGAGGCTGAACGATCCGAGCGTCTTTCGGGAGCGTCCGCACGCGGCCTGATGGGCCGGGTCGTCCTGCTCGACGCATCGAACGACGAACTCGCCGAGTTCATCCAATTTCCTGACGAACAGCCCACCAGTCCAGCAAGGCCTGGGGCGTCGAGTCCGAGGGTTTCGCCGGCTCAGATGCTTCAAGAGAGCGAGCAGGACGAGGTCGAAGCGCTCAGGGAGGGCTCCCCGCAATGATCTTCACGACCCTCTACCGCACCAGTTTTTATCTGATGCTGACATTGGCGACGTTGACCATGAGTGTCGACGTCACCGACAATAATTTCAGCATTCTTTTTCCGATCGCGGTGGCCGCCAGTGGTTTTCTCGCGGTGATGACCGTCGACCGTAACCCGGCGCTCGGCCTCCCTCGACCCGCAGCCAACGGCCTGGCAATGGTCTCGATCGGCCTCGTGCTACTCGAGTATCTGATCGATCCCGACTCGCTTCTGAGAGTGCTGGCCCACTTCCTCGTCTACCTCCAGTTGATCAAGATGTTTCTGCCCAAGACGCCCGAGGACGACTGGTTTCTCGTCCTGCTCGGCCTCACGCAGGTGCTCGTCGGCGTCTTCATCAGCCAGAGCGATCGCGTGGGCCTGCTGATGTTCTCCTGGGCGTTCCTCACTCTCTGGGTGCTGTCCCTCTTCTCGTTGCATCGAGACTCGCTACGGTATCGTTCGATTGCAAGTCCGGTGATCACCGTCTCGACGACCGAGCCTCAAGACTCGTTGCGGTCGGGTTCTCGTCCGATCTCTGCTCTCTCGGCGTCGGCCGCGTCGCACTCGGATGAAGCGTATCCGGGCTTGCTCGACCTCCCGTTTGTCCTCTCCGGGATCCGTGTGACCGCCTTGACGCTCGCCTTGGGCGGAGTGATCTTTCTCGCGATGCCCAGGCGCGGAGCCTCGGCGCGGATGTCGCGAGGGTCCGACCCCGTGGCCGGGCATCTCACCGGTTTCGACGACGAGGTCCAGCTCGGCCAACTCGGTGAGATCCTCGAGAACGACAGCGTGGTGATGAGCATTGAGCTATTCGATGAGAACCAGAAGCGGATTAAGCCAAACGACGAATGGCTCTGGCGCGGCGTCACGATGTCCAAGTATGCGGAAGGCCGCTGGTTTCGCGAAGAGAAGGGATACTTGACTCTCCCTCCGAGCCTCGATCGGCCGCATACGATTCAGCAATGGATCAAGCTGGAGGCGACCGACTCGCCCGTCCTCTTCGGGTTGCGACCGGTCATCGACATCGAGATCAAGGGAGGCGGCTCACGCCACGGTCCGGAATTCAACTCGAATGACGGCACATTCATGCGTGAGTCGCTCCGGCCGGGGGCGTTCGACTACGTTGTGATTTCCGACGCCGTCTCGACGGCACCTCAACCCGGTGAGGATCGGCTTCGGTCTCCTCGCCGCGAGGCCCTGCTTGCCGTCCCCGGCGAGCTCCGCGAACAACTCCGGAAAATCGCCCTCCCGCTCATCGCAAACATTCCTGCCCATGACAAGGAAGCCCAAGCGCGGGCGCTGGACGCCTATCTCCGGATCTCGGGTCAATTCAGCTATACGCTCCGCATGACCGTGGTGGATCGCAAGATCGACCCGGTCCTCGACTTTCTGATCAATCGCAAGGAAGGGCACTGCGAATACTATGCGAGCGCCCTTGCCTTGCTGTTGCGTTCGGTCGATATTCCGGCTCGCCTCGTCAACGGGTTCAAAGGAGGCGACTGGAACGAACTGTCGCAGGTCTTGAACGTTCGCCAGAAGCACGCTCACAGTTGGGTGGAAGCCTCGCTCGATCCCTCTGCCGATTCGCCGGCGAGGTGGCTGACCCTTGATCCAACTCCCGCCAACGAGCGACGTGAATCCGTGAATCGGGTGGGGGGATTCGGCTCGAATTTCCGCCAGTTCACCGATTTCATTCGGTATATCTGGGTTTTCTTTGTCGTCGGATATAACGCCGATCGGCAACAGCGCCTCATCTACGAGCCGATCAGGCAGCTCATCCTCGAGGCACGAAGCGGTTTCGCGATGATGGGGCAGTCCATTCGCCCTCTGCTTGCCAACCTGCTTCATTTTAAGGATGTGGGTCAGTTCATCAGCGTGCGCGGGTTCTTCGTCTCATTCACCGCGCTCTTTCTCCTTGTGATGTTGACCCGGGCCTGTCTCTGGGTCATCGGACGGATCGTCCGCTGGTATCGTGGGGCCGATCGAGACCCGTCATCACTTTCCGCAGGCGTGGTCTTCTATCGGCGCCTGACCCAGCTCCTGACCGACTACGGCCTGGAGCGTCCGCCAGCGGAAACACAGCACGAGTTTGCACGACGGGCCACGGTCTTCCTGACCGGTGGCGGGCTGAAGACCGAATCGGTCGCCGATGTCCCGCGCCTGGTCGTAGACGCCTTCTACCGGGTCCGCTTCGGCCACCTGACGCTCTCTCCGGACGTCCTGATGAACCTCGAAGCTCGACTGGACGCACTGGAAGCGAGCCTTCGCTCCAAAGACGCCTGAATTCGGCCCTTGACCTGTAATCTCGTTCTTATGTGATTAGGAACGCCCCTCCACCCTTCCTGCTAAAAAAGAGCCGAGAGGGCGAGGGGCTGCGAAAAAAAATAGAGGAGCGCCGGACGATGCGAGTCGGACTGGTCGGTTTCTCGGGAAGCGGCAAGAGCACCCTGTTTCAATTGCTGACCGGAGCGACGCCTGACCCTGGAAAGGTCCACGCCGGGCAGGTGGGCGTCGCGACTCTGGCCGATCCTCGTCTCGATTTCCTCACGGCACTTCACAAGCCGAAGAAAGTCACCCCAGCCACTGTCGAGATGCTCGACACGCCGGGATTGATCCCTGGGTCTCATGGCGACAACCCCCAGCGCCTTGCCTTGATTCGCGAGGGAGACGCCCTGCTCATCGTTCTCGGTTCATTCGCCGGAGCGAACCCGGCCAACGACCTGACCGGGTTCCGTGAGGAAATGCTTTTCGCCGACCTCAGTGTGGTCTCCAACCGAATCGAACGACTCACGGCGAGTTCCAAAAAACCGAAAGCGGACCGCGAGGTCCAGCTCAAGGAACTCGAGCTAATCAAACGCGTTTACGCCACGCTCGAATCGGGTGAGCCGATCTCAACCCTGGGTCTCACCGAGGAAGAAAAGAAGCCAATGCGGTCATTTGGCCTTCTGACCGACAAGCCGCAAGTCGTGCTGCTGAACGCAACCCAAGGGGAGGAAATTCCCCCCTCACTGCTGGCGATGGCTCCAGACACGCTTGTCCTCGATGCCAAGCTCGAGCTCGAACTTTCCCAACTCGACCCCGAGGAGTGCTCGAGCTTCATGCAAGACATGGGGATCACTGAATTCGGCCGCGACCGGATCATCCGCAGCGCTTACGACGCGGTCGGCATTATCACCTTCTTCACAGCCGGCGAACCCGAAGTCCGCGGTTGGAACCTCGAGCGCGGCGGGTCCGCGGTCGATGCTGCGGGAAAGATCCATACCGACCTGGCCAAAGGATTCATCCGAGCCGAGGTCACCGCATTTGACGACTTGGCCCGGCTCGGAACCATGAAAGAGGTCAAGGCGAAGAACTTGCAACGACTCGAGGGCAAAGAATACGTCGTCAAGGACGGAGACGTCGTCTTTTTCCGCAGCGGTCTTTGAGCGTGGGCTGGTTCGCCCTGTGCTGGATCGAAGACGAGAGGAGTCCCGCCGGGAGAAATTCGAGCAGGCCACTCCCATAGGGGGAAAATCGGGATCGGTCTGTTGTTGTTCGCCTTGGAACGAGGTATCGTAACCCGCCTCGAACGCAAAGGGCCGATCGGGGACGTAACGCGACGAGTTCCCACCCTGGACAGGAGGTTCCCGTATGCGACTCTGCCGATTCTCCCTCGATGAGATGATTCTCACGGGTTTCTACGTCGATGACTGCGTGGTTCCCATCGATCAGGCGGCCGAGACCTATTCTGAGGACCAAGGAGTCGAGTTGCTGCTCCCGTCCACAGACGACCTTCTCGATCTCCTTCCCCCGGAAGGGGCCTATTTTCATGCCGTCCGCGATCTCGCGTCCTGGGTGGAAGCACTCGACCCCTTGGCGTTGAGCGAGTTGGCCATTCCGATCCAAGACGTTGAGATTTTAGTCCCGATCGGCGCGCCTAGTAAGATTCTCCTGCTCGCGGGCAACTATGCCGAGCATATCGTCGAACGAGGCGGGCTGAGCGTCGAGCGAGCGGAGACGTTTCCTTACGTCTTTATGAAGCCGCCGACGACGACCCTGACAAACCCTGGCGATCCGGTCGTGATCCCTCGGGTCTCGCCCGACCATGTCGACTGGGAGTGCGAACTGGGCGTGGTGGTGGGCCGGACGTGCCGGGATGCCGACGAGGCCGACGCACTCGACTACGTCGCGGGTTATACGGTGGTCAACGACATCAGCGATCGGAAGTTCACACCGAACCCCGCCCGGAAAGCGCGCGAGCGAGATCGCTTTTTCGACTGGCAGCACGGTAAGTGGCATGACACCTTCTGCCCCGTCGGCCCCTGCATCCTGACGGCCGATGCCGTTGAGGATCCGCAAAACTTGGCGATTCAGCTCACTGTCAACGACGTCATCAAACAAGACTCCTCGACGTCCAAAATGATCTTTCCCGTCGCGGCGATCGTCTCGTTTCTCTCCCGATTCGTGACTCTGGAACCAGGCGATATCATTTCGACGGGCACACCATCGGGCGTCGGCTCATCAACGAACACCTATCTTCGACCGGGTGACACGTTGCGAGCGACGATTTCCGGAATCGGCACCTTGGAAAATCCGGTCGAAGCTGAGGATTCTTGACCTGACTCATCCCGTCGGATGCCCAAGAGACTCGCTCGCGGTTGATGGTCCGGTCTTGACCCAGGCCATAAACTCGACTCGTGTGACTCGATTATGCCGGTCATCGCGGGTTGTCCGCTCCGGGTCTCCTTCCCCATCGACGGATAGAATTTCAAGTTCCCAGCTTAATCTGGTATTCTTTAAGTCCTCTCCGTTTGTGAAGAGGGCGGTTTCATTTTTTTGTTTTTGCTTGGGATGGTGCGATGTCCGAGATTCGCAAGCTCCTGGTGGCCAACCGAGGTGAGATCGCTATCCGGGTCTTCCGGTCGGCGCACGAGCTCGGCATTCGCACCGTGGCCATTTATTCGCACGAAGACCGGTTCGCGGTGCATCGGCTTAAGGCCGATGAAGCCTATCAGGTCGGCAATGCGGGCGAACCGATCCGCAGCTATCTGAACATCGAGGCGATCATCGCCTTGGCCCGTGAAAAAGGGGTGGACGCCATCCACCCCGGCTACGGCTTTCTCTCGGAGAATGCGGAATTCGCCCGCGCCTGCAAGGCCGCCGGAATCGCCTTCATCGGACCGCGCGACGAACTGCTCGACAAGCTCGGGGACAAAGTGGCCGCACGCTCCTTGGCCAAGGCGGCGGGCGTCCCAGTCCTGTTGGGCAGCGAGGAGCCGCTCGTACCCGGCCCCGAGGCGCACAAGATTGCGGATCAGCTCGGGTATCCCGTCATCGTCAAGGCCTCGATGGGGGGAGGCGGCCGTGGGATGCGCGTGGTCGAGTCGGCCGAAGCGCTCGATTCCGCCATCGAACAGGCCAGCCGCGAGGCGGCGACTGCCTTCGGCGTTCCGGATGTCTTTCTCGAGAAGTTCATCCGCAAGGCCAAGCATATCGAAGTCCAGCTCCTGGGCGATCACCACGGGAATTTGGTCCACCTGTACGAGCGCGATTGCTCGGTTCAGCGCAGGCATCAAAAGGTCATCGAGATCGCCCCGGCGTACAACCTCGCCCCCGAACTCCGCGACGCGATCTGCGAGGCGGCCCTCAAAATTGGCCGTTATGTTCGCTATGACAACGCGGGGACCGTCGAATTTTTGGTCGACGACGAGACGGGAACGTTCTACTTCATCGAGGTCAATCCGCGCATTCAGGTCGAGCACACCGTCACCGAGATCGTGACCGGGATTGACCTGGTCAAGAGCCAGATTCTCATCGCGCAAGAAGCGGAACTCTCCGACCCTGAGATTGGAATCGCAAGCCAAGACTCGATCCAGACGCTCGGCTATGCCTTCCAGTGCCGGATCACGACCGAAGATCCGGTGAACAAGTTCACGCCCGATTACGGCCGGATCACGCACTACCGATCGGCCGGCGGCCTCGGTCTTCGGCTCGACGGCGGCCCCGGCATCACCGGAGGCATCGTCACTCCCTTTTACGACTCGCTGCTGGTCAAGGTTTCGGCCAGTGGCCGACGTTTTATCGACGCAGTCAAGCGGATGGAGCGAGCGCTTCAGGAGTTTCGTGTCCGAGGCGTGAAGACCAACATCCCGTTCCTGCTCAACGTCATCGACCACCCCGCCTTCCTCGACGGCCGCTGCACGACTCGGTTCATTGATGAAACCCCCGAGCTGTTCCGGTTTCCGATCCGGCAGGACCGGGCGACAAAGCTCCTGACGTTCGCCGCCGAGGTGACGGTCAACGGCTTCCCCGGCGTCACCCGCCCCGCCAATTTCGTCAACCAGGCCGAGCCTGCCCCTCCGGTGCACGACCACGTCGCCGCGCCGCCGGAAGGCTCGCGTCAGTTGTTCAAAAAGCTAGGGGCCGAGGCCTTCTCGCGCTGGATTCGCGATCAGACCCCGCTCCTGCTGACCGATACCACGTTCCGTGACGCCCACCAGTCGCTTCTGGCGACCCGAGTCCGCACCCGCGACATGCTTCGCGTGGCCGATGCCTACGCTCGGATCTGCCCGAAGATGTTCTCGATTGAGATGTGGGGAGGCGCCACCTTTGATACATCGATGCGGTTCCTCAAGGAAGATCCTTGGGAGCGGCTCAACCAGCTCCGAGAACGGATCCCCAACATTCTCTTCCAGATGTTGCTGCGGGGATCGAACGCGGTTGGCTACACCAGCTATCCCGACAACGTGGTCCGCAGCTTCGTCAAAGAGGCGGCGGCCGGAGGGATCGATCTGTTCCGCGTTTTCGACGCTTTGAACTGGATCCCCAACATGGAGGTCGCACTCGAGGCGGTACGCGAAGCCGGGGCCTTGTGCGAAGCCTCGATCTGCTACACCGGCGACATCCTCGATCCGAAGCGACCCAAGTACGACCTGGGCTACTACGTTCGGATGGCGAAGGAACTGGAGAAGCGCGGGGCCAACCTGATTGCGATCAAGGACATGTCCGGTCTCTGCAAACCCCTCGCCGCCGAGCGCTTGGTCAAGGCGCTCCGCGAGGAGGTGGGCGTACCGATCCACTTCCATACCCACGACATTGGCGGTGCGCAGGCGGCCAGCATCTTGAAGGGCGCCGAGATGGGGCTCGACGTTGCCGATGGGGCCGTCGCGTCAATGGCAGGGCTGACCTCGCAACCCAGCCTGAACGCCATCGTCGAGGCCTTGAAATTCTCACCCCGGGAAACCGAGGTGGATTCCGCAGCCCTGATCGAAGTGAGCCGATACTGGGAGCAGGTCAGGGCCTTGTATACGCCCTTTGAGACCGACCTCCGCGCCCCATCAGCCGAAGTGTATGCCTACGAAATGCCGGGGGGACAGTACACGAACCTGTTCCAGCAAGCCAAGGCACTGGGACTGGCGTCCAGGTGGCCCGAAGTCTGCAAGGCGTATGCCGATGTCAATATACTCTTCGGCGATATCGTCAAGGTTACACCCACCTCGAAAGTCGTGGGGGACATGGCCCTCTTCCTCGTCGCAAACAACCTGACGCCGTCCGACACGCTCGATCCCGAGCGCGAACTCGCCTTCCCCGAGAGCGTGGTCGAACTCTTCGAAGGGCGGCTCGGTCAGCCCCCCGGAGGCTTCCCCCCCGCGCTTCAGGAGCGAGTCCTCAAGGGACGCCCCGCGATCACCGACCGGCCGGGAGCCGGCATGCCTCCCGCCGACCTCGACGGTGCGCGAACGAAGGCCGCTGAACTGCTGGGCCGGCCCGCCAGCGATCGGGATGCTCTCAGCCTGATTCTCTACCCGCGCGTCTTCCCTGAGTTGGCGGCCCACGAACGCTCGTACGCCGATACGTCGATGCTTCCGACGCCCATTTTCTTCTACGGGCCTGATCCCGCAGCGGAAAACCTGGTCGAGATCGAACCCGGCAAAACGCTGATCGTCAAGCTGCTCGCCGTGGGCGAGCCGCACAGCGACGGCAAGCGAACCGTCTTCTTCGAGCTCAACGGTCAGCCCCGTGAGGTGGAGGTTGCCGATCGCTCTCTGGCCTCCACCGTTCGCGAAACTCCCAAGGCGGATCCCAACGACTCGAACCAGATCGGGTCTCCCCTGCCGGGCCTGGTCGTCGGCGTTGCCGTGAGTGTCGGCGACGCCGTTCGCAAGGGGCAAAAGCTGCTCTCGATCGAAGCGATGAAGATGGAAACAACCCTCTATGCCGAACGGCCAGGGCGAGTCGGCCAAGTCCTCGCGTCGGTCGGCCAGCAGGTCAAGACCGGCGAACTGCTCATCAAAATGACTAGCCAGTAAGGACGGGTACGGCCCGCCGGTTCCCCGACATTGATGATATGAACGGCCGCTTCATCAAGACCTGGATGTACAAGGAGGTCGTTGAATCCACCAACGACCTCGCCAGGCAGGTTGTCGTCAACGGCCTCGGTGATTGTCCTGTCCTTGTCTCGGCCGAGCGCCAGACGCGAGGCCGAGGTCGGGGCAATCACACCTGGTGGTCCGACCAGGGAAGCCTGACGTTCACGATCGGGATCGACCCCGCCGCTCACGGCCTTCGTACGGAGCACGAGCCCAGAGTGGCTCTTGCTACGGCCGTGGCCGTGATCGACGCCCTCGCGCAATGGATCCCACGAGAAACGATCAGGCTCCGCTGGCCCAACGACATTGAGGTCGAGGGCCTCAAGATCGCCGGCATCCTCCCCGAACGAGTCGAGTCTCCTCACGGGGTCCGGTTGCTGATTGGGATCGGGATCAATGTCTCCACTCGGCTGCATGATGCCCCCGCCGAGATCCGCCGGATGGCGACCTCACTCACTCAGCATACGTCCGATCCTTTCTCCGACACCGCCGATCGTGAACGTCTTCTGGCAAGGGTTATCGCCCACTTCGAGACATCGATCAGCCGGCTCGCCGAAGATGACCTCGGACTTGCCGTGCGCTGGGATCAACTCGACGCCCTGCGTGATCGGCCGGTGCGCCTCGACCTCGGTCCCCAGATCCTCCAGGGGATCGGGCGGGGGATCGACGCTTCGGGAGCCTTGCGCCTGGGCACCGACCAGGGGATCATGCTCCTCTACGGCGGGCAGGTCCTCAGAGACGACTGAAATTCCCCACGAATTGCTCACCATTACCCACAAGTTGGGTGCCGGCGATCTCTTTGCCTCTCCGGGTCGTAATCGAAGGGATGTGGTCAGAACACGAACTCCGCTCCGTGAACTTGGGTGATCGTCGCCTCAATCGTCGGCTCGCGGTCCTCGTCGAGTCCCTCGCGGCGAGGCCGGAGGCCAGTGTCCCTCAGGCGGCCGGCTCCTGGGCGGCTGCCAAGGCCGCGTACCGCTTCTGGGACAATGACCGGGTCTCTCCCGAGGCGATTCTGGCCGCCCATCGTGACAGCGTCTTCGCCCGTCTGCCCGAGAACGGCCCGGTCCTGGCCATCCAGGACACCACTGCGCTGGACTGGACGACTCACCCCGCGACTTCGGGATTGGGATACCGGGCGAACCGCCGCAAGGTCGGGCTGCTTGCTCACTCCGTCTTGGCGGCCGACCCCGAGGGCGTTCCCCTCGGCCTGCTGCATCAGCATGTTTGGGCCAGAGTCCCCGAGGAATTGGGGCATCGCGAGTTGCGGAACAAGTTGCCCACTAAGGCCAAGGAAACCCAACGATGGATCGACGCCTTGAACGCCACCGAGGCCGCATTGCCCCCGGACATGATCGTGGTGACTGTGGCCGATCGCGAGGCCGACTTCTATGATCTCTTCGCCACCACGCGGCGCGATGGATCTCATCTGCTGATCCGCGCCAAGCCTCGTCGCCGCGTCGAGAACCTCCTCGACCGAGCCTTGAGGACCGAGCCAGCCCGGGGGGCCTTCGATGTCGAGATCCCTCGGGGGCCTGGTCGCCCGGCGAGGGTTGCGAGCCTGACCGCTCGTTTCGCGGCGGTTTCCCTGGCTCCACCATTGACTCGCCGCATCGGCGTGTGAACGTCAGTCGAAAAACGTAGCGCGCGCCGGTCTCCGATGTTCGGTCGAAAAACGTAGCGCTCATGGATTCACTCGTGGCGTCTGGTACACCAAGGCGAACATCGTTTCGCCTCGATACCCACGCGTCGCGAGGTCTATGGGTGTTCACGCACATGCACAACTGGGCCGAGATCCGCCGCCGCGTCCTTGTGGACAGACAGAGCAAGCGTTCCATCTGTCGCGAGTTCGACATCCACTGGGACACCCTCCAAAAGATCCTCCTCCATGACGAACCTCCGGGCTATCGCCAGGCCCGACCCCGCGCCCGCCCCAAGCTCGAGCCGTTCTTGCCGATCCTCCACCAAATCCTCCAGGACGACCGCAAGGCTCCCAGGAAGCAGCGGCACACCGTTCGTCGCCTCTTTCAGCGCCTCCGCGATGAATACGGCTATCGGGGTGGATTGACCATGGTTCAAGGCGTCGTCCAGGCCTGGCGGGAGGGGCAAGCCGAAGCCTTCCTTCCCCTCATCCACCGGCCCGGCGACGCGCAGGCGGACTTCGGACGCGCCGTCGTCGACATCGCTGGGCATTCCTCCACCGCCGCACTGTTCGTCATGACGCTCACCCATTCCGATGCGATCTTCTGCGCCGTCTTCCCGCGGGAATGCACGCTCACCTTCCAGGAGGGCCATCGCCTCGCCTTTGCCTGCTTCGGCGGCGTACCCCGTCGGATCACCTACGACAATACCCGGATCGCCGTGGCGCGGATCATCGGCCAGCGGGGCGAGGGCGTGACGACCGAGTTCCTCAGACTGAAAAGTCATTACTTGTTTGAGTCTCATTTCTGTCGCGTCCGTTCCCCCAACGAGAAGGGGCACGTGGAGTCGCTCCTGGGCTACGCGCGGCGCAACTTCCTCGTGCCGGTCCCCGAGGCCGATTCGTTCGCCGCGCTCAATGCCCGCCTGCAGCAGAGTTGCCGGGGCGACCTGGGCCGCACCACGCGGGGCCAATCGCTGACCAACGGCCAACTTCTGGAGCGGGAGCGAGGCGAACTGCTCAACCTGCCCGAGGAGCCGTTGAGCATCCGTCAGGTGGAGGCGGTCCGGGCCAACTCGCTGTCGCTGGTGCGATTCGACCGGAACGACTACTCGGTCCCGACGCGATACGCGCATCGGCGTCTGACCGTGGTGGCGGATGTGGAACGAGTGCGGATGGAGACGGCCGGGACGATCGTCGCCGACCACACTCGGTGCTGGGATCGCTGCCGGACGATCTTCGATCCGGTCCATTACCTGGGCCTGCTGGAGCGAAAGCCAGGGGCACTGGACTTCGCACTGCCCTTGGAGGGCTGGGAGCTGCCGGCTTGCTTCGCGGCACTCCGTCGTCGCCTGGCCGAGGACCATGGGCCGCGAGGTCAGATCGAGTACATCCGAGTCCTGCGACTCCTGGAGCGAGCGACGCTCGAGGAGTTAACCGCGGCGGTCGAACAGGCCTTGCGCCTGGAGATCTCGGCGGTCGATGGAGTGCGCTTGATCCTGGAGCACCGGCGGGATCGGCCGACGGCGCCGTTGGACCTGGAAGGTCGTCCCCACTTGCCACGCGTCAGCGTCCCGCCGCCGGATCTGAGCGGCTACCGTTCGTTGTGCGGGGAGGCGCAGCCATGAGCCAGCCGAACGCAACGCCAGGAGACTTGGTCCGTTTGAAGCCCATGCTCAGGTCATTGAAGCTGCCGACGATCGGGGCGGAGTGTGAGAAGGTGGCCCGGCAGTGCGCGAGCGAACGGGTGGACCATCTGGGCTACCTGCTGCGGGTGTGCGAATTGGAGCTGATCGAGCGAGAACGGAAAGCGGCGACGCGACGCCTGAAGGCGGCGAGGTTTCCGGCGTTGAAGACGCTGGGTGAGTTCGCGTTCGCGGCCCAGCCGGCGATTCCCGAGCATCTGTTGCGTGAACTTTCGAGATGCGAATACATTGACAAGCGTGAGAATATTCTTTTGGTCGGTGCGTCGGGTACGGGGAAGACCCACCTGGCGACGTCACTGGCGGTGGAGGCATGCCAGCGGGGCAAGCGGGTGCGTTTCGTGCGTGTGACCGAGTTGATCACCAGCCTTCTGGAGGCACGGGATCAGCACCAGTTGGCGAGGCTGAAGGGCCAGCTGAGCAAGCTGGACCTGTTGGTGCTCGATGAGCTGGGTTACGTGCCGGCGAGCAAAGTGGGAGCAGAGCTGCTCTTTGATGTCATCAGTACTTCATATGAGAGAACCAGTCTGATCGTGACAACGAACCTGCCGTTCGAGCGCTGGACGGAGGTACTGCTGGACGCGAGTTTGACGGCGGCGGCGTTGGACCGGCTGACCCATCGCTGTCACATCGTGGAGACGGGCAGTGAGAGTTATCGCCTCAAGGAGGCGAAGCGTCGTCGGGGCGGTGATGGCTTGAATCGCGAAAGGAGGGCATCGAGTACGGGACTCGTGGACGAAAGTCGAGTGGCTGAGCGATCGTCCCCTGTGGACGAGGCGAGCTCGAGCAGGTAACGTCTGTTTACCGGGCGCTACGTTTTTCAACCGGCGCGCGCTACGTTTTTCGACCGACGTTCACACTGGATCGCGCAGGCGATGGCGAGCCCGGCGTGACGACCCTCTGGCGCGGCCTCCGGCGACTGGACGACCTGATCCTGGGTTGGAATCTCGCCGAGCAAGCGTCGCGGGCCCGTCCCCCAACTTGTGGGTAATGGTAAGCGATTCGTGGGGAAGGTCAGTATACCGTCGTCGCATGGCTGTACGCAGAGTTGCCCGCGCGTTGGAAGCGGGTCCGCGCGGTGAACTGGCCCGGCAAGCACGATGTAACCTTCTCAGGCGCGATCACGTCGGTGCGTCGTTGGTTATGGCTGGAATGGGTTTTGATGATCCCAGGCCATCGCGATGCCTTCCAAAAACTCTTGCCTGGATTGCGGAGAACCCTTCTCAACGGCTTGGCCCCGGCGGCCTGAGCCGTCCGCCAGACCGTTCCGAGAGTGCGAACGCCTGTCGGAAATGCCAGGATGAGGCACCTCCTCGATCAAGGTGCGCGCAAGGAGGGGTAAGATACCAAAACGGCAAGAGTCGAGCTGAGACATGGCCAAGAAATTCCCCCGGTTCAAAGCCGGCGAGCAATTCGGGCTGCGCGGCCGCAATGGTGAGCTTACCCTGGACAAGCGGGCGGCCGACCTGCTGAACTCGGCCGCTGAGGAAATGAAGAGACTGGGCCGGGTCTCGGTGACGCCACCGCTGCGCTGGACGGAGACCGCGGATGGGCGGAAATTCGCCTGTGATTTCAACCCCGAGATCATGGTCAAGCTCAGTGGCTCGGGCAACCCCTACTCGTTCGTGCAGCAGCAGTACAACCCCACCACCAACACCTGGAGCAATATGGCGGGCGGTCGCACGGGCACTTCGAACTGCTACGAGTCGAAGGGGAAGAGCGAGCTGGCGGGGAAGGTGGTGCAGATTGCGTGGGAACCCTCGGCCGGGGATTGGCGTTTTCAGTGGGTTGGCTTCGGTTGCGTAGGCGATTCTACGCACATCTGCGTGTGCGGTTGCCCAACGCCGTACCCTACTGCCGCATCGATTGGTGACGACCAGGGCATGCACGCGTTGACCGGGAACACGATAACCAAGGCGTGGACCTCCGGCGTGCTTTCGATTCCGACTCAAACCTACTCGAACCCCCTCGGTTCCTGCGTTTTGGCCTCGTCCCCGCTCTGGCACTGGGACTACAGCTACACATTGTCCCCAATCTGCGGGACCGGGAAATGGAGGCTACGGCTCAGCTACGGCGTCGCCTCGTGCCAGGACACGCCTGGTGGCTCTTTCGCTGATCACCCAGGTGCGACGGGACTTGCAGGTGTGGCTCAACGCAACGTTGACGTCCTCATAGATATCGATTGCAGCAACACGAGCCTGCTCGCATTCGCAATCCCGACGCGCCTTAACGGCTTGACCGTGCCAGGTGGCGGCGGAACTCTCACGGTGGCGTTCTGAAATGAACAGCAGATGCGGACACTGCCCGTTGCGTGACGAGACCCGGGATTGCCCCGGCCAGCGAAACGCGGGGGTGTGCCGGCGGGCCGACGCCTCGTCGCCCGAGCACCGCCCCGGCATCCTTCAGCAGATCCTCAACTTTGGCGCGGCCGTCGTTCAGCATATCTCGGCGGGATCGCCAAAGGCAACGGACGCGCAAAGAGACGCACGCTTGGCGATCTGCAAAGGGTGTAACTCTGGAATCTGGAGATTCTGCCGCCTCCCTGGTATGACGGGATGCTCCCCGACACCCCTGGAGGCGAAGCGATGGAGCGGACGGTCACGGTCAGGACGGAGTTGGAGTCGATCTTGGTCGAACAGGCCCTGGCGATGGCGCGCGAGTTGGAGGCCGTCACCGATGCGGCTCCGGACGGTCAAGTCCTGGCCGTCGGCGAGTTGGCCGCTGTTCGACTCGGCCGCGAGTTGACCCGCGTCGCCCTGGAGTCGGCCTTGCAGCAGCAGGCGCAGGCGGCCGAGAAAAAGGGGCTCCTGGCCGAGCCTGCCCCTGCGGCGGCCGTCGCGCGATCAAGGACCAGGCGGCCAAGACGACCGTGACCGCCGCCGGCCGGGTGACGCTGCGTCGTCGCTCGCTGCGGTGCCACGGCTGCGGCTTAACGGCTCATCCCCTCGACGCCCGCCTCGGCGTCGACGGCTTCCTCAGCCCGCACGCTACCCGGTTGGCCTGCCTGGCGGCGGCGAGTTGGTCGTTCGACATCGCCTCCGACCGCCTGCACGAGTTCGCCGGCGTCCCCATCAACGGCGAGACGATTCGCCGGCATAGTCATCGCGCCGCCCAAGCTCTGACACGGCGGCGCGAGCAGGAGCCGCCGAAGGCGCACTTCGAGGACGCCGAGGGGGAAGTCGAATTCCTGACTGACGGCGTCATGGCTCCGACCCGCGGCGGCTGGCGGGAACTGAAGATGGCGTTGTACTTGAAGCGACCGCTCGGCGAACCGGCCGAACCCAACGCCTGGGCCGAGCGGGAACTGCCGCGGCCGACGGCGCAGGCGGCCTATGCCATGGTCGCCGACAGCGAGACGTTCGCGGCGCGATGGATGCCGCTCTGGCCCAGGCGTTGGGGATCGAGCCGGCCGGTTCGTTGACGGTCCTGGGCGACGGCGCCGAGTGGATCTGGAACGCGGCCTCGACGCAGTTCCCCGCGGCCACGCAACTCCTGGACGTCTTCCATGCTTGCGAGCATCTCGCCTCGGCGGGCCGCGCCCTGTTCGGCGACGAGGCCGCCGACTGGGTCGAACGAGGGCGGCACTCACTCCTGGCCGACGGCTGGCCGGGGCTGCTCGACCACGTCGGAGCAATTCCGGTCGAGGGCCGGACGACGGCCGGTCAGGCCGGCCTCGATGAACTGATCGGCTATTTCGCCAAGCATACCAACCGTCTCGGCTATTACGGTCGGCTCCGTACGGGCCGCTCGATCGGTAGTGGTGGAGTGGAGAGTCTGGCGCGGCGGATGGGCCGTCGGCTCAAAGTCCCGGGACGGGGCTGGTGCGTGGATCACCTGGAGGGCATGGCGTCCCTGATCGCCACCGCCGACACCCCGGAATGGGAGAGCCTCTGGACTCGGACCGCCGCTTGATCTCCAGATTCGAGAGTTACACCCGCGGCAATCGAGCAGCGACCGGCGGCAATGGCACGCGCGGATAAACCCCGGATCTCGCTGGGGGGCCAAGCTGGGGTCGCTGGAGTGCGGGCCGTGCCAAGATAGGGCCCGGGTCATTTCTTAGGCAGCGTCTTGAGCCGTTCACGGGCCGTCTCCGCCTCGGGGTAGTCCGCAAAGTCTCGAATGACCCGCTCGTACCACACCTTCGCCGAATCGTACTTCTTCCCCTGACGGTAACTCTCGGCAGCGTTCAACTGCTGGGCAGCCTCCTTAGCTTTTTTATCTGTTTTGGCTGGCTTGGCTTCTCGTTCTGGCTTAGGCGGAACATAGTTCGGGTTCTCGATGAGGCGGGCGACGTTGAACCTGGCGACCCATAGCTTTTGATCTTTGAGTGGTCCGTCCATTATCCGCACGACCGCGGCGTCAGGACGCGGGTCCTCAGCCTCGTGCTCTTCGATTTCAAGAACCAAAACACCAGTTTTCTGGGGTATCCACTCCATGTTTTTACCCATCCGCAGTTCGTCGACCCCAACGCTGTCCTTGATCTCCAATGCTTTCCAATAGTCTCTGTAGACAAAATTGTATTTTGCTCCGTATACACGATACAGACGATCTGTCTCCTCGTAGTAGCCGTAGACCATCGCGTGGTCGCCGCGCTTAGGCTCGTAGCTGGGATCAGGGATACGCTCCACTGACGAGGCTTTCTTCGCCGGAGCCTCATCCGAGATTTTCTTGTCCTCGTCGTCCCCATTGACTGCCGAGACCAGTGCGAGGATCGCCAGCACGACCACGCCTTGAACTATCCTCAGGGACGTTCTTCGTTCCCTAGTTCCGCGCATCACCAAACCCTCCCGTCGCCCAATCCCCTAAATGCATGCACTTAGGTATTCGACCACGGCGGTGACGGCTTGGCAAATGGGTAGGTTTTGTTCAGGTGGGTGGGAACGGTGGGTGAAGCGATAACGCTGATGTGAGAGCCGAAGCGTTATCGTAAGCAACCTTGTCCACTGAGGTGGGCAATTCGAGGATCGGACTTTGGAGACCGCTTTCCAGTTGCCGATTGCTCAAGTGGCGACATGGAGGGTTGACTGTGTGATCTCGCAGAATTATAAACATGGCGAGTTTCCGCACAATAAGGCGACACGCGGATAATCCCAGCACGACACCCTAGACACAGGAATTCCCATGCTGAGCTTCAAGAGTCGGCGGCGAGGGGCGGTCCAAAGCAAGCGATTTGTGCCCGAGGGGGTGAACGAACAGGCCGGGGCTCGCCTAGAATCGCGGGCATTGACCGCGCCGGCGTTTTGGAGACAACCCGTACCGGTGGGGAGCCATCTTGGTGCCAGTGCTACCGTGGCGGGGCGACTCGGAACCGTGCCCTATCTAGACGATAACTCGGACATGTACAACACTGAAGCGGCCCTGTCTCTCACTCTAGACACCCCTCCGCCCGATCTCCCAGCCAGCGTGACCTTCTCGGGTTATGCGACTGCCAACATCAACGACATCGCCCAGACATTTGCGCCGGATGCGCCGGTTGGATCCGACACGATTTCTGGGAATACAACGGCCCGGTGGGAACTTTCGAGATCTGGAGATACACATTCCCTGTGGCCTATTGGTAACCCGCTGGTTGAGAGCGCTGCTGGCCGCGATTACGTGCTAGCTGATGACTCGTCAACCCCGGCGGCCACAACGTTCGTTGCGAATGCTTCCATCAATCTCATCGGAAACACGAATGCTGTTTTCGCCATCCACGCCGACGTACAATTTACTTATCCAAACTTCTCAATTGTCGCAGACGGCACTGGTTTATATGGATTCACGCGAGTCCTCGTCAATGGAAATTCGGTAACTCTTCCTTCGTCCGGTTCCTTCACTCAGGCCGGCGTCACGGTCACATATTCCGCGACAACGACTTCGGTGCTAGCGACGGCTTCCGCACCCCTGAGCGCACTCCCGACCGTCACCCGTGGTGTCCCCGGCGACCCCAACTACGTCCGGGGCATCGCTATGAGTGTAGGCACACATTCGTCGCTCTCTAACACTGTTAGTTACCCGGGACAGCCCGAAGGTGTAACGACCCTGACCACGCATTACGATGCCCACTTCGAGGATGCCCCTACCCCCTAAGTCCACAAATGGCTGCGGCTGCGATTCGCCCAGCTCGGCCGGACGACGAGAAACCTGATCACGCCAGAGTCGATCGACGAAGAGGCGGCCGGCTCTGGCTGCCGGGATGCGGTCCAGACGACAAAGATGCAGGGTAAGCCGCTCCTCCTGCGCCGCTGACACGCGGGGATAAGCCCCGGATCCCGCTGGGGACGAGGCTGGATGGGCCCGATTGCATCCCGCGCCAGGAGGCCAAGGCATGATCTTCCGGCAATTTTGCCGGCCCCCAGTATTTCCCCATGGGGGGATTGGCCAAAAGAATCAAGCGAACAAGAAAGATTCTAGGCGATCATTAAAGTGAGCATGTGGCTTTAGGAAAGTTTAAGCGAGAGTCGCTGAAAAGTGCGAACCATTTGCCCGAAAGTAAGCTACTCTGTAGTGCAGGTTCGCCTGGCGTTTAGGACCCGCTCTGGCGTTCCAGGCCACTGTCAGTGAGAACCGGTCCTCACTCTCGTTAACACTCCAAGGAGTTGCATCACTAATGACAACCAGATTTGCGTGGCTGAGATCGCACAAGACGATCTCACTAAGCATTGCGATCGCGGCGATTGCTTTGGGCCTTTTCACGCCCAAGGACGCGAACGCCGGTGCAACCATAACGTCTCACGCCTCGTACCAAGTCATCACGAGCGAAGCCGACAATTTTATAGCCTATGGCGATTTATTTGATTATGCGTTTGGCTATATTCAGCTCTGGGATCAGGACGACAATATCATCCCGCCTACTTCCTTGTACACAGACAGCGTAGTCCTGGAATGGTGGGTCGCGACTTTCCCTCCACTGGCTCCTGGATTCTATTCTTTGCACGTTGAAGACATCAACGGAGACGGTCAGACGATAGTGTATTTAATTGTAACTGGTTGAACGCGTGCCGACCGAGGGCCAGCCGTGGATCTGTCCCTCGGTGATCAACCTCGGATTCTCAAGACCAACGAGTCTTCGCAACGAAGGCTCGTTGGTCTTTTTGCGAGGGGGAGGGATCCGTGAGTGCGGTTGCGCCTTTGCGGACGGAAGGCGAATCCCGAAATCAGCCCCTCCGTTGGCATGCAGCCTCCGAGGGGATTCACGCGTCCCAAGGATGGCCGTTGTCCTCGTCTCCCTCTAGTCTGACAAGCGTCGTTGCCAGGGCCTCGCGCTCGGGTTAGGATGGTCTGAAAGTCCGGCTGCGGATCTTGCTTCGCTCGGAGACGCCGCGATCATGCCGACCCCATCCGAAAGCCGTGTGACGGTGAGCGGCAAGCCCTCGAAGGCGGTCGAATTGCTCCGCAAAGGGCTCCGCCTGAGCCTGGGCGCGATGATGATCGTCGTCCTCGGAATCGGTGGCGTGCTCGGCTGGGTCGCTCACCGCGCCCACGTCCAGCGCGATGCCGTCGCGGCGATCACGACGCTCCGCCGGAACACGCGAGGCAGCGTCTATTACGACTGGCAGTTCGTGGCCGGCCAGGGCGACAAGAACGCCAAGCCGCGAGGGCCGAAATGGATGCGCGACGCCCTCGGCAAGTTCGACGAGGCCGCCAAGCCGCGAGGGCCGAAATGGATGCGCGACGCTTTCGGCCCCGATTTGTTCGACACGGTGGTCAATGTCCATCTTGAAGGCGACAACGTAGACGACGAACTCTTAGAGAATGTCGGGAAGCTCCACGGTGTCGAATGGTTCACGATCCAGGGGCACGCCGCCCCCAACTTGACGCCCGCGGGGATGGCCCAACTCCGCACCCTGTCTCGCCTGAAAGGGCTGAGCGTGCGGGGGTTCACGGATTCCCACGGCTTCCTGGCCGGGCTGATGGGGAAGACCAGGCTTAGCCACCTCCGGTTGCCGGAGGCCGCCGTCACGGACGACGAGATGGCGATCATCGGCGGCCTTACCGACCTGGAAGTCCTGCAACTGGACGGCAGGAACGTCACAGACCGAGGCTTCGCCCATGTGGCGAATCTGAAGGAGCTGAGCCTCCTGGACATGCCGGGGGTCCGCATCACGGATCTCGCTCCGGTCACCGATCTCGTGCAACTCGATGTCCTCGGCCTCTCCCCGGACAGGGCCACTTTCGCGCGGTCCGTCCCCAGCCCCGGCGGCCCATCGAGCCTGGGGCCGCTCCGCGGACTGACGAATCTCACGCAGCTCACCCTCGGGGCCACGCAGATTGAGGATCGGGAATTGGCGGTCGCCGCCGGGCTCCCCAAGCTTTCCTACCTCATGATCGGGGGGAGGAGGATCACAGAGGCCGGTCTGGCCCGGCTCGCCGAATCCAAGAGCCTGACCGGCCTCCGGTTCACCGACACGTCGATCGCAGACTTGCGGCCTCTCTCCCCGCGCCTGCATGCGCTGTGGGGCCTATACATGGAGAATTCCGCTCTCACCGACGCCGGGCTCGAGCCCCTGTCGGACGCGACCCGAATCGGGGACTTGACCATCACGGGTTCGAGGATGACCGACGCGGGACTTCATCATCTCGCCCCCCTGCCTTCCCTCTGGAAGTTACGGCTCGGTCGGTCCGCGATCACCGATGCGGGGCTCGGCCGCCTGAAGTCTCTCAAGTCGCTGGAGACCTTGTCGTTGACCGAGACCAAGCTGACGGATTCCTCGGTCGAGACGCTGGCGGGATTCCAGTCCCTCAAAAGTCTCAACCTCGACCGGTCGGGGATCAGCCCGGCGGGTATCGAGCGACTGAAGCAGGCCCTCCCGAAAACTCAGATCTCGTCGGCCAGGATGTCCGAGTGATCGACTGACGGTCGGCGGCAGGGCCAGCTCGCCCGGCGTAGTGGGTCGCCTCGTCCAAGCCCGCCGGCCCGCCCGCGTGGGTTCGCCAGTGGTATTCGGCCCGTCTCGAGGCCATGGGGTATGAGAGGCGGTGCTGGACGACCCGACGGCAGGCTGCGCTTTTCGGGGCTCGTTCCGGATCTACGCCCCCTCCAGGGAGATGAGCCGGCTGGAGCACGTCATCGGAATCCCGGCCCCGGCGGCCGACGCGCTGTTCTTTTTGATCATAATCATCGTGATGATAGGTGTGGGGAGCGAGGCCGCGTCGCAGGACGAGTGGTCGGACCGCCGTCGGCGGTTTCGGTTTCTCTTCAAGGCTTGGGAGCGGTCAACGATGCTCGACGCGAGCGTGTGGAAGGAGCGGGGCCGTCGACTCGGCGTGATGCTGGCCGGCTCGGCGCTCGGGGCCGAGACGAGGAAGTTCGAGGGACACACCGACGCCGTGACGGGCGTCGCCTTCTTCGCCGACGGACGACGCTCGGCCTCGTGCGGCGACGGCGCCGACTCGACGGTCCGCGTGTGGGACATCGAAACCGGCCGCGAACTTCGGCGGTTCTCGGCCGGGAACGTCGGGCTGTCGGCGTTGGCCGTCTCGCCGGACGGCAAGGCCGTCCTCGCGGCCGGCCGAGATCATGTGATCCGCCTTTGGATTGTCGACGGACCTCCCGACGCCAAACCGAAGCGGTTGGAAGGCCACGGCGACGTGGTCAACCATCTCACGTTCTCGCCCGACGGCAAGCTCGCCGCGTCGACGAGTTGGGACGGCACGGCGCGGCTCTGGGACGTCGCGTCCGGTAAGGAGATGCGGAAGCTCGAAGGCCACCAGGGATCGGTGAAGGTGTTTCGTTCTCGCCCGACGGCCGACGACTGGCGACGGGCGGGGCCGACCACACCGTCCGAATCTGGGATGCGTCGACCGGGCGCGAGACGCGGAAATTCGAGGGGCACGCCGGCTGGGTCGGCGACGTGGCCTTCGCCCCCGACGGTCGCCGGGTCGCCTCGGCGGGTGGCAAGGATAAGCCGGTCGTGATCCTTTGGGATGCCTCCTCCGGCGCGGTCGTGCGACGCATCGACGCCCCGCCTGACGCCGGCTGGGGCGTCGCGTTCGCTGGCGGCGGGCGGCTCCTCGTGATCGAGTCGGACGCCGTCGCCGTCTTCGACGTCGCGACCGGGCGCGAGACGAATCGATTCGCCGGCCACGCGGGGCAGGTTCACGCCGTCGCCGCCTCTGCCGACGGCCGCCGGTTCCTCTCCGCCGGGACGGACAAGACCGTCCGCCTCTGGGACCTGCCGACACTCGCGATCGCCGCGCCGGTCGCTCCGAACGCACCCGCCCCCACGGCGAATGATCCGTTCTCGAAGGCGGCCGAGATCCGCGCCAGGCTCGACGCCGACCAGAAGGATGACCAGGAGCTCCAGGCCGCGTTCATCGAGGCCCTGCGCGCGACGGCGCCGGCTCTCGCCGAGGTCCCAGTCGGATCGGAGAAGCAGCCATCGCCGTACACGCGGCTGGCGCTCAACTCTCGGAGGTTGGGCTTCGACGGCCTCCGGTTCAAGGCGCCCGCGGACTGGGGGCGGCGCGACATGAAGTGGGAATTCATCATGCCCGCCGTCGACAACAAACGCGGGCGGGCGATGAATTTCTGGTACATCACCCCCCTGACGGGCCAGATGAACGGCTTCACCGGCTACGCGCACGGCAAGGACGAGCCCATCAAGGGGGTCGACCTGCCCCGGAAATTCCGCGTGATCCAGAGCCTTGAAGGAGGGGAGATCCGGCCCGGGTCGGAATACCTGATCTGGTTCAGCTTCGAGGCCGGGACGCCGGAAATCCCCACCTATGTGAAGGTCGACCTGGTCCCGCCCAGCCCTGAGGTCCAGGAGAGGATCGCGGCGAGCGCGGCCGCGCTCAAGCGGTCGGTGAAGTTCCCGGAGCCTGTCCACGCGGCGTCCGTCGCCCCCGACGGCAAGCGCGTGCTGGCCGCCTCCAGCTCGGCGGTATATGAAGGCGAGTTGGAGGCGGGGAAGGTCCAGAAGCGTTGGGACGGCTCGGGGATGGATCCGCGCACGACGGCCTTCTCCCCCGACGGCAAGCTCGCGGCGGTCGGCTGCGGCGACGGCAAAATGCTGATCGTCGACATCGACGCCGGCAAGGACCTGCGCGCCTGCGAGGGGCATTCCGGCGCGGTGCGCTGCGTCGCATTCCTGCCCGACGGCAAACGCGTCGTTTCCGGGGGCGAGGACCGCACGGCCCGGCTCTGGGACGCGGCGACAGGCAAGCAAGTCCGCGCGTTCGAGGGGCACACCGACCAGGTGCTCTGCCTGGCCGTTTCGCCCGACGGCCGGCGGATCGCCACCGGCCCGAGCATCGAGGACAAGGCGGCGCGGGTCTGGGACACGGCGACCGGCCGGCTCGTCGCAAAACTCGAAGGCAACACGGAGGCGGTCTATGCGCTGGCGTTCTCGGCCGACGGGAAGACCGTCCTGACCGGCGGGGAAGACGCATCGCTCCGGCTTTTCGACGCCGCCACCGGCCGGCCGATCCGCCAGTTCAAGCCCAACAACGGCGGGAGGGTCCATGCGACGACGATCCTGCCCGGCGGCAAGCTCGCGGTCGTCGGGGGCGACAACGCGTTCCTGACGTTCTGGTCGGTCGAGCGGGGCCGCTACCTCAGCGCGTATGAAACGGCGTCCCCGGGCGTCGCCGCCCTCGCCCCATCCCCTGGCGGACAATTCCTCAGCGCGGGCGGGGACGGCGTCGTCGGCCTCTGGACGCCTCCCCGCGCCGAGGCGGCCCCCGCGGGGACGGCCCCGAGGCAGGCCGACCTGGACTTCCTCAAGTCGGTCAGCCGCGACCTCGACGACGCGGACCTCGCCGACCTGGCCGAGCGGAAAGACCTGAGGATCGATAGCGAGGAGGGGATCGACGACGCGGGCCTGGAACATCTCGCGCGGCTGGTCAATCTGGAAGGGCTCTCGATCCACCAGACGGCCAGAATCCGTGGGCCTGGACTTGCGCACCTGGCCAAGCTGCCGAAGCTGACGAAGCTGAACCTGAGCAGCGGGCTGTCGGACAAGGCGGTCGCCCGTTTGGCCCCGCTGAAGGAGCTCAAGCGTCTTTCGCTCGATCACACCGATCTGCGCGACTCAGGCATGGCCGCCCTGAAAGGGATGACCACGCTGACGGAGCTCTCGCTCGACGAGACGAAGGTGACCGACGCCGGCCTGTCCGCCCTCAAGGGGATGGTCCAGATGGAGCGGCTCTCCCTCGGCAATGTGTCGGTCCGCGGCCCCGGGCTGGCCAATTTGAAGGGGATGTCCAGGCTCAAAAGCCTGTCGTTCGTGGCCGTGGCGCAGTACAAGCCAAGCCCCCTGACGGACGCCGGCTTGGTCCATCTTGAGAACCTTCCCGCGCTGGACTTCCTGAACCTGGGCGAGACGTCCGTCACGGACGCCGGGATGGCAGCCGCCCGGAAGATCAAGCCGCTAATACTACAGCGCCAAGTTGTAGCGTCTTGATCCGCCGGCCATTGCGAAAGTATGCTTGCCTTCATGGTTTATGGAGGTACGAGCATGGATATCCCACAGATTCGCAAGCTCAAGCCCGCGCTGAAGAAGTTCCTCAAGCGGTTCGATGACTGCTTCCCGCGCAAAGACACGCGGGCCCATCTGCCGGTCTACGTCTCCGGCCAGCTCTCGGATATCCCCGAGAAGAGCGTGGAACCGATTGCCATTAATGCCGGCGTGCCGGTCAGGACCCTGCAGGAGTTCCTCAGCCAGCACTGTTGGGACCAGGACCGGACGCGCGACCGGCTCCAGCACATCGTCCGCGACGAGCACGCCGGTCCCCACGCGATCGGCGTCTTCGATGAGACGAGCGACGTCAAGAAGGGGGACAAGACCCCCGGCGTGCAGCGGCAGTGGTGCGGTTCCGTCGGCAAGAAGGAGAACTGCATCGTCACGGTCCACCTCGCCTACGCTCGTGAGGGCTTTCACTGTCTGCTCGACGGCGAATTGTTTCTGCCGGAATCCTGGTCCCTCGACCGCGCCCGCTGCCGCGAGGCCGGCATCCCCGACGACATGGTGTATCGGCCCAAGTGGACGATCGCCCTGGAACTCTACGACCGCGCCACCGGCAACGGCCTGCACTTCGATTGGATGACTTTCGACGAGGGCTACGGCGGCAAGCCCGAGTTCCTGCGGGGACTTTCGGCCCGTCGCCAGAAGTTCGTCGGCGAGGTGCCGCGGAACTTCATGGGCTGGATCAAGGCACCGCGTGTCGTGACCAGGAAGTACCGTAAGCACGGGCGGGGCCGCGGCCGCAAGACGCCTCGCCTGGCGAGCGGCAGCACACCGGCTCGGCGGGTTGATGCCATGCTCGATCAAGACGGGTTTCGCAACCAGCCCTGGGTCCAGTGGCGAGTCAAGGATGGGCACAAGGGGCCGATGGTCTGGGAAGTCAAGCACCTGCGGTTTTCCCCCGTGGGCGCCGACGGGTTACCGGGCGAGCCGCTGCACCTGGTTGCCGCCCGTGACGTCTTGAACCCGGCGGAGTTGAAGTTCTTCGTCGGCGCCGCCCCCGAGGAGACGTCGGTGCAGGTGCTGTTGCTGGTCGGGTTTTCGCGATGGCGCGTCGAGCGCTGCTTCGAAGACCAGAAGTCCGAGATTGGACTGGATCAGTATGAGGGCCGCCGCTACCAGGGGCTCAAACGCCACCTGATCCTGAGTTGCCTGAGCTACTTGTTCCTATCGCGGATGCGACAGAAGTTCGGGGGGGAAAAATCCGGGTCTGACGGAGTGCCAAGTCCACAGTGCGATGGCGGCGCTGATCCCGTTCTGGTGGTTGGGGCTGAGTCCTCCGCGAAAGCTTCTGGAGCGGACCTCCGAAGAGATCGAGCGGGCGCAGCGTCGAAACGCCGTGGCGCAACGGTGCCACACCAAGCGGACAAGGCGAAAGTTGCATGAGATGGGCATCAAACTTACAGGGTTGCCCCAATGCAAATGGGATACGACTTAGCGCTGTAGTACTAAAGCGTCTGGCCATTGAGAACACGAGGGTCGGCGACGCCGGGATGGCGCAGCTCGCTAGCCACCCAGGCATCGCCGAGTTGGACCTGCACGGGACCAAGATCACCGACGCCGGGCTGAAGCCCCTCAAGGGGATGAAGTCCCTCGTCCACCTGAGCCTGAGGGCGACGGGGATCACCGACGCCGGTCTCGCCCACCTCGCGGGGATGGACAGGCTCGAGAGGCTCGACCTGGGCTATACCAAGATCAGCGACGCGGGGATCGAGCACCTGAAGGGGCTGAAGGGGCTCGACATCGTAGAGACCAACGTCACCGACCGCTCGATCCCGATCATCGGCGGATTCGAGCGGCTGGAGGCCATCAACCCGCGGGGTTCGAAGATCACCGAAGCCGGGGAGGAGCAACTCCGGAAGATGCTCCCGAAGCTCGACATCGACCACGGCTGAAAGCCGGCCGGAGGCGATGGACCTTGGGTGTGAAAGATACGATCGGGAAGGGTGCATGATCGAAGCGTCGGATGATCGTAGGCGGTGGCGGGCGTTCCGAAGCGAGTTCGAGGTGCGGGAATCGCCCGACGCCTTCCCCCCGCCGACCGACGCGGACCTCGACCGCTTCGAGGCCGAGGCGGGCGTGTGGCTCCCGCGGGATATCAGGGGTTCGCTCGGGTCTTCGGCCCGGGGAGCTTCGTGCTGGGGGGGCGGGAGGTATTCATCGATGTCCCTTGCTGCGCCGACCCGGCCTGGGACCTCCGCCACGCGATCGAGCGGAATCGACGACTCAAGGACGACTGGATGCCCGGCGAGCGCGCCAGGCGGCTGATCATCTTTGGAAACGACGGAATAGGGAACGAGTTCGGCTGGGATCCGCTCGAGGCCACCGACCCGGAAGCCCCCGAATTCGCGATCTTCGCCCTCTACCGCCGCGCCGAGGAGGCGACCAGGCTCGCCGACTCATTCCGCGGGTTCGTCGGTCTCTGCCTCGAATCCGGCCACTATCATCCGCTTGCCAGGCTATCTCGGCCGCGGATCATGGAAGTTTTTATCGTGCGTCCATCGGGGTAGGCCATAGGATAACAAACATGCATAAATATCAAGTGCGTATCGATACCGATACCGCGCGGGATCTGATCTACAACCAGTTTCCTCTATATCGAAATCGAGACATCATACCGGTCGAGACGTCGGGAACCGTCAACGCGATTTTTCGCATTGGCTCCGACAACGCAGCCCGTTTTCCTCTTCGGCGGATGGAGCAGAGCGAATGCGTCGGCGTGCTTCGCGCGGAAGTAGCCGCCATGAGCGAACTACTGCAGGTTTGCCCTTTCCCCACACCTCGGCCGACCGGTTTGGGGAAGCCCGGGCCCCGCTACCCGATGCCGTGGACAATCCAAACATGGATCGAAGGTCAGCCTGCGACGCCCGGCAGGCTAAGCGGATCAACGACTTTTGCGGTCGACCTTGTTCGTCTCGTGACCTCTCTTCGTCAAGCGAACGTAGCCGGGCGGCGTTTCGATGGACGAGGACGTGGCGGAAACCTTCGCGATCACGATGATTGGATGAACGTCTGCTTCTTCAAAAGCGAGGATCTACTCGATGTAGTGCGGCTTCGGCGCATCTGGACCGGTTTCCGTGACCTCCCGTATGCAGGGCCTGTCGTAATGAGTCACAAGGACCTAATACCCGCGAACCTTCTCGTGCAGGATGATCGTCTGGTTGGAGTTCTCGATGGCGGCGACTTTGGCCCGGCCGATGCGTCACTCGATCTGGTCGTCGCTTGGCATCTGCTCGATCGAGAGCGCAGAACCGAGTTCCTAAATGCCATCCAAGCTGGCGATTTGGAATGGCAGCGTGGGGCCGCATGGGCATTTCAGCAAGCCATGGGTCTTGTCTGGTATTACTACGAGACCAACCCGGCGATGAGGGCTTTGGGCCGCAGTACAATCTCGCGCCTTCTCGAAGAGTTTCCCGCCTGAGTGAAGAGTTCCCGTTTCAATGGTCTTTCGTTTTACACTTGAGCACATCTATGGATTATCCGTCTTTTAAACCGATCGAAACCGGCCATCTCAACGCCGCTGATGGCGCTGAAATTTATTGGGAAGTATCCGGTAATCCTAATGGAAAGCCTGCACTCTATCTGCACGGTGGCCCAGGCAGCGGCCTCCGTTCTGGCAGTTATCGCAGCCGGTTCGACCCTGAGAAATATTGGATCGTAGGCATAGATCAGCGTGGATGCGGACGGAGCCGTCCTCTTGTTACCGATGCTCTCGATCAACTTCATTGTAACAACACACAAACTCTCATCGAAGACATCGAGGTCGTTCGGAAGCATCTTCTTATCGAATCGTGGTTGGTTTCTGGCGCATCTTGGGGATCGACCCTTGCTCTTGCCTATGCTCAAGCCCACCCGGATAGAGTTTCTGAAATGGTTCTAGTCGCCGTAACGACAACGAGCCGAGAAGAAGTCAATTGGATTACCGAGGGGGTCGGACGCATTTTTCCCGAAGCTTGGCAAAGGTTTGAACGAGCATCCGGTAGGCGCGATGGTGAGCGCATTGTAGAGGCTTATGCGAGGCGTCTTGCCGCTAGCGCTATCCAAGATCGCCAGCTGGCAGCTCTGTCGTGGAATGAATGGGAATCGACGCACATTTCTCTTGATCCGAATTGGACACCGATCGACCAACGGTTTGATGAGGCACAGGGCTTGGTTTTCGCAACTCTGGTTACGCACTATTGGTCAAATGACGGATTTCTCCGAAATGGAAGAGAGATACTTAGTAACGTCTCATCCATCGCTCATATCCCGGGCGTTCTCATTTGCGGCCGTCGGGATATCAGCGGGCCTGTTATAACCGCGTGGCATCTTCATCAGTTTTGGCCCGCTAGCCGATTGTATGTCATCGAAGCTGACGGGCACGGTGGTTCGCAGTCGATGGAACAGATGCGTATGTCCCTCGATCTGCTCGTGTGATGAGACTAGAGAAAACATCGATTTTCCTCGCCTATGGATTGGAACGATCCTCCAATCGTTCGACGCGAGATTTACACCTATAGTGGTGGCGTGCTGGCCCCTCTGGCGGCCTGAGGAAATGTACGAGTGGGTCGTTGCCGCCATCGATAGCGCGCGTGCGAGCGGCGACAGGATCGTCCTCGTGCTCTCTCACGAACTCGGCCGATGTTCGCGAAAGCCGGCGGCGAGTGCGCGCAGGGCTTCCCGGAATCTCGCGTCCGTGAGAGTGGAGAACATCACGATCTCGGTGGAGGGCGATGGCGGGAGGCCGAAACGCTGACTGACCTCGACCGTGCCGGGAGGGGCAAGGCGGCGTGAGCAGGGCCAGCGCGCGTAGCTGTGCGATCTGGGTAGTCTGGCGAGACAGGCCTCGGCTCGCCTGATGCTTCACCTGACGGAACACCGACTCGATCAAGTTCAGCTCCGGACTGGACGTCGGCAGGAACTAGAGCGTGTTATGAACTCCACACGAATAGCGGAGCGGCCTTCTGGAGCATGAGCAGGCTGAATGCGACGTAGTGCAACCCGACGAGTGTCTCGGCGAGACGCTCGTAGTCCTTCGCCAAGCGGCGGAATCGCGCCGCCCAGCCGAACGACCGTTCGACGACCCACCGTCGCGGCAGCAGGACGAAGCCCCGCTTCGCCTCGGCCAATTTGACGACTTCCAGCCGGATCCCGTGTTCGGCCGCCGCAGCCGCAGGCTCCTCACCAGTGTAACCTTGATCGACGTACGCCAATTCGACCGACTCTCCCGTCGCCTCCTGGATCGCCTCGGCCAGCCGGCCGACTTGGGCCCGGTCTTGCTCATTGGCCGCGGTGACATGCAAAGCCAGCAGATTCCCCAGCGTATCAACGGCGGCATGGACCTTCGAGCCTTTGCGCCGCTTATAACCGTCGTAGCCGGCGCGGTGGCCGCTCTCGGGAGTGGACTGAATCGTCCGGCTGTCGAGGACGGCGCCGGTCGGTTCGGGGCCTCGACCGTCGGCGAATCGGAGCACGGCGCGAAGGTCGTGGACGATCGCCTTGAAGCAACCGGCGGCGAGCCAGCGGCGGGTCTGTTGGTAGACCATCTGCCAAGGGGGAAAGTCGTTGGGCAAGTATCGCCATGGGGCGCCGCTGCGGACTAGCCATCGCAGGGCGTCGAAGACGTCGCGGAGGTTGTGGACGCGCTGACCGGCCTCTTCAGGCAGTAGGCAGAGGTAGGGAAGGACGAACTCCCATTCGGCGTCGCTGACATCGCTGGGATAGGGCTTGTGAGTGATCATACCCTAAACTACGATCGCCAGTGGACTACAGTTCATAACACGCTCTAAAGAGAGATCCCCGATTCGGACAATCTCCGACGGGCCTGTCGGATCACGTCGCTGGTGTGGAAGCTGGCGTTGTCCACCACCACCACGTGCGGCCGGTCGACCACGGCAACGCCTTCAAGAAGCCGAGCAGGTCGTACGAGTCCCAGGTCCGCTCAGCCGTGAACACCTCCAGACGCGGCCGGCGGCCGAAGGGGCGGTAGGCGGCCATCGCGTTGACCCGGCGCCGTTGCGGAGCCTCGTAACGCACGAACTCGCGCTGCTTGGGCAATGTCCAGCTGTAGCCGACCGGCAAAGTCGGGGCGAAGCCGCACTCGTCGAGGTAAGAGAGCGTCACATCGCCGGCGTCCGCCTGCGCCTTGAGGTTCTCCAGGATGCGGCCGGCTCGCTCCGCTTTCACCGGGTCCTGCTTATGCTTCAGGGTCCAGGCGGTGCGCCGGTAGCGGGCCTGGATCCGCCTCAGGTGGCGGCGGACTTGGCGGGGACCCAGGACGATCCCCTCCTCGGCGAGAGCGTGGCCGAGCTGCCGACTGGTCCAAAGTGCGTTCCTGGGCGAGCAAGCGTCTCAAGGCCTCGGCCACCCGGTCGAGCTGAGCGGTGTTCGGCTCGGGTCCCGAACAGAACGGGTACAGGACGTCGAAGCCGCGTGCGAGGAACGCCCGGAGCAGATCGCGGACGGTCTGGCCGCAGACGCCCAGGTGGGTGGCGATGCGAGGGGCTGACCACCCGGCGTCGGAGGGGAGGATCATTTCGATCCGGTCGCGGACCCTCGGGGGATCGCTTCCCGCCGCAAGGTTCGGAGTTGATCACGGGTTGCGTCGTCAAATTGGGTGCAAATCATACAGAATTAATTATAGGAAGAGCGCATCCACCCGCTTAGCGGAAGCGAAGCGTCATCGCCTGGAGCCGTGGGCCTACCTTCGTGAGGTGCACCTGCGGCAGAGCACGTGAGCGACCGACCTGGAGGCGTTACTGCCGGACCGTTGGGCCGCGAGCCACCCTGAGTTCGTGCTGGAGCATCGTCTCAACGAGTCACGACGGAAGGCGGCGTGGCAGAAGGAAAAACGCCAGCGGCGTCGCGCGTCCTCCTGACAAAGCGGACGGACTGCGAGTCAGGCCAGGAAGACGACAGGCTTCGGAAAGCCCCGCGAGGCTGCCAGAGCGACTTGTCTCTCGACGGGATCGCCACGGTGTTCGGGACTGGGAGGAGCGTGCGCTTACAATTGCTCATCTAAAATCTCCTGGTCGTGGCAAAATTTACTTCCGACTCTTGCTTTTCCCTCTAGCCGGATCCGCTTCCGGCTTCATCTCCCTCGCCTCTTCGCGAGCATGCTGAATCTGACGAGCATTGTCCGCGTTGTCGGCATCAGTGCGATTGCGAATACCCCGAGTTTCCCAGTCGGATTTGCTGGCCTTGGATGTCGAGCCAGCTGCAAACACCATCCCGGTGGTAACGATCCCCGCTCGCTCTCGGGCGGAGGCCATTTCGATTTCAAGGGCCCCCTGACGACCACGGGGTACCGCTCCCACTTCATGCCATCCAAGTCCGAGATCCCCGAAGTCTCGATCGTCGCATATGCCGAAAGCTTGGTGCGAGAGATCGCCCGTGGAACCGCCCGAGAGGTAGCGAAGGAGAGCCGACGGAAGAAAAAGGAAGCGAAGGCGGAGAAGGCGAAACCGGCCCCCCCGGCGCCCTCCGCTCCTCTACCCCGCCCGTGGACGAACACCCATTCCGGATGGAGCCGCGATCGCTCGAAGACTCGCCGGATTGCGCGAGTGAGCGACGGCGTGAAGTAGATCGTCCGGGGCTTGCCGGTCGCCTTCCCGGCCTTCCACCGCTCGGGAGGGATCACGGCCTTCGCGCATGTGTGGCCCGCCGAGATGTCCCACCCGGACTACCCCTCAAGTGACAGTCTGTACCGCGGAAGCCGGGCCGCCTAGAATCAGCACAACCGCCCTGCTGCAGCTCGCGCAGTGGTGCCGGTCACATCGCGGCGAATCGCTCGGTCGATCACTCGGAGGGTCGCTATGTCCCACCATCACCGATCCGCAGTCCCCCCCCGCGCCCGAAGCCCAAGAGGCTTCCCCGGCCACTGACCCAAGCCTGGTCGGACCTGCCCGCGCCGAGGCGTCAGGAAGTCCTGATGATGCTCAGCCAGATCATCGCCAAGTCTCTCCCGAGGGCGGTGCGGAAGGAGGCGAGTCATGAACATTCCTGATTCCACCTCCGCTTCGCCAACGCACTCCGCTGCAACTCGTCCTGTGATTGTGCCGGCTCACTTGCTGGCGTTACGCCCCGCCAAGGTCCGCGACCATCATCTCGATCGCAAAGCCATCGTCTATGTCCGCCAGTCCAGCCCCCAGCAGGTGGCCGAGCACAAGGAGTCGACCGCACGCCAATATGCTCTGGCCGAGGTCGCCGTTGCGCTCGGCTGGCCCCGCGACCGCGTCGAGGTCGTCGACGCAGACCAAGGACGCACGGCACAGACGGTCGAGGGCCGGCGAGGCATCCAGTACATTCTCGCCGAACTTAGCCTTGATCATGTCGGCATTCTCCTTGGCCAGGATGCCAGTCGTCTGGCCCGCCACGACCCTGACTGGGTCCCGATGGTACGCTCGTGCGGCTTGTTTCGGGCGTTGCTGGGCGACTACGATGGATTGTATGATCCGACCGACTTCAACGACCGCCTGCTCCTGGGCATGAAGGGGATCATGAGCGAGGCCGAGTTGCACTTCCTCCGCACCCGAATGCACGAAGGGCGGCTGAACAAGGCGCGCCGCGGCGAGTTGTTCAACCACGCCCCGCTCGGCTATGTCCGCGAACCCGGCCGCGGCCTGGCCCTCGATCCCGACGAGCAGGCTCGAGAGGTGGTGCGGATCGTCTTCGACCAATTCGATCGCCAGGGGAGCTTGCACGGCCTGCTCCGCTACCTGGTGCATCACGGGATCCGCCTGCCGGTCCGCCCCCACTCCGGGCCCGATCGAGGGAAGTTGGAATGGCGTCGCCCTAACCGAGAAACACTTCAAAACGTATTACATCATCCAGTTTACGCTGGCTACTACCGTCATGGGTGTCGTACTCTCGACCCGCGGCGGAAGGTGCCCGGCCGTCCCGGGACGGGGCGGACGATCAACAAGCCGGAGGACTGTGCGGTGCTGTTGGAGGGCCGCTGCCCGGCCTACATCACGCCGGAACGGTTCCGGGCCAACCAGGAGCGGCTGGCGGCCAACCGCGCCCGGAGCGATGCGAAGGGGGCGGTGCGTCAGGGACCCTCCCTGTTGGGGGGGATCCTCCGTTGCGGCCGTTGCGGACAGCGGATGATGGTCACCTATGGCGGCCCCGCCAATCGTCTGCGCTATTACTGCGCCCGGGCAATGGTGGAATACGCCGCACCCTTGTGCCAGGGCCTGGCCGGTAGTGTCCTGGATGACTTGGTGGCTGCTCAGGTCCTGGCGGCCCTGGAGCCGGCGGCGCTCGAGTTGGACTTGGCGGCGGCCGACGACCTCGATCAGGAGCGCGGGCAGTTGCACCGGAACTGGCGGCAGCGGGTGGAACGCGCCCGCTTCGAGGCCGAGCGGGCGCGGCGGCAGTACGACGCGGTCGAACCGGAGAACCGTCTGGTGTTGCGGGAACTGGAGCGGCGATGGGAGGAGGCGTTGAAGGAGCAGCGCCGTCTCGAGGAGGAATACGCCCGGTTCGACCGCGATCAGCCCCGGAGCTTGTCGGCTTGCGAGCGTGAGCAGATCCGCGCCCTGGCGCGAGACCTGCCGGCGCTTTGGCATGCACCGGCGACGACGTCGGCGGATCGTCAGCGGATCGTCCGACTCATGATTGAGGAGGTCGTCGTTACGGTTCGTGGCAACAGCGAATGTGTTGATGTGAACATTCAATGGGACGGTAGTTTTACCAGCGGCCACGCGTTGGAGCGTCCGGTGCAGTGTTATCAGCAGATGGCCGGCTATGCGATGCTCCTGGGCCGGATCGACGAGCTCCGCGAGGCGGGACGGACCTTGGCCGAGGTGGCCGAGCAGTTGAACTGCGAGGGCTTCCATCCCCCGAAGCGGTCGGCGCGGTTCACGAGCGTGATTCTGGGCAGTCTGCTCGCCAAACGCGGTCGAACGGGTCCGCGCCCGCGAGCTGTGTCGGGGCCGGGCGTCCTGGGCGAGCACGAGTGGTTGCTGACGGATCTGGCCCGGGAATTGAAGATGCCGCAGGCCACGCTGCACCGCTGGATCCGCGTCGGGTGGGTCCATGCCCGGAAGCTACCGACTCCGGGCGGGCAGTGGGTGATCTGGGCCGACGCCGAAGAGCGGGAGCGGATGACCCGGATCCGAACGTGTCCCCGGGGATGGTCACATTCTGATGCTTTTGCAAATATAACCAAGCCCAAGTCCCGCGACAGCGAGTGAATCTCGAACATCATCGGCCATCGGCGGGAGGTGGTGTAGCCGCCCGCGGATGGCCGATAAAGGCACCTCTCTTTGGAGGCATTATGGCTGGTAAACGGAGGTCGACCACCCCTTCCACTAAATATCGCCCCACTGGAGCTTACAGAGCTCGCCCGGTCGCGCCCCGGTCCGGATCAAGATCCGCTCGAGCAGGAGCGTCAGCCGGGCTCCTCGGGATCGTTGGCAACTTGAACCCCTGGATCGGGTTGGCGTCGAGAGGTGTCTCCTTGTCCCGGACCGCCCAATTCAGCGCGGCGCGGACGGTCGCACAGACGTTCCGGGCATAGGTCGGAGTGTAGAAGTCGAGCAGGCCGACCCCGAACTCGGTCAGGTCATCCGGCTCGAGGGTTTTCACCACCCGCTGGCCGAGGTGGTCGGAGAAGATCCCCAGGTGTCGCGCCTTGTTGGCAAACTCGGTGGCCGCGAGCTTCCCCTCGTCCTTCTGTTTCTTGGCCCAGCTCAAATAATAGCCGCACACCACGTCAGCGAGCAGGTCGTTCGCTTGCGGCTTGGCCGTCCGATCCCTGGCCTGGGCGGTCTTGAACCACTCCCAAGCCTTGGCCTCGTCACGCTCTCCGATCTCGGGAGGGGCGAACACCTCGCGCCGCCTCCCGGTCTCGTCTCGTTCCCCGACGTTCCCGTACCAGCGTCGGCGGCCTGAATTCCATCGCGGCTTCGCGATTCGCGGCATCTGTCAAGACTCCGGGGCCACGTGTCCGCATGAACACCGTAACGCGCCCCGCAACCTCTTTCCCACCGCTGTAGAACGACAGGCCGGTTTTAAGGAACTCGTTTTTGGCACCCTCGAGCCAACAAAAAACCCCTGGTTTCCCAGGGGTTTATGTCTCAGTACACCCGGTAGGACTCGAACCTACAACCTTCGGTTCCGAAGACCGATGCTCTATCCAATTGAGCTACGGATGCATTCAGAAAACGGCGTCCATTAAGTGAGCCGAGAACCAACTCATTTGTGGAGACAGCGTGCTCACAGGTCAGGAGTATAAACCAAGAACGGCCTGGGAGCAAGCTTTTGTTGCGGACTTGACGCCACGGGCCGCGATCTCCTAGTCTAGAACTCTTTGCCGCGCATGGTCGCGAGTCTGATTTCCTCCCTCACTCGTCTCCAACTTCGCCTCTTTTGCGAGGAAGACGGGAATCCCGAGACCGATGAATTCGAATTCTGAGATCAAAGGCACGTTCTCGTTCGTCAGCTTGGGCTGCCCCAAGAACCTGGTCGATTCCGAGCGCATGCTCGGACTCCTGGCGCAGGACGGCTACGTGCTTGTGCCTGATACGAAGAAGGCCGACCTGGTCATTATCAACACTTGCGGGTTCATCGACGCAGCGCGGCAGGAGTCGCTGACCGTGATTCGCGAGATGCTCGACCGCAAGCGGGCTGGGGAACTCAAGGGAGTCGTCGTCGCCGGATGCCTGGCTGAGCGGCAGAAAGAAATGCTCCTCGAAGAGGTTCCTGAAGTCGACCAGGTGGTCGGCGTCTTTGGCCGCGAAGAGATTGCTTCGGTCGCCGACCGAATCATGGGCGACCTTCACGAACAACGGACCATTTTCCGCCCCGCCCCCGTCCAGGCTCAGGATGACCGAGCCCGGATGCGGATCACTCCGCGACACCTGGCCTACCTCAAGGTGTCGGAGGGCTGCGACCGACTCTGCACCTTCTGCGCAATTCCTTATATGCGCGGAAAGCATGTGACGAAGCCAATCGAGAAAGTGGTTGCCGAGGCCCGCGAGCTAGCTGCGGATGGGGTTCGCGAGCTCAACCTCGTCGCTCAGGACATGACGTATTACGGCGTCGACCTCTATGGTCGCCCGCGCCTCGCCGAACTGCTTCGCGAACTCGACCAGGTGGAGGGGATCGACTGGATCCGCGTCCTCTACAACTATCCGAATTATTTCACCGACGATTTGTACGACATTCTCGGATCCTCACAGAAGATCCTCCCTTACCTCGATATGCCGCTCCAGCACATCAACGACCGGATGCTCCGGATGATGAACCGGCGGCATACGCGTGCTGAGACCGAGACGATTATTTCGCGACTGCGAGCGAGCATCCCGAACCTTGTCCTTCGTACGACGTTCATCGTCGGGTTCCCCGGCGAGACGGAGGCGGAATTCGAGGAACTGCGCGAGTACATCGAGGCCACTCGATTTGAGCGGCTTGGGGTATTCCCCTACTCGTTCGAGCCCGACACGCCGGCCGCGAAAATCCCGGGGCACGTTGCCGACGAGATCAAGTCGGCTCGCCGTGACCGGATCATGGCCTCTCAACAAGAAATCGCGTTTGCATACAATCAAGGGATGGTCGGACGCAAGCTGGACGTCTTGATCGACGGCCCCAGCCCGGAAGGCAAGGATCTCTGGATTGGGCGCACCTACGCCGATGCCCCCGACGTGGATGGGCTCACCTTCGTCCGGAGTCCCTCAATTGAACCGGGCGACCTTGTGGCCTGTGAGATCGTCGCCGCCGAAGGCTACGACCTGATCGCGCGTACCGAAGCCGCCCCTCGCCCGCGGCGGAGGGGTCGGCCCAAGCCCCGCAAGATGCCGGCGACCTCGTCCTTGACGATCCTGAACAACTGAGAGCGTAGGCTTGGACATGGCTGTACCTGCCGAAGCGCGGTTCTGGAACGTGCCCAACACGTTGACCATGAGCCGCCTGGTTCTCGCGGTGGTGGTGTTCGCGCTGATCGCGTACGGGCAATATCTGTCGGCGCTCGCGGTCTTCGGCATCGCGTCGTTGACCGACGCGCTCGACGGCTATTTCGCGCGGCTCCTGGACCAGGGCACCCCCCTTGGTCGACAGCTCGACCCGCTCGTCGACAAGGTCATTGTATCGGGTGCCTATATCTACTTGCTCTCGGTCCCGCAGACCGGTGTGCAACCCTGGATGGTCACCACGATCGTCGTTCGCGAGATGCTCATTCAGGGGCTCCGCAGCCATCTCGAGGGGCAGGGACAAGCCTTTGGTGCCGCGATGGCCGGCAAGCTCAAGACACTCGTCCAATGCCTCTCGATCTCGGCGATCCTTCTCTCCCTCGCCATCCCGACGACCAACAACTCCTGGATCCTCATTCGCGACGGCTTGACCTGGCTGGCCGTTGCCCTGACGATCTATAGCGGTCTGGGGTATGTCGTCATGGCCATGCCGTTCATGCGTAAGAAGACCTCGACCACCTGACTCGTGCTCCCCTGAGGGATGTCCCAGGCCTGGTCGAAGGTCCAAGGCCGTTCGGCAGCGAAATCCCTTGCTTCGCCTTGGACTACCTTGTCCTGGCCTGCCGATGGATCGCTCCTCAACACCAAATCCTCAAGGTTTTTCATGGAATGGATTGAGTCATTGGTTCTCGGTCTTGTCCAGGGCCTCACCGAGTTTTTGCCCGTCTCCAGCGATGGGCATCTCACGATCACCCAGATGGTCTTCGCGCGACTGACGGGGCATGGCCGACCCGCTGCCGAGAATCTCTTTTTCGACGTTATGCTCCATCTGGGTACTCTGACGGCGATCCTGGTTCACTACCGCGCGGTGGCTCGGACCGGTCTTCGAGGGCTTCTCGGCGCGAACGAGGTGCCACCGGCCTATCAACGAGCCGCCGTGATCCGGGTTGGCACTTTAATGGTGGTGGCCACTCTGCCACTGCTCCCCTACGCCTACTTCAAGCGTTACTTGCTCTCGACCTTCGAGAGTCCCACAGCGGTCGGATTCGGTTTCCTTACCACGGCGACCGTTCTCTTGGTGACGTTGCGATTGCGCGGTGGAGAGAAAGGGCCCGATCAAATGACCTGGCTCGACGCTCTGCTCATCGGCATCGCTCAAACCTTCGCGCCGCTCCCCGGGGTCAGCCGAAGCGGTCTGACCGTGGCTACAGCGCTGGGGCTCGGAATGTCTCGCGCCTGGTCGGTCGGCTTCAGCCTCCTGATCGCCTTCCCCGCGATCCTGGGTGCCACGGTCATGGAACTCAAGGATTTCGATCAGTCGACACTCACCACCGACCGCGTCGCCCAGACGATCGCCGCCACGATTGTCGCCGGTCTGATTGGCTACATCGCCATCATCTGGCTGGTGAAGATCGTCCGCGCTGGACGCCTATGGTATTTTTCTGTATACTTACTGGTCTTGGCGATTGCCGTTCTGACGACGAACGCGCTCTCGAAAGGATCTCTCGATGCCCCGAACGCAAAGGCTTCTGAGCGGGCCACATGGCTCAGCCCTGCGGGATCGGGTGTTGGGCGAGCCGGAGAACAACGACCCCGCCAGTCTCTGGGTCGTGGCCTCTCCACTCGCACGCGACCAGGTCCGCTGGATCTTGTGCTCGCGACACCGGTCACTTCCACGAATGCGAATCTGGTGCTGGGACGAACTCTGGCGGGCGATCCGTGACGAGCGTGCCGAAGGTCCGGCCTGTCTCTCACCGGCGGCTTCCCGAGCGGCCTTGAACGAGGCAATTGAGCGAGCCAGACGCAACGGCTCGCTCAACGATGTGGCCGAAGTCATCGAATCGCCTGGATTTCGCCGGCGTCTCCTGGCCAAGATCGCCGGCTGGACCCGCTCCGAGCGTTCGGTCAGGTCCGATCCAACCGAAAACGAGCCCGCGCTCCACGCCCAGTGGGCCATCTTCAAACGCTATCGCGCGGTCTTGCGACAACTCAAGGCCGAAGACGCCGAGGGACTCGCGTCCTGGGCCTCGAAAACAATTCTCCACGCCCCGCCCAAGTCGTTTCAACAGCTCAGCCAGGTGATCTTCCTCGAGCCAAGTCTGGACTCCCCCGCGCCTTGGCGCGTTGTTGAATTCGCCCAGGCCCACAGCCAGGCCGTGACATTGACGCTGGCTTATGATTCGGACCCGAGCCTTGGCGAAGTCTACTCTGAAGCGGCCTCGAATCGAGGGCGGCTGCTCAACTCGGGCTTCCAAGAAACCCCGGTAGGTCCCGAATTGCGACACCCCAAGGGGCTCTTTGATGTCGAAAATGCGATCTTTCGCTCCGATGCCCACCGACGTCCTCGCCTCACGGATCCGCGTGGACTGAAGATTGTGGGGGCTCCTCAGAGCGAAGGGGTCGCCCTCGTCCTGGCGAGAGAGATCAAACGACTCCTCGTGTCTGGCACCA
Source organism: Singulisphaera acidiphila DSM 18658 (assembly GCF_000242455.2). Lineage (GTDB taxonomy): Bacteria > Planctomycetota > Planctomycetia > Isosphaerales > Isosphaeraceae > Singulisphaera > Singulisphaera acidiphila. Next base: position 7,436,480 of record NC_019892.1, read on the forward strand.
CTCCCGAGGATATCCTGGTCCTGTTTCGACGCTGGGATGACGACGCGGACCTGATCCTGAAAACCCTGCAAGCCTGGGGACTTCCCGCGACCGCTGAGCGCCTCGTTTCGCTTGCAGCCTCGCCTGTGATCGCGGCGCTCCGCCAGGCGATGGCGATTCCCGGCGAACAGTGGGAAGCCACCTCACTCATCCAGTGGCTACGACATGGCCAGGTCCGTCCCCCTTGGATCGCCGAGCATGGCCCGCTGGCACTCGCCAAAACCGCCTCGGCCATTCGCGCGACCCGCGTCTTTCGAGGCCTGGATCCGATTCGCCGCGCACTCGACCGCACGATCTCGGAGGCGCGAAGCCAAGGGAATAAAGTCCCGAGGGTTGAGCTGGCACATATCGTCCTCGACCGGCTTGCCGAGATCATCGGTACGCTCGATCAACCCGGCCCTTGGCACTACCAGTGCGAGGGCCTCCGCAGCCTCGCCAGCTCACTCGGTATCGGCTCGACGGGTGATCCTCAACTCGAAGCGCTCTGGGATGCACTCGACGAGCATGGGGTCGTTCTCGAGAGACTTGGCCGAGCGGAGCAGACCTGGTCGTGGGCCGAGTTCACACGCGAGGTCAATTCGCTAACCGCCGAGTTGACGGGCCCTCCCCTGCCCTGTCCCCCCGGCTCAATCCGGTTGGCCGAGGTGGATGAAATCGCGGGAGCACGGGCCCCTTGGATCTTCCTGGCGAACCTTGGCGAGGGGATGTTCCCAACGCGGGATTCGATCGACCTCAGTCTGGCCACGGGCCCCGACGAAGAACCTCGAAGCAAGAGCCAGGCCAACCCTGCCCTCGCCCGGGAAATGCTCCGCTTCCTCCGCGTGGTCGGCTCGGCTGACTCGGGACTCGTGCTCGCTTATCCAACAAGCGATCCCCAAGGCCAGGAACTGCTCCGAGCCGGATTTCTCGACGACCTGCTTACCCTCTTCACTCCCAAAGCCCTGGCCAGCCCGCTCGTCCACGAGTCGCACCGTCGATTCGACCCGACACTCACCGAGTGGCCCGAGTTGGCAGGCTCACCCTCCGACGCTCGGGTTCGGGCCGTCGCCCTCGCCTGCACGCAGCGCAATTTCGCTAGCCTCCATACCCTGGCCCGCCAGCCCCGGCATCGCCGAAGTCTCGAGGGAACGGCATCGGCAATCCGGATCGCCCAATCGCGACTCCAGTCGAAGCACTTCGGTGCCTACGACGGCCAGATCGGCGATGCCCGAGCCGTCGAGAAGATTGTGGCGAAATTTGGTCCCGACTACACCTTCAGCCCAAGCCAGCTCGAGTCATTCCTCTTCTGCCCCTACCAATTCTCTCTTCGCTACGTGCTCAAGCTTGCACCCGTTGACGAACGCGACGAGCTCGAAGAAGATTACACCGAACGCGGCAGCCGGGTTCACCACATCCTTGAATTGCTCGAGCGTATGCTTGCCCAGGAGCCTGGGAACCGGCTTGAACGGGCCGAAGCACTCATCTTTCATGAGATGAGCTCCCCCCCCAGAAGCGGCTCCGACATCGATCTGGGGATCCAGGAGATCGAACAGCGCCGCCTGATCCGAACCATCCGCCGCTATGTCCGGCAACACGAAGCGTATGTATCTTCGGAGACATCGGGGCCCCCGATCCCCCACCGATTCGAGGTTGTCTTCGGCCTTGAAGAGAGCGAGGACGAATCGTTTCCGAGTCTCATCCTGGGCCAAGGGGCCGACACCGTGCGGCTCCAGGGGAAGATCGACCGCATTGACCTGGTTTCCAGCTCCGACGTTCCGGCTTATCGCGTGATCGACTACAAGACCGGCTCCTGTCCGTCCAAAAGCGACGTCAAGGATGCGATCTATCTGCAATTGCCACTCTATGCGCTGGCCGTCGAGCGAATCGTGCTGCAACAAACGGGGGCCCAATTGCATGACGTTGGCTACTGGGGGCTGGCGTCCGACGGCTTCAAAGCGATCGCGCTCAAAGACTGGAACCACGACCGCGAGGCACTTGAAAAATACGTGACCGACGTGGTTGGCCAGTTGCGCCAGGGGCAGTTTGTCGTCGATTCCTGCAAAGACGATTGTATTCAACGCTGTGAATATGGTTCGGTCTGCCGGATCCGCCAGGTACGCTCAGCGCGAAAGGCTAGAGACGAAAAACCAGGCCTTGAATTGAAGGTTTGATCGGTCGAGCGGGGTGGCCTCCATTGAGGGGAACGAAGGGGATTTGATGAGCGCCAGCGATCCGCGACTGAGCCGGCAACAGGCGAGCCCTCTTGCTGTTGAAGGGGCGAGCGTCGCGTTGAGCGCAGGAGCGGGCTGTGGCAAAACCACCGTACTGACGGCCCGGTTCCTGGGTGACCTCGAGGGACCGGCCGCACGCTCGTTGAGTTCAATCGTGGCGCTGACCTTCACGGAAAAGGCGGCTCGGGAATTGCGTCAGAGGATTCGCCATCAGTGCCGTGAAAAGATTGCCGCAGGGGATCATCCGGTGCACTGGCGCGCGATCCTGCGCGGGCTGGAGGCCGCGCCGATCGGGACCTTTCACGAATATTGTGGCCATTGGCTCCGGCGACACGCCCTCGAGGCGGGAATCGACCCAGATTTTGTCATTCTCGACGCGGCAGTGGCCGGCTCAATTCGTGACGAAGCCCTGGCGAAATGCCTTCGGCAATGGCTGGCCGCCCAAGATCCCGACCTCATCGAGCTCGCCGTGGAATACGGCTTGGGACGGGTTCGCCAGGGAATCGCCGACCTCCTTGTCGAATCCTCCTCAGGACTCCTCGGCGAATGGCAAGACCGCCTGCCGGCCGAAGTCGTCGCGATCTGGCAGGACGTTTGGAGTCGCGAAGGGCGTCCCTTGCTCGCTCAAAAAATGACTCAGGCCGTGAAACCTTGCCTCGAAACGCTTTCGCATTACGAAAGCACGCATCCCTTGATGCGTGAGCGCAGGGCCTTTCTCCTCGAGCATCTCCCCAATCTTGAGGCCAATCTCGACCGTGAGGAATGGCTGCTCGCGATCCGAGAACACGCTATGGTCCGCGGCGCGGGGTCGAAGGTCCACTGGCCCTCCCCCGAAATCCACGAGATCGTCACCGCAAACTTCAAGGCTGTGCGCGACGCGATCGACAAATATTTTGACAAATGCCAATGGGACGAATCCGCCACGCTTGAGGCTGCCGAGCAAGGGCTCCGGCTCGCTCGACTCGCGCTTCGGGCCCGTCAAGCGTACAACCTCGCGAAACGTTCTCGAGGGGGGCTCGACTTCGACGACCTCCTGACCATGACGCTCGACCTACTCCGCAAGGTTCCCGAGGGGCATCGGCCCGACTCGAGCACCGACCTTGCGATCGAGCGGCTACTCGTTGACGAGTTTCAGGACACCGACCCAATCCAGAGCGAGATCCTCGAGCGGCTCGCAGCTCCCGAGTCTCTCACCGGTCGGCTCTTTCTCGTGGGCGACTTCAAGCAGTCGATCTATCGGTTCCGCGGAGCGCAGCCCGAAATCTTTCAGGATTTCCGTGACCGCTTTCCCGTCGCGGGCCGACACGCCCTGACCGAAAACTTTCGGAGCGTGCCCGAGATCCTCCACTTCGTCAATGCGCTGTTCGCCTCCACGTTTCCCGGGCCCGAAACAGCCTTGAACCCTCGAGTGGCCGGCGTGGGACGTCCCGACCAGCCGGCCATTGAGTTCATCTGGGCGACCGAGACCGAAGTGTCCCCCTCGGCTGGCCCCAAGCCCTCTGCGCACGATCGCAGAGTTCTCGAAGCCCGATGGTTGGCTCGCAGGCTCCGGCAGCGAATGGAGGCTGGCTGGAAAGTCCGCGACCGTGGCACCGGAGAAATCCGCGACGCCCATCCGGGCGACCTGGCCCTCCTCTTTCGTGCGATGACCGACGTCGGGCCTTACGAAGCCGCCCTCGATGAGGAGGGTTTCGATTACCACACCGTGGGAGGAGCCGCCTTCTACGTCCAACAAGAGGTGACCGATCTCATCAACGTGCTCTCCGTCCTCGAAGATCCGTTCGATCAAGTGGCGCTGGCGGGCACGCTCCGGAGCCCCTTCTTTTGCCTGAGTGACAACGGCCTCTTCTGGCTGACCACCTCCCGACTTGACCTGGTGGAGGGACTTGAAGACGCCGACCAAATCGACGAGCTTCCCGACCTCGATCGTCAACAGGCCCGCCGAGCCCGTGACATGCTGGCGCGTTGGCGCGATTTCAAGGACCAAGAGCCGATCGCAACCCTTCTGAATCGGATCCTCGACGAGTCGGGGTATGAGGCGGCTCTCCTCGGTGAATCGCTCGGAGTCCGCAAGCGAGCCAATGCGCGAAAGCTCGTGAGGATGGCACGCCGGTTCGATCAACAGCGTGGGATGACGCTTGCAGCGTTCGTCGCGCGGCTCCGCGCCGACCTCAAACGCCCTCCGCGCGAAGAACAGGCGGCCACCACCGACGAAGAGGGGAACAGCATTCGCCTGATGTCGATCCATCAGGCGAAGGGGCTGGAGTTCCCAATCGTCGTCTTGCCTGACCTCAACCGGCGGCCAGCAGGCCGGCTTGATTCCACGGCCTTTCACCCCGTCCTCGGCCCGCTCGTTCGGCCCTCACGTGAGCCAGGTTCCGTCCCAACGGCCTCGACCGAATCCGACGTCGACGCGAACTCTCGGCAGAGTCTGGGATGGCTGACCTACCAAACGCTCGAGCAGCGGGCGGACGAGGACGAGTCGCTTCGCTTGTTTTATGTGGCCACCACTCGGGCTCGGGACGCCCTGATCCTCTCGTCCGCCTTGAGCCCCGCCGACAAGGCCACCTCTCCAGCGATGAGCCTTCTCGACGAGCGCTTCGACCGCGAAACGGGCAAATGCCGGGTCCAGCTCCCCGCCGGCTGGAGCGTGCCCGCGATCAGGGTCACGACAGAAAGGCCTCCAGCGTCCGGCGAACCCAAGAAAGGCGGTCCCTGGCCTTTCCCTCTGATCGAGACGGCCGAGGTGATCGAACAAGCCGAGGAGGTCGTCGAACCCCCTGCGGTCCTCATCGAGCATCGTCCCCGGTTCATTGAACTTGATCCCGGTTTGGGCTCGGAAGCCGCGACGTCGAAGGCCCGACTTAACCGGCTGACGCGGATCGCCCTGGCCGACCCAGGCTGGCGCCGCACCAGAGAACCAGCCAAATTCGTGGCCAGGGTGGTCGGCCGTCACGATCCTCTGCTCCCCTCCCGGCTTTTCAACCAGCTTGTCGGCCGACTCGAGACTTGGTCCCGGGGACCAATTGCCAAAGCTCTCGCTGAGGCCGAGGTCGTGCGCGAGGACATCGACTGGTCAATCGCCTGGCCACCAGCCCGCACGGACGCATCAGTTTTTCACGGAAAGATCGACGTGCTTTTTCGCGATCGGACCGGCGCGGCTCAGATCGTCAACGTAGGTGCTCCTGGCGGATCAGCCGGACGAGACCGTCTCTCGCTCTTACTCGCGATGCACACGGCCGACGCAATGGGTCTCGGGCCCATCCGGCTCGGCTGGCAGTGGAGTACCGGCGAAGAAGAACGTTGGCGGAGCGAGGCGGATTTCGATCCGACATCGATCGACCTGGCGATCCGGACCTTTTTTAATGAGGGGTCTGGCGGTTGAAGTCACGCTCCCATTTGTTGGCAGGAACGACCCGGCGTCGAAGGAACACATAGCCAAGGGGCCGGGTCAGTTTGGGAGAGATGACGAACTGGTAGTCGACGAGGAGCTCAGGATACCACTCCGAGGTGATTTGCAAATCCGTCTCGGCGAGGAACCGCCAGCGTCGATCCAGATCAATGCAGTTATAGTTGGTATCGACGAAGAGATAGTCGGCAGGGGTTGGTGAGTCCCGATTCAAGCGGGCGAGCTCCCCAAGGTCGGCCGGCAGTGAGATCGACCTGAGCTTGCAAAACCAGGCGGTGATCTGCGGCTGGTTCGAGGCAATCACCTTGCCCTTCACCATGGCGTCGACGAGCATTCCTCGGATCGGATCTTGGCCGATGTTGGTTCCCTCAGAATGCCTGGGCACCAACTGAGCCCAAGACCAGCCGAATCCAGCAAGCTGAAGAAGGATGACGGGGACCGCGATCCAACGGCCTAGACGGAACCCCACGGCCAGGCGACGCAACAGCCCGACCCCAAGGAGGAGCGCAGGGGTCGCGAACCAGAAGAAGTAGCGTCCGTGATGAGCCGAGTTGCGATCTTCCAACTCGAGCCTCATCGCGCTGAAGACAAGCAGTTGCAACGCGAATAGGCCAATAGACCAGATGGCGAACCGTTGGACTCGCGCATTTTTTCGGTTCAAGGCCAACCCGAGGAGGGCCAGCGGTAAGAGAAGGTCGAGACGCCAGAGGCTCCAGATTCGATGAGGCACCACCTCGAACAGGTTGGTGGCGAACTTCTTGGCCAGTCCTTCCCCATGGTCCGCTAATTCAGCCCAGAGCCTGGGAACGCGGTAGTAGAGCCAGGGCTCGACCTGGTACGCGCCAATGTCGTCCAGAAGGTTCCAAGATGAGTAAATCGAGACCCATGGGCGGTGAAAATGCTGCCAGTTGTAGACCATCAACGGGAGCGTGAAAAGGGCCGTGGTCACCACGAAGACCAAGGCCTCTCGCCACCGCTTCCAGCGCAACAGGGCAGCGACCTGGACCGCTAGAAACATCGTGGCATTGAACCGAGCAAGATAGGCGAGTCCACTCAGCAGCCCCAGACCCAACGCCCAACCCAAGCGCGGTCGTTCAGCCGGTGACTGGGCTGGCTCGATACGGGACCAGACAATCAACTGGGCGAAGAAGATCACCGCGAACCAGACGTCCGGAGTCCCCAGAAGGACGAACTCTCCATAAAATGACGGATTGGCCAGGAACAGGATCGCGACAACGGCGGCCCAACCGGGCCCGTACCAAGCCCTGGCCACGGCGTAGCACAGCATCGCCAGAAGACTGATGGCCAAGCCATTGGACCACGCCGCCGCCATGTCGCCTGGGCCGAAGAGACTCATCAAACCCGCAATCACGAAGCATGGCAGCGGGTATCGATTGACAACCGGCCACCGTTCCGCGACCGATCCGACCCGGTCGCGGTCGATAACCGCCAGCGCCATTGGTTCGACAAGCCGCGTGTCGTAGGTCTGATCCAAGGCCAAGTTCCGGCCGATCTCGGCATACTGGCAAAACTCAAAGGTCCTCCATGCCGGCGGCAATTTGATAACCTGAGTGCTCAGCCAGAACACGACACACGAGGCGATGAAGACGACTACCGAGCCCAGGGCCGTCCGCAAAACGTTGGCCGACGACCAAGTCCCCCAGGACGGTCGAACAGGCTCCTCGCCTACCGCCGTGAGATCGTTCGATTGAGAACTCATGAATTGCCCTGCGCCATCCCATCCCGATTCGATCTGTCTGAATCCGGGTCACCGCGACGCTCTTGTCACTGATTCTCACGCCGCCACGGATTGGCAACCCAACACGCTCTCACCATACTCGCGAATCCTCGGCCTTCCGTCGAGCAATCGCCGAATTCTTTCACGCAATCAATCGGAGTTGAGTGCTGCGGTCGCGTTGGGGTCAAAGAGACTTGGTTTGGCGGCCCTCCCCTGATAAAAGTCAGTTCTTCCGGCAGGAATTGGCCGACCGCCCTGGAAAGAGCAGCATAGGGCATGCTTCTCAGACCGAAAGACGGGGTCGATCCTCCAAATCCCGGGTAACATGTCCGTGCCTCTTCGTGAATGAGGGATGCGACGCGTTACGGAACTCTGCAACGGTTTCGATCAAAGCAAGCCGGGCAAGATGCGACGAGGCGATGGGAGAGTGATATCGCGATGGAGTCCGCCACAACTGAGTTGGTCTCACCGGAACAGTCACGACGACCTTGGTTCGCGATCGCGATGATTGCCGCCGTCTTCGTTGCCCACGTCGTCCAATCGTTCTGGATCTTCCCAACACCTCGGGCATTGATGGACAACGAGCATCCGGTGCTTCTGGTCGACCATGCGCTTCACCTCTATCATGGAGCGCTCGGCAGCCAGTTCCTCCGCGAACACGGCACTCCCTGGGGCTTCGACCCGTTTTTCATGGCGGGGTATCCCGAGTCGCCGATTTGGGATTCGAGCAGTAACCTTTCCATCTTGTTCCAGTTCTTGGCCGGCGGCGGCTATCATCCTCGTGCCTATAACATCGGACTTCTCGTCTGTTCGATCCTCGTGGTCGCCTTCATTCCACTCGGAGCGCGCGCGTCAGGAATTCGCGTGTCGGAAACGGCAGTCACCGCACTCCTGGCCTGGCTCTACTTTCATAGTGAATGGACCGACATGTTCTGGAGGAGCGGCCTGTTCTCATTCGTCACGGCATCCGCAGGGACGGTGCTCTTCATCGGCCTGCTCCTCCGTTACGACCGGCTTCCAACGCGCGTAGGCTGGATCATGCTTGCCGGCATCAGCGCGGCCGTCTGGTTCGCCCATGTCACAGCCCCGGTTCTCGTCCTCGGCGCTTTGATCGGGTTCCTGACGACCACGGCTCTCCGACACACCTGGCGATGGCGCTTGGCCGTCGTTGCGGCAGGGGTGTTGGCGTTGGTGGTCAACCTCATCTGGATCGGGCCGTTCTGGCACTTTCGAGGAATTCGCTCCCCTCAGATCTTCTTCATGGCCCCCGAAACAGGCTGGTATCTCGTCAATCAGTACCTGGCGAATGATCTCGACGGCCCGTTGAATCTGTTCCTTCTTCTGGTAGGGGGACTGGGCTTGCTCGCCTGGTGGCTGCAAGGGCAACGCGTTCGCGCAGCGACCTTTGGGGGAGCCATCTTGGTCTGCCTGGGCCTTGCCCTCTTCGGGGGAATGTGGAACCTCACGAAAACGCTCGAACCGCTTCGTTTCAAGGTGCCCCTTCACTTTCTCCTGGCTGCGCCGGCCGGTTCCCTTCTCGCGGTGGGATCAGCACGGCTCGCCCGCTCGTTGGGGGGAGGTCGCAAAGGCCCTGTTCTGGTGACGCTTGGTTGGTCGCTTGCTCTCGGAATCGCAGTCATCATGTTGCCAAACGGGGCCGCGATCCTGAAGAAGCAACTCCTGGTTGAGCGACCGCTCGTCGCCGGACTCCAGCCAGAGATGCATCAACTCGTTCGCACGCTCCGCGAGACCACTGACCCATCGGCGCGAGTTTTATTCGAGGACCAGCTTCGACTCCACGAAAATACCGATCCGGAGTGCACCCACTGGACCCCGCTCCTGCCGATCTTGCTCGGGCCGGAAAAACGCCTCTTCATCGGGGGGCTTTATCACATGGCGTTCATCACCAACCACATAAATACATCATTCGGTGACTTCCACCTCAATGGCCGCCCCATCGACACTTGCTCACCGGAATACCTTCGCGCCTACTGTCAGTACTACAACATCGGCTGGGCCGTTTGCTGGTCACCGCTCTCGCGATGCTGCTTCGACCAGTGGGGGCAATCCCATCGAATCGCAACATTGCCCCGTTTCAATAGCCCCAACAAGCCCATTTCCACCAACATGCAACAGTGGAAAGCGTTGACACGTCGCGTCGGTTCCGAGCGGGCCAAGCAATACATGACCGAGGGAGAGGGCCAATACAATATTTATCGAATCGAACGGCCACGGTCGTTCTTCTTGAACGGTCAGGGGCGTCTTGCAGACGTTGCCCTCAATCGCATTGAGCTGGCCGATACCACTCCTAATAAAGGGTCGCTGATCATCAGCATGCACTGGCTCGACACTTGGCGGACCGAACCGCCTCTACCGTTGGCTCCCTTCTACGTGAACGACGACCCGGTCCCCTTCGTTCAAATCTCGACGACGCAAGCCCACAAGCGGATCGTGCTCTACAACGGCTATGGACGTTGAGCCACCGGAGTACACCTAATGGCCAAAAAGCCTTGTGCCTATTGTACTGCCACTCCAAGACTGCAACGAGCAATCGCACAAATAGATTTTGATACAAATACGCTTGCTGATCTTCAATAGACACCTTGCCCCATCCGTGAGGAAGAGTCCGGGCGTCATTCCGAGCGACTTCAAGTTTGAGCCCAGAAGCTGAGACTTGGGTACATGGCACCCGGTGCTCGCCTTACAGGCGAGCACAGTTCCCGGGGCGAAGCGACCGCGCAACGAAAAACGCCCCGACCCTTCGATGAAGAAGGATCGGGGCGTCGTTGAAAAGGATTCCGGCGATCACCGACTTTCGCGCCAAAGGCACTATCATGGGCCTGACGGGCTTAACGGCCGTGTTCGGAATGGGAACGGGTGGGACCCCGTCAGTATGTTCGCCGGAAAAGCAACCGGCGGGCGATCAAACCCGCCGGTTCCGTGTGCTTACTCTCACAGTGGTCGTCACGCAAACTCAAACCGCGATTTCATGGGCATGACCAACCGACTTCGAGTCTCTTCACGACGCGTGGTCCCCGTTATTGGATGGGAATACGTCGCCGTGTGATCGATCGAATACGATCGGTGAATGATGCAACCCTGATTCCTGTCCTTCGCGTCCCTGATGGGAACCGGCGGACGGATCGGGGTGGTCAAGCGATCGGCTGTTAGGACCGGTCGGCTGCGGCGATCACTCGCCGTGCACTCCCGGCCTATCGACCTGGTCGTCTTCCAGGAGCCTTCGCACTTGCGTGCTGGAAACCTCGTCTTGAAGAGGGCTTCGCGCTTAGATGCCTTCAGCGCTTATCCTTTCCCGACCTAGCTACCCGGCGGTGCCCCGAGCGGGACAGCCGGTACACCAGAGGTCGGTCCTCCCCAATCCTCTCGTACTAGGGGAGACCCTTCGCAAGTTTCCTACGCCCACGGCAGATAGGGACCGACCTGTCTCACGACGGTCTGAACCCAGCTCGCGTACCGCTTTCATTGGCGAACAGCCAAACCCTTGGGACCTTCTCCAGCCCCAGGATGCGATGAGCCGACATCGAGGTGCCAAACCTCCCCGCCGCTATGGACGCTCGGGGGAGATCAGCCTGTTATCCCCGGAGTACCTTTTATCTGTTGAGCGACGGCCTTTCCATCCAGCACCGCCGGATCACTAACGCCGACTTTCGTCCCTGCTCGACTGATGGGTCTCGCAGTCAGGCACCCTTCTACGTTTGCGCTCTTGTTGCCAGATTGCCGACCTGGCCGAGGGTACCATTGCACTCCTCCGTTACTCTTTGGGAGGAGACCGCCCCAGTCAAACTGCCCGATGAGCACGGTCCCGGTCCGGGCTACGGACCGGTGAGGATCAGAGTCATTTCAGGGTGGTATTTCACCAGTGGCTCCCCGACGGCTGGCGCCGCCGGATCACGGCCTCCCACCTATCCTACACAGAAAGGACGCTGACCCAGTGCCAACCTGCAGTAAAGGTTCACGGGGTCTTTCCGTCTGACCGCGGGTACGTGGCATCTTCACCACGGCTACAGTTTCACCGGGTCCCTCGTGGAGACAGTGCTCCAGTCGTTACGCCATTCATGCAGGTCGGAACTTACCCGACAAGGAACTTCGCTACCTTAGGACCGTCATAGTTACGGCCGCCGTTTATCGGGGCTTCGGTCGCCAACTTCAGCTTGCGCCTCATCGGCTCCCTTAACCTACCGACACCGAGCAGGCGTCAGACTCTATACGTCCTCTTGCGAGTTGGCAGAGTCCTGTGTTTTTGATAAACAGTCGCTAGAGCCGATTCTCTGCGGCTCTCCTTACGGAGAGCACCCCTTGTACCGAAGGTACGGGGTCATTTTGCCGAGTTCCTTCACGAGGGTTCTCCCGAACGCCTTCGGATACTCGCCTAGCACACCTGTGTCGGATTGCGGTACGGGCCGGATGGTTCGTCCCGACGGGGCTTTTCGTGGCCGGCTCGTCATCAGGCTTCCAGATCGAATGCTGTCGGCCTTGCGGCACGGGGTCATCTAACACCCCGACCTGACTGGAACCGGCGTCCTCCGTCGTTCAACCTTACCATCGGGTGGCGGAATATTAACCGTCTGTCCATCGGCTACGCCCTTGGGCCTCGCCTTAGGTCCCGACTGACCCTGGGCGGATTGACCTTCCCCAGGAAACCTTGTGCTTTCGGCGGACAGGCTTCCCACCTGTCTTGTCGTTACTCGTTCCGGCATTCGCACTCGCCCACGCTCCACTGGTCGTTTCCATCCAGCTTCATCGCGGTGGGCGACGCTCTCCTACCATCATTGCTGATCCGCGACTGCGGCACGACGCTTAGTCCCCGTCATTTTCGGCGCGGGATGGCTCGACCGGTAAGCTGTTACGCACTTTTGAAATGATGGCTGCTTCTAAGCCAACATCCCGGCTGTCACCGCGATCCCACTTCCTTTGCCACTGAGCGTCGATTTGGGGGCCTTGGTCGGCGGTCTGGGTTGTTTCCCTTTTGAACGTGAAGCTTATCCCCCACGTTCTGACTCCCGGGGTCCGTCGTGCGGTATTCGGAGTTGGGTTTCGGAGGGTAGGCGGGAAGCCCCCCTACCGAATTCCGTCGCTCTACCCCCGCACGATATGTCCCGAGGCTGGCCCTAAAGCCATTTCGGAGAGAACGAGCTATCTCCAGGTTTGATAAGACTTTCACTCCTCCCCACGGGTCCTCCCCCAGTTTTTCAACACTGGTGGGTTCGGTCCTCCACGACCGGTTAGGGTCGCTTCAACCTGCCCATGGGTAGTTCACCTGGTTTCGCGTCTACTGCACCCGACTATGGCGCCCGATGAAGACTCGCTTTCGCTACGGCTCCCCCCCTGAAGGGGTTAACCTGGGGCCGGATACAGTAACTCGCCGGATCATTATGCAAAAGGCACGCGGTCACGCGGCCCGAAGGCATCGCGCTCCCACCGCTTGTAGGCACGGGGTTTCAGGTTCAGTCTCCTCCCCTCATCGGGGTTCTTCCCACCGTTCGGTCGCCCTACTGGGTTCGCTATCGGTCGTCATCGAGTGCTTAGCCTTGCGGGATGGTCCCCGCCGATTCAGGCCGGGTTTCACGTGCCCGACCCTACTCGGGTACCGAAGAGGGGAGTTTGCATCGTCGCCTACGGGGCTATCACCCGCTCTGGCGCTCCGTTCCAGGAGGCTTCGGCTGACGCTCACTCATCCCATGTTATCGGCCCCACGACCCCGAGTGGTGTCCCACTCGGTTTAGGCTGATCCCCGTTCGCTCGCCGCTACTGAGGGAGTCTCGGTTGATTTCCTTTCCTCCGGGTACTGAGATGTTTCAGTTCCCCGGGTCTCTACAGGCATTCCGGGATCGACGTTCGTTGGGCAACTCCCCCGGACATATCGCAGCCTTCCACGCCTGTCTCTCTGATGACGCCTAGGCATCCCCCCCGTGCCCTTAGGAGCTTGACCACGCCGATCCGGACGCCGCGGTTTCCCGAAGGAAGCTCGACAGCCGAATCTGCGAGGGGTCAGTCCCCGATCTATCTTCGATCGAGTGCCCAGCGTCTCGCGACGCAGGCTCACTCTCACTTGGGTAACGATCCCCATTGTGAGGCCGGTCGCTGTCGCAGCGATCGACACTCACGCATCCGTAAGGGTTCCACTGTATTGTGGAGAGATTCTTCTACTTGGTCTGCCACGACCACTTGTTTGCGGTTCTCACTTGCGTGACCTAACCACCGGATTGTGAAAGAGCAACCGAATTCCCATTACAACCCCGCAAGGCCGAAGCCTTGAAGAGCCATGCTCGGAATCCGCACTGGCCGCTGGCCAGGGGGTGAGACCGCGTACGGTCGCACCCCGCACCCAGCAGTGCAAAGCAAACGGAAGAACAGAAACAGAAAGGACCCCTCGAGTGAGGGGTCCCCTCATTGGTCGATCGTGTTCGTGGTGAGAAAACCTTCGTGGGAAGCCGGCGTAAAAACCATCTGATCAAGGAGACGGTGCCGATGCGGCTCTTCTCGAATCGCGACGGTGACCGAAGCCACGTCCCTCGATTCTCAGAGCCGAGATTTTCTAAGAAAAATCCTTAGAAAGGAGGTGATCCAACCGCAGGTTCCCCTACGGTTACCTTGTTACGACTTAGTCCCCATCACGGGTTTCATCTTCGGCGCCTGCCTTGCGGCTCCGGCGACTTCGGATGCCCCCCGCTTTGGTGGCTTGACGGGCGGTGTGTACAAGGCTCAGGAACACATTCACCGCGGCATGCTGATCCGCGATTACTAGCGATTCCAGCTTCATGCGGGCGGGTTGCAGCCCGCAATCCGAACTGAGGAACGGTTTTTGCGATTAGCATGACTTTGCAGCCTAGCAACGCTCTGTCCGCCCCATTGTAGTACGTGTGCAGCCCCAAGCATAAGGGCCATGAGGACTTGACGTCATCCCCGCCTTCCTCCGGCTTAACGCCGGCGGTCTGTCTAGAGTTCCCGGCACGACCCGCTGGCAACTAGACACAGGGGTTTCGCTCGTTAGGGGACTTAACCCAACACCTCACGGCACGAGCTGACGACAGCCATGCAGCACCTGTGCACGTTGTTCCTTGCGGCCTCACCGACGTTTCCGCCGGCTAATCCGTGCATGTCAAGCCTGGGATAAGGTTTTGCGCGTAGCCTCGAATTAAGCCACATACTCCACCGCTTGTGTGAGCCCCCGTCAATTCCTTTGAGTTTCAGCCTTGCGACCATACTCCCCAGGCGGGGTACTTCACGGTTTCCCTACGACAGGGAGCCCATCGGCGAGCCCCCTATCCAGTACCCATCGTTTACGGCCAGGACTACCGGGGTATCTAATCCCGTTCGCTCCCCTGGCTTTCGCGTCTCAGCGTCAGTAGGCATCCAGGACCTCGCTTTCGCCACGGGCGTTCCTTCCGATCTCAACGCATTTCACCGCTCCACCGGAAGTTCCAGGTCCCCCTATGCCCCTCCAGACTCGTCGTATCCACGCCCGTTCCCCGGTTGAGCCGGGGGATTTCAGCGACAGACGCACGAATCCGCCTACACGCGCTTTAAGCCCAATGATTCCGAATAACGTTCGCACGGTTCGTCTTACCGCGGCTGCTGGCACGAACTTAGCCCGTGCTTCCTCCAGGGATCAATCAAGGCTTTTCAGCCCTTTTTCCCCCTCGACAGGAGTTTACAACCCGAAGGCCTTCATCCTCCACGCGGCGTCGCTCGGTCAGGCTTGCGCCCATTGCCGAAGATTCTCGACTGCAGCCTCCCGTAGGAGTCTGGGCAGTGTCTCAGTCCCAGTGTGCCGGGCCACGCTCGCACGCCCGGTAGGCATCACAGCCTTGGTGGGCCATTACCCCGCCAACAAGCTAATACCACGACAGCCCGTCCCACGACGCCGAAGCTTTGGCAAAACACCGATGCCGGTGTCGTTGCGTCGCTGGGGATTACCCGCGGTTTCCCGCGGCTATACCCAATCCTGGGGTTGGTTACCGTCGCCTTACTCACCCTTGCGCCACTGGCCTTGCGGCCCGTTCGACTTGCATGCCTAATCCACGCCGCCAACGTTCATTCTGAGCCAGGATCAAACCCTTCGAGATTGGTCGTCTCCCCTGCTCCGAAGAGCAATGAGAGCCGGTCCTCACCTTCAAAAGGGTTGAGGAATTTGCTAACTGGTCGCAGCTCGAGTTTGCCGGGGCACGCCCCTGCTCCCTCGTGCTGTTGGCTGTTGGATCCGTCTCCGTCGCGGTTCGACCTCCAACCAAACGGGGTCGAGACGACTCAAACGGCTCCACGCCGGCTTCCCTCAAAGGTTCTCTTCAACCACAAGAACCACGATCGACCGGATTGTCAAAGAACGAGCGTGCTATCGAAGCGATTGGCCGGAGTGACTTGCCCTGGGGGCGTGTCACGCCGGCCGACTCTACCGACAACATCACGGCCCGCTGTTTTGGTGATCGGTTGCCCGTCCCAGGTCAGCTGGCCGTTTCGTCGTCACCCGTGGTGACACAGGCGACAAGGGAGATAATACCAGGATCCGGACCGAAGTCAATCGTTTGGTCCATCTCGGTCGGCAGATTCGCCTGATTGCTGGTTGGCTCGCCTGCGGTCTGTGCGATTGCCGGTAGAAGAGTGTCTGGCAGCGATAGGGAAAGCGGCACCACGACGAGGTAGAGCAATCGTCCTTGTACGATCACGCAGGAACACATCGACGGCCGATCGCCAGACCAGTATCCGGATGCTGGTGGACGGGTCGTGGTTCAGCCCAGGGTTTAGGCGAGCGCATCGAAGGAGCAGAACTTCCTCCAGACGCTCAAGTTGGCGGCTGGGTGGAAAAGCGGCGGTTCGATTGGGATGAAAGGAACCGCCTACTCCCCTACCTGGCCCTTATTGGCTCGACTTCTCGGAGTTCTTCGCGAGACCCGCCGTCAGTTCGGAGGACTTGGTTCGTGCGTAGTCCAGCCAGCGTTTTTGCAGGTCTTCGAATCCGTCAATCTGGTAGACCCGTTTCAGTTCGGCTTCAAGCCCGCGCTGCTGCGAGCCCTGTACGAACTGAATAAACTGCGCGGGGCTGCCTTGGTCGACGAGGAACCGTGTCAACGAGACGCTCTGGGCGTAGTAGAGGCCCCAGTACTTGCCGTCGGGATAGTCCATCACCATGAGTTCGTTGAGCTTGAAGAGCTGTCCCGAAGTCAGGGGCTTGTCCAGATCGGCCGCCCGAAGCCGCTGTTCTGAGTGGGGCTCCGCCAGGACAGCCATCCCCTCGTCGGCCCACCGAGGGATCTGCTGGGTGGGAAAGAGGTCGGCCAGTACGACGTGAGTAACTTCGTGGGGGAGGATCGCCACGACCAGGTTGGGATGGTCCGCGCGGACGTTGATTCGTCTCGTCACAATCCGACCTGCATTCATCCCCATCGTCGAGAAGCCCGGTGATTCCTCGGTTTGCCCGGTCATCTTGCTGAACGACTTACCGCTCGGATAGACATAAACGTCGCAGCGCGGCGACCAAGAGGTTTGGGCTGACGGCCCCATCCATCGTTTGACCTGCTCCTCACGAGCCGCCTCCACAACCTGTGCGACCTGATCGGCCAGGGCGGGGTCGGCGTGGAGGATCCGGAAGTTCGTGGTCTCGCGAACTTGCCAATTACCCACGACCGCAGGGCTCGAGTTCCTCGCGGGGGCAGCAGCGCCAGGGGCCTGGGTCGGATTCGGGGTTCCGGCTTGGTTTGGCTTGGGCTGGGCCGCGGCCTGAGCAACGAGGGCGGGGGGCGAGGACGGGGATTCGGCCTCGGGACGAGGAGGATTGAGGGGCGGTTCCTCGGGCGCGGAGCCACGGACCACGACTTTCCGGGAAGGGCGGGCCCGGCGTGAAGGAGACCGCTCCGCTGTCAGATTCCTGAGATAGTCGGCATACCAGTTCTTGGGGCTCAGATCACAGATCTGGCGGACCTCGGCGTCGATGCTCTTCCATTCCTCGGCCGAGGTTGGTTTGGCGTTGATTCGTCTCACAACTTCCGCGCAACGACAATAAGCCAAATGATCGCGACGACTCTCGGGGAGCTTTTTCTGCTGGGCCAGCACCATGTAAAGGCGGCCCGCTTCCGCATACTGTTTGGCCGAGAACGCGGCGTCGGCGGCAGCGACACTGAGTTCCGGTGGGTTCGCCCGAGGTTCCGCAACCTTGCCAGGAGGGGCCGTCACGGGAGAGGGTGTAGGCACAACGGGAGGAAGGGCCGCCACGGAGGACGGAGCAGGCTCGACGCGAGGAGAGGTCGCCACAGGAGGAGGACTCGCGACGGGAGCCGGACTGGAAGGGGGAGCGGTCAGCATTTGTGCGGCAATGCCATCATCGGTAGGGGCGGCGGGTTGTTCCGGAAGTGGAGCCATCGCCTTTTCGACCGCCGGGTCGGCTGCTGGCCGAGCCTTCTCCTCAAACGACTTTGGCTTGCGATTCAAGATCTCGAGGTTGTCACGAAGCATCTCGGCACTGGTTCGATCACCGGCCGCCTCCGCTTCGGTCACGGCACGCCCGTAGGCTTGCCGGAGCAGTTCGAGAACCGCATTTCGCTGAGCCGGGTTGCCGGTTAACGCTCGTTCGAGCAAACCGACAGCGCCTCGCGCATCATTTTTATCGAGCAGAGCCCGAGCTTGGTCGAGCGCCTCCGGTGAGTCGGCAGTCGCGTTCGACGAATAAACGAACAAGAGTGTGGCGACCAGTACGGCCGCGGACCGAGACCGGTGCATGACAATCCGTGTCCTGCTTCTAGGGTTGGTCCTGACGCTGGTCGTCTACGGTGGGAGTCGAAACGACCAACCTCGTCCATGAATCCGGCTCGTCCCGGAGACTAGATCCACCCCTTTGATTCGGCCCGGTCATCTTTCGGTGAGCCCGGACGAGGGGGGAGCGGGGCGAGAGTTCACAACCACGATGAGTCACAAGTTGGGTCCCGAAACTTCGTGCTTCGGGTCACCTATCGAACGGCCGGGGCAGTATGGCCGGGCCCTCAAAAGACGTCAACCCGAATCGAAACATCGATCTTCGTACTTTGGACCTGTCGTGAGACGAGCCCCGTACCATCCACGTCCATCTGAGGTCGGAGAGGCAATGCCCTCTTTATGAAAAATCGGGTCCCATAGAGGAAGCCACCCAGCCACTCGTCTACTCACCGACAATCCTAAACCAGAACGGGCGGAGGAGCTCGGTTCGTATGATCTCTGTCATCCGACTACGCATTCGTTTAGGATGGTGTTTTGGGGTACGGCTCCGCAGGAAGTGCTCGCGGGCCTCGAGGATGCCTGGCGGAGTCTGAAGTCATGAGGATCATTGCGGGCCAACGGCGCGGCCACAAATTCGATGGTCCCAAGGGGAAAGCGACGCGACCTACCAGCGACCTGGTACGCGAGTCATTATTCAACATCCTCGGTGAATCGATCGAAGGACTCTTGGTTATCGATCTGTTTGCCGGCACCGGAGCTGTTGGTCTGGAAGCTCTAAGCCGAGGCGCCTCACACGCAATCTTCGTGGAACGCAACCGCGACAACGTCGCCTTGATCTATCGGAACATAGCGACCCTCCGATACGAAGACCGGGGACGGGTCCTAACCGCCGACGCCTACCGCTGGGTACGCGGGTTCGAGCCCATTGACGACGAACCCACGGCCGTATTCCTCGACCCCCCGTATCAAGAATTCGACAAACATGCCGACAAGGTGAACCAACTCCTCCAGGACCTGATCAAGAAGCTACCGACTCGCTCAATCCTCGTGGTCGAGTCGAGGCGAGACCTGGACGAGACCGTGCTGCCCGACCTGGGACAGTGGGACGTCCGCCAGTACGGCGGAACCCAGGTGGCCGTCCGCTTCCTCGGACAGGAGGGGGAGATTGACCAGGCTCCTCCGCCTCTGGATGGGCCTGTGGAATGACGAACCACGAGAATCATCGCGACTTCGCCACCAGGATCGTCGGCCGCCTCCGCCAGGAGGGGTTCCAAGCCTATTGGGCCGGTGGCTGCGTTCGCGACCTGATCTTAGGCCGGGAACCGGCCGACTATGACGTCGCGACCGACGCAAGACCCGAACAGGTCATGGCGATCTTCGGGCGCCGAACCATCCCGGTGGGCGTTTCGTTTGGCGTCGTTCGGGTGCGCGATTCGCGTGAAGGCGGTGAGGTGGAGGTCGCCACCTTTCGGAGCGACGGCGCCTACGTCGACGGCCGGCATCCGGAGTCGGTGGTCTTCAGCTCGCCCGAGCAGGATGCCGAACGGCGCGACTTCACAATCAATGGCATGTTCTCCGATCCATTCAGCGGTGAGATCATCGACTACGTGGGAGGACGGGCCGATCTGGATGCCCGCGTCCTTCGCGCGATCGGCGACCCTTGGGCGCGGTTTCGGGAGGATAAGCTTCGCCTGCTCCGTGCCATCCGCTTTGCGGCCCGGTTCCGCCTGGCGATCGACCCGGCGACCCACTCCGCCCTGGTCACCATGGCCAACCAGATTCATGTCGTTGCCGCGGAGCGGATCGCCCAGGAACTCCGGCGCATGCTGGTCCACGAGAGTCGCTCAGAGGCCATGAACCGGATGCTCGAGTGCGGGCTCGTCGCCCACGTTCTGCCTCCGTTGCTCCCGATGAAAGGGGTCTTCCAAGGCAAACCGATCCAGCCGGAAGGTGATCTCTGGGACCATGTGCTTCTCGTGCTCGATTTGCTCCCCCGCGAACCAAGCTTTCCCCTCGCGTTCGCCGCTCTCTTGCACGATGTCGGCAAGCCCCGGACCATGGCCACTCACAAAGGTCGGATCAGCTTCCACAACCATGAGCTTGTGGGCCGCCGGATCGCGGACGACCTTTGCCGCAGGCTGAAGCTGTCCAACACGGAACGCGAACGAGTCTGCTGGCTCGTCGAGTTTCATCAGTATCTCGGCGACGCCAAGCGACTCCGCGAGGCCAAGCTCAAACGGATGCTCAGTATGCCGGGCATCGACGACCTGCTGGCGCTTCATCGCGCCGACGCGCTTGCCTCCTTCGGCGAATCCCCCCAGGTCGACTACTGCCGTTATTACATCGAAGCGCAACCGTCAGGGCCAATTAATCCTGCCCCATTAGTCACAGGTCATGACCTCGTCCGTTATGGACTAAGCCCGGGAAGTCACTTCTCAACCATTCTGGAACAGATTCGCGAAGCCCAATTGGATCGGCTCATCAACAGCAAGCGCGAGGCACTCGAATGGCTCGACGAGCATCTCGCCTCATTCAAGGTCGAGAAACCCTAGATCACTGCGTCCCGGCTTTGCCCCACTCCGTTCGGATATGAGCCTCGTCAGGATCGATCCGCCTCGGACACACCCGGGTTCATGAGGAGTCACCGCCTCGCCTTGTCTCGTTTTTATCCGTTGGTTCATCTTGATTTGCAATCACTCGTCAAAAAAGTTGACTCGCAATCAAGGGGTTCTGTGGGTTAGAGTTAAAAGGTTCTCAGCTTCGTTGTCACATCCCCGGTGCTCATTCTAAAATCGGACTGACCGTATCTCCCGCGGAAAGGTGTGTTTTACGATGGACGAGTTATCACTCAGGCGATCGCGTCGCGGCTTCACCCTGATCGAACTGCTGGTGGTCATCGCGATTATCGGGGTCCTCGTTGCACTCCTTTTGCCTGCGGTGCAGAGTGCCCGAGAAGCGGGTCGCCGCGCCCAGTGCGCCAACAATATGAAGCAGTTCGGGATTGCGCTTCACAACTACCACACCGCCCTCAACACCCTTCCGCCAGCCAAGATCTTCGGTACGGGGGGAACGGTTGCTAATGGTGGCACGGGCCTCGTGCTGAACACGACCGGCTTTGCCATGATCCTGAATCAGCTCGAGGCGACCGCGATCAACGCGGGGTACAACTTCAACATGCCGTCGAGCAACGCAGTCTTGGCGGGGAGCCTTAACGCGACGGTCGTCGGACTCGCCGCGGGAGGGCAGACCGTCAACAGCACGATGGTCGGTACACTCATCGCGACGTTTGCTTGCCCGTCAGATCAAGCGCCGGACGTCGTCAACGATCCGACCGGGTCTGCGGCTGGCGGAACTCAGTTTTCTCGGCTGAACGCCCGGCGTAGTAACTATGTCCTCTGCGTTGCCCGATACGACGAGAATCTGACGATCAGTGGAAGACCCAAAGATCGTGGCGTCTTCGGCAATGACTCTTCCGTCAAGTTCGATGATATCCGTGACGGTTCGAGCAACACCTGCATGATCGGCGAGTCCGTGCAAATCCATTCCGGGCTAGGAGCAGGCCCTGGACCGTTCTGGGCTGCAGGGAGTTGGGGGTCGACTCATGGAGTAGTCTATCCCACCAGCAACACCAACTATAAGTTGACGCTTCCCAATGCCCCGGCGCCAGGAACCAACCCTCAGAGACTTCCGAGCGTCTGGGTGATGTCGAGCAAACACTCCGGCGGCTTGAATATGCTGTTCGCCGACGGTAGCGTCCACTTCCTCAAAGACTCGATCAACGGGGATATCTGGGCTGGTCTTCAGACCATCAACCGGGGCGAGGTCATCGGGGCCGATTCGTACTGAGCCAAGGCTGTCCAATGGCACGAAGCCACGGTCTCACTCTGATCGCCCGCCCCTGCAAATGAAGTCGAACCGTGTGGCAAGGGTCACACAACAAAGCAAAACGGCCCCCGGTACTCCTTCGAGCACCGGGGGCCGTTCTTATTGCTTTGCCTGAAGCGTTGTCGGTTATTTCTTCTCAGGGGCGGGAGGAATGATGCTGGGCAGCTCGAGGTGAGTCCGGCCATCACTCTTGAGCAACTGATGCTTGGCCTGGGTGGTCTGCGAGAGGCCGTGGATCTTGATGAATCCGAGGGCTGCGGAGGCGTCGTACTGGTCGCCTTCCTCGTAGGTCGCCAGCTCGTGACGGTAGAGGCTATGCTCACTCTTACGGCCGACGATCATCGCGTGGCCCTTGAACAGCTTGACGCGAGCGACGCCCGAGACGAATTGCTGGTTCGAGACCACGAACGCCATCAGGTCCTGGTGCAATGCGCTGAACCAGAGGCCGTTGTAGATCAGGTCGGAGTAGGCCTGGCTGACCAAGGTCTTGAACCGGAGCGCCTCTTTGGAGAGTGTGAGGAATTCGATCTCGCGATGCGCCTCGTGGAGCACGAGCGCCCCAGGAGCTTCGTAAATCTCACGTGATTTGATGCCGACCAGTCGGTTTTCGATGTGGTCGACTCGCCCGACTCCGTGACGGCCCGCGATCTTGTTCAGTTCCTCGATCAGCTCGGTCCCACCGAGTTCCTGACCGTTCAGAGCCACAGGGCGGCCCCGATCAAACGTAATCTCGACCTCTTCCGGCTCGTCCGGAGCGGTGCGCGGGTCGACGGTCCACTGAAAGGTCTCGGCGGGGGGCTCGACCCACGGATCCTCGAGGATCCCCGCTTCGATCGACCGGCCCCAAAGGTTCTGGTCGGTGCTGAAGATGGATTTCTTCGTCGCTTCGACCTCGATGCCGTGCTGCGCCGCGTACTCGAGTTCCTGAGTCCGCGTCCACTTCCACTCGCGCACCGGCGCGATGATCTTCAGGTCGGGGGCGAGCGTCTGGAAGGTGACGTCGAACCGAACCTGGTCGTTCCCTTTGCCCGTACATCCGTGCGCCACGGCAACAGCGCCGTGCTCACGAGCGACTCGAACCATCAGTTGGGCAATCAAGGGGCGGCCCAGGGCCGTCGCCAGGGGATACTTCCCCTCGTAAAGCGCTCCGGCCATCAGCGACGGGAACGCAAAGAAGTCGACGAAGAGATTCCGAACGTCCTCGGCGATCGCCTCAACCGCTCCGGTTCGCAGCGCCTTCTCGCGGATCGCCTGGATATCCTGCCCCTGCCCCAGGTCACAGGTATACGCGATCACATCCAGGTCGTACGTTTCGTTGATCCACTTGACGGCGACCGAGGTGTCGAGTCCGCCGCTATAAGCCAGTACCACCTTGTCGCGTGCCACAGATAAGATCTCGCGCCCAGAGAAAGAAATCGATGTCAGGTCACTTATTCTCGTTCAATCCGGCCGTTCGTTCAACCCCCGGAGAATGGCTCTCGTCCCGACGACTCTCGAGAGCCTGATTGATCCCCCTGGCCAGAAGGCTGCGGGTGGGCCCGGCTGATCCGGGCCAGCCACACACCGAGCACTGTCGACGAACCGATCAGCAAACCAGCCAACACGTCGGTGGGATAGTGGACTCCCAGCCAGACCCGGCTCAACGCAATGGTGAGGGCCGCGAACAGACAGAGGACGACGGCGAAACGCCGCCGCCAACGCCGCGAAGAGGGAATCAGACGAGACAGGAGAAGCGCCATCGTGGTGTAGAAGGCACCTGCAAAAACACTGTGCCCACTCGGAAAGCTGTACAACCCCTCGTTCACAAGCCGGTCGATGAGGGGGGGGCGCTCACGCTTGAAATAAAGCTTGAGGACACTCCCGAGATACCAGGCTCCGAGGATCGCCCAGAGCCAGACGAGAACCTCGGACCGCCGAATGCCCGCGATCGACCGCCGGTGGAGACTGTAGATCCAGAGCATGGCAGCTACGGTTGACGCGATGGCGAACGGCGGATCACCAAATCGGGTCACCAAGAGCATCGACCAGGTCAACTTCGGCCAGTCACCACGATGGGCGACCACCCACCGATGGAGGACGACGTCGAAATCGGTTGCCTCGCTGACTCGCCCGGAGTGGCCGAGCATACCAACGATGCAAATCAGCGCGGCCAGCACCAGTAGAGCACAGCCGAAGGTCATCCATTTCGATTGAGCAGAGGCCAACCAGAAGCGACCGGCTCCACGATCGGGCATGTCGCGTCACGTCCTTAGTTCGGTCGGAAGGATCGGGTTGGTCTTCCGCGAAAACCTGTCTTCCAAGGATGAACTTCCCCCACCAATTCCCGACAACCGGGATTGGCTGCGCCCATCACATTTCCCTTCACCCGCTTCGCAGCGTCACTGGAGTCACGCCTCATCGGCCAGTGAAAAGGCCTCCCGCAAGCAGATGAGGCTCTCTTGGCCCCGACTGATATCGGTCACCACGTTGATCCGGACCTCGCTGGTATTGATCAAGGCGATGTTGATTCCACGTTCGGCCAAGGCGCCGAACATCCGAGTCGCCACCCCGGTATGGGTGCGCATTCCGACGCCGAGAACTGACAGTTTGGCGATGCTCGACTCGACCGAGACCTCCCCCGGGCCCATTCCGGTCACGGCCTTCGTGGCATCTTCAGCCGAGGCGCGCGGCACGGTGAACGAGAGATGGGTGTTGCCAGCCGTGCTGATGTTCTGCACGATCATGTCAACGAAAACTCCCGCATCGGCGATCCGGCGGAAGACCCGCCCAGCAAAACCGGGTTCGTCGGGGACGTTGAACAAGGTGAGGCACGCCTGTGCCTCGTCGAGCTCGACTCCCGAGATCACCAGTTCTTCCATCCCTTGAGGCGAGGTCGAATTGGATCCGTTCTCTGCGTCCTGAGGCTGCCGCAGTGGTTTGGTCTGAGCGTTCTCAATCGAGAACGGGGGCCAAGCGGTGTTATCCCACTCATCAAGGCCAAATGCCTTGTGCACGGTTCGCAGGGCGAGAGCAGCCGACGCACGATCGACCAACACGCTGATCTTGATTTCGCTAGTCGTGATCATCTGGATGTTGATGCCGGCGTTAGCCAGGGCCTCGAACATCGTCGTGGCCACCCCGGTGTGCGTCTTCATCCCAAGACCGACAACCGAGACCTTGGCGACCTCGGCTTCGTGCGCGACCCCGGACGCCCCGACGGACCGAGCGGCGTTCTCGACGGTGCGAAGCGTCTCGGCCAGGTCGCCCGAGTCCACGGTGAAGCTGACCTCGGTCGTTCCGTCGGTCGCGACGTTCTGGACGATCATGTCCACCACGATGTGCGACCCGGCGATCGAGTGAAAGAGCGAGTGGACGACGCCCGGGCGGTCGGGAACTCGGAAGACCGTGATCCGCGCTTCATCTTTGGCCAAGGCTGCGCCTGTGACCGTCACACCCAGCCTGCGGGCATCCTGCTCGGCGACGATCCAGGTGCCGGGCGCGTCGGAAAATGAGCTGCGGACGTGGACCGGTACGCCGTACTTCTTGGCGAACTCGATCGACCGCGAATGCATGACCCCAGCGCCGAGGCTGGCGAGCTCGAGCATCTCGTCGTAGCTGATCCGATCGATCTTCCGCGCCTCGGGGACCACTCTGGGGTCGGTCGTGTAGACGCCATCAACGTCGGTATAGATCTCGCAGGCGTCGGCCCCCAGCACGGCGGCCAGGGCCACGGCGGTCGTGTCGGATCCGCCGCGTCCCAGAGTTGTGATGTTGTAGTCCTGATCCACCCCTTGGAACCCGGCGACGATGACGATCTTGCCCTCGTCGAGGGCCTGGATCATCCGTTCAGTCGAGATGTTGCGGATTCGCGCCTTGCTGTGAAAGCTGTCAGTCACGAGACCGATCTGTGCCCCGGTGAAGCTGATCGCGGGCACGCCGAGCGCCTGGATCGCCATCGCCATGAGCGCGACGCTGATCTGCTCGCCCGTCGAGAGGAGCATGTCCATCTCTCGCGCGGGGGGATGCTCGTTAATCTCTTTGGCCAGCGCGATCAGTTCGTCGGTCGTGTGACCACGCGCCGAGACAACCACGAGAACTTGCTGTCCACGCTGATGGGCCTGAATGGCGCGGCGGGCCGCGGCGAGAATCTTATCGGCATCGGCGACGCTGGTGCCGCCAAACTTCTGGACCAGAAGAGGCACGTGCTTGGCTCCGCAAATCTCGGGCTCGTCGGGAATGAAGGAAGCCCTTCACCCACCGGAAAAAGGAAGGGGAGAGTCAGGTCGATCCTAGAAACGATTTCATCAACTCGAAGCCACGTTCGAATGACGGGCCGCCGGCTGCGCGGGCCGAAACTTCATCGTAGGGGTGTCCTGATGACTTGAGGCCGGTACCGGCCATTGCCCAAGCCACCCAATCCCGGTCGTGAGCCCGAGTCCGAAGTAGGGTCGCATGATCGGGTGAGATCAGAATCCGCCAATCCCCGTAGCCTTCGAGCGCACGCCGAAGCGGGCCCACGATGTCGTGATCGATGCGCTCGAGCGCCTCGACTTTGGCATCGCAACGCCCCTCGTGACTCGCCTCGTCGGGGGCCTCGACGTGAACGCAGACCAGGTCATGGTCCTTCAACGCCTCAATCCCGGATCGCCCTTTGGCCGCGTAATCCGTGTCGAGATAACCGGTCGCTCCCGGAACGTCGATCCGGTTCCAACCAGCGAGCACACCGACTCCACGGACCAGGTCGACCGCCGACAGGATCGCCCCTTTCAGCCCATGAAGATCGGCGAACTTCGGCAAGGCCGGGGCCTTCCCTTGTCCCCAGAGCCAGATCGCGTTGGCCGGCGCTTTGCCGGCGGCGAGCCGAGCCTGATTCACCGGGTGATCACGGACCAAGGCGGTCCCTTCCCGCATCAGTTCCTGGAGAAGTTCCGAACCCGTACCTCGCGGCAAAAAGTCGGCAGCCGGCCGATCGGGCTGGTCGTGAGGGGGGGTCGTCAGGGTCGTCTCATCAAACGGCGCGGGCTTCCCCTGACCACGGACGATCAGCAAATTGCGGTAGCTCACCCCCGGGAAGAACTCGACCCCCGGGCGCCCCAGCTTAGCCTGGAGCGCCTCCATCAGGACTTGCCCTTCCTCGCTGGTGATATGGCCTGCGGTGAAGTCGCTCAGGAGCCCGTCGCGAATCGTCATCAGATTGCAACGGATCGCCCAGTCGTCAGCTCCGAGGGCGTGCCCCATCGCAGCTGCCTCAAGCGGAGCCCGGCCGGTGTAATACACCAGCGGGTCGTAGCCGAACAGGCTCAGGGTCGCCACATCACTGGCCGGAATGAACTTGTCGGGGACGTTGCGCGAACGGCCAAGCACACCCTCCCGCGCGATTCGGTCCATCTCCGGGGTCCGTGCCGCTTGCAGCGGCGTCTTGCCGCCGAGCGACTCCTGCGGCTCGTCGGCCGCTCCGTCGGGGATCACAATGGCGTACTTGGTCGGCATGGATCTCGTGCTCGATGGACTGTCTATCTCGCGAACGCAGGAGAAGCCGCGGGAACCGGAACGAACCCGACGGCTCACTGGCCACCTTTATGAACGGTTATTCTTCCACGCCTAGGCAGATGCTTGGGGCTCGCACCACGTCGAGCCGATCGATCTCGGCCAACGCCGCCGTCAGCTCGGCCTCGACTGCGGAATGCGTCATGATGACCAGCGGAACGGGGCTATCCGCCGGAGCATCGTCCCCCGGATCGTGCTGAATCACGCTGGCAATGCTGATGGCGTGCGCGCCGAGTGCCTGGGCCAGCGCGGCGAGTACGCCGGGGCGGTCGGCGATCGTGAACCGAAGATAGTATCGGCTTCGCACTTGAGCGGCCGAGCTCAGGCGAGGGGCCGGGGCCGCTTCGGGCCAGAGATTCAAGGCCCGCGAAGTCAAGGCCGCTCGACCGACCACGACATCGATCAGGTCGCCGACGACCGCTGACGCGGTCGGCATCATCCCGGCGCCTCGACCATAGAAGAAGGTGTCGCCAACCGCGTCTCCCACCACTCGGATCGCGTTATAAGGGCCACGAACCTCGGCGAGCGGCGTCCCTTTCTTGACGAGGGTCGGTGCGACTCTCAGCTCAAGCCCCGAGTCGGACAGCTTGGCCAGGGCCAGCAGTTTGATCGCATAGCCAAGTTCAGCGGCATACTTGAGGTCGGCCAGTTGGAGCCGATCAATCCCCTCGCGGGCAATCTGCGCAGTCTTGACGCTGGCGCCGAACGCCAGTTGGGCGAGAATCGCAAGCTTGTGGGCGGTGTCGCTGCCGTCGACGTCCAGCGTCGGGTCCGCCTCCGCATATCCGAGCTCTTGAGCCTGACGAAGGGCTACATCGTAAGTGAGCCCGTCCTGGGTCATCGCACTCAGGATGAAGTTACAGGTCCCGTTGACGATCGCGGCCAGGCTCTGCACCTGGTTGGCCGCCAGCGAGACCCCGAGCGCCTGGATGATCGGGATTCCCCCACCGACGCTCCCCTCAAAGGCAATCGCCCGGCCATACTTGCGTGCCTGCGCAAAGACTTGCGGTCCGTGCTCGGCCAGGAGCGCCTTGTTGGCGGTCACCACGTCCTTGCCAGCGGCCAGCGCCTCGAGAATCAAGGACAAGGCAGGGTCGGTCCCCCCCATGGCCTCGATCACAACCCCAACCTCGGGATCCTCAATGACCCGACGCGCGTCGGTCACCAGGCGAACCCCGGCCAGGTCGACGTCGCGCGACTTCGCGGGATCGCGAACCACGGCCCATTTCAGGTCGACCCGCTTGCCCGAGCGA
Source organism: Singulisphaera acidiphila DSM 18658 (assembly GCF_000242455.2). GTDB lineage: Bacteria > Planctomycetota > Planctomycetia > Isosphaerales > Isosphaeraceae > Singulisphaera > Singulisphaera acidiphila. The sequence continues at coordinate 7,465,244 of NC_019892.1, forward strand.
ACCGCGATCCGGTCGCCGCACTGCCCGAGCAGGTGAGCGACTCCGGAGCCAACGTTCCCCAGCCCCAACATCCCCACCGCGATCCGTTCCATCCCGCCCCCATCCCAGACACTCTCGACGGAACTCTAACGCCTTACCCGACAAGACAAAATAACCTACGCGATCGCCCCGCGTGTCAGCAAGATGAAGAAACCCGCTCGCGGGATCGAATCCAAATTCAATCCGCGAGTCCCCCAGGCTTTTCCATGGTTGATGGAGAAAACCTGAGACCAGGTGTTTACAGGATGGAGAGCGAGCCTCGCGTCACACCGTAGCGGCTAGTCGCCTTCAGTTCCCGCCAGAGCGATCGGGCATCGCTCCGACCGGCAATCGCGTTGGTATAAAGCGAAATCGTTCGCTCGACCGCCTCAGGACCGTCATCAAGGAACTCGATCCGCAAATGCCGCGAGCGTTTGGCGAGTAACCGGGGAAGATACTCGGCGGCCGACTGAGGCACGGCGTTGAACAGCGTGTTGCGGCAGCCCACGTCCGCCTTGAGCGGATGCTCTTTGCCCACGCGGTCGCGAAGCTTCACATCATGGTCGTCGCAAGGGCGACCGCAGTTCGTCTTGTCAGTCCCTGGCGACAAGACCGCGCAGAAGACACAGTGCTCCATATGGAACATCGGGATCTGCTGGTGAATCACAATCTCGAGCCAAGGACTCGGTACGGCCGCCATCAAATCCTCGAGCTGCTCGAAGCACAGGTCGTAGGAGGCCGTGACCCGAAGCGCCCCCCGCGCCTTCAAGAGCTCAACGGTCAGCTCGTTCGAGGCATTCAGTGAAAAGTCGGCGACGAACGGGATCCCCCGCTCGGCACAGAAGTAGAGTCCCCCCGCGTTCCGGACCAAGAGACCATCGGCCCCCTGCTTTTCCAGGTATCGGAAGAGGTTCGACTCGGACGGCTTCTGAATCCGAGGGGTCGCGATGAACAGGGCAACAGCCTCGCGACGCGCAACGGCCACCGCTTCTTTGTATCGCTTGATATCCTGGTAATCGACGTAGATCGTCTTGATCCCCGCCGCGACCGCCGCCTCGACTTGATTCGTGTCCCGGCAGAGAACGGACAGCGACGGTGCTTCGGTCGCCAATGCGGGATCGGGACGAAAGGAGGTCGCACCAGAGCGAAGCGCGGGGAGCACCGGCTCCACGGCCAAGCTTCGGGGAGCCGGGTGGGATGCCTCCTCATCGAGCTTGGCCACGAGGTCGCGGCGCAAGGCATTGAGGAGGCTCTTGGGGACCATTGGCCCCCCCTCGATCGTGGCGTTCACTTCTCTCAATTGATAGATCGAGCCGCCGAGACGATCGAGTTGGTCGCGAAGCGTCAGTTCAGTCGCCTCCTGACGCTCAGCGCGGTCGAGCGGAGCGTCCGACTCACAGCAGGCTTCCCGACCGGTTGCGGTGCGTCCCTCAAGGCGGAGCGGCTCCCCCACGACAGCACGGACGGCGATGTCGAGCTCGACCTTCCTTCGCTCGGGCCCTTCAAACGTCTTCCGAAGCCGTCGCGTCAATTCGGGATCGTCGGTTTTCCAGACGCGCTGACCGGGGCGAATCCGCCTGGGATCGAGGTCATGCTGACCGAACCGGAGTTCCGCCGGTCCCGCCGAAAGACCGGCCGGTTCCGGGGCCGGGCGACGCCCTCGTTCACGAGTCACGCGAAGAACTTCGTAAACACGCCCCCCTTGTTCGGGAACCTCATCGCCCTGTTCGGCATCAAAGACAAGGCCGTCACCCGGTTTGACGGGGGCCGTGAGATCGAGGCGAATTCCAGGGCCGGCGACTTCGGTCACCCGGCCGAGAAAGATGCCTCGCTTCTTGGCGTGGTCGCCCCGCACGAGCACCTTGTGATTGTTGCCGTCGAGGAAGCCGTGACTGAACCCTCGCGAAAACGACAGTTCCATCTCGCGGACGTCGCGGGCCGAGAATTCGACCGGGTGCCCCGCCCAGGCGGCGTCGATCGCGCGACGGTAGTGCTGGGTGATGTTGGCCACGTACTCCGGAGCCTTCAACCGCCCTTCAATCTTCAGGCTCGCCACGCCGAGGTCGATCAACTCCGGGATCAAATCAAAAGCCGCAAGATCCTGCGGACTCAAGAGATAGCGGACATCGTCGAGATTCTGCAATTCGCCGTCACAGACGATCTCGTAGGGCATCCGGCAGGCCTGAGCGCACTCACCGCGGTTTGCCGACCGACCGCCAAGCGCCTCGCTGGTCAGGCACTGGCCCGAGTAGGCCACGCAGAGGGCGCCGTGGACGAAGACCTCGAGGGGAAGCTCCGCGTTCCGGCCGATCCGACCAATCTCAGCCAACGACAGTTCCCGGGCGAGAATCACCCGGGAGCAGCCGAGTTCTCGGGCAAGTCGAATTCCCTCGATGCTCGTGATCGACATCTGAGTCGAGGCATGAATCTCAAGGTCGGGGGTCAGCGCCCGAATCAGGCGGACCAGCCCGAGGTCTTGCACGATCACAGCGTCGACGCCCGACTCGACCAGGTGGCGGAGCGTTTCTTCCAGGTCGGCCAGCTCGCGAGGAAAGACAAGCGTGTTGAGCGTGACATAACCCCGAACGCCCCGGCGATGGAGCAGGGTCATGACGTCGGGGAGATCGGCCCCATCAAAGTTGGCCGCGCGGGCACGGGCATTATGTCGTTGGAGTCCAAAGTAAACCGCGTCCGCGCCGTTCTCGACGGCCGCGATCAGGCACGTCCGATCTCCGGCCGGTGCGAGAAGTTCCGGCTTGACAGTCCGCTTCACCAAGGACTCGCTGATTTCCGTTCCCGCAATCGCCACGCGTGCCGTATCCTCTCCATTGGAGTTCCGAACCAGCCAGGGTCGTCTTATTATCGCGCCGAACTTGCGTTCCTACAAGAGGATCAGGCCTGGAGACCAGACCTCGGCGTCGAAATTGCGGGTGGGTACGATCGAGGTGGGGAGGCAAGCTTCCGCGACGGCTCCGCCTCGCCCGTCTACTAATGAGCGCCCCCTGGTCAAGCCGACCAAAAATCGGTTGCTTGTCCCGAAGCCGGCCACGAGCTAACCTCGAACCAAACTAAAAAAGGTCACGTTGTCCACTCTGTCGGTTCACATTGGTGGAACACCGAAAAGATCCAAAATCAAGGAAGAATTTCGCCATGTTTTCGCTCTTACTCTTGATCCCGATTCTGGCTGCGGGGGCCGATTCCAAGGACGATGGGCCTCAAGCCACGAACTCCGTCTACCGCGCGCTCGTCGCGGAAGGATTCGAGATCGAAGGCAAGACATTCACCTTCCCTCCCCCCTTGCTTCACGACGGTCAAACGGCGGAGGTGCAGCGGGAGATCCTCCATAGTCTGCTTGAGTCCGAGCGTAAGGCCGCCGAGTTCCTTCGTGACTCCGTGTCCGCCCCATTCATTCTCAAATTGAAAGACGAGACGACCACCAACAGTCTCGTCCGTCGCGCGGATCTCTGGTTCGCCGTTCACGCGAGCTTAGACGATATCGACCTGGATGCCGTCTCCCGCAATTCCGCTGAGGCCAAACCCATCGAAGTGGGAAATATGCGTTTCGAGAGCAGACTGCTGGGAGCCAGCGAACTTGAAGCACGGGGGATCGCGGTTCCGAAGGCGGACGACCCAGCGAAAACGTTGTTTATCCACCAGACGGGACGTCTGCTCGACCGAATCCACGTGGAAGGGACCGACATGATGGTCGCCTCCCGCTCGGCCAACTCGTGGGTGATCGCCGCGCGGACCGACCGGCGGTTCGACAAGGACCCCAAAGCGGGGAACCGCTGGTGGCCGATCAGCCGACGTGGGAATGAGGAGCAGGCAGGGCCGGCTCATCCGTTCCCGGGGGGAGCGAGCTATGTGACGATCACTCGCCTCGCGTCCGACCCGAACGTGCTCGTGGCAGAAGCCCATTTTAGCTTCGCCGAGCCCCGTGCCTGGTTTGACGGAGCGCCCATCCTCCGTTCCAAGATCAGCCTGATCGCTCAGGACCAGATCCGCCAGCTTCGCCGTGACATTGCCAAACGAAAAGAACGCTCAAAAACAGCGAAGCCGTAAGGATGACGCCGCGCGAGCCAAGGTTGTTGCGCAGCGCTCGCATTGTGAGAATAAGAAAAGAAGAGGTCGGACGAGCCAGTCACAGATCCAACAGAAACGCGTCCCTTTGTTTGCGGGTCGGCACCGAGGCTGTGAACTGGTTCCCATTCGTTTTCCCCTCGAAGGCTTCCGTTCAACCATGATTCAAGTCGACCGGCTTACCAAACGTTACGGCTCGTTCAAGGCGGTGGACGGCATCACCTTCTCGGTCGGCCGGGGTGAAATCGTCGGCCTGCTCGGCCCTAACGGCGCGGGCAAGACGACGACGATGCGCGTGCTGACCACGTTCCTCGGCCCGACCAGCGGCCGGGCGACGCTCGCCGGGCACGACGTGCTCGACGAGCCCCTGGAAGTCCGTCGTCGGGTCGGCTACCTGCCCGAAAACGTACCGCTCTATCTCGAAATGCGCGTGCGCGAATACCTGCTCTATCGCGCCAAGCTCAAGGACGTCCCGCGTTCGCGGCGGCGGGCGGCAATCCACGAAGTCATCACGCGTTGCCGGCTTGGGGATGTAGAAGATCGTATTCTCGGCCACCTTTCCAAGGGCTTCCGCCAACGGGTGGGCCTGGCCGAGGCGATGGTCCACGACCCTGATATCCTGATCCTCGACGAACCGACCGCCGGCCTCGACCCGATCCAGATTCGCGAAGTTCGCGCCCTGATCCGCGAACTCGGAGACCGTCACACCATCCTGCTTTCGACACATATCATGTCGGAGGTCGAAGCGGTCTGCGGGCGAGTCATCATCATCGCGAAAGGGAAAATTGCCGTCGACGACCGGCTCGACCGTCTTCGGTCCGAGAGTTCGATCGTCCTCGAAGCGCGCGGGCCCGCCGACGCCATCAGACGCGGCCTCGAGAGCGTCCCGGGGGTCGAGCACGTCGTCCAAGCCAAGGTCGAAGGGGACTATGCCGCCTTCGAGATTCACACCAAAAATGGGTCCGATCTCCGCGAAGAACTTGCGCAACGGGTCCTCCAGAACGGCTGGCCGTTGCGTCAGCTCGATATCAGGCGCACCACCCTGGAAGACCGGTTCATTCAGGCCGTGACCCGCGAGACGATCTCCGCCGAAGCCGAACGCGAGGCCGTTTGACAATGCGACATATTCCGACCCTCGTCCGCCGGGAGCTTGGGGCTTATTTCCTGAGTCCGATGGCATTCCTGATCCTGCTCGCATTCCAGGTGATCGCCTGGTTCAACTTTTGGGAGCTCGTCGATGGGCTGAGCCGTCGTCAACAGTCGTTCTCCAGTCTGCGAGATCCGCTCAACAACTATCTCTCCCAGAGTATCCCCTTCTGGATCGGGCTTCTGGTCGCGATCCCGGCGCTGACGATGCGGCTGCTGGCTGAGGAGAAGCGGTCGGGGACAATCGAAACCTTGCTCACCGTGCCGGTGACCGAGACCGAGATCGTCGTGTCGAAATGGCTCGCGGGAGTGGTCATGTATGTCGTCCTCCTCTTGCCGTTCGCTGTCTACCTGCCCTTTCTGTACTACCAGGCCAAATTCTATTTCGACCCCGGCCCGCTTCTTTCCTTGAGCATCGGTTTGACCACGCTCGGGATGATGTTCGTGGCGATCGGTCTCTTCTTTAGCTCGCTCACGCGGAACCAGATTATCGCGGCGATCTGGACGTTCGCGATCCTCTTCTTGCTCGTGTTCATGACCCTCCTGCTCTACTTCTATGCCGCAGGACAACGCCTCGAGTGGGCCGAGGGGATCCGCTTCGTCGCAGTCCTGCTCCAAGTGCAGAGCTTCGGAATGGGGCGGCTCGACCTGAGATACGTAGCCCTTCACCTTTCGGTGAGCGTCTTCATGCTCTATCTCACGGTGAAGGTACTCGAGTTTCGTCGACTTGGTTAATCACCGAGAGCCGAGCGTGGTCGAATCAACAGCTGTGCCGAAGAGAAGGTTGAGGGAATGACACAAACGATGAGCGCTTTCCTGTCGAGGACCGAAGTCTGGGTATTCGCCCTGGCGACGGCGGCTTTTCTCACACTTTACTGGGCCTTTCGAGGGGCGCCGATCGGTCAGGCGGCCGACGACGAGGGGGCCGATGCGCCCCGGGCGTCTTACCGCGACCGAGTGATCGGGGCCGTAGTCGTCGGTCTGCTCCTGATCCTCGGGGGCGCCTATATCGCGCTTGCTCGGAGTCTGCTCTGGTCGATCCCTGTCTTCGCGATTGGCTTCGGCCTGGTGTTGATCTTGATCGCGTTCAATCAGCGGTATCGCCACGCCAGTCCGGCCCTGCGTCGAACGATCGACCTCTCGAACACGGCACTCACCATCGCCTTGGTCGCCGGCATCCTGATCGTGATCAACGTCCTGGCATTTCGTTATGGCGGCCGCGCGATCGATTTGACCCGAGAACGGACGTTCTCACTCGAGTCGCTCACCAACAATCAACTGAAGTCGCTCGATCGCCCGGTGGTCTTCACACTGATCTCAGGTAAGAGTCCGCTCGCTGCGCTCCAGTCGGAACGGATTCAGCAGGTTCTTGACCTCTACAAGGCGGCCAATCCTGGCCGGATCCGTCTGGAGACGCTCGACCCTTACGCCGAGCCGGAGAAGTATGAGGCGATCTCCAAACGCGTCCCAGGGGTCGCGGTGACCCAGGGCGGAGGCGTCCTGATCGAATACGGCGCGGGGGAGAAGGCGACCCACGCCGTGGTCCGCACCAGTGAGCTGTTCGATCTGCCAGCGTCCGGGCGCGTCGAGGACCAAGCGGCGCTCTACGAGAGCACCTTCCACGGCGAGACCGTGATCACGTCGGCCCTGATCGCCCTCCGGGAGGGCAAGAAACCGAAAATCTACTTCACGACGGGTCATGGAGAGCCTTCCATCAACGAGACCCGTCCCCGAGAGCCAGGGATCGGCGTCTGGCACTCCCGGCTCGCCGCCACGGGAGCTGACGTGGCGGAGCTTAACCTGATCGAAACAGAGATCCCGGCCGACACGTCGCTCCTGATCGTGGTCGGACCGAAGACCCCGTTCCGGACTGAGGAAGCGAGCAAGCTCAGAGGCTATCTCGACCGCGGCTCCCCCGCTCTCATGCTGCTCGGGAGCCAGGAAAAGACGGGCCTGGAGGAGTTGCTCCATTCGTACAATATCGACTTCGGTCGAGGCACGATCGTGGACCGTCGGCTGAGTGCTCCAGGGCGGCCCCAGTTCGTCTACGTGCCCATGACACCCGCTTTGCGCCATCCCATCGTCGACCCACTCATCAGTCGGTTCGTGCTGATGCCCTCCTCCTCACCGATCCGGATCCTCGGTTTTGGCGGTAGCGCTCCGGTCAACATGAAGGTCAGGGGAACCCCCCTGCTCCGCACGAGCAACTTTTCCTGGGCGGAATCCGACCTCTCCAAGCGGCCGGTGGAGTTCGACCAAGGGCCCGACGAGAAGGGTCCGTTGACGGTAGGGGTGGCGGTCTACGACACGCCGCCGAAGGCCGAAGGGAAGCAAGCCGAGGGGAAACAAGAAGGGGAGCCTCGGCTCGTCCTGTTCTCCTCACCGACGATGGCCGACAACGACCTGATCCAGGAGGAGCCGACCAATCAGGATTTGCTGATGAACGCGATTGCCTGGCTGCGCGGGCGCCCCGACTTGCAGGGGATCGCCCCAAGAACTCATGTCTCGATGACCTTGCTGGCCGATCCGGTCCTTCGCTTCCGGCTCATCATGGTTCCGACCGTCATGGCCGTCCTCCTCGTGATCGGCCTCGGGATTTCCACCTATGTCGCACGACGTGAGTGACCCCATCCTCGAGCGAACCTCCGGGGCGCGTCCCTCCAGCGAGTATGGTTTCACGGACAGAACACGTTAAAACGGCTTGATATCATGAAGAAGCATCACACCACGCTCCTGCTCCTCACCCTGTTCTTCACCGGCCTGTTCGTCCTCTGGTGGGCGAGCTACGTCGAGGTCCCGACCTCCCAGGAACTGGCGGCGAGCCAGCACCTCGTCTTACCCCAACTCGCGAAAACGGCGCTCGGCGAGATTCGCAGGCTCACGATCGAGCAGGCTCCCCCGGGCGACGATCCGAACGAACAGACGCCGGTTCGACTCGTCTTCGAGCGCCAGGGAGACGCCTGGCAGATGATCGAACCCATGAACGTCAGGGCGGAGACCGCCCGGCTCGAAGTGCTGGCGCAGAACCTCAAGAATCTGACCAAGTCCACGGAAGCCGGGACGATCCAAGGACCAGGGGCAAAGTACGGGCTCGATCCCGCCGGAGTTTCAATCCAGGCGTTTGGCAAAAACCTCGAGACCCCCATCGCCTCGCTCCAGATCGGCAAGACCTTCGGGGATCGGCTCTACGTTCGCCCGAACAGTACGACGTCAGGGATCGAGGTGGTCGATTCCCGACTCATTCAAGGGCTCGACCAGCCGCCGACGGCCTGGCGCGAAAAGGCCCTTTTCAACCTCGCCACCTTCCAGGTTGGTGGAATCAGGGTCACCGGCCCCGGCCGCAACCTGAGTGCGGAGCGGCTCGGAGGACGTTGGCGGCTGCTGCAACCCTTCCCCACACTTGGGGACGACCACAAGATGGAAGAGATCCTGGGCGAGCTGACCTCGCTCCGGGTCGCCAACGGCGACGCCGGATTCGTGGCCGATAACGTCAGCGACCTCGTCCCGTATGGGCTCGACAAGGACCATGGGGTTCTGGTCGAACTGTACCCCGTCTTGAGCCAATTGAAGCCGCAAGTCATCCTCATCGGCAAGCCGGTGCCCGACCAGGACGGCAAATACTACGCCTTGCAGGGGGGACAGGATGACGTGGTGATCATCAGCGGCCAAGAATTGAGCACCCTCGGTGTCGATCCAAACGCGATCCGAAGTGCCAAGGTGGCCGACTTCGAGCCCGCGCAGGCCTCGTTCATTCGGATCGAGGCGCTCGGGCGAACCTTCGACATGGCTCGAACCGACAAAGGCTGGAGCATCGTTCATCCGATCCACGGTCCGGCCGATCACGAGTTGGTGGTTTCTTTGCTTTCCAAGCTCGACAAGCTGGAAACGAGCGAATTTTTCAGCCCGTCGAAGGTTTCGACGCCGGAGCTTAGCCCGCCCGCCATCTCCCTCAAGCTCTGGCAACTCAAGCGCGGCGAACGGCTCCCGGCGAACCCCGAAGAGAAGCCCACCGGCGACTTGAAGGTCAGCCTGAATCTAGGTCGTCACGATGTGCTCAGAAAAAGCGTCTATGCTCAAGTGGCCGGTGACTCAACGATCCTTGCTCTCCCCGATGCTTTCCTCGAAGCACTTCCGCAGAACGATCTCGCATTCCGCGAACGGAGCCTGATCAACCTCAGCCCCGGCCAGATCAGCCGCCTGACGGTCGTGCGAGACGGAACGACATTCGTCCTCGTCCCCGCGAAATCGGGGGATCCAAACCAGTGGCGAATGGAAAAACCGGTCGCCGCCCGCGCAGATACCGAGGCCATCACCAAGGCGCTCGTGATGCTGACCGGCCTTCGCGCCCAACGCCTCATCACCGATCAGCAGGTCGATCCCAGGACGTTTGGACTCGACGCCCCGAACATGATCATCACCTGGACCACTCCTTCGAGTGAAAAGAAGGACTCCAGCGACGACAAGGTGTCGACGCAATCCCTGACGATCGGCGGTCGGGTTCCCAAGTCCGAGTCCTGGTACGCTCGGCTTTCGGGCAACCCGCTGATCTTCACGCTAGGTGACGACGTCATACTCCCGTTCCGGGCTGAGTTCCGAACCCGTCAGATCCTTTCGTTCTCTCCAAAGCAGGTCGAGCGCCTGACGTTGCATTGGCCGGAGCGAACGGCGACCTTCGAGCACCATCCAACCCCGCGCGGAGGCGTCTTCGACTGGAATCTGGCTTCGGAAACGAAGTCGGGGCCGTTCGACCTGTCCCGAATCCATTCGCTGGCAAACGACCTCGCGAAGCTCAATACGCGCATGTTCATCCAGTACGAAGGCCCCTTCCCTGCCGCCTCGGGCCTTGCAACTCCCCAGCTCACCGTCGAGTACACCCTCAAAGGCGACGACACGAAGTACACGTTGCGGATCGGCAATCCCTTTGAGCAGGAGGAGTATTACGCCACGACTGCTTCAAAGGATGAAGGGATTGTCTTCGCTCTCGGCGGGACGGGGTGGGCCGACCTGATTCGCCTTGCGGGGGAGCGGAAATCACTCGAGCTGCCGGACGACGTGTTCGCCCCAGACGCTGCCCAAGAATCCCAGTAACCCGGCCAAGAATTCCAATAGGCGGGTATTTGATCGCCAGCCCGGCCGTTGGGAATTCCTTCCCAACGGCCCCGCCGGTTGAACCGGGTCGGGTTGGCGATTGGTTCGCTCCTTTCATACAATACGAGTGTTCTCACTGAACCCATGCACTGGAGAGTTCTCGTGTTGCGGATCGTTCCCTTTCCCCATCCTGCGCTGCGTTACGAGTCTCGACCAGTCGCCGAGATCAACGACGAACTTCGTGCGAATGTTCGTGAGATGTTCGAGCTGATGTACGACGCACGCGGGATCGGGCTGGCGGCGAATCAGGTGGCCCTCCCCTATCGCTTCTTCGTCTTGAACCTGACCGCCGACCCTGACCAGCCGGAGCAGGAACGGGTCTTCATCAATCCCGAGATCATCAAGCGGCACTCCTCCGTCGAGGACGAAGAAGGCTGTCTCAGCTTCCCCGGTCTCTATGCCAAGGTGCGTCGCGCCAAGCGGATCAAGGTCCGGTGGTTCGACCTGGACGGGAATACGCAGGAGATCGACGCCGAAGAGCTCGAGAGCCGCGCCATCCAGCACGAGACGGACCACCTGTCGGGCCGCCTGTTCATCGACATGCTCAGTCCGCTGACGCGCAACTCGTTAAACGGCAAGATTCGCGAATTCGAAACCAAATTTCGCCGAGCTCAAGCTGAGGGTGAGTACCCGGCCGACGAAGAAATTCTCAGACAGCTCAACGCCCTTTGAATCGAGAGTGGTGAATCCCAATGCCGCAACCTTTGCGAATCATCATGCTCGGTACCGGCGACTTCGCGCTGCCGACCTTCGTCCACCTCTGTGAGACGAATCACAACGTCATCGCCTTGATCACCCAGCCGGATCGCCCGCAAGGGCGCAAGCAACTGATCATCCCGAGTCCCATCGCGTGTGCCGCCAAGGAACGGGGCATCCCGGTCCTTCAGCCCGAGAATGTGAACTCTCCTGAGTTTCTCGAGCAGCTCAAAGCCCTCAAACCGGATCTCTTGATCACGGCGGCTTACGGCCAGATCCTGTCGGCGGAACTGCTCACGATCCCGCCCCTCGGCGGGATCAACCTGCATGGGTCGATCCTTCCGGCTTACCGTGGCGCCTCACCGGTGGCAAGGGCCATCGAGAACGGTGATCTCGAGACCGGCGTAACCGTGATCCGGATGACGCCCAAGATCGACGCGGGGGGAATGATCGCAGTCGCCAAGACCCCCATCGCGCCTGACGAGACGGCCGGCGAGTTGGAAGAGCGGATCGCCGAACTCGGAGCGCCCCTGATCGCACAGTCCATCGCGGCGATCGAGGCGGGCACCGCAACGATCCTGCCCCAGGATAAGGCAAAGGTGACCCGAGCCCCCAAGCTCAAGAAGGACGACGGCCTCATCGATTGGTCGAAATCGGGCCTGGCGATCCACAACCTGGTCCGCGCCATGCAGCCTTGGCCAATCGCATCGACCTTCTGGAAACGGGCTTACGACCCGACCCGGGAGCCGCTCCGCCTGATCGTTCATAAGACTGAACCCGTCGTGGACCGCGACGGCGCCCCCGGCGTCGTTCTTGAAGCCTTCGGCGATCAGTTGGTGGTCGCTGGCAGCCAAGGCGCCGTACGCCTGATCACGGTTCAAGTCCCAGGAAAAAAACCGGCGCCCGTGGCCGCCTTCCTCAACGGGAATTGCGTCGTCCCGGGCGAACAATTGGGGTGAGCTTCAGCCAAAATTGACCGAGATCCAACCGTGGGACCGAGTTTCGGACATTTCCACGATCGGGAAAGCTTGGTACAATCGCCTGGCTCAAGGCAACCGTCGGAATGTCATCCCGTGCTTGCTCTGCGACGGGATCTGCAGGATTCACGTATGTCTGACGTAACGCCAAAAAGAAAAAAACTTTACATCGAAACCGTTGGCTGTCAGATGAATCTGCTCGACAGCGAGCTGGTGGTGGGAAAGCTCCGTAACGAGGGTTACGAGCTGACGGATGACATCGGCAAAGCCGACACGATTCTCTACAACACCTGCTCGGTTCGGCAGCACGCGGAAGACAAGATCTACAGCGCACTAGGGCGGATCAAACAGCTCAAGCAACTCAAACCCGAACTCACCATCGGGGTCCTCGGCTGCATGGCCCAGAAGGACCAGAAGCAGATCCTCAAGCGGGCCCCTCACGTCGACATCGTGGTCGGCCCCGGCCAACTGGCCCGGGTCCCCGAGTTGCTCGTGCTCGCCAAGGAGGAAGCAACGCCCCAGATGGCCGTGAGCCTCCCACGCACGGCGGGCTCGAACCTGACGGTGACCGCAAGCTTCGCCGAGTACGACCCGATTCGCGAACCGGCGATGCGACCGACTCCGTTCCAGGCGTTCGTCCGGATCATGATGGGCTGCGATAAGTTTTGCACCTACTGCATCGTCCCGTCGGTTCGCGGCCCCGAACAGAGCCGTCCCGCAGCCGTGATCGTGGATGAGGCCCGAGCGCTGGCCGACCAGGGGGTCAAGGAAATCACCCTGCTCGGACAGACAGTGAACAGTTATCGATCCGTCGACGCATCAGGCCGAACCTTTCGCCTTTCCGACCTGCTCGAACGCCTTCACGAGATCGAGGGGCTACAACGGATCAAGTTCATCACGAACTTCCCCAACGACATGACGGACGACCTGCTCCAGGCCGTCCGGGATCTGCCCAGAGTCTCCCGCTACTTGCACGTCCCTGCCCAGAGCGGTTGCGATGAAGTCTTGAAGCGGATGAAGCGAACCTATTCAGTCGCACTCTACGACGACATGCTCGACCGGATCCGCGAAACGGTGCCCGACGCGGCCGTCTCGAGCGATTTCATCGTCGGCTTCCCTGGTGAGTCCGAGGCATCGTTCGAGAAGTCAATGCGGCTCGTCGAACGGGGCCGGTTCAAAAACAGCTTCATCTTCAAATATAGCCCGCGCCAAGGGACGAAGGCCGACACCCTCTTCATTGATGATATTCCCGAAGAGGTCAAGAAGCGGCGGAACAACGACCTGCTCGTCCTCCAGACGGCGATCAGTCAGGAAGACAACCGACGCCTCATCGGCCAAAGCCTCGAGGTGCTCGTCGAAGGCCCGAGCAAGTCGTCAAAGGGGGTTGCGGCCGGCGAAATCGGCCAGCTCTCCGGCCGCTCGTCCTGCGATCGCATCGTCGTCTTCGAGGGGCACGAGCGGCTCGTGGGTCAGTTCGTGCCGGTGAGCATTGAGGATGCCAGCGGCGTCACCTTGTTCGGTCGAGTCGTCACCATGGACCTGGTTGCGCCTCGGGCGTGAGGGGGAGCGGATGGAGAGCCCGCTCAACGACCTGGTTGGTCGCTGGGTCGCATCGGTGGGAATCAATCCCAAGCTCGTGCCGGCGCCCATCAAGCTGGAGTCTCATTTCGGTCATGCCCCGGCCCCTTACCGTCCCGGTGCCGACCCTCAGCAAATCAATGGGTGGGAGCAACGCCATGGGTATCGGCTCCCCGAGGGACTGCGCGCCTGGCTCTTGCTCTCGAACGGCTTCTATCTTGATGGTCCCTTGATCCACCCGCTCTCCGCCATCGGCCCTATGGTTCCATTTGCGCGGGTGCCCGACCTGGTCGTGCAGCCGGAGAGTTGGTTTGAACTCGGCAACCCGAACGTGGAGACCGTCTGCATCGACCTCGCCTATCGTTGGCCAGGGGGGGATTTCCCGATCTTCACGTCAGGCGACGACCAGACGCATAGCCCACCTCGGATGATCGCAACAAGCTTCGACTCATGGTTCCTCGAGGTCCTGAGACGAGGGGGACGGGAGTACTGGTTCGACCCTGGCTTTTCTCCCCTGGGGGACCCCTGGGTCGAGCATCGCCGGCATACGCCCGTGCCCCCGCTTCCGGATCGGTTGCGCCCGTTAGCAGCGCACGTCCTGCCACTCATGCGTCCCGGCGCAGACGACCGCTCGATCGCCAGCTCCCTGGGAATCAGCCGTGGGGACGTCGAGGTTCTCTTCCGACATCTCCAGCATGGTTCGGCCAATTTTGCGGGACCATGATCCCTCCACGCTCGGTGAACGCTGATGAAGGAGACCCGATTTGCGAACTCCGAGTGGCAACTGAATTTCGTCAACCAGCCTGAGGCGGCGAAGCAGTGGCTAGCCAACCTTGGGGTCCGCGCCCCCGAGCGGGGCGTTCGCGACCTGCGCGACCTCAATGGCAAGTCGAACGATCCGGGGATCATGGCCCAACTCGTGAGGCAGTTCCACGGACTGCTTCCCGCTTGCCCCGATCCCGACATGGCGCTCACGAACCTGGAGCGCTATGTCTCAGCCTGCCCCGATCCCGACGCCACGCTCAAACTGCTCGCCGCCAACCCGCGGACGACCGAGATCCTCGTTCAACTCTTCAGCACGAGCCAGCACTTCAGCGAGTTGATGATCCGCGACCCCGGTCTCCTCGACTGGCTCCGTGGAGAGGCCGATCGTCGCGATCGCGATACGTTGATCGCCGACCTCTGGAACGACCTCGCGGCGGCTCGTAATGAGGAAAGCGAGCGGTTGATCATCCGCCAGTTCCGCCAGCGCGAGTTGCTCCGGATCGGATACAACGACATCATTCGGGGGATGCCGCTCGAGGTGGTGACCCTCGACCTCTCGCACCTGGCCGACGCCTGCGTCGAGACCGCCTGCCGTCTGGCTCGCCGCCGTGCTGAGTTCCGACACGGCCCCCCCTCCGGACAAGACGGCGAGACCGCCCGCTTCGTTGTCCTGGCTCTCGGCAAACTCGGCGGTGAGGAGCTCAACTACAGCTCGGACATCGACCTCATCTTCCTCTACGACGTCGAAGGACAGACAGACGGCCCCCGCGTCGTTTCCAATGCGGAGTTTTTCGCCAAAATGGGCGGGGACGTGGTCAGGATCCTGTCGGACCACACCTCGCTCGGCATCGCCTATCGGGTGGACATGCGCCTGCGGCCCGAAGGCGAGCAAGGGGCGCTCGCGCGTTCGCTCGCGGCCACGCTCGGTTACTACGAAACGTCCGGGCGGACCTGGGAGCGGCAAGCGCTGATCAAGTGCCGGCCCATCGCCGGCGACCTCGACCTCGGACGCGCCTTCATCGAGTCAATCACCCCGTTCGTCTATCGACGCTACCTCAGCGGCGCTGAGATCGGCGAGATCAAGGCGATGAAACGGAAGATCGAACAGCGCACCGTCTCGGCGGGCACCGCCTCGGTCGAGGTCAAGACAGGCCACGGCGGTATCCGCGACGTGGAGTTCGTCGTCCAATTCCTCCAACTCCTCCACGGCGGCTCCTACACCGACGTCCGCCATCCCAATACCCTCCAAGCGGTTTCTCAACTCGAAGTCGTCGGCTGCCTGACGGCCGAGGAGCGAGGCATCATGGAGGACACCTATCGCTTCCTCAGACGCGTCGAGCACCGGTTGCAGACCATGTTCGACCGCCAGACGCACGAAATGCCCCGAGGTCTCGACGAACAGCGAATCCTTGCCATTCGGATGGGATACCCCCTGGTCAGCGTCTGGGAAGATCGCACCGGACCCGCGCAGCGTTTCTTGACCGACTATCGCGCCAAAACCGAGCTCAATCGTAAAATTCTCAATCACTTGCTCCACGATGCGTTCCGCGATGATGACGGTGACGCCGCCGACCCCGTCGTCGACCTGGTCCTCGACCCCGATCCCGACCCTGGCCTTGTGACCCGGGCGCTGGGGAACTATCCGTTTCAAGATCGCCCGACCGCTTACCAGAACCTGATGGCCCTGGCCCGCGAGGATTTTCCGTTTCTCTCCCAGGCGCGATGCCGCCACTTTCTCGCCGCGATCGCGCCTCGCCTCCTCCAGGCGGTCAGCCAAGCCCCCGACCCCGATATGGCCCTCACGAATCTGGAGAAAGTCTCGGCATCACTGGGCGCCAAGGCGATTCTCTGGGAACTCTTCAACTTCAACCCGCCGACCCTCCGCCTCTTCGTCGAGCTCTGCGCGACCAGCCAGTTCCTCTCGGAAATTCTGATCAACAATCCAGGAATGATCGATGAGTTGATGGATTCCCTGGTGATCGACCGCCCCCAACCCGCACAGGCGATCAAGGCTGAGCTGGCCGAGCTCTGTCGAGGGGCCGAGGACCTTGCGCCGATCCTGCTGAGCTTCCGCAACAAGGAATGGCTCCGCATCGGCATCCGAGATATCCTCGGCCGCGAGCCGATCCGCGACGTCACTCGCGAACTGGCCGATGTCGCCGAGGCCATCGTCAACCAGGTGGCGCGCAACCGGTGGGAGCACCGAGCCGAGAAGTATGGCCTCCCTCACCGCGCTTCCGACGGTAAGCGCTCGCGGTGGGCGATCGTCGGGCTCGGAAAGCTTGGGGGACGCGAGCTGAACTATCACAGCGACCTCGACCTGGTCTTCCTTCACGAAGCGGACGGAGAGACTCGAGGAGGGTTCGAGTCGATCAGTAACGAGCAGTTCGTGAACGAGGTCGTCCGCCGAGTCCTCAAAGCGCTGGGGGGAGACACGTCGTCGGGTTCCCTCTATCATGTCGACACTCGACTCAGGCCCCATGGAACGTCGGGGCCGCTCGTCGTGACGTTAGCAGCCTTCCGTGACTACTTCCGGGATTCCGCCCAGCCGTGGGAACGGCTCGCCCTGACCCGTTCCCGGATCCTTTTCTCGAACGGGGGATTCGGAAGGGAAGTCCAGGAGGTGATCCAAGAGATCTCCGCTTCGACCACACTCGACCCGCACGCGTTCGCTCGCGAGGTCATGGCGATGCGTCGCAAGCTGGAAGAAGGGCGAGCGCGGAGTGATCTCAAGCGAGGGGCGGGTGGCCTCACGGATATCGAGTTCCTGGTTCAATACCTCCAAGTGGTCCACGCCGCGGATTTCCCTGAGATCACCCGGCCGAATCTCTGGGACGCCCTGGACGCACTCCGTCGCGCGGGGCTGATCAGCTCCGAGACGCACACCGACCTGCGCGAGGCCTACGATTTTCTTCGCACCGTCGAGAGTCGCCTCCGGATCGTCCATAACCGGAGCGCCCATGACCTTCCTGAGAAGGCCAAGGAACTGGCGAGGCTAGCACGTCGCCTGAACTACGCGTCCAACGACTCGACCGATTCGGCCCTGGCCTTCACCGCCGACGCCGACCGACATGCAGTCCGCACGCGTGCCCTGTTTCAGGAAGTGGTCGGGCGAGCAGCCGGGGAACTCGCTTAAGAACCAAGAGGCTCAGGTGACGGCCCGAGGAAGGGGTTCTCCACGCAATCCGGCGAGGAGGTTCGTCACCGACAGTTCGGCCATCCGGCGCCTGGTCTGGACCGTGGCGCTGCCGAGATGAGGCGTGATGATCACGTTGGAGAAGCCAAGGAGCGGGTGATCGCGCGGAAGCGGTTCCGGGTCGGTCACATCGAGCGCAGCGGCAGCGATCTCCCCCGTCTGCAAGGCCTCGACGAGATCGGCATTGCGAACAACCGAGCCTCGCGCAATATTCACGAGGATAGCCGAGCGCTTCATTTTCGCCAGGGCGACGGCATCGATCATCCCCCGCGTTTCCTCGGTCAGCGGGACCGTCAGCATGACGAAATCGGCCTCAGCGAGCAGTTCATCCAGGGACGCGAAGCGCACGCCAAGTTCCGTCTCGACATTCGGCCGGCGCGTTCGATTGTGGTAGAGGACCGTCATCTCAAACCCACGCGCCCGCTTGGCAACTTCGCGGCCGATGTTTCCCATGCCGATAATTCCGAGCGTTGAGCCGTGCACCTCGACGCCGAGCATGAAGCCAGGGTCGTAGACGGTAAACTCCGGAGACTGGGCGTAGCGATCTCCCTCGACCACCCGACGCGCGGCGGCAAGCAAGAGCCCGAACCCGAGATCGGCCGTCGCCCCTTCGAGAACGCCCGGCGTGTTGCCGACCGGGATCCCGCGCTGGCTCGCATCGGCCAGGTTAATGTGATCGACCCCGACTCCAAAGTTACTGATGACCTTCAAGCCGGGAAGGCGATCCATCATCGCCCCGTCCACCTGGGGGTGGCCGTACGTGTAGATTCCTTCGATTGGCTCAGAGCTCCCCTCAAGAGCAACCATCCAGGGAAGGACCTCGACAACACCTTGAAGCAATCCACCAATCGTGTCGTTGAGCGGCCCGTCGGCGACCACTCGGGGCCGCCGGATCGAATCAACGGGTTCAGCCATCAAATCTCTCTCAAGCTCGTGCGCCGATGGGACGGCAATGACAATTCGTGTTACCTGGCAATCTAACCTCCCTGGACCTGAAGTCACAAGCTCTGTCGGCAAACTTACAGCAGTCATCGAAGGCAACCCGGCTGGTCCGAGAGCGGCCGAGGATGAGACTCGGCAATGCTCGAAACGCGTCCGCGAAGCGAAGCCTCAGAGCCCATGAAAGAAGGTGTCTCGTCGGGTAGGCTTCTCACGGGCGAAGGGGACAAACCGATTCTCGCCACCATCTGGAACAATTCAGGATATCTGGCGTAGAATAGGTGCCTGTGATATGCATTGCCCTGAGAGGTCGAGGGCCAAAGCATGTGCAAAGCCAGAATTCATCCGCGCCTGCTGATCACGATTAGCGCCGCATTCTGCGTCATGGCGTGGCTGACGGACTACACCCTGTCTTCGAGCACTCCCCCAGATCAGAGAACGACAGCTACCGACCGGCTCCAGGTTTTGCCTCAGGGGGCAAACTGCCAGCGGACCAATCTCGAGCGGGTTGCGGACGAATCCAACGTTGCTGCCTGGGATGAAGATGACGAACGGGAGGAAGTCCGCGAGTCGATTCGTACGTGCCTGATCGTTGCCTTTGACCATCCCCCGTTGAAGGTTGTCGTTCACGGCTTGCTCATCTCCAACTGCGACTCGCGTGGCGACAGCCCCGGCGGACGTCGCGGTCCCCCTCCACGCATGCCGCCCGCCTAACATTTCCCGCCTTCAGTTACTCCTCGATCTCCTCACGGCCCTGGTATTGGTCCGCTGATCGCGAAGTCCACCTTCGCGTTAAGCCCCATCCTGGACGTGACGGACCATCGTCCACTTCTCCGGTCGCTCGTTTCCCGACCGGGCCCCCCTGCTCATTAATTCATGTCCTCACGCTTGCTGCGAGGTCTTCGCTATGGTCCGCGCGATTATTACGTGGAGCCTGCATAATCGTCTGATTGTCATCCTGGGGGTTTTCGCCCTCATTGCCATTGGCATCCACTCGGCTATCAACCTGAACGTTGAAGCCTACCCCGACCCCACTCCTCCCCTGGTCGAGGTGATTACCCAAAATCCTGGCGCCAGCCCTGAGGAGATGGAACGGCTGGTCGGGATTCCCCTGGAGACCGCTCTGAACGGCATGCCAGGTCTGGAAGACATGCGAAGCACCTCGATCAGCGGACTCAACGACATCAAATGCCAATTCGCCTATGGCACCGACTACAAAGCGGCGCGCCAGGAGGTCATTAATCGGATCGGAGCCATCAGTAACCTGCCACCAGGGGTGACACCCGGCCTCTCCCCCTGGAGCCCCACCGGCGAAATCGTTCGGTACGTCCTTGAAGGGCCTGCTTACACAACGAACCAGCTCAAAGCCGTGCAAGACTGGGTCCTCAACCGAATCCTCAAGACCGTCCCCGGCGTCGTCGACGTCACCGGCTACGGCGGCACCGTCAAGCAGTACCAAGTCCTCGTCAACCCAAGGCTGCTCCGCCACTACAACGTCACCTTGCGACAAGTGGAGGACGCCCTTTCTCAATCCAATGCGAATGTTGGCGGCGATCAACTGATGCTCGGCAGCCAGGCCCATAACGTACGCGCCATCGGATTGCTCGGAAAGGGGATCGACCCGCTCGACCCCGCCAACGTCGATCAGGCCGTCAGTATCGAGCTGAAAAAGCTGGACGATATCAATAATGTCATCGTAACCACGTCCGGAGGCATGCCGATCTTCGTACGGCATGTGGCCCAGGCCGTCGTCGGCCACCGACCGAGACTCGGGATCGTCGGTCGTGCCGGTGAAGACGACGTCGTCGAAGGCATCGTACTCATGCGTAAGTATGAGAAAAGTCTTCCGACATCGGAGGCCGTCGCCGCGAAGATGCGCGAGATCGAAAGCGAAAAACTACTGCCCAAGGGTATGAAAATTCGCGTCTTCAACAAACGCACTGACCTCGTCCACGTGACAACCCATAATGTGCTCCATAACCTCGTTATCGGCATGGCGCTCGTGGTTGCCGTGCTGGTTGTCTTCCTTGGTGACCTCAGTAGCGCCGCGATCGTGGCGATCATGATCCCCCTCTCTCTCCTCTTCTCCGTGACAGTGCTCTATCTCCAGGGAAAATCGGCCAACCTCTTATCCATCGGCGCAGTCGATTTCGGGATCATCGTCGATAGCTCCGTGATCATCGTCGAGAACATCTACCGCCACATTACCGCCCCCGACGCCGATCGCACACGCCCCTTGATCGACCGGATCGCCGACGCATCCCACGAAATTGAGCGGGCTCTCTTCTTCTCCGCTTCGATCATCGTCTGCGCATTCCTCCCACTCTTCGCGATGACCGGGCCAGAAGGGGCTCTCTTCGGACCGATGGCGAACACCTACGCCTTCTCCATCTTCGGAGCGCTCCTCCTCGCACTCACCTTGGCTCCCGTTCTCTGCTCCTTCCTCTTCAGGAACAAGCGCGAGGAAGCAGACACATTTATCGATCGACTGATGAAACGGCGCTACCTCTGGATTTTGAACCGGGTTCTCGATCACGGCAAGCTCACCCTGGCAGGTATAGGCCTCCTCCTTGCCTTCACGCTCGCCTTGATCCCAAGCCTCGGCGGCGAGTTCATGCCTGAACTCGAGGAGGGAAACCTCTGGATCCGGGCACTCTTGCCACGAACCGTCTCCCTTGAGGAGGCCGCACGGATCGCGCCTCGGTTGCGGGAGGTCATCGCGTCAGTGCCCGAGGTCAAGGGCGTGATGTCCCACGTCGGACGACCTGATGACGGCACCGACGTCACCAGCTTCTTCAACCTCGAATTCAACGTCCCACTCAAGCCGATGGAACAATGGCAGAGGGGGATGACTCGCGAGAAGATTCAAGATGAACTGATGGCAAAGTTCCGCAAGTTCCCCGGCATCGACTTCAGCTTCTCGCAATTGATCCGCGACAACGTCGATGAGGCGCTCTCAGGCGTCAAGGGGGCCAACTCCGTCAAGCTCAGCGGAAACGACCTGAAAGTCCTCGAAGAGAAGGGACAGCAACTCGTCAACGTCCTCCGCACCGTTCGCGGCATCGAGAATGTCGGACTCTTCCACATCGTCGGACAACCCAACATGGAGATCGATATCGATCGCGCCGCATGCGCTCGATACGGTGTCAACGTCGCCGATGTCGAACGCGTCGTCCAGATCGCCATCGGGGGACGGGCGTTCTCCCAGATGGTTGAGGGCGAGAAGCTTTACGACATCATACTACGACTCCCCAACGAGCTCCGCGACGATCCCACCGTCATCGGCCGGATCCCGATCGATGTCCCCGGCGGCGACACCGGCGAGGGGGTCCGCATCCCCTTATCGCAGCTCGCAACCATCAACCCCCACACCCCGGGTGCCTCCTACATCTACCGCGAGAACAACCGACGCTATATTCCCGTCCGCTTCGCCGTCCGCGATCGCGATCTCGCATCCGCAATCGCCGAGGCGCAGCTCAAGGTCAACGACCCCAAGACCGGCGTCGACTTGCCCCAGGGCTACAAGCTCGAGTGGTCGGGCGAGTTCGCCCAGATGCAGGAAGCCAACGCGCGGCTGATGTGGATCGTACCACTCTCCATCGTGCTGATGATGCTCCTGCTCTACACGGCCTTCAACTCGATGAAGGATGCCATCCTGGTCATGACCAACGTGGTCGAGGCATCGATGGGGGGGGTCTGGGCTTTGCATTTGACGGGGGTACACTTCAGCATCTCGGCGGCGGTGGGCTTCATCTCCATCTTCGGCGTCGCCGTCCAGGACGGGGTTCTCCTCATCTCCTACTTCAACCAGATGCGCGCCGCCGGAATCCCGGTCCGTGAGTCCGTGATGCGAGGCGCTGAGCTTCGAGTACGCCCGGTCGTCATGACCGAGCTCACCGCCATGCTCGGTCTCTTGCCCGCCGCGTTTGCGACCTCGATCGGTTCCCAGGCGCAACGGCCGTTGGCCATCGTGGTCGTCGGGTCGATGTTCGTGACGCTGTTCCTGGCCCGATTCTTGATGCCTGTGCTCTATAGCATCTTCCCGGCACCCGCCGGCAGCGTTCACAGCAGTCGTCGGGCCGAACTGATCGAAGGGTCACGCTACACCGATGAAATCCTCAACGGTGGGCGGACAACCGAGGAGAAGGATCGCTGAAAAATTAGTCGAGCAACCCCGGAATGGAACGTGCCCCCCTTGGCCATGGGGGCGCGTTCCAAACAAATAAAGACTTGCTCCAAAACGGTCGACTCATTCCACCGCTGGTCTGCAACCCAAACGAAAAACGGTTCTCGATCATTCGAGTTTTCCAAGGAGGTCGTCTTTCCGTAAAAGGCTTACTCACGTCAACGATTTTACCGAACAATGGGGATGGTTCCGCGGAACTTGCGGTAGTCTTTGAGCGCAATCGGGTTGAACAAAGAGCCGATGATTTGACGAGACTGGGCCAAGCTCAAGGCGTGTCCGCAAGGGGGAATCCAAGGTGATGAGGCGATTCCCGTAACCGTCTGGATCAATTCTGGATATCTGGCGTAGAATGGCTCCCGCGTTATGCAATCCCCCGCGAGTTCGAGGCCCAGGGTGTGCGTAAAGACAGGCTCCATCCACGCCTGCTGACTGCTGCGCTCGCCGCATTCTGCGTAATGGCGTGGGTGAATGATTGCGCCCTGTCTTCGATCGCTCCCCAGGAGACCGGGCTGGCCGCTGCCAACCGGCTCCAGGTTTTGCGTCACGAATCAAAATGGCAGCGGATACGCTTTGATCGCGTCGAGGACGAATTAACCTTCGCCGCCTTGGAAGAGGATGACGAGCGAGAGGAAGTCCGCGAATCGGTTCGAACAAACTCAATCCTCAGCTTCGAACACCCCGTGTCGACGAGTGGCGGTCAAGCCTTTCTCGTCCCCGACTGCGACTCGCGCGGCGACAGCCCTGGCGGACGTCGCGGTCCCCCTCCGCGCATGCCGCCCGCCTGACATTTCCCGCCTTACAGTTGCCGCTTGATCTCCTCACGGCCCTGGTGATGGTCCGCTGATCGCGAAGTCCACCTTTGCGTTAAGCTCCCTCATAAGCTAAGCCATGACGGACCATCGCTCATTTCTCCGGTCGCCGGTATCTCGACGCCCCCCCCTCCTTAATCACTCCCTCACACAGGCTGCGAGGTCTTCATTCATGGTTCGTGCGATTATTACGTGGAGCCTGCACAATCGTCTGATTGTCATCCTGGGGGTCCTCGCCCTCGTCGCCGCTGGCATCCACTCGGCTATCAACTTGAACGTTGAAGCCTACCCCGACCCCACTCCTCCCCTGGTCGAGGTGATCACCCAAAATCCTGGCGCCAGCCCTGAGGAGATGGAACGGCTGATCGGGATTCCCCTGGAGACCGCCCTGAACGGTATGCCAGGTCTGGAAGACGTGCGAAGCACCTCGATCAGCGGACTCAACGACATCAAATGCCAATTCGCCTATGGCACCGACTACAAAGCGGCGCGCCAGGAGGTCATCAATCGGATCGGCGCAGTCGGTAACCTGCCGCCGGGCGTGACTCCCGGCCTCTCCCCCTGGAGTCCCACCGGCGAAATCGTTCGGTACGTCCTTGAAGGCCCCAATTACACCACGAACCAGCTCAAAGCCGTGCAGGACTGGGTCCTCAACCGAATCCTCAAGACCGTCCCCGGTGTTGTCGACGTCACCGGCTACGGCGGCACCGTCAAGCAATACCAAGTCCTCGTCAACCCAAGACTGCTCCGCCACTACAACGTCACCTTGCGGCAAGTGGAGGACGCCCTTTCTCAATCCAATGCGAACGTTGGCGGCGACCTGTTGATGCTCGGCAGCCAGGCCCATAACGTACGCGCCATCGGATTGCTCGGAAAGGGGATCGACCCGCTCGACCCCGCCAACGTCGATCAGGCCGTCAGTATCGAGCTGAAAAAGCTGGACGATATCAATAATGTCATCGTAACCACGTCCGGAGGCATGCCGATCTTCGTACGGCATGTGGCCCAGGCCGTCGTCGGCCACCGACCGAGACTCGGGATCGTCGGCCGTGCCGGTGAAGACGACGTCGTCGAAGGCATCGTACTCATGCGTAAGTATGAGAAAAGTCTTCCGACATCGGAGGCCGTCGCCGCGAAGATGCGCGAGATCGAACACGAAAAGCTATTGCCCAAGGGCATGAAAATTCGCGTCTTCAACAAACGCACTGACCTCGTCCATGTAACAACTCATAATGTCCTTCACAATCTTATCCTTGGCATGGCGCTCGTGGTTGCCGTGCTGATTGTCTTTCTTGGTGACCTCAGTAGTGCGGTGATCGTGGCGATCATGATCCCCCTCTCCCTCCTCTTCTCCGTGACGGTGCTCTATCTCCAGGGAAAATCGGCCAACCTCTTATCCATCGGCGCGGTCGATTTCGGGATCATCGTCGATAGCTCCGTGATCATCGTCGAGAACATCTACCGCCACATTACCGCCCCCAACGCCGATCGCACACGCCCCTTGATCGACCGGATCGCCGACGCATCCCACGAAATTGAGCGGGCTCTCTTCTTCTCCGCTTCGATCATCGTCTGCGCATTCCTCCCACTCTTCGCGATGACCGGGCCAGAAGGGGCTCTCTTCGGACCGATGGCGAACACCTACGCATTCTCCATCTTCGGAGCGCTCCTCCTCGCACTCACCTTGGCTCCCGTTCTCTGCTCCTTCCTCTTCAGGAACAAGCGCGAGGAAGCAGACACATTTATCGATCGACTGATGAAGCGGCGCTACCTCCGAATTTTGAACCGGGTTCTCGATCACGGTAAACTCACCCTGGCGTTTATGGGTGTCCTCCTTGCTTTCACACTCGCCTTGATCCCAGGCCTCGGCGGCGAGTTCATGCCCGAACTCGAGGAGGGAAACCTCTGGATCCGGGCACTCTTGCCACGAACCGTCTCACTCGAGGAGGCCGCAAGAATGGCGCCTCGGTTGCGGGAGATCATCGCGTCGGTGCCCGAGGTCAAGGGCGTGATGTCCCACATCGGACGACCCGATGACGGCACCGACGTCACCAGCTTCTTCAACCTCGAATTCAACGTCCCGCTCAAGCCGATGGAACAATGGCAGAAGGGCATGACACGCGAGAAGATTCAAGATGAATTGATGGCAAAGTTCCACGAATTCCCCGGCATCGACTTCAGCTTCTCGCAACTGATCCGCGACAACGTCGAGGAAGCACTCTCGGGCGTCAAGGGGGCCAACTCCGTCAAGCTCAGCGGAAACGACCTGAAAGTCCTCGAAGAGAAGGGACAGCAACTCGTCAACGTCCTCCGCACCGTTCGCGGCATCGAGAATGTCGGACTCTTCCACATCGTCGGACAACCCAACATGGAGATCGATATCGATCGCGCCGCATGCGCTCGATACGGTGTCAACGTCGCCGATGTCGAACGCGTCATCCAGATCGCCATCGGGGGACGGGCGTTCTCCCAGATGGTTGAGGGTGAGAAGCTTTACGACATCGTACTGCGACTCCCCAACGAGCTCCGCGACGATCCCACCGTCATCGGCCGGATCCCGATCGATGTCCCCGGCGGAGACACCGGCGAGGGAGTCCGCATCCCCTTGTCCCAACTCGCGACCATCAACCCCCACACCCCGGGTGCCTCCTACATCTACCGCGAGAACAACCGACGCTATATTCCCGTCCGCTTCGCCGTCCGCGATCGCGATCTCGCTTCCGCAATCGCCGAGGCGCAGCTCAAAGTCAACGACCCCAAGACCGGCGTCGACTTGCCCCAGGGCTACAAGCTCGAGTGGTCGGGCGAGTTCGCCCAGATGCAGGAAGCCAACGCGCGGCTGATGTGGATCGTTCCGCTCTCCATCGTGCTGATTATCGTCTTGCTCTACACGGCCTTCAACTCGATGAAGGATGCCTTCCTGGTCATGACCAACGTGGTTGCGGCGACGATGGGAGGCGTCTGGGCCCTACGATTGACGGGGGTACACTTCAGCATCTCGGCGGCGGTGGGCTTCATCTCCATCTTCGGCGTCGCCGTTCAGGACGGAGTTCTCCTCATCTCCTACTTCAACCAGATGCGCGCCGCCGGAATCCCGGTCCGTGAGTCCGTGATGCGAGGCGCGGAGCTTCGAGTCCGCCCGGTCGTCATGACCGAGCTCACCGCCATGCTCGGACTCTTACCCGCCGCGTTTGCAACCTCGATCGGGTCCCAGGCGCAACGGCCGTTGGCCATTGTGGTCGTCGGAGCGATGTTCGTGACGCTGTTCCTGGCCCGATTCTTGATGCCTGTGCTCTATAGCATCTTCCCAGCGCCCGCCGGTACCGCACACGACATTCATCAGGCCGAACTGATTGAAGGGTCACGTTACACCGATGAGATCCTCAACGGTGGGCGGACGGTCGAAGAGGAGAATCACTGAAAAATCCCCCGACGAATTGAGAACGGACCGAGCCCCTCGGAATTACGAAGAGGGGCAGCCAGGTGGCTGGAGTTCGTCTTTGCACAAGTTTTGCAACCCTGAAGAGGCGACCGTCAAAAGCCCAATGCGGGCGGTCGCCTCTTCAGAACTAAACCATGCAAACATATCAAAAGTTTCCCAGAAACCTCAGTCCCCGCAAGGAACGGTCACCCCGTCGGGTCGGGCTGCGACGAACCAAATGGGTTTGAGCGAATTCGCAGGCTTATGAAAAGGCTGAGGGAAATACGACGGGGCCGGCCGTGCTCCTGATCTTGTTGAGCACGGCCGGCCCCGCCGAAATTCGGAAGTTCTCAGGTGCGTGTTTTAGGCGAGGCCCTCGAGATGGCCAGTGCTGTCCCCCAGTTGTTCAAGGCGGGCACCCATCCTGTCGAGCAGGGAGAGCCAGAGATTGTTGACCGGGGTCTCCTTCGGGAAGCGGATGTGCCGTCCGGTCTTGAGTGACCCGCCCCCCTTACCGGCAACGAGGATCGGTAGGTTATCGTGCGTGTGGCGATTTCCATCGCTGTTGCCGCTGCCGTACGCGATCATGCAATTGTCCAGCAGGGTTCCCTCCCCTTCGGGAATGGACTTGAGCTTGCCGATCAGGTAAGCAAACTGCTGGATGTGGAAGGTGTTGATCGAACGTACCTTGTCGATCTTATCCGGGTCGCCGCGATGATGCGTCAGCTCGTGATGGCCTTCGGAGACGCCAACCATCTTGTACCTGAGCTCGCTCCCCTCGCGACCGAACATGCAGGTCGCCACGCGGGTCACATCGGTCTGGAACGCCAGGACCATCAGGTCGCACATGAGGTGGAAGTGTTCCGCGAGGTCAGCCGGAACCGACTCGGGCCGAACGGCACCTGCAGGAGGCTGGATCGGCGGCAACGACTCGGCACGGGCGATCCGAAGCTCAAGCTCGCGCACGCAGGTCAGGTACTGATCCAGCTTCTGTCGGTCGGCTCCTCCCAATCGCCCCTCGAGCCCACGAGCGTCGGCAATCACAGCGTCGAGCACGCTCGCCCGGAGCCGGTTCCGCTTCAGCCGGCCGGGGTCATTCGACTGGTCGGAGAAAAGTCGCTCGAACACAAGACGGGGGTCGACCTCGTTCGGCAAAGGCGAAGTCGACGAGCGCCAGGACATCGTATGCTCGTAGACACAGGAGTACCCGCTATCGCAGTTACCGGTCCCCCGATAACGTTCGATGCCGAGTTCGAGCGACGAAAGCCGGGTTCGATCGCCCAGGCGAGTCGCCACGACTTGGTCGGCGGAGATGCCGGAACGGAAGTTGGCCCCGGCGGTCTTCCGCGCCTGGCAGCCGGTCAAGAACGCTGACGAAGCGCGGGCATGA
Organism: Singulisphaera acidiphila DSM 18658; assembly: GCF_000242455.2. Lineage (GTDB taxonomy): Bacteria > Planctomycetota > Planctomycetia > Isosphaerales > Isosphaeraceae > Singulisphaera > Singulisphaera acidiphila. The sequence goes on from NC_019892.1 coordinate 7,493,593, forward strand.
TCGCCCGCTCCGTCGCCGTTGGGGCGGGCCTTGTCACAAGTCAGCTCGCTCAGCACGAGCATCTCGTCACGATACGGAGCCAGCGGTTGGAGAATGGCCGGCAACTCGAAGCCCGCCCCCTCGCTCGTGGGCGTCCAGTCGTCCATGATCGCGCCGTTGGGAACGTAGATGAACGCCAGGCGGCGGGGCGATGCGGCCTGGCCGGCAGCCGCCGCCGCATTCGCCAAAAGTTGGGGACGCATCGCCTCCAGGAACGGGAGGGAGACCACCGTGCCGAGTCCGCGCAGGACCGTTCGTCTCGAGATCCGCCCGCCGTGCGTCATCGTTCCTCCCCGGTGGCTGTTCGCATTTGGAAGGGTTCGCTTTTGACGACCTCCGCCATCAAGACGGATAACCGGTCGCCGTTTTGATTCAAGGCTTCAAGAATCTTGTCTACGGCGCACTTGTCGTAATATTCCAGTCCGCGCCCCATCGCGTACGTTAGCATTTTCTCGGCCAGGCAGCGGCTAAACAACTCTTTTTTGCCTCGAAGAATCGTTTTGAGTTCCGCCGGCCCCTGGAAAGAACGGCCGTCGGGGAGCGCACCTGACGGGTCAATCAAGAACGTTCCATCCTTGTCGCGCCAGGCTCCGGTGGCGTCGTAGTTCTCGAACGCGAATCCGATCGGGTCCATGCGCTGGTGGCAGGAAGCACAGAGCGGCTTCTCCCGATGCATTTCCATGACCTTGCGCAGCGAACCGGTCAGTCGCTTATCCTCGGGGAACTCGGGCACATCGGGCGGAGGCGGAGGTGGGGGCGTGTTCAAGAGCTGGTCGAGGACCCACTTCCCTCGCTTCACCGGCGAGGTCCGGGTCGGATTCGAGGTGAGCGTCAAGATGCTGGCGTGAGTCAGGATTCCCCCTCGATTGGCTGGCAACTTGACCCGGCGGAATTCCTTCCCCTCAATACCGGGCATGCCATAATGCTTCGCCAGCCGCTCGTTCACGAAGCTGTAGTCGGCGTCGAGGAAGTCGAGGATCGAGCGATCCTCGCGTACGATCGACTCAAAAAAGAGCTCGGTTTCCCGGTACATGGCCGAGCGCAGATCTTCGTCGAACCCAGGGAACTCCTTCGCGTCAGGTGCGACGTAGGCCAGTTTCCGGATCGTCAGCCATTGTCCGGCGAAGTTCTCCACGAACGCGGCCGACTTCGGATCCTTGAGCATTCGCCGCAACTCGTTTTCGAGCTCGGCACGTAACCGCCCCTCCGCCGCCAAGGTTAGGAGCGTCTCGTCCGGCATGCTGCTCCAGAGAAAATAGGAGAGCCGGCTCGCCAGTTCGTACTCGCTAACCGGGTAGCTCGTCCCAGGCTGGGCATCACGCGGGTCGAGCTCAATGCGAAAGAGGAAGTCGGGCCAGACCAGGACCCCTTCGAGAACCAGGCGCACACAATCCTCAAACCGTTCCCCTTCCAACTCGGCCTTGTCGTAGAGCTTCATCAGGCGATCGACCTCGCCTGGCTGGACGGGGCGGCGAAACGCTCGCGCGGCGAACCGGGTCACAATCTCGCGGGCCGCCTCACGAGCCGGCAAGCCGGGCTGATGGGCCATGATCCGCCGGTGCGTTTCCGGGAAAACGGGAGGTGGCGAGTTATACGGACCGTCCAGCTCGATCCCACTGAGGAAGAGGAGCCGGCGATTCTTGTCGCTATCACTGTTCTTCGGGTCGGTATAAGGGTTGAGGAACGTCACCGCGAAGGTCTTCGTCCCCGCCTTGATCCGGACTTGCTGCTCGATCTTGGTCGGGGACGAGCGATCGCCCGTGACGTCAAACTCTTGAATATCCTCGCCGTTGATCCGGAGGATTGCCCGCACCGGCTGATCGCCAACCTGCTGGCCGAAGGCCGAGACCCGCAGCTTGTAATCCCCTTCGTCGAAATAGCCTTGAGCGCGGAACGAACCGATCGAGTGGAGGAATCGACCGAACCCCCGCTTTTCACCGCCGGCCCCCTCCGTTTCGCGAATTCCCCCGAGTTGGGACTTCGTGGGCGTAGGCGTCGTGTCAGTGACAATCGCCTGCTCAAGAATCGTTTCGGCCGCAGTGAGATACTTCTCGAACAGGAGGGGAGAGAGGGAGAGCACGTCGCCGATGTTGTCGAATCCATAGCCAACATCGTCGTTGGGGAAGTCCGCCGCAGGTTTGAAGTCGACGCCGACCAGGTCTCGAATCGTGTTGTTGTACTCGACGCGATTGAGCCTTCTCAGAGTGACTCGCCCCACGTTCCTGGTCTGCGAGCAGTCGAGCCTATTGAGCACTCCGTCGATGGCGAGGAGAGCGACCTCGACCTCTTCGGTAGAGGGGCGTGGCCGATTCTTAGGAGGCATCTCCCCGGCGCGGATCATCTCGAGGACGTTTTCCCAGACCTTCCGATTCTTCTCGACCGCCTGTTCGTCACGATCCGAGTCGAGGGAGAGGTCTCCCTTCTGCTTCCCATCGCCGTGGCACGCGTAGCAATGTTTGCTGAGGAAGGGGATGGCGTCTTTTGAGAAGCTGGGATGAGTTCCCGCCCCCTCACCAACGGCCGGTGCCGGAGGCGCGGCGACTCCCGGCACGGTCCATCCCAGGATAATGATGACGGCCCCCAACATTCGAGCCAGCCGTCCCGGATCGCATTGGTCCATCCAGTCCCCCTCGCCCGCGCAACCACATCGGCCGCCCTTCACTGTTCAAAGGGCGCACGCACACACCCAGATCCACTCTATTACCTCTTCTAAGCGTCGTTGGTTCCAACAATATCCCAAGAAAGAACCCGGTGTCACGCGCTATTCGGAGTAAACGGAGTGCGCGCGTATCACCACAGTGAAGTTCGCTCCAAGCTTAACCTATTGGCTCAGTTGCCATTCCGAAAAACGATCGAATTCATTCAATCGCGAGTGGCCCCACGAGCGTTGCGAGACGAAGTTCGCTCGCACATTTCCATCAGCCCTTGGCAAATGCAAGCCAAAGGCCGGCCAGTGCCTTCCTTGTACTCCTTGGTGACGACGGCTAAGATCGCCTTGCCGACCACCAAAACGTGGATCGCGTCAGGGACCGATATGGGTCGCGATCCCACCCAACATAAATTGCTCACGCTCTTGTGTGACTCATCGTTTTGCGGGCTTGTAAGACAACGATGGGCCAACCGATTCCGACTCATGCGAGTCCCAATGATGGGGAGAAGCCAAGTGCGAACTGCACGTCCCGATCGCCTTCGCTCCCGAATTCTGGCTTACTTCGGCTGTCTCACACTCCTGGCGGCGGCTCCGTTGAGTGGCCAAGGGCTCGCCGCGACTCCACCGCCGAACGTAATCCTGATCCTCGCCGATGACCTTGGATATGGTGATCTCGGCTGCTTTGGCCAGCAGCTCATCAAGACGCCGAACATCGACCGCCTGGCCGCCGAAGGGATCCGGTTTACGCAGGCCTACGCCGGCGCCACGGTCTGTGCCCCGTCACGTTGCAGCTTGATGACGGGCAAGCACAATGGGCATGCCCCCATTCGGGGCAATCGCGAGATCAAGCCCGAGGGGCAAACCCCCATGCCGGCCGATACAATTACCGTCGCCCATATCATGAAGTATGCGGGCTATACCACCGGCTTAATCGGCAAGTGGGGACTCGGCCAGCCCGAGTCGGTCAGCACGCCCGACAAGATGGGGTTCGACGACTTCTTCGGCTACAACTGCCAACGCATGGCGCACGAATATTATCCGGAATACCTCTGGCGCAACAACGACAAGGTTATGCTCAATGGCAAAGCCTATTCGCACGACCTGATGGCAAAAGAAGCCCTCGAGTTCATCCGCCGCAATCAGGAAAAGCCGTTTTTCCTCGACCTTTCATTCACCATCCCACACGCCAAGTTGCAGGTCCCCGACCTTGGCCCCTATGCCAACGAACCGTGGCCGGACAACCTCAAAACGCTCGCGGCCATGATCACCCGGATGGACGGTGACGTGGGCCGTCTGATGGCGCTGCTCAAAGAGCTCAAGATCGACGAGAAAACGCTGGTCATCTTCGCCAGTGACAACGGGGCAGCCTACACCGACTCCCTCTTCAAACACTCCGGCTCGCTCCGTGGCCACAAACGCGACATGTACGAAGGAGGCATCGCAACCCCGGCCATTGCCCGCTGGCCGGGCAAGATCAAGCCAGGGGTCACCAGCGATCAGGTCTGGGCCTTCTGGGACTTCCTGCCGACGATGGCCGAGCTCACCGGTCGGCGGATCCCCGCCAACCTCGATGGTATCTCCATCCTTCCCGCGCTGCTGGAAGGGAAAGCCGTCGAGCATCCGCCGCTCTACTGGGAATTCCACGAGCGTGGATTCGATCAGGCAGCACGGATCGGCGACTGGAAAGCGATCCGCCACGGTCTGACGGGGCCGATCGAACTGTATGACCTCAAGTCCGATCGCGAAGAGAAGCACGACGTAGCCGCCGATCATCCGGACCAGGTCAAAAAGTTCGAGACGTTCTTAAAGTCGGCCCGTGTTGATTCGGAACTCTGGCCGATCCAAGACACAGCTCCAAAAAAGGCCGCAAACCAAGCGAAAGCCAAGGCAAGAGGGAGTGACCTGTGACGCCCAACGACTCGCTCCGCCAGGCCGAAGGGCATGAGTTCGAGTGGGGCGGGCGCTCCGTCGAATTCAGCCGTCGAGCCCTTTTGAAGTCGATGGCCGCGGCTCCTCTCTGCGCAGGCTTCACGAACGTCTCCTCAGCCCTGGCCGCGGGGGTTCTGGATGATTGGGGAGTGGCTGCGATCCAAGCCTACCTTGAGCGGCTCTCACGACCGGACCAGGGCTATGCCTGGGAAGACCAGGACAAATCTCATTTATCTCCCACCTTTGCCGTGATCGGTAGCTACCGGTTGCTGGGCAAAGAGCCTCCCGCAAAAGACAAGCTGGCCGAGTTTGTGATGAGCCATCACCCGTTCCGGTTGAAGAAGCTGGAACGGAACCTCAAGGTTTATGAGTACCAGCAGATCCAGAGCTTGCTCTGGCTCGGCCAAGACGTCTCGGGATTTCGGGACCAGGTTCAATCGTGGAAGCGCCCCTCGCGATACCCAGTTCAGTACGAAAAACACGGCTATCCGATTTTCCGATTCGAGTTGATGGCATTCCTTGGTCGCAAGTTGCTCGGCTTACCTCTGAACGATCTCTCTCCCGAATTCGTCACATACCTACTCGACCGGCGGCGCGACAACGGCAGCTTCAACAACACCCCCGCCGCCGATTCCAGCGATGGCCATGTGATGAACACGTGGTGGGGCCTTCAAGCGTTGGAGATCCTCGGTCGCGTCGAGGAACGGAAGCAGGAAGCCGTGGCCTGGATTCAAGCCTGCCAGACAACGTCGGGAGGCTTCACTTACCAGCCCGACGACAAGATTGGGGCCGTAGAGGATGTGGCCTATACCAGGGCGGCGCTCCGTGCCCTGAAACTCCTCGGTGCCATGCCCACGAACCGCGAGAGTTGCACCGAGTACCTCGCCTCGCTCGCGAACTCCGACGGCGGCTTCGGCAATCGGCCTGGTTGGCCGAGCAACCCGATGGCGACCTACGAAGCCCTCGACGCAATCGGCACGCTCGGAGCCCGGAAATCCGCCACGAGCCCAAGACCGGTACGTCGGCTTGCTCCGTCCTTGCCGGCCGATTTGCAGGTCTTCACGATTCAGATCGAGGCCCATGGCGAGGGCAGCCCCTCTGAAGCCGTAGCCCTGGCGGAGTCACTTCGGATCCACCTCTGGGGAGCCAAAAACGCCAGTCCCGCCTGGCTCGCGCGCACCCAAGGCATCGCCGACCAACGACGTGTGCCCGTCACCTTCTTCGTGGCCAATGAAGAGTACGGCACCTGGGTCGACGTCCCAGGCCAGGGTACGTACAGCCACACCAGTGATATCGTCGCACCGGCGTCCGCTAACATCGGCCCTTCGCTCGCGAACCAAGGGGTTGTGTCCTGGCCTCAGTTCCGCGAACGGCGGCTGGATCCGCTCCAAAAGGGGAACGGCCGGCTCTTCTGGCAATTCGGCGAGAATGAAGAACTTACCCGGATCTTCCTCGACGACTCGATCCAACGTGGAGGTTTCGCAGCAATCAGCACGTTCCACTTCGGCAACCCCGACTTCGCCAACAGCGAAGCCTTCCTCAACCAGTACCGGGGGCTGATTCCCTTCATTGCCCTGCAAGATGCCCACGGCAAGGAACCCTGGTGGTTTGCCGACATGACCGCAAGTTTCCGCACCCTCTTTCTCGCGCGAACGCCGACCTGGGACGGATGGCTCGAGGCGCTCAGGAACAACTGGGTCGTGGCCGTCCGCCACGACGCCATGAGCGATTTCGACACCTGGATGCACAGTGGATCACGCGAGGTGGTCGATTTCATCCAGCAGCATCAGTCAGCCTGGCGTTGGTGGGACAACCCAGCCATTCAACGGCCACTCGTCTCCCTGATCGCCCTGACACCCGCCGATGAATTCGAGGTCGCCCGGCCGGAAACAGGCGTCGTGCTCCGCGTGCGGTGTGCCTGGGAGAATACGACCCAGGGAATGCCCAAGGAACCAATGACCGAACTGGTAGAATTGTTCGTAGACAGCACGCAAGTCACACCGACTCTCGTGACAAGGAAGCGGCCGAACGGAACCGGCCTCGTCGACCACTATCACGAGTTCCACCTCCACAAATCCCGACCCGGAATGCACACGGCGAAGGCCGTAGTTCGACGAATCGGAACGAATGAAGAGACGAGTCAGACGATCGAGTTCATCGTGGTTTGAGATCAATTAGCAGTCAGAAAATTATATCCACAGATCATTTTCAATAGACAGATCGTCACAGCCCGGCCGGGGCAGCCGTCGCGAGCGTAAAAAAGGGTTCCTGACGGTTGCCCCTCCGAGGCTTCCAATGGGTCGCGAAGGGTCGACGACTCATGGAGCCATCGTTCACGACCCAACGTAATCGAGCGGAGCCGCCCCCAAACAGGACGGCCCGTCGGCTCAATTCGCTACGGGTTTTTGGCTCTTCTTCTGCTGCTCCCTCATTTTCTTCTCGAATTCCTTCATCTGTTCTTTGAAGAGGTCATGCAGGTCGTCCTTCTCTCCTGCCCTGGTCAGATCCTGCCCCTTCTTGGTAACGGCGATAAAGCCAATGCACATCTCGTCGGTTGTGGCCTCACCCCAGGTCACATCCTTGGGAGGATGGTTCGGGTTGCGCGGGTTGTCCGCGGAATTATCGAAGTGCGCAGAGACTTTGAGCAGTGTCCCTTTCGGGAGGGTGATCGGCTCTTTGAAGAAATAGGTGTTCTGCCAGCCAAAATCCCAGTCACCGATTCTGATAAGATCTTGGGTCCGCCCGTCGGGAAACTTGAGAGACATACTCATGTTTTTCCCAAGAAGATGCATATGAGGCGTGACCGCCCAGGCCTCGAGGTCGACGGGGACAGGCCAGGCAGCCTCAACCTTATAGTTCCCTTCGTTGGCGGGAATCTTCAGGTCGAACTTGATGGCGGCATTCCAATGCAAGGTCTGCCGGACCGGCTTCTTGGAAAAGTGGAGGCCGATTCGGGAACGGTCGGTTTCGGGCTTTCCGCTCGGATGATAGTGGATTTGCACGATGACGTCGGCCTGGCTGGGCAGTGACCTGCCGATCCCCTCGGGGAGGTGGCTTGGTTCATTGCCAGGCGCCCACCCTCCCAGGTCGCCATCGATCTCGACCCCTGGACCCGAGAAGCAAGAGTATCCCTGGCCGGGCTCGGCGTTGTCTTTCTTTCGCCCCTCTCCCGATACATCGACGTAGCTGAGCATATGATGCACCACCCGACGATTGCCGGGACGGTACTCGATGGCCGAGACGTAAACATCCTCCGGCAATCGGGTCGGCAACACGAAGCAGCGATAGATATCATCACCCGAGGCGGGAATCGTGAAGTCTTCGGTGAGTTCCAGAACGAGGTCGGGGGCGCCAAGAGCCCATGAGTCGGAGAATTCAGGGGACGGTGGAACGCGCTCGGGGTCCCCTTGAGGGGCACCGGCTTCAGCCCAGGCCGCTAGCGTGGCGATCTCATCGGTCGACAGTGAGCGGTCGTTCTTGAAGCCGGGGCCCACGTGCGGGTCTGGTTTCCAGGGGGGCATCTTGCGTTCTTCGGCGATCGTGGCGATGTCGTCGGCCCGTTTGCGAGCCTGTTCATAGGTCTCCAACGCGAACGGTCCGACCTGGCCGCGCCGATGACACTCCTGGCAGTTCTTCTGAAGAATCGAGGCGACCTCACCGGCGTACGTAGGGGGATCAACCTTTTCTTCGGGCTTCGGGATCGGGCAGCCGACGGCCGGCACGTGAGCGATCGCCACCTCGCGTTTCGCGAGTACTGCGCTGATCGCATCATGGAGCTCGCTAACCTTCGGGTTCGCGTTCTTCTTCTGGCGTGCCGCAAATTGGTCGTCGATTCGCCCGTGATAGCGAATCCGGCCCCGCTCGTCGACCACGAACGCCTCGGGCGTAACGGACGCGCCGAGTTTGGTGGCAATCGACCCCTTCCGATCCTGAACGACCGGGAATTTGAGCTCAAAATCCTTGGCGTGCGCGAGCACATCCGCCGGAGAGAGGTCGGGGTCGACGCAAACGCCCACGATTTTCACCGACTCCGTCGGGAACTCCCCACGAAGCCGGTTGAGCAACGGGCTGTAGGCATTCGAGATCGGGCATTCGGAAGAATAGAAAATCAGGGTGGAAAAACCCCCTTGAGGGGCGGTCAAATCCACGATCTGGCCGTCCGGTCCCCGCATCGTGGGGAGGGCGACTTCCGCGACGGGAGCCACTGCGTCGCTCCCTGCGAAACTCGAAGTCATCGCCAGGCAGACGAGGCCAACCCCAAGCATCGACCATTTGAAGTACGCCGAACCATGCATGACACTGATCCCTCAAAGGAGGAAGCGGGGGCCGGTTGGATCGTGCCAGGGGAGGATGCAAGCATGCCTATCGCCCAAAGCGCAAAGGACCCCTTCGTCCACGTCACTCAGTTCAAATCATAGACGTAAGGCCGGAAATCTTCGCGCATAAAATCCCAAAGGGGAACGCCCAAGCAGGAACGATCCCCTTGATACGGCCACCCCAATGACCATCAACGCAGACACGACGGCTTTAGCCGCGTTCCAATGCCGCGGCACCCACGGGTACAGCGGTGTGAGGATGCGGGGCGTGATCATGCGCGTCGCTCGGTTCCCACATTGATGTCAGCCCCATCAGGGCGAAACCGGCGAGGAGGGCCAAGGAGAGGAAAACGCGATCGTGCTCGTGAAATTGCAGTTCGGGAAGTAGATCGCTCAGGGCAATGCAGAGAAAGGTCCCTGCCGAAAAGGCAAGGGCCGCCGCCGTGGCGGAGGCAGCCGAATCCGGTTCCATCTTATCCATGCCCAGGAGGAAGATGCCGACGCCAAGCGGGATCATCAGGGCAAAGCCGAGGTTGACCAGGTGCGCCAGCATCCGAGGCGCCCCGGCGCGAAGCATCAGGCTGACGATCGTCAGCGCGTCCGCCGGCTTGTGAATGATCGTGGCCAGGAAAACTCCCCAGGCCGCAGCGCCGACGCCGCTCGGTTGTTGCCCTTTCGCAATCACCGAGGCGCTGGCCAGAGCGACGCCTCCGGCCAGGGAATGCGCGGCGAGACCGAAAGCAGCCGCGCCCCAGTGGAGCGAGGTGCCCTTCGTCCCCGAGGCTGAACCGCCGGGCGCGGCCGAATCGACCAGTCCGGCCGAGTGTCCTCGCCCCGGCGAATGCTCGTGGGCATGAGTCGGGCACGGCTCGGTGGGATCAGCCGGGGCCTCGTGATGGTGGAAGGCAAAGAACCGTTCCAGGAAGAACAGAGCGAGCAGTCCGAACGCCGCCCAGTTCAGGGTCTGGGCCGACCCCATTCGCACGGCCTCGGGCATCATGTGGAAGAAGGCCGCGCCTAGCATGGCGCCGGCGGAGAAGCTCAGGTAGCCCTGAAGGCGAGTGTGCGTCAACACGGTCGCTAACGGCAGGAGTCCGCCGAGAACGCTCACGCCGACGATCGCGATGCTGAACAGCACGAGGGTCGTGGTCATCGTAGTTACTTGTCTTCCCTCGCCCTTGAGGTTTTCCCTTGTTCCGCCGCCGCCGCGCGGAAATAATAGATCTCAAGGAACCTGGAGGCGGTTGCCAATCGGCCAAACTCATTTCCCGTACCGGCCGTCCTCAATGCGACCCGCGCCGATCCCCAAGGGAATCCTCATGGCCAAGCTGAGCGAACCGGAGATCTTGGAGCGGATGGCCACTGCCAAGGGGTGGGAGCGGCACGGCGACATGCTCATCCACTCGTGGCAATTCCCATCCTTCCGCCGCGCCCTTGAGTTTGTCAACCAAGTTGCTGCGCTGGCAGAGAAGTATGACCATCACCCCGACATCATCTTGAGCTACCGTCAGGTTCGTCTCGAACTCTCCACGCACTCCGAGGGGGGCCTGACCGCGACCGACTTCTCGTTTGCATCCGAGATCAACGTGCTACCCACCGATCGCTAGCCAAAGGCGCCGGGCGAAGAAAGAAAAACCCCCGACATTTGCTGCCGGGGGTCGCTCATATCGTGGTGATCGGGACGGCCGACCAAACGTCTGGCGTCAGCTCGGTCGCTTGGGACCCGATTGCCCGGGCGCCAGGCGGCGGAACTTGGTCTTCGGCAGGTTGAAGACCCCTTGGGCCGGCTTCCAGCGCTCGTCCTCTTGAAGCAAGGCCAGTCGCTCGGGCCTCGTCAACACGTTGCGGGTTCGGCTCAACCCGCCCCCTTTTTTCAGACTCTTGTCAATCGACATCGCCCTAATTCCCCCGGCGCCGCCACGAACTTGCGACTCGTTGCCACGAAATTATCGCCTCCCGTGGACAAAGATGGCCCCGGGGCGAAAGAGACGATCTTAATCCAAACGAGTCGGTCGACGCAAGGCAAACGTCGAAGCCGGCAAACTCGAGCGGCCTTGTTCGGCTCGATCGTTTGGATTACTGTTTTATTCAGTGAAAAACCCAATCAGGAAAATCGCCTTCTGAAGGACCCCGCGGCGTGACATTGCTGGAGACCGCACTCGAAGGGCTGCCGAAACGCCAGGGCAAAGTTCGCGACGTCTACGACCTCGGCGATCGCCTCCTGATGATCGCGACCGACCGGATCAGCGCCTATGACTGGGTCATGCCGAACGGCATCCCCGACAAGGGGAGGATCCTGACCGGCGTCAGCATGTTCTGGTTCAACCAGTTGGCCGTTTCCAACCACGTCCTCTCCACCGACGTCCGTGACGCCGGGCTCAACCTCTCGAGCGAGACCATCGAGGCGCTGACGGGACGATCGATGATCGTCAAAAAGGCCGCCGTCATCCCGTTCGAGTGCGTCGTTCGAGGCTATCTCTCGGGAAGCGGCTGGCGCGAGTATCGTCAGTCAGGAACCGTCTGCAACGAGCGCCTGCCCGAGGGGCTGGTCGAAAGTTCCAAGCTGGACCGTTCGTACTTCACTCCCGCCACCAAGGCGGAGAGCGGTCATGACGAGAACGTTCCCTATTCCGTGCTGGTCGATGCCCTGGGCACCAGCGAGGCCGAGACCTTGCGGGATCGAAGCATCGCCCTCTACGAAAAGGCCGGGGCCCAAGCACTCGCCCAAGGCCTGATCTTGGCGGATACCAAGTTCGAGTGGGGACACGACCGGGAGACGGGTGAACTCCTCCTGATCGATGAGGTCTTGACCCCCGATAGCTCGCGGTACTGGTCGACTGCAACCTATCGGCCGGGGGGACCCCAGCCTTCGTTCGACAAGCAGTTTGTTCGCGACTGGCTGGATGCGTCCGGCTGGGACAAGTCCAGCCCTCCCCCCACCTTGCCCGACGACGTGGTGGCGAAGACTCGCGAAAAATACGTGGACGCTTACGAGACTCTGACAGGCCAAGCCTTCCCCTGGAAATGACATGCTCCGCTACTTGACCGCAGGCGAGTCGCACGGCCCCGCCCTGACCGCGATCGTTGAAGGCTTTCCCTCGGGGATCACAATCGACCGCGAACTCATTGATGGCGAGTTGAAGCGGAGGCAAGGAGGGTACGGCCGGGGGAAACGGCAGACGCTCGAGACCGATCGCGTCATCATCGATTCGGGAACCTACCACGGGGTCACGACAGGTGCGCCGATCACGCTCAGGCTCGTCAACAACGACGCCAAGCTCGAGCGGCTCCAGGAACCGGCCTCTCCTCGGGGCGGCCATATCGATCTGGCCGGCTCGATCAACTATCAGACGGGGATCCGCCAGGTCCTCGAACGGGCCAGCGCCCGCGAAACGGCGCTTCGGGTCGCAGTCGGAGCCCTGGCGAAGCTCTTGCTCCGGGAGCTCGGAATCGACGTCATCGGCTACGTCCGTGAACTGGGCGGGATCGCTGCTCCCCCTCTCTCGTTCGACCTGCCGGTACGTGACGCCAGCCCCGTCTACACGCTCAATCCGGGGGCCGATCCGGCCATCGTCGCGGCGATTGACGCCGCCAAGGCGGCGGGCGACACGCTCGGCGGAATTGTCGAGACGATCGTGACCGGTTGTCCGATCGGGCTCGGAAGCCACGCGCAGTGGGACCGCAAGCTCGATGCCCGGCTGGCCCTGGCTGTGATGAGCATCCAGGCGATCAAAGGGGTCGAGATCGGACTCGGGATCGAGGCTGCCCGCCGGCCCGGATCCCAGGTGATGGATCCGATCGCCCACGAGGCCGACCACCCTGTCTCCGACCGTCGTTTCGGCTTCCGCCGCCCCACCAACAACGCGGGCGGAATCGAAGGAGGGACCTCGAATGGCGAACCGATCGTCGTCCGTGCCTCGAAGAAACCGATCAGCACACTCGCCGCTCGCGGGCCATCGGTGAACATGGCGACCAAGAGCCCCCAGCCTGCCGCCTATGAACGCTCCGATGTTTGCGCGGTCCCCGCCGCCAGCGTGATCGTGGAGAACGTGGTGGCTTTCGAGATCGCCGCCGCCATCGTCGAGAAATATGTCGGCACCAGCCTGGCCGCCATCAAGGCGGCCCACGCAGCGCTCCACGACCTGGCCCGCACGCATCTGGAAACGTGGGGAACCGCCCCTTGAGACCGCGTTGCGGAACGACCCGACCCGCGTGAATCCGGCGATCGTCGGCAAACTCAAATTGAGGCGGTCGGCCCTTTGGATTATCCTACCGGCCGATCGCGCACGAACTCAAACGGCGGGCGGAGTCTTGCCGGCGCGTAGCCATTCGAACGGACCAAATCCGGCGCTTGCCGGATTGCGTCCGATTCGAATCCCCCTCGCACATGGGAGGCAAGGATGTTTCCCCTGGCACGTCCGTACCGTCAGATCCTCGCGACCTGCATTCTGGTCGTCACCGCGATGCTACCGACGTCCTACGTCGTCGTGACGGCCTGGAAGATCAACCGACCGGGCCATCTTCGCGATGTCGAAGTGGAGATGAGCCGCCAGCTCGGACTCCAGGTGAGTCTCGAGGGAGTCCGCTATCCGTCTCCCGGCGAGGTGATCTACCAAGGCGTGGTCGTCCGCCAGGAAGAACCGAGACGGAAGGGGCTGACCGAAATCGCCCGAGCCCGGTCGGTCCGGCTGCGCCGGGGCGATCGCGAACTGATGGTGGAAACGGACGGGCTTCGCCTCCGAGGCGAGAGTCCGAAGCTGGCCATGGCCCAGCTCGGCCTGATCCTTCAGCGCCCCAGCGACAGCACGTTCGATCGGGTGAGCCTCTCGGCACCGACCTGTGACCTCGATCTTGATCTCGATAACCTCCACTTCACCTTGCGCGACGTGGCCGGGGTCTTCCAGACCGACCGGGTTGCCCCGACGGTCAAGGCGAGCTACCGCATGGTAGCAAAGGGCGCGAACACCCGCTGCGAGTTGACGCTGACGCGCGACCGCAAGGCCGAGCCGGTCCGGACCACGCTCGCGATCAAGACGATGGATGGCCTGCCGCTCCCCTGCCAGGTCCTCGACGTCTTCTTCGACTCGACCGACTGGCTGGGCGCGGCCGCCCGGGTCGAGGGAGCGCTGACCTTGCGCCAGACCGGTGCGAAGGACTGGGAGGCCGACTTCCAGGGAGATTTGTATGACATCGATATGAACACCCTGGTCGGGCGGCGATTTCCCAGCCACAGACTCAGCGGTCTCGCACACGTCGCGATCAAATCGGCCCGATGGGGAGATCGCCCCGGCCAAGGGATGGGCTGGGTTGAGGCCACCGGTGAAATGACCACCGGCCAGGGCTCGATGGGTACCGACCTCCTCAACGCGCTCGCGACCGAAATGAGCTTTCGACTCCCGGAGAAAAGCGCGAAGTTCGCGACCAGCGGCGATAAGCCCGACGTCGATTTCCATGCCATGGGACTCACCTTCGAGATCCGCAAGGATGGCGAGATTCGCCTTGGCGGCGCCCTCGGCAATGAGTTTGCGCCCGATGCGGTTCTGGCCCGACAGACAAGTGCTTTGGCCTACGCCCCCCGAGGCGCGGCCAACGTTCGAGGCCTGATCAAGACCCTGGTTCCCACGAATGCCAGCGATCCGGTCATGGTCCCGCTCACGAAAGAGTCTCGCGTCCTCCTCTGCTTCCCGGCCCCTCCCCAGCTCCTTCCAAAACGCATCGAAGGAAACTGATCGGTCTATGGGGTAGAATCGCAACGAAACGCAGTACACGGTGCTGATCCGATCAGAATATCGTTGCGATCGGCGGCTCACTTGCTTATTTTATCGTGCATGGTTGTGGCAAGGGTGCGCGCCATTCCCCCTAAACGCCACTTGTCGCGATGATTTCGCAGGGGGTCGCCATGCCGATCAAAATCACCTGCTCCGCATGCGGCCGAAGTGGCCGCGTCCCCGATCATGCGATCGGACGGAACGTCCAATGTCCCGGCTGCGGATTCCGACAAAGGCTGTCGGCCACGGATGTAGAGCCTGAAGGACCGGCCGGCCTGGATGGCCTCGAACTCCTCGATGACGAACCGGCCCCTTCCACCGTGGTTGACCACGACTCTCAAGTTCGTCCCGATCGGTCCGCTCCCACCGCAAAGAGCCGACGCAGTGACTCACGATCCTCCCAGCGAGACGCGTCGTCTGGATCCGACCGGCCGTCGACCCTGAATCCGATTGTGATCGGCCTGGGAGCGGGAGTCGTGATCCTTTCGCTTTCCCTCGGGTTTGTTCTGATCTCGAACCGCGCGTCGAAGCCGCAACCTGAGAAACAGGCCACGAACCAGACCGTAGCTCAAGTGACCCCGGCGCGGCCACTCCCGCCGCTCGAGCCACCGCCGACATCGAACCCACCCCCCAACTTGAAACCGAGCTCACCGGCCTTACCGGCGAGAACTTCGAACAGCGGAGAGTCAGTCGCCTCGAACAAAGCAAATCCTACCGCTTCAGATTCAGAACCGAGGTCTGACGAGCCCGACTTCGCCAAGGAAGCACGAAACGCACTGGCATCATCCACTCCCCTCCCGGACACGGGTAAAGCCAAGGAGTCGCGGACCGAGACTCCGTCAGGCGTGGTACTCTCAACTGCGGATATCGTCGCCCGATGTGAGCCGTCCGTCGCACTCATCAAAGGCAAGGCCGGCAGCGGAACCGGATTTCTCGTCGCGCCCGGAATCCTGGCCACGAACGCGCACGTCATCGACAGCGAGTTTATTGGGAATCTAGAGATCCGGTTCCCATCGGCTGAAGAGGCTCGAAAAGGACCGGTCCAAGCGGAGCTGCTCTATGAGGACACGAAACGGGATCTCGCGTTCCTCGCGGTGAAAACCGACCTCCCTACGCTTCAGGTCGCGCAATCCTATCAGTATCGCAAGGGCGAGGATGTCACCGTCATCGGCAATCCCGGCGTCGATGGAGAGACCGTCCTGGAGAATGCCATCAGTCGCGGAGTGATGAGCAGTAAGGCCCAGATCAACGGCCAGTCGTTCTACCAGCTCGGCATCGCCGTCAACCCGGGCAACTCGGGCGGCCCTGTTTTTGACTCGACCGGCCAGGTGATCGGCGTCGTCACGCTGCGAATCCCGGGGAAGGAAGAACTCTCTTTCTGCATCCCGGTCGAGGAACTCCAGGCGGGGATGACTCGACTCAAGGAACAGGCCCAGGACCTCGCCAATAAGGTTCGCTCGCAACACCGGATGGTCACCGCCTTCAAAGGCCTCGGCAGCGGCGGAGCAATTTTCGGGATCGCTCTCGAACTTCGCGTCGCCACACGTTCGAACCCCGGCAATCAAGAGTTGGGAGAGAAGGTCGGGCAGCTCGATAAAGCCTTGGCCAAGATGGATCAGTCGACCTTATTCAAACTGAATGAAGAAGCTCGAGCCGCCCGCAACGACCTGCTCATCGCACGGGCCGCCCGAACCAAGGTCGGAGAGCTTGCCGACAATTACAAGAAGCTGAAAGAGACGTACAACAAGAACGAGGGCAATGCTCCCATCGACACCATTCGCAACCTCAAAGCCAAGCATCGCCAGCTCGTCATCCAAATCGGAGCGGATTTGAAGGAGGAAGTTCCCAAAGGAATCCTGGAAGCCCTTGATGACCACCTCGTCACCGGACCTGCAGCTCCGCTCCCCTCATCCGAGTCCCTTCATTCCTACGTTTGGGAGCGTTACGGCCTCACTCCCCCATCGAGCAGGCTGAGACCTCCTGACTTTGGACCAGGCCCAGGCTCACGAATGCCAAGCAGGCTCGGTCCACGAAGCCGCTTCGGCAGGTGAGATGGAGCGCGAGCGAATCTTTAGCTGGGTCGATCATATCAATAAGTGAACCGGGCGGTGGGGGTCTGATGACGACCCCCAGCCACCGGGTTGATTTCAATTCGCGGGTAAATCAGGCTCGCTGCACTCTTATTCGTCGTCCGGTTCGTCGAGTTCGGCAAGGCTCCCGTTGGCAGCAGGGCCGACCTGACCACCGCGCGAGCTCATGACCTTGGCCGTCAGTTCGTCGGCAATCGCGGGGTTGTCACGGAGGTACTGCTTGGCATTCTCTCGTCCCTGGCCAAGCCGGAGGTCGCCGTAGTTGAACCATGACCCCGACTTCTCGACGAGCTTGTCGGCCAAGGCAAGGTCCATCAGGTCGCCTTCGCGGGAGATGCCCCCGCTATACATCATGTCGAACTCACAGACCCGGAACGGAGGAGCCACCTTGTTCTTGACGACCTTGACCTTGATCCGCGAGCCCGTAATTTCCTCCCCTTCCTTCACCGGCCCAATCCGGCGCACATCGATCCGGCATGAGCTGTAGAACTTCAAGGCGCGGCCGCCCGGGGTGGTTTCGGGGCTACCGAACATCACGCCGATCTTTTCCCGGATCTGGTTGATGAAGATCAGGACGCACTTCGACCGTGACACTCCGCCCGTCAACTTTCGCAACGCCTGGCTCATCAACCGGGCCTGAAGACCGACATGGCTATCGCCGATCTCTCCCTCGATCTCAGCCCTGGGTACCAAGGCGGCCACCGAGTCGATCACGATGATGTCGACAGCGTTGGACATGATCAGCATCTCGGCAATCTGAAGCGCTTCCTCCGCACTCGCCGGCTGGCTGACCAAGAGCGACTCAATGTTCACGCCGAGCCGCTTGCACCACGACGGGTCGAGCGCATGTTCGGCGTCGATGAACGCGGCAACCCCACCGGCCGCCTGGGCGTTGGCCACGGCGTGCAGCGCGATCGTCGTCTTACCACTCGACTCCGGGCCGAATAACTCGACGATTCGGCCTCGAGGAAGCCCCTTCCCCCCCAACGCCAGGTCGAGTGACAAAGCCCCGGTCGAGATCCCCTCCACTTCCAGGTGGCTGCCCTCGCCCAGCTTCATAATCGCGCCGGCGCCGAACGCCTTCTCAATCTGCCCGATCGTATTGTTCAGCGCCTTCTCTTCGGCCGACACCGACACCGGCTTCGTTTCTCCCGACACCTGTCGCTTGGCCACGGGCGCACCCTCCAAAATCTCGATTTTAATCTGTACGCAAGGACACTAATCTATCGCGTCTGTGTAATCTGAGTCAAGTGACTGATCGACGTTTTTTTCCCCTCAACTGAGCCCTGGCCAGGCTGCCGTATTCGGGCCCCTCGTGACTCTGCGACGAGGCGAAGGAGACGAGTTCCGTGGCGTGGATTAGGCCGGCGGCCCAGGTTCGGAAATGGTTGAGTTGTCGGGTGAGATCAGGGTGTTCGTCCCGACTTCGTTTAAGTCGCCCCAAGGTCACGTGCGGGGTAAACGTTTCGTCGCAACGGTAGCCGGCTGTCGCCAACGCGGCCGCGAGTGCCGTTCGTACTTCGTGAAGAACCGTCAGCCCCGGCCCGGAGAGCCCCACCCAGAGGACCCGCGCCTGGGTCGGGTTCGGAAAAACGCCGAGGCCTTCGAGCAGCAGGTCGAACGGCGGAAAGTCGGCCGCCACTTCCTCCACGGTTCGGCAGACCTTGTTGAGCTCCGTGTCCTCGACATCGCCCAGGAAGGCGAGCGTCAGGTGGAAGGGAGAGACAACGGACCAGCGAACCCCCGGTAAATCAGGAGCGAGCAGCGTCTGGAGCCGAGTGAGCTTGGCACCCAGCGAATCAGGGACGGGAATGGCGATGAACGTTCGAGTGGTGCGCATCAGACATCCGCAAAGGTGGCGAGAGGTGGAGCGAGGGCGGGTCAAAGTTGTCCCGCCCGTCGTGTCGTGTCCGTGTCGCCGTTTAGAAACTCATCATGCCGCGGTACGAATCGAGCCGGCGGTTGATCTCGTCGCGCTCGGTGCGCTGGAATCGGCGGAGGCTGAAGTCTTCGACGTTGAAGCTAGCAATCACCGTTCCACAGGCCATCGCCGTCTTGAGCGAGGCGAGATCACTTTTGCCGACTGACGCCAGGTAGCCCATGAACCCGCCGGCGAAGCTATCCCCCGCACCGGTCGGATCGACCACGTCGGCGAGTGGGAAGGCCGGCATCACGAACGATTCCTCGGCGCTCAGGAACATGGCGCCGTGCTCGCCCTTCTTGATGATGACGAATTTCGGCCCGAGTTCGAGGACCTTTCGGCCGGCCCGGACGAGATTAATCTCGTCGGTCAGCATTCGCGCTTCGCCATCATTGATGAAGAGGCCATCCACTTCCTTGAGCAGCGCGTAGAGTTCATCGCGCTGGGTCTCGATCCAGAAGTTCATCGTATCGGCCACGACGAGCTGCCGTTTCTTGGTCTGCGAGAGGACTTTGCGTTGCATCGCAGGGCTACCGTTGGCCAGGAAGACGAACGGCGAGTCAGCGAAAGTGGGCGAGAGATCGGGGTCGAACGTGCCAAGGACGTTCAGGTGGACCTCCAGGGTCTCCGCCGTGCTCATGTCTCCCGCATACTTACCGCGCCATCGGAATGTGGAGCCATTCTTCTCGACGATCAAGCCCGACGTATCCACCTTGCGATCTTCAAGCATTTCACGGTGAGCGGTCGGGAAGTCTTCTCCCACCACGCCGACCAGCCGGACCGGAGTGAAGTAGCTGGCCGCGTAGGAGAAGAAAACGGCCGACCCACCCAGGGCGTCGTTCACGATGCCATGAGGAGTTTCCACGGAATCAAGCGCAATCGAACCAACGACCAACAACGGCATGAACATTCTCCGGATTTCTGTAAGAACAACGTCAGGGTGATTCGAGCGACTTCTCCAGCCAACTCCAAAACCAGGCGCTGAGCCGACCTAGCTTCGACGGCTCCCCGTCATCCTGGTAACGCTCGAACTCGCCTTGCCGAATCACAAGGACAAGGGAAAATCCTTCGCTCTGGAGCGCGGCGGGATTGAAGACTGGGATCTCGAAGTTGGATAGCGAATTATTCTTTTGCTGGAACGTGACAAGCAAAGTCTGGTCGCCACGCCCTTCGAGAGGGAGCGTGGCGGTCTCTCCCTCAGGAAGCTTGGCCAGGGTGGCCGCGCTCTGCCCACTGACAAGGCGAAGGTTGGTGATCGGCTCCCCACCT
Source organism: Singulisphaera acidiphila DSM 18658 (assembly GCF_000242455.2). GTDB lineage: Bacteria > Planctomycetota > Planctomycetia > Isosphaerales > Isosphaeraceae > Singulisphaera > Singulisphaera acidiphila. Next base: position 7,513,575 of record NC_019892.1, read on the forward strand.
TGGTTGACAACCCGGACGTAAGCGACCGGAGGGCGAAGTAACTGGAGTCCCACTTCTGCCGCGACGAAAAGCAACACCACTGTCACAATCGTGAGATTGCGTTTTCGTCGCGACATGGGAACACCTCGCGAGCTCGAGACTCTGCCAAACCAAGACTCCTGAGACTCAACCAGCGCCGGCTTCGAGCATGGCGAGCGTGGCCGCGATGCGAGCACGGCAGGAGTCGCGGCCAAGGATGACGAGGCAGTCGTACAACCCCGGACCGACTCCTTGGCCCGTCGTGGCCACGCGAAGCGGATTGACGACCTGTCCCATCGGATGGCTATTCGTTTCCGCGAACTCGTGGACCGCCTTCTCGAGGGTCGGAATGTCGTACGGTTCCACGGTGGCGAGTAGACCGTCCAGGGCGGTCAACAAGGCGGGAACACCCTCCTTGCGAAGCCGCTTCTTGACCGCGTCCGGGTCATGCGTCAGGGTGTCGGTGAAGAAGTAACGCCCAAGCTTGACGATGTCGGAGAAGACCTTGAGCCGGTCGCCCAGGGCGTTGATCACGGCTTCGATCCGGGTCCGCGTCTCGGGGGAAACCGGCTCGGTGACGAGACCTTCCTTCTCCAAGAACGGGAGAGCCCCCTCAACCTTCCGCTCGAGCGGAAGCGTCTTCATCCACTCGCCCTGGACCCAGAAGAGCTTGTCAGGGTCATGGCTGGCGGGCGAGCTGTTGACCCGGTCGAGCGTGAATTTCTCAATCAGCTCAGCGCGAGAGAAAATCTCCTGGCTATCGTCCAGACTCCAGCCGAGCCGAGCCAGGTAGTTCATCATCGCCTGGGGCAGATACCCCCGATCGACATAGTCACTCAGGTACACGAAAACATCGTTCGCCTTGTACTCGGCCCCTTTTCGCTTGGACATCTTCTTCCGCGAACCGGGTTCGGCCACGTAGGGAACGTGTGCGAAGGCCGGCAGCGTATAGCCCAGGGCCTCAAAAACGAGGATCTGCGTGTAGGTGTTCGACAGGTGTTCCTCCGCGCGGACGACGTGGGTGATCTCCATGTCCGCGTCATCGACCACGCTGGCGAAGTTGTAGAGCGGGGTGCCGTCCGGCCGGACGATCACGAAGTCGCTGATCTCCTCGGTCTTCTGCTCCACGTCCCCCTTGATCAGGTCGTGGACAACCACCGTGCGTCCGAGCGGGACCTGAAATCGGAGGGCATAGGGGCGGCCTTCCGCCTCGTATTGCCGTTGCGTCTCTTCGCTGACCTCTTTCCGGCGAAACCGGTACGCTCGTTTCGCACGGTCCGACTCGGCACGATCCGCATCCCGCTCCGCCTGAGTGCTATAGTCGCGGTAGACGTGACCCGACGCTTCGAGTTTGGCCGCGGCCCGAGTGTAAAGCTCGTGCCGTTCCGACTGAAAATAAGGACCGTGGGGTCCCCCGACCTCGGGGCCCTCATCCCAGTCCATCTCCATCCAGCGGAACCCATCGAGGATCCGATTTACGGCGTTGTCAACGTGTCGTTCCTGATCGGTGTCGTCGATCCGGAGGATGAACTGGCCCCCGAAGTGGCGTGCGAGTAGCCAACTGAAAAGTGCCGTCCGCACTCCGCCGATGTGCAGGAAACCGGTCGGACTGGGGGCGAACCGTGTTCGTACGCTCATAGTCTCGCAATCGGGCATGTGATCGAAACCGCTTACCGTCGAACGGATTGGGTTAACGATAGGCAGTTTGACCGAGGGTGTCAACCAACTTCGAGTCCCTTCCCTTTTACCGTCATCAGCCGTGCGAATTGCGGAATTTGGAGGGGGAAGCCAGTCCGGGCCCGGGAGAAGTTCGGATTCTCCCGGCGAGAGAGAGCGTCAATGAGACTGGTCGAACCCTCGCGAGCGGCGTTTTCGATCCTGCTTGAGAAGGCCCCTTTTTTCGATAGCAGGAGGGGCGAGCCAAGTCCGGGGAATCCCCATCGGGCATTGACACCGCATCCTCCCGTGGTCCGAGGGGAGGACGATCCTCTCAATCCGCCCTGCGAACCGTTCCATGAGCCCAGATGCACCAAACAGTTGATCTTGCCAGACGTTGCGACAGGCTGCTCCTCTGGTAAGATAGAGAAGTCAAGCTCTCGCGCAGGACGCCACTTCTTCGATTGAAGACCGGTCAGAGCAGGAACCCTCTCCGATGCCAGACTATGATGCCGAGACGTTGGCCGAGCAGGCCTTGATGATCGGACTGGTCGATAAAGATCAGGCAATGCAAGCGAGGTTTGAAGCCGAAGATGGCTCTCCCGAGTCGCTCCTCCGCGTCTTGCTCCGCAAGGGCCTGCTCACGAGCTGGCAAGTCGAGCGGCTGCAAAAGGGGGACCCGTCGGGGTTCTTCTACGGCGGCTGCAAGGTGCTCTTCCACATTGCCGAGGGAACGTTCGCCCGCGTCTATCGGGGCCAGCGGATGATTGGGGGGAATTCGGTCGCCATCAAGGTGCTCCGCCAACGCTTCGTCTCCGACCCCGACGCAATCTCCCGGTTTCGCAAGGAAGCCGAGGCCGGAATGAAGCTCGTCCATCCGAACATCGTTCAGATTCTCGATTTCGGCGAAGAAGACAAAAAACATTACATGATGATGGAGTACGTCGAGGGAACGAACCTCCGTGACCTCTTGAAGATCCGGACTCGGATCGATGCCGCCGCCGCCCTCCCCATGATGATTGGGCTTGCTGCGGGCTTGCAGTATTCCTTCGAACACGGCGTGACCCACCGTGATATCAAGGGAACGAACATTCTGATCAGCAACAACGGCACCGCCAAACTCGTCGATTTCGGGCTCGCGACAATCGAGGGAGACAACTCGAAGTCCGCATCGCTCAACCAGCGCACCGTGGACTACTCCGCACTCGAACGAACCTGCAACAGCCCCAAGGGAGATCCTCGGTCCGACATCTACTTCCTCGGCTGCGTTTTCTACCAGATGCTCACCGGCCAACTGGCCATGGCCGAGGTGGAATCGAAAGACCCCCTACAGAAGATGCTCAAGCGCAGCTTTGGCGCCATCAAACCATTGAGCGACCAGCGCCATGCCCCCGACCCGGAATTGACTCGAATCATCGAAAAGATGATGAAAGTTGATGTGAAGTCCCGGTATCAGTTGATGTCGGACGTCTACAAGGACCTGGTCGCGTTTCAAACCCAACAGCAGAGCCAAACGACCAGCAGTGCCGAAAGGGCCGAGGCTGAAGGAAGAAAGTCGGACGAGTTCGACTTTGATTCGCTCTTTACCTACAAGGAGATCGAGCCCGTTGCCCCAGTCGCCGAACCCAAGAAGGCACCGGAGCCGGAGATCCCGAGCGAAGTTGTGAATGAGACCGAGCCGGATCATCTCGATTTCGAGATCAAGGCGATCCAGCAAAAGCATATCCTTTGCGTCGAAACCCAGAGCGAGATCCAGGACGCATTCCGCAAGTCGCTCTCGAAGTTGGGCTACCGAGTCATTCTTGTCAGCGATGCGGAGCGCGCGGCCGAGCGCTACCGTGAAACGACCCCCGACGCCGTGATCTTCGACGTCGACGGTTTCGGCGACGAAGGGATTGATGCGTTTATCGACATGCACGACAAGGCCCACGAAGACGAACACGACCTCGCGGCCGTCGTCCTCCTCGGCCCCAAACAGGCGGGCTTCAAGGGGCGGCTGCCCAACGATGACCGGCTGATCGTGTTCGTCAAGCCCGTCAAAATGAAGGATATCCAAGGCGCCATCGTGCAGCTTGTCCCTGCCGTGGGATGACGGATCAGGTGGAGTTCTTCCACGAGGTCCTGGAGGATTCGAGAAGAGTGGCGGCGACGCGCCCATTGGAGCCGAAGTGAAGGTGGGCGTATCCTGCCAACAGGCCGCCGATCTGAATCCCGTCCGGCTTCGACTCGCGACCCGGGCGGTTCAGGCTCGTGGCATAGCGCAGGGAAGCGAGCGGCTCGAGCTGCGAATAGTGAAATTCATGCCCGCGAACCGTGGTCCCCTCGCGTCCTAGTACCGTATCCCGCTCCGCAATCACCGAGACATAGCCCAGGGCGGCGAGCTTGGACTGCATGACCGCGCGAGCGGGGATGAGTCCCCAGAGCGCATGATCCTTGCCCTCGAGGTCGCGGAGGAACTGGGTACAGGCCATCATGCCCCCGCACTCGGCCAGGATCGTCCCCCCTTGGGCGTGAAAGCTCCGGATCGATGCGCGCATCGCATCGTTGGCCGCGAGGCGCGCCGCATGGATCTCGGGATAACCCCCCCCGAGATAAACCAGGTCGATCCCAGGGGGCAACTCGGGATCGTTGAGCGGAGAAAAGGGGACGATCTCCGCGCCCGCGGCGCGAAGCTGGTCGAGATTATCTTCGTAGTAGAAACAGAACGCATGATCGCGCGCCAGTCCAACTCGAACCGTAGGTCGCGCCCTCGGACCAGGAGCCGCGCTTTCGGAGGGGGGGACAAGGTTGGGAATTCGAGCCAGCTCAACCAGCCGGTCAAGGTCAAGGGTCGACTCGGCCACATCGGCCAGCGCATTGGCCAGCGACGAGTCGAGGGCCAGCTCCTCGGCGGTCCAGAGCCCAAGATGCCGCGAAGGGATCGAGAGCAATTCATTCCGCGCCAGGTAGCCGAGCAGGCTGAGGTCCGATGCTTCCGCCCGAAGCCCAGGGGCGAGGTACTCGGCGTAATGGCGATGACTGCCGACGTTGTTGGCGACGATCCCTTCGACCCGGACCGACTCATCGAACCGGGCAAAGCCGAGAACCAGGGGGACGATCGATCGCGCCAGACCACGCGCATCGACGACCAACACGACAGGCAATCCCAATTGCCGCGCGAGGTCGGCCGTCGATCCTGACTCGTCCAGGCCTCCGCGCCCGTCGAACAGCCCCATCACGCCCTCGATGACCGCCAGGTCAGCACCGACCGTTCCGTTGCGGAACGTCTCGGCGAGGGCGGGCGGATCGAGCAGCCAGGTATCGAGATTCCGGCTCGGCCGGCCGGTGATCCGGGTCTGATGCCCTGGGTCGATGAAGTCAGGCCCGACCTTGAAGCCCTGGACGCGAACGCCCCGCCGAGTGAGTGCGGCCAAGATCGCAAGCGTAACCGTCGTTTTTCCCGAGCCGGAATGGGTGCCGGCCACAATGACCGCGGGTGTTGTCATGATGGAAATCGCTACCAAGTGACACGGTCCCAGGGCCGATCCGGCGGCATCATTATAAGGGCTCAGGGTGAGTCGAATTCAACCATCGTATCCGCCTCTGGCTCGAGAGCGGATTCATCGGCAGACGCCCCCTTGCGAAAGAGGTGGCTATAACTCTTATTGTACAAATGGCTCTCCAGGGCGGGCGCGCCATCGACCATCGGGCCGATGAAGATCAATGCCGTGCGAGTGATCCCCGCGTTTGCCATCTGCGCGGCGACTTCGGCGAGCGAACAGCGCAGGAATTGCTGGTCGGGCCAACCGACGCGGTAGGCAACCACGACGGGAGCCTCCGGCCCGTAGCGCGGCTGGAGCGCGGTGACGACTTCGACCATTTGATCGGCCGAAAGGAACAAGGCCATCCCGGTCCCATGGCTCCCCAGTGCGGCCAGGTCGTCAACCTCGGGAACGCCCGTCCGACCGGCCGCCCTGGTGAGGATCACCGACTGGTTTTTCCCGGCCGGGGTCAGCTCAATCTTGAGTGCGGCGGCGGCGGCCTGGTACGAGCTGACGCCCGGGACGACTTCGTAGGGAACCTCGCACTCGTCGAGGCGCCGCATCTGTTCGGCGATCGCCCCGTAAAGGCTCGGGTCTCCCGAATGCACGCGCGCGACATCCTTCCCCTCGGCGCTGGCCTCGGTCATCAACGCCACGATCGCGTCGAGGTGCATGCTCGCCGAGTTCCGAACAACCGCCCCCGCCGGCGCGCAGGAGACGATCACTCTCGGCACCAGCGAGCCCGCGAACAGGCAGACCGGGCACCGCTCGATCAGGGCACGGCCACGGACGGTGATCAGGTCGGGGTCGCCCGGCCCTGCGCCGATGAAATAGACCGTCCCCTTCGTCGTCGAGATACTCAAGGCAAGCTCTTTCCCAGAATAATGAGTGCCACCCAAGCGAATGGCCAAGTCACAAGGAGACCGATCGCCGCCTCATGGGTCCAGTATCGGCATCCCCCGGGGGGACTGAGACGTGAAGGTCGGAAAACCCTCAAGCCCACGGCCGCCAGAACAGGGAAAACCCCGAGCACGGCCGAGTCAAGCACCCTGGTCTGATGCAAACGGACGGGGACCACCAGGATCGTCAAGCCGATCCAATAGAACCCAATGATCAGCCAGGCCAGTTCAGCCCAAGTGCGGGACTCAGGAGCGTCGGACTCTGCCGATTCTCGACCCGGTCGACGATGTCCCAGCATCACAATCGGGCCGCTCATGGCCATCCCAAGCCAGAGGAAGGCGATCCCCAGAACGCATAACACAGGAAACGAAGGCTCTTCCACGGCGGGCCAGAATGCTCGCACGAGAACCGACGCCAAACTATAACCAACCACCATGGCCGTGAGGTCCAGAAGGTGGAGCCCCTGCCTGGGAACGCTCTGGAGGTTCATCGACGGTCTCCAGGGCAAAGCCGAACCCGCCTCGCGAATCAACTGATCACAACCAGCCCGATCCCACACTGTACCGGCCACGCGACGGCGAGCATCAGGCCGACCCGGTTCGTCCAGGGCATCGACGCGGTCCGCGCCGCCTGTTCGGGAGACACTGTAACCCAGGTCGTCCAGATCACCCAAAGCGCGATCAGCGAGACGATGGCCAGACCCACGATTAATCCCGTCGCAAACGAGGCATCATACGCGGACGTCCCGTCTCCGATCGTCGATCGCAGCAGGGCGCTCACCAGCCAGGGAGACCCGAGCAACGCCCAGAGGCCATCGCCCACCCGAGGATATCCCGGCTTCTGGCGGGCAAACCGGCGGACCACGAAAAGAAAAGGGCCGGTCGCCGTGAGCGAGACCCAGGTGAATGTACACCAGACGAGAGTCCAGCCAAACCCGGTCAGATTGTCGCGAATGATCTCTCGGAGGTGGACCGAGGCAACCGCGGCGCCCATCACCAGCGCCACCCCGTCGAGCACGCGAAAGCCGTCCTCATCGTTCATCCGATCTATCATGATCGAACTCCGTCGGAGAAGGAAGGCCGGCTCCGAATCGTCTCTTGAATCGCCGTACGAAACCGTTCGCGTCCGAACAGGAGGAGGATCGCACTCGGTTCGAGTCGATGGTAAACCCTGATTAAGCCAACGATTTCTCTCGATTCTCCTGGTGATTTGGTTCAGAATGGGCCACAAGCGAACAGAAAACGCCAGAAAATGCGCAAACGCCTGTTTGCCGGAATCTACTCACACCCCTTATAATTGACGGCGTTGGTGCATGGCAATGTTGTGATCGCTCGATGCCGAGGCAAGGCCAAGCCCAGAGTTCTCGTTTCTCTCCATTCCAACCGCGCTCCCATGTATCGCGCGGGCCCAGCCCAGCCGCTGGCGAAAGGTCATGGACGTTCTCATGCCTATTCCTAAAGTCGTCATCGTTGGACGGCCGAATGTCGGTAAATCTTCGCTGTTCAATTGGCTTGCAGGCCGTCGAATCGCCATTGTGGACGACATGTCGGGAGTCACACGCGACCGGGTCGGAGCCCTGGCGCAGGTAGGGGATGAAACCAATCCCCGCTTCTTTGAGTTGATGGATACGGGTGGCGTGGGCATGGTCGACCGTGACGACCTGTCCGAGGACGTCGATCGGCAGATCGAGACGGCCGTCACCGAGGCGGATCTCCTGCTCTTCGTCGTCGACATCCGCGACGAGTTGATGCCGCTCGATGAAGAAGTCGCACGGCGGCTCCGGTACATCAGCACGCCTGTCATCCTCGTGATGAATAAGGCGGATACCCCCGAGTTCGACCAGCGGGGCGCCGAGTTTTATAAGCTCGGTCGAGGGAAGCCCATCGCGATCTCGACTCAGCAAAACCGGAATAAGAAAGAGCTGCTCAAGCTCATCGAGAAAATGCTCCCGGCCGGCGATGACATGAAGCCGGCCGACTCCGTGATGAAGCTCGCCGCGGTCGGCCGGCCGAATACCGGGAAATCGACCTTCATCAATATGTTGGCTCGCGCCGAGCGCATGATCGTCTCCGAGCGTGCGGGGACGACCCGAGACTCGGTCGACGTCCACTTCGAGCTTGATGGACTCCCGTTCACGGCGATCGATACTGCGGGGGTGAAGCGGAAGGCCAAGATTCGCGAAAACCTCGACTTCTATTCGGTCCACCGCGCCGAGCGTTCGATTCGACGGGCCGACGTCGTCCTCCTCTTCCTCGATCCCACCCAGGGCATCTCGCGCCTCGACAAGCAGATGGCCGACTACATCGCCAAGCAATACAAGCCCTGTATCTTCGCGGTGAACAAGTGGGACCTGATGACTGCGGGAGGAGACGAGCAAGGCGTTCAAGGATCGATGTCCAAGTACGCCCACATCGTCCAGCACGCGTTCCGATCGATGTCGTACATGCCCTTGGCGTTTATCACCGCGAAGACAGGTAAGAACGTCAAGGCACTTCTGAACCTGTCGCAATCGATGCACAAGCAGGCCCAGAAGCGTATCGGCACGGGAACCTTGAACCGTGTGCTTCGCGAGGCCGTCGATGCCCATCCCCCGGCGGGTCGCGACAACCGGCAAGCGCGAATCTACTACGCGACTCAGGTCAGCTCGGGTCCCCCCACGATCGTCCTGTTCGTGAACAGTACTTCGCTCTTCGATGCGACCTATCAGCGCTATCTGCTCAATTACTTCCGCGAGAAACTGCCATTCCACGATATCCCGATCAAGCTCTATCTTCGCTCGCGCTCACAGACCGACCCGGAAACCCGACGAGCTCGCGCTGAGGACGATTTCACGATCGATGAAGGCCCTCGGGTCGAGTGGCCGTTCAAGGGAGCCCCTCCCCTCGGCGACGCCGGAAATTACCGGCAGCTCGATCGCGAGGTGAACGAGGCCCTTTCCGAGTTGGAGGACTGAGCCTCAGAGCGACTTCGAAAGCGAACCGGCGGCTTTTCCAGCCGCCGCCAAGTGGCGAACGAAAAGACACTGCGCTATGATCGGGACCAGCATCCCGATCGTGGCGTTTTTTTTTCTTTCCCACCGATTGAGGCTTCCGATGCAGCCGACGACTCGACGAGACTTCCTCCGAAATACGGCCTTGACCGTAAGCGGTTCCCTGCTTGCGGCCCGAACCGCGTGGGCAATTCCGGCGATCGGCCGAACTCGGCCGAGCCATTTGAAGCTGAGTCTTGCGGCCTATTCCTATCGCCAGCTCCTTCAGGGCAATGAGCCCAAGATGGACCTGTTCGACTTCGTCAACCTCGCCGCCGATCAGGGGCTCGACGGCGTGGAGTTGACCTCATATTACTTCCCGGCCGACGTAACGACTGAATACCTGCACCGGATCAAGCAACACGCCTTCGTACTCGGTCTGGACATCTCGGGGACCTCGGTCGGCAACAACTTCTGCGTACCCGACGGCCCTGCGCGCGACAAGCAAATGGAGCTCGTGCGGACCTGGGTGGACCGAGCCGCGGAGCTGGACGCTCCCGTGATTCGGATCTTCGCCGGGACCGTGGCCAAAGGGGATGACGAAGCCAAAGCCGTCGAACGCGCCATCGACGGCATCAAGGCCTCGTTGCCTTACGCGGCTGAGCGGGGCGTCAGCCTGGCGCTCGAGAACCACGGTGGAATCACCGCCACACCTGGGCAACTGCTCAAACTGGTCAAGGCCGTTGACGCCCCCAACTTCGGCGTGAACCTCGACACAGGCAACTTCCACGGCGAAGACCCCTATGCTGACCTGGCGGAGTTGGCCCCTTACGCGGTCAACGTCCAAGTCAAGACAGAGATCAGCCGTAAGGGACAGAAGAAGGAAGAGGCCGATCTCGCCAAGGTGATCGACATCCTCCGCACCGCCCGCTATTCCGGCTATGTCGTCCTGGAGTACGAGGCCGCGGAAGACCCGATGAAGGCCGTCCCCCGGCACATCAAGACGCTCCGGAACTTGATCGACGCTCGATAATCCTTCGACGCAATCGATCGATCCCGCTCAACAGAGTGGGATCACCTCAAGCTCAAGGGAGCCGACGAGCGACTTCGCTCCTCGACTCCCCTGAAGCAGGGTCTTTGGTATCCCAAAGGCAAGAGCGCTTTGCTCAGGCGAAGAGTTCCTTGATCGGAGCTCCATAGCGGGCGATCGCGATGGGCCGGCCGGTGTTGGTCTTGTATTCCTTCTGAACGTCGATACCGAGGCTGTGATAGAACGAGGCAGCCACCTGGTCAGGGGTAATCCCATCGCCGGAGGCCGGTCCCATTGCTTTTTCATCACTGGCACCGACGACTTGGCCCCCCTTGATGCCGCCCCCCCCCAACAGGACGAACATGGCCCGCGGGTAGTGATCGCGGCCGGCGTTGACGTTGATCTTGGGCGTACGGCCAAACTCCCCGGTCACGCAGACGATCGTGCTCTCGAGCAGTCCCTTGTACTCCAAGGCGGTGAAGAGACCGGAGATCGCGCTGTCGAGATCGGGGAGAAGCCTCGTCTTGAGGTTGTCGAAGTTCTGCACGTGAGTGTCCCAGCCGCCGCTGGAAACGCTGACGAACCGCACGCCGCTCTCCACCAGTCGGCTCGCCAGGAGACAACTCTGGGCAAACGGCTTTTCGTTAAAGAGTGAGCCGATGCTGGGCGACTCCTGGCTGATATCAAACGCCCTGCGCGACCGGGGGGAGCTGATGATGTCATAGGCGCGCTGGGAGAACTTATCGAGGCCGTTGACCAGGTCGCTCTCGGTTTCGAAGCCGCGAAACGTGGTGTCGAGGTTCTTTAAAAGATTCCGACGTGTCTCGATATCTTCGACCGTAAGTCCACGGCCCAGCGAGATGCCTCGGACGGCAAAGGGCTGGCCGGCACGCGGGGCGTTCGTGGTATTGAACGGGGAGAACTCGACGCCGAGATAGCCGGGGACTTGCGGCGTGTTCGGGATCGCAACGAACGGGGGCAGGTCAGGCGGCCCCCCCAGTTCTTTGCTCACGACCGAGCCGAATCCGGGAAACTGGAGCGAGGGGATCGGGCGATTCCCCGTGTTCATATACTGGCTGCCCAGGTCGTGGGCGGCAAGGCTGTGGCTGACACCGCGGAGCAGCGCGAACTTGTCCGCGCACCGCGCCAGCTTGGGCAAGTGCTCGCTAATCTCAATGCCCGGCACGTTGGTTTCGATCGGGTTGAATTCCCCCCGAAACTCCTTGGGCGCATTCGGCTTCAAGTCGAACGTGTCCATGTGCGACGGACCGCCCGCAAGGTTGATGAAGATCGCCGAGGTCGCCTTGCTGGCGCGGATCTCTCCAGCTTCCGCCAATCGGAAATAATTCGCGAGGCTCATCCCCGAAACACCGAGGACGCCCAGCTTCAGGAAGTCACGTCGCCGGACCCCATCGCAGTACTGGTTCGTCGCCATGTTTGTAACGTCTCCCTTTGCGAGAACGTGAATGATCGTCTGAATCTTGAAGAGGATTCGCAAAGCCCTGTCCCGGGCAAAGGGGACAGAGCCAAGGCCCGAACCGCCCAACCAATCAATGGTTCGTGATGAATTCCTTGGTGTTGAGCAAGGCCCAGAGCAGGTCGCGCAGCCCCTGCTCTTTGCCCTTCGACTGCTTGAGGTGGTCGAGAGCGACGGCGACCTCGTTCTCTGCCGGGTTCCGCCCGAGCGTCCGAAGATAGGCCTCGCGAATCATGGCTTCAGGGTCGATGGGCGTCGCCTGGACGTCATCGTCCTTACGGACGGTGCGGAGCGTCTCTCCAAGCCAACCTTTCGGCCGAACAATCGAGGCAAGCACTTCCTGATCATTCTGAAGGTAGATCGACTGGAGGAGGTTGGGTTCATCCGACCGGTTGCAATCACAATTGGTGTCACGAGTCGAGCGACCAAACACCTTGCCGGCATACAGGTTGTTCCCTGGCCGATAGCCCCCGGCTCCCTTGGGTCCGATCGCACGGTCGATGCCCGTGGAGGCGAGCTTGACCAGGTCGGTCGCCGAAGCCGTGGACTGGGCCACGGCGTCGATGAGCACCTCGGCGGGCAGTCGGCGAACCATGGCTCGGCTGAAGTTCCGCTCGTCGAGCCGGTTCGTCTCGTTGGTCTTCCAGCTTCGCTGGTAGGTATCGCTCAGGACGACCTCGCGATGGAGCCACTTCATATCGAAGTTGTGGCTGAGGAAACCCTTTGCCAGATAATCCAGCAGTGCCTCGTTGCTGGCCGGGTTGGCCATGTTCATGTCATCAGGCGGGTTGACGATTCCCTTGCCGAAATAGTTGGCCCAAACCCGGTTGACGAAGGCGCGAGCGAAGTAAGGATTGTCCTGATTCCGCATCCAATTCATGAGCGGTTCGCGAGGATCGTCGACACTGGCCAGAGAGACCTCCTCACCACCGAGCAACTTCGGAGTGGCAACCCGGCCCCCGCCGTTCTTCGGGGCGTTCGGCTGACCGCGTCGGCCCGCGCCACGATTGCCGTTGTTGACGAAGACTTCCTGCCAAGGGATCGGATTCCCTTTCCTCATCTCCTTCTCGAGAATTTTCCGACGCTCACCGCCATTGGTCGTCTTCGCAAGACCGAGTTCTTCGGTGAGCTTCTTGACGACCTCACGCGACTCCTGCCCAGGCCCCACCGCATAGCGGATCGGGCGGAAAAACTCGGTGAACTGCTTGAAGTCATCCTGGGTCCACTGATCGAACGGGTGCTTGTGGCACTGGGCGCACTCGAGACGGACGCCGAGGAACGTGTAGCTGAAGCCAAGCGCCTTCTCTTCGGGCTGTCGCATGTTGCGCCGAGCCCAGAAGTAGGGCATGGTGTCCCGCTCACTGTAGGCAGGCGGATTCTCCTCGCGGAAGTAGGAGCTTTCCTCTTTGATGAAGTCTTCATAGCTCTGGCCCAGCTTGCGGCTGGACGCCATGACGATGCCGGCGATCAGTTGGTCGTAAGGCATGTTCTGCTCAACCCGGCGGTAGATCCATTCGTACCAGAACCGAGAAGGCTCGTCGGTATTCACCTGCATCTGGAGCGCACGCGGGGCGTTCCCGGTAATGTCGCAGAGCTTGTTCGTCCACCAGGCGGCGTAGGTGGGCCGCGAAAGCAGCTCGTCCACCTTCTGCTCACGCTTCTTGGGCCAGGCGTCGGCCAGGAACGCGTTGACCTCGGCGGGGGTCGGCAGCGTGCCCGTCATGTCGATGCTGACCCGGCGGAGGAATTCGGAGTCCGAGCAGACCTCGGCGGGGACCACACCCAACTTGCGAAGCTTGTTCACAACCAGCTCGTCGACCTTCGTCGACGTGGGCACTTGCGGATACTTCGGCCCCACCTGGTCCGAGATGGGCGAGAGGATCTGGGTCACCGCCAACCCATTGTCGTAGAAGGCGACAATGTGCGTGTCCCCCTTCCCCATGCTCGTGATCAGGCCGTCCTGGTCAACCTCGGCGATCGATTCGTCATTCGTCCGGAACCGGCTGATGCAGGTTACATCCTCCTGGCTACCGTCGGACCAGTGCGCTACGACTTTGAGGGGAACCTGCTCCCCTTCGCGACTGAAGACGATCTCGGTCGGCGTCACGTCGAGCCGCTCGAAATGGGCGGGGTTCGTTACCCCCTTGGCCCCTTGATCGATCCAACGCACAAGCATGCGATACTGCCAGCTCTCCTCGTCCATCCGCTTACCCCCCTTGTGGGGGATTTCAAGCGTCGGCTTCTGGATGATCTTGCTGGCCTCGGGATCGTCTCGGTTCACCCGTGCGGAGCCCTCTTTGAGCAGGGCCTCGTGGTCCATTTTGAAGTCATAGCCGAAGAGGGAGAGCCGGAACCCTCCCTGCCCCTGGAACGACCCATGACAGGCGCGTGCGTTGCACCCGAGGCGACCCATCAGGGGCAGGATGTGCCGCTGAAAATCAGGGACCTCCTCGACCTCGGGAGTGGCGAACCGATCCTTGACCGGGCGGATCAACTCGCCGTACGACCACGGCGTCGTCAAGGCGACCAGCACCAGAGCGGCGCTGAGCCTGGCGTAACGATCGTTCATGCCTTGCTCTCCTTCTTGGCACGCTCAGGCTTGGCCGGGGCGGATGTGCCACCGTCTTGACGCCGTGCGCGGCGAACCTTCTTTTGAAGCTCCAGCAACCGATTGTCGATCTGTCGATCTCGATTATCTTTCAGGCGTTTAACCGTCTTCTCAATCTGACTCAGGCGAGCCTTGAGCTGCTCTTCCAGGAGCTCTTGCTTGCGAATCTCGAGGTCGAGCTGGTTCTCAAGCGCGAGCCGCAACTGGCTCTCCAGCTCGGGCGACGGCGAACTGATCAGCTTGGCCGCAAGCAGTTCCGCCTTTGACTTGGCCTTCCAGAATTCCAGGCCGACTTCGTACTGAGGGGGATTGTTCTTCTTGAGCACCTCGAGCGATTGACTCACCTGAAACAGCTCCGCGATCGCTCGGCTATATTCTTCGGGCCTCATCGCCTTGAGCTGTTCGAGCAGGGTGGCAAGCTCACGATGATGTTCCTTGACGAAGGCAAGCGCGATCTTTTCACGCTCGGCCGGCGGCAAGGTACTTTTATTTTTTTCCACACGGTTGGATTTAACCGTTTCCTCAGCGCGAGGCGTTTTCGGTTCGTCAGCCATCGTGAAAGCAAGATTCAGCCCGAGAGCAGCGAGGAGCGGGATCAGATAGCAACGCATCGCTCAGTTCTCCCTCATACCGGCCCCGGAGGGCCCCGAAGTCTCGCGGAGCGATGCCGCTTCCAGGAGCCAGTGAGGTAACAACTCGTCTTCCACGGCCGAGGCGCCGGGGGGTTGCAGATCAGGCGAGGCCGAAGTCATCGGCTCATCGAGCCAGGCCAGCAGTTCGCCATGAGAAACCAGGTCGATTTCGCCGGCCTCTCTCAAGCCCGACCAGGCGATGGCGACCGCGTCGGGTGGGTTCGGGCTGGCGATGGAAGGACCAGCCACCGGCTTCGGGCCCGCGACCTGGCCGTATTGACTCGCCAATCCGACGGCCAAGGCGAGGCAAGCCGCCGCCAAGCCAAGTCGCATCGGGCTGAATCCGCGCCATTTCCGACGCATGGGAATCAGTTCGAAGCTCGACGCGGGCAGACGCGAGATGGCGAAGGTCAACTCGACGGCTTCCGCCACGGCCTCACGAGCCGACTGGTCGTCCGCCAGCAGGCTCTCAAAGGCCGCCCTCTCGTCGTCGGGCAACTCGTTCGCGATATAGCGAACCGCGAGTAGGAGGAGGTCAGACGGCATCGATCAATCTCCCGGGCGTAAGGAACGCCTCAGTTTTTCCAGCGCGAGCCGCATCCGGGTCAAAACGGTCCCCAGAGGCAACCGATATTCTTGGGCGATCTCTGCAAACGTCTTGTCTTCGTACATCCTTGCCCAGACGACTCGCCGCTGCTCCGGGGGTAAATCCCCCAGCGCCTGCCGTACCGCCTCAATCGTCTCGTCCCGAATCACCTGCTCGTCGGGTAGTTCCACGGCGTGACCACCGAGATCGGCCAATCGGCGAACTCCCTGGTCACGAGCGTCCCGTCTCCGCCGTGCAGTCAGGGCCTCATGAAAGGCCACCCGAAAGAGCCAGCCTTTGAAGGTCTCGGCCCGGGCGGTATGCCCGAACTCGACGGCCTTGGTATAGGTGGCTTGAATCACATCATTCGTCAGTTCCGGATCGCGAGTCACCCCCAGAATGAACCGGCGGAGCTCGGGTCCGTGGCTCTCGTAGAGGGCCACAAACCGCGTTGCATCGACGATTCCACCAGGCTTCGAACTCTCGGCATGCGGGACCGACGGGTGGTCGTTCGCATCATTCATCAACGACCCTCCCCTGTCGCAAGATAACGATGCGCAGGCCGACCGATTTATTTTCAGGTTCCCGACGGATTTTCGGAAAGGCTCTCGGTCGCTCCCTCAGCACGCTGGAAAACGTGCCGGAGGTCGATTCGGGCATGAGGAGGAGGATTGGACTTCGCCCGGAGGCCCGGCTAAGCTTAAACAAGTTATTAACGGGGACGTGAAATCCTGGACGACCCGAGGA
The DNA here is from genome assembly GCF_000242455.2 of Singulisphaera acidiphila DSM 18658. Classification (GTDB taxonomy): domain Bacteria; phylum Planctomycetota; class Planctomycetia; order Isosphaerales; family Isosphaeraceae; genus Singulisphaera; species Singulisphaera acidiphila. The sequence goes on from NC_019892.1 coordinate 7,529,718, forward strand.
TCGGAGACAAGCCATGCCACGGTTGAATCAAAAGGGCTGTCCGACACCGTTCCTTCACCCAAAACTCTCGAGGCGGGTTGCCATCCAGGCGGGCGCGGTCGGGCTCCTGGGACTCGGGACAAACCACCTGACCGCCTTGCAAAGTCTCGCCGCGACAGGCGAAGTGGCTCAGGCAGCCCCACGCGCCCGCGCAGTGATCTACATCTTCCTCTCGGGGGGTCTGGGGCAGCAAGATAGCTTCGACCTCAAGCCCGAAGCGCCCGAAGAGATTCGCGGCGAGTTCAAACCGATTGCCACCCGTACACCTGGGATCGAGATCTGCGAGCATCTGCCGATGCTGGCGAGCCGGAGCCAGCACTGGTCATTGCTGCGGTCACTGACCCACTCCTCGAACGATCATTCGGCCGGCCACCTGATCATGCTCACAGGTCGGACCCAGCTTCCTCCGGGGTTCGATCCCACGAAGCCGAATCCGACCGATTGGCCCTCGATCGCCGCCATCGCAGGTGCCCTGACGAAGCCGAGGAACAACCTTCCGCCCGCGGTAATCCTCCCCGAAAAGCTCGTGCACAACTCGGGCCGAGTCATCCCAGGGCAGCTCGCAGGGGTCATGGGGCCGTCGCGCGATCCGATGTTGATCGAAGCGTCTCCCTTCGATCCGAATGCGTATGGAGCTTATCCCGAGTACGAGTTCGATCATCAGGAACGGAAACGGACGCCCACGGTGAAACGCTTCCAGGCGCCCAACCTGAGCCTGCCCGAAGGCTTCGGTGCGACTCGGTTCTCCCATCGCCTCGAGCTCCTCGATCATCTCGACGCTCAGCGTCGCGAGCTCGACGAGAACGCGCAGACCGTCCAGCTCGATCGGCATCGCCAGGACGCCATCTCGATGCTGACCGACCCCCGCGTCAAACAGGCCTTCGACGTCATGAGCGCCGATCCGAAGATGCTCGAACGCTACGGTCGAAACTCGTTCGGCTGGTCCCTCTTGATGGCGCGGCGATTAGTGGAAGCAGGGGTCAACCTGGTTCAGGTCAACCTCGGCAACAACGAGACGTGGGACACCCACGGCAACGCCTTCCCACACCTCCGCAACAACCTCTTCCCACCGACCGACCGAGCCTTGTCCGCTCTCCTCGACGACCTGCACTCCTCCGGCCTGCTCGACTCAACACTGATCGTGATGGCGGGAGAGTTCGGTCGCACGCCTCGAATCTCGACTCTCCCTAACTTTTACAAGTCCTCGGGACGCGACCACTGGGGGCACGTGCAGACCGTCTTCTTCGCTGGCGGCGGAACACAAGGCGGACGGGTCGTCGGCTCCACCGACAAGAACGCAGGTTATCCCACCTCCAATCCGCAGACGCCCGAAGCATTGGCTGCGACCATCTATCGATCGCTGGGCATCCCCCAATCAACCCACTGGACTGACGCTCAGAGCCGACCCCATTACATCTACTATGGCGAACCGATCGCCGGCCTCTTCTAAGGCGTCACGCTGTCGGACCTGAGGAATCCTCGCTTCCATGGGAGGGCACAACCCATCATCCGTCTGGGTTGATTAAGAGCCAGATCCAGGATGGGCCATGCCCACCATCTCGAACAGAGCACGCGATCAGGGGAATCCCAACGGTGGTTTGCCTCCCCTGAAACATAAAATTCACACTTCTCGATCAAATTGACATCCTGACAGATTGAGAGAAAACCGATAACGCTTGTCCTTCTCTCGGATCATGGCCTTGCCTCTTTCCTCACGGCCTCCGAGCCAGTTCCGCAGTTCTTCCTCGACTTTCAACGCTTTCGCAAAGAAAAATGTATTGGGAGCGCGACGACCGGGCATTACCTGGGCGTAGTCGGTGATGAGGGGGGCTGTTTGGGAATGGCGGTATGACGAGATTACAACCAGCGGTGGCCTTTCGGCAGATGCGTGCACTCTTCGGGCTGGGAGCCGCGGGCGGCCTGACGGACGAGCATCTGCTGGAAATATTCTCGACAGGACAACGGGAAGCGGCGGAGGCCGCTTTCGCAACTCTGGCTGAACGCCACGGGCCGATGGTGCTCCGCGTCTGCCAGGGAGTGCTGGGCGACTCGCATGATGTCCACGACGCCTTCCAGGCCACTTTCCTGGTGCTCGTCCGCAAGGCGGGCTCGCTCTGGATCCGAGACTCGCTCGGTCCCTGGCTTCACGGAGTGGCCCTCCGGGTCGCGACCAAGGCAAAGGTTGCCGCGATCCGCCGGCAGACGCACGAGCGCCGGGCCGCCGAAGCAGGGGAGGCAACCTGTCATGGCGAGTACGACGGTCACGCCTCAACGCTCCACGAAGAAATCGACAAACTGCCGCAGAAGTACCGGGCGCCGATCGTCCTCTGCTACCTCGAGGGTCTCACCCACGAAGGGGCCGCGACGGCCTTGAACTGGCCGGTGGGAACCGTCCGCGGCCGGCTGGCCCGCGCCCGGGATCTCTTGAGAACCCGCCTGATCCGACGCGGGCTGGTCCCATCGGCAGCAACGCTCGGTGCGATCCTCACCGCGGAAGGTGCCTCCGCAGCGCCGCTTTCGGAACCTTCGATCCGAACCCTGTTATCGCTCGTGGCGGAACGGTCGGCCGGGTTGGCCCCGGCAGCGGTTGCGGCTCTTGCCGACGGGTGTCTGAGGATGATGACAATGGCCAGGCTCAAAATCGCGACGGTGTTGCTTCTGGTCGCATTCGCCGCACTCGGGCTGGCCGAAGCGGCCCGAACGAAATCGCCCGGCGGCGATCACAGGGCGGTACAGGCTCCACTTCTGGCCCGGGCCAATGCTGACGCTGACGGCCCGGCGAAGCCCACGCCACCTGAATCATGGCCAGCCGGCGTTGAGGTAAAGGGACGGGTCGTGGACCACGACGGCGCCGCGGTGGCCGGCGCAGACATCCTCCTTCTCGGAAGCGAACAGCTCACGGTCTACGCAAACGCCGGTGCCAAGGAAGGGCAGGTCCGCTCCAGCATCGCCACACAGCCGGCCAACGCAGCCCCTTCCGTCAAGACCGATGGCCAGGGACGGTTCTCCCTGCGACGGTCGGGGTCTCCGGCAAACCGGATCGCGGTCGTCTCCGCACAGATGCTGCTCTGGGAGGTCACGCGCAAGGAGTTCGCGGACGCGAACAACCTACTGATCACACTGCCCAAGCCAGTCGCGCTGACGCTCCATGCTGAGATCCCCGAGAAGCCTGCGAAGCAGGAATTCTGGATGACCGGACGGCTCCTCAACCGGGTCGACTGGGAATCGGATTCGGTATTCTACAGAGAAATTCAAGTGCCAAACCCTGGCCAGCGGATCGTCGGGTCACTGCCACCCGCCCAATACGCTATTGAACGGATCAACTTCACGCCGCAGGGGAGAGGGAGTAACTTGATGACCCAATGCGAACGGCGGTTGCTGCCGATCGAGCCGGGGAAACGGGTGGATGTCACCTTCGACCGCAAGATTGGCCGCCGCATTGAGGGCCGCGTTCGCGGACTCGAGAACGTCAAGCTCCGCTACGCAATGGTGAGCATTGGCTTCTTTGGGCCGGAAGAACAATTCTCACCAGGCGGCAAAAAGTCAAGTCTTGTCACTCACTTCGATGTGCTCTCTATCGGCCCGGATGGCCGCTTTGCAACGCCCCTGCTTCCGCCCAATCGCTACGAGTTTGAACTCTCCGCCATGCGCGCTACAACCCCCAATCAGGATGGACAGTCCTACGACGGTGAGCGTCTTGACAGTTGGTGGAATCTTTGTACACAAGAGGGAAACCGGCGGTACCTGAGGAAAACCCGACCTCGGAAACGGAGTCCATCCATGCCGACCGCACCCGTGCCTCCCGAGAAACAGGCTGAAATCGCGGGGCTCGAGCAAGCCATCCGCGAGGCCGGCGATGCCGAAATCAGCGAACTCGCGGCCAATCTTGCCATCACCGACGACGCCCACCTCTTCGGCGCCAACGAATTCAAGATCCGGGCCCTGGCTCACAAGATCGCCGCCAAGGCGATCGAGCAGCACCTGACGCGAAAAAAAACGGATACGACGGAGCCAGCGTAACCTGTCCCCACTGTAGCCGGACGGCGGAGTTTCATTCGCACCGCCTGCACACCTCCTTCACCCTTGTGGGAGCCGTCCGCTACCGCCGGGCTTACTACCTCTGTCGATGCTGTGGCAAGGGGCTGTTCCCCTTCGATCGCGAAGCGGGGCTGACGACCCGCGACTTGACGCCGGCTTTGGAACGCGTCGCGAGCTTGGCCGGGGCGGTTGCCGACAGCTTCGAGAAGGGGGCGGAACTGCTCGAAGAGATGGGGGGTGTCCGGGTCTCGGAATCGACTGTCGAACGGACCACCGAAGAGGCCGGTCAACGTCTGGCTGAGGCGGTCCAGGCCGGCTCGCACTTGGGTCCCCCGGCCGACTGGCCCTGGCACAAGGATTACGAAGGCCAACGTTGTGCGTACGTCGAACTCGACGCCACTGGGGTGCGGCGTCAAGGGGAGGGAGGGGGACCCGCCGAAGGCCGCATGGCCTACGTGGGGATGGTCTGTAACCCCACCCCGGAGTGGCCTTGGCCCGACGAGAAACCGCAGCCGATGCAGGCGCGTTACCTCGCGGGCCTGTATCCCTTGGAGGAGTTCGGTCCCTTGCTCCGCACGCCCGCCGGAGACGTCGGTATGGACCGGGCCGATCGCTGGATCGGCCTCTCCGACGGCGGTGCGGGCCTGGAGGATCGACTCCGTGAAAACTTTCCGCGTGTGGAAGTGATCATTCTTGACTTTTTTCACCCTGCGGAGAAGCTCACCGGCTTGGCGCGTCTGCTGCACCCTCAGGACGAGGACCAAGCCGAAGACCAAGCCCGGCGATGGCGACAGTTGCTCAAAGAGGAAGGGGGCGCGGTGTTGGGATCTGTCCTGCGGGAATGGGACTGGCCGCGCCGGCCTGGCCTGGGCGAAGCCGCGACCGAGTTAATCGGTTACCTTGAACGCCAGGCGCACCGGATGGACTATCCCGAATACCTGGCGCGTGGCTGGTGTATCGGGAGCGGGGCGATCGAGAGCGCGTGCAAGACGGTGGTGGGGCAGCGTCTGAAACTGGCCGGAATGCGTTGGGGCGAAGACGGCGCTCACGCCCTCTGCCACCTCCGCGCCCTCTACCGCAGCGAAAAAGGCCAGTGGGACGCCTTCTGGAATCGCGACTATTCCAGCAACTGAACGTCCGTCCTACCAACTAATGTGATGCTCACCGGTCCTACGACTTCAGCGGATCAGTAACAGTCGTCGTCCCCGAGACGGGCGAGGTCCCCCCGGTCGAGATCATCGCCAAGGAACGCGATTCTACAACGAACGACCGGTCCCAGTCTCACGACCCGAAGCAGCCACGGTTGGAGGTGCGCGCCCGCGACGAGGCCGGCCTACCGATCAAGGACTTTGAGATCCAACTCTACGGTCCTCCCAACACCTCACCGGAGGCGTTCGGCGTCGACGGCCTCGCGGTGCTGACCGACTCCGAACTGAAAACCTGGAACCATGGCGATTTGATCGTCTCCGCCCCGGGCTTCGCCTCAACGATCCGCGAGTTCGGCCCGGTCAACGAACTCCGCAAGCTCGATGTCCCCCTCAAACGGGGAACCAAAGTTCGCCTGCGCGTTCGTGACTGGGTGGGGAAACCGATCCCGCCCACCCTCATGCCGTTGCCCCAGGTCTACCTCTTGAGGCACCGCAAGGACGCATGGTTCTCCTTCGCGCTAGGGGATCCTGAGACACGAGCCGATACCGTCGAGCGGACAAATTTTCTCAAAGTCCACCGCGAAGATGATGGTGACTTCGCGTTCCACATCCCGACTGACCAGACCGAGCCCCTCTACTTCGGTTTTAGCCATCCCGACGTGCTCCGCTACTTCGAAAAAGGCCCCGTGCCAGCCTCAGACCTCACAGGCGGTGTCTGGGACGTCGTCCTTCCCCAACCCGCTACGCTCGACGCCTCATTGAAGGCCTCCCGTGGGGCGGGCGAGAAAACTCCATTTGCGAGCGGACGCTACCACCTATCCCAAATCATCCCGGAGCAAACCGACTCCGGGCCGATCCTGGAGACCGGTACGCTCAAGGATCCCGAATGGCGATCCACAATCCCGCGCCTGGCCCCCGGTGCCTACAACTTCTACATCCAGACCACGCCGAGTGAGGGGATGAACACACGTCTGAATCTCGAGGCCCAGGTCGGGGAGTTCCGTGATCAGCGCAAGCTCGATCTGAAACCAGGCGAGCACGCAACCCTCACGCTCGACCCTCCTCCGTTCAATCCTGATGCATGGCGTGGCAAACTCTCGGCAACCGTCATCGTCAACCCGGCCGGGGATCGAACGCTCAAGGACGAAGAGTATCGAGTGTCCTACATCCTCCCAAACTACGGCTACCTGCCCGTCGCCAAGGGGATGCTTGGGAGCGAGGGCAAAATCGTGCTCGAAAACCTCGCGCCCAGCGGCTCGAACCCGTTCGGCGGCCAGTACACGGTCGATGTCGCGGGCGAACCCTTGGGGCATTTCAACCTCAAGGACAAGCCGGAGCGGCAGGAGTTCCCGTTCCGGATACCCTTGCAGAGCGGGGACCTAGCGGCCGACAGCGAGGTCCAGGACCTTGAGACAAGTAAGCCGGTCCGGATCTCCGACTTCCGCGGCCGGGTCGTGTTCCTCGAGTTCTGGGCAACCTGGTGCGGACCCTGTCGTGAACCGAGACAAAAACTCGACGCGCTCGGCAAGCGCCACGGCAAGGACTGGGGAAACGACGTGGCGCTCATCGCGATCGGGACCGACAACGACCGTGAAGTACTCCGTCGGCACGTACAACAGAACGGTCTGACAAACATCCGAAACTTCTGGAGCCCCCAGGACCACCCCGAGCAGGCTTCGTCCGCCTATGCGGCCTACTCAATCTCCAGGGTGCCAACAGCCTTCCTGATCGGTCGCGACGGCCGGATCCTCTGGCGAGGCCATCCGCAATCCCTCGAGGTTGAGAGTAAGATTGAGGAACTGCTCGCCCAGGACCGCTGAGGATATCAACGTGCAGCCCGATGGCCGCGGCGCGTCCCGTTCGATCAAGGGGCCGGTTTCAGCCCCTCGCCACGGGACGCAGGCCGCGTGCCTTCTTGGAGGAGGCGTTTCATCTCGGCAACGGTTTCGGCGTGGTGCGGGTCAGTCGCGAGGTTCGTGCCTTCGCGCGGGTCCGTTTCGTGGTCGTACAACTGGACGCCCCGCTTGCCACCGTCCCACTCGGTGTAGCGATATCGCTCGGAGCGGACGGAATAACCCTTGAACGGATCCGACTGTCCTTTACGACTCACCTGAGTGACGGCACCGTGGTTCCAGGGCCGCTCGGGATCCTCGAGCAAAGGGCGCAAGCTTCGGCCGTCGAGATCGGCGGGAGGGGTCAGACCGCAGAGGTCGGCCAAAGTCGGATAGACGTCGATGAGCTCGACCACCTTCGAGGTCGCTCGCTGATTCCCTTTCATCCCAGGCGCCGCGATGATCAGCGGGACCCGTGCTGATTCCTCGAAGAGCGTCATTTTCTGCCAGAGGCCGTGCTCACCAAGCTGGTAACCATGATCGCTCATGAAGACGATGATGGTACGGCGGCTGAGCCCAAGCCGGTCGACCGCATCGACGACTTTGCCAACCTGCGCGTCCATGAAGGAGGTCGACGCGTGGTAGGCCTGAATCGCTTGTTGCTGGAGGAGCGTACTGATGCCGTAGTTCGGCGGAGTCACCGTCAATGCAGGCGCGGGAACCCCGTCACGGCGCGCCCCACTCCCGCTCACAAGGGAAATCGTCTCGAGCGGATAGAGCTTGAACCAAGGTTTGGGAGCCACGTAAGGGGTGTGCGGCCGAAAGAAGCCCATCGCGAGGAAGAAGGGACGGTCGCGATTCTGCTCGAGCAGGCGGACCGCAGCCTCCGCCCCTTTACCGTCCGTCTGTTCCGCGTCCTCCCCATCGGCGGCCAGCCAGCTCAAGGTGGCGCCGAAGCCGGTTCCCGGCTTGATGGAGACAATCTTGTCCTCATCATCTTTGTCACGGCCCCGAGGGTTGACGACCTCGTCCCACGACTCCGGATCATCCAGGCCGTTGGTGCCGATCTGCCCGGGCACTCCGTAGTGGAAGAGCTTGCCCACACGTGCGACGTGATACCCGTTCTTCCGAAAGAGTTGGGGGAGCGTCACCGTGGCCGGTCGATTCGTCCGGAACTTGGCGGCGTTGTCCGTCACCCCGGTCGTGTCGGGCCGGAGGCCGGTCAAGAATGAAGTCCGGCTCGGGTTGCAGAGCGGGTACTGACAGTAGGCCCGATCGAACCTTACGCCTCGGGTGGCCAGTCGATCGATCTGAGGCGAGCGGACGAGCGGGTGCCCGTAACAGCCCAGCGCATTCCGCAAGTCGTCGGCCGTGATCAAGACGACATTGAGCCGGTGATCGCCTGAACGCGGCTCTTCCGCCGCAATCACGATCGTGCTCATCAGGACCAGGCTGAACGCCATCGCGGCGACGCATCGAGTCAAACGCTTTGATGTCATTGATCGGTTCTCCCTGGTCCGCAACAGACAAGCTTCCCGCATCAAACCTCCTCAACCAAGGCCCGGATGATACCCCTCATCGGCGCTCATTTCGAGACTCAGGTTGGAATCCGCAAGGGGTTGACACGCTGCCACCGCTTCCGGACCATTGCCTAATTCAGTCCGAGAACGACGCACCCCTTTACGAGGTTTCCTCATGGCCCAAACCGCGACGGCCCCACGGGCCACTCCGGCCATTCGTCACACAAAGCTCCTGATCGACAATCAGTGGGTGGATCCCATCGAGGGGGGAGACTTCGAGACCTATAATCCCGCCACCGGCGAAGTCATCGCTCGGGTGGGCGCGGGGACAGCAGCCGACGTGGATAAGGCGGTCAAGGCCGCCCGTCGCGCACTCGAGTCGGGCCCCTGGGCCACCATGGACGCGGCCGAACGAGGCCGCTTGATGTACGAGTTGAGCGACCTCGTCGAGCGCAATGGCGCCGAGCTCGCCGCACTCGAGTCGCTCAACTCCGGCAAGACGATCACCGACTCCCTGGGGGATATTGAAGGGGTCGTCAACACCCTCCGCTACTATGCCGGCTGGGCCGACAAGATCGAAGGTAAGACGCTGCCGGTGCGCGGTAGCTTTCTCTCCTACACGCTGAGACAGCCCGTCGGCGTCGTCGGCCAGATCATCCCCTGGAATTTCCCACTGTTGATGCTCGCCTGGAAGTGGGGCCCCGCCCTCGCCTGCGGCAACACCGTGGTGATGAAGCCCGCCGAGCAGACCCCCTTGACCGCGCTCCGGATCGCCGACCTGGCGATCGAGGCCGGATTCCCCGCGGGCGTACTCAACATCATCAACGGATTCGGTGAAACGGCCGGCGCGGCCCTGGTGGCGCATCCGGACGTCGACAAGATCGCCTTCACCGGCCACGTCGATACCGCCAAGATCATCCAGCGCCAGGCGGCCGAGACGCTCAAGCGAACCACGTTCGAGCTCGGCGGCAAGAGCCCCAACGTGATCTTCGCCGACGCCAACATCGAGGACGCCGTCGCCGGCGCCTTCCACGCCATCTACTTCCACGGCGGCCAGTGCTGCACCGCGGGGAGCCGGCTCTTCGTCGAACAGAAGATCCACAAGGAGTTCGTCCAGCGCCTGGCCGAGAAAGCCAAGACGCGAACGATTGGCGATCCCCTCAACCCGGCCACCGAGCAAGGTCCGCAAGTCTCACAAGAGCAACTCGACAAGATCCTCCACTACGTCGACCTTGGCCAGAAGCAAGGGGCCAAGCTCCTCTCCGGCGGCGGACGCGTCGGCGACCGTGGATTCTTCGTCGAGCCAACCATCTTTGACAACGTCAAAGATGACATGGCGATTGCGCGTGACGAAATCTTCGGGCCCGTCGTCAGCGTCCTCCCCTTCACGGGAGTCGACGAGGTGGTCGAACGATCGAATAACACTTCGTACGGCCTGGCCGCTGCGATCTGGACCAAGGACATCGACAAGGCCCACCTGTTCGCCAAACGGGTCAAGGCTGGAACCGTCTGGGTCAACTGCTATCACGTTGTCGATACCACGACCCCGTTCGGCGGTTTCAAGATGTCCGGGCAAGGCCGCGAGAACGGCGAAGCCGCGCTCGAGCACTACAGTGAAATGAAGACCGTCACCGTCAAGCTCGGTTGATCCTGTAACGACCCCGACCCTCGGACCCGCCGAGTGGTCGGGGTCGATGACTGGCTGATGCGTTCAACGCGGGGTTGGCAAAGGCTCAACGAAATTACGTCCGGCCGGACGACAAGTTTCAGTGGAACCGAAAGAATCAAAACAGCAAATCTTTATTTTCAAATTTCAAGCACACGTAAATTTCCAGCAGAGAGCAATGGTTGTGGATCGCCGTCAGGCAGCCTGGACAGTGGCGGCGTAAACCCTTAAACCACCGGTGTATTGGCATTCACAGAGCCAAGCGGCAATCTCCCATGCACCACATCCCGCGAGCCACATCTTTGAGAGAACCGATGAGACCAGCCCGCTCTCTTCTGCTCCTGACATTCCTCGGAGTCTTCATGTCGGAACGATCAAAGCTCTGGGCCGAGACGCCGGACACGAGCCGCAAGGGGGTCGATGCGGCGGCCGTGGCCAAACTCCCTACCCCGGGGAGCGTGGTCCCAGCCGCGTTCGGGTTCACCCCGGACGGGAAGGCTCTCTCTTATTTGAAGTCAGAGTCGGCCAGCCTGAGTCGAGTGCTCTGGCGCGTGGATCTCACGGCGGGCGAGCCGCGCGTCGTGGCCAGACCACCTGGTGACGGAGATACGGAATCAACGCTTTCCGAGGCGGAGAAGCTTCGCCGCGAACGCCAGCGACTGCGTGAAACCGGGATTACCCAGGTCGTCCGCGCCGAGGCGGCCGATGTCTCGGTCTTCCCGATCGGTGGCGACCTCTACCTCCAACGTCAGGACGGGCCGCTCGAACGTATCACGAACACGCCTACACCCGAGCTCGATCCCAGGTTGTCTCGCGACGGAACCAAGGTCGCGTTCGTGCGCAACGATGAGTTGCACGTGATCGATCTGGCAACCAAGCAAGAGCGACAGCTCTCCCAAGGGGCCGGCGACGGCCTAACCCACGGGCTTGCCGAATTCATCGCGCAAGAAGAAATGGATCGCGCGAACGGATACTGGTGGTCACCCGACGGCGCAACGATCGCCTACCAGGAGACCGACGAGCGGCACATCCCCCTCTACTCCATCGTTCATCAAGGGGGGGAGAAAATCTCGGTCGAGACGCACCGCTATCCGTTTGCCGGCGAGGCGAATGCCAAGGTCAAGCTCGGCGTCGTCTCCACCGAAGGGGGCGCAACACGCTGGCTCGAGCTCGAGGAACCAGGTGCCGACTTCTATCTCGCTCGGGTGAACTGGGCCTCTCCGAGTTCACTTCTGGTTCAAACGCTTTCTCGCGACCAGAAACGATTACGTCTTTATCGATTTGACGTCGAGTCGCTCCGGAAGACGCTCCTGATTGAGGAGACCGCCGAGACCTGGATCAACCTCCATCACGACCTCCGCGTGCTCGACTCGACCGGCGAGATCCTCTGGTCGTCCGAGCGCACCGGCTTCCGCCACCTGCAACTGCACGATCGCGACGGGAAGCTCTTGCGGACGTTGACGTCCGGTGACTGGCCCGTGGATGCGCTTGTGGCGCTCGACGAGCACCGACGCGAAGCCTGGTTCTCGGCCGGCCGAGAGACTCCCCTCGAAGTCCATCTCTACCGAGTCACGCTCGACGGCGGCGAAGTGGTCCGTCTCACGGACGAGCCTGGCACCCATCGAGCCGTTGTGGCACAAGGGGGCGAGCACTTCGTCGATGTGGCGTCAAGCCTCGATCGCCCGTCGATCACGACGATCCGAGATCGCGCGGGGAAGATCCTCAAAACGCTCGATGACGCAAGTTCCGACCCCCGCGTCGGCGCCTTGTGGCTGGCTCCGCCGGAACTGGTCGAATTCGTCAATCGCGACGGCATCAAACTCCAAGGCGCATTCTATCCGCCGAAGTCAAAGGTCCTCGGCGAGAAGGCCCCCTTGGTCGTGATCGTCTACGGTGGGCCTCACGTCCAAACAGTCTCGAACGCTTGGACCTTATCGGCCGACATGAATGCCCAGTTCTTGACCGAACGTGGATTCGCCGTCTGGAAGGCCGACAATCGAGGCTCGGCGCGACGGGGGCTCGCCTTTGAGTCGGCGCTCAATCGACAGATGGGAAATGTGGAAGTACGCGACCAGGTGGATGGCGTCAAGTTTGTTGGAGAGCACTGGCCCGACGTCGATCTCGAACGGGTCGGCGTCACCGGAAGTAGCTACGGCGGCTACATGACGCTCAGGGCTCTGACCGAGGCGCCTGACCTTTTTCGAGCCGGCGTTTCCGTGGCACCCGTGACGGACTGGGACGGTTATGACACCTGCTACACCGAGCGCTACATGGGGACACCCGCCAATAATGCGGAGGGCTATCGCAGATCGTCCGTCCTGTCTCACGTCGAGTCGCTCCGGGGCGAGCTGCTCGTGATTCACGGCATGCTCGACGAGAACGTTCATTTCCGCCACACCGCGCGTTTGACAACCGCCTTGATCTCGGCGGCCAAGCCCTTCGCATTGCTCCCCTTGCCCGACGAGCGGCACTCATCGCGACGCGACCCTGACCGCAAATATGTGGCAGAGCGAATCGCCGGTTTCTTCGAGCAGGCCTTGCGCTCGCGTTGAAGTTCCTGTTTATATCGGTTGAAGTCGGTCGATCGCCACGTCAGGGGCTTGCGTTCGGCGCACCGACGTGAGAAAAGGATTTGGCCCCTCGACGCACTCTCCCAAACGTCAGGCAATGAGATCACCGCGCTGGCATCCCCTGCCGGCCTCACCGTTAGTTAGGAGTGCACTCGCCGTGTCCGGAGACATCGATCCTGTTTTAAAGCATTCCCGACGTGAGGCGATCATCATCGGGGTGGCCTGGCTCATCTCAACGACGTATTGCTGCGCGTATTGCTATTGGGCCGGGTACATCCGCGAGGGGCGGCCGCTCGGCGTTCAGGACGTGAAGCCCATTTGGGGGATGCCGTCCTGGGTTTTCTGGGGAATCATGGTTCCCTGGCTGCTCTGCTCTCTCTTCACCTTCTGGTTCGCCGGCTTCTACATGGTGGACGACGACCTCGGCACGGATCACACAGGCGAGCTCGAGAGCGATATCCGGGAAGGGGGCCTCCATTGAATCCTGCTCAGACCATTCACGCTCAGCCCCCCACCCTCATCGCCTTGCTTCTCTTCACGCTGATCTCGCTCGGATTGGGCGTGGTGGCCAACCTCGCCCAGCGCAAGGGGACCTTCCTCGAGAAATACTTCCTGGGAGGCCGATCGCTGGGTGCGTTCGCCGTAGCGCTGACGGCCGCCGTGATGAGCGGTGGCACGTTTGTGGGATTCCCGTCCCTGGTCTATAGCTTTGGCTGGGTCGTGGCCCTCTGGATCGCCTCGTACATGGTCGCTCCAGTGACCGTGCTCGGGATCCTCGGCAAGCGGATCGGCCAGCTCTCCCGCAAGACCGGCGCGATCACCCTGCCCGACCTCTTTCGCGAACGGTTCGGCAGCCCGACGCTCGGCCTGATGACGAGCCTGCTGGTGATGTTCTTCCTGGTCTGCAACCTCGTGGCGCAATTTGCAGCCGGTGCCCGGATCATGAAGATCGTGCTCCCGGTGGAGACGACGTCCTGGTTTGTGGGCGCGGAGGTCGCGGCCACAACCGACGCCGGTTATTACATCGGCCTGGCGATCTTCACAGCGACCGTCGTTGCCTACACCACCTACGGCGGGTTTCTGGCCGCAATCTGGACCGATGTCTTCCAGAGCATCATCATGGCGATCGGAGTCATGCTTTTGTTCCCGCTGGCGATGACCGCCTCGGGCGGGTTCGCGCAGGCCACCTACTCGGGCATGGCGCAGACCGACCCGGGCTTCGGCTTCGGTCCGGGCGCGGGGCGTGAGTTTCATCCCCTGGGCTTGGCCATCTCCTTCTTTTTCATGTGGGCTATTACGGGGATGGGACAACCATCAACGCTCGTTCGCCTGATGGCCTTCCGCGATTCCAGGACGCTTCGCTATTCCATCATCTATCTCACCATTTACAACGCCCTGATCTACATCCCCCTGCTCTTCATCTTCGTGGCGGCCCGGAGCATCCTGCCCAACCTGGCGTCGTCTGACGACGTAATGCCGAGCCTCGTCATCAAGCTCGCCAACCCTTACGTCGCCGGCTTGATCCTGGCTGCCCCTTACGGGGCCGTCCTGAGCACCGTGAGCGGCTGGCTCCTGATCGTCTCCTCGGGCCTGGTGCGCGATCTCTACCAGCGCTTCTTCCGCCCGACAGCAACGGAGCGCGAGATCGCCTGGGCCAGCTATTCAACGACGGTCGGGATCGGCTTGCTGGTCGCAGTCGTGGCCCTCAACCCACCGAAATATCTTCAGCTCATCATTGTCTTCTCAAGCACCGGCATGGCGGCGGCCTTCCTAATGCCCGCACTGCTCGGCAGCTTCTGGCGAAGGTCGACAGCCGCCGGAGCAATCGCGGCGATGGCGACCGGGACCGCCGTCACACTCGGCCTTTACGTGCTCGGCACGCTCGGGCCCGAACGCTTGCACCTCGGCTGGCTCTTCGCCCCCAACCCGGATATTGGAGCGGCGAGTTCCTTCCGGCCCTATTACCTGCTCGGATTCGATCCCTGTATCTGGGGACTCTCGGCGTCGCTCGCAGCCGGTCTGATCGGGAGTTGGCTCTCACCGCTTCCCCCCGAAGATCGTGTTGCGCTCCTCTTCGATGCGCAACCGGCCGATGCACCCGCCCCTGCCACGCTGGACCTACATCCGGAGACCAAAGTCAGCACAGCGTGAGGGACTGAACTGATCCCACTCTTCCCGACCCTCTGGGGACTTCGCGATGGCCAGAATCGCCGTTGGCGGTCTGATGCATGAGTCGAATACATTCGCGACCTCTCGGACCGACCTTACCGCGTTCGAGTCGGGGGGACTGGAGATCGGCGACGGGATCTTCCAGCGCTGGGGCGAAGCCCACCACGAGGTGGGCGGATTCTTCGAATCGGCCGCAAAGAACGGCTTCGAGATTGTTCCCACGTTGATGGGCTGGGCGACCCCGTCCGGCCCTCTCACCTCCGCAACTTATCGTGAACTGACCGATCGACTGCTCCAAGCCTTGCAGGAGGCCGGGCCCGTCGACGCCGTCCTCCTGGCCCTCCATGGTGCCATGGTTGCCGATGGCGAGGACGACGCCGATGGCAGCTTGCTCGCCAAGGTGCGATCCTTGATCGGCCCGAGTCGCCCCTTGATCGTCACGCTCGACTTTCATGCCAACGTCTCCCCCTTGATGGTATCCGAGTCCAGCGCCCTGATTGCCTATCAGACCTACCCCCACGTCGATCAGCGAGCGCGAGGCAAGAGAGCGGGTGACCTGGCCTGGCAGGCCGCAACCGGACTCATCCGACCCACGCAGGCGATGAGCAAGCCCCCGATCCTGATCCACCTGCTCGCTCAGGAAACCGGTCGAGAACCGATGAAGGGCCTGATCGCCGGCCTCGAAGGCTTGGAACGCTCCCAAGGTTTCCTTGATGCCAGCATCCTCGCCGGCTTCCCTTACGCCGACGTCGCAGCCACGGGGCCAACCTGCATTGCGGTCACCGATAACAACCTCGCGTTGGCTTCGGAAATGGCCGAACACCTCTCCGCGAGTCTCTGGAACTATCGCCACCAACTCACGGCTACCCCCCCTGACGCCGCCGAAGCTGTGGCCAGGGGCCTCGCGACCAGCCAGACCCCGGTGATTCTGGTCGACCTGGGCGACAACATCGGCGGAGGTTCAGCGGCCGACAGCACCGTCTTGATCCACGAACTGCTCAAGCAAGGGGCGACCCGGTCGCTCGTCGTGCTTTTTGATCCCGACGCGGTCCTCGCCTGCCAACATGCCGGCGTCGGCGGCTCCGTCGCACTCTCGGCCGGTGGTAAGATCGATCGCAATGCGCCCCCTTTGAGGGTGACCGGCTTCGTCGAAGTGCTCCATGACGGGCACTATGTCGAGAAACTCCCGAGGCACGGCGGAATCCGGAACAACGATCAAGGGGCCACGGCGGTGGTCCGGCTCGAGGGGGAGAATCGGCTCGTGCTCACCTCGTTGCGTCATCCTCCCTTCAGCCTTGGCCAGTTGACAAGCCTGGGACTCACCCCAGAGAGCGCCCGCTTCATCGTGGTCAAGGCGGCCGTCGCCTACAAAGCGGCTTATGCCCCGATCGCCGGCACGATCATCGAAGTGGACACGCCTGGTTTGACGGCGTCGAACCCGGCACGTTATACGTATCAGAGAATCCGAAGGCCGATCCTTCCGCTCGACCCCGAACCCATCGTCGAGGCCGTCGTCTGATGAACATGCCCAGCCCGCTCCGAATTGCCGGGGTCCAGATGGATGTCAAGATCGGCGATGTCGCAGCCAACCGCGCCGCGATCGTCGGTCAGATGAGCGTTGCCGCCGCCGAGGGGGCCCGCCTCGTCGTCTTTCCGGAGTGCGCGCTGACCGGCTACGGTTTCGAGAGCCGCGAAGAGGCCTTGGCGTTCGCCGAGCCAATTCCAGGGCCGAGTGTGCAGACGATCGAGAGCCAATGCGCCAAGCTCGGGATTGCCGCCGTCTTCGGCCTGCTCGAACGAGACGGCGATCGACTTTTCAACGCCTGCGTCCTCGTCGGCCCGTCGGGGGTGATCGGCTCCTACCGCAAGGTGCATCTCCCGTTCCTCGGGGTCGATCGCTTCGCGGATCCGGGCGATCGCCCGTTCGCGATTCAGGAGTACGAGGGCTTACGGATTGGCATGCACATTTGTTACGACGGAGCCTTTCCCGAGTCGGGACGCGTCCTGAGCCTTTTGGGTGCGGACGTGCTCCTGCTGCCGACGAACTGGCCGACTCATTCGGAGTGCGCCGCGATTCATATGATTGCCTGTCGCGCCATGGAGAACGTCGTCTATGCCATGGCGGTGAATCGCGTCGGCGAAGAGCGCGGGTTCCGGTTCATCGGCCGGAGTTCGATCGCCGGCCCGAACGGCGAGATTCTCCAGTCCGCCAGTCCGGACGCGGAAGAAATCTTCTACGCCGAGATCGACCCGGCTCGCTCCCGGCAGAAACGGCTGATCAGAGTCCCGGGCAAACACGAGGTCGACCGCATCGCCGACCGCCGACCCGAGTTTTACACCGAGTTGGTTCGGCCAAAACAGCCGCAGGACTGATCGCGAATGATGGATCGGCGTCGAAGCCGCAGCCGAGTCTTTGCCGCCGCCATCCTCGTGGTCGCGCTCGGTCTGAGCTCGCGCCGATTCCCGGAATATCAGCCCCGCGTCGTCAGTCTCTACGCTGGCGATATCCTCTGGGCACTGGTGGTTTATCTCGGCCTCACCTTCGTGAGGCCGGCGATATCGCGGAGGATGGCCGCAACACTCTCACTGAGCTTCGCCCTGCTGATCGAGATCAGCCAGCTCTACCACGCGCCCTGGATCGATTCCCTCCGCGCCAATCGCTTGGGCGGTTTGATCCTCGGTTTCGGTTTCCTTTGGAGTGACCTGATCTGCTACGGCGTGGGAATTTTGATCGGAGTCCTCGTTGATGAGATATTCCGCAAGCAATCAAAAACCGAAGACCAAGGGGGCATCCCCCCCTGGCCCTGGCAATAAACGGTTGCCCCCTTCGGGGTGACAATGAACCCACGCAGTCCGAAACCGTCGAGGTCAAGCTTTCGGCTTCAACTCATACCGTCTTGGTTTCGGCTGGGCGGCGGCACGCTGCTGGTCCACGATCTCGGCCTCAACACGATCGAGATCGGCGATCGCCTCATCCAGATGGGGTGACTTAATATCGCTCAGCGGGACCTGAATCTGCCGCCAGCGTGTGAAGTGAATATTGTTGTGCTTGAGCGTCAGGCTATGAACCTCACTCGCCTGCCTGGTCATCGGCGTCGAGAGCAGGGCCAGGTTGATGCCTTCGGCAAGCTGGTCCTTTGAGAAGGAGCCCACGTCTTCTCCGTCGATGCTCAAGACATAGTCGGCCCCCTCGAGCCCAGCGACCTTGAGTTTTTGCTGGTCAAGGTCTTTCGCGAAGTCGGAGGAGTTGACCGCCAGCTTGATCACGTCGTCTTTCAGATCGACCGGGAATGGAAGCGACTCGTCGAGTTGCGTCCACTTCAAGACGTTGTCCTTCCACTGAACGTCCGAGACCTTGGTCTTTTCCACCTGGACCTTCGGCTCGCTGCTCGATTCGATCTTGAGGTCCACGCTGGAAACCAGGGCCGGCGCATCCCACGCATCGAGCAATGCGGCCGCCATCAAGAGCTGGCCACCCGGGCCGGGATGGACCCGATCGGGATTCAATTTCGTGGCTTTTTCCGGGTCGGTTTCATACGCCTTCTTGGTTGCATTGACAACCGACGTGTTCAAGTCTGCAAGTTGAGTGTGCTCTTTTTCCGCCAGCTCCTTGAGGAAGTCGCCGTAGCGGATCAGAACGGCGTTGTAACCGTTCGGGAAGACAGGGCGACGCGTGACGTCATCAAACGGGGAAGGGCGAATCAACGTGATCCTGATCTCGGGAAGCTCCGCCTTGACCTTTTCGACGATACGTTCCATCCCCTTCGCGTAGGTCTGAAAGATATTCTCGTCGAAGGGGCGATAACTTGCGTCGTTCATGCCGAGCATGATCGTCATGACCGTCGGCCGGTAGGCGAGGACGTCCCGCTTGAGCCGGGTATCGATCGAGCCTCCGCCACCACCAGTCACGCGGTCACCTCCCCATCCGGAATGAACGAATGAGACGTTCATCGAAGGGAATCGAGTGACGACATACGTCTCGACGAATGTCGTATAGAGACGCTGATCGGTAATACTATCTCCATAGAAAACGACTCGATCGCCATCCTTGAGGTAAAATGGCTCCTCCGCAAGCGCCGGGGGCGCCAGAGCAAGAACGAGATAGGCGGCAATGCGAGCGGCTCTCATAAGAGGGTTCCTTTGTGTCGAAACAAAGTAAAAAGACGTTGAATCGCTTCCCGGTCCGGGGCGGGGTGGATGCCCCACTTCGGAGCGGGCCCGAACCGTAGGTCGGACGGTGGAAGCCCAACGGGTGGACGGCCCATCCGATACGCGACTGCGGCCGACTTTGGGAAGAATGCTTGAGCGGTTTACCTTCGAGTCGACCACTTCGGGGTGGCTGGGGGCCGTAGTCGGCCCCTGGTGTGTGGGCCGAAAGACCGGGGTTGAGCATGGCCCCCAGCCACTCCGATCAATCAGCCTTGTGATCGACTCGAACGAAGATCGCTTTAGCGTGGCATAAACGTGCGTCTCAGGCAAGAATCGGCTTGACCACGTTACCGAAGACGTCGGTCAAGCGGTAGTCTCTGCCACTGTAACGGTAGGTGAGCTTGGTATGGTCGATGCCCATCAGGTGGAGGATCGTGGCGTGGAGGTCATGGACGTGGACCTTGTTTTCGACGGCGTGCCAGCCGTACTCGTCGGTCGCGCCGTAGGTCATCCCCCCTTTGATTCCTCCACCGGCCAGCCACATCGTGAAGCCGAACGGGTGGTGCTCACGGCCGTCAGTTCCTTCGGCCGTGGGAGTCCGGCCGAACTCGCCTCCCCAGATCACCAGGGTGTCTTCAAGGAGGCCCCGCCCCTTCAGGTCCTTGAGAAGCGCGGCGATCGGCTGGTCCGTCGCCGCGCAGTTGTTCGGGAGTTCCGTCTTGAGTCCGCCGTGCTGATCCCAGAGTTGGCAACTCGCTCGTTTCGCGGTCTGGGTGTGGTAGACCTGAACGAACCGGACACCGCGTTCAGAGAGGCGGCGCGCCATGAGACACTGGGTGGCGAAAATGCCGGTCGTCGGGTCGTCGAGACCATAGAGGGCCCGGGTGGCCGGTGACTCTCGGCTGACGTCGAAGGTCTCGGGAGCCTGACGCTGCATCCGATAGGCCAGCTCGAACGACGAGATCCGGGCGCTGAGCTGGCTGTCTTCTTGACGGCTCTGGAGGTGCCGTTCGTTGAGCATCCTCAACGTATCAAGCTGGTCGCGTTGGCGATCGAGCGAAATCCGTGGGTTCGCGAGGTTGGCGATCGGATTCTTCAGGTCGGCAACGAGCGTCCCTTGATAAGCGGCGGGGAGGAAGCTCGACGTCCAGAGGGGAGCCCCCTGGGCCGGTTGCGCCGGGCTGATCACGAGATATCCAGGGAGGTCCTGGTTCTCGCTGCCAAGTCCGTAAAGCAACCACGAGCCCAGGCTTGGCCTGGAAAAGGCTTGCTCGCCCGTGTTCATCTGGAGGCAGGCGCCATTGTGGTTGATGTTGTCGGCGACCATCGAGCGAATCACACAGATGTCATCGACGCATGCGGCCACATTCGGAAAGAGCTCGCTGACTTCGGTGCCCGACTGCCCATGTTTGCGAAACTTGAACGGTGACTGGAGCAGATTGCCCGTCTTGGTCCGCACGAGGTGAGGCATCGCGAACGGTAAGGGCTTACCATTGTCGCGTGCGAGCATGGGCTTGGGATCGAACGTATCGACGTGCGAAGGCCCCCCGGACATGAAGAGAAAGATCACGCGCTTCGCGCGAGCGGCATGCATCGGCAGCTTCACCGCCAGCGGGTTGGCTTTCCCCCCATCGGCACGCGCTTCCGCGTCAAGCAGGCCGGCCAGCCCGAGGACTCCGAACCCGTTGGCAAACGTCGAAATCGCCTCTCGGCGGCTCATGCGTGTCGAAATCGGCATGGCAGTCCCTTCGATCGAGCGCGAATCGCCTTAGTCGATGTAGATAAATTCGTTGGTGCAGAGCAAGAGCTGGCAGTAGGCCTCCCAGGCCGATTCTCGCGGTTCACTGGACGCGAGGTAAGCCAGCCCGATCTCTTGTTCTTCGCGGTCCGCGGACCGGCCGAAGAGGATCGAAAACGCTCGATCGATCTTGGCTCGATCGTCCTGGTTTCCCGCTCCCAGGCGCGCGGCAAGGGCCTGGGCTTGTCCTATGACAAAAGCGTTATTGAGCAGGAAAAGCGCCTGAGGAGCGACGGTCGATACGGTCCGCACATCGACCATGGCAGTCGAATCGGCCGCATCAAAGAGCGGGCCGAACGACGAACGGTCCGAGCGGATCGTCATATAGTAGAGCGTTCTCCGCTTGTTCTCGAAGTCGCGTACCGCAGGCCCCTTCATCGAACGATCGAGCTGGCCGGAAACAGCCAGCAAGCTATCCCTGATCGCCTCCGACTCGAGCCGGCGCCGGTTCATTCGCCCGAACCATTGATTGCCGGGATCCGCCGCCCCGGTTTCCGGCAAGGGGTTGCTCGCTTGCTGATAAACGGCCGAACGCATCATTTCACGGTGCATTTGCTTAATCGACCAGCCTGCCGCAACGAACCGTTTGGCGAGATAGTCGAGCAGTTCGGGGTGAGTCGGCCGCTCGCCGAGTTTGCCGAAGTTGCTCGGCGTTCGCACGATCCCCGCACCGAAGTGTTGCTGCCAGATCCGGTTGACCATCACTCGAGCCGTCAAGGGGTGCTCGGGACTGGCCAGCCAGCGGGCCAGTTCGAGCCGGCCGCTTCCCGACGTGATCGGGGGCTGGGAGTCGCCTCCCACGATCAAGGGAAAATGGCGAGGAACGAGGTCTCCAAGTCGCGAATAGCTGCCGCGAATATGGACGCGAACATCATGGACGCCAGCATGTGGACTTTCAGGCACTCCCCCTTCCTGCGTTCCATTGGCGTAGAGGGTCGGAGCCATCGCCACCTGTCTTTGAGCATCCAGATCCTTGCGAATTTGTTCAATCTTCCGGATGGCGGACTCGGGCAAGATCTTCTCATCGGCGTCCATCCTGACCCAGAAAGGACTGCTCGAGTCGGTCCGGTGAAAATTCGCCTGAAACTCGTTCGCGACCCGTTCGATCGCCGCGTGATCCGTGGGGGCTTTCTTGAGGACCTGTTCCCAAGATTCCAGCGCCTGCTTGGAGTCGGCCGCAAAGGCAGGCGACCGAACGTCCCCCTCCATGTCCTCGAACCGCCAGACTGCCTCATGGCCGAGACGGTCGGGGTGCGGGTTCGACTGGAGCGGTTGTTCGATGAGGTCGCGTGAGAGTTGCCACTCTCCCCCACCCCCCTCGGCGGCGATTGTCAATTCCACGGTTGTGGTATCACACGTATGACCGTTCTTGGGGAGGACCTGAAGCTCGATCCGATCCCCCTTCTCGACAACGAGGGGGAGCAAAGACTTCGGATCGAGCTGATGGCTTCCCCCATTGTCGATCTCACCGTGCGCAACCTCATGCCTCGAGACTCGCGAGCGTTGAACGAGCGCCCAGGCCACTCCGTCGCCCCCCGAGGGATCGGCATCCGACAGCAAACCGGAAACCGTCATTCGACCCGACACCGGACTGGTCCAGGAGACCGCGACTCCACCGCTCGGTCCGGGGTGGACCGCAACCGAACGAGGCGGAAGCTTGAAGGTCAGAAGCGCAATCTCTTCACCCGTCGTGTTGACAGTCAAGGAGGGACAATCGGCCTGGCCTTTCCAGGCCTGAAGGCCAACCCGCCCCGAGACGTCACGGACGGATGTGGTCATCAACGGATAGTCACGACCCAGCCCCAAGTCCTCGATCCACTGGCGAAGCGCGTAGGGGTGGAGCTTTCGCTCCCCGGCAAATTCCCGCAATGGCTGAGATGTCAAGCCGTCGGCCTGAGTCCGAAAATCCCAGGCGGCGACCATGTACCGAGCCGTCTGAGGGATCAGGTCACGGGCCAGTTGAGTTTTTGCATCGCTGAGGACGTTTTCAAGCGATTTCTCGAGAGACACGACATCCTGCTTCGCTCGCTCGCGTCGAGCGAGTTCCGCTCGAGAGACGAGAGGGATTTGAAGCATGGACGGCCCGCCCGTCTTGGCTCCCACGTTGGGGAGGATATGGCTACTGAAGAAGATGCCGGCGAGTCCATAGTAGTCGCGGGTCGGGATCGGGTCGAACTTGTGGTCGTGGCAGCGAGCGCAGGCGACCGTCAAGCCCATGAATGACCGGCTCACCACGTCGACCTGGTCGTCGGCAATGTCGGTCAGCAGTTTCTCTTTGTCGGCGTCGCCGCCCCCCCAGTTTCCAATCGCGAGCAGCCCGGTTGCGATTGTTCCCTCGACGTTGAGGCCGTCGGGTTCGGGAGCCGGAAGTAGGTCGCCCGCGATTTGCTGGATAAGAAAATCACGATAGGGAAGGTCGCGGTTGAAGGCATCGACGACCCAGTCGCGATAGCGCCAGGCCTCGGCGATATCTCCCGCGCCTCCCACGCCTCGCGCATCGAACGAATCAGCGTAACGAACGACATCGAGCCAGTGGCGGCCCCAGCGCTCGCCGTATTGTGGCGAGGCGAGCAAACGATCGACCACACGATTGAAGCCCTCCGAAGTCTGGTCGGCAAGGAAGGCTTCAACCTCCTCAGGGGTCGGCGGCAGGCCAGTCAGGTCGAAGGTCGCGCGGCGGATGAGCGTTCGCTTGTCGGCGGCAGGGGCGGGGTGAAGTCCTTTGGCCTCGAGCGTTGCAAGAATAAACCGATCGATGTCGGTTCGCGCCCAGGTCCCATCCTTGACTTGGGGAACGCTGACATCGCGGACCGGTTGGAACGACCAGAATTGGCGTTGTTCGTCGGTGATCCCCGCCGATCCGGGTTTGCCGTCACCCGCGACAGGCGCGGAAGGCTTGGAATTGGGCCAGGGCAGCCCCATGGCGACCCACTGTGTGAGCGTCGCAATCTCGCGGTCGGCGAGCTTCGCCTTGGGGGGCATCCTCGGCTCATCAATGTAGCGGATCACCTCGATGAGAAGGCTCTCGTCGGGAGCCCCGGCGACCGCGGCCGGACCGCTCTCTCCCCCTTTGAGGATCGCCTCCCGGCTCGTCAGCCTCAACCCTGCTTTCGGAGCTTCCCGGTCACCATGACACTCGATGCAGCGTTCGTGCAAGAGTGGGCGAACCTCTTTCTCGAAGAAGTCGCTCCCGGCCGCATCAGGCTCACCAGCGAAGGCGGAACAGGAGAGGAATCCCAGTCCGAGGAGGGTTCGACCCATGTGGCGAAAGAGAGTACGAAGGTGCATGGTGGGAGGTTCTCCCCGAATCCCTGGCGGGATGGCGGGTGGGGTGAAGCTTATGGGGTGTTCGATTTTACGTAGGCGGTCAGTCGCACGACCGCCTCGGTTGGACCCATCGGGAGATTCGGCCCCGGGAATGGAGCAGGTCGGGACCGCTCCATCCCTCTTTGTTTTTCTTGTCAATCGGTAAGTCTAGCGAGCGGATCAGGCAACCGGCTGGATCGAAGCGAACGTTCATGGCAACGAGAAGCGTCCGGTGGGGCTTCGGCACCAGGTTCGTTTCTCTCTTGAGTTTTGCGCGAAGCCACCCAAATATCAAGTGTGGAGTCCTGAACCCCTCACTTCTCCTGGGGCAAGGAGTTCGGCTGCGGCAGCGGCGTGACCGAGACCTGCGTAACGC
Organism: Singulisphaera acidiphila DSM 18658; assembly: GCF_000242455.2. GTDB lineage: Bacteria > Planctomycetota > Planctomycetia > Isosphaerales > Isosphaeraceae > Singulisphaera > Singulisphaera acidiphila. Next base: position 7,554,329 of record NC_019892.1, read on the forward strand.
TTGGGCCGGTTGTTCGTCGAATGCTGGCATCGGCGGAGGGGACCACGGGTGCCGGGATCGTCGTGGCAACTTCCTCGGCTTTCAGAGCCTTGGCGTCGAGAGCGGCCAAGGCCTGGCGTGCGGGAGCCAGGTTAGGCTGCAACTGGATCGCCGTTTGGTAGTGGGCCCGCGCTTCCTCTTTCTGTCCCATCGTCGCCAGGAGATAGCCGAGGTTGGCGTGGGCGATTGCACTACCACCCGCTTTGCTCAGAGCGATCAGAGCCTCGTCGGCCTTGCCCGCCGCAGCGAGGGTCAACCCAAGGTTCGTCTGAATCCTGATGTCGTCCGGGGCGAGTTTGGCGGCCGTCTTGAGGTTTCGCTCGGCATCGGTCCAGCGGCTCTGCAAGTAGTAGCTGTAACCGGAGTCGTTCCAGACCTTCGCATCGTCGGGACTGGCCTTCAACGCAAGGCGATAATGATCTTCCGCCTGGGCGAACCGGCCGAGCCGGTCGAGAGTCCCGCCGATCCGACGGTGGGCCAGGGCCTGCTTCTCACCGCTCCCTTTGATGCCTGCCCCGAAACCGCGGCGCGTGCATGCCTCGAGTGACTTCTCATACTCGGACAAGGCCGCGCTGTATTCCTTCTGCGACTCGAAGACTCGGCCGAGTTCAAGGTGAACGTTGAACTGCTGATCCTGGGTCACATCGCGATGGAAGTCCGTCTTCGCCACCGAGGCGTCCTGCTTGGGCGCTCCCGTCGTGGAGACCGATCCCGGATTGGTCTGGCCACCGCGTGGGACAGTCTGGCAGCCGATGAGTGAAGTCAAGACGCACGATAGCCCAAGAACCGTCCCTGGCCGCATCATCGCGGCCAGGGTCCGGTTTCGCCACGATCGGCGTTCCCATGAAACATTCATGTTATTGGCTTCCTCCGCCGCTCATGCCGAACCCAGAAGTACTGGTCGGGCTGGTCGTGAATGAGGTCGGTGCCCGCTGATCACGTGAAATCATAATATTGTGATAGTTAACGGCGTCCTCACCCAGCCCTCCGGGGTAGACCGAAGGCCCGATCACCACGCGTTCGGGAATCACGGGAAGCCCTGCTCCTTGAAGGGCCGCCACAACGGCCGCGCGGCGGGACTCCGCCAGCCCCGGTTCATCCGGGCTCCACTCGATCACGACGGGACCAAGCCAACCTGAGAGACGCGCGGCCATCAGGTTGAAACGGCCTGCTCCGATCGGAGAAAGACGATCCGTGCCGTCGAGAAAGTCGCTCCGGTAGAGGGTAAAACGATGTGGATCGGCTTTGGCCCGCATCAATGAGAAGTTCCCTTGGACGTAACTTCCCAAGGGGGGTTCGATGAAGTCCGCCGGTCGGCCGATAAACGTGTCGCGCCAGGCTTGATGGCGGATTTGACGCTTCGTTCTCGGTGCAAATCCTTCCGGCCCGACCGGACCAGGGCCCGTGGGAGGAATCGGGACGGGGGGCTGAGCCCACAACGTCGCCGCGAGCAGGCCCATGGCTAGTGCGCCTCCCCCCCAGTGGAACTTCCCTCGTGCCAACCACATATATCATATCCCCCTGAAAGGGTTAGGTTTCGCGTTCAAGCTCGGGGCAAGGTGCCGCCACTCAGTCTGCGTGGCCATGTGGTCCGATCACCCACTGGTTCTCGCTCTGGAAGTGCTTCATGACGTTCAGCGGGTCGAGCTCCCGGACCGTCGCGCGGAAGTCTTTGCCCGACTTGCCTTCGATTCGTCCCAGGAAGTAGAACTCGAAGTCGTTGGGCTGGATCACCCGGTCGCCGGGAGATTCAGGAACCTCGTGCTTCTCCATCGGGGCAACCAGTTCGGGAGTCACCAGCACAATCAACTCGGTTTCGACCGTCTCGATCTTGTTGCTGCTGAACAAGGGGCCGACGACGGGGAGGTCGCCGAGAATCGGAACGCGAATGGTGGTGGCGTTCGTGGTCGACTGAAGCAATCCGGCGATCGCCAAAGTCTGCCCTTCGCGAAGCTCGACGACGGTCCGAGCACTTCTCTGATCGATCGCAGGCACTCGACCGCCGTTGATGAGGGTTCCCTGACCGAAGTTAAGGGCGCTGAAGATCGGCTCGACATCGAGCCGGATCACGTCATTGGCCAGGATCTGCGGCAGAAAGGTCAGGATCGCTCCGAACTTGGCGAACTGCACCGTAACGACGGCCGTTCCGCCCGGAATCGACGAACTCTGGGGAACCGGATACGGGAAGAGCCCCCCCGCAATGAACTGAGCAGGCTGGCCGTCGAGAGTCATCAAGTTCGGTTCGGCGAGGAGTTTGGCCATCGCGTTGGATTTGAGCGCGTCGATGAACAACGAGAAGCGCCCTGCATCGAAAACTCCGAAGAGGGTGCCCCCCGCGCTCGCCGCAGTCCCCACCGGGGTCAAAGTCGTCGCAGCCTCGTGCATGATGCCGGCGAGAGCACTGGTGGCTGCGCCGCCACCGGCGGCACCGGCCCCAAGGCTCGCCCCCGCGGAAAGGTTGGCGACTCCACCGACCGTCGACGCCATAATGCTCCGGTCCTTGATCCTGAACCAGCTCGCCCCAAGCTGGCGGATCGCATCACGGTTGAGCTCGGCAATCTTCACGCGGAGCAAGACTTGGCGAGGTCCCGGGACATGAATCCGGTTGATGATGACCATCCCGACGCCACCGACACCGCCACCGCCGCTCATCCCACCGCCACTCATCCCGCCACCACCGCCACTCATCCCACCGCCGCCACTCATCCCGCCACCGCCGCTCATCCCGCCACCGCCAGACATCGGTGCTCCACCTGCACCGCCACCCCCTCCCATGCCACCGCCACCGCCACCGCCCCCGGTCATTCTCAGGCCACCGCTGTTGCGAAGCTCCGTCTGAACGAGCTGGAGAATGTCGCCCACCGACTTGTTGTCGGCGACCTCACCCTCCAAAATGACCTGCGAGCCAATCTGACGAATGTGGACCAAGGCCCCCGGATAGGCCTGCTTGATTCTCGACTCAAGGTCGCGAGTGTCCAGGGTGACCCGAATCAGGAACGAGACTGGCTTGTCGTCGGTGTCCCAGAGCGTCAGGTTCGTCTGACCGAACGATCGACCGTAGATGTTGAGGAGCCTTGAGTTCGGTTGATCGCTGAGAAGCTCGACGTCGGCGACGGCCGTGTTGGCGATGGCGACACGAGTCAGCAGCCGCTTGGTCTCGATCAGCTTGGTCTGCCCCATCGCCACGTTGATTTCGGCTTCGGGTTCCTTGACGTCGGAGATCATTTCCCGGATCCCCTGCGCCACGGCCTCCACCGGTCGCGGAATCGGCGGGCCGGGAGGTAAGGTGGGAAGCAGGCCGGTCGTATCTTTGACCAGATTGATGACCCGCGCACCGCCAGGAGAGACTCCCGGGGGCAGCGGGACTGGATCCACAGGGATGACCGTCGGAACATCGGGCTGGACGATCGGCTTCACCGGAGGCAAAGTCTCGGACGGCGAGAGCTCAATCGTCCGCGGCGCGGAGACCGAGGGGACAGTCGTCGCAGTCGAGGTCTGCGACGGAACCGCGCTCGGCACAAACGGCGGAAGAACACGACCTTCGGCCGTCGGCGGAAGCGCCGGGGGCGGGGACGGCACGGTTTCGGGGGGTTGGGCTGCGACCGTGAGAGAACTGATCAATGCAGCCAACGCTAACCCAGCACCACACCGCAACCGAACACGGAAGGTGCAAGCCCTGATTCGGGAAGTAGGCTGTTGGTCAAGCACTGGGACGGTTCCTTGCCGAGGCCGTGGATTCGTCAATCACAATCAGGAGAATAAGCTCGTTCTCCCGGCGTCTTGACCCGGTCGCACCATTTGGAATGATCAATCCGGTTATAGCGGCTCTAACAGTTTCATTCGGACATGGGCGCATCGGACTTGATTCAACCAGGGCCGTTTGCCCCGATTTCGCTATACATTCCACAATGGTTCCGGAATCTAGCCGGGATGTTCAGGTATGGATCGAGGTCGCTCTCCGATGTTGATGCAACGAGAATGTTCACAAAACCTCTGAGACGAGCGAAGAGTGGCAGACCTCTGCCTCCTTCGCTCGCGAGACAGAGAATTCATGCCCGCCTGGAAAACGAGCCGGCCCCAATTCCCCGTGATCCCAAGGAAGATGTCCATGAGCATCGCGATCGACCTCTCCGGAACAAGGGCCCTCATCACGGGGGCCAGCCAAGGCATCGGCGCCCAGATTGCGCAAACGCTGCACCAGGCGGGTTGTGAGGTGGTCCTCAATCACCTTGGCGACCGGACCCAGGCCGATGTCGACGCCTTAGCAGACGAGCTGCGTCAGCAGAGACCAGGGAGCGCCCACGTTTACGCGGCCGACGTCGCCGATCCCGTGGCCGTCGAGGCGATGATGCGTACCGTTGATGCGGAGCTGGGCGGAATCGACGCCTTGATCTGCAACGCCGGCATCCTCCGCGATCGCACCATCGCCAAAATGTCGATCGACGATTGGCAGAGCGTGCTCGACGTGAACCTCTCAGGCGTCTTTTACTGCTGTAAGTTCGGCCTGCAAATCCTTCGAGACGGAGGAACGATCGTCAACATGGGGAGCCTCTCCGCCTCGGCGGGCTTCCACGGTCAATCCAACTACGCCGCCGCCAAGTCGGGGGTCCAGGCGCTCACCCGAGTGCTCAGCCGAGAGTGCGCCAAGCGCTCCATCCGCGTGAACGCCATCGCTCCCGGCCTGATCGAGACCGCCATGTCCGCCACGCTCTCTGAGACCGTCCGTACCGAAATGCACAAAGCCATTCCCTGGCGAAAGTTCGGCGTCCCTCAAGATGTTGCCAACGCCGTCCTCTTCCTCTGCTCTCCCCTAGCGGCCTATATCACGGGCCACGTCCTGGAAGTTAACGGCGGTTGGAGAGGATAAAGACACTGCGTAAGTCGAGCAATCGATCTCGAAAGCTTTTTATGGCGAGATTGGCCGGATGCGAAACTCCCGAGAAACTCGCGATCGGAACGCGCTTCCGCAGTACCAAGCCGCTACAATACGGGTTCGCGATCCGTCGTTGGGGATGGGCATTCGAAAACGCGGAGGGGGACGGTGATGGCATCGGCTGATCTCGACACGAGAACGGAGAACGACCCGACATCGAACGGGGAACGACGGACGCGAATCGCCTGGGACTCGTCGGTTAGGGCGACCCCGCTTGGGCACGGATGGAACGCAGAACCGTTGGTGGTCGACTGGTTCGAGCCGGGGCATCCCGACCTGCTTGTCACGGCCGGTGGCGGTGCGCGCGAGCGCACGGCGCGGGTTTATCGCCGCTTGCCCACGGAAGAGGGGCAGGGCCGCCGCTATGATTCAGGCGAGTTGGTTCCCGGACTCGAAGGACTTCGCTCGGTCTGTGTGATCCCCAACGGCTCACCGAGTCGATTCGACCTCGTCGCCCTCGCTCAGAACGAGCTCGTTCTGCTCCCCAACAAGGGACAGGGCGCTCGACCGGAGTTCAACGAGAGGGTGGGGCTCGGCATCGGAGCCGACCTGGGTATTGGTCCCTGCCGGGTGGTCCAAATCGTCGCACTCGACTGGGATGGCGACGGCCTGACCGACCTGTTGGTAGGCATCGACGACCTGACCGGCTACTGGCCCGACTCCGACCGGCTTCCTCAGGCTCAACAGGTCGGATTCAACCAAAAAGGGGGCCATCCGGGATATGACCGGGGGGGACTCTGGCGTGGCCAGGCACCCACCGGGCGCCTTCTCTGGCTCCGCAACGTCGGCCAAGCGGGGGCCCCTGCCTTCGAGCTCCAGCCGGAGATTGGATCCGACGCCGGTCCGCTCGAGCTCGGCCTGCACCCGGCCGCACTGACCGTCGCCTGGGGAGGGGGAGGGAGCCTGGAGTTGCTGGCGACCGATCGCCGAGGGATCGTCCGGATCTACCGCAACTTCGGTGGCCAGCGTCCGCCCGTCCTGATGGAGCCAAGGACGCTCCAATGTGGGCACGCCCCGCTCGAACTGCCCGACGATCGAACGGCGGTGGTCGCCGCCGACCTGGACGGCGACCGTCGTGTGGAGCTCATTTACGGAACTTCGTCCGGGCATGTTTTCAGCGTCCATTCGGGGCCGACCCGCAATGATGCGAAGACTCCGGAAGAGCTTCTCAGCGAGCGCTCGGAGCTTTGGCTGGCCGGGCATGCCGTCGTAACCGTGGGCGACCTGGACGCGGACGGCGACCTGGATCTGGTGTTCGGCGACGCTTCGGGTCGACTCCACTATGTTCAGGACATGGGCACGCGCGACGACCACCGCTACCTTGCACCCGTCACGATCGAAGGAGGCGGTGCGCCGTTCCGAGTCGATCCCGGCCCTGACGGAATGCTCGATGGCCCGCTTGCACCTCGGCTCGGTTACTCCTGTCCCACACTGGTCGACTGGACCGGAAACGGCCGGCTCGATTTGCTCGTCAGCGGCGCGGGGGGAGAGATCCTCTTCCTGCGCAACGACGGTGCGGCCGATTCACCTCGGTTCGGCTCACCGAGCCCACTCCGCTGCGACGGGGGACCGCTGATCATCCCGCCGCGAGTCCGGCCCGCCGTCGCCGACTGGAATGCGTCCGGACAGATCGACCTCATCGCGCTCGACTTGCAGGGGTTCCTCTGCGTCTTCCCGCGCACGGGAACGCTCGATGTCGGGGCCCCGGCTCCCCTGGTCGACCGACTCGGTCGCTTCCTACGACTCGACGGCGGATTCGGCCAGGCCGGTCGCTGTAGCCTCTGGGCGGGGCCCTGGACCGGCTCGGGGCTGACGGATCTCCTGGTCGGTCTGCCCCGGGGGAACCGTCACGTGATCCCGGCCTTGACCGGCCTCCCCCTGGAGGATCCGGAGAGCTTGCCGACGGTCATCCTCCTTGAAAACGTGGGACATGGTCGAGTGGTTCCCCGCCTACTCCGGTATCGCGACGGTCGCCCCGTCATCTTCGGCGCGGAGGGCTGTAGCCCGTCCGGGATCGACGGCAATGGTCAAGGTGCTCTCGACCTCCTCGTCAGCAGCGATGACGGCCGCCTCCATCTGGTGTCTCGCGCAGACCTTCAGTGGTGACCGGCGGCATCAGAACTGTGGCATCTTGCAAATGGGCCTTTTCCTAACGACGCTGAACGATCGGCGTGGCAAGGAGGAGACGGAAGGACAAGGGCAACCCCCTTGTCCCTTTTCTGTCCGGCTCTAACAAGACCACCGCGGGTCGGGTTGGGGTCGCATCCTCTTCGGATCTTCCGCGATGACAACGTGAGGCTGGGACCGATGGTCGAGATCCCCTCCCCTGATGAAGAAAAAGAGAACGTCGACCTGGGCTGGCTAACGTCGGACGAGCCGAAAGCGACTTCCCGCAAGGCCGTTCCCACACCACCACCAATCGCCTCGGAAGGGTCATACGAAATCGAGGGCCTCGACCCCCTGGCGGAGGAAGGCGAAGACTCGCCGGTTGTTCCGCCCATCCCCGAGCCGGTTCCAAGGCCACGAAAGGCGCAGCCCGCGGATCGACCGGAGACGCGTTCAAATGCGAAGCCGGGGACGGTCGACGAGGTCTGGTCCCGTTGGGCCGAATGGGGACCGGACGTCATTCGCCTGGTCGTCGTAGCAGGCGTGCTTCTGGTCCTGCTCTACCTCACACTCACGTCGCTCATGTTCAAGACTGCGTTCTTGATTCTGGTGGGGGGTGGGATTGGGCTCCTCCTCTTGAGCTATCCACTCTTCATCACCATGGAACGCCCGATTCGGATCACCCCCGAGCAGGCGGCCAAAGACTATTATGCCGCCCTGTCGCACAGTGTCCCGCACATCCGGCGAATGTGGTTGCTCCTAAGCTCGGATGGACGATCTTCCCGGTTTTTTCACTCATTCAATGAATTCAATACATACTGGAACGAGAAACTCAATTCGCTGAAACCCGCGAAAGGCGGCCGGTTTAACCCCCTTCTTTTCTCGGTCCAGGACTTCAAATCCGAGAAAAGCGCGGGACTGACGCACCTGGAAGCGAAATTCACGCTGCAAGTCCAAGAGCGTGACCAACCGACTTCACCCGGCCGAACGTTTCCGGTCACGGTCCGACTGGTCAAAGGACCGGATAAGATGTGGTATCTCGAAGATGGAACAATGCCCGAGGCCCGCGCCTGAAGCGATCCCGTTGTTGCGGGATCCACCAATCCAAAGGGGGCGCTCCCTCTGCTCAAATCATCAACCGAGGATCTACAAAGGGGCGACCGTCAAGAGTTTGTCCAGAACTCTTGACGGTCGCCCCTTATCTCGGTTCGCAAACCCCAAATTGCTCCAGGACTGCGATGCTGCAAATCGGTGAAGCGGTTCAACCCCCAGCGCCGGCACGCCACCACCGCCAGCGGAATGCCAGGTAGGTCACCCCGAAGAGCAAGAGGCAGACCGGCGGATAGAGCAACAGGAAGTTGGCCCAGACCGGCAAGGGGACACCCGGGATCATCTCGACCTTGATGGAGGGGGGAAGCACGGGGTTGTCATTCGAGAAGCCGTTCGGCTTGATCGGAGTCATCGGGATACTGAACGCCGCCGAATAGGGGCTCGTCACGGTCAAGGCTGCAAGCCGCTCCTCGGTGATCGACGAGAACCCTTGCAAGTAGTAGTTCAAGCCGACGGGACCAGCGAACAAGAGCAAGAGAGACATATACGTTAAAACGATCGCGACCGAGGTTTTGCGAGAGAGCGCAGAGCAGAGCAGACCGATCGTCGTGGTCACCAAGCAGGTCATCGCGATGATTAAGAGGAAGACGATCAGGGTCCAGAACCGGTCCCAAAGTTCCTGAAGCAAGAAGTAGGCGAGCAGGAGTTGCTCGGTCAGCAGGAAAGTCAGGACCGTCGACACCCGGAGCGCGGCGAGCAGCTTGGCCAAGACGATTCGGCCAGGGCCGAGCAACGTCGTCAGCAAGAGGGCCAGGGTCTGACGCTCACGTTCCTGGGTGATGCTTCCGGCCGAGAAAACAGGGCCGACCAGCAGGTTGAACGTGATGACATAGGCGACGTAGTATCCCGCCCGGTCCGAGCGAAGGAACAGGAGCGCGGCCATCAGCGGGATCGAGAGCAGCATGCTGACCTGGATGACGACGCGGAGCATCAGCGTCCCTTGGCTGAAGATCTCGCTCCGTAGTTCCTTATCGAGGACCGGATTGGTCCCGTCAGGCATCAGGTCGGTTCGCTTCGCAGGCGCGAACAGCTTATCGGGAAAGAGGTCACGATCGATCACGACGCCGATGGCGTACTTCATCTCCTCCTCTTCGTCGACCACATCCTTCCCCTCGCTTCCGACGTCAGGGGGCCGGAGGAGCCGGCGATTGATCACGATCGCAACCACCGTCCAGATGGCGAGGCACCACGGAGGGAGTACCGAGACCGTCATGAATGAGACGAACTCGCGGGCTCGGGGGTCGTTGGGATCGGTCCGCGTCAATGCCACGCAGAGGACCGCCAGCGGAAGAATGATCAGATAGCTCACCATCAAGGCTGAGCTGGTCCGCCCGAAGAAACTGGAGGCGGCGACACTCAAGAGACCGAACGTCCCTGCCGCCAGGATCAAGACGACGTAAGCGCGAGCGATCTCGGAGAGCAGAATTCCGCCGAGCAAAAAGCAGAGGATCATCAGCGGCAGGCTGGAGAGAATCAGGATGACCAAGTAGCTGAGCGAGCTGAGCAACTTGCCGGTGAGGATGTTAAACGGCTTAAGTGGACTGGCCAGCAGCATCTCATAGGTTTTCCTCTCCTTCTCGCCCGTGATGCTCCCGGCCGCGAACGTGGGCGCCACCAAGGCCACGAGAAAGAATTGACCGAGGAAAAAGAGCTCGAACAATCGACGGGCCACCCCCGACCCAACCTGGCGTCCCCCTTCGGAATCGGCCGGCCAGTAGAAATAGACCACCGCGCCGAGGAAGAGCACATAGATCAACTGCAACACGAACGCGCGGGGTGACCGCAGGTTGACGAGCAGCTCACGCGTCAGGACAGGGTTGTCGCGAAACAGCATCGAAGATCGATCCAGAAGGTTCCGAAAGGTTCGCTACATCCGACGGACCGAACCAATGAAGCCAGGCCCATCCTTATGGATGGTTCTTTTTCAAATGGCCGGAGCTTCAGGCTCTCTCACTCTCACCCTTAGTTGACGATTCCCTTGGTAATCATCATAAAGACTTCTTCAAGACTCAGGGGCTCCTCGGCGAATGAGTTGACTTGCACCCCCTCGCCGATCAAACGGCCGAGGAGTCTCGCCATGTCTTCATCCTGCCCTTCGAATTCGGCCGTGAGCGTGTGGTCGAACAGCTCCACCGTCCGAACGGACGGATCATCACCGAGAATCGAGGCCGCGCGAGTGGTCGTCTCATCAAGGACGCGGACCTTGAGCACCCGGTGCGAGCGCAACTGGCGCTGAATTTCCTGGATACTCCCGGCTGCAAGCAGCTTCCCTCGTTCAATGATCCCGATCGACGTGCAAAAGTCGGCCAGCTCGGAAAGGATATGGCTCGAGACCAGGATCGTCTTCCCCATTCCGCGCAACTCATTGAGCAGCGCTTTCATCTCGAGACGGGCCCGAGGGTCAAGCCCGGAGGCCGGCTCGTCGAGAATCAGGACGGGCGGATCGTGGACCAGCGTCTTGGCCAAACAGAGCCGCTGCTTCATCCCCTTGGAAAGCCCATTGACGTAATCATCTCGTTTATGCGTAAGATCGAGCAGCTCGAGGACCTCGCCGATGATCTTCTTGCGGAATGTATAAGGAATTTCGTAGGCGACGGCGAAAAAATCAAGAAACTCCCAGACCTTCATCCCATCGTAAACGCCGAAGTCATCCGGCATGAACCCGATCACCCGGCGCACGGCCATCGGATCGTTGACCACCGAGTGCCCGCAAACGCGTCCCTCGCCCGAGGTCGGCCGAAGCAAGGTGGCGAGAAAGCGAATGGTCGTGCTCTTCCCGGCGCCGTTAGGGCCGATGAATCCGAAGACTTCTCCCTTACCAATGGAGAAGCTCAGATCATCGACCGCCACGAAATCACCGTAACGCTTGGTGAAGTTGACCACCTCAATCATTGACGATCCTTCGGCTAGCGGACGTTGGATTTTGGTGTAGCCTTCACCTCGCCGCGAGAAGGGGCTGGTGACACAGGGGCCGGCGGAGAACCGCGAAGGAGTCTGGGTCTGGAGCCCGAAATCGAGGATGCGCCGTTCTCCAGCATTGGCTCGTCAGGATCGGGGACCGTGACCGGCTCACTGGTTGCCTGGGCGGTTTGACGTGCCAGGTAATCGTACCGTGGTCCCGAGGGCGCGGGAGGGGGGCCATTCTCGAGGTGAACGACCACGGCCGTGAAGCCGCGATGCCGATCGACGGCAGGCTCAAACTTTTCGCCCGCCATCACCTTCGACGTCCAGGCCACCAGGCGAATCTCCCCTTGATCCTCAAGACGATTCTCGGCGTAGGTCTGAAAAGCTTGTAAGAAGGGATTCGGATTGAGCTGGCCCTTGGCGATCGCGGGGATCCGCGGAACCGGAGTTGCCACCAACGGGATGGTGGCCCCCGGCTTGATCGTCCCAAGGTAAGTTTGCTTCCGGTCGTTGGGGCCGTTCACCTCAACCACGGTCGCATCCTTCAGTTCCAGATCGGTCGCATTGACAATCCGCCGCCCCTCGGCATCAGTCACCAGGGTGATCGCGCCCGGCAAATTGACCATCTGCTCGGCACGGAACAAAGAGAGGCTGCGCGGTTGCACCTGAAACCCCTCGAGCGCAGGCACCGGCTGCGATTGCCAGTTCGACGTCGTGATATCCTCACCACGGAGCGAACGGCCGTTATCCAAGGGCAGAGCCAGCGCGGTCGGGTCGTTGGGAAAGGAAATGGTGAACCGAATCCGGCCGGTCGTGTACAACGACGCGAACCGGCTGAGATGCGCTCGCGGATAGTCGCCGTAGGTCTCAAGGACATCAATTTCGTCGCAGGCCATGTCATAGCCCATGTCGTAAGCCGCAGCGCGTTCCACCCCGATGGCAAACCCGAGCGACAATACGGGGACCACGACCCAGGCCCACTCTCGCCGTCCGAATACATATCGGCATATTAGCCAGTTCAGGGGAACCAGGGCAAGCACATAGGCCAAGATCACCTTGAGAACGAATCCGGAACTCGGGATCGAGATTCCCGAGGCATCCTCTAGCGCATCGCGGCTCATCTTCGGCAAGGCCGAAGAATCCACCCACTCGGCAACGGAATTTGCGGAATTCGCAGCATTCTCGGCGGCCGCTTCTGCCCCGGGCGACGCCACCGGGTTTGTGTTCAGCCCCGTGACCTCGTCCACCGGATCGGCAGCCGGCTTGACGTAAGGCCTCGGGAGCGAGGCGCCGAGGTCTCGGCTCAGGATCCGGAACCAGCTCAGATCGGGGCCCAGCAGAGGACCGAACTTGGCCGGTTCGACGCTCCGCCCGTTCCAGCCTCCCCATCCGAACACATTGTCCTCCGGGCGGCGGAGGATCACCCGACGCACGAGCGTATCGAGCCCCGGCCAGGCGACCAGCGCCGGGTCGGTCGGATTGAGCGCCAGCATCAGGATTCGCCCCCGGCCCACGCGTTGTTCCACCCCCAGGATCCGCTCGCTCGACTCTCCCAGGCGAAGCGTCGAGGCGCCTGGGTTCGGCCGAAGTCCCGCCAGATAGACCGGCCGGTTCGACGCGGGACGAATCGGTTCCGGGTCGAGGTAGGCGTGCTGGCGTCTTTGGGCCTCCGTATCGACCTCGGGAACGGGCACAGGTTCTTCGCGGACCGCGTACGGAATGATCGGGCGAAACGCATCCGACAACGGTTTCAAATCGCTTTCGTTGAGAAGATCGCTTTCACCCGAGAGGGAGGCCGGCAGATAAGGCCCAAGGAAGCTGTCGCCCAAGGCTGCGAACGAAGGTCGAGCGCCGCCGATCAGGATTAATTGACCGCCCCAATGGAGCCAATCAAGCATCGCCTGTTGCTGCGCGGGGGTAAGTCGCTCGGCGGGGAGTCCGTCCCAGATGATGTGGCTCAAGGTGGTCCAGGTGAGGGGGTGCGACGAGAGGGGGAATGTACCGCTCTCCATCGGCAAGACCATCCGGTAGTAGCGCTGTTTGTCGAAAACCTGCGCATCTTCGCGATCGGCCGAAAGCGGAGCCATCGCCTGAAATTGGCCCCAGCGGGAATAGAGGTCGGTCTCATCCTTGCTCAGGATGAGAATCAGCATCTGGAAGGGTTCGAGCACCCGAAGACTCGCCTGCCAGATCTCGTCGGCCCGGATGGCCTCGGGCCTGGTCAATTCCAGACCCAACTCCTTGGGGATGCGGGGCATCATGATCTGTAAACCAAGCTTCGCCCGCTGTTCCTTAAGCAGCCGAACCTCACGCCGATAGATCACCTCTTGCGGGGCATCGGCCGCAAGTTCCCCCTCGCGAGGCATGCCGAGCATCCGGACGGGTGAGGTGTGGAGCATCCCGACGTAATCGTCGTAGTTCGCCCGCATCTCGAGAGAGAGCGTGCTCCAGTGGTTCGCCTTGACGAAAGGGAGAATGTCGAAAGGGGCGATCTGTGACCGAAAGAGTTCGAGTGGCGGCCTCGTCTTGTCCTTCTCGACCTTGGCCTTCACACTCTCGGGATCGGTCAGGATTTTGAGCCGTTCCTCGGCCGTCGGCAGTTGCGCCCAGGCCGACGTTCCCACCAGAAGCCCGACAAGAGTCAGGGCTTGGGACAGACGCCGAACGACGGAAGTCGGATGATTCACGTGATGCGATCCCTGATTCGCCTCGAGCGGTTTCCGAGGCAACCCGATCCTGAGGTGAGCAAGTCGATTGCGTCGAGGTCGAGTGTAACCCGAACCCTCTAGGTCTGGAAGTGCCCGGCGGCCAACTTGCGACTCTTTCCCAAGAGGCTGTAGGCTGAAAGGGGATAGCGTCGGATTCGGTCGCGAAGGTCGTTGGTCGGTTGGTCGTTAAGGAGAGCTTGGGGAATGACGGATCGTCCCTCCCGCGGAACGTCGGATTCAACCTGGGTCGATCGGATTCGCGTTCAAGGCGCGCGGGTCCACAACCTCCGCAACATCGATATCGATCTGCCGCGCGATCGGCTCGTGGTTTTGACGGGGGTCAGCGGCTCGGGGAAAAGCTCTCTGGCCTTCGACACCCTCTATGCCGAAGGGCAGCGGCGCTACATCGAGAGCCTCACCAGCTTCGCTCGCCAGTTTCTCGACCAGTTGGAACGGCCCGACGTCGACCTGATCGAAGGTCTCCCGCCGACCGTCTCGATCGACCAGCGCGCCGGCGCGGTCAATCCTCGGAGCACCGTCGGCACACTGACCGAGATTCACGACTACTTCCGCCTGCTCTACGCCCGCACCGGGATTCCGCATTGCCCCGGCTGCGGTCAGGCGATCCGACGCCAGACCCCGGAGCAAATGGTTGCGGGGGTCCTCGCCATGCGCGAGGGCCGCAAAGTCCTGGTGCTTGCCCCTCTGGTCCGGGGCCGGAAAGGAGAGCATCGCGAGGCGTTCGAGGCGATCCGACGAGCGGGATTACTCCGCGCTCGCGTCGACGGACAGATCGTCGAAATGACGGATGACCCACCGAAGCTCGCAAGGAACCGCGCCCACCACGTCGAGGCCGTCGTCGATCGACTCGTAGTGCGCGAGGGAATCCGGCCAAGGCTCGCCGAAAGCATCGACCTGGCCCTGAAACTCGGGGAAGGCACCGTCGTCCTCTCCGCCCAGACCGACGCAGGGTGGGACGACCTGGTGCTCAGCGTCAAGTACGCCTGCCCCTCGTGTGGCACCGGATTCGAGGAACTCGAGCCGCGCACCTTCAGCTTCAACAGCCCCCACGGCGCCTGTGCCACCTGCGGCGGGTTGGGAACGCTCTCGGCCTTCGATCCGGAACTCGTCGTACCCGATCGCTCAATATCCCTCGCCGAGGGAGCGATCGCTCCCTGGAGAGGGCTTCGCTCAAGCGCCCAAGACGATTTCCTCCTGGATCCGGGGCTATCCGCGCTTCTCAAACGAAGCCGGCTGACCCGCAATACCCCCCTCGCCGACTGGCCGGAGAAGACCTATCACCGACTCTTCGCCGGTGATCCCGACCTGGATTACGCTGGTCTGACGGCGGTGCTCGAGCACGAGTTCAGCACGTCGAAAACCGAGGCACGTCGGACTGCGCTCGGACACTTCCACGATCAGACCACCTGCCCCGACTGCCAAGGTGCCCGGCTCCGCCCCGAGGCCCGAGCCGTGACCGTGGGCGGACAAACGATTCACGAAGTCCTGACTCGACCGCTTCCGGAGATTCGCAAATTCATCGCCAACCTCACATTCGAGGCTCCGCTAGAACCTGTCGGTCGTCCTCTTGTGCCGGAAATCATCAACCGGATCGAGTTCCTCGAGCGTGTGGGCCTCGGCTATCTGACCTTGGCACGCGGATCCGACACCCTCTCCGGCGGAGAGCTCCAGCGGGTTCGCCTCGCCACCCAGATCGGCTCGGGGCTGGTTGGCGTCTGCTACATCCTCGACGAACCAACGGCCGGACTTCATCCCCGCGATACCGGCAAATTGCTGGCGAGCCTGGAACAACTCCGTGACCAGGGGAACAGCCTCGTGGTCGTCGAGCATGACGAGGCCACCATCCGCGCGGCCGATTGGCTGATCGACCTGGGGCCGGGCGCTGGACCTGAAGGGGGACAAATCGTCGCGACCGGGCCTCCTGATGCGCTCGTCGTCGTAGGCAAGTCGGCGACCGCCGAGTACTTGCGTCAGAACGTCCCGAACGCGGTGCCCAAGGCCCGACGCCTCGCTCAGAGTGCAGGGTCAATCGAGGTCGTGGGGGCGACGGAGCGGAACCTCAAGGGGATCGATGCCCGGTTCCCCCTCGGCACACTCATCGGCGTATCCGGAGTGAGCGGGTCGGGCAAGAGTACCTTGGTCAACGACGTGCTCGGCCGCGCGATGCGCCGCGCTCTCGGAAATGCAGGGCCGAGACCAGGGGCACACCAACGAATCGACGGTTTGGCATCCGTCGACAAGTTAGTGGAGATCGACCAGGCACCGATCGGTCGCGGCCCGCGTTCGACCCCGGCGACCTACACCGGGGTCTTCGACGAGATTCGCAAAGTGTTCGCCCGGACCCGCGAGGCCAAGATTCGCGGCTACCCGGCCAGCCGGTTCAGCTTCAACGTCAAAGGGGGCCGTTGCGAGAGCTGCCAGGGGCAAGGGGTCCGAAAAATCGAGATGAACTTCCTTCCCGACATGTTCGTCACTTGCGACGCCTGCGGTGGGAAGCGATACAACCGGCAGACGCTTGAGGTCCGCTTCAAAGGACTCTCGATCGGCGACGTGCTCGACCTCCGAGTCGACGCGGCGCTCGACGTCTTCGACGCCCAGCCCAAAGTCCGACCGGGGATCGAGTCGTTGCATGAAGCCGGGCTCGGCTATGTGACCCTCGGTCAGTCGAGCTCGACCCTTTCCGGCGGTGAAGCCCAGCGCGTCAAGCTCGCCGCCGAGCTCGGCCGCCCTGCATCGGGCCGGACCTTCTACATCCTCGACGAGCCGACGACCGGCCTCCACTTCGCCGACGTCGACCGACTCCTCAAAGTCTTGCACCGGCTGGCCGACCTCGGAAACACCGTCGTCGTCATCGAGCACAACATCGACGTCATCAAAACCGCCGACTGGGTGATCGACCTGGGTCCGGAAGGGGGAGATGCCGGCGGCCAGATCGTCGCCATGGGAACCCCAAACGACGTGGCCGAATCGCCCGAGAGCCACACGGGACATTACCTCCGCGAACGACTCGGCCTTCCCTGCTCAACGAAAAAGGCGAGCTCCCCTGGGAAATGAGGCATTCCACCGGCCAAGCCAGCCGCCCTGCCTGCGCACAAGCTTCTTCCAATCGCGCGGCTGGCCCGGCCGTTCAGAGAAAAAGGGACGCCCCGCCAAGTCGCTTCAATCGCTTCGGATTTACACGCCCTAAGATCGTCAGACTCCCCCCATCAACTCCAAAAAATGGGTCGGTTCGACGTACGGACGATTGACGAATGGGCGCAGTTGACTATGATTTTTACACGGACTGACTGGTCAGTCCGCACCTGAACCTGATTCAAAACCTGCCTCGTCGTGTGCGATTGGTCTCTCGCATCGCTTTGTTTTGAAGCGAGGCGACTTGTTTCCGAAGGGTCTCGGAGCGAGCGAGACGGTTCGATCATTCATCCAGCCAGCCGCCGATTGGCCCTCCCCCGCTACCCGGACAACCCGCTTCGTTACGATTCGATCCCCCCCTTGTTGTGTCTGCTTGAAACCCGACGGCGATCCACAACGTTGAGCTTGCAAGGGATCGCTGGGCGGAATCTCTGGATCGCTTGACGTAAACGGTTGGCTAGGCTTGACCGCAAGCGTTCCGGACGCAGGTCTCAAAGAGGGGGCTCAACTCAAAGCACAACCCGTTGATGACGCGGAGCCTTGCCTTGAATCGTACGACCGAGAGCGGGGCCGGACCGGAACAGAGTGTCGAACCGAGCCCGTGTGGGCGTCGCGAGGAAATTCTTGAGGCGGCCACGAAGCTCTTCGCCGAGCACGGCTTTTCCGACACCGTGACCCAGGTTCTCGTGGAACGACTTCAAATTGGCAAGGGAACCCTCTACCGCTATTTTCCCAGCAAGCGAGACCTTTTCCTCGCAGCCGTCGATCGGGTGATGCGCCAACTTCGCCAGTCTGTTGATTCCGTGATCGCCAATATTGAGGATCCGTTCGATCGCATCGCTCGCGCCATCCACACATACCTGGTCTTCTTCGAGAAGCATCCTGAGTTCGTCGAGCTCCTAGTGCAAGAACGGGCTCTGTTCAAAGATCGCAAGAAGTCGACCTATTTCGAGCACCAAGACACCAATGTCCTGCGCTGGCGGGTCCTCTTTGGCTCGCTCATTCTTGAAGGACGGGTTCGCGAGATCCCCGTTGAACGGATCACGGACACCATTAATAGCTTGCTCTATGGCACCATGTTCACAAACTATTTTAGCGGCCAGAAGAAACCGCCCGAGCAGCAGGCGAAAGACATTCTTGACGTGGTCTTTTACGGGATCTTGAGCGAGTCGGAGCGCCAGCGAATGGGCCAAGAGTGCGTTGGCCCATGAGTCGATGTTACAGAAACGGCCGGTCGTCCCGAGGCGATTCGAACCCAGGAACGACTCACGATGCGACGAACCTTCTTGATTCCCACGGCAGTGGACTCGAATCAGAGTTTGCCCGCTTAAGGATGGGCCGAAGTCTCCGGTTTTGACGCATTCTTGTCTGGTGATTGCCTGGAAGAAGGAATCTCAAGATGAACAACTCAGGGACGCAGAATCCGAGTTGATCGCTGATTCCGGGTGACCATCGTCGGAGCTTATTTTTTATGAATCGAGCACGCGCACTCATTCTGATTCCTGCTTGCTGCCTCGCGATTCTCGGGTGCGAAGCTGAGAAGCCGAAGATGGTCCAGACCAAGCCCCCCACAGTCATCGTGAGTCGTGCGATCACGGATGACGTGACCGACTATGAAGACTTCACCGGAAGGACCGAGGCGGTCTTCTCCGTCGACGTCAGGGC
This sequence comes from Singulisphaera acidiphila DSM 18658, assembly GCF_000242455.2. Taxonomy (GTDB): domain Bacteria; phylum Planctomycetota; class Planctomycetia; order Isosphaerales; family Isosphaeraceae; genus Singulisphaera; species Singulisphaera acidiphila. The sequence continues at coordinate 7,572,947 of NC_019892.1, forward strand.
GCGAGTCACCGGTTATCTCGAAAAGGTCAGTTTCAAGGACGGAGACGAGGTCAAGGAAGGCGACCTGCTGTTCGAAATCGACCCTCGCCCTTATCAGGCCGAGCTCGCGCGGACGGAGGCAACGATCCTTCAGGGCGAGGCCCACCTGAACCGGTTGGATGCCGATCTCCGCCGCGCCAAGAATCTCTTCAACCGAGGAAATATCAGCCGAGAAGAGTATGACAAATTCACCGGCGATCGTGCCGAAGCTTTGGCCATGGTCGGCGTGGCCATGTCGGGGCGCGACCTGGCCAAGCTCAACGTCGAGTTCACCAAGATCAAGTCGCCGATCAGCGGAAGGCTCAGTCGCCGCTTGGTTGACCCCGGAAATCTGGTGAAAGCCGATGAGACGATCCTCACGTCCATCGTTTCCCTCGACCCGATGTACGTCAACTTTGATATCGATGAGCGAACCATCCTGAAAATTCGCCGCCTGATCCGCGAAGGTCGCGTCAAATCGCGTGCGGAAGCAGAGGTTCCCGTGTTGATCGGCCTTTCCGATGAGGATGGCTTTCCCCATCGCGGGACGATCAACTTCAGCGACAACAAGGTGGATCCCAGCACGGGAACCCTGCGCGTTCGTGGCATCATCGATAATCCGAAGACGCCGAATACCACTTCCCGCGTGCTCTCCCCGGGCCTCTTTACCAGAGTCCGGTTGCCAATCGGCGCCGCGCATAAAGAAACCTTGATTCCTGAAGACGCGATCGCCACCGATCAAGGTCGCAAATACCTTTACGTGGTCAAGGATGAGAAGAAGAAGGGGGCCAAGAGCGAGTCGGAGATGGAACATGTCGTCATCGACCGCACCGTGAAGGTGGGCCGGACGATCGGCGGCCTCCGAGTAATCGAGGACGGTCTCCAGCCGGACGAGTTCGTCATTGTCCGAGGCCACCAGCGGGTCCGCCCCGGTGCAAAGGTTGAGACGCGGCTCTGGGAAGATGCCCCTCCCCCACCCTCCTCGGGAGACGCACTGCAAGGGACAAGCGACCCCGCAAAGGCCACCCAAGCGTCGCGTGAGTAACACAGCTCCTTGAATCGCCTCGGCGTGGAGCTGTTGCACCCGAGGCCCGGTCCTGAGCAATGGGGACCGAAGGCCAAGGGTGATGTCGTAACTCAAGAGGGAGAATCGGCTTTGATCTCGCGCTTTTTCATCGATCGACCGATCTTCGCCTCGGTCCTCTCGATCGTGATCACGCTGGCGGGCGCAATCGCGCTCTTCGCGATGCCGATTGCGCTCTATCCGCCGATCTCCCCTCCGGTCGTCCAGGTGGATTGCCGCTTCCCGGGCGCCAGCGCTCAGGTCGTCGCCGAATCCGTCGCCACGCCGATCGAGGAGCAAGTCAACGGCGTCGAAGACATGATGTACATGTCGTCGCAATGCACCAATGACGGCTCCTACAACCTCACTGTGACCTTCAAGCACGGCGTCGATCTCAACGTGGCCCAGGTGCTCGTGCAGAATCGCGTGAGCCTGGCCATCCCGCGCCTGCCGGACGTTCTCAAGCAGACCGGCGTAACCACCCGGAAGAAGTCGCCCGACATCTTGATGGCGATCGCGATCAGTTCTCCCGACGCCAGCCGCACTCAACTCTATCTCAGCAACTACGCGCTCATGCACATCAAAGACGAGCTGGCTCGCGTGCCGGGCGTCAGCGACGTGAACATGATGGGTCAGCGCGATTACAGCATGCGGATCTGGGTCGATCCCGAGCAACTTGCCGCCCGAAGCATGACGGCCAGCGACGTGGTCGCCGCCTTGCGTTCGCAGAACATGCAGGTGGCAACCGGGCAGATCGGTCAACCCCCGGTGGCAGCCGGCCAACGAACGCAGTTAACGCTAAGCACGATGGGCCGGCTCATCGAAGTCGAACAATTCGAGAACGTCATCGTCCGGGCCACGCCTGAAGGCCGAGTCGTCCGGATCAAGGATGTCGCCCGCGTCGAGCTCGGCTCCAAGAATGAGGACGTCAGCGGCCGAGTCAACGGCAATCCCACCGTGAGCCTGGCAGTCTTTCAGCTCCCCGATGCCAATGCCCTCGACGTCGCCGACGTCGTGAAAGCGAAAATCGCGGAGCTCGCTGCCGATTTCCCGCCGGGTGTGGGTTATGAAATCCGCTACGACACCACACCGTTCATTCGGGAGTCGATTGAGGAAGTTTTCAAAACCTTGCGAGAGGCCATCGTCCTCGTCGCAATCGTCGTTCTCTTATTCTTACAGAGCTGGCGATCGTCGATCATTCCGCTGATCGCCGTTCCGGTAGCGATCGTCGGCACGTTTGCCGTCCTGATTGCGATGGGCTTCACACTCAACAACCTGACCCTCTTCGGGCTCGTCCTGGCCATCGGCATCGTGGTTGACGACGCCATCGTGGTGGTCGAGGCGGTTGAGCACCACATCGAGCGCGGGTTGAAACCACGGGCGGCGACGATCAAGGCGATGGAAGAGGTTTCGGGGCCGGTCATCGCGATCGGCCTGGTCCTCTCGGCCGTCTTCGTCCCTTGCGCCTTCATCAGCGGCATCGTCGGCCAGTTCTTCCGCCAGTTCGCGCTCACGATCGCGACCTCCACCTTGATCTCAACGTTTAACTCGTTGACCCTCAGCCCGGCACTGGCCGCGATGTTGCTGCGACCGAAAGGGCACGGGGGAAACGAGGCCTTACCTCGGCAAGCCTACGCGCTGTTGGGAGGATGGCTCGGCTGGAAATATCTCACGCCCCTGTTCGCGCCTCGGCTCGTTCATCAAGACACTGCGGCGGCGTGGGCCGTGGTGTTGCTGGCCATTGCGGCCGGCCTGACGGTCGGCTGGCTCGTCTCCAAGATCCTGAATCGGCTGTTCGGTGGTTTTTTCGGGTTGTTCAACTGGGGCTTCCGTCGTGGCACGGGAGCCTATACACGTGTTGTGGGCTGGATGCTCAGGGTCTCCTTCATCGTCTTGCTGGGCTATGGCGGCCTGCTCTATCTGACCTACTGGGGGCTGAGCCATACCCCCTCGGGATTCATCCCGTCGCAGGACATGGGATACCTGCTCGTCAATGTCCAACTCCCCGACTCGGCCGCGTCGGAGCGAAGCGCCGCGGTCATGAATCGGCTTGAGAAGATTGCGCACGAGGTCCCTGGGGTCAAGCACACGCAGTCGACAAGCGGTATGTCGCTCTTGCTGAGCGCCAACGGATCGAACTTCGGTTCGATGTTTGTGATCCTTGATGAGTTCTCCAAACGCAGAGCCCCGAATCTCTCGAGCGACGCCATCGCCAAGCAACTCCGCGAGCGTTACGAGAACGACGTTCCCGAGGCGATCATGACGGTCCTCGGGCCGCCTCCGGTACGTGGAGTCGGTCGTGCGGGCGGTTTCAAGCTCATGGTCGAGGATCGCGGTGACCTCGGGTCGCGAACCTTGCAGGGGCAGACCGAGAACCTGGTCGATCAAGCGAAGAACGTCAAGGTTGAGGCCAAGGCCGATTCGCCCTGGGACGCCTTGAAAACCTTGCTCGGTTCCTCGAAAGTCCCCCAGAAAGAGGGGGTTCAAAAAGAGGGGGCCCAAAAACCGGCGTTTGTCGGGCTCACCTCGGTCTTTCGCGCCAATGTCCCGCAGCTCTACGCCGAGGTCAACCGCAAGGAGTGCATGGCGAAAGAAGTCCAGTTGCAAGACTTATTCGACACACTCCGGATCTATCTCGGCTCACTCTATGTGAATGACTTCAACCGATTCGGCCGCACCTGGCAGGTCATCGTCCAGGCGGACGCCAAGTTCCGCAACACGATTGATGATGCCAAGCGGCTCAAGGTCCGGAATGCCAAGGGCACCATGGTCCCGGTGGCCGCGCTCGCGGATATCCGCGAGGACACCGGCCCTCTCGTCCTCACTCGATACAACATGTACCCCGCCGCGCCCGTGAATGGAAGCTCGGCACCGGGAGTAAGTTCGGGCACCGGCATCGAACTCATGGAGCGCCTGGCCAAGGCCGAGTTACTGCCGTCGATGGCCACCGAGTGGACCGAACTGGCCTATCTGGAGATCCAGGCGGGCAATACCGCCATGATCGTCTTTGGCTTCGCCGTAGTTATGGTCTTCCTGGTGCTCGCCGCCCAGTATGAGAGCTGGTCGTTGCCACTGGCCGTCATCCTCGTCGTTCCGATGTGCCTGCTCGGCTCGATCATCGGCGTTCGTTATTCCGGCTCGGACATCAACATCTTTACGCAGATCGGATTCGTCGTGCTGGTCGGCCTGGCGAGCAAAAACGCGATCCTGATCGTCGAGTTCTCAAAGTCGTTGCGTGAGCAAGGGGAAACGCCGCGTGAAGCGACCTTGCAAGCCTGCCGGTTGCGGCTACGACCGATCGTGATGACCTCCCTCGCCTTCATCCTAGGGGTCGTCCCGCTGATCACTTCGCACGGGGCAGGTGCGGAGATGAGGCGGATCCTCGGGACGACCGTGTTCAGCGGGATGATCGGAGTGACCTTCTTCGGGATCTTCCTGACCCCGGTCTTCTTCTACGTCATCGACCGCCTGAGCGAGTCCCGGCTGCTTCATCTGAAGTGGATCGAGCGGGTGAGCGACGCTTTGCTCGGGCTTCTCTCCTTGCGGTTTCTCAGAAAACTCGGCCGACGCACCAGGCCGCTCGCCATCACCGCGCCGAGCTCGAATGGGCACGGCACCAATGGTCATGTTCCCCTTTCGCTCAAGCCCGATTTGAAGGAGCCGGCCACAATCGCGCCGACGCCGACAAATGGAGCGGGCCTCCATACGGAGCAGGCGTTGGTGGAATCCAAGGGGGGGAACAGCTCCACCCACCCGCAAACCGTCACGCCGACCAACGGAATGGCCCCCCACGTACACGAGACTCCGCCGACCTCGAACGGCTAAGGGCCAAGCTTTGCCTCCCGCCCCGAGGGGTCATTGACGCAGAGGTAATATCTCGCCATGTTCTCACGTTTCTTTATCGATCGGCCCATCTTCGCCACGGTCCTCTCGATCGTGATCACGCTGGCCGGCGGAATCGCCGTGTTCACGCTGCCGATCGCGCAGTACCCCGACATCGCGCCGCCAACGGTGGAAGTGTCGGCCTACTACCCCGGCGCAAACGCGCAGGTCGTGGCCGACACTGTGGCGGCGCCGATCGAACAGCAGATCAACGGCGTGGAGAACATGCTGTACATGTCGTCGCAATGCACGAACGACGGCATGTACAAGCTGACGATCACTTTCCGGATCGGCGTCGACCTGAACATGGCGCAAGTGCTGGTGCAGAATCGGGAGTCACTGGCCGAACCGATCCTGCCCGACCTGGTCAAACGACGAGGCGTGACAGTCAAGAAGAAGTCGCCCAGTATCCTCATGATCGTCAACCTGTTCTCTTCGGACGGAACCCGGGAGAACCTCTACCTGAGCAACTACGCCACGATTCAGCTCCGCGACGAACTGGCTCGCCTCGAGGGCGTCGGCGACATCACCTACATGGGCCAGCGCGACTACAGCATGCGGGTCTGGCTCGATCCCGGCAAAATGTCGTTCCGCAACCTGACCTCGAGCGACGTGACCCGCGCAATCGAACAGCAGAACGCCCAGGTTGCCGCCGGCCAGATCGGCCAGCCACCGGTCCCGACCGGGCAAGTGTTTCAATACACGATGAGTACCCTCGGCCGGTTGACCGACGCCGACCAGTTCGCCGATATGATCTTAAAAACGGATGCCGAAGGGCGAATCGTTCGGCTCAAGGACGTCGCCCGAATCGAGCTCGGGGCCCAAGGGTATGACCAGAGCTGTACCCTGGACGGCAAGCCGTCGGTGGCCCTCTCGATTTACCAGCGGCCCGGCTCCAACGCGCTGGAAACCGCCCGGCTCGTCCGGCTCAAAATGGAAGAGCTCAAGGGCCGGTTTCCGACCGGGCTCGACTATGCGATCGTCTATGACACGACGCCGTTCATCACCGAGTCCGTCAATGAAGTGTTCAAGACCCTCCGCGATGCCGTGATCTTGGTGGCGGTGGTTGTTCTCCTCTTTCTTCAGAACTGGCGGTCGGCCGTGATTCCGCTGATCGCCGTTCCGGTGGCGATCGTCGGTACGTTTGCCATCATGGCGGCGCTCGGGTTCAGCCTGAACAACCTGACGCTGTTCGGCCTTGTCCTGGCCATCGGCATCGTGGTCGACGATGCGATCGTCGTCGTCGAGGCGGTGGAACACCACATCGAGTCCGGTCTCTCACCGCGTGACGCGACGGCCAAGGCGATGGAGGAGGTCTCCGGACCGGTCATCGCCATCGGCCTGGTCCTCACGGCCGTCTTCGTCCCTTGTGCCTTCATCGGGGGGATCGTCGGCCAGTTCTTCCGCCAGTTCGCGCTCACGATCGCGACCTCCACCTTGATCTCGACGTTCAACTCGTTGACACTCAGCCCTGCCCTGGCCGCCCTTCTCCTGCGATCGCGAGAGCATGGGGGCGGTGAAGCCCTGCCTCGCCCGGCCTACGGCCTGCTCGGCGGCTGGCTCGGCTGGAAGTTCCTCACGGCCCCAATCGCCGCCTACCTGAAAACCCACCCGACACTGGCCAACGGTATCGATCCCGCCTGGCTGGCAATCGCTGCGGCGATTACGAGTGGTGCCCTCGGCGGCCTGATCGTGAGCCGAATCCTGAACGGGATCTTGGGCGGGATCTTCCGAGGGTTCAATGCGGGATTTCGGGCAGCCACCGGTGCTTACACAAGGGTTGTGGGCGTGATGCTCCGCGGTTCCTTCATCGTCCTCCTCGGCTATGGCGGCCTGCTCTATCTGACCTACTTCGGCTTCGCCCATACCCCCACCGGCTTCATCCCGACCCAAGACAAGGGGTATCTGCTGGTCAACGTACAGATGCCGGACTCGACCTCGCTGGAACAGACCCAGCGCGTGATGCAGCAGATCGAGATCGCATCGGCCAAGGTGAAGGGGGTCAACCATACCGTCGCGATTGCCGGCCAGTCGATCTTACTCAATGCCAACGCGCCCAACTTCGGCGCGATGTATGTCATGCTTGATGACTTCTCACACCGTGAATCCCACGAACTCTCGGGCAATGCGATTGCCGCCAAGCTTCAAACGGTGCTCCAGGATGAGATCCAGGACGGCCTCATCAACATCTTCGGAGCCCCCCCAATCGAGGGCCTTGGCACGGCGGGCGGATTCAAGCTCGTGGTCGAAGATCGCGGTGATACCGGTCTCGACTCGCTCCAATCCGCGGCCGATCGGATCGTGGGCGAGGGCAACAACACGACAGGTCTTGAAGGTCTCTTCACCAGCTTCCGGGCGAATACCCCTTGGCTCTTCCTCGACATCGACCGGAACAAGGTTGAGACCATGGGTGTCGCGACAAGCGAAGTATTCAACACGCTGCAAGTCTACCTGGGTTCGCTCTACGTCAACGACTTCAACAAGTTCGGCCGCACCTGGCAGGTTAACGTCCAGGGAGATTCCAACTACCGCAAGCAGATCTCCGACCTCAAACAGCTCAAGATCCGCAACAGGAGCGGAGGCATGGCTCCGCTCGGGGCGATGGCGGAAATCCGCGATATGAACGGGCCGGTCCTGGTCATGCGGTACAATATGTATCCGGCCGCCGCCATCAATGGCAACCCGGCTCCCGGAGTCAGTTCCGGCCAGGCCATCGGCCTGATGGAAAAGGTCGCCAAAGCCGAACTCCCACAAACGATGCGTTCCGAATGGACCGAGCTTGCCCTCTTACAGCTTGAGACAGGGTCCACGGCGATGATGGTGTTCGTGCTCGCCGTTGTGCTCGTCTTCCTGGTCCTCGCCGCGCAGTACGAGAGTTGGTCGCTCCCCTTCTCCGTGATCCTGGTCGTGCCGATGTGTTTGCTCTGCTCGGTCGCGGGCGTGCTTTTCACAAAGATGGACATCAACATCTTTACCCAAGTCGGCTTCGTCGTCCTTGTCGGCCTGGCCTGCAAAAATGCCATTTTGATCGTCGAGTTCGCCAAATCCAGACGTGATGCGGGAGTGCCCCGCCGCCAGGCGACCCTCGAGGCCTGCGCCTTGCGGCTCCGCCCGATCATGATGACCTCGTTCGCGTTCATCCTGGGCGTCGTGCCCTTGGTCCTCTCCGAGGGAGCGGGAGCCGAGATGCGCCGAACGTTGGGCACGGCCGTGTTCAGCGGTATGCTCGGCGTCACGCTCTTCGGGATCTTCCTCACCCCCGTCTTCTATTTCGTGATCCAGTGGTTCAACGACCGTTTCTCCAAGGCGGAGAGTCTGCTCGATCCCGAAGAGAACGGGACCGAAGAAGCCGGCATGGTGGAAGCTCACCCTCACTGAGGCCGAAACCTATGAGGCGAGCGGAGAACGTCGAGAGTTCCTCTCAGAAGCTTCGCCCGCCTCAGAAGTTTCCCTCACCTTCATTGTTATCCCGGACGCCCCGTTCTGCTCACTCCGGAACCACAGCCCCGTTCTCGACCCATTCACGCATCTTCTTCACGAACTGAGCGTGCGAGAGTGGCGGCTTGGTACGGCCATCGCCCGGCTCCCAGCCTCCGAGCACCAGCTTGTCTTCCGAGACGTGGTGAAGCAACTGCTCCAGCGTCTTGTTCCCATTCGTCTTCGGATCTTTCAGTTGACGAGCAAGCTCGCCGGGAGACTTGCCTTGGAAGACGAGAGGCATCTCGGGAGGCGGGAGTTGCCAGTGCGGGTTTCCAGGGGGCATGTTTTCACCCGGCAGATTGCTCTCTTGATGACAGTTGGCACACTTGAGTGCATAGAGCCCTTTACCGTCAGGGCCGCGCTTGACGTTCTGGGCGTGCAGGTGGCTGTCGTCCCCCTGGAGGGGAATGTCGCCCGCCGGGTGGCAGTTCATGCAACGGGGGTGCATGAGAACCTTGTAGGCCTCCAGAAACGCTTCACGCGAGCCCGCCTTATCCACCTTGCTATTGCCGTCACCAACACCGGGGCCAGCCGCTTTCAACTTGCTCATGTGCTGAAAAATAATCGTCCCGCACAATAAGGCGGCGAGAGTCAACGTTGAGCTGAAAAGTCGCCTCAGCCGATCGTGCATTGGGTAGTCGGGCGGCTCCATCACAAGTCTCCTCCCGCCGAGGTTAGGCTCTTTTCAGGTCTTCGGGACGGATCGGCAGCCGGCGCACACGCTTGCCCGTGGCGGCGAAAATGGCGTTCGTCAACGCAGGAGCGACCGGCGGTACGCCCGGTTCGCCCACGCCCCCCATCTTGTCCGTCGTGGGGACGATGTGGACTTCCACAACGGGCATTTCGTTCATTCGCAGGATCGGGTAGTCATGAAAGTTGCGCTGCTGCACCCGGCCGTTTACGAACGTGAGTTCACCGTAGAGAGCCGCAGTGAGACCAAATGCGATGCAGCCTTCCATCTGAGCCCGGACGGCGTCCGGGTTCACGGTTGGGCCACAATCGATCCCGCAAACGACCCGATGGACGCGGATCTTGCCATCATCAGATACCGAGACTTCCGCCACATGAGCGACGAAGCTTCCGAACGACTCATGCACCGCCAAGCCGCGCCCGTGCCCCTCGGGGAGTGGCTGCCCCCAGCCCGCCTTCTCGGCGGCGAGTTCGAGCACCCGCTTGTGTCGCGGATGGTTTCCGAGCAGCGAGCGCCTGAGTTCCAGTGGGTCTTGGCCCACAGCATGGGCAAGCTCATCCAAGAAGCTCTCGACCACAAACGCAGTGTGCGTATGCCCCACCGAGCGGAACCAGAGTGTCGGGACGCCCCCAGGCGCGATTTGCCAGTCGACGAGCAGGTTAGGAACCTCGTAGGGCAGGTCGGCGGCCCCTTCCACGGCGGTATCGTCGACCCCATCCTTGACGATGGCCGTCTCAAACGGCGTACCCATGATGAAGGACTGACAGACGATCCGATGTTCCCAGGCGACCGGTTGACCGGCCGCGGTCAGACCGCCTCGAATCGAGTGCGAAGCGGCGGGCCGATAGTATCCGCCTCGGATATCATCTTCACGCGTCCAGATGACTTTGACCGGGGCTTTGACGGCCTTCGAGAGTTGCACGGCTTCCAGGACGAAGTGGCTGTCGAGAACCGCACGCCGGCCAAATCCGCCTCCGAGCAACGTCGTGTGGATCTTGACCTGCGACGGCTTAAGACCGGTCGCCTTCGCCGTGGCGTCACGGTCAAACGTCTGGGCTTGCGTTCCCGTCCAGACGTCGCAGCCGTCCGCGCGCACGTCGGCGACGCAGTTGAGCGGCTCCATCGTCGCGTGGGCGAGGTAGGGTAATTCGTAGAACGCGTCGAGCGTCTTCGCGGCCCCGGCCATTCCAGCGGCGACATCACCGGTTTTCTTGGCCACCGCCCCAGGCCGTTTGGCGAGCTCTGCATAGTGGGCGCGCTGGGTCCGGCTGTCGAGTTCCGCCAGCGGCCCCTCGTCCCAAACCACTTCCAGGGCCGCACGTCCGCGCTTGGCGGCCCAGAAGCCGTCAGCCACGACCGCGACCCCACGATCGATCTCGACGACGTGCCGCACTCCAGGCACGCCTTTGGCCTTGTCGCCGTTCCAGCTCTTCGCCTTGCCACCGAAAACAGGAGGGCGAAGCACGACCGCGACCAGCATCCCCGGAACGCTGACGTCGAGACCGAAAACTGCGGTCCCATTTGTCTTTTCAGGGGTATCCAGCCGCTTCGTCGCCTTGCCGATGAGCTTGAAGTTCTTGGGATCTTTGAGCGCGACCTCTTTCGGCGGAGTCAGCCGCGAGGCCGGGGCTACAAGCTGTCCGAACGAGAGGCGCCGACCCGAGTCCCCGTGAACCACCTGGCCGTTTTCGGCGTGGCAGGACGAGGCGTTGACCTTCCAGGTCTCGGCGGCTGCGGCAATCAGCATCGCCCGGGCGGTCGCTCCGGCTTTGCGAAGTCGTTCCCACTCCGTCCACGTGCTCGTGCTGCCTCCCGTCATTTGTGTGCCGTAGAGCGTATGGTTATAAACCGGGTCAACCGGCGCGGCCTCAGCGCGCACCTTGCTCCAGTCGGCGTCGAGCTCCTCGGCCACGATCATCGACAGCCCGTTATAGATCCCCTGCCCCATCTCGGCATGATTGATGAGCACGGTGACCGACTCATCGGCCCCGATCCGGACGAACGCATTGGCCTCGAAGGTAGCAACCTGATCCTCGGCCGCTTCCGATGGGTTGGGCGATGACGGTAGGTAGACGCCCAAGATCAGGCCACCGCCCGCCAGGACGCTCGTTTTCAGAAAGCCACGCCGGCTGAGGTTGAGGACCTCGCTCATTTGCCCTCCTCCTTGACCGTGATCTCGGCCGCCCGATGAATGGCGCGGCGGATCCGTGGATAGGTTCCGCATCGGCAGAGATTGCCGGTCATAGAATCGTCGATATCCGCGTCGGTCGGATGGGGATTCTCGCGGAGTAAAACGGCGGCGGACATGATCTGTCCCGACTGGCAATACCCGCACTGCGGCACGTCTTCCGCGATCCAGGCCGCTTGCAGCGGGTGACTGAGATCGGCCGACAGACCTTCAATCGTGACCACCTCTTTGCCGACGGCGCGGGAAACAGGTGTAACGCACGAGCGGATCGCCTCGCCGTCAAGGTGGACGGTGCAGACGCCGCAAAGCGCCATCCCACAACCAAACTTGGTCCCCGTCAGGCCAAGTGTCTCGCGAATCACCCAGAGCAGCGGCGTTTCCGGGCTGACGTCAACCGAGTGGAGCTTGCCGTTCACCTTGAGTTCGAGCATCGCCACGCCCCCTTCTCGAGTCGATTCGCAAGAACATCCTTGGGAAGTCACGTCCCGGGGCGACGGTCCCATGTTCCAAGTGTTCCCAAAAGGAAATTCTAATCGACACCGAAGGGTCACCGCCACACTTCTTAGTAAGGTGATGAAGCCGCAGCTGAAATCTCCCTGCATTCTTGCAGTTCACTCACTCCAACCCCGTGACGAACCAGTCAGCCCCAAGGTGTGTCCAAAAACAAGGCTTTGGACAGAGGAGAGCACCATGAGCCCCATCCAAAGGGTTAAGAAGATCGACTGATATCAGCATCAATCTTCCATATCCTTGAATCTCAATGCACAGCCAGGGCCAACCTGAGCGTCACACGACACGACTCAACGCAGGCTTCAGTCGTTCGGAAGTGGCCGATGATTCGCCCACAGGTCGTGCAAGTTGGTGAGATCACCTTGCATAGCGCCGATGAAACCGGTGGTGCCGGCGCGGGACTTGGGCCACTGGATATGAATATGGCTTGTGTGCGGGTCAGGGCCCGTGTGAGGCTTGGGGCCCCCGTAGTCGTCAATCGTGGCGTGATTATAGACCACCGCGCTCCAGCCCATGGCAGCCTTGTAGTAGACGAAGATATCGACCAAGTTCTCCGCAAGTTTGCGTTCCTGTTCCACCCACGCGAGCAGGATAATATCGAGGGCGAGTCCCGCGACGTGAGGGTCGGTCGACGACTTGTAATTCGGATTGGTGGAGTGATCCCCTGGGGCGGCTTGCAGCCTGGGCATCATCTTTTTTGTGGTTGGATCCTGGCCCGGGAAAATCTCCGGAAAGGTCGCGGCCAGGGCGTTCCTCAATTCCATGATGGCGGCTTCGGCCATGTCAGACTCTCTTTTCGCTCGTGGTCGATCGTCCAACTCGGTATGTAGCAATCGCTTCGATGGGGCGCATCATTCACGCGCACTCACGCATTTGCAAGCAGTTTTTGCTCGTCGCCGACTCGCTCGGGTTTGAGCCGCCGCGACCTCGCGCAAAGCGGGTCCTGGACCGACGGGCCCACGCTTTGAGGTCAAACGGAGTTCAAGAGGCCCAAGGATTGGCTCCCCCTTCCGGCGACTTGATTCAAGTGATCCAGGCCAGACGACCGATACAACAAACAGGCGAGGCTTTGACCCGCCCAAAACAAAAGGCGTGCGGCTCGATGGACCATGGAAGGCCCTTCGGGCCGTTCGTCATTTCGAACGAACGAGGCGATGAAGAGAGACAATCGCAACCGCGGTCCTGATCGTTACAGGAGCGTCCCCCGAAGGACAACCACAGCAACGGTGAAGTAGATGATCAGCCCCGTAACATCCACCAGCGTGGCCACGAAGGGGGCCGAGGAGGTGGCTGGGTCGAGCCCCAAACGCTTCAAGAGAAAGGGGAGCATCGACCCGGCAAGCGTCCCCCACATCACGATGGCGAGAAGCGTGATACCGACCGTGAGCCCGACCAGGGCCCAATGGGGGCCGTACATCCCGGAGAAGGCGCTCCAGACGGCAATCCGCATGAAGCCGATCGTCCCCAGGATCGCCCCGAGCATGAAACCGGACGCAAGCTCGCGGCGCATCACCATCCACCAGTCGCGAAGCTTGACCTCACCCAAAGCCAGGGCCCGAATGATCAGCGTTGCGGCCTGGGAGCCGGAATTGCCTCCGCTCGAAATGATGAGCGGGATGAACAGGGCCAAAACAACCGCCTTCGCAATCTCGTGCTCGTAGAATCCCATCGCGGTCGCGGTGAGCATTTCGCCCAAAAAGAGGACGACGAGCCAGGAGGCCCGCTTCCTCACCAGGGCGAAGAACGGCGTGGCCACGTAGGGTTCGTCCAGGGCCTCGAGACCGCCGAACCGCTGGATCTCCTTCGTGGCTTCCTCCTCTGCCACGTCCAGAACGTCGTCGATGGTCACGATTCCCACCAAGGCACCATGCGCGTCGACGACGGGCAGCGCGGTGCGGTCGTACTTCCGGAAGACTTCGACCGCGTCCTTCTTCTCATCCGTTACGTGGAGGGCGATGAACCGATTGTCCATGATGTCACGGACGTTCACCTGAAGCGGGGCGAGCAGAACTTCCCGGATTCGAATGTCGTCAACGAGCTTGCCCTGGTCGTCAACAACGTAGAGGACGTTGAGGGTCTCGCTGTCCTTGCCATGCGCTCTGACATAGTCGAGGACCCGGCTGACGGTCCAGTCCTTCCGAACCGCGACGTAGTCCGGCGTCATGAGCCGGCCGATGGAGTCCTCGCCGTAGGTCAGCAGTCGCTGCGCAACCGCGCGCTGCTCCGGGCTTAGCAAGGCGAGCAACCGGCCAACCAGTTCCTGGGGCAACTCCTCAAGCAGGGCAGTCCGGTCGTCCGGGGCCATGTCGTCGACGATGGCCGCCGCTGCGGACTCCGGAAGCGACTCCAGCAGCCGTTCTTGCGTTGCCAGGTCGAGGTACTCGAAGGTCGTCGCCGCAAGCGAAGGCGTCAGATACCTGAAAATCGAGACCTGCTCGTTCGGGCTGAGGTCGGCAAGAAGTTCGGCAAGGTCGGCGGGGAGCCAGCGATTCAGCACCTCGCCGAGGGTTACGAAGTCCCCGGCGTCGATCAGTTCCCGGACTTCCGGCAAGGCCAGCTTTCCCAGCATGTCGAGCGACTCGTTCTCAAGTTCGGATTCAGGTCATCGAGGGGTATCATGCCATAGGGCTCTTCGACTTCGCAGCCCTCGACCTGAAACATCATAGGGCAAACGTCGAACGGCCGCTTCCACATTTCGCCCCTGGCAAAGGGAACGTCACCCGACCCGCCACCGGCATTGATCCGGATTCGGGACAAGTCCAAACGCTGAGAAATGGGCTGAGGAGTATCTCCGAGTTCTTGGAACGGGGGCCGGCGCAAAGAGAGACAAGTCCCGGCATGTGAAGGCCGGTGATTCCGGGCTTCGCGCTCGCGTTCCCAGAGAATCACAAAGGACAAACTGGCCCTGTTCCGTACCCACCACCTCAGCCAACGACCCCCACCGAGCCGCCGAAGACCTCTTCCGGCTCCTCCTGCCCCCCCGGAAGTCTTGTTCCAGGATTCGAGGCGGTCCCCCAGCCCAAGGTGATGGCCCTTCGTGGTAGAAAGGGCCTCATCACCTCACATAAAATCCAAAAACCTGATCACATTTTCAATTCAAGAAAATAACTAATCTTTCTTTGCCACAATGGGTCGGATTCGTAGGTTCCGGTAGGCAACCGGCCCATGATCGCCTTGGAGTAGGATCGGGCCGGGGCGGTCGGGACCATCCAGGCCAGCGCGAGTGCCCCCTTCGCCGAAAGAGCCGACGAATTTGCCCTTCTCCTCGCGAAGCTTGACTTGCAGTTCGGGCGGCTTGCCGATGCTTTCCTGGGTCAGCCGCTCGAACGCCGCGCGGTCAGTCTCGCCGTAACGGACGTCATGGTTCAAGTAGATTGTCTTACCATTCCAGACGAGGGTGAGTGATTTCCCGACGAGCTTGATGTCGAAAGACTGCCAGACACCGGGGGGTTTGGCGAGGTTTTCTTTCGGGAAAGCGCGCTCGTAGAGGGCGCCACAGTCGTGAAATGAAGGTTGTTCGACTCCGTAGCTGTCAAAGACCTGGATCTCGAAGAGCCCACGGTTGTAGACGCCCGAGTTGCTTCCCTTGGGAACCGTGAACTCGACGTGGAGTTCATAGTCTGTGAACTTCTCGGCGGTCATGATGTCGGTCCCACGTCCGTCGTCACCGCAGAGCAACACGGCTCCTGGCCCCCCTCCTCGCCCGACGGGCAGGAGTCGCGCGGGGTTGGCCGGATCGAGCTTGACGTCGTCACAGACGACCCAGACTCTTTTTGCCCTGGGGTTGCGATCGGTCCACCCGGTAAGGTCTTTCCCGTTGAACAAGGGCTGCCATCCCTCGGTCGGCTCGCGGTCGTCCCCCGCGAAACTGGACGAAGCACCGAATGGAAGGCTTCCCCCAAGACCAAGGCCGAAGGTCAGAGCAGTAAGAGCCGAGCGGCGGGTCAGTTCTGGCATGCTGAGTCGGGCTCCACGATGGATCAGTCGAAGTCGCGATCGATTCTCGATCTTAATTTCCGCACATCTCGGCCACAATGTCTCCAAATTTCCGGAGATCCTCCGACCCAAAAGGCGAAGATTTTTCAGTCACCAAGGTCCTGAAGTCGAGCGCAATTTCGCCTCTGATTCCATTGGATTTCTTTGATGCCCAGGTTCGGATCAGCAATCGCCCCCCCGGGCATCGATCGTTGTGCAAGTCAACCTAAAATCGGATCACAAGGCAACTGAGAACGCCTCGACCACAAAATCGCTTGGGCCACCCTCCTCTCGTTTCATTGCTCAACCAAGAATCAGCGTGTACCGTACCGATTGCATAAAATGGCTCGGAAACTTACGAACCTCGATTCAGGCAATCACGTTAACGGAATCGAAGATTCGTCGGAGGCAAGTCATGCGGCAAGCCCAATTCCAGCTTCGATCACTCACAGCGTTGATCACCGTAGCTGCCCTCGCAATGGCTTTCCATCAATCGTGGGCAAGAGCTCAGCGAAATTCGATGGGACTGAGCCATCGCATTGTCTCAACCGTTTTCACCACGAGAGCGGCCCAACGGCCCCCGACAACCTCAAAGGTAGGCAATCCTCTACCCCTCGCCGGGATGTTGGCTGTCTCCCTGGCCTTCTCCCGCCTGGACCGCAGGTCCTCGGAAGATCGCATCGTCTCCCGCCCCTCACCCAGCCAGGAGGTGAAGCGTCTTGAGAGAGAAAGGCTTCAGGTCCTTCGTTGAAAAGAGCGAAACCCCATTCGAAAATTCGGGGTTTGACGAGTCTCACTCGATCCGGGTCGATGGCAAGCTTTGCCGGGGCCAAAGTTCCCACTCATAGTCACAAAAATGTGCCAGAACCCTGCCCGTGACGCACTGCCCAGCGACGCCACGATAACTTTCCGGGAGATTCTCAGAACTGCCCTTGAGCAGGGCGGTCCCGGTCGCTATGCTCAGTGGGCCGATTCCCCGATAGCTCAATCGGTAGAGCGAGCGGCTGTTAACCGCTAGGTTCTAGGTTCGAGTCCTAGTCGGGGAGCTTTGCTAAAGTTCCGAAGCAAAAAGGGTTACGCCGAAAACGGCGTAACCCTTTTTCGTCGGCTACCAACATCCCACACGGATTTGCTCATTGGCTTGCATCTGCACATTTTATGAATTCCAGCTCGTTGGTGAGCCGCGCAAACAGACCAAGCCTGTCCCCCCGCTTCACGGCACTTGCTCAGAACTCTCGTACTCCCGGCACGGTATGTTTTTTCTCCCGTTTGATCGCTCGAGAGATGCCACCTGCATGGCCGGAATGTCGATTCAGCGCAAGCCCAATTGGGTTCTCCAAACCCCAGGGGAAACCTCACACCACAGCTCAGCAAACCGGCCCGCCGGGATGAGCCAAGGATCACAGCCAAGCGATTGGTAAAGACCAAGTGCACCGGCCTGTGGGCTGTGGTGAATCGCTAGCAATTGTTGGCAATCACGCCAACTCCCACGGACACTTTCACTCTCGTGACCACCCGCCCAAGCTCGCACTTTGCCGTTTGGTTGCACCTTGAAACCATGGGCCACCGGAAACGACGGAAGGGCGAGAGCCGCCCAACGGTTCCCGTATGACGAAATCGGTGTGGTGCCTGCCGCACCGTATAACGAGAGGCCACTTGGATTATGAAGCCATCGAGCTATTCGTCGCGTTAAACGTCGAGTTCGCGGTGGTGCCAAGATTTGAGACGATCGCAATGCACGCCACCAAGATCAGGGCAAGCATGACCGCATACTCGACAGCGGTCGGTCCGTCTTCGTTGGCCAGAAATCGGCGAACCTTGTTCATGGCATTCATGGCTCTCTCCTGATGCTCTGCGTCGAGTCTCGGACGCACACAGGAAGGCTAGGCCACGGATTTAATGAATGTCAAATTTAATGAAACATTTTTCTGTTAAATGTGTCGAGTTTGCCACAAGATCAGGTTGACTCGAGGCGATTCGGCGAATCGCTTCGAAATTGCGAGACTTCTCGCCGATCTCCACCAAGCCGATGACCAGTCGTAAGACATTTTGTTCTTGAAAGATAGGGTTCGTGCCCTGGTAAATGAAGTCAGCCACAACACTCATCACCAGGGACACAAGCATAGGCGCCGAAGCACCCACACCGATTGCTATACCCGTTCACTCCGCACTCAAGAAGGCTTCGTGCCCGGGATGCGGAAAACCAGGCCGACGCAAGCGAACTCTGACCCGGACCGTACGCACTGTCGCCTACAATGCAGCACCATCACACATAAAATATAGATCATAAAAAAAACTTGTAAAATTTATTCCGCGCCAATCACGTAGGACATCATCTTTTTCCTGAGGCTATCCTTGTCGGGATGGCGATTCAGGAGCGTCATGGCGCACCGTCGCAGCCAACTCAAGATTGTTGCCCAAGGTCTATAGTGGACCCCAGATTTCGGACCGCGAGTTAAGCTACCCTGATGGCCCGGAAGAGGGGAACGAATGGCGGGCAAGCGGAAGGTCCACACAGCGGCTTTCAAGGCCCAGGTCGCCCTGGCGGCCTTGAAGGGTGACCGCACGATCAACGAGTTGGCCGGACAGTACGACGTCCATCCGACTCTGATCCACGGCTGGAAGAAGCAACTCGTCACCGGAGCGGAAGAGGTTTTGGGGAGCCCGGCCAGGGTGGCCTCGGCTGACGCCGAGGCCCGCCAGACCGAACTCTTCGAGCAGATCGGCCGACTCAAGATGGAGCTCGAGTGGATGAAAAAAAGTTGTCCCCTTCGGCTGAGGACCGAAGGTCATTGGTCGAGGCCGATCATCCCGAGCTGAGCGTCCGTCGTCAGTGCGAGTTGCTGGGCCTGAGCCGATCGAGCCTCTACTACCAGCCCACCGGTGAGACGCCTGAGAACTTGCGACTGATGCAGTTGATCGACGAGCAATACACGGCCTGTCCGTTCTACGGTAGTCGCAAGATGACCCCCTGGCTGGACCAACACGGGGAGAAGGCCAATCGAAAGCGAGTGCGGCGGCGGATGCGGAAGATGGGCCTGGAAGCGATCGATCCCAAGCCGAGGCTGAGCACGGCCGGGAGGGGACATAAGGTCTCCCCGTATCTCTTGCGAGGCGTGAAAGTCGAGCGCCCGAACCACGTGTGGAACACCGATATCACCTATGTGCCGATGCGAGAGGGGTTCATGTACCTGGCGGCGGTGCTCGATTGGTACAGCCGGTACGTGATCGGCTGGCGGCTGTCGAACACGCTGGACGGCTCGTTCTGCCTGGAGGTGCTGGAAGACGCCTTGAGATCGGGAAAGCCGGAGGTGTTCAACACCGACCAAGGGGTGCAGTTCACGGCGGAGGCGTGCACCGGGAGGCTGGAGGCGGCCGAGGTGGCGGTGAGCATGGACGGCTGTGGGAGGGCGTTGGACAACGTGTAAACATTCGACATGCGGCGGTAGATCCGGTGTCGACGGCGAGTGCAACGTCCAGAACAACCCCGTGTGGCCCTGACGTCCAATCTAATAAATCTCCAGGACGGGAACTCGGCTACGATAACGGACGAACAGAGACAAGCCCTACTGAAACCAGGAGCAGAAGATCAATGCGACGGCAAGACCTCGTGGGCCTGGATGTCCTGGTCGGCCTAACTTACTTCAACGCCGAAGGAGAGGTGCTCCGGCAAGAGCAGTTCCACGGCTTGATTGAGGAGTCCGAGGGCGGCATGGCGTGGGTCCGTCCCTCGGACGGCGGCGAGCGACGTTGGGTTCCAGCAAAGGTATCGGCCTTCCGCCCCGCCCCCGGCGGCACATACCGCCTGGCCTCGACGGGACAGGTCGTGGTCGAACCGACCCTCCTGACCTCCTGGATGCTCACCTTGCTGAACAAGGACGAGGACGGAAAATTGCACTACAAGGTCGAACCCAATTTCGCCCCACTGTCACACTCCCGAGTGCCCTTGGAGTGGAAAGTGAACTACACCATGGACGATGGCCGCATCCGCCGGACAATCGAGGCGTTCGGGGACGAGTACGTCGGACGGACGCTGCTGCTTGGAATCAACTACACCGGGCCGGACGGCGGACTCCGACGCCAGGAACAAATCGTCGGGACGATCATGGTGGTCGATCTCGTTGAAGGCATCGTCGTCAGTTGCGACCCCGATGGACGCACCGTCGTGCTGCCAAGCGATCCCACCTGGGTCGAGAAGGCCCCGCCCGCCCAGTATCGGCTCCGCTCGACCGGGCAGGTCGTCACAAACCCCGACTACCTCGCCGACATTACCATCCGTCAACCCGACTGACAAAGCCGTACTTGCCGTCCCACTCCCTCTGGCGGGCGGTCCGTTGGTGGAGCCCACCGGCACGCCCGATCTTCCTCTCGACCACACGCCAGGGCATCGTTATGCTCCTCATGTACCTGGATTGACGACCGTTGCCGCGCGCAGAACCTCCAGCACGTCCCGTGGGTCGCAGCCGTAGATGCCTGCCCCTGACGCCTCATTAGCCTCCACGACCGCCGGGCCGACGCCTCGGATGACCCCGGCGTCGATGACTAGTGCAGGCAGCAGATCCACACGTGGGTCGGCGAGCAGCCGATCCACCAGGCTCCTTGTCGTCGCCGCCATCTCGGGCTCGATGACCCAATCGTCGCCTTCCCTAGCCAAGGCTCCGCTCAGCCAGTAAGGCGACCAGGCGTGAACCCGACGGTCCCGTACGAAGAAGCGGAACTCGGCGAGCCATTCGACCGGCTCGGAAGCCAGAACCGAGTCGTCGTCGGACATCTCGGGCAATTCGGAGCCGCTGGCGTAAACCTTGGCCGGGAACGTCTTCCGGTTGGGCGGCTTGAGGAATACCGGGCCAGGGAGCGTCCGGGCCTCTGCGGATGTCGTCAGCCGTATGTCTCTGAGGACGTACTCCCGTGGCAGCTTGATGAGGAAGTCCTCGGACGGCTCGATCACGGCCAGCCCAAGTTGCTCGGCGACCGCCGCGTTGAACAGCGGCTCGGCGAAGAGGACGGGTTCTGCGGGCTCGAAGTCCTCGGTGCACCGCCAACTCGCCAGCCGCATCACGCCCCAGCCAAGGGCGATCGCCGCCCGCCGCAGCTTGATCGAGTCGTCAGAATATCGTGGGGACAGAATGAGGGTCGGCATTATCATGCTTTCGCCGATCTCCAAATCGTTCGAGACACACATTTCATGCATCAACAGAATTGGAGTTCATTCACTCCCAAATTTGCTACACGGGTTCCAAGGGTATGGTCAACCTATCGCTCGTAGTGGTCCCGCTCCACTCCGTCGAAACCAGCCCGTGTTGCGGCAGCACTTCTTGAACAACAAGCCGCTACCGCACGGGCAAGGGTCGTTGCGGCCGAGCCGCTCCTGGAGTTCCTTGTTGCCGTGGACGATCCTGTGGCCCCGCTTGACGTGGGTCTCGCTCAGAATACCCCCGACGCCGCTTGGACATGACCTCGAAAGCAGGGCGTGTCGTCGAAATCCGGTCGCATGGGACACCTCCAGTTGATTGTCGATAGATCGTGTCGTGAGCATGGACGAGAAGCATGCCCCCCATCCTCAAAGGAGACAAGGGCCGGTCCGATCAGGTTCGGGGCCGGTCGGTAGACCTCCCTGTGGGCAAGTCCATCTCGCCTCGGCCAGCGCCCGAAGGGGTCCTGTGGCGAACGACTCATCGGCATGCGCCGCAAACGGTCCAACGCCAAGTCAATCTCGAATGCCATCGGGAAGGAGGTCTTCGAGCGGGACGACCTCGACCACGGCTTCCAGGTTGAGTGGGCCGTAGACGTGCGGGAACTTCTCCCATGAGTCGGGCGGGCTCTCCCACTTCAGCGGCGAGGTCAACTTGCTCGGCTCGATTCGCAGAACAACCAGCCTGGTCCGCCCTTTGTAGAACGTCTCGGCGACCCAGGGCAGTTGCTTCGGCGTCGAGCAGTGAATGAACCCCTCGGCCTCCAGAGTGTCGCCCCGATACCCGCCCCCGGCCTGAGCCTTCTCCCACTCCGATCGGGTTGTGATGCGCAGGATCTCGCCGGGCCTCGCTGTGGCCTTGCGCACCTGCTCGCCCGGCTCCAACTGCCGGATGCGGACGTTCCGCCAGCGGACCTGATACGGCCCCTGGCCCTTGGCGATGCCATGGACCTGGAGGCCGATGAAGCCACTCTTGTCCACGTCGTCGGTGTAGTCAGAAGCGGCGACCCCGTTGACCCACGAGCGGTAGCGGTTGCCTTGCACGGCGATTTCGTAGCGGTTCCAATCCTCGTCCTTGAATGCCTTGCGGGCTTCAGCTCTCTTGGCGAAGTCATCGAGCCAGCGGGTGCGGCGGGCCTCGTCCCAGAAGTTGCCCGAGACGCCCTTTGCCGATTCAGCGATCTCGCACTGCGGGCCGTACACGGTCCCGGCCTTGCGGACCTTTTTCGGGTCGGACTCCTGGGGCGTGTCCTTTTCGTACACATGGCTGCGGACCTGGACGCCCGAGTTCAGCCGGGGGTCGCACCTGACCTCCAGTTCGAGCACGAAGTCCTTGTAGTCCCCCCTGCAAAGGAACGTATTGGGACTGCCTTCCACGGTCGTGCCGACGATTGCCCCATCCTCGACCTTGTACGAGGCGAACCCACCGTTGACCTTCCAGCCGTCGAGGGTCTTCCCGTCGAAGAGTGAGACCCAGCCCTCGTCGGCGAATACGGTCGTCGAGTAGAACGACAGGACCAAGGCGATGGCCGTGAGCACGGTTCTCGATCTCGAAGTCATGGCAACTCTCCTGGATTCCCTCGGCATTGACATGGCTGGCGACAATCAAGTAAGTCAGGCTGGGCAGCAACGGACGTCTGGGCATCTGAGCAACCAACCTTAACGTTGAGCCTCATCCTAGACGACGACCAAGGGAAATCGAGCATCTTGTTTCGAATCGCCATCCGCCCCTGCCGCTGGTGGTATCAGTTGGGGCTCGCCCCGACGCCGACAACATCTCGCTGCCGCCCCTAAATCTCAGTCCCCGCCCGCCAAGGCGGTTGCGATGGCACGAACTCTCGACCAAAAATGCCGAGGGTAAGGTTCCTCCCCTGGAAATCGGAGCCCGGCAACTGGAGAATCAGTGCTTGCGGCGACGGCAAACCAGGCCAAGAAGGTTATGACCTGCGGTTATCAGTTCCATTCTCTTCCGGCATAGGACATTACTCGTGAACCCGGTCATGAACAACACGAAATGGGACGAGCTACGACTGGCGATGTACGGATTAGGGAATCTGAGCCCAAGCTGGAGCACCAAGGACCTATCGGGTTACATCTGTCCATACGATAAAGATTGGTTCTATCACTTCCGGAATGGGGGTTACGACTCGATCGAGTGGGTCCATATCCGGCTAGACTCACCGGAGCAGGATCGGGCGGTCGAGATGGCCCTGCGTCGGGTCCATGTCCCCGGCCACCGGGTTGAAGGTGGCTTCAGGGTCTACGGATACACCCAGGCCGCTGCGACAATAGACTACATCTGAATGTACGACGATTGGGAGTAAAAGTCATTGAATTGGCAGGAACTATTGCATCTGAAGAGCAATGGGCAAATTGCCAGCGAGGCTGCAACCTGCCACCCCCTCGTCCTTATCCTTCGGATATTCTCCTGCCGGTGCATCTCAACATCCTCGGGTACTTCGTCTTCGTAGATGCCGGGATCGAACGGCTCCGTCTTTCGTGCGATCTCCAGGCATCCGGCCAGTTGCCTGCGTTCAAAGATCGTCCTCATCTAAATAGAAACTTTCAAATGGGAAAGTAGATCAGGCGGCCCTGGCTTTTGGGTAAGCCGAACCCTCGATCTGGAAAGGGTTTGCCTGTCCCAGCCAGGTGAAGACTCGATCCAATAATTCCTCCAGATCCTTGCACCGATGATTCCGGGTGATGTTCTCGTGCAAATGCCACCATACCCGCTCGATCGGGTTCAGGTCCGGGGAGTATGCGGGGAGCAGATGGACTTCGATTCGACCCTCGTGCTTCCAGAGGTACTGGATCACCTCCAGGCTGGTGTGGCTCCCCGCGTTGTCGCAGATCACGTGGATCTTGCGGTAGCGTCGCAGCCTGCGGCGCAGGTCGTCGAGGTGCTTGATGAACAACGCTCCGTCGCGCCCTTGCTTGGGGGCCGCCTCGGTGACGAACACCTGGCCGGTCCGCCAGTGGATTGAGCCGGAGATGTGCCGCTTCTTGTTCGTCCCGGGGGTCTCGACCTTCGCTTGTCGGCCTTTGAACATCCACATCCGGCCGATCTTTGGGTTGGTGTGAACCTCGACTTCGTCCTGCCAGACGGCCGTCTCGTCCTCGGGCAGCTCTTCCAGGAGCTTCCGCAGTTCAGCCAGCTTGACCTGCCTCTCGTCTTCGTCCGGCTTCAGGGTCGGCCGGGGTCGCCGGTACACCAGGTGGCCGCGATGGAGCCAGCGACGGACGGTCTCCCGGCTGACGCGAACGCCTTCTCTTTCTCGCAAGAGCAGGGCCAACAACACACACGACCAGCGACTGCGGAGGAAACCGAAGTCGCTGGGGGTCGTGGTGGTCACCCAGTTCACGAGGATGGCGACCCAGCCGAAGCCCAGCCGAAAGGGCCGGCCCCGTTTCCTCCCAGTCAACCCTTCGAGGCCCTCGGCCTGGAACCGCTTCAGCCAGCGGTCGACAGTGCGTGAGCTGCAGAAGAGCATGGACTCGATGTTGTCCCAGGGATGGCCGTCAGCCAACAGGAGGATAATGTGGGCGCGAAAGCGGAGTTCGGGATCAGAATCCTTGCGGTAGATCGCCAAGAGTTCGTCGCGCTGAGTCGTCGAAAGGGAGAGCATGGGCGTCGTTAATGTTCGTCCGTGTTGAGTCGTCGGTGCAGTCCTCTGCATGAATTATAGGGGCAGGGCTACTTTCCCTTTGGCAGGGAACTATTTAGGCCACAAGGCGGGGATTTCGGCACGGAACTCGGCGTCGATCTCGGTGGCTTCGAGAAAGTTCAAGAACTTCTCCCCGACTGTTGGGTGGCGAGTAGGGCATACCCATCCTGGCACGGCTGGCCACCAAGCTCGATTGGGGATATCATTAACCTGTTCGGCGGGTCGATCCGCCGGGGTTGGTCATCAGGTAGCGGAGAGTCAAAGGCCATGCGAGCCCCGGAGCGGATCGACCAAGTGCTGGCGGTGGTCCGAGAAGTGTGGTATCGCTACCCGGACCTTCGGCTCGGACAGCTTATCGTCAACGCTGTGCAGCCGGACGAACCCTGCTCTCAGGTCTATGCCGTGGAGGATACGGTGTTGGTCCGCAAGCTCGAATCGTTAGCCAAGCGTTGGGGCCGCA
Organism: Singulisphaera acidiphila DSM 18658; assembly: GCF_000242455.2. GTDB lineage: Bacteria > Planctomycetota > Planctomycetia > Isosphaerales > Isosphaeraceae > Singulisphaera > Singulisphaera acidiphila. Next base: position 7,598,070 of record NC_019892.1, read on the forward strand.
TCGACGCCTGAACCCGTATCTCAGCGGCCTCGGCCCGCCAAGACTACTGCACCAACTAACGTCTACCCTTTCTGACACATATCACAGGATGCCGACACGGCAGATTTCGCCGTGTCAGAAGGCTCGCTCGTCGGGAGCCCCTATTCGACACGGGAACGGAGCGACTTACGCCGGTTCTCTTTTCCATTGATACTCACAGGCCAACCCAAACAGACCTTCGGGGGCCTGCCATTCGCCATAGCAATATCCTCCCGCCTCGAAGGTGGCGAGGAACGGGAGGATAGCGTCGATCTGCTTGATGGTAACTGGTGGTTCGGTCGGCAGAAGACCATCCGAACCAGTATCATTCTCCATGACTGCGAACCAGTAGACGACGGGCTGCCCGTAGCGCCTCCTGCACCTCGGCGAAGCCTCCCAGGCTTTTGAGCCGGAACATCAGTTCGTCGATCTCGCCCTCAATCTCATCCAAGACCCGGCCATGGCCGTTATCCTGGCTCATCAACGTGGCAGTCGTCTTTGGCGAGGCGTGCTCACCTTTGGATTGCGAACGAGTCGCTTCGACTGCACTCGCCACCCTCTCGGGTTTCGATGCATTGGGCGAGGACTTCAATTTGGGAACGGCGGCACTGATCTTACCAAAGGATCGCTTTCCGGTGTTGCCCTGTTCTCGCTTGACCTTGTAGAAGATCGAATCGCTGATCGTCCCCTCGTTTCCGGCCGTCAACCACGCCCGGTTGATCGCCTTCACATTGGCCTTGGGGTCTTGCCCGAGCATCTCTTGGACGAAAGCCGCCTTGCCCATGCCCGTGCTTCCCCCACGACTAGCGGTGGGCGATTGAACCTCTTTGGCCTTAGAAGCCCCCCTGCTCTTCGTCCCCTTTGGTGGCTTGCTCTGGGCCACTGAACCTGTGATTGCTTCGGAGGACCCTCCATTGGTCCCCATTTTGCCGGTCGACTTGAGCTTGGATCGGGTCTTGCCCACCAGGCTCTCGCTGACCGTCCCCTCGTTTCCCGCCGACTTCCACGCCTCATTGACGGTAGCGAGGGTGGCGTCAGGATTGACGGACAGGAACTCTGCGACGAAAGGTGTCTTGCCCTGATTGACGCCGGGACCGATCGCCATGTTCTGTTCTCCAAATGCAGTGTGTGACAGGACACTATTCCTGTAGCTTATCTCAAGTTCTGTCACATTCGAGGCAATCGCTACCTTTTTCCTGAGCAGCACAGTCAATTTCAGGTGGGACAATGGCAAAGAAAGCGAGAGGAACGAGGACTAAACAAAGTAGAGGTGAGGAGGTCCAACCGACTTCCTTCGACCGGCTGTACCCCACCATCGCCCGTTGGATCACGCAGGAGGAGGGCTGGGTCGAGATCGGGGCCGACGATTACAGCCATTCGCTTGTCAGGGCTCTGTACGGGGGCGGAATGGTCTGGGAAGGGACTGATGTGTACGGGTCAATCGACGCAGCATTACGAGCAATGGAGGCGGGTATCACCGCATGGCTGGAAAAGTATCGCCCCGAAGAACTACGTACTGTTGGAACCGGACCAGGAATCGTCGGAACTCAGACTCGATCCGGTCAAGCCAGTCCGAAAGGAAACCTCAGAGGCATGAAACGAACCAAGGCAAAAGCTCCTCTTACCACCCTCGATCGATCACGACTGGGAAAGCGGAAACACACGCCGAAGGCCACGGCACAGTCGAAACCTGATGACCAAATGAAGGGAGATGCAGACTCATCGGTCCCACGACCCATCGCCGAGAAAGCCGTAATCGCTCGAAATAACCAGTCTTGTGTCGCCTGATAGCCTGGCAGACTGACCTTTTTTGTTCGTCCTCCGGAGTCAGACAATGCCACGTACTGATAGTCGGACGCCTCCAGCCCCGAGCGAGGCATGCCTCGAGGTGGGAGCAAGCTTCTCCCGGTAGGATAGCCAGACAATGGGGGATGACCCGATCCGCATCGGCATTAGCGATCTCGTCGAGCAGGCCGTTCACGAGTTCCTCCAGTGTGATCAATTCCCACTGATACAAGCAGAGCTTCCGCTGGACCACGCCAATCAGCTTTAGCTCCCGATTCGAGAAATCCATCGCTCTTGACTCCCCTCATGCCAGCCGCATCAGCAGCCCCGCCATTACGGTGGAGATCCTAATATCGCCGATGTGGCCTTTTCACGGTCATCCATTCGCCTCTGTCCACGAGGGGCACCCGTGCGATGTTCGCAGACCAATTACGTCCGATCGTGCCCCACACTAAATGTCCTCATATAGCACGGCCTTCTCGGGGCGATAGCTCGCCGCCAGAACCGTGGCTCTGACCACATGCTTGACCCGAAGCTCCAAGGGGCGGCCCCCAGCCAGCTTGACCGCCTCATCGATCACAGAGGAGTCGAAAACCACCTTGCCCTCGAATGGCTGCTCCACCTCGATGATGTAGCCCAACCAGTCGAGGCTGTCCCAAAATGGCAGTTGCACGAGATCGTGGGCGAACCTGTCGTCGGGTCGAATAGTCTCCGTGGGCACCGTCCCCAATTGGGCGATGGCCCGACGAGCAGCGAGCGCCACCTGAGCCTTCAGCGGCTCATCGGGGATTTTGCACCGCATCAGGAACTCGCCGTCGCACATCGTCGCCCGCATGCCACCGGATCGCCGCTGCACGCATCGCCCGATGGTGATTTCAGAGCGAGCGAATAAACCAGATCATGACGGCGACACAGAATAGCCAAGCTAGAGTTTCTAGACCCTTCGGCGGAATTACCGCTAGAATCGACACTGTAGCAAGGAAATCGGCTTCATGTCTCATGCGGCCCGCGCCTTGTGGAGGGATTGGGTCGTTGCCGAGCGGCCGTCTCCTTGACGTTCCCGTTGCAGGTCCAACGCCAACCTGCCCTCGATCCCGCGTTTCGTCCGCACCCGATAGACCGACTTCTGCATCTTCCGATAACGCCGGTTGCCTCGCTCCACCGCATTCGACGTCGCTCCCAGCAGCCGCTCATCCAGGAACACCAGCGCCTTCTCCAGGCCCGGCGTCTGCAACTTCTTCAGCGCCTCGCGCAAGCGACCGAATCGACGCAACCGCGCCCGCAGCCGCGCCAGCTTGGCTAACGCCGTGGCCAGGCGACAGCGCCGGTCGAAGAGGCGGTAGACCTCGTCCATCAGGTCCCAGAGCGTGCGGAGTTGCGGCTGCCCGCGACTGATCCGCCGCAGCGTCGCCCGCTCCGACGCGTTGAGCCGACGCTTGACGAACAGGTACCGATGCTCGAACAGCGCACCGACCTTAGACTCGATCCGCTTCTTGAGCCGCACCGCGCGTCTCGCGGCTGCGGTACCGGGGCGGCCGCGACCGACCTTGGGGGCAGCGGCCTTCAGTCCTTTGCGCACCTTGGCCACGGCGGAGAGGACCGCATTGGTAATCTCGCGGAGCACGTGGAATGTGTAGACCTGATGGGGGATCGCGCCGAAGACGGTGGCGATCGGCTCCGGGTAGAGCGACGAACCATCGGTGGTGATCCCGCGGAGGGTCAACCCGCGCGCCTGCAACGCCTTGTGGAATCGGCGGAAAAACCTCTCGATGTCCTTGTGCTTCGGGGCACCACTCAGGACGTGGTAGGAGAGCCGCTTGAAGGTGTGGTTATCGACGATCGAGAGGATGCAGAACGGCCCGTCATACAGCTCGTCGGCCGCGATGTAACCCGAGAAGTCGGCCAGGGCCCAGTCGAGATGAGTGGTGTGGGCGGCTCGCGCCGCCTTTTTCCCCCCCGGCCTCGACCCAATTCTGGATCGTGGCATAGGGGACGAAGACGCGGTGGTCGCGCCACAAGGTCCAGCCCGCGGTGCGATAAGGGAGGCCGTCCTCGACGACCAGTCGGACCGCGGTGTCGACGCCCCGGCGCGTGTAGTGGCTCCCCGGTTCGGCCAGGTCGGCCATGTTGGCGTTGAAGTACTTGCGACAGCGGGTGCAGTAGTGCTGGGAGTAGAGCACGACGATGTCGCGCGGTCGTCCCGTGAGGGGAGCGCCGAGGTCGTGGAGGGAGCGACGCGCCCTGCGATCGCGGTAGGAACTGTGTCCACAATGAGGACAGGGCCGCCGGCGGTAATTGCGACTGCGGAGACTGAGATTGGGCTTAGGCAAGTCCTCGATGCGAGTGATGCCCTCGATGGGGTCGGGTCGGTATTCGCCGGGCCCTGGTATGACAAACCTCCTGGAAGAGTCCTACCAGGCAATACGTCAGGCGATGGGGTTTTGTTCATCGAATCCGCCCGGTAATCGTGCTATAGACTCAAAAATGTGGCCTATTCGTTGCGAGAGAACGTCATCAAAAGCGATTCGATAAATGCTATATATAATTCAAACATTTAATTTCGTGACACTTTCGACTATCCGACAGAAAACGACACAGCCCAAGGTCTTCCGAGGGGAATATCCTGGGCTGGGAGTGCTATGCCGAAAAATATTTCAGACATGCTTATATAATGTGCCATGCCAAAAATTCAAAAAATCCCATTTGTTCTTTTATCAGAAAATTAATCAGCCCCTACGGGTACGGCTCGAAAGACGACTTCGGCTATCGACGACCCACTAATAAGGCTCTCGTCAACGATTACAATCGCAGGAGCTATATCCGGGGACTGACCAACGCCCAGATGTGCGATCACTTCGACGGGGAGAGCACGTTCTACTTCTGGGCCGACGGACGCATCAAGACTCACAAGTCATTAATATGCATTAATATTTACAACAACAATTTTGTCAGTCTGAACGCCGCTCTGGCATTTGCCAAGCACCTTCGGGACCGTTTCTTCCCCGATCTCTACTTCGAGCCGTCCACGGGCGGCAAGGGCGTCCACGGCTACGTGATCATCGACAAGCGGGGTTCGGCGACGAGCGGCTCCACGGCCTCTGCAAGATGCTCGACCGGTCACTCAAGACGATCCACAGGCGATGGCAGGCCCAAAATCCGGATCAAGTCGTCGAGGGAGTTGAGATCAAGGGTCATCCGCCCCGGATCACTTGGTCCAGGGACGGCCAGATGAACGACCTGATCTCGGGGCAGTTCGCCAAATTGCCCAGGGAGATGTTGTCCAAGTTCGAGGAGTTCGAGAAGACGACCGTCCAGGGCGATCGCCAGATCAGCCAACTCTCGCTTCAGTACAAAGAGGACACGATTGTCTTGGACGTACCTACCGCCCTGCCTCGCAAGCCGTCTTCCTCGCTGACCGGTTGCGTGGTCAAGCAGACCAACCTCGATCAGTTCGATGCTTACAGGAATTTTGCCCGAAGGATTATCCCCAGCTCGCTCAAGACCACGGGTAGAGAAGTTGCCACTGACGACGACATGGCCGTTCTCCTGATTATTTTGGAAGCCTGCACCAACAACATGAATGCTGATAGATCGATGCCGACGGCCCGCATCCGTCAGAACTGGGAAATTCTCTTCGCCAACACCGACGTCATGCGTCCCTGGTGTCCACGCAGCTATACAGCATTACGAGACAGATTGTCCGAAAAGGACTACATCGACTGGGGCGACACCCATTACTTACCCGGTTCGATGAGCCCAGATGGCAAGGGTAAGACGGCCAGGCGGAGGGCGTCGGAGGCGTTGATGAACTTGTTGGACAACGAGAAACGGCGATTGCAGAGCGGTAAGGCTGTTGTCGAGCCGAAAATGCCTGATGACGAACGTGTTTTTGCGGTGGCGTTTCTGGAATAAGGGAGAGGGAGGAGGATCTTTATTATGACAAGATCATTCTTCTGCCCGCCGAGGAGCCTAAACCATCCTGGTTCATCGGCCTGAGGCAATACAACTACGTCCGACCGCTCCTTGATGTGGGTGCCGGGCGTTTGAGAATGGCGACATGAGCCCGACAACCCAAGACAACAGCCCCGAACTTGACAATCACCGGATCGTTCCCCGTCCACCGCCTGTAAATCAAGCGTCCCGGACCTTCAGGGCAATGAGAACCAACCCTCCCTGGTTCAGGACAATCTCTTTTACTCGGAGAGGATGGTTTCGAGAGGCACGACCTCGACTACGGCGTCCAAGTTCAGGGGGCCGTAGAGGTGCGGAAACGCTTCGTCCGAGCCGGGAGGGCATTCCCACCTCAGTGGTGACGTCAGTCGCCCGGAGTCAATCCTGAGCACGAGCAGGTCGGACTGGCCCGTGAAGTACCTACCATAGACCCCGGAAACTTGCTCGGGCGTGCAGAAGTGGATGAACCCCTTTGTCGCCAAATTGTCTCCCCGGTACTCGCTGTTAACCTGGGACTCTTCCCACGTCGTCCGGGCCGTGATGTGCAAGATTTTGTCGGTCATCGGGGCCTCTTCGATTTCACTCATTCTCGTGACACTCCCAGTCGTACGGCGACAACGGGATCAACGACCGGGTAAACCGCTTCCCGAGGCGTGACCAAGCGGTCATACGTAGTCGTCGCATTCGCCCGCTGCTCGGCCACAAACCCGGAGATATCCTGAATGTCGAGCAGCCACTCCTTGGCATATTTGGAGAGGACTTTTCCCCTCAGCCCGAGTTGGATCGCTCTCCGTTCGACCGGGTTGCCAGACGGCCCGTGGTCGGGATCCCATTGAAGCCGCACGTCAGAATCGGCGACGGCTTGCTTCCAATCCCTCTGACTTCCGTAGGCGTCAGGATCGAAAGACGAGTGGACCGCCAGCCGGAGGATCTCGTTGAAGGCGTCTCGCTTGAGCCGGACGGCCAGCGTCACCTCCTGATTCTCTTTGGTGCCCCAGCCGGAGCGGTACATCATCCAGAGGAAGTTCGGCTTGATCCAGGTCATCCGGCTCGTGCTGAAGTCGCCACCGAAGTAGCCGTGCCTGGCGGCGAAGTGGCCAATGGCGGGGTTGTACGCCTGATAGACGACGACAGATTCGTCGTCGAACTGGGCCAGGATATGGCGACCGAGCCTGGGCCAACGGTCCTTCTGAGTGAGGTAGGGTTCGATGATCAGATTCATCATATTCCCGTTCGGATCGAGAGGTGCCGAAGTTGCTCACGATCCGACCGTGACGGACCGGCGACAAGCCCTAGAGTTCTGGCCCATCGAACTCAGGTGAGATCCTTCTTGAACAGCACGAGGCGGGCTGTCTCACGGTAACCGATCGCCCCGTGGGCCTGATAACTGATGTCGTTCCAAAGCTCGGCGTCCGAGGCCATCTGGCGGCAACCCTTCGACCGAGCCCAATCTTCGGCTGCCTCGACCAAGGCCCTCCCGACTCCTTGACGCCTAGAATCGGGATCAACATACCAGCCTTCGATATAGCCGACCGGCGTCGTTTCGCAGCCATCGGCCCTGGAGCGGAGGGCCACTTCCAGGAAGCCGCAGAGCTTGCCTCCTGGCCACTCGGCAAAGAAGACCTCCTCCAAGTCACTTTCGAGGATCTCGTCCATCTCCCGGACTTGCTCATCGTCGGGGCAGTCATCCCATAAGGTTCGCCGCATACCAAGCCAATCGGCCCGGTCTTGCGGCCCGCCCTTCCTTACATTGACGTTTATCAAGCCGTACCTCCCAGCCGTCAACCCGGCGTCAATCTGTTCTGGTCACCTCCAGCCATCTTGCCTCGTTCACCGTCATCTGGTCCAGATGGCGGCGAACATCGTCGCCCAGGCTCGCACTTCACTCTGAGGTGGCCCCCATCGTCTAGACCAAAAAACGGCGATCCTTAGCTATTCCCCTATCAGCCCGTGGTGGCCCCGATGCCACGGTAAACCGTCCCTGGAGTCTGATACCCCAGCGATTCGTGGAGCCGGTCCTCGTTATAGAAGCCAAAGTAACGCCTCGGGCCTCGCTGCAACTCGGACACCGTTTCGTAGCCTTGAATGTAAATGTTCTCGTATTCCACGGTCTTCCAGAGCCGCTCGACGAACAGTTTGTCCAACGCCCTCCCACGGCCGTCCATGCTCACCGCCACCTCGGCCGCCTCCAACCTCCCGGTGCACGCCTCCGCCGTGAACTGCACCCCTTGGTCGGTGTTGAACACCTCCGGCTTTCCCGATCTCAAGGCGTCTTCCAGCATCTCCAGGCAGAACGAGCCGTCCAGCGTGTTCGACAGCCGCCAGCCGATCACGTACCGGCTGTACCAGTCGAGCACCGCCGCCAGGTACAGGCACATGAACCCCTCTCGCATCGGCACATAGGTGATATCGGTGTTCCACACGTGGTTCGGCCGCTCGACTTTCACGCCTCGCAAGAGATACGGGGAGACCTTATGTCCCCTCCCGGCCGTGCTCAGCCTCGGCTTGGGATCGATCGCTTCCAGGCCCATCTTCCGCATCCGCCGCTGCACTCGCTTTCGATTGACCTCCTCCCCGTGTTGGTCCAGCCAGGGGGTCATCTTGCGACTACCGTAGAACGGACAGGCCGTGTATTGCTCGTCGATCAACTGCATCAGTCGCAAGTTCTCAGGCGTCTCACCGGTGGGCTGGTAGTAGAGGCTCGATCGGCTCAGGCCCAGCAACTCGCACTGACGACGGACGCTCAGCTCGGGATGATCGGCCTCGACCAACGACCTTCGGTCCTCAGCCGAAGGGGACAACTTTTTTCTGACCGTCACGGATTTTGAGGGGATCGTCCGCCTGCTGACATGATCCGACAAAACGGCCATGATCCACGGTGCACGGAAGGAGGTGGATCATGGCCGACGGGACCGTGGCGCGGTCCTCGCGGGCGCACCGTACCATTTGCTTACCCATCTCGGAAGAGGCCTACACGCTCGCCGTCGACGCGCGGGACGCCGATCCGACGCATCCGCTTGCGCGACGGTGCCGCCTTCAGCGTCCGGCCCTCGTTCCTCACGCCCTACATGACCGCCCGCGTCGCCGACGTCGAAGGCCCGCTGTTCCTGCGGACCTTCGGCGTCCCTTTCTGGGCCCTGGCCCGCGTCTTCGGCCGCGATCCGATGTACTGGTACCGGCTGACGTGCGGCCTGGGGCGGGCGAACGTCGCGGGGACGACCATCCGGCGGGCCGAGATCCCGGCCCACCTCCTGGCCGACGAGCATCACCAGACGATCGACGGCACGAAGGTCTACGTCGCCACGGTCGTCGGAGAGGGCTGCGTCCTGGGGGCCGAGCCGGCGGCGACGGCCGGGGCTGCCGAGCTGACGGCCGCCTACGGCGTCTTCAAGGCCGAGGCCCGCGACGTCGAGCCGGGATATGCCCCCCGGACGGTGAGCGTCGACGGCTGGGCCTCGACGCATCAGGCATGGCTGGCCCTGTTCCCGCTGGTCGTCCTGCTCCGATGCTTCCTGCACGGATGGCTGAACATCCGCAGCCGGGGCAAGCTGAGCGAGTCGTTCCGGGAGCTGTCGAGACGGGCCTGGGAGGCGTATCGCGCGCCGTCCCGCAGGGGCTTCTCGCAGCGACTCCGGCGGCTCCGCGAGTGGGCCCGAGGGAGGGGGATGTCGGCGTGGCTGCTGGAGCAGGTCGAGAAGCTCTGCGGCCGATCGAGGGACTACGCCAAGGCGTACTCGCACCCGGGCGGCCATCGGACGAGCAGCATGCTCGACCGGATGATGCGTGGGATGAACCGCTACTTCGACCGCGGCCAGCACCTGCACGGCTCGCCCGCCGCCTGCCGACTCCACTGCCGCGCCTGGGCCCTGCTGGCGAACTACGCCCCCTGGCATCCGGCGGTCACGCTCGAGAACGAGGGATGGCGACGCCCCGCCGAACGCCTCAACCGCCATCGCTACCACGACGATTGGCTCCAGAACCTCTTGATCTCCGCCTCCCTCGGAGGCTACCGCTCGAATCCCCCCCAAAATCCGTGACGGTCAGAAAAAAAAATTTGCCGGACAACTCAATGACATTGCCGACAAGCACGCCAGCAAACGGATTGAAGTCTGGTTCGAAGACAAGGCCCGGTTCGGCCAAAAAGGGACGTTAACCACGGTCTGGGCTCGCAAGGGTTCGCGACCGACAGCCGTACGTCAGACGGAGTACGAATCCCTCTGGGTGATCGCCGCGGCTTGCCCAGCCACGAGGGCCACCACAGGACTGATCATGCCCAAGCTCAACACCGAGGTGATGAGCCTGTTTCTCGAAGAGTTCTCCCGTCAGCTCGCTCCTGACGTGCATGCGGTGCTGGTCTGAGATGGCGCGGGCTTTCATACGAGCCCCTCTCTCGTCGTGCCCGGGAACGTGACGATCCTCCGACTCCCGCCGTATGCGCCGGAACTCAATCCGATCGAGAACCTTTGGCACGATCTACGGTCGCACTACTGGTCGAACCGGTTCTCTCCCGATTGGGAGGCGCTGAAGGAAGCGACCGTCACAAGCCTGCTGGCCGTCGGGAATGACGCGAAACGCATCAAAACCGTGTGCGCCGCCCCCTACACCACTGGCTGGGAAAGCGCAGGAACTAATTAGAGTCCGTATCAGTTACCTCGAGTCCATGAAAAAATCTCTCGATGTCATGGCTGCGGCCGGCGTGCTTAACGTGAGGATCAAGAAAAACTAATAAGCACGATTGCCAACTCGCCAGCCGTCCCGTTGGCGTAACCTACCCGTTTGCAAGATCGAGAGGGCCGGGGGCTGCAAACCCGGCCGAGTCCACCTGTGGCTCCAGTCTAACCTGGCTCGAGCCGGGGCCAGCCACCGCCTCGTCCTTGGGTAGCCTGAACCTACACCCCTTTGAGGATCACGACATGATCGCTACCAGCATCTCACCTGACACCACCACCCCTGGCATCGGTTCCCAGGCCGCCATCTCGGACGACGTCCTGGAAGGGCTGGCCGAGGGGATTGCCCAACTTGTCCGACAGGGATTTGACGCCGAACTGATCGTTGAACGAATCGACCGGGCCGCCGACGCCTTGGGGTTGCCCGCAAGCCATCCAGCCTGCCAAGCGTTCCGGGAGGCTACCAGAGCGATGACGATCGAGGCGACGGATGCGATGAAGCGTAGGACGGCCGCTCCAGTTCGGGTGGGCAGTGTGAACGAAGTTGCCAAGGGTCGTTGGTCATACGCTCCGTGAACCCGCAATCAGCCAACCAACCATGCCGCCATGCCACCGCAGACCGCACGCCTGACACCAGTGCAAGCCAACTGCGAGCGGGATCGCCTACCACCCAGGCTCGATGCACAATCGCTGTCGTCCGCTCCCGAGGCCATGATCGGGCCAACCACCTCGCCTGCCACCTGGGTGGCGAATCGCACAAATCCCCGATTCTCGGGATCGTCTTGTTACCTTTCCGGTGCGGCTTGCAGGATTAGAGGAAGAGATCGTCCAGGCTTACCCAATAGCCACCCTGTCGAGTCGCATGTACCGACCCTGCTAGACGGTTGCGTATAGCCTTCCCCCACTCTGGAATGCGTCTGATTTAGCCAGATCGCGGCCCTATCACGGGCAGCCACATCATTGCGCCATAGAAACTATTTCGTGCATTCGTGATCGCAAAGTAATTTAATAGCAAATCAATCAACCCCAATTGCATGCCGGACATAAATTAGCCATGATCTCCCTTCCGGTCCAGGCGAAGCCGCCCCCCCGGTTCATGTTGAACCCACGCTAGCAGGCTTCGGCCGAGCCTGGCTGGACAGGAGTCATTCGATGAAGATTATAACGAAGCGGTTAGGGCTTGCGGTTGCGGTGCTGGGACTCTTAACCGTGGCGGCGGGACAGGCGAGGGCGACCCTAATCGTCGACCAATCATTTGTGGGCTATTCAAACCTCGGTGCCGCGTTGGCGGAAGGGTATGCGTTCGTAGGGCAGACCGTCACTACAGGTGTCACGGGTAGCCTGGTCGCAGTCGAATTGGAAGCATCGCGCAGCGAAAGTTTTTTGACGCCCTGGATCCTGGACATTCAGGTCGTGAGCGGCGGACTGCCGACCGGGGTGGTACTGTCGACGACGACGATCAATCCGAGTAACTTCCCGACATCGCGGCCGTTCCCGCCGACTACACCGCTCCCGCTGGTTGTGAACCTGGCGACATCGGTATTCTTGAATGCGGGCGACCAATTCGCCATCGTTCTTCACCCTCAAGGCGCGACTGGCAGTCCGAGCTTGTGGGCCGGCACCTGGTCCGGGACAACGGGCAACGCCTATGCAGGCGGGACGATGGTGCTGGGGATGCAAGCGAACAGCCTCACGTCTGTGGGGAGCGACCTCGACCTCTACTTCCGTACCATTGTCGACACGACCCCCCTCGTCCCCACCCCCGAACCCTCCACCCTGGCCCTGGTCTTCACCGCCCTCCCGATGGGCCTGGGCCTCGCCTGGAAGCGTCGTCGCAAGGCCGTGACTGCCTGAAGTCTGATGAGCCCTGGCAAGCTACCCTGGCGAACCATCCTATCCCCCCCCACTACCAAAGCCCCGTCGCTCCGCATGATCGCGGGTTGGCGGGGCTTTTGTATGCGCGGGTTTTCTCGGGGAGCGTGAGGAGGCCACGGGCGTCCACGTGGCAGATTCTTGCCAGGCGACCAACGTTTCCCCCGGCCGCTTAGTTCCGCTGATCTGTTCAAGCTGTTTGCCACTGCTGCAACCGGACCCGTTCACCTCAAGATGACCGGGCCTGACAGAGCCGCCTTGTACCAGATTGCCGCCGGCACGGGATTTCGGGCCAATGAGATCCGGTCGTTGACTCCGGAGAACTTCCTGCTAGACCGGGATGATCCGGTCGTCAGAGTGAATGCGGCGTACGCCAAGGATCGCAAGGAGGTGGACCAGCCGATCCGTCAGGATCTGGCCTTGCTGCTCAGCAATTGGCTCAAAGGGAAGACCGCCGGCCTCCCCGTGTTCCCGAAGCTCACTAAGCATACGAATCTTCTAATTCGAGGGGATCTTGCCCGCGCCGGCATCGCCTATCGCGATTCATCGAAGCTGAAACTCGTCGCGGACTTCCACAGTTTACGCCACACGTACGTCACGATGGTGGTCCAGAGCGGTGCGACCGTGAAGGCGTGCCAGACATTGGCGAGGCACAGCACACCGGTCCTGACTATCGGTCGTTATGCCAAGGCCAGTTCCGAGGAACTTCGAGGGGCGATGGACCGACTACCCAGCACGTTGGATGAGCGAAGTACAGTCAAGACCGGCCCACAGGGGCTTGCCACTCATTTGCCACTTCCAGGGGACGGATCGGGGCGGGATATGGCGGACGCTGACGCAATCCCTAACGGTGGCGAGCTTCAAGCCCTAGACGAGTGGAAAGGCTGCAAAGCCTTGAGCGAAGCGGAATTAGACGCCTTGTGTCGGTTACTGGCGGTCACTGACGGAACGGAGGGGGTGGGATTCGAACCCACGGTAGGTTTGACCCTACTACGGTTTTCAAGACCGTCCCAATCGGCCACTCTGGCACCCCTCCTCGGATCAAACGAGCTTCAAACGATCAGTGACCCACTTCGTCGATGATATCTTCCGCGACGTAAATCGGCACGTCAACTGTCACCGCCACGGCAATAGCATCGCTGGGTCGTGAGTCGACCTCGACGATCTCGCCGTTGTGGCGGATCCGGAGCTTGGCGAAATAGGTGTGATCACGGAGCTCGCTAATGAATATATCTTGCAGCTCGCCGCTAAGCAACTCGATCGTGTTGGCGAGCAGGTCATGGGTCAGGGGACGCGGAACGGGAAGGCCCTTCACGCGGCGGTCGATGCTCGTCGCTTCGAAGATGCCGATGACGATCGGGAAGGTCCGATCCCCCTCGACTTCCTTGAGGAAGATGATCTGCTGCTCGTTGTTCTCGTTGATGATGATCCGCGTAAGTTCCATCTGCACGGGCACGGCGGTCGTCTCCCCTGGCGCACTTCTCGCGGGTCCGCCGCATCCGCCTTCGGCGGTTGCGCTTGCCGGTCTGCCCGTCGGTTCACGACGGGCGTTCTTCCATGATAATAAAGAGGGCGGCGGACCCCGTCAACGCAGCCATTGGGATCAAGGCTTCGCTTCGGCCTTCGCCAGTAAGGCCGCAACCATCTCGCGCTGAGCGACGAGCTCCGCGTCCTTCGCTCGCTGTTGCTCGACGACGGCGACCGGCGCCTTGCTGACAAAGGCTTCATTGCCCAGCTTGCTGCGGATCGACGCCAGTTGTCGGTCGATGTCGGACAGGGACTTGCGATGGCGCGCGGCCTCGGCCTCCAGGTCGATCACGTCTTCCAGAGGCAGAATAATACGGACGTCGGATCCGACCGCAACCACGCTGCCCGGCGGCTCCTCGCTCTCGGTGACGATCGTCACCGACTCACACGGTGTGATCGCCCTGAGGAACGGTTCGCCCAGGCGGACCCGAGAGGCGACCCCTTCATTGGCGGCGACAATGATCGGGTGAATCTTCGCCGCCTTGGGGACATTGTTCTCGGCCAGCAGGTTGCGAATGACGGTGATCGGGCCTTGCCAGTTCTCGACCACGATGGCCGTGGCCTGTGCGTCGTCCCACGAGTCGGGATAGTTCGGCCAAGGGGCGATGCAAACGCTCTCGGCCGCAGGACCAGGCTCGGGGAGTCCACGGCTGGGGGCGACCTGGGCGAGCGCCTGCCAGACTTGCTCGGTCACGAACGGCATGATCGGATGGAGCAAGCGGCAGAGGCCGTCAAGGACGGCTGCCACGACCCGCTGGGCGGTGGGGCGTGACTGCGGGTCACGGAGCCGGCCCTTGGCGAACTCGAGATACCAGTCGCAGAACTCGTTCCAGGTGAAGTCGCGCAGACCCTTAGTCGCCTCGGCGAAGTGGAACGTCTCCAGGTCACGGGTGGTCGCGTCCTGGACCTCACGCAACCGGCTCAAAATCCAGCGGTCTTCGACGGGGAGCGAGCGCACGTCGACGCGCTCCGGTTCGTAGCCTTCCAAATTCAAGAGGACGAGGCGGGCGGCATTCCAGAACTTGTTCGGGAACGTTCGTCCCTGTTCGAACCGCTCCGACGTGTTGACCTGCCGGCCATCGGGCAATTTGGCCTTGTCGACCGGCATCCGCAAATCCTGGGTCTCCGTGGCCGAATAGGCGAGCGTGTACCGCAGCGCATCGGCACCGTAGAGATCGATGATGTCGACAGGGTCGATGCCGTTGCCGGCCGACTTCGACATCCGCTGCCCTTTGCCGTCCTGGATCACCGGGTGGATGAAGACGTCCTTGAACGGAACCTCATTGCGATTGAACAGGCCGAACATCACCATCCGGGCCACCCAGAGCGTGATGATGTCGCGGGCGGTCGACAGCACGTTGGTCGGATAATACTTCGCGAGTTCAGGAGTTTCCTCGGGCCATCCCAGGGTGGAATGCGGCCAGAGGGCGGAGCTGAACCAGGTGTCGAGAACGTCCGGGTCCTGGCGAAGCTCGAATTGAGGACCGAGAGCATCAGCCGGGAGGTCCGTCTCGGCGCAGATGAGCCAGCCTCCGGCCTCCGCCTTCCGCCACGAGACGTCGGTACGCCCCGCGAACGCGCGTTCGAGGTCCGCCTCCGTCGCCTCGTCGCAATGCCAGATCGGGATTCGGTGCCCCCACCAGAGCTGCCGGCTGATGCACCAATCTCGCTTTTCACCCAGCCAGTCGAGATAGCTCTTTGCATAACGCTCGGGATGGATCTTGACCCGGCCCGAGATCACAGCATCCATCGCGCTCTGGGCAAGGTCGTCCATCCGGACGAACCATTGGTCGGAAAGATAAGGTTCGATCGGAGTCTTGCTCCGATCCGAATAGTTCAGGCGAGTCGCGTAGGGTTCGGTCTTCTCGAGCAACCCTTGCGCTTCCAGGTCGGCCACCACCCGTTTGCGGACGATCCGCCGGTCGAGGCCGGCGTAGGCGCCTGCGTTCTCGTTGAACGTACCGTCGGGGTTGAGCAGGTTGATCATCGGCAGGGCGTGCCGAAGGCCGGTCTGATAGTCGTTGGGGTCGTGAGCGGGCGTCACCTTGACACAGCCGGTGCCGAACTTGGGATCGACGAGCAGGCCGTCGGCGATGATCGGGATTTCGCGACCGGTCAAGGGGAGCGAGACCGATCGACCGATCAGGTGCTGGTAGCGCGGGTCGTCGGGATGGACGGCCACCGCGGTATCGCCGAGCAAAGTTTCGGGACGGGTCGTCGCGACGTGAAGCGCCTCACCGGTCGTCGAGCCGGCCACCGGATACCTGATCGTCCAGAGCTGGCCCTTGACGTCCTCGTAGTAGATCTCGTCGTCGGCCACCGCAGTCCGGAGGTGGGCGTCCCAGTTGACCAGCCGTTTCCCCCGGTAGATCTTGTCGGCCTGGAAGAGCCGGAAGAACGTGACGCGGACGGCCCGGGCACATATTTCATCAAGCGTGAACCGGGTGCGCTCCCAGTCGCACGAACAGCCCATGAGCCGCAACTGACTCAAAATGCGTTTTTCGTATTCGTCTTTCCAGGCCCAGATTCGTTCGACCAGCGCTTCGCGGCCCAAGTCATGTCGCGTCTTCTTCTCTTCCTCGAGCAGGCGTCGCTCGACGACGGCCTGCGTGGCGATCCCCGCGTGATCGGTCCCGGGCATCCAGAGGGCGTCATACCCTTGCATCCGCTTCCAGCGAATCAAAATATCTTGCAGCGTATTATTGAGCGCATGCCCCAGGTGCAAGGCCCCGGTGACGTTGGGTGGGGGGATGACGATCGTATAAGGGGGCTTCTTGCTCGACGGATCGGCGTGGAAGTAACCCTTTTGGAGCCAGAAGTCGTACCAACGGCGCTGGGCGTCTTGCGGGTCGTATTGCTTGGGCAGGTCGGCAGTGCTCATGCGAAGTTCGGGTCCATGATGGGGAACATAAAGGCGAATGAAGGTCGGCCTGAGTGTCCACGATGGCGGTCGTGAAATCCAGTCGAAGCCCCGGCATTGTTCCACGCGGCCGTTCGAATTGACTGTCTCAGGGGCTCACCAACTGGGAGGCTCTTCGGTGTTGTGCCCCAAGGCCTGGACGAGATAACTCATCTGCCCGATGTGGTTGTTCAAGTGGGCGGTGCAGATCAAGAATAACCCGAACCGCGTCTCAATCGGCATTTGAGCGCCAGCAGGACTCATCAATCCAGAGGCATCCTGCGCCTGGATCGTTTTCACGGTCATTTCGACCGCCTCGTGAAACCGAGCCAGGATCGCCTCGGCCGGTTCGTGTCGAGGGTCGCTGAATTCTTGCGGACGATCCCGGACGTAGCCCGTACCGGCAACGATCGAGCCCACAAAATGGTTGAGGTTCCCCGTCAGGTGAAGTACAAGGTGGCCGACGCTATTGCCGAA
Source organism: Singulisphaera acidiphila DSM 18658 (assembly GCF_000242455.2). Classification (GTDB taxonomy): domain Bacteria; phylum Planctomycetota; class Planctomycetia; order Isosphaerales; family Isosphaeraceae; genus Singulisphaera; species Singulisphaera acidiphila. Next base: position 7,615,266 of record NC_019892.1, read on the forward strand.
CGAGAACGGCTTGTCCCAGGTTTTCTCACGCGGCAAGCAACGAACTGCGCGCTCGACCCGAGTCGCAAGATGGCGGAAATAACGGACGAACTCGTCGTCGACGACCGTGGCCAGCGTCGGTTCTGAGGCGGAAGCGTCCATGAGGTCTCCCCGCGTGTCGAGGGTCGGATCAGGTCTGGGCAAGGGCGACACGAGAGCGAGACGACCTTGCATCCTTGGTGAGCTTGTGATCGAAGGCGTCGATCAAGGCGAGCCAGCTTGCCTCGATCACGTTCTCGGAGACGCCGACGGTCCCCCAGACCGAATCGTCGTCCTGGCTCTCGATCACGACGCGAACGCGCGCTGCGGTCCCCTCGCGGCCGTTGATCACGCGAACCTTGTAATCGAAAAGCCGCATTTCCATGAGCCGGGGATAGTGATGCTCGAGCGCTTTTCGGAGTGCCCCGTCGAGAGCATTGACCGGACCGTCCCCTTCGCTGACCGTATGCTCGATCGCATCGCCGGCTTTCAGCTTCACAGTGGCCTCGGTGACCGCCGCCCCGTCGGGGCGACCCGAAACGCTCACGTGATAACCGAGGCTGGAGAACCAGGAGGTCTCACGGCCCGCAAGTCGCTCGACCAGGAGGACGAATGACGCTTCGGCGGCCTCGAACTGGTAGCCTTCGTTTTCGAGGTCCTGTACGCGGTCGAGAACCTTGGTCAACAATGCGGAATCTTGCTCGAGGCCGTACTCTGCCAGCTTCTCGGCGATGTTCGACTTGCCCGAGAGTTCAGACACAAGGACTCTGCGCTCGTTGCCGACCAGCGCGGGGTCGATGTGCTCGTAGCTGGCCGCGTTCTTGCGGATGCCGTGGACGTGCATCCCCCCTTTGTGGGCGAACGCGCTGGTGCCGACGAACGGCTGCCCCGGCCGAAAGTTCATGTTGGCCGTTTCATGAACGTAGCGGGAAACCTCGGTGAGGTGAACCAGGCTACCGGGCAAAAGGACCTCGTAGCCCTTAAGCTTGAGCGAAAGGTTCGCCACGACGCTACAGAGGTCGACGTTGCCGCACCGTTCGCCGATTCCGTTGATCGTCCCTTGGACCTGCCTGGCCCCTTGGGCGACCGCGGCCAAGGTGTTGGCCACCGCAAGCTCGCAATCATTGTGGGTGTGAATACCGACGGGCACCTTGATATTCGCTACAACGTCGGCCACGGCCTTCGAGACCTCGTCCGGCAGGCTGCCACCGTTGGTATCACAGAGCACGAGCCAGGCTGCGCCGGCGTCTGCGGCTGCTTGGAGAGTCCGAAGCGCGTACTCCGGGTTTTTCTTGTAACCGTCGAAGAAGTGCTCGGCGTCGTAGACGACCTCGGGAGTGTGGGCCGCGCAGAAGGCGACGGAGTCGGTGATCATGCTCAGGTTCTCGGCAAGCGAGACCCCGAGAACTTCGAGCACCTGAAAATCCCAACTCTTGCCGACGATCGTCACGGCCGGCATCGCCACGCCGACGAGCGCCTTCATTCCGATATCATCCTCGGCGGCGACGTCCTTTCTGCGGGTCATCCCGAAGGCCGTAACGCGGGCGTGCTTCAGGTCGAGGTCGCGAACCGCGCGGAAGTAGGCGGCATCCTTCGGGTTGGAGAGTGGGTAACCCCCTTCAATATAGTCGACACCCAGCAAGTCGAGCTGAGTGGTAATCAAAAGCTTGTCCTGGAGCGAGAAGTTGACCCCCTCCCCCTGGCTGCCATCCCGCAACGTCGTATCGTAGATCGCAATCCGCGTCATGACCGACCCTTTTCGCCGCCCAAATGAGGAGAGAATCTCCCCCTGGTTTCGCCGTCGTTCCGCCAGGTTATGATCTTAGCAGAAAGCCCCCAACTCGCGACACCCAGACACCGCGTCCCGGCTCAGGTTCACCCAAGGACGGTCCACCCCACCCACAACCCAAGGCCCGAAGAGACTCGCAATGCGCACGATTCCGCAGTTGGTCGATTCCATCCATCAAGAAGCGCAGCGCGAACCTTTTCCGATTGACACTCCGATCTACGAAAAGGCCGGCAAGGATCCGTTGCAGCCGATCCTCTTCGCCGGCTCGCTCACAGCTCCCCCTTGTGTCTTCGGTCGCGACCTGGGCAAGGACGAGGTCGCCGCCGGCCAACCGCTGATCGGCGCGGGGGGGCGGCTTGTCCGCTCAGGAATCTATCAGGCACGCCATGGGGAGCCGCCGCCGAAGTCGGATCGCAACCTGGAGTCGGTCCTCTCCGACGTCCTCTTGACGAACACGGTCCCCTACAAACCCCCTGGCAATAAAGCGTACACAACGGCGGTCAAGGAACGCTTCCGCCCCTTCGTCGCGGAACTCCTCGCCGTCCACTGGCAAGGAAACCACGTCATCACCCTCGGGAACGAAGCCTTCCAATGGTTTCTCCCTTACACCAATCCCAGCGCATTCGAGGAGTTCTGGAATCGAGAGGATCGCTACGAAGCCGAAATCGAATGCGACCTGACCCTGCCAGGCAAAAACGAGTCGATCCACAAAGCTTTGGTCCTCTTGCCTTTACCTCACCCATCCCCGCTCAACGCGCGATGGTATAAGCGATTTCCCGAGTTGCTGGCCAAGCGACTGGAACGTCTGGCGACCCCTCCTGAGTGAAGGATTTACACGCATGGATGAGAGATGACGTGAAGTGCCGCTTGATTCTGTAAACGTAACCTGATCGGGACACTCAGGATAAGTCGAGCCCACTTCCCCTAAATAAATCGTTGAAATGAGTCCGAATTCCGATAGGCTTAGGGTTGCCGATTGCCATACTGAGCGTTAAGTTACGTTAACGATCATCCCAATCGTACGTCTTACCTGAGGGAGAACCGCCGTGCGTAAAGTCCAGATGGTGACTGACCGCGAACTGGAGATCCTGAAGATCTTGTGGGCGCGGGAGAAGGCAAGCGTACGAGAGGTCCAGGACGACCTCAACAAGTCGGCGGGGCCGGTCGCCTACAGCACCGTGCAAACGCTGCTCAACATCATGGAAGACAAGAAGGGGCTCGTCCGCCATGTTGTCGAGGGGCGTACTTTTATCTACATCCCCAAGAAATCATCGGATCGGACGATTCACGAACTAACCAAGCGGTTCGTCGACCGCGTGTTCGATGGAGCGCTCGACCGGGTGATGGTCGCTCTGCTCGATTCTCGGTCGCCGACCCCGGCGGAGTTCGACCGCCTCCGCGCCATGATTGACGAAGCGGAACGCCAGACGGCCGTGAAGGCCGAGACCGCCGAAGTGGGATCCGTTGAAGAATTCTGAAGAGCGAAGCCGGCCGCTCCCGATGCGATTCCTCCGGCCTTCCGCTCCCTCCGACCTGGACGTTCTGCTGTTGAGAGGTGCAGATCCGGCCGTCGAGAGGTTGGGGTTTACGCTTGCTTCTCGATGGCCGTGTCTCGCTGCTGACTTTGATCGGACTCCGTGTTTCTCGCGATTCGAGAGGCCAACTTCATGGCCCACTGGATCGATCGACTGGGTGAATTGCTCCTTGACTCATCCCTTGCGGCCACGGCTCTGCTGAGCTTAGTCGCCTTGGCGATGATCGGCTGCCGTCAACCCGTGCGCCGGATCTGCCTGGCTCGCGCGGCCATCCTCAGCGTTTTGGCACTGATTCCACTGGTGATTTTTGCTCCATTTCCCCGGATCTCTTTGAATCGGGTCGCGCACCAATCGGGCCTTCTCTCCCACCCGATCTTCGCCTCTCACCTTCGCCATCTTTCGAATGAGACGAAGGCTCCCACTCCCGCCCCCGGTTCGGGTCTCACGCCCTCGGCTCCGGACGCCCCCCGCCCCCTTCACATGCTGATCGGGCCACCGCCGCGTTGGTTGATCGTCGCTTATCTGGTTGGGACGGCCTCCGCCCTTGCCTGGCTGCTACTGGGACACTGGGGATTGAGTTGGCTCACATCACGTTCCGATGAGGTCACACCACTTTCGGCCGAGCTCTACAACCGCTTGCCGGTCCAGGGGCACCGGCCTCGCCTTCGGGTCAGCGCCCGGGTCCGCCGCCCCGCACTCGTGGGCTTATACCGCCAGACGATCCTGATCCCGGTGGTCCTCGACCTGCCTGAGTCTGCCGACAAGCTGCGATTGAGCCTCTTGCACGAACTGGCCCACACCGAACGAAAGGACTCTTGGTTCGGCTTAGCCAGCAGCCTCGCCCAAGCGTTCTGGTTCTTCATTCCGCCACTCTGGTGGATCCGGGCGCAGATGCGGCTCGATCAAGAGTTCATGGCCGACCGTGGAGCGGCCCGGGCCTACGGTCCATTCCAATCCTACGCAGCCAGCCTTGTGAAAATCGCCAGCGGCGAGGGCGATACGGAGTTGAAATCCACTGGAGTACCGCAACAAACCACCCCGCAAGTGACCAACACCTCGGCTCTCTTTCAGCGCGTGCTAATGCTCGTTCAATGCCCCTTCTCGCTCGAATCTCACCCCCCGCGCTGGTGGGCCTATACGCTACCAAGTCTCATCCTGCTCGGAACGATGGTCGCCTCGTGCTTGACCCTTCGGATTTCCGACCTGACCACTTCCTCCAAGCTTCCTCCCAAGGCAACCACCCCAAGAAGCCACTCCTTTCGGATGTCGCACTTGGTCGCAAATCCATCGTCGCAATCCCCGGTAGGGTTTCCCCTGGTGTATGACTTGCCCCTCCCCCTTCCCAGGTCGTTCGATCTGAGCGTGGACGTCTGGGGCGATGAAGACACGCTTCCCCTGACGAAAGTGGTGGGAATTCGACTGCACCCACCGGGATTGCGTGCCGGGTCCCCTTCGGCTCCGATGGGCTGGCATCGCGTCCAGATCCGCCGCATGGCCGACGAAATCACCGTGGACCTCGATCAACTCCCCCTCCCCACGAGCACCGACCAGGAGACGACGCCCTCGCTCACCTTCGAAAGCCCTGCGGGGTATCCGGTCCATTTCCGAAACCTTCTTCTGACCTGGTAAGAACTTCGCGACCGCGTCCCTGCCAAAACGACAGCGTCCTGATTCTCCTGCCACTTTGACCCGATCGGTCCTTCGGTTTTGGCACCCACGCTCGGCTCGGGGAGAGGGTCCAAATCCAGTCGAATCAGACCCATCAAACGCAACTTCTTCCCAGGCATTGGCTAACGTCACCCCAAATTGGCAGTCCACGGAAAAAGGGGCTTCCGGCACGTTCTCTGCAATACTTCCGGCACGTTCTCTGCAATAGTTGAAGTTATCCTCCGAACTACCCTTTCAAGGGGAGGTCACTTCGATGAGCGGACTGAACTGGCAGCGGCGTTGGGATCCGTTTCGCGACCTACAACGCGAAGTGGGGCGACTGTTTGAGAGCTTTGAGCCACTCCATTCCTGGCGGCTGAGTCGGCACGATCCGTCGATCAATCTCTACGATGGCGGAGACAAATATTTTCTTACCGCGCAGTTGCCGGGAATGGCCCCGGAAGACCTCGACCTGTCAATCACAGGGGAGGCCCTCACCCTGAGGGGGGAACGGAAGCGGCCGGAAGGGGTGGCGGACGAGAGTTACCGTCGTCAAGAGCGCCAGTTCGGGCGCTGGACTCGAACGGTCTCGCTGCCTGATCGTGTGGACAGCGGCCAGGTCACGGCCACGTTCGCTCAAGGTCTGCTCACGATCACGCTTCCGAAGGCAGAGAGTGCCAAGCCACGACAGATCCCCATCAAGGCGACCACCTGAAGCCCCCCCGGCCATCCTGGAGCCCAGCGATGAGCGTCAGCAACCACTCGATCCCGGTCGCGGTCGATCGGCCAGTCTCCCGCGACTCGGGCAACCGGCAAGCTTCCACCTCCGAATCCTTGAAGCCTCCGGCCGCCTATTTCACACCGCCGATCGATATTCACGAGAGTCCGGACGGCCTGATCCTCGAGGCCGACCTGCCGGGCGCGACCGAAAACCAGGTGAGCATTCAGCTCGAGGACAACGTCCTGAGCCTCTCTGCTCAGGTCAACACTTCAACCCCCGAAGGATCGCGGATCCTTCATCAGGAATATCAGGTTGGCGACTTCTACCGCTCGTTCATCCTGAGCGATGAGGTAGATCGGAGCCGGATCACGGCCGAGCTGCGCAACGGCGTTCTGCGATTGATCCTCCCGAAGGCCGAGCGGGTCAAGACCCATCGCATCGAGATCAAATCGTAGTCGCCTCGAATCACTCTCTCTTTGCGAGGCTCAGCCACCTTTTTTTCTTTGTACTTCGGGTCGCGGCGCCGATCCAAAGGTCGAGTGGCATGATCGCGTCGGCTCGACGGCTCTTGAAACGTCTCCAACCTTTTGCACCACTTTGAAGGAGTTCACCCATGGCACGACCGATCCCCTGGCGGCGGGAGATCTCCGCCCCGTTTCACGTCATCCAGAACGAGCTCAACCGGCTGATGGAGGAATACTGGAACCCCGCGCGATTGGGTCCATCTGAGCCGGCTCCGATGGACCTCGAACCTACCGGTTGGAGTCCCGCGGTCGACATGTTCGAGACCGTCGACGAAATCATCCTCGTCGCCGAACTCCCGGGCGTTGACCCGGCTTCGATCGACCTCTCGGTGACCGGCAATGTTCTCAGCCTGCGCGGAGTCAAGAATCCCGATGCTTCGATTGAAGGGCAGACTCCGCTCCATGAGCGGCAGTTCGGAACCTTTCACCGGCAGATCGTGCTCTCGAACCAGGTCAACTTCGACGCGGCCCAGGCTGAGGCTCGTCTCGGCGTTTTGAGGGTCAAGCTCCCCAAACAGGACGTGGCCAAACCACGAACCATCCCGGTTCAGAACGTCTAATCTCATCGAATCTCGACCAAACGCGCGGCGATGGAACTCCGCGCTTATGGTACACTAAACAGGCTCGGCACTCTTTATGTGATAAGCTGGAGCAATGTTGTCGATTACCACGACCGACCCAAGGAGCGTTTGGACGATGGAGACGCCGAAGGTCCTTTGTTACGCCGCGATGATCGTCGCCGGCCTGGTCTGTTTGATCTTTCTTCTCGACGCGGCGGCAGGCATCCTCGGACGGAATGTCCCTTTGGACATATTGTTCATCTTAGGAGGAGCCTTCATCCTCTGGCAAGGGTTTGAGACCTCACGCGAGCTTCGATGATGCAACGAAGAAGAATGCTGTGGTCTTAACCTCCTGTCTTCCGAAAAAGCAGATCATGATGGTGGGCCGCGCCCACCCTACAAGCTGAGAATCGATTCGAATTCTCTTGTAGGATAGGCACGGCCCATCATGGATTTGGCTTGAGGGTGAAGCGGAAGAGAGCAGGGCGATTGCGCCACAATACGCAATCTGCGACACTTGAGACACAGTAACTCGTGATCTCGTCAGGGCTGAACACGCCGAGCGTTTTGCCCAGCCTTCTCGGGATCGACCTCTCGTGGCCAATGATCTCTACGCTTTCATCGAAGATCACTTCGCGACTTTGACTGACCCACACCGACGTAAGCTCGTCTACCCGCTCACCAACATCCTGACCAGCGCCCTCTGTCCAGTCATCTCGGGGGGCGACGATTTCGTCTCGATCGCCGAATGGGGACGCCAGAAACGGGCATGCCTGGTCAGATTCCTCCAGTTGATCAACGGCATCCCCTCTCATGACCCATTCAATGCTATCTTCAGGGACATCAAGCCCGCCGAGTTCGAGCGTTGCCTGCTCAGTGGGGTCACCTCACTTCACGAGGTGACCGCCGGGCAGGTCGTCGCCATCGACGGCAAGACCCTCCGCCAGAACTACGACAAGGCCAATGCCAAGTCGGCCATCCATAGGGTCAGCGCCTGCGCCACTGCCAATCACGTCAGCCGGGGGCAAGTCGTCGTCGATGCCAAGAGCAACGAGATCACCGCAATCCCCAAGTTGCTGGAGATCCTGGACGTGTCGGGCTGTCTGGTGACCATCGACGCCATGGGGGAGCAGACCGAGATCGCCGAGAAGATCGTCGCGGGGGGCGCCGACTACGTGCTGGCGGTGAAGGGAAATCAGCCCACCCTATTCGTGAGCCACATGGACGATGACTTCGCCCGGGTGAAGGCGAGCCGACATGAATCGGACGATAAAGGCCATGGTCGCACGGAGCACCGGAGTTACTACGTCTGCGACGTGCCCGACGACCTGACCGATCGGGTCCGCTGGAAAGGCTTGAAGCAGATCGGGGTGGCGATCAGTGAGACGATGCGGGGTAGCAAGTCGTGCGATGAAGTGCGCGACTCTATCCTGAGTAAGAAGATGAGCGCCAAGCAGTTTGGTGCGGCAATGCGCGGGCACTGGGGGATCGAGAATTCGCTGCACTGGCAACTCGACGTCACCTTCGGCGAGGACGCCTGCCGCGTCCGCCTGGGCCTGGCCGACGCCAACCTCAGCGTCGTCCGCCGGGCCGCTCTCGGCCTGCTCAAGAACGAGACCTCCGAGAAGATCGGCGTGAAGAACAAACGCCTCGCCGCCGCATGCAATACACGCTATATGGAGAAAGTGCTCACCGGATCCTGACTTATGGTGCAATCGCCCTGGTTTGTCCAGGCCCTCGAAGTACACCAGCCGGATCTTCGCCGTGTGTTTGGCGTCGACCGGATGGTTCGGCGTACCAACTAACAGCGCCGGTCGCGAGTAACCCGGAGCAAGCGGTTCCAGATGGGCCTCGCAATCGAACCCCTCTTCGCTGTATTCGTCGCCAGCCTGACTCTTGATCAATCCCACGTCGAGCCGCGTGTCCTTGTCGATCGCGAAGGTCAATATGCCCGCCACGTTGATTGCCCGGATCGCCTCGTCGCTTGCGATGTCGTATCGGACCGTGTGTCCTTCGCGAACGAGTACACGAGCGCCCGCGCCGGGCCCGCGCCCTTCTTCCCATATCGCCGCAGCCGACCACGGCCCAGAGCGAGCAGAACGAATCACCGCAGTGGTACGGGGACGGGACTCGCCGCTGGCATCTTGAATGCCGCCCATGCCGTACACCATTGCCGATCGACTTTGCTGTTCGCGTAGCCCTGGTAGGTCCATAAGAGATCACGATCCGAAGGATCAATGCATGTGGTGCTATAGTTGCTGAAGTTCATCCCAGGCATGCCGGAGTACCGAAACGCAGTGGTCCCTTTGACTGCGACTACCGGCGGCTGCATCGAGCCTGCGGGATCGCCAGCGGCGTGCATCATGACGCAGACAGACGGGTAATCCTTAGCTGACGTGCGAGTGCAGCCGATGCCGATGTTTCCTCGACTGTCCACGGCGATCGACGGATAGAGATAGTCACAGTCCGGGCTATCGACAAAGCCCTCCTGCAGTAACGCGCCGTCCTCGATCCGCACTTCGTACCACAGAATTCCGGGGCGCGAGTCGGCCGTGCGCTGTGCTCCGTTGCAACTGAATACACTCCCGCCGTGCACGAAGGCGCAGTTGTTCCGTCGCCCCCCAGCCTGCAAGAGTTTGACGCCCTCATCGGGCTGAACCCCCTCCATCCTCGGCACGGCATACTCGCGACTCAGACGAATGGTCTGGGCCTTGGAGATATCGGCGCGAATTCCGGTCCACGTTATACGATACAGATACAGTTCAGAGCACGTCGGCGCGCCGAACGCATTATTGATCAGGACCGCCGGCGTCTCAGGTTTTTGATCCGCCCCAACATGGACAGCCGGAAACGCGGCATAGATCAGCTTGCCAACGATCCGCCCGCGCGCCAGTGAGGGTCCGTCACTGGCGATCACGTCGGCCTTCGGGATCACATACATATCCAGCGCTTCGCGCGGATTCTCCGAGCCATTTGCGCACGAGATGTATACGCCGTTGCGATCGACGCCGATTTTCAGGCCGGGGTCGACGCGCGGCAGCGGGAGCGAAACTCCCTTCCAGGGCTGCAACGGATCAGCGGATGTGGAGACGGCCAGGTACGATTCTCCCGTCCCGGTTCCCGCAATGGTGGCAAACCAGCGTTCCGACAACGGGTCGTAAACCATCCATGGATCATTGGCATGCGGACTCGGATCAAGCGACTTGGCCGGCTGCACTTGTCGCCAGAATTCGAGCTGCGACTGATGCCGCAGGGACTTGCCCGTCGTCTTGTCACGGACCGTGAAGCCCATGATGGTGAAGTCGACGAGGTGTTTTGGCCCGACCGCCCCCATCACGTTGGCGGCTGGCTTGAAGCCCGGTCCTTTGTCGCCTTCGATGACGGAGACGACTTGGATATTCGCTTCCGCCGCGAAGGCAATTCGCCCGACTGTTGAACCGGCGAGGGCCACGAGTGTCATGAATAGGGTCAACAGACGATGCATTGCTGCCGTTCCTTTCCGGATAGTGACTACTCGCCGCTACTTGTCCGACAGAACTGCGCCGGGATGAAGGGTCAGATCGATGAAGAGTTCGGAGCGATAGCCCGAGACTTGGTTACGGTAAATCACATGCTTGCCGGCGTTCGGCTTCTCGGGTGAGGCCACATAGATTCCATGCGCACCCGCGCCATTAATTGTATTATCAGTGATCGTCGATCCGTCGATACGCGAGCTGGCGATCATGATTGCGGTTCCCGTCCCCATCGAGATCATGTTGTCCTTGATCGTTAGCCGTTGCGGTGGCGGACCTTCAGCGCGCACGCCGAGCGCGGGGCCTTTCACATTCAGCGTATTGCCTGTGAAGCTCGTATCAGCGGCCACGAGATGGATCGTGTTGTTGCCGTCCCCCTGGTAGTTGAACGTGTTGTCGTCGATGGCGATGTTGCCGACGTAGCGCTCGTATCCGGGGCCAACGCAGTCCACCAGCAGGCTGCCCCAGCCGTCGCCGGCTGGGATGTTGTCGGACGTCACCGTGTTCCCGCTGAAGACGATGTCCTTGCCTCCGATCATGAGTCCAACGCTGGTGCGCTCGTTGGGATGAAGCTTGAACGTGTTGCTTGTAAACTGAATGTCTGCGGCGTACTCCCCCATGCCGCCTTGAACGATCTCAAACGCGTTGCTATCCCAAACGCCATGGCGGCTGTTGCGCTGGGGCATCTCCATGACTGCGTAACCAGGCCCCACCGAGGTAAAGACGTTCCTCGCAAAGCGGAATCCATTCAACGTATTCATGTTGTAGTCGACCACATTCTTGCCCCCGATCGACGTGTCGTTGATGAAGCGGCAGTCCTCGGCGGTAAAACCGAAGGTCTCTGTGACGGTCAGAGGCTCCGACCCTTCGACGATCAAATTCTTGACCGCCACGTTCGTGGTCGCGATTTTTGTGACGTTGGCGATCGAAGGTGTTTTGAATGAACGCGTCAGAGGCTCTTTGAGTTGCAGTTCGCCAGTGGTGGCGTTGACCACAGTGATCCGCCCGGTTTCCGTCGGAATGACATCGCCCTTCGTCGTCTCGTAGATTGCGACGTAGTCTCCGGGGAGAAACTTCGACGACTCGGAAGCCATCTTGAGCGCGACCTTTGACGTGGACGCCTGCGTCACCTGCAGCTCGAAGAACCCTCCGTTGTAGTCACGATTCTGAAAGCGAATGATCTCATGGTCGGCGCCAAAGGCGAGCATCGTGTTGCGCACACCCTCCGCACCTTCAGGGAGAGGTTGCCGTCCCTCTGGACCTTGCAGCAGCTTCGCTCCCGTCTCTCCCAAGAGCGTGACGTTGGAATCGATGATCAGATTGTGAAAAGCCCACGGATGGCTGCTTGGGTACGCAGAGTTGAGGAGATACGTACTCTTGGGAAAATTGACCGTGCCGCCACCTTCGTTCTTGGTTGCGGCGTTGATCGCGGATTGGATGGCGGGGATGTCGTCCGCAACTCCATCACCCTTGGCTCCGAAGTCTTTGACATTGAAGCTCTCTGGCCGCTTCGTATGGGCTTGGCGAGATGCCGCGGTGGCCTGCCCCACGTCTGTTGCTTGCCCTGCAGAGGTGCATAGCACTCCAATCAATGCGAGCAAAGTGCTCCGAAACAGCAGCAAGTTCAGTCGCAGATGTTTAGTAGGCATGGTTAGAGCGTGTTATGAACTCCACTCAAATAGCGGAGCAGCCTTTCGGAGCATCAACAAGCTAAATGCGACGTAGTGCAACCCGGCGAGCGTCTCGGAGAGCCGCTCGTAATCCTTCGCCAACCGGCGGAATCGCGCCGCCCAACCGAACGAACGTTCCACGACCCAGCGGCGCGGAAGCAGCACGAACCCGCGCTTCGCATCGTCCAGCTTCACAACTTCGAGGATGATCCCCTGGTGGGCCGCCGCATCGAATGCCTCCTCGCCGGTGTAACCTTGGTCGACATAGGCCAGTTCGACCGACTCGCCCGTCGCCTCTTGGACGGCTTTGGCCAGCGTGTCGACCTGGGCCCGCTCTTGCTCGTTGGCTGGGGTCACGTGCAGCGCCAGCAGATGTCCGAGCGTATCCACGGCCATGTGGACCTTGGCACCCCTTGCGACGCTTGTACCCGTCGTAGCCTGCACGGCCACCACTCTCGGGGGTCGACTGGATGGTTCGTCCGTCGAAGATGACGGCCGTCGGCTCGGGTTCTCTCTTGTCAGCGAAGCGGAGCACGGCTCGAAGGTCGTGGACAATGGCCTCGAAACAGCCAGCGGCAAGCCAACGGCGGGTCTGCTGATCGACCATCTCCCAAGGAGGGAAGTCGGCGGGCAGGTAACGCCATGGTGCTCCGCTTCGGACGAGCCAACGCAAGGCGTCGAAGACGTCGCGGAGGCTGTGGACTCGCTGGCCGGCATCTTCAGGGAGCAGGCAAATATCAGGGAGAACGAACTCCCATTCGGCATCGGTGACGTCGCTGGGGTAGGGTTGGTGCGTGGTCATTCCCTAAACTACGTTCGCCACTGAACTACAGTCCACAACACGCTCTAAGAACGAGATGACTTATGGTGCAATCGCCCTGCGGAAGTGAGTCGGCCGCATCCGCCCAGGTCGTGGGCAAGTTTATGGCTGCGCCGAAGTGTTCGTCCGTTCGGTGGCGACCGCTTCAACAATCGCATCGACAAGTCCACCCCAAGTGTAGACCTTCGCCTCGGCAGCAACGTTCCACCCAAGCCGCCTGGCGGTCTCCGAGGTTACCGGGCTGAGGCTGGCGAGACGAATCTCACGGCCGACCCGGCTTCGAGCAGACTCGGTCAACAGGGAATGCAGCCGTTCGGTAATCGCGGAGCTGGTCAACGTGATCCAATCGAGCGAACCTTGCTCGATCCTTGCCGCCACGGCGGTTGGCAAGGCGTCGGCATCGGTATTGCGATAGACGGCAACCTGCTCGACGTCGGCGATCTTCTCGAGTTCATCCTTAAGCACGGTCCGACCTCGATCGGCCCGAGCGAGCAAGACTCGGCCCCCCCCGACAACAGGCCCGAGCGCCTCCGCCAGGTCCTCCGACCGGAACGAGCGAGGGACCAGGTCGGCCTTGAGATGAAATCGCCCGAGCGCTCCGGCCGTTGCCGGGCCGATCGCGGCCAGTTTCAGGTGCCCCAGGGCGCGAACGTCACGACCGAGGACGTTTAAGCGCTCAAGGAACCCCTCCACCCCGTTCGCGGACGTGAACACGAGCCAGCGAAACTCGGCCAGGCGGCCGATCGTGCGATCGAGTTCCTCGTACGACTCAAGTGGCTGGATCTCCACGGTCGGCGCAATCAGGACCTCAGCCCCGTAGGACTCCAGGATCGCCGACGATGACTCGGCTTCACCAACCGGACGGGTCACGACGATGCGTTGGCCGAAGAGCGGAAGGTTCTCGAACCAGCGCAGAGCGGGCCGCCGGCTGACCACGTCTCCGACGACCAGGAGCGCGGGAGGTCCGAGCCCTTCCTCCGCGACGCGCCTGTGGAGGTCGGCAAGCGTCCCGCTCACGGTGCGTTGCCGTGGCAAGGTGCCGGCCTCAACAAGTGCGGCGGGGGTCGTCGCCGGCTTGCCGAGACGGACCAGGGTCTTGCAAATGCTCTCGAGCCGGGTCACCCCCATGTAGATCACCAGGGTGCCCGGGAACGAAGCCAAAGCGGCCCAGTCGAGCCGACCATGGGACGCCGACGCGTCGGGGTCGTTGTGGCCGGTGACGAAGGCGACCGCCGATGAGGCGTCGCGATGGGTGACCGGGACCCCGGCATAGGCCGTGACTCCGACGGCCGCCGTCACTCCCGGCACGACCTGAAACGCCACGCCCGAGTCGCGTAGATACTCCGCTTCCTCGGCCCCGCGACCGAAGACGTAGGGGTCGCCCCCCTTGAGCCGAACCACCGTACGCCCTGCCTTCGCGTGCTCAACGAGGAGTTCGTTGATCGCTCCTTGCGGCATGGTGTTATGACCGATCGACTTCCCCGCGCAGATCAGGAGTGCGGTCTTCGGAGCCAGGTCCAGAAGTCGAGAGCTGGCCAGGTGATCGTAGACGACCACCTCGGCCACTTTGAGCAAGGCTTCGCCGCGCCGGGTCAATAGGCCCGGGTCACCAGGCCCGGCACCAACCAGGTAAACGATCCCACGGTTCACAGCCATCCCGCTCTCATTCCAAATAATCAGAGTCGAACCGAGCAAACCAGTCAGGCTCGGTTCGACAGACGATGACTCTTTGACGACTCAGTCCGTTTGACGGACCGATGGTCCCAGCTTCTTCCGAGCGACCATGAGAATGCCAAGCTCATAGAGAATGATCATCGGCACGGCGAGCATGAGCATGCTGAAGGGGTCCTGACTCGGCGTGAGAACCGCGCCGGCGACCACCATGATCAGGATGGCGATCTTCCGCTTGGAGCGAAAGTCGTCGACGTTGAAGATCCCGATCAAGGCGAGGAAGACCATGATCAACGGGGTTTGAAAACAGACCCCGAAGACGAGGGGCAAGATCGTCGCGAAGCTCATCCAGTCGGCCAAGCGCAGAGTCGGCTCGATGCCAAGCCAGACGTTGAATTCCAGGAGGAACTTCAAGGTGACCGGAAGGACGCCGAAGAAACAGAGGAAGACGCCGGACAGAAAGAGGCCGAGCGAAAACGGGAGAAACTTCGTCACGTAGTGGCGTTCGTGGCGATAGAGCCCTGCAGCAATGAACGCCCAGAGTTGATAGAAAACCCAAGGGCTGGCGATCACGAGCCCCGCGACCAGGCAGACCATGAAGAAGATCGTCATCGTTTCCAAAGGCGCCAGGGAGATCAAGGCGTTGCTCGGCCTCATCCCTTGGTTAACGATCTTGATGATCCCCGACTCCATGTACCGGATCGGGAACGTCAGGTTCTTATTCTTGACGGTCTCCGCCTCAGGAAGCTTGAGCTCGGGGGCAATCTTGCCGAGT
Organism: Singulisphaera acidiphila DSM 18658; assembly: GCF_000242455.2. GTDB lineage: Bacteria > Planctomycetota > Planctomycetia > Isosphaerales > Isosphaeraceae > Singulisphaera > Singulisphaera acidiphila. The sequence goes on from NC_019892.1 coordinate 7,630,508, forward strand.
TCCATAATGAACGCATCGGCCGGAATGATGGCCTGGGCCGTCTCCGAGACCTCTCCCCCGGCATCGGCGACCTCGGCCCGCCTCACCGCTTGATCGTTATAAAATAACGTCAGCGCTTCCTGGGCGGGCTCCACCATCTTGTTCATGATCCGCTGTCCCAGGTTGATGCCAGGGACCAGGGTCAGGACCACGCCGATGACGAGACCATAGAGGGCGAGGATCAGCCGGAGGCGTAATTCTTCGATGTGATCACCAAAACTCATGGTGACCATCGTCTGTTCTTCTGCGAAGAGATCGTTATCGGTCGGCATTGGATGTGGACCACCCTAACAAAGCCTAGGGCTAAGCCGGTCGGCGGGCATGGTGAGGGGAGGAGACGCGGGTCGCGACGGCCGATCCCGAGGCCGGGACCCTTTTTTGGGGCGGCACCGCCGTGGGCCTCTCGGGGACGGCCGATTCGGGCGGGAGCGTTCCTTGAGCGATAAGTCTACCACACGCCGATCGTCGGTTTCCAGCACGAATCCGTTTCCCGTAATTCCGCGACTCGGGTGGACATCGCCTCGCCGCTCTCGTTACAAAGAGGGCCCGGTCATCGTAAATTGTTTTTTGTGATGGAGTGTCCTCAGACCTCGGGTCGGACGGGCAACGCTCAGCGTCCGACGCCAAGACGAGAGTGGTGGGGTGGGGTTCCCACCCAGTAAAGCCCTTCGCCACGCCGGCGATAAGCGATGAGAATCATCAAGGACTTTCGATGCGGGATGCACCTCTCTACCCCTTGCGGTTCGAACCGATCCTCAAAGAGTTGATCTGGGGCGGCCGAAGGCTCGAGACAATCCTCAAAAAGCCGCTTGGCGAAGGGTCGCGCTACGCCGAGAGCTGGGAGATCGCCGATCACCGCGACGACGTCAGCCGGGTGGACGAGGGGGCCCTCGAGGGAGTCACGCTCCGCGACCTCATCCGGGAGCGGGGAATCGAGCTGCTCGGTCGGCACCTCGGTGCTTTGACCCAGTTCCCCTTACTGGTCAAATACATTGATGCGCACCAGGTCCTCTCCGTGCAGGTTCATCCTGATGACGCGAAGGGCAAGGTCCTGGCCAACGACAACGGCAAGACCGAGGCCTGGGTCATCATCCATGCCGAACCCGGCAGCCTGATCTATGCCGGGCTGAATCCGGGGGTCACGCGCTCCGCATTCGCAAACGCCCTCGACACGGGCGCGGTTGAACCGCTCCTGCACCGCTTCGAGGCGAAGCCGGGGGCCTGCATCATGATCCCCGCCGGCACTGTTCACGCGATTGGCGCGGGGGTCGTGCTGGCGGAAATTCAGCAGATGTCCGACGCCACGTTTCGCGTCCATGACTGGGGGCGAGTCGGAACCGATGGCCGGCCCCGACAGCTTCACCTTGCCGAAGCCCTCGAATCGATTGATTTTGAGGCAGGGCCGGTCAATCCCCTGGATCCGACTGCGGAGCCAATTGCCGGTGGGACTCGAGAACGACTCGCCCATTGTCCCTACTTCGCGCTCGAGCGGCTCCGTTTGAATGGCCCGACGACCGTGGGAAGCAGCGACCGTTTCACGATTCTCCTCGGACTCGAAGGCGACACCGAGATTCGAGATGGGGAAAGCGCGAAGCTCCTCGGGTTCGGCCAGACCCGACTCTTGCCTTCATCCCTTGGCGAATGTCAGCTTGTTCCACGGGGCGAGTCGGTCGTCCTGACCTGCGTCGTCCCTTGAAGTGGCCTTGGAGAGCCGTTGCATGACTGTTGAACCGAGTTTGAGCGGAGAGATCCACTTCACACGGCTCTTTCCGTGGCTCCGCCTCTTCAGGGGGATCGGCGTCTCCATCGACCCAAAGAAGCTCTTCCTGGCAGCAATCGGGCTGGTTGCGTTGAATGCAGGTTGGGGTGCCTTGGATCGCGCCTTTCCCTCGTCGGATCCTCGAATCCCGGCAGGGTTGAGCTCGTTCGCCACCGATTCGGTGGGAGGGGGGGGGAGCTTCGACCTCGGCCTCTCGCTCTGGCAATTGACCGAACCGATTCAATGCCTGCTCACCCCCTTCCTGGTCGTCTTCTCATTGCGAAGCGGCGGCGGTCTGTCGATACTGCACGCCTTCCTTGCCGCAATCTGGGCGGTCATCGTCTGGGGAATTATCGGGGGCGCAATCGCCAGGATCGCCACCGTCCAGGTGGCCGCAGGCGAGCGCATGGGGGTCAGAAAAGCCCTTGAGTTCGCCCTTGGTAAATCGATCCCGTTGGTCCTGGGACCGATCAGCCCTCTCCTGGGGGTCGCCATCCTGACCATCCCTTGTGCGTTATTCGGTCTTCTCTATCGGTTACCGACGTCGATCGGTCCCGTCATCGCGGGCCTCTTCCTCGTCCTTCCCCTGCTGGCCGGTCTGGTCATGTCGCTAATTCTTGTGGGCCTCGCAACCGGTTGGCCCTTGATGCACGCGTCGGTCGCTGCGGAAGCGGAAGATGGATTCGACGCTCTGAGCCGGTCCTATGCCTATGTTTTCCAGCGTCCCCTCCGTTATGCGTTCTTCCTGATCCTGGCCTGGATCATCGGGCTCGCCGGACTGACCTTCGTTTCCCTCTTCGCGCAGCTCGTGGTCCAGATGGCGCATTGGGGTCTGAGCTTCGGCGCCCCTCACGATCAGCTCGAGGCGCTGCTCCAGAACGGTCGCGCGCCTCTGGACACGGTCCCCGCAAAGCTGCACACGTTCTGGCTGGCGGTCGTCGGGCTCTTGGCCCACGGCTGGGTCTACAGCTATTTCTGGTCGGCCGCATCGATCATTTACTTGCTCATTCGACAAGACGTCGACGGGACGGACTGGCGGCAGATCTCGCTCCCCCCTGCCCCGCCCAATCCGCTCATGCCCGAGGTCGAGCCGATTCCTCCCTCGGCCGACTTGAATCCTGAGGGGACAGAATAAAGCCAAGGCCCAGCCTCCTTGGAACATCTCGACCTCCGAGGCCTGGTTCGCAACTGGGCCTCGGGGGAAGCCCCAGAGGGACTCCTTTCGAAGCTTGAAAGCGGGTGGCCTTCCCAAGGCCTCTGAAGAATCAGCAAGGTGGCATTGAAGCGGCAAGTCTGATTTTGCCGATAGTAAGGTTTTGGCGAATGCCGCCGAACTTGTTCTCCCCGCATCGAGTGATCGCGGGCCCTTTCCCCTCCCAAGCGTGGCAGGAGCCTTTTGTTTGGCCGATCAGCGAACTCACCGTCACCCGTGGGTTTATGCCGCGGTCTTGCTCGCTTTCGGCGTCCCGCTCGCGGTCGCCCAGGAGCCGCGACCACCGGCCACGCCTCCGCCGCCTGCAACCAAGCTTGAGGACAGGCTCCAGCAGATGGAGGCACAGAACCTCAAGCTCGCCGAGCAACTCGAGAAGGCGCAACGCCGCCACGACGAGCAAATGCAGCAGGTCCTCCAGGAGATGACCCAACTCCGCAAGCAGTTGGGATCGGGAAAGGCCACCTCGACTTCGAGTGGAGGCAATTCGAGTGGCGGTGGCGGAGCGGGCACTGCCGGTGGCGCAAGTGCGGGAGGAGGAGCAGGAGCGGCGAGACCCGGTGATGGGCCAAACATCGGGGGGGCCCCCGACACACCCGGTGGCCGGCGTTCCCCAATCCCAGGCTACGGCATCTCCGGCGCGACGGCCGAGAAGAAGAGCCCGCTCAAGGCCAATTTCGGCCCCGGCTTTGAGCTGATGACCGAGGACAAGGAATTCCAGCTCCAGCTCCACCAAGAAACCCAGTTCGACGCCCGAACATTCATCCCCCATGGCGATGATTATGCGCGTTCCGGGTTCGTGTTCCCCCGCGTTCGACTCTTCTTCAACGGTCGCATCACCCAGCCGATCGAGTACACCATTTCGCTCAACCGCGGATTCAGCGGACTCGACTTGCTGGACGGCTTCGTCAACTTCCGTTATGACGACCGGGCGCAGCTCAAAGTCGGCCGGTTCATGACTCCGTTCAACTACGAGCAGTTCGCTATCCAGAATATGTGGCTGTTCGCCCCGGAACGCTCGTTGTTCACGTCCAATCTGGGCCTGAACCGCCAGCTGGGGGTCCAGCTTTGGGGCAACCTCTTCGACAATCGGGTGGATTACGCCGTAGGCGCCTTCGACGGACCGCGGAACTCGTATGAGGACTACAACGAAGCGAAGGACGTCATCTCCTACCTGAACATTCGCCCGTTCGGAGATCAGGAGAAAGGCTCCCTCCTACGCGACCTCAACGTCGGCGGATCGTTCAGCTACGGAGAGCAAGACAACCCGGTCGTGCCCCGAGCGTTCCGGACCGCGTCGAATGCCTCGAACGCCAGCACGGCCGACCTCTTCAGCCCGCCCTTCCTCATCCTTGGAGACAGCACGCGCGAGCGCGGTCAGCGCACCCTCTGGTCCGCCCACGCGGCCTACTTCTACAAACAATTCTCGTTCTTCACCGACTACAACGGCGGCATCCTCCGCTACGCGGTCAACAAGAAGGCGGCTGAGTCGGTCGAAGTCCCCGTGAGCGGATACTCGGTCGCGATGGGATACTTCCTCACCGGCGAAAGCCAAGAACGGCGGACGATCCTCGAGCCCAAGCACCCGTTCAGCCTCCGCCGCGACAAGCTCGGCCCGGGGGCCTGGGAGCTCATCTTCCGCTACAGTTCCCTGGAGTTCGACCACAGCGTGTTCACCGGCGGTCTGGCCAACCCCGAACTCTGGAGCCAGCGTGCCTGGACCACCAACCTCGGAATGAACTGGTACTTGAACCGCTACGTGAAGATCTACTTCGACTGGCAACATACCGAGTTCGGCAACCCGGTAATCTACCGCCAGCCCGACCTGAAGCAGCTCACAAATGAGCTCTTCTGGATCCGCATGCAGCTCTACTTCTAAGAACGAAGGGCATTGAAAAGCTCGTTGGCCCTGTCTGTTCAGAAATGGTTCCAGGCCCCACTCACGAACTTTCCTTCGAACATGGTGGCTGCCACGGGCAAGTCGGATTCGAGCAGGAGATGATGAGGATCGGGGTCCTCTCGGTCGGGCAGATCGATCACGGCGAGGTCTGCGGATTTGCCAACCTTGAGGCTCCCTGTTGTCGTCTCAGCGCGGAGCGCCCAGGCTCCGAAGAGCGTCCCCATCGTCAGCAAGAGAGGTCCGTTGAGCGAGTCGTCACGGCGATGAAGAAAACGGATCTCGTCGAGCACGCTCAGCGTGGGGCTGGAGGCCAGGCTGTCCGTCCCCAAGCAGACCACGACGCCCCGTTCGAGCATGGCCCGATAGGGATGAGGAGCATGGCCGAAGCGTGCGTGAGTTCGTGGGCAAAAGGCGATCGCCACCCGGTGATTATTCGGGGCCGCCTCCGGTCGAAATTGCCAGAATTCGGACGGCTCGAGATAGGTCCCGTGCGCGATCAGCCAGTCGGCATTACGGAGTTCACCCCGGCGGACGTAATCGGCAGGACGCGGACTGATGGGTTCCCACTCTTCGTCCCACGCCCCTAACGTCTCGAGGAAAGTCCGAAGCGCACCGCTGCCACGCTCCAACAATTCGAGTTCTTCGGGCATCTCGGCCAGATGTGTCGAAAGCGGGAGGCGGCTCGCGGCGGCCTTGTGATAAAGCCAGCCCGCGGTCGAGTAGGGCGCGTGGGGACTCAGGCCGGGACGGGCGTTCGCGATCACCTGCGCTTCAGGACGAATCGAGCCGATCCAATCCCAGGCCTCGGCGCTGGTCTGAAGTCCGCGAGCCCGCTTCAGGCCGATCAACTCGGCAAAGACGACCGCCCGCAACGGAGCCTCGGCCACTTGGTCCCAGCTTAGGCCAGCCGTCGTCGTGTCGGCCAACGACGTCGTCCCCGCCCGTATACTCGCCTCCACGTTTCGACCGACCGCGTCTTGGAGCACACCCGGTAATCCGCTCCTTCGCTGCTCCACCACACGATGCAACCAGTTCACCTCGTCCTCAACCGGCTCCGGCTCCTCGGTGGCATGGTTCGGGCCCTCGAGCGCGGAGAGTTCGAGATGGGTATGTGCGTTGACGAAGCCGGGAACGATCGCGACGTTCCCCAAGTCAAGGTCGGCAACTCGTTCTCGTGCAGATCCGACCCAGGCAATCCGGCCATCCTGGATCGTGAGACATCCATCAGCGATCGGCGGTCCTTCGACCGGGAACACGAAGCGAGCCGACAAAGTCAACGAAGACGATTTCATTCGTGAACCTGGACCACACGAAAAGAAGAGATTGAAACCGGTCCATACTCAGTTCAAAGAATGCAAGGCTTCGAGCGAATCGGCCTCGCCCAAACGCGGCTTCAGCTTGCCTTGCTCACCTCCACGTTTCAAGAGCGCGAGCAGGTAAACCGAAGCAATCCCACCCACCACGACAATCCAATAGTGGAAGAGTCCTTCCTTGGGCTCGCGGTAAACCCAGGCTGCGATTCCCTGAGCGGAAGGCTGGCTGATCCAGGAGCTGAGTAGAATCGCCATCCCATTATTGAGCATATGAAACACAATCCCGGGCACGATACTCCCGCTGCGAACCGCGAGAAGCCCCAGGACAATCCCCAGCAGCGTCGCGTTAAAGAGTTGCTGGAAGAGACTCAGCAGAACGTGAAGAAACCCGAACAACAAGGCCTGGAGCAAGATCGATGAACGCTCGCTATGCCCGGACTCGAGGCCGGCCAGAATGAACCCGCGAAACGCAAGTTCTTCACAGATCGCCGGAATGACGGCGAAGAGCAAGAGGGTCGCGCCCAGGCTCGGCACCTTGGACATCATCTGTTCGAGGGCTGCCTTGATCAATGGCGAGACCGGGAAGAGCCGCTCGACGACCGGGCGCAGCTCATTGATCAACGGGTTCAGCGTGAAGGCGAGGCCGATCGCGAGGAGCAGATAACGCGGCTTGGGCCGATAGAGACGGAGCGTTCGACGTGGCGACGAGGTGAGCAAAAAGGTCATTGCCAGAGGAGGAGTCAGAATGAACGCCACCTGACCGGCCGCCATGATGGCAGTCGAACTGCCCAGCCCCATCCCCGCGAGGTACTGAATCAAGAACCAGGCCGAGGTCAGCATGAGAGCGAAGCAGAGGAGCGCTTCACCCCCGGTGGGAATCGGTCCTCTGTCCCGGATCAGGTGGCGGATCCAGCTCTTGAGCTCGAACCGCTCGGCCTCGCGGAACAGGACGTCCTCACGCTGAAACTGGTCGATTGCCCAGCGCAGGGCGATACCACCGTACACGATGGTCGGGACCAACACCGGCAGGAAGAACCGCCAGGCGTTGTCGTAGTCGCCAAGGATCAGGGCACGCAGCAGCAGCGAAACTCCGGTCACCGGCACCAGGCTATAGAACAGGTTGAGTTCGATCCCAGGCGCGAGCGTCAGGAAGATCAAAGGCAGGCAGACCAGGTAGAGGGGCGTCATGTAATACTGCCCCTCCTTCATGCTCTTGGCCAGAACCGCCAGGGACAGGCAGATCGCGCTGAAGAAAACAGACAGGGGGATCAGAATCAGAAGCATCCAGAACGCGGAGGTAAACGTAGGGGGAGCAATCACCGACGAGAGCCGGCGATGGCCGGCACCAACGCCCCCTCCCGCCATGCCGCTCACCTGATTGGCAAGCTGGATGCCCGTTAACCCCATGCTGACCAGGTTCAAGAGCGCGGTCATCATGCTCGCCAGGACGACCGTGAAAAACTTGCCCATCACGATCTCAGCGCGTGAGGCAGGGCTGATCAGGAGCGTCTCCATCGTGCCCCGTTCTTTCTCGCCTGCGCAAAGGTCAATCGCCGGGTAGAACGCCCCGGTTAGCGACATCATGACCAGCAGGAAAGGGAAAAGACGCGACCAAACGCTCCCGCCAACTTCCGACTCGGTCGCAATATCGACCGACTTGATCGCGATCGGCTCGGTATAGCTCGCCGGCTTCTGGTCGCGCTGAAGCCGGGCCGACACGATCTTTTTCTTCCAGCGGGAAAGGACCTCTTTGACCCGGAGGTTTGTGATCTGGCTCGGTTCGTCCGTGCTGTCGTAGAGGATCGGGGTTTCGACGGACTCCGAGCTCTCCGCCTTCCCGAGGCGATCGATGAAGTCGGGAGGGATGACGACGACGGCCTCGGCATCGCGCTGGCGAATCGCCCGCTCGCGGACCGACTCATCGAGCCAGGGGGGCTTCGCCGGCTCGGCCCGGACCAGGAGCTTGGTGGCCTCGTCGGGCGAGTCGAAAAGCGAAACGTCGAATCCGTTTTTCTCGGCATTCAGGAGGGGAATGACCGTCGGCAAAAACTCCGAACCGATCACAAGAGCCGTCCGCGGCTTCTGCGCGAAGGCCTCCGTGAATTTCACAACCGAAATCCCGAGGATCGGGTAAAGGAGGATCGGCAGGACGAAGATCATGAACAGCGTACGCCGGTCACGCACCTGGTCGCGAACTTCGCGGCGAAAAATCACGAACACATTCGACCAGCGCATTGGACTTAAATCTCGTCGAGAACCAGATCGCGAAGGTCGACGCCCACTCGGACCAACCGCATCGAAGTCACTCATCCCACGATGTCGAGGTCTTCACGATCGGTTCGTGCTCGACACCCTTGGCATTCTCGACCAGGAAGAAGAAAAGTTCCTCGAGGTCCGGCTGCTCGTACCGAGCGAGCAGTTCAAGCGGCTCCCCTTCGGCCTGCACTCTTCCTTTGTGGATAATCGCGACCCGCGAACAAAGCTTTTCGACCTCATGCATCGAGTGGGTCGAGAAGACGATCGTCTTACCCTGGTCGCGCAGCTCGGCGATCTTCTGGAGAACGGCACGAGCCACCAGAACGTCGAGTCCCGAGGTCGGCTCATCGAAGATCAGGACCGGCGGGTCGTGGACGATCGTCCGGGCGATCGAGACCTTCTGCTTCATCCCGGTCGACATTTTCGACCCCAGGATGTCGCGGAAGTCGTTCATCTGGAGCCAGTCGAAGATCGTCTCCATCCGGTCGCGAAGCCGAGCGGGCGTGAGGCCGTAGAGCCTGCCGAAGTATTCGACGAGTTCCCAGGCTGACATCCGGTCATAGATCCCGGTGCTCGCCGACATGTACCCGATATTTTGCCGGACCGCCTCGGGGTCGGTCATCACGTCGTAACCGGCCACCACCGCTCGACCACTCGTCGGCTTGAGCACTGTGCTCAGGATCCGCAGCGTGGTCGTTTTGCCAGCGCCATTGGGACCGAGCAAGCCGAAGATGGCTCCAGGGTGGCACTCGAAGCTGATGCCGCCAACGGCCGAAACCCAGCCTCGCTGATAGTCGAGGAAGGATTTTGTGAGATTCTCGACCTTGATCACACGAGCACTCGAGGAAAGAAGTGGCGAAGGCGAATGACTCTCGCCCAGAACGAACGCAGAGGGAACAGCCCGATCCCGCGTTACCGGGTTCCATCATCAAGCGCCAGCGTCGAGCACGCAAGCCCCCGGATCGAAGTCCCTCTCCGTTCCTCGCCGGCGCTCAGAGAACGGTCAGGAGTGCCGGCTCCGCTCGCTCTTCGGCATCGATATATTCGTAATAAACATTCCGTTGCCGGGGGACGTAGCCGGCTTCGCGAATCGCACGCTTGATTTCATCGAGGGAAAGATAATAGACGGTCCCCGCCGAGGCGACGACATTCTCCTCGATCATCAGGCTGCCCATGTCATTGGCGCCGAAGTAGAGGGCGAGTTGGCCGATTTTCGGCCCTTGAGTCACCCAGGACGACTGGATGTTGGGCACGTTGTCGAGGTAGAGCCTCGAAACGGCCTGAGTCCGCAGGTACTCGAACGCCCCCGAGGCGGGAACGTCAGCCATGTCGGTATGCTCGGGCTGGAACGTCCACGAGATGAACGCCGTGAGGCCACCGGTCTCATCCTGCAACTGGCGGACACGCTCGAGATGCTCAATCCGCTCCTCGAGAGTCTCAATGTGCCCGAACATCATGGTAGCCGTCGAGCGACCGCCGAGTTCGTGCCAGACCCGATGAACGTTTAACCAGTCGTCGGTCATGACCTTGCCGCGAGTCATCGCCTTGCGGACCCGATCGACGAGAATCTCACCGCCTCCCCCCGGGAGACTCCCCAGGCCCGCCTTTTTGAGCCGTTCGAGCACCGTGCGAAGCGGGAGCTTCGCAACCTTGGTGAAGTGGTGAATCTCGGGCGGGCTGAACCCGTGAATATTGACCTGTGGGAAATTCGTCTTGATCTCCGTGAGGAGGTCTTCGTACCACTCCATGCTCAAGTGGGGATGGAGCCCCCCTTGCATCAGGATCTGATCGCCTCCGAGCGCGACGGTCTCGCGGATCTTTTCCAGCAAGACGGGGCGATCGAGGACATACGCCTCGGTATCGCCCACCTTGCGGTAAAAGGCACAGAAGTCGCAAACCGCCGTACAAACGTTGGTATAGTTGATATTCCGATCGATGTTGTACGTTCGGTAGGGCTCGGGATGGAGCCTCTTGCAGACGGCGTCAGCGGCGCGGCCCAGGGCGAGAAGATCGGCCGAGCGGAGCAGCGTGACTCCATCTTCGAACGACAGGCGGCCTCCCTCAACCACGTGCTGCAAGATCGCTGGGACGGTGGAAGACAAGATCAGCTCCTCGGGGAATCAGGCCCAACTGCGTCGCCATCTGGGCGAATCGACGGAGACCGGCAAGCTCCGGCTCACCCAGGTCATAGGAGAGCACACGGGTGAGGTAATCGTAACACGTCGCCACGTCGAGGCCGAGCCTCGGGCCATGTTCAGACGCCAGTTCGCTCGCGTGAGTCAGACCGGCCGTCCGACACCGGGCGAGGGTCTCCGGCAGGTCGCCCAGGTCGGCCCCCGACCGCGCGACCCAAAGAGCGAACACAAACGGCAGACCGGTCATCTCATTCCAGGCTTCAGCCAGGTCGACGACCTCATGGAACGGCGCATCCGGGACGGTCATCGCCCGGTCGCCAATCACGAGCACGGCATCGGCGGTGCTCTCCAGCACCGGCAGACCCATCGGCAAGAGCTCGATTCGGCTGGGCCGAACACCATGCGCGGCATCGAGCCAGACCCGAGTCAACGCCTGGCTCGTGCGCGAGCCGGCATCGAGCGCAAGCCGCTTGATCTGGCCGAACGGAACCCGACTAAACAGCTTGACGCTCCGGACCGGCCCCCGCGCCGCAATTGCAAACCCGGGGAGCACTTCGTAACCCAGGCCGGTACCAGCCCCCCGGAAATACTCGACCGACGGAATCAAGGCAATATCCAGTTCACCCAGCCGCAGACGGTCCGCCAGTCGGCTCGGCAGATCCTGCTCGACCTGCACATTGGGAGACGCTTCATCCAACCGATAGTAGAGAGGCTTCGCGTTGAGATAGCTCACCACCCCGACGCGTACCGGAGCCGACATTGCACTCCCCTCCTCTCCCACCAGAACCGCGGTTCCATCGCGGCCCTTAACATCACTCGGTCGGATTTTCAGAAGCTATTGAAATTATAGACCGAGGCAAGTCCGTCGCAACCCCGATTGTGGGGCCGGGCTAACTAAGAACCCAATGGCCCTCGCAGTTTCCGCCTCCAAATCCCACACGAAACTACGACTCGCCCAACGCCCTACCGCAACGTTAACGCCAAATTTTCAACAACATTCACTGATTCAATCAGAATTCCATTCGTTTGAAGGCTTTGATCCCGATCCTGAGCGGCAGGAAGGTGCCGACCGCGCCAATCACCAGGCTCGTGACCACGGCGATGGCCATCCAGAACCGGAACCGTTCTTCCGAGAGGACGAAGGTACGAAATTCACTGGCATCTTGGCCCGCAAAGTAGAGGTGGCAGGGCAAGGCCAAGGCAGTCACGATCGCGGAGATGAAGACCAGGCTGACGAGCAGGTTCAAGGTTCCCCCGAAACCGGCGGCGATCTTCGAGGGATCCGTTTCTTTGAGGTTGGGCAAGCGTGCGCCAAGGCCGACGCTAATCCCGGAGAGTCCCAAGCAGAGGATCGCGACCATCCCCATGTGGAGCGCGATCATAGCCGTGCTCATGCGCAGCATTAGGTCGCTCAGGACGACCAGGACTTCGGTCGCCACCAGGGAGATCCCCGAGGCAAACGCGAACTTTCCCCAGAGGATCGCCTCCCGCTTCAGAGGGAGCAAGCCCAGGACCCAGAAGTTTCGTCCTTCGAGGGAGAGGAGGGGGAAGATGAACCGACTCGTGAACGTCGAGAGGATCAGGGCGGTCACGGCGAGGTTCAGGAAGCTGACGAGGTTTCGCCAGTAAGGGCTCTGGACGTCGTAGCTCAGTCGGCGAATGTTCAGGAAGTAGAACGCCAGGAGACCGAAGAAGATCAGGAATTGCGACCACTGGGCCGGGTCACGGCGGAAGGTCCGCAAATCTTTCAGAATGAGAAGCCGGACCGGGTGGGGGATGAAGAAAAAGAGGCGGTGGAAGAGCGCATCGATCCAGTAGAGGCCCGATCGCCGTCGCGACGACCGCCCCCCTTGGACCCGGCTGTAGCCCTGGCGGTAGAGGTCGCGGGCGACCACAGTCGCCACCAGGTAGAACAGGCCCGCGTGGGCGGTGAGCACCATCAGGTAAAAGAGACCGTCGGACCAATTCCCCCGCGCCGAGGCCAGCAAGCCCGCCGACATCCAGCGACTGGGAAGGAGCGGGTGTTGGCTAAACGCCAGGCGCCCGAGCAGTCCGCCCAGCCAGTCGGTCGAAAGGGCCGAGCCGGGCGTTGTCGTGATCTGGGTAACCACGAAGGCCGCCCCGATCAAGATCAGGCCCCCGCCCAGAATGAGCACGGTCTTCTGCCTTCTCGGGAAGAAGTTGGCGACCAGGATGGCCGCCACCGCCCCCAGACTCCCCGGAATCATGACGAACGACAGGAGATAGACCAGGAAGATCGCGTAGAACGACCACTTGGCAATCACGGTGATCCCGAAGGCCACCATCATCGGACTGACCAGCAGCAGAAAACCCCAACTCGAAAAAACGATCGCCTCAAAGAATTTGTAGACGAAAATCCGGTCGGTCGAGGCGGGCGTCGTCAGGAGGAACGCAGCCTCCCGCGACTGAAAGAGCCCCGCATAAACGATGATTCCCGTCGACACGAAAAGCATGATCAAGAGCGACAGAAAAAACATGCTAAAGAGATGCTCGATGATCGTATTTTTCAAATCAACGTACATTCCAACAAACATGAACCCTTCAAAAAAAATCCCGAATAGCACGGTCCAGAAAACCGCACTACAGGCGAGAACCATCAGACAGCGCAGCAGCGAACCGGAGAGGAGGGAGCGAACGGTGTTCTTGATCAGACGACCGCGATGACTGCGAAAGGCTCGAGCAACTTGTCCGGCCGTCGGCAGGCTGATCGCCACCTCGTTCGAACCGTTCATAGGGTCGGTGCTCCGTTGGGGACCATCACCCGGCCGTTCGCGAGTGGGCGGTTCCCTCCGGTCAGATTCAGGAACAGGTCTTCGAGCGGAGCGCGCGACTGGAATTGTTCGCGGAGCTCGGCGAGGGTTCCTCGGGCGAGCAGCCGGCCGTGGTCGACGATCCCGATCGTGTCGGCCAGTTCCTCGGCGATGGAGAGGAGGTGAGTGGACATGAGCACGGCCACGCCCGAGCGGGCCTGGGCGACGAAAAGGTCTTTGACGATCCGAGCGCTGCGGGGGTCGAGACCGACCAGCGGCTCATCGACGATCAGGACCTTGGGATTATGAACCAAGGCCGACGCGAAGACGACACGCTGCTTCATCCCTTGCGAGTAGTTCTCGCAAAGCTCATCCACGAAGTCGTTCATCTCGAACGTCTCGATCAGTTCGGCGAGCCGCGCGTCGGCCTGTCGCCGCTCCAGGCCGTACATCTCGACCACGAAGCGGAGGAATTCCCGGCCGGTCAGTTTTTCGTAGAGGTAGGGCTGGTCGGGGACATAGGCGAGAAGTTGACGAGCCTCCTGACTGGCCGCGAGATAGCCACCGACCCGCACGATACCCGCGGTCGGTGCCAACAGGCCGCAGACCATCTTGATCGTGGTGGTCTTGCCGGCTCCGTTCGGTCCGAGGAAGGCGAATAATTCGCCTGCACGGACGGTCAGGTCGAGTTGATCCACGGCCTTCTTCGGCCCGAACATCTTCGTCACGCCACGAAGTTCGATCATCGTCCTGGGACCTCAAGGCCTGAGGGAGTCCGGCGACTCGGGATTCGCTCCAGAACCAGTTTCACAAACGGGAACGGGACTTCCTGACGAACCACCAGGCCATCCGGACGAACCCAGGTCCTGGCTGAGAGGGGAGTCACGTGATGAACCACTTCCAGAACGGTCACCGGGCTATTGTCCCAGTGGATCACACAGCGTCGCGCCACATCCACCCGGACCGTCTCGATCCTCCCGGTGAATGGACTGACCATCTGCGTTTCCCATTTCTGGCCGACTTGCAGTCCCGGCAGCCGATCAAACGGACCCAGCGCGTTCTGGACCAGGCTCCGAGGCTCGTAAACAAGCGTGCGCGTCTGATTGAAAATCGGGAGTTGCCCTTGGCAGACCACCTTGAGCGCTCGCCTGTCGCGTGTTCCCGTGACGGTGAGCAGGTCTTCCGGGTCACCGTCCGAACGCACCGAGGCCGTAAAGGATTGAAGGTTGCCGGCAGGGTCGATCTGATACCGACTCACCACGTCGAGCCGAGCATCGGAATTGCTCGAGAGGGGTGTTCCCCTGAGGAGCCCTCCCGCATTGAACGACACGGTGCTCGACATTTCAAACCCGCCCTGCGGATTCCGGCTCGACTCGGTCGTGGCCGTCCCGACGATCCGCCGGATCTCGGGAGCCAGGGGGTTGTCGATCACCTCAACCGACCAGCTCGACGGCTCGGCATTCTCCTCGGCACTAGCGATCGTTCGGAGGTCGGGGGGCCTGACGAAGCCCAACTCAGGCAGGACGTCGCGCCGGATCAGGCTCGACGCTCCAACCACCCAGTAGAGCAAGATAGCGATACAGACGAGGCGAGAGGGCATGGTGGGGACGCTCCATCCTGGCTTCTCAAGTTCACTATATTGTAGGGGCGAACCCACGAATAGTGACTTGATTCGCGAGGCAAGATTGAAGGTCGAGGCCCAAGAAGTTCGATCCTTTTTTTCAATGAATTCCGAGCCTGGAGGTTGACGAGACTTCGGGTTGACTCGAAGAATGCCCAGGCGTATTCTTCGCGGCCGATACTTCTCCCTTGGCATGGAATAAGAATCAGGCTTCTCGCACCGATTCGATCGACCGCACGACTTCGCTCCCACTGTTTATTCGACCCCTTCCCCCCTTCTTACCTCAGGAAGTTAGGTCGCGTCATGCGTAAGCCGGGAAAGCGAGCGCTCATTATCGGCCTCCTGATCATTCTGGCCCTGGTCGCCATGCCGGGGATGATCTGGATTTCGTTGACCCATCGGCCTCATTTCTATCGGGCCATGGTTCAGGTCCCGCGCGAACGGCAGGAAGCCGAGGCCCGGCGGTTCGTGACCCAGAGTCTCCAGCTTCGCAATGACATCATCAATGAACCGACCTGGGAGGCGATCTTCACCGACCAGGAGGTGAACGCCTGGCTCGCCAAGGACTTGGTGACCGAGTTCGCCGATCAACTTCCTCCCGAGGTCCACGAGCCCCGGATTGTCTTCGGACTCGACCGAATCACGCTCGCCTTCGAACTCGACCAGGGGCCTGTCCGTTCGGTCGTCTGGGTTGTGGCGCGACCGCGGATCCCTAAGCCCAACGTGCTCGAACTGACGTTTGAGAAGATCAGGGCGGGAGTTTTGCCCGTCCCCTCCGAACAGGTGATCGATCGGATCGTCAACCATGCCCGCGCTCAAGGCCTGGACGTCCATCGAGAACTGGTCGATCAACTCCCCGTTTTGACCGTGCGCTACAAACCTCACTCCGAGCGGGAGGACGTCCTCCTCGAGCAGGTTCAGATCCGCGAAGGAGAAATCCGGCTCGCGGGACGCTCGAATCGTGCCAAGGGGGTGGTCGACGCTCCGATCCTGCCCACTCGCAAGGTTCTTCAATCAAGGTTCCCGAGGCGGAAGAACCAGGAGAAGGGTTCGTCGGCCAATCCGCTCTCGATTCTGAACAAGACCGCCGCCCCGGCGACCTGAGCCCCCTCCAGTTGAAACCGAACTGTTTCGGACGTCCAGAGACTCGATTGGTACGTTCCGGAATCAATACGGCGAACCGCCCCACGCCCGCCGGAAATCGCCCCTTCGTAGTCGAGGTAGTGTAGTCGATGATCGGCCAGCGCCCGCGCAGGGAGGTTGCGCCCCGCGACGATCGCCTCGGCGACGGCCCAGGTTCGCAAGACTCCGTCCCGCTCGAGCATCAGGTCCCAATGGACCCCATTCCAGCGATGCTCCAGGATCACGAATCGCCCCATTTGAATCCCCTCGAGTCACCTCTGTCATTCTCTATCAGACGTAGGTTCCCGCGTCGCGGTTCCCGAAAGGAACGTAGGCCCCCGAAGTGTCGATCATTTCCGACGCGCCCGAGGTCTGGTGAGGCGTGACACATTGCGGTAACTTGGGATGACACTCTGCAGAGCAGCCTCCCACGACTCCGAGGATCTGATCGCCACGGTCACGAACTTCGGCTCTGGACAAGCGACGCGCCATCCTATTTAACGATCGTGCCTCCGCCAGGTGGGGATGGAAGCCAGGCCATTCTCCTTTATGACTTGTATGGCGGGGTAGGAAAGGAACGAATCGCGGTGACACCGAAAGAGGTCTTGGCGCAGATCCGGCAGCGTGAGGTGACGACCGTCGACCTCCGCTTCATGGACTTCCCGGGGGTCTGGCAGCACTTTTCGATCCCTGCCGATTCCCTGACCGAGGAGACGTTCGAGGAAGGGATCGGCTTCGACGGATCAAGCGTGGTCGGCTGGAGGGCAATCAATGAGGCCGACCTCTTGGTGGTCCCGCAGCCCGAGACGGTCCTGATCGACCCGTTCACCGCGCAGCCGACCCTGACGATGGTTTGCAACATCCAGGATCCGATCACCCAGCAGGACTATACGAGAGACCCGCGAAACATCGCCCGTAAAGCAGTCAGCCACATGAGAAGCACGGGGCTGGCCGAAACCTGCCGGCTCGCCCCGGAGCTCGAGTTCTTCGTCTTCGATGACGTCCGGTTCGACCAACGCGGGCACGAGGCGTATTACCACGTCGACTCCGTTGAGGGGATCTGGAACCGGGGCCGCGCGGAAGGGCCAAACCTGGGCTATAAGCCAGGCTCGGGACTCGGATACTTCCCCTGCCCCCCCACCGACACGCTCGCCGATCTCCGGACCGAAATGGCCCAGCGCATGGCCGAGTGCGGCATTGCAACCTCGGCCCACTACCACGAGGTCGCTACCGGCGGCCAGTGCGAGATCGACCTGAACCCCAAGTCGCTCGTCGAGAGCGCCGATCAGGTGATGCTGGCCAAGTACATCATTCGCAACGTCGCCCGACGCAACGGCAAGACCGCGACCTTCATGCCGAAGCCGCTCTACGGCGACAACGGGTCAGGGATGCACACGCATTTCTCGCTCTGGAAGGGGGAAACCCCTCTGCTCGCCGGCAACGGCTACGCCGGACTCAGCGAACTCGGCATGTACGCCATCGGCGGCCTCCTCAAGCATGCCGCGGCGCTTTCCGCATTCGCGAACCCGACGACCAATAGCTACAAGCGGTTGGTCGAAGGCTTCGAGGCGCCGACGAAACTCGCCTACAGTCGGCGCAACCGCGCGGCGGTCATCCGGATCCCGATCCACAGCCCCAGCCCCAAGAGCCGCCGGATCGAATATCGCGGCCCCGATAGCGCGGCCAACCCCTACCTGCTGTTCTCGGCGATGCTGATGGCGGCGCTCGACGGCATCCAAGGGAAGATGCGCCCTGGCGATCCATTAGACAAAGACATCTACGATCTTCAACCCGAAGAACTTGCCAACGTACCGACCGTCCCTCGTTCGCTCGAGGAGTCGCTCAACGCCCTCCGCGCCGATCATGACTTCCTGCTCCGGGGCGACGTCTTCACCTCCGACGTGATCGACACCTGGATCTGGTACAAGCAGACCCACGAGATCGAGGCGCTCCGCGTCCGGCCGCACCCCTACGAGTTTAACCTCTACTACGATGTCTAACACAAACGGTTGGCTGGGGTCCGAAGCCAGGCCCCAGCCAACCTAAGATGTGCCATGTGCCGTGAGCAACCCGAGGGTTGACGCCGCCTTTTTTGAATTCAAGAGGAAGAGACGGAGTGCTCGAGGCTGGCCTTGGGAGGCTCGGGCTGCTCGGTGCGCACTGCGAGGAACATGATTACGATCGCCCCGGCGATAAGCATGTTGTCGGCGAAGTTGAAAATCGCGCAATCAAAACCCACCGCATCGACATGAAAATGAGCGAAGTCGCGAACGTGCCCCAGCACAACGCGGTCGTAGCAATTGCCCAGCGCCCCCGCCATGATCAGCCCGAGCGCGGCCGTAAGCCGAGCGTCGGAGGCGCCGCCATAGACGAAGAGGTAGTAGAGAATCGCCAGAGCGGCGATCACCGAGAGTCCCGCAAAGACGAGACTGCTGTTCGGAAGGCTTCGGCCAAATCCCCAGAGGGCACCGCGATTGAAGCTCGTGTGCAACTCGAGGATGTTCGGGATCACCGAAACTGGCCGAGACCCGGGGGGACCAACGCGACTGAAGATGATCGCCTTGGTCGCCAGGTCGAACGCGGCACCCCCGAGGGCAATCGTCCAGAACAAGGCCCAGCGGGTCCATCCGACCGATTCATTCATCCGCGACTCTCCAACTCGCGAGCGCACTGAATACAATGCCGCGTGTAAGGTAAAGCTTGGAGCCGAGGCCTCGCGATGGGTTCATCGCACTCCTGGCAGCGACCAAACGTGCCGGCGTTGATCCGGTCGAGGGCTTCGTAAACCTGCTCCAAAGTCCCCTGTTCATTCTCGATCAGGCCGAGGGTGAACTCCTGGTCGTAGTTCTCGGTGCCAACGTCAGCCATATGAAGCGGCACGTTGGAGAGGTTGCCCGACGAGTCGGGCTGATCGCGTCTCAGGGCTTCGTCGGTCATCTGGTCCAGATCACCGCGAAGCCTGGCCCGGAGGTCGACCAGGACCTGCCGGAACGACTCGACTTCATCGCTCTTTAGAACGCTGGCCATGAATCCCCCACCTTAGCAGCGACTGGTGGCGTGGAAGGACGAGCATGCTAGGCCTCTCGTCCTTTCCTGTCAATCCGAACGAATGTCGGGGCGGAGCTCCCCGGGTGCAAACCTCATCCCTCCTCTAAACGGAAGAATACTTCCAGCGTACAGCGCCCAAGCCAGGGAAATCCACCCCGAAAAACCCGATCTTACCCCGTCGATCGCCCAAAACCGCACGCCCGCCAAGAGTCTGGGACCGGAACCGGGATCGACCTAGCCACCATCGCGGCGAGCAGGGTAGTGTTACGTCTCGGCGGCCTTCGTCGCGCCATGGCGAGGGGCACGAGACCTCGATCCGAGAGACGAACGCGATGTCCACGATCAGTCCGAAAACAATCTTCATCACGGGAGCCACCGGCCTCGTCGGCAGCCACGTGGTCGAGGAAGCGATCCGTAAGGGCCACCGGGTCCGCGCGCTCGTCCGCGCGTCGAGCGATACGCGATGGCTCGATCAGTGGGGAGTCGACAAAGTTCTCGGCGACCTCGCCGACCCGGAGGCCCTGCGGCGCGGGGCCGACGGCGCGGACTGGATCTTCAACTGTGCCGCGAAAGTGGGCGATTGGGGAACCCTCGAAGAATTTCGCAGCCTGAACGTCGACGCCTTCCGGCACCTGCTCGATGCGGCCGTGGCCTCGAAAGTTGAGCGCTTCGTCCATGTGAGTTCGCTCGGTGTCTACGAAGGCCGCGACCACTTCGGAACTGACGAAACGGTCCCCACCGCCGCCGAGTCACTCGATGCCTACACGCGATCGAAGGTGGAGGCCGAGGAACTCGCCCTCAGTTATGTCCGGAACCAGGCCTTACCGCTGAGCGTCGTGCGCCCCGGCTTTATCTACGGCCCGCGCGATCGGACGGTCCTTCCCAAGCTGATCAAGGCCCTGCAATCGGGGCGGTTCGCCTACTTCGGCTCGGGGAACCAGGCCCTCAATTGCATCTACGTCAAGAACCTCGTCCAAGGGATCTTTCTCGCGGCTGAAGTTCCCCAGGCGATCGGGGAAATCTTCAACGTCACCGATGGAGCGCGCGTCAGCAAACGCCAATTCGTCGGCAAGGTGGCCGAATTGGCCCATTTGCGGGCCCCCCGCAAGAAAATCCCGCTCTGGCTCGCCTGGACCTTGGCCGTCCTGATGGAGCGGCGCGCGAAGCGGCTCAAATCGACGGAACCCCCCTTGGTCAATAAAGCACGCTACAAATTCCTCGGCTTGAACCTCGACTTCTCTACCGCCAAGGCCCAGCGTCTTCTCGGCTACAAGCCCGCATTCACCACTGAACAAGGACTCGTCGAGGCGATGGCGGACCTGGCCCCGACGACGGCGTCGACCTCCCCGCCCGTTCCTGCTCATTGATTCACCCAGAATCACTTGAGTGGAACACAACGTGTTCGCAATCACCCCGTATCCGTTCCGAATGAAGGGAAAAGAAGGAAAAAAGGCACCCCATGAACTCCACCCAAGGCAAACGTGTCGCCGTCCTCGTCGAGAAGTTTTACGAGGACCTGGAGCTCTGGTATCCGGTCTATCGGCTCCGTGAGGCAGGCTGCAACGTCAGGATCGTCGGCCCCAAAGCCGGCGAAACCTACGCCTCGAAGCATGGCTACCCCGCCAAATCCGACGTCGCCGCCAGCGACGTCAAAGCAAGCGATTTTGACGCGATCATCATCCCCGGAGGTTACTCGCCGGATCACATGAGGCGTCATAAATCCATGATCGACCTGGTGACCCAGGCGGCTCAGCAAGGCAAGGTGCTCGCGGCCATCTGTCACGGTCCCTGGATGCTCTGCTCGGCGAAATGCCTGAAGGGCCGAAAGGTGACCGGCTTCTTTGCCATCCGCGACGACGTCGAAAACGCGGGCGGAGTCTGGGAAGATGCCGCCGTCGTCCGCGACGGTAACCTCGTCACGAGCCGCACCCCCGACGACCTCCCCGCCTTCATGCAAGGGATCCTCGCCGCCCTCAGTGAAGCCAAGCCCGCAACCGCCTGACACGTTCGATCCGCCGACGCCCAAATCGTAACCACCCGAAACGCTGAGGACCTCATCCTCAGCGTTTCTCTTTTCCCCTTCCCCCTGCCTTACCACACCGCCATCCATTTTGGTTGATTCTGCGAGATGTAACGAACAAAAGGGCAACCCGCAAAAAGGGCAACCTGGGGGTTCTTGTGATTTTCTGGGGTCTAGGCCCTTTTCACGTCGATAGATCCCATGCTCTCCAACATCATTCACGGATCCACTGCGGTGGAACTGGGCGAAGGATGTTCTCCCGATTGATCGAAAAGTCTCCGAGCGGCGCCTCGGTAGCCCGGACAGGGATGTCCCGAGCTCGAGGGTTGCTGGACGTCACTTACCAATTCGAGGAGAGATTGCAATGACCTTCAGCGCTTTGCTCGCGCTAGGATGGCTCGGCCTGGCCCCCGCCCCACCGGAGCTCGCGCCGCCCCCCCCTGCTCTCACTCCAGCCGCAGTGGCCGTCCCGGCACCGTCGGACGCGAACGATGCGGTTCCTTCGCCTCCTTCCACGGATTCCGAAGCGGAAGCCAAGGCACCGACCTTTACCTTCACGTTAGGCGGCAAATGTGAAAACATTGCTCCTTCCACCCATGGAGATGCCAAAGGGGATGGAAAGGTCGAGGTCGAGGCAGGCGACAACCAGGTGAAGGCGGTGCTCGGGGCCGCGGCGGGTGCGAACGTGTTTATCGGTGTGGAGTCGACGGCGACCGAGTCGGTCCACCTGGTTCAAGAGTTCGAAATCAGTTGCTCTGACGCTTCGATCAGCCAGGTCTATCTCACCCTGGAGAGCAATCTGCTTGGCTTCGTTCGAAGCAAGCACAAGGCCTCGGCCGGGGTCCGACTGGCCAGCGCGACGATCGCGCCCGTCGGGTGGGCGACAACGCCCTTGGCGGTCAGTTACCCGACCGTTTGCGTCGGAGGTCCCAACGGCTGCAACGGCGGCCCGAAGGGGTATAAGTACGAGACGCCTCTCGAACCGGTCAAATCACCACTGATGCCCCTGGGCCGTTATGTCCTCCACGCCACGTTTGTCGTCAGCGCCTCCGCTGGGGGCTTGCGCGACGCCCACTCCACGGCAATCTTCATGACGGAGAGCGAGGACCTCGACGCCTGGGAGCGAGAGCACGACCCGTTCAAGGGGGATTCTCATGACGACTTCGGTTTCACGTTGACCCTCAAGGCCGATGCACCTCCCGGCTTCCCCGCCGTCACGCACCGGAAGATGCCCAAACGCGTCAGCTCACGACCGCGAGCCCGGCAGACCCACTGAGCCGGGTGTAGGTGCCCCGCTCACCTCAGAATCGAAAACATCAAGCCCACCTTGCACGGGAGACCGGCCGGTCTCCCGTGCAAGGTGGGTTACCATTTCCACTTCATTGGGGAAACAAAACCCTGCAAGATTTCTCCGTCCGCGGCAACAATTCTTTCAATGACGGAGACCAAACCTTCACCCACTCCTGATGCGCCGGCGGACATCCCCGTCGATTGGGGTGCGACACTGGCCGAGCACGATCGTCGACTGCGAATCGCAGTCAGTTCGCGACTCGGAGAGCGGCAGGCGGTGGAGGAAGTGATGCAGGAGGTTGCGCTGGCTGCGGTTGCGCAGCACGCACCTCTCACCGAATCGAGCAAGGTGGGGGCCTGGCTGCGTCAGATCGCAATCCGCCAGTGCTTGCTCTACCGCCGCCGTCGCGGCCGGCAATTCAAGCTCCTGGACCGATTTGTCAGGCGAGGGGGAGGATCGGCCGAAGAGGGAGCCTCGCCCGACCCGCTCCACTGGCTGATCGACATCGAGCGGGATCAGAACGTCCGGGACGCGCTGGCGAGCCTCCCGAGCCGCGACGTGGAGATCCTTCTCCTCAAGTACACCGAGGATTGGAGCTACCGCCAGCTTGCCGAACATCTTGGCATCGCGGAGAGCGCCCTGGAAACTCGCCTTCATCGGGCGCGTCGACGACTTCGTGAGTTACTTGCAAGACGGGATGGGAAAGAGGGGCCGGGATGAGTTTCACCCACGAGAAACAGGTTGACGACCATTGGATTGACCGCCTGGTCGATGGCGAGCTCGAAGAGACCGAGCGGTGCCGCTTGCTCGCCCTCCTCGAAGCCGAACCAGGAGGTTGGAGGCGATGCGCCCTCGCCTTCCTGGAGGCCCAAACCTGGTCTCGCACATTGACCTTGGCCTCGGCCTCCGTGACCGAGACGCTCGACTCCAACTCTCAAGGCCAGGTCACAAATGCTTTGATCCCATTCGACCGGCCGGTGAACCCTCTTCGACCACTCCGAGAACCGGTATCGCGGCGGTTTCCAATCAGAGGAATCCTCGCGGCCGGGATCCTGCTTGCCTTCGCATGCGGCTGGCTGGCGGGCGGAGCCACACAGACCTTCCGACCGACGGCGGCACCGCTTCCGACCGGTGGAGCCACCGAGGTTCTCACGTCTTTGGACGAGCCGAATCGAGACTCCGATCCAGGCCGAGAGTCGGCCGAACCGCCGGCCCCTGATCAGGCCGAACCGCCGCTCAGGCCGCAGCTTGAGGTCCCAACATCGAAGGCCGGGGCTCCTCTCGTCCTCACCGACCCCGTCCGCAGAGAGCTGGAACGGCAGGGCTATCATGTCCGACAACGCAGCGGGCTCGTCTCCATGAAACTGGAGAACGGCCAGAGTTTGGCGGTGCCGGTGGATGAGGTTGAGCTTCGCTACGTAGGCAATCGCATTTACTGAGGCTTCATCAGATTGCTCGGTATTCTCTTTTGATCCAAACAAGGAGACTGTGATGACCGGGTTACGGAATGTCTTCGGTCTGGCAGCGCTCGGCTCGGCTTTGGTCTGGAGCAGCGCGGGCTGGGCCCAGCAGGAGAGCGACAAGCCGTCTCAGGACGAACCCGCCCAACGCGAGACGAACGTGAGTCGCCACGAGAAATCGAATCGTGAGCGGCGAGAGGTGCTCAGAAAGCAGACCGATGAACTCACCAACAGAATGCGCCGCTTGAACCGGGATCCGCTCAGGAGAGGCGTCGAAGTTTCTGGTCCCCCCTTCCACTTCAATTTGCGAGGAGACTGGTATCTCTCCGAGCCCCGCCCCAATGACCTGGGAGCAGGCATCGTACCGGCGGACGAGTCGCTGCGCACCCAACTGGGCCTTACGGGCGGACAGGGCCTCATCGTCAAGTCCGTGGCACATGGCGGCCCCGCCTTCCAGGTTGGGCTGGAAGTCAACGATATCCTCACATCCCTGGCCGACAAGCCGTTGGCAACCCCTGCCGATCTGATCAAGCAACTCAAGGAGGCAGGCGAGAAAGTCGTACCGCTCCAGGTCCTCCGGTCGGGCAAGCCGATGACGATCCAGGTCAAACCGATCTATCACGTGACCTTCGGACCGGTGGAAACCACTCGCCCTCGATACCTGCTCGGCGTTCAAGTGGAATCGCTCGATGACACGCTCCGCGCGCAGCTCAAGCTTCCCGATCAAGAAGGGCTTCTCGTCAATGCCGTCGAACCGGACAGCGCGGCCGAGAAGGCGGGGTTCAAAAAGTACGACATCCTGCTGACCGTCGGCGATCGGCCGCTCAAAGGTTCGGAAGACCTGATCAGCCGAATTCAGAATTCCTCAGGAAAGGCACTGACGTTCAAACTCCTCCGAGGCGGTAAGACGATCACCGTCGAGGTGACGCCTACCATCCAGCCGGACGCCGATGCAGGAAACCATGAGCTCGGCCTCGAACCCAGCGTCCGGGCTGTGCGTCCCTCCGGCATGTTCTTTGATCACAGCCTTCCGATCGCAGAGACATTCAGCTTGACACACCCTTCGGAACTGCAACTCGGCGAGCTCCAAGGTGAGGTCAAGGAGCTGCGGCGGTTAGTCGAAAACCTCCAGAAGGCGTTGCAGGCGAAACCCGATTCGGATCACGCGGAGCGCTAGTTCCCCAGACCGTCGATTGCCGTTTGGGAATCGAAGGACGCCCGCATTCCATGGGAAGTTGCTCAGGTGAAGGGGAAGGGTCGGCCCTTGCGGACCGCGATCGGATCGGCCATCTTGAGGACCGATCTCGTTGCAGCTGCGTGGTCGACCGCCCCCCTTCCCGCCCGACTTCTCGAGGACTTGCCCGATGTCCCGACGCGTCCTCCCGGTCTTGCTCGCCACCATCATTGGCCTGATCGATTCCGCGTCGCCGGCTCAGTCACTGCCGGAGACCCGCCTCTGGAGCAACCGGGGCGACGCCGCTTCGGCGATGGTCGCGGGAATCCATCGCTTCGCCGACCGTGAGCTCGCGGCCAGCGTTCTCCGTCGCCAGACGCACTGGAACCGGGATCTCAGCTCCCCCGAAGCCTATTCGAGGTCGGTCGCCCCGAATCGTGAGCGATTCCTCCAGCGGATCGGCGCAGTCGGGCCTCGGGTCGCCCCCGTCGAGCTTTCCTTCGTCTCCACGCCTGATTCGCCGGCCAAGGTTGCTGAGGATGCGAACGTCTCGATCTATGCCGTGCGCTGGACGGTCTACCCAGGAGTCGAGGCCGAAGGCTTGCTGCTCGAGCCCAAGGGACCGATCAAGGCCAACGTGGTCGCAATGCCCGATTGCGCGATCACGCCCGAGCAGTTCGCCGGGATCGCGCCCGGCTTACCCCGAATGGCTCAGAAGGCGAGAAACTTCGCATCGGATGGCTGCCGGGTCCTCGTCCCGACCCTGATCGATCGCTCGGACGAGTTCTCGGGCAATCCCAAGGTCCGAATGACGAACCTTCCCCACCGAGAATGGATCTATCGCCAGGCCTACGAGACGGGCCGCCACATCATCGGTTACGAGGTGGACGAGGTCCGCGCCGCGGTCGATTGGTTCACAATGCCGGGACACCCTAAACTCCCCGTGGGAGTGGCCGGAGCGGGCGAAGGAGGCCTCATCGCACTCTATGCCGCGGCCGCCGATCCCAGGATCGACGAGGCCTTGGTCGAGAGTTACTTCGAGCCTCGCGAGTCGGTCTGGGCCGAACCCATCTACCGCAACGTCTGGGGACTGCTCGAAGAGTTCGGTGACGCCGAAATCGCCAGCCTGATCGCGCCACGAACCCTGGTCATCGAGAACGCTCCGGCCGATTCCCAAGGAAATCCGCTAGCCCCCGTTGTTCCCGGTCCACCCCCGGCTCGCAACGGCCGGGCCGACGCGGCAAGCGGCCGGATCCGAGAACTGAAACGCGAGGCTGTCGCACGGGAAACAGAGCGGTGGAACGCATTGACTGGCAGCCTGGCCATGAACCAGGCGCGGTCGATCTTCGGTAAGTCCCAGGACTCCTCGAAGGGCGAAGCCTCGGGATCCTTCACGGACGCCCGCCCCCATTTCGACCCGCGTGCCCGGATGAAGCGGCTCGTGAATCAGCTCTCCGAATACACCCAGGCGCTGATTCGGACCTCGGAGCTGCGGCGGTCTGCCTACTGGGAGAAAGCGGACACCTCATCTCCCGAGCGTTACAGCCAGTCGATCGAACCCTATCGCAGGGCGTTCCACGAGGAGCTCATCGGCGCCATCCCCAAGGCCACCGAACCGCTCGAGGCCAGGACGATCCAGCTCTTCGATGAACCCAAGTGGACCGGTTACGCGGTCGAGCTTCCCGTCTGGCCCGACGTGGTCGCCTCGGGGATTCTCCTTCTCCCCAAGGATCTGAAGCCAGGGGAGCGCCGGCCGGTGGTCGTCTGCCAGCACGGCCTTGAAGGGCGTCCCGAAGATGTGGTCGATCCCAAAATCAAAAGCGTCTACAACGCCTTCGGGGCCCAACTCGCCGACCGCGGCTATATCGTCTACGCACCTCAGAACCCGTATATCGGCAAGGAGGAGTTCCGACTCCTCCAACGCAAGCTCAACCCGTTGAAGCAAGCCCTCTTCTCGGTCATCGTCGGGCAGCACGAGCGAACGCTGGAGTGGCTGTCCGCATTGCCACAGGTCGATCCCCAGCGCATTGCCTTCTACGGCCTTTCCTACGGCGGCAAAACCGCGATGCGCGTGCCCGCCATCCTCACACAGTATTGTCTCTCGATTTGCTCGGGCGACTTCAATGAGTGGGTCGTCAAAAACACCAACCTCGACCGCAAATACAGCTACATGTTCACGCTCGAGTACGACATGTACGAATTCGGCCTGGCCGAGCGATTCAATTATGCCGAGATGGCGGCGCTAATCGCTCCGCGTCCGTTCCAGGTGGAACGGGGCCACAAGGACGCGGTGGCACCTGACGAGTGGATCGGCTACGAGTTCGCCAAGGTCAAACGACTCTACGACATGCTCGGCCTGGCCGATCGGGTGGACATCACCTACTTCAATGCTGGCCACCAGGTCGAGGGGAAGGGGACGTTCGCGTTCCTGGCCAAACATCTGAACTGGCCCGACGGACGTTGACTGGCGGGGCTGGAGGTCAACCAATTTTGGGTCCCGGATCAAACGGCAAGGCCGTTTGATCCGGACGCCCGGCGAGATTCAAACGACGATTAGAGGGCTTCCCAGCGTTTGAAGACTCGGTCGAGAGCGGCGACACCTTCCTCAAGCCGGTGGCGGTCTTCTTCGTAGAGGCCTCCCGTCTCGGTAGGCAAGCGTCGCACGGCGGCGGCGACCTGGTCGCGGGCTCCAAGCATCTGGGCATAGAGCCGCTCGAACGTCGCCCGATTGGGTCCGGCACCGACGACGGCGAGCTTCTGCCCGGCCTTGCTGATCCGATCCTCGCACGACTTGAGCACGGCCTGCCAGTGAGCCCGCTCGTGCACATGGACGCGCTGGGGGTACGAGGGGTTCTTGAGGGGGTTAAGGGGTTCCGTCTTGACCAACGGATTGGACACGCCCTCGGACACGGGCTGCGACATGGTCACGGCGTCAGCTCCCAACATCGAACTCGAAAACTCTTCGCAATTTTACTAGAACGCCCAAACTAGCTCAACGAGCGACAATCCTGAGCGTTACGGATCTGGCCATGGTACGGAGAGACGGGGTGACTGGTCAATCGCTCCGCTCGGTGCCCCAGCGAAAGTCACCAGCGCCGCGCCATGCTCACTCCCAAGGGCGTCGTCTATTGGGTGGGACGTAAGGCCAAACAGGACCTCACGCCGGGGGGAGTTCGAGGTTGGAGAGGAGTCCTCGATCGGCGTTCGAGAGATCGGGATCGGCCAAGAGGTGACTCAGACTCCTGACCTCTTCACGCATCATTTTGAGAACGCGACTCTTGGCCATGTAGACTGCGGCGAGGCTCATGCCGGTTCGGTCCGCGACGTCCTGACCAGCCAACCGTTCGTGAACGAGCAGGTGGAAGGCGTTCCAGGTCTTGAGGTCGGTGCGTTGGGAGACTCGGGCGGCTGCTTCCCGGAACAGGTCACGTCGAAGTTCATGCTCGAGACAGCGCGCCAGGTCGTTGCGGGTGTCGACCACGCCCAACCAATCGAGCAGCGCGGGGTCACCGGAGTCGAGCCCGCGCTGACTCAGCACCTTCAGCGCATCGCGCACCGCATAGTTGGTCAGCGTCTTGAGATAGCCCCGAAAACTGCGTGACGGGTCGTAATGAAACGTCGCCATCAATCGCGAGAGCTTGAGCAGGACAGTCTGAGTGACATCGTCAACGTCGGCGTCCTGCAACCGCCAGGCACGACACCAGCGGCGAATGGCGGGGGCATAGCCCCGGACAAGCTCATTCCAGGCCGCCTCGTCGCGCGGACTGTTTCGCAAACGCTCGAGCAGTAGCAGGTTAGTTGACGCGAACTGGGCATCGTCCACAATCCGATCCCCTTATTTGGTAAACGCTTCGGGGTTAAACGCAAAAAACTTCGGTAAGTTTTCCATTTTTCGCGTTAGGTCTTACCCAATCCTACTGACTCACTTATGAATCCGCGACCTGAAGTAGGCCGAACCGAAGGTCAGGTCTGCCGGCCAGCGGTAGGAATACTCGCAACGACCAACCATCATACCACCGGCGATCCTTACGTACATAGGATCTACTCAGATGAATGCATTTTATGTATCCGAGATCAAAAATGCAAGACAAAACCAACTATTCGAGGCCACTCGAATCAGCCTAGGGATCGCATGGAAACTCACGGTTTCGGCTCTTGTTCTCGCAATCATCCTCGGTTGGGTCAAAGGACCGACCCAGTCCGAGAAGCGATCTTGGGAAGCACCACAACCGGTCAAGGTCGAGAAAATCGAGAATCACTATCGAGTCATCACCCAACTTCCCCCGGGACATGAATCGCTCCGAATTGAACTCATTGATCCC
Source organism: Singulisphaera acidiphila DSM 18658 (assembly GCF_000242455.2). Taxonomy (GTDB): domain Bacteria; phylum Planctomycetota; class Planctomycetia; order Isosphaerales; family Isosphaeraceae; genus Singulisphaera; species Singulisphaera acidiphila. Next base: position 7,659,949 of record NC_019892.1, read on the forward strand.
CTTGGCCAAAAACACCTCCTACTGACTTATGGAAAAGACGGCATTATAAATTCATCAACTCATTATAAAAAATCAATGCGCATAGGATACGCCATAGTTCGTGGCATCGGAGAGACCGTAAACATCCGTACCCCAGGAGCTGACTACCAAGTCAGGCTTCACGAATCCGGTCACTCCTACGTCACCGTCGAAGCCTTGACCAAGGACCGAACCAGGCTCGGCCACATCCGGGTCTCCCCCAAAGGCGAACAACAGCCAATCAGCGACCCCGCAAATCCGCAATAATCGACTTTCCAGCATCAGCGAAAACCCAAAAGGACCGACGCTCGCTTCAAGCTTCACCATTCCGATGGCCAAGCTGACTCCCGCGCCGACCTGCCGACCGAACCCCAAGTTTCCCGACTTGAGCGAACTCCATATCCACCTCACCTTCAAGATTCGTCGGGGAGCCGACAACTCTCGACTGCGGTCGGCGACAAGAGGGTCGGCCAAGATTGGTGCGACGCCCCAAACGCCTCGGCGGGGGCGTGATCCGAATCCGACTCGACGGTGGCAAAACCTCAGGCAAACACCCTCCATCCTCAACGCGATCGATTGCCCACGGAATCCCAGGCACATCCTCAGCGATGAGCGATTGCATATCATCCAGGGCACTTCGTGCCAGACGGCCTCGTCATGCGGTCTCGCCTGGACCGCAAACGCTCGAGAAGTTGTCGGTTGGCTAACGCGAATCGGAATTCGTCAACAACCGAATCTCCTGATTTGACAAAGGCTTCGAAGCCACCGCGAAGGAAGTTCGGGAAAATCCCGATTCATCGCGTTAGGTTTCGCATCATTCTCCTGACTCTCTTGCGGATCAGCGACCCAGGTTCGGTGGTCGGAACAGGGATCAATAAGGCCAAGCCAAACCCGGTCGCCCGAAAAGGGGCGGCCCAAGGGCGGCCCCTCAACTCCAGAAAAACGAGAGCCTACAAAGTCCAGGCCTGCCAGCCAGGGATCAAGATGCGAGTTGCGTTTGGCCATCATCACGGCAGACCCCCTATCGCTATAGGACCTACGGCAATGAACCCATCCAGCGATTTCGAGATCGTGAGACCAAAACTCGATCATCTCCTCTCTGCGACTGGCATGAGCCTAAAAATCGCCTGGAAACTCACGGTTTCTGTTCTTGCCCTGGCAATCGTCTTGGGCATGCTGGCAGGTCCGACTGTCCAATCCGAGAGTCCATCACAAAAAGCGTCTGATCCGGTCAGGGTCGAGGGAAAAGAGGATTGCTTTCGAGTCATCACACAACTGCCCACGGAGGGAGACACGCTTAAAATCGAATTGGCTGACACACCCAACAAACTTCAAATGCATTTAATTTACGACAAAAATGGAATTAATCATTTTTTTACAGTAAATCACAAACTTATCAATATTGGTTACTTCAAAAAACAAGAAAACGAAGAGGTTGTGAGTATCCGAACTCCGGGTGCCTACTACACCATCGGGCTTCATGACACCGGGGATTCCTACGTTACCGTCAATGCCGCGACCAAGGACAGACCCAAGCTCGGCAAAATCAGGGTCTCCCCCCAAGGCGAGCGACGACCCACCAGCGACGACATCCATGCCCAAAGATAGGCTTCGGGACAACAGGAACACCCCGAAGAATCTATTCCAACGGCAAGAACCATATGACGATCCAAACCTGGCCATCATGCCCCTGTTTCTTGCATCGATCAGACCTCTGTGAGGAGGCCCACCGGCACAGGCGTATCGAATGGCCACAAAGATCCGTCATGCGAACCATCGCTCGCCAAGCTTGGCGATTGCTACACCGGTTGATCTCTCAAGCGAGGATCGTTCGGGAGGACCACATCCCAAAGCAAAGGGGATGGTAGAAATCCGTACTCGACCCCGAACTTCTGGCACTTGCATTGGGGGCAAGCAGACCCCCAATACCCCCGAAGCAAACACATCGAGGAAAACGGCAATCGATCATCTACAAATTCATTTTATTAAAATACCAAAAAATCAAATGCCAACCAAATCAGCTCTTGGCAATTTTATCAATTTTTCTCGGCTGTGCTTAGGAATTGCGTGGAAGCTCACGGCTTTCATGCTCACACTCGCCATCGTCTTGGGATTGACGGCAGGACCGACCGCCCGATCCGATCGGTCATCTTCACAAGAGCCACAGCCGGTCTGGATCGAGCGTACGGAAAATCTCGTTCGAATCTACACCAAAATTCCAACCGAAAAAAACATGCTCAAAGTCGATTTAATCGACCCTCTTGGAAGAAATCACCTCTATTTAGCATACGATTCCAATGGACTTAATCATTGGTTTACGCCCTACGCCGAGGGCCTCCATCTGGGTTATGCGAAACGGCCCGGTGGCGCGGAATCTCTCAACATCCGTACTCCCCGAGTCAACTACAGTGTCGGACTTGAGGACAATGGAGAGTCAGGCGTCATCATCGTGGTTCCTTCCGAAAATCAACGAAGGATCGGTGAGATCTCGGTCTCCCCCGAAGGCAAGCTTCGCCCATCGAGCGGCAATACCGAAGTCCAGCCGTAAAAAAGCCCTCCAGGATCAGCCGCTCCCTGGATCAAAGAGCGAGACGTTCGTTTCAAGCCCCCCATTCCTCAGACGCGAGCCAGCGACCGGACCGATCCTTTGCTACCCATTTTCCAGGTGTGAGAGGATCGTCGATTCGCTACAATCCAGCGAGTACGACTCTCCGCGGAATTGAGACGATCCACTCCGGTTCGCATCCCGTTCGAGGTTCACTTCGCGATGTATCATCTCCGGTCGATCGGACTCGTGGTCTGCTTGGTTTCGATCTCCTCCCAGGCCGCCGAGAAGGTTCCGCTCCCGAAACCGGCTGAAGGCTGGAAGATTGAACTGGCCGCCCAGGCTCCGGACATCCTCTTCCCGACGGCCATCGTCGCCGCAACCGATGGGACCCTCTACATCGGGCAGGACCCGATGGACATGCCAGGGCCTCCGACCCAGCCGATTGACTCGGTCGTCTCCTTCAAGGACGGCAAGGTCCAGGTGTTCGCCGACAAGCTCTGGAGTGTGATGGGCCTCGAATGGGTTCAGAATACGCTCTACGTCGTTCACGCGCCTTACCTCTCGGCCTTCCAGGACACCGACGGAGACGGCAAGGCCGACTCCCGGGTCGACCTCATGACCGGACTGGGGCCCAAACTCCCCGGCTTCAACGGGATCAATGACCACGTCCCCTCCGGAATTCGCCTGGGAATGGACGGATATCTTTATATCGCGGTCGGTGACAAGGGAATTCCCAAGGGAGTCGGCAAGGATGGCACAACGATCCAGCTCTTCGGCGGAGGCGTGATCCGGATCCGACCCGACGGCACGGGGCTCGAGGTCGTTTCGTCCGGCGAGCGTAATCCGTTGTCGGTGGCGCTGAGCGCGACCGACGACATTTTCACCTACGGCAATGACGACGATAGCAAGAAGTGGCCCAACAGTCTGACCCACCACATTGTCGGCGGCCACTACGGCTATCCTTACGAATTTCTCCTGGCTCCGAACCGCGCCTTACCCATTGTGGCCGGGGAAATCGGAGGCTCAGGAGCCCAGGGCCTCTGCTACAACGAGGACGGCCTGCCGGCTTCGTATCGCGGCAACCTGTTCTTCTGCGACTGGGGACTGTCCACCGTTTTCCGATATCAGGTCGAGCGCTCTGGCGGCACATTCCGCTTAAAGGAAAAAAAGCCGTTCGTGACGAAGGGAGACCTGGCCGACTTCCGTCCGTTCTCGCTGGCGGTTTCCGCCGATGGCGCGAGCCTCTGGCTCGTCGACTGGGCGTTCAACAGTTGGCTCGCAGACGGACCTCAGACCGGTCGACTCTATCATCTGACATACGAAGGGGCGGACCGGCCAGAGAAATCCGCCCGACCACAAGGTGACGACCCGGCGACCCGGCTGGCCGCGCTCGATCATCCTGCGCTCTCGGTCCGCCTCGAGTCGCAGCGGAGCTTGGCACGCCTCGGTTCGAGTCAGGTCGATCCCTTGACCGCCCGGCTCAAGCAGAGTGAACCCGGGCTCGGGCGTCTGCACGCGCTCTGGGCCCTCGACGCGATTGATACCCCCGAGGCCCGCGAAGCGATCGGTTCGGTGCTCGCGGACGATCAGGCCGAACTTCGCCTTCAGGCCGCGCGCCATGCCGGGATTCGTCGCGACCGCAAGCTCCTGAGTGGTTTGACCTCTCTGCTCCGCGACCAGAACCCTGCCGTCCGCCGTGAGGCGGCGATCGCCCTCGGGAAACTCGGCGATCCAGGCGCGTCACCTTCGCTGATGGCAGCCCTGGGCGACCCCGACAACGTGGCCGCATGGACCATCCGCCATGCAATCCGGAGGCTCAAGGCCTGGGATGAGGAGGCGCTCGTCCAAGCCCTACTCGACGATCGTCGCCGTGACGATGCTCTCAAGTTGACCGACGAAGCATGGGCCTTGCCCGTAGTCCAGGCCTTGGTGAAAGCGCTGACGGCGACGGAATCGGGCGAAATCCGATCCCGGATTGTCGCCACCATCGGCGGTCTCTATCGCCAGTACGCCCCATGGACGGGCCAATGGTTCGGTACCAACCCACTCGCGGGACAGCTCCCCCTGAAAACCGTCGACTGGGATCGAACCGCGATGGCCAACGTCTTGCGCGGCCTGGGACTCGGTATCGAGGACCGCGATCCGGCCGTTCGCGCCAAAGCGATCGTTGCGCTTCGCACGATCGGGTCCGAGACAGCCCCTTATCTGCGGTCGCGATTGATGAAGGAGACGGATGAGCCCAACCTCAAGGGCCTGATCGAGGCACTCGGACTCCTCGGCGATGTCCACGCATCGACGAACCTGGCCCTCCTCGCCCAGGATCCGAACCGGCCTGAGCCGGTCCGCGCTGCGGCGCTTGATGCCCTGGGAAGGTTGGGAGGGGCGCAGGTACTTCGCGCCCGGCTTTCGTTCGTTTACGACCCGAAAGCGCCGACCTCACTGATCGCCCGCGCCTTGCCGGAACTTGGTCGAGAGGGGGTCCTCCCCGCCAACGACGTGGCCGTGTTCCTCGAGAATCCGACGGCGGAGATTCGCCAGGCGGCATTGCTGGCCTTCAACCCCAAGCGAAAACTCCCCCAGGAAGTTCGCCAGGCCGTGATTGACCGCCTGACCGACAAGGCGCCGGAGGTCCGAAAAACGGCCATCGAGGTCCTGGCCCGCTTGAACATTCGTGAGGCGATTCCTCGAATCCTGGCGGTGTCGAACGAGGATGCGTATCGGGAAGCGGCCACAATCGCGCTGGCGGCGATGCCTGACCCGCAAGCGCTGCCGCTCTACCTCTCCGCCATTCAGGATCGGAACCCTGAACTTCGTCGCGCGGGAGAAACGGCCCTCCTGGCGATCCGCGACCGCGTGGCGGGCGACCTCACCAAGCAACTGCAAGCCGGCAAGCTCAACGGCCCCGCGGCCCTGGCCTTGGAGCGCGTGCTCGCTCGTTTCCAGCCGATCGCCGATTGGCGTGTGATCGGCCCATTCCCACGGACAACCGCGCAGGTCTTCGTCTCCGAAGCGGCGATCGATTTCTCCCGGTCACACACCGGCGCAGAGGGAAGAACGATCACCTGGACTCCTCGAAAAACCGATGCCCTGACGGGACGGGTGACCCTTGACGACTTCAAAGAGGGGGCCGGAGACCGTGGCGGGTTCGGCTACGATACCAATGGATCTCCCAACCTTTGCGCCTTCGCCTACGCCGAAGTGGCGGCGGATCGCGATCGCACGGCCCTCTTACTGGTGGGGTCCAGCGGCCCGATCACGCTGACAATCAACGAGCGAGTCGTCCATAGCGAGAACAGTCAGGCCGGTCGACCTTACTCGCCTGACTCCGACCTCGTCAGAATCGACCTCAAGAAAGGACAAAACCGAATCCTGGTCGTCTCGCGCCAGGGGATCGGCGTCTGGTCATTCAGCGTGCGGATCTCCGACCCGTCATCGATTTCTCTGGCCAGCCGACCCGATCCGAACTCGCCCCAGAAGTTGCAAGCGTTTGCACTTTCCCATGAAGGCGACCCCAAAAAGGGGGAATCGCTCTTCTTCGACGCCAAGGGGATCGGCTGTGTGAAGTGCCACTCCGCAGCCGGCCAAGGGACGGCGAATGCCGGGCCTGACCTGACTGGCCTGGCACTCAAGTATGATAAAGCTGAGATCATCCGCTCAGTGCTCGAGCCGTCGAACCGTCTCGCCACCGGCTATCAACCGGTACTCCTCTCGATGCAAGACGGCAAAGTCCTGACCGGGCTCGTCCGCTCAGAAACCGAAAGCGAGATCGAGTTGGTCGATGTGGAAGCCAAAGTCTCCCGCGTCCCCAAGAACCAGGTTGAGGAACGTCGCATCAGTGACGTCTCGCTGATGCCAAAGGGCTTGGCCGATACCCTCTCTCCCGTCGAGTTCGCCGACCTGATCAGCTACCTCCAAACCCTCAAGACGGCCCCAGCCTCCCCGGCCGGACCTTGATCGCGAATTCGACCCAACGCGAATTGAGGCAACCAGTTTTGTAGCCCGGAAAGGGCGACCGCCAAGGCCAGCACCGGCTCTTGGTGGTCGCCCTTTCGTGGTTTCCAAACTTCGTCATGTGCTCTTTATTTGCTTCCAGGGGGTTTCAATCCTGGCGATGAACGGTCATCTCTACGGGGCTGCAAAATCGACGTGAGGCTCTTCCGCCCCTCACTCAGTCGCCTCCACCGGCCCGCCAGCGCTCGACAAACCGGCGGTAATCGTCGGGGGTGTCGATCCCGACACTCGGCTCATCAACGAACCCGACGGCGATTCGGTGGCCGGCTTCGAGGACGCGGAGTTGCTCGAGCTTCTCGATCCGTTCCAGGGGGGATGGGGGAAGTGTCGCCAGTCTCAGCAAGAAATCACGACGGTAGGCATAGAGACCGAGATGAAGATAGGCCAACGGGTGTGATGAGGCGGAGTCGGGCCGCCCGTCACGATGGTAGGGGATCGGACTGCGCGAGAAGTAGAGGGCCTGACCCGTGGCGGTGCAGACAACCTTGACGCACGAGGGGTCAAGATAATCCTCTTCGGAGCGAATCGGGGTGGCGAGGGTGGCCATCGAGGCCTCGGGATCGTTCTCGAGAAGTGCGATCACGAGGTCGAGCGCCTGGGGAGAAATCTCCGGTTCATCCCCTTGGAGGTTGACGATGATCCCTGCCTCGGGCAACCCTTCGGCCACCTCGGCGACTCGGTCGGTGCCGCTCGGGTGATCGTCGCGGGTCATCGCGCACTCCCCTCCGAAGGCGGCGACGGCCTCAGCGATGGCACGATCGTCGGTTGCAACGATGATCCGGTCAAGGCGGGTTGAACGGCGCGCGGCCTCGACCACGTGCTGAATCAAAGGTCGACCTGTTTCGGATAGAAGGGGTTTGCCGGGCAGTCGGGTTGAAGCGAAGCGGGCCGGAATCACAGCAACAATTTCCATGTTTCGACGAAAACTCCCTCCGGTCTTCTTCCGATACAAGGGGCACTGAAGGACAGTCGCCTTCGATTGAGTGCATCGACAGGAACGTTCACTATAGCCGAGCCCGACTCTCTGGCAACTGGAGGGATCCAATTCGCTCAGGGAGTCGAACCCCATCGGGAAGGATCTCGAAGGGGTGCCCGGCCGGACCCGTGCCGCAAGACGCAGCGCGGCCTGGCATGCCTGAATCGTTGGAGGAATCTCGCCGGACGAATGTTGGACTAAGTTGTCTGACGCTCCCCAGCAGACTGCTCGTCGGAAGAATCAAGGCCATCGCAATTGATCGAATGAGAAGCCCGCGGGCACTCTTGTTGCTGTTGTGTGCGGTCGGTGATTCAACACTCTCGGGGCTCCCGTTCGTTGCTGGTGTCTGACGGGCCTGAATTCATGGCCCCGTTCTGTGCCCTCGAACGGTCCGTCGCCATCAACTATTGCTTGCGCTCTGCCTACTTAGGAGTCGTTGATTTGACTCCGGTAGCCGCATTTCGCTCCCGGCTTCTATTCGCCCGGGACCGTGATGCGCCATGGAAGGGGGGCGTTCACTATCGAATTGCGGGGCGGCCATAGCCAATGGTTTGGCGGTCGTCTGGGGAGGTTGAATTCATGGGGTGGATCCGCAAGACCCGTCGCCCGGACCGCTGTCAGAATAATCTTGAGATTGAAACGCTGGAGGGACGGACCCTTTTATCGGCGACACCTCGGTTCCACAAATCCCATCATCAGCAGCAACAGATACAGCATCTTGAGCAGATTCGGGCACAACATTTTGCAGCGATCGCTCAAATCCAGCAGACGGCGCATGGATCGCACATCGCAGCGCCCCACACCACCACTTCGACGCTGAATGACGCCTCAATCTCCAACTTCGACAGCCTGGTGGGTGCGTCCAAGGCACGAGCCCAATACGGGGTCGACGGCACCGGGATGACGGTCGCCGTGATCGACTCCGGGGTGAACTACAACCATGCCGCATTGGGGGGGGGACTCGGCCCGGGACACAAGGTGGTCGCGGGGTTCGACTTCTCCAACAACACCTCCGACCCGATGCCATCGGGTAGCTCGCACGGAACCGCCGTAGCAGGCATTATTGCCTCGAGCGACAAGGCGAACCCGGGCGTCGCCCCCGGCGCCGACATCGTGGCGCTTCGGGTCTTCGGTACCGACGGGAAGAGCGATTTCAATCGGGTGGGTGATGCCCTGCAGTGGGTGATCAACCACCACACCGAATACAACATCACGGCCATCAACATCTCTCTCTCCGACGGGAACAACTACGCGCAAAATTGGTTTGCCCGTGATGGAGGTATCGGCCAGCGAATCACCAACCTGGTTAGCACGCTCGAAACGCTGAACATTCCTGTGATCTCGGCGACGGGTAACAGCTTCAGAGGAGCTCAAGGCGAAGGCTTCACCGCGATCATCCCCGACACGATCAGCGTGACCGCCACCGACTCGTCGGACCAGCTTGTGTCCGACGCGCAGCGACTGGGCGTTGCAATCGGCGGAGTCGCGGCCACGGATATCGCCGCTCCGGGCAAGGGGATCATCGCGCCCACCAATGGCAGCGGATTCTCCAGCGGTGACGGAACCAGTTTTGCCGCTCCTCAAGTCACCGGCGCGGTCGTCTTGCTCCAGCAGATTTACGCAAAGCGGTTTAACACTCTCCCCACCGTCAAACAACTTGAAGGCTGGATCAAGCAAGGATCCGATCCGGCATCCGACCCCGCAACCGGAATCAGCATCGGCAGGCTCGATATCCCCAAGGCCGCCGGTCTCATCCCCTCGCCGCCGGGACAGCCCAATGCCCAACCGCAAGTGGTGACACCCACTCCAACACCTACGCCCACTCCAACACCTACGCCCACTCCGACTCCTACGCCCACTCCGACTCCTACGCCCACTCCGACTCCTACGCCCACGCCCACGCCCACACCGACTCCTACGCCCACTCCGACTCCGACTCCGACTCCTACGCCCACTCCGACTCCGACTCCTACGCCCACTCCGACTCCGACTCCTACGCCCACTCCGACTCCGACTCCTACGCCCACTCCGACTCCGACTCCTACGCCCACTCCGACTCCGACTCCTACGCCCACTCCGACTCCGACTCCTACGCCCACTCCGACTCCGACTCCTACGCCCACTCCGACTCCGACTCCTACGCCCACTCCGACTCCGACTCCTACGCCCACTCCGACTCCTACGCCCACGCCCACACCGACACCCACTCCGAACCCCGATCCCTCTCAAGGGTCGAACGGTATCTCGATTTTTGTGAATGGGCGGCTCTTGACCAACCAGAGTGCCGACAAGTTGGCGGGCTTGTTCTCCAACACGTTTTCCAGCGGCGCATCGAGCAAGAACACGATCCGACTCTGGGGAGCAAATGGAAAAGGCATTCAACTCGGCGAGACGCGTCCGACCGGCAAGCTGAAGCACGCCGAGACGACCGATCCCGTCGCCCCTCCGCTTCCGGCTCCCACCGGCCCACTGCAACATGCTCGGCGGTCGCCGTTTGCCCGAACCCGAAAGATCCGTTAGAATCGCCGCAAGTGAGTTGTCCGCGATCCGCGGCGACATGAGCGATCATCGGCCCCGTCCGTCTCGTCCTTCGCGACGAGTCGGCGGGGCCTTCTCGCATCCGGGAGGTTGGATTGGCCACAAAGACTCAGACCGCCCTAATCACGGGGGCGGGCAGCGGGATCGGTCAGGGAATCGCGTTGGCGCTCGATCAGATGGGCCTGCGAGTCGCCCTGGTGGGCCGTGACCCGGCGAAACTCGAGCGCACACGCGACCAGTTAACGCAAAAGGCGGGGCCAGCCCTGGTGGCTGCTTGTGACGTTGCCGATCGAGCGTCCGTCGATTCTGTGGTCGAGCGCATCTTGAAGGACTTCGGTGGGATTGACGTCTTGGTCTGTAACGCCGGGACGAACGTCCGCAATCGCTCGCTGGAAGTTCTCGATCCCGCCGACTGGGACCTGATGATCGCGACCAACCTGACGGGGGCCTTCAACCTCGTTCATGCCGTGCTCCCCTCAATGCGGGAACGGCGTGAAGGGTTGGTCATCCAGGTTGCCTCAATCTCCGGAAAGCGAGCCAGCGTCCTGGGTGGAGGGGGCTACTCCGCCTCCAAGTTCGGCCAGGCCGCGCTCGGGATCTGCCTCGGCCGCGAAGAAGGCCCCCGGGGAATCCGCTCGACCGTGATCTATCCCGGCGAGGTCAACACCCCAATTCTCGAAGGCCGACCCGTCCCCGTCGCTCAAGAGCGGAAAGAGGCCATTCTTCAACCGGCTGACATCGCCGCAGCTGTCCGCTTCCTGGTAGAGCTCAACCCTCGAGCCCACGTTCCGGAACTGGTGATCACACCCACCGTCGACGACTACTTCTGATCGCCTTTGTCGTCCCGAAGCAACGATCGTTCCTGGTCAAGGGGTCACGGGCTGAGTCCATCCCGTGGCCCCTGTACCATTTCCCCCTTTCACAAAAGGCAAAAAAGCCATCCCGCCGCTCCTTCATAACTACTGCACAAAAACACGCCCCCCACCCAAACAGCTTCACCCCTGGCAATTAAAAGCCACCCAGCGGAATCACAAAACATACACACAAATTATTTATAAAATAATATTAACATGTCACAAATCACCATTCATGTCCAATAAATAAACAATAACAGATATCGGTACCATGGTTTGAAATATAACACTCGGGCTTCCTGCCTATCTCGATGACGCATACAACGGCTCGCCCTTGACCACCCTCGGGGTCAGTGACAAAGGCCCGCAGACCCGTCCGGTCATCAATTTCTGCAAAAAAAAGGCCGTGGCGAGCCGCCATCCTACCCCTCGTTGGCCCCTGCAAGAACAGAACATCAAAATGGATCCGCCATTTCTATAGAATATGGGATCGTTGTGTAATATTTGCCGCTATACTCTATAGACTCTGAAGTCGTCGATTTGATAGAATCCCGTTCTACAGGTGTCATCAAGAAGATTCGCCGCTGCCTCGATCGGAATCGCTCCGAATCGATCACGGGGGCGATCCGTCTCGTGCGAAGCCGCATCCTTTCATTGCTATTGCGTTTGCTCGCGTACGTTTTGATTCAAAGGCCAGCTTGGCTGAGCTCTTGGATCGTGGTCGTGCTCGCCCTGTGATTTTCGCTATCCTTTCCTTCTTTTGCTAAGGAGTGTCGAATGCGACGACGCGGATTCACCTTGATCGAGTTGTTGGTCGTGATCGCAATCATCGCGGTTTTAATCGCTCTGCTTTTGCCAGCCGTCCAGGCAGCACGCGAGGCAGCTCGTCGGTCTCAATGCGTGAACAACCTGAAACAAATTGGGTTGGCGATGCATAACTATGAGTCGACGAATGGAGCGTTTCCGTATGGATCCAACTTTTATGAGTCGATCACATCCCCGATTTCAGGACTCAATACATTCGGTGGGAACTGGGTGCTGATGATCCTGCCGAACATGGAGCAGACGGCGCTTTACAATGCCCACAATTTCAGCCTGAGAACCGTGGATCTCCACAATACGACCGTCACACGGTCGGTCATTAGTTCTTTGATCTGCCCGTCTGACCCAGGTGCAGTTACGCCTATCAAAACGGATCGGAGTGAGGTCGTAACGTCGATGGGATTGTGGTATCCGGGGAATATGGGTCCCTCGAATATGGACGCCAAAGTCCCGTATTGCCCGCCGACCCCGCCGGCTTCGACCGTGCAATCGTACTGCTCCCAAGGGACTTGGGGAGCCAACCCCGCCTCGAGAAGTGGCACTCTTGTCGGCTTTTTTGGGCGATTTCAAACCTGTCAGCGCATCGCAGGCGTCACTGACGGCCTGAGCAATACCTTCATGGTGGGAGAGACGCTGCCCACGGACTGCGCCTACTTCGGGGCGTTCAACCACAATTTCCCCATTGCCGGCACATCGATTCCCTTGAATATGATCGGCCTTGTCAACGGCAGCACAGTCAAAATCAACACATTTCAGCAGGTCTGTGGTTATAAGAGTCGCCATTCTGGTGGCGCGAACTTCCTGATGGGTGACGGTAGCACCCGGTTCATCAAGCAATCCATCAACTATCAGACCTACAACGCGGCGGGATCCGCGGCGCTCGGCGAAGTGATCTCGTCGGACGCGCTTTGAGCCGTTTCGATTCGTGAAGCTGAGGTCACTCACCAAAGCCTTGGTCCGAAGGCTGGGATCCGGACATCCAACGCAGATGCCGGGATCCCGGGCTTCCGTGCGATGGATGATTGTCGCGTCACAAGCATCGGAGAGGATCGAATCGAAATGGTTTATCCGCGTGGTCTGCTGCGTCGTCGGCCTTGCTGCTGGTCTCTCTGTGCAGCCGTCGGGCTGTCACTCGTCCTTCTGGGCGGCTGCGGCGATGGTGCCGACAGTGAAAAAGGCTTGATCCCGGTTGCGGGCAGGATAACGCTCGACGGGGGTGCATGGCCCAAGCCCGGCCAACTTGTCCTCATCCCCACCAAGTCATCGGGCTCGGGTGAGGGTGCATCGAGATCGATCACCGCTCCCTTCGATACGGGCGGCGAATTCACGGTCGTCGGCGGCTTCGGAAGCGCCAAAGGTCTTCACCCTGGTGAATACGCAATCGCGGTTGAATGTGCGGAAGATAATGATGAAATGCTTCTTCCGGGAACCAAGCCGAAAGCGGTCAAGAACTACGTCCCGCCACCATATCGAGACCCGAAAACCAGTGGATTGAAAATCGTGGTTGCGAATCAGCCGGTCAAAACCGAACTCGCCGTAAAGTCGAAGTGACTTTTAAGGTTGCGGCCACTTTGCCTCGACGGGTTTCGGCTCGACACACGCCGGAATTGCGTCGTGTTTGGTAATCTCGGCGTTGAATCCACCCAACACCCGGAAGGAGCTCGTCCTCCGGGTGTGAATCGCCTCCGGTGGCGAGTAAAAGAGATGGGGTAGAGAGCGTCCGTCGATCCCCGAAAAGCCAAGCTGGCCGGCGTCCGGTAGCTCGTCCCGTCGAGTGATCGACGTCTTCGAAGAAATGCACCATCACAAGTTAGTTGTGAAAGCAACACGATCATTTTCGCAACCAAGCTCACCCGACCATAGCGTCGGATTCTAGGCCTACCGAGGACGCCGACGGGTACTATTCACAGGCTCGCTCAAACGCGGTGGCTCAAACTCCCTGATCCTTCCCCTGGCGAGGCGTAAAACCAATCCCGTTCAGGGTTAACGACATCACGTGGGATCCGGGACATTGGCACGCCCACCCCCTCGAAACCGCCTATCGCTGAGCAACTCCCATTGCCGACGACTGCGGCCACCTGAGAGTCGGAACAGCGAAGAGAATCATGTCCAGCGGTTTCAGGGGGCTTACGGTCTAATCGCTCTCACCTTGTCGAGCGGACCTCCTGCCTGTCACTCCCTCGAATGAAAGTTTGTTCAGCCAACTGCGGCGTTAACCGTTCATCTGTCCTGCCTCGATGTCGCCGGTCGCGAACTGGTTGAATTCGACGTACTGGAGGTGGCGGTAGAGCTTGCTCTCATTCTGAAGTTGGCGGGGCTGGCCAACCGACTCGATCCGGCCGTTCTGCAAAACGATGATCTGGTGGCACGACCGGATCGTCGAGAGCCGATGGGGCAGCATGATCAAAGTCCGATTCTGCCCGAGTCGCGCGATCGTATCATCGATCAAGTGCTTCGTATCATCGTCGAGAGCGCCCGTCGGCTCCTCGATAATCACGATGGAGGGGTCGTGGAGGTAGGCCCGCGCCAAGGCAATCCGATAGAGTTCGTCAGGTTCGAGGTAGTGGCCGAGCGGCCCGATGATCGTGTCGTACCCGTGAGGCAAGTCTTGGATGAAGTTGTGGGCGTGGGCCACTTTGGCCGCTTCGATGATCCGGGGCAGCGAGTAGCTTGGGTCGCCCAGACCGATACACATCGCCACAGAATCGGTGAAGACGAGATCTGCCTGGAGAACGATCGCAACCTGAGCCCGAACCGATTCCAAGGTCACGTCGCGCAAATCCTGCCCATCGATCCGAACCCGACCGACTTGGGGATCGATCAGCCTTGGGATCAGACAGGCCAGGGCGAGCTTGGCATCTTCATCCAACCCCATCACTGCGGTTCGCGTACCCGCCCGAAACTCGGCGGAGACCCCGTCAAGCAAAACCCGCCCGGAGCGGCTTTCGAGCGAAACGTTTTCCAGCGTCACCCGATCGCGCATCGGAGGGAGGAAATGCGCTCCGCCATGCTGATGCAATTCTGTTTTTCGTTCGAGGAACTCGAAAATCCCCTCGGCGGATCGATTCGCCTGGCGAAGGGTCCGACGCATCTGGATCCATTCCAGCACTGGGTGGATCAACGCCGCGAGCGACACGACCAGGATCAGGGCTGACGCCGGCGCGAGCCTATGGGAGACGACCACGCTATAGCCGAGGAGGCTGATTGCCAGGATGGCCGAAGCGCCGTAGAGCAGAACGTTCGCCGGGTTCAGTCGCCCTTCGGTCTTGATCCGACGCGAGTCCGCATCGCGAAACCGCTCAAGGTGCTCATCGAAGCGTTGTTTGTCGATGTTCTCCATACCGAAGACGCGAACCAGCCTGAGCAGGCCAAGGTCTTCGTGGAGGAGGCAGAGTTGAACGGCCGCATCACGCATCGCGGCATCGGAGACGAGGCGCGCGTCCTTGTTCAGCACGCGGGACGTGAGCCAGTTCAGGGCGCCGAGCGAGGCGAGAAACACAGTCAGGATTGGAGAGATGAACAGGGAGAGAGCCAAGAGTCCAAGCGCCAAGACCGGCATCCGAACCGAATGATCGAGCTCGGTGAAGATTGCGTCGCGGATGTCGTTGACTTCGCGGGTCAGCAAGTTGACGACCGGGCCGATCCCCTCCGTCGGGAGTGACGAATGTCCCAGCCGATACATCTGCCGGTGGATCTGCCGGCGCAGTGAGGTGGCCACCTCGCTGGCCGCGTCGGCCAGGACCGAACGGCGATACTGGGCAATCAGGCTGATCACTAAGAGCAGGCCCGCCGCCATGGCCAGGAGGCTCGTCAATGCGCCCACGTTGTTCATCAGCGTGGGTACGCGGCGGATCACCTTGAGGAGCGTGCGGGCAGCTTGCCTGTGCAATACGCTCGGACTCGACCAGTTGCCTGCGACCAAGGGGAAGAGGCCACTGTCGTCGAAGACCGTTTGATCGTGGACGACCCCCGTTTCGCGGCTCGTCACCCAAGTGGGGAACTTGGCCACCTCACGAGTTGGCATTTGCGCCACGCCTCGCGAAGCCAGAAGGCTAGCAAGCAAACCGGCCACCCCCAGCAACGCGAGAATCAGCAACGAATGCAAGGCCCCGAGAACGTTGGCGATGGCCAACGTCTTGGGGCGATTCTCGAGGAGCTTACGAGCGCGAAGATACGCGTCCGCCTGCATGCGTCATGTCCCGTCGACGTGAGAGGAGGGCGGTGTCGAAACTCGATCTTCGATAACCGACGTGTCGCCCGGGACCCACGTTGGTTTAGGCCAGGTCACGATCCTCGAAGAGGAGGAACGCGAACAGCAGGCATACTCCACTGTACAACATGCAATAGCCGAGAGCGGGCAGAACGTAACCAACCCAGGGAATCATCACCCCCGTCGAGATCGCCGGACCGGCGTTGAAGAACTCGAGCGAAGGGAGAATCCACGCGAAGAGCCGTGCCATGAAGCTGATCAACTCGTTCACGTTCCCGCCTCCCGTCACGTCGACGAGGACCGGCGAAAGGTGACCGAGGAAGAAGACGGCGATGCAGACCACCAGGTTGACGAGCATCGGCAATCGCGTCGAAATCGCCACGCTCAGACTCGCCAGGACCGTCACTTCGAAAAATCCGAGGGCCAAGCCCGGCAAGACCTGCTTGACCTGATCGAACTGCTTGGCGGTTTCCGCAACGCCGCCGGCCGATTCTCTCAGGTCGTAGGCGTACTTGTACCAGACACCCATTCCGAAGAGCGATCCGAGGATCACAAACAAGAGCAAGACACCGAGCTCGATTCCCAGGAACTTGCCAATGATGAACTGTCTGCGATTGATCGGCTTGGAGAGGAGGGTAATTGCCGTCTTCCCGTCGATTTCTTCGGCCACGGTTGAGCTGGCCGTGAGCAGCGCCAGGAGCAGACCAGCGAACGAGATCGTGGTCAGCCCCGTGTCCTTGTACATCTTGATGTCTTCGCCGAACGTGAAGTACGACACGAAGACCGAACAGATCAAGGACGATCCGGCGATGAACGTCAGGACGAAGAAGGCCGGCTGCCTGATCGCTTCCTTGGCGGTCGCGAACGCGATGGTAAGAGCTTTCATGGAGGCGATCACTCGAAAGATGGAGGAGGCCTTACCCAAGGTTGGCTCGGCCGAGATTATGAATCGACGGGGACCAAGAAACACGAGGACTAATACCGGATCTCAAAGCCTTGAAGCTCTGGCTCGCCTATGGGTAGGCCTTCGGTCCGCGCTGCGTGGATCTTGTCTCCAATGGCATGATGAATCGAGTCGAGAAACAACTGGAGCTCGGCTGTTTCCCCCTCAGCGACCAGTTCGACCCGGCCGTCAGCCAGGTTGCGAACGTAACCTGAGACTTCGTACGTCTGGGCTAAATGCTGAGTGGTGAAACGAAATCCCACGCCTTGGACCCGGCCCGAGTAGTAAACTCGGCGACGCTCAAGCGGCATGAGACACAACTCGCGATTGGCCGATGGAAGCGACAAACCAAAAAGGCAGTCCGCCGAGCTCTCAACCACTGTATTCTAGCGTGAGGAAACTGGCCAAGGCAAGCATGACAAACGACTCAGGATGAAAGCCTGGCGATCCATGATCCAACAAAGCGACGCGGTCCTCCCAAGGAAGACCGCGCCGCTGATTCGAGTCGAGCCCTGGCCCTACGATCAAAGGCCGTTGAGCTCGATGCGGTCGATCGATCCACTGGCCGCCTGGATCGAAACCTGCCCGGTGCGGGCCGGTCCAATCCCCAGCGCCCGGAACGGCTCAGCTGGGGCACCCGAGGATCCACTCGCCTTGATGGTGACGTTCGCCAGGGTGAAAGGAAGCCGGTTCTCGACCTTCAACGTCGTGCTCGTCGCCCCCTTACGGGCAACCTTGACGGAAACGAACGTGGAGGCCATGGCGTGGTCAATCGCCCGGGCCAACCCCGGACCGTCGAGGACCGTGACCGTTGAGCCTTCCGTAAAGCTCGTCTTCCCCAAGGGGACCCAGCCTTCCCTCGGCGAAGACCGGTTCACCACCACGCGTCCGCGAGTCTCCCCAGCTTGGCTGGAGGTCAGGGTGACATTCAAGAAGAGGGCGGGGACAGCGGCCGTGGGATCCTCTTTGTCTCCCACCACGCAGAGCGGCAAGCCCATGAGGTGCAAGCCCTCGAGAGCCTCCTGAAGTCGGCCCGCCTCGGTCGCGAGCTCGCCCTCACCCTGCACCCGAATGAAGAGACGTGACTCGGCAAGATAGCTCGGATCAATCACGTCGGACTCACCCGAGGCGTCGACCGCGTCGACGAAGCGAGCGGCAAGCGCCACTTCGTGAGCGTTGATCACCTTGCTCGCCTGAGCACGCATCAGCTCGAACGGAACGTCATTGCAAACGCGCCACATGGCGGCCTGAGCCACGCCCTGGCTGGTGCCGAGCGTCGCGAGGCTCCTCAGCGCCTTGCGAGCGCGCGGGTCGCCCGTGTATTCGTTCACATCCATCAGTTCGAAGCGGTCGCGGCTGGTCGGCGTCGGCATGCCGAAGTTAAGGCAGACCGCGGGCAGTGCCAGGTCGATCGTCTTGCCGACGGGGACGGTGACAATGCTCGATTGCAGGTCGGCCGGCGTGGCCGAGACCGAATGCAAACCGGCTTCGCTTGCGACCGCGCCCCGGAACTGGCCGAATCCGCCGGGCTGATTGGTCGGGGTCCCCAGACCCATGCTCTGGAACCCGCCACCACCGCGTTGACCGGTGGCGCTGGCGGCCACCAAGCCGGGTGGCAGCACCACGTTCAGCCGCTTGGCCGAGGTATTGCGGATCGCAAACCGGACTCGATCCTGACCTTGTCCGCGAACCTCGAGTTCAATATCGCCAGCCTGCCGCGCATCGAGCACGCGAACCGTCTCGGTGACGGCTCCGGTCGCGGGCGACGGCTCTTCCGGCTCGGCAAACGCCGAACCTGCGAAGATCAAACAGGTCGAGAGGCCCGCGGCCGACCAGGCCCGGGCCAGGCAAAGGTGTCGCCACAACATCGCGTTGGACCTTTCCGGACGGGGCCGCTGCTGGAGGGAGGACCCGTTCAAAGATCGCCCTTCCTGGCCCAAGTTATTCACCAGTGTATTCCCAAACTGACCCGTCCCAACCAGGGGAGGTCTCAAGACGTTGGACGTCCCACGACTCCGGTTTATTCGAACGGGCCTCCCCCTATTCTTCGGCAATTCGACCATTCTCCATCGGTCGATTTGGCGAATTGAGGACGACAAGGGGTTCTAATTTCCCTCAGATAGCGATCATACCAGCAACAACCGGCCCAAGGTGTCGCCCCACTCCCCCCTGCCCGCACGATCCTCAGGGTCGCCGCATTCCCAAGGGGGAGGGGGAGAGAATTTTGACCGGTAAGGCGCTCAGCTCTCGAAAAAGGGGCCGGCGAAGGGGCGTTTCGTCGCCTGACCCCAGCAGGGTCCAGACGGTCGCCACCCGAGAGAAGGTTGACCCGTCCGTCAACGTACTCGTGGCGGTCACCTTCAGTTCTCCCACCGCAGGTTCCGCATCCTCAGCGACTCGCAGGATCAAGGCGGCGGTAACGCTGGGGGCACGGAGCTTCCCCGTCGCAGCAGGTCGACCTCCCCCCCGCTCCGGGCGGACCGTCACGGGTTCGGCCGTGACCCCGGACGGCAGACCCGTCGCTCGGAGCACGATCGGGCCAATCCGGCCATCCACGGCGATCCTCAGAGTCACACGTCGAGTCGATCCCGGGGCCAGATTCAAGACGCTTCTCTGCGCCTTGGCCGCCTCTAGAATCCGAGGGTCGTCTCCTGATTCCCCTCTCTCGAGGTCGGGCTGAAAAGTCACAGCGAAGTCGGGTCGAACCGGCTCGACCGTCATTCGGTAGGCAAACTCAGCGCCTCCGTTGCCGTAACGGTCGGCCACCTCGATGAGCCAGTCTCCGTCGGTCTCCGCCTGCTGAACGAGTAAGCTGTCAGTAGGAAAGGCCCCCTGGCCTGGAGACCAAGCGGCCAGCAGCGTTGGAGCGCCGACCTCCATCGGGTCGTCGTTTTCCGCGATCTGGCGGCCTTGGTCATCACGAAGCGTCACCACGGAATCGAGCCACGAACCAAGCGAGGCCGCTTGGATTCCCACTTGAAGCCGCTCGCCTTGCCGGACCGCGACGAGATAGCGATCCACCTCTCCCGGTTTCTCAATGCAGCCGTTGGCGGTGGCCCCCCGAGGGAGTCGCGTTACCGACTGGGTTTCGACGACGTCTGGCCCCGTACCTACGACAAGACGATGGGGCACGATGAGTGGTCCCCTCAGCCCGTCGAAAGGTGGCAGTTCGACGAGCGTGCCGGGACGATCGGGCAGCGTAATGCGTTGGTGAAGCGGAACGTCCAGAGTACCGCCAGAGGCCATGACATCGATCGTTTCTCCGCGTGGCCCCCCCAGCGGAAAGAGCGCGGTGGCAAAGGGCGCATTGAACACGCGGAGGCGGTAACACGCCGCGTCCCCCCCTTGGTAGAGCGCATCGTGGACCCGGACAATGACCGTTCCATCGGTCGGAAACCGTGATGTCACGCGACAGTCCCCCTCAAGCCCGGGAGTGTCCCTCCCCTGAGCCAAGGAGCGTCCCGCCCCATCCAGAAGCGTGATCACCGGCGCGAGGGGCGAACCCAACCGACGGGCCTCGACCTCGACGGTGAACGGATCCCCTGCGCCCCCCTTGATCCGAACGTGATCGACGTCACGATCCCCAAGAACTCCGCTGGCCACCATATTTAAGCCCAGAGGATCCGCGTGAGCGGGGTCGTCGTTGGGTTCCGATTCTTCCACCTGGTTGAGCGTGTCCACTCGGAACAGCACGAGGTTGGACAGACCGCTCGGCCCATCGGCCCTGAGCTCACGAATCCCCGGCTCTGCCGTCACGCGGGTTCGGACCGCCACTTCAAGCTGACCGGCGGCCGTCAACTTGTGCTCCAAGACGTCGACCCCGCTCCCGGAAATCCGAAGCCGCTCGACACCATCGAGGTTCCGCCCGCTGAGCGTCCACTTCGTCGTGCCGCCGACCGTTACTCCTGGAGGAGTCAGGCCCGTAATGACCGGCTCATGAAGAAGGACTCGTGGCGTCGCTGGAGCCGGTGGACTCTGAGCGATGGTTTCCGTGAGCCAGAGAAGGCCCACGAACGTCAGGCCTCGATCCTTCAAGATGCTCAGTCGCAAAGGCGAACCTCACGCCATTTCGGTTTCATCGAATCGAAATTCAAGACAAGATGCTCATCCACTTGCCAGCATAGCCTCCAGAACAGTCTTCCCAGTAGCCCAGCCGTTGGGAGTGTGAGTGCCGTTCTCCTGGAACGATCGTCGCTTCAGAAGAATGAATCCAGTTCCGCCGCCTAGACCCGGTAACTCAATCGTGGCGGTCTACCAGGGCAGTGGCGACTTGCTTGCATAGATGAAGGGAAACACCTTGCGAACGCCATCGAAGAAAAGGACCGACGTGACGGCAAGGAAGAGGATCGTGGAGCCGTGCGCAACGAATTTTCCCGTGATCCCGCCTCGCTTTGCGAAACGTTCGAGGCGTCCCGAGGCGAGCGCGGCCGGGGCCTGCAAGGTGAAGAACGCCAATTGATAGCCGGTGAATCGCGCGGTTGCGATCCCGAACATCAGTTCGTGAAACACACCACTGATGAGGAAGACGAGCAACACAGAGCGGACGGGCGTATGCCGGCCGCCGGTCGTTTGGAAGACGTTTCGATAGAGCCAGTCATGGATTCGGTAGTTGTACCGTCGCCAGAACTCGGACACGGTACGCGACAGGTAAGCGTTTCGGATGATCGGGGTCGTGTCGAATCCGGCCAAGTGTTCGAGCCCGTACAGAGTGCGCGAGAGCGATTCGATCGCCACGACGAACGCCCACAACATCGCCGCGTGGTTAAGCGCAAAGCTCGATCGGATCAGAACGCTGCTCGATAGGCCCCTCAGCGTCAGTATGGCCCCGACGCAACCGGTGATCCCGACCACAAGGCGCAAGACGTGCGGCCAAGGAATCTCCGGACGTAACAGCCGACGCCTGTGATCAGGATAGATAACGGCGAATGCCGGGAACGGGATGAGGAGGCCGTAGTAGTTGCGAAGGATGGTGCTACGGTCCAAACGATCCCAACGGCGGAAGTAATCAACCATCTTGAAGGCGATGTCGCCCGAAATCGCGGCAGACGCCGCCCGCAGCCCCACGCTCGCCGAGGGAATGAGCAAAGGGCACACGAGGACCACCGCCACCAGGCACCAGGCCGCCTGGAAAACTGGCTTGCTGCAAGATCTAAATCGTATGAGAGGGGCAACGACGGCACAGCCATACGCAACGGTGCACGCCAGGAGCAGCGAACCTGCAATGCTCATCGGTCACGGTCTCCCGGAAGCCATCCGTCGAGCACCGCTGGATTCACGAACAAGAGCGCCACCCGTCTGATGAGGCTCACCGTCTGATCGTGGATCCACGCGTGCCACTCACGCAAGGACCGGGAACCGCACGGGACACCGGTCGCGCTGGGAACGATAGATGGCGGTGAACATCGCCACAACCGTGCGTCCGTCCTCCCCCGTCACAGCAGGAGCCCTGCCCCCGAGTATCGCCCGCAGGAACTCGCCGATCTGCAACGCGTGGTAGTGGGTCGTGGCGTCGACCCGCGCGAAATGCTCCCGATCGTTCTCCCGGTACGCGGCGAGCAGGGCCTCCTCGCCTGGAACGTTCCACAGGTCGTTCAGCGGCGGTTCGGCGATCGACGAGACGCCCGCGACGAAAGACGCCCCCCGGTCGGTCTCGACGCCGACCGACGCCCCGTTCGAACCGTGGACGTGCACGTGCGTGAATAACCCCGGCCTCTGCGATAGGCTCGCCACGATCGAAGCGAGCCCCCCCGAAACGAAGCGGACGACAGCCACGGCCGTGTCCTCAACCTCCACGGAGGGGTGGTTGACGTTCGCCCAGCACCCGCTAATCTCCTCGATCTCGCCCATGAACCACGCGAGCAGGTCGAGTTGGTGGGGTGCCTGGTTCACGAGGACGCCACCTCCCTCGGTCTGCCAACGGCCCCGCCAGGGGTCGGACGCGTAGTAGGACGCGTCGCGCCAGTTGAACATGCCCACGACGCTGAGGGCGGGCCGGCCGACCTTCCCAGCCGCGATCGCCGCCTTGACTCGGGCGACCGGCTCGAACCAGCGGCGTTGGCTGACCACGCCGAGGGTCGCCCCGGAGGCCGTCGCCGCCGCGAGCATTCGATCGCAATCGGCGAGCGTCGCAGCCATGGGCTTCTCGACCAGGACGTGGACTCCCGCGCCCAGCGCACGCACGGCAGGGGCGGCGTGGAGCGGGTGGGGCGTGCAGACGCAGACGGCCTCGGGTCTGGCCTTCTCAAGCATCTCCTCCACGTCGACGAACCCCGCGACCCCGAACTCCTCCGCGAATTCTCGCGCGCGGTCGGGGAGTCCGTCGCAGACCGCGACCAGTTCCGACTCCGGGAGCTTCGCAAGCGCGAGGGCGTGGATCCGCCCAACTTTACCGCAACCGATGAGGGCCGTTCTGAGCCGGACCTTACGCATGGCATCACTCCGGGAAATACTTCACCGACATCCGCCGCAAGAAAGCGAGCGACTCGGCCATCTTCTTACGGCCGTTCATCCCGTCCTTCGATGCTGGCCCAGCCGCGATCGCCACGTCCGGGGGGATTCGGAAGATCGCATTGTCATTGTTGAGCCCCCTCGGTGACGCTGGCGATCTCGTCGTGAAAGCCCTTTTAGGGAAGGCGGAGATCTTCAAGGTGCACGAAAACGCCTCCCCGACAGATGCCAGATTGCGCCTGGTAGAAACCTGCGGAGCCGGCTCTCGCTCAGACACGGCTGTGTAGATTACCGCCCGAAGGGATCACACTCCAGATGCCGCCAAGGCATTTGCAGAGTGCAAAGCCGTTACACGGCGACCCCCGCGGGCCCCTGCGTGAACGGAGCCTGAAACAGCTCAGGCCGCGAGCAAACGCCCAAACTCCGATTCCAAATCTTGAGGAACCAGCAACACTCGCCCGGCCGTATTGAAGAGCGAAGATGCTGTGGGCAATTTCGAATCGCCCTCCCATGACTTCGATATGAACGCGCAACGTACAGACAATGTGCTCTGCACACAATCCAGGCTTCGCCCCAGAAGCAACCAGCACACACACGACCACGCACCAGATAGAGTGCGTGCCGAAAGCAATCCGGAGACAAGTGCGAGCGGTCGAACGGCGCTTATCGACAACTCGTGATTGTCGCCGGAGTCAGGGTGAAAGAGATACGGGTGAGGCACTGCTTGCAACACAAGCCGCAATTGAGGCAATTGTATATGAGCTTCTCGAGCCGCTCTTTCCTTTCATCAAAGTTATTCGGCTACTCGGCGTGACGCTCTTGTCGCTCTCGGCCGTGACCACCGGCAAGCACCAGCTCCGCTTGCCAACCCAAGGCACACCGACATGCCTACACACACATACGATGATTATCGACTATTGGATCAACCCGTCACAAAGCAAAGGATTGGCCGCTTTTCTGACGGGGCGTAGCATGGGGAGGCCCCGAACTCTCTTTGAAGAATCGGGCTCAGGCCGTCGGGATGGTCTCTGTGGTCTCGAGCCCGTAATGCGTGATCCCCTCGGCGCGGAGGTCCACCTTCCGGATCTTTCCCGTCACGGTCTTGGGGAGCTGGCTCACGATCCGGATGTAGTGGGGAACCTTGAAGTGGGCGATTTGCCCCCGGCAATAATGGCGCAGCTCTTCCTCGGTCAAGGTGGCGCCCGGCTGGGGAACGACCCATGCGGCGATGACCTCGCCATACTTGACGTCAGGCAGCCCGACCACGGCCACCTCGGCAACGGCCGGATGATGGTGAAGGAACTCCTCGATTTCAGGCGGATAGATATTCTCACCACCGCGAATGATGAGTTCCTTACAGCGGCCGACGATCCGGTAGTTGCCATCCGCGCGGCGCATGGCGAGATCCCCGGTGTAAAGCCAGCCCGCCGCGTCGATGACCTGTGCCGTGGCTTCGGGCGCCTTGTAATAGCCGGCCATCACGCCATGGCCGCGAACCCGAAGCTCACCTGTTTCCCCCTCCCCGACTTCCTTGCGAGTGACCGGATCGACGAGTTGTACCTCGACCCCCGGGATCGGTCGACCGACCGTGCCGACCCGCACCTCGATGGGGTCGTCGACCGATGTCTGGGTGATGATCGGCGACGCCTCGGTCTGGCCGTAGCCGATCGTCATCTGCGAGGCCCCCATCGTGGTGACGACCGCCTCCATCAAGGGCAAGGGACAGGGGCTGCCCGCCATGATCCCGGTCCGCAGACTCGAAAGGTTGAAGCGAGGACGATCAGGGTGGCCGAGTTCCGCCACGAACATCGTCGGCACTCCATAGATCGAAGTACAACGCTCAGAGTCGATCGCGGCCAGAGTCAGCCCCGGATCAAAGCTCGGCGCCGGCACCACCAGCGCGGAACCGGTCAGGGCGCAGACTAAGGTCCCCAGCACGCAGCCGAAACAGTGGTAGAACGGCACAGGGACGCAGACCCGATCGTCGGGCCCGTAACGAACTCGCTCACCGATATAAAACGCGTTCATTAACACGTTTCGATGAGTGAGCATCGCCCCTTTGGGAAGACCGGTGGTTCCCGAAGTGAACTGGATATTGTAGACATCTTTCGCTCGGGCTGAACGCTCGCGAGCGTTCAGCTCCTCATGCGCAACGTCTGTTTCAAGGTCGATCCAGCTCAGCCAGGCAGGACCAGGCTGCTCGCCCAGGGAGATCAGGCGGCGGAGGCAAGGGAGTTTCGCCGAGGCCCAGCCGGTGGAGTCGGCCCGAGCCACCTCGGGGCAAATCGTTTCCACCATCCGCACGAAGTTGGAGTCTTTGAACGAACTGCCCACGATCAGGGTCGCGACATCGGCCATCGCGAGTGTTTCTTCCAGTTCATGGAGTCGATACGCCGGATTGATGTTGACCAAGATCGCCCCGATCCGGCCGACCGCGAATTGCGCAACGACCCACTCGGGGGCGTTCATCGACCAGATGCCAACATGCTCGCCGCGCTCGACCCCCTGCGCGAGCAGACCGGAGGCCACCGAGTCGACCCGGCGATCGAACTCCGACCACGACCAGCGGATCCCCAACGAAGGGAAAACCACGGCATCCCGTTCGGGATAGAGCGCGGCCGTTCGGCGCAGGGCGAGGCCCACGGTCAGGTCAAAAACCCAGGGGGTCGACGGGGCTTTGAGAGAGGCCATGGTGCAGGCTCACTCCTCGGCGATTCGATCACGACTCCAGTTCCACAGCGGTTGTCGCTTGTAGACAAACGCGCGCATCCCTTCCTCGGCCTCCTCGGAGACGCGGACGGCGGCCGTCACGGCGGCCGGGCCTCGCAGGTTGGCGGGGCGGCCGTTGGCTTCGTCGAGCAGCCGTTTGGTGGTGGCCACGGCCTTGGGCCCTGAGGCCATGAGCGAGACTCCCAGTTCAACCGCCTGAGCCAGACAAGAAGCACGGTCGACGACGCGATTGATCAAGCCCCAGCGCTCGGCCTCGGCCGCTGAAATCGGCTCGCCGGTCAGCAGCAGCGAGCGTGCCCTCCGCTCGCCGACCTGCCGGACGAGGTCGTACATCACGACCGCTGCAACCAGGCCGCGACGGACCTCGGGATAACCGATCCTGGCATGCTCGGCCGCAATCGCGAAGTCACAGGCGACCGCTAGCCCTGCCCCGCCAGCGAAGGCATCGCCATTGATCGCGGCGATCGTGGGCTTCGAGAGGTGATGAAGCTGATCCACAAGGTCGGCGATCCCCTGGATGTCGGCGATCGCCTGCTTCTCGGACTCCTCCGTTTCCCCGGCGAGGATCGACTCTTTCAGGTCCATCCCCGCGCAAAAAACGGGGGCGGCCCCCGTCAGCACGACGGCGCGAGTGCCATGCTCCGCCTCGATCTTGGTGAGGTGATCACTCAGCTCGGCCACCAGGTCCCGAGACAGAGCGTTACGACGGTAGGGACGGTTCAGAGTCAGAATGACGACCGGTCCCTGATTATTCCGAAGAACGGTCGGTTGATTCATGGTCCCCCCCCTTCGCGGTCTCGGGTCCGGGCAGCCGCATCTCGAGCAAGGCCACACCCAGGGCCTTACCCTGCGAATCGATGCGGAGCGAGCGGCTCGCTCCTCCTCCCAGGGCGTTTTCCAGCACGAAGTTGAGCGCCTGAATCTTGGGGAGTTCGTACCGCCGGACCTCACCGATCCCAAGCGGTCGAAAGAACTCGGCGACCGCCTCCTCAGTCAACATCTCCTTGAGCCAAGCATAACAGGACGCGTCATTTGCAACGACACCGATGTTCGCCCGGTTCCCCTTATCGCCACTCCGAGCGTGGGCCAGGTCTCCGACACGGACAAGCGAGGCGGGCGGGTGGTCGCTGAACATCAAACGGTCCTCCGCAACCATTCCGAAGCCGGCCTCACTTCCATCCTGGCCTCAACCAGGTGGCGGGGGACCAGCGTGGGCCAGTACCCAAAAGCAGGGCGGGCCGAGGGCCTGCCCGTCGCATAACCCGCGATGCCTGAGGGGCCCGATGTGACCAAAGGGGCGAACTCACGGCAGAACCGCTCGACCGCCTTACGGTTCGGGTCGCGCACGGTCACTCTCAACATGACCTCGAAGGGAGGAGCCTGGGGCCCCAAGACCCCGGGCACGACGCTCCCCGCACCGAGGCATTCGACCAGAGAGTCGGCCAGCTTGAACCCCGCGCGGCGGACCCGTTCCAGAACGATCCAACCGGCCGCGTGCGCTTTGGCCTCGGCCCCGCGTCCGACCACAGCGAGCAAGCCACTCGCCGTCCAGCCGTCGCGATAGACGGCAGCGACCTTGAGTCGATCGCTCGGCGGCCGGCCGGTCGCTCCTCGAAGCGCCACGCGATCCGCACCTTCCTCGGTCAACGCAATCGAGGTCAGATCCACATCGACGTCGGGCGTCCGATAACAGGCAGGGTCGTCAATCTCATAGACGATTTGCTCGGCCACCGTCCCAGCACTGACCAGCCCCCCTGTTCCGTCCGGCTTGGTGATCACGCTCGACCCGTCGGCATCGATCTCAGCGATCGGGTAGCCGATATTCTCGAGGCTGGGGATCTCTTCCCAGCGGTGCCAGAGCCCACCGGTCGCTTGCGCCCCGCACTCGATGACATGACCGGCGGCCGACCCGCCCGCCAGGCGCGTCCAGTCGTCCCAGGCCCACCCGAAGTGAGCGCAAGCCGGCCCGAGGGTCAACGACGCATCGGCCACGCGACCGGTCAAAACAATCCGCGCTCCTCCCGAGAGCGCCTTGGCGATCGGCCCCGCCCCCAGGTAAGCGTTGGCGCTGACCAGGCGATCGGCCACAGTCGAAACGGGTTCACCCGTCTCCATGTGGGGAAGTTCGACATTCTCTTGAACCCACTGGGGGATCGAGCCAAGCAGGTCATCACCCGTCACGACGCCGAGAGGCTCAGCCCCCTGCCCTGCGACGGTGAGAACCTCCGCACATCGCCTGGCGCACGATCGTGGATTCAAGCCCCCGGCGTTGGTGACCACTCGCAGACCCCCTTGATCCTTCAAGAGAGGCGTCAGCCGCTCGAGCAGCTCGGGAAAGTCGGCGACGTAACCAGCCTCGGGATCCTTCAAGCGGAGGTGGCTCAGAATGGCGAGGGTCAGCTCAGCGAGGTATTCCAGCGTCAGGACATCGAGCCGGCCTGCGCTTGCCAGGAGAAAAGGAGCGTCGAGGTTGTCGCCCCAGAAGCCAGCGCCGTTGCCGACACGAAGGGTGCGGTGGGCCATCGTGGCTGAGCTCCTTTTAGGTTAGACCTAAGCCGTTGGACATGGTCTTCCTTCAGATGGCTTACGGGCCTTGGGTGCCACGGGTTGTACCCAACCCGTGAGCCAAAAACCTGGGCTTCCACTCACGGGTTGGGTACAACCCGTGGCACCGACAGAATTGGTTTGGCCGCAGCAACCCATAAAAATATCAAAGAGAACCGTGACCAACAGCTTAGACCTGGAAGACCCCGACCGGAAATCCGACGGTCTCACGCTGGCGTGTCGCAAGGTCAAGCGCCAGAGCAAGTACCTCTCGGGTTTTCAGAGGGTCGATGATAGCATCGACCCACCCTCGAGCTGCCGCGTAGCGAATATCGGTCTCACGGTCGTAACGGGCCCGCAAGTCGTCGGCGATTGCGTTTAATTCGCGGTCGTCGACCTGCTTGCCCTGCCGCTTCAAGGTGGCGACCTGAACGTCGAGCATCGTCCTGGCCGCCTGCTGAGCCCCCATGACGGCATAGCGTGCGCCGGGCCAGGCGAAGAGGAAATGGGGATCGAACGCCTTACCGCAGAGTGCATAGTGCCCCGCGCCAAACGAGTGGCCGACGATCAGGGTCAGTTTCGGGACGACGCTGTTACTGACGGCATTGACGAGCTTGGCCCCCCGACGAATGATCCCCGACCGCTCAGCGTCACGACCGACATCGAAGCCGTTGACGTCCTGGATAAAGAGCAAAGGGATTCGCGCCTGGTTGCAATCGAGCACAAACCGGGCCGCCTTATCGGCGCTGTCGGCATAGATGACCCCGCCGAACTGGTAAGGGCCTCCCCCCTCGGGCCGGAACCGAAGTCGCTGGTTGGCCACGATCCCGACCGGAATTCCTCCCAGCCTCGCGAACCCGCAAAACAAGGACTTGCCGTAGTCAGCGCGATACTCGTCGAACCGGCCCCCATCAACGAGCGCCGCGAGCAGGTCGCGCACGTCGTACTGGGCCGACGAATCGGTCCGCACGATCGAAAAGAGATCGTCGGCCGAACGCGCCGGGGGGTCGACAGGGACACTCTCAGCAGCCCCTTTCGGATCGGGCGGGAGCAGCGAGACGAGCCGGCGCAGGCGGGCGAGGCACGAATCGTCGTCGGGTTCGTGGTAGTCGACCGTCCCGCTGATCGCCGCATGCATCCCCGCGCCGCCGAGTTCCTCGTGCGTGATGTCCTGGCCGATGGCCGCTTTGACCAGGGCGGGTCCAGCAAGATAGAGGCCGGAGCCTTCGGTCATGAGCACCGTATCGCAGAGGACCGGCAGATACGCCCCTCCGGCCACGCAGTTGCCCATGATGGCGGCGAACTGGGGAACCCCTTGCGCAGAGAGGACCGCATTGTTGCGGAAGATCCGGCCGAAGTCATCGTCGTCGGGAAAAACCTCATCCTGCATCGGCAGGAAGACACCCGAAGAATCCACCAGGTAGATCAGCGGCAGCCGGTTCCGCGCAGCGATCGTCTGGGCCCGGAGCACCTTCTTGATGGTCATCGGGAAAAAGGCACCGGCCTTGACCGTGGCATCGTTGGCGATGATCATCACGCGCCTGTCGGCGACCTGGCCGACCCCTGTGATGACCCCCGCGCCGGGCGCTCCGCCCCACTCCTCATACAACTGATAGCCGGCCCAAAGCCCGAGTTCGAGAAAGGATGAATCGACGTCGGTCAAGGCGGCGATCCGTTCGCGGGCGGTCTTTCTTCCCTTGGCGTGCTGACGGGCAATCGCCTCGGCCCCACCTCCTTCACGGATCCGTTCCGCCTCAGCCAACAGGCGCGCGGTCACCTCGCGAAGGTCGGGCTCCACAGGACGTCTGTGATCGGTACCTGATTCAGCGGTCGGCATAGGGCGATATCGTTTCTTGGCAAAAGGACCCGCGAATCAAGACCGTTCCACGACCATTGCCACGGCGTTGCCCCCCCCGAGGCAGAGTGCGGCGACTCCGATCTTCTTCTCATGGCGTTCAAGAGCATGAACCAGCGTCACAAGCACGCGAGCGCCGCTGGCACCGATCGGATGCCCCAAGGCGATGGCGCCACCGTGGACGTTGACCTTGGCGAGGTCAATTTCCAGCCCCTTCACGCAGCCGAGCAACTGCGACGCGAAGGCCTCGTTGATCTCGTAGAGATCGACCGCCTCGGGCGTCAGCCCCGCCTTGGCCAGGACAGCGCGAATCGCGCCGATCGGAGCAAGGAAGAGATCGCGCGGGTCAAGGCCGGAGATGGCCGTCGCGCGAATCCTCGCCACCGGGCGAACACCCCACTGATCCGCCTTCTCTTCCGAGGCGACCACCAGCATCGCCGCCCCGTCGCTCAAGCTCGACGAGTTGCCCGCCGTCACAACCCCACCGGCACAGAATGCGGGCTTGAGCCTGGCCAGGGCCGCTTGGTTCGATTCCGCGCGCGGTCCTTCATCCGCCCCAACAGTCGACGAAACCCCTTTCTTCCCCTCGATCGTCACCGGGACGATCTCGAGGTCGAACGCCCCGGAACTCTGTGCCTCGAGCGCTCGGCGATGGCTCTCGCATGAGAAGGTATCCAGTTCCTCACGCGAAAGCTTGCACATATCGGCCGTCCGCTCGGCGGCTTCACCCATCGGCCAGCCTTCGACCGCGCAGGTCAGGCCGTCATGAAGCATCGAGTCGACCAAGGTGCCATCGCCCAGCTTCCAGCCGCTGCGTCCCCCTCGGAGCAGGTGCGGGGCATTGCTCATGCTCTCCATGCCCCCAGCCAGAATCAGGTCGGCGTCCCCCGCTCGGATGGCGGTCGCCGCGAGCATGACCGACCTCAAGCCCGAACCACAGACCATGTTGATTGTCAGGGCGCTAGCCTTCGTCGGGACCCCCGCGCCGATCGCAACCTGGCGTGCCGGGGCCTGCCCTAAACCCGCCGCCAGGACATTGCCCACGATCGCCTCGTCGACCAAGTCCGGATCAACCTTCGATCGCGCAAGCGCTTCCTTCGCCGCGACGACGCCCAGGTCCACCGCGGAACGACCGGACAGGCCACCGAGATAGCGGCCAATCGGCGTCCGACAGGCCGACAGAATCACGGGAACCGGACGCGACATAAGGCTCCCCTCGAAATCGGGAATGAGGCGATCCGTTGCCGCCTGCCTCGCACAACCCATGCCTCGCGGCCCAAAGACCGGCGGCATGGCCTCACAAAGGGGATTCTAAGAGCCCCAAAGGGACAGGTCAACGACTCCCCACAGTCCGACGACCCTGCTCCGGCCGGACGCTCGCCGCCGCTCCGGCCTCAATCAGACCCTGCCCAACGAGGGCTTGGACGTGCTTACAACCCAGCGGATCGAGACCAGCGCGGCGAAAGATGAAGTCAGGGCAGTCGCACTCGGCCCCGAAATTCGTCTGAGCCACGTCGTAGAGCGTGCCGTCCCCCTTATTCAACCGGAACGCACGCAAGGCCGCACCCGGCCCACAGGCCAGCGGCTGCACGAGGTAAAGGCTCTTGTTGATCGTCAGATACAGGTGGCTCAACACCGTCCGGCCCCGCGTTTGAGACCCGACAGCCTGACCGCGATCATGAATCATGGCGTCGCCTCCATCTATACAAATGATACGTAACCGGAGGACTTTTGGCAAGTCGGGCGGACCTTTAAATCGTAACCGTTCACAGGGTTTCATGTACGTAAGGAGGAAGTAGCCAGGCACTTGATTAGAGAGGGCTGGAAGGTTCAGAGAAGTTGGACACGCTCCTCTTCTTCAAAGGCGCCTGGCCGCCGGCCACGCTCGTAGGCGTCTCCTCGTTCTGCCCCTGTCACTCGGGGTCGTCGCGGCCCTGTCCGCGCTCCTTGCCCCGTCGCGGTTCCTCGGCTTATAGTGGCGGGCCGGAGTGCAGGCGAAGCGACCCGAAGGGCCGAGGAGTCTGGAGATGCAGAATCGCGGGAGCTGGTGGAGCGTCGCGGTTGTCCTCGTCTTCGTCGCGGCGAGGACGACGGTGGCCGGGGATGAAGCGGAGCGGGTGGGGCCGACCCCTGACGGTCGGGGATGGGTCGCGCCGACGAAGCAGGTCCTCCGGCCGGCGGGACAGGCGATCGAGTACGGAGGTCGTCCCGTCGACCTGGTCCTGGCGCCCGGGGGCCGAAGGCTCTACGCGAAGGACCACCGGGGCCTCGTCGCCATCGACCGTGAGGGGTGGAAGATCGTGCAGGAGCTTGCCTTCCCCAAGGGGGGGGGCTCGATGCACGGGATCGCCATCTCGGTGGACGGGACTCGGGTCTTCGCGACGACCGCCCAGGACTCCCTGGATGAGGCGACCGTCGGCGCGGACGGGTCACTCACTTGGTCCCGAAGGATCGCGCTGCCGGGTCCGGGTGGCAAGGGAGCCTCGCATGCATGCGGCATCGCCCTCTCGGCCGACGGGGCCACCGCATATGTCTGCCTCTCCCGGAATAACACCCTCGGCGTGGTGGACCTGGCGGAGGGGAAGCTCGTCAAGGAGATCCCCGTCGGCGTCGCCCCGTTCGACGTGACCTTGTCCACGGACGGCGCCTCGGCCTTCGTCTCGAACTGGGGAGGACGACGGCCTCGCGAGGGGGAGAAGACCGCCCCGTCGTCCGAGACCCCGGTCCTGATCGACGAGCGCGGGGTCGGCAAGAGCGGGACCGTGGGCAAGGTCGACCTCGCCACAGGCAAGCAGGTCGCGGAGGTCGCGACGGGCCTTCACCCCGCCGACCTCGTCTCACACGCGGGCTCGGGCCGGCTCTACGTGGCCAACGCCAACTCCGACACCGTCACCGTCATCGACACGGCGGGGATGACGGTGGTGGAAACGATCCTCGTCCGTCCCGAGCCGTCGCTCCCCTTCGGGAGCGCCTCGAATGCCCTCGCGCTGTCCGCCGATGGCCGGGCGCTGTTCGTAGCCAATGGGGGCAACAACGCCCTGGCCGTCGTCGACCTGGCACCCGCCCCGAAGGAGGGCGAGGCCCCGAGCGCGAGCAAGGTGCGCGGGTTCATCCCGACGGCCTGGTATCCCGGGGCGGTCGTCGCCGACGGGGGCGAGTTGTTCGTGGCGAACGTGAAGGGGTTCGGGTCGCGCAATGAATCGCCGAGCCCGAAGGGCCGGTCGGTCAAAGCGTACCTTGGCGTCGTCTCGAAGGTCCCCGTGCCGGGCATCGAGGAGCTAGCTGTGCAGACCCGTCAGGTCCGGACGGACGCCCGGATCCCGCATATGCTCCGCGCCTGGGAGAAGGCCCACGCTGACGTCGGCCCGGTGCCGGTGCCGAAGCGGCTGGGCGAGCCCTCCGTCTTCGAGCACGTCGTCTACGTCATCAAGGAGAACCGGACCTACGACCAGGTCTTCGGCGACATCCCCGGGGGAGAAAGGGACCCGGCCCTCTGCATCTACGGACGTGAGATCACCCCAAACCACCACGCTCTGGCCGAGCGGTACGTCCTGCTCGACAACTTCTACTGCAATGGGGTCATCTCTGCCGACGGCCACTCCTGGGCCACCGAGGGGAACGTCACCGACCACCTGGAGAAATCCTTCGGCGGGTTCACCCGCAGCTACACCTACGGCGACGACCCGCTAACATACTCCTCGACCGGGTTCCTCTGGGACAACGTCCTGCTGCACGGCCTCTCCTTCCGCAACTACGGCGAGATGGACTACGCCACCCCGGTCCCCAAGACGGCGACCTACACCGAGATTCTCAAGGATTACGAGGACGGCGAGGGGACGATCGGCTTCGAGGCCTCGATCGGCATCGAGACCTTGCGGCGTTACAGCGCCTCGGGCTATCCGGGGTGGAACATGGGAATCCCCGACGTCGTCCGGGCCGGCATCTTCCTCAAGGAGCTGCGCCAGGCGGAGGCGAAGGGCGAGTGGCCGAACCTGACGATCGTCCACTTGCCGAACGACCACACCTCGGGGACCTCGCCCGACATGCCGACCCCGAATGCCTATATGGCTGACAACGACCTCGCGCTGGGCCGCATTGTCGAGGGCCTGTCCCGGAGCAAATTCTGGTCGAAGACCTGCATCTTCGTCATTGAGGACGACCCGCAGGACGGCTTCGACCACATCGACGGGCACCGCTCAATCTCGCTGGTGATCAGCCCCTACACAAAGCGGGGGGCCGTGGTCCACGACTTCTACAACCAGACCTCCGTGCTGCACACGATGGAGCGCATCCTCGGCTGCCCGCCGATGAATCAGATGGACGCGATGTCCCCCTTGATGTCGGCCTGCTTCCAGGAGACGCCCGACCTCTCCCCGTATGAGGCGATCCCGGTCAACGTCCCCATCGGCCAGTTGAATCCCAAGCTGAGCGGGCTCGAGGGGCCGGAGCTCCACTGGGCTCAGCTTAGCCTGAAGCAGGATTTCCGGTTGCCCGATCGCGTCCAAGACGACGCGATGAACCGGATCCTCTGGCACCGGGCCAAGGGCCTCGATGCGCGCTATCCGGCGGAACTGGCCGGGGCGCACGGCAAGGGGCTCGCAGCGCGTCGGCTCATCGGCGTGAAGGGTGACGATGACGACGACGATGATGACGATTGAGTCCGGTCCACCCCGGGCATCCGCCCGGGTTCGTGAGCCAGGGCGCGCCGGGCCAGGACTCGAGGTGCTCCTGTAAGGTAAGGCCGGCGACATGAAACGGGGACTCTCTCAGGGCACCCGGAGCCTGTAAGAGTCCCCGCGCAGGCAGTGGTCCCTCGACGTCACTTGGCCAGGCGTTCGCGGATCAACCGGAGATCGTCGGGGGTGATGGCCGACTCCTTGGCGAGGAACTCGACGACCTGCTTACCCGCTTCGGTGCGGGACATGCCCGGTATCCCGGCGACCTTCCCCTCGGTCTCGGTGAGCAGGCCCTCCAGGGTCGGGACGGTGACCTTCTTGGTGGTTTCACCGCGTTCAGACTTCGTCTGGTCGACAGCTTCGGGCACGGCCGCCTCGGCCTTTTCCAGGGCTGCCATCCGCGCCTTCTGCCTGGCCGAGGCGCGGTCGGGGAGGGCCTTGTAGCGGAAGAGGAACTCCTGGGCGAGCGATTCCGGGTTCTGTTCCACGGCCTTGTCGAATTCGACCGCGTGATTCCCACAGCCGGGGAATCCGGCGGAAGCGGCGAGGGTCAGCAGCGCGAAGATGAGAGATGCGGTAATGCGCATGGGAGGGGGGAACCTCGATTGCCTGGATTTCGCGAATAAGTATTAAAAGAGGGCGCGTGTCTTCGCCCCCGGGGGTCAGCGTCGACCTGAGCTGCACCCCGGGGAGGGCCTCAGAGCGAGTCGGCCGAAATGATCTCCCCGCCGTTGCGGGTGCCCAAGGACCACCAGGTCGGCAGGTTGATCGTGTTCTTGATGAACCGGACGGAGCCGTCCATCGAGCCGACGTTCACGCCGCCGGCGTGGTTGCTCGTGGGGTTCATCGCCGTATCCCCCTCGAAGCAGCGCAAGGTGTTATCAGCATACACGTGAATCGGCGGAGCATTGGGGGGGAAGAGGTGGGCATAGAGGTGCCCTTCCCAGGCGTCGGAGAAGGCCCAGGTCGAGCCCTTGTACATGCTCCAGCCCGGCCAGTTCAGGGGGGCGGCCAGGCCATCGCGGACGGCCACGATCGCGGGGACGTCGTTCTGCTCGATCAAGCGCGAGCTTGTGTAATGCAGGTTCCGGCGCTTATCGTTGGAATTGCCCGAGCCGTCGTTGATGAGCGACTCGCTCACGGCGGCGGTGTTCGACGTCCCGTCGGTGATGCTGGCGACGTTGACGTTCTGATTGGTCGTGGCCGCCCTGCCGGCGGTGGCGCAACCGCCTTGCGTCGTGTACATGCGAGACGTGGAGATCACCCCTTGCGATGGCGGGAGGTTGTCGCCGACGGGTGTGCCGCCCGGCATGAGGACGTTGCGGGGGTGGGCCGAGTTGCCCGCGTAGTTGTTGTTGCCGAGCTTGCCGCCGGTGACATTCACGACCCCGTCTTGCGGGAGGCCGGTGGTGCCGTCGGACGGGCAGAGGAAGGTGGCGATCTGGGCCTTGTGCGCGGTGCCGTTCACGCCGTTGACGATGTTGTTGGCCCCGTAGAAGCCATCGGAATAGGTGAAGTTGATCGCGTTGTGGAGCGCCGTCTGCTCGATGAACGGCAGGATCTGGCAGTGCCAGCCCCGGTTGCCCGACGACCCCCCCGCGCCGCCATACTCGTCAGACCTTCGATACTCATGGATCGGAGTCGAGCCGAAGGCGTCCATGTAGTTGGCGATGCCCAGGCTGATCTGCTTCAGATTGTTGACGCACTGCGAGCGTCGAGCGGCCTCGCGGGCCGCCTGGACCGCCGGCAGCAGGAGGGCGATGAGCACGGCGATGATCGCGATGACGACCAGCAACTCGATCAGTGTGAAGCCGCGATGACTGGTGAAGGATCGTCGCATCGGTGTAATTTCTCGTCTTGGATGTTATAAAGATCAGGGGATGGCTCGAGTTCAGAACGCACGCGGCGCTTCCCTTCGCCCTTTCCTCACTTCACTTCTCCGGCAACGGCCGCACGGCTGCTTTCTGGTGCGCTTTCTTCGTCCCAGGCCAGAGGTGGTGGGTGACGGGCTATCCGTGTCGACCTGGACCGGCGGGAAGTCCGGCTCTCCCTGGCAACCCGGTGCCGCGGCGATCGGCGAGAGGAGGATAACCGGGAGAATGTACTTCTTCGTCACAGGGCTCCGGCACTCGGGGTGATCCTTCGAAATACGAGACCAAGCCATGAGAGCTCTCGCCCTGTGGCGCGAGGATTGGTCGCCCTCCCACCCGACAGGTGCACATCGTAGTGCTGTGCTAGTTTATCAAAGGAATATGAAAGATCGAGGAAGGATATCGCATCGACCGGTGAATTTCGGGATTCCCGCGATAGGGGGAGCCCTAGCGGCCAGGTACTTCAGCGAGGAGATCTGGTAGATTCAGTGAAGATGAATTTGCCACTGGACAAGGCCATGTTGCGACGACAAGTCAGT
Organism: Singulisphaera acidiphila DSM 18658; assembly: GCF_000242455.2. Taxonomy (GTDB): domain Bacteria; phylum Planctomycetota; class Planctomycetia; order Isosphaerales; family Isosphaeraceae; genus Singulisphaera; species Singulisphaera acidiphila. Next base: position 7,697,531 of record NC_019892.1, read on the forward strand.
GGCCAGGCATTGCGCCAAGAAACTCAGAGGAGAGGAGAACAGCTTACGGCTTGAAACCTTTCACAAGCCCCCTGCGGGTCACCAATCCCGTCCGGCAAAGCCGGGCCAGCAGCCGGAAGCGAGTCTTGGGGAAGCAGAAATGGGGACTTCCCAATAGCGTTCGGCACGCAATCTGCCCACTGTCCATCCAGGCCAATCTTGCCCTCAAGGGTTGAAAACGGGGATTTCGCAAGAGCGATCGGCACAGAATTTGAACCGCCTCCACTCAAGTTCATCTGGCCGTCAATTTGGTAGGGCCTTGGGGATGAGATAAGGGGACATGCATTGTAATTCTGGTACAAGCGAAGCTACAGCGGTTTACATTCGGGGGGGGACCTACGATTGATGTCACTCTCGGGTCCTGGAAGCATGTCTGTAGTGCTGCCTCTTATCCATGGAGCAGACGTGCTGGACCATCTCCGACTCGCAGGCCCCGAACTGCCGGAAGTTCTCCCGCCCCTGGCGAAGCGTCAGACCGCGGTTGCAGCTTGACGGGGCGTCCTGGCGGTTGAGGTCATGCCCGTCGTCCTCCCAGGAGCACACCGGGCAAATCTCCCAGTCCGCACGCTCCTCCAGTGTGAAGTAATCGCAGCAGGGGCACTGTTGTCGTTCCATTGTTCCGATCCTCGCCGGCTTGATCTCAGGGTAATTCGCGGCTTACGCCGCCACCGGAAAGCCCCAGCGATCAACCTTCGACCAGAACTGCGCCCACCGCTCCGGTGGATAGCTCAAGGCCCACAGGCTCAGCACCACCGCCGAGCCGCCCTCGGTCCACTTCATCCCCGAGCCGCACAGCCGCTGCTTGACGATCACCTCGCACGCCGCCTCCGTCACCCCACTGCCGATCGGCTCGTTCGCCGCTACGCGACTGGAGTAGTCCATGCGACCCGCCGTCGACTGGTTCGCAAAATACGTGATCGCCCACTGCACGTCCTGGTCGCCCTTGGCCCACGGGCGTTCCCGGGCCAGCGCCCGCAAACGCTTCAGTACCCATTCGGCCCCGGCCGGCTCGTGTTGCAGCCGATGGCACGCGTCGTCGTGGTCCAGCGATTCCTCTGGCTGAAGGAGATTCTTGGCAACCAGTGTCTATTGTCGAGTTAGGAGTTTCGTCAGAATAACCTGCCTACTTTTTGATCGTCTCCGGTTGGATGCAATAGTTCCAGTCGCCGTGGAATTCGTCCGGTGTCATATTGACCGTGGCCAGTTCCTCTTGACCGTGGCCAGTTCCTCGTCGCTTACCTTGATCCCGGTCGGGTAGCTCCCTCGGTGTGGCTGACGAGCGGTCGCCCGCGCCAGTTCTGTGTGATGTGGCAGAACATCCGGTGCTCGATCTTATTCCACTTGCTCGTACCCGGCGGGAAGTGACATACATAGAGGCTCATCCCCAACTTCCCGGCCAGCTCTTGTAGCGCCACCTTCCAGAGTCGGCAGCGGCTGCCGTTGCTGCCGCCGCCGTCCGCGATGATCAGCAGTCGGTCCGCCCCGCGGTAGCGCTTCGACCCCATCTTCCTCCACCAGCGGCGGATCGCCTCCGCCGCGAACCGGGCCGTATCGTGGTCGATACCCACGCTGACCCAGCCTTGGTTGCCTGCGACGTCGTAGACGCCGTAAGGGATCGCCTTGCCGAGCTCCTTGTCCATGAAGTCGTGGACGAGCACCTCCTCGGGCTGGCCGCTCGGCTGCCACTCCCGCCCGCCGTTCCTGAACTCCCCAACCAATTCCTTCTTCTTCGCGTCGACCGAGATGACAGGCTGGCCACGCTCTCCTGAAACGCCCTCACCGCCGCGTTGATGTGCTCGAACTGGGCATTGCGGTCCGGGTGACCGCCGCCCTCACTCGTCTTGCGATTACTTTGCAGGCTGTAACCCGCGGCCCTCAGCAACCGGCCCACGGTGCTCGGGTTGACCGGGTGGCCTCCCCGCGTCAACTCCTTGGCCAACTGGGACGTGCTCTTGCTGGTCCAGCGCAGTGGCGACATCGGATCGCCGCGGGTCGCCGGATCGACCAACAACTCCAGGGCCGCTACCAGTTCCGGGTCCGACTCGGTGCAACTCTTCCGTCCCCCACCCGGACGGCGGATTCGTGCCGGGATGGGCGCGTCGGGGTTTGCCGCACGCTCTGAAAACTCAGCCGACCCCTTGCGGATAGTATGAGGCGACATGCCGGTCGCCTCGCTCACCGCACGCACCTCGCCCCAACCATAGGCCGCAGCCTCCGCGGCTGCCCATTGCCGAGACATACGCTCGTCCATGAGTCCCGAGAGGGCCTGGTACTTCGATGCGATCCGTTCCCTGGCAGCCAAATCTTGCATAACTGATGTGCCGAGGGGTCAGGCATCCGAACCGCCGTTCGGGAACCCGTCACCGTCATGGATTGTGTAACCGTAGTAGCTCGCGCCCTCGAAGCTCGCCCCCGCCAGGATAGCGCCTTCGAACTCGGCCGCTTCGACCCCCGAGAGTTGGAAGGACGCTAATGTCAGGTCGGCTCGTCGAAAATCGGCGCATTTCACATTGCACAATCGAAAGCTCGCCTCCTTCAGGCTTGCCCCCTCGAAGTTGCAGCTGTGAAACCACGAGCCTTCGAAGTCGGCACCATCGAGCGTGACCCGCGATAAATCGGCCTCGTCGAGGTCAACGCCATGGAATCGCCGCTCCCCGCTCGAATACCGCTGGAGCAATTCCTGCGCAGACCCTGAAGGGACGTAGTCGCTGCTCCCATCAGTCGCCATCCGAATCCTCCGCCGCCCAACGTTAACGCCTCGGCACCATTCGGATTCGACCAGGGGCACGAGAATAAAGCAAGTTATTCTGACGAGATTCCTTAGTTCTTGAAGCTAAAGATCCTGGCGATACACGAGAATCATTATGAGTTGGCCGGATAGACGATGTTTCACGGCTCAATCGACGGAGGATCGCTTCCGCCAAATGAACCAAGCTTACCTATTTATTCGACACTCAACAATATCTTTACTGTATCATTGGCGAACTCATTGAGTCATCTTCAACTTGGGAATAGCTTCTCGCAACGCGTCGACTCCAGCTTCGGTCACTCTCGTCTTGCCGACCTTCAAAAACCTGAGGCGCTTCAGTCCGGCCAGCGACTTCAAGCCGGCATCGGTGACAGCCGTCTGAGACAAGTTGAGAGAGACGAGCCCATGAGACCGAGCCAGGTGTGCGAGACCAGCGTCGGTGACTGCCGTCTGGGAGACATCGAGACGGGTAAGCTTGGGGACGAATTGGCTCAAGTGAGCCAGGCCGGCGTCGGTGAGCGAGGTTCGACCGACGCCGAGGATACTGATCGAGGGCATCTTTCCAAGGGCGATCAAGCCAGAATCCGTAATCCGTGTGCCGTCCAGGAAGATTCTTTCCAGGTTCGACCGACCTCGAAGGGATCTCAACCCATTATCGGTCAACCGCGTGTTGCTCGCCTGGAATATTGCAAGACTCGGGAACGAGCCGGGATCTGCGAGTGCGGCGACTCCGGCATCGTCGAGGGGCGTATCGGTAAGGTCCAGCCATCGAAGCTTAGGAACTGGTGTTTTGCAAAGTCAGGATAACCCCAGCTGAGCCACGACATGTTCATAGGGTTGCTCAAATTGCGTGACTTGCTCGATCGCCCACGAGAGCGTCGTCCGCAGGGCTTCCCTCGTCATCGCCCGACAGGCCTCGCCGATGGTCATCAGCCGATGGAGTGCCCACTCCTTCGCACGACCCTGCTTCAACTCGCTCATGAGCAGACTGTACGCCAGCATGACCAGGTACATATGCCGGGTCTGGCCCTGGACATCACGCAACTGACAGTCACCCAACCCGAGTTGTTGCTTGCCGTCCCGATGGAACGTCTCCGTGCCTGTCCAGCGATGGCGGTACACCCGCACGATCCGACTCACCTCCCAGGTAATCCGATTCGTCACCAGGATCTTGCAGCACGTCCCGTCGTTGCGGTAGTGCCAGAGGATGACAATCCGCACCTTGTGGTTCACCCCGGGGATTCGGACCGTCACCGTGAAGTACCACTGGCGACGGTCGCCGATCCTCATCGCTTTGCGGTCCTCCACCGGGATCGACGCCGCCAACTCGTTGGCCTTGAGGATCCCCCCCTTCCACTCCAACTTGCGGTTGGTCTTGAGATCGCCCACGTAACCGTGGGGCCGTCCCAACCGATCCTGCTTCCCATCAATGTGGTTGAGGACCTCGGCGTTGGTGAAGTAGCAGTCCATGGCGAAGTCGCCGGGGATTCCCCGCTCGCAGACCCAATCGATCAGCTCGCAGCACAAGGCGGTATGGTTGCGGAACGGCTCGTCCAAGGCTTCGCAGACCTCTTGCTTGCGGAAGAGCCGGAACTCCAGGGGGTAGTGCTTGCCGCTGGTGCAGACGTAGTTGACGAAGAGATAGTCCTGGGCGATCTTGTTCCGCTCTTCGGTGTGGTCCCAGAACCAGTTGGCGTCGGGAATCAGCATCCCGTCCCGATCGACGAGAGTATTGTCGATCGGGATGACGCCCTGAACGCTGTAGCGAGTGGAGGGCTCCTTCTGGAGTTGCTCGAGCCTTCGATCGTTGAGCGTCTCGGGGTCCCACTGGGCGGCGGTGAGGAAGCGATTGAGGCAGGATTGGTCGGTGGTCTGGGCGAACTCGTCATGAATGCCGAGGACGGTTTTCCGGTCGGCGACGAACAGGCCGGTGAGGTACTCGGCGAAGTGGCGACGTTGGCACTCATTGGCGAAGAGGTCGCCGTGCTGGGTCAGGGCGGCTTCGACCAGCTTGGGAAATTCGATAATTCCAGGCATAAGCCGATGCTCCGCAGTCCAACTGCGCCAGAGCAATTTGGGCAAAACTCGAGCCTCGTCTACCTATTTTAACGCTGCCGCGGACCAGTTTGCAAAATACCAGTTAGGAAGGTGTTGGATCGAGTGCAGGCTGGACACGTTGGTTTTGACGAGGTAGAGAATTTCTAAATTGGACATGTCAGCCAGGTTTCCCAGCCCAGCTCCGGTCACACCCGTTTCGTTGAGTGAGATGAACCTTAAGGGGACCAGGTGCTTCAAGTGAACTAATCCCACATCCGTGATCCGCGGACTATCGAGGGTCAGCGCGTCTGGGTTCGTCAGGGCCTCCAAAGGCCTCAGATCACCATCCGTGAGAGGGATTCCTTGAAGGCTCAGGGTGTGAAGTTTTGGTAGACCGGCAAAATTCTCCAGTCCAGCCCCGGTGATCTTACCCTTATCGAAGAAGAGAGCTTCCAGATCGGCCATGCCTTTGAGATGAACCATGTCGGCGTCGGATATAGAGGGGTCGCGGCCAAGGGTCAAGGTGCGAATTCGTCGGAATTGTCCGATCTGGGTCATGACGCTCTTCGCATCGCCTGGCCCGATCACGACTCGATAGGGATGCCCCAAGAAGTCGGGCCCGATCGCGGCAGCGAGCCAGCGTGGCCCAGGCGGCGTCGCGTTACGGAGATACTTCCCGTTTAGATATTGCCAGTCAAATTCGACGAGTCCTCCACCGCGTTTAATCGCCGCGACGGCATCGCGCTGGACATGGGCACGGCGGACCGACCAGCCCAGCCCACCGCCGAGGATCAGGACGGCGAGCATCATCCCGCGCACGCTCAAGCGGATGCTGGGCCACCACGACCGTGACTCTCGTTCGAGTTGGTCTGACATTTTGGATCGCCTTTTGATGACTTAACTTTCAACACGATCTTCCAGATTTTTGTGGAGTCGCACTGGCCCTGAAGGAGTGAGGTCCGGTCACCTGATTGGCTCCAAGGCCAGCCCGCTGCATGCCGCTGCCAGCCTCTCTGCGAGTCGCCGAAGCACCGTGTAGTCCTGGGCGTCATTGCACGCGGCGGACGACCCGCCCGAGGACGGTGAGCGGACGAACTCGATGTGAATGGGCCGCCCATTGATCCACAGGTATCAAACACTGCCCTTGCGCGTTCGCTCGATTTGGGCGTTGTTAGGATCAAAGAATGCATCAACTGTATCGGGTGCCGATAGCTCGTTGGCCTGGAGCAGTGCCTCGCACGATGGGTCCATGTAAGTACCTCGGCCATCGGTCAGGTATCGGAAAGACGAGGGCCGGCCCAAACGGGACGATGGTGGTTACCACGCCAGTCGGAGCCACCCCCCGATGACATCCACACATCTGTTCCCTACTCTGCGCCAGTCGTTAGCCTGGATTTCTCACCCTATTCTTTCGGGGTCCGATCGCTCGACGATTTCGACGGCTCGCCCCCGCCACCCGCGGCCTGCGTGGTCTCCCGCTTGCTCATCACGTCGGCGTGGACCTGATCGGACCTCTTCACGCCAACGCGAACCTGGTTCCTCAGGCCCCCGCGCCCAGGCGGGGGCGCACCCCGATCCTCACCCCTCCTCAGGGAGGGGCTTTCCCGCCTCATTTGACTGGGTCTCCTCGTTTCAGCACCTCGGGATCAAGGGCCCCGACCGCGCCAAGTTGGTGTGCACACGCCGAAACACTTCCGCATACGGACAACCGCTCGAGAACTTCACCCACACCTTGCGAACCGTCACCCGCACCAACGCCCCGATCTTCAAGAGCTTCAGACGGATCGTTTGGCACTGCGCCTCGGCCATCGCCGTTCCCGCCAGCCCCAGCCGCCGCAACGCCTCCAGCAACACGTAGGCGATCGAGGAGAAGAACAGCCGGATCTGGTTGGCACGCATCGTGTGGGCACTGGTCCGATCGGCGAACAGATGGAGTTGCTGCTCCTTGATCCGGTTCTCCATCTCACCGCGACCGCAGTAGTCTTGCTCGTACAGCGGCGGCGCCGCTCGTTCCTCGACCGTGAGCGACGTGACCACGAACCGCGGGTTGGCCCCCTTGCCCAGATGCTCGGCCTTGGCCACCACCCGACGTTCTCGGCTCCAGGTCTTCTGCGTTTGATAACGCAACTCGGCGAAGACCCGGGACGGCTGTTTCGTCGCCTCGAATTGCTGGCGTGCTTGGGCCAATTCCGTCGCGATCGCCGCCGTCAGCCGGGTGTTCTTGGCCAGGCCGATCAGGTAATCCACGCCGTTGTCCTCACACCAGCGAAGGATCTCCTCGCGGCAGAACCCGCTGTCGGCGCGGATCAGGATCTTCACCTGAGGCCACGCCTGGCGGATCTGCGAGACGATCCGCTTGAGGGACTTCACCGAGCCGGCGCTGGCATCAATGTCGGAGGGACGCAGCCGGGCACAGAGCAGGTGGTCGCCGCAGAAGATGTAGAGCGGGAGATAGCAGTATCCCTTGTAGTAGCCGTGGAAAAAGCGGCCAAGTTGGCGGCCATGGACCGTGTCGTCGGTGGCGTCGAGGTCCAAAACGATCCGCTCGGGGGGTCGGCTGTGGGCCTGAAGAAAGAGGGTAACGAAGAGCCGTTCGACCTCATGGGTCTGACAGGTGATCTTCTTGTAACGGCTCTGTCCGTCGGCCCCGACAGGGGTCAGTTCCAAGCGGTTGAGGGTACTCTTGCCAGCCAGCGGCTTGCCGCGATCGCGGAGCCGTGGCCGGTCCTGGCCGGTGGGATCGGTCTTGCCGACGACGGTGGCCAGTAACGGATCGCAGCGGAGATCGTCGTGGTCGTTGAGGTCTTCGTAGCCCAAGGCCAGACCATAGACGCGTTGGGCCAGGAGGTGTTCCAGGGGGTGCTCGACGAGGTCAGGATCGCGATGGTCGGTAAAGCAGGCGGCGAACTGGCGGATGATCCCGGTGCGGGCTTCGATCTGACGGAGCAGAAGTGCACCGCCGTCGGAAGAGATGGCGCCCCCGTCAAAATCGGCGAGCACTTGGCGGTGACCGAGGATGGAAAAGTCGAGGTAAGTCGAGTTACACTCTGTAGCCATCGGGCTGCCTTGGTTCGGTGTCAAAAGTGGTTGTCGCAATTCCACCTATGACACGCAAGGCAGCCCGATTCAATCCCTGGTGAGAAATCCAGGTTAGCCCAACTCGCCTCCGCACTCGACCGGACTCGCCCTCCTCTTCTTCGAGGCCATCATCGCTCGGAGTCGGCGGACCGTCACGACCTTGATCAGGTGATCGAACTCCCCGAGAAGCTACGGCGGGGCACCCATCATCGCCGCACACCCTCGACGGCCCACTCTACCAGGCCCGAACTACCGCCGCCCCAGTCCCCGAAGCGGCCAACGGCTTTGGCCCCAGGATCCAAGCGGCCACGGCCTACTTCAGTGGCGTCGTCCGGATCAGCAAGCGAACCATCGCTTTACTCTTCTCCGATCTCTACGAGATCCCCATGGCTTTGGGCAGCGTCCGCAAGCTCGAAGCCAGGACCAGTTTCGCCTTGCACTCGATCCACGACGAGGCCCGGTGTGGAACCGACGAATCATGCGGCCGAACGTGCCGTCCGTAATACCGTCTGCTGGTGGAAGACGAGCTATGGAACGGGGCAGTCGGCTCGTGGAACAGATCTTAACCGTGTGGCCTGTGCCAACCCGACAAGAGAGCACCGTCCAGGCTCAGGGAGACGTTTCACTAGCGGCGATCGGTTTTGTGGGATCGATCAGCGTCCAGCATAGGGCGGCCAGGACAAACACCGTCACGTACGTCGCGAATGCCGACTCATAGCCGGAAAGGACGGCAAGATGCTTGTCGAGCTTGGGGAGTTGACTGAGAGTGAGGTTCTGCGCGGCCGCTCTCGTCGCGAGGGATTGCTCGACCAGCGTCCCAGTCAACCAGCCGGCCAGCGCATTGCCAAGGGTTCCGATCGTGTTCATGCAAGCCGCGGTCACCGCAGCGTGCTCACGGCCCAGATCCTGACAGGTTGCCCAGGACGAGCCGAGGGTCAGGTCGATGCAAAAGGCGGCCAGCGAGATCAGGAGGCAGAACAAGTGAACGTTCTCGGTGTGGCTGGCCCCCCACCAGCAGGCTGCCCCCGTCGAGAGCGCGGCGATGCCCAAGACGCGCCGGGCCCGGCGTCGATCCCCCAGGAGTCGGGCCAATCCGTTCACACAGAAGCCGCCTAAGAAACAGCCGGCCGCTCCAATCCAGAGGGGCGCCCCTTTATACATCGCGCCTAGCTTGTCCGCCGACGTCAACCCGAAGCGTTCTTCGATATACGTGGGCAGATACGTCATGTTGAATGCCCAGGCGTAGTTAATGAAGAAGTACATCAAGCAGAGCGCCCACAAGCTCCGATTGGTGAGCAACGCCCGCCAGGGGACGGCCGAGTGGGTAGTCGAAGAATTCCACTCCGAGCCGATCAGGTCGCGTTCCGCGTCGTTGACTCCTGGGTGATCGTCGGGGCGGTCACGAAACCAGAGGCCGAACGCAACGCACCAGACCAGGCCGATCATGCCGAAAAGGAGGAAGGCCGACCGCCAGCCCATCAGTGGCGCAGACGTGGCCGTTCCACCGACGAGAATCGCCAGGATCAGCGGGGTGAGACCGCCAATGAGGCGGCCCGACATGAAGACCAAGCCCTGAGACATCTCCCAGCTACGGGCGGGAAACCAGTTGTGAAGCGCCCGCGTGATATTGGGGTAGGCACCCGCCTCACCCGCACCGAAGAGGAAGCGCAAGGCGATGAGAGCGCCGAGGCCACCGACCAAGGTGCCGCCAACGCGAAGGCCGACCGCGGCGGTCAGGGCGGTGCAGACCGACCACCAGGCCACGATCCGGATCAAGGTGCGACGCGGCCCCAGGAGGTCGCCCATCGCCCCGGCCGGAATTTCGAACACGGCGTAGGCGATCGCAAACGAGGTGATCGCCCACTTGAGCTGGGAGACGTCGCTCAGGCCAAGCTCGCCCGCAATCGACGGAGCCGCCACGCCGAAGCAGGCCCGGTCGAGATAGGTGATCATCGACAGCGTGCAGGCAAACCCGAGGACACGGTAGCGGACCCCGGTTGGCGCGGCGGGAGGAGACTCCGTCATCAAGATGACTCGCTGATGAGGACGGAACGAACGAAGTCTTCGTTGATCGTGACACCAAGGCCAGGGCGGTTAGGCACCTTGATCCAACCGTCCTCGGCCTGAATCTTCTCCAGAGTCAGCTCGTGCCGAAGCGGGGAATCCTCGACGCAGTCTTCGAAGAGGAAGGCATCGCGGCAGGTAGACAGCCAGTGCAAGCTGGCAGCGGCCGTGACCGGGCTGGTGTAGCAGTGGTTGCAGAGCCGGGCGCCAATCTCCTCAACGCGCTGCCGGATGTAAGCAGCTTCGGTGAAGCCGTTGCGCGAGAGGTCGACCTGGTAGACGTCGAGGCAGCGGCCGTCGATCAAGGGGCGGAACGACTGCCGCCCGCACTCTTCCTCGCCCGAGGCGATGGGGACGGGGGAACGGTCGCGGAGCCAGCGATAGCCCTCGTAATCGTCGGGCCCGAGCGGTTCCTCGAGCCAGCCGATCTTGTAGTCGGCAAACGCCTTGGCTCGCTCGAGCGCGGTGCGGGCATCCCAGACGCACCCGGCGTCGATCAAGAGTGTGGCGTCATCGCCCAGGCCCCGCCGCGCTCCGGCGACGAGGTCGAGGTCGACGGCCTCGCTCTGCCCCATCGGCTCCCAGCCGAATTTGACCGCGCGGTAGCCGGCCTCGCGCCAGCGACGGCCGATTGCCGCAGTTTCCTTGCCGTCGCGTCCGAACAGGATCGAGGCATACGCCGGGAAGCGGTCGTGGAGCTTCCCCCCCAGGAGCCGGTGGATCGGCTCGCCAAAGTGCTTGCCCTTGAGGTCCCAGAGGGCCATATCGATGGCCGCCATCGCGGTGATGGTCGTCGACCGGCGGCCGCAATACATCGTCCGGCGGTACATCTTCTGCCAGATCCGCTCCGTTTCGAGCGGGTTCTCGCCAATCAACAGCGCACGCAGACCGGTCGCGATGTTGTGGCTGAACGGGGCGTCGATGATGGCCTTGACCATCTCCGGCGACGAGTCAGCCTCGCCGATCCCTTCCAACCCATTGTCCGTCCTGACACGGACCAGGACGGAGTCTTGGCTGCTCGCCGTCTTGGCCTCGACATTCTGGATCCGCAGGATCTGGCAAACGATCTCAGTGATTTTCATGCACGCTTCCGGACGGGTGAGTGTGGGGCCAGCCAAGGAACCGAATCAGGCGGAAATGTCGCGACCGACAACGACGATGTGCTGGCCTCGAGGAATCTGGGAAGCCCAGGCCTGAGCGAGGACGACTCCATCGACTCCAGCCACCGCAGGCCAGGGATCCATGTCGATATGATCGAAATCGTGCAGCAGGCCGACGGTATCGCCACGACGTACCGCCGTACCGCATTCCACCAGCGGTTCATAATGGCCGTCGAAAGGGGCGACGGTAAAGCAGTCGCGGTCGACCATCTCCAACGTACGCTGAGTCCCCGCCTTGTGATAGTCGATCGGCTCGATCTCGCCCCGAAGCTGGCCTTGATGGATCGCCGCCGCGAGCACACCGTGCTTGCCGTAGCGGACACCATCGACGTTCACGGCGCGACCCCAGCCCAGTTCGGTCCCGACCGTGATCTTGCCCAGCCGCTCGGCCTCGCTCGGGAGCAGGCCGGGGGTGATGTTCTGGTAGACCATCAGGCAAGGCGTGCCGAACCAACGGGCGGTCTGCTCGATCTCGGCGGCCAGCGCGGGGTCGTCAACCGGGTGGTAATTGGCGCAGAGGGCGAAGCGGGCCACGTCACCGCCGGAGTGGAGGTCGAGGACGGTGTGGACTCGGGGCCAGATCGACGACCGGACGAAGGCAGCGATCCGGTGGGTGATGCCGGCCAGGGCCGGAGTGACTCCCGCTCCCTCGACGAACGCTCGGTTCAGGTTGACGCCGTCGTCCCCCTGGCTCTCGCGGGTCCCTGTGCGAAAGGCGGACGGGTTCAGCACGGGGATGATGATGATCCGGCCGCGAACGTCCTCAAGGCGGATCTCACGCAGCAAGTGCTTGAGGGCGACCGGCCCTTCGTACTCATTGCCGTGGTTGGATCCGAAGGCGACGAGACCGCGGTCGGGTTGCGCCTCAGGGCCCACCCAGACCGTCAAAGGGAGCAAATGGTCGCCCCAGATGCTGTCGTGTTCCAGAGCAACCCAGTAGTCGCGCCGGCCGGGGGAATCGAGGTCGAGTCGATCGGGGCGAGCCACAATGCGTGTCATCGGTTCGGTCTTCCCGCGTGATATTGATGAAAAAAAAGGGGGAGCAAGCTCAGGCCAGGATTGAGCGCACAACCTGTCCATGAACGTCGGTGAGACGAAAATCACGGCCGGCGTAACGGTAGGTCAATCGTTCGTGGTCGAACCCGAGCAGGTGCAGAATGGTAGCGTGAAAATCATGGACGCTGACCGGATCTTTCACCGCCTTGAACCCAAAGTCGTCCGTGGCACCATGGATCGTCCCGCCTCGGATGCCACCGCCCGCCATCCAGACGGTGAAACCGTAGTGATTATGATCGCGGCCAAGTGCGGACTTGCCGTTGCCGTCGAGCTCGACGGTGGGCGTACGACCGAATTCGCCCCCCCAGATCACAAGGGTGTCCTCGAGCATCCCCCGCTGTTTCAGGTCCGTCAACAGGGCCGCGATCGGCTGGTCGATTTCGGCCGCCAGCTTGCGATGATTCTGCTCGATCTGGGCGTGATGATCCCAAGGTTGTCCCGCACCATGCCAGAGCTGGACATACCGGACGCCACGCTCGAGAAGCCGGCGGGCAATCAAGGTCTGACGGCCGTGGACCCCGTTGCCATACGATTCGCGGATGTACTGGGGCTCGCGCGCGATATCGAACGCGTCGGCGGCCTCCATCTGCATGCGGAAGGCCATCTCGAACGACTGGATCCGGGCATCGAGCCGAGCATCAACCCGTGGTTCGCGATGCTCGGCGTTCAGGGAGCGCAAGAGATCGAGCTGCCGGCGCTGGACGGCCTGGGTGGCGTGCGGGCTGCGGATATTCTCGATCAGCTTGTCGATTTCGGTATGCTGGGGGTCGATGAACGTGCCCTGGAAGATCCCTGGCAGGAAGCCCGATTGCCAGTTCTCCGAGTCCTTGATCGGTAAGCCGCTGGGGCACATCGCCACGAAGCCAGGGAGGTTCTGGTTCTCGGTGCCGAGCCCATACATCACCCAGGCGCCGACGCTGGGTCGGGAGAGCACCGAATCACCGCAGTTCATGAGCATCAGTGATGGCTCATGATTGGGCACCTGGGCGACCATCGAGCGGATGACGGCGATATCGTCGATGTGCTGCGCCGTTCTGCTGAACAGCTCGCTGACCTCGATCCCGCTCTGTCCGTACTTCTGGAATTTGAACGGCGAAGGGAACGCCGCGCCGGTCTTCCGCTCCGTCGTGAGATTTTCCGGGGCGGGCTGGCCCGCATACTTCAAGAGAGCCGGCTTGGGGTCAAACGTATCGACCTGGCTGGGGCCGCCGTTGAGGAAGAAATGGATGACTCGCTTCGCTTTGCCCGGAAAGTGGGGCAACTTCGTCGCCAATGCATCCCCTGCCCCGCCTTCGAGCGACGGCCCTGCGTACACCTTTTGCGCACTGAACAGGTCGCCCAAGCCGAGCGCACCCAGGCCGAGCGCGGAGCGTTGGAGCAGGCTTCTGCGGCTCATTCGCGATGGATCTTGCGTGTGGTCAGGCATGGCTCGATGATCCCCGTTTGGTTCAGTCAACGAACATCAATTCGTTCGCCATCAGAAGCACCTGGGCCAGTTGTTCCCACGGTTTCAGTTGGCGGGTGGGGGGGCCGGAAAAATCACGTGCCGAATCCCAGGTCGCAGCCGTCCCCTCGGAGTCGCCCAGTTCGCGGATCTTGGCGGTCCAGAGGTGCTGATCACTGTTCAGGCCATCGCGGATGTCGACAACGAAATCGATCGTATCGCCAGGCTCGACGACGATCGAGTCGACGTTGAAATCAAGTCGTGTGTTGTGGACGGGGGCCGACTTGAGGACGCCCTGGCGGCTCGAAACGAGCCAGCCACGGACACCGTCACCGGTAGCCTCCGCATGCACGAGGGTCGACTGGATCGCCACCTTCCCTCGGATCGGGGCAGTCCAGCGCCGGATCGCGGCGTGCTTGAGATCATCCCCAGGATGGCCCCCTTGGCCGGTGAGTTGCACCCAACCGAGCTTCGCGTCGGGCCATTGCGGACCGCCGCTCCATGCCGATCCATTGAAATGGGGCAACCGTTGAAAATCACCACGCGACGGGCCCGAAGTGGGATCGACCGCCCCGAAGCCATATTGCCAGGCGAGGGTCTCGGGGGGGACGGCCGGGGTCCCCTCGTTGATGGGCGCGGCGAGGAAAGAGCGGGCCGCCCGTCGTTGTGAGTCGGTCGGATCCCGCTGGTAGACCGCGCGAAAGAGCCGTCGGATCGCAAGGTCGGGATCGCCGGTCGGGAGTTGAGCCGCCAAGATCCGGGCACGGTCGGCGAGGAACGGGTGGTTCATCGCGAAGAGGGCCTGTTGAGGGACGGTCGTTTCACTCCGCGTTGGAATATGGAGGTCGGGATTGGCGAAGTCGAAGACGCGGAGCACGCTCGGAAGGAACTGGCGGTCCACCAAGCCATAAAGGGACCGGCGAGCGTTGGTCCCCGTGGTGGGGAACAGGTTCGTGGACCGGCCCCCCATACCATGGTCGAGTTCTCCGGTCACGGTGAGGAGAGTGTCACGCGCTTCCTCGAAGGTGAGACGGCGGGGATTCATCCGCCAGAGCAACCGATTCTCAGGGTCGACTTTCAAGGCCAGGTCGCGGGTCGCGGCGTCCGCCGGGCTACCCGATTGCTGTTGATAGGCGGCCGAGAGCAGAATGAGCCGGTGGATGGCCTTGGTGCTCCAGCCTTCACCCACCAAGCGACGCGCGAGCCAATCGAGCAATTCGGGATGACTCGGCGCTTCGGCCCGAATGCCAAAGTCGCTGGGCGTACGGACCAGCCCCGCGCCGAAGTGGTGCATCCAGACTCGGTTGACCCAGACCCGGGCCGTCAGCGGGTTGGACGGATCGATGATCGCGCGGGCCAGCTCCAGGCGACCACTCCCGTTTGCGAACGGCTTCCGGTCCGGCCCCGCAATCGCCAGGAGGAACTGGCGAGGCACCTCGTCGCCCCGATTCGCCGAACTTCCCCGCTTGAAGATCCGCGGCTCGCGAAGCTCCGCGCGATCGACAACGGCCACCGCATGCGGCGGAGCCTGAGGCGACTGAATGAGCCACCGATCCACCTCCCCCTGGAGGGTCCACAACTTGACGACCGTGCCGGAGTCAAAAAACCACTCCGTCGTCACGATCGGCTCGTCAGGCACCTGACAAGGGGATCGATCCGCATAGAGGACTTGCCGCAGGGCTTCGTCATCCGGGTCGGACAAGATTTTGGGGAGAGTCGAGGCGTTCGAACCGGCAGGTTTCTGCGACTCCTGCCAGCGGCGATCGACCTCGCCGAAAAGCTTGGCATAGCGATCGGCAACCTCTTGGATCGTTGCCGGCGGAGTGGCAAACGAATCCGCAACTCTTCGATTCAAGGCAGGCGCATCGCTCTGAATCAGTGCTTTGGCCACGATCGGGGCCTGGGTGGCGAACTCGGAGTCGCTCAAAGCCGCGAATCGACGCCAAGGGCGAAAAATCGGGTCATCGGCCTTCGCAGCGTTGGCGAGGTAGGCCTGCCAGCGGCGCACGAAGCCCGGAATCAGATCGTCCGCGCCAAGGACGGTGTCAAATCCCTCCTGGGGAACCTTCGACAGATCGCGCTGCACGAGCAGATACGCCGCGATCCGGTCGCGAACCCGCTTCGACGCCTCGGCCCGACTTTCCGCCATCCCTTTGCGCTGATTCTCGCGACGCACTTCGAGCTCTTTCTCGAAGGTCCGATAGGCGTCATCCCGCGCAGCCGGTTCGGCGATCGGCACCAGGCGCTCGGTGCAGTTCTGAAAGACCCCGTAGAGCGAGTAATAATCGGCGGTCGGGATCGGGTCATACTTGTGGTCATGGCAACGGGCACAGGCGACTGTCATCCCCATTGTGCCACGGGTGAGGACGTCGATCCGGTCGTCGATGATGTCGTGGGTCACCCCGAGGAAACGGCGGCCGACGGTCAGGAAACCCATCGCCGCCAGCGCCGAGCGGTCGTCAGGCTCGGCCTGGTCCGCCGCGATCTGATCGAGGAGGAACCGGTCGTAGGGAAGGTCGGCGTTGAATGCCTTCACGACCCAGTCCCGATAGGCCGGGGCCTGCACGAGGAATCGCTCTTCCCGACCGTAGACGTAACCTTTGGTGTCCGCGTACCGCGCCACATCCAACCAATGCCGGGCCCACTGCTCACCATAATGGTCTGACGCGAGCAGCCGATCGACCAACTTCGCATAGGCGTTGGGGTCGGTATCGGCAATGAAAGCGTCAACCTCTTCGGGAGTCGGCGGCAAACCGGTGAGATCGTAGCTCACCCGCCGGATGAGAGTATACCGATCGGCCTGGGGCGACGGAGCCAGCCCCTTCGCTTCCAGCCCGGCCTTCACGAACGCGTCGATTGGGGTTCGCCCCCAAGCGGCGTCACGGACCTTGGGAGGCTGGGGGTCGGCGACCGGCTGGAACGCCCAATGGCGTGCCCAGGCCTCTTTGCGACGATCGACGACCGGTGCCTGGTCAGCGGGCCAAGGGGCCCCCGCAGCAACCCAACGCTCCAGAGCAGCGATCTGCTCAGGGGCAAGTTTCCGGCCGGGGGGCATCTTGAGGTCGCCGTCCTGGCGAACCGCCTCAATGAGCAAACTCTCGTCCGGCCGCCCCGCGACGATCGAAGGCCCCGACTCACCCCCCTCAAGGAGGAATTGCCGAGCGTCCAGCCGCAGGCCCGCTTTCTGTTTCTCCGCGCCATGGCACTTGCCGCAGCTTTCGACCAGGAGCGGACGGACGTCCTTCTCAAACGCCTCGAGCTCCGCCGTCGGCTGCCCCAAGAGGACGACCTGAAGCGAGGCGACGAGGGCCGTCGTCAAACACACGATTCGGAGTCGAAGCCGGTCATCAGGCATGGTAAAGCTCGCTCGAACGCCTGGGGGTCGGGATAGCGAGTCGATCGCGCCTTCTCGAGAAGAGCGTCGAGGCAGGAGAAGTCATTCCCTCAGAGGATCGTAGACAATCCAGACACGATTGTCGACAATCTGCCGACGATTTCCTGAAGATTCGCGCCCAAGATCAGCGGATGTTGAGTCGAAAAATCTACCTCTCCAGAGGATTGTAGACAATCGGCACGTGATTGACGACAATAATCCCACTCACACATCCATCGGCCTCTTCAAAAAAAATCCACAAAAGCAGTCCTCTTCGCCCGGAAGATTGTAGACAATCAAGACGTGATTGGCGACAATCGGTCGACACGGTCTTGATGGACGTGTGCCTTCCTTTCCGATCTGTCCGATGATTAGCCACGGTTTCTCAGTTTTTGGTCAGAACCGAATCCGCCTGGGCGGATTCGGTGCGCGGTGCTATGTCAACACTTTTGGCCCCTGAGATCTATCCCCCATGGCAGCGATTGATGAAGAAGCAGCCGATTCTCCAGGATCAAGCCGGATTGCCAATCAACTGCGTGAAGAGATTCTCTCGGGTCGGATTGAAGTCGGCTCGAGATTGACCGAGGCCGAACTCTCGAAGCGGTTTGGCGTGGGGCGGGGCCTGGTCCGCGAGGCGGTTCAGACGCTCTCGTTGCAAGGTCTCCTGGTGAGCCGACCGAATCGGGGGGCAATCGTGGCCCCCGAAGCGCCTCGGGAGATCCGCAATCTCATCGTCCCGATCCGGCGCACACTCGAAGTCTATGCGTTGCAATTGACTTTCGACGAGCTGCACGAGGAAGACTTTATTCTCTGGGAAGAAATCCTCCAACGCATGCAGGACGCCTGCGAACATCGCGATTACCACGCGATCGCCGAGGCGGACATTGCCTTCCATCGTGTGCTCGTGAAGCGGGCAGGCCAGCCCGACCTGATCCTCATCTGGGAAACCCTGGTCGGCCGCATCCGGTTCCATTTCCGACGGACCCAACGTCGGTACGAAAACGCGATGGAGATCTAC
The DNA here is from genome assembly GCF_000242455.2 of Singulisphaera acidiphila DSM 18658. Taxonomy (GTDB): domain Bacteria; phylum Planctomycetota; class Planctomycetia; order Isosphaerales; family Isosphaeraceae; genus Singulisphaera; species Singulisphaera acidiphila. Next base: position 7,715,549 of record NC_019892.1, read on the forward strand.
GAGGAACACCGGGCCATCCTGGAATCGTTCCGCGGTCAAGATCTTGCAAGCGCGACTCGGTTGCTCAAAGAAAAGATTGCCTGATTCGCAGTCGGCAGAACGCGGCTACCACCTGGACCGCACACATGAATCCAATTATGCAAATAATTTCACATCAAATAAATTCAACAAACAAATCAATTCCTAACTGTAGTCAGAACTCTTTGGAGCGGAAATCGAAAGCAGATCTCTCGTCCCGTCCGAGTCCATCTCTCCAGAGCAGAAGGGTCTGGCTGTTTGACCTTCATCACACGTCAGTCTTCAACCCCGGTAAGGAGAGTCCTCTCATGCGCCGTCGCGGCTTTACCTTGATCGAATTGCTGGTCGTCATCGCCATCATCGCCGTTTTGATCGCGCTGCTCCTCCCCGCCGTTCAGGCGGCCCGCGAGGCAGCGCGGCGGTCTCAGTGCGTCAACAATCTGAAGCAGATTGGCCTGGCTATGCACAACTACCACGACACGCTTGGTAGTTTCCCTTCAGGCTCGATGGTGAACACCGGCTGGAGCGGCCCTTGGTGGGCATGGTCCGTGTTCATCCTGCCTCAAATGGAGCAAACCAACCTCTACAACGCGATCAACTTCTCGCTCGGCAATGGAGGGAACATGAGCGTCGAGCACAGGACCGTTTACAGGTCACTGATTGCGACATATCTCTGTCCTTCGGATGACTCGAACCGGCTGTTTGACGATCGTAAGTGGACGAATATCAATGATCTGGGCACCTCGTATTCGGCCGCCCCGCTGAACTACATCGTAAGTTGGGGTGATCAAAAGACGGGAAACCCGATTTTCGACATCTATTCCACGGAAGGGGCGGGCCGGGGCTGGGGCTGTAATAACACGTTCACCGGCATGTTCGGTGATTGCAGTTCGGGCGCGGTGACGACAATTGCGAGTTGTACTGACGGAACCAGCAATACCTTCCTGGCCGGCGAGAATTCGCCCAACTATAACGGGCAACTCCTCTGGGTCAACGGCCACGGAGCCTACGGTGGGACGATCATCCCGCTGAACTGGAAGACGAACCTCAAAGATGGTGAAACAGACCCGACCGATGGGACGGTGTGCAGCACAGCCTACATCACCGCAATCGAGGCGACCCACTGTTTCCGCAATCAGGTCTACAATTTCGCCTTCAAGAGCAAGCATCCGGGGGGGGCCAACTTCTGCTTCGCCGACGGTTCCATTCGATATATCAAGCAAACCATCAATCCGAGAACCTACGCTGCGCTCAGCACTCGGGCCAAGTCCGAGGTGATCTCGGCCGACTCCTACTAACCCTCATCTCTGGGACGACGGCCAAGCAGGATCCGCCATGCCGAGCCCAAAACGGATCGACATGGCGGCTCACTCCAACGAGATCCATCGCCGGGAGACAACCATGCACGCTCGAGCATTCATTATCTGTACTTACGCCGCAATCTTGACTGCGATCGCCGGTTGCGGTTCGGGCAATGGACTTCATCTCGCCAAGGTCCGTGGCAAAGTGACGTACAAGGGCCAACCGATCACCTACGGCACGATCATGTTCGAGCCCGACAGTGCACGTGGCACGAACGGTCCGTCGGCCGTCGGCTCGATTACGGGCGACGGCTCATTCGTCATGTCAACCGAGGAATCGGGCGATGGTGCCGTCGTCGGCTTGCACCGCGTGGCGGTGGTCGGGCTTGAAGCGATGCCGGACGCCCCGCAAAAAGCGTTACCCGATCCCGTGACCTCGCCCAGGGAGTTCATGATCGCCAAAACCCAGGCGGGGACCCGCCTCAATTTCACGAAGAAGGCCGAAGCCCCCACCTTTACCGACAAGAACGGAAAGGTGTTTCGAATCACGATCCCGGAAAACCTTGGCAATCCCAGTACGTCCAACATCAAGGCAAGTGTGGGCCGCGGCTCGAACACCGTGAACATCGCGATCAATGAAAACGGGACGGCGGAAATCTCTCACTGAGTGGAGTGGCCGTCCCGCCCAAGGTCAATCCCCATGGTGGGCCGTGCCCACCCTCCAAGTTCGGATCGATCCTTACTGACTTGGAGGGTGGGCACGGCCCACCAACTTCGACCCCGTTGCAAACTGAAGCAGAGGTGCCCCGCTCAACTTCACTCGGGCCCAGACGTCCCGTACATGAGCCGTGCGCAGCCCGCCGCGCCAATGTAGCCGGCGTCACCGCCAAGGGCGGCGTACTCGATCACGGTACGGGCAGCCGGGATCGGGAACGCGAGTGATTGGATATCACCGCGAATGTCGTTCAGGAGCGTCGTGCCCGCCGCGATCATCCCTCCACCGAAGAGGATCATGTCGGGGTCGATCGTGTTCATCAGGTTTACAGCGCCGACGGCGAGATACCGGGCCGTCTCGCGCATCAGGCGACGAGCAAGGGCATCCCCAGACTCAGCGGCCTCGGCGATCGCGCGACTCGTCAACAGGCCCTTGCCCCGAACCTCGTGCAAGCGGGATGAGATTCCTTCGTCCAGGGCCTCGTTGGCACGCTTGACGAGTGCGGTGGCCGAGGCATAGGCCTCAAGGTGACCGTAGGCGCCACAAGAGCACTGGCGGGCGTTTTCCATCTGGATGATCATGTGCCCACACTCCGCCCCGTTGCTGTGGCGACCGACGATGATCCGTCCGTGATCGATGATGCCACAGCCAATCCCAGTGCCGAGCGTAAAGAGGCCGAGGCTCTTGGCATCGCGGCCGGCGCCTGCCCAGAATTCACCGTAGGCGGCGGCGTTCGCATCGTTCTGGAGGACGGTCGGCTTGTCGAGCAGGTCGGCCAGCCGCTGGCGGATCGGCAGGTTGTCCCAACCTGGTAGGTTGGGGGGCTCGAGCAACATCCCCGCTTCGATGTCCATGGTCCCCGGTGAGCCAAGCCCGACCGCGACGATCTCTTTCCAGTCGAGTCCACTGGCCTTGACGGCCCGACGAGCCGCCTCGGCCAACGTCTCCAAGCCGACGTCGGGTCCCAAGGTCGCTTGCGTCTTCAAACTGACCGAGGAGCAGGACTGGCCGGCGTCGTCGACAACACCGCTCTTGATATTCGTGCCCCCGAGATCGATTCCAAGGTAGTACGGAGGGCGGCGGACGGCGCTCATGAGAAGTCTCGACGAGTCTCGGATTCAAGTTGAGGGAAAACCTATCTTCCACTTCCTGACTTAGCTTATCAGGAAAAACCTATAGCGGTCGACAGGGTCGCCCCGCTAGCCCGCTTGAATCAGGGCCGGGAAGGTCGATTCTTCCGAATCGCCAAGGCCAAATCCGATATGTCCCCGCTCGGCGAGCGCCAGAGCCATCTCCACACCATTACGAAGGTGGGAACGGACCGTGGTGGTTCCGATCCGTCCCGACCCACGAACCGGACCTCACGATCGCGAACCAAAGTAGAATCCCACGATGGCGGCGAGGAGATGCTCAGGTCCGTACCGCCCGAAGCCAAGCAGGACGTGATTCAGAGTCCCGTGGACCGAGGGGGGGAGGAAGGGCAAAAGCTGGTCCCAGATCAAGACCGCCAGGCCGATCGCGGCAACCAGTGAGAAGGTGGCCCGTACGTCCTCGATGGCTCGCGGTATCCGCCCCCCATGGCTCCAGAGCGTCATGATTCTCTGCATGACGACGCCCAGGAGGAAGCCCGCGGCCAGGATGAGGGTGACGACCCCTGGGTTCTTTCCCACCTGGGTCAGACGCCCTTGTTGATGCAAGAGCGCACCAACCACCAGAAAGCCGGCGATCAGGATGAGCCGCACCGCGCCCCGGGGCAGGTAGAGAGGCGGCGGTCCCCCTTCCGGATCGATGCCTTGACGGCCTCGAACCGCGAAGTAGTGCCCCAAGATGATGAAGAGCAAGTCCCTGAGCGAGTCCGGCACCTCGCGATCAGGCCGGAGTGCCAGGTGGGCCCAGAGGGTGCCGAAGATCAGGATCGCCATCAGTGCACGGACGCTTCCCCCCGGCCAGCCATAGGCGTGGAGCCTGCGCCAATCCACTGGAGTCGAGTTCGCGAGATCGGGTTGCGACATGATCGAGTCCTCAATCAGATGGACGAGCGAAATGGCCTGAACCAGGCCTCAATCGGCGCGACATTCGCGCAACGTTGAGTCGCCTGCAAAGTGCCTGGGGGCGCCTGCCCACCACGCTCGTCGTCAAAATCCGTTGTTGAGGACCTCAAACTGGGAATTCCTGACGGACAGATCTTCGTTTCATTGATCCCGTTATTGGATTTTCTCATCATATTTCACTTCTACAGCTCGAAAGTGACCGTCCTGTTCGCTCCATTCCGTCGCGTTATAATGGAAAAGAACGGATGGCGAGTTCGCTATTCTTCACCAAGCCATGAGCGAACGGTGCGAACTCCGCACGCGATCCTGCCGGATTCCCGAGAAACAAAAAAAGGGACGACCATGCCAAAGCCGCAGGGCACCCAAACGGATTGGGACCAGAGAATCCCAAGGCGAGCGTGGATGCTCGGCTCGCTCTTCGGCACGGTCGGACTGGTCGCGCCGGGTTGGTGCTCGACGCCGCTGGAATCGACGGCGGCCGACCTGGCGCCGATCTTCGCGAGAGCCAAGAAGGCCAAGCTCGGCGAGTTCCGGTTCAACGAGTCCAAGGAGAAGCACTACGTGGGGATCGGCGACGCCCCCGCCGACTTTCGCGCGGAGGCGGTCTCGATCTGCGAGTCGCTGGCCAAGGTCTATCGCGATTACTTCGAGATGAAGAACTTCAAGGTCGGTATCCCCGAATCGCGCCTCATCGTGATCATCTTGAAGGATAAGGATTCGTACAAAGCCTTTGTGGGCGATATGGCAGGAGCGGACGCGGGGGCTGAGGTTGGGGGGCACTACGACATCGAGGCGAACCAGTTCGTGGTCTTTGACTCCCAGCACAATGACAACCGGCGAGCCGCGTCCTCACGGGTGAACACGTTCACCCTGGTTCACGAAGCGATCCACCAGTTGACTTATAATACGGGGCTGCTCGAACGCCAAGGCGATGTCCCGGTCGCTATCAGCGAGGGACTCGCAACGTTCGGGGAACTCTGGCAGCACACCAATCGACGCTCGACGCTGGGGGTGAAAAACTCAGCGCGGCTGGCCGCCTTCTCACAGCCTGACGGCCGTGACGCCTGGATCCCCTTGGAAGAGATCCTCACCAAGGACGACCTTTTTGAAGACCCAGACACCGCACAGGTCGCCTATGCGGAGAGCTGGGTCCTCGTCCACTACTTCATGAAAACAACACCGTCGAAGCTCACGAAGTTTCGCGACTACCTCGACGCGATCCGCAAGCGACGCGATCCGTCACACCGGCTCGAAGACGCCCGCGCCCATCTGGGCGATCTCGCTCGGCTGGACAAGGAACTGAAGAAGTACAGGCATAAGCAGATCCAACCTTGACACGAGTCCCGAGGTCAAGGGCCGGCGTGGGGTCAGCCGAGGACCGGGTTGAGACCCATGTTCTTCCTCATCTCGGCGCGTTGTTTTTCGTAGTTCATGAGCATCTTGCGGTCGCGAAAGTGCTGCCGTTCTTTCCTCGCCTGGGCGCTGAGTACAAGCCGGCGCATCGAGCCGCTGGTCAATTCGCCTCGGTCCTTGTAGCGTCGGCGAATCCGGGCGGCCGGTTTTTCGCCGTAGGCATCGATGATCTCGTCTTCGAGCGAGACGAAGAACTGGCAGTGCCCGGGATCGCCCTGGCGAGCGCAACGACCGGCGAGCTGGCGATCGATCCGCCGCGACTCGTGCCGCTCAGTCCCGATCACATGGAGCCCGCCGCTCTTGGAAATCTCTTCGGTCAGCTTGATGTCGGTTCCTCGGCCGGCCATGTTGGTGGCCACCGTCACGCGACCCGGCTGCCCGGCCTGAGACACGATCTGAGCTTCAATCTCGTGGTTCTTGGCGTTCAAGATTTGATGTTCGATCTTGGCGGCATTCAAGAGCGCACTGAGTTTCTCCGACTTCTCGATTGAGCGGGTACCGATCAGCACAGGCACTTGCAGCTTGTGCCACTCGACGATCTGATCGGCCACTGCCTGGAACTTTTCCGACTCGTTGGAAAAGATCCGGTCGTCGACCCAGACCCGGCGACAGCGGCGGTTGGTGGGAACCTTGAACACCTTGACCTTATAGATCCGGCGCAGCTCCGCCGCATCGCTCGACGCCGTCCCGGTCATCCCGGCGAGCTTCTTGTACTTCAAGAAGAAGTCTTGCACGGTCACCCGCGCGGCGGTGATCGTCTCGAGAGTCACTTCGAGCTTTTCTTTGGCCTGGATCGCCTGGTGAAGACCGTCCTGCCACTGGCGGCCGGGCATCATACGGCCGGTGAACTCATCGACGATGACGATCTCGTCGCTGGAGACCACGTAATCGCGGTCCCTCAGGTAGGCGATCTGAGCGCGAAGGGCCCGCTCGACATACTCGTAGAGTCCATCCACCGTCAGGGTGACGAACGACGAGTGGCCGGCGACGGCCTGCACCTTGCGGCGTCCGGATGCGTTCAGTTCGGCCTTGCGCTCGGCCGGGTCGTACTTGAAGTCCTTGGTTCGGATGAGCGTCGCGGCGAGCTCGTCGGCCCCGAAGTAAGCGGCGGCTTCCTCCTGAGTCGGCTGGTTGTTCGCTCCGATAATCAACGGGGTTCGGGCTTCGTCAATCAGAATGCTATCGGCTTCGTCCACGACCGCGAAGTGGTGGGTGCGCTGGACGGGGGTCTCTGATTCGGCGTGAGTGCCCGTGCCGAGAAAAGCTTGCTCGAACGACTTGCGATGGGTGTCCCCAAGTTGGAGCCGCTTGAGCTCATCGCGGAGGAAGTCGAAGCCGAACTCCTTGCTCGTCCCATAGGTGATGTCAGCGGCGTAGGCCGAGCGACGGACCGGATCGGGTTGACCGGTCTGGATACAGCCGACGCTCATCCCGAGCAAGTTGTAGATCGGCGTCATCCACTCGGCGTCACGGGACGCGAGGTAGTCGTTCACCGTGATGACGTGAACGCCCTTACCTTGTAAGGCATTCAAGTAGGTTGGAAGCGTGGCGACGAGAGTCTTGCCTTCTCCGGTCTCCATCTCGGCGATACAGCGGTTATGGATCGCCGCGCCGCCGACCATTTGCACGTCGTAGTGCCGCTGTTTGACGGTCCGCTTGGCCGCCTCGCGGACCAGGGCGAAGGCCTCGACGAGCATGCCGTTGAGCGAGTCTCCCTGACGTGCCTTGAGCTTGAGCTGTCGGCTCCGCTCGGCAATCTGGGCATCGCTCTCCTTTTCCAGCATCGGCTCCATCGCGTTGATTTGCGCCGCGTAGACAGCGTAACGGCTGAGCCGCCCTTGATGGGTCGGTCCCGCGATCGTCCGCATCTGGTTCAACCACTTCGGGCCCAGTCGACTCGCCATGACCCGTGCTCCTCCTCGGCTGACCTTCAAGATGTTCTTACCGAACGATCGGGCCAGTTCTGCCCGGCTCTCATCATGCGATTTGAGCGCTTGCCCCGCCGCGCGCAAGCTTCCCGATCAACGGGACAGCGATCCCGCCTATTCTCCCGGGACGAAACCATCCGGCTCTCATTTTTTGCTGGGGCGCATCGCGGTGAATTTGACTTGATCTCCTTTGAACTCGAAGTAGTAGTTCATCCGAGGGTCGTTCACAGACTGATCGTATTGCTTGATCCAGTTGGTGAGCACCTTCCACTTCTCGGAGAAGGGGAGTTCACCGGGCCGTTCTTCGTTGGGGGGCATCCCCCAGAAGACCAGCAAATGGTCACCCGATTGTACCCAGAGTTTCGACTCCGATTCCGCGACGACGGCTTGAAAGATGTTCGGACTTCGCTTGATGAGGTCATCTCGCTGTACCGACCTGAGGAAGTTGGCCAGCTTGGCTCCCGCCAGCACGCATTCGTCAACAACGGGTAATTTGTTCGGCCCGCTCTCCGTCTTCCACGTTTCGCCGACATTCCGTAGGAACGGGGGGAGTGAGGGAGATCCACCCCGTCGTTCGAGAAACAAAGTGGCCGCGGCATTCAGGTTGACATCATCCTGGTTGAGGATGACGGCCTCCTGGTCGATCAATTCCTTTCGGGAATGTTCCACCGACACCAAGGCCACGGGCTCGCGGTAGTCCAGGTGCACGACCACGCGGTTGGGGTTCTGGCGCATAACAACCGCCTTGCGGACCCAGCCATCGCGTTGGAAGGCAAGTTTGAGCTTTTCCGTGTCGAGATCGAGCAGTGAGAACTGCTCCGGATCGCCGCTCTCCTTCCGGACTCGCTCCAAGAAATGCTTGGATCCCCCTTTGTACCAGCCGGGTGGAGGGGGATCGAGCACGATCTCGCTGAACGCGACCTGGTACTCCGCCTGCTTGTGGACGAAGGTCCGCAGCGACCGGAGCCCGTGGAGCCCGGCCAGGGAGAGGACATATAAGAACCCCGCCCCTGCGAGGATCGCCAGCACAATCCGAGGCCGCGAGAGCCGGCGCACACTCGGCGGTGTGACGAAGCGCGCGAAGCGACGACCCCGAATGGGGTCGTTCTCCGACTCATGAGACGGGTCGTCGGCCGTCGCGATCCGAGGAGGTTCGCGGTGTTCCATCACCTGACCTCCTGCGGCGCGTTCGTCCAGAACTGGGGCCACGTCTGGGAACCAGACACGAGGGATTCCACGAACCGTTTACCAGACCTGAAGTTGAAGCTCGAGCTCGTAGCCAAACTGCTGCCAGACCCGCTGTCGGATCTGGTCGATCAGGTGGAGAACGTCGTCGGCCTTCGCCCCCGGCTGGGCCACAATGAAATTGGCGTGCCGGTCGGAAACCTCCGCCCCCCCCACGCGCGTCCCTTTCAGGCCGGCCTGATCGATCAGGGTGCCGGCCGGAACGTCCGGAGTCGGGTTCTTGAACATACAGCCCGACGACTGGTGGCCGTACGGCTGGTTCTCCTTCTTGACGATCCAGATCCGCCGCATCCGTCGGACGACCGCCTCGGGGTCGGAGCCTTCAAGCTCGAACTCGGCCGAGAGAATCACGGGCTCATCGAGGTTCGAGGCGCGATCGGCGAAGCTCAGGTCATCGCGATCGCGGACCTGGATCTCGTCGGAGGCGTCGATCACCGTGGCCTTGCGGACAAGCTGGCCGATCGCGACCTGACGATCGCCCGCGTTCCCCCGGAGCGCTCCGCCGACGGTGCCGGGGATCCCGGTAAGAAACTCCAAGCCCGCCAGGCCGGCGCGGGCGGTCTGCGAGATCAGGGCCGTCAGAGGAACGGCCGCCCCCGCCTCGACGATGTTGTCGCGGACGGTCACGTCCGAGAAAGCCGGGCTCTCCAGGTGGATCACCATGGCCTGCACCCCCTCATCGCGGACCAGGACGTTCGATCCGCCGCTCAGGATCTTGACCGGGACCTGCTCCTGGTGGCAGCGGCGGAGCAGGCCGACCAGCTCGTCGAGCGTCCTTGGCCGCGCCAGGAACGCCGCCGGACCGCCCAGCCGAAACCAGATATGGGGAGCCAGCGGCTCATCGGCCTTGATGATCGCGCGAAAGTCGTCGAATGAATGCATCGGCTATCGTTCCCACATCGCCAGCCCCGAGCGTCACCAGCACGTCACCGGGTTCCAGATTCCCGTCCAGCTCTCGGATCACATCGTCGAGACCGGCCGCCTCACAAGCGTTCACGCCGGACCCGACCAGGGCCTCCACGAGCGAATTCGCCCTCCGCCCCCCAACCTGACCACTTCCCTCAGTCACCAAAACATGGTCCGCCCCAGCGAACGCAGCCGGATAGCCGGCTTCCGCCCCAGCGGTCCCCGTCTCCTCGCCGGTACAGATCACGGCCCAGATCGGACGAGGTCCAAAAACCTGGCGAGCGATCGTCAGCGTCTCAGAGACCGAGTCGGGGTCACAGCCCGCGTCATCTACCAGCGTAACACCTCGATAGCTTCCCCGTGACTCGAAATCACGAGAAAGCCCCGCGAACTCTTCCAACCCTTGTTTAATCTCCTGAATCGGCACGGAAAGCCGGTCGCAGGCGGCGACCGCCGCCAGGGCACCCAACACGTTTCGACGCCCGGGGACGCGCAAACGAACTTCAACCGCGAATTGCCCCTTGTGAAACGCACGGAACCGATAACGGCCCCGTTCCTCGCGCAGGTCGGCTCCCCACCAGTCACTCGGTCGATCGAGCGAAATCCGTTCCACCATCGGCACCAGGTCGCGCACCACCTCCGCAACCATCTGATTGTCTTCGAGGGCGAGGACATAGCCGTCCGCCGGAACCGAGTCCGCGAACTGGCGAATCGCCGCCTTTCGCTCTTCCGCAAGCCAAGGCCGGTCGTCTCCCACATCCAAGAGCAGGGCCAGACTCGGCGAGGCGGGACCGATCTCCCCCGCTCCTTCGATCGCTTCGGCCACAAAATGGGGGCCCGAGCCGACGCGGCCCCAACCACCCAGCTGAGGCACCTCCGACCCCAGTACAATCGTCGGGTCGAGCCCGGCCTGAGTCAGGATCCAACCGATCATCGCCGAGGCGGTCGACGCGGTCCGACGGCCGACCACCGCCAGGCTGATCGATTCTTGCATCATCTGGCCGAGCCACTGCCCGACCGACGCTTGATCGATGCCGCGCCGGGTGGCGGCGAGCCGCGACGGATGATCGCGCCCGACCTCCGGGTGATAGACGAGGAACTGAGCCCCCCGCGACGAGTGGCCGGCATGGATCCGGGCACCAAGTCGCCTGAGCCGCTCAACAGCGAGGCGGCTCGACGGCTCAGACCCAGTCACCAGCATGCCTCGCTGCACGAGCATTTGGGCCAGGCCTGACATCCCGCGTCCCGCAATCCCCACCAGATGCGCATGCGCAGGCGCGACTTCCGCGCGGGCTTCCCCACGTCGCAACCGATCCATCGGCGAGCGCCCCCGGTCTATCCTGAGAGTCAACGAGCAGGCAACGGCCAACACGGGCCGTCACTCTTCCGCCCTCCAAACCCTACTATCGGTTCGACAGGCAGAACGCTCGCAATCTTTCCCGACGACCGGAACCACCCGTTCACCGGAATTATGTTAGCCAGCGCTCCAGGAGGCGTCAAGGAAACGAACCAACCCCCGCGTCCCTCGCATCTTGTTCTTCCGCAAGGGCCCCGATTATTCTGATAATGGATGGATTCACTTTTTTCTCGCCTCGCGGTCGGACCTCCTCGTTTAGCCTGAACAAGAGTTCCAGCAATTTCCGGTTCCCATCCTCTTGTGTGTCGGCTTCACAACCATTTATTAAACAAGAATGAGACGACGATGAGCGACCTTTTGCCCCCCGAAGCCGACCCAGATGGGCCACTCCAGTTCGACCAAGCTGAATATAAAACCGAGATTCCCGGCCGATTAACCTGTGCGGTTTGTAACAACGAGATTGAAAATCTCTATTACGAATTCAATGGAATGACCGTCTGCGATTCCTGCCAAGTCATAATCAATGGCCACTGGGCCGGAGGGTCGGGCCTGCTCCGATTCGCGAAAGCATCCCTCTTGGGGACGATCGCGGCGTTCGCTGGATTCGCAATCTACTTCGGAATCCAAAAAACGATGGGAATGCAGATCGGCCTGATCGCCATTCTCGTCGGCTACATGGTTGGCACAGCGGTTCGGTCCGGTTCGGGACAACGTGGTGGCTGGATCTATCAGGGCTTGGCGATCCTATTGACCTACGCAGCCATCTCCGCGAGTTACGCGGCGACCTATCTTCCTGTAATTCTCGCCGAGCGGGTTGAAGGAAAAAACGCAAACCACGGCGAACTGACTGACAAACCGGAGGCTGAACGGAACAAGGAGCAAAAGCCCGTCGACGCCGAGAAGGAACTTCCCCCTCCGGAGCGTCAGCCCTTGAAGGCCGCGGACCTCTCCAACCCCATTCTTTTATTGTCGCTAATTATCATATCACTATCCCTCCCTATTGTTGTCGGCCTCTCCTCTCCAATCGGCCTGTTAATCGTCGGCTTCGCGCTCTGGGAGGCCTGGAAACTCAATCGGCACGTGCCCTTGGTCTTCAACGGTCCCTTCTCCTTTGGTGGAGAGAGCGCCCCACCACCGACGGAAGTGCCCAGTCATGCTTGATTCGACCCCTTTGTCCACTTCAACCCAGTGCGGATCCTGTGGGACCGAGTACGCGACGAAACTGCTCGCCTGTCCCCAATGCCACAGGCTCGCCCACGCCGACGCGTTGAAACAGCTCGCCGACGTCGCCGATGAGGCGAGCCGATCGGGGGATTTGACAACGGCTCTCGCCGCGTGGCGGGACGCACTCACGTTGCTGCCGCCGGCATCTCGGCAATATGAAGCGATCAAGGCTCGAATCGAAACGCTCACCCGGCAGATCGACGAGGGACAAGGAGTCAACCCTGACCCCGTTTCAAGCAAACCGGCCGAGACTCCGTCGGCCGATTGGTCAGGCAAGGCCGGAGTGGCAGGTCTCGGGACGCTGGCACTGCTGGCCCTGAAGTTCAAGTTCGTGCTGATCATGGCCCTGACCAAGGGGAAGCTTCTTCTCTTAGGGCTGACCAAGGCGAGTACGCTCTTCTCGATGCTTCTGTCGCTGGGGGTATATTGGACCGCCTTCGGCTGGAAATTCGCCCTCGGTCTGGTGCTCTCGATCTACGTTCACGAAATGGGGCACGTGGCCGCACTCAGGCGTTTCGGCATCAGGGCCGGGGCCCCGATGTTCATCCCCGGTCTCGGCGCCTTTGTCCGCCTCAAACAGACGTTGCCCGATGCCCGGGCCGACGCCCGCGTAGGACTGGCCGGCCCGATTTGGGGGCTGTTCGGCGCCATCGCGACCTACGCCGCGGCGCTGGCGACCGACTCGCTCATGCTGGCGGCGATCGCCAAGTTGGCGGCCTGGATCAATCTGTTTAACTTAATACCGATCTGGCAACTCGACGGCGGCCGTGGTTTTCGATCGATGTCCCGCTCCGAGCGCTGGTTCTCGGCTCTGGCGATCGCGGTCATGTGGGCAGTAACCCAGGAGGTCCTCCTCGTTCTCCTCCTGATCGGGGCCACTCTCAACGCAGTGACTCATCCGCCCTCGAAAGAGTCCGATCGACGGGCCACGTTCGAATACGTCATCCTGGTGATTGCGTTCTCCCTCCTCACGATGATTCCTGTGAACATCTGAGGCCGACGCAAAGTGCAGGGCTCGGTCCCTTTTCAAGAGTAACGAGGGGGAGGCCTCGTCACCTTGGGAATCGAGTGGGCTTGGATTATGATGAAATAGGGCCGCTCACCCTGCTTCCCGACCTCCGTCCGCCCTCATTCCATCCATTCTTTCGGTTATCCGCGGAGATCCCTCATCGTGGCGATCCAATGCCCCTCCTGCGATCACGCCCTCGGACTGAAAGCAGCCAAGCCGGGACGCTACACCACCAAGTGTCCCAAGTGCGCCCAGAAGCTCTTACTCCTCGTCCCCGCCGATCCTGAAGCATCCCCCACGGTCTCCGCCGTTCGAGCCGACCCAACGGCCAATACCAGCGCGGCTCAAACTCCCACGGTTGCGCCGACGCTTCCGCCCACCATCGGGACACAGGCGACCACGCCCGACGCGGCAGCCGCCGCCACCGGCGTCTGGTCGGCCCCTCGAGAGACGGAGGTCGCCGCCACGGCGGCCGATTCCGGGGGCGAGACGCGACCGACCAGTTACTGGGCGACCACCGCACCGACCGCGCCGCCGAACGAGGCCATCAATAGCGCGGAGCTCGGATTCGCCCTGGGGACCGACGCAGGTCCCACGAACCCAGGCCTCTCGACAGGCGCGAAGCCTGAGGGGATTCCCAGCGTACTCGGCGGCTATCAGATTCTCAGCGAGCTCGGCCGAGGCGGAATGGGCGCCGTCTACCTGGCGCGACAGATTTCGTTGAACCGCAACGTCGCCCTGAAGGTGATGAAGCCCGAGTGGGCCGACAACCCCACGTTTGTCTCACGGTTCACCCGCGAAGCCTACGCCGCAGCCCAGCTCGTGCACCATAACGTCGTACAAATCTATGACTTCGGCCAGGACCGAGGGACCAACTTCTTCAGCATGGAGTTTGTCCAGGGCCAAACGCTCTCTCAACTGGTCAAAGCGCAGAAGAAGCTCGACCCCGAGGCCGCTGTCGGATTCATCCTCCAGGCCGCGCGCGGACTCAAATATGCTCACGACCAAGGGATGATCCATCGCGACATAAAGCCCGATAACCTCTTGCTCAATGATCAAGGGGTCGTCAAGGTCGCGGACCTGGGCTTGGTGAAGACCCCCGCCCTGGCCGAGGCCGAAGAAGCCCGCGAGGCCAACACGGCAGTCGTCGCAGCGCCCAAAGGAGCGGTCTCCCTGGCCTCGAGCGGCAACCCGATCACCCTGGTCAATTCGGCCATGGGAACCCCTGCCTTCATGGCGCCCGAGCAAGCCGTCGACGCGGCGTCCGTCGACGCGCGTGCGGATATCTACTCGCTCGGCTGCACCCTCTATGACCTGGTCACAGGCCGCCCCCCGTTCGAGGGAAAGACGGCCATCGAGCTGATCACGAAACATCAGACCGAGGTGATCGTTCCTCCCGAGGCGATCGTCAAACGCGTCCCCAAGGCCCTCTCCGACATCATCCTCAAGATGGTGGCGAAAAAGCCCCAGGATCGCTATTCCTACCTCGGCGACGTCATCAAGGTGCTCGAAGACTACCTCGGCCTACCGGGCAGCGGGGTCTTCTCGCCTCGTGAGGAGCACGCGAACCTGCTCGCCGAAAGCGTTGAGGCGTTCAACAACGCGACCACGGCCCGACTTCGGCCCAAGCTCATCCTCGGCGGGTTCGCCGCCTGCCTCTTCGTGGTGGTCGCGGCGGCCCTCGCCCGGCAACCGTTCCTGGCGACCGGCTTCCTCGGGCTCGGGCTGATGACGGCCCTCGCCTACTTCATCGTCTCGGGTGTGACTCAGAAGAAGGCACTCTTCCTCAAAGCCCAACAGCTCGTTCTGGGGAGCGGCCTGTTCGAGTGGCTGATGGTCCTGGCCGGGCTCGTTTTATTCGCAACGGGCCTGGTCGTTTTCCACCTTGTGTTTGCCTGGATCGCCTTTGGTGTCGTGGCAACGATGATCGCGATCGGCTTCCACATGGCGTACGACAAGAAGCTCGAGGCGGAGCGGCGTGAGGCCGTCGAAAAGACCGAGAACATGCTCAAGACAATGCGCCTGCATGGCCTCGATGAAGATGCGCTCCGGCAATTCGTCTGCAAATACGCGGGCAACCGCTGGGAGGAGTTCTACGAAACCCTCTTCGGGTACGAGGCGAAGCTGATCGCCCGCGACCGCTGGGGACGCGCTGAGCAAGGGCGATTGCGATCGCGGTTCGGTGCCTGGCGTGACCCCATCGTCCGCTGGATCGACGCGAAACAGCAGACAAGGCGGGAGGCACGCGAGAAGCGACTGCTCCAGAAGATCGAGGAAAAGGGCCTGGCAGCGCGGGGCGTCAACCTCATGACGGCCAGGCGCCAGGCGCGGCGAGCGGCCGAGGCCATGGTCATGATGGCCGCCGAAATCAAGGAAGCGGAACGTCTACCGCACGCCGTCCGAGGCGAACGGCTCGCGATCGGCCAAGCTCTCCGGGACGCGGCCGCGAAGCCCGAGATGGTGCTCCACGAACGTGAGCAAGGCCTGATCGGCCCCCGCACCGACGGCCCCCTCAACCTCATCCTCGGCCCTGGCCCCCGTTTCCTCGCCGGTGCCCTGTTACTTACCGGCTGCCTCTTCTGGATGCATCAAAACCAGTTGCTGACCCAGAAGAAACTGGACGAGGCCACAGCCACCGCCAAGCAACTCAGCCAAAAGGCCCAGGCCGTGGCCACTGAGGCCGTGAAGGCAAACGACGTCAGCGTCCTCAAGGATGTCCATAAAACGTTCGCTCAGATCGACCTTCCCAAGGTTCCTGACCGCACACGCCCCTTGAACCTGCCGATGATTCCAAAACGGTTCACCGCCCTGTTCAACTCCTTCAATCCGGGAGTCGCCGGCCTGGTCCTCCTCTTTTCCTCATTTTTCCGAGGCGTCAAAATCAGCCTGTTCGCCCTCCCGGGGGCCGCAGTCGCCTGGTTCGGGCCGCAAATTCTCCCAGGAATGAATCCTTGGATCGCTCCCGCACTTGGCCTTCTGCTCGGAGGACTCGGCGCGATCTTTGGGCGAACTCGGTATTAATTTAAGTGCGCCGGGGTCCGACGTGTGCGGACCCCAGCCACCCCGATCGATGTGATTACTTGGGGGGTTGGCCCGAAGGGTCTTCCTCGCGGTAAAAGCTGTTGAACAGGAGCCGGAAGGTTCCGTGCGGCTGACCGCGATGCTGGGGCGGGAAGCCGAAGAGAACGACTCGGCCGGGGCCGATGTTGAACTCGACGAGCGCGGCTTTGCCTTGGATGACTTCAGGGCCAAGCAACCAGCCACTCTCCAACAGATTCTTGCCGGCGTAGCGTAAGCCAACTTTCCCGGGCCGCTGGACGTTCTCCGGGACGTCAAACGCAAGCGAATGGTCGAAGTATGCGGAGAGTTCCGAGGAGACGCCTCGCGTCAAGGAAGAAGTCCCGGTTCGCGTGACACGGACGATCGAGCCGGGCGCATAAAACCGCGACGACTTCACCCCCTTCAACACGTTGACCACGGGAAGGGCGAACTCGGTGATCGCGTAGTCACAGGAGTTCTCCAAACAGACGAGCGTTCCCCCCGCTTCGACGAACGCCCGCAAGGCAGCCGCTCCTTCAGGCCCCAATC
Organism: Singulisphaera acidiphila DSM 18658; assembly: GCF_000242455.2. GTDB lineage: Bacteria > Planctomycetota > Planctomycetia > Isosphaerales > Isosphaeraceae > Singulisphaera > Singulisphaera acidiphila. The sequence goes on from NC_019892.1 coordinate 7,732,304, forward strand.
CCCCCACGTATTTCGGCTCGGTCTGACCTTCCGAGTAGCCCTGGGACAAGGTTCGCGGCTCGATCGAAGCGATGACCAGCGTCTCGATCCGCTCCTTCAGGCCCCCTGCGCGAATCTCGGCATTATGCAGCGTGGTGTACGGGATCCGGAACTTTTCGAGCACGAGCCGGGTCCAGCCTTCATCCATACTCGAATCCCAGGGCTGATAGACGCCGATTCGGCCGCGTCGGAGCTCCCTCGACAACTTCGGGCTGGGATCATTCGCATGGCCGATCAGTTGACTCGAGACCGTCGGCAAGACTCGACTGAGCACCGCTTCGGCCTGGGCATCGGCCGGGAACGAGAGGTGGCCGCTCGCCTCGTTCACCTTGACGATGACACCGGCATCCAGCAACGCATTCACAACCACGAAATCATCGTTCGCCTGATTGCCTAAGGCGAAATATTTCGGGGCGCTCTCCCCCGAGCGTTGGCCCTGGATCAGCTCGATCCGCTCGAGCGGTTCGGAATCGGCCGAGAATCGTGTCCCGACAGCACTCACCTGAACGCCCATCTGAAGCGGCAGAGTCCAACCGGCCACGTCGTAGGGAGTTTCGGGCACCCCTCCCGCCGTGAACCGAGAGGGATAGACCTGCCGCTCCATCATGTCCTTGAGGTGACTCCGATAGGGCTGAGCAGCGGGCAGAATCCAGGCTCCCGCCTCGTAGGAGACGCCGTCGGCCTGAAACGGCTGAGTCGCCCGCCTCACCTCGATCCCGGAGGCGTGAAGGATCCGGACCAGCTCGCTCGCCGTTCCGGGATCGCGCTGATTGCGGGGAACGACCCAGGCGAAGGGGGGTTCGTTCTCTCCTTTCCGGGTGGCGTTGCGCGCCATGGCCTGGAGATTGGTCTGAAAGGTTTGCCGATAGCTGGCGGCGAGGGTCAGGATCGACCGGGCGCAGATCAGCTCGTAGTCGACGATGTCGCGCAAGCGCCACCAGCCGCCGGGCCAGGGATCGACGAAGTTGACGGTGGGCGCGTGGTCGCGGAACCCTCGTGACCCGCCGGAGAGGTCGCCCCTTTCAAGAAAGATCGGCGAAGCCATCCGGACGCTGGCTGCCTCGGTCAAAACGGCCACGATGTTGTGCCGTTGCGGAGTGGTTCGGTTCCCGCCGTTCCACCAGTTGTCGTACATCGCGTTGGTGAGCACACCTTGCTTGCCGGCGGCGGCGAGATCCCCCGCCATATGTGCACCGATCATGAAGATCGACTGGTGAATCCGCGCGTCGAGGTTGGGATTGATCGGGTCGTAGAAAGGGGGAACGAACAGGCGGGCGCCTCGGCTCCCCATTTGATGGACATCGTAGAGGATTGTCGGCATCCATTCCTGGTAGAGCAGTTGCGTCAGCAGCCGGGTCTCCTTCAGGTTGAGCATGAACCAGTCTCGGTTCGTGTCGTGCCCGGCGTACTTATGATAAAGCTCGGGCAGGCCGCTCCCTTCCCACGGATGCCCCTTCGACCGCTCATACCAGTGCGCGACCTTGTCCACTCCGTCGGGGTTTGCCGAGGGGACGAGCAAGAGGATCGTCGAATCGAGGATCGCTCGCGTGGCAGGGTCGTCCTTCGAGGCAAGTTCGTGCAACAGCTCCATCGCCATCAAGGTCGAGGCCGTCTCGGTCGAGTGGATCGAGCAGGTAATCACGACGACCGGCTTGCTCTCCGCAACCGGATCGGGCGTCTCCGTCGTCGCCGTGAGGCCGGGGTGACTCAATCGGCGTTGGAACTGCTGGTACTTGGGAAGATCCTTGATCGTCTCGGACGAGGAGACCACAGCCACGATATAGGGGCGGCCCTCGGTCGACTCGCCCAGGTTGCGAACCAAGACGCGGTCGGACGCCTCATCCACCTCGCGGAAGTAGTCGACCACGGCCGGCCAAGCCGCGAGATGAAAGTCTGCGCCCGGCCGATAGCCCAGGTGCGCCTCCGGGCTCGGTACATCGGCCCCCGCACAAGGCAAGACGAAACCGGCGAGGAGGAGCCAGACAAGGACGACTTGGCGAGAGCTTGGCATGGTCGAAGCACGCTCCTTGAGGTCTGACGCGGCGGCGAACGTGATTGATCGGCTGGAACCGAGGACAAGCGAATCGAGTGCGTTCCAAAGCGGCGTCGCGGCAGGCGGGAGCGTTGCACCTCGGATCAAATGGTCGTGGCCAACGCCCGTCGACTCCATGAGTCGTTACAAATTTATTTCCATCCACTGCTGAACATACTCAAGCGATCGCTCGATCGCCTCGACGCCGATAATAAGGAGGTCGCCCGGCTCCAGCTCGCGAAGCGCTTGCTCGATCGCAAGGTTCTCGTCTGCCACTTCGACCAGTTCCTTGATCCGAGGACGACCCCTCAGCCCTTGTTTGAGCAAAATATTGAGCTCGCCGTCCTGGCGATCCTGGTTCCCCTTGTCTTCATAGAGAATGACCCGGTCGAAGCCGTCACCGATGACCTCCCCCTGGCGGACGACGTCCAGGTCACGGCGGTTGCAGCCCGCGAACACGAGAACCCGGCGCGTGTGGGGCAACGACTCGGCCGTGTCGATCAACGCTTCGAGGGCCATCGCGTTGTGCGGGAAGTCGATGACGACCGTCGCCCCCTTGACCTCGAAGAGGTTGAACCGCGCGGGCATCTGGATCGGATCACCGGCGAACGACGCCAAGCCCGACCGGATCGACTCGCGGGACAGGCCGATGGACCAGGCCGCTCCGGCCGTCGCCAGCACGTTCTCGACCTGGAACCCGACGCGCCCCTGATGGGTGATCGGCACATCCGCCAGTAAAACGAGGGACTCCTCTTCCAGTCCCCTGGCCAGCACAATCGCACCGTCGCGAACGAAGACCGCACGTCCCCCCTCGTTGCGATGGCGGACGATCACCGGATGCTCGGCATCGCGAGCAAACCAGATCACTTCTCCAGGGCAATGGTCGGCCATCGCGGCAACAAGCGGGTCGTCGGCCTTGAGCACGGCCGCGCCCTCGGCGGCAACCACTTCGACGGTCGTCCGCTTGACCCGCGCCAGTTCCTCGAGGGTGTCGATCCCGCGAAGCTCAAGATGGTCTCCCTCGCCCAGGTTCGTGACCACCGTGACGTGGGAGCGGTCGAACGCCAACCCCTCGCGGAGGATCCCCCCCTGAGCCGTTTCGAGGACGGCCACTTCCACGAGCGGGTTGAGCAGCACGGTCCGAGCGCTCTGGGGACCACTGCAATCACCGGTCTCGATGCGCCGGTCGGCAACGTAGATCCCGTCGGTCGTGCTCATGCCGACGACCCGCCCCGCCTCGGCGAAGAGGTGGGCGATCAGCCGGGTCGTGGTCGTCTTACCGCTGGTCCCGGTGACGGCGATGAGCGGGATCCGCCCGTCGTCCCCCTCGGGATAGAGCGAGGTCAAAATGGCTTCGCCGATGGGCTGAGGAGGATCGTGCCAAGGTCTGAGATGCTGCCTCAGCCAGGGACTTGCGTTAACTTCGAGGATGACGCCCCCCTGCTCTTCAAGGGGACGTCCGATATCCTCGGCCACGACGTCGAGGCCAGCGAGGTCGAGCCCAATGACCCGAGTCGCGTCGAGCACGCGGGCAGCGACCTCAGGGTGAACCTGGTCGGTCACATCGACGTTGTTCCCACCGTCCCTGAGATGGGAGTTCCGCCTGATGAACACCCGTGCTCCAGGCGGGGGGATCGAGTCGAGCTGAAAGCCCTGATCGGCAAGAACCCCGAGGGCAATCGGGTCGAGCGGGAATTTTCTCAAAGGGGAAGACGCATCGTCACCGCGACGAGGGTCGCGGTTGACCTCCTCGACGAGTTCGGCAATGGAGTGAATTCCGTCGCCAATGACCTGAGCCGAGTCGCGTCGAGCAGCCGCAATGACTCGGTCGCCCGCCACGAGCATCCGATGGTGTGCGCCTGGAGCGAACCGCTCGACCATAATGTTGGAGCTGACCTCGAGCGCGGCGGCGTAAGCGGCCGTGAGCTGCTCGCGTGTGTTCAGGTTCAGCGTGATCCCATCGCCATGATCGGCGTCGCACGGCTTGATGACGACCGGAAGCCCGACTTCGAGCGCGGCGGCCCAGGCATCCTCGACGTCCGAGACGGGCCGACCTTGGGGGACCGGCACACCGACCGCCCGGAGCATCTCCTTGGTGAGGTCCTTGTCGTTGGAGATCGACTCGGCGATCGCACTCGTCCGATCGGTGAACGCAATCTGGAACCGTCGCTGGCGGACGCCGTGGCCGAACTGGATCAGGCTATCCGTGTTGAGCCGGCGAAAAGGAATCCCTCGCGCCCTCGCCGCCGCCGCGATCGGCGCGGAATTGGGGCCGATCCTGACCTGTTGAGTGAGCGTGCGCAACCGTTCGAGCTCGGTTCGAAGATCAAACGGACGATCGTCAAGCGCACTGCCGACCAACGACAAGGCCAAGGCGAGCGCAGCACGCCCCACTTCCTCTTCTTGATACTGCACGGCCAGCCGGGCAACCCCATCCTCGGCCGGCGGTCGCCAGGCCAAGAAGGCGACGTCCGAACCAGACCGCCGCTGAAGCTCCAAGATCAGGAGCGCCACCACCCCTTCCAGATCCCTCTCTTGCTTCAGCCGTTCGGTAACCTCATCAAGGCCGGAATCGGCCGAGGCGAACGATCGAATCAAACGATCCAAGAAACCAGGGATCTCGCCGGTCTGCCTCCCTTGGCGGCCTGCCAGATCCAACCACGCTTCGAGTACAGGAACACGGGTCCAGAGATTGGGTCCGCGCAAGGCCAGGACTTTCCGAACAATCATTCCGTTTCCCTACTGATCCAACGTTGCTCGAGAATCGGGCCGGCCGTTAGATCTTACCAAAAGAGGACCGCGCCGGGGAATTCGGGATCCTCCCTTGATTGGACGATTGCATGTCGCGATGTTCAGGGACCACGGATTGGGATCGACGCCACCACATCGCTTCTTCCGGCGTCCCACGGATCGAAGCCTGCCGAGCTTTCGTTCCTGTCCGAACGGACTCGTCTTCCATCTACACACACATCACGTCAATAGCTCTAAAACTTCCAGTGATTTCTCTTACATCGGTCTTCTGATCGAAGTAGACTGAGCGTGCAGCTTCCCTTGTTCCCCCGGAGGGATCGGATCTGGACGACGTACGCCAGCCTTTTCGGGAGCAATTTCGATGATTGAATTGGCTTGCCCGAGTTGTGGACGGGCGGGATCGATCCCGCGTGAGAAAATCAACACGCGTCTGACTTGCAAGAAATGCCACATCGTCTTTCACGTCAACACGACGGGACGGGCTCTGGTGGGAGAACCCCACGTCGAACCGCCGAAAGCCGAGCCTCGTCACCACGAAGGACTCCACCTGCCCAGCTTCGAGTCACTGGAAGGCCTGACGGAAAGCCTCCCCACGGTTTCCCCCCGATCGCTCGGGGTGGGGGCCGCGGCCCTTTCCGTCGTCGTCGGCCTGTTTCTGTTCTTGACCAAGCCGCCCGAGAGTCTCGCGGATAGCGCCCAGCGAACCGCGGAACGGTTCGCCAACGACGACCTGATCTATCTCAAGCAGATCGCCACATCCGAGACCATCGACGACGTCGTCCGTTGGTTCGACGCCGTCCACCCCCAACTCGTCAAAAATCGCGAGCAGTGGAAGAGCCGCGAAGCCAGAATTCAAGTCATGGTGATCGGCGAGGATCACAATCAGCGCAAGGGAGAAGCACAAGCATTTATCTATCCAGCGGGGGAAGCGGGGCACGTCAATGCGATCGCCACCGCCGCCGCCTCGACAACCACAACCGCGACATCCGCACAGCAGCAGCCCATCGACCTGAGACTCCACTGGGTTCTCGACCGAAAGGGAACCTGGAAACTCGACGGCCTCCAGACCTTCCAAGCGGCCTCCCGCCCTCTGTAAGTACCTGGAAGCAAGTTCCCCAAGGCAATCAGAGTCTGTCCCAGAAGTCGAATCCCCTCGGAGCTTTTGCTGATCTACCGGGTGCCATGCAGTTCCGTACTCGAAACCCATGCGGGAAAGCCTTGGCCTGGGGCGCCCGGGTTCCGAGTACGGAACCCGTGGCACTCCAACGTCCTTCATTATCCCGGTGAAACCTGACCTTCCGAGACAGATACTCAGTCGCCCCCCCATGGTCCAGCAATCACCGAATGCTCGCTTGCGGACTGCACCGCGGCATCGAGAATCCGAACGACGTCGCGGGCCTGTTCAGCTGTCACCGCAAGCGGAGCCCGCCCCTCGAGGTGATCGGCAATGTTGGCGTAATACGAATCCCAGTGGCTTTTCTCCGTCTCGACGGGCATGTCAACCACACCAGTGGCCGTTTCCCGGCGAATCGTGGCCGTGAGGTTCGCGGGTTCCACGGCCCGGTCGATGTCGCCGGCGCGGAGGGCATCCTCCTGGGGATCGATGCCGAACTTCGCGTAACCGCCTTCGGTCCCGACAACCCACCACCGGGGACGTTCGAGACGACAGATTCGGCTCATCTCAACCTGAAAGAGGAGGTTGTCGAATTCCAAGGCGATCCGTCCATGTCCTCCGCTGTTTACTCCCGGCCAAGGGGCGGGCGTGATCCAGGCGGAGAGCCGTCGGCATGGGCCCAACCCAAGCTGAAGCGCCTGGTCGACGAGGTGCGCGCCCCAGTCATGAAGGATCGTGCCCGCCTGCGTCACATCGCCACGCCAGGTTCGGGGCGGTGTGTGGCGGCAGACCGAGCTCTCGATGATGAGCGGTTGACCGATGAGGCCCCGGGCAAGAACCGCTTTGAGCGTCGCGTAGTCCCAATCCCATCGCCGGTTCTGAAAGACCGAGAGCATCCGGCCGGAAGCGTCGCGCGCCGCAATCATCCGGTCCGCTTCGGCTTCGGAGAGGGCCATGACCTTATCGACCACACAATCCTTCCCTGCCTCCAGGGCGCGCACGGCAAGCTCGGCGTGAGAGTCGTGCGGGGTTGCCAGGACGATGAGCTGGACTCTTGAATCGGCCAGCGCCTCCTCGAAACCGGCGTACCCGACGACTCCCCAGGCGGCAACCGCCTCCGCGCGGACGGCGGGGGAGCGGGCAACGACCCCGTGCAAGTTTAGCGAGTTTTGACGCCGGATCAGAGGACAGTGGAACGCCCGGCCTGCCAGGCCATACCCCACGACGACCGTTTCGATCATGACGTGACTTCCCAACGACCCTGCGGGTTGCGACGAAATCGCCTCACCGGCGACTCAGCTTCGACGCGTTCGTTGGCTCAGTATAGAGCATCAAGACCTCGCCACGAGCCTTAACATCATCGCTCCGCGATAAAAAGAGTTGATACTCTCCGTAGAATATAAGGATGGCATTTTAGTTCATCGCCGTGGCGAGGCGGAATTCGCCAAGACCTCTGCAAGACCTCTGTTAGGAAATACGCATGATCGCCCTTCACCGTGACGATCCCCAGATCCTGGGCCCACTCCCCGGTCCTCGTGCTCGCGAATGGCTGGCACGCGACGACCAGGTGATGTCTCCTTCCTACACCAGGACCTACCCGCTTGTCGTTCGTCGCGGCAAAGGCTCGATGATCGAGGACATCGACGGCAACCGCTTCCTCGATTTCACGGCGGGGATCGCCGTCACCGCGACGGGGCACTGCCACCCCGCGGTGGTCGACGCCATCAAAACCCAGGCCAGCCGGCTGCTCCACATGTCGGGGACCGACTTCTACTACACTCCGCAAATCAAGCTCGCGGAGCGGCTCGCCAAGCTCGCCCCCGGCGACGAGGCCAAACGAGTCTTCTTCACCAATAGCGGCGCGGAGTCGGTCGAGGCCGCCCTCAAGTTGTCGCGTCGCCACACCGGGCGACCACGGGTCATGGCCTTCTTGCATGCATTCCATGGTCGGACCTATGGCGCCATGTCCCTCAGCGCCTCGAAGCCGATGCAACGTCGCGGCTTCGCACCGCTGGTCCCCGAAGTCCATCACGCCCGATACGGCGACCTCGAGAGCGTTCACGCGTTGCTCCGGACGGTCTGCCCCGCCGACGAGTTGGCCGCGATTTTCGTCGAGCCGATTCAAGGTGAGGGGGGATATCTTCTTCCCCCACCCGACTTCCTGCCCGGCTTGAGGAAGCTCTGCGACGAGCACGGCATCATGCTCGTTCTCGACGAAGTGCAGACGGGGATCGGTCGTACCGGCAAAATGTTCGCCTCGGAACATTGGAATGTCGTGGGTGACATCGTCTGTCTCGCAAAGGGACTCGCCAGTGGTCTCCCCTTGGGCGCGATCGTCGCCAAGGCCGACGTCATGGATTGGCCGAGCGGCAGCCACGCCTCGACCTTTGGTGGGAACCCGGTCGCCTGCGCAGCGGCCCTGGCGACGTTGAACCTGGTCGAGGCAAAGTACCAGGCCAATGCCGAACGGCAGGGCAAGCACCTTCGCGCAGGGCTCGAAGAACTGGCTGGCCAGTATCCGTTCATCCGTGAGGTCCGTGGGCTCGGGCTGATGATCGGTGTCGAGATCCAGAACGACGGGGCCCCCGATCCCGAGCTTCGCGACCGAATCGTCGATCTGGCCTTTCATCGCGGCCTCCTGCTCCTGCCGTGCGGCCCCAGCACGGTCCGGTTCTGCCCCCCCTTGTGCCTGTCCCGCCGCCAGGTGGAAATCGGCCTCGGATTGTTCGGCGCAGCCTTGTCCGCAACCGATTCAACATCCCGATTCCACACGAGCTAAACGCAAAAAAACAAACGTTTGCCATTTCGATCACGTTGGAGTTAGGACATGTCACAAGTCGCTTCACCCCCGCCTCCGCCCACATTCGAGTGGAAACGGTGGCCGGAAACAGAAACATTTGTCGACAACCTCATCGACAAAGCCGTGGCCGGCAACGCGTTCGCTGCCACACTGGCGGAGCGGATGCGGGTCGAAACAAGCACCCGCTTCAAGGACTGGGTGGACCATCTGGTCATCTCCGGTCAAGGGGATCTCGGGTCGCAGCTCCGCAAGCTCGGCTTCAAACGTCAGGCCACGGACTACGCAGTCGGCGTCCCCGTCTTTGCTCACGACGGCGGAATTTTCCCTCGGCTGGCGATTGCGCCCGGTTCCGGGTTGGAAGTGCGCTCGCTCGCGATCAAGGTGGAATCGATCGCCGATTTCTCGAGGGCCTTCGACCTTGGCCTCGACGTCCGCGGTTATGTGCTTGGGCCGTACCGGGTGGGACGCGTTCCGGGCGAACGGACCGATCTCGAGGTGGTCGAGCGCCGGGGGTACACAGGGTTCGACCCGTTTCCGGGCGACCTCGCGCGTGAGGGACGGATGCGTCCGCACGCCGCCCGCGATGCCTTGGCCGCTCGCGACCTCTGGAAAGGGCGAAAACGCCGGTTTGCGGACGATGCCGACGGCTTCGACGCGACCGAGCAGACCCTGGAACAGGTCATCGAGCTGGCCGGATCGGTCGACCTGGCCTGTCACCTCATCTTCGAGGTGGAGCGCGAGAACTGGGAGCTGCGCAACCGGGCCGCACAGGTCCAGAAGAGCCGGCAAGACCGCCTCGGCCTCGGTTGGGCGAACCACGACCACCACACCTTTCGCTGCTCGCGCCAATTCTTCCCTCGCGTGATCCGAATGTTCGAGCGGCTCGGTTTCCTGCTTCGCGAACGATTCCACGCGGGTGAAAACGCAGGCTGGGGCGCGCAGGTTCTCGAGCACCCGACAACCGGGATCGTGATCTTCGCCGACCTCGACCTCGCCCCCGACGAAGCCGCTTACGACTTCGCGCACGCGGCCCTGCCCGACCTACCCCGGCCCAACACGGTCGGACTCTGGGTCGGCCTTCACGGCGAATCGATCCTCGAGGCGGGGATGCACCACCTCGAAGCCCAATTCGACTTTGATGCGTTGCGGCAGGATCTCAAGGCGGAGTCGGGCATCGAGGTCATGGCGCCGTTCTCCGATTTTCCGTTCCTTCGCCAGGCGTTTACTGCGGGAGAACGTTGGCCGGTCGCCAAACACCGCGCCGACCGGTGCCTGGCCAACGGCTGGATCACCGCCGAGCAACACGCGAAATTCATTCGCAGCGGCGCGCTGGGCAGCCACCTCGAGGACCTCCAACGCCGCGAGGGATACAAAGGTTTCAATCAGCAGGCCGTCAGCGCCATCATCGCCGCAACGGACCCTCGCCTGCATTGATCAGTAAACTTGCCCTCCTTTTTCGAGCGGACGCCCGTCGAAATCTCGACGGGCGTCCGCCTGAATCGAGCGAAGCATCGAGCCGGTTGCCACTTCAGAACTCCCGGATTATGATTCGGTTCCTGACCCCATTAAAGTCATTGGTCAAGGGGACCTTCATCTATGCATGACGATAATCCTTATGCAGCCCCTGAGTTCTCCGCACCGTCCGACAGTAAATTCTTGGACCAAGCGTTCGATTCTCCCGATGATGAGGGTTGCTGGCGGGCCGGTCGCTTTTTGGTCTTGACGAAAAAGGCGAGTCTTCCCGATCGTTGCATCAAATGTAATCTCCCCGCGAATCACTACCGTCTCACGCGCAAGCTTTACTGGCACCCTCCAGTCTGGTACTTAACCTTATTAATTAGTCCGTTGCTCTACATCATTGTGGGGGGCTTCGTTCGCTATTCAGCCAAGATCAAAGTCGGCCTCTGCCCGCGCCATCGAACCCGACGACTCCGCGTACTCACATCGGCTTGAGTCGCGATCCTGGTTGGAATTGCCATGATGGCGGTCGGACCTGCCTGGATCAAATCCGACTGGTTCCTGCTCGTCTTCTTGATCAGTTCGATTATGATCCTCTCAGGAATCATCGGTGGAATCGTGGGATCCCAGGTTGTCTCCACCAAGTCCATCGATAAACAGTACGTCTGGCTCGCGAAGGTGAATCCCGAGTATCTCGAGATGCTTCCGGCCTGGCTTGATTAAGCGTTTCACGGCGAGAAAAGGTAACGGTTCGTTGGGAATGCTCGGCGGGATCCCTCCGCTTCAAAAACTCTTAGCCTCGATTTTTGTTTTGCTTCAAACGGAAAAGGAGAGACGCCCTACCCGAGTTATAGTAAAATTCGGCAGGAGTCTCACCATGCGAAAGCCCTGAAAGAACTATACACCTGTCGAGAATGCTGCCATTCTCCGGCGTCATCTGATCGACCATGTCCTGATCTCTGCGATGAGCTCCAACTCTCGCCCACGCTGTTCTGCCTCTGGCAGAAGCAGTTCTTCGAGAACGGCCCCGCCGCCTTCGAACGCAAGAACGCCGCGCCTGAGACCCAGCATCTCCACGCTATCGCCGCACTCCGCGACAGGTGTCAATAGACCCGAATTGTTACGAGATCTGAGGTTCTCTTGACCGGGCGGTTTCCTCCAGGACTGCCCTTGGATTTTGGCTTTCTCTGTGACTTTTCGCATTCACCCGCGAGACCTGTTCGTTCCTACCAGGTCCAGCAGGGGACAGTGGCTTGGCCCCCAATCGTTGCGAACTCGTAACCTCTTGACCTTCGGTTTCCTCCACCACCGAGGTCCCTCGAATCAGCCCCAGACTCTCCCTTCGACGTCGAGGACGGCTCCTCCAAGGCAATCGCAATTGAGCAAATTAACAGGTGTATATATTTTTTGATATCGCCCGCCACGGCAATCCGCCCTGGTTTCCGGATCAAACCCATTACTATCCCCCCTCCGTCGCCGTGAACGACTCCTCCAAGGCCGTTTCACTGAACATCTCCACTACTGAACATCACCTTAACATGTGAGTTGAACAGCAAACATCCTCGCCCCTCCCTGTTGCGATTGCGATTGGTAAGCATCGTAATCGTGCAAGAGGGCATGGATTATTTCAAGCTCGGAATGGTCTGACAGCCGTAATATTCTAGCGAAGTGCAGTCTTGACAAACAAACACAGGCACTTTACCTTCTCCTTTTGTACGGTATCGTTTGCCTAAGGGGCTGGCACCGAATAAGTTGACCGTTTTATGCTACAATCGGCTCACCTCCTTCCACTTCATAGACGGGGGGTGGGCTATGGAGTCCAAGTCCGATCACCGAGCCGTCCACGTCTGCCATTGTCCCGATTGCCAACGAGGTTGGCGAACCGACATCGTTGAGGAGCATCGGGCCATCAACCAACTGATTGCCATCCTCGACGAGAAGTGGCGGCGGTTGTTCGCCGGCTTCTGGGCGACAGTCTACGGCCGAGGAGGGATCGCACGGCTGGCGATCATCACAGGGTTGAGTCGAACGACGATCCGTCGAGGGCGGAGCGAATTCCTCCAACCGGAGAGCATTGATCCAACCCGCATTCGTAAGCCGGGCGGCGGTCGCAAGCGGATCGAAAAAAAAACGTCCCGACCTTGTCAAAGCCTTGGATCAATTACTCCAAGATGCGACCGCAGGCGATCCGATGACGGGCCTCAAGTGGACACATAAATCGACCCGGACGCTGTGTGCGGCCCTGCGACGTCGAGGGATCGCCGTCAGCCGAAAGCCTGTGGCTCGGTTGCTCCACCAGTACGACTACTCGTTGAGGACCAATCGCAAACGTCTGGCCGGGACCCATCATCCTGATCGGGATCGACAGTTCCGCTACTTGACCCGCATCCGTCGCTGGTATCTCACGCACGGGCTGCCGGTCATCAGCGTGGATGCCAAGAAGAAAGAACTGGTCGGCAACTTCAAGAATCCGGGCCGGTGCTGGCGGAAGACCCACCGGGATGTGCTGGATCACGACTTCGCCAAGGACGCCTCGGGGCGAGGCATCCCCTATGGGATCTACGATGTGGGTCGCAACGCCGGGTATGTGGTCATCGGCACGTCGCACGAAACAGCCGCCTTCGCTGTCGCCGCCATCCGCCGGTGGTGGCGGGCCGTGGGACAAGCGGCCTACCCCGCCGCTCGACGGTTGCTCATTGAGTCGGATTGTGGCGGAGCCAATGGCAACCGGAGGCTCGCTTGGAAGGCCGCCCTTCAAGGCTTCGCCGACGAGTTCCAGTTGATCATCACCGTGACGCACTACCCACCGGGGACCTCGAAATGGAACCTGATCGAGCACCGGATGTTCAGCCTGATCAGCGAGAATTGGGCCGGTGAGCCGTTGGTCAACTACGAGACGATGTTGAAGTATATTCGGAGGACACGGTCAGCGACGCAGGGCTAGCGCGCATTTATAGGTAGTTTTGGCGACCTGTAGGGCTTGCGCCCGGGCCGATATTTTTGTAAATCATTCTCCATGCTTACTCCCCGGCTGGTTATGCATGGAGAGCGAACGATGGCGGATCCACGACGCGTCGACCTGGATGAGATCGTACTCCACTTCCACGAGTTGGAGGACCCCCGCTCCTCGATCAATCTCCAGCATCCCCTGACCAGCGTCATTGCGATCGCCTTGATGGCTATCCTGGCCGGCGCCGCCGGCCCGACCGCGATCGCCAGGTGGGCTGTCATGAAGGAGGCGTTCCTCGTCAGAGTCCTGGACTTGCCCAACGGCATCCCACGCAAGGACGTCTTCCGTCGTGTCCTCATGGCGCTGAAGCCCGATGCCTTCCAGTCATGCTTCGCCGGATGGCTGCGGTCCTTGCGGGCGACAGCGGAAGCGGAGACCGGAATCGAGCAGCCGGTCCTGGCCGTGGACGGTAAGACGGCGAGGCGGAGCCACGACCGCAAGAACGGCCTGGGGGCCCTGCATTCCGTGAGCGTCTGGGCGAGCGAGTACGGCCTGTCGCTGGGCCAGGTGGCCTGCGCCGAGAAGTCAAACGAGATCACGGCCATCCCCGAGCTCTTGAGGCAGGTCGACATCGAGGGGGCCATCATCACGATCGACGCGATGGGGACGCAGAAGGCCATCGCCGAGCGAATCGTCGAGGGGAAGGCGGATTACGTCCTGGCCTTGAAAGGGAACCAGGGGACGATGCATCAGGTGGTCATCAACCACATCCTGGAGCAGTGGGAGGACGACTTCGCGGGTGTGGATGCCGGCCGGCATCAGACCGTGGAGTCGGGGCATGGCCGTCGGGAGACGCGGACCTACATTCAACTGCCCGTGCCCCAAGACCTACCGGGGCTCAGGTCGTGGAACGGGCTGAAATCGATCGGTATTGCGGTCTCCGAATCGGTCCGCGACGGCAAGGTGACGGACGAGGTCCGCTACTACATCAGCAGCCTGGCGATTGATGTGCAGCGATTCGCCCGCGCCGTTCGGTCGCACTGGGGCATTGAAAACGGCTGCCACTGGACTCTGGATGTGACCTATCGCGAGGACGAATCGCGGATCCGCGAGAAGTGCCTCCGAGAGAACATGGCGTGGCTGAATCGCCTCAGCCTCTCGCTGTTGAAGCAACATCCCGGCCGCGAGAGCGTAGCCATGAAGCGGCGGAGTTGCGGCTGGAGTGAGGAGTTCCTGTTGCAAGTCATTGTCGGATCAACGAATTAGTGTGCGCTGGCCCTGGTCAGCGACGGGGTTCCATTGTCGTGCTTGCCTGGATCGGACCGCATACAAAAAGGGGGTGAAGGTAACCCGTGAGGAAAGGGCGGCGATCCGATTGAAACCCCGCTCTGTACTACCCCAATGGAACTACACAATCTGGCCTCACAGGGCTGACCGCAAATGAACAACTTATTTGGTGCCGGCCCCTAACCCCCTCACAACTCGAAGAGTTCCGCACCTCAAGCTAGAGTTCCCCTTCATTTTCACACTCAAAGACCATCATTATCAGTCGGTGTCTAAAAACACGGCCAGTTCACAATAAATTGCCCAGTTCCTAGGAAAGCCTCCTACCAAAGCACCTCTTGAGGTTTAATCTTCGTCGTCCAAGACGAGGAAAACGCTATATTTTCAGGCATCCATTACGCAGTCCGAAGCAGTATCACCTTGCTTTTCGCTTCGCTTATCATCGCTATGCCAGATCATCCAGCACAGGCTTTGGTCACTGGAATCAGTGTCAACGGCGCGAATCCGTACATGCGGCCGTTACCATTAGGAGCACCCGTCGGACTTCCAGTCATCGATAACTGTCAGGACCTAATTTCATCTGTTAAATGGGAGTTGAAACTCGACCCTTGTGGCGATGATTGGGAGACCGGCCTGGAAGCGAACCCAGGCGTCGTCTTTGTGCTCGACAATGGATGGCGACGGACTCTTCAAGCTCGGGCTATTGTCGCATATGTACACTTCAGTGTAGACAATGATCCTCCTGCGCATGCGCCAACCGTCCATCTGAAAACAATAGACCAACTACCTGCTAACAGTGTTGACTGGGACAACGCAACTTGAAACAAGAATGTGATGAATGTCTCAGTACTAACCGCACTGCGGGTTCAGCTCGTGTGCGGCGGACTGCCAGCACCCGGTTGGCCGTATGAGATTTGCGAAAAAGTCACATACATAATTACTGCCGGAACTCCACAAAAATTCGACGGCGGCTTGCCCGAAAACTTAAGCACAAATACAAATAATCATTTTCAGAATATTTAGAATAATTATTTGTTAATGATTTCGGATACAAAATGACAGTTTTGGGATATCAGCAATTTGCCGAATAGTGTTTACCTGCAGCACAAACAGACAATTAGAACAAGACAAACTGATAAATTTAAATATAAAAATATTTAAATTTCGCTTATTTACTTAACAGCAACACAAGCCAAGACCGGCCCTGTCAGCTACAAGGTCGAGATTACAAAGAACTGAGAGTTTTGAACGAATAGGAGGTCACATGACTTTGCGATTATTGGCTGTCGCCGTGCTATTGTCTGGGATGGTTTTCTCAGGCAAGACATTGAGAGAGATTGTCGCTCAATCTCCTACGCTTCCGGTCCAGAAGCCTAGCAAAACGTCTCCCGCTCCAAAGGCTACTACATTCAAGTTTCGTTCTAAAACAAGCCAGGCGGAAGTGGCAAGATTGCGGGCCGAATACGCAAAACATGGCCCCCCTTCTCCTGCCGAGGTTGCGAAACGCAATGCGATTCAAAGCCAGCAAGTTAAGGAAGCCCTGTCACTGGCAAAGGTCGATCGTTATCCGATCTTCCATGCTGGTGGCTCTGGCATGCAAACGAACGTTGCGGCCGTTGCACGCGTTGAGAACAGGGGTACCAAGATCGTTCCGGACGCCAACGCTGAGGGCGAGTTGTTGGCGGTTCAGAAAGACTTTGCAGCCGCTATGACGAAAGGCGATCCCCAGCCTCCTAATCGTACCGATCACTTCCGCTGGCTCAACAATTCGGAAGCCTTTAAGCAAGACAACGGTCGAGTGATCGGTTGGTACGGGGCCGTGGTCGATACCAAGCGGACTCCTGAGGGGAGTTGGCTGATACAGATTGTGATCCGACCGTGGATCCAACATACTAGTCGAGGCATTCTGATTGATAAGGTACTCGAGACCTATGAGTTCTCGAACGGTCAGATCAAATTGATCGAGTCAGATGCTCATCTCGTGCACGACCAGAGCCAACAGGTCTACCTCATCACATACTGAACACCCGCCGCCTGGAAGGCGGTGGGTTCGACAGTCGGCTGGAAGCCCGGCTAAACGGTTACTCTAACTCGCTGACCTGAAAGACGTCGTCGCCTTTCGCCATTTCCTGCGTCCGGATGTACTCCATGATGGCCTCGTCGGTGACGTTCCCCGAACTCGCCACAAAGTAACCCCGAGCTCACAGGTACCGACCTCAGTACAACCTCTTGAGGTGGCTATACTCCTGCAGCAGCCGTCGTGAACTCTTCCCCATTGATCCGCTGCATCAGGTAACTCGCCGACATGTGCGGTGGACAGGAGACAAACAGGTGAACGTGGTCGCTGCTGACATGCCCCTTGAAAATGTCGGCCTCCGACTCCGCACAGATCGTCCGAACGATCTGACAGAGTCGGAGGCCGACATCACCTCTCAGCAACTTCTTGCGATACGTTGGTGATCCACACCAGGTGGAACTTGATGTCAAACCGGTGTGGGTGGTCCTTTCGGTAGTGCTCCATCCCGAGAGCCTACTAGAAGCGGTCACCTAAAGGCGAGGGATTCTAGATCATGCAAATATACATTAAATAATAAATTTTGGTTTGGTCCGGAATCAGAAAGGGGGGCAGGGGCCGACAGGATTATCGGCTCCTGCCCCCCTTTCCATTCCGGGGCAAAGAGAGGATCACCGTAAGTACTGTGAACAGCATCTTCAAGGAGGTTCGTAGGCATGGAATAATGTTCGGAACACCGTCTTGACGCAAATGACAGGCTTGAAGCCACCATCGGCCCCGATTTTGTCGAGGACGGCTCCGAAGTCGAGATTCGGCCGACGTTTAGTCTTTTACGACTTCGCTTGCCAGCTGTCGGGCAGCAGTTCTTCGATCCGCCACGTCGAATGCGTGCTGATTCGCTCAAGCATATCGCACAAAGTAGGCTTGGGGGTCGATCCCAAGATCCTTGCAGGTCGTGCAGAGACTCATCAGCGAGGCCGCCGTCTGGCCCCCTTTGCCACTGCCGGCGAACAACCAAGATCCAAGTCGGCCTCTGCCCGCGCCATCGAACCCGACGACTCCGCGTGCTCGCATCGGCTTGGGTCGCGATCCTGGTTGGAATTGCCATGATGGTGGTCGGACCTGCCTGGATCAAATCCGACTGGTTCCTGCTCATCTTCTTGATCGGTTCGATTATGATCCTCTCAGGAACCATCGGTGGAATCGTGGGATCCCAGGTTGTCTCCACCAAGTCCATCGATAAACAGTACGTCTGGCTCGCGAAGGTGAATCCCGAGTATCTCGAGATGCTTCCGGCCTGGCTTGATTAAGCGTTTTACGACGAGAGACTCTAGCGGTTCGTTGGGAATGCTCGGCGGGATCCCTCCGCTTCAAAAACTCTTAGCCTCGATTTTCACCTACCCATCTTGCGCCGCTTCTGCCGATAACACTTCTCGTGCTGGCCAAAGGAAGGGTCAGTATCCCTCGGGATCGAGGGACCAAGGATGCGTCAGTGAAGGCTTGACCCCAGGATGGTGGTACATGCTGGCTCCCCATCGCCTCATCCTGCTCGCCACCGGCGCGGGCCTGATCGCCTGCGCGGCAACGACAAGGGCTCAGGACGCGCTCCTCCCGGGGCCGCATCGTCTCACCCCACCGCAAGTGGTTTATCACCTGACCTTGGAAGATGCCAAGCAGCGGGCGATCACCACCAACAAAGGTCTCGAGCTTGCCAACCTGGGCATTCAAGCGAATCGGGAGGCGACCGCCGCAGCCAGGGCGGATTACCTGCCCAAGCTCCTTGGCAACGTCAACTACTTCCACTTCAACTCCAACCTCGGCGTCGTCCAGACCATCCGCACCGGGCGACTCGGCATCTTGCCCGTCGGCAGCCGGTCGATTGCCGTCAACGCCGTCAACCAGGACAGCAGCCTGGCCGCAATCACCCTGGCCCAGCCGATCACGAAGCTGATTGCGATCAACGCGGCTGTCAAGATCGCCAAGGCCGATGAGCAGATCGGTCAGGCCCAGTTGGCCAAAGGAACTCGGGACTTGCTATCCGGCGTCGCCCAGGCGTTCTACGGCCTGCACGGGGCCCAACGCATCGAGACCGCCCTCAGGCTCCAGGTGGGATATGCTCAGCAACTCGCTCAGGCGAACCCGGCTCCCGAGATTCGCGTGGCGGCGATCGAGGCGAAGCAGGCCTTGAACCAGGTGCATGGCCAGGCGGTCGACATTGCCGAGCAACTCAACAACCTGATCGGGCTTCCCGCCGGCACCGTGCTCGTTCTCGAGGAGCCGATGCCCCCCGCCCCTCCCGTCCATTCGGCGGACGAGGCCGCCAGCCGTGCCCTGGCCTGTAATCCGCAGGTTCAGGAGGCGATGGCCTCATCCCAGAAGGCGGCCGCGGCGCTTCAGGTGGCCCGGTCCGAATTCCTGCCGGACGTCAACATCTTCGGATCCTACTTCAACCAGACCGCCGCCCCCATCATCCAGCCCAACTTCGGGGCGTTCGGGATCTCGGCCTCCTACACGTTCGTCGACTGGGGCAAGCGGCGGCACATCAAGTACCAGCGTGAGTTCCAGACCGCCCAGGCCCAGAGGAACGTCCAGGCGACCATCGACAAGGTCGTGCTCGAGGCGCGCCAGGCTTACGGCAACTTCGAGCAAACCAACGAGGCATTGGCACTCGCCTCCGAGCTCGTTCAGGCGCGAAGAGATGCCGAGGGCGCAACGAAGTCCCCGCTTGCAATCCAGACCGCGAAGGCCGCCACGGCCAAGGCGGAGTTGGAGCAACTCCACGCCGAGGCAGACTACCGAGTGGCTCATGCCAAACTCATGGAAGTGATCGGCCTGCTTTAAAGGCTGCGTGTGAAGCCAGTCCGACTCTTGGGCGTCCGGTCAAAACCGGTCCCAGGCGTCCGGCTGCCCCTCGTGAATTCATCAAATTCCCATTTGAATTCATCGCATCCCCAGAGGCTGATGCCTCTGGCTCTGGATGGTCGTCACATTAGGACCCGCCGAAGCCTGTCAGGTCGGATCCGTCTTCTCTGAAAAAGGAGAGACGTTTCGGCATCAGCCTGGGAAAACCGACTCACCTTGACGACTTGCACGATTTCCTGATGATGTCAAGTCATCACGGAGCATCTCCATCGACCTGGAAGAAGCTTGAAGGCCTCGAGCTTAAGGGGTGGTGATGTGCTCAGACCAGCGTCAAGGCCCATCCCGACTTTCATGATCGCCTGCATCCTGTCGTTCGGGATGGCTAGCGGGGGTTGCGCCCTCGGGCCGAAGGCGCTGGAGAAGACGCACGGGCGCTATAACGAAGCGATCCATCGGGTTGACGAGGAACAGCTTCTCCGCAATCTCGTCCGCCTGCGATACGACGAGTCTCCGTACCAACTGAATGTCTCGTCGATCGCGGCGCAATACGAACTGGCCGGGCAGGCCGAGGCTCGTCCCTTCTTCATCGCCCCGAACCCAAGCAACAGCAACATCATTTTCCGGACGTTCACCTCCGTCCTCCCCGATCTCCTCGTCAGCGGCGCGAACCGGCCCACGATCACGATGACCCCGGCGTCTGACGGAGACGCTGTCCAGCGGTTCCTGACGCCGATCTCAGCCGATACGCTCGTCTTCCTCGGCCAGACGAGTTGGCCGGTCTCCACCGTCCTCCGGCTCTGGGTCGAGCGACTCAACGGAGTCCCCAATGCCCCGTCGGCAAGTGGGCCGCAACGGTGCGAGGTCCCCGACTTTGCTCGGTTTCGCCGAGTCGCCGAGTTGCTCCAAGCCGCGCAGGATCAAGGGCTGGGAACCGTCCACGCCGAGGAACGCCCGGTCGAGCTCTCGGGCCCACTCCCCCCGCCGACAGCGGGCAGCGACAGCTCCACGGCGGTCGAAGCGGCGAAGAATGGGTTGAAATACCTCCCCCGCGAGGATGGATCGGGGTGGGGGTTGTTCCGTTCGGAGCGACGCCTGGTGCTCGACCTGACCCCGCAAGGTATCGACCACCCCGACACGCTCGAATTGGAAGCGCTCCTCCATTTGCAACCGGGACAGGCGAGATACGCGATCGTCGTAACACCGGGCATCGATCCCGATCCGTTGCGGATGCCTCTCCCCCAATCCGCCGAAATTAAGATCTTGCTGAGGTCGACGGCCCAAGTCTTTTACTACCTGGCAAACGGGGTGGAAGTCCCCAGCGAGCACCTCGACACCGGCATCATCCGGCCAATGGTCGGGCCGGACGGAATCTCCTTCGACAGCCGCAACGTGACAGCAGGACTTTTCAACGTCCACGCCTGCCGGGGCCATAAGCCGCCGCAAACCGCCTTTATCGCCGTGAAGTACCGGGATTATTGGTACTACATCGACGACCGCGACCAGACAAGCAAGGCAACATTCGCCCTGGTCCTCCAGCTCAGCCGACTCGACTTTGCACGCCAACAGCACTCCGGTACACCGTTCCTGACCCTCCCGGTGGGTCGCTGATCCCGGGCCGGTAGGCGATTCCCACTCTCCCGCAACCCCCGCGCCGGCTTACCGGGCGATTGGGCAGACCCGCGTTGTCATACCGGCAGGCTCGGAGGGAGCGGGCCTCCCCTTCCTTGATCGGCCCATCCCTCAGCCCCGATCAGTTTCACAAATCGGCATCCCATAATCGAGTGAATCTCGGGCCGGCCGCTCTGCTTCCGGATGATCGTAAGCTCCTGGCTAAACTCGTCACCTACGGGGGCCACCAGCAGTCCCCCTTCAATCAACTGTTCAAAGAGCGTTGATGGAAATCCAGGTGCGCCGGCGGTCACGAGGATGCGGTCGAAGGGGGCTTCAGCAGGCCAGCCGAGGGTGCCGTCACCGATCAAGTAACGGATGTTCGTACGCCCAAGACCATCGAGAATCGATCGCGCCCGCAACGAGAGCTCCGCAAGCCTCTCGATGGTGAAGACCTCGGAAGCCAAGTGACTGAGGACGGCCGTCTGATAACCGCTGCCGGTCCCGATTTCCAAGACACGCTCGGTCCCTGATAACGCCAATCCCTGGGTCATCACGGCCACCATGTACGGCTGGCTGATCGTCTGCTCGTGACCGATCGGAATCGCCCGGTCGTCGAGGGCATGGCGGCGCTCGTCGGGAGGAAGGAACTGCCGTCTCGAGAGGCGGGCGAGAATCTCCAGGAGGCGAGGGTCATGGATTCCCCGCTGGCGGACCTGTTGCGCAATGGCGGCACCTGGGAATGGGTCAGGCGGTCTGCGGCTGGGCATGCTCACTCGCCTCGTCGAGCTGAAAATCCTTCACCTCGAGTTGCACTTCGCGACGCCCGTTCCACTCGTTGATCGAGGGGTGAAACACGAACGAACAGAGTGTGTTCGCCGCGAGAGATTTGGCCCGATCGGCCATGTTCCAGGCGATCGCCTTGACGACCACCGACCCCTGCATCAGGCGAAGTTGGAGATGATTCTTCCGCTCCCCCACGACCCGAGGCTCACCCAGCAGACGCACTCCGCTGGCCAACAGCAACGGCCGCGGATTGCCCATCCCATGGGGTTCGAGCATCTCCAGGGCCTCGACCACCTTCGTCGTGAGCATCGCCAGCGGGACCTCGGCGTCGATGGTGATCGCCTTCCTCAATTGTTCGGCGGTCAGCGTCTCACGGCAATGGAGCTCGAACCGCTCCGCGAATTGAGCGAATTGAGCAACCGGAAGCCGGAGGCCGGCCGCCGCCGCATGCCCCCCGAAACTGGTCAGGCCGTCGGAACATTGGTGGATCGCCTGGTAGAGGTCGAGACCGGGGATCGACCGCGCCGACCCTTGCCCCACCTCATCCCCAAGGGCCACGACAATGGCCGGCCGATGATAGACTTCCACGAGGCGGCTGGCGACGATCCCGATCACGCCGGGATGCCAGCCCACGCGTCCCAGGACGATCGCGCCCCGGCTCCCCAAGCCCCCTTGCTCGGTGATCATCTGATGGGCTTCGGCGACGATCCTGTGCTCGAGCTCTTGCCGATCCTTATTGCAACGATCGAGCTCCTCGGCGATCTCACGGGCCAGCACCGTATCATCGGTCGTGAGCATCTCAACCGCCTTCATCGCTCGCTCGAGACGCCCCGCCGCATTGATTCGCGGACCCATGTTGAAGCCGATATTCCCGGCCGTCAGTTTCCGCTTGCCCAGGCAGCCGGAAACCTCCATCAAGGCGCGGAGCCCCACCGTCGGCTCGCCGAACATCCCGGCCAACCCGTGGCGAACGAGGATCCGGTTTTCACCGTTCAAGGGAACCACGTCGGCCACGGTCGCCATGGCAACCAGGCTGAGCGAACGCACGAGGAAGTCGCGGAGGTGGGGCGACGCTTTTTTGCCGTCGCCGAACACCTTGGCAATCTGCCAGGCGAGCTTGAAGGCGACCGCCGCGCCACAGAGGTCGCCGAACGGATAGAGGCTGCCCGCCAGTCGCGGATGGACCACGACATCCGCCTCGGGCAACTCGTTACCGATCGTATGATGGTCGGTCACGATGAACTCAACACCCAGTTCTCGCGCCAGGCGGGCCTCGTTCACGGCTGAAATGCCGCAATCGACGGTAATAATCAACTCGGCCCGCGACTCCGTTGCCAGCCGCCGCAAGGCGTCGGCATTGACGCCGTAACCCTCGTCGACCCGGTGTGGAATGTAGTAATCGACATTCTTCGCACCCGCCAGGCGAAGGCAGGCCCAGAGGATACTCGTGCCACAGACGCCGTCGACATCGTAGTCGCCGTAGATCACGACTTTCTTCTGAGCCCGGACCGCCTTGATGATCCGATCGGCCGCGTCAACAACCCCCGGAAGCGACTCGGGATCGTGCAGCGTTCCGAGGCGCGACTCGAGAAAGGCGAGAGCAACGGTCGGCTCCTCGATCCCCCGGTTCAGCAACAACTGGGCAACCAGCGGCGGTATGCCGGCATCGCGGCCCAAGGCCGCGGTCCGCTCCGAATCGTGAGGTCTCAGCCGCCAGCGCGTGCTCATCCTCTCGCTTTCCTCTCGTTGGCGAAGGCTCAGAACCAGCCCCGGCGTTTTGCGAAGAGATAGAGGAACCCAGGCATGACGATCATGATCAGGCACGACCCCATGAAGAGCGACTGCTTGGGCAACCAGCTCTTGAATGCGAGCGTCTCTCCAAAGAAGTTCATCCCGAAGAAGCTGGTCAGAAATGAAAGCGGTAAGAACATGACCGTGACAAGCGTGAACGCCTTCATGATATCGTTAGTGCGATTGGAGATCGCGGAGAGATAAGTATCCAAGGCTCCCGAAATGAGGTCACGCAGGCTCTCAGCGATATCGTGGATGCGGACGATATGATCATACACGTCACGAAAGTAGACGCGATGCTCCGGGTTGACCGGGTCGTACTCGTCGCGGGCCAGGCGGTTGAGTACCTCCCGTTCCGGCATGAGAACGCGGTGGAGCCGCAGGGCCGAACGCTTCACCTGAAAGATGGCTTGAAGCGTCCTGGGGGTCGGCCGGTCGAAGACCTCGTCCTGCGCGGCGTCGATCGCATCATCGAGGTGCTCGATGGCGGGAAGGTACTCGGCAACGCTCATGTCGAGGATGTGATAGAGCAAATGCCCGGCCCCATGCTTGAGCCGGTTCGTCGGGTCGCGTTCGATATTGCGGCGCAACTGGTCGAGGATTTTCAGCGGTTCGTTGTGATAGGTGACCAGGTAATTGCGACCAAGGAATATGTCCAGTTCGTGGAGCCGAACACAATCGGTCTCGGGGTCGAAGTCGATCGTGTGAAAGACGATGTAGAGGTATTCCCCCCAGTCGTCAACCTTGGCGACGTGGGTATCTTTGACCGCATCCTCAATCGCCAGAGGATGAAAGTGGAAAACGCCTTCGAGCAGTTCTTCCACCCGCCGGTCGGCGTTCTGGGTCTGATCCTCGATCTCGACCCAGAGGGTCCCCTTCTCATCCTCCAAGGCGTGCGGAATCTGGTCGATCGGCCAATCGAAATGGATCTGGCCGCCGCCATCCCGGTAGATGACCCGGATCTGGAGGCCCGGAACGCTTGATCCAGATGAGACGGTTTCGGCTTGAAGCGAGCTCATCGGCACGGATCCCGAGGATTTACGAGTCTCAAGGACGTTTCAAGGCTGCCTTTTGGTCCTTGATTTCTTCCACATAGAGATCGATCTCGATCTCCGAACGGCCATGAGGGATCATACGCCGGATGGGACTGCTGAAGGGATGGAATTTGCGAGCCTGGTCAGGATGGACCGGGACATTGACTAGACCGATTTGATTCCAGCCCACCGCAACCCGATCGGCCTCGAACGAGCCGTCAGGGCGAATGGGCGCAGAGCGGAGCTTGCCGACCGTCCCGTCGATGGGAATGAATTCAATCCAGCCCTTCCAGTCCTTTTGGGCCGAGCGTCCGCTGATCCGAATGATCCCGGAGACTTGGGTCGTCTCGAATTGCTCCGGCCCCAACTCCTCCCGGCATCCTGAGTTGAAGAGGAGGAGCAGGCCCGAAATCGTCAGGCTCAAGGATCCCGGACGCCAACGCATACCGCCACCTGGGCTTCGCTTCGAGAGACCAACGTCCCGGGATCGGTGAGCCAACGAACGATCGCCGCTCACTCCGATTCAGTCCATCGGCTGAAATCCCGGAGCACTGCACGGAAAGTCGCGAGATCCGCAGCATCGACTTGATCGTCGCCGACACTCTCGGAAATCAGGCGGAGCAGCCGGCCTCCGCGCCAGCCTCGGCCAACATAGGGGCCAAGCTGATCCCGAAAGGCAAAGAGCAGGCCTCCCGACTGTCTCTCGCCCGCCAGTCGACCGACAGGTCCCAGGATCGCGAGGACGCCGCCGCGCTGGTTCAAGCCGGCTCGAGCGCCTGCTCCACGCGTCGCGAGGACAGTCCCCCCTTGCTGAGCATACGCCAAGCCCTCGCTCGCCTCCCCCAGGAGCAGGATCCGGCCTGCCCGCAGGGCACGCCCCGCTCCATCCCCGGCGGGGCCTCGGCAAACGACCGTCAGGCCAGGGGCTTCCATCGCAGCGGCGAGTTCCGGCCCCGCCCGCCCCTCAACCTCGATCACCGCGTTCCACGTCCCCTTCAACCCGGCCGCCAAGAACCGCTGTCCCTCCGCGCCCGCCAGGCAGACGCGAGGCGTCCCCGAATCCAGGCGCTGGATCAGCTCCGCGTTGATTTTCTCATAATCGCGGATATCGGGGACGGAAAGGACCGCGGTCGTGAGTGCAGATCCAGGAGAAGTCATTTGCCGCGAACCGCGCCGGCGACCTTGGGGTCTTCGGCTCGAACGTCGGCAATCTGGGCCTTCAGCGGGAACTGCTTGTCCCCGAACTCCTTGTCCTCCGGAACGTTCTTGTCGAGGAACGACTTCAGGGCCGCGACCTTGTCGCTCAAATCCTTGGCGACCTTTCCTCGGTTCCCCTTGGGCGCCTTGAACAGTTCGACGGCCGACTTGGCGACAGGCTTGATCAGGTTGCCCAACTGCTCAACAAACACACGGTTGTTCCCGAGGTTCGGCATCCGAAGCAGGCCCGACTCTCGTGCCCCGTCCACGCCGTAGAAAGCCGGATAGATCTGGTAGAGGAGAGGCGCGGCGTAGGACTGGGCCAGCGCGTTGTTATTCTCATACGTGGCGACAATCCGCTCGCCAAGCTCGGCCGCAACCTCACCGCCATAATAGGCAACGAGTTTGTAGTTAAACTTCCCGTTCGCCTGACTGACCCGCATCATACCCAAGGTCCAGGCCGCCTGGGCACGCACCTCGGGCCGAACCGTCGGATCGGCAAGCAACTGCATGGCAGCCGAGGCCATCTCGAGCTTGGCCTGCGCCCGAGGATCGGCGGCCATCCGCAAGGCGCCCAGGGCCTCGAGTGCCCGCAGCTGGGCGGGCCATGGCAAGCTTTTATCGGCCAGCCAATCCACAAGAGCATGAGCCGACTTGGCGGTCGACGTCGTCCCCCCGGGAAGATCCTGGTAGGCTCCGGTCGAACCCTGCAAGATGTTGAGTAGACCCCGCGCCGACCAGATCTTGACCCAGGTCGTCTGGTCCTTGTCATTGAGCTGGGCAATGAACGTGTCGATCGCGTCCGGGCTTCCCGTCTTACCCAGGAGAATCGCCGCCTCGAGTCGAGCCAGCAGGTGGTTTTTCAGCAGCTTCGGCGCCACGCCCAGCAGCGCCTCGGTATACGCCTTGAGAAAGGCCGTATTGTTCGCCCGTTTGGCCAGATCAATCGGAGTGGCAAGACTGGTGCTGGCCTCCCGGAACCCGACCGCTGCTGCGGACGTGGGATTGCGCGACGGATTAGGCGTGATCAATCCATCGATAAACGAACGGTTCGTCAGATCGGCCGCGTACTTATTGACATACTTCTGAATCAGGTCGCGATCGATCGCTCCCCCCTTCGCCATCGACTCGATGTCACGGGCCTGCCGCGGGTTGAATGCGGGCGAAGGAAGCGGGGTGAAGGTATTCGCGTTGGCCTTAATCGCGTTCGGGTCGATGAAGATCTCAACCGACGCGGGCGTGTTGTCGCTTCCCTTCTCCTCAGCGTCTTCCTCGGCCTCCTGCGTCGCGGCACCAGCCGCGGCCTCTTTCTTCGGAGGGTCGCTGGGGCTCTCGGCCGTTTTCTCGGCCTCGGTGGGCGGCGTGGTTTGTTGTGCCTTGAGCGTCAGCGGAAGGACGCCGAGCAGCACGATCGAAGGCCACACCCACGAGCACCCCCGTGGCATCCTCGGGGCGAGCGCTTTGATCATGGTCGCCAACCTCTTGGTTAAACTCGCGGCCCTAACAACCCGGTCGAGCTTGGCCCGAGGCCCAGGTTACGCCAGGTCTGGTGCGATAGTCATGTGTGATTGTCGCCACGCAGTCAGGACTCTCGACCGATTGGCCGGGACGCAAATGACCACGTAACGGGGACGGGAACTGGCGGGGACGGCTCAACACGCAAATCCACCCGCTTTGGGGACGGCGTACGAGCTGGCTCGGCCCGTCGGGACAACAACTCATCTCAAGTTGGTCCAGATACTTCCATCGAGGAATACCCGGTCCAAGTTACCCTGCTATTGGCCCCCTGTCAAGTCAACCGAACCCTCCCGGCCGCTGCTCGCCCCGCAACGGCGTGCCCTGAGCCGGCGGAAAAGTTCAATATTAAATGAATAAACCAGGGAAATCAGGGGAAATAGGCATTTCCCCCAACTCTCCCTAACCATTGGACGCACTTACTGCGATTTCGTTCCCTTGGCGGTTCGCAAATCCAAGGGTGAGCCGGTCCTTCGAAGCAGGGGGAGTTGTTCCGGAGAGGCATCGCCCGTAGAATCAGGCAATAATCCTCCGGAAACTAGGCCAAGACATGTGGCCCGCGAGCGCCATGTAGGGCACGTTGGCTGTTCGGTCGATTGTGGAGATTGCCTGAGTATGGTCGAACGTCGTTATATTTTTCCTGGCATCATCGAGCTCAATGTCCAGGCCAGACGCCGACTTGGGGTCAATATTTACCTCATCGACGGCGGCACTGAGTACGCGTTGATCGACGTCGGCTTCCTCGACGAGCTCTCTGAAGTCCTCGAGCTAATCCGGCAGATGAACTTCAGCCTGTCCAACTGCAAGATGATTTTGGCGACCCATGCCGATGCCGACCACACGCAGGGCCTGGCGCGGGCTCGCGAGGTGCTCAAGTGCAAGGTCGCGGCCCATCCCAAGAGCGTCGCCCCGCTCCAGGATGGCGACGAGGTGCTCACCTACGCGCGGATCGACGCCCAGAACATCCACATCCCGATGCCCCGTTGCAAGGTCGACATGACGATCGACGAAGGCGACGTCGTGACGATCGGCGACCGGAAACTCGAGGTCTGGAGCACGCCGGGCCACACCGCCGGCCAACTCTCCTTTCGGATGGGTAACCTCCTCTTCTCGGGCGACAACATCTTCCGGGACGGATGCGTGGGGGTCATTGATGCCCACCACGGGTCGAACCTGGTCGAATTCATCGCCAGTCTCAAGCGAATCCGGGCCTGCGACGCCGAGTATCTCCTCCCCTCGCACGGACCGATCTTCCGTAAGGACAACGCACTGCTCGACGCCACCATCGCCCGGCTCGAGTCGTACACCCACATGGCCGACTTCGGCACTTGCGCCATCGATTGGCCGCTCCTCGACGAGTGGGAAGATGAGCTTGCGCAAGGAAAGCTCAATCTCTAAGCGCGTGTGCATGCCGATGTCTTGCCGGGTGGGCACGTCCCACCCCTCTTTTTTTCCTTTCCTTGACAGAGGGCAGGCTTCAGCCTGTCACCACCGCACAGGGACGGCGGGCCAAAGCCTCTCATCGGCCCGCCGCCTTGTCTGTCCCCCTCAACAAAAGGCACGAAGTTCTCGGGCCAACCGTTTTCGAGTCCATCGAATCGTCGGCCAGCATCAATCAGGGCATGCGCATACAACTTTATCCATGTCGTCAATGCGCAATTTCCTAGCTTACCGCATGACGATGACGTCCTTCCCTTTCATCCGCCAGCCCGCTTCCCGATCGCCGATCAGTGCGATACCCCTTCGTCCAGTCTGGCCGTGCGGCCGATCGAAATCGTCAGTGTACCGCAGCCCGCGAGATCAACGATCTCATCCCGGCCGGAGCGGGCAGCTCATAGGTCTCCCACCGCATTTCTTCGGGGCCGCCGTAGCGTTGATATTGGATCCTTTTCATCGTCGTCTCTGTGCGGGATGGAGAACCCAGAAGGTTCCCCGCATCCTTTTGGAGTCGATGCATGTCAAAATGCCGCAATCGTTTGTGGTGAATCGCGAATCCCATACCGGGCCGCAACCCTGGATGGAGAGCCGTGAAATTGAGGGATTTCAAAAAAGATCTCGCGGTTTGCGATCACCAAAACGGATGGGACTGACGAGAACAATGGCCGATTTCAGAAGACGTAAATTGGCTCAAGTCAATCGCAACGCCGACCGACAAGTCGCGATTGACGGAATTGCGAGACAGACTTAGAATCCCGCGCCCAGTAGCCGGCGACACGGATCGTTGACCGGTAAGTTTCGTCAGGCGGAACGGAGGTCGTCGTATGAACGCAGCGTTGAGTCTCTTCGCTCTCGCTCTCCTCGGAGCAGATTCATCCCCGAACCAGGGCACTCTCCCTATTCAGTATCGAGTCAAGCTACTCGAGATGGATGGGTTGAAGTGGCGCGAGTCGATCTACACCCGGCTTCAGCCGGTCGCTCGACAAGGCACCTGCGCGATCTGGACGGCGAATCAGGATGTAATTAAACCCTTAGTAGATCAGGCAAGCCGGGTCTTGATGAACCCGCAGGTCATGGCGGACCCCAACGCCGTGGCGGCCTATTCCCAGCGGACGACGCGAAAGGTCGCCTCGCAACTGACCCGCCATGCGGACGGCCCTGTCGATCATGCCGTGGCGGTCGCCTATACCACCGACCACGAGGATCTCCGGGAAGGCTGCCAGTTCACGATGTCAGGTCGAAAGCTCGACCAGGGCATGCTCGTCAGGATGGTCGTCGAAGAAACCAGGATTGCCGCAATTCACCAGGTGAAGCTGACGGAGTTCGTTCCCAAGAAAGACGACCAAGGCGAGCAGACGATCCTCAGCCCCAAGCTTGACGTGCCGGAAGTCGTGAAAGGGACGCTCGAAGGGGAGTGGCTGATCCCCAATAGCGGAGTGCTCGTGGCAAGCCTCGGCGCCCACACGATCGACGACGGCAACGGTAAGGCCGTGATCCGCGAACGGCTGATGCTGATTGAAGCCGCCCCGGTTACCCCCCGGACCACCGTCGATCTGTCCCAGGCGCTCAGTCGAAGTTTCACGTTCGTGGCACCCGCCCGAGTCTCCACGATCCCCATGCCGAACCACCTTCCGATCATGCCCGGCCGTGTTCCGATCGCGCCGAGCCGTTCACTGCCGATAGCCCGCGCCGCGGATGGAACCCCGGTTCCGCTTCCGCCGCTTCCCGAGTCGCAAGTGCCGCCGACGTCGTTTCCCGGAACCTCCGAGCCGTGCGCAACCCCGCAGACCGCACCGCAGCCCAAATCCGCAAGCGACGACACGGTTACCCCTCACGTCAAAGACAATGAGGAGACCAAGTCGATCGACCTCGAATCGCACCGAGTGGGTTATTACCCCGAAGCCAGCGCAGCGGACACGCTTGGCGCTTCGGCCCGAGGCTTCTGGTCCACCATCAAGCCCTATCTGCTCCGCCTCCCGCTTGGGCCTGGAATCGACATCGAACTCAGCGCAACGGTCAAGCCATCGATCAAGCCCTGAGCGAATCCGCTGTTACGCTCAACGACGAATCCGCCAGCGAAACGAATTCGGGTGGTCGGGACCTCACAGGCCCTGGCCACCCGTTTTTTTCATTTCCGCGACGGTCGACTTCTCGACGGTTCACTTTCGGCGGTTCGCCCATCGACGCCATTGAGCAAGGCTTCGAGCTCTCTCGAACCCGCCACTGAGGCAAGACCTCCGACTTCGCCCGGAAGCGTGTGCCGCTTACAATAAAGCTTAGCTCTCGTCATGCGAGGGGGCGCGCGGATCTCTTGATGCAGACCGCCACGGACTCCATTTTTTTTGCCAGCGATTCTTAAATACAGGGATATGCTCATGCCGGACCCCCGCTGGGAGGCTCTCGCCGACATCCTGATCGGCCACTCGACTCGGCTCGAAAAAGGGCAAGTTCTCCTGATCGAGTGCTTCGACCTCGACGATAGCACCCTGCCCCGGCTCCTCGTTCAGAAGGCCGCCAGGAAGGGCGCCTATCCGCTCGTTGAGACCAAGGATACACGAATCATTCGCGAGCTCATCAAGAACGCGTCGGAAGGGCAGATGCGTGCGCTGGGCGACTTCGAGTTGCACCGGATGAGCCAGGTTCACGCCTACATTGGTCTCCGAGGCGCCCGGAACATCAACGAGATGTCCGACGTGCAGGGGGAGAAAATGAACCTCTACAACACGCACTACCTCAAACCGGTCCACTTTGAGTGCCGGATCAAGCAGACGAAATGGTGCGTCCTTCGGCTCCCCAACTCGAGCATGGCCCAGCAGGCCGGAATGAGTACCGAAGCGTTCGAGAACTTCTATTTTGATGTCTGCAACCTCGACTATCCTCGGCTCGCCAAGGCGCTAAGACCGCTGGTCGACCGCATGACCAAGGCGCGTGAGGTCCATATCAAGGCGCCGGAGACCGACCTCCGATTCTCGATCGAAGGGATCCCGGTCATCCCTTGCTCGGGTGAGATGAATATTCCCGACGGCGAGGTCTTCACCGCGCCCGTACGCGACTCCGTCGAAGGCCACGTGCGTTTCAATACGCCGACGATCTACCAAGGGTCTTCGTTCGACGGCGTCCGGCTCGACTTTCGGGGCGGCCGGATCGTCGAGGCCCACTGCACCGGGGGCGACCTCAAGAAACTGCGGAGGATTTTCGAGACCGACGAAGGGGCCTCGTACATCGGTGAATGGTCGATCGGTTGCAATCCGAGGATCCTCCACCCGATGCGCGACATCCTCTTCGACGAGAAGATCGCCGGCAGCTTTCACCTCACCCCCGGCAACGCGTATGATGAGGCGGATAATGGCAATCGTTCGAAGATTCACTGGGATCTCGTGCAGATTCAACGACCCGACTATGGAGGGGGGAGCATCGCCTTCGACGGCGAGCCGATCCGGGTCGACGGCCGTTTCATCCCCGAGGATCTGCAAGCTCTCGACCCCGAATAATTGACGAGGAACGTGCCCCGAACCCAAGAGAGACGCTCTCCATGCTCACGACGCTTCTCCTCTCACTCGCCCTGTTCGGCCAGGCCAAGAACGACCCTGACCAGTTCCCTCTCGCCCTGCACCGGAGCATGGAGATCGACGACCTCGACCGCGAAATCCAGCGGTTGCACGACACGGTTCTGTTCAAGCGTGCCCAGCTGGTCAGCACCCAGCGCCTGTCGCAACGAGGGCTGGTGAGCCGGGCCGACTTCGAACGAGAAACGGCCTCGCTTCGCTACGAGGAAGCCCACGAAGCAGAATCGACAGCCTATCGAAACCTGAAGGTCTACGAGCGTGACGTGATGGGCCGCGTCATCTCCTCCGACGAGGTCAAGGCTTACTCGCTCCTGCTCGACTGGGTCAAGAAACAGGCGACGATGGCCCAGGTCGACCTCGACTTTCGCGACTACACCCTGAAGCAGACCCGCGCGCTCTACCAGCGAAAGGCGATCAGCCGGCAAGAGCTCGACGACGCCGAGCAGGCCTTCAACACAGCCCAGGCAAGTCTGGCCCTCAGCAAGTCACGCGAGGCGCAAATCGTGATGGAACTGGCCTCGCGCCAAGGAGAAAAATCGTACGACGCCGCAGAATATCAACGGCTCAAAGCCGCTTATCTCAAGGCGCGCATCCAATATTTCGAGGTCGTCACCGCCGGGTCCAAGAACCGGCTGACGATCGCCCAGCAGCGATCGCTTCGCGGCTTGATTGCGGCGGAAGACGTCACCTTGTTCCAGAAAGCCGTCGACGACGCTGAGGCCGCCCTGGCCGCCGAGCGAACAAAACTCCAAGAGAACGAGAACGCCCCTCGTCAGCCCACAACCTCGAACTGATGGTCGTGGCCCAACGTCTCGGTGCGGTGTAGCTTGGCCAGCCTCCGCTTCACTTCACTCAGGCGTTTCCACCTTCCCGAGTGAATGTTCGCGGGCGCGGCCGTTCTTGCCTCTTCGCTGCGTCTCGATGCCCTCGATGAGTTGCTGGACTTCCGTGGTGTATTGGCCGTGGGCTCGGAGCAGGTCGGCCGCCTGGGGAAGACGCATTTTACCAAGGTAGATCAACCGGTAGGCTTCTTCCAAGGCTGCGATCGCAGCCTTGGAAATCCCCTTTCGCTTCAGGGCCGATGCGTTGACACGGCGGACCTTCGAGGGGATCCCGTCCGCCCGCATATACCGGGGAACGTCCTGGGTCGCCTTCGACTTCATGCCGACGAAGCTGTAGGCCCCGATCGTCACGTTATGAATGATCGCCACACCGACGGCAAATCCGGCGTGGTCTTCGACATGGACGTGGCCGCCGAGCATCGTCCATTCGCCAATCGTGATGTTATCACCCAGCTTGCAGTCGTGGGCCACGTGCGATGAGGCCAGGAGCGTGTTCCGGCTGCCGATCCGCGTGATGCCGTCCTCTTTCTCGGAGGCGCGGTGGATCGTCACCCCATTGCCCAGGAAGTTGCAATCGCCGATATCAACCCGCGTGGGACTCCCGCGATAGGAAACGTCCTGAGGAACGTCTCCTATCGAGACAAACGGGCCGATCCGGTTGAACTCGCCGATGGTCACTCGGCCCGAGATGCAGACGTTGGCGGCCAGGCGAGTCCCTCGGCCGATCCGGACTTCGGGTCCGATGACGCAATAGGGACCGATCTCGACGTCGACGGCCAGCTCAGCGCGAGGGTCGACACAGGCCCTTGATGCAATGATGGTCGTCACGGTCGGATTCCCCAATCCCTTGAGGTCCGTGGGGTCGGGTCGAAGCCCCTGCACTGATTGCGCAGGTGCGGTAACCGCCACGTTCGTCCGCTCGGACGACCTCGGTAGAGGAGCCGATCCATTGCCCCGCCGAGTTCTCTTCCTAAGAGCATACACCCTAAACGTGGCTCGTTGCCAGGTCCGACCACTTTGGATCTTTTACCCAGGTCACGCGACGTGAAGCCCGGCTGGGAGTCGACCTCGAGATGGCTTGGCGAAATCCCAGGTCTCTGCTACCATCCCGCGCCTGCTGTCGGCCCCTGCGGCGCTGGATTCCCTTCGAGAAACGATGGAGTCGGTTACATGCTCCCTCACCGGATTTGGCGTCGCCGCTTACTTGCGGCGGCCTTGGTTATCGGAGCCTGTCACCAGATCTGGCGCCATGGCCAGGATTATGTGTTCATCGACAAATTTGCGGAGGTCGTGCCGGGGCGGATCTACCGCGGCGCCTGGCAGCAAGACTGGCCGATGCACAGGCTGGTCCGCAACTATAAGATCAAGACGGTCGTGGCTCTTGCCCATCCTCCCGAGAGCCCCTTGGCTGTCAAGGAGAAGGCGCTCGCCAACGAGTTGGGATTCCGCTGGATCCATATCCCGATCGTCGACCATCGGATCTCAGGTGTGTCGCAGCCCCTTCTCGATAGCCTCGAGCGAGCCGCCAACGCGCTGGCCAGTTCCAAGAACCAGCCGGTCTACTTTCACTGCCATCATGGGGTCAACCGGACCTCAATGGTCCAGATCGCCTATCGAACACTCCACTGCGGTTGGACGCTGGAGCAGGCGACCGAAGAGATCTCGCGCGATTTCGGTTTGAAGGAGGTCGCTCATGGCCCCGACTACCGCCAGATGGCGGCCTTTTACAATGAGCGCGTCCTACCCCGACGCCAGGCGCGACTCAACCAACGCGAATCCAACGGCCTCTCGTTGAACGCGGCGATCTCCGGAAATTAGAGCGGTTGCCCCTCGAATCGCTCGACCTAGTGCAAAAGCGGATCGCGACCGGTGACCCCGCCGTTTCACTGCGCTCCGGTCGGAAGGCTCACCGAGCCGGCTCCCTTCTCACCGAGCGTCGCGAGCGAGGCAGGGCTCGAGGGTGACGATTCGGAGAGCGAGGCCGCGAAGGCTACGATATCTCGGTCGCTCAATGGTGCGATCGTCGCGGCAAACTTGGTGTCGATGGCGTTGACGACCATCTGGGCCATGAGCCCTTGCCCCATCGTCCCGAAATGGCGCTGGTCGGCCAGGAAGAGATGATTGAGGTCATTCCCCGACTGGATCCGGTCGAGTCTCCGGCCACCGATCAGCGCATGGTCACGACTGAACCGGTTGGCAATCTTCGCCGCCATATCGAAGTCGGCCACCGCGACCCTCGGCTGGAGCAAGGCGAGGGACCGGATCTGGGTGTTATAGGCTCGGAGCGCGGCGGAATAACGATCGAGTAAGGGGACAGCTAACCTTTGCTCGCGGACGGCTCCCCGGATCATCGGCAGGTCTCTGATGTCCGGCACCGTGACGGCGACGACCTTGACCTGAGGGCTTGCGTTGAGAATCGTCTCCAAGGCGACCCGATAGTTGGCCAGGGCCCGGGGCAGCGTGTCGTCGAGCGCCGTCGACGGATCGGCGGACGCGAGCGCGTGGATGAAGTCGTTGCCGCCCACGAAGATCACGACGACGGAAACTTTCCCAGCGGCCACCTGAGCAGCCAGGCCGGTGTGCTGCCCGGCGGCCAGGAGGTCGTCGGTCGTCGCATCACTCTGGGCCCAGTTAAACTCATAGCCCTGGTCACGCGGCTGGCCACGGCTGACCGTACTGAACTCGCCGAAGTTCAAACCGCGGGTCGCGGCCAGGATCTCCACCCAGTTGCGGCTCGTCATTCGGTCAGGAGAGTAGAACTGATATTCATCGGAATAACTGTCGCCGAGAACACCAATTCCGCCCAACTCACCGGCTGGGACAGCCGAACATGGCATCAATGCTAAGAACGACGCGAGAACTCCCCCCTTCAGCCCCCTCATCAACGTACACTCCCGGTTGTTTCATCATAAGGTGGTGATCGATTGTAGGCGCCGAGAACGGGCCGACCCTCGATTTTTGCTCATTCCTCCTTGGAGAGCAGGTGGTGCGAAAGTCCCGAGTCACAAACCTCGCCGATCGCCGTCAGAATGGCGTAGCAATAGGTTGGCTAGGCGTGAACCGGTTGATCGCAACCTTCGTTACAAAGCACAATCCGGACATTTACGCCCGAAAGTTGTCTTGTGACTTCAAAACTTTAGCTCCCAATTTGGAAAAGCTAAAGCTTCTTACCCCCTTCGACTGGGGAAATTTATCCTGTTCTCAGGCTTGTATGAATGGAACGGGTTATAACGATGAGAGTTGCCATAAAGAGGGCCTAACATCGTCGATTTCTACGCTGGCTCCGAGGCGCGATCGAGTCGATGCCTCACCGATTCGTCCACTTGGCAGGAGATTGCCCCTCTCGATGTTGCGTTTTAGCAACAGGCAACCGGAGAACGTGGGCTACAATGATCCTAGCCGGAGGAATCAGACGAAAGGGAATTACTGATCGGCCGGGCCTTCCATCCGAGGAGTCGCTGATGAACGATAACTTACTCGGTTTCCTCAAAGCCCGCCCTCGCGCCGTGGGGGAGGCGTTTCGCACCAACCCGCGTCACCAATCACGACGCCGCGCGTTGGTTTCCTGGCAACAAGGACGAGAATCGCGCACCGTTAAGGCCCGCTTGATCGATATCAGTCGCATGGGAGTGGCGCTGACCGCGTCCACCCCGCCACCCAGCTCGGCGGTCGTCTGCATCCGCTTGGTCGGGTCAACTCCGACCCCTTGGATCGAAGGGGACGTGGTCGGAATCGAGCCGACCGATGGCACCTATCGGATCCGGATCAAATTCCGCGAGCCTTGTCCGACAATCATGATCAAGTCGGCCGTACTTGCGCCCCAGACGTCCGAGGAAAAAACGGCGAGTTCGGCCGACGCAAAGCAACCCTGAACAATCAGACAGCGGTAAAATCAGACGGCCCGGGTGCTTTTGGGAAAAAAAACGCCCGGGCCCGTTCGATTGGGGACGATCCGAAGGACGTGGGAAACGTCTCGGTCGTCCGTGACAACATTACATCCCCACCTCATGGTGGTGAGGCCTCTCGGTCTTTCCCTCTTCCTCGGGTTCGTCGCTGGTCAGGCTGAGAAAACCCAACTCGTCGCCACGATCGGCGAGGTTTTGTTCGAGGTCGCAGAGTCCGAAACAGGCGAGATCGTTGCTGAGGTCGCTGACCCAGAGGTCATTGACTTCGTCTGGGACGTGTGGCTTCAATGACGCGGAGGCGGCCGTCTGGCCGAGACGTGTCGACTGTCGTTGAGTTGGGACGTGAGGGTGCGCCATAGGTGCTCCCTGGTCGCTGGGCGACCGTTGGGCCGAGAAACCCGCCTCCGTCGACCAATGAGCCGCCGGAGTGCGACTCCTCTACTTCATTCTACGCGTACCAACACGAATCGGTGCGAAGAAATGCAGTTCGCCTCTGAAGGCTCAAAGCGGTCAACGCGGAGCGGCCTCTCGGCGCGCCCCGCGCGAGCCTTTGTCGCTCAATCCCACTTGAGAATCGCCCCAGTGTGGGCACTGGTAGCCATGCTTGCATACTTGGCAAGGTAACCCCGTGTGAAACGGAGAGCCGGGGGCGTCCACGACGCTCGTCGAGCCGCGAGTTCCTCGTCGGAGAGTTGAACCGAGAGCCGGCCCGCAGGAATGTCAATCTCGATGATGTCGCCGTCGCGGAGCAGGCCGATCGGTCCGCCCACGGCGGCCTCGGGGCTGACGTGGCCGATCGAGGCTCCGGCCGTTCCACCCGAGAAGCGGCCGTCGGTGATCAAGGCGCACTTGTCTCCCAGGCCAACCCCCTTGATGGCAGTCGTCGGAGCAAGCATCTCCTGCATGCCCGGGCCTCCCTTGGGGCCCTCGTTGCGGATGATGACCACGTCGCCGGCCTTCACCTTATCGAACACGATGCCGTTATAGGCGTCTTGCTCGTTCTCGAAGATCACGGCCGGCCCTGAGTGCTTGAGCATCTTCGGATCGACGCCCGCCGTCTTGACCACCGCCCCCTCGGGCGCGAGATTGCCGTAGAGCATCGACAGGCCGCCCGACTGCGAGTAGGCCTTGTCCACGGTCCGGATCACGTCGAACGGATCGAAGCCGGAGGCCCCGTCCTGCCCTTGCTGGTCGGAACCGTTGCTCCCATTGCCGCCCGGAGTCTCGCCCTCGGAATCGAGGACCGCCAGCCCGGCCGCCTGCGAGCGGGCCTCGGCAACCACACTCGGCACCGTCCAGGCCTGAATGGTGCGCTCACCCCCCGCGCGGACCCGAGTCAGCGTCTTGGCGACGGGAACGGCATTCGCGTTCCGGACGTCGTAGTCGACGATGTTCTCACCGAGTGTCTTGCCCGTCACCGTGGAGCAGGAGAGGGTGAGCAGGCCGGGGAGACCGCGCTCCACTTCCCCCAAAATCGTGTGGATGCCCCCTGCCCGGGCGACGTCCTCGATATGGTAGGAGCTTGCCGGGCTCACCTTACAGATGTTCGCAACCTTCTTGCTCAGCTCGTCGATCCGCCGCATCGAGTACTCGACGCCCGCCTCATGAGCGATGGCCAGGATGTGGAGCACGGTGTTCGTGCTTCCCCCCATCGCCATATCCAGAATCATGGCATTGTCGAAGGCCTCGCGGGTCGCGATCTCTCGAGGCAGGAGCCCGTGCCCTTCACCGAGACGACCAAAATCTTTGGCCATCTCGACAATCCGTTTCGCCGCGCGCTCGTAGAGCGACTTGCGATCGGCCGAGGTCGCCAGGATCGTGCCGTTGCCGGGCAGGCCCATGCCCAACGCCTCGGCCAGGCAGTTCATGCTGTTGGCGGTGAACATGCCCGAACAGCTTCCGCAGGTCGGGCAGGCTGCCTTTTCGATCTCATCGAGCTCTTCGGCCGTGATCTGGCCGTTTTGCCGCTTCACGCCCGCGACGAACGCGTCGATCAGGTCGACGGACTTCCCGCTCTCGGTCTTCCCCGCCTCCATGGGGCCTCCCGAGACGAAGACGGTCGGCACATTGACCCGCATCGCTCCCATGAACATCCCCGGCACGATCTTGTCGCAGTTGGGGATGCAGATCATGCCGTCGAACCGGTGCGCCTCGATCATCGTCTCGACGCAATCGGCAATGAGCTCGCGCGACGGCAACGAGAACTTCATCCCGTTGTGGCCCATCGCGATCCCGTCATCGACGCCGATCGTATTGAACAGGAAGGGAACGCCGCCGGCCGCCCGGACACACTCCTTGACGAAGTTGCCGACCTCCTGGAGATGGACGTGCCCCGGAATGATGTCGACGTGGCTGTTGCAGATCGCGATGAACGGCTTGTCCCAGTCCCCTTCACGAACGCCGGTCGCACGCAGCAAGCTGCGGTGCCCGGCACGGGCGTCCCCCTTCTTGATCGTGTCGGATCGCATGCTGACCCCATTCGTTTCGGTGGGCATGAGGAGGGCTCCCGGCTAATTAAGTCCCGGTCAAATGTGCGCGGAAAGGGATCGGCCTGACGATCACGCGCCAAAGTTCCATCCTAGCAGATGGTCCCAGGGCTTCCTAGACGCGCCGAATGCTCCCTGGCGGTTCCATTCGACGAGTCTGTCAGTGGACGCGCCAGAGGAAGTGGCCCGCCAGAAGCCCGGCCAGAAACGCAAACGCCTGGGCCAAAAGCACGAAGAGCGACCAGGTGGCCACCGCCGAGCGAGGCAGGACAACATCGCGCGAACGACTCGAAACGATCCTCGTCTCGGCGATCCTGGTCGATTCAACCTGGATCGGCGGAACCAGCGGCTCCGCTGGCGTCGCCGGAGCCGCCCCGGCCAGACCGCCAAAGTTGATCGGAGGCGAGGGGTTGCTGGCGACCTCGGGGGCCGGCGGCTCCGGTCCTGGTGGTATCGAGGGAAACGGCTCACGCTCGCGAGGGGACGACTCGGCCAGCGGCGGAGTCCAGGTCACGCCCGGCTCGACTCGGATGTCCTCAGGCCGGATATCGAGAAAATCGAGCGAGATCCCCTCGTCGGACGCCTCGGCGAGACGCGACGACTGGAATGAGTCGGCCCCCTGATCAGCCTCGTCCGGGTCGGGCACAATGAGGTCGGCCCTGCATTTGGGGCAGGCGACGACCGTCCCGATCCTCCCTCGCGAAACCCCGAGGAGTTGGTTGCACTGATAACAGCGAAACTTGAGTGGAACCCCCGCCATGCCCAGCCGCCCCCGAGAAGGCATCGTTTGTTCGATCGGCAATCACGGCTTTCCAGACTACGCGGCCTCGACACATCGTGCCACTGCGCAAAGCCATGACGGAACGCAAGTGCTCCACTCGAATCCTTGGAACTGTTGGCCGGATCGGTCCGGATGGCGAACTGGCCGAGGCCGCTTGACCCTGCGGTTCGAGCCGTCACAATAGAGACGACTACTGAAAGTGACGATGGCTTTCAGCTCGTCCTGTCTAGGGATGGTATTTCGAATATAAAACGCCACCAAGGCGGAAAACCGCTCAAAAAAAAGGAAGAGCGAAGACCACCCGGCGACGACGTCTTCATCTCTCCCCATTGCCCAGGCTCCGGCATTTATTCGGCGTAGGGACACCCAGGCATATGAGACAGGCTCCACGGCTGAGACCACCAGGCTGCTCGCGTCTAACCCTGCTCTTCCTGTCGTTGTCGGCCCTGGCGTTCGGCGAGAACGTGGTCCTCAAAAACGGGATCGTTTACCGGGGTGCCGTCGACCAGGACAACACGATTGTCTTCATCGACGACGGTCTCAAGCGCGTGGTTGTGCGGGACTCGAAAATCGCGAGGAAAGACCCCGACACGACATTCGGCCACTGGGAAGTTTTCAAGCTCGAGCAGCCGCTGGTCCTGCACGGCGGCTCCATGCCCAAGGAAGCCTTCGGCATCAGGACGACCCCTTGGAACGATCGGGGCCGCCGCCAGTTCGAGTATCGATCGGCCAAGTCGAGCAAGCCGATCGCGATGGAACAGGCAATCTACGAGCTTGGCCCCTACAAAGTGAAACTGCGGGGCGTGGATGGCTTCTGGCAGGATGGCCGGTTAAGCACGAAGCAGATCCCCCGGGAGATCGTGCTCAGCATCCTCGCCAAGGTCGACCACACCAACCTCAACGAGCGCAGGCGGGTGGCCTCGTTCCTGATCCAGGCCGAATGGTATGGCGACGCCAAACGCGCGCTCGACGACCTGCTTCGCGACTTTCCGGATGACGCCTCCCTGCGCGAGACAATCGGCAACGCCCGCACGGTCGTGGCGCAGCTCGAGTCAGCGCAAATCAAGGCCGAGCTCGACGTCCGCCGCAAAGCGCAGCAGTATCACGAGGTCATGAACCAGCTCAAGACGTTTCCGACCAAGGACGTCGCTGCGGACGTCCTCATCGAAGTCCGCGACCAGATCCGCAGGGACGAAGCGCAGGGGACTGCGGATGAGGGACTCGCCAAAGCATTCCGCGAACTGTCAGACCGAATCCCGTCGGACGCGAAGAAGGCCTGGAAAACGCCCGTGAACGAGATGCTGCTGGCATTGGCGGAGGCCCCCGACGCCGTCCGCGACCGCTTCGTCGCCTGGCAGAAAGTGAAGGACGATCCCGCCATCAAGGACGACGCCCGCTTCGCTCTGGCGGCGTCAGGTTATGTGGTCGGCGCCGACGCCGCGGTGACCAGCCTGGATCTGGCCACCAACCTCTGGAAGCTTCGCGACCAGCTTCGCGCCTATCTTGCCGGCTCTGACGCGGGGGAGCGTGCCACGGCCCTCGACCAGCTCCAAACCATTCCTTTGCCCGAACGGCCAGGACAGACCGTCGCGACCCTCCGTCTCGATGTCCTGACCCGGCTCGCAACCCGGATGACACCCCCGCTCGACGCGGAAAAGAAGACAAAGCCGGGGAAACCGATCATTCATCGGGTCCGCGAGGATGAGAACCTCGCCCCCACCGAATACTCGGTCTTGCTGCCGCCGGAATATCACCCGCTCCGCAGCTACCCGGCGGTCGTCGCGCTCCACGACGGAGGGGGGCCTGGGGCCGCGATCGACTGGTGGTCGGCCGAAGCAACCCGGCGCGGTTACATCGTCATCGCTCCGGAGTACCGCCTTCCCGGTCAGGGAGACGATTACACCTACACGACGAGCGAGCACGCCGCCGTGGAGTTGGCCCTGCGCGACGCGAGACGGCGATACGCGATCGACGGCGACCGGGTCTTCCTGGGGGGACAGTTGCGCGGGGGGGATATGGCATGGGACTACGGACTCGCCCACCCCGACCTGTTCGCGGGCGTGGCGGTGATTTCGGGCCGCCCTTTCAAGTATCCCTTTCGATATCAATCCCACGCCAAGTTAGTGCCTCTTTATGTGGCGCTGGGCGACCTGACGCCGGCCGGTCCCGAAATCGTCTTCCAGAACCTCCTGAAACCGCTGATTTCCAAAGCGTACGACGTCACCTATGTCGAATACTACCACCGAGGACTGGAAGACCTCCCCGAGGAAGCGTCGCCGGTTTTCGACTGGATGGACCGCCATCGTCGCGACCCGTTTCCGAAAGAGTTCGACGCAGTCACGGCCCGCGAGTCGGACAACCGGTTCTATGGGGTCGTCGTCCGTGAATTCTTCGAGGGCCGAACAACCGCCCCTGAAGTCGTCGAGCCGTTCGGCAAGAATCTCAAGCCGGCCACCATCAAGATGTCGACAAGCAGCCTGAGTAACCTCATCAAGATCCAGACCAGCGGCGTCAAACGTCTCGACGTCTGGGTCAGCCCAAATCTGGTGGATTTCAATCGAAAGATCGAGGTTCGAATCAATAAGGATTCGTTTTCAAAACCGGTGGCCGAGCCCAACATCGAACCCTTCTTGGAAGACCTCCGGCTCCGAGGCGATCGCCAGCAGATCTTCTGGCTCAAAGCCTCATGGATGAGCCCAGGGACTTGATCCTCACTTGATCGATCGCGCGGCAGGAGTCCTCTGGGCGTTGGGCGTTGATTCGGGAGCTTGAGCCGCGACAATCCAGACCAATCCCCCCCAGAAACAACATCCTCGTCCGGCGATTCCGGCGAGTTCTCGGCGAACACCCTGTGTCGCACCGAGATCCCTCTTATTTCTCCTTTCGCGTTTTATCAGGGAGCTTCTTGTGAGCGAACCCCAGACCCCCGACTGGGTGCGTGACGCCGTCTTCTACCAGATCTTCCCCGATCGGTTCGCTCGGAGTCTGACGGTCCCCAAGCCCAGTCACCTCGACGAATGGGGATCTCCCCCGACCTACCACGGGTACCAAGGAGGCGACCTGATTGGGGTGGTGGAACGGCTCGACTACCTCGTCGAGCTCGGCGTCAACGCCCTCTATTTTACACCTGTGTTTCAATCGGCCTCGAACCACCGATATCACACCCACGACTACGAAAAGGTTGACCCGATGCTCGGCGGCAACGCCGCCCTGAGCCGGCTCCTCGAAGAGGCCCATAGCCGGGGGATGAAG
This sequence comes from Singulisphaera acidiphila DSM 18658, assembly GCF_000242455.2. GTDB lineage: Bacteria > Planctomycetota > Planctomycetia > Isosphaerales > Isosphaeraceae > Singulisphaera > Singulisphaera acidiphila. The sequence goes on from NC_019892.1 coordinate 7,775,808, forward strand.
GTCGTCCTCGACGGCGTCTTCAACCACGCCAGTCGCGGCTTCTTTCAGTTCCACGACATCCTCGAGAACGGGGCCAACGCCGCTTACATCGACTGGTTCACAGTCCATAGCTATCCCCTCAATGCCTACGACAGTATGAACCAACCCGGCTACCAGGCCTGGTGGAACCTGCACGCCCTGCCGAAATTCAACGTCAAGAACCCCGAGGTCCGGGAATTCCTCCTGGGGATCGGCCGGAAGTGGATCGACCTCGGGATCGACGGCTGGCGACTCGACGTCGCCAACGAGATTGACGACGACTCGTTCTGGCAGGAGTTTCGCCGCCGGGTCCGTGGGGGCAATCCCGACGCCTACATCGTCGGCGAAGTCTGGGGGGAAGCAAAACGCTGGCTGCAGGGCGATATGTGGGATGCCGTGATGAACTATCTGTTCACACGCGCATGCATTGCTTTCTTCATCGGCGAATCCGTCGATCGAGGCGAGCTCGGAAGGACCAGCTTCCACACGCTCGACCCCATCGGCGCCCCCGCCTTCCGCCATGCACTCGAAACGATGATCGGCCACTATCATCCCAACGTCAACGCAGCGCAGATGAACCTCCTCGACAGTCACGACATGCCGAGATTTCTCACACTGGCACAAGGCGACAAGTCAGCCCTCAGACTGGCAACCCTCTTCCAGATGACGTACACCGGCGCCCCCTCGATCTACTACGGTGATGAGATCGGCATGCCCGGCAAACATGATCCCGACAACCGGCGTGCGTTCCCCTGGTACACCCCGGAGAGCTGGGACCGGGATCTCTTGCACGACTTTCAGCGTTACATCGCCCTGCGTCGAACCCGCCCCGCGCTCCGCCGCGGCTCGTTCCAGATCCTCCTGGCCCAGGACGACGTTCTCGCCCACGCCCGCCAACTCGGCTCCGAAACGGTGGTCGTCACCATCAACACGTCACGATCGACACGACGTGTCGACATCCCGCTCTCGGGTCTCGTTCCCGAAGGGAGTGGCTTCGACGAAGTCTGGACCCACGAAACCCATCGATCCGAAGGGGATCACCTCCGTGGCGTCGAACTCGCCCCGCGTTCGGGCCGCGTGTTCGCCACCCCCCTACCCTCATGAAACCGAACTCACCCCCTCCACTCTGGCGGCTCCCTGAGGGCGTCAACCCGTCCCTCTGGGAGTACACGCACACGGATCGGCTCGCCGACGAGGAAGATGAATACTTTCGTGGCCATCCCCTGTTCGAGACCGACGCGCGGGCGCTCGACGCCCGGTTCATCGAACCTGCCCCGCTCGTCGACCTCGGCTGCGGGACCGGCCGCCATGCCCTCCGATTCGCGCGGCGCGGGTTTCCCGTGATCGCCGTCGATCTCTCGCACGCGATGCTTCGCGCAGCGCGAGCCGAGGCCCAGGCCGAAGGCCTCTCATTCCTCGGTGTCGAGGCCAACCTCTGCCGCCTCGGTGCCTTCCGAGACGAGAGCTTCGCGTACGCGCTCTCCATGTTCAGCACGCTCGGAATGATCCGAGGGCGGCCCGCGCGCCGGCAGGCCCTGGCCGAAACCTTTCGGATTCTCCGACGCGGCGGCCGGCTCGCGCTCCATGCCCACAACTTCTGGCTCAACCTGGGCGACCCCCAAGGCAGAACGTGGCTCCTCAGCCAGGCGAAGCGAGCCTTGATGCAACAGCCGGGGTTGGGTGATCGCCGGATGACCTATCGCGGAATCAGCGGCATGGAAGTGCATCTCTATCGCTGGCGCGAGCTGAAATCCGACCTTCGATCCGCCGGGTTCCGGATCGACGATGTCCTGGCCATCGACGCCATCCGCGCGGAGCCGATCACCGCGCCTTGGTTCGGGCACTCACTCCGCGCGGGAGGTTGGATCGTCTTCGCAAGCCGACCGTGATATCGGACGGCGACCGTTGAACCGTCATGGCGAAGGAGAGTGGCATGGCCGACGGGAAAGAGGCCGATCCGGCTGTTCCGAAGAGTCGCTCCGCATTGCTCAACGAAATGGTGACCGACCATCGGGCGGGACCGTTTCACCAGGCTGAGCTCCTTTACCGCCAGGCTCTGGTCGCCGATCCGAACAATGCCGAAACCTGGCAATTGCTCGGTTTGATCGCCCATCAAGCCGGCTACCATGACAAAGGGGCCGCTCACATCCACCAGGCCCTACTGCTCAGTCCTGGAAATGCCGCCTACCTCAACAGCCTGGGTTCAATCTACCAGGAGAAGGGAGACTACGAGCAGGCCATTCCCTGCTTCCAGGAAGTGATCCGGCTCGAGCCGACTCATCTCTTGGCCCACCACAGCTTGGGCAGTGCCCTGACGCACGTCGGCCGCCATGAGGAAGCCATCGCAACGTTCCGGCTGGGTTTGGCGCAAGCCCCCTGGCAACCGGCCATTCACAACAGTCTGGGCGAGGTCTATCAACGGCTCTGCCGCTTCCCGAAGGCAATGACCGCCTATCGCCTGGCCTCCCTTGCCGAGCCCTCGTTTGGCCTCGCCCATCACAATTACTTGCACTTGACCAACCTCGCCCCCGGCTGGGATACCGGCACGATCTTTGATGAGCATCGCTTCTGGGGGTTGCGGGCCGCCTTGAGACAGCCATACCGCTATCCCAACTCGCTCGATCCCGAGCGACCCTTGCGCATCGGCTACGTGTCGGCCGACTTCCGGGAACATCCTCTGGCCCGTTTCATCGAGCCAGTCTTGCGCAATCACAACCATGCCGATTCCATCGTCTCTCTGTATGCCGAAGTCCCCGTGCCGGACGAGGTAACCCGGCGACTGCAAGGGTGGTCCCACAACTGGCGGATCACAGCCGGGCAGACGCCTCAAGAGGTGGCCCGCCAGATCCGTGAAGATGCCATCGATATTCTGGTCGATTTAACAGGTCACCATGCGGGCAATCGCCTAGACGTCTTCGCCCAACAACCGGCCCCGGTCCAGGTCACCTACCTGGGCTCTCCGAACACGACCGGGCTGCCAGCCATCGACTACTGGCTCACCGACAAGGTCCTTCATCCTCCCGACGAGCCGGTCCAGGCCGTCGAACGCCTGTTCCACCTGCCCGAGGCGTTCTTCTGTTTCGAGCCCCCCGCATCAGCCCCTCCGGTGAGCCCACTCCCCGCCCTTCGGCGCGGGCGGTTCACGTTCGGGTCGAATCACCATTTGCAACAGCTCAACGATGACGTTCTCGCACTCTGGGCGCGGGTCTTGGACGCGGTGCCCGGTTCCCGACTGCTCTTCGTCGATCGCGCGTGTTTCCCGGAGGTGGTCGCGTGGCTCCGCAGCCGATTCCAGACGTTGGACATCGCGCCGGAGCGGATCGAGGCGCGTCAGCCGCTCAGGCTCGGCGAGCCCGACCTGGACGTCTACGACGAGATCGACCTGATCCTTGACACCTTTCCAGTTACCGGGCATGCAAGCACATGCGAAGCCCTCTGGATGGGAGTACCCGTGGTCACGCTCAGCGGCGAAAGGACGGCAAGTCGGCTCTCGACCGCCGTGCTAACTCCTCTGGGGCTCACGGACTTGATCGCCGCAGCCCCTGAGGACTACGTCGCACAGGCCCAGCGCCTGGCGAACGACCTGGACGGCCTGGCGGCGTTGCGACAAGGCCTGCGCCACCGCATGGAGCGACTCTGCGACGGCTCGACCTTCACGCGCCAACTCGAGGCCGCTTACCGACGGATCTGGCGCGACTGGTGTGCCACCCAGTCGGCCGAATCGAAAGCCGTTTCTGCTCCACGCCCCTCGATCATGGCAAGACGTGAGAATCCACAAGAAGCCGCTCCCCCGAGGATGACCCGGCTGAACCCATCCCGGACCATCGAGATCATCGTTCCGGTTCGTCCCGGCGACCGCGACCGCTTTCCGGTGCCCGACGTTCCAGGCCGGATCAGCACTCGCATACAAGAATGCACTGATGGCAACCTTTCCCGCTTGTACCGGGACGCCTACCTCGACAGCCGGGCCGATCTGGTCCTGTTCAAGCATGACGACTTCTGCTTCCGCCACTGGGAGTCGTTCGAAGCGCAGGCGTGGGACCTCCTACAACACCATCCCATACTCGGGGTTGCCGGCACTCGTGCCTTCGCGCCGCAGCGACTCCCCTGGTGGCGGCAGACCGCCCAACCGGGCCTGATGGACGGTCTCAACCGAGGCATGGTCTCGCATCCGTTGCCAGCCGGCCTCCCCACGTCGGGGACGGCCAACGGCTATCATCAAACGCTCTACGGACCGCCCGGCCCCGTGGCAGTGCTGGACGGTGTCCTCCTGGCGGTGCTCCGGCGGTGGGAAGGGAACATGCCCCTCTTCGGACAGTTTACCAAGGAGGATGTAGCCGCCTGGTGGGACGACGCGTTCGGGCGGCACTTCTACGACATGGCCTTCACGTTCAACGCCAGCCTGGCGTTCCAGGAAGCAAAGCTGGGGCCGGCCTGTTACGCCATGGTGGCCGACGTCACGCACGAGAGCGTCGGAACCCCGGACCGAGCCTGGCAGGAAGCCGCAATGCGATTCGTGAGCCGCTACGGTGGAGCGAAACCGGTGCGGGTCTGAGCTCTGAAAATGGGCGTATCTACAAGTTCGTCCTAGCTTTTGATGACGCCAGACAGTTCCGAGTTGAAACCTTCTCAGCCCAACCGTCCACAAGCACAAGGGCCCCGGCAGATCACGCAGGAGGACTTGCAAGTTCAGACAGAGCGTGACAAGCTTGTCAAGAACTCAGGTCTCCATCATGAGTGTGTTTCCGAGCTCTCTTTTCAGGAAGTGAGCCAATCTTCAAGTCGCAGGCCGGGAACTTTCCGGAAGTGTTTGTGTTGTTCGTAACCAAGGTTAGGTCGTGGACCAGGGCGATGGAGGCGATCATTAAATCGACCTCGAAGACGACCTCTCCCTGGCGCAACATCTGTCCTCACAGATTGCCGAACTCGTATGCGCAGGGAGAATCGTAGTCCAGGACGTCGATGTCCCGAAGTAACTGGTCATCAATAAGGTGCAAGAGCGGGGACGGATCGGAACGTTTGAAGGCCCACGCATAAAGCTCTCCCAGAGCGACAGTCGGCACAAAGAGTCGCCCCGAGTGCTGGAGGAATCGGTGAGCCAACCCCGAAGGCCGACGCAGGTGGGCAGAACAAATGTTTGTGTCCAGGAGAAAGCTCATTCGGGGATCTCACGAGTGCTCGGCTGCCTCCGGTCCTGCTCGATCTCGTCGAGGATGCGATCGTCTTCGGAAGTCCAGTACAAGGCCATTGCCCCTGCGGAATTCAAGATACCCTGTCCCCATTCCGGCCTTGTCTTACGGACCCGGACGATCACATCGACCTCCTGTCCTTCGGTCAGCCCTAAATCTTCGAGGAGTTCAATGGTCTTTCCGTGAATGACGCCCCGGCTTGGCTTAACACTCATGTTCCAACTCCTTTATTTTTCGCCGGTCTTTCATCGTTGATGTTGCTTCGACAGCGCTGCCCCACCGGCCCCAGAGGTGGCAGCCGTCCTCAACCTCTGATTTGCGTTGCGGCCATGAAGAAATTGAAGATCGATCCGCAGTCAGGCTCGGTTTCTTTCTCCAGGGCGGACACAGTCCACCATCCCAATCTACTTGCCAAAGGAAAGGTTAAAAGGTAAGCGGTACTCCCATACGGGAAATGTTGGGCCAACGATGACGCCACGGCCGATCGCGTCGAAGAAGGGGAAAACGGGTTCGGCGAAGCTTTACCTATTGGTCAACGTAGCCTTCCGACCCAACAAAGAGTTGTGGCAAGCTCATGTTGATTGAAGGCTTTCCCATTGGCAACCCCGTCGAACGGTGTTGGCTTTAGATCTGGTAGTCGAGCGCGGTGAAGTGATCGCTGTTCGCTTCGTCCGAAGTCCCTCGATAGCGGAGTCGAGGGTTTTCGATGGTCACCGTGGTATAGGGAGCGATGCTCCGGGTGATCCAGGCCGACGAGCCGACGACGGAGTGGTGACCGATGACGGTCTTACCGCCGAGGATGGTGGCATTGGCATAAATGACCACCTCATCCTCGATCGTCGGATGGCGCTTGTGGTCGCGGAGAATATTGCCGTTCTCGTCGCGCGGGAAGCTGAGGGCGCCCAGGGTCACCCCTTGGTAGATCTTGACCCCCTCGCCGATCTTTGTCGTCTCACCGATGACGACGCCGGTGCCGTGATCGATGAAGAAACGAGCGCCGATCGTGGCGCCGGGGTGGATGTCGATTCCAGTCTTGCCGTGCGCGTACTCGGTCATCATTCGCGGGATCAAGGGGACCCCGAGCTTGAATAGCTCGTGGGCGATCCGGAAGACGGTGACTGCGGAGACGCCAGGGTAGCAGAAGAGGATCTCGTCGAGATTCTTGGCGGCCGGATCCCCCTCGAATGCGGCGTGGACATCGTCGGCCAATGTCTTCCTGAGATCCGGCAGGGATTCCAGGAGCCGGATCGCGATCGCCTGCGCCTCGGCTTCGAAGTCGGTCTCGAGATCCCGCGCCTTGCAGTCATGCCGCAAAGCACGCGTGATCTGCTGGGTCAAGCGGTCGTGAAGACTGTCGATCAGGTCGCCGACGTGATAGCCGACATTGCCGAGGTGAAGGTTTTGCCGCCGCCCATAACCGGGATAGAGGATCTCGCGGATGTCGGCCAAGACCTCGACGACCTCGCGATAGCTCGGCAGCGGCGAGTGGCCGAGGTGATTGATCCCGCCGCACTCTTCGTAGGTTTCGACGATCCGTTCCGTCAGCGCGGGGAGTGATTCCTTCAGGCGAATGTCGGTGGCCATCCTCTTTATCTCTCCCGGCAACCTGACCGCGTCGAGAAAATCGATATCCATCAGGAAGTTAGGCCATTGTAGACAGGACAGGCAGTGGAATCAATCATGGCCAAGGTACTTGGATTATCGGTGGTATCGAGGAATCCGGCCCAACCAAATCGGGCGATCTCGATTCTTTGCCGGCCAGAGACGACAATCGTCGCCGCGTCGATTGGCAATCGTTCGGGCGTCCTCATCCCACACCTAACGCCTGCACAACTTCACATTCTCCTGACGAGTTGGTCCTCAATGGTACGCGCCGCGACTGAATCGCCCCGCCTCGATCCCACGCCGATCTTTGAGCTCTTTCGAGGGAATCATGCGACCGAACTCCTGACGGCCGCCGTCGCGCATCTCGGTCTCTTTGACCACCTTGCGCGGGGCCCGCTCAGTCCTGGCGCCTTGGGCGCGGCGATGGGGCTTGCCGATCGGCCCCTCACCGTCCTGGTCACAGCGCTCCGAGCCTTCGGCCTCCTGGATCTGGATGCCAACGGGCGACTCGACCTATCCGAGCTGGCGCGAGGACACCTGGTGCCCGGTGGCGAGTTCGACGTCAGCGGTTACATTGGCCTGGCCGCCGACAGCCCCGGGGTGCTCGAGATGGTCGAACGGCTCCGCACCAACCGCCCGGCCGGAGACGCAGACGACGAACCAGGCGCGGCGTTTATCTATCGCGAGGGGATCGAATCGGCGATGGAGCGCGAGGCGTCGGCCCGGCACCTGACACTCGCGCTGGCGGGGCGTGCCAAGAACGTGGCTCCGGTACTGGCTGGCCGACTCTCCCTGGCCAAGGCGCACCGCCTGCTCGATATCGGCGGTGGGACCGGGATCTACAGCATCGCCTGGCTCCAGCGCCATCCAGCCTTGCGCGCGATCGTCTGGGACCGGCCCGAGGTCCTCAAGGTCGCGCACGAGATGGCCGAGTCGCACGGCGTGGCCGACCGTCTGGAATGTCTTGCGGGGGACATGTTTCACGACCCCGTCCCCGAAGGGGTCGACGTCATCCTGCTCTCAAACATCCTCCACGACTGGGACGTCGCCGAATGCCGGGCCTTGATCGGACGCTGCGCCTCGGCTCTCCCCCCGGGCGGACAACTCCTGATTCACGACGTCTTTCTCAACGACACCCTCGACGGCCCGTTGCCAATCGCACTCTATTCGGCCGCACTCTTCCGCCTGACTGAGGGCCGAGCCTACAGCGCCGCGGAATACCGTGGCTGGCTGATCGAGGCCGGGCTCGAGCCCGGCGAGATCACGCCGACACTCGTCCATTGTGGGGTCTTACCCGGTGTCAAACCCGGCACGACCCGTCAAACCCTCTAGCCAGATCGCCGGCCATTGGGTACTGTCAAAAGCATTACCAGAGCCGAGCCAGCATGTTGCGCTCGCTCTGTCCGCTTATTTTGAGTGGCTCATATCGGGTCTTTCTCTCCGGGGGCAACGCACAACGCCATGATGATCAAGGCCACTGACATCCGTAGGGGGATGGTGATCACGATCGAAGGAACCAACTTCGTCGTCGTCGACTTCGCCCACCATACCCCCGGCAACCTTCGCGCCATGGTCCAGACGAAGCTCCGCAACATGAATAGCGGAGCCTTGATTGACAAACGGCTTCGGTCGGTCGACCAGATCGAAGTTCCCTATGTCGAGACCAAGCAATTTGAGTATCTCTACTCGTCGGGGGACGAGCACGTCTTCATGGAGTCGGAGACGTTCGACCAGTTGAGCTTCCCGCCCGAGATTCTCGGCACGGCGATGCAGTACATCTTGCCCAACAGCAAGGTGCAGGTCATGTACGTCGATGATAAGCCGGTCTCCGTCGAGGTCCCTGCCTCGATCGACCTGACCGTGGCCGATACGCCGCCGTCCCTCAAGGGCGCCACTGCGACCAACCAGTACAAAGAGGCGATCCTCGAGAACGGCCTGAAGGTCCAGGTCCCCCCGTTCATCGGTCCCGGTGAAAAGATCCGGATCGACACGCGGACCGGCGAGTATGTCGAGCGCGTCAAGTAAAAGGAACAAGGCCGGAAACGGCGAACAGCGGCCAGGCGGCCCTTCGGGATTCATCCCGGCGGCCCGCCTTGGCCAAGGTTTCCTCCAAGACGACAGGCCGTCCGCCTCGTCAAAGAGGTCGAATCAGCGACGGCGGGTGCGTCCAAGCACCCCAGCGCAGACCCCTGTCAGCATCCGGGTGGCATTCCGCCCGAGCGATCGGATATTGTACCCCCCCTCCTGAACCAGGAGTGTGGGCAACTTCATGCCGCCGATCCGGTAGCCGATCTCGAAAAGGCCGTCGGGGGTCACACTCCAGGTGCCCGTCGGGTCAGCCTTGGCGATATCGAGGCCGACCGGCACGACGAGGACCTCGGGCTTGAACTTGCGGACCATCGCGAGCGCCTCATCGAGCGCTTCGAGATAGCGGCCGTCGTGCGTATCCTCGGCGAGCGGAATGTTGTGGTTGAATCCCTTACCGGGTCCTTCGCCGATCTCATCGGCGAACCCCGAAAAGTAGGGATAGGCAAAGCTGGGATGACCGTGGATCGAGATGGTCAGGACGTCGGATCGTTGATAGAAGATATCCTGAGCGCCGTTGCCATGGTGATAGTCGATGTCGAGGATGGCCACCCGACCGAATGACGCGACAAGATACTGAGCGGCGATCGCGGCGTTGCAGAAGTAGCAAAAACCCCCGTAGGTGTCGCGTTCAGCATGATGGCCCGGAGGCCGGCAAAGGCTGTAGACCAGCGGATGCCCCGCCTGGATCGCCTCCGCGCCCGAGAGTGCAACATTCACCGCCGCCCGGGCCGCCTTGTAGGCGTCGCGACTTAAAGGCGTGAAGGTATCGATACAATAGTAGCCCGCTCTCCGGCTCCGGTCGTGCGGGGGCCGGTCGGTCCTCCGGATCGGGAAGACGTAGGGGTAGACCATCTCCCCCTCGGGGATGTCCAGGCAGAAGTTGCGGAGGTAGTTGACGAAGTCGGTGTCGTGAACGGCCCGGATCGGCTTCTCGCCGAAATTACGGACCGGGAGCCGCTCGACGTCGGGCAGGGAGTCGAGCGCTTTGAGGATGACATCCACCCGCGCAGGGCGTTCGACATAGCCGCGTTCGCGCACATGATGGAGCGCATGCCGCGACGAGCAGAAGACCTTGAGCGGCTGGAGCCGACGTGGAATCTTCGGCTTCTTATCACTCGGAGTGATGTAGCGCGGCTTGCGCAAGCGAACCGGTGAGTCCTTGACGGAGGCGATGAGCTCCAGGACGTAGGGATCATCCGAGTCGTAGTGATATCGCTCGGTCAAGATCATCTTCATTGCCTGGCGAAGCTCGGGCGCATCCAACGGCTTCGTGTTCTGCAAGGGGTCGTAGAGCAGCCTCGGTTCGGCCGGATTGTCGGGACGAATCGGCTGATCGTAGAGCGTGCCCACAATGGGGAGCGCTCCATAGCGCTCGTAAAACTTCAGCCGGGACTTGTTCATCTTCAGAAAGGAAGACTCGGGGACCTGCCCAGGGTCGTCGGTCGGCACCTCGAAGAAGAGGCCCGCAGCCCCGCGCGCAATCAGGTCTTCTCGAAGCGCCTCGTAGAGCGCTCCCCCGAGCCCGCGCCCTCGGCGCTCGGCCTGGGCCACGATGAAGTCGAGATAAGCAAAGCCGATCGAGTCGAAGTAATCGGCCAGAGCGAACCCGAGAACCTCATCCCCGGGCCCGTGGGCAGCGAGGAGGATCGTCGGGTAACCCCGGCCTGTCTGGTCGCCGATCTTGCGGGCGATGTAGTCGTCACCCACGTCGAGGTCAGGAAACGCTGCCTGAAACAGGGTCTGGATCTCGGCAATGCAGCGGCGATCGTAATCGCGGTGAACGCCAAGGACATGGCTGATCCGAAACATAGCGGCCCCCACAAGGGCCTATCTCAAATATAGGCCGATTTGAGCCCAATTCCAAGCGGGAGCCCGCAAGCCACAAGTTCCGTGCTCGGCCCCCGTGGGGGAACGCCTGGGCCGGGGCGCCCCTCTTTTTTTTTCTACCTGCTTAAAATCAGTTCCAACGGCCCGGACGCGGGTATTGCTGTCGATGCCATCCTCGATCCCTTGATTTTCGATCGTACTGAGTCGGACCTCTTCGCCGAGACGCCTTAGCTTCAACCCCGACTCCCAAGATCAGGTGCTCGAAGCGGCGCCCCGGTCGCCCTGGCCCGTTCGACGGCCTGGCTCGCCAACGCGGCAAGAGTCGCGGCGTAGTCTCGGCCGGAAGCCCGCAACGCTCGCGCCCAACCCGCGGTCGGTCCGATATCGGGGTTCGGGTTCACTTCCAGGATTATGGGCTCGCCACGGCCATCAAGTCGAAGGTCGACCCGAGCATAGTCACGGCAGCCGGTCACCTTGAACGCCGAGACGGCCAACCCCGCCATGCTCTCGGCCAGTTCGCGTTCAATCCTCGCCGGGCAAGAGACGGGACTTGCGCGGTCCTCCGCCGATCCGACGGACCACTTGGCCGCATAAGTCAAAATCGGCCAGGTTCCTTCCACCGACTCATAAGCGACTTCGGCAATCGGCAAGGCCACAGGCTCCGGAAGGGCAAGCACCCCTACATTGTATTCAGGGCCAGGCAAGTAGGCTTCAACCAGCGCTGAGCCACCATACGTCGCATGGATCCAGGCGACGCGGGCACACGCCGAATTCCAGTCGAGCACGACGCTCGCCTGATCGATCCCGAGGCTGCCATCCTCGGCGTCCGGCTTGACGATCGCCGGGCCTGACCAGTCCCACCTTGGGACTGACGCACCCAGTTCCATCACAAAACCAGGGGCCGTTGGCAAACCAGCGCCGCGCAACAGGCACTTGGCTCGCCCCTTGGAGACACAGAGCGCCAATGCCTCCAACGGTGAGCCGGTGTAGGGATAGCCGGCCAGTTCGAGGAGGCCGGTCATGTGCGTCGCGGCAGCCGTCGAACCCCCGAAACCTTCAATCAGGTTGAAGACAACGTCCGGAGCAAGCCGGTCGAGATTGTGGAGCACGTCGACCACGGGGGGACTCGCCGCCAGCAACCTCGCGTCCCATCCCTGGGCCTCGAAACTGGCAACAACGGCCTGAGCGACCCCGACAACATCCGACTCGGAGACGGCGTCCGGGTGCTCCGGCGGCAAGACCGGCGCATTGTAGAGGACAGCGACCTTCAGCCGGACCGAGGTCACGAACTCACTCCCGCACTTGAAGCCGACGCCAACCCGGCACGGGTCAAAGCCACGCGGAGAACCTTGCGGATCAAGTCGGCATAGCCGATTCCCATCCCCCGGGCAAGGATGATCAGGTCGCTCCAATCGGGAGCCAGACCAGGGAGCGGGTTGGCTTCAATGAAGTAAGGGACGCCATCGCGGATCCGAAAATCGATCCGCGCCAGGTCGCGACAGCCCAGGGCTTCGTAAGAGCCGAGGGCCGACCGAATCAGACTCGTCATAACGCTGGGAGCAAGCTGAGCCGGCGTCTGATACTCGACGCGATCATCCCAGTCGCGTTTCACCTCGATCGAGTAGACGAAGCGATCGTTGGGCGTCTTCGGCCGAATCTTCATCGCCCCGATCACCTCGGCACCGTCCCCGTTGCCGACGATCCCGACCGTCACTTCCTCCCCCGCGATAAACTCCTCGATCAAGACAGGCTGGCCATAATCGCGTGAGAGAACCTGGTAAAGTTCGATAACTTCGTCATGGGTATCAGCGAGACAACGCGCGCGGATTCCTTTGCTCGAGCCTTCGAAACAGGGTTTAACGATCCATTGATGGGATCCTTCAGTGACTTTCGAGGTGCGCAACAAGGACTTCACTTGAGTTGATGAAAGGCCGGCGGCGCAGGCAACCCCTTGGGGTACGGCGACCGAATCGGCGACCAGCCGCTTGGCGACTCCCTTGTCGAGCGCAGCGGCAAGCGTCAGTGGGTCGGACCCCGAATAAGGGATTCCGAGCATCTCGAGCACGGCCGGGACACGAGCCTCTCGGTTCCGCCCCGTCCCTTCCCCCTCGGCGAGGTTCCAGACGAAGTCGGGAGGATCGGCGAGAACGCGATGGAGCAACGCACGACCGTCGCCCAGCAGGACGACGTCGTGCCCATCAGCCCGAAGCACCTCAGCCAGGGCCTCGATCGTTTGCGGCTTGTCGAACTCCTCGTACCGGTCGTCGGGCCCGTCAGCCGAGGCGACAACCGGCACGAGGTCGAAGGCGATTCCGATCCTCAATGCCTGAGTCCTTAGAGGGCCGGAGTGTGACCTTGGCCATTTCCGTTGGACGCGGCCCCGCCAGCGCGTCCGTTTCCAGACCGACCGGGAGACTTCTTCGGACTTGGCCCCTGGGGTCCGTGACCGTTGCTAAGCCCGTTGGCGATCCCCCTGGCTCGTCGCCGGCTCAGGCGCGGATTTCCCTCGGGGATGAGGACTTCCGCCTGCCCTTCGAGCAAGGCGCTCACCCCTTGCGTCTCGACCACTTCCTGCTTCAAAGGGGGTTCCCCGGTGGGGTGATAGTTAACGATCATCCCCTCGTAGTTGCGCAGGACGACCGAGTCGTTGGTGGCTGAGAGCAAGTAGTTGGGCATCAACGGGATCTTGCCCCCCCCTCGAGGGGCGTCGACAACGTAGGTGGGCACGCCCAGGCCCGAGATGTGCCCACGAAGCCCTTCAATGATCTCGATCCCTTTCCAGACCGGGGTACGAAAGTGCCCTGCCCCGGTCACCGGATCGCAGTGGAACAGGTAATACGGCCTCACCTTGATCCGAAGCAGGGCCCGGCAAAGCGCGCGCTGAGTGGCGAGGCTATCGTTGACCCCCTTCAAAAGGACCGCGTGGTTGTTGATCGGCAGCCCGCGCATCCGCAAGCGATCGCAGGCGCGTCGGCATTCCGACGTCACTTCCCGAGGATGGTTGAAATGCGTCTGGATCCAGATCTTGCCGGAAGATTCAAGGATATCAAGAAGATCATTGTCTTCGAGCCGTTGCGGCAAGGTCACGGGCACGCGAGTACCGATCCGGATGACGTCAAGATGCGGGATCGCGCTCAGGCTCTCAACAAAGTAGGCAAGCTTCTCGAGGGGAAGGGTGAGTGGATCTCCTCCCGAAACGATCACGTCGTGGATCTCAGGATGGTCGCGGACGTACTCGACCATTCGCTGATCACTGCGCGAGACCGAATCCCAGCCGCCCCGTTTCATCGTGGCGCGTTTCCGGGTGCAGAACCGGCAATACATCGTACAGACGTGCGTGGTGACGAGGAGGGCACGGTCGGGATAGCGATGCGTGAGGCCCGGGACGGGAGAATCCTTGTCTTCGTCGAGCGGATCCTCCTCCCCCTCCGCACCGGTCATTTCCAAGGGAGAGGGAACCGACTGGAGCCGGATCGGATCGAGCGGGTCGAACCGATCGATCAAGGAGAAGTAATACGGCGGGATGGCAAGCTTGTATTGAGCCTGAAGAGACTCAATGGCATGTTGCTCCGCTTCGGTGAAGGGGATGAGATCGAGAATCTGGCGGGGGTGCCGGACGGCATGTTGCGACTGCCAGTGCCAGTCATTCCAATCAGCGTCGGGCACGTCGGCCCAGACGGGGTGGCGGGGGGTGGGTTGCGGCGTCGAACTGGGAGGCTCGTCGCCATCAGCAACCTCGACCGCATCTGGGATGGTGACGGCTGTGCTCGTGGAGCTACTCGGCTCGCCCATCGTGGTCCTGACCCTCAAAAATGAGAGTAGTAGGGTTCAGACGAATGTCCGCTCCCTGAAAGGTCTGTGGGATTCTAAGCAATCAATGAAACGAGGCAAGAGGAATCATCTCGGGAGTTCAACAAGAATTGGCAAATTCTCACTCACGCCTCGAAACACCTTCAGCGATCGGCGTGCCATGCCTTCTCGCATCAGGAGAAATTCGTGGTTCTTTGAAGAGATCTGACAATGACCGAGACGAGTCCCGAACGCAGGGCTCGAAGCCGCGCCCCGTGGATTCCCCTGAATCGTTCTCAAACCCGGTTGTCAACCGCGCAATGGGAGTGCGGTGAGGCTTGCCAGGTCTCTTGGGGAGCCGACTCGATTCTCGAGCGGGTTTCATGACCCGCGGGGTGACGCGGGCACCATTGGCGAGTAAGATTGCCGGAAAGTTCGCTGAGCGACCGTGCGCTCGTCCCAGCGCCGCTGGACATGAACCACTCGATTGTCGACCCTCCCGTTCGGAGCCGAACCTGTGGACGCCGTGACTCGCCTGCTGTCTGATCTCGTTGCGATTCCGAGCGTCAATCCGATGGGTCGTCCGCTCCAGGGCAAAGGATTTCTCGAAGGTGGGATGTCCGACTACCTTGAGAATTGGTTCCAGTCGCTGGGAGTCCCTTACGAACGGCGAACTGTCGCGCCGGGGCGCGACAACCTGATCGCCCGCTACAAGTCGCCTCACGACCGGAAGACGGTGCTTTTCGACGCCCACCAGGACACGGTCCCGACCGACGGGATGACGATTTCGCCGTTTGTCCCGGAGATTCGGGACGGTCGGCTCTACGGCCGAGGATCGTGCGACGTGAAGGGGGGCATGGCGGCCATGCTCGAAGCGTTCGCCCGGCTCGTCAAGGAGCGTCCCGCCAATTCGGCTTCGGTCGTCATGGCCTGCACCGTGGATGAAGAATTCACCCACATCGGTTCCTCCCAACTCGCCGCTTCTCCCCGAATGGCCGACTACGCAATCGTCGCAGAGCCAACCAAGCTCGACATCGTCCACCGCCACAAGGGGGCGGTTCGCTGGAAGATTCGGACCAAGGGGGTTGCCTGCCATAGCTCCACCCCCAAGCTCGGCATCAATGCGATCTACCGGATGGGCGAGTTGCTGGGTGCGCTCTCGGAATACGCCGACATGCTCTCACAGGCCACGCCCGACCCGATCCTGGGCCCTCCGAGCCTCTCGGTCGGCCGGATCGAAGGGGGCCTGAGCGTCAACGTCGTCCCCGACTGGTGCGAGATCGAGGTCGACCGCCGGATCATCCCGGGCGAGGCCCCATCCGACTGCTACCAGCGAGTGCAGACCTACCTTCGCGATCGCTTGGGAGATTCGGTGACCTGGGAATTCTTTCCCCCTTGGGTCAATATGCCCCCCCTCTCACAGGAAGTGGGCGACGAAAACGGCTGGGTGGCTCGGGTGCGCCATGCCGTCGGTGAAGCGTCGGGGCGAGTCCCCGAGCTTGCGGGGGTGCCCTACGGGACCGATGCTGGTCCCCTCGGTCAGACCGGTCTGCCCTGCCTGGTGATCGGGCCGGGCGATATTGCGCAGGCCCATACGAAGGATGAGTGGATCGAGCTCGACCAGGTCCAAACGGCCGTCGACGCGTATTATCAGATTGCTTTGGCACTCGGCTGAGCGATGCCACGCGCAGGTCGTGAAAAAAAAGAATCTCGTCGAGGCGGGTGAAAGGCACCCGCCCCACGAGAAAATCTTAAACCATTAAGTCGAGGAAAGGGCGGTTTTCGGAAGCCTGGGACACTGTCATCCATTCGGTCGAAAACCAGAATGCGGGCGAGGGGCCTGCGGTCCCAGGAGTCGACAAACGATCCGAAGAACGCTCCCGACAAACGGGTCTGCGATCAGAAGACGTCGAGAATGAAGTGGTGGCCCTGGTAGAACTTCTTCTTGTCCCAATCGTGCCAGCCGTGAGGATGGCGGGACCCAAGCGTGCGCCGACCACCGTAGTAATTCCGGTAGAAGGGTCCCTGGATCTGCGGAACAATTCGCTGTTCTTTGGGGTATACGTAGAACTTGTCGTAGAGTCCGTTGTAATCGGCGCCGCTGCCGGGAACCTGGGGCGGGACGTATGGCCAGTGCAGGTAGTTGGTCCAGTCCTGAGCTTTGGCCGTCTCGACGCCGCCAACCCCGGCGAATGCCGCGGCCAAGACAAACGCCTTGATCCATGAGGAACGTGTCATGATCCACCTCCGTGTAGAGAAAGCGATCCGCTACCGCCTCTAATCTGCCACCCGTTTTGCCGCGGTGCGGGCGGATTCGCATTTTTTTTGGGTCGAATGGATCCGGTTCTTCAACTCACAAAGACCTGGGGGATTGGAATCGATCCCCGGAACAAAAGGACGGCGCAGGTCGCCGGAATGATGATGACAGGGATCGGTCGACTGGGTCTGGCATTGGCCTTCTCCGTACTCGCGATGGCTCCCTCGGCATCGCAGTCCCAAGAGCCTCGGCCCGAGGAAGCGCGATTGCGCGCCGAGGTCAAAACGCTCGCCTCCCCTGCCTTCGCGGGAAGAAGCGGTGAGGGGGGACGGAAAACGGCTCAACACCTCGTCGAGGCGTTCCGCGCCTTGAAACTCGAGCCGCTGTTCGACGGCCAATACACACAGCCCATCCCCGACAACGAACCGGGCCGGATTCTCGGCCAAAATGTCGGCGCCAGGATCGTCGGATCCGACCCCAAGCTCCGTGACGAGTGGATTGTCCTCGCCGCCCATTTCGACCACCTGGGCGTGCGCGAAGGCCGGCTTTACCCCGGCGCCGACGACAATGCCTCAGGAGTCGCCATGATGCTCGAAGTGGCGCGGGCGATCGCCCAGTCGCCCGAGGCGTCGAAGCGAAGCCTGATGTTCATCGGCTTCGACCTCGAAGAGATCGGCCTATACGGTTCGCGCTACTTCGTCGAACACTCGCCCGTGCCGTTGAAGCAGATCTCCCTGTTCATCACGGCCGACATGATCGGGCGATCACTAGGGGGAGTCTGCGACCCCTACGTCTTCGTCATGGGGAGCGAACATGCCCCGGGGCTACGCCCTTGGATCGACCAGGCGGCAAAAGAGCGGCCGCTCAAGGTCGGTATGCTGGGGACCGACCTCCTGGTCCTGGACCGGAGCGACTACGGTCCGTTCCGGGCTCGCGAGATCCCCTACCTCTTCTTCAGCACCGGCGAGAACCCCACCTATCACACGCCTGACGATCGCCCCGAGACCTTGAATTATCCCAAGCTGGAGGCGATCAGCCAGGTCATCCACAAGTTGGTCCTTCAGGCGGCTTCCGCCCCCACGATGCCCACCTGGATTCAGGCCCCGGAAAACACGATCGGAGAGGTCGCCACCGTCCGTGATATCCTCCGTTCCCTGCTCGAGAACCAGGAGATGTTCAAGATCGGCGTGGCCCAGTTGTACTTGCTGAACAACACGGTGCGTACGCTCGACGCGATCGTCGAGCGCGGCTCGATCACGTCGACGGAACGGGCGACGATGGTCAACGTCGCCCGGCTCGTGCTGATCACGATCCTCTGAGGCTTCAAAACTTGCTGGACTCGCACGAGCTTTGAAACGAGTCAGGACTTCTGAGGCAAGCGAACTTCTTCAGGCCGTTGAATCCTCTTCAGAAGTCTGTCCCCGAAGGCGAATTGCACCGGAGTTGTTGATGATCTTCCGGATGCCATGGGTTCCGTACTCGGAACCCATGGCACCCAAACGTCTCTCTTCCCCGGTGAAGCCTGACCTTCCGAGACAGGCACTCAGAACGGAGGGCGCTGCACGGGCCGAAGTCTCATGGGTTGAGGAGGTCGTTTCGGTTGCGCTCCCGGCTCGACGGGAACAAGCCGAGGCGGTGCGTTCTCTTGCTCGATCACGGCCGGGACCTCATCCACTCGGAGTTCCAGGACGTTGTCACGCGCGAACGGCATGGCCTCGAGCTCGCGAGGACCGACCGCTTCGGGGACAAGACGATCGAGGTTCATCGCTGGCCGACCTCCGGACATTTTGACCCAATCCTTGGCCCGTAAGGCGAGGTAGTCGGGCCAACCCTGGTTCGGCGCGTCTTCCACTGTCAGCGCCGGCCCCTCCGGCGTCATCTCAAAACGCTGCGGCGCCTTTCGTTCGAGTGACTGAAGGAACTCGATCGTTCGTTCAGCCCGCTCCTCCTGCCCCTTTCCCAGGAAGATTTGCGCCCGGAGGCTCACCAGCCGGAGGCGATGATCGGGGGAGGTGGCTCGAGCCTCCAGCGACTCGAGCGAGCGAAGCGCCGCATCGTAGTCACCCCGGAGGTAATCGAAGAAAAGGCGTGCCTCATCAACCTGATCATGCGTCGCCGGCTTGACCTCCGCCTTATCAAAGGGGCGATCACAGAGCGATTTCCCGAACCGGCCCAACCGCCGAAGCCGCACCGTGCTGGGGTGGTTCTCGGCAAGTTCTCCTGGAATCGGCAACGAGGTGGCCCGTTCGATCGAACGCCCGTTCTCTCGCGCGACCGCGGGAAGTCCGCCAAGTAGAAGCTGTCGCGCCGAGGCGACCAAAGTGGCGATCCATTCCAGACGCGCCGAGTCATCGGGGATCAGGGGCGTGAACCGGCCGGTGGGGAGATCCCACAAACCCGGTGGTGCGAAAAAAGCAGGCCCACCTGCTCGAAAGCCGAGTGTCTTGCCGCCAGGAGTGACCGCGAATGAGCTCAGCCGAACCGTGAAGTCGATCGGGTTGTCTTTTTTATGAACCACCTTGCCCCGAGGCAAGAACCAGCAAACGATCGACTGGTCGCCATCGGCATCGTCCGAAAAGAAGAGGGCTTCCTCGTCTTGATCGAAGCAGAAAGAAGTCCCCAGTTCCGGACGAACTCCCTCGCGCGGGTCGGCGGGAAGCGTCAGGTCTTCCTTGACTCCCCCATCAATCGAGATCCTAAGGAGCGCGGTGACCGCACCCACGGGTTCTTTCGGCGGCCGCGCCTTCCGTCGCGAAACAACCATGACCGACCGCTTGTCACGCGACCAGACTGGCGGCTGGCAAGCCTGGCCGATGTCGGCCAGGTGGCGAGGCGTTCCGAAATTGGTGTCGAGATAATGCAATGACTGGAGGTCGGCCCCTCGGAGAAATGCAAGCTTGGTTCCGTCCGGTGACCACGACGGTAAGCACGCGTCGGGAATCTCTTTGAGAACCCGGCCGTCGTCGACCCGAATGATCGCGATTCCAAGCGTCTGCTGAAGGAGAGGAATGGCGAGGTAACGGCCGTCCGAACTCCAGGCCAGGGTCAGGCCGGGAAGATCGGCCGGACGAAGGCCAGCCTCAACTTGCGCCTGCCGCGAGATGATCCGCTTGTTTTCGGGAGAGTCTTGAACGACGACTTCGAACCGGAGCCGTCCGTCGGGCTCGGAGATCAGCCGGCCGAACGCGATCGCTTTGCCGTCGGCCCTCCAAACGGGCGCAGTCAAGGGATTCCGCGATTCTTCGAGCAAGACCGAATCGCCTGTATCGGGACGGGTGGTCCAGAGCCGATAGAGAATTGCCGCGGGACGATCGGTCGAGGTGCTCCACCCAAGCTGCTCACTCTCGGGACCGGGCTTGACGCTGTAAAGCCATCCGGGTGGGAGGAGCCGCACCTCCTCGGAGCGAACGGCCATCGTATAGGCCAGCCATCGGCCCTCCGACGACCAGAGGACCGGCGCGGGGACGCATCCGAGCGAGACGGCCAGGGCCAGACCCAACAAGCCTGCTACACGAAGTCGCATTGGGCTCACTCTCTGGAAACGAACTCGCCGATGGCGGAATCCACCGGAATGAGGAGGATGCTCAGGCCTTTGCCCACATTCGCGTCGACCCTGAGTATAAACTTCCGCCCCCCCGCCTGCCTACCGAACGCAACCCGAGCTCATGCCAAAAGGGCACTCGGTTAGGAAATTTGGGTAATTCAGGAAGTCTGATTTGACGACGCTCGCAGCCGTTGTACATTCAAGCTGTCGGAACGTTACGGAGGTTGGCGAGCCAAAGGGGCTGAGGGGTCCGAGCCAAGAGCGGGTCTCTTGTCAGATTAGGGCCGACTCGCTACAATAGTCGGCTTGGCATGGGATTGCGTCTACAGCCTCGCCTCCTTCTCAGTCGATAGATCCTCTTGAAACGTGTCTCTCGCCACCCTCGGGGATATCCATGCGTTTTGTCCTGATCGACCGGATCGTCGAACTCAAGCAGGGGCAATCCCTGGTCGCGGTCAAGAACCTCTCGCTCGCCGAGGAGTATCTGGCGGACCACTTCCCCGGTTTTCCCGTGATGCCCGGCGTACTGATGCTCGAGGCACTCACGCAGGCCGGCGCCTGGCTGATCCGCGATCTTGAGGACTTTGCGCACAGTGTCGTCCTGCTCAAGCAGGCCAAGACCATCAAATACGGTAGTTTCGTTGAGCCGGGTCGGCAACTCCAGTTGCGTGTTGAGCTGATCTCGCACGGCGAACGAGAGAGTACGTTCAAAGGCTCGGGAGTGATTGACGGCCAGGATATGGTCAAAGGGCGATTCACCCTGACGCGATACAACCTGAGGGAACGCGATCCCGAGCTCCATGCCACCGACGCTTCGATCGTGGCGGGGCTTCGCGACCTCTATGCCACACTCCGCAAGGGTTCAGTGGGGGCCCGCGCCATGATCAAGATCGGCTCAGCGCCGGTCGCCGCCGTGGCCCCCGGAGCGGACGCTTGAGATTGAGAAAACTCTTCGGCCTGTTTCAGTCCTTAGCCTTGGAGGTGTTTCGGCCCAGCCGCGGGTCCATTGGGGCTGCGGTTTGCATCGAATGATTCGATTTGGTCGACTGTGACTGCTGAGGTTGCAAGGTTTTTCAAAAATCAGCAAGATAGGGCCCAAACTAAAACCCTGCTGCCCGCCTTCGTTCCTGGCCGTCTTGCTTTTCTCTCTGCGGTGAGAATGAGCTCGGCTGAAGTTGCACCTATAGTTACGCCGACGATTAGATGAGTGTCCCGATCTTCGGCGGCTCCCTGTCGATTGGTCTCCCTAGGATGGGATTGGATTGGCGATCCCATTATTTCGAGGATGTTATGCCGACACACGATGAGATCTTCCAGAAGGTCCAAGCCACTTTGGTCGATGCCTTGGGCGTGGACGAGGAGGACGTGACCAGTGACGCCACCCTCCAGGGGAACCTGGGCGCGGAATCGATCGATTTCCTCGACATCGTGTTCCGGCTCGAGCGGAACTTCGGGATCAAGATCCCCCGGGGCGAGTTGTTCCCGGAAAACGTCGTTTCCGACCCGGAGATGATCCAGGACGGCAAACTGACGACCAAGGGCATTGACGAACTGAAGACGCGGATGCCCTACGCCGACCTGTCGAGCTTCGCCGCGGATCCCGACGTGGAAAAGATCGGTGATCTGTACACCGTGGAAATGCTGGTTCAGTACGTGCAGAGCAAGCTCTCCGCCTGAGTATGGTGGCGCGGTCCCGCTACGGATAACGGGCAGTTGACATCGCCGCGCCGTGGGGAGCAGGAATCGACCCGGTCGAGCTTCCGGGGAATTTCCCCGGAAAGCGACCGACGTCCATTGCCAGATCGGCGAGTGTTCCCTCATGAGATGGATCTGGATCGACAAGTTCCTGGAATTCCGCAGCGGGGAGTTCGCGCGTGCGATCAAGAATTTGACGCTCGCGGAAGAACACCTGCACGACCACTTTCCCGGCTACCCGGTCATGCCCGCCTCGCTCATCATCGAAGGGCTGGCACAGACCGGGGGGATCTTGGTCGGTGAGGCGGGAGGCTTCGCGGAGAAGGTGGTCCTGGCAAAAATTCCCCGGGCCGAATTCTTTGGCGTCGCCTGCGCAGGGGATCAATTGATCTACGAGGTCACCCTGACCGATCTGCGGAGCGAAGGGGCCGTGGTGGACGCCAAGGCGTTCCTCGACGGTGAATTGCTCGCCGACGTTGAAATCGTCTTCGCCCATCTGGATAACTCTCGAGCGAACCAGATCTTCGGGCCGAAGAATTTCGTCTTCACTCAGCAATTGCTGGGTGTTCTCGATCTGGCCAAGGCGCAGAACCGGGCTCGGGAGATCGCCGGTTCCGCACCGTCCAATGGACAGCCCAAAGAAGCATCTCCCCCGCTGGCAGACTGATTAAAAAACGTGTCAATCGGTTGATCCCGACGTCCCCGAGAGTCCCGTGCGGGGTGGGGGACGAGGCAACGAGTTTGCCGCCCTCGGCACCTTCGAGCCAAACCCACCACGGTGGAGAGCGACGAGTTCCTCATGCTTCGTTCTGAACGCCGTGTGGTCATCACCGGTCTTGGTCTCGTCAGTCCCCTCGGGATTGGCCCCGAAGCCTATTGGGCCGCCCTATCCGAGGGACGGGGTGCCGTGCACAAGCTCACGGCATTCCCGGTCGAGAACTTGCCCAACGACGTCGGCGGGGAAGTCCCCGACTTCAACCCCAAGACGTGGCCCAAGAAGTACTCTCTGCCCGACCCTGAGCACCGCAAGGCGCTCACCAAGAGCATGAAGTACATGGCTCGCGACATCCAGCTCGCGGTGGCCGCCGCCGAGTTGGCCTTCGTCGACGCCGGCCTGACGGACGGGGCGATCGATCCCACGCGGATCGGCGTCGACCTGGGGGCAGGCCTGATCTCCACCGAGCTCGATGAGCTCGCCCCCGCGATCAACCACGCCTCGCAAAACGGCGGGGCGTTCGACTATCGAATTTGGGGCCGAGAAAGCATCGGCCAGATCCCTCCGATCTGGCTCTTGAAGTATCTGCCCAACATGCTGGCCTGCCACATCTCGATCTTGCTCGACTGCCAAGGGCCGAGCAACACGATCACCGAGGCCGAGGCCGCCTCGAACCTGGCGATCGGCGAGGCGAGCCGGATCATCGCCCGAGGGCGAGCCGACCTCATGATCACCGGCGGGGCCGACTCGAAAATCCATCCGCTCAGCCTCGTCCGGATGAGCCTCCTCGAGCAGATGTCCCGCTGGAGCGGCGACCCCAGCGGCGCCTGCCGCCCGTTTGACGTCCAACGCGACGGCTGGGTCCCCGGCGAAGGGGCGGGAATCCTCGTCCTCGAAGAGCGTGAACATGCTCTTAAACGAGGAGCGCGAATTCACGGTGAGATCCTCGGCTTCGGCTCGGGATGCGACGCCACGCCGGGCGGCGGCCTCGATCCCGACGGCATCGGCACCGAGATCGCCCTCAACGCGGCGCTCCGCGACGCGGGGCTGGCTCCGTCCGAGATCGGCCACGTCAACGCCCACGGCGCCGCCTCGATCGTCTCCGACCTGGCCGAATCGCGAGCCTTCCAGCGCATCTTCGGCGGCGCGACGGTTCCCGTCACCGCGCTGAAGGGATACATGGGCAACCTGGTCTCGGGTTGCGGCGTGGTCGAGTTGATCGCCAGCTTGATCGGAGTCAATCAAGGGAAGATCCCCCAGACTCTCAACTGCGACGAACTCGACCCTGCTTGCGTCGTCGACCTCGTCCGAGGCGCACCTCGTGACACCAGCAATCCGACATTCGTGAATACCAATCTCACCCGGCACGGCCAGGCGGCCGCCCTGGTCGTCCGTGGCAATTCGGCCGCGAACTGACAAAGAGACTTTCGCCGTCGAGGAACAGGCTCCATGCGTCGAATCGTCGTGACAGGAATGGGAATGGTCACGCCTCTGGGCCGTGACCTGGAGGCGACCTGGTCCGCACTCCAGGAAGGACGGAGCGGCGTCGGCGCCATCACACTGTTCGATGCCGAAACCTTTCCCACCCGAATCGCCGCCGAGGCCACCAACTTCGCGCTCGAAGACTACATCAACGACGCCGAACGCTGGCAGGAATATTGCCGGAATACGAAGTTCGCCATCGCAGCCGCCCAGATGGCGATCGACCACTCCGGACTCGAAACGGTGAAGGACCTCGACCGATCCCGGTTCGGGGTCTACCTCGGGTCGGGTGAAGGCCAGCAGGACTTTCCTCGGTTCGTCGAACTGGTGCGGAACGCGACCCGCCAGGGCAAAGTCGATACGACCGTGTTCACCAGCCAAGGGCTCCGCCAGCTCCACCCGATCCACGAGGCCGAGCAGGAGCCGGGGACCCCGTCGGGGCACCTCGCGAGCCTCTTCGGCGCTCGAGGACCGAACGCCAATTGCTTGACCGCCTGCGCTGCCAGCTCGCAGGCGATCGGCGAGGCCACTGAAATCATTCGTCGCGGTGACGCCGACGTCATGCTGTCCGGCGGCACCCACAGCATGATTCACCCGTTCGGGGTGACCGGCTTCAACCTCCTGACCGCGCTTTCGACCCGCAACGACGATCCCACCCGCGCCAGCCGGCCCTTCGACCGCGACCGCGACGGATTCATCCTCGGGGAAGGGGCGGGCATGCTCATTCTTGAAGAATTGGAGCATGCGAAGAAACGGGGTGCCACAATCTACGGGGAAGTCGCCGGCTACGGTTCGACCGCCGACGCGTTCCGAATCACCGACAGCCACGACGAAGGCCGAGGCGCCATCGCTTGCATGCGTGAGGCCCTGGCCGAAGCCCGGCTCAACCCGGAGGACGTTGACTACATCAACGCCCACGGGACGAGCACCTCGGTCAATGACTCGGTGGAGACATTGGCGATCAAGCGAACCTTGGGCGAAGCGGCCTACCAAGTGCCGATCTCCAGTACCAAGAGCATGATGGGCCACCTGATCGCCGCAGCAGGCAGCGTTGAGGCGATTGTTTGTCTCCTGACGATTCGGGACGGTATCCTTCCTCCGACGATCAACCTGGACAATCCCGGTCCGGACTGCGACCTCGACTACATCCCACACGTCGCCAGGCGCAAGCTGGTCGATGTTACGTTCTCCAACAGTTTCGGTTTCGGCGGGCAGAACATCGCCTTGATTCTTCGACGTTTCGCCGGCTGACGACGCGCCCGGCCCCTTTCTGGCGTGCCGGCGCCTCGAAAACCTGACCGAACCACACCTCGAGCTCACCCTGGCGGCGTCCACGGAGTCCAATCGTGCCCACTTCGTCTCTTCTGATCCTGCTGGTTCCGACGCTCGTGGCGCTCGGTATGCTGGCGATCTTCCTGATCCACGTGGCGATTCGATATGCGCCGATCGTTGGCCGGATCTTCGAGGAGTCGCCGCTCTTCCTTCCGCTTCGCGTCCCTCCCCTGCAGAACGACGGTGAGGCGGTCACTTTTAGCACGAAGGACGGTCTGAAGCTCGCCGGCACGTACCTCACGGCTCGGACCACGTCCCGGCTCGGCGTCCTGGTTTTCTGCCATGAATACTTGAGTGATCGTTGGAGCTATCGCCCCTACGCCGATTATCTCCGTGACCTCGGTTTCGATATTTTCACCTTCGACTTCCGCAACCACGGCCAGAGCGAGAAGGACTCGCAGTACAAGCCCTTACAATGGGTGACCGACCACGAGAAGGCCGACCTTCGTGGGGCCTTGGCTTACCTCCGGTCCCGCCCCGACCGTGATCCGGCCGGATTCGGACTGTTCGGGATCAGCCGAGGCGGTGGTACCGCCTTGGTCACCGCAGCGTCGGATCCCGGTGTCTGGGGTGTGATCACCGATGGCGCCTTCCCGACGCGGGGAACCATGCTCGCCTACATCCTCCGCTGGGCGGAGATTTACGTGGGCAGTCCACGTTTGTGGAAGCGGATGCCACTCTGGGTCTTCTCCTACGTGGGGTGGGCAGGCCGGATGAAATCGCAGCGCAACCTGCGCTGCCACTTCCCCGACGTGGAACGCGCCGTGGCTCGGCTTGCACCTCGCCCCTGGTTGATGATCCACGGCGGCAAGGACGCGTACATCGGTCCCGAGATCGCCCGGCTCCTGTTCGCCGAAGCGCGTGAGCCGAAAGAAATGTGGATCGTCCCCGGGGCCAAGCATAATCGCTGTCGCGAGGTTCAGCCCGAGGCCTATGCGGAGCGAATCACGACGTTCCTCGGGCGGGTGGCCCCACGCCGGGCTCTCCCTAAGCAGGCCCTCGACTCCGCTGCTCCCGTGACCCTGGAAATGTCTTCCTCGGGAGTTCTCTGAACTTCCGCTTTCTTCGATTCGGACCGCCGCGCGGCTTGCGGCCGAACGGCAGGAACCGTTGAAGGAGAGGCGGGAAACCGATGTTCCATCTCATTCGGAAGTACGCCGGAATGCCGCTCCTCAACCGCTCACGCGGCCTGGCGCGGCAATTTCTTTCCCAGACGAGCTGCGCGGACGAAGTCCAACGCGACTTGCTCATGTCCCGCATCGCTCGTCACGCCGACAGTCAGTTCGGCCGCGATCATCACTTCCACGAAATTCGGACCCCCGCCGACTTCCGTCGTCGTGTCCCGATTCGCGGCTACGACGCGATGGAACCTTACATCGACCGCGTTCGCCAAGGCGACCTCGGCGCACTGTTCGGGTCGGGCACCAAGGTGCTGATGTTCGCGATGACCTCGGGAACGACCAATCGGCCCAAGACGATCCCGGTCACCCAAGAGTCGCTCGCCGACTATCGCGAAGGATGGACCATCTGGGGGATCCTCGCCTTTGATGCGCACCCGCGAATCCTCTCCCGTGGCCTGCTCCCGATCCTCCAGATTGCCAGCGACTGGCGCGAGAGTGTGACCCCGTCCGGCATCCCCTGCGGAGCGATCACGGGGCTGACGGCCCACATGCAGAACCCGCTCATCCGGTTGACCTACTGCATGCCCGCGATCGCCTCGCGGATCAAGGACATCGAATCCAAATACTACGTAGCGCTCCGGCTCTCGGTCTTCCGCAATCTGGGCACAACCATCGCCGCCAACCCGAGCACGATCCTGGCAATCGCCCGGCTCGGCGATCGTGAGAAAGCCACGCTCATTCGCGACCTCGCCGACGGCACGATCGACCCCAAGTGGGACCTCCCTGTCGAGGTTCGCGAAGCACTCCGACGGAAGGTCGGCCGCAAACACAAGCAGGCGGCAAGACGGCTCGAAGCCATCGTCAATCAGACCGGCCGGCTTCTCCCCAAGGATTACTGGCCCGACCTCTGCTTCCTGGCGAACTGGACCGGCGGCACGATGGGCGCTTACCTCCGGAACTACCCGGAGTACTTCGGCGACCGCCCGGTCCGTGACGTCGGTCTCATCGCCTCGGAAGGGCGAATGACGATCCCAATCGAGGACGGTACTCCCGCAGGCGTTCTCGACATCCGCCACCACTACTTCGAGTTCATCCCCGAGGACCAGGCCAACCACGAAGCGCCTGAGACCGTTGAGGCGCACGAACTGATCGAGGGCCAACGCTACTTCATCCTCCCGACCACGGCGGGGGGACTCTATCGCTACCAGATCCACGACCTGATCCGGTGCGTCGGGTTCCACGGCAAGGCCCCCGTCATTGAGTTCCTCAACAAAGGGGCGCACTTCTCGAGCTTGACCGGAGAGAAGCTGTCGGAATTCCAGGTCGTCGCTGCCGTCGGTGCGGCCCAGCGGACCCTCAACCTCCGGCTCAGCTCCTTCTTGTTGCTTCCAAGCTGGGGCGATCCCCCCCACTACAACCTTCTGGTGGAAGAATCGGACCTGGTCGATCGCAACACCGTCGAGAAGCTTGCCGCTGAAGTGGAAGCCGAGTTGCAACGCCTGAACCTCGAATACGAAAACAAGCGCTCAACCCTCCGACTCGGCCCAATTCGGATACGCCGCATTCCGGCCGGATCTTGGTCCGATTTTCAAAAGAGGCGACTGGCGCGAAGTGGGGGAACCGTCGAACAATATAAGCAGCCGCACCTGATGCCTGACCTCGGAGCGTTGGAAACGTTCCGACTCAGTGACGCCGCTTCGACTTCGCTCGCGGACTGACGCGAACGGCCCTTGCGGTATCAGGTTCGGCTTGTGCGGGGATTCGGGTTGTGGTATCCGATATCTTCGATGTGTTCTCGCTGATCGCCCACCAGGATGGGACGCGCGGCGATCCGCCAGCCATGATGGCCCCGGCCCGGTTCCCCTACGAGGGGAAACCAGGGCCCGGAAGACCCCATTGAGGGGGAGAACTTCGCTATGGATAGGGCGACGGATTCCGCCTTGAAATTGTTCGCGCGTCGGGTTTGTGTTGTGATCGGGCTGGTTGCCTGCGTCACCAACGTAGGCTGTGCTCGCATGCGCTCCTTCAACTCAGGTACCCCGCTGATGCTGGGTGCCGCAGCTCCGTTCGGACGAACGAGACCACCGGTCTCCCCGGGGAACGACCTTTACGCCCAGGAGGTGGGACGAGGTGTCGCTCACTCCCGGACCTTGCTGGCCCAGGACCGAGCCCAGACCAAGGCTCGCAACCGATTGAACAGTGGCCCAGCGGGTTCGGAGCTCGCGGAAACGCCCCCACTCCAGGTGGCTCTCCATCCTCCCGAACCGATCAAGCCGGGTGTAAAACGCTCCCAGAGTGAGCCTCTCCCCTTGTTGGGTTCGACCGAAGCGACGACCCCACCGGCGGAAGCGGCCACACCCAGTCTCTCCCTGGAGCCGAAACCGGCGCTGGATTCGGCGGATTCGACGGAACTCTCCACCATCGTGTCGGCTTCTCAAGCGCGACTCGAATCCATCGCAAGCTATCAGGTTCTGATGAAGCGTCGGGAACGCGTGGGTGAAACGCTCGGGCCTGCCGAAGAGGTCTTGCTCAGCGTGCGCCGGAACCCCAGGGCGATTCGCCTGGAGTGGCCAGACGGGCCAAGCAAGGGGCGCGAGGTTCTCTACTCGGCCAGCGATGACGACAAGCTCATGCACGTCAAGATGCCCGACTCGATCGTCCCCGTGCCCCCCATGAGCCTGGCGGTGGATAACCCGATGGTGCTCCGCAATAGCCGGCACCCCATCACCGAGGCCGGATTCGAGACGATCCTCGCCGACCTCCAAAAGCAGATCGCACAGGCCGGGACGATTGACTCTCCCACGGGCCAATTGACCTACGCCGGCCTGGAAAACCCTGGCCAGCTCGATCAACCAAGCCATAAAATCGTTCGGGTGACGCCCACCGGCGAGCACTGGGTGGTTTACATTGACCCGACCTCAAAGCTCCCCGTCATGGTCGAGGGGGTGGCTGCCAACGGCAACCTGCTCGAACGCTACCTCTTCGGCACCGTGACGATCGACCCGGAAGCACTGGCGGTGGCCGATGCCTTCGACCCGAGTCAACGTTGGGGGCAGTCCCCCTCCGGACTCCTTTCCCGCCTCGCCCGGGTTGGTGGTGGCAAGGCTTCCACTGAGGCTCAGGCTCACTGACTGCCATACTGGCGAACAATACGGCAGCCCTGCCAGCCTTGGCGGAAATCAATGAACCGAGCTTAGAAAATGTAAATCTTGACTTGAACGTCGTTTACAGCATAATATTAAGAGGTTCTTCCATGGACCCATCGCTTCGGCTTGTTTCTTGCAAGGAATGCCGAGGCTCGTAGCCTGACTACCCCGACAGGCCCGCCTTGCGTGAGAACGGTCGTCATGACCATGGATCGCCCCTACTCCATCCTTATCACCGACGACGATCCCGCAGTGCGGGAGACGTTTCGCGAGATATTTGAACCGGTTGGATTTCATACTCTCCTGGCCGAGAGCGGTGAAGAAGCTATCGATATTGTCCAGGCTCAACACGTTGACCTGGCCTTGATGGATATGCACCTGCCAAAGCTCTCGGGCCTGGAGACGATGACCCTCGTGCGCCAGATCAAGGGCGTTCTGCCCATGATCTTGATCTCAGCCGAGAGTGACGACAACCTCCTGCGCCGGGCGCTCTCGGCCCATGCCTTTTGCGTTCTGGCGAAACCGGTCAGTCGCAACGTGGTCATCTACGTCGTCACCAAAGCCCTCGAGAAGTTCTACTGAGCGGTCGAATGCGTCGGCCTTGCCTGCTGCTTCTCGTCGTGTTCGCCCTCTTGAACCCATCCGCAAGGGCGCACGATATCCCCAATGCGCGGGTGGATCGTTCGATCCAGGTCAACCTCCATCCCGGGCGGATCAAGGTCGCCTACGAGGTCAGCCTGTCGGAGCTGACGCTGACCCGAGACCTCCGCGACCTGATCGGTGCGCTCCCGGACGGCGATCGCGGCACTTGGTTCGAGCGCTATGGGCAGGAAACCGCTCCGCTAAATGCGAAGGGATTGCTGGTCACGATCGATGGCCGGCCCCTGCCCCTTCATGCTCGCGGTTTCGAGCTCAAGACCGAGGAGCACCCTCAATACACGTTTCACTTTGAGGGTGTCATCCCCCCTCGGGGGCGGCTCAAAGTCCAGGACACGAATTTCGTGTCGAGCGAGGGAACGAGTCGGCTCGCGCTTCGAGGCCAAGGGGGGGTCGTTCTCCAGGGCGACTCGCTCCCGGCCGACGTCCAACTCATCGACGTCCAGCCCCTCTGGCTGATGACGGACCTCGAAGAACGACGCAGCAAGCTGGCCGAAATCGACTATCAGACGACAACGCGCACCGAGCCGAAGTCGGAGCAGGCGCAACCCGTTCTCCACGAACCGGTCCGGAAATCAGCCGGGGGCGAAAAACCAGGACGGTCCAAGCCCGCGAGTCAGCCCGCGCCTGGCCGAGCCTCGGATCGTCTTTCCCGACTCCTGGACCGGAGCACGGGGTTCTCGCTGTTCGGACTGATCTTGATTGCCTTCGGCCTCGGGGCAGCGCATGCGGTCCAGCCGGGACACGGCAAAACGCTCGTCGCGGCGACGGTCGTCGCCGAACGCGGCAGTTGGCTCCGGGGAACCCTCCTCGCACTGGTGACGACGGCGACCCATACGGGGAGCGTCTTGCTGGTCGCGCTCGGACTCTGGCTGACGCGCTCGTCCCGTTACGAGTCGATTCATTCAGCTCTGGCCATGATCGCCGGATTCCTGATCGCGGCGATCGGCTTCTGGAGGCTCGGGCGACACCTTGGAGGATACAGCGAGCATGACGACACACCGCTTCCTCTCATGGAGTCCGGAGGCAGCCACCGGAACCTCGTCGGACTCGGAGTGGCCGGAGGTCTGGTCCCTTGCTGGGACGCCGTCGCCCTGATCCTCCTGGCGGAAGCGATCGGCCAACTCGGGGTCGGCATCGTGCTGCTGGTCGCATTTGGCCTCGGAATGGCCGCCGTCCTGATCGCCGTGGGGTGGATGGCCGCTCGTTGCCGGCAAATTCTCACGCGATTCGATCGCGAAGTGCGCATCGAGCATTGGCTGGGGGTCGCTGGCAGCCTGGTTCTCTGCGCGATGGGAGTCTACCTCTTGGGGTCTTCCTGAGAGCCTAACTCCGGCGTCCGTTTCGCGTCGTCACTTGAGATTGTCTGGTCCCCGCCGGCTCGAGATCCGTTCTCAAGAGGCAGTCAGTGCCTTTGCGCGAACGGTCTTGCAAGTCGCCACTCGTCGTTGCACCCGATCGTGTGGCACACTCCAAGTGAACGAAAAAAACGCCAGCGATCACCCGGGAAAACCATGACCCTCAAAGCGCTCGACCTGTTCCACGTGGCCGTTCCTCTAAAGAAGCCGATCAAGCACGCGTCTCATGAGCGAACGACGAGCGACAGCCTCGTCGTTCGCGCCACGCTCGACGACGGCCAGGTCGGCTACGGCGAGGGGGTGCCCCGCCCCTACGTGACGGGCGAGACCATCGAGTCGACCTTTGCCTCTCTTTCTGGCTTCGACTTCGCACGCCACCTGGGCCGACCGACCTCCTTCGAGGACGTCGTTCGCCGACTCGAAGCGCTCGTCCTTCCCGAAACCGAGGCCGACCCTCGCGGGATGGCCGGAAACGCCGCGCGATGCGCCTTGGAGCTGGCCCTTCTGGACGCTTACGGCCGGCACTTCCGCGAGTCGCTCGGCCAGGCGGTCCGCATGGTCGAAGTGCCCGGGCTCCAACGGACCGACGCCCCCTCGCGAGTTCGCTACAGCGGTGCGATCATGGCCGACTCGACCGCGAAAGAGCGGATCTCGGCCTGGAAGATGCGACTCTACGGGTTCGCCCAGGTCAAGCTCAAGGTTGGCGTGCAAGGGCAGGACGATCCCGCCAGGCTGGCCCGGCTTCGTCGGATCCTGGGGCACCGGATCGACCTCCGGCTCGACGCGAACGAGGCATGGCACAGTTTGGAACTGGTCGACCGGGTCCGGCCCTTGCTCCCGTTTGGCCCTTCGGTACTCGAGCAGCCGGTTCCCCACGCCGAGTCCGACTCCCTGGCGGATCTTCGGCCGAAGCTGGGTATGCCGATCATGCTCGACGAGTCGCTCTGCGGCTATCCCGATGCGACTCGAGCGATCGAACGTGGAACCGCCGACGTATTGAACGTCCGACTATCGAAGTGCGGCGGGGTCGTGCCAAGCCTGAGAATCATCGGCCTCGCTCAGCGTCAGGGCCTTGGCCTGCAACTTGGCTGTCATCCTGGCGAGACCGGAATCCTCTCGGCCGCCGGGCGTCATCTCGCCGCCAATCTTCGCGGGCTTCGCTACGTCGAAGGCTCGTACGACCGCCATGTCCTGGCCGCGAACCTGATTGTCGAGGACATCACCTTCCGCTACGGAGGCTGGGCTCCCCCGCTGGCAGGGCCAGGCCTGGGGGTGACCGTCAATCCGGAAGCGCTGGAGCGAATGGCGGTCGATCGCAAGGAGATTTCCTATGAGTGAACCTCGAATTGAGACCCAGACCGCCTCCGACGGTTACACCATTCATGTCGCTGTCTGGCCCGTGTCAGGGACACCACGGGGGCGGGTGGTGGTCTTGCATGGCGTCCAGAGCCACGGCGGCTGGTATCATCGGCTCGGCCAAACGCTTGCGAAGGCGGGCTATGAGGCTCATTTCCCCGACCGGCGGGGTTCGGGCGCCAATCGTGCGGACCGCGGTCACGCTCCTTCGTCCCACCGCTTAATTGATGACATCACCGAATGGCTCACAACACTCCGGAACCGTACTCCCGCCGTTCCGACCGCGCTGGCCGGGATCAGCTGGGGAGGAAAGCCGGCGGTCATCGCGGCGGGAAAGCAGCCGCGTTTGATCGATGCCCTGGCCTTGATCTGCCCCGGACTGCACCCCCGGGTCGACGTCACCCGGCGCGAGCGGTTGGGGATCGCCCTGGCCTGGCTCACAAACCGTCGCAAGACGTTCCCGATCCCGTTGGGTGAACCCACCCTGTTCACGGATAGCCCGGAGGGACAGGCCTTCATCGCCTCCGACAACCTCAG
Organism: Singulisphaera acidiphila DSM 18658; assembly: GCF_000242455.2. Taxonomy (GTDB): domain Bacteria; phylum Planctomycetota; class Planctomycetia; order Isosphaerales; family Isosphaeraceae; genus Singulisphaera; species Singulisphaera acidiphila. The sequence continues at coordinate 7,809,524 of NC_019892.1, forward strand.
CCTTCACGCAGGGACCGCCGGGTTATTGGCAGCCAGTTTTTTCATTGATAAGGCCGTGCGCCGGATCCCCTCCAAGGTCCATCAGCCCGCCCTCTTGATGCTCGCCGGCCAAGACCGGATCGTCAACAACGACTTGACCCTGACCTACTTCGAACGGCTTGCGAGCCCGGACCGGCACCTGATCATCTATTCCAAGGCCCATCACACCCTCGAATTCGAACCTGACCCTGAGCGTTATGCGCTGGACCTGATCGAATGGCTCGACAGCCGTCTCTTCGCGAACTCAGACGTGAGTGGCCGTGTCGACCCTTGAACCAGCAGGCTTCTATGCACTCAGGGACAAGGGGTCATGGACCACACCAAGCGCGAACTCCGCCAACAGAAACGCGAGATCAAACGGGCGGGCGGCAAGCGTCGCCGCCGACTCCTGAAACAAGGGCTTGCCGAACGTCCCGAGGAGGCCGTAGACACCGTGTTCGACTTCGGTCGCTACAGCTCGGCGAAATTGAACGGAATCGACCGAGACTCGACGCGCCAGCGCCAGGCCCCGCCCGAACCGGCATAAACGACTCAAGGTCCTACGGGCACTCCAGAAACGCCGAGTCCGTGCTTGACGATCCCGCCGAATCCAAGGTAACCTCTGCTTTGATTCAAAGGTGTTGGTGGCCGACCGTCGGCAGTCTGTCGATGTCGGCAAAACAGGGAATCCGGTTTGAATCCGGAACGGCCCCGCCGCTGTAACCGAGTGCTCACGGGCGACGCACCTCCTTTGCCATTGTCGGGCCGGCCTCACACGCCGCTCTGATGAGAAGGCCCGCCGCCCCAACTCGGAAGTCAGAAGACCTACCTGCACCGAAGTGGGCGTCGCTCTGCGAGGGACGAGCGCGCCGCAGAAACTCCTCCCAATCCTCCGCGAGACTTCCCGATCCCGTAACCGTCGCCTCTCGTCAACATAGGCTCTTGCGCGCCCTTTCACCCGGCGCGATCGGCCGTTGGCGATGACACAACGGTCTCGGGGGGACGATACATGCACGCTTCCAGATTCCCTCGCACCGCACGTGCGCGGACAGCCGGCTTCACGCTCATTGAACTCCTGGTGGTGATCGCGATCATCGCCGTGCTCGTCGGCTTGCTCCTCCCCGCCGTTCAAGCGGCCCGAGGCGCGGCCCGGCGAATCAATTGCTCCTCAAACCTCAAGCAGATGGGCATCGCCCTGGTGATGTACGCCGACACCCACGGCCTGCTCCCCCCGTCAAGTCTCTATAACTACAACCTCCCCGTGAGTCCGACGAATCCCAAACGCTACTGGTTCGGCGACGTTCTCGAGACCAAAGGCCCCAACGGCCTCCCGGACCTTGACTTGACCACCGGGGCGCTGATGCCGTTCATGGAAACTCAAACGGCGGTCCAGCGTTGCCCCGATTTTGATCCGGTAATGTTCTCCCTTCGATACAGCGGGGCCAGCTCCGGTTACGGGTACAACTACAAATACCTCGGGTTCGGCTGGAACCAGATGGGCGTCCCCTACTCGTATCCGCTCGCCAAGTTCAACACGACCTCACGGACGATCGCGTTCGGCGACAGCGCCCAGGTCAATGACTGGGCGTTCGGGCCGGGTCAGGCCAAGCTCGAGGAAAACTACGCCCTCGAAGCCCCCTCGAGCCAGTACCCGACCGTCCACTTTCGGCATCGGCAGGTTGCCAATCTGCTCTACCTCGACGGACATGTCGAGGCCCAGCGGCCGACCAAAAACCCACTCGCCGCTTGGTGGTCACCAGCGGGCCTCAACCTGGTCGAGCAAAGCCATCTCCACGATATCGGCACCGACGACGCCCTCTTCAACGGCATCGGACCGCTCGGCGATCCTTGATCGCATCGAAGTCACCATCCCCCGCCCGTCTCTGTTTCCGTAGAATCAAGGACTCAAGGAGAACGAAACGTGAAGGCGATTGGCAACCCGGTCCCCCCGATCGCACCTGACTCTCGGGAACGCCATCCGGCGCCCCCAAGAGCAGGCGCACTCATGACCGGACTTCGCCGATCCTACCGCGTGGCGATCCTCCTGGCCGTCATTAGCCTGGGAACCGGGTGGGGGTGCGGGCGCTCTGCGCCGGCGACGTCCAAGAACTCGAAACCGAGCCGGATCGTCTCCCTGACCTTGGGCACCGATGAGATGCTCGCGGAGTTGGTGCCGATCGAACGCGTCGTGGCCGTCACGGTTTTCGCGGACGACGCGGGCATCTCGAACGTCTCAGGGCGATACCCGAAGGATCTCGTCCGGGTGAATGACGCGAATCCGGAACGGATCATCGCCCTGACACCCGACCTGGTCTGCGTTGCGCCTTATAATTCCGCCGATTCGCTCAAGTTGCTCGAGCGCTCGGGGCTCAAGATCTACCGCAATGACTTCGTGAACGACATGGCCGAGATCGAGACCGGCCTGACACGGCTCGGGGAACAGGTCGGTGAGCCGGCCCGCGCTCGCGAGTTGATCGAGCAAATGCGGGAACGTCGGCGCCGCTTGGCCGATCGCTTGCGAGCGGTGTCGCACCGTCCTCGCGTCTTGTTCTGGTCGGCCGGTTTCACGTCAGGCCGCCGCTCGACAATCGACGAGGTCATCCGCGAAGGGGGCGGGGTGAACGTGGCGGCCGAGCTCAACCTCGAGGGGTCGGCCGAGTTGGCCCCCGAACGTGTGGTGGCCGCCGACCCCGACGTCGTGCTCCTGTCTTACTGGAAGGACGATGAGCGCCAGGGACAGATCGCGAGTCATCCGATTCTCCGCCAGCTTCGAGCGGTGCGCGAGGGCCGGGTGGTCTCTATCGAAAGCCGTTATCTCACATCGGTGTCCCCATTCGTGGTCGAGGCGACCGAACGCCTAGCCCGTGCGCTCCATCCCGAGAGCTTCTCGAGTGAGGCCGAGGTGTCACCATGACTCGCCCGGCCGCGATCACAAGTTGGCTGGCCGCAGCCTATCTGGGGCTGGCTCTGCTGAGCACCGTCTGGGGAACCGCCGCGATCCCTCCAAGAAACGTTGCGCGGGTCATGACAGCCCTGGTGGGCCTGGGCGACGATAGTTCCGTCTCACCCGTCGAACGCTTTTTGGTGCGCGACGTGCGCCTGCCGCAAGCCTTGTTGCTCGGCCTGGTCGGGGCCGCGCTCGCCTGTTCCGGCGCCGCCTTGCAGGCTACCTTCGAAAACCCGCTGGCCGATCCCGCGATCCTCGGCGTGAGCGGCGGAGCAGCGCTTGGGGCCGTGATCGCCATTCACACCGGGCTGGCAGAGTCCGTCTTCCTCTCGCTTCCCCTCTGTGCCTGTGTGGGAGGGTTCGCCGCCTCGCTACTCGTCTACGCGCTTACCTACCTCGGCGGTCGCCCGACCGGCCCCACACTGCTCCTGACCGGGGTTGCCGTGGGCAGCATGTCCATCGCCGGCGTCTCGCTCGTAATGATCCTGACCGACGTTCATCGGGTTCAAGAGCTCCTCTTCTGGTTGGTCGGCGGCGTCCGAAATCAGACCTGGGAACACGTCGGTCTGGCCGGCCCCCCCATCGCCTTCGGAATTTGTGGGCTGCTCCTGCTCCACCGCCGCCTGGACGCAATGTTGCTCGGTGAAGAACAAGCGCTCGCGATCGGGGTCCCGGTCGTTGGGACCCGGCTCTGGGTCCTGGTCCTGACCGCCCTGGCGACCGGGGCCGCAACTGCTGTGAGCGGATCGATCGGCTTCGTGGGCCTGATGGTCCCGCACCTGATCCGACGCCTGACCGGACCCCGGCTCCTGGCTCTCCTGCCAGGATGTGTGGCGGGGGGAGCGGCTTTCCTCACGGCCTGCGAACTCCTCGCGCGGACACTCTCCGACCGCTTCGCGCTGCACCTGGGCATCCTCACCGCGCTCTTGGGAGGACCGACCTTCCTGGTCGTCCTTCGAAGGACACGAGGAGGGCGGCCGTGATCACGCCGCCGGACTTGCGAACCCGTCATGCCACGGTCCGCGTCGAGAACCAGGCGTTGCTCGATGACGTGACACTGACTCTCCCCCCAGGCTCCATGACCGCTCTGCTCGGTCCCAACGGGGCCGGCAAAACGACCTTGATCCGCGTCCTGGCGGGGCTCCTCCCCGTGTCGGACGGCGAGGTCGAGTTGGGTGACCGGCTCCTTGGCGAACTGAGCCGTACGGCGATCGCCCGGCAGTGCGCGTACTTGCCCCAGCAGACCGCCACCCGCTTCGAGATGCGAGTTGAGGATGTGGTCACCTTGGGCCGGTATCCCCATCTCAATACGTGGGGGGCTCTGTCACGCGACGATCACGCCCGAGTCGCGTGGGCCATCGAGCGGGTCGGCCTGACCTCGTTTCGCCACCGGACACTCCCCACCCTCTCCGGCGGCGAGCGCCAGCGCGTCTTCCTCGCGCGGGCCCTCGCCCAGGAGGCCCCCATCCTGCTCCTGGACGAACCCACCTCGTCCCTCGACATCGGCCGCCAACTGGAACTCATGACCCTGCTCACCGAGCTCCACGCCGAGGGACAGACGATTCTCGCCGCCGTGCATGATCTCCAATCGGCCCTCGAGTTCTTTCCGCGTGCAGTGCTCTTGCACGAGGGCCGCCTGATCGACGACGGCCCCACCGAGACCGTCGTGCTGGGCCCCGCCCTGGAGACCGCCTTCAGCGTGCGTGTTCACACGGGGCCCGGGTTCCGATTTCTGCCGTCGGACTCGCTCTGAGGAAGGGAAAATCGGACGATAGCCCGATTGCACACTCCTTCAGAAATCCTTGAGAACGAAATGACGTGAGAGGCCGGTTGCCCGGTTGCCGGGTCCAAAAATGAGTCTCCGGTGACAATTGTGGAAGTTCGGAACAAGAGGCTTGCTCACAACTCGGGGATACTGTTCAATAGTCCAATGCCGGCCGGGGTTCGGCCAGGGCCAATTGATCCAGGTATCCCGGATGAGATGACGTGATTGAACGAGCGAGCGTCGTTGTCGGGAGCGGACTGGCGGGGCAGAGGACGGTGAAGTCGGTCCCGTTTGTCGAGCTGGCCGGTGGGCGGGTGCAGGGGATTGTCTCGAGTGGGTCGGATATCGAGCGGGTTTACGTCTCGTTCGTCGAATCCGGCAGCGGAGACTACTACTGCTGCACGAACAACAATCGACCCTGCGGCGGGCTGCGCGGGGCACCTTGCAAGCATATCGCCGAGATGGTCGACGAGGCCATCCTGCAATTCGGGGCGGCGCGGGTGGCCGCCTATCTCGGCCTGGACGGTGACGAACAGGCGGTCGATGAAGCCCGCAAGATACTCGGGGCACTGGGGGGCTGCGAGCGGAAGGAACCACCCGGGGTCGTGTTCAGCCGGTTCCTGAATTATCTCCGGTACTGCGAGCTGACGGTTCGACCAGGCACGGTCCTCGAGATGGGCTGGTTCGTCTCATGAAAACACTTGCATTGCTACCAGCCGGGGTGAATGAGGCCTTCGACCTGGTGGAACGGTTCGATGAAACGTTGCTCCACGGGTTTGCCCGCCTCGGAGACGAGCATCGAGCACGGCTCGAGCCCCTCGCCGGTGTCTTCGCCGGCTCGCCCCTGGGTCCAGTGGTGGCCGAGGCGTTCGCGGCCGTCGGGCGGAACGAGTTCGTCGCGCGGTACTTCCTCGCATTGGCGTCCGCACGCGTGGCCTTGCTCGGCGCGGCGCACGATGCGCTCGTCGCCCAAGCTCACGAGGCGCTGGGCCGGCCCTCGCCCACGGGCGAGGAGCCGCCTCCATTGCCGATGGGCCGCTCGGCCACGGCGCTGGCCAGCGTGCAACAGTGGCTGACGGAGCTGGCGATCGCGGGCTTCAAGCACCTTGAGGAGACCACGGTGGCCCCGTTCGCGGCAACGCTGGAGAACCTGCAAGCCGACCCGGAGCTGACCGGCCTGGCCTCCTTGCTGACCGGCTTCTCGAACGAGCTACTTCGGTCCATGCCGGCTTCGCGGCAGCCGGAGCTGCCCGGCTTCCGCTGGGGCGACCTCTGGTCGGCAAGCATGGTCCGCACGCAGCAGTTGCCGGGCGCATCGACCTTTCGCGAGGCAGAAGGGGTGTTCACGCCCCTGGGACTCGACCTTCAATCTCACGACAACTTCGCTTGTGCTTTGCTCTATGGCGTGCTGGACGACGGTGAGGCGCGGACCGTTCGCATCCCGTTCGCCGGATACAAGGTCGACGTGATCGCCGGCGCCGGGGTCTGGGACCTCTTCGAGCCGTACAGCGAGCCGATCCTGGCCGCCCTGGAGGCTCACAAAACCCTCCGGATCGCGAAGGCCGAGTTGCGGGCCAACGGCGACCTCATCCTCCGCTCTCCTCCCAAAGCGGGAAGCCGGGCCGACCCGTTCGCCGCCGCCGACCGGCTGTCCCCCCTCCCCTGCCCATCTCCCATGCTGCGTCATCCAGTCCACATCGCCGAAGCCGTCCGCTTGCCCAGCGACCACGGACTGCCCCTGGCCATGGAACGCCTTCCCGGCGGGACCGAGCTGACAGAGAGCGTTATCCATGAATCGCCCGAGTTGCTCGGCCTACTCCGTGTCGACCGGGGCGGCTGGCGCGTGCAACCGCTCTGCGTGCGGGTGCAGAAGGATTTCCTGATGAGCGGGGAAGGATTGGCCGGCGTGCGGCGAAAGTTCAAGCACCGCCCGCTTGAAGTCCTCAAGGAGCGGTCCAGCCGACTGCTCCGGCGCAAGGCGTAAAAGGTAATCCCCATGGCCGACGCGATCGCGCTCAATCAACGGCAGATACTCTACTGGCGCCTCATCGGTGCAACCGGTGGCCTGAACGACGTGAACGCCCCGTTTAATGCGATGGCCGCCACGCTGGCCGACCAGCTTGAGCTGCCGTCCGCAATCCTCGACAGCTCGATCGACATCGATGTGCTGCTCCACCGTTACCCCAAGCTCAAGCCCCATTTCGAGTCCATCCAGCGACACCTCCAAGCGCCAGCGGTCGCGGAAACCGGGCCGGCCGATGCCGCGATCGCACCGCCGGAGCCGACCGGCGACGAGGAGGTTGACCTCGATCTTCGCCGCACGTTCGCCTATTCAAAGCTCCTCCTGAACGTCTTCGGGCCAAATACGCGATCGTCGTCGTGTAGCGCCACCCAGTACAACCAGTGGTGCCAGGACGTCGCCGCGTTCGAGCACTACCTGGGCCTCCACCCGGGCAGCCTGCGTCCAGGGGGCGGGGGACCGGCCAGCGAGACCGGGGGAGGGAGCGGAGCCGGGGCCAGCGGCAACGTCCCGCTGGTCGACGACCGACAGCTTCGCGAAGAGTTGGTGGCCATGGAGAGCGACCTCATCAAACGTATGGATCTGCGCGAGGTCCTCAAGGATGACCGGCTCGCCGCTCAGCTCAGCCCCAGCTTACCGCTAGTCGAGCAACTCCTCCGCGACAAGTCGAACCTCTCCGGGCCGGCCCTGGCCAACGCCCGGCTGCTGCTCAAGAAATATGTCGACAACCTTGCCGCTGTGCTCAAGAAGCAGGTCTTCAGCACCAAGTCCGGCGAGATCGACCGCTCGGTACCGCCGAAGCGCGTCTTCCGCAACCTCGACATCAAACGGACGATCTGGAAGAACCTGCACCACTTCAACCCCGACGACGGCCGACTCTACGTCAATCAACTCTTCTATCGCCACACCTCGCAAAAATCGTTGAACAAATACCTGATCGTTGTGGTCGACCAGTCAGGTTCCATGGTCAACGCGATGGTCCAGTGTGCAATCCTCGCGTCGATCTTCGCGACCCTGCCGCGAGTGGTGGTCTCGCTGGTCGCTTTCGACACCAACGTGATCGACCTGACCCCCTGGGCCGCCGACCCGTTCGAGTCTCTGCTCCGGACCAACCTGGGAGGCGGTAACGACGGCCCACTGGCAATGGCCCACGCGCGCAGCCTGATCGTCGACCCCAGGCGCACGACGATGGTCTGGATCTCGGACTTCTACGAGTTCGAGAACGATCGACCGCTGTTCGAGATGATCAAGGCGGTCAAGCAGTCCGGCGTCCACTTCATCCCGGTCGGCTCGGTCAGTGGCAAGGGTTACTTCAACGTCAACGAGTGGTTCCGCAAGCAGCTCAAGAGCATCGGCCTGCCGGTGCTGACCGGTAACATCAAGAAGCTCATCCTCGAGCTCAAAAAGCAACTCAACTGATCCCAATGATCCCCGAGGAAGTGGAGCCATGCCCAAGCCGAAACCGGCCCCGCCGGCAGCCGCCGTCGAGATTTTGCGCGAGCCCGCCGAGGTCAAGTATGCCGAGGAGCTGGCCTGGCTCCGTTCCATCGACGATGGCCCACGTCCGTCATCCTGGGCATCCTCACCGAGGATGGTGCGTATTTTCATTCTCGGCTCCTCACCGTCGGACAAGCTCGACCGCGAGGTCCGGCCCAAGTTCTTCGGCGACCCCAGCACGATCGAGCGCGCGATCGTCACGCTGGCCAGCGACCGTGGCCTCCTGCTGATCGGCGACCCGGGCACAGGGAAGAGCTGGCTGGCCGAGCTACTCGCTGCCGCGATCTGCGGCAACAGCACCCACGTCGTCCAGGGGACCGCCGGCACCACCGAGGATCACATCAAATATTCCTGGAACGTGGCGATGGTGATCGCCGCCGGCCAGTCGCGCGACAGCATCATCCCGTCGCCGATCATGACGGCCATGCAGGGCGGCCTGATGGGCCGGTTCGAGGAGTTGACCCGCTGCAGCAGCGACGTCCAGGATGCTCTGATCTCGATCCTGTCGGAGAAGTACACGACGATCCCCGAGCTGAAGGGGGATAACGTCGTCTTCGCCCGCCCTGGCTTCAACATCATCGCCACGGCCAACGCCCGCGACCGAGGCGTCAACGAGCTGTCGTCGGCCCTGAAGCGACGGTTCAACTTCGTGCAGGTCCCGGTCGTCACTAACAAAAAGACCGAGAAGGAGATCGTCCTCTTCCGAACGCGCGAGCTCCTGGCGCGGAACCGGTTCGAGGTTGAAGTACCGCCTGCGTTGCTCGACATTCTCCTCCAGACCTTCGCCGACCTCCGCGAGGTGTCAGCGGCGGAGAATTCCGAGGAATCGCGGCTCGAGAGCGCGCTCTCCACGGCCGAGCAGATCGGCGTACTCGAAGACGCCGTACTCCACGGCCAGTTCTTCGGCGAAGGGGAGCTCGCGCCCGGCATGCTTGCCCGATCGCTGGTCGGCACACTCGCCAGGCGCATCCCCGAGGACGTGTCGATCCTGAACAAGTTCTGGCACGCCCAAGTCTCCAAGCGGGCCAAGAAGGATAACGCCGGCTGGCGTGCGTTCGAGGCTGCGGGCAAACAAGCACTCGAGCACCTGAAGTAAAGCCATGAGCACAGCAAAGCGTAATCACGACGATCTCGCCATCCCCTTCGATCCGCTCAAGGACCAACTCCTGGCCGCGGCCGAGGCGTTTGCCACCGAGGCTCAGCCACTGGCCGAGATCCTCGGCGGGCTGGTCAACGACGTCGAGCACGCCTGTCGCGAGCCGCTGGAGATCGTCCCGGTCTGTCACCACTCCCCCTCCTCGGCCTTACAGATGGTGCGTCGGCTGGCGGCGTGCCCCCCGCGCGTCGTCTACATGGAATGTTGCGAGGACCTCCGTCCGATACTCGACGGCCTACGCGATTGCCGGCTGCCGGTGGCGCTCCAGGCCTTCGCCCCCACATCAGAGGCTTTCCCCGCAGCGTGGTCACCGCTGAATCTTGTCTGCCCGCTCACCGAGTTCTCGGCCGAGTTCCAGGCGATCGCATTCGCGCTCGAGAACCCAGGCACGGAACTCGTCTTCGTCGACCGCTCGGCGGACCTCGTCTTCCAGTGGATGCCGAGGGATGATGCCGCCATCGCGCGGGCCATCCCCGACGACCCGGAGGTCGACGACGAAGAAGCGGCCATGCACGGCTCGGCCGTGGGGGTCGAGGTCGGCTCCTTGGTGCCGACGTTCGACCTGTTCCGCCTGGTATTGCTCAAGAATGCACGGGTCCGCCACTTCAGCGAGTGGTGGGATCGGTACGTCGAGGAGGCCGTCATCGACGGCGACTACGCGGCCTACCGCCAGGTCCTGTTCCTGGTCGGCAGCCTGTTCCGCCGTCTGGGCACGACCGACCACGAGCGCCGAACCGACGAACTCCGCGAACGCCACATGTGGACCCGCATCAAGGAACACCTACACGGCTCGTCAATCGACCCGTGTGATGCAATCTATATCTGTGGCGCAGCCCACGCCGCGAGCTACGTCCCCGAATTCGGCCTCGAGAGTAAGGCCCTCTGGGAGATCCCGCCCCCCTCGGGCACGAAATGGCACTACGGCCTGCTCCCGAGCAGTTATAGCGCGATCTGCCACCAGTTCAGCCACCCGCACGGCGCAGTCACCTTGGCCGAGGCCCGCTGGCGTAAAAGCCTCGCGCGGCAAACTCTTCAGCCCTTCTCACTCAAGGCGAACGACAAGAAGACGAGCCGCAAACGCAACGGCAATCCCGGGGACCCGCCACTCGTCGCTCCCAAGCGAAAGTCCAAGGCCGCCGCTCCGGTCACGGTCGCAAAAGCGGCGGAGGCCGAAACGCCCCCCTCCGGATCGGCCACTCCCCCCCGACCCTTGCTCGACTATTTGAAAGCTTCCCCGACTCAGGTCGAGTCGGACGAGGAGGATTTGCTTCAAAACTGCGTGCGGATCGTCGAACTGGCGCGACGGCACGGCTACCTCGCCTCGACGGCCGACAGCATCGCGGTCTACCAGACGGCCATCCTCCTGGCCAACCTGCGGAATCGCCGCCACCCGACGCCCTACGACTTCCGCGAAGCGGCCATCACCTGCATCGAGAAGGACGCCGTGCCCGGCAAGCGCAATGTCGCCCGCCTCTGCGACATGCTCCTCGGCGGCGACAAGGTCGGCCAAATCGGCTTCGATTCGCTCCCGCCGCTGGCCCAGGACGTCTATACGCGGTTGAACCCGCTGCCAATCCCACTCGAGTCGCACACCATCCAGCGAGCACTCCTGGATTTCCGGAAGACGCCCGCGCTCTTGCCTTGCTCCGACCTACTCTGGAAGCTGCACTACCTGTTCCCGCCCGGCGTAGTGCGGCCCATCATGGGTCAGCGTCAGCTTGGCCACGTCCCCCAGCAGGAGAGCTGGGACGTCGCCATCGGCATCTACCAAGGCGAGGTCATCCATCTCGCATACGAGGGCATCACTGTCGAGCACGTCCTCGAACGACGTCTAAAGAAGCATGCGTTCGACCCGGAGTCGCGCACCGTCGACGCAATCCGAATGGCCGAGGACAGCATCCTCTACCTTAAGAGCGAGCGGCTCACCGAGGAGTTGGGCGAGCGGGCCATCGACCTGCTCATGCAGGAACCCGACGCCAAGCAGGCTCGGGAGATCCACGCCCGGATCACCCGGCTCGTGCACTACTACCGCACGACCGAGGCCGGCCTGCCTGCCTGGCTCAAGCGGTTCGTGACCACGGGCTACTCGCACTACGCGACCTTGCTGCCGAACGCCTTCACCGACCGCGGCACGCACGTAAACGATCTTGCGGCAATGCTCCAATTCTTGTTCACGCTAGAGAGTCTGGCCCTCTCTCTCGGTTGCGAGCGAAGCCAGCTCGTCATCGCGCTCCGGCAGGCGGCTCCGGTCACCGTCGATCCGCCGAAGCTCGCCCTCCTCTGGTCGGCCGAATGCGTGCTCCGCCTCCGTGACGCCGCGAGCCTGCGCGGCCACTTCGATACGCTGATCGAGAACGAGCTGACCCTCCCCGCCCTGCCGGAATACCTTGAGGGTCTGCTCCTCGCGCTCGTGTTCACGCCGCTCGTGGGTGGTCTGACGGTCGAACTGCTGAGCAAGGCGTTCGAGCGGCTCCCCGACCGCCTCCTGATGCCCTGGCTCCCGAAGCTCCTGATGATGCTGCGTCCGCACGCCGACATCGCCTTGCCGATCTTGATGAAGGAAGCCGCCTCCCTCTTCCCAAGTAGCCTCGAAGCCCTGGCCGACTGGCAGCCGCCCTGGTATCGACCCGTGGCCTCGCCCGAGCAGACGGCCGCCGCCTCCAAGGAGACCACACACACTCCCTCCCGGGTCGTGCTCAGCCCCTCCGATCAAGCCGCCGCCTCGCTGCTGGCCGCCCAACGGGCGACCACCGACGCCCTCGCAACCGCCCTGGGCCTCCCCACCACTTGGTCCAGCGCGACCGCCGCCGCCGAAACCGATCGGATTGCCGCGACGGCCTCGCCCGAGCACGATGCGGTGCGTGCCTTGCTCCGCGCGTTCCCGTCCACCATGCAAGCGGCATCGACACTCTCCGGCTTAAGCGCCAGGTCGGCATTATCTTGATGTGGCATGCCGTCCTGGCTATTGTCGACGTCTACACCTTCTCCATAAACGCTTTCTTGATCCTCACCTGATTCACTTGGACGTTGATTTCCCCAATGACCATGAGTTTTCTGAAGAGGGTCTTCAATTCTCGGGGGCGCGATTCTCAACAACGGTAACGGCATATCGAATAGGAGATCGATCATGGGACCGAGTCGAAGGAAATTCCTGAAGCAAACGGGCCTGGCCGGAGCGGCGCTGACGATCAGTCAGGCCAAGGAATGCCTGGCCGACCCTCCGGCCGGCGAGGGCCCCATGCCCAAGGCTGTGCTCCCTCGTCGCCATCCGATCGGCGTGTCGACTTACTCCTTCTGGCAGTTCCGAGGCGAGCGACTCGGCATTCCCGCCTGTATCGACAAGGCGGCCGCCATGGGGTTCGACGGCGTCGAGATCCTCCACGTGCAGATGCAGGACGAGTCGAACGCCGCCCTCCAGGCGATCAAGCGTCAGGCCCATTCGCTCGGCCTCGCCCTGATGGGCCTCTCCACCCACCAGGGTTTCGTCAGCCCCGACCCGGAACTCCGGCGCACCAATGTCCAGAAGTCGCTCTACCAGATCGACCTGGCCTATCGGCTGGGCATTCCCACGATGCGGATCAACACCGGCCGCTGGGGCACGATCAAGTCGTTCGACGACCTCATGGCCCGGAAAGGCATCGAACCACCCCTTGAAGGGCATACCGAAGACGAGGCGTTCGGCTGGGTCATCGACTCGATCGAGAAGTTGCTACCCCGCGCCGAGGAGTGCGGCGTGGTGCTCGGGTTGGAGAACCACTGGGGCCTGGGCCGTACCGCCGAGGGAGTACTCCGAATCGTCGAGGCCATCAAGTCCCCCTGGCTGGCGATGACGCTCGACACCGGCAACTTCCTGGAGGAGCCCTACGAGCAGATGGGCCGTATGGCGGCCGGCGCAGTGCCGATTGCGCTGGTGCAGACCAAGACATATTTCGGCGGTGGCCGATGGTACTCCCTCGACCTCGACTACGCCAGGATCGCCACGCTCCTGCGAGAAGATGGGTACCAGGGTTGGATCTCACTGGAGTTCGAGGGCAATGAGGACCCCGCGACCGGCGTCCCGAAAAGCCTGGAACTGTTGAGAAAGCACTTTTCCTAGGAGTTCCTGGACCACTCAACCTGCTCGCCCGCCTCCTTACAGCCCCGGTTCCAGAAGAGAAGACATCTCCTTTGCTACTGGTAACCGGCTGGCCACATGGCCTTGAGGAAAGCCGGCTTGACGCCAATTCCGGGGGCGATACGCTGTGGGCTGACGGCACCAGCCTTGCCTCAAAGGGAATGGCAACGCGCTTCGGCACGTGCGAGCTGGCTGACCGAGACGGAAAGCGACGGTCATGGAGGACCACGCGATGGCGTTTGATCTGATCAGGCGAGTCGAAACGCTCGGCCACCCGCGTATCCTCGTCGTCGGCGACCTGATCCTCGACCGTTATATCTGGGGCGATGCCGAACGAATTAGCCAGGAGGCTCCCGTCCCCCTGCTCCGCGCCGATCACCGCGAGCACAGGCTTGGCGGAGCGGCCAGCGTCGCGACGATGCTCAGCGCGCTCGGGGCCCAGGTCTGCTTGATGGGTGTGGTCGGACGCGACCCCGAGGCCAGCTTGGTCCGACAATTGCTCGCCGATCGTGAGATCGATGACCGGCTTGTCCTCGAGCTCGACGACCGACCGACAACCCTCAAGGAACGCTATATCGGGCGGGCCCAGGATCGACATCCCCAGCAGATGATCCGAGTCGACTACGAAACTCGCGACCCAATCCCCCGCGCGATCGAAACGGCCCTCGACTCCTGCATTCCTGAAGCGGTCAAAAATTCCGACATCGTTCTCATTTCCGACTACGATAAGGGGGTCTGCACGCCCTCCTTGCTGCGCCGGCTGATTGCGGCCTGTCGGAGCCTTGGGGTCCGCGTGATCGCCGACCCGATCCGCTCGTCGGACTACTCGAAATATCACTGGGTCCACTGCATGACCCCAAACCGCCTCGAGGCGCAACTCGCCACCGGGATGACGATCGCCAACCCCGAGGATGCCTTCGAGGTAGGTCGGCGGTTGGTGAGCACGCTCGACATGGAGGCGGTGCTCGTCACACTCGATCGCGACGGAATGGCCCTGGTCCGTGCAGACGGGCGCTCGGAAATCGTGCCTACCCGTCCCCGCCAAGTCTACGACATCACCGGCGCGGGGGACATGGTCCTCTCGGTCGTCGGACTCTGCCTCGCCAGCCGGGCCGACTATGACGAAGCAGCTGCGCTCGGAAACGTGGCCGGAGGACTCGAGGTTGAAAAAATCGGGGTCGCCCTCCTCTCCCGTGAGGAGATCCTCGGTGACCTGATCGATCACCATCGCGCCGAGGGAGACAAACGGCTCGGACTCGCATCGATCGTGGCCGATGTCCGCAGACGGCGACAGGCGGGTCAGCGGGTCGTCTTTACCAACGGCTGTTTTGACTTGCTCCACATCGGCCACGCCCGCCTGCTCAGAGAGGCGGCCACCTTGGGCGATTTCCTCATTGTCGGGATCAACTCCGACGCGAGCGTGCGCCGGCTGAAGGGGCAGGAGCGGCCGATCAACCCGGAAGACGCGCGCGCCGAACTGCTCGCTGCGTTCGAATGCGTGGATGCCGTGATCGTCTTCGACGAGGATACACCACTCGCCTTGATCGAGGCGATCCAGCCCGACGTGCTCGTCAAAGGGGGGGACTACCGCCCCGACGAGGTCGTGGGCCGGGATGAAGTCGAAGCCAGCGGCGGCAAGGTTGTTCTGATCCCCCTCGTTCAAGGTCATTCGACGACTCGGATCATCCATCGGGTGGCCGATCGTACTCTCGTTTCCCATCCCCCCGAGAAGACTCCCCCCTCCCCCGCAATCCGGCCCAGTGGCGTGGTTCATCCCGCGTCGTCCTGATCCGGAGCGAGGCGACCAGCGCTCGTAAGTTGGCGACTCGTTCAAGCCGCGCGGCATGACGAGCCGATCAATTCTATTGCTTGCGCAGGATGCGCTGCGGGTTCAGACGGAGTTCTGGACCCGAAGTCAGCTCCGGGTTAGCCCAGCCGGGGACCCTGGAGAACAAAAAAGGGGTACGGGAGGCCAGTTCTGATGACTCGCCCTCGCCTGAGGATTGGGTCCGAGCTACTCCCGGTGTGCCTGATCCTGGCTAGCCTGGCCGGCACATCGTTCCTCATCGTCTCGATGCACCGCCGTGCGACGAGCCTGAGGAAAAGAGCACCTACCCAAGCGGCGCCTCCTCTGGCCGCCAACACAGCCACTCGATCTCCGGTCCTGGTACCGCCGCCGCCAACTCCACCTGAGCCGGAACTGAAACCAGAGCCTGCGCCATTGCCGGCCCCTCCCGTGGAGGATCCGACCCGAACGGCCCTGGCCCGGTTGGGCGCGGAAGAGGCCGAGCAATTGCTCGAGGCCCAGGCCGCTGATCGCAAAGCAGAGGCACTCGAACATTCGATCAAGGCGGCGCTTGCCGAGTCGCAACGCTGGAAGCGCCGCGAGCAGCTCATTCACAGTCAGATCGACTCGATCACAGGGCGAGTTCGCTCCCTGGAACAGGAAGCCGACGCCCTTGCGATGGAGCGCGACGTTCTCGCGCAAGAACTGGAAGCCTCGAAGACCGCCTTGATGAAGGCGCGAACCCGGTCGAGCTATGCGGTGCTCCCCAACCGAGCACCGAACGGCACCTGGCGCAGGCCGATCGTGATCGAGTGTCATAACGGCTGTGCGACCCTTCAGCCAGGGGGGCCCACTTTCAACCTCCTCGACCTCTCCGCGCTGCTTGGTGCCCGCTCCAGCCCGATCTTACTCGCGGTGGTTCGCGAATTGACCCGAATCCAAGGCGTGACCGGCCCGGACGGTGCCCCGACTGTCCCTTACATCTTCTTCGTCGTTCGCCCCGATGGAATCCGCCCCTTCTACGACGCCCGCGCCCGACTCGAGTCGCTCGGAATTGCCTTCGGCTACGAACTTGTCGATCAAGACATGGAGATCGACTATCCGGACCTCGATCACCCGGACGAGTGGGATGGTTCTCCGAAGCTGAGCAAATTCCCGGAACTCGCCATGTCCGGCAATTCTCGGCCTCCCTCTCCAACTCGCTCGAATGAAGCGGGAAGACAGGGACACAGCGTGGATGATTACCGATGGCCGACCGGTTCCGCCGGCTCGAGCGAAGGCTCGGGGCTTCCACCGGGAGGAAGCGGCAGACGAGCGTCGGGGGGTGGCAATCCTTCGGGTTCTGGAATCTCCCTGGGCGACCTGGGCATGCCTGGCGACCGGGGAACCTCTTCATCGCGAAGCCGAGGACTCGCCGGCCAAGGCCGATCGGGTGACCTGGGACGAGAGATCAGTGAGGCGAGAAACGTGCCGACGGGGTCAGCGGCCACTCCCGGGATGCTGCCGCCGCTCGGTGGTTCGATGGACCGGCCAGGCATGCTGCCGACGACGGGAGGAGGAACGGGGGACCGTGGCGACACGGGTGTTTCCGCGCCCTCCGGATCGTTCGCAGGTTCCGGTCGCTCCGGGTCGAATCATACCGGCTCCCAGTCGGGAATCCCCTTCGGAGTGAACGTTCCAGGCCAAGCAGGATCGCTGGCGCAAGGAACAGGGACCGCATCACCGCCGCCTCACCCAGAGGATGTCTCGAACCTGGATGGCGTTTCCTTGATGGGTCGGCCGCCCGGTGAAGGGGCACCGTTCCGGCCTCGAGGCCTCTTGCCGGGAGAACCAGGCGCTCCACCCGAGGAGAGTGCAAACGCACCGGGCGTCGCGGGCCAACAAGGCGGGGCCCAAACCGGTGGACCAGGACAGAGCGGTGGGCAAGGACAGAGCGGTGGACCAGGACAAAGCAGTGGGCAACCCGGCGGACAAAGTGGAGGAGCCTCAGGCGGTTCCGGAACAGCCGCAAGCGGGTCGTCAGGCAGCGTCGCCGGTGGCCGATCCGGCGGCGAAGGCGTGCCTTCCCCTGGCTCCCGCGACCCATTGAGAATCGAGGTGCCGATGGAGATCGTCGTCGCCTGCGGACCGAGTGGGGTGGTCATTCATCCGGGCGGTTACAGCATCTCGTTGAAAGCGCTCAAGGGAAAGGATCCGATCTTCACCACATCGCTCAAGACGATCGTTCGACTCCGCCAGCAGGTGGACCCGATGATTCGGCCCAAGCCCACGATCCGGTTCCTGGTCGAACCCGGCGGCGGAGAAACGTACCGCGATGCCCGCCGAGTCACCGTCCTCTCGGGGATCGAGTGGCCGACCGTCCTCCAAGTGGCCGATACCCGGGTGCTCGACTTCTTGCCAAGGGAGCGGTTCTGATGGAAGACCGCACGAAAACCAGCAACGGAGGGACCGCCGAGACCGAGTCGTATCTCGGGATCCTGGGCAACCTCGTTGGCCTCCTGGGGGCCGTCCTCGTGCTCCTGGTCATCGTCCGAACCGGGAGCAAGCCAGCAGCGCCCACGCGGGTTGTGTCCCCCGTCGCTGTTGTGACGGCCATTGCACCTCCCGCTCCCGAGCCGAAGCCGGTCCCCGTTCCCGAGGTCGCCGCGCCCAAGCCGTTGGATCGTGTGGCTGTGGCTCGAGCCGAGGAGCAAATCGACGCGGTGAGCCGTGATCGGGCTCGCGCCCAGGCCCGCGCCGAAGATGCGGCGAAGCGTCTCGCCGAGGCTACTGCCCAAGCCGCACTTGAGGCTTCGAGGAACCGGAAGCTGGCGCTCCGCGTCCGCGATCCGAGTGCCCAGCTCGCCAGCGTCACGGCCCGAGGCGGCTTCCTCCGGGCCGAGCGCGACCGACTCAAGACGGAGTTGGGTAACGTGGCCCAAGCTCCTCGCCCCAAAGCGAAGTCCCTCGTCGAGAAGAATCCGGTCGCCAAACCAGCCGGAGGAAACGAATACCATTTCGAGGTCAGGCGCGATCGGGTTGCCTTCATCGATCTCGATCGACTCATGGAACTCGTCAAGGCCGACGCCCAGCTCCGCATCCGCCTGTCCGAGAGTTCGCGGGTCGTCGACTCGAAGGTCGGCCCCATCGGTGCTTTCTCACTCGAGTACGTCCTCGGACGTGCCATGCCCAACGGCATCGAAGAGCTGATGGAGCGGCATGGCCTCAACTTCGACCTGCGTGGTTGGGAGATCGTCCCCGAGCACGAGGGGCGCGGCGAAACCTATGAGAGAACGCGCCAGCCGATCTCACAGTATGCCTTGACGATCAACCGACTCTCTCCGTCGCGTGCCACAATCACGATGTGGGTCTATCCCGACGGCTTCGCCCTCTACCGCAAGCTCCGCGACGACCTCCACGAGCGCGGTTACACCGTGGCCGCTCGCCCCTTACCTGAAGGCATGGCGATCCGTGGCAGTCCGGCCGGATCCATTTCTGCAGGGCAGTAATCAACGACGCCGTCGGGGGCCCCCGACGGCGCAACCGCAATGGCAGCGCGTCGATGACCGATATTCCCATACTGAGCAAACCGGGAATTCATCGTCTCCACAAACCGGCACCCCGCCGCGTGATGGCAGCCGAAGGAGTTCTTTCGCCACAGTATGTCTGAGCGAAGAATGAGCCCCGAAGGGGCGGCCGTCAATAGCCAGGGGCGCAAACCCCTGGATGCGATTCAAACAAGAATATTTTCATTATCTCTCTGCTCTCCCCGCCTGCCGCAGCGGGGAGAGTGGCGTATGGCCTCGAGGAATTCCCCAGAGTTTGCACCCTGGGCTAGAAACGGTCGCCTCTCCGGGGCTGGCAAAGGCCGCATGCCGCTGGCGCATATGTGGGCCACTCCACGACAAGATGGAACAGACGCAACTCGTGGGTAAACCGCTGTAGTCCAAAGCGACAACGTGGTGGCCCGCCGCTTCGAATCCGAGATCTCCGCCAGGTCTGCCCGCAACATCGTCGAACCTCAGACCATAGAATCAGCTTTGACCACACCTGGCGATACAATTCTGACACGCCATGAATCATCGCTACTCGATTAACGCAAAACAAAAAACCAATTTATGGAAACATAAAAATCTCAAACCTACTCCCTTCATTATATCAATGACTTTCAATTATTCGCACTCAAAAATCCAATCATTAATCATTTTCAGAATTCCCATCGTGCCGATCGGAATGACAACGTCCTGAATGACCACCAGCCTCAAAAGCTCGTGCTTGGCCCTGATTTTGTTCCGTCACTCGATGCAAACCATTTGTCCAAAGTCGCAGGCCCAGACACTCACATCACTCAAAACACCCTACACTCTCCTATGCTTGCGACTCCGCTAACGGTCTTGCCAACCACCGCGTGTGCTGGCAGCTCCACGCCGAACCACCACGGCAGTCATTGTTCGCGGAAATCGCCGTGCCGACCATGAGCCGGTCCATATCTGCGGCTACGGTCATCGAGAACGATTGGGAGTGACAGCGAGGTTTCGCAAGCAATGCCCAGGAGCAATTAGGGCCTACACCTTGATTATCTTTTTCCTAATGGGTAAAGTCATCTCGATTTCGAGTGTATCTCTGCTCCAGACGGCCGTCTCCCCACGGCAAGTCTTCACAGGCTTCATCTCCACATTAGACAGCCTCTCGGCGTCGCTCCTCAATCCCCGAGGAGATCAGCTTGCTCGCGGAGACCATCCTGGCGCCCGCGTTGCCTGCCCTTCCGCCGAAGGTGTCCGCCGTCTCGACAGGAGCAAGAATGCGCAATTTCGTAAGTCCTCGGTCAATTCCAGCTCGTGCCACGGGGGGGCGATGCTCATGCTCACCTGCTTGGCCCCCCCCGGTTGCGGCTCAGATGAGGCGGCTACCAACCCCGCCATCAAGGCAGCTCCCTCCTCCCACAGTCCAGAGTCGTCCGCCCAGGACCTGGCCAAGAAACGCTTCGACGAGACCCCACCCGCCCAGGGATCGAAGAAACGATAACTCGAGTCGTCTCCGCTGAACCCTTCTTGACTTCGTATCCCCCCACTTCTTGGAGGTAGTCATCATGAGTCGCCTTGTTAACCGTTCCCGCCCCGGCCGGACCTCGCGACGACCCAGCGGCTTTACATTGATCGAGCTCCTTGTGGTAATTGCAATCATCGCCGTCTTGATCGGCCTGCTGCTCCCCGCAGTGCAAGCGGCGCGGGAAGCGGCCCGCCGCATGCAGTGCAACAACAACCTCAAGCAACTCGCCTTGGCGATGCACAACTACGAAGGTAACAACACTGTCTTCCCGATGGGTGCCCCAACGATGGTCTATTATGACCGGAGCACGTCCATCAACATCAACCACAGCCCGTTTGTCGCGGCCTTGCCCTACCTTGAGCAGCAGGCGGTCTACAACTCCATCAACTTCTCACTCAACATCTACCGATCGAGCCACGCGACCGTCCATCGAATTGGCATTAACATGTTGATTTGTCCTAGTGACGGGGAAGCCGGGGTGCGGGACTACAATGGCTCGATCCAGGACAATACGTCAAACGTTAAGGTCCTCTTCTCAAGCTATGCCACTTGCGCCGGGCTGTGGTTTAACTGGACCCGGGGGACGACCTCGCCAAACACCAACACCGACTTCCGCGCCGCTGCCACAGGGATCTTCTACACCAACAGTGCCACCAAGCTCGCCGACATCACCGACGGAACGAGCAACACCATCCTGATCGGCGAGCGGGCGCACTCGATCCTCCCCCTAGCCGAACGGCAGGAATGGCACTGGTGGTTCGACGCATACTACGGTGATGCTCTGATCACTTCTCTCTATCCAATCAACCCCATGCGGAAACTCAAGACGACCACATCGTCCGGCTCGGCGTCCAGCGCTCTGACCGACTCGTTCTCGAGCATGCACCCCGGCGGCGTCAACGTCGCGTTTACTGACGGTTCGGTACGGTTCCTCAAGGAGACAATCAGCTCATGGCCGGTCGTCCCACAGACCGGGCAGGTCTTGGCTGTGGTCTCAGGCGGGCAAAACACCGCTTACGTACTCGACCCGGCGATTCCACTGGGGGTATTCCAGGCCCTGACAACACGCCGGGGCGGCGAAATTCTCAGCGCCGATGCTTTCTGAATCGGGAGGCCTCGCGACCGCCAGCCACCGACATTCAACGGCCTTCGGTAACCGCCAGTTCAGCAGCGAGTCAGAGACCAGACGATCCAAGTGGCTGGAGACCGACTGAGGCACCGCGATCATTCAGGGGTAGCCACACGGCGAAGTCGACATCAAGCTGCAAACGCAGCACCATCAGATCCTGCCCTGATGGTGACAATATTGACGATTGTCCCCGATTCGTTCAGAGACAAGGGCTTTCTCTCCTCGCTCGCTTTTTCAGGAGAGCGAAGTCTCTGCGGTAACTGCGCAACGAAAAACGCCCCGACCCTTCGTTGAAGAAGGATCGGGGCGTCGTTGAAAAGGATTCCGGCGATCACCGACTTTCGCGCCAAAGGCACTATCATGGGCCTGACGGGCTTAACGGCCGTGTTCGGAATGGGAACGGGTGGGACCCCGTCAGTATGTTCGCCGGAAAAGCAACCGGCAGGCGATCAAACCCGCCGGTTCCGTGTGCTTACTCTCACAGTGGTCGTCACGCAAGCTCAAACCGCGATTTCATGGGCATGACCAACCGGCTTCGAGTCTCTTCACGACGCGTGGTCCCCGTTATTGGATGGGAATACGTCGCCGTGTGATCGATCGAATACGATCGGTGAATGATGCAACCCTGATTCCTGTCCATCGCGTCCCTGATGGGAACCGGCGGACGGATCGGGGTGGTCAAGCGATCGGCTGTTAGGACCGGTCGGCTGCGGCGATCACTCGCCGTGCACTCCCGGCCTATCGACCTGGTCGTCTTCCAGGAGCCTTCGCACTTGCGTGCTGGAAACCTCGTCTTGAAGAGGGCTTCGCGCTTAGATGCCTTCAGCGCTTATCCTTTCCCGACCTAGCTACCCGGCGGTGCCCTGAGCAGGACAGCCGGTACACCAGAGGTCGGTCCTCCCCAATCCTCTCGTACTAGGGGAGACCCTTCGCAAGTTTCCTACGCCCACGGCAGATAGGGACCGACCTGTCTCACGACGGTCTGAACCCAGCTCGCGTACCGCTTTCATTGGCGAACAGCCAAACCCTTGGGACCTTCTCCAGCCCCAGGATGCGATGAGCCGACATCGAGGTGCCAAACCTCCCCGCCGCTATGGACGCTCGGGGGAGATCAGCCTGTTATCCCCGGAGTACCTTTTATCTGTTGAGCGACGGCCTTTCCATCCAGCACCGCCGGATCACTAACGCCGACTTTCGTCCCTGCTCGACTGATGGGTCTCGCAGTCAGGCACCCTTCTACGTTTGCGCTCTTGTTGCCAGATTGCCGACCTGGCCGAGGGTACCATTGCACTCCTCCGTTACTCTTTGGGAGGAGACCGCCCCAGTCAAACTGCCCGATGAGCACGGTCCCGGTCCGGGCTACGGACCGGTGAGGATCAGAGTCATTTCAGGGTGGTATTTCACCAGTGGCTCCCCGACGGCTGGCGCCGCCGGATCACGGCCTCCCACCTATCCTACACAGAAAGGACGCTGACCCAGTGCCAACCTGCAGTAAAGGTTCACGGGGTCTTTCCGTCTGACCGCGGGTACGTGGCATCTTCACCACGGCTACAGTTTCACCGGGTCCCTCGTGGAGACAGTGCTCCAGTCGTTACGCCATTCATGCAGGTCGGAACTTACCCGACAAGGAACTTCGCTACCTTAGGACCGTCATAGTTACGGCCGCCGTTTATCGGGGCTTCGGTCGCCAACTTCAGCTTGCGCCTCATCGGCTCCCTTAACCTACCGACACCGAGCAGGCGTCAGACTCTATACGTCCTCTTGCGAGTTGGCAGAGTCCTGTGTTTTTGATAAACAGTCGCTAGAGCCGATTCTCTGCGGCTCTCCTTACGGAGAGCACCCCTTGTACCGAAGGTACGGGGTCATTTTGCCGAGTTCCTTCACGAGGGTTCTCCCGAACGCCTTCGGATACTCGCCTAGCACACCTGTGTCGGATTGCGGTACGGGCCAGATGGTTCGTCCCGACGGGGCTTTTCGTGGCCGGCTCGTCATCAGGCTTCCAGATCGAATGCTGTCGGCCTTGCGGCACGGGGTCATCTAACACCCCGACCTGACTGGAACCGGCGTCCTCCGTCGTTCAACCTTACCATCGGGTGGCGGAATATTAACCGTCTGTCCATCGGCTACGCCCTTGGGCCTCGCCTTAGGTCCCGACTGACCCTGGGCGGATTGACCTTCCCCAGGAAACCTTGTGCTTTCGGCGGACAGGCTTCCCACCTGTCTTGTCGTTACTCGTTCCGGCATTCGCACTCGCCCACGCTCCACTGGTCGTTTCCATCCAGCTTCGTTGCGGTGGGCGACGCTCTCCTACCATCATTGCTGATCCGCGACTGCGGCACGACGCTTAGTCCCCGTCATTTTCGGCGCGGGATGGCTCGACCGGTAAGCTGTTACGCACTTTTGAAATGATGGCTGCTTCTAAGCCAACATCCCGGCTGTCACCGCGATCCCACTTCCTTTGCCACTGAGCGTCGATTTGGGGGCCTTGGTCGGCGGTCTGGGTTGTTTCCCTTTTGAACGTGAAGCTTATCCCCCACGTTCTGACTCCCGGGGTCCGTCGTGCGGTATTCGGAGTTGGGTTTCGGAGGGTAGGCGGGAAGCCCCCCTACCGAATTCCGTCGCTCTACCCCCGCACGATATGTCCCGAGGCTGGCCCTAAAGCCATTTCGGAGAGAACGAGCTATCTCCAGGTTTGATAAGACTTTCACTCCTCCCCACGGGTCCTCCCCCAGTTTTTCAACACTGGTGGGTTCGGTCCTCCACGACCGGTTAGGGTCGCTTCAACCTGCCCATGGGTAGTTCACCTGGTTTCGCGTCTACTGCACCCGACTATGGCGCCCGATGAAGACTCGCTTTCGCTACGGCTCCCCCCCTGAAGGGGTTAACCTGGGGCCGGATACAGTAACTCGCCGGATCATTATGCAAAAGGCACGCGGTCACGCGGCCCGAAGGCATCGCGCTCCCACCGCTTGTAGGCACGGGGTTTCAGGTTCAGTCTCCTCCCCTCATCGGGGTTCTTCCCACCGTTCGGTCGCCCTACTGGGTTCGCTATCGGTCGTCATCGAGTGCTTAGCCTTGCGGGATGGTCCCCGCCGATTCAGGCCGGGTTTCACGTGCCCGACCCTACTCGGGTACCGAAGAGGGGAGTTTGCATCGTCGCCTACGGGGCTATCACCCGCTCTGGCGCTCCGTTCCAGGAGGCTTCGGCTGACGCTCACTCATCCCATGTTATCGGCCCCACGACCCCGAGTGGTGTCCCACTCGGTTTAGGCTGATCCCCGTTCGCTCGCCGCTACTGAGGGAGTCTCGGTTGATTTCCTTTCCTCCGGGTACTGAGATGTTTCAGTTCCCCGGGTCTCTACAGGCATTCCGGGATCGACGTTCGTTGGGCAACTCCCCCGGACATATCGCAGCCTTCCACGCCTGTCTCTCTGATGACGCCTAGGCATCCCCCCCGTGCCCTTAGGAGCTTGACCACGCCGATCCGGACGCCGCGGTTTCCCGAAGGAAGCTCGACAGCCGAATCTGCGAGGGGTCAGTCCCCGATCTGTCTTCGATCGAGTGCCCAGCGTCTCGCGACGCAGGTTCACTCTCACTTGGGTAACGATCCCCATTGTGAGGTCGGTCGCTGTCGCAGCGATCGACACTCACGCATCCGTAAGGGTTCCACTGTATTGTGGAGAGATTCTTCTACTTGGTCTGCCACGACCACTTGTTTGCGGTTCTCACTTGCGTGACCTAACCACCGGATTGTGAAAGAGCAACCGAATTCCCATCACAACCCCGCAAGGCCGAAGCCTTGAAGAGCTATGCTCGGAATCCGCACTGGCCGCTGGCCAGGGGGTGGGACCGCGTACGGTCGCACCCCGCACCCAGCACCCAGCAGTGCAAAGCAATGAGAGAAACAGAAAGGACCCCTCGGGTGAGGGGTCCCCTCATTGGGTCGATCGTGTTCGTGGTGAGAAAACCTTCGTGGGAAGCCGGCGTAAAAACCATCTGATCAAGGAGACGGTGCCGATGCGGCCCTTCTCGAATCGCGACCGTGACCGAAGCCACGTCCCTCGATTCTCAGAGCCGAGATTTTCTAAGAAAAATCCTTAGAAAGGAGGTGATCCAACCGCAGGTTCCCCTACGGTTACCTTGTTACGACTTAGTCCCCATCACGGGTTTCATCTTCGGCGCCTGCCTTGCGGCTCCGGCGACTTCGGATGCCCCCCGCTTTGGTGGCTTGACGGGCGGTGTGTACAAGGCTCAGGAACACATTCACCGCGGCATGCTGATCCGCGATTACTAGCGATTCCAGCTTCATGCGGGCGGGTTGCAGCCCGCAATCCGAACTGAGGAACGGTTTTTGCGATTAGCATGACTTTGCAGCCTAGCAACGCTCTGTCCGCCCCATTGTAGTACGTGTGCAGCCCCAAGCATAAGGGCCATGAGGACTTGACGTCATCCCCGCCTTCCTCCGGCTTAACGCCGGCGGTCTGTCTAGAGTTCCCGGCACGACCCGCTGGCAACTAGACACAGGGGTTTCGCTCGTTAGGGGACTTAACCCAACACCTCACGGCACGAGCTGACGACAGCCATGCAGCACCTGTGCACGTTGTTCCTTGCGGCCTCACCGACGTTTCCGCCGGCTAATCCGTGCATGTCAAGCCTGGGATAAGGTTTTGCGCGTAGCCTCGAATTAAGCCACATACTCCACCGCTTGTGTGAGCCCCCGTCAATTCCTTTGAGTTTCAGCCTTGCGACCATACTCCCCAGGCGGGGTACTTCACGGTTTCCCTACGACAGGGAGCCCATCGGCGAGCCCCCTATCCAGTACCCATCGTTTACGGCCAGGACTACCGGGGTATCTAATCCCGTTCGCTCCCCTGGCTTTCGCGTCTCAGCGTCAGTAGGCATCCAGGACCTCGCTTTCGCCACGGGCGTTCCTTCCGATCTCAACGCATTTCACCGCTCCACCGGAAGTTCCAGGTCCCCCTATGCCCCTCCAGACTCGTCGTATCCACGCCCGTTCCCCGGTTGAGCCGGGGGATTTCAGCGACAGACGCACGAATCCGCCTACACGCGCTTTAAGCCCAATGATTCCGAATAACGTTCGCACGGTTCGTCTTACCGCGGCTGCTGGCACGAACTTAGCCCGTGCTTCCTCCAGGGATCAATCAAGGCTTTTCAGCCCTTTTTCCCCCTCGACAGGAGTTTACAACCCGAAGGCCTTCATCCTCCACGCGGCGTCGCTCGGTCAGGCTTGCGCCCATTGCCGAAGATTCTCGACTGCAGCCTCCCGTAGGAGTCTGGGCAGTGTCTCAGTCCCAGTGTGCCGGGCCACGCTCGCACGCCCGGTAGGCATCACAGCCTTGGTGGGCCATTACCCCGCCAACAAGCTAATACCACGACAGCCCGTCCCACGACGCCGAAGCTTTGGCAAAACACCGATGCCGGTGTCGTTGCGTCGCTGGGGATTACCCGCGGTTTCCCGCGGCTATACCCAATCCTGGGGTTGGTTACCGTCGCCTTACTCACCCTTGCGCCACTGGCCTTGCGGCCCGTTCGACTTGCATGCCTAATCCACGCCGCCAACGTTCATTCTGAGCCAGGATCAAACCCTTCGAGATTGGTCGTCTCCCCTGCTCCGAAGAGCAATGAGAGCCGGTCCTCACCTTCAAAAGGGTTGAGGAATTTGCTAACTGGTCGCAGCTCGAGTTCACCGGGGCACGCCCCTGCTCCCTCGTGCTGTTGGCTGTTGGATCCGTCTCCGTCGCGATTCGACCTCCAACCAAACGGGGTCGAGACGACTCAAACGGCTCCACGCCGGCTTCCCTCAAAGGTTCTCTTCAACCACAAGAACCACGATCGACCGGATTGTCAAAGAACGAGCGTGCTATCGAAGCGATTGGCCGGAGTGACTTGCCCTGGGGGCGTGTCACGCCGGCCGACTCTACCGACAACATCACGGCCCGCTGTTTCGGTGATCGGTTGCCCGTCCCAAGTCAGCCGGCCGTTTCGTTGTCACCCGTGGTGACACAGGCGACAGGGGAGATAATACCCGGATCCGAACCGAAGTCAATCATTTGCTCGCGGTTCGTTCACGAAACTTACTTAAAGCCTGTGTGATAAGGATGTTATCGCCGAAAAATTTCTCGAGTCGAAGAGGGCATAACCACGGACAAAGGGGAATCCATGCGACATCCTCATCTCACTCCAGATACCTGAAGTCAGGGAACTGACGCTCCCCGCTCGCCACTCTCTTAGGATATTAGGCGAGCGAGCTGGGGGTATTCGTCAGGCTCGAGATCGACATCCTCGTTAAGGCCCATCAACCTGCGGCCGCCAGCGGTACTGGCCACCACTGTCGCGGGCGATCCGTTGAAGCTGTTCGCCCCCGCTATCGTTGCTCAGATCGATGCAGTGGATCGGGATCTTCCGCCCGTTCTTACGGGCTATGGCCTCGACGGTTCCCTCGGGAAACTCGCCGTCGGAGAGCAGAAAGACAGCGTCGGGCCGCAGGGAGAGGGCCAGGCTCATTGCACCACGAGGGTCGGTCTCGCCGTCCGGTTCGATCAGCCGGAGCCACTGAACCATCTGGCTCTTGGACGTGAGGTCGGCCGAGCGAGGCAAGTCGCCCGGCATCGGCACGACCTGATCGTTGTAGAAGACGACCTTGAACCGCTGAGGATGTTGTAAGGCCAACACGCTCCGCCGCAACTCGCGTTTGGCGCGGATGAGGCGATCTTCGTCGATCATGCTCCCTGAGCAGTCGACGACGTAGATGAACAACTGCCCCTTGGCACGAATCCCGAAAAAAGAGGTCTGCTTCCAAGGGGGAACTTCACGCCAGTCGTTCGCGTTGGGGTCGTATCGATCGTCTCCCGGCTTCTGAAGGAACTGTGACGATGTCTTCGAACCGGGCGCGTCGGCGGGAAGGATCTTGAGCTCAGCGTCACGCGCCTTCGATTTGGGTCTCTGGGCCGACGTTTCCGGTGTCCAGCGGGCCAGTGTGAGCGTCAAGGCAATCGCGGTGAGAAGCCAGGCTTGCCGATTCATCCGGCTTGTTCCTTGTTAAGGGCATTCCCCGACGGCCCCAGAAAATCTTCTGAATCTTAACACGAGCGCACCCGAATCACTTCAAGCCGGTTCGGGGTGGAGGGTCGCCCCCTCTCGTAAGATGTGATAGATTAGTCGTTTTGAGCGACCTGCCCACGACCTCTTGTCTCGTCGCCCCTACCATGCGACGCCCACCTGTCGATTGGCGCGGTCGGAAGGTGCCCCGCTCACCCCGCCGTTTCCTGGAGGCTCGCGGATGGAATTCGTCTTGGAGAACCTGCCTCAAATTGCGGGAACGATTGTCGCACTCGTCTTCCTCGAAGGCTTGTTGAGCGCGGATAATGCATTGGTCTTGGCGGTCATGGTTCGCCATCTGCCCAAGCACGAGCAGAAGCGTGCGCTTCGCTACGGGATTTTCGGAGCGTTCGTGTTCCGCCTGATCGCGGTTCTCCTCTCAGCAGCGCTGCTCAGGTTCTGGCACTTCAAGGTGGCCGGCGGCCTTTATCTACTTTACCTGGCGATCTCGCATTTCACGACGAGTGAAGATGATCCCCACCTGGTGAAAACGTCCCGGTTCGGGAAGGGATTCTGGGCGACCGTGGTCGCGGTCGAATTTGCCGATATCGCGTTCTCGATTGACTCGATCGTCGCAGCGGTCGCCATGGCTCCCAAGCACTATCCGTCGTGGCTCCAGTTAACCATCGTCTACACGGGCGGGATCCTCGGCATCATCACGATGCGCTACGTTGCCGGCTATTTCATCATTCTCTTGGACAAGTTCAAGGGATTGGCGAGCGGTGCCTACTACCTCGTGGCCTGGATCGGGCTGAAACTCGTCGTTAGCGGCCTCCATACCGCCGGGACACTGAGTAAGGAAATGCCGGAATGGCTCTTTTGGGGAGGAATGCTCACCATCATCGCCGCCTGCCTGCTCTATCAGCCTTCTCCAAAAAAATTGGGAACCGATCCGCTTGATGATGTTGTCGAAGTGGGCCAGGTGATCGAAGGCAACGATGGGCCGACTGACGACCCCTCGAACACCAGTCCATTGCAATAGAAGAAGTGGTGGGAATCACCGGGTTGGAGCGACCTCGTTCCGTGGTCTCCACACCACCAACCAAGGTCGACGACCGTTCATAGTCATCACGACCTGCTGGCTGCGGGCAGGATAGACGAACGAATCGCGACTCTGCTACTGTGATCGGTTGAGCAAGGCGACTTCATTCTCGAGGGACGCAAGCGATGGCGGTGGTTGAACCGTATGCTCCTTGTCCGTGCGGAAGCGGCCAAAAATTCAAGTGGTGCTGCCACAAGGTGGAGAACCAGGCCGAACGGGCCCAGCGTCTCTTCGAAAGTGGGCAGGTTGAGGCCGCGGTCCAGGTTCTGGACGAGGGGCTCCGGAAGGAACCCGATAACGCGTGGCTCTTAACCCGTAAAGCCCTCTATCAGGTTCGCCTCGGACAATCCGACTCGGCCAAGGCGTCGCTCCGACTTGTTCTCAGAAAGAACCCGAAGCATTTCGGAGCGATGACGCTTCTCTCCCGCCTGGTAATCGCGACCGAAGGACCTTCCGAGGGCTGTCTTCAGCTCCAGCAAATCCTCTCGGCGTTCCCGGCCACCGAGATCCCGGCGCTGGCTCCCTTGGTGAGTTTCGTCGCCTCCTCCCTGGTCCGGTTCACCCAGTATCCGGCGGCGATCAGGCATTTCAGCCTGGCGATCGTCCTCGGATCACCGGCGGAGGAGATCGCTCAAAACATCGGGGCGATCCAACGCGACGTCTCGATCTCGCCCTGGCTCAAGAATTCGGATGAGCTGGCTCCGGCCCCAGAGAGCCTGTCCGAATCAACCCTGGAACGGTTCAACGAGGCGTTGGACTGGGCCGACGGGGGACTCTGGTCTGCAGCCGCCTCGGCCTTTGAAGTCCTCTCGGAAGAGAAGGGGGCCAGTCTCGAAGCCGACCGGAACGCCGGGTTGTGCCGCCTCTGGATCGCCGACGATGATGGGGCCGTCGAAGGCCTGCGCCGCGCGATCGTACGGATGGGCAACACGGACGAGGCGGTCGATCTCGAAGCCCTCTGCCAGCAGCTCGACACGATCGAAACCGACGATCAGGTGGAGCAAGTCCAGTTGATCTGGCCGGTCAGCGACCAAGACCGGTTGCTCAAGGCGCTCCGCAACGATCCCTCCATCGACGAAGGCGACACGGGGCCGATCGATCCCGAGGCCCCTGAATCACCCGTGGTCGTGAATTTCGGCTTCCTCGATCGTCCCAAGCTCCAGACCAAGAACGGCCTGAAGCCTGGGGACGTCCCCCTCTTCGTCGGCCGCATCTTCGTTGGCCAGGAAATCGCCGGGATCGAAACGTACGACGACGGCCGACTCGACGGCCTTGTCGAACGATTCACCACACTGGCGGAAGGGGGCATTCGCCCCGCGCATCCCAAAACGAAGGTGATCAACAAGGTTGGGAAAGCCGGCCTGGCGCTCTCGTGGGAGTGGCGTCTCCCCGACGACATCGATAGCGATGAGCGAGCCCGGCTCGAACAGGAGCAGGGTGCGGCCTTGATCCGCGAGGTCTGGCCCAAAACGCCGATGGCCTACCTGGGTGGCCGAACCCCTCAGGAGGCCGCGAAGGCAGGCGACGCGGTCGTCCCGCTTCGCGCCGCACTGTTCCAACTGGAGTCCATTCGAACCCACTGGCGAGACTCCGTCGACTTCGCCGCCCTCCGCTCGAGTCTCGGCATTCAACCCGAGCCGGAGATCGATCCGGAGACGGTCGAGATCGAGACCGTCCACCTGTCGCGACTCAACCTGATCCCTGCCGAGCGGCTCGACGACGATCGGTTGACGGCGCTCTACTGGCGGGCCAGACAATTTGCCCTCGATGCGGTTGTCGAGAAGACCGCTCGCGTCCTGGTCGAGCGCCCCGACCTTTGGGAAAAAGCCAAGGTCGAGTCCTTCTCCCTCTTCTCCGACCTTGCCTTGCTCGTCGCCGGCAACGGCAAGCCGGACGAAGCCTTCGAGTGGGTCCGCAAGGGGCGCCAGGCCGATCCCGCCGCGAAGCGGGCCGCTTACGCACCGATGTGGGACATGGTCGAGGTCCGGATCAAGGCCCGGGAAAAATCTCCCGAAGCCTGGGTGCCCGACCTGGCGGTGGTCCTCGAGCGTTATGCCGGCAATCCCGAATCCACCCAAGCCGTTATGCTCAACCTGCTTGAGATGGGACTCGTCCGGCTCACGCCCAACCCCGACAAGCAGGGCGACTTCCTTCTCGACTCGCGTCCGCTCCAGATGCTCATGGCCGAGTACGGACCGAGGGTCACCACGGCCTCGGGCCGACTGGGAGTCTCGGCAACCAAGGGAGAGATCTGGACCCCCGACAAAGCCACGGGAGGCGGCGGCGGACTCTGGACGCCCGGATCGGGATCCGCGAGCGCGGCTGAGGGAGGCGACAAGCCCAAGCTGATCATCCCCGGCCGCTAACTCTTGCCGGATCCGTCGTCCTGAATAGGATACTCTTCGTCGCAACACGTCCCCGTCCTCGGCCCGTTTGGGTCGGGGCGGGGCGACTGTCATAAGTCGGGCGCGTTTGGCCCGTGGATGCGCAAGCTTTATGCTGCCGTTTGAAGGTCCGATCATCCTCAAAAGGGAACCGACCGAAGTGTCTGAAACGTCTGGCCAAGATCAAGCCCCGACCTCGACTGACACGAACCGGGCGCTCACCTTGGTTCACGAAGGCTGGAACCATCTCCAACTCCAGCGACCTCTGGCGGCCTGGGCGGCCTGGCAGCGTGCGCTCCGGTTCGTTCCCGAGTTTCCTCAGGCACTGGAAGCCCTGGCACGCCTGGAATCGGCGTCCGACCTACCGGTGGCTGCTCGCGTCGAACATCGGTTCCAGGCCCCCGACGATCCCGAGAAACGCTTGCGGTGGGATGCCTTGATCCGGGGAGGAGACCTCGAGGATCTGGCCAAGGCCGCCGACCTCTTCGCCTCGCTCTCCATCGACGACCCGACCGATGTGGCAGCCTGGTTCAACCGCGCTCTCTGCCTGGCCTGGATCGGCCGCAACGGAGAGGCGATCTCTTGCCTCGACCGCGTGGTGCAACTCCGAACGGCCGACGATCCCGAGAAAGCGGTCTCCGCCTGGACGCTCGCCGAGGTTCTCCGACAAGGAGCGGGCGCCGAGACTTTGGCCGACGACCTTCGCTTCGCCTGGGTCGTCCCCTGGTCAGACGCAGATACGCCCCGCCTCATCAATGCCTGTCCGACGCTTCAGAAAAAACCGAGCCCGCGCGACCCCGTCTCGGGCGTTCCTCAGTTCCCCGACGCCCAGGTTTACGAGTGGCTCGATCGGCCGATGCCCGAGCCTGCCTCATGGCTCGCGCTCTCCGACGTTCCGCGGGTCTTGGCCACGGTCATCATCACACCGCAATCGCTCCGACTTTCGAGTCCCGATCCATTGGCTCTCGAGCAGGTCCGCGAGCCACTGCTCCACGCGATTGGCGACCTCGAGCGGGCGATCGTCCGCGAGGCCGCTCCCCTGCCCCTCCCACTAGCCGATGCGGCGGTCTGGACCTTTCGCCGGCCTGAGGCGCTCGATGACGAGACCGAGGGCCGGCTCGCACGCGAGGCCGTGGAGCACTTTTATGAGGATCTCTGGATCCACCTGCCCCGCCACGGTCTCGGCGAACTGAGCCCCCTCCAGGCGAGTCGAGCTGCCAAGGCAGGCGACCCGGTCGCACGGACTCGGCTCTCGGCGGTGGTCCGCATGCGTGAGCAACTCGGGGCCCGGCCTCGAACCGCGATCCTCTACCAAGGCTACCCTTTCGATCGCCTTCGCCGCCGGCTCGGACTGGAACTCGACACGCCCGCTTCGGTTGATTCCGAGGACGCCGCCTGCATGAGCGAGGACGAACTCGACCGCCTGGAGCTCGACCCTCTGACCGTGCCCAGCCTGGCCGAGGCCTATCTCTCCGCCGCGGCGCTGGGCGACGATCGCCGGACCGCGCGGATCGCAGCGCACCTGGTCAAAGCTCCCGGCATGGAAACGTCCCGCGTGGTGAATCCGGACCTGTTCGCCGTCCTGGTCCGGGAAGCACTCCGGGTCGACAACCCAGGGGACGCCCTGCAATGGCTCGAACGCGGCCAAGCCACTCACGGCGGCCGCGATCGCCGGACCTATGAAATCTGGAAGGCGGAGATCCATGCGCGCACCGGCGACCCCGACGCCGCCCTCGCCCAGTATCAGGCCATGCTCAGTGACGGGGGCCTCGAAACGTCGCAGCTTCTTGACGCCGTCGAAGACCTGCTGATGAACGGCCATGCCGAACATGCCCGCCCGCTCCTCGAGCGAGCGCATGAGCAGGCCGGTCACGAAGGCGATCCCCTCAACATCGAACGCGCCCGGAACCTAGCCCGGGAAGAGACGCCGGACGCCTCGGCTCACGGATGAGGGACCCCGAATGTCGTATTTCGGAACCGGCCCTCAATTTTCCCTCACGACTTGCAGCTCTTGCCATGAGTTCCCACGAAACCGATCTGCTCTCGACTCTCAAATGGACGTCCGACGGCCTGATCCCGGCGATCGTCCAGGATGCCGAGAGCCACGAAGTCCTCATGATGGCCTGGATGAACGTCGAGGCACTCCGGCAAACCCTCGCGACCGGTCAGACCCATTTCTATTCGCGGTCGCGACGCGCGGCGTGGCACAAGGGAGGGACCTCGGGGCACGTGCAACACGTTGAGTCGGTCCAGATCGATTGTGACGCCGACGTGGTCCTCATCAAGGCCCGCCAGGTCGGAGGAGCCTGCCACGAAGGCTATCACTCCTGCTTCTTCCGCCGCCTCAATCCGGACGGCACCCTCGAAATCATCGATTCGCCCGTGTTTGAGAAAACGTCGGTTTACGGAACCCAACCCGAAGCCCACAGCCCGACCGGCCGAAGTGAGTAAGAGCAACCGGGAGGTGATGTGAGGCGAGTTCTCGGGTACGGGAGTCTTCGGAGAGTCGTCTTCAGCCCGCCACCATCCATCAAGGGACGGCTGGCGAGAGCCTTCCCTCCAAGATAACAGGCGCTCAGTATTCCGACGGTCTCCAACCCTCAGACAAGCGACGATGCAAAGCGACCGGGTGCGACTCACGCGCGAAGCGTCTTCCCCGGGATGGCTTTCGGACAGTAGACTATGTTCTCTTTGGTTCCCGTCTGGCTTGAAGCGAAGGACCTGGTGCGATGCAGAAGCCGCGATTGATGACTCCGGGACCGTCCTCGGTGCCCGAAGATGTGCTGCTCGAGTTGGCCCGTCCCGTGATCCATCACCGCTCGGCCGAGGCCAAGCAGGTGATCGTGGAAGTGGCGGCCGGCTTGAAAGAGGTCTTTCAGACTCAAAACGACGTTCTGATCCTGACGGCCTCCGGTACGGGAGCCATGGAGGCGGCCGCGGTCAACTCGGTCCCGCCGGGCAGCAAAGCGTTGGTGCTCAACGCCGGCCACTTCGCAGCGCGTTGGGCCGACATCTGCAAGGCGTTCGGGATCAACGCGGTCATGCTCGATACCGAGTGGGGCCAGCCTGTCGACCCTGCCCAAGTCGCCGAAGCGCTCAAACAGCACCCGGACACCGCTTGCGTGATGGGCACGCTCAGTGAGACGTCCACCGGCACCGGTCACCCGATCGAAGCGATCGGCAAGATCGTGGCCCAAACGCCGGCCTTGTTCGCCGTGGACGGAATCTCAGGGGTCGGCGCGATGGAGTGCCGCCCAGACGCCTGGGGCATCGACCTGCTCTGCGCCGGCTCGCAGAAGGCCCTCATGCTGCCGCCGGGCCTCGCCTTCATCTCGGTCAGCCCCAAGGCCTGGGCCAAGATCGACGCGTTCGACTCGAAGAGCTTCTACTTCAACCTGAAGTCGGCTCGCAAGAAGATGAAAGAGTTCGACACGCCGTACACCCCGGCCCACACTCTGATCCTTGCCCTTCGCACCTCGTTGCGACGGATCAAGGAAGAGGGCATCGAGAATGTCTGGACCCGGCATCGACTGATGAGCGAGGCCTGCCAGGCTGGCGTTCGGGCCCTCGGCCTCGAATTGTTCAGCTCCCGCCCCGCCGAAGGGCTCACCGCCTTCCGCGTTCCGGAAGGGCTCAAGGATGGCGACATCCGCAAGGGGCTGGTGGACCGCTTCGGTGTGACGACCGTCGGTGGCCAGGGCAAGATCAAGGGCCAGATCATCCGGATCGGGCACATGGGCTACACCGACGAGATCGACGTCGTCGCCGGTCTGGCAGCCCTGGAATTGGTCCTTCACAACCTCGGCTACAAACTCACGCCAGGCGCTGCGGTGACCGCCGCGCAGCAGGTGATTCTCGGGCACAAACCCGCCGCCGTCAGCAAATAATGATCCAAGGGGCGTGGGTGACACGCCAACCTTTGTTTGCGTGTCTCACACGCCCGACCATCGGAGTGTTTGAAGGTGTCTTATCGCGTTCTGGTGACTGATAAGCTGGCGGAAGAAGGCCTGGAGTTGCTCCGAGCCGAGCCTGGCCTCGAGGTGGTCGTCAACACGAAGCTCGACCCCAAAGCGCTTCGCGAAGCGCTGAAGGAAGCCGACGGGATCGTGATCCGGTCGGGGACGCAACTGACGGCCGAGGTGTTGCAGGATCAGACCCGTCTCAAGGTGATCGTCCGCGCCGGGGTCGGCGTCGACAACATCGACGTTCCGGCCGCGACCCGCCAAGGGATCGTGGTGATGAACACCCCGGGCGGAAACACGGTCTCGACGGCCGAGCATACGATGGCCCTGATGCTCGCCCTGTCGCGAAACGTCGCCCAGGCGAACGATAGCCTCAAGGCCGGGCGCTGGGATCGGAACAAGTTCACCGGCACCCAGCTCGGTGGTAAGACGCTCGGGATCGTCGGCCTGGGCCGGGTCGGCCTGGCCGTGGCCAAGCGAGCACAAGGCTTCGACATGAAGGTGGTCGGGTTCGACCCCTTCCTCTCCGCCGAGCGTGCCGCCGAGCTCGGAATCGAGAGCATCTCCCCGCTCGACGATCTCTGGGGCCGCTGCGACTACATCACGGTGCACACCCCCCTCTCGGCCGAGACCCGCAACCTGATCGGGCCGAACGAGCTGGCGAAGATGAAGCCGAACGTTCGGATCATCAACTGCGCCCGGGGCGGCTTGATCGACGAGGCCGCACTGGCCGAAGCGCTGACCGCCGGCAAGATCGCCGGGGCCGCCGTCGACGCCTTCGACCCCGAGCCCCCTCCGGCCGACAATCCTCTCGTCACCCACCCGCAAGTTCTCGTGACCCCGCACCTCGGTGCCTCGACCGAAGAGGCGCAGGTCTCCGTCGCCGTTGAAGCCGCCCGCCTCCTGTCCGACTTCTTCCAGAGCGGCCAGATCCGGTTCGCGGTCAACATGCCGACCCTGGACCGGGCCGAACTCGACGAGATGCGTCTCTATCTCGACCTCGGCCGTCGCCTGGGCATGCTCCACTCGCAGATGGACCGGGGGACCGTCAAGAGCGCGACCGTCCGGTACCGCGGTGAGGTCGCGAGCAAGAACACACGGCTGATCACCGCGAGCTTCGCGGCCGGCTGGATGGAGTCAGCGCTCGAGGATCAGGTCAACCTCGTCAACGCCGAGATCCTGGCCAAGGAGCGCGGGATCACGATCGTCGAGGAAAAGACGACCGACCCGGGCGATTTCGGCACCTTGATCCAGACCGAGGTGGTCACCGAGAAGAAGCAATATGTCGCGGCCGGAACCTTGTTCGGCAAGGAATTCGTCCGCTTGATCCGCCTCGGCCCTTACCGGCTCGATGCCCACCTGGACGGCAACCTGCTCGTCTTCACCCATAAAGACGTGCCAGGCTTGATCGGCTTCATCGGCACCACGTTCGGCCGCCACAACGTGAATATCGCCCAGATGAACGTGGGGCGAGAGCAGCCGGGCGGGGAAGCCATCGGGGTCGTCAACCTCGACAGCGTTCCTCCCGCCGAGGCGCTCGAAGAGCTCAAGAAGAATCCGGCGATCCTCAGCGTCAGCCTGATCAAGCTGCCCGAGGCCGGTGCCATCGCCCCTTGGCTCGCTCAATAGTCTTTTCCAAAAGGCGAGCGAAACCAGAGAATCCGTACACGGACCATCGTGGGTCGTATCAACGACCCACGATGGTCCGGTTTCGTTCCATCAATCCAGGGCCACGGTCACCGTCTTGAGCTCGGTGTAGTTATCGAGCGACTTCTCACCCAACTCACGGCCGATCCCGCTCCGCTTGAACCCGCCAAACGGGGCAGCGGCATCGAACACGTCGTAGCAGTTCACCCAGACGGTCCCCGCACGAACCCGATCGGCAACCGCATGAGCTTTGCCGATGTCGCGGGTCCAGACGGCGGCGGCCAGGCCGAAGTCCGTGGTGTTGGCGCGTTCGATGACCTCGTCGATTTCCTTGAACTTGATCACCGACAAGACCGGCCCGAAGATCTCGTCGCAGGCGATCGCCATGTCGTCCTTCACGTCGGCGAAGATCGTCGGCTTGATGAAAAAGCCCTTGTCGCCGTGCCGCTCGCCCCCGGCCACGCAACGCGCGCCTTGTTCGCGTCCCTTGGCGATGTAGGACAGGATCTTGTCGAACTGGGCCTTGTCGACTTGCGGCCCTTGCTGGGTCGTGGGGTCGAACGGATCACCAAGCTTGCGATCGTTGACCTTCGTCGCCAGCCGATCGACGAATTGATCGTAGACCGAGTCCTGAACGAACAGCCGGCTCCCCGCGCAGCAGCACTGGCCCTGGTTGAGATAGAGCCCGAGTACGGCTCCCTCAATGGCTGCGTCGAGGTCGGCGTCGGCGAACACGATGTTGGGGCTCTTGCCGCCGAGTTCAAACGTGATCCGCTTGAGTGTCTCGGCCGCCGATCGCATGATGATCTGGGCCGTGCGCCCCTCACCGGTGAAGGCAATCTTGTCCACGCCCGGGTGCGCGACCAGGGCCGCACCGGCGGTCTCGCCGAAGCCGGGGACAATGTTGACCACACCTGCGGGGAAACCGGCTTCGAGGGCCAGCTCACCCAGCCGAAGGGCGCTCAAGGGGGTCTGCTCGGCGGGCTTGAGCACCACCGTACAGCCCGCGGCCAAGGCGGGGCCCCACTTCCAGGCGACCATCAGCATCGGGAAATTCCAGGGAATGATCTGCCCCGCAACCCCGATCGGCTCGCGTTTGGTGTAGCAGAAGAAATTCCCACGGATCGGCACGGTCTGGCCGCTGATTTTGTCAGCCCAACCGGCGTAGTAGCGGAAGCAGTCGATCACCAGGGGGAGGTCAGCGTGGCGGCTCTCGCCGATCGGCTTGCCGTTATCCAAGGTCTCAAGCTCGGCCAGCTCGTCGACGTTCTCCTCGATCAGGTCGGCGAACCGGTTCATCAAGCGGCCGCGATCGCGAGCGTCCATCTTCCGCCAAGGGCCGGAGTCGAACGCTTTGCGAGCCGCTTTGACCGCCAGGTCGATATCGGCGGCATCCCCCTCGGCAACCTGGGCGATGACCTCTTCCGTCGCCGGGTTGACCGTGTCGAACGTCTTGCCGCTCAGACTGTCGCGCCACTTGCCGTCAATCAAGAGCTTCGTCTGAAGCGCCCGCCGCGTTGCGCGTCGAGCTTCTGTGACAGTCGCCATGGTCGCACTCCCTTTTCTCACGGAGATGGGAACGCCCACGCGTAGAGAGCGCGTGGGCGCGTCGTCTCCTGTCATTTTAAGGGCCGGGTCCATGGGCATACAAGCGACCGCCTCGACAAGGCCTCCCCGGGTTGGACGAACAATGGCGACCCTAAAGCGGGTGTCGCGTCCTCGAGGTCAGTCGTTCGGAAGAGCCACTGAATCGAGTCGGGTACAGAGCCGTTTGGGAGCGATCAGCCGATACGAGTCTTCCAAAAATTCCGCCACATCCTCCCAGTCGACGACACCGTCGAGCCACACCCCAACCCTTCGGTCCCAAGTACGGGGGTTGGAAAAAGCTGGCCGTCACGGATTTTGGGGGTGCAGCACCATGCTGACAAGGCAAAACGGCCATGATCCACAGTACACCCGAAAGGAGGTGGATCATGACCGAATTGATCGCGACACAAGCGTCGCGAGGGTATTACCCTCTGCCTGCCCATCGCGGAAACCACCTATCGACAGATCGCTGGCGTGCCCGCCGAGTTTCGACGCACCCTGGATGACTACTTCCGGCGAATTCCCAAATTGTTCCCGGCGAACTTCGCTCAAGGTTATCAGTTGAAGGATGAGCGGGTCTCGAGCAAGCAGCGGCTGCCGATCCGACGCATCGTCACCAGGGACGACATGCATTGCCTACAGCATTCGGCCCTCTCGTCCCTGATGCCCTACATGACAGCACGTACAGAGGAGGTCCAACGCCCAGAAGTGCAGGCCCGTCCTCCGACGCTCCTGAAGCAATTCCCGATGGATCCGAACGGCACTCTTACCCTTCAAGAACCCGATCGTGTGGGCCACGCTGTACTTGGGCGGTATGCTCAAGCACAGGTGGATGTGGTCAGGCATCGCCTGCCCTTCCAGCAGTTCGACTCCGCGTTGACGGCACAACTCCCGAAGAATTGGGCCAATCTGATGCCTCAGCCTTCCTTAGAAGACTTTCCGGCGGCACTTCGGTATCATCACTACGTGGTACTTGCACTCCCACCGCACATGGGACAGGCTCTGCCATTCGTGCATAGGCTCCTCCTTCCTGCCCCACGGGGCCTTCCTGGAAGGAGGAGCTTATGCCTTCCCCATCCGAATGCACGCCGGATCGCTCGAAGCTCTTCGGGCCACACGGCCAGAGGCCATAGATTTAGAACGCACAAAATAACACATCTTTTCACACTTAACTTTAGCATTCCACGATAAAGCAAAGCCATTTCGCCAGCATGATTCGATTGACAATTATATGCGAATCTATTCAATAATCAACCACGCCCAAAGGACGTGGTATTAGGAAGCCCCCCTCGAGGGGGCCGTCTACGTGAGGTAGCCCCCGTTGGGGGCGTGGATGTCAGAATCGCAATACACTGCTCACGGTCCCGCTCGTGTCGACCGCAGCCCCTCACTCGGAGTCTTTCAGACCGATCCCGAGGGTGACTTACGGAATGCTAAGAATGCACGCCGGATCGCTCGAAGCTCTTCGGGTCGCACGGCCAGAGGCCGTGGATTTAGAACATATTAATATTGATTTTCGGAATACCCAAGCTCCCCAAATCCTTATCCTCTTTCACATTAAATGAGCCTTGGAAATGAGCATGCGATGATTGCTGGCACTGGTAGCAGTCGTATCGTTTCTTACGATCATTGTCCGAGAGGGAGGTACGTACGGGCTCTGGCTTGCGGGCGTTGCGTTGCCGCCGACCTTCTAGACACTCGATTCGATATTATTGTCCGAAAAACATGAGCAAACTATCACTCTATTTAATTTAATAATGAATTTTATTTCTTCACCAATGCTCACTTTTTATATTATTATGCTGTTTTTTATTGCAATTACTAATTGCGCATTCACTCCAGTAGACTCACAAATAAACGGTTTCTTCACCGCACTCACCTCATGCTATCAACGATAAGACTTGAGCAAATGTGGCTTCTTAAACTTCGATGGCACGCCATTTCCCACTGCGTGCTGGTCATTCTTGTCTGTTCAATAACAACCTTTACCCCATCCAATGGGAACGAATTAGGTAACCGTTCACGCCCCGTCACCCAGAATCGATGGTTTCTGAGACCCATTTTGGTGGGCCGTGATGGCTTGCGTGAGAAATTCCAACACGTCCCGGCCCTGGGACCGGCAACTGGCCACCACGGTTAAGATCCGTTCTACGAACCGACTGCCTCGTTCGCTGTCGGTGCCGTAGCTTGTCTTCCGCCAGCAGACGGCGTGACGGATGGCACGCTCGGCCGCATGATTCGTCGGCTCCACGCCCGGCCTCGACGCGAACGTCCAGAGAATCACCTCAATCGACAGAAGCTCGCCGCAGACGCCGGCGGTCTTCGAACCGCCACATTGCGATCCGGACTCAAGCAGGAGATGGACCTCTTCACGTAACCAGGGGAGGATCTCCCGCCGAAACCAGGTCCGGGTGCGAATCCCGGCGCGGACTTTCCCCCACTCCTGGGCGAAGATATCGGCGTGCAGCAACAACTCCTCGCCGACCCTCGAGCCTGGATCGCGACGATCAATCATCGCCTGAAAATCGCGGCGAAGATGCGCCCAGCAAATTTGGCGTTTCACGCTGGGCAGGTGAGTGTAGACCGAATATCGATCGGTCGTCAGCACGCCGGGTGTGGGGCCGACCAGGTCATCGAAGGCTCCCCGATTGCGATGCCTACGGATCAAGAAAACGGTCACCAGGCAGGTCACCGCGGCCCAGAGCCAGGCCTTTTTCTTGCTTTGTTTCCAGCCGGTCTCATCGACATTGACGTCGCGCGTTTGTGTGTGATTCAAGGCCTCGTCGTGGATCGAGTGCAAGGCGAGACTGGTCCTGGCTTCGAGCTTGCTGACGCTGCCCAAGGCCATGGGAATGTCGTAGAGATCGGAGAAGAGTAAAGCGATGGTTCGCTTGCTGAGCCGGCCGACGCCGCTGAAGTAGGCCGTGGCCGCTTGGATCCTGGGGCCAAAACCGTGGGCCGCCTCGGGGACTGGGGCGGCGGTCGTTCGGGCCTGGCAGAGTGGACAGTCGAGGGTGTGGCGACAATGATGGGTGACCCACCGTAGCTTCTCGGGGAGTTCGATCACCTGATCGATGGAGGGATCGGGATCGTCGCCAGCCAGCGAGGTGCCACAACGCCCGCAGTGTGGCGGTTTGTGATCAACGACTTGGTCGGGAGGCAAGATCACACGGTCATGTTTGGAATGTCCGGTCTGACCGCCGCGTCGCCGCTGGCTGGGCGGACGTGGCACGCCCCACTTGTGCTGAGGGCCATTGGAGGATGGAGGGCGGGAGGAGTTGGACGAATTCTGCTGGAGCTTGGCTTCGAGTTGAGCGACCTGCGCCGCGAGTTGCGTGGCAAACGCTTCGAGTTGGCGCAAATAATTCTGAACCGCTATAGGCAGCGAGGCGAAGAGTTCCTCAGAGAGTGGTGGAGGCATCGTCATGAAAGAGACGCTACCATGCCTGAGACGATCGCGCAAGGCCGTGAACGGTTACGCGTCCGAACTATTCGCTGGCGTACCGTCACCCCGACGGCCACCGCACCAGCAATAGGCTCGACCGCCAGAGGCGAGGAATGAACCGGTACTTCGATGACGGCCAACATTTGCACGGCTCGCATAAATCGTGTCGACTGCACTGCCGTGCCTGGGCCCTGTTGTGGAACTTCACGCCCTGGCACCCAACGACGACGCGAAAGAACCAGGGATGGCGTTGCCCCGCCGAACGCCTCAACCAACACCGATATTCTGAGTGTTGGTTGCAAAATCTGCTGATCTCCGACTCAATGGGCGGTTACCGTTCAACACACCCAAAATCCGTGACGGTCAGAAAAACCCGGAGCTGACGGTCTGCCAGTTGCATACGGCGCTGGTGCGTTGCTGGGGTTGTCGTCGCGTCGGTCGAAGGAGAAACTGCTCGCGAGGGCAGCGAGGAAGATCACCTGGGAAAAGCGTCGGAACGCCCAGGCTCGGAAGAGCCACACGAAGACGACTCGGAAGGAGCTCTGCGAACTCGGCATCAAGCTCACCGAGCTGAAACAGTGCTGTTGGGACACGTCCTAGCGCCGGAGAAATAATCAACCACGCCCAAAGGACGTGGTATTAGGAAGCCCCCCCGAGGGGGCCGTCTACGTGAGGTAGCCCCCGTTGGGGGCGTGGATGTCAGAATCGCAATACACTGCTCACGGTCCCGCTCGTGTCGACCGCAGCCCCTCACTCGGAGTCTTTCAGACCGATCCCGAGGGTGACTTACGGAATGCTAAGAATGCACGCCGGATCGCTCGAAGCTCTTCGGGTCGCACGGCCAGAGGCCGTGGATTTAGAACATATTAAACGTTCTCCCCCCAAAAAATGGCCCGCATCTTAAGCATCGATTACTTGACTTCCACTATTACCGAGTGGCATAATCGCCGTGGCCACATAAAACCGAGGCACGTATCTCGATTTTGGCGAATTGTTTTCGACGTACTTCCACACCGACCGATACGGCGACAAGGGAGGCGAATATGACCGGCAAGCGATCGCCCGTGACGATTCATTTGATCCTGGCGTCCCTGATGTGTCTTTCGTTAGTTGGAGCCACAACCGCCCCCATTGATACGCCAATCGTCTTGAGTGACTCAGAACAATCAGTGCTTGGCAAGGACTCGATGAAATACAATTGCGAGGCGTCATGTACTGAAAGTACGGGTGGGCTTACTCAATGTTATCCTCCCGCTGGATTCGCCGGCTGCTCAGCCAGCGGAATGAACTGCGGCGAAGTGCGGTTTAATCCACAGTCGTTTAGCCATTGTGCAAATGATCCCTTCGGTCCTAAGACCTCATGCAGCAATAGCGAGGGACAAACGGCCTGCTATGGCACAATTCCCTGCGTTTGTGATTGGAGTTGGTTGACCATATCGTACTCCTGCCATGCCAGCGGCACAATCCAGGACGGCGGTATGGCATACAGTTCTGGCGACTGCAATTGACGCAGGGCTAGCGCGCATTTATAGGTAGTTTTGGCGACCTGTAGGGCTTGCGCCCGGGCCGATATTTTTGTAAATCATTCTCCATGCTTACTCCCCGGCTGGTTATGCATGGAGAGCGAACGATGGCGGATCCACGACGCGTCGACCTGGATGAGATCGTACTCCACTTCCACGAGTTGGAGGACCCCCGCTCCTCGATCAATCTCCAGCATCCCCTGACCAGCGTCATTGCGATCGCCTTGATGGCTATCCTGGCCGGCGCCGCCGGCCCGACCGCGATCGCCAGGTGGGCTGTCATGAAGGAGGCGTTCCTCGTCAGAGTCCTGGACTTGCCCAACGGCATCCCACGCAAGGACGTCTTCCGTCGTGTCCTCATGGCGCTGAAGCCCGATGCCTTCCAGTCATGCTTCGCCGGATGGCTGCGGTCCTTGCGGGCGACAGCGGAAGCGGAGACCGGAATCGAGCAGCCGGTCCTGGCCGTGGACGGTAAGACGGCGAGGCGGAGCCACGACCGCAAGAACGGCCTGGGGGCCCTGCATTCCGTGAGCGTCTGGGCGAGCGAGTACGGCCTGTCGCTGGGCCAGGTGGCCTGCGCCGAGAAGTCAAACGAGATCACGGCCATCCCCGAACTCTTGAGGCAGGTCGACATCGAGGGGGCCATCATCACGATCGACGCGATGGGGACGCAGAAGGCCATCGCCGAGCGAATCGTCGAGGGGAAGGCGGATTACGTCCTGGCCTTGAAAGGGAACCAGGGGACGATGCATCAGGTGGTCATCAACCACATCCTGGAGCAGTGGGAGGACGACTTCGCGGGCGTGGATGCCGGCCGGCATCAG
The DNA here is from genome assembly GCF_000242455.2 of Singulisphaera acidiphila DSM 18658. Taxonomy (GTDB): domain Bacteria; phylum Planctomycetota; class Planctomycetia; order Isosphaerales; family Isosphaeraceae; genus Singulisphaera; species Singulisphaera acidiphila. The sequence goes on from NC_019892.1 coordinate 7,854,517, forward strand.
ACCGTGGAGTCGGGGCATGGCCGTCGGGAGACGCGGACCTACATTCAACTGCCCGTGCCCCAAGACCTACCGGGACTCAGGTCGTGGAACGGGCTGAAATCGATCGGCATTGCGGTCTCCGAATCGGTTCGTGACGGCAAGGAGACGGACGAGGTCCGCTACTACATCAGCAGCCTGACGGTTGATGTGCAGCGATTCGCCCGCGCCGTCCGGTCGCACTGGGGCATAGAAAACGGCTGCCACTGGAGTCTGGATGTGACCTATCGCGAGGACGAATCGCGGATCCGCGAGAAGTGCCTCCGAGAGAACATGGCGTGGCTGAATCGCCTCAGCCTCTCGCTATTGAAGCAACATCCCGGCCGCGAGAGTGTCGCCATGAAGCGGCGGAGTTGCGGCTGGAGTGAGGAGTTCCTGTTGCAAGTCATTGTCGGATCAACGAATTAGTGTGCGCTGGCCCTGCAATTGACGTGTCTTTGATCGAAACAGCGAGTGAGGTCCTTTCCTGCTATTGAGGGGCCTCGCTCAAAGATCCGAACAACCCCATATGCGGGTGTCTGCCGTAACGTATTGGCATTCGATTAAGGAGGGAGCTATCGATTCGTATAGGAACGCGATCTTACTGTACGTTGCATAGAAAAGTATCCTTCCACAGTGGCCGCAAACGCCGATATCGATTTGTGCAACTTGAAATAAAAAAAGGGCTGTTTTCAGGCTCTTTGGACATACAATGTATGGATTGAATCGGTGACCGAAACCTGATTGGGCGGCGCAAGAAACCAATCTCGATTTGCAAAACCCGGTACTTCGCAAATATGATCCCATCTTGCGTCAAAGTCACATGAGTATGGACATCGTTTCCTGAATTCTGGTGAATTGTCCTTAGAAGCTCTGCCAAAACCTCAGTTCGCCCGCCATTGGAGTGCTGAGTTTTCAGGGTTTATTGACGTTCTACAGGCGCATTGAGGGCGGTTCTGGGTTTCTTTGACGGTGGCAAAATGCCTGGTATTCTCAGGGAAAACGACGTTCAGGAGTACAAAACAGGGGCCTCCTACCCTGTTTTTTAGGGATTTTCGAGGTTTTGGCAGAGCTTCTTAAATCAAAACAACTTCAAGCGACTATGCCATGGAACCTGAATTATGAAAACCGTGATGCTTAAACACAATGACAAATTCGGCGAGCAACCCAGGTCTTTATCTAGTTCAAATAGTTCAAACCGCAATTTCCAGTCCGCGCGTTGTCATTGCTCATTCTACCACCTCTTTCGCAAGCGAAGCAACAATGCCACCTTACCAATCCGACTCCTCCTGATATTTTCATGTCTTTCTATCGTCAATTTAGCAGCCGTTGCTCCACCCGAGCCCGGCGAGGCGGTTGCCACCGTATTTGAGAAAATCAAGGCTTTCTCCGATGCCAACATATCAACCGCGAGATCAGTACAGTTAGCGGGCAAAATTCAGCTTGTTCGCGAGGTCATAGAAGGAAAGCCGACTCACTCTCCCAAGAACAAACACCTTTCGCGACAAACGCCTGCTGCAATTGCGGGGAGCTTCACATTCATCGCGGACCGCTTTGGCGCAGTTAAGCGTTGGGACAAGCACTGGGACACCAAAGATGTGCGTTTTCGTGGAGAATCGAAGGCCCTCAACGACAATTGCGTTCTGGATGCAACAAATCAATCGCGTGGCTACATTCGGCCTATCAGCGAATTCCTTTTGCCTCGCTCGGACAACCTCGATTTCTACCGTGATCACTGGTATGAACAGAATGGCGAAACGATTGACAACTTCATCCAACACATGAAGAAGTTGCCCAAATCGGTAGTTCTTTCGCTAACGACGAACAACGTGACAATATCCAGCAGCAGCAATGATGCGAAAACCTTTGAATTTAAATATTCGTTCACTTCTACTCCAGAATACTTCTTAACTCGTGTTATTTCGCCATCAAATGAGTGTCACTGGACATGGGATCGCGATCCGGAAGCAGGCATCTGGTATCCCTCGAGCTTACGCAGAGTTTTCACCACCCGGTATCCTGACGGGGTAACGATTCGGGAAACCGTCAGTTTTGAAGTCAAAGAGCGAAAATTTAATATAGAAATTCCTGCATCTACTTTTACTTTTGCAGGTATGGGCTTGCGACCTGGTTCGACGGTTATCGACATGCGGAGTTCGACGCAAGAGAAATATTCTTTTGATCCGTCATCAGCGGTTGTTAACGCCAGAGTCAAAGGCTTGATTCCCATGCAGCCTGGCCAAATGAACGGCAATGGGGGGAAGGGGATGGCACGTGGGAAATCTCGCTCCTACATCTACTTCATGCTCGCGAATGGCCTCATTCTGTTTATTGTACTTGGCACACTGATTGCCCGTCGGTGGTTCCAGTCCAAAGAGCCTCGGTGAAACGAAAGCCCTTTAATACTGCAGCGATAAGTCGTGTCCCATTTGCATCGGAGCAAACCTGTGAGTTTGATGCCCAACTCACGCAATATTCGACTCGTCCTCTTGGTGTGGCACCGCTGTGCCACTGCGTGTCGACTTTGTGCGCCTTCGATCTCTTCGGAGGTGGGCTTCAGAAGCTATCGCGGAGAACTCATCCCCAATCACCGAAACGGGATCAAGGCCGCCACAGCGGTGTGTGTCTGGCACCCCGTCAAACCTGGTTTTCTCCCAGCCACACTCCTGTCGGATTCGCGTCAGGAACTGCTAGCTCAGGCAACTCAGTATCGGGCGAGGGTTGAGCCCCCTGGTTGCGACGCCCTTCGTCTGCTCCAGCCCGATCTCGGATTTCTGGTCTTGGAAACACCGCTCGACATCTCTCCGCGAAAACGAAACGAGCAACAGGAACTGCACCGACGTCTCCTCGGGGGCGTCGGCGACAGAGAATTTCAAGTCCGTCGGGTTGACGAAGTCGTGGACAGCGATCAGATCCAGCGGCTCGCCCGGTAACCCATCCGCGCCCACGGGGGAAAACCGCAGGTGTTTGATCTCCCAGACCATCGGCCCCTTGTGCCCGTACTTGACTCGCCACCGGATCCAGGGCTGGGTGTGGAATCCGTCCTGATCGAGCATTGCTACGGCCCGCCGGGTCGGGGCTCTGCCACTCGCCAAGCGGGGCGTCTTGCAACCGCGGCCTCGGCCATGCTTGCAGTACTTTCTGGTGACAACACGCGGGGCCATCGTCCAGCCTTTGAAGATTCGCGGTATCTCGCCGACGCATATCGCATATATGGCCGCAAGCCGCCAGCCTCCTCAGAAGCTCGGTTTTAACGCAGTAGTCCTGGCCGAAGGGCACCCAGTCGAGACCGTTGGCGATGGCACGATCTTAGGTTCCAGGGCGGTCTTGCACTTCGGCGGGCGAGCGCCATGTGGTCGGGTATGCTTGCCTCTCGACAGCATTCGCGATCCAGCAAGCGAAGCCTCGCCAGGTACAGTTTGCCGTCGAGAAGGCAGAGAAAGCTGTCGCGAACGTAGGTGTGGTCGACCGTGACGACGTTGTTCTGCTTCTTGCCTGCGGAGGCGCACTACTGATGCTGAACACTGGATACCTTTTCCCGCTTCTTAACGTCGCAGTTCTCATCGAAAACGCCGATTACGTTGGTGCCACCGTGCTACTTTCGGACGATGTGCTGAGGCCGGTTGCGCTCTCAGTCTTAATCCCAGCAGTGTTGACTGAGGCGTTCCTGCAGCGGCCTGACCGAGACGCCTGTATTGATGGCGATCGGCTCGACGCTCTTCTCGGCGAGGTCCGAGAGCTGACTAAAGACGTCAATCGGGCGAAAGGCAATAGTATTCTTGCGTGGGAAGCAAGCGTCGAACCGCTTTAGGTGCTTCATGAGCGTGGGAGTGTGCTTGCGGATCTGCGGGACATCCATGCTGGCCTCTCTGCCAGCCATTAAAGAGCACATCCTTTCACACTTAACATTGGCGTTTCACGATGAAGTAAAGCCATTTCGCTAGAACGCTTCGCCTGACCATTATATGTGAGTCTCTTCATAAATGTCGATTTACGGACTACCCAAGCTCCCCAAATCCTTACCCTCTTTCACATTAAATGAGCCTTGAAAATGAGCACGCGAGGATTGCTGGCACTGGTAGCAGTCGTATCGTTTCTTACGATCATTGTCCGAGAGGGAGGTACGTACGGGCTCTGGCTTGCGGGTGTTGCGTTGCCGCCGACCTTCTGGACACTCGATTCGATATTATGGGCCGAAAAACACGAGCAAACTATCACTCTATTTCATTTAATAATGACTTTTGCCTTTGCATTAATGCTCACTCTTTTTATATTCTCATGCTGTTTTTTATTGCCATTACTAATTGCGCATTCACTCCAGTATACTCATAAATAAACGTTTTCTTCACCGCACTCACTTCACGCTATCAATGATAGGACTTGAGCAGATGTGGCTTCTTAAACTTCGATGGCACACCATTTCCCACTGCGTGCTTGTCATTCTTATCTGTTCAATAACAACCTTTACCCCATCCAATGGGAACGAATTAGGCCCTCCTATCGAGGGGCTTCAGCCGAGCTTCGACGCGCAATGCGGCCCATTGTGTTTGTACGCTGTGACTAAAATCATGGGGTTAAAAACCGACTATGTTACGTTGCTTAAGGCGACTAAGTGTACAAACAAAGGAACCTCATTACGCGACCTCAAGCTCGCATGCAGTCGGTACGGTCTAGTAGGGACACCTCTCTCCATCAATAGAGCGAAACTCGACAGAGCGTTACGACTACACAACCAAAGAATTGCGGCAATCTGCTACGTGGGAGGAGGCCATTTCGTACTGTACTACTCCGACGCTGCGACTCGTCTAATCTGCTTTGACCCCCGTAGCCCAGGGACGGCGCAGAGCGACATATCCGTGAAGGCTCTTGCAGGCTACAATGGGAAGGCTCTGTTGATTTCGGATAGACCTCTGGACCCGGAGATTATGGCTGGCAGACTTGATGGCTTCTCGGTCCTAGGTATGATGATGGTGTTAATTTTATTGGCCATTTTATGGGTAATGTTGGGATGGTGGTCCTATGGAGCCGTCTTGACCCGAAAACGGCTAAGGCAGGTGTTGTGATGAAGCCTATCGCGTCATAGCGTCCGGCTCGCCAATCCGTCACAAATTATCTTCAGAGGAGTTGATGTTCTATGGCTAAATGGAACAATCCTGTCCGATTAATAGTTGGTATTTTATTAGCATTCGCATCTTGCTTTGTTGAAGCGGGTTGCGAGAAGCCGAATGTAGGGAATGACACGATCCACCGAGGCGGGTTTCTAACGTTCGACCGGGAAAGAGTGCTTGAGTTGGGTACTGTCATTCTCGATCCCAATCATTCAGACGCGACTTTCGAACAGAGGATAAGCATCAGAAACTCGACTAAGCAGGAGCTGCGCTACACGAAGATAGGCACGTCTTGTGGCTGTTTGGACGCGAAGATTGAGCCGTCTATCATACCACCTGGGCAAGCTGGAGTCTTGGTCCTTCAATTTGCAACCGCTTCCGCGCGAGGGCGTAAAACCTTTTTGATAACTATTGAGCAAAGTCATAAAGCTCCCTGGCAAGTTACCATAAACGGCGATTTTATTCGCAAGTGTTCCATAGAACCGCCCGGTTTGGTTTACAACAGCCTCGCTCCATACAGTACCACTCGAGGGAGAATTCTCATCAAAATTCTTCGTGTCGGTTCAACTGTTGACGCGCAAAATTTGAAAATCGAATTTGAGGATCCTGTTAGTCTGAAATTAGCCGGAATTGAGTTCATCGGATCCGAGCAAATTAATGACGGGCAATTCCTCGACCAGTTTGCGATTGAGACTCTTGTAAAAACGAAGGACGCTAACCGGGAAAGGGTAAGCAGAGTGTTCATTCGAGGGCATGACGGCGAATTACTTGACCAATATCAAGTGCGCTGGTCGGTCCAAAGCCCGGTCAGCATTTTTCCGCAGACCGTAACGTTTTCAAACAGACAAGCGACAGCCAAATTTGCGTATATACGCGCAAATGACAACAAAGCATTCAGATTAACAAATGCCAAATATGATGATCGGCTTTTAGAAGTCACTTGGGAGAGGTCCGCCAGTGCATCGCTTCACAAAATTGAAGTGAATAGGAAACACAACGGTCATCATAGTACTAATTCGGCAATTAGTGGTGCGGATTCAAGCAATACAATCATCATCGAAACTGACCATCCCTCAGTATCGCAGGTTCTTATTCACGTAGGCTTCCTTGAGTAACAAGTGGCATTCTGTATTAGTTCAGCACCCGGACAAAGCCAAAGAATTTCGACAAACTCCAATGGCAATTGGCTCAGCATTAACATCAGTTGTTACGTCGAACTGAACAACCACCGCCTGGAAAGCGGTGAGTTCGACAGTCGGCTGAAAGCCCGACTACATGGTTAATCCGAATCATTGACTTGGAAGTCGTCGTCGGCTTTCGATTCCTCCTGCGTCCGGATGGACTCCATGATGACCTCGTCTGTCACGTTGCCTGAGCTCGCCACGAAGAACCCGCGGGCCTACAGGTGTCGGTTCCAGCATGGCCTCTTCAGGTGGCTGTACTCCTGCATCAGCCGCCGCGAGGTCTTCCCCCTAAGCCGTTGCATCAGGTAGCTCGCCGACATGTGCGGCGTGCAGGAGACGAACAGGTGCACGTGATCGACGCTGACATGCCCCTTGAGGATCTCGACCTCTAACTCCGCACAGATCGTCCGAACGATCTGGCGGAGCCGGAGCCCGACGTCACCCCTCAGCAACTTCTTGCGATACTTGGTGATCCACACCAGGTGGAACTTGATGTCAAACTGGGAGTGGGCGATCCTTCGGTAGTGCTCTAGTGTCCTCGGACACAAAACCTGCAAGAAATTCACGGGGCATGTTTGGCGAACCATTGTCTCATCTTCTGGGCCGTCCAAGTCCACTCAAACGGGTGAGCATAGCGACGGTTGTACTCAGGCCACGATGCCATCACATGAGCGATGTAATCCTCACAACTCGACCACGATCCTCGCTTCAGGTAGCGGAGGTCGAAGGCATGGTTGAGCAACTCCGCCTGGTCCAACCACGAGGCGCGGGCCGGCGTCAAGCAGGGATGCCACCAACCGTCACAGGCAGCGAGATAGTCCTTGGTGATTTGGCCCGTGTGGCTGGGACCGCCGTCATGGATCAGATAGATCCCCCGAAGCCAGCGGTGGTGCCTTCGGAACGGCTTCAATGCCGGGACATAATGATCGGAATCGTTGGTCTCCAAGCAGACCGACTCCATCATCCCGCTATGGACGATGAGGAAGTTCAGAATGTTGACCGTGCCATGCCGCGTGTAGTCGAACTCCTGCTGTTCGATCGAGCCGGGGATGGCGCGATGGATTGGCACCCGCTCCAAGACTTGGCGATTGGGCATCTCATCCGCACAGACAACCCATATCCTGCGCCGGGCCAGATTCGCGGCGTTGGCATAGCACCAGAGCACCTTCTCGGCTCGCTCTTTGAAGCGTGCATCCAGGCAGGTGATTCGCCAGTAGCGTGTGCGATGAGGCTGCAAGTCGGCGGTATCGAGGATCCTCCCGACCGTTCGGGCGCTGATGGTTGGCACAATGCCATCGGCGACGATCAGGTCGGCCAGATCCTTACGAGACCAGTGAGTGATGTGCAATCCCCGGGCCACAGGCTCCAAGCATGCCAACGCGATGATTTGGGCACGCTGGAGGGGGGGAAATCGAGACGGGACGCCCCGATCGTTTGGCCCGTCGATCAGCGAGCAACCCGGCCAAGCCGTCGGATCGATAACGTTGGCAGGCCCTCCAGACCGTGGCCTCGTCGCATTGCATCTGGACGGCGATGGCCTCGGTTCGTTGGCCGTCGGCGATCGCCAAGACGATCCGCGCCCGTTGCACCTGGAACCAGGGAGAGCTTTGACTGTGAGCCAGGTGGAAGAGGATGGGGTGATCATGGGGCCGGATCGACAAGGGATCAGGTCTTCGACCGCGCATGGCAGGAGAACTCCAGGAAATCAGGGAGGCTCACTGCCAGATTATCAACAGTCCGAATTTCTTGCAGGTTTTGTGTCCGAGGACACTAGGGCAATTGCACTATCAAATTGGCTCGTGGCAGAGACTTGCGCCGACCAAACCACCTCGGACTGGCACTCTAGTCGACGTAAATCCATCGCAAAATAAGACTTATTGACGCAATCGCCCTGAGTAGTGCTCCATCCCGGGAGCCTACTGGAATTGGTTGCCTAAAGGCTATGGTTTTTAGATCCCAGAAATGGACAATGAAATCCCACAATTCCCAAATTTCAACCTGTGGTAAACAACCAAATTCTCACTTGGAGAAATCTCTAGGAACTGGCTCAGTTAAGATTCCTGAGTTGGATGCGCTCAGAGGTCTCGGTTCAATTGCGATCTTAGCATGGCACCTCTGGCCATCGAAGTTCTTCTATGGTTGGTCCCGCGTCGACTTATTCTTTGTGCTTTCGGGCTATCTGATTACTTCAAGCATCCTACGCTATGGTTGGAGTCGAGGTTTCTTTTTGACGTTCTGGGCGAGAAGAGCGCTTCGTATCTGGCCAACTTATTACCTGTTGCTTGGCGCACTTTGTGCTATTACAGTCTCCAAAGGGGACTCCGTTCCTATAGAAGGTTTACTGACGCATATTGCATTCATTCAATACGCAACTTATTACTGGTCCGAATCTGTCCCTGAGTTCCTTCCAGGTGCCTCTCAAACTTGGAGTTTAGCGATCGAGGAGCAATACTATATTGTTTGGCCATTGATAGTTGTGCTTGCCGGACGATCGTTGTTGGTGCCAATCGCGCTTTGCCTAATCGCAAACTCGGTTGCTTTCAGATCGGCCGGACTCAACCCGGTTGTTACTCTCGCCAGATGTGATGGATTGGCACTCGGCGCGATCCTCGCTTCGTTGGGCACTGACTGTGAACAAACATATCGTAGCAGGCGTGTAAACCTAGCACTCGCTGTCAGTGGTATCGTAAGCGTTCTCTGGTTGTTTTGTTTTACTGGCACGCAAACTGGGAGAGCAATTGAGGCGCATCAACGTGGGTCCATGCATGTTCTTATTGTAAATATTGTTTTTTTTAGTCTTATTGGTTTGATTGTGCTAAATACAGGACATCGAATTCTTTGGCCTCTTAGATTGCAACCACTCGCATATTTAGGCAAAATCAGCTACGGTATTTTCCTATACCATTTACTTATATTTGAAACCGTTACCAACTATGTCGGTGCTCGAACACTTTCGTCGGATTTTTCCGTGGTGATTTTAAGCGTGTTGGTTGCAGCGTTGTCATGGGAATTGTGTGAAAAACGAATTTTAGCTTTCAAGCGGTTACTGCCCTATTGTTCAGAATAGGGGTAAACCAGAGTTTCCGAATCTGACTGAGAGGCTGACGCATAGTAAGCGTTCGAAATAGCCAGTCTTGTGCCGCCTGATAGCCTGGAAGACGGACCATTTTGTTCGTCCTCCGGAGTCAGACGATGCCACGTGCCGCCAATCCTGCCCTCCCAGTCCTCTGGCGTCGGCGACTGCAACAGCAGTCCGACAGCGGTCTCACCATCGGCCAGTTCTGCCAAGGCCAAGGGATCTCGACCGCGTCTTTCCACGCTTGGAAGCGACGCCTCGCCTCGGATTCGCCTTGCCCTGTCCCCTCTCCGGCTCGCGAACCGGTATTCGTGCCGGTCATCCTCGCCGCCGCCCCCGAGTCGCGATCCGGCGATTCCGCTGAATTCCTCACCATCCGACTCCCCGACGGCGGACGAATCCTCCTGCCCATCGCCGCGGGCGGCGAACTCGTCTGCCGGGTCGTCGAGGCCGTCGCCCGCGTCGCGGCGAGGATGGAGGACGCCTCATGTTGAGCGTCCCACACACCGTGCGGATCCTCCTTCACGCCGACTCCGTCGACCTCAGAAAAAGCTTTGACGGGCTCTCGGGAATCGTCAGCCAAGCCTTCCCCCAGGAGGAGCTCCTCTCCGGCCATCTCTTCCTCTTCCTGAATCGCCGACGTGATCGCATCAAGATCCTCTACTGGAATGTCGATGGCCTGGCGATCTGGTACTATCGCCTCGAAGCCGGCTCGTTCCAGGTCCCCCTCCGGCCCTCCTCCGACGCCCCGATCGAACTCCGGTCCGCCCAACTCGCCATGCTCCTGGGCGGCATCGACCTGGGGAACGCCCAGCAACGAAAACGATACCGGAGGACTGAGAAAAACAGGGTGAATCCCGGGAAAACCACTTGAAATCATATTTAAACATTCGATAACCAAAATAATGATTAATCCTCTCGGTCGAAATGCCCAATCCGGCCCCGAATCGCCCGCGTCACCGCCAGTCTCCGGCGACGCGGCCCCTCCCGTCGACGCGATGCAGCAACGGATCCAGGACCTGCTCGCCGCACTCGATCAAGCCACCAGGGCCAATGAAGAGTTGACGCAAGAGAACGACCGCCTGCGCCAGGAGTTGGAGCGGTACCGCCGCTATGTCTACGGGCGACGCAGCGAACGATGCGACGATCCCGGACAAGGTCATCTCTTCGCGTTCGGCGAGGACCTCGAGGTGACTCCCGAGGCCGAACCGGAGGCCCCGACGCCGGCCGCTCCGAGGAAGTCCCGGCCATCGCGGACGCTGGATTTCAGCCGCCTGCCCCACGTCCGCATCGAACATGACGTGCCCGAGGCGGACAAGACTTGCTCATGCTGCGGCCGGTCCAAGGCACGCATCGGCGAGGACGAGCGGCGTGAGCTCGAATTCATCCCGGCTCGCCTGGAGGTTCGGGTCCACGTCCTCCCCAAGTACGCGTGCTCGCACTGCCACGACGGGGTGAAAAGCCCCAACGGACCGGAGCGACCGCTCCCGGGGTGCATCGCGGGAGCGGGCCTGCTTTCGCAATTGCTGATTTCCAAGTTTATCGATCACTTGACCCTGTACCGCTTCGAGGACATCTCGGTTCGCTACGGTTTGCACCTGCCGCGTGCGACGCTGTGCGATTGGGTCCGCAAGGCCGCCGAGTTGATGGGGCCGCTCTACGACCTCCAGAAGCAGCTCGTGCTCCAATCTCCGGTGATCTGGACCGATGACACCCCCGTCAAGGCGCTGGGCGGCGAGGCTCCCGGGAGCCTGACGACACGGTTCTGGCTCTATCATGGGGACGAGGATCATTCCTACGACGTGTACGACCATACGGCGAGTCGCAAACGCGACGGGCCGGCGACGTTCCTGGCCGGCTTCGTGGGTTATCTCCAGGCTGACGCATATGCTGGATATGACGGGCTCTATCTCGGGTCGCCTTCGGCGATCCATGAAGTCGCTTGTTGGGCGCACGCCCGCCGCAAGTTCTACGATGCGCGGTCGTCGTCGCCGGGGAACGCGGGTTTGATCCTGGAAGCGATCCGCCGGTTATATGACGTGGAGGATCGCGTCCGAGGGTTGTCCGTTGAGGCGAGACAGGCCCTGCGTGCGCAAGAAGCGGTGCCGATCCTGGAACGGCTTCGAGGGGACCTCGATCGGCTTGCGGACCAGTCGCTGCCGAAATCGGCGTTGGGCCAGGCTCTGACCTATGCGCGGAATCAGTGGAAGGCGTTGTGCCGCTACACCGAGGACGGCCGGCTGACGATCGACAACAACGTGGCGGAGCGTCGCCTCCGCGACCAAGCCATCGGCCGGAAGAATTGGTTGTTCCTGGGGAATGTGGATGCGGGACCGCGAGCGGCGGTGTTGAGCACGATCGTGGCAGGGGCAAAGCGTCATCGTCTGGAGCCGTGGGCCTACGTCAAGGACGTGCTGATGACGCTGAGCGTGGCCCCGGAACGAGTCGAGGACCTCTTGCCCGATCGGTGGGCTCGGAACCATCCGGGACACGTACTGACGCATCGCCTGGAGGAATCACGTGAACGGGCACGGCGTCGCGACGCAAAACGAACGGATCGTCGCAAGCGGAAGTGATCCAAGGGCGGTCCGATGCGCGGAGTGACGGGAGTGCCAATCGCGGCCCCCCCCTCTGGGAATCTCGAGCGTTTACTCGGGCGGAGTGGATCGATGAATACTTGCTGGAGATGGGGATCACGCCGGTGATCCCGTCGAAGGAGAACGAGGACTGCGCCGCTCGAGCGGTGGAGTTCGACCGCGAAGCGTACCGGCGGCGAAGCATCATCGAATGCCTGATTGGTTGGCTGAAAGGAATGTCGGCGGATCTTCTCGCGGTTCGAGAAGACGGCCAAGAACTTTGGCGGCATGATCAAGATAGCGTTCATTCAACGCTATCTACGCCTGTGCTCTGGTTGACGGTTTTCCGACATAGCCTAGTGCAGGGCCAACGCTAAGATTTGGGGTCACGAGTCTTGCTTGGGGCGAGATCCAACGCTGGGAAACGCCTCGGCAACCCAAAAATCAAGCGGTGACGACGCACTAGTCGAATCCCTCAGAATGGTTCAATTTGCCGGGGACACCACCGGAAACAGCAGTGTAACAAGCAAAGCCATCTTGACAGCATCTATAATCTGGGCAAGAATCAGAGCCGAGCGGTAGGTATTGATTCAAGTAAGAGTCTTCATTCGACGTAGCTGTTTTGTGCAACCCTGCGCACGGACCAATCTGGCGACGAGGGAGGCGAAGATGACCGGCAAGCGAACGCCCGTGATGATTTACGTGATGCTGGCGTCCCTGATGGGTCTTTCGTTAGTGGAAGCCACAACCGCTTCCATAGATACGCCTATCGTTTTGAGTGACTCAGAGCTAGATGTTCTGGGTAAGGACTCAATGAAATTTAAGTGCAACCCTTCCTGCATCAAAAATACAGGCGGGACCTCTACTTGTTATCCTCCTCCGGGTTTCTCTGGATGTTCCGCTTCGGGCTCAGTCTGCGGTGAAGCCCGCTACAATCCACAGTCATTTAGCCAATGCGCCAACGATCCCATGGGTCCGTTGGATTCATGCGAAAACAACCAGGGGCAGGAAGCTTGTTACTCGACCGTAAACTGCGTCTGCGATTGGAATTGGTTGACCTGGTCTTATGATTGCCACACCCAGGGAGCACCCCAGGATGGCGATTTTGAATATAGATCAGCAGACTGTAGCTAGAACGCGTTATGAACTGCATTTGAATAGCGGAGCCGCTTTTTGCTGGCCGTCACGGATTTTGGGGGCGCGGCACCATGCTGACATGACAAGGCAAAACGGCCATGGTCCACAGTACACCCGAAAGGAGGTGGATCGTGACCGAATTGATCGCGACACAAGCGTCGCGAGGGTATCGTACCCTCTGCCTTCCCATCGCGGAAACCACCTATCGACAGATCGTTGGCGTGCCCGCCGAGTTCCGACGCACCCTGGATGACTGCTTCTGGCGAATTCCCGAATTGTTCCCGGCGAACTTCGCTCAAGGTTATCAACTGAAGGATGAGCGGGTCTCGAGCAAGCAGCGGCTGCCTATCCGTCGCATCGTCACCAGGGACGGCATTGCCTACAGCGTTCGGCCCTCGTTCCTGATGCCCTACATGACAGCACGTACAGAGGAGGTCCAAGGGCCGCTGTTCTTGCGCAAGTTCGGCGTCCCCTTCTGGGCGTTGGCCCATGTCTTTGGGGCGATCCGATGTCGTGGTATCGGCGGGAGTGCGCCCTCGGCCGCTTGAGCCTCGTGGGAACGACGGTCCGCCAGGCCGAGATGTCGACTCCTCTCCTGGCGGATGAGCATCACCCGACGATTGATGGGGCGAAGACGTACATTGCGACCACCGTCGCCGTCGGTTGCTGCCTGGGTGCGGAACCGGCCGAATCGGCGGGGACCGATGATCTCAAGGCCGCCTACGGCGTTTTCAAGGACGAGGCCCGTGACCTCGCCCCCAAGTATGTTCCCAAGACCGTCAACACCGATGGTTGGCAGGGGACGCAAGCGGCTTGGAAGGCATTGTTCCCGCGGGTGGTCATCCTCCTGTGCTTCTTGCATGCCTGGCTCAAGATCCGCGACCGGGCCAAGCACTTGAAAGAAACCTTCACCGAGGTTTCCCGGCGGGTCTGGGAGGCGTATCACGCGCCGGACCGCCGCTGTTTCGCACAACGGTTGCGCTCGCTCTGCCAGTGGGCGAAGGGGCATCGGAAGGGAGTTGTGCTGGAGACCGTCCTGGAACTTGTGTGGCAAGCGTCCGAACTATTCGCTGGCGTACCGTCACCCCGGCGGCCACCGCACCAGCAATAGGCTCGACCGCCAGAGGCGAGGAATGAACCGGTACTTCGATGACGGCCAACATTTGCACGGCTCGCATAAATCGTGTCGACTGCACTGCCGTGCCTGGGCCCTGTTGTGGAACTTCACGCCCTGGCACCCAACGACGACGCGAAAGAACCAGGGATGGCGTTGCCCCGCCGAACGCCTCAACCAACACCGATATTCTGAGTGTTGGTTGCAAAATCTGCTGATCTCCGACTCAATGGGCGGTTACCGTTCAACACACACCCAAAATCCGTGACGGTCAGGGAAAAAGCAATCGGGAGCAGCCGCCACCATGCTCTCCTGAACTCCGGGGGCCGCTTTCACCCAGACGGCGGGGCGGCCCTTGCCATGGTGATTGGCCGCGTCGGCGTGCATGGCGAAAATCTTGTTGCGCACCCGGAACGTAGGCTCACCCCAAGCCTCCACCTCGTGCGCTTCGGGAAACGCCAGGGCGAGTTCTCGGAGTCGAACGATGGGAGCAAGCGGCACGTTCATGACCGGGGCCTCGAAGGCGGAATGATCCTGGTTGTTCCCTACCCCAGGGACAACCGATTACCACTTATCAATCGGTCCCGTGGGAACGGGGACTTTGGGCTCGAAGTGTCCCGGAAGCGGCGAGGCGGGACCAGCCTGGCGAATCGCCGCAACGGTCTCGTCGAAAAGCTCGGCGCTGGCGAGGTTGATCAGGCGATGATAGAGGGCCTTCTGCGGTCGGATCGAGTGGCTGTACCACTTGATGATCTTGCGAAACTGGAGGCAGGCGAGCCGCTCACCTCGGCCTTCCACAAGGCCATGAAAATGGCGAGACATCAGGTCGACTCGATCCTCAAAGGTCGGCTCGGGACCGGGGGTACCATGCGCGGCCCAATGAGCGAGCTGACGGAACAGGAACGGGTTCGAGAGTGCCCCGCGACCGATCGAGATTGCCGCACAGCCGGTCTCATGGAACGTGGTGGCAGCGTCGGCAAGCGTGCGGATGTCGCCGTTGCCGACGATGGGGATCCGCTCGACGGCTTCGACCACCGCCCGAATCCCCGAGCGATCGACGCTCCCCCGGAAGCCTTGTTCGCGCGTACGCCCGTGAATGATGACGCCGGCCACTCCGACCTTCTCGAACTCGCGGGCCAACTTGGGCGCGGACAGGGTCTCCGCATCCCAGCCCAGGCGCATCTTGACGGTGACTGGCACGTTCACCGCGTTCACCACGCCTTCGACCAGCGCCGTCGCCGAGTCGGCCTGACACATCAGGGCCGACCCGCCCCCGGTCTTGACCACCTTGTTGACCGGGCAGCCCATGTTGATGTCGACGGCGGAGGCCCCCTGGTCGACGGCCCAACGTGCGGCCTCCTGCATCTCGGGGATCACGTGGCCGTAGATCTGAATCGACATCGGCTGATCTTGAGGGCAGGTCTCAGCAAGCTCGAAGGACCGCCTGCGCCTTTCGATGATCGACCGCGCGTTGACCAGGTCGGTCGTCGCCAGGCCAAGACCGCCGCACTCCCTGACGGCCAGTCGGAACGCCATGCTCGTATATCCCGCCAGAGGCGCGAGGAAGAACCGTGAGGGAATGGAGACGTTTCCCAGCATCAGCGGCTCACGGACAATCGAGGGCGCCACGACATCTTGCATTACAAATCATTCCAGGAGATTGGGGGAACTTCAAAGGCGGGAAAGCCGGACTGATCCGAGAACGCGTTGCGAACCGTGCTCTTCTCTCCATCTGCTTCTTTGCGGAATGAGTTATTCTAACCAGGCAAGGGCTTGTTTCACGAGAGGGAATGCAATGCGGCAGACGAGCGACGCGGACGCTGAGGCCTGGGTCCTGACGACGGAACCAGGGCGTGCGCTCCTGATCGAGGTCACGGCGACCTCCACCTATGGCCCCACCGAGCTCCAGCGATGGCGGCGGAAAGCCGCACCCGAGCTGGTTGCGGCGGCGGTCCGCCTGGCCGTGGGCCGGTCTCGCGGAAAAGCCAAGTTCACCCGAGCCGAGGCCATGTGGTTCGAGCCGGTCGGCCTCGAACAGGCCACGGCCGAGACCGTCGCGCGACACAAGGCAAGCCGGTTCCGTGGATCGCACTTGCTTGATCTCTGCTGTGGAATTGGCGGCGATACTCTGGCCCTCGCCGCCGAAGCCCACGTCTGTGCGGTCGACGCCGATCAGGGGATGTGCCGGCGAACCCGCTGGAACGCCCAGGTCTATGACGTCGCCGAGCGCGTCGACGTGATTCGGGCCCAGGCCGAGAGAATCGCTTACCCAAGCCAATGGCTCGTCCACGTCGACCCCGACCGCCGCCAGGGGAACACGAAGCGAGCTCGCGAGTTGCTCGATTACTCGCCCGGCCTGGAATTTCTCCAGGCGCTACCGAAGCGTGTCCGAGGCGGAGCCATCAAGCTCGGCCCGGCGAGTGACTTCCTCAGCCATTTCGGCGCGGGGGATTGCGAGCTGGAACTGATCAGCCTGGGGGGTGAATGTAAGGAAGCGACCGTCTGGTTCGGGGCGCTCGCAACCTGCCGCCGCCGCGCGACCCGACTTCCTGAGAACGTCTCATGGACGGACCAGGATGGACCTCGCAACCCGGTCGTCCCAATCGCAAGTCCCTTGGCCTGGGTCTTCGATCCCGACCCCGCTCTCGGCCGCTCCGGACTCCTTGACAGTTTCGCCGCCGCGAATGGCCTCGCTCGCTGCGCCCCCGGGATCGACTTTTTGACCGGGCCTGAACCGCTCGACTCCCCGTTCCTCGCTTGTTTTGAAGTCCTGGAAATTCTTCCCCTCGACCTCAAGACCATCGGAAAGCTGGTGACCGCAAGAAAGCTCGGCCCACTGGAAATCAAGACAAAGGGAACCGATTTGCGCCCCGAGGCCCTCCGCGCCCAATGGAAGCCGCGCGGCCCTCATCCGGCAACACTGCTGCTGATGGGGGGCAAAGGCACCTCCCGCGCAATCCTGGCCAACCGCAGAAGCCCAGCCGCTTCTTAATGTCTGTCTCGGAAGGTCGGGCTTTACCGGGAAATGAAGGACTTTGGAATACCACGGGTTCCCGTACTCGGACCCCGTGCGCCCCAGGCATTCCCACATGGGGGCCGGGTACGGAACCGCATGGCACCCGGAAGATCCGCAAACACTCCGGTGCGATTCGCCTTCTTGCGACAGACTCTCAGCGAAGGCCGCCCAGCGTGCCAGCGTAACCTTGGACCCAATCCAGAAAAGAACCCCTGATCGCAAGAATCCTTTTTCTACATTAGGCATTATGAATACTGCACGGGATGAACGCGTGAAAATCTAATGCAGAAGCTACTTTAGAAGAAGGTTCGCGCCCGCACGCGCGTCACGCATGCAGTAGAAAATCACGCGTGCATCGCGTGCAGTCAAGGCGACAGAGGTCAATCCACTCCCCTTGGACACCCGAGTCCGCCAGCGGCGTGAACCCGCCTCGCTCGTGGAGACGGCCCCACCCGGCGCTGGCCCCGATCAGAATCGAGGAGAGTGTGGCGAGAAGATGATTCGTCGAGGCAGCCTCTTCCTTCCCGCAGAAAGACCGTGTCAGGTTCAGCACCATCCTCCGGCCCAGCATCACTCCGGAGGAATATCGCATATTAATTCTACAGCGCTAGGTCGTGTCCCATTGGCATCGTTTCAGCTCTGTGAGCTTGATGCCGAGTTTGCGGAGCTTCTTGCGAGTCGCCTTTGTGTGACTCGTCCGAGCCTGGGCGTTCCGACGCTGCGCCCAGGTGATCTTCCTCGCTGCACTCGCGAGTAGTTTCTCCTTCGACCGCCGCGACGACACCCCCCAGCAATGCACCAGCGCCGCCACCGCCCTGTGCAACTGGCAGACCGTTAGCTCCCGGTTTTTCCCCCCGCAGATCCTCGCGCACCCGGGCTAGGAAAAGGTAACTTACCGCCGAGAGGATCAGGTGACGCTTCAGCCCCAGATAGCGCCGGCCCTCGTACTGGTCCAACCCGATCTCGCTCTTCTGGTCCTCAAAGCAGCGTTCCACCCGCCACCGCGAGAAGGCCACCAGCAGCAACGTCCCGGCGCCGGTCCCCGGGGCCGCATTACTCACGAAGGACTTCACCTCGTCGCAGTCCAACGCGTCGCGGGCGACCAGCAGGTGAAGGGTTTCACTCGGCAAGCCGTCGGCGCCCTTGACAGTCGGATCGGGTCGGTGTCCATGCTTTGCCCTCCGGAAGTGGTTGGCAAAACGGAGTTTCGCTCCGCAGAGGAGCAGGAGCAAGGTCAAGCTAGCGCTGTAGAATTAGGACCCGTCCGCCGTCAGGTCGCCCCGCCCGCGAGCTTCGCGGCCTCGGCATCGATCATGTCAGGCTCGCCGATCTTCGCGATCAGTTGATCGGTGCTGGTCGGGTCGACGACCCGGCAGCTCTCGGTCAGCTTTACGGCCAGTTCGTGCAGCTCGGTCCGCCAGGAGAGTATGGAGGGGTCAGCATCGACATCGAGGGCGCAGGCCCGTTCGAACTCGCCGCAGAGCATGATCATCCGCTGGACGTGGCGGAAGATGATCCCCTCCTGCTTGGTCAGGTCGAGGGTCGTCACGAACTTGTTGAAGTTGCCGCCAAACTCAATCAGCTCGCCGACGCACCAGAGTGGGTGCGAGCGAACGTCGGTGACGTCGGGGTAGCACTGGTCGAAGTAGGTTCGGAGCTTCTCCGCCAGACTCGGCGGCCTCTTCTGCCAATCGTCCTCGTCATCCTCCGCCTCGTCTTCCTCGACCTCCGCGCTCATGAGTCCGCGTTGGATCAGCTCAGCGTCAAGCCTCGAGGTGGCGAGGGCGCCCGACTTCAGTAGCTTGAGCGGGACTCGGAGCCGCTTCCGGACGGGGCCTGGCACCTCCAGGGCGCTCTCCATCGCTTGCATGCGCTCGTCGGCGTCGGCCCCGGCCAGGATCTCGGCCAAGAAGGCGCCGTAGAGGGGATGGATGCTCCGGAACGCCAGCAGTTTCCCCAGCGAGGGCGTCGGCTGGGCCAGGATCGGCGTATAAGGCGTCGGGGGTTGGCCGGCCTCCGGCGGCCCCGGCGGCTCGGGGCTCAGGGTCACGAATCCGCCGGCGTGCAGCGTCAGCAGCATTCCGTCGAGCACCTTCTCGCCAGCGGCGATCCGCGGGTCGTCCATCAGCCGCTTACGGACCGCGACGCGGATGCTCTCGACTTCCGGCGAGACCTCGAGAAGATAAGCCAGCAGCCGCCAGGGAAGCGCCCCCTTGCTGTAGAGCTTGCCGGGCGGGGCGGCCTGGAGTTGGTTGAAATGCCCCTCAACCCAGTATTGCTCGGTCTCGCGGCGCTTCGGCTTCTTCTTCTTGAGGGCCTTCTTCGCCTTCATCAGGCCCGGGTCGCGCGTGTCCTCGGGGATGGCGTCGTACTTCGCCTTCCACCTCAGGATGTCGACGTCGTCGGGGTGGGCCAGGGCGTAGACGAAGCCCCGGTCGTCGAACTGCGGCCGACCGGCCCGGCCGAAGATCTGGTGGGCGATGCTGGAGCCGATCAACTTCTTCGCGCCGAAGGGGCCCTTCACCAGCGACGAGAGCACCACCGAGCGTGCCGGGAGGTTGATGCCGGCCGCCAGCGTCTCGGTGCAGACGACGACGGGGAGGAGCTTGCGTTGGAAGAGGTCCTCGACGGCCAGGCGATACTTCGGCAACAGGCCCGCGTGGTGGACGCCGACCCCTCGGTGGAGCAATCGCTTGAGCTTGGGGCCGGCCCCCTGGCTGAAATCGAGCGCGTTGACCCGATCGTGGAGATCCTTCTTCTTCTCGTCGGTCAGGTTGAGGTCCTTGCCCATGACGTTCTCAGCGACGCTCCAGCACTCCTCGCGGTCGAAACAGAAGACCAGGGCGGGTGTCCGAGGACCTTCCTCGTCGCCGCCTGCCATCGTGACGAGCTGTTCGTTGAGGAACTTGTCCGGCACCCATTCGTAGGTCAGCGGCACGCGTCGTTCATTGCCCTCCACCAGCGCGATCTTACGGTCATGATGTCTCGCCAGCCAGCCGACGAACTCGGCAGAGTTCCCGACCGTCGCCGAGAGCAAGAGCAGGCGGACGTGCTTGGGTAGCATGCCGAGCGACAACTCCCAGACGATCCCGCGATCGATCTCGGCAAAGTTGTGGAACTCGTCCATGACGCAGGCTGTCACGTCGGAGAAGTCGAACCCATTGAGCAGCCGGTTCAGGAGGATCTCGGCCACGACGATGAGCACCGAGGCCTCGGGGTTGACCTTGCGGCTGCCGGTGACCAGCCCCACGTCCTCGCGGCGAAAGCCCCACTCGACGGCGCGATCCTGCATCTCCTGGAATTTCTGCTCGGTCAGCGCGATCAGGGGTGTCGTGTAGTAGGCGACCTTCCCCGTATGGAGCGCCTCGAAAAGGGCCGCCTCGGCGATCAGGGTCTTGCCCGTGCCCGTCGGCGCGCACACAAGGATTCCCTGCTCGGACTCGAACCAGGTCGCTAACGCGAGGTCCTGGACGGGGTATGGCTCGTAGGGCAACTGGTCCACATATCGCACGTACAACTCGTCGCGCGTCGGAATCTCCAACGACATCGGCCGCATTCTCCCGGGCAGGTGCACAAGGACTCTAGCGAGATTCTCTCGCGTAGGACAGGCTTCAGCCTGCCCTACGAAATAATTAGGAGATCCGGACCAGACGCTCCGGGTCGGCCCCCCCACGCGAGGGATCCTCTAGTGTGACCGCTAACGCGATTTCCCGAAACCCGGTTCCCCCCTCGACGAGATTCGCGGAAGCTCGCGAGAAAGCATGTTCGCAGCGCCCCGACCGTTCGGAATAGGAAATGACCTTCCACACGAATCGTGGGCGCTCGGAGGAGTTGATGAGTGCAGCGAGGAAGATTACCTGGGCGCAGCGTCGGAACGCCCAGGCTCGGACGAGTCACACAAAGGCGACTCGCAAGAAGCTCCGCAAACTCGGCATCAAGCTCACAGAGCTGAAACGATGCCAATGGGACACGACCTAGCGCTGTAGAACCAAGCCCCTCGCGGATGACTTCACTCGCTGTGTGGTACAGGCCGCTCTGAACTTTGCCGTTCACGAACTGTTCAAGCTCCGGGGTCAGTGAGACATTCATGGATCAGACTCCGTGGGAAAACAAACGAGTTGCTTGCAGTTACCGCAAATCACAAGAAATAACAATTTTGGTTACTCAGAGAGCGGTGCGAGTCAAGGACCAAACGAAACCCCGCGATCCGCTCAGTTTCGGATTTTACCCTGAGCCTGCCCCATGACGTCCTCTGCTCTGGGACGCTATGCACCGGCTCAAGCTTGCCCAAAGCCCATCAGGGCTTCTTCGCCCAGTTCCTCGCGCCACCCCTGCGGTCGGACGACCGATGGCCAACAACGCGAATGCGGCGCGGTGCCCCGATCGATAGGCCATGCCTTGTCGGGGATCCCGGAACGGCTGATGCGACTCCTGAAGCAGGATATCCCATAGCAAGCGCGGATCAGCCGGATTGTGAATGCCCGCTGCCCACTCGGCCCGAACGCCGATGCAACGATCGCTGCCTGAGGTCGTACCCGCCCCCAAGTCTCGCGCCGCCGTGTGGGGCTACCGAGTTCACGGGTGGAGCGCCTTCCACGGCCGATTCCTCGACAGGCTCGAGCCCGTCAAACCCGTAAAAACCAAAGGATAACTTCATCGCCGGGGACCGAGAATTCGGTCGGGCGACAGCGGAGCCTGCACTCCCTACTGAGGTGGATCCTCTGCACCTTTGGCCCCCTGGTCCTCGTGCAATTCGGAACCTTTCGGTTTTTGATCACTGAGCCCGGGCCGTTGCAGCGAATCAGCCGATAGACTCTTCGCTGGGTAACGCAAAGTCATCAGCAAGCAAGCGGAAACCTACATCTAAAATTCGATAGCATCAATAATTTCACCCGAGCCCCGCGTTCGATGAAGACAACACCCCAGGGCACGATCGGGTCGACCCGCAACGACAGTCGATCCTCATGAACGGAACAGCGGCAGGGGCTCGAAGGGCTTTCCCAGCGAGACCTCGGCCGGCAGTTTCAACCAACGCTCCAGTACGGTCGCGTAGACCCGACGGAAGTCGATCGCGTGTTCGGGGTCGCCGTCTTTCAAATGCGCGAGATCGGGGTACGGGCCGTACAGGCCACCTTGCACGGGCCGGCCGAGGAGAAATACCGGTGCCGATGTGCCGTGGTCGGTGCCCGCGCTGGCGTTCTCGCGAAGGCGGCGGCCGAACTCGGAGAAGACCAGCACTGTCACCCGGTCTCCGTCACCGGAGCGGTCGAGGTCTGCCAGGAAGGCCTGGACCGAACGACTCAGCTCGCTCAGCAGGTTGGAGTGCTGGTTGAGTTGCTCGGCGTGCGTATCGAAGCCGCCGAACTGGGCGTAGTAGATCGGTGTCGACAGCCCGGAGCGGATCAAGCGGGCGACCAGTTGCAGGCGCCGGGCCAGGTCGGAGGAGTCGGGGTATGGGGCCGCGTTATCGTCGCTGTAGAGGATCTTCTCGAGCCGGGCGCTGCTGGCGTACGAGACCACTGTGCTTCGCGCGACGAACTGGAGCAGCGGGTTCTCCATGCTCCCGCACTGGCCGGCGATACGGTCGAGGGCCGCGCGCTGCTCGTCGGCTCCATCAGTCTCGGGCAACCCCAGGCGTCGGCGGAACTGCTCGACCGTCGCCAGCGAGGGGACGTACTTCTGCCCCCCGTACAGAGCTTGAGGCAGCGTCTCCTTGGCGATGTGCAGAGCCGGGGCGTCGCCGCCGGGGGCCGCCGGGCCCGCGTCAATGGCCCGGGCCAGCCAGCCGGGTTCCTCTCGGCCCGGGTCGAGCCGAGCCGTATGCCAGATGGCCATCGACTCGAAGTGCGACCGGTTCGGGTTGGGATAACCGACCGACTGGACGATCGCCAGTCGGCCGTCTTTGTGGAGCTTGGCAAAACCGTTGAGCGATGGGTGCAGCCCAACCTGCTCGTCGATCGGATTGAGATCCTTGGCTTTCAAGGCAAGCTTCGGGCGACTCTTGTGGTAGATGTCATCGCCGTGGGGGACGACCGTGTTGAGGCCGTCATTGCCCCCGTCGAGCTGAATGACGACGAGGATTCGGCCGTCGGCGTCGCGCCTCGGGCCATCGGCCAGGGCGTGCGCAGAGCGGGCCAGAAAGGTGGGTACGGTCGTACCACAGGCCAGGAGGGTGGAGCCTCCCAGGCCCAGGCGAAGCATTTCGCGTCGGGTTGTCGTCACGGTCGAATCTCCCTTCCGTCCGTCAGGAGAGTTGGAATTCCGGGCAATGGAGTAATCGCTGCAGGGACTTGCGAAGGCTGGTGGTGTCACCATCGCGGCCAGCAGCCAGGCTCAGGTCTCTGGCCTCGTTGGCGAGGTCTCCTTGCAGCAGCAGGTTGATGAATATCCCGGCCGCCTCACCGGGTTTCACGCCGTGGTTGTCGGCCCAGGCGACCAGGTCGAAAGGGGGCACGCCGTAATCAGGGTTGCCCCAAACGACGTCAGACGCCCAGTTGAGACGCTCGAGCAGGGTGCTGCTGTTGATCCAGGTCGTCCCCCCTTCCCACCCCTTCACATTCGGCGGCGCGAAGAGCTCCTGTCCCTGCCGGCCGCAGGCTGTGGCCGCTGCCAGCAGGTTGACTTTCGAGCGTGGGACCTCCAGCATCCGCAGCAGGCCGATCGTGTACTCCACGGGCGACTTGAGCCGACGCCGGCACGCCGCCGCCGAATAAAAATGTTTCGATTGAAGAATAACTTCCATCACACGACGGATCGAATACCCGCTCGACCGCAACACGTCAGCCAGCGGCTCGATCAGCTCCGGCTCGGGATCGGCCCCCTCGGCCACGAACGCGCGATAGAGCTTCCCCGCCAGGTGTCGGGCGGCCTCGGGCTTCTCCAAGGCGATCCGCACCACATCGTCGGCCTTCCAGTTCCCGGCCTGGCCCAGGAACGTCTTGGAACCGCCGTCGTGCGCTTCCTCCTCGAACGCGAACCTGGGATTCCCGTCGTCGGGAGTCCTGCGTCCTCCCTCGGGGGTCCAGCCGGTGAAGGCGCGGGCGGCTTCGCGGATGTCGGCCTCGGAATAGGCGGCTCGCCCCAGTGTGAACAGCTCGAGGAATTCGCGGGCGTAGTTCTCGTTCGGCCGTCCGCGCTTGCTGGTCCCGCCGTCGAGCCAGACGAGCATGGCCGGATCGGCGGTCACTGCTCCGAGTAGTCCCGCGAAGTCGCCGAGCGCCCGCTCGCGCAGAGCTTCCCCCTGAGCGGCCATGGCGCTGACGCTGTTGACCTTCGCGAGGCTGGTGGCAAAGTGGCCGTGCCAGAAGAGCGTCAATCGCTCCCGGAGCGGGTCAGAGCCGAAGAGCATGCGATAGAGCCAGTACGCTCGCAGCCGCCTCGGGTCGGACGAGCCGACGGCTCCCGAGCGCAGGCCCTCGCGGATCGCTTGCTCTTCGTCCGACGGGTCGAGCGGATGGAAGAATCGCCCGACGCTCTCGGCCAGGCCCGCCGCCACGTCGCGCCGTAGTTCGGCCCAGTTCGCCCCGAAGCCGGCCGCTCGGTGCAGACGAGCGACCTTGCGCAGGTCCCACGGGTCGTCCGGACTGGGTTCGAACGGAGTCCACGCCTCCTCGTCGATCCTCGTCATGGCCTCACCCCGCTTGGTCGACATTGTGGATCACCAGGTCGCCGAGGTCCCGCGCCTCGCCCGGCTTCACCGTGAACTCGATCTGCGTCTTCACCAGCTGGTTGAAGACAAGGACGCGGTAGGTCGCCCCAGGAATCAAGATCGGGAACGTCATCCGACCCTCTGCGTCGGTTTTCAGATCACGGAAGCGCTCGTGGTCAAGGTTGCCGACCATGATCGCGTCGGCCATCAGGGGACTCTGCATCTGCCTGTTGACGACGTCGGGAGTGAGGTCCGCAAACGAGGCCCCGGGGGTCATCACAACCTCAAGGTGTGCCGACCTGAGCCCTGGTCGAAGCGGCTTGCCCTGATCGTCGACCAATCGGACGGTGGCCGACCCGCAGGGCTGCAACTTGACCTCCAGGTCCTGTCCGGCCTGCTTGCCGGAGAGCTCGACGACCGCGCCCTGCTGCTGCTTGGCATCCAGGAAGAACACAGGCGCGGACGAGTCGGAGGCGCAGCCGGCCAGTTCGAAGCGGTCCCCACGTGTCGGCATCACACGCTGACCGAAATTGATGGTCATCGAGGACAGCGCCAGACACCAGCGGCTACACAACACCGCATCGCGCACCGGCTGACCGTCCATACCGACGAGGTGACCACGTACGGTCGCACCCCGGCGCAACTGCAGGTCGAGATCGACCGGGCCGTCATCGGGTTTCAGATCGAGCTTCCGCAGCGCATCGGGATAATGCCGCGTATTCGGCCAGATGCGCTCTCCGTGCAGTTCGACGGCCGAGAGTTCCTCGTGAAGGTAGTCGGCCGTCGGCCCCCTCACCAGCAAATAGCCGGGGCCCGGCATCACACCCAGTCGGTAACTACCGTCGACGGCCGTGACCGCCTTCTGTTCGTCGCCGTTGAACCATGCAACAGCGCCCTTGATGAAATAGGGATTGTTCCTCTGGTGGGCCCGGTGCGTAACAACCGCGCCGGCAACCGGCCGCCCTGTGCCAGCCTCGGTCACACGACCTCGCACCAGGACCCCACGCGGGAGGGCGAAATCCACGTGGGAGGAGACCGAGTCACCGGGGACCACGTGCTCCCCTCTCAGCAGGTACGCATCGGCCCCCTCGGGAGACGGGTAGACCTCCAACCGGACGGAGCCGCCGGGCGCGGCCTCGAGCCGGTAGCGCCCGTCGTCGGCAATTGTCGCTTCGGCCTCGCCCATGTACTGCCCCATTCCCTGCTTCTCGGACATGCTCTGGGCACGGACATAGGCACCAACCGCCGCCGGCCCCCCCTTGCCAAGCGTCACCCGCCCCTCGACGATGTGGGCGCGTCCGAGGGCGAGCGTGGCGGCGCGAACGTCGGCCTTGGTCTGGAATTGCAACCACTGCCTCCCGAACCCGGCCGCGCGAACCTGAATGGAAAGCGAATGGCCGGGGGCGATGCCGCGAAGGGTGAACCGACCGGTCGCATCGGTGAGCGATTTGACAGCCAGCACAGGCAACGCGTCGGTCCTCAACGTATCAAGGTTCAGACCCTGGCCGCCCGAGGAAGGATATGCGGCGCGCAGGTGGACCTCAGCACCGGTGACCGGTGAACCCTCGAGGTCAACGAGCTTCATCTCCACGGGCTGCTCGGCCTCGAGCCGGCTCGGCTCCCCGACCGGACCGGTCAGATCGGCCAGAGTTCGAGCCGCAAAGCCAAAGCCAGGTGCGGTCGCGACGAGGAGCAAGCCGTCCTCGGCCTTTACCTGGTCATCGGATACCTCGATGCGATATCGGCCCTGGGCGTCGCTCAGGCCCCGGCCGAGCACCTTGGCCGGGGCCGGCTCTTCCATCGAGCTTCGCAACGACGGTCGCGACACAAACACAACGACGGCTGCCCCTTCGACCGGCTTGTCGTTGGGCCCGACCACCAGGCCGGAAACCACCGAGCCCGGCACCTCCCGAGCCACCAGGCGCACTGCGGCCAGCGTCGCCGACACCCCCAGCACCGCCAACAGGCACGTAGCCATCAACCAGCGAGCCGGCGCCCGCCGGTTGCGCCGCGCGTCGAGGATGGCCAGGAGTCGCCGTTCCAGACCCGAGGGCCTCGCCATCGCCATTGCAGCCGGGGCCAGCGCCGGAGCGGGTCGGAGCGATCGGGCCACCCCGAGGAGTTGGGTTGCGTAGTCCGTTGGACGCTCGCCCGCCTCCAGCACAAGGTCGTCGCATGCCTGCTCGCGTTCGGACATCAGCCGTGAGGCCGCCCACCAGGCCAGCGGATTGAACCAGTATGCTGCGCAGGCCGCCAGTCCCAGCCATTGCGTCAGGCAGTCGCGGCGGAGGACGTGCGCCAGTTCGTGCATCAGGACCGCGCGACGGCGTTCGGCCGGCCATTCGTCGGCCTCCGCCGGCAGGAGCACCACCGGTCGTAGCACGCCCCAGGTCAAAGGCATGGCCATTGGCCCACCGCGCAGCAGCGTCACGCACCTGGTCACTCCCAGACGTACGGCCGCCTCGCGGGCCTCCTCCACCCAGAGCCGGTCCGTGATCCGTTCCGCCCTTCGCCCCAGCCGCCAGACGGTCACCCAACCGAGGACGCACCACGCGAGCACCGCCGCCGTCCCGGCGCTCCAGACCGCCAGCAGCCACCCCCCTGGGCCCGGCCATAGGATCGGGGCCACCGCGACCGGCTCGATTCGCGAAGCCGGCTCACGAAACTCCAAGGTCCGTCGCGTCACCGAGCTTGCATCGGTCTCCACGGCTGAGGCAACCACCGCGACCGCCGGCGGGTCGGCCTCACGAACCTCAGTGGCCGGGTTCATCGCCGATGTCCCCGCCAGAGTCGACAGAATCGGCAGCCCCCAGCGCGGCAGTGTAAGGGCCAGCGGCAGCAACGCCACAGCCCCAGCCAGGCCGAGCCCCCAGACCATGTGCCGCGTCGCCGCCGCGCCCTCCTTCATCCCCAAAGCCAACAGCCCGGTGCCAGCCAGCACGCCAGCAGCTTTCGCCGCACAGGCCAGCCCAGCCATCGCGCAGTCGGCGCCCCCGGAGCTCAGGAGTCTCAACAGATCGTCCATCGCCTTGGCCCTCCGCACCTTGATCAAGACTACCCCTGGCCGGCCGCTCCACGCGGCTCAGCCCCCCCTTTCTCCGCCTTCACACGCATATCACCCAAGTCGGCCGTGCGTCCCGACCGCAAAATCAACTATTTTTTTAGCAATAAAATATGTTTTTAATAAAATAAAATCAAGTAAACACAATTTGATCACATAAACCCGACTCGGTCAGCGAGTCACTCTCATGGACTGCACCCGCTCCTTGCGTGCCGACGATGTTGAAGCTCAGTTCGACAGTCAATCCAATGGTCAGCGTTCCTCTTTTCGGGCCTGGTCAATCAGACGAGAGAGGCGGTCCAGATCCTCGTCACTGAGCTTGGAACCGGGTTCACCCAGCAACGCGGCGACGGCCTGGGCCGTTGAGCCATCGAAGAACGTTTGCACGAGCTGGCGGAGGGCCGACCGCCGCGCCTTATCGCGGGGCACCGTCGGCAGGAACACGTATCGCGGCCCGTCCTGCTCGTGCCGCAGGTGCCCCTTCTCCTCAAGGATCCGCAGCAGAGCCCGGATGGAGGAATAGCCGGGCGGGTCGGGCAACGTCTCCTGAACCTCGGCAGCCGTCGCCCGGCCCAGCCGATAGATGATGTCCATAATCTGCCGCTCACGGCGGCTGAGCGGGTCATGCGCAGGCTTTGCCATCGGATTCAATCTCCCCTCAGCACTGCGGGATCACCATCCAGGCCGGCCACCCAGCTCTGGATGAGATCGTGCTAAAAAACCAGCAGACTGCTAAAAGATTAGCAGGCCGCAATTCCCTGTCAAGGACGTACTGCTAAATTTCTCGCACATCCAGCGCGTGCCTCAGCGGCACGAACCGTCCTCGGGGGCAAGCGATCTGGTGGATGTGGATCTGTGCTGGGCGAGCGAGTTCCGGCGGATGTGCGCCGTGCCGGGTGGCTGGGCCTCGCGGAGTCCCTTGGTCCGATTCTGGGTCTCAAGATCCAGGGGACTTGATTTGAAGGCAGGCCTTTCTGTAGGTGCGCATCGATACGAAGAAGCAGGATCAGGCCATTCGCCAGATCCCGCTGCTCATGGGCGAGCAGTGAGGCAGCCGAGTGGATCGGCTCAGCCCGTTGGTTTCGGCCGAACCCAAGAGGGGCTCGGCCGGACGGTCACGGTATTCCATCATCGCCGCGTCAGGCCTCGGCGGTTTCTGTGCTGGAAGCGACGGGGAGTTGCCTTTTTTGCAACTGCCGCCGGATCGTGGCCAGCCAGTCGTCGGTGGGGAGGCCGTAGGGACGGAACTTCTCGAGTCGTCCTTCTTCCTCACTGAAGAAGAGCGCGCGGTGGGCACCAAGCTTTCCCGCTGCAGGAGAGTCGATCAACGTGCTGGAATCGTTGGCGCTCATCTGGAAGAGGACGCGAACCTCGAACTCACGCAAGGACTGACGGTCGAAGGTCCGGTTCAAGTTATTGAGGCTGTCGCACCAGACGATCGTGTGGACCCCCACCGGAGGCCCCTCGCGAAGGATGTTGACGAAGAGCTTCGAGGGGGGGGTCGCCTTTTCCTCGCCGTAGCGCGAGAAGCCGAAATCATCATCCCCCTTCCGCAGGTCGCGAAACCGCTGAAGGTCGTTGACGATCAGATAGATGACGGGGGCTTCCCCGGCCTCCTTCTGGCGACGCTCGACCTCGGCCGCGAGTTCGCCGATCACGGTGGCCAGGTCGCGCCAGGCGACGTCTCTCACGGCATGCGGGAGCACGCCATCGAGCCGACTGAGCAAACCCGCATTCCTGGAGTCAGCCGGGGTGCCATCGAAGAGGTAGAACTGAACGCCTTGGGCACCGTCGGCCGGCCCATGTTGGGCAGCGAGACTGATCACGGCCGTCGAAATCATCCCCAAGGCCGCGGCATCGTTCTGCCCGACGATCAGGAGGTTGCTCCCGCTCTGAGGCCGGAAGACAGCCGCCGTCGGGTCTTTGATCGCGATCGCGTCGCCGAGCCAGGCATAGTCGGCCTTGGGAGGCTCAGGCCAGGCCGGCGCGTGCAGGAGTCGGCCGAGGAGGTGATTCTGGGCCGCGACCGCAGGAAGGTTCCCCTCGAAGACGATCTGCGAGACGGGCGGCCGATTCTGATCGTCGGCCATTTTCTTGATCGTCCTGAGATACTCCTCGCGACGCTCGTCGGGAAGCCAGACGACCTGAAAGAAGTTGTTCCCTTCAACCATGCCGTTGGCATCGTTGTAGATCGCCTCGCCCGGCCTGGTCAGTAGGCGAGCAGCCGAGTTGTCGTCGCTCAAGATCAGGTGGGCGTCCGACTCGCTGCACTGAAGCGCGACCCGGACCGCCATCTGGCCCAGCGTGCTCCGCGCCAAGGAGAAGGCGCCCCCCAAAGTCTGCGAGCCCAGGTGCACGTGGATCCCAAACGCACGTCCCTGGCGCACCAGGCGATCGAGCAAGAGGGCCGTGTCCTGGGCGATCTTGTCGTCCTCGACGAAGAATTCCTGGAATTCATCGACGATCAGCAAGACCCGAGGGAGCGGAGGTTGACCGTCCAACTGGCGATACCCGTTCAGGTCCTGAACGCCGAGGTCGCGGAACTGGTCGCCCCGGTGCTTGAGTTCGCCGTCGAGGCGCTGAAGGACGCTCAGGCCGAACTCGCGTTCGCTCTCCACGGCGATGACGCGAGCATGGGGCAACTGGAGCGTGGCATAGACCTTGAACTCAACGCCCTTCTTGAAGTCGATCAGATAGAGTTCGAGCTCGTCCGGGCTGTAGCGGAGTGCCGCGTTCGTAATCAAGG
The DNA here is from genome assembly GCF_000242455.2 of Singulisphaera acidiphila DSM 18658. Taxonomy (GTDB): domain Bacteria; phylum Planctomycetota; class Planctomycetia; order Isosphaerales; family Isosphaeraceae; genus Singulisphaera; species Singulisphaera acidiphila. Next base: position 7,885,198 of record NC_019892.1, read on the forward strand.
CATGGAGCAAGGTGGATTTGCCCGACCCCGTCTTGCCCGCGATGAGAACGTGCTGAGAGGTTCCGCGACCGAGCCGGAGATGTTGCAGCTTGGTGGCCCCTGCCCGGCCCAGGGGAACGTCGATCCCCTTGGCGCTGCTGCTGGTCCAATAGTCCTCGGGGGCCGGGGCGATGAACTCGAACGGGACCTCGACGCGGTTAGCGTCGCGAGCGCGGTCGCCGACCACGTGCAAAAGCTTCGTGAACGTCTCGGGATCAGGCGGCGCATCGAGTTTGACCGGGAACTTCGAAAATTCGGAATCCTTCCACTGGAGTCGCCCCTCCCTCCAGTTGAGATTCATGCACAGCGACTCGAGATCCTTGAGCTGGCAACCCGACGGAAGCGGCTGTTTGATATCGACGGAGATCAGCGTATAGACGCCGCAACGGGCACCGCTGCTGGCGATGCTCATGAGCCGTCGCGCGGCCGATTCGTTGAAGTTCGCGGGGAAATTCGCCACCACCAGCACGCGGAACGGCTCGGCGACTTCACCAGCGTGAATGTTATACTCTTCAATCGTTTTGAATTCGTTGCGCAAGTATTTCTGAATTACGTTTTCCATGTGCGCCTGGAGGTCGGCCAGGCGTTGCTCGATGTGGGGCGTCTCGGTCCAGATCCGGCTATTGACAAGCAACTCGTGGTAGTCGCCCAGGTGCATGAAAGCCGCGTAGTTCTCACCGAGTCCGACGGGGTCGATGATGGTGAAGCGGACCTTACCGGCGGGAAGCGACGTCAGATAGCGAAGCATCATCGCTTGCAGGACCCGCGCAGCCTCGGCCTTGCCGGCATCATGAACCTTGAGAAGAATCGACCCCTCAGCAGGGAACGAGAGTAAGGCGGGCAGAGTGAAGCGGGTGGGGCCGTCCGGCTTCAAACGAGGGTCGCTGGAAACTCCCTGGGGGATCTGAGCGAGATCAAATTCAAACTCCCCGAACCGAAGCGCAGGGGGAACGGCCGTGGGAGGTTCCCAGCGGGCCGGATCGATCTGGTGCCAGTCGAGGAAGAGTTGGCGGCAGACCTCATTGACCTCGGCGACCGTCGCCTGGACCTCGGCCAACCCCGCTTTCCAACGGTCGACAAGCTGCTTCCAGGCCTTGGCGTAAGCCTCTTGCGTTGACTCCATCTCGAGTCGATGGTTCGTCCGAAGTTGAGTGGTATCGCGTTCAAGCCGTTCCTTGAGGTCGGCAAGGCGGCGTGGATAGCGTTCGTCAGCCTGCTGCAACGTCTCGGCGTAGCGGGCTTCGCTCGCTTTGAGGAGCGGAGGGTATTTCTCCTCAGCCTGACTCGTCTCTCGTTCGCGACGCTGCTCGCTCTCGGCCGAGAGTCTCGAGAACTTCTCGTCGGCCGCCAGCGTATCGGACTCGCGTCGTTCCTCGACCTCCACCTTATGACGCTCAAAGGCCGCGTTGACCCAGTTCTGGCCCTGGAGCGCGTAGGCGTCCGCCTCGTCAAGGGACCGGCGAAAGGGGGGGTAATATCGGCCGACCTGACGCTTGGCCACGGTGGCGAGCCAGAACCAGAGACCGACCGCAATCGCGACCACTCCACCGGCATCGACCGCAACCCCGGTCTTCCAACCGAGCGTCACCCCCAGCGGGTAAGCCGCCGCAATGCCGAGAACCAGGAACGGCCAGACAAACTGCTGAGGCTTGAGAAACTTGGGCAGTGTCAGGTTCACCAGCGGAACGAGTTGCGCTTCGGCCTGCTTCAATCGCTCCTGCAACTCGAACAGTGGATTATCCGAAGGAGGGACAATCACCTCTTCACTGGCTTCATCCGATTGCGGGATGAACGATCGGCACGTTTCGAGAGGCCGCTCCGCCTCGTCCTTGATCGTCTGCAAGAAACCGAGCTCAGCGTTCAGTTCCGCCGCGCGTTCCTTGTGGAGCTTGACCGCCGAGTCCTTGGCCGCCTCGAACACCGCGAGGACCTGCCAGCGCGTCTCTTCGTGCTCTCGTTTCGCCGCCTTCGAGGCTGAGCGATACCAGGCCGCGGTCTTGTTTCGGACCGCGGCAAACTCCGTCTCGATCTCCTTCCGCTCCGCCTCAAACCGCGTCTGGAGCTCGTCGCGAACCGCCTGGTAGCGAATCTTGGTCGCCTCAATCTCCGTGTTGGCGGCCTTCGTGACTTTCTCCAAGGCCTTCTGGAAGGCATGCTCCTCCGTCTCAACCTGCCCCCGATACCCCTGCTCCGTCTCCGTCTCCATACGGGCACGCTCGGCTGCGATCCGCTCCAGAGTTCGCAGAGCCGCGACTTCCCGTTCGACCAGGGGCGAATGAGACATGATGGACAAACCTGTGGTTCGAGCGCCCGGAACCGGGACGGTCAGAGATGGGTTGCGGGGAATATCGACTTCGGGACGATTCACGAGCAATCCTGGCGTATCTTGTGAAGAACCTCGGCGATCTTATCCATCGCACGAATCGCCGACGACGTTTGGTGGTCCAGCGGAAGGAGATGGTTCTTCTCAAAATCCCGCGAGACCTGGTCACTCCACTGCTGCTTCACGTCGTCCCAACACTCGCGAAGAGCCTTCTGCGTAAAGGTCAGCCTGGCGGAACCTGCGCTCATGATCCATTCCCTCGTGACGGTCGGTCCGCCACACATTTTCCGTGGCCGAGCCGATCAGGACTCGTTCATTCAGGACGTGGGGCGAGACGTCTCCTCCCCCGAAGGTTCCGCTCTCGGTTGAGTGATCACCTCTGCAGATTCTGTGCCTTCAACGGCCTGTTCCAAGGGAGGGCGATCTTCCCCGTGCGTGGATACCCCCGGCCCGGGTTCCCTCGCTCCGGAAGGGGGAACAACCGTATCCAGGGACGAGGTCGGCGGAAGCGTGGGCGCCGCGGGGGCCTGGAGGGCCGCGTACTCTTCGAGCGCCACGATCATCCGCTCGAGCAAGGCCAGCGAACCGACCAGGCCGCCGGAGAGCTTATCGCTCAACGGCTGCGACTGGCTGTGATACTCAGAGAGGGCGTGCTCGAGGACAGGCCCCCATTTCTTGATCCGTTCGACCTTGTCCTCAGCCTCTTCCAGCCTGTGCTTGGCGATTCGGAGCGCTTCCTTCTGGTCGCTGTCGGAGACGGCATCGCTGTTCGACTGAGAGAGTCGCCGGCGATTCAGCTCCGTCCGCGCCTCGGCAATTTTCTCCTTGGCCCGCTTGACCTGGGAGGTCCAGTAGGTGTACTGATCGCGTTCGAGCCAGTTGCGGACCTGGCGAATCTCCATCTCCATCGCACCGAGCGCGACGCGGGAGTCCTCCGCATACGTCAGCAGGGCGAGCTTGAATTGCTTGATCGCGTCGGTGGAGCGGACGTTGGCCTGGCTCATGATCGCCCCTTCGTCGTCGTTTAGCGCTGCTGCAAGTACTCTTCCACGCGGTCGGCCTTGCGCATCAGGAACGGAACGTGTTGGTTCGTCGAGTCGACGAACCGGGCGACCACTTGAAGCGTCTGTTCGAATTCCTCGACGAACTTGTCATGCTCGCGGTCACGCCACGACTGGCCGAGGCCGGCGAGCTGGCCGTGAAGCACGGTCATCTGGCCGAGGAGATCGTTGTTGAACTGCCGCAACTGCGTCGCGAACCGCCGGAGTTCGTCCGGATTGACGATCGCCTGTCCCATGAGATTCCCTTTCGTAGCAGGACGAAACCGGGAGGGCGGCTCTTGGGGACGACCCCGCGCCGCGACAGTGAAAGAATTGGTTGTTCAAATTATCGTAGCCCGGTCAACCCATGCTGTAAACCACTCAGATCCGTGACGGATCGCAAGATTCCCCCAAGGAATGGCCTACCACCCGTACGGGCCCGAGGGGGCGGTGATCGTCTCACTTAAAAAGGTACGCTCAGGAAAGGCCTCATCTTACACCCGGGCAGGCGGAGGTTCCTCGAGGAAAGGAGTTGCTCGTTACCCCATTCGCACTTCCGTGTAGAATCAAGTGGAATCATCGCTTCTACCCATTCTCGACCGCGACGCTCGATAAGGGAGACCGATCCAATGGCGGAGTCGTCTGCTTCCCAGGCCACAAGTCGTCCCCTGGAAGACCTTGACGATTGGGAGTCCGTGCATCATCAGGGCGGTGAACGGGGCGAGAACGGTCAGAAATCGGCGTTTCGCGACTACCGTGAGAACGTCCGCGCAGGGGTTCGCGAGTTTTATCAACTCAATCATCGTCACCAGACGCTCGCCTTCGTCCTCGAGAAGAAGCGGGAGTTCCTCGCCAAAACCCGCCGATCAATGGGAATCTGGGAGGCGATGGAGTTCCTCAACACGCTTGTCGACGACAGCGATCCCGACACCGATTTTTCGCAGATCGAGCACCTGATGCAGACGTCCGAGGCGATCCGAGCCGCAGGCCATCCGCGCTGGTTCGTGCTGACGGGCCTGATCCATGACCTCGGCAAGATCCTCTGCCTGTACGGCGAGCCGCAATGGGCCGTTGTCGGCGATACCTTCCCGGTGGGCTGCCGTTATTCCGACCGGATCGTCTTCCCCGAGTTTTTCGCAGAGAATCCGGACGCGGCCGTGCCCGAGTATCAGGCCCGTGACGGGATCTATCACGAGGGGTGCGGGCTCGACCAGATCCACCTGTCCTGGGGCCACGACGAGTATCTCTACCACGTCGTCAAGGATTACCTGCCGGAGGAGGGGCTGGCGATGATCCGCTATCACTCCTTCTATGCCTGGCACCACGAGAATCAGTACACCCACTTCATGAACGAGGACGACCGAAAGAAACTCGAGTGGGTACGTGCGTTCAACCCGTTCGACCTGTACTCCAAGGGGCATGATCGCCCCGATGTCGACGCCTTGACCCCGTATTACAAAGACCTGATCGCGGAGTTCTTCCCCCCAAGACTCTCCTGGTAGGAAGTTTCGCACGCCTCCTGAAGTCCCAGGTGAGACACGTCTTGCCCCGTGCCGACGACCGACTCCGAGCCTCTTTTTCTGATTCTGGCCGCCCCAAGGGGCAGGCTAGAATCAGGCCGAAAAGAAGAGAAACGTTGAGCTGAGACACCCTGCTGTGTGAACTTGATCCCCTTGGCCCGGAGACTCACCGCAGTGAGGCGATCTTCATGACGCAAGGACCGAGCCACCCTGACGAGAAGCCCGAAAACGAGTCGCAAGGTTCCACCCAAGCCGGCCCGTTCGGTACCTGGGCCGAAGCTGCTGGGCCTGAGCCGACATCGCCCCCCCGCGCCTCTTTCATGCCCTTGGAAGGGACGATGCCGGCATTCGGCTCGCTCTCCGGCAGCGAATCACAGCCTTTCCCCTCCTCGGAGCAGCCTTTCCCCTCCTCGGATATGGAGTCTTCGGACGAGTCGATCGGCGTTCAAGGGACGCTCCAACCCGGTCAGGTCCTGTTCGGCCGCTACCTTGCCGAAAAGCTCCTGGGCGAAGGGGGGATGGGGACCGTCTGGCTGGTCAAGCACCTCGAGCTCGACACGCTCCGCGCCCTGAAGCTCATCGTCTCGGGAATCGCCTTTGATCCTCAAGCTCAGGCTCGTTTCAAACGCGAAGCGCGAGTGATGGCGCGGCTCTCGCACCCTCATGCCGTGGTGGTCCACGACGCCCGAATGGCACGTGACGCCGCGTTCATCGAGATGGAATACATCCGCGGCCAGAGTCTGAACAAGGCGATGCCCCCCGGTGTCCCCATGCCGCTCGACTGGATCGCGCGGATCCTCGAGCAGCTCTGCGACGTGCTCGAGGAGGCCCATCTCCAAAAGATCGTGCATCGCGACCTCAAGCCCGCCAACCTCATGCTCTTGGAAGGCCGCCCGGTCGGCCGCGAGCAATTGAAAGTGCTCGACTTCGGCATCGCCAAGATCCTCGAGGCAGACTCGGATACGGCGGACGTCCATACCCACACCGGCAGCTTCCTCGGATCGGCCCCCTACACCAGCCCCGAACAGGCGAGCGGAGGCGCGATCGACGGCCGGAGCGACATCTATTCGGTCGGGATCATCCTCTACGAGATGATGACCGGCCACCGGCCCTTCACCGGCCCGATCACCCGCCTGATCTATGACCACCTCTACACCGTTCCTCCCCCGTTCACCGAACGCAACCCCGAGTGCCACGTTCCGGCCGAAGTCGAAGGGGTCGTGCTCCGCTGCCTCGCCAAGAACCCGGACGAACGCCCCCAGACCGCACTCGAGCTGTTCGAGCAATTCCACGCCGCGCTCCCGGCAGAGTACCTCGAGGAGGGTCCTCACTCCCCGTTCCAGGCCGAGCACGATCCGTCCCTCCCGCTGCCGACCAGACGAACGTCGACGACCCCAAAGAAACGGCCGATCGACCCCTCCGGGGAGGCTCGCACCCAGGCTCTGACCGAGGACGCCGAGCGCGTCCCTTACCAGTATCCCAACCTACCCTCGCCGCCGACTCAAGGCTACGGGATCCCCACACCAGCAAAGCCTTCGGCGGGTCTGGATTCGACCGACTGGGGCCATCCCGGAATCGCCAAGGAGACGCTCGATCCCGGCCGCCTGCGCCGCGGTCGTCTCCTCCGGATGTTCCTGATCGTCACGGTGCTGTCCGGCTTGGGACTGGCCGCATTCGCGTTCCTCCCCCGCCGAAGCGTCCCTGTCCCACCCCCAAGTCTCCCCAAGGGCTATGCGACTGCCGAAGGCGCGACGATCGTCAACGGCCACCCGAGTCTGCTGATCCGCCAGAGCGATCGAACAAAGTTCATCCTCATCGAGGGGGGCAAATTCAAAATGGGGAATGACGGCTTCGACTCGAGCGCGGGCCCCAGCGACGAGGATCAGCCCGCCCATACGGTCGCGCTCTCTGACTTTTTCATGCAGGAGAACGAGGTCACCAACGGCGAGATGGAAGCGTATTTCACTGCGACCCATGTCAATGTGGCGGATCGACCGAAGCGTTGGGAGACCGCCCGCGAGCGGATCGAACGCAATGGGAACGACTCCAAACTCTATCCGGCGACGGGGATCACCCATGGACTGGCGGAGAAGTATGCAACGTGGGTCGGCGGCCGCCTGCCGACCGAAGCCGAGTGGGAATACGCGGCCCGTTCCCGCGGCAAGCCGATCCCGTACGTCTGGGGAACCGAGCCCAAGCCCTCCCTGACGATGGCGAATGTGGACAGCATCGGCCAACTGGGACCGATCCCGACCTCCATGGCGGGCCATTTCAAAAAGGATCGGACCGATCAAGGCATCGCCGATATGACCGGCAACGTCCGTGAGTGGTGCCGGGATGTTTGGACTCCCTATCTCGTATCTCCTGAACCGCTGAATAATCCCGTCATCACGACTGTCCCAAAGAAGGGATTGCCTGAGTATGTAATCCGTGGCGGCTCGTTCGCCGTCTGGAGCGACCGGATTCGCACGACACGGCCGCGACGGCCCGACAAGGACGATCTGACGACGACCGAACTCGCCGAGGACCACACCGCTGAAGACCTGGGATTCCGTGTCGTCATCGACTGGCCGAAGCATTAAAACCAACGGCCGCGACTCATTCCTCCCCTTTGAAATCGGCCTAAAATGAAATCTACGCCTCGTTCTCCCGTCCGCGCCCTCGTGATCTCCATCGCGGCTCTCGGCGTGGCTGGGATCGCGATCGTCGCGGGTCGAAATTCCTTCAAACCAGGGCCGACTCCCCCCCCCGCGTCGGGCGAGAGGATCCCCGTCGTTTCAGCGCCCAAGGAAGAGGAGAAAAGGCCCGGAACCCCGCAAGTCTGGGTCGTCGCCATCGGAATCGACCAGTATCGCGATAACGCGATCCCGTCGTGCCATGGTGCGGCCCGCGCCGCCCGCGCCGTGGCCAGTTGGTTTGGAGAGACTGCGGGCTGGAACGCGGACAACGTGCTCGTGATGGACGAACGAGGCGCGGCCGAACCGGCGAAGGGGAAAAATCCCGAAGGGGTACTGCCGACCCTCGCCAACCTCGACTGGGCCTTCAAAACGTGGCTCCCCGCGCGGGTCCGTCCCGACGATACCGTCGTCGTCTACTTCGCCGGCCACGCGCTTGGCCTGCCCCCAAGCGCCGACGCCCCTCCGGGAAGCCCCGGACGGGAATACTTGCTGCCAATCGACGCCCGACGGCTCCAGTGGGACAAGTCGAGCTGGGCCCTGGACGAGGCGATCGACGGCCTGGCGGCCTCGGGACAAAATCCGGTGGTCTGCTGGCTCGACACCTCCTTGCTCGGACGCGGCGAGCGGATCGACCCGAAGTCGACGACCATCCCCTCGGCCACCCCACTCCTCCAAAAGCTCGTGCGCTGGCCCGGCGTGACAGCCTGGCTGGCCGCCGATGGCAAGCCCGCTGTCGAGGCAGCGCGGGTCGGCGCCTTGAGCCCATTCACCGCAGCCCTGATCGACTCACTCGGCACCCCGGAACGACCCAACAACCTGCTCGCCGCGCTCGACCGGCTACAGCAAGACCAGGTGCTAGCCGACCAGGGCTTCCGAACACTCGGCGGAATTGACCCGGGGCTCGATCTCTGGGCCTCGACAATCCGTCAGGCGAGCCTCTTGAAACGCGAACTGCTACTCCAACGCGGGCACGCTGGAGCGGTCTCCACCCTGGCCTTCAGCGCGGACGGCACTCGGATGATCTCGGGCTCCCAGGATTCAACCGTCAAAATCTGGTCGGTCGCGGATCGAAAGCTGCTCCGCTCGCTCGCCTACCACATGGTCGGCGTGAACAGCCTGGGGCTGAACGCCCGAGGTGATCGCCTGGTCAGCGGCGACGGCTCGGGATGGCTTCGAGTTTATGACCTCATCAAACAAGACGAGGTCGCCCCGGAACCGCCACACGAGCGCGGAGTCGACCAGGTCGCCTTCCTGCCCGACAGCGACCTGATTGCTTCGCTCGACATGGACGGCAAGAGTTGGCTCCGTAAAGCAGACGATCCAGCCGGACAGAACGGACTCTTCTCCGACCATAGCACCGGAATCGCAACCGCCAGCGGCACAGGGCCGATTGCGTTGGCCGTCGCAGAGGATGACGGTAAAGTCGCACTCCTCGGAGCGGCGGGAAAACCACTGGCCGCCATCGACGGCCCTGGTGGGATCGTCACGAGCCGGCGTCTCGCAACCAACGGCGAGCTGGTCATGGCGGGAGACGACCGTGGGCAGTTCTTAGTTTGGGACGCCAAGGAGCGCAAGGATATCTTGAAACAGAAGGCCTCGGCCGCCGTCGATGCCCTGGCTGTATCCCCCTCGAATCGTCTCGCCGTAGCCTCAGGCAAGGAGATCCGGGTTCTGGCGCTGGGGGTGACTCCCGCTGCCGAGCAAATCCTCACACTCCCGGACTCCGCGAACAGCGTCACCTTTTCCAAAGACGGGCGATGGTTGGCCGCCTGCACGACCAGTGGCGTCTTACGTCTCTGGCAGCTCACCGGGCCGAAGACAGCCGAGTTGCTTCCCCTTGAGGACGCTGGAACGAAGGGGCAAACCACCAGCTTCGCCTTCTCACCGGACGGCCGGAAGCTCGTCTCGGGTGACCAGGACGGCGGGCTCCGGACCTGGGACCTCCCCGACGGCCATCAGCGTCCCCCCGTCCCGGCTCGTCGTGGCCAGGTTGCCAGCCTGAGCGTCTCGGGCGACGGTCGCTACCTCCTCCAAGTCAGCCAGGACCGGCAAGCGCAGGTCTGGGATCTCGAGAACGGGCGGAGCCTCAGCTCACTGGATGGAGACTGGGTCGCGGGCGTGCTCTCTCCCGATGGCAGCCGCGCCTACCTGACCGCCGAGAAGGACGGAGAGATCGTCGCCATCGACCGCGAAGAGAACCGGACGCTGCCGACGACCTACGCACGCCCCGAGGCGACCCGGCAGCGGTTCGGCAAGCTGGCCATCTCCCCCGACGGCCACTGGATCGCGGCCGGCAGCCTGGAAGGGCCGATCGCCTGCCTCTGGGAAGCGTCCAGCGGAACCCTCGTCCAGACCGTCCGGGGCCACCTCGATCCTCACCCGATCACTTCGGTCGGCTTCTCCGGCGACTCCCGGCATTGGCTCACCGCCAGCGAGGATGGGTCGGTCAAAGTCTGGGACCGGGAGAACCTCGACCCCGCGCAAGCCCCGGTAGCCTCTTACGCGATGACCGACCCCAAGTCGGGCGACCCCGTGCCGATAACTGCGGCTCAGCTTTCCCCGATCGCCCCTCGCAAAGTGGTGGGCGGCGGGATCGACGGCCAGCTCTTCCTCTGGGACGGCGATGCCCGGCCCATCGACCTGGGAAGTCTCGGCCATGCGATCCTCGCGGTCACCTTCACACCCGACGGACGTTGGATCGCGGCGGCAGGTGCCGACAAGTCGGTCTGGCTCTGGGAAGCGAGCCAACCGCGAAGGCGGCTGCGACTGGAACCCGCACCTCAGCACTCCGAGCAAGTCAACGCGCTCGTCGCCTGGCCCAATAGCCGGATCATCGCCAGCGGAAGCGACGACACCACGATTCGCCTCTGGAAGCCCGAAGAACGGGCGCTGCTTGGGACCCTCTCGGCCCAGCAAGGGTCGAGCGACTGGGTCGCCTACACCCCCGACGGCCTGTTCGACTGCTCCATCGGCGGCGAGAGCCAGGTCACCTGGTTCGACGACAAGGTGATCCTCACCCTCGAACAAGTCTACGACCGCTTCCACGTATTCAAGTTGACCGATCAGCTCCGCCAAGGTGACCATCCGAAGGCCCCCGCACCGCCGCGCCGCCAGCCCCCGCGACTGACGATCGATCCACCCCCCGAACCTGTGGCCGCTCAGCGCCTCACTCAACTGAAGATCTCGGTGGCCGAGCCCAACCTCACGAACTTGCGGCTCTACCAGAACGGAGTCCCCGTACTCTCCGGCGCCGACCTCAGCCCCGACGCGAAGCGACAGGTCGTCACCACTCCCATCAAGCTCCGCCACGGCCTGAACCGATTCCACGTCATGGCCGGCCGACCCGGCTCGACCGAGGTCGAGGGCCGCTCCCAAACGATCGAGATCCGCTACGATGGACCGGACACCCCGGGGCAGATCCACATCCTGGCCGTCGGAGTCAGCCACTACGACGACAAGGAACACGCCCTTCAGTTCGCCGATCGCGACGCCGTGGAACTGTCCGAATACCTCGAGAAAAACGGCAACCGCGCCTCAGGCTCACCGGGCCTCCAGATCGTCCTCACCAACAACGACGTGACCGAGGCAAAGGTCGATGAGGCCTTCACAAAGATTCGTGACCGCGTGAAAACTCGCCCCGAGGATACGGTCGCCATCTTCCTGGCAGGCCATGCCGACACACTCAACGGCCAATTCCACCTACTCCTCCCCTCTTTTCCATTTTCCGAGACTGACCCCACGACAGGGAAGCCGAAGCGGGGAATGGCCGCACTTGACCTCGCCTCGAAAAGCGTCCTCCCGTATGTTGCCGTCTACCGAAACCTGTCACGCCTCGGAGCCTTGCAGCGCGTCGTGATGATTGACGCCTGTCAGGCCGAAGCGATCCGGGACGACCCGGGAGTCCGCATGATCCAAGAACTGGTCGATACCGAAGCGCACCGCGCCAAGACCGCCTACCTCCTCGCCGCCCGACGCGGTGAGCCGGCCGGCGAAGTGGCGGCGCTCGCCCACGGGCTGATGACCTACGCCCTCCTCAAAGGGATGGGCGACCCCAGCCTCGAGACAGTCCCCGGCCTCACCCTCTTCAACGAGTTGCCCTCCGCCGACAAGAACCGCGACGGCTTGATCACGACCGATGAGCTGCGATGGTACACGAGCGTGACCGTTCCAAGACTTGCCGCGAACTTCCCCCAGCTCGTCATGCGCACGGGGGCGAATGCCCAAATCACCTCATTTCGCCCTACTGCCAACCTGACGCAGAACGCGCAGATCCAGGCATCGGTTGTCTCTTTCCCATTGATCGAGCTATCCGTGCCTGCAAAACCAGAAATCGAGGAATCTTCGCCAAAAAGCGAGAAATAGATTTGATTGCAACCTTCCGCGCAGCCGATACGAAAACCATTGTCGCTGCGCCCCCCAATCGGGCCGAGGCCGTTTTACGGCCTCGGCTAGCATGAAGGATTGCAAAAATGTACGTCCTGTGTGCCGGCATGTACCGCGCCTGCTCGACGTGGCAATACGAGGTGATCACGCATCTCCTCGATAAGCACCGGGGGGGCGAGCGCCTCGGTTACTTGACGGGCGAGGAATTCACCGCCAGGTATCGATCCGGCGAGCAGGATGCGGGCTGGAGCGTCCTGAAGTCGCACGAAGGGGATCGAAGCTTTGCCCGTGCCATTACCGATCGGCAGGCGATCGCGGTTTACGCCTATCGTGACGTCCGCGACGTCGTCTTTTCGCTGATGCACAAGCGGGGCGTGACCTTCGAGCAACTGGTCCGCCAGGGAATGATCCACCAGATCTTCGCGAACGACCGGTTCTGGTCGAAGCAGCCCGGCGTCGTCGTCCAAGGTTATGAGAACCTGGTCGAAGACCCGGTAACCGGCGTCATGGAACTGGCAGCCCATCTCGGCCTGGAGCTTAGCCGCGACGAAGCGGTGGAAGTGGCGGGCGAATACTCGTTCCAGACCAATCGCCGCCGGACACTTGAGCTGGTCGAGCGCCTTCAGGCTCAGGGGGTCGACCTGAACGACCCGTCAAACTTGCAGTACTACGACCAGAAGACCCTGCTCCACTGGAACCATCTCCGCGAAGGGCGGCCCGGTAACTGGCGAACCCACGCAACGCCCGGCCAGCGTGCTATCCTCTCCCGACTCTGCGACAAGTGGCTGATTGCGCACGGTTACGAGGCGGACACGCTCGCCCCCGACGCTCCGCGCCAGACCACTTCAGAGGTTCTCCGCCGCGAGTTGGAGCTGGCACGAGCCTGGCTCGCCTGCGCCTTGCGCTGTGCCTCACTCCGCCATCCCAAGAGTGCACGGGCCGTCAAACGGCTCCTCGGCATGTCGACCCGGACCACCGCCGCCGTCCCCGCCAACGTCCGGATCGACTCCGCCCGGGAGGTTGCAAACGAGGCTTCCGGAACCAAGCACGGCCAGCCCACCAAACCCACGCGCGCCACCCGTTCCGAAACGGTGGCGAACGACGCCTCCTGAGCAGGTCGACATGTTCTTCCTTTAAATTGCGCCCGGTCGCTGAGTAGTCCAACCGGCAATCCCCAAATGATGAATGACGGCCGGGCGACTCCTGCGAGTCTCGGCTCAAACTTAGTCCCCTCGCCTGTCCCAATCCCTCCTTTTGCCTGCAACGCTTGAGCGTGAAATGTAGACCCGCCCCATCGGGCCAATGCCCGGGCTCGGCATTTCGCCTGACGAGACAGCAATGGCCCTTATCGGTTATCCTGAATTTCGAACAGGGCAGCCGATCGAGCCAACGCTTGCGTGTCGCAGGAATGAGTGACCCCTCTTTCGACGGAGAGGAAGCCATGCCGAGAACCGTCAGCAACGTGTTCATCGAGACATTGATCACGGCCGGGGTAAAGCGGGTGTACGGGGTGGTCGGCGACTCGCTCAACGGCCTGACCGATGTCATCCGCAAGAGTAAAAAGATCGATTGGGTACACGTCCGCCATGAAGAGGTCGCGGCTTTCGCCGCCGGTGCGGAGGCGCACCTCACAGGGGAAATCGCCGTTTGCGCAGGCAGTTGCGGACCGGGAAATCTTCACCTCATCAACGGTCTCTATGACTGTCATCGAAATCGCGTCCCGGTCCTTGCGATCGCGGCTCAGATCCCCAGCAGCGAACTCGGCAGCGGCTATTTCCAAGAGACCAGTCCTGAGCACTTGTTCAAGGACTGCAGCCACTACTGCGAACTGGTCTCGCAGCCCGAACAGATTCCTCGCGTCCTCGGCATCGCCATGCGAGCCGCGATCGCCAAACGGGGCGTCGCTGTCGTGATCATTCCCGGTGACATCGCGTTGCGCGATTGTCCGTCTCCGCCGCTCTCTCTCGGACTTGGCGATTCCGCATCAACCACGCTCCCCCCTGTTGATGCCCTGAAAAAGGCGGCAGCGCTACTGAACAGTGCGAAAAAGGTCGCGATTCTCGGTGGTGCGGGCTGTGCGGGCGCTCATTCGGAACTGATTGCAATCGCCGGCCGGCTGAAGGCACCGATCGTTCACGCGATGCGCGGGAAGGAATTCATCGAGTACGACAATCCGTACGACGTCGGCATGACGGGGCTACTCGGCTTCTCATCGGGTTATCATACGATGATGAACTGCGATGCGTTGTTGATGCTCGGCACCGACTTTCCCTACCAGCAGTTCTATCCCAAAGACGCGACGATCATTCAGGTGGATCTGCGTGGCGAGCAGATCGGTCGCCGCACCCCCGTGGATGTCGGACTCGTCGGCAGCGTGAAAGAAACGTTGCAGGCGCTCACTCCCTTGGTGAACGATAAAGCAGATCGCAGCTATCTGGATGTCTGCCTCAAGCACTACGGACAGGCTCGCAAGGGGCTTGACGAGCTGGCCACAGGCGAACCGGGACGCACGCCGATTCATCCGCAGTATGTAGCGAAAGTCTTGAACGAGCTTGCTTCAGACAGCGCCATCTTCACCTGCGATGTGGGTACGCCCACCATTTGGGCCGCGCGTTACTTGCGGATGAATGGCAAGCGGCGCTTGCTCGGTTCATTCAACCACGGCTCCATGGCCAATGCGCTTCCCCAGGCCATCGGTGCCCAAGCCGCATTTCCTGATCGACAAGTCGTCAGTCTCTCCGGCGACGGCGGCCTGGCGATGTTGCTCGGCGACCTGTTGACGTTGAGACAGCTCAAGCTTCCGGTCAAGGTGATCGTCTTCAGCAACAGCTCACTCGGTTTTGTCGAACTGGAGATGAAGGCCGCCGGATTGCTCGATTACGGCACGGAGCTGGTTAATCCCAACTTCGCAAAGCTGGCGGAATCCGCCGAGATTCTCGGCTTTCGCGTGGAAGCGCCGGAAGCACTTCAACCGGCGCTGGAAGCGGCGCTTGCCCATGAGGGCCCGTGCCTTGTAGAGGTGATCGTCAACCGGCAGGAGCTTGCGATGCCTCCGACAATCACCGCAACCCAGGCGATCGGTTTCAGCCTCTACATGATTCGCGCCGTCCTCAGCGGACGAGGCGACGAAGTGATCGACCTGGCAAAGACAAACCTATTCTCACGCTAGCAGGCTCTCGATCCGACAAGACGATATCTCACAACAGCAATTACTTCTTGCCAGACCCGAAATAACAGCCATACAAGTAGACTTTCATGTTCGGTGGTCCAGACGAAAATCTAGACCGCATTATAAATTTCAGAAAGCGGCAATTTGCGAACAGGCCCAAGTTCATGCCGGCAGTCGCCGCAGAATGCTTTGCGGCCGATTCGCCCAGGTTTCGAGCTTCTGCCGCTCGTCGTCACTCA
Organism: Singulisphaera acidiphila DSM 18658; assembly: GCF_000242455.2. GTDB lineage: Bacteria > Planctomycetota > Planctomycetia > Isosphaerales > Isosphaeraceae > Singulisphaera > Singulisphaera acidiphila. Next base: position 7,900,589 of record NC_019892.1, read on the forward strand.
GAGCAAGGGAGGTTTTGGGACGACCGCCTTTGCTCATCATCCGTCTCATTCACAGGACGACATAATGATAAATCCAATTACACAAGGCTGACCGACGATCCCCCAACTCGGGACACTAGCTGCACTTACGCCGTTGCGCCGCCGACCGCATCACACAAGCAAAAGCATCCCTGGCTCGCAGTGGAAAGCCTCCCTTCCGCATTAGCAACCCGACCTCACGGCTTGGCGTCGGACCTTCCAGGCGGACGGTCCTGACGTGTGTGACTTTGTCGGGGATCGCAAGCAACGGCAGTATTGTCGCGTGACCACCTCGTTGAACTGTCGCGACGATGGCCGCCACCGAATTCATCTCCACGACAACCTTGGCCGAGATGCCGGCCACTCGAAAGGCTTCATCAACCATTTGCCGGGTGTAGAACCCGCGAGGCATCACCATAAGCGGCTCGTTTCCAAGTTCAGACACCCGCACCGTTTGCCGCCTTGACCACGGGTGCCGCCTGGGAATGACTAAGACCAGTTCCTCTTCAAAGAGGAGCTCCGCGTCTAGCCCCGTATCCGCAGGTGGTACGAACGACACTCCAAGGTCGAGCCGACCTTCCGATACGCCGATCTCGACACCGGACGCCGACAATTCCTCAACGAGGAGAGTGACGCCGGGATACGCGGCCGAGAACTCCGCCACCACGACAGGGATCAGGTAGGCGTTCACCGTCTGAACGACGCCGACCGCAAGCCGCCCTCGCTTGAGACCATCGAGTTCGTCAAGACCGGCCTGGGCTTCCTCCAGTTCCCTGAGCACTCGTCGTGCATGGTTGCGGAAAAGTTCCCCGGCGGCGGTAAGTCGCACCCCTCGACCGATCCGATCGAAGAGCGGTACGCCTAACTCTTTCTCCAACTGCTGCACCTGCAGCGACAGCGTTGGCTGCGAGACGTGCAACGACTCTGCCGCGTGCCGGAAGTGAGCAGCGTCGGCGACCGCCAGAAAGTACCTCAGGTGGCGAAGTTCCATGGAACCCACTGATAGCTGCCAGCAATCAATACGATAAAAACAAAGTATTGGACCAATCAATCCTAGAGCTTCAAGATACCGTTGTCAAAACATTGGCAACGATCCCTTGATAGCCCATTTACGGAATTCAATCAGGAGCTTCTGCATGACTTCTCCAGCCGACGCCCCAACAGCGAAGTACCAATCGGCGGACTTCGACAAGACCCCGCCCACCCCGCACGTCCGTATCCCCGACCGACTGCACCACCCCGCCGTCGAAGCAGCCGGCAAGCACGGTGACTACTCGTCCCAACGGAAACACCCCGTGTTCTTCGTGGATCTGCCGACTCACTCGATCAGCATGACCATCGGTTGGCTTGATCCGGAGCAGTCGTCCAACATGCACCGGCACACCTACGAGACAGTCCTTTATATCCTCGAAGGCACAGGACACACGGAAGTACAGGGCCGAAAGATCGAGTGGAAGGCCGGCGACGCAGTGTACATCCCGGTCTGGGCATGGCACCGCCATACCAATACCGGCAGCGGCCTGGGCTCGCTACCTCGCTTGCGAAAACGCCCCATTGCTTCAAAACCTCGGCGGGGTGGCCCTCCGCGAGGAGGCTCAGAAGAAGAGCGACGCCCCTGTCGCGGAAGGGGGAAAGTGATGGCCCGGAACGTTCCCTTCAAAGGCATTATCGCTTACCCAATCACCCCGCTCCGGCAAGATGGATCGGTCGACATTGACAAGTTCAAGTCGCTCCTGGATCGACTGATCGGATCCGGAGTCCACGGTATCGCCCCACTGGGGAGTGCGGGGATTTTGCCCTACCTCTCCGATGAGGAGCGGGAGTCGGTGACCGAAACGACGGTGCAGCATGTCGCTGGCCGGCTCCCAACCCTGGTCGGGGTGTCCGCTCTCACCACCGAGCGGGCAGTCCACCACGCCCGGCATGCCGAACAGGCCGGGGCAACTGCTGTCATGCTCATCCCAATGAGCTATTGGAAGCTTACCGAAGATGAAGTGTTCAAGCACTACCAAGGAGTTGCTGAATCGATCTCAGTGCCGATCATGGCCTACAACAATCCTGCCACCGGCGGGGTGGACATGCGACCCGAGTTTTTGGCCCGCTTGCTGGAAATCCCGAACGTTACGATGGTCAAGGAGAGTACGGGCGACGTGCGCCGGATGCAGCAACTCGTCAAACTCGCCGGAGATGACGTGGCGTTCTTCAACGGCTCGAATCCGCTCGCTCTGGCCGCGTTTGCAGCGGGGGCGAGGGGATGGTGCACCGCCGCCCCAAACCTGATCCCGCAACTCACGCTGGACCTCTACGCAGCAGTAGAGAACGGGGACTTCGCACTCGCCCGAATCTTGTACTACCGCCAGATGCCTTTGCTGGAGTTCATCGTCCAGGGCGGTCTGCCCCGCACTGTCGCGGCGGGTCTTGACTTACTCGGTTTCGACCCTGGTCCGCTGCGGTCCCCGCTTCTGCCGCTACCGGAGGGCGACCGAAATCGATTGTCGAAAATTCTCCAGAGCCTGTCTCAGGACCAGTTGTGACTGCCGACACAACCCACAATTTTCACGAAGGGACAATTCGCACACAAGCAAAACCAGATTTCGCTACACAGACAGCCCGGTCTGTGACCAGGCCGAGCAATCAGTGTTACAGTCAAGCGAATCGTGAAGGATCGAGATTCGAAGGTCATGAATCATCTGACGTTCGAGACCTGAAAAAAGGCTCTGATCGAATTCGGCATTGAAAACCGGAACTGGAGAAGCGAGAGTTACTGCGCAACGTATCGAACGGGATCATGGTCCCCGTTCAGCAGCCGTCGGCGTCCCGTCCTGCTCGAGGAGGAGTCCCGTCACTTTCCCCTCCTTATTCTTCTCGAACGTAACCTGGGCGTTGATCGCCGTCGTCGAGAATCTTGTCTCAGACTCGGCGGCCAGCTCGAGCGGGGGTTGATTCGAGAACTTCAGGAGCAGGCCATCGCCTCCTCGAGCGATTGTAAAGACCAGCTTCGACTTTGTCACGTATGAGCCAACGTATCGGTCGAGCGTCTCGGACGCGGGCGTTTCCGGCTTCTCCGGCGCCTCGTCCGGGAAGTAGCCGGGCCAATCGTACTCCCGTGCGATCGCCCGCTCGATCTCGCTCAAGAGGGGGATTCCGTCGTAGGAATTCAACATGACGACGGCCCCGATGCCCCCCTCCTTGGAGAATGTCATCGTGGCGACGAAGCCCTCGTCCGCGCCGGAGTGGCCGAAGCGAACGGTCTTGCCTTTGCCAAACAGGAAGAAGCCGATGCCGATCTTCTCGTCGATCCCGGGCGTCAGCATCGCGACGGCCTTGTCCGAGTCGAGGACCCGATCCGACTCGCCCTTCAGCGCTCGCTGGACTTCAAGGCCGACGCGGGCCAGGTCAGAGGGTGTCGTCCAGAGCCCGGCCGCCGCCATCTCGGGGTAGACGTGCCATCCCCCCTCGACCTGCCGGTTCCGCGAGGGGTGGCCCGTCGCCGCAGCGTCGGCCCAGTCGTCGGGCAGCGGCTGTTCATAGGTGCTGGATTTCATCCCGAGGGGGGCCATCACCAACTCTTGCATAATCTTTGGGAAGGGGCGTCCCAGAACATCGACGACGAGTTGCTGGGCCACAGTGGTCCCTCCGCCCGAGTAGCGGAATCGGCTGCCGGGCAAGATGTCGACGAAGACTCGCTTCGTATTGGCGGGAGGGCGGCCATTGAGAACATCGACGACGGACGGGATCGTCTCGGTCCGGGCATATCCGGGGAATCCATGGACGGTCAGACCGGCCGTGTGGCTGAGGAGTTGCCGGAGTGTCACCCTCGGCTGCCACAACCCATTGGCCGGTACCTTCCACGACTTCAGGTACCGGTTGACGTCTTCGTCAAGGTCAAGCTTGCCATCCTGGACGAGCCGCATGACGGCCATCGCGAAGACCGGCTTGCTGATCGAGCCGGCCTGGAAAATCGTTTGTTCGCTGACCGGGTCGGATTTCCCCCATTCCTTCACACCGAACCCCCTGGCCCATTCGATCCGACCGCGGTTGATTACGGCGATGCTGACGCCGGGCGTGTGGTAGTGCGCCATCCGATCCTTCAGGACCGCCTTCGGACCAAATCGTTTTGGGGCATCCCCCTCGGGCAGTAGGCCGCTGATTACACGGTCGATTCGCGACTCGATTTCGTCCTTGCTTGAGACGTCGGGAGTCTGGGCCAGCGATGAGCAGGCGAAGCCCAGGATGAAAAAGGAAACCGTTCCCATCATTGTTTTGTCCTCGATGCCCCGAAGCGGACCTCGGAATCATTCATCTTGCAGGCTGCGGCAATCAGGAGCAGCGCGGTGAGAGACGGACGCGAGCAGCACTTCGGAAACCTCCGGATGAGGCGTGCATGGCGTATGGTCGTGATGCTGCAGAGCGGCCCCATCGGGCCATGAGCCAGAGCAAGACAAGTGCAAAACAATAGCCGTGCGTGCGGCCCGAGGTCAACTGGGTACGCGATAGGCGAACCGGTTACGACGTTGCTTCTTGCAAGACTCGCCTATCCAGCTCGGTGCTTCGCGCGGAATCCTTCCAGACACCTTCGCAGCCCCACAAAGCCATACTGACCACCCTAAATAAATATTATCAAAATAATATATATTAGTCTGCATATTCATTTTTGTCGCAATGATTGAAACCTCATCTCGACAGACGTGACGGGACACGGAGCGTCGAGGCGGAAGAAAGGAAGACCTCACGAAACAAGGACTGTCGCCTACCTGGTGGCCGGCCTTAATTCGGCTGTGATTTCAACCCCGAGATCATGGTGAAGCTCAGCGGCTCGGCCAACCCCTACTCGTTCGTGCAGTAGCAGTACGATCCCGCCGCCAATGAGCCTCCCGGTCGCCACGGGCGATTCCCTCCACAACACCGACCAGCCCAATCAAGCGTCATGGAGCCGAGCACCGGCTCGGCTCCATGACGCCGTCGTCCTTACTTCGACGCGTGAATCGGGAAGTCCGTGTACCCTTTGGCCCCCGTGGATGCGGACCAGTCGGACATCGGCGCCGCGTCGGCAAGTGGCCAATCGTTCCTGAACCGCTCCACGAGGTCCGGGTTGCTGATGAAGGGTCGTCCGAACGAGATCAGGTCGGCATCTCCTGCGGCAATGGCCTTCTCTGCGGTTTCATTGGTGTAGCCGCAGTTGCCGATGAGCGGGCCGTGGAACACCTTGCGGAACTCGGCCAGCGTCATCGGCTCGCCGAGGTTGTGGAAGCCGAAGGCGAGCCCGTCGACGACGTGAAGGTACGCCAGTCCGAAGCCGTCGAGTTGGCCCGCGACGTAGGTGAACTGCTCCCGGTAGTCTGGCGCCCCCATGCCGTTGAACGGCGAGTTGGGAGAGAGATGCACGCCCACCCGGTGGGCGGGCCAGACGGACGTGACCGCCTCGACCACTTCCTTGAGGAAGCGATAGCGGTTCTCGACGCTGCCGCCGTATTGATCCGTGCGGTCGTTCGTCTTCGATTGGAGGAACTCGTCGATCAGGTAGCCGTTGGCTGAGTGGAGTTCCACGCCGTCGAAGCCCACTCGTTTCGCTCGTTCGGCGGCCCGCCGGTAGTCGTCCACGACCCGTGGAATCTCGGACGTTTCCAGTGCCCGGGGAACTTCATGCGGCTGCTTGCCGTTCGGGGTATGGATTTCCCCGTCGCTGATCCTGATGGCCGAGGGGGCGACGGCGGGATCGCCGCCGTGGAAACCGCTGTGCGAGGCCCTTCCGGTATGCCAAAGCTGGAGGAAGATCACGCCGCCCTTGTCATGGACGGCGTCGGTGGTGAGCTTCCAGCCCACCGCCATCTCATCGGTGTAGATGCCCGGCGATTCGTTCCAGCCGTTGGCCTCCTCGGAGATGGTGACGCCTTCCGTGATGAGCAGGCCCGCCGAACTGCGCTGGGCGTAGTATTCAGCCATCACGCGGTTTGGCAGGCGAGCGGCCCCGGCCCTGGCACGGGTCATGGGGGCCAGGACAATCCGGTTCCGCAGGGTCAGATCGTGCAGGCGGAAGGGCTGGAAGAGGACACCGTTCACGGTTTACTCCTTTCGATCCGGTCGGTCTGTCGGGGAGTACACGGCAAAACTGGCGAATGTCCCCGGGACGCGGAGGTACGCCCCCACCCAGGTCAGGAGGAGAAAGACGGACTGGAGCACGAACGGCTCGCCCTTGGACATGTGCAGGCAGATGGCGCCGCCCCAGAAGCCGCTGGTCAGTAGAACGCCCAGGGACGAGGCACGGGGGACGAGGAGGAGAATGGCGCTGACCAGCTCCCCGGCACCGATCACTTGAATGGGCACGCCCAGGCCGAGCTTCTCGACCTGCTCCGGCGGGAACAGGCCGAGGACCTTCGCGGAGCCCGCGAGGAGCATGACTCCGCCGACCAAGCTGTGCAACACCCAGCCAGCGATGGTTTTCCCGTTCCGTCTCGCCTTCATCGCTCAGTCCCTTTTTATTTGTGGTGCGGTGTTGCACGATTCAAACGTGAGCCACCGCATCAAAAAAATCATCGCAGCTTGTCGAAAAAGAGATAAAGGGCGGCGATCCGGCCGTCCCGGGCGATGATGAAATCAGTCCCGGCGTAAGCTGGCGCCTCACCGGGGCGGCCCGACACCCATTGGATCCGCCCGCCGTCGCCCAATTCCTCGGGTTCGGCAATCGGCTGATATCGAAAATCAGGGTGAGTCGCCTTGATCTCGCCCGCGACGCGATCGATCTCGTCGCGGCCGCGGTAGACGCCTCTGGGCTCGTAGAACACGCCATCTTCGGTGAAGATCTCGTCGATGGCCGCGCGCCGACGCGCGGGGTCGTTTTCGCCGAAGACATCGTGAAGATTGCGGGTCAGCAAGGTCGAGATGCTGTAGGACATGGCTTGCTCCTCTGTACTTTGGACGGCCATGACTCGTGCCAGATCATGATGCCTTTCCAATACAATCCTATGAGACAGTCGACGGCGTGTACTGCGGCCCGGTGCTTATTCTCACCGGCCGCGGAAGGACACCTGCACCGGCACCTCATCCTTCGCCTTCCGCGCGCCCTCGTCCATCCCGAACTCGCTCTGGCGGACTGTCATCATCCCGTCAAACGCCACCTCGTCGGGCGTGACCGAGATCCGGGCCGGGCACTCCACGCGCCTCGTGACCCCGTGGAGCTGGAGTTGCCCCGCGACCTGGTACACGCCCGGTTCGGGACCGGGGGCGACCGCTTCGGAGGCGAACTCGGCCCAGGGATACTGATCCACGTCGAAGAAGTCCTCTCCCTTCAGGTGGCGGGCCAAGAGCCCGATGGACGTGGTCACCGAGCCCACGTCCACCGCGACGCGAACCTTCGCCTCTTTGGGGTCGTCGGAGGGCATCTCGAAAGTGCCGTCGAATGCGGTGAAGTGGCCCGACTTCGATTGGAGGGCCGTCGCACCGGGGCGCAAGCCGGCTGGCCGTGGGTCAGCGAGGGAAGCCGGGGCCGTGGCGAGAACGACGAACACCGCAAATGCCGTCCGCATTGTGCTCCTCCGTGTCGGGAGCGACGTCCTGCACTGAGTTGTCCTGAGCCTCATTCGCCGCGACGACGACGCTCTTGCTTTTCATTTTCGACCGAGGCCTATTTGTTTCTTTCTGGAAAGAAATATATCTTTCACGCCCCGTCGGGTCAAGTCGGCTATGCTGGTCTTATGGGAAGAAAAAAGGGAATCTCGGAGGAGCAGATCGTCGTCGCCGCGCGCCGCTGTTTCCTCACGCGCGGCGCGGGCGTGTCGGCCGCAGACGTCGCTCGCGAACTCGGTGTGAGTCACACGACACTCTTCAACCGCTTCGGCACGAAGGAGGGGTTGATGATCGCCGCGCTCGGCCTGCCCGAAAAGGTCCCGTGGGTGGCCGCGCTCGACGCCGGTCCCGATGACCGCCCGATCTACGAGCAGCTCGTAGAGCACAGCAAGGTGATATCCGCCTACATTCTCGAACTAGAGGAGGGGCTTGCAGTGTTGCAGGCCGCCGGTATCTCGCCCGCGAAGACCGGATGGGAGCACAAGGGAGACCCGCCGCACGTGCAGGCGTTGCGCGCACTCACGACATGGCTGCGGCGCGCCCAGGACCGGGGACGCCTGGCCAAATGCGACGTCGAGACGCTGGCCTCGACCATCCTCGGGGCGCTCCACGGATGGGCGTTCTTCACACGTGTCTGCGGCCACCCGGAGTCAGCCGCTGCCGGCGAGCGCCATGTCGAGCGCTTTATCGACCTCTTGTGGAACGGAATCGGTGGAGGTAGGACCTGAGCAGATGTTCGGCTTCGGGTTTGGGCGCCGCGCGCGGCAGAGGCCACCATATCAATCATTGGCGCGGGCCGACGCCCGGCTCTTTCGACTGGCGTAGGTTCCGGCCGTCCGTACCGGGCGACTGGCCGAAGAGCCGGCGATATTCGCGGCTGAACTGCGAGGCGCTGTCATAGCCGACCGCGAAGCCGATTTCGGCGACGTTCTCCGCCCCCGACATGAGCCGGGATCGGGCCGTCTGGAGCCGAATCTGCTTCTGATACTGAATCGGGGTCATTGAGGTGACGCCCCGGAAGTGCCGGTGGAAGGACGTGACGCTCATGTAGGCGATGCGCGCCAGTTCCTCGATCCGGATCGCTTCGGCGTAGTGATCGCGAATCCATTTGATCGCCCGCCCGATCCGCGCCATGCGGCTGTCGGCGAGGCCAATCTGTCTCACCATCGCTCCCTGCGCCCCATTGATCAGCCGCCAGAGGATTTCCCGCTCAATGGCCGGAGCCAGCACGGGGATATCGTCGGGCCGCTCCAACAGCCGGAGGAGACGGATCAGCGGTTCGATCAGTTCATCGGTGAGGTCGCTGACCGCAATGCCCGGCGGATCGGTCCGACTCGATTGTGCAGTCCCGGTCTCCAGCAGCAGCGTCGCGATCTCCTCCGGCCTCAGCGTGAAGCCCAACCCCAGGAAGGGCGCCTCCGCCGCGGCCTCAACCACACGGGCCTTCAGCGGCAAATCGACCGAAACGATCAGATACTGGCCGGTCCTGTAGTCGAAGATCCTGTCGGCGATCCCGATGCGCTTGGCACCCTGCGCCACCAGCGCGAACATGGGCTCGGCGACCTCCGCGATCGACGGCGTCGGCTCGCGGGTCGACATGAGCGTGACGCACGGGAGGACGCGATGCGCCGCCCCGTCCGCCATCACTTGCCGCGAGATGACTTCCTGAAGTTCTCTTAACAGGGAGACGTCCATCGCCGCATCCTAACCACATCCGCCTCGAAGATGTGCGATCTTGTCGCAATTGGCAGGATCGTGCAAGAACCTGGCAGCTTCGGTCTACTCCCCTCGACGGTCTTTCTGGTCGACTTGGGACAGGTGAAACGTCGCTCCGTTTCGCGCCGTATTTCGACTCGATCAGGAGGGGGGATCATGAAGACAGACGTGAGGTTCGACAGCGCCGGCTTGAAGCTCGCCGGGCATCTCTACACGCCCGAAGACAACGCCAGTGGCCCGCGGCCCGCGATCGTCGTCGGCCACCCCGGCAGCGGCGTTAAGGAGCAGTCATCCGGCCTCTACGCGCGGCAGTTGGCCGGGCTGGGCTTCGTTGCACTCGCATTCGACGCCGCCTACCAGGGCGAGAGCGAGGGCGAACCGCGGGGTCTGGAAGACCCGGCCCACCGGGTCGAGGACGTCAAGGCCGCCGTCTCCTTCCTGAGCGTTCACCCCGCCGTCGATCCGAACCGGATCGGTGCATTGGGCATCTGCGCCTCCGGCGGCTACGTGATCTCCGCCGCCGCCACCGACCAGCGCATCAAGGCCGTGGCGACGGTAAGTGGCGTCGATATCGGCCGCCATTTCCGGCACGGCTCCGATGGGACGCAGCCCAGTGCGGTGATGCAATCCATGCTCGACGCCGCCGCGGCCGCGCGCACCGCAGAAGCGCGAGACGACGGCGTGGGTCGGTTCCCGCTGTTTCCGGAAACGGAGGAGGAGGCCCGCGCCCGCGGCGCATATGCGTTTGAAGGCTATGAGTATTACTGCACCCCCCGCGCCCAGCATCCGCGTTCAGCCAAGGCGTTGACCTGGAACAGCGTCGACCGCATCGCGTCTTTCGACGCGTTCCGGTTCATCCACATGATCGCGCCGCGTCCGCTGCTGCTGATCGTTGGTACGGAGGCCGTCACGTCGTGGATGGCGCGCGAGGCGTTCATCGCCGCGCTGGAGCCGAAGGAGTGGTTTGGGGTCGAGGGCGCCTCGCACAACGACCTCTACGACAAGGACGCCTTCGTCATCCCCGCGACCTCGAAGCTCAAGGAATTCTTCGACGCGAGCCTGCCGTCGGCGTGACGCCGGTAAGGGAGGCATCGTGGGAGTGAAATCTGTGATCTCATACTCGACGCGGGGCGGAACCTCGGGAAACACCTCGCGGGTGCCCCAATTCCAGTGACGGAATGCACACAGCGATGGGACAAACAGAGCAGCCCTTGATCGATGTAGAGAAAATCCAGACAGCCCTGAACATCCTTGCTCGGGAATTACCGACTCCCTTGACACACGGCGGTCAAGCGTCCGGCGAGAGCAGCGCGTCGCCTCAAGCGTTGCCTTCGCCGGACACCTTCGATCGAACCTGCCTATTCCGTTGCTGCGCGAAGCCGACGGGGCTGACTTCGTGTCGGGGGGTCAAAGATAGCCGTCTGGCTCGCGATCGCGTCGGGGATGTAGCAGCGGGCGTGCTGCTGGCGATTGGTCACCCCTTGGACGTTCCGCGCGACCCGGTCCTGGAAGTCGAAGAGGGTCAGCGGGCGATCGGCTTCGCTGGTCAGTCGCGCCCGGCCCTGGACATTCAGCGAGTCGAGAATTCCCAGGGCAAATGCGCCGTGGCCGCGAGAGACGACGGACTGGCTCGGACCATGAATTGAGGAGAGCATCGCGATGACGTTGCGGCGGTAGAGCGTCCGCGCCCACTCGTTCAGGCCGCGATTGGTCTGCGGAGGCGCGGGCCGTTTCTCGTGGAGCGTATCGAGCATGAGCATCACGGTGCAACCGTAGTCGGCAAGCTGGCCTAAGGTCTCGGTGATCACCGTGGTGGAAATCGATGACGTCGGCGCTTTACCCAACGTACTGTCAGTCCCGAGGATCGTCGCTTCCTTGCCGAGGGTCAGGAAGTGGGAGTCGATCGTGACGAAAACGGCGTCTCCCTGCCCGAGTTCCCCTTGCTCGCGTTCGTCAGTGAGGGTCTTGAACGCCGCGAGAATCCGCTCAGCGGTGGCATCCGCGCCGAGGATCGGGCGGACATCAACGCGCTGGAATCGTGACGTGCCGCCGGGCGCACCGAGGAAGGCTCCGACGTCGCGGGCATCTTCCTTGGCGAACGGGATCCGCGGCGCACTCGAGTCGCCCACTCCAAAGGAGTCGGCTCCGATCGCCAGGACCACCAGCCGGGGGGGCGTCTCTTCGACCGGCTTCGGGGGTTCCGGGGCCAACACGTCGAAAACGTGGGTCCGTTCCTTGGCCAGCGTGTTGACCGCAACCACGCTGACCTTGTGAATCCCAGGGTTCACGTTGACCGTAACCTCACGGTCGACGGCCGCGACCGGCGGATTGAACGAAAGCTCTGTGACCTTACCGCTGTCGACCAGAACACGGAGTGCGCTGATCAAGCCGCGACCGGCAACGCCGTCCTCGGTGGTCGCGCGGACCCGGAAGGGCAACGCCCCGCCAGCCGCAACAAGCGGCTCGAAGGGAGGCCGCGCGGGGCCGACAATCTCCACGCGCGGCAACCGATCTTCGGCAACGATCTGTTCCGGTTGGCGAACCGCCGGCTCACCCACCGCAGGTTCAAACACACCCAGGTCAGCCGTCTGGAGCAGTCGGTCCAGCTCGATCGGCTTTCGCAACTCTTTCTCGAAGTTGTCGAACGTAAAGTAGTCAGTCGACTCGGTCGGGACGAGGCGATTGCGGTGCCAGCCGAGATACTTGCGGTCGCCGATGGCCGAGGTGTCGTAATAGCCTCGAGGCATCCAGAGGACCCACTCGCGATCGAGCGCGGGGAAGAGGGAGAGGGCGGGAGCATCGCGTTTGGTCGTGATCAGTTCGACCCGCTTGCCCGCCCGCTGGACCACGAACTCGATCTTAGTATTGGGGAGAACCGAATCGAGCTGGCCAACGTCGGACGCCTCCTTGCCACCGACGTAGAACTTCTGGACCTCATCGCCCACATGCAGGTCCATGGCCTCGGCAAAGCTCTTCGGTTCGACTGCGGCCACTGAGACCTGGCCACCGTCCGCCTTGTTGAACCGAGCCCCCAGCGGCGGAAGCGTGTCGCAACCCGCCAGACGCCAGAAACGGACCGTCTGATCGGCCGAACCGGTGGCCAGCCAGACACCGTCAGGTGAGGGAGCCAAGGTATAAACCGGCCCGCTGTGTCCGGCGTAGATGCGCGTCCGTGCTCCATCCTGAAGCCGGAAGAAGATCACGCCGACTTCCGAGCCGACGGCCAACATCGGCAGCGGGTGGGTCGGGCTCTTCGGAATGAAGCTGTACGACCACCAGCGCCGGTCGATATTCGGGTCGAGCTTAAGCCGATACCCTTGCCCCTGGGCGTTGAGGAGGTCGAGCGTGTAAGGATCGATGGGTTGAACCTTCCAGCCGTCGAGCGTGGGAACGGACCGGCTGAGCTCCCCCCGATCGAACATCGTGACCCGCTGACCTCTAAGGTCGAAGTCCTCGTACTTCGGAGCCGGCCCGGGCAGGTCGGGGCGGCTCCGCGCGAAACCGACGGTTCTGCCGTCCGGACCAAACCCGATGTCCCAGAGGCTGCTCCCCTGCCCCGCCAGTTCGATGGGTGCGCCATTCGGGTCGGCGAGGTCTCGAATCGTGATCCCTTGCGTATCCCCCCCAGCAAACGCCAGCCGCTTGTCGTCGGGGCTGAAGGTGCACGCATAGACCAGGTTCGAGGCCCGGGCCAGCCTGGACAGCACGGCCCCTTGAGGCATCGATCGCAGTTCGACGTCACACTCCACGCTGGGGAGATCCGAAGGACGGGCGAGGCGATGGCTGAGGACGCTCGACACCAGCCTGTTCCCATCGTGGCTGACCGCCAGCGCCTCGACGGCCCCTTGGCCGTTCTCCCCCCGGGGAAGCAGTGTCTCGTTCGCCAGGTTCGCCAGGTCATAGCGAATCAGGTCGCCATTCTCCCGCCCAATCACGACCCAGGTTCCCTTGGGACTGACCACCAACGCGTTGATGGCGTCTCCGGCAGGATCCTTGAGATTCTGCCGCGCAGGATTGGGCCGCGCGGTAGCGATGATGACGCCGCGATCGACATCCCAGAGGTTGAGCAGTCCATCGGCCCCTCCAGTGACGAGCCGGCGGCCGCTGGGAGCGTAGGCCAAGGCGTTGACCGGACCACGGTGCCCGGTCAACACCGAGGTTGTGGTCCGAGTTTGCAGCCCCCAAATCCGGACCGTGGCGTCATTGCTCCCGGACGCCAGGAACTGCCCTGTGGGATCGAAGGCAAGGCACATGACACTCATCCCGTGACCACGCGGCGGCCCCGACGGGAGCTGGGAATCCACCTCTCCGGTCGTCCCTTGTTGTAACCCTGGGAACCGGAAAAGGTTGATCTCGGCCCGATTGCTGTCCACACCGATGCCGGCGATTGCCAAAAGCTTTTGACCGCGAGCGTCGGCCATGGGCGAGAGGGCCATTGCATAAATGGAACCGGCATATCCCCGCCAGATTCGGGGACGAATCGTCTGAACGAGACGAGGGCGGGGATCGCCGAGATTCCAGACGTTGACAACCTTGTCCATCCCGCCCGAGAGGAGCGTCGAACCGTCGGCCGCCGTGAAGATCAACGATCGCACGGGCGCGGAGTGGCCTCCGCTGTTGACGACGGGAATCGGCTGAGTGATGTCGCCGAGATTGGCCTGGGCCTCGGCCCGGACCACCCACACGGCGGAGATCAGGAACAGAGCTCCGCCACGAATCCAACAATGTCGGTACATCGAGCTGATTCCACTCCCCTCGGTGATGGAAATCTCCGAGGCTGACCTGAGACACGTCGACTCATGCCCACGCCGGTGTGACACGCTCAACGCATCCCCTTGGGAATTCCTGCGTGGTTCGAGAGCCGGCGCCATGTTTCACATCGCACAGATTCTACTGTCCCGCTCGCATGTGTGTGACACACCCACCGATTCCGCCCGATTCTCAGGCATGGACTTGCCTTAACAATTGGCAACAAAAGAGTCATCAGGACCACTGATTCAACCGATTATTCTAGCATAATCCCAACCTCCCCGCTCGAAGGCTGGGTATTTGGGTATGAACTGTCGAACGAAGTCGAAACCATCACCGACCACCTGCGTTCAGGGGTACGGGGGAACTCATTCCGATGAGGAAACGTCGAAATAGGATCCTGACCCTCGGGCTGTCGGCCTTCGCGCTTTCGACAGCCGTTCCAGCGCCTGCCCTCGAATGGCCCTGGCGCAACCGATCGTCAAGCTGTCAGCACTGCGGCCAATCGGTCAGGATCTTCACTCCATCCAGGCACTCCTGCCCGGCCACGATGCCGATGGCAACTCCGACACCCTACTATGCTCCCATGGCGGCCCCGCCATCAGCCGAGTACGCCCCAATGGAGGCACCTCGGCCCGGCGAACCCTTGCCGGTGGGTCCGTCAACCCAGCCCTCAATGGATAATACAGGGGCGGGTCAGTTCCCATCGGCCGATGGCTCAACGCCACCAGCCTCCGGAGGAACAACGCCACCGGCCAGCGGAGGAGCAACGCCACCAGCCGGCGGAGGAGCAACGCCACCGGCCGGCGCCGAGGGAGCCAATGCAGGTGCGCCTCCGGCGGCCGACACCAGCACTCCCTCAGCCTCATCGGGATTGGGTGGCGGGCTGGGCGAGCCGCAAGGCGCACTTAATATGTTCGGCGACGTGGCGCCTGTCTCCCGACTGGCGATCCTCCAGGCCACTCAGCCAGGCTTCGTGCCCCCGCCGCCGCCCGAACCACCGAATCGACCGACCCGCTTCCCCTCCGAACGCATGAAGTCTGCCGCATTCGTGCCGAGCGTACGTAACTTCAAGATCGCCGATAACCAAACCCCGATGCCCGTCGATCGGATCACTTATAGCTTCAACTTCTTCGACGACGTCAACGGCGCCATCAACAAGCGGTTTAACGTTCCGCTTTCACAGATCCAGGCTTATCGACACGTCTTTGGTTTCGAGAAAACATTCTTCGACAAGAACGCATCGTTCGGCATGCGGCTTCCGCTCAATACGCTGACCGCCAACAGCCCGATTCGCAACCTGGGGCAGACGAGCACCTCGCTCGGCGACCTGTCGGCCTTCGTCAAGTACGCGCTCTGGATCGATCGGGAGCAGGGGCGAGTGTTGTCAACCGGGTTGGCAATCACCATGCCCACGGGCCCGGCCACGTTCGGCGGAGCAAACTACTTACGAGGGTTGCACTACACCAACTTGCAGCCGTTCCTCGGTGCGCAATGGACCTGGGGCAACCTGTACGCGATCAACTTCACCTCGATCGACGTCCCGACCAGCTCGCGTGATGTGACGATCTTGTACGAAGACTTTTCGCTCGGTTACTTCCTCTATCGCAACCCCAACCCGAACGGTTTCATCCGGTCGATCGCCCCCACGCTCGAAACGCATGTCAACATCGCGCTTAATCACAATGACCCGTTCGATCGCGGAGACATCACCGCAACAAGCCAAGTGGTTGGTTTAACCGAAGGTGTGAACGTCTTCTTCAAGAACAACTCGGTCATCTCGTTCGGCGTGGTCGAACCGGTCACGGGGCCGCGACCGTTTAACATCGAAGCCATGCTTCTCTTCAATACCTTCTTCTGATCCAGCCCTCTCTCAGCCTCCAGGAACCCGGCCGGGCCGGCCGTTGGGATTCACCCCAACGGCCGGCCCGGTGGCCTAACTGGAATACCCACCCCCATCAAGTCAGGAAAGGCGAAGCTTAGCCTTTTCTCGCTCGGCGTTGAAGCAGTCTCCTACCGCCTCGTGCCGGAGACGACGCGACGGATGCTGCCGTTTGAACCTGGACACCTTGGACGAAGGTCGTCTGATAGTCGGATCCCGTTCTTACCCTCGCCTCACCATTATTCCCGTCCAGGAAGTTACCCGCCCGGTCGGTCAGACCACCGGGAGCGGTTCCGATCACGCGGAGACGGAAGGCGGTATTCCTTGGAAGCGGCGATGCGAAGGTCAGCGTGACGATTCGGTAGATGTCGTCATAAAGCACACTCGCAACCGGGATCCGAGCCCCGGGTCGCGAGTTCCGCCTGATGGCTGTGACGATGTAGTTCGCCGGATTCAAAGCCCGTTGCGAGTCGAGATAGGTCGTGAAGGTCAGTCCGATCGCCGTGATCGTTCCTGCCGACGGGTTCGAGAGAAGGCCGACCCGCTCAACCTGCGGGCCTTCCGACAACTCGCGAACCTGCACCCCTCCCAAGGTGTTAAACCGAATGTCGTTGCCGTTGGGCGAGGACGACGGGGCCATGAAGTTCCCGGGACCCGAGTACAGGAAAACGCCGAAGGTGTTGCCCAGACCACGGGCCCCCGCGCGATTAGTCCCGATGAAATTACCGAGAAGCGCGTTGCTCGTGGCATTGTCACCCAGGATCTGAACCCCGATCGAGCGATTCCCGGCCACGACATTGCCGGCCCCGGGCGTGCTTCCCCCGATCAGGTTGCCCGATGCGTCGTTGATGAAGATCCCTTGCGCATTGCCAAGCCGGTCTGTCCCTTGGGCATTCGTGCCGATGAAGTTCCCTTGAATCACATTGCCCGACGCAATCCCTGGAGGGTTGAACATCGGTTGGCCGTTGAAGACCGTGGCATCATTGAAGATCTGAATGCCAACTGACGCATTCCCCGAGATGAGGTTGCCCATTCCGGGAGCATCGCCGCCAATCAGGTTCCGCGCTGCGCCCAGGATGACAACGCCCTGGAAGTTCGGCACGGACGCGGTCCCCGTGACGTCGGTGCCGATGTAGTTGCCCCACACGCGGTTGAACATCGTACTGCTGCCGACCAGGTTAATCCCGATGTTGCGGTTGCCCGAAATAATGTTGCGTTCCGCCGGGGTGAGACCACCGATTGTGTTGAGGTCGATATTCTGGATCTGGATCCCGTTCCCGTTTCCGACCGCCTGAGTGCCGGAGAGATCGGTACCGATCCGATTGCCCACAACCCGATTGCCTCCGATCCCCTCCAGCAACAAACCGATCCCGGCGAACCCGTTGATAACCAACGACTGTACAGTGGAGTTCCCACCGGCGAGCGTCAATCCGTTGGCGCCTGCACCGGCCCGGCTCCCATCGATCTCGATGAGCGGTTCCCCTTGGAACCCCGGCTGGCTCGACCCGTCAATGAAGACCGAGTACGCAATCACGGGCAAGGGGCTGAGCAAGGTGATCCGATGCGGCCCCGCACCCGGGATCCTGAAGATAATCGTCGTCGGGATCTGATCGGCATTGACGTCTTCGATCACTGCCCGAAGCGAGCCCGGGCCACTGTCGGCATCCGTCGTGACAATGTCATTGCTGAGGACCGTGGCAGTGGTCTTGACCGTCGTCAAGACACCTTGGGGATCCCGAATCATCACCGTCACGATGTAGGGAAGCCCCGGGGCCGTCTCCCTGAGATAGAGGTGCGAGCCATTGACCAGGAAGCTCCCCTCCCCCTCGGGAACGATCGTTCCCGCCGAAGGCGCGGTGCCATCACCCCAGTCGATGACCGCAGTGAAGCCCGATTCCGAGGTAAAGTACCCAGAGCTGGGTGTGATCAAAGCAACCGACTTTGTAAACGTATAGTCCTCGGTCACCGTGATCGGCAGCGGAGTCACGACGATGTCAGGGGAAGCAATCTCGGCGCGGCTCGCGATCGTGGTCGAACCGCCCCCCACGTCCGACACGGCAAACGTCACGCCTCCGATGGTCGTGATCGACGTGTAAGGCTGATCGACGACGAGAATGCTGACAGGGTAGCTTCCCGGGTTGGCGAACGTGTGCGTGCCAATCACATCAAACGGAGTTCCAGCCCCCCCAGCTTGGCTCACGACGCCTTGGGTGGACGTGCCATCGCCCCAGTTGATCGTCGCGGTGAACTGACTGGCCGGTTCGTTGACATCGGCGTCGGAGAACTGTCCAACGACGGTGTTCGACAACGGGTAGCCCGCGAAGCCGCTGATCGTGGTCGGAATCGCGGACAATGGAGGATTGGCCGCGTTGGTGATGTTCACCTGTTCGATGTTAGCCAGATTGATCGTGGGGAACGCCCCGATGTTGACGGTCGTCCCCGTAAAATTCACGGTTCCGCCCCCCGCATCGATGTTCAGGGTATCAGTCCCAGTTCCCCCGTTGAGGAAAAGGCTCCCCCCTGCTCCAAGGCCCGAGGGGAGAACAGTGAATTGGTCATTGTTCCCTCCCGAGTTGATGGAGGTTGATACCCCGGGAGCGGTGGCCAAGATATTGATCTGGTCCGCGCTTTCACTCGACAGAATCGTCAGCGAGGCCAGCCCAACCGCCGCCTTGGTCGTGTTCAGGGTAATCCGCTCACCAGCACCGCTCGGGGAACCGTCGCGAGTCAGGTCGAGTTGGACATTCGTCTTGTTGGCGAAGTCGATCCGCTCGAAACCGACCGGGGTGTCACCACTATTGATTTCGGTCGTCTGAAATCCCTGCGAGATCGGTCCGTCAATGACGTTGAACACAACCGCGCTACTCGGCGAGACAAAGGTAAAATTGGTCGCGGGAACCGTGTCGATGATCGGGCTTAAATTCAAAAATTGAATAGACGAATGCGTCCCAATACGTGAATCATCCAGTGAAATGAATCCATCGGTTGAGTTGGTCGCCCCGTACATTTCGTCGGTAAACGACCCACCCATCAGCACCAACGTATTGAAACCAGCGTTGCCATTGTAGAGGATCCCTGAAACCGATGGAATCGGGTTACCGCCCGAGAAGTCGACAGTCAGCGTATCGGCCCCGGAACCACCGAGGTAGCTGATCTGCGAGAGACTCGTCGTTCCGAACAGGATCGGCTGCTGCGTCAGCCCGGAAATCCCACCCTGAGCGAGCGTTGCGCGAGCATCGGCGGTCGAGTTCGTCCCATCAAGGATCAGATTCGTATTCCGCGAACTGCCCAGAAAACTGAGTGCTCCGCCGATCGCCGGTCCGAGCGCGACCCGAACCGAGTCGATCGGTGCAGTGGGGGACGCCCCACTCTCGTCAATCACCAACGCGTTCGTCGTCCCAAGAATCGCGAGCGAATCGGATCCGGCCCCCGGATTGATGCGCGTCGCCGCACTTGTGTCGTTGACAGTGAAGGAGTCGCCCCCGCTCCCGCCTCTGATGTTCAACTGGCCGACTTGCCCCGAAGTCCAATTAATCGGCGAGGGCGACGCACCCGAGACCGAGGCGGGAGCGATCGTCCAATTCCGCCCCACAGTGCCGCCTGAATCGTCGAGCGTCAACGACGTCGGAGTCGTCTGCCCCAACTGGACGCCGATGGTCAACGGCTGCCGGATCCCTTGGAGAGTCGAGGGGCCACCCGTCGGTGAAGTGCCGGCGTTGACCGCATCAAACCCGGTCACCA
The DNA here is from genome assembly GCF_000242455.2 of Singulisphaera acidiphila DSM 18658. Lineage (GTDB taxonomy): Bacteria > Planctomycetota > Planctomycetia > Isosphaerales > Isosphaeraceae > Singulisphaera > Singulisphaera acidiphila. The sequence continues at coordinate 7,920,258 of NC_019892.1, forward strand.
CCGTGGGCGCGTCGATCGATCCGATCGTCAGGTTGTTGACTTGTGCATTGCTCGAGGATATTGCCAGCCTGGTGACCGAGGACACAGGGCCGGTCACCGAATTGGTGCCATCGCCGGTCCATCCAAGCGATATCGCCGACTCCGACAGGCTGATCGTCTGGAATTGATCAACCACCGTATAGTTGCCGTTCACGCCGGTGGAAACGATCGACAATTCATTGGTCGCCCCCCCGCCCGTGGACTCGACATAAGTCAGCGGGCCGGCCGCGGAGGTGCTGGAAGCCGTGATATCAAGGAACGATAGCAGGCAGCGACGCTCGAGAGTCTCGAACATCGCGCCATGCCCCAAAACGCGACGCGGTCGTTCCCGCTTCAAACTTTTCCATTCGGAGGGGTTGTTACGCCAGTCATAAAAAGAAAGCATAAATGAATCTCGTAAAAAAATTCGACTCTTGAGGGGTCAACCACTCTCTCTCCAACCGCGAACTCCGACAGACCTCCGGCGTCAACATCGACAACCGACATACCGGCTCGCGAGCAGAAGAAGGCGCAAGAATGAACGCCCAGCCATAGCAAACCGTGACGTCGGCACGACCGAATTATCCTGCAACCCAACGAACCATGTCACGCAAATAACTCGAGCCCCTTTAAAATCCCCATTCTCATTAAACCAAAGAAACCGCGCAAGCTTCAAACTTGCCACGAATTTCACACATTGCAATTTTCTCGCATGCAACCAAGCAGCTATGGCTTACCTTGAGCGTTTCACAAGGGCAAGGGGCCACGCCTCTTTTAAGTCATGAAACGAAGACGCGTCCCTTGCGACCGCACTTCTCAACTCGTACTCTTGGAGCCGTTCGCACTCCAGGTCCGTAGCACCACTAAAGTCCTCACTGCGACATCACGATCCGTGACAAGACCGATCGGATCCATCCCTATTTCCTGAAACCAAGTCAACAGTTATCGAATTCGATCATGGCCCGACAATTGATCTTAGGACTTGGCGCCGGCCAATGTGGTCTCGAACTCTTCTCTGACATCCTCGGTCGGCAACCGTATACCCGCGTCAATTGCCAGCAGCCACCGCTTTTGCCGTGGAACCGTGTCGAGGGCGTCCCTGGAATCCGCGACCGGCTCACGAGACTGCTCGCAACGACGAGGGAGCGTTTCGTCGGCGACGTGGCATCGTTCTACTTGCCCTACGTCGAGCAGGCCGTCGCCTTCGACCCAACGATCCGCATGGTCTGCCTGAAGCGACCCGCCGACGAGGTCGTCGCGGGCTTCCTGGCCGCATTGAACCAGGCCCCGCGCACTCCGGTCGACCATTGGGCCGAGCACCCCCAGCCCCCGTTCGAGCACCACCTCCTCTGGTCAAAGACGTTCCCCAAGTACGACGTGGTCGACCGCGAGTCTGGCATCCGCCGATATTGGGCCGAATACTATGCGATTGCGGACGAGTGGAGCCGTCGCTTTCCGGAGCAATTCCGCGTCGTCGACACCGAGCGACTCACGACCGCGGACGGTGTCCTCGACGTGCTCTCATTCTGCGGATTCCCGTGGTCCGACCAGGTCGTGGTCACAGGGAAGAATCCGGCCGTAAGGGTCCATCCGGACCCTGGGCCTCCGCCCCATCCGTACCCGAACCCTCTCGATCCGCGGCGGTGCGTCGTCCTCGTTCCCTTCTCCAGCTTCATCCAATCGGACTGCGAGCAGGCGCTCAAGGAACTGGAACGACGTGGCTATCAGGTGCGTCGCGTCGGCGGCTTTTCGCAGATCGACCAGGCACGGAATCTACTCGCCACCGATGCGCTGCTCGAAGGCTTCGAGGAGACCCTCTGGATCGACTCCGACATCGCCTTCCACCCGGATGACGTGGAGAAACTTCGGCAACATCACCTCCCGATCGTCTGCGGTATCTATCCCCAGAAAGGGAAACATTCCCTCGCCTGTCACATGATGCCGGGCACGCCGTCGACGGTCTTCGGTAAGGATGGTAACGTCGTCGAACTGCTCTACGCGGCCACGGGGTTCCTCCTCATCCGCCGGGAAGTCTATCTGTCAGTTCAACGGGAGCTGGACCTTCCGACCACGAACGAGCAGTTCGGCAAACCAATGATCCCGTTCTTCCTGCCGATGATCCGGCCTCATGACGAAGGTTCGTGGTATTTGGCGGAGGACTACGCGTTCTGCCACCGGGCGCGCGATTGCGGGTTCAAGATTTACGCCGACACGTCGATCCGGCTCTGGCACATCGGGACCTACCGGTACGGTTGGGAGGACGCCGGGCTCGACCGGCCTCGGTTCGCCTCGTTCACCCTGAACTTTAAAGACGGTGGCGTCGGCGATCCGCCCGTGGCGACCGCCGACGCCAAGCCGGCCGTGCTCGAGTTCCTCGCCCGCCACCCCTGGCCCAGCGAGAAGCCCAAGGTGCCGCCGCCGCCAATCCGCAACTGGTTGTTTCCCTCGACCCAGGCGGTATTCGAGGAGACGATCCCCCAGGACGCCCGGGTCATCGTTGAAGTCGGCTCGTTCACCGGTCGTTCGACCCGCTTTCTCGCCGACCACGCCCCGACCGCGCTCGTCATTGCCATCGATCACTGGCGCGGAAGCCCGGAAATGGCGAACGACCCCGAAGTCGTTGCCTTTCTCCCTCGGCTCTACGAGACCTTCCTCGCCGAGTGCTGGCTCTTCCGCGACCGGGTCGTCCCGGTTCGCCGCTCGTCGCTCGAGGGACTCCGCGAAGTCGCCGACGCCGGCCTTCGGCCCGACGTCATCTTCATCGACGCCGACCACTCATACGAAGCAGTGCGTGCCGACCTCGCGTGTGCACTTGATCTCTTCCCCCAGGCTCGGATCATCGGCGATGACTGGAATTGGGGAAGCGTTCGTCAAGCGGTCCAAGAGGCCTGCCGCGCGCGTCGTCTGCAATGCGAGGTTCACGGTGTCGGCTGGCGGATTCTGCCGGTCGGTGGGGCCGAGGCCATCGACAAAACGCCCAAAGACACAGGTCACCTTTGACATGAACGACGACAAGATCACAAACCTCTTGGATTACGGACCACATCGCCTCTCCAGGATGTAAATCCAGAACAACGCCAACCCGAACCTCAAAGTGCAGAGGGATCCCCCGCAACGCCGCGATCATGATGACCCGGGAGCGCGGGGCCGCAAGTTTCAGGGGGTCTTCTCAACAAGAGCCGGATTCGGCCGGTTCGACGACCCTGCTTGAAGGGCCGCGATGATTGCGTCCGGATCGTAGACGCAGCCGCCCCATGTTCCTCCGCCAACGGCCTGCAAGGCGGCCCAGAGGCGTGTGTCGTCGGGGAGGTCGGGATCGGGCGAGAGGTTCGGATGAGGAGAGCGCTCGGCGAGGATCCGACTTCCTTCCAGGCAATCGAACTCAACCCCATCTGCGCCCACCAGGTCGACCGTACCTTCCAGGCGAATCCGATCGACGACGATCCGGATCAGGTCGCCGTCGCGGACCCGGCCGATCGGTCCGCCGGCCAGCGCCTCGGGACCGATGTGGCCGATGCAAGCGCCCGTCGAGACCCCCGAGAACCGGGCATCGGTCAACACAGCAATCTCCTTACCGAAGGAGAGGTGCTTGAGTGCCGACGTGATCTGATAGATCTCTTCCATACCGGCCCCCATCGGGCCACGCCCGATCAGGACAAGGACGTCGCCCGCCTTCAAGGGGTGCGCCCCCTGCCCCTTGATGGCGGCAATCGCGTCGTGCTCGCGGGTAAAGACGCGCGCCGGCCCCGTCTTGCGGTAAACACCGTCGGGGTCGACCACCGTCGGGTCGATCGCGGTACTCTTGATGACCGACCCTTCGGGTGCGAGATTGCCCCTCGGGAAGGTGACGGTGCTGGTGAGACCGTACTGGTGGGCCCGCGCCCGGTCCATGATCACGTCCTCGGGGTCAACGCCATCCATCGCGACGAGCTGCTCACGAAGCCGGGTCCGGCGCTCGCTCGCTTGCCACCAGTCGAGGACACGGCCAAGCGGCTCGCCCGTCACCGTCATCGCAGTCTCGTCGAGCAGGCCCAAAGCCCTCAAATGGAGCATGACCTCGGGGACGCCTCCGGCCAAAAAGGCACGAACCGTCGGGTGATAATGGGGCCCGTTGGGCAGGACGCTGACGAGCCGTGGGACCTTGACGTTGATCGCATGCCAGTCCTCAACCGTCGGGCGAGGCAGGCCGGCGGCAAAGGCGATCGCCGGGATATGGAGCAAGAGGTTGGTCGAGCCGCCGAACGCGGCATGAACGGTCATCGCGTTGCGGATCGACGCCTCGGTGAGAATGTCGCGTGTGGTCGTTCCACGCGCCGCCAACGCCACCAGCGCTTTGGCCGACCGCCGGGCCATGTCGCGCCAGATTGGCTGACCCGAGGGGGAGAGGGCCGAGTGCGGCAAGGCAAGACCGAGCGCTTCGGCCACCACCTGCGCCGTGGCGGCCGTGCCCAAGAACTGGCAGCCTCCCCCCGGGCTGGCGCACGCGCGGCAGCCGAGTTCGGCGGCTTCCATCAAGGTCAGTTCGCCGTGCGAGTAGCGAGCGCCGATCGATTGGACCTTGCCGGCGTCCTCCCCTTCACGAGGGGGGAGCGTCACCCCGCCCGGCACCAAGACGCCGGGCAGGTGGCCGGTTCCCGCCAGGGCCAGGAGCATTGCGGGGAGGCCCTTGTCACAGGTCGCAATCCCGAGAACCCCCTTCCGCCTCGGCAGCGATCGAATCAAGCGACGGAAGACGATCGCCGCGTCATTGCGATAGGGAAGGCTATCCATCATCCCAGGAGTCCCCTGGGTCCGGCCGTCACAGGGGTCGGAGACCATCCCGGCGAACGGCGCCTTGCCAAGCAGGGTTAGCTCCTCGGCCGCCTCCTGAACGAGCAGGCCGATCTCCCAGTGTCCCGTGTGATACCCCAGAGCGATCGGCGTTCCGTCCGGAGCCCGCAGACCCCCTTGAGTGCTCAGGATCAGGAACGGGTCGCGATCCACCTCACTGGCGCTCCAACCCATCCCTGCGTTCTGACTGAGCCCAAACAGATCGCCGGAGGGCCAATGGCGAAGCATCTCGTCGGTCAGAGGGAGTGCCCCCGCCGGCCCCTCGGCTTTCGACTGCACTTCGAGGGTCGCGGCGTCGGTGGTCTCCACGATATCGGCGAAAGAGATCGATTGATTCCGGGCGCTGGCCATGGCGTACGACTCGAGTCAAAAAGCCTATAAATGATGAAGCCGACCGATTTTCGACAGGCAACGATTTCACGCCTCGATCAGAGCAGGAATCCTCACGAGTCGCAACCGCTCTCCGGGCCAATCATGGAGTATTGGCATGGCGTCTGCATAAATGTCCTCATGAAGACCGTCTTGGAGACGGCAGACTATGACGAATCGACCACCGACGCCTAACCCGAGGAGTTCACCATGATGAGCCTGCTTGGCTGGATCGTTTTTGGATTGATTGCAGGGGGGATCGCCCGACTCCTTCATCCGGGCCAAGACGCCATGGGGACACTTGGAACCCTGATGCTCGGCGTTACCGGGTCGCTGCTCGGCGGTGGTCTGGCGTACGTGCTCAAGCTTGGCACGTCGCCTTACCAACCGGCGGGGTGGATCTTCTCAATCATCGGCGCCATTATCTTACTCGCGATGGGCTTTTTTGGTAGCCAAACGCGCTCGATCCCATAACCCCGTGAGTCGGGACGCGTTTCCTTCCCTACATCGTGCTTGGACCTTGGTCGCGGTCGGGCGAATCCTTCGCCCGACCGTTTGGTTCTTCACTGACAGAACGCAAAAAAAAGAAGGGAGAACGACCCTGCCATCGCTCAAACCGACGATTGAGCCCAAACGCTCACAACCACCAGGCATGGAAGGGCTCGAGCAGCTCGCCTGGCTGATGGATCGGGCCTTCCAGATCCCCGGAACAAAGATTCGGGTGGGACTCGATGCCCTCCTGGGACTGCTCCCCGTGGGTGGGGATTTTCTCACCGGGATCGTTCAGGTGGGTCTTGTGCTGGTCGCCCTCAAGCGCTATCACGTTCCCAAGCCGGTCGCGGCCCGCATGGCCGCGAACGTGTTGCTTGACACGACGCTGGGGTCGATCCCATTACTCGGCGATCTCTTCGACGTCGCCTTCAAAGCCAACACGCGCAATATCAAACTGCTTCAGCAAGTTGCCGAGCAGAGGCAGCGGAACGAGGCGGTCTCATCGAAGTCCTCCATCCTGTTCCTCGTCGGGCTCGCGGGAGTCCTCTTGCTCGCCCTCGGCCTGGTGTTCATCGGATTCGTCACCGTCATCGCCTGGTTGGTGAAACGACTCTGATCCTGGCCTCCGAGGGTTGAGAATCGGAATGAAATTGCTACGTCTCCCCTCCCCTGGTGCTCAGGGCGGGTCGCATTGCCGATCCACTGGAGGAAAATGGGGGAGACGTTTGGCGGTGTTCTTTGGGATCCGATTTCGAGACGGTGATGAGGCTGTCCGCCCAGTATGGCTTGAGAAGAGCTCCCCGATTGCGGCCCAGGAGTCGACCAGCAAGCCGTCGAACGATCGAGACTTGTCCCGGAAGGCCGTTGCCTGAACGGCCTCGAGAATGAAAGACCAACGCGACGAGGCAGCGTCAGCCCCCACCTTGGAATCGGATCTTCGAGAAATCAAAAGGCTTGCCAAGCATCTTCTCCCACGCGTTCTTTTGTTCCTTCGTGAGAATCGCGTCGATCTTTTGGGATGCGCCCTCGCGAACCTTCTTGACGCCTTCACGACGTTTCATTTGTACGTCACGCATTTTCGAGAGTTGAGCGCGAATTTCCGGGGTGTCGAGTTCCGGAAGACCGGTTGCCGGCTTCTCACCGGCAGGCGTCGCTTTTCCACTCGCGAGCTCTCCCGCAGCCGAGGGAAAGAAAAAATTCCCCAGTGGGGAATCGCTCACGACGCCCTCTCCGAAGAATTCGTCTTCGACGGGAAAGAGCCCATCGACCGCGCTGGCATTACTCCCCACTGCACCTCCTCCGGGTGCCCCCTTTCCCTCTGCTGAGCGCGTCCGGCTCCCGCGACCGATCTTGCCGGACGGAACCGTCTCGATCGATTGGCCTTGGCCCAGGACCGGAGCGGTTGGAGCACTCGGCATCGAGCGGACGATCTCCTCTCGCGCCTCGTCAAGGATCGCCTTGATCTTCTTGTTTTGGGTGGGAGTGAGCTTCAGCTTGGTCGCAATGTCCTTCCTGACAAGGGCCAATGTTCCGATCCGTTGCAATTCGAGTTGGGCTAACCGATCCTCCTGGCGCTTGGTCAGGGTTTTCGAGACCTGGGAATCCCACAGGCGTGGGAGACCGTTCATCGTTGTCTTCGTGGCTTCGAGATCAGTCCCTTCTCCACTCTCCTCGAACAGCAATTCGCCTTTCCTCTGCGTCAACGTCGAGGCCAGACGCTTGATTTGAACCTCTTGCTTTTGGGTCAAGCCCAGGTCTTTCTGAATCTCGGAGTAGAAAACCAGAGCTTGCCGTTCAAAACGAATTGGCTCACGGGAGCCGCCTGGCTTCGACGTATTGTCTTGAGCGCGGCCGAACTTGGCGGAAAAAGCAAGAAGAAGTCCGAGTGCAAAGATCAAGGGTAATTTCAACATCGATGAACTCATCGAATGAATCTCCTGGACACGTTTGATGACAGCATACGAAAATTTCCTCATGAACCAATGCCTGAAAACCGCAAAATGGCTCGCCAAGCAAGGTCGCTTCAGAACGAGGATCCTCTCGGTCGATCGTTAAAAACGGTCAAAACTCGTTCCGGCGGCTCACGCATATCGGCAGGCAGTTCGCCCCTTGAAACAGGGCTCCGAATCAATCACAATACAAAAATATTTATTTTATACATGTCATTCTTCTAAACTTTCAAATCAAAAATTCAAACATGCCAATTAACGCAAACCATCAGTAGAGTCGAGGGGTGGCGCGGTGGCTGACGCTCTGTTTCCACTCCCCCGCTCATCGAACCGGACGGGCCATTTTCTGGCATCCGGCTCTCGGACAAGAACTCACGCTTTCGCCCACGGAAAGCTTCGGGGTCGCTCGCTCAAGCGGACCAGGCCCAGCACGTCGTGCAGGTACTGATCGGGGAACCGTGACGTCCCCCGACTCTTCAGCTTGTGCTTCCGCCGAAGCCACTGGCGGAGCCGATCCCGCGCGTGGCGGTCCACGGCTCGATACGCGGGACTGACCGGGCCGAGACAGAAATAGTTCGACCAACCCAAAAGCATCCGGTTCAGTCGGGCCACTCGGTCTTCGACGTCCGTCCAGAACCATCTCCGGCTCGTCTGGTCGCTGATCTCCCGTTTCAGGCGGTCGATCTTCTTCGCCGAGGGACGCGTCCCGATGTAGGACTGGCCCGTCTTCGGCGACCAGCATCGCCCGATCGTATACCCCAGGAAGTCGAACGTTTCCTCAGGGACACGGCACAACCGCGTCTTCGTCTCGTTCACCGTCAGCCGCAGCTTCAACATCATGCTCCGCATCGTGGCCATCGCTTCGGCAGCGGTGCCACGACAGCAGATCACAAGTCGAGTAGCCCGGGGGAATTGCACCCCCAGGCCCTCTCGGATCCGGACGGGAGGCTCTCGCCTCATCCGGCTCTTATGATCCAGTCGCTGGTCGAATCCCGATCTGCCAGAGAACCAGCAGATTCGGATCGCGTCGCGCCACTTGACCCAGCCAGTGGGCTGCGTTGATGGAGTGACGCCTCAACCGTTTGTATTTCCGCTGCGCCCATTTGACCAAGACACGCTCCAGGTGTCGGAGAACCGGAGTGAGCGCCGACCGGTAAAACCGACCGTAGTAGTTCACCCACCCTCGTACCGAAGGATTCACAAGCCCCGCGATCTCCTCCAGAGACTGATTGTTCCGGATGGCGGCCAGCCGCCAGTCTCGGATCGTCTCGCGGATCGCATTGGCGGCCTTGTGGCTGATCGCTGGGATGAAGCTCACGAAGAACTTCCCCCATCGATTCTTGGCCCGCCGGGGCCGAAAGGTGTAGCCGAGGAAGTCGAACTTGATGTGTTCATGCTGGCCCCTCCGGTCATCGTCCTGGCAGTACACGATCTTGGTCTTCTCAGGGTGAAGCTCAAGACGGCACTCCTTCAGACGTGCCCGGACCGCTTCGAGCACGTGTTCCGCTTGAGCCCGGCTCTTCGCGTGAATGATCACATCGTCCGCATAACGCGCGAAGTGGATGTCCGGAAAGCTCCGGGCCATCCAGAGATCGAACGCATAGTGCATGAAGAGATTGGCCAACAAGGGCGAAACAATCGACCCCTGGGGCGAGCCCTTCGTACGCTCTTCTCGACGACCGTCCTGCTTCTGAACGGGGGCTTTCAGCCACCGCTCGATGTACAGCAGGACCCATGGTTCGTTCACGTGATGACAGACTGCCTTCATGACTAGTTCATGATCGAGATTGTCAAAGAAACCTTTGATATCCAGATCAATCACCCAGTCGGACCGCCAGCACCGCTCCCGCGCGGCGGCCACCGCATCCAGCGCCGATCGTCCGGGTCGATACCCGTAGGAGTCGGGATGGAAGTGCGGCTCCACCAGCGGCTCCAGATGCATCTTGACGACCATCTGAGCCACGCGATCGCCGACCGTGGGAATCCCCAGCGGCCTTGAACCCCCATCGGCTTTCGGGATCTCCACGAGCCGCACCGGCGGTGGAAAGTAGCTGCCCGAGGACATCCGATTCCAGATCTTGTAGAGGTTACCCTTCAAGTCGGTCTCGAACGCCTCGATCGACTGCCCGTCCACCCCGGCCGCCCCGTGGTTCGCCTTGACCTTCAGGTAGGCCTCGTAGACCACCTGTTTGGAAATCGCGTAAGGCTTCGCTTCAGGCATCGGTTCCTCCCATCGCTGGTTGACTTTTGCCTCTCGCGTGGGCCTTGACGCACGACTTCGCTTCCGGCATGAATTCCTCCCATCGCTGGTTGATCCATCCCTTGGCTGAACCATTCAACCCCTTCGCTCCACCCGCATTACCAGGCTTCAACGCTACTACGGGTTGATCCGCCCCTGTGCCACGCATCGGGACTTTGACCTCGTGGGGCCTCCACTTGGGCATCTCCCTTGGCATCGTGACGACAGGTTCCCACGTTCCCCGCGAGAGCCTGAACCGAGCTCGCGCCACCTTTACGCCGGTCACCATCAAGGCCGTAAGCAGGTCCCGCCTTGACTGCATCCCAGGCCAACGACTGGAGCCTGGTTTCGATGACGTCCCTACGCTTTCGACGCCTCATCGGTGGTTCACTTGCGTTCGCCTTCTCGGTTCTTATCTGACCGGTTCAGACCGGCCTTTTCCCGAACGCTCACGACCAGGACTCTTAATCCAAGCCGCTTCGGGTGATTTGGAATCTGGTCCTGCAACCCGATCCCGAGGGACCTACCCTCATCTCTCACGCAGCATGGCGTTCCGGGACGCTCCTGAAAGTCGTCCTTTCACACCTTCGTGGCGCACAGTCATCCGCATAGTTGACGACATGAGCGTCGAGCCGTTGTTCGTGTCCGAGGAGCTTCCAGCCCACAATGAACCGACGCATATAAATGTTAGCGAGTAACGGTGACAGAGGAGACCCTTGCGGGCTGCCCCGGCCCTCATCCTTGTTCCGAGTCGTTCGGCGCGTCCGACCCCGATCGTCGGTCTCTTCCACCGGGGCCACCAGCCACATCTTGATCAGCCCCAGGAGGTGCCGGTCGCTGATGCGTCGTGACAGCGATTTCAGGAGCTCCGAGTGCGGGATACTGTCGAAATAGCCGGACAAATCGGCGTCCACCACATCATTATGCCCCATGCTCACATGCCCATGGACCTGCCTCACAGCGTCCAGGGCACTGCGGCCCGCCCGGTAAGCGTGTTGTTCCGGAGGCAGGTCGGCCTCGAAGATCGGCTCCAAGACCAGAACCACCGCCATCTGCACCACGCGGTCCCGGATCGTTGCGATCCCCAGCGGCCTTTGCTTCCCATCCGGTTTAGGGATCAGGACGCGGCGCACTGGAGACGGTTGATACGTGCGATCCCTCACCTCGGTCGTCAGTTCGTCGAGCCATCGGTCGCGGCCGTACGCCTCAATGTCCTCGAAGGTCTGGCCGTCCACCCCCGGGGCGCCGTCGTTGGAGCGACAACGCAGGTAGGCAAACTCCAGGATATCCTGCCGATACACCTTGTCGTACAACCGATAAAACCGATACCCCGGCGATTCCTTCGCTTTGGCATGCAGCGTCGTCTGGAGTTTCTGAACCTTCGGTGGAGGTGTGAGGCTCATGCCAATCTCCCGGCTCTCATGCTCTTTGTGACGCTGGTCTTGAACTCAGGCCCCTTCCCTCGACCGGCGTTACCCGGCGTCCACGGTAGTACGGGCCTGTCCGCCACCCCAGTCGGCCCGGCCAGTCCCTCGCGGGCGTCCGGTTGGAGGTCACGCGCCTCCGCCAAGTGGGGTTTCCCGTGTTGCAGGCGTCTCCCGTTTGTCGACATGCCGTTGCCATTACCCCGGTGGGATCGCTGGGTCAGATCGCTCATGGGACGGCCTATTCCACCCGTTTCCCTGTTCATCAGCGACGACGGCCTTCCCCGATGTATTGGCGGGTCGGCTCCCACGTTAAACCTTTCGAGGCCTGCTCAGCATTCACTCGCGTTACGGCCTGTCGACTCGCTGCGCCGCCAGGCGGCACATTTGTCTCGAAGGCTCCGACGGCTTCGTTACCTCCACCGCCGCTCCGATAGCTTCCGGCCGGAGCGATTCAGTTGGCCGGGCGGGACTTGCACCCGCTGGGAAGACACTGCCTTATCACGGCGCACAATTCAAACAATTTTAATTTCCAAAATATATGTTAAACCAATTCGCAATATGCAATAAAAATCATGAATCCGCCATTCAAACCGAAGTGGCTGAGTCTTCAGCCACTCCGGGAATTCCGTCGCCGGTCTTAACGGAAGAATCGCTGGACATTGAGGTTATAGAATTCAGCCTCAAGATCTTCGAGCAGGAGAGCGAAGTTCAGGATCGCAATGTCATTGGCGTCGGTGCGGAACAAGTTATACGAGGGGGCGACTCCCCCGTTGAGGCTTGCGATGAACGGAGTCACGTTGTTGACCACTTCCTCCTGGGGCATCGGAATCTCGAACGCCAGTCCAGCCGGCACCAGAGGAAGATTCTCGAGCGCATTGATATAGGACGCGTGTCGCCCCTCGACGAGGGCGATTCTGGCCGCCGCGCTCAGATAAACGGGGTTGTTGATGAAAGGCGCTGCCCCGGTGTAAGCGCGAGCCCCCGTGTTTTCGAAGGCAAAGGAGAGCGCAACGAACTGGTCAACGTTCGCTGCGGTCAGATTCTTGAAAGTGGCTTTGGGACGAGCGGCCTGCCCCAAGGCATTCCGAAGATAGGCCACATGCGTGTTTTCGTCCGCCTGAATCTCCTGGAAGGCTCTTCGATTGTAGCCAGAGTAAAGTTCCGGGAATGCGGCTGAGGCCGAACGGCCGGTTGCCAAAGCAGCCCCGGCGACCACGGCCGTGGTCGCCATCCCCCGTCCCATGAAATGGCGGCGTGACGAAACCGTTCGTCCCTTCTGGGAGTCCTCTCCCTCGCGGGGCTCCACGGCATGAATTGCCGAGGCCTTGTTCATCATCTCTTGCAGGTCGGTTGAGGTTACATCGTGGTGCATCGATCATCCCCTTTCACAATCGACTCGGTGGTGCATAACGAGATGAGTCGGCCGTACGGGCCGGAGCGATAGTCCCGGCAATCTCAGTGCCGTTATGGACAACAAACTTGCATTTTTTACAAATTTCTTCAGCGGCACTTCGATCCGGTTGACGAACGGCCAGTAAAACGTCGTGATGGAATCCACCAACCGGATCATTCGCTCTGACAATTCAAGGAATCGCGTGGCTTGGGCTCGGTTACGTAATTCTTTTCTTTGTCAGGACAAATCATGAAAATTTTCAATAAACCCAATTTTTCTTATTTATACGCAACAAAAAATCATGCACGTGCGATCACGTCGAGGTAACGTGACGAGGAAGAGTATTCGGAGGCAACAGGCGGGATGTCGATGTGACAAAAAGGGAGGAGAGGAGTCGGCCCAGCCAACCCATTCGGGCCCATCTTCCGTCGTATCTTGAACGACGAGCTATCGAAGACGGAGGCCCCTGTTGGTGTCCCTCAGCCTTTCGCAGGTCGCCTCACAACGCGTCTCGCAGCCGATCCCAGGTGCCAGCTTGCTTCGACAGCGGTGTTCCGTCGGGTGGCTCTGGGTTTGTCGCGCAATCACCCACAATTCAAATTCTTTAAGACAAAATCAAGAACGCACACATTACCGTTCTGACCTGTCGATTCTTTCGCAATCCCAAAGGGACAACTGTTCCTCGAAATCGGAACGGTCAAAAAAATGCCAACATTAATCAATGTCTAAATTTTCACGCAACTCCCCCACCGTGGTTGGGGGAGTTGCACGGTCGTGAATAACCCTGGGGGGTGCCGGCCGTCTTCAGAGCAATTCGCGAGGCGCATTGCCGCCATCGACGAGTCGGATCGGCCGGCCATCCGGCGTCTCGAACTGAAGGTTGGGGTCAATGCCAAGAGCGGTGTAGATGGTGGCGGCGAGGTCGGCCGGCGTGACGGGCTGGTCGGCAGGGGCATCACCCCCCGCGTCGGTCTTGCCCAACACGAGGCCGTGAGGCAGACCGGCCCCCGCCAGCAAGGCGCAGTTGGCGCGACCATGATGGTCGCGACCCGCGTTGGCGTTAATCTTCGGCGTTCGGCCGAATTCCCCCATCAAAACGACGAGCGTGCGGTCGAGCAATCCGCGCTCCTCGAGGTCCAGCAACAACGCTGACACCCCCTTATCGAGCGGCGGTGCCAGCGTGTTTTTGATCGTCGGGAAATTCTGCTGATGGGTGTCCCAGCCGAGCGGTCCCATACCCCGATCGTTGAGTGTGACGAACGAGACTCCCGCTTCAACCAGGCGACGGGCCAGCAGGCAGGACTGCCCCAAGGGGGTCCGGCCATACCGGGAGCGAACATACTCAGGTTCGGCGTCGAGCCGGAACGCGGCCTGCGCGGCGCTTGAGGTCAAAAGGTCGTACGCCTGGTCGGCAAACTGGTCACGGCTGGCGGTCAAGGGAGTCGGCGACACTTCATGCGCGAAGGCGTCGAGCGTCTTGACCATCGAGCGACGGCGGCGGAGCCGGTCGAGCGTCACCCGGTCGGGGGGAGTGAGGTTGCTCACACGAAAGCTCGGCTGATTGGGATCGCCCGTGACCGCAAACGGGTCGTAGGCCGGAGTCAGGTAACCGCTCGACGAGAACAAGGGGGCGTCGGGGACCGCCACGTACGGCGGTAACACCCCTTGGTTCCCCTCACGAGCCTTGGCCACCACGCTGCCATAACTGGGATAGACGACTGACGTCGACGGCCGATAGCCCGTCAGAAGATGGTGCGCAGCCCGATCGTGGTCGGCCTCCGGTGACGTAACGCTCCGGATCAAACTGACCCGGTCCATCATCGTGGCAAGCGTCGGGAAGACTTCGCTGATCTTGAGCCCGGGCACAGCCGTGTCGATCGGCTTGAACTCTCCTCGGACATCCGCCGGCGCATCGGGCTTGGGATCAAACGTGTCCAGATGCGAAGCCCCCCCCGCCAGCCAGATCAAGATGCAGTTGCTGGCCCGCTCCGTCCCCTTCGCAGTCGCCCCATAAGAGAGCGTGCGGAGCCGAAGCAAGTCGCCAAGTGCCAGCCCCGAGACCCCGAACAGACCGGCTCGCAAGATGTCGCGTCGGCTCGGGCCGCGGCACGGACCTTGGTTCGCGGAGTGAGACATGGTCGAGGCTCCCCAGGGCAGATGGGTGGTTGAGGAAAAGAGGGCGCACCGAGCCGGACTCAATGATTGAAGGCAAACTCACGGGAGCCGAGTAAGGCCCAGAACAGGTCCTCGGCCGTCTCGCGCAACGTGGCCGCTTGTTTGAGCTCGACCACCCAGTGCGACGACTCCTCGGCGGTCGGTGGCCGACACAAAGTCCGTAGATAGAGGTTCTCGACAATCTCCTCGGGCTCGGGCTGAAGGTCGAGGAGGTTCGCCAAGTAGCCGTTGAGGTGCGAGACCTTCCCCTCGATCACATCCCCCCCGATCATCAGGAGCGATTGCCGTAAGCTGAGCAAGGGGGTCGAAACCGACGAACAGCCGTTCGTCCGGGCACAACGGCCAAAGGTCTCGAGAATCGTACTGGCGGTGGCAGGGTCGGTCACGTCGATCGCCCGCGTCCCCGCCGCCCGGTTCGGGTAGCGATTGGCCACGTCGGTCACCTGGGCCAGGGCATCCGCCATCTGGTGCGCACTCAACGGGCGGGGAAGGTGATGCGAGAACAACCGAGTATCACGCTCATTGCCGGGGACCGTGGCGGACGAGCAACCGTAGACCCGAGACGTCGCGATCGTGCGCACCAGGTCGCGAAGATCAAACTTGTGTGCAACGAAATGCTTGCCGAGGGCATCGAGCAGCTCAGGATGCACCGGGGGATTCGACCGACTCAGATCGTCCGGAGGATCGGCAATCCCCTTGCCGAAGAACTGCGCCCAGGTCCAGTTGGCCATCGCGCGAGCGAAATACGGGTTGTCCGGAGCGGTGATCCAGTCGGCAAGCACCTTCCGAGGGTCCTCGTCCTTCGCCACTTCGACCCGTTTCTGATCGAGCAGCCGAGGCTCAGCCCGTTTTTTCGTCCTGATGTGCTCGACTTGGCCATCGGGATTAATCTTGACGATGGTCTTGCCCATCATGCCCCCGCCCCCGCCGCCACTCCGCTGGACCTTCGCAAAGCAGGCGGCCAGGCCGAAGTAGTCGTCCTGGGTCCAGACGTCGAACGGGTGGTCGTGGCACTGCGCACACCGCATCCGAAGCGCCAGGAAACGCTGGGCGGTCTGCTCGGCCTGGGTCTTGGCGTCGGGTCCGTCGAGCGCGTAGTTCGCGGGACCACCATCAAAATCCTCGGGTTTCCCCGTCGCAGTCAGCAGCGTACGAACGACCACGTCCCACGGGGTGTTCTCGAGCAAACGCTCGTCGATCCAGGTCTGGTATCGGGTGGCCCCGTTCCCAAGCCGGGCCGTGCTGATCTGGAGCAGGTCGCCAAGCTTGATCCGCCAGAACCGCACAAAATCGCGACTCGCCAGGAGTTGGTCGACGAGCTTGGCTCGCTTGTCGGGATTTTCGTCCGCAATGAACCGGCGAACCTGCTCCACCGAGGGCTGCTCACCGGTCAAGTCGAGGGAAACCCGGCGCAGAAACGCCGAGTCGCTCGCAGGCGGACTGGGAGGAACCTTGAGCGATTCCAGGCGTTGGATGAGCTCGTCATCAATGAAGTTCGCCCGAGGCAAAGCCGCGAAGTCAAACTTCAGGTCGGGATTAATGACCGTTGCAAGCCTGATGTTGACGACCTGCGACTGATAACGCACGATCAGGTCGGTCTCGGCGCGGCGAGGCAGGCCCACCTTCCCCTTGGAGTCGATGCTGGCGGCCGAATCATCGTTGACTCGAAACGTGGACAACCGGGTCACATCGCGCTGGTGCCCGTCAGCGTAGGAGGCGAGCACCCGGACCTGTTGAGCACCCGGTTCTTCCAGACGAACATGATTCGGTTCCACGGCCAGGCGGACGAGCGCACCGTGCGTGGTCCCTCGACGTATGGGCGCACCGGCGGCCACCCAGCTCAGCAAGGTCTGATACTCGGGCGACTGGACGGAGAACCGAGGTCCGCCGCCGTGTGGTATTTGCCCGGTTGCCTTCTGAAGCATGAGACTCTGCGAAGGGGCGAGCAAGGAAACCCTGCGCCCGGCCTCGTCCCGAGTCAACGCCTGGTGGTCACCCACCGGATCATAGCCGAAGAGGGAGAGGTGGAAGCCGTTCTGGCCCCCCCCTTTGCCGTGGCAGGCCCCCGTGTTGCAGCCGGCTCGTGTGAAGATCGGCACGATATCCTCGCCGAAGTCCCAACCTCGGTCGGAACCTGCGTCGACCTTGACTGTCGTCGTGGCCTTCGCCCCTGCCAGGCTCGCGGTGACAGTGGCCTGGCCCGGCCCCACCGGCTGCAAATATCCCCCCGAATCCACCGTCACGACCCCGGCGGGCTCCACCGTCCAGGTAAAGCCTGGCGTAACGTCGAGCAGAGTGTTGGCGGCTCCCGTCCTGTGCGCAAGGAGTTGCCACCCCGGATCCCCCGGCGCAAGGGTCAGGGTCGCCGGAGTCAACTGAAACGACGGCGAAGCGGTCGCTGCGAATTTCGCTCGCGAAAGGCTCGGAACGTCACAGAGAGCGTCCGTGGGAGCCGCCTTCTCGACCAAAGCGGTCGGAGCCATGGGAGACGATGGTGGTGGCCCCGCAGTGGGAGTCGCGGTCTTCCCACACCCCGAAATTCCTAACAGGACGCACAAGAACGCGTTCCAGCCATGTCCCCGACGGGTCATGAGTCGCACTCCCTCTCCGTCGATCGGGAAAGCCGCACACCGAGGAAATGACAAACGTCGTCGCTATTGAATGATCCTAATCCCCTAAGACCAGCCTTGCAAGAGATGCCTCAAAAGTCGACGGCAAAATCATCGTTGGATTCGACCGATCGGCTGACGACGAAACGAGTCCTGACCGTCGGGACGTTTCCCGGATGTGATAGGGTGGATATCGTAAACGGCGCATCGCCGTGCGGCCATTGCGGAGCCGCTTGCATCCGTCGAACGATTGAGACTGACCCAATGAAAGCCGTCGTATTTGAGCAGTTCGGCGAGCCCTCCGAGGTACTTCGGGTCCGGGACGTGCCGATTCCGGAGCCTGGACCGGGCGAAGTCCGGGTCAGGATGATCGCCAGCCCGGTCAATCCATCCGACCTGCTCGTGGTTCGTGGCCGCTACGGCGTGCTCCCGAGCTTGCCGTCCACCCCAGGCTTCGAGGGGGTGGGGGTGGTGGACAAGGTCGGGTCGGGCCTGCTCGGTTGGCTGGTCAAGGGGAAGCGGGTCACGGTCATCAACCACAAGGGGGGCAATTGGGCTGAGTACGCGGTCATCCCCGCGCGCCAGGCGAGGCCGGTGGCTCAGGACATCCCCGACGAGCAGGTCGCGTCTTTCTTCGTCAATCCGGCCACGGTACTGGCGATGGCGCGACACGTCCTCGCGGTCCCGAAGGGGGAATGGTTGCTTCAGTCAGCAGCGGGCTCGGTGCTGGGCCGGATGATGATCAAATTGGGCAGGCACGACGGCTTCAAGACGCTCAACGTCGTCCGTCGCCGCGAAGCGATGGCTGAACTGCAAGCGATGGGCGCGGATGCCGTGATCTCGTCCTCCGACGGCCCGATCGCCGACCAGGTCCGCAAAATTGTGGGATCCGAGGGGGTGAAGTACGCGATCGACCCTGTGGGGGGGGAGACCGGAACCGGGGTCTTCCAATCGCTTGCCCCGGACGCACGCATGCTCGTTTACGGCACGCTCTCACAGCAACCATTACAGATCGACCCGAGGTTGATGATTGCCGGCAAGCGCATCGTCGAAGGCTTCTGGCTGGGCCACTGGATGAGAGAGCGGAGCATCCCCAGCGCCCTTCGCCTCTTTCGCGAAATCGCCAACCTCATCCGTGCCGACGTGCTTGCCACCGAGATCGGCAAGTCGTTCCCGATCGACGCAATCGGTGACGCTGTCCGCGAAGCCGAGCAAGTCGGCCGCCATGGCAAAGTGC
Source organism: Singulisphaera acidiphila DSM 18658 (assembly GCF_000242455.2). Taxonomy (GTDB): domain Bacteria; phylum Planctomycetota; class Planctomycetia; order Isosphaerales; family Isosphaeraceae; genus Singulisphaera; species Singulisphaera acidiphila. The sequence goes on from NC_019892.1 coordinate 7,938,996, forward strand.
TCCTTCAAACCGGAAGCCGCTGATGGCATCCCACCAGCCGGCCCGTTGAGATTCTCCTCGCCTGCGGTGGCTTAGCCAATCTTCGTTCGGAATCGATCACAGGGCAAGCGACCAATGGGCACCTGGGGGCCGCGCACGGCCCCCAGGTGCCCAAAATGTGAGCAAACACGCAGGGAAACCGCTCGAGGGAGCCCACATTTTTTGAATCGACTCGATTCAAATCCAACAAATGCCGCTTCTTTGCAATCGGTGCCAATCATGCGCGCAGGCGGCGTTTCTTCTTGGGATTTTTCGCGGAATTCATTCGCCATGTAACAGGGCGCCGGGTACAATCCGGTGTCGAGATTGAGGATCGGTCCCGCCTTTTTGTTGTGCTCTTTTTACGCCGGCTTGCATCGCGGATCCTGGTGACATACCCCTCCGGCATCTCCTCACTTGGGTAACTCGCCGCCTGCGGCACCGACTTCAATCTTGCCTGCCTCGGGAACTCCGATGGACTGGTTCGAGTTGCCTGGGGATTTCTCAAGGCATAAGATTCGCTATAGGGGCTGGTTAAAAGATACCGAACCTTCTGACGAATCCATCGAATAGCCATTACCGTTTCTGAATGACATCCAAAACGTGATTCCGCACTTGGTACGAAGTCCCGGTGACTCGTTGGGTTCCGACACCACGGTGTCAGCCCTTGCACGAGGGTGGCGGGCGGGGATTCTTTGAAAAATGAGTATGTCAGAATCAACCGGCGCTCAGGATTGGCGAGCCGTTGCCTGCTTGGCTCCTGGTGGCGAACGACTTCTCTGTGTGGGTGAGAGTTCTTCCCAGGTCCGCGCCGCTTACGCTGGAGCGTGGGGCGAGGTCATTCGCGACGAAGATCGTCCCACGGTCCGCGCCATCTCCCTGCAGCGCTGGGCCGGACAGGCCTGGGCCGGAACCTGGGAACACCAGACCTATCTCGCCGTCCCCGCCACCCGGGGTGGCAAGGCCAGCGCGAGCGAAACGGGTGAAGCGGTCGCCGCCGCTCCCAGCCCCGACGCTGCCGAGGTTGAAGTCGAAGTTGAAGTTGAGGACGAAGCCTGAGGTTGCGAGGTTCTCCACCCGCTCGATTGTTCAAAAGTCCGAGACGATTCTCTCGGTCTTTTCTTTTATCCCCCAGGTTTTCCCTGGGGGATCTTTTTTTTCCACTTCCCGCTTCGCTGACTTAACCAATTGTTCTGAGCGGATCGGTCTCCTTACGGCTCGGCCAGACGGTGAGCGCGGGGAAGGCGACCGCGATCTGCGTCGCTAAGTCCTCAACCCCCGGCCGTTCGGTGGCGTGATGCCCCGCGACGACCAGGCCGATGCCGACCGATTCCGCCTCGAGAGCGCGGTGGAATCGCGCCTCGCCGGTCAGAAGGACGTCGGCCCGGCAACGGACGGCATCGCCGATAAAGTCGTCGCCCGCTCCACAAACAATTGCCACCCGCTCGATGCGACGGTCGGCCGGCCCCACAACCTGCACTCCGGGAGCCGCGAGCGTCTGGCCAACCAACTCCGCAAACGCACTGAGGGTGGTCGGCGAAGCCAGACTGCCGACGCGGCCAGCGCCTCGGCCCGAGTTACCCGGGTGAAGCGGATAAACATCCATACCCGGCTCCTCATAGGGGTGGGCGCTCCGGATTGCTCCGAGGACCACGGCGAGGTGCGACGATGGGCAAACGAACTCAACTCGGCGCTCGCGGACCGTCTCACGCTGCCCCCGCTGCCCGATCACGGGGTTGCTCCCCTCCGTGCCGAAGAACCGCCCCTGCCCTACGCTTGTGAACGCGCATTCCTCATAGGCACCGACCTTGCCCGCGCCCGCCGCGAACGCCGCCGAGAGGACCGCCTCGCAACTCTCCCGAGGCGTAAACACAACGATCTTGAACGACGGCGAAGCCGATGCCGGACGGAGTGGTTCGGTCTCGAGCAAGCCAAGCCGGCCGGCGAGCCCGTCGTTGATGCCCCCTTGCGTATTGTCGAACGCCGTATGAGGGCTGGCGATCGAGACACCAGCCCGAGCCAGATCCCAGAGCATCCCCGTCTCGCGATCGTCGGCCCGAACGCGCTTGACCGGCCGAAACAAGACCGGATGATGGCTCACGATCAGCTCCGCCCCATCATCGATCGCCTCGCGCGCAGTCTGCGGGGTCACGGTCAAGCAGGTCATGACTCGGCTCACCTCGGTGGCCGGATCCCCCCAGAGCAGGCCGACATTATCCCACGATTCGGCAAGACTCAAAGGAGCGAACTCGTCGAGCCAGCGAGCGACCTCCGCGACGGTGCTCATGATGTCGTTCCTCCTTCGTTCAGCCACTCGGACAGTAAAGACTTGAGACGAACGGTCCGTGGACCACCCGGCACATCCCAGGACAGGTCGCCTAACCGGGCCACCGGAATCACCCCTCGAACTGAGTTGGTCAAAAAGACCTCGCTAGCGTCTTGCAAGTCATTGGGTTCGAGGTTCGTCACCTCACGAATCTCCAGAGCCGACGACGGAGCCAGTTCAAGAACCAATTCTCGCATGATTCCCGGCACGATCGGGCCGTCGAGCGCGGGGGTCACCAGTTCGTTCCCGGCGACGAAGAAGAGATTCGTCCGGCTTCCTTCCCAGAGATTCAGCCCTGCGCTCACACTGAGAATCTCATCAAAGCCACGCTCTCGGGCATCCTGATAAGCCGATCGCCTCCGCCAATAATTCAATGTCTTATGCCTGAGCAACGGGTCGTTCGGATCGACCCACCACGAGCCAAAATCGACGACCGCCCCGGGCCCGGTAATCATTGAGGGGGGCAGAGGAGCCGACCGCATCCAAAGGGTCGCCCCGGCGGCGTCGGAAACACCCCCCGTCAAGGTCAGCCGGAGCGCCGCGTCCCCCACATGCCCATTGGCTTCGAGCAGTTGAGTGACCGCGGCAAGGTCGGGTAAGGCCGACGTTTCAAGGGGAAGGCCAAGCGCCTTGGCCGACTTCCTGAGGCGCGCCAGGTGGCGATCAAGCAACGGTGTTCCCCCTTGCCAGGTCCGCAACGTCTCGAACAGACCCAGGCCATGTTCAAACGTGCGATCGAGGACACTGATCGTCAACGCTTGATCCGGCACGATCCGGCCGTCGACCCAAATCATGATCCGTTTGCCCCTTCGCCTTCGAGCACCTCGCGCAGCGCACGGCCCTTGTCAAGCGTCTCGCGGTACTCCGCTTCGGGACTCGAGTCGGCGACGATCCCCCCGCCGACCTGATAGCTGACCTGATCCCCCTCGACCAGCATCGTCCGGATCGCGATATTGAACCCGCTCGATCCGCCTCGACCGAAATAACCAATAGCCCCGGTGTAGAGACTGCGCCGCGTCGGTTCCAGCTCGTCGATGATTTCCATGGCCCGGATCTTGGGTGCGCCTGTGATCGATCCCCCTGGGAAAAGGGCACGGATCACATCAATCGGCCCAACGTCCGCACGAAGTTGCCCTTCGACCGTGGCGACCAGGTGATGGACCTGGGCAAAGCTCTCCACCGTCAACGACTCGCTGACCCGAACCGAGCCGAACCGGCAGACTCGTCCCAGGTCGTTTCGCTCGAGGTCGACGATCATCGTGAGCTCGGCCCTGTCCTTCTCGCTCACGGCCAACTCGTGCGCCAACCGGCGATCCTCCTCGGCGGTTTGTCCACGTGGGCGTGTCCCCTTGATCGGCCTCGTGACCAGGCGGTCGCCACGCGACTGGTAAAACCACTCCGGGCTGGCGCTGATGACAGCCAGGTCGTCCCACTGAAGATAGGCCGCGAACGGAGCGGGACTCCGCGCCTTGAGCCGAAGGTAGAGATCCAGGGGTTCGGGTTCCCCTCGCGCCACGAATCGCTGCGTCAGGTTGATCTGGAAGACGTCCCCGGCCGCAATGTATTCGAGGACCCGGCCGACGGCCTCGAGATAGTCGGCACGCGTGACGTCGCATTGCACGGGACCGAGGACTGAAGGTCGAGGCTCGGGCACGGGGTCCAGGCTCTCCAGCGCGCTCCGCCAAAGCTCCAGACGTCGTTCGCGCGCGGCATCCCCCTCGCCCAGAAAGTCGTGGGCCCAGAGGTCCACGGCACCCGTCGCGTGGTCGACCGTCACCACCGTGTCATAAAGCGCGAACCGGAGGTCGGCGATTCGCGATTCAGGTTCAGCATGGCGAGGGAGCCGCTCGAGTCTTGGGGCAAAATCATAGCCGATGAACCCGACAAGCCCTCCGTGGAAGGGAGGAACGCCTTCTTCCGTACATCCCGCTGGATCCGCCAGATCGAACCGGTTGAGCAACATCTCGAGCGGTTGCAGGACGTCGCCCCGGCCGGTCTGGAGCGCTTCGCCGGTCCGTAGCGACCAAGAGTCACCGCTAACCTCGAAGACGAGCCGCGGTCGAGCCGTATAAAAGCTCCAGCGGCCGGACTCGCCAAAGCCGGGGCCGCTCTCGAACAGCGCCGGCTGGCTCCACGACCCGATCTGAAGTGCAAGCCGATCGACGGAACAACCCGGAAGCCGGCAATGGAGGGGAATCTGAGAGGCGATCGCCACGAAACTCCTCGAGACAGCAGGCAAGAAGAACCGAACCCAAGATTCTGCTTCATCATAACCGAGCCGGCCAGGACGCGATAACGGCTCTTTTCCTCCGTTGAGCACCGAGAAGTCACCCGCTCGCCTTGCAGCCCCACACTCCAAAGAGCATGCTGTTAGAGAGGGGCGTCTTCGCAAGACCTCAAGGTTGCGGAATCCCAACGGAACTCCACCTCGGTCGCGCCGGGAGGCAAGCCCCGCTTCGACTTCGGCTCAATGAGAATGAGAAGGAACGACCCACGATGATCCGCTCTCCGCTGGGACTTCGGCTCAATCCCGGCCGCCCGATCAGGGAACAGATCCGCGAAGCCGCCACGCTTGGAGCCAAGGGGGTCGTCTTCGATGCCGTCGGCGACCTGGCGCCGGAACGGCTCTCGGAGACAGGCCGGCGCGATCTCCGGCAACTGCTCCGTTCGGTCGAGCTCTCTCTGATCGCGGTGAGCTTGCCCACGCGCCGCCCCTTCGATACGACCGACCAGCTCGAAGACCGGCTGCGTCGGGCGGAAGGGGCGTTTACGATGTCCTTCGAGCTCGGAGCCCGTCTGGTCCTGGCCCGGATGGGCGAACTGCCCCCCGAAGCCGACGCGCCGCGCCGAGAGACCTGGATCTCGTCGCTCCGTGAACTCAGCCGCCGGGCCGATCACCGAGGGATCCGCTTCACCGTCGAAACCGGGACGGAGCCAGGCACAGCGTTGCGCCCGATCCTCGACGGTCTCGACACGATCGGGGTGGCCGCCAGCATCGATCCGGCGAGTTTGCTCGTGCGTGGGTTCGATCCCGTGGAGACGACCCGCGCTCTGGGCCCCTGGGTCGCCCACGCTTATCTCAACGACGCCGCATCCGCCGGAACCAACGTCACGGTGGCCAGGTCGCGTGGCGACGGGTTCCCCCCCGGCGCCCTCGACTGGGAAGAGTATCTCGGCGGGTTTGAGGAGATTAACTACCGTGGCTTTGTAACCGTCTGGCCCGACCCAGCCTACGAGCCGGCCCCCAGGTTTCTCGCGATTGCCGACCGGCTCAAGCGACTCTGATGGCCCGCCCGATCGGCCAACTGGGTGCTTGAACCTCACGAGATCGCGGCTAGGATGAGGTCGTCCCGAGGGATCGCCGCGTCCCCCCTTTTTTTTGTTGAGCTCTTGAATTTTACCGATTGCGATCGCTGCCCGACGGTTCACCACGGGGCCTGCGAGGAGCCCGTGGAGGCCTCCCCCCTGCACCGTCGCTGACGACGATCGATTCCCCCTGATGGATGAGGGTTCGTGATGAGTTCCCCGGTCGCTGAACGCACCTGGGTCCCGCTTTCGCCCCGAGAGCGGCGGGTGTTGGGAGTCCTGGTCGAAAAGGCCAAGACGACCCCGGAGTATTATCCCCTGACCATCGCCGCGATCGTGACCGGCTGCAACCAGAAGTCGAACCGAGACCCGGTGACCGACTACGATGCCGACGATGTCGAGGATATCCTCCAAGACCTTCGGCATAAGGGGGCGGTCATCATGGTCGAGGCGGGGGGGCGTGTCGTCCGCTGGAAGCACACCCTCTACGACTGGCTCAAGGTGAGCAAGGTGGAGTTGGCAGTCATTGCCGAACTGCTCCTCCGAGGGCCGCAGACCGAGGGGGACCTCCGCTCTCGAGCCAGCCGGATGGAACCCTTCCCCGACCTGCCGGCGCTGCAAACCGTCCTTGAAGCGTTGGCGACGCGTGACCTGGTCATCAACCTTTCCCCGCCGGGACAGAAACGGGGGGTGATGGTCACCCACGGTTTGTATCCGCCCCAGGAACTCGAGAAAGTTCGCACAGCCTTCGCTCAAGCCGCCATTGCCGGCGACGAAGACGAGCGACCCGTGCGACTCTCAGCCGTCCGCTCGGAACCTTCCCCGCCCGCCTGGGTCGCCGAAACGACCGCGCTTCGCGCTGAGATCGACGTCCTGCGGAAAACGATCGAGGCCCTGGCGGCCGAGGTCCGCGACCTGAAAACCGAACTCGGAGCTTGATTGTATGAGTATGCCCTCTCCCGAGTCGGCGGAGCCCCAGACCGAGGCTCCGTCCCCGCCGGTCCCCGAGGGAGGGCACTGGTCGCTGATCGCCCTGGTCTCCCACGACGGGGTCGAGCCGCCAGCGAATCTTTCCGAATCCGAAGCGCTCGGGATCTGGTGCGCCCGCTCCGTGCTCTGGCACCCCGCGCTTCTGGCGCAAACGCAGATGTTGCCGCGAATCGAGTCGATCGACGCGCCCACTTCCCCCGGCCCGCGCGAGCTCCGCGTGGTGGCTGCCGGAGTGCTCGACCGCCTCCCCTCGGGCTACCAGACGCAGGCCGAGGACGCTGGCGCGATCGTTGTTGAAGGGGGAGCCGACCGGCTCGCCTTGGTCCGCGACCTCCTCGCCCGGATCAATGCCGTCGCACCGGCCCTCGATACGGAAAACGAAGGTCTCATCACCGCGGCCAACGACTTCCTCGCGCTGGGAACCGCTCGTTGGATGCTCCGTGACCTGACGATCGCCATGGGGCATGCCGACGCGCTGGACACGGAGAGCCTCGAACGCGAGGTCCTCGCCGGAGCACTGGCCTGGTGCCAGGGGGACCACCCGGCGGCCACCAACCGGCTCCGCGCGGCGTTCGAGCTGCTCACCCAGGCGCGCGAACGGTTCTATCCGGTCGATGCCTACATCGTCGATGTCTGCCTGCTCGATCCTTCGACGCCCCCCGGCTCATTGACCGACGCGCTGAAGGCCCGAGCGCCGGTGACCTTCCTGGCACCGGCCTTGGCCGTCGAGAAACTCGCCGAGAGCGACCCCGAAGCGATCGCCTCGGTTCGTGAGGCGATCACCGAAGGCTGGGCCGACGTCGTCGGTGGGTCGTACACCGAGTCGGAAGAACCGCTGCTCCCGATGGAATCGGTCCTCTGGCAGTTCCGCCGAGGAGCGGAGGTCTATCGCCGCCACCTCGACGACCGCAACGTTGAAACGCTTGCCAGGCGTCGATTCAGCCTCTACCCGGAATTGCCCCAGCTCGCGAAGCGGTTCGGGTTCCGGTTCGCCGTCCACCTCGGGTTCGATGCCGGTCGGTTCCCGATCCGGCCCGAGGCGAAGCGACTCTGGGAAGGCCCCGACGGCACGAGTTTGGAGACGTTGACGCGCCCCCCTCTGGGCGCAGATCGGTCCGCTCAGGGGATGTTCATCCCCTGGCGGCTGGCGACGTCGATGAAGGACGATCACGTCGCGACCCTCCCCTTCGTGCATTGGCCGAACCCGGTCGCCCCTTGGTATCTCGACCTGCGACGCGTGAGCGCCTTCTCGCCGGTCCTGGCGCGTTGGGTCACGCTCAACGACTATTTTCACCTGACCGACCGGCCCTACGAGACGTTCCGGCCCGAGCACGACCAGTATGTGACCCCCTACCTTGCCCAGGCCGTGGCCCGGCGCGACGAGCGGCCAATCTCGCGCAAGGCAGTCCACGCCCGACTCCGTGCTCGGCTCGAGGCCCTGAACGCCACCCGCGCCCTGGAGCGGGCTGTGCTCGGCACCGCTCCCGACCCACAGACGCGAGCCGAAGAGGTCTCGACCCTCGATCTGGAGACGTCCCTGGAGACCGGGCAGGTTGACGAAGTTCACTCCGCACTCGAGCGTGCCATACCGGACGCAGCCAGCCGCCTGGCGGTTGCGATTCAAGGGGAGACCTCCGAGGCCCGCCCCGGTTTCTTCGTGTTCAACCCACTGGGCGTTGCACGACGAGCGGCCGTTTTGTTGCCCGACGCCGCGCTCGATCTCCGCCCCGAGGGGCCGCTCCGCGCCGCCCAGTTCACCGACGAGGGAGTCTGGGCGGTCGTCGACCTCCCGGCGTTCGGCTACGCCTGGGTCCCGCGTGACGCCGACCTGGCAGCCACTCCCACAACTCCAGGCGTGCTCTCAGTTCGCGGCCGACTGCTGGGCAACGAGTCGATGGCGGTCGAAATCGATCCCACCTCCGGCGGAATCCGCAGCATCCGAACCCCCACTGAGGAGGTGGCCAGACTCGGCCAGCAACTCGTCGTGTCGGGTCTGGTCGCCTCGGACGGCAGTCCCGTCAGCACCAAGATGCGTGAGGAGTCGTTCGAGGTCGAATATGGTGGCCCTGCCCTCGTGCAGGCGATCTCTCGCGGTGTCATCGTCGATCCGCGTGACGACCGCCGTCTCGCCTCCTTTACCCAGCGCTATCGACTCTGGACCGGCCGGCCCATCCTCGAGCTCGACGTGACCTTGAACGACCTCGACCCCGATTGGCTGGCCCGTAGCGCACAGGCCGACCCCTGGGCGCACAACCTAGCCTGCCGCTGGGCCTGGCCCGACCCCAATTCGATGCTCAGACGCACCTGCTTCTTCTCGCCCGAAGTCACCGAGGCCGACCGGCCGGAAACGCCCGATGCGCTGGATATCTCGACCCGACGTCAGCGAACCGCCTTGTTGTTCGGCAGCCTGGCACACCATCGTCGCCACGGCCAGCGGATGCTCGACACCCTCTTGATCGCCGGTCGGGAAACCGAACGAAACTTCCGACTGGGCGTCGTTCTCGACCTCGAGCACCCGTTCCACGCCTCGATGGACTTCATCGCGCCTGCACCCGTCGTCCCGACCGAGTCGGGCCCGCCTCGGACCGGCCCCACCGGCTGGCTCTTCCAACTCGACAACAAGGCCGTCGCAGCCACCCGCCTCGAGCCGTTGGAGAACACGGGGGACAACCACGGCTGGGGAGTCGTCTTCCACCTCTTCGAGACCGCCGGCCGCCCCGCCCGCTGCCGCCTCCGACTCTTCCGCAACCCGGTCTGGGCCCGCCAGACCGACTTCCACCACGAACTGGTCGTCGACCTCCCGATCGAGGAGGATTCCATCCTCATCGACCTGACGCCCCATGAGATGGCGCGAATCGAAGTCACCCTGGGATAAACCCAGCAGCCACGAAGAACGAGCGGCCCGGGGCATCGATTCCGAAGGCAAGCGGGGAGCGTCGTGAGCTCCCTGTCTTCCTCTTGGAGCATCAAAAAGTCCCGCAGTCCTTCGCCGCTCCGACTCGCCGCAACCTCAAGGCCACTTTCGATCTTACCGCCGATGACGGTCGACGCAACCCTCCCTTATTGTGCGAACTCCCTGATGCGTGGCTTTTACAAGTGCATGATCAAAGTGTGCCCAGCGATACTCCCCTGTCGTGATCCCGATAGAGTCTTGAACTTCGAATCAGCAGCGTCCGGATCACGGATCCTCACCGCCCGTCTGTCCCCATGAGATGAAGCTCTGGCTTTCTCTGCTCAGCCAGCCAGTCATAGAGCTCATTCGTGTTATAGGCACTGTCCCAGGCATTGTGCCTGTCCCCGGTGAGCACGTAGAACTCGGTGTATCGCGGCTTCCCGCCCTCCCGCCTCAATGCTTCGATCATTTGGCGCGGTATGGCTGGTGGCTTGCTCACATCGAAATAATTGTGGAAGCACCAGCAGGGGATGCTCTTGATCGCGGTCGCGAGGGCGGGGTCGCACTCGGCAGATGCGACCGGAACGATTGCCGCCCATCGGTCGGGGTATCGGGCGGCAATTGGCCAGACGCCAGCCCCGCCACTGGAGATGCCAGTCAAATAGATCCGGCGGGGGTCAACGCGATACTCTGCCTCCACTTGTGCGAGAATCTCCATAGTATGCTGCGTGTCGTCACCGTCAGGCGCCCATCCCCCCGTGTGGCCCTGAGGGAAGATTGCGAAAAAGTCAAAGTCGTTCTCCCGACGGGCGATTGCAGGGGCCAAGCCAACCTTGAGATATTGGTCCCCATCGGTTCCCCGATCGCCATATCCGTGGAGGAGGAGGATCAGGGGGTAGGAGATTTCACCCGTATAGTCGTGGGGCACGAAGATTGTGTAATTGGTCACGCTGCCATCCGGCCCGCGATAGACACGGTTGAGGAAGCCGCTCCTGTTCGCAATACCCCGACGGCCGGGTCGTGTCGCCAACGGGGCCAATCCCGCCTTCAGTCGTGCGCGGTCGGCGTCCTCGGACGTAATGTGATAGATGCAGATCGAGTCGCCAATGACGAACGCAGGCTGGAAATCCTTAAAATAGTGGAATCTCGGTAGGGTGAGGTTGTAAAGGTCGAGGGCGTAGTAGCCGGGCCTTGGTCCTAAGCGTTCGAAGTACCAGGGGTCGTTCGGCGGCACAGGCCCCGGCCCCGTCGGGATGTGAGTGTATTCGATACCGAGGGCGCGGGGATCATTCACGTACTGGCAGGCGAGTCCGATCGGTAAGGCCTCATGGTGGCGTCCCAGCCAGCTCTTCAACTCCAGCAGGTCGCGTGTGTTGGCCAATCCCACCTTCAGTCGTGCGCGGTCGGCGTCCTCGGGCGTAATGTGATAGATGCGGATCGAGTCGCCAATGACGAACGCAGGCTGGAAATCCTTAAAATAGTGGAATCTCGGTAGGGTGAGGTTGTAAAGGTCGAGGGCGTAGTAGCCGGGCCTTGGTCCTAAGCGTTCGAAGTACCAGGGGTCGTTCGGCGGCGCAGGCCCCGGCCCCGTGGGGATGTGAGTGTATTCGATACCGAGAGCGCGGGGATCGTTCACGTACTGGCAGGCGAGTCCGATCGGTGAGGCCTCTTGGTGGCGCCCCAGCCAGCTCTTCAACTCCAGGAGGTCGCGTCCGGCATCGAAGTAAGGATGACTTGCCGCCAGGGTAAGCCGGTCAGCTCCACTCACGGCCTCGTTGAGATAAGAGAGGAGATGGGGATAGGCCGACAGTCCACTGGCGAAGATCCCGACGAGCAGGGTCACGATCAATGCCGTGGCTTTGGGAGTGCCTCTTCCCAGATAGCGAGCGAGACCGCTCATCCCGACGATGGTGAAGGGAGCGGCAAGCAACATGCTGGCCAAGGGGAAGAGATCGCTGGATAGAATAAGGGCCGGCGCGATCATGACTGCCGCCTGAATCCAGACGGCCCGCTCGTCGGCGGGGAAGCCGCGACGGATCGACAGGGCGCCCCCCCAGAAGATCAAGATCCATGCGGCGATCGGGACCTTGGCCAAGAGCAATGCGACGGTGATTCTCCCACGGTCGGTGGCCCGGCTCGCGTCCGCTTCGATGGTTTGGAAACACGATTCCGCATCGCTGCATCGACGATCCATGCCGCGGATGTAGTCGACGGGGACCGGCAGGGGGAAGCCGCCGAACCACGATCCTTCAAAGCGATTCCGCACGGGTCCCGCATCAGCAATCGTCGCAGACGGGTCGTTCGCTTTGCTGCCACCGAAGACACGGCTGGTGAAACGCAACTTCCCGAGTGGTATCCCTGTTCCCGTAAAGCCATAGCCCACGTTGATGACCCAAAGGCAGATGAAAAGTCCGAACACGGCCTGGGCTGCTTGGCCCCAGCAGCCAGCGGTTCGGCCTCCCATTTCCTGGTCCGGACACCGAACAAGGCAGAGCAGTAACCAGGCAAGTGGAAGCGAGAGGGCGGAATACTCGGTGAGCATGGCAACCCCAAGCAGGGCGCCCGTGACAGCTGTCCGAGACCAACTTGATTTCGATCGCCAGCGGGAGAAGGCATAGCCTGCGGCCAGACAGGCCACTGCGGCCGGGAGATCGGGCGTTGCCAGGGCCTCGCGTGCCAGGATGTTCGGCCCGAAGGCCCAGAGAACCAGGGCAAGCCGAGCGGCGCCAGAGCCGTACAACTCACCTGCCCAGCGTGTAATCAGCCAAGCCCCGGCCACCCACCAGAGCAGGGTCGGGAGGCGGGCGACGCGGATTAAGTGGTCGTAGGACAACGAGTTTGTATACGCGAAGTCTCGTGCCGCTTTCAAATCCGCTTCGTCGGCGAATGTTCCCTCGAGGACATCGGATGACTTGATTCGATTGGGGCGCAGCGACAGGACTGGCAGGGCGGCGACTAGACGGGCAAACGGCGGGGCGTTATTGGCGAGAGCAAACGCCCCGGCATCCCAGTGGGCGAGACCGGCAGAGACTGATCGAGCCTCGTCGACTGTGGCATAGTGGTGGAGGGAGGCGAAGGTAGCCAACCCTAGGTTGAGCATCACAACAACGGGACAAAATATAGAATATTTCACGTGATTACTTGCATTTAATTTGCGATCAAAACGAATCAGCTCCGACGATTTCACCACCGGCACGGGTACCTAAAGCTCGCCAGAGGTTAGGGCTGATCCCGTCCTTGATAAAGCGAATCGCACCGTCGCCAAAGGCAACGTTCACTCCACCTTGATGGTAGCTCCGCGCAGCCATGTGGGCAGCGACAAAGGTAATGATCCCGCAGTCGTTCCCCTTGGCATTCGGGGGTAAGGTGTGGGTGTAATTACTGGTCTGGGGCATGCTTCGGTAATACTGAAGTCCACGATAGGGAATGAGGCGGCGGAGGAGACCGGGGTTATCATAACTCGCGCAGATCGAGGGCCAGACATTATTATTCCAATCTGAGCTACCTTCAGGGATTAGGTAGACATTTGAAAGGTCGTAGGCGATCGGTGTCGCATAATTCCCGTTAGAGCCGAGCTGAGGCAGGGTCGACCGCTGAGTTTCGGAAAACATGGCGGTGTTGCTAGCGCCATCCCTGATCGTCTGAAATGTAATCTTACTGATCACGTTGCGATCTTTGTCCTGCATCACGTTAAAGAGCCCCAACCGACGCGGGTTTGTTTCGGCATATGATGGCAAGCCGTCGTCCCGTATTGCGCTCGCGCCGGTACGTTGGCAAGCGGTATCGCCCAGGCTGGTAAAGTAATTACTGTAGCCGATCCGCCCTGCCAGCCGAACGGATGACGGATCGGATGGACAGATAAAGGCGTCAACAACATGAGAGCACGCCGTTATATTTGGGTCGGTATCCGGGTAGTTCATAGCCTCGTTGAGATTGAGAGTCAAATTGAAGCTGGCATATAAGGCGGAACGTTCTAGATAAGGCAGGAGAAGCACTTGGGTATTTCCTCTCGCTCCGACGGGGTCGGCTGGGGGAGGGGCATATCCCGGGGGAAGTTCACCGCGGGCCGACTCGAAGTTGAGCGCCGCCAAGGCCATTTGTTTTAAATTATTGGCACACTGGGCTCGGCGTGCCGACTCCCGAGCCGCCTGGACGGCTGGCAAGAGCAAGGCTATCAGGACGCCGATGATAAACACGACGACCAGCAATTCGATTAGCGTAAACCCAGGCCTAGCTCGCATATGCGTAATTTCCTGCAGTTTTGTGCATTTGAGTGATGCTGTGATGGAACAATACGCTATTATTTTACCTGAAATCGACATTGGATGCATAGGAAAAATTCCTCGCACCCAGCAGATCACGCGGTCGGGTAGGCCCCAGGGCCAGCGCATATCAAACACGCTGTAGTGAAAGGACTTGCGTGAGGTAGTCCGTATTAATCATACAGGACATCATCTTTCCACGTAGGCTATCCTTGTCGGGATGACGCTTCAGCAGCGTCACGGCGAACCGCCGAAGCCAGCTCAAGTTGTTCCCCAAAGTCCGCTCGCGAGTGCGGTGCTCATCTTCGCGAAAGTTCACATCGAGCACCCAGTGCATCGACTCGATACTCCAGTGACCGCGGACCGCTTCGCCGAAACGCTTGCCGCTCAGATAGTGGCTGCTGAGATAGTAACGCACCTCGTCCGACTCCGTCCCATCGGCATGCTGCGTGATTCGCACCGCATAGCCAATTGCCTTGATCCAGGGCCAATCCTTCAGCGGCGCGAAATCAGTCGGCACCTTGACCAGATAATAGGAACGCTCGTCGATGCGGCCGTGCCCGGCATCACGGGTCTCGTCGTATCGATAGTGGAGGTCCTCGAGATCGCGTTCCAGGTGGTCGAGGAAGAACGCTTGGATCGCGGTTGCGAGCTTCGGCTGATTGTCTTTGACGGCGATCACGCAGTCGCCGCCACCGTCAACGATCTGCTCGACAATCGCTTTCTGGCAGCCCATCGCGTCGATCGTGATGAGCGTATCCGTGAGGTCAATCTGCTCGAGAAGTTTTGGGATGGCTGTGATCTCGTTGGACTTGGCGTCGGTGGCCACCTGACCCAGCGCAATGCCCTGCTCGCTGGCCCAGGCGCTGACAATGTGCAGATTGCCAAGACCTTTGGCCGCATCGTGCGATCCGCGACAGGCTTTGCCGTCGATAGCGACGTGTCGGCGGGAGTTCTCAGTGTCGGCGGGGATCGCGTCGCAGATCCAGTCCTGGAAGCAGCGTTGAAAGGCTTCGGGTTTCAGCGCCATGAGCAAGCGTCGGATGCAATCCCGTGAGGGGATGCCGTTGGGCAGGGCCAGATGCAGGGCCAGCCAGGACTCACGATTCTTGGCCCAGCGATGAATGGCGGTAGGGCCATCGCATCCGCAGATGACGGCGCAGACCGCGATGACAGCGATATCGACCATCAAGTGCCGACGATTGCGTGCGTGGCGGGGATCGGAGAGCGATTCGAAATAAGAGCCGATGGAGCCGACATCGACGGGCTTGGCCATGGGAGGCATCCTGGGATCGGTCGGTGTCGGCCTCCGCACACCCGGAGTGCAGTAAGCCGATTCACGAGGACCGATTCAAAGATAACGAGCCACGGTCTGTCGCGCCAGACTACTCAGGCCGCACAGTTATACGCGCTGGCCCTGGGGGCCGACCAGCCCGCGTCGGAGAGGAGGATCATTTTCGACACGATCACGGACCCGCGGCGGAATCGGGTTCCGGCGCAAGGCATGGAGTTCAACACGGGTTGCGTCGTCAATTGGTGTGCGAATCATACTGAATTATAGGGAGACCGAGTCCACCCGCTTAGAAATCATCGAAAGGCTACTCCACACGCTATCGGCTGTCGCTTGAGGTCCGAAAGTCTAGTCAGACTGCCCTCCAAGTTACAAGTTGTGCGAAAAGGGGATCGAGTCACGCTGACACAATCCCCACGGTATCGGACGGACGAGATCAATCGCCACGCGGCCCTGGAGTCCGCAATCGGACCAGCCGCTCCTGATGATTCCAGAGTCGGGGACAAAAGTAAAGGAAGCGGAAGACAGGGAACTCCCAGCTCGCCTTTTCGGACCGCTTCAACCCACGGTCCGCCCCCGCGATCGGCGGTCTACTTTCCCGTGGCAACCCAGTCGATACCCTGAACGACCATCTTCTGAAGGCTCGGATCGTGCAAGGGGTCATCTTTGCCCGGGCCGAAATCACGGTGTCCAAGGGGGGTGTGGAAGACCCGACCTTCACCGTAGGTTCGCGTCCAGGCGACCGGCCAGGTACCGCCGTCGTGGTCGGTCGTGGCCAGCGGTTCGACTCCCGGCTGCATCTGCATGTGATAGTACAACTCGTCCTTGATCTCAAAATCGCTGACTCCTTGCATAATCGGATCGTCAGTCTTAACGATTTTGATTTTGAACGTCCCTTTCTTCGTCTTCGAGTCCGGCAGCCCGACGTGTGAGAAGACACCGCCGAGCATCTCGCGCCAGGCGGGAATCCAGTCGGGCGCGGCGTTATCGGCCCCGTGAATCGACACGTAGCCGTGCCCTGATTTTACATAGTCGAGTAAGGCTTGCTGCTGATCCTGGGTGAATTTGAATTCCTCGTCGCGTCGGTCGGCATTGACGATCAAGAGGTCGTACTTCTTCATGGCGGGGGTTTCGAGAATCGACGCATCCTCGGCAAGCGTCACCTCGTAGCGCCCGGTGTCTTCCAGGACGTTGGCGAGGTAGAATGCCTGGTCGCGGTATCCATGATGGTTACGGGCGCCCCCGGTCAGGAGGAGAACCCGGGTGGCCTTCACCCCTTTGGGAGCCTTCTTCTGGGCCAGGGCCGGATTGCTCGCAAGGCAAATCAGGGCCAGGGCCCAGAGCAGAAATCGACGGGTACGCACGGGATCATCCTCCGCGAATCAGAAAAATAAGAGTCCGGGTGAAGAGTTGACGACTTTCGCATCGTAGTCATGCCCCTCGGCGGTCGCAAGCGAGCGGCGAGGGTTCGAGTCCGGCCGAGAACCGTTCAGGTCATAGGGAAAAAAGGGAGCCAGAGATATGCCAATCCGCAGCAGCCTCCTCCAACGCATCGCACTGGGTTCGATCGCTGTGGTCCTGACCAGCCTCGGGGCCGACACCCCAACCCAGGTCATCGACGCGGGTGGATTAACGTTCGAGGCGCCCGGCTCATGGAAAGCGAGCAAGCCGGCCAACCAAATGCGACGGGCCCAGATGAGCGTTGCGCCCGTCGAGGGGGACAAAGAACCGGCCCAGCTCGTCCTGTTCGCATTCCCGGGAGGCGCGGGGGGGGTCGACGCAAACATCAAGCGTTGGCGCGATGGGTTCAAGGCTGAGGGCGGCAACCCTCCCAAGGTCGACAAGAAGGTCGTTAAGGGGAAGAATGTCGAGGTCACGCGGGTCGAAATCGCCGGGCACTACATTGCCCCGGTCGCCCCTGGAAGCCAGGAAGTGAACGACAAACCGAACTTCCGACTGCTCGGCGGGATCGTCCAGAGCGGGGGAACCGGCTACTTTCTCAGGCTGGTCGGCCCTGACAAGACGGTCAGCGCGGCGAGCAAAGGTTTCGACGACTTGCTGGCGTCGATGAAGGCCGACACGAAGTAAGCCCCAAACGCTGTCACGGTCCCAGATCCGACCGGAGGAAGCCACCTTCACGACTCGCAAAAAGGTGGCTCTTCCTCCTTCGTTTTCGTCGAGCGGGGAGCATCTCACTCCAATGTCGTCGTCGACCATCGCCTGTGCCCGCTGCACCTTGGGCAACCACTATTCCAACCGCTTCTGCGTGGGTTGCGGGCTCCCGCTCGGAGCGACCGCCCCCGACGCCGAGGCCGGTCTTGATGCTCTCGGTCCTTACGAAGCTCCCGAGCCGGCCGACGCCGATGCGTCCCGCCTGATCCAAGAAATCGCCCAGCGCTGCGGTTTCGAGGCAAGTCCCTCGAGCCACGGTTGGCGGCTGACGGTCCCCTTACAGCTCGATCGGCGTCAGGCCGTCTACCTGGGCTATGCGGGAACCGATCCCGAAGGCCGTTCGATCCTCTCGCTCGTCTCGGTCTGTGGACCGGCCAATGACCGCGACACCAGGATCCTGCTCAAACTCAACGCGCGAAGCGTCGAGGGGCATTTCGCGATCAAAGTCCTCCGTGGCGAAGAATATTTCGTCGTCACCGAGAACATCGCCTGTGGGTCGACCGGACAGATCGACGCGACCGGCCTGGTTCGCCGCATCGCCGAAGCCGCCGACGGACTCGAAGACCGCCTCTCACGCGGCCTCGACCTGTATTGATCGTTCCCCCCACAAAAAAAGGCCCCCCCAAGTCCCTGCCCGTTAGTGCGATACTGATGAAGCCTCGGGCAGGTCGCGTGCCCGGTAGATCGCGATCGTTTGATCGTCGGTCATCCTGACCGGCGTCAGGCCCCGGAGCTCCTGGAAATAATCGTCAGGGCCCCATGGACCCCACTGGAGCGAGGCCGAGACGGCCAGAAATTCGGTCCCAGCACTCAACTTCGCCGGGAGATTTTCGGGCACCGACACCGCACTGATCAGGTAGTGTGTGCCGGCCACGCCATAATGCCGGGGGGCCGTGTCACCGAAGTAATAGAGCGTCATGTCGGCCAGGGCGGGCTCCGCTCGCTGAAGTCGAACCAGCGACTTGAGGCCCTGCCCCCAATCGAGGTTGGAGTCGGCCAGGATCCGCCTCCCCCCGGTCGGCCCGCCGGCGATCGCGTTGAAGTAGGTCAGTTCATGGGGATGAATCCCGAACACGGCGACCGCTTGGCCGAGCACCCCGATCACCGCCAGAGTCCGCGCCCGTCGGCTCCCCTCGAGGAGGCCAGACACCCAAACGATCGCAAGTGGGGCCAGGGGCAGCAGGTAACGGAGGCCGTAATTACGCGACGAACCGGCAGCCGTAATGGCCATGAATAAGGCGATGATCGTGGGGAGCATCCACGAGTGATTGTTCGCGGCAAGCGATCGGCGCAGGAGCAGTCCGCGCCCCAGGAAGAGTAGCCCGACCGTCAGGGGAACCTTCACGGCCAAGGCCACGAAGTAGTAGTACCACCACCCGGTCATCCGCCGTTCACCGAAGAGATAGCTCGGCCCCCCCTCCCGCTGGCGAACCAACTGGTTGGCGAACCCAACCAGTTCCTCGGGAATCGGAAGCTGCATGGCAGGATCGACCCACGGCCGGAGCGTCGCGCCGACCACCTGCTTGAGCGTGCGATGTTCGGCCTGAGGGAGACCGAGCGGGAGAACGGCGAAGCCGGTGACAATCAAATTCGCGAGCCCCATGACGACAAGGAAGCCCGACATCCCGCGCGCCACCTCGAACGTCAACCGCACGGGTTGACGCTCACCGCTCCGCCACCGGTCAACCCACCAGATGAGGCCGAGCATCGGAGGGATAATCACCGTCGTGTATTTGCACGACATGGCGAGCCCGGCCAAGGCGGCAGCCCCCCAGAAGGCGCGCCGGTCGCCGGCCTGGAGAAACCGCCAGAAGAGCAAGAACAGGCCGGTCGTGCAGGCGGTGAGCGGCATCTCCATGGTAATCAATGCGCCGTGCGCCAGCAGGTTGGGGCTAAGCACGAAGAGCAAGGCGGCCAGGGCCATCGCCCTGGGCCCGTAGAGCAGGCGGCTCCAAACCACCGTCAAGCTCCAGGCGACGGCCCAGATCCAGAGGGAGCTGAGACGAGCGAGCGGAAGCAAGCGGCTCTGGAATTCAAGGGGATCATCGACCCAATTGCGATGTCCCGAGTGGTCGAGAATCCAGAGTAACGGGGCCTGCTGGAGCTTCCAGAAGACGAGCGGAGACCCCATTCGCGAAATCTCGTCCTGCTCACCGGTCCGCCACCACCGAGCCGCCACCTTGAGGTAGGCGACCTCATCGTAGCTGGCCGAGCTGGCGGCGATCGAATCGGCGAGTAAGCCAAGCCCCAGTAGTCCGGCCAGAACGACCACGACGATACACCAACGCGGGGCGGGACCAGGCGGGAGTGGGTCGCAACTTCCGGCGGAGTCCGGGTTGGGCATCGTGATGTTCGGATCCATCCCTGGAACAGCTCCTCTCCTCAAAGGCGCGGCGGTCGGACGATCATGCGATGCTCGCGCTGGCTCTGCCTCAGGTCGCTCACCCGTCGGGCGACGGAAAGCGCGTCGCGAATGGTGGGAGCGAGTGAGGGCTCGCCCTGCACGAGCCGGTGAAACTGCTCGTTGAGCACATCACCGACAGTGGGCTCCAGGGGGAGCCGTTCCTCGTGCGTCCCTTCAGCGTCCGACCACTGGATTCGCTCGGGGAGCTCCAGCCAGGCCGCGCCACGCTCGGCGTAGACCTGAAAACCGGGTTGCGGCAAGAAGCGGCTCGCCTCCCCCCAGATGGTTCGATCATACCGCCCGAATGAGATCTGAACCATCGCTCCATTGGCGAACTCGGCCACGAAGCTCTCGAAGTCAGGGCCGGTCCCCTTCTCACTCTCAGAGGGAATAATCGTCCCCTCAAAGCCTTGCACCTTGCTGGGCTCGGCCTGGAAGAGAAAACAGCACCAATCGAGGAGGTAGCTCCCCGGATCGATCATCAACGGGGCCGGGGCAATCTGATTCGTCGGGCCCGGCTGGCCGTACCGATCGAACCCGAAGAGACGATTCTGCCCGAGGATCAGCCGGGGAGCGCCCAGCGAAGTGGCCAGCAATTCCCGGAGCCGAAGTGTGGCCGGATAGAATCGGCGGGCGAATTCGGGCATGAACGCAATGCCGCTCGCCTCCACCAGCGCCGCCAGCGCCTCAAGCTCTTCCGGTTCACTCGCCAGCGGTAAGGCACAATAGACCGGCTTCCGACAGGCGCACGCGATCTCGATCGGATGGAGTCCGAACCACTGTGGGGTGAGTAAATAGACCACGTCGACGTCCGAACGCTCGATCAGGGCCGTGAGCCCCTCGACCGCCGCACAGCCGAGCTGGGCCGCCTCGATCTCCGCGCGCCGAAGGACCTGGTCGTACAGCGCCGTCACCTGGAACCGGTCCCTGAGTCGCATCAGGGCCGGTTTGTGCCGAGCCTCCCAGAGCCGGCCCAAGCCGACCACTCCAACCCGCAGCCGAACATGTCTCGACACGTCAACAAGCGCCTCCGCCGCCTCCCTGAACGAGCCGAAACCCCAACTCGGCCTGCGCACCGACTTGTCGCTGTCAGCCTACCACCGAAAGTCGAAATCGGCCACACAAATGAGTGTTAGGTCCTGACACGGCACCGAAACGGTATAGTGCCTCGGGGCCAGATTTTCGTTACTACGGAGCAACAGGCGAATGCGTGCGGTCTTGCAGCGAGTGAGTCGGGCCTCAGTCGATGTCGAAGGCAAACGGGTCGGTGAGATCGGGCCGGGTTGGCTGGTCCTCCTCGGCGTGGCCCAGGGCGATTCCGACGGCGACGCCGACCGGCTGGCCGACAAGATCGTCAACCTTCGCGCCTTCGAGGATGCTCAGGGCAAGATGAATCTCAGCGTCTCCGACATAGGGGGGAGCGTGCTCGTGGTGAGCCAGTTCACCCTGCTCGGTGACTGTCGTGGAGGCCGGCGGCCCAGCTTCACCGAAGCCGCTGAGCCAGTCGAAGCCGACCGACTCTATCGTTACTTCGTCGATCGAGTCGCCGCCACCGGGCTCAACGTCGCCACCGGCGTCTTTCGCGCCATGATGAAGGTCGAACTCGTCAACGACGGGCCGGTGACCCTCCTCCTCGATAGTCGCAAGGCCTTTTGAGGAATCCGATTCGCGGGTTGATCCCCAAAAAAACAAGGATCCACGGAAACGCTAAGAACTCCGCCGCTTGTTTCGACGACTCAGATGACAAACGGCAAAGTTACCGCCAGTTGACCAGCGTGAGCGAATACCCAAGTTGCTGGATTCGCTGGTAATGGGCCGTATTGCCGGTTACCAGTTCTAAGCCGTGCTGTAAGGCGACGGCGGCAATCATCGGATCGGCTTTGCCAATGGTCTGCCCGGTACGGTCCAGGTCACCGGCGATGCGGCCCGCCAGCTCGGTGGTGTTCCGCTCGAACTCAAGCACTTCCTCCAAAGCGACGGCGGTGAGGAAGTCTTGCAAACGACGGACATTCTGCACCCGCTGGAAGCCATAAACAATTTCCATCACCGTGATGGCTGACACCGACAACACCCGATTTTGCTGTCGGTAGGTTACGGCATTCTGTGCGATGGCCGGGTTGACAGCCTTAAGGATTTCCGAATAGGTGTCGGTGTCGAGCAGGGCCTTATTCACTGGCCGGAATTCTCCAAGGCTGCTGCCGTAGGTTCATGGCATGTTCAACCGCTTCGTCCAATTCATCGGCCGCATCCCGCATGGCACCGATTGAGCCTAGCCCGGTCGGGTGCTGTGCGTGCGGCTTCTGACGGAGGAAGGTCCGCCATGCTTCGGCAATGGCGTCGTCTACCGATGCGAAATGCCCGCTAAGCACTTCCGCGTTGATGGAACTTTCCACGTCTTTTGGCAATCGAATCGTCATAACACGCTTTTTCCTTTAGCTTTAGCCTATCAGACCCGCCCCATTTTGCCAAGGGAATCGGCCAGGGTGCTGCTGGCAGATTGGAAACGTCGATCTCGGGAATCACCGGTGTTTTAGCCGATTTGCGAGTCGTTCGTAAAAAAAAAGCACGGCCGGGCCGGCCGTGCGACGAGTTAGTTTCAGCTGGGCTGAGAACGGTCAGGACCGATTCGAGAGCGGTCGCGCGGGAATTCCGGCGACGGTCTGGCCATCGGCTACCTCCTGCCCCTTGGTGACCACGGCGTTGGCGCCGATCGTGGCACCTTCCCCGATCGTCACCGGTGCCACGAGAATCGCTCCCGACCCGATCATCGCATTCGCGCCGATGGTCGTTCGGTGTTTCTGGCGGCCATCGAAATTCGCCGTCACGGCCGTCGCGCCGATGTTGGTGTTCGCCCCGAGGTGGGCATCGCCCAGGTAGGCGAGGTGCCGTGCCCGGGCTCCGCTCTCGAAATGTGAGCGGTTCACTTCGACGAAAGCACCCACTTCGGCTCCGTCATCCAACACCGTCCCGTCGCGCACATGGGCGAAGGGGCCGATCCGGCATTGGGCCCCGATCTTCACCGTCCCGCTCACCACCGAGAAGGGGAAGATGACCGTGTCGGGTCCGATCGTGACCCGGCCGTCGATATACGTATTCCGTGGGTCGACGATGCTGACCCCTTCGGTCATCCAATGGTCCTGGATCCTCGCCTGCATGATGGCGTGGGCCTGCGCCAGGTGCTGCCGCGTGTTGACGCCAAGGATGTCGTCCGCGTCGAGGACCGGGAGCGCGACCACCTTCCGGCCCATCGACTGGAGCCAGGCCGGGGCATCGGTCAGGTAGTACTCGCCCTGGGCATTGCTGGTGTCGAGCTTATCGAGAGCATCCCAGAGACCAGGCAGGTCGAACACGTAGCAGCTTGGGTTGACCTCCGAGATTTGCTTCTCTTCCGCGTTGCAGTCGCGTTGCTCGACGATCCGGAGAAACCGCCCGGCCGAGTCGCGCAAGATCCGACCGAAGCCGGTCGGGTCGGGCACGATGGCAGTGCCAAGCAAGCAGGCGGCCGCATCCCCATGCTGACGGCTGAGGAGGTCGGCGAGCGGTTGGGGACGGACCAACGGTTCATCCCCAACCAGAACCAGGGCGGGGCCTTGGTAATCTTCGAGGAGCGCGTGGCACGCTTTCACGGCGTCGCCGGTACCGAGTTGGCGTGTCTGGGTTGCGAACAGAATGTCGGGTTCGTCCGCCAAGGCCGAGCGAACCTGATCGGCACCATAGCCCACCACGACGATGATCGTCTTGGCCCCCGCCTGGCGGGCAGCCTCGACCACGTAATGAATCATCGGCTGGCCGCAGACCTCGTGAAGCACCTTGGCCTTTTCCGACTTCATCCGTTTGCCATGGCCGGCCGCCAAGATGATCGCTACTGGACCCTGAATCATGATGTGACTTAACCTTAGCGAATGAGAAGACACCGACATCGTGACCCTTCACGGGTCAGGGAAAATCATAGAGGAGGTCCTCACTCTTCGTCAAACAGGTCGCTCGCACCAGGATCACGAACCTTGAAGGATCGCCGTCGATCTGGCACACTGACGACGTGTCGGCGGCCCCTTTTGTTTTGTTTTTTGAAATGCGGGACGCTGCGGATCTCACCTTCCGGACGGCGCGGCCAGAGTCGGCCCCACGATAGGGGCCAGCCCAGCACCGCGTATGATCCCTCTTTTTTCCGAGGATTCGTCGGCCCATGGCATTGTCGATCGACGAGGTGGCTCAGGTCGCCCTGCTTGCCCGGCTGCGGTTGAGTCCGGCCGAACTGGAAACGTTCACCGGCCAGCTCAACTCGATCGTGGAGTTTGTGGCGCAGCTCCAGGAGCTGGATACGACAAACGTCGAGCCTTTGGCTCACGGCGTCGAGGTCCGCAATGTCTTCCGCGAGGACGTGCGCGGACCTTCGCTTGCGAGAGAGGCCGCGCTGTCGAACGCCCCCAAGCGGAACACGGACAGCTTCCTTGTGCCGGCCGTGCTCGAATAAGCGTCTTTCGCCGCCTAATCTCCTTCACCCCGCCCCCAGGATCGACCGCTGATGGACCTGACTCGCACGACCGCATGCGAATGGATCTCCCAGTTGAACGCGGGGAAAATCACCTCCGAAGAACTCGTCGGCGGCTACCTACAACGCGCCGATGAGCTCCAACGGCTCAACGCGTTCGTCCACCTCGATCGCGACGCCGTGCTCGCCCAGGCCAAGGCGATCGACGCGCGTCGGCAGGCCGGTGAGCCGGTCGGCCCCCTCGGAGGCTTGCCGGTCGCCATCAAAGACGTGCTCTGCGTCAACGGTGAGCCGACGACGTGCGGGAGCCGGATGCTCGAGAACTTCCGCCCCCCCTACGACGCGACCGTCATCGCCCGGCTCAAATCAGCCGGCGCGATCCTGTTCGGCAAGACGAACATGGACGAATTCGCGATGGGCTCATCCACCGAGAACAGTGCCTACGGGCCGACCCGCAACCCGTGGGATGAGGAGCGGATCCCCGGGGGATCCTCCGGAGGCTCGGCCGTCGCCATCGCCGCCGACCTCGCCCCCCTCTCCCTCGGCACCGACACCGGCGGCTCGATCCGCCAGCCCGCGGCGCTCTGCGGCGTGGTTGGCCTCAAGCCGACCTACGGCCGGGTGAGCCGGTACGGCCTGATCGCCTACGCCAGCTCGCTCGATCAGGTCGGGCCGTTCGCTCACGACCTGGCCGACGCCGCCCTCTTGCTCAAGGTGATCTCGGGACGCGACCCGCACGACTCGACGAGCGTTGATGCGCCGGTGCCCGACTACTCGGCCACCCTGGACACTCCGCCGGAAACGCTACGCATCGGCATCGTCCGTGAGTTCTTCAGCGAAGGGCTCGACCCCGAAGTCGAGGCGGCCGTCCGCGAGGCGATCCGGGTTTACGAGAAGGCCGGGGCCACGATCAAGGAGGTTTCGCTCCCCCACTCCAAGTTCGGCGTCCCCGCCTACTACCTGGTTGCACCCGCCGAGTGCTCGAGCAACCTCTCACGCTACGACGGCACGATCTACGGCCATCGCGCGGAGGACTTCTCGGCGAAATTCCCCGGCGAGGAAGACTTGCCCCCCTTGATCCGGATGATGATGGCCAGCCGGGCCGAAGGCTTCGGAGCCGAGGTCAAGCGGCGGATCATGCTCGGCACGTTCGCCCTCTCGGCCGGCTATGCCGACCAGTACTACAACCAGGCCTTGAAGGTCAGGCGCCTGATCCGCAACGACTTCGACACTGCTTTCAAAGATGTCGACGTACTGATCGGACCAACCTCCCCCACGGCGGCGTTCAAACTCGGCGAGCGAACGGCCGACCCGCTGGCCATGTACCTGTCCGATATCTACACGATCACGGCCAACCTGGCCGGAATCCCCGGCTTGAGCATCCCCTGCGGCTCGACCGCCTCGGGTCTGCCGATCGGTCTCCAGTTGCTCGCGCCGGCCTTCGCCGAGGAAAACCTCCTGCGAACCGCCCGCGTTTTCGAGCGATCGACCGACTGGCACACACGACGGCCGCCGGCAGCGCGATGACTCTCTCGGCTCCTCAACACGTACAACGAAGCGATTCCAAGGCAGGCGGCACATGGATTACACGATTATCATCGGCCTGGAAGTCCACGTCCAACTTCACACCGAGAGCAAGATGTTCTCGTCGTGCGGAACCGAGTTCGGCCTCCCGCCGAACACGCAGACCGACCCGGTCTCGCTCGGTCTCCCCGGCAGCTTGCCCGTCATGAACGGCAAGGCGTTCGAGCTCGCCCTCAAGACGGCCGTCGCGCTCAACGCCGAGATCACGCCATTCACCAAGTGGGACCGCAAGAATTATTACTATCCCGACCTCCCCAAGAACTATCAGATCAGCCAGTACGACCTCCCGTTCAGCCGCCACGGCTGGCTCGAGATCCCGGTCCAGAAGGATGGCTCGGGGGGAGGCCGGTGCCGCCTAACGCGCGTTCACCTCGAAGAGGATACGGGCAAGCTGACTCACGGCAACTCCGGGTTCTCGGAAGTCGACTTGAACCGCGCCGGCATCCCGCTGATGGAGATCGTGACCGAGCCCGACCTCCGCAACCCCCAAGACGCCAAGGCCCTTCTCGAAGAGCTACGGCTCACGCTCCGCTACCTGGGCGTCTCCGACTGCGAAATGCAGGAGGGGAGCCTTCGTTGCGATGCGAACATCAACCTGCACATCGACGTCGACGGCAAGACGGTGGCCACACCGATTGTCGAAATCAAGAACCTAAACAGTTTCCGATCGGTTGAGCGGGCCCTGGCCTACGAAGCGGAGCGGCAGTTCCGCCAGTGGAAAGAAGACGGCCTGACGATCCACGACGCCCACAAGGAAACGCGAGGCTGGAGCGAACCCGACGGCGCGACCAAGCCCCAGCGCCGCAAGGAGAGCGCGGCCGACTATCGCTATTTCCCCGAGCCCGACCTTGTGCCCGTGGTCGTCGATGAGGCCTGGATCGAGCGCGTTCGCGCCTCGATCGGCGAACTCCCCTCCCGACGCCGGCAACGGTTCGAGACCGATTACGGCCTCTCGGCCTACGACGCCAACGTCCTGGTCGAGCAGGGCGAGGATGTGGCCGACTACTTCGACGCCGTCGCCAAAGCGACCGACGAATACAAGCTGGCGAGTAACTGGGTCCAGCAGGAGGTCCTGCGGATCATCAAGGAGAAGAAACAGACTCTCGCCGAGTTCCCCGTAACCCCCGCTGTGTTGGCCGACCTGATCAACCGGGTCAAGCGGAAAGAGCTGAACACGAACCAAGGGCGCGAGGTCCTGGCCGCCTTGATCGAAACGGGCGACCCGGTCGACAAGGTCATCGCGGCCGGCGGCTATGGCATGGTCTCCGACCGTGATGCCATTGCTGCGGCCGTCGAGGCAGCGCTGCAAGCCAACCCCAAGGCCGTTGAAGACCTCAAGGGGGGCAAGAAGAAGCCCGAGGCGGTCAAGGGGTTCCTTCGCGGCCAGGTCATGAAGCAGACCGGAGGGAAGGCCGACCCCGCACTCGTCGGCGAGTTGCTCGACATCAAGCTCACGGAACTCGCCGGCCAGGGATGAGAATCGCGACGGTCTAGATTGGTCGCCCCGCGCATCCTATTCTGGAAGACCCCCGGGGTTGATCCCGGGGGACGACAATTCCAGAGTACGAGCGGAGGAGCGCTGACGATGATCGACCGCAGGTCGTTTTTGAAAGGCACCGGAGCCACGATCGCCGCCGCGACGATGGGCGTTCCGGCCCTTGCGGCGGACGGAGCCGCTCCCGCTTGGAAGAAGGCATTCATGCTCGGGACCACCAAGGGTCCCATTCTTCCCGACTTCGAAGCTCTCAAGGCCGCCGGCTTCCAAGGGGTTGAGCTGCTCAGCCCCACGGAGCTCGACCGCGACGAAGTGCTCCGCGCTCGCGACAAGACCGGTCTGATCATCCACGGCGTCAGCGGCACGAAGCACTGGCAACAAACGCTTTCCGACCCCGACCCCAAGGTCGTTGAGATCGGCCTGGAAGCGATCCGCCAGGAGATGGTCGACTGCAAGGCGTACGGCGGAACGACCGTCCTGGTCGTCCCGGCCGTCGTCACCAAGCACGTCTCCTATCGCGACGCCTACAAGCGGTCGCAGGAGAACATCCGCAAGCTGATCCCCGACGCCGAGAAGCACGGGATCAAGATCGCGATTGAAGAAGTCTGGAACAAGTTCCTGCTCAGCCCCCTCGAATTCGCGCGTTACATCGATGAATTCGAGAGCCCCTGGGTGGGCGCCTACTTCGACGTCGGCAACGTGGTCGAATTCGGCTACCCGCAGGAATGGATCCGCGAACTCGGCAAGCGAATCCTCAAGATTCACATCAAGGAATACCAGAAGGACCGGCGATTTGGCTACCTTCTCGGTGAAGGTGAGATCGACTGGCCGGCCGTCCGCGAAGCGCTGATCGAGGTGGGCTACCAAGGTTGGATCACCGCCGAAGTGCCCAAAAAGGACTTGAGCGACATCGTTCAGCGCATGAACAAGCTACTGCAGATGAGTTCGTAAAAGCAAAGCGTGAACGGGCCGCCCATTGGGATTCCATCCGGGCAAATGGTGAGCGGACCGCCTTCGGATTCGAAACGCAGGAAGCAAGTCTTCCAGTCGCACGGGCGGGCCGCCCGTGCGACTGCGAGAGACGTCACTTCGCGTCTTTGCTTGCCCATTTGATGAAGTAGAAGACAATCGGCGTCTTACCGGTGTTGACGATGCCGTGCGGGTCATTGGGTGTCGTGAACATGACCGAACCCGGCCCGACCTTCGTGGTCTTCCCATCGCAGAAGATCTCGCCCTGGCCGCTCTCGATGACCATGACTTCCTCTTCGACGTGGGTGTGAGGCGCATGCGGCGTCTGCCCCGGTTCGAGAACGAACCGACCGGTGACAAACTTCGAACTCCTGGGAGTATCACCTTCGAGGTAGACTCCAACCTGGCCGACCGGCTTCCCTTCGTAGCTGTATTCGTTCATTTTGACCTGATCGAGCGGTACCGTCTGCGAGCGGGCGACGGCCTTCGACTGAGCGAAGGCATACTCTCGTGAAGCCCAGCCCAATATCACAGCGAACAAGACGGCGGAGAGCGCGATCGTTTCAGGGCGGAACCTGGGTCGTCGGGTCGTCAACACGGTGTTCATCCTCGGCATGTTCCCAAGAGAGTGAAAGAGTTTGGTGAGTTTGGGCCGCCGGGGATCGTCGGTCTGACTCCGCGCGACTGCCTCCAGCGGCCGAACTGTCGGGCATCGTAATCGAATCTCCAGGCCGTCGTAAGATCCCGGAGATCAAAGCCTCAAATGCCCCGCGTGACCTGTTCCTCGACCATCGTGCGAATGCCGAGATCAGGGAAGGGAAAATTCCAAATGAACGTTGCCAATCTGCTGACCGCAGCCGCTCACGAGCGTCCCGACCACCCTGCGTTTGTCTTCGAGGGGCGGACCGTCACCTATCGGGAACTCGAACGCCTGACCGGGCAGTTTGCCAATCTGCTGGGGCAACGAGGCGTCCGCCCGGGAGACGTCATCGCGATTTTCCTCGAAAGCAGCCCCGAGTTGATCGTTGCCTACATGGGGGCCTTGAGAGCAGGTGTCGTACCCAACGTGGTCAACGCATCGCTCAAACCCGAAGAGGTTCGGCTCGTCGTTTCCGACTCCAACGCATTTCTCCTCGTGACCGATCCGACCCGCTGGCAGGCGCTGCAAGCAGTCCGCGACGGACTTGGGACTTGTCAGACCCTGCTGTCAGGCGACGACGATGTCACCGAGGACAAAGATGAGGGACTGGAATCGTTCAACACAGCCCTGGAAGGTTCGCCAAGCGACTTCAAGACGCTCGAACTGGCACCGGAGACGCTGGCGAGCTTACTCTACACGTCGGGGACGACCGGCTTTGCCAAGGGGGTCATGCTCTCGCACCGCAACATCATCGACAACGCCACAAACTTTGCGAGGGTTCATTTCACGGCCGACGACCGGCTCCTGATCGCGGCTCCCCTCTTCCACTGTTGGGGCCTGATCAACGGACTCCTGGGCAGCTTCGTCGCGCGAGCGACCGCCATCGTGCCGCGACGATACCGCACCGAGCCCACACTCGACCTGATCGAAACGACCCGCCCCACGATCATGCTCGGCGTTCCGACCATGGTCAACTACATGAGCAAATCGCCGAGTATCCCTCAGCGCAGTCTGGACAGCCTGCGCGTTGTCCTCTGTGCCGCGGCGCCGATGCCACTGGAGTTGATCGAAACGATGAGGCGACTCTGGAAGGTCGGCTACGCCGAGTCGTACGGCCTGACCGAGACCAGCCCGGTCATCACCACCACTCCCTCCACCGAGATGCGACCCGGCTCGTGCGGCCGAGCCATGGGCGACACGATCCTCAAGGTGGTCGATGCCGAGGGCAACGCGCTACCGCCAGGCGCCGTAGGTGAACTCTGGGCCCAAGGGACGGCGATCACCGCAGGCTATTTCGGAAAACCCGAAATGACAGCCGAAGTCTTCACCAGCGACGGCTGGTTCAAGACCGGCGACATCGTCAAAATCGACGACGACGGCTACGTCTTCATCGTCGATCGCGTGAAGGACATGATCAACGTCGGCGGCGAGAAGGTCTATCCGCGCGACGTCGAGGAGGTCCTCCACCGCCACCCGGCCGTTGCCGACGCCGTGGTGGTCGGTATTCCCGACCTCAACCTCAGCGAAGTGGTCAAGGCTTATATCGCCCTGAAACCCGACCACGCCTGGACCCCCGAAGGCGTTCTGGATTACCTGAGGCCGGAACTGGCATCGTTCAAGCTGCCCCGCTCCGTTGAATTCGTCGCCGAGGTTCCCCGAAGTGTTTCCGGCAAAGCGCTCCGGAGACTGCTGAGATAATCGCGGAACCCTGAAAGCAACAAACACTCAAATCAAAACTCATTGCAGTCCCAGAGGGGCTGCAATGAACCTCACTTCCGTTTGGGTGACCGAAGGCTCGCCCCAGCCGGACGACTGGGAATCTCCGGTTCTTTCACGACCAAAGGATCGGCAATCGCAAGACCGAGTCGGTCGAGAGCGATCCGGAACGCCTCGAGTTCCTCGTCGGGGACAACGACGGAGGTCGGTCCAAGTCGTTCGCCAAGATGGCTGCGCGTGCTCGGATGCTGCACCAGGCCATCGATGAGATCGGCCGACGGCGCGTGGAGGACGAGCGGACGGCTCGTGCTCAAGGGGGGTACGCGTGACTGGTTCGCCAGGAGCAGTAACCGGACGGCGGGCGGAATGTCGGCGTCGGTCCGGCGGGTGAACCAGTGCGACAAGGTGGACGAAGTCATCCCGTTGGCGACTCCGCGCGCGATCGAGGCAGGAGAGATCACGAACCGTCGGCGCGGGTTGCCGGGCGTTCCGGTGGCCGGATCCAGGGGGAGCTCGTCGGCGAACCGGACGAGCTCGGCATCGACCAGAAGGTCGGAACGGGACAAGTCGAGCGAGAGAGTCACACCATCGGCTTCAACTTCGAGGCAGGCCTCCGGCGATCGTCGATAGTCGCGAGCGCCGGCGAGCCGGAGCCGCTGGAATGGAATCGAGGAGTCATCCTCCACCAGTAAGAGCCGGTCGGAGATCGCAATCGGCGCCACGCCTTTTGACTCGGGCCACTGAGCCAGAGCCTTTTCGAGGTCTTCCTTCGTGGCAAACTCGACCAGCGTCGCCGACGCATAGTAGGTGATTCGCTCGCGACGGCCGGCCCAGGTGCGCACGGCTTCGGAAACGCCGGCGGGCAACACGCGCTGGCTATGCCGCGCCAGGCGATCGAGCATCTCGGGGGGGGTGAGTCCCCCTTCGAGCCCTCGATAGACCGACTCGGGAGTCAGCTTGAGTTCCAGGGCGGCACCGACTTGCGACCAGAGAGCGAACCGACTGAACTGCCCGATCAGAGGCGGGGTCAGTCCTTGGCGATAAGCGATGATCTCAAAGTTGGGCTGGACGTAGAGGAAGTGCTCGAACGTGGGCCGGGGCGGTGGCGGTGGCCCCAGCGCCAGGATATACCGCCCGAGTGCGGAGAGCTGGACGATCGCTCGGCCGTCCGCCCCGTCCACGGCGGCCCTGACCAGGCCAAGTTGATAGCCAGCGCCGAGCAGGAGCGATTCGAGGACCGCGGGTTCCGCTCCTCGTTCTTCGTTTCGACTCTCGCGTGCCGGTCGGGCGGATTTGGCGGCACGGACGGCCTTGGCACGCGCGGCGGGGTTCGCCGCCGGTTCTTCCAAGAAGCCGGCCCGATCCCAGTCGGGCAGCAATTCGCGAAGCTGGGCATCGAAGTCGTCGAGCGCAACCCATTCGTCTTCGGCGAGGGTGGCGAGCCAGAGCAGGACGACCGGCCTGAGAAAGGGCAAGGCCAGCTCGACCGTGCTCCCGTCCTGCTGCATCCCCCCCTGCTCGTGCCAGGTCCGCAGCGCGAGCCAGCGGGTGGCCACCATCTGCGGCAAGTGAATCGCATTCTCCGCCCAGAAGCCTGGCGGGGCCGCCACAACCCGATCGCTGTTCTCTTCGTCGACGAGCAGGCTGACGCCACGAGACAGGGCCAACCAGAATGCCGCCATGTCGGGGAGCGGTTCCAGGGCATCGGCGATTGGGCCGGCGAGCACCGGATCGTCCTCGAGCCGATCTCGATCGCGTTTGTAAAGCGTCCCGTGCTGAGTGCGCCGTAATGGGCCGGCGTCGACCCGCTGCCAGATTGCGGCCAAGCGCAGGATAGGTTCGAGTCCGTCGGTCTCGCGGATCCTGACCACCGTTCCCGAATGCGGCGTGAGCTTCTTCTCCGGCAGGACCGTTCTCGAAGCGCCGAGCACCGAAGGATGTGCGAGGAAGCGCGCTCCGACCATGTCGCCACGCTCAATCAGCCGCGCGAGATCATTGGTGAAGTTGCCTTCCGCCAGCTCGATCGCCAGCAGGCCCAGCTCAAGTAATCGATGGACTGTCGGGGTGGGCTCAATTCCCAAGCAAGTGAGCGCATGAAACAGCCCGTTGAACGACCACGAGGTCGTCTCCGTGAGCATGAACAGGCTCGCCGCCAGTCGCAGGCCGGGTTCGAGGGAAGCCAGAATCCGCTCCGCGAACCGCAGTTCCGCGAGTCGCTCGGTGATGACTCCGGGCAGGGCCCGAGGCTTCGTCCCCGGGTCAGCCAGGCCGAGTGCGCGGTGAATCTCGAAGAGCCGGATTCCTTCGTAACGCTCGAGCGCACGCAGGTAGGCGGTTAACGGGGGGGTAACGACTACAGGTACCAGTACGGCACCCTCTGAAGTCGTCGATTCGTTTTCTTCCCGGTCCGGAGCATCATCGGCCATCGTCGCGTTACCCTCAGCGAACGACTCGAGGGGTATGCCCCATCCGCCGCAGCTCCTCGATAATGCCCTCTTCCTCTTCCGAGTGGACCAGCAGCACGGTCTCGGAGAGCCGTCCGGCGACCATACGAGCCAGCGTTTTCCGCGCCAGCAACTCCTCCGCGAGGACCGGTTCCGCGGTGCGGATCAGGGCCACATGCTTATGGAGCTTGACTGGGATTCGCGCGGACGGGGCTGGCATCGCTGGCTCTCCCAAACGGAGTTCAACTCAAGCAAAACGGTCCTCGGAAGGAAACATTCCCTCCGAAGACTCCACGCCTTTCCTGAGGCCAAGATCAGCCTCAGGAGAGATGGCATTAAGACTTCGATGCCGTCGACGCGCGAGCAACGATATCGGATTCGTCAAGAATCTCGTAGCTATACCCCTGTTCGGTGAGGAAGAGCTGACGATGGTGGGCAAAATCCATCTCTCGAGTGTCGCGGGTCACAAGAGAATAGAAACTGGCGGGAACCTCCCCCTCCTTGGGTCGAAGGATCCGGCCCAGCCGCTGGGCTTCTTCCTGACGGCTCCCGAACGTTCCCGAAACCTGAATCATCACATTGGCGTCGGGTAGGTCGATCGCGAAATTGCCGACTTTGGAGAGGACGAGCCGACGGATGTCGCCACGACGGAACCGACCGTACAGGTCTTCTCGTTCCGAGTTGGACGTCTGCCCGGTGATCAGCGGCACGTCGAACCGCGCCGCGATGCGGCGAAGCTGCTTGAGGTACTGGCCGATGACCAGGACGCGATCGTCGGGCCCATCGTGCTCGTCCAGCAGCAGGGCCACCAGGTCATCCTTCGACGGATTCTCGCTCGCCAGGCGGAACTTGTCGCGCCATTCGGCCACCGCATACTCCATGCGGGCGTCGCCGGGAAGTCCCAGGCGCACCTCATGACACTGGGCTTCGGCAATCCACCCCTTCGACTCGAGGACCCGCCACGGCACGTCGAACTTCTTGGGTCCGATCAGACTAAAGACGTCTTCCTCGCGGTTATCCTCGCGGACAAGCGTCGCGGTCAGGCCAAGCCGGCGGCGTGCCTGGATATCGGCCGTGACCCGGAAGACAGGAGCGGGGAGCAAGTGGACCTCGTCATAGATGATCAGGCCCCAGTCCCGCTGGTTAAACAGGGAGAAATGCGGAAAGTCGCCATCCTTCTTCGGCCGATAGGTGACGATCTGGTAAGTGGCCAGGGTGACGGGCGCAATCGCCTTCGAGTCGCCGGTGTAGGTGGCCACCATCGAGTCGTCGAGGTCCGTCTTATCGAGGATCTCGCGCTTCCACTGTTCGACGGCCGTGGTACTGGTGGTCAAGACAAGCGTGTTCTTCTTGAGTGCGGCCAGGGCGGTAAGCCCAACGATCGTTTTACCCGCACCGCAGGGCAAGACAACGACCCCCGAACCCCCGCGCGCATCGCCTCCCGCGTGAAAGGCGTCGACCGCCCCCCGCTGGTAGTCGCGAACCTTGAACGGGAGCCCGCTCCGCGCGATTTCCCGAATTTCGACAGCGAGATCGGCCCCCTCGGCATAGCCGGCCAGGTCCTCGGCCGGGTAACCGACCCCAATCAGAGCCTGCTTGAGCATCCCCCGAAACGCATCATCGATCACGAAGCTCGTTGCGTCGATCCGCTCGCCCAAAAAGTCGCGAACCCCTTTTTGCCGAGCCAACTCCTCGAGCAAGGCCTGGTCAGCCGTGACCATGCGGAGCACACCGTCGATCCGCCGGAGTGTGACTCGTCCGTAACGGCTGACCAGTTCCCGGAGGTCAGTGCCGAGGTTCGGCGGCAAGGGAAACTTGCTGTAAACCCCAAGCGCGTCGATCATCGCATCGGCGGTCATGCCGGCAGCCGCAGCGTTCCAGAGCGACAGCGAGGTCAGGCGATACGTGTGAATGTGCTCGGGGCTCTTCTCCAGCTCCGCGAACGGCGCGATCGCATCGCGGGCCTCAGCGTGCAACGGGTTATCGACTTCCAAAAGGACCGTGCGGTCGCCCTGCACGATCAGCGGATTGGAGGGATTGTACTGCATGGGCTCCTTGCCAGGCGAAGACGAGCAGAAAGAAGTGGCGGTAGCCCCCGCCGAACCCGGTTCATGGTAGACGCGCCTGAGCGAACTGGCAAGGTCGGCTTGGCGACAGGATCGCGTCGCAACGAGCGGACGAGCCAGGATCACACAGGCCGGCAACGCGGCAAACGGACGGAACATCCATCAAGAATTCGCCCAGCCGCCACACCTCCTAGAACTCCTCGTCATCGGCCCCCTTCAGGTCGACTTCCTGAAGCCCAAGGTATTTGGCAACGGCGGCCAACTGGTGCTTGATCTCGAACATTCCGGCGGGCCGGCGCTCGGGGCTGATCTCGAGGCAGGCCATGATCGTCTCGTTCAGGGTGCCGGGGATCTTGGGATTAATCTGGATCGGTGAAGCGATTTTCCGGCTTCCCGATTCACCGGTCTTGGGCAACCCCTGCTGGACGAACCGGCCCGTGAACATGCGGTACATGGTCGCGCCCAGGTTGTAAATATCCGTCCGTTCGTCGACCACCCGCTCAGCCACTTGCTCAGGCGCGATGAACTGGGGGGTCCCCTGGATCCGGTTCTTCTCTTCGCCCTTGATCCAGGCCGTGCCGAAGTCGATCAGTTTGACTTGGCCGGTCTTGGAAAGCATGATGTTGGACGGTTTCAGGTCGCCGTGATAGACCCCACGGCGATGCATGTGGGTGAGCGCCGAGACCACCTGGTTGAAGACCAGGATGAGCTGGTCCATCGCCGGGGCTTCCAGTTCGTCAAGCGTTTTCCCGTCGACGTACTCCATCAGCAGTTCGACTCCGGAGAGCCGGAACCACGAACGTTTGGTCCGAATGTCGTAGATCTTGGCGATTGCGGAATGATTGAGCTTCTGAGCCGCCTCGTATTCGACCCGAGCCTGGGCGATGTAGATGTCGTCGTCGGCGTCCTGTCGCTTCACGACTTTGAGGGCGTAACGCTTGCCTCCCGCCGTCTTGTCGCTAATCAAGAGAATTGTGCTACCCGCCCCATTGCCCAATGGGCTCACGACCCGATACTTCATCTCGCTCAGCTTCGGCTTGCTCGACACGTCTGCCATGCGTTTCCTCGATGGTCGAGGCGGGTTGCCCGCCCGAGGGAATAGGATATCGTGGACCAAGGGTCAGGTTGGAGCTGCGTGGTGGATGCGGTCCCCGCAGCGTCGATCTCCGGTACGACTCGAGGTCTACGCTGGGTTAGTACGTCGCGCGGACGTGTGATCTCAACGAACTTAGCTCAAGACCGCGGTGGGAGCAATCCCTCGGGAACGTTCCCCTCTTTTTCGGATCCAGAGCCCTCTGTCGCCTCCCGCTCAGCCCCTCGGTCCGGGGTGTCTGCCGGTGCGACTCAAACGTCAAAGAGACCAAATCACCATGGCGGATCATCTGCGTCCCGAAGGGACTGGTTTGAGCCAATCGCTGGGCCGAATCCCCAGCGGCCTCTACATTCTCACTGTCCGCCAAGGCGACCAGGCCACGGGGATGCTCGCAAGCTGGGTCCAGCAAGCGGGTTTCGAACCGCCGATGCTGACCGTCGCGGTCAAGCGTGACCGCTTTGTCGGCGACTGGATCGAAACCAGCGGCCGATTCACCCTGAATCAACTTGCCACGGGAAGCAAGGCGCTGATCCGTCATTTCGGTCGCGGGTTCGCCCCCGACGCGGACGCGTTCGAGGGTCTTACACTCCGCGACGATGCCCAGGGTGGGCCGGTACTCGCCACTGCACTGGCCTACCTTGATGTCGAGGTCGCCGGCCAGATTAGCGGAGACGACCATCGCATCTTCCTCGGCCGAATCGTCGCTGGCGGCTTGCTCGACCTTGAGGCCGAACCCCTCGTTCACGTTCGGGCCAATGGGTTCCACTACTGAATCAGCCCCAAGGACCGACTTACGTCGTTTCATGTTCTTGTAGGGTAGGCTTTAGCCTGCCGGTTCTTTTTGGACTGGTGGCAGGCTGATGCCTACCCTACAAGACTTCGCTTCCCAACGCCCCGGGGTCACCCCGCCGAGAGGGAGGAAGCGGCGATCCCCTCGGTTATTTGATGCCAAGCAGCTCGACATCGAAGATCAGGGTCGAGTTCGCTGGAATTGACCTCTGAGCCTGGCTGCCATAGCCGGCGCTGGCGGGAATCGTCAGCTTGCGCCGCTCACCGATTTTCATACCCGGGATCCCTTCGTCCCAGCCCTTGATCACATTCTGTTGCCCGAGCGTGAAGCTGAACGGCGTTCCGCTATCGCGTGAACTGTCGAACTTATTGCCATTCTCAAGGGTGCCGGTGTAGTGGACCAAAACCGTCTGACCCGATTTGGCCTCGGCTCCGGTCCCTTCCTTGAGAGTTTCGTACGTCACGCCGGAAGCCGTCGTCTTGGTTTCCCCCTTGGTTGTCGGGAGAGCGGGGGGTATTTCGGCGGCTTCCTTCGGCTTGACATCGCCCTTCGCGGCGGTACGAGATGCAGCCGCCTGTTCTCCCAGCGCTTCCGCAGGTGCGTTCTTTTCCTCGTCAGGCAGCTTACGTAGGCGATCCGTGCCCGGCGGGGCAGAGGAGACGATCGCCGACGGCGGCTCGCAGCCACAGGCGGCCAGGCAGACAAGACCCAAGGTGAACCAACGCCACGTCAACATCGACAACGCCTCCGCGCCGGAACCGGCGACATACCTTTGAATGAAAAAAAAGGGTAGTGATGATCGGCAAGCCCGCTCGGCCGGGCTGCGTCGCTCTCCATTATCTCATTATGACGCCTCGCCGCCATCGAACACCAGTCCATGGCCAGACTCCTTGTCAGTCAGCCCATCCAACCGGAGCAGAGTGACCGAGATCCGGCCGCCGAAGCAGACGTCGACGTCGCGGAACGGTTGACGAGCGCGCGTCTGATAGTCCCCCGAATACGTGGAGACCTCCCCCGCCACTTGGTATCGCAACGGTAACGGCGACGGATCGAGAGGGCAAAAGACAATGGCCGGGTCCGGTCCTCCCGGCTCGGCGTGAGGGAGATTGACGTTCCAGAACGTTCCCGGTTCCCAAGGCATCTTGAGGAGCCGTTGAAGGACCTGGCCTGCCCATCGCGAAGCCCGCGGCCAATCCAGCGGACGCCCGCGCGCGATGTACTGGGAAAAGGCGATCCCGGGCACACCGTTGATCACCCCTTCGCGGACTGCGGCCACCGTCCCCGAATGGTAGACGTCAGTCCCCAGGTTCCCCCCCGCGTTAATCCCCGACAGAAACCAGGTGACGTCAGGAACCAGGTGGTGGAGCGCGAGCCGAGCACAGTCGGCGGGAGTCCCGTCGACAATCTGTTGTCCCTCGGGACCCACGCGAACCGCGATCGGCTCGTGCGTGGTGACCCGGTGCCCACAGCCCGAGTAGGGACCGCTGGGGGCGACCACGCGACACGAACCCAGCCCCTGAGCCGCCTCGTAAAGCGCAACGAGCCCGGGCGCATCCCAGCCGTCATCATTCGTCAGAACAAACTTCAGCATCGACTCGTTGCGCATGGCCTGCCTTTTCAGATCAATTCGCGGGTAAGAGACCATTCCTGAGAAACCGAGACAATGTTCCTACCAGATTGTTGACACGGGCCCCATGCCCTGATAAATTAACCTCCGTCAGTGCGACTGAGAGCGAAAAGAAAGAAAAGATTGAAAAGCGGGGGATTAGCTCAGTTGGGAGAGCGCTTGCATGGCATGCAAGAGGTCAGGGGTTCAAGTCCCCTATCCTCCACTCGCTTCGGCAGGTTTTTCTTAAACCTGCCGTTTTTTCTTGGTTCGTGTTGGCTCTTCGATCATCGCGATCGGTTCCCTCCGCAGTTGCGGAGTTAGCTACGGGCCTCACGTGGGCAAACGCCCCTTCCCGGGTGGAGGCCGCAATTCTATGGTAGACAAATCACCCGATTCGCCGGTGCGAATCATCGGCAGTAGGGAATTGCACCAAAACCTTCCGGGCATTCTTCGCGAACTCGAGAATGAGACCGTCAGGTATGTGCTGACTGTCCATGGTAAGCCGCGAGCCGTGCTCGTCGGTGCCGAACCTTATTTGAATATGGTTTTGGACGGTAAAAGTCCGAGCGAGGCTTTGGTCGGCCTCCAGCTCAGCGCGCTCCTCGGTGGGAATCTGAATTCCATGCCGCTCGATGACTTGGAGCGGGCCCTCGAACAGAAGTCGAAGTAAGTCCATTCTTCGGGCCCGTCCGATCGATCGAGGGTGCGCCCCCTCCCTGTCTATTTCGTCCCTAGAGGCGTAAGCGGCTCCCTTCCACTCAACTCAGCTTCCTTCTTGCTGCCCGCTCTTATCCCGGCGCAGTTTATTTCGAGCCACTTCGATGACAGCGGGCAAGATCGAGATCACGATGATCGCCGCGATCACGAGCTTGAAATTCTTCTGAACCACTTCACGGCCGCCGAACCACCAGCCGCTCACCAGGAATGAGAGCACCCAGGCCACGGCGCCCGTGATGTTGAAGATCGCGAACTTCGCGTAGTTCATCCGCCCGATGCCGGCGACGAATGGGGCGAACGTGCGGACAATGGGCACGAACCGCGCCAAGATGATCGTCTTCCCGCCGTACTGCTCATAGAAATGCTGCGCTTCGACAAGATGCTTCTTGTTGAGGAGCCAGGACTTTTCCCTGGAAAACACTTTCGGGCCGACGTAATACCCCACCGCATAATTGACCGCGTCACCCAGGATCGCAGCCACGATCAGGAGGACGGCCGTCAATGACAGGCTGATCGGCGAACCGGAATTGGCCGCCACCGCCCCGACGGCAAAGAGCAGCGAGTCGCCGGGCAGAAAGGGAGTCGCCACCAAGCCCGTCTCGGCGAAGACGATGAGGAAGAGGATGACGTAGAGCCAATGCCCAACCCCCTGCGCCAACTCATTCATCGTGTCGGGGCTAAGGTGTAAAAGCGTGTGAATTACTTGCTGCAAAAATTCCATTCGGGCGTCTCTTGAAGGATGGAAGATCACGGGGACGAGTCCCCGTTGGTTTGAGCCAGAATCAGACGGGCGCGGCGGTGGGCGTCGTCGTGATCGAGAGGAAACGACTGTTCACGGCAACTCAGAAAAAGCAAGGCAAGCGAAACCGCCCCCGCCCCCTTGCCCGGGCTCTCTGCTCCCTCAAAAAAAGGGGCAACACCCAGAGCCTCAATTCGTGGTAGTCTCATCGCCGCGCGGGCGAACCGGAAGTCGCACGTTATGAATCCCGGCTCCATCGCAGACGGAGAGGACGTCGGCCAGGTCCTGGTAATTCAAGGCGGAGTCACCCCGAATCACGACCCCTTGGTCCTCAAAGTGCTCGCGCGACTGCCGAAGAATCTTGGCCAACGACGGGAGGTCGTGAGTGGTGTCCCCCAATGCAACGAGTCCGGGACGGACAATAGTTAGCATGAGGTCGTCGGGCGCTGCCGTCAGCGGACTGGCATCGGTCACTTGCGGCACGCTGACGACAAACTCGTTCTCGTCCCAATCGTAGAGCCGGGTGGCCGCGATAAAGAAGACGAGCAAGCAGAGCACGACGTCCACCATCGGCGTCATGTTGACATGGGGCAACTCGTCGGCCTGAAGGCGGTCCGAGAGCATCGGGGGTGTGCCTCCGCGTGTCGAGAGGAATTGGGTCCGATCGGATGAGAGTGTCCGTGCGTCAGCGCGGCTCAATCCAAAGAATTCGTCAATGAGCGCGCGACTCGTGACGCGTCAGATCGCCGGGCGGGGTGAGCGGCGAGCGGCGATCGGAGGTCGGCCGGAGCGACTCGGCAGAGACCAGGTCGATCACTTTCCGCGCATTATCGTCGAGCTCACGAACCAGCAGGTCGACCCGGTTGAGCAGATAGTAATAGGCCGCGACCGAGACGATGGCGATCGCCAACCCGAGCGCCGTGGCCACCAGGGCGAGACTGATCCCCTGCGCCAGAGCCTCTCCTTTCGCGGGCCCGACCCGACCACCCAGGGCGTCGAACGATTGGATCATACCGACGACGGTTCCGAGCAGCCCGAGCAACGGGGCGAGCGTGGCCGTACCATTGAGCACTCGTACGTTTCGCTTGAGATCTGAGACCTCTCCCGCAGCGTCGTAGCCGAGCGACTGGCGAATGATCGCCGCAGGCTGGCCCCATGAATTGATGACCATCGCGAAGACACGAGCCACCGCACTGTCGTTGGCCCGGCAAAGTTCCGCCGCGCGGTCACGGTCGAGCTTTCCACCGGCGAGCCGTTCGAGGAAACGACTGACGAAGTCACGAGGAATCACGCGTTCGCGACGCAGCGCCACCAACCGCTCCAGCGTGAACCCGAGGGTAACGATCGAACAGAGTCCGAGGAGCCAGAGCATCGGGTTGGAGCGTGAGAAGAAGCCCAGCATGCTTCCCCGGCCAATTCCCGAGTTCTTCTGGGGGGTCGCGGGCTTCCTTTTCTCTTGGGAAGTCGACGCCTTGGGTGTCGACTCGGTCGCGCTCGAATCGACGCGGACGGTCGGCTGCGACTCCGCCAGCGGCTGGCCCTGCGAGCTTGACGGAAGCACCCCGCCCAGCATCGTGACGAGAAGCACCAGGAGAGCGAGGCGGCGAACGCGAGCCATCAACGATATCCTCCATGGAGCCGCCGGCTAAAAGCGCTGCCAACGTCGTTGAACTTTGCGGAGCAACGAGTTGGCGCGGTGGCATCTCGACCGCCACAACGCTTGAAGCGACAATTGTACCGCCCCTCCCTAGTCTGTCAATTGGAGCGGAGAGTTCGGATAGGATGGCCGCACGCAATTTCCCTGGTCGGCCCCCAACGCCGGCTCGGATCTTGCATCCGGCGATCATCCGATTCGTTTCGAGGTCTACAGTGCCAAACCTAAAGCCGGACATTCACCGACCGATGAAGCAGAACCATCCCGCACCGAGTCGAGGGGAGCGATGGATCGATGCCATGGACAAGCCCCTGCTGGCGCTGGCCGTGGTCACCATCATCGTCTACCTCTTTGACCTGGTGAAAGGCCTCGGAGAATGGCGGTCGACCTGGCTCGGCTTCTCCCTCCTCATTGACGGCATCTTCGCGTTCGACCTGCTATTGAAGCTGCGAGTCTACGGGATCACCTACGTCCAGACCCCCTGGTTCCTGATCGACCTCATCAGTTGCCTTCCCTTGCTCGATGCGATCGCCACCGGCGTCAAACCGATCCGAGCCGTCCGCTTCGTTCGCGGGTTCCGAATTCTCCGGATCCTTCGCGGCTTGCGCATCCTTCGGGCACTCCGCTCGATCCCAGCATTCGATCAGTTCGTCAAGGACGCCTCGGCGAGCAAAAAAGAAAAAGTGATTCACCACTCGATGAATATTGGCCTGATCGGAATGACCGTCACGGTCTTACTTTTCATCGTATTGTCTCGCAAGCAGATGGAGACCGACTTTATCAGCCGAATCGATTCCGAGGTGCAAGGCAACGTGAGCGCGGCCACCCTGAAAGCGCTCGGCGGAAGCCTCAAGTTACCGGGCAACGACGATCACTTCTTCCGCCGGGAACTCGTCATCGACGGCCAGCACAAGACCGCCTACTTCGATATGGAACCCGTCGAAGAGCGATCCGATCAGGTCGAATTCTTCGTGATCCTCGGCATGATGACCTCGATGCTCTTTCTCATGTACATTATCGCCTACCATCAACTCGACGTCACGCAGACGCAACTCCGTGGACTGCTCAATCTGGCCCTGCCCAAACAAGTGTCCGAACGGTTCCTGGTGGATCCCCACTCTTACGCCCAGAAGAGCCGGATGCCGGCGACGATCCTCTTCATGGATTTCGTCGGGTTCACCAAGACCTGCGAGGGGCTGGCGCACGATCCCAATCGCCTCTCAGCGCACCTGGAAGCGGCGATGGATTGCCTGGTCAGCGAACTTGTCAAGTACGACCTGATCATCGACAAGTTCATT
This sequence comes from Singulisphaera acidiphila DSM 18658, assembly GCF_000242455.2. Taxonomy (GTDB): domain Bacteria; phylum Planctomycetota; class Planctomycetia; order Isosphaerales; family Isosphaeraceae; genus Singulisphaera; species Singulisphaera acidiphila. Next base: position 7,981,964 of record NC_019892.1, read on the forward strand.
GGCGACGCGGTCATGAGCTTCCGGGGCGGCCCGCTCGTGAGCGGCGATCCGGCCGACCATGCTTACCGGGCGGTCCGGGCAACCCTGGCGAGCACCCGCGCGTTGACGGAGCTCCACGACCCCTACTTCCACCGCGTGAAAATCGGCGGTGCGTCGGGCAACGATTGCCTGATCGGTGCCTTCGGCACCAGCGCGCGGTTGTCGTATACGATCCTGGGCGACGCCGTCAACCTGGCGGCCCGTCTCGAGCCAGCGAGCGGCCAGTGCGGGACGAAAAACTTGTTCTGCGAAAACACGCAGAGGCTCTGCGCAGAACAACCCGACCTGGTCTGGCGTCGTTGGGGCCGAATCCGGGTTGCCGGGAAGGCCGCGCCCGTGAACGTTTACGAGGCGTTCGACCCCGACGAGGAACCAGAGATGAGCTTCATCACGACGTTCCATCGCGCGCTCGACGCGTTCGAGCACAACGACTTCGACCTGGCTCGAGATCTCTTTCTTCAGGCCGATTCGCAGCGCCTCGACGGAGACGAGCCGAGCCGGCTCTATGTCCCCAGGTGCGAACGACTCCTGCTCGGCGGGGCTCCCGCCGGCTGGGAACCCGTCCTCAACATTCACAAGTAAAGGATTACCGCAGTGTTTGACGCCGACAAAGTCGGCGCCACCGGCGGAAATCGCCGCCCATCCCACTCAACGAGCGGCTGCGTCGGAGAGCATCGGCGCAGGCCCTGACTGGACAGCCCGCCACTTCCCTTTGATCCGCAATTCCGAGGAATTTCGGACCTCGGGAACGAAGGCCGTGACTGGCGGCTCAGACGATGCCTCCTGGAACGTGTCGTTGCTCACGTCAGGCGCCATCTTGAGGTCGGTGCTCTCGGTCGATATCGAACGCCAGGACTTCTTGGCCCCCCCTCGCGGATTCTCTTGCTGAGCGACCACGGGGGGCCTGATCCCAAGCAGTTCGGGAGGCGGCATCATGACCTTGCTCGAATCGTCGGAGTCGGGCGACTGAGCCCGCGCGATCGAAGGGGGGCGGGAGCCCCGGGAGTTCGGTCGATTGGCTGCCAGGAGCGCCCCGCCTTGCTTGTTGGCCGGCGTATACAGCGCCATCAGCTTGTTTCGGTCGAGGATGTTGTAGATCGAGCGGGGAGTGGCGTAGTACCCACGTTGTCCTTGCGGCTCAGCGAAATCGCAAACCCCCGCGAGATAACCCTCCTCTGTATAGAGTCCCCCTCCCGAGCGGCCCTGCTTCGGAGCAAATTGGCACTCGATCGCTTCATAGACCGAGTTGTTGAAAAGCTTCACCCCAGGCTTGATGACCGTGGTGCTCCACGCCGTCGCATCGTTCCCTTCGGAACAGCCAACGGTAAACATTTTCATCCGAGGCTGCGCACTCCACGAGGGCGGAACGACCCGTGAGGCATCCAGCCGCCGACCCGGCCTGATCCGGATGAGACCGACGTCACGATCGAAGTCGTAGTCCATCGCCTCACCCTTGACCGTCTCGACGGGATGGACCCGAGGCTCGTCCTTGCTATGGAGGACGCCATCGAACAGGTCGATGGTGATGGGCAGGCGGAAGTTCGCGGGAGCCGTCGGCGCTCGCCCTTCGACTTTGAAAATATGGGCACAGGTCAGGATGATCGACTCTTCGGCGGTGCTGTGAATGATCGTGCCCGAGCCGAAGCCGATCGATCCGTTCCCTTGGACCTTGATCCGAACGACCGTCTTCCAAGGTTCAGGGTTGGCGGAAAACGCCTGACTCCGCTTTTCCGGATCAGCGGGAGCGTGCTCCTGCCCTTCGTCACGGACCTCCTCGATGCGTCGGTCCACACCGTCGTCACTCGGGGGAACCGCTTGGCCCTTCGCCTTGAGGTAGAACGAGGCCAGCTTTCCGGCCGACTGCGCCCCCTCCGACCGGGCCAGCTCCTTCCCCTCGGGGTCGACCACGAGGAACGTGGGAACTTTGGAGACCTGATACTTGGCGGCGAGGTCGGGAGACTTATCGATATCGATTTCTTTGACTGGGTAGCCGTTATCGATCAATTGCTTGATGGCCGGGCGCATCTGCCGGCAGGGTCCGCACCATGTGGCCTGGAAGTCGAGCAGGATCGGCGAGCGAGTCTCGTCGAGATTCGGCGTGGTGATGAGGGCGATCAGCAAGGCAGCGATGGTCATGCCACACGGACTCCTTTCCGCCAAGACGGCCAAACGCCGGGCACCAAGGGATGGGCCGGGTGAGACCGTTCAAGGTCGGTGTCTCGCGTCACGGAGCGAGGAGGGACACTCACCGATGTCGGAATCGTTCGCGGCGAGTGGGAGGAACGATCCATCGGCGCGACCCGGCCCAAGCGCTGGCTTGAAGCAACGAGACGGCGACGTATCGCGTCCGCCGAGGCGGACCGACCAACCCATAGAAGATGATGTAATGTGCGTAGGTGAGAGACGTGCCAGGGACTGACCCCGACCCTTCCTTGGGTGGTCCTCGCGACGAGGACCCCACGGAACGCCATCATGGCGGACCGCGTCCCGGCGAACAGATCCCGCTTGCTGCGCGGCTCGTCCACCGGTGCCGTAGTAATCGCAACGTCCCTGCGCTTTGGCAGACACCGGCCTCCGGCCAGGTCTGTTCCGAGATCGGAGGGGATCGCGTTCACCGCGGTTGGCCCCTTTTACTAGGAGTGGGCATGAAGTACCAGATCAGTTATCGATCTTTTTTCCCGCCGACTTTAGTATTCCCCCTGATTCTTTCCGAGGAGCGAACCAAGACATGTGATTTGAGGCACTCGTGGAACGGTTGCAACGGCGGTAAGGAACCGGTGGATTAGGGATAAGGGCAGGCATGGGCTCGGGCGAAAGGGCGGGAGCGACTTTCGAAAAAAACATGCAACAGAGCTTTCCCGAGGAAACCTGAATGAAGGCAGGGCAGCCGCCGGCCCAGGAAACGCGCAGCCGAGGCAGGAACCGCCCGAGCAATGCGAGCGGAACGCCCAAAGTCCCCGGGAACGCGACCGAGAGGGAAACAGCTCTACTCAGGTTGTGACGAGTTGGCTGAAGATGGGTCGTCGAGGGCGGGTGCCCCGGGATCGGTCAAGTCGGCCAAGGGAATGAACTCACCTCGCCCTCGAAGCAGTCCCACCGGGCCGTCGAACCGCCAGGCGTCTTGCTCTCGGACAAATTGATAAACCGGCCCGACGCGGTTCGTCGGGCACACCCAGATGTTCGTCCCTTGCCGCCAGGCCTGGAAATTCTTGTGAATGTTGCGGGGGAGACCAACGATCCCCCCCTCGTCCGCGAGCCTCAAGGGATGAGCGCGCCGGTAGCGCTCCGAGCAGAGCCGCGTCGCTCCCTTGAGGTCTTGACGGTTGGCCGCGGTAAAAAGGGCGGTGTAGGTGGCCACGGCCTCCCGGGTAGGCCGAGTCTGAATGGCCAACAGGGCCACCGCCCCGCCCAGGGCAATTGCAACAACCATCCCGAACACGATGGCCTTCCAACGTACCACGACGGCTTCGATCATCCCGTGACTCGCCGTTTGAGGTCGTCCCGAAGTCGGTCGATCACCGAGTCGGTCTTCGCTTCGGCCAGGATCTGGTGGATGACGGTCTTGATCCCGCGCGGACCCCACTGACACCCTTGCTTGAGGTAATGCTTCGCTCCGTGGCCAAGCACATAGGACGTGGTCGAGGCGGTGCCCCCCTGAGCCAGCCCGATGGCTCCGTAGCCGAGCGCGGTGAGGGGAATCGCCAGGCCCCCGCTCAGAATGGAGAGCCCGGCCAGCGAGGACTTGACGCCTCCCGCCACAAGCCTGGTCACAATTTCGACCGCCCCCAAAGCGCCAAGGGCGAGCATCATATCCCTGACCAGGCTGGACGCGGTCTTCCTGGTTAACGGGATCCCATAGACCTTGCTCAAGGCGACGATCATACCTACGTCGACCGCGAGCCCCCCCGCCATGTCAGCGATCGGGATCGGGTTGAGGGCGACCGCCGCTCCCTTGGCGAGCGCAAAGTTCCAGATCAGACGGTTCGCCGCGTCGTCACGAATCCGAAGCTTGTGCGCCACGATCTCTTCGTGAAGATCGCCCGCGAGGAGCAGCGTGTTGAGCGCGACGAGCGCCTTGCCTTCGCGTTCCAGGACGTCGAGGATTCGCAGCTTGAGCGGCTCGATCACCGGAGCGGGCCGTTCCCACTGGACGGTCGTCGTGCCGTCGGGAAGTTGCAGCTTCACCTTGAACGGGTCGGGCCGGGCCGCGGTCATGACGACGTCTTCGGGACGGATCAGGTTGCGGATCCGCTCGTCCTTGATCTTCTCATAGATCTGGTCGCGATCGGTCTCGGGGTAGCGGTCAATCTGGTTGAACACCAGGATGATCGGCTTCTGGACCTGGCGGAGCTGGGAGAGCGCCTCGAGCTCACAGCGCTGCATGTCGCTGGAGACGACAAAGAGGATCAGGTCGGCGTGCCGCGCAACCTCCCGCGCCAGCGTTTCGCGGACTTCCCCTCCCACTTCGTCGATCCCGGGAGTATCGACCAGGACGAGCCGAGCACCTTCAAGCCCTGGGTGCTCGGACGTGGCCGAATGCTCCCAACGCTGCGAAGTCCGCGACACGGTCGTGCCGTGGGTCGTGCCGACTTTGAATACCTCATGCCCTAGTAAGGCATTGAGGACCGACGATTTTCCGCGGCTGACCATGCCGAAGGCCGCGATCTCGACCGTGTTCTCCTCGAGCTTCTGGCCCAGTTCGCGGAGTTGCCGGAGCTCATCGCCCAGCGCAAGCTCCTCGGCGGGAGTCAGCTTCATCCCTTGCAGGGTTTCTTCGAGACTCTCGCGTGCTTTATCGACGATCTCGTCCCGCTTGCTGTCGTCAAGCTCTTCGAGGATCAAGGCGAGCTCCGGGTCATCTGGAGAGAGTGGAGAGTCGTCGCCGGTGGCTGGATCGAGGGTCGCCATGACTCAGTTCCCCCTTCTACGGAACGCACGGCGGGCGATATCCTCGCACCACTGGGCGGTCTCGAACAGGTCGGATTCTCGAAGCAGGCGCGGTTCGACGAGTTGCAACGCCAGCGGCATCCCGTCAGGCGAAAGGTCGATTGGAAACGAGACGGTGGGCGACCCCGTGAAGCTCCAGGGTGAATTGAGCGCCGGATCGCCAGTCGTCGAGGGATCAGGGGCGGTGCCGATCGTTGCCGGCGTGACAAACGCATCAAACGCATCGGCACAACCAAACAGTTTGGTGCGAAGCTCTTCTTGGTGCCGCCTCGCATCGATGTACGTCGTCGCCGCGATCGCATTCCCCTCTTCGATCAAGGCCCGGATCATCGGCTTATAGTGCTCAGGGGCGCTGGCCAGCCGGCTGGCATGCCCCGCAGCCCCTTCGGCCGCCATGATCGCGCGATGATCGCGGCTCACGTCCTCGAAATCGAAGGGGGCCGGCAAATCCAGGACCTCCGCCCCGGCCTCGGTAAGGGCATTGATCGCGCGATCGAAGGCCGCGCGTGCGACGGGATCGGCCTGACTCTCGAAGGGTCCGCGCAGTCGGCCAAGTCGCGGCGGTCGAGAGAGCGGGGCCAACGTCTTGGCAAGCAGCATCTCGACTTCCTCAGAGCCTGACAACGGTGGAGTCACCGCCTCCTCTAGGCGGAAGAATTCCATGAAGATCAGGCCAAGGTCGCGCACGCTCCGCGCGATCGGACCAGGGTGGTCGAGGTGGGGGGCGAAGGGGACGATCCCGTCCATCGGCCCGGTGAACGTGGGCTTGAGACCGGCGACTCCACAAAACGAGGCCGGTCGAATGATCGAGCCTCCCGTCTGGGTGCCGATCGCCCCCAGACACATGCCGCAAGCGACGGCGGCCGCCGAGCCGCTCGAGGAACCTCCCGGCGTCCGTTCGAGATTCCAGGGGTTGCGCGTAACGGGCGGATCGATCCAGGCGAACTGGGTGGTGACCGTCTTCCCGAGGATCACCGCCCCCGCCGTTCGAAGGCTGGCGACGATGCCCGCGTCGTGTGCGGCAATCTTTCCCGACCAGGGGCGGTAACCGGCCGCCGTGGGCATTCCGGCCACATCAATGATATCTTTGACGCCGATCGGAATGCCGTGGAGTGCGCCCCGGCAGTGTCCGGTCCGCAGCTCCTCGTCCAAGGCCCGCGCCTGCTCGAGCGCTCCTTCGCGATCCACGGTCACCCACGCCTTGATCCGCGGTTCCCACTCCACGATCCGGTCAAGACATTGTTCGAGAACTTCGACGCAGGATCGCCGCCCCGAGCGTAAGGCTCGGCCGACACCGTCGATCGTCTCATGTTCGTTGGGAAATAATCCCATGGCTACCGCGCTCGCCTTTCCGCCCTTTGAGGCTCAGACTCGCTCGAGGAGAATCAAGATGCAGGGGTCGCTGCCGTCGCTCTGAGGAAAAGGGGTCTCGCGGATCGGCCGCCACCCCGCATTGAGCAGGCTCGGCAGCCCCGGAAGCCGCTCCACCTCCCCTTCGCGAACGGCCCAGCATTTTCCTTGAAAATCGACGATCACGTACAGAAATTCTTTCATCAACGTTCCTCGCCATCACCGGCCCAAACTAAGGTTCCTTGGCCTCAGCGTGACCGACGAGTCCTCAAGCTTACGAGTCCTTGCCCACAGGTTGCTTCGCGCCTTTCGTTGCGCGAGTCACAACCCGGTCGAGCGCCTGCTTGGCGAACTCCTGGAGAAACTCCGTGCGGCTGTTGAGGTCAAACTGGCGGACCAAGGCAGCCTGCATCCCGCCATCACCCCACGATTGCCCCTTGGCGAAGTATTCGGCGAAAGCGTGTCCCGAGATATGGGTCAGGTAGGCCATCGAGACCGCCTGCACGGCGCCACCGGCCGCATAACCAACCAGCGTCGACTTGAACAGACCAGCGATCAATGAGGTCGAGGCCTCGACGAGCCCAAGCTTCAAGACCATCTGGACCATCTGCGAGCCGATCATCTTGACGTGCGAACTGGAGATCTCGACGCCATAGACGGTGGCCAGTTCGGAGATCATCTGGAACTGGACCGCGCCGGCGGCCATCAGGTCGAGCGCGGGGATCGGGTTGGCGAAGACCGCCCCCGCAGTAACCCACTGAAACTTGTCGATCACGGTCTGGGCGTTCTGATCGCGTTCGCGACCGACCTGCGCCTTGGCCTTCTGGCTAAGCAGGTGCGCCCTCAAGAGCAGGTTACCCGCACGAAGCGCATCGCCCTCGCGGCCGAGGACGGCGGCGATCCGCTCCTGAAGAAGTCCGATCTCCGGTTCCTCGATCTCGAGGACCGTCTGCACCGTCCCGTCGCTATTCTTGATCCGCACGGGAGTAGGTCGAGGCGACGCCGAAATCGCCACGACGTCCTCGGCGGAGACAACCCCGTCCAATCGCTCGCGCAATTTGTCGAGGATAGCGTCGCGGTCGGCCTCCATGAGCCGGTCCTGCTTGTTCAGCGCCACGATTGAGCGCTTGCCCTGGCGGGCAAGCGCTGACATCGGCTCATACTCGGAACGGACCAAATCGTGGTCGACCACGAACAGGAGCAGATCAGCCCGCGCGGCCAGGTCACGGGCCTCGGCCTCGCGCACCGCTCCCCCCGCGCCGATCTCGGAGAGGCCCGGGGTATCGGTCAGCGAAACCGTCCCCTCGACGCCGTCGATCGTGTGGGTGAAGATTTCGCCCCGGCGGGTCGTGCCCATGACGGGCTCGGTCTTGCCGACGTGTTGACCGAGAAGCGCATTGATGAGGGACGTTTTCCCGGCCGATCCGGTGCCGAAAACAACCACGTGGAAGATCCGCCGCTGACGATCGGAGCGAAGTTCGGAAAGCTCACCCTGAAGCTGCGCTTTGGCCAGATCGTCACGGACGTGATTGATGACCCCTTCCGCTTTCTCGGTCTGAAGTTCGGCCGCGCGGACGATGTCTTCCGGGGGCTTCGCCGGGGGCGCCTCGGGGCGGCCCAATTTCCAAAAAAGCCTGGCTGCCGACAGCCCCGCAAGCACCGCCAGGAGACCCGCGATTCCGAGGAAGACGAGGGCCAGCCCATTCGAATGCTTCGCCAGTCGGTCGTGCATTTCACCGACGGACGAGAAAAGCCAGGCTGCCGCGCCCAGCGCAATCGCCGCCAACACGAGAGGAGCGAGCCATCGGGCTGTTCGCATGCGACACGGATCCTTGGAGTATCAACGAGCCGAGGGAGGACCACGCATCGTTAGCGTTATTCGCCCCGCCTCCTCATTGATTGTGACATTTCGCCCGTTTCTTTGCATGCCCTCTCACGAGCGATCCGTGGGATGAGAGTCGGAAAACCCGACATCCCGAGACGGCAAAACGACCCTCACACGCGACGTCCCGGATTGGAAGCGTCGCGCGGAGGGTTGCAATCCCGAAGCGAATCCAAAGTGAAGAACCGGCCCGGTCCATTCCAATCAACGGCGGGTCCGGCCTGCATTGCCGAAGAGGCCGCCCAGCAAGCTGGTGCGACGGGGGGCCTGCTTCGGAGCGGGCTGTGAGAAGTTCGAGGCTCCCGGACCAATGGCCGGATTGGCCGGAGCCAACGCCCCTTGAGCGTTATTGCTCGAGGCTGCGGGTGCCGCCGGATCGGGAAGTGCCAAGAGCGGCGCTTCGATCGGCCCCGAGATCGTGGACGGATCGGTGGCCTCCACCGTCGGCGGAAGATCGGGGGACGGGGGATTGGACGGCCGATCCCCCGGCGCATCGGTGGGAGGCGGGAGCAAGTCCAATGGATTGGTGTTGGACCCCGGCGCAGGAGCCTGCCGCGGAGCGGGCGCGGGAGCCGTGTTCGGTCGGTCGCGATCGGTCTGGAACGGACGCCGCACACCCCCTTCAGGAAGCGGAGGCAGCTCGGCTCCGTCGGGACCGGCTGGGCCTTCGGGCTCATTCCCGTCCATCGGTTCGCGATCGCGGCCAGGGCCCCCGAAGTCATCCGGCGTCAACGGCATAGCCGGGTCACGCGGACGCTTCTGGAAACTGGCCGCCGCATTGGGCGCCTCGGGCGACGGGCAACCCCAGCCGGCCGGGAACTTCCGCCAGCAGGTCGGGTGGTAACCGAAATACTCGTGCCGGTACAAGCCGTAGACCGGATTCTCCTGATTACATGGGACCCGCTGGCGTTTGATCGGAGCAAGCGGGAATAACCCCCCTTGCTGCGCTTCGGCGAGCATCGGTGCACCCATGATCAACAAGAACGCCCACGCCGCTGGCGACCGTAGTCGCCTCCATGATTTTGTCAGCATCCTCGCCTCGCGGGTTGCGGTTGGAGCTCGGAACGCCACGAATCCATTTCGTTAAGCACCCCTCACTGCGGGACAGTCTCTCCTTCGATCGGATCGTTTTTACGACGGGCTGAAGAGAAAATAGAGGGTTTGCATAAACTCCGTATTTGACGCAGATGGCGAAAAATAGGCTTGTAGGGTTTGTGCGGCCGTTCGACGCCGGGATGAGGAGGAGCGAGATCCCACCCAAAACCCGTCGCATACCCAAAACCGGCAGGACGACCTGGCCCTGCTTAAAAACCACTTTCAATAATTTGGAAGATAGCCCTCCCGAATGCACGGCTCAGTGCGTCCCCAAAGAGGTTTGCTGCCATTCAATCGGCCCAACCTTACACTTCATCACCAATGCATATGCAACAACAATTCTGAGTATAGTTTGGGAGGCGAAGTCGACCGAATTGGCTAAAGAATCAACGAGCGGACCTGCGCAGGCCGATGGGATAGTCAGATCGGTCCGCGGACGGAGCATCGCGGCAGGGTTTGTGACTCAGTTCGCCGAGGAGGTGGATCATGGGGCGTTTGTGGCGAAGTTTGGCGCTGGCGATGGCACTGAGCTGCAGCGCAGCGCCTCGGCTGGCTCAAGCCCAGGCGGCCCCCTCCGGGACCGGAGGCGGCGGTGCCTCGCCTTATGCGGGGATGTACGCCAACCCTTACGCGAATCCTTACACCAACCCGTTCCTGAACCCGTACATGACCCAACAGCCCATCCAGGGCAACGCGGCGCTCTATTTTTTCGCGGCCCAGCAACAGACGGGTGGAATTGGTTCCGGCAGGTTGAGCGGCTCACGGCCCGATCCCCACGCGGCGAAGCCCTCGGCCGCCCAACCGGTGGCCGACGACCGTCGAGCCACCGACCGACCGGGCGCGGGGGCGTCCCAATTCTTCAATCGAGGCTATCAGCCTGAGGTGGGAGCAGGGCGTTACTTCAACCGCGCGGCCCGATATAACCGCTTAAAAGGACGCTAACGGAGAAGATCAAATTTCCTCCTGAAGGTTGGTGTGTTCGATGCCGATCTTTAGTTGTGTCAAGGTCGATGATGCTGGATAGCAATCGGCTACTCTCGAATCGATGTCGGGATGACAACGGACCCTGGCCCGCGAATGCTGGGCTGCGATGGCAGGGTCGCGGCCGGCATGTTGTCGGTCGTCTACAAAGCGGGTCCTGGGGCGATGGGAAGGGAGTCTCGTATGGGTCTCAATGGATTCGGACACCGACGGATCGGCTGGTTAATGGCCATAGCCGTCCTGGCGTCGTGCGGCTGTCAGACGGTCAGGACGCCGGAAGAAAAAATTGCCAGCAGCAATATTCCGGTGGAATTCACCAAGGTCTCCATGCCGGAGTACGTCGTGGAGCCCCCCGACCTCCTGCTGGTCGAAGTCCTCGAAGCCCTTCCCGGCCGGCCAATCTCCGGCGAACGTCTGGTCAAGCCGGACGGTAAGATCTCCCTCGGGTTCTACGGCGAGGTCTACGTCGCCGGCCTGACGACGCTTGAGATCAAGGAAAAGATCGTCCTCCACCTGCGCCAGTACGTTTCCGATGACTACCTCGGTCTTTGGAGGCTCGACCCGGGCGATCCCGAGGATCCGGATGACGACAAGCAAGTCCCCGTCGATCCCAAGGATTCGGATCGCGTCTTCGTCGATATCACGGCCTACAACAGCAAGGTCTACTACGTCCAGGGCGACGTCGCCGCCCCTGGTCGGATGCCGATCACGGGCAATGAAACCGTGCTCGACGCGATCAACTACGCGGGAGGTCTCATCGCGACAGCTGCACCTCAGAATATCCGGCTCGTTCGGCCGGCTCCTCCGGGAGCGTGCTGTCAGCAGGTCCTGCCGGTCAACCTTGCCGCGATTGTCAGTGCGGGGGACCCGACGACCAACTACCAGCTTATGCCTGGCGACCGCCTGATGGTCTATCGCGATCCGATCGTCCGCGCCACGATCTTCATCGACCGGATCGCCGCGCCGTTCCAGACGGTTGTGAACTCGGTCCTCCAGTACAGCTTCGCCGCACGATCGGTCAAGACGATCAACTCGGCGGTCGTGGGTGCATCAACTGCAAACACGGGTGCCCCTGCCGCCGCCCAGCCGGGTGCTCGCTGATCGGATAGAGAGTTCTCAACGCCCCGAACATCGATCTTCCAAGAGCCGGAGACCTTCCCGAACGGAAGGGACTCCGGCTCTTGGCGGTTTATTGCGGATCGTCGCAACGGGTCGTAAACTTGCTCTGCTCGCGAGCGAAAAGCCGGCCGCAACGCGCCCTCCGAGAGACCCCGCCCGATGTCTTCGATTTGCGTTCGCCGCTGCCTCCTCTTCGGCATCGTCATCTGCATAAGCCTGGGGCCGACGTCCCGCTCGCCGGCCGCTAACCACCAGGATGAGGAACTCGACGAAGCGGAGCGTCCCGGTCTGGTGGCCTCGTTCTCGTCGGCGAGCGTTCCCAAGACGGTGGTCAGGCAAATCCTCTTCGATCTCAACGCCCACTGGGGATCTGCGTCTCCCGACGCGCGCATCCCCGCGACGGAGTTCGTCGGCCGCTGGGAAGGCTTGATCCTGATTCAAAGCCCTGGAGTCCATCGATTCCAGGCGAGGAGTGATGGTGAGATCGACCTGAAGGTCGCCGGGCGGCTGGTCTTGAAAGGCAACGGCGAAACCCTGAAAGCCGACTCCATCGACTTACCCGCCGGCTTCTCGCCGATCTCCCTGGAGTATCGACACCGCCAGGGGGAAGCGCACGTCGCCATCGATTGGGAAGGCCCGGGCTTCGGCCGGGAGCCAATCCCTGCGCGGCTCTTCTACCATGATGCGAGCAAACGACTGCAACCCGATCGATTCGAGGAAGGCCGAAGGCTCGCCGATCGAATCGGCTGTGCCAACTGCCACCAGATTCTCGACCTGCCGGTTCACCGGAACCAAGGACCACCCTTGGCCGACGCGGGGCATGCAATCGACCCTGCCTGGCTCGACGCCTGGCTGACCAACCCAGATGCGCTTCGCCCCGGCAGCCGGATGCCGTCGTTCGGTCATGGATTTTCCAAGGCCGAAACCGCCGACATCCGCGCCTACCTGGCGAGCCTCGCTCCGCCATCGTTTTCGGTCACACCGGAAGCCAGGATGGCGCTCAACGTTGCCGCCCCGGCTCGGGGCCGCCTGCTCTTTCGGTCGATCGGCTGCCTGGGGTGCCACACCAAGGGATCGCCCCCCGCGCACGAGCCGGCAGCCCCCGACCTCTCCGACCTCCCCCGGAAACGGTCTGTGGAGTGGCTCACCGCGTTCCTCGGCCCTGCCAAGGCCAACAAAACGGCCGTGAAACATCGCCATGAGCTCCGGCTGACCGTCGACGAGGCCGCGCACCTGGCCGCCTACCTCGGGACCTCCGACCAGGCCCCCCCACCCCGCCCCTTACTCGACGGTGACGGCGATCCCGCGCGCGGCCTCCGGCTTGTCGAGAGTGCCCGCTGTGTTGCCTGTCACGCGCTCCCGGGCTTGAAGCCAGCACCCGCCGACATCAAGCTCACCGCCGGCTCCCCACCCGACGCCGGTTGCCTCGCGGTCGAACCGAGCGGCCCGCTCGTCCCTCACTTTTCGCTGACCGAGGAACAGAGACAGGCGCTCCGCGAATTCGTCGCGGGGCTCCCGAGCACGCCCGCCCCCACCAGCCGGCAAACCCTCGCCGACGATTCGTTGCGGCGCCTCAATTGCTTCGGCTGCCACGCTCGCGATGGTCGAGGGGGCGAGGAACTCGGCGGGCGGATCGCCACGCTCCTGGCCGAAGACCCCGAACTCGGCGGCCTCAAGGGGACGCTCACTCCCCCCAACCTGACGGCCGTCGGCGACAAGCTCCGCCACGCCTATCTCGGAACGTCGGTCAGATCCACCGCGCCCACCGCCCGGCCCTGGCTCTCGGTCCGGATGCCGACCTTCGCGTTCGAACCCGGCGAGGCCGACGCCATCGTCGCCTTCCTCCAGGTTCACGACCGGATGCAGAGCGAGCCCGATCCGCCAAACAAGGTCGCTCGACTCGACGCTCGCGCAACCGAAGCGGCCACGCAACTGATCGGTCAGCGCGGTTTCGGCTGCATCTCCTGCCACGTCCTATCCGGCCGGATCCCGCCCGGAGGCGAACCCGAAACCCTGGGCCCCGACCTGACCCTCGCCCATCGCCGGATGGCGGATCGCTACTTCCACCGCTGGATCGCCAACCCGCAACGGATCATCGCCGGAACCCCGATGCCCCAGTTCGCCAAGCCGATCGAGAGCATCCCCGGCACACTCGATGACCAGCTCAACCAAATCTGGCGGCTGCTTGCCAGCGGATCGCTGGCCGATGTCGCCTCGGCCGGTGCTCGCGAGGTCCTCAAACACGAGGGGGACCGTGCCCTGGTCGTCCGCGACATGGTGCTCCTGCCCGAGGCCCCGCAGACCAAGTACATCCCCCGCGCACTGGCGATCGGCCTCAAAAACGACCACTCGCTGCTCTTCGATGCCGACCGCCTGACCTGGCTCTCCTGGTGGCGCGGGGGATTTCTCTCCCGGACCAAGTCGGGCCGGCTCTGGGAATGGCACCCCGAGGGAGAGTCGATCTGGGTGGCCCCAAACCGGCAGCCGCCGATTGTCTTCGTCGGCCCCGACCGTCTGACCGTCTTCCCGACCGAAGTCCGCGAGCGATTCGGCAGTTTCCAGGAACTGAGCTTCGAAGCCGCCGCCGTCTCGTTGGCTTACACCCTCCACGGGCCGAAAGACACGGATGTCGTGGTCCAAGAACGGATCGAGCCCATGATCGGCGGGTGGGAGCGGCAGGTGACCGTGACAGGAGTCCCCGAAGGATACACACCGGCCTTGTTCGAGCACCCCCCGAATGGGAAATTGTCCTGGGCCGTCGGCAAGGCTCGAGCCAGCCTGCAATCCCCGGATGGGCGGGTTGAATCCGCCCCCAACGTGGCCGGCGATCCCAACGCCCGCTGGTTCATGATGAAACCGAGCGACCAGGGGCAATTTACCAAACGCATTCGGCTCACCGTCGAGCCTTGATCCTGAAACCACGGACAACCCGATAAAACAAAGGGCGGGACAATGGCGTCTCGCGTTCCAAGCGATCCTTTTGAACGAACGACCCAGCTTGATCGATCGATCGGAGCCCTTGCCTCGTTATTCTTGGGGGCCCCATCTCGATCGCCAGGTTGAATTTTGTTACAAACTTTGATTGCCAGCCCGCCTTCGCTGCCTGCCCGAGGGTAATCCATGCGACGTCGACCAGCCTCGCCCATTCCACGCCCCCAGCGCGCGGTCTTATTGAGCCTTCTCTGCCTTGTATCGTTCGTTTCAGCCTCGGTCGGGGCGGAGCCGACGAAGCCGACGGCAACATCGGAGGCTTCTTTCTCCGATCAGATCGCTCCTTTACTCGCCAAGTACTGCATCAACTGCCATGGCGACAAGAAGCCCAAAGGGGGGGTAAACCTTGCGAAGCTGACAGACGAATCGTCTCTCGCCGCGAGCCAGAAGGTCTGGCAGCTCGTGGTCGAGAACGTCGAGTCGGGTGACATGCCTCCAGAGGGGAAACCAAAGCCGACGAAAGCGGAGGTCGAACTCCTGACCGGCTGGATCGACTCGCGGATGGAGAAGCTGGACTGCGGCAAGGAGAGCGATCCCGGGCGAGTGACTCTCCGCCGACTCAATCGATCCGAATATAACAATACGATTCGTGACCTGTTCGGCATCGACTTCCGCCCCGCCGAGGATTTCCCGTCCGACGACGTCGGATACGGGTTCGACAACATCGGCGACGTCCTGACCCTGCCCCCGATCTTGATGGAACAATACCTGGCGGCGGCCGAGTCGATCGTCGAGCAGGCAATCGTCGCCGATTCGGGCTCGGGCGGGTTACTGAAGACGTGGGAGACCGAGGGGCTGGAGACGGACGCGGGAGGAGCGCCGTACGAAGACTGGGCTCGAACTCTGGGCACCACGGGCGAGATCGCTGTCACATTCCCCTGCCCGAGGGAGGGTGAGTACGTCTTCCGAGCCCGAGCATTCGGCCAGCAGGCCGGCCCTGAGCCGGCCCGCATGGCCTTCCAGGTCGACGGCAAGGCGGTTGAGACCGTCGAGGTAACCGCCGAGGTCGAGAACCCGAAAGTCTACGAGGTCAAGGTCCCCTTGAGCGCAGGCGCAAGGCGCATTTCGGTCGCCTTCGTCAATGACTTTTATGACCCCAAGGCCGAGAACCCGAAGCAACGCGATCGCAACCTGATCGTGGATTATCTCGAAATCCAGGGGACGGCCGTAGCCGCAAACACGCCTTTACCGGCGTCACACCAGAAGATCATCTTCCAGACGCCCACCGATGCCACAAGGGGCGACTGCGTGCAGGCGATCCTCGAACGCTTCGCAAGCCGGGCCTATCGACGGCCGATTACGCCCGGTGAAGTCGCCCGGCTGGTCAAGTTCGTCGACCTGGCCGAGCAGAGCGGCGATTCTTTCGAGCGAGGAATTCAACTCGCTCTCGAGGCGGTCCTGGTCTCGCCCCAATTCCTCTTCCGGGTCGAAATCGATCCGCGCATCGAAAAAAGCGAGAAGACCCAGGCCACGCGCACGCATCCGATCAACGAATTCGAACTGGCGTCGCGTCTTTCCTACTTCCTCTACAGCAGCATCCCCGACGACGAGCTCTGGCAGCTCGCCACCGAAGGCAAGCTCCGCGAGGGAAACAACCTCGAGACGCAGGTCCGGCGGATGCTCCGCGACCCCAAAGCCAAGGCGCTCGTCGAGAACTTCGCGGACCAGTGGTTGCAGATCCGCAACCTCAAGACGGTGAGCCCCGACCGCAAGCAGTTTCCCACCTTCGACGAGCCGCTTCGCGCAGCCATGTTGAAGGAGACGGAGTTGTTCTTTGAAGAGGTGATGCGCGAGGATCGGAGCGTGCTCGACTTCCTCGACGCCGACTACACCTTCCTCAACGAACGGCTCGCCGCCCACTACGGCATCCCCGAAATCAAGGGAAACCAGTTTCGCCGGGTGTCCCTGAGCGAGGGGTCGCATCGCGGCGGCCTGCTCACGCAGGCGAGCATCTTGACGGTGACCTCGAACCCGACGCGCACCTCGCCCGTGAAGCGGGGCAAGTGGATCCTCGAGCAAGTGCTTGGAACCCCGCCCCCCCCTCCTCCACCCGACGTGCCCGAGTTGAAGGATGACGAAAGCACAACCCTTTCCGGCAGCCTGCGACAACGGATGGAGCAGCATCGTTCCAATCCGAACTGCGCCTCGTGCCACGCTCGAATGGACCCGCTCGGGTTCGCCTTCGAGAACTTCGATGCCATCGGCGCCTGGCGCGACAAGGACGGGGCCTTCCCGGTCGACAGTTCCGGGGCCCTCCCTTCGGGACAGTCGTTCCAAGGCCCCGAGGAGCTGAAGGGGATTCTCAAAACGCGTGAGAAAAATTTCACACGCTGCCTGGCGGAAAAGATGCTGACGTTTGCCATCGGTCGAGGAATCGAAGATCCTGACAAGTGTGCCATCGACCGGATCGTGGATGCGACGAGTTCGGATCAATCCAAGTTCTCGAGGCTGGTGCTCGAGATCGTCAACAGCGATCCATTCCAGAAACGGAAAAACCGGGGAGCCGGACGATGAGAAGCGCAAGACAAATCTCGCGTCGAACGGTGTTGCGCGGGCTCGGAACGGCGATCGCCCTACCCTGGCTCGAAGCCATGAGCACCACCGCAGCGCTGGCCGCTCCGGCCGGTGCCGCCGGCAAAGCGGCCACGGCCCCGTTGCGGATGGCCTTCTTCTACGTCCCCAACGGCGCCCACATGGCCGATTGGACTCCGAAGGAGGTCGGCACCGATTTCACGCTCCCGTACATCCTGGAACCGGTCTCCGCCTTCAAAGACGACCTGCTGGTAATGACCGGCCTGACTCAGAAGAACGGCTTTGCGTTGGGGGACGGCGGCGGCGACCATGCGCGGGCACTCTCCACCTTCCTCACGGGGTGCCACCCGCTCAAGACCGACGGGGCGAACATCCGGGTGGGCGTCTCGGTCGATCAGATCGCCGCACTCAAGGTAGGCGGTCAAACCCGCTTCCCCTCGCTCGAGCTCGGAATCGACCGAGGCGCGCAATCAGGGAGCTGCGACACCGGCTATAGCTGTGCTTACTCGTCCAACATCTCCTGGCGAACCGAATCGACGCCGATGGCCAAGGAGGTCAACCCTCGGCTCGTCTTCGACCGGCTCTTCACCAGCCAGAACGCCACCGGCACCGCCGCCTCACGCGCTCGCCGCGACTTCTACAAGAAGAGCATCCTCGACTACGTGGCCGAGGACGCCGCGACCCTCAAGGGCCGGCTCGGAATCACCGACCAGCGCAAGGTCGAGGAGTATCTGACCGCCGTCCGCGAAATCGAGCGCCGGGTGGACCGCGCCTCCAACCAGACCGGGGGCGACCTTCCCCAAATCGCCCGGCCGTCGGGCGTACCGCGCGACTTCCAGGAGCACGTCCACCTGATGTGCGACCTGATGGTCCTCGCCTTCCAGGGGGACGTGACCCGGATCAGCACCTTCATGTTCGCCAACGAAGGGAGCAACCGCAGCTACCCAGTCATCGACGTGCCGGAAGGCCACCACGAACTCTCCCACCACGGCGGCGACCCGAAGAAGCACGAAAAAATCAAGAGGATCAATCATCTTCATGTCAGCCAGTTTGCCTACTTCCTGGGCAAGCTCAAGGCGATCAAGGAGGGTGAAGGCACTCTGCTCGACAACGCAATGATCGTCTACGGCAGCGGAATCAGCGACGGGAACAGGCACAACCACGACGACCTGCCCATCCTGGTGGCGGGCAAGGGAGGCGGTTCACTCCAGACCGGCCGCCACCTCAAGGTTGCGGACAACACCCCGCTGAATAACCTCTATCTCTCGCTGCTCGATCGGATGGGCGCGCCGGTCGATCGGTTCGGCGACAGCACCGGCCGGGTCGAAGGACTCTGACATCCCCCGTCGCGGCAGGACGGGCTGACGGCCCGCCCTGCCACGGCGGAGGACAGTAATACTATAAGCGCATTTCACATCGAATCATTTCCCGGGGCTTGCGCCCCTGGCTATTGACGGCCGCCCCTTCGGGGCTCCCAGAAATCTGCCGATCCGGAACGGCCTTGTGGGGCAATCAAGGCCGACCGCTCTCGCTTGAAACGTCGATCACCGGCCTACGACAGGTCCTCGTCTTCGAGTTCGACAGCCCTTTTGACATCGACGACTTCGTCAAACGCTATCAGCGTCGAAGGCGGGACAGCCGACTCCCGACTCGGTCGACCCGCCTCAACGTCAAACCGGTCCAGGGTACGAAGTGTCAAGGCAAGCGCGGCCACGGTATAACAGAGGACGCTGACGAACGCACTCGCCATCAGGTCGATCTCATCCCACAAAGCCCCCCCACGAACCCTGCCGAGTGACAGGCTACTAAAATCGGGGAACGAGATCAGTGAGACGGCTTCCACCATCGGAGTCACTCCCACAGCGTGCAGCCAATTCCACGTCGACAGGGGAATGCAACACATCAGGTACGCTCCATTGACCAGGATCATGGTACCGACCGTCGCGACCAGAGCACGTGCGGACGTCTTTGCCCCCACGGAGTAATAGGTCCCCAGCGCGATGGCAAACCAGAGGTAGACCGTGGTCTCCAGCGCGACCGCCACGACTCCGAGCGGATGGATCGATCCGGCCGCGAGCCCCAGCAACCAGTGCAAAATCAGCACGCCAACGAGCCAACGCTGCCCCCAGATCGCCCCGATCATCTTGGCGCGAATGATCTCCAGTCCGTCCATCGGCGTGGCGACCAGACTCGTCCAGGTGTCCTCCTCACGCTCGCTCGTCAGCCCGCTCGAAGCCGAACTGGCAACCGCTATGGCCAAAATCATATACATTGCCGTACAAACAAAACGGAGATACATGTTAAATTGCTGACGATCCGCGTAAACCCCAAAGACCCCGTAACCGAACGCGAGCACTTCGATGAAGGCCGGTTTGGCAGAATCGTAGGTCAGATAGCTAAGTCCGCAGAGGACCATAAACACGATCACTATCATGGCAATCTTCGTAACCAGACTGGTGCGAGAGACATAGCGTTCCTTCCACATCATCGCATCGTCACCGCACTCGGGCCGCGGCAGCAGCCGGCCGCCACGACGAAGAGCGGTGAGCTGTGCCGTCATTCGCCCTTCTCCCTCACGACGATTGATCCCTCTCAGCCTGAGCACGGCGATCACGACGAAGAGGAGCCCATAGGCCGTCTGCAACCCCATCATCCAACCACAAAAGTGCAGGATCGCGTCTGCGTTCCCGGAACCAAGCCGGCTCATCACAATGAACGCATTGAATGGACTCGTCGGGGCAATCCAATCGTTGACCGGCTTGATCCATTGGTAGGCCTGAGTCCACAAGGGTCCGCCCCTCGGCATCAGAATTCCCATGAACGTCGGCCCGAAAATCCAGTACAACTCCAACACATAAGCGAGCGATATCGCTTCGCGCGGCCGACGCGCATGCGTCGAGACGAGGATGGAAAGGGCGGAGAGAAAAAACGCGGAGGTCATCGTGACTGCGAAGGTCAACAAAACCACCATCGGATCCACGCCGCCGAAGAGGCTCAACATGCTCATGATCGGGAGACTGATGGCGACGAATACGCCCAGGTGGAGCATCCTCGCTGCGAGCTTTCCCAGGATGATTTCTCCGCTCGAGAGCCGGCTCGCCAGGAGGTAGTGCAACGTTTTCCGCTGCCTCTCCTCGGCAATGACCCCGGCCACCAATGCCGGGGTCAACAGCAGAACCGCGACCGACTGAACGATCAGGATGGTGGTGAACAAGGTCCAGCCGAGCCGGGCCATTTCCTGAATGGAGAGTTCGCCGACGTGACTTTGAAATCTCCAGGCCCGGTACTCAGGGCCATTCTGCCAGATGAAATAGAGAAGGGTCACACCGTAGATGGAGCGAAAAACGTAGTAGCGAATCCGCCGCGCGGTGGTCAGCAGTTCGACATTGAAGACGGGTCCGGGAAGCATGGGCAGGATCCTGATGGTCCGGTTTCGTCGCGGTCTTCCCTTCCGAAAGGGGTAACGCGGGCGTCGTCAGTCGATAAACGATTCGTCCCGTCTCCGGGCACATCTCCAGGAACCGTGATCCTTCAACGAGTGGCCCCGAAGACCAATGGCGGGATTGGCCTCGGGTCGTCGACCTCGTATAACGGAAGAGCAGAATCTGGTTTTCGAATCCCCCAAGGCCGTGAGGAGGTGGTCGTTTGTCCTGGAAGGTCCCCCCAACCCACGTGGTGATTTTCGGCAGGCCCGGAAGCGGCAAGAGCAGCTTGGCCGAACAACTGGGCGCTGACCATGGGTTCCTGTTGATCCGCACGGGGGAACTGCTCCGCAACGCAATCCGCAAGGGTGACCCGCTCGGAGTTCGCGCCGAACAGCTCATCAAAGGGGGCAATCTCGTCCCGGACTCCCTGATCGGTGAACTCCTCGAGCAAACCCTCAAGACTCCCGGGACCGATCGACTCCTCTTCGACGGCTTCCCCCGGACCATGGGGCAAGTGCCGATCCTGGCCAAATTTGAACAAATTTTGAATTTCCGGATCGACTGTTATCTCGAGATCGCTGTAAGTCATGAGGCGGCGGTCAAGCGAATGACAGGGCGGCGCGTCTGTCCCGTCTGCGGATCGACGTACCACCTCGTCAACCAGCCGCCGCGAGTCCCCGAGCGTTGCGACCGCGACGGCACAGCCCTCGAGCAAAGGCCCGACGATACGGCCGACGTCATTGAGGTGAGGCAGCGAATCTACAACGAGCATGGGCTGCCAATCCTCGCTCACTATCGGGAACATGCCCCGGACCGCTTCCGGACGGTCAACGGCGAACAGTCGTACGAAGCGGTCTACGCCGAGACCTGCCGGGCTCTCGGACTCCGGGAGTGACGCATCGAAGTCCAACCCCAATAGCCCCGATCGTCCACAATTCCTCCAGCAATTTTCGTACGGGTCGATCACAAGCCAGGTGATTGGGGTGGCCGTAGGGTCCGTACTCGCCCCCTGGTCTTCTGGTCCTCGCACTGGGGTCCGAGTACGGACGGACCCCAGCAAAGGCCCGGTTACTCCACGGTAACGCTCTTGGCCAGGTTGCGCGGCTTGTCGATGTCACACCCACGGAGCAAGGCCACGTGGTAGGCGAGGAGTTGGAGCGGGACGACCGCGAGGAGCGGCTGGACGATCTCGGGAACGTCGGGGATCGGCAAGAAAATGTCGGAGATCGCTTCGAGCGACTCGTCCCCCTCGGTCCCGACCGAGATGATCGTGCCATGTCGCGCCCGGACTTCCTCAACGTTGCTCAGAGTCTTGGCGTGGAGCGCGCCTCGGGGAGCAACGAAGACGCACGGCGTCTCGCGGTCGACCAAGGCGATCGGGCCGTGCTTCATCTCGGCCGTCGGATACCCCTCGGCGTGGATATAGCTGATCTCCTTGAGCTTCAGGGCCCCCTCGAGGGCGACAGGGAAGTGCAGGTCACGACCGAGGTAGAGCACGCTCTTCGTCTGCGCGAGCCGCTGGGCCGCTTTGAGGATCGCCGGCTCGATCTTGGCCAAGACCTCTCCGAGCGCCTGGGGAATCGCCTCAACCGCCTCAATCGCGGCCAGGCCATCGGTAAAGGAAAGGTGGCGAAGCCGGCCCAGATGAATCGCCAGGAGCGTGAGTACAGCCACCTGTGCAGTGAACGCCTTCGTGCTGGCCACGCCCACTTCCGGGCCGCAATGGAGGAAAATCCCGCCGGTCGCTTCGCGCGCGATCGTGCTCCCCACCGTATTCACGATCGCCAGGGTGGGGTGCCCCTGCCGCTTCGACTCCCGGAGCGCCCCGAGCGTATCGGCGGTCTCGCCCGACTGGCTGAGGACGAAGACCAAGGTGCGATCGTCGAGCGGAGCGTTGCGGTAACGGAACTCGCTGGCATACTCGACCTCGACCGGGAGGTGAGCCAATCGCTCGATCAGGTATTCGCCCACCATCGCGGCGTGCCAACTGGTCCCGCAAGCGGCAAAGACGATCCGGCGAACCCGGCGGAGTTGCCGAGGAGTCATGTTCAGGCCGCCGAATTGCGCGGTGGCCTCGGCGCGACGGAACCGGCCCCGGCAAGCGTCATGGATCGTCTCGGGCTGCTCGCGGATCTCCTTGAGCATGTAGTGGGCATGGCCGCCCAGCTCCACCGCGTCGGGCTTCCAATCGATCCGGTCGATCCGCGGGGTGATCGATCCCCGCTCGCGATGACGGATCTCAAAGTCGTCGGGACCGAGCCGAACGACCTCGCCATCCTGGAGGTAGGCGACCTTCGCCGTATGAGGCGCAATGGCCAGGGCATCGCTGGCCAGAAAGTGCTCCCCCTCGCCAAGGCCGACGACCAGGGGGCTTCCCAGCCGTGCTCCGACGACCTGGCCAGGGCAACGCGGGCTAATGACCGCCAAGCCGTAGGTCCCCTCCAGTTGGGGCAACGCGCGTTGGACCGCCTGGAAGAGGCCGTCACCGTCCCCGAGTTCGCGGGCGATCAGGTGGGCGATCACCTCCGTATCCGTCTGGCTGAGGAACAAAAACCCATCGGCCGTGAGTTCGGCACGAAGCGCAGAGTGATTCTCGATCACCCCGTTGTGAACGACGGCTACCGAAACGGCCCCCCCCTTCCCACCGACATGGGGATGTGCGTTCCGGTCGTTGGCGGGCCCATGTGTCGCCCAACGCGTATGGCTGATCCCGCAGTGCCCGACCGCCGGTTCTTTATCGAGCGCCTCCTCGAGTATGCGAACGCGGCCCGCCCGTTTGCGAACGACAACACGTCCGTCGGAAACGATCGCAACCCCCGCACTGTCGTATCCGCGGTATTCCAGACGACGCAGACCGGCCACCAGGACCGGGCTGGCCTCATGCACTCCCGTATAGCCGACGATACCACACACAGTCACCTCCAGCGTCAAGCCGATCGGGTGTAATCCGATCCCCGATCATAGCGTATCGACCGGTCGAGAGTCGCTGTCAGATTCGGGCGTGTGGCGTTCGCGCCTCTGTCATGCTCAAGTCGAACCTTATGGGTCGAGGGGCCTGCTTCAGTATTGTTCGTCGCTGATCAACTCCCCATCGGCACGATTCCCAAGCCTTTCGAAGACCGCCCCACTGACCGAGTCCTTGATGAACCGGACCGATCCATCACCAAACGCACAATTGATTCCTCCTGAATGCCTACTACTGAAACCACCGACGATCAAGCTCGAACGGTCGTCTGCCGCAGCACCGGCGGCTCCGGCCCCTGCTCCGATACCGGCCCCTCCCTCATCCTCCTGGTCATCCAAGGGACCAACGGGGGACTTCACCAAGCCACGGCTCGCGGCGTTCGGCAGGGTCCCGGTGTTTCGGAGGGTCGATGAAGTTCCGGAGATCCACCCCAGGTCGGTGCTACTCAACAGCCTTTCGCTCAGAAAAATCGTTTGCGAACTGCCGTCGGGGATATCCTCATAGCGCACGCTGCTATTGAGGTAGAACGCCCCGTTGTTGTTGGTGTCAATCGGCGCTTCCACACCATTGTGGCATGCGACGTAATTACTCGCCCCTGGCGTATTCGCCAACGCCCCACCTCGAGGCCCCGCGTCGGAAGGACAAAGGAAACTCCTCACCGTGATCAGGCGAGCGGTGAGATTGGCAACGTCATAGGCACCCGACTTGAAGTCGATATGCTTGTACAAACTTTTCTGTTCAATGAACGGAAGGATCTGCACAGTCCAGCTATAATGATAGCCCTTGGGAAGGTTCTGGATCGGTCCAGTGGGGTTAACAACTCCCGGCGGCAAGACCTCGAATGCGGATTCATAGTTCTGCAGCGCGATGCTGAGTTGCATCAGGTTATTGATACATTGTGAGCGTCTGGCCGCCTCGCGGGCCGCCTGGATGGCCGGCAGCAGTAAGGCGATCAACACCGCGATGATCGCGATCACCACCAGCAGTTCAATCAACGTGAAACCCCGTTGATTACGTGTCGGTCGGCACATCGTCTCTCTCCAGCCTCAGGGAAGGGGTGGTTCGGTCAGGGAACGCGGTCGCAAATCAGGGCCGACGGCGTCCGAAATGGTGCTCATTTCCCAAAGAACTTCCAATGCGCGTTCAGGGCTTGGAAACATCGATCAGTTCCCCGTCATCGCGGTGGCTCAGGCATTGATAGATGCGACGGTTGATGGAGTCGCTGAGGAACCGGACCGAGCCGTCGCAAAAAGTGAAGTTCGCGCCTCGCGGATGCCGGCTCTCAAACCCGCCGACCAGAAAGTGGTTCATCGAATCCGGCAGCTTGTTCGAATCGAGAATCTTGGTACCGTCGCTCCACGAACGGATCTTCGTCTTTGCATAGAGAAGGTCGCCCGCATTGATCGGGCTCCCGGTATTCCGAAGCGTGGCGCGAGTCCCCGAAGCCCAACCAAGGTCGAAACCGTTTCGAAGCTTCTCGCCAACCATGAGGGTCCCTGACAAACCATCCGCAATGTCTTCGTAGCGGACCCGGCTGTTGAGATAGAGGACACCGTGGTTGTCGGCATCGATCGGCGACTCAACATCGTGGTGGCAACCCACGTAATTGTTTTCCGCAGTCCCGTCGTTGCGTTTAAGTGGTCCCGGATCAGACGGACAACGTAGTGAAGTGATCTGATTCACACGCATGGTACGGTAGCTCGGCGCATAGATCCCCAAACCATCACCGACGTCAACGGTAAACCGATATTGCTCCATATACGGCAGCAATTGCACAACCCAACTGAAGTGAGCGCCGAGCGGTTCATTCCTGATTGGCCCGGAGAAGTTGACAACACCCGGCGGAAAAACGTCGTGAGTGCTGTGATGATTATGCATCGCGAGACCGAGTTGTTTCAAGTTATTGGCACATTGGGCCCTTCTTGCCATCTCCTGCCCCCCCCCGATCGCAGGGAGCAGAAGAGCGATCATCCCGGCGATAATGCAGAGGACGACCAAAGTTTCGACCAAGGTGTAACCACGCAGCTTGCCGGTGTGACGACTCATGGCTTTTCACTCGACGACGCTGACTTGATCGCAACGGTCAACATTTTACTGAGCCGGACCCGGGCCGTCGCGTCGTGGGGATAGTCGGCCTGAACCCGCACCCGACGCCGGCCGCCTGCCTCATCCTTGGGCGTCTCCACGGCAATCGTCACGCGCCCGGAATCAAGGCCGCCCAGCTCGGCAGCCGTAATTTCCCAGACTTCTCCTTGATACTCACCTTTTGACTCATTGATTTGTACGACCGCGCGTTCCAGGCCCGATTCGACCAGCCACTCGGCCTGGAGCCGACGCGCCTCCGCGCGGATCCGCTGCCGCTCGGCCAGACCGATCCGAAGTAAGACTCCGCAAACCATGGTGATCGCGACCAGGCAGACCAGCACGAAGACCGTGATGGACCCACGTCGCAAACGGAGCCCCCGTTCTCGGGGTTCAAACGTTCTCGCTCGTCTGACCGATTTCATCGTGCGCTCCCCTGCGTGTCGACGAAACGAAGGTCCTTGCTCAGAAGCGCCTCACAGCCGGGGTCAGGCGATCGCATCCCCTCCGAGGCCGGTTCGCGGTGCAATTGCAGAAGAATCAACAACGACTTCTCCTCTTCGCGGACCTGGAACCGGGGGAGGGCCTGCGAGGGAAGCCGATACGATTCGTGGCCGAAAACTTGGCCCCCTTTGTCATGCTCGTCGCGCACGATCTGCCCCTTGAGGACGCGGTAGTCAATGATCCGGCCATCGGGACGAACCAATTCGAGATGGTCCGAGGGGGCTCGATCCTCGCGGCCCGGCTTCGACCGGGAGGCCGACCGAACGTCAAGGCGGAACTGGCGAGCGAGCCGGTCGCGACTGGACGACTCGGCCAAATGAGCGCGGCCCGCGCGATCCAACTTCAAGAGCCCGTGCATCAGGACGACGCAGACCCCGAAGATAATCAACAGCGAGCTCATCACAAGCATCAATTCGACCATCACATACCCGCGCCGGTGGCTCCTCATCGTTCCCTCCCGCCTCGGTAAGTCCAGGCGCTCAGCCGCACGGGCGCCTCCCAGCCGCCGGCACGGTTGCGCCAGCGAAGTCGTAAGGAGAGCCGCTTGGAACCGCCCAGCTCGGTCTTGTCGTCCGCCGCCACGGTCAGTTCTGCGCCCGGCAAAGTCTGTGTAGCCGGTTCGGAAAGCCTGACCTCCTCCAAGGCAGCTGCGGTCAATTCTTCCCAGGGGCGAGCGACCAGCCGTTCCATGATGTTGGCCGACTCGCGGATCGCGCACTGACGGCGGTCCACGGCCCGGCGTTCGGCGGCGACCCAGCCAAGCACTTGCAACGTCATCGACATGGCAATCACCAAGAGCAACGAAGTGATCGCCACCTCAACCATCGTGAATGCCCTGCGTCTCGTGTACGCATTGGCTCGACCTAAGACCATCACGACAACCTCTCTATGATCTTGATCAGCGGAGCGAAATAGGCCACCGCCAACAAGGCGACCACCAGGCCGAGCGCGAGCAAAACGATCGGAGTCAGCAGTTGCAGCACGATCTGAAGGCGATAGGCCAGCCGGCGTTCAGCGCTCAGCGCCGTCTCCCGCAACGCCCAGGGAAGGTTTCCGACACGCCCGGCCGACTCCAGCACCGACGCATCGACCTTGCGAAGAAGTCTGTGATGCGCCAGCGAATCAACCCAGTTGGTTCCATGCTTGACGTCCTGAATGACGCGGCCCAGGCGTTTCCGAATCCATTTTGAGGGATACCAGCCCATGAGGAGTTCAAGACCGCGAGTGATCGGGTAGCCCCCCTCGACGCTCCAGGCGAGCGAGCGAAGAATCAACGCCGAGTGTTTGCCGACCAGGAACCGGTCGATGATAGGAACGCGCAGTCGCTTCCATCCCGTGAAACTCGCCATGAGCGAAAGCAGAACCACCGATTCCAAGATCAGCAGGAACGCGTAGAGCACTCCATAATGCTGGATGACTTGGCCGATCTGGATGACAAGCAGAGTCGGTGGCGGCGGAGTCATCTCAAACTGCTTGAGGATCGACTCGAGTTTGGGAATGACAAAGTAGAAGAGAAACCCGCTCACGATCTGGATCACGTAGAGTACATACAAGAAATAACCGATCCGTTGCGCGATCGCATTCCAGACCGGCTTGACTCCAAATCGGGTCGCCCCCGATTCACGAAGGGCCCCGGCAAGGTTCCCCACCACGATCCCGATCCGTGCTAGAATCTCGGCGTCGTCCGGCAGGGTTCCCGGCACTCGATCAAGCGCGACAGGGAGCGAAGCCCCCTCTTTCAAGTAATGTGCAAGAGTCTGTACCTTGCGCCGATACCCACCCATGAACTGGTTGGAGACGGCATCAAGCGCCGGCGCCAACGGCATCTCGCGTTCCGCGGCGACGGCGATGATCGCAGCCAAGGCGTCCTGCTGCGTCGATCGCCGCCGAGAGACGATGATCGCCACCATGGTGACCACCACCACGATCCCGATCAGACTGACGACAAAAAGCGGGGAGAGCAGAGTGAGGAGCCAGCAGACCAGGGCGCTGTAGAAGACAAGGTAGAGCAGTTGCCGCATCCCCATCCGCCAGCGCCAGGCCCTGCCGAAGATCGGCAACTCCTCCTTGGGCGGGGTCTCGTCGATCAAGGTCTTGGCACTCACTTGATTCTCCACAGACGATTGGAACCGACTCACCGGCCCTTAGCCTGACAAACGGCTGATCAGCGAGATCATCGGAATGAAAATGGCAAAGACGATGACGATGATGCCGCAGAGAATTGACCAGACGGCCAAAATGGCACAGACCGTGCTGACGAAGGAGGCTTGACTGCGGGCCTGAGCCTCGAACATTTCACCGGCGATGTGGAGCGCCTCAGAAAGTCCGCGGTGCTTTTCGGCCCAGCCGATAATCCGCGCATAACCGGGCGGGAACAGCGCCGGTCGGGTCAGAGCCAGGGCCAGGGATCGTCCTTCCGAGACCTCTTGCGACGCCAGTTTCGTTCCTGACGTGATCTCGCTGTTGCGCACGGCCGCCCCCGCCATGGGCAACGCCTCACGCAAGGGGACATCGCTCTCCACGAGGAGCGCAAGCAGGTGGGAAAACTCGGCGAGATCGCTAAGATGCCAGACCGGACCAATTAACGGGACGACCCAGGCCAGACTCCGCCGGACGTCGGCGCGGAGCACGAGCGACACGATCAAGCCCAGGGCAAACAGCCCGATCAGCCCTTGCAAAAGCGGCAACCAGACCCGATCGACGACTTCAGCAACCCGAAAGACGATGCGGGTCAAGAGGGGAACGGACAGGCCGAAATCTTGAAAGATTCGCGAAAAGCCGGCCACCAAGACCACGCAGACGAAGATAAAAACAGCAGCGGACAACGCAATCGTGAAGACCGGGTAGGCGAGCCGAACCCAGAGTGAGCGTCTCAGGTCCACTCCAATATTGGCATAGCCGGCAAATCGACCGAGCACCTCGCCAAGCTTACCCGACCTCGTCCCCGCAATCACCAGCCCCCGAAGGTGGGGCGGAAGTCGTTCCCCTTGCCGCTCAATCGCCGTCTCCAGCGAAGCACCCGACTCGAGTTGGTCGGCTAGGCGGTTGAGGACCGCGCGAAGCCGGCGCCTCGGAATCTCTTCTCCAAGCGCACGTACCCCCGAAGCCAGGGGCAACCCCGCCGTCGTCAAGCTCGCGATATGGCCGGTCAATTGAGCGACCTCATCACTCGACAAGCGACCATGCGACCCGTTTGTTGAATCCGATGGTTTCATCATAGGCGTGATCTCTCGGCCGCCGATGGGCAGCTAGAAAGCAATGTCCGCAAAGCCTTTTTCCGGTCGGCGCATTCTTCGCGAATACGATCTATCAACCACTTTAATCCAAATGAATATTATTAATAATAATGAAAAAATATTTTTATTATTACTCATCAACCTCTTCAAAGGGCAACCGCCTGAGCAACCCCTAGCCATTGCCGGTCATCCCGTGAGAGTTGCAAAAAGTAACGAGCACGTTTCTCACCACATGCTTCAGTTAACGGGGACAGCCAGGCCTCGGAGCAATTCCGACATGGGGATGAAGAACGTCAGTGCATAGAGCAGGGTTGCTGAAAGTCCAATGCCCAGGAGCATCATCGTGGGCAGGAACACCTTGAGCTTTTCGGCCTGATACAAGGCACGCTTGCGGTAGATCGTCGCGATCTGAGCGAGGGAATCGGCGAGTCGACCCTGCCCCTGTCCGGAGATCAGGATCCAGCGAAGCAAGGGCGGAATGCCTCGCGCTCCCCCTGTCACGGCATGAAGGTCCCCCCGTTCCACGGCCACTGCCACCTCGTGTCCGGCCACGACGAGTTTGGAGTCTCCCGAAGCCTCCGAGGCCAGCCGCACCGCCTGATGATAGGGAACTCCATGCGTGATCAAAATCGAAAGGAGCTGGGCGAAGTTGGCCGCCTCGGCATTGG
This sequence comes from Singulisphaera acidiphila DSM 18658, assembly GCF_000242455.2. GTDB lineage: Bacteria > Planctomycetota > Planctomycetia > Isosphaerales > Isosphaeraceae > Singulisphaera > Singulisphaera acidiphila. Next base: position 8,011,780 of record NC_019892.1, read on the forward strand.
CGATCATCGCTCGCATCCAAGGAAACCAACGCAGTGGGGACTGCGACCCGCTCGACGGGAAGCTCGACGCTCTCCCGGTCCAGGCCCACCAAACCGCCACGAAGAGGAGCAGCAACGGCAAAATTGGTCCCCAGTAAAGCGCCGTCGAGCCGATCGCTCCAAGCACCTTCATACTTGACGGAACCGTGATTTCCAGCGATTCAAAGGCGGCCAAGAACCTGGGCACCATCTGGGTGACCATCAGGACAAAAAGGGTGTAGGCCAAGACCAGGACGACCATCGGATACCAGAACGCCAGGCCGATCGTCCGCCGCGCATCGTGATAGCTGCGAACAAAGCCCGCCAGACTCTCGAGCGCCGCCGGCAGCCGCCCCGCCCGGATCCCTGCCTCGACCACGGCCCGATAGATCGGGGGAAAACCTTCCTTGTCCGCCGCCAGGGCTTCCGACAACCCCTCGCCTTGATCCATCCGGGCCGACAACCGGAGCATGGCCGCACTCAGCCCCCCCGACAGGTCGCGGCCCACGTCACGCAAACCACGCTCCAACGGCAAGCCCGCCCGAGTTAGTGCAGCCATCTCGTCATTCAACGCGATCAGATGGCCAAGCGAGATCGTTCTCCCCCCGGGCACCTCGCTCGCGGATTCCGGCATCACAACCTCATTCCAGAGCTATGACATTTGTGAAAGACCATTTCACCACAATTGTAAGAGGCAGTCAAGGGGGCCCAACCAATGAGAATGGCCCGCCGCATTCCAAAGGCGTTGGCCGACAGCTTGATCGTGCGATACGATGAAACGGGTCCGGAGCCGGTCACCGACCAGCCGACGCGAGCGACATTGTCATTGGGTGGGGATGGGAAATGATGCACATGCGGAGTGCCTTGGCCATCGCCGCAGTGCTGGCGCTGGGGGCGGCTGGCGACGATGGCCCCGAGACGCCTCAACCTGGCGTCCCGGCCGACTTCAAACTGGCGATTGCGATGTATGGGGTCGCCAAGGAGCCGATCAGTAAAACCGAACTGGTCGTCCACAAGGGACGAGCTTTCCTTTTCAATCCCGGGCCGCCGTTGGAAGTGATCATCCATGACCCCAGCTCAGGACGTCTGGAAATGGTCGATCTCAAACGAAAGATCCGGTCGGAGATTTCCTTCAAGAAGCTCGATGAGTACGGAAGCCAGTTGCACAACGCAATCGCAACGGCGGCGACCAAGCGCGAAGCGCTCGGGGGGAAGGGGAACCAGATCGCGGCCGCGATGAGCCGGGACTTGATCGACCCTCACTTCTCGGCTTCGTACGACCCTGCGTCCCACCGCCTCCGGTTGTCCAATTCCACAATCGACGTCGAGGCTCGCGGCGAGCCCGAAACCGACGAGGCCCGGTTGGCGGCGATCTACGCCACGCTGACCGCGCTGGCCAGGATGGAATCGGTTCGCGACCCTCGGGACATTCCTCCCTTCCCAAGGCTCGATGCGCTCCGCGCCCTGGTGGTCGATCATCGGCTCCGGCCGACCGAGTTGTCCTTCGTCTACCGACTCGCCGGCACGCCCCAAAAGATCCGATGGACGTTCCGGATGGAACCGTCACTGACGAAACGAGAGCTCGAAGCGATCGCGACCGTCGAGGCGATTCACGAACTCTGCCGATTCGCTCGATTCAACCGCTACGGCCCGACCGAGCGAAAAGCGCCGAAGTGAGCAGGCTCGCGCGAACGGTTCACGCAAGGATTCGATCAACTGCTGGCGGGTAGATCTCGACGGCGGAAGCTCAAGAATCCCAGGGCGATTCCTGCCAACCCGATTCCGCCGAGGACCGCCGTGTTGAAGGCCAGGTCACGGCCGGAGACGGCCGCCGAGACGGGGTCGTAGGCCTTGAAGATCGACCCGTTGCCAAGCCATTTCCAGCCTTCGAGCACGGGCACATTCGCGATCACGAGCAGCACGAAGCCGGTCAGGGTCAGCACCGACCCGATGAGGTTGGGGCGCCAGCGAACGCTGTCGATCGCCGAGAGGAAGAACGTGTAGCCGTAAACCGCCAGCCCGAGCGCAGCGAGATTCAACGCGGGGCGGGCGAGAATCAGCAGCGTCGGCGGGGTCTCAACCCGATAAAAACGGCCCGCGATCAGGTTCCCCATCACCATCGCGACGCAAAGGAGCACGATCCCTGAAACCCCGACGAGGACCTGGGACGCGAGATAGGTGGACCGCGAGATCGGTCGAGATAGGGTCATATCCAGCGTCCCCCGCTCAATCTCCAAGGCCACGGCGGCCGACCCTCGGGCGATCGCCCAGAGCAGGATGTTGAGGAGGATAAAGGGATGATTCCACCAGGCCACCTCGAACGCCACCGAGGCAAGTTCGCGAACCGGGCCTTCTACCCCTCGGAAGGCGAGGCCGCGAAGTCCGCTCGAGCCCCCCATCGATTTACGCACCCGAGCCTCGGTCAATGACGTGATCACAACCGTCAGCCAACTCAAGGCGAAGAGGGCCGTGGCGGTGAGACCAAGCAACCAGCGAGACTCGGTCAGATGCTTGCGCACCAAGGCCAAGAACGGGGTCATCGCGACGGGATCTCCGAGTCGGTGGGCTTCGTGTTGTGATATTGCTCGTAAAGGCTGCGCAGGTCGTCGGTGCCGATGGCGACGTCCTCAATGGGGCTGCGGCTCAACCAACTCAGGAGGGTGCCGATCCTGCCTCGATGTTCCAGAAGACAGGTCGAGCCGTTCCGTTCCCGGACCGTCAGTTCCAGGTCGTCGGGAACGTTCGGGGGAACGCCCTCGGCAAACCGCAGGAGAACCATGCGAAGCGAACGACGCTCATGCATGTCCTCAAGGTGAAGCAGACGGCCTTCGCTCATGATCGCGACGCGGTCGGAGACCTCCTCAACCTCGGAAAGAACGTGCCCTGAGAAAATCACCGTCTGCTTCTGAACATCACGGGCCTGCCGCACCAACTCAAGCACCTCAGCGCGGGCCGACGGGTCCAAGGCGGACGTGGGCTCGTCGAGGATCAGGATCTCGACCGGGTCCGCGAACGCTTGCGCTAGTGCCAGCTTCTGCTTCATGCCGGTGGAATAGGTACGGACCTTACGTCTCAGGTCGAGCTTCATGACCCGCTCAGCGAGCGCCACCGCACGATCAAGCGAGTCGCCGCCTCGAAGGTCGGAAAGAAACCGAAGCATTTTGAGCCCGGACATCGACCCGAACATCCGCAACTCGCCGGGAAGGTAGGTGACCAAGCGGCGGACTTCGTGGCTGTCAGACCAGCAAGGATGCCCGGCCACGGTCGCCCAGCCGGAGGTCGGCCTGAGCAGCCCGAGCAAGAGCCGGATCGTTGTCGTCTTGCCCGACCCGTTGGGGCCCAACAGACCGAAGACTTCACCCTTACGGACGGTCAGCGACACATCGGCCAGCGCCGTGACAGTGCCATAACGCTTGGTCAATCCTTCGGTCACAATCATCCGACTCACACCCCCCGGCCCGAACATCGCTCAAACGTCACGGCCGCGATCCCGTTCAGCGGAAGTCAGACGCAGTCAGCTCTGCGCCCCTTTTTTTTTGCTGCAAAGGGACAGACTCTTTGCAGTTCCGGTAGGGCGAACATGCCTTGCCAGGGGGCTCTCCCCTCTCAAAAAACACTCGACATATTTACACGTTGTTGTCGCGGACCCACCGGTTTCTTTGATGACCGGCAAGATCAACTCAAGCCAACCGAGTTTGGTGTTCGGAAACGATTGGAGCGGCGTCGCGGCTTGAAGAGAAGCTATCGAAACCGGCAGGCGATCACCAGGGGGTTCCCTCTCAATCGGTGTTCGCCGGTCTCAAAAAATCGACTTACCGCCGCTTCGATCGGCGAACGGACTTGTGGATCGCACCCAGCAACGGGTCGGTACCGATCGAGGTCTGGGGCATCCCCGGTGAGAAGCCCAGAACGTTGTTATTGGTTGAATAACCCGGTTGCAGCCCAGTCAGTGCTCCAGGCGAACTCACTGGCCCGAAACCACCGTAAGAGACCCCACCTGTGGGGTAAGCTCCGTAGCTGCCGTAGCCAACTCCCCCGTATCCCGCAGACCCGGTGCCGAAGCCTGAGCCACCGGCGAAGCCCGAGCTTCCCAGCGGCTGATAACCAAACTGTGCCGACCAGCCACCAGGCACCACACCTTGCGCCTGGGCCGGCAAGCCGATCGCACCGAGGAGGGCAAACGCGGCGAGACTCGTCTTCAGGCCGATCATGGACCCATCCTTCTCGCGCTGGACCTAATCGCCAGGAGATCGGGGCCGAAGGGTGACGATTCCCTCCCCCGCTCGAAGTTTCATTATCTCGATCAGGGCGACGAAAAGGAAGAGAGTGCCGTTCGTCCCAAGGAGGCTCGACAAGGAGAAGACGTAGAGGCGAACACGAGACAAGGACTCGAGCTTCAGGCAGACTCGGTCCCCGACGCATTGGGATCGGTTTTTCGGTAGCCCAGGCTCTGGAGCACCTCGAGGACCTCGCTCCAGGTGGGGAACATTCGACCACTCGCTTTTTTATATTCTTGCATTGCCTGAATGAATTCCGATTCCAGGCTCGGCACTTCGCAATCATTCAAAACCGGCACCACGGGCTGCTGCCAAACAACGGGGAGGGCCGACTTCGCTGTGCGGGTCGTTTGGGCGGGTTTGGTCCGAGGTTGAGAACCCTGTTCGATGCCGCCCGAGTTCAAAGTGGTGGCGGCCGATTTCTTGGCTGTCGCAAGGCGAGCCACGTGAAAGCTCCTTCATGGGGCTGCCTTGGCCAGGTCGGGCAGATTCGCCAGATCAGGCCACGGCATCGTCGACGTGTCCCGAGACTCCGTCCTCCCCAGAGACCATTCCTTGCTCCTCGTTTCCTGCTAAGAACAGCCTAGAATTGTTTTTGCAAGTGGGTGGTCGACCGCGAAAATTATCAGGCAATTCTTGGCTTGCCCGTTTTCGATTTCGGCCGATGGCCGAGCCGACCCGTAACGCTCACAACGATGGCGTTGGCAGGCAATCGCTGAACGCCGACCTTTCGCTAGTTCATACATTCGAGAGGCAGAGCCCCAACCCAGCCGAGACCGGGTACGTGGACAAATTCAACAGGACGATCGCGGTCGGCCAGCGCTTCCCATTCCTGCTCAGTCCAGATGTGGAGACGGCAAAGCATGGGGCCGGCTGTCACCTGAAGCGACGCGAGACTGGGGGTTGCGTCGGGACAGATCGAGCTTGAATGGCTGCGCGGCGCTTTTTGACGACGGACGAGCCTCATACTCTCTCCTTGAGTCAAAGTGGAATCCCGGAAGTCCGAACGCAGTCCAAATTGATGTGTGCGAATCGTTCCGGTTCAGGGGCAGCGTATCCTGTTCCGCCGCCAAGAATAATTCCAATATGGAAATCCCTGAGGGGACCCTAGGTCAGGAACATACAAGCGCCAAATTCCAGGCCCCTTTTTTTCGAGTTCACTCCACGGCCGCCAAATCGACGTCACACTTGATTGCCATTCAGGATTCCGTCGTTACAACTCGAGACACTCACCGTCCCGCTCCAGGATCATGATGCGATGGAGAGGATCAATCGCCCCATTCACAAGATGCGAAGCACAAGCCAAAAACGCGCACTATAAGTCTCATAAGGCTTGAAAGTCGAACTGACGGAAGCTCAAATACCAGCATTGAAACTGTCGTGATACCGGCATACTCCTTAAAGGCGCAATTCGTTCCAACGGATCACCCGACGGACCGATTTTGATCGATCCGGAACGGTGGCCAACGAATCAAAATTTAAAGACATGCGGTTCGTGTCCCGTGAAGGAGACCCCTGGCCTGAGGGGACGTCCTTGACACCGTGATAGGGGGACGTGGAAGATACTTATGACAAACCAGGCTGGCTCATTGTTGAGGCAGCTCATCCAAGTGGCGCGTCATTCGTGGCCGGCGACCTTGGTTTGGGCCACTTCCCTCTCTGTCTCGCGACAAAATCCCAAACGGCGCGCTCCGGTTCGATCCGAGTTAGAAATTATGCAGGACGCCGCACGGCCCTTCTCTCTCCAACAGGCCTCCGTCTTTCTCGCGGTCCTGATCGTGTCGATCCTTTCGCCGTTCGTCGATGCTCAGGTTCGGCTCTGTGTTCTTCTCTTGGCCGTCACATTCAACACATGGTACGGCGGCCTCCGGCAAGGGACGATGGCTGCGGTCTTCTCCGCGCTCATCATTCTGGCCAATTCCTTGGCCATGAGCCATTCCATTCGAATCGAACCGATGCAGGGGATCCGGCTCAGCGTCTTCCTGGTGAGCTGCTACTTGCTCAATCGGTTCGCCATGTCCCACCGTCTCGCCGAGGCGTTGCGGTGCCGCAATGAAGATTGGAACCGGAAGCTGCTGGAAACGGCTCGCGAGGGTTTTTGGGTCTTCGACAACGAGTGGCGGACGACTTACGTCAACAACCGGCTGGCCGAGATGCTCGGCTATGCTCAGAGGGAGTTGCTCGGCGAAGATTTTCGTGAATTCCTCGTCGACGGGTTTCGGATTCGCTCGGCCCAGGACCTGACACGCCGCGATCACGAACACAGTGACCAGCAGGACCTGCGATTCCGCCGCAGCGACGGCTCGAGGCTCTGGGCAACGGTCACCACGAGTCCGGTGACCAACGATCGCGGAGCGGTGGTCGGACTGCTCGCGGTCGTCGAAGACGTCACCGAACGGAAGCGGGCGGAGCGCGACCTTGATAAGGCGTTGCGCGCTCTTCAGATCAGCGAGGCAAGACATGGCCGCCTGGTCGAGTCCAACATCATCGGGATCATCACCGCCGATCTCTCCGGCGACGTCTTGGAAGCCAACGACGCCTTCCTGAGGATGGTCGGCTACACCCGGGAGGACCTCAACCTCGGCCAGGTGCGCTGGTCCGACATGACCCCTCCCGAATTCATGGAGCTCGACCAGCAGGCCACCAATGAACTCTGGGCCACGGGGGCCAGCGTTCCTTATGAAAAGCAGTTCACCCGGAAAGACGGAGAGCTCGTCCCGGTCTTGATCGGCGCCGCGGCGCTTGAGCGCTACCCCAAGACCTGGATCGGCTTCGCACTCGATTTGACAGAGCGAAAGCGGTCGGAAGCGGCCTTGCAAGAGGCAAAGGAAGCGGCTGAATCCGCCAGTCGTGCCAAGGACCAGTTCCTTGCGATGCTCAGTCACGAGTTGCGGACCCCGCTAACGCCAGTCCTGCTCATGGCGACCGCAATGCTCGAGGAGCCGGACATTCCGGCTGAGATCCGCACGATGCTCGAACTCACGCGGCGGAACGTCCAACTCGAAGCGCGGTTGATCGACGACCTACTCGACATCACGCGAATCAGCCGGGGCAAGCTCGATCTCAATCGAGAGAACGTCAATGCTCATGCCCTAATTCAGCAGGCCCTGGAAATTTGCCGCGACGATATCCGTGCCAACGAACTCCAACTCAGCCTGGAACTTGCCGCTGGCGAGCATCACGTCGATGGCGACCCCGCTCGCTTGCAACAGGTCTTTTGGAACCTGATCAAGAACGCGGTCAAGTTCACACCGCGCGGCGGAAGCTTGACGATCCGATCGTTCCATGCCGACCCGTTTCCGAACACCACCGCGGCGCGGTTCATCGTCGAGGTCAGCGATACCGGCATCGGCATTGAGCCGCATACATTACCGAAGATTTTCGACGCGTTCGAGCAGGGGGATTCCGCAACCCGACGGAGGTTTGGCGGGCTCGGACTTGGGCTGGCCATCAGCCGATCGGTCGTCACGGCCCACGGCGGCCGGCTCTCGGCCTTCAGCGCAGGGAAGGACCAAGGAGCCAACTTCACGCTCGAGCTGGCCACAGTCCCCGCCCTGGCCCCCGTGACGCAAGCCCCCGCACCTTCATTGAGAACCGGTTCAACTCACCGTCCCCTGAAGATCCTCCTGGTCGAGGACAACAAAGAGACTCTCCGCTACCTGTCCTGGATCCTGGCACAGCACCAGCACAAGGTCTACACGGCTGACTGCATGTGGGGGGCACTTGAAGTCGCGCAGGAAGATACGTTTGATTTGGTGATCAGCGACATCGAATTGCCCGACGGGAGTGGACTGGAGCTGATGCAGCGTCTGGGCGGAGGGCTCGAATTTCCCGGCATCGCGCTCAGCGGGTTCGGCTCCGAAGATGATGTGCAAATGAGCAAAGCCGCAGGCTTCTCCGAGCACCTGACCAAGCCGGTCGATTTCCTCAAGCTCGAGGAAACGATCTACAACGTGACCTCAGCCATCCCCCACAACGAATTCGCGAGAGCGGGCGGGCGAAGCCAATCCGATTCGTAAGAAGCCGGCACAGCCCACCCCTTTGTAAGTCGGACTGGCTTCGCTGAATCCTGTCAGACTAAACCGCCCCCACAACGAGAGACACGTTCTCGAGCGTCTCACGAATCCGTGCGGATATCGCACGGATTCATGAAAGCCAAACCGCCTCTCTCAGGCGAAACAACATCGGACTCAGCGCCGCAGCGCCCGCTGGAGCAAGCTGGGGGAGCGAGACGTCTGTTGAGTCTGAGGTGGGGGCTGGGGGCGAGATTGGGCCTCGACCTCGATCCACATCTTCGGGAGGTCTCCCGGAGCGGGGGGCTTGTCACCCAGGCCATCGGCGTCGCGAGCGATGAGACTGAGTCCAAAGGTCCCCTCAGCGTTGAGGTCCACCAGGACCGGAGAAACGCGATCGGGGTCCTTGCCCTGCCGAGTCCAAGTCTTCCCGCCATCTCCGGTCACCCAGACTTCGACAACCGCCGGCCGGCCGTCAGGCCCCGCGCGATCGACGGCGTAATCGAGCAGGAACCGAGGGCCGGGGACCTTGATCTTGGTGATCTCACTGGACGCCGAAGTCGCGGTCGGCCGGATGGCGTCGGCGGTCTTCGTCAAGGCCGCCATTCCAACGCCGGGGTCCGACGGAAGGGGAGAACGCGAAGGCTGCAACGGCGAAAGAGCCTTCTCAGAGCCCTCTCCGCGAGCAACTTCGTAGCCTGGACCCGCATCCCGCTCGAGCTTTGAACTCAAGGCATCATGCGCTTTCCCGTCCCCGTCTCCAGACGGCGCCCTCGCCGGTTGAAACTGAAAAGGCGCGGACGCAATTTGCGTCGCAAAGGGAACTCCATCGACTTTCGCGATCATCGACGAGGCGCCACTGGCGTGCGACTCGATGGGTACGGGATCGGGGATGTGACTGATCGCCGAGGGCTGGTGGGCCACGTCCTGAGCCGACGGATAGATCGCGGCCCCAGTTTCTTGGAGTCCGCCCTGACCATCTCGAATCCCAGTCCCCCCCGGCACCGCAGGTCGTCCCAGGTCCTCCCGACGCTCCACCTGAGCCTGAGCAAACGACTGGCGGGGCGGCAAGCCCCCTTCTGAAGTCGAATCGGCGACGGTGGAGACCAAGCCTTGAGGCGAATCAGGCTTGGGAGCGGGTGCAGGAGCGGGCGTGCTCGCGGCCACCGCCGATTGCCCTGGCTGGCTCGATCCAAGCGTGATGATTTTCTCAGACTTGTTCCCAGCAAGGTCGAGGGCAGTGAGACGGATTTTCAACGGCTGCGCGAAGCCGGAATCCCAGGTCGCGACCCCGGGCTCCCCGTCCGACTCGCTCGGAACCGAATGCCACGCTTTTTGTCCCTCCACCTGGTACTCGAGAACCGGCGGATGAAGGTCGGGATGATCATCGCGGACCTCCCAGCGGACGGAAGCCAGGCTCGCGCTCCGAACCAGCGGCTCGAGAACGATCGAAGGAGGGGTCGTATCGACGATGATCTTCATACTCGGCTCAATCCGGGCGTCGTCGGCCGGAAAAAGCCGCCCCTGAGCATCAACGCTCCGAACGGCGAGCCAGTATTCACCGTCTTGGGCGACGTTGAAGTTGAACGCAGGCCGGTCGGGGGTGGTTGCCCCTTGCTGCTTCCAATGACGCCCCTGGTCGTCGGAGCTCCAGAGTTGCAGCTCGCGTCGTCGAGCGCGCTCGGCCGGATCGATCTGAAACGGAACGCGGAACGATCGCGACGTTTGGTAGAGAACCGTCGGCCCCTTTGATGAGGGGGGAGCCTGAGCCGCGGCTGCTGGGTGCGTCCCGAAATCCAGGGCAAACGTCAAAACTAGCCCTGCGATCGCAAGCGGCACTCGAACCCTACTCGGCTGCATATGATCCCTCCTTGGATCAAAGCCCCTCGAATCCGTCGATGAAAAGAGGCGCCATCGACTCTAAGGCGTCGATGATGAGTGGGCATCACTTCATCGCTCGCACCGAGTTCGTCGTCACCAGCCCATGTGAGGTCTCGCTTTCACGCGGCTTCAACCGGCTAGACACTTCCGTACGCCCTGGTCACGTCGTCCATCCGTGTCCGACGTCACCCGGTCTGCCGCGAATCGACAAGGCCCAGGTGAACCCGATGCGTGCGTACTCCCGACTCCCCCGTCTAAAAAGACGGATTGCATGGACTCGAGGATCCAACCTGGCGCGAAATGTAACCGAAGTCTCCCATCGCAGCAAGCGAGAATTCGCCATAAGTCAACCCCTCGAATCCTTGAAAAGCCAAAAGGCTTGGCCCTGATAAAATCGACTCGATTGACCCTCACCCGGATTTGAATCATCCTGCACTCACGGCCTACGAATTGCTTAGAGCGATTTACGTTCGAGTGGATCACAGACCAAGCGTTCCGGATGGCTGGGGACCCTACTTCGGACCCCAGCCCCTCCAAATTGAGCAAGGCGAGGGTCAACCCATCTGAAGATCAGGCTTCGCTTGAAGCCGTGGCCGGGTTGGACCACTCGGGGATGGAAAAGGAAAATGCGATGAGCCGAGAGCGCTCAATGCTCCGAGGTAAAGCCGGACCGATCCGAATCGAGCGGACGGCGGAAGGGATCGCCCAGATCACGGCCGAAGATGCTGACGACGCGCTTCTCGGGTTGGGCTACTGCCATGGGCGCGACCGTGGTCTCCAGATGCGCCTGGTCCGGATCTTTGGCCGTGGACAGATCTGCGAGCGGCTCCGAGACAACGACGCGATGGTCGAGATCGATCGCTTCTTCCGCCGCCTCAACTTCTGTGGTGACGCGGCCGAGCAAACCGCAGCGCTGACGCCCCGCGTGCAACAGGGAAACGAGGCGTACGGCCAGGGCGTGAACCTCGCCTTCGAGGAACTCGGCGTCCCCTGGGAGCTGCGAGTCCTCGGCGGAACATCCCGGGACGAGCCCTGGACCTTCGCCGATGTCTACCTCATGGCGAAGGTGATCGGCTACGTCGCGCTTGCCATCAGCCAGAACGAGATCGAACGCTGGATCATCGAGTGCGTGCAGAGCGGCATCAGCCGTTCGTTGCTTGAAGAATTGTTCCCAGGACAGCTTGAAGGACTCGACGAGGAGGCAATGCGTCGGGTCCAGCTTCAGGATCGGATCGTGCCGGAAGCCCTCTGGCAGATCCCGGGGCTCCCCGCCGCGATGGCCTCGAACAACTGGGTCGTGGCCGGGTCAAAAACTGCCTCAGGGCGGCCGATCGCCTGCAACGACCCGCACTTGCAGGTCAACCGTCTCCCTGCCTTCTGGTACGAGGCCGTGCTCCGCTGGACGGACCAGGGCACATCACGCTACGCCATGGGCGGCTCGATCCCCGGGATCCCCGGAATCGTCGTCGGACGCAACCCGGACGTGGCTTGGACAGTGACCTATGCGTTCATGGACTGTGTCGATTCCTGGATCGAAGACTGCCGCGACGGGCAGTATCGCCGGGGCCAAGACTGGATTCCCTTCCGCGTTCGCGAGGAAACGATCCAGCGCAAGCGGAACCCACCGCGCGTGGTTCAGTTTTACGAGAACGATCACGGCACGCTCGATGGAGACCCGCACAAACCGGGTTCCTATCTCACCACCCGGTGGTCGTGCGGCGAGCAGACCGGCGCGATGTCGCTCGAGGCGATCCTGGGAATGTTTGAGGCCCGTACGCTCGACGAGGGACAGGCCCATTTAGCTCATCTCTGCAATTCCTCATGGAACTGGCTGCTCGCCGACCGCGACGGGAATATCGGCTACCAGATGGCGGGCAAGATGCCCCTCCGGCGGCCAGGCACCTCGGGCCTCGTTCCCTTGCCCGGCTGGGAGCCTGACAACGACTGGCGGGGGTTCGCAGCGACCGAGGATCTGCCCCAATGCATCAACCCGCCCGAAGGCTTTCTGGCAACGGCCAACGACAACCTGAACGGTTATGGAAAGCTCAAACCGATTAACCTTTGCGTCGCCCCCTATCGCGCCGAGCGAATCCGAGCCAAACTCTCCGGCCCGGGGCCCTTCACCCTTGAAGACATGAAGCGGCTGCAATTCGATGTCCAATCCACCCAGGCCGAACGGTTCATGGCCATCCTCCGGCCGCTGCTCGACGCCGCCGACCCGGGTGAGAACCGGCAGATCCTTCTCGACTGGGATCTCGCCTATCACGACGACTCACGAGGCGCTTACCTTTTCGAACAGCTTTACCGGGAGTTGCTCCAGGAGGTCTTCGGCGGGCAGAACGTCACCAAGCACCCGCGAACCCACCTGGGCGTCCCGGTCGTGAACCATCTGCTCGACGAGACCACCCTGATGGCCGAATACTACGGTGCCTTCGACACCGTCCTGCTCGCCGAGCATTCCCTCTGGTTCGGCGGTCGCCCGCGCCTCGAAATCTACGCAGCGGTCCTCGCGCGCATCCTCCGCATCGAGCCCCGTCCCTATGGCGAGTCCCGCAAGATGAAGCTGGAGCATCTCCTCCTCGGCTCCAAGCTGCCGACGATTCTCGGCTTCGATCGCGGCCCCATCCCCCTCAAAGGGGGCCGAGCAACCGTCCACCAAGGTCAGTGGCTCCGCGCCCAAGGGCGACGGATCGCCTGCGGTCCCTCCTACCGCTTCGTCACCGACCTGGCTACGGACACGATGCAGACCACCCTTCCCGGCGGTCCGAGTGACCGCCGATTCTCTCCTTGGTATGTGAGCGGCCTGCTCGACTGGCTGAATGGAAACTACACGGTCCTTCGCGGAACGGACCGTGATTGAGGATCAAAAAAAGGGCAGCCTCGAATCGAGCGGGAAACCCCTTGAAATCTCAACGCACCGGGAGGTCGGTCCGCTGAGTTACCGCCTGGCTCTTGATGAGCTTGGCCAGCGCCTTGTCGAGGGCGGGGCCGCGCAGTTCCAGGCGAATGATCGTTCCTTGCGGGTCGATCAGGAACGTGGCCGGGATCGAGTTAACGCCGAACGCCTCGACGAGATCGCCGCCGCTGCTGGCGTTATGGACTTGTCGCCACGGGATGTTCCGCGCCTTGACGAAGTCGAGAAGTGCCGTCTTCGTTTCGTCGAGGCTGACGCCCACGACCTCGAATCCGCCATCATGGTACTTGGTGTAGGCCGCCTGGACGTTCGGTAGCTCGGCAATGCAAGGTGCACACCAGGTCGCCCAGAAGTCGACCAGGACGTACTTGCCCTTGAGGTCGGCCAGGCGCAACGGCGCTCCCTTGATGTCCTTGACCGCAGCAACGTCGGGGGCCGGCTTGTTCACCTTGTCGAGCCGGCTCAGGTCGTCGCGGATCTTCTGACGCAACGTCGGGCTTTCGCCATAGCGCTCCAGCAAGGTCTCGTAAACCTGCCGAGCAACCGAGTATTCCCCCGCAGCCGTCGCGGCATTGGCCAGGGTGTCGGTAAAGTTCGCGGCGAACTCTTCCTGGTCGTCCTTGCCGAGCCCGCGCATCAATTCCTTGTACCGCCCCAACGCCTCGGCGTACTTGCCCGCCTGGGCGCGAGACATCGTGCTGACGATCCGCGCCAGCGATTGAATCGGACCGTCCGGCTGATCGGTCAGGTAGCGGGTCGCGATCGCCTCGTGCTCGGTAAACCAGTCGTGCTCGATCGCCTTGTTGAAGAGGAGCATATAGGCCTGTTCAATATCCTCGGCCTTCGGATGCTCATCAATATAAGCCTTCAGGTCCTGAAGCAAGGCACGGTCATGCTTGTCCTGGAGCGCCGAGACGCTTGAACCTTTGGGCTCCTGGGCGGCGACCGCCGAAGCGGTCGCCGCCAGGATCAGAGTGGCGATCAGAGTCTGGAAGTTCGACACGAAAGTCCTCTCTTTTATTTTTTCATCCTGTCGGGCCCGTTCGACGCGAGCCCGGACGCCCCAGTTCCGTTCATCGAACGTCAGGCCGAGCCGCCGGCGACCTGTGCGGCCACCGGGTGCGGGGTATGAGCTGGCCGAGGCGCGGGGATGAGGTCGCTGATAACATCGTTCCACCGGGCGCAGCACGTCGCTCTCTCGTGCGAATCCAGGAAGGCCGCGCGGGCAAGTTGGCCCATGCGATCGACCCGGTCGGGGTCGCCGGCCAAGCCGCTCAAGGCGTCGACCAGGCCGTCGACATCCCCAAGGCGAATGGTCAGACCGCAGCCGGCCTCACGAATCGTGTCGGCCGACTCGCTATGTTCGGGCCCGACGAAGATCGCGGGACGTCCCGAGGCCATGGCCCCGTAAAGCTTTCCCGGAACCACGATGCCCGTCATCTCCCGACGCATCGAGATCAGGTGGACGTCGGCGATGGACAGGGACGCGTGCAAGCGTTCCCTCGGGAAATAGTCGAGGAGCCGGATATTGTCCAACCCTTCGGTCTCTTTCGCGGACCGAACCTCGACAAGGCGAGGGCCGCCCCCCACAAAGAGGAAGACGATGTCCGAGCGATCGCGGAGTCGTCGGGCTGCGGCAAGGAATTCCTCGAACGAATGCGCCAGGCCAAGATTGCCGGAGTACATCGCGACGAACTTGTCCGACAGCCCGAGTTCGGCCCGTAGCGGGTGCCCGAACCGAGGCATCGGATAAATCTCTTCGCGACGGCTCCAGACCGGCACTGTGATCAGGCGATCGTGATGAACCCGCTTGGCCGCGATCCGATCGGCCATGTAGGCACCGAGCACGACGACCGTATCGGCCTGGCGGTAGACGAAGTCGCTCAGCCAGGCGAGCCCGGCCACGATCGGGTTCCGCCGCGACATCCGGCCCAGGGCCAGGCTCGCGTCCGGATGCAGGTCCATGCTCCAGTAGACGTGCCGCGTCCCCTTGAACCGTCGCAGGAGAGTGCCGACCAGGCCGATAATCGGCGGAGTGCTCAGGGTCACGACCACGTCGAACCGCGGCATGGTCAGGCCCGAGGCCACCGCCCGCGCGTAGAAGCTCAGGTAGTCGATCATCCGGGTCAGCGTGCTGCGCCGACCCAGCGAGGTCGTCGGCACGCGATGGATCTGGACGCCGTTATGGACCTCAAACGCAGGGGGGCGGGGTGTCCCCGGCTTGTACCCCCCCTGGCCGCAGAGGACGTGGCACTCATACCCTTCGGCAGCGAGCGACTCGACCAGATCGGCCAGGTGCTGCGCCGTCGAGGCGTGATCGGGCCAGTAGTATTGATTGACGAACAGGAGCCGCCCGGGCTGCGGCGGCGCATCCTCACCGAGCCGCAGAGAAACGGGGCCGGCCATTTTACGGGCGCGCGGCGCAGCCTCTCGACCCCGCGTGAAGACGCGGAGTGCCCTTTGGAACCATGCTTTCACCACTTGGTGTCCGCCTGGGCCTTATTGGCCCGGTACCAGGCAATCGTCTTAGCCAGGCCGGATGCCAAGTCGGTCGGCGCGATCCAGCCGTCCAGGGCCTGCGTCATCCGGGTCACGTCGAGGACTTTCTTGGCCGCGCCGTCAGGCTTGTCAACATTCCAGACGACCTGGCCCGCATAGCCGGTCACCGAGTTGATCGTCTCGACCAACTCGCGAATCGAGGTGCCGATCCCGGTGCCGATATTGAGCGGCATCGTCGCGTCGTCGTACTTCTCCGCTGCCAACACGATCGCATCGGCGCAATCTTCGACATAGATGAATTCGCGGATCGGCTTGCCCGTCCCCCAAACCTCGAGGCTCGGCGCCTTGCCCAACTCTGCCTCGACCCACTTCCGGACCAGGGCCGCCACCACGTGCGATCGGTCGGGGTTGTACGAATCACCCGGCCCGTACAGGTTCGTCAGGATCAGGTGGATCGAGTCGAGTCCGTACTGCCGCTTGTACGCCTGGGCCTGCACGGCCATCATCTTCTTGGTCAGGCCGTAGTTCACCACGCTGGCGTGGCACGGCCCTGCCCAGAGATCCTCTTCCTTGAGGTTCCCCTCAAGGTAGCCGGGATAGCTGCAGGCCGTGCCGATGGCGACGAACTTATTGACCTTGGCCAGGCGAGCGGCCTCCATCAAGTTCGCGCCCATGACCAGATTCGAGTAATAGAGCTTGGCCGGCTCGGCGACGTTGATTCCGATGCCGCCGTAGTAGGCGGCGGTGTGGAAGAGCATGTCGCAAGGATGCTCGAGCAGGCACCTCAGGCAGGCTTCGAGCGTCGTCAGGTTATAGTCACGCTGGCGAGGGACGAAGACCTTGGCCCCCAAACCCTCGAGCCGTTTGACGAGATGCTGGCCGAGGAACCCCGCCCCTCCCGTAACCGTCACGCGCTTGTCCGACCAGAAGCCTTGCATCGGTGTCCGTCCTCCCTGAGGTCCTGTCTCTCTTTGGTGCGCGTCTTGCGTTGAATGCAGTTCGTCGATCAGACGTTGGCGAACGGGTTCTGGAACTCGATCAGCTGGGCGGCACGGACCAACTCGGCGATACCGCGATCCAGGTCGACCGTCGTCTCAAAACCCTTGGCCCGGATCTTTTCGTACGAGACCTCGTAGTTCCGCTGGTCGGCGTCGCTACCGAACTCGGCGAAGTGCAAGTAGAAGTCCGCATGCTCGAGAATCTTCCGCGCCACGTCTTCCTTGGTGAAGTTCATGCTCTCGTGGCCGACGTTGTAGACGTCGTCTTTGACCGTGTCCCACTTCTCCAAGGCGAAGATCATCGAACGGGCCATGTCGCGGACGTGGACGAAGGTCCGCTTGAAGCCCCCTTGGTAGACGATCAGGCTCTTGTTCTTCACCGCCTGGTAGGTGAAGTCGTTGGGCATGAGGTCGAGCCGCATCCGGTTGCTGACGCCGAAGGCGGTCGCGTAGCGGTAGGCGATGCCGTTGCCGGCATCGAGCACCATCTGCTCGGCGGTCGCCTTGGTCTCACCGTAGAGGGTGATCGGAGCGCGCGGGGTCTTCTCGTTGCAGATATAGTCGGGGACGGCCCCGTAGATGCTGCCGGTCGAGGCGAAGATGACCTTCTGGTCGGGCTTGCGGAGGTTGAGCAGGTTGCGAGTCCCGTCGACGTTGGTCGACTGGGCCAGGTGCGGCTCCTTCTTGCAAGCCGGGTAGCCGACGATCGCGGCGAGGTGAATGATGGCGTCCATCCCCTCGAGCGCGGACTTGAGTCCGCCAGCGTCGGTGACATCCCCTTTGATCAGCTCGAAGGACTGATGCTGGCAGCAAGGGAGCAGACCCTGACCACCAAACTTGAGCGAGTCATAGACTCGAACGTTGTGCCCCTGTTCGAGGAGCATGGGGACGAGGGTTGAGCCAACATAGCCGGCGCCGCCGGTGACGAGGATGCGCATGGGAAGTCCATCCTTGGGTGCTGATGATTCGTCGATTTCGGTGCGTGAACAAATGAGGGGGCGGGCGGCAAGGCGAGACGTGTTCTAAGCGCCGGTGCCTCGTCCTTGCGGCTGATCCATGTAGCAGATGCGCTGACGACAGGGACCTTTCCGTGGCTCAGGGACGTTCACGCTCACAGTCAAAGACCGCGACGGAACGGGTTATCACCTGAGCTAACCCGTCGGTCGCTACTATCGAAAAGTCAGGCCAGCCTGTCAACGCCACTTCCCGCCGATCCGCTGGGGAAGGCGAGCCGGAGCCGCCCGAATTTGACCGCATCCCACCAGCGTTCGCTCATCCCGACCGCTCAGGTCCGGAACGATCGCCAGCGGTCGGGAACTTCGATCAGGGTCGGCCCCTGGCGGTCGAGGGCCGCGATGACGGCCCCCCTCAGCTCGTCGGCGTCAGTGACCCGCGCCGAGGGGACGCCGAACGCGTCGGCCAGCTTGAGGAAGTCGGGGTTATTCAACTCCACGTCGAGATATCTTCCCTCATGGGCACGTTGCTGGATGTTCTTGATTGCTCCATAGCTGGAATCGTTGTGAACGATCGCGATCACGGGAAGGCGGTATCGGGTCGCGGTCGCGAGTTCCTGGGCGGTCATCAGAAATCCGCCATCGCCGCTCACGGAAACGACCGGCTCGCCTCCGCGCGCCACGGCGGCACCGAGGGCCGCCGGGAAACCCCATCCGAGCGTGATGTAATTGGAGGGATAGAAGAGGCTGCGGGGTCCATATGAGGTCCAATCGGTGTGCAGCCGATAGCCCATCTCGCACGCGTCGGCGAAGACGGGGGTCGATTCGGGCAAAACCGCGCGAAGCGTTTCGATCAACCATTCGGGCCGAGCGGGCCGGGCCGCTCGGGCCTGTTCCCAGATCGGGCCCCAGCCCTCGGTTGGCCCCTCAGGCAAGGCCCGGAGCAGTTCCGTAAGTGCAGCCTTGGCGTCCGCCTCGATTCCGACGGCGACCGGGTGGTTCATACCGATCTGATCGGGGTCGACGTCGATCTGCACCAGGTTCGCCGGCACCGGCATGCGTCGCCAGTCGGTCATGACCTCGGTGAACCGGCAACCGATCGCCAGCATCGCATCGGCATGCGGCAATGCTTCCTTGGCGCGTGCCGAGCGGGCGTGGCCCAGCGAGTAGGGATCGCGTTCATCGAGGATCCCCTTCCCGTTGAGCGAGGTAACCACCGGTGCGCCGAGGCGTTCGGCCACGGCCCGAACCTCGGCGGCGGCCCCCGCCCAGAGCGCCCCTCCACCTGCCAAGATGATTGGCCGCTGGGAACCACGGAGCAAGGCAACGGCCTCGGCAATCGCCTGGGCCGGAATCGACTGCGACGGTGAAGGGGGAACCGCCGGGACGACTGCGGAGTCTGAGGCGTGGCTTTCCTGCCGCATGAGATCCTGGGGCAGAAAGAGCGCGGTGGGACGCGGCCGACCTCGACTCATCGCATCAAACGCTTGGCCGAGCATAGCGGGAATGTCATCGACGGCGCGGGCGGTGCCGCGCCATTTGGTCACCGGCCGAAAGATCGACTCCAGGTCGACTTCATGATAGGCCCCGCATTCCTGGTGAATGCGGTCAGCGTTGACCTGCCCGGCGAGCAACAGAATCGGCACCGAGTCGGCCCAGCACTCGGCGACGCCCGTCAGTGCGTTCGTCGCTCCAGGGCCGGCCGTCGTGCAGACCAGGCCCGGCTTGCCGGTCACCCTGGCATAGCCGTCGGCAGCGAAGGCCCCCGCCTGCTCGTTGCGGGTCAAGATCGTGGCGATCGATCCCTGGCGGCGAAGCGCATCGTAAATGGTCGTCGAGTGAGAGCCCGGCATTCCGAAGAGGTGTCGGAAACCGAGTCGGACGAGCCCGTCAACCAGGAGATCGGCACCATTCCTCATCGCAAAGGCTCTCGATACGTCCCAACTCGATGGCTGATCCACGGTTCCCGCTCCGCGAGACTGTACCCGAACCCCCTGAGCTCGGGTAGGGAGCGACTCAACGCACTCCTCAACCAATGGCCTTGCGAGCGTATGCCCCGCTTCGACATCGCGGTCCGAATCGGTTAGGATGAACCACGAACTGAGGGGACCGTGGCGAGGGGATCAAAGGAAATGGCGTCGGTGACGTTGCCCAGCCGAAAATTCCTCGACGACCTTGCGGCGAAGGTGCCTGGGCGTCCGTCGTATGCCACCGAGGTGGTCGACCTGATCCTGGCCGAAGCCCGAGCCCTGGGGGCAAGCGATGCTCACTTGCAGCCGACGGCCGACGGCCTCGAGATCCGCTGGCGGATCGACGGCGTCTTACAACCGGGGGGAAACCTCCCACTCGGTGTGGCTGCCAACGTAATCGCACGGCTCAAGGTGCTGGCGGACCTGCTGACCTATCGGACCGACGTCCCGCAGGAAGGACGGATCAGGTCGACTCCAGGCGACGTGGAGATGCGTCTGAGCCTGTTCCCGACGCTCTATGGTGAGAAGGCCGTCATTCGCCTCTTCGCCGCCTTCGGACGCTACCTCCAGCTCGATGACCTGGGATTGCCGGCCGAGATCCAGGAGACGCTCAGACGGCTTCTCGGGGCGACCTCGGGCGCGATCATCCTCAGCGGGCCGGCGGGAAGCGGGAAGACGACCACGATCTACGCCTGCCTCCGCGAGCTCGTGGCCTCGACCGAAGGACGAAGGAACCTGGCCACGCTCGAGGATCCGATCGAAGTTCCGGTCGCGGGCGTGGCCCAATCCCAGGTCAATCACGCGGCCGGGTTCACGCTCGAGACCGGGCTCCGCTCGCTCTTGCGGCAGGATCCCGAGGTGATCGTGGTCGGGGAAATCCGCGACCCGGCCACCGCCGAAATGGCATTTCAGGCGTCGTTGACCGGCCACCTGGTTCTGACCACGTTCCACGCCGGGAGCGCCGCAGGCGTGATCGGCCGGCTCTCCGACATGGGAATCGAGCCCTACTTGCTGCGCAGTGGCACACTCGCGATCGTCAGCCAGCGGCTGGTCCGCAAGCTCTGCTCCTGCGCCCGAGAGACCGCCGATCCCGCGCACCTGCTCGGCCTGTCGGTCAAGCGTGCCTGCTTGCCCGAAGGATGCGACCTCTGCGGCGGGACGGGCTATCGCGGGCGGATGCTCCTGGCCGAGATGCTCGTCCCCGAGTCGAACGCGCTCGGGACCGCGATCCTGGCACGCTCCGACGTGGAGCGGCTGGGGCGGTTGGCGGTTGAAGCGGGGATGATCGACCTCTGGGCGCGCGCTCGGAGCGCAATCGAAGAGGGGCTGACCTCTCCCGCCGAAGTCCGCCGGGTGCTTGGCGCCACGTGAAGTCGGCCGAGTTCGAACTCGGCCGTCATTCACACTTGCCGGAATCGGCAAGTGACGATTCAATCAAGGTTTCAACTTCTCAACGTCTTCTTGGATCAACTTGAGGAAGTCGTCATCATTGGCTTCAATAATCGGCGCGGGGGCGATTTTGAAGTCGTCGGGAAGGGCGTCATCAAAGTCGGCCTCGTCGACCGAAGGCCGCTCGATGGTCTCAGGGGCATGAGTGGCTCGACTTCGATGTTTCGGCTTGTTGTCATCGGTGTCGAGACCGGCCAGTTCCATCAAGGAATGGCGTTTCTTGGTCTCCGCGATATCTTCGTCAAGGAGTTGATCCTTGCTGAAGATGCCCACGGGGCCCCCTGGCTCGTAGTCGATCGTGAAGAAGTGGGAGGCGATGCCCACCTCGTCGTCGGGCATGATGCTGTGCTCGCTCGCGATCTGCGACCCGTTAACGGTCGTCCCGTTGGTGCTGCCGAGATCGCGAACGTGCCAGACGCTGTTCACGAGCCGCAAGACGCAGTGTTTGCCCGAGACATTGGTGAAGTCGAGGCAGATGTCGCACGAGGCCCGGCGGCCGACGACGACTTCGGCCTTGAGAAGTGAGATGGGATCGCCGCCGCCCGTGGGCGTCAGGATCCCTAGCACCTTGGTGTCGGACGTCATGGAGAGTCCTCCCATCGACGTTGACAGAGAATGAGGTTAAATGGGAACGAATGAGCCTTCATGGTAGCCAGGTCGACCATGTGCGCTCAAGAGCGACCAACAAGCCGCATCGATCATGAAGTCAAATCTAGGTCAGGGTCTGGAACCTGGCTTCCCCTTCGGATAGCTTCGGGCCGAAGTGGCACAAGATGTTGGGGGACCTCGGCCCGCCGAGTGTGGCGGCCCGAGCCCTCCGCTGATATTTCGACGGGGAACCCACCATGCGATCGGACATTTCGCGAGACCTGACCCGGCGAGAGCTCCTGGCGGCCGGCCTGGCCGCGGCCGGCGCGTTTGCACTCCACTCACGCGTAAATGCCGCCCCAAGTGCCGCTGAAGGCCCCTACGGCCCGTTCAAGATGGGCCTGCAAAGCTACTCGCTCCGAGGCTACATGGCCAACGGAAAGCCCGACGTCAAAAAGGCGTTGGCCATTACTAAGGATCTCGGACTGCACCACTGGGAAGCCTATCCCGCGCATATCCCCATGACCGCGTCCTCAGACGAAATTGCCCGATACAAAAAGCTGACCGAGGCCGAGGGGGTTGCGGTCATTGGTTACGGCGTGATCCCATTCACCAAGGACCACGAAGCGAACCGAAAATTCTTCGAGTTCGCCAAGGCGATGGATTTCGGCTACTTGTCGGCGGATCCCAGCCTTGACAGCTTCGACAGCCTCGACAAACTGGTCGAGGAGTACGGTGTGGGGGTCGGCATCCACAACCACGGCCCGGGACATCACTATGCCTTGATCGACACGATTGCCAAGGTGATCAAGGATCACCACCCCAAGATCGGCTGCTGCATCGACACCGGCCACTTCCTCCGCTCAAACGAAGACCCCGTCCGCGCCGCCGAGGTCTTCGGCAAGCGGATCTATGGCGTCCACCTGAAAGACGTCAAGGAGCACAAGGATGCCAAGGACGTCACCGAGCGAATGAAGTTCACCGTGCTCGGCCACGGCGACCTGCGTACGGCCGACTTGCTCAAGGTTCTCGCCGGGCTCGATTACCAGTACTGCCTGGCTCTCGAGTACGAAGAGAACGTCCTGAACCCGGTCGAGGACCTTCGCGCCTGCCTGGAGACCGTTCGCGAAGCGGTCGGCACCCTCAAGAAGAGCTGACCGCGAAGTTTGGAAACGCGACCCTCCGCGCGCATGGCCACCCCACTCACTCCGGTGTGGCCATGCCGCCGCCGCGCGACTATTCGCACTGAACAAGATACGGCCGGACGCCGAAAAGAAAGAAATATGGGGCTTGAGGAGTCGAGTCAAAGGCCACAGTCCCGCGCGAGAATGGAAACGGAAGTCGATTCCACCCCGTCAGCGAGAACGCCCGATGATTACGACCCAATCCCCGCCGCGCGACGTGGCGATCTCTACTCCCGACGGATTGTCGCTTCGAGGCTGGCACTGGACCCGGCCGAATCCGCGCGGGGTGCTGGTGATCGCCCACGGTTTCGGAGAACACGGCGGTTGCTACCGTCATGTCGCCGAGGCGTTGGGACCTGCCTTGGAACTCGAAATCCTCTCGCCCGACCTCCGTGGACATGGCCGCAGCCCCGGCCCTCGAGGAGTCGTGAAACGCTACGAGGACCTGATCTCCGACCTCCACGCCGCCGTTGACTGGGCGCGCCAGGTCCAACCAAGCTTGCCGACTTACGTCCTCGGCCACTCCAACGGCGGCCAGCTCGCGCTCCGGCTTGGGCTCGAACCCGACGCTGCTCTGGACGGGGTCATCGTTTCCAACCCATCGCTCAGGGTGGCAACCCGCGTCGCCCTCCACAAGCTCCTGATCGGGCGGTTCCTCCGCCGATTCGCACCCGCCGTCACACTCGGCGCAAAGTTGAACGCCACGATTCTCACAAGCGATCCCGACATGCAGCGCGAGCATCAGGTCGACCCGCTTCGGCATAGCCGGATCAGTGCCCCCCTCTTTTTCGGAATGGTGGAAGGGGGGCAACTCATGGCCGACCGCGCAGCGGAGTTCAAGATTCCCCTTCTGATGATCCTCGGGGGCCGCGACGAGGTCGTCGACCCCGAACAATCACGCCTCGTTTTCGACCGAATCGCCAGTGCCGACAAAACACTGCGGATCTTTCCCCAGATGCTCCACGAGCCGCTGAACGAGTTGGGCCGCGAGCAAGTCTTCGCCGACATCATCTCCTGGCTCAATCCCCGCCTCGACCGGCTTTCTGAGCACTGATCTCAGAGGACTTCCGAGGCAAGCGAATTTTCCCTTGATTCATCCCAACGCTTCGACTCTCGGGAATCAGGCGCGAACGAACTGGTGCCCGGGAAGCCGGCGTACCAACCGCCTCATCTCGAGGACGCTCAAGGTGGCGAGCACCTGCGAGGCCACCAGGCCGGTCCGGCCGATCAGTTCATCGACGGCGGTGGGACGGTCGTCAAGTTGGCCCAGGAGCGATCGCTCCAGATCGGAGAGAGTCAGTTCGGCGGGGTGCCGGACCGGCGTCTCCTCCGACGACGGACGGATTTCACGCACCAAGGGGCCGAGTTCTTCGAGGATGTCGTCGACCGTCTCGACGAGCCGCGCTCCGTCTCGGATCAGGCGGTGGCAGCCATGACTGGAAAGGCTGTCGACGGGCCCGGGGACGGCGAAGACGTCGCGGTTCTGCTCCATCGCGTGGTGCGCCGTGGAAAGTGAGCCGCTACGTGGGGTAGCCTCGATCACGACGACTCCCAGGCTGAGTCCCGAGATAATGCGATTCCGCTGGGGGAAAAGCCCTGCGAGCGGCCCCTGGCCCATCGGCATTTCACTGATCACAGCGCCGGAGTCGGCGATTTGAGCAGCCAGGTCCTCGTGCTCGGGCGGATAGACCTGGCCGAGTCCGTTGGCCATGACGCCGAGCGTTCGCCCTCCAGCCTTGAGCGCGCCGCGGTGCGCCGCCGCGTCGATGCCCCGGGCCAGGCCCGAGACCACCGTAATCCCCACCCTGGCCAGCGAGGCCCCCAGACGTTCGGCAACCCGCAAGCCATAGGGAGTACATCGCCGTGAGCCCACCAAGGCAATGGCCAGTGGATCGCGTGGCTCGTACGACCCCTTGATGTAGAGCAAAAAGGGGGGATCAGGGATATCTTGCAACGGCGGGGGATAAAGAGGATCGTTCGAAGTCACGACCTGAACGCCGACACGACGGCAACGCTCGAGTTCGGCACCCGCATCATGGTCGCGTCGGGCCGTCGCGATCCGATCGGCAATCTTGGGGCCGATCCCCTGCACGTCGCGGAGAGTCGAGACCGAGGCATCGAGCACCCGGCCCGCCGTTCCGAATCGCTCGAGAAGCTGTCGGCTCGTGTGCGGTCCCACTCCCGCAACCATCGTCAAGCAGACCAAGTCGCGAAGGTCCGAGTCGATCATCTTGGATTCGGCCTCGCGCCGGCTGGGTCCGTCTGTTGAAAAATTCACGGCTCAATCGTAGCGAGCGAACGACTGTCCGAATAGACATGTCCCCTGGATCGATACGGCATTCTTCTCACTTCACCTGACTGTCTCCGATTTTTACCCACAACCACCAAACAAATCAGCAAACTCAAAAATTAACACTCAAAAATACCCCATGGCATCATCATGAATTCCCCCGTGACGGGACTCGACTCGATCGTCCCACCGGGAATCAGAGTCGGCGATCCTGATCGCCCGGAGGGTCATCCAAAATCCGCGTTTCGTCAATATTTTTGGATGGCGTACGAGTTTCTTCGAGGACTGATCGGCACGTGGCATCGATCGTCCGTCAGCGGTACGCAATCCAATCCGAAGGGGGGACGATGTCGGAACGGAAGTCGCGAAGGGGGTGGACCGGCGTATTGGTCCTCCTGATCGCACTCATTTTCGTTGTTCTGATCCGGCTGTTGCTCCCGAGCAGCTTCCGTGGCGAGACACTACCGAACCCCAATGGCTACGACGACCTGATCGCCGCCAGCAAAACGGTCACGGGCAACGTCCTCACGGTCACCGAACTCGAAAAGGCGGACACTGAGGAGTTGCGTGCTCTCATCGGGAAGAACCGCGAAGCGCTGGCTCGGGCGAGCGTCGGGCTTGGACGCCAATCGGTCGTAGCTCTGGCGAAGTCCCCCTCCGTCGAGGCCCATTTCGAGAACTTCGGTGCACTCCGAACGCTCGGTCGACTGCTCGCGTGCGAAGCCGCCCTGATCGATCTCGAGGGGCACGCGCCCGAGGCGGCCAGACTCTACGGCAATGTGATCCGGTACGGCCGCGCGATCTCTGACGGCGGTGTCCTCCCTGAGAGGCTGGCTGAGGGGCCGGTCCAGCATGCCGGACTCCAGGGGCTGAACCGTCTGATACCAACCCTTTCGGCCAACGAATCCCAACAGCTCGCCAAGGAGTTTGAGCGGCTCGACCGCGACCGCGAACCGCTGGCCCATGTGTTCGACCGCGACCTGGAGTTCAACCTTGCGCGAGGCGGCTGGCCGGCGCGGGCTGCCTACTACCTCCATCGCAAGTCAATGCAGACGATGCTCTCACCCGCCAAGGCAGCAGCCGAAAAGGCCGACCGGCTTAACCAGATCTGGTTGCGACTCTTCGCCTCGGCGCTCGCACTACGAGCCTACCGCCTCGACCACCCCGATGCGCCGGTGCCCCCCACTCTCGATGCACTCGTGCCAACCTACCTTGAGGCCGTCCCCTTCGACCCGTTTTCCCAGGGACCCTTGAAGTTCAAGGTTCAAGGCGACACCGTGCAAGTTTACAGCGTCGGCTCGAACGGACGCGACGATGGCGGGACCGTTTCCCCATCGAGGAACCCGGCTGAAGGCGACCTGCGGCTGGAGAGTCCTTGAGAATGTGCTCTTGCAACAGGTCGAGCGGTCTGGGAACAGCCTTTGGATCGCAACAAGTCAAGATGTACCACTTCGCATGGTACATCCGACTCGCTCGTTGACGTCGAAGGTTGAGCTGAATCCAGCACGGCCGGCCCGGCCGTAATTCCTGCACGGAGCTCGCCCGAAATTCAGCGTTTAGGCGACTCTGAGTGCCTCACGCACGTCAGCCTCGGAGGCGGAGTCGGTCAGTTCGACCTGACCGATCATCCGGGGCAAGACGAAGCGAATCTTCCCCTTCTGATTTTTCTTGTCACGGGTCATCGCTTCGATCAAAGCATCCCGATCGAGTTCAGGGGCCGAGACTGGGAGGCCATACCGTTCGACCAGGGCTTCGACACGAGCGGTCGTCGCCGAGTCGATCCATCCGAGGTTTTCCGCCAGCCGGGATTCAACCACCATGCCCACGGCGACAGCCTCGCCGTGGTGGTAGCGTCCGCCGTACCCCGCGACCGATTCGATGGCGTGAGCGACGGTGTGGCCAAAGTTGAGAACGGCGCGGAGACCGGTCTCCTCTCGCTCGTCCTTGGAAACCACGTCGGCCTTGAGCTGGCAACTGTGAGCGACGACGTGGCGCAAGGCCGCGGGTTCGCGGGCCAGGATCGCGTCAACCGATTGCTCCAGGAACGCGAAGAAGTCGGCGTCGAGAATCACGCCGTACTTGATGACCTCGGCCAGGCCGCAACGATACTCGCGGTCAGACAACGACTTCAGGGACTCGGTGTCAATCCAGACGCCGACCGGCTGGTGAAAGGCGCCAATAATATTTTTGGCCCGGGGGTGGTTGACCCCTACCTTGCCGCCGACCGAGCTATCCACCTGGGACAGCAAGGTGGTCGGGACCATGAATAGCGGGAGACCGCGCGCGTAGCTCGCCGCGACGTACCCGGCAAGATCACCGATCACTCCTCCGCCCAACGCCACCACCACGGTGTGGCGGTCGGCCCGGATTCGCACCAGCTCATCAAACAAGTCGGCGGCGCAGTCCAAGGACTTGGTGGACTCACCGGGAGGCAGGACCGACAGCGAAGTCGCAATCCCAAGGTTTTCCAGAGCCGCGCGGAAGGGGCCTTCCAACGGCGCAACGTTCCGGTCCGTCACCAGCAACGCCCGACGGCACGACCGGCCCGCCCAGGTGGCGTCCAGGGCCGAGCGAACGAAGCCCGCAAACGAGTCTTGCCGCCCACTGACCACTTGGACCACGTACGAGCGTGGACCAAGCTCCACGAGCACTCGCGACTCCGGTTCGATCGAAATTGATGATGATAGGGACACGTCGTGGTTTCCTTCACCGGCCCAAGGGATTGCTAGTCTATCATCCTGAATCGTCAGGAGGATCGCCAGAGTGGGGACGCCCGGTTGCGTTGCGGGTTGACTCGCCGGTTGCTACAGTATAATCCAGGTGATGTGGAAGGAACGTCCATCCCCCGTCCGCAACCCGGTCCGGGTGGCCAATGATGACCGACCCCTTGATTTGGGCGCCTATCAACCTGGGTCGTTGGTTTGGAACCCAGGTTCGCCTACACATATTCCTGGTCGTCTTTGTTGTCGTTGCCCTTCTCAACGCCCTCATCGCCCAGGAACCGCGTTTTCTTGCGACGGCGGCCTGGGTCACGCTGCTCTTGGTGGCGCTGGCCATTCATGAGATAGCGCACGCGGTGACGGCGTCATTGACCGGCGGGGGCGAGCCTCCCGAGGAAATCCAGCTCTGGCCGCTGGGCAACATGGCCTCTCAGCCGGGCATCACCCGATCGCCCGACCACATCCTGGTGATTCTGGCCGGTCCGTTGGCAAACGCCTCCATGGCGATCCTCACCGCCCTGATCCTCGCAATTTTTCATGCTCAGTTCGTCTGGAACCCGTTTGGCAACGCACAGGATTCGGGTGCGCCGCTGCTGCTCACCACGAATCGGCTGGCCTCCCCCTTCCAGCCGTTGTGGTGGCTCGGTTGGTTCGGCTACTTGAATTACGTCATGTTTGTCCTCAACCTGATCCCCGCCCTGCCCTTCGATGGCGGCCGTCTGTTTCGCCTGTTCCTGGCGAATTCTTCAGTCAACCATGCGAGAGACGGGTACTACGGCCTCTGGACGGCGCACACCTGCGCGGCTCTCTTGGTGGTCATCGGGGTCATTCGGCTCGTCTCAGCGCATCCGGACGGCCTTCTCCTGATCTCGCTGGCGATTCCTATCGAGCTCATCGTTCGCTCGGAAGTCAGGCTGATGGACGACGGCGGCTACTTCGAGGACGGCGTTTTCGGCTACGACTTCTCCGAGGGCTACACAAGCCTGGAGGCGAACGCAGCCAAGGTCCGCCCCTACCGTGAGAGTGCGATCAAACGATGGAGGCGACGCCGCTCCGACCTTCGTCGACAACGAAGACAGGCCCGCGAGGCCGCCGAGGAACGCCGGATGGATGAAATCCTCGAGAAACTCCATCGCGAAGGCCGGCACGCCCTGACCGAGGAAGAACACCGGTTCCTGGTGCGCGTCAGCGTCAAGTATCGGAACCGGCCCAAGGCTCATGATTGACCGCTTCCACACGGCCATGACATGCAGCCCCTTACTGCTCGACGCCGCCATGGGAACGCGGCTGATGGAACGGGGGCTCCAACTCGCCGACGACGACCCCGCCCTCTGGAACCTCTCCCAGCCCGAAGTCGTCGCCGAGATCCATCGCCGCGACGTCGAGGCCGGCGCAGAGGTCCTTCTAACCAACACCTTTGGCGCCAACCGCCAATGGCTCAGTCGATTCGGCCGGGCCGACGCGTTTGCGGCGATCAACCGGCAGGCCGTCGCGTTGGCCCGCCGTGAAGCCGGCGTCAACGGCTTCGTGGTTGGCTCGATCAGCCCGGTCGCGGCCGAAGAACCAGGTTCTTCCCGCGATCAGGCCGAGGTATTGGTCGATGCCGGGGTCGACGCCTTGATCTTCGAAACCCACCGCCTCGACCAGGCTGAGATCGCGCTGGGGCAACTAGCTCCCCACTCGCCTGTCCCGCTTCTGGTCAGCCTGTTCGCCTGGCCCGATTCCCCCGCCGAGGCCGTGCGGCGGCTCGCCGACCTCGGCGCCTCGGCCATCGGTCTGAACTGTGTGGTCGGCATGGAATCGGCCTTGCGAATCGCCGAGGCGCTGAGGCGGGTCACCACACTCCCGCTGATCGTCAAACCGAGTGCGGGATACCCCGGCGAGGTCATGGCGAGTCCCGCCTCGTTCGCCCTGGAGTCGGCCGGATTGCTGGCCTTGGCCCCCATCCTGGTCGGCGGATGCTGCGGGACTAACGAGTCGCATGTGGCCGCCTTGCGAGCAGCCTGGTATCATTAGAGAGAAGTCATGGGAGTCGAAGCGACGGCTGCCGTTGCGCGGATTTGCGAAGAGGCCGAGGTGCCGTGAAGAAGAACCAAATCCGCCGGGAAGACCTTGTCCCCGGCACCTGTCTCTGTGACCACTGCTCCGGCAAATGCTGCCGCTACTTCACCGTCCCACTCGACCCGCCCACCACCTGGGATGATTACGACGCGATTCGCTGGTACTTAGCCCACGGACAGACCTTGGTTTACGTCGAGGAAGGGGGCTGGTACATCGTCGTGATGAGTAAGTGCAAGTACCTCGCCCCGGATAATCGCTGCCGGATCTATCTCAACCGGCCGAAGGTCTGTCAGAACTACACGACCGACGAGTGCGAGTACGATACCGACTGGACCTTCGAGAAAGTCTTTGAGACCCCCGAGCAGTTGTGGGAATATGCCGAGGCCATCCTGCCTCCCCGCCGTCGAGCGAACAAGGCGAACGCAGGTGGTCCCTTACTTCCGATCGTGACGCTGAACTGAACCGGACGGCCGAGACCTCGATGGCCAATCGCTCCAACCACTACGAGGCGGCGTTCGAGGCCTACATCCGGTCAATCCGGATCCCCTGCGTGGCCGTGGATGAGGCCAAGCGCGCCTTTTTCGGCGACGGGGGGGTTAAAAACCCCGATTTTTTGCTGTATCCTCGTTGTGGTCCCAATCTCGTGGTCGAAGTGAAAGGGAAGCGCGGCAAGAACGCAAAAGGTCGGAGACCCTGGGAAAACTGGGTCACCACGGACGACCTCAGCGGGCTGACGTGTTGGCAGGAGATGTTCGGGCCGGGCTTTCGAGCGATCCTGACCTTTGCTTACGCGGAGCCGCTGCAACCTTTCCCCCTTCCTCGAGAGAATGGTGCCTTCGAATTCCGGGGACTCGACTATCGCTTCTGGGCCGTTGGGCTGGACGACTATATCGCCAACCTGCGGTCGCGGGGGCCGGCCTGGAAGGCGGTGGCCATGGCTCGCGCCGCGTTCCGACGCCGCGTGCGTCCCTTGCAAGAATGGCTCCCAATGACGACCGAGGCTCCCAGGCGACCCAAACCACTTACGGAGCGTGACCGATGATTCGCTTGTCCCGCATGTGCGCCGCGCTCTTCCTGGCGGCCACCTTTGGTCTCGCCGTGGCTCCGATGCCGGTCGCCGCCCAGGAACCGGCCGCCGAAGGGGGAGAAGGAGGAGAGTCGGGCCGCCCGGTCGATGGTTACATCGCCACGGCGATCCTCGCGTTCCTGGCCCTGTTCGTCGTCGGCAAGTCGGCCCGCCGTTGATTGTCTTGTCCCTGCACTTCCCGTCTGCTTTCGATGACTTCGATGACCCTTGGACTTTTTGAACGATGCCGGTCACCAATCCTTCCCTGTCGCTCGCCGAGGTCGCGGAGATCTATCGGACCCCGGTCCTCGACCTGATCTTCCGCGCCGCGGAGGTTCACCGCAAGCACCATGACCCCTCGCACGTGCAGGTCTGCGTGCTTCTCTCGGTGAAGACGGGGGGGTGCCCCGAAGATTGCGGCTACTGTCCGCAAGCCGCCCGGTATCACACGGCCGTCGAAGCGCAACCGCTGATGGCCGTGGGCGACGTCCTAACCGCCGCGCGCCGGGCCAAGGACGAAGGGGCGACCCGGTTCTGCATCGGGGCCGCCTGGCGCGAGGTGCGCGACAACGCCCAGTTCGACCAGGTCCTGGAGATGGTCCGCGGCATCAAGACGCTCGAGATGGAGGCTTGCTGCACTCTCGGGATGCTCAGCGAAGATCAGGCGAGGCGATTGAAAGAGGCGGGGCTCGACGCCTACAACCACAACCTCGACAGCTCGCAAGAATTCTACGACCGGATCATCTCGACCCGGACCTACGAAGATCGCTTGCAGACGCTCGGGCATGTCCGTGAAGCGGGGATCTCGGTCTGCTGTGGCGGAATCGTGGGGATGGGCGAGACCGAGGACGATCGGATCGGCCTGCTCCACACCCTGGCCACGCTTCCCGAGCCCCCCGAGTCGGTCCCCGTGAACGCCCTGGTCGCCGTCGAGGGAACGCCGCTGGCCGACCGGCCTCGGGTCGATATCTGGGAAATGGTCCGCACGATCGCGACCGCACGGATCCTGATGCCCGAGTCCATGGTCCGGCTCTCCGCCGGCCGGGTCGACATGAGCGAGACCGACCAGGCGCTCTGCTTCCTCGCCGGAGCCAACTCGATCTTCGCGGGCGATAAGCTCCTGACAACCCCCAACCCCAAGGTCGACCGCGACCGGATCCTCTTCGAACGCCTCGGACTGACCCCAAGGCCCCTCGAGGTCACCGCTGATCAGGTCCATGCCGGATAAAGAAACCTCCGCGCGGACATTTCACGGGCCGCCTCTTTGATTAGGGTGGGCATAGCCCACCATTGAGAAATCCAGCTGCAAGAGAGGGATAAGGGAGCGATCGGCTCCCCCCTCACTTCAGAACTTCAAATGCCAGGCGAACGGGGAGCGCCTGTTCCCTGTCTTCTCTGAAGCGGGACGGCGATGAAGGTGGGCCGTGCCCACCCTCCAATCAACGCAAACCCATTCTTTTGGTTCCCTTTTTTTTCTTGCTCGGCTCCTGAGCCTGGCCCCGCGGGGCGTTCTTCCGTGTCTCCAAGCCCATCTCCGAGCGCTGCCAAGGTCGTCGTCACCGGCATCGGCCTGTGGACCGGCCTGGGGGTCGATCGCGAGTCGACCTGGAGCGCACTCCGAGCAGGTCGGAGCGCTGCCTGCTCGCTTGCCGATGAGCTCTCAGGGGAAGGCCGACACGACGTCGGATGTCCACTCCTGGTGGATGATCGCACGATCAGGCCCCACGGACGAACGCTCTCGATCGTCGAAGAGACTGCGTCGGAAGCCCTCAACGATGCCGGGCTGATTTTGCAGGCCCCGGAACTCGGGAGATCGCTCGCCGTCGAGGCCAACCGGGTCGCCACCTTGATCGGCCTGAGCAAAGGCTGCATGGAGAATTTCGGCCGGCTCGCATGGGAGGGAGCGAGGCAGGATCCGGCCGAGTTCACCGATGGCCTCGCCCACTCCTGGATCTGGAAGCATTTGTGTTGGCCCAACGCAGGCGCCAGTTTCGTGGCCGCACGACATGACTTGGGCGGCCCTTGTCTGGCACCGGTGGCCGCCTGCGCCACCGGCCTGGTCGCCGTCCTCCAGGGGGCGGAATTGATCCGGAGCGGCGTCTGCGACGTCGCGGTCGCCGGGAGTGCCGACGCCTCGCTGCAACCGCTGCTCCTGGGCGCGTTTCGAAGAATGGGGGTCCTGGCCCGCTCCGATGGCGATCCCGTTCGAGCGGCCCGCCCCTGGGACCGAGCGCGGTCGGGGTTCGTCGTCGGCGAAGGGGGAGCGATCCTCGTCCTGGAACGGGACGACCATGCCCGCGCTCGAGGCGTCCTCCCTTATGTCGAGGTGGCCGGTGGAGCGCTGGGGGCCGACGCCTACCACGCGACGACGATGAACCCCGACCCGACCGGTCTGGCGGCCTTGATCGGGCGGGCGCTCGCTCAGTCGGGGGTCTTGGCCTCGGAGCTCGATCATATCAACGTCCACGGCACGGCCACCCGGATCAACGACCCGATCGAATGCAGCGCGATCCGGCTGGCCCTCGGCCACGACGCGGATCGCGTCGCTTGCTCGGCCAACAAGAGCCAGATCGGCCACCTGCTCGGAGCAGCGGGAGCCGTGGAGTTGGCGATCACCTGTCTGGCGATCCGCGACGGCTTCGTCCCCCCGACCTTGAACCTTGACGCCCCCGACCCGGCATGCGACCTTGACGGCACGCCTCATACCGGCCGCTCGATGCCCGTCCGGTCAGCGCTCAAGCTTTCGATCGGGTTCGGGGGCCACCTCGCGGCGGCCCTGCTCCGGCAGCCTGACACCCCCTTCCGAAGGCCAAGGGAGCACCCCCATGGCGGCTGATCCCCTCGGTTGGATCGACGCGGAATCGGCCGCGTGGAGCCAGCGTGGGCTCGCCCGACGACTCGCGCCTCACGGGACCGCCATTCCCGGCCGGCAGGAGCGCGATGGGCGGATGCTGGTGAACTTCGGCTCCAACGACTACCTCGGTTTGGCGGCCGATCCACGGGTCATCGCGGCTGCGGTCCGGACCGCCGAGCTACAAGGCTGGGGGGCGGGGGCCTCCCCGTTGGTCACCGGCTGGAGTAACGCCCACCAATCCCTGAGCGCCGACCTGGCGCAGTTCGAGCAGACCGAGGCGGTCACCCTCTTCCCCTCCGGCTTTGCCGCGAACCTGGGCACGATCACCGCCTTGGTCGGCCCGGGCGATGCGGTTTATGCCGACCGCCTCAACCACGCCTGCCTGATCGACGGCGCCCGGCTCGCCGGCGCCCGCCTTCGGGTCTACCCTCACAACGATGTAAGCCGCCTCGACACGATCCTGCAACGGGATCGAGGGCGGTTTCGTCGCTCCTTGATCGCCACCGACGGCGTCTTCAGCATGGACGGCGACCTGGCTCCCCTGGCCGACCTCGCCGACCTCGCCGACCGATTCGAGGCCATGCTCCTGGTCGACGAAGCACATGGGACCGGCGTGTTCGGTCCCGATGGCCGAGGTTCCGCCGCCGCTTGCGGCGTAGCCGAGCGCGTGTCCATCCGGGTGGGCACCCTTTCCAAGGCCCTGGGCTCGGTGGGCGGGTTCGTCGCAGGTTCGCAACGGCTAATCGACTGGCTCATCAATCGCGCCCGGCCGCTGATCTATTCGACGGCCCTCCCCCCCCCCGCTGCCGCCGCCGCAAGCCAGGCACTCGCCATCGCCCAGGCGGAACCTTGGCGCCGGGAACGGCTCCATGCCATGAGTGCCCGGCTTCGCCAGGTACTCACGACCTCCGGCTTCGATGTGGGCGCGTCAGCCGGCCCCATCGTGCCGGTCTTGATCGGACCGCCACAGCAGACCCTTCAACTGGCCGAACGACTTCGCAACCGGGGGTTCCTCGTCCCTGCGATCCGGCCGCCGACCGTCCCCGAAGGAACGGCCAGGCTCCGGATCGGCCTCTCCGCCGCACACCACGATGATGACGTCTCAGGATTGATCGATGCCTTAACAGGCTCTTGAACGTCGATCCTGA
Organism: Singulisphaera acidiphila DSM 18658; assembly: GCF_000242455.2. Classification (GTDB taxonomy): domain Bacteria; phylum Planctomycetota; class Planctomycetia; order Isosphaerales; family Isosphaeraceae; genus Singulisphaera; species Singulisphaera acidiphila. Next base: position 8,046,663 of record NC_019892.1, read on the forward strand.
GAAAAAGTCGGGGATGGTGCCTCTGCCCGCCGATCGTTAGGCTTGTCGTGAGTTTTCTTCCAGGTCGACAGGATCGTGCGGAGTCACCAGCCCTTGGATTGGGAATCCCTGAGAGCGGCCGAGTTCCCCATCACCGAGCGATGGGCCTACTTCGACCACGCGGCGGTGGCCCCCATTCCCCGCCGGGCGGGCGACATTCTACGCACCTGGGCCGACGACCAGGAACAGAATGGGGTCATCCACTGGCTTGACTGGGAACGCAAGCTCGGGACGACCCGCCGCCAGATTGCCGAACTGCTCAACGCCGAGGTTGACGAGATCGCCTTCGTCAGCAGCACCACCCACGGCATCGGCCTGATCGCCGAAGGTTTCCCCTGGCGCGAAGGGGACAGCGTCGTCACTGCGGCCGAGGAATACCCTTCAAACGTTTACCCGTGGATGAACCTGGCGAGTCGAGGCGTGGAGTTGCGCACCGTCCCGAGCCGCGACGGCCGGGTCTGGGCACGCGACCTGGCCGCGGCCATCGACGAGACAACCCGGCTCTTGACCATCAGCCACGTCGAGTTTGCCTCGGGCTTCCGGAACGATATCGACGCTCTGGCCGAGCTCTGCAAGGCACGCGGCATCGCCTTCTTCGTCGACGCCATCCAGGGGCTCGGGCCGTTGGTCATCGACGTGAAACGGACGCCGATCGACTTCCTCGCGGCCGACGGCCACAAATGGCTGCTCGGGCCCGAGGGGGCGGGCCTCCTCTTCGTGCGCCGGGAGTGGATCGACCGACTGCGCCCATTGGGCGTCGGCTGGCACAGCGTGGTGAGCTCCTTCAACACCCCCGGGTTCAATTTCACATTGAAACCGAGCGCGGAACGGTGGGAAGGAGGATCGTGTAATATGCCGGGCCTCCAAGCCTTTGGCGCCAGCCTGAGCCTGATCATGGAGCTGGGCAAGGAGACGGTCTCACAACGAATCCTGGAACGGGCCGAAGCCGTCCGCGAGATCGCCCGATCGGCCGGCTGGCAGGTCTACGGCTCAACCCGTGGGGATGACCTTTCGGGGATCGTGGCCCTCGAGCGCGAAGGGGTCGACCCCGATGTCGTTGTCCGACGGCTTCGCGCGGCTGGGGTGGCGGTCGCTTCCCGCCGGGGACGACTCCGAATCAGTCCCCATGTTTATAATAATGAGGAAGACCTCGAACGGCTGCGAATGGGACTCATCTCGGATCTGGGCCATGCGTCGGAGTGAGCCGGCCTGCCGACTTCCGCTCCTCTTTTACCTTCAAAGCCAGGACGATCATGACTCCGCGAACTTCCGACCCCTCGCGAACGGCCGTATTCACCGGCACCTTTGACCCGCTCACGCTCGGGCACCTCGACGTGATCCGTCGCGGCCGTTTGCTCTTCGAGCACGTGGTCATCGGGATCGGCGTCAACCCGAACAAAGGGTCGCTCTTCAGCATTGACGAGCGCGTTGCGCTAGCGCGGGAGATCGTCGCGTCGTTCCCCAACGTTTCGGTCGAGTCGTTCGAGGAACTGGCCGTCCAGTTCGTCCGCCGAATCGGTGCCCGGGTGATCTTGCGCGGGGTTCGCACGCTGTCCGACATGGAGTACGAGTTCGGGATGTCCTTGACGAACAACAGGCTCGACCCGTTCGTCGAGACCGTCTTCCTCATGGCCGACGGCGAATACTCGCACGTCTCGAGCTCGCTCATCAAACAGATCGCCCGCTACGGTGGAGCAGCCTCGCTGGGCCGGTTCGTTCCCGAACAGATCATCGCCCCGATCATGGCCAAAATGCAGAGCAAGCCGGCAGAGCTTTGACCGTCGAATTGCGCGACCGGCCTCAGAGCCAGGTGTGAGGAATCAGCAGATCGCGATCCCACTTCTGAACCGCAAAGCCCTCATTCGTGAGCATTCCTTGGAGTAACTGGTAGGCCGCCGCCGCCTTCTCACCCGAGGAATAGCTCAGCCAGCCGGTGAAAGAGTCGTCATTGATCCGGATGCGGGACGTGTCCACCGTGGTCTTGCCACACATCGCCTCGAAGACCCCCGCCAGTTGATTGAGGATCCGCTCAAGCTCTGCGGTTTCCACCGGCACGCGCTCGCACGAAGGGTCGGGCCACTTGAAATTGAGTGAACAGCTCAGGGAATGCTCATCACGCATCGGGTCCTGGATCAGCCAGAGCGGTTCCGACTCGTAGCGCACCCAGAGCTTCTCGACGCCGACCCGCCGCTTGGGGTCGACCGACGGATTCGTCGCCCCCTCCGGCTCATTCTGAGCCGCAGTCGGTGCGGTCCGAGGCGAGCGGGATCGCATTTCCGACTCGGTCACCCGCCGGCTCGCCAATTCCAGCCGCGCGGTGCTCAGGACCTCGTACGCCTGGGACACGATCCGAAACGCCCAGTCCGTCCCACCGGTGTCCGGGTGATGCTTCTTGGCCTGGCGGCGGTAGGCGTCGCGGATCTCCTGGAGTGTGGCCTCGGGGGTGACGTCCAGGACGACGTGCGGTTCAATCTGAACACTGAAAGCGATCACACCTGTCCCCCGGGAAGGCCAGCCTTCGACATTGCAAGAGTGCGCCGTGGGCGTCGCGAATGAGCGAGCCGCCCCGACTCTCAGAGTTTAGGTTATGCAGCCGGGGAAAGGGGGACGGAAACGGTCGGTCGACAAAGCCCGGTCGCTCATTCGGGTTCCACGTGCCGGCCGTTGGACAGCCGAGTCCGAAGGTAGGATGCGCGGGCGACGTTCCGCTCTTCCACTCCCAGTTCGGTCCCTTGGATTTTCTGGAGGTAGGCGGGCTGCGTCTGGATAAAGAGCTCGTTGACGGTGGCGATCTCAAGGTCGTCGATCAGGCCGAGGTTGATCCCCATCCGCACGCTCGAGAGCAGGAGCATCGTCTCCTCGCTCGAGATCGTATGCGCCGTCTTGAGGACGCCGTAGGCGCGGCTGACCTGGTCGTGGAGGTGCTGGCGGCGCTCATTCATGAGGACTTGGCGCGCGGTTCGCTCATACTGAATGACTTGGGGGACGACGTCGGTGAGAATCCGGATCAGCTCCAACTCGCTCTTGCCGAGGGTTTGCTGGTTCGAGATCTGGTAGAAGTCGCCGAACGCTTGCGTCCCTTCGCCGTAGAGGCCGCGAACCGCCAGGTTGATTTTCTGGAGCGCCCGAAAGACCTTGTCGATCTGCTTGGTCTGGACCAAAGCGGGGAGGTGGAGCATCACGCCGACCCGGATTCCGGTACCGACGTTCGTCGGGCAGGCGGTGAGATAGCCGAGCTGGGCGCTGTAGGCGTAGGCGAGGTACTCTTCGAGCTGGTCATCGAGCCGGTTGATCCGGTCCCAGACCTCGTGGAGCGAGAGGCCCGAGAGCATGACCTGGATCCGCAGGTGGTCTTCCTCGTTGACCATGATCGAGATATTTTCTTGCGGCCCGATCGCAACGCCCCGGGCCCCCTCGCCGTTGGCGAGTTCGCGCGAGACGAGCTGGCGCTCGACGAGGAATTGGCGGTCGAGCGACGTCATGTTGTTGACGTCGAAGTAAGACAGGTCGAGGCCGGCCGTGGTCAGGCAGGACTTGAAGTTCCCCTCGATTTCGGTCTTCTCGCCCCGGCTTGCGCGGTTGCTGAAGGGGAAGTCGGCTAAGTTGCGCGCCAGTCGAATGCGCGAGCACATGACGATATCGCTTTCGGGGCCCGTGCCACGAAGCCACTCGCCGGAGTTTCTCGTCAAGTCATCCAGATTCATGCGTCGGCGTCCTTGGGGCGGAGCTGGTCGCGCAGCCGCGCGGCCAGCTCATAATCTTCGCGGGCGATCGCGTCTCGCAATTGGGTCCGGAGCCGGAGCCGCTCGCTCTCAGCCGGACGCCTCCGCGCCACCTTGCCCACATGCCGCGTCGCACCGTGCGTACGGCTGATCAAGGGGAGCAGGCCCCGCGCGAACACGCGATAGTCGTGGGGACATCCAAGCCGGCCTTTGGCTCGGAATTCCATGAATTTAAGGCCACAGTCGGGACAGGTCAGACTGGCAAGCTCGCCCACCAGCTCGCCTACATTTGTCACAATCAGGCTCTGAATGACCGCATCGAGCGCCAGGCTCGGAGCCGACTCGGGTAAGGCCACGCCCGCTTCTCGGGCGCAGGCCACGCACAGGTGAAGTTCGCGGCGCTGGCCATCGACCGTCTCGGTCAGATGGACCGTCGCTTCGTCCTGACAGTGCTGACACGTCATGAGTCGACCATCCATCCGACGAGGCGTTCTTCAACGCCCCTGTTCGTGTTCGATCGACTTGATCTTGTCACGCACATGCGCGGCCGTTTCATAATCTTCGGCCGCAACGGCACGCTTCAAGTCGTTCCGCAATTGAATCAACGTCGTCTGCTGCTGACTATTCCGCGGCGCCCGCTTCGGAACCTTTCCCGAATGCCGCGTCTCATCGTGAATATTCTCTAAAAGGGGCATCAACTCGTCGCGAAAGACTTCGTAATCGTAGGGACAACCGAGCCGGCCCGAGTTCCGGAACTCCAAGAAGGTGATCTGGCAGATTGGGCAGGCCTGTCGGTCGGCGGGCGACGTTTCCCGCCCCGTTCCCGTTCCACTGACGATCAACTTCTTGGCCAGCTCACTCATCGGAGCCGGCTCCTGCGCTTCCTCGACCGGGGTCAGGTGCTGCCGCGCATGCTCGTCGCAATAGTGATATTCGCGAGGTTTTCCCCGTTCGATGTCGGTGATGTGAAACGTGGCCGGCTTGGCACATTTCTGGCATTTCATCTGGCAATCTCCACCGACCCCGACCGGTTGCCGACGACCTTGCCCCCGGGCCGCGGTCGATCGCCGCGGACCGGTTGCACTCGACTTCCGCAGACGCGGGGCTCCACTGAATCCTATTGTAATTCGGCCATGCGGGCTGTCAAGCAACCCACCCGCCCAGGCAAGCCCTTCGCCCGTGTTAAACGGTTACGCGTTAAATCTTGACATCAAAAGGCTTTTGGACAAGCTGTACGGCCGACACGAACCGCCGCCCCTCGATTCGGGGCGACTTGCCTATCCGCCCCTCGGCTGCTAAGATCAATCGCCTCGGCCAGCCCGGATCGGTGCGGCCGAGATCGCGCGAACGAGCATCACGTGAGGACTCGGGGCACGACAGACCGGTCCGGGCGAGTAGCGAAGGTTATGGGCCCCCATCGTCCTTCTTTCGAAGAATTTTGTCGCTTGGCCGAACAGGCGCCATGCGTTCCGGTCTACCGTCAACTGATGGGGGACGGGCTGACTCCCGTGTCGGCCTTCCATCGGATCGAACGCTCGGCCCCTTCATTCCTATTCGAGAGCGTGATCGGCGGCGAGAAGGTCGGCCGGTTCAGTTTCCTCGGGACTGAACCATACCTGACTTTCGAGGCACGCGGGACCGAGGTCACGATCACCGAGACCGACAACCCCGAAAACGCCCTCCGGCTCACATCGGAAAATCCGTTCGACAACCTCCAAGGCCTGATCGAGCGTTATCGGGCGGTGCAGCTCCCAGGGCTTCCTCGATTCGCGGGGGGGGCGGTCGGCTACGCCGCCTATGACGCGGTTCGCTACACCGAGCGACTCCCCAATGGCCCCCCCGACGACCGCGGCCTGCCCGACCTCTTGTTCGCTTTCTACAACCGGATGGTCCTCTTCGACCACATCCGTAAGACGATCCTGGTCGTCGCCCATGCCGATGTCGCGGCCGGAGCCAACGTCGACCTCCGCGCCGCCTACGACCAGGCCTGCGCCCGGGTCGACGAACTGGCCGCCCGCCTCGCCCAGCCGGGGCCCGAGTTGACGGTCCGCGATATTGAAACCGACGGCCCGATGAGGCTCACACCCCAGTCGAACTTCACTCGCGAGGGGTACGAGCAGGTCGTCCGCCACTGCCAGGAATACATCAAGGCGGGCGATATTTTCCAGGTTGTGCCCAGCCAGCGGTTTCAGCTCGAGACGTCGGCCGCCCCCTTCGATATCTATCGCGTGCTCCGGGTCGTCAATCCGAGCCCCTTCTTGTTCTACCTCCCGTTCGGCGACTTTTGCCTGATCGGCAGCTCACCGGAAATTCTCGTCCGGGTCGAAGATTCGACCGTCACGATCCGCCCGCTCGCCGGAACCCGCCGGCGCGGCAAGGATGAGGCCGAGGATCAGGCGCTGGCCGATGAGCTCTTGAACGATCCCAAGGAGCGCGCCGAGCATATCATGCTCGTGGACCTCGGTCGAAACGACGTGGGCCGGGTGGCCGACTTCTCGACGGTCCAGTTGACCGACGTCATGAAGGTCGAGCGCTACTCGCACGTCATGCACATCACGTCGAATGTGACCGGCCGGCTCAGTCCGGGCAAGACGGCCTTCGATGCACTCCGCGCGGGTTTGCCGGCCGGAACCGTCTCGGGCGCGCCCAAGGTTCGCGCCATGCAGATCATCGACGAGGTCGAGCCGCAAAAGCGTGGGCCGTACGCCGGCGCGGTCGGCTATATCGACTTCACCGGCAATATGGACACCTGCATCGCGCTCCGGACCCTGGTGATCAAGGGGACGACCGCCTACGTCCAGGCCGGGGGAGGCGTGGTCTACGACAGCGTCCCTTCCGACGAATACGAAGAGACGATCAACAAGGCGCGCGGACTGCTCAAGGCGATCGAGATCGCCGAGACCCAACTCTAATTCGCCGATCCCAGGTCGGCGTGCTCCCTGTCTTCTGCCCTCCCAAGGCGAGCGGGGAGCAAGCGCTCCCCGCTCGCCTCAGAATTCCCCAAAAAAAGTTGTATCCCAAGGCCCTCGTTCCCGCATTATGGGAAGACCTGTCGAGGGCAGAGGGGTTCCACTCAAATGGCCAGCGCGCACCAAGGCGCAGTCCTGCACCAACTCGGTCGGCTCTTCGGCCGAGGGACGGTTGCGGGCCTGTCGGAATGGCAACTGCTTAGCCGGTACCTGAACGATCGGGACGAAGTCGCCTTCGAGGCGATCGTGGCGCGTCACGGGCCGATGGTCCTCGGGGTCTGTCGTCGTCTGCTCGTCGATCCGAACGACGTTGATGATGCCTTCCAGGCCACGTTCCTCGTCCTCGTGCGACGGGCAAACTCGCTGGGTGAGCGCGACGCGATCGGCCACTGGCTCTACGGCGTCGCCCATCGCGTGGCGTTGCGAGCACGGTCCGAGGCGATGCGACGGCGGTGGCGTGAGCCCAGCGTGGCGACGACCCCCGTGGCTCCCGAAACGGACGCCACCATTTTTGAGCTTGGGCCGCTCCTCGACGAGGAGTTGGGCCGCCTGCCCACGAAATACCGCGCACCGATCGTGCTCTGCCACCTCGAAGGATTCACCCACGAAGAGGCGGCCAACCAACTCCAATGGCCCTTGGGCACGGTCAAAGGCCGGCTCGCCCGGGCTCGCGAACTCTTGAAGGCAAGGCTCATCCGCCGTGGCCTCAGCCTCACCCTTGCCCTCTCGGCCACGACACTGGCTCGCAAGTCGTTGGCCGCCGTCCCCGAAACCCTAAGTTCGACTACGGTGGCAACAGCCATGAAAGTGGCGGCTGGCCCGATCACAGCCGGGATGGTCTCGGCTTCGGTGGCCGCTCTGCTGGAAGGGGTGCTTACAACGATGTTCTGGACCAAACTGAGAACAGCAACAGCGGCCCTGTTGATTCTAGGGTTTCTGGCTGGAAGCGTAGGCGTCGTCGCCCAGCAGTCGAACGAAAAGCGTCCGACCGAACCCGTGATCGTAGAGACGCTGAAAAACCGAGATCAAGATGACCAGGCAGCCTCGGCACCCGCCAGTCACGAAGCCAAGTCGGTTGAGAGGAAAATCCTTGACCCGGAGCGTCCCTCCCAAGCCAAGTCGCAAAGCCAACTGGCCAACCAGATTTTTCAAGAAGAACTCAGAGGTAAGGCTGACCCGACTGGGACCAAACTCACCAGCCTCATCCACTGGTCAAAAGCGATCTTGAACGACTCGAACCAGACGGCCGCCCATCGGGCCGAAGCCCTCTCGGACCATCTTGGCCGCATGCGTACGCTGAGGGAAATTGTGATCCGTCTCGAGCCAAGCGAAGCGAAGAATAGCCTGCTCCTCCAGGCGGAATACTACCAGCAAGAGGCCAACCAGATGTTGGCCCGGGCGAAGATCGACTCGGAAGGACCGCTAACCGGCCGCCGCCCCGGACCAAAACGGTCCGATGAAGATCCCAGGTCGAAGGCCCTCCTTGAAAAGCTCGAGGAACCAATCGACATGGTTTTCAGCAATGAAACACCTCTCGAAGATGTTCTCAAGTACATTAATTCCGCATTGGCGGGTCCCAAGGGAAAGGGAATCCCGATCTACGTCGACCCCGTCGGCCTGCAGACAGCCGAAAAGACGATGACCTCGGCGATAACCATCGACTTGCAGGGAGTACCGCTCAAGACCACCCTCACCCTCCTGCTTCGTCAACTCGGGCTCGCTTACAAGGTCAAGGAGGGGGTGCTCTTCATCTCCAACGAGGACGACGAAGACAACCCCCTCACCAACTTGGAGAACAAGGCGGAGCGGGGTGAGCTCACGCCCGACGAAGCGAGCGAACTGGTGGATATGCTCAAGACTCTCAATGAAGTCAAGAAGCTCAAGGCGGAAGGATGGCGACTCGATCAGGAACGATTGAAACCGGCACCAGACAAGGGTGGCGGCTTCCAATGACCTGACCTCATGGCCGGGACGCAGAATCCGCTTCGGACTTCAAGCATCCCGGCCGTATCGAAGTATCATTCTGAATGCGTGCGTAACTCCGTCGGATCAATCCAGCGCCGCGATCTCCACGGCCTCTCCCTGACGCTTCACTTCCTCGGGGCCGATCGCCCCGGCGTCCCAGACGAGGGCATTCGCCACGGCGGACCCCACCGCGTGGCGGATCGTCGCCTCGGAATCGAGTCCCAACAACCAGGCGTCGGCCAAGCCTGCCAGCAGGCAGTCCCCCGAGCCGATCGGGTTGACCGCGTCGATCGAAGGCGGGGTCGCACGGAAGATGGTGTTGCGGTGCCGGATCAAGACAGGGCCCGACCCATCGGTGACAAGTCCATAGCGGACCCCGTGGCGCGACCAGCTCTCGAGCATGCCCAGCACATCGGCATCGGTGACGGCTGGCTTGCGAAGGTGGAGCGCCGCCTCACGACGATTGAGTTGGATGACCTCGGGCCAGAACCCCCAGATCGCGTCGAGGGCCGGGCCGTAGGTGTCGAGGAAGACCGGTAGCCGCCGCGATCGGGCCAGGGCAATCAGGTCACTGTAGAGGCCATGGGTGACTGGCGACGGGCTCGATCCCGAGAGGGTCAGAGCCGTCACCGTCCCTTCGCCTAACGCCGTTTCGACGCGATGAAACAGGGCCTCGGCTTCGGCCGAGGTGACCGCCGGATCAGGGTCGAAGAAGGCCGTCTGAAGCGGTGAGTTTTCGGTCCGCACCGTCAGGATGACGCGGGTGAGCGCCTCGGTCGGGGTAATCAACGGGTCGAGGCCGTCGTCGCGCTGGAGCAAGGCCGCGCAGTGGTCGCCCACCGCCCCCCCCAGGAACGTGACCGGGCGGGCCGTTCGGCCCAGGCGCGTCAGGGCGCGGGCCACGTTGTTCCCCTTGCCGCCGACCACCTCGCGCACGGCTTGTCCGCGCACCGAGTCGCCAGGCTGCCAGGCGGGGACGGTCAAGGTCTTATCGAGGCAAGGGTTCAGAGTGACACAGAGAATCATGGAGCGACCGGTTCGATGGGTAGCGGCTGGAAATGAATTCACGATGCTATTCTCTTCGGATCGCCGCGAAGAGCAACCTCTTCGTCTTCGGAAAAAGAGCCGCGATGCTCGCGACGAGGCTAAACGGAACAGATCGGGCGGCGGGCGATCGCCAGTAACGACGTTCCGAGCGGCCAGCGCACGACTCGGCCGATAGCCTGCTCGCCCAGGCTCAAGAGGGTTAGTGCCCGGTTGAGCGGAGCCGGAGGCACAGGGACCGCATAGTCAGCCGTCCCCTCAGCCGACTTCGCCGGGGCCAGCCAGCGCCGGGCAAGCAGCGGACCGACGGTCCAGAAGAAGAAGAAGCGGACGATCTCGACCTCGAAGCCCGACGCAGCAAGCACCATGCGCAGGCCGCTCGGGTCGTAGCGACGAAAATGCTCATTGGCCACATCGTGCTGGCTCCAGAGCCAACTGAGGGCGGGAACGGTCAGCAGCAGGTGCCCCCCCGGCCGCAAAGCCGAATGGGCCGCCTGGAGGGCTTCACCGTCATCGCCGATGTGCTCGAGCACGTCGAGCATCAACAGCAGGTCGTAATCGGCGGTCCCTTGGAATCGGCTGTCGAGTGCGCCAACCCGGATCCGAGACCGCCAGCGCGGGTCGTTGACCAGGCTGGCATCCGGCTCCAGACCATCGACCGTGCCGAACCGTTCGAGTCGCTCGAAGAAGAGGCCGTCGCCGCAACCGACGTCGAGGATTCGCTCCCGAGGTGATTGCCGGTGAAGTCGGCCAATCCAGTCGAGGAGGAAGGCTTCACGCGACCGCCACCACCAATGGTGATCCCAAAGCGTTCGATAGCATCGGGCGTAATCTGCTTGCACGTGTCAGAGCCTGCCTCAGCGATCGTTCGGTCCATCCCTATTTTTCTGGCGATGCTAGCTAACCACCCCAATCCGGTCAAACCCAAGCGCCGAGGACCGGTCCAAGGTTATCATCATCTCGACGCTCGCCTGGAAAGACGATTCACGCGGTTTCCTAGTGGAAATGGTGCTCGAACGGTAACTGGTTGTCGCTCTTCTTCCTGTCGGATATCGTGGACCTGCCTTGTATTTACAACGAGTCGGACTGTCGCCTCCAGGAGTTGCCCCCGCATGATGGGCCTCGTCGTTCGATTGCTGCCCTACCTACTTTCGTTCCTCAGCAGCCTCTGCATCATGATCCTGGAGCTGGTGGCCAGCCGGCTCGTGGCGACACATGTCGGGGCCTCGCTCAGCGTCTGGACGAGCGTGATCGGCATCATGCTCGGGGGAATCTGCCTGGGCAACGTCCTGGGGGGCCGCCTGGCAGACCGGGTCGAACCTTCCAAAGCGGTCGGCCCGTTGTACGCCCTCGGCACCTTCCTGACGTTGAGCTGCCTCTGGATGAATGCGGTGGTCGGACTGACCCCCGGGCTCGAGTCAATGCCCTGGAACCTCCGGACCGTCGTGGTCGTCACGCTCGACTTCCTGATCCCAGCCACCGTCCTGGGCATGATCGGGCCGGTGGTCGCCAAGATGGCCGTCGAACAGGCGAAGAAAGCCGGCAGCGCGATTGGCGACGTCTACTTCTTCGGCGCAGTCGGTTCCATCGTCGGAACGTTTCTCGCCGGTTTCATCCTGATGTACCTGGCGCCGATCTCGACGATCGTCACGATCGTGGCGGCGGCCCTCGCCTTACTGGCGGCGGCCTTGATCGGGACGCCCGTTGGCACGGTGGTCGGCCTGCTGACCGCTGCTCTGCTCGGGCTCGGGTCGATCGCTCCCGTCGTCCGAATGATTCCCGTTTCGGGAATCACCCTCGGATCGATCCCGATCAACCCGCTGGCCCTGGGGGGACACATCCTCTCGGTCGCGCTGGCGATGATTGGGGTGCGCCGACTCCTGGAAGCAAGACGAGCGAGCGCGGTCGAAGCCGTGACGGACGTGGCCGGCACGGAGGGAAGCACGAGCAAAACGAGCCTCGCCGACCTGGCGATCCTCTCGTTCGTGGCCAGCCTGGCGTTCATGTCGCTCGAGATGGTGGCGGGCCGGTTGGTCACGCGCCACCTCGGGTCGAGCATTTACGGCTGGACCAGTATCATCGGCGTGCTCTTGGGCGGCCTGAGCCTGGGTAACCTGCTCGGCGGCAAGATCGCCGATTCTATCCAGCGCGAGAAGCAGGCGAGTTGGCTCTTCCTGGTGGCTTCGGTCCTGACGCTGAGCATCCTGTTTTTGGAAACGCCGCCGCAATGGTTCGCCAAGAAATGGATGGACGGGGATAGCAAGGCGATTCTGAGCCTGCCGATCTCACACAGCAAATTGCCCCTGCCCGGCGGCTCCGAGGTCCATCTGCAATGGCCCGCACGCGTCTTGCTCGCGGTCTTTGCCGTCTTCTTCCTCCCTTCGGTGGCGATGGGGACGGTCAGCCCGGTCGTCGCCAAACTCGCCGTCGAGCGACTTCGCGGCAGCAAGCGGACCGGGACGGCAATTGGCCAGGTCTACGCCTGGGGCATGGTTGGGAGCATCCTCGGCACGTTCCTGACCGGGTTCGTCCTGATCGACACCATGGGAAGCAAGGGAGTCCTCCTGATCCTCGCCGCCGCGCTCGCATTCGCGGCGACGTCGCTCGGGTCGGTCTGGCACGCCGCATGGGCCGGAATTCCCCTCGGACTCTGCGTGATCGCGTTCCTCCCTGCCCCTTGGTTCCAGAAACAGGGACTCCAGTGGGGCATCCGCGAAGAGGTCGGGAATCCAGCCACGACCGAAGACGCACTCGCCTACGCCGACGAGAGCGATTACTACTACATCAAGGTGACCAACGAACCCGACGCCGAAGGGCAAAAGCGCACGCTCGTCCTCGATAACCTGATTCACGGTTACTTCATCCTCGGCCACCCCGAACGGCTCGACTACGACTACGAGCATATCTATGCCTTGGTCGCACACCGCTTGGCCCAGGCCAAGAAGCTTGAGAACGAGGCCTCGAAGTCGAAATCCACCCCGCTCAACAACCTCTTCCTCGGGGGCGGCGCTTACACCTTCCAGCGCTACATGCAGCACACCTATCCCGGGGCCGAAGTCGACGTCGCCGAAATCGACCCCGCCGTCACCCATGCCAACCACGAGGCGTTGGGACTCCCGAAAGACACAACGATCAAGACCACCTGGGGCGACGCCCGCCAATTCGTCGAGCGGAATCAGAACAACAAGCAGTATGACCTCGTCTTCGGCGACGCCTTCAACGACTTCTCCGTCCCCTGGCACCTGACGACCAAGCAGTTCAACGATAAGATCGCCAAGATGATGTCCCCGAACGGCATCTACATGATTAACATCATCGACGCTTACGAGTCAGACGCAACCGCCAAGGAAAAGGCTCGGAACAAGATCGCTCGGGACGAGATCACCGGGACGGAAGCCAAAGCCGAGGTCGAACGCGAGGAGCAGAAACGCGCGCTCGGCTATGGCGGCTTCCTCGGGGCCTGGGTGAAAACCGCCAAGCTCACCTTTCCCCATGTTTATATTTTCGGAACCGATAACACGCCCGGTTCGGGACTGCGGGAGACGTTCGTGGTGGTCGCCTCGAAGCAGCCGCTCGAGGAGATCATCAAGGGTCTTGGCAGCAAGGACGACGATCCCAAGTTCTTCCAGAACGACGAGCTCTTCGAACCGAAACCGTTCGGGACGGACGACCTGAAGCAGGTCGAGACCCGCTCGCGAGGCATCATCCTGACCGACGACTACGCCCCGGTTGAAAACCTGCTTGCCCCGGTTGCCGCCACGCGTGGCGATGACTGAGAGAGGATGCAAAACGGGGAACATGAAAACATTCCAGGATTTGCGGTCGACCCAACCATGAACGAACCCAAGCGCACGTCCACCCAGACCTGGTTGATCGTAGGGGCGAGTCTGGCGACCGCCTGGATTGTTTACCTGATCCTCTTCGGCCCCCGCTCGGGCCTCGGCGGAGATCTGCCGGTGCCCGAGCTCAAGGCGCCGATCCAGCCAAGCGTCACGGACTATGGCTGGGACCTCCACGACCTTGCGGGGGCATCGGTATCGCTGGAGAAACACAAGGGAAAAACGATCTTCCTGAATCTCTGGGCGACCTGGTGCCCCCCTTGCGTGGCGGAACTCCCCGCAATCGCCAACTTGGCCGGCAATCCCCGGCTCAAGGATGTGTCCTTTCTCTGCGTCTCCACCGACGAGTCACCCGAGGTTGTCCGTTCGTTCTTGAAAGGCAAGAACTGGCCGATGACCATCTTGATGGCGAATGCTCTTCCATCGGCCTTCGCGACCGACGGGATTCCGGCCACCTTCGTCATTGCGCCTGATGGGCGAATCGTCGTGTCGGAGGTTGGGTCTGCGCAGTGGGACGATCCCTCGGTGGTCGACTTTCTGGAAAACCTCTCCAAAACCCCAACGGACGGGGCGGAGAACGTGAAAAACCAGGGCGGTGAAATCCCCCCCGGTTGAAGCCCAGCGACCGGCTCGCCGGGGCGATCTACAGCTACGGGAAAAGGTCGAGGCGAGAACGACTCACCACACGCATCATCGATTGACGTTGCCGACCATGGCACCGATCACGCCGAGGACCACCGCAAGGGTGATGACCCCAAAGAAGATCGCAATCGCAAGCTTGACGATCCAGCTCGTCTTGTACTTGATATGCGGGGTCTTTTCGATGATGGCCTGATAGCCGGGCGAGAAGACCATGGCTCCCTTCGGCGAAAGCAGGAGGTAGAGAACATAAGAGTAGATCGTGATCCCAACGATTGTGGGGATCGCAACCTCGGCGCTCTTTATGATGAACATGCCAATCATCATCGCGAAGGTGCTGAGGAGACCGAAGAGGAAAAATGTGACCTCTGTCCATCGGGCCCAGGGCTGCAAACGGCGGAGGCCGTAACCCAGGGCATAGTTCACCCCTGTGATCACGCAATAGGTGGCTACTCCGACCATCGCGAGCGATAACGCCTCTCCTCGAACGGAAGCCGCGAGGACCACAAGCGTTCCAACAACGGCAATCGTCCCGAAGAACGCGCCGAGGTAATGAAGTAAGCCAATCGATTTGACCGCGGCTTCATGGCTGAGGTAGAGCCGACGAACGGCCTCCGCCTCGGAATTATCCACGTCGAAGTCACTCTGGATCAGTCGAACCTCGGTGACCGGCGCGGCATAGGGATTCAGAGGTTCATGCGCGGGAGAAGGATCGAATGACGACACGGGTGACGTCCTTCCTGATTTTGATGAATGACAAGTGAAACCGATTCTCATTCCCGGATGAAGAGCCCGATTTGAGGAAGCAACGATTATTGGATCATCCGTCATTTCAGAGCAAGTGCCTGGCTTTAATCTGAAGGTATTGATTGATCAAAGGCGCGGTCAGTTCGTTCGGAAAGAGGTCGAGAGTCATGACGCCTCGGGTTCTCAGAGAGGAAAGGGCCCGCTCTCGCCAGTTGAGCAATGCGGCCGCAGCGGCTCCTTGGTAGAGGCCAAGCCCTTGGTTTGGGACATTATCAGCCAGTGCAAAGATGTCGTGATCGCGGAGGAAGACACCCAACGGCAAATGACGCCCCACAACATTGGCGAGATGGTCGCCGATGATCTGCGCATTGACATCGTCGAAGAGGTTCGTCATCAGGACGACCAGCGATCGCTTGCGACAGCGCTTCTCGAGCTCGACGAACACGCGGTCATACCTGGACTCGACCAACTCGGGAAAGAGGTTGTGGACACTGTGGACCAGCCGCTTGACTCGCTTGGCCCCGCCGCTGGGGGGAACATAGGCGAGCACGCGGTCGGAGAAGGCGAGTAAGCCCACCTGGTCCCCTCGAATCAGCGCAATATGTGCCAGCATGAGCATTGAGTTCAGTGCATGATCCAAGGGGGAGAGCCCCTGCCCCGTATCACCGGCCATCATCCGGCCGCAGTCGATGAGAAAGATCAAGCGCTGACTCTGGTTGACCTGGTGAGCGCGCACGGTCAGCTTGCGCCTTCGCGCGGTCGCCCGCCAGTCCATATGCCGCGGCTCATCCCCCTCCGTATAGTCGCGGAGCCGTTCGAATTCGTTGTCGGTCCCCAGCCGGCGGGTCCGCCGCACGCCCATCGTACTAAGCTTGTCGCGGCGGGCGAGCACGGTGTAACGGCCAATCTGGCGGATGTCCGGATAGACCCGAACAACGGTCTCCACCGGCCAGGAGACAGCCCGTTGCCAGAACCCGAGCCGGCTCGAGACCAAGGCATCAACACGGTAAAAGGTGTAGGTCCCTCTCCGTTTGGGGACGAGCGTGTAGAAGAGCGTGGCGTGCCCGCGAGCCGGCACGCTCACGGTGAACTCGGCAGGGTCAGCGCTGAAGGCTTCGGGCACGTCGTCGCGGGCTCGAAAGATCCGGCCGAGCCGCCCCAGGTTCAGAAGGCTCAGTTCGACCTGCTGGGCTTCGCCCAGTGAGCTGACCGTCCCACAGCGCCGCTCAGCGCGGAACGCCCCGGCGCCGATCAGCGTGGCCAGATCGGCCACTGCCACGAGGCCGACAACAAGATCGAGCGCAAGGACCGGCAGTCCCAGGGTGTCGGAAACGAACAGGCCCAGGGAGAGCAATGCCGGCAGCAGTAGGGCGAAGGCCAGCGCGCGGCCGGGCCAGATCATCGCAGGGGGACCTCCACCGACCGGATCAGTTCGGTGAGCAGCTCATCCGCCCCTCGGCCCTCGACTTCGGCCTCGGGCGTCAGCATGACCCGATGCCTGAGCGCGGGCAAAATCACCTCCTGGACGTCGTCGGGAAGGGCGAAGTCGCGTCCTTCGAGCGCCGCGATCGCACGAGCGCCGCGAAGGATCGCGACGCCGGCCCGTGGCGACGCACCGAGCGCGAACGTCGGCCACTCCCGCGTCTTTCGGACCAGCGAGGCGATATACCCAAGGACCCGTTCGTCGACGAGGACCGCCGCGCAGTGTTGCTGCATCGCGAGGATCTCGGCAGGGCCGGTCACCGTCTCGAGGTCCTGGCTCAGCGCCACGTCGGGCCCGAGACCACGCGTGTGCAGCCTGAGGATGTTGGTCTCCTCGTCCATGCTCGGGTATTCGGCGACGAGCTTGAACAGAAAGCGATCGAGTTGCGCCTCGGGGAGGTTGTACGTCCCTTCCGACTCGATCGGGTTTTGCGTCGCCATAACGAGGAACGGCGGTTCGATCGCGTGTGCGGTGCCGTCGATCGTGACGCGCGTCTCCTGCATGATTTCCAGGAGCGCCGAGTGCGTCTTCGCCGGGGCGCGGTTGATCTCGTCAGCCAGGAGCAACTGGGTGAAGACCGGGCCGGGTCGAAACCGGAAATCATGGATCCGCTCGTCATAGACGGGCGAGCCGGTCACGTCGGAAGGCATGAGGTCCGGGGTGAACTGGATCCGGTTGAAGGCACACCCGAGGACCCGTCCCAAGGCCCGCACCAAAAGGGTTTTGCCCAGACCGGGAACGCTCTCGATCAGGACGTGTCCCTCGGCCAGAAGCGCGGCGATGACCCCTCGAACGAGCGGGTCCTGACCGATGAAGACCTTGTTGATCTCGGCCCCGATCCGCTTCGACCACGCCGCCACGGGCCCGGATTCGGGAGTTGACGCCGGCTGAGTCTCAGGCTCCGGGGGTTCGAACGCGGCCGAGGAAGCCACGTCCTCGGGATACCGGATCTCGGACTCGGCAGAAGAATCAAAGTCATTCATGCGTGAGAGACTCGGGTTGAAAGGGTTTCTCGGTCGAGTCGACCGACGCAAGGGGCAACGGCGAAGCCGGGGTCGGGCCGACTCGCGTCTGGCTCGACGGATAGCGCCAACGACGATACGTTTCCAACAGGGCCCGAGCGTCGCCTGCTTGCCCGATTCGGGCCAAGAGCGCGCCGATCGCTTCGGGATGGGCGACCGGTCGGTCTTCGCCGGAAGGGGGCTCCGGCCGGGGACGTCCAAGCCGAGGTGCACGCGCCAGACAGGCCACCAATCCGAGGATCATGAGCTGAGCCACCACCCAGCCGAACGGCCAGATCTTCAGCAGCGCGAAGACCGACGGAGCCGCCGGGGCATCATTGAGCAAATAGCGTCCCTCAACGAACGCCACGTTGAGTGGTTCGTCCCCCACCCATTGCACCGCACGCATCGCCAACGGACGACGTGCCGGATTGAGCAGCGCTCCATTCAAAAGGAACGAACCATTAGCCGCGACCAGCACACGGCTGTCATTGAACAAGGTCCAATCGATCACCAAGGGTTTCTCATCCCCCTCGAGCAAAACCGATTCCGACTCGACCTTGAGCGTCTCGTGACGAGGTAGTCTCACCCTGTCCGGGTCGATCCCTTGGCTCCAGAAGCCCTCGAGCGACTTGCAGGTCGTCCCCGGATCTTTCGACGTGTTCACAGCAAACCATTCTTCCGGCCGAGCGACCTCCTTGGGCCTGCTCCCCTCTTGCCCATCCCCCTTTGCGGCCTCGGCTCGCAATTTCTCGGCTCGTGCCCGGAGCTCTTGATCCCCCCCTTTGGGAAGTTGGTCGCGGACTTCTTGCCAGTAGTCGGCCAGCGCATCGTAGTCGCGCGCGACGTAGATCATCTGCCGCTCACCGATCTGGCTCAACCAATGGAAATACCAATCGCCTTCCGCTTTCTCAGGGGGGCCCGGGTAGGGCGAAATCCGAACGATCACATCGGCCCAACCGGCCAATTCGTCGGAGAGCCGGACGGCCGTACGAACCGTATGCCCTTGTGCTTTGAAAAGTTCGACCAGAGTGCCCGTGCCGTTGATGCTTTGATCTCGGGTCCGCCCATAAGATGTATCGACCGCTCGAATCCCACATCCGGAGACGAGCAAAACCACAACAGCCAGGAGAGTCGCCAACGCCGACTTTTTACAACAATAGATATTCATGAGACCGGTCCCGCGGCGGCGAGCCGCTCGAAGTCTTCGGCCTTCGTCCAGACCTCGTCGAAAGCCTCGGCCGACGGTGTGAGGTGGCCGTAGTAGACCGTCTCGAAAAGGCGGAGCGTCGCGTCGACGGGAGTTCGGAACCGAGGATCGTCGATCGCACGGACGAGTTGCCGTCCGGTTCGTCCTGGCCTGAGTCGAACGACGCGGAGGCGATGGAGCGTCAGCAATTGATGGGCGAACAGGCAGATGATTGCGCTCGCATAGTTCCCGCTCTCGCGCCAACGAACGGCCTCGGCCCAGGGATCATCCGTCTCGGGGCGAACGCCGGCGGGTAGGCCCTCGATGCGATCGGCCTTGGCGGCTGCGATCACTCCAGGTTCGGAATCGCCCGAGCTCGGTCGATAACGGCGCCAGAGTTCCGCGAGAACGACGAGCAGGACCGAGAGTGCCAGGATGACCATCCCGATGATCAGGAGTTCGCCCAGTTCGAGACTCCCGAAGCGCAGCCGACCCAACCGGCGAAGCGAGCCGGACCAGCGATCGAGCCAGTGGAAGGACTTCTCCTGCGGCGGCCAGAGCGGCTTGACCGAATCCTTTTTCGCGTCGTACCAGGGAAATCCACCGCGTCCCAGCGCAGCGCGCACGGCAAGATCGGCTTCGGGGTCCAGTTTCGGTCCCGGCCCCGGAACCAGGCCCGGCCCGTCGGCGCCGACGACTCCAAGAATGAGCCAGAGCGTCAGGCTCACCATTGTCTCGCGTCCTCCAAGGCACGTCCCACCGAGCGGAGGCGGAGTTCGACTTCCCAACCTTCGAGTCGGATTCGCTGATCGATGTAGTTGAAGAATCGGGCAATGCCAAAGAATTCGATCGCCACCCAGATGGCGAAATGGAAGCGCGGTCCGACCAGGTCGTTCCAAGTCGGTTCCCAGGTCAGCTCACTGCTGAAAAGGGCCTTCATCAACGCTCCGGAACCGGCCCAGAAGGCGAGCACGAACAGTGTCCCGAAGAAGAACTGCGCCAGTGATTGACCGAACAAATCGCCACCATGCGGATTGCAAAGCGTTGCGCTGCGCCGGAGGGCATTCCGCCAGCGCCCGCGTTCGAGCAGGATCACCTCGTTCAAAAAGCTCATCCGCACGGGAACGAACGGAGCGAGGACAACCGTGGCCAGCAAGAAGCCGCGAAGAAAGAACTGAAACAGGACCATCGAGACGAAGGACTGCATCATCGTCTTGAGTACGCGCCCCACCGATCGGCGTTCGCCGAACATCAGCCCCCCCAACACGATGGTCAGCGGAGCGGTGGCCCAGGGGATCTCGAGCGCGAGTAAGAACAGGTAGCCGATGAAGGGCAGGTTTTGCTCCCGAGTGAGCCAGGCATTGAAGATCGCAAACGGAACCGCACCCGCGAGCGCGGCGAGCCCGATCGTGACCGGCCGACGCCGGAGCACGACCAGGGCCAGGTCGAGGATCTCCAGAAACGAGCGTTCCCGGATTTGTACCAAGGTCTGATCGTAGGCCAACCCTCACCCCCACCGTCACCGAGGTTCCACGACCGGCCTTCGCCCCCCAAGGGCGAGATAGGCGACGAGCAGGCCGGCGCTGAACAAGGCGATCGAAGCCTTGGCGGAGTATGGGAGGGCCGACGCCGAGACGTACCCTTCGAGAAACGCCGCCAGCAAGAACAGGACGACCGCCACCCCCACCGTGGGCAGCGCTCGCCGAGCCTCGCGCTGCAACGAGCCCAGCCGAGTCTGCCCTTGGGTGTCGATCAAACCATAGCCAAGCCGAAGACCGGCCGCCCCGGAGAAGACGATCGCCATCAGCTCAAACGGCGCGTGGGCTGTCACAAACGTATAAAAATGCGAGGCGTTGGGGCTGGTCGCCATGTGACCGAAAACGGTGCCGAGAATCGCCCCGTTCGAGACCAGTTCGTACAGACTCCCCAGACCGAACAAGAGACCATAGGCGAAGCATTGAAGGCCAATCGTGGTGTTATGCTGAATATAGTATCCCGTCATCATCGTATCGTTGCGGCTCAATCCATCTTTGCGATTGGCCCCCATCGGTTCGGCATAAGACTGCTCCATCATCTCGATCATCGGCTCGCCGACCACCGATACGGCAAAGCCGGGGCGACCGGCCGCCAGGAATGCGCAGAGTAAAAAACTTCCGAAAAAGACCAGAGCCGCAATTCGGAGGGCGGGATCGGTTCGAAGCTGGCGCGGAGCCGTTCCGAACAGGGCGTCGGCCCAGTCGACGAAGCGAAACCCCTGCGCCCGATAAACCGCATTGTGTGCTCGCCCTACCAAGGCGTGCAGGTAGGCCACCGTGTCGCGAGGCAGGCTGTGCGTTTCCGCCAGCATCAGGTCGGTGCAGGCAGCACGGTAAAGTTCGCCCAGCCGCACAATCTGCGCCGCGCGGGCGGCGGGAAGCTGGCGGCGGTTGAGACCGTCGAGGAGGGTATCCAACTCGCGCCACGAGGCTTCGCGCTGGGTCAAACGGTCAGCGACCCTCATCGTCACTCTCCCACGAACACGCGATGATAGAAGGCGCAGACGACGACGTCGGCCGGAACGTTCTCCGGTAATCGATAACGAACGCTGAGCGGACGAGCCAGGTGCAAAGCCATTTCTTCACGCCGAGCTCGGGGCAAGCGAGCGCGATGGTTGACGTAGTCGGAGAGTGCTCGGGCCAATTCAGGACCCGCCTCCACCCGAAGGGGAAGCCACGGCAGGAGCGCGACGACCGCCGGCTCTTCGACGCGAATCAACCCGGCGCGCCCCCGACGCTGCTCGACCACCACCATGGTGCCAGCGGCCAGGTCGCCGAGACGCTGAAACTTCCGAGTCAGGAGCATGCTCGTCAGACCCGTCAGCAGCAGTAGACTCGTCAGGTCGGGTCGGATCAGGTAAGGGACCGTGCCGTCAAGCGAGCCCACCAGGTTTCGGAGCACCGCCTGAGCCCCGGTGATGGGGACGCCGCGTTCCGAGACCACGCGCAAGCCCAGCGCCCGTTTGCCCAGAGTCTGGCCATTGAAAACCGCTTCACAGAAGCCCCGGTATCCCCACATGATCACAAAGTAGGCCACGAAAATCGGTCCCACCCCCGACTGCGAGCCGAGCGAGAGCACGATAAGCGTCAGCGAGGCAATGACGACTGCGGCGAGAACGATCGCGAAGTCAATGAGATACGCGAAATAACGGCGAAATGGTCCCGCCAGCGGGTACTGGAAAACGATCCGTTCCGGCGTCACCAGCCGGACCGTCGTGTCCAAGGGATCGTCGGACCGTTTGAGAGAGGCCGTGGCCATCGGAGATCGCGCCCATCGTAGTCCAGAGGGCCTCACACTCCAACGCACCGGCCCGGCTGCATCAAGGTCTCTTGGGAAAATGCTACCCAAGCCTGGGTAGTTCCGCAACGACTTGATCACCCTCAAGGAGATTGCCGAATGATGGTCCTGGCCATGCAAACAAGAGTCCCCAATGCAGTGGCGGCCGAACGTCACAGCATTGGGGCAGGCAAAACCTCAGGCATAATCCAGGGCGATAACGCGGCCATTCCGCCTTGCCAAATTGCTTTAGTGAACCAATCCCACCCGTCGAAGAACGCCAGGGGGCTTCGCCGTTGCACACGGTGCTCAAAACACGGTATGACTTGCGTCGGCCAAGATTGGGACGGACGCCGGCATCCGCTCGAAACGGTCAAGAGATTCTTGTTGGAGGATCATTGTCATGGAATGCGTCGCCGTGATCGCCTGCTCGGCGGGCCTGATCTTCGCGAGGCTTGCGATGGCGCAGGACCTGAACCCGTTCTTATGGGGGTTCCTGGGCGTCGCCGTCTACGCCGCGGCTCCGAGCATCATGATCTGGAGAGGAGCGGGTTGGATGGACGCGGCCTGGGTCTGGCTCAGTTCGTTCGGGGGTCTCTTCATTCTCTTCATCGCCCAGTCAATCGCAGCGGCGATCAAACGGCAACGCGGTCGCTCGCCAGTCAAAAAACGCAGGAGCGGGCGGTGAGCTTTGGCGGTGGGTGATTCGGAATGGCTCTGCTCTGCTCAGCGGGGCATTCCTGCCTGAATCGTCGCCGGATCATTCTGGTGGGTGTCAAACATCGTGGTGACCAGGGTCTGTTTCCGAAGCTTGGCGATAAAGGACGACGTCTCGTTGCGGATTTTCTCGTTGAAGATCGTATTCTTGATCTTATCCTGGACTTCGACTTCAGCGAACGAGGCCGGTCCGGCGGCTCGGCGTTTCTCGACTCGAACGATATGATAACTCGTCGGAGCTTCGATGACCTGGCTGATCCGGCCCATCGGCAACGACTCGAGCGCGGCGTTGACGGACTCGACCCCATAGCCGCCGGGAGAGGTCTCCCAGACCCCGCCCTTCACCCTGTTGGGACCGTGGGACTCGGCGGCGGCCAACTTCGCAAAGTCCTCACCGCGGCGGAGCCGCCCGAGGAGAGCGTCAGCCTTGGCGCGGGCCTCGGTGCGCGACTTGCATTTGTCGAAGTCGACCACGACTTCGCGCCAGACGATTTGCGCGGGCTGGTCAAAATCGTGGAGATGTTCCAGGTAATATTCGCGCATCTCGGGCAGCGAGACCGTCATCTTCGGCCCGATCTTGGCTTTCATATAGCTCTGCGAGAGATGGTGCCTGCAATACGTTTCTCGCATCTCGTCGAGCGAGGCACCGTGTTCCTTGAGCTTTTGCTTCAATTCATACTCATTTGTAGCGGAGTACTTGCGTAACAAGGGGTCAAGCTCTTCCGCTCGCCAGCTCTTGTCGGCATCCGCCATGACCATTTTGTAGGCCTCGGGTTTCTTCAGCTCACGCTTCGCCTCCTGGATGACGATGCTCCGTTCGACGAGCTCCTGGAGGACCGAGTAGGCCACCATGTTGACCTCCTCTTCCGAGGGAGGCTGAGAGGGATCGACTCCCTGGAGCCGTTGCCCGACCCCCTTTCTCAGTTGGTTCAGGGTGATGATCTCATCGCCAACCCGAGCGGCCACCTCGCCGGCCGATTGTGCGTTCCGAGGACGGACCTTCGACTGAATCATCGTCGAGTCGGCCGCCGTCTGCTTGACCTCGGAATCGATCTTTCCCACCGAGGCTGAATCAGCCTTCAGCGGCACGTCGGGGCTTGGTGATGTATCAGCCGGGGAAAGCGGCAGTGTCGAGGGAATCGGGGGAGCGACCAACTCACTCGACTCGAGCGAACTCTTCGGCAAGTCCGCACCAGCCTCGGGCGCCGGTGCGGGATCAGGTGCCGAGGCCGGGGGAGCAGACGGCAATTCCAGGGGAGCTGACATCTCCGGAGGCGCCTCGAGCGCGGGGGGCGCCGAAGGGAGGTCAGAAGTGGGCGGTATCGTCATCGGAAGCACAGGAGCCGATGCCTCTGACGACGCCGGTGGATCGGCCGGCAACGAATCCAGCGAAGTCTTGTTGTCGGAAGGCGGGGACGGCTCGGTCGGAGCCCCGAGAGGAGCACTCTCCGGAACCGCAGGAGGAGCAGGCATCGCTGGTGCCTCATCGGGCAACGGAGGTGCAAGGTCTCCCTCCCCATCAACCGGCGCTGGAAGAGACGGTGCGGCAACAACCGGCGGTGGTTCCGTGGAAGCCGGGGGAGACGCAGCCTCCGGAGCCGCACCCGGCGTAGGTGCCGCCGGGAGATCATCCGTCCCCCCCTCGACCGCAGGCGGAAGCAGACCGTCCGACGCAGCCGGCGGCTCCGGAGCCGTCGAGGTCTCAGGCTCGAGACCTGACGGAGGCGCCGCCAGTTCGGCAAGTGACGGGTGGCTGTGGGCGGCACCAGGTTCAGGCGCGACCGTTCCGGACGATTCGTTCGGATTCGGTGAGTCGGCCACTTCCAAAGGGATATTCGACGGTGGCGGCGTCTGGGTGGCCGCCACTGAGCCTGCCGGGGGAGCTACGGCCACGGAATCGGGACGACGGTAATCCGACGGACCAGGCATGCTCCCCCTGGCTGGGGCGGGAGCAGGGGAACCGTTCTCAGGCCCATGCGTCGCCGCACTGGCGCGCAGCGACCTGGGATCGAACTTCGGATTCTCACGATTGATTGTTTCGTGAATCGATGGGAACGACGTGAGGCCAACAGGCCCCGCAGACGGACCACGACTCTGAATGGCAGAGCGGTTCTGAGCACAGCCCGCCAGGGCCAGGCCGAGAAGTCCGGCGACGACGTGGCGGTTCATCGGCATTCTCCATCCTTGGAGATTTGGATTAACAAGGCAAACTCCGGACGGCCTTCCTGGCCAAAAGTCTGGAATTTCGTTTCGACAGGCTCGCGCAAAAATCCGGAGATGTGTTCTAATACAACGGCTCGAACCAGCCAAGCGAGAAGATAGGCCGCGACAGATTATCCGCAACACCTATCAGTGGCAAGAGCGCTTTGGCTCTCGCCCCTCCAGAGAAGCAGGGAGCGTGCGGCCCTGCTTCTTTTGCGGGGGAGTCGGTCTGAAAACAGAGAAGCGCCCGCTCCCCCGCTCGCCTTTTATGGGTTCCACAGCTTCAAGGGACCTGCAAGAGCGGCTTCACAATCCCGACCACCACCGAACCGTGTGGCCGCTTCTCCTCAATCGGTACGTAGGCCGTTTTCTCGTCGACCACCCGCACTCGCCCGGGATGAAGTTTGGCCAAGGTCGCGATCCGCTTCGGATTCCGGTAGGTGAGAACCACGTATTCGTCTTCGACGTGGATCCGTTCGAGCTGCCAGCGCTCCGCTAAAATTCTGAGCTCCGCTTCCGCGATCAGGTTCTCGGCGGGGTTCGACAGCGGACCGAAGCGATCGATAAGCTCCTGACGGAAGTCGGCCAGCCGCTCGAAGCTCCGGAGCCGGCCCAGGCGGCGGTAGAGCTCGACCTTCATCCGAGGGCCGGGGACATAATCTTTCGGCAGATAGGCACGCCAGGAGAGCTCGATCGAACAGTCGTACGCCGCCCGCGCTGGCTGATTGGTCAAGCCGCGGACTGCCGCCTCCAGAAGCGAGCAGTACAGCTCATATCCGACGCTCTCGATATGTCCCGATTGCTCGGCACCAAGGATATTCCCCGCGCCTCGGATCTCCAGGTCGCGTAGCGCAATCTTGAAGCCGGCTCCCAGTTCGGTGAACTCCTCAATCGCTTTGAGCCGCTTGACCGCGTTGGGAGTCACCGGCTTCTCGGACTCGAGCAGGAGGTACGCATAGGCGCGGTGCTTGTACCGGCCGACCCGCCCACGGAGTTGGTGCAAGTCGGCCAGGCCGTACTTGTCGGCCTCGTTGATGAAGATCGTGTTGACGTTGGGGATGTCCAGGCCCGACTCGATGATCGTGGTCGCCACCAGGATGTCGAAGTCGCGGCGGATGAAGGCGAGCATCGTTCGCTCAAGCGCCTCGCCCCCCATCTGGCCGTGGGCGATCGTGATCCGTGCCTCGGGAACGATCGCCTGGATTCGGTCAGCCACGTTCTGGATATCGTGCACCCGGTTGTGGACGAAGTAGACCTGGCCGTCGCGGTTGAGCTCGCGGTGGATCGCCCGTTTCACCGTCTCGGCGTCGAACCGGAGGATGCGGGTCTCGATCGCCTTGCGGTCGGGAGGGGGCGTTTCCAGGTTCGAGATGTCGCGAATCCCGAGCAGGCTCATGTGCAAGGTGCGCGGGATCGGCGTCGCCGAGAGGGTGAGTACGTCCACCGTCGAGCGGAGCGACTTGAGCCACTCCTTGTCCTCGACCCCAAAGCGCTGCTCCTCGTCGATCACGACGAGGCCAAGGTCCTTGAACGCCACGTCTTTCTGAACGATGCGGTGGGTTCCGATCAAGATATCGACAGAACCGTCTGTGGTTCGTTTCAGGACGTTGCGAATCTCGGATTTGGGACGGAACCGGTTGACCACCTCGATCGCAAATGGGAATTCGGCCATCCGCGCCGAGAAGCTGCGATGGTGCTGCTCGGCCAGAATGGTCGTCGGCACGAGGACCGCGACCTGCTTGCCCCCATCGACCGCCTTGAACGCAGCACGGATCGCCACCTCAGTCTTGCCGTAGCCGACGTCGCCGCAGATCAGGCGATCCATCGGCCGATTCTTCGCCATATCCTCCTTGACCGCGTCGATCGCCGAGAGTTGGTCGGGCGTCTCCTGGTAGGGAAAGGCGGCCTCGAACTCGGCCATCCAGTGGCTGTCCTCGGCCGGGTAGGCGATACCAGGCTGGCTCGCCCGCGCAGCCTGGATGTCGATCAACTCGGCGGCGAGGTCGACCACAGCGTCGGCCACCCGTTTCTTCCGCTTCTCCCAGGCTGAGGAGCCGATTTTCGAGAGGGGAGGCGTCCCTTTGCCACCGCCCACATACTTCTGAACTAGGTCGATCTTGGCAATCGGCACAAACATCTTCGTGCCTTCGGCAAACTCGAGCAGCAGCGTTTCTTCCGTGTGTTCCGCCGTCCGATCGACCATCTGGAGACCACGGTAGCGCGCAATCCCGTGGTTGACGTGAACGACCAGGTCCCCTTCGTTCAGGTCGAGGAAGCTGTCGATGGCACGGCTTTCGTACCGCCGCTTGGTTGTCGGCCGGCGGACGTCGGTCCGGGCGAAAAGCTCGTGATCGCCGATCACGAGCGTCTTCGCATCGGTCAGGTGGAACCCCGAGCGGACTCGGCCCACGGTAAGCTGAAGCCGGCCCGTCTGGGCGATCGCGGTGTCGGCAAAGACCTCGCTGAGCCGTTCGATCTCGGCCTCGTTGTGGCAGGCGATCAGGACCCGATCCCCCCCCGAGGCGCTATCGAGCTCGACCTTGACCTTGGCCAGTTCTCCGGAGAAGCGTTCGACGCTCTCGATCCGCAGATGGCAGGTCGTTTCGAGTGAATCGGCGGCCAGTGTCGAGAGGGTGATCGACGGCCGTTGGAAGAGTCGCGAGAGCGTGCTATCCACCGTGTAGAGACCGCGCGGGTCGTCGGTCCGGCCAAGGTAGTGGCGTCCTTCCTCCTTAAGGTCGTTCGGCTCGACCAGGGCCACCCAGGCGTCTTTGGGCAGATACTCGGCGATATGGCCGAAGCCGGTTGGGTCGTCACCATCAAACGAGGGGGAGACGGTCAATGTTACCGAATTCCAACGGTCGAGCGACCGCTGCGTCTCGGGGTCGAACGGCCGGATCGACTCGACGTCATCTCCGAAGAACTCGATACGAACCGGCTCGGTGGAGTCGGGGGAAAAGATGTCGAGAATTCCACCGCGAAGGCTGTACTCTCCCGCGACCTCGACCACCTCGGCACGGGTCAGCGAACGCGCTGCCAGCCAGGCCGTCAACTCTTCGATCGCGATCGTATCACCGACCCGGATGGTCCGCGACGAGCGGGCGAGCAAGGCCGGAGTCGGGACCGGTTGCAAGAACGCCTGGAACGGCGCGACGATAAATCGAGGGGGAGAAGCTCCGGAGAGCCGCTTGATGACTTGGAGTCGGCGGCCGAACACCTCGTCGCCGACGTTCGCCTCGCGCGGAAGGCGCTCCCAGGCGGGGAAGACCTCGGGAGTGACGCCTGCAAAGGTAGCCACGTCATCGCGAAAGTCGTCCACATCGCCGACGTGTGCCAGCACGATCACGAACGTTTGCGGCGCATGCAAACCGAGGGCGGCTGCTGCGAGTGGGCCGGCAGAGCCCCAGGCGCCGTCGAGCGTGCCGCTTCGCCCATTCTTGAGGGCGGCGAGCAGTTCCGGGAACCCGTCGGCGCGCTGCACCAGACGGGTCAGGTCTTTCAGTTCACGGACTGGCGCGACGGGCGCAGACGAAGCCTTGGCCATTGGCGAGTCATCGGACGGTCTGTAAGCCCATCCCATCCATGAAAATGAAAAAGGAGGCGGACCTGGCCGCCTCTCGGGTCCGAATACGCCACGCCTAATTGTAAGTTTCGTTCCCCGGTTCGACCACTACCTTGTGCGAGCCCCGCCGCAACACCCAAGGCGGCGGCGGAACACCGTGCGTCCGATCCAATCGCGAGGACGCACAGAGCCGGTCGAGTACGTCGATCAAGTCGACCGGATCACAAGGGAGCTCCAAACAGGCCGAGGCCCCTTGTGCGCGGGCCTGCCCAACCAGAACGCGATCGGCCAGGCCGATCAGCGCAACAACCATCCCGATCTGAGCACGCCGGGCCAAGGCTCGGCCCCAGTCAGGCTCCAGCACAGGGACATCCCAGATCGCCAGGCCCCCCGGCTCGACTTCGGCCCAGTCGACCGCTTTCCGAACCGGGTAACCGGCCGAAATGCAGACATCGGCCAGCGCTTCGCGCAGCTCGTAGTTGCTGCTGACAACGTCGATTGCGGGGCGGGGCGTCGTGCCGCGTCCCTCCCCCCTGCCCTCGCCAACCCCAACACTGCAAGCCACATGGCGAGCGATCGTCTCTCGCGCGGTGGCCTCGGGCAGGATGACATCCACCAGCGGTGACCAACGCACGAGGTCGGCATAGCGGATGTGCGGCCCGACGCAAAGGATCACTCGGAGCGAGGTCGACCGCTCCTTCCGGAGCCTGGCCAGCCGCTCCGCATCGTGTCGAGTCAGAAGAGCCCGGTGAATGACGAGTGTCACGGGATCGGGAAGATCGTGGAAGATGCCGTCGGACCATTCCCCCGCACAGGCGATTCGAAGGACGGCGCGAGGAAGCGCATCGACGATCCCCACCACCCAGGGGTCGTCCAGGTCGCCGACGAACCAGACTGATCGTCCCGACGCATTCACCGTCGGAGCCTCCCTGCGCTCGTCCCGACCAACTTCCGCCCTGGCGGGCCTCGCCCTACGTCCTGGACCCGACTGCCGCGGACCTTAACACACCTTCCCATTTTCGACAATCGCGGCAAGCCGGGATCTCTCCAGCCCGATTTCCTTCGACAAATAAGAAGGTTGGATAAATCCTCTTGGGCAAGCCCTAAGGCGTTTTGCGTCCCTGGCAGGAGTCGAGTATGGTGAACGCCCTGTGGGATTCGATCATGCTCGTGCTCCTCATTTTCAAGCAGGAAAGCCGCCATGAATTCGCTCGATCGCCGCACCTTTATGAGCACGACCCTCGGCGGCCTGTCGATGTTCGCGACCGGGACATTGCTCCTGGCCCAGGATCGTGACGCGAAGGCCGATGCCGAGGGCAAGCCCAACACCCTCTTCCTCACCTGGCAGCGCGACCCCACCACGACCATGACCGTGCAGTGGATCGCCCCGGCCGCGGACGAAGGGGCGACGGTCGATTTTGCGGAGTTCGGCAAGGCAGGCGCAACCCAGTCGGTCGCCACGAAACAGACCCCTTATCCAATGACCAACCTGCGGGTCTTCCGGGCCGAGTTGACCGGACTGTCACCCGGGGCCGAATACCAATTTCAGATCAACAAAAAAGGTCCTGCCCATCGCTTTCGGACAATGCCCGCCAAAGCGACCGACTCCTTCCAGTTCGTCTCCGGCGGCGATTGCGACGTCAACGAGCACGCGATCGCCAACAACATCCTGGCCGCCAAACAGAACCCGATGTTCGCCCTCATCGGTGGCGACCTTGGCTATGACAATGGGATCAGCGTCGAGCGGAGCCTCGCCTTCCTCCGCAACTACAGCCAGCACATGATCGATGCGGAGGGCCGGCTGATCCCGATGGTCGTCTGCATCGGCAACCACGAGGTCAAGGGGAGCTACGGCCAGTCGCGGAAGGAAAGCCCATTTTACCTCGCCGTCCACGACGGACTCTACGCCGAGCGTACCTTCGCCACCCTCGACTTCGGCGACTACTTGAGCCTGATCCTGCTGGATACCGGGCACATCGCTCCCATTGATGGCGAGCAGACCGACTGGCTCGACAAAGCCCTCGCCGAGCGTTCCGAACGGCCGCATGTGATCGCCGTCAACCACGTCCCGGCTTACCCATCGTTCCGTAAGTTCGAGGCCGAGGGGGGCAAGGCAGGCACCGGCGAGTTGAATCGAACCCAATGGGTTCCCTTGTTCGAGCGTCATAACGTCGACCTGGTGCTCGAACACCACGATCACACGTTCAAACGAACCCACCCGCTCAAGGACGGGATGGTGAACGCCAACGGCATTCTCTACCTGGGCGACGGGTCATGGGGCAAGCTCCGCTCCCCCGCCTCTCCCGAGCAACGTCCGTATCTTGCGAAAACGAGCGAAGCGTACCACATGACGCTCCACCGCTTTGAAGGCGAGCAACGGTTTCACATGGCACTTCAAGAGAATGGCCGAGTGATCGACATCTGCACCACCCAAAAGCGTCCGCGCCGAGTCGCCGGCCGCAAGGGATTATAACGGTCGCCCCTTTGGGCCCTCCCCAAAGGGGGGCCCTTTCGCTCGATACCAGCAGTGGTGATCGAACCGGCAGTGGGCATTCGGTAAACCCACCTCCCATGCTCTGTGCTTCCTTTCCCCCCAGGCGACCACTTAAGACATCGGCATGCCCTGCTTTTCTCGATGGCCTGTGTGATCTCCGATGGAGGGCCTATTCCGCAGTCCCAGCCACGGCATTGTTCCGGGCCGCGGTTCCACGGCAGGAACGCTCCACTTCACCTGCCTCACAGCCGCCGGCCACGGCACATGCCTTCAGGTAGGCCATGAGCCACAAACATAGGCTCACGCCCCACATCTGGAACAGAGAAAACAGCAGCCCGGCCAACGAGACGCTGCCGTAGTCATTCTTCCGATCCACCACCAGACCGAAGGACTCTTCCGGCATATCATGCGACCGGCCCACGGCCAACACGAAGGCCACAGCCTCGGCCGAATGGAAGCCCACAGATACCACCGATAGCCGACTTTCCCCCCGATACCGGCGAAAACCAGTCAGTGGGTCTCATCGGTTTGCCACTGCGCCTACCCTTGGCTCCGTTGGACCAGAACAAATACCTGTCCAAGAGCAGGATCCCCCAGATCGAGCCCCCGAATGCTCTTGGGGACAGCCCGAGCCGGCAGGGCCGTGGATGATGCCAGGATCCGCGGTACTGGAGCAGGTCGGCCGATAGCGACTGCATCGGATTATGGCGAGCTCTCTCAAGCGCCGGCGAAAAGCGATTCCAGATCATGATCACGAGCTCCGCAAGCCAACCTCGCTTGACATGCAACCAAATGGTTGCATAATGAGGTTGAGGACGGGGACATGGACAAAGTGTTCAAGGCCCTTGCCGACCCCGGCCGGTGATTGCGACTCGTCCGTTTGCACGCGGATCAGAAGCAAACACCGGGGCGACGTTGAAACACCTGGACATGACCCGGCCGGTAGAATCCAAGCATCTTGCAATGCTGGAGGAGGCAAACCTCGCAGTCCCTTTTGGCGGGGCCGTGAGAAAGGGCACGATCTCAACCCTGTTCCCATCCACGAGATTGCCAAGCGATGGATTAGTAAATTCGAGCGCGATGGATTGGTAAATTCGAGCGGGAACCGTCTTCGTGGCCTGGCCGACCTCAAGCAAAAACGGGTTAAGGAGGAACCGATGGCTGAGTCGCGATTCGTTTACGTCACCTACATTCGCACGACCCCGGAAAAACTGTGGCAGGCACTCCTTGAGCCCGAATTCACACGCCAATACTGGTTCGAAACCTGGCATGAATCCGACTGGAAGCGCGGCGCATCGTGGCAACTAAGGATTCCCGACGAGCGCATCGGCCACAGCGGCGAAGTTCTCGAAATCGAGCCGCAACGGCGGCTGGTCCTGTCGTGGCGTGCGGAATTCAAGCCGGAGCTGCGTGCCGAAGGCTATTCTCGCGTGACCTTCGAACTCGAACAGCAGGGGGAGTCGGTCAAGCTCACCGTTATCCACGAAAGCGACAATCCCGATTCGAAACTTGTCAATACCCTGGCGCACGGATGGCCGCACCTGCTGGCCAGCCTCAAGAGTCTCCTTGAAACAGGGGAATCGCTCGCCGAAACCCGCCGCTGGCCCAAGGGGCTCTGAGAGACAAGGGGCAAGGCCACAAGAAATTCAGATCCCGTCAACAGGAGCGAGAGCAACCATTGGCGGGATTTATGGTTCCATTGCAGTCGGAGTGACAAGACGGCGATCGAAGTTTTTGTCGCCGGAATCTGGGAATGGAAATCCCCAAAGGATTTCACTCAGTTCAAGGAGCATGTCATGAATGTCCTGCATATCGATTCCAGCATCCTTGGAGAACAATCCGTCAGTCGAAAAGTCTCCGCCGCTATCGTGGCTCGACTACGGTTGACCAATCCTGGCCTGAGGGTAACCTACCGCGATGTGGCTGCCGAGCCACTGCCGCAACTTTCCGGCTCACTTGCCTCAACACTTGGCGCACCGGCTGACCGGGTTCCAGACGAACTCAGCCGCGACGCGGCCAAGCTTCACACCGCTCTGGTTGAGGTATTGGCAGCGGAAATCATTGTCGTTGGCGCCCCGATGTACAATTTTGGCATTCCAAGCCAACTCAAAACGTGGCTTGACGCTCTGGCCGTTGCAGGGACAACGTTCCGGTACTCTTCCGCTGGCTTCGAAGGATTACTCAACAGCAAACGATTCATCATCGCGTCTTCACAGGGTGGGATCTATCGCCCCGGAACTCCGGCCGCGGCTTTGGAGCACCAAGAGAGCCATTTACGAAGCTTCCTGACTTTTCTTGGTGTGACGCACCTGCAAATCATTCGAGCCGATGGAACGAAATCCTCCCCTACTTCCGAAGACCACGGATTGCCGTCGGCCCTGAAGCAATTGGAAGCACTTCAAATTTACTAACACGGCATTCCACAACAAACACACCTACATCGCAAAGTAAAATCAATATTATTGTTTCAGCAAAACATTTACTTGCGGAGCATCAACTCGGCAACGAGCCGTTTGAGCCGCTCAATCTCCCTTCAAACTGGCGCCAACGATAGTACGTCGCCTCGGGAATTTATGCTTTTCCACAGACATCAGCACCCAGCATAAATTTGGCGAGATCGCGGTCGGCCTCGCACATCAGGCGAGCCACCTCGTCAACACTCCGTCTCTCCTTCATGGAATCCTCTGGACTCAATCGACCCGAGGGACTCCCATCTCAGGTGGACCAATGATCGGGGAGCAGGTCAGATCACCAAGTGGAAACTCGCCCAAGCCCGGATCCTTCTCGGCAAGCCCAAACAGCGTCAGTTGACGATCACCACATTCGCCGTGGGAACCAGCCTGCGCCAGGTCGAAGACCTGCTCGACGTGCTCCTGCCCCCTGAACAGGTATCCTGGAGCGCTGGGGCCAACCCGCGGCCCAGCAAGCCGACCCGGTGCTGAAGGCCCTCGACCCGGCGTGTGCGACCCAGGTTCAAACCCTCGTGGTAGACGGCGAGTATGACCGCCGTCTTCTGCCACAACCCAGCCGACCACAAGGCCAAGATCTGGGCGAACCAACTGAAATCCTTCGAGCGTCTGGAGTTCGTCATCTCCGGCGCCGCCAAAGCGATCGCAGCGGCTGTAGAGAAAGTTGCCCAGACCCGTCGCAACGCCCCCTCCGCCCCGGCGTTGGAACACGGGCTGGACGTCTTCCACACGACCGTGG
This sequence comes from Singulisphaera acidiphila DSM 18658, assembly GCF_000242455.2. GTDB lineage: Bacteria > Planctomycetota > Planctomycetia > Isosphaerales > Isosphaeraceae > Singulisphaera > Singulisphaera acidiphila. Next base: position 8,080,794 of record NC_019892.1, read on the forward strand.
AAGTCGAGCGGGTCTTGGACCGACACTGGCGACGCGCCAAGGCCGCCTGGGAGAAAGCCAAGACGGCCAAGCGAGCCGTCGCACATTTGAGACGACAAGGGATCGATGCGCGGGGTGTGGCCCAGACCGCTCGGACGGTGTGGCGTCCGGCGCTCGCGTCATTCGAGCAGGTGGAGTGTCTCGAAACCGCCTGGAAGCGGGTTCACACCGCGTTGGACCAGTTCCCCGGAGGGTTGGCCCAACGAACACCCGCGCCCAGGCCGAGATGGCCACGGCGATTGGGGAGTTGAGCGGCCCCAACTGGTCCAAGGTTCCGAATTATCCCTAAGTCGAGTACCGGCGGTGGGATTCGAACCCACACGGGGGTTACCCCCCTGAGGATTTTAAGTCCTCTGCGTCTGCCATTCCGCCACGCCGGCCCGTTGGTCGGTGGTTGATTCGATCGTGTTGGCGACGAATGCCCTCCAAGCCATCCCTGCCAACTTACCACAAAGCAAGGCCCCCGTCTCTCGGGAATTGCGCCTTCGTTGCCAGGAACTCAAAGGCCAACCCGATCCGACAGATTTCGTTCCTGGTGATTTACTTCAAAAAAGCAAAGAGCCTACGAAAGTAGGCTCTTCGCAAGCGGCCTCAGCGGCCTTTGGCTTCGTTAGGATCGGGCAGCGCGGGGACCGACCTCGGCTACTTTCGTGAGTCTGGAGGGACACCATCGACAGCCCCCCCGCTCTGCTCAGTGAAGTGACGTGACCAGAACGTCCTTAGACCGCAACGCGCTCGCCCCTTGAGTCGAATCCCATCAAGAATCGACCGGTCGCGGAGATCATCGAAACTGAAAATCCAGCGCCCGCGTACGCCTCAGCGCTGAAGACCGCCTGATTGAAGTCGTTAAATGAACGATGCATGTGAAACGTTCCGTCACTGATGCGAAGCAAGATTGTCGGACTCACTGACCTCAACCCCTGGGACATTGGCGTCGACTCCTCATGATGCGGCACTCGCCGCACCAAGACACCCACATGCGAACTCAAAGGCTCGATTCGTGATCCTGCACAATCGTGAGCCGTCTGTGACGGAAGTCACTCCGGCCCATCTCAAGCACTCCCACTGTTCTCTACGTATTCATCGAGTTTTTAGGCCAACCTCGTCGCGATTTTTCTCGATCCCTTGAAAACGGCGCCCGTTTGCCTGGGGGTTCGGAACAACAGTCACCAACACCGAACGTAAGCGCGCACGATCGACACCCAAAGTCCAATCGCTCGGCTCAGGTGTCGTATCGTCTACGCACGTGTCAGGCCCAACCCACGTGGATCGCCTAATCCCCCGAGGCGCGTGAGGTCTCGCGACGGCGATCGGCAACTCCATGCCGGCGGCCCGTCTCGGGGTCGACGACGATGGTGTGAGCGTCCCCTTGGATTCCTCCAAAGCGTAAGCGATAGCCCATCTTCTCCAAGGCTTCGCGTGTCTCCTGAGGCCAGCCCTTCCCTTCAAGGGCGACGACGTCGGGGAACCAGGCGTGATGGGTTCGGACCGCATCGACGGACTCTCTCGGCTCGAGTTGGAACTCGAGATTGTTGAGTACGACCCACAAGACGGTATTGGGGATGGTACGGCCGCCGGGCGAGCCCGTGACGAGCTGAACGCGGCCCTTTTTCAAGACGATTGTCGGCGTCTGCGAACTCAGCATCCGTTTTCGGGGTTCGATCAGATTCGGAGCCGTGCCGATCCGTCCTAGGGAGTCGGTCCGTCCGGGAACAATGTTGAAGTCGCCCATCTCGTTGTTGAGGAGGAAACCGGCTCCTGCAACCACGGCCTTGGAGCCATACCCTTCTTCCAATGTATACGTCAGCGCGGCGGCATTGCCGTCGCCGTCGATCGTCGAGAGGTGGGTGGTGTCGCTCCCTTCCGCCGTGAGCACCGGGAACGGAGCGAGCTCGGCACTCGGGGTGGCGCGGTCGGTGATTGAGCGGGCGAGTTCGTCGGCGTAGGCCTTCGAGATCAGCTTGGCCACCGGCACGTTGACGAACTCGGGGTCGGCGATCTCGGTCGCTCGGGTGAAAAAGCCGCGGCGCATCGCTTCCGTCACACGATGCAGGGTCCGAGGCGACCGAGGGCCATCGGCTTTGAGGTCAAAGCGTTCGAGGATGTTGAGCATCTCGGCAAGGAGGATCCCACCGGACGCGGACGGCCCCATGCCATAAACATCGAAGCCGCGAAAGGTCGAATGGATCGGGGAACGTTCCTTGGCCTGATACGCCTTGAGGTCGTCGAGAGTGACCAGACCGCCATGCTCTGCCATATATTTCGTGAGAAGCTGCGCGGTTCGACCAGTGTAGAACTCGTCCGGGCCCTCGTTGGCGATGCGGTCAAGGGTATCGGCCAGGTCGCGTTGAATGAGACGCTCGCCGGCCTGCCAGGGGGTGCGGTCCGGTTTGGCGAATGCTTCGACGGACTCGGGGAAATCGGCGAGACGGTCCGATCCCGGCCCCAGGTCGTCCTTACCCCCGACTTCGAGGCGCCCTTGCTTGAAGAGCTGCTGGTTGAGCGACTTGGCGAGTGTCTCCGAGACGGGGAATCCCTCGCGCGCCAACCGGGCGGCGGGGCGAACCAGGTCGGCCCAGGGCGACTTGCCGATCCGGGCATGAATCAGGCCGAGGCCCCGCACCGTCGCCGGCACTCCGGCCGCTTTCGCCCCGGCGCGATGGTGGGGGACCGGTTTGCCGTCAGGGCCAAGGTACATCTTCGAGTCCGCGGCTTGCGGGGCCATCTCGCGGAAGTCGAACGTGAGAACCTCGCGCCCCTCGGCGCGATAAGCGACCAGGAATCCGCCGCCACCGAGGTTGCCCGCCGCCGGGTGCGTCACCGCAAGCGCGAACGCCGTCGCCACGGCCGCATCGAAGGCGTTCCCGCCATTTCTCATGACATCGCGGCCGATGTCCGATGCGTGCCCCTCTTGAGAAACAACAACGTGTTTGGAGAAAACCTGCCCGCGCGCGTCTACCGACAGAAGCGCGATTAAGGCCAACGCCAGCCAGCCATTTACCCGACCCATCCCTCGCCCACACCCTCGCATCGCCATCCTCCGCCCGGTTCCCAAAGGTCGCTCCAACAATGTTGTTCCCTGGCGGGGACCATCTTATCACGAGGGGCGAGGTCGCGTCTCAACAGGGTGAATGGGTCCCCCGCGCGTGATCGGCACGGCGCGGCGAAAAAACGAGGTTGACCGAATCGGCATGAGCGTCTAGAGTCCCGGCCGATATGCACCGGAACTTGAATGATTCTTTTCCGGCATGGCCCCAACGGCTGAAGGAGATGCTTCGCAATGGTCGCATGGACGCGCGGTCGGATGAGCCAAGCGATGTTGTTCACCCTGGCCTCGGTCGGGGCACTCGCGAATTCTGAGGCAACCGCTCAGGGAATACTCAACCGTGGGAAAACGGCAAAGAAGGCCGCGGCGGCTCCGAGCAAAGACCAGGCTCCTCCTGCCGCTTTCAACCAGGATGAGATCCCCAAACTCGAGATGAAGCGGATCCCGGTCAATCCGGATGATGCGATTGCCACGGTCAACGGCCAGAAGATCACCCGGCAGCAACTGGCCGACGAATGCGTCGCGCGGCAAGGGGAGGAGATCCTCGAAACCTTGGTCGCTCGCACCCTGATCGACCAGGCGCTCCGAGCGAAGAAGCTGGAAGTGACGGCCGTCGAAATCGACAACGAAATCGAGAACGTCGCCCAGAACGTCGCTCACGTCGGCCGTGAAGCCTGGCTCCGGACGCTCGCCAAGGAACGGAAGATCAGCCCGACCCAGTATGCCCGCGATATCATTTATCCGGCCCTGGCGCTCCGCAAGCTGGCTGATAAGCGGGTTCAAGTTACCGCCGACGACATGAGGGATTCGTTCGAGGCGCAGTACGGCGAGAAGATTCGCTGCCGCCTCATCATGGTCGACAAGCTCCCCGCAGCCCAGGGAATCTGGGAAGAGCTTCGCAAGAACCCGGCCGGCTTCGAGAAGCTCGCCCAGGAGCGTTCGATGGACGCCGGCAGCCGGTCACTCGGTGGTTTGCTCGCCGAGCCGATCTCCCGGCACGCCCATCCCCGGAACGTCTCGGAGGCGGCATTCCGCCAACTGGTCGACGGCGACCCCATGGATAAGGACGTCTCGCACAAGCCCAAGGACGGTGACTTCACCGGCCCGATTCAAGTGGCCGAGGCGACCTGGATCATCCTCAAGCGCGAAGGCCTGATCGAAGGTAACAAGAACGCCAATCCCAAGGATGAGCGGATCCGTAAAAACGTTTACGACATGATCTACGAGGTCAAGCTCAAGGAGGCGATGAGCACGACCTTCGTCGAGTTGATGGATGCCGCCGTGATCGACAATAAGCTGACCGGGCACGTCAAGCTCGTCAACGAGAAGCTGCCCGAGGACGAGAGGCTGCCCTCCAGCGAGCTCGACACGAACGTGCAGCTGATGAGCGACCCGGCGGGGAGCCTGCCCGAGCCGAATGCGAAGGCCACTCAAGCCACCGCGCCGAAGCTTGGGACCCCGGCCGGTGTGCCGGCCGCCGTCGCCGAGCAGGCCGAGTCGCTCAAGCGCCCCCCGGTGAAGCGTTGATCTGATTCGATTTGACTCGAGACGCGATTGTTGACGCACGCCCTTGCCCGACCCCTCATCGCGAGGGAAAACAACGGGCAAGGGCTCAACCCTTTCAAGCCAGGTCCTGATCTGATCAAGTGATCCTCGGCTCGTTTGGTGAAGGTCTACGCAGTTGAACACAGCTTTCTTTCATATCTTCTCGTAAACGGCCGTAGTCGCTTATGTCCAGCCCTGGAACCACGGGCGACTTGTGCCCACTCTTGAATGGAATCTCATGAATTTGAATGAAAATTGCGGGCGGGTCGCCCGCGATCCCAGGGGGTGAGCGGTCTCGGCACGATTCAGGGAGATGTGTCAGGGACTGGCTGATCGCTCGCGAGTTCCTCCGGCAAGAGGCAAGGGCTCTGTTGGATGTCGCTCCATGCCTCCGGTTGCAAGCAACCACGGGCACCCAGAAAATCAAGAAAGACCGTGTTCACCGGTTTAGAAGCGCGAGGGATGAGACCATGTCGACGAATTCCAAGGGAGCGGGACGACTCGTCCGCTCACTCATGGCTCTCGGACTCGCCGCGGTCCCAGGTTGCGGGACGGTCAAAACAACCAACACACCCCGAACCGGGACGGAGCAGCTTCTGCTCACCAATGCCTGGGACTCTGCGCTCCAGAAGATCGACTTCCGACCGCTGACCGGAGTTCCCGTCTTCCTCGACACCACCAACATCACGGCCGTCGACCAGGGATGGGTCGTCTCCAGCCTCCGCCAGTCGATGCTCACTCAGGGCGTGCTGCTACGGACCAAGGCCGAACAGGCGCAGTGGATCGTCGAGGCGCGGGTCGGTGTGTACGGCACCGACGAGCATAACTTGCTCATCGGGATTCCGCAGACCGCCGTCCCCCCAACCCTTCCCGGGATCCCGGCGGGGACCATCCCCGAGATGCCATTCATCAAGAAGAGCAACCAGCAAGGGATGGCCAAGCTCGCCCTCTTCGCTTATGACCGCGCCAGCGGTCAGTTCGTTTGGAGCTCGGGAACGATCCTGTCCACCTCGAGCGCCAAGGACACATACGTCGGCGGCGTCGGCCCCATCCAGGGGGGGACGATCCGCGGCGGAACCGAGTTCGTCGGGATCAAGATCCCGCTCACCTCCGAGGCCGGCGGAGACGAAGCGGGCCGGGCCGGTCGGCAAAACACTCCGTCCGATCCCGCCGCCCTCCGCCAGTCCGCCTCCGACCTCGACTCGTTCATGCCCTGATCCCCCCGCCCTTGGGTTACCCCCTGCCAGGAACCCCGATTCTTACCGAGAGCCAATGCTTTGCGCATTTCGTGCGCGCGTTTTCGCGGTAGGATAATATGTACCTAGAGTGGTCGACCCTCCATCAGGGGGCCCACGTCTGGGGTGGCTGGGGTCCGAAGACGGCCCCTTCCTCAGTTGCTGGTCTCGGTTTTTCCTTGATTTTCCGATGGGCGGCCGCAGCCATGGCCATGTGGCTAGGTAGAACCCGTGGCCCTCAGGGCTGCACGCAATTCCAAAGGAAGACCCCGTCCATCAACTCAGCCATAGCGAAGCCACCCGCCGCCTTTGCTGCCTCCGGAGCTTGACCTGCAATGTCCGCACTGGCCTCAATCGACCCGCGTGACTGGATCCGCGATGTCCCCGATTTCCCCAAGCCCGGGATCCTATTCAAGGACATCACCCCGTTACTGGGCGAGCCCAAGGCATTCCGCGCAGTGATCGACCGGCTCGCGGAACAATTCGCAGGCCGCAAGATCGACGCCGTGGCCGCAGCCGAAGCCCGCGGCTTCATCTTCGGGGCCCCGCTGGCACTCGCCCTGGGCGTCGGGTTCGTCCCGATCCGCAAGCCGGGCAAGCTCCCGTATCAGACCGTCTCCCTCGAGTACGCCCTCGAGTACGGCACCGATCGGCTCGAGATGCACAACGACGCCGTTGGCCCTGGCCAAAGGATCCTGCTCCTGGACGACGTCCTCGCCACCGGCGGCACCATGAGGGCCTGCCGCGACCTGGTCCAGCGAACCGGCGCGGAGGTGGTCGCCTGCGCCTTCGTCGTCGAGCTCAGCTTCCTGAAAGGCCGGGAAATGCTCAAGCCCTGCGAGGTCTCCAGCCTGATCATCTACTGATAGGCCTGACTCTTTTCGCTCGCCCTCAAGGCAAGCGATTTGTGTCGTCGCGTGAAGGCCGAGTCGGAAAACCGTTTTCGCTCGCTCTCCAGGCGAGCGAGAATCGGCTTTCCGATCAATAAACGGCACCGATCGAGAAGTTGAAGTAGTTGACCTTGTCGCCGGGGGCCTTGGCGACGGGGAAGGCGAGGTCGAACGAGATGGGAAGCGGGCCGAATTGGGGAAGGGTTAGGCGGATGCCGGTGCCGACCGAGGCGCGGATGTTGGTGAAGTTATACCCGTTCTCCACGGTACCGAAGTCGGTGAAGACCACCTGGCGAAGCGCGTCGCTGGCGATCAGCGGGAACATATACTCAACCGAGCCAATGGCCATCATCGTGCCACCGATGTTCGAGCCGAGGACGTGCGGGCCGACACCGCGGTACTGGAAACCGCGAAGGCTACCCAGGTAACCCGCATAGAACCGCTCGTAGACCGGCGTGTCTCGGCCGGTAACGCCGAAGTGGCCTCGGAACGAAAGGATCCGCGGACCTGATCCGTCAGGACGTGTGCCGGTCGTGAAATAGGTCCGCCCTTCGATCTCGGCCTTCGGGTAGGTGAACGTCCCCCAACCCTGCTCGAACGAAAGTTCGAGGTACTGCCCTTTGTTCGGCAGAAACGGTGAATTCCGGTTATCGAACCGCAAGGTCGGGCGAAGCGTGGCGAGTGTCGTGTGCCCAGTCGCCGCCAGGTACTCGGCCGGGGCGGGGGTTCGATAGCCGTTGAAGTTGACGTCCTCGATCCGGAATGCCATGTCCGCATACGTCGAAGTGCCGAACTGTCGGCCAAGCGAAAACCGGCCACCACCGCGGCTCTCCGTCCAGTCGGGATAAACACGCTGGAAGAGGTAGCCCGATGCACCACCGCCGATCGGCAAGTCGAAGAGGTAGGGGTCTCGCAAGCTGACCGTGAACCGGTTGATCAAGGTACCGGCCATCAGCGAGACCTGAAAGTCTTGCCCACCGCCGCGAAACGCCTTGCCGCTGGTGATGTCATCGAAGCTGCGCGGGACGTTGAAAAGGTCGAAGTTCTTTTCCGTGATCGTCAGGCTGCCGTTGAGCCCCTGGAATCCGCTGGCCCCGATGCCGGCCATGAACCGTCCGGTGGGGGCTTCGCTGACCGAGGTCACGACGTCGGCGAACGACCGGTTCGGGAACGGGTCCTGGCGGTCGGGCCCCACGTCGGTCATGTTCATGCCGGGCAGGCTCGGCTCCATGCCCGGCGGCTCACCCGCTCCGACAGGAGGAGTCGGTGACACAGCGCCCGGGGTTCCGGGCGGCACGACCACGGGGGCCGGGGCGACCGGGTTCAAGGGCACGTCGATCGGCGGGACATCTCGCGGCGGAGCGAAAGTCTCCCCCGCGCCAAACGGCTCGAGGCCTCCGGGGCCGGTGTCGGCCGGCGGATCCACCAGCACCGGCGGAGGAAGCGCGGGGGGCTCGGGGCCCGGGTCCTGCATACGGGTGGTCGAACCGTCGGTCAGGTCGGGGATCAACCCGTCGCCGTACGGCCGCTCGGCCGGCCGCCGATTAATGATCTTGAGGTCGATAGGCTTGCCCCCCATTTCGGGAGACATGACAAAGTAGCCCGTGTTCCCCAACCGCTGCTTGAACATATCCATCCGGTTGAGGTTGAGCACTTCGCCGGGCAAGAAACCGGCCATCAACGCCTCGCGACGCACAACCTTGTCCTTGGTCCGATCGTTCCCTCGGATGATCAGGTCGCCCATGAGATATGGCTCGCCTTCCTCGATCTCGTAGACGAGGTCGACGATGCCCTGCTGGTCCGTGTACTTGGGCTCGGGCCGGATCATCGTATCGATGCAGCCGATCTCGTAGTACTTCGTCATCAAGTTCTTGCGGTCGGCCTCTTTGAGCGTATCGAGGATGGGCTGGCCCGAGTGCAGCATCAGCCCTTCCCTAAGCTTGGCGGTCGTAAGCTTCTTGTTCCCCTTGAACTCGATGTTGCGGACCTTGTACCGGGTCCCTTCCGAGACGACAAAGGTGATCCGCAAGTCGCCCAGGCTGGAGCCAGGCCGGGTCACGGGTCTGACCGAGACCTCAACGAACCCCTGCCCTTGGTAGTATTCCGTCAGCTTGCGAATGTCCTCATCGAGGTTATCGCGATTGTACTTGCCGCCGATCAGGCCCAGAATCGCGACCTTGCTGGTGATCTTGGTCCTGAGTGTCGCGTCGGTGGCGAAGACGTTGCCCTTGAAGTCGATCGCGCCGACTTTGTGTTTCTCGCCCTCGAAAATCTGCATGACGACGCGAGTCTGGCCCCTCTCTCCGCCCTCGAGCAGGGTGACCTCAGCGGTGTCGTATCCCTTCTCGGCATAGAGCCGGCGGATCTGATCGACCGCCAGATGGGTCCGGGCCGCGTCGGCTCGGTTCCCCTTTTTGAGCCCTGTGTTCTCCTCAACGTCCTTGAGCTTGAGGTGCTTGAGCCCTCGGAACTCAACGTGGGAGAGGACGGGGAGTTCTTTGACGACGAAGGTGAGGATGAATCCCTTGCCGTCGGGTGACTTGTCGAAGTAGGGGGCGACGTCGGAGAACCACTTGGTCCCCACCAACGTCTGGATGTCGGCATCGATCCGTTCTTGATCGAGCGGACTCCCCTCTCGACTGAGGATCTTGGCACGGACCTGGTCGGAGGTGATCGAGACGTTCCCCTCGACACGGACCTCAACAATGGGCCCTTCCGGGAGCGCGTTTTCCTTTGCGGCCCAAGCGCGTTGGGTTGGCAGAAAGAGTGGCGCAACGGAGGCCAGCGCGAGGACAATCCGAAGGAACGCCCCGAGTCTGGCCGCTCGAGCCGCCGGGGCCTTCCTTGGCACCGGCGGAACCATCATGACGCCGCGTGTCATGTGAGAATTGTCCCCGAACCGATAAGAGAGAAGTCGAGTCGCCGCAACCACCTGGCTGGAAGAGAGCCGAGTGATCGGGACGGCATTTCGTTTGGCGAAGCCGATTCTTCCCGGGACAGACGTGCGGAGATCGATTGACCTCCGAACCGAATCGATGAGCGTAGCGAGAGCCCGGGCACGAGCCGTTCCCTTCCTTGGGGCGACCCGCGTTGTGACGGCGACATGTGCGGGGCCTTGTACCCGAGTTAACGGGAACCCGCAACCCCGGATCTTCCCGCGCCTATCTGAAACAATTTACAGAATTGCCGCAAACCGTTGACGCTCCTTCCTCTTATCGCTCGCCCCAACGGCGAGTGGGGAGCGTCCACTCCCTGTCTTCCGCCCGACTGATTCCCACGCGAAGAACCAGAACGGCGTGCTACTTACACTACCCGCTTGCCCAAAAGGCGTGCGAGCACGCATGGACTCGCAGGCTTCCGACCGACTCCCACTCTCAAGCGAAGCCATCAAGCAAGAATCTCACACACCCCACCCGCCTATGAATCAAAGCCATAGCAAACGCCAATCTCCGCACAACAAAAAACCCACCCTGAGACAGCCTTTCAGCTGTCCCCTGGTGGGCAATGTCCCGCGCCTATCCGCGACGCAAACGACTCCCATCGTCTATCAGGACGCAATCAATTTGCGAACGCATCCTGGCTGAGTGGCGCCTGACGGAACGCGACGGGCAGCTTGCTACCGGCCGGCGTGATCATCTTGGAATAGACCGTCCCATCAATGGTCGAGCTAATGAATCGCGTTGCACCATCGGTGAAGACCATGTTGCAGCCCGAGGGGTGACCGCTGTTGGAGAAGGGGAACGTCCCCTTGATGACTACATTCTGACCACCATTGATGTAATCACCATTGGTAGAGGAGTTGGTATTCGACTGCTTCCAGCCCGGTCCATCCACGGGAGGATTCGTGGTGAAGTCGGCTTGAAGTGACAGAGGAGCGGTTCCGCCCACGCAGGTACGTACCGCACCGGTAGCCCCACACACGTTGGGTGATCCAATGAACATGCAGTAGTTGGGGAGCGGGCAGGCCCAGTTGGTGGGAGAACCACCGCTGAGTGTACCAGAACTGTCGAAGCCCGCCATGGTGTTTTCGCTGATCAAGAGCGTGTTGCTAGAGCCATCGGTAATCGCAGCAGGTGTCGTCTTGTAATCAAACGAGGCACCACCAGCCTGGGAACCGAGAAACATGACACCCAGTCGTTGTGGGATCCCTGTCCCCCACTCCATCGTCACGAACGACGGGCTGACCGGAGTTGGAGTCGCATTAGGAACGCCCCCGGTATAACTCGCCTGAGTACCGTGAAAAAGCGTGAAGCCGCCATTAACCACATAGCTCAAGTTCCCCTGACCAAGTTGAGCCGAGGAATCGTCGGGGCACCGCAAAACGCCAAGAGCCGTGTTACCAATCGATAGATTGGCCGGTTGTCCTGAAATCGACTGAGTCGACCACATGTAGGGTTTCGCGTGATCCCACGCGTTGGCGAGATCTTGCTGGTCGAGGTACGGCAAGATGTCAACAACCCAGTTCGACATCCAGGTCGCCTTAACAGTGTCAGCGATCGTGCCTGGTGCGAGCGAACTGGTGATGGACGCACCTGACGTGTCATTGAAGGTTCCGGCGTTAGGAAACGTATTCTTCGATGACGAGAAGTTGATCAGAGCCAGGCCGAGCTGTCTCATGTTGTTGGCGCACTGGGTCCGGCGGCCCGCTTCGCGTGCGGCGTTAACCGCCGGCAGCAGCAACCCGACCAGGACGCCGATGATGCTGATAACCACCAGCAACTCGATCAGCGTGAAACCAAGACGTTGGCGTCGGCGGTGAAGCATAAAAGGGGTCCTTTCTGACTGGCGCGGTAAGGACGACGGGAGTTGACCTCATATTCTAGCCACTGCGGGTTCCCTAGGACAAGGGATTTCCTTCTGTCACCCAGCCCGTGCCCCCCAAAGCCTTCAACCGGCGGCACGGGCCTCAACTGATTGTCAATCGATCATTCGATCGTCTGACGGTAAGTGATACAGTCGCGGAAGTTCCCCGGCGCCTGTGGGCTGAAGCCCACCGCGCGGGTGCGATCGATAATGAAGAACGACCGATAACGGACGTTCTTGCCATTCTGGATGTTGAGTTCTTGGCCGAGATGATCGTAGGCAAGCCCCGGGGCGGCGTTGCCGATGGTCGGATCTCCTTGCTTAGTAACCTCGAAGAAACCAACAGTAATCCAGACCGCGTACTGATGCGTACGGACGGTGGTCAGATTCGTGACTTTGTGCAGCCAGTCGGAACGGAACGCAGGGTGCTGGCGGTTGTCATTCCTGTCTGTGGGCGCTGGCGGGTTTACCGTCGTATTGGCTCCCAAGTAGAAGTTGGGAACGAACACGTAAGGAGCCGGAGGAGTCGCACCAGCGGGCACCGTGGTGGGGATGGCCGACAGATCGACCGCCGTATTGGCGAGGTTCGCGTTTAGGTTCTGCCAGTTGACGAATGGGTCGCCCGTGAAGTTCGCAGTGACAGTCGCCCCGACATGGGTGCTCGGCCAATTCGATGCGTTGCCCGGATAGACCGCAGGATCAGTTCCCCCTGGGGGCGCCGGGAAATTGATCGCGCCAGCGGTGAGATAGAACGTGGGATTGCCCCAGACATCGGGGAGTTGGAACAAGCGGCGAGCCGGGACAGGCGGGGGCGAAACGGGATTGTTCTGAGTGAAGAGGTAAGGGTTCTTCACGCCCGGGTCGCCAACATAGGTGGGGTATGGCGCCGTGCTCCCGTCCTTCGCCGTCGTCAAAGTGGCCCACGCAGGCTGCCAGGGGGCATAGGTCGTCGAATCGGTCGGCGGCAGCGCGGCGGGCCGCATCACAGTATAGTCGACGTTTGGATACGACAGAGCATGAAAGGGCCGTTCCGAAGCGACCAACGTGGTCGTCCCGTCGGGATCCCCAACGTGGCCGGTCTGGTGGGCAAACATATAGCCCGACCCACCATGCCTGAGCTTGAGGAAATCACTGAAGGCCGCCTTCATCCTATTGTCGAAGATTGGCACGGTCGAACCGTAGCTCGCGAGCGGGTCGAGCGCCATGAAGCCCTGGTTCGGCATCTGGTAAGTGCTATTGGGAAAACCGTTGACGTTTACCTGAGTCACCGCCTGGGGAGGTGACGCGGCGGCATTGCTCAGGTTAAGTTGCTGAACGTTCAGCCGCGTGGCTCCCATGTTGTCGATGTCTTCCTGAGCCGGAGAGAAGAACGGCGGTGTGAAGTTGCGAACGTAGCCGAGCGTCTTCAGCCACGACTCGCTCATCACGGCAAAGAAGACCTCCTCATCAATGATCAGGTTGAGGTTGAGCAGGCCGGGCTTGAGATCCTGACGCGCCCAGTCGTAGTTCGTCCCGTCCGCGACGAGACCAGTCGAACCATTGGCCGGGCTTGGCACATCAAAAAATTCAAACATCCGGAACCAGCCGGCACCACTCGGCCCCCCGATGTAATTCGGAACGACCGGGAAATTCGCATTCAGAGTTCCCGCAACGGCGATTGGGAATGTCGCATTGAAGTTCGGCGTCTGATGGATCGGAGCGGGACCTGTCGGTGGGACTGGCCAGGTGACCATAGTGGGAATCGGCGACCCGGGAATCGAAGGTTCCGACTGCGCCGTGTAGAAGAACTCATCCATCAGATAGGGGAACGTGTGCGGCTCGGAGGTCGTGGCAGGAACGCCAGTCGAACCCGCCGTAACCTTTGCCGACGGGTTGGTGAAAAGGGTCGGCAATGGCGGGGGCGTGCCCCCCATAGTCGGCGGATTCACGGGGATCGGCGGCGCGAGCTCGACGAACTGTTTGGTGAAGAGGCCGGGAGGACAACCGGGGACCATCAAGAGTTCGGCGACACTCGTGAAGTCGCGATCATTGAATTGCATCATATCCCAGTCGTAATCGTCTTTATTCTGAGTCTCTTCACCAGGGGCCTTCCCAAGCGTGTTGTAGATCGCTCCCGTCGAGGAAGCCCCGGCGGTCCAGTTCCCCTTGAAGTGGGAACCCGTATCTCCTGAAAGGCCCTTGATCGGCTGTTCGGTATAACCGTAAGCAGGAACGCAGTAATTGACCGCACCCACGACAGGGGGTATTGGGGGCACGGCGTGTCCGCCGCGGAATGGTTGCAAACGCCTCTGAGAATAGAGAGTACCGTCGGCTGGGGTCGGGGATACCGTGCCCCCGCTACCAACCGCAGTCGTCTTGTTGTACAAAAACCTGAAGCAGTCGACGACCACCCGGTTTTCGTTAGGTCGGGCAGGATCGTAACTCGTGTCGAACGGGTTCGCAGGGCGACGGAGATAGAGCCAGTAGTAGTTTCCAGTCGTTGCCGTCTGCAGATTCGTATTGTTGACCAGGTCGATCGTCGCATCCGCCGTGGGTGGGGACGTCTCGATGCCCGACGAAAGGGCGGCATCCTGGATCACGTAGGCTTTGGGGGCATTATTTGTAATCGCCCGAATCGGATTGGTGAGACCGCCGGGATCGGTGGTGCCAATCGAAGCGAGTTTTTTGTTCGAAACCGTGACACCCAGGGGAGGAGTGGGCGCAGCCGGAGGTAAGGTCGTCATCGGGAGTTGACCCGTGAATGGGTCGGGGCGACCGGCCGGGGTATCGGGCAGAATGATAAAATCCCACCCATCCAACTTGAGATCACAGGCTTTCGGATCGGACCCGGCCGGATTCGTGGCTGTAGGTGCCGGTGCAGGCGCGGTCAGGGTATTGACCAGTTCGACCCACATTCGAGGCGTATCCGGCGCGGGCGCCCCCGAATATTGGAAGGTATAGGCAAGCACCTCAGTGATCGCTACGGGGTTATACTCCATGCCATACTGAATCACATAGGGCGAATTCTGATTATCGTACAACTGTGAATAGCTAGGGGGTGGCACATTGTTGGTGCCATTCCACGGGAGGCCCAGTTGAGAATTTGGGACCCCCCCGGGGGGCGTGAACGCCAGGGTTGCAGGCTCTGTCGCCGTGGCCGCAGTGGCATAGTAAACATCAGTATTGACGAACCGCGTCGACGTGCAGTCCGGATCGCGGAAGTCGATGATGTTGGTCACGTACTGGCTCAACTGGACCAGCTCTTCCGGCGTGTCGACCGCCTTGGGCGGAAGGATCATCTTGAGCAGTTGATAGGTCTCGCGAATCCACTTTTGCCGCACGGGCTCGTCGTAACGATTCGACACCGGCAGCGGGTAGTTGAGGTTGATCTTGCGATCGCGGTGCGCCAGCGACGGGAGCCTCCGCGGAACGGTGTAACCAGGACTGGTCATCCTGCTGTCGTACGCATCGGCATGGAAACCGTGAAGATAATCGATCGTGCTGAGGGTGGCGTCCTTGAGCGAGAGATTGGCGCCGCTCGCATTTGCCGTGGCGTAAAACTGGCTATTGCCATAAGGAGCGTTCGTCTCCGTGACCAGAGGCCACTGCGGGTCACCGGCCGGATTGTCATTGGCCCAAACAAAATTCGTCGGCTCCCAACTCTCAATGGAGAAGAGTCGGCGACGGCGGGTCCCATCTTTCGGATTCGTAAACGAGACAGGCGCCAGATCCTTGAGACGACTTGCGAGTGACAAGCCGTCCGTGTCTTGCTGGCGATAGAGCCATTCCAGGTCGCTGGGTCCGAATGGCTGGTCGCTCGACTGTGGACTGTAAACATTCATCTCGTCCGCTTCATTCAGGCTGGCCAACCAGGGATACGAACTTGAGGCGAATGCGTTCGGATTTATGACGGGAAGTGTGTTGATAGACTGGTCGAACCTCGGCGCCCAGGAATTAAGGGGGGCAACGGTCGGGTCCGGAAAAGTGTTGGACGGCATCCCACCGATGAACTGCGACAGTGTGACGATGTTCCCCGGAGGCGTCGGCATCCGGTACGATTCAAAACCGTGGTAAAGGTTATTGGTCAGGTCAACGGGGACAACCTGCTGAGTCGGCGCGACACCGACTGGCGCCGAGTTCATCGGAGGCGCGGGCTTCCCGATCCCCTGCAGCCAGTAGGCACCCGACTCGTAAGGATACCAGATGGGTTTGGTTGGAATTGCAGGGGCCGTTGTCGGCAGGGGCGCGGCAGGAAGGTCAAGCCCTGGAGGAGTCGCCATCACCAGGCCCGGGGGCCGAAAATGCTTGACGTACGCGACACGTCCGACTTTGTCACCGCCGAGGAGCGGCGTAACGGTCCCGATTGCGGTCGAGAAGGGATTCACAAGGCTATTGACAATGCCATCACCCATCACGTCGATCGGGGTCACGAAACGGCGCAGCCGCTCCACGGGCAGGACCAACGAGCCGCTCAAATCCAGGAAGTCGGCGTTCTCTCCAAGGGTCGTGATCGCCCCCCCTCCCGTATTGGACGGATACCAGTCGAAGGTGTTGCGGTTGTCATCCCGCGCATCACCGTAGCGGGGTGTCAACGTACCCGCGACGGCCGTCCACTGGCCGGAAACACCCGCGCGGACCTGGTTTTCGTACTGGTAGATAGGCGAAGCTGGCGCCCAACCCGACAGTGGCGGCGCGGCCACATTAATTGCATTAGCCAAGGGCAAAATCGATAGTGCAACCGGTTGATCCGCAGGCTCACCCCAACGTCCGGCGATCGGAGTTGTCGTCGTGGTCGTACTGGCATCTCCCGCATCCAGAACGCCATTGGGCAAGTACGTAACCTTGCCGTTGACGAAGACGAAATTCGAGTCGCCGCTGGTCGGCACCTCGACACCTGAGGCGTTTTTAACCAGGCCCGGAGAGCGAGTTCCGGCGAGGAGATTGCGCAACTGAGTCAGACTAACCGGCACTCCCGCGTTACCCCACCATTGGGTATTTGCATAGGTGGTAAAGTCATTCGTTGCGTCACCGGCCGTATAGACTCCCGCGCCGTTGACAACTCCGCCCGCAGTCCCGCCCGCGTTGTCGGTCGGGGAGTAAAGTTGCACTCCAGCCGCCCCCCGCATAAACGCGTTCTGGAGAGCGTAGGTCGGATCGACCTCGGAAGGTGAGTAACCTTTACCTGAAGCATGGGCCAAGAGCGGTACACCGTAATGCTGCAATGTGCTCACGGGGTCTTGCCCGAGGAGCGAGCGGAGTTGGAGGTTCCCCGCCGTGTTGAGCGGGATCCGGCCGTTAAGCCCGATAACCATAAAAGCAAACAACGGCTTAAACAGTCGCCCATCCGTATTCCGCCGCGCAGGATAGCCAAGGTCGAGCCACACCGAGTCGGAGTTCCCGTCGCCGTCGTTATCCACGTCGTATTGGATCTTCCCGTTCGGGTCGGGATGGAGGTTGGGGAAAGCGAGCGCACTGTGTCCGTCCGCCTGTCGCGGCCGAAGGATCTTCGAGGCGGAGAACGGGTTCTGGCTTGTCCAGTCGTCGTAGTAGCTCAACGGATCGTTCTTCGTCGGTGCCGTTACAGACTGGTCACTGATGAGGATCCCGGGCCGGTGAAATGACGGGATCATGACCTGACCGTCGCCGCTCTGCATCGCGAGGAACCAGTTCTCCAAGTCACAGGCGTCGTAGTCTTCATCCATACCGCAGATGGAGGGCGATCCGTACGAGAACGGGGTCAGGAAATTATCCTTGGTGTTGATGTTCCCGGTAAGGATGTTCCCGTTGGTCCGAAAATTCGCGTACTGAGCCATCCCCCGGTTCTGGAGCGCTGGAGCGTTGACGGCAGCAATCTTTGAGCCGAGGACTGGGTCGAGGATCTGGTCTAGGCCCGACACACCCGGCCCGTTGAACGCATGAAGGAACCGGCCATCGAGAGTAAAGGTTCCTGCGAGGTTCGACGTGGTGTTATTGAGAGTCCGCCATCGAAGCCCAACGAGGGTGCTCTGACCCGGCGTTGCGGTTTTCAGATTAGTGACATAGTCGTAGTTGTAGTAGTTGTAGTTTTGAATCGGCGGGTAGTCCGCGTCTGGCTGATAATCTGTCCCGCCGTACACCTTCGGCAAAGGATAAGGAATGATCGGGGCTTGAGAGTAGTCAGTCCCATAGGTCCGCGGCGATTCCAACGGCACACCTTGGGGCGGCAGCGCGACGTCGGTGGTGCCTGGCCACCGGGAACGGTCATCCGGAGCGACGTAGAAGACCCGGCCGCCTGTTCCTTCAACATCGGCCAAGATCTCGTGGGTCTCGCTCGGGTAGTAGGCAGCAGGCTCCGTGGCTGACACTACAGTGGAATCCACGACCGGGGGGAATCTCATGACCCATCGCGTGAAGTTATATCCATAAAGGGCAGGTTCGTTCGACGCGATGTTCGTATTGACCTGGATCAACCCATCCACACAGACATTATGTACAGTCCCGTCGATGTCCGTGACCGAAACGAGCGTAGGTGGGGCCCCCAACGCCGGAGCGGGCACCGGTGCAGCGTTACTAATTGCGAACCGCAGACCGTTGGCCGGATTGACCGCGAGGGCGGAGTTGTAGAGTCCGTCATTACCATACATGTCCCGCTTGAGGCTATGACCCCGGATCGCCGACTGCGGATTGTCGGTGTCGTCGATCAGTTGCGCGAGGGCATAGTCCATCATCTCCGTCGATTCGGGCCAGTTCTGCGCCTGCGAGAAATTCCGGGCGTTGATTTTGACTTGGCCGCTGAACGTCGCAAACGTCACGCCGATCAAGGCCAGCAGGCCGAGCATGCCGAGAACCAGGATCAGGACAACGCCCCGTCGCTGGTTGCGAGTTCTTGGGAAGGTTGCGAACATGGGAGGAAGTCCCCTTTCCCTCTCGATTCGATCACAGCTTGTCGCTGAAATCTTGACGAATTGTCAACGTCTTGACTCGTTCACCCCGGGGGTCGGCCACCCGGATCTGGATCTGAAGCCCGCGTAACGGCGCCGGGTAAGGCGGCGGATAGGACGGGTAAATCGGCGGCGACCAAGGAGGCCCCACCGGCAGTTTCGTCGTCGGATTGAACCCCCGAGCGGGGACCTGGGTGTAGTCGGTGGACCAGGTATCCCAGACCCGTCTCAAGCGCACCACGTCTTTGTTGATGTCCCCCACGTTTCCCGTATAGGATTTATAGGGGGCATACGGATACGGGGGAGTCGGGTAGAACGGGTTGGGAAATTGCGCATCCATGCGGACGTCATCATAAAGCGGTGGCATACGCCCTTCGTGGGCGAAGGTCTGAGTCAATGTGTCATACGCGCCGGAGGCCCAATAGACCATGGGCAGGGTTTCCGTGAGGAACTGCGCACCGTTGGCCTGACAGAGATATTTTTCATTAGCCCCCGGGGGGGCCGTCACGGGTTGGAGTCTCAGGTCGTCACCCCAACCAAGGTCGACGTAGCCAGGGAAC
Source organism: Singulisphaera acidiphila DSM 18658 (assembly GCF_000242455.2). Lineage (GTDB taxonomy): Bacteria > Planctomycetota > Planctomycetia > Isosphaerales > Isosphaeraceae > Singulisphaera > Singulisphaera acidiphila. Next base: position 8,099,811 of record NC_019892.1, read on the forward strand.
GAGTTGTCATAGACCTTGATGTCGAAACTTCTCACTCCAGTCATGATCAAATCATCATCCCAACACGCGAGCCAAAGAGCATTCGAGGACGGTGCCGTTCCGGCCCCATCGGTGAACAGTTGAGGAGTCGCCCGATAAGTGGCGGTCATCGGTGGCAGGAAATTCGCCGCCATGATGGTACTATTGGTGGTGGAGGCAGGATTGGAACTGGCATAGAACGGATGAAGACCGAAGGGTTGCGAGTAGGCGGAGGTAACCTGGATATTCGGATCGGTCCAGCTTGTCAGCATCGTTTCCCGCCACGTCGGGAATCCCCACCAGGTTTGCGTACCTGGCACGAAAGTTGCGATTGCCGGCGCCGGGAGACTGTCGCCTGACTCGAGCGGGGAGTGATTAAGCCTCTTGAGCTGATCAAGCATCTCCGCATCGGAGTTGTTCGGATTCGACCCAAAGGCAGGGTTCGGGTTGGGATCAAGCGAATGAATCCAGCCGGAGCCGCCCAGAGCGCCGGCGATGGAGTCGGGGACCGAATACGCCCCCGGAAATACATAGGGGAACGCCAAAGTCTCCTTACTTCCCGCTCCACGATCTGCTGTTGTGGGCTCCCAGAGTAGAGAGTTGGCGGGCATGCCATAGTACAACGTCGGGGGATAGTCGGGGACACCGTCTCCCACAATATTCCCCGGCGCTGTTAGGTTCGGATCAGGATTATTGTCATCGGGAATTCCGTCGCCGCCAGCCACTGCCACTCCCGCGTTGTCGGTGAAGTCGTTGCCGTAACGTTGATAGGCGAACCGGTTCTGACGGTTCGTCAGATCACCAAGCGTGTTGAGGATGAACGGGGCGGTCGTTGCCCCCACGGCAGATGCAGCGGGACGCGCGGAGAGATTGTTCACGCCTTGCCAACTCGTACTGATCGAGCCGCCGAGGATGGACGGATTGAAGGTGATCACCCCCGTTGCCCCCGTCGCCTTCCACGTCGCCCACACGGTGTTCACTGCGGTCTGCTTCTCCGGAGCAATCAGAAGCACACGACGGTAAAGATTGCCATTGCGGAGGAAGTAGATAATCTCGGCGTACTGGCTCGTCATCAAGACGGGTTGGTTGGGCGAGGTGGTGGTCGCCCCAAGCCAGATTCGCCCCTTGAAGGGTTGCCCCTCGGGCGCCTTCGCAGTGAACCGCATATAGTCGTCGGTGTCTTCGTTCTGAAGGTCGGCGAACGCGTTCTCGCCAACCTCGAAGTAGCCGAGTTGGTCATTGGGGTTGAGCGGCGGGGTCAATTTCGCGGTGATATTGGTCAAGTCCTGGCGGATCGTCATATCGAGTTGGCGGAGGTCGCCGTCGAGTTGTTGGAACGTTTGGACTCCCGAAAGCGCCCCAGTCGCCGAGGTGAAGATCGTGACGATCATAGACATCATCAGGACCAACAACGCCACGGCGACGAGCATTTCGACGAGAGTCACGCCTCGGCGGGGCGATTGAGGGCGTGGCAATCGGTTACGCATGACGGATCTCTCCCTCGAAGCGGACTTGCGGGCCGCGGCCGGTGCTAGCGCTCAGCGCGTGTAGATCGTCCTGGGAAACACGTTGACGACGTAAGGCGACACCAGGGCCGCGTTGGCGTGGTGGGGCGAACCACTGGTATCAAGCAGGGTGAATGCCCGCAACGGCGCGTTCACCCACACGGTCATCTCGCGGTAGGTAATCCCATCGGGGTCATTCGTCAGCTTGTCAGCCGCGGCGCGGACGCTAACGCCGGTTCGCTTGGCGATCTGATACCAGTGGCAACGCTGGTAGGGGAAATAGGCCAGAGCCGGCCGGGTAGTGTCACCAGTGGCGGGGCTGTCGTATTGTCGGGTCGAAGACACGGTGGCATTCCGCTCGTAGGTCACGTCTGCAATCCACGATCCGGCCCGGATTTCGGGGTCGGGCATTGCGGAAGACCAGCGGAGGAGCACCGCCCGATTCGCATTGGCGCCATAGCCGTACGACCCCTTCGTGGGGATCTGGGTCACCTTGCTGGTGTATCCGAAGATGGCCTCAACTACCGTTTCACCCTCGACAACTCCGTTGACCGGCGCAGTGTGGCCGAAGTAGGTCGGCGTGGTCGTATTGAGAGCGAACGGTCGGTTCTCGAAAATCACGATATCGCCGCTGAAAACTGCCCCATTCGTGCTGTCCGCCTGCTGCCCCGTGAACATCCATGTGTACTTCCAGTCGTTCTGGAGGGTCGGCACCCCTGTCTTGTAGACCGCAGGTAGAGTCAGGTCGGGAGCAATCAATTCAGGAACAAGGGGGCTGGCCGTGTTCACGGCCTTGCCCACATCCGTACCCGACTGGAGAATGACATCCTCGGGCGAGACGAAGATATCGGGGACGTATGCCGAACTTTGCTTCATCCAGGTTGCCAGAGCGTTGTTGTTAAAGTTGGTAATCCGCTGAAGGCCATGGGCGCTCGGATCGCTGGTGCCATCGCTGGGGTCAGGCCGGACAAAGCCGATTCCCGAAGCAAACCGGGCCTCCGACGTCGCCCCGGGATAGACACCAGCCTGATATCGCCAGAGCGGATCGTAAGCCACCGGAAGGCCAGCACCCGGAAAGTAACCCGGCCCATTGATCGGAGCTGCGGTGGGCGGTCCCTGGCCTCGATAGGCGCCAAAGCCGAGGGTCTTATCCCAAGGGTCCAAGAATTTGCCGCTGGTGTAACCGGGCGTATCCTGAACCCAAGGATCATAGGGTCGGGCGGTATATGCCTTCAGCGTGTACCAAGGACTCGAGTTGGAATTCAGAAACGATTGCTTGTTCAGCAAATCCCGGCCCCCGAAATCGGCCGTGGCTGACTCGGTCAAGGTGGCCGAGCGAGACAGCCGATTCGCATCGCGAAGCCTGAGCAGGCCGAGTGGAAACAAGGTGGCCAGTGAGACCATGCCGATGCCCAGGATCAGGATCGAGATCAGGATCTCGGTCAACGTGATGCCCATCCGCTCTCGCGGCGTATGCCGGATCATCATCGAGCCTCCCTCAATCCCTGTTGAGCCCGAAGGAACGGATAGCCAACATTAGCAATATTGAAACCTTCGCCCGAAACCGCCGGCGTGGTCGGAGGAACCGGCTCGATCGTGTTCGTGACGACGAGGCCGCTCTGGGCGAACATTGTGACGAGGCGGCGATCGGCTTTGAGCACAGGGAATACCGTGTTCGCGCCCGGATAGAACCCACCCTGGGTCGCAGGCTGCACAACTGATCCGCTGGTCACACCCATTGCGTCCTTGGTCATCGGCAGTTCGTAGAAGACGTAATCGTTTAGCGGCTTGGGATCGTCCGGGTTATGGTTGGGAACCCCGCTAGTCATCCCCCAGAGCGCACCCCGGGGATACACATCGTTTCGGTCGGTGATCCAAAAGTGAAGGTACGGGGAGGGGTCAGCAGACGTCGGAGTTGAATACTGCGTCGTGGGAACGAAGAGGCCATTGGGGTTTACCATCACGTCGCAGTTGAGAGAGCCGAGCGAGATCGGGATCCGCGAGCGTTCCCTCGTGCTGTTCCAGGTCGTCGCATCGATCACCATGCCGGCGGGCAACATCATCTCGCGGGCCCCTTGGCTGGGCACAGGCTGCCGCTGGATGACATAGGGGACATCCTGGGCACCTTTCTGGTAGTTGACGAAAATCCAATCCGACGAGGGGCTTCCCACGGGAGTGTTCGTCGGGATGTCAAGCAGAGCGTCAGTCGTGAGCGCACCAACCCACTTCTCGGTCTCCCACTCAGCAAGCTCGTCGATCACACCGTTGGTATTTTGGTCGAATCCATCCCACCCTTCATCAACATATCCGTCACCATCGTCGTCTTCGCCATTGACCAGGAAGAGGAACTCAGGGGTGGCCGTCGCGAACGGCTTCAGCAGGTCCGGGGTCAACACAGTGCTCGGCGGAGGATAATAAGCTCGCTTTAAAGGGGAAGTCGCGCCTGGAGGTCCGACGTTGACGAACATCTCGGGATTACCCTTGTTCGTTCCCGTCCCCAAGGGGTGGACCGTGCATGGACCAACGACCGTATAAGCCCGCCCGACTCCGCCGATCTTGATCTTGTCGCCGACCCGGACGTTCCAGTACCAGTTCGTCGGCGCGTTGGGCTGCACAACCGAAGTCGAAAAACCCCCGAGATAGGGGGCTTCCTCAACCATGAGCACCTTCGAAATGGCCGAGGACTCGTAGAAGGGATACGGGTACGTAGTGCCGTTTGGCTTCGTGTACGCGATAGGGGGGAACGTCGTCGAATTCGGAGTCCCTTTAACGTAATACTGGGGGCCGATCGAGATGCGCCCCTCCGCATAGTCGCCCGCCGGCTCGATCGGGATGATCCGGTTGTAGCAGAGTTGAAGATTGATCCCCGAGGTCGGATCGTTGATCGTCAGGGTCGGATCGGGCAACAAGCGGATCCCACGCGGCTCGTTGTACCGGATCGCCGAGTCCCTGGCTCCCACCAAGGCCCCGGTGAAGATCCGTGCGGCATCGGTGACCTGCCGGCCGTTCAAGCTCGTCACGATCGTTGGGAGCGCGATCAGGGACGCCAGGAGGATAATGGCCAAAACGACCAAGATCTCGACTAGGGTAAAGCCCGACCTCGGATAGTGCCGTTCCTGAACTCTCATGAAGCCCTCCCTTTCCAGACTATTTCACGAAACGACCTGTTCCGACGTCTGACTCCCTACTCACACTCAGTCGAGCTTGCCAGCCGAGAAATTCGTGATGTTATCCTTCTCAACCGACCGCGTATTAGGTCCAAGGGTGACTGAAGTTACAGTGGCATTGGCCTGCATGGTCTGGAACGAATTTTGCAAATAGCCACTGGTATTCCCATCGACAAAGGGCAACCGGTTATTGCCGTTCGCAAGGTACTGTCCACCGATTCCGAAGCGGCGGTCACGGCCAGCAGAAATAATCTGGAATGTTTGGCCGTTCTGCCAAGCGGGATATTTCGGAGAGTCCGTGTCAACATCGCCTTTGCCTGCCGCGTTTTGAGTCGGGACCGGAGGGTCGTTCGTGTATGGATTCGGAGCTGGCGAACCGACAACGATGCTCTGCCCAGCGGGCGGCGTCGCAGCATTAGAGGTCTTGAACGCACCGATCATCGCCACGCCATCATCATTGAGCTCAGCGAAGTCGACATCACCAGGGTCGTAGCCCGCGCCGCCATAGGCCGAGAAGTAACAATAGAACGGCTGGGTGGAATCGTAAGAATTCCCCAGGGAATCGAGATAGCCCGGAAACACAGCCCCATTACTCTTGTTGGCTTCCAGGCGAGAGTTGTTGAACTCAAAGAGCGGAACCGTTCGGTTGGTTGTCAAAATCTCGAATGGGTTGAGAGGATTCTTGGAAAAGCCCGTCATCGACCAACCACCAGTGCTATTCCCTTGGGCAATCCCGCCCAGGAAAAACACAAGACACTCGGGGCCAGACAGGATGTAACTGACGTCCGTGTCCAGCTTCCCATTACGGTTGAAGTCGTAAAAACCGCCAGGAATCCCCGTCGGAGCACCTGTGGTGCTCACCGGCATACGCGGCCAAAAGCGCCGGAGATAACTCACCGTTCGTGCGCCGAGAGCACCGGTCGAACTGTAGTTACCATCCTCTCTGAGGACGATCCGGCTCGGCGGATAAGCACCGTATTTCGAATTGAAATCGGCCAGTGCCTGGGACAACGCCCGAATTTCAGCGGCGACGGCGGCGTCCTTAGCGGTGCCCACGGCTTGCATCACGGCCGGGACCAACAGGCCGACCAACAGGCCAAGGATCACGATGACGACGAGGAGCTCGATCAGGGTAAAGCCGAGCCGGTGGTGGTGGGCGGTCGAGCGTGTCCGTCTTCTCATCGGGTCAGTCTCCAGGTCACGGGGTCGCTTCGATCTCACGTCGTGCCGTCGCTTTTCGTTTCGACATCACTGGATAAGTCGAATTCATTCCGCCGGTCGGGCCGTACCGAGAGCGCGGGCCGGTGGGCCGAGTCGATCCGTCGGGGTGCGCTCTCGGTTTCGTGATCGGGCCAGGGGCCGCGGATCAGCCCGAGAGCTTGGTGATCAAGGTAATCAAGGGTAAGAACAAGGCGATGACGATGAAGCCGATGATGCCACCCAAGGTCACGATCATGATCGGCTCGAGTAGGCTCACGAGGCTCTCGACCAGGGCTTCAACCTCTTCGTCGTAGTTGTCGGCGATCTTGTTGAGCATCGTATCGAGATCGCCCGTCTCTTCGCCAACGTCGATCATATTGACAACGATGTCGTCGACGATCCGTGACTCGCGAAGCGGCTGAGCGATCGTTTCGCCTTCACGAATGCTGTCATAGATCCGGGCGAAGGCTCGCTCGAAGACGGCGTTGCCCGCCGTGTCCTTGACGATGCTGAGTGACTCCAAGATCGGCACGCCCGACTGCACAAGGGTCCCCAAGGTTCGCATCGTCCGCGCCACGGTCGACTTTTCGACGATCTGGCCCATGACCGGAATCATCAGGAGGATCCGGTCACAGACGTACGCCCCCGTCTTGTTGCGATAGAGCAGCTTCAGGAAGATCCAGATGAAGAGCGGAGCGAGGAAGACAAGGTAGAAATACTTGATGACGAAGTGGCTGGCCTCGATCAGGAAGACGGTCATCGCCGGCAGAGGAACGCCGAAGTCTTTGAAGATCGCTTCAAACTTGGGAATGATGAAGTAAAGAATGAAGCCAACGATCACGCAGGCAACGAAGATGACGACGATCGGGTAAACCATCGCCGACTTGATCCGGCGTTTGAGCGTCTGGCTCTTCTCTTTGAAATCCGCCAGACGCTGAAGGATCGCCTCGAGGGCACCGCCCGCTTCACCGGCCTTGATCATGTTGCAGTAGAGCTTGTCGAACGCCTTGGGGTGCTTGGCGAACGCTTCGGAGAGGGTCTGGCCGCTCTCGATGTCCTCAACCACCTCGCCGAGCGAGTTCTTGAGCACGCCCGGCTTGCACTGGCCTTCGAGGATCCGCAAGCTCCGCAAGATCGGCAGGCCGGCGTCCTGCAAGGTGGAGAGCTGGCGGGTGAAGGTGCAAAGCTGCTTGGTGCCGATCTTGCCGATCGTAAACGACTTCTTCTTACCCTTCTTGCCGCCCTTCTTCTTGGCCGCCGTCTTCTTCGCCTTCTTTTCAGAGCGCTCGGAGATCTTGGTAACGAAGAAGCCTTTTTGGCGGATCAGTTGCTGCGCTTCTTCCTGGGTCGAGGCATTGATCGTGTCCTTGACCTCGCGCCCCGTGTGATCCATCGCCTCATACGAATAGGTTGGCATCGTCGTTCCCCTGTCTCGAAGAGTGGCTCTCGTGTCTCGCGGAGGAAAGATCTCGAAGGCGATGAAGACCGGACACGTTCACATGCCTATTCTTGTTCTGGCTCTTGCCGGCGGCCCCGGAAGGTCGCCCTACTTCGACTCCACGGCGATGGCTTTCGTTCCCTCACCGACCGAGGATTTCGGCCGGTTCGCCGGAAACAGGCCGGGCGCTCGCGGTCAGACCTCGTCGAGCATGGTTTCGCGAAGGATTTCCTCGACCGACGTGAGGCCCCCATGAATCGCTTGCAGGCCCGATTCGCGGAGGGTCCGCATGCCGAACTTGCGGCAGGCAGTGCGGAACTCGTCGAGCGAGGTCTCGGAGACGACCATCTCGCGCAGGACGTCGTTCATGATGAGTAGCTCATAGACGCCCATGCGTCCCTTGTAGCCGGTGTTGTTGCACCGGTCACAGCCTTTGCCGTAGAAGAACTTCTTGGTCGCCGCCTCGGAACTGGTCATCCCGAGTTCCATGGCCACTTCCTGGCTGGGCTGGAACTCGGTCCGACAGTTCGCGCAGATCTTCCGGACGAGCCGCTGCGCGAGCACTCCTTGGATCGTCGCGGTGATCAAGAAGGTCGGCAGGCCCATGTCCCGGAGCCGGGTAATGGCCGAGGGGGCGTCGTTGGTGTGCAAGGTCGTGAAGACGACGTGCCCGGTGAGCGACGCCTGAATCGCGATCTCGGCCGTCTCGAGGTCGCGGGTCTCGCCGACCAGGATCTTATCCGGATCCTGGCGGAGAATGGCCCGCAGGCAGGCGGCGAACGTCACGCCGATTTCGCTGTTGATCGGCACCTGGATGAGGCCGTCGATGTCGTACTCGACCGGCTCTTCCGTCGTGATAATCTTCTCGGTCACCTCGTTCAGCTCGTTCAGCGTCGCGTAGAGCGTGGTCGTCTTGCCGGACGAGGTCGGGCCGGTCACTAGGACGATCCCGTTCGGCCGATGACAGAGCTCGCGCCACTGGGCCAGCAGATCGGCCGGCATGCCGATTTTGTTGAGGTCAAGCTGCACGACGGTTCGGTCGAGGATCCGGAGGACGACGCTCTCGCCGAAGAGGGTCGGCAAAGTTGAGACCCGGATGTCGACCGAGTTGCCGCCGATGGCCAGCTCGATTCGACCGTCCTGCGGCAAGCGCCGTTCGGCGATATCGAGGTTTGCCATGACTTTGATACGGCTGGCGATCGCAGGCGCCAGGTGGCGAGGGGGAGGGACGAGCTCATAGAGCACGCCGTCCACCCGATACCGCATCTTGTACTCTTCCTCGAACGGCTCGAAGTGGATGTCAGACGCCTTGTCCTTGATGGACAAGAGCAAAACCATATTCAAAAGCTTCCGCACCGGCGCGGCCTCGGCCATCTCCTCGATCGCCTCGAGGTCGATCGTGTTCTGGTTCCGATTGGAATACTGCGAGAGCCCCTTGTCCGACTCGATCTGCTTGACGACGTCCTCGATCGACTCCTGATGGCCGGCGTAGAGCCGTTCGATGGCGGCCATCACGTCGGCCTCGGAGGCCACCGCCCCCTTAACCTCGACGCCCAGGAACTGGCGAACGCTGTCGAGCGTCGACGGGTTCTGCGGCTCCGCCATCGCGACGGTGACGCTCTTGTCCTTCTTGTTTTGGGAGACCGGCACGATCTTGAACGCTGTGGCCATCGTCTCGTTGACCAGCTCGGTGAGCTCCGACGGGATCGTCGTCTCGGCGAGCTTCATGACCTTCATGCCCAGCTGCTCGCCGAGCGCTTTGAGCACGTGCTCTTCCTTGACGAGGCCAAGCCGGATCGCCACCTTGCCGATCAGCTCATTGCTCGAACGCTTCTGTTCTTCAAGCAACGACCAGAGCTTCTCCTCATCGAGATAGCCCATGTCCACCAGGATCTGACCGAGTCGGCGTGCCATGAATCAATCCCACCCTCTCCGGAGTGGACCTCCTTGGGCCCCTCCCCGAAAACGAAATCGGACCGGATTGTTTTGATGCGTAAGAAACGTTCGGACGGAGGCCCGGCCCAGAACGGACCGAACCCGGTTCAACCTCGGGTGCTGACGGCCGAAAGTGGTTGAAGGCCGCATTCGGCCTTCGATCTTCCAGCCCTCGCGCCGGGGCCCAATGCCGGACCCCAGCCACCCAACTTACGAGACACCGGCGGGCCAACGGCCGGGAGAGGATCTCCCCTTTGGGAAGGACGCTTGCCCGCCGAAGCCGACAACAACCCAACAACATACGATTCAGTTTTGGCCGCGTGACACGACCGCAACTCTTTTTTTATTTCTTCTTCGGATCCGTATCTTCGTCCGCCTCTTCTTCGTCGTCAAAGATCCCCTTCTTGGCGTTCTCGACCCGTTCGCGGAGTTCGTTGACCTTGCGGGCCTTGACGTAGAGTTCTTCTTCCTCGACGAGCCCTTGCCGCCAGAGGTTGAAGAGGCTGTCGTCGAGCAAGATCATGCCGTGCTTGCGCCCGGTCTGGATCGACGAGTCGATACGGTACGTCTTGTTTTCGCGAATCAGGTTCGAGATCGCAGGCGTAACGACCAGCATCTCATAGGCGGCCACGAGTCCCTTGGGCTTCCGAGGGACGAGCGCCTGGGCGAGCACGCCGATGATGGCGACCGAGAGCTGAGTCCGGATCTGGTCCTGCTGCTCCTTGGGGAAAACGTCAATAATTCGGTTGACGGTTCCTTCGGCCGAGTTGGTGTGCAGGGTGCCGAAGACGATGTGCCCGGTCTCAGCAGCGGTGACGGCAGCCGAGATGGTCGCCAGGTCACGCATTTCGCCGACGAGGATACAGTCGGGGTCCATTCGCAAAGCGCGGCGGATGGCCTCGGGGAAGTCGGGGACGTCGATGCCGATCTCGCGCTGGTTGATCAGCGACTTCTTGTGCTTGTGGAAGTACTCGATCGGGTCTTCGATCGTGATGATGTGCCGATCGAGGTTGTCGTTGATCCAGTTGATCATGCTCGCGAGGCTGGTCGTCTTGCCCGAGCCGGTCGGCCCGGTCACGAGAATCAGGCCACGAGGGCGAGTGATCAGGTCTTCCATCACCGCCGGCAGACCGAGCTGCTGGAAGGTGAGGAACTCGTTGGGGATTCGCCGGAGCACCAGCCCGATATTGCCGCGCTGTTTGAAGACGGCGACGCGGAACCGGGCCATCTCACCGAACGCGAAACCGAAGTCGCATCCCCCCACCTCCTGAAGCTCCTGCTGGCAGCGTTCAGGGGTGATGCTCTTCATGAGCGCAGAGGTATCAGCCGACTCGAGGACCTTGGTTGCCAGTGGACGCATGTGACCATGGAGACGGAGCATCGGTTGGCTCCCCACGGTCAAGTGCAGATCGCTGGCCTTCTGTTGGACCACCGTCTGCAACAGCTTATCAATGAGCAGCGTACCCATCGCCGTATCAACCCTCCCGAATCGCCTCGGTGGAGCTCGCCCCCGGCTCGAGCCGGGTGGCCCGTCCGCAATCCAGGGGGTCTTGACTAAGTCCCAACAACCAGGTGTCCACCGAAAGAAGAGCTGGGGTTCCGGGCTTTACGGCGATCGTACCGCCCCGTCCGCCACAGCCATTATTCCGGTCCTCCGGCGCCCGAATCAAGGGAAAGGCGTCGGTCTGACGAACCGCCATCGCGCGGAGATGGGGCCGTCTCTGCATCAAAAGGAGGGTGACCGTGGCGCCCACAGCGTCCCCGGTCCCCCCATTTTCTGGAGACCCCACAGACCCTCGAGCCTTCGTTGAGGAAGGTCTCGCGGAGGTCATTTCGTGGGTGCCGCCGCGCTGTCGTGCTGGGTGATTCGCAAGATTTCGTCGATGGTCGTGAGCCCCTTGAGCGCCTTGACCATCCCATCCTCGAAGAGGGTGCGCATCCCCTGTTTTCGAGCCATTCTCCGGAGATTTTGGGTGGAATCGCCCTTGAAGGTCATATCGCGGATCTGGCTGGTCATGGTCATCAGCTCGTAGATCCCCATCCGTCCGCGGTAGCCCGACTTGTTGCAGTGGGTGCACCCCTTGCCCTTCATGAAGTTCGCCTTCTTGGCGATCTCGGGTTTGAGGCCGATCCCCTGCAGGACGTGTGCGGGAGGCTCGTAGCGGACCCGACATTTGGGACACACTTTGCGCACCAAACGTTGAGCCATGATCGCCATTACCGAGCTGGCCACCAGGAACGGCTGCACCCCGATATCGATCAATCTCGTTACAGCACTCGGGGCATCGTTCGTGTGCAATGTACTAAAAACCAAGTGTCCTGTCAGCGAGGCCTGAATCGCCGTGTTTGCGGTCTCTTCGTCGCGGATTTCGCCGACCAGGAGGATGTTGGGATTCTGTCGCAGCATGGCTCGAATGATGCGTGCAAACGTCATCCCGATCTTGGCCCGAACCTCGCACTGGTTGACGCCCGGCAGGTAGTACTCGACCGGGTCTTCGGCCGTGATGATTTTCACGTCCGGCCGGTTCAACTCGTTGAGGGCGGCGTAGAGGGTGGTCGTCTTCCCCGACCCGGTCGGCCCGGTAACGAGCAAGATCCCGTTGGGCCGTTTGATCATCGAGGCGAACCGTTTCCAGTCCTCCTCGCCGAACCCAAGGTCGCGGAGCCCGACCTTGATGTTCTCGCGGTCAAGGATCCGCATGACCACGGACTGGCCATGGCTGGTTGGGAGCACGCTGACACGCAAGTCGATGTCCTTGCCGGCGGCGTGCATCTTGATCCGGCCGTCTTGGGGGCGTCGCTTCTCCGCGATGTCCATCGAGCCCATGATTTTAATACGGCTGACGATAGAGCCGAGGAGTCGCCGGGGGGGGGAGTCGCGTTCCATGCAGACGCCGTCGATCCGGTAGCGGATCCGGACGCGGTCGGCGAACGGCTCGATGTGGATATCCGAAGCGCGCATGTTCACGGCTTCTTGGATGATCAGGTGGACGAGCCGGATGACCGGGGCGTCTCCCTCTTCCAGGCCGATGGCGCCACTGCCCGACTTGCCGCTGCTGCCGACGTCTTCGGAGAAGTCGATGGCGGTGTCGGTGAATTCTTGAAGCATCGAGTCGACCGACTCGGTTTCGGTCGAGGAGCCGCCGTAGTAGCGGTTGATGGCCTCGACGATGGCCTCTTTGGGGGCCAGGGCGACCTCGATCTCTCGGTTCAAGACGAACCGAAGCTTGTCGATGGTCTCGAAGGCGTTGGGGTCATGCATGATGACCTTGATCGCGCCGCTTTCTTGCGACAAGGGCATCACGATGTTTTCGCGGGCGAGCGACTCGGGCACCAACTCAATGACGGAGGGGGGGATCTCGATTTCCCGGAGTTCGACGAAGGCCATGCCGTGCTGTTCGGCCTTCGCCTTCATGATCTCGTCAACCCCGGCATAGCCGAGCTTGACCAGTGCCTCTTCCACGGGAACATGATTCATCGATTGCGCTTCCCGCATCTGATCGGGTCCGATGACCCCGCGCTTGACCAGGATGTCGGTCCAGTCTCGGCCTTGCTTCGCCATGGGAGTGAGGCTCCGGAAAACCAGCGAGCGTGTCGGGAGCATGTCCGAGGTCGGCCCATACGGAGAGGGCGACCGCGGCGCGCGATCCTGACTGTTGGGGGTTCATGCGAAAAGTTTGTGGGGGAACGAACGTCGAATCCGCTACAAGAAAAATCGAGGGTTACGTACGGGCGGCACCCAGCATAAATCGATCGCATGAAAGAGATGACGAAATCGATAAAATCAACGTTACCACAGCCCTGCGACGACGACAAGCAACCCGGCGAGAAAAAGAAGGCCTTAGATCATGGAATCATGACGGCCTGCCACCAATCAGCAAAACCTGATCAACCGAACCCATTGGCACGACGCGTGCATTTGGAACACGGTCAAGCATGGAGGAAAGCCAAGACGAAGAGGAGGAGATTTCGCTCGCCTTTGGAATGAAAAGAGGCCGGCCGAGTGGAACTCGGCCGGCCTCAAGGATAACAGCACAAACGGCTCAGACTCGATCAACGATCGCGGCTGATCGTCTTACCTTCGGCCAGGACGGCCTGGGCAGCGGCGAGCCGGGCGATGGGCACGCGGTACGGGGAGCACGAGACGTAGTCCATACCCACGACATGGCAGAAGGCCACGCTCTCGGGGTCACCACCATGCTCGCCGCAGATCCCGACCTTGAGATGCTCGCCAGTCTTCTCTTTGCGAGCCTTGCGGCCCTTGGCGACGCCGATCTCGATGAGCTGGCCCACACCATTGGCGTCAAGCGTCTGGAACGGGTCGACCGGCAGGATCTTCTCCCGCAGGTAGGTCGGCATGAAGCCCTTGATGTCGTCGCGGCTGAAGCCGAACGTCATCTGGGTCAGGTCGTTGGTGCCGAACGAGAAGAATTCGGCCTCCTCGGCGATCTTGTCGGCGGTCAAGGCAGCGCGAGGCACCTCGATCATGGTACCGATGAGGTAGTCGACCTTGGTCCCCTTGTCCTTCATGACCTCTTCGGCCACGGCGACTGCGCGCGTCTTCACGAAGACGAGCTCTTCGATCGTGCCGACCAGGGGGATCATAATCTCGGGGAGGACCGATTTCCCCTGCTTCTTGACCTCGATGGCCGCCTCGATGATCGCCCGGACCTGCATGTCGCCGATCTCAGGATAGACGATCGGCAAACGGCAACCGCGGAACCCGAGCATCGGGTTGAACTCGTGGAGCTGCTCGACCCGGTCCTTGACCTTCTGGGAGGTGACGCCAAGCTGCTTGGCGACCTCGGCCTGCCCCTTGTCGTCGTGGGGGAGGAACTCGTGAAGCGGGGGGTCCAGCAGGCGGATGGTCACGGGCAGGCCGTCCATCGCCTCGAAAATGCCGACGAAGTCCGCCTTCTGGAACGGCTCGAGCTCGGCCAAGGCGGCTTTACGCCCCTCGACGTCGTCGGCCACGATCATCTTGCGCATCGCGGTGATCCGCTGATCACCAAAGAACATATGCTCGGTCCGGCAGAGGCCGATCCCCTCAGCGCCAAACTCACGGGCCTTGGCCGAGTCGATGGGGGTATCGGCATTGGTGCGGACCTTCAGGGTCCGGATCTTATCGGCCCACTCCATCAAGGTGGCGAAGTGCCCCGAGATCGAGGGAGCAACCGTCGCGACCTGGCCGATCATGACGTCGCCGGTCGTGCCGTTGATCGTGAGGTAGTCGCCCGCCTTGACCGTGTGCTCGCCGATCCGGACGGTTCCCGTCTTCTCGTCGATGCGGACCACTTCGCAGCCGACGACGCAGGGCTTGCCCCAGCCTCGGGCGACGACCGCCGCGTGGCTCGCCTTGCCGCCGGTGGAGGTGAGGATCCCTGCCGCCAGGTGCATGCCGGCGACGTCCTCAGGGCTCGTCTCTTTGCGGACGAGGAGGATCTTCACGTCGGGGTGGGCTTCGGCGTGGGCGACGGCCGCCTCGGCCGAGAGGACCACCTTGCCGGACGCTGCGCCGGGGCTGGCGGCGATGCCTTGCGCTACCGGCTTATCCTTGGCCTTGGGATCGAGCTGGGGAAGGAGCAGGTGGTTCAGGCTCTCCGGGTTGACGCGCTGGAGGGCCGTCTTCTGGTCGATCAGGCCTTCGGCGACCATCTCAACCGCGATCCGGACCGCCGCCGAGCCGGTGCGCTTGCCGGAGCGGGTCTGGAGCATGTAGAGCGTACCGTCCTGGACGGTGAACTCGATGTCCTGCATTTCCTTGTAGTGCGACTCGAGCGTCTTGCGGATCCCGAGCAGTTGCTCGTAGACCTTGGGCATCTCCTGGTCGAGCTGAGCGATCGGCTCGGGGGTCCGGATGCCGGCGACGACGTCTTCGCCCTGAGCATTGATCAGGTAGTCGCCGTAGAACTCGTCGGCCCCGGTGTTCGGGTCGCGAGTGAAGGCGACGCCCGTGCCCGAGTTGCTTCCCATGTTGCCGAAGACCATCGCCTGCACGTTGACAGCGGTCCCCTTCAGTCCGCTGATCCGCTCGATCCGGCGGTACTCAACGGCCTTCTTGCCCATCCAGCTATTGAAGACGGCCATGATGGACGCCCAGAGCTGCTCGATCGGGTCCTGGGGGAAGTCGGTGCCGGTGTGGGCCTTGTAGACGGCCTTGTACTTCTCGACGAGGACCTTCAAGTCGTCGGCGCTGAGGTCGGTGTCGTTCTTGACCCCCTTCGCCTGCTTGAGGGCTTCGAGCTCGTGCTCGAAGTGCTCGTGGTCAACGCCCATGGCGGTCGAGCCGAACATGTCGATCAGGCGGCGATAGCCATCGTAGGCGAAGCGGGGGTTGCCCGTCTTCTTGGCCATACCCTCGACGACGGCGTCGGACAGCCCGAGGTTGAGGATCGTGTTCATCATGCCGGGCATCGACAAAGCGGCACCCGAGCGGACGCTGACCAGGAGCGGGTTGGTGGGATCGCCCAGCTTGGCGCCGACCAATTTTTCCATCTCCGCAATCGCGGCCTGAACCTGCGGCTTCACGGCTTCGGGCAGCTTCTTGCCCTCTTCGTAGTACTTGGCGCAGACTTCCGTGGTGATCGTGAAGCCGGGGGGGACGGGAATTCCAAGGACGCTCATCTCGGCCAGGTTGGCCCCTTTGCCGCCGAGCAGGGTCTTCATTTCGGCCTTGCCGTCGGCCTTACCACCGCCAAACGAATAAACAAACTTCTGCGGATCAGACATCGGTTTTACAAGCTCCTCGGTCGCTGCGACATTCCCCCGGTGACCGCCACGTGCGTTCCCAAGGCCCGCGCGGCGCACCGCGATTGTGCGTAAACTCATGAAAGGACAAAGATTAACGATTCTGGAACCGAGCGTCAAGACGCGACCCGTCCACCCCTCAGGCGGGGTGGCGGAGCCTGAAGAGGTCTCGGGTCGCCCGCGATCCCAAGGTGGAGAACGGCTGGTTTTAGGCCGGTCGCTGGGTTGTGCTGACCTGGGGGGGAATGGTGCTGGTGGAGAGTCCTCGGTGGAACGCAATGACCGCTTCGAGGATCGCTTCGAGCGTTCGTTCTGGCCGGAAGCCGATGAGGGCGCTGAGCTTGGAGACGTCGGGGACGCGACGAGGCATGTCCTCGAACCCCGCTTCGTAGGCTTCGCCGTAGGGGATGTGGACAATCTCCGAGGTCGAGCCGCTCAGTTTTTTGATCAGGCTCGCGAGCGCGCCGATGGAGATCTCTTCGCTGGAGCCGATGTTGTAGACCTGACCGATGGCCGAGGGATGATCGACCAGCTTGACGAGGGCGGCAACAACGTCGGCGACATGGGCGAAGCAGCGGGTCTGCGAGCCGTCGCCATAGACGGTGATCGGCCGGCCCGCGAGGGCCTGTTTGACGAAGGTCGGGATCACCATGCCGTACTGCCCGACCTGGCGCGGCCCGACCGTATTGAAGAGGCGGACGACCACGGTGGGAAGCTGCTTCTCGCGCCAGTAAGCCAGGGCAAGAAACTCGTCGATCGCCTTGGAGCAGGCGTAACTCCATCGCCCTTTGTTCGTGGCTCCCATCACGAGGTTGCCGTCCTCGCGGAACGGAACCTGGGTGCTCAGCCCGTAGACCTCGGAGGTCGACGCGATCAGCACCTTCTTCTTTTTCTTGTTCGCGTGGGCAAGCACGACCTCGGTGCCGTGGACGTTGGTCTCGATCGTCCTGACCGGGCTCTCGACGATCAGCTTGACCCCCACCGCCGCCGCCAGGTGGACGATCACGTCGCACTGGTCGACGAGCTCCGCCACGATCGGATGGTTGTGAACGCTGTCGACCGTGTAGTGAAAGTGCGGGTGACCGCGAAGATGACGGATGTTTTCGATGCTGCCGGTGGAAAGGTCGTCGAGGACAAGGACCTCATCCCCGCGCTCAAGGTAGGCCTCGCAGAGATGGGAACCGATGAAGCCGGCTCCCCCCGTGATCAAGACTCGCATCCCTTCGGTGGTCCTTTCGACTACGGATTCCAATCGAGCGTGCCGCGCCATTCGGTCCATGCCTGATGAACCGAAAAGTGAAGAAAAAAAGGGATGCAGGCGAGCGGCGGGATCCAATCCAAAAAAATGGGGAACCGAGGGTCCAAAAACGACGGCCTGATCGTCAGGACGCGAGGACATCAAATCATTGCGTCGAAACCGGCCTGGCTCAAGCCCGATGTCTCGCCTCATTCTCCTTGAAAAAGAAAGAACGCCCGGATCCCTTCTGAAAATAAAAAGGGACCGGGCGTCTTTGGTTTGGTTACGAGCGCGTCAAGGTCGCGTCTCAGGCTCAGGCGGTCGCCTTCTCAAGCGCGGCCTTCTTGACGATGTCTTCCTGGAACTTGGCGGGGACCTTCTGGTACTTGAGGAACTCCATGCTGAAGCTCCCCTTACCCTGGGTCATGCTCCGCAGGTCGTTGGAGTAGCCGAACATTTCGGAGAGGGGAACCTCGGCGAGGATCACCGCGAAACCTTGCCGGCTCTCGGTTCCGAGAATCACACCACGCTTCGAGGAGACCTGACCGGTGACCGGCCCCTGGAACTCGGTCGGCGTCTCCACTTCGACCTTCATGATCGGCTCCAGCAACACTGGGGCCGACTTGCGGAAAGTCTCGCGGAAGCAGTCGCGAGCACAGATCTGGAACGCCATGTCCGACGAGTCGACGTCGTGATACGACCCGTCGTTGAGAATCATCTTGACGCCGATGACCTCGAAGCCGGCGACCGGCCCCTTGCTCAACGAGTCGCGGAAGCCCTTCTCGACCGACGGGATGTACTCACTCGGAATTCGGCCACCGGTGACCTTGTTCTCGAAGATGAACGACTCGGCGGATTCAGCCCCCAGCGGCTCCAAGACACCGACGATGTGGGCGAACTGACCCGAACCACCGGTCTGCTTCCGGTGCTTGTAGTTGAACGGGGTCGACTGGGTCGGCGACTCGCGGTAGCTGACCTTCGGCGCTCCGACGGTGCACTCCACCTTGTACTCGCGGCGGATCCGCTCGACGTAGATTTCCAGGTGCAACTCGCCCATGCCCGAGATGATCGTCTCGCTCGTCTCGGCGTCGACGTGAACCCGGAACGTCGGATCCTCACGCATGAACCGATTCAAAGCCTTCGACAACTTGTCGTAGTCGGCCCGCTTGGTGGGGACGATCGACAGGTCGATGACCGGTTCGGCGGCGTAGATACTTTCGAGCGAGACGTTCGTCCCCTCGGCACAGTACGTGTCGCCGGTTGCGCACTCCAGGCCCATGACCGCGACGATGTCGCCGGCCCCGGCCGCGTCGATGTCTTCCTTCTGATCGGCATGAACGCGAAGGATTCGGCTGATCCGGGCCTTCTTGCGCTGACGAGCGTTGAGGTAGAACTCCCCTTTCCGGAGGGTCCCCTGATAAATCCGCATGTAGGTGACCTGGCCGAACGGCTCCTCGACGAGCTTGAACGCCATCGCCGCCAGGGGAAGCTCGGGGTCGGGGGACAGCGCCACCTCGGCCATCCCGTCGTTATTGTCCTTGGCGTGGATCTCGCGATCGAGCGGGCTCGGCAGGTACTCACTGACCGCGTCAAGCAGGAGCTGGACCCCCTTGTTCTTGTAAGCGGTCCCGATGAGCACGGGGCAGATCTGCTGAGCGATCGTTCCCTCGCGGATCGTCTTGTGGATCAGCTCGAGGGGAACCTCTTGCTCTTCGAGAAGCAGTTCCATGAGCTCGTCGGAGACGAGCGAGAGTGCCTCGAGCATCCCTTGGCGAGCGCGTTCGGTGGCGTCGACGAGATCGGCAGGGACGGGCTCACGACGAACCGTATCCCCCTTCTCGCCGTCGAAGTAGACAGCCTGCCGGTTGATCAGGTCGACAATCCCTTGGAAGTTCGATTCCGAGCCAATCTGGATTTGAAGAGGCACAACCGTCAAACCAAGCTTGCTCTCGAGCTGCGAGATGACATTGTTCGCATTGGCACCGGTGCGGTCCATCTTGTTGATGAAGGCCAGCCGGGGAACGGCGTACCGCTTCATCTGACGGTCGACCGTGATCGACTGGGACTGCACCCCGGCGACGGCACAGAGGACAAGCACAGCGCCATCGAGAACGCGGAGCGACCGCTCGACTTCGACCGTGAAATCGACGTGCCCGGGCGTGTCAATAATATTGACTTTCTTATCGCCCCAGTGCACGGTCGTGGCGGCCGAGGTGATCGTAATCCCTCGTTCCTTTTCCAACTCCATGTGATCCATGACCGCACCTTCGCCACGCACTTCCTTGATGACGTGGATCCGGCCGGCGTAGTACAAGACTCGCTCGGTGAGCGTCGTTTTACCAGAGTCGATGTGGGCCGAAATCCCGATGTTCCGGACGTTGCGAAGGTTTTCCATAGTAGTTGTTGTCGCGATCGCGTCGCAAAGGGTGGAACGCCCTTTGGCCTGAGAGAAACCGGTCTTAAAGGGGCCGGGGATGGCTCAACCCGCCGTTCCAGGACGAGCTGAAGGGGTGGCCGGAATTTCTGACTGAGAGGCACACCAAGAGGACCGGCCGAGGATTTCAATCCGATTTGGTGTGAAGCACAAGCAGAGCCCGAGGAGAACTCAAGGTCAAAGGCAGAATATCGTATCAGGTTCGGAGAAACGGTCAAGGCCGATCCCACACGAATCATCCTCCCATCGTACGTCTATAATACGTACCACGGCAAGCCTTGTTCATTAGGGACGTCCATCAGCCTTGCTGGTCCGGGACGCACTCGGTCATCGATTTTCCCCTTCACCTATCGTACGCTTTTCTCCATTTGCATTTTGGGGAATTTGCCCCAACGCTGGCTCCTCCTCCCTGTAAATTCTCTTTTTCACGATGAAACGGCCAAGCTCACCATGACACTTCCCGACTTCGCCGACGACAAGGCGCGACTCGACTGGGTCGCGCAATCCCTCTATTCCGGTTTGCTCAGCGATGCCTGCGATGCCGCGGGATACCGCGACCGGGCACTCGGAACCGATATTCGGCCGCTCGACGAGTCATTGGTTCTCGTCGGCCGCGCCAAAACCACGGTCTGGGCACCGATGTTCCATGTGCCGCCCCGCCCTTACGATAAGGAGATCGCGGCCGTCGACTCGCTCCAACCTGGCGATGTCTTCGTCATGGCGGTCGACCGCTCGAGCGAAATCGTCCCGTGGGGCGAGTTGCTCTCGACGGCCAGCGTGGCCCGGGGGGGCCGAGGCGCCCTAGTCGACGGCCTGGTGCGCGACTCTCGGCAAATCCAGGCGATGGGCTTTCCGGTCTTCTGCACAGGCCGCCGACCCTATGATTCATGCGGGCGGGGAATCGTTGTCGATTATGATGTTCCCGTGATGATCGACGGGATTCTCATCCATCCCGGCGACCTCATCTTCGGTGACGCGGACGGCGTGGTGATCATCCCAAAAACCGCCGAGACCGAAATCCTCGAACGCTCCTGGACCAAGCTGACCGGCGAGAACACCACGCGCGACGCACTCCGCGCCGGAATCCCCTTGGCCCAGGTCTTTCGCGATCACGGGATTCTCTAGAATTCCCAAGCCGCGTCACTTCCTACACAATTATTCGAAAACCAAGGCGAACTACTCATTGATGGGCCAAATCGCACGCCGACATCGCTGATTCCACGACAGCGGTGCGGAATTTCCCGGATCGACAAACCTCTCGTTTAGGCCCTTGCGAAACTCTCTGACGGATGTCAGACTAAGAAAAGCGGCGGATTGTCGTGGCGCTGGATCCGGAAGGATTTGGCGTCATGAGCCCCGGTCATTCGAGTTCGAGGAGCGGAGCGTGATGGACTCGGACGGTCGAACTGGAGAACGGGGGGTTCGGTCGGGGGCACAGGAATTGCGAGGAAAGTCGCGCGCCGGACTGAAGATTCTGATTCCTGGATATGTTCAATGGACCTGGCGGCAGCGGGAACGGGCGGCGGTCATCTTCGGCTCGTTCGCGATGGCGATGGGGGTGGGAGTTTTTTCCTGGGGCACATGGCTGAGCTTGGCCCTCTTGGCCTTTGCGTTTGGAACGCATGTGGTCTCGGCCGTCGATATCCTTCGGCAGAGCGCGTTCCCGGGCTTCGGGCGCTGGATGCCCCTCCTTTCGGCCTCGGGAGGGTTGGCGCTGGGGGTCTACGCCCCCGCCGTCTTGGTGGCGACTCTGGTGGCCTGGCCGGCGATGGACGGTGTCTCGGGAAAGGACGGTTACCTAGTAAATTACTGGGCGTTTCGGGCCCGAGCGCCGCGCGACGGCGATTGGGTCTGGCTCCAGTTCTCTCCCTGGGGCGACACCCATGTGGGACGTGTGGTCGCACGGGCCGGGCAGGAAGTGGAATGGTCTCGAAATCGACTCCACGTGGATGGGCAACGCGTTCGGCCCGACGCCGCGCTCCGGTTAAGCTCGACACCCGATGAGCTGGCTTTCGTCGTTCCATCGGGACATGTTTTGATGACGCCTGATGCCAGGTCACATCGCCGCCCGGGCTCCGACCGGTTGGTCCTGGTCCCCAACGACCAAGTTGCGGGCCGGGCCTGGGCACGCATGTACCCACTCTGGGACCGCCAACCCCTTCACTGAATGAATACGGAGATAACCTCCGGCCACGCACTCATTGTGGGTTCGAGCGTAACCGAGACCGAACGCGGGGGGAACAACCGACCCAAGTTGTTGCCAGTGAAGTCGTTTGGAGGTCGACCGAATCGGCCGGCATTCACGGCAGCACTGGTCTATTTTGGCGAAACACGTCCACAAACGCGCCGGAAAAATTGACAAGGGTCGCGACAAACGATCTCTCGAGTGGTATCATCATTTCACTCTGGGGGGCCCGTGCCGCGTGACGGTCGATTGTGCGCCGTCTGGGTTGGTGGGGGCAGTCGGTTTTGTCTCCGGTGCCTAGGGCGGGACGTGGTGGCGTTATGGATCGGCTCTGGGCTCCCTGGCGCGCTCAGTATATCCGCGAGGCTTCGGCCGGGGCCGAAACGGATCCCGGCTGTTTTCTGTGCCGGGGCCTTTCAAGCCGCGACGATCGCGAGAACCTGCTGGTCTGGCGGGGAGCGCATTCCGTCGTCGTCCTGAACCGCTTTCCCTACAACAACGGCCACCTGCTTGTGGCGCCCTTGGTCCACTGTGGGACCCTGGAAGAATTATCGGGGGCCGACCTGACCGAGCCGATCGAAACGGTTCGCAAGATGGTCTCCATCCTCGACCGCATGCTCAGGCCGCAGGGATACAACATCGGCCTAAATCAGGGAAAGTCGGCCGGCGCCGGGCTTCCGGGGCATCTCCACTGGCATGTGGTGCCGCGGTGGGACGGCGACACGAATTTCATGCCGGTCCTGGGTCATGCCAAGGTGATCGTCGAAAGCTTGTTGGAGTTCTATGACCGGTTGGCGGCGGAACTGGCGGCCGACAGCGAGCGTTGATCCCATCAGCAAGGTTCTGATCGCGCTCGTGGCTCGTCTTATTTAAGTGAACATTCAGGCCATGTTGGAAAGGTAATTGGCCATGCTTTTATATATGATCCGCGCCTTGTTCGTTTTGGTCGTCGCGGGAATGGCCGTCCGGATCGCACGGACCGTCGGCGAGAACCAGCTGGCCAACCCCTACCTGGTCTTCGTGGGGTTGCTGGTCGGGGCCATCGTGATCATGGTCACCGATATTCTGACGCCGCGGAAGCGGATCCAGACGATTTCCGCCATCTACTTTGGCATCATCGTCGGAGTTTTGCTCAGCGACCTCATTCAGAATGCCTTGCAGCCGTCGCTCGACCTCTACCTCATGCCTGTGATCCGCAACAGCGTTTCCGGCTTCATGATGATCTGCATCTGCTACGTCTGCGTCAGCACCTTACTCCAGACCAAGGATGACTTCCGGTTCATTATTCCCTATGTGGAATTCTCGAAGGAAGTCAAAGGATCGCGCCCACTGGTCCTTGATACCTCCGTTGTGATTGATGGACGGATCGCCGACGTGGCCGAAACGAAGGTGATTGACCAGCCCCTGATCGTCCCTCGGTTTGTGCTTCAAGAATTGCAAGGCATCGCCGACAGCTCCGACAAACTGAGACGAAACCGAGGCCGACGTGGCCTGGACATCCTCAATCGGCTTCAGAAATCGACGGGAGTTGAGGTCAAGATCCACGACTCCGAGATCCCCGAACTTGCCGGGATCCGCGAAGTCGATCAACGGCTCGTCGTTCTGGCCAAACACCTCGGTGGCAAGGTCGTCACCAACGACTACAACCTGAACAAGATCGCCAAGCTTCAAGGGGTTGAGGTAATCAACCTCAATGACCTCGCGAACGCGCTCAAGCCAATCGTCCTGCCAGGAGAGGGCCTCACCGTCAAACTGCTCAAACGTGGTGAAGAGCCCGGCCAAGGGATTGGATACCTCGACGACGGCACGATGATCGTCGCGGAGCAAGGCGGCTATCACCTAGGCGAGACCATCCGCCTCACTGTCACCAGCGTCCTCCAGACGAGCGCAGGGCGGATGATCTTCGGCCGAATGGACGCCCCCCCGGCGCGAAATCTGAACGTTACCCCGTCCCAAGATCCGCAGAACCGAACGAACGCCTAGTTCGTCCTCGGCTCAGGCCTCCGAGCCCTCCTCCATCTCATCCCCCTGAACGTCGTAGGGGGTCTTGCACCAGTGGCAGATCATAATCTGCTCACAACTGGGGCAGTAGATGGGGATCTCGGGGCGGGACAGCGCCTCGTAGTATTCCTGCGAAGGCGGCAAGTAGGGTGTTTGACAACCATCGCAAATCAAGGGGCGTTGACAATAGGCGCAGTCGATCATGAAACACCTCCCGGGACGCCGCGCTCGTGTCGTCTTGCCTTTGCTGAAAGAGAAGACGGACGAGACAGCGGCTGCTCTGCGACCTGTTCTTCTTTGATTCTCGTCGCGGTCGGAGACCGGCCGAGAAGAGAAGACTGCGGGTGGGTTGCCCACAGTCCCCAAGGAACGCACCCGAGGCGGAGACCTGTCTAGCTGACGGCCTTCTCGTCCTTCAGACAGCGGCCGATCTGCCGGACCGCTTGCCGAAGCCGTTGCTCATTTTCGATCAGGGCCAGGCGGAGGTAGCCTTCGCCCGCTTCGCCGAACCCACGTCCTGGGCTGACCGCGACTTCCGCTTCCTCCAGCAGTTTCATCGCAAAGTCGATCGATCCCATCTTCGACCGCCAAGGTTCGGGGATCGCCGCCCAGACGAACATGCTCGCTTTCGGGCGTTCCACCTGCCAACCGAGCCGGTTCAGGCTATCGACCAGCACGTCGCGGCGCATCTGATACTCGGCCACCTGCGCCAGGCGGCCGGGCTCGCCATGCCTGAGTGCCACGATCGCCGCAATTTGGACCGCCTGGAAAATGCCGTAGTCGTAATAGCCCTTGATCGCCTTCAAGGCATTGAGCATCTGGCGGTTGCCCGCCGCAAAACCGACGCGCCAACCGGCCATATTGTAGCCCTTGGACATGGTTGTGAATTCACAGCCCACATCCTTGGCACCTGGAACAGAGAGGAAGCTGGGAGCCTGCCAGCCATCGAAGCTGATATCGCCGTAGGCAAAGTCGCTGATGACGAAGAAGTGATACTTCTTGGCGAGGGCCACAATCTCCTCGAAGAACGCACGATCGACGACCGTGGCCGTCGGGTTGTGCGGATAGTTGAGGACGAGGATCTTGGGCCTCGGGAAGAGGCTCTCGCAGACCCGCGCAACGTTCGCCAAGAAGGCCTGCGAATCCCGGACATCCAGGGCGATGACGTTCGCCGAGGCCAGGGCAATCGCATGGACGTGGATCGGAAAGCTCGGCGCGGGGACCAGGGCCGTGTCGCCCGGCCCGAGAAGGGCCAGGCACATGTGGCTAAACCCTTCCTTCGAACCGATCGTCGCCACGACTTCATGATCGGGGTCAAGACTGACCCCAAACCGCGACTCGTACCTCACAGCCACCTCACGGCGGAGGTTGTAGACCCCCGACGCGACGCTGTAGCGGTGGTTTCTCGAGTCTCGTGCGGCCTCACAGAGCTTATCGACGACCCATTCCTCGGGGGGATCTGTTGGATTTCCCATCCCTAGGTCGATGACGTCGATGCCATCACGGCGTTTGCGATACTTCAGTTCGTTGATCTTGCCGAACAGGTAGGGCGGCAGGCCGCGGACACGCGGTGCAAACTCGATATCTTCAGGATCGACCGAGTCAGGATTGGTCGTAGGATCGCTCATCGCGCCAGGCTTCCTCGCGAGTCCGAAAAGGGCCGACCGCGCCGCGGTCCAGGGGCGGCCCTTGCGGATCCGACCAAAATAAGTCGCGATCCGCGCTCGACGTATACATTTCCCGACTCTAACTATACCGAACCGATGACCGTGACGCACCCCGGCGCCCCCTTGATTTACTCGCCGAATTGCGGGCTGGTCGAAAAGTCGGCCCCACTTTTTCGCGATTTTGTGCCGGCTTCGGTCGATACTCAGTCTTGCCACCAGGACGCCCCGCCTGACTCCCAATGACATGCACCCCGACTCACCGCCCGATCACGGGCCCGTCCGGATGATCGATAAACATCGCGGGGCCGGCGTGGGAGAATTCTCCCACGCCGGCCCCTTCGATTTTTCACCTTGTGCGACTCGCCCAAGGATCAGTCTTTCTTGAGCTTGCTCAAGGTGACGAACGCTCCAGGAATCTTGCTCGACTTGATGTAGACCATCAGGTCGTCCGACTGCTCGGAAAGCTCCTGGAAATCTTTGACGCTCTTCACCGGCTGGATCTTCTTGTCACGGATGACCTGCGTAATGACCATCCCCGGTTCCAGTCCCTTGGCCGAGGCCGGGGAGTCTTCCTTGACGGAAGTGATGAGCAATCCCACGGCTTCTTTCAGGCCGAGCCCCTTGGCCAATTCCTCCGTCAAAGGCTGAACCTCGAGACCGAAATCTTTGATCGCGGTCTTCGGAGCCTCTTCGGCCGCCGGCTTCTCGGGGGCCGCGGATTCCTTCTCCACATCAAAGAGAACCACGTCGGCCGACCCGAGAGTCACCTTGGCCAAATGCTCTTTGCCGTCACGGAAATACTTCAGGTTGTAAGGCTTGCCAATCTCGCTGGCCGCCACGTTCAGACGGAAGCTGGGAACGCTCAGGACCGGCTTGTCATCGAAGTCGACAATCACATCGCCTTGCTTCAGGCCGGCCTTTTCGGCGGGGCTACCGGGGACCACCTGCTGAACCAATGCCCCCTTCGTCTTGGAGTCAATGCCCAGGATCTTGGCCTCAGCGGGCGACAAGTTGCCGATCGCCACCCCGATTCGGGCGCGGCTGACTTTCCCGTCCTTGATGAGCTTATCGGCCACGTTCGAGGCCAGGTCGATCGGGATGGCGAAGCCAACGCCGTCGTTGCCGCCGCCACCGCCGCCGAATCCGCCTCGGCCTCCGCTCATGATCGCCGAGTTGATGCCGATGACTCGTCCGTCCATGTCGACAAGCGGACCACCGGAGTTCCCCGGATTGATCGAGGCATCAGTCTGGAGGAATGACTCATAAGCGTCATTGGCGTCATTGATGCCGAGGTCGTTTCGCTCGGTGGCCGAGACAATGCCCGTGGTCACAGTCTGGCTCAGGCCGAACGGCGAGCCGACCGCCATCACGATCTCGCCGACGCGAACCTTGGAGCTATCTCCCTTGGCTAGCGCCGGGTAGCTCGTGTTCTCCACCTTGATCACAGCGACGTCCGACTTGGGGTCGGTGCCGACGACGTGAGCGGGGGCCTCGACGCCATCATGGAACTTGACGACGATCTTGCCGGCATCGGCGACGACGTGGTTATTGGTCAAGATGTGACCCTGATCGTCATAAACAAATCCAGAACCGGTCCCCTGAGCGATTCCACCGAATTGCTGGGGTTCGAGTCCTCCTTCAGGATTGAACCGCTTCCTCATTTCCTTGAGGAAGTCCTCCAGATCCTTGGGAGTGCTACCGGGAGGCAGCGCACGTCCATTGCCGAAGGCGCGAGGCGAATTGGCCACCTTGCGCTGAACGCTAATTTGCACGACCGACGGCTTGGTATACTCAGCAACCGAAGCGAACGCATCTGAGAGCGCCCGAGCCGTCTTCTGACTCTCAGCAGGCATTTTGGGTGCGGCGGGAACTTGGCGAGTCAGATTTTGCGAACTCACCAAAGCCGCGGTAGAAACGGCAAGAGCCGCCCACGCAATCACATTGCGTTTCATGCTGGATTCATCTCCCTCAAGTCGATTCACTTTGGATTCAGAAAAAACAAACGAAATCCGAGCTGTTCCCGAAGGTTTCAGCTCGCGGTTTCCTTTGTTACGAACCAACGAGCCAGAAGGTTGGCTTCAGAAATCGACCGGCCTGCATTTTTTTCAACACCCTTCGGCTTGCAGCAGCCAGACCGTTGCCTGGCCTTCCTTGGCTTGGCGAAAGGTCACCGAGTTCGCTAGTCTAAAAGGTATCAAAAGGACGTCGACCACATTTTTTCGATTTTTTTGAAGGACCACGTGCTCGACCCACGCGAACTACGACCGGAAGCGCTTCGCGACCAGGCCCAGCGGCTCGGCGCCAACGAATTGGCCTCACGTCGCCTGCTCTCGGCCGTCCTCGGCCAGGGGATCCACGACCCGGCCGTCTGGGGACGCTCGTTCCAGGTCCCACGCCGCCTCAGCGACGCCATCGGAACATTGCCCCGCCTGACTCAGGACCGGGTCGTCACCTCGGAGCACGACGGCTTCGAGAAGATCCGCTTTCTGACCCACGACGGCTTGGCGGTGGAAACCGTCCTGATCCCACTCCATCGCCCGGGGGCCGTCAGCCTCTGCCTCTCCTCGCAGGTCGGCTGCGCCATGGCCTGCGTCTTCTGTGCCACGGCGAAGATGGAGAAGCGACGCAATCTGGCGAGCTGGGAGATTCTCGACCAATGGGTTCAGGCCCGCGATCGCGCCCGTTCCCAGGGGCGGCGTGTGACCGGGGTCGTGTTCATGGGGATGGGCGAGCCCTTCCTCAATTACGATCGGGTCATCACCGCAGCCGAGTTGCTTCGCTGCCCTCACGGCGGCCAGGTTTCCGCCAAGGCGATCACGATCAGCACCGTCGGCCTCGTCCCCGAGATCGACCGGTTCACGGCGGAGGGGCACAAGTTCCGGCTCTCGATCAGCCTGGGGGCTGCCACCGATGAGAAGCGTGCCCGGCTCGTTCCCATCGCGGCGCGAACGCCCGTGGCCACGCTCATGGCGGCGGCCCGCCGCCACGCCCAGTCGCGACGTGACCGGGTCATGCTCTCCTACGTCTGCATCTCGGGCGAGAACGTCGGCCCGGACGACGCCAAGGCACTCGGATCATTGATCGGCGACACGCCCGTGCGCCTTGATTTGATCGACGTCACCGACCCGACGGGCCGCTTCCTCCCCCCCACGGCCGCCGAGATGACCACCTTTCGCGACAGCCTGACCCAATACGTCGGTCAACCCGTCGCCCGCCGCTACTCGGGGGGAGCCGACATCCAGGCCGCGTGCGGCACCCTGGCGGGCGCCCTCAACGAATCACGAAACACGAAGATTCTTCAGGGACAAGTGGAAATTGGAGATCCTGGCGCTGCTGCAGGATCGCATCCATCGATTTAACGAACTGCGCCGGCCAATCTTATCAACAATTCAGCACCATTAGCCCACAACGATCAAAGAACTCAAAGCAGCCGGCCTGGACGCGCGGCAAGTCCCTGCTCAAGTTGAGCAGGGACTCACATCGTTGGCCTGATCACTCAAGCCAGGATTCGCCGAATTGCTTACCTGGCAAGAGTCGCATCCCTCTGGCGCAAGGACGAGCGCACAGCCAAGCATATCTCAAAACGCGACAGACTCTGAAGCATAACGCAACCTCTGCGTTCTCAGCAAAAGGAATGCTTGAGACGGAGATTTTGCGTTACGTTGTCAGCCAGGAATGTGTCACAATACCCTCAGGTTTCGCAAACACTCAGTAGCTATCGGAAGAGACGACTTCACCACCGGCCTTGGTACCAAGTGCCCAGTAGACGGGGGGGCTGATCGAGTCTTTGATGAACTTGACGCTTCCGTCGCAGAACCCCACGTTCACTCCACCAGAGTGGTAACTGTTGGCGTTGATGAAGCTGGCATAGTCGGATCCTGAGTTCGTGTCGGTTCGGCACGAGCTCCATGGATACTGCGTCGAATTCGGCGTGACGACGGTGTTGAAGAACGTGTAACCGGGTGAGCCAATTCCCCAGAATTGGCCACGGTTGGAGGCCGTACCAGTCGTGGTGGTCGCTGCGCTGGCCCACACCCCGTTGCAAGCCGTGAGCCCGCTCTGTACGTTCGAGTCGAGCACCTGAGTCGTGCCAGAAGCAACAACCGGATTGAGCATGTTGTTGGTATTCGACGTACCGGTTCCGCCAATCGACGTCCGCTTGTTGACGCGAGGGCTGTTGTTGCCTACCAACGCTTCCGACCACATGATCGTATTTGACGTACCGTCCATTACGGCAGAGACATCGTACGAGATCGTGTGTGCGAAAATGCCGGTGGCGCCACCGGTAAACCATGGGTCAGTCGTCGTCCCCATGGACCCGTGATAGTTGTTTTGTCGGATTCCCGAGCCGGTGGTGATCGTCTGGCCATCTGACGGGCAGAGGAACGCCGAAATCTTGGCGTTGAGGGCGCTAGTGTTCATCGGACCGCCGGGGAGGAAGCTCGGATTCGGGTTCAAATTGAAATTACAGGCATTGAAAATCGCCGACTGCTCCAGGTAAGGGAGCATCATGGCCTGTCCGCTGAAGTTGCCCCACGAACTCGGTGCGATCGCCCCTGAACTATTGCCGAGGGTATTCGTGGCATTCCGCAACGGGTAGCTCTGATTAGCCGATTGATAAGTGTTTGCGGCCAATCCCATCTGTTTCAGATTATTGATGCACTGGGACCGGCGAGCCGCTTCTCGGGCGGCCTGAACCGCGGGAAGCAGAAGGGCGATCAGAACCGCAATGATTGCAATGACGACAAGCAATTCGATCAGCGTGAAACCCAACCGGGAAGACTGGGCTCGTGCCATAATATCCGGATCCTTTCTCTAACATAAAACGATAATGGGTCAAGGAAGTGCTATGAATACGACCGATGCTGGAAGGCCAATCAAGGGGGCATGACGCCACCGCGTCGTCGCCCGGTTGACCCAGTCTTCGAGGCCGCATCGTTCGCTGCGGTCTGATCCTGGACCTCCTTCTGCTCAGCTTGCTTCTGAGCCTCCGTTTGTACGGGCGCCTCACCACCCGACGAGCAGCCGACAAACAAGGCGACCGATACCAAGCCTAGCCCCAGGAATGAGGCTCCAACGAGACGAAATCGTTTCGCACGAACCAAAGGGACTCTCCTTGCAAAAACGAAAGAACGAGCGAATTCTCTGCCCCGACGAAATATCAGAAGCATACCCCCCCACGAACACCCACTTTCCTCCAAGCACACAATTCCCTACACAGCACCAAAGCAACTACACCAAAAATCCACACCCCACCCCCCAACAAATACCGACGTAATATCCAACCAGACAACACATTACAGCGACTCTTCCGCCGACCCTCCAGCGACCAATTGCCAACCACAGCGACCCGAACAATTCAAAACATAAAAACATCCGAAATCAATAAAATACAATAAATTCAAAAATCAAAATATTTTATTTTTCAATTCGCATTTATCCAAACTACTAAAACCACCGTCGCAATCAACATGCCACCCAACATGGCCCGCCATCTAAAACTGCCCCAGCCAATCTTCGAGAGACAAACAGCCTAAGAACGACATATTGCGTTCTTTTTCGTTTTATTAATCTTCCATTTCATTCGATTCGATTTCAATACCCCAGACCGCAAATTTTCACATTTATCAGGTGCTCGTTCCCCGTGGGAGCGAACCGAAGCAGGGACACACACCAGCATTGGCACCACTCTGCGTTCCAGCATTCCCATCCCTAATACCAATTAGGCCAACAGCTTACGCTGTCTTAAAAAGACAGAAACTCCTTGCGCGATTCTAGATCGTGGCCCCATCGATTTGACGACAAATCGATGCCAACCGATCTTTAATACCCCCCGGACAAAACCATCACTTAGAAACACAAACCTTTCCCCTATAGTATGTTATGCTGTATAGACCGAGAACATTACCCCGGGACACTCAATGAGCTTTTCAAAACACCCGGGCTTATTGACCAATCCCTCACATCTGCCCACCAATCAAGAAGGCCAACAAGCACACAAAACGACAAAACAGAACCCAATTTTTTCGAAAATCTCTAATTTCTCATCAACACAATCACGTTTTCATAATTAATTATAAATAAATTTATTAAAGACAGCAATCCGCTATCATATTAATGGTAGTGAGTTTTTATTTTTTTTACAAACAAACCGCGGAATCTTGTACTGAGAAAGGATGGGCCGTAGACAAAGGCGATCGGCTATGCTGTGCAGGCCACGCGTTGATGGGACAGAGTCGGACGAAATGCACGACTATCTGAGCAGCCGTGATCTCAGAGGCAAGCGTTTCGGTGAAGTAATTCGCGGACACTGGGGCAGCGAGCCGATGCGATCGGTGAAGGAGATGGACTTTTGGAAGGACGAGAGCCGCACCGGCGAACGGACATTGGGCAACAATATGAGTTGGTTCAGGTACTTCCCCTATGACGCTCCTGGAACGTCATCCTCACAAGGATCGATCGGCTTCGATTGTGGGGACTCGTTCACTAGTGGACCTCCTCGACCGAGTCCCCCGCCCTCCCCACGATCATCGCACCCGGATCGACGAGCCGCCCCATCGGCCGGACAGCGAACTCTGGGGACGACCACATAAACGCTACCAGTGATGGCGGCGTAATCGATTGGCGGCAATTCTCCGACATCCCCATCCCTACCGAGCACGACAAGGACGGGCGATGCCGATCGGGAGAAAGCCGGCCTTGGGAGGCGCAAGAGCACCAGTGATTCCTTGGTGGGTTCATCGCGTCGTCGAGAGGACCTGATGCATTCCCAGCGACAGCAGGAAGGCGACCGTAACTCCAAGGCTCAGGATGACACCACCGATACTCCGCGTCGATTTCATCTGCCACCACATCAACAGGCCGGAGATACCCCAGAACACCATGGTTGCGAACATGAGGTCGACAAATAACGCCCAGACGATGCGAACCCAGTCGTGGGACTGGTAGCCATGCGCGAGGTGGAGCCGCGTCAAGAATTCCCGCGTGCCAAGACCGCCGCCCAACGCGGGGGGATGTCCGGTCAGCGAACCGGTCTGCACGTTGTAGATGGCTCGCCAGGTCTTCCCGTCAACCGCGACGAGGAATGTCAGCTCCGGCCCGAATGTGATCCGAGATTCGCCCGATGAGAGTCCCTTTTGACCCAACGCGAGCGGCAGACCCTTCTTGACGCGTTCCGCAAGAGAACTGGCCGATTTCGGAGCGACGGCCGGAAACGGCGGCCGACCATCCTTGGACAGGGTTCGAGTGCTGACGGTTCCCGTGCCGGTCGCAAGGTCCAAGACGACCGAATGTTCCTCGCCCTCGCCTCGGGAACGGGCTGCGATGAAGTCGCGTGAGTAGGCGGCCGACTCGGGCGCAACCAGGCGGTAAACGTGCTTCGCCTGCTCGTCACGGGACGGCGCATCGTTGAGCGAGGAGACCAGGTGAGCGGCAACCTCGGCCGCCGAGGGCAAACGGTCGAGGCCGGTCCCGGCAACGTCCCCCGCATCGAGTCGACTGCGGAGTTGGTCCGGGAACGCCTCCGGGTGATTGAGCAGCAATGCCGACACCCCGTAAAGCATCACCCAGGGAAACAGGAAGAGCCCGGAGTAAAGATGCCACCGCCGCATCCAGTACATCATCGTGCGCAAGCGAGACCGACTCGCGACACTTCTTCGCGTCCCGAGCGATCGGGGCGCGGTGTCGGACTTGTTCATTGTCGAAGATTCTCCACCGGCCTTGAGAGTCATGAGATGGGGCGGGACAAGGTCGATCGTCAAAATTAAGGATGCTTCTCCGAGACATCCACGACCAAGGTTGCAAAGTGATGGACTTCGTCGTAAGGCTTTCCTTCCCACTCGCCGGGCGTCGGTTCAATGATCTTGACCCAAACGCCATACCGGCCGGGTTTCTCGAAGGATTCTTGGATCAATCCGACCTCGTCCGTGACTCCCCGGCGCGGAGGATTGCCAGCCGCCATCAGCGACGAGAAGCGAGCCCCAGCCACCGGTTCACTCCCATGCAGTACACGCAACCGGAAACGGCCCTCGACACTCTCCGGGACAATCTCATAACGAGCCTCGTCACCGAGCCGCAACCCAACGGCCGCGTCAAGCGGGCCAAGGATCGCCTTGGAGTAATACTTGACGAGGACCGGCTTATCGCCCGTGTGTGACGACCGAGCATAGCCGTAAGTCGTGGCGCCCCCCACCAGAACCGGGCGCGGCTCGGGGAGGGTCGCTTTCAGGCAGTGTTCTTCCTGGCTCCATTTGAGGGGTGACCGCCCCCCCTGCACGGTTACGGTCGTCAGTTGGGTCAACGCGAGACGCTCGCCCGAGATACGGGCATCGACATCTAACTTGTCGTTGAAAACCACCTGAACTTCACCCGTGGCAGACCCCGGCAGAACGAACACAAAGTGTGCTGGAGCCGGCCGAGCAATCCCGAAGAGAACGATCAAGAACAATCCGCGTTTCATGTCAATCAAGCCTTTCGATCAATCGTTTGTGATTTTATCTGTTTTCGTCCGCATACAGTGGACAACGGCCCGTGGGGTCAACGGGGCACGCATACTCTTGCAAACGCCGAGGCAAGACATCAGTATTCGCCAACGACTTCGTTCCCAGCGCGCGTCGCGAGTCCACGCCAGATTTGCGGCTGGAGGCCGTCGCGGACGAACTGCACGCGCCCGTCTCCGAACAGGACATTCACGCCTCCGGGATGTCGACTGGCCGCCTTGAAGAATCCAAGACCGTTGGTTGTGCAGTCGGGGATCGGCGCGTTTGGCATCCGCTGGGCGTCGAAACATCCCTTCGGGGTCTGTCCCCAAATCCAGGAGATTCCGCGATCTCCGTTCCATGAGGTCGCGGCCGCGCAAAGGGCGTCCGACAAGGTGGGGATGCTCCCAGGGACACCCGTCAGGACTTTGGCGACACTCGAGAGCCCCGCCGCTTGCCGCTCGGGATCTGCGGGCTGGGGCCCGGTCACGTTTGATCCATGGCCGAGTAATGACTCAGACATGAGCATCGTGTTTGATGTTCCATCTTGCAACTCGGCCATCCGAACGCCGGAGTCGCTCCAGAACACGCCATCGGTCGGATAGCGGGGATCGTAGTAGAACTGCGCGGGGTTGCCCGACCCAATACACGCCATGTAGTTCGTCCCGGCGAACGTCGCCGCATTGTAGCCTGTGAAGACCGGAGAACGGCCGTCGCTGGGACAGAGGAACAGCCCAACCACTGTGGCCGCGGCCGTCTGCTGAGCGAGGTTGATGGTCGAAGTTCCCGTGAACAGGAACAGGTCCTCGTCCGATGCGAACACACGTTGCAGGTTCGCCTGCTCGACAAACGGCAGGAGCCGAGCCTGGATCGAGTACCAGCGCCGCCCCGACCCCATCCCCGGCAAGGACCCCAGGGTGCTCTCATAGTTGTGCATCGCCAACCCAAGTTGCTTGAGATTGTTCGTGCAGTGCATGCGGCGGGCCGCCTCACGCGCCGCCTGAACGGCCGGCAGGAGCAGGGCGATCAAGACGGCAATGATGGCGATCACTACCAGCAACTCGATCAACGTGAAGCCACTCAGCCGCACCTGCCGGGCACGGAGTCGGACGCCTCCCCCCGGTCGCAATGATGCCCCCCTGGACTTCGGGCTGGCTTGACACCTGCACGCGCTCGCCCCCGGCCTGTCCTCACCACCGAGCTTGGCTCGGATGTTCATACCGAATCCTTTTGTTAAGACGCCACCATCGACGACGTGGCAAAATCATTGTTTTCGCAGACTACCTTTTTATTTTTATTGCGCCAATAAAATTATTTCGGTCAACCAAAATCAAAAAAAAAACAGCTCACCCTCTGCTCGACGAGGCAGCCCAAAGAACAGGCCTATGTTCCGACGGAATCCGAGCTTATCACCAGATCGCTCGAATTCCGCAGCGATCCCGCTGCCCTGGCCACTTGGGAAGGGGCGTGTGACGGCCTACGACCGCTCAAGCCAACCCATGAAGGCTCGCGGCGCCACGATCAAGACCGCCGGTTCCCGCTACAACTCGACCTTGCCGTTGCAAACGGACCCCATATAACGACGCGAAAGGAGGGGATAATGGGCATCGGCCATCACACCGCCATACTGACAGCATGCTCACGCATGAAAACAGATTCGATTTCTGGTGGATCGAGCGATTTTTTAGCTAAAACTCATTTCTAAATAACCCATATTTCCGAATACAAAAATCCGAAGGCGGTTTCCACACGCCTGGACGCTCGCTTCCAGTACGAAATCAGGATGCAGGCGGGACGGACGCCCGCCCACAGTCCCACGGGGACATCTCCGAGGTGGAGGCGGCTTCAGGTGGGAGAGGCCCTTACCAAGACCTCTGTGCTACTTCGTGAGCGGCGTGAGCTTGATGTTGCGGTAATAGACTTCCGCCCCTTCGGACTGGAGCAGAATCTTTCCCTTGGTGACGCTGGCTTCGGTCCCTTCGTTGACGACCACGCCATTGACGATGTTGATGACCTTGTCGCCGTCGCAGATCACCTCGACGGTGTTCCATTCCCCGGTCGGTCGCTCGCCGTCCTTCTTCTTTTTCTTGAACCGGGTCTCGGTCTTGCCGTCGATGACGAGCGTAGTGCCGTCCACCATCCAGAAGTCGCCGCAGTCGTGCTCCTGGATCTGGCACTCGATGGATTTGTTCCACACCTTATCAGGGCCGACACAGTGGACCAGAATTCCCGAGTCGCGCACCACGTTCTCGCGGGGCGGCCACTTCTTGGCCCCCCACTTGAACTCGACCGTGAGGCGGTAATTCTCGTATTCGTCGTCAGTCGTCAGGCAGCCGAATTCCTCGCCCGAGACGTGGATGACGCCATCCTCGACCTTGAAGACCCCCTTGGGATCAGTCCGGGGATCGACCGCTTCTTTTGCTTTGGGATGCCTGATGAAGGTGTGCCAGCCCGTCAGGTCCTTCCCGTTAAACAGCGCAATCGATTTCGCTTGGCTCGCCGAATCCGGGGCACCGATGGCAACAGCCGAGGCAACCGCGAGGGTGAGAAGAATTGGAACCGCCAGGGCCAGACTTTGTGCTCTGCGCATCGTCATGCAATCCCCACCGTTGGTCGCGGCACGAGAGGATCGGCCACGCATCGGGGCGCGGAGATCGATCGCTCCCCGGATTGCTCGGCATCCTAACCCGCGCGTCGAGCCGACTCAAGCGGCAGCCCAACGCGACGGACAATGCTCGGCAGATTCCGAGGAGATCGCGGGAACGACAAGCGTAATGGAAAGGGGATCAGGAGAAAGAGGGGCGCGAGCGGCGCGATTGCTCACGGCGAAGTGCGGCGATCAATTCGAGAGTCGCAACCCGGTAGGGAGTCAACTCTTCCTGGTTGGCGACCCAGGCTTCCGCAGTCTCGATCAGTTCGAACACCCGTCGACCCTGGGACACGGCTCGAACGGCCACACCGCGATCGACCAAGAACAGGAGGACAGCAACCCGACGCGCCAGCGGCGCCTTCGACCAATATTCAGAGCCGGAGAGATCATTTTCCAAGTGGAAACCAGTGAAGCGGAGCGCTTCTTCGACCAAAGCTTCGAGATGTTCGTCGTTCCGGTGGCGACGGTACATGGCCAGACGATCCACCCACTGGCGAGACAAGTTGCGAACAGATGATGCGGGCACGGAAAATGCGATCCTCACAAGACCGATCGATCACAACCGGCGGACATCCGCTCGGCCTGGAATAATTTATCTTAGGGCGCAAGGCAAGTCCCCCCCATTTACCACAACGGTTGACCAACCGGAACACCCCGCCCGCGTTCCCCCGGTAAATGCCTTTGACAGAGGGGGATCGTTTCATTATGTTCCGTGGTTGGAAGTTAGGAGCGATCGGCGGCTGGGCGCAGCGGTGACCCTTTGGCCCGACGCGTCGCCGGAATCGCCATCGGTTTCCGCTTTATGAATGTGAAATCTCTCTATGTTTGAATCGATCGCGAACCTGGTCATTCGGCGAGGTTGGATCGTTGTTCTGGGCTGGATGGCGTTCCTCGCCCTGCTGCGAACCGTGGCCCCATCCTGGGACCAAGTTAGCAAAGACGACGACGTTCGCTTCTTCCCGCCCGGCTATCCCAGCGTGGTCGGGCAGGAATTGCTCGAACGGGGTTTCCCCCGCGACGCTTCGAGCTCGCAGGTGGTGGTCATCTCCGAACGCAGGCAAGGACGCCTGAACAAGGAGGACTATGCGTTTGTCGACCAATTGATCAACACCATGAATCGGATTCGCGAAAACGATCCGACGACGGGGATCAAGAAGGTTGAGACCTACCGCAGCCCGGTCATCGGCAAACGCCTGATCGGCACGAGCAAAGACGGAACCGGGCAAGCAGCGCTGACGATCGCATCGCTCAACGGAACGTACCTGGCAAAGTCGACCCGGGTCTCCGTCGAGAAGATCAAGGAAGCGTTGAAGACCTTGCCGCCCACTCCGGACGGCCTCACGCTGGCCCTCACCGGGTCGGCCGTGGTCGGTCACGACATGAATAACGCCTCGAATGAGAGCATCGCAAACACGACCCACGCCACGATCGCCTTGGTAGTCGTGATCTTGCTGATCGTGTATCGCTCCCCTCTGCTGGCATTCATTCCGCTGCTGACGATCGCATTGTCGGTCTGGGCGTCGATGATGTCGATCGCGCTTCTGACTAAGCTGCCGGGGTTGAACTTCCAGGTCATCAACATCACGAACGTATTCGTGATCGTGGTCCTCTTCGGAGCGGGGACGGACTACTGCCTGTTCCTGATCGCCCGTTACCGCGAAGAACTGGTCAAGGGGCGGTCGCGCGACGACGCCTTGCGCGAGGCGATCAGCCAGGTCGGAGGTGCCTTGGTCGCCAGCGCCGGGACGGTTATCGTCGGCCTGGGAATGCTCTGGTACTCCTCGTTCGCGAAGATCCAATACACCGGCCCGGCAATCGCCCTCAGCCTGGCGATCGCCTTATTCGCCGCGCTCACGCTCGCGCCGGTCCTGCTCCACTGGCTCCGCGCCGCGGTCTTCTGGCCGTTCCGCCAGCCGCACCACACTCAGGGGGCCAACCGAGAGCAAGAGAGCCTCGAGCAGGTCCCACTGGCCGGCTTCTGGATGACGGTGGCCGACCTGGTGGTGAAGTACCCGGTTCGAATCCTGGCGCTCTGTGTGATCGCGTTGACCCCCTTGGCCATCGTCGGGGCGCGGACCAAGCCCAACTACAGCCAGTTGGCCGACCTCAACCCCGATCAAGACAGTGTCGTCGGTGCCAAGATCGTCCAGCGCTACTTCGCCGTCGGTGAGCTCAGTCCCACAACCCTCCTGATCCACCATCCGAAGCTGGACTTTCGGTCCGACACCGGCCGCGCCAAGGTCAGCGATCTCACAAAAGCACTCGTACAGATTCCCAACGTCGCCGAAGTTCGCTCGATCACTCAGCCATTGGGGACACCTCCGGTCCCCGACGCCGAGAAGAGCCTCATCGAGCGTTACATGGAACGCGCGATCAAGCCGGCCGTGGATGCGCGCTATGTCAGCATGAATCCGGTCTCCAAGGCCGAGCTCAACCACACCACCAAGATCGACGTCGTCTTCGATACGGACCCGTTCTCCGAACAGGCCCTGCGGGCCCTGGAGACGGCCTACTCCATCGTCCATGATGAGATCAAGACGGGCGGAACCCTCGAGGGGGCGGCCTCCGTGGGGTTGACCGGAGCTTCGGCCGCGGTCAACGACCTCAAGAAGGTGACGACCAACGACGAGCGCCGGATGTACGTGCTGGTCACGGTGGGCGTCTACCTGATCCTGGTCCTCCTACTCCGGCGTCCCGGGATCTGCCTCTATTTGATCGTGACGGTCATCCTCGGCTACCTCGCATCGCTCGGTGTGACCGAGCTGGTCTTTCAGGCTTTGCACAAAGGGCCCGACCCGTGGGTGGGGCTCGACTGGAAGGTCGGCTTCTTCCTGTTCGTGATCTTGGTGGCCGTGGGTGAAGACTACAATATCTTCCTAATGTCGCGGGTGATCGAGGAAGAGAAACGACACGGGATCGTCGAAGGGACACGGTTGGCGATCGCCCATACGGGCGGAATCATCAGCTCGTGCGGCTTGATCATGGCCGGCACCTTCGGTTCGATGCTCACGGGCAGCCTGACCGCGCTTCGAGAACTCGGGTTTGCACTCGGGCTCGGCGTCTTGCTCGACACGTTCCTGGTCCGGCCGATCTTGGTGCCCGCCTTCGTCGTCATCCTCGATCGCTATCGGTTCAAGCGGAAAGGGGGGACTCCTCCCCCTCCTCTCGGTGAGCCCGTAACTCAGGGCGAGCCCGTGCCACCGCCATACAAGGTGGATTACGGGGTCAAGACGAAGCGTTAAGCCCCAAAAAAAGAGGGCGGCTGCTCCATGCGATCGAACTCGTCCCTGACGTTGTGGACCGGCGTTCTACTCGCCCTGATCCTCGTCGGGACCGCGGCACAAGGGGACGAGCCGGCTCGGGATCAAGCGGAAGCGGAAGCGATGGGTCAGGCGGCCGAGGCCGACCGACTCTTCAAGGAGGGGGACTTCGCGGCCGCACTCCCCCTCTACGAGGCCGAGCGTGTGTCGCGGACCAAGCTAGGCGACCTCCGCTACGAAGCGTACGCCGCGCGGGCGATCGGCTGTTGCCACGAGCGATTAGGCGACCTCGAAGCAGCCATTACCGCCTGGAAGGCGGCCCGCTCCCTCGACGCCAAACGTGACGATCGAGGTTTCGAGGGCTATGACTGGCTGCTGATCGGGCAGGCGCAACTCCATCTCGACCAGGTGAAAACCGGCGTCGAGTCACTCACACGATCCCTCCCCCTGCTCTCCCAGGCGATCGATCGCGACCATGAAGCCGACGCGCGGTTGCTCCTGGGTTGCGCCCTCACCGAACAGGGAGAATTCGACCCCGCCGCGCGGCACCTCGAACGTTCCCTCGAGTTGGCACATCTCCTGGACGATCCCAAACGCGAGGCCGCCGCTCTCGCTCAGTTGGGGCGGACCGACTTGACTCGCAACGCCCCCGGCCCCGCCGCCGAGTGGCTCAGCGAGGCTCGTGGGACCTACCTGACGCTGGGTAACGATCTCGAAGCTGCGGCGATGGATCGGCTCTTGGGGGACGCCCTGATGGCCCTCGACCTTCCTGAGGTTGCCTTTGCCCGCGTCGAGCGGGCAGCCAAGGCCCACGAGCGGCTCGAGGCGCCTGCCCTCTTGGGTGACGACCTCCAGTTCCTCGCCGGAATTCGGACCGAGCAGGGCGACCTGCCCGCTGCTCGAAAGCTGGCCCGCCGCGCCGTGGCCGCATTCCAGGCGGCCGAGGACCCGACCGGCGAGATCGATGCCCTGGTGGTTCTGGCTCGCAGCCACAGCCTCGACAACGATTGGCCGGCCGCCGCTTCGGCGCTGGCCCCCGCTCTCGCCCTGGTTCGCCAGCACGGCGAGCCGGCCGATCAGGTGCGTCTCCTGCTCCTCGCGGCCGATATCGAGCGGCGTGGGAAACAGGTCGAACGGAGCGCGACCCTACTTGATGAAGCCCAGCGCATTGCGCAACAGTCAGAGAACGGTGCTTTGAAGCGAATGGTCGCCGAGGCACAGCAAACGCCTCGTTGAGCCAACTCCTCGGTTTCAAGCCCCGCTCAAAACACGGCCGTTCGACAGAGTCAAAAAAAACAAGGGGGTGGAAGCGGTGTCACACCACTTCCACCCCCTTGTTGAGCTTGATCACTCAGTCCGTTCGGACCACCCGGTCAGGGAGTCTTCGATTCCGTTGCCGGAGGGGAGCCTCCCCCCACGCCGGCCAGGTCCTTCGACTCGTTCTTGGTCGTGGCCTCGAACTTGAGCTTCTTCGACTCATCGTCACCTTCGAGGATGACGGTGATCGTGTCCTTGCCCTTGAACGTGCCGCGAAGGATCTCCTCGCTGAGCGGATCCTCGATGAAGTTCTCGATCGACCGTCGCAAGGGGCGTGCCCCGTAGTCGGGGTTGTATCCCTTGACGATCAAGTAGTCCTTGGCTTCGTCGGTGAGGACGAGCGCGAGACCGCGATCGGCCAGCCGGCTGCGGACCTTGGACAGCTCGATGTCGACGATCTGCTTGAGGTTGTCCTTGTTCAGCGAGTGGAACACGATGACGTCGTCGAGCCGGTTGAGGAACTCGGGACGGAAGTACTTCTCGATGGCCACCTTGAGCCGATCCTTCATGGTTTCGTAGGTGGCGGCGTCGTCGCGGCCCCGGTCGAACCCGAAGATAT
Organism: Singulisphaera acidiphila DSM 18658; assembly: GCF_000242455.2. Taxonomy (GTDB): domain Bacteria; phylum Planctomycetota; class Planctomycetia; order Isosphaerales; family Isosphaeraceae; genus Singulisphaera; species Singulisphaera acidiphila. The sequence continues at coordinate 8,141,608 of NC_019892.1, forward strand.
TGGTCGTCGAGGTCGCTTCGGCCCCGGCGTTGGTGGTCATGATGATGATCGTGTTCTTGAAGTCGACGTTGCGGCCAAAGCTGTCGGTCAGCCGGCCCTCTTCCATGATCTGGAGGAGCATGTTGTAAACGTCGGGGTGGGCCTTCTCGATCTCGTCGAGCAAGACCACCGCGTAGGGACGGCGGCGGATCTTCTCGGTGAGCTGCCCCCCCTCTTCGTAGCCGACGTAGCCCGGAGGGGCTCCGATCAGCCGCGAAACGTTGTGCTTCTCCATATATTCCGACATGTCGATCTGGATCAAGGCGTCGGAATCGCCGAACATGAACTCGGCAAGCGCCTTGGCGAGCAAGGTCTTCCCGACGCCGGTCGGCCCCGCGAAGATGAAGCAGCCGATCGGCCGCTTCGGATCTTTCAGGCCGGACCGGCTGCGGCGAACCGCCTGGCTGATCCGCTTGATGGCCTCGGTCTGGGAGATGACCTTCTTCTGGATCTCCTCTTCCATCCTGAGGAGCCGGCCTGTTTCCTCGGCCTCAAGGCGCGTGAGCGGAATCCCGGTCATCTTGCTGATGACCTCGGCGACGACTTCTTCGTCGACCGTCCCATCCACTTCCTTGGAACGCTCGCGCCACTCGCGGTTGATTGTCTCTTTCTTCTTCTTGAGCTTGTCAGCCTGGTCGCGGAGGGCGGCGGCCCGCTCAAAGTCTTGGTTGGCGACCGCCTCTTCCTTGTCCTGGTTGAGCCGCTCGATCTGGTCATCGAGCTCTTTGAGATCCGGGGGCCGGGTCATCGCCTTGAGGCGGACGCGGGCACCCGCCTCGTCGACGACGTCGATGGCCTTGTCCGGAAGGCAGCGGCCGGTGATGTACCGGTCGGAGAGTTCGATCGACGCTTCGAGGGCCTCGTCGGTGATCTGGACGCGGTGGTGCGACTCATAGCGGTCGCGAAGACCGCGAAGAATCTCCAACGCCTCGCTCTTGGACGGCGGCTCGACGATGATCGTCTGGAACCGGCGCTCCAGCGCCCCGTCCTTCTCGATGTACTTGCGGTACTCGTCGAGCGTCGTCGCGCCGATGCACTGGACCTCGCCACGGGCCAGCGCCGGTTTCAGGACGTTGGACGCGTCGATCGCCCCTTCGGCGCCGCCGGCACCGACCAGGGTGTGCAATTCGTCGATGAACAAGATCGTGTTCTTGGCGCGACGGACCTCGTTCATGACCGCCTTGATGCGCTCTTCGAACTGGCCGCGGTATTTGGTCCCGGCAACCATCATCGCCAGGTCGAGCACCACGATACGTCGATCACGCAGCAACTCGGGGACGTTGCCGTCGATGATCATCTGGGCGAGGCCTTCGACGATCGCCGTTTTGCCAACGCCGGCCTCACCGAGGAGGACGGGGTTGTTCTTCTGGCGTCGCGAGAGGATCTGGACCACTCGCTCGATTTCATTTTGGCGACCGATGACCGGATCCAGCTTCCCTTGCCGGGCCAGATCGGTCAGGTCGCGGCCAAACGAATCCAAGGCCGGAGTCTTGGATTTATTGCCTTTTGCGCCTGCGGCGCGTTCCCCTTCACCGCCGCCAGCGTCCATCCCGTGACCGAGCAAGTTGAGCACCTCCTCGCGCACTTCGTCCAGCTTCAGGTTCAAGTTCATCAGAACTTGAGCGGCCACACCCTCCTGCTCGCGCAACAGGCCAAGCAGTAGGTGTTCGGTCCCCACATAATTATGGTTCAGATTGCGAGCTTCTTCGATCGCGTACTCGATGACCTTCTTGGCCCGAGGCGTCTGGGGCAGCTTGCCCATGGTGACCATGTCCGGACCAGCCTGGACGATTTTCTCGACCTCATTGCGAATCTTCCTGAGGTCGACATCCAGGTTCTTCAGGACATTCGCGGCGACGCCGCTGCCCTCCTTGATCAGGCCGAGCAGGACGTGTTCTGTGCCGACGTACTCGTGGTTAAAGCGCTGCGCCTCCTGGTTCGCAAGCTGCATCACCTTGCGGGCACGATCGGTGAAGCGTTCATACATGCGGTCGACTCCGACGGTTCTACCGGGACACCCCGGTTCAGGGCCTGCTCAAAACGTCCCGAGCAATAATACGGACCAAGGGTGTCAAACGTTCATCAAGCAGGTCAGCCCAATCCACGCAGCGCCATTCCATCCCGGCCCGTCTTGCGACGTTTCCGAGGGGTGGTCTGACCACCCGTTAGCGCCACGCTTTACCTCCGAACTCCGCCGGTGGCTCACTCCATTATAGATGGCCTGGGCATCGACCACGAAAAAAAAGGCATACGGCCAGGATCGATGACTCGAGCTCCGATCACGAAATCCAACCCCTCTGCACGCCGTTGACCAAAGAACCATGATCGAGACCGCACCGTCAACAACCGCTCGCAATCAAGGGGGTGATCCGTCTCCGATTCGGGTCAACGACTGCTGAATTTCCCATCGCCATTTGGCCCCCCCCTCGAGTTCGAGACACTGCCGGAACGCCCGCCGGGCCAAGGCGGGTTGCTCCACACGAACGTAGAGCGTTCCCAACTGCATGAAGGTGTCCGCATCGGTCTCATCCATGGACAAGATCCGCTCGTAACGCCTCCTCGCCTCATTCCAATGCCCTTGCAGATAGTATTCCGTCGCTTCGCGGAAAAGATGGTCGATCTCGGCGCGATGCCGTTCCGGATGGCAGAGCCAGACCCACCACAGCGTATATCCAAAACTCGACAGCCAATGGCAAAGCGCCAAGGCTGCGAGGAAATCGGGCCAACCTGACGCGAACGACTCGGTCCAGATGAACCGGGCCACCATCGCGAAGTTCAACAGCGCCGCAAACGTCACGCCAAGGATGAGCCCCAGAACTTCTTGTCCCGACCACACTTGGGGCATTCCCGGCCAAACGCTCAGCACCGCGATCCAGAGCCGCCTGGGCAACGTTTGGCTCCTTCCAAAACGATCAGGCGAAGGTCCTTATTCCACACTCCGGATTGTAATCAACGATACGGAGGGAATCAAGCTTACGAGGATTGACGCCCCACGGGCAGAACACCCGGCCGACGTACTCATCGCAATTTCGCCATTCTGATTCGATGATTCAAAGGAGAAGCGAACGTCGGGGTGAGCACCCCCTCGTGAACGGAAAACACTCAGCGGAGAATCCGATCGCGTACGCGGCGGCCGATATCGCGGAGCTTCTCACGTTCGGTCCCCCGACCGCTGGTGGCCCCTGGTTGGGCCAGCAACCCAGGAGCGACGGAGAGCTTCATCGCCTGGAGGGTGCCGTGGATCCGAAGTGCAGAGAGGTCGCGAGTATCGATGGCCAGTTCGCCCAGAAATTCGCGGGCCTGGTCGGGAAGCCGGTCCGTCAGACTGTCGGAGCGAACGCGGTAGTCGAGCTTCCCATCGAAATCCGTCCAACCGGCCAAAACGATCGGGAGGTTGGCAATCTCGAGCGTCAGGTTGTCCGTCGCAACGCGGCCGCCTTGAATCGTGAAGGCGCTTGTTACGGACCCGACGCGCACCTTGTCGTCGGGCAATTCAATCAGGTTTTTGAGCTCGACGAAAAAGCGCGATCGTTCGAGGGCGATCGAATCGACGTGGATGTTCCCCTGGCCCACCAGCGAGCGTTGCAACGATTCACGCGACGCGCCTTGCCCCTTGACGTAGAGGTTGGCGTCGAGCCGGCCGTCCAGCGCTCCATCGTCGGTGGTTCCCGCAAGGATTGGGAGCAGGTAAACCAGGACATTCGCCCCTTGGTCGAGCTCGACACCATCGGCACGGATCCGTGCCTCGAAGGTGGGCTCCTTCATGGTCCGGTCAAGCGAGAGCGCCAGCTCGAGGACACCGCCGTTGAGATTGCCCTGGAGATTCTGAATGGAGAGCTGGCGGCCTTGCCAGGCGGCATGCCCTTGAATCTTGGTCAGGTTCAGACGTGTGCGGCTCGGTTCGTCAATGATCGTGATTTGCCCATCGCAAAGCTTGATCTCCAGCGGAGCGGGAACTGCGTTCGGGTCGGCCGCCGAGGTTCTTGCTTTTTTGGTCGGTGCCCGCATCAGCAGGTCCGCCAGTTCCAGCGAGCCATCGCTGCGACGAAGCACGCGCAAGGAGACACCATTCAGCTCGATCTTGCTCGGTTCGAGTTGCCCGGCCAGGAGTTGGAGCACGCTGACGTCGATCCGGGCCAAGGCCGCCTTGAACCAGGGATCGTTGCTCGAACCGGTGGCTCCAATCTCCAGGTCGCGGAGATAGACCCCTCCACACACACCGAGCTTCAGACCGCCCAGGCGGATCGGCCGCCCGGTCTCGTCCTCGACGAGTGCGACGATCCGCGCTCGGGCCCACTCGGTGGGCGTGACCGCAAGGACGGTCGCCCAGAACAAAGGAGGAATCAAGAGAAAGGCCAGCGGGACCAGCCTCCGCAGGCGGACGCGACGGCGCTTCATGGGGCGATCCTCCCTTTGATCTCCCAAAGATATCGTGCCGGGCAGAATGATTTCCGGAGCACTCCCGACCAAACGATCGGGGCTCAACACACCATTCCGATTCACGGCCGACGGGCGAGGGACCATAACCCAACCGCCGCAACCGGGCAACTGCAGTTTGCCTCTTCAAGGGCGAAGCGCGAGTCGACCATTGTATGGCGGGGGCCGACCGGTTAGACCAGACAATCGACCGGTCGGGTGCCTTCGATCCTATTCCGCGACGGCTCCTTCCCCATTTGTTCAGCGGAGTTCGACCATGTCGCTTCCCTCCGTTTGGCGTCGCTCCCTGAGCCCGGGCCTGCTCCTGCTCCTCCTTGCCGGAACGGCCGCGCCGGCCCACGCAGACAGATTACCCCAAGTGGACGAAGTCGAATTTCAACCCCTCTCCGCGCAAGTCCGTCGGGTCGTTGAGGCCTACGACCTGTTGGGGCAGCCCCTCCCGCCCCGACTCAAAGCTCGACTGGAAAACGCGCTCAACGGATCCGACCAGGCTCAGGCCGTCCATGAGATTCAGGAGATCCTCGACCCTCTCTGCTTGATCGGCGTCACCATCAACCCGGAGAGCCGAGTCAAAGTCGCGCCGGGCCCCGCCGACGCCAACCTGGTCCAACATGGCTGGCGGGTATTCCTGGTCAAGGTCCAAAACGAGGCGGGCGTGACCGCCCCACTCGCAGCTCAAAGCCCGAATGCCGCCCCCGTGTACCGGCGATCGACGGGCAGGCCCGATCCGAAGCCGACGGTCTCCCCGGCCGACGTCATTCAGCGCTGGATGGATCTCGCCTTGTTCGAGGATCGGCCGATGAGCCGGTCCCTCTCGGGCTTGGCGCTCGAGTATCGTCTGCTCCAGATCGCAAGCCGCGACTCCGGCCAGCGCGAGGCCAAAATCCGTTTCGACGTTGGTCAGGGGTCGCAGGATCTTGGCTCCCGCAGTGAAGTGGACATCCTCTTCCGGTGCGAGCCCGCGGTGCCGGTGACCCTGGATGTTCAGGATGAGAACGACGACGGCCGTCCGGTCACCGCCTCGTTTCTCTTCCGCGATGCCCAAGGGCGGGTTTACCCCTCGCAGACGCGCCGGCTTGCGCCTGACTTCTTCTTCCATCCGCAAGTCTACCGCCAGTCGGGCGAGACGGTTCTGCTGGCGTCTGGAACCTATACGGTCGAATACAACCGCGGTCCCGAATACCTAACGCTGAAAAAGACGATCACGGTCCCCCGCGCCGCGGCGCACCGCGAGTCGTTTCACCTCAAGCGATGGGCCCACCTGGCCAAGCGGAACTGGTTCTCGGGGGACCACCACATTCATGCGGCCGGTTGCAGTCACTACGAGAGCCCGACCGAGGGGGTCGGCCCCGAATCGATGATGAGGCACATCCTGGGTGAAGACCTCAACGTCGGCTGCGTCTTGAGTTGGGGCCCTTGCTGGTACGCTCAGAAGGCGAACTTCGACGGCAAGCTCCACCCGCTCTCGACCCCCGCCTCCCTGATGCGCTATGATATTGAAGTCTCTGGGTTCCCCTCGTCGCACGCGGGCCATCTCTGCCTGTTGCGGTTGAAGGAGGACGACTATCCCAACACCACCCGGATCGAAGAGTGGCCGAGCTGGGACCTACCGGTGCTGACGTGGGGCAAGTCTCAAGGGGGTGTCGTCGGCTTTTCCCACTCGGGCTGGGGCCTGAAGACGGCCGACGGCAAGCTTCCGTCCTACGAAATCCCACCGTTCGACGGCATCGGGGCGAACGAATACATCGTGGATGTCGTCCACGACGCGGTCGACTTCATCTCCGCCGTCGACACGCCCGCCCCCTGGGAGCTCAACATCTGGTATCACACGCTCAACTGCGGTTACCGAACCCGGATCAGCGGCGAGACCGACTTCCCCTGCATTTACGACGAGCGCGTGGGCCTGGGTCGCGTTTACGTCAAGCTCGCCGACGGCAAACTCGACTTCGACCGCTGGGTCGAAGGGATCAAGCTCGGTCGCTCCTACGTCTCGGACGGCAAAAGTCATCTGGTCGATTTCCGAGTGGACGACGTCGCTGTGGGCGAAGCGGGAAGCGAACGTCCGCTCGCAAAACCAGGGACCGTCAAGGTGTCGGCCCAGGTAGCGGCCTACCTCGAACCTTCGCTCACCCCCGCGCTCGAAGCCCTGCGAAACAAACCGCTCGATGTGCAACCTTACTGGGACGTCGAACGCGCCCGGATCGGGGCCGGGCGAACTGTCCCCGTGGAGGTCATCGTCAACGGCCTTCCCGTCGCTCGGACGGAGATCGTTGCCGATGGAACGTTCCGGGACGTCGCGTTCGAGATTGCGATCGATCGGTCGAGCTGGGTTGCGTTGCGGATCTACCCAACCTCGCACACGAACCCTGTGTTCGTCCCGGTCGATGGCAAGCCCATCCGCGCCTCGAAGAAATCGGCCGAATGGTGCCTCAAGAGCGTCGATCAGTGCTGGTCGAAGAAAGAGCGAGCCATCAAGCCAAACGAACGCGATGCGGCTGCCGCGGCTTATGACAAGGCTCGTAACGCCTACAAGACGATCTTGGCGGAGGCGGTCGAAGACTGAGACGCTCGCGCCTCTTCTCTTCATCCCAATGACCGTCGGGCCCAAGGCCCGTTCAACGAGGATTTCATGAACTTTTCCTGTTCCGGATACCGGGTGATCCTTGCAGTGGTGCAGGGCCTCTTTCTCAGCTCAACCCTGGCTCACGCCACGGCGACGGCAACGGCGGCAGACGACGGGAAGCCGGATGCGATCATCCGCAATGCCAAGGTCATCACCGTCGATCGTGACAACCGAATCGCCGAAGCCGTCGCCCTGAAGGGAAACCGGATCGTGGCGGTCGGCACGAACACCGAGGTCGACGCCTTGGCCGGGCCGATGACGAAAAAGATCGACGCGGCGGGCAAAGCCCTCTTGCCCGGTCTCTACGACAGCCATGTCCATCCGCTCGGCGCGGCGTCGAGTGAGAAGGATCACCCGATCCCTTCATTTGCTTCACTTGACGACATCAAGACTTATATCAGCGAAAGGGTCAAAACTCAGAAGAAGGGCACATGGATCGTCGTGCGCTACGCGTTCCCGACGCGCCTCCGCGAGAGCCGGTTCCCGACCCGGGCCGAGCTCGACGCGATCGCTCCCGACCATCCGGTACTCCACCAAGCGGGGCCTGCGGGAGTCGTGAATTCCAAGGCGCTGACGCTCTCGGGGATCACTCAGGACACCCCCGACCCCCCTGCCGGAAAAATCGTCAAGGACCCCGAAACGAACGAACCGACGGGCATGCTCCGCAACGCCTATTCGGTGCTCAAAGGGCTCCCTCGCGACGCCTATTCCGATGACGGGGAGCCGGACTCCGCACGCGTCAAGGACCTCTTTCAGCGCTACAACACAAGGGGCCTGACGAGTATCGCCGACCGAGGGGCGAGCGGCCCCGCGCTCCGGCTCTATCGGCGGCTTCGCGACGACGGCGAGTTGACCGTCCGGGTCAATGCCACCCGGATTCTCTCCCCCCCGTTCGAGGATCGCGACAAGATCGTCAAGAAGCTCAACGAACTGGCCGGCTACACAACCGAGAACGAGCCCAACGGGCCGAGTGGTGTCGGCGACGATTGGGTCCGGATCGGCCCGATGAAAGTGTTCCTCGACGGCGGAATGCTCAACGGCACCGCCGCGATGCGCGAACCGTGGGGCGTGGGACCCACCTACCAGATTACCGACCCCGACTACCGCGGCCAGTTATTCGTTGAGCCAAAGACCCTGGCGATCATCGCCGAGGAAGCCGCGCGACGGGGTTGGCAAATGACCGCGCACTCGGCCGGCGAGGCAGCCATGGATGAGCTGCTGCTGGCCTACGAGCGGGCCGACCGAACGGTCGGGATCCGTGGCCGCCGCTGGTTGATCACCCACGCCAATTTTGCGTCGGCCGAGAACCTCGAACGCTGCGCCAACCTCGGCGTCGGGGCCGACATCCAGCCCGCCTGGATCTACAAGGACACCCGAACCTTGCTCGAAGTCCTCGGCCCCAAGCGAATGGCCTGGTTTCACCCCTACCGCAAGTGGATCGACGCCGGCCTGACCATCGGCGGCGGAAGCGATCACATGATCCGCCTGGATGCCTTGGGGGCCACCAACCCCTGGGACCCCTGGCTCGGAATCTGGATTGCCGTCACCCGACAAGCCGAGGGGATCGGAGCTTTTAACCCCGACCAGAAACTGACTCGCGTCGAGGCGATCCGGTTCTACACGATCAACAATGCCCGGCTCCACTTCGAGGAGCATCGCAAAGGCTCCATTGAGCCGGGAAAGCTCGCCGACCTCATCCTGGTGGATCGTGACCCCTTGACCTGCCCCGAAAATGACTTGAGGACGACGGAGGTCCTCTGGACCATGGTCGGGGGCTCGATCGTCTACCAGTCGAGGTAGGTCGAGAATCCAAACAAAGACACACGGACCGCCCACCGGTTGGGCATCCATCGTCCAGGCGAGCGGGGAGCTAATCGCTCCCTTTTTTGTCTTTGTAACGGTCGTTTGAGGACAGGGAGTTCACGCTCGCCTCTCCGAATTCCATTTCATTCTTTTCGAGGCCCGCTCATGTCCGAGCACGATCAGGCGCTGGCTTCGGCCTTCGATGACCAGGCAGAGAAATTCGAACGCGCCCCCGTGCAGAGCGATCCCGCAGCGCTCGGGCGGTTGGTCCGCGAGGCCGACCTGACGGCGGATAGCCTGGTGCTCGATGCCGGCTGCGGGCCGGGGCTGGTCGCCGAAGCCTTCCTGAATGCGGGGCATCGGGTCGTCGGAGTAGACCTCTCCAGCGAAATGATCGCCCGCGCCCAACGCCGCTGTGCGACCTTCGGCGATCGTGCACGATTCGAACGGCGGTCCGTCTCCGACCCTTCGCTACGTGGTCCCTTCGACGCGGCCGTTTCTCGATACGTGCTCCATCACGTCAGCGACCAGCCGTCATTCATCGCCCGGCAGGTTGAGCTGCTTCGCCCCGGCGGGATTCTCGTGCTCAGCGATCACACGACCGACCTCGATCCCGGCCGATCCGCGGTTCACGAAGAGCTCGAACGAGGCCGTGACAAAACACACACCCGTAACCTGACTGCGGGTGACCTCGTCGACCTCTTCGGCGAGGCCGGCCTGATCGACGTCCGGATGGTGGAGGAACGGTTCACACTCGACTTTGACGAGTGGTTCGACCGAGGCACCCCGTCTCTCTCCAAAGCCGAAGTGCGGACGCTGCTCCTCGCCAATCCTGGAATTCGGGGCTTCCATCCCGTCCTCCTTGCCGGAGACAGGCTTCAGATTGACTGCTTCCGGGCCATCGTGCGCGGGGTCAAACCCATGGCCATCGAGACAGCCGACGTTCGCCCCAAAGCGGAAGCGGGGCAAGCTTGAAATCGCTGCCTCGCATCCTGATTCTCTTGGCCCTGGTGCATGGACTCGTCGACGCGTTTGGGGCATTCGTTCAACCACTCTGGCCCGACCTCCAACGAAGCCTGGCGTTGGAGGAAGGCTCCATCCAGTGGGCCTACGTACTCTGGGGGCTGGCGACCTCAGTCAGTCAGCTCGCCTTCGGCTACTGGGGCGACCGCCGCCCTCGAGGCTGGCTCCTCTGGGCCGGCCCAGCCGTGGGCCTGTTCTGCCTGAGCGTCGTCGGCCTGGCCCCGGGCCTCGCCTCGCTCAGCAGCCTACTGATCGTGGGCGGCCTGGGCATCGCCGCCTTTCATCCCGAGGCCGCCGCGCTGGCCGGCTCGTGTGTGCCCCACGATCGCAGCCGTGCCATGTCGGTCTTCGCGGTGGGAGGCTATCTGGGCCAGGCGGCCGGCCCGATCTACAGCGGGGTCATCACGACCCACTTCGGCTTGAAAGCCCTCGTCTGGAGCCTGATCTGGGGTCTCCCGCTCCTCGGCCTACTGATCCTCGGCCTACGCGATCACTCCCGCGTCGCGAAACAGGAACAGCCAAGGCCCGCGGTCCCCTTGGCGGACCTGGTGCGCGGTCGAGGCCCAGCGCTCTGCATGGTGCTCGCGATTGGAATCTTGCGGGTCCTTCCCGCCTTGGGGACCCCGCTCGCCCTCTCCTACCTTTTGAAGGGCAGAGGTCACTCGAACGAGTTCATCGGCATCGTTCAGTCGGCCTTCCTGGCAGGCATCGGCGGAGGGAGCCTGGGGTGTGCTTTATTCGTGCGCCGCGGGATCGAGAGGCGGATTCTCTGGCAGCTCCCCCTCATCGTCGCTCCGCTCGTCTGGATCTACCCGCTCGTCAACGTCCAGACCCTCATCCCGAGCGTCTCGATCGGCGGGTTCCTCCTGGGAGCGACCATGCCGATCCTTGTCAGCTACGGCCAGAGGTTGATGCCCGAGGGTCAGCGGATCGCCAGCTCGATCACGATGGGGGTGACCTGGGGCATCGGTGGCGTCCTCGTGGCCCTGACCACCTCACTCGCCAACAGGCTCCACATGCCGGAATTGGCATTTATGACGTATGCCATAGCCTGCGCAAGTTCGGGCCTCCTCTGCTTCTGGTTGCCTGACGGCGATGGGGAACGAGACGCCCATGAATTTCAGCCGAGCCGGCCGAGCTATGGAAACCAGTAGCACGGCCGCCTCGGCAGTATTTCCCTCCGTTCGCTTCCGACCTCTCGGGCTCGCGCCATCCATTTTAAGATTTACGCTTACCTCCGCGACCGGTCTGTCTCGTACCCAGGGGAGGCATCCCAAACCCGCACGGTTTGATCGACCCCGGCCGAGGCGATCTTGCGACCGTCGACGCTCCAGGCCACCGACCAAACTGCACCTTGATGGCTGCGGAGGACGAGGGCTTCTTGGCCGTTGGCTTGGTCCCAGAGCCTGACCGTCGCATCATGCCCGGCCGAGGCTAAACGTTGGCCGTCAGAGCTCCAAGCCACAGACCAGGCCGCGCCGTGGTGACCGACCAGGGACGGCCGCTCGGCACCAGAGTCGACATTCCAGAGTCGGATCAGGCCGTCACCGCACGCTGCGGCCAACACGTCCCCCTTGTTGGGGCGGAAGGCCAGGTCATTCAGACCAGCGCGAAGAGCGGCCAGTGTTCGTACAAGCCGCCCGGTCGTCGCATTCCAAAGATGGATCTCATCCGCTGTCCCCGCAGTGGCGAGGATTCGGCCATCGGGACTCCAACAGAGCAGCCTGACCTGTCCTCCCGGCGCACGGATCGTTCGCACGACACGTCCAGAGCCTCCCTCGCGGATCAGGATCGCGTTGTCACCTCCCGCCGAAGCGAGCAAGCGGCCAGTCGGGTCCCACGCGACACACCAGACGGGGCCGTCGTGACCGCCAAGTACGAGCGGGGCGGTCGCTTCGGACCCCACCTGCAAGTTCCAGACGAGGATCCGATCGTCCTGCGCCACAGCCAATCTCTGTCCTGAGCGATCCCAGGTGGGGGCCTTGCCCCGACCGTCAGGCGTCTCCAACGTTTGCAGGGACCGCCCCGAAGACGGGTTCCAGATCCGGATCGTTCCGTCGAGGTCCAGCGCGGCAAGCCGCAATCCGTCGGGGTTCCAGGCCACCGATTTGACAGGCACCGATCCGGCCAGCGTCTGCGTTCCGTCGGCTGGCATAGTCGCGGACCAAAGCTTGACCGTCCCCTCATCGTCGGCCGACGCCAGTTGGGAACCGTCCGGGCTCCAGGCCGCCGACCTGACCGTCGCGCGATGGCCGCGAAGGGTGCGAATCCGGTGGACGTCGGAAGCATTCCAGACAGTCAGGTCCCGATCCTCCCCGGCGGTGAGGAAAGATCTGCCGTCAGGGCTCCAGGAGAGGGCGAGGGCGGCCCCTCCATCGGCCCCGGTGCGAGTGGCGAGTGGCGACCCGATTGCGGCATCCCAGAGTCTCAGCGTCCCGTCTTGGCCCACCGAGGCGATCTGGTCCCCTTCGGGAGCCCACGCCACCGCGTTCACCCAACCTGTGTGGCCGTTGAAACGATGGATGGGCTTCGCCGTCACGGCATCCCAGACCCGGACCGATCGGTCGTCCCCTCCTGAGACAATCCGCGACTCGTCCGGACTCCAGGCCAAGGACGAGACGAATTCGGTATGGCCGCGCAAGGTGGCAAGCACCCGCGCCGCAAGGGGATCGAAGATGAGGATCTCCGTACCGGCTGCCGCCCCCAAACGCCGGCCGTCGCGGTCCCAGGCGAGCGCCCGGACCCCACCCGTAGGCACGGGCAAGCGGCGAAGGAGACGGCCAGTCGCAGCGTCCCAGACCCGAACCGTGTCGTCCCGACCGGCCGAGGCAATCCGAGCCCCATCGCGTGACCAGGAGAGAGCCAGGATCGCCTCGGCATGGCCCTCCAAACGCTGCACGAGCCGGCCGGTCGCGGCGTCCCAGAGGCGGAGAACCCGGTCCTCACCCCCCGTGGCGAGCTTGCCTCCGTCTCCACTCCAGGCCAGCGCGCGAACCAGGCCGGCCTGACCCGTCAGCGTGATGCGCTCCTGTCGGGCGAGACCGCGAAGGAAGTACCACTCCCACCCACGACGATCGGACTCGCCCCGAGCGGGCTTCGCGGCCGTCAGGTAGCCCTCCATGCCTGGGATATCCGCCGACTGGTACGCCTGCCGGGCCATCTGAATCCGAGCGATATAGAGATGTCCCTGCGCAGCGTCACGCTCGCGGAGGACGAGTCGACGCTGGTCATTCTCCTGGCGGTTGGCCTCCCGCAAGTCGGCCACGGCGATTGTTGTACGCCCCAGCGCCCGGTACGTCTGGAACGCGAAGGACGAGGCCAGCGCCGCCAAAGTGATCGAAGCCGCAATCAGCCCTGCCAAAACTGGATTCCGCCGGCACCACCGCACACCTCGTCGGGCTCGGCCGATGGGCCGAGCATGGATCGGCTCCCGTCTGAGAAACCGCCCCAACTCGTCGGCCAACGCGCGGGCCGAGGCGTAGCGTTGCGACGGGTTCTTCTCCAGGCAGGTCAGCGCGATCGTCTCAAGATCGGCAGGGATCTTCGGATTGAGCAGCCGAGGCCGGACCGGCTCGGCACGGCGGACGAGCAAGAGCGTTTCGAGGGGCGATTCGGCCTGGAGCGGAGGCCGGCCGGTGATGAGTTCGTAGAGCATGGCGCCCAGGGAGTAGACGTCGCTGGCCGGGCCAACGGCGGTGCGGTCTCCCTCGGCCTGCTCGGGCGACATGTAGCTCGGTGTGCCGACGATGGCTCCGGACAGTGTCAATCCTCCGAAGCCATCGGTTCGCCGGGCCAGGCCGAAATCGGTAATCCGAGGGCGATCCTCGGCGTCGACGAGCACATTCGACGGCTTCAGGTCGCGATGCAGGATGCCCTCGCGATGGGCGTGCTCGATCGCCTCGGCCACGGTGCGCAGATAGCCCGCAGCCCGGTCGGCGGAAAGCGGGCCTTCGCGAACGACTTCGGCAAGGGTAAGGCCTTCGACATATTCCATCGAGAAGAAATGCTGACCGTTGTGGCATCCCACCTCGTGAATTGCGACGATGTTGGGATGCTTCAGCCGGGCGGCGGCCTCGGCCTCGGCACGGAAGCGGCTGACGTCAATCGCGCCGGCCATCCGTCCCTCCCGAAGCAGCTTCACGCCCACAAGCCGGTTGAGCCCCGCTTGCCTCGCCAGGTAAATCACGCCCATGCCGCCCCGACCGATCTCGCGGAGCAGCTCATAGTCGCCGAACCACGTCCCTTCGGCGGTAGAAAGCCAGGCGTTCGCTTCTTGGTCGTCAGGAAGTCGACCCAATGCCACGTCGGCGAAGCGTTCGACCTCGTCGGAGGCGTCGAAAAACGCCTTCAGTTCCTCGGCGATCTCGGGATGCTCGGCAGCCAGGAGGACGCGATCGACAGCCTCGCCGCGATCGATCCGCCGGAGGTACTCGGCCAGCACGAACTCCAGCGTCGGCTGCTCTGGTGGAGGAACAGCCACAGCAAAGTCGCTCATCGATCCTCCTCCCCTTGAGAGCCAAGGCGGTCACGAAGGGCCTGGATCCCTCGCTTCAAGAGCCCGGCCGATGCCTCGGGCGAGCGTTTCAGCCTCGCCGCGATCTGGTCGATCGGCAGCCCTTCGACATGGCGCATCCGCACCGCCTCACGCTGGTCGGCCGGTAAGAGCTTGAGCGCCTCGAGTAAACGGGCGGCCTGTTCCAGCCGGATCGCCCTCAGACTGGGCGAGGTGTGAGACGATGCGATCCGGCCACGAAGCAACGCTCCGTGGCGTGTGTCGTCCAACGAGGTCTCGCGTCCGGCGGCCCGCTTGGCAGTCATGAGGTGGTCGCGAGCTGCCTGGGCCAGGTTAAACTCGTGGATGCGGCGGAGCCAGGCGAGGAACTCCACCTCGCTCGTCCCTCGGAATCGGCCAATGCTGCGATGCGCTTCCAAGCAGGTCTGCTGGATCACGTCGGAGGCATCAACCCTTCGCCCGAGAGCGGAGCCAAGTTGACGGCGCGACGACTGGCGGAGTGTCTCGCGGAACCGCTCCAGTAGGTCCCCCAGCGCGCGGCCATCCCCAGACCGGGCGCGGTCGATCTCGTCCTCGATCCGAGGCTGATCTGTGCTCATGAGGGCCCGGTTCCAGAGGGGCGTGAAGAGAACCGTCGTCGTAACCCATGATACCCCTCACCGCCCATCGCCGAATCGGGGTCAACCGGAATCAAGGGTGCCGTGCACACCGTCAGTTCTCCCACGTCGTTCCATGCCGTTGGCAAGTTTTCCTGGCTTTTCTCATGGGTAACCACGGCCATGCCAACGCTGCCGGGTCATTCTCCCCCCTTAGAAACAGAGTCGCGAAACCGGGGAGGATCGGGCGCGCGGTTGGAGCAACCGAGATTTCAAAAAGGTTTCCGCGCCTCGAGCCACCCGGCATCGCGACCTCCTTTTTGTGAGGCACTCGATTCCGATGCCCGAGACCATGAATCCCTGGGAGTCCCTTCGCATGCGACGATTCTTCCCAACCCTACTCATTGCGGTCGTGAGCACGACGATCGTCATGGCTGAATCGGCGAAAACCGACATGCTCGAGATCCATGGCCGCGTGCTCGGACCCGACGGTCGTCCCGCAGCCGGCGTAACGATCAGCCTGATACCACTGAAGGAAGTCGCGAAACCTGAGATCCTGGCCACTTCCGATACCGAGGGACGATACCGGCTTGCCGTCGTCAAGCCGTCGATGGGAGGACCGGACGGGCTCGACGAGTCATGGAAGCAAGCGAAGCTCGTCGCGTCGGTCGAGGGACTCGGGCCGGACTGGATTGATATAGGCAAGGTGCCCGAGAACGGTGAATGGACTCCTCAACTCGTCAAGGACGATGTGCCAATCGAAGGGGCCATCGCCGACTTGGGCGGTCAGCCGCTGGCCGGCGTGACGGTCACGTTTCAATCGCTCTATGCAACCAATGACGGGTCGCTCGACCGATTTCTCGCAGACCTGAAAGACAACCCGTTTCACTTTCGAGAGCGCAAGCTACTACCCCGGTCGTTCTGGGGAACGCCGCCTGGAGTCACCCCCGAGACGAAGACCGATGCTCAGGGCCGGTTTCGCTTCACGGGGATTGGCCGGGAGCGGCTCGCCATGCTCAAAGTCAAAGGTCCAAAGCTCGAAACGTTGACAATCTATGCCCTGACCCGCCGAGACGCCAACCTCAAAGCCTTGAAGCACATCTCGGCCGAGAATCGGGAGATGATGGAGTCCGGCTCGAAGTTGCCGGTGATCTACCCGAGTCGCTTCCACCACCTGGCCGCGCCCTCACGGCCGATCGTGGGAACAGTTCGCGACAAGGCGACCAAGGCACCAATCCCCGGCATGGGGGTTACCATCTATTCCAAGGACCGCGAGTCGTGGGCTCACGTAAAAACCGATCAAAAGGGGCGTTACCAGGTCGATGGCCTGCCCACGGCCGGTCGACTCCGGGCTTTGGCGTTCCCGCTCGAGAAGGAACCCGACTCCCCACCGTACCTCAAGGCCACCCGTGAGCTGACCTTGGACGCCACCGCCCCAGAGCCGGTCACGATCGACTTCGACCTGGCCAAGGGGATCCTGATTCAGGGCCGACTGACTGACGCCGCGACCGGCAAGCCGGTTCGCGGGACCGTCACCTACTTGGCCTTCGCCGATAATCCGTTCCTCAAGGACGTGCCCGAAATCGGCGGAGATGGCCCAGGCGTTGACACCAATGCCGACGGCTCGTACACACTCGTCGCCATCCCCGGTCCTGGGGTCCTCGCCGGCCGTGCCGACACAGATCGCTTTTGCGCAGTCAGGCCCGAGCAGTTCGGACGCCCAGCCGACTCAGAGGGGTGCTTCGACACCGCCCAGATGGGCCTCGTCTCGTGCGACTTCTTCCATCACGTGGTCCCCGTCGATCCGGTGAAGGACGCAGCCTCAATGACCGTGAACATCGCACTCGACCCGGGCATCGTGGTCCGAGGTTCACTGGTCGACCAGGCGGGCAAACCGGTCGAGGCCGCCACGGCCTACAGGCTGACGGCTTTGGAATTCTCCGAGGTTCTGAAGGACGCCACCTTCACAGCCACAGGCCTGGAGCGGAGTCTGCCCCGCCCCGTCTGGTTCTTCCATCCCCAGCGCAACCTCGGGCGGATGGTCACACTGCCCGGAACCGACTTGGGGCCCCTGACCGTGACACTCGAGCCCTGTGGAGCCTTCAACGGCCGCATCGTCGACGCCAGCGGCATCCCCCGGCCGAATGTCAAGGTCTCCGCCAGTGTGGAACAGAAGCCGGTCAACTGGCACCATGCTGACACCAAAACCGACAGCGACGGACGATTTCGCATCACCGGCCTGCTGACCGGCCTGAGTTACACTCTTTATGCCCCTGCGGCCCAAGAGATCAACGGCTTGATTGTCCGCCCCGGTGAGGCCCGCGACCTAGGAGACATCGGTCCGGATACTCGCGCATCGAAGTGAGGGAGGCCTCACACGTACCTCCCCATTGCGATGCAACAAACCGGCGGATCCCCTTGGGGCGACGTACGCAACGAGCGACGCCGCCCCATCGGACCTCCACCGCATGATCCAGACGCCCTCAACTCAATATTCGACGCTGGGATACGAAACGACTAACAACTCATTGCGAGCCTGTCACAAGCGGGGTAGCCTGGGCATCGTAGGACAAATCGCATTCCAACTCGGATGCGGTTCGTCCGTAGCCTACGATTGAAGTGTGCGGGCAGGCGGCTGTCATGACTACGCGATCTCGCAGCGGGAATAGAGGGGCGTGACGATGAACGTAATCTGGGCTTTGTCCTCCACGGCAACAATCCTGCTCGGTGCTCTGGGCGTCGGGGGCGTCTTGCTCTTCCTGCTGGCGCTCTTCGTAATCGCAACCTACAACCGCCTGGTAATGTACCGGAACCGGTTCAAGAATGCGTTCAGCCAGATCGACGTCCAGCTGAAACGCCGGTACGACCTGATTCCCAACCTCGTCGAAGCGGTCAAAGGGTACATGAAGCACGAGTCGGGGACGCTCGAGGCGGTCATCCAGGCCAGGAACTCGGCCGCGACCGCAGGCCGGAATGCCGCCGCGAACCCGGGCGATGCCACCGCCATGACAAGCCTCTCGGCCGCCGAGTCGCAGCTCAATGGAGCGCTCGGACGGCTCTTCGCTCTGTCCGAGGCCTACCCCGACCTCAAGGCCAACCAGAACATGCTCTCGCTCCAGGAAGAACTCAGCTCGACCGAGAACAAGGTGGCGTTCGCGCGCCAGGCTTACAACGACGCCGTCATGCAGTACAACACCCAGCGCGAAACGTTCCCGACCATCGTCGTAGCCAACTTCCTCAACTTCACGGAAGCCCACCTCTTCCAGGTGGAATCCGAGACGGAACGACAAGCGCCTCGCGTCTCGTTCGCCTGAGCCGGGATTGTCGGGTTCTGACCGCCGGGGTGTTGACCGATGGTCACGCCCCCGAGTGGCTCCCTCCTTTTTTCGTCTCTATCCCCAGAGAATCGCGAACCGATGGCCACCGATTTCTTCGATCATCAGCTCGTCGCGCGGAAGCGAACCAGCCTCTTGATCGGCTACTTCATCCTTGCGGTGGTCCTCATCATCCTGGCCGTCTACGGCGTGGCGACCGCCTGCCTGATCGCCACGACGCAGGGGCAAGCCGGTATCAGCGAGCTCTGGGATTGGGAGCGGTTGGCGCTCGTCGCCACGGGCGTGAGCATCGTGATCCTCGCAGGCAGCCTCTACAAGACGGCGACACTCAGGGAAGGAGGATCCGCCATCGCCCGGCTTCTCGGCGGCGAACTCGTCAACCCGGGGGCCGCGACCCCGGCACAGCGGCGACTCCTGAACATCGTCGAAGAGATGGCAATCGCCTCGGGTACTCCCGTACCCAGCGTCTACGTGCTCAAGGATGAGACGTCCATCAACGCCTTCGCCGCAGGCCACGAGCCCGGCGACGCCGTGATCGCCGTCAGCCAGGGAAGCCTCGACCATCTGAATCGCGACGAGCTGCAAGGGGTTATCGCCCACGAATTCAGTCATATCCTCAATGGAGACATGCGGCTCAACCTCCGTCTGATCGGCCTGCTTCACGGCATCCTGCTCATCGCCCTGATCGGCTACACGATCATGCGGGTCATGGGCAATAGCTCGTCCTCGAGCCGATCGCGGAGTAAAGACGACGAAAAAGGCAACGGCAGCGCGATGGCGATCTTTTTGATGGGCGTGGGATTGATGGCCGTCGGCTACGTCGGTGTCTTCTTCGGCCGGCTGATCAAGAGCGCCATTTCCCGTCAGCGCGAGTTCCTGGCCGACGCCTCGGCAGTGCAGTTCACACGGAATCCAGACGGAATCGCGGGGGCACTCAAGAAAATCGGGGGACTCGCCTCGGGTTCCCAGATCCAGAACCAGAACGCGGAGCAAGCCTGTCACATGTTCTTCGGTCCGGGTGTGTCGTTCTGGACCGAGGCGATGGCAACGCATCCTCCCCTGGTCGAACGCATCAGGCGAATCGATCCCAACTTCGACGGAGTCTTCCCCACGATCGACGCCGATGAAGTTGTGAGGGTCGCCCAGGACGACCGGCGCGGCCCCCCCCTCCAAAGGTTCGCGCCGGAGCCGGCCCCACGAAGTTCGCTCGCAGCCAGCGTCGGCCGAGCGTCGGAGGAAGTTCCGTTCAATCCCAAGCAGGCGGTGGCTTCGGTGGGCACCACAAGCGGTGAACACATTGCCTTCGCGTCTGCCCTGCTCCAATCGCTCCCGGAAGACCTGGCCGCCACGGCTCGCGAGCCGTTCGGAGCGCGCGCCGTGGTCTACGCCCTCCTGCTCGACCATGATCCCGCCATCCGCGAGCGTCAGCTCGGGATCGTCGAAGACCGGGCCGAGCCTGGGACCGTCCAGGAGGTCTTACGGGTCGCCCCCTTGGTCGATGCGCTGGATGACCGCGCTCGATTACCACTGGCTGACCTGGCGATTCCGGCCCTTCGGCAACTCTCGCTCCGTCAGTACCAGTCGTTCCGCGATCGGATCGACCCCTTGATCCGGGCCGACCAGAAACGCAGCCTCTTCGAGTTTACCCTTCAACGCATGCTCTTGCGTCACCTCGACCGTCACTTCGACCAGCCGCCCCCCAACCCGGTCCGGTTCCCAACACTCCGCCCCCTGGTCAACGACTGTATTCGGGTGCTCTCAACTTTGTCCCGACTCGGCGGCCGAAACGAAGCGGAAGCCATGGCAGACTTCGCCCAGGGAGTTCAAGCCCTTGGGCTTCCGCCTGAGGGAGTGCGTCTGGCACCGGCTGAGGAATGTTCGATGGTGGCGCTCGACCGAACACTCGACCGCCTGGCGATGGCCTCTTCTCCGATCAAGAAACGCGTGCTCGACGCTTGCGCGACCTGCATCGCCGCCGACGGCCTCGTGACGATCGCCGAGGCCGAATTGCTCCGCGCCATCGCCGACTCACTCGACTGCCCCATGCCCCCCTTGCTCCCCCCAAGTTCGCCCGATCCGAATCGCGAGGGGCCATCGCGAGCCACCTCGATCCCGGCATCGAATTAGGCACAACCTGGAATCATCCTATTCATGAGCCAGCCGGCAATGCATGCCGACACGAATGGAATTCGTGACCGCCGAGCAGCCTCACCCGCTAGATTTCGCCAAACGATCCTGCTAAACCTTGGTTAGACATTCCCGCCGACCGTTTGGGGGAAGCGTGGTGCCCACCCCATCGTCGGCGCGGCAAACCCCGCGATAGAGGCAGCTCCCATGAGCGAGGAACATGAACTGGGATCTCCCCCCAGCCTTTCCCTCGAGCGTCGCCGCCTGCTCCTCAGCGGCGGCCTTGGCATGCTTGGGCTGAACCTCGCGAGTCGGCTCCGTGCCGCTGCGCCAGCGCCGGACCATCGCCCGTCTACCCCCATTCGATCGTGCATCCTGATCTTTTACTACGGCGGCCCAAGCCACCTTGATACCTGGGACATGAAGCCGAATGCCCCAAAGGAGGTTCGCGGCGAGTTTCGGTCCATCGCAACCCGTATGCCCGGGATCCGGATCAGCGAGCATTTGCCTCATTCGGCGAGGGTCGTCGACCGGCTGGCGATCGTCCGCAGCCTGCACCATCCGATGACGAACCACAACGCGGCCGCCTTCGCCGCGCTGAGCGGCCGGTCACCCGCAAAGGGGGACCTCGAACTCCTGGCGAACGATCGCAACGACCCTCCCTGCCTCGGGTCGGTCTTGAGTCACGAGCTCCCCGAGCGCCGCGGCCTACCGACGTTCGTGGCCTTGCCGCACGTGATGCACAACGTGGTCAAACTACCGGGCCAGGTCGCCGGCTTTCTCGGCTCAGCGCATGACCCGTTCCAGGTCGCGTCCGACCCGAACGCGCCCGACTTCCGCCTCGACGAACTCGAACTCCCCGGCAACGTCTCGCTCGACCGCCTCGGCCACCGCGAGTCGATGCTCCGCCAGGTCGAAACGACAGCCCGCAGCCACGACCTCGACGCCTATCGCGAGAAAGCGGTCCGCCTGCTCCACTCCGATGCCGTCCGAGGCGCATTCCGGCTAACTCAGGAAGACCCCAAGCTCCGTGACCACTATGGCCGCACCAAGCACGGCCAGAGTCTTCTGCTGGCGCGAAGGCTGGTCGAATCGGGTGTCCGCTTCATCACCGTGAATGACCACGAGACCAACGGCCAGGTCACCAACTGGGACGCCCACCAGGACGTCTTCCCGCGCCTCAGGAACGACCTGCTCCCGCCGACCGATCGGGCATTCGCCGCCTTGATCGACGACCTGACCAGCCGTGGCCTGCTCGAGTCGACCCTGGTGATCGCATTGGGCGAGTTCGGCCGGACCCCGAAAATCAACGTTCAAGGGGGGCGCGACCACTGGCCTCACTGCTATAGCGCGGTGCTGGCGGGCGGCGGGGTCCGTGGCGGCACCGTCTACGGGGCCAGCGACAAGCTCGGGGCCTATCCCGACCTGGACGGCGTCTCGCCGGGCGACCTGGCCGCCACCCTTTTCTGGCGATTCGGCCTCGAGCCCAAGACCGAGGTCCGCGACCTGGCCGGACGGCCCTATCCGCTTGCGGAAGGCCAGCCGCTACATTCGCTCTTCAAGATCTGATCACATTCACACATCGCCGTGGCCGGTCACCTCAGCCTGCGGCTGACAGACACGAGCGCGACGGTCGAGTCCGATCAGCACGGCGGTGAAGAACGATGTCGCGAGGAGGAATCGGCCGAAGAGTCGGACGACGAATGCGGCCAGGCCCCCCTCGAGAGGATCGGTCACCGAGCAGGAGGATTCGAGCAGATAGAGCACGGGAAGGATCATCGCGACCAGGGCTTCGACCAAAGGATAACGAACCGAGATCGGCATCCGGCAGGAGCGACAGCGACCGCGCAGGAGGAGCCAACCAAGAATGGGAACATTATCACGCAAGGCGACCGGCTGGCGACAGAGCGGACAGCGCGACCGTGGCCGGAAAAGGCTCAGCCCCTTGGGGATCCGGTAAACGCAGACGTTTACGAAGCTGCCGACGGCCGCCCCGAAGATGGCCAAGAACAGGCAGACGAGAGCATGTTGATTCCAGTTCATTCGATGACTTCTTCGCTCATCCGATGGGGATTTGTGAGGAGAGCACGACCATCCGGATGCGGCTCGACTCGACCCGCGCCGGGAACCGTGAGTGGGTGAGAAAGTGCCACCATCCTGAAGATTGACAGTTGATAGACCAGCAGCACCACGTACATGACGGCGAGGATCGGGATGCAGTGCCCCAGGCGAAGCCGGGTCCCGAACAGACGGTAGTACTTCAGGACCATGAACGTGGCCAGACCAATCGCGGTCAGAAGGTACTTTCCGCCAAGAAACCAGAGCGGTCCGCGCTCGACCAGATAGGCCATGAACGGATTGGCCTCTTCGCACGAGTGATCGAGCAGCAGCAGAGTCAGGACGCCATCGGCAAGCGTGAAGAGCAGCACGAGAACGACCAGAACCCCGGTCGTGGCATCATGTCGATCCACGATCGGACACCGCTCAGCCTCCAGATCGCTGGACCGGCGAAGGTGGGACCGGCGTCCGGCCCTGTTGAAGATATCCCACCATCGGGTTGGCCGTTGCCGCCGAGCCGCGATACGTCTTGACATGATAACATCCGTGGTGCCGCGGAGCGTTCATCAAACATTTCGTCAGGTTGCCGCCATCGAGTATGTCGGCGGTTGATGTTGTCTCGCTTACGGATTGGGAGGAGGGTCTGGCTCAGGAGCCGGGAACCGCGTCGGTCTCGGTAGAGTAACAGGATCTCCGGCAACTGCGAGGCGGGCGCGAACGGTCCATCGGGTTTTCTCGATCTTTTCGAACCGGAGGAGGTAGGTCCGCTCGATGCCGTCGCCACTGAGGATCGCCGTCTCGCAGAGGTAAGTCGTTTCGCCCGGCGGTACGGGGGGGAGCCCGGTCTCCAGCAGGGCGAGACCGAAAGCCAGAGCGAAGCGTCGACGTCCACTTTCTTCCGCCCGCGCCTCGCGCTGGACCAGTTGCTCCTTGAGACGGACCTGGGCAAGCGTCCGACGGCTCGCCAGGGCCCAGGTCGCAAGAACCATCGTACTGAAGATTATAACGATCGCCAGGACCGCGCCTCGTCGCCGTTCGACGCGTTTCATGGGAGCACCGCAATCAGGTGGTAAGCGCGTTCGAGAGCGCGTGGGTTGGCCCGGTGCTCGCGGAACGGGAGCGCGAAGGAGAGGGAGAACTTGAACATCGGTCCCTGAGGATCGATGCGCTGAACCTGAAGATGCTGGAGGTAGTGGGCCACGATCAGATCGGGCTCCGGCCCGGGTTCGACCGAGCGCACAAGCGTTTCGTTCTGAACCGAGTAGGTGATCGTCCGGTCGCTGAAGATGATCTGAAGTTCCTCGGGGGCGATGAACAGGGTGCGTGTCTCCGGCCGAGTCGAGTTGAAACCGCGAAGGTCATCGGCAAGTCGGGCCATGGCGAGATCCGCTTCTTGGGCCAGCTTACAGCGTGCGATGACCTCGGCGGCACTGCGTTCGAAGGTCGCGGTCATCGAGACCATGATGGCCATCAGGCCCACGGACATCACGCAGGCGACCATCAACTCGACGAGCGTGAAACCCTTTCGTCGCACCAGGGGTAGGGGCCGAAGCGTTGCGTTCCTGTTCCTCATGGTCCCTCAGCAGCCGAAAGCACCGCCGTCGTACTGATCTCAAGGCCGTCGTCGATCAGACCGTCGAGCTTGACATCGTGGACGTGCTCGTAGGGTTCGAGCGGGGCATTGAACTGGAGTGTAAAGCGGGGTCCGATCTCGATCGGGAACCGGCTCGTCCCGCGCCGATCGGGCCGCGCATCGGGCAGCGCCAGCACGGCAACCCCGAGTCGCGTCGCCCAGCGCCGAGCGGGTCCGGTAACGTCGAACCTGGAATCATCAAGGCGACATGCTGCCGAGAAATCCCCCGTCCGCGCGTTGAATGTATCGAGCCGAAGGGTCGCCGATTGGGGCACGAGCAAGTAGGCACGCTGCTCCAGCGCCTCGACCAGGCGCAGTCGCGTGGCGACCGTCGCCGACAGCCCGGACAAGGTCACCCCAAGTACCGCCATGGACACGATGATCTCGACATAAGACATCCCAGCCCGCAGTGTCCCGATGAATCGCGAACCCACGGTCTTTTTTCCAGCGGGCCTCATGTTCATCCCTTGGTAAAAAGGTATCCCGGGGTGATGGTTGGAACGCCGTAGTGACTGATGACGCCCACGATCTGGCCATCCTGGTCAATAGTCAGTGTGCCGGACCAGACGTTGCTGCCCGCGCGTGTGGCGGAGGTCGTGAAGGTCGAAGCCTCGGCCGAGAGGATCGCGTAGGTATAGGGCGTCGACGCCATGCGAACCGTCGGTTCGACGAGTTGGGCGGCTTCGAGTGTCGCCAGGTCCGGGGCGTAGTGGCCATGGTCGAGCCGATAAAAACGCTGGGCGACCCAGACCGTCTGGAGGTGGGCCGCGGCCAGATCCGCGTGCGAACGTTCCACCGCGCGGCGGAACGAGGGGACGGAGATGGCCGCGAACACGCCCATGATCGTGACGACCACCATGACCTCGAGTAGGCTGAAGCCGTGGCGCCCCGCCTTCCCACCAGCAACGCGTCCAACACTCCGTCCTGGTCTTCGAGGTCCCGGCCTGGTCATTTGACCTTCCCCGACATTTCGAACATCGGCATATAGATCGACAACATCATGAACGCGACACCCGTGCCCATGCCGACGATGATGATCGGTTCGAGCATCTTCGAAAGCCGCGTGATCATCGCCTCCATCTTTTCCTTATAATAGGGCGCAATCTGCTCCATGACGGTCGCGAGCTGGCCCGTTTCTTCTCCGGTGCGCACGGTACCAATGATCATATTCGTGAACAATCCCGTCTCCTCGAGCGAGGCGGCCAGGGGATGTCCCGACGCGATGCGGAACTGGACATGAGCCAGCGCGTCGCGGTAGATCGGGGTATGCCCAAAGATGCCGCGCAGGGTCTCCATCGTCTCGAGCATGGGCACCCCGCTCTTGAGCAGGAGGGCCAGGCTCGACGCGAAGCGGTACATCATCATCTGAACCGACATTTCGCCGAGCATCGGCGCGACGAGCATGAGTCCGCCGACCGTCCGTCGACCTTTCTCGGTGGCCATGTACCTTCGAAACGCGAACGCGATGAGGATCACCCCGGCCACCATGAAGTGCCCGTAACTGACCACGAAATCCGAGAGATTCACAACCATCTGCGTGATCTGAGGAAGCTCGGCCCCCATCTCGTCGAACATCTTCGTGAAGGTCGGCACGACGAACCAGAGCATGGCCGTGATCGCCAGGCTGGCTACGCACAGGAGGACCATCGGATACATCAAGGCCCCGCTGACCTTGCGGCGCGTATCGCGGGAGTCGCGAACCTGCTTGTTCAATTCCACCAGCACGTAGCTCATCTTGCCGGTGACCTCGCCGGTGCGGATCATCTCGATCCAGGCGTGCTCGAAAACTTCGGGATAATTCGCTGCGGCCGCGAAGAACGAATTCCCGGCTTCGATACTCGCGCCGATCTCCTCGAGGACCCGTTGGAGCTTCAAGCTCTCGGACTGCTGGGCCGTGAGTTCGATCGCTTGCAAGAGCGGCACACCGGCCGCCACCAGGGTCGCCAGTTGCTGGAAAAAGCTCATGATGTCGTCGAGCTTCAGCCGCTTATGCTTCTTGGATGAGACCCGCGCATGGGCGATAATCCAGGAGTCGTAGCTCATTTTGCGTCCGTTCCCCGGGGGTCAGTCCTGGTCGCCAATCGCGACACTCAAGGCGTTTTCAAGGCTGGTCACGCCCTGGCGTGCTTTGTCCACGGCGCTGTCGATCAGCAGCTTCATGCCTTGGTCACGAGCCGCGGCGCGAAGCTCAGGCAAAGGTGTCCGCCTCTGGATCAATCGAGCCATTTCCGGAGTGATCCGGATCACCTCGAAGACGCCGACCCGACCTTTGTATCCCGACTCCCGGCACTTCGAGCATCCTCTGGGCCGATAGAGCGTCTCGCCCGGCTCCAGGCCATGACGTAACGCCAGTTCCTTCTCACAGGCGTACGGTTCCTTGCACTCGGGACAGAGCCGGCGCACCAGCCGCTGGGCCTCGAGCACGCGAAGCGTGGAGGCCAGGAGGAACGGCTCGATCCCCATGTCCTGAAGGCGATTGACGGCGGCCAGAGCGTCATTGGTATGCAGCGTCGAGAGGACAAAGTGGCCGGTCAAGGCGGCCCGGAGACAGATCTCGGCCGTCTCCTGGTCCCGAACCTCGCCAACCATGATGATGTCAGGGTCCTGCCGCAAGAAGGACCGTAGCGCCGTGGCGAAGCTCAAACCGATCTGGCTCTTAACCTGGATCTGGTTCATCCCCCGGAACTTGTATTCGACCGGGTCCTCGACAGTACAGATGTTGGTATGGCTCTCATTGAGTAGGTTCAGGCAAGCATAGAGTGTTGTGCTCTTACCACTGCCGGTTGGGCCCGTGACAAGCATCAGGCCGTGGGGCAGATGGATCGACTCAATCAGGTCGCTGGCCTGACGCACGTCGAGCCCGAGCGTGGTCAGGTCGAGCGGGATGTTCCCTTTGTCCAGAAGCCGCATGACCATCTTCTCGCCGACGATCGCCGGCACCGTGCTGACACGAAGGTCGATCCGGCGTTCGCCGCTCTTCAAGCCGATCGCGCCGTCCTGGGGGATCCGCTTCTCGGCGATGTCCATCTTGGCCAGGATCTTGAACCGCGACAGCACCATCGTGAACGTCGACCGCGGCATCGGCGGCATCTCCTGGAGGCGGCCGTCAATCCGGAGCCGAATGCGACAGGTGTCCTCAAACGGCTCGAGATGGATGTCGCTGGCCCCCGAGCGGATCGCCTGGTCGAGGATCTGATTGACCATCCGGATGACCCGGCCGTTGCGGCCCGGCGGAGGAGGCTGGTCCAGGTGGAGGATCGTATCGTCGTCGTCCTCCTCCTCGCTCTGATCCGAATCAATCTGCTCGAATTCCTCGGTGCCGGGAATAAACCCCTCGGTTGCGTGCGTCTCGTTGAAGAGCCTGTCGAGCCAGACTTCGGCAATCGACAACGCCGCGATTCGGGGCCTGACCCGCAGGCCGGTCAACAGTTGGATCTCGTCGATGACGAGCATGGCGTCGGGAGTCACGATCGCCAGGTCGAGTTGTTCACCTCGCACGGAGAGCGGGACAACCAACTGGTCGCGGCAGAGTTTCTCGGGAAGCAGCCTCGCCATCTCAGGCGACGGAGCCCCCCCCTGGGTCTCTTCAGTCACCAGCGGGAGCACAAGGTGTTCAGAATAGGTTTGGGCGATCTGCTGATCCGTGGCCAGCCCCGACTTGATGAGTTCATGGACCGTCAGCTCACCGACCCGCGCGCGAAACTCGCGGAGCTTCTTCTGGTCGATAATCTCCCGGTCCAGCAGCAACTGGATGGTCAAGGAGTGGCCGGCAACAGGGGCGGCGGAGTTCACTGAGTGAGGCCTCCCAGACCTAATTTCCTGATAACATCAATAATCGACGCAGCTTTTCCACCCCAGAGGAGCCTGCTCAGATCCGTGCCGGCCTCCAGGTTGGCGGCGGCGGCATCGGTCGTTGCCGGTTGGGGAGCAGGCCTCGATGGCACTTGGGGCGATGCGACGTTGGCGTAGGCCAGCACGATCGGGCGGGGACGGTCCTTGATCTGTAGGTAGACGAGGTCGCGTTCGACCCGGTTGAGTCGTGCGGGTTGGGATTCGGGTGACGCCGCCGCCACCATTTCGCCGAGGAGGTAGACCCGCCCGTTGATCACCGCCGCCCGACGACGGCCATGAACCAGCGTGGCGCCAAGGTTCCACTTGTGTTGCGACTCCTCCGTATTCGCATCGTTCGCAGCGGAAGCATTGCCCCCCTGAGCGGCCCCTTTCGATGGTTGCTGCACTGTCACGGAACGAGGTTTACCTCCACTCTGAGGCCGCTCCACCGGTTCGGCTCCTGATCCGTCCAGGGACACAAAGGGGTTGCGATCGGACGCCGGCTTAAGACTGAGATTGAACAGACGAGACTCGGATTCGGGCGCCTCGGACTGCGCCGGTTCGAGGATCGTGGGCGAGTCGAGGTAAGGCCACACGCACCAACCGACAACCGCGACGGCCGAGATCAACGGGACAAACCTCAGGATAAGGGCATTCGACGCCATGGCTGTTCACCCGAAGATGCCGACTACGATCAGGCTCAGGCTGTAGAGACCGTCCTCGTCCTGCTGGTCGGACACAGACTGAGTCCGGGCCAGTTCAAACTCAAACTGCTCGATCCGAAACAGGTGCGGGTCGGCCTCGATCCAACGCATCAGGGCTTCCATGTTGGTATAGCTCCCCTCGACGGAGATGGCCACCTGGACGAGCTTGTAGACCCCCAGTTCGGACGTGGACTTAGGAACGAGGGAAACCAGCTTGATCGGGCGTTGCCGAATGCCGCCCATGAGATACTGGACGACCTCATTCTGATCCGAAGATTGGTTCACCTTCTCTTGAAACCGACGAGTCAAGAGGCGGAGATCCTCAATCGTCGTGGCCAGTTCAAGCCGTTTCCGCTCAGTCCCCAGTTCCTGGGTCATCGTCAATGTCTGCGTGACCATCGGTTGGTAGAGGCCAAAGTACCAGGTTCCAAGTAGGATCACACCGACAACGACCCGGAGTTGAAACGGGCTCCGCAGGATATTCTCGAACGAGACCTTGAGACGGGAGATCGGGGTCGTGCTTTGACTCATGGCGCTTTCCACCGGCACGCAGACCGGTCTGGAGCGGTTGCCCCTCGTGTCGCCCACATCGGGGCGGCGGGATCGTGTTCGGCCAGTGGTCCACCCAAACCAAAGTTACTCTAGGTCTTGCTTTCCTTGGCTTTCGGTTTTTTCTTGGCCTCGGCCTGACAGGTAACGGTAAAGGCGACGAAGGGGCGGTAGGTACGTGTGTCCGTTCCCCATCGCAGCGCTGAGAGCTTGATCTGCGGAAGCCCCTTGCGAATCAACTGGCTCGAACGCATTGCAGCCAGATAGGTATCAATCTCGGCGGGAACAACGCCGTCACCAGCAATAGGGGCACGCATGCTCAAGGAAAGCAGGCGATCGCTGGTCATGTCATGTTTTGCATCGCCAAGCTTGCAATGCCCTTTCACCGTGCTGACCGTCATCGTGGACGGCAACGGTGTGGCGACCTCGCGAAGGCAGTCAGTCCAGAAGATCCGTGTGCCCAGGTATTGATGAATTGCCTTGGATCGGACCGTCTGACTGGCTTTCTCTTTCTCAAGATCAGCGATTGATCGACCCTTAATCCATTGATGATGAGTCAGCGCCGTTTTCACCGCATGAACATTTCGCTCGAGTTCATTCTGACCCCTCTGGAGAAACACCGTGGCCATCGCCATGGTGGCCACCTGAACGCCGATTTGCCCAAGGGGCAACAGCCGGAGGAGGGAATCGCGGGGCCGCATCGAGCGGGCGAGGTTGAGTCCCTTGGCCTCGGCATGGCAACCCATGGCCAGACCAAAGGCGGTGTCAGCCGCATTGAACCCGGGGCCATCGAACCGCTGCATCCGGAGATGGGTTTCGCGCCACTGCGGGGTATCATCGAGGTGAAGCAATTCCGGACGGCCATGCACCCAGACAACGTCGGGGGGTGTATCGACCCCGTAATACCGGCTCAACGCTCGAAGTGATCGGATGCTCGAGACGACTGCCGTGGCCTCCTCACCCGCCGGCATCTCAAAGTAGCGCCAAGCCAAGGGTTGATCCTGGGCCGTCAGCATGGCAAGCCCACTCTCGGCCCCGAGAAAGATCCGTAGCGACGATTTGGTGCCGCGATCCGTTCGGTGGCGGCGGATCGCGGCCCTCAGAAGCGCGAAAGGAGCGGGCTCGACCTGCGACGGCGTCACCCCGCATTTTTCCAAGCCTTGGAGGATCGGCGCCAGGTATTTCCTGCGGGTCGCGATGATACTGGCGACCGGCACCTTGCCGGGCTGGCTCTTGATCATATCCACGTCCATATCGTCGATAACCAGGTTCGACGATCGGAGGACCTCGTGGAGCAAGATCTGGGGCGCGGCATCGAGGTTCATCGACTTGATCGGTCGCGTCGAAAAGAAGACGCTGAGCACCGGCAAGCCAATCGCGATCGGCGCGTTCTTCCAGGGTTCGCTCTCAAGCACCGGGGCGAGGATGCGGGGAATCACAACGTCGATCGAGTCACCCAGCATCGGCTCGGTTCGGCGGCCCATCTCGAGCGGCCCGAGCGGCGTAAAGGCGACCTGGCTGAGGACGAGATCACGATGGCCGATCATGAGCCCGATGGCCCGGCCAGTGGCCAGTTTACCCAGCAGCTTCTTCATCCCATCGGCTCCCCGCCACGAACCGCCCCGTCGTCCCCGGAAACGAGCGGCCCCCGCCCTGATCGACGCCGATCGAGGCGGGGGCGGAACGCATTGCCGACCCACTTGTCAGCGGGTGCGTTATTACGGAGTTACCGGTTGGGCGAACGGACTGATGGCGACGGGAATCGTGCTTTCCGGATCATACCCCTGGTCGTTGTAGAGCACGGTGTAAGCACCGTAGCCTGCCGACGCACCGGCTCGGGTCAAGGTCAACGTCCAGGAGTCGTCGAGCTCGCCCGTGCTGCCCGCTGCGATCGTCCCTACGGTGAAGTATCGCGGGACCGGCACCTGGATATCGAGCTCGGTGATCGCATTTGCATAGGTTCCCTCACGGGCGTGGTACCGCTCCTGAGCCGTGCGGACGGCCGACAGGTAGGCAAACGCTTCAGAGCCTTTCGACCGCTCCACGGACTGGAGGAATCGCGGCACGCCGAAGGCCGCCAGCACGCCGATGATTACGACAACCACGGCGAGTTCAACCAGCGTGAACCCGCGCGAAATTTTCCGCTTACGACCCAACATAGTTTCTCTCCTCAGAAGTCTTCAGTTGGCCACGTTGACTCTGGGAAACACGAACTCGGCCGGATCGACCAACCGCCGACCTTGGTCCGTGGCGGGACTCACCAGTTCGCACATGCCATGAGAGACCTCATGATCAGATGTCGCGATATCCGGGAACACTCTCTCGGACGAGCCCCGAACTCCTGGAAAGGACTACGTCGTCGACGCAGGGCTGTCAAACCGCGGCGGGAGGAATGGCGAAATTCGGCAACATCACGTGGCGTTTCGCACTCGAGTGATGATGCCTAGAGCAGTTTACGTTCGTTTGGTGCACGAAAATTACGAAACAGCCGCCCGGTTCCATCATGCCTGGTCCCGTTCGACGGTCACGGATCGATCGCGCAATCGGTGCCCTATGACTCAAGAAGTCAGTGATCTTGCTCTGAGATCCGTGACCCGGCCATATCCAGCCACCCCGATCACTTGACCTGTGGTCCCCTCGTCCGAAAATCGTTGCCAATGCAACGCGAGCCGAGATCGCTTGAGAACCGGCAGAGGTCGACATCGCGACGAACGCGCGCAACGGTCAGGGCTTGGCCCCGCCCGCGTCGGGCATCGCCTGCGACGCCTTCCGGCCCGCCCCGAACAACCGAAGGCCGAGGGAAGGCCGAACCGTCACAGCAGGGGGAGTGGAAGGAGGCCGTGAGGTGGTGCCAGGGCCGCCCGCTTCTGTCGGGGGAGCATCCGCTCGCTTCGGGGCGGACCGTTGGAGCATTCCCCGAAGGGTGTCCCCCTTGTGGCCCTTCAATGCCTCCTCCCGCGACACCCCGGGCGGGACCGGCCAGGATGCCAACTCCTGAACCTGAAAACGACTCAGGAAGCCTGCGGAGTGGCTGCCGGCCCGGGATCGTGAGCCCGGATCCGAAACGGCCGGCGGAGGCTCCACGGCGCTCGGCTTCGGTGACTCCGCCCCGCTTCGCCGGCCGGGCAAACTGCGCTCCCGCTCCGGAACAATCGTCGGCTTGGCCGTGGCGGGGGATAACGGCTCCTGGTCCCGGACCGGATTCTCCGCCGCCGAGAGCAACTGGGCAGGCGGCACAATGATCTCAGTCCCGGGGCGTAGAACGCCCGTGTCCACAACCTGCTGGCGGTTCGCGTTCAAGAGCGCGGCGGCGTGTTTCGGTGTTCCGTAGTAGTATTGGGAGATGGAGGCAAAGTCCTCTCCAGGGCGAACGCGATGAGGGAAGCCCCTCGCCGTCGCCGGGGTTACGGCCGACGTCAGAACCGCCGGATTAGGCGCGGTCATTGAGGTGGTGACGGTGGCCGGATCACTCGTCGCCTGGCTCCGAGTCGTCGTCCGCGCGGCCGAGGCCGTGTCGAAGAAGCGCCGGGGAATGGCCTCGCTCGGAGTCGGTGCGGAGTCGAAAAATCGTGAGGGGCCATTATAGCCCGACGTCCCCTCCTGTAGTGACTCATCCTCCATCAGTGGCGACTCGTCATCTTCCGACGGCGGCATTGGTACGGGCGGGAGCGGTGGTGTGTCAGGCAGCGTCAGGTTCGGTGATGATCTGATCGGCGGCGGCCCCCCTCCCAAGGGGGATGCAGCCGGCGCGGGAGACGGCGGCAACTGGTACGTGTCCGCGGTCGAACCGGCCGGTTCGAAGCCTGGAGGGAGGACAAGTACCTCACCCGGTTGGACTGCGGGGCCAGGCATCGGGCCCGAGTTGGGGATTCCCATTTCGCCTCGGGGGGGAAGGCCCAGCTCCGGATCGGGCAAGCCGCCACGGCGAATGATCCGGGGCGTCAAGAGCACGATCAGCTCATTCTTCACGCTCCTCGTCCGGCGCGTGCGGAAGGCGGCGCCTAGCACTGGGATCCGATTCAAGCCAGGGATCCCCTCCTCGACAATCTCGTCCTGGTCGTCGATCAGACCACCGATGACGATCGTCGCCCCGTCGGGCACCATGATGTTGGTGGTCACCTCCGAGGTGTTCGTCTGGGGAATGCCCTGTGAGTCGAGGGTGCCAGTGCTCTTTTCGGGATGGACCTCCATACGGACCATCCCGTCGTTGGAAACGAACGGTCGAAGCGTCAGGAGGGTGCCAACACTCAGGAACTCCACGGTTTGCAACGAGCTGGTCAAGTTCGTCACCGTGTTCTTGAATCCGAGGCGCTGACCGAGTTGGATCTCCGCCCGCTGTTTGTTCAGGACAAGGACGCGCGGACTCGCCAGGATATTGGTCTTGTTCAACGACTCGATGGCCTCGATGAAGCCAGACACATTGTTGCTGATGAAACCGAACTTCAACCCGGTATTCGAACCGGTGTAGCCCGGTATCAATTCTCCGGGCTGAACGCGAGTAAACGGCGCGGGTAAGGGGGCAGCCGCCAAAACACGAGCGGGGGTAAACCCGCCCGCCGCGTTGACCAGGGCTCCGGAGCCGCCAACCAAAGCCTTGTGTTGGATGTTGTCCACCACCGAGAAATTGATGCCCAGCGACTGGGTGTTGTTGAGTTGAACGCTGAGAATCACCGCTTCGATCAACACCTGGGGCGGCTGGACATCGACCCGTCGCACCACCTCGTCGATGGTCGCGAGATTCTCGGGATAATCACGGACGATGACGATGTCGTGAGACGAGAGCGAGTTGCCCCCGGTGTCGGAGGTACCGGCGACACCGCCACCGGCCGTCAATGCTCCGCTCCCCCCCATGCCTAACGAGGCACCCGCTGTATTCGGGCTGTCTCCCCCGCCGCCTCCCGCTCCTCCTGCCCCTACTCCCGCTCCGGCCCCTCCTCCCGCAGCTCCGCCGCCCCCTGAGACTCGGCTTCCGCCCCCCGCCCCTTTGAGGCCTTGCATGGCAGGCGGGGTAGTCGTGACCGAGGCCCCTGAACTGAGGAACGGCCGGATCATCGTACGGAGGTCGTTTGCACGGATATAGTTCAGGTGATAAACCCTCACTACCGGCTCCCGCTCCTTGGCCTTCATCTCACTCATTTCCTGAGCGGAGTACACATAGATCAGACCTTGGTCCTCCTTGACGCCAAGATTCGCCAGCCGCACGATCGCATCGAGGGCCTGCTTGAACGTGACGTCCTGGAGATCGATCCTGATCTGGCCCTGGACGGCCGGAGACAAAAGGATATTCACACCCGATTGCCGGCTGAGCAGGGCGAGCACCTGGCGAACTTCCTGGTCTTCGGCGCGAAGCGTGAGGCGATCGTCAGCCCGAGGCTTTCGCTCGATCGCGTCGGGAAGGCTCAGGTCCGGCATCGGGTTCGGCGGTTTCAGTGGCTCAAGCCCGGGAGGAGCTTGCTCCCTCTCCGGGCCGGACTCAATCGCGATGGCAGGGACCTGGACAGGAGCAGGCGTAGGGGTGGGAGGCACGGGATCGGGCGGTCGCGCGCCGAAGATTTTGGCCGAGGGGCCCTTCGGGGAATCGCTCTCCACGAGCGGCTCGGGGGACAGAGGCACCGGGGACGATTCTGTCGACAAGCCCGTCCGGACCAGCGCGTCGTCGGCCGCCCGCCGGCTCGTGGGCGATTCGATCTGAACGGTCTCTCCCCCTTGTCGAAGGGGTGGTTTGGACGCGGCCTCCAGGCGATCGCGAGGCTGGGCCGGTCGCGTGGTCTCATCCACGCCACGGGGAACGAAGGTCGACCGGATGAATGCAAATGCCAACACGGTGACCAGCGCGATCTCGAAGCAGAGGAACCAGACCTGTCTCGGGACCCTCCATTTCGCGTGGCGCATGAACAGTCACCATCCACAGTTCCGACGCCGGCCGTCCCGAAAACCCGATTGCCAGCCTCGGATACGAGGCGGATCCAGGTCCGCAGTCTGCTGGCCGTCGCGGTCGGATTCTCCACGTCCACGGAGTTTCGTCAAGCGAAGTCGGGACCTTACCCGTCATCCGGATAGGCACCACCTCACTTCACATCCAGACTCGGACGGTGGCGCAACCTCTCGCTTTCGATCAAACCTATTTTCCCGGGTCTCGTCTCCATGGTCATCGGTGACAATGAGACCAACCTTGAGGATTAATCCGAATCGAGCAGGACTTCGGTGTGACACGACAGGAGATCGAGAAGTGGCACAGAGTGCACAATCAAGCCAGATTGCAAAGGCTAGACAGGCCACCACAATCTGGGTAGTCAGAAGCGTCGGCGAGGGGTCCCAGGATCGAAGTTCACTCCCGGTGGAGCGAGATACTGTCGCTCAAACTTATGATACCAAGGGCCCCCGTTGAAATGTTTCAGGTCGATCGCCGAGGTAGGCCGCACCCCGATCCCATACCCCGGGCTGCCGAGAAGGCCGTAGCCACGGAACCCAGGCATGAGCGTCCGCGAGCCGAGTGTAATAACCGGACCATGACCGAGAGCCTGGTCGTAGTATCCGTAAAGCAAGTTGGTGTCGCGGTACGGTGGGGTCAGGAACCCTTCGATATTCCGATCGACATGGGCGCAGAAGTCGCTGACCTTCGCCGCGTTCGGGGGCACTCTCTCTGCATTCGACGAGCGGACCACGCCGGCGTCGGATCGGGCCTCCGTGACCCAGATTGCACAGAGAGCGATCCCCAAGGCCCATGTTAACGTGTGCATCATCACTCCCTCCTCGTTCGTCCCCCTCCTGGTCACATTCCTCCTTTCGTCTCGATCAGGCCTTTGGGCAAAGCCAGAAATGGTTCAGCGACGGCGATCGCAAGAATCATTCGATAAAGGCCGGTCAACCGTTATCCTGATGCAGGCCGACACCACGCGACTGCACCACCCCTCTGAGGCTCACGATCTCCGGCTCCCTTTCGCCTCGGCCCGCGCCGACAGTGGGTCGTCGGGCCAGGAATGCTTCGGGTAGCGGGCCCGGAGGTCTTTGCGGACCTGAAAGTAGGTGGTCGCCCAGAAGCTGCTGAGGTCTTCGGTCACCTGAACGGGGCGATAATTCGGCCCAAGCAAATGGAGGAGGACGGCGACCCGCTTCCGCGCGACCCGGGGTGTTTCAGTCCAGCCAAAGAGTTCCTGGAGACGCACGGCCAAAACCGGCGGACGGCCCGGCTCGTATGTCAGGCGAATTCGGCTGCCGCTCGGGACGACCAGAGCTTCGGGAGCATGCTCGTCAAGCCACTGATTCTGGGCGTAGGTGAGCCGTCCCTTGAGCAAAGGGAGGAGTTGGCCCCGTTTCAGCTCGTCGACCGAGCGTTTGCCGGCAGAGGCTTCAGCAAGAATCTCGGCCAGAACCGCGTCGTCGATGACGGGGCCATCGAGGTCGGGCAGCGCCTGGGTGAGAAACGTGAGGCGGGCCAGCCAAGCGGCGGCCGCTTCATCTTCCTGGAAGAAGGCGGCTGCGCGCGGTTGCAGGAACTCAGCGAGTGCGCGCGACGCCTCCGCCGGATCGACCGGGGCGTTGCGATCTTCTCGCAAGGGAAGGCCGCGATACGAGAACGTGTTCACCCCAACCGGCCGCTGTCGCTCCTCATCAAAGCGAACGAGCCGCTCGCGGCGCACGGCGTCAGGGAACAATTCTTCAAGCCAATCGACGGAGAGCGCGCTTGCGAGCCGGACTCGAGCCTCACTCGTCCCACCCCGGCGGTCCTCGCGCGGGTCGAGTGCGACAAAAAATTCCGCGTCCCGAACAACCGACTCGGGCGCCAGCCTGACCCCTCGGCCGCCGACCATCAGACCGGTCACCTCACTCCCTCGCCGGCGAACCACCCGATCCGGATAGGCGAGGACGACCCAACGAAGCATCAAATCCTCATCAGGTTCTTCGTTCCAGGACTCACGGGCGCCGGGGAGCCGCCGACTGGTCCGAATCAGGTCGTCGCGAACTTGCACGACACGTCTTGCCCCGCCCGGATCCACCCCGCGATCGCGGAGTCCTGGCGAGAACCGCGCATGCTCGGCCTGAGCCAGGAGGTCGAGACGGACAAGGAGATCGGACGAACCTCGACCGGAAACCCGAGGGCCAGTGCCTCCCGGCTGGAACGAGAGAATATCCTTCTCAGAGAGCAACGCCGCCAAGGCTGCGCCCTGACGAACGAAGCCGTCGTGGGCGGCGGCGATCAGAAGACGACCGAGCCTCGGATGAACGGGCAACTCGAGCATCTGCCGGCCGAGCGGTGTGATCCGGCCCGAGGTGTCACGGGCTCCAAGCCAGGTGAGCAGGTCTTCGGCCGCGTTGAGGCGTTGCTCGGTCGGCGGGTCATACCAGCCGAAACTCCGGGGATCGGCCTGCCCCCAGGCATGGAGGACGAGTGCCGTCCCGCAAAGGTCGACCCGATGGATCTCGGGGAGGTCGGCCTCGGCGAGGCCACGATGCTCGCGCTCCGACCAGAGTCGCAGACAACGCCCCGGGGAGGTCCGACCTGCCCGACCCGCCCGTTGGGTCGCCGAAGCACGGCTGATCCGCCCCAGTTCGAGGCGGTCGAGCCCGCGCTGGGGGTCGACGCTGGCGAATCGTGCCAGACCACAATCGATGACCGTCCTGACGCCATCGATGGTCAACGAAGTCTCGGCAATATTCGTGGCGAGGACAACCTTTCGCCGCTCGCTCGGGCAGAGCGGCCGGCGTTGCTCCTCGGTGGAGAGGCCGCCGTGGAGCGGCAGAACCAGCAGCCCTTCGCGCTCGGCCAACGGCCTGAGCCGGGCCCCTGCCCGGCGGATCTCTTCAGCCCCCGGCAGAAAGACGAGGATGTCGCTCGGATCGCCGCCCGCTGCCAACGCCTCTTCTACGGCCGCGAGAACGGCTTCAGCAGACGACGGGCGAACCGTCGGGCGATGAACGATCTCGACCGGGAAGGTCCGCCCTTCGACATGCATCACGGGAGCGTCGATCAGAAATCGCGCGACGGGCTCGGCATCCATCGTGGCGGACATGACCACGATCACCAGGTCGTCGCGGACCGTGTCGCGGATCTCGCGAAGCAAGGCCAGGGCCAAGTCGGTGTGAAGGCTCCGCTCGTGAAACTCGTCAAGCACCACCGCGCCGATCCCTTCGAGGAACGGATCGGCGATCAGCCGCCGGTTGAGGATTCCCTCGGTCAGAACTCGAATCCGGGTCCTTGGCCCGTACTTCCGTTCGAAGCGGATCTGGTAGCCCACTTCCTCACCCAGGGCCCATCCGTTCTCAGCAGCGATTCGATCGGCGGCGGCTCTGGCCGCCACGCGTCTTGGCTGGAGCAAGACCAGCGCGGGGTGCTGGGGGGACAGTACACCCGCCTTGATGAGCGCGACCGGCACTCGCGTCGTCTTGCCCGCCCCCGGCGGCGCTACGAGGACGAGGCTCCGACGCTCACGCGTGCGGGAAACGATTTCGGCAAGATGGGCGTCGATAGGGAGGGGAGTCATAGCTTTGGAGAGGATCGGCCCCGGTCGGTGGTGGGTCGATCATACCAGCAGGACGACCAAGCCTGATAGCCCAGGCGCAACGAGCCGCTCCGAAAAAAGGAAGCACGCCCCCCCGCCGGTTTCACTCGAGCGAGCGATCGTGATCGGCAACCGTGGCAATGGCCGGGCAGGCGGACCGAACCGAATGCAGACGGTCGCATCTATTGCACATCATTGCATCTTCATTTCCATAGTCTGAATCAGTTTGCAAATTCATGGATAGGTGAAGGATGGCCAGCCCAACCAAAACCAAGTGGACACAAGGATCGCCAAACCAACGCAGCAGCGGCTTCATCACGGGTCTCCGTTTCTCGCCCCTGCAACCCGCCAAGCGGCGAGCGAGGATGACAAGCACCAGATGACCAATGGGCAATTCTTATACCAAATGAAGCATCCGACTCCATCGACTTTTCCGCCGCTGATGAGACGGAACCAAACGGGCATCGTGATTCCGGTGGAAGAGCGAGGAAGACGAGTGGTCGCCGTTGGCGATGAGGCGAGGTGCACTGAGCGGAATCGGGGAGAAATGCCGCCGGGTTTCACCCTCGTGAAAGCTTGAGTCCGCAATCCTTATTGCTTGGCCGTGGGACAGGAGTTCCTTGGTGAGGAACACCTTTCCCTGATGGGATTGCGATAAAGCAGCCATGCTCAGGAGGACCGGACAGAACGACCAAAGAATCAACGCGGCCAACGATTTCGGCGCTTCCGAGGCGGCTTCGGCTCGGAAACGCCCCAATCCTGACGGCCTTCATCGGCCGCCTGTGGACGCGACAGCGGAGTGATGAAGAGGCGGCTCCGCAAGCCGCCTCGTTCGTTGGCGAGTCGGGACGTCTGACTACACCTGGTTACTCGCCCCGCCCTTCTTGGACAACCTGGAGAGCAGACTCTGCCGCTGGGCGGCTCGCTGTTGGGCTTGTCCGAGCTGGCGCTGAGCCGTGATATTTCCACCACCTTGGTGGTTCGTTCGTGCGGTTGGGGTCTCGACGGGGACGATGCGGCCGTTGACCGACTTGAAGAACGTGCCTGTCGGCGGGGTGGTGTGTTGGTGTTTCCGAGGTGCGTGTCCCTTGCCGGCGAACATGACGGCCGTCGTCGCCGTTGGCCTGAACCTCACGTGTCCCTCGCGACCGATCAGGACGTTCGGGCCGGCCCCCCCCTTGAGGGTGTTAGCGCCGAACCAGCCGTGTTCGCGAGTGAAGCCCGA
The DNA here is from genome assembly GCF_000242455.2 of Singulisphaera acidiphila DSM 18658. Classification (GTDB taxonomy): domain Bacteria; phylum Planctomycetota; class Planctomycetia; order Isosphaerales; family Isosphaeraceae; genus Singulisphaera; species Singulisphaera acidiphila. The sequence goes on from NC_019892.1 coordinate 8,181,604, forward strand.
TCCCGCCTGGAGGACGTTGACGCCGCCGTGGCCGCCGTCAAGCGTCACACGCATGAACGAGTCAACGTTCGGGTCGATGGTGATCCGATCGCTCGCCTTCGAGCCGTAGACGACAATACGGTCGAGGTCGCTGACCAGAGGCTGGGTCTGGTCGATCACTCCGTTGATCGTGACCTGGATCTTGTCGTTGGCCGCATTGGTCGCGTCGTTGATCTGGCTGATCGTGATGATATTGGTCCCGCGGTCGGTCCGAGGCGCGGGGGTCACGACCAGGACGTTACTGATCTGTCGGACCGTGCCGGTGGCCGCCTGCGTGATCGTCAGGTTCACCGCCGCCGCCGGGCTGGTCAGATCCGTGGTTCCCGTGCCGTGATCGGTGACCGTGTACTGGAGGCCGTCGAGACCAGAGAAGTTGGGCGCGGCCGTATAGACAAACGTTCCCTTGGTGGCGTCGAACTGAGAGATGGTCCCGTGAGTCGGCTGGGTGGTGATGGCGTAGGTCAGGCCCGTCGAGGTTGCGGGGTTGGCGCTGACGCCCTTGAGTTGAATGGTCGTCGGGCTCGCGGCGGCCACCGTCTGCGTGACCGGCAAGGCGATCGGCGTGAGTGCGACCGGCGTGGCCCCGCTGACGTTCAGGATGATCTGGTGATAGCTGTAGTTTGAGGGAGCGTCGAGCGCCTCACCCGAGGTACTGCGATTGGTTTGGTCGCGGACGCCGACGAGCAGGTTGATCGGACCGTTGAAGCCTTGTGCAGGCGTGACCGTGACGATCCCAGTGTTCTGGTCGACGGTCGCGGTGGCCTGGGTTGCGGGAATATCAGTAAAAGCTTGAACACCCGTCGAGGTTGACACGCCCCCCTTGACGATGTAGGTCAGCTTGTCCCCTTCGGGATCGACGGCGGGGATCTGGAAGATATTCTTCTGATTCTCCGCAACGTTCTGCGTGTAAACGACGGCCGGTTGCGCCACGGTGCCAGGTGTGGTCGTCACGACCTGGGTCGGGAAGGGCAACTGCTGAATGAAGGCACGCGAATTCTGCGTCGGGGCCCCCACTTTGACGTTGAATGTCTGGGTCGCCGTCGTGTTGGTCGCCGGATCGGTGGCGGTGACCGTGATCACCGAGGTCTCACCGGCCTTCGCTTTCGTGGCGTCGATATGGACCACACCGTTGGGATTCTGCGTGGTGAGGGCCGCGCTATTGATCAGGATCGGACTTAATGGAGTGGTTCCGTCGGACCCACCCACCGCCACCTTGGTCATGTCATCGACCGTGCTGAAGCCCGAGACCACCTGGCCGAAGACCGTGTGTTTGAAGTTGAGGAATTCCGGAACACCGGTCGTCATGAAGAACTGGGTATCGTTGGTGTCCGGCCCCGAGTTCGCCATCGCAAGCTGGTACTTGTTGCTGAAGCTCAGTTGCTGGACAAACTCGTCGACAAAGGGGTTGCCCGCAAGGCCGCTAAAGCCCGAGCCAGTACCACTCAGGGATCCCCCCTGGATGATGTAGTCCGTGGGCGTGGGGAAGCCGCCCGCCACCCGGTGAAAGTTCTTTCCCGTATAGAAGGGAGGATTCATCTGCACAAACGACTCGATCTTACCAGCCGTCAAGGGGGTCAAGTCATCAAAGAGCTGGTAGGTGATCGGTCGGTCGCTAATGAGAACGTCATCGGGGTGGTCGGCCGCTTTCTCATGAGTCACCGTGAGGGTGAGGAACTTGCCGACCGCAACGCTCGCCGGGATGTCGGGATTACTCGACGTCACCGTGTAGTTCTGAAAGGCTGCGCCGCTGGCGCTGCCGTCCAGGGAGACCTGGGAGCCCAGGTTGGCTGACACCGTAATATCCGGAAGCGGAGCCAGCGAGGCCGCGAGCAGTTGTCGCTCTTCCAACGAATCGAGTTGGGGACGATGCCTCCGACCTGCCTGGCGGGTTTCCCCAACACGGGTTTCGCGACTTCCCAGGAACAATCCGCCCCAAGTCCGGTCAAACATCCGGCACCTCCCTGCGCCTCGATCGAACTGCCCGAGCCGGACACGCACGCCCGGCGCACCTCTCATGATGCCTGTCTTCCTTTCATCGGGCGTAACGATTGCCCGGCTTGAATCGAAGAGTCCAAAATCTCCGAACGCTCCAGGGATAAGGGGCCGTCGCCCGAGCCACTCCACCACCGCAAGGCGTTACCCCAACCACCTTCCCGAACGGAAGCTCCCCAAAAAAAAGGAAGGACGGCGTGCCGATCGAAATCAGCACGCCGCCCTTGGTCTCTTGCCTCAACAACGATTGATTCGATTCAATCGTGTCAGGGATTCGCTTTCCGGAGCGTGAAACCGGTCACGCTAAAGCCATCTTCCTCTTGGAGGCCGTAGCTACCCCCTTGCGAGAGGTATTTGGCGAAGATCGAGAAGTCGGGCAGCTTATCCTTGTCGATAATCTTGCCGACATTGCCAAGGTCGGGGCCACCCGCCACGGCAGAGCCTTGGAGGGCTTTCTCGAACTGGCCGCTCTTGACCATGTCGTAAGAGAGCCGAGCCTGCTCCTCGGGGCGAACGAAGGAGAGCGTGCTCGCCTTCTCGGGGATCTCCTTGGCGATCGCCTGGTAATCCGGGCTATCGGCCAAGGCGGGGCCACCACCGCGCAGGACCAGTTCGAGGAGGGTCGGCTCGCTCGAGACGAACACCGAGTTCTTGGCGATCGCCACGCTGATCGGCCCCTTGAACTGACGGGTGTTACCCAGGTTCGCGTTGTTGGGAACGTCAGGGATCTCGAAGTCGTAGATCGTCGTTCCCTGGAACTCCCGCTTCTTGGGAGAACCGCCGGCAATCCCGATCAGCTTGTTGAGCGTTCCCTGGAAGGCCTTGGCGTCCTCGAGAGCGACCGCCAGGACCATCCGCTGATTGTCTTCCTTGATCGGCTTCTTGAAGTCGCTGATCAGGGTGATCCGATCACCGAGCGGCCCGAAGATGTCGTTCTGGAACTTCAAGGGCTCGCCCCCGTTGGGGCCGACGAGCTGCTGCTCGAGCACTTGCAGCATGCCAGGCTGAATCATGTTCACCACGTCATTGATCGCGGTGTAGGCGTTGTCGAGGTCCCAGCTCCAGGTCTGGTAGCTGGCGACCGAGGCCGGAACCCAGCTCTCGGGCCGAAGATTCACGCGAGGCAACGAGAAGATCTTGAGCAGACCCTGGGGAGCACCCGGGGCATAGACAAAGGTCTTGGTCAGGCTGTCGAAATTTCCCGTGTTGAGCGCGAAGCTGCCCGCCGCAGCCTTCAGCCCATTGAGGCCGGTCATCTGGATGATGGCCTCAATCTGCTGCGTCTGAGCGGCATTGCCCTTGTTCTGGGCCGCGGCTCCCTGCGCCGCCAGCTTGATCACTTTGGCGAGGTCGAGGAACCAGGAAACCTGGGCACCCGCCCCGACCTTCTTCTGGGTCTGGACGAAGGAATCAACGCTCGCGAGCGAGTTGGTTCGGCCTTCGGCGTTGGCCAACAGGTCCTTCGTCGCATCGACGTCGCTGCCGATGATGAAGACGGTCCCTTGGTTGGTCCACACGACGGGAGGCTCGGGGCGAGCGTCCTTCGCGTCATCCTTGGGCTTGTCCTTGGACGGCGGCGCCTGGATCACATGCAGCGTCGCCCCCTTGAACGTATCGGTGGCAACCTTGGAGCCGGCCTGCTCGCTCTGTTGGGTTGCCTTGGTGAGCACCTCGGTCAACTTCGAGGCGTTCTTGCCCGCATCCGCCGTGATCAGGATCGCGACGGGAAGCTTGGGATCTTCGCGACGAACGACGGCGATCGAAACCGGCCCTTGGGGGAGCTGGAGCAGCTCCTGATAGGTAACGCCGATCTTGGCTTTCAACGACTTGCCGGCCTCATTCAGCTTTTCGGCAAAGTCCTCACGCCACGACTTCAGGCCGGAGTCGTTCCAGAGCTGGCCGAACTGGCTCTGCTTGAACGACTCGCGTAGGGCGCTGGCGTCGTTAACCTTCAAGAAGGCGATCGTCGAATCCGGGTAGACGTTTTCCGGGGGCGTCGCGGCCCGGCTCTGGGCCGCCACGAGCGACAGACCAGCCAGGCCGACCCAGCCGGCCAGGGCGAGGCGGAAAGCCGCCCGCATCGGGGTATGCATTGCTGAAAACTCCGTTTCCACTCGAACTCTACCCCCCGGCGCACCGGCGGAGGGACCTTGCCACGCCAATCCCCCCACCTCCCCCATTGCTAGGCGAGTTGGGGCACGTTGTTTCGCAGACTGACCAGGATCAGTGAACGATGAGCCAAAGTCAAAATCGCTCTTTCAGAAACGATTTCCTCCAGCCCTTCGTCTTCCTCAATTACGGAACTTCGGAACGTCCAGGCACATCGGCCGCCGAAACCTTCTCCTTGATCGTCCCTTCGAGAGCCTGCGTCGGCGTTCCAGAGCGAAGCCGGCGCGGCGGGTCGAGGTAGCGATAACCAGTATTCGGGTTCTCTTTGTCAAACGAGAATGCATCCCGGTTCCGGAGAAAGTCCTTCACGTAATAAATCGGGATCGCGAAACCGAGGTTGTCACCCTGCGTCGCCTTCATGTTGGTAACGCCAATCACCTCGCCCCGCAAGTTAAACAGCGGTCCCCCCGAATTGCCAGGGTTGATCGCCGCATCGGTCTGAAGATAAATCTGACCCTCGAAATTCCGGTTCCGCGTGCTCACGATCCCTTGGGAAACGCTCCGCTCCAGACCGAGCGGGTTGCCCACCGCGAAAACACCATCTCCGGCATTCAGGTCGTCCAGACTACCCAGGACCACGTGGCTGAGTTTCAAATCCTTCTGAGCCGGCAGCTTTAAAAGCGCCAGATCCACGAACGGATTCAGAGCCACGATCTCGACGTTCTCGATCCGGCGGCGGGCCAAGCCACTCGCCACGTTCTGGTAGAGCACCGCCGAAATCCGGGTCTCCCCGTGAATCACATGGTGATTGGTCACCGCATATCCATCATCATTGATGATGAACCCCGACCCCTTGCCCGAGGGTGTCTCGATCGAGATGACCGCCTCGCCAAACTTCGCGACCAGTTCCTTGACCGGCGCGGGGCGAAGCGGTCCTGAGCTAAAAAAGCCACTCGCTTCGGTCTCGGACTCGCGAGCCGGGACCGTCGTTGGGTCCGCTTCGCCAGGCTTGCCCCGACGCACAACCTGATCGCGGGGGATCCGCACGATATCAAATCCAAGGTCCACAAACAGGGCGTTGGGCTTCTCGGCAACCACCTCGCCGGTCACCTCATGCCCATCCTTCAACCCGATGACCTCGGCCGCTCCCCCTCGTTGCGCTCCCCAGAAGACCCACCCAACCAACACAGTGACGGCGACCGGCAGGACCAAGCGCATCGTCCGAAGTCCCTTCAAGAGTAGGTAGGGCGCAGCGCAGCGCCGATCCGGTTTCCAATCTCCGCCTCGATGCGGCACCATTGTAAGAATCCAGGCTGCGGATTCAACCCAAGAGCGACGAAGGATTTCGGCTCGACGCCCCGAATTCGGAAGGACCAATTTCTCCCAAGTCTCTTATTCTACGCCACCCCCCAATGAGCGGTGAGGTCGTCTTGACGGAACCGGCGTAATCCTGTTAGGTTAAGATGACCTCAATGGATTTTCCTCTTGCATTTTCGTCCTCTTCGTCGCCCATCAGCACAACCCAAATCGACGCTGGGGAGAATGGCCCGTGTCCACCGAACTGATTCGAGTGGTGTCGATCGCTTTGGCTTTCGTCGCGCTGGGCGTGCCTTCGGCCCGGGCGCAGAATGATCCCGCGAAAGCCAACGAGGCAGCCCCTCCTGCCGACCCGCCCAAAAAAGATGACGAGGGTGCCAAGGAAGTCCTTGAGCGGCCCGCGCCCATCCCCGACTTCCAGCTTCCTCTATTGCGCACCCAACCGGTGCGCCGGGGTGCACCCAGCTTTAACGTGCAGATGGTGGACGCCTCGCTCCTACCGCGCGACAAGGAGGGGATCTGGGTCCTCGACTACGCGTTCAAGCCGGTCCGGTTGATCACGACCGAGATTCCGGGCAAAGGGCGAAGACTGGTCCATTATATGTATTACCGGGTGGTCAACCACACCGGCAAACCCCAGGTGTTCGTACCGCAATTCACTCTGGTGACCGACACCGGGAAGCGCTACGAGGACACGGTGATCCCTCAGGCCGTCCCGATCATCGAGGCCCGGGAAGACCCGTCCGTTCCCTTGCTGGGCGCGGTGAATATCATGGGCACGATCCCGCCGAGCACCAAGGAAGGGATCGACGACGCAGTTTACGGAGTGGCCATCTGGGAAGGCGTTGACCCCAAGGCCGACCGATTCAACATCTACGTTCGCGGCCTTTCCGACGGCTATCAACTCCTCCCCACTCCCGATGGCGGCAAACCGACCGTCCGCCACAAGACGTTGCGCATTGATTTCGTCCGTCGTGGCGACGACCGCAATCTAAGTGAGCGGGAAATCCAGCTCCTCGAGCCGCCCTACGAGTGGATCTACTGGTGACCCCTGTTCGCGGACGGCTCATCTTCTGGGGCTGAACCAGGATGAGGCGTCCGCTTACTGGTAGCGAACCGGGTCGGTTAACCCGAGGCCAGCAAAGGCAGCCAGGCGGAGTGCGCACGCATCACAGCGTCCGCAGGCCAGCCCTTCGGGCGTAGGGTCATAGCAACTGTGGGTCAGCCCAAAATCGACGCCAAGCTCGAGGCCTCGGGTGATGATCTGCTCCTTGCTCATGGTCAGCAAGGGTGCGTGGATCACAAATCGGCCGGTCCCTTCGACTCCCGCGCGGGTCGCCAGGTTGGCGAGCGTCTCGAAGGCCCTCAAATACTCGGGGCGGCAGTCAGGGTAGCCCGAGTAGTCGACGCAATTCACGCCGATAAAGAGGTCGAACGCCCCGAGCGTCTCGGCCCACGCCAAGGCTAGTGATAAGAAGACCGTGTTGCGCGCGGGTACGTAGGTGATCGGAATTCCCGAGGCCATGACCTCGGCCGATCGATCCTTGGGCACCGCAATCTCGTCGGTCAGGGCGCTGGCCCCGAAGGCGCGAAGGTCGATCGACTGCTCGACGTAGCGGGTCACTCCGAGCGCCTTCGCGACGCGCCGAGCGGCGTCACGCTCCACGACGTGCCGTTGCCCATAGAGGATCGTCAGCGCATAGACGTCGAACCCTGCCGCCTTCGCCTCGGCGACTGCGGTCGCCGAGTCCAATCCTCCACTGAGGAGAACGACTGCTTTCTTCGCCCCTTCGGCCATGCTCGTCTCCATTGTTTTCGCGTCTCCCGGGCATCATCCTGGAAGATTATCGCTCAAGGAGCAAGCGGGATTCCTGAGCCAAGCGAGCAGGGACCACTTCAATGAGCATGGGCGACGCGAGTTCGCAACGTCACCCAAGATTCAAAGGGTCCCGCTTCAACGGAACGCCTAACATTCAGCGCTCCATCGGGGTCGGCCTGGACTCTGCCTCGTCGGCGAGGAACGGCACGCCGACCATTGCCTTCCATTGCGCGGCCTGTTCCTGAGTGAGAAGGGCGAATACCTGCGCGAAAGCCCCTTTCCACAACGGTGCGATTCTCTCCTCCAGTGCTAACGAGCCCTCAAGATCCTTCGGCTGGCCACCCGAGCCCTTCTGCAAATCATTAAGCTGAGCGAAGAGTGCGTCGATAACGGCGTCAATTTTCTTCGCCTGCTCAGGAGTCAATCGCAGGTCCTTCCGGACATCGGGATAGCGGAACGCCCTCACGCCGTGAGAAGTCAAAATGATCTGCTCCGACCGCTTACACTGGGTTGCTGTAAGGATTTTGACCAAGCCCTCCCCGGTCTCCCGGTTTACAAACGCGGTGAGTTGCTCGAATGTGGTTACCCCGGGTCCATGAATCCCAAGGGCCAGGTTCGCTTCCCTCAACTCCTTGAGCTGCCTGATTTTCTCAACCTGATCGTCGGTGAGCCTCAACCCTTTCCGGATTACCAACGTTTCGGGCCGGGTGAGAATTCCCAGTCCAACCCACTCGCCAAGACGTTCGAAGGCGAACTCGGACCGGACTGGCAGGGGCGACTCCTGAGACTTCGCCCCATCACCCTGCGCCGCGGGCGGAGCCTTTGCACTCCCCTCATCGACGGCCCGGGCAGTCGGAGCGTTGGGTTTGTTGTCAATAGCCGGCGGATCGGCTCGAAGGACCAGGCCCGCTCCTGGAACGATGAGGATCGCTCCCGTCGCGAAAACGAGCCGAGAGATCCAGGAAGCTCGCCGATGATCGGTCCCTGCGTATTTCATGATGGACTCCAAACGACGTGTAGTGACTTCCAAAGCCCGCACGCCCGGGATGGCGACGAGCGATCGCAACCGCCCCTTCTGCTCCAGGACGCTCAAGAGGGTCCGCGCATAAAGCACCGGCTTACAGCCAACGCCCGAGACGACTTCCTCGTCGCAACAGCGTTCCCGTTCGCGGCATGCCTCTCGGTTCGCCCACCAGACCAAGGGATGGAACCACCAGACGACTTGCGCGACGAGTTGCAGCTTCCCAGCGAAGATATCGCCCCGCCGGACGTGGATAAGCTCATGAGCCAGGACGAGCTGGACCTGCTCCAATGACTGGCCGGAAAGCAGTGGTTCCGGCAGCAAGATCGTGGGCCGGAACAGGCCGAAAACGGCCGGGCCAATCGGCCTTGACGTCATGAGCAGGCCGACCCTTCGCCTCACCCCGAGCCGCCGCGATAGTTGCGCTAGCGCCACATCGTATCGCTCGTCCACGGGAAGCCTGGATCTCCGGATCAAGAACGAGCAGGCGATCTGTTTCCAGAACACGAAGGCCGTGCAGAGCACCGCGCCAGTGGCCCAGATCGAGAAGGCCGCAAAGAGAAGGGGCAAACGAGCCTCATCCCTACGATCGTCCCAACTCGTTCCGCCTTCGAGTCCGCTCGCACCCCGGATCAAGCCGCCGCGAATCGAGGCCGCCACCGGCGCGGCGGCGTGCCTGATCGGGGGAGTCTCGGTGAATTCGGGTCGTGATGCGACACGGTTGACCATGCCCCAACTGAAAAGGCCCGTCGGACTCGCCCAGACCGGCGGGACGATCGCCTTGACGATCACCAGCATCCAGAGCGCATAAGCCAGGCGAGGCCGTTCCCGACAGCAAAGCCTCACCGCCGCCCCGATGACAAGGGCCACGACCGTGACTTGCCATAGTTGGGCCCACACCAGACGCGCGAAATCATCGAGGCCGTGAATCATCACGACTCGTCCTCCAGTCGGTCCAACAGTTCGCGGAGTTGGCGGATTTCGACGTCAGATAATCCGCGGTCATGAACCAGGTGCTGAAAGAGCGGAAGCACCTGACCGTCAAACAGCCGATTCAGAAAGTCATCCAAGACCTCCCCGATGACTTGACCGGGACGGATGATCGGCCGATAAACGTTGCTCCGCCCCTCGCGATGGGTCTCCAAATACCCTTTGGCTTCGAGGCGTCGCAGATAGGTCTGTACGGTCTTGAAGTCGAGCCCACGCTCCTCGGGCAGAGCATCCAGGACCTGGCGCACGGTGGCCCCACCCAACTCCCAGACGATCCGAGCGACTTCCAGTTCCGATTTAGCCGGCACGGGACGTTGAGACATCTTCGACCTCTTGTTGGCGTTCGATTGAAAGCCATAATAGCGTTCAAATGAACGCGGTCAATCTCCGACCGAGATTTCCCCAACGGACCACGTTGAACGGGCCCTCGCAAACGTTGCGCAGCCAAGATTGTTGCGAAACAAGGTCACCGGTGACTTCACGGACCAGGGAACCTTGCTTGAACTTCCCTTGCCGCGGCACCGACTTTCCGGCTACAATCCCTCGTTTGGGCGTTGGAGTAACGAGCCGGTCCCAGTGATTCCGGCTTGTTCCCCGAACGTGACATGCCAAGAAACGAAGGAAAAGTGACGCGATGGCTCACAAGAAGGGGCAGGGTTCCAGTCGTAACGGTCGCGACTCGAATCCGAAGATGCTCGGCATCAAGTTGTACGGTGGTCAGCTCGCCAAGCCTGGGAGCATCATCTGCCGTCAGATGGGCACGAAATGGCGCCCGGGGAAGAACGTCGGCGTCGGCCGCGACTGGACCATCTTCTCGTTGATCGACGGCAAGATCAAGTTTGACCAGGAGGGGCGCCGGATCAATGTCGTTCCCCTCGCCACAGCCGCAGCTCAGAACTGAGCCCGGATTTCGTTTGCGACGGGAATAGCAATGTTTGTGGATCGGGTGACGATTTTCGTTCGAGGCGGCGACGGCGGAAACGGCTGCGTGAGTTTCCGCCGTGAAAAATACGTGCCTCGGGGCGGCCCGAACGGTGGCGACGGAGGGCATGGCGGCAGCGTCATCCTCCGCGCCGTTCAGGGGATAACCAACCTCGCCCATCTGTCGCATCAGCGGCATTGGAAAGCCGAGCGTGGTGAGCACGGCCAAGGGTCGGGCTGCACCGGTCGGTGCGCTGAGGACAAAGTGATCGAGGTGCCGCCGGGCACGATCATCAAGGACCGCGACCGCGGCCATGTGCTCCGCGACTTGAAAGAGGTCGGAGACTTCGTTGCCGTGGCGCAAGGGGGTCGAGGGGGCTTCGGGAACGCGCACTTCAAGTCGAGCACCAATCGCGCCCCAAGGCAGCACGAGGAAGGTCATCCGGGCGAGGAACGTTGGATCTCCCTGGAACTGAAAGTCATCGCGGACGTCGGGCTGGTGGGGCTGCCCAACGCGGGTAAGTCGACCCTGCTCTCACGGATCTCGCGAGCCCATCCCGAAATCGCCGATTATCCGTTCACGACCAAATATCCCAACCTCGGAATGGTCCAGGCTGGGCCCGATCACGGCTTCGTCGTGGCCGACATCCCGGGGCTCATCGAAGGAGCCCACGAAGGCCACGGGCTCGGGCACGAGTTCCTCCGGCATGTCGAACGAACTCGCCTGCTCGTCCACCTCGTGGATGTGGCTCCCAGTGACGGGTCCGACCCGCTCGCCAATTACCGGACAATCCGCCAGGAGCTCGAGCGCTACAGCCCCGAGTTGGCGAACCGACCGGAAATTCTCGTCGTGACCAAGATGGACCTGACGGGTGCTGAGGAGTCGAGGGCGCGGCTCGCCAAGGAGCTTGGCCGTGACATCCTCTCGATCTCGGCGGTGACCGGTCAGGGAATTCCCGCCTTGATCCACCACCTCGTCGACCGCCTGGATGAAATCCCCGACCCGGCCGACGCTCCTCTTGTTGAGACGGCAAACCAGAATCAGGGCGGATAGCGTTGTGCTTCGCATCGTCGCCGACCTGGGCAACTCCCGGCTCAAGTGGGGCCGCGTCGATCGGACTGGGAAAGTGGTCGAGTCCCTGGCGCTTCCGAACGACAATCCCGAAGCCTGGGCGGTAACCTGGTCGCGCTGGAATCCCGATCAAGTTGCCTCCCGGTGGGCGATCACGACCGTCAATCCGCCGGTCGCGGAGCAGCTCGCGACTTTTCTGGCCGACCGGAACGTGGGCGAAGTCACCTGGTATCGTTCGGCGGCCGACGTACCGACCAAGCATCAGCTCGAGGCGCCGGAAACCGCCGGAGCCGACCGGGCGCTTGCGGTGGGGGCGGCCGTAGCGATGCACCCTCCCGGTCGCCCCGGACTGATCGTCTCGTGCGGAACGGCAATCACGGTGGAGCGAGTCAGCGCCGACGGCATCTGGCAAGGGGGGGCTATCGCCCCCGGCCTCGCCCTCTCCTCCCGGGCGCTCCACCTGCTCACGGCACAGCTCCCCCTCATTATCCCCTGCGAGGCCCCGCCCCCTTGGGGACGGTCCACGCGTCCTGCTCTGGAAGCCGGCCTGTTCTGGGGAGTCGTCGGGGCAATCCGAGAGTTGCTCACGCGCCAAGCGGTGGGACTGTCGCCAAGTCCTTGGCTCGTCTGGACCGGCGGCGACGCCTCGATCCTCGCCTCCACGATCGAGTGGGACGGAGCCGTCGTCGTTCCCGACCTCGTGCTTGACGGTCTCGCCCAGGTCGCTTTCCCTCTGATTTGAAGTCATTCCGGCGAGATCTCTCACAACAGCGCAGGCCAACACGATCGTTCCCGAGGTTGCGATGAGCCATGCCCCCCGTTCGCCCGCCGCGCGCGTTTGTGTCCTGACCCCCGAGGGGCGAGGCGCGATCGCTGTCGTCCGGGTCTGGGGGCCTCAGGCGGTCGATGTCGCCAGCCGAGCCTTCCGCCCTGTCCAAGGCGTTTCGCTCGCCGAGTCGACTCCGGGTCGGCTTCGATTCGGTCGCGTCGGAGCGGACCTTGGAGACGAGGTCGTGGCCGTGGTCGTCAACGCGAGCCCTCCCGAAGTGGAGATCCACTGTCACGGAGGATCGGCGGCATTGGCCTTGGTCGTCAGTGCCTTGGAGCATGAAGGAGCCGAGCGAAGGCAGCCGGTGGCCTGGATCCGGCACACCTCACGATCCGCCGTCGCGGCCGAGGCGGACGTCGACCTGATGCGGGCGCAAACGACCCACACGGCTGAAATGCTCCTCGAGCAGGCTCAAGGAGCGTTCGAGTCCGAAATCCAGAGTTGCCTCGAGCAGCTCGAAACCGACCCGCGGTTCTGCGTGGAATCCGTGGAATCCTGGCTCCGCCGTGCGGAAGTCGGGCTGAGACTGGTCTCGGGATGGCGCGTCGTCCTCTCCGGGCGGCCGAACGTCGGCAAGAGCCGGCTCCTCAACGCCCTGGCCGGCTACGAGCGAGCGATCGTCGCTCCGACGCCGGGGACCACGCGCGACATCGTCACCGTGCGGACCGCGCTCGAGGGCTGGCCCGTGGAGTTGGCGGATACGGCGGGGCTTCGCTCCTCCGACGACCTGATCGAAGCCTCGGGCATCGCGCTGGCCCGTGCTCGGCAAGAGGAGGCCGACCTGATCCTGCTCGTCCTGGACCGCTCGGAGCCGCTGACGGACTCCGACCGCCGGCTCATCGCATCGTCCGAGCGAGCCTTGATCGTCGCCAACAAATGCGACTTTCCGGCCGCCTGGGATGCGGCCCAGACCAAAGCCCTGACCGTTTCGGCCGAGCGCGGAGCCGGGATCGAAGCACTCGGGGCGGCGATCGCGCGCCGCCTCGTCCCCGACCCGCCTCCCCCCGGAGCAGGCGTCCCGTTCCGCCCCCGGCACGTTCGCCAACTCCGCCTGGCCCTCCAGGCGCTCGAGGCAAGTGATCCATCAGCGGCGGGGCAAGCCCTCAGGGAACTCCTCGCCCCCCTGCCCGACCGTACCCCGCGCAGTCCGAACTCGCGATAAGAACCGATCGCCGCACAGAGCAACGGGGTTCGGCCGCCACTCTCCGCTCGTCATTCCAACGCCCCTCTGGGCTCACTCGGCGCGACGTTCGGAATCGAGTCGAGGTCGGCCCCCGCCCGAGGCGAAGGGCTATCGCGCGCTAGCCGAACATCATCACGAGAAAGGGTCCAGGCAGGCCGGTCCGGATCCCAATCCTGGAGAAACTTGACGTCACCGTGGACCGGGTCGGCCTCCTTGGTGCCGATGGCGACTACCCACGACGAGCGGTCGTAGATCGTGGGCACCGAGCCCACCTGCGCGGACTGGTCACGGCGGTAGGCGTTGATCTGGTGATAGGCCACCCCATGCCCTTCCCACTTGATCCGGTCACGCAAGGCCGAGAGCGCGTCCTGACCATCGACCCGAAACAAGGGAGCCCCTTTGGACGTCGTGGCAAGGATCGAGTCACGGACTCGGACATCGGCGACGGGCAGTTCAGGTTCCCCCCCTGCACTCTCGAGCAAAACGAGTCCCCCAGCCGTCCGAGCGGTCACCTGAGCCAGTGAGATCCGGATCGGCTCGGACGTCACCCCTCGAGGAAGACCATGAGCGTGGACGAGGCTTCCTCCGGTCGAGACAACCACATCGTCCAGCTCCAGTTCGAGCCGATGCCCGGCAGCCACGTCGACCAGGTCCCCCCCCGAGCGAAGCAAGCTGTCCGTGGCCCGGATCACCGCAGCCGAAGGTTCAGGACCAACACCCCCTTCCTCGACTTCGTTCTCACTCGCGGGAACCACGGCGATGGCCGAATCCACTTCAACCCCTTCGACGGTGACCGTGCAGTGAGACAGGCTCAGGGCGGCTCCGCCCCAAACTGCAAACACAGCCCAGCGCCCCACCCTTGGCGCGTCCTCCTCCGCCAGGACGATGTCGATCCCATCCAGTTGGAGCGTCCCCGAGTGCAGCTCCATCCAGACCGACCGGGCCGTCGGCGTCTTGGGGTTGGCCGGCGAAGGGCGGAAGCGAATGCGCGGGCGAGTTGTCCCCGGCTCGGCACGCAAGACCCAACGCACGTTCCCTCGAATCGTTGTCGTGGGCAGTTCCCAGTCGGCGTCGGCCGCCACCCGGAGCGTCCCCCCGATGGTGCCCGGCTGACTCAAGGCTTTGAGGAACTGGTCGGCGGTCCGCAAAATCGCCGAATCGGATGCCGGAGGATTCGGTTGCGAAACCACGACGGCGGGGCTCGCCTCTTCAGCCGGCCTCGTTTCGAGACCAGTGCCGGTGCGGGTGGGCATCGGCTCCTGATCCATAGGAGGCATCACGGGCATCTCTGGCATCCCGCTGGAGTTAAGCTTGGGCTTCGAGGCCGAAGAATCCGACGGAGTGGCGGCAACGGTCGTCGGCCGAGAGGGAGGGTCAACCGGATTGCTCGGTGCCGGGATGGGGGGATCGGGCTTCGTCGTCGAGGGCGGCTCGCGGCGAATGCTGGTCGACGGCGGCTCGCGGCGAAGGTCCGGCACGTTGGTGACGACCTTGACGCCCGAGGCGGTCGCTCCCGCAGGATCGAGACGCGCCCCCAAACTGGGCGATCCGGCGTGGGTTGCGAGCAAGCGGAAGGCCCGCATCGGATTCTGGACGTCACGCGAAGACGCCTGGACAGGATCGGCTTCCTCCCAGACCCGGGCACGTCCGGCGACCGATTCCGCCTCCCGGACATCGGCCAACGAACCCTCCCAGCTCGACCAGTCCCGGATCGGCTCGCGAGGGGGGCGTGAGCCCGTCGGCTGGAGAAAAATCCCGATCCTGGTGTAGAGGTTGCCTCGACCGCGCCAATCGAGGCTGGCGGGATTGTCGGTCGAGACCAGGGTCGCCTCACCGTCGCGCGCGGGTGCCACCAAGGAATCGTCGATCCGAACCCGAGGAGACGTCCCCTCGAACCGAAAAATCGGCCCTTCTCCTGCAGCGATACTGACATGCTGAAGCCGGAGTTCGGCCGGCACAGGTCTGGATGCCTTGCCGTTCTCAAACCAGACCGCAGGGTCGACGCCAGCCATCGTGCAGTCGCGCAACGTAAGATCGGCCGGCCCACTGGCGAACACGCCCACTTGCCCTCCGTCGAAGTGGCAGGCGTCAATCGAGACGGCGGCAGGGCGCTCCGCCGACCAGCCCCCTCGCATCTCGAGCGCGGAGAGGCGTCCCCACCACATTCGCTCCCCTCGTCTGCGGAACTGGCAGCGGCGAACCGTCAACTCCGTGTCCTGGGTGCGAACCGCCGCGAGTGAGTCCTCTCGATCGCCCGGCTCGAGGATAAAAACAAGTCCCTCGAGGGTCACTCGGCCGCCGACGAAGTCGAGCAGTGCCGAGGGAGCGTCACTCGATGCGTCGGTCTCGTGAGAAAGGCGAATCTCAGGACGAACACGTGCCCCTGCCTTGATGGTCAGGTCGCGGTTGAGGAGCCGGACGGTGGAAAGGTCTTCCCCCCGATCGCCGATCAGGTAGGGACCATCGTCGGCAAGAACCACAATCGATCGGGGAGGTGCGTTGGCCAGCACCTTGAGAAGGTCGTCCCCGGAATCGACCGTCAGCTCGCGAGGCCGGGGATCGGCCGCCTCGGCCGAGACCAAAGCCGCAGCCTCGGTCGGACTGGCCGGCGTCCGCGTCGCCGTTGGCCGTGACGGGTTAGACGGCCGGCGAACTCCAGGGGTACCGGTCAACTTCCCATCGGCCTCGACCGCCGGGCGAGCGATCGGAACACCGGCTTCCTGGCCCCACCAGATCAATCCCAGGACGACCAGCGAGAGCGCAACGGTTGGCAGCCCCCAGACCAGGTGCCGCTCCCACCCGGGCGGACGCGCCGCCGACATCCAGACGAGGCCCTCGGGACTCACCGACCGCAACCCGAGCGCACCGGCCACGGTCAGCAAGTCGCGAACGAGTTGCTCGGGCGTCTGATACCGCCGGTCGCGATCCTTGGCCATCAGCTTGACGAGAATGCTCGCCAGATCCGTGGGGACCTCGGGATTGAGCGCGCGCACATCGGGAGGCTGGTCCTCCTGATGCTGGAGCAGCTTCTGGAGCACCGTCCCGTCGGGAAAGGGGGGGCGACCCGTAAGCATGTGAAAAAGCGTGCATCCCAGCGAATAAAGATCGCTCCGGACATCGACGTCACGCGGGTCACGGGCCTGTTCGGGACTGATGTAGTCGAACGTCCCCAGGGTCATTCCGCTCTGGGTCAGGCCGTCATCGCCACCGCGTTCGAAACGGCGGGCCAACCCCATGTCGACGAGTTTGGCGCGCCCCTGGGGCGTCACGATGATGTTCGATGGCTTGATGTCGCGATGAACGACTCCGCGCTCGGCGGCGTGCACCAAGGCTCCGGCGATTTGCAGCGTAAAGTTAATCGCTTCACTGATCGGGAGCGGACCGTTGCGCTCGACCCGCTGGCGAATCGTCGTGCCTTCGATATATTCGAAAGCGATATAGTGATACCGATCGTCGTGGCCGATCGTGTAGACCCGAGCGATATTCTCGTTGTCGAGCCGAGCCGCGGCGCGCCCCTCCTGATAAAATCGTTGGACCACCTCTGAATCACCCGCCTGCTCGGGCGGCAGAATCTTCAAGGCGACGTGACGATCGAGCCGCGAATCGAGCGCGCGGAAGACCGCCCCCATGCCGCCGACGCCGATGGCGTCTTCGAGCTCAAACGAATCGATGTGCTCGCCTGGCAGCGGGAGCGAGGTCGGCGTGACGGCTCCGATCGCCCGCATCCGGTGCGCGGTCGATCCACTGAGAACGGTCGGCTGCGTCGGGTCCCCCCGTCCCGGCTTGGGCGTCGATCCGGGAGCCTGCCACAAACTGGTAGGGTCGGAGCGCTCGGGAGGTAGGAACGGCTCGGGTTCCTGCATCAGCCGGTTCTCTCGTAAAAACGGTTGAATTCAACGTTGCGGCACATCCGTTGCAGCACGCGGATCGCGGGGGAGACGCGATGAGAAAGGAGCATGCAATCGCGTCGATCCCCCCCAAACTATAGGGGATCGCGATCGACCATGTCAATCGACTTGTCCTTATCGACGCGTGCCGAACGAGGCCTCCTCCCATCCTGGTTATCGGCGTGGAGTCCGGGCAATCCGGAGAACTCCGACCTGACCAGGGCGGAATCGCTTTCGCAAGGATCGATCCCCAGGCGAGCGGAGAGCTTCTCGGATCCAAAGCGTCCCGAAAATTGCAAAAGCAGAGAGCCCGGATCCCCCTTGGGGCGGATCCGGGCTCTCGCCCATAACGCAGCTTGACTCATCTCGACAGCATCGACAGCGACGAAGACCGCGTCTCAATACGAGTCGGCACTGATGACTTCACCCGACCCGACCGACCCGAGGGATCGCCAGGTCGTTCCGTTCACCGTGCTCTTCATGAATCGAACCGATCCATCGCCGAAGAGCGAATTCACGCCCCCGGGGTGGTAGCTTCGAGAGATGATTGCCGCATAGGTGGGTCCACCACTCTTCTCGCCGACGCCGACAAGGTCCACCTCGACCGGAGGGGAGCCCCCTTTGATGACTTTGTTCGGCGGCCAGGCGGTCGTGAACCCGGTCTCGAGCGCCGCGCCGTCAACCCACTCCGCATGTGCAGTCAATTTGAGCGTGCAACCCGACGTATACTCCGGCACCGCAGAGTTGGGGTCGGCATTGGGAGAAGGAATCTGATTCGGCTCCACCACCGAAGCAATCGAGCAGGACGTAAGCACGCCCTGATACGTCTTCACTTCGGAGGCCACCACCGTGTTGCTGAGCCCGTCGGTGAACTCGGCCAGGCTTCGGCTGCGGTTGGCCCCGAACGCCCCTCGATTTCCGGAACTGCCGATGCCACCGAAAACGTACCAGTCCCCGACATTCCAGTTATAGTTCGCAACGCCGTACTGGCTGGTGTTCGTCGTTGACGTCTTGGGCTCGGGTCGCACTTCGCTGGGACAAACGAAACCGGCGATCGAGAGCCGGGACACCGTGGTGTTGTCGGCGATCGAATAGGCGAGGGTAAAATTGATCGAGTTGAACGACGAGGACTGCTCGATGTAAGGGAGCAGACGAGCCTGGACACTCCAACCGTTCGACCAGAAACCAGCCCCGTTTTTCGCCACGACGACGGAAGGGGGAAGCGCGTTCTGCGCCCCCTCGTAATTGGCAAGCGCCAGGCCGAGTTGCTTCAGATTGTTCGTGCATTGAATACGGCGAGCCGCTTCACGAGCTGCCTGCACGGCGGGCAAGAGGAGCGCGATGAGGACCGCGATGATGGCGATCACCACCAGTAACTCGATAAGAGTAAACGCTCGTGAACCGGAACGTCGCATGAACGGGGGGCTCCAAATCTTGCCGGATCAAAGGTTGACGGCGGATTAGCGCGAAATTCTCAAGCAACTCTTCTCAACGTTCCCGGGAACGACCAACGGCAGCTGACCAATCGCACGGGTTCCGTCAAAGAAGCGAAGCACGCCTGCCCGCCAACATCACCTTCGAGCGGAGGAGGTGAGAGGGTATTCACCCAGGCAGAGGGAACGCTTGACTCTCATCTCAAAGGGGGGAGCACGTTCTTCACGAACGGGCCGAGTTGAGACTGAGTCTCACAATCTGAACAAGTTTGCCAGGCTCGACTCCCCATGTCAATGAGGAGGTGAGTCATTTTTCTGACCACTCCTACTCCTCGCCGATGTTGGCTCGCTTTTGGGAGGTCCCATCGACTTGGTCCTCAACTTGCTCACACTCAGCCGTCGGTCGAGGGGATCCCGGACCCGACCTTTCCGGATCGGGCGCGAGACTCGGGAGCTTCAGCCTCGTTGGCCTCGCTTCCGATTCGCCCGAACCGCATAATGGGAACGAGGCGACGCACCGGGGGCCCGTCGCGCCAGAGTGACCACGAGGCGTTTGATGCATCTGAATGACAGGGTTTACGGCAAAGTCACGATCGATGACCCGGATGTGGTCGCCTTGATCTCATGCCCGACCTTTCAGCGATTAAAAGGCATCAAACAGGCGGGCCCCTCGGCGTACGCCTTCCCGTTCAAGAAAGTGACCCGCTGCGAGCATAGCCTGGGCGTCTACCTCCTCTTGCGGAGCCTCGGTGCCGATCGGCGCGAGCAGGTGGCTGGCCTGCTTCACGACATCTCCCACACGGCCTTTTCCCATGCGGTGGATTTCATCGTTTCCTCGGTGGAGCAGGATCACCACGAGGGGCTCAAGCCCGAGTTCCTCGAACGCCCCGACCTCGTGGCGGCCCTGAAAACCCTCGGGTTCAAACCGGATCAGTTCTACGACGACTCGATCTATCCCCTGCTGGAACGTCCCCTCCCCTGGCTCTGCGCGGATCGACTCGACTACTTCTTTCGCGACGGACTCGCCTGCGGCGCGGCAACGCCCGAAGCGGTGGCACGCTACCTTGCGCATCTCACCGTGATCGACCAGACCATCGCGTTCACAAGCGCGGACGTTGCCCGTGAGGCCACCGCCGCCTATGCCCTGATGAATCGCGACTGGTGGGCAAGCCCCACCGAAGCCTATATCTACAACGAGTTTGCCGACGCCCTTCGCGAAAGCCTGCGGATCGGCCTGCTGCGTAAGGATGACCTGCTGCGCGACGATGCTTCGGTGATGGCGATTCTCGAGGCCTCGGACAACCCGCTCATTGCCGAGAAACTCGACCACATCATCCGCTTCCGCCCTGAGCGACTCGAAGGCTATACCCCCCGGATTATTCCGAAGAACCGCTGGCTCGACCCTCCGGTCCAGGTCGACTCCACCTACCGAAGGCTTTCGGAACTCTCCTGAAGCTGGCACAAAACGGAGTGGGCCAGCCTCCTCCGACCCGCTCGTCCCCCCAGAGTCGGCGAAGAATTTGGCCAATTCCTCGTGAATCCGGCCGATTCCTCGTTAGGTTCGCTCTCCATCCCCAGACTATTGAGGAGAGAAGAGCGTCCGCGTTTTTGGGATTCGCGCGCGCTCCTTGTACTCGATCTCACGGTACTCGGAGGCATCGCCATGATCTCCGCACTTCTGGTCGGATCCGCTCTGCTCGCGGCCGGCCCGACCCAGGAAAGCCTTGCGCCTCCCGACCTTGCCGAATATGAAGCCGCGAAGGCTAGCGTAGGGCACGACCCCGACGCTCACGTCAGGCTGGCGCTCTGGTGCGAAGCTCACGGTCTCCGAGCCGAGCGGGTCAGACACCTGGCATTGGCGGTCCTGAATGACCCGTCCCACGCGATGGCACGGGGGTTGATGGGCCTGGTGACATACCGAGGTCGGTGGCAGCGTCCCGAGGCAGTGGGCGATAAGGTCAAGGAGGATGCCAAGCTCAACGCCGCCCTGGCGGAATACAACGCCCGCCGCGAGAAGGCGGCCAACACAGCGGAGGCCCAGTGGCGGCTGGCGCTCTGGTGCGAGGAGAAGGAGTTGCAAGCCGAGGCGTCCGCCCACCTGGCGGCCGTCGTGCGGCTGGACCCAAGTCGGGAGGCCGCATGGAAACGTCTGGGCTGCAAGAAACACAATGGGCGATGGATGACCGAGGCGCAGATTACCGCCGAGAAGGCGGAGCGAGAAGCTCAGAAGAAGGCCAACGAGCACTGGAAGCCGCTGTTGACCCGATGGCGCGGCTGGCTGGGCCAAAAAAACAAACGAGATGAAGCCGAACAGGCGCTCGCAACGGTGACCGACCCATACGCCGTCGCGTCGATCTGGACGGTCTTCGTCGAGGGAGGCGGCGGAGAACGGGGCCAGGCCAGGGCCGTGCAACTCCTCGGCCAGCTCGACACCCCCCGGGCCTCGAGCGCACTGGCGTTCTTGGCCGTCTTCAGCGACTCGGCGGAGGTGCGGCGGACCGCAACCGAGACGCTCAAGGGCCGCGACACGCGTGAATTCCTCGCCTCGGTGATCGCCCTCCTGCGCAAGCGGGTCAAGTATGAGGTCCGTCCGGTCGGCGGGCCGGGCGCGCCGGGGGTCCTGTTCGTCGAAGGAGAGCGGTTCAACGTCCAGCGGCTCTACGCCCCGCCGCCGATGCCCAACATCCCGCTCTTCCCGGGCGAGATGGTGACCTACGACCCGGCCGGTTTGCCGGTCATCTCACGCTTCTTGGGCTCGTCGGTCGAGACCAAACAGGTGAGTCACATCGAGACCATGTACGGCCCCGCCCCTGAAGCCGCAGTGGCGCACGTCCTACGCCAGGGGGCGAATCCTCGACGCTTCACCGTGGGTTCGAGTACGCAGAGAATCACCACGCAGACCACGAAGACGCCCTTCGACCACACGGTCCAGATCCCAATCGGCCAGCTCATGCTCCAGTATCAGACAGCGGCCCTCGTCGCGCAACAACAACAGCGCAACGACATCCAGGTCGTCGAAGACTACAACGCCGTCGTCGGCCAAATGAACGATCGGGCGACACAGGTCCTCCGGGGAGTCACGGGGGAAGACCGCGGCGAAGATCCCAAGTCGTGGACCGGGTGGTGGGTCGACCAGCTCGGTTATGCCTACAAATCACCGCAAGAGCAGCCGGTGCCGACTTTCGTCGAGAATGTCCCGCTGGCCTATCTCCCACCAGGGGTCAACACCCCCGCCCTGAACCAACAGGCCGGCCCGTCGAATACCACGACCACGGTCTCGAGCACGTTCTCACCAGGCGGCGTGAGCCACAACTGCTTCAAGGCGGGCACCCCCGTCCGCACCCTGGCCGGTCCTCAGGCCATCGAGACGATCAAAGTGGGCGACCAGGTCCTGACCCAGGACGTGCAGTCCGGGGCGCTGAGCTATCAACCCGTGCTGGCCGTCTTCCACAACCGCCCGGGAGCGACCTTACGAATCGAACTGGATCACGAATCGATCGTCGCCACGACAATCCACCGGTTCTGGAAAGCGGGACAAGGCTGGGTCATGGCCCGCGACCTGAAACCCGGTGACCCGCTTCGCACCCTCGACGGCACGATGCAAGTCCGGGCAGTCGAGAGCGATCAGGTCCAGCCGGTCTTCAACCTACAAGTCGCCTCGGGGGCCAGTTTCTTCGTGGGTACCGCGGGCACCTTAGCCCACGACAATAGCCTGGTGGATCCTGTGGCGGCCCCGTTCGACGCCCCCCCAAGGCTCACGACGCTCGACGCTGGCGTGAAATGACCCTCGACGCATCAACACTCTACCATCGACAACTTTCCTCCGGGTGGAGTGCTCGCGGACGGAACGGCGTTCCTGCAAGAACGACCAGGACCGACCCGCAGCATTCCAGCCATCATCCATTATCAATAAAATTGATATTCAATAAAATCAAAATAATTAACAATACAACATAAATAAATAAACTAAATTTATTAAAAATTTATGAACAAATAATTAAAACATAAAATATATCACAATAAAATCTCTGTGCCCAAATCCAGATGGTCTTCGATTCGCCGTGATGGATTTCCACAGAGATAACCGCTCAGATCAATGCATCCTTTTAACGGAGTAAACGGCAAGGACCAGAGGCAGCGAAGCGAGTAGGATCACCATCCTACCCCACTCGAGTTCTGCGACAACTCCGCAGAACTCGAGTGGTGCGGAGTCCGGCGCCCAAGGGGGATGGCAATCCGCCAAACCCCTTGGCCCGGCCATCGTACGGCCAGGACTAGCTGCCGAGGGTGCCTGAGGAGAGCGATCGCCAGAGAAGGCCCACGGCGTACGACAAGTCCCGCCGAGCGCGAGACGTAGCGGAGGTCGACCGCCAAGGCATCGAGCCGCGCACGGTCCGAGAGCTTGCCCTGGCGATCAAGGACTCGAACAAAGTTGCGACCATCTGCCAACGGTCCTCCACGGCGGGGCAGCGGTGCCTCGGCGGTATACAACGCAAAGCAGGGTTCAAACTCTTGTCCCAAGGCCTCGACCAGGGAGGGCCACGCCCGCGCCACGGACCGGGCCCGCTTCCGCGCAAGTGCGAGTGCCGCCGCTCGGACATGCCCCGTGAGAAAGCCCTCGGGAGGCCCGGACAGGCCGGTCAGGGCTCGAACAAGCTCGGCCTGTTGGGTCGCCAGCAGCTCTCGTGGGTCAAGCGACACCTTGCTTCCTCCGGTTATCCCCCCGTAAGACGGCCGAGCGGATCGTGTTCAGCTCCGAAGCGACCTCCACATCGGACGGGAACCGGTCATCACGCTCGAGGAGGACGCCGGGCAGGGCCGCTCGGGACGCCAGTTCTTCGAGGAGGTCGAGGACAGGGGGAGCGATGGGGTGGGCGTGCGTGTCGTGGTAAAGACCCTCGTGCTCAACGCCGCCGGCAACGTGGACGTACGCGACCCGATCGAGGGGGAGGCGATCCAGGTACGCAAGTGGATCCCAGCCGTGGTTTCGCGCGTTAGCGTGAACATTGGCGACATCGAGCAGGAGCAAGGCACCAGTACGGTCCAGCACCTCGGCGAGAAACGTTGCCTCATCCATTTCGGCGTGGGGCCACTCCAGCAATGCCGCCACGTTCTCCAGGGCGAGAGGGACCGGCAACGCATCCTGGGCCACACGCACGTTCGCGACGAACAGATCCAGCATTGCGCGCGTGCGGGGGAGAGGGAGGAGATGCCCCGCCTCGACCCCGCCAGCGCGAACGAACGCGATATGCTCGCTGACCAGGGGGGCTCCGAGCCGCGTCGCCAGTCGTCCGAGCGCCTCCAACCGCGTGCGGTCGAGCGGTTCAGCGCCACCGAGTGAAAGCGAAACGCCATGCGGGACGACGATGACGTCTCGATCGCGGAGCCGCTCAATCGGAGCCGGGAGCGAGCCCTGGGCGTCGAGGTCTTCGGCAAGGACCTCGACAAACTGCAAGTCGCGATGGCGCTCGATCATCAACGCAAGTTCAGGGCGCCAGCCGAGACCAAGACCGAGCGGTGCGATCCCGTTGCCCATCAGTCACCGCCCCCGCATCCACCACATCCGCTCCCGCCACCTCCTCCACCAGTCGTGTCGCCCCCATCGGCATTGTCCCCGCCGACGCTTGGTGGGGGTGCCAGGGCAGCCCGCAAGTCATTCAGCGGCCCACCCACCAGGACCCCCGTCCCAAACAGGGCCACGGCCATTGCCAGGTCATGGCCCACCAGATCGGCCGCCCTCCGCGAGCCGGTCAACTGCAGCGCACCGTTCTGACGGCGGAGGTGTTTCAGCACATGGTCGCCCCATCGCGACCGGTGTGGCCGCCCGCATACAAAGCCGATCTCGATCCGCATTGTGACCAGGCAAAGGAAGAGCAAGAAGGTGATGGGCTTGTCACGCGAAAGGCCGACCTTGATTTTGGCCAGACCGAGAAGCAGCACCGCAAGAATCGGTAAGGTCCGCCACAAAGGGGCACCCCACACCGGCTCGTGATTCATGAGCAGGCCGAGCATGTCCAGGCGATTTCGAATCGCCTCGAGCGCCGGCTTCGCAGCCTGTCGGGCCGTCACGATCGTCCGCCCAAACTCCTTGGCGGCGGGATCCGGGGCGACGGCTCGCTCAAGTGGGTGGAGCCCGTGCGGCATGGTCATGGTGCTTTTCGCGTGGATCGTCCTCCCGGCGGGGTTGACCGTGACCGCCCCACGCTGGACCAGGCTCGCGAGTGCAGCATCAGCGGCCGACTCTTCGCCTCCCGTCAGATAGGCGACCTCGTACGGATCGAGGTTCAAATTTTCGAGGTCCTGCCCCTCAGAAGGAGAACGAGACAACCACCGAAGCGTCATCGTCATGGCGACGGCCCCGGCCAGCAGGAAAAGATACAGGAGGAGGAATTGGGGCCCCGGCATGTTGAGCAAATTCATCGGGAACCCTCCACAGGCCGGGCGTTCACTTCGTCGGATTCTCCATCAGTCCATCCGATCAGTTGATGAGGACGCACTTCAGAATGAAACTCGACATGTAAAAATAATTCAACTCGGAGAATCGACCGAGAAATCCCGCTCCCAGGAAAATTCGTCTTGGGGCAAGGGACTTTTCCCAACCTCGACAGGCCGACTCCGACATCTCGCCGGAGCCGGAGTGGAGGAGTCGTGCGACCGCCAGGTCAAACTTCGTGCGCTTCCGTCGAGATCGCGTGGTTGAACCCTTCGATCTCGAGGGAAGGGACGCGCAAGGCGATATGCCGGACCCACGCCGGGTCGGGGTTGGGAAAATCGCGCCGGGTGTGGACACCGCGTGACTCTTCACGCATGCTCGCGGCAGCAATCATCAAACGCGCCACCATCAGCATATTCTGCATGGTCCAGCCGGCGGGGTCGGTGAAAGCGTGACCGAGGACGTACCTCCGCCAGAACTCGACCTGTTCGGCGGCTTCGGCCAGACCGGGACCGTCGCGTGTGATGCCGACGGCCCGCCACATCAGTGAGCGCAACGAGTCGCGGATGTCGGCGAGATCGAGGGTTTCGTGGCCCCCCTCAACCGGAGCGCCGGCGATGGGGGGGACTTCGAGGCGGGCCGGGCCTTCGTCCTCGAGCATCCGCACGATATCCTCGGCAGCGCGTGCGCCGTGGACGAGTCCCTCGAGCAGGCTGTTGGAGGCCAGGCGGTTGGCCCCGTGAAGGCCGGAGCTCGTGACTTCTCCGGCAGCCCAAAGGCCGGGGAGTGTGGTCCGGCCGTCGTCGTCGATCGTCACGCCACCGATCATGTAGTGGGCGCCGGGACGAACGGGGATCGGATCGCGGGTCATGTCCAGGTCGAAGCCGCGACAGAGCCGGTCGATCCCTGGGAACCGGCGGCGGATGTATACGGCATCAAGGTGCGACAGGTCGAGATAGACGCTCGGGTGGCGGGTCTTCGCCATCTGTTCGGTGATCGCTCGAGAGACATCGTCGCGCGGGGCGAGTTCGGCGAGCGGGTGATACTCGGGCATGAACCGATAGCCGTTTCGATCGCGGAGGTAGGCCCCCTCCCCTCGGAGCGCCTCGGTCAGAAGGTGGCGCGCCGATCCGGCGATGTAGAGCACGGTCGGGTGGAACTGCATGAATTCCATGTCGCGAAGCTCGGCCCCCGCGCGGTAGGCCAGCGCATGGCCGTCGGCCGTCGCAATCGCGGGGTTGGTCGTCTCGCGATAGAGTTGGCCGGCTCCCCCCGTCGCGAGCATCACCGCCCGGGCCCAGACCAAGGCGGGACCGCGCCTGCGATCCCAGACCAGGGCCCCTCGGCACCGCCCCTCGTGCGTGAGCAGGTCGATCGTGAAGCTGTTCTGCCAGATCCGTGTGTTGGGCCGGGCGCTCGCCTTGAGGATGACGGCCCGCATCACCTCCATGCCGGTCGCGTCCCCCAGCGCATGAACAATTCGAGGGTGCGAGTGCCCCCCTTCGCGGGTGAGCGCCACCTGGCCGTCGACCTCATCGAAGTGGGTTCCCCACTCGATCAGCTCCGCGATTCGCCGTGGCGCTTCGCGGACGACCATCGCGACAACCTCGGGATCGCAAAGGCCCTTGCCGGCGGCAAGCGTGTCGGCGATGTGGTCCTCGAAGTGGTCTTCAGGGTCGAGCACCCCCGCGATGCCGCCTTGGGCGTAGGTACTATTGCTCTCACGCACCTCATCCTTGGTGACGACGAGGACCCGGTGAGGCTCGTCGATACCGAGCGCGGTGCGCATCCCGGCAACGCCTCCGCCGATGATCAGGACATCCGCAAAGTGGTGAGGCAGCTCCCTCGGGTCGAAACCGACGAGGTAGCGACGGGGCAGATCGAGCGGGGCGGACATTGGCGTCTCACGCGTAAGTGTCGTTGCCATTGGACCGATGGGCAGGAGAAGTTGAGCCCCCCCCTGCCCATCGAACCATGATATTTCGGCCCGATGAGGCGTTAGTCGGTGCCGGGGCCCGAAGCCGTAGGCCGGTGCGTCTTCGATCGCGAGAGACTGCTCTTAAACGCTTCGAAGCCAGGTCGCAGCTCGCGGGGAACCTCGAAGCGGGCCCCTTGAATGTTGTCGCGAATGTCGTCCTGGGCCACGCTCCCGCGAGCGCGCTCCGTCCTGTTGCCAAGGCGTGCGTTCGGGTTCAGGTCGGAGAGCGTCCGGTTCGGGTCGAGCGTCCGGTCGACACCCGGCTTGACCTGGATCTCACGGCCAGGTCCGGCGGGAGCAGCCTTATCCGGCTTCTTGAACTTCTTCACGAACTGTTCCATCTCGTCGCGGGACATCCCGGTCGCTTGCTCAAGTTCGGGCGTGACCTGATTTCGCTTGAGGAGATCCTCGAGCTTGTTGAGCACAAGATCGGTTTGCGGCACGTCAGGCGCGACCGTCTCGGCCGCGTTTGCGGGGGGCGTTTCCGACCGAGGAGGAAGTTCGCCCTTATCCTCGGTCGAGGGAGGCATTGGCGCACCAGCTTCACCGGGTGCCGCTCGTCCCCCCCCTGACGGGTTGTTTCCGCTCCCCGTGCCGCCCCTCTGCCCTTTCAGTTGATCCTGAGAATCCCCTTCGCCACCTTCCTGGCTCGGCTCCCCGGAAGGCTGCCCTGCAGATCCCCTCTTCTGGCCCTGCCCCGATGTTCCCTGAGCCGGCGAGTTCCCAGCCTTTTCGCCGCTGCGTTCCGGTGGCTGCGATGAAGCGGCGTCAGGATGTGCCGGATCGCCTGATGATTTCCCATCCCCCGGACGTTGGACGGCGTTTGAATTTGAATTCGTCTCGGTTTTTTGAGTTCCAGAACTCATCGAACCCCGCTGATCAGCGTTCTGCCCTGCCTTCCCTTGAGGGTTCGACTGGGGACCATTCTGACTCTGTGAATCACCGGGCCGTGGCTGGCCGCCCGACGGCGGCGGGTTGCCAGGGGAGGAACCCGATCCCGGCTGAGTCCCAGGCTTACCGCTCGACGAGGGCTGCCCAGGCGATGAACTCGAATTCGGCTGTGAGCCTGGCTGGCCTCCCGTCGGTGTGGAGCCGGAACCCGGCTTCGATCCTTGCTGACCGCCCGACGAGGGTTCGTTACCAGGCGAGGAGCCGGTTCCCGGCTTCGATCCTTGCTGACCGCCCGACGAGGGTTCGTTACCAGGCGAGGAGCCGGATCCCGGCTTCGATCCTTTCTGACCGCCTGACGAGGGTTCGCTACCAGGCGAGGAGCCGGATCCCGGCTTCGATCCTTGCTGACCGCCCGACGAGGATTCGTTGCCGGATGACGAGTCCTGCTTGGGTTGCGGTCCCGACTGACTGTCCTGTGAACCACTCGGCGAGGACTGGCCATCAGAAGAGCTCGGAGCAGAGGACTGAGTCTGAGGCGGCGTAGGCGGCATCGACGGAGGCTCTTGCGACTCGGGCTGCTGCTGGGGAGAAGCTGGCTCCTCTTCAGGCCTCTGCGGCTTAGTTTCGGCCTTCTTCTTCTCCTGCTCCTTCTTCGGAATCTCGTATTTCGGCCCCTTGTCCTCGGGCTTCTTGGCCTGATCGTCCTTGGTCGCAGCCTTCTCCTGAACCTTCTTGGTCGCAGTCTTCTCTTGGGCCTTCTTCGTCGATTCGGGCTGCGGACGATTCTTGGTTTGGTCAGCCTTCTTGGTCGTTGCCGTGGCCTTCTCGGCCGCATCTTTTTTCTGCGTTTTGGATTGCCCGTCCTTGGATGTTGGCGATTCCGAGTTTCGACCGGTCGCAGCCTTCTGCTGATCCATCGCGTTGGATGGGCTTGTGCTCTCTTGCTGGTCCGGCGGAGCTAACGGATCCGCCTGGCGGCCGGGACGATCCTTCCCATCCGGTTCGGTCTGCGGACGTGCATTCCGATTATCGGTGTGGGCCTTTTCGACCGCTCGCTCAGCTTGAGTTTTCTCTACAGGTGATCCGCCCTTCTTCTGAGGCTCACCCCCTCGTGCGTCGGGTCGCCCTGTTTCGTTGCGGTCTTCGGGACGCTGGGTGCCCTCTGGCTTCTGCTGCATATCACCAGTTTGGTTCGGTGCACCAGGCTTCTGCTGCATATCACCGGTTTGGTTCGGTGCACCGGGCTTCTGCTGTGCATCACCGGTTTGGTTCGGAGCACCAGGCTTCTGCTGCATATCACCAGCTTGATTCGGAGCACCGGGCTTCTGCCGTGCATCGCCAGCTTGATTCGGAGCACCAGGCTTCTGCTGCGCGTCACCAGCTGGGTTCGGAGCACCAGGCTTCTGCTGCACGTCACCAGCTGGGTTCGGAGCACCAGGCTTCTGCTGTGCGTCACCAGCTGGGTTCGGAGCACCAGGCTTCTGCTGCGCGTCACCGGCTTGGTTGGGCGCACCAGGCTTCTGCTGCATATCACCGGTTTGGTTCGGTGCACCGGGCTTCTGCTGCGCGTCACCAGCTTGGTTGGGCGCACCAGGCTTCTGCTGCGCGTCACCAGCTTGGTTCGGTGCACCAGGCTTCTGCTGCGCGTCACCGGCTTGGTTCGGAGCACCAGGCTTCTGCTGTGCATCACCGGTTTGGTTCGGAGCACCAGGCTTCTGCTGCGCGTCACCAGCTTGGTTCGGTGCACCAGGCTTCTGCTGCGCGTCACCGGCTTGGTTCGGAGCACCAGGCTTCTGCTGTGCATCACCGGTTTGGTTCGGTGCACCAGGCTTCTGCTGCATATCACCAGTTTGGTTCGGAGCACCAGGCTTCTGCTGCGCGTCACCGGCTTGGTTCGGAGCACCAGGCTTCTGCTGTGCATCGCCAGCTTGGCTCGGAGCACCAGGCTTCTGCCGTGCGTCACCGGCTTGATTCGGTGAACCAGGCTTCTGCTGTGCATCGCCAGCTTGGCTCGGAGCACCAGGCTTCTGCTGTGCGTCACCGGCTTGATTCGGTGAACCAGGCTTCTGCTGTGCGTCACCAGCTTGGTTCGGAGCACCAGGCTTCTGCTGTGCGTCACCAGCTGGGTTCGGAGCACCAGGCTTCTGCTGTGCGTCACCAGCTGGGTTCGGAGCACCAGGCTTCTGCTGCGCGTCACCGGCTTGATTCGGTGAACCAGGCTTCTGCTGCGCGTCACCGGCTTGGTTCGGAGCACCAGGCTTCTGCTGTGCATCGCCAGCTTGGCTCGGAGCACCAGGCTTCTGCCGTGCGTCACCGGCTTGATTCGGTGAACCAGGCTTCTGCTGTGCATCGCCAGCTTGGCTCGGAGCACCAGGCTTCTGCCGTGCGTCACCGGCTTGATTCGGTGAACCAGGCTTCTGCTGTGCGTCACCGGCTTGGCTCGGAGCACCAGGCTTCTGCTGTGCATCGCCAGCTTGATTCGGTGCACCAGGCTTCTGCTGCGCGTCACCGGCTTGATTCGGTGAACCAGGCTTCTGCTGTGCATCGCCAGCTTGGTTCGGAGCACCAGGCTTCTGCCGTGCGTCACCGGCTTGATTCGGTGAACCAGGCTTCTGCTGTGCATCGCCAGCTTGGCTCGGAGCACCAGGCTTCTGCTGTGCATCGCCAGCTTGGTTCGGAGCACCGGGGCGCTGCTGCGTGGTGTTGTTCTGATTCGATCCGCTACGACCCTTGTTTTGCGTGTCAGCCTGATTGTTCTGGTTGGATTTCGGATCGGATGGAGCCGGATTGGGAACCCCGCCACGCGCGACATCGGAAGCATCGCCACGCGGTTGCTGAGAGTCGCCCGACTGCGAATTCGGTGGGGAAGAATTCGGCGATCCCGCCTGCGGTGGTTTCGCTTGAGAGACAGGCTCTTGGGACCCGTTCGAACCGGTCTGCGGTTGGGTCTGCGACGGACCACTCTGTGGTGGGTTCGTCGACGAGGGATTCGCGTTCTCGGTGCCGCTGCCCGACCCGTTGGTCGACTTCGGCCGGTCCACTCCGAGCGACTTTTGCAGGTCACGAAGCTTTTTGACGTCCTCGGGAGACATGGGACGCGATTCGCGCGGGTCGGCTTTCTGTTCCTGGGCCTCGGGCGAGTCGACACTCCCCCGATCTTCTTTCTGCGCACCAGGCTGGTTGTCCGCACGCGAATCCTGGGAATCCGCCCCTTCACCCCGGTCGCGAGGCTCCTGGCCTGGCTTGGGTTGAGGGGCGGTCTCCGACGGCTCCGGTTCGGAACTCTCGGCGGCGGCCTTTTGCTGCTCCTCGTCTTGCCGTTTCTCTTCCTGGACCTTCTGATCGGCCTGTTTCTTCTCCTTCTCAGGAAGCGGCGCAGTGATCTTGATCTTCTGCCGCTGAGTTTCGAAGCGGTTCGACTGCGGTTCCTTGGTATCGCGGACCGTCAGCCAGTATTCCACTTCCGAACCCGGTTCCACCTTCCACGAAGCCAGGTCGAGCAGTTCGGTGCCTCGGAAGCTGGTGGTCGGAGGCTGCTGCTCGAGCAGGTTTTTCGAGAGCAGCGTCTCCCCCTTCTGGTGGACGTGGAGCGTGACGTCCTTGACCCCGTGGTCGTCGCTGGCCTTCATCAGCAACGGGACCTGAACATTGCTCGGAACCTCGATCTCCGGCGACTCGGGCTTCTCGAACGAAGCCGTCGGAGCGTTGTCGGGCAACGCGATGATGTCATGGACAACCGGGTCGGGGTTCATCTGACCACCGGTCGTCCGGAACTTGATCGTGTAACTGCCCGACTTCTCGACCTTGAACTTACCGACCAGCTCCTTCGGGTCAGACGAGGAGACTTCCATCGCAACCGCGTCGGCCTTGGTGAACGCGAGAGCGGCCGAGCGCGCGGGCTCATTCGTCCGCGCGTGAACGGTCACGATCGTCCCCTCGATCGCCTCGACGTTCCCCCCCTCGATCCCAGGGCGACGGTCCAGCTTGAGGTAGCGGGGAAAGTCGTAGTCGACCGAGACCGACGTCACCATCGGCGCGGGGGTCACTTCGACGTGATACTTCAGCGACTCGGCATCCCCCCCCGTCAGGTAGTAGTCGAGGCTCTGCTGCGCGTTATGAAGCGCCGTCTGCCAAGGGTCGTAGCGGTTCGCGCCCGGCGTAAACTCCTTGACGGTATAGAACTTCCCACCGTCGACGCTATAGTGGAGCAGGACGCGGTCGGGCCGGAGTCCCTGGGAGACGTCCACAAAGAAGGAGACATGGCTCCCTGCCACGACCTTGGAGAGTTCGGGATCGTCGCCCGGCTTGATGTTCATGAGCCGGGTATTGGTCGGTCGGACCACATCCGCCAGGAGCGCCCGCTTGGTCGAGTCGAAAATGCTCTTGGGCGTCACGAACGCATAGAGGCAGAACAAGACGAGGACCGCCGAGAGCGTGTAGGCGACCTGGATCAGCCTGCGCTGATTGACGACGGAGTCGATCTCGATGCCGGTCAGGTCGTTAACCGCCTTGGCCTCGATCGCCGTCATGGCCGCTTTCGAGATTTCGCCCCGATGCCGTTTCAAGTCGAGATAGCTAATCAGGCTATTTTTGAACGACGGGTCCGACTCCTCGATCGTCTTCGCCGCATAGAGCCCATTGACCCGCCCGATCAGCGGAAGCACAATCCGCAAGCCCGCAAACACAAGCCCTGCCGTTATCCCCACGAACAAGACGATCCGCCGCAGCCAGATGGGCAGGCCAAAGGCGTGGTCGAGCACGACCTCCACGAACAAGAGCGCAATCGCTGCTGCCACCAGCATCAGACACGCGGTCAGCAGGTCGGTCATCTTGATCCGCGACCGCGTCCGGCTGAGCTGATGGTCAATGTATTGCTCGTAGTCCAGCATCTTGCCGTATGGCTGCGTGCTCGAGGCCATGGATGCGGACTCCCTTGGGGTAGACGTGAGGGGGCGCGTTGGCTCCCGCTATTATACGATTCGGGGATTCGAAAAAGCCAACCCGCCGCGATGATTCCCAATCCGAATGAAAGCATGAGGGGAACCACGGCGGCGGAACTGGGGACGATTCCGTTTAGCGCCCCTGGATCATCGCTTCGGCAACCATGCGCGGAGCCACGGTCGTCAGGGTTTTCCCAGTGCGTGCGGCGATCCGAGCGGTCGCAAAGTAGGTGTTGGGGGCATAATCATCGATCGACCACCGCGCGACGGCCCGCACAAACTGACCGTCCTTCGGGCCAAAGGACTCGATCTCGGCCGGGAGGGTCTTCACCACCTTCCCCTCGGTGTCATGAATCCGAATCTCAACCTGCCCGACAATGTCGATGAAAGCGGGAGGGATCGCCACGACCGCCTGAACCTGCGCCCGTTCCGGCTGGACCCAAGGCGTGTCGACCCAGAACGGGAAGCTCGCCGGGCCAACGACGCTCAGGTAGTCAGGGTCGAACACCTTGACCAGCTCAACCTTGCCTTGTGACGCCGGCTGCTGAACCGAGAGGGGAGAGCCGTAGGTGAAGGTCCGATCGGTCCGCCCCTTGCCGTCGCCGCTGCAGAGCTCGGCGTCGAGGGCCAGAACGGCTCCCAGCGTGGGCGAAAACTCGGGGAAATTGGCCCAGGGGAGTTTGAACTCGCACTCGTAGCTGTCGGCATAGCTCGACGCGGCGATTTCGACTCCCTTTAAGACGATGTCGCTGGTGGCAATCCCTCCCCGGATGACCCAGCGCGGCTTGACCTCGGCCCCTTGGAACGGCGAGTAGTAGAAATGGATCGCCCCGGCGGTCCAGTCTTTTCCGCGAAGCGCATCGCCAGGGCGAGTGTCGAGATAAAACTCGACGGCGTCCCCGTTGAAGCTCGACTTGAGGGGAGCAGAGTTGGCCTGCATCTTGTCGAGACAACGGAGGCCAATGTACAGGGCCTCGTCATCCCACATGTAAAAGAACTGCGCGGCGCGATTCTCAAGGGACTTATGGTTGTAGCTGAGCGGGGTGCAGAAGGCCTGCGACCACTCTTGGAGCCGGCCGTCCATCTCAACCTTGGTCGGTGCCAGCGTCACCAGGCCGCGCACCCCCTTCGCGAGGGGGACGGGCACAGGCTCGTCGCCGTGAGCCGCGAATGAACCAAAGACCAGAAGGGCAAGGCCGACCCCAAGAATATGGCGCATCATCAAAGTCTCTTCACAACGAAAGGAGAGTGGCACCTAGTCGTTCAAGTCGCGGATTTCCGATGCTACGGGCCTCCGCGACCGGTTGCAAGCATGGGACGGTTGGGAGTAAGACCGCCGCCCAAGAGGTTCAGGCCCACTCCACCGTCCGGTCGCCCGCCACGACCTCGCCGATCACCCAGGCCGGAATTTTCGCCTCGGACGTGACGTAGCGTGCGATCGCATCGGCGTAGTAGTCGGCAACGACCATCACCAGCCCGATCCCCATGTTGAAGACACGATCCATCTCGGCCTCGGGAACGTTGCCGAGCTTCTGGAGCCACGGGAAGACCTTGGGGACCTCCCACGAACCGCGACGGAGCCGGACCGAGCAGCCTTCCGGCAAAATCCGTGGGGTGTTGTCAACCAGGCCGCCGCCGGTGATGTGCGCGATCCCGTGAACGATGCGTTTCACCCGATAGTGGCGGTAAACCGTCTTCATGGCCCGAACGTAAATCCGGGTCGGCTCGAGAAACTCGTCGGCGACCGACCGGCCGAGTTCGGGAACGAACGTGTCGGGTTGGAGGCCGGCGGCGTCGAGGGCGATCTTGCGCGCCAGGCTGTAGCCGTTGGAGTGAAGGCCCGAGCTGGCGAGGCCGATCACCTTGTCGCCCGGCCGAATTTCCTTGCCGTCGAGCACGTGCTTGCGTTCGACGACTCCCAGGCAGAACCCGGCCAGGTCGTACTCACCTGCCTTGTAGAAGTCCGGCAGGATCGCGGTTTCGCCGCCGAGCAGGGCACACTCGGCCTCGATGCAACCGTCGCTGATCCCCTGAACGACGTCCCGGGTCAACTTGGGATCGTCCTTGCTCATGGCCACGTAGTCGAGAAACAGGAGCGGTTCGGCCCCCGCGCACAGGCAGTCGTTGACCGACATCGCCACCAGGTCGATGCCGACCGTCGCGTGCCGGCCGGTGGCGAAGGCGAGCTTCAGCTTGGTGCCGACGCCGTCGGTGGACGCCACCAGCACCGGGTCGCGATAGGTGCGCGTGAGGAGTCCGATCTTGGCGTCGAGCCGGAAGAGGCCGGCGAACCCGTCCTTCCACTCGATCACCCGCGCGGGAGTCAGCGGGTAGGTTCGTTTCAGCAGAGGGGGGAGCTGGGCCATTGTTTCCTCGTAGGTATCGAGGTCAACGCCAGCGGCCCGGTAATCGATCGACTCGGCCATAAAAACATCCGCGAGGCTTAAGGGGTCGTTCAGGGGCGGGCCCGGTCTGAAAAAACGGGCACACCCTGCCTGATTGTCTTCTTTGGATCGCGCTCAGGAACCGGGCAGTCCTTTGCAAGGCGCTCCCGCCCATTGTACCACCGAGACGCGGCGCAGGGATCCGCCAGGGGGCTCTGGGTGGCAATACCACTGTACGTGCTTGATCGGGCTGTCGGCGAGGGATATCTTTGAACCTTCCGCACACTCGGGCCGTCGGATCGCGCGGCCCTCCCGCCGAATTGAGTTTTTCCCGAATACGACACGAGGAGCCAGAAGTCATGAATCGCAAGTGGATTGTTGCCATTGCCACAATGTTCTCGTTCAGCGCGCTGGTCGCTGGCCTCTCGATCGCCATGGCCGACGATGAGGGACCGGTCCACGACGTGATGGAAAAGATCAACTCCAAGAGCAACGCGATCAAGAAGGCCATCCGCGCCGAGCCCGGTTACAAGAAGGCCAAGAAGGAACTCCCCACCCTGGTCAAAGACCTCGTCCAGCTCTCCAAAGACACGAAGGAACTCGCGAAGGACGCGGTCAAGAAGGCCAAGAACGTGAAGGACGCCGAGCAGCAGTGGGCCGACCTGAGCGACGCGCTCACCAAGGAGCTCGAGAAGTTCGACGCCAAGGTCAACGACTCCAAGAGCGAGTACAAGGACATCAAGTCGGCCTACGGCCCGGTGAGCCAGAGCTGCACCAAGTGCCACGACGTCTTCCGGGTCGAAGAAAACGGCTTCTGATCCCACTCAACGAGCTCAACTTCTGATTTCGAGTGCCACTTCATTTCGACCCCGGTCTTCCTGCGGAATCGCGGACGGCCGGGGCGTTCGCTTACCCTGGGCCTTTGCCGTCGCGATGCGCTACCTCGACCTGACCTTGCCCGAGATCCACAGCAACCTGGCCCTCGACGAAGCGTTGCTGATCGCCGCCGAAGAGCGCGAGGCCGGCCCCTCCCTGAGGGTCTGGGAATCGCCGACCCTGGCCGTCGTATTGGGAGCCTCGGGACGCCTCCACGAGGATGTCCTGGTCGACGCCTGCCAGGCGGACGGCGTGGCCATCGCGAGGCGTGCCAGTGGCGGAGGCACGGTGCTCGTCGGTCCGGGGGCCTTGAACGTGTCGATCGTCCTGGCGGCGGATGTCGCCCCGGGCCTGACAGCCGTGGACCTGGCGCAGCGATTCGTCCTCAGCCGCCTGGCCGACGCGATCCGGGCGCGAGGACCGGCCGTCGAAATCCTCGGGCAGGGCGACCTGACCCTCGATCTCCGTAAGTTTTCGGGCAGTGCACAGCGCCGACTGCGCAATCATTTTCTGGTCCACGCGTCGATCCTGTACGACTTCCCCCTCCACCTGGTTCCCCGGTATACTGGACTCCCACGCCGTCAGCCCCCCTATCGCGGCCAACGCACGCATGAGGACTTCCTGACCAACCTCCCCCTCACTCGCAAAAACTTACTCGAAGCCATCACCGGCGCCTGGTTGCCGGACGATCGTCATCCCGAACTCATGAATCCCCCTGAAGATCTGATTCACGACCTCCTCGCCGCCAAGTTCGCCGACCCCGCGTGGATCGAGCGGTTATAGGAGTTTTGTCAGCCTTCTTCAAATCTCGGGGCGAGTTCCGCCGAATGTATAGCTGCGGTATCAAACTGAGTTTGCAAACTTCCCTGTTTTTTCCCTCAGCATGGCCCAAAATTGGCATGGATGTCGATCCGTTTGCCCAAAGTGCCTATCCTGAGAAAAAGAAATACGGATAGGGGTTTGGGCCCGGGACCCTTTGGGTTATGCTGAGATCATGCGTGTCGTCGCGTTTTTCCGCGAGACCGACCATCGTCCTGGATTGCCAATTCGGCAACGGGTCAGGCCATGCGCCGGGCCCAACTAGGGATCTTTTCCAATGAATCGCTCGACGGTCGCGAACCGGTGGAATCTCGATCTTATCGAGGGTAACTACCAGCGCTGGCGGACCGACCCCGCCTCGGTTGATGAATCGTGGCGGCTCTTCTTTGAAGGGTATGAGCTCGGCCAGTCCGGTGACGGAATGGGCCGGGCCGACGTCGATCTGGATGCCGCGCGGGCTCAGGCCGCGGTCACCCGTTTGATCGACGCCTACCGCGAGATCGGGCATTACCTGGCCGATCTCGACCCTTTGAAGCTCAACCCCGCACGCGACTCGCACGAATTGCTCGACCTTGCCGCGTTCGGCCTCTCCTCGGCCGATCTCGATAAGCCCTTTTACAACAAACTCAGCGACCCCCCCCACTCGACGCTTCGCGAACTGATCGCGGTCCTTCGCGAGACGTATTGCCGAAAAATCGGCGTCGAGTACATGCACATTCGTAACGTCGAAGTCCGTCGCTGGCTTCAGTCACGGATGGAACCGAACCGGAACCGACCCAACTTCGACCTCCGCAAAAAGCGGCGGATCATCCTCAAGCTGAACGCGGCTGAGCTCTTCGAATCGTTCCTGCACAGCCACTACATCGGGCAGAAGCGGTTCTCGCTCGAAGGGGGGGAGATGCTCATCCCCCTGCTCGACTCGGTCATCGAGGGATCGTCGAAGTTCGGCGTCCGCGAAATCGTGATCGGGATGCCCCACCGAGGCCGGCTCAACGTCCTGGCCAACATCCTCAACAAGCCCTACGGCATGATCTTCAGCGAGTTCGAAGGGAACTTGCCGGAGACCGTCGGGGGCGACGGCGACGTCAAGTACCACCTGGGCTTCTCGGCCGACCACGTGACGACCGATAAGCACTCGATCCACCTCTCGCTGACCCCGAACCCAAGCCACCTCGAGGCCGTCAACCCGGTCGTCGAAGGCCGCGTTCGGGCCAAACAGCGCCGATTCAAGGACCGCGACCGCAAGCTCGGGATCCCAATCCTGATCCACGGCGACGCCGCGTTTGCCGGCCAAGGGCTCGTGCCCGAAACCCTGAATCTGTCGCAGTTGCCCGGGTATCGGACCGGCGGCACGATTCACATCGTTGTGAACAACCAGATCGGCTTCACGACCGCACCCAGCGAGGGTCGATCGACCCGTTACTGCACCGACGTCGCCAAGATGATCGAAGTGCCGATCTTCCACGTCAACGGCGAGGACCCCGAGGCCGTCGTCTACGTGGCCGAGCTGGCACTCGAGTTCCGCGAGACGTTTGGGCAGGATGTCGTCATCGACATGGTCTGCTACCGCCGTCACGGCCACAACGAAGGAGACGAGCCGGCGTTCACCCAGCCCTTGATGTACGGCAAGATCAAGGACCGGATGACCATCCGCGAGCTCTATACCGAGAACCTCGTGATGACCGGCGAGCTCTCGACCGACGAGGTCGAAACGATCGCCGAGACCTTCCGCGACAAGATGGAAGAGGTCTATAAAGAGGTCCACGAGAGCCAGACCCCGCCCAAGCACCTTCAGCCCGGCTTCGGCTCGCACTGGCAAGGATTCACCCCCCACTACTCGTTTGCTCCCACCGAGACGGGTATCCCGTACGAAACCCTCGCGCAGATGACGACCGCGATGGCCGTCGTCCCCGCCGGGTTCACCGCCAACCCGAAGGTCGAGCGGATCTACGCGAACCGGGTCAAGATCATGGAGGCCAAAGGGGGAGTCGACTGGGCGTTCGCCGAGGCGCTCTCCTTCGGCTCGCTCCTGCTCGAAAACACCCCGGTGCGGCTCAGCGGTCAGGACAGCCGCCGGGGTACGTTCAGCCAGCGCCACGCGGTCATCGTCGACGGCCTGACCGGGGAGCGGTACGTCCCGCTCAAGAACCTGGCAACCGAGCAGGCGGAGATCTGCATCTACGACAGTCTGCTCTCCGAGTCGGCCGTGCTCGGGTTCGACTACGGCTACTCGCTCGACGAACCGCACATGCTGATCCTCTGGGAGGCTCAGTTCGGCGACTTCGCCAATGGTGCACAGGTCATCATCGACCAGTTCATCGCCTCGGCCGAGTCGAAGTGGGGACGCGCCAGCGGCCTGGTCATGCTCTTGCCTCACGGCTATGAAGGGCAAGGCCCGGAACACTCGAGCGCCCGACTCGAACGCTTCCTCCAGCTCTGCGCAGAGGACAACATTCAGGTTGTGACCCCCTCGACCCCCGCGCAGTATTTCCACCTGCTCCGCCGCCAGGTTCGCCGTAATTTCCGCAAGCCCTTGATCGTGATGACGCCCAAGAGCCTGCTCCGTCACAAGCTGGCCGTCTCGCCGGTGGATGAACTCGTCTCGAATCGTTTCAACGAGGTCATCGACGACCCGGGGGCCGACCCCGAGCGGATTCGCCGAGTCGTGGTCTGCGGCGGCAAGGTCTACTACGACCTGATCGCCAAACGCGAAGAAGTGGGCAAGACGCGCGACGTCGCGATCATCCGCCTCGAGCAACTCTACCCCTTCCCTGAAGAGACCTTGAAGGCCACCCTCTCGCGGTACAAGAACGTCCGCGAGTGGGTCTGGGCCCAGGAAGAGTCGCAGAACATGGGGGCCTGGACGTTCGTCGCGCCTCGGCTCCAGGAACTGATGGGTTTCCCGTTCCAATACGTCGGCCGCGACGCCAGCGCCAGTCCCGCGACCGGTTCGCACTCGGTCCACGAGCGGGAGCAGAACGAACTGGTCGAGGCCGCGATCGGGTCGGCGATCCCTCACCTGGTCCACGCTCATCCGGTCCGCCCCGCCGTGGCCCTGTCGCTTAAGCAAGGAGTGAGCTGAGATGCCCGCCGTCGCCATTACCGTGCCGGGAGTCGGCGAGTCCATTACCGAAGGGATCCTGTCACGCTGGCTCAAGGCCGACGGTTCGGCCGTCAAAGCGGGCGAACCCTTGTTCGAGCTCGAAACCGACAAGGCGAACAACGTCGTGCCCGCCTCCGCCTCGGGCGTCCTGAAAATCAACGTCGCCGAGGGGGAGACCGTGGATATCGGCTCCACGGTCGGCACCATCGACCCCGAGGGACAGCCCACAGCTGCGGCGCCCACAGCCAACGACTCCAAGCAGGTTTCTGCTCCTCCCAAGGCGGCAGCGACTCCAGCACCGGCGGTCGCGAGCGATTCCAACGGAGGCGCAGCCGCAGCGCTCTCTCCGGCCGTGCGCCGGATCGTAGCCGAGGAAAAGGTCGACGCCAGCCAGGTTGGCGGGACCGGCCGAGGGGGACGGATCACCAAGGGGGACGTCCTCGCTCACCTCGCCACGCCCTCCAGCGAACCCGCTGCCCCGACAGCAGCAGCGGCGGCCCCCTCGCCCCAGCCCAGTAACGGAGCGGCGGCCCCCTCGGGTCTGCCGCGTGAAACCAGGAAGCGGATGTCCGGGATCCGCCAGAAGATTGCGCAGCGCCTGGTCGAAGCGCAGCAGACCGCCGCGATCCTGACGACGTTCAACGAGGCGGACATGTCGCGGGTCATGGACCTGCGGGCCCGTTACAAGGACACGTTCAAGACGAAGCACGGCGTGGCCCTCGGCTTCATGTCGTTCTTCCTCAAGGCGGCGGTCGAGGCCCTGAAGGCGTTCCCGGCGGTCAACGGCCGGATCGACGGCAACGAGATCGTCCTCCACAACGCCTATGACATCGGCGTGGCCGTCAGCACCGAGCGCGGCCTGATGGTCCCGGTCATTCGGGACGCCGACCGGCTGAGCTTCGCCGGAATCGAAAAGGCGATCGGCGCTTTCGCCGTCAAGGCCCGCGAAGGGACGATGGCCGTCAGCGACCTTCAAGGCGGCACGTTCACGATCACCAACGGCGGCGTCTTCGGATCACTCCTGTCGACGCCCATCCTGAATCCGCCGCAGAGCGGAATCCTCGGGATGCACTCGATCCAGAAACGGCCCGTCGCCATCGACGACCAGGTCGTGATCCGCCCGATGATGTACCTGGCACTCTCGTACGACCACCGCATCGTCGACGGTCGCGAGGCGGTCAGCTTCCTCGTTCGCATCAAAGAATGCATTGAGAATCCCGAACGGCTGATGCTGGAAATCTGAAGCAGGACCCGAAAAGCGGCGGGGAGTGAACTCAAAATCACTCCCCGCCGCTTTGTTTCGGTCTCCGCTTTTGGTCTTCCACGTCTCTCGGCTGCTACCCGCGAGTTAAGGAACGTTCATGGCTCCCGAGTCAAATCGCTACGACCTGGTTGTGATTGGTTCCGGCCCCGGGGGTTACGTGGCCGCGATCCGCGCTGCGCAACTCGGGATGAAGGTGGCTTGCGTCGAGAAACGCGAGTCGCTGGGTGGGACCTGCTTGAACATCGGCTGCATCCCGAGCAAAGCGCTCCTCGATTCCAGCGAGCTCTACCACCTGGCGCACACCAAGTTCGCCAAGCACGGCATCAAGGTCGATGCGATCGGCCTCGACCTCCCCGCGATGCTGGCCCGCAAGGACACGGTCGTCAAGAGCCTGACCGACGGCCTGAAGTTCCTGTTCAAGAAGAACAAGATCGAGCCGGTCTTCGGCACCGCCCGGGTCGCGTCGGGCGAGTCGGTCGTGGTCCGCGACGCCAAAGGCGTCGAGACCACGCTGGAAACCAAGCATATCCTCCTCGCCACCGGCAGCGCACCGGTGAACCTGCCGTTCATCCCGTTCAACGGCAAGACGATCGTCAGCTCGACCGAAGCCCTGACGTTTGACCGCGTCCCCGAACACCTGGTGGTGGTGGGCGGCGGTTACATCGGCCTGGAGCTCGGCTCGGTCTGGAAACGGCTGGGAGCGAAGGTCACGGTCATCGAGTTCCTCCCCCGGATCGTGCCGATGGCCGACCTCGAGGTGGGAACCTTGCTCCACAAGAGCCTGATCAAGCAGGGCCTCGAATTCCATCTCGAGACCAAGGTCACCGGCGCGAAGGTCGAAGGGGACCGCGTCACAGTCACCGCCGAGACCAAGGACGGCAAGGTCCTCACGGTCCCTTGCGATCGGGTCCTCGTCGCCGTCGGCCGTCGCCCGCACACCGAGGGCCTTGGACTCGTCGAAGCGGGGGTCACCGTCGACCCCAAGACCGGTAAGGTCCCGATCGACGCCCACTACCGTACGAACGTTCCGACCATCTCGGCCATCGGCGACCTGGTGGACGGACCCATGCTCGCTCACAAGGCCGAGGACGAAGGGGTTGCCTTCGCCGAGATCCTGGCCGGCAAGGCCGGGCACGTCGACTACAACACGATCCCGAGCGTGATCTACACCTGGCCCGAAATGGCGAGCGTCGGGATCACCGAAGAGCAGGCCAAAGAGCGCAAGCTCGAGTATAAAGTGGGTAAGTACCCCTTCCTGCCCAACGGCCGCGCCAAGGCGATGGACGAAACCGAAGGGTTGGTCAAGATCCTCGCCGACGCCAAGACCGACCGGGTCCTGGGGGTCCATATCTTCGGCCCTCGCGCTTCGGACTTGATCGCCGAGGCGGTCACGATCATGGAGTTCGCCGGCAGCGCCGAGGACATCGCCCGGATCTCCCACGCCCACCCCACCCTCTCCGAGGCTGTCCGCGAAGCCGCCATGGCCGTCGATCGCCGCGCCATCCACGGCTGAGCCAAGACCTCTGCCCCACCCTGCTCGCACAACCCACCCACGGATTTGCCGGATCACCGGCAACCCGTGGGTTTTCGTTGCGCGGACCGACCCCGTGGCTCGTCGCGGCCACATTGATTTGATAGCCTACAAGGAGAGGCATGGCCAACGGCGTTCCAACGGATGAACACCGACCGTTGGCCAGCGAAAAAAAACGAATGTGAGGATGACGACCAAGAAAACTTCCGGGATTACGACGAAAAGGCTCGTCAGGGAAAAGGGAGGTGCTTTGTGGCCAAACCGAGTCACAATCAGAAACGCAAAGCCAAGCTCAAAAAGCGTGCGGAGCGGTCTCGGAAGCACGAACCGCTCGCCTACGCCGGCAAGAAATACAAGACCGACGAGTTCGCGCCGGCCTTCTTTCGTACGGAGGTCGGTATCTATGAGTCGTATGTTATGTGCGACTCCAAGCTGACCGACGACAACGTCGAAGAGGCGATCGAACAGCTGGTGCTTCAGATGCGAGAGGGGCCGCTCCCCCCCGACTCCGAGACCGACGAAGGCGAGGACGATTTGATCATCGCCAACATCCGTCGGAACTGGCAAGACCTGGAAGCAGCCGGAGAGCTGCCCGGACGAAACGACCTGATCGGGATCCTCCGCACGATCCTGCATTCGATCGAGTTCTGGCGATTGCAGAGTTTGCATCCCCAGGGCTACCTCCATTTCATCGAAGGCTTCGTGAAGAAGGCAGGCGTCACTGTCCAGCGGGTGATACCAACGCTGGATGAGTAGCCACTCACTGGGAACGGAAACCACCGATGATGCCGCTATCCATCGGAAATCGGGTCCCAGCACCTTTTCTCGATCCCAGTCCTGGGACGACGGCACGGGTCGCAAACCCAGGACTGGTCGGCGCGGACAATCCTCGATCGGACCGAGTTCAACGTTTGAGCGGCGCGGCCGTCTGCGGGGTGGCCGGGTTCGCCTGGAGACCGTTAAGGTTGATGACCTCGCCCCCGTTGCGACTCAAAAGCGCCTTCAACAGTTGAGGCTCGATCCGTGACGAGATGAAATGGACCGAGCCATCGGCGAACCCGGAATTGAACCCCTCATGGGTGAAGCCGCCAAACTCGGGCATCGGCTTGGACGGGTCGTATTCGAGATCCTCGGGCTTCGTCCAGGGGATCTCACGTTTCGCCTCGACGACCATGATCGTGTTGGAAAGCCCGTCCGTCACTTCCGCAAACTTCACCCCAGGGTTGCTCGGTGGGAAGAGCGTTAGCCCGCCGGTCGGCACGAAGTAAGCGTTGTTGCCCGACGAGTCGGAGGGAGACCGATAGATCTGGGGCATCTTTTCGATCAACTTCCGATTCGAGACGCTATCCCACGGTTCATTGAAGTTGTACTCCTTGAAGAGATCGTTCTGCTCGATGAAGGGCAGAATGGCGACCCGCCAGCTATAGGGGGGCTTGCCATCGTCCGGCCGGATAACGGCCGGGATCAAATGACCATATGTATCGTAATAGTTATGCATCCCCAGGAGGAGGCGCTTGAGGTTGTGTTGGCTCTGGGACCGTTGTGCGGCAGAGCGAGCGGCGACCACAGCCGGAAGAAACAACTGCACCGCCGAAGCCCCATCACCGCGACTCTCCGAATGGAGCCTGACGATGGGCTCCCCTCCCTCCACCTCGGCTCGTGCGGCGGCGAGCAGCGACTCAGCCAGGCTGAAGAGCCGCAGTGACGCTTCACGCGTCGGGACGGGTTGCGTCATGACTTGCTGCTTCAGCCCAGGAAGTGCGTTCTTGGCCAAGGTGATCAGCGCCCTCATCGTTTCACTGACCTGCTTGGCCCCGTCGTCCGAGGAACAGGTCCCCACAAGGTCGACGCCGAATCCATCGTCCATG
Source organism: Singulisphaera acidiphila DSM 18658 (assembly GCF_000242455.2). Taxonomy (GTDB): domain Bacteria; phylum Planctomycetota; class Planctomycetia; order Isosphaerales; family Isosphaeraceae; genus Singulisphaera; species Singulisphaera acidiphila. Next base: position 8,226,303 of record NC_019892.1, read on the forward strand.
TCGAACCCGACGGCGTATCCCGTCGCCTTTTCGAGCAGTGGGGCTAACGTGCCTGCATAGCCGCCAAGAGGCGACCGCTGACTCCCTGGCTCCCCCGCAGGGACCTGAGCAAGAACCCAGATCGGGTCGATCGCAAAAGCAACCTGTCCCTTCTTGACACGCGACCAAGCTCCATCCCAGGCGTGTCGAACCGGTCCGCCCTTGCGGGCGGCAATCATCTGCTTGAGGGCGTCTTCATCACCGATGACGATTGTTCGATTGTCAGGAGTGAAAAAACCTGCGCCATTGAGGGCCGTCTTCGAGCGGGTGTAGGAAAGGCCCTCGAACGGGACCACCTCGCGGTCTTTCGCGGATAGCCTGGCGACGGCATTCCAATCCTGCGGTTTGATGGAATGCAAGATCACGGTCGGAGCCGGCAACTGCCCCGATTGCCTGACTTCGTTTCGGCCCCGGAGGAACAGCAAGGCGACACCATCAACCTCGTCCACCTTCAGCTTAACGGCAGAGGCCCACGGGTTCTGAAACGACTCGTTGAACAGGGCGGCAACCGGTTGGAACTCGGGCCGACGGAGGATCTCGGCCGGGCGACCGACAACGGCCATCATCGTGTTGACCGGGGCGTGCGTGAGGTCGAAGACGGCCGTACCGGCATCATCTTGTTCGGCCTGTGCAACGTCAACGTTGGGTCGAGCCTCCTGCTGCTGGGCAATCGCGGTGGTGGCGGGACCGCGGATACCTGCGACGAGCAAGCCAACAACCGCAATCGCGGCGACAGTCAGAACGCGCCCGATCAGCGGGAGCGCATTGGTCCGAAGCGGGTTCGGGTTCGCTTCACGAAGCATCTCAATCCTCCTGAGCAATGTCCCACGGGTCGGAAGGAAAGGACGGGCAGGCCAGGCAGTTAGCGACGATTCAAGCGCGCCCGTACGTCGGAGAGCCAATCGAGCGAGGGCCTCAAGATAGGGGCGATTGCCCCCTGAAAGCCGGGCGCCCCAGGCGTCGGCCGCCAACTCCTGCTCAAGCCGGAGCCGCGCCGCCAGCCAGTGCGCCAGCGGGTGATAGATATGCACGGCCAGGCACACTTGGGCCCAGAGCCCCAACAGATAGTCACCCCTGAAGATGTGTCCCAACTCGTGTGCGAGCACCGCCCGGCGTTCGTTGTCGTCCCAGTCGCCCCACTCGGGGGGCAGCAGCAGCGCCGGGTGCAGCCAACCGATCGTGGCCGGAGTGGTCAAGTCGTTGGTCTCACGGAGCTCGACCGGGCGAGAGTACCCAGTCTCGGCCTGGAGTTGGGCCAACTCGTGGCGCAACCGAGCGTCGGAAATCGGTCGGCTCTTCCGGCGAAGGCGTCTCACCGCCCTTAACGCCAGAGCAAGCCGGGCGATCCCCAATCCCGACGTCGCGACCAGAACCGCCGCGACCCAGCCTGGCCATCGCCATCGGCTCTCGGCCACGGCTGAGGGTTCGTTTCGTACTCCGGGGGTCAGGAGTTCCCGAGCAAATTCCCGGGCGAAGTCGACGAACCGAGTATCGCTCGTCTCGGAAACGGTGGGTGCCTCAGGCCCCCCCCGCAAAGTGGCGCGTGGGCCAACGGCAACAGCCGCTCGCGGAGAGTGGGGAACCGCGGTATCCACGTCGATCGACCAGAACCGCGGCCAAGGAGAGAGCGAGGCGGCAGAAACGGCGACCAGCCCCAGCAGCGTCGTCATCGTGACGAGCACGCCCGCCGCAGGCCCCCGCCGGCGAAGGATCAAGGCGAGCATGACGCCAACGGCCGCGAGGGCAGTGACTCGCACCATGGCTTCGACCAAAAGGACGCCCAGCCCGTTCATGGTTTCCGTCCCTCCTTCGGCTTGTTCTCGGGGACTTTCCCTTCATCGAGAATGGCGCGGAGCCGTTCGCGCTCTCGTTCGCTCAGCCGCTCTTGCTCGATCAGCCTGACGAGAAGGATTTCACGCGAGCCTCGAAAAACGCGATCGAGGACTTCGCCCAGGAGACTCCGCGAGACATCTTCATAGGAACGGGCCGTCACATAAAAAAAGGGCCGGTCGTCGTTGGTTTGGAGCAAGTACCCCTTATCAACCAAGATCCGGACGACCGTGGCGACCGTGGTGTAAGCCAGGTCGAGACCGGAAGCCGCCAGCGCATCGCGGATCTCGGCCACTGTGGCAGGTGTCCCCCCTCGATTCCAAAACAGGTGCATCAATTGGAGCTCGCGCTCGGTGAGCTCCTTGGCGGGCGGGCGGGCCATCGTTTCGGTTCCTCCATTCCTCATGCACACCAAAAAAAAGGGCGCAGCGGCACGGCCTCGACCAACGCAGATTCGCGTCGGTGACGTGGACGATCAAGCCGGCTCAACAACCCCGAAACGCTTGCGATCGGGCGAACCGCTCGAGTTTTGGTTTTCTAGATCTGGTTTTATCGTAGCCCAACAACGACGGATGTCAAGGGAAAAACTCTTCGCAGTCAGGGTCGCCTTGCGGCACCGCTCGCCAACGGGTTCAGACCCAGAAGATGGCAACAGGACAGCCCCCGAGCGACGAGTGGGGGGACCGCTTGCCGTGTCTCCACCGATATCAAATTCAATGCCATTCAAATATCAATCAACCCAACGAGCAGCAGGCCATTTTATGGTCGGACGTAGCCAGGATCAGGCAGTCCCAGCGTTCGAATCGCGCCCCTTGGCTCGCGGGGTCTCTTCCTCCGTAAGTGCAAAGCCGCTATCCTGGCTTGTCGATGACGGCCTGAAAGATCCTTCCGTCCGCGTTCCCCCGCTGACGCACCATCCATCCCCCGACCGGAGAGACTCGCCGATGGGCGTGACGGACCGATCCAAGCTCTGCGTGATGTTCTTCCTCGAATACTTCATCAAGGGGGCGTGGCTCCCCTTGCTCGGGCTCTACATGGGGAGCCGCTACCTGAACTTCTCCGGCTTCCAGCAAGCCTGGGTCTTCAACGCCTTCGCCATCGCCTCGGTCACGGGCATGTTTTTCGGGGGGCAGCTCGCCGACCGCTATGTGTCGCAGGAGAAGTTCCTGTCAGCCAGCCATCTGGTCGGTGGCCTGGCGATGCTGGGGCTGGCCTACACCAAGTCGTTCTGGCCGTTCTTCGGGCTGATGCTGCTGCACTGCTTCTTCTACGTGCCGACCCTCTCGGTCGCCAACGCGATCGCCTTCGCCCACCTCGAAGATGCTCGGAAAGATTTCGGCACCCTCCGGCTCTGGGGGAGCGTCGGCTGGGTCGCGGCGGCCTGGCCCTTGGTCTTCATCCCGATCGACTGGGAGCGAGTGCCCGCGATGGCTCAGGCCGGGGGATTCTTGGCCTGGCTCGGGAAAGCGCTTTCGACGCCCAAGTCGGGCCCGGCCATGGAAGCGGCGCTGACCGGCACGTTCCTCGTTTCCGGGACCGCCGCGCTCATTCTGGCCGCCTTCAGCCTCCTGCTGCCGCACACACCGCCGTCAACCCGCCAAAAAGGGGAGCGGTTCGCTCCGTTCGAGGCGATCAAGCTCCTGGCCAAGCCAAGCATCCTCGTCCTCTTCATCGTGACCTTCTTCGACTCGCTGGTCCATTACGGCTATTATTTCTGGACCAGCCGCTACCTCCAGTCGATTGGCCTGCCGGAGAACTGGATCGCTCCGGCGATGAGCATCGGGCAGGTGATGGAGGTCGTTGCGATGGCCATGCTGGGCACTCTGATCAAGAAGCTGGGCTGGCGGAAGACCTTGATCTTCGGAATCCTCAGTCAGGCGATCCGGTTCGGGGTCTACGCAATGGGCAACCGCGACTTGCTCTGGCCAGTGATTGCCGTCAACGTGGTCCACGGGTTCGCCTATGCCTGCTTCTTCGCAACCGTCTACATCTTTGTCGACGAGCACTTCCCGAGCGACATCCGCACCAGTGCTCAAGGCCTGTTCAACCTGATGATCCTGGGCATCTCCTCGTTCGTCTCCAACTTCCTCTGGGGCGGGCTGGGCGACCTCTTCTCGGTGAATTCCACCGTCGACGGACGAGTTCTCAAGGTAATCAACTATCATCACCTGTTCCTCGTGCCGTTCGGCATCTCGCTGCTGGCGGCGATCCTCCTGGCTCTCTGCTTCCACCCGTCCAAGGAAGAGCCGATCTCGCCCGAATCGAAGGACGAGCCGCTAATGGCCGCGACTTGAACGAGGGCATTCAGCCGCGAGGCTTGCCACCAAGGCCCCCACGAACTCACGAGGATCCGCCTGCGCATGTTCACGATTGGGCTTACCGACCACCTCGAAGGGCCGCCGGATCGCCCTTCGGGGGAGATCTTTGGCGAAGTGGCCGACCTGGTCCAACTGGCCGACCGGCTCGGCGTGCGCTACGCCTGGTTCTCCGAGCATCACGCCCACGCGCACCAGGGGCACCTGCCCACGCCATTGCTCCTGGCTTTGCACCTGGCCGGCCAGACCCAACGAATCCGCCTGGGGACCGCGATTATCTGCCTCAACCTCCATCATCCCCTCGACGTCGCCGAGCAGGTGGCGGTCGCAGACGTGCTGACAACCGGCCGGATGGCGGTCGGGTTCGGGAGCGGGAGCACGCCCGAGGAGTCGGCCTTGTTCGGCTCCGTAGTGGCCGATGACCGGGAGCGGCAAACCCGTTTTTCGGAAGCGTTGCGCGTCATTCGCTCGGCCTGGAGCGGGGATTGGTCCGGGAACGTCCCCCACGCTTTCTCCGTGCCTCCGCACCGCACGTTGCCGGTTCCGGCGGCGGACTTGCCGGGCCGCTGCTGGGTCGCGGTCAACAGCCTCGGCTCGGCGCGGATCGCCGGAGATCTTGGTTTCAATATACTCTTCTCCCATCTGCGCACGCCCGAGCAATACCGGGACTACTGCGCCGCCTATCGCGCAGCGGGGGGTGAGGGGCTGGTAGCGGCCAATCGCCCTGTCTTCGTCGGCCCGGACGATGCCACCGCCTTTGCCCGGGCGGAGCCGGCGCTGCGGACCCTCTGGAGGCGATTCCGGCAGGAGGGGAAGATCCCCGCCGAGACCACGGAACCCGCGAATCCGGAGGACTTGTGCGGTCATCCGATCAACTTCATCGTCGGCGGCCCCGAGACCGTCGCACGGAAACTCTGCGAACTGCACGAGCAGTCACCCTTCGACGTGGCCAACGTGGAGGTCCGGTGGGCCGGGCTGTCCCATGAACGGGTCTGCGACAGTCTCCGACGGTTGATGGAAGACGTGGTGCCGCGGATCGCGAACGCCAAGTCCCTAACCGGCCGTATGCCTCGCTGAGGTCCGGCCTCGAGGAACTTCGCGTGGAGGTGTGGAAACAACGAGGAATTCTCGCGACGATGTCATACTGATTCACGTCGCGACATTCGTTATGATTTCGTCAGTGGAGTTTCTCAGGAAGGGCCTACGATGGGATATCTGATGAACGAGGGGTGGCCCATCCCCTCTTCAAGCGCCGGGTAATCGGACATGAGCACCGGTTGGATTTTCACCGACGACGAGAGCACCGAAGTCATCACCCTGGACCGCATCCTGCGTGGCGAGTCAGAACTCCTACTGGTCACGCATGACGAAGACGATGGATCCTGGCAGTTCCTGGACGGCGAGCACGTACTCGAAGAGAATGCGCTCGTCGTTGACCTGGGTGAGATGACCCAATTCGATCCCAGCCTCCTCGAACTCGCCGACCTGCCCCGAGGCAGCTACGCCTGGCGAACCAGTCGCGATCAGCCCTGGTCCCGAGCTGTGGGTGAACCTCCCCACACGCTCCCCTGAAGACGGATTTCGAAGGAGAGCGGCGAGCGAGAAAGACATCACGGAACGATTGAGAGGGATGGGATATCGATGGGAACGATTGAGGACCTGTTCGAGCGTGCGAAGCGGGACCACCAAGGGGGACGCATCGCTCAGGCCGAACAGGCGTATCGCCAGGTCCTCAGCGCCGACCCTTCGTACATCCCGGCCTGGTACCTGCTGGGAGTGGCCTGCCACGGACTCGGCAACCTAACGGGGGCGCTGGGAGCATTCCAGCAGACGCTCCGACTCCAGCCCGATCATGCCGAGGCCCAGAACCACCTCGGCATTGTCTGGGCTCAAGCCGGGTCGCTCGAGGAGGCGGTTCGCTGCTTCCTGCTCACGCTTCAACTCCAGCCGAACTCGCTCGACGCGTATAAAAACCTGGCCGTCACGTTCGAGCGCCAAGGACGGCTCGACGAGGCCGTTGCCTGCGATCGCAAGGTGGTCGAGCTCAAGCCCGACCTGGCCGAAGCCCATCGACACCTGGGAGTTCTCCTCCGCAAGCAAGGGAAGTGGGGCGAGGCGATCGTCGCCCTCGAGCAGGTCCTCCGGATCAAGCCCGAACTCCCCGAGACCCTTAACGACCTGGGCCTCCTGCTCGAGATGACGGGCCAGCTTGAGGAGGCCGTTGTCCGTTTCCAGGCCGCGATCCGGCTCCGCCCCGAGTTCGCCGGCGCCTACAGCAACATGAGCGTGGTCCTCAAACAGTTAGGGAGACTCGACGAAGCGATCACCAGCGGTCGGGAAGCGGTTCGGCTCGATCCGGGCTTCGCCGGTGCGCACAACAACCTGGGAGTCATCCTCGAGAAGGAGGGGGGGTGGGATGAGGCCACCACCTGCTTCCACGAGGCCCTCCGACTCGATCCCCGGTTCGTCGAAGCCTATTACAACCTGGGCAGCGTACTCTCGCGATTGGGTCGATTTGAGGACGCTGAATCCATATGCCGGCAAGCGATCACACTTGACCCCGACTCGGCCGAGGCCCACCACAACCTCGCTTTTGCACTCAGCGAACGGGGCCAGTTGACCGAGGCTGAGACGAACTATCGCCGGGCGATCCAGCTCAAGCCGGAGTTCGTCGACCCCTACGTCAACCTGACGAGCGTCCTCGGCAAGTTCGGCAAGCTCGATGAGGCCGAGGCCTGTAGTCGCGAAGCGGTCCGGCTCGATCCCAACCGCTCCGAGGCCCTCGTCAATCTCGGATTCGTCCTGATCGAGAAAGGACATATCGCCGAGGCCCTGGCGGCTTATCGCGAGGCGGAGCGGGTTGATCCCAACTCCCGCCCGGTGCAAAGCAGCTATCTCTACGGCCTGAACTACGACCCCGAGGCCGATCCCGCAACCCTGCTTGCGGAGCACCGCCGCTGGGGCTTGCGCCAGCAGGAAGATGTCCGTGCGATCGAACTGAACCCTTCCCACGACCGAGCGCGAGATCGCCCGCTCCGGGTCGGCTACGTCTCGGCCGACTTTCGAGTCCACCCCGTCGCCTATTTTCTCAGGCATATCCTGACGAACCACGATCGCCGCCAGGTCGAACCCGTTTGTTACTCCGAAGTCACCGCGCCCGACGCCATGACCGCGGAACTCGAGTCGCTCGCTGACGCCTGGAGACCGATCTACGGAATGACCGATGAACAGGTGGCCGACCTGGTTCAGCGCGATCGGCTCGACATCCTCGTGGACCTCTCCGGCCACACCGCACGCCACCGCATGGGCCTCTTTGCCCATAAGCCAGCGCCGATCGAAGTCTCCTACCTCGGTTACCCGAACACCACCGGCCTCACCACCATCGACTACCTGCTCACGGACGCCGTCACCGACCCGCCCGACGACCCGACCTGGTCGAGCGAAACCCCGTATCACCTGCCCGACGTCTTCTGCTGTTACTCCCCGCCGGAGGAAGCCCCCGAAGTCAACACGCTCCCTGCGCTACGGGCCAAGGGCGTCACGTTCGGGTCGCTTCATAAACTCCCGAAGCTAAATGCGCGGGTCCTCGAACTCTGGGCCGAACTGCTCCGGTCGATTCCCAAGGCGCGACTCCTCCTCTATCGCAACAACCTGCGAGGGCAGCGCAAGGAGGAGATTCTCGCCTTCTTCAAAGCGCAAGGGGTCGCTGCGGACCAACTCGAACTTCGGAATATCATCGAGGGGGGGGGCAGCCACTACCAGGTGTATCAGGACATCGACATTTCGCTCGACGTCTTCCCCTGGAGCGGACACACGACCGCCTGCGAATCGCTCTGGATGGGAGTTCCAATCGTCACGATCCGAGGCAATCGTCACGCGGGGCGAATGACGGCGAGCGTCTTGACCTGCCTCGGCCTCAGCGACTGGATCGCGGAAACCCCAGAGCAGTATCTCGACATCGCCCAGCGATTCGCAACCGACCTCGATCGTCTGGCCGAACTTCGGCGCACGATGCGCACCAGGATGAACGGATCACCCATGGGCGACGGCCGGACCTGGACGAAGAACCTCGAAAAAGCCTACCGCGTCATGTGGCACCGATGGTGTGACGCGGCAAGCGAATGAACGAGGCGAGCGGGGAGCTTACGCTCTCCGCTCGCCTTTTGAAAACGATCTCAAAGAGGCGAAGCATAAATTCGCCTGCAGAGATAGCAATTCCTAGATATGGACCGATTCGCCCAGCCCCTGGGCGGCCGCTTCCATCACGGCTTCGGAGTAGGTCGGGTGGGGGTGCATGGCCTGGATGATCTCTTCCTGGGTCGCCTCGAGCTTCTTCGCCATGACAAGCTCGGCGATCAACTCGGTCGCCTGTGAGCCGAGCAGGTGCGCCCCGAGCAGTTCGCCGTACTTGGCGTCGAAGACGAGTTTGACAAACCCTTCGGTCTCGTCGGACGCCACAGCGCGGCCGCTGGCGAAGAACGGGAACCGGCCGACCCGAACTTCGTGCCCCGCTTCACGCGCGGCCTTCTCGGTCAGGCCGACACTCGCAACCCCGGGGTCGGTGTAGGTGCAGCCCGGGATGTTCGTGTAGTCGACCGTATGGTCGGCGTGGCCGCAGAGCCGCTCGATGCAGCAGATCGCCTCATGGTGCGCGACGTGGGCCAACCAGGGGGGGCCGATGATGTCGCCAACGGCGTAGATGCCTTTGACGTTGGTCTGGTAGCCGTTCTTGGGGTCGACCTTGATGTGGTTCTTGAAGAGCTCGACCTTCAGGCTGTCGGCAAAGAGATTCTCGACGTTGCCGAGTACACCGATCGAGACGAGCATGGTCTCGGCCTCGATGACTTCCTTGCCCTTGGGGGTCTCGACCTCGACCTTGACGCCGTTGGCCGTCTTCTCGACCTTGCCGGTCTTCGAGCTGGTGTGGATCGTCAGGCCGCGTTTGGTCAGGCTCTCGCGAAGGCCCTGGGAGACCTCCTCGTCCTCGCCCGGCAGGATCCGATCCAACAGTTCGACAACCGTCACCTTGGTGCCGATCGCGTTGTAGAAGTAGCCGAACTCGAGGCCGATCGGGCCAGCGCCAATGATCAGCATCGACTTGGGCTGCTTGGGCAGGCTCATCGCCTCTTTGTAGGAGAGGATCGTCTTGCCGTCGAACTCGGCCCCCGGCAACGGGCGCGGGCGAACGCCGGTCGAAACCACAATGGACTCGGCCGTGATCTTCTCGTCGCCGACCTGCACCGTGTTGGGTGCGATCACCTTGGCGGTGCCCAGCTTGGATGCCACCTTATATTTGCGGAACAGGCCTTCAATACCCTTGTTCAGCTTGCTGGCAACGCCGCGACTACGTGCGATCATCTGCGAGAAGTCCCATGAGGCTTCCCCGCTGTAACCGAACGTCTTGCCGTGGTTCTTGATGAGATCGACGAGGTGAGCGTTGGTCAGCAGCGCCTTGGTCGGGATACAGCCCCAGTTCAGGCAGATCCCCCCCAGCTTGTCGCGTTCCACGCAGAGGACCCGCTTTTTGAGCTGCGCGGCGCGAATGGCGGCCGCATAGCCCGCCGGACCACCACCGATCACCACAATGTCGTAGTCGTATGCCATGAAAACCTTCGAGGGAAAACGAGCGGCTCCCGATCATGCGTGTGAGCCACGCCGTACTCCCCGAAGGGAGACAACGTGGCTCGCGCGCCCGACAGAGATCGATCTGGGTCTTAAAGGAGCATCGACGCTGGTTCTTCGAGGAAACCCTTCAGAGTCCGGAGAAATTCGGCGGCCAGGGCACCATCGACAGCGCGGTGGTCGGCGGTGAGGGTCACGGTCATCACCGTGCCCACGACCAGCGAATCCCCTTGAACAACGGGCCTCTTCTCAGCGGCCCCAACGGCGAGAATCGCAACTTCGGGGAGGTTCAAAATGGCGTCGAACTGGCGGACGCCGTACATCCCAAGGTTGCTGATCGTGAACGTCCCGCCGCTCATCTGCTCGGGTGAAAGCTTGTTGCTCCGAGCAGCCTGCACCAGGGCGTCGCTGCCGAGCCGGACTTCGCGAAGGCCGAGCGTGTCGGCATTGCGAAGAACAGGGACGATCAGGCCCCCATCCAGCGCCACCGCAATCCCGACGTTGACCTCGCCATGCCGGACGATTGCATCGGGCTCGTACGAGGCGTTGACGCCAGGATGGCGGCGGAGGGCAAGGGCAACCCCCTTGGTGACGAAGTCGCCCAGGGAGAGCTTGATCTTCTCGGGAGCGAGCTGCTTGTTCAGTTGCTCACGGACAGCCACGAGGGCGTCGGCCCGGATATCCACGGTCACGTGAATTTCGGGAGCGACCTTCTTGGCCTCAACCATCCGCTGGGCGATCGTCTTGCGCATCCTCGTGTGCGGGATCCGCTCGGCGGCCAGGGTTCGGGTCGGTGCGGCAGGCCGCGCCGCGGGTGCAGCGGCGGAGCCACGCGTCTTGAGGAAGAGCTCGACGTCATCTCGGATCACACGGCCGCCCGGTCCGCTCCCGGGAACGCTCCCGAGGTCGACCTGCGAGGCCGCCGCGATCTTCCGCGCCAGCGGGCTCGACTTGATCCGGCCGCCCTGGCTTGCGCCCCCTTGAGCCGCCACAGCCACGACCTCGGCCGCTTCGTGAGCGTCCTGGCCATTGCTCCCTGCGCCATGCTGCGCCTCGGGCTGATCCGAGCCGTTGGCTGCGGACTTGGGCTTGGACGCGCCTGCCGCCTTCTTGCTGCTCAGCCCCGCCGCGACCTGCTTCGCGTCTTCTCCCTTGCGGGCGAGGACCAGGACGCGATCGCCAAGCTGGATCTCATCGCCGACGGCGTAGTCGAGGTGTGCGACGACACCGTCGTCGAACGCCTTCATCGGCATGGTCGCCTTGTCGGTCTCGATGTCGGCCAGAAGATCACCTTCTTTGACCTGGTCGCCGACCTTGACCAGCCACTGGCTGAGGACCCCGCTCTCCATGGTGGGGCTGAGCTTGGGCATCGTCACTTCGATGGGCACAGGATGATCTCCCCGGCTGTCGCCGTCGTCGCATTTCGAGTATCAAGAGGGCGAGATCGATCGGTTCGCCCCGGATCGGATCGGGCCTGCTGTGGAAGCAAGGCCCGCCGCAATATTCGTATTATGGGGTGCGATTCAAGAAGCGATCGGGTTCTCGGCCGCAATTGGCGGCCGAGAACCCGTCAAAATCACTTCTTGTAGAGCACGTCGTTAACCTGGTCCACGATCCGCGCAACCGTTGGCAGCATCGATGCTTCCAGTGCTCGGTTGTAAGGGATGGGGGCGTCTTTCGTGAAGACGCGGCGGATCGGGGCGTCCAGTTCGTCGAAGGCGACCTGCATGATCCGGTCGGAAATTCCCGCACCCAGGCCGCAGTAGGGCCAATCTTCCTCGACGATCACGGCGCGGTGGGTCTTGAGGACCGAGCCGAGCAGCGTGTCCATGTCGAGCGGGCGGATCGTCCGGAGGTCGATCACTTCGGCGTCGATCCCGTCCTCGGCCAGCTTCTCAGCAGCCGCGAGGGTCGTCTTGAGCGATCGGGAGTAGGTGATCAAGGTCACGTCGGAACCGGGACGCTTGATCTCAGCCTTACCGATCGGGATCACGTGCTCGCCGTCGGGCACCTCTCCCTTGTCGCCGTAGAGGTTTTCATGCTCGATGAAGACGACCGGGTCATCCGACCGGATCGCGCTCTTGAGCAGCCCCTTGGCGTCGGCGGGAGTGGCGGGCAGGATCACGGTCAGGCCGGGGACCTGGGCATACCAGGCTTCGAGCCGGTGCGAGTGCGTGGCCGCCAGACAACCAGCCATACCCGAGCTTCCTCGGAACACGATCGGCACGGCAAACTGACCGCCGCTCATGTAGCGCATGTTGGCGGCGTTGTTGACGATCTGGTCGATGGCCACGAGGCTGAAGCTGAACGTCATGAACTCAATGATGGGCCGAAGCCCCACCATTGCCGCACCGATTCCGATCCCGGCGAAGCCCCCCTCCGAGATCGGCGCGTCGACGACCCGGCGGGCGCCGAACTTCTTGAGCATGCCCTGGCTGACCTTATACGCACCGTCGTACTGGGCGACCTCTTCTCCCATCAGGAAGACGCGGTCGTCCCGCTCCATTTCCTCGGTCATCGCCTGGTTCAGGGCTTCGCGATAGGCAAGAACGGACATGGTCACTCCTGAGGGATGAACGGGGCCACGGTCACGTCCTGATACAGCGCGTCGGCCGTCGGCTCTTCACTCTGCTCGGCGAACTCGATGCTCGCCTCGATCTCGTGCTTGATTTCCTCGGTCACCCGATCGATCGTCTCGTCGTCGATCCAACCGCGCTCCTTGAGCACGTTCTGGTAGACGAGGATCGGATCGTTCCGGTGCGCTTCGTCGAGTTCTTCCTTGAGCCGATACTTGGCCGGGTCGCTAATCGAGTGGCCTTTATAACGGTATGTCTGCGCGTCGATAAACGTCGGCCCCTCGCCGGCCCGGGCGCGGTCGACGGCGTCGCGTGCGGTCTTGGCCATCAGCTCGATGTCGTTACCGTTGATCGAGATCCCAGGGATCCCGTAGGCGGTCCCGCCTCGGATCGTCAGGTCGGTCACCGCCGACGATCGCTCCAGCGACGTGCCCATCGCGTAACCGTTGTTCTCGACGATGTAGATGACGGGGAGCTTCCACATGGCCGCCATGTTGAGCGCCTCGTGGAATGCCCCTTGATTGATGGCACCGTCGCCAAAGTAGCAAAGGGCCACCTGGTCGCTGCCCCGATACTGGGCTGCGAAGGCGAACCCGGCGGCCAGCGGGACGTGGCTGCCGACGATCGCGTGGCCGCCCATGAAGCCCTTCTCGGCGTCGAAGAAGTGCATCGAGCCGCCCTTACCGCCTGAGCAGCCAGTGGCCTTGCCGAGCAACTCGGCCATCGCGGCATTGGCCGACATCCCGCGCGCCAGGGCATGGCCGTGATCGCGGTAGGCGGTGATGACGTAGTCATCCTCGCGGAGGACTCCGATCGAGCCAACGGCCACCGGCTCCTGGCCACTGTATTGATGGAAGAAGCCACCGATCTTCTGCCGCTGGTACATCATCTCCGCCCGTTCCTCGAACCGGCGGATCGTCATCATCTGCCGCAGCCAACCAAGCGCCTGGTTTCGGCTGACCACGGGCTTGGTTTCGGTCTGCAACTGGGACATGTCGTACGACTCCTGATTGGATCGGAGGCCGGGCTGTTGCCGTGGAACATCGCAAATCGGCGAGGCAACGCGAGGCGGTATCGACTCGACGCCGGGATCGAAGGGGTTTGGAGACCACCCCGTGGTTGGGGGCGCGGCTCGCCAACCACGAAGCGCCGCCTCCTTGACCAACCTGGCGAGCTCTGCGAACATCCGTGCCCTCTCAACTGTCTGCGGAGAGGTGGATCGCTAGAAAGACTTCGACCGAATCATCTTAACTAAAAGGCGGTATTTTGTTCCAGGCAGGGCCGGAAAACTTTCGAGGGGGGTCGGAAGGGATTCAGCCTCAAAGGATGATCGACCTTCATGTTAAGTGAGGTCGAGCCCATCTCCCAAGCTTGCCTTTCCCACTCCGACAAGACCCGACTTTTACAGCCGGGCCAAGTCGGCGAAGGCTCAACCCAGCGGAGACGCTCCCGGTCAAAGGGAGCGCCCCACATCAAGGTTCAGCTCGCGGCCGGAGCTTCCTCACGACCCGACAGCAACTGCCGGAGCACGTAAGGGAGAATCCCGCCGTGTTCATAGTAGCGGATCTCCTGAGGCGTGTCGATCCGGACCGTCGCGGTGAATTGATGGGTTTGTCCATCGGCTCGTTCCGCCACGACGGTCACGTCGCGACCGTTGGCAAAGCCGTTCGCAATGCCCTCGGCGAGGCCCACAATCGAGAAGACCTCTTCGCCCGTCAGGCCGAGCCCTTCCACGTTGTCCCCCGCGCCAAACTGGAGCGGGAGAATGCCCATGCCGACCAGGTTCGAGCGATGGATCCGCTCGTAGCTCTCGGCAATCACCACCCGCACGCCGAGAAGCTTCGGCCCCTTGGCCGCCCAGTCGCGCGACGAGCCTGAGCCGTACTCCTTGCCCGCCAGGATGACCAGGGGAACGCCATTGGCCTGATACCGTTCCGACGCTTCGAAGATCGAGGTCACTTCGCCGTCGGGCAGGTAGCGGGTGAAGCCCCCCTCGGTCCCGGGCGCGAGCTTGTTCTTCAGACGGACGTTGGCGAACGTCCCACGAACCATCACCTCGTGGTTGCCGCGTCTCGAGCCATACGAGTTGAAGTCGGCGACCGACACGCCGTGCTCCATCAGGTACTTCCCTGCCGGGCTCTGCACCTTGATCGAGCCGGCCGGCGAGATGTGATCGGTCGTGATGCTATCGCCGAGCACGGCCAAGGCCCTGGCACCTTTGATCTCAGTGATCGGCGCGGGCTGGTCGGGCATGCCGACGAAGTAAGGGGGGTTCTTGACATACGTGGAGCTGTCGTCCCACTCATAGAGATCCCCTTGGGGGATCGGGAGCGAGTTCCACTGCTCGTCACCCTGGAAGACTTCGCCGTACTGCTTGCGGAACATGTCGGAGCGGACGGACTTGAGGATCGTGTCCTGGACCTCGCGTTGAGTCGGCCAGATGTCCTTCAAATAAACCGGCTTACCATCCTGGTCATCGCCAATCGGCTCGGTCACCAGGTCGATATCCATGGTGCCGGCCAGGGCGTAGGCCACGACCAAGGGGGGAGAGGCGAGATAGTTGGCGCGAACTTCCGAGTTGATCCGTCCCTCGAAGTTGCGGTTGCCCGACAGGACGGACGCCGTCACGAGGTCGTCGTCATGAATCGCCTTGGAGATCTCGAGCGAGAGCGGCCCCGAGTTGCCGATGCAGGTCGTACAGCCGTAGCCGACGAGGTTAAACCGAAGTTTATCGAGATAGACGTCGAGTCCCGCGTCATGGAGATAGTCGGTCACGACCTTGGAGCCGGGAGCGAGGCTCGCCTTGACCCACGGCTTGGTCGAAAGATGCCGTTCGACGGCCTTCTTGGCCAGCAGGCCGGCCGCGACCATGACCGACGGATTCGACGTATTCGTGCAACTGGTGATCGCCGCGATCACGACCGAGCCGTTCGTGATGTAGCCGCCGCGAAGCGGGCTGTAGGCGGCTGCCGGGGCCGTCGGATCTTCGACGCCGACCGCCATGCCACCGCCTCCTTCACCCTCGAGCCGCGACTCGCTCTTGTGGTCGGCTGTCGGAGAAGACGTGGCGGCCTTGGCCTTGGTCGAGGCGGGCCGGCTCTCGAGCATCTGGTTCAACGCGGTCTGCCAACCGGCCTTGGCATTCTTCAGCGGCACGCGGTCCTGAGGGCGTTTGGGGCCGGCCAGGCTGGGTTCGACGGTTGCGAGATCGAGTTCGAGCGTGTCGGAGTAGACGGCCTCGGGAGTGCCCGGCTCGTGGAAGAGGCCTTGTTCCCGGCAGTAGGTCTCGACGAGCCGGATGAGCGGAGCGGGCCGGCCGGAGAGTTCGAGATAGCGGAGCGTCTCGGCGTCGACCGGGAAGATGCCGCAGGTGGCCCCATACTCGGGGGCCATGTTGGCGATGGTCGCCCGATCGGCCAAGGGAAGGTTCGCCAGTCCTTCGCCGTAGTATTCAACGAACTTGCCGACGACCCCTTTACGACGAAGCATCTCGGTCACGGTCAGGACGAGATCCGTGGCGGTCGCCCCTTCCGGCAGAGACCCGGTGAACTTGAAGCCGATGACCTGGGGCACGAGCATGGAAACCGGCTGGCCGAGCATCGCCGCCTCGGCCTCGATTCCTCCCACGCCCCAGCCGAGCACGCCCAGGCCGTTGATCATGGTGGTGTGCGAGTCGGTGCCGACCAGGGTGTCGGGATAGGTGAGCGCCGCCCCGGTCGTCTCGAGGGTGTCGACGTCGTCGGTGCTGAAGACGACGCGCGCGAGGTACTCGACGTTGACCTGATGGACGATGCCGGTGTCGGGGGGAACCACGCGGAAGTTCTTGAACCCGTTTTGGCCCCAGCGGAGGAACGCGTAACGCTCTCGGTTCCGCTGGAATTCGAGCTCGGCGTTGGTCAGGAACGCGCGTGCGGTTCCGGCCTCGTCGACCTGGACCGAGTGGTCGATGACGAGTTCAACGGGTTGAAGCGGGTTGATCTTCTTGGGATCGCCCCCCATCCGCTTCATGGCGTCGCGCATCGCGGCGAGGTCGACGACGGCGGGGACGCCGGTGAAGTCTTGGAGCAGGACGCGGCTCGGCCGGAACGCGATCTCGCGCGAAGGAATCGCCTTGGGATCCCACTTCGCCAATGACTCGATATCATCCGCAGTGACCGTGGTGCCGTCTTCGTTGCGCAGAAGGTTTTCCAGGAGGATCTTCAAAGAGAAAGGCAGGTGTGACACATCAAGACCGGCCGCCTTCAGAGCGCCGAGCTTGTACATCCGAAACGACAGGTCATCCACCTTGAACGTGGTCAGAGCGTTGAAGCTGTTGGGCATCTTGGATTCAACCTTGGTCCGAAGTTCTCGACGGAGGTCGCGCGGGGGACGTCGCGACCATCCTTCTTTTCTATCATCTCGTTATGGGGAGCCGGTTTCAACCTGACGGCAGCGGCCCCTCTTGCCTCAACCGCTCGAAGGGGCCCGGCCGCAACTCAGCCCACGAACTGGACGTCGAGCCCGCCTGGGATGAGCCCCGCATCCGCCGCGCGAGCGAGCAAGGTGCGAACCGCCTCGCGCCCCTTCGGTCCATAGTCGACGGTCCAGTCATTGACATACATCCCGACGAACCGGTCGGCCAGGGCCGGGTCGAGATCGCGCGCGTAGCGAAGGGCGTACTCGAGCGCTTCCGGACGATGCTCCAAGGCGTAAACGATGCTCTCCCTCAAGAGTCTGGCAATCGTCGCGACCAGCTCATCGCCCAGATCCTTGCGAACGACATTGCCCCCGAGGGGGAGGGGCAGGCCGGTCTCCTCGAACCACCACTGGCCCAGGTCGACGACCTTGTGGAGTCCGCGATCGCCGTAATAAAGCTGTCCTTCATGGATGATCAGGCCGGCGTCGACCCGACCTTCGGCCACGGCAGGCAGGATCTGGTCGAACGGCATAACCGTCACCGCGACATCCTTGCCGAGCAAAAGTTGCAGCGTCAGGTAGGCCGTGGTCAGCCGCCCCGGGATCGCGATCGTCTTGGTGCGGAGGTCGTCGAGGGTCGCCGGCTCACGGGTGATCACGGTCGGGCCGTAGCGATCTCCCATACTCGAACCTGACGCCAGCAGCGCATAGCGGTCGGCCAGATGCGCGAACGCATGGATGCTCACGGCCGAAACTTCGAGCTCCCCGTTGAGGGCGCGTCGGTTCAGGGTCTCGATGTCTTCGAGCTGATGGACGAAGTGCAGTCCTTCGGTGTCGAGTTTGTCCTGAGTCAGGGCGTAAAACATGAACGCGTCATCCGAGTCGGGGCTATGTCCTACCCGAATCGTGCGGCCGGCATCGAGGTTCATAAGCTGGGGCTGCTTTCCCTTTTGAGTGGAATTCGCCGATCGGCCCGGGTCTGGCTTGGGGAATCGCCTTCGAGGCCGGCCGGGAAAACCCAAGACTCCCGCCGGTGAATCGCCCGGAGTCTGGAAGAAAAAAAAACAAAAAAAAGGGAAGGCCGAGCCCCACAATAAGGGCATCGGCCATTCACTCATCAGAAGGTCGCGGGCTTCCCCGCGACCGATTGAGCCTCGCTCCCCGCCGGTCCTCATCCCTTTGTTTTTGCAAAAAGGATAGGAACCGTTGAAAAGCCAAGATTTTACTGCGGCTGGGTTGCCGAGGGGGCAGGAGCAGGATTCGCTCCACCCGCTGGGCTCTCCTTCGACCCGCTGGCGGCCGGGCCAAGCATCTCGTTGGCGTCGAACGGATCGACCGACGTATCCTGTTCGGCTGCCTGGAGGAGGGCCTTGAACGGGTAAACTTCGGGCTCGGGTTCGCCAAGTTGCTTGAGTGAACGGACATAGCGCTTGACGATCAAGCCCGTGTCCTTCTCGTTGAACTTGTCGCTCTGGTATTGCGGGTGCTCTTTCAGGAGTAGCTCCCAGATATCCAGTCCTTCGCGGAATTTCTTGGCCGCCTGCTCGGGATCGCCTCGCTTGTAGGCGATGGTCCCTTCATAGAAGAGCTGGCGGGCCTGGACTCCCTCGTTGGTCATTTCGGCCATCGAGCGGTCCTTCCAGTAAGGGTAGTTCATCTGGTCGGCCCAGCGGTTGGTCCAGTAGCGCGCGTTCTCGGAGATCGCGGCATACTTCTCGGGCTTGAACATGTCGTCGATCTGGACCGGCTCGTCGATGAGCTTGCCTTCCTTGTTCTTGGTCTGATTCGGCGTCATGAACGTATAGGTGCCGAACTTCTCCCACTCGATGAGCGCCTTGGCCCACTCGTTCTTGGCCACCTCGCCGAAGGTGGCGGGGATGTCCAGGATGCTCGCCTTCTCCAGGCCGGCGGCGTACCGCGTCTGGGCGTGGGCGGGCATCGAGCGGAACGCGAGGTCACCCGGCCGCCCTTTGCGCTGGGGAGACGGGTCGACGAGCTCGACGTCGCGGGTGCCTTCTTGAAGTCGCGATGCTCCTTCATCCACCAAGGCCACAGCCCGGCTGAACCAGCCATAGCCGAGCTTGAAGTTGTCGTTGCCGAAGACCAAAGGCTGCTGCGGGTCCGAGTAGTCGATGTACTTCTTGAAGTCATCGTCATCGTCGTCGCGGAAGAGGCGGCGAAGGATGATACTCTCGTCGGCAAAGCCGAGCTTGTGGTAATAGGTCCAGGCCGTGTCCCAGATCAGGTCGGGCGAGCGGCTATTCTTCTTGACGCCGTCCTCAAGGAACTGAATGCCCTTCTTGATCCAGTCGTACTTGTCTTCGGGAGCATCCCACTCGACCGACACATTGTAGGCGAGGTTCCACCCTTGGAAGGT
Organism: Singulisphaera acidiphila DSM 18658; assembly: GCF_000242455.2. Lineage (GTDB taxonomy): Bacteria > Planctomycetota > Planctomycetia > Isosphaerales > Isosphaeraceae > Singulisphaera > Singulisphaera acidiphila. The sequence continues at coordinate 8,245,457 of NC_019892.1, forward strand.
CCAGACCGACAAAAAGTGGGGCTGGAGCTTCGTGATCAGGTCGATCGTCGCCTTCATCCGATCCCAGTCGTGCTCGCGCTTCAGTTCCTCGGCCCGGGTCCAGAGGACGTTGGCCGCGATCCCGCGCGCTCCGCCGAGCAGGGCGAGCTTGAGCATGAAGCTACCGGTATCGACCTGGCCGATCGCCGCTTCGCCGAGGTCCTTATTCTTCTTCACTCCGGTGAGCCAGTTGGTGTACGGGATCATCGCGCCCAGGATGGCGACGATGATCAGCCCGTAAATGATCTTGCGACTCAGGTTGGACCTCATGCGGCGACCTCCCGGTTCTTCAGGATGAAATATCCGGCGATGGAGAAGGGCAAGGCATAAGCCAGGGCCAGCAGCAGATTCGCCGCCAGCAGCGACCAGCGGACCTCGAAGCCGTCGGCCACGGTGTTGCTGACGTCGAGCGCGGAGAAGTTCGGAACGATGTAAACCAGGCGCGACATGACCGGCATCACGATCGAGTCGAATGTCTTGGCCGTCACCACCGCCAGGGTCGGTGCCAGCTCCGACATTTGATTGTCGTGGGTCAGCAGGCGGATGAGCGACTCAAACGGTCCCCCGCCCAGCAGGCTCTGGCGGCTCAGGTCGACGAGGAAGGCGAACGCGACCTGACCGGCCACAAAGAACGCGATCGTCGTCAGAAGCGCCACCGGCCAGCTCAGGAACGTGCCGGCGAACACGCCGATCGCCGTCAAAACCATCGCCTGGAGCCAGATCCCGAACAGCCCCTTCATGTAGTTGGGCCCGAACTGTCCGGCGGTGGCCCGGATGAACAGGTCATTCTCGGCCATCCCCAGGTACTGAGTCGGGCTCAGACACCGAATCTCGACCCGAAGATCGCCGCGCGAACCGGCCAGAATCTCCGCCGGCAGGTATTCGACGTTGGTGTAGTACTCCCGGATCGGGAAAATCTTGACGATCGGCTTCTGGCTCGAGTGGGGATTGGTGACCACCATTTCGGCCAGGACCGGGTCGCCAATGCGCCCCTTCGTGGTCCGGTAGACGTTGAAAGTCATCTCGATGGGAACCGGCGGCGAGTGCAAGGCGGCAGCCTGCTTCCGGAATGCCTCAGCCTCAGTGGCTTGCCCCCCCTTCTCGGCCGTCCGAGCCCGGTTCTGGAAGTCGTCGGCCTCGGACTTCATCTTGGCGTAGGCACTCTCGACGTTCTTGAGTTCGTCGCGATCGCGGGCCAAGGCCGCGGTCTGACGTTGCGCCTCGGCGGGGGTCAATTGACCCGACGCCTGCGATTGCTCAGCCCCGGCGATCTGCGTCTTCAAAAGCTCGGCGCGATCGAGCCAGGCTTCGATCGAGTCGGGCGTAAGCAAGCGGTCGACCGGGATCCGGCGATCGAGGACCAACTGAGCGTCATAGGGGTCGCGAAGAACGCCGTACTGCCAGATCGCGCTGGCGGGGGTGGCCCCTTCGATGTGACTCCGCCTCGTCTGCTCCTGCCCGACGTCGATTCCCTGAAGGTGATGCGTTCCCTTGGAGTCGAGGAACGTGAGCGAGCCCAAGACCGGCTCGCGCGCCGACATCCGCACGCGAAGCTGCGCCGCCTCTTCTTTCAGGTGATTGGCCTGGGCGAAATTCTTCCGCTTCGCCTCTTTGACTGCGCGAGCTTCTGTCGCCGCGATCGTGCCACCGACTGTTCGCTTGAGATAGAGCAGGCTGATTCCACCGAAGATGAGCACGAGGACCGTGACGATCGTCATGAACCCGAGCATCCGGCCCCAGATCAGCTCAATCCGGCGGACCGGCTTGGAGACGACCGTATAGATCGTCTGCTGCTGGATATCGGTCGGCAGGCTCAACGGGGTCAAAAGCGTGACCATCACCGTCAGGAGCAACGAGCAGAGCAGCGACAGCGTGCCGACGAAGAGTCGCCCCATCTCGGCGGGCCGTGGGGGAGTCAGGAACCAGTGCGTAAACGCCAGCACGACGAGGAAGACCGTGACCACGACATAGGGCGCCCACATCCTTCGATTCGACTCGGTCACCGTGAGGAGGGCGATCGAATAGATTCGTCGGAAGCGGACCGCAATGACTTCACGGAAGACAATCGCGATCACCCGGAGCAGGACCACATAGCCCATATACGTGGCACTCAGTCGTGCACCGTAGGTGATCCCCTCCTGCCAGGTCGCGGCGGTCTGCCCCTCCATGGCGGGCATTTTCAGGCTCGCCTGCTGAAGGATCAGGCCCACGCCGAGCCCGACGAGCAGAGCGACGTGAACCCCGGCGAGAACCGCGAGGTCACCAGCACGCCCCAGCTTGCTGATCGTTCTCCAAAGAGTCGCCTCAACCCAGAGGAAGATCAAGACGCCGCAAATGAGGGCCAACAGCGTTGCGGCGGGGATCGGGCCCACCTTGTAGACCTGGGTAATGCGTCCGGTTGACTGCATCACGTGGAAGACCATCGCGGCCAGACAGCCGAGCAACGCCACCAAGGCGACGATATCGAGCCAGTTTCCGCGAGCGGCAGTCCGCTCCTTGAGGGCGATCGAAACCCAGGAAACCACCCACCCGAGCAGACAGAACAGGCTGATGATCTTGATCCAGGTGATCAGTCCGCCGATCAGGCCGGGCTGAGTAAAGCCGGGCTCGCCGAGGAGGAGTAGCCAGAGCATGACCGCCCGCCACCTCTCCGGAACCCCCGGGAGGAGCACCTGCGACCAGAGGACAGGAAGTGATAAGAGCACGGACATCGTTGGAAAAGCTCCTGGGGCACCGGGGCAAAATCCGAGGCCGAGCCGGGGATGAAGTATCTTGCGAAGAATGGAATCGGGTGCGCCGGCCGAACCGCGACGTCATCACATCGCGCTCCCCCGTTATGGGGACCATTTTCCGTTTCGGCCGGCTCGATCCCCGAGTGGTTCGATCGAGCGTGATCCAAAAGTCGAGCAAGAGTCCAGCCGTTGTATACCGGTCGAGAGAATCGGACGCCAACCGGAATGGGGAACCGACGGCGATCAGGGCTTGGTCGGTGATCCGGCAAGTTCGTCGGGCGAGGGAGAACCGCTCCGGGTGGGAGGCTCAGCCACGCGGCGCCGGCCTGGGTGCAGGTCGCTTTCGCGGACAATGCGCAGGAACAGCTCTTCCAGCGTCGTCGTCGGGTGGTCCACCGCGAGGAGCTCGCCGCCATGGCGGGCGATGACGTCGCGGATCTCGTGCAGGGCCGCCTCGGGCAGGTCCTTCGTCTTGATCTGCGTCACGTCCTGAACCGTCAGCAGGTCGGCCACCTTGCCCAGCTCTTTGAGCTCGCCGCGATGGAGAATCGCGATCCGGTCACAGATATCCTGCATGTCGGCCAGCAAGTGGCCCGAGAGGACGATCGTCTTCCCCTGGGACCGCAGGTCGCGGATCAACTCTTTGATTTCGGCCGTGCCGATCGGGTCCAGGCCCGAGGTCGGTTCGTCGAGGAGGATCAGCTCGGGGTTGTTGATCAAGGCCTGAGCCAGCCCGATCCGGCGCTGCATGCCCTTCGAGTACTCGCGAAGCTGGCGATGCTTGGCGGAGTTCAAGCCGACCATGTCAATCAATCGCCCGACCCGCTTGGTCCGCTCGGCGGCCGAGATCTTGAAGAGCCGTCCGTAGAAGTGGAGCGTCTCCTCGGCGTTCAAGAACTTGTAGAGATACGACTCTTCGGGGAGATAGCCGATCCGTTCGTTCTTGGCTACGTTCGTCGTCGGCTCGTTGAAGATCAACGCTTCCCCTTCGGTGGGGAAGAGCAGACCCAGGAGCAACTTCATCGTCGTCGTCTTGCCCGATCCGTTGGGCCCAAGCAGTCCAAAGATCTCGCCCTGATGGACTTGAAGGTCGAGCGCCTTGAGCGCCTGAACCTTGGGGCGTCCCCAGAAGTCGCGATAGACCTTGGTCAGATTCCGTGTCTCGATGATGACATCACGGCTCATCACGCGGGCGCCTTGTGATTAAAGACAGGAAAAAGAATCAGAAAGAGCGAATCCGGCGAGTCAAAACCGATCGTCGGCCGAAGGCGACTATGCGGTCCGCGGTCGTAAAGTCAAAAACAACAAATTGATAAATCGAAAACCGCAAGACCACGAGGAGTGAGCCCCTTCGTTGAGAGGCCAACTGTATTGGGCGCTACGCTCGCCAAACCAAAACGGTTCAAAAGGTCGGACATTTTTTCTGAAGTTTCGCCTTTTTTCTCACGCACAGGAAAGGCGACGGTTTCGGCCCGAAAAAAATCCGGGCCGAAACCGTTGAGCCGCCATCGTAAGGAACTCGAAGGTCGTTTGGCAAGAAGGGGCTACGGATGTTTTCCCAACACGACGACCTGATAAAGAACGCGTGTTTTCCCGAAGGACTCGAGGCACGTCGTGCCCCGGGAAATATTCTGTTCCGAGAACCGTGTCAATCGTGGGGCCCCTCTTCCTGATGTTTCCGATCGAGCTCAGGGCGTCAGGCCGGTACCGCCGGAGTTGACCGGAGGAGCTTCCACCCGCCCTGTGAAGGCCGGCACCGGAACCCGCGGGCCCGCCCCGATCGTGTCTTGATAGGGATGAACCGGGGTATGGGCCGTCGCGATCGGGGGAGCGCCCATCGGGTGGCAGCCCCCGCAACCCGAGTAGGGGATGTATCGCTGGCCGCGCGTCACGTAAGCATTGTAGTAGGTGGGCATGAACATCTGGTTGGGGGGCACCGCGAACTGACGCTGGAAATACCAGTCGGCCGTGCGGTCCGCCCCCAGGGGCAGATAGGTTCCGTAGTCGATATAACCGTAGCCGTCCGGATTACCATTGGGAAAGCCGGCTCCGTTGCCTGGCTGGGGCGGCAAGATCCGCCCTCCTCCCGAAAAGAATCCGCCGGTTGAACTCATCGCCAGAGCCAGTGTCACCGTGACGATCGTGGACATGTCTTCCACCTCCGTGCCCGACCGAGTCGGGCTCAGAGCCCGCACAACGGTCAAAATGCCCGAGCATCGCGGCGCGCAGCCGATCGCCCCGCCCTCGCCCTAGGCTCAGCCGTAGAAACTCTACACGCGCCCCGGGGCTCGGGTCGGGCTTTCCTCGCGTCTTTCCCTTCCGAATCCGCCGGAAACCCGTTACGATCCTAGGATGACGGTCGTACCGGGAGGGCGTCCTCAACGGTCATTGGCCGCCGCCGCTTCGTTGGATCCGGCATGATTGTCCTGATCGACAACTACGACTCGTTCACATACAACCTCGTTCAGCGTCTGGGAGAGATCGATCCCAGTCTGGACCTGCTCGTCGTCCGCAACGACCAGATCACGCTCGATGAGATCGAGGCGAAGCGGCCGACCCATATCATCATCTCCCCTGGTCCTTGCACGCCTCTCGAGGCCGGGATCTCCAACGCCGTGGTCGAGCGATTTGCGGCGACAATCCCCTTGCTCGGCGTCTGCCTCGGACACCAATGCATCGGCCACACCCTTGGGGCCAAGGTCGTCCGTGCCGAACGAATCATGCACGGCAAGACCTCGCAGATCCACCATGACGGCAAAGGGGTCTACGCGGGCCTCCCGAACCCGTTCCAGGCAACGCGATACCACAGCTTACTCATCCAGCCGGACACCGTCCCCGATTCGCTCGAGGTCGTCGCCTGGACCGAGGAAGGGGAGATCATGGGGGTCCGTCATAAGACGTTCCCGATGGAGGGCGTGCAGTACCATCCCGAGAGCTTCTTGACCCACGACGGGACCCAACTGCTCAGGAACTTCATCGGGCGATGAGATGATAATGAGTGGGATCCTGGCCCTCCCTCGACTGACCTTCGCCGAGTGATCCGCAAAATGGGGACCGACATCGATCACCTGCTCACTATCGCCGAAGCGCTCCGCGCAGTGCGCGAACGGGCGGTTCTCCTCACTCCTCGGCTTTGCTCGCTGGCCGAGGCGTCCGGGTACTGCCTCGCCGAGGACGTGACGGCCGACCTGGATCTCCCTCCGTTTGACAAGGCCCTGGTCGACGGTTATGCCGTCCGCTCAAGCGACCTGAACGCCGGTGAGTGCCGGCTCACGGTCGGCGAGGAGATCGTCGCCGGCCGGACTCCGACCCGTGCTCTCGCCCCTCATGAGGCGGCGGCGATCATGACGGGCGCTCCCCTGCCCCCCGACGCGGACGCCGTCGTCATGGTGGAGAAGACGCGACGGGACGGCCTCGACGTGATTTTCGAGGGCGGCCTTGTCCGGCCCGGTCAGAACCGCTTGCTCCGTGGTCGAGAGATGCGGGCGGGCGACATCGTCCTCCGGAAAGGGGAACGGCTCAACGCGCCTCGGCTCGGGCTGCTCGCCTCAGTCGGCCGGTCGGAGGTTCTCGTCTTCCCCCGTCCTCGCGTCGCGGTCGTGCCGACGGGCGATGAACTGGTCGAACCTCAGGTCGTCCCGGGACCCGGTCAGATCCGGAATTCCAATGCGGTGATGCTCCAGGCACTGGCGGGTTCGGCCGGGGCCGAAGTCTGCTCGTTTCCGATCGCGCCTGACGAACGGACGGGCCTTCGCTCCGCGCTGGAGCGCGGCCTGAGCTTCGATGTCCTGACAATTACGGGGGGGGTCTCGGCCGGCAATCGCGACCTGGTCCCCGAGGTCCTCCAGAGCCTCGGCGTGACCTGTGTGTTCCATAAGGTCCAGGTCAAGCCCGGCAAGCCGCTCTGGTTCGGCGTCGGACCGCCGCGCGGCGATGCCCCCGGGACGCTCGTCTTCGGACTGCCGGGGAACCCGGTCAGCGGTATCGTCGGGTTTCTCCTCTTCGTTCGCCCCGCGCTTCGGGCCCTCGCTTCCCCGGCGGAGAGCCTGCCGATCGTGAGCCGACGGCGCCTGGCTCGATCGTTTGCTCACTCGAGCGACCGACCAACTTACTATCCCTCCCGGTTCTCGCCGGAATCGGCGGGGGCGGAGGCCGGGATCGAACCGCTCGATTGGGCCGGCTCGGCCGACCTGAGAACGGTCGCCCAGGCCGACGGGTTCGCGGTTTTCCCGGCAGGCGATCGGCACTATCAGGCGGGCGAGGTTGTCGATTTCCTCCACTTGGGTTAGCATCCGCCCGCGACCAAAGCCTCGCGGCCGATCCGCCGCCCCGAAGAGCGAGCGTGGTTCCTTCGCCTTCGCACCCTCAACAAGTTTATGTGCGGTCGGCCACCGAGTACGCCTCGGGTAAAGCGAGCAGCGACCAACCGGCCGTGGGAACGTCCAAACGTTCAACGGTCGTCTCTCTGGGGAGGGAGCGATCATATGGCGACGACCGAAGCACCCACGGCGGCCAACCCGAAGACCGTCGACTCGTCGACGCGGTCATGCTCCTACGATCGCCATCCGGTCGTGCTCGCTTTTTTCTCGGCGATGCTCCTCTGGTTTTCGTTCTTGCCGACCGACTGGAGTTGGCTGGCCTGGGGAGCGCTCGTCCCTTTGTTCCTGCTGATCAAAAGCCAGCGGTCGCGCCGCTCGATCTACTTCGGAGCCTGGACCGGGGGGATGCTGTTCTGGGTCCTCTCGATCCAGTGGGTCCGACTGACGGACAGCGACGCCTGGCTGGCCTGGCTCGTGATGGCGCTGGTACTCTCGGTCTGGTGGCCGGGATTCCTCCTCGTGGCTCGACTCGCCGTGCTCCGGCTCGGGGTCCCGCTGATGGTGGCAGCCCCCTTGATCTGGGTCGGGCTCGAGTTCGTCCGCGCCCACATTCTCACCGGATTTCCTTGGTACTACCTGGCCCACAGCCAGCACCGAGCGCTCCCCTTGATCCAGATCGCGGACACAACCGGGGCACTGGGGGTGAGCGTCCTCATCGCCCTGGTCAACGCCTGGCTGGTCGACCTCCGCACCGTCCCCCTCCTCCAGTTGACTCCAAGAGGCAACCGACTCGCCCGTCCGCAACTGGTTCGCGCGGCGATCGTCCTGGGAGCGCTCACGGCCACGGCCGGATACGGTACGTTTCGGATCGCGACCGCCCGGTTCCACGACGGCCCCCGGCTCGCCCTGCTCCAGTCGAACATGGAGCAGTCACGGAAGATTTTAGGCGATCGCGACCAGATTCTCCTGACGTACAGGGCGCTAGTGGAGCGGGCGCTCCGAGACAACAAACAGCTTGACCTGATTGTCTGGCCCGAGACCGCCTATCCCTTCCCGTTCGTGGTCCGTAACTCCCCACTCAGCGATGCGGACTTTGAACGCCAAGCGCGCTCGCTCGACCCGCGCAATGGCCGGGAGTTCTGGATTGATTGGGAGCGGGAATCCGCGTTCCAGCTCCACAACTGGGCCGACCAGATCCGGGTCCCCATGCTCGTCGGAAGCCTGATCTACGACTTCCACGAATCCGGCTTTTCCAAGTTCAACTCGGCCATCCTGTTCGAGCCGAACATCAAGGCGATCCAGCGCTACGCCAAGATCCACCTCGTCCCGTTTGGCGAATACGTTCCTCTCATCGATCTCTTCCCCTGGCTGACCGTCTTGACTCCCTATCGAGGCGCCTCGGTTCCGAGACTCGCGTTCGGCACCAAGCCAGCCTGGTTTCAACTCGGTCGATTCCGAATGGCCACGGCCATCTGCTTTGAAGACACCATCCCCCAACTCGTCCGCCGGTTCTTCCAAGGACAAGGAACCCGGCAGCCCGACGTCGTCCTCAACATCTCCAACGATGGTTGGTTCCAAGGTTCCGTCGAACACGACATGCATCTGGCGATCAGCGTGTTCCGGGCAATCGAGAACCGGGTGCCGCTGGCGCGGGCGGTCAACACCGGCGTGTCGGCGCTGGTCGACGGCAACGGTCGGGTGATCGCCTCCCTGCCCAAGCTTACGGAGGGAGTCCTCTCCGTCACCGTCCCGCTCGACGACCGCGTTGCCCTCTATTCAGAATGGGGAGACTGGCTGGGAATCGGCTGCCTCACCCTCACCCTCGCGTTAATCCCTGCCTGTCTTTTGCAAACGGCCCGGTCACGCCGATCCGCCTAACCCAAATTCACCAAGCCTCCTTGCTTGTCAGACCCGGATTCATCGGGTAAGTTTAGTCGTGTTCGAAACCGGGGAGCGGAGGGAAGAATCGTTCACCAATGATTCTTGCCGGCCCCGGACTCGGTCCTGTAAAATCTACAAAAGGAATGTCGATGGCACAGCCGTTGCGGTTGTTGCTTTCGACCTGACTCCACTTCCCGGACCCGCACGGTCTCTGTCCCCTTCCCCGCGCTTGACTCGTGGCGGCACGACGCAAGGGGTACACGGCCGACCGTCTTCTCCAAGACCTGCTTAGGATGGGACCATGACGTTCGTCGGCAAGATCCTCGTGATCGTCATCATGGCCTTCTCGCTGATGTTCCTCGGCATCTCGACGGTGGTCTTTACGACCGCCACGAACTGGAAGGAAGCGACCACGAAGGCCAAGGCTCAGGTCACAGAGCTCCAGAAGAAAAATTCGGACGCAACCACAGCCATCAAGACCCTTGAAGGCGATCTCGCCAAGGCTCAAACGAGCCACAAAGCGGCCGTCGATACGCTGAACAACACGATTGCCCAGCTCACGAAGGACATCGACTCCATTCGCAACGAGGCCACTGCGGCTCGCGGCGAGGTAGCGACCGCACAGACGAACGCCCAGAGCGCCCTTCAAGAGGCGGAGCATAGCCGCAACGAAGCCCAACGACTCCGCGAACAGAAGTTGGAGGTCGAAAAGCAGGCCAATGACTTCAAGCTCGCACAGGCGGAGCTGAACGACAAGATCCGGATCCTCACTCGCGAACGGGACGTGGCCAAGAATAACGCCGACTCTCTCCGCGAGACCTCGGCCAAGTTCTCCGCCCTGCTCCGACAGCATGGCCTTTCCGACGACATCACCCAGGTCAAAGGGCTGGAAAGCCCCCCTTCCGTCCACGGCGAGGTCGCTCGGGTCGACCGGGATAATCGGGTCGAACTGACGATCGGATCAGACGACGGCTTGGTCGTCGGCCACGAGCTCTACCTCTGGAGGCTCAAGCCCAAGCCTGAGTATCTCGGCAAGATTCGTATCCTTTCCGTTGACCCGGACCAGGCCGTGGGCGTGGTGGTCGGCGGGACAACCATCCAAGGCAAAAAGATAAAGGAGGGCGACATTGTCTCGTCCACGTTCCGCAGCGGCCCGCGGAGCTAGCGGGGGAGCCCGAGGAGCTGCCGGTCGCCCTGGCGTCTTTGTCCAGTCCCCGCGCAGCGATATCTTCGTCGCCCTGCTCGGCATCGCCCTCGGGGCCATGGTTCTCGGTTGCCTCCTGCTCGTCTTGCTCCTCCAACGCTACGAATTCACGACCAAGGCCGCGGTCCTCACTCAGCCCTCAAACACTGCCTTGGCCGCCCTCTCCGAAAATTCCGAACATTCGTTCAGTGTACGCTTGTAAACCGAGCGGTACTGGATTAGAATGCTGTTGTCCGATCGAACCCGCGTGCGTCACCGGGATCGATCGGGCGACGGCGTTTTCGTGTTTGATTCCCGAGGCGTCGTCCTTTGCACCCGGTGTTTGATACCAGTCGAGGGCGGCGGGGCGATCGGATTCGCGCCCGCCCGATCCTCCGGGGGGCGTCAGCCATGACTCAACATCCCGACTTATTTGCGGCCCTCGCCGCACCCTTCGAGCCCAACGAAGCAAAGCTCCGTTCCCAGAACGGGCGCCAGCTCCACTACATCACAGCGCGGACCGTGATGAATCGACTCGACACCGTTCTCGGCCCCGAGAATTGGTGGGATCATTACGTCCCTGGTGAAAACAGCGTCTTGTGCGAGTTGACCATCCGGCTGCCGGACGGGACGACGCTGACCAAGGCAGACGCTGGCGGCTACGCCGGAATGGCCGACTCGGGCGATGACGACAAGTCCGGCTACTCCGACGCCTTCAAACGGGCCGCCGTCAAGTTTGGAGTGGCCCGTTACCTGTACCGAGACGGCATCCCTGCCTTCGTGCAGGAGCGAACCCCTGGAATTGAGCAGGCTCTCGCCGCCTCGGAGCCACAGCCGCAGACCGCGCCAGCCCATGCGTCCCCATCCCCGCAGGCACGGTCCACGACGACCACGGCTCATGGCAACGGGGGGCCGCCCCGCTCCGGCAAGGCGCTGTTCGCATGGACGAAGGATCAGGAACAGCGCTATTCGGTCGGGCTGCTGAAATACCTCAACAGTTGGGCGAAGCTCCAAGAATTCCCAGGCCGAATGGTGGACTGGGACGCCGAGCAAGTGACCCTGGCCCACGCGGAGGCGTGCCGAAAACTCCAGTCGATCCAGGCGACGGCGTCCGAAGCCTACGAGGAAGCCCTGTCCAACTAAAAAAAAGCGGTACTCGCTCGGCTATCGATTGGATCTGGTCGAACAAACACCCCAGTGGCCGCACCTGCGACCGCCGGGGTGTTTTCGTTGGCTGACGCCCCAATGGTCAGGCTCGGACTCCCCCGAACCGATGAGCATTCAGGGGCAGGGAAGAAGTCCGCACCGGTTCATATCGGAACCGATCTTTCAAATTGGCGATCGGTTGCTCGATCCAATGCCAGGAGATGGAAGCGACCACAATCGTCAGCACGATCTTCGCCACATCCAACCAAACTGGTTCGCCCCAGTGAAGATATCGGCCAAGGGCCCAAAGCGAGACAAAAACGAACGAATGGAACAAGTAGATCCCGTAACTGACTTTCCCCAGATAACCCAGGCGAGGGTCACGCAAAATACGGAGACTAGGATGACCCGTATTGAGGATGACAAGTCCGATGAGACCGAAGTAGAGCAGGTTCCATGAAAGGACCATCAGTGATGGCCAAAGTGACATTTCGCTGAAATCCATCTCGAGGGTGGTCGTCGTTGTCGCCACAACAAAGCCAACTGCGAATAGACTGGTGAGACTCAAACCAAGTTGGATTTTCGCACGATGGCGTTCCACCTGCTCGCGTTCGAGGAAGATCGCCGCCAGGACCGAGCCGAATGCGAATCCATCGCAGCGTGCTACGAGAAGCCACCAATGCGTGCCCAGGCTTCGCATAACCACCGACATCACCACCAGCGCGAGGGCGACCGGCACCAGCCGCCGACGGCCCAGGAGCATCACCATCACCGGCCAGAACAAGAAAAATTGTTCTTCAATGGCGAGGCTCCAGGTGTGTTCAAAATACCAGCAGAAAGCCGGAATCGTGTTCGACCAATAGCGGGTTACATTCTGCGTGAAGGTCAAATAATAAGGGAGCCCGTCCATCGGGAACGGTTTGGAGAGCCAAGGATTCACTAACACCAGAAGCATGATCGCAATGAAATAAGTTGGCCAAAGTCGAAGCCAACGCCTCACGGAAAAAGTGAAGAGAAATCGAGCCCCATCCCCTTTTTTAAGAATGATCGACGTGAGAAGATAGCCAGACAGAATCAGAAAGAGATCAACACGGACCCCGTGGAGTGCAAACGCTTGGGGTTTCAGATGATAGATCATTACTGCCATTGCGGCGAGGCCGCGAATGGCATCCAACTCAATAATTCTGCGCATGGGGTGATCTCCGTATCATACTCCTGGTGCATCCATGGCAATGTTGGGCTGAGTAAACCCTACTAACTCCTTCGGCGACTTTCAAGTTAAAAAATGTTACGATGACACCCTTCATGCTTGGCTGATGTGAACATGCCGAGGGCAAGAAGAAGTCCACCGCCCCGAACGGCCCGATCCATCTCACTCCGCGATCCCGCCAACCTCTTTCCAGCTACGCACTTCCCGTCATTCGCAAGAGGTCGTGCGGACCACCCAACTCACCGCTTTCGATTGCCCCGCCGGGTTCTTTTAGCCGGGCGAACCGGTCGTGGGGAGCCATCTCGGTGGCTTGTGTACTGCGAAGAAACCTGTTAATAGGCCGTGACCGCCGAGTTCACCTCCCCTTTCATTTGACATCAGATCCCGAACGCTCCAAAATTTCTTATGGTGGTCGTGCCGTATTGTGACAGGAGCGTTCATCAAAAAGGTTGGGTTTTTCCGATCGAAGTGGTCGATGACCAGTGGGGTGACAACCTCCAAAAGTCGTTCTGGATCACAGGGATGGTCTAATTCAAGAAGACGTCTTGAGAATGGACAGGCCGTTCTTGAAGTCTCCACCCCCCGAGACGCAAGAAATCAAGAACCAATGTGGCTCGGTTCTCGATGCCTCTGCCAACCCCGATCGATCCGTCGGGTGAGCCAACGGCGGTTTCGTCTTCTGAAACCTGAACAGATCGGATCGAACCACTCAACTCACGTCAGGGTGAAATGCGGATCGGCGGGCCTCCCAATCATGCAAAGTCCGAACGCATTGCCACCTGAACAGCCATATCCTTCATTCGCAGTGCCATGGCTCACTTTCAACGACGCATGACAATTCGAATCTCCATTGCGAAAGCGATGAGGCGCCCAGGGAGAAAGCTCGTTTCCGAGCGACGAACCCCGGCACGGGTCGGACCGATCGCGGCGGCCTCGACTTTGGTTTTCGTCGTTCGACCTCAGAAGCAATAAGGATGCGTCATGCCTACCGTCTCCCTGGCCCTGATGTGGCACCAACACCAGCCCTACTATCCTGACGATGTCGCTGGCGAAAACCCAATGCCCTGGGTCCGGCTTCACGGCACGAAAGATTATCTGGGCATGGCCCTGCATCTTGAGGAAGTGCCCGAGTTTCGCTGCACGATCAATCTGGTCCCGAGCTTACTCGTACAGATCGAAGCCTACGTGCAAGGTGCAACCGACCAGCACCTGCGCGTCTCCCGCCTTCCGGCCGACGGCATGGACCACGACGATGCGCTTTACCTGCTCGACAACTTCTTCATGGCCCATGCCGATGCCATGATCCGTCCCCACCCGCGCTACCACGAACTCTACCACCAGCGCGGGCTCGGAGTCGATTCGGCCGAGCAGGCGCTCCCTCGGTTCCGCGAACGCGACATCCGCGACTTGCAGGTCTGGTCGAACCTGAGCTGGATGCACCCGATCCTGTTCGAGAAGGACGCCGAGCTCGCCGAGTTCAAGGCCAAAGGTCGGCGCTACACCGAAGACGAGAAGCAATGGCTGCTCGACAAGCAGCGTGAACTCCTCGCGCAGATCATTCCATTGCACCGCAAGCTCGCCGACCGGGGTCAGGTCGAGCTCACCACCACCCCCTTTTACCACCCGATCGTCCCCCTGCTCTTCGACAAGCGGCTGGCCCGCGAGGCCATGCCCGACGTGAATCTACCCGGCTATCGCGACGGCTACCTCGATGACGCCGAGGTTCACGTGAAACGGGCCGTCGAGAGCCACCAAAAGCATTTCGGCGAGCGCCCTCGCGGGATGTGGCCGAGTGAAGGGTCGGTCTGCCAGGCGATGATTCCGCTGCTGGCCCGCCACGGCATCGAGTGGATCGCCACCGACGAGGAAATCCTCGGCGCCTCGACTCAGGGCAAGGTCGGCCGCGATAGCCGAGGACACGTCCGGCACCCCGAACTCCTCTACCGCGCCTGGAAAGTGGCCGAGCAAGGGAGCGAGCTCGGCATCGTCTTCCGCGACCATTCGATGTCCGACCAGGTCGGCTTCCACTACCAGCGCAGTCCCGGGCCGGCCGCCGCGAGCGACTTCCTCGGCAAGCTCCACGCGATCGGAGACGCCTGCCGCCAAAATCCGGCCACGCTCGTCCCCGTGATTCTCGACGGCGAAAACTGCTGGGAGTACTACCCCGACGGCGGCGTCTCATTCCTCCGCTCGCTCTACCAGAGTGCGGCGCGCGACTCGCGGGTCAGGCCGGTAACCGTGGGCGAATTCCTCCGCGATTACCCCCCGGCCGACACCCTCCCCCGGCTTTTCTCGGGGAGTTGGATCAGCCACAACTTCGCGATCTGGATCGGCCACCCCGAGGACAACCGCGCCTGGGATGCCCTGCATGCCACCCGGCAATTCCTTGTCAGCGAGGTCGAGACCGGCCGGCACACCCCCGAGATCCTGGCGCGAGCCTGGGACGAAATCTACATCGCCGAAGGCTCCGACTGGTTCTGGTGGTACGGCGACGACCACTCAAGCGCACTCGACGCCCTGTTCGATCACCTGTTCCGCAAGCACCTGCGAAACGTGTACTCTCTGCTGTCGCAAGATCCGCCCGGCACCTTGTTCACGCCGATCTCCCAGGCCGTGAGCCACCGGCCGATCCACGATCAACCCACTAGCTTCCTCAACGTGAAGGTCGACGGGCGTTCGTCCTACTTCGAGTGGATCAACGCCGCCCGCTACCTCTGCGGCAATGAGCGGGGGACGATGGCCCTCGTCACACGCGGACCGCTCCATTCCATCTGGTTCGGCTTCAGTGCCGATCGGCTCCTGATCAGAGTCGATACCGATGGCGGGCCCGCGAGCGAGCGGCTGGCCGAGACGAGCCAGCTTCGCGTCGGGTTCGTCGATCCGGCCGAATGGGAGATCGTGGTCGAGAACCCGTCGCTCCCCAGGCCGACGGCCCACATCAACCATGCCGGCCAGCCCTCCAGTAATGGAACCACCGTTGAGGTCGCCACGGGAAAGATCCTCGAGCTGGCCGTCCCGTTCGGCCGACTTGGGCTTCGCGCCGACGATCCCATTCGCTTTTATGTCGAGCTGATTGAAGGCGAGTCAAGCGTCGATCGCGCTCCACGCGAGGGCATCTTCGAATTGGCCGTCCCGACTCCCGACTTCGAACGAATCCTGTGGCAAGTCTGAGGTTCAACCGGATGGTGAACCGCTCGGGAGCGCATGACTCGGGTTCCTTCCCTCGTCATTCGATTCCCCCAAGCTCCCCAGGATTGCTCATCGCCTAGTGAAGAGGAGGCTCAAAATGCCCGAACTGCGTAAGGATCCGATCGTCGGTCGCTGGGTGATCATCGCGCACGAGCGGGCCAAGCGACCTCACGACTTCACCGGCGAGGCGCAGTTGCAGGCCGAGGGGAGCTTCTGCCCGTTCTGCGAAGGCAACGAGGACAAAACACCGCCGGAGATTGTCGCCTACCGCGAGCGCGGAACGCGGCCCAACGGACCAGGGTGGCGGATCCGGGTCGTCCCCAACAAGTTCCCCGCCTTGAAGATCGAGGGGAACCTGAACAAGCGCGGGGAGGGGATCTATGACAAGATGGCGGGCGTCGGCGCCCACGAAGTCATCATCGAGAGTCCCCAGCACCACATCAGCCTCCCCGAGCTTCCGGAAGAGAACATTCGCGAGATCCTTTGGGTCTATCGCGATCGGCTGGTGGACCTGAAGAAAGATTCGCGGCTGGTCCACGGCATGCTCTTCAAAAACGTGGGCTCGGCCGCAGGCGCCAGCCTGGAGCACACCCATAGCCAGTTGATCGTCACCCCGATCGTGCCAATCTCGGTCTGGGAGGAGATGACCGGCTCCCTCGAGTTCTTCAATTACCGGGGGCGATGCATTTACTGCGACATGGTCCAGCAAGAGCTCTCCACCGAGAAGCGGATCGTGCTCGACACGTCGCACTTCACCGCCTTCTGCCCGTACGCCAGCCGCTTCCCGTTCGAGACCTGGATCGTCCCTAAAACCCATTCGAGCCACTTCGAGAACATCCCCAAACAAGGGGTCGACGACCTGGCGACGGTGCTCAGACAGGTCCTTGGCAAGCTGGAGCTGGCCTTGGACAACCCCGCGTATAACTACATCATCCATACCTCACCGTTCGACCACCAAGAGCTGCCCCACTACCACTGGCACATCGAAATCATCCCCCGGCTTTCCAAGGTCGCCGGGTTCGAGTGGGGGTCCGGCTTCTACATCAACCCGGTTCCCCCCGAGGATGCGGCGGCCTTCCTTCGCGAGACCGAGTTTCCCGCGGCGCCGACGCCCATCATCAGTCAAGGGACCGGTCTTGCCTGACAAAAGGTGCGCCGAGTGTTCCTTTTGGTAAATAAGAGGCTCCAAGGGTATCCGAGATCTCAACTTCGAGACCCCGGATCCGGGGCCTGCACACCGGGGTCTCGAAAACGAGGCCCCGGCCAATCTGGAACGATTCATCACGGTTCTTGCAAGTTTCCTGTTTTGCCTGAACAATCGAGAGCAACCAAACCGCCGCCTTTCGGTCTTCAGATCGCCCCCCAAGAATCGACCTCGAGTCCAACAATCGGGATTGGCGATCGAGGGAGGCTTCTGCGAGGATGGACGCGCACGCCACACACGGCCGCTGACTGCCAAGAGGGCTTCCCATGTCCGGTGTCCGCCTGATCCTCGCCTTGCACAACCACCAGCCGGTGGGCAATTTCGACGGCGTCTTCGAGGGGGCCTACCGCGACAGCTATCTGCCGTTCCTGGATGTCCTGGAAGGCTACCCCGAGATTCCGTTCGCGTTGCACACCTCGGGACCGCTCCTGGAGTGGCTGGCCGAGCGGAAACCGGAATACATCGCCCGGGTTCGCGCCTTGGTGGCGGCCGGCCGGGTCGAGATCCTCGGCGGCGGCTTCTACGAACCGATCATGACCATGATCCCCCACCGCGACCGGGTGGGGCAGATCCGCGCCTATTCGACCTACCTGAACGACCTCCTCGGCGCCAACATTCGCGGCATGTGGATGCCCGAACGCGTCTGGGAACAGCACCTCGTCCTGGCCTTGGCCGAGGCAGGGATCGAATACACGGTGCTCGACGACTTCCACTTCCAGCGGGCCGGGCTGAGCGAGCCGGACCTCTTCGGCTATTACCTTACCGAGGACGACGGCCGGCTCATCAAGGTCTTTCCGGGCTCGGAACGGCTCCGCTACACGATCCCGTTCCAGGAACCCCACGCCACCTACGAATACCTCCGGCATCTGGCCGACCATCACCCCGGCTCGACCGTCGTCTTCGGCGACGACGGCGAGAAGTTCGGTTGCTGGCCCGACACGCATGACCATGTCTATACCCACGGCTGGCTCCGCCGGTTCTGCGACATGATCGCCGGCAACCGCGATTGGATCGAGCCGACGACCTTTGCGCGGGCGGTCGACGAAACGCTTCCCTTGGGCAAGATCTACCTACCCGACAGCTCCTATCGCGAGATGACCGAGTGGGCCTTGCCCGCCTCCCGGCTGACGGCCTACCAGGAGTCGATCAGGCAGACCGCGAACGAGCCCGCGGCCGATCGGCTCAAGCCGTTCCTCCGCGCGGGGGGGTACTGGCGGAACTTCAAAGCGCGTTATTCCGAGAGCGACGAGATGTACGCGCGGATGCTCGAACTCTCGCGCCGAGTGGCCCTCGCCGAGGCGAACCCGGCCGTCGATCCCGACTACCTCGACGCCGCGCGCCAGGATCTCTACCGAGGCCAGTGCAACTGCCCCTACTGGCACGGGGCGTTCGGCGGGCTCTACCTGCCCCACCTCCGGAACGCGATTTATCGCAGCCTGATCGCATCCCACAACGCGCTGGACGACGCCGAGGGCAAAACAGGGCCGCGCGTTTCGCTCGACGTCGCCGACTTCAACCTCGACGCCCGGCAGGAAGTTCGCCTTGAAAACGAGCGGCTCGTCGCCTTCGTCCGCCCTGCGACGGGGGGCCACATCTACGAGCTCGACGACCGACGCTCGTTGACAAACCTCCTGGCCACCCTCGACCGCCGCCCCGAGGCCTACCACGGCGCGATTGCGTCCGCCGCACAGTCAGGGGCCGGCCATTACGACGGTCCAGCAATCATCAGCGACCGGCTCGTCATGAAGCAGGAAGGTCTCGACCGGCTCCTGGTCTATGACCGACATCCGCGTAAGGGCCTCGTCGATCACTTCTACGCAAAGGACGTCACGCTCCAAGAACTGGCGGATTGCCACGACGTCGAGCGGGGTGATTTCCTCGTGGGCGCTTACCACGCGCGGGTCCAGCGGACCCCCGACCGGGTCGCCCTCTTCATGGACCGGCCCGGCTGGGCGGAGGGGCACCGGATCCAGATCCGGAAGACGATCGAGCTGGGTGCCGACTCCTCGAGCCTCGAAGTGCACTACGTTCTGGAAGAGCTACCGCTCGACACCACGCTCCACTTCGCCGTCGAGATGAACTTCGCGGCGATGGCCGGCCATGCCGACGACCGCTACTTCAGCGACGGGGCGGGCGGCCGGCTCGGAATGCTCGACACCCGGCTCGACCTGGCCCGAACCGAGTCGTTGGAGTTAGTCGACGAGTGGCTCGACCTCTCGGTTCAACTCCAATGGTCGAACCCGGCGGGCCTCTGGTGCTTCCCGATCGAGACGGTCAGCCAGAGCGAGGGGGGGTTCGAAGGGGTGTATCAGAGCTCGGCGGTCATCCCCCACTGGCTCGTCCGGGGCGACGAATCGAGGCGCTGGGAGGTCCGGATCCGCTGGACGCTTGACCAAGCCCGAGCGCAACGCAGGTCGTCGATCGTTCCGGAGGCCAACCGGCACCGAGTAACCGCCACCCCTTGACCCGGACGCGACCCGACAAGCGATGATCTGGCCCTTTGACTCCAAGAAACCGGAACCGACCCGATCATCGTCGCTGGACGCGGCGGCGATCGTCCGGCAATCGCGCAGGCTTCGGTTCCGGGTCCGCCCAGGGGCGGTCTCGATGCTGTCCGGAGCCTATCATGGCGCACGGCCCGGGATCGGGCTCACGTTCGCCGAGTTGCGGGCGTACGAGCCGGGCGACGACGTCCGCCATCTCGACTGGAACGTCACCGCGCGGCAAGGGAAGCCCTACGTCCGGCGGTTCATCGAAGAGCGCTCGCTCGTTCTCTGGCTCCTCGTCGATGTTTCGGCCAGCCTCCGGTTCGGTCCCGAGGGAAAGACCAAGGCCGACCGCGCCTCGCAAGCCGCCGCCCTGCTCGCGACAGCAGCCATCCAGAACGGCGACCGAGTGGGCCTGGCCCTGGTGAGCGACCGAATCGAGGCCGAACTCCCTCCCGGTGGCGGGACCCGGCATCTCGCTCGTGTGGTCCGAGCCCTGGTGGCAACCCCGGCCAGTTCACGGCGAACCGCCCTGGCCGTCGGCCTCGCCCGACTCCGCCGCTCGGCGCGCCGGGCCTTCATCGTCGTCCTCAGCGACTTCCTTACCCCGGAGCCTGTCGGCATCTGGCGGCAGGCCTCCCGGCGGCACGAAGTGATCGCCCTCCGGCTGGTGGATCCCCGCGAAGAAACGCTCCCGAGCGCCGGCCTGGTTGCGCTCGAGGACGCCGAGCTTGGGACCCGGCGGATCATCGACACAAGCTCGGCCCGAGTTCGCGACGCCTACGCCGAGGCGGCTCAAAAACGCCGGGCTGACCACCGTCGCTGGTGCTCGGCGGCCGGCCTGACCGGCTACGAGATCTCGACGGCCGAGGACCCGATCGGCCCCTTGATTCGGTTCTTCACCGGCCGGGCCAGCCAGCGGGGCCAAACGTGAACCCGACAGCCAAGACGATTTATACCCCCCCCCGCCCCAATCTCGGACCAGACCCCCTGGACGAATCACCCTCTTGGCTCGGGATTGCACTCGCCTTCGCCTTCGTCGTCTCGGCTTTTCTCGTCTGGAGGCGCCGCCGCCGAAAGCCAATCCCGCCCACTACGAAGGCTCGCCTGAGCGTGCCCGATGAGAATTCTGACTCGCCACACGAGCGAATGATCGCCTGGTCACTCTCACTCCGGGCCTCAATGGCCGAAACGTTCGGCTCCGCCTGGCTGGCCAAAACGACCGAGGAAATCGCCAACGATCCCGTCTTGATCGACAGGATCGGTCCCGAGCCCGCGGCGCAACTCATCGCCTTTCTGGCCGAGGCCGATCGGGCCAAGTTCGCCGACGCGCTCGATCCACAACCCTCCACCATGGCCGATTCCGAACTCCGGGAACTGACCAACATCATCGCAACGGCTGCTCTTCCGAAGACCAGCCCACATCCCTCGTAAAGACATGGCCCAAACACTGCGTCCCCAAGCCACTCTCAGGAGGCAGTAACACTCCACCCAGTGCCCCCGGACGCCAATCACGCACGTCACCGGCCCCGAACTGTTCGCGACTTCCGCTTGGACGTGGCTGTAGGCATGGGTTCATCAAGGATGGCGTCGGTTGTCGACTTCGCCTCGGCCTGCTCGAGCGCCTGGACCGTGTTCAGAAACTTTTTGGTGGGTCCCAGGACATACTTAAGCTTGGTCGTCCGCGTGTTGCGAGTCTTGAGCGCAGCCTCGACTTCATCGTCCTCTGCCAAGGCCTCGTAACCCTGCTTGGTCTCGTCGACGACTTTCCGGAGAGCGGCCAGGGCCTCGATGTAAGCCTGGCGTTTCTGATCGGCCGAGGCCGTTGGTGGCTTCGCGGCCGTTTTCGCTGCGGCCGATTCCGGGCTCGGGTCGAGCCAGTCGATCTGTTCACCCATGGCGCGGTATGAATCCACCATCCGGTTGCTTTGCATATGGAGCGCATCGATCTGGTCGGTCAGCTCGTTGTGCTGATCGACCAACTGGTTATAGGCCATCGCGGCGATACCGCTGGTGCCGTACCGAAGGCCGTTCATCTGCTGGCGCAGTGCGTTCTGCTGCTGGGTAAGGTTGCGGGCCTGCGCATTGATCTGGGGAACAGTCCGGTCGAGCTCCTTTTTCATCGCGGCCCGCTGCTTGGTCAACTCGGCGGCCATCGACTTCCGGCTCGCCTCGTCCCGAGTGGACATCTTCTCCCAGTTCGCTGCGCGGCGGTATTCCTTGAGTCGAGCCTCCGCGGCGTCAGAGGCCTTCTTAACATCGTCCTCCGAACGCAGCACGTACATCGTCCCGTCCGCACGCAGGCCCTTGCCAGCGAGTACGTCATCCGCTCCGCCGGCACGATCTGCTCCGATTAGCACTCCGAGCATCAGCGCCCATGGGGCGAACATCTGAAACACGGCAGTATCCTCCCTCGAACCGCCTCTCGCCCGGCACGCGTCGGCCGGGTGATCCACGGCGTGCGTTTTATGAACAGAAAGTCCGCAAGTTTTTCCGGGATCCGATCCGTCCGTTTCGTTGGGTTTGCCAATCCCCTTGAACTCAATGTCATATTCAAAACGAGTTCATGATACGTTTCAAGACGATCCCAATCCAGCTAGTTATCGCCTCAAGGCGGCAACCCAAAACCGCTCAAGCCAACATCACGTCATCAAAAACAGCATTTGCAAACTTTACGCCGAATTCAGTTCGTCTTGCAATCTGAGGACCGCTCCATTTCACCATTCCCATGGCAACGACGGGTTCGGAGACCCTTGATGTGGCATCCCTGCTGGCTGTTCTCAGTCCTCAACTGACGGCCGAGCAAGCCACGCTGATGCCACAGCCCCGTCTCCGCCGTAACCGAGGCAATTCACGCCTACCTACGCACCGATGAGTTGCCACCCTTGCCCGTGCCCATCGCTGAATTCCGCTGAAGGCTTACCGAAGTTCAAGAATCGGCCCACCAGATCCGTGAGCAATTCGACGCGATCCACGCGGACGATTGACGGTATGAAAGAGATCAGCCTCGATCGGTTCCCCGATCCCCGGGATGATCACCGCCAACCCTGTCGCTCAGCATAAGCTGCATCAGCACGTCCGTCTGATCATCATTGCCCAGGCGAAACATCTCGGTCCCTACCGGCACAAACCTCCACCGCTCGTAGAAAGCTTTGGCACGGTGGTTGTGCTCCCAAACCCCCAACCACAGACACTTGTGACCTGAGTTCTTGGCCCACTCGATACTGGACCGCATCAACGCCGCCCCGACGCCCAAACCGATTGCGTCGGCGGAAACATACAACTTGACCAACCGCACCGGGGACGGCCCAGTGATGCAGGCGGGTGGGTCAGCGGGTGCGACCCTCGCAAAGCCGATTACCCTCGGGGGGGCCTCGGCTACAAGGTAGACTGCCCCCGGCTCCCTAATCTCAGCGGTGAGCCGCCCGACGGTGAACGCCTCTTTCATATAGGCATCCATATCTTCCGGGCTGTTCTGGGCGGCAAACGTTTCGTGAAACGTCTGTCGACCCAAATCTGCCAGCACGCCAGCGTCACCGATGTCAGCAGTACGAATGGATACCATGCTCTTCTCCCGCATATAGCCTCACAGTCAATGTTCGCGTTGTGCGTTCGCAAGCGGCCGTGATTCCTCATCTCAGTCCACATGCTCCTGGCCGACTCGTTTCAAGGCTTCGACGTAGAGCGTCAGGCATCGAATCAGTTCTTGGCGGTCGGCCGAGGCCAGCTTGCTTAGAGCCCTCGAGACTTGGTCTGTGACGACTCGGTCGATGTCGCCACGAAGGAACTGGCCCGAATCCGTCAAGTACAGGTGAAAGGACCGGGCGTCGCCGCTCGCCGACTCACGCCTGACCAAGCCGGCCGCCTCAAGCTTGGCGACCTGCCGACTTGTGTTCGACTTGTCGAGACGCAGCAGGTCGGCCAGGTCGCGGGCTTGGATACCGGGCGTGCGGCCGATTTCGAGGACCGCGTGGACCGCCGAAGCCCCTAAACCGGTGTCGCCCAGCGTGGGTCGCATGAATCCGAGCTCGCGGACGAGCTTGCGAGAAACGTCCCTCAACTCCTCGACCGGGAGTTCCTCGGGCGCTGGTGGTCCCTGTTGCATGACGGCTCCCGCATTAGTTGTATTTCGCAACCATATTAGTTGCGTTATACAACCATGTCAAGGGGTCGGCAGCAACGTTCCACGGGCGGGAATTCCTTCCCATCGCCTTGTATTCCAAAGTGTGGCCCCGCAGACCCCGCCTGGCGAAGCCGGATTCATCAATCACACCCACGGTGCCTACAGACCACCGGCGAGTCGAAGGCACGAGTCGCTCAGTGAAGACCGCTTGAATCTCGTGCTGGACGTCGGTCTGCGACCAAGGAGAATCAGTAAGGAAGCCTTGCATGGCAAGGACCCTCGCCTGGGATTTGGGCTGTCCCGGACCATGGGCCAAATCCAGCGCCATCGGTCCGACGCTCTTGCGTCCCTGACACACAATCAGAAAATAAATAAGCACGCAATAAAATCAAAAATGTTCGGCTCGGCCGAAAAACGGTGCAAATCGCTCGTGAAGTTGAGCCTAGTTCTCAGCCGGGGCGTGCAGGAGCTCCACAGTCAATTCCGCAGTCATGACCATTTCTCCGAAAAGGCGGTCAGGTACTACGAACAGGCCCGCTCAACCGTGTCGCCAAAAAATCAAAATTAAATATTTCATTTTCTATCAATTTCAATACTTTAGCACACAAAAACACAAACAAACAATCGTTACTTAAAAAACAATATCAATTCATTAAAAACATAAATAAAAAAATCAACGCAACAAAACCCAGCGTCAGGCCAGTGGCCGATAGCTTGCGCAACGGCAAGAGCCTCCTCCTCCAAACAAAAGAACACAATCGCCGACCATCTTGCAGGTATTACGAATTTCAGTACAGTAATATCATCGCCTGCAAAGCGGGTTGAGACCGCACCTGCTCAAAGTCGATCGGAACGACTCAGAATTTGACCAGGGACGGCCACCGACCGGCTCCGCTCACAAAAGAGGTCCCCACTTGAAGACCCAAGATCGAAAACGGCCGTCGGCACACTTGTCACAGCAAGCCGCCATCTTCCTTGTTTCTGCCTTGCTGAGCGGATGCGGCGGCGGTGGAAGCGGCGACGAGCAGACCGTCGACCTGACCCCGAACGCGACTGCCGAATCGAAGACCGGCTTGACCAAAGAAGCGGAAGCCCGCGCCCGGCGGATCGCGGCGGATGCCAGCGGCAAGGCGAGATAATCGCCGTCGGTCACAACCGGCCTCCTCCCACGCTGAAACGTTTCGCTCCTACCAACGGCCCGATCCTCACCATCGGGATGCTCCCATGACGTATGTTACGCCCCCCGCTCATCGCGGCTTCACGCTCATCGAACTCCTGGTCGTGATCGCGATCATCGCCGTTCTGATCGCCTTATTGCTTCCCGCAGTGCAGGCGGCCCGCGAGGCGGCGCGGCGGGCCCAATGCACGAACAACCTGAAACAGTTGGCGCTCGCAACGGCCTCCTACGAGTCGTCCTTCGGCTCCCTCCCGCCCGCAATGCTCACGAACCGGATCTCGCCGGAGACCCACTCCAATCACATCGGGCCCAGCTCGTTTGTATACATGGCCCAGTTCCTCGAACAAGCGGCGATCGCCAACGCCTATAACTTCGATATGGCGATCTTTGCCGGCGCCAACGCCACGGTCGGAAACATCAGCGTGGGGACGCTCTTGTGTCCGAGCGACGGGGCAATCGCCAAGCCGCAATTGCTCGACTCCGACTGGTACCTCGATCAGCCCCCCGGAGACTGGCACAATTACGCAACGAGCTATGTCGGCTGCGAGGGAATGTGGCCGGTCCGCCTCCGCCCTTGGATCGGGGGCGGCTCGCAAAAGAACGGCTCCGTCGCCACCGCCGAGTCGATGACGGCGAACGGAGTCATGCGGCCCAAGCTGGCGACCCGGCTGGCCGAAGTCACCGACGGAACGAGCAATACATTCCTCTTCAGCGAGCATGCCAAGGCGATCTTCTCCGACGCCACGATTCAACTCGATCCCTGGACGTTCGGTTTCTACTGGCAGAGCGGCTACTACACAAACTCGCTGTTCGACACCATGTACGCACCCAACGCCCACCGGAAATACGCCGGACGCCTCGCCTACCCGTCCGGATGGTGGTACGTCACCGTCCAGGCCGCGTCGAGCATGCATCCGGGAGGTGCCAACTTCGCCTTCTGCGACGGCTCGGTCCGATACATCAAGGATACGATCCAGACCTGGACGATCGACCCGAGCACGAGCGACCCTGTTGGCATCGCCATCAGCCAGCTCGAAGGATCCCCGCTCTACTCCCTCGGCACCGCGAGACCGGGAATCTATCAGGCCCTCTCCTCTCGCGCCGGTGGAGAAGTCCTCTCCGCCGATTCCTACTAACCTACCCGTACAGAAGCCGAACCAATGGGCTCGACAAAAGAATCCCAGGGAGAGAGATCGATGAAAAGCAGAGCATTGACCACAGCCTGGCTCGGCCTGCTCGCCCTCACAACGACGACGGCATTCGGACATGACTACTGGCTCGCCCCGGCGTCCTCCACCACGCCCAAGGGCGTCAAGGTCGACGTGCGCCTCTATCGAGGCGAACCTCTGGACACCACGGACGAGCGCCCCCTCGAAATCGAAAAGACGGCACGGTTCCGCCTCCTCGCCCAGGACCAGGATCAAGACCTCCTCAAATCAGGCACCGAAGGGCAGACACCGGTCGCCCGAGTCGCGTTGGAAACAGACGGCGGAAACCTCGTCACGATGGAGCGTCATCCTCAGCCGAACCAACTCGATTCCAAGAAATTTACGGAATACCTGAAAGAAGAAGGTTTGGATACGATCATCGCGCAGCGCAAGGCACTCGGCGAATCGGAAGCCGATGGCCGCGAGCGTTACAGCCGCTACCTCAAGGCCCTGATCCAGGTTGGCGACAAGCGTGACGAGACTTATCACCGCGTGGTCGGCCACCTTCTGGAAATCATCCCGGAAGTCGACCCCACATCGCGAACCCTCGGCAGCACGCTCCCCGTCCGAATCTTGTTCGAAGGCCGCCCCCTCCCCGGAGTCCAAGTCTCCGCCCACGTCCGCGACGACGGCAAAGTGCATGGCCAGACCCTGACCACCGATGCCGAAGGACGAGCGACCGTCCGGCTCGATCACAAAGGCTCCTGGCTCATCCGTCTGGTCCATATGCGCAGGGTTCCGGCCGGCAGCGACGCCGACTGGGAAAGCTTCTGGGCCGCCTATACCTTCGGCCTTTGATCGAACCGGGAGAAACGGTCGTGCGGGTGCCCGAACGCGGAGAGGAACGGCGAGACCGATGGGTCCGCTGATATCCGAACCTCAGCTCCAACGCTGACGCTGCCCCGACCCCGAGGCTTCGCCGATGGCGTCGAGCAGTCGATGCATCCGCACAGCGTCGGCGAACGTCGGGGCATGATGGGTCCCCTCTGCCAGGTCCCTCGCGAAGGCCGCATACAGATTGGCGAGTTCCAGAATGCTGCCATGCAGATCCAGGCGAGGGAGCCAGCGCAATCGCTCAGGGACCGGGAGCGTGGCCAGAGGTTGCCTCGAGCCACGCGCCCCCTCGATAAGGCTGTCTTGCTTGTCTCCGAACGCTTCGCCGTTCGTGACGCGAAGGTCGCCCTCCGTGCCGGTGATGTCGAGTTGGACGCCGAACTGATTCCGCTTCCCCCCCTCGACATGCACCGAGAAGACCGCACCGGCGGTGAGCGTCCCACTCAGGAGCATCTGGTCGGGGGCCGTCGTCACGATCGTTTCCCCGGTCTCCTCGATCGTGACCTGGCCAAATTGGCTGGCGACCAGCGCGGTGAACTCCCTCGGTTCCCCGACGACCGTGAAGAGCATGTCGAGGAAGTGGCCGCCATAGATTGAGACGACGCTGGAAAAGTTCTCCACGGGAATGGTGAACGCCAGGACCGCAGGGCGTCGTTTGAAGAACGAAGGCTCGCTGACGTGCAGCCGGACCGAGCGGACCTCACCCACGAATCCCTCCTCAAGCAACTCGCGGAGGTAGCGGCTGCTCGCCGCCATCCGGCGCTGGAGCCCGATGACGTGGCGAACACCGGCCTTCTCGGCGGCCTCGAAGAGTTCGACCGACCGGGTCGTGCTCGTCGTCAACGGCCACTCGCAGTAGACGTGCTTGCCGGCGGCGATCGCCGCCCGGGCCACCGGCTCATGTTCGGGTGCCCGGGTATTCACAACCACAAGGTCGAGATCGGGCCGGGCGATGAGCGGCTCGAAGCGGTCATAGGCGTGGGGGATAGCGAACTTGTCGGCCGCCCTCTGCGCCGTGGCGATCCGGGTCGTCGCCACGGCGAGCAACTCATACTCCGGTAGACTCTTCAGGACGGGCAAATGCCCGAAGTGCGCCCATTCCCCTGCCCCGACAATGCCGACGCGGATCCTCGACGATGACGCGGGCGCGATCATAGACATTCCCTCATTTTCTCGAGTGTGGACCTCGCCCAGGCCGGAGAAAACCGGCCCTGATTGTGACGAGAAGCCTCGTTTTCAACCGCTTACCGGCACCGCTCGACGTGTCCGGGGCAAAACTCAAAGGTCAGGGGAAATGTAGAGCGTTGTCCCCTCAAGATCTAGAAGGTACGCTTGTGTGACCTAGTCACCAAAAGGTACCCATCAACGACGCCGACCGGACCGAACAAGACCGTTCACGAAGGGAGATGGCCATGAAACGAAGGGCACTGGGTGTGAGCGGCATTGAGGTTTCGGCGCTCGGGCTGGGCTGCTGGGGGATGTCCGGCTCCTACGGGCCGGCGGACGAATCCGAAGCCGAGGCGACCTTACGCCACGCCCTCGACATCGGCGTGAACCTCATCGATACGGCCGACTCCTACGGCGACAACGGCCACAATGAGTCATTGGTTGGACGGGCCTTGGCGGGCCGCCGCGACGCGTATGTCCTGGCCACCAAGACGGGGTGGGTCAAGCGGGAAGGACCGGATGGCAAGGCGGCCGTCGGCGTCGATGGGCGTCCCGACCGCATCCGCTCGGCCTGCGAGGCAAGCTTGGCTCGACTCCGCGTCGACGTCATCGACCTCTACTACCTCCACCGGGTTGACCCAGACGTACCGGTCGAGGAGTCGATCGGAGGGATGGCCGAATTGGTCGCCTCCGGCAAGGTCCGGTTCCTGGGCCTATCGGAGGTCTCCGAGGCCACGCTACGTCGAGCCCACGCCGTCCACCCGATCACGGCCCTCCAGTCGGAGTATTCGCTCTGGACCCGCGAGCCGGAGACGACGGTGATGCCCGCCTGCGAGGAGTTGGGCATCGCCTTCGTGCCCTTCAGCCCCCTTGGACGCGGTTTCTTCACCGGAGCGGTGACGGGCAGGGAGCGCATCGCCCCCAACGACTGGCGGGCGAACAACCCTCGATTCTCTGCGGACAACCTGGCCCGCAACATCGCCCTCCTGCAACCCCTGGAAGAGGTTGCCAGGGCTCATGGCAAGACCACCGCCCAGGTCGCCCTCGCCTGGGTCCTTTCCCGAGGCGTGCGAGTCATCCCCATTCCGGGCATGAAACGAAGGACTCACCTCGACGAGAATGTCGTCGCCGTGGAGCTTGACCTGAACTCCGAGGAATTGGCCCGGTTGGACACCGCATTCGCGCCCGGTGCGGCGGCGGGCGAGAGGTACACACCCGAGGTCGCCCGCTGGGCGGGCCGATAAGAACGCCCTTCAACGGGCAGGAGATTCCTTATCAATCCGACCGTAGGCTGAGCAAAAGAGATGTCGCGACAAGAATCAGCAAGCGATGATCCATGCGACGCCAGCCGATATTTATTGCTCATGCCCCAGGGCGGATCGCATCCTGGCCGAAACGAACGCCGAGCGTATCGGTCCGGTCGATCCCGGTCCGTAGCCGGATACGCCAGGTCATCTGGGAGGACAGGCGGTCGGAGACGTCCGGCGCACTGACCAGCAAGGCCTCGCAGGACTCGCCAGGCTGAAGCTCTTTGAACGTTTGACCGCGGATCGACCACTCGCTCTCGACCGCCAGAGGATACATCGCGATCGGCCCTCCCTTGGCCGTCTCGATGAAACTGTCCGGGCCTCCTTGATCGCGTTCACGAATAAACACTTCATCAAGCGGAACAAAGATCGTGTCGGAAGAGACGTTCTTGAGCTTGAGCTTGAGCCGAAGCGCCCCGGATCCGCCGTCGCGGCGTGTGGCCCCGCCGAACGCCTGCTCCAGGCCGACCGGTCCCAGCGTAATCTCCAGCGGTGTCACCTCCAGCGAACCGATCCGGATCGCCTGACCGAAGGTGGCCAGGTGGTCGGCGGCAATGGGTTGCGGCGGCACCCACTTGCGTGACTGGTCCGCTCGTCGGCCGGGATCGAGCCGGTTCTCAGACGCCGGGAAGAGGTCCGCCTCGTCCCCTTCGCGAAGCTTGCGGCCACTGAAAAGGACCCAGAGCAGGCCAAGCGTCACCGCGCTAGCGTAACTGAACAACAAGAGAGTCGGCCACGACCTCCCACGCTGGGAAGCGTCGTCATCGTCGTCATCATCCTCTTCAGGATGGGACGCCTTCGGGGGACCTGACTCGACTGGCCCGGTCATCAGAGGGGCCTGGAACTCCGGCTCGGGCTCGACCGACGACTCCGACGGAGTCAGGCCGGTGAGGGCCGCGAGCGCCGAGAGGGCATCGAACGATCCCGCCGCCCCCGTTTCCTTGGGAATCTCCGCAAGACTTGACTCCTTGAGGTCCTGAGGAAATTCGAGAGCTTCCGGGTCGAGGTGGCTTGGTGCAGCGGCGTGGGCAGAGGCTTCGGGGGCCGTTGGTCCGATCGGATCGGTCGGATCCGACTCGCCAGCGGGATGCGGCTCCGCCTCGGTCGAGAATGCCCCCAAAAAGGGGTCAGGCGCGGGCTGAGCGATCGATTCGGTCAGCAGCTTGTTGAGTTCATCGCCACTGCTACTCGAGTACGGAGCGAGCGGGACCGAAGGGTCGTTTCCCCCCTCGGTCGCCGGCGGACCTCCAGGCCCAAGGAGCCCGGAGTCGGACGAGTCAGACCGGTGCGCGCCGAGCGCGGGATCGTGGGTCTCACTGCTCATCGCTCGATCTCCTCAAACGCCTCAACCGGGATTCACCTCGTCCGCGAACAGAGCCCTCTGTCTTGGCCTCTCGAATCGATCATACCACTCCATGCTTGCGAGTGCGATTGCAAACGATTCTTCATCAGGCTGATAAGGGGGCTCTCCAAGGATACTGATCGGACCGACCAGTCGTGCGAGTTCCTCGGCATTGGTCAGTTCCGCCACGCCAGGCTCGCCGGGTTCGGGGCTGTTGAGCACGATCCCAGCCACGCGCAGGCCGCGACGCTGCGCACACTCCACCGTCATGAGCGTGTGGTTCAAGGTCCCCAGCCCACGGCGAGCCACGATCAGGAGCGGATAGTCGAGCGCCTCGGCGAGGTCGACTACGGTCATCCGCTCCGCCAACGGAGCGAGCAACCCTCCCACCCCTTCGACCACCATGACGTCGGCCCGCTCGGACCACCATCCGAGCGAAGCGCGCACTCCTTGGACGACCTGCTCAGGTGCGAGGGGAGTTCCCAGGCGCCGGGCCGCGACGGAGGGGGCCAACGGCTCCTCGTAAATGAGCGGCACCACGCGTTCGAGCGGAATCGAGCCGCCGACGGCGCGAATCAAGGCTTCGCCGTCCTCGCACTCCCAGGACTCTCCCCGGCGAATCGCACCGGTCGCCACGGGCTTGAGCACTCCAACGCGGCGGCCTTGCCCGGTCAAGATCCGCGCAATTGCGGCGGCCACACGCGTCTTCCCCACGCCGGTGTCGGTGCCGACGACGAAGAGCCCGGGGTGAACCGTCATGCCAATCCCTCCGTGATCTCGGAGAGACACTGAAACAGAATGTCGAGCATCTCGTCGAGTTGCTCCAAGGTGATCGACAGGGGAGGCATGATCACAAGAACATCGCCGAGCGGTCGGACGAGCAGGCCGAAGTCGCGTGCTCTCATACAGATCCGAGCGCCGACCTGATCGGCCCATGGGAATGGGGCTTTCGACGCCTTGTCGGCGACCAGTTCAATGGCCCCGATCAATCCCCGCTGGCGGACGTCGCCCACGTGGGGTTGCTCCCGAACCGCAGCCAGGCGCTCTGCCAGGCGGGCGATTTTCGGCACCATCTGATCGAGGGTCTGCTCTTCGTCGAAAACGCGCAAGCTGGCCAGAGCGACGGCCGCGCCGAGGGGATTTCCACCATAGGTATGGCCATGATAGAATGTCTTCCCCTCGGTGTACGTCCCCCGGAAGGCCGAATAGATCTCCTCGGTCGTGAGCGTCGCCGCCAGGGGAAGGTAGCCGCCGGTTAGCCCCTTCGCCAGGCAAAGGATATCGGGGTGGACATCCTCTTGTTCGCAGGCGAAAAGTGTTCCGGTTCGGCCGAATCCGACCGCCACTTCGTCGGCGATCAAGAGCGTGTCGTGGGCCCGGCTCAGTTCGCGGAGCCCGCGCAAGTATCCGTCGGGGTGGACGATCATCCCCGCAGCCCCCTGCACCAGCGGCTCCACCACGATCGCGGCGACCTCACCGGGATGCTCGGTCAAGACACGATCGACCGCGTTCAGGCAGGCGAGTGCGCACGTCGGTTGTTGCAACTCGAGCGGGCAACGATAGCAATGCGGACTCGGCACCCGTAGGCTGGGGAAGAGCAAAGGGCCGAACATCGCGTGGAACCGATCGACCCCGCCCACGCTCACGTCGCCGAGCGTGTCGCCGTGATAGGCTCCTCCGAGCGCGACGAAGCGGGTTCGCTTCGGCTCGGGGTCGGTCTTTTGGCGCCAGTATTGAAACGCCATCTTCAAGGCGACTTCCACGGCCGTCGCCCCGTCGTCGGAGAAAAAGACCCGAGTCAAGCCTTCGGGCGCAAGCTCGACCAGCCGACGCGACAGTTCAATGGCGGTGGGGTGGCTGACGCCCAGGAGCGTCGTGTGGGCGACCTTATCGAGTTGGTCGCGGATCGCCGCGTCGAGGGTCGGGTGCCGGTGGCCGTGGACGTTGCACCAGAGTGAGCTGACGCCGTCGAGATAGCGCCGGCCCTGAACGTCGAACAGGTAGACCCCCTCCGCGCGGTCGATGACCAGCGGTTCCGCCGCCTCCCAATCGGTCAGTGCGGTGAATGGGTGCCAGAGATGGTCACGATCCCAGAGTCGAAGTGTTTCAGGAGTCATCATTTAACGGATCTACAGGTTGATTGGCCACGGTGAAACGTCTCACCGGGCAGGGCTACTTGCTTGCTTGTTTCTTTGAGATCCAGACGGTGGTGCCAGGTCCGGCGGTCAGGTGCCGCCCGGCATCGCCGTTGACGATCGAGATCTCGAGCCAGCCCGTACTGCCGGGCAGGGCGACCAAGGTGCCGGCGCTCTCGTCGGCATAAGTGCGACCGATCCCTTCGATCCGGGCTCCGGCCACCTCGATCGTCCAATCTTCAGGCGGGAGGTCGCCAAGCCGCTTCGCCTCAATGTTCGTGATCAGGTTGCCGAACGAATCGCGCAGGATCACTTCACCGACGAAACCGGTCGCGTTCTCGACCGCCTGGAAGTTGCGGAGGGTGACGAATTTCGTGCGTACGGGGCCAAGCTCGGAGGGCTCACCGCCGAGGAGGAGGTGCGCGGCCGCCGGCGCCAGGATGTCGCGGCCATGAAACGTCGCCGAGACCGGAACCCGTCGAAAGGCCGGATTGGTGATTTCCCAGATCCCGGTCGGCGGTCGATCGCGAGCCACCGCGCTCAACAAGCCGTTATCGGGCAGCACGAACCAGTGGTCGGCCACCGAGGCGACGATCAGGCGCCGGTCGGTTCCAACCCCGGGGTCGACCACGGCCAGGTGGACCGTCCCCTTGGGAAAGACATCGATGAGCCCCGACAGGATGAACGCCCCCTCAAGGATGTTCTGAGGCGAAATGGCGTGGGTCACATCGACCAACTGCGTGTGGTAGGCCAGCCCAAGGACCACTCCCTTGACGGCCGCCACGTACAGTCCTTCACTTCCGAAATCCGTCGTCAGCGTCAGGATTGCCGGTCGCATCGCAGTTCCGCCTGTCCGGGTTCACTCAGCTTTACGCCCGACCTCTTCAATCGCTTTGCGCAACCTGGAGGACTACGCCTTGGGGGGCGATTGCGTCTCGTAGTGGGCGGTGATCCGCGACGAGATCCCCCCTCGCGGAGTAAAATTGCCGACCACACGCATCCGGCGCGGCTGGCAGGCACCGACCAGGTCATCCAGCATCGTGTTGATCGAATGCTCGTAGAAGATTCCACGGTCGCGGAAGCTGAAAAGATAGAGCTTCAAGCTCTTCAGTTCAATACATGTTGCGCCAGGGACGTAGGAGATGACGATTGTGCCAAAGTCGGGTTGGCCCGTTTTGGGACAGACTGCCGTGAATTCAGGGCAGGTAATCTCGATCTCGTATTCGCGATCGGGAAATTGGTTAGGGAACGTCTCCAACGTCGCCATCAGTCGACTCCTCGCTGAGCCGGTCCAAGTCGGCGGAGAACAGAACCCCGCGTCTTCCCGGCTCGCCAAAGGTCCGATTGTAACCGAAAACGTGACGAGGCGGCATGAGCTGGAGACGGCCCGTTTCCAAAACGAGGGGTCAATCCTCCCCCACACTGGCAAGGCACTTTCGACACTCACTGCTCCTGAGTGATGGGGATGGGGGGGAAAAAACCGGCGGACCGTGTCAATCCCGATCAGGTGCTCTCTTGATTCCGCGCCGTATTGTGGTAAGTGTATGAGATGCCTCGGATCCTGCCTCGGTCGGCTGACCGGTTGTGATCTGGTCTAACCCCGAGTGGCCCGCCTGCGGGACCGGCCTTTTGAAGAAATAGACCCACCTCGGCCTGGTGGAGTGCGGTTCCGATCCTGGATCAGGAGTCTGCCCGATGTCGCAAGCCTCTCGTCGTCACCTTCGCCTGGAAAACATCGACGGGGTCACGGTGGTCAGTTTCGTCGACACCAAGATCGTGACCGAAGAGAACATTCAGGAAGTGGGTGACCAGCTTTACAGCCTGGTCGAAGACGAGGGACACAAGCAGCTCTTGCTCAACTTCGGCAACGTGCAGTATCTCTCGAGTGCTGCGTTGGGCAAGCTGATCAACCTCAAGAAGAAGGTAGGGGCA
Organism: Singulisphaera acidiphila DSM 18658; assembly: GCF_000242455.2. Taxonomy (GTDB): domain Bacteria; phylum Planctomycetota; class Planctomycetia; order Isosphaerales; family Isosphaeraceae; genus Singulisphaera; species Singulisphaera acidiphila. The sequence continues at coordinate 8,280,071 of NC_019892.1, forward strand.
GTCAAGGGCAAACTCAAGCTCTGCTGCATTCACCCCGATCTTCTCGAAGTCTTCCGAATCACCCGTCTCGACCAGGTTTTTGAGATCTACTCCGAAGAGCAGTCGGCTCTCGACAAGTATTGAAACAAACCTGACGACGCGACCGGCCAATCAGCCAGTCCTTCTTCTGGATGATTCGTGGCGTGCCTTGAAGAGCGGCCGGGTCGGCCGCCGTCGTGGGCCTATTGGTCCAGCGACGGCCGACCCGGCCGCTCGTGTTCCTCACGTGTGGATTCGAGAATCCTGTCCTCTCCTCTCTATGAGTCTCGACGGCCTCTCGTCATGAGCGATCCGCCTCTCACGCCGATGATGCAGCAGTATCGCGAGCTCAAGGCCCGCGATCCTGATGCGCTCTTGCTCTTCCGCATGGGCGACTTCTACGAGATGTTCGGCGAAGATGCCGAGCGGGCCGCCCCCCTGCTCGGCCTCGCCCTGACCGCGCGCGACAAGGGACCCAACGCCGTCCCGATGGCGGGCTTCCCCCACCCCGCGCTGGAGTCTTACCTGGCCAAGCTCGTCCAGGCCGGCCAACGCGCCGCGGTCTGCGAGCAGGTCGAGGATCCGAAGCAGGCCAAGGGCCTCGTCAAGCGCGAGGTCGTCCGGGTGGTGACGCCAGGGACCTTGACCGACGAGGCTCTGCTCGACCCGAAGAGCGCCAACTACCTGGCGGCCGTCGTCGAGTCCTCGGGCAAGCTCGGCCTGGCCTGGGTGGAACTGTCGACCGGCCGGTTCTCGCTGACTGGTGTCTCGCGCACCGAGCTAACGGACGAGATGGCCCGGCTCAACCCGGCCGAGACCCTGGTCTCGGAGATCAGCCTCGACTCTCCATGGGTCCGCACCTTGCGCACCCACCTCGGGCCGACGATCACGTCGCGTCCCTCGTGGGACTTCGTCTCGGAGCAAGCGCGGAACACCCTGAACGAGCACTTCGGGATCACGACCTTGGCCGGGTTCGGCATCGACGACCAGGCCCCCGAGGTCGCGGCCGCCGGTGCCTTGGTGGCCTATCTCCGCGACACCCAGAAGTCCTCGCTCGGCCACCTCACGCGGCTGACCCCCTATCGTCGGGCTGATGTCCTGGCACTCGATGAAATGACGCGCCGGAGCCTCGAGCTGACCCGAACCCTGCGCGACGGCAAGCGGGACGGCTCGCTCCTCCAGGTCATCGACCGGAGCTGCACGCCCATGGGGGCCCGCCTCTTGGCCGACTGGCTGACCTCTCCTTTGACCCACCTGGAACCGATCGCCGAGCGCCACGAAGCGGTCGGCGAGTTGCTCGGCGACTCGTTGTTGCGCAGCGATCTCCGCTCGTCCCTGGGCCAGGCGTACGACCTCGAGCGGCTGGCGGCGCGGGTCGGAACCGGCCGTGCCACCCCGCGCGACCTGGCCGCCCTGGCCCGGACACTCGCCCTCCTCCCCAAGATCCGGGCGCGGTTGACCGCCCGCTCCTCGAAGCGGCTCAACCAGCTCGAAGCCGCGTTGGAGCTCTGCCCCGAAGTCCGGTCCGCGATCGAAGCCGCTTTGGTGGACGACCCTCCCCTGACGATCAAGGAGGGGGGCCTGATCCGCGAGGGGTATCACCCCGACCTTGACGAACTCCGTGAAATTGCTCGAGGGGGCAAGTCGTGGATCGCCAAGTTCCAGTCGGAGCAGGTTCGCCGAACGGGCATCGCGAACCTCAAGGTTGGTTTCAACAAGGTCTTCGGCTACTACATCGAAATTAGCCACGCGCAAGGCTCGAAGGTCCCCCCCGACTTCATCCGCAAGCAGACGGTCAAGAACGCCGAGCGGTACATCACCCCCGAGCTCAAGGAGTACGAGGACAAGGTCCTCCGCGCCGAGGATCGGGCGAACGAGCTCGAATATGAACTCTTTACGACTCTTCGCGACCGGGTTGCGGCCGAAGCGCCCCGTTTAATTCAGGCGGGAGCCGTCCTGGCCCAGGTCGACGTGCTCTCCGCGCTCGCCGAGCTGGCCGCGCGGCACGGCTACTGCCGCCCCGAGATGGTGGCCGAGCCGGCCCTTGAAATCGAGGTCGGGCGGCATCCGGTGCTCGACGTGCTGATGCCCCCGGGCGACTTCGTCCCCAACGACACCCGGCTCAGCCCCAACGACGGCACGATCGTCGTGATCACAGGGCCGAACATGGCGGGGAAGAGCACTTTCATCCGCCAGGTGGCCCTGCTCACGATCCTGGCCCAGATCGGCAGTTTCGTCCCGGCCCGACGCGCCCGGATCGGAGTCGTCGACCGCCTCTTCGCCCGTGTCGGCGCCACCGACGAGCTCAGCAGGGGCCAGAGCACGTTCATGGTCGAGATGACCGAGACCGCCAACATCCTCAACAATGCCACGGCGCACAGCCTGGTCATCCTCGACGAGATCGGTCGAGGGACCAGCACCTTCGACGGCATCTCCCTGGCCTGGGCGATTACCGAGCACCTGCACGACGTGGTCGGCTGCCGGACCCTGTTCGCAACCCACTACCACGAGCTCGTCGAGCTCGAAAAGACCAAGCCAAGGCTCCGCAACGCGAACGTCGCGGTTCGCGAAAGCGAAGGGGAAATCGTCTTCCTCCACCGGATCGTGCCCGGCGGCGCTGACCAGAGCTACGGAATCCACGTCGCCCGATTGGCCGGCGTCCCTGCCCCGGTGCTCGAACGGTCCCGCGAAATCCTCGCCTTCCTCGAAAAGCAGCACGGCCCCGACCCCGGACCGCCAGCCGGCCCGATCCGCAAGGTCAGGTCAGGCCGGGCCCTGACCGGCAGCCTCTTCGCCGCCTTGCCCGACCCGCTGCTCGACGAACTCCGCAAAATCGACCCGGCCACCCTGGCTCCGGACCAGGCTGTCGAACTCGTCAAGCGGCTCCGCGAGCTGGCCTGAACGCGGAGTCGTCTCGACCTTTTGGCGGCTCACGCCAAAGGTCGAGACGCTCGCGAAGCGATGGAGCCCGTCGGCTCAGTTGCTGCTCATCTCTGGCCGCCACCGGAGGTGATCCCACAGACGCGCTGAGCCACCCGTTTCAAGCGTCTGGCGAGTACAAGCGGAACCGTCTCGACGGGAACAACCACTTGGTTCTTCGCCTCCAGCTCAACCTGGATCCGCTCCAGATTCTGACGCGCTTCGAGAAGGTCCTTGATGGTCTTGCGGTGTTTCGACCGTTCCAGACGCAAGTGCTCGCGGGTCGAATCAAGCTGAAGGTGATTCCAATTGCGATCGGCCTCGAACGGTTCGAGCCGGTCGTTCGGGTCACACGCATAGCCAAGCGTTTCAAACGGCTCCGGAATTGAATGCGCGATCGCGTGGGCTTCGGCCGCCGGGATCAAATTCTTCCAGAGACCGGGCTGCCCTTGCCAGTAGTGGAAGTGCCAGACCTCATGGCCCGGCTTCTTTCGGCCGATTGCGTTGACGTCGACAACCTCGGTAATCGATTTTCGTGGCGGTTCGCCAATCTCGTTGACGAGCTGCTCCAGAGTCCCTGAGGCATCGGCAACGAGATCCTCGTAGCGAATCCGCAAGACGCCAGGCCGGTTCCACCACGCCGGGCTATGGAACAGGAAGCAGCGGGCGTACTCGGATCGGGTCCATTCCAGAAAGGCTTCGCTTCGGGGAAGCACTCCCACGATTGCGCAATCGAGGCATTCTCCACCGCCGGGGCAGTACCCCTCTTGGTGGATGTAATAAACATAGTTCAACCATGACATCAAGACATCGAGTGGATGCCGAGCCAGCACCGCGACCCGCACGCCGTGACGTTCGAGCACTTCGAGAAACGGCTCTTTCGGATACCAGTGGATCTGGATCACACATCGCCTGGGAAGATTCTCCCAATCGACTTCTTCCGGAGTGTGAACAGGGATCTGCTCGAGTTCGTAGAGCGATCCAAGCAACTCGCGGGTCCAGGTATTGCCTGAACGGGGGGTACTCACCAGGGCAAGGCGGAGCATCGACTGGTCATTGCTCAACTGCGCCGGATCGGTGACGTGCTCACACGTCTTGTCGTCCTCGGACATGCCGCCTCTCCCGAGTTGATCTGGGATCGTGACTGATCACTTAGTCAGACCCTTCCTGAGCCGTCTCTCTCGGACCGAGTGGGGCGCACAAATCAAGCCCAGGAACCTCGTCCCGATCGTCAACGTTGCACAGGATCGCGTAAACAAAACCGGGGGCGGCATCTCACGGCCTAAACCGGAGCCCGATCTTGCCGCGAATTGAGGTGCGGAGCCAGCAGGAACGGACCTCGAAACTCGCCTCGGGAGAAGAGACAAGTGCTCGAGGCCGATCGCCGAATCACCTAAAACCTTCAGGGTCACAAGTTCTATCGGCGATACCCTTAAACTCCCTGGACCAATTATTCCGAATAATCGCCATTTTCATGCATTCCCCGGGGTTTGGCCTTGGTGACAACAGAAGGGATTCGTAGGCACGTGTCTCCACTTCGCTTACAATTCAAAGATAGGTGGAGACGAATGCGCCACGGTCATGTTGCCCGCTCGCCGGGTAGGCATGGCCCCATCGTGCTAGACTTCCGTTTTAATATTGCCGGGTAGACTTCAGCAGGCCGGTTCACGATGGGGTTGGCAGGCTGTAACCTGTTTTCCAAGAGAAAACGGGAGGGTCGTGCCCACCCTACAGCAAGTCGGTAAGAATGAATCCGAATTCTCTTGGAGGTTGGGCGCGGCCCACCGCGCAAGAGAGTGCTTGTCGTGCCTCCCTTACAAGAGATTCGTGATGGACGCAAATATCCCCGAACAACAATCGACGGCCGAGGCGGAGTGGCAAACCCGCGAGCGTTACTGGCGGCGAAAGCTCGGAAGGATTCGGCTGGGGGTTGAGCCAATCGAGGAACAGGTGGCGAAATATCGACGCGTCACCTGGATGCTCACCGCGGTCCCGTTGGGGCTGGCGCTCATCTTCGTGGCCTTGTTCACGGCCTTCCGGCGGCCGGATGTGGGGGCGATATTGGCGGGTGTGTTGTTGCTGCCGGTCGTGGCCCTGGCCTGGTTTGATTTCGGGCTGCTCAAGCTCCGGGTGGCGCGGTACTCGCGTGAGTTCGAGTCGTATCACCCGCGATCGACACCCTCGGGGCGAACCTGACGTTCGCCCCGGGTGTCGAATTACCAGAGTGTGGACTCTTCAGCCCGTGCGCCAACAAGGTCGGCATCCTCCTCGTCGCCGCCGGACTGATCGCCCCACTCGTCGGCATCGGCGACGCTCGCCTGGAGTTCGGCTTTCAGTCGCTTTCGAGCCGTGTGCAGCCGCCGCTTGATGGTCCCGATCGGCACGGCGAGCTGCTCAGCGATCTCGATCAACGAGTGGCCGTGGATGTAGAATGCCACCAAGGCCTCGCGATCGATAGGCTTGAGCCGCTCCAGGGCCTCCCAGAGCCGATGAGCTCGTTCACGGCTGATCAGCTCATCAAGAGGAGCCTCACGCTGTTCGCCGGCCCCCTCGAGGACGCTGGTCTCCACGCTCGGCGGCACGCTGCGCCGGGTGGCTCGGTTGATCGCCATCCGGACCGCGACCTGCCGCAGCCAGCCAGCGAACCGTTCGGGTTCGCGAAGTTGGTCGAGCCGCCGCAGAACGTGGAGGAAGACTTCCTGAGTCAACTCGAGCGCCTCGCTCGGGTTGCCCAGCCGCCGCAGGCAGATGGCGTGGACGGTGCGCTGGAACTGTTCGACCAGTTCTCCGAACGCTTCGCGGTCGCCCTCTTGGGCGCGTCGAACCAGTATCGCCAGATCGGTCCAAGGTTCATCCCGGACCGTGAGATTTCGTATAGTCGCCAGCACGTTCATCGCTCCCCATTCCTCTGGGGGTCCAGGGGCGATCGAGGCCAAGCCGCGTACGGTCAAAGGGCCTACGATCGAACCACCGCAGTCCACGAATCAGGCGTCGACGAGCGAAAGGGAGAGGCGAACCCACGGCCGAGATCCCTTTTTGATCCTGGGTGAGCGCATTGCGCACCAGGACGGGACGGCTCGAGTGTCGCTCGCCTTCGCACGGCGGCCGACGGAGACGGCTGGGGCGCGGTACCCGTTGCGATGGGGCAACTTGGGTCGTCCGCACGAAGCCGACCGCCAACTCAGTGGGCTGGAGTTCCTCCTCGAAAGTCACGACCGACACTGTCGCGAGCGTTCGAAGGTGTTCCAACGATAATGAGCCGGAGGTTCGGCGCTCACCCTCCCGATGCCGCGAGTATCGCGGCGCCGGTCGCTAGGGCAGCTCGGGCCGAGGCCAATCCAAAACGCTTCTCAACCTGCGAGCGCTTACCGGTTGTCGCCGGTTTGCGATCGCGTTTCGAACGATCCGGATCTTGCGGATCCAGAAGCCGTTCGCGAGAGAAGGCTTGGGATTCACCCTGCCGACAGGTCCTGTCGGACGGGGTAAACATCTCGGCGGCGAACTCGCCCCACGGCCTGACCGAGCGACTCTGTAAGAGCCACGTCGGTACGGGGAGTGAGCCTGGAATTACAGGAATCTCTCCTCTCGAAAGCGAAATCGAGAGCGGTAGATATCCATGCATTCCGTCGCGCATAACGACACGATGGACGTGGCGGGTGCGCAGGGTCTGGAGATCGCCGGTGTTGATGTTCGCCGTGACGGCGAGCGACCGCGTGCCGAGGTTCAGCCCATTCAGATTGGCCGACAGCGTCCGGTTCGTGCGGTTCAACATGGCGAGACCCTCACATCCGCCTTCAAACGGCGGGCTGTTGAAGTGAGGCGACCAGTCTGGTCGCCGTGCGGGCCGTCCCGGGAGAGGGCGGCCGTCGCGAGTGCGGGACGTTCAATCCGTCCCTGTCTATTGACGAGTCCTGAAGGTCCGTCAGAGCTCCCGATTTCTCATATCCGCCGGGCAACACGCCCGGCGGCCGATTGATCCTGGGGAGCGACCCAATGAGAGTCGCCCCCTCGTGTGCGGTCTTAGACATCATAGCGGCCAGGGATGTTCGCGCAAAATCAAAATCATTGTCGGAATTTTTGCGGAACAGCCATGAACACCTGGTTCGATGATTCTAACCCTTAGAGAGAGACAGAGTTGCGAACGGGCTCACCGAGAAGAACCCGGCGGACTTCCTCGGCGGCTTTTGTCCGCAATTCGATGAAACCTTCGACGCTGTAGAACGCCGAATGCGGGGTAAGAAGCACGCGAGGGTGGTGCCGCAGCCGGTCATCGTCCAGCGGCTCTCGCTCGACGACGTCGATCCCGGCCCCCCCAACCCGGCCAGAGTCGAGCGCTTCCAGGAGCGCGGCCTGGTCGACGATCGGACCGCGCGCCGTGTTGATCAAAAGCGCACCGGGACGCAACCGGGCTAGCGCTTTGGCGTCGATCAAATGATGCGTGGTGGCGTCCAGATAGCAGTGGAGGCTTACGTAGTCACTCTGTTCCAGCAGCTCCTCCAGGCGGTGGGCCCGCCGGATCCCGAGCGCCTTGTCGACTCCTTGGGGCACGAGCGGATCAAAGAAGACGACGTCCAGGCCGAACGCCTTGGCGCGGAGGGCGGTCGCGGTCCCGATCCGGCCGCAGCCGACCAGGCCGAGCGTCTTGCCTCGCAGTCGAGGAGTCCCCAGCGCCGTCCGATAGTCCCAGCCCCCCGCGCGGATCGCCTCGTGCGACGGAACGAGTTGCCGCGCCAAGGCGAGGAGAAACATGATCGCGTGATCAGCCACTTCCTCGGTGCCGTAGTCGGGGACGTTGCACACGATCACGCCGTGACGGGCGGCCGCCGTCCGGTCGACGTTGTTGTAGCCCACCCCAGCGCGGACGATGCACTTGCACCGCGGCGCGTTCGCGAACGTGGACTCACCCAAAAACGCAATCTCATGATACGTGATCAGGGCATCGGCCCCGGGCAGATAGCGAGCCAGGCTCTCCTCATCGGTGGCGCGGGCCAGCTCGACCCGGGCGAGGTCGCCGAAGATCGGAGCCTCGATCGAGGTCTCGTCCAGGAAGTCAGTGATTACCACCGTGAAGGCAGACGACATCAACCGTTCCTCTCGCATTTGACGGAAGGATCAAGAGGGGAGAGCCCCCAAACAAACGAAAAAAAGGGACAGCGGCGAACCACTCGAGTTTAAGATCCACGAGCCCTTCAAGACCGAAGCCCGACCCGCGCGCCTGTCCCAAAGGAGCAACCCCTTGGTTATGGCCGATCGGCCGGTTAGGTTCAACCGTCGGCCCAAGGTCGACGTCCTTGTTCTCAGATGGCTCGAGCCCCCGGAATCGCCCCAGGCCCGGCCCTCCTGAACTTTTTGAAGAATCGACCCCACGAAGGATGAGACGGATGCGACGGATCAAAGAACTCCTTGCCCAAGGGCAAGTGGTCCGCATGTTCGGCCTCGGGCAGTTGCTGAGCCCCAAGCTGATCGAAATTCTCGGTGAGCACGGCGAGTTCGACGCGCTTTGGCTGGATGTCGAGCATGCCGGCATCGGCATGAAAGAGATCGAGTTAGCGACCCTCGCAGCCAAGGCCTATGGCCTGGATCACTTCGTCCGGCTTCCGGCCACCGACTACGCCTCGATCATGCGGCCGCTGGAGGCCGGCGCGGGGGGAGTCATGGTCAGCATGGTTCGCTCGCCGGAGGAGGCCGAACAGGCGGTTCGCTGGGCCAAATTCTGGCCTCGCGGCGAGCGAGGAATGAACGGCGGGAATCGAGATGGTCGGTTCGGCCTCACCCCGATCGGCGAGTATGCCGCCCGCGCCAACGCCGAGACATTCGTGGGGATCCAGATCGAGACCGCCAGCGCGATCGCGTCGGTTGCCGAGATCGCCGCCGTTCCGGACGTCGACCTGCTCTTCGTGGGACCGGCCGATATCAGCCAAGTGCTTGGGGTGCCCGGCGAATTCGAGCATCCCCGCTGCCTGGAGACCATCGAAAAAATCGCCCGGGCCTGTGCCGACGCGGGCAAACCGTGGGGAATCGTACCGCGGGGGAAAGAGTACGCCGAACGGATGCGCGGCTGGGGCTGCCGGATGTTCGTTCTCGGTTTTGATATCCACGCGTTTCACGCCGGGATCCGCGCCGCGAAGGAACGCTATGGATCGTTCTTTCCGGCGAGCTGAGTTTGACTTTTGCCGTTTTGACGACCTTGTCGTGCCAGCGCGCACCCTGATCCGAGGAGACCCCTTGCGACGGCGTCTCGGACCGGGCTTTTGAGCGTGGCAAGCGACTTGGCGGGGGTTCAGGCCGCGGGGGCAAGGCCGTTGAGCAGGAGTTGCCGGAATCCGGGCGTGAGCTTTTGGAACACCACGCGATCACCAGGGATCGCCAAAACCCATTCCAGCCACAACCAGCGGCGGACCGCCGTGATCGCATCCGAGAACGTTACATCACATTTGCCCGGCCAGTCCACGCCGCCGACCCGCGACCCGCGTCTCGGCAATCGGGAGTAAAGCCAGGTCACCAGGGTATACAGTCCGAACAGGCAGGGACCCACGCGCAGGACCGTGTCTCGACTCCAGCCACGCGTCGTCTCCATGCGGAGGTAAGAGCGAATTTCCTCGAAGGTGGTCTCGATGTTCCACCGCGCGGTGTAGGTCTCGATCAGCGACGTGACGCTCATCGTGGCGTCGGTCGTGAAGAAATATCCATCCCGGTGCGTGCCGTCCCGGTCGTGGACGAAGACCCAGCGCACGTTCACCAGGGGACGTCCTCCCTTGTACCAGAGTCCGGTCCCCGTCACGGTCTCGACACGACGTCGGCCGCCGCCGTACCAGGCGACTTCCAGGGCCTGTCGTTGCTGGCTCACCTTGACGACTTCCGCCGGGCCGGGCAACTTCGCTCCCTTAACCCGAGGACGTCCCAGGCCCGCGTATTGCGGTGGTGGCTCGACCAGGTTGGCATCGGGGTAAAACAAGCTGACGAGGGTCAGCCGCTTCGGGGTCCGTGCGGCCAGTTCCGCCAACTCGTGGGTCGCATAGCCGCCGTCGGCGGTGACGACCAGGGTCCGATCAGGGAACCATCGCATCAAGACACGAACCAACTGGCCGAGCAATTGGGGCGGTGTTTTGTGCCGTCGGCCGCACTTCGCGTTATCCTCCTTGGTTCGATACAGCGCGATCAACAGCGGCAAGGCCCAGCGTCGCGTGGCCCAGGGGACGGGGACGAGCAGGGCCAAGACGACCCACTTATGCCCCCAGCGGAACGCGGTGTAGGTGTGAGTCGAGCGAACCGGGTCGCGATGGCGTCCCTTACCGTAGACATGAGGGCCGGGATGCTCGGTGACTGTGTCGTCACCCGCCAGGAGGATCGGCCCGTGCGGCACGAAACTGGCGAGGACCGTGGCGATGTAGCGGCGAGCCAGGGCGGCGAGCGACCATCGGTCGCGCGAGAAGACGCGGTGATAGCTGCTGGGGTGCCCGGGCGCCAGGGTGCCCAGGACACGGAGCAGGTTGTTGATCGTGCGTCCGCCCAGAGTCAGGATCGCGGCCAGGGCCAGGAGGATGAACCGGCGATGGGCCGCCCGCGAGAAGGCGGGTTCGAGGGGGTCAAGAACGGTGCGGACCTGCTTGGGGAGTTGCTCGTGAATTCGTTCGAGCCTTCGCCGTGTGGCCCGCGCCTTGCGAGCCTGTCGCCGCCGGTTGGTCCGCAACCGCAAGCGAAGTTGCTTCACGGAGAGTCGCGCGCGAGTCCGATCGGTTAAACTGGTCATGGCGGCCTTCTTGTGTGCGAGGAAGGGCTCTGTGCATACCCCTCATTGCACCAGGGAGGCTCGCCACATTTGTATCCCAAAACGGCAAAAGTCAAGCTGAGATTCGTTGACAAAAAAACAAAAGGGTGCGTGAGTCGACTCCTGAGCCGACTCACGCACCCTCGAGATGATCTCATCCTCTCACTTCGCGTCGACGGATCAGCGATCCCGGTTCGACATATCACGGCTCCGGTTTTGCTCGACAGCCGCGAGGATGCCGAACCTGAGCTTGCGATAAAGCACGGGCTGGTGCTCCTTGGGAACCTCCCTGGTGATCCACTCGATGGCCGACTCGGACGCGCCTCGGAAGCCCTGCGACTCGGCAATGGCACCGAGGGCGACGAGTCGTCGCGGCTCGTCGGGGTACAGGACGATCAATCGTCGTGCATCCTCGAACCGGCCGACGGAGATCAGGTTATCGATCAGAACGCCGGTCAGGATGGCGCGAGGATCGTCGAGAGGAATCGACGAGACCGCATTGGCAGCCTCGTGGTAAGTCGCAGTGGCCCCCTCCGCGTCATTCCCCCGCGCCTGGGACTCGGCGACCTTGACCAAGGCGTCGGTCCGCACTTCCGGCTGAGGGATCAGCCGGGAGATTTGAACCGCTCGCGCGTACTGCTTTGAATGGGCCGCCGCAGTCGCGGCCGTCACCAGGGCCCGATCTCGCCAGACTGGACGATTGATCAGCCGAGCGTCCTCCGACGCCTTGACCAACATCCGGTCGGCACGGACGTCGAGCGGATGCGTTTTCTGTTGGTTCGCCGGCTCTTTGTCATCCTTGGGTTCGTCATGCGGGAATTCGTTGACGACCGTCTGGCTGCCGAACGCCTGGCTCTCGACAACCCGGTAGAGCATCTCGGTGTGATAGGTCGGATTGTAGATCCGAGTCGCCAGGAAAGCGGCTCGAGCCCACTCGAGTTCGGCCCGACTGATCAGCATCTCCCGATCGACCTTGGACGATTTCGAGAGCGGCTCCTCGGGTTCGTTGAACTCGGGGAGGCTCAAATCCGCCTTCCCTTCACGGAGCAGAGCTTCGCTCAGGTTATTCAACCCATTGATGATGGCGATTAGCCGAAGGTCATGGACCGTCCGGTCGGTAATCGTGAGCGCAGCTTCCGCAGCCTCGCCCAGCGCACGATGCGCCAGCTGCATTTGGCTGCCGAAGATGGCAACGCTCGCCACCTTGTTCAGCGTCAGGCTGCGATCACCCGGATCGGAGATCGAGCGTGCAAATTCCAACTCTCTCGGCTGGACTCGGCTGAGGTTGGGGGGATTGGTGCGGCCCGCCTCCTCAGAGAAGCTCGAGATTGAAAACAGGTCTTGATTGTCCGGAAAGGTCACGTTCGCCCCAGGACCGAGCGGAACGCTGTAGCCTGGAGGGAGCAGAGGAACGAAGCCCGAGGAAGGGACAAAGCCCCCCGCTTCGGGTCCGAGCGGGCGGTTGGGACCAACCCCTGAGATCGACCCCGAGGGATTCCTCCCGATGGCCGACGACATTCCCGTCCCGGTCCCTGCTCCCGACCCCGATGAAAGCCCTGGCCCACTCGGAGCCTGAGCCGTTGCAAAGATCGGCAGACTCAGGGCAAAGCCCAGAGTCACTGCCGCCGAAACCATATTTTCGAAGCGTGCTCGCGTCATGGGTGCCATTCCTTGAGGGCCCGCCGATTTGGGTCGGAAGCCCCTGGAGAAAGGGTGGGACCGTCGAGGCGATCGACAATCTAGCCCACCCTTTCTTGTTAATGGAATCATTCCCCGCGTTCCGCTCCAGGTCAAATCAACCTCTCTAGGAGGCCGCCCCCGCTCGACTGAAAATTCGCTTTGGGTTTTCGAGCAGGATCAGCCGGGCCAGTTCGAGGGCGCGATCGATCGACCATCCCTGGCCCCGAACCGCGTCGTCGGCCAAGGTCTCGGCCAGAACGCGACGGAACATGTTAAACTTCGGCAGCACGAACTCGAGCTTGTAGGCGTCGGAGTAGTACCCCACCTGCTTCACCTTGGGGACCGCCTGAAGCCGAGCTCGTAGGTCGGCGGCAATGTATGCCGGGATGTTTGAGTACCACCAGTGCCCCATCGGAATCACGTTCGGGAAGATCCAGGAATAGGCCACCAACTCGCCCCCCGCGTCGGGCGAGAGGGTCGAGACCGGGAACGTGACCCCGGAGAAGTGGTTGAACAGCTCGCGGTAACCGTGCAGGCTGACCCTACGGTCAAACAGGTCGCGTCCCCCCGCAACACCCGCCGGATAGACGTTCCGGATCGGGCCGATCATCAGGTCGAACGGCAGCCGGAACTCCGCGCAGAACTCGGCCAGGGTCCAGAAGACAACCTGCCTCACCTCGTCGTGCTCGTCGGGCCGCTGATCCATCTGATGAATCGCGCGGCGGACCGGCGTCACCGCTCGCTTGGCGGTGGCTCGGTAGGGCGCGAAGTCAGGCGGGAGACTGATCGCACAGGCGCGCGCGCCCCGCTTGACGAACCGTTCAAAGAGCACGCCGATCGCCTGGCGGAGGGTCGCATAATCCTGGACGTCAACATTCGTGGCACGTCGGAGCCGGTCAACGGTCGTCGGTTCGTGAAGCTTCAGGACCAGGTCGTCGGTCCGCAGGCAAGGGACGTACTTCTGCGGATCCCACCCTTCGAGCGGGTCGTCGAATTCGTTGGTCAGAAAGACGGCTTCGAGCTGTGATTTCTTCCAGACCTCGCGGTCCCATGCCTCGCCGCTGCTCGAACGTTGGGCACGGTCGTAGAGTTCGCCGATATTCTGGGGCGTGATCCGGTCGTGGGGGAAGTCGTGAAACGTCTTGGCAATTTCCAGTAACCACGAATACTGGACGGTGTTGTCGATCCGATCGAGGTAGCCGGCCAGGTTCCGGACCCTTGTTTCCGGGTCGAGATTCGGCGAGACGAGCTCAGCGGGCATCCCCGCCGAGTGGGCGAGTTCGGTATAGTAGTGATACCCGAGGACTTCGTCGAAGTTCCGCGCTGCGGGCCGGGTCGGATCGATGTGCGAGTGGGGATCGAAGATCGGCCAGCGAGCCATCTCGTCAAAGAGTTCGCGGGCCTTCGGGTCGTGCGGTGAGGTTGTCGGCATCGTTGAACAGCTCGGCGCGGGGTAAGAGTCGTCGCACTCGAATCGCGATGGACCACAAAAACAAAGCTAGCCCGCATCAGAGATTCCAGCAAGAGAGGAGAGTCAGGGCCGATGAACGTGGTTGTGACCGGCGGAGGAACGATCGCACCGATCGATGACGTCCGCCACCTTGCCAATGTCTCGTCGGGCCGGTTCTCGGCAATGATCGCCGAGGCCTGCCTCAAACACGGGGCGTCGGTCTGGCACCTCCACACCCCCGCGGCGCAACTTCCCTACAGCCGCCTGGCGCGATTTGATCTCAATACGACCGACCCCGAGGCGGAGCAAGCGCGCCTCGCCAAGCTCCATCGCGAGTGGCGGACCGTCGCCGACCGGCTCCACCTCGTCCCTCTCGCCGAGGGGACCGTCGCCGACTACGCCGCCAACCTGGAACGCGTTCTCCTCGAGCAATCGATCGACGTCGCCTTCCTGGCGATGGCCGTCTCCGATTTCGAGCCCCGGCCAATTCCGGGCAAGCTCAACTCCCAGGCCGAGTCAATCATCATCCACGCCCTGCGGACCCCGAAAGTGATCCAATCGGTCCGCGACTGGTCCCCCAGCGTCTTCCTGGTCGGCTTCAAACTCCTCTCCCGCGTCCCCCTACCCGACCTGCTCGCGGAAGCCGAGGCGGCCTGCCTGGCCAATCGCGCCGATCTGACCGTTGCCAACGACCTCCAAACCCTCCGCGAAGGGCGGCACACCGTCCACCTCGTCCGCCCCGGGCATCCAACGGAAACGCTACAACCGGGAGCCACACTTGCGGACAGGCTCGTCGATCGAGTCTTCTCGCTAGCCGAGCAGCGGCCGACCTCAACACCACAATCGTCGCTTCGCAAAGCCGCGGGCGGCTGAGATTCTCTCTTTTGCCCAGTGATGAAGCGCAGCTCCGTTTCCAGCCCCAGGACGGATTCCCAATGATCTTCAGGTAGACCCAAATGAGCCGAGCCCCGACCTTGCCGATGGGACACGAACCCTCTCGTCCAGGCCGCGTGGGCGAGATCGGCTGGCCGTTGGCGATTGTCCTTCTGAGCCTGGTATTGCGAGTCACCGCGGTCCGCGACTTCGTGGGGCACCCGCTCGGCCGGCTCCCTTGGGTGGATGAGGGGGCCTATTGGACCCGGGCGCAAGCGATTCTCAACGGGGCATGGTTCCCCGACCGGCCGTTCTATCAGGATCCCCTCTATCCTTATTTGCTCTCGGGCTTGATGCGGGTGGTTGGGACGGAGGTCTCGAGTCTTCGGGTCGCGCTGGCCTGTCTCGGCGCGATCACGCCGCTGGCGGTCTACGGAGCGGGACGCCTCGGTTTCGGACCGGTTGAGGGGAGGGTGGCCGGCCTCCTTTGCGCGACGTGCGGACCCTTGATCTTCACTGACGGGCTGTTGGAAAAGGAGAGCCTGGCCGCTCTCGGAGCGGCGACAGCGCTCGGTCTGACAGCGTGGGCCGCCAAGCCAGGCGGCCGGGCTGGGAGAGCGACGGGGCCAGGTCTGGCCTGGGGAATCGTCAGCCTCCTCCGCGCCAATGCCCTCGTCCTCGCCCCTCTCGGTGCCATCTGGTGGGTTCTGGCATTCCCCAACAACGTGACCGCAGGCCGCCGAAGGGCCAGGGCCCTGTTTTATCTGCTCGGGTTCGCGCTCGCCATCGCGCCCGTCACCATGGTCAACGCTGTCGTCTCCCGGCCGACCGAGCTGATCCTGACCACCTGGCAAGGGGGCGCCAACTTCTACATCGGCAACGGCCCCGAAGCCACTGGGACTTATGTGGCGCCCCCTTTCGTCGAGGCGAACCCCGCGCATGAGGCGGACGATTTCGCCGAGGAGGCCACCCGCCGCTCCGGCCGGCGATTGAGCCACTCAGGCGTCTCCCGGTTCTGGCTCGCCCAAGGACTGAAACGTTGGCGTGACGCCCCAGCCGCATCGCTCCGTTTACT
This sequence comes from Singulisphaera acidiphila DSM 18658, assembly GCF_000242455.2. GTDB lineage: Bacteria > Planctomycetota > Planctomycetia > Isosphaerales > Isosphaeraceae > Singulisphaera > Singulisphaera acidiphila. The sequence goes on from NC_019892.1 coordinate 8,295,854, forward strand.
CGCGAACAAGATCGGCCTGCTCGCGCATGACTTCGAGATTCCCGACAACCAGGACCTCGAATTCGTCCGCCTTGTCGCGGCCCCCCGCCTGTCCTGGGGAGTCATCAGCTTCGGCACTTTGCTCTCATTGGCCGCCCTCAGCCTGGGCCTGGGGCAAGAAGGGCGAACACCATTCTGGAGCTTCCTGATCCTCTCCACCTGGGCGGGCCTGGGAACGACCGCTCTCTTTTTCATTGTGGGACGTTACCGGATCCCCTGGCTTCCAGGCCTGGCGCTGCTGGCCGCAGCGGGGACGGTCGACATGGGCCGCCGACTCGCTCGACGGCAATGGCGAGGGATTGGCTGGCGAGTCTGCCTGCTCGTCCTCCCGATCGCCGCCCTCGCATGGCGGCCCATGGTCGATCCGACCCCCGATCGTTGGGGCCACGCGGAAATCGAGCTGGCCTTGGCCTATCTGGCCGAAGGCCGCCTCGAACCGGCGATCGACGCCCTGGACGACGTCCGGGCGATCGGCGAAGGTCCCAGCGGTCGGGTCGCGACCCTACTGGCCGAGGGACCTGTCCACGACCGCATTGCCGCTCTCGTCCTGAATCGCCTGAACATGGCCCGCTACGCAGAAGAGATCCCGCAAATCGTTCGCGCACGCTGGCTCAGGCAGCTTCCCGAGACCCGAGCGGAGAGCCGGCGTAGGCTCGAGGCACTCCTTCTCTCCCATCCCAATGACCCCACGGTTCGACGGGAATGGGGAGCCTGGTGGCTCGGCGAGACGAACGATCCCGATGCGCGCCGCCACGCCAAGGACGCGCTAGCACAAGCGATCCAGGCTCCCGGCAGCGATGCCTCAGCCGCAATACTCCTCGCACTTCTCACCTCAGACCGCCTCCCCCTCGCAGGCCTCACCTTGAATCGCCCCGCTCCACTCAACGATCGGGTCCGGCTTGCCCTGGCGATCGTTGCTTCTCGTTCTCGGCCCGGGACGCGCCTCCAAGAGACCGGAATCCAGCGAAACCGGCCACCCAAAGCATCGTAACGGCAACAGCCAAAAGCGACCCTTCGCCATTGGACCACGCTGCGCTTTATCTCGGTGACCCGTTCCAGAAACCGGGAGGTGATTGTCGGATTGGGCCCTTAGCCCCAAGATTCGACTTATCCCCTATTGTCCTGAATGGCTCCTTCATAAGATCCACCAGTATCAAACCAATGCCTGCTCGACCTCGATATCCTCGCTCCCGTTCCATAAACACATCACGGGAGTCTACTAATTCTTTCGTATTTTACTCCCCAGACTGGGCAATGATCAGTGCACAACACATTTCGAAAAGTTCGGTACTATTTGCCTTGAAAGTCATCTCGATCCTCTCTATCCTAGATCATTCAAGGAAGATCCAGCCTGTCCCACTTTGATCGTGTAGTCCATTTTTAAAATATCAGACCTGAGACAACGTCTCAGCACGTCGTAGCACATTCGTGTTCCGCCGTGGCGGATTTCTCCGATTCCAGAGCGATCCAACGATGTGTTGGTTCTCTCGGAGGGGGCTCCCTCCTGGAATTTTCTCGCTGGATCCTTCCTAGATCAGTGCAGTTTTGCTCATTTCATTCGATTCGTTTATCAAAATGAACGAGAGGGGAGAAAAGCCATCATGTATCGTCGTGGATTCACGTTGATCGAGCTCCTCGTGGTGATCGCGATCATCGCAGTCCTGATTGCACTACTCCTGCCGGCAGTCCAGGCAGCCCGCGAAGCGGCACGGCGGGCCCAGTGCGTCAACAATTTGAAGCAGCTTGGCATCGCCATGCACAACTACCATGACATCAACGGTTCGCTTCCCATGGGGTCGGGAAACTGCCTAACCACAGCGCCCGGGACCTACACTTCCAAACAAGGGATCAGCGCTCACGCGGCACTCTTGCCCCAGTTGGAGCAGAATGCAATCTACAATTCGATCAACTTCAGTTGGGGAATCGATGAAAGTGCGGCCCCCCAGTATCAAATTCAGAGCACGGCAATGAATGCCCAGGTCGCGGCCTTTCTCTGTCCCTCCGACGTGAATTCGGCCGAGGCCTACATCAATTGCAATAACTACTTCGCCTCCGTCGGCACCACCTCCAACCTGACGAACTCGAACACGTCAACTTGGCCCGCCCCCCCGGTCATGGCGAGCCTGACGACGACCGGCTTATTCGCCTACCAGCGAGTCTGCGGGCTTCGAGACATCCTGGATGGAACGTCGAACACCATCGCGTTTGCCGAGTCGACCGTGGGAAACCCCAAAGCGATTCTAGGCCAGATCAACATCGGCATCACGAGCATCGGAGGCGCGGCTGCCGGCCAGCTTGCCGATGGCTGGAGCAATCCCAACGCGGTCATCACGGCTCTGGCGGCATGCGACACGGCCTGGCAAAGCCGTGCAGGTGCGGTCGACACCCAGCGTGGGAAGAACTGGATCCACGGCTCGATGGCCTTCACGCTGTTCAACACATTGGCCATGCCCAATGCCTCGAAGTGGACTTACTGCTCCAGCAATACCTCAGGGTCGGCATCGACCTTTAGCGAGGCCGACAGCTACCACTCCGGAGGGATCAACGCCCTGATGGGTGACGGCAGCGTCAAGTTCATCAAAAACTCCGTCAATCGGAATACGTGGTGGTCCCTCGGAACCAAGGCAAACGGCGAGGTGATCAGCGCCGACGCCTATTGAGTCTCGTTCTCCGTCCCGAGATTCGGACCGCACGCAATTCATCAAGATTTCATTTTTTATCGGAGCCCATGAACATGATGCGGCGAGGTTTCACGCTTATCGAACTTCTCGTAGTGATCGCCATCATCGCGGTTTTGATTGCTCTGCTCCTGCCGGCCGTGCAGGCGGCGCGCGAGGCAGCGAGGCGGAGCCAATGCTCCAACAACCTGAAACAGTTGGGGCTGGCCCTGCACAATTACCACGAGGTCGGGGGAACCTTCCCTAGCGCTCGACCGGGCAACGACATCGGCAACAACGATTCAAATGCCATGAGCCTTTGGGTCTCCGTCTTGCCACAACTCGAGCAGCAGTCTCTTGTTAATGCCTGGAACTTCCAGCTCACCTTCAACGATCCGGGCGTCAGTGGCGTCTACGCCGCCTCGTGCATTCCGCTGGCGCAGACCACCGTCTCGTCGACCACGCTGGCAGTCTTCGTTTGCCCGAGCGACATCCGGCAGCAACCTTCGTTTTCCACGACGAATTCGGGACGCAACGACATCCCCCACGTCGCGAACCTTGCCCCCTCCTCGTACTCGTCGTGCGCAGGATCGCTCGGAGGCGCCAACTCAGGCTCTGATTCCTATGGCCCATATGCCACGCCCGACATCAAGCACAACAACAACGGCTTTGCCGACTACGGCGTGCCACATCGCATCCGCAGCTTCATCGACGGCACCAGCAACACCTTCGCAGTCGGCGAGACGACCTACGACAACGACGGTTCCTGGTATGGCACCCAGGTCGGCAATTGCTCGGGCGCCAAGAACCAGTTCAATGTCTGGACCATCACACTGCGACTCGGCTCGAACTTCCGGACGACCCGGAACCCGCTGAATACCTTGCCCGGTACCGGGTTGTCGTCAGGGGGTAATCCCTGTGGAATGAACAACGCTTTCGGAAGCCGCCACTCGGGCGGAGCCAATTTCCTCTTCGTCGACGGCTCAGTCCGGTTCATCAAGAACTCGATCAACCTCGCCACCTACCAAGCCCTCTCCTCACGTGGGGACGGCGAAGTCATCAGCTCCGATAGCTATTGAGGAACGTGTCGACGGATCCGTTTCATCAACCGGCTCACTCCCAATCGGGAGCGACCAGCGCCTCGACCCGAACAACCAAAAGGGATTCGCCTCCGGCTCGCGCTCTGCGCGAGCCGGAGTGCAGATCCACCACGGTTTCTGAGATCTCGATTTCAGCCCTACCGGCGCCACGTTCGCGTTCGGGAAGTGGGCGCACGGTATTGTCCGACCGGATCAAGTCAAATGAGCCGTGAAACGGCCAGGGGAACGATATGAAGGCGTTGGTGAGTTGGTATGACCATCGAGGTTTCGTGCTGGTATCGGCGTTGGTCTTGGTCACCATTTCAGGCTGTGGAGGCCGAGACAAGGATGAGCTACCAGCGGTCGCCGCAGCCGGTAAAGTGACCTACAAGGGCAGCCCCGTGAGCAAAGGGACGATGTATTTCCTGCCTGACAAAGGACGTCCCTCGACCGGGATCATCAAGGACGGCAGTTTCACCCTCACAACCTACACCGACGGCGATGGCGCCGTCGCAGGCAAACATCAGGTCGGAGTCCTCGTGACCGAGGAAGTGCCGACGAAGGGGGGAGACTTCGTACCGAAATATCTCATTCCCGAGAAATACTCCCAGCCAGAGAATTCCGGCATCGCGATCGACATTCCTCCCGCCGGCAACACCAATATCCAGATCGACATTAAATGATTCCATGATCTTGGCGGTTGAGACTCCACCTGCTCGGCCGCCAAAGAGCAACAACCTTCCGATCGATCTCCGGCGAGCCTTCAAACAGGCTCGCCGAATCCATGCGCTGAAGATACCGACGGGTCCGAGCCAGCCCGTACGCACCGGAATGCCGTGAGGGAAGGATCATCATGGTGAACGGCCACTCTTGCCGAACCGCGCGGGCCATGTTACGAAGGATAATGAGGCGAGGCAGAGGCACGGGAGGCCCCGCCCGTTATGGTTTGTCACCCTCGAAGGGATCAAGGCTCGATGGACGACCCATCCGATCGAACGGCGGCCGATGCGGGTCGTCTGACCCTGGACAAGCAGGGATGGCGCGGCGTTGGGGTCCAGCACTGGAACGCGTCGCAGGCCGTGCTCGCCGAGCACGCCCTGAGCCGCGGTGAAGGGGAGCTGTCGGACCAAGGGGCCCTGGTTTTCAAGACCGGGAAGTACACCGGCCGGTCCCCGAAGGACAAGTTCATCGTCCGAGAGCCATCGAGCGAGTCCGAGGTCGACTGGGGCGAGGTGAACTTCCCCTTCGAGCCCGACCGGTTCGATGCACTCCATCGCCGTGTGCTCGAACACTTTGAGGGACGTGAGGTCTGGATTCAGGACTCGTTCGGGGGGACCGATCCCACCCATCGCCTGCCGATCCGGGTCATCTGCGAGCGCGCGTACCACGCCTTGTTCGCCCACCAGCTCTTCGTCCGACCCACAGCCGAGGAACTCGCCAGTCATCGGCCCGCGTTCACGATCATTGCGGCCCCCGACTTCCAAGCGGTCCCCGAGCGGGACGGCACGCGGAGCGAGGTCTTCATCGTCCTGAACTTCGCGAAGCGGCTGGTGTTGATCGGGGGGACTCAGTATGCAGGGGAAATCAAGAAGTCAGTCTTCTCGATCCTCAACTACTTGCTCCCGCGCCAAGGGGTGCTTTCGATGCACTGCTCGGCGAATGTGGGCGAAGCCGGCGACGTCGCGCTCTTCTTCGGGCTGTCGGGCACCGGCAAGACGACCCTCTCCGCCGATCCCATTCGGGCTCTGATCGGCGACGACGAGCACGGCTGGGGGGACGACGGCGTCTTCAACTTCGAGGGAGGCTGTTACGCCAAATGCATTCGCCTTGACCGGCTCAACGAACCCGAGATCTATGAGGCGATCCGGTTCGGCACCGTGCTCGAGAACGTCGTGCTCGACCCCAAGACCCGAGTTCCCGACTTCGCCGATGCTTCGCTGACCGAGAACACGCGCGCGGCCTATCCGATCGAGTCGATTCCGAACCACGTGCCAGGGGGACAAGGGGGGCATCCGAGCCGGATCATCTTCCTGACCTGTGACGCCTTCGGGGTTCTCCCCCCTTTGTCCCGACTCACGCCCGAACAGGCGATGTATCACTTTCTCTCCGGCTACACGGCCAAGGTCGCCGGGACGGAGCGCGGGCTCAGCCAGGAACCGTCGGCCGTCTTCAGCGCCTGCTTCGGCGCTCCCTTCATGACCCTGCCGCCGAATCGCTACGCCGACCTGCTCGGCACCAAAATGCGGCGGCATCACGTCGAGGCCTGGCTGCTGAACACGGGTTGGACCGGCGGCGGCCACGGTCAAGGGCGTCGGATCGCACTCCGGCATACCCGCGCGCTGGTTGACGCGGTCCTGGGCGGGACGATCCGCGACGCCTCCTACGCGGTCGATCCGATCTTCGGCCTCGAGTATCCAAAGACCTGCCCCGGTGTGCTCACCGAGATCCTCGACCCACGCACCGCCTGGCCCGATCCAACCGCCTACGACACCCAGGCGTCTCGACTCGCCCAACTGTTCCGCAAAAACTTCACGCGGTTCAACGACGTCGAGCTCGCCATCCAAGCCGCCGGTCCGCGTGAGATTTAAAAGGTGAGCAGGACTTAAACCGGGAATCTCGCTCGCCGAAAAGGCGAGCGAAGATCCGACCAAAACCCTTTACTGATGCGAGTTCGCTTCTGAAGGCCACGGAGTCCCTACCGTACTCGGACTCGGGAACTGGCCCCCACGGGCCGAGCCTTCGAACCACGGAATCCGATTCACAGCCCGGCTGGCGCCCTCGGCCGGTGGCTTCCAGGTGGTGAGGACATGTTCCTCTCCCCCTTCAATCGAGAAGTTCTCGGCGTAAAGCACCGTCGCGCCCCGCGTCATCGTGAGCCGATGCGCTCCGGCGGGGAGGTCACAAACAAGCGGCATGTGAATGGTTTCGCCGACCTGGAACATCTGGCCGCCGATGTTCACGGCCACGTTGGGCTCGGTCACGTGAACAACGGCGGTCCCGGTCCGGGGCCCTGCCTGCAAGGCGACCCAGCAGAGCACGACCCCGCCGCAGATCCAACCGCCGAGATGGGCGAGGATCTTGCTCGTTAAGAATCCAGAGCTGGGCCGCTGGGGGAGCGTCTGGAGGATCATCTACAGCTCCTTATCATGAAAATTAGTCGAAGGCGGACGAAGAACCCCCTCGGCACATCAGGGCTGAGGTCGAACCACAAACGTTGAGACGTAGCAGGGCCAGGGTTCTGAGGGGCCCTGGCACCCGCTGACATTGACTCCTCGCCTTCGCGCCCCTCAGCGCGGGGCGGCGAGGATCAGTTCTCCGAGGTTGCCGGCATCAAGCACTTTCATACCAGTCCACTGAGGCCCCCAGTAAACCCACGCGAGACGAGCGAATGCAGGCTCGTCCATCCCTTGCGACGACGTCGCGGGGACGTCTTTGTCGGCCACCGCCAGGTCAAAACCGATCCGCTTGCCTCGCTCCAAGCGAGTGGGCTGGTCGGGATACCGGTCGAAGGGCTGGATCGCCCACTCGTAGGTCGTAATGTCCCCGACGCGGCGGAACGCCACCCGCGTCCTGGTCTTCTTGACATCGCCGGAGATCACAACCGGGTTCGTGTTATGCGGCGTCCCGTAGATCTTCCCCGAGCCCGGGATGGCGATATACTGCTGGACAGGAAGGTCCGCGAGGCCAACGTGCTGCCAAACGGGGTTCGCGAACTGACCCGAGAACTTCTGCTCGCTCCTGAGGCCGTCGATGTAGACCTCGACGGCGTCGGTGTCCATATGGCTGGTGTGACCGACGACAACCTTGTCGTCACGGACAACCACAGCCAGGTAGATGAGCTGTTCCTTCAGGTTGTAGCCAACCGAAAACGCCGGACTCAAATCCGAGCCGCCTGCGGGCGGGCGGAATCCACTCGCCATGAAGAGCTTACGGACCGGGTAGCGAATGATGTCCTCGGGCCAATCCGCGAGGTCACCATCGACCTTAATGTTCTCGAGAGGAAATGCCAGGGCGACCGAATCACGTTCGGGAAGATCGTTGCCAGCCAGTGGATCCAGCTTCGGCGCGGAGGGAGGCGTCTCCGGCTCGGGATAGGCACTGACCGGCGGGACCGGCTTGGGTGCGGCCACGATTTCCGGGACGGGTACGGCTTCGGGGGCGGGGTCAGGTGCGACTGCGACCACGGGTTTTGTGGGCTTCACGGGGACCGGACGGTGCAGGGACGGCCCGAACTGTACCGCGACTCCGGCGATTGAGGCCGTGGCCAGGCCGACGCCACACAGGGCGAAAGTGAACTTGATGCCGGCCCAGGACATCGCCTTCAAAGTTGCGCTGGCCAACGCGATGACAGACTCGGAAATCGCATTAGGGGCTGGAGACTTACCTGCGGCAGCGAGCAGAGTGGCGCGAGGCAGCGTGCCGATCAGCATGGCGGGGATGGCCGCATCCTCCCGGGGCGCGAGCCCAGCCGTCACGGCCCCCACGGGCAGCACAAACCCTCGGCGGGACAGACGGGACCGCAAGAGCTCTCGGGCCCGGCAGAGCCGCCCCCGAACCGTGCCGGACGGCCAGTCGAGGGACACGGCGGCCTGGTCTTGCGACAGGCCCTCAAGGTAGCAGAGCACGACCACGGCGCGGTATTTTTCCGGAAGCCGGCAGATCTCTTCATCGAGGACCGCTTGCTCAGCCAGGAGCCCGCCCGCCGAGTCGTATTGCAACTCCTTGATGAGCGTGGCGGCCCGGCGCTCGTGGGTTCGCCGTCTGGCCACATCGACCTTCGCCCGCGAGGCGACACGATGCGCCACCCCGTAGAGCCAACTCGCCACCGAAAAGCGGTTCCGGATCGATCCGGCCTTCCGCACCAAAACAAGGAACGTGGCCTGAAAGGCGTCCTGGGCATCGTGCTCGTCGTTCAAGACACCCCGGCAGACGCGCAGAACCATCGGTCCGTGCCGGCGGATCATCGCTGCGAACGCGGCCTCGGCGGTCGGACCGGGCCCGGACCGGAACTGTTCCAAGAGCTGGCCGTCGGTCCAATCACCGACCACACCGGTCTCGAACAGCGTTTCCAGGTCCCGCACGGTCCCACTCGTCAGTTTCGCCGCCATCCGCTCTCCCTCTCCCGTGCTCTGTCTCCATCACCAAGTAGTGCCACTGGAAGGCGAGACTGCTACACTTTTTTTTCGCGGCGGCAATGAATTTATTGGGGATGTGGTCGAGAGAATCGCAGTGAATAGACCAGGTCCGAGCCCGATTCCACGCCAGAGAGCCGACGCTTCCCCGCTCGCCTTTTAAAGAATGCGAAATCCGAGTTGCATCATCCCAATCAATCAAAAAAAAGAGACCCACACACAAGAGGCTTCCCTCTCGCGTGCGGGTCTTCTTTTGAGCGTTCAAATCGCAGTGAGCTTAAGCTCAACCGCGGCCCGCACCTTGGGGTTCGCGATCGCGGCGACGGCGGACTCCCTGAGACGAAGAGACAGCGCGACGCGGGAACCGGCCGCTGCCGTTTCCATTGCCGTTTCCGTTCCCATGGCCATTGCCGTTGTTGCCATGGCCATGACCGTTGCCGTTCCCGTTGTTGTGCCGGGGACCAGGACCGCGTCGGAAGCCACCTTGGCGGGGCTGAGGGCGGAAGTAAGGTCGGGGCGGAGCCGGAACTCCCTCGACCTGGTCGGCCTCCAACTCACGCGAGATGCAGCGCTCGATCTGGTCGAGCAGCTTGCCCTGGTCGGGCAGCACCAGGGAGAAGGCGACACCGTCGCTCCCCATCCGGCCCGTACGGCCGATCCGGTGAACGTAGTGGGTCGGATCCTCGGGCAGGTCAAAGTTGATGACGTGCGAGACCCCGCGAACGTCGATGCCACGGCCGACAACGTCGGTCGCGACCAGGATCGTCAGCCGGCCCGATCGGAACCCCTGGAGGACCCGGTTCCGCTGCGCCTGGCTCAGGTTGCCGTGCATCGTGTCGGCGAGCAGCCCTTCAGAGCGGAGCAGCATGCCCACCCGGTCGGCTCCCCGTTTGGTCCGACAGAAGACGATCGCTCGCGGCGCCGCCTCACGGCGAAGCAACTTGATGAGCAGCTCGAACTTCCGCTCAGCAGCCACCATCAGGTACAACTGGCGGATCGCCGGAATCGTCGCGTCTTCGTCCTCACGGATGAGACGGACGTCGACCGGATTGACCAGGTAGGTCTGCGCCAGGTCGCGAACCTCGGGAGGCATCGTTGCCGACAGCAACAGCGTCTGCCGGGTCTTCGGCACCGACTTGAGAATCGTCTCAACGGCCGGCCGAAATCCGATGTCGAGCATCTGATCGGCTTCGTCGAGGACGACCACCTGCACCTTGTCGAGCCGGATCGCGTGGCGGGCCATCAGGTCCATCAAGCGGCCGGGGGTGGCCACAACCACCTGACAGCCCGCGCCCAGCATTCGCTGCTGGCGAAGGATCGGCTCACCGCCGACCACCGCCACACCTCGGACACGCCGGCCGTAGGAAAGCTTCTCGAACTCACGGCTGATCTGGATGACCAGCTCACGCGTCGGAGCCAGGATCAATGCCTGCACCCGACGGTCATTTTCGTCGACCTTTTCCAAGATCGGGACCAAGAACGCGGCCGTCTTGCCCGTTCCCGTGGGGGCATTGCCCAGGCAATCGCGGCCCGCAATCGCTTGAGCGATCATCGCTTGCTGAATCGGGCTCGGCTCCTTGAAGCCAGCGCGATCCAAGGCCTTCAACGTCAGCTCGCTGACACCCAGCGCGGGGAACCCCTCGGTTGTTTCGGTCGTCGAGGTCCCGATCGTCGTCTTCTGCAAACTTAACTCCTTCTCACCCCGACTTGTGGCGCGGACGGGACAACCCTAGCGGTTATCCGTTCTCGGACGCGGCTTGCGTAGTTGTCGGCCTTGTCGCGCCAAAGAAGTCCGCCCCGGCAACAAACCGGATGCGAAAAGATGAGACAGCGCAAAGAGACCAACGGGCAGATGGCTCGCGAGGTAGGATCTCGGCCTCAAGCCGGTGGGGTGTACCCTTCGTTTTTTTTCCAACCGAAGGATTGTAGCATGCTCAGTCAAAGAGGCGAACCGCAATTTCCCAATCCGCTCGGATTCCCCAAAAGAGCCAAGATCTGACCCGTCCGGCAGGTTCGGCTGGCGATTCGTGAGGAAAACTGGACAATCCGAGCGGAGAACACCCAAGCCCAAGGAGCCCAAGACGATGCGCCTGGTGATCGATGGCCAGCGGCTCACTGCGGAGCGAACGGGAGTGGGTCGCTGCCTCGAGAGCCTGCTCGCCGAATGGGCGCTGACCGGCCTCCCCTTGGCGGAGACCCTGGTCGTCCTTCGCGACCCTGGGGGACGGAACCGGGTTCCCCTGATCGACGGCCTCAGCACCAAGGTGGTCGGCGAGCGATGGTCGGGCCTCGCCTGGGAATGGTTCGGGCTCGCTCGCGAGCTCCGTCCCGACGATTTGCTGTTCGCTCCCGCCAATCTCGTGCCCTGGCCCTGGCGCGGCCGGACGGTCCTGGTAATTTATGACACCCTGCCTTGGGTCGTGCCGGAGAGCTTCCCTCGGCTCGTTCGCTGGCGATTCGGCTGGCGTTACCGTCTGGCTGCGCACCAGGCCGACCGGATCCTCGTCCCTTCGCAGGCGACCGCCCATGACGTGGCCCGCGTCCACGGCGTTCCGTCGGAAAGGATCCGGGTGACCTATCCCGGCCCCGAACCCGAGTTCCGCCCCTTGGCCCGCGATTCCCCCGAGGTCATCGAGGCGCGCCGACATGTTGGCGTAGAGTCGTCTCCCTATTTTCTCTTTGTCGGCAAACGGTCGCGACGCCGCAACGTCCCCGCGATCCTCCAAGCGTTCGCCAGCCACCGCCAGGCTCACCCAGGCCACCGGCTCGTCTTCGTCGGCCCCGACGACCCGGGCGATTTGCCGGGCCCAGCCGACGGCACGATCCGTGCGGGGCATGTCGCGGAACCAATCCTCCGCAGCCTCCTGGCCGGGGCCATCGCCCTGCTCTACCCCTCCGACTACGAGGGCTTTGGTCTGCCCGTCGTCGAAGCGCTCGCCAGTGGCTGCCCGGTCGTAACGCTCCGCAACAGCGCCCTCGTCGAAGCCGGCGGGGACGCCCCCTGGTATCTCGACTCGGCCGACGCACCTGCCCTGGCCGTTGCCTTGGAGACGCTCTCGACCAGTGAGGAGGAGCGGCGGAAGTGCATTGCCAGAGGCTTCGATCACGTCGCGCAGTTCAGCCGATCCCAGTTCGCACGCGAGGTCAAGGACGAACTCATCAGGGCCGCGTCCTCTTCTCTCATCAGCACGTAACTGCTGATACACTAACGGAGAATTGGCTCGACATGGCTATCCTCCTCCTCGCCCGTTCGCTCCAATCGAAAGACAAAGAGAGTTGACGCTCCCTACTCGCCGGGAATTTGAAGTTCGGAGGCAGGCGAAAAACCTCAACGTCCTGTCCCTTTCTCTTCCCAATCACCGAACCGGCTCAAACGCCTCCTCGGGGACCAAAACCGGCTCCTGCCGCCTGACGGCGGCCACGGCCTGCGAGAGCGCGGGGCCGGTTCGCTGGCGTTGACGATGGCGTTGCTGGTGCTCGTCGATCAAGGCGAAGTAGCGGTCGATATGCTCGGCCTCGGACCAGATCCCGTGCCGGGCTCGATGCCCGTTCTCGCCCAGGGTCCGTCTCAGCTCGTCGTCGCTTGTGAGTTTGCCCAGAGCCTCGACCAGCCCGTCGGGAGAGTCGAAGACAAGTCCGCCGCCGCTCTCGGCAACGAGTTCGGGAAGAGCCCCAAGATTACGAACGACCACCGGGGCCCGCTCGGCGAAGGCTTCGAGCACGACATAGCCGAAGGTCTCATAGACCAGGGAAGGAACCGCGACGGCGCGTGCCCCTCGGAACAAGGCCGCGACATTGGCAGCGTCGAGTCGGCCCTCGAAGAGGACGTTGTCGAGGCCGCGTGCCTGCTCCCTGAGCTCGGCCTCATACTGGCCCGATCCCGCGATCCGGAGGTCCAGCCCGGGCAGTCGTCGCATCGCCTCGATCACGTCCTGAAACCCTTTGATCTTCTCGAGCCGACCGGCTGCGGCCACGTAAGGCCGGGCATGCGTTGGGGTGGGCGCGGACGGCAATCCCGTATAGTCGTGCGGCAAGAAATAGGGCAAGTGCGTCATCCTGGCCACGATTCCCCGCCGCGCGTGCTCACGACGGGTCGACAGGCTGGGGCAGATGAGCGCATCGAGATGGCGGAGCGAGCGGTCCAGGAGCGGAGTCATACGCCAAAGCTGAGGCGGACGGAGCGACTTAACGCAACAGCGGACGCATTCGCTCCGCTCGCAGACGCTCTGATCGTGCTTCCAGAGAACGTGTAGCGGACAGACGAGCCAATGCTCGTGGGCCGTCATGAACTTGAGGGCGCCCGGGGCGGGGATCTGGAGCAGCCCGGGGCCGCCGATCAGCGAGAGGTTGTGAAAGTGGACGACGTCCGGGCGAATGTCACGCAAGAGGCGGCCGATCGCCCGGGCCTTGAACAGCGGGCGACCCGTCTGATGCGTGGACAAGGGGGACAGTACGCCGGCCCGACTCTCGAGTGGGTGGATCTGAACGCCCGGGGGAGGGGAATAGGGGCGAGGGGTCTGGTCACCGCGCGACGCCTCGAAGGCGTCGCGACAGTGGATCACATGAACCTCGTGCCCCTGCCGCGCTAGGGCTCGCGACAGCCGATCGACGAAGGCGGCGTCGCCTCCAAAGCTCTGGCTGCCGAAGAAGGTTGTGAGCATGCAGAATTTCATGGCGGCTTCCTCCGAACGTCTCGAGAAACCAGGGCCTTGGTCCCTACAAGGGCCTGATCTCCAAAGGGGGACCGATCCGTCCTCAACGTTGCTTTTCTTGGTGGGATACAAACGCATGCACCGGCTCGTCGTCAGTGCTCGGAAGCCGGCAGCTTCGCCTCGACCAGATCCCACGCTTCGCCGCGAGGACTTCGCGAGGATCGATGGCTCAAGTGGAGAATGGATTCGGTGTGCCGCGGATCCCATCCCGGGTCGAATTCTCCGAACGCCGCAAGCAAGGCCCGCGCGGAGTTCGACCAGGTGAACTGAGCCGCCCGGCGAAAGGCCGTGCGTGCCAGTTCATCGCGCGCGGCCGGGTCCTCGAAGATCCGCCGCACGGCTCTTGCGATCGCGCCCACATCGGTCGGGTCAAAAAAGAGGCCAGCGTCCCCAACCACTTCGGGCAAGGAACCCGCCGTGCTCGAGATCACCGGGGTTCCGCAAGCCATGGCCTCGACCGGAGGCAGACCGAACCCTTCCATCAAGGAGGGGTGAGCCAGCACATAGGCCCGACTGTAGAGATAGGCCAGGTCTTCGTCGGGCACGAACCCGGTGAACAAAACGCGGCCGTCCAGTCCGAACCGCTCCACCGCCGCCCGCAGTTCGGGAACGTGCGTGTGGAAGACGTCGCCGGTGTCGCCGACCAGAACCAGGCGAACGTCCGCAGGCGCAGCGGCCGCGAACGCCTCGATCAGCCGTGACAAGTTCTTATGTGGGCTCAGCCCCCCAACATAGAGCACGTACCGGCTTCCCGACTCGAGCCCGTAGCGGGCCAGGACCGCATCCGACTCCGGACCTCGGGGCCGGGGGCGAAATTCCGCGCCTGGGCCCTCGCTCACCACACAGATCTTCTCGGCGGGCAAGCGGAACCAGGCGATCAGATCAAGTCGGGCCGACTCCGAAACGGTGACGATCCGATCGGCCCAGCAGGCCGCGGCATGCTCCTTGAGCATCCAGGAAAGCCGCCCTTGCCAGGTCGGAAAGACGAGTTCAGGGTGGGCGAGCGCCAGGGTGTCGTGCATCGTGACCACGACATGCTTGACGTTCCAGACCGGGAAGAACGTGTAAGTCGCCGGGAAATAGATCAGGTCGATGCCCGCGTTCGCAACCGCCTTGCCCATCGAGAACATGTCCCGAACCCGCCGTCGGCCGGTCGCGGAGGCGGCATTGGTCGGGGCCTCCCCCACATCCACCAGCACCGTCTCGAAGCAAGCGGGGACCGAGGCGGTCGCCGCCGAAGGGCGATCGATGAACACGACGATCTCATGAGGGTTCGGCACGTCCGCCAGCGCGTCCAGGACCTGTCGGGCGAAGCGACCAAACCCACGTCGGTTCGCCAGGCAGCTTCCATCGATTCCCACTCGCATGGCGAAGACCTCCTCTTCGGCCGGGTGGCCCATCCCTCGAAGGCCGCGACAGCAGCCCTCAACCTCAATCGAGCTCGCCAAGAGCCTCTCTCAGCAGGCAAGTCCGACAGACAGTCACCGTTCGTCATTGCGAGAGACCAAGAGCATCGTGCTATGCCCAAACGGCAGCCGCGCGTTCAAACGGCCCGCGACCACCGCTTCGGCGGTGGCGACGCTCCCCATCAGCCGGTTCACCCAGGGATGCGGCAACCGAATTCTCAGACCTCCCCCCGAGGGATGACTGCTCGGACCGGCTCGGCCCGACCGGACCAGGCGACCACGCAGCTCCTGAACCAAGGCGGGAAGACAGTTGGCATGAGTCGCATGGCTAACCGTGAACCCGGAGACCTCGAAAACTTTCACCAAGGCTCCAAGCCTGTACCCCCCCTCGACTGCTGGGGACGCCGAGGTCCACGCTTGCGCGTTTGAACGCACCAGGGCAACTCCGCCGGGTGCGAGCACCCGGTACAACTCATCCGCTGCGCGGCGGTCGCCGTCTTGGGGAAGATGCTGGAGCACATCAAAGCACGTAATGACATCAAACCTTGACTTTCCAAACGGCAAGTCGAGAGCGCTCCCTCGGACCAAGGGGAAGGCGTGCCGACGTCGGGCATGCGCGAGGGCCTCGGCGCTGGGGTCGAGCCCGACCACGGAACCGATTTCAGGGCGGCAGGCCAATCGGAGCGCCGTCTGTCCGGTGCCACAGCCGACGTCGAGTGCGGCCAACCCCTGGCGACCGCGAAGCGTAGCGTCCAGCCAGTGGGCCCCGAGCCGCCACATTCCGAGCGACCACCAGTGCGCTGCTTCGACTTCGGCGAGCCGATCGAAGTAAGCCGGTTGTTCGATGGTCAAAACAGCCGTCATGGCAAGAGCCCCCGCAAGCGATGCCGCCAGAGATACCAACGGGGCGAGAGGCCAAGCTTGGCCAGCATCCGCAAGCCGCCGACCGCCGCGACGATCTCGATCGCAAGCAAGGCCCACCCCACTCCCCAAGGCCCCGCCCAGGCTGCCGCGGCAGGGACAAGGACCAGGGCCAAGAGCACGAGACCGACCGTCTGGTCGAACACCCAAGACTCGCGCCGGCAGGCAGTCAAGGCCGCCTGGATGAAGCTCGCCGTCAGCAGCCAGGGGAGCCGCGCTGCGATCAGGACGAGCCAGGGCCCCCCCTCTCGATAGTGCTCGCCAAACAAAAGCGGCATCCAGCGCCCGGCCATGACCATCAGCACCAGCACCGCAGGCAGGCTCAGCCCCCAGATCCGGACCAGCGAATCCTCAATCAAACCCCGAGCAAGATTCGCCCCGCACGCCCATTGTCGCGCGATCGCAGGCGCAAGTGAGGCCGGTAAGACAAGGCCCAGAGCCACAAACCCGAACACGATCCGCCTCGCGGCCGCATACGAGCCAAGCTCCGCGCTGGCCCACCAGCCCAGCACCAGCAGGTCGGCTCCATAGAGACTGACACGGCCAAACCGGGTCACCCCCGCAATGGCGCCTCGGCGGGCCACGACAATCCAGGCCCGTTTGCGGAATCGGACCCGAGGCCAGCCAAGCTGACCCAAGTGCCAGGCCAACGGAACGATCGTTCCGGCCACTTCGGCAAAGACGACGCTCCATGCCGCCCGGAGGAGGTCGCCCGGGTTACGGACCAGGCTCACCGCGAGGCCGACATAGGCCAACGAACGTACCCCTTGCGCCAGGGCGATCCACCCGAAACGCCCCGAAGCGCGGAGACCAACGTCAGTCACCAGGGCCGAAGGGATCAGGATCAGGCCGGCGATCGCCACGACCGGTCCGCGCTCGGGGCCGGCCAGCACAGCCAAGCCAAGGATCAACGCATACCCCGTCAATGCGGCCAGACCACGGAGACCAATGAGCACATCAGTGAGTGGTCGAATCAGCGAAGGCCGACGCGCGGCTTCGCGATAGACGATGACGTCCACCCCACCGCGAACCAACACCAGGAGCCAGGCCGCGACGGCTGCGGCGTATTCCAGCCGAGCGAAGCTCGCCGGGCCCAACCGACGCGCCAGGTGAACCATCACGGCAAATCCGAGAAGGTTCGCTACCAGCTCCGCCACGAGCACCCAGCGCAGTCCTCTCGGACGCCGGGACACCGACTTCGGGCCGACACGAGCAACCGTTCTCGGGCGACTGGCCGTCATGGTCACGCCGCCCCTCCTTTGGTCGCATTCAACTCCCAGAGCGGGCCAATGGCGCGAAGGAGGGCCCGCGTGAGGCGATGCTTTCGCGCAGCGGAATAGACCCGGATCCCGCGTCGCTGACGGAGGGGAAGCGAACGGGCCCATGTTTCGGGCACGCCCGGCACGTCGACCTCAATCCCTCGCAGTCCGGCCGCCCGCGCAAGCTGCCCTGCCTCGTTGGCCGAGAGGGTTCGCGGCGGCCAAACCTGCCGCAGCCGCAGCCGCAAGTAGCTGGGAACCCACTGTCTCGGCAGCCAGCCCAGGCCCCAGAGACCGACGTGCGGGTCGGTCGTCAACGTGAAGCGATTGGGCGACCAGACGATCAGGCGTCCCCCCGGCTTGAGCACGCGGACCCACTCGCGCAAGGCTTGCCCTGGGTCGTCGAGATGCTCGATCAGGCTGTCGGCGACCACCGCGTCGAACTGGTCGTCGGACCAGGGAAGGCGCTCGGCCGATGCCGCCACCAAGGTTCCCGATAGCCCTCGGTCAGTCAATCGTCTCCGCGCCACGACCAGCCACCGCGACGCGATATCCACCCCTTCGATCGACCGACCCGACCGCAAGGCCGGCACAAGCAACCCCCCCGTGCCGCAGCCAACCTCGAGGATGGCCCCCTCACGCGGCAACCGCGTGGCGAGCGCCTCACCCCGGGCCTCGGCCCCGGCGATGTGCCGCAGGAACCGTCCTCGGCGCGCGTCGAGCACGTCATCGGTAATCGCATAGTACGCCTCGGCCAATCCCTGCAAGTCCGTCTCGGGCTCCAGCGCATGCAGCCGCTCGGCCTTCGCTCGCTCAGCCTTGAGGTCGAGATAGCGGTCGGATTTCAGCCGAAGATCGACCAGCCCCGCTACCAGCGGAAACGACCGCCCACAGCCGGTGCAAACCGGCCCCTCGGTGCGGTCGAGCAGCACCCCACGGCAGGCCGGGCATGCGAGCGTCGTTCCTTGTTCGACCAAATGATGATGATCCATGAAACGTCAAGATTCCCGTGAATTTCCGCGGAGCCCCAAGAGAGAAATTTGCTCAAAGCAGGTGTATGAAGCCCAGCTTGTTCCTGCTGCAAGGTAGGCATGGCCCACCAAGACACCTGCTCACACTACGCGGACAATTCAAATCTCCAGGAGAAAGGATGAGTCATCGCCCCCCGACCTTCGCGCAAGGTTCGCCGAAGCCGAAGCCAGCCTTGGAGACGGCCGGTAGCCAGGCGATCCAGGACGCGACGCGAGCGAAGGTAAAAGGCGTCGATCCGCGAGATCTGATGGAGATCCTGCTCGCTGTTGGCCGTGTCGAGCCGAGTGCCGAAGGCTGCGGCGAAGTGCCGCCGAGCGGCCTGGCGGATCCTTGGGTTCGAGCGACCATAAGGGTAAGCGAACAGGGGACAAGGGCGACCGAGACGCTGTTCGATCGCGTCGCGCGACCCGCGCAACTCCTCGTCGAGTTGCCCGTCATCGCAACGGTCGAGCGGCAGGTGCGTGCGCCCGTGCGCGGCGAACCGGAACCCGAGCGACCCCAGCGATTCAAGCTCCGACCAGGAGAGCAACGGCCCTCGAGGAACATGCGCGGGCTGGCCCGGCCAGCCGTTGTCGGAGCCGACCCGATCGGTGACCAGGAAGACCGTCGCGGTGGCCCGATACCGTGCCACCACGTCGGCCACCTCGACGATCGATCGAAGTCCATCGTCAATCGTGAGGGCAAACCCCCGCTCGACCGGGGGACGGCCCTGCGCGATCCAGGACGCAAGGTCCACCGCCTGGAAGCCTGCGCTGGTGAGCGTCGAGAGGGTCTCGGCGAACCATGCGGGATCGGTCGCGGTGACACCCCCCGTCGCATCAAATGCGTGGTAGGTCAAGATCGGCAAACCGCCGGCTCTCATCCCCAGGGCTCCTGGGCCACGCCCACGGGTTCGCCAGCGACGATCCGGACCTGCCGTTCCTTGAGCGGGATCTCCTGCCCCAACGTATTCGAGCGGTAGACCGCGTCGATCATCTCGGTCACGCGACAGCCGTCCCAGCCGGTCGCTTCCAACCGAGGCTGCGTTCCCCCTGGCTTGGTGACGAACGCTTCCATCTCCCGAACGAGCGACCGCTCACAGCCGAAGAGACCGCGAAACCGCCGTTCGGAGACCCGCTCCGCCAGGTATCGCTTGGTGATCCGCCGACCGGTTTCGAGCACGCCCGTCAGCTTCCAAGGGGCCGTCTCGATGTGCAATCGGCCCTCGGTCCCGCGAATGTCGATCGTCAAGTAGCCTTTGGGAAGGGTCCAGGAGGAGCGGACCTCGGCGGTCCCGCGATCGTGGTCGCGGAACCAGGCAGTCGCCTCCGACTCGCACCCCTCCGGCAAGCCCAAGGGGTTGCTCACATTCCCACGCGCAGCCACCACCTCACCGAGGAAGCGGCGGACCAAGTCGCAGGCGTGTGGGCCATTGTCCATCAGGGTACCGCCCCCCGCCCGAGAAATATCGGTGTGCCAGCTTCGGAGAAACTCAGGGGAGGCCATGTGGCCAATCTCAGCCTCGACGTGCTCGACCCGGCCGATCGCCCAGTCGCTAACCAGTGCCAAGGCATCACGGATCGGCGGATAGAAGCGATGGTTCAGGCCCGTGGCCAGACGGAATTGAAGCTCATCGGCGCGGTGAGCGAGTTGGCGGGCCTCTTCCGGCCGCACGGTGAGCGGCTTCTCACAGAGGACCCCCTTCCCTGCCTCCAGGGCCATGCTCGCCTGCTCAAAGTGATCGGCGTGAGGGGTGGCGATCACGACGGCGTCGACTTCGTCCCACGACAGCGCAGAGGCATAGTCGGCGACGACACGGACCCCATGCTGACGACCCACAACCTTGGCGACTTCGGGGTTGGCGTCGTGGACCGCGACGAGCCGGCAGCCGCGCGCCGCCATGATCGCGGCCGCGCGCTGCGCTCCGAGGAAACCCGCTCCCACCACCAGGAATCCCACTCCGAGCCCGTTGGCTTCCATGCCCGCCTCCTCTGAGTAGACGCCTTCAGTCGTTCGTCATGCGACCGTCCGCCCTCGCGCGGGGGGTCCCAACCACGTTCCCGCTGTCTCGCCCGCCGACCAGGCCGCAAGCAAGAGCGACAAGGAGGGTACGGCAGACAGCCAAGGCCCGATCCCTCGACCGCGCCTGGTCAAAGTCGCGGTAATCCGCCGAATCAAGATTGCCGGGACCAGAGGCGCGGCGGCCGAGCGGATCAATCGCTCGGACCAGCTCATCCGTCCCCCTCGAGCCGCCCCGTAATGCCGGGCATGATCCCGGCGCTGACGCAGAGCCAGGCTCAAACCCCCTCCCCCTTGAAACTCGACCGCAGCCTCGCTGGCCATCGCCAAGCTTGCCCCTCGTTCGCGCAACCGACGGTGGATCTCCACTTCCCAGAACCCAGCCTCCCAGAGGGCTTCGAGCCCTCCGAGCGCATCACGGCGATAGAGAGCGTTATCGCCAGGGGGCTCGAACTGCTCGACCTTAGGCAGTGGCCTGAGATAGTTCACATATCGTAAGAGATAGACAGCCCGATCGGCGGCTGAGAGCCGGGGAGCCGGGTCGATCGGTCCTCCGACGGCAGCGGCCCCGGTCGATTCAAGGCATCCACGCAAGGACTCGAGCCAACCGCAACTCGGAATCATCTGTGCGGTCGAGAACGCAACCAGTGGCGAGTGGGACGCATTGAGGCCGTCGCGCCAAAGTTCAGGGGCCAACGTGCCGGGCGGCTTTCGGAGGATCCGAAGACCGGGAAACAAGGCCCTGGCCCGATCAGCTGACCCATCACTTGACGCATCGGCAAGGATCACTTCACCTTGCTTGCCAACTTCTTCAAGGAACCGAGCCAGACTCGCGGCGATCGTCGCGTTCGCCTCGATCGAGGCGAGCACCACGGAAACCGTGGATGATTCCCCTGATCGAATCACTCGGTTCACAACCGATTGAGGCCCGGCCTCGTCGACTCGGTTCATGACGAGACGACCTTCCCGGGGCAACTGACCCTGCTGTGCGGCCCTCGATAGACTGAGGCCGAGAGCCGATCCCAGTGGCGCTGGACGACGTGGTTCGAGTGCGGCACAAGCGGTCGCTTGACCTGATCGATCGGATCGCCGACAACGTTGATGGCCGACAGGTCGGCGACCCCCAGCCCTGCCTCTTGAGCATAGCGCAGGTAGCCGATTTGCAGCGGGTCAAAGCCCATGACGGCGGCCGCAACGGCGTCGACCGCGACGGCGTCGGTCCCCGCGATCACGGTCCCAAGCCGGACGGGCGTGCCGTGCTTTGGTCCTTCACGGTGCATGGCCGTGAACGCATCAACCACACTGATGTGCGGTTTCACCCGCCTGGCCAGCGCGACGAGGTTGCGGTTCATCGCCTCGACGGAGTGGAGATAGGCGAGATCGGCCGCCGACAGGCTCTCGAACGTGTCGCGCCCGGCGAGCCCGCGCAAAATCGTCCGCGCGTTCTTGACGCGGCCCATCAGGCGGGTCAGCCGATTGACGACGACGTTATCCTGTTTGAGGAAGTCGACGACCATTTTTTTCCAGCCACGATATCCGTTCCCCCCCGCGGCATGACCGTGCATCATGATCCGATCGGCGAGGTGGATACTGGAGAGCATATTTTTGAGGCTGAAGGTGACCATCGCGGTGACGTGAGTCTTGGCCAGGGCAAGCGAAACGCGGCAGGTCGACTCGTCGATCGTGCGTGAGAGCCGAGCGACCCGCGTGCAACCGTCGACGCCGATCAGCTCGATCGGCTTCCACTCATTCTCATCGCGATTGAGGTCGAGGAAGTCAACGGGTCGACCGAATGTTTCGCGATGGTAGCCGAACCGGACGAATCCGGCCGTCGCGTCACTGGCCCCCTCGGCCACAGTGGCATGACGTGCCCCTGAGGCGAACAGGGAGTCGAGCGTGGCCGAGAGGATATCGGCATGGGTCGAAGGAAGCTGGTTCTGATGACTGACGAGGTTCGGTTTGACCAAGACCTCGGGAGTCACGCACGCGCGAAGGTCGTCGGCGACCAGAGCGAGCGCCTGCGCGGCGGCACCGCGACGGTTATCGCTCCGGACGACGGCCACGTTCACCGTTTTGTCCATCGCGGGAGCCTCCTTGCCTTTTGCTTGCGGGGTCGTGGGGAGGTTGTCCCAGTCCCTGCTCCTACCTCTGCGGCGAAGTCGCGGCGGACACCGGAATTCGGGTTGAGTTGCGGTGAGGCCTCGGACGATCGCCGGACGGAGAGATGCCAAAGCGCCAGGGCGATGACGACGGAAAGACCGCAGCAGCAGTAGTACAAATAATGGAGCGCAAGCGAAGCGGCCGCGAAGAGCCAGCCCCGTCGACGCGCCAGGAACCGGTAAAAGTGCCGATTCATGCTCACGATCAGAGCCAAGCAAGCCACGACAAGGCCAAGCAATTCCGGACGCCAGGGCGCGGCCAGAATGGCCAGAGTCATGAGCCCGGCCGCCGCGACGCAAAGCTTCTGGTCGTTCTTGACGTTGAGGTCGGTCTCGACGATGCCCGACCGCTTCATCAGCAGCATCCAAGGGACGCCGCGTTGAAAGATATCGGTTTTGATGACGGAGCCGAGCGACCAACGCTTCAGGTGCGTGGCCTGGACGTCGCGAGCGAGGATGACCTGGCAACCCGCGCGGGTCAGGCGATAGCCAAACTCGATGTCCTCAATGGCAGGGCGACGGTACAGGTGCGGATCGAAGCCGCCCAGGTCGAGGAAATCCTGGCGGCGGATCGCGCCACAGCCGGTCCAGAAGGTTCGCGCGGGCCTGGCCTCGGCGACGAACTCTCCCTGCTGGTGGACGAAGTGGTGGAGGAGATTACGGAACTGGCTGATCACCCCCGGATGCGTCGGGGCATCATCATACGAACCGAAGAGGGCGGACAGATTCGGATCGGCGTCGAACCGGCTCACAGCCCGAGACAGCGTCTGCCGATGAACGGCGACGTCGGCGTCGAGGAAGAAGACGATCGAGGCCGTCGCCGTGTGGGCTCCGAGATTCCGTGCGGCCGCGGGCCCTAGCGCAGTCTCGTGGCGAACAACAATAGCGCCATACGACTCGGCCAGGGCGGCCGAATTGTCGGCTGAACCGTCATCGACGACGATTAGTTCAAAGTCAGCTTGGTCCGATTCACGAAGCCGCCGGAGGCAGCGCTCGAAGTCGAGACCTCCGTTATGCACGGGGATCACGACCGAAAGCGGCGGCCTCCGCGGCTCCGGGTACGCCGGACCGGCGGGGACATCGTCCATGATCCACCCTCGCCCGTCAGAATTCGGACCCGTGCCGGAATGCGTCCCCGTCCTTGGGATCGCCCGAGCACGTGCCCAGACCGCCGTCAATCGAGGCGGAGCGGAAGTCTTCTCAGAAGCCAAGTCGTAGGGTGTTTCGTCTTCGCAACCGTCCCGTCGCAGCAAGTCGCGACGTGCGGCGGAACTTTAGCCGGAACCGCCGGACCTGTCAACGCAAGCCTGTCGGCAATCGTCCGCAACGACTTTAATCATTGAAACGCCCACCCAACCGGCTCGACGGCTCAATTAACCGACAATCGCGCGGAGGGCGTCCCTGGCTGCGTCGACGGTGTGATCGATGTCGGCATCGGTGTGCGCGGCCGAGACGAAGGCCGCCTCGAACTGACTGCAAGGAAGGTAGACGCCTCGCGCCAGCATCTCCCAGAAGAAGCGGCCGAACAAGGCAGTGTCGCTCCGCTTGGCATCCTCGTAGTCGTGGACCGGCCCTTGGTTGAAGAAGAGGGTCAGCATGCTGCCGACGCGCTGGACGACGTGGGGGACCTTCGCATCACTGGCCGCCCGCCGCAAGCCGTCTTCGAGCCGGGCCGAGATCGCCTCGAGCCGCTCGTAAGGGGGCGACTCTCGGAGCATTCCCACCGTCGCCAGCCCGGCGGCCATCGCCAGCGGGTTGCCCGAGAGCGTCCCCGCCTGATAGATCGGTCCGGCGGGTGAGACGAAGTCCATCACCGCCGACTTCGCCCCGTACGCCGCAGCCGGCAGGCCGCCGCCGATGATCTTGCCCAGCGCAGTCATATCCGGATCGATCGCGAATCGTTCCTGGGCCCCTCCAAACGCAAGCCGGAAGCCCGTCATGACCTCATCAAACACGAGCATAACGCCATGTTTACGGGTCAGTTCGCGGATCTGCTCGAGATAGCCGGGCCGAGGCGGGACGAGGCCCATGTTGCCTGCGACCGGCTCGAGGATGACCGCCGCAACCTGCTCGGGGAATCGCTCAAACGCGGCGGCCACCGCCGAGACGTCATTGAACGGACAGAGGATCGTATCCTCGATCGCCCCTGGAGTGACGCCTGGGCTGTTGGGAAAGCCGAGCGTCGTCGCAGCCGACCCTGCTTGAACGAGCAAGGAATCAACATGCCCGTGATAATGCCCCGTCATCTTGACGATCTTGTTCCGCCCGGTGACCCCGCGCGCCACCCGGATGGCCGACATCGTCGCCTCGGTCCCCGACGAGACAAACCGAACCTTCTCGATCGACGGCACTGCCGCGACGACCGCCTCGGCAATGTCAACCTCGCGCGTCGTCGGCGCTCCGAAGCTCGACCCATGATCGAGCGCTTCGACCACCGCGTGCCGGACCGTCGGATGAGCATGCCCGAAGATCATCGGACCCCACGAGCCGATATAGTCGATGTATTGATGCCCGTCGATATCGTAGAGATACGCCCCCTCTGCGCGGGCCATGAACGGCGGCTCACCGCCGACCGCCCCAAACGCCCGCGCGGGGCTGTTGACCCCTCCGGGAATCACCTTACAGGCGCGAAGGAACGCCTCATGGCTACGGGAAAGGTCGTACTCGGGCTTCGACGTCGCCGGCGTCTTCGGTTCCATGGTCGTGACTTGCTCACAGAGTTCCGGCGTGCTCAGCACGCCGTCAGGATATCGATCGATCGTCGCTGTACCACCAATCAATGGCTCAGGAGATCGGGGACGGATGCAAAAAAATATCGCAACGGCTCCGCCACTCCATTGATGTCTTAATCATCACAAAGAGCGAAAGTTCTGAGGAACGGGAGCCATCACCAAGGCCTCAAGGCTACCAAGTCGCCCGCCCCTTCAACAGGTCGCCACCGGGGAAATCCAGGCTCCCAGCACGGGGGATGACCACACTCAAAGTTTCCTCTCACAACGGGCCACCAGTAACCGATCGACCCGGTTGGCGTCCATGTCCATGACCTCGAACTTCAACTCGCCCCAGACGAAGCTGTCCGCCACCGTCGGGATCCTGCCCATCTGTGTGACGACGAATCCGGCCAGGGTCCGATAGTCCCCCTCGGGAAGCCGGATCGGCTCGAAAATGTCGCCGAACTCGTCGATCGAGAGCATCCCGTCGAGCAGCCAGGAGCCATCCGACCGCTGCACGGCCATCGGATCGTCGCCCTCGGGCTCGGAGGGCATCCCACCGACGATCGCCTCGAGGATGTCGTTGAGCGTCAGCAACCCTTCGACCAGGCCGTACTCGTCGAGCACCAGGGCGATGTGCGTGCCCGTGTTCTTGAACATTTCCAGGACTTTCAGTCCGGTCATTCCTTCATAGATAAGCAAGGGCACGATCAAAAGTCCCTTGAAATCATAAGGCCGCCCCGCGAATCCGCGAACAAGCAGGTCTTTGACCTGAATAACCCCGAGCACGTTGTCCAGCGTGCCGTCGCTCACCGGGAACCGTGAATGAGGACTCTCGGTGATCTTGCGGCGGACTTCGTCGGGCGAGTCGGCCACGTCGATCCAGATGACCTCCGTCCTGGGGGTCATCAACGCGGATGCTCGCTTATCGCCCAGGCGGAAAACTCGCTTGACGATTTCGTGTTCCACTTCCTCGAGAACCCCAGTCTTGGCCCCCTCCTTGACCAGAGCCCGAATTTCTTCCTCCGTGACCGTGGGTTCCGTGGACGGCCGGATCCCGAGTAACCGGAGGACGATCTCGGTCGAAACGCTCAGGAGTTTGATGATCGGCACACCGACGACCGACAGCAGTCTCAAGGGAGCAGCCACGATGGAAGCGATCCGCTCAGGATTGCTCAACGCCAACCGCTTGGGCACCAGTTCGCCGAGGATCAGGGAGAGGTAGGTGATGCCCGCGACCACGACGGTCAGGCCGATCGTCTCGCCATAGGGCGCCAGCCTCGGGATCTGCCCCAACCTGGCGGCGATTTTTTCGGCGATGGTGGCCCCGCCGAACACCCCGGCCAGCGTACCGATCAAGGTGATCCCAACCTGAACGGTGGAAAGAAAACGGTTGGGGTCGTTCGCCATCTCCAGAGCGATGCGGGCCCGCCGATTCCCCTCGTCGGCCCATTGCCGGAGCCGTGCCTTGCGTGAGACGACGATGGCCATCTCCGACATGGCAAAGATCCCGCTGGCCGCAATCAGCAGCAAAATGAAAAGCACTTCAATCAGGACGGTCGACATCAGCGGGACCTCAACGGATTCGTTCTCATCAAAACGGCGCGAAGCACGGCCAGCTCAGCCCGTTTTGAAGTCACCAGCAAACACACCGGGACCCGCTCGCGGATTCGGAGAAAGCCAAGAAGCGGCCCCCCAGACGAACCACGGCAAATTCACGACTATTAATTTTTCAGCCACCAACATCACAAAGATTTCAAAAACTTACATCGGCATAAATCAAGGAGACTGGCAACGATGTTGAGCGGGCCTGGTCTCCAGATCCCAGGGCTCTCCGCGGCGGAACGGCAAGCAAGCGTGCAATGCTGACGATGACGACCATCAGTCCCAAGGAGGTGTTGCCGATTCTTCGATTCAGGGACATCGATCAGCCCCCGCGAAGCCACCGCGCGGCGTCGAGTGCGTGATAGGTAATGATCATATCAGCCCCGGCGCGTTTGAAGCCGGTGAGAGTCTCGAGCACGATCCGCCGTTCGTCGATCCAGCCGTTGGCGGCGGCGGCTTTGACCATCGCGTATTCGCCCGAGACATTGTAGACGGCGACGGGAACGCGGAATTCGGCTTTGACCCGGCGCACGATGTCCATATAGGCTAAGGCCGGCTTGACCATAACCATGTCGGCCCCTTCGGCGAGGTCGATCTCAACTTCGCGAATGGCCTCATCGCTGTTGGCGGAATCCATCTGGTAGGTCCGCCGATCGCCAAACGAGGGAGTGCTTTCGGCAGCCTCGCGGAACGGCCCGTAGTAGGCGCTGGCGAACTTGGCCGCGTATGAGAGGATTGGCACCCCGGGGAACCCCGCACCGTCGAGACCGGAGCGAATCGCGGCGACCATCCCGTCCATCATTCCCGAGGGGGCGATCACATCGGCCCCGGCCCGGGCGTGACTGACCGCCTGCTCGGCCAGGAGCGGCAACGTGGCGTCGTTGTCCACGTCGACCCGCCCCGCCGTCTCGGTCAGCGGGCCGCAATGGCCGTGGTCGGTGTATTCACAAAAGCAGACGTCGGTGATGACGAGCAGCTCGGGGGCCTGCCGCTTGATCAGCCGCACCGCTTCCTGGACGATTCCCTGCTCCTGGGAGGCCGCCGAACCGGTTGCGTCCTTGTGCTCGGGAATTCCGAACAGGAGGACGGAGGGGATCCCCAACTCGACGACCTCGGCTACCGCCTCACCGAGTCGGTCGAGCGAGAACTGGTACTGGCCGGGCATCGAGCGGATCTCCCTGCGCAGGTTCGTGCCGTGGTAGACGAACAAGGGATAGATCAGGTCATCGACGGTAAGCCGATGCTCGCGGACCAGGTCGCGGAGCCGGGAATGGCTGCGCAGGCGCCTCGGACGATGGAGCGGGTGGCCGGCGTCGTGCGGAAACGTCATCACGCAAATTCCCAAGTAACAAAAAAAAGTCGTGTCGGGATCCGAAATCGGACTCGGCGGACCAGGCGAGGCTCCCAGACTCTTCAGCTTAACGCGAGACCTGCGGAGTCGTCGAGACGGAGGACGTTCGGCTTGACGAACCTCCCATTCTCGGCTATTACCCCGGCTTGACCTATCTTATCTCTCGGCTCCCGCTCGGATTCGGGAGGATTGTTTGGTGCCCTGGTTCGACCCGCGAATCGCCGCGCTGGTGCTCGGCCTGCTGGTGATGGGACCGGCCGGCTCTGCCGCGGACCTGCCCAGGGCCGCCGAAGTGATTGCGTCTGAGCTCGACGTTTTCGACGAGCCGGACGATCGCTCGGTGGCATCGGGGCAGCTCCAGCAGGGAGACCGGGTGGTTGTGCGCGCGGTCGGAACCGACGGCTGGCTGACGATCGAGCCTCCACCCGGCTCGTTCCTCTGGGTCGAGCAATCGGCGATCGATCCTCCGGCTGGCCTCGGGCCGGCGCGGGTCGACGTGGCGCAAACGCGGGTTCGCTCGGGCATCCCCGAAGCCAAGATGCCGGGGCCGCCGGGCAGGTCTCTGCCGCGCGGTAAGGTGGTTCGCCTCATCGATCGGCCGCCGCTGACCGTCGGCAAGAAGACATGGCGGGCGATCGCTCCCCTGGCGGGCGAGGTCCGCCACATCCGTGCCGACGGGGTCGAGTGGGTCCCCTCCCCGACAACCACACAGGCACCCGCCGAACCGGCTCAAGAGACCCGGGCGGCCTTCTCGGCGGAAGGTTCCCTGCCCAATCCTCCCCCGGAGATCGCGGCGGAGATCGCGAGGATCGAGTTGAGCCATCGCTCAATTCTCCGTGATTCGATCGAGCACTGGCGGCTCGATTCGATCCGCCTGCGGTATGAGGGCCTGCTCAAACGTGTTACCGACTCGGCCTCGAGCCAGGCAATTCAGGCGCGGCTCGACCTCGTCGCGCGGCACGAGGCAGCGGCGGAATCCGCCCGGAAGATCGAGGCGATCCTGGAGAAAAGCCGAAACCGCGACCGCAAGCTGGCGCTCTACTTACGGCGACTCGCAGTGGCCGAGGAGCCGCAAGAGCGTCCCTACGACGCCAAGGGGATGATCCAACCCTCGTCGCACAAGGTCGACGGCCAGAAAGTCTTCGCCCTGATCGGCCCCAAGGGAACGGCAGTCGCCTATCTGAACATCCCGGCCGGGCTCGATCCGTCTCGGTTGACGGCGCGCAACGTCGGCGTTCGGGGAAGCGTTCATTACAATGAGTCGTTGCGAGCGCAACTGATCACGGTTCGTGACCTCGAGCCGCTCGACGGAAAAGAGAGAAAATAAGGCCAAGGGGAGGAATCGCTACCCGGCCTTGCCGTGGGAGGTGGGCTCGAGGACTGTAGAGGTGAATCCCAACGGTCGGGCCGGTTGGAAATACAGCCGGGCAACCGACTTTGCATCGGTTCCCGGCCACTCGTTTGTAAACGTCTGAATGCTCAGATAAGGCGATCGCGAGGGATCGTCAGTCCTTCTTTGCGGCCGCCTCTTCGGATTTCTCTTTGATGAGCGACTTGCCCGCCAGCAAGGCGTCGATGTCCTTGCTGAGGGTCTCACCGGTCTGCTGGCCGACGTACGCAGCCTGAACGATCCCCTTGCCGTCGAGAATGACGAGCGTCGGGATCGCCTGGACCGAGAACGCATTGCCGATCGCCTGCGTGGGGTCGAGGGCGATCAGGCCGACCTTGGTGCCGGTCAGCACGACCTTCTTCTCTTCGAGCGTCTTCTCGACATGCTTGCGGAGTTCGGGGAGCTCGCGCGGTTCTTCGTCCTGGCTGAGGGCGACGATGACGACGTCCTTATTGTTCTTGGCGTAGCCTTCGATCATCTTCTGGACTTCGGGAAGCTCCTTGATGCAGGGGCCGCACCAGGTCGCCCAGAAGTCGAGCAGGACGATCTTACCCGCCAGGTCAGCCTTGGTGACGGTCTTGGTCTTGTCGCCATCAAGCACCGTCAGGGTGAAGTCGGGGGAGGGCTTGCCCACGAGCTTCTGAGCGACCGCGCTGGGATCTTCCGCCTCGGCTTTCGTAAGCGAGTCAACCTTCTTGAACTCCTTGGGAGGGGCGAAGGCAAACGCATCGGCGGCCGGCGCCTTGGTTGAGACCGTCCCGGCGTCCCAGCCGAACTGGTCGATGGTAACCTTGTTCCCTCCGGCGGCGGTCTTGGCCAAGATCTCGGGGTCGATCACCAGGTTGATTTTCTTGAGCAGCTTCGTCTCAGGGTCGACGAGCATCTCGAAGTCGGGTCCTTCCTTGCGATCCAGCATCAGCGACAGGCCCTCCTTACGCTCCGGGCCCAGCTTCAGCGCACCATCGAGTTCCTCGACCAATTTCGACGGATCTTCGCCGACCAACAGGTTCAAGAGGATGAACATCGGCGGCCCGGTCGGCCCGCCGAAGATGGCCGAACCGACCGGCCCCTGCCGGAACGTTTCGAACGTGATCGTATTGGGGGCGTCGACCGAGAGGTATTGCTTGAGCGGTTCGACCGACGTGGTCAGAGTCTTGCCGTCGCTGACCAGCCGGACCAGACCTGCGTCGAGATCGACCTTGTTCGGGCGCGCGAGCGACAGGCGAAGCGGCGACGATTGGTTCTTCGGCTTGCCGTTCTCGCTGATGTTGAGGACGAACTTCCCTTGATCGGCGTACGAGGTCAGTCCCTTGTACGTCTTGATCACCTCGTCGAGCAGTTGCTTCGCTTTGGGATCGGCCGGGGGGGGCTCCGCATGGGCCGCCATTGCCGCCCCACCGGCCAGCGCCACCAGACAGGCTAGCCCGCAGAGCATGGTTCGGGGTGAGTAAGAATGCACGAGGGTATGTCCTTCGGGTAATTCGGACCAACGACCCTCCGCCCGGGTCTGAACCCGCTCGCGGAGAGAAACAGGTTTAATTCTCTCATGAAGAGCAACGCCGGAACCAGCCAGCCGGGCCGCTCTTCACCCCCTTTTTTTTTCTTCGATCAACCAGGTCCATTTCGTTCGCCAGTCGGCAATAAATGGCCCATCTTATCACGCTTGGTAGCCAGGTACTTGGTTCTCTCGGCTTCCTCGGGAGCGATGATCGGCACCTGGTCGACCACTTGGAGGCCGTGCCCCTGAATGACGAAGGCGTCGACCTTCTTGGGGTTGTTCGTCAAGAGCCGGACCTTGGTCAGGCCGAGGTCCTGGAGGATTTGCAGCCCCACACCATAGTCGCGCGGATCGGCCGGGAAGCCGAGTGCCTGATTGGCTTCGACGGTATCCAAGCCCTGGTCTTGGAGCTCGTACGCTTTGAACTTCTCGATCAGGCCGATCCCGCGCCCCTCCTGCGGCAGGTAGAGCAAGGCACCGACCCCTTCGCGACCGATCATTTCGA
The DNA here is from genome assembly GCF_000242455.2 of Singulisphaera acidiphila DSM 18658. GTDB lineage: Bacteria > Planctomycetota > Planctomycetia > Isosphaerales > Isosphaeraceae > Singulisphaera > Singulisphaera acidiphila. Next base: position 8,327,308 of record NC_019892.1, read on the forward strand.
GGGCGAGATGGAGCTGGTCGCCGCAATCGCAACGGAGCGAGTCGAGCAGGTCGCCGGTGAAGCAGGACGAGTGGATCCGGACCAGAGGGGCCTCCACCGAAAGCAGGTCGCCCATCGCGAACACGATCGGGTTGTTCTCGGGTTCATGCTTGACCCCATAGCCGATGACCCGCCCCTTGCCGTAGCGTGAGGGGAGTTCGGCCTCGGCCAGGCGATGCACGAGCTTCTCCCGACGCCTCCGATAACCGATCAGCATCTCAATCGAGACGATCGGCAGGTTGAACTTGGTGGCGATCTCGTGGAGCCGCTCTCGGCTGGCGACGCCGGTCCCGTCGAGAATCTCGATGAGCACCCCCGCCGGAGCAAGACCAGCCAGGCGCGCCAGGTCGACCGTGGCCTCGGTATGCCCCGCGCGACGGAGCACTCCCCCCTCCTTGGCGATCAGGGCCGGGACATGTCCGGGGCGAACCAGGTCGGTGGGGCGAGTCGTCGGATCGACGATCGCGCGGATCGTCCGGGCCCGCTCCTCCGCGCTAATGCCGGTGCGGCACGACTTGTGGTCGACCATGACGGTAAACGAGCAGCCGTGGGGCGCGGTATTTGTCTCGACCATCGGGTTCAGATCGAGTCGCTTGGCCTGGTCGGGCATGATCGGAACGCACAACTGCCCGCGCCCCTCCGTGATCATGAACTCGACCGTCTCAGGCGTGATCCGATCGGCCGCGGCAACGAAATCGCCTTCGTTCTCACGGCTTTCGTCGTCGACCACGATGACCACGCGCCCCTCGGACATGGCCTGGAGAGCGTCCTCGATCTTCGAGAATTGATAGGGCATCGGACTCGACCTCTCCGAAAGACAAAGGCAAACGGCCACGGGACCCGAGGAGCAACCGTCCTCATTGGGGATCATTCACCACTTGCCCCATTGTAGGGGAACCCGGCTAGGTGCGCACACTGATTCTCCGGGGAGTTCTTCAACACCACCGTCCCAAAGCCGCCGGGGAAGGCCGGTTCCCATTGCCAATCCGACCGAGGCGCGGCACATTGCCAGGATGAGCACCGCGGGACGCAAAGCGATCTCCTGTCTCGTTCTCGAATGGCTGTTGCTGAGCGCGCTCGCCTCGCCGGCATGCCCGGCGAGCCTCGACGTCGAGCCGGCCGAGGTCCACCTCACCGGGTCCGATCGCCGAGCCCAAATCTTGGTCACAGGAACCAGGGCCGACGGCCGGACGATCGACCTGACCCACAACAACTCGCTGCAATACAAGAGCCTCAACCCCGAAGTCGCGGAGGTCGATCATCAGGGGCGGATCCGACCGACCGGCTCAGGCAACACCTCCATCACCGTCCATCACGAAGGGGAAAACGCAAAAGTGCGGGTCGTGGTGGAAGACTTCGCCGATCACCGGCCCGTCTCGTTCATCTCCGAAGTCATGCCGATCCTCGCAAGACAAGGGTGCAACTCCGGCGCCTGCCACGGCAAGGCAAGCGGACAGAACGGATTTCGGCTCAGCCTGCTCGGCTCGGACCCCAGGTTCGACTATGAGAGCCTGGTCCGCGACGGCCGGGGCCGACGGGTCTTTCCCGCCGCGCCGGGGGCAAGCTTGCTGCTCCGTAAGCCCACCGCAGAGATCGGCCACGGCGGCGGCCGGAAGTTCGCGAGGGAATCTCCCGAATACCGCACCCTCGCCCGTTGGATCGCGCAAGGGATGCCCTTCGACCCCAGACAGGGCACCTCAGTCCTCAAAATCGAAGTCAGCCCGGCACGCCGGCGGATCGCCCCCAAAGGAACCCAGCAACTCCGCGTGACCGCCCAGCTCAGCGACGGATCAGAGGCCGACGTCACCCACCAGGCGCAGTACCAGTCGAACGCGCTCGACCTGGCCCTCGTCGACGAGTCCGGGCAAGTCGCGACGCTGGACGGCGTCGGTGAAGCCGCGATCATGGCCCGGTTCGGAGGACAAGTGGCGGTCTCCCGCGTCATCGTCCCACGCAACAACAACCCGGCACGCGAGGACCTGCCCCCCTCGACCAATCCCATCGACCCCTTGATCTTCGGCAAGCTCCGCGAGCTTGGCATTCCCCCCAGCGCGACCTGCACTGACGCCGAATTCGCACGCCGCTCGGCGCTCGACCTCTGCGGGATCCTACCCGACCCGGACGAGGCCGCCGCATTCGAGGCGAGCCATGAACCGAGCAAGCGAGAGCGATGGGTCGACCGACTCCTCGAACGCCCCGAATGTGCGGATCTGTTCGCGATGAAGTGGTCGGCCATTCTGCGGAACAAGCGAAGCCTCGGTTCACTCTCACAACCAGGGACGTTCGCCTTCCATTCCTGGATCCGCGAGGCCCTGGCCGCGAACCTGCCTTACGACCGGTTCGCGGCGGCGATCCTGACAGCGAAAGGGGATTCCGCCGCGTCTCCTCCCGTCGTCTGGTTCCGGCACGCGAAGACGCTCGAGGAGCAGGTTGACGACACCGCCCAGCTCTTCCTGGGGGTCCGGCTCCAGTGCGCCCGCTGCCATCATCATCCGTTTGAGTCTTGGGGCCAAGACGATTACTACGGCTTCGCCGCCCTTTTCGCCCGGATCGGCCGTAAGCCAGGGCCCGACCCGGTCACACCGCGGATCTTCGTCATCCCCGAAGGGCGGGCGACCGACCCCTTGACCGGCAAAACCTATGCTCCCCGCGTGCTCGGCGGATCCGCAATGCCCGACCTCGGCCCGCGCGACGACCCCAGGGAAGCGCTCGCCGAGTGGCTCCGCCGGCCCGACAACCCCTTCTTCGCCCGTGCCATCGTCAACCGCTACTGGAAGCATCTGTTCGGCCGAGGACTCGTCGAGCCCGAGGACGACATGCGAGCCAGCAACCCGCCTTCCAACCCTGAGTTGCTCGATTTCTTGGCTGCCGACTTCATCCGCCACGACTACGACCTGAAACAACTCCTCCGCCTGATGGCCACCAGCCGCGCGTACGACCGCTCGAGCCTCCCCGTCCCGGGGAACGAGCGCGACCGCCAGAACTTTGCCCGCTACGCCCCGCGCCGGCTCCCCGCCGAAGTCTTGCTCGACGCCATCGGCACCGTGACGGGCAGTCCCGAAGTGTTCGCCGGCTTGCCGCGCGACTTCCGCGCCACGCAGCTTCCCGACGACGGCTTCGCCTCGACGCTCCTCGAGACCTTCGGCCGTCCCAAACGAGAAAGCGTCTGCGAATGCGAACGCTCGACCGAACCGAGCCTCTCGCAGAGCCTTCTCCTGCTGAACTCCCCGTCCCTTCAGCGTCAGCTCAGCGCCGACGCCGGTCGCGCCGCGCTCCTGGCAAACGATCCACGCCCCGATCGCGACAAAGTCAGCCTGCTCTATCGGGTCGCCCTCTCCCGAGTCCCATCCGACGCTGAACAAGCGGTCTGCCTGGCCCACCTCGACCGCTTACGGTCCGATGGCCGCGTTCGCCAGGCCTACGAAGACCTGATCTGGACCTTGATCAACACCAAGGAATTCCTCTTCAACCAGTGACGGTCCCTGCCTCGTCGGCCTTGTCGCGTTGCAGCCGGAAGTCCCCCAGCAGAACGACTAGGTCCGCTCGCTGCGCCATGAATTGGTCGAGGGTATACTCGTCGAGAACCGTCAGAAAAGCCTGCTGAGCGCGATGGAGCGCCCCCTTTAACCCGCAGGAGGGGGCAATCGGACACGTATTCATCTCAGGATCAAAGCACTCGACAAGATAAAAATGAGGCTCGGTCCTCCGGATCAACCAACCGATGTTGATCTCCGCCGGGCTCATCGCAAGCCGCATCCCGCCGCCACGCCCCCTTTGGGCCTCAACCACCCCAAGCTCCGTCACCGTTTGCACCACCTTGACCAGATGGTGCTTCGAGATCCCATACGCCCGGCTGATTGCGTCGACCGAGACCACTTGCCCAGGGTGGCAAGCCAGGTAGAGCACCAGGCGCAAACTGTAATCGGAGAATTGAGTCAGATGCAACGGAGACGCCTCAGGAACCTGGCTGCGGGTTGACAAACGGCCCCCACCCCATAATATGGATTCTCAATGCAAATTAAAAGCAGCATTCCCAGCCTCGACATGCTACCGTTAATTCGATAATTCCACAAAATTTTGCTTATGGATGTTGAGAGGCCATGAATGAGGGTGAACGATGGCCGCAAGAGCCCGACCTTCGGCGAAGCGTAAGGTGAAAGTCTCAGCAGGAGGAACACTCCGGGTCTTCCTGGCGGGCTTGGCCACGTTCGCGGCCGGCACCACGGTCACCGGCCAGGATATTGAGCGGGCCCCGATCCACTATAGTTCGGCAGAGCCTCACAATGCGGTCGCGCAGCTCAAAGAACGGCTCGCCACGGGAGCGACGAAGCTCGAATTCGGGCCGGAGCACGGATACCTACGATCGCTGCTCCGCGCGCTCGACATCCCGGAGTCGTCGCAGATCCTCGTCTTCTCGAAGACGAGTCTGCAACGTGAGCGGATCTCGCCCAAGACACCGCGTGCCATCTACTTTAATGATGATGTGATGGTCGGCTTCTGCCTCCGCGGCCAGGTCATCGAGATCTCGGCCGTCGATGACGCCATCGGCACAACCTACTACACGCTCGAGCAGTCGCGTGAAGAAAAGTCCGTCCCGGAGCGGCAGACCGAGTCGTGCCTGCTCTGCCATAGTTCGTCGGCCAACCAGGGGGTCCCCGGCCATCTGGTCCGCTCCGTCTTCGTGGACCGCCAGGGGCTCCCGCTCTTGGCCAGCGGGACGTTCCGCACCGATCACACGAGCCCGCTCGCCGAGCGCTGGGGTGGTTGGTATGTGACCGGCACCAGCGGCCGGCAGACGCACATGGGGAACATGATCAGCCAAGGGCCGAAACGGCCCGAGGAGATCGACAACACCGACGGGGTCAACGTGGTCGACCTCAAGGATCGATTCACCACGTCATTCTACCCGACGCCCCATAGCGACATTGTCGCGTTGATGGTGCTCGAGCATCAGGTCGGTATGCTCAACCGCCTGGCCCGCGCGGGGATGGAGACGCGCATGGCCCTCGACTATGAAAAAGAATTCAACAAGGCACTTGGCGAACCTCTCGATCAGGAGTCCAGCAGCGCCCGGTCCCGGATCCGGAGCGTTGGTGAGGCTGTGGTCCATTACATGCTGTTCCGCGACGAGGTCCACCTGACCGATCGAATTCAAGGCACGTCATCCTTCGAAACGGACTTCGCCGCTCGCGGACCCCGCGACTCCAAAGGCCGGTCCCTCCGCGACTTCGACCTCAAGACCCGGATCTTCCGTTACCCTTGCAGCTACCTGATCTATTCCCGCGCCTTCGACTCTCTTCCAAGCGCCGTGAAGGACTACGTCTATCAACGGCTCTGGGAGATCCTCAAAGGCCGAGGAACCAAGAAGGACGACCCGGTTCTGGCCGTGGACGACCGCGAAGCGATCCTCGAGATTCTCCGTGAGACAAAGCCTGGTCTGCCAGACTCCTGGAAGAAGGCCCCGGCCGCATCCCACTGATTCGTACAACGGGCAGAGAGCCAGGAAACGCTCCATGCGAAAACGAACTCACTCCGAGTGCGATTGGCGGCTGTAGGCAGGCTCGGGTAAGCTGAGCAAAGCGGCGGAACGGAGTTGAGGGACGCTCATGATCGAGGTGTTCGGGGAGTATGAGACGACCTGCGCCGGGGTGAGCCGACGGTCTGTCCTTCGCGCAGGGGGCTTGGCCCTGGCCGGACTGACCGGGTTCGATCGACTTTCACGCCGTGCCAGCGCAAAAGGCTTCGACCGGACCAAAGAGACTGCCGTCATTCAGGTCATCCTCGACGGCGGCCCGTCCCAGATCGAAACCTACGACCCGAAACCCAATGCGCCGGCCGAATTCCGTGGCGAATTCCAGGCGATTCCAACCGTGGTCCCAGGGATCTCTCTCAGCGAACTCTGTCCGCGTCAGGCGCGGGTGATGGATAAGCTGGCGATCCTCCGGAGCCTGCACCACACGACTTCCGACCATTCGGGCGGCACGCATTGGGTCATGACGGGTTACCCGTCGAGCGACGCAACTCCACGCGGCAACGAACGGCCGAGTTCCGGCTCGATCGCGGCCCGGATGCTCGGGGCCCGACGACCCGGACTGCCGGCCTATGCCGGGATCCCACGGGCTCCTCGGTTCGGACAGGCTGCGTATCTCGGCCCTGGCTTCAACCCGTTCTCGCTCGACGGCGACCCGGCCGCGACGGCCAAGGTGCCGAATCTGGTGCCTCCCGAGGGACTCTCGCTCGACCGGCTCGACGATCGCCGCGACTTGCTCGCCAAGCTCGACCGAATCGACCGCCGCCGCGATGCCTCGGGGATGATGGAAGGGATGGACCGCTTCACGGCCGAGGCCTACGCCATGGTCACCGGCCCCGCCGCGCGGCGGGCCTTCGACCTGTCTCGGGAAGAAGCGACGACCCGCGATCGCTACGGCCGGACCTCGATCGGCCAGGCCTGTTTGCTCGCCCGCCGGCTGGTCGAGGCAGGGGTGACCTTCGTGACGGTCACGGATGGAGGCTGGGATCATCACACCCAGGTTGCCCCCCAGTGCCGAAAGCAGCTTCCGCCGCTCGACGCGGCGATCGCCAGCCTGGTTGAGGACATTCACGATCGCGGACTCAGCCAGAAAGTCCTCCTCGTCGTCTGGGGAGAATTCGGCCGCACCCCGCGCGTCAACGGGGCGGGGGGCCGCGACCACTGGCCCGGGTGCATGAGCGCCCTGGTCGCGGGGGGCGGGCTCGTCACCGGGCAGGCCGTGGGAGCGACCAACAACAAGGGGGAAGCGCCGTCGGATCGCCCCTTGCGTCCCGAGGACCTGCTCCGTACAGTTTATCACGTCCTCGGTATCGACCCCGCCGCGGAGTTCCCCAACGAAGCCGGCCGTCCCTTGGCTGTCCTGAACCAGGGCCAACCGATCGCCGAACTCCTTCGAGGATAAGCCGCGCCCGCCCCCTTGATTTGTTTTGTTTTGCCCGCGCTTTTGCCTGCCATCAACGGATGCCCGTTGAAACGATGCCGAGGCCCCTGCCCTCGAGAGCGGCCATGACCATCCCCCTCCGTTCCGCGCCCCTGATCGTCCTGCTGTTCGGGATACTCGGAGCCCCCAGACCGGGGCACGCTCAATGGCCGCAAGCCAAACTCACCGGCCTCTCCCGACTCGGGAGCCGCGTGGGCGAGTCGGTCGATGTCACGCTCAACGGAACCGACCTCGAAGGGGTCCATTCCCTCTGGTTCGATCATCCCGGAATCCGGGCGTTCCATCTCAAGGGGACGACGTTTCGAGTCGCCTCCGCCCCCGGCACGCCGCTCGGACACCACGACATCCGCGCGGTCGGCACCTACGGCGTGACCAACCCTCGCACGTTCGTGCTGGGCGACCGGCCCGAAACGGTCGAGACCGAGCCCAACAACGTGGTGAGCCAGGCGAACATCGTCACGCTCAACTCGGTCATCAACGGTCAGATCACCGCAACCGACGTGGATGTCTTCGGATTCGATGGCAAAGCAGGCCAGCGTTTGCTGATCGAGCTGACCGCCGAACGGCTTGACAGCCGACTCGATGCCACGATCCATATCCTCAACGCCGACGGACGCGAGCTGGCGGAATGCCGTGACGCCCTGGGCGTCGACCCGTTCCTCGACCTGACCTTGCCCGCCGACGGCCGATACTTCATCAAGGTCCACGACGTGGTTTACGGGGGGTCGGCCGATCACTCCTACCGCCTAAGCTTGAGCGACGGCCCCCACCTCGACGCGATTCTCCCCACAGTCGCCACCCCCGGCGTTCCCACCTCGTTCACCCTGATCGGGAGGAACCTCGGTGGAACCCCTGCCCCTGATCTGCTGATCGACGGCCGGCCGATCGAGCGGAAGACGGTCACGATCACGCCCCCCGCCTCGGGCGAGATCGATCCCTTGGCCCCTTCGCTCCGCTTCTTCCCGTCCCCGGCCGCCCCGCGTCGCGGGTTCGAATACGTACTCGCGCTGCCGTCGGGGACGTCGAACCCGCTGTTCATCGCCGAGGCCACCGAACCGGTCGTGCTGGAAGCAGAGCCGAACAACGACGACGAGCACGCCCAAGCGGTGACGCTCCCTTGCGACATCTCCGGCACCTTCGGCGCCCCCAACGACAGCGACATCTATCGATTCTCCGCACGCAAGGGCGAAGTTTGGTGGATCGAGGCCACGGCGGAGCGGCTCGGTTCCCCCGCCGACCCCGCGTTCCTGATCCAGCAGGTCGTCGCCAAGGCCCCGCCCAAAGACCTGGGCTCGGCCGAGGACACCCCCGACCCAGGGGGCGGCCCACGATTCGGTGTCGGCTCCGTCGACGCTTCGCTTCGCTGGACGGTCCCTGAAGACGGCACCTATCAGGTGGTCATCAACGACCTCTACGCCTCTCAACGTGGGGATCCAAGGCTGGTCTACCGGCTCAACATCCGCCCCGAACGACCCGATTTTCGGCTCTTCGTCGTCCCCGCCAGCACCACCCTGGTTGACTCCTTGACGATCGCCGCCGGGGGGCGAGCGACCGCCTACGTGCTGGCCTGGCGGACCGACGGGTTTGCCGGCCCGATCCACGTGGAGGCGGTCGACCTGCCGCCTGGCGTGCGCTGCGAGCCGGTGACGATCGCCACGGGCCAGGTCGTGGCGCCCGTCGTCTTCGAGGCGGAGGACGGGGCGAAACCTCGCGTCGGGACGGTCCAGCTCATCGGGCGGAGCCGCTTCGGCGACCGCAAGGACGAGCTCCACTACGTCTCGGGGGCGACCAAGCTCGGGCCGGATCTCACTCACCAGGCGATCGCCGGCACCATGATCTGGCCTCCGGGCAATCCCCTAACCCCGACGATGGCCCCCGCTCGGGTGAGCCGAGGGTTCGTCCTGGCCGTGGTCGAAGCCGGCCCGCTGACGCTCGCCGCATCGCCCCAGACCTTCATCGTGGCCCAGGGACATCAGCTCAATGTGCCCCTGACAGTCACACGGCGGAATGCGTTCGCCGAGGCGGTCACCGTCACCGCCGCCGACTTGCCCGCCAACGTCGTCAACGGAACCGCGACCATCGCCAAGGCGGAAGCCAGCGGCACCCTCCCACTCTTCGTGGCCAAGACCGTCGCGCCGGGCGACTACACCTTCGTCGTTCGTGGGACCGGCCCTTTCCCGTTCAGCAAGGATCCAAACGCGAAGACGAAGCCGAACATCACCCTGAACGAACCGTCGAACGCGATCAGGTTGGTGGTCCGCCCCGCGCCGGTGACCCTGACGGTGAACAACAAAGGGGGTGCACTCAAGCCGGGAGGGACTCTCGAGGTGGACCTGACGGTCGCCCGCCAAGGGGGGTTCGCCGACGACCTGACCGTAACCCTCACAGCCCCCCCTGCCCTGAAGCTTTCGGCCGCGCCGGTGACCATCGCCGCGAGCCAGACGACGGCCAAATTTGTGGTCCAGGCAGCAGACGACAGTCCCGTCGGCGCCGCGGCGGGAGTGGCCGTTCGCGCGGTCGCAACGGTCCGGGGCGAATCGATCGAGGTGGATGAACCGCTCGTCCTGACTCTTGGCAAATAAGGGCGTGTGTCATACGCCGCTCGCATCAGACTTTGAGGAGAGAAATCCCCAATGCGTCACGCCCTTTGCCTCGTCGCTCTGCTCCTGCTGGCCGCCGACGCTCCTGCCCCGACTCCGATCCCGGTGACGGTCCCGACCCGGACCGAGCCGATCAGCTACGCCAACGATGTGGCCGATATCCTCGCCAACAAGTGCGTCGGCTGTCATAGCGCAGCCCTGGCCGAGAGCAAGCTCGATATCGAAGAGGTGGCCGGGATGCTCAAGGGGGGCAAGCATGGCCCCGCAATCGTGCCGGGCAAGGCCGAGGAGAGCCTCCTCTTCAAGATGGCCGCGCATCGAGTCGAGCCGGTCATGCCCCCGAAAGACAAGAAAAACAACGAACCGCTCACGTCCGACGAGCTCGGCCTGCTCAAGCTCTGGATCGACGCGGGCGCCAAGGACGACTCGTCCGAAGAGACTGCCAAGCCCATCGAACTCGGCACCCTGCCGCCAGGCGTTCAGCCCATCGTCGCCGTCGACATGACGGCCAGCGGCGAGCGGGTCGCCGCCGGCCGCGCGAACGTGGTGCAGGTCTACGACGCGGCCTCGGGGCTCGAGATCGCCTCGCTCGGCGGCCACAAAGACATCATCCAGTCGATCCGGTTCAGCCCCGACGGCAAGCGGCTGGCGGCCGGCAGCTATCAAGTGGTCACGCTCTGGAATGTCCCCAGCGGCGGCCTCGACAAAACGCTCGCCGGCCACACCGACCAGGTCAAGGCGCTCACCCTCTCGGCCGACGGCAAGACGGCCTTTTCCGCCGCGCCTGACAAAACGGTCCGGGTCTGGAATCTAGCCGACGGTAAACTCGTCCGTCAGATGAACGCCCCTGCCCCCGTGCTGGCCGTCTCCCTCTCGCCCGACGGCAAGACGCTCGCGCTCGGCGGCCAGGACAACCTCATCTCCCTCTTAAACGCAGCCGACGGCAAGCTCACCGCGACTCTCAAGGGGCATACGGGCCCCGTCAACGGCCTCGCGTTCACGCCCGACGGCACGCGGCTCGCCTCCGTCTCGTCCGACGCCTCCGCGCGGATCTGGACGCTCCCCGCCGAGGCCGAACTCCAGGCCGCGAAAACGCCCGACGACGTCAAGCTCGCCGATCCCGTCGTCCTCTCGGGCCACAAAGGTCCCGTGCAGACCTTGGCCCTGACACCCGATGGCCAGCTTCTCGTCACCGGCGGAGACGATGCCACGGTCCGCCTCTGGAACGTCGCGGATGGCAAGGCCGTGAGCGCAATCGAGGGCCAGCATTCCGGCCCGGTCCTGGCCGTCGCCGTCAGCCCCGACGGCAAAACCGTGCTGACGGGTTCGGCCGACAAGAACGCCCGGCTGTTCGACCTCGCCACCGGGGCCCTACGCACGACGCTCACCGGTCACAACGGCCCGATCCAGGGGGTCGCCTTTGCCCCCAAAGGCGATCGTGTTGTCACCGCAGGGGGAGACGGTGGCCTCAAGGTCTGGGACACGGCCGATGGCCGTGGCGTGATCGCCTTCGGCCACTCCGCACCCGACAACGCCGCCATCCAGCCGGTGCTCAAGGTCGCCTTCGCCAGTGACGGTTCACTGGTCTCGGCCTCGGCCGACAAGACCTTGAAAACGTGGACCTTCGAGGGTTCCTGGTCCGAGATGAAGCCGCTCGCTCCCCACGTCTTCCGGGTCCTCTCGATCGACTTCAGCCCCGACGGCAAGCTCCTCGCCGCCGGCGGTGGCGAACCGTCGCGGTCGGGCGAGATCAAGCTCTGGGACGTCGAGAAGGCCACCCTCGTGCGCTCGCTCGACTCGCTCCACTCCGACACCGTCTTCGGCGTCCGGTTCAGCCCCGACGGCACCAAGCTTGCCTCAGGCGCAGCCGACAAGTTCCTCAAGGTCACGAATGTGGCCGACGGCAAAGAGCTGAAGTCGTTCGAAGGGCACACCCACCACGTCCTGGCCGTCGACTGGAAGTCCGACGGCGAGGAACTCGTCTCGGGGGGCGCGGACAACGTCATCAAGGTCTGGGATTTTGACTCCGGCGAGCAGCTCCTGACACTCCCCCCGGCCGGCAAGCAAATCACCGCCGTGCGCTGGGTGCCTGGTAAAAGCGAGGTCGCCGGCGCCTCGGGCGACAACCTCGTCCGCTTCTGGAACGTCACCACCAATGCCGAAGCCGCCGCCAAAGGCCAGCGCCGACGGCGAGTCGGCGGCAGCGGCGCCGTCCTCCGCACCTTCAGCGGCCCGAGCGACTACGTCTTCGGCGTCGCCGTCTCCAAAGACGGCAGCCGCATCGCCGCCGGTGGCGCAGACAGCGTCCTCTTCATCTGGAACGGCCAGAACGCCCAGGTCATCCGCAAAATTGAGCCCCCGGCGCCACCTTCGGCGACGCAGACCGCTTCCGCCAAACCCTGACGCAAGAGAGCCGATGAAACCGGCAGAGGCGGGCCGTTCAGACATCACCGCTTGCATCTCGATCATCCTACAGGGGACAGTGTTACATGCGTGTTCCGGAAACGCCGTAAAAACACAAGTGTTCCTGGATCTTGTTTCGACTTGGCAAGAATTTGCCATCACTGCTAAATCAGTGGCAGGAGGAAAACATCATGGCCACCATGAACATTTCACTTCCTGAAAAAATAAAGGTATTCGTCGAAGCGCAGATGGCGGAGGATAGGGGACGCAACCCGGGGTGGGCGGCACGATGCCGCCCATCGGCATCCCGGGATCGGCCCGAATGCGACAAATCCATCTCCAGTTCTTGGAATCACTGGCTACAGCGGATTACTTGCGAGTCGCACACGGAAGTCATAGGGCAGGAGCGGGGCCTCTCAAGCCCGGTCCTCCCACTGGACTCGAAGACTCGGAAGCCTTCTTTTTCTTGGGTGGCCCGGACAACTTGTTGTCCGTGGTCGCGCAGCGACAAGAGGCGTTGCTCGGGTTGAGGCCGTCTGCTCGGCGACGGGGCTTTTCGAGAACCTCTTGTGGCTGCGCCACCCGGACAACAAGTTGTCCGGGCCACCCACCAATGATCCTCTGCTTGTGTGCTCGACGAACGAAAACCGCTGTAGCTTAGCGAGCACGATCGTTCTTCCCATTCACGCTGAACCAACACAGGATCGAGGACCTGATTCAGCAGTTCCAGAGTTGCCTGAGCAGCAACGGGTTTGGCGTCACGCAGCTTCACGGGACCCCTTGGACGGTGTAGCGATCGACTTGAGGTGGGCGTCAAGAGGATCGTTGGGCTTGCCACCTGGAACCTTCCGCGAGTGAAAGGACTTGCACAAATCGTTCTCGGAGACAATGTTGAGTCTATCTTCGCCTGACTCTCCCTCTCACCCCGAACGACCGAATCGAGAAGAGGAACGGGGATGACCAGCATCGACGAATCCGTAGCAGCCTTCATCGAGGCAGCATGCGTGCCACTTGACAGTGATCACGCTTCCGGAACGCTCGAAGAGGCCCAAGCAATCCTGGGTTCACAGCCGGAAGTCGCAGGTCACAACATCTATACCGCAGCGGTTCTCGGAGATGATGCCGCCGTGCGTAGGCTTCTCGCAATCGATCCCGCCAACGCCACGGCCAAGGGCGGTCCCCGCGATTGGGATGCTCTGACTCATCTCTGTTTCTCGCGATTTCTCCGGCTCGATCCCGCGCGTTCGGAAGGGTTCGTGCGTGCGGCGACCGCGCTGCTCGACGCCGGAGCCAGCCCGAACAATGGCTGGTACGAGAAGAGCCACCAGCCCAAGCCCCTGTGGGAAAGCGTCCTCTATGGCGCAGCGGGGATCGCCCACCACGAAGGGCTGACCCGACTCCTTCTGGAGCGTGGCGCCGACCCCAACGACGACGAGACTCCGTATCACGCGCCCGAGTCCTACGAAATGGGCGTGTTGAAAGCTCTGGTCGAAAGCGGCAAGCTCAACGACGAAAGCCTCGCCACGATCCTGCTCCGCAAAGCAGACTGTCACCACTTCGAGGCGATCAAGTGGCTCCTCGAGCAAGGCGTTGATCCGAACCTGATGACGCGCTGGGGCAGGACGGCGTTGCACAACGCCCTCCTCAGCGACAACGCGCTCGAGATCATTGAGGTATTGCTCGATCACGGAGCCGACCCGACGCTCCAAGGAGACTCGGGGCACGGCTACCGAGGGCCTTCCCAATCGTCGGTAGCCCTTGCGGCGCACAGGGGCCGGGCGGATGTCCTCGACGTGCTGGAGCGACGCGGGATTCCGATCGAACTGCACGGCGTCGATCGGTTGATCGCGGCATGCGCCCGAAGCGATACCGACGAGATCCGCTCCCTCACAAGTGAGGAACCGAGCCTCGTCAGCGAGTTGATCACCGCAGGGGGTAAGTTGCTCGCGGAATTCGCCGGCAACGGAAATACCCAAGGCGTTCAAAATCTACTCGACCTGGGCGTTGTTGTCAGTGCGTTGCACACCCAAGGCGACGGCTACTTCGAAGTCGCGCCGAACAGCACGGCGCTTCATGTCGCCGCATGGAGGGCTCGGCACGACACGGTGAAGCTCCTGATCACCCGAGGCGCACCGATTGATGTTCCGGACGGTGCGGGGCGAACCCCGCTCGCGCTCGCCGTGAAGGCATGCGTCGACTCGTACTGGACGCATCGCCGCTCGCCCGAGTCCGTCGCCGCGCTGCTCCGCGCGGGTGCTTCAGTAAAAGGGATTGCCTATCCATCGGGCGATCCTGATGTTGATTCCTTACTCGAATCACATGGAGCACAATCCCCGTGAGACGACCCGACGCACTCAAGCGAAGCGAACCGCTGCATTGGTCGACAGGGATCGGCACGGAAGTCTGGGAGCTCTACTGCGCGGCCATCGCTGGTGATCTGGAGGCGATCACGCGGTTGGTGACCAAGGACCCGACGCTCGTGCGCAGCCATTTCGCGTACCGGACGCCGCTCTACTTCGCCGTGCGTGAGAACCAGGTCGCAGCAGCCGAGTACCTGCTCGACCACGGGGCAGATCCGATCGGCCTTGCCGTGAACGACAGCCTCGTCGAGATCTGCCGAGACCGTGGCTATACCCAGATGGAAACGATGCTGGAAGCCAAGCTCACGAGCCTGCACCACGCATCTCCTCAAGGTGAAGTGGTCGCCCAGACCATTCGCACGCGCGATCTGCCGGCCGTTCGTGCCTTGCTCGACGCTTCGCCCAAGCTATTGAATATCGGCGACGAGCGTTCGAATCAGCCGATTCATTGGAGCGTGATGACCAGACAGCTCGATCTCATCGACGAGCTACTCACGCGTGGGGCCGATATCAACGCCGCTCGCCAGGATGGCGCTCGCCCGATTCAACTCACCAACGGCGATTATCACTATCGAGGCTGGCGTGACGTCCCCAAGGACGTCTCAACGACCCCCGCCGAGGTGCTCGAACACCTCCGCTCCCGCGGCGCATACGTCGACATCAACACAGCCGCAAGCATCGGCGACCTCGACCGCGTCCGGGAGCTGCTGGACAGCGATCCCACCCTGGTGAACCGAGTCTCGGAATATGTAACATACTACATTGGTTCGGGAGCCCCCCTGAAAAACGCTGCGGCGCGAGGCCATCTTGAGATCGTGAAGCTGCTCCTCGACCGCGGCGCGGATCCGAATCTGCCGGAAGAGGGCATCGCACCCAATGGCCATGCGCTCTACTCGGCCGTCTACAACGGGCATTACGAGGTCGCCAAGCTCCTGCTTGAGCACGGCGCTTACCCAAGCCCACCGGTCGAAAGCTCCGCCGACGCCCTCTCGATCGCCATCCGAAACGCCGACTCGAAGATGGTGGAATTGCTCTGCTCATTTGGCTCCACCCGCTCCGTTGAACTCCTCGGATACTACGGCGACGTGCAAACCGCAGCAGCGGTCTTCGCCGCCAACCCCGCGCTGGCCAACGACCGAACGGCGCTGGAAAACGCCGCGGGCCAGGGCCATGAGCCGTTCGTCCGCTTGATTCTGCGTTATCAACCCGATCTGGCCACACACATCGCCGTCGGCGTCCAAAGCAACGGTCCTCAAGAGCCGACGAAGTCGCGTGAATTGACGGAGCTTCTGTTCGCGCACGGGATGGATCCGAGCCGGCCGGACTGGCTTGGAATTACCCCCCTCCATGAGTTCGCGAGGAAGGGCGACATCGAGAATGCAAAGACCTTTATCGATCATGGCGCCGACCTGCATGCCCGCGACGAAGATATCTGCTCGACACCGCTCGGATGGGCCGCCAAGTTCGGCAAAGGCCCCATGGTCGAACTCCTCCTGGAGCGTGGAGCAAAGCCGAACCTGCCGGATGATCCACCCTGGGCCACCCCACTCGCGTGGGCGACCCGACGAGGACACAATCAGGTTGCCGAACTCTTGAGGCAGCACGGCGCCGTGTGAGAATGAGGAGGCCACCAAAATCACCGACCAATCACCTCCCTTCTGCTTGCTTACTGAAGAGTCAGAAACGAGGATCCCTTGCCGTTGTGCGACCCCGGCTACAAGCAACAGCGGCCACGACTCGCAGTGACACCCCTTGCCGGAGGTGAGTTAAAAGCGGCGGATTCTGTCATCAACTATATTGATGAGCCAGTTCCAGGAGTATAGGTATTGCCTATCCGTGTCCTCATCACCGGCGATCGTGAGTGGGCCTGCCTTGGCATTGCCGAGGCAGTCGTGACCAGACTGGTCGCTCGCTACGGCCCAGGGGTGGTGATCGTCCACGGCGGGGCCAAGGGGGTGGATCTCTCGTTCGAACTCGCCGCCCGAGAGCAGGAACTCGCAACCGAGGTCCACGAAGCGGACTGGGAAAAGCATGGGCGGAAAGCGGGCCCTCTCAGCAGCCAGGAGATGGTCGACCTCGGCGCCGAGTTGGCGATCGTCGTTCACCGCAACTTGGTGGGAAGCCGGGTGACCAAGGATTGCGTGCGGCGTTGCCTCGAGGCGGGAATCCCGGTCTGGCTGATCGACTCGGAGGAAGTCAAGCCGAGGCAGGTGACCAAACTTTGAGAGACGAGGTCATGGAAAATCTCGCCAAGCCTTCGATCGCGATCATCCAAGCACAGAGCAGTTTCGGGGTCGGGCCGGCTACTTGCAACGCCTGGACTCTTGAGCCCGTTGAGAGACGGAAGGAGCCGGTCGAGCTTCTCTCCCGTCGCCCCCAAGAATTGCTTGCGCACCGCCTCTGCAAATTTCCATCGTCACATGACCTGCCCCACAACCGACCTCCGTTTCCATGATTGCGCCTTGTGGAGGGAGACGACGAAGACCACAAATTGTTTGATTATATTTTTATTCAAATTCATGAGTGGCCGCGGTTACAAGCAATCGCGGCCTTTGCAGAAGCCGATGACGACCTGCTTAGCGTTCGAGGATCAGGACCACTTCGTCATGGCTACCCGAATGTCCCGGCAGGTTGATCACGAACGCGGCCTTCATGACCCAGCCGTGATGGGCCTGCTCGTTGAGCGTCGCTTCCATGCTCGCGAAATTGATCTTGCCCGAGGCACTGTGATCCCGCTGGCCAAGCACCTTGTACTGCTTCGAGCCGTCGTCCGGACGGGGAAGATCGGGCCGCCTCAACGAGTCGACGCCCGAGGCTGAGACCGGTTCGGGGGCGGTCGCGGTCGTCGACGCTTCGGGGCTCGTCCAGTCCAGCCCTTCGACCCTCAAGGCATCGGGGTGGGCGGGATTGGCCGGCTCGGCTCTCGCCACGGTTGTGGCCGCGGTCGCGGGCCTGACGAGCGTGCCGGGGATGGTCAGAAGCGTCCCGCAATGGGGGCATTTGGTCTTCCGGCCCGCCATCTCCTCCTTGGATTTCAGAGGCTTGCCACATTCGCAGTTGAATGAGATCGACATCGCGTGGACTCCGAATTTCCGGACGGAGCGAGTCAAGCCCGGTCCGATCCACTGAACCCGCAATCGCCCCAGATGGCGGTCATACCATGGCAGGTAAGCCAGGCCAAGCGGGACGGACATCGCCTACCTGAAAATCACCGCCATCCGTGGAGACACCCTGGGTAAAACCAGACCGGCACGATTGTTCTGAGATCGAGCTTCCGCGCAAGGAGACGGCGACATCGCGATTGATGTGCTTTACTTTCATTCCTTCCGCATTGGCTAGGCGATCCTAAATTGAGTCCGTAGAACCCAAAAGTCCTTTGTGAAATTCTGCCATTTGAATTTGGCTATTTTCTTGATTCCCGACGAGAAACAGGGCCAACTATTGAGTGGGCCGCTTCGCGCGTCTTGTCGAAGTCGACAAAACACCCAAAGCCGGTTTTCTACGAAGCATGACTCGCTTCGCCCCAAATCAGAACCGACGGGTAGGGATCAACGATGACTCCCTTGATTTCACTCGGCGTGGTCTGCCGCCTCCCCACTCCTTGTCATACCGGACGAACTCCGCCGGCTCGTGGATTCACCCTGATCGAATTGCTGGTCGTCCTCACCATCATCGGCGTCTTGGTCGCCCTTTTGCTGCCCGCCGTGCAGGCGGCCCGGGAGGCTGCACGACGGGTGCAATGCGTCAACAATTTGAAGCAAATCGGCGTCGGCCTGCACCACTACCACACTGCCGCCAACGCCCTTCCGCCGGGGCGGATCTGGAAGGCCGACGCATTCGGCTGCGGGCTGAACATCGACGGCCACTGCCAAAACACCCCTTGGTTCATTTTGATGCTTCCCCACTTCGAGCAACAGTCGCTCTCTAACGCCTTCAACTTCAACCTCGGTGCGGAAGGTCAAAACTTTGGGGGGCTCTTTCCGAACGGCACTGTCGTGCAGAATAAGATCAGGCTCTTTCAGTGTCCGAGCGACAGCGCGATGACCTACCAATTCTCAACCACCACTGACCCGGCACCGCTCGCCGCCTTCAATCCCATCGTCTTCTCCAAGGGGAATTACGCGGTCAGTTGGGGAAACACCCAGTGGGGGCAGCAGCCGGTGACCGTGAACGGAAAAACGATCCCGTTCTTGCCCTCGGCGTTCGGTCACGCCGGGAACGTGACATTCGCTTCGATCCCGGACGGTCTGAGCAACACCGTGTTCCTGGGCGAAGTCGTTCAGGGGAGCCTCTACGACATCCGGGGGACGATCTGGACAACCGCGTCAGGAGCCGGTTCGTTCATCACCCGCTTCGCGCCCAACCGGTTCGTGGACCTCTACGGCTCGGGCATCACCGGAGACGAGATGATCGTCCCCTGGTTCTGTACCAACGAGCCGAAGCGAAGTCTCCCCTGCGTCTGGAACGGCGACATGGTCAACGGCTTCGCAGGCGCCCGAAGCCGGCACCCCGGCGGGATCAACACCCTGTACGGCGACGGCTCGGTCCGCTTCGCCAAGGACACGATCAGTCCCACGATTTGGGTATCCCTCAACTCGATCGCGGGGGGCGAGGTGCTCGACCAGTAGCCCGGTCGTTATTCATCACGGGTGAGCGCGATTCCAAGGGACTGGCATAAGCCTGAGGAAATGACGGCCCGGCCGAATCAGCCGTATGAACCCTAAAATCCCCGTGAATTTCCTTGCGCCAGGTGCCATGACCGGTCGATATTGAGAAGAGACCGACCGTGCCTGGCCAGGGTCGCCTGCGCCTCCTCCAAAGGTCCATCTGCGAGCGCGCGGTCAACGGGCAAGTTGCCATATCGACAACATCGAATCCACCAAAACGCTCAAATTTCCAATGGATCCGGCCGATTCTTGCCCTCGAGGATCGTTGCGATGCTGTTGTTCTTACTGCGGACGTTGAACCTCAAGCGAGAGCGGCGCCTGGCCCCCGAACGACTCGCGCAGGTCCAGCATCGCCGGCTAAAAGGTCTAGTCCGGCGCACGATCCAGCGGTCGGCCTTCTACCGTGAAAAGTATCAGGGAATCGACTTCGATCGGTTCACCCTGGGGGATCTTCCCCCAACGACCAAGGGTGAGCTGATGGCGAATTTCGACCGCGTGGTCACCGACCCGGCAGTCACCCGCGCGGGGCTCGAACGGTTCATGGACGTTCCCGAGAACGCCGGCCACCTCTTTCTCGACCGGTACATCGTCAGCCACACGTCCGGCAGCCAGGGACAGCCGATGCTGATCGTCCAGGACCAGAAGTCCCTGGAACTGGCGTTTCGGCTCCAGATGACGCGTGGAAACAACGAGAAAGTCGGGGTCCGTGAGGGGATCAGCCGACTGATCGATCCGGTTCGTCTGGCGGTCGTAACCCTGAAACGCGGCTTCTATCCCTCGGCCACGCTCTTTCAGCATATGCCGGCTGCCGCGCGACGGTATGTCAACGTGCTCTGGCTGTCGCAGACGGACCCGGACCTCAACCGCCGGCTCAACGACTTCCGTCCCCAGGTCCTGACAGGATATGCCGGCGTTTTGGAGATGCTCGCTCTGGAATCCGAGGCCGGTCGGCTTCGCCTGAAACCCGAGCTGCGCCAGGTGGTCAACAACAGCGAAGCGTTGACCGACCGGGCCAAGGCGCGAATCCAATCGGCATTTGGCCTTCATGTCATGAACAACTATGCGACCGGCGAGTGCATCTTCTTAAGCAACGGCTGTTCGACAAACGCGGGCGCCCACATCAACGCCGATTGGGCCATTTGCGAGGTGGTCGATGAGGAGTACCGCCCGGTTCCGGCCGGCACGCCCGGCCAGAAGGTCCTGATCACCAACCTGGCGAACGGTGTGCAGCCATTCATCCGCTATGAGGTGGGCGATGTCGTCACCATGGCGGATACCCCTTGCCAATGCGGGAGCCGACTCCCGCGCGTCGCCCGGATCGAAGGGCGGGCGGCCGACGTCTTCTGGGTCGGCGAGGGGACCCGACGCCGACGAATGATCAACCTCGTGTTCGCCCACGCGATCGAGTACTTACGCGACGTACGTGAGTGGCAGGCGATCCAGTGGGATCGCCAACGCGTCGTGGTCCGCCTCGAACCGCTCCCGGGCGCGGTTCTGGATCTTTCCAGAGCGCGACAGGCGATCGATCGTGAGTTGACGACGTACAACTTCCAAGACGTTGAGGTCGATTTCGAGGTCGCGCCCCAACTCTCGGCCGACCCGGAAACCGGGAAATTCCGGCGGATGATCAGCCTGGTCGAAAACCAGGCCAACAAGGCCGTGCCTCCTCATCGCCCGACAATCGGGCAAGGGATGATTGGCACGGCGATCGGCTCCCGCCGCCCGAACCGGCCCACCTCAGCCAATTCAGGCACAAGGTAAGTCGTCAGTCAGGCTGGAGCCCGATCCTGGGCTCGCATCGCCCCGGGGCTGGCCTCGATGGTTCGGTTCGTTCCGATGGCCCCGAAAAGGAATTGGTCGGCGATCCAGTCGGCCAGATCGTCCGGCCAGGGCGCGGGGGTGAAGATCATGACCCGATGCATCATCCCCAACAGAGCGAGAGTGGCTCGATCCGGATGCGCCACAGGCGGACGATCCATCGACACGAGGATTTCTTCGATCAAAACGAACAGTCGTTCCCGACGACGGCGGATGGCCGCATCCTCGTGCTGGGCAGGGTTCCCATCGAGATGATAGAGCGTCTCGAGGTAATGGGGATAAAGCGCTGAGAATTGCACGGCGTCTCGGATCAAGATCCGCAACTTCTCGCAGACCTCCGGTTCGCCCGCAATCCGGGCCTGAGTCTCATCCAACCGCTGCGCTGAGACCTCCGCAATCATCGCCCGGAATAGAGCCTCCTTATCCTTGAAGTGAAGGTAGAGCGTCCCCTTGGCGACCTCCGCACGGTCGGCGATCTCCTTCATATGCACCGCCTGGAACGGGCGCTCGGCGAACAATCGCGTGGCGGCTTCGAGAATTCGCGGGAGTTTCTCCGGGTCGGCAATGCGCACGCGACATTATTCCTCGAAAGTCGGCCACACACAACGGTTACGGCAGAGTGCCACAGTAGAGAAGGGCATTCTAAAGAAGGCGTCACCACGGGAACAACCCCAGGCGCACTCCCTTGACATCGTACGCTCCCTTCCCTAGCCTGGATTTCTCACCAGGGATTGAATCGGGCTGCCTTGCGTGTCATAGGTGGAATTGCGACAACCACTTTTGACACCGAACCAAGGCAGCCCGATGGCTACAGAGTGTAACTCGACTTACCTCGACTTTTCCATCCTCGGTCACCGCCAAGTGCTCGCCGATTTTGACGGGGGCGCCATCTCTTCCGACGGCGGTGCACTTCTGCTCCGTCAGATCGAAGCCCGCACCGGGATCATCCGCCAGTTCGCCGCCTGCTTTACCGACCATCGCGATCCTGACCTCGTCGAGCACCCCCTGGAACACCTCCTGGCCCAACGCGTCTATGGTCTGGCCTTGGGCTACGAAGACCTCAACGACCACGACGATCTCCGCTGCGATCCGTTACTGGCCACCGTCGTCGGCAAGACCGATCCCACCGGCCAGGACCGGCCACGGCTCCGCGATCGCGGCAAGCCGCTGGCTGGCAAGAGTACCCTCAACCGCTTGGAACTGACCCCTGTCGGGGCCGACGGACAGAGCCGTTACAAGAAGATCACCTGTCAGACCCATGAGGTCGAACGGCTCTTCGTTACCCTCTTTCTTCAGGCCCACAGCCGACCCCCCGAGCGGATCGTTTTGGACCTCGACGCCACCGACGACACGGTCCATGGCCGCCAACTTGGCCGCTTTTTCCACGGCTACTACAAGGGATACTGCTATCTCCCGCTCTACATCTTCTGCGGCGACCACCTGCTCTGTGCCCGGCTGCGTCCCTCCGACATTGATGCCAGCGCCGGCTCGGTGAAGTCCCTCAAGCGGATCGTCTCGCAGATCCGCCAGGCGTGGCCTCAGGTGAAGATCCTGATCCGCGCCGACAGCGGGTTCTGCCGCGAGGAGATCCTTCGCTGGTGTGAGGACAACGGCGTGGATTACCTGATCGGCCTGGCCAAGAACACCCGGCTGACGGCGGCGATCGCGACGGAATTGGCCCAAGCACGCCAGCAATTCGAGGCGACGAAACAGCCGTCCCGGGTCTTCGCCGAGTTGCGTTATCAAACGCAGAAGACCTGGAGCCGAGAACGTCGGGTGGTGGCCAAGGCCGAGCATCTGGGCAAGGGGGCCAACCCGCGGTTCGTGGTCACGTCGCTCACGGTCGAGGAACGAGCGGCGCCGCCGCTGTACGAGCAAGACTACTGCGGTCGCGGTGAGATGGAGAACCGGATCAAGGAGCAGCAACTCCATCTGTTCGCCGATCGGACCAGTGCCCACACGATGCGTGCCAACCAGATCCGGCTGTTCTTCTCCTCGATCGCCTACGTGTTGCTGGAGGCGTTGCGGCGGCTGGGGCTGGCGGGAACGGCGATGGCCGAGGCGCAGTGCCAAACGATCCGTCTGAAGCTCTTGAAGATCGGGGCGTTGGTGCGGGTGACGGTTCGCAAGGTGTGGGTGAAGTTCTCGAGCGGTTGTCCGTATGCGGAAGTGTTTCGGCGTGTGCACACCAACTTGGCGCGGTCGGGGCCCTTGATCCCGAGGTGCTGAAACGAGGAGACCCAGTCAAATGAGGCGGGAAAGCCCCTCCCTGAGGAGGGGTGAGGATCGGGGTGCGCCCCCGCCTGGGCGCGGGGGCCTGAGGAACCAGGTTCGCGTTGGCGTGAAGAGGTCCGATCAGGTCCACGCCGACGTGATGAGCAAGCGGGAGACCACGCAGGCCGCGGGTGGCGGGGGCGAGCCGTCGAAATCGTCGAGCGATCGGACCCCGAAAGAATAGGGTGAGAAATCCAGGCTAGATTTCCACCATTAATGACCCCAGGTCATTAATATCCCCAAAGAGGGGATCGTCTCGGTGGATAAAACATTTCTTTGGGAGGGGGGACGGCCTATGATGGGGTTCGGTGAAGCGCATCTTCAGCGCCTCCGGCAGACGTCGAACCGGGCCTTGGCCGAAGTCGGCGCTGAGCCTGCAACTGCCGAGGTTCCGACGTTCTCCGTGGTCCACGCCGAAGGGCTGGACGGGTTGTGCCAGACGACTTCGTTCGGGCTCACCCCGCCGTTCCCGATTCCGGGCAAGCCAACGCTCCGCGACCGACTCCACCCGACCGGGGTTGACGTCTCGTTCGTCAAGGTACTCCCCTGGGAAGAGACGCCGTATGAGATGCGGCACCGGAGAAACGAGGTTGTCTACATCGTCGCGGCGGGCCGGGGTCAGTTCCTGGTGGATCGGGAGGTGGTTGAGGTGAACCCGGGGACGGTCCTCCGCGTCCGCCCGGAGTGCCTCCGAGCCTGGCGGAATGTTTCGTCTGAAGATCTGCTCCTCATCGTCATCCAAGGACAGGTCGGCGCGCTGCGTCGAAGGTCGCGGTCGGATGCGATCGGCCAGCCAGGCCTGATTCCTTGGTGGCGTTATCCCCGCGCTCGTTCCGCCGCGAGGTCGAGCACGGCTCCAAGGACAAGCCAAGAAGACATGGGCACTCGACCGAGACTCTTCGGTCGCTTCTCAAAGCCGGGGAAAGCTTGAATGGACGTTGAGAAAGCAGCAGGGCTCGAGCCAATTCCCCAGCCGACAGCCTGGCCCGTCCTGGGCAACCTGAATGCGCTCGACCGGCGGGCACCGCTCCAGAGCTTCATCCGCCTCGCGAAGGAGCACGGTCCGATCTACCGGCTGGACCTGCCGGGGCGGAAGCTCGTGATCCTCTCGAGCCAGGAGCTGGTCAACGAGGCCTGTGATGAGCAACGCTTTGATAAGTTGATCAGCACGGCCTTGGGCAAAGTCCGGAGCTTCTCCGGCGACGGCCTGTTCACCGCCTGGACCTTCGAGCCGAATTGGTCCAAGGCGCACGGCATCCTGATGCCGAACTTCGGCGCCAAGGCGATGCAGGGCTACCTGCCGCAAATGATCGACATCGCCGACCAGCTCGTCGCCAAGTGGTCGAGGCTCAACCCCGATGAGGTCATCGACGTCGCCGACGACATGACCCGCCTGACGCTCGACACCATCGGTCTCTGCGGATTCGACTACCGCTTCAACTCGTTCTACCGCGAAGATCCCCACCCGTTCGTCCAGGCGATGGTCCGCTCGCTCGGCGAGTCGCTCCTCCAAGCCAACCGGCTCCCCCTTCAAGAGGCCCTCCTGTTCCGCACCCACCGCCGCCATGAGCAGGACATCGCCTACATGAATGCGGTCGTGGACCGACTGATCCAGGAGCGCCGGGCCGACCCACAAGCGATGGCCACCAAGAAGGACCTGCTCAACTACATGCTTACCGGCCTGGATAAGAAGACCGGGGAGGGGCTCGACGACGTCAACATCCGCTACCAGATCCTCACCTTCCTGATCGCCGGCCACGAGACGACAAGCGGCCTCCTTTCCTTCGCCCTCTACTTCCTCCTGAACCATCCCGAGACCCTCACCAAGGCGTATGAGGAAGTGGACCGCGTCCTCGGCACCGACCCGGAGTCGACCCCGACGCTGAGCCAGGTCCACCAGCTTGCCTACGTCCAGCAGATTCTCAAGGAGTCGCTCCGGCTCTGGCCGACCGCCCCCGCCTTCGCGCTCTACCCGCGCGAGGAGACGACCCTCGGCGGCCGCTTCGCCTTGAGCAAGGGGGAAAACCTGGTCGTCCTGCTCCCAATGCTCCACCGCGACCCGAGCGTCTGGGGAGCGGACGCCGAGGAGTTCCGGCCGTCTCGGTTCGCTCCGGAACAGGAGCGGCAACTCCCCTCGAATGCGTACAAACCGTTCGGCAACGGTCAGCGGGCCTGCATCGGCCAGCAGTTCGCGATGCAGGAGGCGACGCTCGTCCTC
Source organism: Singulisphaera acidiphila DSM 18658 (assembly GCF_000242455.2). Lineage (GTDB taxonomy): Bacteria > Planctomycetota > Planctomycetia > Isosphaerales > Isosphaeraceae > Singulisphaera > Singulisphaera acidiphila. The sequence goes on from NC_019892.1 coordinate 8,352,658, forward strand.
GGAATGATCCTCAGGCGGTTCGAGCCCATCGATCACGCCAACTACCGGCTTCGCGTGAAGGAGACGCTCACCCTGAAGCCTGACGGCTTCACCATGAAGGTCCGGCCGCGCGGGGCGCGAGTCCGGACCACCGTTTCCGCCGTACCGATGGCCCTGAGCGTGGCCCAGGAAACGGCGGAGGCCGCGGCTCCTCCTCCGGCCGGCCAAGGCACCCCGCTCTTGATCCTCTATGGCTCGAACCTTGGCACCGCAGAAGGATTCGCCCAGCGGATCGCCGAGGACGGCCGGTCCCTCGGCTTCTCCGTCGCGACCGCAGCGCTCGATGACGCCACGAGCGACCTGCCCCGCGAGGGCGCACTGATTATCGTCACCTCCTCCTACAACGGAGCCCCACCCGACAACGCGGCCCGCTTCTGCGACTGGCTTCAAAAGGGAAACACCGGTCCCGCCGGGTTCCAAGGCGTGCGATACGCCATCTTCGGATGTGGAGACCACAACTGGTCGGCCACCTATCAGGCGATCCCGAAGCTCATCGACCAGAAGCTCGCCGCGGGCGGGGCGACCCGGCTCCATGAGCGCGGTGAAGGGGATGCCGCGGACGACCTCGATGGCCAGTTCCAGACCTGGTACGGCCTCCTCTGGACCCGGATCGCTTCGGCCTTGGGGCTCCAGATCAAGGCCGAAGCCAAGCCGAGGGCTGCGTATCGGATCGAGACGGTCGACACGCAAGTCGACCTCCCGTTCGTCGCAGCCTATTCCGCCCATCGCATGACCGTGGTCGCCAGCCGGGAACTCCAACAGGCAGGTGACGCAAAGGCTCCCGAGCGCTCGACCCGACACATCGAGTTGGCCTTGCCCGACGGAGTCCGTTACCACACCGGGAATCATCTCGGCGTTCTACCGCGCAATCGAGGGGGAGCGATCCGCCGCGTCCTCGAACGGTTCCGGCTCGATGGCGATTCCCAGGTCATCATCCGCCGCGACGACGCGGGCAAATCGAATCTGCCACTCGATCGGCCGATCCGCCTCGCGGAACTGGTCGGAGGCTACGTCGAGCTCCAGGACCCGGCGACTCGCGACCAGATACGAGTCCTCGCCGACAAGGCCCTCTGCCCCCCCGACAAGGCAAGGCTGACTCCCCTCGTCGGCGACGACGAGGCGAGCCTCGCCCGCTACCGCGAGGAGGTCTTCCTCCCGCGCCGCTCGGTGCTCGACCTGCTCGAACTCAACCCGTCGTGTGTGCTTGCGTTCGAGGAATTCCTCGGCATGCTGCCGCCGCTTCGGCCACGGTACTATTCGATCTCGTCCTCACCGCTCATCAACGAACGGATCGCGAGCATCACGGTCGCGGTGGTCCGGGACGCATCCCGCTCCGGCCTCGGCCTGTACGAAGGGGTGGCCTCGAACTACCTCGCCGAACTGACGGAGGGGAGCGAGATCCTCGGCTTCGTTCGCGGCCCCGGCACCCCCTTTCAACCACCGGCCGACCCGCGCACGCCAATGATCATGGTTGGTGCCGGCACCGGCCTGGCTCCGTTCCGCGGCTTCCTCCAGGAACGCAAAGCCCTCAAGGATCGCGGCCATGACGTCGGTCCGTCGCTCCTCTTCTTCGGCTGCCGCAACCCGAGCCACGATTTCCTCTACGAGAAGGAACTCCGCGACTTTGAGGCGAAGGGCCTGACGCACCTCATCCCGGCCTTCTCCCGGGTCTCGGGACAGCCAAAATGCTATGTTCAGCATAGCATTCTCCAAAACGCCGAGAGCGTCTGGGACCTGCTCGACCATGGAGCGGTGGTCTACGTCTGCGGCGATGCCGCGCGACTGGCCCCTGATGTCCGGGCCGCCTTCCACAACATCAGTGCAGCAAAGACGGGACATGACGGTCGCGTTGCGGACTCGTGGCTCTACGAGCTACAATCGAACAATCGGTATCTCGAAGACGTTTGGGCATCTGGATAAACAAATTGATCTTCCCCTACCCTGGCGGGACTCAGGATCGAGCCCCAAGGCGCAGATAATGCCCTCTGGCGAAGGCGGCCACCAGGCCTTCGGCAGGGCCGATGCAACGTCATTTGGGGGTCGTCACCCCCTCGCTCTGCCGATCCGAGGACGTTGCCGACGGTCACCGGAGTCATTGCGGACTTGATTTGCGTCGCTAATCTCGCTAGGTTGCGCAGGCCGGTGGCTGGACTGACCTAGGAGCACACGCCGCAAATGCCCGCCAACCTTCCTCCCCAGTACAGCAAGGCCGAGGAAGAGCTGCGCAAGGCGTTGAGCCCGGCGGATCGGCTCGAAAAGCTCCGCGAGATGTTTCGCCTCTTGCCCAAGCATAAGGGGACGGAGAAACTTCAATCGGATCTGAAGCAGAAAATCAGCCGAGCAAAGGACGAGATCGAAGGGGCGAAATCGGGTGGGAAGAAGGGGGGAGTGAGCCATCGCGTGCCTCGCGAGGGGGCGGGCCAGATCGTCCTGGTGGGTGCCCCCAACGTAGGTAAAAGCGCGATCCTGGCGGCCCTGACCAATGCCAAGCCCGAGGTCGCTCCTTACCCGTTTACCACGCGTGCGCCTTACCCCGGCATCATGTTTTACGAGGATGTCCGGATCCAGCTCGTCGACCTGCCGCCGATCTCGGCCGACTTCCTCGAACCCTGGGTGCCCAGTCTCATTCGCTCGGCCGATGCCGCGATCCTGGTCGCCGACCTGGGCAGCGACGACGTCGCCGACGGCACCGAGATTGCCCTGGCCCGGCTCGCCGACGTGCATACCGAGTTGGTCGGGACACTCCCGTTCGACGTCGAGGACGAGACGATCCAGCACGTCAAGACGCTGTTGGTCGCCAACAAAACCGACGCGGAGGGGGCCCAGGACCGACTCGACGTGCTCAAAGAATGGTTTGCGCCCAAGTTTCCAATTTTACCGATCTCGCTCGAAAGGGGGGAGGGCCTGGACGATCTCAGGCTTGCTTCGTACGATTTATTGGGCGTGATGCGGATTTACACCAAATTGCCCGGCAAGCCGGCCGACCGAACCAAACCGTTCACCATTCCTATCGGCGGCACGGTCCTTGACTTGGCGAGGGAGATTCATCGCGACTTCGAACAATCCTTGAAATTCGCGAAAGTGTGGGGCACGGGGGTCTTCGAAGGGCAGACGGTCAAACGCGACCATGAGCTCCACGAGGCCGATGTCGTGGAGTTGCACGTCTAGGGACAGGGCGGATCGAGAATCGACCGTCCGTTTCGACTCGGGTTGGCGAGGGAACGGATCCAATGGGCACGGCCCTGATCGTTGAAGATCACCCTGATCAGGCGGAGATGGTGGCGCGTCTGCTCCGCCTGCATGACTACGTGCCGATTGTCGCCGAGACTGGCGAGTCGGGGCTCGAGATGGCCCGACGGCTCGACCCGGACGTGGTCTTGCTCGACCTGATGCTTCCCGACATCAACGGGTTCGACGTCTGTCGGCGTCTTCGGAGCGACCGCCAGACAATGCTGACGCCCGTCGTGATGCTCACGGCCTTGGGGGGGGCTGAGAACCGGCTCAGGGGCTTCCGCGTTGGGGCCAACGCCTACCTCACCAAGCCCTACGGGATGCAGGAGCTCTTCAACGCAATCAAGGCCGCACGCGCCTGGCGGGCCGAGCTCGAGCTCGAGAAAATGCACGGGGAAATTCACGTCGAGCTGAACAGCGAGATCACCCTGCTCCAAGATCTGAACGACTTCTTGATGAGCCTCTGCAAGTCGACCCCCTTGGGTCACGACCAGGTCATGCAGTTGCGCCAGGCCGTCATGGAGATCGCTCAGAACGCCATCGAATGGGGCAACCGCCATCAGTCGGACCAGTTGGTCAACATCATCTACCGGATCTTCGACGAACGCATCGAGATCGAGGTTCGCGACCAGGGGAACGGCTTCGACCTGAATAATCTGCCCCATGCCGCAATCCCGGACGATCCGTTCTCGCACCTCGACGTCCGCGATAAGCTCGGCCTCCGCGCGGGGGGGTTCGGACTCATGATCTGCAAGGGAATGGTCGATGAGTTGCGTTATAATGATGCGGGCAACGAGGTGACCCTGATCAAGCAGTTCAACCCGCAGGATCCCGCCTGATGCGAAGCTCCGAGCGAAGTTTCAAGACGGTCCTCCGATGAACCAGACGCGGCCCACCCTCCTGGTCGTCGACGATGAGCCCGAAGTGCTCCGATCGGTCCACGACCTCCTGCGGCTCGACTATCAAGTCATGACCTGCCGCCGAGGGGCCGACGCCCTCAAGGTCCTCGAGTCGGCCGAAGAGATCCATGTCGTGATGTCCGATCAGCGCATGCCCGAAATGTCGGGCGTGGAGCTGCTCCATCACGCCAGGCAGCTCCGCCCTGACGCGACCCGGCTCCTGTTCACCGCCTATGCCGACATCAGAGCCGTCGTCGACGCGATCAACGAAGGAAACATCTTTCGCTATATCGCCAAACCGTGGGACCCGCTGGAGCTCGAGTCGGTCATTCGTCAGGCTGTCGACCAGCACAATCTCATCGTCGAGAAGGCACGATTGGTCGAGCAGTTGCAAGAGTCCAACCGGCAGCTCGTCGAGGCCAACCGCCTCAAGGCCGCGTTCATCGAAGTCGCGAGCCACGAGCTGAACACCCCGGTGGCGGTCGTGCTCGGAATGACCGAGCTCTGGAAGATGTCCCAGGCCAAGGACGCGACTCCTGCCGAAAAAAGCTGGGTCGAGCGGATCCAAGGGGCGGGTAAACGCCTGGCGGGCACAGTCGAGCGCATGCTCAAGCTGATCCGAAGCGGTCAGTTCGGCCACACCCTCTCGCTCGAGCCGACCGTGCTCGAGCCGTTGGTCCGCGAGGTCGTCGCGGGTTTGAAGCCCTACCTCGACGCGCGTGGCCAGACCATAGCGCTCAACCTCCACCCGGAGCTCGGCATCGCGCAGGTCGACGCGGCGAAGTTCGCCGATATCTTGACGAACCTGTTAATCAATGCGATCAAGTTTACCCCGGACGGGGGAACTCTCCGCATCGCAGCCGGTCCCCACGGCCCTGATCAGGTCCGATTCGAGGTTGCCGACCCCGGCGTCGGAATCGGGGAGACCGATTGGCCGCATCTGTTCGAGCCCTTCTTCACCGGGTTCGATACGATGCACCACTCCTCCGGAGACTACCAGTTCTGCAAACGAGGGATGGGGCTCGGCCTCTGCCTGGTCAAAACCTTTGTCGAGCTCCACGGCGGGACCATCGAAGTCGCAAGCTCGCTCGGTGCGGGCTCGACCTTCGCATTCATCATCCCGCGCGGAGTCACGGCCGAACTCGTCACCCCCGCTCCCCTCTGATCCAAATCAAGCTCACCGCGAATCCGACGCGGGACCAGGCTCCGGCTCCGAGTGCTCGGTACACGGGGGGGTATGAGAGCCCGCCCCCGCCCGATCCTCGATATAGCGTCTGAGGTAGCTCAGGAACGTGGGGAGTCCCGCCTTATCCCAGGCTGCCTCGATTGCCTCCTTGAGCCGCTGGTTCTCGGCCTGGAGGTCGCGAAAGGCCTGAGCGTCGCTCGAAGCCGGGTCGATGGCCAGCACCTGGTCGTGGGTATTGACCGAGAGCATGAAACCGGCCTCGTTGGGCCAGGGCTGGATTTGCAGCTTCATATGCGGGTAGCGGAGGTTGCCCAGCCGCAGCGCATAAATGGGCGAGGCCCCGCCGCCCGCATTGCCCACGCGTTCGAAGGGCGGTCGCGTCAGGAGGGTCATCGGTTCCACATCCGACGGCCACGCCAGGCGACGACGGACCACCTCGGGAGGTGAGCCCGCCGGATAAGCCTGAGTGAGGTAAATCTCCAAAGCTTGTCGGAGGATATCGATCCGCAAGCCTTGAAGATCGTCTGAAATCGCCGGCTCGCGCGGCTCCATGATCGCTCCCAACGACAGCGAGTCGACCTTCAAAGGCAAAGAGCCCGACCGTCGCGTCGCCACTCAAGACAAGACAGAAATGAGGGCAACCCAGGCATCGCCCCCTGATCGACGGCCTCTCCTAAGAATCCGTTTGACGACTCCATCATAGGCGAGACCGGCGCAGGGACGCATCACCAAATCCGGAAAAGAGCCCCAAAGGAGCCGCGTGAGCACTCCTCAAAGCGCGTCATCTACCCCACCGTTTCCATGACAATCGTCATTTTGTCCTGTCCCCCATGCTCGAGGACTCTCAGCCCACCATCCACCCCCTTGGTGGCCAGGTTGATCGCGTCGGTCGTCTGGGTATAGGGTTCCAACGAGATCACATCGTCTTCGCGGGGCGGCGTGTAGACGACCAACTCGCGGAAGTTGCGATCGAAGCTCAACCGGAACTCCGCGGGCAGGTTTTGGTCGACGAGCCGGCAGACGCAACGGTCGTTCTCAAACGCGAGGCCGGTCAGCACGTCATCGAGCTTCAAGCCCTTCCGCGGTTGCCCCTTGCGGAAGTCGACCCGGGCCTCCACTTCGCGCCGTTCACCCGTGGGCAGGAACTGGTCGAGGACCCATTCCTTCGCGGCGGGAAGAATGACTTGCGTCTTCTCCGGGGCGCCGCCAGGGGCCAGCGGAAGCCGAAAATAAGGGTGGATGCCAAACCCATACGGAAGTGCCTTGGCCGTCGGGTTATTGACCGTGATCGTCATCGTAAGGGTCCGGCCGGCGAGTTGGTAGCGGACCTCGAGAATGGCGTCGGTCGGCCAGTTCTCGATCATCTTGGGGGTCGCCCACGAGATCTGGTAGCGACCGGTCAAGGAGGCTCCCGACTCGTCCGCCTTCTCTTCGATCACGTTCCAGGGGGCGTCGAGCGCGAAGCCGTGGATGGCGTTGGGGGCCAGGCCGACCGGCAGCCGGTAGGTCTTGCCGTGAAACTGATAGGTTGCGTCCCGAACCCGGTTGGGATACGGAAAGAGGATCGGGACCCCATTACGGGCCGGGTTCCGCGGTTGATCGGCCCAGTCCGGCTCCGACACGATCACGGGGCGGACCTCGCCGGCCACCGGCAATCTCAGGTCGAACAGGTTGAAGCCGTAAGAGGGCAAGATCGACGCCGACGAACCCGTTGCGTCATCGTGCAGGGTGTAGACCTTTCCACCGCCGCGTGCCTCAGTGCTGACCCGGTACGCCATGTTGGGGAGAACCTCGTGCCTTTGATCTTTGTGAGGAAGGGAAACGGGCTCAATGCCCGGACAATGCGACCATTCGATCGCGAACGGCGCAGGATTGCAAATGTCCGTCGGTCGCGTAAGATTCGGAATCGATGTTCACGCACCCCCCGGAGCTTCCGAGATGCCTAGTTTCGCCGCGGACACTCTCACCGCATTCGTGACCCGTCTCTTTGCAGCGGTGGGGGTTCCCGACAACGAAGCGGCGACCGTCGCCCGAAGCTTGGTGGGGGCCAACCTGCGTGGGCACGACTCGCACGGCGTGATGCGAGTCCCCCAGTACGTTGACTTCCTCAAGAATGAAGCGTACCGGATCGGTGTCCCGCTCAAGGTGGTGAGCGAAACCCCAGCGGTCGTCGTGTGCGACGGTCAATGGGGCCTCGGCCAGGTCCAGGCGCATCGGCTCCTGGACCTGATCCTGCCCCGCGCCAAGGTGCTCGGGCTGGCGGCGGGCACCGCGCGCGACTGCGGCCACGTCGGACGCCTGGGCGAGTATGCCGAGCGGGCGGCCGACGAAGGACTCGTCCTCATCGCGACGGTCAACAACTGTGGCGCCGGCCAGCGCGTCGCCCCGCCCGGAGGGCTCGAGCCGCGGTTAGGGACCAACCCCCTCTGTGCCGTCGTGCCGACCGAGAATGAGCCAGTCGTCCTAGATTTCGGCACCAGCGTCGTCGCGGAAGGGAAGGTCCGCGTCTACCACATCAACCAGAAGCCGGTCCCCGAAGGCTGGCTCCTCGACCCGCAGGGCCGGCCTACCACCGATCCGTCGGTGCTCTATGAGAAGCCGCTCGGCTCGATCCTGCCGATGGGAGGAACGCAGGCGTACAAAGGATTCGGCCTGAGCCTCGTGCTCGACATGCTGTCGGGCGGGCTCTCGGGAGGCCGGTCGAGCCACCCCGACGCCGCCGCGGCCAAGGGGAACAACGTGGTCTTCCTCGTCCTCGACCCCAAGCGGTTCTCGGGCCATGACGCCTTGGTCCGCGAGTCAACCCAGGTGGCCGACTACGTGCGGAATACACCCCGCGCCCCCGGTGTCGAGGCGATCCTTTTGCCGGGCGACCCCGAGCGCCAGACCCTCAAGCAACGGTCGGCCGAGGGTGTCCCGCTTGAGGATGCCCATTGGGCCAAACTGGCGGAACTGGCCGAACAACTGGGGGTCGCGGTCCCCGAAATGCCGGCCGGTTCCGTCTGACTTCGGAGACTTGAATCAGAAGGCGGAGCCGGAAAGGAGGCGGACGTTCGCGTAAGGCGTGAACTCCGCCGTCCGAATGATCCCCTTGACCCCCAGCGATTGTTCCTTGAACTCATGATGCGGAATCTCGTCGACATCCACATCGCCGACGATCTTGAGGATCTCCTGATACAGCTTCGGGCTGAATTCGGTGATCTCGCTGGCAACGGTAATCGATTCAATCACAAGCTCTTCCGCCACGGCGCGAAGCACGTCGAGGAACCGCGGAATGCCCGGCGTCAGGGTCAGGTCGATCACGTGACCATCGGGAGGAAGGGGATAACCGGCATCCACGATGAGTAATTCGTCCATGTGTCCCAGCTCGGCGAGCAACGAACAGATCGCCGGGTTGAGGATGCCACCTTTTTTCATCAGTCCAAATTCCTTATCGGCGCGGAACCCGCGTAAACACATTCAGGTTCGATCGAAAACGATGAACTGGTGCCACGCCCACCTCATCTAGTATAACCGTTCTTCCTGCCAGCCTCCACACCATTGACCGGGGGAAGGAGCCTTGATGACCCGGCCGACCTGGCTTTCACCGATCCTTCCGTGCCTCGCCCTCTTCGTCCTGATTCCGGTTGCGACCCTGGGGCAGGCCCCAAATTCGTTGCTCGTACACCCACCGAATGGCATCGATGAACTCCGGACCGCCTCGGCCTCCTGGAAGAAGCAGGCCGGCCCCAAGCGGCTCGTGGTCGACCAGGTTTGCCTGGTCCCCGACTTCGCGACCTTCCTCGAAGCCATCGCGACCTGGGATCAGGACCACTACTTCCCGATCTTGATCGACGACATCGAACTCTCCTTCAAATTCCTCCGCGCATTCCAGCCCGCCCGCATCGTCCGGTTTCCTCGCAAGGCCGAAACCATCCCCGCCGACCAAGTCTGGCCCCGTGTTCTCAAGGCTATCGGGCAGACATGGAGCAAGCCGGGCGAGAAAGGAGCAACGGCCTTCGCCGGGGACCTGGTTCCCAAGAAACTCGGAGCCACTCCGCCGGGCGTCGTCCTCTCGGAACCGGATAGCCCATCGCTGGCGGGCGCGGTGGCCCTGGCTGCGGGACGATTTCAGCCGCTCCTCCGCTGGGACGTCGAAAAAGGCTTTGGAGACGTCCTCACGAACGACGAGGCCCACGCGCTTGCCGCGTCGCTGGAGTCGAAAGTCGCCGATTGCATCCCAAGCTACAACCGGCTGGGCGACAACTGCGACTTCGTGACCCTGGCAGGTGACTGGCCCTACCGCTACGCCCCCCAATCCGTTCAGGAAGGCCCCAAGGCCTTCGATGACTTGATCGGCCGAACGGCGGGTGGCCGGGTGCGCTGGGCGTTTGGCGGCCGGCTTATCGGAACGGCCTCCGCCAGCGTCTACCGGGCGATGTGCAGCCTGTTCCTCCAGCCGAAGTCGGCCCTTCTCATGAACACGTACGATGAGAAGGAAAGGAACTGGTCCATCTACGCGATGCGCAGCGCCTCGCGGAGCCTCGCTCGGCTGTTGCCGGTCACCCATCGCTCGGGCGATCGTGCCAACCTCACAGGCTGGCACCAGACCTTCGACCCGGTCAATCGCTCCGGACTCGTAATGATCAACAGTCAAGGCGAGCCAAACCGGTTCGGCCTCGTAGGCGGTTACGGCCTGGTGGGGGACGTACCGCAAACCGAACCGGCGGCCGTTCTGATGATCCACAGCTTCTCGGCCGCCGACCCGTCCGACCCGAACACGGTCGCGGGGCGCTGGCTCGCCAACGGAGCCTTCGTCTTCTTCGGCTCGATGCACGAGCCCGGCCTCGCCGCGTTCCGAACCCCCGAGCTCGTCGCACCCCTGATCGAAGCAGGGATGCCCCTGGTCGCGGCCATGCGCCAGTCGCCCTACGAGGCGCGTGGCGAACCGTGGAAGCTGGTCTACCTCGGTGATCCGCTCTTCCAGGTGAAGTCAGGGGCACAGCCTTCCCGGCTCGCCCCGAAGGACTGGCCGGCCGGAGCCCTCTGGCCTCGCTATGCCGGATCTCCCCAGCCTGCCGCAGACGCCTCGGACGACACTCGACTGACATGGGCCGTGAAAACCGCGGTCGCCCAGCTTCAGCGTGAATCCTCGGGAACGCCGCCCGACAACGTCGACGAAGTCCTCACGACGATCCAGCGGCCCCAACTCAGCCCCGGCTTGCACCCCTACTTCGATGCGCTCTTGGCCGACGCGATGCTCCAGAAGAACCAGCCAGGTGAGCTGAGCACCCGGTTCACGACGATCCCGGCCGCCGAGCGCTCCCCGGCCGTCCAACGGCTTCTGGAGACCTGCCAGTTCCTGATGTTGGAGCACTACCTGAAGCGCAGGGAGTTCGCCAGGGCCGAACGGATCTGGAGCGACCTCATTCGCCCGGAGCGACCGCCCGACATCCTCGAGCAGATCACCGGCCGGATGAGCGTGCTGGCCGACACTCCGTCTCACCGCGCCGAGTGGCGAACCCTGCTGATCGCCGTGGGCCGTCGCTTGAAAAACACACCGGCCGAGCCCGTGATCGAAGCGGAGCGGCAGCGAATCGAGAAGATTCGCTGAGCCGCTCGACGGGGAGCCGTCTTCTCAGGCTCCCCCCTCTATTTTTCTTTTTTTCGATGCTGATCAGGGGCGGGCGAACGGCAGGGTGAGCGACGCCCGGTGCGGGCCGGCAAAGGCCGCGACGACTTCGGGGAGGGCCCCCAGGTGCAGGTGGACTAAGCTGCCGATGGCGTGATGATGATAGGAAATGTCCCCCTGCGTCGTGAGCGTGCCGAAGCAACTGGGACAATCCAACGGGTCGGCCCCGGGGTGCAAACGCCAACGGCCCGACTTGTAGCCCCGCACGATCGTTCCCTTGGGTCCGAGCCAACCGTCGCGGGTCAAGGTCCGGGTGACCGGTGTCGGCAACCGGGGGATGGCCCGGACCTCCGCGTCGAACGGCAGGATTCCCGCGCCCGGCACCCGACGATCGCCAAGGATCAGGGTGCGCCCGAGATAGGCCGTCCCTCCTCCTTCGGAATAGATCCGGTGGCCCCGGCAGACGTGCGCCCGAAGCGCGGCGATCAGACTGAGGTTCTCAGTCAGGGCATCGGCATACCGGTCGGGGAACCCACAGCCGATCATGACCAGGTCGACCCCCTCGGGCAACGACTCATCCCGGAGCGGCGAAAACTCGACCAGCTCCGCGCCCAGCGCCTCGAGTGCTTCGAGCGTGTCGGGGAAATAGGAGCCAAACGCCTCGTCCTGCGCGTAAGCGACCCGGAATCGGCGGTAGGGCAAAGGCTCGGGTTCGGCCGAGACCGAAGGGAAGGGGCGGCTCTGCGCCAAGGCTCGGATCGCCCCAAGGTCGGCGAACCGCAGGAAGCTAGCCCCCAGTTTGCGAAAGAGGTCGTCGTCCAGCGGCTGGTCCCGAGGCGATTGCCGGATCGCCGCCCGAACTTCGGGCAGCGCTTCGACCGCGCCGAGGACCGGCTTCCGCGCCATTAGGGTGACCAGGTTGCGGTACGCTTCGTAATCCTCGGGATTCTCCAGACCGTCGAGCAGCACGGCATCCACGCCCGCCGGTAGGTGGGGCAGATGAAACTGGTGCAACGGCAGGCAGGAGACCAGGGCCACGACCGGCAGATCGAGGGCCTCGGCAATCGGTGCGAGTCCTCCCGGCCGGTCGTGCTGCGCACTCTCGAGCGGCGCTGTCGGCTCCTCCAGCGTTCCTTCGACTAGACAAAGGTCGGCCTGCCGCGCCCCCCGCAAGAAAAGCCTGCGACAGACATCATCGGGCATCAACCAGGCGTCGAGGTGCCGTCCGGGAAGCCCTGTGACCTGTCCGACGGCCTCGGTCCCGAACGGGCAGGCCCGCGATCGGAAATGTTGGACTCGCCAGTGCCGTTCGGTCAGGCCGGCAAGCCACGCCAGGCTTGCCGGCGAAGGCTCCGGCCCAGACGCGGGTGTCGCCAGGGCCAAGCGGGGGTGGAAGCCCATAAGTTATTCGAAATCCTTAATAAATTGAGGGGGCGTGACCGTCGATATCGCGTCCATTGCAGACGCGGACTCCCTGCCTCGAACCAACTTACGTGCAGGCAAGGAGTGTTGGGGACGGAGGCGCACCCAAGGTTCGGGTACGACATAATTATTGCGAGTGATTGAATGATAGAGACAAGGCTCGTTCGGTCAAGTCCGACTCGCGTCCACCCCGGTTTTCGCCTTGTCGCTTTTCGGTCATTGGGCTAGCCTAACCAGCCCCTTGATCGATCCATTGAAAAGGAACGTCTGGATCTGTCATGGGCTCAACCTGTTCGATGCGACATCATCTGGGAAACGCGACCCCTCGTTGAAGCTCCTGATCCTCGAGAGTCGCCCCGTCCCGAACGTGAATTCGAAAGCGAGCCACAAGGATGCGTGCGACCTGGGCAGGATGCCTGGCGGTGGCCTTCGGCGTGCTCTGGATTCAAGGCCCGACTCGAGGCGGCGAGCCGGCTCCGACCATGCCCGTCCCTCCCGCGACGGCGACCCCTCCTCTCCCCCCCCGCGTCGAGCTCGATCCCGAGCTTGTCGAAGCCGCCAAGGTCCTCACCGAGACCAAGGAACGTCTCGACAAGCTGGGCAAACTTTCCGAGAAAGAGGCCCCCTCCTCGACCAAGGCGCTCAAGGTCGTGCTTGAGGACCGAATCGCCCTGCTGACAGCCATCGAAGAGGCGGCCAAGGCGCTCGACGAAGCGAAAAACCCCAAGAAGACCCCCGAGAGCCTGGCGGCCGAATGGAAGGCGGACCTGGAGCGGCTCACGACCCAGCTCAAGCAGTCAGCCGGACAGCCCGACGACCTGCTCCCGTCGGTCTTTCGCAAGTCAACCGGCAAGGTCGCCTCCAACGCGATCCTCTCGGAGATGAACGAGGCCATCGACGGGGTCAGGAGCGACCTCAAAAAATGGCAGTCCCGGCTCGATAAATTCCAATCGAACGCGGCCAGGAAGTCGGCTCATCCCCTGACGGCCCTGCAAGCGGAGCGTGACGCAATCCAGCAGCGGGTCGCAGCCCTGCCCCCGCGCCAGGCGGAGCGCGAGGCCGAGCTGGCCGACTCCAAGACCGAGGATGAGCGGTTGCTCGCCACCGAGCGCCTCGTCAATATCGGCTGGGAGACCCGGGTCGAAAACGAGCGGCTCCAGGCCCAGGAAGCCAAGATTACACTCCAGTCGAAACTGACCGACCTCGAAGTCCTCGACCAGCAAGTCTGCGACGCCCACGCTCGGAAAGCCGCCAAAACGCTCGAGCTGATGCAGGCGCGATTCAAGCTATTGACCGACCGCCAAGAGGACCAACTCAAGCGGGAAGCGGCCAGCGAACAAGCGCTCGCCGCGAAGTCGGTCGATCCGCTCGAACGGTACAAGAGCCGAGGGAAGGCGACCCTGCTCGAGCTCGAAGCCCAGGCCCTGAAGTATGAGAAGGCCCTCGCCGCGAGTTCAACCCCCTCGCTGGAAGAGCAAACGAGCCTTGCCAATCGCGCGATCACCGACTTCGAGAACATCAAGCGTCTGCTCGACGACGACCTGATTAGCCAGCTCGACGCCTTACGGCTTAATAACGACTTCCGCCGCATCGGCCCACAACGGGCGCGGATCGAGAGTGGAGACCTGAAGCAGGCCGCCTGGTGGTCGACCCACTACGATAATGCGTTGACCAGCGTCGAGCTCGACCAGTTCAACGACCGTCGCAACGACGAATATGAGCACGAGACCCTGCTCGAGCAAATCCCCAGGTCGCGCTGGCCGGAAGCCAAGGTGATCTTCGCGGAACATGATCGGCAACATGAGCTCCTGCTCGCGCGGAACCGGGCCGTTCTCGAGAAACTGGCCAGGCGGGCCGAGCAGACCCATGCCCAGGTCGTCCGACGACTCCGCACCCTCGACGACCAGTACGGCTTCATCCGCACCCATATCTTCTGGCTCCGCGACCAGGAACCGATCGGACTGGCCACCCTCGTGCAGGCGAAACGCGAGACGTTCCTCGTGGGCAAGTCGCTGATCCGGCTAGCCCAAGAGGCGGGCGACCGCCGGCTCTGGGGCCGAATCTCGGTGGAGTTCGTCACGGGGCTCCTTGGCCTCCTGATCCTCGTCTTGCCCTTGCTCCGGCTCCGAAAACGGCTCCTCCGGATGTCGGGGGAGACCCACCGCACCGGCGCCGGGATCGTCGTCTGGCGGGGCCTTCTGGTCAGCATCGCCTACTCGGCGATCCTCCCGAGCTACATCTGCCTGATGGCGTACACCGCGCGACAGGCGGCCTGGCCACGGTCCGTGGCCGTGCCGATCGCGCATGTCCTGGCGATGCTGGCGCCCCCTGCGTTTATCGCCGGGCTGGTGCGTTGGATGCTCCGGCCAAGAGGCTGGGCCGAAGAAACGTTGAAAGTGCCGGCGGATGTGACCCGTCAGCTCTGCACGACCGTCTTCGCGCTGGTTGCGGCGGGAGTCCCCCTGCTCTTGCCGTCCTGGCTCCTCTCCGAAGGCTGGCTCACTCCGGAGGGGCGGGCGATTTCGTCCGGATCGCTCGGCCAGATCCTCGGTCTCGTCTTCGAGTTGATCGTTTGGGGCGTCGTCTTCCGGCTGGCTCGGGGTCAATCGCCCCTGATGCAGTGGCTCCTCCAATTCCCGACGCGACTCGGATGGCTGAACAAGCGGCGTCGCACGGTCTGCTGGTCGGTGCTCGCCGCGATCGGCGGGGTCATCGTCCTCGACGCGGCCGGCTACAGCCACTCCGCGCGAAGACTGGCACTGGGGGCCGGCCAGGGGTTGGTCGTGCTCGGCATCTGCTTCTGCGTCTACCGCATGATTCTCACCGCGATCGACCACCACGCCTGGCGCTGGATCCGGGTAGGCAACGCCCAGATCGGGATCGAGGTGCCCAACGACTCAACCATGCCCGACGATCTGGCCTACCGGCTCCGCCAGATTACCGCCTATCTGATCCCGGTCCTGGCCCTGATGCTGGCCGCCTGGATCTGGGACGTCGACTGGGCCCTCTTCCGCTTCATCGGGTCGCAGCCCCTCTGGAATATCGACACCGCGACACCGCCGGTCCGAGTGGGAGACTTCGCCAAGTTTGCCCTGATCCTCGTCCTAACCCTGGCGATCTGGAAGCATATGAGCACGCTGTTCGCGCTCGTCGTCTTTCCCCGGATGCGCGACGATCCCGGCGTCCGATTCGCAGTGGTGACGCTCTGCCGCTACATCGTGCTGGGGATCGGCCTCCTCTCCGGCCTCTCGGCAATCCACCTCGGCCTGGAGAAGATTGGCGTGGTGCTGGCAGCCCTGGGCGTGGGTCTTGGCTTTGGCTTGCAGGAGATCGTCTCGAACTTCGTCTGCGGCATCATCCTGCTCCTGGAACGGCCGATCCGCGTCGGTGATATCGTCACGGTCTCGGGAATGACCGGCAAGGTCGAATTCATTAACATCCGTGCCACGACAATTACGAATGGCGAGAATCTGAGCATCATCGTCCCGAACCGAGCCTTCATCACCAGCGACCTGGTCAACTGGACCCTCAAGGACAAGGTCATCCGCGTCTCGATCCGGATGAAGGTTGCGCACGGGACTGATCCTGACCGCGTCGCCGACCTGCTCTTGAACATCGCCCGCGAAGACGCCGACGTCCTCCGCAACCCGGTCCCCGTCGCATTCATGGAAGACTTCAGTGACTCAGCGCTAAACTTCGTGCTCCATGTGCATGTGCCCGAGCCAAGCCTCGGCGCCCGGGTTCGTCACCGCCTGTTCGCCCAGATCCAGCGTCGATTCACCACCGAGGGCATCGAGATCCCCCTGCCTCGCCACGAGCTTCGTGTCCACTCAGGCTTCGACTCGTCCGGCCGAATCTCTCTGACCCCCATCGAGTTCCCTCGGGTCGACTCCCCATCGCGAACCCCCCCCGGCCCCAAATTGTCGGCGCAGCCTGCCCCGCCAACAGCCGTCGAAGCGTGCAACCGAGGTGTCGACGAATAAGCATTTATCGTAGGCCGGCATCCAAAACCTTCGCGACGTTGCTGAAGCCACGGCGCGAAGTTCTCCAATCAATGCCCATCTTGCGGCAGCGCAACGATTCCCAGCCCACTACGGCTGAGCACGAGCGGCTGCCGCTACCGGCGGCTTACTGCGGGCCAGGAACCCGTCGGCGACGAACAACACCGGCTCGCCCAGAACGAGGTTGAACACTTGCTCCTCCCGTCCCGTGACGTCCACCGACTTCACCCCAACTTTCCGCCGTGCCTGGCCGTCCCAAGAGTGAATGCGATCCCCTGCCTTCAGCTCGCCGGCCGCCCGTAGTCCACCGCTGGCGAGCGCGAGCGGTTGGGTCGCGGTCGTGATCAGCGTCCCTCCCTCGGTCCGCACCTCGATGAGCCGGTTCCGAGTCACCGACATCGACACCACCTGACCTTGCCTGCGGATGCCGTCTTCGGCGACCGTGGTGACCAGGTCGCCGGCACGGAGATCCTCGATCGGCTTGGCCCCCCCTGGGATCAAAATCGAGGTGCCCGCCGGGAAGCACCCTGGGTGGCACGGCTCGGCCAGGGCGGGACCTCGGAGATACACCACAAACCGTCCTTTGCCATCCTGGTCGGGAACCAGGAGCCGAGCGAACGACCACTCCTCCCCCGCCTCGGTCGCCAGAGTCAGCCGGCTCGTAATCTTTGGGCCCGTGATCGAAAACAGGCGACACTCAACTTCAATCGCGGGTGCCCCGAGCCGCCCCTCTTCCCTCAGAATTTTCTTCTTCTTGATGAGCTTCAGGGAGCAATCCAGTTTCACCGGGGGCCGAGCTTCCGTCGGCTGCGGGTAACCGAACTCATCGACCAAGGCCGGGCTGGGATCGAGGACGAGCGTGCCTTTACCTTCACCCTTCGCATCCACCTGGGCAATCAGTTGGAATCGATAGACGGCCGTCCGGCATTCCGCCAAAGCCAGTCCACGTCCATCGACACCCCCAAAGAGGTCGACAATAACCTTCTCCGGTTCGGCAGCCGGAACCATCGTGGCGAATGTGATCGTCAGAGCAAGCGGCAGCAAACGCATAGGGGGGGTTCCTCGTTCAAAAGCCGGCAGGACTCCTGCAACACCTCAACGTTAACGAGCTTCGCGTGAACGACAGCCGGCCCGACCAGAGACGATGGCGGTTGCAATGGCAACCTCCCCCTGGACCAGGCCCACCTCGGCGAAGTAAGCATGCAGCATTGTCCGAGCGAAGCTGTCTTGATCTCAAAGCTACATTGGTCTCGTCCAAAGTCCAAGTCCCCCCCCTCATTCCGGGCTGTCAACGACTCCGAAATTCGCTGACCAGGGTCTCTTCATCTGTGCTGGACGCGGTGCCGAAGAACGGCAGAGAAAGTAGACGGCGATGCCGGTAGGCCAGTCCTAACGAAACAGTGAGTCGCATTGTTTGGCGTGCGCCACACCCGCAATTCAATGCGATCAAACCCGATCCCAAGAGCGGGTGGGGCGTCCGCGACCCGAGGGATGACGCACATCCCTGGTCCCTGCACCCCATGTTCCTGCTCCGCACATAAGCAACCACGCCCGCCCAAAGCGAATCAAAGAAGTCCATATCCGCCGGCTTTACACGCGATCCCCGTGCCTGTTGAGCAGACACACGTATCCCGATTCTGAAAGTTCAGGAGAAAAACGTACACGAAGAGAAAACGTGATGTAACCTTCCTAGAAGGAAGAGTCGGCAGCGGGTCATCGGCCCCAAAGCCAGCACATTTGCTGCGGATGGCCCGATTCAGCCTTGGCTGCTGGGGCCGCCGTAGTTGCCGGCCCGAAGACCCCGAGCGACGCCGCTCCAGGGTGGGCCAGCCGCATGTGCCCCTGCCTGAACGTATTGAAGGAAGATGCTTCTACCGATGAACACCGGCCAGCCCATACCGCGAGGTCTGCGTGACGCCCGGTCCCGGGCCGTGTCAGGGCGAAGACGAGGCACTGCGACACCGTTACGGTTCGAGACGCTCGAAACCAGGCGAGTGCCTAGTTCGTTCGGCGATCAGGGCGGAAGCGAACCGTCGTTTGACGCGCCGAACCAGACCTACGATCAGGCACTGGACCTGGGGGACGTCTGGGCGGCACCGGCGGTCTCGAGACAGGGTTCTCTCGGGGCGGGGGAAGCCGGCGCAGGAGACGTCGAGTGGTATTGCTTCGTACTCGATCGCCCTGCCCGGGTAACCTTGAGGCTCGAAGGTGCGCAACCCGACTCGTCATTCCGTGGCGTCCTCAGCCTATTCAATAACGACTTCGATTTTGTGGACCTCTTGAACCCGCAAGGGCTTCGCCGGCTGGATTTGGCCGTTGCGGACGGTGGGGATGGGGTCGCCGCGATCGATCGGGTCATCGGCCCAGGCACCTACAATCTGGCCGTCAGTGGCGCGGGGAATGAGATCTTTAGCCCTCTCGTGGCCCACACGGGGCTTCCCGGCTCTACGGGCGAGTTCAATTTGAGCCTCAGCGCCATTGATGCGGGGCTAGCGCCTTCGGCTGGGCCCTGGGTCTTGAACAGCAATCCCGCCCCCGGGGCTTTGCTGACCAGTTCCCCGCTCGTGATTCGGATCGAGTTGAGCCGGCCGCTCGATCCGGCCACAATCGAACCGGGCCGATCCGTGCAACTGAGATTTAGCTCCGACGGGACGTTCAGCGACGCAGGGGGGCAAATCGTCCCACTGGCCGCCCTGAACTTTTCGAGTTCCGCCTGCGAACTCCAATTGGTCCCCGCGTCCCCCCTTACTGTGGGATACTACCGAGTCGTCCTTACCGGCACAGGCGATCCGGAGCAGTCCGGCCTGACCAGTCTTGATGGGACGCCGCTGGGGAGCGATGATCTGCACCCAATCGGCCGTGATTATTTCTTCACGTTCCAGGTTGGGGGAATCGAAGGAAACACGAATCTCTCCGGACCTGCCGACGACACCCCGGCCGGGGCCCATGACCTAGGCGAACTCACTTCGTCGGTGCCCGTGCAGGTCAAAGGAGCGATCGGCGACGACCCGTTCTATAACCCTGCAAATACCTCCAATCCCGTCGGCCCGCTCGGGCCGTTGCAACCTGGGAATGATGTCGACCTCTACCATTTTCGCGTGAGCGGACCGGACCAGTATACATTCTTTGCAGACGTCTTTGCCGGCCGAATCGGCTCCCCTCTGGCCCCTGGCTTGCGTCTCTTCCGGTTCAATCCCGAGACCCAGCAGCTCGATTTACTCAACCTCGCCACATTCATTTACAATATCATTCCCTATACCGACCGAGGCATTCTACCGCAATTGTCCGACGCCACCCTTTCCGGCGTCCTGGATGCTGGGGACTACTACCTTGCCGTCTCGTCGGGGATCCCTTGGTCGTACGATCCGAGCGTTTCGCGAAGCAACCAAGACGGCTTGGCCTCCGGCCCGTATGTCCTGAATCTCCTCCTCAGCCCCACCTTCGCGGACACGTCCCCTTATAGCCGAATTCCATTGACCCCGCCCTTCGACCCCTCACCAACGGACCCGGATGGCGACGGCGGTGAAAACTACCCACCCTGGGCGGGCGGAGGCGCACCTCCCGGTCACAATCCGCCCCGCTTGCCAACCCCTCCCGGCACGGGCGGCGGCATCTCGATCCATAACCCTCCACCCTCGGGGAACAACACTCCACCGGTGGGGACAGGGACGGGCACATCAGGCGGTGTGACCTCCTCCTCGCCTCCATTCCAGAATAAGCCGACGACCGGAATTCCCTCCTCCACGGATCTCTCGGTCTTGGCCTTCCAACCGGTTGGTGGCTTGACTCGAACCGAGCAGGAACCCGCAACACAACCCGGGCCAACCTTGCCAAAGGCGGTTGCCATCACCTCGGGTTCCGCTTTCTCGAGCCAGAGTTTGACTTGGGCGGCACCACCCCTGTTCGGAGTGACTCCCACGCTTTCACCCGAGATCGCAATAGGCAACGTCCCCTCACGTCTCGAGTCGGGGAGCGCAAGTATCACGCCCCCCGCCGTGTTCAACGGGATCGTGCCTCAATCGCTCGTTCCCTGGGCCCCTGATCCCGACCAGTTCAATTCTCGCCGGACCGTGGTGGCAAGCGGGTTGGGGCAACAGGCTCTGGGCTTCAGCATGCCGAAGGTTGTGAGCCAACCCTTGGCCGTGGCCACGGCCAAGGAACGGGCCGACGCCCCCGACGGGATGGTGGCCGAGAAGGCCCCTGTTACCGCGCCAACCCGTGGCGACAATCTTGGGACCGATCCCGAAGCTGCCGAACCGGCCGCCACAATCGCCCAGACTCCGTCTGAGCCCGAAGTCCAAACCGAGTCGCCGCCACGTCATTGGAAGTTGGGATGGGCCTTGCTGACCATCTCCGGCCTGTCGAGCGTCGCGTACTTCAAATATCGGGAATCGTTCAGGCCCCGGTGGTTGAGCCGTTCGTCTCTCTGTCGAAATCCTGGCAAACGACCTGGCCTCGACGAACCGAGGGGATCGTCGTGAGAGCGCCAAGTGAATACGATCGGCCCAACGGCGGCGGCCTCACCCCAGCATTGAAGCCGAGGGGGCTCACCAACGCGTGAAATCGACATGATCGATTCTTCATCACCCGGGGACAACTCCAAGACTTTATGCATCCGAACGCCAGCGGTCGAGCATGCGCGGCTCCACGGTTGGCCACAAGACGACGCACCGGATCAGCCTGCCAATACCGAGCTTCCCCTCACTCGCGATCAAGGCGATGCGCATCCTGCTGATACGGCGGAATGGGACGCCGCGAATGACATCAAGGCAACCACCCCGATCAGGCCGCATCACACACTCCTTGCGCGAAGCAGCCGACCACCGACGAGCGCCGGCGAGCGTCTGGAACTCATCAAGGCGGGGGATGTCCTCTTTGGATTTCGTCTCCGGCATCTCCTGGGACAAGGGGCCTTCGCGCGAGTCTTCGTGGCGCAGCAGGCCGACCTGGCGGATCGGCCGGTGGTGCTGAAGATTTCGGGGATCGAGGGAATCGAGCCCCAGACCCTGTCGCGGTTGCAGCACACCCACATCGTGCCAATCTATTCGGTCCACGAGGATCCCAGGAGCGGGCTCCGCGCCGTCTGTATGCCGTACTTCGGTGGCGCCAATCTCTCGAGCGTCTTGGAACGACTCTGGTCCGGGCAGGAGCAGCCGACCCGGGGCACCCAGTTGGTCGACGCCCTGAAAGCCGTTGGCTCACCTGCACCAGAAACCTGGGGCGAGCCGCAGGAGAGTCGGCAGCTCTCGCAAGAACGGCTGGCCGAACCCCGGACACCCTTCTCACTGCTGGAGGGTCTCGGATACATCGAGGCAGTCACCTGGGTCGTGGCCCAGCTTGCCGAGGGCCTTGACCACGCCCATCAACGCGGGATCATCCACCGGGATATCAAACCGTCCAACATCCTGCTGAGCGCGGAGGGGCAACCGCTCCTTTTGGACTTCAACGTCTCGATCGATGCGACCTCCGACGTCGACCACACTCTGCTGGGCGGTACCGTCGCCTACGCCGCTCCGGAGCACCTTCGCGCCCTCTCCCTCTGCACCCTGGATCAATTCCAGGCGGTCGACCGGCGGTCGGATATTTACTCGCTCGGCATGGTCCTCGTCGAAGCACTCAGCGGTCAACGCCCCTTCGCACGCGACGGGAGCTACTCAGTCCCCACCTCCCAGCTCGAAGCCATGGTTGCCGACCGAAGTGAGGGGGTCCCTTCGATCAGGCAGAGCCGACCGGATGCCCCTTGGAGCTTGGAGAGCGTCGTCCGCCGCTGCCTCGAACCCGACCCGGCCAAGCGTTATCAGGAGGCAGGCCACCTGGCGGCCGACCTCCGTCAATTCCTCGCAGACCGTCCGTTGACATATGCCCCCGAATTGAGCCGAGTGGAGCGGGTTCGGAAGTTCTTCCGCCGAAATCCACGGCTGCTCACATTGAGCTCGGCCTCGGCAGTCTCACTGGTTCTTTTTTTGGCAATTGGCTGGGCGTTCGTTGGGGCGCGGACCCGTCTGGCCGAAACCAACAGACGCCTGCTGGCCACCCAAGCACGGGAGCGAAAACAAGCCCACGACCTCGGTGTTCTCCAATGTCAGGGCCTCGTCAACACGATCCTCGGCGACGAAACTCACCTTCGCCAGGGGATCGCCATCTGTGAACGGACTCTGGCCCTCTACGCCCTCACGGATGGTCGTTCCGCTCAAGAGCATCCCGATTGGGTCCAGCTCGCCCCGGCCGAGCGTCTCGCGCTTGCGGAAGATCGTCGGGAGTTGCTCCTCCTCTTAGCGGGGGCCAGGGTTCGCCTGGCCCCGGGTGACCCTCGAGAATTGCGGGCAGCGCTCGCCCTGCTCGACAACGCGGAAGCCATCCCCGGCTTGAAACCGTCCAAGGCACTCTGGCTCGATCGGGCGAACTATCTCGACCAGCTCGGGAACCACGACCGGGCGAGAACCGCTCAGGGCCTGGCGGATCAGATCAAGCCCGCCTCGAGCCGCGACCACTATCTCCTGGCAATCTCCCACGCCCGGACGCGGACGGGCAATGGGTATCGAAATGCGGTGACTGAACTCAGCGAGGCCCTCCGTTTGAACCCTCGGCATTACTGGTCGGTGATGCAACGCGGGATCTGTCACATGGAGCTGGGCGAGCGCATTCAGGCCGTCCGCGACTTCGGGATCGGCACGGGGCTCTGGCCGGAGCATCCCTGGAGCTACTTCAATCGAGGCCACGTGCTCGACCAAAGCGGGATGAAGGCCGAGGCCATCAACGACTACACGGCCGCGCTGGAGCGAGACCCGCAATTCGTCGCCGCCCTGACCAACCGGGGCCTTGCACACCTTGAGCTCAGGCAGTGCGCCCCCGCGCTGGCCGATTTCGATGCAGCATTGGCGCTGGCCAAGGGAACCGCAGTGATCCATGCGGGCCGTGGGATCGCCTTGGAAGCGTTGGGACGCCACACCGAGGCCGACGCCGAATTTCGCGAGGCCTTCGATCGGGCCGCCCCTGGGCCTGGTCCCGAGCGCACTCGCTTCCTCTGGACTTACGGCTTCGCCGTGGCCGACCGGATTCCCGAGGCCGCGATGGCGGCGTTCGACGAAGTCCTCCGCCACGAACCTCGCCACCCCCAAGCCCTCTACGGCCGCGCCATGCTGGCAATGCGGGGTGGCCAGCTCGCCTCGGCGCTTGCTGATTTCAATCGCGCCCTCGAGACCGACCCGAGATTCACGCAAGCCAGGCAGAGTCGGGCGGTGGTCCTGGCCCGGCTCAACGATCCGGAGCGCGCCAACCGCGACGTCGACTGGTGCCTGGAGCATGACCCCGGCTCCGGCAACTCCGTCTACACGGCCGCCTGTGTCGCCGCCCTGGCCGCGAAAGTGAGCCCTGATCCCCGAATGATCGACAAGGCTCTCGACCTCTTGAAGCAGGCCTTGGAACTCGGAACCGATCTGTCAGCCGACAACGATCCCGACCTGGCCACAATCAAGCAGGATCCCCGATTCCAAGCGATCTTGACCGACACGGCAAGTTCCAAGTCAAAAAAATGAGCATAACGTTTCTGATGAGATCGTTTCCACCCGCTCTCCTCCTCTTTTATGCTCTATAATTGCTGGGCGCATGCCCCAGGCTCGTTCGCTCCGTCGTTTGACCAGGAGACGATTGTCCGGCTCAAACGGGCAAACCCGTGGAAAGAGGATCATCGTGGCCACCGATCATCCCAGCGATAGTCGATTGGTGACGAGGCCCGTGGTTGTGGCACGGCCCACGTCCCCTTCCAACAAGGACGCCTGCCTGATCCAGATCTATCCGACCGGCTTGACCATCGGCACGCGCCACCCGTTGAACGAGAAGGATGCCATCCTCGGTCGGGACGACGATTGCGACATCACGGTCCCCGACCCGTCCATCTCCAGGCGGCACTCGCGTTTAGAATCGACCGGCGGGGGCTATCGGATCACCGACCTCCAGAGCACCAACGGCACATTCGTCAACGACGTACCGGCGAACCGGACCCCCTTGACCGACGGCGACTACCTCCGCCTGGGCACCTGCCTGTTCCGGTTCCTGGCCGGTGGAAACGTCGAAGCGGAATACCACGAAGAGCTGTACCGGATGGCGATCCTCGACGGCCTGACCGGGATGCACAACTCGCGTTACTTGCTCGATCACCTCGAGCGTGAAATCGACCGTTCCACTCGCCACGAACGACCGCTTGCGCTGATCCTCATCGATGTGGACCACTTCAAAACGATCAACGACTCCATGGGTCATCTGGCCGGCGACCTGGCCCTGCGCGAGCTTTCGCTCTGCCTAAGGCCGAATGTTCGCAAATATGATCTCCTGGCCCGCTACGGCGGAGAGGAATTCGCCGCGGTCCTGAGCGAGACCTCCCCGCAAGACGCCATCGCGATTGCCGAGAAGCTGCGTCGGGCCGTGGAGAGCCACCCGTTCGAATTCGAGGGCCGTCCCTTCCGGGTCACGATCAGCCTGGGTGTGGCCACGGTGGTCCGGAATGAGCCACTCGAGCCGGCGGAACTGATCCGACTTGCCGACTTGCAGCTCTACTCCGCCAAACAAGCGGGCCGCAATCGGGTGAGCGCCTGATTCATCAAGTCGAAACAGGCATTCAAAAAAGAGTTTACGGTCCCGAAACAGCGGGCGCTGGAGGAGGTGTCTTGGGCTCATCCGAGCGATAGAAAACCTCGCACAACGAGCCGAGGAGTCGGCCCGCCTTCGCGGTCGCCTCGGTCACTTGCGCGCCCTTCGCGTCGAGAGGAACTTCGTTGAGGAAGAAGGCGAACACGAGAGGACGCCCCGTGGTCGTCTCCATGTAGCCCGCCAGCGCCTTGCTCGTCAGGACGGACTGGCCAGTTAGGCCGTTCTCAAGCCAGAAGGTGCCGGTCTTGGCACGGGCATGCCCCCGTGCGGGGCTCTCGGCAGAGACGGCCTTGGCCAGGGTGCCATCGCGGCCGAGGACGGGCAAGGCTGCGTCGTAGGCGGGAAAGTCTGGACGGGCCGCCATGGCGCGAAGTAAGGCGACCGTGGCTCGAGGGGTGACCAGATCGGCCCGATGCCCGCCCGCGCCTCCGCCGAAGGAGATGGTCTCGATCGGCACGCCGAGCTTCTTGAGCAGCTCGCCTTCGCGTCGAAGGCCCTCAGCAAGTGTCTTCTCACCGTGATGGGCCGCCAGCAACAGCGGGAGGGTGCTGGCATGAAGGTTGTGGCTCACCTTGAGGATCACGCGAAGATACTCGCGGAACGGCGGCGAGGTGTACTCAGCCACCTTGGGGAGCTTGGCGACGTCCGTGGTCGCTGGCAGGTTCTCGGCGTGGTTCTCACCGATCGCGGCGGCGGCAACCTGGACCCCGCGTCCTCGCAAGCGCTCGATGAAGAGCGTGCGGGCAAACGCGGCCGGCTCCTCAACCTCGTAGATCTTGACCACCGGCTTGTGGCCGGCCGGCAACTGGCCCCGGACCGAGAACTGGCGGGGCCCCACCGAACGAACCGTCAAGCGAGGCGGTTGGGACGATTCGACCGTCTCCACTTGGAGGTCGGCCGAGGCGAACGCCGTCTCCGGGATCAGCCGGACTTCCGCCGGTTCGCCCGCCGAGCCGGCCGGGGTGACCACGATGTCGATCACGTTGTCGTTGATCACGGTCGGGCCGACTCGGGACGGCCCACTCCCCGTGCTCGAGGTCGACTCGAAGAACCGCTCGTCGACCAGTACGTCGCCAGTGATTGCCTTGATCCCGGCGGCTTGGACCGCACGAGCCAGATGGTCGAGGGCGGCCAGCGGATCGGCGCTGACGATCTCGCCGTCGAAGTGACCGCCGGAATAGGTGTGGTCGTTATCGCGAAAGAGGAACTTACCCTCGGGGCCGGTCCGCCCCCCCATGCATGGGTCGCCCCGGGTCACCAAGATCAGGTCCCCTTGGAGAACCCCATCCTTCACCTCACCACGGCGGACGACCGGGGTCTGGAACCGGAAGTCCGCGCCGAGGTCGCTGAGGGCCGCCGCCGTGCTGAAGAGCTTGGTGACCGACGCCGGGCAGAACATCTGGTCGGCATTATGTTCGTAGACCGTCTTGCCGGTCGTCCCGTCCACGACCAGGATGCCCCAGTGCCCCCCCTCGAAGCCCTTCGTCTTGAGCACTTCCTCGACGCGCGGTTCGAGCGGCTCACCCGCCTTGGCTTTCGCTGTTGCCAACCCGCACCCAAGCCCGAGGATTAACGACCAGCGTAAGAGCCGAGCAGCCATCGCGACGCTCCTCAATACGAAGCTGTGGGTCGATTCGCACAAAAAAAGGGAGCGCGCCGCCTGCCGACACTGACGTCGTCGAACGGGCGATAACCTACTCGGCGGCCCCCTCGAAGTCGATGCTGCCGGTCAGCATCGCTCGCTTGACCTCTTGAATCGTCTGGGTCACCTTGATGTCACGCGGGCAGGCGCTGGTGCAGTTGAAAACGGTCCGACAGCGCCAGACTCCCTCAGTGTCATTGAGGATGTCCAGCCGCTCGGCCGCCCCGTGGTCGCGGGAGTCAAAGATGAACCGGTGCGCGTTGACGATCGCGGCGGGCCCGACGTAGTTCTGATCGCCCCAGAACGGCGGGCACGCGGTGGTGCAACAGGCGCAGAGGATGCACTTGGTCGAGTCGTCAAACCGGGCCCGCTGCTCGGGCGACTGGAGTCGCTCGGTCGTCGGGGCCGGGTCGTCATTCATCAAGAACGGGAGGACCGATTTGTAGTGGTCGAAAAACGGCTTCATATCCACGATCAAGTCTTTGATGACCGGCAAGCCGAGGATCGGCTCGACCGTGATCGTGTCGCTTTTCAGGTTCTTGACCAGGATCTTGCAGGCGAGACCGTTCGTCCCGTTGATCCGCATCGCGTCGGATCCGCAGACGCCGTGGGCGCACGAACGGCGCAAGCCGAGGGTCTCGTCTTGCTCCCATTTGACGTTCTGAAGCACGTCGAGCACGCGGTCCATCGGATCGGCGTCGACCCGGAACTCCTCCCAGCGCGGCGGGGCGTCGCTCTCCGGGTTGTACCGCTTGATCTTGACCGTGAGCGAGCGAGACTCTGTGTTGGCGACCATGTTTTTATCCTCTGATCCGTGTCCGCGAGACCTCGCCCGATCAGTATTTTCGAATTTCCAGCGGGTACTTGGTCACCATCTCGCCGTTCTTCTCGACCATGATGACGTCCACATCCTTGTACTCAACGCGCGTTTCGCTCGCGCCGGCCGAGTAGACGAGGCTGTGCTTGAAGAAGTTGGCATCGTCGCGGTCGGGGAAATCCTCGCGAGAGTGCCCGCCTCGGCTCTCCTTCCGTGCCAGGGCACAGGCCACGGTGGCTTCGGCGAGATCGAGCAGACAGCCCAGTTCGAGGACCTCGAGCAATCCGGTGTTGAAGACCGAGCCCTTGTCGGCGACTCCGACCGACGCATAACGAACCTTGAGTGCGGCGATTTTGTCGCGGGCACGCGTCAAGGTCTCGGCGGTCCGGTAGACACCGCAGTCGTCCATCATCGTCTGCTGCATCTCGTCGCGGATCCGGACCCAGGGTTCGCCGCGAGGCCGCGCCAGCAGCGCCTCGACGGCCGCGGCCGTGGGAGCCTGCGGATTGGGCGGAAGCGGCTCAAACTGCCGGTTCAAGGCGTGCTGAGCCATCGATCGACCGGCGCGACGACCGAACACGACGAGGTCGACGAGGCTGTTCGTGCCCAGGCGATTGCCACCGTGTACGCTCACGCAGGCGCTTTCGCCCGCCGAGAAGAGGCCGGGAACAACGGTGCCGGCCGAGTCGCGGAGGACCTGGCCGTGGACGTTAGTCGGGATGCCTCCCATCGCGTAGTGGGCGGTCGGCTGGATCGGCATCGGCTCCTTGATCGGATCGACGCCGAGATAGGTCCGCGCAAAGTCGATGATGTCGGGCAGACGCTTCTCGACCCAGGCACTATCGACCGTCCCGCCGGTGGGGCTGGTCTTGTACTTGTTGATCGTCTCGGCCCGGATGTCGAGGTAGACGAAGTCCTTGCCCCCGACTCCTCGACCCGCGCGAACCTCTTGATAGATCGACCGCGAGCAGACGTCGCGGCTGGCGAGGTCCTTCAAGTTGGGGGCGTACACTTCCATGAAGCGCTCCCCCTTCCCGTTGAACATCACGCCACCGTCACCGCGACAGGCCTCGCTCAGCAGGATCCCGAGCCGATAAATCCCGGTCGGGTGGAACTGGTAGAACTCCATATCTTCGAGGGGCAGGCCGTGGCGGTAGGCAATCGCCGGGCCGTCGCCGGTCAGGGCGAAGGCGTTGGACGAGACCTTGAACATCCGGCCGAAGCCGCCCGTGGCCAGGAGCACGCTCTTGGCGTGGAAGGTATGCAGTTCCCCCGTGGCGATCTCGATGGCCACGATCCCGCGACACTCGCCATCCTCCATGATGAGGTCCAGCATGTGGTACTCATCAAAGAAGGTCACCCCTTGTTTGATGCACTGCTGGTAGAGCGTCTGGAGGATCATGTGGCCGGTGCGGTCGGCCGCGTGGCAGGCGCGCATCACGGGGATCCGGGGCTTGGCCGCCTCGGTGCCCGGCGGAGCGGCCGGGTCGTAGATCGGGTTCGGCTTGGTGTGGCCGCCGAACCGGCGCTGGGAGATCCGGCCGTCGGCCGTGCGATCGAACGGGAGCCCCATGTGCTCCAGGTCGTAGATGCACTCGACCGCCTCGCGACAGAGGATCTCGGCGGCGGTCTGGTCGACGAGGAAGTCTCCCCCCTTGATCGTGTCGTAGGCGTGGTTCTCCCAGGAGTCGTCCTCCAGGTTGGAGAGCGCCGCGGCGATCCCCCCCTGGGCGGCCCCGGTGTGCGACCTGGTTGGGTAGAGCTTGCTGACGACGGCGGTACCGACGTGCTTGCTCGACTCCAGCGCGGCCATCATACCCGCGCCGCCGGCGCCCACGATGATGCAGTCGAACCTGTGATAATTCATGGTCTTATTGGTGCGAGGACGATCGATCCCCGCCCTTGGTGTCAGGCCCGAACGCCACTCGGCCGTCAACGGTCGCCGGAAGCGACCGAGGCGGTGACCGTCTGAGACTGTCCCTTGCGGGGATGCGCCTTGATGTACTCTTGGTCCTTCTCGAACATGAGAATGGCATAGCTGCCCATGCCCACCAGAACCGTGGCTACGGTCCAGATCAGCGTATGAACAACCACGCGCCGACCAGGCCGGACGATATACTCGTCGAGGATCTGGCGGAGGCCGTTGAGGCCGTGAATCACCGCGAGGACAACCATCGCCAGGTCCCAGAGCCGCCAGAAGAAGCCACTGCCGGGCTTGGTCCAGCGATCCGCGACAAAAGCGTAGTTGATCGTCTCGACGTTGAAGAGGATGTGAACGATGAACAGGTGACCGAGCGCCAGCAGGACCAGCGTTAGGCCCGAGATCCGCATGAAATACCACGCGCCCAGTTCGAATCCACCGCTCGGTTTGACCCGCCGACCCCGACCCGAACTTGCCACCATGGTCCCCTTCTCAATTAAAGGCTCTGGTTCGTCTCAATTTTCGCAGGCATGCCCACCGGCTCCGGTTGATTCTCATACTCCGGCGCATGCAACAAGGGCAAGAGCACCCAGATGGACACCGGAATCATGATCGCCCAGAAGGCGATCGCAACCAAGAGGAAGAGCTGCCGCTGATACCGCACGCCTTTGGGCCAGAAATCAAACAGGACCACGCGGATCCCGTTGAGCGAATGAAAGAGGACGCAAGCGATCAGTCCCAGTTCGCCCAACCGGAAGGCCCAACGAATCGGCCAGTAGTACTGGCCCGACAGCGTGCCCCCGTACATCTCCATGGTATGATCATACCAGGCCGGGTTGACGACGACGAAGAACGTATCGGTAATGTGCGCGACCAGGTAGAGCAAGATCCCCAGCCCGGTCACTCGATGAAGTAACCAAGACCATTGGCCGAGCCCGCCACCGTAGCGCAGCCCCTCAACCATACGCGACCAGAGCCCGCGACGGTAATACCGCGGACTTCGATATGTCTGTGACATGGGAATCGGAATCCCGAGGAGGGCGGATCAATCAGAGTGGGCTTGAAAGCCCCTTCGCCTGGCCCAGGCGCATCGACAACGTCGTCGGGCAATCGACTCCTCAGCCACGGTGCCCGGGTCAGCCGAGATCCTCAATCGGCTTAACCTCAAGATTTTGTAGAGGTATCGACGCGTGGGGTCAAGAGGGCAGTCCCAAATCAAACCAAGAAGACCATAGGCGAATTTCAACGTATCTCATGGCAAATAAACTACTTACACCCGGTTTTCGCCAGCCTTCGCAGAACTCCGGTTCGTTCGCAATTGGGTGCCCCGAGTTCCGTGCTTCGGCCCCCAGGTGAACCCACCAAAGTCCTTGCTCACGGGTTCCAGGGATACGATCCCCAGCAGCATCCACTCGTATCCAGGTGCGGTCCGAAGGGCAAACCGCTCCCCCCTACCCACCTCGGAAGCAGGCAGGAGGACAACCCGGGATGGCCGTGGCCCGTGAATAGGGAGTAAACCCTACCCTCCTCCGACTCGCTTAAAAAGCGAGTGAAGGCAATAGAAGGGCGGGCGGCCAGCGTGGCCGACCAAGATCCCGTGACCAATCAGGGGAGGGGAAACACGAGATCAGGATCAACCCGAACGGAGTCGGCGTGAAGGCCGAGGAAGGAGGGAGCCAGTCGGGCTGATTCGCAGCGATTGCGAGTCTCAGCGAGCGAGATGGATCTGGGTGGCCGAAAAGAACCCGCTGAGCGTCAAGCGCCCCACGGCGGCGACCGGGCTGCCGTGGCAGAGATTTTCACCCAGGTCTTCGAGCCAGCCCCGATCGGGGACGAGCGACGCCTCGGCTTCAACGATCATGAGGTCTTTGGGACGCCCATTGGGGGCCACCTGCAAGACCAGACGCGACGCATCACGCAATGCACCTGAGGGTTCAACCCAGGAATCAATGATTGCGCCCGTGACGACGATTTCCGTATCCATATCCTGCTCCTCCCCGCCCGATGAAAGGCGAAGTTCGGAGGCACTGAGTTCTTGACCCGATGCATCCATCATAGCAGGGAAAGGTTCGTGAGACAAGGGATCATCTCGGGAATCGCGAGGACGATCAGGCGCGTTAGCTTGCAGAGTCTCAACATGTGTCCCACTCCGCCAAGGGAGCTTTGCCGTTGGCGGACGCAAACCGGTTTGTTTGCTGAGTTCAGTCGTCGTAAAAAGATCTCCGGCAGGATTGGCGAAGGAGGGATCGTGACGGACCTGTAAGCCGGATTCTGTCGGGGACGCGAACGTCCCCGGATGATCATTTCTCTGGGACGCCGGTTACCCGACGCCTCTAGCGACCTACCCGGAAGTCATCCGGATCGGGCAAATCCGCCGTCGCCCTTCTTCCCTTGCGGTCAGTCAGGCGGCGTTGCTCCCTTATTTGGTCTTGCTCCCAGTGGGGTTTGCCAAGCCAAGCCGGTCACCCGGCCTGCTGGTGAGCTCTTACCTCACCGTTTCACCCTTACCCCGGCGAGCCGAAGCGCACCGTGGCGGTCTGTTTTCTGTGGCACTTTCCCTTCCCGAGATCAATCGGGCGGTGGGCGTTACCCACCACCGCGCCCTACGGAGTCCGGACTTTCCTCTACGGCATGCCCTCAGATTGATGTTTCCATCAAATCCAAGCGCCGTGGCGATCATCCAGTCCGTCACGAACCCATCACTCATCATAACTCGCTGACGCCCCACCACCACCAAATTTCTTCAACATCACACAATTTCGCCCTCAAAACCAAATCTCAGTCGCACACGACGCAGGCAAAACACAGAATTTATCCATCCAATTTACTCGTTTCAAATTTCCCATTTTAACTGCATGCCGTATACTAACAGGGATGTCCTCCCAACTTCAGAGGGACGCACCATGTGTATCCGCGACTATCTCCAGAGTCATCACGTCTGGTTCGAGACGTTGCTGCACCCACCGGCCCCTTCGGCGTCCAAGCTGGCCCAAACCATCCATGTCTCCGGCCGATTCGTTGCCAAAGGGGTCTTGGTCCGTACGGAAGGGGCTTACGTCCTGGCGGTCCTCCCGGCGACCACCCGGATCGATATGGAGCGGCTGGCGCAGGCGCTCCAGGGCCAGTCTCCACGGATCGCGACCGAAGATGAGGTGGAACGGATCTTCGGCGACTGTGAACGAGGGGCATTGCCGCCGTTTGGCCGGCCATACGGGCTGACGACTCTCGTCGACGCCAGCCTGGCCGGTGGTGCCGAGATCGTGTTTGTGGGGAACTCCCGGCACGAGGGAGTTCGGATGCGTTACCGTGACTACGAAGCGATCGAAACCCCGATTCGGACTCGGTTCGCGCTGGCGACGAGCCCGCGACAGCGGCGCAGCTCGCATCGCAAAGCCGGCTGAGGCCGGCGTCGAGAGCCTCGGCGTCCGGACTTTCAGACGCCGAGAGCCGCCTCGTTGGTCGGTACGGTCGCGGCTCCGTCGGACTCGGGGGCGAATCCACGTCTCATGGTATTCTCGGTGATGGTGCGGGTTAGGAGGAACTCGAGCAGGTAGTCGGTTCCGCCGGCCTTGGTGCCGATGCCCGAGAGCTGAAAACCGCCGAACGGCTGGCGATCGACGAGGGCGCCGGTGATCGGCCGATTCACGTAGAGGTTGCCCACCCGGAACTCCCGTTTGACGTGGTCGATGTTCGCCGGGCTTCTTGAATAGAGTCCGCCGGTGAGGGCGTAAACGGTACCGTTGGCGATCCGAAGCGCTTCATCGAGGTTGCAGGCCCTGAGAACCGCAAGGACAGGTCCGAATACCTCTTCCTGGGCGATTCTGGCGTCAGGGCGAACCCCGGCGACGATCAAAGGGCCGACATAGTTGCCTCGCGCGGCGAGCGAACCGACATCGACCGACAAGACGACATCACCTTCCCCCTCGGCAATCGTCTTATAGCCTTCGATCCGTTCTCGGGCCTTGGCGTCGATCACGGGGCCGACCGCCGTGTCAGGATTGTCGGCCGGGCCAACGGGCAAGGCGCGGGCCGCATCGACAAGCCGACCGACGAAGGCGTCGTAGATGCCGTCGAGGACGATCACGCGTGAGCAGGCTGAGCACTTCTGCCCCGCATAGCCAAAGGCGCTCTGCAAGACACCAACGACCGCCTCGTCGAGGTCGGAGTCGTCGTCGACGATGATGGCGTTCTTTCCCCCCATCTCGGCAATCACCCGTTTGACGTGGTCCTGCCCGGGGGCCGGCTCGGCCGCCTTGCGGTTGATCTCGAGGCCGACGTCGCGCGACCCGGTGAAGGCGATCAGATTCACGCGAGGGTCATCCACGAGCGCTTTGCCGACGTCGCCAAAGCCGGGTAAGACGGTTAGTACGCCCTCGGGCAGGCCGGCCTCGCGAAGGACTTCGGCCAGGAGCAGCGCGATCCTCGGTGAGCGTTCGCTCGGTTTCAGTACGACCGTGTTCCCCGCAACCAAGGCGGCGACCGTCATCCCGGTCGGAATGGCGAGCGGGAAATTCCAAGGCGGGATTACGGCCGCAACCCCGCGTGCGATCCGTTCGATGGCGTTGGTCTCGCCCGGTACGTCGCGATGCCTCCCTTCGGCCAGCCTGATCATTTCACGGGCATAAAATTCGCAAAAATCGATGGCCTCAGCGACGTCCCCGTCCGCTTCGCGCCAAGGCTTGCCGCACTCATAAACTTCCCAGGCCGAGAGTGTCGAGCGTTTCGCCCGCATGAGCGAGGCGGCTTTGAGAAGGACCGAGGCACGGTCTACAGCAGGGGTGGCCGACCACGCCCCGAATCGTTCCCGCGCGATCGAGATCGCATCGCGAGCATCCAAAGGCCGAGCCTGCGCGAACCGGCCGACGATCGTTTCGGACGCGCCCGGGTCGGTCGAGGTGAACTCGACCCCGGTAGCGACCTCGCGCCCGTTCAGAACGAGCGGGTAGAACCGGCCGAACTGATCGCGAACGACACGGAGTGCTTCACTCATCGCAGCGCGGGCCTCGGGCCGAGTGAAGTCGACCGGAGGCTCGTTCTGGAACGGTGGCAAAGCCGGCGTGGCCGCATGGACGGTCAACGACTCGGGCTTCCGTTGGGAAGGCTTGTTCCGGCCCCACATGGCTCCGACCTCCTCGGGATCGCGCAAGAGCTCCTCGACCTGAGCATGGTCGGTGAAGCTGGCCTTGAGGAACGACTCATTCGACGTGTTTTCCAACAGTCTGCGCACCAGGTACGCCATGCCGGGAAGCATCGCCCCATAGGGCGTGTAGACGCGGACCCGCTTGCCGTCGGCCACCAAGGCGCGCTGAATCGGCTCGCCCATGCCGTGGAGCATCTGGATCTCGTAGGAATCGTCCGGCACGCCGTAAGCTTCGGCCGCCGCCATCGCCAGGGCCAGGCTCCGCACGTTGTGGCTGCCCAAGGCCGGGCGCAACTGTTCGTGGTGCTCCATCAGGAAACGGGCGGAACGCTCATAGCAGGCGTCGGTCTGCCACTTCTGGAGATAGACCGGGATCGGCCAGCCGAGTTGGCGGGCCAGGACCACCTCGTAGTCCCAGTACGCCCCCTTGACGAGCCGGACGGTGACGGGAGTCCCCCGCTGCTTGACCCAATCACGCAGTGATCCCAGATCGGCCTCGGTCTCGGTCAGATAGCCTTGAATGACGATGCCGGCGTCAGGCCAGTCGCGAAACTCCGGCTCGGAGAGGACCGACTTGAAGATCGCCAGCGTCAGATCCTTGTGGGCATACTGTTCCATATCAACGTGAACATAGGCGCCCAGCTCGCGAGCCGTCCGCAGGATTGGGCGAAGGCGATGGGCCACCCGGCGCAAGGTCGAGCGGTCGTAAAGCGCATCGAACCGGGCCGTCAGGCTCGTCAGCTTCAAAGAGAGGTTTACGCGAGGGATCGAGCCACGGTGGTCGCGGTCGATCTGGGGAATCTCCGGTTCAGCGGCCAAGGGACGCGACAGCCCGCGAATCAACTCAAGGCAGGTCTGCTGATAACGCTCGGCCTCATGCTCGCTGATCACCGCCTCCCCCAGGAGGTCGGCCGTGAACGCGATCCGCTGCCGCCGCAAGGCAAGGACGGTCTTGAGAGCTTCGTCAGGAGTCGCCCCCGCAATGAACCGATGCGCCATATGGGTGGCCCCGAACCGGGCCATGCCCGCCAAGGCGCGCTCCCCCAAGGTCCCCGCCGGGGCAAGCGCAACCGCAAGCCGTAGCCACCAGGGAACCCGATCTCCGGCCTCATCCAGATATTCCGCCAGATGCCGGCGGATCGCCGCCGGGGTCTTGAGGACCGGCATCGCATCAATGAACCGGAAGAGCTGGACCTTGACCAAGGGGTCGCCCAACGTCAGGTTCATCATCCGATCATCCCACCACCCACGTTCCCAGGGCTTGGGTCCCCCCCCGACCTTGGCAAACAGCACGCGGCCGATTTCGCGAGCCCGGCGTTCGATCAAGGTCGAGGTTGTATCACGACTTGCAGTTATCGAAGCCATTGCGAACCCTCCGAGAAGGGAGGTGAGCGGGACCAGAAAGCCTCCCGTCACACCTATTCTACGGCGAAACAAGCCGCAAGGATCACGGATTCGGTGATGGCCACCCACCCATGGGCCAGATCGTTCCAGAACCCAAGGCCATCATTGAAGATCCCCTTCCCCTTGCACTTCCGGGACCACGGCCACACCGCTCTTGAATTACACTCCCTGGGACCGCGGGCGCCCCCGCTCTTGAATTTCATGAAATTCAATCGTTTTTAATAAATTGTGGGCGGATCGCCTGCGGTCCCAGGGAATGCCGATAGGGCCTGCGTCCCGAGCGGGAGCCTTGAGAAGAATCGCAAGTATAAAGTGAGCGGGAATCCAGCCAATCGAAAATTACTAAGTATTCGTGATCGTCCCTGATATGTTGACCTTGGGCCTCGATTCTCGGTAGGGTAGACACCATCTCATCTCGATCGGTCTCTGCGGTCCGACGTCGCCGGCTTGGCGACGCCAGCTCAGCTTCATGTCCACCATCTTATTGAGGCACGCCGCTATGAGAACGCCCATGACCTGGCTCGGAGCGATGGCCCTGACCTGCGCCGGAATGGTTATGGCCTCTGGAGACTCGCCGCCCCAGGCCCAGTCGAGCGACGCGAAGGCAAATGCGAAGCCGGCCGCCGCGCCCGCGTCTGAAGACGCTCCGGCCGCCAACCCGAAAGAGGCGGCGGTCCGTGAACAAGTTCTGGCATTTTCCAAGGCATTCAACGGCCCCGACGTTGATGCGCTGATGGAACTGTTCGCACCCGACGCCGTGATCGTCGACCCTGCCGGGTCCGAGACGCGAGGCAAACCGGCGATTGGCGAGATGTACGCCGAGGAGTTTGAGAAAGTTCCGGGGCTCAAGCTCGAGTGCAACGTCGAGGCGGTCCGCTTCCTCACCGCCGACGTGGCGCGAGTCGAAGGTCTGTCGCGACTCTCATCGGGCACCGGCGACGCCAACGAGTTCACTCGCTTCAGCACGCTGGCCCTCCTCGTGGACGGGGCATGGCGAATCGCCGAGATCCGCGAATATGCGGCCCCCACCGCGGACATCACCCCCTACGAGCGGCTCAAGGAACTCGAATGGATGGTCGGCGACTGGGTCGACGAGAGCGACGACAACAAGGTCAGCTCAAACATCCGCTGGGCCGACAACAAGAGCTTTCTGATCCGCACGTACAGCATCGAGATCCAGAGCGAGAAGGCCTCCTCGGGCACGATGTTCATCGGCTGGGATCCCCAAACGGCCCAGATCAAGTCCTGGGTCTTTTCCTCCGAGGGAGGACACGGCGAAGGACTCTGGACGCGGACCGGCGAGAACCAGTGGATCGTCAAGGCCCAAGGCACTCGCCATGACGGCCAGCCCAACTCGGCAACACAGATCCACACCATCCTGAATAAGGATGTGGTGTCGACCAGCTCGATCGATCGGATCATCGGCGGCCAGATCGCACCCGACATCACCGACGTCGTGATGGTCCGTAAGCCGCCTCAGTCTCAACCGCAGCCGAAGCCGCAGCCCGCCGAGGCCGGCAAATCGGAAAAATAACACGGCCGCATCCAACCACACCGTCGTTCTCCTTAGTGGTTCGCTCGGAGCTCCGAGCGAACCACAAGGAGCCCATAAATCCAGCCTCGACGCGTTTTGTCACCCCTACGGCTCCGCATAATTTTCGAGGATGCCCATGTTTAATTCTCGGCAGACCATCCTCCTGCTTGCAGCGGTGACGGCCCTCCTCACCGAGCCCGTGCTGGTCCATGCCCAGCGCCCCGGTGGCGGTGGACGCCCCGGTGGTGGCGGACGCCCCATGGGTGGCGGCGGCATGGCACGCCCCATGGGTGGCGGCGGCATGGCACGCCCCATGGGTGGCGGCGGCATGGCACGCCCCATGGGTGGCGGCGGCATGGCACGCCCCATGGGTGGCGGTGGTATGGCGCGCCCCGGCGGTGCTGGCATGACAAGGCCCTCCATGCCCGTCAACCGGCCCGCCATGGGCGGAATGACCCGGCCCTCACCCGGCAACATGACCCGGCCCAACTTCGGCGGTGGTAACCGCCCTGGCCAGGGCGGAGGGGGCATTCAAAGACCAGGATTCGCGGGGGGCAACCGCCCAGGTTTCGGTGGCGGAGGCATCCAAAGGCCAGGACCCGCTCCAGGACAGGGCGGCGGGCCTCAGAGGCCAGGATTCGCGGGGGGCAACCGCCCGGGACAAGGCGGCGGGGGGATTCAAAGGCCAGGATTCGCAGGGGGCAACCGCCCAGGTTTCGGTGGAGGGGGCGTCCAAAGGCCAGGACTCCGCCCAGGGCAAGGCGGCGGTCTCGGTCCCCAAAGGCCACCAGGATTCGCGGGGGGCAACCGCCCAGGCTTCGGCGGAGGGGGCGTTCAGAATCCCTGGCTCCCGGGAGGCAACCGCCCGGGTTTCGGCGGCGGCAGCCGCCCAGGACAGGGAGGCGGAGGCGTTCAAAATCCCTGGTTTGCGGGAGGCAACCGTCCAGGTTTCGGCGGCGGCAACCGTCCAGGACAAGGGGGCGGCGGCATTCGGAATCCCTGGCTCGCGGGAGGCAATCGGCCTGGTTTTGGGGGCGGGGGTATCAACAACCGCCCCTGGGGGTCGGGCAATAACATCGGGTCGGGTAACATCGGACAGATCGGCGATAGCCTCGGGATCGTCAGCCGGCCCAATTATGGGGGCAACACTTTCGTGGGCGGCAACAACTTTTACGGCGGCGGAGGGGGCGGCGGAGGCTATTCCTCGGGTTACAGTGGCGCACCGACCATCGTCAACAATAACGTGAACACCGTGACCGGCGGCAACGGCTATGGAGGTGGAGGTTACGGTGGGGGTGGGGGGTGGGGCGGAGGTTGGGGTGGAGGCGGAGGTTACGGCGGGGGTTGGGGCGGTAATCGCGGCTGGTCGTCCCCCTACTATGGCAACTGGTATCGTGGCAGTTGGGGGGGAGGCAACGGATTCTTGACCGGTTTTGGTGCAGGGGCGCTGAGTTCCTTTGGACTTGGCTCCGCCTTCGGAGTCACGAACACCGCGCTCGGCTTCGGCGGCTTCGGCTATCCCACCGCCGGCTATGGGATGTACAACGCCTTCCCAACCTGGAGTGCGGCCGACTACACCGACTGGGGGATCGGTTCGGTGGCCAGCGACTGGCTCTACAGTGGCTATGCGAACCCCTACGCCTCAACGTTAATCACAACCCAGCCCGCGACGACGGCCGTCGTTTTCGACTACTCCCAGCCGATCAACCTGGTCGCCACGGCTCCCGAGCCGTCGGTCGCCACGAGCACCGAGCAGATCTTCTCCGCCGCGCGTGACGCCTTCCATGCCGGGGACTACACACGGGCGATCGAACTGGCCGACCAAGTGATCAAGCAGACCCCCAACGTCCCGGTGGTCCACGAATTCCGCGCCCTGGCCCTATTCGCCCTCCAGCGCTACGACGAGGCCGCAGCCGTCGAATACGCGGTGCTCACGGCCGGACCGGGGTGGAACTGGTCCACGCTCGTCGGCCTCTACCCCGACGTCGACACCTACACCAGCCAACTCCGCAACCTGGAAGCGTACGTCACGGCCAACCCCAACTCCCCCGCCGGGCGCTTCCTCCTGGCGGACCACTACATGGTTGAGGGGCACAACGACGAAGCCTTGGCGCAATTCGAGCAGGTCACCAAACTCCAGCCCAAGGACCAGCTCTCGGCCTCGTTCGTCAAGGCACTCCAGAAGCCCGCCAACCCTGAGCCTCAGGTCGCCGCTGCAACACCGGCTCAAGGGCAAGGCGTACCTCCAACCACACCCACCACGACCGCAACAGCGGCCACAACATCAACGTCAACGCCCGCCGAGGACGCGACGGAGCCGGCCCCGACAAATCCACCGCCGCCTCCCCCGGCCGCCATGGCGGGAACCTGGAAGGCTCAACCCACACCCGACGTCTCCATCGCCCTGACGCTCAAGGAAGACGGCGCCTTCACCTGGGACGTCGACAACAAGGGTCAGAAGGAAACCCTCGAGGGTCAGGCGGCGTTCAAAGACGGGACTCTCGCCCTGCTCCACACCGACGGCCCCCCCTTGGTCGGCAAGGTCACGCAGTCCGGCCCCGACAAATTCGTCTTCGCGCCCCCCGGAGCCAATGATAAAGCGCCCGGCTTGACCTTCACACGATGACCCAGCAGAGGACCAGAGCCTTCGTATCATCTGGACCTGTTACGCAAAAGAGGATCAGGAATCGATAATGGCATCGGTTCCTGTCCTCTTCGGAGACCGGGAATGGCGAACATTCCCTTCAACGAGCTCGTTTAATAAACATTTTTCCGACAGCATCCCCCTGGCATCGCTCTCGATTCCGAGTCCGTCTGGCTCGACGACCTCGACACCACGCTTGGTCCGCATTAAGATTCGGCAAGTATTAAACAGCAAAGCCGAGATCAAAAAGCGGAGGTCGGTCGTGCCCCAGCCATCGCCAAGCCCTTGCCCCGGCCCTGGGCGGGTTTCCCGCCGCGAAATGATCGAGATCGGCTCCAGCCTGACCCTTGGACTCGGCCTGACCGATCTGCTCCGTGCCGAGGCGGGGGCCGCCCCCCGGGCACGGCGTCGCGCGCGTCCCGAGGGTCAGATAACGCCAACGGCCGACTCCTGCATCTTGATCTTCCTGAATGGCGGGCCCAGCCACCTCGACATGTGGGACATGAAGCCCGATGCCCCGGCCGAGATTCGCGGCGAGTTCCGACCGATCGCCTCGAGTCTGCCTGGCGTCCAGGTTTCCGAGCACCTGCCCCTGTTCGCTCGCCAGGTGCACCTGGGGACCCTGATCCGCTCCGCGCACCATAGCGTAAACAACTCGCACGGGGCGGCCGTCTACACCGGCCTGACCGGCCACGATCGCGGCGAGGTCGGCGGACGGGCCCAGCCGACCGACAACCCTGCGATCGGCTCGGTCGTCGGGCTCCACCGGCCGCCCGAGACAGGGATCGTCCCCTTCGTCGCAATGCCGTACATCACGGCCGAAGGCGCGGGGGGACCGCCCCAGCCCGGATTCTTCGGCGGCTGGCTCGGGCGAACGCACGACCCGCTCTTCGTCCTCAAGGATCCGAACGCCCCCGACTTCGCGATGCCCGAACTCTCGCACCCGGCGGGCGTCGACCTGGCGCGGTTCGCGAACCGGAGACAACTCGACAGTGTCCTCGGCACCCCTGAGGGGTACGCGCATGACTCGCGGCTCCGCGACGTCGATGGCTTTCGAGCACGCGCGTACGACTTACTCACCGCGCCGACGGCCCAGGACGCGTTCCGGATCGACCGCGAAGACCCACGGATCCGCGACCGCTACGGACGCAACATTTACGGCCAGAGCGTGCTCCTGGCCCGCAGGCTGGTCGAAGCTGGCGTCCGGGTCGCCAGCATCTCCTGGGCGCCTGACGCCAACGCCACCTGGGACACTCACGGCAACAACTTCCAAACCCTCAAAACAACCCTGCTCCCGCAACTGGATGCAGCGCTCTCGTCCCTGCTCGACGACCTCCAATCGCGAGGCCGGCTCGACCGAACCCTCGTCGTCGTCATGGGCGAGTTCGGGCGGAGCCCCAAGATCAATCCCGCAGCGGGCCGCGACCACTGGAATTTCGGCTACAGTCTGTTCCTCGCCGGCGGCGGGATCAAGGCCGGCCACATCCACGGCGCCAGCGACAAAATTGGCGCCCGCCCCCACCTCGACCCCGTCACACCGGCCGAGATCATCGCCACGATCTACCAGTGCCTCGGGATTCCGGCCGACCTGCTCCTCCACGACCAGTTCCGTCGCCCCCTCACCGTCGTCCCCGAGGGCCGGCCGATCGCGTCCATCCTCGCCTGAACCAAGGCCAAGCTGAGCCAAGCCGCCAATCATCGATCAGACGCCGCCCCAAGGAGAGATCGTCCGTGCCCCCGAAGATTTCCGCGTTCCCGAAATGCTACCTCGACGAGATCGCCGGCCAACGCTCGATGACCGTCTTCGACTGGATTACCGAGGCCCGATCGCTCGACGCCGACGGCCTGGAGATGTACGACGGCTTCTTCACCAGCCTGGACAACGCCTACATCGACCGCGTGGGCGACGCGATCCGCGCGGCGGGCTTCGCCATGCCCATGCTCTGCTGCTCGCCCGACTTCACCAAT
The DNA here is from genome assembly GCF_000242455.2 of Singulisphaera acidiphila DSM 18658. Taxonomy (GTDB): domain Bacteria; phylum Planctomycetota; class Planctomycetia; order Isosphaerales; family Isosphaeraceae; genus Singulisphaera; species Singulisphaera acidiphila. Next base: position 8,394,763 of record NC_019892.1, read on the forward strand.
CCGGACGCCGACGCAAGGAAGCGGGCCGTCGCGCATGAAGCGGAATTGATCCGCGTGACGCGCCGACTCGGCGGGCCCGGCACCGTCTGCCGGGTGCTCTCGGGCCAGCGCTATCCGGAGGTCGGCCGCAAGCAAGGACTCGAGTGGGTCGTCGCCTGCATCGAGGAACTGCTCCCGGTCGCCCGGGAGTGCGACGTCGTGCTCGGGTTGGAAAACCACTACAAGGACGGCTTCTGGCATCACCCCGAGTTCGCCCAAAAGCAGGATGTCTTCCTCGAACTGGTCGAGGCCATTCCAGAGCGACGGCACTTCGGCGTACAGTTCGACCCGTCCAACGCAATCGTGGCCGGGGACGACCCGATCGCGCTCCTGCGGGCCGTCGCCGATCGCGTGGTGAGCATGCACGCGAGCGATCGCTACCTCGCCGACGGAACCACGCTGGACGAGTTGCGTCAGGCCGACGGTACGCTCGGCTACTCGCCCCACCTCCTCCACGGAGTGACCGGCAAGGGGCTCAACGATTACCACACCATCTTCACCATCCTGGCCGAGCATGGCTATCGCGGCTGGATCAGTATCGAGGACGGGATGAACGGAATGGGAGAGATGGCCGAGTCACTGGCATTCCTCCGTATGATGATCAAACGATATTTCCCAGAGTGAGACTGCCAGCAACGGCCAGGTCGCACTCAGGACGTCATCCTGAATCGCTTGGCACGAGGCCACCGAGACGGCTCGGCTCGGCCAGCCGGGAATGACTTCGCAAAACGCCACAGGCCCTCTGGCGATCACAGATCCGATTTGCCGGCGAAGCGCTCGCGTCAGACCATGAGGATTCATGGTCTGACGCTTACTTTTTTCCTATTCATCCCATTGATGCGACAACCGCCTGGTCGAGACAAAACCGCCAAGCCAATCTCTGCGTTTACTGGGTGAACGCGTCCTGACTGAGCGGCATCTGGGTGCACCAGTAAGGGAGCTTACTCCCGGCCGGGGTGACGAGCTTGGCGTAAACACTGCCGGCGATCGAGCTCTTGAGGAATCGAGCCGAGCCGTCGCAGAAGACCGTGTTCACGCCCCCGGAGTGATTGCTCAACAGGTAGGGAAACGTCCCCTCGATCGTCAGCCGATACCCACCGTTGATGTTCTCGAACGAGCCGTCCTGATTGGCAAAGGCCCATCCGGGCCCATCGGCGTCCGAGCTGGCGGCCAACCCGCTGCTGGTGCAATCCGGGGTGCTGCCAGTGCCGCACACGTTATCCGAGGCGGTGAACATGCAGAAGTTGGGCAGCGGGCAAGCCCAATTCGTCAGCAGCCCGCCTGAGACCGGTGAGCCTGTGGAGCTGCCGACCAGCATATTCTCACTCGCCATGAGAGTCGCGCTCGCCCCATCCTCGAGGTTGATCGGGCTCGTCTGAATATCCCAGGGATATCCCCCCTTGGCCGTTCCGAGAAACATCACACCCATCTTTTTGCAGGTGCTCTGGTTCAGCCCCCAGTTCGTCCGCTTACCGAGATCCGGCGCCTGGGGTCCCCAGGAAACAATCCCTCCGTTCCCACCGGCCGAATCACCATCGAACTTGTAACCCGTCCAAGACAGGGGCTCGGCATGCCAGCGTGCGAAGCCACCGTTGACGACATAACTGAGGTTCCCCTGCGACGTCTGGACCGTTGTGTCGTCAGGGCAAACCAAAATATCAAGGTTCGTTGACGACGACTTCAAATTCGACGGCATTCCCTGCTTCGTACTCGTGGAGCTCAAATAAAGCTGTTCATGATCCCAGGCATTGGCGAGATCCTTGCTGTCAATGTATGGCAGGACGTCCACCACCCAGTTGGAACGCATCGGGTTGTTCTTGGACAAGCTCCCCGGCTGGTTAATCGACGTCCAGATCCAGGACGGAAACTCCGGATCCGTCGGATCCGCCAAATTGGCCCCGGGATTCTCCGCAAAGGTTCCGGCATTGGGAAACTTATTGAACGTATTCAGAAAGCCAAGCAGCCCAAGGCCAACCTGTCGGAGATTACTCTGGCACTTCGCCCGCCTCGCCGCCGCGCGGGCCGAGCTCACCGCCGGCAACATTAACCCGACCAATACTCCGATAATCGCAATCACAACGAGCAATTCAATAAGCGTAAAGCCAACACGAAGACGTGAGCGCATGCAACTCCCCTTTCCCTGCCCGATCGGACGACCGCGGAACGCGGCCAACACCAACCTCGAATGGGTTGCTTACTCGGAATCGAGTGGATGCATGCTAGCAAGCTGTCAATAAAAAGCAACAGCATACCCCAGTAAAAAGGACACGTCATTGAAAGTGCGAAATCGCATGTTTCCTTTGGGAACTAAAACCTCGCACAATGTTTCTTTTGGACGAACTCCGTTAACATCAACAGTGGTAGACCGTCGCATGGCGTGGGGCTTGAAGTCACGGTCATCCCCTTGCTTTCGACCTGCCGGGGATCAGGTCACGATGGCCCACAAGACGGTGCCAACTCGGCAGACCTCTTGTCGTCTGTTCGGGGCAGCCAGAAGCCGGCCTGACCTTGTTGGTGTGTGTTCCCGCAGCCGGGTTGGCAACACGGTCGATGAGGAGGTCGCATCCGCAACTCATGGGAAAACCGCTCGTGCCGCGCGTGGGATCGTTGAAAAAAAGCGGTCCTGCTCAAACGGTTTTCGCTTGACGAGGGGCGGGTTTGCCTTGTAAAGTCCATCATTCACAATTTGGTGCGCATCTTATCCAGAGTGGCTGAGGGACGGGCCCTACGACGCCACAGCAACCGGTCTACCAATTGGTGGATGCTGGTGCTAACTCCTGCCCCAGCGTAGTCCGAGCCGGCAACGGTTCGACGCGCAGATGGGACAGATAAGATAGTCTTCGGTGATTGCGTGCCTAGCCACGTCTCTCGCCATTGGCCTGCCTTATCCTCACTCCCATCGTCTCTTCAACGACTCTGGATATCGCGCACCGGGACGCCCACTCGTTTTTTTTGAGGGGTCGTTCGTCCTCGACTCTCCGCCCTTTTTTTGGACTCGCCTGACCGCGAGCCGGGCTGGAGTTACAGGAGAATCGCCGGTGTCTGGAGAATTCGTCAGCGGGCTGAAGTGTCGTCTCTGTGGTAAGGTCTACCCCAAGGAAGCTCTCAACTTCTGTACCGAGGACTTCGGCCCGCTCGAAGTCGCGTACAACTACGAGGCGGTCGCGAAGTCCTTCACCAGGCAGGCGATTGAATCGCGTCCCAGGACGATGTGGCGCTATCGCGAGTTGCTCCCCGTGGATGGCGAGCCGACCGTTGGCCGGCACGTGGGCGGCACCCCTTTGATCCGGGCCGATCGCCTCGCCAAGGCGCTTGGGCTCCGCGAGCTCTACGTCAAGAACGACGCCGTCAATCATCCCTCGCTCTCGTTCAAAGACCGCGTCGTGGCCGTCGCGTTGTCGAAGGCGGTTGAGCTTGGCTTTGAGACGGTCGGATGCGCCTCGACGGGCAACCTCGCCGGCAGTGTCGCGGCCAATGCGGCCGCCGCGGGCTTGAATGCTTACGTCTTGATTCCCGACAACCTCGAGCAGGGCAAAGTCCTCGGCGCCACGATCTACGGGGCCAAGGTCATCGCGATCCAAGGCAATTACGACCACGTCAACCGCCTCTGCTCGCAGATCGCCTTTCGGTTCGGCTGGGGGTTCGTCAACGTCAACCTCCGCCCGTTCTACGCTGAGGGGTCGAAGTCGATGGGCTTCGAGATCGCCGAAGATATGGGCTGGCGGATTCCCGACCAGGTCGTCGTGCCGATGGCCGGCGGCAGCCTGATCGGCAAGCTCCACAAGTCGTTCAAGGAACTCGAGCGGCTCGGCCTGGTCTCGGGACCGGTCAATACCAAAATGTACGGGGCGCAAGCCACCGGCTGCAACCCCATCGCGAACACGGTCAAGACCGACGCCCTCCGGGTCAAGCCGGTTCGCAACCCGGACACGATCGCCAAGAGCCTCGCCATCGGCGACCCGGCCGACGGCTACTTCGCCTCGCAGCTCATCCGCGACACCGGCGGCTGGAGCGAAGACGTGGACGACGACGCAATCGTCGATTCGATGCGACTCCTGGCCGAGACCGAGGGGATCTGGGCCGAGACCGCCGGCGGCGTGACCGTCGCCGTGGCTCGGAAGCTGATCGCCCAAGGCAAGATCGACCGTGACGCCTCGACCGTCCTCTGCATCACGGGCAACGGCCTCAAGACGCAGGAAGCCCTGATCGACAAGATCGCCCGGCCGGTCGTCATCAAGCCGAGCCTGGCGGAGTTTGAGGCCCTGGTCGGGGCCGAGTCGCCGGAGCTGGTCGCCACCGAGGCTTGACCGCAGCCGCTCGACACACGCCGTAGAATGAGGAAGGAAGATCGTTCGCCATCCCTCTTTTTTTTGAGGTATGGCGGACGCCGTTCGCCCTCACTTTGTAATGTCCGCCGTGCCTCAACGCCTTTTTTTCAGAAGCGAAGGATAGGAACTATGCCGGTCGTCACGATCCCCACTCCGTTGCGTCCTCACACCGGCGGCCAAGCCCGGATCGATGCCCAGGGATCGACCGTGGCGGAAGTCCTCGGTGACCTCGGAGCGCGGTATCCCGAATTCCAGAAGCGGATCTTCGACGGCACCGGAGCGCTTCAACAGTACGTCAACGTCTACGTGAATAACGAAGACATCCGCTACCTCGACGACCTCGCGACCGCCGTCGTCGAGAAGGACGTCGTCGACATCATCCCGGCCGTCGCCGGCGGCTGAGTAACCGATCGCTCGGATGCGCCCGAGAGGAGCGAGACGCCGACCGCCAACGTCGAAAGACCCGGCGGCGGATCCCAATCTCGGGCAACATCCCTGTCCTCGAATCCAGCCCGGACCGACGATGCGAGCTCCATCGAGATAGCCTGTGCGGTCTCGACGATCATCCACGCCGGCCCTCGCTGTAACGGGTTTGCTCCCGGCCTTATTGGTTCGCGTTCTTGACCAAGGCCGTACCCTGGGGCAGTGAACGCGACAACGAATTGTCATCGTTCCATCTCTAATCAAGAGCGCGCCCCCTTTGCGGACGACCGCGACCAGGAATTTTCCCATGCCTTCCGACGTAGCCGACCCGCTCGATCGCTATAGCCGTCAGGTCCGTTTCCCCGCCCTCGGTGAGTCGGGGCAACGCAAGCTGATGGAGAGCCGGGTCACGATCTGTGGCTGTGGCGCCCTCGGCACCGTCCTGGCCAACCACCTGGTTCGGGCGGGGGTGGGCCAGATCCGGATCGTCGATCGCGACTTCATCGAGACGCATAATCTCCAGCGGCAGATCCTCTTCGACGAACAGGATGTGGCCGACAACCTGCCCAAGGCCGAAGCGGCCGCTCGCAAGCTTCGCCAGATCAACAGCGCCGTCACGATCGAGCCGGTCGTCACCGACATCGACCATACTAACATCCTCGACCTCGTGGGGGATGCCGACCTGATTCTCGACGGCACCGATAACTTCGAGACCCGCTACCTGATCAACGACGCGGCGGTCAAACTCAACAAGCCCTGGATCTTCGGCGGCGTGATCGGCAGCGAAGGGCAGACGATGACGATCATCCCGGGCAAGACCCCTTGCATCCGGTGCCTGATCGAAACCAGTCCGCCCCCCGGGATGACTCCCACCTGCGAGACGGCCGGCGTGCTCGGCCCGGCGGTCGCCGTGATTGCCTCGTTCGAGGCCGTCGAAGCCATCAAGCTGCTCAGCGGAGCGCACGATGCGCTCAATACCGAGTTGATCATGGTCGACCTCTGGGAGTGGTCGTTCCGCCGCCTCAAGGTGGCCGGACTGCTCGGCAAGGTGGACTGTCCCTGTTGCAGTCAGCGCAAGTTTGAATGGCTCGATGGCGCCCTCGGCTCGCACACAACGACCCTCTGCGGGCGAAACGCCGTGCAGATTGCAACCCGCCGCTCCGAGCCCCTGAACTTCGCCGAGATGGCGACGCGACTCGCCCCCTTGGGCGAAATCCGCCACAACAACTTCATGCTCCGATTCGCCACCGAAGGACATGAATTCACCGTCTTCCCCGACGGCCGGGCCATCATCAAGGGAACCAACGATATCGCCAAGGCGCGCACGCTCTACGCCCAGTTCGTCGGAAGCTAACACTTCCGTGCGAAGCCCCGGAGGACACGACCGTCATGTCCGCATTTTGCAGCCACGGAAGGGCGGTCGCTCCTAACAGGGGCGCAAGCCCTTGGGGACGGCAGGAACTCACATAAAGACGTTTTGCAGCCTCGCAAGGGCTGCAAAACGCAAACAAATCGAATGTCTTCCAGGGGTTTCCCCTCTGGCCAGGAACGGTCACCCCATCGGGGCTGTGGTGAACCCGCCCCAGGGGAAGGCCTCGCCGACGTTCTTTTCCTGAACTTCCAAAGTCGCCCAGGCCAACCTCTTTTCTCTTTGCGCCAAAATATGTCTCTGTAGCGAAAGCCCTCCTGAGATCGGATCCGATCATGATCTACCTCGACAACGCTGCCACGAGTTTTCCGAAGCCCGAGCCTGTCTATCAGGCCCTCGACAAGTTCGCCCGGACGAGCCTGGCCAACCCCGGACGGGCCGGGCACCGGATGGCCGTCGCCGCCGAGCGCACGTTGGACGACACGCGGCACGCCCTCAATCAGTTCTTTCGAGGCGAGAGTCCCGATCGCTGGATCTTCACGCTCAACTGTACCGATGGGTTGAACCTGGCGATCAAAGGGACCGTGAAACCGGGCGATCATGTCATCACGTCGGATCTTGAGCACAATTCAATCAGCCGGCCGTTGCGGGCGCTCGAGAAGGCTGGAGTGATCACGTTGACCCGGCTCGCTTCGGACGACGGCTATCTCGACCCGGAGGCCGTTCGGAAAGCACTGACGCCAAAGACGGCGCTTGTGGCCTTGACTCATGCCTCGAACGTCCTGGGAACCGTCCAGCCGATCGAGGCGATCGCCCCGATCGTCCGTGAGGCAGGCGCCCTATTCCTGGTCGACGCCGCCCAGTCGGCCGGTGTGATCGCGATTGACCTGCGGGCCACGCCGATCGACTTCCTCGCCTTCCCCGGGCACAAGTCGCTTTATGGACCGACCGGCACGGGGGCCCTCTACGTCGGTCCCCGGGCCAACCCCCGCCCCTGGCGCGAGGGGGGGACCGGCGGCGATTCATCCAGCGAAACCCAGCCGACCCTCTTCCCCTACATCCTCGAAGGGGGAACCCCCAACGTGCTGGGGGTCGCCGGCCTTGCCGCCGGCATTGCCTGGGTCGCCAATCGCGGGGTTGAGGAGATCCGCCGGCATGAGGTCGCGCTGCTTCAGCGCGTCGTCGATTGGGCCGAGGGGACCGAAGGGTGGCGGATCACCGGCCGCTGGAATCCGGCAACGCACGTGGGAGCGCTCTCGCTGGTCGTTCCCGAGGCTCTCACGCCCCAAGATCTCGGCTCGATCCTCGACACGAGCTTCGAGATCGCCGTGCGACCCGGCCTGCACTGTGCGCCTTACATCCATCGCGCCCTGGGAACCTTCCCGGACGGCACCCTCCGTGTCAGCCCTGGTCCGTTCACCACGGACGAGGAGATCACGACGTTCCTCAACGCCCTGACCGAGATCACCGCGGGCGTTCTTTGACCCCAGCCGGCTGAGCCGGTTCGACCTTGATCGCCTTGGAGGATTCCGGCTCCGAGCGAGCCTCACCGCTCGGCTGGCCGGAATCCTTCGTCGTTCCCTTTCCCTTGGTTTGTCCAGGGGCCGGCGAGGGTGAAGGCAATGTCGGGGGGGCCAGGAACGGCAGAACGGTCTTGCGATGCCCTCCCTTCAGGTGGACAACAACCGGGTCCGGCGTCTTGCTCACCTGGATCGTCTTGGTCTCCTTCTTCTCGTCGGCCGTCCCTTCGTGAGTGATCAGTTCGAGGGTCGCCTCCAAGGCCGGCTTGTCCGGGTTGTTGTAGATCGTCTCGATCCGGATGGTGTAATCCCCATCGAAGCCGCGCGGGCAGACGTAGACACTCTCCGGATGTGAGCCATAGCCCTCTTTGATGACCGCGCCACCGAAGACGGTGCGCGGCATGATGTCGCGAGCGGTGGCGCCGAGCGGTTCTTCGACCATCAAGCCGAGGCTGGCATCGCCCGTCCAGGTGAGTCTGACGAAGACATCGCGGTACTCAGCATCAGTCACGCGCGCCAGGAGCGTTTCCGCCTCGGAGGTTCGCCCTTCTTCCCGCAGGCTCTTGGCCAAGGTCTCAGCCTGCTGCCGGGCGTCGCGTCGCACCTTCTCATCGAACCCGGGCCAGCCCAGAGAGAAAAGCTTCTCGATGGCCATCGCCATGCGTTCCGGATCTTTTGTCTTCTGTGCCAGGTTGATCATCATAATCAAGGGCTCAGACCGATGGGGGATCTTCTCGGCGGCCTCGTCCAGCAGTTTGCCGACCCGGTCGTATTCGCCGTTCAGAAGCATCACGTCCGCCACACTCACAAGATGGTTCGGGTTGTGGCTCCGCTGCGCCATGTCGGCCGCAAACCCCAGTGAGGTTTTGAAGTCCTTGTCTGACCCCTTGTTCATCTTGATCGCGAGCGCAAGCGCCTCGTACATCCAGGGCTCGGCATCCTTGCTGTGAAAAGTCAAGAAGCCCTTGAGCACGGCCTCCACATCCTGGCTCTTCTTATTGAGATTGAGAAGAGTCACCTTCTCCTTGAGATCCTTGGACGACTCCTGGTGGGTTCGATAGTAGTTCTGCCAGTATTGAGCCGTACTCGCCGACCGCTTCTGAGTCTTCACGCTCCCCTTGGGCGCAGGCGCGATCGGAATCAGAGCAGAAGGCGCATCCGAAGGCTTTGCAGGGGTAATCGTCAGCGGGGCATCACGGTCGGGCTTCCCAGCCGAAGTACGCGGGGAGGAAACGCGACCGGGACCAGGTGGCTTGACGCCACGCTGGTCCCGGGAAGGTTGGACAGTTGAAGGGGGCTGAACGCCCTCAATTAGCTGCTTTTTTTTTGCGAGAAGGCACCGGCTGCGTCGCCTGGCTGCGCGGGATCGGTCGCGGGAACGGACATCATGCCGCCCATGCCGCCCATACCGCCACCCATGCCACCGCCCATACCACCGCCCATGCCGCCGCCCATGCCGCCACCCATACCACCCATCATGCCGCCGCCCATACCACCACCCATACCACCACCACCGCCGCCGCTGATGAGCGAGAGGGGGATGATCGCGAGGTCGGCGACCGGGTAGACGCGAATTTCGGTCGGCTGGTCTTCGGAGTCTTCATTGGTGATCGTCAGCAAGCCGTCCTTCACCGTGTAGGTCAGGCCGAGTTGCTTGAGCATCAACCGAAGCGTCGTCTTGAGCGGCACACCTTCCAGGTCCAACGTCACGGGCGAAGTCATCGTCTTCTCGGCCTCTTGTAGGCCGACCGGGTCGACGTAGATCGGGATCCCGTTGTCGTTCGCACCCGTGGTCGCGCTCTTGATGTACTTCAGGACGTCTTCCAGCGGGGTCTCGTTGCCGAACGACATCGAGATCGGGTCATCCAGCTTGGCCAGGATCGACTTCGTCTTCGGGTCGCGATCGAGCAAGTCGACCGCACGGCCGTAGCGGCGAATTCGCTTCTCGGACAGCACCCGCCACTGGTCGGCGTCGGGGTATTCGAGCGTAATCGTATCGGGGAACGGCACCGCAGCGCGATCGACATCCTGGAGCGAGAGCATGAAGCGGAACTCTTTGAGCTGCTCGAACGCCAGCTCCTGGGCCAGGAAGCCCACCGTCTCGGCCACGAACACACCTACGCGAGGGGTCGGATCGTTGGGGACCAAGGCCCGTGCCTTCTGGGCCAGCAGCCGCGCCTCATAGAAGGGGGCGGTGGCGGTCACGATGTCACCCAGGCCGCCGTTGTAGAGGATGTTGTAGGTCCCCTGCGCCATCAGACTGTCGAACTGGATCATCATCACGCTGACGGTCGCCTGATTGCGTTCGACGAGGTCGAGCGCCCGGATCCGCTGCTCGGCCGAAGCCTCGCGTCGGAGCCGTTCAGCCTGCTCCTGAACGATCCGCTCTTCAGCACGAACGGTAGAGAGAAGCTGGGACTGGATCCGGCGATCGAGGTCGTTGCGAACCGCTTCGGGAACGTCAGTAGCCGATCGCGCGACAGTCTGTGCCAACCGGAGTGTGGTGAGTGCAGCCTCGGGTTGCCCGGCGTTGACCAGATCGCGAGCAGCCTGCAGGCGCTGGTTGATGTCGGCGACGAGCTGCTGTCGAACGACGTCGGAGACGCGGGCCGCTTCCTCGAGTGTGGCCTGGGGCTGGTGGCCGGCAGCGGGCTCGGTGACAGCCGGGACCGGATTGGCCGGGGCGATCACCTCGGCGGCGGCGGGCGGGGGCTCGGCCGGCGGCGCAGCGGGCGGGGCTTCGGCGGGCGGCGCCTCCACCGGGGCCTGGAAGGCAACCCGGATCTGGGACAGGGCCCGCTTGGCTTCGCCGTTGCGAGGGTCGAGTTCGAGAGCCTTGCGGTAGAACTTCTTCGCCTGCTCGGACGCGCCCTGCGCAAGCGCCTGCTGGCCGAGCTCGGTGAGCTGTTTCGGCAAGGGCGTCGTGTCGGCGGCTCGCGACGTGACACCGGTTAGGATCAGGCCGCTCAACGTCAACGGCCCGAGACCTCTCCACATCCTCGCGGTTTGGGACATGATTGTTCGTCTCCAGAAGGGGATCCCGGCTTTACGTCCGGTACGAGCATGGCGATGCGTCAGTTTCATCAAAGAAAAGAGAACGACCGTGGCTCGGCAATTCGGTTGGATTCAACCAGGGAGGCCCCACAAGATCGGTGAATGCTCACCAAAGCAGGCCGCCCCAAAATCAACGCAAGAGCAAGGCTGCGAGCGTCCTCCTACGGTTTCTCTTATTATGCCACATAGAACACCTTGAGGCACAAGTCAGGCCCTGCTCCAAATTGGGGCGATCCGAAATCATCGAACGACCGCTCCCCACCACGGCGAGGCGTAGAGTCAACGTGCCAAGCTTCGATCACTTTTGACAGCGTTAGGGGGATGTTCTATCAACAGTTAGAGCAAATCCCGATCCGTCACTCAACGTGAAGGGTGCGACGGCTGAAGGGCTTGGTCGATTCTCATCAAACGCGCAAGAGACCCATCGAATCATCTCGAATCGGTGAAGCGCCTCGGAGAGACCCAAAACGACCGTGCCCCAGTCCGTGGAAAACTGAGAATTGGTCATGCCTGATCGTCCTAAGAAGAAGACGCCACCGAAGTCGAAGAAATTCGATGCACCCTCCCTTCCGGAAGACGCAATTCTCCACGACCGCCGTGACGGGCCCAAACGGCGAGGCCGTGGGGAAGCGGATCCTGCAACGGCATCAACCAAACCCGATCGCGGTCCCGCCCGGCCGCAGGTTAAGAAGGAGCGGCGAAGGCGGATCGATCCGACCACCTTCGAAAAGCAGTATACCGACGACGAGATCGAGTTCATGAATGCGATGCAGCACTTCAAGATGCAATCGGGCCGATCGTTTCCCACCTGTGGTGAAGTGCTCAAAGTCGCGAACGAACTCGGTTACCGCAAAATGCTCGCCCTCAGGCTGATCCAGGGGATCGATGAGTCCGCACCTCGCTCCGAAGGGTCAAACGGATCCGCGCCGAATATCACCTGAACCCATCCTCCTCAATACCCTGGGACGCCTTCGAAAAGAAAAACGCGAACGACCCGGTGCTGCGCGGCTAACCGGGTCGTTCGCGTTGATTTCTTTTTTTTCAGAAGACGAGAAATTGGTCAGGGTGCGATGGTAACAACGGCAGGGCCGTGGATCAGGCTTGCCCAGGCCACCACCGCCTCACGAGTCAGACGGACGGCGTTCGTCAGGCGATTCTCGCTCCGAACCGCCTCATCAGCGGCAGCGGCAGAGTTCGAGCCTTGAATCCCGTCGGAGCTCCGGTTCGAGGCGTAGATCTCATCCGTGTCGAGGTCTTCGTTGACTCCGAACGTCTGATCGGCGTTCAAGCCTCGGACCGTGGCGGCCAGCATTGAGGCGTCCTGATCGAAACGGGTCACCGTATCCTCGATCACCCCCTCGAACACCAGATCAAGCGAATCGGTCACGTTCGAATCGGCCAGTTCAACCGGCTTGCTTGGAGTCGTCTCCTCGGCCCAACCCTCGAACGCCAGTTCGGTCAAATCGACGCGGTTCGGCTCATCATCGGCGAGCGCGGCCGGTTCGCTGGGCAGGTCGATCGCAAGGGATCTCGACAGCTCCAAAGCCGCCAACTGATCGCTGTTCTTGACGAATTGATCCATCTCACGGGTTGTGCCCGCAAGGGCGTCTTGAGCGAAGGAAGCGACCGAATCATTAAGAACGCCGGCAAATTCCTCATCCGAGATGAGCGTGGGGGCACATGCGGAGGCGGGGGCAGCTAAGAGCGGTGAGGTCTCGGCGGGGTCGACTACGAGAACAAACGCCCCCGGGTCAGACAAGGTTGGAGTGTCCCATTCGGCGAGGTGGTCGTTTACCCAGTGTTGCGCGGAGCGGGTCATCGTATCGAGATCGCGCCGAGACGGCATGCTCAAACCTAGTCCGGCGACGAGACCGACCAAGATCAGGCGCAGCACCATCGGTCGTTCTCCGCGATATCGTAGAGTCGTCATTGCAGTTTGGTCCGTTCAATGGGGTCGTCTGATGTCGTCCTTGGTGACCCATTGATCCTTCGGTGTCAAACAATATCGACAAGGCAGAGACGGACCTTTAGCGACTTCGGGGTATCCTGGCAAAGATTCCCATGCAAACAAGCCTCCGAGTGGGTCAAGGGGAGGGATAGTAGCGATTTCGCGTTGCCCGAGGGGGGGAAATCCGTAGGATGGCGGCGGATTCCGAGAAGGAGATCGGCGAAGTCGATTCGATCCACAAACAAAAAGGGATGGCCTGCGATGGGCAAGACGGTCCTGGTGACAGGTGCGGGGGGGTTCATCGGGAGTCACCTGACCGAGCGTCTGGTCCGTGATGGCCATACCGTGCGGATCTTGACCCGATATAACGGACGCGACGAGCGCGGACACATTGACAGTCTTCCGGCAGAGATCACGGGAGCACTCGAGGTGCACCGTGGTGACCTGAAGGATCCGGAGGCGGTCCGCAAAGCCGTCGAGGGACGAGCCTGGGTGTTCCACCTCGGTGCGCTGATTGCGATCCCCTACTCGTACCAGAACCCGTACGACGTAGTGCAGACGAATGTGCTGGGGACGGCCCACGTGCTCGACGCTTGCCGCGCGAGTGGTGCGCTGGAGCGGGTCGTGCTGACGTCGACGTCGGAGGTGTATGGGACCGCCCAGGTCGTGCCGATTGACGAACGGCACCCATTGCGGGGTCAGTCCCCCTATGCCGCCACGAAAATTGCCGCCGACGCCTTGGGCGAAAGCTATCACCGCGCTTTTGGATTGCCTGTCACGATTCTCCGGCCGTTCAACACGTTCGGGCCACGACAATCCGCGCGGGCGATCATCCCGACGATCATCAGTCAGGCTCTGACACGCCCTGTAGTTCGCTTGGGGAGCCTCGATCCCCGCCGCGACCTCACCTACGTCAAGGATACGGTCTCGGGTTTCGTGGCGATTGCCGGATGCGACGGAGCGCTCGGCCAAGCCGTCAACATCGGCCGTGGCGACGACGTCTCCATCGGGGAATTAGTCGAGAGGATCGCCGCGCGACTCGGAACACCGATCCGGGTCGAGACCGATTCCGAACGGATCCGCCCTCCGGCCAGCGAGGTCGGCCGACTCCTAGCCGGAACGAACCTCGCCAAGGAACTCTGGGGCTGGTCGCCGCAATATTCGCTCGACCAGGCACTCGACGAGACGATCGCCTGGATCCGCGACAACATCGCCCGATTCCGAGTCGATTCGTACACAACCTAAAAAAAGAGCGATTTTCGTTCAGGCGGATCACGCGCCGAACGATCAAGGTGGCAGAGGTCCGCACTCGATGCCGAGGACCTGCAGACTGGGGGACGGGACGAGCACGCCCCCAGCCACCCGAGACGAGGATCAATCGCTCTCACCCCTCGTCTTCTTGTCGATCCACGGGCCCCATCGCCCGGGGTAGGCAGCAGCGCAACCGCGGCCGGCCGATTTCAGGCTTCATCGCCTGGCGGAGCCGTCATCCTTCACCAACCAAACCGTATACTCATCAATCTCGGCGGGCAATCCTCGCCCTCGATTCTTGCAGGCCAGGCAATCCTTCGGGTGGCCTTCCGCAATCTCCCGTCCCGCCTCAAGATGTGGTCTTTCATTCGGTCGCTCCGCCTGCGAGGCAACAGCGAAGAACGCTCCCGAAATGAGCGTGAACCAGATCACGCCGTTGAAGACGTTACGCATGAAATATCCTCAGAATTTTCTAGCCGCTTGGGGTGGGCTGGCTGGTGGGTCAGTTGGTAGGCGAAGTCGGCGGGTACGATCCAAAAAGAACCCGGGGCAGGCTGAGGAGTCTCCCATATTGGCGCGATTCTTTCAACCGAAGTTCCGAATCGGCCCCCACGACGACATGGCACACCGCATGGACTCGTGCTGAGCGGACCACCCACCTGCTCTTTTTTCAATAAGCGGTCTTGGGGTCTGAGTCCCAGACGTCCCGACACCATCAGAATGTGGGCGGAGCCTCCGCGATCCCCAAAAGGAACAACCGCTGAGAAGAGCCGTTGCCAGGTTTCAATCGACTCACCCATCCCCAATTAGATCCAGACATTTTGTTTCTTTTCCTTTCGCCGGATTCCTATTTTCAAGGCCATCCACGCCCTCGTTGACGCTATTAGTAAGTTAGGGGAAAGACTGACGTTCTCACGATTCAGCCAGGGAGTAATCCTATGTCCATGCTGTCGAAAGTGGCTGCGCTGATGGTGGCCTTGACGGGTCTCTACGGGATCGCCGCGAAGGCCGAAGAAGGCCGAGGAAGCAGTGACCGGGACGGCGGTTCCCATCAGAGCAAGGCGCACCGAGGGGGGGGCCGCGAACGAGGAGAGAGCCGAGAGCACGGGTCTCGCGACCACGGCCGAAGCCGCTCTCACGCTGCTGGCCACCATGGGAAATGGCACGGCGAAGCGCGGCATCACCATCGCCGAGGTGATGGCGAGCATCGCGGCGAAGCGAGGCACGATCATCGCCGTGGCGACGGCAAGCATCGCGGCGAAGCGCGGCATCACCATCGCCGAGGTGATGGCGAACACCGCAGCGTAGCGCGACACGATCATCGCCGAGGCGACGGCAAACACCGCGGCGGGGAAGCACGGGGGAGCAAGGTCGAGCGGACCAAGCACCGTGAGTGGGCCAAGGCCCGCGGCCGCCGCGACGGCGACGATCGCCAGAGCCACAACAGCAAGGGGCGGAAAGATCACGGCTCTCGCGGCCGGAGCCGGTCGCATGAGGACCGAGAGTCTCGCCGAAGCTAAGTCACAGGCCGGAAACTCACCGGAGATTCATCTC
The DNA here is from genome assembly GCF_000242455.2 of Singulisphaera acidiphila DSM 18658. Lineage (GTDB taxonomy): Bacteria > Planctomycetota > Planctomycetia > Isosphaerales > Isosphaeraceae > Singulisphaera > Singulisphaera acidiphila. The sequence continues at coordinate 8,410,249 of NC_019892.1, forward strand.
CCGGTTTAGTGCAGCCGGCCCGGCCGCTGGAATCACTCCCAGGCGAATGAGAAAGAGAGGGAGCTCACTTCCCCGCTCGCCTGGGAAATTCCACTCTCCTGAGAATTGAAAAAAGAAACAACAGATTATCCACCGGCCGGGCATCTATCTCCATCCCTCCTTCAAAACCCGCCCGCTTGAGGATCACCTCAGCGACCCACCAGGCGGAATTCACCCCGACGGGCTATCCGTTTCGGAACCGGTCGAGATTCAGACGCATCGGACGAGAGCTCCTGGACAGAAGTTTCCAGTGGGTTGCGGGGGGAGTCTGCCCTTCGATAAGATGAGGGGCTGACAGGAGTTCGACACCCGCCAGAGTTCCGACGATATGAGCATCGACTGGACCCCTCTTGCCGATTTGATCGAGACCCATGACCGATTCCTCCTGACCACGCACGTCCGCCCTGATGGCGACGCGCTGGGATCGGAAGTCGGCATGGCGGGTCTGCTTCGGCAGCGAGGGAAGGATGTCCGGGTCGTCAACTCCAGCCGGACGCCCCCTCGGTACGACTTCCTCGACCCGCAAGAGGACTTCTTCGAGCACTTCGGCAGCCTGGCGAACCCAGCCGACCTGGCGGACCGCGAGGTCGCGATCATCCTCGACCTGTCAGCCTGGAGCCAACTGGGCGACATGGCGGACTTGATCCGCGACTTCAAAGGGCCCCGCGTGGTGATCGACCACCACGTCAGCCAGGATGACCTGGGAGCGCTCTTCCTCAAAGACACGACGGCCGAAGCAACGGGGACGTTGGTGGTCCAGGCCACGAAGGCGCTGGGAGGCACGTTCACGAAAGAGGTGGCGACCGGCCTGCTGACCGCGATCGCGATGGACACCGGCTGGTTCCATCACCCAAACACCAAACCCAGCACACTGCGGACCGTGGCGGATCTCGTCGAGGCGGGCGCCCCGATCAACGAGATTTACAGCCAGTTGTTCGAGCGAAGCAGCCTGGGCCGGCTTCGCTTGATGGGCGAGACCCTCACGGGCCTGAAAACCGTTGCGGGCGGCCGGATCGCCTATGCGACCGTGACGCGCGACAGTGTCGAGCGTTCCGGCGCGATCCCTCAGGACACCGAAGACCTGGTCGATTTCACGGTCAGTCTCAAAGGGGTCGAGGTCGGCATGCTCTTCTTCGAGCAGTCTCGCGGTGGCATCAAACTGAGCCTCCGGTCTCGCCAGGGCATGGACTGTGCCCGCTTGGCCGGTCTCTTCGGCGGTGGCGGCCACCGCGCTGCGGCCGGGGCCACGTTGCCTGATCCCCTCGACGAGAGCATCGAGCGGGTCCTTGCCGCCGTCCAGCAGACCTTAAACATCGCCTAATCTGTCGCACTGTAGATCGTCGTCTGTCTCCCTCCCGTTCCGCGATAAGATCGAACGGACGCCGTCCGAAGCCCGCTGATCTCAAAAAGCGCTTCGGACCGCTCCTCCCTCCTGCCCCATTTGATCCTCGAACCCGCCTCGTCGTCGCTGGAGTTCCCCTTGATGAACCGTCGTGACTTCTACCGCTACGGCACAATCGTGGTGGGCAACCTTGTCGGCCTCGGTCTGGCCATACCAGGGGTTGCCTACGTCCTGGATCCACTTTTGAAGAAGAAGGCCGAAGGGGGAGGGTTCCAGGAGGTCGCAAAGCTCAGCGACCTCAAAGTGGGCGTCCCCATGTCGGTCCCGATCATCGAGCAGCGGCAAGACGCCTGGGTGAACTATCCCAAGGAAGCGATCAGCTCGATCTGGCTGGTTCGCCAGCCCCCTTGCAACTCGAAGGAGACGGTGCTTGCCCTCTCGTCCGAGTGTCCCCACCTAGGCTGCGCGGTGAGCCTCGGGGAGGACGGCCAGAGCTTCTTCTGCCCGTGTCACACGAGCAGCTTCGACCTCTGCGGCAAGGCGACGAACAAGATCCCGCCGCGCCCGATGGATGGGCTCGAGATCGAGCTCTCGAACGATAAAGACCCGAAGATCAAGGTCAAGTTCCAGCGGTTCCGGGCCCAGTCCGAGGAGAAGATCCCCCTTGTTTAACAAACTCGCCAACTGGCTTGACAATCGGACCGGCTACAAAGCCCTCGTTCACGAGGCGCTCGAAGAACCGATCCCCGGCGGCGCGCGCTGGCGGTACGTGTTCGGCTCGGCCCTGAGCACGACCTTCATGATCCAGCTGGCGACCGGCCTGCTGTTAATGCTGTCGTACAGCCCGTCGTCCGCGACGGCCTGGGGAAGCGTCTTCTACATCAGCAACAAGATGTACGCGGGTTGGTTCGTCCGGGGGATCCACCACTTCGGGTCACAGGCGATGGTGGTCCTCCTCGCAATGCACTTGCTCCAAGTGCTCTGGGCGGGTGCCTACCGCAAGCCGCGCGAGGTCAACTGGTGGTTCGGCATGGCGCTGATGTTCCTCACCCTTGGCTTCAGCCTGACCGGCTACCTGCTCCCCTGGGACCAGAAAGGCTACTGGGCCACCAAGGTTGCCACCAATATCTCGGGCGGAGCCCCGGTGCTCGGCCCTGCCATCCAGAAGATCGTCGTCGGCGGCACCGAGTACGGCAACCAGACGATCACCCGGTTCTTCGGGCTGCACGTCGGCGTTCTCCCGACCCTCTTCTTCCTCTGCCTGTTCGCACACGTCGCCCTCTTCCGGCGCCACGGCCTGACTCCCCCGCGCAATGCCGAGAAACTCGGGCGTGGCACGTTCTGGCCCGAACAGCTCTTCATGGACAGCGTCGCCAGCCTCGCCGTCTTCGGCGTCCTGCTCTATCTCGTGCTCAGCGAGGGGGGAGCCAATCTCGACGCCCCCGCCGATCCCTCCAGCGCCAACTACCCGGCGCGACCCGAGTGGTACTTCCTCTCGCTCTTTCAGATGCTCAAGTACTTCCCGGGCAATCGCGAGATCATCGGCACCATCATCATCCCGACCGCGATCATGGTGGTCCTGCTTCTGCTCCCCCTCTTCGACCGGGTCCTCCCGCGCAAGCTGGCCCACTTCCTGGCGTGCTGCTTCGTCTTCGCGCTGGTCGGCGGCGGCGGCTTCCTGACCGTGGAAGCAATGCGGTCCGACGCCGCGAATGAAAGCTTCCAGGCCGACCGGGTCAAGGCCGACGAGGCCCGCCAGCGGGCGATCCTGTTGGCGAGCGAAATCGGTGTTCCTCCCGAAGGTGCCGCCTACGTCCTGCGCCACGACCCGCTGACCCACGGCCGTGCCGTGCTCGATAAGAAGTGCCTGAGCTGCCACTACTTCGACGGCAAGGGCCAACTCTCGAGCGACAGCAAGGGGCAGCCTGTCTCGACGCCGCAGGTCGCCTCCGACCTCAAGGATTATGGCTCCTACACCTGGATCCGCGGCCTCCTCGAGAACCCGCGAGCGGACGCCTACTTCGGCAAGGTCCCGCAATGCGACGGGATGGCCGAGTGGAAGAAGGGGTCGAAGCTCACCAAGCAAGAGCTCGACGACGTCGCCCGGTTCGTCGCCTCGTTCGCCGAGGTCCCCGCCGACATGACTCCGGATGAGTGGGTCGACAGCCCAGGAGTCGCCAACCACCCCGGCTTGGAGGTCTTCAACAAAGACTGCAAGCAGTGCCATCTCGTGGTTGAGGGGATCGGCGAGGGAGGCTTTCGCGACGCTCCCAAGCTATTTGCCTGGGGCTCGCCGCAGTGGATCGCACGCATGATCCATAAGCCGGGCGCTCCCGACCTGTATGGCTACCTCGAAAAGAAGGACCAGATGCCCGCGTTCACCAGCGAGCAACTCACCAAGAACGACGTCAACATGCTCGTGCGGTATCTCCAGAACGACTACTTTGGGGCCAAAGCAACCTCCCCCGAGACGAAGGTCGCCGTAGGAAAATCCGCCCCTCATTGAGCCTCGCCAACGGGGGCTCAGGCCCTCTGAATCGAAAACAAGCGGATCGAGCCGACACCGGCCCCGGAAGTTTTTTCCGGGGCCGGTGTCATTTTGATCACAAACGCGCCCTCGGATTCTCAAAAAAGGGGCAGTCGAGAGCGCCCTGTTCGCGGAGTGACGAGATGTTTGAACACTACCTCTGAGCAAGAATTACAAGGATCCGTAACCCTGGCTTCCCCAAAGGCCGCGCTCGCGAAAAAGACGGGCAAACAGCAGGAAAACCGTGGATTTTTCTTGAGAACGTCTCAAGTCGCGGCTAGACTCGGTCGCACTGCCTGACACGAAGGCAAGACGCTAAAGCACGAATTTGCTTCCACTCTCGCGTCACACCTACTGAGACATAGACAAATTGATTTGGTCTTCGCACATCCCTCAGGGTCCGCGCCCCTGCGGTTGTGCCTGGAGATCACGGGAAATTGCGGGCGCGACCGGTCGCCGTCTGACGGCATCGTCGCGCACTGGCTGACGCCCCGGCTTGGCTCGTCGAATTCCGCGGTTCACGGAGGACTGTGGAAGCGCCCCGGGATGGTCATCGAATGGATTTCGCTGACGCCAACGCAACGCAAGGAAGGAAGCCCGCCATGAAAGACCGACCTCTGATCGGGATCAACACTGACTATCGCGCCACCGCCAAGGGCCGCACCCCGCATAGCTACATGAACAGTGGGTACTTCGACTGCATCCTTTCCGCCAACGCACTTCCCGTGATGATCCCGCCGCTCATCAAGGAGCAAGACCTCGCCCCGATCCTCGAGCAGCTCGACGGCGTGCTCTTGACCGGCGGGGACGACCTCGACCCCAAGAAGATGGGACTCTCGCCGCACCCGGCCGTGACGGTCATGCCCGAACGGCGTGAAGCGTCCGACCGCATGCTCTGCAAGCTGATCCAGCAGATGCGGATGCCCGTGCTCGGGATCGGCCTGGGGATGCAAGAGCTGAACGTCGTCAATGGCGGCGGCATCTACCTCCACCTGCCCGAAGACATGCCGCGAGGCATCCCCCACCGTGACCTCCAAGGCGGGGTCCACCGGCACACCGTGATCATGGAGCCGGGCAGTCGGCTGGAAGAGATCTACGGCCCCGGTGAAATCCGAGTCAACAGCTACCACCACCAGGGGATCCGCAAGCTCGCCCCGAACTTCCGGACCGGTGCGGTCGCCCCCGATGGTCTGATCGAAGCCTACGAAGGCCGAGAGAAGGGCTGGTGGGTCGTCGGCGTGCAGTGGCACCCCGAAAACGAAGGGAATATTTCCCTCGACATGCAGCTCATCGAAGCCTTCACCACCGCAGCAGCCTCCTGGAACAGGGTCCCTCTCTCGCTGGCGAAAGCGAGCTGACGAGGCGAGGTCGACCTGAGGAACGAAGCCCCTTTTTCTTTTTCCTGCAAAGAGAAGGGGCTTTTCGCTGCGCAAGGGCGAATCAAGGATCAAGCCAGGTTGACCCGGGAAGGAGCGAGGGTCTCCCATCGGCCAAAGTCATTCCGAGCCGGTCCCGAAAGATTGCCGAACCCGACCAGGCTCAAGCCACCGGGAATCCCCCGTGGGACGCTCTGCAGCCGACCGCTTCCCGAGACCTCGAGCGCCCCACCTTCAGGCAGAATGAACCGAAGCGAAGCCCGACCGCCAAAAACGGTGCCGACCACGGCGACCCGCTGCATACCCTGCTCAGGGTAAAAATATCCAAAAACCTGGATACGCCCGGTGACCCCGAGGACAAGCCGCCCTTCGAACGTGGTGCCCGCGTGCGGACCTCGCGTGATCGTCGCCTCAAACACACGGTAGGCGGCCAGGGGATTCGCCCGCGCTGGGGCCACTTCGGCGTGAACCGCCGCCCCCAAAGGTGGGCTCGCAGCCGCGTTCAAAAGGCAACGAGCCTCGCAAGTTTCGACCTCAGGGCGCAACGCACGCCTTCGAGGAGAATGGGAGCACGGCGCCGACGGCCGATCGGCCCCGTACGCGAATTGCCACCTCAACACTCGCCACATCGGTGAACCTCCGAGGTGCCGATTCCTTGGCGGGCACAACCCACCAGTCTTTTCTTATAGGTTAGACTTCAGCCTGCCACAACTTCAAGGGACAACAGGCTGAAGCCAACCCTCCAAGAGGGAACCGGCAACTCATTGGCATGGAGAGCTCCTGCGGAATCCGCCTGGGAAAAAGCGAAAAAAAAGCACGGCTCACCATCCGCAGATTGGTGAACCGTGCCCTGGTTCCGGACTTTCAAGTGATCGCCCTCGGGTTCGTATCGCAAGGCGTTTGACCGCCCCGGATCGAACTCGAAGCCGGTTCAGTTTCTCGCGCCCGCCGCCTCGGGTTCGCCGAGTTGCACGAGGGAGGCGGCCTCGAGGGCGTGCTTGCGCAAGTCCTCGGTGATCCGCATCGAGCAGAACTTCGGACCGCACATGCTGCAGAATGCGGCCGTTTTGAAGGCGTCCTGCGGGAGCGTCTCGTCGTGCATCCGCCGGGCGGTCTCGGGATCGAGCGAGAGAGCGAACTGTTGCTCCCAGTCGAACGAGTACCGGGCTCGGCTCAGCGCATCGTCGCGGTCGCGGGCACCCGGACGGTGGCGGGCGAGGTCGGCCGCATGGGCAGCGATCTTATAGGCGATCACTCCTTGGCGGACATCTTCGACTTCGGGCAAGCCCAGGTGTTCCTTGGGCGTGACGTAGCAGAGCATGCTCGCACCGTGCCAGCCCGCCAGGGCCGCGCCGATCGCTGAGGTGATGTGATCGTAGCCGGGTGCGATATCGGTCACGAGCGGGCCAAGGACGTAGAAAGGCGCCTCGCTGCACTCGATCGCCTGCTTCTCCATGTTCATGGCGATCTGGTCCATCGGGATGTGCCCGGGACCCTCCACCATCACCTGGCAGCCCCGCGCCCACGCGCGGCGGGTCAACTCGCCCAACGTTTTGAGCTCGGCGAACTGCGCTGCGTCGGAGGCGTCAGCGATGGAACCGGGGCGGAGGCTGTCCCCCAGGCTCCAGGTGACATCATACTGCCGCATGATGTCGCAGAGGTCGTCGAACCGGGTGAAGAGCGGATTCTCTTTCTTGTGCGCCATCATCCACTGCGCCATCAGAGAACCGCCTCGCGACACAATGCCGGTGACCCGATTCGCGGTCAAGGCGATGTACTCGCGGCGGATTCCGGCGTGCAGGGTCATGTAGTCGACCCCGTGCTTCGCCTGGTGCTCGACCACGTCGAGCAGGTCCTGCTCGGTGAGGTCTTCCACGTGCTTGACCTGCTGAATCGCCTGGTAGATCGGCACGGTTCCGATCGGGACCGGGCTGGCCGCGACGATCGCGTCCCGGATCGCGTTGATGTTGCCCCCGGTCGAGAGGTCCATTACCGTATCGGCACCGAGGTCGACGGCCATCTTGAGTTTGGCCAGTTCGTTGTCGATGTCGGAGGTGACCGCCGAGTTGCCGATGTTGGCGTTGATCTTGCACTTGGCCTTGATGCCGATCCCCATCGGCTGAAGGCCCTGCTTCAGGTGCACGATGTTGGCCGGGATGACCATCCTCCCCCGCGCCACCTCGGATCGAACCAACTCGGGTTCCAGATTCTCGCGGCCGGCGACATACTCCATCTCGGGTGTCACGATCCCCTGTCGCGCCTTTTCGATCTGAGTCATGGTGCGAGTATTCTCCTCCGAGAGCCGGTCGGTTGCCGTGCGACGATCGATGGCCGCGTCTATCCAAAAGAAACCCTGCCCCAAGGACATCGGGATTGTCCTATCCTAGACACCCGGTCCTAGATCGGTCAATTCACTCGGCGCTCGCGGCCCTGGGATCGCGAACCCTGGCAACTCAATTCGGCATGAAAACGATTGACGAACCTCAATTTTTTGCGAACACTAGTCGATAAGCTCATCTAAGGAATCCTATGCGCGCAGGGTTCCCCACCACCCTTCCGACATGATTCTTCGAGACCGCGACATTGGAGCTGTTGGCATGGCGGGAAGCCCAATCGTGATCTCACCTTCGGTGAGATCCAACCGGTGGCGTTGGAGTCTCATACTCCTGATCCCCGTGGCCGGCCTGGCTGGCGCGAGTTGGTGGCTGACAGCCCCACTCGAGGATATCGAAACGCTCCCCCCGCCGGTTTCCCACACCCGACCAATGACCGATTCGACAGGCCCCGCCCCAACCGCCACCATCGTGCATAACGGGCCACCCGCCTGGCCCGATCAGCCGCTGGAGGGGGAGCCGGCGAAAACGCTCCTCCTGGAGACGCTCCTCGACGTCGGCAAACGCCTCGATCGAATCGAAGGGTATACTGCCACGTTCCGAAAAACGGAACGCCTCCGTGGCATCCTGGGGGCCGAACAGACCCTTGCGATGAAGGTCCGCCAACGCCCCTTCGCCGTCTACTTCAAATTCCTGAACCCGCAGGCCGGGAAGGAAGTGGTCTACGCCGAAGGCCATCACGAGAACAAGGTGATCGCACACTCGACCGGGGTCTCGCGCTGGCTCGTTCCTCGGTTGGCCGTCCCCCCCGACCACCCGCTCGCCATGGCGGAAACGCGGCACTCCATCACCGAAGCGGGCCTCAGTAACCTGAACGATAAACTGATCGCGTTTCGTCGCCTCGACCTCAAGGACGACAAGGCGATCACCATTCTCGACCGGATCACCGACAGCGACGGCCGCCCCTGGCTCCGCTCCGTTCATCGCCACCTCAACAAAGACGGCTCGCGCCCATTTTATCACGTCGAAGTCCTCTACGACGTGGAGTCGCGGATTCCCCTCAAAATCAGCAACTACGACTGGCCCGAGCCCGGCCGTGAAGATCAGCTCGCCTTGGCCGAACGCTATTGCTATGACGACCTCAAGCTCGACGCCCCCCTCTCGTCCCTCGACTTCGACCCGGCAAACCCGGCATACGCCTTTCACCGCTACTAAACCGCAATATTAAAGCCCCCCTCGGGCCACCCGTAACTTGGGATGACTCAGGTCCGCAAGTCGTTCGGCCGTGCGTTTGAAATCAGGCCCGATCGACCGGTTGGGATCTGGCCGTCTCGCTCCTCCTCTGGCATCGTGGTCGCTTCGGCTTTCGCGGACGAGACCGGTTCCAAAGTGCGGGGCGATGAATGAAGACCTATCGCATTGCGGTCGTCAGAGGGGATGGGATCGGCCCCGAGGTGATCGCCAGCGCGCTCGAAGTCCTCGCGGGAGCGAGGCGGCTGGTCGCTGGTTTCGGAGTCGAGCTCATCGAGGCTCCCGCCGGAGCCGAGACCTATCGGGAGCAAGGGGAGGCGCTCCCCGCATCGACGCTCTCGGCCTGCCGCGCGGCCGACGCGATCCTGCTCGGCGCTTGCGGGTTGCCGGACGTCCGCTATCCGGACGGCACCGAGATCATTCCGCAAGTGACTCTGCGGATCGAGCTCGACCTCTACGCCGGCATCCGCCCCGCGCGACGCCTCGAGGGCGTCCCAGGCGCACTGGCGGGTGATCCGGCCATCGACCTCGTCATCGTCCGCGAGAGCACGGAGGGGATCTTCGCATCGCTGGGGGGCGGCATCGTCCTCGGCGACCAGCTTGCCACCGACACTCAAGTGATCACGCGGCGAGGGACCGAACGCGTCGTCCACTCAGCCTTCCGGTTGGCTCGCCGCCGCAGTCGCGCTCGGCCCCGGGTGACCTGCGTCGACAAGGCGAACATTCTCCGCTCGTTCGCCTTCTTCCGCCAGGTTTTCGATGAGGTGGCCGCTCTCTATCCCGACGTCAAAGCCGACCACCTCTACGTCGACGCCGCTGCGATGGAGCTCGTAAGGCGTCCGGAACATTTCGACGTGCTGGTAACCGAGAACCTCCTGGGCGACATCCTCTCGGACCTCGCGGCCGGGTTGATCGGCGGCCTGGGCGTTGCCCCTTCGGCCGACCTGGGTGACCGGCACGCCGTGTTCCAACCCTGCCACGGCACGGCTCCCGACCTGGCCGGAACGGGCGTGGCCAACCCCTTGGCCGCCATTCTCTCGGTCGTCATGCTGCTCGACCACCTGGCCGATACCCACGGCGACCCCGCCCCAGCGGCGGCCGCGCGACAGATCGAGCAGGCTGTGACCACGGCTCTCGCCTCGGGCGAGGCTCGGACGGCCGATCTCGGAGGCAACGCCACGACCAGCGATGCCACCGCCGCCATCCTCCGCAAGTTCGGCTCATCCCATCCAGCATGAGCCGAATCATCCCAGGGGCATCACACACGGACATGAAAATCCGATCGGCATTTGCAACAGAAAGCCATCGCTCCCACAGCAACGGCGTCGCTTCATCGCGACATCGAATCGCCACTGCCTGATTCGGTTATGATGCGACCTGATTTCGGCCGTTGTGCTTGGCCTGGTAGAGCGCGACATCGGCGGCCTCGATGAGTTGCTCAGCGGTGGCTCGTGGTGATGGCGTGGCTGCGGCAATCCCGATACTGACGGTCACGATCCCACGGGCGGCCCCCTCATTGGGGATTCTTAGTGCGGCGACCGCGGCGCAGGCCCGCGCGGCGACCTCGCGCGTTGTGACACTGTCGGCGTCCGGCAGGATGAGAGCGAACTCTTCGCCACCATAGCGGGCCACCAAGTCCGTGCCATGCCGGACACTTCCCTCCAGCGCCTCGGCGACGCGACGGAGGCAGGCGTCACCAGCGCGGTGGCCGTACCGGTCGTTGTAGAGCTTGAAATGGTCGATGTCGACCATCGCCGCACCGAGGGAGGTCCCAGGCCGCTCCGCCCGCTGCCACTCGGCCGCGAGCACCTCGTCGAAGCGGCGTCGATTGGCCAACCCCGTCAGCGAATCGGTCGTGCTCAGCGCTTCCAGTCGGCGGTTCGCCGCCCCCAAGGCCTCGGTCCGCTCGGCCACCTTGCGCTCGAGCGAAGCATAGAGCAACGCATTATCCAGCGAAACCGCGAGTTGACCGGCGATCAGCATGACCGCGTCCATCCCTCCAGCCGAGAACGCGCCTCGACTGAGCCGGTTCTCCAGCAAGAGGATCGCCCGGAGGACCCCCTGGTTGAGGATCGGGACCAGCAACAGCGAACAGCATTCGAGGCCGGTGATATAGGGATCGCGAGCAAAGCGGTCGTCACGCGTCGCGTCCTCCACAAGAAGTGGCTCCTTCGTTCGCTCGGCATAGCGGAAAGCCGAGAGAGGGAGCAGGCCCCGCATACCGGCCTCGTCCACCGGAATGGGACTCTCGGCCTCGCCCGCGATGGGCGGCAGGCACCACCCTTGTGATGAAACATCGTCACGCAATATGACCAATACCTTGGTTGCTCCGGTCATAGCCCCAAGCAGCTCGCCAACTCGGGCCTTGAGCCGATCGAGACCCGTCTCCGAGCTCAATGCCTGCGAAGCTTGGAGAATGGCCAGCATGTCGATCGCATCGGAAGAGACGCGACTGCTGCCGCGCGAGTCTCCCTTCTTTCGAGGACTGTCGACCATCCGCAGGAAGGGGTAGGCGTGCTCGAGCGCCCGCACCTTCGCAGTCGCCCCCCAATCCCGATAGAGCCGCCTCGCCTTGGCCAACAGCTTGCGACCGGTGTGCTCGAGCCCGTGCGCGAGATGGAACAGTGCGGCTCGCTCGGCGATGAGTGCCCGATGCCAAGGGCGCCGCCGAGTCGAGGCCTCGCGTTGCGCCACATCGAACGCGTAAGAGGCACCCCGAAAGTCGTCCACGACCCAGGCACGCTCAGCCTCGACCAACCGGAGCAGGTGCAGGAAGTTGCCGGGAGCATCCGAAGCGCGACGAGCTAACCAGTCCCGACACTCATCGAGCGCAACGAGCTTCGCCGCTCGCTCTTCCGGTTCGGCCGCCCGGGCGCTGTTCGCCAAGGCAAGGGCTTGAAGCCAATACGCCAGCGCGACGGTGTAGGTGCCTTCGATAGTGCCCAGCAACGGCATCGCCGAGGCGGCATGCTGAGCCAATCCCGGCTCGTCGTTGAACAAGGCAGCCGACACCGCTTGAGTCACATGAAAATAGCACGTTGCCATCGGGTTGCCGACCAGGCTGGTACGATACTCAGTCTCATTGAAGGAAAGTCCCGAAGCATCGGTCTCACCGCGAAGCGAGCGAAACAACTGCCGGGAGGAAACGAAACTGGCAACCGCATGGACGTTCCCGATTCGCTCGGCCAGCGCGATCGCGACTTCGGCTTCGGCGACGCAACGATCAAGTGTTGGCTCGCAATCAAAGAGAGTGCAAATCGAGGGGGCATAGGTGAAGCAAGCGTATTGCAGATCACCGCCGCGCATCAGCTCCTCGCGGGCCCGCTGCGCGTATTCGAGATTGTTTTCCAGGGGCTCGAACCAGTGCGCGGTGTGATACGCGAACAGGAAGCGAGCCTGGCCTGTTTCCGCCGGGAAGCCCAAAGACTCGCCCACCGCCAGGACATTCCGCACGGCCTGGTAGCCGGTGCGATAGTCACCTCGCAGCAGGATAGTGACAAGCCCGGCGTGCCCCAAGGGACAGATGAGGGGTGCGCAAGGGCCATACTCGCCCCAGAGACGCTGGCCCTCGAGCACCAGCCAAGCCTGAATCATCCGATTGCAGAAGAAGGCTGCCGGCATCATCCGGTTGATGAGCCTGGCCATCGCGAACACGCGGGGGTCGTACTCCTCAGACCGCGGTTTCTCCTCGTAACCCGCGCCTTCCTCGGCCCATCGCCAAAACGCGCCCGCTCCCTCAGCGAGATCCGCGTCAAGATTCACCCCCCAGGTGCGCGCCCCGAGTCGACGTAACAGATCGAGGCCAATCTCCAAAGCTTCGCGCGACCGACCGCGATGGGAGAGGCTGCCAATCTGAACACAGGTAACTTCGACCAGGTCCAGCGGGGCATGGCCCCGACGCTCGATCGTGCGGTATAGGCTGTCAGCTTCATCGAGACATCCGAGGCTGTACAACGCCGCATGCCGTTCGATCTCGAGGGCCGCGAGTGCGGCCTGATCCGCAAGGGGCCCCAAGGGGCCGAGCATGGTCATCGCGGCCTCAAGAAAGTGCTCCGAGGTGACATGATTGCTCACGAGGCGTGCGCAAACCGCCGCATCGTGGAACAGGGTGGCAACCCGGCGGCGTTCGTCCAGATCGTGGATCGCCTCGACGGCCGGCAAGTATTGCTCGGCCGCATCGACGCCGTGGTCGGGGAGCGTCGCCAGCCGCCGCGCCAGGGTGAGATGCAAGGCGAGCCGCTCCGCCGAGTCGAGCCGCCGATATGCGGCTTGCTGTACTCGGTCATGGCGAAACCGGACCGCACCGGCGCGTTCGAAAGCCAGCCGCTGACCGCCGTTGTCCATCACCAGAAGCCCATCCTCGAGCGGCGGCCCGAGCCGAGCTTCCAACTCCGACGCGGTCAGACCACTGGCGGCCGCCAGCAGGTCGAGCCCTACCTCACCGGCGAGACAGGCCATGGTCTCGAGCAGCACACCCGAATCAAAGGGCAGCCGGTCGATCCGCGCCGTCAACAGATCCACCACCTCGCTCCGGCCGACGAAACGACGAACCGTCGCTTCGTTCCATCCCCACCCCTCAGGTCCGAGGCTCAGCGCACCGTCTTGCCGTAGCGCGTTGACCAGTTCCACGGTGTCGTACGGATTGCCGCCGGTTCGATCGCCAAGCACGGCCGCCAGCCGGCTCGCCTCGGGCGGCCGCAGGCGGAGCATCTCCTCCAGGAGCGTTCCCAGGTCGGCAGGCGGCAGGTTTTGCAACCGGAGCCGTCGCGGTGCCGGGTCCAACCGCTCCCAACGGGAGAGCATCGGCGCAAGCGGATGTGCCGCATCGACCTCTCCATCGCGGTAGGCCCCCACGATCAGGATGCCCCGCAGCGTTTCATCCGCCAGCACGGCATCGATAAAGCGAATCGAAAGCGGGCCGGCCCATTGCAGGTCGTCGAGAACAAGAATCACCGGGCGAGTCGGAGAAGCGACAGCACGCAGCAATTCCAACACCGCCTGGCGCAATCGTGCCTCGGCCTCAACCGGATCGCCGGGAGCAATCTCCGGCTCCGCACCCAGCAGAACCGCAAACTCCGGCAACAACCCCGTGATCAGCCCGGCGTTGGGCCCCAGCTCGCGGAGAATCCGTGACCGCTGCTCAGCGAGTTCCGCATCCGGTTCAGCCAAGAGCAGGCGACCCAGGGCGTGTAAAGCCTGCATCACCCCAGCCGTGGTCGGATCGCGACGATACTGATCGAACTTCCCCGCCGCGAACAGGCCGCGCCGCGCCGTCACCAACGGCCGGAGTTCATCGATCAAAACCGTCTTGCCGACGCCCGGCGCTCCCGCAATCAGGACGCCGCGCGCCCGGTCGTCGCCGAGGCCTTCGAAGACGCTCCGCAACGCCTCGATCTCAGACTCACGACCCACGAGCCGGGAAGGAGGCGAGAGCCGAATCGGAAAGTCGCGTTCCCCCAACGGGAAGGTGCCGTCCTCGCCCTGAACCTGGATCTCACACAGCCGAGAGAGATCATCCGCCAAGCCCGCGGCGCACTGGTAGCGTCGGTCAGGCTCCTTCTCAAGCAGGCGCATGATAATCTCGGACAGCATTCTCGGGACGAGCGGGTTCCGTTCAGCAGGCGGCGTTGGCACGCGCACCAGGTGGTCGCGGACGAGTTGGAGCGGGTCATTCCCCTCGAAAGGGGGCTGGCCGACGGCCAGTTCGTAAAGCGTCGCGCCCAAGGAGTAGAGGTCAGCACGCCGGTCCACCGCTCGGCCCGTCCGCCCCGTCTGCTCAGGGGCAAGATAGGCCAGCGTACCTACGATCTCACGATGGTGGACGAAAGCCGGCCGCTCCCCAACGAACGTGGTGGCGAGATCGAAGTCGATCAGCAAGGGGCGGCGGCCCGGCCCCGAGAGCAGGATATTGGCGGGGTTGATATCCCTATGCACCACTCTGTGCTGATGCAAGGCCGCGACGATCTGCGCCAGCCCCAACGCAAACTCGAGCAGTTCCGGCATCGCCATCCGGCCAACGCGAATCACCTCGGCCAGCGACACGCCGGCCACATCCTCCATCCCGATCGCGTTCGTGAATTCGGCCACGGATACCAGTTGCGGCACGCCCCAAACACCGGCCAATCGCTCGAGGATCCCCAGTTCGTGCCGCCACCGCGCCTTCGCACTGGGACCAAGCAACTCCTTCACGATGAGGCTCCCCGCCCCATTCCGCAAAGGCAAGCGAACCACCCGCGTGTGATCGCTCTCGTGGAGGATCGTGATCAGAGCACAGTCCGCGTCCGTGGCAGGGCTCATGGTTTCGAGGGGCACGGGCACCCCCCAGCCTTCGTCAGCCGGCATTGGGTTAAGTCGAGTCTCTACCATGAGATCAATCGCATCATCCACGTGGCCCCCACCTGGGTCGGATTGCTCCGGGGAATCGCGATCTGATGTGGCCGTATCATCAAGCCGTTTCACTGGGCGAGCCATCCCTACACGCATCCAAGATATACTGCTTGTTAGAGCCGTCGTGACTCTCGTTACCTCACGGCACACTCGAAAAGCCATTCGATGCCGCCTCCGCCATCAAATAGCATAGGTTCCATTCACGTGCAAAATTATCAGGAAATCGCCCCCGTTTTTTCTTCTTCGATCCTGACTTTATGCGACTCCGCCAACCCGGACTCGAAGACGAGGACCGCGCATTGAACAGGACCGAGCGAGTCGGCAGACTCAACTTCGGTCGCTGGTCATCTCGACGGTGGGAGACACACGTGAAGGTTCAGAGCCGATTTACGTTGAGTGGGTTGATGGTAGCAACCACTGGCATCGCCCTCTGCTTCGCCGCCCTCGAGGTGATTACCGGCGGCGTCCTCTCGACGGCCATCCTAAATCATCGCTCTCGGCCCATGCTCCACTCACTGGCAAACCCGTGAACTCGCCGCACCATTCTGGGCGCCCCACACCCAGGAACAGCAAGACTCCATCATCAAAAAAAACACAATACGAATCATCACAATATTTTTATTTATCACACATACACGATGCTATACCCAAGGCACGTTCTATCAATTCCGGCATCGCTCTGGGCCAGGGTGGGGATTCGAGGCTGTTGATTGAGCGGCATCCCCTCGCCTGGCCGCTCCAATGCCATGCTTGCGGCCATCAAGCTCTAGCTGTTACACGCCCAAGAAAAGTGCCAGCGGCTTTCGACTTTGCCTGAAGGCACGGACCGGGCATTCGCCGAGGATCTCGTGGCCGAACTGTACAGGAGGCAGGTCGCCACATGACCACCCGCAACCCCAAAAGACGCCGCAATCCGACTCCAAAGCTCTGCGAACTCTTCGACCAATGCGGGTGTCGGATCAACTGCGCTAGCGGTCGCGGGACCTCGATATTGACATCAGCAACCACTATTCAAATTTATGATTAATAAGGAGAACGACAATGCAAAAAATCCCCACCATGTTCGAGCGAGATTGGAACGGCGACCGGAGCCGGGTGCTCAACCAGGTCCATCCCGGTTGCGAGTGGGTGGTTGCTGGCGAAGGCATCGCCACCCAGAAGATCGATGGCACGTGTTGCCTGATCCGCGATGGAGCTCTCTTCAAGCGGCAGGAGATCAAGCAGGGTCAGGCGATCCCTACAGACTTCGAGGAATCGGGATTCGACGACGAAACCGGTAAGCGGGTGGGTTGGCGTCCGATTGGCGATGGTCCGGAGGACAAATGGCACCGCGAGGGTTTCGCCAACCTAGCCGACAAGGCCGATGGAACCTACGAGTTGGTCGGTCCCCACACCCAGAAGAACCCGGAGAAATACGAGCAAGACATCCTCGTACCGCACACAGTGGAAACGCTTGGCTTTTCCGACAATCCGCCGCGCAACTTCGATGGGCTGAAGGCCTATCTGGCCGAAAAGGACATCGAGGGGATTGTCTTCCATCACCCAGACGGACGCCGCGCGAAGATCAAGAAGCGAGATTTCGGCTTGAAGCGATAGCCAGCCGTCGGGATATGACACGGGCGGCCAGTCGAAGCTCGCCCGTTTGCTCGAGCGGGATTCCTCGATGATTCGTAGGAAGCTCGCAGGCAATCAGTCTGACGAACTGGCGACCCAACACGTCATGAAGCCGAGAGTTAATAAGCCACGAATAATCAACTACGCCCAAAGGGCGTGGTATTAGGAAGCCCCCCCGAGGGATCGTCTACGTGAGGTAGCCCCCGTTGGGGGCGTGGATGTTAGAAACGCAATACACAGCTCTCTGTCCCTCTCCTCCCGTCAACCGCAGTCCCGCGCTCGAAGCCTTTTCCGACCGATCCCGTGGGTGACTATTGAGGGTCAGGAAAGTAATGCACGCTGAGAGCTCGAAATGTTCGGAGAAAACAGGACCGGGGCGTGCATTACTTTCGTAAGCATCCGGCCAACCGCACTCTAGACGCATCGTGCGGCCAGAGGGGAGAACGTCTCGATCACTTTCTCCCTCTCGTGGAACCGATCAGGGGGACTTTGCCGGACCGACGTATCGCTGCGGCGATAGACGACAAGGGACTTGCCAACACACATATATCACTTAATACGGTCAATCTACAACGACGTCCGGGCTCCGTCGCATCGCATGTTTCGCTTCGACTTATCAATCACATGACTTCCGGGTCCGCTGAACTGCAGCGTAGGTCGCCATGCCTCGGGCGCCAGGAGGACGTAAAAGCAATATTCGGACACTCCCACCGAATGTCTTTGGGACGCGTCGGTGGCCCGAGGGTCGTGCTGACGGCTATCCGGGAGAGTAACGATCGTGGCCATCCCTGCAGTCGAGAACGATCGGGAGTGCCGTTGCGTCCATCCCTTCGGGTCCACCAAGCTCTCGTGGACTACGACCCGCTGAGCTTTCTGAAGTGCGAGTGCCTGCGTATCGGCAAAGGCGGTACTCGGAGGCCGAGCGGTCCAACAGTTGAAGTAGAATGCGATTCGCTCGCCGGTTAGCCTCGCTGTGTAACCGGGCCTACGGGGAGGCGCTTCGAGCGAGTGATCGACGGTGATCGGCTTCCCGAGAAGGATGTGAACCAGGCGCTAGACTTCTCAACCGCCCCGCGCTGCACTTCCCCCCGTCGTTTACAACTGGAAGTCGTGCCAATCCCCTCGGAGCTCGCCATAGATGTCGAAGTTCCTTATTCGGATCGCGCTCTTTCACTCGCTCTGGATTGTCCCGCCCAGCTCGCATGGGCAGCAAGTGCCCTCGACTGGTCCTTTCGTGGCGCCGCAGGCCAAACTGCAGTATGCGCCAGACCGGGACTATGACCTGCAGCATATCGCTGCTGACTTGACCATTGACTATGCGGAACACTCCTTTCAAGGGAGTGTGGTCAACACCTTGGCTCCGCTCCGCGAGGGGGTGACGACCATTCAGTTCGACTGCGGCGAAAATCTGACCGTTACTGGCTGCGAAGTCGCAGGAAAGAAAGCCGTTTTCAGCCGGGAGGGGGACAAACTCAAGATCATCGCTCCTCAGCCGCTGCCGCCAGGTAAACCCGTTGCCTTGACCATCCGCTACTTCGATAGCGGCAAGAAGGAACTGCCCAATTTCCGTTGGCTCAAGCCGACCGTCGCAGACCCACAGCGCATCGGGTTTTGGACCAACGGCGAACCGTACTTCAACCGGCAGTGGCTGCCCACCTGGGACTACCCCAACGATTTCGCCACAACGGAGGTGCGAGTCACGGTACCAGCCGACTGGTACGTGATCAGCAATGGTATCCTCGATTCCGACACCCTCCGCGCGGACGGCAAGAAGCGCACCTTCCACTGGAAGATGGATCAGCCTTATGCCACCTATCTGATCTCGCTGGTCGGTGGACCGTTCGATATCAAGCCGGCCGATTGGCAGGGCATCAAATTGATGTATCTGGTTCCGAAAGGCAAAGGCGATCGGATCGACGATACTTTCGGCGACACGCCGGATATTCTCTCCTTCTTCTCCGACCGTCTCGGCGTCAAGTATCCTTGGCCAAAGTACGCACAGACTGCCGTCTACGATTTTCCCGGCGGCATGGAGAACGCGAGCGCGACAACTATCGGAGTACGAGACCTGGCCGACAGACGCAACGGCTATAAGACGAGTGTGCGCGGGGTCGCCCATGAACTGGCGCATCAATGGTTTGGCGACCTAGTCACCTGCGGACATTGGGGCGAGCTTTGGCTCAACGAGGGCTTTGCAGACCTCTTATGCGATGTTTACCTGGAACATACACAGGGTACGAGCACCTATGACTACGCAGTTCATGGCTGGACACAGGCGTATATCTCCGAGAGCCGGCGATACAAACGCCCTCTGGCCACAAACCTCTATGCGGACTCATCCTCGATGCTCGACTCCCATTCTTATAAGAAGGGAGCCGCGATTCTTCATACTCTTCGCCGCGAACTGGGAGACAAGGCGTTCTTTGCGGGCCTTCACCATTACCTGACTCAACATCGCCACCAGCCCGTGAACAGTCACGTCCTTTGTCGCGCCATGACCGAAGCGACGGGCATCAACCTTGAAGCCTTCTTCGATCAGTGGGTCTATAAGCCTGGTCATCCCATCCTGGACTACACCTGGAGGTGGGACGAGGAGAACAAGCAGGTCGTCCTGATGGTCAAGCAAACCCAGGACACAAAAGACGGGACACCCATCTATTCCATCAATGCGACGGTCGGCATGATCGGCCGGGGCGTCATGACACGGGCCAAGGTCAAACTCAATCAGTCGGAACAGGAAATTCACCTGGACGTGGCAAGAAAGCCGAATGCGGTGCTTTTGGATCCCGACCACGATTTTCTGCGCGAGATACCCGCGCTACACTGGGCGGCAGAGGAGTTGCCATCGATCCTCAATTATGCCTCGAACGCGGTAGATCGAGCGGAGGCCATGAACCGGATACTGGCAGAATCGCCTTCCGACGCGATGGTGCAAGCGATAGTCGAAGCAGTACGCGCGGATCAGGGGCAGTTCGTCGTTTTCCGGGACATCAATCGTCTGGGGAAACTGAAACGGGAAGACCTGCGCCCGCTGTTTCTTGAGCAACTGGCTCACCCCAACATTGACCGGCGCACACAGGCCGTTCTTGCCTTGGGACAGTTGCCGAAACCTCAAGATGAGACGACGACGAAGACTCTTCGCGGTCTGGTCAATGACAAAGAACTATACACGGTCGTCAGAGCGGCGATCTCGACACTCGGCAATTGGGATGCGTCCACGAATCGTGATGTTTTTCAGAATGCGACAAAACAGACGTCGCCATTGGACAGCATACGGCTGGTGGCTCTCGACGGGCTGACAAAGGCGGACGCGATGGAAGGGAAGGCTATATCCAACCCGTGTCCAGAGACGACTCGGACGGCGATGAAATTCCTCTCGGATCGTGCGAACGGCGTAAAGGACTCGCCCGTCATGGCGGCTCGACAGCGCGTCCTCTCTGCAACGGATCAAAAAGGCAACGCGACGATCGCAAGCATGCTGAAAGACCTTCACACCTTTGTCCCGCTCGCTTGTGACGAGGTAGAAACATGCGGGATAGAAGAGAGTGGAGAACGGATTAGTCGAGTCGCATACTACAAAGTGGTCACTGGGCAGGAGGTATGGTATTTAAGGTTTTCCCTAACGGCGGAGGGAAAAGTCGCGTCCCTCCGTCCCCAAGACTCTAGTTTTCGATAATTCAGGCGACTAAACGTCTTCGGCCGCTGCCGCCCGGCGACGCGGCCTTACCTGGCCATGAATCCCTACCACATTGGTGTCCTTCCGGCAGTCGTGTAAAAAGTGATCCTTTGGCGGCGGGCTAGTAGCCGCGTATCGAACCACGCCAGCGCAACCTCCTAATATGGGCGGCCGACGCCGTAATCCGGCTGCATGGCTCCCGAGCCGAGCTGACCGAGGCGGGGCGGGCATCCCGGTACCGGAAGGCTCTTGCCCCCGGCAAGCTTTGCGATGTAAAGTAAGTCCGGATTGGCTCCGGGCCCGATCGAGATCACGGCCCGACATCCGAAGCGGTTCGTAGACCCTTGCTCCGTGGATGCGGGAGGCCAACCCGATGGCGACGCGTAGCTGGCTGGGGTTGGGCCCGGTCTTCGCCAATGAATGGCTGACGGCCTCGCGGCGCTGGCAGGGCTATGCGCTGCGGTCGTTGCTGGTCCTGCTCCTCTTGCTCGGCCTATCGGGCGTCTGGCAGGGGCACCACAACGGGGCGGGGGAGCTGTCGGTCCGGCAGCTTGCCGAGATCGGCCGGGGGTTCTACGCCGTGTCGACGCTGATCCTGCTCGGGCTGGTCGGCCTGGCGGCACCGGCGGCGGCGGCCGGGGCGATCTGCCTGGACAAGGACCGGGGAAATCTGACCCTGCTGTTCTCGACCGACCTAACCGACGCCGAGATCGTGCTGGGCAAGCTGGCGGCTCGGCTGGTGCCGGTGCTCGGCCTGATCGCCTGCGCCGCCCCGGTGCTGTCGCTGGCGACGCTCCTCGGCGGCGTCGACCCGGCGATGCCGACCGGTACGATCCTGGTCTGCCTGGCCTGCGGCGTCTTCGGCTGCACGCTGGCGCTGACGCTGTCGGTCTGGGGCCGGAAGACGCACGAGGTGCTGCTGGCGACCTACGCCTTCGGCATCTTCTGGCTGCTGTCGGCGCCGATCTGGGCGGGCCTGGTCTGGATGCTGCCCTGGTGGGCCCGGCCGGCCTGGCTGCCGGGCTCCCTGGCCCTGCTGCCCTACAACCCCGTCTTCCTCGCGCTCTCCCCGCTCAGTGCCGGTCGCCCGCCGGGGCCGGGGCCGATGGGGCTGGGGTCGCAGGCCCGATTCTGCGCGCTCGGGCTCCTGACCTCGGCGCTACTGGCCGCCGCGGCGACCTGGCGAATCCGGGCGGTGGTCATCCGGCAGGCCGGCCGGGGGGCGGCAACGCGCCGGGCGAACCACCCGGCCGGGGCCCGCCGAGGCCCGCTCGCCCAACTCGCCCGCCTGCTGCTCTCGCCGTCACTCGACGGCAACCCGGTGCTCTGGCGCGAGTGGCATCGGCGGCGGCCGTCGCGCTGGTCGGTCGCCGTCTGGGGCATCTTCGGCGTGCTCTCGGGTGGGTTCAGCCTCTGGGTGATCGTCGAGGCGCTCAACCGCGCCTTGCCTGGCACCCCCGGCATCGGCGGGGTGATCAGCGGCGTGCAGGTGTCCGCCGGGCTTCTGCTCCTGAGCATCTCGGCCGTGACGAGCCTGGCCGAGGAACGCCAGCGAGGCAGCCTCGACGTGCTGCTGGCCACCCCGCTGTCGACCCGGTCGATCGTCCTGGGCAAGTGGTGGGGCGCCTTCCGCGGCGTACCACCGCTGACGGTGTTGCCGGTGCTCATCGCCGCGGCGATGGCGACGCACACCGGGTTCGCCCTCGGCCCGGTGCTGATCGGCGGCCTGGTCGTCGCCTACGGCGCCGCGATCACGAGCCTCGGCCTGGCCCTGGCCACCTGGCTGCCCCGGATGGACCGGGCCATCGGCCTGACCGCCGGGCTCTACGTCGTCGTGCTGATCGCGGCCGTCCCGGTCGGGATGACCTTCTTCAGCAACGGCCCCAACGGGGCCGGTCCCGGCCTCGCCTCGGCCAGCCCGTTCTGGGGCGTCGGCTTCTCCAGCGCCATGTTCGGCGACAATGCCGGGCCGGGCCACGAGATCGGGAGACACGCCACCTGGCTCGTCCTCTGGATCGTCGCTTACGGCCTGATCGCGTTCGGCTTGCTGCTGGCGACGCTGAAGACGTTCAACCGCTGCCTCAGCCGCTTCGACGGCCCGGCGCCCGGCGGGGTCAGCTCGACGAACGCAGGGCCGCTCGATTGCGGTTCGCCGGTGGCCGCCTCGGCCCGTTCCTTCAGGCGGTAGTAATCGAGGCCGAGCGCCACGGCGGTGCGACTGACCCCATGCGCCTTTGCCAGCCGAGTGGCCATCGCCCAGAGCGCTTGCGGGATCCGGCCGCCCAGCTTCCGCTACCCCCGCCACGCCTGAAACCAGCTCTGCCCATGCACCAGATCGGGCGATAACTGCCCACGCTGACTCGTGCCCATCCCATGTATTGGACAGGTTATTCGGGCGGGCCTCCTGAGCGAAGCCGACTTCCTTCCGACGGGCGAGTGAGCGGCTGCGACGCATCAAGTTGCGACCGATCTGCCTTGTCGAGCAGGACAACGCGGCCCTTGGCAAGCCCCGTGGGAATGCCCCAGTAGTTTCGCCGGGCATCGACATGGGTTCTCGATGCGGCAATGGTAATCTCGGACGCACCGTTGTCCCGGATCGTATTGTTGCGCAACCGCACCTGGTATTCGCCTTCGTCGGATGAGATTCCAAACTCAGAGCCGGTATTGCCGAGCCCGATGCCGGCCTTAATCGCCTTCTCCACGACCGAGTTACGAACGGAGAGCCGGTAACGCCCCTTGGCGAACGGGCCCGGGGCGAAGACCGTCGGCGCCAGCCAGATGTTCTGCGCTTCTCCTCGGAACCCGTCCACGAAGCCGACGTCGCGGATGATGCTTCCTTCCACGTCGATCGAGACGACACTCTCGTGAGCCCGCGCGGGATCGGACGGAGGCAAGTTGAGGATCGTGCCTTCGATATTCATTTGCCCCGCTTTCTCGATCGTGGAGTCGCGAATCTCGATCGCGACCGTCGCGGGAACTCGCGCCGCCACGGCGACGACACCGTCCTGCCCCACCTCGCCCATCGTCGAGCGCTCGATCCGGGCCTTGGCCTTCGCTTCGGCGCTGGCGAAGACAAGGACGTTGCGGCCTTGTGGACTCAGCCGCCCCCTGACGTCAGCATCCGCCATTTCCAGTGACATCTCCGAGGATCGCCCGTCGGCGAGGGCCGTCACTCCGATGTCGAACAGCGGGGGTATCAGAGCGCCGCCTTCGACGCGGATGTGACTAACGACCAGACGACTTCGCCCTCCCTTCAGCGCGAACGCGCCGATGCCGATGCCGGTGGCTCTCGTGGCAGTGCAATGGAGGACGCGATTCTCGACCGCCTTGCCAGGCTGGGCTGCGATGAACAGAATCCCTCCGTGCGAGATCCGACCGAGCACGTTCGTAACGGCAGTGGTGAAACCGGCGGATTGATTGGCGTCCTCCACTTCAACTCCAAGAAGCGAGGTGCCGGACACGTCGACACCGAGGACGCCGCTCGCCTTGGTGCGTTCGATGCGTACGTCGAGGACCCTGCTGTCGTCGGCCAGCACGACGCCGTTGCCACCATGCTGGTCGCCATCCGTGTTCGTGATCGACGGTTTCCGGTCGCCCTCGATGAGCCCCATGAGTGTCTGGCCCACCTTGAGCGCCACGCCGCCGTCAAACGGCGTCTCGCCGGGCATCAGGATGATGATATCACCCGGCTTTGTCGCCGCATCAAGCGCGGCCGATGAGCCGATCGGACTTGCTCCGCTCATCCCATCACCGGTCGCCTTGGAACGGGCAAACCAAACGGCGGCAAGCGCAGGTGCCGACGTGCTTGCCGTCAGGCAGCTTGTCATCAGGAAAATCAACAAACGCGAGATCGGTTTCGCTGAGGTGATGAAAGACGTCACAGCAGAGCGGCTCCTGATCGACGGGCTTTCGCAAGGTGGGAGCAGACTCGTGGACGCCAGCGTATTTTGCGGCCTGGCGGCAATATACCTCGAATCCAATGCATCAAGGGGATCGATTGACTCGCTGCGGATTCTACCAAACCTGTCGCTCGGTGATCATCTCCGACAGCGAACGATTCAGTCGCTCTTTGGAGATTATGTGAACCGAGGCACCAAGAAAGTCTGCGACCGTGTTGCCATCCAGCTTTCCACCAGAACCGGCCAGGATATCCAAGAACTCCTGAAAATAATGCGGGTCTTCGTAGGGGCGACGAATGAACGTAATGTCGGAATGACCACCGTTGGCCTGATACGCTCTCGTGGTCACCGCATACCTGAGGCTCTCCTGATGTCGGGATTCGAGAAATCGCCGCAGGTCTTTGTGATCCCGTAAGGTTTGGACCTGCGACAAAGGGCTGGCCAGTTCCCTGACTGTCTCGGGCAACCAGAAGTGAAGCTGCTTGGAACGGACGACAATGCCTGCACCAGGATAGTCGTCGCCGATGACCCCCTGATCCGGTCGAGTCAAATAGGAATCTAGCCAGATCAGCCCCATCATCACCGAGGCGAGGAGGATGAGCATCCCGGTCTTTTCGCCCCAGACACGAAGAAAACGCAGGAGCCAGCGAAAGACCGTGAAACCTTCCCTGCGGTCAACGGTTTCGGACGCCGTCGGGAGGATCAGCGATTGTCCCTTGCAGGCATTGTATAATCGGATCATGGCAAAGATTCAACGGGGCCGCGGGGTTGGGAACTCACCCTCTATCTCTTGAACCGCGAGGCACGTCTCCGACGAGACATGAGGATCGGCGATTTCCCACCAAGGCGGCGTCCGATAGACTCGTCTCCTCTCCGATTTGCTCGCGATGGACGGCGGTTTGCCCTGGAATCCTCACGCTCCTTGTTGACCGGCTTCGGCCCTTGATTTTTGTGATCCTTTGTCCCGTACACGAGCGCTGGCGCGGTTTATTACATTTAAGAGAGGTTCGCGCGATAGCACGGCGGCTTTCGATTTGCGAACCGATCTGCCTGAAATCACTGATGACGGGAACGGTGTCCTGATATGTCCTGCAACTCGAGTGAGACGAACCGATTGCTCGAGCAGGCGGCCCTGGGCGATCAACAGGTACTGGAAACGCTTTTGGTGCAACACCGCCAACGGCTCCGCCGCATGATCGCCGTGCGGCTCGATCAGCGGCTCAGAAAGCGGGTCGACCCTTCGGATGTGATCCAGGAGGCCTACCTGGAGGCCTCGGCTCGATTGACGAACTACCTGCGCTCTCCCACGATGCCCTTCTTCTTGTGGCTCCGGTTTCTCACCTGCCAGAAGATGGTCACGTTGCACCGGCACCATCTGGGTGTCCGGATGAGAGACGCCGACCAGGAGGTGGCGTTCCGCCCCGGCACGTTTCCCGAAGCCTCCTCAGCCGCGTTGGCGGCCCATTTCTTGGACAACGGCACCCGCCCCAGCGAAGCCGCGATCCGTGCCGAGATGAAGGACCGGGTCCGGAGAGCCCTCGACGGCATGGTCCCGCTCGATCGCGAAGTGCTGGCGATGCGACATTTCGAGCAGTTGAGCCGCGCGGAAATTGCGGTGGTGCTCGACATTTCCGAGGCCGCGGCCGGTAAGCGATACCTCCGCGCACTTGAGAAGCTAAAGCAAATTTTGAGTGCATCCGGCAGCGACTGGAAGGGCTGATCCCAATGAGCGAGCAGTCCTCCGAATTCGACCCGGTCGAGGACTTGGTCGATGAATTCCTGGAGCGATACCGACGGGGCGAACGGCCGTCGTTGACCGAATTCGCCGAGGAACATCCCGCACACGCCGAGCGAATCCGATCGCTCATCCCGGCCATGCTGGCCATGGAAGAGTTCGGCCCCGGAAGCGAGGTCGGTACGCAGTCCGGCCGATCCGCGTCGCTCACCCGAATGCCCCAGCGGCTAGGTGATTACATCCTCATTCGCCCCATCGGGTCGGGCGGTATGGGGGTTGTGTATGAGGCAATCCAGGAATCGCTAGGCCGACACGTGGCCTTGAAAACCATCACGTCCCATCAGCCTAACGACGCGACCCGCCTCGAACGCTTCCGCCGCGAGGCTCTCGCCGCCGCGCGGTTGCAGCATACCCACATCGTCCCCGTGTTCGGAATTGGCGAGCACGACGGCGTTCACTTCTACACCATGCAGTTCATCGAAGGACAGGGGCTGGATCTGGTCCTTCGCGAAGGCGATCGGCTGCGGCGTGAACCGGTTAACGGTGATGTCACTGCCGATGCGACGAGCGACCTGGCCTGGTGCCTCCGTCACGGCCGTTTCCTCCCTCAGTCGCCCCCCGAAGTGGCCTCATCATGGGAAGCAAGACCGCAGGCCCCAACTACGCGCATTACCCGATCCGGTCTGCCTCACCAGGCCGAGGCCCGATACCTGGATAGCGTGGCTTGGCTCGGCGTTCAGGCTGCCGAGGCTCTCGAGTACGCTCACCGGCAGGGCGTCCTCCACCGTGACATCAAACCCTCCAACCTTCTGCTGGACGCCCAGGGACATCTTTGGGTTACTGACTTCGGATTGGCGAAAACTCAAGACGACGACGAGTTGACGCAGACCGGCGACGTCGTCGGAACATTGCGGTACATGGCGCCGGAGCGGTTCAACGGCTGGTCCGACCCCCGGAGCGATATTTTCGCCCTGGGGGCGACGTTGTACGAACTCTTGACGTTCCGGCCGGCCTTCAATGAGTCGGACCGGATCAAGCTGGTCGATCGCCTCCTGCACGGCAGCCCGACACCGCTTCGCCAGTTCGACCGGAAGTTTCCGCGCGACCTGGAGACCATCGTCCTCAAGTCGCTCGCCAACGCTCCAGCCGAACGCTACGCAACGGCCGGCGAGTTGGCGGAGGACCTAAGACGGTTCGTCGCCGGCCGACCGATTCTCGCCCGCCGATCCAGCGGGATCGAGCGGGGCTGGCGTTGGTGTCGCCGTAATCCGGCGGGGGCCGGGATGGTCGTCTTCGTGGCGACGGTGCTAGCGGCCGCCGTGGCGATGTCCATGATCTACGCGAACAACCAAGGCAGGGCGGCGAGCCAGGTCCGGGCCCTGGCGGCCGACCTGGCCGAGGAGCGAGAAAGCCTTCGGAAGTCACTGGCCGAATCCCGGCGCATCCTGACCCTGCGCAACTTCGATCGCGGCCAGGCGGCCTTCGAGAAGGACCAGGTCAGCCCCGGCCTCCTCTGGATGATGGCGACCTGGCGGTCGGCCATCGACGCGGGTGACCCTGCTTGGCAGCATGTCGCCCTCGCCAACGTATCCGCCTGGAGCGATAACCTTCCCCGCCTCCGCGGGCTTCTCTCTCACGAAGGCCCCGTCGAATCCGCCGTCTTCAGTCCGGACGGCACGACCATCCTCACCGGTGGCGACGACTTCACGGCGAGGCTCTGGGACGCAGACTCGGCCCAGCCGATCGGGAGCCCCTGGCTCCACCCAGGCACGGTCCATTCCGTGGCGCTCAGCCCCGACGGCAAGACCGCACTCACCGGCGGCGACGACGGCATAGCGAGACTCTGGAGTGTTCCAGACGGACAACTCATCGGCCCCCCCCTTCGGCACGCAAGGGGAGTCCTTTCCGTGGCATTCAGCCCGAACGGCAAGACCGTACTCACCACCGGTCTGGATAAGGTAGGGCGACTCTGGAATGCCACCACCGGCAAACAAATCGGACAGTCCCTCGTGTTTCAGCATGAGAACAGTTCCGTTGCGTTTGATCCAAGCGGCGAGTTGGTCGCCACCGCGGACAGAGACTACACGGTTCAGCTCTGGGACGCCTCCAACGGGAAGCCGAAGGGGCCGCCCCTCCAACACAATGGCCAGGTCATGGCCGTGGCGTTCAGTCCCAACGGCAAAACTCTCCTCACCGGGTGTTGGGGCGGCCATGTGCAGGTTTGGGAAGTGGCCACCGGCAAAGCGGTCAATCACGAGTTAAGACCGCATAGAGGTCATGTCCGGGCAATTGCTTTCAGCCCCGATGGTCGAACCTACGTGACGGGCAGTGAGGACAAGTCGGCACGGATCTGGGATGCGGCAACGCATAAATCCCTCGGCCCTCCCCTCGTTCACCAAGGGCCGGTCGTGGCCGTGGCGTTCCGCGAGGATGGCCGAGACCTCCTGACCGCCAGCAGCGACCATACCGTGCGAGTCTGGGACGCCAAGACCTGCCGATATCCCAAGACCACGCTGACAATACCGGCGGCTGGGCAAGCCGTCGCGTTTCATCCTGACGGGCTGTCTTTCCTTGGAGCGAACGCGAACAGCCCAGGTACAGCACAGCTCTGGGACATCAACACAGGACGCAAAGTCGGGCAAACCATCCAGCCGCAAAGCAGAGTCAGAAGCGTCGCGTGCAGCCTCGATGGTAAATTCCTTCTGGTCGGCGGTAACCCGACGGAACTTTGGGACACGTCCACCGCCCCCCCCACAGGACGCTTCTTCCGGCACCCAGGAGGCGCCGACGTTGTGGCGTTTCACCCTGGCGGCAAGATCGTCGCCACAGGAGGAGCCGACCGGACAACCCGCTTGTGGAACGTCACCAACGGTGATCCGATCGGCTCGCCGACCCGCCACCCCGGCTCGGTCGATGCCCTGGCGTTCAGCCCCGACGGCAAGACCTTTGTCACCGGCCTTGATGCGGGCACCGCACAGGCGTGGGATGTCACGACCAGGAAACCCGTCGGAAAGGCCCTGCGGCACCCGGGCGCAGTCAGTGCCCTCACGTTCAGCCCCAACAGCAAGACCATCGTCACAGGATGCGAAGACGGCATGGCCCGCTTGTGGGACACGAGCACCGGCGAACTTCGCATTCCACCGCTCCCGCACAACGCCTGGGTCTTTGCCGTGGCCTTCAGCCCCGATGGGACGACGGTCCTCACCGGGAGTCGGGACCAAACCGCGCGGCTGTGGGATACCGCCACCGGCCAACCGGTCGGGCCACCGCTCTTACATCAGGGTCAGATCTGGGCCGTCGACTTCGCGCCCGATGGCAAATCGATTCTGACCGGAGACACCAGCGGCACAGCGCGGGTTTTCACGATCGCCCGGGCGTTACCCAACGATCCGGAACAGGTCGCCACCTGGATCGAGTTTCTCACGGGGTTGAGACTCGATGCGGCCCAAGGATCCCTCCTGCCCCTCGACAACGCGACCTGGCGGGCGGCGCGAGACCGCCTGAAGCAGTCGGACAGCCCGGTCAAGGATGGGGGCAAAAGCCCAGGCTCGAGTCACGGGGGCTCACTCAACCGGGGTCGCCGATGAAGCCCGGCCTTGGCCGCGAGAAGCCACTGTCAATCTTCGCAACACGCTGGTTTCAGGCTTAGCGCAAATCGGCATCGAATTCAATTCGCTGGCCTCGAACCAACCGATCAGACTCAATGGTCAGTATCGGTGCGCCGCCGCCAGCCGTGACTTGGAACGTTCGCGACTGCGTGGGCAACAGTCCCCTGAGCGAATCCTGCGACCGGACCCCATTCACGGCCGGGAAAGCATCGTGATAAATCGGTGCGATCCCCGTGTTCTGGATCGTCACGACGGCGCGGCTTGCCGATGCCACGAACTGGGTGACGCGAAACCGGTAACCGCAGGCCAGTCCCGCCTCGCGGATTCGTTCAGGATTCTGAAACCGCGGTTGATCGTCGCCGATGATGAACGACACATGGAACTTCGCGGCCTGTTGGGGGAACGCCACGCCGTGAGGCCCCGCTGGCGACAGCGCAGCCTTTTGATCCCTCGGATCGAAGAAGCTGAACTCTCCGCCCGCTGGAGCGACCTTCCACCGGTCTCGTCCCAGTCGATTCCAGTTCGGTTCGTTCTCCTGTCCGTGCCGGGCGTGGTTGAAGGAGTCGTCGAACACTCCGAACGGCAACGCAAGGAGTTTCTTGTCGGCCGCGAAGGGAGCGTGATCACCGGCCGCATCCACCGAAATCATCCAGGGAGTTTGGTGAAATCCTTCGTTCAATCGCTCGGCGAACTCGCGTTGAAACTCCACGGAAGGGAATGTCTTCCCCAGTTTCATTGGGCCATCATAGATGTGGTACTCGGACCAGAGGCCGAATCCCACCTGCACGAACGCCAAGCGAGGGTCGTGGTCGTATTTCTCGGCGAAACGACCGAAGAACTCCAGAACGAAACGGCGGAGTTCCGGATGCGACCAGTCGGGAAACCCGGTGCGTTTCTTCTCGCTGTTGGCCACCGTCTCGCGATAGTCCGGAAGCGACTTGATGTAGGCGGGAACACCGGTCGGTTTGCCCACATACGTGTCATGCCAGCGGAGGACCGCCTGGTGCTTGCGGCCGGCAACCGCATCCAGAATCTTCTCGACCGGCGCCCAGTGATATTCCCCCTGCTCGCCGACGATTTGATCATAGCTCAGGTAGCTGAATTCGAGTTGGATTGGCGCAGTGCGAGTCTCCTCGTTGGCTGTCCACAAAACAATACCTGTCATCGGTTGAACATTTGCAATTTTCGACTTTAGTGGAATCGCCTGCAGGTCGTCTGCGAAACTGATCGTCGAAACGAATCCCACCCACAGCCCCAACAGTCCCGACAGAGAGCTTCGACAATTCATTCGTACACCTTTATTCCGACATAATCACAATCAAAAATTTTAACTCAGCAACTCCTATCGGAAACTCATCTCTATCGCAAGCTTCAGACCAAATCCAGCTCAACGACCACGCCGCCTGATCAGTATCAACGACGAATTGCTCAACCGCAATGCTAAAGCGATTGGACATCTCCCCGTCGGATCGCATAATGCGTGCTGACGTGGTGAGAGAGCAGATCACCCCAGCCTAAAATGAGGGGAATCCCCCCGTGCGAACCGCCGGTCGAGTGCCGATGCGAGTCGGGAGAACCACTGGCACGGCAAGGGGTAGTCCTGGTATGCTCGCTGGTCGGAGAGGCCGGCGGCCTGACCTGTCTTGCCTGTCGACTTGGCCGAGAGACGTACTTTCCCGTCCCTCATAATTCGATGTGCAACTGCGGTCCCCGCCGAATCAAATCGTCAGCAGCCCAGATGCATGAAATTCCGGAAAGTACAGGTCGGACCAAAGCGCACAATATTCGATGGCCGTCCTCGTGAAAGAGCCGAAGCCCTTCGTATATTACCTGGCGTGAATCCTTTGTATTCCTGTTTGCCTCGATCTTTATTCGGGCCCGCGTATGAGATGGCCCCAAGACCGGTTATCATGATGAGCTGGTATCGTTGGACATCCGAACCCGGGAGCTACCGAGCGTGCGATCGACCCTCCGATGGATGGCCTGCTTCGTTGCCCTCCTGCCTCCCCTCGCCGGCGCTGCGGGCGACGAAGCGGCAGAACTCTGGGTGTTGAAGCCTGTCGTCCGCCCGGAGGCCCCTTCTGGGCGGACCGTGTCGTCGAACCCAATCGACGCGTTCATCGCGGAGGGATACGAGGCCGGGGGCCTCAAGCCGGTCGGAGCAGCCGACCGGCGGACGCTGCTCCGTCGGGTCACTCTCGACCTGGTCGGGCTCCCTCCCACGATCGAGGAACAGGAGGCGTTCCTCCACGACGATTCACCGGGCGCCTATGAGAAGGTGGTCGACCGGCTCCTCTCCTCTGAACAGCACGGGGTCCGCTATGGCCGGCACTGGCTTGACGTCCTGAGATACGCCGACGTTGACGAGCGGATGATCGCCGCTCCGGGCATCCACCACTGGCGCGACTGGGTCATCCGTGCCCTCAACGACGACCTCCCCTACGACCAGTTCGTGCGGGCACAGTTGACAGGCCATCGTTCCAAGACACGGACCCAGATGTCGACCACTGGGGTCCGCTCTCGCATCGAGGCCCGCCCCGACGACCAGTTCGCGCTCGGGTTCCTGGCGCGGGGGGCGGTCTTTCGCGACGGCAAGGACTCGCGGGAATTCCCGATCGTCGCCGTCGAGACGGTCTCCACCGCCTTTATGGGCCTGACCGTCGGCTGCGCCAAGTGCCATGACCACATGTATGATCCGATCAAGCAGAGCGACTTCTATGCCATGAAGGCGCTTTTTGACCCGCTTGTGCTGAGGAAAGTCACCCTCGCCACCGCCGCCGAGGTCGTCGCCGCCGGGCGGGCGACTGACGAGGTCGACAAGAGGCGGGCGGCGATCGAAGGGCCCATCGAGGCCCTGGTCGCCCCCTACCGGGCGAGGCTCCGCGAGGATCGTATCGCCATGCTCCCGGCCGACGTCCAGGCCGTCATTCGGAAGCCCGAACCGGTCCGCACGGCCGCCGAGCAGAAGATCGCCGACAACTATTTCCCGGTACTCCGGATCGACACCGGCAACATCGAGGCGACCCTATCCGAGGCCGATCGGCGTACCTACCGCGACTTGCAGGAGAAGCTCTCCCGAGTCGGCGACCGACGAGGCACGTCTCTCCCGGCGTTCTGGACCGTGGAGGTCGACCCGAAAAAAGCTTCGGAAAAGAGCTACGTCCTGACCAGCGGCGACCCTGACCGGCCCGAACCGGAGAACGAGGTTGCCCCCGGCTGGCCGTTCGCCCCGGCGAGGGTCGAATTCCGAGAAGGGAGGGTCGAGGCCTTCTCCGACTGGCTAACGGCAGCCGAGAACCCGATGTTCGCCCGGGTGGCCGTGAACCGGCTCT
The DNA here is from genome assembly GCF_000242455.2 of Singulisphaera acidiphila DSM 18658. Classification (GTDB taxonomy): domain Bacteria; phylum Planctomycetota; class Planctomycetia; order Isosphaerales; family Isosphaeraceae; genus Singulisphaera; species Singulisphaera acidiphila. The sequence continues at coordinate 8,443,368 of NC_019892.1, forward strand.
GGCAATGGCACTTCGGCGAGGGCTTGCACAAGACCCCGAGCGACTTCGGGATCATGAGCGAGTCGCCGAACCATCCGCACCTCCTGGACTGGCTGGCCGCCGAATTCGTCGCCCGCGATTTCCGGATGAAAGAAATCCACCGGCTGATCGTCACCTCGGATGTCTACAAGCTGGCCTCGGAGGTCGACCCGAGCCGTTCGGCGGCCGAGATGGCGGCCGACCCGGAAAACGCCCGCCTTTGGCATTTCCCCCTCCGTCGCCTCGAGGCCGAGCCGATCTGGGATGCAGTCTTCTTCGCGGCCAGGGACCTGGATGTCACGGTCGGCGGGCCGTCGTTCGACGTGGGGGAGCGCCGGGGTAGACGAGGGCCCGCCCGCCGAGGGGCCTTCATGATTCGCGGCTATGCGACCAACCGGGACGTCGTGCCGAACTTCCTCCAGGCGTTCGACGTCGATGACGGCCGCGCTCCTTGTCCCCTCCGCACCCGAACCGTGACCGCACCGCAGGCCCTGTTCCTGATGAACAGCGAGGTCATCGACGGGGCTACCGCGAAATTCGCCGAGCGGCTGAAGCAAGAGTCCGGCGGCGACCTCGGCGTGGCGGTCAACCTCGGTTACCGGGTGGCCGTCGCCCGCCCCCCTTCGGCGAGGGAACGGGACGTCGCCCTGGAGTACTTGCAGGGGGATGCGGCTCGGCTCAAGGGCTTCGCTTGGCTGCTGTTCAACCTGGACGAGTTCCTTTACGCGAGGTGATCCGGCATGGGTGGTCCGCTCTTCCCTTGCGGCCGAGTCTCTCGACGCGGATTCCTGCATCAGGCCGGCGGCGGCTTCTTCGGAGTCGCGATGGGCGCGCTCTGGGCCGAGGCGGGCGAGATCCAGGACGCGGACCTGCATGGGCCGCACTTCCCGCCTCGTGCGAAGTCGGTCATCTTTCTGTTCATGTGCGGCGGCGTCAGCCACATCGACACCTTCGACCCGAAGGACAACAAATGGGCGGGCAAGCTGATCGACGCAGTCGGCTTCGGCGACAACAACGCGGCGATGCGCCGGCCGGTCATCGCCTGCCACCGGACGTTTACCCGGCACGGGCAATCGGGAATTCCGGTCTCGGACTGGTTCCCCCACGTCGGGGGCGTGATCGATGAAGTCGCCGTGGTCCGCTCGATGTGGTGCCACGAGGGGAATCACTTCCCGGCCGTGATCGAGACTTGCACCGGACACCGGGGCCGCGCTTTCGACCACCCGACCTTCGGAAGCTGGGTCTCCTACGCGCTCGGGACAGCCAACAAGAACCTGCCGACGTTCGTGAACCTCGGCCGGGCGTCCTCGCCCGTCCAGTTGACCGGCGGCTACCTCGGCGCAGGGGCGGCGGCCACCCCGTTCCAGCCGGGGGAGACCCCGATCCCAAACCTCAAGCCGCCCCGAGGCGGGACCGCCGCCGAGCGCGACCGGCAGTTGCAGGCGCTCCAGGAGCTGAATCGCGAGTTCCGGGAGCATCACGCGATCGAGTCCGACATCGCGGCTCGCGCCGGGGCCTACGAACTGGCCGCCCGGATGCAACTCGCCGCACCGAAGGTCGTCGACCTGTCCGGCGAGCCCCAGCATGTCAAGGAGCTTTACGGGATCGGCGAGCCCGCGACCGATGACTTTGGCCGACAGCTCCTGCTCGCGCGCCGACTCTCGGAGCAGGGCGTCCGGTTCGTCCAGGTCTGCCACGCCGGTGGCGGCAATGGCGGCTGGGACGCGCACGGCGATATCGAGACCCACGGCCCGCTCTGCCGGGCCACCGACAAACCGATCGCCGGGCTGATCCGCGACCTCAAGCAACGAGGCCTGCTCGACGAAACCCTGGTCGTCTGGTCCAGCGAGTTCGGCCGAAGTCCCTGGTCGCAGAACACGACCGGGCGCGACCACAACCCCAGGGGTTACACCGCCTGGATGGCCGGCGGAGGGGTCAAGGGCGGAGTCGTCCACGGGGCCACCGACGACGTCGGCTATAAGGCGGTCGAGGCCCCCCACTACTACAGCGACCTGCATGCCACGATCCTCCATCAGCTGGGCCTCGATCACGCCAAGATGGAGATCGAAGTCCTCGGCCGGACCATGCGGCTGGTCGAGAAGGAAGAAGGCAAGGGGCCGATCCGGGCGATCCTGGGCTGACTGCTTTGCGGCTCATGTCTCTCACAGACAAGGGGTTGGATGACACGCAAAGTAGAGTCGAGGGGTGGAGCGGTGGCTGACGCTCCGTTTCCACTCCCCCGCTCATCGAACCGGACGGGCCATTTTCTGGCATCCGGCTCTCGGACAAGAACTCACGCTTTCGCCCACGGAAGGCTTCGGGGTCGGTCGCTCAAGCGGACCAGGCCCAGCACGTCGTGCAGGTACTGATCGGGGAACCGTGACGTCCCCCGACTCTTCAGCTTGTGCTTCCGCCGAAGCCACTGGCGGAGCCGATCCCGCGCGTGGCGGTCCACGGCTCGATACGCGGGACTGACCGGGCCGAGACAGAAATAGTTCGACCAACCCAAAAGCATCCGGTTCAGTCGGGCCACTCGGTCTTCGACGTCCGTCCAGAACCATCTCCGGCTCGTCTGGTCGCTGATCTCCCGTTTCAGGCGGTCGATCTTCTTCGCCGAGGGACGCGTCCCGATGTAGGACTGGCCCGTCTTCGGCGACCAGCATCGCCCGATCGTATACCCCAGGAAGTCGAACGTTTCCTCAGGGACACGGCACAACCGCGTCTTCGTCTCGTTCACCGTCAGCCGCAGCTTCAACATCATGCTCCGCATCGTGGCCATCGCTTCGGCAGCGGTGCCACGACAGCAGATCACAAGTCGAGTAGCCCGGGGGAATTGCACCCCCAGGCCCTCTCGGATCCGGACGGGAGGCTCTCGCCTCATCCGGCTCTTATGATCCAGTCGCTGGTCGAATCCCGATCTGCCAGAGAACCAGCAGATTCGGATCGCGTCGCGCCACTTGACCCAGCCAGTGGGCTGCGTTGATGGAGTGACGCCTCAACCGTTTGTATTTCCGCTGCGCCCATTTGACCAAGACACGCTCCAGGTGTCGGAGAACCGGAGTGAGCGCCGACCGGTAAAACCGACCGTAGTAGTTCACCCACCCTCGTACCGAAGGATTCACAAGCCCCGCGATCTCCTCCAGAGACTGATTGTTCCGGATGGCGGCCAGCCGCCAGTCTCGGATCGTCTCGCGGATCGCATTGGCGGCCTTGTGGCTGATCGCTGGGATGAAGCTCACGAAGAACTTCCCCCATCGATTCTTGGCCCGCCGGGGCCGAAAGGTGTAGCCGAGGAAGTCGAACTTGATGTGTTCATGCTGGCCCCTCCGGTCATCGTCCTGGCAGTACACGATCTTGGTCTTCTCAGGGTGAAGCTCAAGACGGCACTCCTTCAGACGTGCCCGGACCGCTTCGAGCACGTGTTCCGCTTGAGCCCGGCTCTTCGCGTGAATGATCACATCGTCCGCATAACGCGCGAAGTGGATGTCCGGAAAGCTCCGGGCCATCCAGAGATCGAACGCATAGTGCATGAAGAGATTGGCCAACAAGGGCGAAACAATCGACCCCTGGGGCGAGCCCTTCGTACGCTCTTCTCGACGACCGTCCTGCTTCTGAACGGGGGCTTTCAGCCACCGCTCGATGTACAGCAGGACCCATGGTTCGTTCACGTGATGACAGACTGCCTTCATGACTAGTTCATGATCGAGATTGTCAAAGAAACCTTTGATATCCAGATCAATCACCCAGTCGGACCGCCAGCACCGCTCCCGCGCGGCGGCCACCGCATCCAGCGCCGATCGTCCGGGTCGATACCCGTAGGAGTCGGGATGGAAGTGCGGCTCCACCAGCGGCTCCAGATGCATCTTGACGACCATCTGAGCCACGCGATCGCCGACCGTGGGAATCCCCAGCGGCCTTGAACCCCCATCGGCTTTCGGGATCTCCACGAGCCGCACCGGCGGTGGAAAGTAGCTGCCCGAGGACATCCGATTCCAGATCTTGTAGAGGTTACCCTTCAAGTCGGTCTCGAACGCCTCGATCGACTGCCCGTCCACCCCGGCCGCCCCGTGGTTCGCCTTGACCTTCAGGTAGGCCTCGTAGACCACCTGTTTGGAAATCGCGTAAGGCTTCGCTTCAGGCATCGGTTCCTCCCATCGCTGGTTGACTTTTGCCTCTCGCGTGGGCCTTGACGCACGACTTCGCTTCCGGCATGAATTCCTCCCATCGCTGGTTGATCCATCCCTTGGCTGAACCATTCAACCCCTTCGCTCCACCCGCATTACCAGGCTTCAACGCTACTACGGGTTGATCCGCCCCTGTGCCACGCATCGGGACTTTGACCTCGTGGGGCCTCCACTTGGGCATCTCCCTTGGCATCGTGACGACAGGTTCCCACGTTCCCCGCGAGAGCCTGAACCGAGCTCGCGCCACCTTTACGCCGGTCACCATCAAGGCCGTAAGCAGGTCCCGCCTTGACTGCATCCCAGGCCAACGACTGGAGCCTGGTTTCGATGACGTCCCTACGCTTTCGACGCCTCATCGGTGGTTCACTTGCGTTCGCCTTCTCGGTTCTTATCTGACCGGTTCAGACCGGCCTTTTCCCGAACGCTCACGACCAGGACTCTTAATCCAAGCCGCTTCGGGTGATTTGGAATCTGGTCCTGCAACCCGATCCCGAGGGACCTACCCTCATCTCTCACGCAGCATGGCGTTCCGGGACGCTCCTGAAAGTCGTCCTTTCACACCTTCGTGGCGCACAGTCATCCGCATAGTTGACGACATGAGCGTCGAGCCGTTGTTCGTGTCCGAGGAGCTTCCAGCCCACAATGAACCGACGCATATAAATGTTAGCGAGTAACGGTGACAGAGGAGACCCTTGCGGGCTGCCCCGGCCCTCATCCTTGTTCCGAGTCGTTCGGCGCGTCCGACCCCGATCGTCGGTCTCTTCCACCGGGGCCACCAGCCACATCTTGATCAGCCCCAGGAGGTGCCGGTCGCTGATGCGTCGTGACAGCGATTTCAGGAGCTCCGAGTGCGGGATACTGTCGAAATAGCCGGACAAATCGGCGTCCACCACATCATTATGCCCCATGCTCACATGCCCATGGACCTGCCTCACAGCGTCCAGGGCACTGCGGCCCGCCCGGTAAGCGTGTTGTTCCGGAGGCAGGTCGGCCTCGAAGATCGGCTCCAAGACCAGAACCACCGCCATCTGCACCACGCGGTCCCGGATCGTTGCGATCCCCAGCGGCCTTTGCTTCCCATCCGGTTTAGGGATCAGGACGCGGCGCACTGGAGACGGTTGATACGTACGATCCCTCACCTCGGTCGTCAGTTCGTCGAGCCATCGGTCGCGGCCGTACGCCTCAATGTCCTCGAAGGTCTGGCCGTCCACCCCCGGGGCGCCGTCGTTGGAGCGACAACGCAGGTAGGCAAACTCCAGGATATCCTGCCGATACACCTTGTCGTACAACCGATAAAACCGATACCCCGGCGATTCCTTCGCTTTGGCATGCAGCGTCGTCTGGAGTTTCTGAACCTTCGGTGGAGGTGTGAGGCTCATGCCAATCTCCCGGCTCTCATGCTCTTTGTGACGCTGGTCTTGAACTCAGGCCCCTTCCCTCGACCGGCGTTACCCGGCGTCCACGGTAGTACGGGCCTGTCCGCCACCCCAGTCGGCCCGGCCAGTCCCTCGCGGGCGTCCGGTTGGAGGTCACGCGCCTCCGCCAAGTGGGGTTTCCCGTGTTGCAGGCGTCTCCCGTTTGTCGACATGCCGTTGCCATTACCCCGGTGGGATCGCTGGGTCAGATCGCTCATGGGACGGCCTATTCCACCCGTTTCCCTGTTCATCAGCGACGACGGCCTTCCCCGATGTATTGGCGGGTCGGCTCCCACGTTAAACCTTTCGAGGCCTGCTCAGCATTCACTCGCGTTACGGCCTGTCGACTCGCTGCGCCGCCAGGCGGCACATTTGTCTCGAAGGCTCCGACGGCTTCGTTACCTCCACCGCCGCTCCGATAGCTTCCGGCCGGAGCGATTCAGTTGGCCGGGCGGGACTTGCACCCGCTGGGAAGACACTGCCTTATCACGGCGCACAATACAATATCCATTAAAAATATTCGACAATAAATCGGGACACCACATTGTGTCACAAAAAATTGCAAATTACTTTCCGAACATTATTGATCGTCGTCCTACTGATTGCATTCGTGCTCAAAGGCTACATCCTGAGCCGCCGATCCATTGACTTTGCCGCGAAGGCCTTTGAACACCGCGCTCGCGAATTTACCTGGCGACTCACTCGCCATTCTCATGTGAGAGCTCGACACAACGGCAATTCCCGACATTCTCCTGTTCCACAAGATTCAAGAAACGCTATACTTTCACAAATTATTGAACATGAGAATGCGTTATACCGCAAATACCGCCGAGCCATGTACTTTCCGTGGCTTCCGGTCAGTCCCAATCCTATGCCATCCCCTATTCGCTTACATGAAGAAACGGCGAGCGTACATCCCCGACGACCAAGAACAACAGCGAGAGAGACAGTGGGGCACAAGTACGCGGATGGAGAAATCCAACGACTGGGCGGTGTCGGAACGTTGCAAGCACCGTAGAATGAGTGGGTCGCCGGAGGATGGCTTGAACTCAAGGGCGGGCGCACCAACAGGCGAGCGCCTGGGATTTTTTTCAGCGCCCCTCCTTGTCTCAAGAGAGAGGTAGGACAGGCCGCTGGAGATGTCCCCGGGTTCTTTGGGAATTTTCGCCGATTTGCGGGCCGTTGTTGGTTTGATGGTCGAATGTCACTTCCGGGCGAGAGATTCGTGTTTGGGGATCCTACCGCCACGAAAGGATCGTCTTATTGACGATGTCATCCACTTCACGGAGCAAGCCTGTATCCTGGTGGCCCTGACCTTCGCTCTGGCCCACGCGGATCTGGTCGCTCGACAACTGCGGCGGGGCCGTTCCACGCGAGGCTCCTTTGCGGCGCTGCTGGTCTTTATGGGAACGGCGCTACTGGTGGAGGTGGTCGCTCAGCGGCACGCGCCGGCCGGCGCCCAGACGGTTGCCGCCTGTGCCGCCGGTCTGCTGGCGGGACCGTGGGTCGGCGGGACCGTGGGGGTCGGCGCAGTGCTCCTGGCTCTGGCCCTGCCGATGACGGAGTCGGCCCCTGGGCTCGCGGCGGTGTTTGGGGGCTTGGCGGGGGGGATGATCCGGCGGGTTTGGCCGGCCTGGGGCCAACGCCCGCTGGTCGGTTTCATCCTGGGCCTAACGGCCTCCCTCGGCCGCCATGCGATCGCGGCGGCCCTGGTCCGGACCGGGTCGACGGCTGGCCTGGGAGTGTACGACGCCACGCTCAACGGCCTTGGCGTTGCGCTGGTGCTGGCGGTCGTCGCCGAGGTTCGGGCCCGTGAAGACGAGGCCCGCGCCGCCTCGTTAGCCGAGATCCGCGCGCTCCAGGCACGGATGCATCCTCACTTTCTCTTTAACGCGATGAATTCGATCGCGGCGCTGTCGGTCCTGGCCCCCGAGTCCGTCCCGGTGGCGATTTCCCGGCTTGCCCAGTTCCTCCGCTGGAGCTTTGACTGGCACGACCGCCCCACCGTCACGCTTCGGGAGGAGTTGGAGGTCGTGGACGCCTATCTGGATGTGGAGGCCCTGCGCCTTGGCAATCGACTCGTCGTGGAGCGGCGGGTCGACTCTGAGGTGGTCGAAGCGACCGTCCCGCCGTTGTCGATCCAGCCCCTGGTGGAGAATGCCGTGAGGCATGGCCTTCAGCCTTGTGCCGAGGGCGGCCGAATCCTCCTGGAGGCGTGCGCCGAGGGGACCTCGCTGGTCATCATCGTCGCCGACACCGGCATGGGCATCATCCAGGCGTCCACCATGCGACCAGCCTCCCCCAACGACGACGGCGCCGCTCATGCCCTGACGCTACTCGAACGTCGACTCCGGCAGATCTATGATGGAACGGCTTCCCTCAACGTCTGTGGCCGGCCGGGCGGCGGGACGACCGTCACCCTTCGCCTGCCGCTGGAAGTCCCCCCGCCCCCCCGGGAGTCGCTTCATGATCCGCGTTGTGGTCGTTGAGGATGAGTCCCTGGCTCGTCGTTACCTGAACAGACTGCTCGTCGAGACGGGCAAGGTTGAGGTCGTCGGCGAAGCGAGCGATGGCCAAGAGGGATTCCGCCTTTGCGTCGGGGCGGCTCCGGACGCCGTTTTTCTGGACATCCAGATCCCCGGGCCTGACGGCCTCTCCCTGGCCGCCCGCCTCCTGACGCTGCCAAGGCCCCCCCTGGTCGTCTTTGTGACCGCCTTCGCCGGGCACGCCATCGACGCCTTCAAGGTCGAGGCGGTCGATTATCTGCTCAAGCCGATCGATGTCGACCAGGTCCTCCGAGCCGTCCGCCGTCTCGAGCACCGGCTCGGACCGCTCCTTCGCGCATCCGCTGGTGACGGACTGAGCGGTGACCGGCTGCCGGTCCGCTCCCCCGGCGAGGAAGTGGTGTGCCTACTGGCAAGGCGCGACATCCTCGCCGTCCTGAGGCGAGGCCGGCGGACCTGGGTCCACACCGCCACCGGGGAGATCCCAACGCACTACCCTCTAAAGGCCCTGGCTGACTGGCTTGGCGGGCCGCCGTTCCTCCTCTTAGCCCGCGACTCGGTCGTGAATATGGATGCCGTCGCGGAGGTCCGCCACCTCGGTGACCGCCGCTACCGCGTCCACATGGCCGACCGATGCCAGTCCGTCGTGGCGGTATCGCGCTCGGGTGCCGCTCGACTGGCCGAATTGCTGAAGCCGCCGGTCTAGCACCGGGCCAGTGGACATGGCCTTCTCTTGAATGAGGTGCTGCCCCCGGCGTCCTTTGCATCACTGCGGTCGCCTCTCAGAAAATCGAAGGAAAACCGTGACCCGCTGCTGAGGCGCCGGGACGGGATTGGTCCGCGCCTGGGAGCCTTGCGACATCACTTTGCCCATTCAGACAACAAAAGCGGCAATTCAGGCAATTCGGGCAAAGATAACCCCAATGTCTCTCTAAATATATCTACTGGCGGGAGATGATTCGACGAGGCTGCGCCGTTCGCGGCGGGCCGGAACGCGGTGTCTTCCGCTCCAAGACCCTTCCCGGATCGTCTCCAGGCGATGCCTTTCGTCGGTCGTGCGGGCCTGGATCCAGCGGACTCAGAAGTCGAGCTTATCCCCTCAAGGGATGCTGTCGAGAGCGCACCGACTTTCGTGAGAAGAGATAAAAAGGAAGAGTCGTCCAGGCTGCGAACAGACCCGAGCGGCTGGGCCGTGGCGCACGGCGATTTCGCATTGAGTGATGACTGATTATTTTCAAGCAGGAGATTCGCAACATGCCCCCCCTGTTGTGCTCTGCGCAGAGGCTTGATCAAGCTCGGCTTTACCGGACGCGTAAGCCGGCTCGTAAGCGTCAGACGATTCTCAGCCTTGAGCGTTGCGAGGACCGAACCCTCTTGGCGACGGTATTTGGTGTGACGTCTGCCGTCAACCTCATCCAGTTCGACTCGAACGCCCCGGCAATGATCGTCAGCTCGAACCCGATCACGAATCTCGGCGCAGGCGAGACGATTCGCGGGATCGACTTTCGCCCTGCGAACGGGCAGCTCTATGCGTTGACGACCGATGCCGGCTCAGTTGGCCGGCTCTATACGATCGACTCGACCACGGCCGCCGCCACGCTCCGGTCGACGATCAGCGTCCCTGTGACCGGGTCCAGCTTCGGCGTTAACTTCAATCCCGTCCCCGATCGGCTCCGGGTCGTCAGCGATACCAACCTGAATTTGCGGATCGACGTGACCACGGGTGTGGCGATCGTTGACGGCACGCTGACTTATGCCACGGGTGACCCGAATTTCGGTCAGGACCCGAACGTCGTGGGATCGGCTTATACAAACAGTTTTAATGGAGCCACGGCCACCACTCTGTATCAGATCGACACAAATCTCGGCATCCTGGCGATCCAGAATCCGCCGAACAACGGCACCCTGATCACGGTGGGCTCGCTCGGGTTGAACGTGACGTCGGCCGGGGGCTTTGACATACTCAGCACGGGTGACAAGGCGGCACCCCAGAACCAGGCCATCGCAGCGCTCCAGGTTGGCGGCTCGAACGGGCTGTACTCTGTGAACCTGACGAACGGGACCGCGAGCCTCCTCGGTATGATCGGGGACGGCACGACCCAACTGGTGGGCATGTCGCTCGCCCTCGACACCAATAACCTGGTGAGCGCGGCCAATGCGCTGAGCGTGGACGCGAGCAACAACCTGGTCCGCTTCAACACCCAGACGCCCGGAACCATCGTCAGCTCGACGCCGATCACGGGGCTTCAGCCCGGCGAGTCGATCCTCGGACTCGACTTCCGCCCGGCGACCGGTCAGTTGTTCGCTTTGGGGAGCACGAGCCGGCTCTATACGATCAACCCGCTCAACGCCGTCGCAACCCCTGTGGGGAGCGGGCCGTTCACGCCGGCTCTCAGTGGGACCGCGTTCGGTTTCGACTTCAACCCGACCGTGGACCGGATCCGTGTGGTGAGTAACACGGGGCAGGACTTGCGGCTCAACCCGAACGATGGAACCGTTGCGGCGGTCGACGGGACGTTAGCTTACGCCCCGGGCGACCCGAATGCGGGTCAGACTCCGAATATCACCGGTTCCGCTTACCTCAACAACATCGTCGGCGCAACATCCACGACCCTCTACGGCATCGACACGACGCTCGGCATCCTGGTGATCCAGAACCCACCGAACAACGGTACGCTCCTGACCGTTGGGCCGCTCGGCGTCGCGGCCTCGGCGGTCGGCGGATTCGATATCCGTACAGTCGGCGGCCAGAATTATGCTTATGCGACCTTGGTCGTCGGAGGTTCGACGAATCTCTACCAGATCAACCTGACCACCGGGGCGGCGCGCCTGATTGCTCCGGTCGGTTCGATGGTCCGGGGCCTGGCGATCGCTCCGGAAGGCTTCAGCGCGGTGCTCGTCGGTTCGACCGTGACCTTCACCGGCACCAGTGCCAACGTCACGTTGGTGATCGATCAGTCCGGCGGCCTGCTTCGCCACAACCAGTTCGACCTTGGTGCGCCCGGCTACAACAGCCCGTTCGACTTCGACCCAACAACGCCCGGCGATCAGACCTTGTCCGCCACGGATGCCACGGTGCAGGTGATCGTGAATTCAGGTGCGGGCAATAACAGGGTGACCCTGGGAAGTGCCTCGGGACCGCTCGGAGGCCTGGTTGCATCGTTCCTGATCACCGGCCAGGCCGGGAGCAACATACTGACGCTGGACGACAGCGCCGGTACCGTCGGCCGGCTCATCACGATCAGCGACGCCCAGGTCACAGGATTCGGCGGCAACGTCTTCTTCAGCGGCCTCTCAGCTCTTAGAGTTCTGGCCGGCTCGGGCAACGACACCTTCAACGTGATCGAAACCCCCAGCTACGGCGTCTTCGCACCCACCCTCGACGGCGGCGGTGGATTCAATACGCTGAACGCGGATGCCCGAGGGGCCGCCACCCGGTCAACGCTGTCGAACATCATCTTCAACCGCTCCCAGGTCGATACGGGGACCGTGAGCTTCACGAACATCCAGCGGGTCAACGTCGTGAACTCGGCGGGAATGCCACTCGTTCCCGTGCCCCCCCCTCAAACGATCAACGCGGTTGCCGGAACCCAGGTGGTTAACGTAATCGTCGCCCAATTCCGGGACACCGATTCCGGGGCCGTGGCAGCGAATTACCAGGCGATCATCGACTGGGGCGACGCAACCTCCTCGCCGGGGGTCGTCATCCAGGACACGAGCGACCCGACCCTCTTCCATGTGCTCGGGAGCCACACCTATTCGATCCCCGGCACTTACACCGTGAATTCGACGATCGTCGACCTGGGCGGCACCTCGACGATCTCAGGCGGGGATGTCACCGTCACCACCACCTACCTGGCCGAGCCGCCAGCCAACATCACCGCGACAGCCATCGTGACCGCCGTGCCCATCACGCCCTTCATCGTGACGGGACGGCTCGATCCCGCAAGCGACTCCGGGGTCTCCAACCAGGATGGCATCACCAACGTCACGACCCCCAATTTCATCGGGACGTCAGCGCCCGGGTCGGTGGTCCGAGTCTTCGTTGGCATCGACCCCGCCACCCGCGTGCTGATCGCCTCGACCGTTGCCGACTCAAACGGCGCCTGGCGGGCGACCGTCGTGAACCCCCTCGCCGATAGTGCCTACGCGAACCTGACGGTCGAAGCAACAGCCGTCGACGGCGTGTCGCAAGCGACAAGTCCTCTGGCCCTGGTCATCATCGATACCGTCGGCCCGCGTATCACAAGCATGACGTTCGATCGCCTTCGCGGGTCGATCACAGTGACCTTCCAGGATGACCGGAGCGGGCTCAACCAATCCCGGCTGGTGGACCGTGCCAGCTACGTCTTTACGGGTGCGAGCGTGCTCGGTAGCCGCCGTAACGGACCGTTTCTGATTACAAGCGCGACGACAAATCCCCAGGGAAGCCCGACGGATTCGCAAACCATCGAACTCGTGATCAACAACGGCCGGCTCATTCGAGGTGGCCAATTCTTCTTCACCGTGCAATCGGGCGGCATCGAGGACCTGGCCGGCAACGCCCTCGACGGCGAATTCTTCGGGCAGTTCCCTTCCGGCAATTCCCAAGCCGGAGGTAACTTCGTGGCGAGCCTTGTCTCCTACCACCGGGTCGTCGTCGCTCCCGCTCCCGTGGGAACCGGCTCGCTGAACATCCCCGGCGCAATCGGCAACCGTGCAGCGGCCAATCGCCAGGCCGTGGCGGCCGCCAGAAGAAATGTCGCCGCGTCTCATCCAATCGGTCCGAAACTCCTGGCTCGTCTTGCGAATCGTCCCAAGATCCTCGCCGCGATGAAAGCTCAGGCTTCGAAAGGCTGAGGATCAGCGTGCCAGCCCGGGCAGTCGGTATGCGCCCAAGGGACCGCGCCACGTTCGAGCGATCGTCATCGCCGTTCGTCCTGACCAAGTCGAGTGCTTGTGGGTTGCCTCACTCATGCCCGCCAAGTCGACCTGATCAGCGGGCCATTTGTAGCCCCGAAAGGGCGACCGTCGAACGGTGAGGACCGGTGCTGACGGCCGCCATTCAAAATCCATACAACCCCACATGTTAAATATTACCCGGGGCTCGCGCCCCGGGCTATTCACGGTCGCCCCTCCGGGGCTACAAAACCATGATAATCTTACATACGAACCATTCAATGCGGCTTGTGCCCCAGGCCTAGGCTTCAAGATATTGAGTATTCGCATGGTCGCTATGTCGAGGGAACTCCGAAAATGCTGCTGGTATCCCCACATGAAATGCTCGATGGATTCCCGCATAACCTGACTTGCCTCGGTGAGGTCAGGTAACTAAATCGACAACTAAGCAGAGCAAGAAACCGTTTCATGGCCTCCGAATAGAGCCTTCTGCCAGTAATTGCGAGCGTAAATCCCTCTGCCGGCACGGGACGTAACCCTATGCAAGGCCTTGCTTCGAGCATTCCGCTCAGGGAGGATGGGCGGTTCCTAAATGGTCGATGCGACCAAGGCCAAAAAAATACATTCGCACAAACGAAATACTACATACGTGATACCAAGGGGCGGGTTGCCGGACCGTTCAGCGTGGAAGCCATAAAAAAGGCTGCCAGCGAGGGCAGAATCTTGCCTACATGGTACTTAAGCTCGGCTCAAGAGAAATGGACACTTGCCGCGAATGCGCCAGACCTCTTCCCCACTTCTGAGATCGCTCCGCCTGTCGAACCGCCAGCCCTCGATCCGCGTCCAGGTTCGGTCCAGGATGGGCAGCTTGCGGTCTTTATCGACACGTTCAAGGGCGGTAAGAAGCGTTTCAAGAATGCGTGGCCATGGGTTCAGAAGGCGCGGCTCTGGTGGGTCAAACTGACACGACCGAATAAAGGGTTCATCATCACAGAGGTCGGGTCCAGGGGCGTCATGCGGTTTCGCTACGATTTCGCGAACGAGCAACCAGCAGGCGTCACGGAGGAGGAGTACGAGAAGGAACTCAAAGCGGGCATTAGGCGGGTTGATTGGTACGTCGGGTTCGCGCTCGTGGTGGTTGTGGCTGGGGGAATCTGTTCGTTGTCCGACTTCGGGGAGCAGCCCAACCCGTCGCTGGGTGTTGTGAAGCTGGCGGCAATCCCGGTACTTTTGGTACTCGGTTACGTCTACAGAGTCAAACGAACCAAGGTCTTTATCGGTTACATCCTCACGCCGGAAGTCGGAGGTATTGTCAATCTTCGATGAGCCGGCAAAAAGTCGATTTTCGCACTGCAACGTGTTCGAAAACCCCGAGAAATCCAGTAGGTACACTCTCTGAATTCGGACTTTTTGCCGGTCCGTCAATCTTCGACGGGCTGGCAGAAAGTCTGGCAAAGCCGGCGGAGGGTACCACGCTATCTGCATGACCACTATTTCGCAATCACCAGGCCGGCGACCTCTTCGATCATTATCTCTCGTAAGTTGGAGCGAGCGTTCGAGCGGCCCAAGACGAACCTGGCTGACAGAAGGAGCCGAGAGTTCCCTTCTGGGCGCGACAACGGCCAAACGCTGCCAAATCGTCTGCAAGTTGAGCCGGACCACCCCAGCCTGAGAGGAGGGGAATCCCCCACGGATTGTCCTGCTCAGGGGGACAGGCCCTTATCTCTTTCTTACCACTTCGTCATACTCTGGTTTCGGATCGCTTGTTTTGCAAGGAACTGTCCGGTGGTCTCTTCCTCTCTCGATCGATCGGGCGTTCATCAATACCGAGTCCGACTCGGTTTTTGGTCTCGTTGAGGAAGAGGATTATGTCGACAACACACGTCCGATGTTCGATGGCCACCTGCCGGGAAGCGGCCACCTACAAGATTGCCTCGCACTGGAGTGGCGGCAGCTTCTCGGAGTTGAAGACTTACGGTTTCGCTTGTGCCGACCATCTCGGCCCTGTGTTCCGCGAAGCCGAGGAACGGCAGCAGGCCTATCGGCCCTCGCCGGGTGAGACCATCGAAGAAATCGCCATCTACCGATTCGAGCAAGGCAAGCGCGACCGCCAACTCCAACGGCTCTGGGGACTCGAGGAGAATTATCGGTCGTGACCGAACGGCCACCTTCTCCCCCCCCGTCAGGATGTCTCGCACGAGTCCTTTTGATCGATCCTCAACGACGGAGACATTTCAACCCATGGCACCGGCGACGTCTTCCATCCTGACGGTCATCCTGGCGATAAGTCTGGGCGCCGCGACGAACTCGTTCGGGGACGAGCCGTGGGTCGTGGTCGTCCGCGCGGGGGGGCATGACCGCGTCGATACACCGGTGCGGATTGAACTCAAAGGGGCTCCGGGAGACGAGGTGCTGGCAAAATCGCCGTCGCTCGCGACGGGTCCAAAACCCTTTTTGTTGAAAGAGTTCAGCCAGGACGGCACTCCCCACGATCCCATCGTGGCGCAAGTCGAAGCACTGACTCGCGAGTCGGAGGCCCCGGTTCGACTGACCTGGATCTTGAAGGGAAAAACGGCCGCCGGGACCGAACGTCGGTTCCAGTTGGTTCCAGAGGAAGCCGCCAACACGACGAATCCGTGGACGCTCTCGAACCCCTCGGCCGGGCCTCTCGCGCTCAAGAACCGCGACCGACCGGTTTTTCAATACAACACGCGCCCGGTCTCTCATCCGAACACACCGCCGATCCAGACGCGCGACGCCTACATCCACCCGGCTTACACTCCCTCCGGAGCGCTGATCACGGGGGACTTCTCGCCCCACCACACGCATCATCGCGGTCTTTTTCTCGCCTACACCAAAACGCAGGTTGGCTCGCTCCATCCCGACTTCTGGAATATTCAGACGGGAAGCGGCAAGGTCGTCTTCGACCGGCTCGACCGCGCGGAGGCGGGACCGGTGACGGCCCGGATCGAGAGTCGACACAGGTGGGAGGCCAAAGGAGGAGGGACCGTCCTGAACGAGCGGTGGCTGATCGAAGCCTACGACATCCCGGACAGCCCTTACTGGGTGTTCGACCTGACGGCAACACAGCAGGCAACAGGCGACCCCGTCGAGTTGTTGCCGTACCGCTACGGGGGGATGGCCTACCGAGGCCCTGAGCCCTTCGTCAGAGGGCCACTCGACGTTCTGACCAGCGCAGGCCTGAACCGCCTGAGCGGCGACCAGAAGCCCGCGCATTGGGTCGACCTAACGGGTCCGGTTGAGGAGGGGTCGGACCGCTACGGGGGGGCGATGATCCTCGACCACCCGACGAACGTCAACCACCCGACCGTGGTCCGGATCCACCCGATCCTGCTCCCCTTCTTCAGTTACGTGCCCAGCCACAACGCCAAGGTCGTGATCGAGTCGAGCCGGCCGACGGTCTTCCGTTACCGGGTGGTGATTCACGACGGTCGTCCCGACGCCACGCTCAACGCGAGGCTTTGGCGCGATTTTGCCGAACCGCCGGCTGTCGTGATGGAATCGAAAGCCGCAAAGCGCTAACCCTTTTCGGTTCGTCCGTCACTCCATTGGCAGAGCGGAACGCTCGTGACACGCGGTCGTCACCGCGCTGGCCTCGACCACTACAAACGGACTGACCGGCCCAGTCATTCCAACAGGGCGGCGGATCGCGTTTTCTGAAGTCCTGGACTGAGTTTCGGCGCGTTGGCGCGACGATACTACGGTCGGTCAAACCAGCCTCGGGATCTCGGTGGAAGCCGATGGGTCGGGGCGTGGAGTGTCCGCGGGATGCGTCGTGGCCGCGTTCAACGGCTCTGGCCGAGGCGAAACGGCCCTAATCAGGACGGCCGCTGACTTGACGCCTTTTTTTGGGGGGTCAGGTCAATCCGGTCGGAGGCGCCTAGGTGTCGCGTCAGGTTGTGGTTCTGCTTCAACCTGCCGTTCAAGGAGGTAAACAGGAAGTGAACATCGTCACGACCCGCTTCGGCCTGATTCAGGCCTCAGAGTCGGAGCTGATCCGAATTCCTGAGGGTTTGGTCGGGTTCCGTACATTCACGCAGTTCATTCACCTCCCCGATCCGGTCGTGGCCGGCCTGTCGTGGTTGCAAAGCGTAACCGCGCCAGATTTGGCCTTCGGGTTGGTCGCCCCCCCCTTGGCGGTCAGCGACTACCGGATCGAACTCCGTCCCGGCGACCGGACGGCCCTGGAGTTGGATGAGGAGCGTTCGGCGCTCATCTACGTGATCCTCAACCGCGGCGAGGGGGGAGGCCTTACGGTCAACCTCCAGGGTCCCCTGGTGTTCAACCCGGTCCGTCGGCTCGGCCGGCAACTGGTGCTGACCTCCAGTCGCTATGCGGTACGGTATCCGCTCGATCCGAGTCAAGCCCCTGCGCCCACGCTGCTGCCTGGTCCGTCGCCGCTCCGTGCGACGGCGTGACCCGACGAGCAGTCACTATCGCAAACGACGACGTGCCATCCCAGTCGTCGAAAGCCCCGTCGTGGTAACCGAGCGCCCGGGCAACGTGATCAGGGACGGTCACGAATCTCGTTGGCAGGAGGAAGGAGCCTAGAAGATGCTGGTTCTGTCCCGACACCGCGACGAAAGCATTATCATCGGTGATGACATCGTCATCACGGTGGTAGATATCCGGGGCGATAAGGTTCGATTGGGGATCGCGGCCCCCATCGAAATCTCCGTACACCGGCAAGAGGTGTACGAGGCCATTCAACGCGAAAACCGGCAGGCGAGCCGACTGGACCCCCACGACGCCCGCCAGTTGGAACACCTCAATAACCCGCCGCTTCGGCGCGACTTACGTCGCCCGCGAACCGACGATATTTGAAGCTCGCGTTCCATGGTAAAGGAAGGGGAACCGGCCTCGACCGACCCCTTCCGCCCCTGTCTGCGACATTGTTTCGCATCCCCGCCGGACGCGCGTTCCTTGGAACTTTCCAAAGAGCGCGCGTCCGTTCTCGTCGGCGCACGACAATGACTGAAGAGCCCACCACAGTCCCACGTCGGCTCGCGAACGGAGCAGAAGAGACGCTCCCCTGCCAGCAAAACCCCATGGCAAGACGATAGGCCCCACATCTCTAAAACAATCTCATTACAAAGCAACTCAGAAATGCTGACAGATTCCCCGCCTACCCGATGTGCCTCAGTTCATTGACACCGGCCCATCGCCCTTGCGACCGGCCTCGCTTTCCAAAATGGGAACCGGTAGGTCACTCTATTCCCCTCAAGAATTAACGCCGCTCACCGTTCCACCGTCGTGCAATCCGCCACGGCCAACCGTGCAACTCGCATGACGGCCCCTTCACCGACTCAAAACCAGCCTGCACTATTTTTTTTGCAAACACCTCGCAAGCACAAGGTTACGCCCGACAAAAAAAGGCCCGGCGCACGGATTGCTTAATTGTCTTTTCGCCTAGACTGGGCAACGTGCCCATCGACTCGAATGAGTCGTCACATGCTGTCCTGAGACCGGGACCATTCCGGAGAGGACGAAGGTTTGGGTGGCCGGTGGTCTTTCTCGTCCCTTGGAGATCCATGCGATGAACGACGCGAAGTCGGAAATGGAAGCGGCGGCCGGGGAACGGTCGGCGATCGTTGAGCTTCGCCGGCTCTCCCGCGCTGGCATGATTGCGGTCATCTACCGAGGAGGACGCCGCCGCAAGGCGATACCTCTCACGGACGGAATCGTTGTCGAAGTGCCCGAACCCGATCAAAGATGCGAGGCACCTCAGCACCTCGAAGCCTGTATCGGTATCACGGCCGGAGGCCTCCCGGCAACCGTCCACCATCTCAACCTCGGACTGGTCGTCGACTATGGAACTTTCGGAGGCGTTTACGTCCTGCCGAGCGGTGAGGTCGCTGCCATCTACGGCGCGGAAGCCATCCCACTCGGTTCGCACAATCTCGAGTAGAACGTCAGAATCATGCCGGCTAAACTGCGACCGCTGAGGGCTAACAGAAGGTCTCGCTGTTCTTGGTAAGGATGCGAGCGAGGATTTGCTCGGCGAGCCCGGCATAATGGGGGGAGTCGCGACGGCGGGGCCTGGGTAGGTGGATCTGAGTCTCTGAGGCAATCCGGCCCTGGTCGACGATGATCACCCGGTCGGCCAAGGTGACCGCTTCCTCAACGTCGTGGGTGACGAGAACAACGGTGAATCCCGACGCCTGCCAGACCTGCGCGACAAGAGCTTGCATCTCGATCCGTGTCAGGGCATCGAGCGCCCCGAGCGGTTCGTCCAGGAGCAACAAGCCCGGTGACCCCGCCAGGGCGCGGGCGAGAGCAACCCGTTGCTGCTGGCCACCGGAGAGCGTGCGGGGCCAATCCTCAGCGCGGTCCTCCAACCCAACCTGTTCCAGCGCCCAGCTCACCCGGCCCGCCCGGTCGGCCGGGAGGCCAAGGCCGACGTTCCCCGCAACGCGATCCCAGGGCAAGAGACGGGCGTCCTGAAACATAAGCCGGGCCCGCCGGTTCAGACCGGATAACGGGGAGCCATCCTGAAGGATCGCCCCGTACGTCGGGGATTCCAAACCGGCGAGGAGCCGCAAAAGCGTCGTCTTGCCCGAACCGCTCCGGCCGACCACGGCGACGAACTCGCCGGGGACGATCTCAAGGTCCAGGTCGCGCAGGACGTCGCGACCGCCGTAGCAGTGGCAGAGGCCCCGGATCTCCAGTCGCACCCCACGCACCACGCCTGCCTCCCTTTTTTTTGTTTCGGTTGTGAACATCAACGCGAATGCAAACCGAGATGCCAGGGAAGCAGCCGTCGTTCGAGCCAGCGCGTGGCTGAGTCGGCGAGCTTGCCCAGAAGCGCGTAGAGGACGATGGAGAGCAAGACCACATCGGCCTGGAGGAACTCACGCGCGTTCATCGCCAGGTAGCCAATCCCCGAGTCAGCCGAGACCGTCTCGGCGACGATCAGGGTTAACCACATCAGCCCAAGTCCATACCGCAAACCGACCAGGATCGATGGCAAAGCGCCGGGAAGCACGACCCGCCGCAACATCTGCCAGCGACTGAGGCCGTGGACCCGCCCCAGCTCGGTCAGTCGCGGGTCGAGTCCTTTCAGGCCGTGCAACGTGTTCAAATAGAGCGGGAAGACGACCCCCAGTGCGACGAGGGCCACCTTGGCCGTCTCGCCGATTCCCAGCCAAAGGATCACGAGCGGAATCAAGGCGAGGTGCGGGACCGCCCGCACCATCTGAAGCGTCGTGTCAAAGAGCCGATCGGCCGTCCGCGAGAGGCCATTCAGGAACCCGAGCGCAAGCCCGATCCCACCGCCGATAGCGAACCCAAGCGCAGCCCGTTGCGTACTGACGGCGACATGCCGGGGCAACTCGCCCGAAGCCGTCAGCCGAACCGCCGCGCGGGCGACGCTCAGCGGCGACGGGAGGAGCCGGGGCGGTAGCCAGCCGAGACTCGACACAGCTTGCCAGCACGCCACCACGAGCGCGGGGACCAGCCAGGGGACCAACTCATCGAGCCATCGCGACGGTGCCGGCCCGACCGCATCGAAATCGACGCGTGGTGCGGGGCGACGAAGCCTGGTTGGGGTCAAGGTCATCGCAAAGCCCCCTCACCGGCCTGAAACAGGTTCTCCGATCGGGAGCCGGCAGAAACACCCGTCATCTGCCGACCCCTTGCGTCAGGTGGCCCGTGTTGGGGGTGAGCACCGCTTCGCTCACCCTAAGCTTCGCCGGAATCAGGCCGAGCTCCGCAAAGACGTCGGCGACGTGCTGTTGCTCGATGACAACCGCATTGTCCATCGGGGAGATGCCAAAAGCCTTGCGGTCGATTACCCGGCGGACTGTCGCAAGCTCCAGTCCGATCTCGTTCCCGAAGAGGCGGGCGGCCTCGTCGGGGTGAGACTGGGTCCAGTCAGCCTGCTCTCGGAGACCGGCGAGGATCGCGGCGACGAGATCAGGGTGATCGCGAGCAAACTCGCGGGTGGCGAGTTGGAATTCGCGGTTGGCGACAAGGCCGTCACCATCGGAAAGGACGCGTGCGTTGGCGCGGGCTTCGGCCTCGGCATAGTACGGGTCCCAGGCGGCCCAGGCGTCGATGCTCCCCCCCTCAAAGGCCGCGCGAGCGTCGGCCGGGGGAAGGAAGACGGTCCGGACCTCGTCGTAGCGAACACCGGCACGTTCCAAGGCGCGGACCAGGAGATAATGAACATTCGAGCCCTTATTGAGCGCGATCCGCTTTCCCTTCAATTCGGCCACCGACTTCAGAGGCGAGCCGGCAGGGACGAGAATCGCCTCCGCTCGGGGCCGCGCAGGCTCGTAACCCACGTAAACGAACGGCACTCCAGCCGCCTGTGCCAGAATGGGAGGGGCGTCGCCGGTGTGGCCAAAGTCGATGCTCCCGGCATTCAACGCCTCCAGCAGTTGCGGACCTGCGGGGAATCCCACCCACTTCACCTGAACCCCCAACTTCGCCAGCGCGGGTTCAAGCCCGCCCCGCAACCTCAAGAGGTTCAACGAGCCCGTCTTTTGATAGCCGATCGTCACCTCGGCTTGAGCCCCTTCGCCACCGGCACACCCAGGCGCAACCCAGGCAAACGCAAGGTAGAGGAAGGTGAGCCAACCTCCCGACAAGTTCCGACGTCGGATCATCTCACCTCTCCACAATCCGCTATTCCGACCGAATAACTCAAGAATTGCCAATAGTGTCGGCAAACCCAGCCGCAAGATCAAGACAGTTTCGGTACTCCGAGGGAACGGCATCCGTGGCGAGCGAGATCACCCAGGCGAACGAGATTTTCCAGGCGTGCGATAAGCCTGAGACCGACCCTCATTGACAGGGCCAAACTGCACTATCTTGACCGATTTAATAAGCAATGGTTATGGTTCTGGTCGACGTTTGGCCGATGCCTTGCTGGCGAAGAGCCTGACGTCGTTTCGGGTTTCTCTATCATTGATCAAGCGGCGGAGTGAACTCCATGTCGGAACCCACATTTCCGGAGATCGCGACCGACCCCCGAGCCTGGCGCAAGGCCGACGTGGGACCGGAAACCTCATGGCGCCTCCCATTCCCTCCGGAACTTGCCGGAGCACTCGTCGCGCTCGCCCGGGGCGGCACCTCCGTGATCGAGACTCAACTTGACGAGGCCGACCGCCTGGCTTGGGCCCCTGCATTCGCAGGAGTTCTCGACGACCTGGAGCGTGGCCGTGGCTTTGCCATCGTCGAAGGCCCCGTCGGGGTCGAATTATCCCCCGAGGCGCGGTGTGCACTCTACTGGGTCGTGGGCCAGCTTCTGGGTCATCCTGTCATACAGAATGTCGAGGGGGTTCGGCTTTACGATGTCCGCGACACGGGGCGCACGATCGGCGAAGGGGCTCGCTTTTCAGTCACCAACGCCGAGAGCACCTTCCACACCGACGCCTCCTTTGAAGACGAGGTGGTGGACTACGTCGGCCTGCTCTGCCTGAGTCCGGCGAAGTCGGGTGGCCTGGGTCAACTCGTCAGTGGCTACACGGTCCACGACGAACTCGCCACGGCCGCGTCAAAATCCTTGCAGACCCTGGCGGGAGCGTTTCAGGTCGACCGCCGTGGGGGCCTTCGACCCGGCGAGTCACCCACGGCCCTCCGCCCCGTCATTGCGAAAGACGAGAGGGGAGGCCTCATCTACCGCTACCTCCGAACCTGGATCGAGGTCGGCCATGACAAGGCCGGTGAGCCTCTCTCCCCCGCACAGACCGAGGCGCTCGACGCCCTCGACCGGGTGTTGAACCGACCTGAGCTCCGGGTCGAGTTCAGGCTCCAACCGGGTGATATGTTCTTCGCCAACAACCGCTGGACACTCCATAATCGCACCGCGTTCGAGGATCACCCTGACCCCGAACGCCGTCGGCATTATGTCCGGCTCTGGCTGAGTGCGCACACCGGTCATCTCACCAGCGTCGACTGACATTGATTTCCATAAATTCGTGAATCAGCACACAAATTCACAAAAAAAAGCTTTCACACCGTGATCAATCAAGTTCGATGATGAGGTCATCACGATCGACGAGCGCCCCCATCTGCTCGCGCCAGCTCCCGCTGGTTCCCCCCCCTTCCCCGTCCGGATCGACCGGCCACGAGGCGGACGGCTTGATCGTGGGCGTCCCCAACGGCGAGGGAGGCGCAAAGCCCGAGGCGCCGCCATCCCGGCCCTTCGAACCCCCCGTCGGCTTGGACGCACGAGAGGAAGGCCCCCGTTGCGCCTTCTCCGAAGGACCAGGCGCGCTGTCGGGCCCCAGATAAACCCGCATCTTATATCCGCCCAAGGTCAGCCGATCGTCAGGCAACAGCGCAGCCCAACGAATCTTCTGCCCCTTGACCTTCGTCCCGTTCGTACTCCCCAGGTCACGCACCACCAGCAGGCCGTCCGTCTTCACCAGCACGCAATGCCGCTTCGACAAGCTGGGATGATCGATCGTGACGTCGCAAAAGCCCCGACGACCCACGACCGTGAGATCCCGGTCGATCACAATCGGCGGATCCCCATTATCGGGAACAAGTTCGGCTTTCATGGTCTTTCCTTGGAAAACCGCGAAAAGAGCGTGCGGAGGAAAATCGGGGGGTCGTCCTGATGATTACTTCCGCATCGGTTGGAATCTTACACCGTAGTTTGGCATTCGACAATCTAAGAGACCGATTGCATCCACGCTACCATGGATTAACGCCAAACACCAGCCCAACGCGCGGATCTTTGAAACCGGCCGGCTCGGTGAGAGGTAACTGAACCGAATCACGGACGAGTTGAATGTTCTTAACTGAATGGAGGTTGCGCCGATGCCTCGATTGGGCCACCGCATGCGCCTTGGAATTTCTCGTGGGATAACTGGGCTGCTGCTCACACTGGGAGTGTCGACCTCGATGGGGGGGGAAGTCGTTCACGCCTCGCGCTGGGTCGCGGGGGACGCGGCGATCTACCTCGAGTTGTCTCACACGTCGCCGCTGCTCGATCGATTGCTCACGGATCAATACCAGAACGCCCTGGCGGCGCTGCCCGGTTCCGAGAAACTCACCCAGAGCGAGACCTACAAGCAAGCGGTCGCGGTGCTCGAGCAGATCACGGAGAAACTCGGCACCACCTGGCAACAAGGCCTGCGTGACCTGACCGGTGGCGGCGTCGTTCTGGCCGTCGAGGGCAAGCCGGCACGGCCGATCTTGATTGTGACGCCGACCGATCCGGCCTTCCTGACGCGCCTCAACCAGGCGCTCCTCGATCTGGCCCGAGAGAAAGCCAAATCCAAGGATCAGCCCGATCCGGTCAAGTCGGCGGACTATCGTGAGATCACAGTCTATGAGCTGGATCGTAAGGGGGTGTACGCGATCGTTGAGGGCAAGTTGGTCATCGTCGACAATCCAAAAACTCTCAAACAGGTGATTGATCGCGCGCTCGATGGTGAAAAAGCAGGCACGTCCCTGGCCGACGACGCGGATTGGAAGGCGAGGCGTGCTCAGGTTGGCGATCCCCAGGCCTGGGGCACGGTCCGGATCGACCGCCTGCGGGAACTCGACCCGAAGCGGTTCACCTTCAAGGGAGATCCGAAGCTGCCGGCGACCTTCCTCTTCGGGTCGTGGCTCGAGGTGCTCCGAAAGGCCGACTGGGCCTCGGCGGCCTTCTCGTGGACCGATGCCGGCCTGGGCGCGGAGCTCGCGCTGCCAACACCGTCGGGGGGCTACCCCGAAGCCTTGAAAGGGTTTGTCCCGCCCAACGGACGGGGGGCGACGAAGCCCGTGAATCCTCCCGGCACGATCGCCAGCCTGAGCCTTTGGCGTGATCTTTCGAGCCTCTGGGAAGCGCGAGCCGACTTGTTCCCTCCCGAAGCGGTGCAAGGGCTCGCCAAGCTCGACGGCGTCGCGGGGCAATTCTTCGGCGCCCGCGACTTCGGCACGGACGTGCTCGGCCCCCTGGGCGACGAATGGAGACTGGTCGTCGCCCGGCAAGACCATGCGAGCTTGAAACCGGTTCCGGACATGAAGCTCCCGGCGTTTGCACTCGTCGTCGACTTGAAGCCCGGCGACAACGACTTCGCCCAACGTCTCAAGGTGGCATTTCAGTCGATTGTCGGCCTCGTCAACCTGGGAGGCGCGCAGTCGAAATCACCGCCGTTGGAGCTGGGGGCGGAGACTGTTGAGGATGTCACGATCTCAACGGCGCGGTACATGCTTCCCAAAGCCGCCCCCAACGCCAAGGAACCGGTCCACATGCGGCACAACTTTAGCCCGTCGCTCGCACAGGTCGGAAACCAACTCATTTTGAGCTCGAGTGTGAGCCTGACGCGTAGCCTGATTCAAACCTTCAAGACGCCGGCTAAGCCGGAAGATGCAACGCTCATGGTCAAAGCCGACGGTCGGGAGCTGGCCGATCTCGTCGAGATCAACAAGACCCGCCTCGTCATGCAGAACATGCTCGAGAAGGGGCACGACAAGACCCAAGCGGAGCGTGAAATCTCCGTGCTCACCCAGCTCCTTCGCTACCTGGGACTCGCCCAACTCTCGGTCCAAGACAGCGCCGAGACGGTAAAGTTTAAGCTCAGTTTCGACCTCGCGAAGTAAGCGACTTGCTCAAGAGGCGAAACCACGGAGACGCCTCGCCGACCATGAGCATCGAAGTGAATGAGCGAATGCCTCGGGTCCTGTCTCGGGACCCGAGGCATCCCAAAACCCTCTCGTTTCCGGGTTCTGGTTCCGTTCAGCCGACTCAGATCGATTCTTTATTCCAACTCCGCGGAGCCTCGAGGACCAGATGCACTCTTCTCCTCTGCTCACCGATCCCGCGCAGGCTTGGGCCCCCTGGAATCCCGACGCCAACAATCGTTGGGACCTGGCCCGGGTGGCCCATCTTCATCGCCGGGCCGGCTTCGCCCCCTCCTGGGCAGTCATCCAGCGTGATCTCGCAGCCGGGCCAGACGCGAGCGTCGATCGCCTGATCGACGGCGAGCCGACCGCCGGTGACGGCCAACCGGCCCTCGCTTTCGACGCGATGCTCGACGCCATGACCGAGCAACTCGCCGAAGGGGCCTCCCTGGCGCGACTCCAAGGAATCTGGCTCTACCGGATGGTCTTCACACCACACCCGCTCCGCGAGCGGATGACCCTCTTCTGGCACAACCACTTCGCAACTTCGCACGGCAAGGTCAAGAATTCGCTGCTCATGCAGCGCCAGAACGATCTGCTCAGGTCGCACGCCCTCGGCGACTTCAAAACGCTCCTCGCGGCCATCGGCAAGGATCCTGCCATGCTGATCTGGCTCGATTCGACCGAAAATCGCAAAGCGCAGCCGAACGAGAACTACGCTCGCGAAGTGATGGAGCTGTTCACACTCGGCCGGGGCCGCTACACCGAGAAAGACGTGCAGGAAGCGGCCCGGGCCTTCACCGGCTGGTTCGTCGTCCGCGACCGGTTCCGCGAAATCCCGGGCCAGCACGACCCCGGCCCGAAGCAAGTGCTCGGCCGCGCCGGCACTCTTCGAGGGGACGACATCCCGCCGATCCTCCTCGAACAGCCCGCCTGCGCAGAGTTCCTCTGCGAGAAACTGATTCGCCAGTTTGTCACCGAAGTCGACCCGATTTCCACCGCGCTGAGCGCATCACTGGCCCTCCCCTTTCGCGAGTCAGGCTACGATATCCGGGTGCCCTTGCGAACGATCCTGCGCTCGAACCTGTTCCAAAGCGAAGCGGTCCGCCGCCGTCGCGTGAAAAGCCCGGTCGAATTCACCATCGGGACGATCCGCGCGCTCGAGATCCTCAAGCCGACGGTCCAGGCCGACGCCCTCGCCCAGGCTTGCGGGCAGATGGGGCAGCATCTCTACGCCCCGCCCAGCGTCGCAGGGTGGGAGGGGGGAGCCGCCTGGGCCAACTCGACCACCATGCTCGCCCGCGCCAACTTCGCGCTTGCCCTCCTCTCCGACCAGGACGGGGCACTCGGCAAACGACTGAACGCCCAGGAACTGGCCGCGAAACACGGGGCGAATCCCCCTCAGGAAGCCTGCTCCTTCCTGATCGACCTGCTGGTTCAGGACGCGTTCGATCGCAAGGTCCGCGACCGCGTTTCAGCCAAAGGCGACCCCAAGGAGATCGCGGTGACCATCCTCACTTCGCCCGAATACCAGCTCGCCTGATGAATGAATTAACAACCTATTGAACCCATTGACCGCAATGGGGCCTCGCCGACCCTTTTTTTTTGCTCGAGGATCCTGACCCATGCGATCCCACCGCCGCGACTTCCTAAAATCGTCACTGGCCGCCAGCACGCTGGTTTCGATGGGCTCAACGACCGTTCCGGCGTTTCTCGCTCGATCGGCCCAAGCGGCCAACGCCAGGGCGAACGACCGAGTCCTCGTGGTCGTCCAATTGATTGGAGGGAACGACGGCCTGAACACGGTGGTCCCGCACGGCCTCGACGGCTATGCCAAAAGCCGACGCGTGTTGCGGCTTCCCGCCGGACAGATCCAGACAATCAACAAAGAGGTCGGCCTCCATCCGGCGATGGGAGGGATGGCCAAGCTGCTCGAGGCAGGACGACTCGCGGTGGTCCAGGGGGTCGGATACCCCAACCCCGACCGCTCGCATTTTCGGTCGATGGAGATCTGGGAGTCGGCCCGTCGTGAGGAGGGAGCACTCGAGACCGGCTGGATCGGCCGTGCGATCGACGCAATGCCCCACCCGGGCGGTCGCGACACGCCTGCGCTCCATGTCGGCAGCCGCGTCTTGCCGCTGGCCTTGAAGGCCAAGCACTCTGAAGCCCCTTCGCTCGAAAGCCTCGAGCAGTATCGCCTGCAACTCGCCGGCAACGCCGGGGACCAGCGCACCATGCGCGAGGCCCTCGATCAGGTCGCTCGCCTCGATCGGGCGGTCGACGACCCACTGCTTGGATTCATGAGGCGGAGTACGCTCACCGCCTACGACTCCAGCAAGCGTCTCGAACAGGTCATCAAGCCCGCAACCGACAAATCCCAATACCCGAACTATGGCCTGGCTCGCCGCCTCGAGTTGATCGCCCAGATCGTCAAAGCAGGGTTGGGGACCCGGATTTTCTATACCGCGCTCGACGGCTTCGACACCCACGCGAACCAACTCGGCACGCACGCCGCGCTCCTGACCGAACTCTCCGACTCGATCGCCGCGTTTCAAAAAGACCTGGCCACCTCCGGCCAGGCGGACCGGGTCGCCCTCTTAACCTTCAGCGAGTTTGGGCGCCGCGTGGCTGAGAATGCTTCGGGGGGCACCGATCATGGAGCCGCCGCCCCCTTGTTCGTGGTTGGGCCCGTCAAGTCGGCAGGGTTGATCGGGGCCCATCCCAGTCTCGAAGACCTCGAGGACGGCGACCTGAAACACCACACGGACTTCCGTCGCGTCTACGCGTCGCTACTCGACGCCTGGCTCGAATGCCCAAGCGCTCAGACCGTGGGGCCAGGCTTCGAACCTCTCCCTCTCTTCCGGTCCGTATAGTCCGGAAACACCGATAAAAGAGGATTTGAGCAATTTCATCGACATCCTGTGTGCCAAAATACCGCACCAACTCCGGTTAACGCGGCATCATTGGCACAGAGGATGCTATTGATATCCTCTGATCGAGAATTGACGAAGAGGCGAACTCGCTGGGATCGATCGAGAAAATTCTGGCGTCTTTAGCACTTTCCGAACCAACTCTCGTATCAATTCAATAGACCCCATTGCTCAGCAATCACCCGCCCGGCGGAGTGCGTCCCATGAAACACCGACTTACCATCGGACTTGGCCTCTGCCTGGCCCTGTTACCATGGACTGATGAACACCATTCCACGGCTGCCGCTCAAGCCCCAGCCGACCCGCTGCCGCTGGACCCGCCTGCCGTCACACCGCTGCCTGCTGGCCCGGACGCGGCTGTTGCCGGCCCAGATGTCCCTCCCCCCCCTCCCCCAGGCGCATTGCCTCCGGGCGCTCCTGCCGAGCCGGCCGATGAGGGGGGGCCGGTCAAGGCACTGACCGACGGGCCGGTCCACGAAGCGTTCATCTCGCCCGCCAAGGATGGTGATCCTGATCGGGTTGAAAAAGCTCCCCCTGCGCCAATTATGGAGCGACCCGGGGTCGAAGCTCCCAACCCGAACGCGCAGTGGGTCGAAGGTTATTGGGACTGGGACGACGGCCGTAAAGACTTCCTCTGGGTGACCGGGACCTGGCGCATTCCTCCTCCCGGCCGATTCTGGGTCAATGGTTACTGGAAACGAGACGACAAGGGCTGGTATCGAGTCGCCGGATTCTGGAGCGAGCGGAAGACCGATCGGCTCGACTTCCGTAAGGATGGGCCCCCAGCCGATCACCCTGCCGACGTGCCTGGCGAATCACCTGGCCCCGACCACTTCTACGTTCCCGGCCAGTACTTCCCCGACGGCGACGGCGTCGTCTGGAAGCCTGGTTTCTGGGCCAAAGCGCAGGAAGGTTGGTCGTGGGTCCCCGCGCAGTGGGTTCGCCAGCCGGAGGGGTGGACGTTCCAGGAAGGCTACTGGGATCGGACGCTCGACGACCGTGGAACCCTGTTTGCCCCGGCCTCGGTCGATCCTTCCGCTCGTAACGGCGACACGGTGTATCAACCCTACACCCAGATTTCGCCCCAGAGTTACGGACTCCTCTACGGTGCCTTCGGACGGCCGAACTCGTACTACGACGGCTACCCCGGCTGTTACTACGACGCCAACGGCAGCTACTACGGCTATGCGGCGTACGGCACAGTCTCCCCCTATTACGGCTATCTCGATTATCCCTTCTACGGGACTCTCGGATATCCCTACATGTGCTCAATCGGCGGGTTCGGTTACGGAGGCCTGGGTTACGGAGGCCTGGGCTACGGCGGATTCGGTTACGGAGGCCTGGGCTACGGCGGGTTCGGTTACGGAGGCCTGGGCTACGGCGGATTTGGCTACGGAGGCCTGGGCTATGGGGGATTCGGGTATCCCTTTGGACTCGGGTTCGGCGGGTTCGGATATCCTTTTGGGTTTGGCTTCGGCGGGTTCGGCTTCCCCTTCTTCGGAGGCTTCGGTGGCGGCTTCGGCCGGGGTGGCTTCCCTCGTCGCAATCACTTCCCATTCAGCCCGCACGGGAACCACCACGTTGGCAATGGACGTTGGGGAAACGGACATGGAGGGAACGGCCAATGGGGAAACGGCCGCAACAATTTTTCAATCCCGTCGCCCAACTCACGGTTCGTGAATCACAACGTCCGTAACGTGCAGGCGATCGGCGCGGGCCGAAACCTGGGCCTGGGGAATAATCACGCAGGTGGTGGTCTGGGCGGTCATCGCAACGGAGTGATTGCGCCCCCGTCATCAAGGCCATTCGCCAGCCCATTCCAAACCGCCTCGCAATCTCAGCACGGCCGGTCAGGGCTAGCTGGGTCGAATTGGAACGCCGGCTTCAACGGTGCCCAGCACGCATCCCGCGTCCACACGGCAGCGCGTCCCGTGTTTACCTCGAACACCTCAGGACCTGGCCACAACGCAGCGAATCTCAACGGTTCGCGCAATGGTTCGCCATTTGGAGGTCTGAACCCGAACGGCGGAAACCTCAACGGCTTGGGGACGAATCATGGGCTGCAGCGCAACGGGGCCAATCTCAACGGCCTCAATGCCAACGCAATCCACAACAGAGGTGCGAACCTCAACGGCCTCAACGCAATGCGAAACAACGGCGGAAACCTCAACGGACTGAATGCCAACGCATTGCGCCCCAACGGGGCCAACCTCAACGGCCTCAATGCCAACGCATTGCGCCCCAATGGGGCCAACCTCAACAGCCTCAATGCCAACGCATTGCGCCCCAACGGGGCCAACCTCAACGGCCTCAATGCTAACGCGTTGCGAAACGGCGGACAGCCTGGTTTGGGCAACGGAGCAGGACTTCCTGTCCACCGCGGTTTGAATGGGGGAGGAAACAACCTGGGAGGCGCGGCGAACCTCAACCGAGTTCAAGGCCTAAACCAAGGCATGGGTTCGCTCGGGGGAATCCCGACACACCGTGGCGGAGGCATGCCCCAGCAAAATGCCTTGGGTGGAATGGGGGGAGCGGCCCACCAATTTGGTGGCGGCGGCGCAATGGCTCGTGGATCCTCGGCTCCCGCATTCAATCCCGGAAACATGGGTGGCGGGGCACGGGGCTTCAGCGGCGGCCAAATGGGAGGCCTTGGCGGAGCAAGGGGCTTCAGCGGCGGCGGTCACGCGGGCGGCTTCAGTGGTGGCCACGCGGGAGGCTTCAGTGGCGGCGGAATGGGACATGGGGGGGGCGGCGGCCACGGCGGTGGTGGTCACCGCTGATCCTGAAGCGTTTCGGCAAGTCCTCGAGCATTGCAAAGACAGGGCCAGCCACGGATCAATTCCGCGGCTGGCCCTGCCTGTTTTTCGATTCCGGTTCGCTCGCAGGCAGCTCATTCTTGCATGAGAACTGATGCCAGAAGCAACGGCGAGCAGTCATGATCATGGCCGTCCATTGCTCGTCTCGTCGCAGACGGAATCGTGAAAGCCCCCAGGTTCAATTCATGCGTTGGGGAGACTTCAATTGGGGCGGGATTTCTTTCTGGCAAGAACAAAAATGGTATGGGGATCGCGCCAGGGAGAAAGGGCAAGGGCAAGAAGCTTCAAAAAGGGGAAGAAAAGGACGGTAAGGAGGTCGATTCGCGAGCGAAACAACGAGTGCTGAATCCGGGTCACAACCGAGGAGCCGAGGGTGCCGAATCGAAGGCGATCGATCGGTTCGAACTGATTCCGTTCTAGGATCGCCTCGAGTTGCTCCATCGTATAACCATTGCGAACGTGCCACCCATTCTCAATCCGACTCACGCGAAGATGATCAGCATTCGCCTGCCAATCGCGGTTAGGCGTTGTAATATAAACGAACCCGTCTTCATCTAAGAGTTCGTGAATCTGGCGAAGGGTTGCGTCGGCATCGAGAATGTGCTCGATCACGTCGAGCAACAGGATCTGATCAAACTTGCCTCGACATGCCTCGTCAGCGGCGAAGTGATCGAGCGAAACCACCTGAAACGACATCCGATCTTTCGGGACACCGAGGTAATCTCGCATTTCCTCGCAGTGGTCTCGTTCCCACTCGTGGATCGTGATTCCCGTACAGACCGCGCCTCGGAGCACGGCTTGATGGGCAAAATAAGCATTTCCACACCCACAGTCGAGAGTCCGAACCGGCGACTCGGAAGTACCTGGAATTAGCATTTTCACAAGTCTTGACTTTTCTCTACTGACCCAATTCGTGCCTGGCCACATAAAATATTTAAGAAAAAGCCGGCATCGAGTAAGAAGCGAGCGGGAAACGACAGGCTCTTCAACAATATGTAACATGATGCTCATCCTAATAATGATAGCGAGCGAGACTCACTCCGGTTCACCATAGCGACGAGTGAACATCGGCCTCGCTCGGCTCCGGCAATCCTGATCCATGCACGCTTGGTTTCAAGGGAAAAGGATAGGGACTGGGTTTGAGTTTGTCTACGGCCCTGCTGGACGATGTCCAAACGAGACGACTTCGATGGTGTCGAAGTTCTGGTTTGCACTCAAGTTGAAACGCTGGGGCACAAGTATCAATCCAGAGCAGCCGCTAGCTTTCCCTGAGCGAGATCGTGTGTGAACCTCGACTCTGCGACTGTTGGAAAAGCAGGATCAGATTCGGATACTGAGGCTGGCTGAGTTGGGAGAGGTTCATTTCCGTCGGCATCGAGCAGGCGGACAGGGCCAGATTGCTCGGCCAGCCGAGAGGCCCCAGTCATCCCCGATTCAATCGGTCGAATCGGAACTGGAAGCCGAGCGCGGACCAATTACAGCCCAAGTGTTCGAGAGACGAATCGCTCGGCGATATGCGGATCCCATGGGTCGCACAGCTTGCTCTACGGTTACCTTGGGGCCATTCGACTCAGTAGAGAAACGGCAGCAGCCGCCAGGTGCGGCGACGATAGTCAGCGTACCGCTCGCCGAACTCCGACTCGAGCAAGGCCTCTTCGGAGTTCATACGTGCAACCAGCGGCGGGAGCAGCAAGAGCGAGACCAGAACGCCGACCGCACTGCGGAAGACCAGGACCCAACCGAAGAGGCCCAACAGCAGACCGAGGTAACTGGGATGGCGGATCACGCGATAGAGGCCGCCGGTCACAAGCTCGTGGCCTTCCTGAATCGCCACCAGGCCACTGAACCGACGCCCCAGCACGAACACGGCCCCCAGCCGGAGAACGCTCCCGACGACGAATAGTGCCAATCCAAAGTAGCGCACCACATCGCCGTCAATCGTCCCAATGCCACGGCGGTCGGTATACGCCGGCAGCCACCCCAAGACGAAACCGAGGATTATGAAAGGTAGCAAAACCCAACGGTTCGTGGTGTCCTCGCGCCGGCCACTTGACAGATTACCGCTCGTGAACGCCGCCGCGACCGAGATGACGACCATCGCAACGACGGCACCGGCTCGAGCGGGATGCGCCATGAACGCGGACCAGCCGCCCCAGCCCCAGACCGCGAGCCCGATATAGAGCACCAAGGACACCGCGATGAAAAGCACCATGCCCCACGTCGGTAAAGGCTTCATCATTCCTGACCTCCTTAGCCGGTGGCGTGCCGCCCGAACTCGGGATACGCCAAGAGATCCTTCGTCCACCGATAGAATCTATTATAAGGGCCAGGAAACCCTCTTACACCATATCCACATTCTCATTGCAACCAATACTCAGTCATGCAACTTCTGCAAAGAAGGCAACAGTGCCACCTTCCTCTTGCACTGGCAACAGTCCTCTCTTGACGAATGCCCCCATTACGCTTTCCCGCAAAAGCCATCCGCACAGCAACATAATCATAATTAAAATAACAAATTGTTAATTTTAATTTATTTCAAAAATAATCGCGAATCAAAAAATAAAATTTTCACATTTTTTCAAAAAAAAACAGAATTTAACAAAATCACAAATATCATCAACAGTCGATTGCCACAAACATCTCGAGCTCATCCTCGTCCCGGACGAACTCCGAACAACGACGCAAGCAAAAATAAAAAAAATATTTTAAACACAAGAATATCTTAATTAAACTACCACCTTAGAAGGACGGGCCTCACAGAATGCAATGCGATTCCCAATGCTTCCGAGTTCTCGTGATTTCCAAAAACAAAACACGGCCAGCCGCAGAACGATTCCGCTGCTGACCGTGCCTGTTTTCACGGGATTAGACCGCCCGCTGGCGGCTCATTGCTGCATGCCAAATCAATGGCGGAAGTGGCGGCGGCCGGTGAGAATCATGGCCATCCCGTGCTCGTCGCAGGCTGCCAAGGTCTCGTTGTCACGCTTCGAGCCGCCCGGTTGGATCAAGGCCGTCACGCCGGCCGAAGCGGCCGTGTCAGGGCCGTCACGGAACGGGAAGAACGCGTCGGAGGCGAGGACCGCTCCTTCCGCGCGCTCACCGGCCTTGGACACGGCGATCCGCACCGAATCAAGACGGCTCATCTGCCCGGCGCCGACGCCGACGAGTTGCCGGTCGCGGACCAGTACGATCGCGTTCGAGCGAACCGACTGGCAGACCCGCCAGGCAAACCCGAGCGACACGCGCTCGGCCGCGGTCGGGACCCGTTTGGTCGCGACCGTACCGGAGGCGGGGTCCGCTTCCATGGTGTCCCAGTCCTGGACGAGCATTCCTCCTTCGACGCGACGAAGGTCGAACCCGGCCGGAGCGGGCGCATCGGGACCAATCGGACCACCCAGATCGAGCAGGCGAACGCTGTTCTTCCAGGTGGGCTTGGTGGTCAACAGGGCCAGGGCATCGGGATCGTAACCAGGGGCCACAATCGCTTCGATGAAGCGGCCAGGGGCGCAGAGCCGTTCGGCGGTCGCGCGGTCGACCCGGCGATTCAGGCCGACGATCCCGCCGAAGGCGCTGACAGGGTCGCCTTCGTAGGCCAATTCGAAGGCTTCGGCCAAGGTGTCGGCAATGGCCGCGCCACAGGGATTGTTGTGCTTGAGGATCGTCGCGGCCGGTTCGGCGAAGTGGCGGATCAAGCGCAAGGCGCTGTCGAGGTCGAGGAGGTTGTTGTACGACAGCTCTTTGCCATGAATCGATTGGGCCGTCGCGAGGTTGGGGCCAACCGTCCCGGGCTCGACATAGAAGGCCGCGCGCTGGTGCGGGTTCTCCCCGTACCGGAGGACCGCCCGGCGCTCGAAGCGGGGGTGCAAGGTCGGCGGGAAGGCCTCGGTTTCCCCATCGCCCGAACCGACCACTTGCCCGAGGTAATCGGCGATCGCCTGATCATAGCGGGCGCATTTGGCGAAGGCCGCCAGCGCGAGCGCCTTGCGTTCGTCGAGGGTGGTCCCCCCCTGCTCCTGGAGCGACTTCGCCAGGCGTTCGTACTGAGCAGCGTCGGTAAGCACCGCCACATGGGCGTGGTTCTTGGCGGCCCCTCGAATCAGGCTCGGGCCGCCGATGTCGATGTTTTCGACAGCCTCCTCGAACGTGACTTCGGCACGCGCGACCGTTGCCTCGAACGGATAGAGATTGACCACGACCAGGTCGATCGGCTCGATCCCTTGCGCCTCGAGGGCGGCGAGGTCCTCGGCAAGTTCGCGGCGCGCGAGGATCCCGCCGTGGAGCTTGGGGTGGAGAGTCTTGACCCGTCCGCCCAGGATCTCGGGCTGTCCTGTATAGGCGGAGACCTCGGTCACTTCGAGGCCCGCTTCGGTCAGGGCCGTACGGGTTCCACCACTGGCCAGCAAGTGGACTCCCTGCCCCGCCAGAACGCGAGCCAGTTCGATCAGACCCGTTTTATCGCTGACACTCAACAAAGCCCGGCGGACTGGTACGATCTCGTGCATTCGACCCTCGTTTCACTCCGACGGTTCTCAAACAACGCGACAAGGGTGGCCGCAAGCACCAACTCCGGTTACGGCCGGAGTTCGATGCTTGGCAACCACCCAGCGAAAAAGTCATCTGACAAAACTGAGTTCAGGGTAGACCTTACTTCTCCTCCTCGGGAGCAGGCGCAGGTTCATCTTCCGGAGTCGCGTCAGCCGGTTTCGGCTCGTCTCCCGGCTCGGGCGCGGTGAGATTCGAGGGAGCTGTGATCCCGGAAGGAGGCTCCATGGGAACGCCTTCGGGAGGAATAAATCCAAACTTGGGTGCCTTCGGATCACGGAGCAATCGGGGCTTGGTCAGGCCGGCCTCGCGGATGCTGAAGATCATGCCCGACGACGAAGCCAGGTAGAGCCGGTCGTTCAACGTGTTCGTCAGGCTGAGATCATACGATCGAAGGTTCAGCCCCGCGCGAGAGTAGGTCGATCGCGGGTCGGCGACGATCTGGCCCGACTCGCGGTCGACGATGAAGAGGTCTTCATCGTACGATTCCAGATAGAGCCGCTTCTCACTGATCGAGATCAGTCGGCCGCCGTGGGTTGGGGTGGACCAACGGGCTTTCCCCGTGCCAACCTCGACCGCATTCATCACGCCCGACGTATTGATGACATAGACGTCGCGGTCCGCGACAACCGGTTCCTGAAGCACCGGGGCACCGGCTGAGAACGCCCACATCACCGACGCCGTGAATAGGTCGACCGAATAAACATTTTTATCCGCCGATGCAACGAAGAAGGTTCTCGTCCCATAGGCCGAGATCGGCGCTTCGATGGCACCGCCGGTGGCGATCCGATAGAGCATCTTGGGCGTATCGGCAAGCGCGACGTAAGCGCGGCCATCATGCCCGCCGAACACAACCATGCGACCCGCAGGCATCGGTCGTGACTTCAACGGACCGCCGGTTTGCCAGTTCCACGCAAACAAGGCCCGGGGAGAAACCAACGGCTGGCCCTTCGTGTCCTTGACGACCACCCCCTTCTCGTCCTTGACGAACAGAGTGAAGGAGCGGATCACTCCCGTGCTCAGCCCCACCATCACCTGCTCTTCGTCGCAGGCCGTTGGGCTCGAGGGCAACACGGAAAGGTTCTCAACCCAGACTTTCCGACCTGTGTTTCGGTCCAGCGCGAAGAGCTGGTTCGAGTTGGTCACGAAGACCATTCGCGAGTTGGCCGACGCCGGGAAGGCATCCTGCAATTGATGGCCCAAGTGCGCCGACCAGAGGAGGCGGCCGGTCTCGGCGTCGAACGTATGGAATCCGGCGTGGCTGGTCTGAGCGAAAATCAGGTTGTCCGCCATGCTGATCTCGAGGAGCTTTTCGGTCGGCTCCATCGGGACCGCGGCCATCCAATGTCGCTCAAGCCCCACCCGCCCGAGGGCAGTGCGTGTTGGCAGGAGATCGCGAGAGATCGGAATTTGAGCACAAACCGATGTGCCCATCAGTGCCAGGAAGACCCAGCTTAGTACGATTCGGCGGGACATGGCCCGCTCCTTTCCCGTTGCCGACGACTTAAGGTGCAAACCAAATAGGAAAGTCTCACTTTATCACTATCCGACGTTTCGTATCCGGTCAAGCTGGGCGGTTCAGGAACACTCGGGAATTTCGAAATTTCTCCGTCGGGGTGGCTCATCCGCACCGTGCCCACCTCGGATTGTTTCCATTATACCGAATCATCTGAAAAGAGGGCTCGATCCGGATCGTCTCCTTCGGTCGATTCCGGGTCCACTTCCGGGTCGAATTCGGTTCCGAAGGTGGGAAGGGACTGGGCCTTCAGGCAGTCGGGACAAGCGTCGTCGATGCCGGTGTACGGCTTCCCGCAGCGAGCGCAGAGCCCGGCGCTGCGGCGGAGGGTGGGGAGTGCGGCGCGAAGGCTCGCTCCCTCCGATGTGTGGTCGAACCGCTCGGCCACTTTGGCGGCAAGCTCAACCACGTCGACCCGAATCGTCCCGGCGCGAAGTCGCTTCTGGATCAAGGCCATCAGCCAACGGATCAACTCCTGATCGAGCGTTCGCAGAGCGTCGGCGTCGAGGAGGGGCCGGAACGCGTCGCGGAGTTCCAGAACGCGGTCAGGGTCATTGGCCTCGCGGGCCGCGTCGAGTTTGCCGCGAAGGCTGCGTGCTTCCACCGCGCGCGAGGTTTCGAGCTCCCGAGCGAGTCGGGACCCGTCCGGCTCGTCGGGATGGGCCGCGATGAATTCGCGGACCAAGGTGCCGGCGTGATCCCACTTGGCCTCCTGGATCGCCTTGCCGATCTCGGCTGCGGGGTCCGCTGGAACCGGACTTCGGGAGGGGGCGACGGTCGCCGACCGCTCGAGGGCTTCGGCCACTCGGCCTAGGGCCGCAATCAGCAGACGCTCGGCCGACTCGGCCGTTGCCACGCGCATCGCCTGGACGTCGAGTGCAGTCGCCAACGCTTGGACGAGACGAGCGATCAGCCACCCGATCAGGGCCAAGGCGAAAACCCGGGTGAGCGCATCGAGGATCAACGGAAGCTTCTGCGACCAGGGCAGCGCAGGCCCGGCGAACAGGACAGAGCTGCTTCCCAGGGCCGAGAAAACACCAACAATCAAGAACCCAGCCTGGAGCCATGGGGCAATAGAGGCGAGATCAGGCGTCACCTTGGGGACGGCCTGACGGGAAGGTTCGCTCTCCCCTTGTGCTCGAGCGAGAGGCGAGGTTGAGCCTGGAATCAGGCCCACGGCGGCGTCAGGTATGTCAGTCATGAGAGTCAGGGGGATCTCGCGGGACCAGTCCGATCGTGTGTCTTCCCTGTTTTTGGATTATCGCGAATCGAAGGCCTGGGGACCATTGGATTCTCGAGGCTCGGGGACACATAACCGAACGGCCCGCGCGGGCCAGGGGGGCTGGCCCGCGCGGGCCGCGCGAGTATTTTGGGGTCGGGAGCGATCGAGCAGGCTCGGGCTCGATCAGTTCTCGTACTGTTTGGCGATCCGATTGGTCGGCATCGGCTCATCAAGCACCGATTCGTCGAGCAGGTACTGCATGACATAGGCGTCTTCGGCCGTGTCCATGTAGTGCTCGCGGACGACTTCCATGGCGCGAAAGCCCTGGATCCGGAAGAACAATTGGCCCACGAGGTTGGTCTCCCGAACGCTGAGCGCGATCCGGGTTCGCCGGTGGCTGGAAAGCTTGCCGACCAGCTTGGCGACCATCTGCTGGCCCACCCCTTGGCGGCGAAACTCGGGGTGAGTGGCGAAGTCAAGCACATGGAGCCGGTTCTTGTGGAGTTCGTAGATCATGAACCCGACGACTCGCTCGCCGTACTCGGCCACCATGCCGATGCAATTGCGCTGCCTCAGGACGCGGAGGAATTCCTCCTCGCACCAGGGATATTCGAAGCTGGCGTGCTCGATAGCCAGTACCTCGGGCATGTCGCGACGAATCATCCAGCGAATATGGACGCGGACCTGAGCCTTAGTGGTCGGGACCGTGCTCATCGAGCCTCTCCTTCCATGGAACGGACGGACGGAGACCATCCCCCGCAGCGGGGGCGGTCGGCGAAATCTGACCCGCATCATCTTCGGCGCGAGTAGTCAAGCTGGAAGGGACGCCCCGGCCCAGGAACTCCCGGTCCGCTGGAACCAGAGGAACCGGGCCTTGCCCCCGAGGCGAGGCGGATTCTAGCGAAGGGCCTGTTGCCTGCCAAGGCCGCTTCCGCAGGCCTCAACCGGTTCAACTCGTCCGTCCCTAGCAACACTCCCCGACGCGCCAAACCCTCGCCCGAGAGGCGGCTCCCTTCCGGCGCCCCCCCTCACCGAAGTTAGATATCGGCCAGATCACGGCAGGCTCGTGAGGATTGTGCGGATTAATCGAGCCGCTTCAAAACGCGCCATCGCAGCGTCAAAAAAGCGGCGGCCAACCCACATCGAGTTGGCCGCCACTTGTAAGGTCTCGAGGCCGAATTTCGGCCCGATACCCGTCAGAATCGGCCGTACGAATATTGCGGATTGGCCGCGTCAAAGTCTTGATCGCGAAGCCCAACGTTGGTTTGCAAGTTTAGATAGCTATATTCCTCGACCAGCTCGGGCGATACCCCGGGACGCTTGGGCCAGTCGTAGGCCTCAAAGCGAATCGGCAGGCCGTGCTCATGGTCGATGTAGAGCTTGACCATATGAAAGAGGTAGCTGGGATGCTTCTCAGGATGGACCGACTCGATCATCGTGCAAGGACGGTTGCCGACGCGTACGTCCTTATGAAAGGTGACGCGCGACTCCCCCGGAGTCAGCTCGATCGACCAGTGCCGAGCCACGCTCGCGATCAGCGAGCCGATGCCCGCTTCGGTCACAGGGTGGCGATTCTCCTCCATGGCCATCGAACCGTGGGGGTCAAGATTCATCGTCCCGGCAATCAGTTTCCCCAAGCCCACGTCGTGAACAACGATCTTGCCGCCATGACGTCCGGCAACGTAAATCGCCTCGCGTCCCTTCTTAGGCCGCTGAAACTTGAAGTAGATGCTGTGCGGGTGCGTCCGCGACTTCATCGCCATGATGTAAGGCTGCGTGAGCCGGCCGTCGATCCGCTCGCGCTTATGAAACGTACACGTATAATCTTGAACTTTTTTGTAACGGGCCTCACAATCGGCGATCGCCTGCTTGGCCATGACGATTGGGTCGTGGGAGGCCTCGGCCGTCGCGGTCGAAAGGGATGCGGTGGATCCTGGTGGGTGTTCCAAGCTCTGAGTCCGCGCCCGGCTGGCGGCGCTCGCAACCCGAGGGGCGACCTCCCGCCGCTCCTGCTCCTTTGCGTTTTCGGTCTCGCGCTCGCTCGCTTTGGATTTCGCCGGCTCGCTCTCGGAGAAGGCTGCGACCGAATTGGGCTCGGCGGCCTGGTTCTGGGCGCGAAGAAATGAGGAGTCGAAGCGAGGTTCGGCCCGCGGATTGTTGGCGGCCGTGGGGTCAAGCATCGCCAGTAGCAATGTCGGAACCGGCCCCCGGTAATCGAACGGCGCCTCGGCGGTCGAATACAAATGCGTGCCGTCGGGCAATTCCCAACGACTCGTTTCACCGCCCATCCCTGCCCCTGCCCACACCGTCGCCGACGCGCCGAGGGTTCCCAGAGTGGTCAGGATCCGGCCTTTCCACGCCTGGCCCCGATCCTTGATGTCGAACCGCTGTTTCGGTTTCGGGATCATGGGACTTCCTTCTCTTATCGATCTCAGACGGCTCGATCAGCGAAGGCGCAATGGCAATGCGCCGATCAATACCGATGCAGTGGGTTGGGAAGTGCGTTTTCGGCGACAGACCGTCAGAATGAGGTCAAGACTGGGCGTGATTGGCCTGTCGTACCAAGTCTGGCATGCAATTCCTAAGCCACGACAACGCCGGATCGATTTCTCCCTCCCATCATCGGATAATCCGAACTCGGGGGTGACTCGAAGTCCAAGGGGCGAAGCTCGCCAGCTCGATCTTGTATTTTTTGCCCATGTCTGCGCGAAATTACAATCGGTTCCCGCTGACGAGTTCACGTTTTTTCAAAAGACAAGGAAGCAAGCATGGCGTCAACGGAGTACACCATTGAAGCAATCCAGTCGGCCCCGTTCGGCGAGATGTCGTATGTCGCCTGGCGACGCGGCCAAGGGGAAGCCCTGGTGATTGACCCTGGGTTCGACGCGGAGGCAATCCTCGACCTGCTGTCGCGCCAGGGGTTACGGTTGACGGCCATCCTGAACACGCACGGTCACGTCGATCACATCGCGGGCAACGCGGCGATGAAGCAGGCCTATCCCGACGCCCCCCTGATCATTGGTTGCAATGACGCGGCACTCCTCAGCGACCCCCAAGCCAACCTCAGCGCCCCGTTCGGCTTCCCGCTGACCAGCCCTCCCGCCGATCAACTCGTGGCCGACGGCGAGCGACTCGAGGCGGCCGGTTTTTCCTTGGAGGTCCGGGAGATCCCCGGACACAGCCCCGGTTCGGTCGTCTTCGTCTGCGACCAGTTCGACACCCCTTTTGTCTTCGGGGGGGACGTGCTCTTCGCCGGCTCCGTCGGCCGGACCGACCTCGGGGGCAACGGCCCGCAACTGATCGCCGGCATCCGGGCCAAACTCTTTAACCTGCCCGATGCGACGCTCGTTCTTCCCGGCCACGGGCCGATCACCACCGTCGCTAACGAGAAGCAATCGAACCCGTTCGTCGGCGAGCGGGCCGGGTTCCACGAGATCGGGCCGTCATGACCATCTGGGCGATCGCCGACTTGCACCTCTCGTTCGCTCGGCCCGACCGTCGGGAGCGCTACGCCGAGCGCTGGCGCGATCACGTCGCCAAGATCGAGCGTGAATGGCGGTCGGTGATCCGCCCGGCCGACCTGGTGCTCCTGCCCGGCGACCTCTCGATGGCGCGCAACCATCGCGACCTCCAGCCCGACCTGAACTGGCTCGACCGGCTGCCCGGGACGAAAGTCCTGGCGCCTGGCAACCATGACACCTGGTGGAACGACGTCGAGAAGATCCGGCCGATGCTTCGCAAATCACTCCTGGCCGTCGACGGCGACGCGGTGAAGACCCACGGCGTCGTCATCTGCGGCGCTCGAGGCGCGCCCGTTCCCCTCGAGGACGACGAAGACCCCAAAGTCATCGCCGCCTCCGAGGAGGCGATGGCCACGCTCGACCGCGCCCTCGAGCAAGCCGCGCCGCTCCGCGATCAAGGCGAGCCGCTCTATGTGCTCTGGCACTACCCCCCCTTCGACCAGCACCGCCGCCCTGGACCTTGCGTCGCTCGATTTGAGCAGGCAGAGGTCACCACCTGCCTTTACGGCCACCTCCACATCCAAGGGCAATGGTCGCTCGCCGTGCAGGGCGATGTGCGCGGGGTCCGCTATCAATGCGTTGCCGCCGACGCCATCGGCTTTCGGCCCCTACAACTGACCCGGCCTTGATCGGGTAAGCTTCAAGCGGCCACCACCTCATCGGACTCATGGCAAAGCTACGATTTGGAGGAAGTCTCTTGAGCACGATCCGTTCGTTCAAGCAGGAACTCGTCGGCGTCTTTGGCTTTCCCGTCGCCGAGAACCCCACGCAGGCCATGATCGAACCCGCCTTCGCCGCGATGGGCCTCGACTGGCGCTATCTCACCGTCGAAGTCCGCCCCGAAGACCTCGGCGCCGCGGTTCGCGGCGCGCGGGCGATGAACTGGCGAGGATTTAACTGCACCATCCCGCACAAAGTCGCCGTCATCGAACACCTCGACCGTCTCAGTCCGGCCGCCGAGAAAATCGGCGCGGTGAATTGCGTCATCAACCAAGGGGGAGAGTGGGTTGGTGACAATACCGACGGCAAGGGCTTTCTCCAGTCGGTGCATGAGGTTAGACCGATCCCCGGCCTTCGCGCGGTCGTGCTGGGCGCGGGGGGTGCGGCCAGGGCCATCGGGGTCGAGCTGGCCCTGGCTGGTGCTAAGCATATGACCATCGTCAACCGAGATCGCGGCCGTGGTCAGGTGCTCACCAAGCTGATCTCCGAGAAAACAGGGGTTCCCACGGACTTTTCTGATTGGGAAGAAAGGTACCAAGTCCCGCTCGGGACCGATCTGGTCGTCAACGCGACCTCAATCGGCCTCTATCCGGACGTGGAAGCCCGTGTCCCGATTGACCTCACAACCCTGCGTCCCGGCATGATCGTAAGCGACGTGATCCCGAATCCACCGCGAACCTGGCTGATTCGCGAGGCGGAAACCAGGGGATGTCAGGTCCTTGACGGCCTTGGAATGCTCGTTAACCAGGGAGTCATCGGCATAAGACTCTGGTCAGGACATGAGCCCGATTCCAATGTCATGCGGAAGGCACTCGAGTCCCTCTTCTTGCCCTGAATCCAATTTCACTTGACATTTTCCAAGAAGCGAAGTGACACCTTCGCCTCCCATTTTTACAATGGTGAACCAAGAAGGGGCGGCAATGTTGACAATTGGTTCGGTAGCTCGGTCCGCCGTCGGAATCCACCCAAAACAACGGAACTCTAGTCTTTATTGCCACTTAGGGCAGAAGCCTCGCCTCCCGAATACCTCTTGGCACAAGGAATGCTTTATAACGTAGGCAGAGCCTCAAGCCGGCGTGGGCCGTCAAGAGGGATTCGACAACGGGCATTCCACCACGAGCGGGAGATTTCCATGCTGGTTTTGAGCAGGAAGCTTGGCGAAAAGATCGTGATCG
Source organism: Singulisphaera acidiphila DSM 18658 (assembly GCF_000242455.2). Taxonomy (GTDB): domain Bacteria; phylum Planctomycetota; class Planctomycetia; order Isosphaerales; family Isosphaeraceae; genus Singulisphaera; species Singulisphaera acidiphila. Next base: position 8,487,394 of record NC_019892.1, read on the forward strand.
GTGACAACATCGTCGTCACAGTGGTCAAGATTGACCGCAACCAGATTCGGATCGGGATTGAAGCTCCGCATGAGGTTCCGGTCTATCGTGAAGAGATCGCGCCGGCCCGTAGCATGAAGACGGTTGCCGACGAGCCGGCACCGGTGTTGAACCGCTGAGTCCTGTCGATGACGCCGTGGCGGCGGGTCACGGTGTCGGCTGCGGCCAGACCGAATTCATGGCCGACGCAACGAGTCGTGCGATTTCCTTGGCGGATCGACCCGCGATGGAGCGACATTTTGCCCCTGGTTCGGCAGTGACCGGGCCGGAATAGCCAGCCTCCGCCAACTTCTTCAGAAGCTGGGCGGTGTCAATGGCTCCGTTTTCTCCCGGTAGTCCCCGATCGTGATCCTGGATTGCAGAGCGATCCGAGGGAGACGACGCGGGCAAATCGGCAACGTGAACCCAAACAATGCGATCCACCCCCCACCTAAACCCCGCCTCAATTTCCTCGTTGGCCGCATAGAGGTGGAATCCATCGACCAGGATTCCCAGGTTCGTCGACTCCTGCCAGATTGCGCCTAGCTCCAGATCGAGCTCCGCCAGCCGAGTGACGAAGGGAATACCGCGCCCCGAGCGGAAGGACTCGACTCCGATGACCTCCAGGCCAAGCCTGACGCCGTGATTGGCCAGGACCCGAGCGATTGCGCCGAGCCGCTCGATGTGCAGCTCGGCGGTGGAGGCGAGAATCGAGGCCCGATCGCCATCGAGCCCCGCATTGGCAAGTGTCTCGGGCATCACCCAGGTCCCGGTTCGTGAGGCACCGAGCACCGAGGCGGCTTCGGCGTATCGGGAAAGTTGCTCCAGGTCTTCCGCGAAGCGTGCAGCATCGCCTCGCCAGTCGACGGGAAGGGACCAGGCACCCGCTTTCAGCCCCAGGTCCTCCAGGCGGGTCCGCACTGCGCGCGGATCGACCTGCTCGGCCCGCAGCTCACGCATCAGGAAGTCGACCCCGCCGAAGCCGGCCGCCGAAGCCAGTTCGATCGTTTCCAGGGTCGAGAGCGTCAGGCCCAACGCCCTGGCATTGAAACTCGAAAACACATGTTCTCCTTTTGACTGGAGTGGCGGTCGGATCCCCTTTCGACCCCTGCGATTGTACGGCACTCCCCTGCTCAATGTCCCGCAAAGTCGGCAAAGGCCCGCCCTGAGCGGACCCGGCCCTTGGCGCAACTGGCGATAAGCTTCACAATCAAGCGCCTTGATTCAGGGGCGTCCGGGTGGAAAGTCCTTCGTCCGGGGCCGGTTCGGGGGGCATGAGGCGATCTCAAACATGGTGGCGACCTGGATCGAGGCGGCGGCAAAGGGACGGCATGGTGGCCCGGTCCGCGCGGGGATGTGGTCTGCGGTCGTCATCGGTACGCACCCGATCGAGGCCAACCAAGTCGTCTGGCTCGAAATCTCGGCCGACGATACGCCTCTGGGCCCACTCCCCGCATACTGGATCGAAAATAAAGGGGTGAATAGCCTCTGGCACGTCCCCGTGCCGCCTCAAGCGGTCGGCGTTCGGCTCCACTACCGGTCGGCCGCGCGGCAAGAAGGGTCGGAGACGGTCTACAGCCCCCCCCAGGACACAGTCGTCCGCCCCAATATGCCCGACCGGACCGAAGCGGCCGAGATCGTGGCGATGGGCCCCGAGGGGCTGGTCGGCAACCGGATGATGACAGTCCGGGTCGATTCACGAGGTTCCACCTACGACGTCTACTTCCCGACCGTCGGCCTCCATTCCGACGTCCGCCCCGCCGAGGGGGATATGCCGCAGAGCCGCTCCCACTTCCGGGCGATCGTGGGGGGGCTGGCCGTGGGGCGTCGGCTCGACTGGTTCACCGAGCGGCTCTCGTGGGAGTCGTTTCAGCACTACCTCGGCGCCACGAACCTCCTAATGACCGAGCTGAACTCGCGGACCGGACCGATCCGCGTACTCGTGACCGACTTCGTGGCGATGGCCAAGAGCCTTCCCAAAACGGCCGGGGGAACAGAATCGCCTGGCCAGTACCTCAAGCGATTCCGGATCAAGAACGACGGTCCCGAGTCGCTCCGCGCGTTGTTCGGCGTGTACATCCAGGCCGAGGTCAACGGGGGCATCGGCGAGCCCGGCCTGAGCTGGCACGACGGCGATCGAACGCTCCTGGCCACGAATCGCGGCCATGGTCACGCCAACCGCAAGTTCGCCCGCGACGCGACAGTCGAGTTTGCCGTGGCGCTCGACGACCGTGGCGACGTCCACTGCGAACCGACGGGCGCGAACGAGGCCATCCTGCTCCGGAGAATCGACCTGCCCGCGGGCGAAACGGTGACGGTCGACCTGCTGGTCAGTGGCGCGTTCACCGGATGGCGTGGAGACCCGGGGACCTTCGAGCACTGGCTTCGCCCCGCCCTCGCCTGGTTTCGCTCCGCCGACCTCGACCAGGTGGAGCAGACGACTTGCCAGGAGTGGGATGCATTCACCGAGGTCTTGCCCAGCCTGAAATACCCCAAACCCGCCTATGCCGTCAGTTTGCGCCGATCGGCCTTGGCCTCGGCCCTTCATGCCGACGCATTCTGGGGAGCGATTGCCTCGGGCTTCGATCGTGGCTTGAGCGCCTACTGCTGGCCGCGCGACGCCATGTGGGCGGCCGACACGATGGAGCGGCTCGGCCACCCTTCGATCGGCCGGGGCCTCTTCGAGTGGCTCTCCCACGTCCGGGGACAAAACCGACCGTACTCCTACTGGTTCCAAAAATACACGATCGACGGGGGGCCCGAGTGGGAAACCCCGGCCGTCGATCAGACGGCCATGATCCCTTGGGGCCTGGAACGGTACTACCTCCGTACGGCCGATCGCGACTTCCTCGCTTCCATGTGGCCGATGATCGAGCAGGCCGCCACGGTCTGCTCAGGGACATCGGGACACCCCGGCCTGAGCTGGATCGACGACCTCAGCCTGATCAGCTCGGCGGGCCTCTGGGACCATCGGTTCGGGGCCTTCCTCTATTCCAACGGTTGCGTCGTGGCCGGCCTCCGGGCCGCCGCTCGGCTCGCCGACGTCCTCGATCACCCCGAGCACGCGACCCGCTGGCGGACCCTGGCGGAGCGGATCTGGGAGATCGGCATTCTCGGCCAAGGCACTTCCGACCCCGACCGGGCTGACGCCCCCGGCCTGATCGACACCGAGACAGGTCGATTTCTTGAGGCGCGACGCCTCTCAACATTGCGCGGGCTCTGGACCAATCGCCCCGAGATGCAGATCGAGCGTTCGAAAGCCCTGGACGTGAGCGTGCTCGGCCTCGTCGTCCCGTTCGGCCTCTTCCCCGCGTCGGATCCACGGGTGGTCCGAACCGCCGAGGCGATCCTCCGGCTCAATGCCGTGGGCGTGGATTCCAACACGCTGGCCCGTTGGTCACTCGACGCGACCGCTCCCACAGCAAGCGTTCCGCCCAGCGAGTCGCACAGCCATGATCTCTCCAGCCTAGCGACGCTCTGGGCGGCGCGCTACCTGATCCAGCTCGGCCGAGAGACCGGCCAGGTCCGGCACTGGAATCGGGCGCTGGCGATGACCGACGGAACGCTCAGCCGGATGCTCCCCTTAGGATTGATGCTCCGGCCCGTGATCCGGGCCAACGACTCCCCGCGCTACATACCAGGGGTGGCCTCGGGAGTCTGGGGCCTCCATGCCATGCTCGTCGAGACCATGCTCGAGTTCGCCCGGCTCGACTACAACCATGTCGAACGTCGGCTCGACCTGGACCCGGCACTCCCGAGCTCGTGGCCTCACCTCGGCCTGACCCAGACATTCCCTTGCGGTGAAGTTTCCTTCCGACTCGAACGGCCGATCGGAGGGACGGTCCACCACCTGAGCCTGACGGTAAACCTAAAGCACCCGATCGCGTTCCACGCCGCGCTCACCTGCCCCGGCCTCACCGAACTGGGACCTTGGCAATCCGCTCCCGAAAGCCCACCACCCACCTACGATCCGCGGATCAGCCGGCTGAGCTGGTCGGTCACATTGCCCGAGGGGCAATCAACGTGGAGCTGGCGTTGGGGTTAAAACGGCCGATCCCGTTCGCCCCCCCAAAGCAAAGTTGCCCCTCGAGCGCCAAAAGCGATGAACTCGTGGCCGCCGACGATTCCAATCGTCGGTTCAAACCAGGTTCACGTTTGGTGCAATCGACGTGTGTTCCATGAAAACAAAAACCCTATCGATCTGTATTAAAACAGGTCGATAGGGCTGGAACAGAGAAGAGGCCGAATAATCGAAGCCGATGCCTCGGTCGATCGGAGAGGCGTGATTGGGTATTGCTTGCACGACCGACATCGCTAAAAATACCCGTTCTGCCGTGAATGTCAACACGGCAGATCCAAAATATCACGGATTAATCGGGTGACGTCTTTGGGGGCTGTATGCGGGTAATCTTCGAGACCCGGAATTGATGCGGGCCGGGAGCCGAAATGCGGGGAAACTGGTAGTAACTCGCCTCGGCCGACGACTTCTTATCGAGCGTGAATCCAGGTTCCTCAAGAACGTAAAGTCTCGAGCCACGGTTCATATTTTCAACACGCTGCAAGGTCCAGGCTCGCGTCACATCATTGCCGTGACGAATCAGGACGGTGCGGCCCGCCATATTGCCATCGTCCCGCAGGGTCTGGTCGGACTCGAACCAGCCACGCCCCGCGGCTGAGGCCTGACGGACGACGCCCGTGATCGACCCGGTCGATGGTTGCTGCTCGACCCGCAGGCCGGCCGACTCGGCGAACGTCCCCCCCGCCAGCACCAGGCCACGGCTGGAGACCCGAACGACCAGACCATCGGTCCTGAGCGCTCGACCGTCAGCCAGGTTGACGCTCTGCGTGGTCCCGGGGGCGAGGTTGACGACCACGTGCTCGCCGCCGCCGGGCGATTCGATATAGACGACGACCGTCTCCGGCGAGGAGGCGACCCGGCCGACCCTGGTGAGGGGAACGACCGATGATCCGGTGGGCTCAAACACCGTGACAAAGGTCGTCTTCAAGGTCGAGCCATCCGGGGACCGGTGGCGAAGCAACAGCCCAGCGCGACCGGAATCCTCGGCATCCGTACGGGCTGAACCGGTGGCTGGGTCGGGACTGTTCGCCGTGATGAGCTCGATCGGAGTCGGGCCCAACAAGTGGAGACGAACCCCTGGCGATCCAGGAGAACCGAGCCAGGCCATCGCCGGGCGGATCAGGCGAACCTGAGCCAACGGCGCGAACTCACCGTACGCCTGGACGAACCAACGCCCATCCTCGGCCCGTGCAGTCGGCACGTACGGGATCGATTCGGGAAGGAGAGTGGCCGGTCCGGGGCCCATCGCAACCGAAAGCTGCCAGCGGGCGCGTGAGCCAGACGCCGCATGGTAGAGCTGATCGTGCTGGAGCCCACCGTGAACCTCGAACACGGAGAGGGCGTAGCTGCTCTGTGCCCCCGAAGCCGCCACGAGGGTCTGGCGATAACGGGTGGTCGACTGCGGATAGGCACGCGGATCGTCGAGGCTGAGGACCTGGAAGTCCGGGTCTGCCGCAAAGAAGAGGAAGTCCCCCCCGAGCGCCGGTTCCGAAGCTTTGCCCAAGGACTCGCGCTGATTCAGGCCGTCGACGACGACCGTGTTATGGCTTACCGTCGCTCGGTCCCAGCCGGTCACCGTGGGCGGCTGCTCGTCGAGGTCGCCGAGGATGAGCTGACCGCCGACCGCCAGGCGCAACGCCTGGCGCTGAAAGTGAGGAGCACCGATGTTGTCCTGACCGCGAACCTCGAGGTCGAGCGATCCCCCCTTCTCTCCAATGGCGAGCCTCGCGAGACCAACACCCCCCAGGAGCGAGGGCCGGCGCGTTCCCGGCGCCACGACCGCCGCCGGCCAGGACACTTGCTGGATCTCGGGAACCCGCGAATCGCTCAGCGCCGCCGAGCCGGCGCGGCGAGCCAGGGCGAGCATCGGCAAGGCCCCGAGGTCCCGCGCCGGCGCGGATTTGAGCTCGCTCGTGAGTTCAAGTGGCCGAGGAGCCTCGGGATATCCTGCCAGCAAACGATCAATCCAACCGTCGAACACACTCAAGATCCGGCGATGGGCCGCCGCATCACCTTGACGCCAGAACCCATCATAGTAGAAGCCCCGTTCGGAAAAGCCGTCGAGCCGCCTGATCGCCTCACCGACCAACTGCGGATCGTCCAGAAGCCGGCCGGCGGCCAGGAGTCCGCGATAGGCGTGGAGCGAGACCTCGCTGTACTCCTCGCGCTGAAGCCGGACGAACTCGGCCGAGGCCCGGAAGAGGTCGCGCTCGATGGTCCGCGCCGGATGATCATCATTCAGGCTCCGCCCTGCTTCGAGGAGTGCGGGCTGGTCGCGAATCAGGGCGTAGGCGATCAGGAGGTTCAAAGGAACGTCGAGGCTGGCCGTCCAGTCCCATTTTCCCGTCTGGTAACCGCGCCGATAGGGGGGCGGCAAATTGGCCTGTTGAAAGACTTTGGGAGAATGCGGCTGATCAAAATGGGTCGCATAGGCGGGATAGACCTGGGCAAACCGGAGGATCAGCACTGAGGCCAAGCGGGCGAGCGCAGGATCTTTCGACCCTGCCGGTTGCTCGTGGTGGCGAACCGCCGCATAGAGGGCGGCTTTCGCGAGGAATTCGCGGGCTTCGTAGTCGCGTTTGGCCGCCAGGTAGAGCTTCTCGTCGGGGAAGCGCTGCTTACCGGGCTCCACGGCGTGGTAGGGGTATTGGTGCGTGACCCCGTGCAAGACTTGCACCACGTCTTCGGGGACTTTCTTCTCTTTCTCGTCCTTCGCGGGATAGGTCTCGTTCGGCACCGTCGCCTGGCAGTTGCGGCACGTCAGCACTTTCGGATTCGTGACCGACCAGGTCAACGAGTTGCTGGCCTCGGTGGCGTCACAAGCGGGGCATCGACAATGGCGAACGCCCGCCTGTACGGGGACGAGTTCCGCCAGCGCCTTGGTGTCAAGCGTCAGCAGCAACTTGACGTTCGGATCGGCCCAGAATCGAGTTTCCCAATTGTCGGGAAGCTCAAATTGGGCAAAGAGGTTGTGGATTCGCGTTGCGCCGGGGATCTCGCCGGCGATTGCGTCGGCGGAAATGACCAGCGCGACCATCGCGGTCCCCGCCCGACAGGCCCATTGAGCCGCGATCCGAAGCCTGCTTGGCATGATAAAGGGTTCCGTCCCTTGGAGAAAGCGAAGGCGGGCCTCACGCCCAAATCCTAGTGGTCGGGGAGTCGGGCCAATTCCGCGTCGCGCTTGCCCGCGGCCAGTTCATAGAGACCGACCGGCCCGATGGTTTCTCCCTCGGCGAGTTTCAGCCCCTGGCGATGCAGTTGCGCCAGCGCGAGCTGCGAGTCGCGATGCGCCTCGCAGGCCAAGCCATAGTTCTTCAACTCCCGGCTCTTGCCGTTACTCCAGGGGGCCGCCACCTTGTAGACGGCAGCGGCGTCGCAATGGGGAGCCGAGCACATCGGTTGATAGTGGAACGTCGTCTTTTCCATCGCACGCGTCCGTTCCCTTTTCGCTTCCGTGAACCGGAGGCCCAGCGCCAAGCCGGTTCAACGTTCAGCCTCGCTCCGAAGAAATTGAGGGCCGATCGCTTCATGATCGTAGCGGCCCGCTCCCTACGCTGCAAGCGAAGCCATTGTGTGCGGTCAAATCATTTTGCCCACCAGGGGATTCAGAGGCGAGCCCCAAACCAGAACGTTCCGATCGTGGTCCCATCACCTCATCGCAACTTCCATGAAGCTCCGGGCGAGATCACCACTGTCGGCCCGAAGCAAACGGCCCGACACATTCGTACAAACAAGTGATTTTCGCGCGGATCAACTCAACCCCTGCAACCCATAAAACCGATACCACCCCTAGGCCGAGAGGTGTGGTCGTCAGATTACAACTCCTCTGCCAAGGCGGACTTCATGGTATCAGAGCTGGACGGGACGTCTGGGGAAGTCGAGCAATGACGATGATCAAGAAACGTCACGACGACAGGCCGGAGCGGCACCGTAGCCGCTGCAAGCGACTCGCCGTCCTCGGCTTCCTGACCCTGGGTTCCAACTTGGGTTGCGGGCAGAGCATGCTCCGCCTACCGGCCGGTTCCAATGGGGCGCTGCTGGGCCCGGCTCCGATCCCTTACTCGGCATCGACAACAGCAAAGGCAACCGGAGCCTCGGCCGGCCGGAAACCGGATGCAATCGGGCCGGTCGCGCTCAGGGCGGACGCAAGCTACGGATCGAGCATTGAAGATCTTTTCCTGGCGAGCTACCGCGACTCGAAATCCTATGGCCCTCATCTGGCCAAGTCGACCGCCCCTGTGCCTTCGCACGGCGAAAGTGTCTTGCCGGGCGGACAACTCGTAGCTGGCCAAGAATCAGCGATCGCTCCGGCAAATCCGCACGAGGGGCAGGAGACGCGGCAGACGGCCCTCTTCGCCCCGCCACAGACACACGCTCGGCAGCAAAATCGAGGTCCCGCGACGTCCCCCAAGGCCACTCAGATCCCGCCGCCCCAGGTGCGCCTTTTCACTCCCAAAAATCCAACAGAGGCCGCCTCCTCCACGCAAGGCCCGATGGATCTGGTCTCCGCCTGCGGTCTGACCAAGATCGCTCCGCCGAGGCAAAGCGACCCGACCTATTTCCCCGACCTCGAAGCCGCAAGCAAACACACGGGGATCGGCCTGCCGATCGCGCCCGCCAACTCCGCCAAGCCAGGGTCCAAGACGCCGACGGTGGCGAAAGTCTCGAGTCCTCCCGCCACCGCACCGGCTGAGGTCGTGGCTCCGCCGCCCACGCAGCCGAAGACGACGACGGAACCAACGATACCGGCTGAGATCTCGATGGAACCGCCGAAAACGGCCGAGATCCCCGCACAACCTCCTGCTCTGGCGGAACCACCGAGCCAGCCCGCAACACTCGCTGAGTTGCCGGCCGAGTCTCCTGCTCTGACGGAACCGCCGAGCCAGCCCGCAATGGCGACCGACCTGCTGGCGGATCCCCTTGCACTCCCCGAGACGCCAAGCAAGCCGACGGCTCCGACCGAGCAGCCGGCCCCCTTGCCTGAGAACCCGAGCCAGACGCCGCCGCCGGTCGAGACGCCAGAGCAGCTTCCACCCCTCGCCGCAATCGCGACCGAGCCGGCCGTCCGAACCAAAGAGACGAAAGTGGAGAGTCCCGGCACCCCGTTCGAGGACGCGAACACTCCGCCACCGACTCCTTCCGAGCCGGATCCCCAACCGGAAACCGGCGACTTGAGCGGTGCCTTCGAAGAAACGAAGATTCCGCTGCCAGGACAGGCGGCCGCACCGTCGGGCGAGCAAGCCGGTGGGCCGGAGTTGGACCTGGTTCCGCTGCCTCCGCTCCAGGTAGACCCGAGCGTTTTCGGGACGTCGGCCGAGTTGCCGCCCCCCCTCCCCCTTGCCACCCCGTCCCCCACGGTGGCGGCAAATTCCGACTGCCCCGCCTGCGAGATTCTGAGAAAGCAGAAGGAATCCGACCACTGGGCCACCGGCCCGGCCAACCGGACGATCTCGTGCCCGAGCTGTGCAGAGAATCAGGCCCGTTCCCATGCCAAAGCCAAGCCTGGTCATAAGAACCAGGACCTGGATTCAGCCCTGAAAGACACGAAAATCTCCTCTCCTCTGCTGCGTTCCGCCAAGGTTGCCAGCCAATCTCCCCACTGATTTCTATGACCCCAAAGTGGCCGGATCGGCCGAGGACCCCCGCGTTCCGACGGCCGGTTCGGCTCGAATCATCAATCGCAAATCCGCGTCTTCCCCAAAGCCTTCGCCTCCCTCCCCTCGGGTGAAGTACCATTGAGTCAACAGCGTGAGCCACCACTCGACCGGGAGGATCTCGACATGAAGACCCGCCTGTCGTTTGACCGCCTGGAAGGGGAGAGGAAAGAAATCGCCGTGCTCCTGGCCGACGACGGCACGTCGATCAATCTCCCGAAACGGTTCCTCCCCAAGGCGGCCCGCCCCGGCGACGTGTTGTCGCTCTCGCTCACACGCGACATCCAGGCCACTCGGCGCCTGGCCGACGAGACCCGGGCAATCCAGGCGGAGCTCAAGGCCACCGACCCCGGGGGGGACATCAAGCTATGAGAGGTCTCTCAAGCTTCATCGTCTCCCTCTGCCTCTGCATTCCGCTCGCGTCCTGCGCCCCTCCGGCACCCCCTCACGCCATGCCGGGGGCGGTCACCGTCTCGATCCTCGACGTCGGCCAGGGCGACGCGATTTTGGTCCGGTCCCCCGAGGGAAAAACGGCCCTGATCGACGCGGGCCAATCTTCTTCCAACATCGTGTCAACGCTCGAACAACAAGGCATTAGCACGCTCGACCTCGTCGTCGTCAGCCACCACCATGCCGATCACTATGGCGGCATGGAAAAGGTCATCCGCGCCTACCACCCTCGAGTTTTCCTGGCCTCGTCGTCCTCGCACACGAGCGAGCCTTACCTGAGACTGCTCCGACTTGTGCGCGATCGGGGCATTCAGGCGATCGGTCCATTGCAGGCGCCTCGAAAGATTGAGCTCGGTACGGTCGTCCTCACAATCTTTCCCCAAGCCCCGAATGACCCCAAAGAAGAGAACAATAACAGCATCGGCATCCGGGTCGAGTACGGGAGTTTCTCAGTCCTTCTTCCGGGCGACGCCCAAACGCGAGAGCGACGGTGGTGGGAACGCATGGCCCCCAACCTTTGCGCCGACGCCACCGTGCTGAAACTGGCCCATCACGGCAGCCGCAACGGAACCGACGCACGTTGGCTCGATCTGGTCCGCCCCCAAGTCGCCGTGGCCAGCATGGGGAAAGACAACGAATACCGCCATCCCCACCCCGAGATCGTGGAACTCCTGGCCCGATCCCAGATTCCCCTGCTCCGCACCGACCGCGACGGAACGGTGACGATCCGGAGCGACGGCCTCCACTGGCAGGTCTTCACCCACCCAGAGGTTTCGACCGGCTGGCCCATTTTCGACCAGCGCAAGAGCGACCGGTCCCGGGGAGATCGACGCTCCCCCCCCAAGCCTTCCTCGGGTCTGATCAACATCAACAAGGCCAGCAAGACCCAGCTCAGGAAAATCCCCGGAGTCGGTCAAGTCATCGCCGATCGGATCATCAAGGGGAGGCCGTACCGAACGGTCGACGACCTGGTCCGCGTCGAAGGGATCGGGGAGAAGCGGCTCACGGAAATCCGCCCGTACATCCGGGCGCGATGAAGCCGGGGCGACACGCTCGCTTCGTCGGAAGCGCCTCACCCCGGGGGGATGGATCAGGACAAAAGAGCCCCGATCGACGTCCCCTGACTCAGCGAGATCGGCCGACCGACCGGAGAGACGTTCTCCTTATGAGGCTCGAGCCCGACCGCCTTCAGAATCGTGGCATGAATGTCGGCGACCGCTGTCGGTTTCGTCGGGTTCTTAACCCCCTCGGGATCGGTCTCGCCAATCACGAGCCCGCCACGGATCCCGCCCCCGGCGATGGCCAGGCTGAATCCGTTCGGCCAGTGGTCCCGGCCTCCGGCCAGGTTGACCTTGGGAGACCGGCCGAACTCCCCGGTACAGAGAACCACCGTCTTGTCGAGGGTTCCCCGTTGCTTCAGATCGCGAATCAAGGCGCTGAGAGCTGGATCGAGAGTCCCCGCTAGCTTGCGGTGGGTCGCGTGGTTGTTGACGTGAGTGTCCCACCCATCCAGCGTGACTTCAATGCAACGGACCCCGACCTCGGTGAGGCGGCGGGCCGCCAGACAGGCCCGGCCGAACGGGGTATCACCATAGCTCTCGCGAATCGCGGCGGGTTCCTGCTTCACGTCGAACGCTTTCAATTGGGCCGACGTCATCATCACGCGGGCGCGCTCGATCGTCTCGCGATGCAAGGTCGCCGCGACCGGGCTTCGCCGTCCCCGGCGGAACGCACGCTCGACAACCTCGAGGTCGATCACGCGCTGGGCGTCACGCGAAGGCGCGACGTGCGAGGTCACGTCAGGCAACGGTCGGAGCGGGTCGCCCGTTTTGAAGGCGTCGAATTCTCCCCCCAGGAACCCGCCCCGCGCCGGCCACTGGCCCGGCAGGATCGAGATGTGCCGGGGAATGCCCGTCCCCCCCATGGGGAGCTCGTGGCAGCAGATAGCGCCGATCGATGGATGCTCGACGGTCGGGTCCGGCCGATACCCGTTCTTCATGAAGTAGGTTCCGCGCTCGTGATCCCCCTCCTGGCTGACCAGCGACCGGACCAGCGACACCGACGTCATCACCTCGGCCAGCCGTTCATAGCCCTGGGCGAGCTGTACCCCCTTGACGGCCGTCGCGATCGCCCGGGTCCCTGCGGCAATCGGCTTGCCCGGATGCGGGTCGAACGTCTCGAGTTGGCTCGGTCCGCCGGCCAGCCAGATCAGGATCACCGACTGCGCCGGCTCCCGACGCGTCTCCGCCTGCGAAGCCAGGAGGTGGCCGACCGGAGTCAACCAACTCAGCCCCGCCAACCCGGCAAACTTCAAGAGGTCCCGGCGCCCCGGAAAAACCAGGCTTTCGTCCAGTCGCGACCGGTGAGCATGTCCGGGAACGGAGCCATTCCGATGTCCCATGCGAACTCCAACACTGACGAGGTGAGGGCAGGTCCCGTTCTGCCACGGTCAGACCAGCGAGGAACGCCAAGTTCCCAGGAACTCTTTTCCATTCGACTTATCCAAAGCTACCCAGCCAAAAACTCCCTGGTTTCATCCGCCACGGAAATCGCAAAAGCCCAAGGACTCGCGCTCGACTCAACCTGCCACGATTCTCTCCCGCACCCTCTTGACTTCTCCCCACGCGGTTTTTAAGGTCACCCTTAGTTAATAATGTTTCTTAACTATTCGACATTGTGGCGATGCGGTCCATTGCACATGGAGTGCGACACATTCCGGGAGCGTATCCATGAGGCATACAGCGGGAAGAATGGGCCAGGTGCTCGACAGGCTTCAAGCTGTTGGGATAGCGGCCGTCGGTCTGGTCGCACTCGGTGGAACGTCGGTTGCCGGTGAGGCTCCGGATTTCGATCGCCAGGTTGCGCCGATTTTGATCATGCGTTGCCTCGAATGCCATAACGAGGCCGGAGCGGTTGGCGGCCTGGTCCTGACCGGAATCGACGCGTTGAAGCGTGGCGGTGAGAGTGGCGAGGCGATCGTCGCGGGGAAACCCGAGGAAAGTTTGCTCCTCGAGCGGGTCGTGGACGGAGAGATGCCCCCGAAACGGCAAGGGCACTCGCAGAAGCTCTCCGAGCCGGAAATCGAAACGTTGCGTGCCTGGATCGCGGCCGGTGCCCCCTGGCCGGCCGGCCGCAAACTCGACCGCGATGAGAAGACGACCGCGGTGCGTGCGGGACGCGACTGGTGGTCGCTTCATCCGCTCGAACGGCCCGGCGTGCCCTCGACACAACGGGCGGACTGGGCCAAGAACCCGATCGACTCCTTCATCCTCGCGAAGTTGGAAGCCGAAGGGATGCGTCCCGCTCCGCGAGCCGAGCGCCACCAATTGATCCGCCGCGCCTTCTTCGACTTGCTCGGCCTCCCCCCCAGCGTTCAAGAGGTCGACGCATTTGTCCGCGATGAGTCGCCCATGGCCTATGAACGATTGGTCGCGAAGCTGCTCGACTCGCCGCAATATGGCGAGCGCTGGGGACGTTACTGGCTCGATCTCTCGCGCTATGCCGAGACCAGCGGCTACGAGCGTGACCAGGAAAAACCAGGGGCCTGGAAGTACCGCGATTGGGTCGTCCGCTCCATCAATGAAGACAAGCCTTACGATCGATTCGTCCAAGAACAGCTCGCGGGTGACGAACTCCCGGAACGGAACGAACAGACGGTCATCGCCACGGGGTTCTTGCGGCTGGGCACCTGGAATGACGAACCCAACGATCCACAAGACTACAAATACGAGCGTCTTGAAGACCTCGTTCATGTCACGAGCACGGCTTTCCTGGGCATGACGGTCAAGTGCGCTCGCTGCCACGATCACAAGTTCGACCCGATCCCACAGACCGACTATTACCGCCTTGCCGCCACGTTTTGGTCCGGTCCGATCGAGCCCCGCAAGAATGAGCTTTTGGGCGGTCCGAGCCGCGAAGAGTTAGGCTATGACGTCCTCGGATGGACCGATGTGACGCGCGACCCTCCGGCGTTCCACCTGCTCCACAAGGGCGAGCTCAGTCGCCCCGGCCCTGTCGTGCCGCCTGGCGTCTTGTCGATGATTCCGAGCCTGGACAAGCCCTTTGCTCCTCCTCCGGCCCAATCCAAAACGACCCAGCGCCGGCTTCAATTGGCGAGTTGGATCACTGACCCGCGCAACCCTCTCACGCCTCGCGTCTACGTCAATCGGCTCTGGCAGCATCACTTCGGTCATGGACTTGTGAGTTCATCGGATAATTTCGGGTTCAACGGCCAAAAGCCAACGCACCCGGAACTCCTCGACTGGCTGGCTGCGGAGTTGATCAGCGGGGGTTGGAAATCAAAACCGATCCACTTCCTGATGATGACCTCCCAGGCCTACCAACAATCCACAATCCACCCCGATCATGAGTCTTATTCCAAGCAAGACGCCGACAACCGCCTGGTCTGGCGGGCGCTCCGCCGAAGGCAGGACGCGGAAGCGCTTCGAGACGCCATGTTATCGGTGAGCGGCCAGCTTGACTTGCGCGTCGGCGGACCAAGTTTCCAACCGGTCATCAATCCGGAAGCGCTCGAAGGCTTATCCAATAGCAAAACGTACGCAGCGCCCTCGCCTGCAAGCGAACAAGGCCGACGCAGCCTCTACATGTACTCGAGGCGTAGTCTGGTCCATCCGCTCATGACCACCTTTGACTTTTGCGATACGACCCAACCTTGCGGCGAGCGTGACATCAGCGTCGTCGCTCCGCAGGCCTTGGCCTTGCTCAACGGGGCGTTCGTTCACGAGCAGAGCCGGCGCGTGGCCGACCTCGTACTCGCTTCCGCGAGCCAGGATCGAGCGGCCCCCGTCGAAGGAGCATGGCGCCGAGTCCTGGCACGCTCCCCGAGCAAGACCGAACTGGCGGCGGCTCTTGAGCATGTTGAGCGACAGTCGCTTCGGTTTCGTGACGACCCTGAAGTGGACACGCTTGCCCTCGCATCGCTTTGCCATGTTCTGATCAACAGCAACGAATTCATTTTCGTTGATTGAACGCGATCGCTGTAGGAGCCCGAATGATGAGCGAGAAACGGCTCTTCCCGTGCGGCCAATCGCGCCGGGAGTTTCTGTGGGAAATGGGTGGGGGTTTCGCCGGCACCGCCTTGGCAAGTCTTCTAGCCCTTGATGGATTTGCTCCACGACCGGCGATGGCGGCCACAATCGACAAGAACACGCTCGCGCCGCGTGCCGGGCATTTTCCCGGGACCGCCCGCAACGTCATCTTCCTGATGATGAATGGTGGGCCGAGCCAGGTGGATACATTCGACCATAAGCCTATATTGGAAAAGTACGCGGGGAAACCACTCCCCGCCGACAAGAAATTCATCAACTCCGGCGGACGCAAGGTGGGCTATCTGACCCCTGCCTTTCGCAAATTCCGTCCCGGCGGCCAAAGTGGTTTGATGATTTCCGACTATTTCCCCAGGGTCCGCGACCACGCCGATAAACTCGCCGTGATTCGGTCATGCCACACCGACAGCCATGCACATGGGTCGGCCCTGGTGGCGATGAACACCGGCAAAACGTTCATCGGCCGCCCGTCGCTGGGGAGTTGGGCCGTCTACGGTCTTGGTAATGAAAATCAGAACATGCCGGGCTATGTCGTTATTCTTGACAAGCGAGGAGGCCCGATCAGCGGCCAGCCCAACTGGACCAGCGGCTTCATGCCCGCGGGGTTCCAAGGCACCTTGTTCCGCCCCACCGGAAACCCGATCCTCGATTTGAAGGGACCGGACTACCTCAACGGATCACCCCAGCGCGAACAGCTTGACCTGCTCGCTCGCCTGAATCAGGAGCACCTCGACTCGCGGCCGGGAGGCCATGAGTTGGCCGCCCGCGCCGCCTCGTACGAGTTGGCCTATCGAATGCAGGCGGAAGCCCCGGAAGCCGTCGACCTCTCCCAAGAGAACGAAAAGACGAAGTGCATGTACGGCGTCGGCCAACAACCGACCGATGAATTCGGGCGCAACTGTTTGGTCGCGAGGCGACTCGTGGAACGGGGGGTCCGGTTCGTCCAACTCTACTCCGGCGGCGGCCATCTCGATGACACCTGGGATGCCCATACGGACATCGAGGCCAATCATTCGCGCCATGCGGCGGAAGTCGATCAACCGATCTCCGCGCTCCTCACCGACCTTCAGCAGCGAGGTCTGCTGGAAACCACACTCGTCGTCTGGGGCGGTGAGTTCGGCCGGATGCCTTTCAGCGAAGGCCCGGGCGAAAAAGGGCGCAACCACAACCCTTATGGTTTCTCCATGTGGATGGCCGGCGGCGGTGTCAAGGGAGGGGTAGCTTACGGTGAGACCGATGATTTCGGTTTTGAAGCCGTTCAGAACAAAGTTCACCTTCATGACGTCCACGCGACAATCCTTCATCTGTTGGGTCTGAACCATGAAATGCTGACCTACTTCCACGAAGGTCGCGACCAGCGGCTGACCGATGTGGCGGGTCGGGTGGTCCGTGACATTATCGCTTGAATGGGCTTTCCCTGGTTCTCGAGCGCAAGCACCGTTATGTCGTCGATGATTCAGCCGCAACTTCTCCGTCGAATGACCGTCCGAAGAGTGTTGGAAGTTCTTCGCGATCGTGGTCCTTGCACCCGTGCGCATCTCACCCGACTCTCGGGCATCAGCGCACCGACGGTTGCCAAAGCCGTTGTCTCGCTGCTTGAGTCGGGTTTGTTGGAAGAAGGCGATTCGATCCAAGGAGCGCCGGGCCGACCAGGGACGTTGATGAGGCTTGCTCGTGACCGGGCGCAGGTGATCGGGGTCGTTCTCGACTCCTCACTCTGCACCATGATCTCGGCCGGACTCGACGGCACCATCCATGAAGCAGGACGTGTTGACTTCCCCACGCCTGACTCTTACGAGGCGTTGCTCGAGCAGATTTCCTTGCTTGCGAATACCCTGATCTCACGCGAAGGGGTCAAAACGCTGGGCCTGGGGATCAGCACGCCAGGGCTGATCAACAGCCGGACCGGTCGGGCAATGTTGTCGCCCAACCTGCACCTGACCGATGGGCATTCGCCAGCGCGTGACCTGAGCCAGCGGTTAGGCATCGACTGCGTGATGTATCAAGAAACGCAGGCCCTTTGCCTCGGCGAGCGCATGTATAGCGCTCCCGAACCGCTCGACGATTTCGTGATGCTCGAAATCAGCACGGGGCTCGGCGTCGGCGTCGTCATGGACGGACGATTGATGGAAGGCCACAGCGGCTTGGCGGGCGAGTTGGGACACGTCACAGTCGCGCTCGATGGCCCGCTTTGCGGCTGTGGAAATCGAGGATGCTTGGAAACGCTGGCCACCGATTCCGCCCTCACCCGTGGTATTTCCGAGCAGCTCGGACACGCGGTCAGTCTCGATGACGTGAAGCGATTGATCCACGACGGCAACACAATTGCCGAACGCGAACTTCACAAGGTTTGCGAATATCTAGCGATCGCCATCGCCGCAGCCATCAACCTCTGGAATCCGTCGACCCTCTTCGTCCACGGTCGACTCTTTGACGTTCGTGACGGCTTATTCGAGACCGTCTGCGATCTCACCCAGCGCAGAACCCTCGCCCCCTCCCTCGCCGACTGTCGAATCCTCCGCGCACGTTGGAGCAAACAACAAGGGGCCGTGGCAGGAGCGATTCACCACCTGATCGATGCCCACGGGCCGATTCTGGATGAGTCGCCGTAGCCAAGGAGAATGGAGGGGAATCCTCCGACATCTCTCTAGCCTGGATTTCTCACCCTATTCTTTCGGGGTCCGATCGCTCGACGATTTCGACGGCTCGCCCCCGCCACCCGCGGCCTGCGTGGTCTCCCGCTTGCTCATCACGTCGGCGTGGACCTGATCGGACCTCTTCACGCCAACGCGAACCTGGTTCCTCAGGCCCCCGCGCCCAGGCGGGGGCGCACCCCGATCCTCACCCCTCCTCAGGGAGGGGCTTTCCCGCCTCATTTGACTGGGTCTCCTCGTTTCAGCACCTCGGGATCAAGGGCCCCGACCGCGCCAAGTTGGTGTGCACACGCCGAAACACTTCCGCATACGGACAACCGCTCGAGAACTTCACCCACACCTTGCGAACCGTCACCCGCACCAACGCCCCGATCTTCAAGAGCTTCAGACGGATCGTTTGGCACTGCGCCTCGGCCATCGCCGTTCCCGCCAGCCCCAGCCGCCGCAACGCCTCCAGCAACACGTAGGCGATCGAGGAGAAGAACAGCCGGATCTGGTTGGCACGCATCGTGTGGGCACTGGTCCGATCGGCGAACAGATGGAGTTGCTGCTCCTTGATCCGGTTCTCCATCTCACCGCGACCGCAGTAGTCTTGCTCGTACAGCGGCGGCGCCGCTCGTTCCTCGACCGTGAGCGACGTGACCACGAACCGCGGGTTGGCCCCCTTGCCCAGATGCTCGGCCTTGGCCACCACCCGACGTTCTCGGCTCCAGGTCTTCTGCGTTTGATAACGCAACTCGGCGAAGACCCGGGACGGCTGTTTCGTCGCCTCGAATTGCTGGCGTGCTTGGGCCAATTCCGTCGCGATCGCCGCCGTCAGCCGGGTGTTCTTGGCCAGGCCGATCAGGTAATCCACGCCGTTGTCCTCACACCAGCGAAGGATCTCCTCGCGGCAGAACCCGCTGTCGGCGCGGATCAGGATCTTCACCTGAGGCCACGCCTGGCGGATCTGCGAGACGATCCGCTTGAGGGACTTCACCGAGCCGGCGCTGGCATCAATGTCGGAGGGACGCAGCCGGGCACAGAGCAGGTGGTCGCCGCAGAAGATGTAGAGCGGGAGATAGCAGTATCCCTTGTAGTAGCCGTGGAAAAAGCGGCCAAGTTGGCGGCCATGGACCGTGTCGTCGGTGGCGTCGAGGTCCAAAACGATCCGCTCGGGGGGTCGGCTGTGGGCCTGAAGAAAGAGGGTAACGAAGAGCCGTTCGACCTCATGGGTCTGACAGGTGATCTTCTTGTAACGGCTCTGTCCGTCGGCCCCGACAGGGGTCAGTTCCAAGCGGTTGAGGGTACTCTTGCCAGCCAGCGGCTTGCCGCGATCGCGGAGCCGTGGCCGGTCCTGGCCGGTGGGATCGGTCTTGCCGACGACGGTGGCCAGTAACGGATCGCAGCGGAGATCGTCGTGGTCGTTGAGGTCTTCGTAGCCCAAGGCCAGACCATAGACGCGTTGGGCCAGGAGGTGTTCCAGGGGGTGCTCGACGAGGTCAGGATCGCGATGGTCGGTAAAGCAGGCGGCGAACTGGCGGATGATCCCGGTGCGGGCTTCGATCTGACGGAGCAGAAGTGCACCGCCGTCGGAAGAGATGGCGCCCCCGTCAAAATCGGCGAGCACTTGGCGGTGACCGAGGATGGAAAAGTCGAGGTAAGTCGAGTTACACTCTGTAGCCATCGGGCTGCCTTGGTTCGGTGTCAAAAGTGGTTGTCGCAATTCCACCTATGACACGCAAGGCAGCCCGATTCAATCCCTGGTGAGAAATCCAGGCTAGCCCGCGTCTCCGAAGCAGCAACAAGGCAACCCATGCCGATCCGGACAGTCTTGAGGAAATCAAGACTTGGCCCGATCGACATTGGTTATTGCCTGGTGCGCGTGGTCGATCGTTCTTACCGCGTCGACGATGCCCCGTTGTTCTTGAGGCCCGCGAACAGGTCAAGGAGCGTTTTCACGATCTTTTCGGACGCCTCGACCTCGACTTTATTCGTTCCCATCCAGGTTTCGTAACCGCCGAGCGCGTGATGGCGAGGGGTCGGCAGATAGCCGTAGGAACCGTTGGCCAGTTCGATGGTGAAGCTCGGTTTGAACGGGCTCTTCTGCTTGATCTCGAGCCCGCTCTCGGTGAACACTTCAAACGGGATGGCGGCGATCCCGAGGTCACCGAGGCGGAAGGTTTGCAGGAGGACCTGGACCTCCGACGGTGAGTCGTACAGCAGCAAAACGCGGTCGGCATAGGCTCGTTCGTGAGGGCCGGTCGGCTTGGCGTTTGCCGGCTTGGCCAGGACCTTGAGGGCGTAGTCCCGCTGCGCCTCGGTTGGCTTCCGAACGCCCAGGGTGAGTTCACGTTGGGCCGCGCCGAGTTCGACCCAGTTGTGGAACGTAATCGACGAGTGTGCCTTGAATACGGCGTCCGCGACCTCGTCGGCCACCTCACGCATCTTTTGGTAAGGGGCTTTCGGCTCACCCGGCGTGCGGAAGTTGATGTTGTTGACGTCCCCACTGGTCCCGTTGGACATGATCCCGACGAAGGGAGGCTCAAGCCGGTCGGCCTTGAGAAGCTGCTGCATCCGGTCGGCGAAGACGGCGAAGTAGTCGGCCGAGACATGGCCCAAGGGGACACCGCCCACGTAGTGGAGCGAGTAATTCGCGAGCAGAGCGATGGGCCGGCCGTCGAGGGAGCGGAGCGAGAGGAACGAGACTTGCGGATCGGTCGGGCCGGCCGGTTCGAGCAGGGTCGCCGCGCCGCTGCCGGGGTTCATCTTGACCTTGTCTTCACCGCCAAACGGATTCGGGTTCGGGGTGCCCGGCTTCAAGTGCCAGCGCCGATTAAAGACCTGGGAGGGCACGTCGACCGCTCCCCAACCGATCTGTGCAGGGGCCAGGTTGTCAGCCGCCTGGCGAATCCCATCGGCAATCCGCCGGACGAGGAACTGCTGATAGCCCACGAGTTCCTTGTCAGCGACAAGCGCGTTCTCCCCCCGCGCGGTGGTCGCCGAATGAGAGTGGGTTGCCGACATCAAGATGTGGTCGCTCGGGATACCGGTCGTCTCCTGGACCAACTTCTTGGCAGCGTCAAAGACCTCCCGAGGAATCCCGACGTTGTCGCAGATGGCGAAGGCAAGCCGCGTCTTCCCATCATCAAGGACGATGCATCGCGCATGCAGCTCGTCGTGAATATGAGTGGCTGCGGGCGTATCAAAGTTACCGACGATCGGCTCGCCGAGTGGCGGTGTGATGTTGCTGGCAAACGCCCCGGCCCGAAACAGAGGCTTCCCCGCGACCCGCTCAACGACCTGGGACTGGCCCAGCGAGGGGCCGGCCACACCGTGGATGGCGAGCATCAGACAACAGGAGCTCACCATGAGCCTTCGGGCCTGACGAACCCAGGTACTCCATCCCATCACACTCATCGATTGATCCTTTCCAAAAAAAAAGGTCGACGACCCGCCTGGCCAAGTGCAAGGAACTCGGCGGCGAGAATCTCAATAGGGCCGGCCCCCCTGTTGCGCAATGGGGTCAGAGCCAAGAGCCGTCGAATTTCCCCAGCATAGGGGGACGGTTTGGCTTGAGCCAGCACCAAGAATCCTTCAGGAAAGTAATCTCCCGATGGCCCCCCTGGGACCGCGGGCGACCCGCCCGCTCTTAAATGAACGAAAATCAAACAAAATCAATTATATGAAATTAAACTTAAATTACAGGCGGGTCGCCCGCGATCCCAGGGTGGGGAGGGTGAGAACGAAGAGGAGGCGACGGCTCCCACTTGGGAAAGGAGAGTCCCGTCAATGGTTCCAGGAGAATTCCGTGGCGTTGAGCAGAGTCCAGAAGAAGTCGGCCATGCGTTCGCTTCGCTTGTCGCCCCGGGTGCCCGCAAGTCGGGCCTCGAAGTGGGCCGACTCTTCGGGAGTTGGCCGCCTGGTCAACACGGTCAGGTAGGCAACTTCCACCGAAGCGCGATCGGTCTGGGCCAGTGAGCCGACTCGCTTCGCGGCGTTGAAGAAAGTGTCCCTGGTTTTGTTCTGGACCAACTCACCGTTCATCATCAATAGACGCTGGGGAATGGTACCGCAACCCGTGCCAAACTCGTCCTCGCCGGTATCGCCGTAGCGGTTTACGAAGTCGCGTTCACCGAGCGAGCGGGCCAGCCGGACCAAGATCGGCGAATCACTGTCGATCGTGGACAGGGAGCCGGCCTGAATCACACCACCGACGATCTGCTCAGGCCGCAGGCGGGTGATCGGAAAGACGGACCATCCCTGCTCCTGCGACTCACTGACGTCCTCTTCGGTCGCGCTCTCGAGTTGGAAAACCTCGGTGGCGACGATCAACCGAATCAGCCGCTGCAAGTCGTACCCGTGGGCCACGAAGTCGTCGGCCAGCTCGATCAGGACGGGAGGAAGGTCGCTCTCGGGGGGGAGGTCGTCGATCGGCTCCACCAGCGCTCGCCCGAACATCAGCGCCCAGACGCGGTTGACGGTCGCTCGGGGGAAGTACGCGTTCTTGGGATCGGTGACCCAGCGGGCCAGTTGCGATCGGAGCGGCCCGTCAGCCGGCCGGAGCTCGGGGAGGAACGGGACGTGCGGCGCGATCGTTTCCAGTTTGCCGGTCTTGCGGTTGGTCACCTCAAACTTGGTCGATCGATCGCGAATGCCGGTGAGGCCGGTGCCGACCTCGCCGAAGAAGGCGGCCAACCCTTGGAAATCGCTCTGCTTCCAGGGCTGGAAGGGATGATCGTGGCATTGGGCACAATCGAGCCGGACACCAAGGAAAGCGCGGGCCGTCCGGCCGGCGAGGCGTTCGGCATCGGGACGCTTAGTCTCGGGGTCGTAAGTGACGGTCACGAAGTTCGTGGCCGGCCGGTCGGTCCAGATCCCGTTCGCGGCGATGAGCTCGCGAATCAACTGGTCGTAAGGTCGGTTGGCCAGCAATTGGTCGCTCAGCCAGGTGAGAAACCGGCGTCTGCGATAAAAGAGGAACGGGCCCCCCTCGGTCCCCACATAGGTCCGCGCCAACCGCTCAGCCAGATAGTCGGAGGCGCGTCGATCGCGGAACAGGCCGTCGAGTCGATCATCCAACCGCCGACCAGACGGCCCGGCCTCGAAGCGACGGATCTCCTCGAGCGACGGGATCGACCCGGTCAACGCCAGTTCCATACGCCGGAGAATCGTCAACTCGGCGGCCCGCTTGGCAGGCACCAGCCCCTCCTCGGTCCACTGCAGCCGGAACGATCGGTCGACCCGAGCCACCAACTCAGGCGGGACCGGGGATTGGGTTGGTCGCTGGATGGGGGCGGAGGACCTGGGCGGGAAAAAATTCGCACGCAGCGCAGCGGCCCCGCCAAGCATCAGCGCTAAGAAAAGGATGTTCCGAATCCACATTGACGGTCCTCCCCCTCGGCTCCTGCTCCGTTCGCAAAGGAGTTACCACCCAGCCTGCCGAAACGTTTCAGCAATCCGGCCCGCTTCCCCCTGTTTGTTTTTTTGAAACCAGGCGGTCGAATCGCCTGTAGTTCCTGGCATGAACAACGTTTTGGTGCTCACGATGGCGGGCGAGCCCGTCGATGGGGTCGAGTTCGAGGACGGCGATCCGCTGGGCGGCCCTGCCCTGGTTGATCCGGCCTGCCCCGAGGCCACAGTTCCGCAACCGGCCCTGCTCCGCCGCATTCGGGACGGGATCGGCTCCGCAAGTGAATGGCTTTTTGGCGGGTTCGCGCTCGTCATGGGCCTCGCCATCCTGTCGGCAACCCCCGTCCTGCAACTGCTCAGCTTCGGCTACCTGCTCGAGTCGGGAGGGCGGGTAGCTCGCACCGGGCGATTGCGCGACGCGCTGATCGGGGTCCGCCGGGCGGCCCGCCTGGGAAGCATGGTGATCGGCTGCTCACTGGTACTCTTACCGCTCCGGCTCATCGCGTCGTGGACCACCTCGGCACAGCTCGTTGATCCGGGAGGACCGATCGCCCGGCGTTGGCGGATTGGGCTGCTCATTCTGACGGCGCTCACGGTGCTCCACATCATCACCTCCTGTGCGCGAGGCGGGAAACTGCGTTACTTTTTCTGGCCATTCGCGACCCCGCGCTGGCTCGTCCGCCGACTGCGACGCGGTGAGATCTACGCATCGGCACGCGACGAAGTCTGGGATTTTGTCACGGCGCTGAGGTTTCCCTACTACTTCCGGCTCGGACTCCTCGGGTTTGTCGGCACGATGGCCTGGCTGTTGGTCCCCGTGACACTGATCGCACTGGGACGACGATTCCCGCCGGTCGCGTTCCTCGGTGGGTTCTTGCTGGCGATCATCTCGCTGGCGCTCCCGTTTCTCCAAATGCGGTTTGCCGCCGAGAACCGGTTTGCCGCGCTCTTCGAGTATCGAGCGATCCGTGAACGGTTCCGCCGCGCCCCCTGGGCGTTCGCCTTCGCAGCCTTCCTGACCCTCACGTTTGCGATCCCCCTCTACCTGCTCAAAATCGAGATGATCCCCCGCGAGACCGCCTGGCTCCCCAGCCTCGTTTTTCTCGGGTTCATTTTCCCGGCCCGAACCCTGACCGGCTGGGCCTACGCCCGCTCCGGACGCCGCGAACAGCCGCGCCACTGGTTCTTCCGCTGGACGAGCCGCCTGGGCATGTTCGCGACGGGCCTGACCTACGCCCTGATCGTTTTCTTCACACAGTTCACCGCCTGGCAAGGGATCTGGAGCCTATACGAACAGCATGCGTTTATGCTTCCTGTTCCCTTCTTGAACATGTGATAGGACCGGCAGTCGTCTCGCTTCCCCATCGGTCGTTTCGCCGCGCGGCGGGTAGAGTCTTGACACATGCCTCTCGACCCGAGACCATTGCTGCTTCGTACGACGTCCGGATCGACTCGCCCGCCCTCGTTCGCAAAGGCTCGATCGCCGTGCCTGTTCGACCTCGATCGACCCGCCGAAGCCGTCTCAGGTCTCACGACATGACCGTGATGATGCTGGTGGCTCTCGGGCTGGCCGCGGGAGCCGGACCGACCGCCTCGGGCGCCACCGTCACCGCAACTTCCAGCCACGCGGCGGTTCCTGACGGTCACCAGTGCAAGTGCAAGTCGTGCCGCGGTTTGACCTCGTGCTGCTGCTCTCCGGCCAAAGCAAAGCCAAGCCCTCCGGCGCGTCCCGACTCCAAGTCGTCGACCACCGGGCAAATCCAGGCTGACGCCGGACCTTGCCTCAGTTCGGCTCCTTGCGGCGGCGGTGAGGGGCTCCCCACGTCCGCAGCCGGTTTGACCATGGGCAAGGCGGTCACCCTGACGAATGGGACGATTCTCCGGCCGAGCTTGACCGCTCAGGCTCACCTCTTCACAGCGGACTCACTCCGCTCGGCCCTCCTTGCCGACCGCCTCGACGATCCACCCGAAGGTCGCGTTCCCACCTGTTCTTGAGTTCTCAGATCGATCTCCGCTAGGGCGATGCGTTCAGACGTCATCACCGTTAGCGGGGTCGTCTTGCTGTCTTCCTCGTGAACTGGAACCGGCCCTCGACCGGCGTGCGTCTCGTCTCCGTTCGTTTCGACGATGCGCGCTGTGTCTCCTTCAGGCGGATCGGAGTGCGCGCATGCGCCGTCGTGGTTTTACGCTGATTGAATTGTTGGTCGTGATCGCGATCATCGCGGTTCTCATCGCCCTGCTCCTCCCCGCCGTGCAGGCGGCGCGTGAGGCGGCCCGGCGGTTGCAGTGTGTGAGCAACCTGAAGCAGATCGGGATCGCCCTCCATAACTACGAAAGTTCCAAAGGGGCGTTCCCCTCGGGCCGCACCAATTATCCCAACGTCTGGTCGTCGCTCTCGCAGCTCTTGACTACAATGGAAGGGACAAACCAGTACAACGCCCTCAACTTCAGCTTCCCGTCGGTCGACCTGACCGCCTCGGGCGGCCTGACCAACGCTCCGAACACGTCCGTCGTCTCGACGGCCCTCAAGATCTTCCTCTGCCCGAGCGATGGGGTTGAGCGAATCATCCCGGACTTTGGCGCGACCAACTACGTGGCCTGCGCAGGGACGGGGACGACCAACGGGGGCAGCTTCAAGGTCGTCTCCGGGTTTCCGGCTCCCGACGGCGTCCTCTACGACACAAGCTGCATCCGGATGGCCGACATCAGCGACGGACTGAGCAACACGGTCGCCTTTGGCGAGACCGTCAAAGGGTCGGGCCGGAACAGCAGCGGCCCTTTGCCTGAGGACCGCGCCCGGCAGTTCGCCGAATTCTTGACGAGTTCCGCTCCGCTCACCCCCGATACGTGCCTCGCGCCCACCCAGTGGACCGGGGATCGAGGTCGCGAATGGGCGCGAGGCAGCTTCGTGATGGCCGCCTACAACCACTTCAACACGCCGAACAGTCGCATTCCCGACTGCACGAACTCGGGTCGGGCCGCCGCCCTGACCGCCGCCCGCAGCCTGCACTCGGGAGGGGTCAACACCCTCTTCTGCGACGGTCACGTTCAGTACATCAAGGAAAGCGTGAACCTGACGTCGTGGCGTGCGATCGCGACCCGCAACGGCGGCGAGGTCGTCTCGAGCTCGGACTATTGAGCCAAAGCGGCCCACTCCAACATTCGCATCGGAGTCAATGATGACCAAGTCTATCGTTCTGGCCGTGGCCCTGATGGCGGTCGGCGGTTTTGCCATGGGGTGGATGGCCTTCGGCGTGCGGTCTCGAACCGCTCCGGTTCCGCCGGCACTTGCAACGGCCGCCAAGAAAGCGGCGCGTCCGGTCGAGGTCGAGCGCCGCTATGTGCTCCGCCCCGAGGATATCCAGGCCGATCGCGAGACCCCGGCCGTCGCAGTCGACGACCAGGGTCACGTGGTGGTCGCCTGGGCCTCGCAGACCGGCGACCTCGAACGGACGATCTATCTGCTCCGTTCCTCCGACGGCGGGGCGAACTTCGCCGCTCCCGCCCCCTGGCGCAAGGTGCCAATCTATAAGTTCCAGTCGAAGTCGCCCGGCAAGGCGATGACCTTCTCAACCCACGTCCTGCCTCGCCTCACCGCGAGTGCCGGATCGCTCTGGCTCGGCTGGGTTGAAGCCGTCAACGGCGGCCCCGACGTCCGCTACCTGGTCGCCCGCTCGACCGACGGAGGTGCCTCGTTCTCGGAACCGGTCAGCGTCCACGGCGAGAAAGCCGTGCGCCCCGGCTTCACTTCACTTTCGACCGGAGCCGATGGAACCCTCTGCGTCTCCTGGCTCGACGGCCGGAACCAAGGGCAACAGCCGTTCCTCTCGCTCGGGAACAAAGGAAGTGACGGGTTCGGCACCGAGGAACTCGTTTTCGCCGGTCCCGAGGGGAAAGGGATCTGCCCCTGCTGCGACCTCTCGGTGGCGCGCTCAGCGCAAGGATCAACCTTCGTCGCCTTCCGCAATAGCGACGCGGGCAACCGAGACATCTATCTTGCCCAATCCGAATCCGGCGAAAAGGCCGCGTTCCAGCCCCCGGTGCCGGTCACCTCGGAGCACTGGAAATTCGAAGGGTGCCCGCACGATGGCCCTTCCCTCGCCTTGAGCGGCGACCGGCTCCACCTCCTCTGGATGGACGCCCATACGGGCAAGAACCGGGTCTACGCCGCCAGTTCGGAGCTCCCGTCGCTGTCCTTCTCGCCGCGCGAGGTGAGCCAGGGATCGAAGGGGGCACAAGGGCACCCCAAACTGATCGCCGACGCGTCAGGAACCTTGCACGCCGTCTGGGACGAGAGCCTCGATCCAGCCCCCGCATCCAAGACTGAAGGGGGGCACGGCGGACACTCCCACAGCGCTCCCCTGACAGGCGGGGGCCGGGCGATCATGTACGCGACCTCCAAGGCAAACGGCGTGTTCGGCCCCACCCGGGCGATCGCCCCGCACGCGGGAGCGTTTCAGCTCAATCCGGCGATCGCCGTCAGCCCGGTGGGCGACGTCTTCATCGCCTGGAATGAACTCGACACCGAGGGCAAGCAGGTCGTCCTGGTCCGGCTCGCTCCCACGGAGCCTGACCACCGATGAGACCAACATCGCTTGAGGGACTCCCCCCCACCGACAATACCGAGGCGCTCGAGCCCCAGCGAACCGCGCCCGCCCGATCGGTCGTTCGAGGGTTCATGTACGCAGCCCTCGGCCTGGGGATGATGATCCTCTTCGCAGGGTTGGCCTGGTCGATTCGAGGGGGGATGGAGCCCCCTTCCACGGAACTTGAAACCGCTCCGCAAACAAACGTGGTCTCGGCTCCCGATCCGCAGATCGTCTCGTTCAAAAAAGGGAGACTGGCGTACCAGGTTCACTGCACCCGTTGCCACGGCCCCGAGGGACGGGGCGACGGTCCCGACGCGATGGCGCTGCGGCCTCCCCCACGCGACTTTGCCACACGCCCCTGGTCACACGGAGAGACCCCCGAGGCCATCCGCGCCGTGATCCGCCAAGGAATTCCCGGCACCGCGATGACCGGTTGGAGCGAACTCCTCTCCCCCCAAGAGCTCGACGCGGTCGTTGATTACGTGGGGACTCTCGGGCCTCTCCCCTCGCAGAATACCGAAGCCAGCGACGCCCGGAAGGCGCTCTTGCGTCGTGCCGGATTCGAACCGGTCGAGCCCACGATCGCCGCATCGCCACTCACCTTCGAAGGTCTCGACGGCCGAAAACAGACCCTCGATCAGGAGCAAGGGAAAGCAATCCTCCTCATCTTCTGGGGGACCACCTGCGCTCCCTGCATGGACGAACTCCCCTCCTTGGATCAGGTCGCAAAGGAGTTCGCTGACGCCCCCCTCGCGGTCCTCCCGATTTGCGTCGACGAACCCGACGACGAACTCGTCCGCGAAGTCGCGCGAACCCGGACTAAGCATCTCCCCTTATTCGTCGATCGGACCGGCCTGGCTCGGATCCAATACGACGTGCAAACGCTCCCCTGCGCCGTCCTGATCGATCCTGAAGGTCGTCAAGTCGGCCGGCTCCAAGGGGGGAAGGATTGGTCGAGCGAGACCGTTCAGACACTCCTTCGGACCATCACATCTCAAGCAACCGACTTGAAATAGCGGAACCGCCTGGAGCGGTTTTCCTTTGCTGTGCCTACCGCGCAAGATTTGCTGTCCGCCTCTCGCCTGCGCAAATTCGCAGAGCCACACCAATTCAATCCATGCCTATTGTCCCACAATCCTATCGATTCATTGTCACTCAAGAAGATCCTCTGGCCGACCAGCCCGCATTCGTTCGACCGGCGAGTCAGGCTTGACCGTTGAAAAGGTCGTCGGTCCTCGTAGCCCCACCCCAATGCGTTCCCTTGGCCGAGATCATGACATCCGACGGCGGGCCGGGCCGCCGAGGTTCCCTTGTGGCGATGGAGAAACCGGGGGACGCGACTCCCAGGTCGAATACCAAGCCAACAAGGCGAGCAGAAAGGATGATAAGAGCATCAGGGAAAGGATGAGGAGGAGAGCGTCCGCATCGAACCGCATCGACCGGCTGGTATTGTCGTTCAAGCTCCCCGTGTCGATCGCCAGAACGCCAAAAAGGTGGCCTGCCATGAGGAGGAGAGTCGACATCGAGAGGAAGACGCCGGCCCAGAGCGACCAGGCCCGGTTCCGGAGCGTGGACCAGCCGATCCCGATCAACGGGATGGCAAACCCAACGACACATCGAGCAAGGTGAAACGTGAGTTGGCGAGGATGGGCAACCTCGAGCAGGCCACAGCCAAGCAGGGCAAAGCCACTCGACGCCCGGGCAAGGATCGCCAGGCCGAGACCGACCGCAAAGAGCCCCGCAAGCCGGATCTGTTGGGGGGAACGGGCTCGGAAAAGTACGGCCTGAAAGAGGCCATGGTGCCGAGCCTGGATCGGTTGGCCCGTGAGGTAACGGTCAAGGTCTTTGGCAAAGGCTTCGGCCGTGTCGTAACGACGTCTCGGCTCCTTCTCGAGACACTTCAGGCAGATCGCCTCAAGGGCCCGGTCGACCCGTCGATTCAGATTTCGTGGCGAAACCGGGAGTTGTTCGCGAAGCCGTAGGAGGATTTCCGAAAGGCTCTGGCCTTCAATCGGGGGCTTCCCGGTAAACAAGGCATAGAAGATCGCCCCGAGGCCATAGACATCGCTCGCGACGGAGACCTCCGCGCGATGCCCCTCCGCCTGTTCCGGAGCCATGTAGGCTGGGGTTCCGATGACCATCCCCGAGATCGTCAGATCGGCCTCGACGCCGAACCGCTTGGCCAGGCCGAAATCGGCAATCTGCGGCCGGCCCTCGGAATCGAGCAGGATATTCGACGGTTTTAGGTCCCGGTGGAGCACCCCACGCTGATGCGCATGATGGACCGCACGCGCGATTTGCACCATCAGAACCGCAGCGGCCCGGGGATCGGCGGCATAGCGGCCCAGGTGATTGGCCAGGCTCCCCCCTTCGAGCAGGCGCATGCTGAAATAGCAGGTTCCGTCGCACTCCCCGACGTCGTAGATCGGCACAATCTGGGGATGATCGAGCAGGGCCAGCGCCTCGGCCTCGATCTGGAACCGGCGCAAGTTCTTGGTCGACGCCCAGGCGCCGGCGTCGATCGTCTTGAGCGCGACGAGACGATTGAGGCTCCGCTGCCGGGCGCGGTAGATCACGCCCATGCCGCCCCTTGCGATCTCGTCCAGCAACTCGTAATCGCCCAGGCGAGAGCCGATCCGGCCACGATCGAAGACGGGCGGCCCGGGCCTCTCATCCCAATCCGGGTCGGAACAAGGATAGGTGCGCGAGCCCACGGAAACGGGCCGGGCACGGACGTCATCGTTCCCGACGCCGATCCGCAGGACCTCCAGACAAGCTCTCAACCGGTCGGCGAGCGCCGGGTTCTCGGCCAACAGACGCCCCGGGTCGGCCTCACGCCCCGCCTCGACCTCAGCCAGAAAAGGCTCCAGGACCCGGGCAACCTCCACGTCGGAATCCCGCTCCTCGTCCATGGAAAGGCTTGGCGACAGTTCGTCGCAGTTCATCGGACTCCCTCCAAAGTCTGCCTGAGGGCCAGCATCGCCCGAGTCCACAGTTTGCGGACCGCATTGGTCGACCGGCCCATCCGGACCGCGATCTCCTCAATCGGAATCTGTTCCACATTCCGGAGGACGAAGACCTCGCGATAGTCCTCCGGCAACTGCTCAAGCGCCTCGGCAATCAAAACCGACTGCTCGTGATCCATGGCAATCGCGCTCGGTGAGAGCCCCGCATCCGCCAAGGCGGGTCGCACATCCGAGTGGGCTCGCTCGAGGGATTCCTGCCGGCCGTGGTTGCGACCTTGCGATCGGTGATATCTTGATTGATCGATCAGGGTGTGAATGAGGATGCGACGGAGCCAAGCGACGAGTTCCGGCTCCCCCTCACCGAGGAATCGCCCGAATTCGCGATGAGCTTTGAGAAAGGTTTCCTGCACAGCGTCGGACGGATCGAGCTTCGCCCGAAGCGCCTGACCGATCAGCGAGCGGCCGATCAGACGGAGATAATCGCGATAGAGCTCCAGCAAGTGCCCACGCGCCGCAACATCGCCGCCTCGGGCCAACTCCAGGTAACGTCCCAGGGCCGTATCCTCATGGATGTTCATTGGCGAGCCTCCGCTAGTTTCGAGAAACGGAACCCGACAGGCCATCAATCGAATGCGGACTTACCGTGGATTGCTCCCTCGTGAAACATTCGTTCAATCCAGATGCATGCAATTTCCGAAAATTGCACCACAATTCCTGAAGCCGAACCATCTGATGGGGGGGGAGAATCGAACCGCGATCGGGCTCGTTAGATGGAACGACGAATTGCGCCGATGTTGTCGTATCGGGCAAATTCCAGGCCGTGTTTCAAGAACCGCACCAGCATCGGTGCTCGTTAGCGAATCATCGCTAGCATCAAGAGACTGTCCCCAATAAGTAATCGAGCCGATTCTCGTTTGTCAAGACCTCCTATTTTGTTACGCGCAAAAGACATATCAATATTCTATTCAAATAAATTTTCGAATTCGGCTGATTTGCCAGAAAATTGCGTCCTTCCCTCATAGGAGGAAGACTTCGCTGACGGTACGGCGGCCCCTTCCCGAGTGGCGCTGGTTGCTCTCGACGGCGACTGGCAACGACATAGCGATCCAAGACGGCCTCCTAAACAGCACCTGCGAATCGCACAAGTCGTTCGGGCAAGAGGCGAGCCCAATCTCGATCCACGACGTCCCGAGGCAGCGAGGGATCCACCCTTCGTTTCAAGGGAATCACGATGACCATCATTCCTCCTTGTCCACACCTCGACAGAACGACAACGATAAGGATGAAACCGATGAGAAAGCCACGACGCCAGACTGCGCTTCAGGTCGAGTCTCTGGAAAGCAAAGCCGCGCCTTCTTCGTTCGTGCCAGTCTTGACCCAGAACACGTTCAATAATGTCGTTCAACAGATTGACCTGGCGGCAGGGAACTACGCGAAGACTCACAACGCCAAACAGTTCGACGCTCGCCTCGCCCAACTCTCCACTCGGATCCCGTTCGGACAAGCCCAGCTCCTTCCGACCTGGCGGGAAAATGAGAGTATCTACAACGGCACCCGAGATGGCTCAGGCGCGGTTATGGTCCAGGAGATCCAGGCGAACCTGATCCTCTACGTCCGGGCCGGAGTCCAATCCGGAGCCTTCCGGTTCCGTTGATCCGAAACCGCACGCGGACCGAAATGCATCACCTCCTTGCTCCGGCCAAGACGGCCTGAGTGGCGTTCGTTCTCTCTTCGTGCCAGCCTCCGCAAGCTGGATTTCGACGAGGAACGGATGTCCTGATTATTCTCAAACGAGTGGGGCACCGGCGTCAATGTTTTGCGACGCGAGCCGTGGAGTTGATGCTTGGCGGAAGCCCTCTGAGGCAAAAATGCAACGAAGCGGCAGGCGCGAATCCGAGCATCCATCCAAAACACCGAATACCCAAGACATCAGGTTACGATTGACACAATCGGTCCGCCAAGCCGCTTCGTCGACCAAGCGAACGGACGCGATCCGTAGATTGCGTTAGGCTTGGGTCTTGAGAAGAGGGTGCGTTTGGTTCATCATCAATGGCAGTAGCTCCCTCTTGGTCGGGGTGATCATGGGGGGATGGTCACCGTTGGTCGGCCGCAAGGGAGCCATATCCCCCATCCTCTTCTCGTCATCAAGTGTTGACATCGAAGAAAGTCAACAAGAGCGGGCTGCGGGTTACCCCCTGATGAATCTGACGTGGTCCGTGTTGGTGATTGACGATGAGCCCGGCATCCGACAATCTCTGAGGCTCTGCCTCGAACCGGACGGCGCGCGCGTTCTGGGGGTCGGCACGGCGTCGGGGGCACTCGAAGCGCTGGATCGTGGCCGATTCGACGTCGTGTTCCTCGATCTTTGGCTCCAAGCCGATTCAGGGTTGGCGATCCTGCCCGAGATCTTGCGTCGGCAGGCCGGGATTGGAGTCATCGTCATCACCGCCTTCGCCACCTTCGAGTCGGCCGTGGAGGCGATGAAACTCGGTGCGGTTGACTACTTGCCCAAGCCGTTCACCCCCGAGCAGGTACGGACGGCAGCGCGACGGGTCGTGACCGCCGACATCCTCAAACGACAGCTCCACGAGCTTCGGGACCGGCTCGACGAGGCGGAGGGGGAGAGCCGGTTCGAAACGAGGAGCCCGGCCTACGCCGCGTTCCTCGAGACGACGCGACGAGCCGCAGCCTCCGACGCCGTCATCCTCCTGAGAGGCGAGAGCGGGACGGGGAAGACGGTGCTCGCGCGCTGGATCCGGTCGCAGAGCCGGCGGGCCGACGGGCCGTTCGTCACGGTTCATTGCCCGCTTCTCTCCTCCGACCTGATGAGCAGCGTCCTCTTCGGACACCGCCGTGGCGCATTCACCGGGGCGGTGGCCGACGCTGTCGGCAAGGTGGAGGAGGCTCAGGGTGGAACCCTCTTTCTCGATGAGATCGGCGATCTCGGGCCCGATGCCCAGACCCGCCTCCTCCGATTCCTCAACGACCGGACCTACGAGCGACTGGGCGAATCGACGGACCGGAAGGCGGACGTCCGGCTGATCACGGCGACCAATCGGTTGCTCGAGGAAGAGGTCAAAGCAGGGCGATTTCGCGAGGATCTCCTGTTCCGCCTCAATGTGATCGGGCTCCGGGTGCCCGCCCTGCGCGAGCGGCCCGAGGATTTGCCGGCAATGGCGGGGCACTATCTCCGCTTTTTCGGGCAGCGTCAGGGTCGGCCGCACCTGACCTTTTCCCCCGAGTGCGAGGCCTCGATCGCGGCCTACCCTTGGCCAGGGAACCTGCGCGAACTCCGCAACGCGATTGAGCGGGCCGTCATTCTGGCCCCGTCCAGCGTGCTCGAGTCCGCAGACCTGGGCCTGGACTCGGCAGTCCTTCAGGATGGAGGCCGACGCCGAATCGAGCTGGGAGGCGACGTGCCTTTGGAGGACCTGGAGCGTGAGCACATCGCTCGGGTCGTGGCCCGTGCCCCGTCGTTCGAGGCGGCGGCAAAGGTCCTCGGGATCGACGTGACCACCCTCCAGCGCAAGCGAAAACGTTACGGCCTCTCCTGACTCACCCCCTAGAAGTTCCCAGGGTCTGCCAAGTATGCATTCGTCGTTGCAGACCCGATTCTTCCTGGCCGGCTGCCTCCTCGCGGTATTGACGATCGCCACCGGGCTCTGGAGCGCCTGGACGTTCGCCCGGCTGGGACAGGTCGTCGACCGAACCTTGCGGGGGAATCAATCGATTCTCGACCTGGCCGCCGCGCTGGCCAATGGGCTGGAGCGTGAGGACGACTCCCTCTTGTTAGCCATAAGCGGGGACCGGCAGCAGGCTGCGATCGAGCTGGAGGCCCTGCAACAGCGGGGGGACACCAGCTACCGGAGGCTCGAGGCGGCACTGACCCGGTTCGGCCCCGCGCAGGCGGAGATTGCCGAGCCCTTACGGCACCGGATGGACGCCTACCGTGCGGCAAGCCTGGACCTCCTGAGCCGCGCTGGGACCAAGGACGCCCTCCAGGTCTATCATGCGCGGGTCAATCCGCTTTTGCGCCGGGCGATCCAACTCTGTGAGGTGATCCGCGAGCAAAATTTTGAAGCGATGCACATGGCTGGGGTGCGGGCGCGTGACGAGGCCCGCCGCGCGATCTGGGTGGTGGGGGGAGTCTGCCTGGGAGCGTTCGCCCTGGCCGCGCTGGTCGCGGTCAGCCTGGCTCGCTCGGTGGTGGTCCCGATCCGACAGCTTGGCGAGTCGGCGGAAGCCCTGCGTGAAGGGGACTTCGACCGGCGCAGCCCGCTCGACGCGCGCCGGGACGAGCTCGGCCAGCTTGCCGACGGTTTCAACAGGATGGCGCAAGCACTCGCCGAGTACCGACGGTCCAGCCTTGGCGAGCTGATCGCGGCCAAGACGACGCTGGAGGCGACCCTGAACGCCCTGCCCGATGCGGTGTTCGTCGTCGCGCCCGACGCAACCTTCGCGGCGATCAATCCAAGGGCTCGTGCCGTCCTCGCCGCCCGGCGGATTCCCAACGCCCGGCGTCTCGCCGAGCTCGACCTGGCCCCGCACCACGCCGACGCCGTCGTCGCCGCCCTGACCGGGTCAGTGATGGCCCCCGCGCGAACCGACTTTCGCCAAGCCCTGCAAGTCCGGCTCGACGGCGAGCCGCGAAAGTTCCTCGTGACGGCCGTTCCGATCCCGGAATTTGCCCCGCAGAAAATCGGGGCGGTGGTCGTGCTCGACGACGTGACCGAGTTCGCGCGGCTCGATGAGCTCCGTGGCGAGTTGATCGCGGTGGCCTCCCATGAGCTCAAGACTCCGCTGACCACGCTGCGAATGAACCTCATGATGATGGGTGAGGTGGCCGAGGCGATGAACCACCGCCAGCGTGAGATGCTCGAAGCAGCGCTCCAAGGCTGCGAGGATCTCGGCAGCACGATCGATGAACTGCTCGACGTGACCCGGATCGAAGCCGGCCAACTTCGGCTCGAGCTCGGATCGGTCAACCTCGCGGCAACGCTCGATTCGGTGGCCCACCTGCTAAAGGCCCGCTTCGACGACGCAGGGATCCGCCTCGACGTCCGGTGCGAGGCCCGTCCCTTGTTCGTGCCCGGGGATACATCAAGGCTGCGGACGGTCATCGCCAACGTGCTCTCCAACGCCTTGAAATATTCGCCCCCCCAGGCGTCCGTCGTCGTCCGCATCGTGTCCGGGCAAAATGCCGGGGGACGGAGTCGTCGGACCCTGCAACTCACCGTGACGGACGCGGGACCAGGCGTCCCCGAAGAGTTTCGGGAGCGGGTCTTCGAAAAGTTCTTTCGCATCGAGCATCATGTCGATCGCGGTCGCAAGGCCGTGCGGGGTACGGGGATCGGACTCTACCTCTGCCGCGAGATCGTGCGCGCCCACGGCGGCTCGATCCGCTGTGAACCGTCGGGCACAGGGGTTGGCACAAGCTTTGTAATTGAGCTTCCCGCCGGAGCTTGATCCACCCCGCGCCGGGGTAAGAACACGCTCGCCCGGCTCGCTCTTCATCGGACCCGACAACTTCCCCACGGCGCGCTCCGAAAGCGCAGCCAGTGGGGAAGGTGCGTCCCTATTTTTTTTCTCTTCCCCAATACGGCCGACAATTCCCCGCAACGCCACAGGGAAAGGGGGGCATGATGCCTACCGTTCAACTCCAGGTCGATCGGAATGGCCGCCAGCCAGACGGCCTCATCGGCCTGAATCTGGCTCATGGGTCAGCCGAGGCGATCCCCCTGGTGAACGAGGAGGCCGCGCGCCCAATCGCCGACGTGCTCGTGTCGCTTCAAAGTTCGCCCGACGGAATCGGCCGACTGTACGCCACTTCGAGACGTGCGCGCTATGGCCGGAATGAGGTCGCCCACGAAAGGGCCCCCGCCTGGTATCTCCAACTGCTCTATGCGGGGCGCAACCCGTTCATCCTTCTGCTCCTGACGCTCGCTTTGGTCTCCGTCCTCGTTGAAGACTACAAGGCCGCGAGCATCATCACGGTGATGGTCGCGGTCAGCGTGCTCCTGCGGTTCGTGCAAGAATATCGCTCCAATCGGGCCGCCGAGGCGCTCCAGGAGATGGTGGGCACGACAGCGACCGTGAGCCGACCGGGCCCGCGCATCACGGCGACTTTGCCCGATGCGGTCGAGCCAATCGGACGGCATGTTCCCCGTCACCCGCCGACCACGGAAGAAACTCCGATCAAGCATCTCGTCCCCGGCGACGTCGTGCTCCTCTCCGCCGGCGACATGATCCCGGCCGATGTCGTGCTGCTTGGGGCCAAGGACCTGTTCGTCAGTCAGTCGATCCTGACCGGCGAGTCGCTTCCGGTCGAGAAGTTCGCTCATCCGTTCGGCACCAGCTCATCGCAGGCGAATGGAACGGTGCCGGCCGGCCATGCGCTCGATGTCCCCAACGCCTGCTTCATGGGCACGAACGTCGTGAGCGGCACCGCCCGCGCTCTGGTCGTCGCCACCGGATCCGCGACCTACCTCGGTCGTCTTGCGAAATCCATCGTCGGGCGGCGGACCCTCACCGCCTTTGATGTGGGCATCAACGGAGTGAGCTGGCTCCTGATCCGTTTCATGCTCGTGATGGTTCCCGTCGTCTTCGTAATCAACGGCTGGACGAAAGGGAGTTGGATCGAGGCATTCTTCTTCGCCGTGTCGGTCGCCGTGGGTTTGACCCCCGAGATGCTACCCATGATCGTCACGGCCAACCTGGCGCGAGGCGCCGTGGCGATGGCCCGGAAGAAGGTCGTCGTCAAGCGACTTGACGCCATACAGAACCTGGGAGCGATGGACCTGCTCTGCACCGACAAAACGGGGACACTCACCCGGGACAAGGTGGTGCTGCTCAGGCACCTGGACCTGAACGGTGACGAGTGCGAAGGGGTCTTCGAATATGCCTTCTTGAACAGCTACTTCCAGACCGGCCTGAAGAACTTGCTGGATAAGGCGGTGCTCGAGCATCAAGACCAGCTCGCCTCGAAGCGTCTGCCCCAGCGCTATCTCAAGTGCGACGAGGTTCCGTTCGACTTCAACCGGAGGCGGATGTCGGTCGTAGTCCACGAAGTCCTCCACGGTCGCGACCTGCTGATCTGCAAAGGGGCAGTCGAGGAAGTTGCCGCAGCCTGCACGCGGGTCCGCGTCGGGGAGGAAGTCGTTCCGCTGGTCGATGCGGCCCGTGACCGGGTCCTGAATCTCAGCCGGGGAATGAACGAGGACGGGCTCCGGGTCATCGCGGTCGCCTACAAGGAGGTCGAGAGCCAGGCCGGGCGACCGTACGGAGTCCAGGATGAGGACGACCTCATCCTCTGCGGCTTCCTGTCATTCCTCGACCCCCCTAAGGAGACGGCCGCTCCCGCAATCGCAGCCCTGCAGAACCTCGGGGTCGGAGTCAAGATTCTGACCGGCGACAACGAACGGGTCGCTCGGAAAGTCTGCCGCGATGTCGGACTCGAAGTTGCCGAAATCCTCCTGGGTCCGGCGATCGAAGCGATGGAAGACGACGAGCTCGGCGAGGCGGCCGAACGGGCCACACTCCTGGCCAAGCTCACTCCTGCCCAGAAGGCCCGAATCATCCGGGCCCTCCGGAGTCGTGGACACACCGTCGGCTTTCTCGGCGACGGCATCAACGACGGGCCGGCGTTGCGCGAGGCCGACGTCGGAATCTCGGTCGATTCCGGTGCCGACGTCGCCCGCGAGTCGTCGGATATCATCCTCCTGGAAAAAAGCCTCTTGGTGCTCGAGGAAGGAGTCGTCGCAGGCCGGGTGACCTTCGGAAATATCCTCAAATACATCAAGATGGCAACCAGCTCAAACTTCGGCAACATGTTCAGCGTCTTGGTTGCCTGCGTCTGGCTCCCCTTTTTGCCGATGCGACCGTTGCATCTCCTCATCCAGAATCTCCTCTACGACATCTCGCAGACCGGGATCCCGTTCGATCGAGTCGATGAGGAATTCCTGGTACAGCCACGGAAATGGCAGGCTGACGACATCGGTCGCTTCATGCTGTTCATTGGCCCGATCAGTTCAATCTTCGACCTCACGACCTTCGCGCTGATGTGGTTCGTCTTCGGCGCGAACACGCCCGAACAGCAAGCTCTGTTCCAGTCAGGCTGGTTCGTCGAAGGCCTGTTGTCGCAGACTCTCATCATCCACATGATTCGCACAGAGCGGGTGCCGTTCTTCCAGAGCCGGGCGGCCTTGCGGCTCCTGCTCATGTCGCTCGGGATCATGGCGGTCGGGATCGCCATCCCGTTCACCACACTCGGCTCCGCGGTCGGGATGGTCCCGCTCCCTGCGGCCTACTTCCCTTGGCTCGCCGGAACGCTGGTGAGCTATTGCACGCTCACCCAGCTTGTGAAGCGATGGTACATCCGCCGGTTCGGCACATGGCTCTGAACTCGCACTGAATCATTTCTCGAAATTCTCACGATCAACAAAACACCAACACAAACTGATCCCGTAAGACGAAAGGAATCCCGTGACCTTCCCCCGCTGGCTTTCGAAGACCGTCCTCCTCGTTGCCGCCGTCACCGGCGGAACGGCCGCCCTGGCGTTCCTCCCCGCCACACGCTGGTGGCTCGGCTCAGCGCTCGGAGGAATCAAGGGCCAGCAGGTTCCGGACTCGACGACGACGCACCGGCCCAGCCCTGTCCAGGTCACTGGAGTCGCACCGGTCCCGGATCGTCCCGACACCCTGGCCGTCCCGGACGCCGTGGTCCGCTCGCTCGGGATCCGCACCGCGCCGGCCAGCCGCCCGTCCCGCTTGCAGCGTTTGGAAATGATCGGCACCCTCGCCATCGATACCGACCGCATGGCCCACGTTCACACCCGGTTTGCCGGGGAGGTCGTTGAACTGGGAACCATTGAGGACGCCTCGCCCGGCACGAACGGGGGACCGCCCACGCGGCGGCCGATCCGGTACGGCGACCGGATCGGGAAGGGGCAACTCCTCGCCGTTCTCTGGAGCAGCGAACTCGGCGAGAAGAAGAGTGCCTATGTGGACGCCCTCTCGCGACTCCAACTGGAGCGCGAGACGCTCTCCAGGCTCGAGGCATTGTACCGGGATCAGGCCGTCACCGAACGCAACCTTCGCGAGACAAGGCGGACCGTCGAGGCCGCCGAGATCGTCGCCGCCAGCGCCGAACGAACGCTCCGCGTGCTCCGCCTCTCCGAGGAAGAAATCGCGGCGATCCGGGCCGAGGCCGAATCCCTCCGCGGTGGCAAAGCCGCGCGTGACAGGCGGGTGGAACGCGACTGGGCAAGAGTCGAACTCAGGTCCCCGTTGGAAGGCACCATCCTGGAAAAGAATCTCGCCGCCGGAGACATTGTGGACACAAGCCTGGATTTGTACAAGATTGCGGACCTCGATCAACTCACGATCTGGGCACACGCCTACGAGGACGACCTGCCCAGGCTCCAGACCCTGCCAGCCCCCATCCCCTGGACGGTCCGGCTGAAGTCGGAACCGGCGGGAGTGCTTCTGGCCGGCGCCATCGAGAGGATTGGCGACATCATCGATCCGACCCAGCATACGGCCCTGGTCATGGGCCAGGTCGCAAACCCCGATCGGCGACTCAAGGTCGGCCAGTTCGTCGTCGCCACCGTGGATCTTCCGCCTCCCCCCAACGTGGTGGAGATCCCCATCGACGCCCTGGTCGAGGACGGTCACGAGAGCATCGTCTTCGTCCAGCCCGACCCGCTCGTTCACGAGTATGCCCAGCATCGCGTCGAGGTCGTCCGTCAATTCGACGATTGCGCCTACGTCCACGGCCTGCCCATATCGCCGGGGGCCCCGGGGCAACTCGGATCGCCCCACACCGGCGATCAGGTCGTCGTGTCAGGTTCGGTCGAGCTTCGGGCCTCCCTTGGGCGCCTCCACTCGGCGAAACGGAGCGAGGCGGCGAAGTAGAAGAACAGATCTGAAGGGACAGGACGGCGATGCAAGCCATTGCCGTTACCCCAAAATCCACACAGCACAAAAACACTCGCTCACACAAAAACAATCTGCTCCGTGGTCGAAATAGGCGGCCCTTCTTGTCCCCCTAGTCGACCCCGTTCGGGGCCGATCTCTCGCGGTCCAAAGTAGGTGGTTCATGCTCCGTGCCCTGGTCACTTGGTCGCTCGACAATCCCCTCGTCGTTTTGATGACGACAGTGGCACTTGCAACATTCGGATATTTCGCATTCAACAAAGTGAACGTCGAGGCCTACCCCGACCCCGCCCCGCCGATCTTCGAGATCGTGGCGCAGTACCCCGGCGCCTCGGCGGAGGAGGTGGAGCGTCAGGTCACGATTCCCCTCGAGGTTGCGCTGGCCGGGATGCCGGGTCTGACGTCCACCCGAAGCAAATCGCTCTTCGGCCTCTCCTTTGTGAACAATCAATTCGACTACGGTGTGGATTACCTGAGAGCCCGCCAGGAGGTCCTCAACCGGCTTGCGAACGCTGAGCTTCCGCCTGGAGTCACCCCCACGATCTCTCCTCGATTCCCGATCGGCGAGTTCTTCCGCTACAGGCTCGACACCCCGAAAGATGCGCTGGGACGCGACGTCTACGACCTGAACGACCTCAAGGCCCTTCAGGACTGGTCGCTTCAGCGCGAGTTCCGCAGGCTCCCGCGAATCGCCGACCTCGCCAGCTTCGGCGGCATGGTCAAGCGATACGAGATCCATCCCGATCCGGACCGGCTCCGCAAATACGGCATCACCCTGGAGCAGCTTCAGCAGGCCGTCGCCAACGGCAACGCCAACATCGGCGGCGACTACTTGATCGTCGGCCGCACGGCGCAGACCATCCGCAGCCTCGGCCTGATCGGCGGTGGCAAAGACCCCGCCGAGGAGGTTCGAGGGATGAAGACCCCAGCCAAGGCGCAAGACCACCTCCGCGCCGAGGAACGGGAGCGGATCCGACAGATTCGCCAGATCGTGATCCGAACGATTAACAACGTGCCGATCCGCGTCGAAGACGTCGTCAACGGGGGACCGCTCCGCCCCGACGAGGGCCTGGCGGATCGAGGGGTTGTCGTCGGCTCCCTCACGCGGTTGGGCAAGGTGGTCATCTCCCGGCCTATGCTCGACGAGAAAGGCGAGGAGGTGCTCGACTCTCACGGCGATCGAGTCTGGATCGACGAGGACGAGGCCATCCAGGGACTCGTCCTGTTGCGTCGAGGCGAGGACTCCCTGCCCGCCCTGGAGACGGTCAAGCAGAAGATCGAGGAAATCAACAACGACGCCGGACGGCTCCTGCCCGGGGTCAAGATCGCCCCCTTCTACGACCGCTCCGAGCTGATCCACCTGACGACCGAGACGGTGCTCGAGAACCTGCTGCTGGGCATGTCGCTCGTGGCGATGATCCTGCTCATGTTCCTCTCCAACGTCCGCTGCGCCCTGATCGTGGCCATCAACATCCCGCTGGCGCTCCTGTTCGCCTTCTCGATGCTCTATCTCCGTGGTGAGTCGGCCAATCTGCTCTCAATCGGTGCGGTCGACTTCGGGATCATCGTCGACTCGTCCGTAATCATGGTTGAGAACATCTACCGATACCTCAGCCGAGGGGAGGATGCCGAGCTGCCCCTGGCACAGAGGATTCTCAACGCCTTTCGCGAGGTGAGCGGCGCGCTCTTGTTCTCGACGGCGATCATGGTCTGCGCCTTCATCCCCTTGTTCACGATGAAAGGACCGGAGGGACGCATCTTCGGGCCGATGGCCGACACCTACGCCTTCAGCCTGGGGGGTGCGCTCATCCTGGCCGTCACCCTCTCGCCGGTCCTCTGCCTGCTGTTCCTCAAGCGGCTCCAGCCGGCCCGTGATAATCTTCTGGTGCGCCTCCTGAAACGGAGCTACCTCCACCGGCTCGAATTCTGCCTTCGCTATCGCTGGGCGACCTTGTTGCTCTTCGTGATGGCCGTGGTCGGCACCGGTGTCTACGTCGTTCCCCACCTGGGCCGCGAGTTCATGCCCGAGCTGGACGAAGGCGTGCTCTGGGTCCGGGGCATGTTCCCGCGCAACGTCTCGCTCGAGGAGAACGCCGAGAAGTCCCGGATCGTCCGCCAGGTCCTCCGCGAGTTCCCCGAAGTGCGAATGGTCATGGGTCAGCTCGGCAGGCCCGACTCGGGGGTCGACCCCACCGGTTTCTATAGCGCCGAGTACTTTGTCCCGCTCAAGCGCGGCGACGATTGGCCCAACCAGAAGGCGGAAACGGGATGGAGGGCCCGGCTCTTCGGTCCGCGACGGCCCCGGACCAAGATCGAGCTCGTCCAGGAGATGAACGAGCGGCTCACCCGGCTAGCCCCCGGGATCGAGTGGAATTTTTCGCAGCCGATCCGGGACAACGTGATGGAGGTCCTCTCCGGAGTCCAGGGCGAGAACGCCGTGAAGATCATCGGCCCCAACCTCGAGGAGTTGGAGCGGTACGGGGTCGCATTCGAGGAAGCGCTGGCGACGATTCCAGGCATCGAGAACCCCGCAGTCTACCGGATCTCGGGGCCGGCCAACCTGGAGTTGCCCATTGATCGAGACAAGTGCGCGCTGTGGGGAGTCAGCGTGGCCGACGTACACAACGTGGTCGAGACCGCGGTCGGCGGCAAGCCGTTCAGCACCATGATCGAGGGGGAACGGTCGTTCGACATCACCTTGCGTTGGCCGGAATCACTGCGTTCCAGCGAGGAGGCGATCCTCGACATCCCGATCGACCTGAGCAACAACCGCGTTACGGAAGGCTATGTCACCAACCAGGCGGAGACGCCCGTCACAGGTTCCAGCGTGGGTCTTTCCGCCGTCGGCTCCAGCGTGCCGATGCCCTCGCTCACCGGGAGTCGCGTCGGCGCAAGCTCGAGCGATCTCCGGGAAGCCCCACGGCGTCGGCTCCGCGATTTTCTGACCACATCCGGCTCGCTCGAAAGCCGCGGTCGTTTTGTCCG
Organism: Singulisphaera acidiphila DSM 18658; assembly: GCF_000242455.2. GTDB lineage: Bacteria > Planctomycetota > Planctomycetia > Isosphaerales > Isosphaeraceae > Singulisphaera > Singulisphaera acidiphila. The sequence continues at coordinate 8,531,178 of NC_019892.1, forward strand.
TCCGGGAGTCAGCATGATCTTCCGCGAACAAGGACAGCGCACGATCGCCGTCAAGTTCGGGGTCCGGGGCCGCGACCTGGCCGGAGCCGTCGCCGAGGCCCAACGCAAGACAGGCTCCCTGCTCAAATCCCCCTACCGCGCTGTCTGGAGCGGTGAATTCCAGGAGATGGAGGAGGCCGAGCGGCGGATGATGCTCATCGTCCCCCTCTCACTCGGCCTGGTGTTCGCCCTTCTCTATCTCGCGTTCCGCTCCTTCATCGACGCGATCCTGGTCTTCAGCAACGTGGCCGCCCTCAGTCTGGGGGGCATCTGGGCGCTCTGGCTGACGGGCACGAACTTCAGCGTGAGCGCGGCCGTCGGCTTCATCTCGATCTTTGGAGTCGCCATCATGGATGGCCTGCTCCTCGTCTCATCATTCAACCAACTCCGGCTCCAGGGTGTAGAGCTCTCGGCCGCCATCATTCAGGGGGCGGAGAAACGGGTCCGGCCGGTCATGATGACCTCCCTGACCGCCGTCTTCGGCCTGCTGCCGGCGGCACTCTCCACCAAGCTCGGCGCCCAATCCCAACGACCGCTGGCCATCGTTGTTGTCGGCGGCATGATCACAACGCTGTTCCTCACACGTTATCTCATGCCAGTGATGTACAGCATCTTTCGGAGGCAGCCGCCCACACACGGAGCCGGCGGGATCGCCCATTGAGCTTGCTCGGATCGGTCATCGGATTTCATTCCACCGGTCGCATTTGATTAATCCCCAACCATACATAAACTATTTCACAAATCATCACACATTCGCAAACGAGCCAAGGAAGGCGATCGACTTATGCGAAAATTTTGGATCACGCTCGGCGGCACCTTCGCCATTGCCCTCACCCTGACCAGTGGGGGCGTGGCCCAAATCCCCGGCTCAACGGAATCACGACTCGGTCCCCGACCCGGCGAACGTGGCGGCCAAACTGGCGGCGAAGCCCCGATCCAGGGGGGGCTTGGCCCCGGCTTCTCCCGTGCTCCGTCGTCGATCATGCGGCCCGGCGGCAACCCGAACCTCCCGCCTCCACCGGCTTTGAGCCCGATCGAAGAAGCCCCTGCTTTCGAGCTCCCCTTGTACGGATCGCTCGAGTTGCCAGCGCGGGGCGAGGACGAGGGGCCGCCTGACGGCCTGACCATCGACCAGGCCATCGCAATGCTCCTGGACCGAAATACCGATCTCCAGTCGAAGTTCCTGGAGATCCCGAAAGCCCAGGCCGACATCCTGACCGCCGGCCTGCGCGCGAACCCAATCCTCTACTACGACACCCAACTGATTCCTTACGGCAACTACTCGGAGGCTCGCCCCGGCGGCCAGACGCAGTACGATCTGAACGTCACCGTTCCCCTCGACGTCAACAACAAGCGACGGGTTCGCCGGGACGTGGCCAGCCAGGCCAGGAAGGTGGTCGAGGCCCAGTATCAGGACGCCGTGCGACTCCGGATCAACGACCTCTACACCGCCTACGTCGACGTCCTCGCTGCGCGAGAGACAGTCCGCTACGGCCGGGCCAGCGTCGAAGGTCTCAACCAGATCCTCACGGTCACACAATCCCAGCACCGTGGCGGCGAGTTGACCCGCGCCGATGTCGAACGGATCAAGATCCAGCGTGACGCGGCCGAGGTGGGTCTGACCGAGGCCGAGGAGGCCCTCCGCGAGTCTCGCCTTTCCCTCGCGCCCTTGCTCGGCCTCCGCCTCGACCAGGCCGAGGCACTCGAGTTGAAGGGTTCGATCGCCGACACCGCCCCGCCGCCGCCATCGGGCGATGCGCTGATCCAGACGGCTCTCGCGTCGCGGCCGGACCTCGCCGCCTACCGGTTGGGAATCAAATATGCCGAGTCAGACGTTCGTCTCGCCCGCGCAGAACGATTCCAGGACGTCTACCTCCTCGCCCAACCCTACACGTTTCAGAACAACGAGCCCTTCCACACCAAGAGTGCCCACTCCTGGGGCGTCGGGATGACGGTGCCATTGCCGATCTTCGATCGCAACCAGGGGCGAATCCAGCGGGCCCAGGTCAACGTCCGCCAGACACAAATCGACCTGGCAACTCTGGAGCACCGGGTCGCGACCGATGTCCGTCAGGCCGAGCGACGGTACACCATCAGCCGCAAATCCGCCGATCGGATTGATCGCGATCTCCTCCCCGCCGCCGTTCGGGTTCGCGAAACGGCCCTACGACTCTATCGCAGTGGCGAGACGAGCATCGTCGATTTCCTCAACGCCCAGCGCGAGTACAACGACCTCGTCCGCCAGGCTCGCGACACCCTGGTTCGTCATCGACGGAGTATGCTTGATCTGAACACCGCGGTCGGACAACGAATCATGCCTTGATCCGAGAGGGTGGACCGACCCCGGCCCCCAGGCCAGGGCTAAATAAGGTTCTCCCGCACTTTTACGCACTCATTTCCAGCGGGGGGTAACTGTCAGGACAGGGGAGACGGGGGAATCACCCGGCCTGCACTGAGCCCGCCCGCAAAGCGAGACCGAAGGCCCGAATGAAGTGAACCAAGAGACAAGGGCGAAGGAAGGTCGGGGATACCGGCTCAGCTGCCTTGACGGCTGGGGGGCAGAGCCCCCGGAAGAACGCTGCTGCTCGCAAATATCGATTCAACCGGATTCGTCTCTCGCTCAGTTCCTCGCGCGGATAGAATCGAAATGATTCAAGGTCCGCATGCCTTGTGCTCCCCACCATCCCTCGCTCGTCGGGTGTCTCTAATCGTCGGCGAGAGCGGCTCCGCTGCTAAGTCGAGTTTTGAGCTGCGGAGCACAAGGCAAGCGTCACATGGTGCAGTCGCAAAATGAAGTTGTTGCTCATCGAGGATGACCGCAGGGTTGCCGCCTATCTTCGCAAGGGAATCGTCGAGGCGGGTTTCGCGGTCGATATCGCTCACCGAGGGGATGACGGGCTGCACCTCGCGCGGGTCGGTGATTACGATCTCATCGTCCTCGATGTGATGCTCCCCGGCTGCGACGGCTGGTCCGTGATCGCCGACTTGAGGGCAGCGGGCCGGTACACGCCGGTCTTATTCCTGTCTGCGATGGACGCCGTCTCCGATCGCGTGCGGGGATTGGAGTTGGGGGCGGACGATTACCTCGTCAAGCCATTCGCCTTCTCGGAGTTCCTCGCCCGGGTGCGGACCGTTATCCGGCGAGGCTCGACCCGGCAGAATGAGATCCTCCGCGTCGGCGACCTCGAAGTCGATACGGTGCGGTTCGCCGCGAGCCGCTCGGGCCGCAAGCTCGACTTGACGCCGAAGGTGTTCAGCCTGCTCGCCCTGCTCGCAAGGCGGGCAGGCGACGTGCTGTCTCGGACACTCATCGCCGAACAGGTCTGGGACATGAACTTCGACAGCGACTCGAACGTGATCGATGTCCAAGTCCGCCGCCTCCGCTCGAAAGTCGATGACCCGTTCCCATCCAAGCTCATCCACACGGTCCGCGGGGTGGGTTATGTCCTCGAAGTCCGAGACTAAGGCCTGGTCGATGGGCGGCCGGATGGCCGCCTGGTATGCCGGGTCGGCGGCCGTCCTTCTCGTTCTCGGGACGACGAGCTTATACCTGACAATCGCGGCCAGCCTCGATGCCGAGGTGGACGCATGGCTCGGCTACTCGACCGAATACTTGGGGAAGGATCAACCCCGAACAGGCAAGCTGCCCGATAAGGATGAATTGGGGGGCGATGACTTCCGCATCCGCGATGAGGACGGGCACATCCTCTTCGAGACACCGGCTGCGGCGGATCGAATACCGTCAGTGTTGGTGCCCGGTGCGGCTGGCGTCGAGTATCGCACGGCCGCGGGGCGATGGGTTCGTGCCCTCTCGCGGCGGGTCGGCGGGCGTACGTATGAAGTTGCCTCCGACCGGACCCATGAGTTGGGGCTGTTGGCGCTGTATCGGCGTTACATGCTCGTTGTAATGATCATGGGGGTGGCCGTGTCGTCGGTCGTCGGCATCGTGCTCATCCGTCGGGGCCTCCGGCCGTTGAAAGAGATCGCCGCAACGGCCCACCGCATCGGCCCCAAGGAGTTGGGCGAACGAATCGCGGTGGAGGAACTGCCCGCCGAGTTGGCCGACCTGGGCCGGACCTTCAACGTCATGCTCGACCGGCTTCAAGGATCGTTCGGCCGCTTGGTGCGGTTCTCCGGCGACATCGCCCACGAGCTTCGCACGCCCGTCCATGCGATCCGCAACGTCTCCGAAGTCGCACTCGCCACCTCTCGCACGCGGGAAGAGGACCGTGAAGCATTGGCGGCTTGCCTGGAGTCGGCGGCGGGGCTCTCCCGCCTCATTGAGCGGTTGTTGTTCCTGGCCCGGGCCGACGATCCGCGAACGGTGCTCGAATTGGAGGCGTTCGAGATGGGCGGTGAGCTTGAGGCCATCCGTGAATTCTACGAACCGTCGGCAACCGAGGCGGGCGTCGATCTTGTGGTGGACGCCCCGGACTGCTTGGTCTGTAGGCTCGATCGAACCCTGTTTCAGCGGGCGATCGGGAATCTCCTAACAAACGCCTTGACGCACACGCCTGCGGGCGGGCGTGTGACAGTCACCGCGTCGGTGGAGGGGAAGACGTTGTTCGTCTCCGTGTCGGATACGGGCATCGGGGTCGCCGAGGAGCATTTGCCGCATCTCTTCGACCGATTTTATCGGCCCGACCGGGCCCGGACCGCAGGCCAAGGGGTCGGGCTGGGCCTCTCGATCGTGAAGAGCATCGTCGAGCTTCACCGGGGCCGTCCGTCGGTCGCGAGTCGACCGGGCGAGGGCACCGTGGTCACCATGCATTTCCCGGCCTACGGAGATGACGAAACCGTCATCTCGGCGTAACGCGGTCGTCATCTGAGTTTGGGTAGTCTCGTCGGGTCGTTCACCGAGGCCATCCTGAACCGGAGCCGTTCCATGTCGCGACGCCACGCCACCGCACGCGGGTTCACGCTGATCGAACTCCTGGTCGTTATCTCGATCATCGGCATCCTGATCGCCCTGCTCTTGCCCGCCGTCCAGGCGGCCCGCGAGGCGGCCCGGCGTGCCCAATGCACGAACAACCTGAAGCAACTCGCCCTGGCCGCCCACAATTACGAGTCCGCCAACGGGTGCTTCCCGATGGGCTCTCCCGTGAAGGTGGCGACATACTCCTCCGGCTGGATCAAGGCGGGAGAGTACGATTGGGGGCACAGCATCTTCGTGGCGATGCTGCCCCAGATGGAGCAGAGTGCCCTCTTCAACGCGGTGAACTTCTCGTTGAACATCGAGATGCCCGAGAACATGACGATACATCCGAGTCAGATCAACGCCCTGTTGTGCCCGAGCGACTCCACCGGGTGGCAGATCGACACGCCGACTCAATGGGCGAACTACCCCGGTTTCCGCGTGGCCCACGGCAGCTATAGCGGCAGCACGGGCACGTGGTCACATTGGGCGTGGAGCCCTTCGTCAACGCCCTCGCTGGCGACGCTCGCGTCCCAGGACAACGGGATTTTCTTCGTCAACAGCCGGACACGGATCGCCGACGTGACCGACGGCACGAGCAACACGATCCTCTTGGGGGAACGGGCTCTCCCCGATCGATATCGAACGTTTACGAATTGGTGGTTCTCCGGCTGGACCGGGGCCAGCCTGTTCGACACCTTGACCGCGATGAATCCGCAACGGCTCGTCGCAATCTCGTCCCTCCCGGCTCCCGGCCCGAGTGATTGGCCGGGCGTCCAAGATAATGCCCTGATGAACTCCGCGTCGAGCCGGCATCCGGGCGGGGCCAATTTCGCGATGGCGGACGGCTCGGTGCGGTTCCTCAAGGAGACGATCCAGAGCTGGCCGGTCGATTCGTTCGGCAATCCCACCGGGGTGAAGGACGGCGGCGGAACCATTCATCCGTTCGACGGGACCACCCTCTATACGCTCCTGCCGGGCACGAGCCCGGGCATCTACCAGGCCCTCTCGACACGAAGCGGAGGCGAGGTCATCAGTTCGGACAGCTATTGAGTGCCGGCGATTCGTCGGGAGGTGGATGACGAGTAAATAAGGTTGCCTCCGGCCCCTGCCGTCTTCGGACGGTGAGGGCCGGTTTTTTTTCCTTCATTCAACACTGCGGCCTGGTCGAGTAGAATCGAACGCTCAAGGCCCGCGTGCCTTGTCGTGCTCCCTACCATCCCTCGCTCGCCGGGAGCCTCTAATTGTCGGTGAGAAGCAGCCACGCCGCTCAGACGTGCTCATGGCAAAGCCAGGCTCTGCTTCTCGCTCATGCTCAATCGCTCCGCAAAAGTCGTGCTGACGGCCTTCTCACGAGTGTCGTGAGCCCTACGCTAGTAGTCTGGGCGTAGGCGTTTGGCGGCGGTGGATCTTCCAGGGGAAGGCTCGTCGTCGGCGTTCGCCGTGAGTTATAGGTATCCAACCCAACGTTGAAAGAAGTGCGTACCTTCGCAGCCGGGGTGCCGGCGACGAGGTCTATGGCGGCGGTCCGGAAGCTGGCCGACGGGCCGCCCCAAAAAAGTCGGGCGATGCCCCGGAGCTGATCGCGCAGACAGTCCCGGAGGCCCGCCGTCTGCTGGTGCGGCTGCTGTGGAGCCGCCTGCCGGAGCCCAAGGAGGTCTTGAGCTGGTCGGAGTGGCGACGGGCCCACCAGGCGTTCGCGCGGCGATGCCACTACACGACAAGAAGCGGGACGCCGAACCCCCGGATTAGTTACCACTGTAGCACTAAGCGTCGTCCCGCTGCACCTGCACCGCGAAAGGAGTCGCGATGAAAAAGCCAAGGGAGTTCGTCTTAGACGGCTCGGTCGCGATGGCATGGTATTTCGCCGACGAGTCGAACCCATACGCCGATGCGATCCTCACGGACCTCGAAACGGGACGCGCCCTCGTTCCTTCCCTTTGGCCGCTCGAAGTGGTCAACACGGTGCTGGAAACGCTCGACCGAAGCCCAGGTGGCGGCGTAGCTGGGCATCCTCGAGACGTTCTCCATCGAAGTTGATGGGGAGACGACGTCCCACGCCTAGAGCGGCACGCTGGCCTTGGCCCGCTCGCAGAACCTCTCGGCCTACGACGCGGCGTATCTCGAACTCGCGACTCTCGACGGAAAGCTCAAGGTCGCCGCTCTCGCGGTGGGCATCCCCATCTACGGGTGATTTCCACCCGCTCAAGGGCTCTCAATTCGCCACGAGCCGCGCCCTCATCTGCCCCGCCTCCTCGGCCGGCGTCACGCCGAAGAGCCGCTTGAACTCCCGGCCGAATTGCGACGCACTCTCATATCCGACGGCCCGCGCTGCGGTGCTCGCGTTGTATCCGTCGTGGGTCATCATCCGCCTCGCGTGGTCGAGCCGGACTCGCTTGAGATACTGGAGCGGCGAGCTGGACGTCACGACCTTGAAATGGTGATGGAAGACCGTGGGGCTCATCCCGGCCATCCTGGCCAACTCCTCGACCTTCAGGGGCTTGGCGTACTCGGCGTGGACGTGCCTCAAGACCCTGGCGATCCCGGAGAAGTGGTCGTCGCGGCCGGCCAGGGACCGGACGGCGCCGTCACGCTCGCCGCGTAGCACGCGGTAAACGACCTCGCGCACCAACTGGCGGCCGAGCATGCGGCTGTCCACCGGGCACTTGAGGCACTCGACCAGCCGGCAGGCCGCAACGCCCAGCTCCTCGCTCATCGGGGTCGTCGAGATTCCTCGCGGGGGCGTCGCGACCGGCGGCGGGGGCTCGTCCAGTTCGATGAGCATCTGGCCGAGCATCGCCGGGTCGACGGCGACCGAGACGACGAGCACGGGGTCTTCTCGGCTCGCCTCCCACTCGCACTCCGCGGGCAGCGGCACCGACAGGGCGAGGTAGTTGAACGGGTCGTATTGATAGACCTCGTCGCCGAGGTAGACCCGCTTGCGCCCCCGGCCGACGATGAGGATCCTCGGCTGATAGACGACCGGGACGCGGTGCATCGAGGAAGTGGAAGTGCGAATCACCTCCACGCCGTCGATGTGCGTCGGATGCCTTCCCTCGCGATGGGCCACCTCGTCGAGGAGGCCCGCAAGCCGGTCGCGAATGTCTGCCCTGTGTTCCATCATCCGCTCCCAAGACGCCCGTCTGGCCACAGGATTAGGTTACCGAAATCCCGAAGGAATCGCCATGCTGGCCGGAATACCGAAGGTTTAGGCTAGAACTACGGAGGAACGTACCTTTCCGTTTCCAGGAGACTGGCGTCTAATCAACCTACCGGGCCCGGCATCGACCACAGCCCGGACTACGACCCCTGCGGGATGAAGGGACCGTCCCCCCAAGCAGCCGGGAGACCTTACATGCAGACATCAGCATTAAAAAAAATTGCCATGATGAGCACAACGTTGAAGGCCACCCTCTTGGCCGCGGCAATCGGCGTCTCGTCGGACGCGGCCGGGGCGGCGGACTACAGGCAGAATCAGTTCACGCTGACCTATGACGGCGCGCTCGCGAAGAACGAGCCCGGAAAAATCAACATCCACTCGGTCACATATAAGCTCAATGGACTGGATATCTCCGCCAACGTCTACACCCCGGCGAACTACGACCCGGCGAAGAAATACCCCGCGGTCGTCGTCGCGCACCCGAACGGCGGGGTGAAAGAGCAGGTCGCGGGCCTCTACGCCCAGCGACTGGCGGACCAGGGCTACATCACGCTCGCCGCGGATGCGGCCTATCAGGGCGCAAGCGGCGGCCAGCCGCGAAACATCGACAAGCCCGCATATCGCATCGAGGACATCCACGGAGCGGCGGATTTCATCGCCCGCTATCCGGGCGTCGACGGCGCGAGTTTGGGCCTGCTCGGCATCTGCGGGGGCGGCGGTTACTCCTTGAAAGCCGCTCAGACCGACAAGCGGTTCAAGTCGATTGCGACCCTGAGCATGTTCAACTCGGGACGGGTCCGCCGCAATGGCTACATGGATTCGCAACTCTCGACCATCCAGGAACGTCTGCAACAAGCCTTCGACGCCCGCGCCCGGGAGGCAGCGGGAAAAGGAGTCCTTTATGAGAACGACGTGCAACTGACCGACGAACAGATTGCCAAGCTGCCATTCGAGCTGTATCGGCAAGGGCTCGTCTATTACGGCAAAACCCACGCGCACCCCAACTCGAGCGGCAAGTACACGACGAGCAGCTTGCTGGACCTGATGAGTTTCGATGCGACCGACCAGCTTGAGCTGCTCGACAGGCCGTTGTTGCTCATCGCGGGAAGCAAGGCCGACAGCCTCTACATGTCGGAGCAAGCCCTCGCCAAGGCCACCGGCACGCAGGACAAGGAGCTGTTCAAGGTCGATGGGGCGACCCACATCGAAACGTACTGGGTTCCCAAGTACGTGGACGCTGCGATGAACAAACTGGCGGAGTTCTACGCCAGGACTCTTTCACTCGAACGGAACGGTCCCATGGAAAATGCCTCGGGCAAGGTGGTCGTCATCACGGACGCCAGTTCGGGCCCGGGCGCGGAGGCCGCTCGTCATCTCGCGAATGTCAACATAATCAACTTATGAACAAATTTATATTATCTGCCACAATGTGCATCGCCCCCCTCTCCAGCGCAGCGCAAGACCAGTCCGGCGCACCCGTCGCTTCCGCACCGGCCCAGCAAATCACGCGGGCAGGCGACCGAGCCTCCTCAACCGCCCCGGCGGAATACTTCACAGGGAAGGCGAGTGTCGCCCCCTTGTTCGCCGCCAACGTCGACATCAAGGCATCCGGCGCCTACGTCACTTTCGAGCCGGGAGCGCGCTCCGCCTGGCATACCCATCCCGCAGGCCAGCGGCTGGTGGTGGTTTCCGGCGTGGGCCTGACGCAGGAATGGGGCAAGCCGGTGCAGGAAATCCGCCCCGGCGATGTGGTGTGGTGCCCACCCGGCGTCAAGCATTGGCACGGAGCCCCGCCGACCACCGCGATGGCCCACCTGGCCGTGACCGGCGCGGTGGACGGCAAGAGCGTGGAATGGCTGGAGAAGGTGACCGACGACCAGTACAGCAGCCATGCCGCCGGGAGCGACGCGGGACCGCAAGCCATGACCGATGCACAACCTGCCTCCGAGACGCTTTCCGCCAAGCAGCAGGCCATTCCGCTGATTGCTGCCTTCGCGGCCACGAGCGATATGCCCGGACTCAATGCGACCCTGAACCAGGGCCTGGACGCGGGCCTGACCATCAGCGAAGCCAAGGAAATCCTCGTTCATCTGTATGCCTACACCGGCTTCCCTCGCAGCCTCAACGCTTTGGGCGAGCTGATGAAGGTGGTGGAGGAACGGCGGACGCGCGGCATCGAAGACGCGCCGGGGCGCGAGCCCAGTCGCCCCGCGCCCACGGGCGATGCGTTGCTGGTCGCGGGCACGGCCAACCAGACCCGCATCGCGGGCGCACCCGTCAAGGGCCCGCTGTTCGACTTCGCTCCCGTCATCAACCAATACCTACAGTCGCATTTATTCGGCGACATTTTCGAGCGCGACAACCTCGACTGGCAAAGCCGTGAGTTGGCCACCGTCGGGGCGCTGGCCGCGATGCCGGGCGTGGAACCGCAGCTGCGCTCGCACATGGCCGCCAGCACGAGAGTGGGGCTGACCACTTCGCAGTTGCGTCAATTGACCCGGGTGCTGGCCGAACGCGGCGAGGCCGATGCGGCCAGACGCGCCCGGGAGGCGCTCGACAGTCATCCGGCCGAAGCCCCCGGACAGGGCCGGTCGTCGAGGCGAAATGCGGAGGCAACGCCAAGCGAGCGAAGCGGCCCTCGGAATCCAGACGAAGCCCCAAAGGCCGCCCCGCTGATGGTCGAAGACCAGGGCAGTTTTGCGGTCGGCGGCGGCGTGGTCCGGAACCCCGGCGCCTACAAGCCCCTCAAGCCGTCGCCTGAAGGCCAGACGCTCCACGGCGACCACGCCCGCGTGTTCTATCAAGTGCCGGTGAACCCGCGAGAGTTGCCACTCGTCATGTGGCACGGGTTCGGCCAGTTCTCACGCACCTGGGAGAGCACGCCCGACGGCCGGGAAGGCTATCAGAACATCTTCCTCCGCCGTCGCTTCCCCGTGTATCTCGTCGACCAACCCCGCCGAGGCGGTGCGGGCCGGGGCACCGTAGGGGCGACCATCAACGCCACTCCGGACGACCAGCGATGGTTCGACACGTTCCGCCTGGGCACCTGGCCCGAGCTCTTCCCCGGCGTGCAGTTCTCGAAATCCCCCGAGGCCCTCGAGCAGTTCTTCCGCCAGGCCGTGCCCGACACCGGCCCGTTCGATGCGAAGGTGGCGACCGACGCCGTCTCGGCCCTCTTCGACAAAATCGGCCCCGGGGTCCTCGTCACGCATTCGCACAGCGGCGGGCTGGGGTGGCGGGCGGCCATGGGCAACCCGCGCGTCCGGGCCGTCGTCTCGTACGAGCCGGGCAGCGGCTTCGTCTTCCCGGAAGGCGAGACACCGCCGCCGATGCCCAGCGCGACCGGCCCGCTGGAGGCCGTCGACGTGCCGCTGCCGGAGTTCATGGCGCTGACCCGCATCCCCATCGTGATCTACTACGGCGACAACATCCCGGCCGAGCCCACCGAAAAGCCCGGGCAGGACAACTGGCGCGTCAGGCTGGCCATGGCCAAACTTTGGGCCGAGGCGGTCAATCGCAAGGGCGGCGACGCTACGGTCGTGCACCTGCCGGAAGTCGGGATTCGCGGCAACACGCACTTTCCATTCTCGGACCTCAACAACGTCGAGGTCGCCGACCTGATGTCCGGGTTCCTCGCCGAGAAGGGTCTGGACGGGGACTCGAGTGTGGCGACGAAGCCCGACTCCCGGCCTACCGTGCGGGAGACGCCGGGCTCGCCATGAACAGCACGCGACGCATCGCTCACCTCGCGGCTGGCACGTCGGCCGGGCTTTGGGGCTGCGATACGACGAGCCCCCGGCAAGCCGCCGGCGCCGAGTCTGCCGTCTATCACGAGCGGCCTCGCGACGAATCGAAGAGCGAGAAGATGAAACTCACCATCGGCAAGAAGGCGTTCACGGCACCCCTCATCTCATCCTCGGAGGCCTCATGAGTCGCCTGATGTCATTGGTGTTGACGATGGGATTCGCGGTCGCCCTGGGGGGCCCGTCGCGGACCCAGGACGAGGGTGCCAAGGCGGGCAAGGCGGGCTCCGCCGCGAAGGACGCGGGGAGCAGCAAGGATGTGAAGCAAGACCTCCTCGACCTCTCCAAGCAGAAATGGCTCTGGATGTCCGAATGCAAAGTCGATGAGCTGGCCGCCCTCTTCCATGAGGAGGCAGTCTTCGTCCACATGGGCGGGGCCATGACCAGGGTCCAAGAGCTCGACGTCATCAAAGGCGGGACTATCCAATACAAGAAGGTGGATATCCAGGAGTCGTCGGTGCGGGTCATCGGCACGACCGCCATCGTCTTGAACAGGATTCGCCTGCTGGCCATCGTGGGCGGCAACGAGGTCACCACCCCCTTCATGGTGACAGAAGCCTACGTGCAGCAAGACGGCAAATGGAAGCTAGCCCAGCTCTCGTTCACGAGGCTACTTGGCTCCTAGCGTCCAGACGCCATGTCCGCCCTTCATCTCCTCTCACCTTCGGACTTCTCATGAGCCGCCCCGGCATCACGCCTGGGGCAGCGCATCTCGCTAGTACTACAGTAGTAACTAAGAGCCGGTCCGGTGAATCTGGTCAAGGAGCCACTCAAGGAGGGTTGCTATGGCCGGTGCCGTTGTCATGCTCAATGATGTCTCCGCATGGGGACAGGAATTGGACGGGGTCGCCCGTCGGATCGGGGCGAGATTTCCCCGCAGCGAGACGCGCGATCGCGTCCGGGCCTACCTCATCGGCCTGCTCGGGCCGGTCCAGCGGAAGAACTCCTGGCAAGTCGCCGAGCAGATCGGCGACGCCGCCCCCTACGACGTCCAGTACCTGCTGAGTCGCTCCGAATGGGACCCCGAGGCGGTGCGTGACGACCTGCGGGATTACGTCGTCGGGGGACTCGGTGACGCTGATGCCGTGCTGATCCTGGACGAGACGGGCTTCCTCAAGAAGGGGACGCACTCCGCTGGGGTCGCGCGCCAGTACACCGGCACAGCCGAGCGGATCGAGAACGCCCAGGTCGGCGTTTTCCTGGCCTCTGCGAACCGACACGGCACGGCGTTCATCGATCGGGCCTTATACCTGCCCAATGAGTGGACCGACGACCCGGCGCGGTGCGAGCGGGCGTCGAAAAAAAGTCGGACGGCGGTCGGGAATTGATCGGCTTGTCATCACCGGAGGTGCGACGCCTGCTGGTGCGGCTGCTCTGGAGCCACCTCCCCGAGCTCGAGGAGGTGCTGAGTTGGTCGGAATGGCGGCGTGCGCATCAGGCGCTCGCGCGGAGATATCATCATAAAGAACGCGGGGCGACCCCCGGATTAGTTACCACTGTAGTACTAGGTGAAGAGCGACTCCACGAAGGTATCGGCGTCGAACGGTTGGAGGTCGTCGATCCCCTCGCCGACACCGATGAACTTGACGGGCAGGTCGATCGTCTGGCGGACAGCCACGACGACCCCTCCCTTGGCGGTGCCGTCGAGTTTGGTCAGGATGACCCCGGTGCAGCCGATGCTCTTGGTGAAGACCTCAGCCTGGCGGATCGCGTTCTGGCCATTGGTGGCATCGAGCACGAGGAGCACCTCGTGGGGCGCTCCTGAAATCTTGCGATGGAGGACGCCACGGACCTTCTCCAACTCGCGCATCAGGTGCGACTGCGTATGGAGCCGGCCTGCCGTATCAACGATCAGGACGTCGGCCCCTCGGGCCAAAGCGCGGTCGCAGGCGTCGTGCGCCACACTCGCCGGGTCGGCACCGGGGGCACCTTTGACGATATCGGATCCGGAGCGGGTGGCCCAGACGGTCAACTGGTCGGCCGCCGCCGCGCGGAAAGTGTCGCACGCTGCGAGCAGGATCGTTTTTCCTTCGTCCTTGAGCCGCTGAGCGAGCTTGGCGATCGAGGTCGTCTTGCCCGATCCGTTGACACCCGCGATCAGGTAGACCGTCGGCTTGGAGGGAGAGACCGCCAAGGTCCCCGGCCTGGGGTCGACCAGGAGCGCCTTCAGCTCGGCCTTGACGAAGTTCAGGAGGTCATCGTCGGCCGTCTTGTCACTGTAGGCCTCACGCACCCGATCGACGATCCGTTGGGTGGACTTCACCCCCACATCAGCCTGGATCAACCGCGCTTCGAGGTCATCAAGGAACGACTGGTCGACCTTGCGCCCGAACCATGAGCGAATATTGAAAAGTTGGGCTGTCTTGGACAGGCCCTTGCGAAATCGGTCGAGGAGCCCCTTGATCGCCATACGATTCCTCAGCGAGAGTTCTCTCTTTATTATTTTTCTATTCTATGCAGGGAGGTAGCGCCCAGGATCGCAATCCTCTGGAACGATCGGCTCGCCTGAATCGCCGCCCGGCGGGAGAGGAGGACGGGTGGCTCGCTCCCTGAGCCGGTCAAGGTCGGCCCCCGGCGTGGTGATCGAGCCAATCCAGCGGCCGGGACGGTCCCCGGCATGGAAGTCGGACCCGGCGATCGGTATCAGGCGGTAGCGATCGGCCCAGGCTCGCAACCGCTGGCCACGACGGGCATCCATGCCGTGGCCTTCCACTTCGATCGAGCCGAGGCCGGCATCGACCAGACCCCGCAGCGTCAGTTCCCGCAAATCATAGGACGGGTGAGCCAGACCGGCAACCCCGCCCGCAGCCTGGATCAAGGCGATCGCCACGGCCCCGGCGAGTCGCGGCTTGGGAACGTGCGCGGGGCCATCGTCACCGAGGTAGCGAGTGAACGCCTCACGGTGACCCGAGACCTGGCCCGACCGGACCAGCCACTCGGCCAGATGGCGCCGCCCCAGCGTGGCGCGCGGGAAGGCCCGCCCCAGCGCGGTCAGGTCAACGGAGAGTCCTAGCGCAGCGAGGCGACCCACCATTCCCTTCAGCCGTTCGACGCGGTCGCGCCGGAGGGCCGTCGTCGCGGCGACCAGGGCCGGTTCATCATCGCGAACGAAGTGGCCCAGGATGTGAACCTCCCGGCCCTCGAATTCCGCCGTCAATTCGATCCCGCCCACGAGTTCCAGGCCGAGGCGAACCGCTTCGGGCCGAGCCACAGCCAGGGCGGAAAGCGTATCGTGATCGGTAATCGCCAACGCGGACAGGCCGATATTGGCCGCCGCGATCACAACCTCGCAGGGTGAGCAGACGCCGTCAGAATGCGTCGTGTGGATATGGAGGTCCGCTGCCGGAGGACGAGGCGGCCGGGACGGCGAAGCCGGGGGCCGTTTCGGAGTCCGCAGCCGGGGGCTTCCTGGTCGCTGGTTACGGTTTTTCACGCTTGTAGACGAGCAGCGAGAGACCGTCGCCCTGCTTGGTGCCGAAAGCGGTCGGCCGATCCTTGCCGATCCCCGCGAGGCAAATCGTCAGGCTGTCCCCCTCCAGGCGATAAATCCCCCGCCTGAGACTGTCGTCGGAGTAAATGCGATCGTACCATCGAGGTGTCCGTGAGGGATCGAGCTTGAACGTCCCGAGGGAGACTGATTTCTCCCCCATCCTCGCGATGACCCGGTCGTCTTCGAAGACCAATCGGACTTCGCGGCCCTTGAGCGATTCCGACGCAACCGCTTTCCCGTCGCTCTCCGTCGAGGCGAGGACCCAGGTCCCCTGAATCTTCTTTGTCTCAGACTCGACGTCCTCAGCGCCACTCGCAATCGCGGCGAAGAGTCCGGTCATCATCACGATCGCGGGTTGCCAAGTCACGGCCAACCTCCCAAATCAGCGACGGAGTTGACGGGAAAACTCGAAAGGAGTTCGGCTCACTCCTCGATCGGCTTCGAATCGGCGAGCGGCTCGTCTCGTGGAGCCGCAAGCTCTGTGGGGGCGATTGCCGCTGGCGAATCCGAGGTCTCGACGGTTGCAGCGGGAACGGCAAGCGAAGGCTCGGGCGAAACCTGGGGCTCCGCCTGGGCACTGTCCACTTCCCCAAGAGGCGTTTCTTGAGGTGCCGGGACCGGTTCGGCCTCGATGACGGGAGCCGTCCGCGAGGCGAGCTCGGCGGCCTGCAACCGGTCGAGGATCCCGTTGACGAAGCGGCTCGACTGGGCGGTGCTATACCGCTTGGCCAGTTCCAGCGATTCGTTGATCGCAACCTTAGTCGGCACGTCGGCGCAGTAGAGCAACTCAAACGCGCCGAGCCGCAAGATGTTGCGGTCGATGGCCGCCATCCGATCGAGCCGCCAGTTCTCGGCCACCGCGGAAATCAGTTCATCAATCCGAGGCTGATTAGCTTGGACCCCGGCAATCAGCGCCTCAGCGAATTCGCAGAGTTTCTTATCGCCCCGCAAACGACGGTCCACAAAGCGACGGATCTCCTGGGGAGCGAGCCCCGGATTCTGCTCCGTCTGGTAAAGGACCTGTAGTGCAATCTCTCGGCCTCGGGTGCGTCGGGTCATGGGTGCCTTCGGGGCCTCACGGAGCCAGCCTGGAAGTTCGTTCCGCTCAACACCCGGCAAAGGTCGCGGCGGTCCTCCATCCTTCACAAAGGAAAATCATACGCCAAGCCGCCCCAACTCGAAAAGGCCAGCATCGCTATCGGACAGACTCGGGACCACGTACCTGGCGAATCGAAAACAGTTTCTTCAGGTCCGTCCCTAATCCTGGCTACCGCGATCGACCCGGCACGATTCGCCCCCAATCCCTCCTGCCACCGCACCCACCTCAACATAACCTCAATCACACCAAATTGTTAAAGCGAACCAATCACCACCAAAGCGAGTACAGATCGTTGACTCCACCTTAGAGGAACAACACCAAATCCCACCCGATCGACTCGCAACCGGCCCCCCTTTTTGAGTTTTTTCAGAATTTTTGCACGTCCGTGGTTCAAAGACGGATGGAAACCGTGCCTTGTAGTTAGGAGAGGCCCGAAGCGAGAACAAAAAGAAACCAAATCGACTCGGGCCATCATCGTAAAAACAGCCAACCGCAACACGTTTGCGGTTTTATTAAGCAGGACCGCTAAGTAATTTAAAAAAATAAGGCCGACGCCATTTTGGCTGTCGTCACGCCAGAGTCGAAGCCGGTCGTATTTCTAATACATTTACTTAGCAACCAATAAGCCGTTCATCGCTAAAACTACCTAAATATCGCTATTATCCTAATTTAAGCCACTATAGCACCGGATTCCCTAAATAAGCCTTCCCCCTAATTAAGTAAATAATTAGCGTCCTCCTTGCCGGCGGTTGCGATCAACCGCAACCGCCGGCAAGCAAACGTTCCTTCGGTTGCATCCTGTCTCGACGACTCGGGCTTGCCGACATCATCTCTCGTTTTGAGTCGAGCACGGACGATTGCGGGCGTTCGCCGAGATTGATCAGTGGGACTCTGGTCTTCGGCATCCCGACACGCCCATTGCATTGAATCACAAGCAGCCCAGCGAGTGCTTGGGGATGTCCATACCCTGCGAATGGTCGCGGTTCCGGCGTTCGGAGACCCGGTGAACTCGTGCTCCGAGCAGGCTTGTCCCCCGCGCAACGTCGCGTGGCGTGGCCGGTTCCGCGATCAACATCGCCCGGCCAACGGCGAAACCGATGGTTCGGACGACGATCAGGACAGTTCGCTGGCCAAGACCAGGCCACCGGATTCACCGATCCGCCCGTACGACTCAACCGCCTTCACCAGGAATGCGTCGAACGCCGGGGTCTCCAGGTCGGAGGCGGAGTGGCAAGTCAGGACGATTTCCTGCGCGGTCCCTTGATTGGTCACGATCAGCCGATCGGCCTGGCTGTGGACGGGCGTCGCTCCTTCGTGGAACGGCAGCAACCCGAGGTCACGAGCCAAGGTCGTAGGCTTGAAGGTGTTGCGCCTGACGTTGAAGCGAAGCGTGACGATCCACTCGCTACTGGTCAGAGCATGGAAGAAGGGTAAAGTGATCCCCTTATCGGCCAGAATTCGGACGGCCGTACGCTGGGACCAATCGGTGGGGAGGAACGTGCCCAGTTCCTGGATTCGGTCGACGACCCGTTCGAGGATTCGACCATCCCAGCGCGCGGGGCGCCCACTGCGCCCGACGCGGTCGAGCGTATGCCAGCGCCGGCCGTCGAGTTCCCAGGGAGGTTTGACCGCAGTGTTGAGCTCGACCAATGAGGCCGCCTTGGCCTTGGTCTCAGCCAGCGCCTTGCGGGCCTCAGCTTTGCGGTCGTACTTCGGGCGCTCGGCGTAAGGGCCGGCGGCCAACAGGTCCTTGAGAATCAGGCCTGTGAGGCATCCCTTCGTCTCGGCAATCGTTTCGGGAGGGCCGGCGGCCACGACTTCGCCCCCCTCGCCTCCCGCTTCGGGACCGATGTCGATCAACCAGTCGGCGGTCTTGATCACCTCGAGGTTGTGTTCGATGATCACGACCGTGTTGCCCAGGTCGGCCAACCGATGAACAACGGCAAGAAGCTTACGGACGTCGTCCAGGTGAAGGCCGGTCGTTGGCTCATCAAGGATGTAAAGGGTCTTTCCCGTATCCGGCCGGGCCAGCTCGGCGGCAAGCTTCACCCGTTGCGCTTCGCCCCCCGAAAGCGTCGGTGCGGACTGGCCAAGCGGAATGTAACCAAGGCCGACATCGTGCAAGGTCTGCAAGATTCGCTTGATCTTCGGCACGCTGTCGAACAGCTCGAGGGCCGCGTCCACGTTCATCTCGAGCACGTCGGCGATCGTCTTCCCACGGAATTTGACCGCAAGCGTCTCGGGCGTATAGCGCGCACCACCGCACGCTTCGCAGGTCACCCAGACGTCGGGCAGGAAGTGCATCTCGATCCGCCTCTGCCCGGCCCCTTCGCAAGCTTCGCAGCGCCCCCCCGCCTGGTTGAAGCTGAACCGACGTGACGTGAAGCCACGGACTTTCGACTCGGGGAGCTTAGCGTACAGCTCACGAATCAGGTCGAAGGTCCCGGAATACGTGCCAGGGGTGGAGGTCGGGGTGCTCCCGAGGGGCGTCTGGTCGACGCTGATCACCTTGTCGACCAGGGTCAAACCCTCGATCGCGTCGTGTGCTCCGGGGGTCACCTGGGCTCGGTGCAGTGTCTTGGCCGCAGCCTTCCAGAGGATGTCCTCAACGAGCGAGCTCTTCCCCGAGCCGCTGACCCCGGTCACAACGGTCACGATCCCGAGTGGGAACCTCACGTCAAGATTCTTGAGGTTGTGGTGACGGGCCCCTCGGACCCAGAGCGAGGGACCGTCGGCCGGGCGACGGTTCGTCGGGACCGGAATCGCCGTCTTGCCGCTCAGGTACTGGCCGGTCAACGACTTCTTGATCGTCTTGACCTTCGCCGGAGTCCCCGCGCCGGTGACCTCGCCACCGCCGGAGCCCGAACCGGGCCCGAAGTCGACGAGGTAGTCAGCCGCCTCGATAACTTCCCGGTCGTGCTCGACCAGGACCAAGGTATTGCCCAGGTCGCGGAGATGCCGCAACGCCTTGAGCAGCCGGGCGTTGTCGCGTGGGTGAAGGCCGATGGTCGGTTCATCGAGCACGTAGAGGACGCCAGTCAGCCCGCTGCCGATCTGGCTGGCGAGCCGGATCCGCTGGCTCTCCCCCCCCGAGAGCGTTGGAGTCCCTCGTCCCAGACTCAGGTAGTCGAGCCCCACGTCGACGAGGAATTTCAGGCGGTCACGAATCTCCCGGATCAGGTCGCCCGCGATATGTTTCTCGTCCGCGCTCAGCTTCAAGTTCTTGAAGAAGGTGTACGCGCGGCCGAGCGGCCACTGACCGATCTGGTCGAGCGTAAAGTCATGGAACCGGACCGCCGCCGCGTCGTCGCGCAGTCGCGCCCCCATGCACGATGCGCAGGGCACGTCGTCGACCATCCCTTGCAGCTTGAACCGATAGACGAACGAGACGCGCCCCGCCTCCTCGATCGCCGGGAAGAGGCCCTTGTACTGGAACGAAAATTCAGGCTGGCCGGCCCCTTCCGGAACCTTGAACCAGGCATCCCCGGCCCCGTGGAGGATCGTGCGCCGATGCCGGCCTTCGAGATCGTCGAACGGGACGTCGAGGTCAATGCCCAGCGTCTCCGTCAGCGCCGCGATCATCCGGCCGAAGAGCGGGTTGACCCCGAAATCGGGCCAGACTGCGACCGCCCCCTGGCGCAAACTACGGCGCCCGTCGGGAATCAGGACCGCCGGGTTCGCACCATGCTGGATGCCGAGCCCTTCGCAGACGGGGCACCAGCCGAGCGAGCTATTGAACGAGAAATGATGCGGCGAGAGCTCTTCGAAGCTACGGCCACAACCGTCGCACGAGCGATGCTGGCTGTAGCGGTCGACCGGCCAGTTCTGCTCGTTCGCCTCTTCACCCACCCGCGCGACCAGGGCAACCCCCTTGCCCAGGTCAAGCGCCGATTCGACCGAGTCGGCCAGGCGAGACCGGGTTGAGCGACGAACGACGGCCCGGTCAATGACGACCTCGATGCGATGCTTTCGGCGATGGCTCAATTTCGGAGGGGTGTCGAGGCTCACCGATCGGCCGTCGACACGAACCCGCGCGAAACCGGTCGCCCGTAGCTCGTCCCAGAGCGCATCGTACTGCTCGCCATCACGGCGCTCGACCGGAGCCATCACGAAAATCTTCGTCCCCTCGGGGAGGTGCAAGATTTTCTCAACGATCTCGTCGGCCGTCTGCGTGCCGATCGCCAGCCCACAGCTCGGGCAATAGGGCTGCCCCAGCCGGGCCAGCAGGATCCGGAGATAGTCGTGGATCTCGGTGACCGTGCCGACCGTCGAGCGCGGGCTCTTGCTCGTCGTCTTCTGCTCGATGCTCACGGCCGGCGAGAGCCCGCTGATCCCCTCGACCTTGGGCTTCTGCAACGGTGCGAGGAACTGGCGGGCGTAACTCGAAAGGCTCTCAACGTAGCGTCGCTGCCCTTCGGCGTAGAGCGTGTCGATTGCGAACGAGCTCTTACCCGACCCGCTCGGACCGCTGCAGACCGACATCTTGTGCCGAGGCAGATCGACGTCGATCCCCTTGAGGTTGTGCTGCCGGGCACCTCGGACCGAAATCGAGGCCAGCCCATCCTCCGACGACTTCCGCTTCCCTCGTTTCGCAGGCCCTGTCTTTCTCAAGGCCGATGGCTTCGGCGGGTTGAAAATCTTCGCGAGGGCCGCTCCCGTGTGGCTGCCGGCCACGGCGGCCACCTGTTCGGGAGCTCCTTCGGCGACAACCTGGCCACCGCCGGCTCCCCCCTCAGGGCCCATGTCGATCAGCCAGTCGGCCGTCTTGATCACGTCGAGGTTGTGCTCGATCACAACGACCGTGTTGCCCAGCGCGGTGAAGCCGTGGAGGACTTCGAGCAGCTTGCGAACATCCTCGAAGTGCAGGCCGGTGGTCGGTTCGTCGAGGATATAGAGCGTCCGCCCTGTCCCGCGTTTGACCAACTCGCGAGCAAGTTTGATCCGCTGCGCTTCGCCACCGGAGAGGGTCGGCGAAGCCTGCCCCAGCTTCAGATAGTCGAGCCCCACGTCATGCAGGGTCTGAAGCATACCGGAGATCTTCGGGACATTGGCGAAATGCTCGAGCGCTTCCTGCACGTCCATTTCGAGGACGTCGCTGATACTCTTCCCCTTGAACCGAGCGTGGAGAGTCTCGCGATTAAACCTCTTGCCCTCGCAAACCGGGCAGGTCACCCAAACGTCGGCGAGGAAGTCCATTTCGAGGCGATTCGACCCGTTCCCCTGGCAGGCCTCACACCGTCCCCCTTCAACGTTGAAGCTGAAGCGGCCCGCCTTGTAACCGCGGGCCTTGGCGTCGGGCAGCCGGGTGTAGAGGTCGCGAATCAGGTCGAACAGCTTGATATAAGTCGCCGGGTTCGAGCGGGGCGTGCGACCGATCGGAGACTGATCGATATCAATGATCTTGTCGAGATGCTCAACCCCCTCGATCCGGTCATGGGCCCCCGGCTCGGTGATCGCCCCGTTGAGGTCGCGGGCCAGAGTATCGCGGAGGATATCTCCAATCAGCGAACTCTTGCCCGAGCCGCTCACACCCGTCACGCAGACGAACAGGCCCAGCGGAATCTCGACGTCGATCCCCCGGAGGTTGTGCTGGCGGGCCCCCACCACCTTCAACGTGCGACCGTCAGGCACTCTCCGCGTCTTGGGAACCTCGATCGCCCGGCGGCCCGAGAGATACTGCCCGGTCAGACTCGCGGAAGCCGCAGCGAGTTTGGCGATCGACCCTTCGGCGACGACCTCTCCTCCTTTGACGCCAGGCCCGGGGCCGAAGTCCACCAGGTGGTCGGCCGCGCGCATCGTATCTTCATCGTGCTCGACGACGATGACCGTGTTCCCCACGTCGCGGAGTCGCTGGAGCGTAGCGATCAGCCGGTCGTTGTCGCGCGGATGGAGGCCGATCGACGGTTCATCCAGAATGTAGAGCACGCCGACAAGGCCCGCGCCCACCTGGCTGGCCAGCCGGATCCGCTGCGCCTCACCGCCGGAGAGCGTGGGGGCCGCGCGGTCGAGGGCCAGGTAGTGCAGGCCGACGTTGGTCAGGAACCCGAGCCGCCCGCGAATCTCCTTGAGCAACTCATCGGCGATCGTCCGCGAAAGGGGGTCGAGCGGCACGACGGCCGTCCCATTCTCTTCCCCGGCCAGAGCGTCGAAAAACTGGGCAGCTTGGCCGATCGGCATCGAGCCGAGCTCGACCAGGGTCGTCCCGCCGACGCGCACAGCGCGGGCTCGCGGGTTGAGCCGCGTCCCTTGGCATTCGGGACAGGTCATGCTCCGCATGTACGGTTCGAGCTTGGAGCGGGCCGGGCCGCCGTTGGCACTCCGATACTTGGCCATCAGGTCGGTGGCGACCCCGTCCCAGGTCCCGGTGTGCGACCAGTTCTTCTTCCGGCTCTTCCAGCGGTGGACGATGATCCGGTCACCCAGACCGTAGAGCCAGGCGTGCTGCCAGCGCGGGTCGAGTTCGCCCCAGGGGCCCTTGAGCATCGTCCCCTTGGGCGGCCCGTCCTCGTCCGCCTCCACGTTGGCGGCAACCCCCTCGAACAGGTGCTTCCGCCACTTCCCCACACCGCTGATCGGGCCGAGCGGCTCGATCGCCCCTTTCCAGACCGACAGCGAAGGATCGGGCACGAGTAGAGCGGGATCAAAGTCGTGGCGAATCCCAAGCCCGTCGCAGGACGTGCACATCCCTTGCGGGCTGTTAAAGCTGAAAAGCTGCGGGCTGGGAGGGTCGAAGCTCAAACCACACGAGGCGCAGGCGTAGTGCGACGAGAGCAGCAAATCCGCTTGCCCGTCACGGGTGATGATGACGGTCCCGTCACCGAGCTTCAGCGCCGACTCGATCGCTTCGGCAAGTCGGGGCCGAACCGCCGACCCGGCCTTGAGCCGATCGATCACGACCTCGATATGGTGTTTCGTCTGGCGATCGAGCGAGAGGTTATCGGAAAGCGAGAACACCTGCCCGTTGACCCGAGCCCGCATATAACCGGCCCGCGCGAGTTCGCCGAAGAGGTCTTTGTACTCCCCCTTCTGCCCCCGAATGACCGGAGCCAAGACGCTGTACGCGGTCCCGTCGGGCAGGTCGAGCACGCGGGCAATAATTTGTTCGCGCGTCTGCGCCGCGACCGGCCGATCACATTTGGGGCAATGCCCCTGCCCCACCCGCGCAAACAAGACCCGGAGATAGTCATTGATCTCCGTGATCGTGCCGACGGTGCTTCGGGGATTCCGTCCCCCCGTCTTCTGCTGGATTGAGATCGACGGGCTGAGTCCCTCGATCCGATCGACCTCGGGCTTGGGCATCTGGCCAAGGAACTGGCGGGCGTAACTCGAGAGGCTTTCGACGTAACGTCTTTGCCCCTCGGCATAAAGCGTATCAAAAGCGAGCGAGCTTTTGCCCGAGCCCGAGACTCCCGTGAAGCAGATCAAGGAACCGCGAGGAAGGTTGAGCGAGACGTCGCGGAGGTTGTGTTCGCGAGCGCCGCGGATCACGATGTCCGTCGTGGCCATCCGTGGTGGGTCCTCAAGTCAACAAGAGTTCCTGCGACCGCAGCCAACTGTTCAAGTGACTCGATAGTATACGCGTGTCATCGAGAGGTTGTCCACGCAGGTTTTCCCAAGCCCAATTGTCTTCCCAAGCAGCAAGACACGTCTGCCTGAAAGCTCTCGCTCGCCAGAAAGGCGAGCTGAGAGCATAAGCTCTTTGTCTTTCGATGGCCGTTTGCAGACAGGGAGCCGACACTCCCGACTCGCCTTGGGGGCAAACGAAAACGGGATGCCCCCCTGTCACCCCTCGACAGGCTCGACGAACGCCGCATCTTTGAATCGAGTGCGGTCGAGTTCATACTTTTGCAGCTTCTGGGTAACGCTGCGCCGCGAGAGACCGCTGTGCTTGGCACAGCGGGCGACGTTGCCACGGTACTGGGCCAGGAGCCGCACGAAGTAGTCGCGTTCGACGCGGCCGATCAAGTCGTTGGTGAGGTCAGGGAGAGGACGTTCGATATCGATGAGCGGGCTCGTGTTGATCGGCTTGCGGGCTCGGGGGGCGACGGCGGGCGGAAGTGCGTCGCGATGGATCACCGAGCCGTCGGCCATCGCCACGGCCGCCTTGATGGCGTTCTCGAGTTCGCGGACATGCCCCGGCCAGGTGTGATCGATGAGCGCTTGCATGGCCTCCGAGTCGATCTCGGTGACCGGCGGGGTGCTCATCGGCTTGAACTTCTCGAGGAAGTACATCGCCAGAAGGGGGATGTCCTCAGGACGCTCACGGAGGGCGGGCAGGTCGACCCGGATCACGTTCAAGCGGTAGAAGAGGTCGGAGCGGAACCGGCCCGCCTTGACTTCCTCCTCGAGTCGCTTGTTGCTCGCGGCGACGATCCGGACGTCCACCTTCAGGGTCTCGGTCCCGCCGACTCGTTCGAACGTGCCGGACTGGAGCACGCGGAGCAGCTTGGCCTGCATCGCCGGAGAGACATCGCCCACTTCGTCGAGGAAGAGGGTGCCGTTGTCGGCGTATTCGAACCGCCCCTTCTTGCGTTTGTCCGCGCCGGTGAACGAGCCACGCTCGTGGCCGAACAGTTCGCTTTCCAGGAGCGAGTCGTGCAAGACCGCGCAGTTCAGGGCGACGAACGGCCCCTGGCGACGGGTGTCGGCGGCATGGATCGCCTGGGCGACGAGCTCCTTGCCGGTCCCCGTCTCGCCGTAGACCAGGACCGTCGAGCCGAGCGGACCGACCTGCTTGATCAGGTCGAAGACTTTCCGCATCTTCGGGCTCTTGGAGACCATGTTGTGGAAGCTGTAGTCCTCGCGCATCTGCATGCGGAGCTGCTGAAGCTCGTCGATCAGCCGCCGGCGCTCGAGGATGCGCTGGACGAGGAACCGCAAGTGGTCGGGCTCGTACGGCTTGGTGACAAAGTCGTCGGCGCCCGCCTTCATCACATCGAGCGCAACCTGGGTGTCGCCGTGGCCGGTGAGGACGATGACGCCGAACGGCAGCTTCTCGGCCCGCACCGCCGTCAGCAACTCGATGCCGCTCATGTCGGGCATGCGCAGGTCGGTGATGACGAGATGGAAGACGCGTTCTCGGACGCAAGCCAAGGCGGTCCGACCGTCGCTGGCCGTCTCGACCTCGAAGCCGTCCATCTCGAGAATGACTCGCAGATGCTCGCGTATGAGTGGCGTGTCGTCCACCACAAGGATACGACGTTTCATGAAACCCCCTCCTTCGTCACTCATTCTTGAGGTCTATGGTCCGATCCGTGGACGGGGGCTGTCAGAGGAGGTGGTTTGCCCCGCGTCTGGTCGCGTTGTCAGTCGGTCAATCAGTAGGTTGCAGACTCGGGTTCGCGTCCAAGCGATTCCGATTCCTTCGTTCTCGGTTCAGGATCAGGGTGCTGCGGAATCAGGCGGATCTCGGCCTTCGTTCCCTTCAAGATGCGGACGACCAGGTCCTCACCGGGCCGGCCTTTGGCGAGGGCTTCGCGGAAGTCGCTGAGGCTGTCGACGTCATGATCGGCCAGCCGGGTGATGAGCATCCCCGCCTCCAAGCCACCACGGTCAGCCGGGCCGTCCTTCTCGACGTCGACAATGACCAGGCCGTGTTGGGGGCGATCCAACCGGTAGCGACGGGCCAGTGTGGGAAAGGGCTCACTGATTTGCAGGCCGAGCGCGGCAAAACGGACGGCGTTGGTCCGAAAGCCGGTCTCCTTCGGCTCGTCAGGTTGTTCCCCAGGCGCCGGTTCCGCCGGAGGATTGGGGTTGGCGGGTCGCGGGACCGGAGGACGGCCGCGGAACCGACGGGCTCCCGGGCCGAATTCCAAGGGGGGCTCCGTACCGGGCCGGCCAGGCTGCTCAGGCCGAACGAACGGCTCAGGACGGTCGGGCGTCTGGGGCAGGCCGAACGACTCGGGCTGAGGTTTGGGGGTGATTTTGATCTCTTTCCGCTCGCCGTCGCGATCGATCGTCAAGGTCAGCGGCTGGTCGACGGGCGCGAACTCGATCGCTGCCTGGAGTGCTCCGGGACCGGCGATCGGCTTACCCTCGAGATTGAGGATGGCATCCCCCCGGATCAGGCCAGCCTCGGCGGCCGGGCTGTCCGGCGAAACGCCGTTGATCGCCACCGCGCGAAACTGGTCAAGCTGCTCGCTTCGGGCCTGATCGATGGGACCGATCTGGATCCCAAGGTAAGCACGACGGACCCGGCCATGCTCAGCCAGGTCGGCAGCCACCCGACGCGCTCGCGAGGCTGGGATCGCAAAGCCGACCCCCTCATAGCCCCCGCCATTTGTCTTGATCGCCGTGTTGATCCCGACGACCTCCCCTTTCAGGTTGATCAACGGGCCGCCGGAATTCCCCGGATTGATCGCGGCATCCGTCTGGATCAGATCCTCATACATCGCCACGCCGATCCCGCGTCCCTTGCCGCTGACGATGCCGGCCGTGACCGTGCCGGAGAGACCGAAGGGCTGGCCGACCGCCAGGACCCAGTCGCCGGTGTCGAGCGTTTCGGAATCGCCCCAATCGACCGGCGACAGCCCCTTGCCATCAATAATCAACAGCGCCAAGTCGCTCTTGGGATCGCGACGGACCTGGGAGACCGGCCGCTCCCGGCCGTCTTCGAGGATCACAACAACCCGTGAGCTCCCTTGCACAACATGGTCGTTGGTCAGAACGTAGCCCTTGTCGGCGTCGATGACAACGCCCGACCCGCTGCCAGTCCCCTCTCGGGGCGGCCCTTCGGGGGGCATCATGCCAGGCGGGAAAGGCCCGCCTCGCCCATTGGGGAGGCCGCCCTCGAACGGATTAGGGCGATCCAACGGGCGAACCGTCACCACGGCGGGCAAAACGCGTTGGGCTGCCTTGCGAAAGCTCGCCGACAACGATTCGGCCTCGCCTTGGCCAAACGTCGTTATGGTCCCAAACGCCCCGAACGCGAGCGTTGTCAGCGCCACGACCGCCCGCCATCGGAAGGTTGTCGGCATCGGTCTCACCCCATCCGTGTCCACCCGTGCCGGGCCATCTCCTTGCTGGAGTGTGCAGACCCGCACCGCCTTCATCTTTTGACTATAACGCGATGCCCTCCGCCATGCCAAGCCCCACGCCAGTATCCCTTGGCCCCTCTTCCCTGAAACGCCCCCGTCCCGAAATCAGACAAGATAACCTCGATTCGAGAAATCACATCGTGAGCGACTTCTTATCCGCGGCGCTCCTGATTATGATTTTTGCTGAGTTGTTGCCGATTCCCTCCCGATTTCACTCGTCGGCGATTCCTCTTCCGTGTGGTCCCGACCCAAAGGACAAACTGGTGTTTTGCAAAGTCAGGATAACCCCAGCTGAGCCACGACATGTTCATAGGGTTGCTCAAATTGCGTGACTTGCTCGATCGCCCACGAGAGCGTCGTCCGCAGGGCTTCCCTCGTCATCGCCCGACAGGCCTCGCCGATGGTCATCAGCCGATGGAGTGCCCACTCCTTCGCACGACCCTGCTTCAACTCGCTCATGAGCAGACTGTACGCCAGCATGACCAGGTACATATGCCGGGTCTGGCCCTGGACATCACGCAACTGACAGTCACCCAACCCGAGTTGTTGCTTGCCGTCCCGATGGAACGTCTCCGTGCCTGTCCAGCGATGGCGGTACACCCGCACGATCCGACTCACCTCCCAGGTAATCCGATTCGTCACCAGGATCTTGCAGCACGTCCCGTCGTTGCGGTAGTGCCAGAGGATGACAATCCGCACCTTGTGGTTCACCCCGGGGATTCGGACCGTCACCGTGAAGTACCACTGGCGACGGTCGCCGATCCTCATCGCTTTGCGGTCCTCCACCGGGATCGACGCCGCCAACTCGTTGGCCTTGAGGATCCCCCCCTTCCACTCCAACTTGCGGTTGGTCTTGAGATCGCCCACGTAACCGTGGGGCCGTCCCAACCGATCCTGCTTCCCATCAATGTGGTTGAGGACCTCGGCGTTGGTGAAGTAGCAGTCCATGGCGAAGTCGCCGGGGATTCCCCGCTCGCAGACCCAATCGATCAGCTCGCAGCACAAGGCGGTATGGTTGCGGAACGGCTCGTCCAAGGCTTCGCAGACCTCTTGCTTGCGGAAGAGCCGGAACTCCAGGGGGTAGTGCTTGCCGCTGGTGCAGACGTAGTTGACGAAGAGATAGTCCTGGGCGATCTTGTTCCGCTCTTCGGTGTGGTCCCAGAACCAGTTGGCGTCGGGAATCAGCATCCCGTCCCGATCGACGAGAGTATTGTCGATCGGGATGACGCCCTGAACGCTGTAGCGAGTGGAGGGCTCCTTCTGGAGTTGCTCGAGCCTTCGATCGTTGAGCGTCTCGGGGTCCCACTGGGCGGCGGTGAGGAAGCGATTGAGGCAGGATTGGTCGGTGGTCTGGGCGAACTCGTCATGAATGCCGAGGACGGTTTTCCGGTCGGCGACGAACAGGCCGGTGAGGTACTCGGCGAAGTGGCGACGTTGGCACTCATTGGCGAAGAGGTCGCCGTGCTGGGTCAGGGCGGCTTCGACCAGCTTGGGAAATTCGATAATTCCAGGCATAAGCCGATGCTCCGCAGTCCAACTGCGCCAGAGCAATTTGGGCAAAACTCGAGCCTCGTCTACCTATTTTAACGCTGCCGCGGACCAGTTTGCAAAATACCAGGACAAAGTCTGATGTCCATCGCATTCCAGTGCGACCAATGCGGCAAAGACTTCGAGGTGGGAAACGAGTGGGCCGGCAGACGCTGCAAGTGCAAGCAGTGCGGCCACGTGTTTGCCATCCCGGGCAGTCGACCGGCAGCAGGGTTGGCACCGGCGCGAGAACCTGAAGACGAGCCGGCTCCCCGGCGTCCACGCTCGTCCGGGGCAAAAGCTTCGGCCCGGACATTCGCACGCGACGGCGATCCCTACGATACAGAAGACGAACCCTGGCAAACGCAGTCTCCACGCCTCGAACCCGATCTCGATGAGCTCCTTCCACAACGGCCGAAGCCCTCAGTGCGACGTCGGAGCAAGAGTACGAGCTCGGGACTCGGCCAATACACGAACTTCCCGTACTGGGTGTTCCTCTTGGGAGCGTTCTTTGGCTTCGCCTTCACCCGCCAGTTCTGGCTGCGGAGTGCGGCCGACCTGAATCCGGCCTGGATCGTCCTCGCGTTTGCCTCCTACACCTTGTCGTTCTCCGGGTGCTTCGCCTGCCTGGTCGTCGCCTTCCGCGAGGGGCCAAGCTACGGCCTCTGCTGCCTCTTCATGCCTTTCTATATTGTCTATTACGGCTTTTCTCGTTGGGAGCATACAAAGCAAGCGTTCTTCGTATCCTTTGCCGGGGGAATGCTGACCTCCGGGGCCAATGCCATCGACCATGACGTCTTCAAGTTCCTCTGGGGCGGGCCCAAACCGAAGATCGCGGTTGCCCCTGAGAATGTCGGACCGCCCGGGCCACCCGTGTTCGATCGGCCTCCCTTTCCATGGAATGAGGGGGGGCACGCTCAGGTTTTCCCTCAGCCAATGCCCATGCCTCCGGTGCCCCCGGTGCCCCCCTTCGCTCTGGCGCCCCCTGCTATTGCACCGGCTCAACCGCAGGTCATCCTGGAAGACTTCACCGACCAGGCCCTTTCCGACTTGAAGTCGCCCACGCTCCATCTCCGAAAGCAGGCATTGGCGCGACTCAAGAACGCGCCGCCGAACGACCGGCGCGATGAGGTCGCCAAGGCGGTTGAACCCATGCTCTCAGATCCTGATGGCTTCTGCCGGGCCGACGCCGCCAAAGCGCTGGCGGTCTGGGGTGGGTCCGAGAATACCCCGGCGTTGCTCAAAAGCCTCAAGGATCCGGCGTTCAATGTCCGCTGGGCGATCCTCGACGCACTCAGGGACATGCGCGATCCGAAGGCGGCTGAGGCACTGATCGACTACTTAATGACTTCCAATGACCGTGGTAAAGCCGCCGAAGCACTCAAAGCGATCGGGCCAGCGGCCGAGGAGGCCGTCCTGCGCGGCCTGACTCACCACGATGGCTTCGCCCGAATGGATGTCTGCAAAATCTTGCAAGCGATCGGGACCCGTAAGAGCATCCCCGCGTTGCGCGATCTCGTGCGAGCCGGCCAAGGCCACGGGCTCGACGTCATGGCCGCCCGCGAGGCCCTGAGGCAAATCGAATTGAGGAATCCCCGTTGAGTCCGAACGTGGGCAGCTCGCCAGAGTGTCCCGAGGCTCGGCCCCTTGAGCGGGGCTGCCGGCCGGTCTATAATCCGTAGATTCGGGAACGTCTGCCTCGTGCCGTGCGCCGGGGGATCAGGAGAACCGGCATGCCCTCGGCACCATCAAGGCCACTCTGGGGATGGACCGCCCCGGTTCGCGGCCTGCTCCTCGTATCAACGGTGGTTGGTGCGATCAGCCTGCTCGTCAAGGCGCCGCGGGGAGAGGATGCCCCGGCTGCGTTGCCCCCTTTAATCGTCGATCCGAACACAGCTCCCGCTCAAGTCCTGATGGCTCTGCCGAGGCTCGGTCCGTCCCTCGTCGGTCGGATCGTCGCTGCGCGAGCACAGGCACCGTTCCGGTCGATCGACGACCTCGAGGCCCGGGTCCGTGGGTTGGGGCCGGCCACCATCAAGGCACTTCGCCCTCACCTCCGGATTGATCCCATAAACGACCAGGACGCCGACCTCTCGCTCTCGTCGGCTCCTCCCATGGCCCATAACGCTCGTTGAACGGATTCCCATGCCAGATTTCCAGTTGGTGTCCCCCTATCAACCGGCCGGTGACCAGCCCAAGGCGATCGCCGAACTGACGCAAGGGCTGCGTGACGGGCACAAGCACCAGACGCTCCTCGGCGTGACCGGCTCGGGCAAGACATTCACGATGGCGAACGTGATCGCCCAGATGAATCGCCCGGCCCTCGTGATGTCGCACAACAAGACGCTCGCGGGCCAACTCTACGGTGAGTTCAAAGCGTTCTTCCCCCACAACGCCGTCCGCTATTTCGTCAGCTACTACGACTACTATCAACCCGAAGCCTACATCCCCCAGCGCGACATCTACATCGAGAAGGATGCCTCGATCAACGACGAGATCGAACGGCTTCGCCTGGCGGCCACCAGCGCCCTGGTCAGCCGCAACGACGTGATCGTCATCGCCAGCGTCTCATGCATCTACGGCCTCGGTTCCCCCGAGGATTACCGCAAGATGATGGTCCGCCTCAAGGTGGGCGAGAACATCGACCGCGATGAGATGCTTCTCCGCCTGGTCGATATCCAGTACGACCGCAACGACATCAGCTTCGAACGCGGTAAGTTCCGGGTCCGGGGCGACGTCGTCGAGATCTGGCCGGCCTACGAGGAGATCGCCTTCCGGATCGAACTCTTCGGCGACGAGATCGAAACTCTCTCCGTGATCGACCCACTCACCGGCTCGGTCATCGAGAAAAAAGACGACATGTACATCTATCCGGCCAAGCACTTCGTCTTGCCGGAAGACCGGATCCAGGGGGCCGTCGAGCGGATCCAGGAGGAGCTCAAAGAGCGGCTCAAGATGCTCCGCGATCAGGGCAAGCTTCTCGAGGCGCAACGCCTCGAAGCGCGAACCCGGTACGATGTCGAGATGCTCCTGGAGGTTGGCTACTGCTCGGGCATCGAGAACTACAGCCGGCCGCTCGCCGGCAAGAAAGCGGGCGAGACCCCAAACACCCTCCTCGACTTCTTTCCCCCCGACAGCCTCCTCTTCATCGACGAGTCACACGTCAGCGTCCCCCAGATCCGCGGGATGTTCGCGGGGGATTTCAGTCGCAAGAGCACCCTTGTGGAGCACGGCTTTCGCCTCCCCAGCGCCCTGGACAACCGGCCGCTCCGGTTCGACGAGTGGGAGCTCAAGCTGGGGTCGCGCGTCTACGTCTCGGCGACCCCCGGCGACTATGAAGTGGCGATGTCAGGGGGCGAGGTCGTCGAGCAAGTGATCCGCCCGACCGGCCTGATCGACCCGGTCGTCCGCATCGAGCCCGCGCGAGGCCAGGTCCCCGCGCTTGTGGCCGAAGTCAAAACGCGGGCCGCGCGAGGCGAACGAGTCCTGGTCACGACGCTGACCAAGCGCATGGCCGAAGACCTCTCGCGGTTCATGAAGGAGCAAGGCCTGCGCTGCAAGTGGCTGCACTCCGAACTCAACGCGATCGAACGGATGACCATCCTCCGCGAACTCCGCGAAGGGGCGTTCGACACCCTGATCGGCGTCAACCTACTCCGCGAAGGGCTCGACCTGCCCGAAGTCTCGATGGTCTGTATCCTCGACGCCGACAAAGAAGGCTTCCTCCGGAGTGAGACCTCCCTGATCCAGACGATCGGCCGCGCTGCCCGACACGTCAATGCCGAGGTCGTGCTCTATGCCGACAAGGTCACGCAGTCGATGCAGCGAGCCCTGGACGAGACCAATCGCCGGCGTGCCTTGCAGCTTGCCTATAACGCCGAGCACGGCATCACCCCCGAATCCATCGTCAAGTCGATCCGACGCGGCATCGAAGAAGAGATGCAAGCCAAGGTCGAGACCCGCAAGGCGGTCGGCCGTGATGAAACGACCGACGCCACCGAGGAATATCTGAACGAGCTTGAGGCCGAGATGCTCGCCGCAGCCGAGAACCTCGAGTTCGAACGCGCGGCGGCCCTTCGCGATCGGATCCTCCAGCTCAGGTCGAGCCAGGGGGGGGGCCCCGCTCGACCCCTTGCCTCGGCCCAGGCCACCAGCGCCAAGGCCAAAGCCAAGTCGAAAGCGAAGGCCGGTGGTGGTCGCGGCGGGCGGAAGCCCAAAACCGAGCAATAAAGCAGTACTCATCATCAATCATCATTGTCCACCAAGGCTTCCCCATCGGCCCACCCCGCAAAAAAAAGGGCCGACCACAAGTCGCAGTGGTGGTTGATCAAGAGAA
This sequence comes from Singulisphaera acidiphila DSM 18658, assembly GCF_000242455.2. Taxonomy (GTDB): domain Bacteria; phylum Planctomycetota; class Planctomycetia; order Isosphaerales; family Isosphaeraceae; genus Singulisphaera; species Singulisphaera acidiphila. Next base: position 8,564,583 of record NC_019892.1, read on the forward strand.
ACAAGTCCGGCATCAACCGGCCCCTTATCCATAAAGGAGTTTCCGTCCCATGGCTGCCGTCGAGTTCGACCCCGCCGCGAGGCTAAACGCCGAAACCCTCATGGAGTTGGCCTTCTCGGAGGACCTCGGTGGGATTGGTGACTTGACGGCCGACGCGATCATCCCAGTCCACGGCCGAGGTGCCGCCCAGTTCGTCGCCCGCAAGGAAGGGGTGATCGCGGGGATCCCTGTGCTTCAGCTAGCGGCGGAGCGGTTCGGACTGCCCACCTTCTTCCAGCCACTCGTTCAGGATGGCGATCGGGTTGGACCGGGAGACGCAATCGCCTCCATCGCCGGGCCGATGCGTGCCATGCTCGCCATGGAGCGGACCGCTTTGAACTTCCTGCAGCGTCTGAGCGGGATCGCCACCCTGACGGCCCGGTTCGTGGCGGAGGTTGCAGACACACCGGCTGTGATCCTCGATACCCGCAAGACGACGCCGGGCTGGCGTGCCTTGGAGAAATACGCGGTCCGTTGCGGCAGGGGGCGGAACCATCGAATCGGGCTCTACGACGCGGTCTTGATCAAAGACAACCACCTTGCCTGGCTCGCCGAGCAAGGGGACCCGATCGGCGTCGCAATTGCCGCAGCGCGGACCCACGCCCCTTCAGGGACGACCATCGAGATCGAGGTCGATACCCTCGAGCAACTCGATCGGGCCCTGGAGTGCCGGCCCGACATCATCCTGGTGGACAACCTCGGGCCGGAAGCCCTTGCCGAGGCGGTCCGGAGGCGGGACGCCCGTGCGCCCCAGGTGCTCCTGGAGGCGTCCGGCGGCATCACTCTGGCCACCGTTCGGGACTTGGCCCGGACGGGCGTCGATCGGATCAGCGTGGGGGCCTTGACCCACTCGGCACCGGCCCTCGACATCGGACTCGACTTCGAGACCGATCCACCGCCACGTTAAAGCCACGCGAGGGGATGACCGCTTCGTCCCCAACACGCGCGAGCGGATCGACCCACTGAGCGTCTTTTTTTTCAATCGATATCGATAAAGCTTCCGCGGGTGACTGGCGCCGTGAATATTCCCTTACTCCAACGCCTTCGCAATGCCCAGGGCGCCTTCGTCCCGGTCGCCGAGCTCGGTGCTGGGAAGACGCTCGACGCGTTGCGAACCGACCTGGCGGAGTTGGAGAGATTTGGATTCGTGCTCGAGAGCCACCCCTACCGCGGCGTCGCCTATCGCGGGCCAGCCGCGCGGCTCTGCCCCGACCAGATCGAGCACGAGCTTGGGACACGACGGGTCGGCCGCAGAATCGCTGTCTGGAACCGGGTTGTCAGTACCAACGACCTGGCCGCCCATGCTGCCGCATCCACAGCCAACGAAGGACTCGTGATCTTGGCCGAGGAGCAGACGGCCGGCCGAGGGAGACGCGGGAGGCAATGGGTGGCGCCGGCGAGTTCGTCACTCCTGATGTCGGTCCTGCTCTTCCCTTCCGAACACCTGGCCGAGGCGGGCTGGCTCACCGCGCTCGGGGCCGTGGCAGTGGCCGAGGTGGTCGCCGCGTGGACCGGCCTCGACGCTCGGATCAAGTGGCCCAACGACGTCCGGATCGCAGGGCAAAAGATCGCCGGAATTCTCGTCGAACGAGGGGATGGCGCTGTCATCGGCATCGGGCTCAATGCGAACATCACCCGAGCCGACTTCCCCACGGAACTTCACGACACCGCCACCTCCCTTCGGATTCTCACGGGTGAGACCGTGGATCGATCCGAACTGGCTCGCGCTCTGATCCGTCGGATCGACGACTGGTACGATCGAGGCTGGTCGCTTGGCCCTGACGCCCTGAATCCTGCCTGGCGCGACCGGAGCGAGCATCTCGGGCAGTTGGTCCAGGTCACCACTCCCTCCGGTTCTCATATGGGTCGCCTCATTGATCTGGATTTAAGGCGAGGTTTGACCCTGGCTGAATCCGACCAGAACGGTCGGACTCGGCAATTCTCGGTTCGCGACGTCCTCACCCTCACGCCCTGCCAAGACGGGCCGGGGCCGAACTCACAAATCGTCACCCCGTGAGATTGTGGGACAATCCTCCGGGCCGACACGTTGACAACAACTCGCCAAAGAGGCAACATCAGGCTCTGGCCCACCGTCAGCGCGCCTGCTACACTCGCCAAAGTTGCCGATACTCTCTCCTGGCCGGCCTGCCCCCTGTGACCAACGGCCTCCACCCCGAGAGAGATCGTCCCTCCCGCCTTTTCAGGATTGGAGATCAGCGCATGGCTCATCGACAGTCCCGGACCATCGAGACCTCACCCAGGTTCGACTGGTCGGCGAGTGCCAGCCATCCGCTTTCGTCGGCGGTTGCCGGTTCGTCGTTTGCGCCAGCGCTGGCGCTTGCCATGGCCCTGGTTGCGGTTCCCACGACCGCACCGGCCGGCGTCTCGACCGTCTCCCCCCGCTCAGGAGCCCCCGGCATGTTGGAACCGCACACCGGGTCGTTATTGGTCACCTATTACGAAACCTTCCTGCGTGAGCAGGACATCGAGCACTACCGCCAGTCGGTCTCGACTCGGTACACCGAGGGGTCGCTCTGCCGACTGATCGAGTCGGGCGGCACTCAATCCCGCCGCGCCGCACTCCTGGCACTCGGCCTCTACGGCACCTTTCAATGCAACGCGTCGGTCGCCCACGCCCTGCGTGACAACGACCTGACCGTGCGGCGGATGGCCAGCGATGCCCTGTGGGCAATCTGGTTTCGCGCAGACACCGACGAGAATAACAAGACTCTCGAACAGGTGAGCAAGCTAATCGCCAGACAGCGGACCGAAGAGGCGATCAACCTGGCTACCCAACTGATCGACCGCAGTCCCAAGTTCGCCGAAGCCTATAACCAGCGAGCACTCGCCCACTTCCACCTCGGGCATTTTGAAGAGAGCGTGGCGGATTGCCGGCGCGTCCTCGAGCACAACCCGTATCACTTCGGAGCGCTGTCGGGCATGGCGCAATGCCAGATCCAACTCGGACAGAGTGGTGAGGCTTTGAAAACCTTGCGACGCGCCCTGAAGCTTGAACCCCATAACGAAAGCCTTCGCGGCCTCGTCTCAGCACTCGAGACCGACGGCGAGTAGTTTTCTTTTCGATCCGTGGCTCACTCCAAAGTCCCACGAAACGAAGAGAGGCACTTTTCCCCAGCCTCACAGGTGTGTGCAAGAGCCGCCTATCAAAGAATTCGGGGCAACCGCAACCAACAGCTCTCGTGCATCCGACAAGTCCTGGTGGATCTCGGCCCCATGATCCAACGAAACCAGCACGGTCGGCTCGACCCTCAGCCCCCTGCCATCGCTTCGCACTCGCGCTCGCCCATACGAATTATGGCCGTGCTCCACACCCAACCTTTTTGGCGTCAACGAACTCGCCCGATGTGCCGCTGAGGACCAGTGGCATCCCACCTGACACCACGTTTTTGCCCTGAGTCGCAAGGTGGAGGTCTGCAAAACCTCAGCCCAAGGCACAGGGTCGATCGCGGCTGATCGATCTGACCTGAGCGTACAATCCGCTGTTCGAAACCGCCCGAATCAAGCGTTCCCAGACAGCCCAGGCCTGGACCAACGCACCGGGGTTCGAACCACTCTTTTCGGGGTTAGGCCAAGGCGGCCCGGGGACCCGACCTACAAGAGAGCTCACGTCTTCCCCCCCGGGGACGTGAAGCAAACCGAGAGGCCGGGTTCCGCGAACCACCTTTCGATGGATGGATTTCTCGATCGCCAAAACGAGCGGCCCGGGGATCCCGGCCTACGGCAAGTCTCATGCCTTCCCCCCCGGGAGCATGAAACCCACCCTTAGGCCGGGATCCTCGGACCGCCAAGACCTTGACACCCATCCATCGACTTATCGTATCATTCCAATCCGCTTGTAAAATCGCAAGACCTTGGAGACCATCGCTTCGGCGTTCGCGAACCGACTCCTCATCAGGTCGGCCCGAGGATCCCAGCCCACAGCAAGTTTCATGTCTTCCCCCCCGGGGACATGAAACCGATCCATAGGCCGGGATCCTCGGGCCGCCCCTGTCTAATCGAGTCTCTTCACCTTCAGCAGAATCAGCGGCCCGGGGATCCCAGCCCACAGTGAGCTTTATGTCTTCCCCCCCGGGGACATCAGCCGGTCCATGGGCCGGGATCCTCGGGCCGCTACGATCGAAGCAAATACTCCCTAATCCTGCGTCTGAGTCTACAGCAGCGGCCCGGGGATCCCAGCCCACGGCAAGCTTCATGTCTTCCCCCCCGGGGACACTAGCCGGTCCATAGGCCGGGATCCTCGGGCCGCCTTCTTCTGATAAAACAACCGATCCGACACAACTCGCAACGACAGCAGCGGCCCGGGGATCCCAGCCCACAGTGAGCTTTATGTCTTCCCCCCCGGGGACATCAGCCGGTCCATGGGCCGGGATCCTCGGGCCGCCCCTGTCTGATCGAGTCTCTTCACCTTCAGCAGCAGAATCAGCGGCCCGGGGATCCCAGCCCACGGCAAGCTTCATGCCTTCCCCCCCGGGGACACTAGCCGGTCCATAGGCCGGGATCCTCGGGCCGCCTTCTTCTGATAAAACAACCGATCCGACACAACTCGCAACGACAGCAGCGGCCCGGGGATCCCAGCCCACAGTGAGCTTTATGTCTTCCCCCCCGGGGACATCAGCCGGTCCATGGGCCGGGATCCTCGGGCCGCCCCTGTCTGATCGAGTCTCTTCACCTTCAGCAGCAGAATCAGCGGCCCGGGGATCCCAGCCCACGGCAAGCTTCATGCCTTCCCCCCCGGGGACACTAGCCGGTCCATAGGCCGGGATCCTCGGGCCGCCTTCTTCTGATAAAACAACCGATCCGACACAACTCGTAACGACAGCAGCGGCCCGGGGATCCCAGCCCACAGTGAGCTTTATGTCTTCCCCCCCGGGGACATCAGCCGGTCCATGGGCCGGGATCCTCGGGCCGCTACGATCGAAGCGAATACTCCCTAGTCCTGCGTCTGAGTCTACAGCAGCGGCCCGGGGATCCCAGCCCACAGTGAGCTTTATGCCTTCCCCCCCGGGGACACTAGCCGGTCCATGGGCCGGGATCCTCGGGCCGCTGAGCAGTAAAACCTGAAAACGCGACATCCCGCTTGAAATCCATTTCATTTCTTCATGCGACACAGCGTTAACAAGCCGCATTTCCATCAATTCGATGACGAACCACCTTCGGTTCCGATAGGGAGACGAATCATCGACCAAACCAACGTAAGCAGACCACCATGAGTACTGGAGATCAACAGACGTTTGATTGTCCAATGGCGTCTCACTCCCATGAACCATCAGCACAGCAAGAGGTTAAGACCACTTGAAGCCACTGATTTTGGAATCATGATCATCGCTTGCGAACAGCGACGCCGAAACTTGCCGCAACACCAGGGCTTTACTTCAGGCCGGCCATCCTCAACAAAAACATTGAGAGCAGCAGCGTACCGTCAGAAAAGAAAGCGGTGCGACAAATGCGCGATGAGCAAGTCTCAGCAGCGAAGAATGGAGAAGACGAGAGGTTGCCTCGCAACGAAGAGCTGAGGCGAGGAAGTGCTCAGGAAGAGCGTGGGAAAGGTATCTTCACCGAAAACAATCTGAGAGATCGCAGTTGAACTGCCGACCTCATTCGATTCTTGCTCACCGAGAGCGGTCTCATCAAGACCCTCAATCAATAAGCGAAACGGTGAAGGAGAATCGGCGGGACTGTGAATCAGCAGGGACGGCTCATAGGACGTTGCTGCCCAAGCTACGCTCAAAGTTTGAAGACCGACCGGCCGCTCGACCTCTCTACCCGTTACGGGCAGGAGAAAGGAAAGAGCAGTGATGAGGGCCGATAACAATTGCATTTGGGCGAGACTTCACTTCAACAGTAAGTGCGGTGAGTCCGTTTAACTTGTCCCCACTATTATCTGATTCCCCCTGGATTTGGCAAGACCCTCTCTCCAAAATTATTAAATCGAGTATGAACCTCCACTTTTGCTCTTTGGCAAAAACTCGACTTGCTGAACCGCCGTGGGGTCGCTAATATATGCCCCTTCACGTTAACGCTAAGGCGCCGTAGCCAAGTGGTAAGGCAGAGGTCTGCAAAACCTCCACCCCCGGTTCGAATCCGGGCGGCGCCTCTCAAAGTTCAGAAAGAACCCCTGGTCCCACCAGGGGTTCTTTCGTTTCGAAGTCGGCTCGCCTCCTCACCCCTCACGCCCCAGCGAGCGACAGGCGGGACTTCGCACTCGTCATCAAAGGCTCCGCATCCTTCTCCAAAATCTTGCACCTTCAAGAATGCCCATCCATCACACGGAAACAGCCACCAAAGTCATGCCCGAGTGGCCGGCCCTCTTGCAGACATCACTAATTTCGGCGGACCAAATGAGGGGAACAACTCGTGGACCTCTTCCTCGAAAACCTTCGCATTGAGCCAAGCCTTTTTTCAGATGCCTCGCAGATGTGGACCGCCTGAGAGACTTTCGGTAGGGGTCGTCGAAGATATCTGTAATGAGCGGCCCACAATCGTGCATGGAAGGGTTAGGGATACGCGGCGAAGGCGGCGGCAGAATAAAGGGGAAGGGAAACCATGACGAGCAGTCGATCGAGTGGAACTCTGGGGCCCTTGCAATCGCTCTTCCGGCTTGGGGCCAACTCCGGCCTGACCGACGGCCAACTTTTGGAGCGATTCCGTTCTCTTGCGTGGTGCGACAGCCGAGATCGAGGCGGAAGTCGCTTTTGAGGCCCTGGCGTCAGACAAAAGCTCGGCCAGCCCGAAATCCAGAACGTGGCGGCTGCACCACCCAGGGGGCTTGAGGGAGATTTCGAGAAAGGTAATCGACATTTTCTTTGAGAACTTGGACCAACCAGTGTCACAAACCCGGGCGGGCTCGTTAATCATCCACGGCGTCCAGCATTTCGAAGGACGACTCAAAACAATAGCGCCTGGGGTCCCCGAACTAAAAAGTGTCGACAAGTTAACCAACTGAACGCAAAACGTACACGCAGCAGAATAATCGCACTCAATACAATCCGCTTTGCGCTCATGATCCGCAGTGGGACGTACGAGAAGGAAGCCACAGTTGAACGCGATGTCGCGTCTGGATTTTGTCGATGGGGACGTTTCGGGATCTCGATGAGCCGGGTGAAACGGGAGCGGCCACATCGAGATGGATCCATTCTCCCACGACAGCGATGGCATTCCGATGATGGCGACGACCGACCCTAACAGTCGAAACACGACCTGGAGCTACCTGGTCGATTTCTTGGGCTATGACCGTAGCGCCTGGGACCGAGGCGTACTCGACGCTCACTGGTATACCGCAGCCCCAACCTCACATATTCAGGCGAACTTAATACTGGCGAAGAAGAAACGTCGAAGGATCTTGGCTATCATCTCTTCGTGGCGAAGACATTATCTCAACGGCCTCATCTGGGGTTATGAAAAGGAACTCGAGCGGCGAGTTCGCGTGGAAGAAAACTGATCCCAGGTCTTTCGGTGCGTTGCCGCAACTCGACCCCAAACGCCACCGCTTGCACCATGGCCTCAAACCAGCGTGTCAGGCTCTTCCGACCTTCCCGAGGAAGAGCAGAACCATCGCCCTTGGCGACTAAGATTGAGGCCCGATGGACCGAGGCACTCGGCGAATTTCGGCGACCGACTGGACCTGAAAAGGTGCAGACATCGGGCCACTACCGACTCGAATCTCAAAACACCATCACCTCATCCCCAACTCCCGAAGCGCACAAGCGGATCGAATCGTTCGCCGCCAGGAAAAAACCGACTCCGACAACTCGCTGTTGACACGTTAGTTGTTGCAACGTATATTTGGTTGCCAGGGAGGAATGACATCCGGCCCAACGCCGCGTCTTCCTCCCAAAAATTTGCCCATTTGGCTGTTCAAACAACAATCGTTGCAAAGAGGATTTCCATGTCGGCTTTCCATCAGGGCGTCTGGACTTCGGAACTGGGCCGGTTCTTGCTTCGGGGAGCATTGGGCGTGGTGTTCGTCGGTCATGGGGCCCAGAAGCTCTTCGGAGTCTTCGGTGGGCCGGGGCTCACGGGTTTCTCCGGTTTCCTCGATGGGCTCGGGATTCCCTTCCCCATGGTCAATGCCGTGCTCGCGGGCTCGGCCGAGTTCTTCGGCGGACTGGCGCTGCTGGCCGGTGTGGGAACTCGGGCGGCGGCCGCCCTGCTCGTGGTGACGATGACCGTGGCTGCGTTTGCCGTCCGCAGTCGAGGCCTCAGCGTCCAGAACGGTGGGATGGAATACCCCTTGGTTCTGGCCGTTCTTCTCTTCGGCATTGGCCTGATTGGCCCGGGCCGCCTGACAGTGGGCTCGCTGATCCGATCGGCCCCAGCGCGAGAGCACGACCTCGTGAAGTCTCACTGAAAAAAAAGGGATTCGAGCAGGCAGGCGTCTGGGTGATTCTCAGGGGGCGCGTGAGCACGCCGTCTTTTGACAGCGGTTTTAAGACAGGGAGCGATCCGTTCTCCGCTCGCCTGGAAGAACTCTTAACGGGCGGTTCCTGAGAACGCGTTCAATGACATCGATCCGTTTGAGGAGGGCAGTCTCATGGTTGCGATCCGAAAATCAGCAGAGAGAGGCCATCGTCAACATGGGTGGCTCGACACGTATCACACCTTCTCTTTCGGTGACTACATCGACCCGCAGCAGATGGGTTTCCGCTCGCTCCGGGTGCTGAACGAAGACTGGATCGAGGCTGGGCAAGGATTCGGCGAGCATGGGCATCGCGACATGGAGATCCTCACCTACGTTCTCGAGGGCGCAGTCGCCCACCGCGACAGCCTCGGCAATGGGTCGGTGATCCGGCCGGGCGAGTTGCAGCGAATGTCGGCGGGAACCGGCATCCTCCATAGCGAAGCCAACCCGTCGCGGGACGAACCGCTCCATCTGTTGCAGATCTGGCTCCGACCCGACCGGAAGGGATACGAACCGAGTTACGAACAGAAGGCATTCGACCTGGATAAAGCGCGAGGACGCTGGCAACTCGTCGCCTCCAGCGACGGCCGTGACGGTTCACTCGTCATTCACCAGGATGCCCGGCTCTGGATGGTGCGGCTCGACGCCGGTGGCACCATTCGCTTCGACCTGGAACCCGGCCGCCATGCCTGGTTACAAATTGCCCGGGGAACGGTGGATCTGGAAAGCACGGAGCTTCAAGCAGGTGACGGTGCGGCCTTCAGCGACACCCAGGTCATCGAACTCCGAGCCGGCCAACCGGCGGAACTGCTGCTCTTCGACCTCGCTTGAGCCGGACCGAACGATTCGGCCCGGGCCTCCCACAAGGCCCGGGCCGATCGTTGCCGGGCCGATCAAGGCAAAGGAACATCCTTGAACTCGAATTCGAGAGGGATCGTCAGCACCTTGCTTGGGGTTTCGTAGACGAGTTGGTAGTCGGCTGGCTTGCCGGGCGCATCGACGAAGAGGTACTCGAAGCCAAGCTTGTCCCCTTCGGCCGCGGTGTTGGAGAAGCCGCCGTTGTGTTCGAACCGAGAGCCGTCGGCCTTCTGGAGCCAGAGACGATTGTTAAACAGGCCCTGGCGATAGCTCTCGAACGCCGCTCCTCCGCTGGGATAGCTCAGCTCGACGTTGACCTTCCAGACTTGCTCGTCAATCTCGGTCCCCTCGAGCGTGACCGCAATCTCCCCCTCCTTCTTGGTCACGTTCTCGGCGGCGAGGCTGGGAAATCGGAAGGTTTTGAGACCCGCCGGGATCGTGACATCAGCCTTGACCTTCAGGGAGGCCAACTTCTTGGCCGCACGGTCCGGAGCGTCGAGGTTGATATTCAGTTCGGCGACTGGGTTATCGGGCCGGAGTGGGACGTCGGTGGATTCGGCCATGACCTGGGGCTCGACCGTCTTCCCCATGTCATCAATGATCGCGAGTTGGTCGGCCTTCAAGGCCAGAAGCATGGGCCGGAGCCGAGGTTCCCAAGCCACCTCGAGCTGCACGTTGGCGGTGGTCGTATCAGCCTGAAAGTCGCGGAGTGCGCCAATCTGCCGAAGCGTGATCCGGAACGGACCGCTGTACAGGACACGATAAGTCGAGGGAGGGATGCCGGCCATCAGCCCAATCGAGCCGTCTCCCGTATAGAAGTTGGGGGTGAGCTCCGCCTTCCTGGCAATGATGTCGAGTGCCTCGAGGAAGGGCTTGTCCGTAATATCGAGGTCGAGGGGCGGGTTGGTGGCTTCGGCCCCCTCCTGTTCCCTGAGGTCGGTCAGGACGTTGCCCGACTGCGTCTGGAGCGCCTTGATCACTTCAGTCAGGCGGATTCCGGTCCCCTTGATCGTGACCTTGGCCGCCCCGAGGTTGGCGGGATCCTGGTTCTGGGCTTCGAGCAAGGCCGCGCGGACCCGCTCGAGCCCCTCCGACCGCTCGTCCTTCTTTGCTTTGCCCGCCTCGGGCAGGAGAGGCAGAATCCGCGGCCCGAGCTTGATCAAGGCCTCCTCGGCCGCCTTTCTCGCCTCGAGCTTGGGCGCTCCGAGCCGGTCGACGAGTTGGAGTACGCGATCGCGCAGCGCCGCGTCGCTCGTCTGCGCACCGACGTCGGAGACCATGACCGTCAGCCCCAAGAACACTACAGCCGCCATCCCGATTCGCATGTCGGTTGCTCCTGGCTCATGAGACCATCATTCGACTCGGAGTTCCGGCCGACCCCGGCGTCGACCGACCGAATCCCCCTTTTTTTGATTTCTCTCGACTAACCGTCCGAGCCCACGAGCCAGGTCCCATTCTCCATCACGACCCGCCCATCGGCCGTCACTCGCCCCCCTGTGCGCGTGTCGACAATCAGATCCCAATGGAGGGTCGACTCGTTGATTCCCCCCGTCTCGGGGTAGCTCTGGCCCAGGGCCAGATGGACGGTCCCGCCGATCTTTTCGTCGTAGAGGATACTGCCGGTGAACCGGTCGATCCCTGGATTCAGGCCCAGGCCGAGCTCCCCCAACCGCCGCGACCCTGCGTCGAGGTCGAGCATCGAGAGCAGGTAGTCTTCCCCCTCATCCGCGCGGGCCGAAACGACCCGCCCCTCGGCAAATTCCAACGCGATACCGACGAGTTCCCGCCCCCCGCGACAGACCGGAAAGCCACAGCGGAGTCGTCCCGTCGCGCTCGTTTCGATCGGCCCCGTGAAAATCTCGCCGGAGGGCATGTTCCGTCGGCCGTCCGAGTTGATCCAGGTCCGCCCGGCGACCGACAAGGTCAAATCGGTCCCTTCCGCCTCGATCCGGATCGTCTTGACCCCTGCCATGAACGCGATCAAGCCCGCCTGGCGACGCCCCAGCTCTTGCCAGGCCCCCACCGGGTCGGGGCGGTCGAGGAACATCGACGACGTAACGTAAGCCTCGTAATCGGCCAGGCTCATTCCAGCGTCGTTCGCATAAGCCAAGGTCGGATACTGGGTCAAAACCCAGCGCTTGCGGCTGGCGGCCCGCCGAATCGGGTCGCGTGCCTTATCGACGATCGCCTGCCGAGCGGGGTCGATCCGACTCATCGACCGCGTGTCGCTCTCGGCCGAGATCCGGATCCGCCCGTCGATCGTCTGGGCCTCGTACAAGGCCACCGGAGGGATTGAGGCGAGCTGCGCTTCGGTCGCGTTCTGGAGATAGAACTCGCTCAAACCCGGCAGGTCGAGCCGAACGATCGGATCTGCCCCGCGCAAGACCACCGCGCGATAGCAGGCTTCGACCAACGGCCGCGCCTCCAACTCCGACGCGATCAAGATCTTCTCGCCCGGTGCCACCCGCAAGCAATAGTCGACCAGCAAGTCCGCCCAGCGGCCGGTCAGATCATCGGTCACTCGACTACACCCCGTCGCAAGTACAAGACAAATGTCGCAGTCCGTAGAAATTCACCTTATCGGAACCAGGTCGAGTCCGCAACGCTTTGGACCGTCGGAAAGAAACCAAGAAGGGGACGACGAAGTCGTGCTGCGGGTGTGCCAGCCAAGCGCTTGACGCATTGCGGTCAACGGCTGAGAATCATCCTTAAACTGTTTTGCGCCGAAGTCTCGGCGTGCGTTGGCCGAGGACGTTGGTCTCGCCCACCGGTCATCACCCTGGAAGGGCCTTCTGGAATGCACGTTTCCATCCGTCACCGAGTCATGTGGCCGGCGCTCGCGCCGGCAATCCTGGCCCTGGCTTGTTCGTGGCAGGCCGTGCATGCCGAAGATCGGAGTCCGAGTCCGGCCGAGATCCGGCTCAAGTCCGATGTCTCTTACCTGGCGGATGACGCCCGGGAAGGGCGCGGACCCGGAACGCAAGGAATCGAGGCGGCAGCCGATTACATCGCGGCCGAGTTCAAGCAGATCGGCCTCAAGCCGGCCGCTGGGGCCGACGGCTATTTCCAGCCCTTCACCATCAGTGGTTCACCCACCCTGGGAACCCCGCTCAACCTCAGCCTGACCGGTCCTGAAGGGAAAGCCCTCAAGGCCGACCCGAAGACGGACTTCCAGCCGCTGGCCATCGGGACGGGGGGAACGCTCAAGGACGTGCCGCTGGTCTTCGCCGGTTATGGGATATCAGCCAAGGACGCCGCGCGAAAGCTCGATTACGACGACTACAACGGCCTCGACGTCAAGGGGAAGGCAGTTCTCCTGATCCGCCGCGAACCCCGGCAGGACAAGGACGACAGCCCGTTCGACGGCAAGCGCGATTCCAGCTTCGCCTCCTTCCGCCACAAGGCCACCAACGCCTTCCAACATGGCGCCGCGGCGGTCTTACTCGTCAACGACGCCTACACTCTCCAGGGCAAGAAGGACGAACTCCTCGCATTCGGCGCCGCGGGCACCGAACCCAATTCCACGCTCCCCTTCCTGATGGTCAGCCGCGAGTTCGCCAACCGGCTGCTGGCCGAGACCGGCCAGCCCAACCTCGAGACGCTCGAGAAAGAGATCGACACCGACCTCAAGCCCCGTTCGCGCGAACTGAAGGGATGGAAAGTCGACGCCCAGGTCGAGATCGAACGGAAGGACCTCGTGACCAAGAACGTGGTCGGCGTCCTGGAAGGTTCGGGGCCGCTCGCCGAAGAAACGATCGTCATCGGCGCGCACTATGACCACCTCGGCCGTGGCGGCCTGTTCTCGGGCTCGCTCGCCTTCCTCTCGAAAGACATTCACAACGGGGCCGACGACAACGCCTCCGGCACGGCGCTGGTGATGGAAATGGCTCGACGGCTGGCGCGTCGCGCCGATCCCCTGCCCCGCCGCGTCGTCTTCATGGCCTTCTCGGGAGAAGAACGGGGATTGCTTGGGTCGAGGCACTATGTCGAACACCCGCTCTATCCGCTCACGTCCACGATCATGATGGTCAATTTCGACATGGTCGGCCGACTCAATGATAAGGACGAGCTGACCATCTACGGAACCGGCACCACCCCCGGGGCCGAGGCCCTGGTCGACGCCCTGGCGCAATCCTCCGGCTTCAAGCTCAAGAAGATCGCGGAAGGCCTCGGGCCGAGCGATCAGCAGTCGTTCTACTTGAAGGACATCCCGGTTCTCTTCGCATTCACCGGGACCCATCGCGACTACCACCGGCCGAGCGACGACACCGATCTCATCAACTTCGCGGGAATGTCGCGCATCGCCGACTTTGCCGAGCTCCTCCTGCTCGACCTCGCCCGCCGCCCTCAACGTCCCGAGTTCACCAAGGTCGTACGCAAAGGGAGCCAAGGAGGTCACGGCGGCGATGTCGACCCGGGGCGAGTCTCGATCTCAGCCTACCTCGGCTCGATCCCCGACTATGACGACAACGTCAAAGGCGTCAAACTCTCGGGCGTTCGTGAAGGAAGTCCTGCCGAGAAGGGGGGCCTCAAGGCGGACGACATCGTCGTTGGTTTCGGCGGCAAACCCGTCGCCACGATTTACGACTACACCGAAAGCCTCGGGCGCTACAAGCCGGGGGACGTGGTCGACGTCGTCGTCAAACGCAACGGCAAAGAGGAAACCCTGAAAATCACCCTGGGCAATCGCCCTTCGGAGTGAGAAGGTGTTTTGTCGGGTCGACTTCAGCCGGCCACCATCCAGCTTGAGGGATGGTGGGCTGAAGTCGGCCATGCAGCATCGGCACGGCCGGGCAGCTGGGATTCGTCTTCAGCCCCAAAGAGGCGGGCAACCCAAGGGCCGATCGCTTTTGCATTACAATCTCCGACGGCTCCTTCTTTCCCTTCTTTTTTTGAGTGAGTCAACGCCTTGAGCCGCCGAGCCGTCCGCCTTTTTAGCTTCGGAGGGGTGCTACTGGGGGCATCCCTCGGTCTGCTCGGCTGCGTTCGCATCCCCGGCCAAACAGGTTCGCTGACGATCGCGACCTCGTGGTCGGAGGCCGAGCGAAGTCAGCTCGACGAGGCGTTCGAACGCTGGCTTGTGAACAAGTTGGATCCGGAGCCGTTGGGAACGGGGATCCGGATTGATTGGCTCACCATCGAGCGGGGAACCGACCTCTCCCAGGTCGTGCGCCCCCGCCGTGGGCGCTGGGATCCCCGTCCTCCCTCGCCAGACATCGTGTTGGGCGGACCGCCTTCGAGCTATCAGCGGTTGGCGAAACTCGGGAAGCTCGCCCCGATCGATAGCCCGGCGCAAACCCTCTGGAGCCACGTTCACCGCTCGCCGATGGGTTGGGCCGTCCGGCTGAAAGCGACCGGCTCCCCAACCCCCAAAGGGGCCACGGAACCCACCGCGACGCTGGAGCCTGCCTCCAGACGACCTGATCGGCCGACCTTCGACGACCCACGTCACGACCCGATCGCGCTGGCCTGGGCGAAGGGAGAACTTAACGCCGGATCATGGGCCGACGGATACGCACAGCTCGTCCGCGACGCCGGGCACTCCCGGCGGGTTGGCAGACAAGCCGGCTCAGCGCTGGCGGCCGTCGAACGAGGAGAAGCCGAGGCGACGCCGACGGTTGCCTCCGACGCCGTCGGGCAGTCTGGATCAGTTCGTTTCCTCCCGGCCCCTGGTGCGCCTGACTGGCTCGAGGGGGCGGGCATCGTTGCAGGGCCGGGTTCCCAACGCCTCTCTCAGATGTTTTTCCAATTCCTGAACGAGACGGGCCAGGCCGAGCCACCTCGGGCCGATGCGACGGACGACTTCGAAGTCGACTCGCTCCTGGCCGACCTCCTCGGCGCGACACTGGTCGACTCTCAAGAGGAACTCTGGACAGCCTGGGCCACCCTGAACCGGGCGGGGCAGCCGGCCCGCGCGGCGATGTGGTTGACGCAAGCCCCACCGTGGCCCCCCGCCTCGATCGAAAAGATGGAAGGGGACAATTCCGAAGTCTTGGTGCAGACGCTCATCGAGCAACTCGCCCCTGACGCTGATCTCCGCGCCTGGTTATCTCGGAGCTGGCTGGGCGCGAAGCGGCGGGTGGACGGCCCGCTCTTGGAAGAGATCGCCCGCGCGGCGGACGGCCGCCTGGCGAGAGAGCCCCGATTCCGTGCCTGGCTCCGTGCCGAGTGGACGGCCTGGGCACGCCAACGCTACCGCCGGGTCACACGCACCGTAACAGGATTGAAGCCATGATCCGGGTCACCCTCGAAGGTCTGACCAAGCGCTACGATCGAGTCGCCGTGGTCGATGGAGCCTCGCTCGAGATCCCTCCCGGCGAGCTCACGTTCCTGCTCGGTCCGTCCGGCGCGGGGAAAACGACGCTCGCCCGGCTCGTGGCCGGCCTCGACACGCTCGATGACGGCGAGATTTTCTTCGACGACCGGGTCATGAACGTCGTCCCCCCTCATGAACGCAAGGTCGGACTTGTTTTCCAGGACGATGCCCTCTGGCCGCGATTGAGCGTTGCCGAAAACATCGGGTACGGCCTGAAAGTCCAGCGCATGCCTCGCGCCGAGCGCCGAGAACGGGTCGCGGAAGCGATGGGCGCGTTGCGGATCGACAGCCTGGCCGAAAAACGGCCTGGCCACCTCACAACTCTCCAGCGCCAGCGCGTGGCATTGGCGCGTGCCCTGGCGGTCCGACCCCAACTCCTGATCCTCGACGAACCGTTGGCGCGGCTCGAAAGCCGGGTGCGCGACGAGTTTCGCGACGAGATCCGCCGGATCCATGCCGAGACCGAGATCACCACCCTCGTCCTGACCCATCATGCGAAGGAGGCCCTCTCCCTGGCCGACCGCCTGGCGGTGATGGACCTGGGCAAGGTGGTTCAAGTCGGACCGGCCCACGAAGTCTACAACCGTCCCGCCGACACGTTCGTCGCCCGCTTCCTCGGCCCGACCAACCTGGTGCAGGGCCAGGTTGAATCGGCCGACAGCCGGGGCGAAGTCGTCGTCCGCACCCCCTTCGGCCGGATGGTCGGCCAGAGCTTGAACGGTCCCTTGCCAGCCGGATCACCCGTCACCGTCTCGATCCGCCCGGAAGCGGTGTCCGTCGGTTCGACCGTCCCCCCCGGCTCGAACCGATTCGCCGCGACGGTCGAGCGCCTCGTTTTCCTGGGCGAAGTCCGCCAGGTCCACCTCCGAGGCCCCGGCGATTGGCCCGTCGTCGCCTTGGCCCTCCAATGCCAGTCACAAAACCTCCGCGAAGGGCAGAGCCTCACCTTCTCAATCCCGTCGGATCTCGTTGTGGTGCTCCAAGGCAAGTACGCCATCCCCAAGAGCGGCTGAGGCAACCCATCCCTCTGGGGCGAGTTCGGCGCCTGGATCGCGGCCAACGGGCACTTACCAGGGCCGGACCTCTGGGAATGCTACGTCGCGGGCCCGGAGTCGAGTCCCGACCCGGCCACCTGGCGCACGGAGTTTACCCGGCCCCTGACCGATTGAACTCGGTGGGCGGATCGTCACCCTCGGCGCTGAAGAATTCAGTCCCCGCGCAGCGGGTCGACCTCGGCCCGCTCAACCTGTTCCGACAGCGATGCCGCCTTGCCATGTGTATCCGGAAATCACGGAGGACCAGACTGCGGCTCTCACTCATGCGATTCACCGTACAACAGTATCGGCAAAAGCTTCTGGGTAAACCTTGGCCGTGCCGGTTCGGTCTCTGTAAAAAGCATGCCGAGAAATCGACCGAGGCAAACCTGCCAATTCACAAAAAATCAAAAATATTTTGACAAATAAAATCAACAAACACAAAAAAAATCAAAATATTCATTAATCTATAATGCAATTCTTGTCCGAAATTCAGGACTTATTTCGTAGGCTTATTCAAACGGTTTCCTGAACTTGACTTTTGCCGTTTTGGGATACAAATGTGGCGAGCCTCCCTGGTGCAATGAGGGGTATGCACAGAGCCCTTCCTCGCACACAAGAAGGCCGCCATGACCAGTTTAACCGATCGGACTCGCGCGCGACTCTCCGTGAAGCAACTTCGCTTGCGGTTGCGGACCAACCGGCGGCGACAGGCTCGCAAGGCGCGGGCCACACGGCGAAGGCTCGAACGAATTCACGAGCAACTCCCCAAGCAGGTCCGCACCGTTCTTGACCCCCTCGAACCCGCCTTCTCGCGGGCGGCCCATCGCCGGTTCATCCTCCTGGCCCTGGCCGCGATCCTGACTCTGGGCGGACGCACGATCAACAACCTGCTCCGTGTCCTGGGCACCCTGGCGCCCGGGCACCCCAGCAGCTATCACCGCGTCTTCTCGCGCGACCGATGGTCGCTCGCCGCCCTGGCTCGCCGCTACATCGCCACGGTCCTCGCCAGTTTCGTGCCGCACGGGCCGATCCTCCTGGCGGGTGACGACACAGTCACCGAGCATCCCGGCCCTCATGTCTACGGTAAGGGACGCCATCGCGACCCGGTTCGCTCGACTCACACCTACACCGCGTTCCGCTGGGGGCATAAGTGGGTCGTCTTGGCCCTGCTCGTCCCCGTCCCCTGGGCCACGCGACGCTGGGCCTTGCCGCTGTTGATCGCGCTGTATCGAACCAAGGAGGATAACGCGAAGTGCGGCCGACGGCACAAAACACCGCCCCAATTGCTCGGCCAGTTGGTTCGTGTCTTGATGCGATGGTTCCCTGATCGGACCCTGGTCGTCACCGCCGACGGCGGCTATGCGACCCACGAGTTGGCGGAACTGGCCGCACGGACCCCGAAGCGGCTGACCCTCGTCAGCTTGTTTTACCCCGATGCCAACCTGGTCGAGCCACCACCGCAATACGCGGGCCTGGGACGTCCTCGGGTTAAGGGAGCGAAGTTGCCCGGCCCGGCGGAAGTCGTCAAGGTGAGCCAGCAACGACAGGCCCTGGAAGTCGCCTGGTACGGCGGCGGCCGACGTCGTGTCGAGACCGTGACGGGGACCGGACTCTGGTACAAGGGAGGACGTCCCCTGGTGAACGTGCGCTGGGTCTTCGTCCACGACCGGGACGGCACGCACCGGGATGGATATTTCTTCACGACCGACGCCACGATGAGCGTCACGTCGCTGATCGAGACCTACACCGCGCGGTGGAACATCGAGACCACCTTCGAGGAAATTCGCTCTTACCTCCGCATGGAGACGACGCGTGGCTGGAGTCGAGACACGGTCCTGCGCGTGGGTCCCTGCCTGTTCGGACTGTATACCCTGGTGACCTGGCTTTACTCCCGATTGCCGAGACGCGGGTCGCGGGTCGGCGGCGTGGACTGGCCGGGCAAATGTGATGTAACGTTCTCGGATGCGATCACGGCGGTCCGCCGCTGGTTGTGGCTGGAATGGGTTTTGGCGATCCCTGGTGATCGCGTGGTGTTCCAAAAGCTCACGCCCGGATTCCGGCAACTCCTGCTCAACGGCCTTGCCCCCGCGGCCTGAACCCCCGCCAAGTCGCTTGCCACGCTCAAAAGCCCGGTCCGAGACGCCGTCGCAAGGGGTCTCCTCGGATCAGGGTGCGCGCTGGCACGACAAGGTCGTCAAAACGGCAAAAGTCAAACTGAAGGGTCCGAAAAGAACTCGGGCGAGTTGCGGAACTTGCGAAGCGTCCAGGAGATGTTATGATCCTAAAATTAGTCAGGTGATTGTTCGACACAAGGATGAGGTCGCAAACGCTTCCAGGCTGGGAACCGACGGGCAGCCCCAATCTCCCTCGGCGTCAAGGAGCGCACCATGCCCCCCGCCTCCTCAAATCACGCAATCTGTCCGGGCGCACTGCCGCGTCGGTCGTTCCTGCGAGCATCGCTGACCGGGCTCTCGACGCTGGGGATGGCCGACCTGCTTCGGCTGGAGGCTACAGCAGCAACCACGGGGCGAGCGCCCTCTCACGGCCCCTCGATCATTGTAGTCTGGCTCTGGGGCGGTCCGAGCCACATGGAGACGTTCGACCTCAAACCGGACGCGCCCGAGGAGTATCGCGGAACGTTTCGGCCGATCTCGACGAACGTGCCGGGGATTGCAATCAGCGAAAAGCTACCACGCCTGGCTCGCATTGCCGACAAATACGCCTTGATCCGCTCAGTTCTCACGACAGCCCCGGGCACGTCAACAGCACCCACACCGTCCTGACCGGCTATACGGGCGAGTTGGTAGAAACGCCGCCGTTTGCCCCCAAGTACCCGTTCATCTTCAACGCGGCCCAGAAGCTCCTACCCAGTCGACTCCCCGGCCTGCCGCAATGGGTTGCGCTGCCGAACATGCGATATGAGGGGGGAGGGCATCTCGGACCGGCATCAGGACCGTTCCAGGTGACGGACGACCCCGGCGCGGCGAACTTCCACGTTCCGAGCCTCTCGCTCAACGCCACCCAGCGCACCCGGCTCGCGCGTCGGAGCCAACTGCTGACCTCACTCGGCCAGACACCGCCGGGGGCGGATGACTCGGGGATCGTCGACGCGCTGGACACCTACCAACAGCAAGCACTGGACTTACTGGGGGGCTCGGCCGCCCGCGAAGCGTTTGACCTCAATCGCGAGGACCCCAGGCTTCGTGATCGCTTCGGCCGCAACGTCGTCGGCCAGCGCTGCCTGCTGGCGCGCCGCCTTGTCGAGTCCGGGGTCCGGCTGGTCACGGTCGACTTCCCAAACGTCCCCGGCCAAAAGGCCTTTTCCTGGGACGACCATGCCAGCGTCTGGAACATCTTCGAACAGATGGAGATCCGCCTGCCCGTCCTCGACCAGGCAATCTCGGCCTTGATCGAGGACCTTCACTGCCGAGGAATGAACCGCGACACGCTCGTGGTCGTCATGGGCGAGATGGGCCGCACGCCCAGGCTCTCCAACTTCAACGGCCAACCCGGCCGCGAGCACTGGGGGGCCGCCATGTCGGTCTTGATGGCCGGCGGGGGTATGCCGATGGGTCAGGTGATCGGTTCTACGACCCACAAGGGGGAAGAGCCCAAGGATCGCCGCTTTCATCCCAGCGACCTCCTGGCCACCTGGTACCGCTTCCTCGGCATTGATCCGATGCAAACCTTGCCAGACTCCGCCGGCCGGCCCATCGCGCTTCTGCCGTACGGGACACCGATCCGGGAACTCGGCTGATCGCCAACGACGGATCGCAACACCTGAGACAAAGCGCATAAGATCCCCCTCTCGGTGAGACCCGAATCGTGTCCTCTTATGGTACGATGGCGAAGGTCGAACCGGTTGCATTGAAGAGGGATGTCTGCATGGGTCTTCTCCGTCGGGCTGGGCGAGTCGCGGGCCTCGTGCTCTGGTTGATCCTTCTGATACCGGTCCTGGCGCTCGTGCCCGCGGCGTTCGTTGATCAGGGGCCGGGGAGCGCCGTTCGGCCAACGGTCTTCCCCTTCGCACTGGCGCTGCTCGATCCGTTCGTGCGACTCGCGTCGTTGAATAGCTTGGTGGGGGCGTTTATCGTCACGCTGGGGTCGCTGGTCCTGGGGGTTGGGCTGGCACGCGTGATGACCGGGTGGCGATTCTGGGGGAGAGGGCTGCTGGCTGCACTCACGCTGGCACCTGCCGTCATCGCTCCTCTGTTCACGGCGCTCGGACTGCGAATGTTCTTCGGGGATCGCCTCGTGGTCGACGGACCAGCCGGCCCTGGGCTGGCCTGGATCTGCTGGATCTGGGCCGAGATGACCAGCGGAGTGGGGCTCGTCGCCCTGGCGACGGCTTCGGCATTGGGTCGGGTGGAACCAAGCTGGATCGAGGCGGCCCGACAGACGGGAGCCAGCCGATTCCGGATCTGGTGGGAGCTGATCTGGCCGCCGGTCCGCCCCTACGCGCTGCGGGCTGCGGGGGTTGTTTTCACCCTCTCCTTGGTCGAGCCGGGCGCACCGCTCATGTTGGGACTGCGGCGGACCCTGGCCTTCCAGATCGTGGAGGCGGCTTTCGGACTCGACCCCATGCCTCGCGCGGCCGTGCTGGCCATGGAGGCGGTCGGAATTGCGATGGCGGGGCGCTGGCTCCTGAACTGGTGGGGCGGACGGCCGAGCGCACTGCCGCCAGGGCCGGCGGTCGCCCGCGCGGAGGACACGCGCTGGCCTCGCGCAGCAGCCTTTCTCGTGCTCCTCACCTCGGGTGTGGCCATGGCCTGGTTACCGGTCTGGACGTTGATTGTCTCGGCATTCTCCCCCTCCTCCGGAACCGGGCACCTGTCCGTCTCGGCGTTTTTGCATCGGCTCAACCAGGCGGAGTCACGACAGTTGATCTTCAACTCCATCGCGCTGGGCCTGGCGGTGGTGGCGATCGACCTGGTGGCTGCGCGATCGCTGAGCGTCTGGGCCGGGCGGAGGCGAAGCGTCGCTCGCCTGGCGGAATGGCCTGACGCATTCCCTCCGCTGACGATCGGTGTTGGGGCACTGGCATTCGGGTGGCTTCTCCACCTGGCGGTCGACGAGCTCCGAATCGGGGAGCGGCCGGAATTTCTGATTGCGGGTTTCACAACCCTCAGAGACAGCCTCGACCCTTATCAAACGCCCGGGCCTCTGCTCCTCCTGGCAGTGGCAGCCGCAAGCCAGTCGCCCCTGATGCTCATCGCGCAGCAGGTTGGGCGTTGGTCTCGAGGCCAACTGACTGACGTGGCGATCACCCTCGGGGCGACCGAACGGCAGGCCCACCGCGCAGGACTGGCCGGCTGGTTTGGCGTCCCCCCCGGTGTGTTCCTTTTGACGTTGGTCCTGGCGGCGACGAGCCTCTCACCCGCATTGATCCTGACCCCGTCCCAGGAAAATCGGCCGGTCACACCGGGAATTCTGCTCCTGGCCGACCAGACTGGCGAAGCCCGGTCGTTGGCCGCCGCCCTGGCGACTTGCGTGATCGCCGTTAACCTCACCGCCTTCGGCTTGGCCGCGAAGGTCCGCTCCGAGCCGCTCGGCGACTGGTTCCACGGACGCCCTTGAACGCGTTTCCATGCGTCGTCTTCGAGCAAGACTGGTCTCCGCCCCCGCACGAGCGGTATACTGGACGTTGCCGCGCGCGGCGTCGCGGAAAGTTGGGTCCCGGCCGAACTTGACTAACGATCTCCTTGGCACCGAATTTTCGGGGAGCACCCAGCGAATCCCATGGACATCGCGAAGCTTGCGTTGGAAGACGGCACGGTTTACACAGGTCGGGCCTTCGGAGCCCGCGGCGAGGTTGATGGCGAGGTCGTCTTCAACACGAGCATGACCGGCTACCAGGAGATCCTGACCGACCCGTCATATCACGGCCAGATCGTGACGATGACCTACCCGTTGATCGGCAACTACGGAATCAACGACCAGGACGCCGAGAGCGGCCGACCTTGGGTCCGTGGGTTCGTGATTCGCGAACTGAGCCGGGTGGTGAGCAACTACCGAGCCGGGGGATCACTCGACGCCTATCTCGCCGAGCATAACGTGATCGGCATCGAGGGGATCGACACCCGCGCTTTGGTCCGCCTGACCCGTGAGCAAGGGGCGATGAAGGGGATTCTCTCGACGACCGACCTCGACGACGCCAACCTCGTCGCCAAGGCCAAGGCCAGCCCCGGCCTGGTCGGACGCGACCTGGCCCGTGAGGTCATGCCCGCCAAGTCGAGCACCTGGGAACCAGGGCTGAACACGTCCTTTGAACTCCCGACGTCCGAAGGGCAAACGGCGACAACGACTCGAGCCGGCTCCGATCGCAAACCGCACGTGGTCGCACTCGACTTCGGCATGAAGTGGAACATTCCCCGCCACCTGGTCGATACCGGCTGCCGGGTCACCGTCGTCCCCGGATCCGCCACCGCTCCCGAAATTTTGGAACACAAACCGGACGGAATCTTCCTCTCCAACGGCCCCGGCGACCCCGGCGCTCTGTCCGATGCGACCGCCACGCTCAAGACCCTGATCCGATCGGCGGCGGAGTCGCAAGGGATCCCCATTTTCGGAATCTGCCTGGGCCACCAGCTCCTCGGCCAGGCCTTCGGCGCATCGACTTTCAAGCTCAAGTTCGGCCATCGCGGGGCAAATCATCCGGTCCGCAACGAAGCCACCGGCAAGGTGGAAATCACCACCCAGAACCATGGGTTTGCCGTCGACCCGAACACGCTACCGCCTGACGTGGAAGCCAGCCACGTCAACCTGAACGACCAGACGCTGGAAGGTCTTCGGCATAAGAAACTTCCCGTTTTCAGCGTGCAGTACCACCCCGAATCCTCGGCGGGCCCGCACGACAGCCAGTACCTGTTCGCCCAGTTCCGCAAAATGATGAGCTAACCGAAAAAGCCTTCTTGACTCATTCGCCCAATTTACGACGTCCTCCCAGGCTTCCACTTCGTCACGCGGTTGACGGAGGCGGCCCGAGGGCGTTACCTTGATTCTTTGCGTTCCAAAGCGACCCGACCCGCTCTGAGACGGGGCGCCCGTTCGCCGAGACCGGAGACGACGTGCCGTGGCTTCGACTTGCGTAGTAGGCCTTCAATGGGGAGACGAGGCCAAGGGGAAGATCGTCGACCTGCTCTGTGACCAGCACGATGCCGTCGTCCGCTACCAAGGTGGCGCGAACGCGGGGCACACGGTCGTCGCCGACGGGGTGACGTATAAGCTTTCGCTGATCCCGACGGGCATCCTCCGTCCGGGAACCGAAGGGGTGATCGGCAACGGCGTCGTGATCCACCCCCCCGCCCTGCTCAAAGAGATCGAGACCCTGGCTGCCCAGGGAATCGATATGGGCCATCGCCTGCACGTCAGCGACCGGGCACACGTGATCCTGCCGTACCACATGGCCGAGGAACGGCTGACCGAAGAGTCGGCCTCTGCGGCCGACCACCTCGGCACGACCCGGCGCGGGATCGGCCCTTGCTATAAGGACAAGGTCGGCCGAGTCCACGGGGTGCGCGTCGGCGACCTCTACCACCCCGAGCGGTTCCGCGAGCACATCCAGCGGATCGTGGCCTTCAAGAACCGGCTCCTCCTGGCGATGCTCCCCGACTACGAGCCGATCGAGGCGGAGGCCGTCACGGCAGAATATCTCGGCTACGCCGAGCGGCTGCGCCCCTACGTCAGAGACACGACGACCTGGCTGCACAACGCAATCGGCCAAGGCAAGCGACTCTTGTTCGAGGGGGCTCAGGGATCTCTCCTGGACGTCGATCACGGTAGCTACCCCTACGTGACCAGTTCCAACAGCAGCGCCGCGGGAATCGCGGCGGGTTCGGGGATGCCGACCCGGCACATCGACCGCTGGATCGGCGTGGTCAAGGCGTACACCACTCGAGTCGGCGGCGGTCCGTTCCCGACCGAGCAAGACAACGCAGTGGGCGAGCGGATCCGCAAAGTGGGGCGAGAATACGGCACGGTGACCGGCCGGCCCCGACGCTGCGGCTGGTTCGACGCCGTGGCTGCGCGCTACTCGGCCCGAGTCAGCGGCTCGACCGAAATTTCGCTGATGCTCCTGGACGTGCTGAGCGGGATTCCCGAGCTGCAAGTCGCCGTCGGTTACGAGGACGAGTCGGGCCGTAAAGTGACCGAGATGCCTGGCCACCTTTCCGACCTCGAACGGTGCCGCCCGGTCTATGAGACGCTCCCGGGGTGGGAGTCCGACCTGACCGGAGTCCGCGCCTGGGCCGATCTGCCCACCGAGGCACGGAACTACGTCGGCTACCTCGCGAAGCAGATCGGGGTTCCGGTTTCGATCGTCTCGGTCGGCCCCGAGCGCCGGCAGACGATCATCCTCGGCGACGATGCGCCTCGCGTTTGATTCAAGAAGATGGCCCCTGGGGAACGACCGTTCGTTCGCGGGGGCCGTCTCCTTTTTTCTCGAGTGAGCCGCTTTGACGTTTTCCCGGCGTTGGTCCGGATCGTGCTCTGTCAGCGCGTTGCGTCTCTTCCTTTGAAACGGCACCGGATCGTATTTCAACATGGCGAACGTCTCGATCTCGGAGGAAGGGCTGGCGCGGATCTCCGCACTCGGGTTAACGCCCGAGCAACTGCCCCGGCACGTCGCGATCATCATGGACGGGAACGGCCGCTGGGCTCAAAACCGGGGACGAGCCCGAATCGTCGGCCACCGCCGGGGAATTCAGAGCGTCCGCGCGGTGGTCGAGGAAGGATGCCGACTCGGCCTCGACCAGATCACGCTCTATTGCCTGTCGATTGAGAACTGGAAACGCCCACCGCGAGAACTCACCTTCCTGCTCCGTCTGCTCCGCCACTTCCTCAAGGTCGAGCGGGCCGAGCTCATGGAACAGAACGTCCGGCTCACGATGATCGGCCGGCGCGAGGGACTCCCCAGCGCCGTGCTCGACGAGTTCGACCGCACGGTGGAGGAAACGGCGGAGAACACGGGCATGACGCTCTGCCTGGCCGTCAACTACGGCGGGCGCACCGAGATCGCCGACGCCGCGCGCCGCCTGGCCGAAGACGTCCGCTCCGGCACGCTCCAGCCCGACCAGGTCGACGAGTCACTCTTCGCCACCTACCTGACAACCCACGGAATGCCCGACCCGGACCTCCTGATCCGGACCGCCGGCGAGATGCGTCTGAGCAACTTCTTGCTCTGGCAGATCTCCTACTCCGAGATCTGGGTCACCGACGTCCTCTGGCCTGAGTTCCGAGGCGATGACTTGCTCGCCGCCTGCCATGCGTTCGCCGCGCGCGAGCGAAAGTTCGGCGGCCTCCCGACGCCACCGGCGAACAGCCAAGCGCGGAGACCGTCTGCCCCCAAGGCCACACGATAGTTCAAAGCCGAACGGCAATGACGGGCCCTTCGTTCCCCGGGACCGAAGGGCCGGAGAACGAACTCGTCTCTTGCTTCTCGTCCGGGATAGGCTATGAACTCTTAGGCACACGGCTCCTCACCCCCCCACACCCTCTTTTATTTAAAGCTCACCATGCTCAGCACCCGACTCGTGTTCGGATTCTCGATGGTCGGGGCGCTCCTGCTGGTGCTCTGCCTGGACGAGTGGTTCGCCCCTTGGTTCCCCGTCTGGTTCGTCCTCGCCTTGATCGTCATGGGATCGGCAAGCCTGGAGTTGGTTGCACTCCTGGGCGAAACCACGATCAAGCCCTCGGGCAACACGGTGTTCGCAGGGGTCATCACCCTCGTGTTCGCGAACTGGGCCCCCCATGTCACGAGCCACTTCCTCAGCACCGCCGCCCATGGAGAGTTCTTAGGAGGCTACGACCCGTTGGGGCCGGTGAACGACCTCGGTTGGCCGCTCCTGGCATTCGTCGCGGTCGTCATGGGAGCGTTCGTCGTCCAGAGCCTTCAACGCCAAAAACCGGGTGAGACGATCGCGAAAATCGCGGGGTCGATCTTTGCCGTGGCCTACCTGGGGTTACTCGGCAGCTTCATGATCCAGCTCCGCTGGTTCCACGGAGCCTATCACGGCATCCTCCCCCTGGCGTTCCTGGTCGCGACCTCCAAAGGGGCCGATACGGGTGCCTACACGGTGGGACGCATCGCCGGGCGACACAAACTTTGGCCTCGGATCAGCCCGAACAAAACGATCGAAGGAGCGTTCGGCGGCCTGCTCTTCGGAGTCGGAGCCGCCCTAATCACCGCCGTGGTGGCCCGCTACCTGCTTCATGCGCCGACGCTGGGATGGACCGCAGCGGCCGGCTTCGGAGTCATCGTCAGTTCCGCCGCGCAATTCGGCGACCTGATGGAGTCGATGATCAAACGCGAATGTGCTCGCAAGGACGCATCGGCCGCCGTCCCCGGCTTCGGTGGCGTTCTTGACGTCATCGATTCTCTCCTCTTCGCAGCTCCGGTGGCCTTCGCCTACTGGCTCGCGTTCGGGCCTTGAAACCGTCTGGCCATCCCCGTGGCAAACCAACCACCATCTCGACTCTGAACAACCTGTTGTCGAACAGGGTGTAGATCGACAGGCTCACGCCGGTGGTGGCGACCAGGATCATGATATCCATGAGGGAGAGCCTGGGGCGGTTGGCCTGAGACATCCTCTAGTCCCGGAAAAGGATGATCGGTAGGCTTACTCGTTATCCTAAACCGCCACGTACCACGCTTTGAGCAGGGCAAGTCGCCAGGCTGTTAGTGCGTGGGATCACGTTCAGTCAAACCCGTTGCGAACAACGCGAGGGACGAGTGCCTTCTATAGATTTCCGATATTCGGAAACGCAGTCTTGTTTTTCCGAATATCGGAAGCATGATTAGGGTATAAAGCAAGCGTCATTGCGAGAAGGATCAGGGAGATGGCCGACGAAACAAAGCCCAAGCGGAACCACCTGATCAGCCGCAAAAAGTTCCGCGAATTCGTCGCCGGCCACCCGGGTACTGATCGTGACCTTGAGACCTTCGTCGCTTGGTGCAAGATTGTCGAGAGGGCCGACTGGCGGAACTTCGCCGATGTTCGGGAAACGTTTCCCCATGCCGACCTGATCGGCGATCAAGTTTGCTTTAACCTCGGAGGCAACAAGTACCGCGTTCTGGCTGGCATCGACTACCGGGCCGACAAGCCGGCTTGGGTCTACGTCGAGATGGTCCTGACCCACAAAGAGTACGACAATCTATAGACGGCCCGGGCCCTCCCTGAAAGGGGAGTACCTGCCCCTGGTGAGAGATGAACGATGACCACCGCCACCCCCGTTGCACCAAGCAACAGCTACCTCTCGCTGATCCAGGAGTTCCCACTCCGCCCGCTCCGGAGTGAAGGAGAGCTCGAAGCTGCCATCGCGATGATCGACCGCATCCGCGCCCGGAAGGACCGGGACGAGCAAGAGAACGATTACCTTGAGGTCCTCGCCGGCCTGGTCGAGACCTACGAAGCTGAGGTTGACCCGCTCCCCGACCTGGATCCAGTCGCCGCTCTCCGCTTCCTGCTCGAGACGAACGGGATCACTCAGGCCCAGCTCGCTGAGCAAACCGGGCTATCCATGACGGCAATCAGCGAGATCCTCCACGGTAAGCGGGGAATCACCCCCAAGACCCGCGAGGCGCTGGCCAAGCGTTTCCGAGTTTGCCCGTCGCTTTTCGCCTGAGAGAGGGTGCATCCCTTGTGGTGCGGTCTCAATGTGGGATTTCCCCTCATTTGAAACCGCGTCGCTAAACTCATACAGTTCGACTGATACATAACCGCAAACCTTTGGCCTGTAAGGAGCCAAGGCAAGCCGCCGGGCACTTCAGCAGGGAAACCTGGGCCATCGATCTGGCAAAAGGGATGACCCACTACTGGTCCTGACGATCGATCCAGGCCCCCTGTTCTGCTCATTTCAGGTGCCTGGCCACCCCTTGGCCGGGCAGGTTCATCGAGGGTCTTGTCGGCTACACCCGGCCCCCGCAAAGCCCTGGCGAGAACGAGAGCCCATCCGTATCCGAAGAAGAGAACTGCAGCGGCGTTGCGAACCCTGGAGCGAAGCGATAGCGTATCAGGCGGGAGGTTATGCATGCTGCTGGTGCTCAAAATGGGGAGCCCACCGAACACGGGAAGCTTCCCCTTGCTCTATAAACGGTCAACCCGGCATAGCTTTGTAAACCGACGTTTCTGACAAGGCCCCTACGGTGTGTTGAGGGTCGTCGCGTCCCTGACAGCCTCCTGATGATAAGCCTTGGCTTGCCAAGGTAGACGACAGCTTGCCGCCAACCTTACCCCTAAGGTGTATTGACGGGACATTGCGTTTTTCTAGGGAACTGATCCATAATAGGATCCATTGTTCGGCGAGCCGTTGTTACGGGAAAATCGGACGATTGCGGTTTTCCCGGCACGGCATGTGCCGACGAAGGGCAAGGTATGCCGGAAGTTACGATTAGCCTGAGCGGACACGAAGAAGAGCTTGCCGTCTTTGGCAGCCGGGATCAGTACCTCAGACAGGTGCGTGATGCACTGAAGGTCAAGGTAGTCGCTCGCCACGGCGAGGTCCGGGTTGAGGGGGACAGCGAACGCGTTGAGTTGGCCCGCCAGGTGTTCGAGCAACTGCGTGACTTGTACCAGCGGAAACGCGCGATCACGAGTGACGAAGTCGCCGACGCAATCGACGCGGCCCTGAACGTGGCCAACCCCGAGCAGGCCGGCCCTGTTGAGATCCGTGAGGGGAAACAGATCGTCCGGCCTCGCACCGACGGCCAAGGACGCTACTTGAGGTCCTTGAAAGAGAACGAGTTGGTCTTCTGCGTCGGACCGGCGGGTACCGGCAAGACCTATCTCGCGGTTGCTCAAGCCGTCTCCGCACTCAGGCGTGGCCAGATCAAGAAAATCGTGCTGGTCCGACCGGCTGTCGAAGCCGGTGAACACCTCGGCTTCCTTCCGGGCGACCTGGAAGCGAAAATCAATCCTTACCTGCGTCCCTTGCTCGACGCACTCCATGACTTGATGGATTACGATCAGATCCGCCGCTACATGGGCAACGACCTGATCGAAATCGCCCCCTTGGCCTATATGCGGGGCCGAACGCTCAACGACGCGGTGATTATTCTCGACGAGGGGCAGAACGCGACCGTCCCTCAGATGAAGATGTTCCTGACGCGGATGGGACAGAACGCGCGGATCGTGGTGACTGGCGACATCACTCAGGTGGACCTGCCGCAGGAAACCGTCAGCGGATTGGCGGACGCGGTTGATCGCTTGAAGTCAGTCCCCGGCGTCGGCGTGATCTGGCTCGACAAATCAGACATCGTTCGGCACCCTCTTGTGCAGGCGATCGTCGAGGCTTACGAAGGTTCGGAGCCGGCGAGGGACGCGGGGGCGGAGACGAAAGCAGGCGCGGCGAGCCGCGTTGAGCCGTCTTCCCTCGCGGACGATGGCCGACCCGCCATGGGATGAGGCGAAGCGTGACCCTTAAGGGTTGCGCTGAAGCCGTGCCAGCGTTGGCACGGCGCGTTCCGGCGTGGGATGGGGCTCGGCCCCGTTGACCACGCGTGCTCGAGATGCTTCCATGAGCTTTGGTAAACGTCGGTCCAAACTCTCCCGGGCCCAGCTACGGCCTACCAATCCGATCGCGCTCCAGCAAGGACGTGTGGCCAGGCAGCGAGACCGCCTGATCCGCCTGGCCATCGTGGGCGTAGCCGTCCTCGCGACCGCCGCCATTGTTCATGGATCCGGCCCCCCCTTCACGTTCCGGATCGGCCAGCGACCGACCCGCGAGGTCCGGGTCAACGTCCCCGAGTTCAAACGACTCAACCAGAAGAAGACGAATACCGAGCGGCAGGCCGAGGTCGACCAGGTCCCCCCCTCAATGGTCAACGACCCTGCGCCGCTGCGCGACCTGTCCGAACGACTCGACGACCTCATGGTCGCCATCGCCAAGGCCTCGAGCCTCGACGCCCTGCCCGAGAACCTGCGTGCGAGCTGGCGGCTCAGGAACGAGACGTTCGAGGAGCTGAAGGCAGCCACCGACACCCCCGAACGTCGCGACGCCCTCCATTTGCAGATTGCCAAAGCGTTCGCCCCCTTGCTCCGCGATGGTGTGCTCGGTTACGACACCCTGCCCCGGCACGAGGAGTCGAGCCGGACCCTCGCCGTGCGCGGGCCGGGACAATCCCCCAAGCAATCGCATCGCGTCCCCCGCGAGCGGGTCGTACCCGAGCGCGTGGCCAAGCCCGAGGGACCCGTCTACAAGGACTTCGTCGCCGCCTTCAGCGATCCCAGAGTCGGCCCGCTCCTGTTTCACCTGATCGCGGAGAAGTTGGCGGGAACGCCGACCCTGACTTACGAAGAGCCGTACACCACAACCCAGCGCGAGCTCGCTCGAGGCCGAGTCGAGGACGTCTACGACACGTACCGCCAGGGGGACGTCCTCCTCGATCAGGATCAGAAAATCGAGGAAGAGCAGCTCATCCTCCTTCGCCTCGAACACGATAAGGCCAGTGGAGCGCTCGGCATCGGAGGACGGATCCGCCGCGTCAGCTCGATGATCTTGCTCGTCGCGGCCCTGTTTGCGTTGATCGGTTACTACGTCGTCCGGCACGAACCCGACGTCGCCCGCGACTTGAGCCGGGTCGCCGCCCTCTGCGGTCTGGTCGTGACCGCGATTGGGCTGGTCCGCCTGCTGGCGATGCAACCCTGGGATGCCGAGCTGATTCCGGTCGCGATTGCGGCCATGATCATCGCCATCGCCTATAATCCGCACTTCGCGCTGATGGTCACGTTCGCGCTCTGTCTCCTGACCAGCCTCGCGCTCGGGACCGGGATCGACCACTTCCTGGTCGTCATGGGCGGAACCGCGGCGGGGGTGCTCACGCTCAATGAGGTGCGGACTCGAACCAAACTCATCAAGGTCGGGGCCACCGCCGCCCTGGGTTATTTCCTGCTGACCTGGGCCACCGGGCTCTGGCAGAACGAGCCGATCGGACTCATCACCAGCGACAGCCTTTGGCGTGCGGGCTGGGGGCTGATGGCCGGCTTCTTCCTCGGAGGAAGCTTACCATTCGTCGAGAACTCGTTCGGGATCGTCACCGGGATCAGCTTGCTCGAGTTGGGGGACATTACCCACCCCCTGCTCCAGGAACTGGTCCGTCGCGCCCCCGGAACGCACAACCACTCGATCACGGTCGGAGCGATTGCCGAGAGCGCGGCCGAGCGCATCGGGGCCCATGCCTTACTCGTTCGCATCGGGGCCTATTTTCATGACATCGGCAAGATGCTCAAGCCGCACTATTTCGTCGAGAACCAGGCAGGGGCAGCCAACCGGCATGCGAATCTCGCCCCGGCGATGAGCACCTTGATTATCATCGGCCACGTCAAGGATGGCGTCGACCTCGGTCGACAGCACCACCTCCCCGAGCGGATCATCGACCTGATCGAGCAACACCACGGAACGACCTTGGTCGAATACTTCTACCACGAGGCCAACCGGCGCAACGACGGCAACCCCGACGCGGCGGCCGTCCAGGAACGGGCGTTCCGCTACCCCGGCCCCAAGCCTCAGAGCAAGGAAGCCGGTATCTTAATGGTCGCCGACGCGGTCGAGAGCGCCAGCCGGACCCTCTCCGAGCCAACGCCCGGCCGCATCGAAGGCCTGGTTCGCGACCTGATCGAAAAACGACTGCGGGACGGCCAGTTCGATGAATGCGGCCTGACCCTGCGAGAGATCGGCGAGATCCGTGAAAGCCTGATCAAGTCGTTGATCGGGATCTACCACGGTCGCGTCAAATACCCGGAACAACGGACCGCCTGATGGCCGACGACATCATCACACCATCCCGTTTTGAAATCACGATTAGCAATACTCAGGGGCACCTCAAAATCGATCCCGAGACACTCCGTGGCCTGGCCGGCCGAGTCTTGCTCGGCGAAGGGGTGAACCAAGCCGAGATCTCGATCGCCCTGGTAGACGACCGCGCGATCCACGCCCTCAACGATCGCCACCTGGGCCACAACTGGCCCACGGACGTGATCACCTTTCCTCTCTCCGAGCCCGGCGAACTGCCGCTCGTCGGCGAGCTCGTGGTCTCCGCCGAAATGGCGACGGTGACCGCGCGACAGGCGGGAACCGACCCGGGCGCTGAACTGGCGCTCTACCTGGTCCATGGTTTGCTTCACTTGTGTGGTTATGACGATCAAACGCCTGAGGATCGGACACGAATTCGACGTCGCGAGGACGAGATTCTGACCTCCGAGGGCTTGACCAACACGTTCCCGCTGGTCGGCCCGGCCGAGGTCAGTGACATGGAACGGGAGAGTGTGCGGTGGGCGGTCTAAACCTGGGTTGGACTCTGCTCCTGGGATTTTTCGTTCTCAGTCTTCATCTCCTCTCGGTCACGCTGGCGAGGGCGCTTCGCACCTACTCGCCGAGCCGACTCGAGGAGTTGTGCGCCGAGCGCGGCCTGGCCGCCCTGGCCGATGACGTCGCGGATTTCGACGAGCGGACGGAGCGGAGCGCGGAGACGCTGGCCGTGGTGACCGGTCTGATGCTAGCCGCCCTCCTGGGCGCGACCTCAGGCCAGGTGGCCCCGAGCATGGCGGTCGAGGCGGTCTTCGCCATCGCCCTCTCCGTCGGCGCGGCGGGCTACGTCCTGGCGGGGGTCGTCGGCCGGGTCTTCGCCGAAGCGGTCATCGTCAAGCTCTGGCCGTTCGCGGGGGCACTCCGCACCCTGACCGGTCCCTTGACATTCGGGTCGCGGATGGTCGAAACCTTGGCGTTCCGGCTGGCCAATTCCGCCGACACCGCACCTCGTCCGGCCAGTGTCGAGGTCGAGATTCCGGCCGACAGCGAGCATCATGACGGCAGTGAGCCCGATCTCCCCGAGTTAGCCCATGAACTGCTTCACAACGTGGTCGAGCTGACCCGCCGCGACGTCTCCGAGATCATGACCCCGCGATCGTCCATGGTCGCCCTCCCCTCGTCAATCACGGCCCGAGGAGCAGCCCAGGTCTTCCGCGAGTCGGGCAGGAGCCGGATCCCCGTTTTCGGCGAGAACCGCGACGACATCCTTGGCATCCTCTATGCCAAAGACCTGTTCCCGATCATGACCGACGGGAGGGATCCCGAGAAGATCGTCGCGCGTAAGCTCGTCCGCCCCGCTTACTGTGTGCCGGAGACCAAGAACGCCCTCGAGCTGCTCGAAGAGTTTCGCTCGCGACGCATCCAGCTTGCCATCGTGCTCGATGAGTACGGTGGCGTGGCAGGTCTCGTCACCCTCGAAGACCTCCTCGAACAGCTCGTCGGGGCCATCGACGACGAACATGACGTGCCCACCTTGATCGATCCCGTGCGCCCACTCGGCGGTACGAAATACGAGGTCGTCGCGACGATCACCCTGGAACTTTTGAACGAACGGCTGGGCCTCCACCTGCCCACCGACGCCGACTTCTTGACCTTGGGCGGACTCGCGTTTCACGCGCTGGGCCGACTGCCCGAGCCGGGTGCCTCGTTCCGCTACGACGGGGTCGAGTTCACCGTGGTGGAAGTGGCCGACCACTCGATCCGCCGGCTCCGGCTCGACCTCCAACCGGCTGCGACGGTGGGAACCTAGAGCAGCTCACTTTTGAATAACAAGCAAATCATGCAGACAAAGTCACAGAGCCTGAGCCCACCTGTGACTCGTCATGATCCCTGTCCCCAACAGTGCGTCCCAAGGAAACCCGGTGCAACGCCTTGAATTTCCAGGTTAGGGTTTCCCTTCAGGGCGGCTTGATTTTTACTTCATCTGTTCCCGGGGCATTGCCCCGGGCTTCTTTGGACCGCCCCGTTGGGGCTGAACCGGAGTCGCTCGTGTGGCCGCGGTCCGAACGTTGGGGCTGATCGTCCGCTCGGTAGACGTGTTTGAGACCAGCTCCGTCGTGACGTTGTTCACACGCGAGTTGGGCAAGGTTTCCGCCCTGGCCAAAGGAGCACGGCGATTGAAGTCGCCATTGCAGGGTGGGCTTGACCTCCTCGGTGTTTCCGATATTGTGTTGCTGCACAAGGCGTCCGACACGTTGGACTTGGTTACCGAGGCCGCACCCGTCGAGCGCTTTGCGTCACTTCGCCGCGACCTGGCGGCCCTGTATGCCGGCTACTACATCGCCGAAATTCTGTCGGACCTGACCGACTCCCATGATTCACACCCGAGACTGTTCGACGCGGCGACGATCACGTTGCGGCATCTGGGCGACTCCGAGTCGCGGTCCCGGCGTTTACTCCGGTTCGAGCTGGCTTGCCTGCGCGAACTTGGTCTAATGCCGACCCTTGATGCCTGCGCGCATTGCGGCGCGTCGGTGGAGGGACGAGGGGACGCATTCGCCTTCGGATTGGCGACGGGCGGAGTGCTCTGCCCGCTGTGCCGGCCCGGGCAACCGCACGTGGCCACGCTCTCGGGTCGAACCCTGGATGCGATCCGCGTGCTGGCCAGTCCCGGCGGTGGTTGGCGCGATCTCGACGCCAGTCCCGCGAGCCTGGCCCCGGTCCGGACGACCGTGGGTAACCTCGTCAGTCATCAGCTAGGCCGTCGCCCCCGTCTTCTGCCCTATCTCGGAGCCTGACCTGATGGCCATGGTGAACCTGCAACACGACCCCCGCCTCCTGCCGATCCTTCGGCTCTGGGCCGTCGTGGCGGTCCTTCTGGCGACCTCCGGCTGCAGCACCTGGAACGCCTGGCGGATGGGAACCGACTCGTCCCTGTCCAAAGGGCCCACCAAGGACGAGCTCGGCGACGACCGCAACCTGATGGCGCGTTGGCTCACGCCCAAAGTCGGAGGACCTTCCGGCGACGCCACAGGCAAAGCCCGCTCACCACTCGTCCTCGGATCCAACGGCTGGAAGCCGATGAAGCTCCCGAGCAACCCCCAGGCCGACACCGAATTCCAGGCCGCCGAAACCCTCTTCCAGCAAGGAAAGCTCGCCGAGGCAGAGGCCGCCTTCAAGAAGATCGCCAAGGACCGGAAGGGGACCCCCTGGGGAGAAAAGGGGCAATTCTACCTGGCCGAAACCCTCTTCCAGCGCGGCAAATATGTCGCGTCCGAAGACAATTTTGAGATCCTGATCAAGGAATATCCCGGCACCCTCTATCGTGGCAAACTCGTCGCTCGTGAGTTCGCCATCGCCCAGACCTGGCTCGCCGAGGATGACCCCAAGGCCAAGGCCGAACAGAAACTCCCCTGGACCGGCCGATTCACCGGCCAACGCCCCATGATCGACGCCCACGGCCACGCCCTCCGCGCTCTCGAGCATGTTCGCCAGCACGATCCCGACGGCCCCCTCTCCGACGACGCCGTACTCCGAATCGCCGATGAACACATGAGCACGGGCGACTACGAACTGGCCGCCATGCACTACGACCAGCTCACCACCGACCATCCCAAGAGCCCTTACCTCCAGCGTGCCCAACTCGCCAGCATCGACGCGCGGATGAAGAATTACATCGGCCCCGAATACGACCCGAGTGATCTCGACAAGGCCCGCGAGATGATCAAGCAGACCATGG
The DNA here is from genome assembly GCF_000242455.2 of Singulisphaera acidiphila DSM 18658. Classification (GTDB taxonomy): domain Bacteria; phylum Planctomycetota; class Planctomycetia; order Isosphaerales; family Isosphaeraceae; genus Singulisphaera; species Singulisphaera acidiphila. The sequence continues at coordinate 8,600,732 of NC_019892.1, forward strand.
TCACCTTCCCCGACCGCCCCGCAAGCAACGAAAAGCTCTACCACACCCTCGACCTGATCAACGACCAAGAAGCCGAGCGCAATTACCTCGTTGCCGACTACTACAAGCGGACCGGCAAAGTGGCTTCCGCCGAATACATGTACGGTAAGATCCGACACAAATGGCCCAAGAGCGAGTGGGCCGCCAAGGCCAAGACCGACCTGGCCTCACTCGCCAAGATGCCCCGCAAAGAATCGCTCCCCAGCAAGATTATGACGGCCCCCGGCAGTGTCGATCCCTTCAGCAGTGGTGGCCCTGGGATGAATGGTGCAACCGGCGGCATGCCCGGCATGGGCATGATGGGTGGACCCGGTGGAATGAACTGATCGCGGCCGTTCAGGAAGAACGTCCCGACTCCGGCCGCCAAGGAAGGTCTGACTCATGCGGAATCCGATCCAAGTTCCCGGTCCAACGCGACGCAACATCCTCCGCTTGTTCGCGCTCAGCCTCGCCGGACAGGCGGGCTGCGGCTACTCACTCCGCGCCCCGTACGACACGAACGTGAAGACGGTCTTCGTGCCGCCCTTCCGCTCAGTCTCGTTTCGTCGCGAAGTCCAGCTCCAACTGACCGAACTGGTCCAAAAGGAGATCGAGAAGCGGACCCCGTACAAGGTCGTCGGCAGAATCGAAGAGGCCGACACCATCCTCGAAGGAACGGTCAACTACGCAGATAAGAACATCATGGTGGAGAACCCGGAAAACCTTCCGCGCCAGCTCACCGCGACCATGCAGGTCTCGGTCAACTGGATCCACAACCCGCCTCTCGACTACGAGCGCAACCGCGACCCAACCGTCGTCTCCGAGACGACCTATTTCGCCCCCGAACTCGGCGAAACCACAACGACCGCGTTCTATCGGACCAGTCAAAACCTCGCCACCCAGATCGTCGACATGATGGAAGAACCGTGGTCGGCCGGCGAAGGCAAAGACTAGCACACGGCTTCGGAATCGAATGCGTACCCTGGGACCACAGGCGACCCGCCTCTCTTCTTTGATTCGCCGGGAAGGCTGGGTCCCCAGGCCGACGAAAACCCATATGACACGTGAGATCCTCCCCAACCCGCCAGCCCTCTCCATTTCCTTGCCAATGGCCGGAAATCCCGAATCCCTCCGCTAAGAATTGATTCCTCGGCACGTGATCCTCACGGAACTTCGCGTTCGCCGGCTCGTCTAAGCCGGAAGGGTCGATCCATGTCTCGCCGAGGAACTCGTCTCATGTGCAAGTCCCAGGCATCCCGCCACGGGTGGGCGATCGTCGGAGTCGTGGTCCTGAGTGGATCGCTCCAAGGCTGTAGCAACCAAGCGAATAAGGAGGAAGGAAATGCACCGGTAACAGCAGCCGGTGCAAAGGCAGCGCCCATTCCGGGTCTTGCGAGCCAGATCCATCCCAAGCCTTTCCCTCGGGCGAATGCCCCAGCCCCTCAATCGCCGGGCACGATGCTAGCAGACATGAGTCTGCACACCGACTTCGACCTCATAGCGGGCGAAATGCCACCCGCTGGGGAACCCTCCAAGGCGGAAGTTACGTCGACGACCGAGGCCTACAGCCGGATCGAGGACAACCCCTTCCTCCAGGTGGGTCAAAACCCCCTCTCGACGTTCTCGATCGATGTAGACACGGCCAGCTATGCGAACGTGCGCCGCTTTTTGGGACAGAACACGATGCCCCCCAAGGATGCGGTCCGGATCGAAGAACTCTTGAATTACTTCCCCTACGACGACCCCGCGCCGACCGGTGACACCCCGTTCTCGGTCCGGGTCGAGGTCGCCGGCTGCCCGTGGAACGCCAAGCATCGGCTCGCCCGAATCGGCATCAAGGGGCGGCCGATCGACCAGGACAAGCGACCCTTGAGCAACCTCGTCTTCCTGATCGACGTCTCCGGATCGATGCAGAATGCCAATAAACTCCCGCTCCTGAAGGCTTCGTTGCAACGACTGGTGGAGCAACTCGGCGAGAACGACCGGGTCGCAATCGTGGTCTACGCCGGCGCGTCGGGCCTGGTCCTTCCTTCGACCTCCTGCCTCAACAGGCAGGCCATCCTCTCGGCCCTGGAAGAACTCCAGTCCGGCGGTTCAACCAACGGCGGGGCCGGCATCCAGCTCGCCTACGACACGGCGGTGAACCACTTCATCCGAGGGGGAACGAACCGGGTGATCCTCGCCACCGACGGCGACTTCAACGTTGGCGTCTCCAGCGAAGGAGACCTGATTCGCTTGATCGAGGAGAAAGCCAAGAGCGGCGTCTTCTTGAGCGTGCTCGGCTTCGGTATGGGTAACCTCAAGGACGCCAACCTCGAAAAGCTCGCCGATAAAGGCAACGGGAACTACGCCTACATCGATAGCCCCAAGGAGGCTGAGAAGGTCTTCGTCCAGGAACTGAGCTCCACGCTCGTGACCATCGCCAAGGACGTCAAGATCCAGGTGGAATTCAACCCCACCAAGGTCGGCGCCTATCGGCTGATCGGCTACGAAAACCGGCTCTTGCAGAAGGAAGATTTCAACGATGACCGCAAGGATGCCGGCGAGATCGGCGCGGGGCACCACGTCACGGCTCTCTATGAACTCGTCGCTCCCGGTAAGATCGAGGGACTACCCGGGGTCGACCCGTTGAAGTACCAGCCACAGCCAGCCGAGGGGTCGAAAACGAGCAGCGACGAATGCCTTACCGTCAAGCTCCGTTACAAGCACCCGGAAGAGGAGAAGAGCCAACTCCTGGAGCGAGGCGTGACCGACGGAGGAACCGAGTACGCCCGCGCCTCGGACGACTTCAAATTCGCCAGCGCCGTGGCCGGCTTCGGAATGCTTCTACGAGGCTCACCCACCAAGGGGAGCCTGACCTACGCGGGCGTTCACGAACTGGCCGCCTCGGCCCTTGGTCAGGATCCCTTGGGCTATCGGGCCGAATTCCTCGCCCTGGTCATAAAAGCCCAGCAAATCGCCCGCTGAACAGACCCATTTTGATGCGATTCGCCCCGGTCCCTCCCCTCCGTGGAGGAACCGGGGCTGCGAAATGCCCGCCGTTTGCGAATCGGGCCAGCACCTGGAAAGCTCCCCTTTCCAGGCCCAATCCCCAAACACCGCTCAGATCCGCTCACTCGCGGATCTGGCCGTCTCCGTAGACGACCCACTTGGTGCTGGTCAGCTCGCGAAGCCCGCAAGGGCCGCGAGCGTGATACTTGTCGGTGCTGATCCCGATCTCAGCTCCCAGGCCGAGTTGGCCGCCGTCGTTGAACCGCGTGCTCGCGTTCACGATCACCGCCGAGCTGTCCACCTCGTCCACAAACCGGCGGGCCGAGACCAGGTCGCGAGTCAGGATCGCCTCGGTATGCCCCGAGCTATGGCGTGCGATGTGGGCCATCGCCGCATCGATCGAGTCGACCACTCCGATCGCCAGGATCTTCTCGAGGTACTCGGTGTCCCAGTCGCTCGGCTCGACCGCCACCATGGTCGGAACGATCTGACGGCTCGCCTCGTCCCCGCGAAGCTCGACCCCCTGCGCAATCAGGGCCTCGGCCACGCGCGGGAGAAAGGTCGCGGCGATGTCACGGTGGACAAGCAAGGTCTCGGCCGCGTTACAGACGCCGGGCCGCTGCGCCTTGGCGTTGACGACGATCCGAACGGCCATGGCCTGGTCGACCTCGGCATCAACATAGACATGACAATTCCCTTGATAGTGCTTCAGAACCGGCATCTTGGCCTCGTCGACCACCCGGCGAATCAGGCTCTCCCCACCTCGAGGAATCGCCAGGTCGATCTTGTCCGGCATCCGGAGCAGGTGCCCGACCACTGCGCGGTCGGTCGTCGGCACGAGCTGAACGGCATCGGCCGGCAAGCCGGATGCAGCAAGTTCGTCGGCGAGCACGCGATGCAAGGCGCGATTGGAATGGATCGCCTCCTTGCCTCCCCGCAAGATGGCCGCGTTGCCACTCTTGACGCAGAGCGCAGCGGCGTCGAGCGTGACGTTGGGCCGGCTCTCGTAGATCATGAAGATCACCCCCAAGGGGACCCGCACCTGAGTGACCTGCAAGCCATTCGGGCGGCGGCTCGAGGTAATCACCTCGCCGATCGGGTCAGCCTGGGCGGCAACCTCGAGCAGCCCTTTGGCCATCTCGTCGATTCGCTTCGCGTTCAAAGTCAGACGATCGATCGCCGCCGCAGTCAGCCCATAACCTGGGGCAGCCGCGATGTCGCGAGCGTTGGCCGCGATGACCTCCGCCGCCCGCTCGATGAGGGCTTGCGCCGATCGCTTCAGCCAGGCGTCCTTCGCCGCCCCTGAGGCGATCGCCATCCGACGCGCGGCGACCTTCGCACGATCGGCCAGCTCCCGAGACTCCTGCAACAGTTGGTCGACCTCGATTACCTGGCTCATCGTTCCTCGTCCCACCCTCGAATGGCGGTCCAGACCTTGATCGCATCGACCATCGGCGCAACGTCGTGGACCCGGACGACGTTCGCTCCCCCCACTCCGGCCGCGAGCGACGACGCCACGGTCGCCGCCCCTCGCTCCGCCACCGGCCGCCCGGTCAACTCGCCGAGAACCCGCTTGCGCGACGTTCCGATCAGGACCGCGCAGCCCAGGTTGGCAAATCGATCGATGTTCCGCAAGATCAACAAGTTATGCTCGGTCGTCTTGCCAAACCCGATCCCCGGGTCAATCGCGATCCGCGCACGCGGGATTCCCATCTCTTCGGCCCAGGCAATCCGGCGCTCGAGGAACTCGAGCACCTCCGCGACCACGTCATTATAGTGCGGGTCAACCTGCATCGTCCGAGGCGCCCCTTGCATATGCATGAGCACAACCCCCGCCCCCGCCTCGACGACCACCCGCGTGAGCCCCTGATCCAATCCAAGCGCGCTGATGTCGTTGACGATCGCCGCCCCCGCCCGCAACGCCTGGCGCGCAACCTCGGCCTTGGTCGTGTCGACCGAAATCGGCACGTCCGCCCGCGTCGCCAAGGCCTCGACCACGGGGACGACCCGGCGCAACTCCTCCTCGAGCGAGACGGGCTCGGAACCCGGCCGGCTCGATTCGCCGCCGATGTCGAGGATGGCGGCCCCCTCCTGTACGAGGCGGATCCCCTGCTCCACCGCGTCCTCAAGCGTCTCGGCGCGGCCTCCGTCGGAGAAGCTATCGGGCGTGACGTTGACGATCCCCATCACCCGAGGCACTCGATCAGCCAGTACCAGGCGGCCCCGCGCCTCCCATGTCCTCATCATCGAGACCTGCCTCTCCAAATTCGGGTCACTTTCAGCGTTCGTCGCCTCAATCTCAATCCCACAAGGCACAAAAAAAGGGCGTTCCCAAAGTCCCACTGAACGCGATACCCTCTTGATCTTACGTGTCCACCGCTCCCCCTTGCCAGGGAACCTCGACCATGCCCCACGACCTGCTCGTCACCACCGAGTGGCTGGAAGCCCATCTTGATGACCCGAACGTCCGCGTGGTCGACGTCCGCGGCTCCGTCACCACACGCCCCCTTGAGCCAGGCGTCGAGGAAGCGACCTACCGGGGCGCGATCGACGAATACCTCGCCAGCCATATCCCGGGAGCGGTCTACGTCGATTGGACCAAGGATATCATTGATCCGGACGACCCCGTCCCTGCCCAAATCGCCCCTCCCGCACGATTCGCCGAGATCATGGCCGAGCGCGGGATCGGCGAGTCGACCCATGTCATCGCGGTCGACCACATGGGGGGTCAGTTCGCCACCCGCCTCTGGTGGGCTCTGACGTATTACGGCCATGACGCCGTGAGCGTCCTCGACGGCGGCTGGAACCGCTGGGTCGAAGAGGAACGCGAGGTCGAGGCGGGGCCGGTCACCGTCCCTCGCGCCCACTTCCAGCCCCGCCCCCGGCCCGAGTGGCGGGCCTCGGCCGCCGAGGTCCTGACCCGACTCGGCCAGCCCGGGCTCCAACTCCTTGATGCCCGCGACGCCGGCCAGTACACCGGCAGCAAGCGGCGAGGTCCACGCGGGGGCCACATCCCCAGCGCAGTCCACGTCCCTCGCGAACTCTTCTTCGCCCCTGAGGGGGGCTTCCTCCCCCTCGAGGACATCTGCCAGCGCATGGTGGAGCGTGGCGTCGTGCCCGAAAAGCCGACGATCGCATACTGCAACGGGGGCGTCGCCGCCACCGTCGTCCTCTTCAACCTCGCCCGCCTCGGCTATGCCAACCTGACCAACTACGACGGCTCCTGGAACGAGTGGGGCCCGCGCCTCGACCTGCCGATCGCCCCCTGAGCCGGGTTCAATGCACCGAGTCGGTCACGCGGACCGACTCGGCTTGACCCCGGCGCCAGGCCAGCGGGAACTCCCCTCTCCCAGCATAAGACAAAACCGAATGGCCTCGAATTGAGGGGGGGTATTGCCACTCTCCGAGACCAGGAGAAGCCACGGTCAGATCAGCCCAAACGCCAACATCGCCTCGGCCACTCGCAAGAAACCGACGATATTCGCTCCGATCACGTAGTTCCCGGGGCTGCCAAATTCCGCCGCAGTCTCGTAGCACGAGCGGTGGATTTCTTTCATGATTTCATGAAGCCGCTGTTCCGTGTGCTCGAAGGTCCAGGTATCCCGGCTGGCGTTTTGCTGCATCTCCAGGGCGGAGGTCGCCACCCCGCCGGCGTTGGCCGCCTTGCCGGGGCCGTAGGCGATCCCCGCCTCCTGGAAGACTTTCACCCCTTCCGGCATGGTCGGCATGTTCGCCCCCTCGCCGACCGCAATGCAACCGTTGGCGACCAGCCGACGCGCGGAGGCCTCGTTGATTTCGTTCTGGGTCGCCGACGGCATCGCGACCTTGCAAGGGATGTCCCAGATATTTCCTCCGGGAATGTACTCCGCGTCGCCATGCTCGTTGGCGTAGTCGGCGATGCGCCGGCGCTCGACACTCTTGAGTTGCTTGAGCAGGTTGAGGTCGATCCCGCGTTTGTGGAAAATCACTCCGTCGGAGTCCGAGCACGCGACAACTTTCCCGCCCAGCGTCTGGATCTTCTCGATCGTGTAGATCGCCACGTTGCCCGACCCGGACACCACGCAGACCTTGCCTTCCAACGACTCGCCGCGAACCTTAAGCATCTCATCCATGAAGTAGACGGAGCCGTAGCCCGTCGCCTCCCGGCGTACCAAGGCTCCGCCCCAATGCGGGCTCTTGCCCGTCAGGACACCCGACTCGTATCGGTTCGTGATCCGCTTGTACTGCCCGAACAGAAAGCCGATCTCCCGCGCACCGACCCCGATGTCACCTGCCGGTACGTCGGTGTACTCACCGAGATGCCGGAACAACTCGGTCATAAAGCTCTGGCAGAACCGCATCACCTCGCCGTCCGACTTCCCCTTGGGGTCGAAGTCCGAGCCTCCCTTGGCCCCTCCGATCGGCATCCCGGTCAAGGCGTTTTTGAAGATCTGCTCGAAGCCGAGGAACTTGACGATCCCGAGATAGACCGACGGGTGAAAACGCAGGCCCCCCTTGTAAGGACCGAGGGCACTGTTGAACTCGACGCGAAACCCACGGTTGATGTGAACCTCGCCGCGGTCGTCCTGCCAGGGAACGCGAAAGATGATCTGCCGTTCGGGCTCACAAATCCGTTCGATGATCTTGGATTCGGCGTACTGGGGGTATTTCCTCAAAACCGGGCCCAGGGTGTCGATGACCTCCCTGACGGCTTGGTGGAACTCGGATTCGCCTGGATTGCGCTGGACGACTTGGTCATAGATTTGGTCGATTTTCTCAGAAGTCTGGGGCATGGTTTCCTACAGCTGTGGGTGAGCGATTGGAGGAATCGGGTAGGAGGGAGATCACGCCACTCGCCCAGCATTGTGCGAACGGCGCGGAGAGGACCCGATGCCTCATGTTTCCAAAAAGGGTGATCCAGCAGAGCGGCCCCGGCAGAGGACAGAGCCACGCTTCAGTCTACCATGGCACGGAACGCCCGAAACACCCGTTTTTGAACGACTTGTACCCCAAAACGCCCAAGTCGACACCAGTCCGGAATGCCGGGAGCCACGCTTTGCACTCACTCTGAGTTTCGGCCGTTTTTATCGCCGAACCCCTTTCAGTCAAGTTACCCGGGAGGAGGCCGCTCCTGGACTACCCGACCGAGGGTTTTCTCCTTGATCACCACTATCGCGAAACACACACAAAATCAACAATTTTCACACATTTTCAACTCATATCAAATCACAATGCGATACCAAGTGAGATAAAGCGTATGATTCACAGAGACCGAACAGGTACTGCACAGGTCAACACGGCCCGCGAAAGCCAAACCACTCACTTTCGCTATAAAAAGCAACACAAACCAGCAGGCTCGCGTTCCTCTCGAGGCACGGAAACAACAGGAATCAACGATTCCCTTGCATCGAACGCATTATTTCGGAATGATCCTTAGCTCTGGTGGGGTAAACCCCCTCCGTAGATTCATTGTTGAATCCACGTCAAACAGGCGCCGGCCGAAGCGGACCGGCAGGAGACAGTCGATGATGACAAGGATCCCAAGGCAGTTGAAACTTGCGATCGTGGCACTGGGCCTGACGGCTGCGGCGGCGGGACAGGCGAGGGCGGGTTTGGTCCTGGAAACAGCGACGGCCGGAACACCGGCAACCTACGGTTATTCCCTCTTCTCCAACCAAACGATTGGATCGAGATTCCATCTCGATACCACGACCGCTATCACGCAGATCGGTGGCAATCTCGGTGGCTCGGGGACGTTATTCGGGGCAATCACCGCTTTGAGCGCACCGGATGCCCTACCGACAGGAACGAGTTTAACGTTCCCAGTCCTGGCCTGGACGGTCTTCACCCTGAGCAACGATTTGACGACGGATATTTTTGCCAACCTTTCCGTGACACTCGGCCCCGGTGACTACGCCTTGATTTTCGGCACCGGACGGTTCGGAGCCGATGGCACTGGCTACCTAAGCTTTGACAACGATGACACCCCCCAGTCATCCGTGTTCTTTAGCAATGATACCACGGGCGAATACAACGACGGTGGTGTGACAGGGGTTCGGCTACTCGTCGTGGGCGAGACCCCGCCTGTCGCCGTCCCCGAACCCTCGGCGATGGTCTCCGCCGCCACCGGCGTTATGATGCTCGGGGGTTTCGCCTGGCGTCGACGTCGCAAGGCCATGACCTCCTGAGGCCAGACAACTCAAACCCTTCGCCCGCTCCAGGCCACGGCCCCGTCGCTCCACCGGATTGGAGGGAGGCGGGGCCAGCCAAACACAAACACATCACCACAACTCCACACAAACACATCCAAACAACTAAAAACCCCTAAAATCATGAGAATGGAGACGCCCCATGTCATCTCATGTCGGTCCCTCTCGGCGTAAATGGGCGGTTGCCAACCGGCCATCACACGGGAAAACCGTTCGTGGTGGTTTCCTTCTCTGCATCGTGACCGTCATTCTCTGCCTCTGGGGCGTTCCCACGGCCCGCGCAGAGATTCAGGTCGGGGCGGCCGTTCGCGTGATCACACCGAACCCGCTCTTGCCCGTCTCGGGGGGGATGGGAGCGCCCAAGCCGGCTCAGGAGAAGCGGGGCGAGCTTACGGCTCGTGCCATGGTCGTCCGCAAGGGGGACGTCTCCATCGCGGTCGTGGCGCTTGACTTGCTCGGGTTCCCGTCGGTGTTGGGAGACCGGGTACGCGCCAAGGTGAGCCGCATTCCGGCGGAAAACATCCTGATCGGCGCGACCCACACCCACAGCGCTCCCGATTGCTATGCCTTCCCGGACGGCAAAGGGGGGCATTCCGGCGACCTCGCCTACATGGCCTCGGTCTGCGACCAAACCGCCGAGGCGATCAACGAGGCGATCGACCGCCTCCAACCGGCCCGGATCAAGGTGGCGACAGGCGAGGCGCAGGGAAAGATCGCCTACAACTACTACGCTCCCGACCTCTACGACCGCAGGATGAGCGTGATCCAGGCACTCAACTCGGACGGCCAGACGATCGCCACGCTCGTCAACTACGCCATCCACCCCGAAGTGCTCGGAAACTCCATCGGCATCCTCAGTCCGGACCTGGTCGGGCCGCTCTGTGCAAAGATCGAATCACAGGCCGGCGGAACGGCCTTGTTCATGAACGGTGCGCAGGGAGGAATGGTCACGGCCGACAACCGCAACCTGGACCAACCGCGCGACCCGCAACGGGCCTACTGGGCTGACTCGCGTTCCTGGGACGAGTGCTTGCGGATCGGCCACCTGATGGCGGACGAGGCGTTGCGCCTCGTCAAAGACGTCCCCGAACAGAAGGACCCGGCCCTCTTTTGCAACTCGATCCGCGTGCGTTTCCCGGTCGACTCCAAACTGATGTGGGCCGTCGTCACGGGCTCGCCCCTCAACTACCCTTACAACAAGGATCAGTCGATCCACGCGAGGATCAACCTCATCAACCTCGGCGACGCCCAAATCCTGACGATCCCCGGCGAGGCCCTGCCGAATATCGGCGCCTACCTCAAGCGCAAGATGCGCGGTAAGCATAATCTCCTGTTCGGCCTGACGAACGACGCGTTCGGATACATCTTGACGAAGGTCGATTTCCAAAGCTTCCCACGCTACGAATACGTCTCGCGCACCTCACTCGGCGAGATGACGGGCGAGATCCTCATCGAAAAGTCCCTCGAGTTCGTCAACCAATCCCCACAGCCGGATCGCTAATCACCGGTTCGGCGCCCCGATCGCGACGCATTCAACCGAAGCAAGGGGTGTTTCCCAAAGGTGACTCGCGAACTCACGGTCAGTTCTCTTGAGCTTGGTGCATCGCTCGAGTGGACCGCATCCGGTTGAATTCGCTGAGAATCGCCTCGGCGCGACTGAGTTCGGAATCTCCTGCATTGTCCGGCAACGGGATGCATACCTCTCCCGGTTGCGTCCCAGCCGTCGGAGCCCCACACGTGATTCCGACCAGGCGGAGGAGAGCGATCAGATCATCCGCCTCCCTCGGGTCAATCCAGATGATCCGATCTTCACGGCTAAGCTTAGATATCATCACAGCAAACGGTCCTTGATTGAGAACGTTTTGGAGGTCTGACTGGGACGTCGCCTTCCTGACACAACCAAAGAAGGCGGGCGGGTCGCCTGCCGTCCCAGGCGAAATTCCCATACGGTCGCTTCAAGGGCATCCTAGCAAAGTTCACCGGTTTCAGCAGCGAACCCGCTCTCCAAAACAAGGCGTTGGGGCGAGCCTATCGCAATCTCCACAAATCCGATAAAACTTATAGGGTATGACCCCCTGCGATTTCGATGCGCCTCGCTGGCCGGGTCTTTTTCGCAGGACGGCGGTGCATCGGGCGTTGACTTCAGAGGTTGAGATGCGCGTATTTCGGTGTCCTTTCGTTCTCGTCACCCTTTGCCTGGGGGGATCCGGTCTTGCCTCGGCGGCCACAGACGGCGCTCGGCCCAACATCCTCGTGATTATGAGCGATGACATGGGGTACTCGGACGTCGGATGTTACGGTGGGGAGATCGCAACCCCGAATCTCGACGCCCTCGCCGCGAACGGGGTCCGATTCACTCAGTTCTACAACAACGCCCGTTGCTGCCCGACCCGGGCCTCGCTCCTGACCGGGTTGTATCCTCACCAGGCGGGGATCGGGCATATGATGAACGACCGCGGGCATGACGGCTATCGCGGGGTCTTGAACCGGCAATCGGTCACGATCGCCGAGGCGCTTCAGCCGGCGGGCTATCGCACTTATATGTGCGGAAAGTGGCACGTCACCCGCTTCATCGACGCGAAGGCCGATCGGGCCACATGGCCGCTCGGGCGTGGGTTCGAGAAATTCTATGGCACGATCGCGGGGGCGGGAAACTACTACGACCCGGCCACTCTCTGCCGGCAAAACGATGTCATCACCGTGGCGAACGACCCCGAGTATGCGCCCGACTCGTACTATTATACCGACGCGATTTCCGACAACGCCGTTAAGTACTTGCAGCAGCACGGGACGGAATCGCCCGAGAAGCCGTTCTTCCTGTACATCGCCTACACCGCCGCCCACTGGCCGATGCAGGCCCCCGAAAAGGCCGTCGCCAAGTACAAAGGCCGTTTCGATGCCGGATATACCGAAGGGCGCGAGGCGCGGCTCCGTCGGATGAAGGAGAGCGGCCTGATCGCGGCCGACTCCGCATTGTCCCCCGGCTCCGACAAATGGGACGACGTCAAGGACAAGGCGTGGGAAGCGCGTTGCAAGGAAGTCTACGCCGCCATGATCGATACGATGGACGCCGGGATCGGGCGGATCGTGGGCCAGTTGAAGGCGAGTGGGCAGCTCGACAAGACCCTCATCCTGTTCCTCCAGGACAATGGCGGCTGCGCGGAGAACACGGGGCGGTCGGCCAACGGTGATGCACCGGCCGACCTGAAACCGCTTGGGCCTGACCAGTTGCAGACCAAGACCGCGCCGCCGATGCAGACGCGCGACGGGCGCTGGGTCAAGACAGGTCCAGGGGTCTTACCCGGGCCGGCCGACACATACATTGCTTATGGCCGGGGTTGGGCGAACGTGAGCAACACTCCGTTCCGGGAATACAAGCACTGGACCCACGAAGGGGGTATCTCCACTCCCTTGATCGCGCACTGGCCCTCGGGAATTCGCCCCGATCGCGCCGGCCGGTTCGAACCACAGCCGGCGCACCTGATCGACATCATGGCCACGTGCGTCGCCCTCGCCGAGGCCGACTATCCGACCGAGGCAAACGGCCAAAAAATCAAGCCACGCGAAGGAGTGAGCCTGCGCCCGGCATTCAATGGAGATCCGCTCGCCCGAACGCAGCCGATCTTCTGGGAGCACGAGGGAAACCGTGCGGTGCGCGAGGGAAACTGGAAGCTGGTGGCCAAGGAGAATCAACCTTGGGAATTGTACGACATCGCATTGGATCGGACGGAGCTCAATAACCTGGCCGCATCCCAGCCCGACCGCGTCAAGGAGATGGCCGCCAAGTGGGACGCCTACGCCGCACGGGCCGACGTCCTACCGCTGGGCGCCTGGCACGCCGAGGATTCGGACAAGGGGAGCTTTAGCCGCGAGCGTCGCTTCTCGCTCAAGGCGGGCGATCGACTCGAACGTTCCCAGGCCCCGGCCGTCGTCGGCCAACCGTTCACCCTCAGCGCCCGGTTCCAAACGAGCGAAGATCAGGAGGATGGCGTGATCGTTGCCCAGGGGGCCACCGTTCACGGCTTCGCGCTCTTCGTGAAAGCCGGCCGGCCTCACTTCCTCGTCCGCACGGCCGCTGGCGACGCCCCCCAAATTGTCGGCCCCCAATTGACCGCAGGCGAACATTCGGTCATCGCACGAATCGACGCGCAGGGAACGCTCACGCTCGACGTCGACGGTAAACCGGCCGCCGCACCTGTACCCGGAAAGCTCTTGTCCCGGATGCCAGTGGATGGCCTCGAAGTGGGCCGAGACGAGAACAAACCCGTTGGCCCCTATGAATCGCCCTCGGCTTATCCCGGCAAAATTGAGTCGGTCGTGATCGAGCTTGGCGGCAAGTAAACCGGCATAAACTTGATGCATCGCGCAGCAACAGGGGGCCTCGTGACTCGAAAGAGCGCGAGGCCTTTTTTTTGTTCCACGGACCCACTTCGTTTTCTTTGCATCCCCAATCAATACGATAAAGTAGAGTCGAGGGGTGGCGCGGTGGCTGACGCTCCGTTTCCACTCCCCCGCTCATCGAACCGGACGGGCCATTTTCTGGCATCCGGCTCTCGGACAAGAACTCACGCTTTCGCCCACGGAAAGCTTCGGGGTCGCTCGCTCAAGCGGACCAGGCCCAGCACGTCGTGCAGGTACTGATCGGGGAACCGTGACGTCCCCCGACTCTTCAGCTTGTGCTTCCGCCGAAGCCACTGGCGGAGCCGATCCCGCGCGTGGCGGTCCACGGCTCGATACGCGGGACTGACCGGGCCGAGACAGAAATAGTTCGACCAACCCAAAAGCATCCGGTTCAGTCGGGCCACTCGGTCTTCGACGTCCGTCCAGAACCATCTCCGGCTCGTCTGGTCGCTGATCTCCCGTTTCAGGCGGTCGATCTTCTTCGCCGAGGGACGCGTCCCGATGTAGGACTGGCCCGTCTTCGGCGACCAGCATCGCCCGATCGTATACCCCAGGAAGTCGAACGTTTCCTCAGGGACACGGCACAACCGCGTCTTCGTCTCGTTCACCGTCAGCCGCAGCTTCAACATCATGCTCCGCATCGTGGCCATCGCTTCGGCAGCGGTGCCACGACAGCAGATCACAAGTCGAGTAGCCCGGGGGAATTGCACCCCCAGGCCCTCTCGGATCCGGACGGGAGGCTCTCGCCTCATCCGGCTCTTATGATCCAGTCGCTGGTCGAATCCCGATCTGCCAGAGAACCAGCAGATTCGGATCGCGTCGCGCCACTTGACCCAGCCAGTGGGCTGCGTTGATGGAGTGACGCCTCAACCGTTTGTATTTCCGCTGCGCCCATTTGACCAAGACACGCTCCAGGTGTCGGAGAACCGGAGTGAGCGCCGACCGGTAAAACCGACCGTAGTAGTTCACCCACCCTCGTACCGAAGGATTCACAAGCCCCGCGATCTCCTCCAGAGACTGATTGTTCCGGATGGCGGCCAGCCGCCAGTCTCGGATCGTCTCGCGGATCGCATTGGCGGCCTTGTGGCTGATCGCTGGGATGAAGCTCACGAAGAACTTCCCCCATCGATTCTTGGCCCGCCGGGGCCGAAAGGTGTAGCCGAGGAAGTCGAACTTGATGTGTTCATGCTGGCCCCTCCGGTCATCGTCCTGGCAGTACACGATCTTGGTCTTCTCAGGGTGAAGCTCAAGACGGCACTCCTTCAGACGTGCCCGGACCGCTTCGAGCACGTGTTCCGCTTGAGCCCGGCTCTTCGCGTGAATGATCACATCGTCCGCATAACGCGCGAAGTGGATGTCCGGAAAGCTCCGGGCCATCCAGAGATCGAACGCATAGTGCATGAAGAGATTGGCCAACAAGGGCGAAACAATCGACCCCTGGGGCGAGCCCTTCGTACGCTCTTCTCGACGACCGTCCTGCTTCTGAACGGGGGCTTTCAGCCACCGCTCGATGTACAGCAGGACCCATGGTTCGTTCACGTGATGACAGACTGCCTTCATGACTAGTTCATGATCGAGATTGTCAAAGAAACCTTTGATATCCAGATCAATCACCCAGTCGGACCGCCAGCACCGCTCCCGCGCGGCGGCCACCGCATCCAGCGCCGATCGTCCGGGTCGATACCCGTAGGAGTCGGGATGGAAGTGCGGCTCCACCAGCGGCTCCAGATGCATCTTGACGACCATCTGAGCCACGCGATCGCCGACCGTGGGAATCCCCAGCGGCCTTGAACCCCCATCGGCTTTCGGGATCTCCACGAGCCGCACCGGCGGTGGAAAGTAGCTGCCCGAGGACATCCGATTCCAGATCTTGTAGAGGTTACCCTTCAAGTCGGTCTCGAACGCCTCGATCGACTGCCCGTCCACCCCGGCCGCCCCGTGGTTCGCCTTGACCTTCAGGTAGGCCTCGTAGACCACCTGTTTGGAAATCGCGTAAGGCTTCGCTTCAGGCATCGGTTCCTCCCATCGCTGGTTGACTTTTGCCTCTCGCGTGGGCCTTGACGCACGACTTCGCTTCCGGCATGAATTCCTCCCATCGCTGGTTGATCCATCCCTTGGCTGAACCATTCAACCCCTTCGCTCCACCCGCATTACCAGGCTTCAACGCTACTACGGGTTGATCCGCCCCTGTGCCACGCATCGGGACTTTGACCTCGTGGGGCCTCCACTTGGGCATCTCCCTTGGCATCGTGACGACAGGTTCCCACGTTCCCCGCGAGAGCCTGAACCGAGCTCGCGCCACCTTTACGCCGGTCACCATCAAGGCCGTAAGCAGGTCCCGCCTTGACTGCATCCCAGGCCAACGACTGGAGCCTGGTTTCGATGACGTCCCTACGCTTTCGACGCCTCATCGGTGGTTCACTTGCGTTCGCCTTCTCGGTTCTTATCTGACCGGTTCAGACCGGCCTTTTCCCGAACGCTCACGACCAGGACTCTTAATCCAAGCCGCTTCGGGTGATTTGGAATCTGGTCCTGCAACCCGATCCCGAGGGACCTACCCTCATCTCTCACGCAGCATGGCGTTCCGGGACGCTCCTGAAAGTCGTCCTTTCACACCTTCGTGGCGCACAGTCATCCGCATAGTTGACGACATGAGCGTCGAGCCGTTGTTCGTGTCCGAGGAGCTTCCAGCCCACAATGAACCGACGCATATAAATGTTAGCGAGTAACGGTGACAGAGGAGACCCTTGCGGGCTGCCCCGGCCCTCATCCTTGTTCCGAGTCGTTCGGCGCGTCCGACCCCGATCGTCGGTCTCTTCCACCGGGGCCACCAGCCACATCTTGATCAGCCCCAGGAGGTGCCGGTCGCTGATGCGTCGTGACAGCGATTTCAGGAGCTCCGAGTGCGGGATACTGTCGAAATAGCCGGACAAATCGGCGTCCACCACATCATTATGCCCCATGCTCACATGCCCATGGACCTGCCTCACAGCGTCCAGGGCACTGCGGCCCGCCCGGTAAGCGTGTTGTTCCGGAGGCAGGTCGGCCTCGAAGATCGGCTCCAAGACCAGAACCACCGCCATCTGCACCACGCGGTCCCGGATCGTTGCGATCCCCAGCGGCCTTTGCTTCCCATCCGGTTTAGGGATCAGGACGCGGCGCACTGGAGACGGTTGATACGTACGATCCCTCACCTCGGTCGTCAGTTCGTCGAGCCATCGGTCGCGGCCGTACGCCTCAATGTCCTCGAAGGTCTGGCCGTCCACCCCCGGGGCGCCGTCGTTGGAGCGACAACGCAGGTAGGCAAACTCCAGGATATCCTGCCGATACACCTTGTCGTACAACCGATAAAACCGATACCCCGGCGATTCCTTCGCTTTGGCATGCAGCGTCGTCTGGAGTTTCTGAACCTTCGGTGGAGGTGTGAGGCTCATGCCAATCTCCCGGCTCTCATGCTCTTTGTGACGCTGGTCTTGAACTCAGGCCCCTTCCCTCGACCGGCGTTACCCGGCGTCCACGGTAGTACGGGCCTGTCCGCCACCCCAGTCGGCCCGGCCAGTCCCTCGCGGGCGTCCGGTTGGAGGTCACGCGCCTCCGCCAAGTGGGGTTTCCCGTGTTGCAGGCGTCTCCCGTTTGTCGACATGCCGTTGCCATTACCCCGGTGGGATCGCTGGGTCAGATCGCTCATGGGACGGCCTATTCCACCCGTTTCCCTGTTCATCAGCGACGACGGCCTTCCCCGATGTATTGGCGGGTCGGCTCCCACGTTAAACCTTTCGAGGCCTGCTCAGCATTCACTCGCGTTACGGCCTGTCGACTCGCTGCGCCGCCAGGCGGCACATTTGTCTCGAAGGCTCCGACGGCTTCGTTACCTCCACCGCCGCTCCGATAGCTTCCGGCCGGAGCGATTCAGTTGGCCGGGCGGGACTTGCACCCGCTGGGAAGACACTGCCTTATCACGGCGCACAAAACTATTCATAATTATATACTTGCAAAACCGCTCTCAAAGGCTTGCGTCCCTGGCTATGGACGGTTGCCACCGCGAGGTTGCAAAATGCGCATAGGACTTGACTCACCTCCTCTATCGTTAAGAACGAGAGCACTCTCTCCAAAGAAAAGGAGCACGAACACGATGTCGGAACACAAGGTCGCCATCACGTGGAAGCGGGAGACACCCGACTTCGCTTACGAGAGCTACAATCGAGACCACGACTGGACTTTCGATGCGGGTGTGACGGTCAGAGCTTCGGCGGCTCCTGCTTATCTGGGAAGCGAATCTTGCGTCGATCCCGAGGAGGCGTTCGTCGCAAGTCTCTCAAGCTGTCACATGCTCACATTCCTCGCGATCGCCGCCAAGAAACGATTCGTGGTGGACGGCTACCAGGATCACGCCGTGGGTGTTCTCGACAAGGATGCGTCGGGTCGCCTGGCTATTGTTCGGGTCACGCTGCGCCCCGAAGTGGCGTTTGGCGGCGAGAAGACGCCAACCTCTGCCGAACTGCAACGGCTCCACGAACAGGCTCATCATGCCTGCTTTATCGCGAACTCGGTCAAAACCGAGGTCCTCGTGGAGTCGCCATGAGTCGTCCCCTCACGGCCGGGTCGCCTCAATGAGGTCAGCGAGTTCGCTCGTCGAGGCGACCCGCCCTGCGACAACGCCCTGTCATTTGCGGCACCGGCTCAGGCCGAGGGGTCGGCGCGACGAATCCTGCCTTACCTAATCCTCGAATCTCCCCGTGACAAATCGCACAGTTTTACCATTAGCCGTTCTTTAGTTGTGAAAAGACCAGTTCTGCCTTACCTAATCCTCGAATCTCCCCGCGACAAATCGCACGGTCTTACCATCAGCCATACTCTGTTGTGAAAAAAGGTGGAAGTCCCTCCCGGTGGGTGCTTGCGAAGCGGTGGTTCGATTGCGATAGTTCAGCGTTCACGCTCGGGCTGGTGCGTCTCGCCTCGCCGGTCGGGCGGGGTTGCCATGATCCTGGGAGATTTGCGCGATGACAGAACACGATCCCAAATACCAGGGAGGCCCGTCAGGGCCAAGCCGCCGCGACTTCCTGCGGGGGTCCGGTCTCGCGGCGGCCTCGGCCGTACTGACGGCCCAGGCCACCACCGCGATCGAAGAGGCGGAGGCGGCCGAAGCGGCGGAGCCGAAGGTACTGACCGGCGAAGTCAAGCTCACCCTGCAAGTCAACGGAGAGGCCAAGACCTGCACCGTCGAGCCGCGCAGCACTCTGCTCGACACCTTGCGAAACCGCCTGGACGTCACCGGGCCCAAGCGGGTCTGCGACCGCGCCAGTTGCGGCGCCTGCACGGCGATCGTCGACGGCGCTCCAGTCTACTCGTGCACCACACTGGCGGTCTCCTGCCAGGGCAAAACGATCGAGACCCTCGAGAGCTTCGACACCGGTGAGGCGAGCGTCGCTCACGCATTCCACCAGAACGATGCCTTGATGTGCGGCTACTGCACCCCTGGGTTCGTCACGGCGTGCAAGGCGTACCTCGACAAGAACAAGGGTGCGGAACCGACGCTCGAAGAGATCAAGCGTGGCCTCGACGGCAACATCTGCCGCTGCGGCACCTACATTGGCGTCTTCCAGGCGGCGCTGGCCGCGGCGAAAGCCATGAAAGGAGCCTGACCGATGGCGAGTTGGCCCGAGAATCCGCGACTGATCAATACTCGTATCCCCCGGCTCGATGGCATGGCCAAGGCGTCGGGCAAAGCCAAATACCCCTCCGACATCCATCCCCAGGGGATGCTCTTCGGCACAATCCTCTACAGCCCCTACGCCAATGCCACGATCGTCTCGATCGACACGTCGGCCGCCGAGAAGCTGCCGGGCGTGAAGGCTGTGCACGTGATTACCGGGGCGGGTAAGAAAGTTCAGTACCATGGCGACGACATCGCCGCCGTGGCCGCCGAGACCGAGGAGCAGGCCCGCGACGCGGCCCGCGCCATCAAGGTCGAGTATGAGATCCTCCCCCACGTCGTCACCGAAGCCCAGTCGATGGCCCCGGGGGCACCTGAGATCGTCAAAGGGGGGAACACCCGGAAGGCCCGCGCCATCACCCGGGGGAAACCCGACGAGGCGATGAAGACGGCCGACGTGACCATCGAGGCCACCTACTCACTGCCGGTGATCACCCACGTCTGCCTCGAGACCCACGGGCTGACCGCCAAGTGGGAGAGCGAGGACAAGCTCGTCGCCTGGGCGAGCACGCAGAGCGTCCGCACCGTGGCCGGTGAGCTCGCAGGCAAGTTCAACGTTCCCACATCGAACGTCACCGTCCTGACCGAGGTGATGGGGGGCGGCTTCGGCTCCAAATTCGGGGCCGACGTCTGGGGGTTGGTCGCCGCCGAGCTCTCGCAGAAGGCGGGGGGCCGTCCGGTCCGGATGTTCCTCGACCGGATCCAGGAACACCTGGCGGCCGGCAATCGTCCGAGCGCCTCCGGCCACGTGGTGCTGGGTGCGACCAAGGACGGCAAAATCGTCTCCCTGATCGCCGAAACGTATGGGACCGGGGGGCTCGGGGGCGGATCGCAATTCCCGTTCCCTTATATCTACGAGGTTCCGAATAGCTCCCGCGCACACACCGAAGTCTTCGTCAACGCCGGCAAGGTCCGAGCCATGCGGGCTCCCGGCCATCCCCAGGGCTGCTCGATCATGGAAGCGGCCATGGACGACCTGGCCGACAAGTTGGGGATCGACCCGCTCGAATTCCGGCTCAAGAATCTCCCCGACGATCAGAAGCCGGACCTCAAGCCGGTCTACGAGGCCGAGGTCAAGATGGGGGCCGACCTCATCGGCTGGAGCAACCGCAAGCCGCGCGGGACCAACGGCAAAGGGCCGATCAAGCGTGGCCTCGGGATGGCCTTGCACACCTGGGGCGGTCGCGGCGTGGCCGGCAACCAAGTGAGTTGCACGATCAGCCCCGACGGCTCGGTCGAGGTCAAGAGTGCCACGCAAGACATCGGCACCGGCGCCCGGACCGTGCTGGCGATCATCGCCGCCGAGGTGCTCGGCCTGGAAGTGACCGACATTCATTCGAATATCGGCAACTCGACATTCCCACCAGGGCAAGGCTCAGGGGGATCGACGACCACCCCGTCCATGAGCCCGCCGACCTATCAGGCCGCGATCAAGGCCCGCGACGCCCTCTTCGCCAAGCTCGCCCCTACACTCGGCGCCACCCCCGAAGACCTTTCGCTGGCCGGCGGCAAGCTGCTGGTCAAGGGCGAGGTCAAAATGACCTGGAAGGACGCCTGCCGCAAGCTCGGCATGATGCCCATCTCGGTCATCGGCGAGTTCGACCAGACCCTCGCCTCGCAAGGCGTCGGTGGCTGCCAATTCGCGGATGTGTCGGTCGACATTGAAACCGGCGTGGTCCGGATCAACAAGATCGTCGCGATCCAGGACACCGGCCTGGTCATCGACAAGCAGACCTGGGAGAGCCAGGTCTACGGCGGCGTGATCGGCGGCCTCAATTACGGGCTCTTCGAGGAGCGCGTGATGGACCCGACCACCGGCGTCATGCTCAACCCCGACATGGAAATGTACAAGATCGCCGGCGCCTCCGACATTCCGGAAATCATCGTACGGTGCTACGAGCCGGACGATCAAAAGAAACGCGGCGTCATCGGCGTGGGCGAGCCCCCCACGGTCTCGACGGCCGCCGCCATTGCCAACGCCGTGACCAATGCCATCGGCGTCCGTGTCGCCGAATGGCCGATGTCCCCCCGGAATGTGCTCAACGCCCTGGCCATGAAGTCTTCAAAGAATGGGGAGGCGTGACCGATGAATGCCTTTGATTACGCCGCCCCCGCGAGCATCGAGGACGCCGTCAAGCTCCTCGCCACTCCCAAGAGTGAAGCGCTCTCGGGCGGCACCGACCTGCTCTGCCGCTTGAAAGACTATGTGTCCGACCCTGCGCGCGTCGTCTACCTCAAAGACGTGAAGGCGCTGGCGGGCATCTCGGGCAACGCAACCAGCAACGGCCTGACCCTGGGCGCGGGGACCCTGCTCGCCGACGTCCTGGCTCACAAGGGCCTCCGCGAGGCTTACCCTGCCCTCTGGCAGGCCACGCTCGAAGTCGGCACCCCGCAAATTCGCAACATGGCCTCGGTCGGCGGCAACCTCCTTCAGCGCCCGCGCTGCTGGTACTTCCGCGCGGGCAACGGCCTGCTCGCCCTCAAGGATGGCAAGAGCCTGGTCCGCGAGGGAGACAACCGCCACCACGCCATCTTCCTGACCGATGGCGACGCCCTCTTCGTCAACCCGTCGAGCCTCGCCGCCCCGTTGATCGCCCTCGGAGCCCAGGCGACGATCGTCGGACCCAAGGGAGAACGAACGGTCAAGGTCGAGGACTTGTATCAGGTCCCCAAGAAGGAAGAGGACCGGGAATTGACGGTCGCTCCCGGCGAAGTACTCACCAAGGTCACCATCCCGGCGGCCAAGGGGAAGAATGCCTCGTACGAGGCGAGGCAGAAGCAGGCGCACGACTGGCCATTGGTGCTTGCCTCGGTCCATCTCACCCTGGACGGCGACAAGGTCTCCAAGGCCCGCGTGATCCTCGCAGGGGTCGCGCCAATCCCCTATCGCAGCGAGGAGGCCGAGAAGGCGATCGCGGGCAAGGCGATTACGTTGGAGACCGCCGACGCCGCCGGTGCGGCCGCGGTCGCCTCGGCCAAGCCGTTGTCGATGAATGACTACAAGGTCATCCTTACCAAAACCGCAGTCAAGCGTGCCCTGCTCGCCGCGTCCGGGAACCGGTACTGGGAGGAGGTCTGAACCACCATGTCCGACGGCGATCCGAACGAACTGCCGGTTGTGGAATCGTCTGTCCCTTGCCGCCACCTGCGGAATAAAGGGATGTACGTCTACACCGACGTCGTCGAAAACGACTCGCACCCCGACTATGACAACACCATCTTCTGGTGCCTGCAAACGATGAAGGGATTCGGGCCCGACGATGATTTCGTCGAGCGGGCCGAATGCCGCAACCCCACCCGGTCTTGCTACGAACCGATGTGACGTGAAGTCCGCTCGGCTTGACTCGAATTCATCCCAGCCCCGAGGGAACGGTTGTCACTCGCTGACCTCCGCTCCCTTGGGGCTGATGGTTTGATCCCCGGCGGGTGGGCCGACATGACGATTCCCAACGGCCAAGCCGGTCGTCCTCCGATAATGGCGATTCCCATCGGAATGAATACAGCCGAGCCATGACGGTTCGGCCTCAGAATGGAACCGCTAGATCGCCTCCCCAGACGACCAATCGGCAAAACGAAACAAAATCTCGCTCTCGCCAATAATTTTTGGCAATTCCCTCTTGAATCAAGATCGACTTTGCGACCATCCTAATGTTGAGTCGTTGGCCACAGTAAGTGGCACGGCTTCTACATATCGGTTCCCGTCACTTCCTCGAGTAGGGAGAGAACTGCCATGGGCGACAAGGCACCGAAAGACAAGAACAAGCAGAAGAAGATCGACGACAAGAAGAAAGGCGCATCGGCCAAGTCGGCAGGGGCTCCTGCTCCCGCCCCCATTACGGCAAAATCGGCCAAGAAGTGACGACTCAACGGGTCTTGTGAGTGGCGTCTCGCCCGCTGAAGTCAGGCGAGACGTGCTCAGAGATCCGTCAATCGCTGGACCCGCTACGGCGGAGTCGGCCAAATCGTCACAGCGGACCTGATTGGCGTGATGCGTCTTGCCCCGCCCACTGAGGCGAGACGCGTCACGCTTCCATCGACCGAGACGTTCGTCTCGGATCGATCCCCAGTCGGAGGTTGTCCTGCGCCGTTTTCAGGCTCCGCGTGCTCAACGCGACCGTGAACGGATGGCTGGGGACGGAATGTTGCGCGTCGGAGAGCTGCCAGGCCAACGCCAATGCCGATTGGCCCAGGTGCTCACGGCCGGCGGCCTGCCAGAATGAGGCCATCCAGTAGAGCATCCGACGGTAAAGCTCAAGCTGACCGAACAGCCGGTGCTCGAACAGGAAGCGATAGGCGCCTGCATCCCGCTTGGGATCGGGCAGAGTCTCCCCCCCCTCACGAAGCGCAATTTCCTCGGCCATTTCATAGGTCAAGGGCGAAGCGTCGAGCCAGTTCGGACAGGCATCGAGCACGGCCTGGGCTCGGTCGGACATTTCGTCGAAGGGAACGACGGCGGGATCCCACCCCGGGAACGGCGCGGGAAACGGAAGCGCACGGAAGCCGGGAGGCATCGTGGCTTCAAGCCAGTAGCGGAGCGTGGGGGTCGTCGATCGTCCGCAAAGCAAGACGCTCCCGCCCAGAAGCCGGAGGGCCAGCTCAGGCACGTCCTCGACCACTTCGAGATCGGTCTGCTCGACGAGCTGCTCGAACAGGCCGGCCTCGCTCGGCGAATTGAGGTCGGCCTGACCGACCACGTCACAGACGCCCTGGGTCACGTCGCAGACAAAGGCCGCAGCGGCAAGTGAACCTCTCCGATACGAGGCGAGCACGATCGTACCACGGCCTCGGCCGTCAAGGCCGGTGACCAGCGACCGGACAATGCTCGACTCGGTCTGAATCGCGTGTGGCGCCTCCACAACGGCGGGAACGTCAACCTTGGACCGGCTCGCCAGCCAGGCCTGGGCCCGGGCGACAACCTCGGCGTCGGGATGGTCGGCGGCGATCGACTCCCAGACCGTGACCAGGTGATCGTGGTTCTCACCCGGCTGGGACAAGGCGTCGAGCGCAGCGGCCCGAGTCGGCGGATCGTGAGCGAAGCAGAGGAGCCGGAGGAATTCCGCCAGCCCCGGCCCGATCGGTCCTTGGGCCAAGCCCTCAATAATCTGGGGGCGAATCTCGGGTTCCACGGCCCCGAGGCCCTGGAGCGCCAGCCAGGTCCCCTCAGGGTCTCCTTCCAGTTGCTCGGCCAGTTGCTCGAGCGATCCTTCCTCGTCCAGCAGTTCCTCGAGTTCCTCCGCGCGCGCGACGAGTTCAGGGAACTCGTCGAGAAGCTCCGCCCCTTCAAGCAGCGTCACCACTTCCCAGGTTCGCTCAGGGGAAAGTTGAGGCTGCGCGACCAAGGCCGCCCCCAGCTCACGGAGCAAATCCGGGGTCGCGTGAGCCTCAATAATCCGAAGGATGACCTCGCCCTCGGTCCCGCTGAGGTTGGCCATTCGGGCGCGAGCGGCGGCGATCAGGCGGTCGGCCGGCACCCGTTCGATCAATCGATCCAACTGTTCATCACGCTGGCGTTCGGTCCACTCAGGGTGGTTGCGGAACGCCTCGAGGAGCGCTTCGGGAGTCTCATCGTCCGATGAGGTCAAGTGGTCGGGCGGCTGCGGGTCCATGCGCGCTCCGGTGAGCTTGGCCAGGATTATTATCGGCCTATTAAGCTGCCAGACCGGCCCTTGCACGACAAGGTGAATCGGCACCGGTTCCTCAACAGTGAACCGGCCTCAGGACCGATCAGATCCATCGCATTATTGATTCCGAACGGGTTCTTTTCAGTCTTGGTCCGGCCGCGACCAGCCGACGTCGAACTCGGTCTCCAGGACAACCGGTTCGTACAGGCTCGGGTCGATCTCGGTCAGGAACCGGCTCGGCGTGGCGACAACGCTGGGGCCTCGTCCGCCCCGCGAGATCAAGAGGGGGTAGGTCAGGTAGAGCTCATCCATGGCGCGGGTGACTGCAACGTAGAAGATCCGGCGTTCCTCATCCTCGCCCCCCGGCTCTCCCAGGGCCCGGTAATTCGGGAAGCTGTCCTCGATCAGGCGGGGAACGAAAACACGTGACCACTCCAACCCTTTGGCCTGGTGGATCGTGCTCAGGACCAGGATTTCGGCCGGGCTATCCCCCTCGGCGAGCGTGTCCATGCCGTAAACATCACCCGCCAGCAGAAGCTCGGCGATCAAGCGTTCGAGACTCTCGTAACGCGCGGCGAGCACGCCGAGTTGCTCGATGTCGGCGATCCGGTTGTCGGGGCGGTCGTACTTGACGCGGAGCGTCGCGGGATATCCCCCTTCGAGCAGTGCCCCAATCGCCGCAGCGGGGTTGGTCTCCGGGCCCGACGCCCTGATCTTGTTCAGGTCGGCCACCAGGCCGGCGAAAAATCCCTTACTTTTTGCCGGCACCAGCGCCATCGTCGCGGCCGTTGCAAGCAATGCCAAGGGGTCCGCCGCCCGCGCGAGATGCTCGCAGATCGCGGCCGCCTTGACCTGACCGATCCCCGGCAAGAGGAGGAGCACCCGCCGCCAGGCCGCATCATCACGTGGGTTGACCAGGATCCGAAAATAGGAGAGGGCATCCTTGATGTGGGCCTGCTCGAAGAATCTCAACCCACTCCGGACCGTGTACTGGATGCCTCGTGCGACAAGCTCGGCCTGAAGGAGAATACTGTCGTGGTGGTTGCGATAAAGCACCGCCATCCGGTTCAAGGCCACGCCCTGCTCGTGACACTCGAGGATCTGCTGGCAGAGAAATTCCGCCTCTTCGTAAGCGTCGGCCGTGGGGACCGCGATCGGCCGCACCCCCGCCGAGCGGGCCGAGACCAGGGTCTTGGGAAAGCCGGAGAGGTTATGGGCGATCGACGCGTTGGTGAAGGCGACGATCTCGGGGGTCGACCGATAATTCACCTCGAGTTGAAACAACCTCGCTCCCGGATGGCGGTCCGGAAACTTGAGGATGTTGTCGTAGTTCGCCCCCCGGAACCGGTAGATCGACTGCGCATCGTCGCCCACGGCGGTCAGGTTGCCAGCACCGGCCCGTGCGATCGCCTCGACCAGGGCGACCTGCACGATGTTCGTGTCCTGCATCTCATCGATGAGGATGTGGTGGAACATCCTCCCTTGCGCGGCGAGCTGGTCGGGAAACTCGCGGATCAGGCGCCCCCACTGCCCGAGCAGGTCGTCGTAGTCCATCGAATTGGCCGCGCGTTTGCGGCTCGCGTAGGCTTCGGCCGCCTTCTCGAGCTGCGGCCGCCACGACTCGAGGTCGGGATGGCGCTCGGCGAGGACCTCGGCGAGCGGACGGCCGACGTTGAAGACAAAGCTCAGGAGGTGCTGCACCAAAGCCGGCTTCGGGGCCATCTTCCCGGTCCCGAACAGGCCGGCGTCGTCCATCGCCAGGCGAATCAGGTCGAGCTGATCCTCACTATCGAGAATCGTGAAGTTCGCCCCATACCCCAGCATCGAGGCCGCACGCCGGAGAATTCGATTGCCGACGTGATGAAACGTCCCGGCCCAGACCCGCGACGCATTGGGGCCGATCAGCGACTCAAGGCGACCGACCATCTCCCGCGCAGCGCGGCGGGTGAACGTGACCAGGAGGATCGATTCGGCGGGCACCCCTTTGGCGATCAAGTAGGCAACACGATAGGTGATTACCCGCGTCTTGCCCGAGCCGGGGCCGGCCAGAATCAGGTTCGCGCCATCGGGGGCGAAGGCCGCCAATCGCTGCGATTCGTTGAGATCGCGGCCGAAGCGCTCGGTGAGCCGGGCATCGGCGACCTTCTTGAGCTGAATTTTCCGCATGCAAGTCCCGGCTGATCATCCCTCGAGGATGAGAGGGCATTTCTGGATCGTTTTCATTTTCTCAAAGGGACTCCATTATACGACGACCCGATCCCCTGAAAACCAGTCTCTCATCTACGGGCGGCATGACCTCCCCCAAATCCGGAGCAACAAGCGGTCCCACGTCGCCGGCACCCCTCTCCGGCCGACCCCCTGGCTCGAGTTCAAGTGTCGTAAACGGCGACGATACGGTTTATTCTCGCGGTTTCGGCATGGACGACAAGGCCTCTGCCTTGTATGTTTGATAGCCGAGACGAATCCTTTCCGTGCCTTGCAGGGTGAAGACCTGAGGGAACGTTTCATCCTGCCACCACCTCTCCTGGGTTTTGTCTCAGCAGATCCTCCCTCCGCCCGAGCGACGGCCGGAACATCGGAGAGGATCTCCTGACCGAGAGGTTTCTTCGTCCTCGTTTCGATTTCCACCCGGTCGATTGCCCGCGTCTTTCGTCGTGCCGAATGGCACGGCACCCGCCACCGTTGAATCGGTTGCCTCCCCAATTACTCCGAGCGACTGCCATGAGCACGGCCGAACAATCCTGTTCCGGTGTCCTGGAGATGCACCCCAAGGGGTACGGCTTCCTCCGAGACCCCGCGCGGAATTACAAGGTGGGGACGAACGACGTTTACGTTGGCTCCCCCCTGCTGGCCAAGTTCCATCTCCGCCAAGGGGTCCGGCTGACCGGTCGGGTCGAAGGGCCGGCCAAGCGGGGCGAAGCCCTCCGCCTTGCCGAACTCACGGAAATCGAGGGTCGAACGCCCGACCAGTATCTCGGACTTCGCGGCTTCGACGACCTAACCGCGATCGACCCGCACGACCGAATTCACTTGGAGGTTGGCCCCGAGCCACTCGGGATGCGCGTGATGGACCTGCTCACGCCCATTGGCAAAGGCCAGCGCGGCTTGATCGTCGCCCCGCCGCGCACGGGGAAAACCATCCTTCTGCAACAACTAGCCGCCTCGGTCACCAAAAATCACCCTGAGCTCAACCTCTTCGTCCTGCTGATCGACGAGCGGCCCGAAGAAGTGACCGATATGCGCCGGACCATCCAGGGGGAGGTCATTGCCTCGTCCTCGGACCACTCCACCGAGGAGCACATCCGGCTCGCCCAGTTGACGGTCGATCGTGCCAAACGGATCGCCGAGACGGGGGGGCAAGTCCTGATCCTCCTTGACAGCCTGACTCGCCTCGCCCGGGCTTATAACAAGAGCTCGAACTCGGGCCGAACCATGTCGGGCGGGATGGACATCAAGGCGATGGACGTCCCCAAACGGCTCTTCGGTGCCGCGCGCACGTTCGACGAAGGCGGCTCGCTCACCGTCCTGGCCACCGCGCTCATCGACACCGGCAGCCGGATGGACGAGCTCATCTTCCAAGAGTTCAAGGGGACGGGCAACATGGAGGTCGTCCTCGACCGCCGCCTGGCCGACCGTCGCGTCTGGCCGGCCATCGACATCCAGCAGTCGGGCACCCGCAAGGAAGAGCGTCTCCTCGACGCAGAGACTCTCGGCCGCGTCAATCTGCTCCGCCGCAGCCTCTCGGAGCTCAAACCCACCGAAGCCATGGAATCGCTCGTCAGGCAGATGGCCAAGTTCCCCACCAACAAAGCCTTCCTCGAACGAATCGGCCAGTTCCAGAAAGATCATTGACGTCCACCCAAGCGATCGCAGCCATCAGTCCATCCCCTCCAACCTCCACGACACGACACGGCACGTCGCGTTGCCTGTGGTCTTGCCAGAGCCCCTTTGAGTGGCTTGCAGGACTTGGGTGCCAATGCCACCACGGGTTGTACTCAACCCATGAGCCAAAAATCAGGGCTTCCGCCCACACGGTTGAGTACAACCTGTGGCACCCGGCAGCTTTGATCTGGCCCTGGTAACCCATGAGAAAACCAAAGAAAACCGCGACCAACAAGTCCTGCATCCCCATCAAGCACTGGCGCCCAAGCAACCTGCTCATAACCACATGCGGAATTTCCATTGGTTCAGCGAAACCTCTGGAATAGCAACAATCGCTCGGATCTTGCCAAACAAAATACTCCAGGGCCACTTTTTTTACTTGACCAATGGCCCTGGTTTTCGTGATGCTCGCAAGTGACATTTCCTGCAATACGCAAGCTGATCACAGGTTATCAAGATAGGGGAGCAGCAAGCTAATCCTTTAAGGATTAGGTCCTGATCCCAGCGTTTGACGTGCGCTGCGACCGTTGATGCCATTCATTCCGATTCTTCGAGATTCAAAAGTCCCCCAACGTGCAGACATCAGCGCCGACGAAGTGGCAAACCTCGGCGTCCGAGTCCGTTCGCTGCCCGGTTTGACCAGGTTGGCTGTCGTTCTCATCACTTTTCAAAAGGGGAGCCAAAGCATGGTACGTACGCACCGTCGCGGGTTCACACTCATTGAATTGTTGGTGGTGATCGCGATCATCGCGGTCCTGATCGCTCTCTTACTCCCCGCTGTTCAGGCAGCGCGCGAGGCTGCCCGCCGAGCTCAGTGCGTGAATAACCTGAAGCAGATCGGGATTGCTCTGCACAACTATCACTCTTCGCACGACTCGATGCCGTGGGGAGACGGGCCGGACGAGTGGAACCAGTGGTCTTCGGCAGCGCTCTTATTGCCCTACATTGAACAGTCGTCGCTTCATAACGCCATCAATTTCAGCTACGGACTCCAAAACTGGAATTTGCCCTATAATACAACGACCCATCGCACGCAAATTTCTTCACTACTCTGCCCATCTGATATTGACCGGCTGACGAACGCCGACGCCCACAGCAACTACTCGGGCAACGCCGGGACGGCCCCGGCCACCTTCTACGATTGGGACAACACCGGCGCCTTCGATGGTCTGTTCACATGGTCCGGCAATCCTCCCAAGGGAGGAAGCTACAAGAAGACACAAACGGTCGCCGGGTTCCGCGACATCATCGACGGTACAAGCAATACCGCCGCGTTCAGCGAGAAGGTCAAAGGGATCGGCACATACTCAACCGAACGCGTCGCAGACGCCCTGCGGCCCCCTGCGGTTTACGCCCTGATCTCCAAACCCACGGGTGCCGATCTCCTCAATCCACAGACGGTTTACAACCAGTGCAAATCGCTCAATCCTGCATCCCCCGGTACGCCACAAAACCAGAACAGCCTCTACCCCAATGGAGCGCTCTGGTACAACGGCTGCCCTTCCAATTCGCGTTATAACCACGTCATGACGCCGAACACCTGGAGCTGCACCTACAATGGCCGCTGGGGTGATATGGGCGGGGCAGTTACGGCCACCAGCCGGCACCCGGGCGTAGCCACCGTCTTGTTTGCCGACGGTTCCGTCAAGGCAATCAAGAGTTCGATCAATCCCGCGACCTGGTGGGCCCTGGGAACCCGCGCCGGCGGCGAAGTCGTCTCGGCGGACGCATACTAATCGAATTCGGGGCCATTCGTGATTCTCCGGTCCACCGCACGCAACTCTCGACGCGTGCGGCGGACCGGAGAAATCAAGGACGTTTGGGTTTCCTTACTCGGAACCCGCGTAAAACAAGCCAAGGCATTCCCGCATGACACCCGAAAGATCAGCAAAAACTCCGGCGGGACTCACACCTATTAGCAGAACACCACACTCAGCAATTCATTAGCATCTGAATTTTCTATTGTTTTCCCAAAATCAGGGCTTGTTTGAGGAAGGAGGCAATTCGATATTGAATGAATTCTCGCCACGCTTCACAACATAAGGAATCATAAGATCCTGCAATTGGGGGTCGCGAGCCATCGCCGGGATCGCGAACGACACCCGGTTATCACCGACGAGGGTCTTGAGTGTGTAACTGCCGTCCGGGCCGATTTTGACCCTCCGTGCCGCTTCCATTTTCCGCTGGTAGTTTGAGGGGTCGAAGGCAATTTCGCCCTTCGTGACCGGCTCTCCTTTAAACTTGACAACCCCTTTGACAGTCGCTTCCTCCATCGAGCTGTCAACGGAAGGCTTACCGCCCCCATCACAGCCTGAGCCAATCGCAAGCAGTGCAAACGCGGAAAAATTGATGATCCTACGAGTGGAACGCATCATGATTGACTCCGTGAATGCTCAAATCTGAATAATCGCGACTTGCAAGTTTCAATGATTTAACTTCTCACAACGGACACATCGTTGCAACATCCACCTCACCTTCTCGCCCCCTCACCAATCCCCAACGGCCCGAGGGATTTCCCGGCCTGTTCCTTCCTTAGTGGTCCTTGAGTTTCTTGATCATGATCCCCCGAAACTGGATCGGGCCGGCTTCGCATTGCCAGCCGATGTGGCCGCTGTCGGGTGAGGCCCCGGTGCCCCGGTCAACCTCGATCCCATTGATCGTGGACGTGATTCGGCCCTCCTGGCAGATCACTTCGAGGTGGTTCCACTGACCGACCGGCTTGATCGCCTTCTTTTGAGCCTGGGCATTCTTGGCTCCCGTGAACTTGGATCCGAAAATCGCAAAGGTATGCCCTGAGTCGGCGTTCAAAAGCTGGACCTCGATCGACTTGGGCCAGACCTTGTGCGGCTTCTGGATGTGCAGAAGCAGACCACTGTTGCCATCGAACTTGGCATCATCGATCAGCCCCTCCGGCCGAGCATATTTCCAGTCGAATTTGAGCACATAATTTCGATAGATGTCCTTGGTGGCAAAGTAGCCGTTGGCTTTCCCCACCACCATGATTTCCCCATCGACGATTTTCAACGTCTCGGGGCCGATCCCGATCAGGTCAAACTGCGCCGGGTCGTCTCCCTGGATCAGCGCGACAAAGCCGTCATCGACCCCGGTCGACACTGAGGTCATGAGCGAGAAGAACGCCACCAGCATCCAAGAGCATCGTCGCATAAGAAGGGCCTTTCGCGATCAGCGAAACGATCGTTTCCGAATAGGGGAGCCTGGTCTGGGCGACTCAAAAACGAAGCAGGTCGTGTCATGCTGCTAACGAACCGGCGAGGTTGCCCCTCACTTCCGGTTCTACTTCCTCAATACGACCGGCCGCAAGATGCAGACGGCCGCGAACATCCGACATTCGTAAGAATCCTCAAATGGGGGGATTGATGTTCAAATTCAGCCTTATCTAAACTCAGGAAAAAAGGAGAGTCGAACCCAGCCACAGGCTCGACCTCATTCAAACGTGCTTCGTCGCGCTCGAGCGGAACGCCAAATGCAGCCAAGGATGCGAGGTTGTTCCTCTTGTCCGGGCCTTGGTGGGGCGATACTGTGATAGAAGTACGATCGAGACGCTATCGACTCATCTCGGTCCCCCCTGATTATTTTTCCAGGCTCGCTCATCACTTAGGAGCGATCGCATGGCTGAGTTCGAGCATCCCCGACCGAATCGACCGGATGATTCGAACGCCGACGATGAGGTCTATGGCCTGGCCGGCGACGATTCCGTCGACCCTGACGAAGCGAACGAGAATCTGAGCCCAGATCGGTCCAACGCGCTGGATGACCCGGGCGAGGAGTCTCGTTCTGGGACCGGTCGATCACGAACGCCCGGTGCCTCAGCGCCACCGCCTGCCCCTCTGCCTCGGCTCTGGAAGGTGGCTCCGGATCCCCAGGAGGTGAAACGGGCCAAGCGGAAAGACACCGCGCCGGTTCCCCCTGAGAAGGAGAGAGCAAGCGAGAAGCAATCCGCGAAAACGAGTTCCCGAGGGATCCGCACCGAGGGGAGTGAGATTGAGCGAACCGGCCGGGTCAGGAAGCCCAGCGACAAGGAAAAGGCCGCCAAGCCGGAGCCGAGGGAGCGGAAGGCCAATCACGAGTCAGACGCCACAGCCAAGAAGACCCTCGTCGAGGAAACACCGGCCTTCGACACCTACGAAGCGCGACAGCGCGTCCGGGTACTCATCGGAGGCGCACTGCTCGCAGTATTCGTGGTCTTCGGATTCATGACGATCCGCTCGTACCTGCCCAATTTCTCGACCGGAGACAACCCGGATTCCGAGCCCCCCGTCGCCGACGCTTCAGCTCCCGCACAGAACCCGCAAGGCCTCGAACAAGAAGCGACGAGCCTGCTCGAACGAGCGCGCGAGACCGCGAAGAAAGGGGACGCGAAGCTGGCGATCTCGCTCCTGGAGCGGGTCGTGGCCTCCTATCCGAGCACCAACGCGGCCAGAGAGGCGAGGGAAGCGTTGGGCCGTCCGGCGAAGAATCTGCCGCTCTTCATCGACCGGCCGGTCGTTGTGGCCAATCCCGCCGCAACGAAGCCGCTCGAGCCCAAGCCAGCACCCAAGGTGGTTGACGCAACGGCGCCGATGGCTCCGCAAGGGAATTCGGCCGAGGTCGGCATCGTCTACCCGGCGAACCCCGCGGAACCGACGCGAGGCGCGCAGGCCAACGCCCCCCAGGAGATCGCACCGCCACCGGTCGGTCGCCCTTTGCCCAAAGGGTTTCGCTCACGGCCGGGAACTCAAGCCCACGAGTCGGGATGGGCGTTGGAAATCGTCGGCGAGCGCGATGGTGCGCCGATGGTTTTAGTCCCCGGCGGCGAGTTCACGATGGGCAACGATGAAGGGGAAACGCCCGAACGGCCCGCGCATCGCGTATTCCTCTCCACCTATTACATTGATCAGCATGAGGTGAGCGTCCGCCAGTTCGACCTCTTCGAGAAGGAGATCGGCCGACGGACGGACCGTGTCCGGGCGCTGGCGCGCGAAACGACGATCGCCCCGACTTCCGCCGACAGCCCGGTCGTGATGGTCAACGCCAAAGAGGCGAAGGATTTCGCCACCTGGGCCGGCAAACGGCTTCCCACGGAAGCGCAGTGGGAGATGGCGGCCCGAGGCTCAGACGGTCGCCTCTATCCCTGGGGCAACGATCCGCTCGACTGGGCAAAGACGCGCAAAGCCCGGCAAATCGATCCCGTGATGACATACTCCGACGACGTCTCCCCCTTCGGCGCCTACGACATGGCCGGCAATGCCTGGGAATGGACCAAGGATTGGTACGACTCCCGCTACTTCGTGCTCGTCAAGAACCAGAAGCTCTCCGACCCGACCGGCCCAACCATCGTGCCACGGACCCTCCAACTCGCGGTCAAAGGGGGCTCGAAGAGCTGGACCGTAACCAAGCGTGAAGGCATGAAGTACGATCAGCGCCTCCCGTTCCTGGGCTTCCGTTGCGTCCTGGCCGTCGAGGGACCGGGCAATGCCTTCGAACCACCCCCCAAACCCACGACTCCAGGCGGAAGCACCCCGGGCTTGATCGACACCGGCGACGCCCCCCCGCCGTTCTGACAGAAACCATGTCCTGATTCTTTTCGGGCTCCCCATGAATTCGGCCCGGCCTTCACCATGTGAAGGCCGGGCCGATTCTGTTCAGGGCCGGTCAGACGGGTCGCCACGATGCGACGAGCGTCAGGGTTCGTTGGACTCGATCCCCGCGTCGAGGACTTTGCCGATCTTGTGCCGGCACTCCTCGAGATGGGCCCGGCTCGTGTCGTCGATCTTTACGCCCTCCTGGTCGAGCGCCTTGCCGATCCGATTGCTGATCTCCCTGAGATGGAGCCGGGCAAGACTGCGGGCATCAGCCGGAACCGAGCCGCCACCACCGGAAAAGCTAATGAAGACAAACATGTCCTCATAGGGGCTTCGCTGGCTGCCCAGAACCAAGGTGCAGAGTCGCCGCAGGTGCTCGCGTTGAAGGTTGCGACGGATCGTCGAAAGGGTCAATTCCTGGTCCTTCTTGCCCTCCCCCTTCTCGGCGGGTACGGCCAACTCCGACCAAACGCCTTGCGTCAGGACGCTAAAGACCTCGGCCATCTTGAGCGGCTCGCTCCCCGGGTCGGCCTCGAGCTCCTGGTTCTGGAGCCGGGAGAGGACACCGGAGTCGAAGCACTGGCTCAGGACGATCTTCTGGATGGCCAGAATCCGCTGGTTGACCGGGTAGTCGGCCTGGCCGCCCGAGGCCAGCGAGTCGTTGCCCCAGTGATACCAACGCTCGGCGGCCAGGCGGCGAAGGAGCGCCGGGGAGAACTTGAACGCCTTGTCGCTGAGGATCTGCTCGGTCACGAAAGTCAGGGCTTCACGCTGCTTGGCTCCCTTGACCGGGGTGACCGGGTCGCGTTCCCCTTTGGTCCCCTTGTGGTCACGCGAGACCGACTGCCCACCGACGTACGATGAGGCGAGGTGGGCCGCGTTACCCCACTGGTTGAGGAGCGTGCCGAAGGCGCTGCGGACTCGCGCCCAGGACTCACCGTCCTTGACCACCTTGCCGTCGAGATCCTTGAGCAGCTCCGAGGCAAGCGTGATCCGGTCCTTGGCGAACCGCAAGGTGTCCGACCCGAGGTCGTAGACATTCACCAGCGGATCGTTGGCGAGATACATATCCTCGTCGGTGGCGAAGACCAGGTCACCTTCGGGCGACCGGGCCGCGATCTTCTTCAACCCTTCCGCCTCGTCTCCATCAATATGCGAGTAGGCGTATTCGATCGCCCAGTAGTCATAGGGGCCGATCGTCGTCGTGACAAAATCGCCCTGCTTCTGTCCCTTGGGTGCGATGTTGATGGGGTTGTAGTCCATCACGCTCCCCGCCTGCCCCTTGACCCGGGTGACAGACGTGTCGTTCAACTGGTCGGCGGTGAGCATCGAGCTCGCCTTGAAGTTGTGCCGCAAGCCGAGCGAGTGGCCGACCTCGTGCATCACAACTTCCTTGATCAACTGCCCCAAGAGCTCGTCGGGGAGCTTGGCTTCCTCTTTTTCCTTGCTCTTTTCTTTATCTTTGTCTTTGTCTTTGTCATCCTTGTCTTTATCTTTAACCTTGTCATCAGCATTCGCGACGGCGGCCAGGCTGATGGCGGCCAGCCCCATCTCGTGGCGCATCCCGAGGCTGTACTGACAGGACGAGAACTGACCCGACATCTGCCGCTTCCTCAACTGCTTCTGGAGGCCGGACCACTCGGCCGGAACCGCCTCGGGAAGGTCGGTCCCCACGAGCGCGGAGCCAATTCCAGGGCGGCGGGACGGGAGGGTCACCGGCAGGCCGAAGCCCTGCTTGGCCGCCATCATCGGGCTGATCACCTGGCCGATATCCAGCGGTGCAGAGTGATCGCCATCAAGAGCAGCCGCCGGCAGGGAACCGGTCAGGAAGGCATACTCTTCTTTCCAGTAATGGATCCAACTGGCGTCGAAGATGACGTCGCCATCAATCATTTCGCCGCTCAAGGGATTCGCCCGCAAGCAGGACATGGCAAACGGCATGCTGGTGGTGATCCAGCGGAAGGTGCAGTAGTTGATATCCTCGGGATCAAAGTCGTCGCGACCGTCCTCTTGCCAGCGGACCGCCAATGCGTTGCTGATGCCGATCTTCTCGAACGCTTTGTTCCACTCCAAGATTCCCGCCTCGACGAACGGGCGGTACTCAAGCGGCACGGTGTCTTCCACGTACCAGATGAGCTGCTTCTTGGGAGGCGAGAGCTTGGCCTTGGGGTCCGACTTCTCGATCCTCCAGCGATTGATCTGCCGAACGAAATTCGTGTCCGGATCCTTCAGGCCGAAATCTTTCAGGGCGCTCAGGAAGTAACCGACACGGTTATCCGCGTAGCGCGGCTTATAGCCCGAGTCGGGTAGCTTCGCCAAGCTGTAGTGAATGACGATCGTTCGCCCCCGGCCGTCGGCCACGCCGTCGTCGCCACGCGACATTGAACGGCCGAAGCTGGCGAAGGTCGCCTCGACCTCAAGCTCAACGTTATTCGGAAACCCCTTGATCTTGTGCCAGCGGGTCCGGCTCCGATCAATCGAGCCGAAGCCGAGCTGGGCAAAGTCGGAGAAGAAGATATCGGAGAGGTCGACCACGACGCTCTGGCCCGAATGGTTGAGGCTGACGATTGGCAAAGCCATCAAGATCGAGTCGGTGTAGTTCTGCTTGACCGCCTTGTCCAGCGGGGTCCCGGCGGGGGCCTTGTAGTGAATGTTGCGGCGGATGAGCTGAACCTTGTCGCCAACCCGCTTGAAGACGAGGACCCACTCGTCCCCGAAATTCAAAGGCTGGCCGGCCATCGCCATCCCGCGCGCAATCGCGATCGGCGCAAGCATCGGCTGATTGAACTGGTTCGGCTTGATCTCGGCGTAGAGGTGATCGTCCTTGTGGTGGAGCGTGAGGAAGCCGTCGATTTTCTCGGCCCCCTTGGTGACTTCGGCGAAGTCGCGAAACTTCTTCTCCGAATCGTCGCTCTTCATCGAGCCGGTTGACTTCGGTTTCTCGTCGTCGGCCCGGAGGCCACTGAATCCGGCCGTCACGGCGAGCGCCGTGATCCAACCCATCGCCCAATACCGTTTCATGCGGTGCCCCTCGCAAGGTTCAAGACGGGTCTGGGAAACCTGGCGTCGGCCAGGCTAAGACCACTCCGACCGCCTCGATCGATGCCTCAGCGCACCGATTCCAGACGTCCGCAATCATCGCCCGACCCGCACATTTTCATGATGACCAAAGCGAAAGGGACCGGCAAGGGGCCGGGGGAATGAATTCGGATTCATAAAACCGGAAAACCAGGCAATATGCCAAAGAAAAACAGATTAAGCGAGCTGCGAGACTTCTGCGGCAGCCACTTCCTGGCCGAGATACCACTGGACCGACCGCTCGATGCTCTCACGGTATGTCAGTGAGGGTTCCCAGCCGAGCCGGGTCCGGGCCTTCTCGGTGCTGTATTCGAGCTCGCGCCCCATCAGCCAGGTCGCATAGCGCGTGATGAGCGGAGGACGCGGACGCCGGGTCAGACGGCCATGAGCTTCGAGCAGGAAGGCGGCGGAGTAGACCGCGCGATAGGGAACGCGCTTGACGACCCGGGGGGCAGAGCAAGCCTCGGCGAAGAGGTTGAGAAACTCGCGCTGGGTGATCCGGCCTTGATTGGTGATGTTGTAGGCTTCGCCGGCCGACGCGGGGTCTTGGGCGGCGAGAATGGCGGCGTCGGCCACGATCCCGGCGTACACGGCGCTGAGCGGGTTGTCGCCTCGGCCGATCATCGGCACCTTCCCCTGCCGCAGCCGATCGACGAGTCGGGCGACCGTGGTCCGGTCACGCTCGCCGTAGAGCCAGCTTGGGCGAATCACCGTCACCGCCAGCCGGCCCGACTCGGCCAACTGCCAGAGGATCTGTTCGCACTCGACCTTGCTCCGGGTATACGGGTCCCAGACCCAGACGTTCTGCCCCATGGCCGCCGACTCGTCGATCGGCTCGACTTGGTCGTGGGGATGCCCATAGGCACTCGTGGAGCTGATATGGAGGAAGCGGCCGACTCCCGCCGTGCTTGCGGCGGCGGCCAGGTTCCGGGTCGCGTCAATGCAGTCGGTCTGAAATTGGGACCAGCGGCCCCAATCTCCCACCTTAGCGGCGGCATGGTAAACGACCTCGACCCCCTGCGTGGCACGAGCACAGGCGGCAGGGTCGGTCAGATTGCCACGGACAATCTCGACCCCTAGCGACTCCAGGAACGCCGTGGCACTTCCCGCGCGGACCAAGGCCCGAACCCGCCGGCCCCGCGAGACAAGCTGCTCGGCAATGTGGCTCCCCAGGAGACCCGTTCCTCCCGTTACCAGGTCACTGTCAGCCACTCGGGTCCCTTCCCTTTCCACAACATCGACAAGTTCCGGCTCCTCGCAAACCTATCATGATGACGAGGGTCACTCCATTCTACAACGCTCCCCGGTCCAAGGAGTGAGCGTTCCCAACGTCACGTGCCCCCACCTGACCAAGCCTGGCCCGATCCTGCGCAAAGCCTCGCCGTTCCGGCGGTCAAGCCGCCGGAACGGCGAGGCAACCTGAGCGAAACAGACCTCAGTGGGAGAGTTCTTGGGCCTTCTTGACCAGGCCGAGGAACTCGGCTCGGTAGCCCGAAGGATCCTTCCCCAGCGCGGCGGTGGCCAACTCGACCACTCCAGGGTAGGTCAGAGTTCCCCGATGCGGTGAATCCCGCAGCAGCATCCCGAAGCCCGCCACGGCACCGGCGAACTTGAAGTCGTCGGAGGCCCGTGCGTACTCGGTCCCCTCATCCTTGACAAAATATTCGAGGAGTTGACTCTGATCTTCGTCGGGACGCTTGAAGCGGAGTTTCACCAGCAGGAGTTCATTTCGCGGCTCCTTCGGTTTCTCCGTTTTCTGAAACACGAGCGGATCCACCACCGGACCATTCTTGTCCGTCCCTGTGGGGACGAGTTCATAGAGGGCCGTGACGTGGTGCCCTGCGCCGATCTCGCCGGCATCCTTGCGGTCATCGTTGAAATCTTCCTTCTGCAGGAGCCGGTCTTCGTAACCGATCAGCCGGTAGGCGTCGACCTTGGCGGGGTTGAACTCCACCTGGATCTTGACGTCCTTGGCGATGGTCACCAAGGTCGCCCCCATCTCCTGGACGAGGACCTTCTCGGCCTCCTTCGGTCCGTCGATGTAGGCGTAGTGCCCGTTGCCCTTGTCGGCGAGCTTTTCAAGCGTAGCGTCCTTGAGGTTCCCCATGCCGAAGCCGAGCACGCTCAAGAAGACACCGCTTTTCGCCTTCGCCTGGATCAACTGCGTCAGCTGCCCCCCCTGGGTCAACTCCGCCAAATTGGTTAGCGGAGCCAACCGGTCGGCATCGATGATCCCCACATTGAAGTCACCGTCGGTGGCAAGGATGACTCGGTTCGTTCCTCCTTTGATGAAATTCTCGGTGGCCGTGTCATAAGCAAGCTGGATGCCGGCCCCGCCGTTGGTCGAACCCCCTGCCCTTAACTGGGCGATCGAGGAGAGGATCTGCGCCTTGTGGAGACAAGAGGTCGAGCGCAAGTGCAGCCCCGAGGCACCCGCGTAGACGACGATCGCCACCCGGTCGTTCTCGCCGAGTTGCTCGACCAAAGTCTGTAGCGACGACTGCAAGAGGGGGAGCTTGTTGGGGTGATCCATCGAGCCGGAGACGTCGATCAGAAAGACCAGGTTGCTCGGCGGGCGCTTGTCCTGGTCGATCGGCCGCCCCTTGATGCCGATCCGGGCGAGCCGATGCTTGGCGTTCCACGGGCAGCCGGCGACCTCGACCCGGACCGAGAACGGGTCTTTGCTCGAGGCGGACGGCGGTGGGTCGTCATACGGAAAATAGTTCAGGAGCTCTTCGATCCGGACCGCGTTCTTGGGGGGCATAACCCCTTGCCCGAGAAAGCGACGCACATTCGCATAGCTCGCTGTGTCCACGTCGATCGAGAACGTCGAAAGCGACTCGGCAGCCACCTGGATGAACGGGTTGTCCACCACACGAGCGTAAACTTCCGCGTTGGCCGGCTCAGCGACGGGCTGAGGATTCGGTTCGACTTCGTGCAACCTTCGTTTGAGCATGCGGCGAGTGTCCGCACTTCCCGAACTGTCCGACTCGGGGGTTGATACCAAACGGTTAGCATCCTGGGCTTCGCCCCTGATCGGCATGGCACCCAGTCCCGCCTTATCACGAATCGCTCCGTTCTGGAAACTCATCTCAATGTTCTTGGTTTGTTTGCGCCCCTCTGCCAGAGACTCTTTCTCGAAGTGTGGCGTGGATTGGGGGTCCCCCTGCTGATTCTTGATGGGCAGATCGTTGGACACGGCCTGCCCATCTTGCACGACGACGGCTTGATACAGATTAATCGCATCGGAAGCCGCTGCCGAGGGCTTGACCGCGGGGGCGGCGGGAGCACCCCGAGAAAGCTCCATGCCCACGATCCCAGGTTCACGAGGAAACACCTTTTTGGAGTCCTGCTCCGCAGACAAGGCGGGAAGAGCCCCGCCGCCTGCGCCAGGCCCAGAGGGACCGTCGCCTTGAGAGCGAGCCCGAGGCGAAGACGCGGCCGGTGTCTGCCGGTCTTTGAACGAGGATCCCAACGGAGCCGCTTCACTTTCCTTGCTGGCGAGAGCGTCAATCTCGAAATCAGGGTTCCGGAGGACTCTTTTTGTTTTGCGCAGTTCGGACAGATTGTTGAGTGAAAAATTCGCGGTCTTCGATTCCATGCCCGGTGCCAATGCCGTCGTGTCCGAGCCGATCCCACCACTGGATAAGTCCAATGCGCCATTCCAACCGAGGGGAACGTTGGCCGTGGGAACTGGGTCCGGCGTGGCGGGTGGATCCGGCGTACGCTCGGCCTGCATCGTCAGCGTAATCCGTTCCTTATCCCCGGTCGGGCGGCTCGCGAGCCAGGCGGCGATCGTGATACCACCGAGCAGGCAGGCCGCAACGGCGAGAGAGATCCACCGGAGGCGCGCTCGTGGCGTCGGCTTCGGCAAAAGGCCGAATTCGATCGCCTGCCGGTGTTCGGCCGCGAGACCGGGGCTGAGCTCACGCTGAAATTGATCCGTGAGCAGTTGAGCGGTCTCGCGAATTTCCGCAATAAACTGGAGAGCGGGGGGATTCTCGGCAAGGAGGGCTTCGATTTCCGTCCGCTCCGAGCCGTCGAGTTCGCCCAACGCGTAGGCGGTCAGCCGGGGATCACTGGCATCAAATGTCATGACGGACTCCTTCACGAAGTGGCTTCGACCGGCTGGCCGTCGAGCAGTTGGTTGCGGAGGGATTTCAGACCGACATGCAGCAAGTAGCCGACGTTGGTCACGCTGTGGCCGCTGATTCGACTGATCTCCTGGTAGGAGAACCCGTTTTGAAACTTGAGACGGATGACCTCACGCTGGTTGGGAGGCAACGTCTCGACAAGGTCGAGAACCCGTGCGGCCGACTCGCGGTGTTCCGCGACGTCTGGGGGACTGGGGTCGGCACTGGCGCGGTGATGAACCTGCTCGTCGCTCAAGCGAGTCATGCGACTCTCCTTCCTCAGGACGTCCAGGGCGCGGTTGCGGCAGACCGTGAAGAGCCACTCGGCAAGTCGCGAGTCGATCGCCGCGCAATCCTGGACACACAGGCGGAGGAACGTTTCCTGAACGACGTCGCGCGCCGCGTCGGCATCCCCCAACAGACGCGTCGCGTAGAGCGTCAGGGGCGCCTCGAAGCGGGCGACGGCGGCACGGACCCAGGGTCCATTGTCTGCGGGACTTGGCTGGCCAGGCATCGGCACGCTCGGACTGGGACGGTTTCCGTACACCCCTTGAGAACGCACGACGGCAAAATTTCTTAGAAAGGAGAATTCACTTTATCCCCAGCAGTCACGTTCTTGGAATGAGGGCACACCGCCACTCAAGAGACCACCGCGACAACCGGGAAATGTCAGAGGGAGCGGAAGGCAGGGAGCGATCCGCTCCCCGCCCGCCTGAAAATATGGGATTCGCATGAGCCATTTCGAGCGATCCCACGTATACCGAGAGGCACGGATTCGGCACGGAAAACCAGGTGTCCACTTGACGAAAAAAAAATCTCAGGAAGGTTTCC
Organism: Singulisphaera acidiphila DSM 18658; assembly: GCF_000242455.2. GTDB lineage: Bacteria > Planctomycetota > Planctomycetia > Isosphaerales > Isosphaeraceae > Singulisphaera > Singulisphaera acidiphila. The sequence continues at coordinate 8,643,170 of NC_019892.1, forward strand.
CGGCTCGCCGTCCCGTTGCCTGTGTGCCGCATGCGCCGCGAGCGGAACGATATCCGATTGGCTGAGCATCGTTGAGCCAGGCGCGGCAATTGGCGACTCGATGATTCGGACTCTGGCGTTCAAAACCGGGACCCACCATGCCGGAAGAAACGATTGATCCTGGTCTGCTTGAGCAGACAAAGAACCAGATCCGCAAGCTGGTGGCCGAGATCGCCGATCTCGCCGAGTCGGACATCCAACCGCCTGAGTTCTACGTCGAGTTCCTCAACCGTGCCGTTGCGGCGGTCGCGGCCTCGGGCGGAGCATTCTGGCTGCTGGATGGTAAAGGCAGCATCAAGCTGCAACACCAGCTCGAGTTCCGGCTTACGGGACTCCTTGATGGCCGAGTCCGGACACAACCCCACGATGCGCTCTTGGGTTGCATGATCCAGGCCTCGCAGCCACAAATCATCCCGCCGGGGGCGACGATCGAAGGGCAGCCGAATGCCGGCAACCCGACCCCGTTCACCCTGATCATCGCGCCCTTGATGGTCGATCGACAGGTCGTCGGCCTGATCGAGATCCTGATGGATCCGACCCGGCGCGCGGCCACCCAGAAAAGCACGCTGCGATTCGTCAGCGACCTCTGCGACCTCGCGGGCAACTACCTCAAGAACCGACAGATGCGACAGATGATGTCGCAGCAACGGCTCTGGAACCAGCTCGAAGGGTTCACGCACCAGATTCACGGCTCGCTCGACCTGAAGGAGACCGCTTACGCGATCGCCAACGACGGCAAACGGCTCGTCGGCTGCGACCGCTTCAGCGTCGCCGCCAAGATCGGCGGCCGGGTCATGGTCGAGGCGGTCAGCGGCCAGGAGGTCGTCGAGCAACGGGCCAACCTGATCCGCGAGCTGACCCGGCTCTGCAAGGTCGTCATCCGGTCGGGTGAAGACCTGATTTATACGGGGAACACCGACGGGTTTGCCCCTGATATCCGCGACGCGCTCGAACTCTACGTCGACGAGTCGGGGTCGAAGGCCGTCATCGTCACCCTGCTGCATAAGCCCGAAACCGATCAAAGCAAGGAAAAGGTCCCGTTCGGCTGCCTGGTCGCCGAGCAGATCGGCGACGAGATGGCGCCGACCGATGCACATGCCCGGACCGAAGTCGTCTCGCGGCACGCTTCCACCGCGCTCTGGAACGCGCAGGAGCACGACAAGATCTTCCTCTTGCCGATGCTCAAGCTGATGGGATCGCCCTGGCGGTTCTTCCGTGGCCGCACCCTGGCCAAAATCATCGGCGTCCTGGTCGCGGTCGTCGGCTTGATCGCCGTCCTCACGTTCGTCCCCTGGAAGCTGACGATCGAAGGTCGAGGCTCACTCCTCCCCGAAGAGCGGCGCATCACCTACGCACCGACTTCCGGCATCGTGGTCGAGGTGCCCGTCGAGCACTCTCAGGTCGTCCACAAGGGGGACCTCCTCGTCCGGCTCGAGAGCAAGGAGCTGGAACGTCGGCTCAAGGAGCTCATGGCCGAGAAGCAGAAGGCTGAGAGCGACGTTCTCTTCCTCGGCCACCAGGCGCAGAAGGCTGTCACGGCCCCCGACGCCGAAAAATACCAGATCCAGGCCCAGCGTTCAGCGGCCACGATCACGGCCAAGTCCGCCCAGGAGCAGATCGAAAGCATCAACGAACAGCTTGAGGAGATGAAAGTCCGGTCGCCTCAAGACGGGATCGTCACCTCCTGGGAAGTTCGCAAGAACCTGCTCGGTCGTCCGGTGGAGATCGGCCAGGAACTGATCGCGGTCGCCTCCACCGTGGGCGACTGGGTCCTTGAGGTCGAAGTACCCGACGATGACATGGGTCCGGTCCTCGACGCCCAGAGCCGGCTCGAAGAAGAGATCAAGCAAGGCAAGAAGCCGGTCGGCTCGCGGCTGCAAGCCTACTTCGTCACGGCCACCGACCCCGAGCACCGCTACCCCGGCTACGTCCTGCGGGTCGGGTCGAAGGCGGAACTCGTCGAGACCAAGCATGTGGTCAAGGTGACCGTCGGGTTCACCCGCGAGGTCCAGAAAGACTTCCTCTCACGAAACCAGGCCCTCCGTCCGGGAGCCGAGGTCCGGGCTCGAATTGATTGCGGTAAGGCACGGCTCGCGTACGTCATGCTTCGCGACGTCGTCCACGTCTTCTACGAGACCGTCCTGTTCCGCTGGCCGTTCCTGCGTTGAGGCCCTCCGCAGAAGGGGGCTGACGACCGATCGCGAGACGCTCCAAGCCGATCGCTCCCAAGCGGACAGCCGTCCGCGGTCGTTCGCACCCCCGCTGCTGACTCGATATTTACGCCCATTTTCTCCCGGAGGCTCGCCATGCTTATCCCGAAAAAAGCCGCCGCGTTGGCTGCGGGGTTTGTCGCCGTTCTTTCGCTCGCCTCGGTTGCCCAGGTGCCGGCACCGGCCCAGCGCTCCGCCGATACCCTGTTCGTCAGCGACGCCACGATCGACTGGATCGAGAAGTCGGACGTCGCGGCCCTCCGCGAAGGGGTGATCGAAAAAATGGAGCTGCAGATCGGCATGCTCGCCCAGCGCGACAAGCCAATCGGAGTCCTCCACAGGGAGATCGCCGACTTAACGGTCAAGAAGGCCGAGTTGATGGTGACGAACGTGGCCGCCAAGAATAAGGCCGAGGCCCAGCGGGATCTGGCGTTGGCCATCGTCGCGACGAACGCGCGACTCAACCAGCGCAAGCCGGGCATGGTCTCGATCGAAGAAATGCGGAAGGCCGAGGCCGAAGTCAAGGTCGCGGAAGAGATGAAGAACGAAGCGGTCGAAAAGCAAAAGCTCGATGAGGCCGACCTCTTGCTGGCCCGGCAGGCGCTCGACGAGCACACGATCAAGGCACCGTTCGACGGCATCGTCATCGAGCGAATCAAGGGCCCCGGCGAAAGCGTGCGGGCCAACGAGGCGGTCGTCCGCCTAGGCAACCTCGACAAACTCCGCTCCTGGGCCTACATCCCGCTCGAATATGCGGACCGCGTCAAGGAAGGGCAGATCGTCGAGCTCCAGCAGCGGCTTGGCGGAACCCCCGGTGAAAAGAAGCGATACCGGGGCAAGATCACCTTCGTCGATCCCCAGATCCAGCCGATCGCCGAGGTTGCCGTCCGGGTCTACGCTGAGTTCGACAACCCTGACCATGAACTCCGCCCCGGCGCCAAAGCGACCATGACGATCCTGATCGGCACCGAAGGTGCAACGGCCAGCCCGACCGTTGGGTCCCGAGCCCCCGTGGGCCTCGGCCGCTGAACGACGCCCCTAGAACGTAAATGACCCATCACTTGAATGGCTTCAGGCCATGACTGATGAGAGTCGAACCGATGCCGATCGCTCGTAGAACGTCCCACAACCGACCCGAGTCGAGGGCCGCCGGCCGATGAGTTCCGCTCCCTCTCAGGTTCCCACAGCAGCCCCCATGGGGCAGGCCGCCGAGCACCTCCAGGTCAAGCTCCGGCCTGACCTGATCGTTCAACCCCAGTTCTACGAGGGGATGACCCACTATGTCATCAAAGACCCGATCGCGCTGAAGTATTTTCGATTCAAAATCGAGGAATACTTTTTGCTCCAGCAGTTCGATGGCAAGACGAACCTCCAGGACGTCAAACGAGCCTTCGAACGCAAGTATCGCCCCCAGACGATCTCGATCGAAGACTTGACCCGGTTCACCGCCCAGTTGCACGAAGCCGGGCTCGCCCAGATCGACAGCCCCGACCAGGCCAAGGTCCTGATCCGCCGTCGACGCAAGAATCAGTGGAAGAAGGTCTGGCAGTTCATTGCCAACATCCTCTACATCAAGATTCCCGTCGTCGACCCGGAAAAGATGCTGACGGGGATGTACCCCTACTTCCGCTGGCTGTTTACGCCCTACTTCATCACCTTCAGCGTGGGCATGATGCTCGCCGCGCTGACGCTGGTGGCCAGCCAGTGGTCGACCTTCAGCGCCCGTCTGCCCGACTTCCAGAGCTTCTTCAACTGGTCGACCATCTTCTACTTCTGGTGTAGTCTGGCGATCATCAAGATCATCCACGAGTTCGGTCACGGCCTGACGGCGAAGCATTTCGGCGGCGAGGTCCACGAGATGGGGATGCTCTTCCTCGTCCTCACCCCGGCCCTCTATTGCGACGTGACCGATAGCTGGCTCCTGCCCAGCAAGTGGAAACGGATCTGGATCTCGGCGGCCGGCATCTATGTCGAATGTTTCCTGGCAAGCCTCGCCACATTCGTTTGGTGGAACACCGAGCAAGGGCTCTTGAATAGCCTCAGCTTGGCGACCATGTTCATCTGCTCGGTCAACACGATCCTGTTCAATGCCAACCCGCTGCTCCGGTATGACGGCTACTATGTGATGGCCGACTGGCTCGAGATCCCCAACCTGCGGATCAAGAGCACCCAGTTCTTCACCTACCTGTTTCAGGAGAAGGTGCTCGGCCTGGAAGTGCCGGTCCAGAGCTACATGCCCCGATCACGGCGGTCGCTGTTCGTGACTTACGCAGTAGCCAGCTATGTCTATCGCTGGATTGTTACGTTCAGCATCCTCTTCTTCCTCTACAAGTTCCTCCAACCGTACAAGCTCGGCTCGATCAGCGCGATCATGGCGGTCGGTTCGTTGGTCCCGCTGGTGGGCATGCCCATCTACCAGATGTTCAAGTTCGTCCGCACCCCGGGGAGGATGCGCAAGGTGAAAAAGGCAAGAGCGGCCGGCTTCGCGGTGGCGGCCATCGCCATCCTCGCCGGAATCCTTCTGATCCCGACGCCGTTACGGGTTCAGGGGACCTTGGTCCTGACGGCGGCCAAACCCGAGGAAGTCTACGCCGAAGTTCCCGGCCGACTGGTCGAGCTGAAGGTCCGTGACAGCCAATGGGTCAAGGCGGGTGACGAACTCGCGATTCTCTCCAACCCGGAGAAGGTCCGCGAACGGATGCAGTTGCAGGAGCAGCAAGGGGTCAACTTCGTCAAGGCAACCTGGTTCGGTCGTGGCTTCGACTCGAGCAGCCGCGCCCAGTCCAAACAGTACGAGCAGATGGCCAACGACCTCGAACCGGTCATCGGGAAAGTGGTCGACCAGCTCGGCAAGCTTACCCTGGTCGCGCATCGTGACGGCCAAGTCATGGGCGTTCCCCATCCCGAGACGGTCGGCCAGTGGCTCAAGCCCGGCAAACCCTTCTGTGAGGTGGGCGACCCGCACCAGCTTGAGGCCCACATGATCCTCGACCAGGGGGACATCGACCTCGTCAAGCTCGGCCGCCGCACCTGGCTGAAGATCTACGGTGACTCAGAAATCACCTTCAAGAGCCACGTCGGTGAGATCTCCAAGCGGAACAGCGAGGAGATTTCCCCCGAACTCTCGAACCTCGCCGGCGGTGAGATCGCGACCAAGCAGGACCCCAAGACGAACCAGGCCAAACCCTTGACCGCAGTCTACGAGGTCATCATCCCTCTGGATAACGCCAACCTGGCCCTCCAACCCGGCCTGCGCGGTTTCGCCAAGATCGACGGCGGCACGCACACCCTCGGCTGGTGGCTCTGGCGGCTCATCACCAAGACGTTCCACTTCACGCTCTAATCTAAAACGTGCGGGTCGCGCTTTGGCCATGGTGGGGATGACCCACCATGGATTTGCCAGGCAATCCGAAAAGCAAGATCCGCATGATGCATGCCCCGGAGGGGCGACCGCCAAGAGCCGATGGGCTGGCTCTTGGCGGTCGCCCCTTGTCTGTTTCTAGAGGATTCACTCCAAGCCACGACGAGCCCGCCCGTCGGAAAGGGTTCGCGGGTGTGACGTTTCTCCCTCGTGATCAACCTGGCGGGCCGTGCCCACCAGGGCGAGAGTCGATTGCGTCAGGCGTTTCTTATGGATCCTGGGCTGGGCTCAACCGACCAGCCAGAGCGGGCAATCGCGACGCACGGCCTCGTTGGCAGCCAAGGCGATCCGGGCAAAGGCACGGATCTCGGGGGCGTCGGCCACCCAGCCGTCATCGGGGTCGCGATGGACGTTCAGCAGTTCCTTGAGAGCCTCGTCGTCAATCGCCAAATCCCAGCGCTCGGCCAATTCGGCCAATTCGTGACGGAGCCCGGGTAGGCTCGCACATTGCAGGGCCGCCCCCGCCGAGAGCGGCAACGAGACCGCCTGCACGTTGGCCGGGAGATAGACACCGCGGCCATCCTGGCCGAGCGCCAGAAGGTTCGAGACCGAATCCGCACCGAGGATCTCAACAGCGCGCATCTGGAGGTCGGTCCAGCCGGTCTCCGCGAGTTCACCGAAGTGATGAGGGGGCACCCCCTCCCAGTCTCCCTCCGCACCGAAGGCGTGATCCAGTACTCCAGCCACCTCGTTGGCAAACGAGTCCTCGAAGGTCCCTCTCGTCCCACCGACCGTGAACGATAATCCCATGAGGAGAATCCCCCCTTTTACCCCAACGTCGAATCCGACGTCAGGAACAGGTGCGGCCCAAGCCAATCCGCGATAGACTCCTATAAGCCGAGCACGCAGGTGGATGTGGACAGCTCGAACTCGAACTCCGTCTCGAGCGAGCGGAAAGACGCGAAACCGCCGGTCATATCGAAGGAGCCGAGATCGCGGGATGGAACCCGACAGGGACATTCCGCCGACATCAAAGCGGCGGCCATCGCGAGCCGAGTCGAGGCACTTGACGCGACGGGCATCGATGCAAATCTCTCGGGTTGTTGTCGGGAAACCGCCCTGTCGATCGGGTTTGCGAGCTGGGGTCTGGATTCGCGCTGCAAGTCCGCGTATTCTCGCAGACCAAACGGCGGCCGACCACGCCCTGAGTGTGGGCTTGCTCCAAACGTCTGTCAAGCATCAATATTCGAGAGGCGGGTTTTTATGTTGCGACGTACGACGCAGGTCGTGACGGGCGCCGTCGCAATCGTGATAACGTCGGGGTTGGCGGGATTTGGGCAAGATCAGGAACGATCTTCCCCATCCCTCGGCTTCTCCACCGCACAGCGCGCGGCTCAGGTCGAGGCCGAAACGCGCGCCCTGGCCGTTCCCACCCCCGCCCGTGCCCGCGCCTGGCTCCGCACCCTGACGGAGGAGCCGCACGTCGCGGGAACCCCCGCCGACCACAAGACGGCTCTCTTCGTTCGCGACAAACTGCAAGAATGGGGCTGGGACGCCAGCATCGTCGAATATGAGGTCCTGCTCAACTATCCCGAGAACTTGCGACTGCCCGACGGGGACGTGTCCGGAACCAGCCTCGAGTTGGTTCGCCCCGACCGGCAAAAACTGCCGGTGCTCGAATCCTTCGTCAAGAACGACAAAGACTCGGTCAGTGGGAAAGCGTTTCCCGCCTTCCATGGCTACGGCGCATCGGGAACCGCCAACGCCCAGGTGGTGTATGCCAACTATGCCCGGCCGGAAGACTTTGATTCCCTCGAGCGGATGGGCATCGACGTTCGCGGCAAGATCGTTCTGGCGCGATACGGCGAGCTCTTCCGCGGTTTGAAGGTGCGCAACGCCCAGAAGCGGGGGGCCGTGGGAATCCTGATCTATTCCGACCCCGCCGACGACGGCTATGCCAAGGGAGACGTCTACCCCGGCGGTCCATTCCGACCTGGCTCGGCAATCCAGCGCGGGAGCGTGCAGTTCCTCTCGCTCGGACCGGGCGACCCCTCGACCCCGAACGGGCCGTCGATCAAGGGAGCCAAGCGACTCCCCATCGATCCGGTCAACGGCTTTCCGCTCAACAACCACTTTGTGAGCGGGTCCTTCGCCTCCGACAAGGCTCGACACGCCGGCGATGCCTGGGAAAAAGAGACCGGCCTGGTCCGCGACGACTATTTCGCGAGCATCCCGGCGCTCCCGATCAGCTACGACGCCGCCCGGCCGATCCTCGAAGCCCTCGCTGGCGACAACGTCCCAAGCGGGTGGCAAGGGGGCCTGCCGTTCGCCTATCACGTCGGACCAGGACCGGCAGAGGTGAGATTCTCGACCACGATGCACTATGAGCTCCGACCGATCTGGAACGTGATCGCCAAGCTCAAGGGTGAGGTCGAACCCGATCGCTGGGTGATGGTCGGCAACCATCGCGATGCCTGGGTCTACGGCGCCGTCGATCCGGGGAGCGGGTCGGCCGCGACTCTCGAGATGTGCCGGGCCTTGGGGACCGCCGTCAAGAACGGCTGGAAACCAAGGCGAACGATTGTTTATGCTAGTTGGGACGCTGAGGAGTATGGGCTGGTCGGCTCAACCGAGTGGGCTGAGGAGCATGAGAAAACGCTCGACGAGAAGGCCGTGCTAATGCTCAATGTGGACTCTGCGGTCGCCGGCACGGAGCTCGACGTCGATGGCGTTCCGTCGCTCCGCGACCTCCTGCTCGACTCCGCAGACGCCGTGACCGACGTCCGCACCGGCCGATCGCTCCGCAAAACCTGGGTCGAGCATCGACGAGCACGATGGATTAGCCAGGTGCCGGTCGACCTCCCGGCGCTGGAGGCGGAGAAGGATTCGCCCCGAGACAGTTCCGTCGCTCCACGGTTCTCGCCCCAGATGGATCCGCTCGGTTCCGGCTCCGACTACACCGCGTTCGTCGACCATCTCGGCATCCCGGCCGTCGACGTCGGATTCAGCGGTCGATACGGCGTCTATCATTCCATCTACGACAACTTCCACTGGATGGAGACGCAGGGCGATCCCGAGTTCCTCACGCACACGATGGCCGCGCGGCTCTACACGGTGTTCGTCATGCGAGCGGCGGCGGCCAGAGTCGTTCCGTTGACGTTCACCCCCTATGCGGAAGCACTCGGCGAGCATCTCGACGATCTGAGACGCATGGTCGAGCGGAAGGCCCGCGCCTCCAGCGCCGATCCGAGCAAGCCTCCCTTTCCGTTCAAAGGCGTGGCAGAATTGAGCCAGTCGATCGCCCGCTTTGCGGACCAGGCGAAGTCGCTCGATCGCCAGGCGGCCGCAACGGCGGCGGACGAAGACGCGACGGCCGAACGGCTGACGCGGCTCAATGACGCCCTGAGCCGGGTCGAACGAGCGTTCCTGCTCAAAGACGGGCTTCCGGACCGTCCCTGGTTCAAGCATGCGGTCTACGCTCCCGGGCTGACCACCGGCTACGCCTCCTGGCCGCTCCCCGGCGTTCGCCAGGCCATCGCGACCAGCAATGCCGAGATGCTTGCCGCCCAGGTCTCCGCTCTCGTCGAACGGATCGATGCCGCGACGGCGGCGATGAAAGATGCGGAATCAGCCGCAAAACCATAAAAAAATACATATTCTATCCTTGATCCACCTCTCCTTCCTTCCCTGCCAGTCTTCTGCGAGACAAAGGACACTTCCCGGATGAGTGAGACGACAACCAGGGAATTCACCAAGCTCCCGAGGGTGCTTGGCCCGGTTCAGGCGCTCTGCGTCATCGTTGGTTCCGTAATCGGTTCCGGCATCTTCATCGTCCCGGCGCAAGTCGCGCGCGACGTCCCGAACATCTCGGGAATCGTTTTGGTCTGGGTGATCGGCGGCATGTTCAGCCTGGCGGGCGCCATGACGCTGGCCGAACTGGGGGCGATGATCCCCCGCGCAGGGGGGCTCTACGTCTACCTCCGCGCAGCTTACGGCGCATTGCCGGCGTTTCTGTTCGGCTGGACCGAGTTCCTGATCATGAGAACGGGCTCGATGGCGACGCTGGCCGCGGCCTTCGCGACCTACTTCGCCCATCTCGTCCCCGCTCCCGCCAACGTCCACGACCAGATCTGGCAGGCCGGGGCCGCGGTCGCCGCGATCCTGGCCGTGACCACGATCAACGTCCTGGGAACCGCCATCGGCGGCCGAGTCCAGGTCGCAGGAACGGCGCTGAAGGTCGGCGGCCTGATCACCTTGATCGTGCTTCCGCTCATGCTCGGCGGCGGCAAAACCGCCAACCTGACCCCGCTCTTCCCCCCTGCGTTCAACCTCTCGCTCCTGGGCGGGATGATGGCCGCGATGGTCGGCGTGCTCTGGGCCTATGACGGCTGGGTCAACCTGACCTCCCTTGCCGAAGAGGTCCGTGACCCGGGCCGTAACATCCCGAAAGCGTTGGTCCTCGGGATGGGGACCTTGATCGGACTCTACCTGGCGATGACGCTCGCCTACCACTTCGTCCTGCCCCTCCCCGATATCGCCGCCCTGGCCGACGTCAAACGGGGAGACAAGGCCGTCGCCGCGCTCTACTGCTACCGGCTCCTCGGCAACAACGGGGTCATGGCGATCTCGTTCCTCGTCATGTGTTCCACGTTCATCTCGCTCAACGGCAATGCCCTAACCGGCCCCCGGGCCTACTTCGCGATGGCCCGCGACGGCCTCTTTCCGATGCGGATTTGCCGGATCCATCCTCGGTTCCAAACCCCTTCCAACGCGATCATGGCACAGGGGACGTGGGCGATCATGCTCACGGTCATTGGCACCGTGCTGATCGTCGCGCCTGCCCCGGGGCCGGACAGCGGCCTCCCCCCAATGATCGTCTCCGTGTGGACCAAGCTGAACCAGACGCCGCTTTACAAGCTCCTCTACACTTACGTGATCTTTGGCGCCAACATGTTCAACATGCTGGCAATTGGGAGCGTGTTCGTCCTTCGCAAGAAGCGACCCGACATGCCCCGTCCCTATCGCGCCTGGGGATATCCGTTCACTCCCCTGCTCTTCCTCATGGCCTCGCTCCTGCTCATGGGCGACATGCTCCGTTCGACACCTGCCGAGTCGATGGCCGGGCTTTTGATCGTCGTCCTCGGTCTGCCCGCCTATTGGGTCTTCTCACGGAACGGTGCCTCGGTCGTCGTCGACGAACCCTAACCCAAAGGACCGGACGAGGAAGTCGAAGCCAAAAAAAAGCGAGGGGCCTGGCTCGGTCGGGCCAGACCCCTCGTGAGGACCCTCAGTACGGCCGGGCCGGCGGTGAGTTGGATTTCACTCCGTCGCCCCCCTGGCCGAATTCACTCCGGCCGAGCTGCGGCCTTGAGCCGCTCGACCGGCGGCGCGGCGAACCGAGGCGGCGGCTGGTTCTCCCGGTGCTCGTCGTCGACAGTCATCTGCAAGAACCCGATGCACATCTCGTCGGTCGTTTGCTCACCCCAGTGAACGGCGACCGGCGGTGAGTTGGGATTGGCCGGGTTCTCGGCCGAGTTATTGAAGTGGGCTTTCATCTCGATCCGTGTTCCCTTGGGGAGCGGGACCGGCGCCATGAAGTCATAGCCCCCTTGCCAGTTGAAGTCCCACTGATCGATCCGGATCAAAGTCACGGTCGACCCGTCGGGACGTATGGCCTTCATCAAAAAATCCTTGCCGAGCCAATGCATGTGCGGCGTCACGGCAAAAAGATGCGAATCCTCATCAATCGTCTTGGTTCCGGTGATTTCGTAGTTGGCATCGCCCGCAGGAATCAAGAGTGCAGGACGTCTGAAGAGTCCAGATGCCGGGGGAATGACCATCCCTCCCCGCACCTGCTTGTCGACCTTGTCCTTGGCGAAGTAGAGTCCGATCGACGTCTGGTCGGACTCAACCTTGCCGCTGCGATGGTAGTGAACCTGGAGCAGCACGTCGGCCCCGGCCGGCAAATAACGGCCGACTCCATTGGGCAAGGGGCGAGCAACTTTGCCCGGCGACCACCCCCCGAGCCCTCCTGAAGGGACCACTCCGAACCCGCCGAACGCCTTGTAGCCGGACTCGGGATCGGCCTCGTCAAGTTTTTTCGCCGCTCCCCGGACGTCGAAGGCCGCCAGCACGTGGTGGACGATTTTCGGGTTTCCCGGCAGGAAGTCGACGGCCGCCACCCACTTGCCTTCGGTCAAGCCGGTCGGCAAGACGAAGACGCGGAATTCGTCCCGCCCTTCGGCAGCCAGACTGTACGCCTCGGAGGCCTTGAGAACCAGGTCGGGGGTGCCCAACGACCAATCCGAATCCCAGGTCCGCGGGGCGGGTGCATCGGTCGAGGTCCCCTCGGGGCAGCCGGCCTCGGCCCAGCGGCCCAGCGTGGCAATCTCTTCCTGCGACAAGACGCGGGCATCCCGGAACGGCCCCCCCTCGTCGTTCGAGGCATGCCAAGGAGGCATTTTTCGGTCGGCGGTCACAGCCGCCAAGTCGGTCGCACGCTTCCGCGCCTGGTCGTAATTCAGAAGCGAGAAGGGAGCCACCTGCCCGGGCCGATGACAGTCCTGGCAATGTTTCTGGAGAATCCGAACAACCTCGCGATGATAGGTTGGGGCATCGGCAGCAGTGGCGGCCCCCCCTCCCAACATCCCAATCGCCAGCGCCATGCCGCAAGATCCGAACCATCGTCGCATCGCAAAGGACTCCCGATCTCTCGAACTCGGTCATCGCTCGTCTCGGTTCTACCCTTTTCTCATACACGGCCGCCATGGCCGGTGTTTCAAACCTCTGAAGAACGAGGAGTTGCGAGCGCCTCCTCAATCGTCGGGATCTGCAAGTCGGGAAAGATGCTCCTCAACTTCGACGTGTCGAGCGAGACGTCGACAGGGCGGGGCTCGGCAAACGTCAGATCCGCCTGGCGATTCGCGAGCACCAGCGCGGGATCGACCCCGAGGGCCATCGCCTGGCGGCGCACCAGGTCGTAACGACTGACCCGCTCGGGACCGGCGACGTGGAGCAGGCCGCGAACCTCCGACTCGGCCAGGCGGACCAGAATCAGCGCCGCGCTTTCGAGGTCGAGCGGCGTGCGAAATTCATCCTCAAAAAAGGTCTGCGACACTCCACCGCGAAGTCCCGCGATCGTCCGCTCGTAAAAACTCTCGCGTCCCGACCGCGACGGGCCATACATCAGGCTCATCCGCGCCACTAAACCGCGAGGAACAGCCAGGACGGCCGGCTCGGCGTCATGCTTCGTCCGCCCGTAAGCCAGGATCGGCTCGGCCTGATCCTCCTCGCGAGACCACGCCTTCGAACCGTCGAAGACCATGTCGGTCGACGTGTAAACGAGTCGACGGCCATGCGTTGCGCACCAGTTCGCCAACCGCGCAGTCGCCTCGGTATTGACGGCACGCCCACGGACCGGGTCGCGGCGCACCACCTCGGCTGAACTCAGCGCCCCCGCATGGATCACGACCTCGGGATCCGCCTCCGCTAACCCATGCGCCACCGCCCCCTCATCCGTCAGGTCCACCGTCCGTAACGAAATCGGGCCCCGCGTCCCCTCCTCCGTGCCACTCCAGGCCCAAACCTCATGCCCCGACTCGACCAGCCGAAAGAGTAGGGTCGACCCAAGCTGGCCACTTGCTCCCGTCAAAACAACCCGCATCACCCGGACCTCCCCAGCTACTTAAATCCCGCACTCAATACATTTCCCGCAAGACGAGTGGCAGACAGGTCGATGATAGGCCGACAGGAGGATTCAGAACAGGCTCGGGTACTGGCCAGGATCGACTTGTGACTGGAGAGCGACCGTGATGAACATTCGCGAACTGCCGTTGGACGAGTTGGTCCTTGACCCGAACTTGAATCTGCGTGATCGCCTGGACGAGTTCACGGTCGAGCGCTACGCGGAGTCTTGGGAGCGCCTGCCCCCGATCACGGTCTACGAAGTCGATGGGCGTTGGCTGGTCGCGGACGGGTTCCACCGCCACGCCTCGGCCATCGCACTCGGTCGTCGAACGATCCACGCGGAGATCGTCACGGGATCGTTCGAAGAGGCGCTCGACTTCGTTTCAAGCGTCAACCTCTTCCACGGCCTACCGTTGACCCGCGCCGAGCGGCGACGGGCCGTCGACGTCAAGCTTCGGCTCCATCACGACTGGTCCGATCGGCGCATGGCCGAGGAACTGGGGGTGAGTCGAGAACTGGTCGCCAAGACCCGGCGCAGCCTGATCGAAGGCAACCAGATCCCGAACAATCCCGGACGGGTCGGTGCGGACGGGAAAACCTATTCCTCGGCCGGCCTGCCCAAGGATCCGAACGAGCATTTGCCCAAAGGGAAGTCGCTCGCTCAACAGGACGATCCGCGGGACCGAGGCGGCCGTGAAAGCGACGCCCCCCCCTGGGACGATGCCACCTCCCCAATGCCCGCGGTTTCCCGCGAGCCGACCGGTCTGGCCCCCTGGGAAGATGGCGACGCCAAAGCCGTCGCGCTCTCCGACCCCGTTCCTTCGGCGGCCCCCACGATTGATGAGATGCTCTCGCTGATGTCCAAGCAGGTGATGGAAGTCATCAACTGGACCCAGGCCGAAGGGTTCACCGAAGCTTACCGGTCCGCAGGAGCGAACACGCGCGGCCTCTTCCAGGCCGCCGTCATCAAGCTCGCCGCCAGGGCCGACCAACTCCGCAAGCTCTGACACCTTCCGGCCCGCCTGAGCATCGACCTTTCGCTCGCGAGTAAAGGCGGGCGGAGAGCCTCAGTTCCCTGTCTTTCGAAGACTGTTTGAAGACAAGGGAGTTGATGCCCCCCGCTCGTCTGGAAAGCGAAGAGCCAGGCGAACGGCTCGCTCAAACCAACTCGCAGAGCACGCTGTCGGCCAGGAACAGCCCTTCTCGGGTAAATCGGACCCGGTTTCCGTCCTCTTCGAGCAGCCCCCTCCCGACATACTTCTTGAGAGTGGGACCCGCGAGTTCATCGAGGTCGAAGCCGGTTCGACGCATAAAGTCAGAGCGATCGATCCCGGCAATCGTCCGCCTCAGCATGAGGACAGCCGTCTCGCGGGCATGGGCCTCGGGTTCGAGCGTTTCGATGGGCCCGGTCGCCTCCCGCCCTTCTTCAATCCGCCGCAAATACGCCGGGAGATCGCGTGTATTCACCGATCGGACGCCACCGACGTAACGGGCCGCCCCCACACCCACCCCGAAATAGGCGTCGTTCGCCCAGTAGATGAGGTTGTGCCGCGACTCGTGGCCGGGGCGTGCAAAGTTGGAGATTTCGTACATCAGCAGCCCAGCCTGCCGCAAGCGGTCGATGGTGTGCTCGTACATCGCCCGTTCGGCCTCTTCGTCAACCTCGCGGACCTGGCCCGCTTGCCACTGCTTCCAGAGGGCTGTTCCCTTCTCGTAGACGAGGCCATAACACGACAGATGGGCGGGGCCGAGCGACAAGGCGGTTTCAAGATCCGCCTCCCAGAGAGGGAGCGTAGAGCCGGGCACGCCGAAAATGAGGTCAAACGACCAGTACGGGAATCGCGGCCGGATCCAGTCGAGCGCTCGCCCTACCTCTTCAGGAGCATGATTCCGCTCCAGGGCCTGAAGCAAGCCCGGCTGGAACGACTGCGCTCCCAGACTCACCCGGTTGACCCCTCCCGCAGCCAGAACGTCGGCCTTTTCCTCGTCGAGCGTTCCGGGGTTCGCCTCGACCGTCCATTCCCCCCCGGGTTCCAAGAGAAACCAGCGCCCGATCATCGCCAGCAACCGCCGCAACTGGCCCGCGTCGAGCCGGGTCGGCGTACCGCCCCCCACGAAGATGGTCTCCACCGGCTGAGGAGTCCCCATCCTCGCCATCTCACTCTCCAAGGCGGTGAGGTAACGGTCCGCCAAATGGTCGACGCCGGCCAGCGACGCAAAGTCACAATAACCACACTTGTGTGCACAGAAGGGAATGTGGATATAAGCCGCGCGTGGCCAGACCCAGGAGTCAACCATTTCCGGTCACCAACTTCAAAAGGATTGCCAGCAAACGAGGCGAGCTTGAACATTCCGCAAGCAAAAGGGCGTGATCGAATGAGGATCCATTCGGACTTCGCATTTCGTCGGATCGGGACCCAAGAATCACGTAAATCAAGGCACAGCCTCAATAAACCGAATCTCGGGGACATGTGACTTCAAGGTCGCCTCGATCCCCATAGTCAACGTATACGAGGCGGAGGAGCAGCCCTGGCACGCCCCTTGCAAACGAACCTGCACGATATTGTCCTCATCGATGTCGACCAGTTCGAGGTCGCCCCCGTCGGCCCGAAGGGTCGGGCGGACGTGCTCGTTGAGGACCGCTTCCACTCGATTCTTGAGTTCTTGTCGTCGCGGGTTCGCGTCGGTCATAAAGAGGCTCCGGCCATGGCGGATGGTGGTACGTGGCAGCGAAATCATCAAGGGCCGGGGCAACCGCTCCCGAACGGCCCGATCCGTTTCCCTTCCTTGATTATCCCTTTATCGTCTCGATCAGTAGGCTCGGCTCCCCGACCCGTAACCGCCGCCGCTCCCACCATACCCACCGCCACGACTCCCGCCGGTCCGCGGTCCGCCCCCCCCACTACCACCACCGCCAGGCGTTCGAGGCCGCGCCTCGCTGATGTTGAGCCGACGCCCCTGGTGATCGCGACCGTCCAGGCCTTGGATGGCGGCATCCCCTTCAGCATCGTTGACCATCTCGACGAACCCGAAGCCACGGCTTCGACCCGTTTCGCGATCTTCCACAACCTGGGACATGGAGACCGCCCCAAACGACTCGAAGAGTGCCTGGAGTTCTTCCGAGGTCACCGAAAAGCCAAGGTTTCCTACATAAAGCCGCTTTGCCATCACTGTTGCCTTGAGCAGGCTCTCCCCTTGAACGCCAAAATAGACCGAACGACAAGACCGAGAGTCCGAGCCGCCAACCGTCGTGGCTTCCGTCTCGAGCGCTCACCGCTGGGCTTCCCCACTCGCCCGCCCGAATTTCTCGAGACGCGAACAGGACTCCTGATGAGCTCGGACCACCGTTTTACCCTCCTCTAGTATAAGCCTGAACAACCCCCCCCTTCAACGCAAAAGCCGTTGTGGACATCCATTCGGCTCGCAATTTCCCTGAAAGAATCGAACACGGGGCGAATCGCTTTCGGATCCAAGCAGAATTATCTATGAAATATTCATCCGCCCAAAAGCACGCGAACCCTATATCGCTTGTCTATTCAAAGAACCGAAGCAGGACACTCCGATCACGCCCCCACGCCCTCGATCCGCCCGCCAAGCCAAACGCCTCAGACGCCACATCCTCGCTCCGATGAACCGGCCTTCGTGCCCTCCCCTGAGTGGACTTCGGAAACCAAGCTCATCGCGACCACTTTGACATCCCGCGCCCGGGAATGACTCCGAAACCCGCTGGCCCCCAGGCCAGGGTCGACGCAATCGCTCGCGGGCTTCCAAGTCCTCCTCGACCAAATGGACTGAGAGGCTCCCCTGTGACAAGGGCCCCTCAATATCCATGAGTTCGGAGGCAATTCTAAGGGCTTTTACCGGCCTTGATATCGTTTGTCTTAGACTAACGACAAGTTCGAAAGATTTACTGTAAATCTAGGCTATCCACATACCAACCTTGACCGCTACAGTGGGGCGATCTGATCCACTGACAATAAAAAGAGCAGCGGATACGAATGTTCTTTCCTCCTTGATTCCATGGCGGGATCAATAGGGAGGAGAAGCACAAAAAACCTCTCATATACTGTCTTGCAGTGATGGCAAGCATCGAAGCCGTCCGTCTTCCTGTTCATGCTCTCATTCAGTTGCCTGCAATTCTTGCTTTTCCAAAATAAGATTTTGCGTACCCTGTCGTTTCGCCGCATTCGTTTCGTGACCGTTTGATTCATGTCATCTCTTACCGCAAGGAGTCGACTCATGAAGAAACGCCGCGCTTTTACTCTCATTGAGTTGCTGGTCGTCATTGCAATCATCGCCGTCCTGATCGCCCTTCTCTTGCCTGCCGTCCAGGCCGCGCGGGAAGCCGCTCGCCGGTCGCAGTGCGTCAACAACTTGAAGCAGATCGGCCTGGCCATGCACAATTACGAAAGTTCAAACGGTGCGTTTCCTCCCGCGAAGCTCTATTCGGCGGGCACCTTGGCGACTTCCAACGACCCTGATGGCCTAGGGTTGGTGCTAAACACCACGGCCCACTCGATCATCCTGAATTTCCTGGAGCAGACAGCGCTCTACAACGCCTACAACTTCAGCCGACCGTCGTGCAACGCAGTCAACTCGGGCGTCAATACGAAAGTCATTGGCGGCACATCCGCGTACCTTGGCAACACGACGGTCACCACCTCCATGGTTGCCGCCTACCTCTGCCCGTCCGACATCACCCCCACCCCCTATACCTCAACATCCGCAGCCTACCCTGGCACGAATGCGGTCCGCACGAGCTATATGCTCGCCGCCAGCCAGTACTACGAGACCTACAACGCCCGCAACTGGGGGGGCGGACGTCCCGTAGACGCGGGAGTCTTCTCGGGAACCGATTGGTCCACCAGCATTGCGTCCATCAAAGACGGCACCAGCAACACCATATTCACAGGAGAATCCAGGCTCGATAAGACGACCGCAAGTTATGGCGGCTGGTGGGGACAAGGCCTCTGGACCTCGACTCATGCCATGGTTTACTCGCCCGCTAATACGTCGGCGGACATCTACTTGTCGACTCTACCCAACGCGCCTGCCCTGATCCGACAGGTCAGTGTGGCCAACAATCCCCGGAAACTTGGGTATGCCTGGACCTTCAGCAGTCCCCACGCTGGGGGACTGAACATGGGCTTCGCCGACGGCAGCGTCCGTTTCATCAAGAATTCGATCAATCCTTACACCTGGTTTGCACTCAATACCATGCACGCCAGCGAAATCATCAGTGCCGATAGTTACTGATCATTCCCAAGCAAGGTGAATCGCCTTCGGCCCCGTCAAGGGTCGGAGGCGATGAAAATTTCCTGCTAACCCATCCGTATCCTTCATCTGCCAATACGACGAGGACGATGATGCGACGAGTGATCATGGCCGCCATGGCCGTGTTGCTGAGCGGTTGTAGCGAGTCGGGGCCGAAACTACTTCCCATCCATGGCACGGTGACGAACAACGGCAAGCCCGTCGAAGGGGCAAGCGTGATCTTTACCCCGGATCCGTCGAACGCTCTTGGCCAACCCGCCACCGACGTGAGTGGTCCCGACGGCAATTACAAGCTCATGACCAATAACCGGGCGGGCGTGGCGGCCGGCAAGTATCGGGTCGCGGTCATCAAGGTCCCCCCTCCACCCGAGAGCACGAACGAATCGTTCACAAGCGACCCGTTCATGGCCCAGCTCTCAGTGTCGGGCCCCGACGCCAAGAAAAAGAACAATCCGGCGTCCGCAACACTCGAAGACT
This sequence comes from Singulisphaera acidiphila DSM 18658, assembly GCF_000242455.2. Lineage (GTDB taxonomy): Bacteria > Planctomycetota > Planctomycetia > Isosphaerales > Isosphaeraceae > Singulisphaera > Singulisphaera acidiphila. The sequence continues at coordinate 8,662,217 of NC_019892.1, forward strand.
CATTCGAGCGCGAAGTGACCGCTCAGGATCCGGTGATGGACTTCGACATCAAGTCGAAATCCACCTCGGCCTCAGCCGCGACCGCAGCGGAGAAGAAGTAAGTCCCCCGGCAGAAACGAACCATGGTTCGAGACTCCACAAGCAGCAAGTAGAAAGGGGGCGGGACGGGGAAAACCGGCTCGCCCCGCTTCATTCGGATGGCGACAGATCCTTCCCGACGGCGTGATTACGGCGATGCGCCACGATTGCAGCCCCGTCTCCGTGTCCTCAAGAAAGCTTGGGACTCCTGGAAGCTTTTCGCTTGCAACCGGCTGCGCGGACGATTACGACGTATCGCGGAACTCAATGGGACACAACTCGCCAACCACCACCAAAGCTCGTCGCAACCCACTCGATGACAGAGGTTCTGGTGAACGCCCCGGTAGACGGCGGTAATCGGCGAGCGATGTCACAATCTGCCAGCACCTCGAACTTCGGAGTCGTCTCATGACTGCCTCGACGCGGTACACCCCACTCGCGGTGCTCGGCTGGGCTCTGGCCCTCCTTTCGGGGAGGCCGGCCAACGCGGCGGACGCCTCACCTCGCTCGATCGTCAACCGGCCCGTCGTCATTCATGCGAACGGCCCCATCGGAGCCGGCACTTTTGTGGTCGCCGAGATCAAGGGGACGCTCCCTCCCGGCCTCTACTCTCTGAAACAAGGCGACAACGGCACGGCCACGCCGGCTGAGGTCTTCGAACAGGCCGGCCGGACATTCATCGCCCTGACGACCGACCGAGCCGAGGCCGACGGCACCGGCTCCTACACGATCACAGGGCAGGAGCCGTCAGAGTCAGGCCGGGCCATCGCCCCCGACCACCTCCAGGCCAAGGAAGTTCCCATCGCAGCGGGGGGAAAGCCGTTCGCGACTTACCTTAGCGGTGATCCCTTCAAGCCCTATTATTTCCCCGTCATCGGCCCGACGGGCGCCTCGTTCACCCGGGCCTATCCCATGAAGCAGGTCCAGGGAGAAGACGAGGATCACCCTCATCAACGGTCGCTCTTTTTCACACATGGCAATGTCAATGGCTTCGATTTCTGGGCCGCCGACACCAAAAATAAGCCTAACCCCAAGTTCGGATCGATCAAGGAAACCGCGCGCACCATCGTTCATAACGGCGCGCTCGCCGCGGTCCTCCGGACGACCGACGATTGGGTCGGGCCAAATGGCAAGAAGGTGCTCGAAGACGAACGCGTGGTCGCCTTCTACAGTCTCGGGAAGAATCGCGTCATCGACTTTGACGTGACCCTGAAGGCGACCGACGGTCCGGTGACCTTCGGCGACACGAAGGAGGGGATGTTCGGGCTCCGAGTCGCCTCGAGCATGGACGTGAAAAGCAAGACAAACTCCGGTGGCAAGATCGTCAACGCCGAGGGACTCACCGACGACTCGGCCTGGGGCAAAGCGTCCCCCTGGGTCGACTACACGGGTCCGGTCGAGGGGAAGACCGTCGGGATTGCGATCCTCAACCACCCCGACAGTTTCCGCTATCCGACCACCTGGCACGTCAGGACCTACGGCCTCTTCGCCGCCAATCCGTTCGGCTGGCACGACTTCGGCCAACCGCGATCGGGCGAGCACGTCCTCCCGAACGGGGAGTCGATCCGGTTCCGCTACCGAATCATTCTCCACTCTGGAGACACGGCGGCGGCCAACCTGCCCGCAGAATTCCAGGCGTACGCCCAGCCGCCTCGCGTCGAGATCGAAGCCAAGCCAGAGCGGTGAACGAATCCCCTTGAGGCAAGACGACTCGTGGCGATCCATGATCGGTTGCTCTGGTCGTCCCGTCCCCAAGTCGGAACAATGGACGGGTCCCCCCTGGAGTGAGCTTCCCCCTTGTCGGGGGACCTTCCCCACAACCCTTCCGAGAGTTGCATCCCATGGCGATCGGCCCTTCGCTCCTCGCGCTCTGGCGGAAGCGCCCGGGTCAAGGTTCGCGCGGGCCGCTCGCCGCCCTGGCCTTCGTCGCGTTCGCGATTGTTCTGGGCCCCTTGTTCTTCGACCTGTTCATGGTCATCCCCTGGCCCGCTCGCAAACGAATGGGGCAGGCCATTTTCCTGGCGCTCCTGGGGATCGGCTTCCGTCGCCTTCTGACCGTGGCCCCCGGCGACGCCTGGCCGGCCCCACGCGATGAAGTTCCAACCACGGGCCGATCCGACCGAGCACGGGTCTGGATCCCTTGGGCCCTGCAACTCGCAGTCGCCTCGCTGGCGCTGCCGCTCCTCAGTCGTCCCGGCAACCTCGGGTTCGGAGATTGGGACTTTTTCCTCGAGAAGTTTGAGAGCATCCGCCGGGTGATTCTCGACGCGCACCAGTTCCCCTGGTGGACCCCCTGGTGCCGGGGGGGATTCCCCTTGGCGAGTGACCCTCAGTGTGGGGTCATCTCGATCACGACGCCGCTGGTTCTCCTGCTGGGGACGACGACGGGGCTGCATCTTGCAACGGTCATCGACCTGATGATCGCCGTCGAGGGGGCGCGCCGGCTTGCCTGGCTCTGGTTCCGTGAACCCTGGGCAGCAGCCGCGGCAGCCCTAATCTACGGGATCAACGGAGGCGTACTCGTCTATACGGTCGCCGGGCACTTCATCCCGATGAGCTACTGCGCTTTCCCTTGGCTGATTTACTCCGCATTCCGGGTCGGAGATCGGCTTCGTGACGGCCTCTGGCTCGGCTTTTGGGCCGCCTTCACCGTGCTGAACGGAATCCAGTATCCCAGCCTCTACGGCTTGCTCATCGCCGGGCTCGTCTGGATTCGCGCCTTGCGCGTTCAGCCGAAACCCCTCCGCGGACGACTCCTCGGGCACACTGTCGCGGCGATTGGTGTCGGGCTCGCCCTGGCCGGCTGGCGATTGACCACGACCGCATTGGTGATGGCCGACTTCCCGAGGAAATGGCACACCGCGTTCGACGCATCGGTCGGCGAAGTCCTCGACTGGCTGCTCTACCGACCGGACTCCACCATCCTCAAAGCCGCCACCTCGACCTACTTCTGGGAGTCGGCCTGCTACGTGGGACCGCTCGTCATCCTCCTGGCCCTGATCAGCTTGGTTCACGGCTGGCGATGGTGGCACACGATGACGGTCCTCTGTCTCTGGCTGGCCATCGGTTCGGTTCGCTGGACCCATCCCAGCTACTGGCTCGCGCAAGGACCGGTCTTCTCGACGATGCACGTCGTGACCCGTTGGCGAATTCCCGCCATGCTCGGACTCGGGCTCTCGGTCACGAGCATCCTGGCCCACTGGCGAACCCGAGGGGACGCTCTCCACCGCGCTCTGGCTGCGGGTCTGGTCCTGGTCATCGCGGCCGACCTGATCAGCTACGGCCATCAGATCCTCACGGTTGCCTCGTGTGTCGAGCCGACTGAGGACCTCTTCCCCGGCCCCCCGACTTCAACGTTGGTCAACGTCGAAAACGGCCTCGGTTACGCGGCCGTCCTCAGGGGCTACGGGGTCGTCCGAGGCTATCAGCCCCTGCTCGGCTACGACCGCAACAAACCGACCGCCAGGCTCTGGCGCGGCCATCCTCACTACCGAGGCGAAGCCTGGACCGACGACGATGCGTCCCTGACGACCGAGTTCTGGAGCCCGAATCGCATCGTCTTCCGGACAAGGCCGGGACAATGGATCCATCTCAATCAGAATCCCGGCTCTTGGTGGCGAATCAATGGCAAGGCCGCGTTCCCGAACGAGAAATGCGCGGAGTGGACGAAACCATTTGCGGCACAGGCCGATTCCCAAGGCCGACTCGAATTGGAGATCGTTCCCAAGGGACTCTCACTCGCCTGGGGACTCCACGCCACCGGCATCGTCTTGGTTCTCGGCGCGGTCATCACATGCCGGCCGAGACCAGAGCCAGCCGGGCTCTCCGTCTGATTCAAGATCGATTGATATCAATCGACGGAGTGGCCGCCGCTCTGTCTTCAGGCCGAGCACACGCGACAGTCGTCCGCGGTGAAACGACGCCGTCGAGCGACACGTCATGAGACTCGACGGGAAGCGCATCGACCATCTGGCAATCCAGCGCGAGGGCCCATCGAGGTACATCGCGGCGAAGCGTCGGCAGCAGCCGGTCGTAATGCCCTGCCCCTCGACCGATCCGAAACCCTCGGGCGTCAAACACAAGGCCGGGGACGAGAACCCAGTCAACCTGGTCCGGTTCGACCTCGGGGCAGCCGTCGTGCGGCTCGGGAATCCCGAGCATCCCCCGCTTGAAGTCGGCGTTGAGATCCTCGACCCGGTAGAGCCGGAGCCGCCGTTGGATCCTGTCCACGCGAGGACAGACCAGGCGCTTGCCCCGCTCCAGTGCGAGCTCGAGCATCGGCTGGCTCGCGATCTCCTCAGGGAAGGCCGTGACGTAGAGCAAGACCGACCCTGCGGCGTCGAAGCCCGGGAGGTCTCTGAATCGAGCGGCGAGGGTCGCCTCTTGAGCCTTCCGATCCGCCGGGTCGAGAGCAAGGATCCGCTCGATCATTGCCTGGCGGAGCTGCCGCTTCTGGGCCCGGAGGTCCATGACTCAAGGTCCTGACCGGAATCAAAAAAATCGGCCCGCGATCACATCCGGAATCCCGGAAGCGAGCACGGGCACGAAAAAAAAGGACCTCCACCGCAATGCCGTCGGAGCGCTTTTGAGAACCCGCAGTTCAAGTGGGCGCCTTAGACCTTCAGGGACAAGCCCAGAGGTATTGAATCGGCTCCCAACGGGTTTTCATTGGTTCGCCAAAAGTACACCCCTTCTCGTACATGGCAGAGGCGTGTCCGGCCGAGACCAGACAAGCGTTAGTCTAGCCGCGACTGACCTCGCCATCAAGCAAAAAGAGCGAGAAAACGGCCCGCCCTCACGATCGCCCCCATCGCCATGAAAGAGGCCGGTAATCCCAGCGCACGGGTAGTCTCTCTTGCTCGCCTCAGCAAGTTTCGCTCGCCTCGGAACGGCTAAGGATGCGGCTCGGACGACGTGGCGATCTCGGTCCCTCGGAGTCGAACGAGTTGGTCGCGGATCCTGGCGGCCTCCTCATAGTCCTCCAGCGCCACGGCCAACTCGAGCTGCTGCTCCAGCCGCTCCAGAGGACCGCGAGGACGGTTGCTCTCGATGTCGCGTTTCCAGCGAAGCAGGAAGCCCAGCTCCATGCATTCCGCTTCGTGGTCCGACTGCTCATAGTCTTTGAGGAAGTCGCGGATCCCCTCGATCCCTTCATCGATTTGCGCGAGGGCCTGCGTGGAGTCGTTCTTCGCCAGCGAGTCGAGCGCCAGAGCACGGGTCCGCATCATCATGACGTACGGCCGGTATTGATCGAACTCGATCTTGTCCCGCGGTCGTGATGCATACCGGACGACGAAGGCAAAGAGGCGGAGGTTCCGGTCGGTGTCCCTGACAACCAGGTCGTAGCGTTGGAGATGGAACGCCGCGAGATAGCGCTGGTAGTACAGTCGCCCTTCCTGCATCAAGGCCGCGCAGGCGCTGATGTCCAAGGCGAAGTCTTCGGCGGAAGCGCTTGCCTCGTAGAGATCGAGCAGCGACTCGTGATCGTCGGGTCTCCGGCCATCGGGCCGGCCCGCCATTTCCATCTGAAGCAGACCGAGGTCCAGTCGCATCTGGATCTTGTCGCGGCCGTCATCTCCCGTCACGATCCGGACCTGCATCTCGTCCGGGTCATGCTCCCAGCCAGCCAGGATGGGCGTGATGTCCTTGCTCAATCGATGCGCCTCCCCCGTCTTGGGCCGCGATTCGCGGATCCTGTTTTCATCGCAAAGGAATTGTACGGTTACAGGGAAATCAGGACCATCGAAGAATGGCAAAAGAAAAAAGGGGAAGGATGATGCCCCTTCGACTCCAGGTTGGATCTTGGTGACACCGCGACATACGAAAAACGACGGCAATTGAGCCCCGGAAAACACCACGCGGCCCGCGTCGAGCAAAGGCGCTCGGCGCGGGCCGCGAGGTGTCGTCAAGAAGTCGAACGGAACAAAACAGAACGGCGCGTTCGCCGGCAAGCCTCAGAGTTCGTTGCCGTCGTGAATCATCGGCTCCAACTCCTTGGTATTCCGCTCGACGGCCAACACGATCGTCCGTTCCTCAACTCCGTCGGGGCTAGCGGCCACCGCCGGGATGATCTGTCGGGAGTCGGGCAAGCTAAACCGGACGGTAAAGGTCCCGTCAGGCCGCAACTGCACCGGTTCCCCCTGAAGCGTCACCCGGGCATTGGGTTCGGTCGTGCCGTAGACGATCAATTCGGCGTCGATCTCGAAGTGAAAATCACGGCCGAGTGACGCCAAGGCCCCCGTGCCGAGACTTTGAAGCGACAGTCCTTGCATCGGCCGGCGCAGCCGTTCTTCGAACAGGTCGCGCAGGTCGTTGGAACCGGTGGGATGACTCGCGTTCCCCCCCGATTGACTGTAGATCTTCTGGAACTGCTCCTGAACGCTGGCCCAGTTCTCATCCAAGACGTCGGAAACCCCCGCCTTGGGTGTACTGACGACATTCGATCGAGCCAAGACGAAAAACTTGCCGCGCCGGGCCAGGTAGCCAATATCAATGCGATACGAGCGCGGCGGCGAAGTGACGTCGATGTACCAGTTGTTCACTCCCCCGTGAATCTCGATGTCGCGAACATGACGTTCCGACGCCGAGGTCGTGTCTTCACTGGTGACATCCACCACCCGGAGGATCGGCCTGGCCGTATGCCAATCTTGCCCAAGGGCCGCCTGGGCCCTGGCCAGCGTCGACCGGCTTAGCTCCCAATAAGCATGGAGCCAGTACGGATCGCGGACCATGGCAATGATCCGATCCTTGACGCAGGCATGATCGAGAGACCGAGGCGGAACCACCGTCAGAGGACGAGCGGGGGCCGACGACGGCGGGGGCACTTTACGGGACGAGGTCGGACTGATCTCCACCGACGGAACCGATTTTACCGCGGACTTGCCTGCCGACTTCTTCGGCGTTGGGGCCGGCACGGATAACGCTTTGATCAATTGATCCTTGCGCATCGCGTGCCACCCGACAATCCCTTGATCTTTGGCCAACTGAGCCAAATACTTTTTATTGCAGTCCTTGAGCGTATCGACGGTCATGCGGGCCACTCCGTCTCTATCCGCGGGGTGCAGGAAAGAACGCGGATTCGGACAAGGAACGCGTGGATCATCCCTGAGTAGGCCGATCCGGAAAACTCCATGCCTCCCGGACTAATGGAAACATCCAGAACGGCCATAAATACAAGGAGAGGAGAGCGGCGTGATGCAACCCAAGGCCCGCGATCGAAGGACCATCAAACGAATAAAAGGCGGCCCTCTCGCCCGTCAGTTTACGGGAAGAAGCCGCCTTTCACGTTGATCGTATCCGGAGCGCAAGGGTGACGTCATATGCAGGTCCCCACTCTGGCTCGTACCGGACTCATACCTAGCAACTCGCTTCGTAGGTCATAACAAATCCCACCTCCACTGTCAAACAATAATCCCTCCCAAGTGTCCGTCCGTGGACAAACTCCCAAATCTGTAACATTCCGAACGAACGGACCAAGCGGTCAGCCGAGGCCTTCGCGAACTCCCCAAAACCTGGTAGTGCAACACAATCGACGACATTGTGAAAAATTTCTCGAAGATAGGATGTGAGGAGTTGACAGGGCAAAAGCGGCGGGTATAAATGACTTCGAAATGGTTGGTTCGCCAATTGCCGCGAGGTCTCCCGGTCGGTTGATATATTTCGGGGGCACGCCCTCCGTCGACTGACGCGGGGTGCGGGAGGCGATTGTGAACCAGCCCGAGCCTCGCTCAAGACTGTCCGTCGGAATCCAATGGGCTTCCCGAGTTTCCACCATCGGGTTGGAGTTCGCTCTCCCTCCCTTGATGGGTGCGGGACTTGACCGTTGGTGGGGGACGAGTCCCCTGGCAACCTTGATTGGGGCGGTCTTGGGCTTTGCCGTCGGAATGATGCACCTCCTCCGGATCGCTCGCGAAGGATCCCGATTGTAAAGCGGGAGCTTTCCCTTTGGTTGTGGGGAAGCCGGCCGGTTGGCGGGACGGACTGGGTCCGTTGTGCCAGCCGCGGTGACGTGTCGATCGCTGTCGCGGTTTTGATGAGAGAACAGGATCAAAGCAGCCATGCCTGAGCACGGTCACAGTCCACTCAGCCACGTCGTGGACCATCCCAGCCTGGAGTTCCCCCACTGGCAGGGTCCGTCTTATGCGCTGGAGTTGGATCTCCCGCGGATCGCCGGCCTGCAGTTGACGCGGTTCATGGTCACCGAGGTAATCGCCGCGCTCCTGATGCTGGTGATTCTGCCGCTGGTGGTGGTACAGATTCGTAAGACACCGGTCTCGCGTGGCTGGTTCGTCAACTTATTCGAGACACTGCTCCTCTTTATTCGCGATCAGGTCGCGCGTCCCGCAATCGGCGGCCATGGCGCGGATAAATTTCTGCCTTATCTCTGGACCCTCTTCTTTTTCATCCTGTTCAACAACCTGCTGGGGCTGGTCCCGGGCATGGCGTCGGCGACGGGGAATATCAACGTCACGGCGGTCTTGGCCTTGATGACGCTCGGCACGGTCGTTCTGGCGGGGATGCGTGAGATGGGGGTGGCCGGATTCTGGATCGGGATCGTGCCGCACCTGGACGTCCCTTGGTGGCTGAAGCCGCCGCTCTGGGGCTTGATGTTCGTGATCGAGGTGGCGGGGCTCTTGATTCGCCACGTCGTCTTGGCGGTCCGGTTGTTCGCGAACATGTTCGCCGGGCACGTCGTGCTGGCGGTGATCCTTGGGTTCATCATCATGGCCCAGGGGTTCATCTTCTGGCCGGTGATGGGAGCAAGCGTCTTCGGCTTGATCCTCTTGAGCCTTCTCGAAATGTTCGTTGCGTTTTTGCAAGCGTACATTTTCACCTTCTTGTCCGCGTTGTTCATCGGGTCGGCGGTTCACCCGCACTGAGCTGAGACAAGCGCGGTCGTACGGGTGGTCGTGTCACCCGGGGCGGAGGCCGTTTTTGGCGATCCGTCCGTTTCATCACGGCGGGCCGTGACACGGCACCCGCAGATTCTCCCCTCATGTGAGACCATCTAGGAGACAAAGGTCCGATGAAATTCGTTAAGTCCGCCGTCCTGGCCTTCGGCCTGCTGTTGCTCGCTCAGGGTTCCGCTTCCGCTCAGACGGCTACTCCCGAGCCCGTCCGGGCGCCGAGCGCCCCGTTTGCGGATCTCCGGGCCATCGGTGTCGCCCTCGTGATCATGGGTGCCGCCTACGGGATCGGCAGCCTGACCAAGTCGGCCGTCGAGAGCATGGCCCGCCAGCCCGAAACGGCCGGCAACATCCAGACGGCGATGATCATCTCGGCCGCGCTGATCGAAGGTGTGACCTTCTTCGCGCTGATCATCATCCTGCTGCAAACGTACTGAGCCAACGATCGGCGGAACGTTCGGACCACGAGCCGTCGGACCGGTGACTCTCGACCTCTTGTCGAGGGTCATCCGGTCGTCTCCCCGGCCTTCCAACGGTCGTGGGCGGGTCGCCCTGAACCATTCACGAGGTCCTCATCCATGCCCCGGCAACTGATTGCGGCCATTGCCTTGATGGCCTTGGCATTCGGACCGCTCGCCCGGGCGGCCGATACCCCCAAACCCTCCGACGCCCACAAGACCGAAGCCCACGCTCACGATGGTGCGGCTGCGGGGGCCAGTGAGGAGCATTCTTCCTCGGGTCACGAGGCGGAAGCGAAACCGAATATTCTGGAACCGCAGCCGTCCGTGGCTATCTGGACGGTCGTCGTCTTCCTGGGACTCCTGTTCGTTCTGGGCAAATTTGCCTGGAAGCCCTTGTTGCTTGCGTTGCACCAGCGTGAAGAGCACCTCGAGCACGTGCTGCTCGACACAGAGCGCGCCCGCAACGAGGCGGAAAAACTGCTCGCCGAACACCGCCGTCAGGTGGCTGAAGCCGAGGCTTCCGCTCGCGCCCTGATCGAAGAAGCACGAACCCAGGCCCGAGTCACCGCCGAGGAGATCATCCAGAAGGCGCGTGCCGAAGCTGAAGTCGAGCAGAAGCGAGCACGGCACGAAATCGAGACGGCACGCGACCAGGCGCTTTCCGAGATCTGGACCAAGACAGCCGACCTGGCCGTCTCGGTTGCAGGCAAGGTCCTCGCCAAGGACCTCAGCGGCGACGACCATCGCCGTCTCGTCGCCTCCGCAATGAGCGAGCTGCCGGTTTTGGCTAACGGTCAAGGGAGCCACTCCGCATGACCGCTGCCGCCGAAACCGCCGCGAGCCCGTCGGCACACGGGACCGTCCTCGAAGACGTCCCCCAGGTGACGCGCTCTTACTCCGAGGCTCTGGTCAACGCCGCCGAGAAAGAGGGACAGGTCGACGAGGTCCTCGACGAACTCGACGCGATCTTCGCCGAGGTCCTCGGGCCGGACACCGAGTTCGCCGCCGCGCTGGCCTCGCCGCTCGTCTCGCCCGCCGATAAGGACCGGATCCTCGTCTCCGTTTTCGAGGGTCGGGTCCATCCGACGGTTATCAACTTCCTCCGTGTGCTCAACCGCCACGGCCGACTCGGGTCCCTGGGCGCAACCGCCAGGGCCGCCCGGGCACTCTGGGACAAGCGGCAGAACCGTCGGCCGGTGCTCGTCCGGACCGCGGTTCCGCTCGACGACGCCCAGCAAGACGCGCTTCGCGAACATCTCGGCCGAATGCTCAACGCGACGCCTCTGGTCAAGCTCGAGGTCGACCCGTCCCTGATCGGTGGAATGGTCATCCAGCTTGACGACGACGTGTACGACGCCTCGATCCGGAACCGCCTCGAACAGCTTCGCCAACGACTGATCGAAGGAAAGACGCATGAAATTCAAAGCCGACGAAATCACTTCAGTGATTCAGAGTGAGATCGAGCAGTTCCAGGCCCAGGTCACCCGGACCGAGGTCGGTCGTGTGCTCGAGGTTGGCGACGGCATCGCGCGGATCCACGGCCTCTCGGGCGTGATGACCGGCGAGATGGTCGCGTTCGATAACGGCGTGAAGGGAATGGCGCTCAACCTCGAGGAATCGTCGGTCGGCGTGATCATCCTCGGCGATTATACGACGATCCACGAAGGGGAGACCGTCACGGCAACCGGGCAATTGCTCCGCGTTCCCGTGGGCGAAGCCCTGGTCGGCCGCGTCGTCAACCCGTTGGGCGAGCCGATCGACAACAAGGGACCGATCGTCACCGACAAGTCCCGCCTCGTCGAATCGCCGGCCCCCGGGATCGTCGATCGTCAGCCCGTCGAAGAGCCGATGCAGACCGGTATCAAGGCGATCGACGCCATGACGCCGATCGGCCGCGGTCAGCGCGAGTTGATCATCGGCGACCGCAAGACGGGCAAGACCGCCATCGCGATCGACGCGATCCTCAACCAAAAGGGGAAGGGCGTCATCTGCATTTATGTCGCCGTTTCCCAGAAGGAATCGACGACGGCCGCCCTGGTTGACGTACTCCGTCGCCACGGTGCCATGGACTACACGATCGTGGTCTCGGCCGGTGCCAGCGACCCCTCCCCGCTTCAGTTCATCGCCCCGTACGCCGGTTGTGCGATGGCCGAGTACTTCATGTACGAGAAGGGGGGCGCGACCCTGGTCGTCTATGACGACTTGTCGAAGCAGGCCGTCTCGTACCGCGAAATCTCCCTCTTGCTCCGCCGCCCGCCGGGTCGTGAAGCGTACCCGGGCGACGTCTTCTACGCGCACTCCCGCCTCCTGGAGCGCTCGGCGAAGCTCGCCAACAAGTACGTGATCGTCCCCGACCACGCGCCCACCGAGACCGAAACGGTCACGGAGGAGTGGGGAGTCAACAAGAAGGTCTACCTTGGCGTTCCGGGCCTGGAAGAGGCCAAGCACGACCTCAAGGAACACTACGCCCAAGGGCACAAGGTCGTGAAGACGACAACCTCCGGTGGCTCGCTCACCGCCCTGCCCTTGATCGAGACGCTGGAAGGTGAGGTTTCCGCCTACATCCCAACCAACGTGATCTCGATCACCGACGGCCAGATCTACCTTCAGCCCGACCTCTTCTTCGCGGGTGTTCGGCCCGCCGTCGACGTCGGCATCAGCGTCTCCCGGGTCGGTGGCAAAGCCCAAATCCCGGCCATGAAGAAGGTGGCGGGCAGCTTGCGGCTCGACCTCGCCGCCTTCCGAGAGTTGGAAGCGTTCGCCCAGCTCGGTACCGAGCTCGACAAGGCAACCCAGCTCCAGCTCGATCGCGGTTATCGGATGGTCGAGCTGCTCAAGCAGCCGCAGTACCAGCCGATGGAGGCGATCGACCAGGTGATGAGCCTGTACGCCGGTTCCGAAGGCTACCTCGACGACGTGCCGGTCAAGGAAGTGTCGCGCTGGGAGCAAGAGTTCCTGGCCTTCGTCCGCGACCATCGTTCGGGCGTCCGGGCTCGCCTCGAGAAAGAGCAGAAGCTCTCCGACGCCATCCTCGCGGACCTGAAGGCAGCGCTGACCGAGTTCAAGGCGCTCTATCGTTCGCCGGCCGCCAAGGCCCCGGCACTCGCCGGCGCTGGAGCTTGACGACGATTGCGTCCGGATACGCTTCGGTGACCGGATCCGGCAGAGACTTGCTGATCTCGCGGACGATAACGTTCCGCTCCTTCTGAAATCTCTGCCGGATCCGGAAATCGATTCCCTGAATTCCCTTGCGGATCATCCCAGCTTCCACGAGACCCACCGATGGCCAAGGCCCGAGCGATCGTCAAGCGCCGCAAGTCGGTGCAAAACATTCGCAAGATCACCCGGACGATGGAGCTGATCGCCACCGCCCGGTTCAAGAAGGCGCTCGATCGCGCCACCGAGGCCGAGGCGTACACTCGCAAAATTGCCGAGCTGGTGGCCAACCTGGGCGCCACTTCGCTCGACGTCTCGCACCCGTTGCTCGAGGTACGCGAGCCGGTGCGTCGGTCGCTCCTCCTGGTTCTCTCCAGCAACCGAGGTCTGGCCGGCGGCTACAACGGCAACGTCTTGCGTGTCGCCACTCGGGTCCTCCAAGACAATCAGGCGGAAGGGATCCCGACCACCTTGGAAGTCGCCGGTAAGCGCGGGATCAACTACTTCCGATTCCGCGGCACCGCGGCCGACACCTCGTACACCCAGTTTGAAGACCGGCCGCAATTCGACGAGGTCGAGGCGCTGGCGAACAAGTACATCGGCATGTACATCAAGGGGGAGATCGATCGACTCGACGTCTCCTACACTCAGTTCGTCAACAGCGCCCGCCAGGTGGCCGTCGTCCAGACGCTTCTGCCCATGACCACGGCGCAGGTCGCGGAAGCGACCGCATCGGTCCGGCAGGCGAAGCCGGCGACCGCGACCGGCGATTCGGCCGCGACCTCGAAGGCTCAAGCCGTCCCCTACGAGTTCTTGCCCGACCCCAAGAGCATCCTCGAAGAGATCGTGCCGGTCTCGTTCAAGGTCCGGCTCTTCAAGTGCTTCCTCGACGCGGCCGTCAGCGAGCAGATCGCGCGGATGGTCGCCATGCGAGGGGCGACCGAAAACGCCGACGACATGATCAAGTCGCTGACCCGGCTCTACAATCGTGCCCGGCAGGCGCAGATCACTCGCGAACTGGCCGAGCTCATCGGCGGTGCCGCGGCTCTCGAATAAGAAGATGAACTCAACTCACCACAACGACGCAATAGACGAAAGTCTCCCTTATCCCTGCGTCGTGGATCTCAGGGTCGTTGTGGTGAATCCCTGATGATCAACTACCCGACAGGGGATAGCCCAATGGCCACCGCGACTGCATACGGACGGATTTCCCAAGTGATCGGCTCGACGTTCGACGTCGAGTTCGAGGATGGGCACCTGCCCAACATCTTCAACGCGTTGACGGTTGATTCCGAGCAAAAGGGTGTCCGGATCAGCTTGACCGGAGAGGTCCAGCAGCAACTCGGCGGTAACCGGGTGCGCTGCGTGGCCCTCGGTTCGACCGACGGCTTGGTCCGCGGAATGGCCGTGGTCGACACCGGCGGACCAGTCACCGTCCCCGTCGGTAAGGAAACGCTCGGGCGGGTCTTCAACCTGCTGGGCAAGCCGATCGACGGGCGAGGCCCGGTGCCGACCTCCGAGCACTGGCCGATCCACCGCAACCCCCCGGCGTTCGACTCGCTCTCGCCGAAGACCGAAGTCTTCGAGACCGGGATCAAGGTCGTCGACCTGCTGACGCCGTTCGTCCGCGGCGGCAAGATCGGCCTCTTTGGTGGGGCCGGGCTGGGCAAGACGGTCATCCTCACCGAGCTGATCGCTCGTATCGCCAAGGTCCATAGCGGTTACTCCGTGTTCGCCGGGGTCGGCGAGCGGACCCGCGAAGGGAATGACCTCTGGCTCGAAATGCAGGATACGAAGATCGGGGCCACCGGCAAGTCGGTCATCGATAGCACCGTCATGTGCTTCGGCCAGATGAACGAGCCCCCCGGTGCCCGACTTCGCGTCGCCCTCTCGGCCCTGACCATGGCCGAGTGGTTCCGCGACTCGACCGGGGCCGACACCCTGCTCTTCATCGACAACATCTTCCGGTTCAGCCAGGCGGGCAGCGAAGTCTCCGCGCTCCTCGGCCGTATGCCGTCGAACGTGGGCTACCAGCCGACCCTGGCGAGCGAGATGGGTGCCCTCCAGGAGCGGATCACGTCGACCAGCAAGGGGGCCATCACCTCGGTGCAGGCCGTCTACGTTCCGGCCGACGACTTGACCGACCCGGCCCCGGCCACGACCTTCGGCTTCCTCGACGCCTTCATCGTGCTCCAGCGCTCCATCGCTGAGAAGGGCATTTTCCCGGCGGTCGACCCGCTCGGCTCGACCTCGCGTATTCTCGACGCCCAGTACATCGGCCAAGAGCACTACGACGTCGCCCGCCGCGTCCAGTCGATCCTCCAGCGCTACCGCGAGCTTCGCGATATCATCGCGATCCTCGGCGTCGACGAACTCTCCGAAGAGGACAAGACGGTCGTCCATCGCGCTCGCCGCATCGAGCGGTTCCTCTCACAGCCCTTCTTCGTGGCCGAGCCGTTCACGAACAAGGCGGGGCAGTACACGCCGCTCGCCGACACGATCCGAAGCTTCCAGGAAATCTGCGACGGCAAGTGGGACCACCTCCCCGAAGGGGCCTTCCTGTACGTCGGCTCGGTGGATCAGGCCGAAGAACAAGCCAAGCGAATGGCGCGCTGAGCGCAGTCGACCCCGTTGCCGATTTTCCAGGAGCGTGCCTCGCGATGGCTACCCACGAGACGATGGAGCCGGTCAAGACCGGCAAGAAACAGGGCGACCGGCTCCAGTGCGTGGTCGTCACCCCCGAACGCACCTTGTTCGACCAACTTGTCGAGTTCGTCGTCCTGCCGCTCTACGACGGCGAACTCGGTATCCTCCCCGGCCGATCACCCTTGATCGGCCGGCTCGGCTACGGCGAGTTGCGAACCAAGAGCGAGGGGATCACCCAGCGTTACTTCATCGACGGCGGCTTCGCCGAAGTCCGTGACGATGTCGTAACCGTGCTCACCAACCGCGCGATCCCGGCCGCCAAACTCGACACCGCGGCCGCGGCCCGCGAACTCGAGCAGGCCCAAGCCCAACGGGCCGCCAACGACTTCGACCAGGCCGAGAAAGACAAGGCCATCGCCCGGGCTCGCGCCCAGCTCCACATCGGCGCAGCCAAGGGCTAAGCCTGGAAGCAAAGGCCAGTAAATCGACTCCTCTTCGCTCGCCTTTTGGGGCGAGCGAAGAGAGATATTCCCCTACACCGAGGTCGTCGTAGGGAACCGGGCCCGGAAGAAGTGCGGGGTCTGCGAGAGCAAACGCGTCGACCACGCTTCGCCCGTCCAGGCGTGATGAATCGCGGTCACGTCGTTGCCTTCGAGCTCAATTTGAAGAAAGCCCGGCGGACGGTGGCCGGTCAGGTCCCGAAGCAGCGGAGCGCCTGCGTTCAAGCAGAGCTGGTCAGGCAAGGCCTCGGGGACAAACGACCAGGCCGCATGCACATGACCACAGCAATAAATATGCCGGCCCACGGTCGCCAACCATTCCGAGACCTGGGGGGCATTCACCATCCGCTTAGCCCCCAGTTCGACGGCGTAAGGTGCCGGCGCAACCACGGGATAATGGCAGGCGACGAGGAGGCGTTTGGGCAACCTCGTGGTCGATCCGCCCGTGAGCTCCCGGGCCCGTTCCAGTTGCTCGGGGGGAAGATAACCGCGGGCTGAGAGATGCGACCGGGTCGGGTCCAGGCCGAGAATCGCGGTCTCATCGTCGAGTTGGCGGAGCCAGGGATAAGGTCCAGGCGGGGCGAACATCCCGAACCATTCCTCAAACAGGCGGTAACGCACCGAACCCGCCGTGTAGCGGTCGTGGTTCCCTGGGATCACCGTCACCCGGGTCGAGTCGAGAAGGATCTCGGCCAACGCCGCCCGCGCCTCGCGAAACTCGTCGGCCAGGGCGGTCGTCGTCAGGTCCCCTGTGATCAGAACATGATCCGGGGCCAGTTCCAGAACCCGCGTGACCACTTCATGCAGACGCTCCAGGCGAAACTTCCCAGCGCGGCCTGCGAGCAGGCTGAACATGCCGACCGCCCGCTTGTTCAACAACCGGAGGGGGTTGAACGCATAGCGCCAAACGTGAATGTCGGAAAGGTGAATGATCCGCAAACCGCCCCCTTTCCGCCCCCTCTGATCTCTACAAGTGCCAGCCGATCCAGCCCACGAGCACATCATAGGCAGAATGCGTGCCAACCGCGACACCGAACCCGCGCACGACAAAGACCCAGGCGAAGTAGACTCCGGCCAGCCACCGGAAGATGAACGCGAACCAGGTGAACGCCTCGCCGGGGCTCCCCGCGTGGTGGGCCAGGGAGAAGAGCAAGGCCGACGTGGTGACCGCGATCGAGCTTGCCAAAACGGTCGGCGTCTGCAAAAGTCGAAGGACCCCGAAAAAGAGGGGAACCAGGGCCAGTCGGAAGAGCGCCTCCTCGTAAACCCCTGCTCCGAGAAACCCAATCAAAGGCGCAGCGGGATGTGGCTGGCTCGTCGGGTCCGCCGCCAGGGCAATGGTAGGGGCGGGCTCCAAGCACGTGAAACCGATGTCGACCACCCGACTCAACCCGACCAGGGCGACCGCCAGGAGGACGCTCTCGATCGCCATACCGACCAGTGAGGAGGGCGCGAACTTCCAGTCACGGGGGTCGGCAGCATGCCAGACAAGCAAGGAGACGACCAGGCAGAAGGGGAGAAACCAGTGATCGGTCAGCCCCACCCCGGCGAGGGCATGACGCATCCAGGCATCGGCACCTGTCCGAAATGAAACCGCCGACTTGCCGCCCAGCCAGAGCACGCCGAACTCGTAAGTCAACAAGATCGGCGCAACGAAGGCCAAGCAAGGAAGCGGCTTGCGGGTGAGCTGCCAGTACGAACGGCGATCCTCGACGGCCGTCCCTTCGGTCTCGCCCCACCAGCGGTGGTCGTAACCGAAACGGGACCGGCGCCGGCCTGGCGGCGGGACTTGTCGGGTTGAAGTACGCACATCCTCAAATGTCGGTAAAATCTCCGAAAAAATGCACCCACGCTCCAAGGCTTCTGGCGATTTCATAATTGTCATAATTTCTGCAAAGACCGAAAACAACGAAATAGCGCGGGACCTTGTAGGTGATTCCACTGACGGCTAACATAAGCGGATGGCCCGTGAGCCAGATTCTCTTAAGAGATGGTTGGGACGTGTGCGCTGCGGAAGGCGTCCTCAATCGTCGATAATTAATGCCCTCGCCACTGGGACACAAGCGTCCTCCTGGGACGCTCTTGCGTGTCCGGCTCGGCCTCACTCTGATCCGAATCGAGCGGGAGATATTCCCTCGAAACCGTTAGGTTTCAAGGGTTCTGGGGGTCGTACGGGATTGCCCGCGTAGGGAGGGTTAGCGCGTGACTTCGCGGTTTCGTCTCGCTTGGCTCGTCGGTTCGTTGGCAATGGCCGGTTGCGGGGGCTCGTTCAATCCCGGCCCGTTGCAATACGAAGAATCCGAGGCTTTGACCCGGGAGTTGGCCGATAAGACCAAGGCCAACCTCGCCGGCAAGCCCAAGCTCCAAGAAGGGGTTCGCAAAGGACTGGCCAAGCTGTTCGGGCCGAATCCCCAAGAGATTCGCGTACCACCTGGCTCAGGCCTACCCGCGGGGGGTCGCCAACTGGCGAACCTGATCGCGACCGGCGAAGGTCCCGAGGCCCGCCCCAAGCAAATCTACGTTCTCCGAACGTCGGCCACCGGGCAGCCCCCGATCAAAGAGCGGCAGGCGGGGGGCTACGCGCTCTATCGCCGCCACTGCCTGCACTGCCACGGTGTCAGCGGAGCGGGGAATGGCCCGACGGCGGACTTCCTCTACCCACGACCCCGCGACTACCGGCCGGGCAAATTCAAGTTCACCTCCACTCCCAACGGTGCCAAGCCGACCCGCGACGACCTGCGACGGACGATTCGCGACGGCCTGCACGGCACGTCGATGCCGGCCTTCGACTCGTTGATGGCCGACACCGAGATCGAGCAAGTTCTCGATTACGCGATCTTCCTCAGCATGCGAGGGGAGACCGAGTTGGGCCTGATCGACGAGGCCTCGATCGCCGACGAAAACGATCCCGAAGCGCTCTCGGACGACGTTCTCGACAGCGTCCTGAAGAACGTCATCAACAAGTGGAAGTCGGTCGAGACCCAGGTGTTCAACCCGCCGGTCGCTCGTACACCGGCGACCCGGCAGAGCATCCTCCGAGGCCGCGACCTGTTCCTGGGCCACAAATCACGCAAGGGGAACAGCGTCGATTGCGTCGGTTGCCACGGCCCGCAAGCCTTGGGCAACGGCGTGAGCTTCGTCTCGCAAGACGTCTTCAACGAAGTGGTCTTCGGCGGCGATCCGAGCCTTCAGGAAGCGCGGCTCCAGAATCACCGCAAAGAGATTCGCGAGCAGTGGAAGAACTCGCTCGACGACTGGGGCAACCCGCTCCGACCCAACAACCTCAATCGCGGAGTGTTCAAGGGGGGGCGACGGCCGCTCGACCTCTACTGGCGGATCGCCAAGGGGATCACGGGTGCCAAGATGCCCGGCCACTACCCGACGCTCGAAGCGGACGAGGTCTGGGATGTCGTGAACTTCGTCCTCGCGCTCCCCTACGAACCGAAACTGCTCGAGGGGGCGGTTCCCGCCAACGTAACCCCGGCCCCGGCCAAGCCGGCCGTGGCCCAGCGTTGACGGTTTCGCCGGCGGGATCACCCCGTCCGGAGCTGAAGATTCAATCCCCTGAGTTGTTGTCGAGTTGAGTTGGTGAGTCGTGCCGAGCGAGCCATGACCACGCGTTGAACCTGAATTCATTGAATCCGGATCGTTTCGAGTCGGACGCCACCGCCGCTCTCCGACCTCTCGCACTCGAAGCTCGATCAAGGGAGCGTTTCCGTGCGTTACTGGAGTCTGCTGTTTGCACTGGCCGCGATATTTTGTATTGGCGCGTTCGTTTATGCGCCGTTCAACCCGGACTGGTGGTTGCCGAACAGCCCGAGCGAGCCGTATCACACGATCTCCACTTTCGGGCGCGAGATCGACAGCCTGTTCATCATCATCCTGGTGATCACGGGCATCACGTTCATCGGCACCCAGATCGCCCTGGTCTGGGCGAGCTTCCGCTTCGTGGATCAGACCGATGCCGAGGGGCGGCCGGTTCGTAAGGCGACTTACTTCCACGGTAGCCAGCGTCTGGAGGTGGTCTGGACGATCATCCCCGCCTCGATCCTGGTCTTCATCGCGCTCTACCAGATGGGGACGTGGGCCGCCATCAAGTTCCGCAGCTCCGCCCCCAAGGTTCAGGCTCTGGCCGAGGTCACTGCCCGGCAATTCCAGTGGGTCATGCGTTACCCCGGCCCCGACGGCCGGCTCAACACGGCCGACGACCTTCACCTGGTCAACGACTTGCACTTCGTGAAGGGCAAGACCGCCTTGATCTATCTGAAGTCGAGCGACGTGCTCCACTCGTTCTTCTTGCCGCAGATGCGGATCAAGCAAGACGCCGTGCCCGGCTTGAACATCCCGGTCTGGTTCGACTCGGACCGCGCGGGGAGTTACGACCTGGCCTGTGCGGAGCTGTGCGGCTGGGGCCACTACAAGATGAGGGGCAACGTGACCGTCCATGAAACCCAGGCGGATTTCGACGACTGGATGCAGAGAGCCATCGACGCGCAAAACGTCAGCCAGCTCGCCGCGGTCGGCGGCCCTCAGGGAGAGGTGAATCCACGATGAGCGCACAACACGCCGCCAATGGGCACGGGCATGGGCACACCGCCGATTCGCACGGACACGACCACATTCACCCGGCCCCTAGCAACATCCTCACCAAGTATGTCTTCTCGACCGACCACAAGGTGATCGGCATCCAGTTCTTGATCTCGGGCCTGCTCTTCTTCGTTCTCGGCGGCCTACTGGCGATGGCCGTTCGCTGGCAGTTGGCCTGGCCCTGGTCGCCAGTGCCTATCCTGAGCAAGGCGCTCTGGTCCGACCCCGCCCTCGGCTACCGGATGCCGCCGGAATATTACAACAAGCTGTTCACGATGCATGCGTCGATCATGATCTTCTTCGTGATCATCCCGCTCCTGACGGGTGCGTTCGGCAACTTCTTGATCCCGCTCATGATCGGCGCCCGGGACATGGCTTTCCCGAAGCTGAACATGTTCTCGTACTGGGCAATGCCGTTCGCGATGGTCGCCATCCTGTACTCGTTCTATGTCGAAGGGGGATCCGCCGAGGCCGGTTGGACAAGCTACCCGGTCCTCTCGATCGCCCACTGGTCGACCCCCGGCTCGCTGAACGGACAGACCTGGTGGCTCGTCGCGCTTCTGTTCGCCGGCATCTCGTCGTTGATGGGGTCGATCAACTACATCACGACCGTGCTGATGCTCCGCGCTCCGGGCATGAAGATGTTCCGGATGCCGATGTCGGTCTGGGCTTTGTTCATCACGGCGATCCTCCAAGCGTTCGCGCTGCCGGTCTTGACCTCGGCCCTGGTGATGCAGTTGCTCGACCGGACCGCCGGGACCAACTTCTTCAGCCCGATCGGCTGGAGCGTGGCCAACGCCCCGCCGGTGGTTGGCGGCGGCCAGACCCTGATGTGGCAGCACCTCTTCTGGTTCTACTCCCACCCCGCCGTCTACATCATGATCCTGCCGGCGATGGGTTTCGTCTCGGACGTCATCGCGACCTTCTCGCGAAAGCCGCTCTTCGGCTACAAGCCGATGGTTTTCGCCATCGCCGGTATCGCCGGACTCGGCTTCATCGTTTGGGGACACCACATGTTCCAGTCGGGTATGAACCCCGCCCTCGGGGCCACGTTCATGCTTTCGACGATGATGATCGCCTTGCCGTCGGCCGTGAAGGTGTTCAACTGGCTCGGGACGATGTGGGGCGGGCGGCTCCAGCTCACCACGGCGATGCTCAACGCCATGGCGTTCGTCGCGATGTTCGTCATCGGCGGGTTGTCCGGAATCTTCATGGCGGCCACCCCGGTCGACATGCACATCCACGACACCTACTTCATCGTGGCTCACATTCACTACGTCCTCTTCGGCGGCAGCACGTTCGGGATCTTCGCGGCCATCTACTACTGGTTCCCGAAGATGTTCGGCCGGATGATGAATGAGCGCTGGGGGAAGATTCACTTCTTCCTGAGCTTCATCTTCTTCAACGGTACGTTCTTCCTGATGCACATCGTGGGCATGCACGGCATGCCGCGCCGTTACGCGGATTACTCGGCGTTCCCCTACCTGGACAACCCGAATATCCGCATCTTGAACGTGATCATGACCTACAGCGCCTTTGGTTTGGGCCTGGCGCAGATCCCGTTCGCGATCAACTTCTTCTACAGCATGGTCGCCGGCCCGAAGGCGGGTTCCAACCCCTGGAAAGCGAACTCGCTTGAATGGGCCACCCAATCGCCGCCGCCGCACTATAATTTCGAGACGATCCCGACCGTCTACCATCCGGCCTACGAGTTCAGCGTTCCCGGCATGCCTGACGACTTCTTGCCGCAGACGGTGCCTCGACCGGCCGAGGCCGGACCGCTCGACCCGGTCATGGCCTGACCTTCGACCTCGTGACTGATTCGATTCCGGGCGTCCCTCGCTCTCACAAAGCAGAACGAGCGGGCGCCCGGTACCTCACTCCAGGCGTATTGTGGCACGCCAAGGCTTTCTCAGTTTTTTTCCGAACGCGAGTCCGATCGATCCTCCATGGCGAACGACCCTCTGAAACCTTCCCGATCTGGAATCGAACCTGCCTACAAGGCCGGCCCGCACTGGGTGGCCGTGGTCGCGGCCTTCTTTACCTGGCCGTTGATCTTTGTGGGAGGGTCGGTAACCACTTACCGCGTCGGTATGGCCGTGCCTGACTGGCCGACGACGTTCGGCATCAATATGTTCCTCTATGATTTTTGGAACGCTCCGTTCGGCGTTCGGGTCGAGCATATGCACCGGCTCTACGGCGCTGCGGTTGGGCTCTCGACCTTGATCCTGGCCGTCTGGTTCCTGCTCGCCGAACAGCGGCGGTCGATGAAGTGGCTGGGGGTACTCGCTCTTGTCGCAGTGATCGGCCAAGGAGTATTGGGCGGCACGCGCGTCACCCAGAACTCCACCGTCCTGGCCGCGGTCCACGGCGTCACCGGCCAGGCCTTCTTCGCCTTGATGGTCAGTCTCTGTGTCCTCACGGGACGTGATTGGATCACGAGTTCGACACCGAATGTCGACGCGTCGCATTTGCGACGGCGGTCGGCGGTGACCTTGTTCCTGGTGGCCGTGCAAATCGCGGTCGGCGCCTGGCTTCGCCACTTCCCCTGGATGTCGCCGACCTCGTTGTTGACCCACGCCTTGCTCGGCCTGGCGGTCTGGGGCCACGTCGCCATGCTCGCCTGGAGGGTCGAACGAAACCGAGGCGTCGTCCCTGAATTGGTTCCTTCTTCGCGAGCAATGGCGCTCGCAGTGATGCTGCAAGTCGTCCTGGGAATTGCCTCGTGGTGGATGCTTCGGCCGTTCGACGGGATCCCCCGGACGGTCACGATTATCCAGGCGATGGTCCGAACCGGACATCAAGCGAACGGAGCTTTGCTCCTTGCTGCGTCGGTTGTTTTGACGTTCCGAGCGTTCCGGCACCTGGCTCCGGCGAAGAGGATGCCGAGTCGGTCGAGCCTGTCCGCTCCTGGTTTGGAGGTAGTCGCTTGAAGACCGCGGTGTCTTTCGCCCGGCAGGGTCTGGCCGAATCGCCTGCTGAAACGGCCATGGCCGATGCGCGAGGTCGGCTCGCCGCGTACGCGACCCTGGCGAAGCTCCGGGTCGCCACCCTGGTTTTGGCCACCGTGGCGGCTGGGTTCGTGCTCGGAGCCCGGGGCTCCTCGCACCCGTCCACTCTTTTGCTGACACTGCTCGGAACCGGAATGGTCGCCTCAGGGGCGAGTGCCTGGAACCAGTATCTGGAACGACGCCGTGACCTGCTGATGAGACGGACCGCCGGCCGACCGTTACCCAGTGGCCGGCTCGCCCCGCGCGAGGCCGCCCTGTTCGGTACAGGCATCGCCATCGCCGGAGTCGCAATCCTGGCGACCGCCACGAACCTCACCACTGCAGGGCTGGCGCTCTTGACGTTCGTGCTTTACGTCTGTGTTTATACGCCGCTCAAGCCGGTCACGACCTTGAATACAGCCATCGGCGCCATCCCAGGGGCGCTTCCCCCGGTCATCGGCTGGGCCGCAGCCACCGGCCGGCTTGGTATTGAGGCCTGGGCCTTGTTCCTGATCGTCTTTCTCTGGCAGTTTCCCCACTTCCTGGCCATCGCCTGGATCTACCGTGAGGACTACGCCCGAGGCGGACACAAAATGCTTCCGGTCGTCGACCCCGACGGCGTGATGACCGGCCGGCAAGCGGCGAGCTACGCCTTGGCCCTGGTCCCGGCCGGTCTGCTTCCAGCGACGATTGGCCTGGCCGGCCCTGTTTACTTCGCCGGGGCTTTGGCCCTGGGGATCTTTTACCTGACGTACTCGGTCCGCTTCTGGGCGGGGGTCACCGACCAGTCGGCCCGCCGCTTGATGTGGGCCTCGTTTGTTTACCTGCCGGCGATCTTGCTCCTCCTGCTGTTGAACCCGTTGCCGGCCTGACGGAACGACCGACTCCGTACCAGAATCAAAGGCATGATGAGACGAGGGGGGAAAAAAAAGGGATACGAACCCTGATGTTCTGAGCCTCTTTTTTTCTTTCCCTTCGTCCGTGTCTTCGTGCTCTCCGATGGTTTTTCTTCTATCGAGGTTGAGAGATGGCACACGTCGCCGATCCTCCGAACAGCTCCGAGCTTGCCGGCCACGTGACGCCGGCCGCCCGAACGGCCGTCCAGCACCCGCCTGTCTCTCCCGGCAAGGTGGCGATGTGGTTGTTTCTGGCCACCGAGATCATGTTCTTCACCGGCCTGATCGGGTCGTACATCGTCCTGAGAGCCGGCAGCCCCCCCACCTCGTTCACGAACCTCTTCCCGCCCGCCACCAACCTCAGCTCCGTCCATAAGAATGCCCAGGGCGTGATCCTGAAGGAGGTCGGGGCCAATCACGAAGAGGTCGTGGAGATCCTCGAGAGAAACACGACCTTCGATAAGTTTCAGACCGAAGAGCTCGAGAAGCGGCTGTTGGCAATCGAGCGCGGAGAGCCCGACGACGCCAAGGCGAACAAGCTGAAGGAAGAGACGACCAAGGAGTTCAAGCACGAGCAGGCGGAGCACCTGGTGCACGCGCTGCCGGCCGGAATCCTTTTCGGCGTCACACCTGAGAAGGCCCAGAAGGTTCACGACGAGCTCGAAGCCGTCGGGGCCACGACTTCGATCGTGCCGCTCTCCTTCTTCAACTGGCCGAAGCCCTACGACTTCATGACCAACCCGCTGAGCATCGACCTGACTGCGGCCAACACGTTCCTGCTCATCTGCTCATCGGTCACGATGGTCTTCGCCCTCAGCAGCTTTCAGCGTGATGAACGCCGCAAGGGAACGCTCTGGCTGCTGGCCACCACCCTGATCGGCTCCGGGTTCCTCAGCGTCCAGGTCTACGAATATTACCAGTTGATGTTCGGTCACCATTACCCGCCCGGCATCAGTGCCACGGGGCACTTCCGCCCGAGCGTCAGTATCTTCGCCTCCTGCTTCTTCACGATGACCGGCTTCCACGGGGCCCACGTCGCTGGCGGCGTGGTCATGCTCGCCTGCCTCACCCTGAACTCGGCACTCACCGGATCGTACAGGAAAGACCACTATAGCTCGGTCGAACTGGTCGGCCTCTACTGGCACTTCGTCGACCTGGTCTGGATCCTCCTGTTCACCGTCGTTTACCTTATCTGATCAACCTTGGATCTGATCGGAAACGGCGGACCCTCGTCCGCGGATTCCGCGTTGCCATAAGGGGAGCACGGCCAATGTCCGACACGAACCTGACACACGATCAGGAGATGGCTGTCGAGTCGCATACCTCGCAGTACATCAAGATCTTCCTGATTTTGATCGTCTTCACCGTCAGCGAATATCTCTACGCTTCGATTTTTGCCAACCACACGTTCCTCGTCCTGGTGCTCGGCCTGATGACGATGGCGATCATCAAGGCCACCCTGGTCGGCCTCTACTTCATGCACCTCAAGTTCGAGGGGAAGTGGGTCTACGCCATGCTGGTCCCGGCGGGAATCCTGGCGCTGGTCCTGACCTTCGCGCTCTTCCCTGACGTAGCGATGCAGCCCATTACCGAAGAAAACCCTGACCTCGAAGGGATCGAGACCACCCCGATCCAGCCTGGGGCCGCCGTCTCGATTCTTCGGCCGTCGAATCCGGTCGGCTAACCGCGATCGCCGACGCTGCCCGGGCTCTCTCTTTTGCAAAGAAGGAGACCGGGCAGCGTCGACAAGCGCTTTGCCGTCAGAGTCTCCTCAGATGACGACATGACGAGTCGCCATCTTTCCCCTTCCTCCAACGCAATGGCCCGCCCACCGTGGATGCCTCCTATCGCCTCGGCCTCTCCGTTCTCCTGGGAACCGTCATCGCCTCGGCCGGACTCTGCCTCGCGGCCTCGCTTCGAACCGCGTCGCCCGCCGCCGCGCCTGCCGGACACGACCTCAGCGCTCACCCCTTCGAGCTGGGCCAATTCCAGCTCACGGAGCGGTCAGGAAAAACGATCACCGAAGCCGACCTCGCCGGTCGGGTCTGGGTGGCCTCGTTCATCTTCACCCATTGTCCGCTCTCATGCCCCCGGATCACGGGGGTCATGAAGCAGCTCCAAGAGAAGTTCGCCGACACCTCGGTGCAGCTCGTCAGTCTCTCGGTCGACCCCGAACGCGACACCCCGGAGGTCCTCGCCGGCTACGCCAAGACGTTCAACGCCGACCCGGATCGCTGGTGGTTCCTGACCGGTCCCCCAGCCGAGATGAAGTCGTTGGTCGTCGATCGCTTCAAGCTCGGCCTGGCAGAGGCCAGCCCTGACGAACAAGCGGCAGGGGCCGAGGCGATCTCGCACAGCGACCGGCTCGCCCTCGTCGCGCCCGGCAACAAGGTCATCGGCTACTTCGACACGACCAGCCGCGCCACGCTCGACGCTCTGACGGCAAAGGCCAAGGAACTGGCCCCCGCCCCTCCCAAGGGACCCGCCTGGGCCCGTCAGCTCCCGGCGGTGAACGCAAGCTTGAACGCCACCTCCGGCGTGCTCCTCCTCCTCGGCTGGACCTTGGTTCGCCGGGGCCGTGTGCAGGCGCACGCCGTCTGCATGTCGTGTTGCGTCGTCGTTTCGACTCTCTTCCTCATCTGCTACCTGGTCTACCACTACGAGATTGGCGGCGGCGTCCCGTTCCGCGGTGTCGGCCCGCTCCGCACGGTCTATTTCACGATCCTCCTCTCACACGTGGTTCTGGCGGCGGTGATCGTCCCTTTGATCACGATCACCTTGATCCGCGCCCTCCGACGCCAGTTCGATCGCCACGCCCGGATCGCCAAGGTCACCTTCCCACTCTGGCTCTATGTCTCGATCACGGGCGTCATCATCTACCTGATGCTCTATCAGTTCCCCCAGGGCTGACACTTTCGAGGTTCTGCCGCTCTCACCGTGACCCCCAGCCCACACCCTGATCGAGGAGATGTCCTCGAAGGTCAAACAGGGGCTCCGTCAAACTTGAGGGAAGAACGAAATCCAAACTCTACGATGCCTTGGAGGAGGTACTCAGGCGGGTCACTCCTCAGGGCATCCTCGTTTGATTTCAACACGTCGGCCCATGTGAAACGCCAGGGAAAATCGCTATAATCCCCCCCCCTTTCGGTCCACCCCGGGGCCTCATCGTCCCTCCTGGCACGGCCACACTCAGGCGAGCCATGCTTGCCCACCCCCATCCGCCACGGTAGGCTCGATGCCGCAGCTCGCATCGGGGCCTCAGCCTCGACACTTCGCCCCACCGGTGCATAGTGGCCCTGGGAGGGGTGTTGTCATTGGTAAGTACCAGGACTCAATTCATGCCTCGGTTCGTCCTAATAAGTTTAGTAATGCTGATTGGTTGTCATTCGGCCCAGGAACCGGAGCAACCGCGAGTCCCCGTTCCAAACGCTGATGCGGCATTGGTTATCGAGGAACGCTTAGACCGGAAAGAGGTCATAACAAGTGAGCTGGCGATTGCTCAGCAACCCCCTCAGTCGGAAGCGCCGCCCGATCCGAGTGAGTTGCAGAAAAGCCTGACGGAATCGACAGCACTGGCTTTGGCTGCCGATGAATCGCCCCCTACAATCGAACCGGATCAGGCGACCCGGGCGAAAGCCCAACAGATGGTGTCCGACGCCGTTAAAGACGTGGCCGGGGCGATCGCGCGGCTCGAGCAGCTCATCGACCGCCGCCCGCACAAGTTCATGCTGAAGCACAGAGAATATTTGAAATCGCTGGTCGCCGCCAAGATTCAGGCTGCCGAGGAGGAGCGAGCGGAGCGGGCACGGGAGCAGCAAGCCAAGATAGCGACCGAACGGGCGCGACTGGCGGCACAGGCGGAAGAGGCCCGCCTGGAGCGTGATCGGCTGCAACAAGAGCAGTTGGAGCGTGATCGGCTGGAGCAAGCAAGAGAGTCCGAATCATCCATGGCCACGCGTTCCAGTTCCGGGATGTCTAGCTCGAGCTCTTCCGGGATTTGCGGTGCTCCCACCAAGAAAGGGGGCTCATGTCAACGACGGGTGGCGGGCGGTGGTTACTGCTACCAGCACAGGTGAGATCGCATCGGGAAAAGTGGCCGGGGGTGCGCACAGAATCGCCGTTTTCCTGAGCAAGGCTCAGGAAAACGGCTTTTTTCATGCGTTTGGCAGCGTACTGCTGGGCCTTCTCGATGGCAATACCTCGGTCATACGAGCGAGCTTGCCGATCCGTTTAGTGGGCCGCGATGGCCTCAGAAAGAGGTTCATCCGCCTCGTCCTGGATGAGTTTGCCCTTCTCGGCAATCACACCAAACAAGTAATAAAGACCGGGAATGACCAAGACCCCAATCAAGGTGCCCACGAGCATCCCGCCGACTGAGGCGGTGCCAATGGTGCGGTTTCCGATCGCCCCGGGGCCGGTGGCAACGACCAACGGAAGGAGACCGGCGATGAAGGCGAAGGAGGTCATCAGAATCGGCCGGAAGCGCAATTTTCCGCCTTCGATGGCCGCCTCCTTGAGGCTCAGGCCCTCCTGGCGCCGTTGCACCGCGAATTCGACGATTAAAATCGCGTTCTTGCCAAGCAGTCCGACCAACATGACGAGACCGATCTGGGCGTAGACGTCGTTGGACAACCCCATGACCTTCAGTAACAGGAAGGCACCGAAGAGCCCGACCGGAAGCGACAGGATCACTGCCAGCGGCAGCATGAAACTCTCATATTGCCCAACAAGTACCAGATAGACGAATATGACGACGATCCCGAAGATATAAACAGCCAGGTTCCCCTTATTCGCCTCGTCATAAGATAGGCCTTCCCAGCCGATGTCGTAACCGGGAGGCAACGTCTCGGCGGCGACCTCTTCGATCGCCTTGATGGCTTGACCGCTGCTGTAGCCGACAGCCGGTGCACCTTGAATGGCGGCGGAGGGATACAGGTTGTAGCGGTTGATCTCGTTCAAGCCCTGCTGTTTCTTGATCTTCATGAACGAGGAGTAGGGGACCATTTCCCCATGCTCGTTCTTGACGAACATCTTCTCCAAATCCTCGGGGTACCGCCGGAACTCCGGCGCGGCCTGGACAAAGACCTTGAAGAACTGACCGAAACGGATGAAGCCTTGCTCCCAGGTGCTGCCTACGACGACGGATAGGTTGTCCATCGCGGTTCCAATCGACACACCCTTCTGCATGGCCACGTCGTTGTTGATGACCAGTTCATACTGCGGGTAGTTGCTGGCGAAGAAGGTGAACAGGCCCTTCACCTCCTTGCGTTTTGACAGGGCGGCCATGAACTTCTGGGTCACTTCTCCGAGCCGCTGGTAGTCGTTCGTGTTCGTCTTGTCGAGGACACGTGTCGAGAACCCCCCGGCCGCGCCAAAGCCCGGAACCGCGGGCGGCTCAAAGAACTCAAGTTTCACATTGGCTATCGCACGGCCTTTTTCGTCGAGCTTCTCAATGATCTGGCGCGAGGTCAGTTTGCGTTCGGACCAAGGCTTCAAATTGATGAGACAGGTCCCCGCGTTCGAACCCCGGCCCTCGGTCAGAACCTCGTAACCGGCCAACGAGGAAACGGAGTTGACTCCTTCGATTTTTTTGGCGATCGCCTGCAGTTCGTGGGCCTTAGCGTTGGTGTACTCAAGGGTCGAGCCCGGAGGCGTCTGGATGATCCCATAGATCATCCCCTGGTCCTCAAGTGGAATAAAGCCCGTTGGAAGCTGCGTGTTTACCAGGAAAATGGCGGTGCCAAAGCCCATGATGACAGCCATGGTCAGCACCCGGCGCGTTACGATCCGGCGCAGGATCGCAGCATAACCGCCCGTGACCCTCTCGACGCCACGGTCAAAAAGATGCAGCAGTATGGCCAGCGGCCCACGCTTTTTCACGTGGTTCGTGTGAGGTTTGAGAAGCATCGCACAGAGAACTGGCGTGAGCGTCAGGGCCACGACACCGGAGAGAACGATGGACGTGGCCATCGTGAGACCGAACTGGCGGTAGAAGACGCCGACCGGCCCGGTCATGAAGGTCACCGGAATGAAGACGGCTGTCATCACCAGCGTGATGGCGATGATCGCACCGCTAATCTCGTGCACAACCTCCATGGTCGCCCGATAGGGTGAAAGGTGCTTCTCGTTCATCTTGGCATGCACCGCTTCGACCACCACGATCGCATCGTCCACCACGACCCCGATCGCCAGCACCAGCGCGAAGAGCGTGATCAGATTGATCGATAGACCGAACAATAGCATGAAAAAGAAAGTCCCGATCAAGGACACCGGAACGGCCAGGGTTGGGATCAGCGTGGAACGCCAATCCCCGAGGAACAGGAAGACCACCAAGGCCACCAACACGAAGGCCTCGAACAGGGTGTGAAGCACCTTCTCGATGGAGGCCTCCAGAAAGCTGGAAACATCGTAGCTGACCTGAAAGTCCATGCCAGGAGGGAACGACTCCGCCTTCATCTCCGCGAGCTTCTCCTTGACCTCCTCAATGACGGTGGCGGCGTTGGAGCCAGGGGTTTGCTTGAGCACGATGGCAGCCGAGGGAAAGCCGTCGATGTCCGAGTAGAGGTTGTAGTACGAAGCGCTCAACTCGATTTTGGCAACGTCCTTGAGCCGAAGGATCTCACCATCCGGATTTGCTCTTAATATAATATTTTCATATTGCTCTGGTTTATTGTAGCGTCCCACCCAGGTCAGGACGTATTCGACTGTTTGCGAGGTCCTGCCCGTCGCCTGGCCAAGTCGTCCGGGCGAACCAATCATGCTCTGTTGCCCCAGAGCCTTCATGACGTCCTCGGAGGACAGGTTATAGGCACGCATACGGTCGAGATTCAGCCAGACCCGCATGGAATACTGGCGGCTGCCGAGAATCGTGGCGGTGCCGACGCCCCGAACCCGCTTGATTTCAGGTAGGATGTTGACAAAGGCGTAGTTGTAGAGGAAATTCTGGTCGACGCCTTCCTGCTTACTGAACACGTTCACATACATCAGCATGCTCGTCATCATCTGCATGACGACGATTCCCTCCCGCTCCACCAGGGGTGGGAGTCTGTTTTTCACCATGTTGATCCGGTTATTTACATTCAAGACCGCCACGTTCGGGTCCGTGCCTGGCTCGAAGATGATCATGATCGTTGCTTCACCGGCACTGGTGGCGGCGGAGGCCATATAGCGCATGTCCTGTACGCCGTTGATAGCCTGCTCCAAGATAATCAGGACCGAGTCGACCAAGACATTGGCACTGGCGCCGGGATAAGCAACCGTGACGACCACACTCGGCGGCGCGACGGAGGGGAACTGGGATATCGGCAGGGTTTTGATTGCCAGCGCCCCAAGGAACAAGATGATCACGGAGATAACGATCGCCAATGCGGGTCTATAGAGGATTCGTGCGAACATAGTTCTGACTGCACTTTCCGATAGATTACGTGTATGTGTGTGAACCGAATCTCGGTACCGACTGTTGCAGCCCCGGTGTCGAACGTCAGACCCTCACAAACCCATCGATTGGAACCATTTTCACCAGATCGTTCCGAATCGCTCGGCAGTTCGTCGGCGCCGACCGACCCGGCCCACTCCATCGCCAATTTGCCTGCACTCTTGGGGGCCAAGTCGATTGGGCGGAAATCCGAGAGGGCCGGGAATCGGCTGCATCTCTCGAGATCTGGTCTCGGAAAGTACAGTTCTGAGAGAATCTGGTTGAGTTCCGTCCCGGAAAGCGGTTTGTTATTCCGCCTTGTTTTTTAGGCTTGCAATCACCAGTTCCGGCTGACGAAACTCGAAGTCCACCTTCTCACCCTCGCGAACCTGGAGGCCCCCTTCGAGAACGATCCTGTCGTTCACATCAAGCCCTTTTTTGATAACATAAATGTCATCCTTTTCGTTCTGGACGACGATCTCGCGCTGGTGCACCACGTCATCCTTGTCGACGACGTAAACGTACCGCTTGTCGAGAGTCTCGAAGGCCGCCCGCTGAGGGATGACGATGGCGTTCTTCACCACTCGGTTGATCAACACGGTGCCGGTCTGACCGTGACGCAGCAAGCGATCCGGGTTCGGAAAATCCGCGCGGAAGGGGATGTTCCCGGTCTCGTTGTTGAATTTGGCCTCGATCGCACCGATCTTGCCAGTCTGCTTGAACGTCTCACCGTTTGCCAGCACCAGTTCGATTTGCTGATCCCCTTCATGATGACCCAGGACGGCCATGTATTCGAGATATTGGGCCTCGGGCACATTGAAATAAACCCACATCAAGCTGTTATCGGACAAGGTCGTGAGGCTGTCCCCCTCCTTGATCAGGCTGCCCAACTGCTCCTGCAGGCGGTCGACGATCCCGTCGAAAGGTGCTCTGATGTTGGTAAAGTTCAATTCGGCCCCCGCCAGCTCCGCCTTGGCCTGGGCCTTTGCCAGTTTGGCCTGGAGCAGTGCCACCTCATTCTGAGAGACCACATTTTTCTCGAACAGCTTCTTGGTGTTCTTGTACTCCAGTTGCGCGAGTTGGGCCTCGGCGTTCTCGGCGTTCAGCCTTGCCTGGTAAAGAACTGGGACGATTTTGAACATCAAATCGCCCTTCTTCACCGCCTGGCCTTCCTTGACCGAGATCGCCTCGAGATACCCGTTATCCAAAGCACGGACATTGATATGTCGCCGTGAGTGGATCTGGCAGACATATTCCTGGGTGAGGACGACGGCTTTGGCCTGAGGGCGGGTGACCAGAATCTTATGATGCTCCTCGTGGGGCTGCTCCTCGTGCTTGTGAAAATACGACTCAAACTGGCCGACGATGCGTCCTTTCATCTGTTTGGCACCCACGCCAAGGTAATCAAGGCACGCGTAAATTTTGGGGGTATTCAGCTGTGGGATGTCCACACGCATCTTATACAGGCCGAAGACCCCGCCGCTGATCAGGGCGACGACCAGCATCAAGGTGGTCACCGGTCGTCGCATGGCGAACTTAATCGGATTCATCGCAGGGCTCCTGTTCGACTCTTCTCGACTCGACTCTGTCCCGATTCCTTGGGCAAGGAACCACGGAGTGGGTTGGAGGAATTCGAGTACGGACGGCAGTCCGACTCGATTCGACGCCAGAGGGGGGGGAGATAGCGTCGGAAAGGCGCGCGGGATGATCTCCCGACCAAGTCGTTGTCGATCGATCGCAGACGTCCACGGCCGGGTCACGCCGAACCGACGACCACGAGGGACGTCGAACCCAAGACCTGGGCATTGGCGAGGCACGGTCTGGCCGAGCAGACGATGTCGACTGCACGCCATCCCCCAGGGCGGAGCCTGGACGACGCGTGAAGGACCGGCGAGACATCAGCCGGTAGTCAGAGATCCATCAGTGGATGATCAACAGCGGAGAGGACAGAGGGAGAAGATCGAGGGGGGGGCGATCAACTGGCGATCGGGGACCTTGCGGAAGGAACCAGGGAGTAGGAAGAAAATTCGAGGCTCATCCCGAACATCGGCCCATTCCTGTTCTTCATTCTCGGGAGCCTTGTCCAAAGCATCGGCCCGATCCTGCTTTTCATTCTTGGAAGGACAGGCATTCATCTGCAGAACGACGTCGGTGGCTATCACTGCGCGAAGGCATGCCTTAGGTTGGCCCGTGGGGAGAGCGAGATTGTGGCAGAGGCAATCAGGCCGGGACGAGACGGTGGCAAACCCCGGCGTCCGAATCGGTCCAACCAGAATCCCAGCCAGCAGCGCCAGCAAGGACGTGATCAAGAACGTGGAGACGAGGCTTTTACGGTTGGGCATGGCCCCTCGCTTCTCGAATGTCATGATTCGAGGCTCGCTCGCCGGCGTCCGACGAGATGGCTTTCTACCAGATCACTTCTGCGATTTCTCCAGCTGGCTGGGTGAAGCCCACAGCCTCACATTATATACTCTATCGACGTGCGAGGTGACTCCAAAAATTCCGGACAAGAAATACACGACATCCAAGTCGTAAAATTTATAGCCTCACTATCAACGGAAGTCAAGAGACGGCGTATGGTTGTTCGAACCGTGGGAACCGGTCCCGAGTGGACATTCCTGAGTAACCACGCCCACGTGCTGCTCTGCATCGCAAAAGAGTCCGAGGTGCGCCTCCGAGAGGTGGCACATCGGGTGGGGATCACCGAACGGGCCGTTCAGCGGATTGTGGCCGACCTCGAGGAGGGAGGTTACCTTTCACGCTCGCGCGCGGGGCGGCGGAATCGCTACGAGGTGCACCTGGAACGCCCGCTGAGGCATTCGGTTGAGTCGCACCGCGAGGTGGGCGTGCTCCTCAACCTCATCCTCCGGCCTGACCAACCCGATCCAGAGGCCCCGGAGAGCTAGCTGACAGGTCGCGACGAACCTCTCTGGGACTCGTAGAGCGAGCCGATCAGGCGTTCTCGAGGATGTCAGCCTGCCCCGATCACCCACCCGCACCGTGCGGTTCGGGGGATGGCGGCTGGGAGGAGTTGGACGAATTCCGGTTGAGTCGTGGCTCGAGGGCGGCGATCCGCCGCTCGAACGAATCGACCGGGCTGAGGATGGCCTCCAGGGCATCGGCCGGTATCTTGCCCTGGAGGTCGTCGAGCGGGGGTGGCTTGGCGCTCATACCATCTAAGAAAGTGACCGCGGGAGGCCGGTAGCGCAAGTTGCTACCGACCGTGAAAGGCTCCCCCAAAATCGGGTGTGTCGGAGATGATCGCGTCCTTCTCTCATGCCGCGAGCGAATCGGCCGCTCACTTCTCCGTCGCCGGATTCGGCGAGTCCGCGGGGTCTTTGGTCTCCTTCTCGCCGAACGGGCTAGGCAGGCTTTCGGGTGGTGGCGGAATCGCCGGTTGGTTGTCGGGCACCGTCTCGGGGCGGGGCGAGGCAGGTGTGGGGCCCACATCAATCAGGGCCTGGTCGAGTTGGTCGGCCGGAGGAATGATGAGTTTGTCGCCGACCGTCAGGCGGTCAGGGTCGGGGACGGCCGTCTTGTTGGCTGCCCAGAGGGCCTTGTGATACCGTTCCGACTCATAGTAGCGCTGCGAGATCGTCCGGAAGGTCTCGCCACGGCTGACCGTGTGGATGTACGGGTTCTGATCGGGAACGCCGCCAACCCCATTGGGATTCGACGACAAGCCGCCGCCGAGGGCTTGGTAGGTGTTGACGATGGCAGACAGTTGCTCCACTTTGGTATCGATCAAGGTCGCTCTCGCATCCCTGAGGTCACGCTGAGCGAACAGCACATCGATGTATTCGACTCGGGCATTCTGAAAAAGGTTGCCGGCGACCTCGACTGAGGCCTCGAGCGCGGCCAACTGCTGCTTCTTGATTTCGATGCTGTTGGTGTACTTCTCCACCATGGACAGGCGGTTGACAACCTCGGTGAAGGCGTTGAGGACGACGCGCTGGTAGTTGTAGATAGCCTGCAATTGCCTGGCGTTCGCGGTGAGATACTCGGCCCTGATCGCTCTCTTGTTGACCAGCGGCCCGACCAGGCTACTCGCAAGACTGCCAACCACTGCCTGCGGTTCGAATAGATGATTGATGACGAAGGCCTCAAGGCCTGTGCCACCATTGAGCACCAGCTGAGGAAAGAAGTTAACCCGGGCGACCTTCACGTCGAGCCCGGTAGCCGCCAGATCGCGCTCAGCTTGGCGGATATCGGGTCGGTTCTGGAGCAACTGCGAGGGCACTCCAACGCTCAGTCTGTTAATGTTCAGATCGTAGAATCCTGCAGACACGCGTTCGACGGGCTGCGGGAAGCGATTGACGAGGAAGTTGATCTTGTTCTCGGTCACGACGATGTCCTGATTCACGATCAGCTTTTCGCTCTGGTTCTTGCGAACCTCAGCCTGGAATCGTAGGACACCCAGCTCGTTGATGCGGGCAGCTTCCTTCAGGTCCTTGGCGATCTCGAGGCTTCGCTCCTGAAGCTCGATGGTTAGATTCTGATTCTCAAGCCGTTTGTCGAGCGCCATCAGCCTGTAATAATTCTCGGCAACATCGGCGGCCAGACGGGTTATGAAGTAGTTCCGCTTCTCAAGGGCGACGTTGTAGCGCTGCCCTGCCGCGTCCCTGGCATTCCGCAGCTGCCTGTAGATGTCCAGCTGCCAGGTGAGGTTGATGCCCCCCCCGAAATTTCCATGCGCAAGGGAAAAGTACTGCCCGGGCAAATACGGGTCGTTGAGTATGGCAGCCCCATCAAGCGTGAAGCGGCTAGCTCTGTTCAGCCCCGCGCCAGCCCCGGCAGTGACGAAGGGAAGGTACGCCCCTGACCGCGACAGAATCTGGTTGCTGGCGATCTGGACGTCCTCATTCAGGATCTTCAGCTCTCGATTGTTGGCCACAGCCTGACAGATCAAGCTCGTCAGCATAGGATCATGGTAAAACTCTTCGATCGTGAGCTGCGATGAGTTTTCCGGGCTGGTCGATCCATTGAGGCTTTCCGGCAAGCCTGGCGGCGGCTCCGCCTTACGGAGGGGGGGGATTCCGCAGGACGGCAGAACCAGCAATATGATGCTGCAAGCGATCGCTCTCGCAATCACGTGCTTCATATGCTTTGTATTCGAAGTTCTCGTTGAGAGGTGGGTCATCTGCCTCGTCCTTGAGGAATTTGCGCTTGTCGGCCATCCCGCCGAACAAGTAGTGAGCGATCACCTCCTGGCTCATGCCGGGGTCTTCATGAGCATCCTCAGCGAATCGTCGAATCGGCCATACCGACGGTCCGCTGTCTATTCGATCGGACTGTGCGGGTTATGACTTTAATAGCGATTTGCGTGATCAGGAGAACAATAGTAATTCCCGGCGCCCAAATCGGCCCCCCAGCTTTCCCGCTTTAGCACTTGCCGGTTCCAAACGATGCAATTTCGAGAGGTAGACGTTCGATAATCCGGCTCCGAGACTATCGAAGAGGCCCTTACGGGCTCGACGAACATCACGCGTACGCTTGATCTCTCGGCCAGCGCGCGCGGCGGCTCACCCTGTCTCTCGGAAGGGCTGGAAAGGGACCAGTTTCGGGGACGTTTGTTGGCGACGAGGAGTGGCCCAGGGTCGGTCTCGAACGAGCCGACCTGAGGTATTGTCGGAAGCCGTGGATGGTGGAGAAACATCGGACCTGGAGCCACCGGTCCTTGAAGGACAAGCGGTACGTCTACGGCTGCACCGACGGCGTACACTTCAATATCCGCCTTGAGACGGCCAGTGCATCCTCAGTCCAGTGCATCCTCAGTGTTGATGGGGCAACGGCCGAGGGTAAGAAGGAGCTGATCGCCATCGTCGACGGCGACCGGTGAGAGCGATCAGTCGTGGAATAAATCGCCACTACTTGAAGGAGGTGATTGCTGGGATCATTTTTCGAGGACGGAGTGATGAAAACCAACGCCGCCTGAAATTCTCTATCCACAAAGATTGACGGGCCGGCAAAGAGTCCGAATTCAGCGAATGCACCTATTGATTATCTTGGGGTTTTCTCCCCTTGAACGGTGCAGCGATAGACTGTTTGCCGGCCCGTCGAAGATTGACTATACCTCCTCGTCAGCTCGCCGGGCGCTGAAAGACGAGGACATTCGCCCAGACGCCTTCGCCGGGATCGAATGCGGTCGGGCGATCGTCGTTGAACCCACCACTTCTGATATAGAGCCGCCCCTCTTCCAGGCGATAGATCGCGCGCATCTCGGGCACCTCTTCACCGTCAATCGTGGTGAACTTCACCCAGTCCAACGCCTTGGGCGAAGTCGTCTCATCGATCTTCAGCTCACCGTCCGCCTGAATCTTTCGCCCCTGTGGCGTCGCAATCGTTGCCACGACCGCATTCCCTTTGATCTCGATCGAGACGACCGTTGCCTTGCGGAGCCCGACCTTCGTCTCCCACCGCCCCTGGAGCTTGGGCAAGTCTCCGTTCGACTCCGGTGCCGCACCAAGCGCCATGACCGCAAGCACGAATCCCGAAAAGAGTTTGGTATTCATCGACGCGATCCCTCACTCAGGAAGTTCACGTGGACGACCCCCGGAAAACGAAGGCCGACATGGATAAGATCGACTAGACCAGAGGACAAACTTCGCACTAACTTCAACCAAGACCATTATCCTGATCGACTTAGTCAATTATCAAGACTCTCGAGGGACTCCTTTCCCTCGAGGTTGTTCTTATTCCCATCCGCTTCCGGAGCTGGGACGTGCAGCGTGATCACCCGGGGAACCGATTTTCATTCCAAAAAGTGATGCAGGCTCCCCCGTATCGGCGTGGAATTGACCCGGGGAGCGGGCCAGCTTAGAATACGCAAGTGATCGCCAGTTCGAGGTTTTTTTGCATAGGTCAAGGGCAGACGTTGCCAGGGAGCCACGGGATGCGACATGTAGGGAGGGTTCTACCAGTCCTCGTCTTGGTCCTGGGGCTTTCGGCCAACCTTTCGGCATGTCCCAATTGCAAGGAAGCGGTCGCCGCGCAGCCGAGTGAAGTGGCCAACATGAAGAACGGTTACAACTGGAGCGTCCTGTTCATGATGGGGATGCCCTTCACCCTGCTCGGCACGGGGGCACTCATGATCGCTCGGGGTGTGAAGCGGGGCACGCTGCCCGAGTTTTAAACGATGACAGACCTCGAGAAAGCGGCGAAGCTCTTGGCCAAGGCGGGATCGGTCGCGGTCCTGACCGGTGCGGGAATCTCGGCCGAGAGCGGGATCCCCACGTTTCGCGGGCTAGGCGGTCTCTGGAACGGGCGCGACCCGATGAGCCTCGCCACTCCGCAAGCGTTCGCCGCCAACCCCGCACTCGTCTGGGAGTTCTACAACTGGCGTCGCGAACTGGTCACGCGGGCCGAGCCCAACCCCGGCCATCGAGCACTCACGGAATTAGCAGGCAAGCTGACCTGCTTCACGCTCGTGACGCAGAACGTCGATCGGCTCCATCAGCGGGCCGGGAGTCGCGACGTCCTCGAACTGCACGGCAACCTTTTCGAGGTCCGCTGCACCGGCTGTGGGCAAACCTTCGACCGTGATGGCGAGACACTCCCTCCCCTGCCCCATTGCGAAGTGTGCGGCCAACTCCTCCGACCAGGCGTCGTCTGGTTTGGCGAAACGCTCCCGCCTGCCATCTGGGAAGCGGCCGAGGCTGCCGTCCGCCAGGCCCGCCTTCTCCTCGTCGTCGGCACCAGCGCGGTCGTCTATCCAGCCGCCGGCCTCGTGGCCACAGCCCAAAGCGCAGGGG
This sequence comes from Singulisphaera acidiphila DSM 18658, assembly GCF_000242455.2. GTDB lineage: Bacteria > Planctomycetota > Planctomycetia > Isosphaerales > Isosphaeraceae > Singulisphaera > Singulisphaera acidiphila. The sequence continues at coordinate 8,701,602 of NC_019892.1, forward strand.
GTGCCGTGATCGAAATCAACCTCGAGCCCACGCCGATCAGCGATGAGGTCGACCTCGCCCTCCACGGCAAGGCCGCAGCAATATTGCCCCTTCTCACCGATCTCCTCTGATCGAGCCTCCCGTCGAAATCCGCCGGCCCGGACACATTGGGATTCACCCCAACGGCACGCCTCCTCGAGCTTATGATCGGCCAGAGTTCGACGACTTCGCCGGCGCCGCCAGGAGCGTCTTGACGAACGCAAGGTCGGCCGCAGTCTGCTCGATCAGTTCGGGGGTAGTCAGGTCGCGCCAGCTATGCGGCCCTTTGTATTCGCTATGGAGCGAGATCGGCCCATCAAATTTGGCCTGCCTGAGGGCGTCGAACACCTCGGGCCAGGCGACCAGGCCATCGCAAAGCGGGACCTGTTGAGCCTGCCAGACGGCCTTGACCTTCCCCGGCTCGGACTTCCAGCCGAAGTCCTTGACCGCGACGAGCCGAATCTGTGGACCCAGCAGCTCGAGGTTCTGCCGCCAGCCTCCGCTCCCCCCTTCCACAGCCGCATGGCCAGGGTCGAAGTAGGCGGCGAGCCGGCTCGGGTCACGGTCGTGGAGCAAGTTCACCACCACTGCCGGCTGGCAGTTCACATAGCCGGGGCCGCTGTGGTTGTGGATCCCGAACGTGACCTTGTACGACTCGGCGAGTCGTTCCAGCCCATCGAGGTTCTGTTTCGCCTGCTCGATCGATTCGCGGAGCTTCCCCTTGGGCCCATTCCAGTAGCCCAGCTTGAGCAGCCGGATCCCTTGCCTGGCCGCCGCTTCGACGATCGCCTCGGCATGAGGGTCGGTCGCCCGCGTGATCGCCGTACTCGCCATGGGCACGTCCAACCCCTGGGCGTGGATCGCCGCCACGGCCGCCGGCAGGTCTTTCCCGACCGTGGCGGGCTCAACGTGCCCTTTGGGCCGAACGGTCAGGTCCACCCCGTCGAACCCAAGCGCCTTGATCCGCTCCGCCGCCTCGCCGACCGAAAATTCTTGCAGCATCTTCGAGAACATCACGAGTGGCATGGTCTCGTCCTCGATCCGCTGGAATCACAGAAATCCAGAGCATCCGACATCAACGTGAGCCTGCCAGGTAGGAATGAGACTGGCATCTGGCCCACATGAGGATGCGAACGAGCCGCCATCGTAACCAGCCCCAACTCTCGGACGTAGCCCCCACACGCTGCCAACCCGAAGTTGCTCGACCGGCCGGACCGTTCGGATTCACACCGATCGGCCCGGTCGTGGGAGATTCACTCCGCTGTTGGAGTGCGAAGCTTGCCCGCGTTCGTATTCTCGGCAAGGTCGGCGATCATCTCGTGGACGGCCCCCTCGATCGCCGCTTGCCACTCCGCGCCGTACTTGGCGCGAGCGGCGGGCCGGCTGTAAGCGTAGGTCAGTCCGCGCGAGTTGTTGATGATCGCGCCGAGGCCATCGGTATCGAATGCCGGGGCAACATCCTTGGAAGAGCCTCCTTGAGTGCCGTAGCCTGGTACCAGGAACGGAATGCCGGGCAGTGTCGCGCGCAGTTCGGCGAGTTGATCGGGATAAGTCGCGCCGACCACCGCGCCGAGCAGGCTATAACCGGATGCGCCTCGATAGGGCTCGGCCCATTGAGCCAAGCGTTGAGCGACGTGTTGGTAGATTGCCTTCCCATCAGCGATCAGGTCCTGAAACTCACCGGCCGAGGCGTTGCTCGTCCGGACGAGGGCGTAGAGTCCTTTCCCCTCGCGTGCGGCCACCTTGACGAACGGGGTGATTCCATCGCTCCCGAGGTAAGGATTGACCGTCAAGCCGTCGGCATTCCATGAGGGTTCGAAGCTCTCGCCCACGGGAACCTTGCCGAGATAGGCCCGGGCATAGGCGTCGGCCGTGGAGCCGATGTCGTTCCGCTTGCCGTCGATCAAGACGAGCAGCCCTTTCCCTTGGGCGTACTGCGCGGTGGCGTGGAGCGCCGCAAACCCCTCGGGTCCATAGGCCTCATAGAACGCGGCCTGGAATTTGACGATCGGCACGAGCGGAGCGACCACATCGACCACGCCGTCCCCAAACACGCGCAGCGACTCCGCCACCCCCGGCCGATCGCCAGGGAACTTGTCGAGAAACTCAGGTGGCAAGTCCTCGGGCCGCGGATCGATCCCCACACAGATCGGGGTTCCCACTCGCTTTACGGCTGCATTCAAGCGATCCGCGAAGTGCACGACGTAATTCCTCTCAGTACCGCATTGACAGATCCAGGGCTCCCCCTATAATACCGACTCAACACGAGGTCGTCTGCAAAGAATTCGGGGCGTAGCGCAGTTTGGCTAGCGCGCTAGACTGGGGGTCTAGAGGTCGTGGGTTCAAATCCCGCCGCCCCGACTTGTCTGTGAGAGATTTCAATGAAAAGGGGCCTACGGCTCATCACCGTAGACCCCTTTCCTTTTTCGGGTCTCGTCGCGTTGGGATCGAAAAGTACCGACTCAAGACGAGGTCATCTCCAAAAAAATCGGGGCGTAGCGCAGTTTGGCTAGCGCGCTAGACTGGGGGTCTAGAGGTCGTGGGTTCAAATCCCGCCGCCCCGACTTGTTCTAACTGACGATCAGAAAGGGGCTTGCGGCGAAAGACGCAAACCCCTTTCTTGTTTTTCGGGAAGACTCCACACATCATTCCCCCCACACCATTGGGCTCACGTGGCATTCACGCTGCCCCCGTCGCTGGGAGTTGGCGCACACGCCAAGCGTGAGCCGCTGGGGCGAGACAGATCCTCGGGATGGTCGGTTAAGGAACCCATCCGGGCAACGCAGCGGCCTGCTTCACCCAGGTCGCCATCTGTGCCTCGTCGAGTTCGTCGCCTTCGTGGATGTCGATCCAACGCGCGTCCTTACTGCGCACCGTGCCACCGGGCGGGACTGGTCGTAGCGACGTGCCGCAGAAGAAGGTCACCTTGACGTAGCGGGTTAAGACGTGGAACGACAGGAACCAGCCCTGGCCCTCGATGCCGTAAAATGGCGAGTTCCACTTCACGGCCTTGCGCACGTTGGGGATGGTCCGCACGATCAGCGCGTCGAGGCGCTTCCCGAGGTCGCTCTTCCAGCTCGGCATCGCTGCTATGTACGCCTGCACTGGGGCATCGCCGTCTGCCTTCGCGATTTTCGGGTTGCCACCCGACAGGAGGATGACCTCCTCGCCGTTTCGCCCTTTGATCGGCTTGGCCTCTTTCGCACCTGGCTTGGCCTTCTTCGCACCTGGCTTCGGCAGGGACTTGGACTTCGGGGTGCTGGACCGGAGATTCTCCGCGACCGCGGCCTGGACCAAGGCCTTGAACGCCTCAGCGTCGAGCACCTCTCCCTCCCGGATGTCGATGGCGCGACGCGTGTTTCCCTCGAGGCTGGAGTTGAAGAGCCCCCGAGGGTCCTCCAAGGAGGCACCTCGGGCGAAGGTCAGCTTGATTACCTGTTTGTAGGCCTCTCCCGTGCAGATGTTCCCAGCGCGGGACCAAACGGGTGTGCCCATCCATTTCCACTCCTCCATGATGTCCAAGTCCGCCTCGTGGATGATGCGGCGGACCTCTGCCAAGGTCTCGGCTCGCCAGCCACCCAGAGACCGGATCCGCTCGTCGATGAGACGAGAGGCCACCTTCCCGGTCGCGTGCTTCGCTTCCTCACCCGGTTTGACCTTCGCGCCTGGCTTCGGCGGGGATTTGGGCTTGGTGGCCGACTTGAGTGGCTTGTTCGCGCGCGACGTGTCCTTAGCCTTGCTCTCGGTCATCATTCGTCCTTATTTCGTTGGACGTTTCTCGAGTCACTCTAGGTGTTCATCCCAGAATCGCTCATTAGTATGCCATCCGGTCCCGTACGGGCCTGAACTGCGTAGGGACGAGGCGATAAACAGCGTTCTCGACCTTGCCGCTGTTCGGTTACGCGGCCGGCATCGGGCAGGAGGCGCAGCGAGACGGCCGGGCTTGCAATTGGGAATTACCACCATGTAGCCAATGCCTGCAAGTGGTTGCCTACGTGTCAATGTCAATTTAGGCTTCACGAAAGGCATCTGCCGGGTAGGCCCGACTCTCTGAGCTCAGCCTGTCGCTGCCTGGCACAAGGTGGCACGGATTGTCGTCGGTAATCCCTGAATGCCGGTGCAAAAAAGTTCTAACAGCCTCCTATCATCCCGACTGATTGGCAACAGCAAATCCCGCCAACCGTCGCGTCAGCGACGGTTGGCGGGATTTGAGCATTTTGAGAGAAGCAGGAAGTTCATCGAAGCCCCGCCACCGAGGCTTTCAGGAACAGCGGAGTTTCAGCCAGCCACGCTCGACGCGATGGCCGACGAAATGCGCTCCAAGACCTTTGGCCAACCCGCCCCCATACCCTCGAAGGCCGTTTTGCCCAGAGGGGAGTCGAGGTCGAAGCCCGAGTGCTCAAGGTGCAGCCGCGTGCCCGAGTTCTCGGGTTCAAGACGCCAGGTGATGGTCGTATCGAGCGTACCAGGCGCGAAGCTATAGCTCAGGAGACGCTCAGGTTCCACGGCAATGACTTCGCACGGTTGTTGCCCCCATGGCCCCATATCGAGCGTGAACCGATGGCCGACGACGGCTCGTACGTCACCCGCTGCCCACCATTTCGCATGAATTTTGGGGTCGGTCAGCGCTTGCCAGACCTTCTCCGGCGATTGACTGACAAATTGCGACAATCGAATTATGCCTGGTTGAATCATTGCTATTCCTCTTCCAAAGTACGATCAAAGGCTTGCAGCCGCTCACGCCAATAATGCTCAAATGGCTTTAGCCACTCATTCACTTCAACGAGACGTGCCGGCTCGATGTGGTAGTACCGTTCGCGGCCGCGCCGCTCGTCCCGAACCAGCTCGGCGCTCCGCAACACCTGCAAATGTTCCGAAACGGACGGGCGATGCAGGCTAAACTCATCAACCAGGTTATTGACGGTGTACGGCCGTTTGAGCAGGAGTTCCAGAATTCGACGGCGAATCGGATTCGCCAAAACCGCGAAAACATCGGGGGTCGTCATGCCCGCATTATGCGTCGGATATTTCCGACCTGTCAATAACAGAGACGAGAGAAAATCGGAACCGGAGTGACTGCTGCAAGAGAACGTGGAGCAAATTTCGGGAGGCAGCCCAAGTTGGATACGGCGTGGGAAACCGCCCGTGCAAAGGTTCAGTCCACCGTCTGATCGACGAGAAGTCGTTGCTCGAACGATTCCGCTGCGCTACGATGAATGGATGGCCTGGGCGGAGAGCAGGGCAACGTGGTGGAACGACTCGAGCGCCGACCCAGGGGCCAAGACCGAAGGAGGGGCGGCACAATGCCGCCCTGTCATTCCTTCGGGATTGGCAAGAAAGCGGTCAATCTTTGCATATAGATCAAAAGTCCACCATTTTATCTCCCAACCCCGGTTTCTTCATTTCACGCTGAACCATTAGTTCAACCAAGAGAGATCACTTCGACTGCTGTACATTCGACGAAGACATACGCATGAGATCAAGAGAGACGCTATGGATTTGGTGATTAAAGCACTTGACGGACAGACCGCCGGGGATCCTCACAAGCTCAATGATTCATTCCTGGTGGAGTCCGAGTTGACTCTCTCCGCCGAGGGTGGCGTCATCCGCTACGAGGTTGTCCCGGTCCCCCCCTACAAGAAATCCTACGCCGACGACGGCTTGGCCGATTACCAGAACGCCCCTGACATCGCTGTTTTCCTTGCGTATCTCGATGGCCTGATCGCAGGCAGGGTCGTCTTATCGGAGGGATGGAACCGGTACGCCTGGATCGAAGACCTTGTCGTTGACGCCCGCTGTCGGAGGTTGGGAGTTGGCCGGGCATTGATGGACCGTGCTATCGCCTGGGCAAGCGAGCGAGGGTTGCCAGGGATCAGGCTCGAAACGCAAAGCAACAACGTCCCCGCCTGCAAATTCTACGAGGTGTGTGGGTTTCAGCTCGGGGGATTCGACCAACACCTTTATCGGGGTCTGGACAAAGCAACTACGGAGATTGCCCTCTTCTGGTATCTTCCGATCCGAGCGAAGGGATCGCACGTCTAGTGGACCCCGAAAGTGCGACCGCCAGAACCAGCAGGACGCCTACCGGAGGGCGCAATCCAAAGAAATGCACAAACCACAAGTTTTGCACGCGATTCCCACAGCTCAGTGCCAAAATGACGATCTTTATGAGAGACTGTAGGCTTCCCTCTCCCTGAGAGGACGAACGATCGCAGCGAGGGAGGCATGACGATGACGGAATTCGGAGACCTCGACGGCCGATTCGAGTTCTATGCGATCGTCACTCCGGACGGGAAGATCCCGACCGTCTTGGATGACACCACGCTCAACGCCCCGGCCGAATGGTACACCAGCCCCATCGGCACCCTCGCCCACCTGTCCGACTTCGCGCTCGTCTTCACCGACTGGGACGACGCCAACACCGACTTCCAGCGGTATCGAGTGAGCCTTCCGGCGGGGACGACGATCCGGGCCTTCACAGTCGGCGTGGTCGAGGTTGTGAACGCGTACGAAGGGATGGAAGCCAAGGCGAGTTGACAAGCCGTTCGGCGGTGCGATGCCGAGGTCACTCGCATTCGCGCGATGGCTGCGAGGCGGCCGGACCAACACTCCAGCGGGGAGAAGTCTCAGCCTCACCGCAAGCCTCGCATCCTCGAACCGCCTCGGTGCATTCCGGTTCCCACTCGTGTGGGGCAAAACCGAGAGAAGAGCACGGATGAACCGCAAGCGGTGGACTGGCCAGGGAGTCGACGACGGAAAAGCGGTGAACCCGTAGGGGTGCCTCGGCCTGGACCTCCGCGAGGTCTGCTTTGACAGTGACATAGACCCAGCGACCGTCTTCCGAGAAAATCGGTGGGCTGCAGGCCAGGCCGTCGGTCAATTCGATCACGTCCGACTCATCGACTCGGAGTCCTCCTGTCTCCTCGTCGACGGTCACCGGCGCCAGCCGCAACTCGAGGTCGGTATGCCCCTGCCGACGGACCAGGTAAGCCAAGGCTAAGCCACCGTCGGGAGTCGCGGAGATCCGGGCCAGGCGTTCTTCCTGGATCGGCTCACCCCGTCTCTCAAGTGCCGGTCGGACAAGCCGTCCCGCCGCCTCGATCGCCCAGCCGTCGGCGCTGAGCCGGAGCCACCACAACTGCGGCAATTCCGGCCCCGACGTATCGGCACGATCTTCCCGGACCGCCATCGAGACGAGGAGCGTCCTCTCCAGGCTCGGTTCGATCGGCCAGGTCGGATCCAAAACCCGAAGGATGGCGACACCAAGAGGGGGCGAGATTTTCCAGGTCAGCGGTCGAGGCAACAGGCCGTCGACCCTGGAGCGATTGGAATCGCCGTTGTGTCCGAATGAGTGGCGATAGAGCCGCCCGTCTGTCCCCGCGAAGAGAATCGTCGCCGACAGATCCGGGGACCAGCAGGGCGGACCACTCGCGGGCACTTCGAGCGGTAACCGGTCGAGAACCTCACCGCCGGGAAGCGCATAGCGCGCCAGCCCCGCAGTCCAGCAGCCATTGACATCGTATCCGCGCCATTGGGCGACGAGATGCATCCGATTCAGGCCGTCCCGCCAGGGAGAACAGACGGAGTACGCAAAGGTATCCGGCTCACCGACAGAGACACGCTCGATCTCACCCGTCTCCGCGTTCAACAGACTGATGTACTGGTGAGAAGTGGGGTCGATCAAGACCTGATGACTGACCACCCGACATCGAGGTGCCGCTTCCAGCCGGGATCGCCGTGGACCGCCGTCAGCCCGACCCAGCCTCACGGCGGCCACGATGAGACCAATCACCGCGACGACGAGGAGGTAGTTCAGAAGGGTTGACGGCAACCGCAATGCAAGTCTCCAGGGCGAACCGCCGCTAGGACTGAATGACCTTGCCGATTGCCCGGATGCCGAAAACGTGTCAGACGGATTTCCGGACATCGCCCCCCCTTCGCGTCCGACGTCCACGCGAGCAATGGGTGTCGATGCGGCTTGATTGAGAGCGTAACAGAAACCAAGGTCACCGACAACATGATCAGCCTGGCCTGCTCTCACATGTCCCCGGAGACGTTATATTTCCCTGCCTCGCCTTGGCCGTTGGGGCCTGGAGATGCTCGCATCAACGAACGCGTCCGCTGAATTCAGACTGAAATCGACAATCGTTTCAAGTCCAGGTCGCGAATCCCCCAGTCCCCAACGAAACTCGATTCTCAGTGTCGAGCCGCAGACACCGCCGAAGTTGTTCCGGCCAAGGACGCGGTCTTCAGCGTCGGTTCGGTCGGTTCGACCTTCACGCCTTCAACAAGGTTTTCGGTGGGATTCTGAATGAGCCGTTCGGTGCCCGAGAGGCCCTGGAGGATCTCGACGTCTTGGCCGTAGTCACGTCCGAGCTGAACTTCCTGGTAATGCAACGAGTCGTCGGGGCCGACGACCGCGACGCGGGTGCCGAGGGTGTTGATCACCAGGGTGGTGGCCGGAATGAGCAGCGGACGGCCCCCCGCCTCGTCAAAGCGGACCTTCACATACATGCCCGCATAGAGCTCGCCCTTCTCGTTGGGAAGGACAACCTCGGTGAGCAAGGTTCTCGACCGGGTCTCGATCGCCCCGGAGGTTCGCGTCACGTTGCCCACGAACTTCCGGTTTGGCTGTTCACGCACCAAAACTTCGGCATGCTGGCCCGCTTTGATGCCAATCGAGTTCGCTTGCGGCACGTTGACGTAGACTTTGAGCTTGTCGGTCTGAGCGATCCGGTAGAGCGGCTGACTGGAACCGGAGCTGATGAGAGCGCCGGTGTCGACGTTACGCTCGGTGATGACGCCACGGAACGGGGCCAGAACCTTCTGGAATTTTTGGAGCTCGGCCAGGCGATTGGCGCTGGCGGCCTTGGCCTCAATGTCGGCGGCGGCGGTCAGGAGAGTCGCCTCGGCCACCTTGAATTCGGCGGTGTACTCGTCGAGAACTTGCCTGGTCTCGGCCCCTCGACTGTTGAGTTGCTGGGAGCGTCTGAGCGTGAGCGCAGCCAGCTCGAGTCGCGACTCGGCAAGCTGGCGGTTCGCCTTCGATTGGGCCAACAGCGCCTGGGCCTGCTTGAGCTCCTGGTCAAGTTCGGGGGTGTCGATCTCGGCCAAGAGCGCCCCTGCTTCAACCTTATCGCCGATGTCCACGAGGTAGCGTTTGACGTACCCATCGGTGCGAGCAAACACATTCGTATCTTGAAATGCTCGGATCTCGCCGGGCAGCGTCAAGTCGGCCGGCTTGTCTTTGCGGAAGGGGACCGAAATCTGGACCCGGGGCCGACTCGCAATCGCCTCGGCGGTCTCGGCATAAAGGGAGGCCCGCTGCTCACGCCGGGGCTGCCGGCCAACGACATAGAGGGAGCCCAGCCCCCCTCCACCGAGGACGAGCAGGCCGAGGACGGCGAAAACGGGGGTCCTGGACCGGGCGGGCTTGGGTTGCTCGGCAGGAGCACCGACACCCGGTAATGAATGATCCGGAATGAGGTTCACCGTGGTCATTGGGCTCAATCCTCGTCTGTCTGAACAAGAGGCGGCTTGCGCCGCAGCAGGCTGTAAATGACCGGAACAAAGAACAAGGTGGCGAGGGTCGCGACACTCAGCCCACCGATGACCGCTCGGCCCAGCGGGGCGTTCTGCTCACCCCCTTCGCCCATCCCCAGGGACATCGGCAGCATGCCGATGATCATCGCCAGGGCGGTCATCAAAACAGGACGGAACCGAGTCCGCCCCGCGGCCAAGGCCGCAGTGCGAGCGTCGTCGCCTTGAAGACGCCGGCCATTGGCGAAGGTCACCATCAAGATGCTGTTGGCCGTCGCGACACCGATACACATGATCGCCCCCATGAGTGAGGGGACGTTGATCGTCGTCTGGGTAGCGTAGAGCATCCAGATGATCCCGGCGACGGCTCCCGGCAACGCCCAGAGGATGATGAACGGGTCGAGCCAGGACTGGAAGTTCACAACCATCAGCAGGTAGACGAGCAGGACCGCGAAGACGAGCCCGAACGCCAGCCCCTTGAACGACGACTTCATGCTCTCCACCTGCCCGCGAAGGATCAGGTTCGAGCCTTTGGGAAGCTTCGTCCGGATCCCGGTCTGCGGATCGACCGGGCCGGCGATCTTCTCGATCACCTTCTCAAGGTCGGCCGCGACGCCCCCGAGGTCGCGCCCTTGCACGCTGGCGTACACGTCGAAGACAGGCTGGACGTTGTAATGGTTCACCACCGCCGAGGTCACACCACGATCGACGTCCGCGACGTTGATGAGAAGCTGGGCCGAGGTCGCCGAGGCGCCGGGCGCGATGATCGGAGTATTGTTCAAGGCCTCAATCGAATCGATCAGACGCTGGGGGGTCTGAACGGCGACCGGGTAGTTGACTCCGTTCTTGGGGTCAATCCAGTAATTCGGCGAGACCTGCCCGCTCGAGCTGAGCGAGACGAGCAAGCTATTGGCAACGTCGCGCTGAGTCAGGCCCACCTGGTCGGCCCGCGTCCGGTCGACGTTCACCTGAAGCTTGGGGGCGTCGACAATCTGGTGCAGGTGGACATCCACCGCGCCCGGAATCTTGGCCACTTCCTTCTCGATCTCGCGGGCGACCTTGTAGTTTTCATCGCGGCGGTTGCCGCTGATCTGAATATCGATCGGCGCAGCCAGCCCGAAGTTGAGGATCTGCCCCACGATATCGGCCGGCTGGAAGAAGAACGTGGCCTCGGGAAAATCGTGGCTGAGGAGCTTGCGGAGCTTCGCGAGATACTCGGGGGTCGATCCGTGATGCTCATGAAGTGCAATCAGCATTTCACCATCCGCCGAGCCCACCGTGGCCGAGTCGCCAAACGCCAGATTGATCCCGTTGGCAGGGAGGCCGATGTTGCTCAAGATCGTGGCCACCTCGTGCGGCGGGATGGTCTTGCGAACCACCTCCTCGACCCGAGTGAACAGCTTCTCCGTCTCTTCGAGCCGGGTCCCGGATGGGGCCCGGATGTGCATTCGGATCTGGCCGGCGTCCACCGCCGGAAAGAAGTCTTGCCCAAGCTCACCGAAGAGGAGCGAGGTCCCCCCGACGAACGACGCAAAGCCCAGGCAGACCAAGATGCGATGGCTCAGTGCCCAGTCGAGCATCTGCGTGTAAAGGCCGCGAACCTTCTCGAACTGGTGGTTGAACGCGCGGTGAATCCGCCAGAAAATATCGCCCTTGGCCGGAGGCTTGGGCTGACCGAAGGCGTCGAGCTCAGGCGTGTACTCGACGTGGATCCCTTCCTCCTCGAGTTCGTGAGCGTTCTGCCGGTAGAGCTCAACCTCCTTGCCGAGCATGCCGTTGATCATCGTCGGCACAAGTGTACGTGACAGGAAGTAGGACGCCATCATCGCGAAGGCGACCGCCATTCCCAGGGGCGTGAACAACGACTGGGCCGCCCCTGACAGGAAGGTCACGGGAATAAAGACGATGCAGATCGCCAAGGTCGAGACGAACGCAGGCACGGCGATCTGCTCGGCCCCATCGAGGATCGCCCGTTTTAACGGCTTCCCCATCGCCAAGTTGCGGTGAATGTTCTCGATCTCGACCGTCGCGTCGTCCACGAGAATCCCGACCGCCAGCGACAGACCGCCCAGCGTCATCGTGTTGATCGTATGCCCGAGCGCTGACAGGATCAGGATTGAGATCATGATCGACAGCGGAATCGAAATCGTGACGATCAAGGTGCTCCGCCAGCTCCCCAGGAAGAGCAGGATCATCATCCCCGTGAGCACGGCCGCGATCGCCGCCTCATGCAACACACCCTCGATCGAGTGGCGGACGAAGACCGACTGATCGAACAGAAAGTCGATCTTGAGCGCATCGGGCAAGCTCGCCTTGATCAAGGGCATCGCGGCCTTGACCCGCGCGACGATATCGAGCGTGGAAGCACCTCCCGCCTTGAGGATGGTGAGCAGGCTGCCGCGCTGGCCGTCCTTGACGACGATGTTCGACTGCACGGCCGCCCCGTCGCGGACCTGGGCGACGTCCCGGATATGGATCGTCGCTCCTCCCACGTGGCGGATCGGCAGGTCGTTGAGGGCCTCGAGCACGTCGGGACTGCTGTTGAGCTGGACCTGGTAATCACGCGGCCCGATCTTGGCGTTGCCGGCGGGCAAGATCAGGTTCTGCGCGTTGATCGCGAGCGAGATGTCGGAGGGGGAAAGGTTGTTCGCATAGAGGGCCTCCGGGTCGAGGTCGACCATGACCTGGCGGGGCTTACCCCCTAACGGCAGCGGGATCTGGGCCCCTTGGACAGTCGCCAGCCTCGTCCGGATGAAGTTCTGGCCCATGTCATAGAGCTGCTGCTCCGAGAGGCCGTCTCCGCCGACACCCACCTGAAGGATCGGGACGTTCGACGCGCTGAAGCGGATGATGAAGGGGGGCGTGATCCCAGGCGGCAGGACGCGGAGGACCGCGTTACTGATCGCATTGACCTGGGCGACCGCCGCCTCGATCTTGGCTCCGGGCTGGAAGAAGACCTTGATCACGCTCACGCCGGCCAGGCTCTGCGACTCGATGTGCTCGATGTCGTTGACCGTGGTCGTCATCGCCCGCTCGTGGATCGTGACGATCCGCTTCTCCATCTCGTCGGGCGACATGCCGGGATAGGTCCACACCACGGCAACTACCGGGATGTTGATCTCCGGGAAGATGTCGATCGGCATGCGCAAGAGCGTCACGCCGCTCAGAACGGCGATCAAGAGCGACATGACCACGAACGTATACGGCCGTCGCAGCGCGAGACGTACGATCCACATGGGGAGCGAAACCTTCCTGAGGAGCGGCGGACGCGGTCTGGCAGACCGTGCCGTTAGGCCGCTCAGGTCGAGGGTGGGCGTTGAGAGTCAAAAAAAATAGGCCGGGGACGAAGCCCCTCGACCCGTGTCAGCGGGGACCTGCGTCCGAGGGAGGGCTGCTCTTGAGAACTGTCTCGAACATCACGAAGAGGAAGTCGTCGAGAGGCTCATAGCTCTTGGCGACCTTCATGCGGAGGATGGCCCCTTCCCAACTGTTCAGGCAGAACCCGGCCAGTCGGTCCGCATCGAAGTCAGCGCGCAAGTCGCCAACCTGCTGGGCCTCGCGGAAACAGCGAGCGATCTTCGCCCGGTACTCAGACAAAACCTCTTCAAGCCGAGTTCGGAAAACTTCGCTGTGGTCGGCCATCTCCTGGCCAAGGTTGCCGAAGAGACAACCTTTCCGATACCCCAGCGACTGATGCCGAAGGGCCGACAACTCGAAAAACCGACGCAGCCGAGCAAGCGGCCTCACGTCTGTATTATTAAGTTGCTCGTCAAGACTCGCCATCCGCATCGCCGCATATTCGGCCACAACTTGCAGCCCGAAGTCTTCCTTGCTCTTGAAAAAGTGATAGAACGAACCTTTGTGAACCTTCGCTTCCTTGAGGATCTCCTCCAGGCCGCAATGGTTGTACCCCTTCTCCAAGATCAAATGCGTTCCCGCAGCGATCAAGGCGGTCCGGGTCGCGACAGGCGGTCGATTGGTTCGCGTGGCGCTCATGTCGCTAATACTAGACTGGTCGGTCAACTAGTCAAGAGGGGGCGTTTTCTTGAGTTCCCAGTTGGCCCTGCCTTTCTGTTCAAACATACACAGAACGACGGGTCGATCATAGGCGCTCCGCCCGCCTCGGGCGGTAGCTCGAAGACTCGGTCTTGCGTCTGATCTCTATTGTGGCTGCGCCACCACGGACGACTCGTTGTCCAGGCAGTCCAGTCAGAACTCAGCCGGAACACAGGCCCCATTTCCGGCGATGGCGCAATGACAGCGAAAGTGGCTCTCGCCCTTAAAGAGGAGGGCTGTCATAGAAATGGACTTCGACGGCTTGGCCCGCTTCGTAGCCATCGATTTCTTCCGGGACAAGCACAAAACCGTCCGCCGCCACCGTGGAGCTCAGGATCGACGCCCCTCTTGGCCAGACCGGTTCGACGGCATCATCACCCGAACAACGCACTCGCAAATACTCGAGTTTGCCGCGTGGCGACCGGATCGGTTGACACAAGCGCATCGTGCGACGCGGGTAGGGCCAATCGGTATCTCGGGAACCAAGAATTCGAATGACCCGACGGGCGAAGAGATCATAGCCGAACAGGCACGCAACAGGGTTGCCTGGCAGCAGAATGACCGGCACATGTCGAATCATGCCGAACGCGACCGGCGCCGCGGGCCGGATGCCAACACCACGAAAGACGATGGTTCCCAAAGCGTTCAGCACCGCGGCGGTGTGATCCCCTCTTCCATACGACGTTCCGCCGGAAATCAAGACACAATCGGCTCGCTCAACAAGCGCCTCAACTCCCGATCGGATCGCTTCGAGGTTGTCTGGCAAGATGCCAGCCTCCGCGCCCCCAGCGGCGATCACCTGGCCCCCGTCGCGCTCAACCAAGCATTTCAGCAAGAGCGAATTTGTATCGATGATTCGTCCGATACCCGGCGTTGCGTCGGGCGGGACCAGTTCATCGCCGGTCGCGAGGATTCCTACGCGAGGCACTCGAGTGACGTCAATCTCACGGAGGCCAGCGGAACAGCACGCGGCAATGTCCTGTGGGCGTAACGTTCGCGGCGGCGAAACGATGATTCTTCCCGCTGGAATATCCTCATCCGCCAGAGCCACGTCTTTATGCGACTCAACGGGCCTGCGGAGCAGGATCGTCTCGCCTTGCTGGTCGACCGATTCCCACCGGACCAAGGTGTCAGCCGTATTCGGGACCACAGCCCCCGTGGCGATTGCCGTGCATTCACCGGGGCCGATCGTTCCAGTGAACGGCTTTCCGGGTAACGACTCGCCCACAATGGTGAGCGAGACTTCATCCCCGTCGGCCAATGCGCGGGCATCCTCAAAGCGAATCGCAAAACCATCCATGGCGGCTCGTCGGAACCCCGGCACGGATGCAATCGCGATTGCCGGTTGCGCCAGACGGCGTCCGGCGGCAGCCAGTGGCGAAATCCTCTCCTGAGGCAGACAGGACAGCCGCCCATCGATCCGCGAAAACGCTTCCGCAACGGTGCAAGCAAGCGAGGGGCTAGTGGATGAACCGGGCGGCCGGTTCCTGTGTTGATCCGCATCCGTGCGAAGGTTCGCAGTCATAATGTCCACTTCCAGGAATGTCGCAATCCCTTCTCCATTTCGCGACCGATCGGGATGCTCACGCCCGGCATGCCGTTGGTTGAAGACAGCATTGGAGACGACGCCTTGGCGACCAGAAACAGCGTCAGGCCGGAGGCCGGGCCGGCCTAACGCGGTGTCATCGCCCTATCACCGGCTGAACCGATAGATTCCCTGGCCGTTGTTGGTGGTGGTCAGGAAGTAGACCTCTCCCTGTTCATCCTCGCCAAACGACAGGACGGGTAGGCCCTGAGACGGGATGGGGCGGTTCTCAACGACGCGGCGCTGGGCGTCGTCATAACGCAGAGCCCAGAGTCGGCCAGTCACGTAATCGGCGTAGAGATAGGCTCCATCCAATTCCGGCAGGCGAGTGCCTCGGTAGACGTTCCCCCCAGTGATCGACTTACCCGTGTCGTGGTGGGAGTACTCCCAGATCGGGTCGATCAACTCAGGCCGAGGGCCGACGCCCTTGACTCCGAAGGGATGCAGCGACTCACGGAGGTTCCAGCCGTAGTTGCCTCCCTTGGTGATGATGTCGATTTCCTCCCAAAGGTTCTGGCCGACTTCGCCCGCCCAGAGCCAGCCCGTTTTCCGGTCGAAGGCCATGCGCCAGATGTTGCGGATGCCGTAAGCCCAGATCTCGGGACGGGCGTCGGAACGGCCAACGAAGGGATTGTCCTTGGGAATCGCGTAGTTTTTATCACCTTCCTTGTGGTCGACATCAATACGGAGAACCTTGCCAAGCAGGGTTTCGAGATTCTGGCCGTTCTCGTGAGGGTCGTTGCCCGCGCCTCCATCCCCGTGCGTGACGTAAAGGAAGCCGTCAGGGCCGAAGAGGACGGTTCCCCCGTCATGGTTCCAGTACGGTTTCTTGAAGCGAAGGAGTTCCACCTCGGACGCCGGGTCGGCCTGGCTGGGGTCGTCCTTGCGGACCTGGAACCGCGAGACCACGTTCGTCAGCCGCTCCGCCTTCGGCGTGTAGAAAACGTAGAGATACCCGTTTTCCTTGAATTTGGGGTGGAAGGCGAGCCCCAAGAAGCCTTCCTCGTTGGTCTCGTCCTTGTAGGAGACGCGGTCCCGGATATCGAGGAAAATGGTGGTCTGGGTCGCCTTCTGATCGTTGGGGAAGGCGTGAATCACACCGTGCTGGGTGGCGACGAAGACGCGGTTCGAACCGTCACCGGCATGCGTCAGGACGAGCGGCCGCAAGGTTTGGACAAGACCGTCCTCGGTCTCCCCCTTCCAGCCAGCCCATTGCAAGTCGGGGAACGCCACGGCGGTCTTCAAAGGAAGCGGTTCCTCGTTGACCTCAGCGCCAGGGACGGTGATCGGCACCTCGACGACTGTGCCCCCACCCATGTCGGGAACCAGGAGCCGCTTGGTGGAGGATTCGACCGTGAGGTCGGCCGCATTCGTGAGCCCCTGGGCCAGAAGCACGGGCTTGGCCCCGGGACGCGCAATGACGAACACGCGGCCCCCCTTCCAGTCGCTCACGAAGAGGCGACCGAACTGGTCCCAGGCAAGTCCGTCGGCAGCCCCCAGGCCGTCGGCGAGCGTCTCGACCGAATGATCGGCCAGCTTGATCCGGTAGAGCGTGCCCGTGCCGAAGTCGGCGAGGAGAAGATGCGACGCTCCATCAAGCAGTAAGCCGTTCGGCGTGTGGAGGTTCGGGAATTGCTTCTTGTCCAGGACCAGGCTCACGGCCCCCTTCGGCGTGATCCGGTAAACCGCCCCCTCCCCCCCTTGTCGGTTTCCCGAGTCGCTGACATAGAGAGTGCCGCTCTCCACATCGACGGCCAGGTCATTGAGGAACAGCGGCGGCGTGGGAAACGCCGAAGCGGGAGCGAAGACTTCCGCTTTGCCCTTTCCATCGATCCGCCAAACCCGATCCTTATCGGCCACGAAAAGCCATTCTTGATGGGCAACTAGCCCCTTCGGGTCATCGAGCCCCGAGGCAAACGGCACGGCCTTACCCTGTTCGATCTTAAGAACGGCACCGTCACCGTCGCGGCCGGATTCGCCGATAACCGAGACGAAAACCTGCCCCTGGCTATTCAGTGCCACCGACTCCGGTTTCGTCAGGCCCGTGACCACGGGCTTCGGCGGCGGTTGAGCGCCCGCTTGAGTGACCGCACTGCACACCACCAAAGCCAGACCCAGCGATTGCCTCATCGCGAGAACTCCATGTGACTCAGGGACACCCCACCGTGACACCGCACCACACCGCGAGCCAATCGAACCGAAAGTCGGGAGCGATGGCCGATCGTCTCAGAATGGCCGCAATGTCCGTCGACATGATCATGCCAAACACGACCACGATCCCGCCAGAGCGACTCGTTATACCAGCAGGTTGCGAGGTGCTACAAGCATGGCGTACTATGACACGATCATGGCGCAATCCCAACCGTCCGAGAACGATCTCCAAAATCGGGAACTCCTCAAACCTATGCCGGCGCCCCAACTCACCAGTCATGGGCCGCCAAACAGGGGGAGATCGGCCTGATTCTCAAGGCCACCGATTCGCGCAAGCCGACTCGGCAAAAGCCTTAGGGATTCTTGTATTTGCTTGATGAGGATCGGCCTCAATCAATCCCAATGGCATCCCCGCCCACCGTGTTCGATACACTCGACTCGAGGACTCCGTTCCGTGCGATCCTGGTTTGCCTCGGAAGACTGGTTTGCCGTCTGGCTCGGCGTCGCGATCGTCTTGATTGCGTTACCGACTGCGGCGGGCCTCGACCTGTTGGGCTGGGTTGCCGCCCCACGAATCTGGCTCGGCCCCGGTGACGCCGTCCGCCCCGTTTCGGCTCACTACGCGGGCCTTCCCGGGTTCGTCAGCCTCCTATTCACTTACTTGTTGCTCCTTGGGCTTATCGGCGCCTGTGCTGCGATCCGAAAGTTCGACCTCCGGACGTTCATCCCCAGCTTCACGGTGATCTTCTGGCTCAGCGCCGCGAGCTTGATCCTCGGGCATTATGCTTACATCGCCCAGACGCCCGATAAGCGATCGGCGACCGGCATCACATGGTCGCTCGGCTTGACCGGGGAGGCGGGTTTCCTCGTCGCCCTGCTGTCCGGCCTCTTCGTCGGAAACGTCCTACCGTCGGTGGCCGTCCGGCTGAAGTCGGCGGCCCGTTCCGAGTGGTTCATCAAGACCGCGATCGTTCTCCTGGGTGCGGGACTCGGGATCAAGGCCGCCGCCGCCTCCGGCCTCGTCACATCGATCATGTTTCGCGGTCTCGCCGCAATCATCGAGGCCTACCTGATTTACTGGGCCTTGGTCTACTTCATCGCACGAAAGTACTTCCGGTTCAGCCGAGAATGGGCGGCGCCGCTCGCGTCAGGGATCTCGATCTGCGGGGTCTCCGCCGCGATCACCACGGGGGCGGCCATTCGCGCTCGCCCCATTGTGCCGATCATGGTCTCCTCGCTGGTCGTCATTTTCTCGGTGTTTGAGTTGCTGATCCTCCCGCTCGCCGCTCGTGAATTCCTGTCAAACGAGCCGCTGGTGGCGGCCGCCTGGATGGGCCTGGCGGTCAAAACCGACGGCGCGGCCGTGGCGAGCGGAGCGATCACCGACGCGCTGATCCGTGCTCGAGCTTTGGAGTCTGGAATCGCCTATGAGGCGGGTTGGATCCTGACGACCACGACGACGGTGAAGGTCTTCATCGATCTCTTCATCGGCGTCTGGGCAATGGTCCTGTCGCTCGTCTGGACCTACGGAATCGAACGGAAGCCCGGCGTGAAGGTCCCGGTCCGCGACGTGCTGAAGCGATTTCCCGCCTTCGTCCTCGGGTATTTCGCCCTCTTCCTCGCCTTCCTCGGCCTGACACTGGCCCGGCCGGCCATGGCCCCGGGCCTCGCGGCGGCGACCGCGCAAACCGAGCCCTTACGAGGCCTCTTCTTCGCCATGACCTTCTTTACCATTGGAATGGCTGCCGACCTCAAACGCCTTTGGGCCGAAGGGATCGGCCGGCTCGCCCTGGTCTACGTCATCAGCCTCTTCGGCTTCATTATCTGGATCGGGCTGGCGATCTCGTGGCTCTTTTTCCACGGCGCACAGCCGCCGATCATCACCGGAGGGCCTTGAAATGAGTGACCGCTCTCCCGAACCCGGCACGCAGCAGTCGCTCGCGGAAGAACTCGCCGCAATCCCGTACGAGCCGCTCCTGCCGATCGAAAAATGGCTCATCGCCGTCAGTCTGATTCTTGGCGTCGCTCTCTTAGGCATCCTTTCATGGGCCAGTGCAACCTACTTTCCCGTCACACCGCCCTCATCCGCCTCGGGATCACAGACGCCGAATTCCCAGACAACGGCGACCTCAACCTCACGTTAGCCCCGATGGCCCTCCACCGCCGGCCGGGCCATGCCCCGGCTCGCCTTGCTTGTTCCTCGGCGCCGTCCTCGCCCACGGCCGGCTGACCGTCACGATCTGGATCAGGGCCGCCGGGCTCAGCGACCAGTTCCGTCCCTGTTACACCGCAGTTACGGCGGCTTCGGCGATCCGAAGGGAGTGGCCTCGCACGGGCATCACAACACCCGCCATGGTAATTCCTCGCCTGCCAGGAACGGCGTCATCCCCTCGATCATCCGAGGGACGACCCATGGCTCGCGAGCCAACTCCATGCGGCCCTCGTTCAACGGCAGGCCGTAGAACTTGGCCCCGTTGACCGAGGTGAAGTCCTCCAGCCGATCCAGCGCCTCTTCCGCGTCAAACCTTGACGCGAGCGCCGCCATCGCGACGGGCGACGAGAACACCCCAGCAGCACAGCAGCCAGCGTCCACGTTGAACTTGGCGGCGGTTGGATGGGGAGCAGAGTCGGTGCCGAGGAAGAACTTGCCCGTGGGCTCCAATGCCGCTCTCAAGAGGATCTCCCGATCCTCATCGAATTTGGCGATCGGAGAATAGAAGTAGTGCGGGTGCAGTTGCCCGCCTCCCCCCCACCGGCCCCGGCCTCCAAGGTCATCCAAGGTCAGGTACAAATGATGCACTGTAATCGTGCCCGCAACCGTGTCGGGGCAACTGCGGACCCACTCGACTCCCTCGCGCGTGCTGATGTGCTCCATCACCTGCCTGAGCTTCGGAAAGCCGTCCACCACCCGATGCATTTCGGGAAGCATTCTCTGCTCGGCGGTCAGCCATCCCGGCCCCGGCAGTTCCCCGTGCCAGCAGAGCACCATGCCGGATTGCTCCATGGCCGCGAAGGTATCGCCCAGTCCCCGCAACTGCTCGACCGTCACGCCGCCATGCGAGCCAGTGGTGACACCTTGTGGGTACACCTTGGCCGCCACCACACCGTGCTCCTTGGCTTCGTGGATCGTTGCCGGGGTCGTGCGTTCGGTCAACCGTATGGTCATCAGCGGCTGAAACTCAAACTCCGAGCACTTACTGATACGATTACGAAGATCACTGGCCTGCGGTCCCGTGTCGATCGGCGGAACGTTTGGCATCACCAACGCTCGCTCGAAGTGCTTCGAGGTGTGATTGACGACCTTTCGGAGCATCTCACCGTCGCGTAGATGCACATGGAAATCGTCTGGTCGTCGGATATTCAGGATCATTTTGCTTCCCCAAATACGATTCGTGCGTGCCTGATGAGCGACCGGATCCGCCAGGGATACAATCGGACCACCGATCCCAGTTCCACCCCTTGAGGCGCCCAGCCAGGCCATCCCGGCGACATTGCAGCGGGACAGGATACCGCCACATGCGACGATGAGCTTGGTGATGGCCCTCTTGCGAGGCCTTGCTAATCCACTCAGCCACCAGCGGCGTCAACGGCTTTCCACTCAGGCCCCCGCCATCATACTGTGTCAAGGGACTGTGATCGCTCCCAAACAGACCCCGCCGGTCGATCCGCTCTGGCACGCTGGGCGGAACGACCCACCGCCATTGACCTCAACGGCGTTGCGAGACGGTACGGGAAGGATGCGTCTTGGGTACCGAGCCGGTCGGGCCTTGATGGAGAGGCCCGCTTCAATCTCGGAGCGATGCTCGGCCGTGTGGACAGTATCTGCGAGTTCCTCGTGATAAAGTGGGGCGTAATCAGTTCTTCCCTGTCCCTCCTCTGCACCGTCTTCTTGCTCATCCCCCAGCGCTCGGCCAACTCACTACTAGGTGGAGAACGGTTTGATCTCGGTGACAACGTCCATTAAGGTGATCCCTGATCAGTATGCTCTTGTCCTCGTGGTGGTGGCGAAGCAGAAGTCTTCCCCCCTACCTCTCATGAATCGGTCAGCTTTGCCGATCTGCAATGCGGGGCGGTCTGGTCAGGATTTTCCTTTTGGTACTGCATTGGCCACATGAGCCCCTGCTGACGAATGTAAACCCTTGTTTGCGTGGGGACTTCGACGATATAGGGAGGAGCCTGTGGAGGTCTGGGATCTGCACTGCCATCTCTCCGGGGTTCCCGGCCGGACACCGGATGAGCGGATGGCTCAGCTCATCAAGTACGCCGACCGGATGGGGATTGCCCGAATTTGTGTCTATATGGGAATGAACTGGTCGTACGACCCTTCACCCGAGGAATTCCGCAAACAGAACGACGAAGTCCTCCAGGCGTTGAGTCACTGGCACGACCGAGCGTTGGGGTTCGTCTACCTCAACCCGAAGCACGTCAAGGAGAGCCTCGCCGAGCTGGACCGCTGCGTTCGCGACGGCCCCATGGTCGGCGTCAAGCTCTGGGTGGCGCAGCATGCCAATGCCCCGGAGTTGGACCCGATCGTCGAGCGAGCGACCGAGCTCAACGCAGTTATTTTTCAGCATACCTGGATCAAGGCGACGGGAAATCTCCCAGGCGAATCGACCCCGATGGATCTTGCGGCCCTGGCGGCCCGACACCCGAAGGCGGCGCTGATCTGCGGCCATACCGGGGGGGATTGGGAGTTGGGAATCCGGGCCGTCCGAGGCCAACAGAACGTGGCAGTGGACCTGGCCGGAGGGGATCCGGCGGCCGGGATCACCGAAATGGCGGTGCGCGAGCTGGGCGCAGAGCGCGTGATTTACGGCAGCGACGCCGGTGGGCGGAGCTTCGCGTCGCAACTCGCCAAGGTGCAAGGGGCCGACGTCCCCGACGCGGCCAAGAAGCTCATCCTCGCGGGAAACCTCAAGCGGCTGCTCGGGCCGATCCTCCAGGCGAAAGGGGTCCGGCTGTGACGCCTCGACTCATCGACACCAACGTGAATCTCTCGCGCTGGCCAACCCGCCGAGTGCGGAACGACGAGACAGCCCGGCTCGTGGCGACCTTGAGCGGTCATGGCGTGGTCGAGGCCTGGGCCGGTAGCTTTGATGCCCTGCTCCACAAGGACCTGGCCGGAGTCAATACACGGCTGGCTCACGAGTGCCGCGCCCAATCACGGATCCGTCTCGTTCCGTTCGGCTCGGTCAATCCGGCTCAGCCCGACTGGGAGGAGGACCTCAGGCGGTGCGTCGAGGAGCATGGGATGCCAGGCATCCGCCTTCACCCGAACTATCACGGGTATCAGCTCGACCACCCGGCGTTCGCCCAGCTTCTCACGCTGGCGGCGAAGCGCGGCTTGGTCGTCGCACTCTGCCTTCAGATGGAGGACGAGCGCATGATGCACCCCGCGTTCCGGGTCACTCCCGTCAATCCGGCTCCACTCGCGGCGGTGATCGCGAAGATTCCAGGGATCCGTCTGCTCTTGCTGAACGCGCTGAACGTCATTCGCGGGGCATCGCTTCAAAAAGTGGTTCAGGCCGGCGACATCTCGGTGGAGATCTCCGCACGTGAAGGCGCCGGGGGCGTGGCGAGCCTGCTCGAGGAAGTGCCCCTGGATCGCGTCCTCTTCGGGTCCCATGCGCCTTTCCTCTATTTTGAGTCGGCCATCCTCAAGCTCAAGGAGTCGGACCTGACCCCGGCACAACTGCGGGCGGTGCAGGAACAAAACGCGCGGCGGTTGGTATCCGCAGCGCGTTGAACCCACGAATTCAATTCTCAAGGCCTGAGCAGGATTTCTTCCATGACAGACAAGAATCCTTTCTCCCGACGCCAGTTCCTTGCCGCGACCTCGGGTGTCATGGGAGCCGCCAAGCTCTACGGTCAGGGGGCGGCGGGCGAGGCGACCCCCGCCGCAAAACTTGCCCTTCAAGGGGGGCCGAAGGCCGTGCAAGGGGGCCTGCCGCAACTCGTCCGCTGGGGTCAGCCCGAACGGGAGCGGATGAACGCCCTCATCGATCAGACGAACCTCTTCTACTGGAAGGGGCCACAGACGACCTTGCTGATTGATCGATTTCGACAGACCTGCCCGCTTGAGCACGTGATGACCTGCTCGTCCGGCACCGCGGCCCTGCACATCGCCGTTGCGGCGGCCGGGATCGAACCGGGGGACGAGGTCATCACCAGTCCGATCTCCGACATTGGCACTGTGATCGGGGTGATCTATCAGCAGGCGGTCCCCGTCTTCGCCGACCTCGGACGGAACACGTATAACCTCGATCCCGAAGACGTGGCGCGACGGATCACGCCCAAAACCAAGGCAATTATCGCCGTTCACCTCGCAGGCAACCCGTGCGACATGCACGCCCTGAAAACATTGGCCGATCAACACAACCTGGTCCTCATCGAAGACTGCGCCCAGGCCTGGGGAGCTAAGTTCCGCGACAAGCCGATCGGCACGGTTGGACATATCGGCTGCTTCTCGTTGCAGGCCGCCAAACACGTCACCAGCGGCGAAGGAGGCGTGGTGGCCTCGAACGACCCACGGTTCGGCCCGCTCCTCCAGCGATTCGGGGACAAGGGGATGGACCGACTCGCCAAAGGGGGATTGTTCGAGGTCTTCGCCACGAACTACCGGATGAGCGAACCGCAGGCGGGCTTCGCCGCCGCCCAACTCACACGCGTGGAAGGGATCGCGGAGAAACGCTCGCGACTCGGCAATCTCCTCAACGACAAAATCGCCAGCACGCCCGGAATCGAGCCCCATCAGGTTCATCCCGACGACCGCTCCACGTACTGGTTTTTGATGTTCCGCGTCCGACCCGAGTCCTTCAAGTGCGAGCGGGCCGAGTTTGTCAAGGCCCTCGTCGCAGAAGGCGTTCCCGCCTCGGCTGGATATATTCCCGTGCCTCTCTACGGCAACCCGGTCTTCCAGAAACATGGCTTCTTCGCCGGGCGTTGGCCCCTCAAAGAACAGGGCCTGACGACGATGGACTACGCCCAGGTCGCCTGCCCCGAAGCGGAAGCAATCCTCAAGACGGGCGTCCGGGTGACAATTCACGAGGGGATGGGCGAGGCCTACGTCCTGAGCCTGGCCACGGCCGTCCGGAAGGTGGCGACCCACTACGCCCACTGAACCGGCGATCGTCACCACCTCCTATTTTGGGAAACCGGCGCAGAGAACACGAGTGTCCCTTGGCATGCCGGAAAGGCATCAAGAGGCTATTCCAAATCGGGGGTCCCTCCGCTCAGCGCGAGATCGCGAGAGGTCGATAGATGAACCGGGAGGTCGTTTTACCCCCGTTGGAAAGCGCGGCGCCACCGCCGATTGCGGTCGGGTCAATGACGAATTCCGGCTGGGCCAACAGCTTCAAGCCGATCAACCCCCCCGTCCCAAGGCCGAACAGGTTGAGCCGGTCCGGAATGTCGAGCAGGTCAAGAATCACGATGCCACCGAACCCAACAATCGTATAGGTGACCGGCGTTTGCCCGACAATCGCCGAAAGTAACGCACTCAGCCCCCCCGGCGTCGTCGTCTTCTGGTAGAGAGGAATAATTCGCGGTTGCCCTTTGATCGAGCCAAGCAGTGTTTTCACGGTCGCGGTAAGTCCCGCATCGCCGTTGATGGTCAGGGTTCCGTCGTTGCCGAGTTTAAAACTCCCCCCCATTGAGGCTAAGTCGGTCGCGTTCGGGCCATACTGGAGCTGACGAACAAAGTCGGCGTTGCTTCCGTTGCCGTTACCGATGTAGATCGTGCCGAAATTGCCGATCCGCACCGGGTTCCCCAGAATTGGCAGCTTGTTCAAGATCTCGAGCTTGATCCCGAGCAGGGCAAGAATCGGGTCGAGAATGATGTCGGGGACCAATAAGGGGATGAGCAGCGTCTCCTTGATTCGGTCGCCGGGCAGCAATGCGGCCAACGCAGGGTCGAGAGGAACGCTCAGGGGGTTCGAGAGATTCGTCGGGTTGAACGTGTATCGGGTGGGATCGAGCAGGATCGAAAGTGCGCTCCCCGTGTTGCTTAAAAGGGTACCGAGGGAGAGGTCGGCAAACTTGACTCGGGCGGAATAGTCGTTGCCGGTTGGGGCGATCGTCGGATCGTATCGGTAAAGGTCGAGTGAGCTCAGGCCGGCGGCCATCGCCCCGTAGGTATTGACGTCCATCGCAAAGGGCAAGAGCTTGCTCGTTGCCGGACCATTGGGATCGATCCTGAATCCAATGATGTTGTCTTCGTAGGTTGCCGTGGCAGTCGCCGTGAGACCGATATTTTTAAATCCGTTGACCCCTCCAAAAAAGAGGGGAAGTGCCCCATTGCGCTGTCCATCACGATGTGCGGTGATCTGAACGGAATTCGCCGACTTGTACGTGGAGTTGACCGTGGGCGGGGTCACAAACGGCACAGGGATGCTCGTGACCGCCGGCAGGAAAAGCAACGGGGGGCTGAAAGCGACGGGGGGCGTTCCCGTATTGAGAACAAGCGCACTGCGATCCCCCATCGGGTTCGCGAGATAGCCCACAACGATGTCGCCGCTCGTGCTATTCGGATTATTCGCGTCGAGTGCGATGCTGGCGCCGCCCGCCTGGTTCGAAGTAGCCAACGACTGGGCGAGGCTCCGTGCGGCCACGATCTCGGTGGACTGATCGGGCGACCCTTTAAGCTCATCACGATCGAGAAGTTGAGACGCGGCCGCCACAGCTGCGGAGTCGGCCACGTTCTGAAGTTGGGTCTTGGCCAGGGTGATATTGCCGGTGTCGACCGCCAGCCCAACGAATCCGATCAAGACGACCAACAAGACAGCGACGAGCACCAGTATGGCCCCGTGCCGGGTTGGCGACGACCGATGATGAATACGCATGCTTGACGCCTCTCCCACAGACTTCGCTGGCATCCCCGGCTCCCTTGGGAGTTCTGGGCGGCTGGCATCGAGGCGACGCGCCCCGAGATACCCGAATCCGGAACATTCCAGGGGCGCCACGACGAACCGATTAGTTCGCTTCAGCGATCACAATCGCTTTGGCATTCAATGGCATTGTCTGAGGCAAGATCCCAAAAGAGGGAATCATCACAGAATAGGTTGACTGAATCTGAACGGCGATCGGGTCGCCGACCAAGGCCGTGGTCCACACGCCGTTGTTGTTGCCGGACGCGTCGGCCTTATAGATCGACACGGAAAGGCCGGCCCCCCCTTGACCTGCAAGTTGTTGGATCACAAAGGCTTGGATATCGGACGTCGCCGCCGTCCGTTTCGAATTCACAGCCATTCGCGCTCCCGCTCGCGCCGCGTTGATGACAAGTTGGCGGGCCATCTCGTACCGGCCGTATTCCAGGATCGCGGAGACGAAGTACATGCAAGGCAGGAGCGCGAGGGCCATCTCCAGCGTCGCCGCCCCTCGACGCTTCGTTCGCCGACGTGGGTGCACCATGAGCGAATCTCCTCTCCCCGTCCTTCGCCACCGCACCGACTCAGGGGAGTCGCTGAACAACCCGCTTCAACCCACCGCGACCGTCGGCCGTCAGCTCGACTCTTTCACGTAGCACCAGACAGAACTCGCGGCCCAAGTCGGCGCAGCCCCAAGCGGTTTAGGGGAGTTCAACCATTGGACGTCGCCGGACGGAACGGACACTGATACCTGGATGCGATCCCCACGCTTGGCGTAGCTCAGATCGATCGCCCCGGGCGTGTCAAGATTCTGGATGGTGACGACGACGGACTGGGTCGGCATCCCGGCATTGGAGAGGATGGATAGCATCATGCTCCGTACCGCGGAGTCGGTCGCCAAGCCGGTCGACGCCATCCGACCTCCTTGCCGGGCCGCCTGTGTTAAAAGTTGCTGAGCCTCGAAGAGGCTTCCCAACTGCCAGGTGCCCAGCAACAAGCCGACAAAAAAGGGGAGGCAGCCAGCCAACTCTACAGCAGCAACTGCACGTCTTTTTCTACCAGACATATTGAGTCTCAAATCCGAACCCTCCAGTCTACTGGAAAGGCAGCGCAGGCAAGGGAGCAGCACAAAACCTCCCCAAAAGGTTGGTCGTCGCTCCCCCAGGGCAAACCCCACGAAAACCAATGGTCGGCATCGACCCTCTGAGGCGCAAAAGACGAGGTGCGCAACCACGCTCTTGGTGGCGATCCAAGCGATGGAATCGAGATGGGAGATCGAGGCATCATCGCTGCCTCCCCCTCGTGGCATTCACCAGAGAAAAAAAGAGGACTGCAAACGACCTTACCGATCGGCCCCCCCCTCCTCCCATTCTCAAAACTCAACGCGTGCCCTGGAACGACCCACCCCGCACCAAGGTTAAGAGCCAACCTTCGCACGCTCACCAACGTATCAGTCACGGTCACAGAGCCACTCAGGAGGTCTCATTTCCGGCTCGAGCTGGCCCCAACGCCACGATCGATTCCGCAAATGCGATCCTCCGGATCTCACCTGCTAAAATGAAACGTGTTCCTTTAGTTAAACACAGATTGTTCAACACCACAGTTTCTTGAGTGCAGCCGGCTCGCAGCTTCGCCGTCACCAAATGGGGGTGGATCAGCCGAATCTGCACTCTAAATAAGAGTAACATTTGCCCCCCATGTATGAGAGCATGGGTCACAGCCCAAAAACCGTCTATGGGCAAAATACTCAAAGTGTCCTAGACTTTTCCTTAGTCCATCATGCGAACAATCTCTTCGTGTCCTATACAAACATGATTTTCGGTCGCCCTAAACCTAATTTTGGGCCGCCTCGCAACGATCACAAACCATGATCAGGCCCTGCTTTTCTCAAGGCGTAGGTTCTCTTTAATAAGCAATAGGCATCTTTATCCCGGGAGTCTAAACCAAAGTTCGCCTCACAATATGCGGTAATCGCCCCCTCCCCCCTCTGTGTCTCACTCGATGCCGAGAACGTCACTTGACCGAGGGATTTTTGCAATGAATAAAAATAAGATCCGAGTGATTCTCGCCGATGCTCATGCCTTGGTTCGCGCAGGGATTCGCTGCCTGCTGACCGCAATGGACGCGATCGAGGTCGTCGCCGAGGCTTCCGACGGCGACGAAGCCTTGATCGCCGTCGAAGCCCACCGGCCCGAGGTTCTCATCAGCGATCTGGTGATGCCCCATCACGACGGCCTGGAGCTTACCGAGCATGTCGCTAAAGAGTACCCCGAAACCAAAGTCCTTATTCTCAGCATGTACTCAAGCGAAGATCATGTAATCCAGGCCCTCCGCGCCGGGGCGGCCGGGTATCTCCTCAAGAATTCCAGTGCGAACGAACTGGAGTTAGCCGTCCGAACCGTGGCCCAGGGTGAAAGCTATCTCAGTCCGCCGATCTCAAAGCATGTGGTAACACGATGTCTCCAGTGTGCCACCAATGAAGCGGCCGTGTCCGTGGCCTTAACAGCCAGGCAACGCGAGATTCTCAAACGGATCGCCGAGGGCCAATCCACGAAGGAAATAGCGAGCAGCATGAATATCTCTCTAAAAACCGTCGCGGCCCATCGCGCCAAGCTCATGGATCGGCTCAAAATTTACGAAATTGCAAGTTTGACACGATACGCGATCCAAATCGGCATATCCAAGGTCGAGAAATCACCGTAACTCCCCCTGTCGCACTTCAATAGAACCTGACAAAATGGGCCACTCCGAAGCCCGAACAGGACGTCGAGCTCGACTCGCCCTCGGGGCAGAAACGCACGGCAATCGGCTTGGGGGATGGAAGAGAGTCCTGGCAAAGTTCGTGAGAGGCCACAATCAGCCGGGAACGTGGCAAAATTCAAACACGGTTGTGGTCGGTCTCTTCTTCTTTTGGGTGCCTGATGACGATCAGGACAGGATCCTCCTCTTTTTTCTATAAAGAAGAGCACCAAGCCATGAGCCGCGTACCCCACTTCTCCCGCTCAGGACGAAACGAGAGCGCGACGGACTCGGGCCGTTCCTCCGAAGCGGATGAGAGTCGGGCCAACGACCCATCGGCAGGCTCAACCCGGCGAGCGACCTTGAAGACTCTAGCGGCGCTAGGGATTGGCACGGCCACGTTCCACCGCGCCCTGGCGGCTCAGGCCGACCAGGAGGGAAATGTCTCACCGGAGATGATCAAGCAGGCCGAGTGGATCGCCGGCCTGGAACTGAGTGACGAGGAACGCGAGACCACAGCCCGATCAGTCCAGCGTAGTCTCGGATCGTTCAAGACGCTCCGCGAAGTCGAGGTTGGCTACGACATCCCGCCGGCCCTCTCGTTCGTTCCGGCCCCGGGACTTCGCCCTTCCGAAGGAGTCCGGCGGAACCAGGCCAGCCCGACCGAATGGCAGACCCCCAAACGCCCCGATTCGGACGAGGTGCTGGCATTCCTGCCGGTTTCGGAGCTGGCGAGCCTGGTCCGCGCCCGGCGAGTGAGCTCGACCGAGCTGACGAAACTCTACCTCGACCGACTCAAGCGGTTCGATCCCCTCCTGAAGTGCGTGGTCACGCTCACGGAGGAGCTGGCCTTGAAGCAATCGGCCAAGGCCGACGCCGAGCTTGCCGCTGGGATCTACCGCGGCCCACTGCACGGTATCCCCTGGGGAGCCAAGGACCTGATCGCCTACCCGGGCTATCCGACGAGTTGGGGGGCAACCCCGTTCAAGGATCGCGTGATCGACGAGAAGGCCACCGTGGCCGCACGATTGGAGGAGGCAGGGGCGGTGCTCGTCGCCAAGCTGACGCTTGGAGCACTCGCCCAGGGGGACCGCTGGTTCGGTGGGATGACCCGGAATCCTTGGGACCCGCGCCGTGGTTCGAGCGGCTCGTCGGCCGGGTCCGCCGCTTCGGTTGCGGCCGGCCTGGTCGGCTTCGCGATCGGGAGCGAGACGCTCGGTAGCATCGTTTCCCCTTGCAAGACCTGTGGCGCCTCGGGCCTGCGTCCCACCTACGGACGGGTCAGCCGACATGGCTGTATGTCCCTCTCCTGGTCGATGGATAAGCTCGGCCCGATCGCCCGCTCGATGGAAGACTGCGCCTTGGTGCTGGACGCCATCCACGGTTTCGACGGCCTCGACCCGTCCGCGGTCGATCACCCGTTCGCCTGGCCCCCCCAGGTTGCCCTCCGTAGCCTGAGAGTCGGCTACTTCGAGAAGGCCGACCGGCCCCTCGACAAGCGCGACGACCTGAAGATCCTCCGTGAACTGGGCGTCACCCTGGTTCCGATCGCTTTGCCCGACGACTATCCCGCCTCGGCCGTCTCATTGATGCTGCGCACCGAGGCAGCCGCCATGTTCGATGAACTGACCCGCAAACACGTGACGGAGGGCCTGAACACCTGGCCGGCTGCGTTCCTCCAGGGGCAGTTCACCCCCGCGGTCGAGTACCTCCGCGCGGCCCGGGTCCGCTCCCTCCTGATGCGTTCGATGGCTCGGCTCATGGAGACGGTCGACCTCTACGTCGGCAATGGCGAGGACCTCGAGATCACGAACCTGACCGGCCACCCGACCGCCGTCCTGCCCGACACCTTCAAGAGCCGCCAAGAGCGTGACGTCCCCGGCTCAATCACCTTCACCGGCCGCCTCTACGGCGAAACGACCCTACTCGCCGTGGCCAACGCCTACCAGCAAGCTGCGGGGCACCACCTCAGACGCCCCCCGTTGGAGCGTTTCCTGGCCGAGGAGGCCACAACGGACAAGGTCGAGAACTGACCGGAATGCTTGTCCCGAGGCCCAGTCAGCGGTACGATCGACCAAGTCGATCCTGGATCCCCGAGGGAACTTGCCGATGACGGTGTCCAAGCACTCAGGCGATCCGAGCTGTGGTCGAACCCCCCGGCGCACCTTCCTCGCCGACCTCGGGTTCGGTTTCACCGGCCTGGTCCTCAGCGCCATGCTCAATCGCGACGGCGTCACTCGCGCCGAGGAGATCGGCGGCGGTTGGGCCCCGCCCAACGGTCTGCCGCATTTCGCCCCCAAGGCCAAGAACGTGATCTGGCTCTTCATGGTGGGAGGAGTCAGCCATGTGGAAGGGTTCGACCCGAAGCCCAGCCTGACCCGTTACGCCGGGAAGACGATCGCCGAGACGCCCCTGAAGAGCGTGCTCGACTCGCCGCACAACACGAAGAACCTCCGCGAGTTCGTTGCCGGCAACCATGCGATCCAGCCCAAGATCTACCCGCTGCAGAACGGGTTCCGCAAGCGGGGCCAGAGCGGCATTGAGGTCAGCGACTGGTGGTCGAACGTCGGCGGTTGCATCGACGACATCGCCGTGGTCCGCTCAATGTGGACGACCGACAACGACCACGGCGCTCAGCTCCAATTCCACACCGGCCGGCATGCCCTCGAAGGCCCCTTCCCGACCATTGGTTCGTGGATCCACTACGGGCTCGGCTCGTTGAACGACGACTTACCCAGCTTCGTGGTCCTCGGCAACCCCCTGGCCGACTGTTGCGGCGGCATGGCGGGACACGGCAGCAGCTATCTCGGCCCTGAGCACGACGGGGTCCGCCTGGAAGCCAACCCTGACAATCCCCTCCCCTTCGCCTCGCCCGGGCCGGATATGTTCCGCGAGGAGCAGGCGGAAGAGTTCGCTCTGCTCGGCCGGCTCAACCGGATGTCCGCCGTACGCTATCCGGACGACCCCGCCTTGCGGGCACGGATCCGGTCGTACGAACTGGCCGCGCGGATGCAGTTGGCAGTTCCCGAGGTCGTCCGCTTCGACAACGAGCGTCCCGAGACCCAGGCCCTCTACGGCCTCGATCAGGACGCCACCCGGCCGTTCGGCCAACAGTGCCTGGCCGCGCGACGGATGGTCGAGCGCGGCGTCCGCTTCGTCCAGATCTTCCACGGCTCGAACGGCGGCGCGGGGGCCTGGGACGCGCACAGCAACCTCCGCGCGGGCCATACCCAGCTCTGCGGCCAGGTCGACGCCCCGATCGCCGGTTTACTCAAAGACTTGAAGAGGCGAGGACTGCTCGACGAGACCCTGGTCGTCTGGGCGAGCGAGTTCGGCCGCACCCCCGGAGCCCAAGGGGCCGACGGCCGCGACCATCACCCCTTCGGATTCTCGGTCTGGCTCGCCGGCGGCGGGATCAAAGGGGGTGTCGTCCATGGTGCCACCGATGAACTCGGCTTCCACGCCGTTGAGAATCGCCACTACGTCACCGACATCCACGCCACCGTCATGCACCAGCTCGGCCTCGACCCGAGGCGGCTCGAAGTCCCCGGCCAAAAGCGGCTCGAGATCGACCTGGGCAAACCGATCCGCGAGATCCTCGCCTGAGTCGAGCGCAACCACCCTCCGACGTTTCGTTCCGCACGAGGGCCATGAAGACGATTCCTCTCGAGGAGCGGTGAAATCTCCGGTCGAGTTCCATCCAGCCCCGTCGGTATGATAGGAGAGCGGGACGAACCAATCAGGAGATCCAACGATGTTGGAGGCCGTACCACCGCGTCGATTTCGACTCAGGTTACGATCGCTGATGATCGCGATTGCGGTCTGCGCTCTCCTTCTTTATCCGCTCTCCCGGTCAATTCGCGAGTTGGAGCAGATGAGACAAGGGCGTTTGAGAGCGGTTCAGGAGGCAAAACTCGCCCGGGATCTCGGCCGAAGGTCCAAGGCGGAAGCGCTCCGGCTGATGCACCTGGTCCGGGCGAAACCACGGTCGTCTCGCCCTCTGCTTCCGGGCGAGACGTCAGCACGTAGCGGACCGTAATGGCCTTAACCTATTAACCCTGAAAAGACATCCTCATCAACGCGTCTTTTCCGCCTTGAGAATCCCTTGCGAGCGGAGCCAATCCTCACACCGTTGCGGCCAGGTTGAGCTGGGGTGTTCGCTCGAACGCATGCCGAAGCCGTGGCCTCCCGTGGCATAGAGATGCATCTCGGCCGGGACACCGGCGCGTTTCAGGGCAAGATAGAGCTGGACGCTGTTCTCCGGGCTCACGTTATCGTTGCTGGCATGAACCAGGAACATCGGCGGCGTCTGCGAGGTCACGCGGATCTCGGGAGTGAGTTCGCTCGCCCCCTTCTTGATGACGCCCCCCGAATAGATCAAGGCTGCGAAATCAGGGCGACAATCAACACGATCGACCGCATCGATCGGTTCATAACCGCGATGGTCGAAATTGGTGGAAGTCCAGGCGCCAAGGTGCCCGCCGGCGGAGAAGCCGAGAATGCCGATCCGCTTCGCGTCGATTCCCCAATCGGCCGCGTTGCTTCGGAGTAGGCTCAGGGCGCGCTGGGCGTCCATGAGCGCCTGTGGAGGAGGCTGATCCTCAGGGGTGCCCTCCCTGCGCGGAACGCGATACTTGAGCAAGGCCGCCGTGATCCCAATCTGGTTGAGCCAACGAGCCACCTGCTCCCCTTCGTGGTCCCAGGCGAGGTTCCGATACCCTCCCCCCGGGCAAACGAGGATCGCGGCGCCGCTGTTCTTCGACGCATCCGGCCGGTAGAGCGTGATCGTCGGTTTGGTCACATTGGTCAGGTTGGTGATCGTGGTCCCATCGGCCTTCTTCTTGGCCTGCTCCTCGCCAATCGAACCGGTTTCTCCGGGCGCGGGCCCCGGCCAGACGTCGAGCGTTCGCGGCGTCTGGGCTTCGAGAGCCATCACCAATGATGAGCCGAGTGTGAGTATCAACCCGAGTCCCAAGGCTTGAAGCTTCATGAAGGGCTCTCCCCATCTTTTTTTGGGTTCGCGGTCTACAAGGAGATCTACGCCAACGGATCAACCTCGAACGATACCCGACCCCACGCCAGCCGCCAAGCGACATGGCCCCCTGTTTCCCGCTGTCGGATAGCGTCCGGGCCACGGCCCGATTATCCTCACACATCCGTCGCATTGACAGCCTTGATCGAAGTCCAGGAAATGACCTCGGAGGTGCGCGATGAACGGCCTGATGATGGACTGCCCGCTGGTCATCCCGAGCATCCTGAAGCGAGCCACTCGCTACTTCCCCGAGAAGGAGATCGTCAGCCGTTACGAGGATGAGTCGATCCACCGCTCGAACTACGGCCAGTTGCACGCACGGGTCGTCCGGCTCATGAACGTCCTTCGTGACCTGGGAATCAAGCCGGGAGACCGGGTCGCGACCTTCGCCTGGAACCATCGCCGACACCTCGAACTCTACTTTGCCGTCCCTTGCCTCGGAGCGGTCCTCCATACGGTCAACCTCCGGCTCCACCGCGAGCAACTTCGATACATCTTCAACCACGCGCAGGATCGCGTCATCTTCGCGGACCGCTCCCTCGCGGGCCTGCTCGCCGGGTTGAAGCCCGAACTGCCGGCGGTCGAACGCTACATCCTCATGGACGAGCGCGGGCCGGAGCCGGCCGACTTGCCCACCCCCTGGGTGGACTACGAGCAACTGATGGAGGCCGCCAGCGACCGCGAAGAGTTCCCCAAGTTCGATGAGAACACGGCCGCCGGCCTCTGCTACACGTCGGGAACCACCGGCGAACCGAAGGGGGTTCTCTACAGCCATCGCTCCACCTACCTGCACGCGATCTGCGGGTGCATGGTCGATACCTCAGCCGTCAGCGAGCGCGAGACCCTGCTCCCGGTCGTCCCGATGTTCCACGTCAACGCCTGGGGCCTCCCCTACTCCAGCGCCCTGGCCGGGGCGACGCAAGTCTTTCCCGGCCCCCTCGTGCTCGATCGCCCGCTTGCCGAACTCCTCGAGGCCGAGCGAGTGACCATCGCCGTCGGCATCCCCCTCATCTGGAATCGGCTCTACCAATATCTCAAGGAGAACCGGCACGACCTCTCGCGACTGCACACCTTGTTCGTCGGCGGTGCCGCCGCACCACGGACTCTGATCGAGGGATTCGCGCACGACTTCGGGATCAACGTCGTCCAAGGTTGGGGCATGACCGAAACGTCCCCCGTCGGCACGGTCTCTCGACTCAAGTCCGCCATGAGCGATTGGACCGAAACGGAGCGACTTAAGGTGCAGGTCAAACAAGGAGTTCCCGTCGTCACCTTCGAGACCCGAATCCTCGACGAGAACGAACAGGACCTCCCCTGGGACGGCCATCACGTGGGGGAGTTGGTCGTGCAAGGCCCCTGGGTCGCCAGCGCTTACTACGAGAATCCGGGGGCCGACGCCGCCTTCACCAAGGACGGCTGGTTCCGAACCGGGGACATGGCGACCATGGATGAACGGGGCTATATGCAGATCGCCGACCGCAAGAAAGACCTGATCAAACGCAAAGGTGAATGGATCTCCAGCGTCGATATGGAAAACGAGGCCCTGGTGCATCCGGGGGTCCTCGAAGCCGCCGTGGTCGGGCGGCCCGACGAAGCCTGCGACGAGTTGCCGGTCCTTTTCTTCGTCACGCGCAACGAATTCGCAGCGACGGTGGAGATCGAGGACATCATCGCCCTACTGGGCCGCAAATTCGCCCGCTGGCAACTTCCCAAGCCCGAGGACGTCCGTCACGTGCCGACGCTCCCCAAAACCAGCGTGGGAAAGATCGACAAGAAAGCCCTCCGACTCCTGCTGCCGTGCCCGCCGCTCAAGGCCCAAACCACCTGTAACGCCCACAGCCAAGCGCCCTGACCCATCCTCATCGCTCACCAGCAGGCCCATCGGAAGCCGGGTCCCACTCCCGAGAATCGGCTCACTTGGCATGACTTCTGCTGTCCACCGCACCCCGTTGGTGAGATTTCATTCCACGCAGCGGAGACACTCAGAGACATGGCTAAGTCCGTCAAGCGAGAGGAGGGGGAGCCCCGCGACAGCTCGAAAGAGGTGAGTCGAGTCTTCGATGACGCGATCCGAAACCTTGTGCAAGTGTCCCGGCTCCTCGGCGATGAGATGCGGCTCCGGATCCTTTTCTACCTGGCCCGAAATCAGGAGCTTCACGTCACGGACCTGTGCGATCGGCTCGGCCAGAGCCAGCCCACCGTGAGCCACCACCTGTCGCTCCTCCGCGTCTCCGGCCTGATCGAGTCGCGGCGGGAGGGCAAACATAACTTCTACAGCGTCCGCACCGAGGCGTTCGGCGACTTGCTAATTACCCTCTTTTCCACCACCGGCGAGACCCCCAAGAAGGTCAAGCTCCACGACTTCACCCTCAACTACCAAGGACGTTGAGCGCCGATCCTTGCCAGCGGTGAAACCCCTGGAGAGCATTCGATAGGCTTACGTATTGCAGCCTCGAAGAGGCTGCAATGCCTCATCATTGGAATTGTTCGCGTTTCTTAAAGGCTTGCGCCCCTGGCTCGAGCCATTGACCCTCGCACGCCACCCCACTCACCCGCTCTCTGATCAATGGTGAGTGGAGTGCAAACGCGATTGACCGTCCCACGGCCGCTCCCCCCTGCAAGCGGGGCGGAGCCAGCCAAGGCAACGGGAAATGGCCGGGCACTACACGAGCAGCCCGGCCGGGCAAGAATCGACCTTAATAGAGAGCGGGGTCGGGGTCGGTCAACCCGATTACTGACCCTGCTCGGTATGTTTGATCGCCAAGAGTAACTGCCTCGCCCGCCGGCGGCACTCCGGGCTGACTTCCCCCCCTTTGGCAAACAAATGCTTAAGTAGCCGCACCGCTTCATCGAGACAAAGTTTTAACTCGATACTCTCTCGCCGCTCCTCGCACCAGGCGCGAAAGAGTTCATCATACTCGTCAGGATCGACGGCCGTAGGAACTGCGACCGGGGCAGAAGCCCCATCATTGGGAAAAGAATCCCAGGAAAGGTCGAAGCGACTCTCCATCGCTACTGGCTCCTTCGCCAACAGGCGGACATCGGCAGCTCGAACTTAGAATTTACGTACCCAACTTAATGCGAATCGAAATGACCACGACTCATGCCGCCCGACACGAAAATGATGGGTACGCATCTTCGCGATCCCCTCGGTAAGACGGTAATCGTCGTAAAACAACAGATCGGAACGTGATCGATCGGCTTCGACGTTACTCGCCGAACCGAACTGCACCCCAACGTGAAATGGCGTGATTGCGTGCGAGTGGTCTCGCACAAGACCAGTCCACTATCTATTGCGCTTGCATTTTCCAAGTGTCATACGATGCTGTCAACAAAAAAACCGAATCTGTGCAATCTTTTCCGATCTCGCTTTTCAAGCCAAACAAAGCGCATGCCAACTTTAGTCTTTTAGGACTGAAATGCCGGAACCGGACCGAGGTCAGCGGGGCGGTTTCGCCCGATCCCCGTCCTATCATCGACGTCGGACCTGGGGGGAAGCCGAACGATCACGCGTCAGCCCACTTGCGGTTCGTGAGGGGTTTGATAGGCTGAAAGAAATTCCCGCCCTTCTCGAGGGCGGGCGTGCGCCAACCCTTGGTTGAAGCCGACGCTTCAGCCGGTCCCCTTGCCGGAAGCCGGTTCTCACGCCACGACTCGTCTGGGTTTGACTTGTCGATTCCGTGGCGCC
Organism: Singulisphaera acidiphila DSM 18658; assembly: GCF_000242455.2. Taxonomy (GTDB): domain Bacteria; phylum Planctomycetota; class Planctomycetia; order Isosphaerales; family Isosphaeraceae; genus Singulisphaera; species Singulisphaera acidiphila. The sequence goes on from NC_019892.1 coordinate 8,739,275, forward strand.
CCCCCTGACCGCGACTCCAACTTTGGGATCGCACGAACCCCTGATTCCCCCGCCGAAGGAGCCTCTCCATGACCGAACCGAAGGGTGGTACGACTCGTCGCGAATTCCTCAAGGACACGGGCCGGATTGCGGCTGCGACCTCGGCGTTGGCCGGAGTGGCCATTCCCAGCGTTCACGCTGGTGAGAACAATACGATCAAGGTTGCCCTGATCGGCTGCGGGGGACGAGGCACAGGCGCGGCGGCAAACGCCCTGTCGGTCCAGCAGGGGCCGATCAAGCTCGTGGCCATGGCCGACGTCTTCCAAGACAAGTTGGACCGCGCCCACGACCAGCTCAAGAAAGAGTTCGCCGACTCGAGCAAGCCCAACACGTTGGACGTCCCCGATGACCGTAAGTTCGTCGGATTCGACGCCTACAAGAAGGCGATGGAATGCCTCGAACCGGGCGATGTGGCGATCATGGCCACCCCGCCCGCCTTCCGCTGGGTCCAGTTCGGCGAGGCGATCGCCCGCAATCTCAACGTCTTCATGGAGAAGCCGATCACCGTCGATGGGCCGAGCACGCGACGAATGCTCGCCTTGGGCGAAGACTCGGTCAAAAAGAACCTCAAGGTCGGCGTCGGCCTGATGTGCCGTCACTGCGCGGCCCGGGGCGAACTGTACGACCGGATCAAGAACGGCGAAATTGGCGACATCCTGACCCTCCGAGCCTACCGACAGACCGGCCCGGTCGGCACGGCGTTCACCGGCCCCAAGCCCGACGGCATCAGCGAGCTGATGTACCAGATCCAGCGGTTCCACGGCTTCCTCTGGGCCAGCGGCGGCTGCTACAGCGACTTCCTGATCCACAACATCGAGGAATGCTGCTGGATGAAGGATGCCTGGCCGGTCAGTGCCAAAGGGAGCGGAGCACGCACCTATCGCGAAGACAACATCGATCAGAACTTTGACACCTACTCGGTCGAGTATACCTTCGCCGACGGGACCAAGTTCTTCCTCGAAGGGCGGAACATCACCGGCTGCGACCAAGAGTTCGCCAGCTACGCTCACGGCTCAAAAGGCTCGGCCGTGATCTCGACCTCAGGCCACTCGCCCGCCAAGTGCCGGATCTACAAAGGACAGAAGATCACCCGCAAGGATCTCGTCTGGTCCGCCCCGCAGCCTGAGGCCAACCCGTATCAGCTCGAGTGGGACCACCTGATCGACGCGATCCGGAACGACAAGCCCTACAACGAGGTCAAGCGAGGCGCTGAGGCCAGCCTCGTCACCTCGATGGGCCGGATGGCCTGCCACACCGGCCAGGTTATCACGTTTGACGACATGCTCAACTGCGAACATGAGTTCGCCCCGTATGTCGATCAGCTTACAGTCGACTCCCCCGCCCCGCTCCAGAAGGGCCCCAACGGCCTCTACCCCATGCCCCAACCCGGGATTGTCAGGAATCGTGAGTTCGAGACTCCGGCCAAAGCCTGAGTCCGGTTCCCTAACGTGAAAACCACGGCTTTTCTCTCCCCTGCGGTCGCAGGGGAGAGAGGGACGTGGTTTCTTCTATTTAAGAGGCGTCGACAGTAATCGTCCCGAGCCTCGCATTTGGAATGACCAGCACGCGCGGCCATTTCGGATCGGCGATGGCGACCCCCTTGGCACGCACCTGATACGTTCCCGGGGGCAGTCGGCGGCTCGTCAGGGACCAATTGCCGTCCTGGTCGGCGACCGTGCTACCGAGGACGATCGGCGGCGATGGCGCGGAAGATCGGGCACGCACACTCAACCGGGTCCCAGGCGCGGCCGCCCCTTGAAAGACCGGTTCACTCGCCGCCGTGACGTCCGAGCCCATCGCCGGCTCGCCGTTCAGCAGCCCCGGATTCGTGAAGGGGGAATTGTCACCCAGGGTCGGCACGACGTGCACCTGGTACCAATCCACCACGTTCACATACCCGGTGTGACTGATCCCAACCCCGGTCAGGTTGTAATAGCGGACCGGCGTGTCCCCTTCGACAGGGACGGGAACCTGACCCCAAAGATTATAGATCCCATCATTTGACCCCTTCGCTCCCGCGATCGGTGTGCGCTGATAGTAGACGTCGGCCGCGTCGACGTTGCCCCAGATGACCGGCAACGGATCTTTGGCCTTCTGTTGATAGCCGTCGATGATCCAACGGGCCAGGTCACCGAGCAGCCCCTTCGAAACGCTGTACTGCCGACCGCCGGGCGCATTGTTGTTGGCCGCGTGGGGGTCCAGCAGAGTGACCTTCAAGTATCCCTCGGCGAGTCGAGCCGGCTCGTTTTTCTCGAGGTAGCGAATCGCCACGCTGTTGACGACGGTCCCTTCGCTGTGACCGATGAAGTGGACGTCGACGGGTTCCCCCTCGGGAGCCTGGTTCGCCGCGAGCTCGACGAGGCGAGCCACGCGCGGTCCTTGCTTCGCCGCTGCCCCCGGCGTCCGACTCTCGGCAACCCAATTATAGGGGATAACCACGTCGTACCCCTGGGCCTTGAGCGATTTCGCCATCTGGAGCGCCCAGGGCGCCCCTCGATCTCTCCACGACTTCGTTTGAAACCCACCGTGCGTCAGCACGCCGATCAGATACGTCCGGAACGCCACCGAGTTCTGGCTCTCAGCGCCTCCGCTCAAGGCACTCGACGGGTCGGCGACCGCGAGCACGTACGGATGCGAGGGGGTCGGTGGAAGGCCGTCAGGCAACGAGAGCGTGAGCCGGTGATGCCCCTCCGCCAAGGGCGCTACCCCGTTGTCATCGAGTGCCGGCGCACCCGGCCCGCCGATCGTCAGCGTCCTGACCGTCAGGTCGGACGAATCAAACCGATCGTCGGCCGAGCGATAGACCCCCAGTTCAAAGGGCTGGCCGAGATCCCCGTTCGCCACGTGATATTCGATCGTCACCCCCCGCGAATCGAGGGTTGAGACCGAGTCCAAGACGACGGCGGGATCCAAGGAGGCCAGCAGTTCCCGACGCTCCAAAGACTCGATGCCCGGCCGAATCAAACCCGCTCGTTTCGGGCGTGCTCTGAAGGCCCGACGCATCTCACCATCAGTCTTCATAAATATGACCCTTGGGAGTGCGAGCCCAAGGCTGACATCGCACTGAGCAGAACGATGGAAGCCCGTCACAGAGCGCTGATCGTCACGGCGACCCGCAATCTTGAAAGCAGTCTTCTCGATATCATCAACATTGCCCTTTTTAGCGCCAAATCCGTCCAAGTCAATAAGTGCAACCGCATGAAAACCCTTAACCCCAGAGCGACCGGCACCTTGGGGAAGGTAATTACCAGCCCGGAATTCCCTCCCAGCAGCACGGCCGGCACAACCTCTCCCAAAAGAGGAGGGCCGACACGCCGTTGCGAATTCTCCCCGGAAAACGTAAAATCCAGCAATTCTCCAACAGGAGGTTCCCCTCAGGAGAAGGCGATGTTCTCCCAGAATTGCGTGGGTCCCGTCCGTCGACGCGAGTTTCTGCGGCTCGGAATGCTGGCCCTTGGAGGCATGAGCGTTGCCGAACTCCTCGCTGCGCAAGCGGGCGCAGGGGGTTCCGCCCCGGACACCTCGGTCATCCTCTTCTGGATGTGGGGGGGACCGAGCCAGTTGGAGACGTACGACCTGAAGCCTGAGGCCCCCGTGGAGTATCGCGGCCCCTACCGCCCGATTCCGACCGCAGTTCCCGGCCTTGACCTCTGCGAGCTCTTCCCGCTTCAGGCGAAACTGGGGGATAAGATCTCGCTGATCCGGTCGCTGCATCACACGATGTCCGCGCACAATGACGCCTCGATCGAGGTCCTCACGGGCAAGACTCCCGCCAGGCCCGATCCCACCTCAACCTCACGGTCGGACCATCCCGACTTCGGCATGGTCGCAAGCCGACTGCGCGGAGCCCCGGCGGACGGCTTGCCACGGTACATCGGGATCCCACGCCAGCCGTTCATGACGCAACCGACATACCTGGGTGTCAGCCATGCGGCGTTCGCGACCGGCGACCCCTCGGCCGCCAACTTCCGGGCCCCGAATCTCACCCTGGTCGGTGGAGTCAACGGCCAGCGATTGGATGACCGGCGCGGCCTGCTCACTCAGTTTGATGGGTTCCAACGCAACCTCGAACGCCCAGGAGCAGCCACCAGCGGCGACCCGTTTCGGGACGCGGCGCTCCAGATGCTCACCAACCCGCAAATCGCCTCGGCATTCGATGTGGGCAAGGAAGATCCAAAACTGCGGGACCGGTACGGCCGGCACCTCTGGGGCCAAAGTTGCCTGCTGGCGCGCCGGCTCGCCGAGGCCGGCGCCAGCGTCATCACAATCGATGCCCTCGCCCCAACCCCGAGCGATCGCTACTTCAGTTGGGACGATCACATCAATGTGCAAACGAAGTGGGACCTCAATGACGCCATGCGATATCGCGCTCCGTTCATGGATCAAGGGCTGTCTGCGCTGATCGAAGACGTCTATCAGCGCGGCCTGGACCGGAAAATCCTGATCGTGGCTGCCGGCGAGTTCGGCCGCACGCCCCGCTTGACCCAGGCGAGCGGTCTGACCGGCAGAGACCACTGGCCTGATGCCCAGTCAGCGCTTGTTTCAGGGGGCGGCCTGCGGATGGGCCAGGTCATCGGTGCAACCAATCACAAGGGCGAGTTTCCCACCGAGCGGCCCCTGACTCCCCAGGACCTGCTGGCGACGATCTATCGCCACCTGGGCGTCAACCACCGCCACGAGTTCCACGACTTTTCCGGCCGTCCCATTCCGGTCCTCCCCGACGGGGAACCGATCCGAGAATTCCTCTGAGATCAACCGGTTCGGTTGGGATACTTTCTGTCGCGAGCAAGGACCATCGGGTAATCTCAATCGTGACACAGGGTGATTCCCAAACGACGCCCGCTCGTGTTCGTCTGTTGTTCAAGGGACTTCCGAGACGCGCGATCGCCGATCGCGTCCCTTTGATGAATGAGTCCGCTGTCCGATCCGGAGAAATCGCATGCGACTGTTTCTGGGCATGGTGGCAACGAGTCTGCTAAGCCTCTCGAGCGTGGGAAACGTGGCTCGCGCAGAGACAAAGGTGGAGATCAAAGGTGTCCACCTCTGCTGTGCCGCCTGTGAGAAGGGGGTAGTCACGGCCTTGAAGGGTCTCGACGGGGTCACCCAGGTCAGCGATCGCAAGAACAAGACGGTGACCCTGACCGCCTCCAACGATGAGGCTGCGCAAACGGCCATCGACGCCCTGGCGGCAGCCGGATACCACGGCTCGATCGCGAGCGGCACGCTCTCGATCAAGCAAGAGACCAATGTGCCGGCCGGAAAGGTCAAGAGCCTTTCGCTGACGAACCTGCACAACTGCTGCGGAGCCTGTGGCAAAGCGATCAAGGCGGCGGTCAAGACCGTCAACGGCGTGAGCGGCGACACCGTGAAGGCGAAGGAGGCCGACTTCGAGGTTACCGGCGACTTCGATGCCGCTGAAGTCGTCAAGGCCCTGAACGACGCCGGGTTCCACGTCCAAATCAAGCCCTGATCGTGCTGCCCAGGGAACACGGCTCAACCCGTCCCACACCACCGCGTTCGGCCGCGAAAGGCGCAGGCTTCCGCCGCCGGCCGTGAGCGACGGTTGACCGAAATTCTCCTATCCCATCCTTAAAATGTGATTCGGTGGGGGGCCCGGACAACCTGCGTCCGTGTCCCCCTTCCGATGATTTCGAACATGAATGATTGAAACAGGCCGGAATTGATAGACCGGCCTTTGCATTGGGATTTTTTTATGATTCGATTTTTTTACAACACAATGATCGTTCTCGGGTTCGCGACCCTCGCTTCCGCTGGCGACGGTCCCACCAGGCCAATCCCGAACGACCTGGTTGTCACCGATCCGCCGCTCACCTGGTACAAGGGAAACCTCCACACGCATACGCTTTGGAGTGATGGCAACGACTATCCCGAGATGATCACCGACTGGTATGTCCGGCACGGCTACAACTTTCTCGCCCTCTCCGACCACAATATCCTCAGCCAGGGCCCGAAGTGGGTAAGCGTGGCCAAGGCCGACGCCAGAGCCAAAAACGAAGGATTCGCGCGCTACCGCGAGCGGTTCGGCGATCCGTGGGTTGAGACCCGCACGGTCGACGGCGACCAACAAGTCCGGCTCAAGCCCCTCAGCGAGTTCCGGGCTCGCTTCGAACAGGCCGGTCGCTTCCTGATGATCCAAGGGGAAGAGCTGACCGACCATTTCGAGAAGAAGCCGATCCACATGAATGCCAGCAACGTGCTGGAACTGATCGCGCCCCAGGGGGGCAAGAGCGTCGTCGAGGTGATGAAGAACAACCTCGAAGCCATCCAGGCCCAGGGTGAACGACTGGGCCGGCCCATCCTGGGCCATGTCAACCACCCCAATTTCCAATACGGAATCACCGGCGAAGAGTTGGCGATGGTGACGAAGGAGCGGTACTTCGAGGTCTACAACGGCCACCCGGATGTCCATCACCTGGGCGATAAGACGCACGTAGGGATCGATCGGATGTGGGACATCGTAAACACCTTGCGGATCGGCGAGATGAACGAGGCCCCGCTTTCCGGCCTGGGCACCGACGACTCCCACAACTACTTCGGCCAGGATGAGGCCTCACCGGGCCGCGGTTGGATCATGGTGCGTGCGCGACACCTGACCCCGGAGTCGATCATCCTCGCCATCGAGTCGCGCGACTTCTACGCCTCCAGCGGCGTCACCTTGCGGGACGTCCGCTATTCAGCCGAGAGCCGAAGCCTGGAGCTGGACATCGAACCCGATGGTGATGCCCAGTACACCACGCAATTCGTCGGCACCTTGGAAGGGTACGACCCCACCCGCAAGCCGGTCACCGACGAGACGGGCAAGATCCTCCAAGTCACCCAGCGCTATTCGGCCGACGTGGGCCGCGTCCTGGCGACCGTCGAGGGAACCAGCGTCCGCTACGAGTTGACCGGCAAGGAACTCTACGTGCGGGCCATCGTTAGTTCGACGAAACCACCCGAAAATCCCTCCTTCGCCGATCAGGTCCAGCAAGCCTGGACACAGCCCGTCGGCTGGGAAAAACGCATCGCAGCCGCCGATACTCCGAAAGCCGCGAAACCCGAATCGAAGTAGTCAACGGTACAAAGCCAGTCCCCCCCTTCCCTTCTCTTTAAAAGCAGAAGCGAAAGGGGGGAGGGCGAGGCGCCTCAGAGCGGACGTGAACATCCGCACGTCAACGTTTTTCACACGGGTGGATCACACACCAAGTCATCGGTAGCGCGAAGCTCACCCGGCCCGTCTGAAATTCAAAAATTGCCCCGGTTTCCCGATCCAACCCGTCCCGGTTCATATCTTGGCTGGTTTCGGGTTGGGTTCCATATCAGGCGTAGGATTCTTCGGTGCCGCAGGGGTGGTATCCGACGGGATTCCCGGCTGGATGCCGCCCGCCGGCCCGCAGCCAATGAAGGCGCAGGCTGCAAGCACAAGGGACCAACGGATTCCGGCGTGTCGCATTGAGAATGGCTCTCGGGTTAAAGGGAATGCGTAAAATGGTCAGATGTGCCGCCAGCCAGAACAGAACCGAGGCGGCCGAGTCTTGAAGACCCGGCCTCGGTCGCTCAATAGGCATCGGCGCTGATGACTTCGCCGCCGTCGCGGGTGCCAAGGGCCCACCAGGAGTTGAGAGCGACGGAATCCTTGATGAATCGGACCGAGCCGTCCGCCAAGGCCATATTGACCCCACCGGAGTGGTTGCTCGTCGGCGGGACAGTCGCGAGTGCCCCGCCTTGGCCCGCCCCATTGACGGTGCCGACAGTGCTGCTCGAGTCGCACGAGATTGTGTTCGGGGTACCGAGATGGTTGTAGCGATTGAAGACGGTGGCCCAGGGGTGCGCGATGATCCAGATCTGCCCGTTGCGGTACGAGGTGACCGCCTTGGCGGTCGGCGGCAAGGCCTTACAGCCATTCAGAACAGCCATGGCACCGGTGACGTCGTTGGAATTGATGGTCGCATTCGCACCGGATTGGAACATGGCCCGTCTCGCGTTGTTCGTATCGCTCCTGAAGACGGCAGCGTTGTCGGGAACGCCCGTCAGTCGCTCGCTGAACATCGCAGTATTGCTCAAGCCGTCGGTGACCGACTCGACCCCGATCGTGTTGTTTGGGGAAACTCCACTCGCGAATGCACCGGTCTTGAAGGTGGGACTGACGATCGTCCCGGAGAAGATTCGGATCGCCCCCGGCCCGCCAATGTTGCCCACGTAGCTGAGCGTCGCATAGGGAGCCTGCGGCCGTCCCGAAGAGTTCTCAGACGGACAGAGCAGGCTGGCGAGTTGGTTATAGGTGACCGTGGAGTTGGTGGCCGTCGACCCGGTGGCATCTGAGAAAGAGAAGCAGAAGTTGTAGGCATTGAAGACGGCCTGCTGTTCCATCTGAGGCGCAATGCTGAGCGTCCAGCCGTAGCTGTACGTGCTGTTGCCGTTGGCTTTGATGCCGTTCACCCCCGTCTGGTTCGAACCGGAGGGGTACAGATCACCGAGCGGGAAGACATTGTTCACCGAGATGTAGTTGTGGGTGGCCAAACCGATCTGCTTGAGGTTGTTGACGCATTGGGCGCGGCGGGCCGCCTCACGCGCCGCCTGCACGGCCGGCAAGAGTAACGCAATCAATACGGCGATGATCGCGATGACGACCAACAATTCGATCAATGTGAATCCACGCCGGCGCATTCGATGCTCCTCAATAAAAAAGGAATCAATCGTAATAAAAACAAACAATGACACCGGTATGACTCGCTCAGTAGCCACGGCATCATTCAATTTGATTTCGCACACGAGGCGCGAACGAGCACGCAAGAGACGATGAGTCTCCCGATCGTGAGCGTCCCGATTCTTCTCGACAATTGTGGATCGTTAAGTATCCGTAGATTCTATCGAATCCGCGAAGACTATGTCTAGTGGGAGAAGCCACAAAAAACAAGCCAACGTTTTTCACATTCGATTAGGTGCCTATCCCAAGCCGGCGGAAACTCGCCAACTGTGGCCAATCACCATGATGGGAGGTCGAGCGTCACGTGCCACGAACTCGGGGGCAGTGACACCCCAACTCTCCGCAAGTATTCAGGTTCAGATCGATCACAGGGGATCGGCTTTTCGATTACGAGAAAAGCGTGATGACATGCGGCCACTTGATCGCGAGCGAAGATTCGAGAATCAAAATCTTCCCCACATGCAACCTTGGTTTTCGACTTACTTTCCGAGAATCGGACGGAGGATTGAGCCGAAAATTTCTGCCATCCGCATGAAGCCGAGATCGGTTGGGTGCGAGCCGTCAACGGTCCCCTCGCCGTCAGTGCCGATTTGCAGATCGGCCGGAAGGTAGTGCAAGCCCTTGATTCCTGCCGCGAGCAGGTGCTCGTGGGCAGTCCGAAGCGCGGCGTGGTTGCGTTCATTATGCTCGCGGGGGGATGTCAGGATGAACCCGCTGGTATAGTTCCGGTCCTCGGCCAGAACGATCGGCGTGTCGGGATGCGCCTTGCGGAGCGTTTGCACGAACGGCTCGAGGCGTTCTTCGACCTCCTTGGAGCTCATGTTGGGCAGACAATCGAGCACATAGACGGCCGGATCGAGTTCGGCCAGGAGGCTGGCGAGTTCGGGTTCCATCTTGCCATTGCCCGAGAAGCCGAGGTTGATGATCGGGCGGTTGAGTTGCCGACCGAGGATCGCCGTGTGGACCATCCCTGGGCGTGAAGCACAGCCCCCTTGGGTGATCGACGTGCCGTAGAAGAGGATCGGCTTCCGGAGCGCCTCGGGGCGAGGTTCCGTCCGGGCGACTTGGCGGTCCTTGGGAATGCCCAGTTCCACCGACGTGACGCCGTTGTAGAGCGGCAAGTAGAGCAAAAACTCGCGAGGGCCGTTGGGAAGTCCGGCCACCAACGTCACGGAGTTTGTGGGCGCAACTTTGGGTTGGCCGACCGCCAACCACCGCCACTGGCCATCGTCGGCTCTGGCATAGAGGTCGAGTCCGCTGACCCCCGTGGCGGGCATGTGAGGCATGGCCAGCGAAGCCTTGTTCAGCGTCCAACGCGCCTCGATCGTCGGCGAATCGGTGACAAAGCGGACGCAGAGTCCGGTCGAGTCTCGGGACAAGTTCCAGACGGCGTCCCGCACGACCCCTTCCGCCTTCGCGGGGAGTCTGTCGAAGGGGCTCTTGGTCTCCTCCCAGCCCTGCCCCTCGACCCCCAGGTCGCGGATGTCGTACCACAGAGTCGCCGAGCCAGGCTCGCTCTTGGCCCGGGCGGGATCGAGCTTCGCCTCCTGGGCGGCGACCACCGCCGAGACACTGAGGAAGAGGATCCAGGTCGCGACAAGCCGGCTTCCTGAGCAGCAGCGTTTCATCATCACATTCCTCGTAGGATGAGCCCGTCCCACCATAAAATCCACTTCGGATCACTCCAATACGATTGTGCCCCGCGCGTCAGCGAGGCACGCCCTTCTCAAACGCAGCCTTCTTCTTGGCCGCGGCCTTCTTTTTCGCGGCTTCCGGAGCCGCCGGGCGGATGATCGATTCGGGCGGGTCCTGATCGGTGACCTTGAGCTCCTTGCGCAGGCGGGCCAGTTCCTGCTCGAGTTCCTCCTGGACCTTGGCATAGTCGGCCTGGCCGTGGACGCTCCGCATTTCTTGTGGATCTTCCTTGAGGTCGAAGAGCTCCCATTCGTCGATGTCGGGTCCATAGAAGTGGACGAGCTTGTAGCGATCGGTCACGACTCCGTAGTGCCGACGCACGCTGTGGGGGCCGGGGTACTCGTAGTAGTGATAATAAAAACTTTTCCGCCAATCTTCGGGCGTCCGCCCCTTGAACAGGGGGACCAGGCTCTTCCCTTGCATCTCGGCCGGAACCGGCTGACCTGCCGCTTCGAGGAAGGTCTCGGCGAAGTCGAGGTTCGAGACGAGGTCGGTGTTCACGCTCCCGGGCTTGGTCACTCCGGGCCAGCGCACGACGAGCGGAGTCCGCAACGATTCCTCGAAGATCCAGCGTTTGTCGAACCAGCCGTGCTCGCCGAGATAGAACCCCTGATCGGCCGCATAGACGACGATCGTGTTGTCGGCCAGGCCCTCCTCCTCGAGGTACTTCAGCAGTCGCCCCACGTTCTCATCGACGGCCTTGATGCATGCGAGGTAGTCGTGCATGTAGCGGTTGTATTTCCAGCGGACGAGGTCGTCCCCCTTGAGATCGGCCTTCGCAAAGGCCTGGTTCCTCGGCTCGTAATAGGCGTCCCAGACCTTGCGCTGATCGGGAGTCAGTTGCGGCGGGGCCTCGAGCTTGAGGTCCCTCGCCGTCATCGTCTTGGCGATCGTCATGTCCTGGTCGTGCTCGGCCTTGCCACGGCCGGAGTAGTCGTCGAACAGGGTCGAAGGCTCGGGATAGGCCCGATCGTTGTCATGTCCGAGATGACGGAGCGCGGGGGCCCACTCACGGTGGGGGGCCTTGTTCTGGCTCATCATCAGAAATGGCTTCGATTTGTCCCGCTTCTTGAGCCAGTCGATCGTAAGGTCGGTGATAATGTCGGTGGCGTACCCCTCATGCTTCACCTGCGTCCCGTTGTCGATCATCGGCGGGTTGTAGTAGACCCCCTGCCCCGGCAGGATGTGCCAGTAGTCGAACCCGGTCGGTTCCGTCACAAGGTGCCACTTGCCGACAACGGCCGTCTGGTAGCCCGCCCCCTTCAAGAGCTTGGCGACGGTCGTCTGCGACCCGTCGAACCGACTGCCCGAGTTGTTGTAGAACCCATTGGCGTGGCTGTATTTCCCGGTGAGCACTGTCGCCCGGCTCGGCCCGCAAATCGAGTTGGGCACGACGCAACGATCGAACCGCATCCCTTCTTTGGCGATCCGGTCGATGTTTGGCGTTTCAATCAACTTGCGTGGATCGTTGTAGGCACTGATGGACTGGTAGGCATGATCGTCCGAGAAGATGAACAGAATATTGGGTTGCTTGTTGGGCTCCGCAGACGACGCCATCGGAGATCCGCAGACGATCAAGAAGGCCCCGAGACACACGAGGGTGCGTCCGAGCCTTCTCCTGGCTGACACTCTGCTCATCGAAATTCGCTCCCGCCACACGGACTGGATCCACCCTAATTTGTTGTCTTCTTGTGGGTTGGGCTTCAGCCTGCCACCCCCTCGAGAACCGGCAAGCTTGAGGCCGACCTGGCAAGGTGAAGCCGACCGTTGATTGCCCTTGGGGCATCCCCACCCACCCGACCTTTGCTCTTGTTCTAAGGCCAAACCGGGTCCGGCTCAAGATGCTACGGATTCTTCTCGGTCGGGATGATCGGCTTTCGCTCCCAGGTCCAGACGCCGTTCACCTTGGTGAGTAACCTCGCCAAGCTCCCGGGGGCGGGGGGTTCGTTCCGCTTGGGGAGCCAGCCGGCGAGTTCGCGTTTGCGCTCGGCCTGGTTCGGGTCGCCGGCGAGATTCGTCCACTCGTTGGGGTCGGATCGGTGATCGTAGAGTTCCTCGGAACCATCGGCGTAGCGGATAAATCGCCAGTGCTCGGTACGGACGGCGTGATTGTCTTGGTTGTGGGTCGTGATCGCCGGCCATACCCGAGGAGCAGAGGCATCCTTCAACTGGGGCGCGAGGCTGTGTCCTTCCAGACCCGGGCGTTCGGGGAGCCGGCAAAGCGCGACGAGCGTCGGGTAGAGATCAAGCAATTCGGCCGGCCGACCACAACGGGCGCCGGCGGCAATGCCGGGGCCGGCGAAAATCAGAGGGACACGGGTCGACCGCTCCCACAAGGTGTTCTTGCCGGTGATCCCTTTCTCACCGAGGTGCCAGCCGTGGTCGGACCAGAGCACAACGACGGTCCGATCGGCCTGGCCGCTCACCTCGAGGGCATCGAGCACGCGGCCGACCTGGCTGTCCATGAAGCTGATGCTCGCCAGGTATGAGCGCACGAGCGGACGCCACTGCTTGGCCTCGAGCAACCAGGAAAGGCGAGGCTCGGGGAGTTTCCAGTGCAGATACCAGGAGAATTCGGGCACGTCGTCGCGGTCGTCGACCTTCACCGGGGGCATCACCAACGTTTCGTCCGGGTAGAGGTCGAACCAGCGCTGGGACGCGAAGCAAGGGACGTGCGGCAAGCGGAACCCGACCGCAACAAGGAAAGGCTGGCCCGGCGGTGGTGCCTGCAACCGCGCAATCGCAGCATCGGCGATCTTCCAGTCGGCTTGCTCCTCATCCTTGGCAGGAAAGACGCCCCAGTCCATCGCCTTGATCGGGTCGGGAGTCGCGACAAACTTCTGAGGTGGATACGGCATCCCACCGGCCACCGACCAGACCTGAAATTCCTTCTCCTGATCGCGCGGGGGGACCGACCCGTCGTGAAAGATCTTCCCCGAGCAGAAGGTCGAGTATCCCTCGGCCGCCAACGCCTGGGGCAACGTGACCTGATCCTTGAGCGCCTCGACAGCACGGAAGCCCGGCTGGAGTGAATAAATGCCCGTGGTCGATGGTCGAAGCCCTGTCAAAAAGCTCGATCGTGAGGGGTTGCAGAGCGGCGCCTGGCAATGAGCATTGGTGAACAGAGTCCCGCGCCGGGCCAGCCGATCGATGTTCGGCGTCTTCGCTTGCGGGTGTCCCTCCAGGCAGCCGACCCAATCGTTGAGGTCGTCGACCGCGATCAAGAGGACGTTCGGCCTGTCCTCTCCATCGCTGGCCCCCGTTTTACCCTCTCCGGGAGGAGCCAGGGCCAAGAGGAGACAAGTCAACGTACAGAGCATGGGGGCGACTTTCCTTCACATCCAGGGGCGGTTCGGCCTACCGTGAGGAGACGGTGGGCGAGCGATCCATCGTGGCGGAGAAACCGCGCGAGATCAACCGGTTCCCTTGGGCTTCATTCAACCCGGGGAACACCAAAAGGCGTCTGTGTGGATCGCCTTCAAGAAGCCCCCATATTTCATGCACACATCTTACAATATCTTCATGAAATCTAAAGATCAAATACAACCCGACAAAACTCGTCCCTGGATGCCCAGTCGTCAGTTTCCAGGCGATTCGTTGCTCGGACGTTCAAAGTTCAAGGCACGGAAAATCGCGATAAAAAGCAGGGGGCCACCTAAAATCACCAACGCAACATTAACACCAACAAGGACTTGGGCAACGCCTCCCCATTGTTGTTCCAGGTGATACAGTAGTCGAAACGGTATAGCGGCCCCCGCAAGGGCGCACATCAAGGTGAAACCAAGGCTGAAGCCATCCCACCAGAGTTTGCAAAACGAGGAGACCGTCGACACGCTCACTCTTGCATTGGACCGCAACATTCAGAGGCTCCTAATTCCTCATTAGCCGTGATAAAAGCGGAAGCATGAAGCCGTGTTGAGAAACCCAAGATCGAACCCGATCTCATCGACCGTAATCATAGCCCGAACCGAATCAGTTGGCACCAAGAGGTGCTGACTCCGGAATCATTCCAACCCTCGGTCGAAGTCGGGCGAATCGCCGATTCAAGGCCATTGACGATTGCTCCGCTCCTGCTCCGATTGTAACCTCAATGAGATGAAGGCGATCCGCCGTTCCTTTTTCCTCGGAGACAGCCAACCCTGTCCCAAGGTGGAATGGATCGGTCGTCTGCAAGCGCGGGAGCCTGGAATTCCAACCGTTGAGGTCTGTTGCCGATGTATGCACTGCTGTTCTGCACGCTCTCCGTCGCGCTGCAACCTACCGAGCCGAGTCGTGAAACCTACGATGTCGTCGTCTATGGGGGGACATCCGCCGGGATCAGCGCGGCGGTACAAGCCGCGCGGATGGGCAAGTCGGTCGTGGTAATCGCCCCCGAAGTCAATCTTGGCGGATTGACGAGCGGCGGACTCGGTTGGACCGACAGCGGCCGTAAGGATGCGGTCGGCGGCATGGCACTCGAGTTTTATCGCCGTGTCAAGACCCACTACGACAAGCCAGAGAACTGGAAACAGCAGAAGGCCGAGGAGTATCGCCTCTACCACCGCAAGGATGACGCCATCTGGGCGTTCGAACCTCATATCGCCGAGAAGGTCTTCGAGGAGTTGGTCGCCGAGCACAAGATCCCGGTGCAGCGCAACGAATGGCTCGACCGTGCCCAGGGGGTCACGAAGAAAGGGACGAAGATCGTGGCGATCCGTACCCTGAGCGGCAAGACCTATCGCGGCAAAGTTTTCATCGACGCCACCTACGAAGGGGACCTGATGGCCTCGGCCGGCGTCTCGTTCACCGTCGGGCGCGAGGCGAACGCGAAGTATGGTGAGACGATGAACGGTGTGCAGACCCGTCGCGCAGTCAGCCACCAGTTCGAGAAATCGGTCGATCCTTATGTCGTCCCCGGCGATCCCTCGAGCGGCCTGCTCCCCCGGATCCACGCGGGATCCCCGGGCGTGGACGGCGAAGGGGACAACCGCATCCAGGCGTACTGCTTCAGGATGTGCCTGACGAACGACGACGAGAACCGAATCCCGTTCGAGAAGCCAAGTGGATACGACCCGAAGCAGTACGAACTGCTTGGCCGCTACCTCCGAACCGGTTGGAAAGGGGTCTTCAGCAAGTTCGACCCCGTCCCCAATCATAAGACCGACACCAACAACCACGGCGCCTTCTCAACCGACAACATCGGCATGAACTACGATTACCCGGAAGGGTCGTACGAGCGCCGGCGTGAGATCATTAAGGAACATGAACTGTATCAGAAGGGACTGATGTACTACATCGCCAATGATCCAGGGGTTCCCGAGGACATCCGCACGGCCATGAGCCACTGGGGCCTTCCCAAAGACGAGTTCAATGATAACGGCCACTGGCCGCACCAGATTTACGTCCGCGAAGCAAGGCGGATGGTCACCGACTTCGTGATGACCGAACGCCACCTGCAAGGGACTGAGCCCACCCCCGAGCCGATCGGCATGGGTTCTTACAACATGGACTCGCACCACGTTCAGCGTTATGTTGATGCGAACGGCCATGCCCGCAACGAAGGGGACATCCAGGTCAACCCCGGGGGGCCGTACCCGATCAGCTACCGGGCCATTGTGCCGAAGGCCGGCGAGTGCACGAACTTGCTCGTGCCGGTCTGCCTCGCGTCGTCGCACATCGCCTATGGCTCGATCCGGATGGAACCGGTCTTCCTGATCCTCGGCCAGTCAGCGGCCACCGCAGCAGCCGCAGCGATCGACGCCGGCACCGACGTCCAGAATGTGGATTACTCTCCGCTCCAGCGCAGGCTGCTGGCCGACCACCAGGTGCTCAACCTGCCCCGCACCGTAAGAAAGGTGCTCTCGACGCGATCGCTCCCCGGCGTCGTCGTCGACGACGAGGCGGCCGAGTTGACCGGCAACTGGGGTACAAGCTCCGTCGTGGGCCCGTACGTCAACGCGGGCTACCGACACGACGGCAACGCGGACAAAGGGAAAAAGTCGGCCACCTTCCGGGCCAAGCTGGAACCAGGCCGGTATGAAATCCGGGTCGCCTACTCGGCGAACGATAATCGGGCCTCGGCGATCCCCGTCCGGATCCACCATGTGAACGGTATCGCCAGCCTTCAGCTCGACGAGAAAAAGGTCCCGCCGAAGGCGAACGAACCGTTTGTCCGGGTCGGCACGTTCGACCTCGACGACAAGGCGGCCGTGGAAATCCTCAATGAGGGGACGACCGGCCACGTAATCATCGACGCCGTCCAGTTCCTCAAGGTTGCCCGCTAAACCAGCCCCTTGCGCCCGAATTTGCGAGAAAGGTTTCCGCGATGGCTACCGCCGACTTCAAACATCTCGAAGTGAGCATGGTCAAAGAGGTTGCAGTCGTCGAGATCGTGTCCAAGGATTTGCGCGGGCCCGACCTGGCTCTCGAACTTGGCGCCGAGCTGACCACCGTGGCCGGCCAGGAATGGGCGAAGCAACTCCTGCTCAACTTCCGTCACGTCCGCTTCCTCAGCAGCACGGGGTTCGCCGTCCTCGCCAAGCTGCTGAACGATGCCAAGGCGACGGGACAGGAAGTCAAACTCTGCGAACTCGACCCCGACGTCCGCATCGGGGCTGATATCATCGGCCTCAGCAAGTATGTCGACATCCACGACCATGAGTCCGCGGCATTGAAAGCCTTTAAGGACTGAGCTGAGCCCCTGGGTTGCATTCATTTTTCAGAGGCGAGCGGGAAGCGGAGATGGCGGGCACGGCCCGCCATGGACAAAAGGGAACCGACGCTCTCCGCTCGCCTGTTGAAAAGTCGGCTCAGGCAAGGAGTTTTGCAACGGCCTTCGCAGGTTCGACACCGGTCAGGCGCTGATCGAGACCCTGGAACTTGTACGTGAACCGCTCGTGGTCGATTCCCAGGCAATGGAGGATGGTGGCGTTGAGGTCGTTGATGTGTACCGGCTCGTCCACCACGTTGTAGCTGAAGTCGTCGGTTTCACCAACGACGATACCTTTCTTGATCCCACCTCCCGCCATCCACATGCAGAAGTTTCGCGGATGATGGTCGCGACCGTAGTCGTCTTTCGTGAGCGTCCCTTGCGAGTAGACGGTACGGCCGAACTCGCCGCCCCAGACCACGAGCGTGTCGTCGAGCAAGCCACGCTGCTTGAGGTCGAGGACAAGAGCGGCCGTGGCCTGGTCGGTATCGAGACACTGGTTCGTGAGCGCCATGGGAAGCACCGAGTGCTGGTCCCAGCCTCGGTGGAGAATCTGCACAGCGCGAACGCCTCGCTCAACGAGTCGACGCGCCATCAAGGCGCTATGGGCGAAGGTGCCAGGCGTCTGCACGTTCGGGCCGTAGAGGTCGAGGATGTGCGCCGGCTCCCTGGAAATGTCCACGAGTTCGGGCACGCTCGACTGCATTCGGAAGGCCATCTCGTACTGGGCGATTCTCGTCCGAGTTTCGGGGTCACCGAACCGTTCGAGCTGGCGGTTGTTGAGCTTGCCCAGCGCATCGAGCATGGTGCGACGGTCGTCGCCCGTCACACCTGACGGATTCTGAAGGTAGAGAACCGGGTCCCCGGTCCCGCGAAGCGCGACGCCGTTATACGTGGTCGGCAGAAATCCACTGCTCCACATCCGCGTGAAGAGCGCCTGGCCGTTGCCCGACTTCGGAAATGTCGGCGTGAATGCGACAAAGGCAGGGAGATCGTTGCTCTCGCTCCCCAGGCCGTACGAGAGCCACGAGCCGACGCTCGGCTTGCCGGGGATCTCGCTGCCGGTCATGACGAACGTACAGGCGGGGTCGTGGTTGATGGCGTTCGTATGAACCGACTTGATCAGGGCGATCTCATCGACAATCTTCGCCGTATGGGGCAAAACCTCACTGATCCAGGTCCCGCACTCGCCCGCTTGTCGGAAAGCGAACTTCGAGGGGGCGACGGGGAACCGCGTCTGACCGCTGGTCATCGTCGTGATCCGCTGCCCCTTGCGGACGCTGTCGGGAAGGTCGCTCTCAAAATGCTTTTGGAGCTGCGGCTTGTAGTCCCAGAGGTCGAGCTGAGACGGCCCCCCATTCATGTGAAGATAAATGAGCGACTTGGCCTTGGGCGGGAAGTGAGGCAGGTCGGCCCGCGCAGGCTGAATCCGGTCCGGCGTGGCGGCTCGGGCGGCCGTCTCACCGAGGAGCATTCCCAGGGCGATACCACCGGCACGAAGCCCCACGTCGCCGAAGAACTGACGGCGGTTCTGTTGCTGCTGGTATTCGAAGAGCGGGTTCATGCGCCTGGACCTCGGAGGGAAGTATGAGTCGTACGGGCGATGATCTCGGGACGGCGTCGACCTGAAAGCCCGATCAGTTCCTGGTGACCGTCTCATCCAGGTTCAAGAGCGTGTTGGCCACCAGCGCGTAGGCAGCCAGCTCGATCTCGGGCAGGGTCGCTCTCGGCAGCGTATTGCCAACGCGAACGGCCTGCTTTGCGGCTGCGGGATCGCGCACGAACCGGGCCAGGTGCTTGCTGAGTTGATCTTGCAGGATGGCGAGCTCGTCCGCCTCCGGCCTGCGAGCCAGCACCACGCGGAAGCCGTGGGTGATGCGTTCGGCGGGCGTCGCTCCGCCGTCGCTCATCATCTGTTCGGCAAGAGCGCGGGCCGCCTCGAAGTGCTGCACGTCGTTCATCAGTTGCAGAGCCTGGAGGGGCGTGTTGCTCCGTTCACGGCGGGTGCAGAACGCCTCGCGGTTCGGTGCATCGAAGTTCGTCAGAAACGGCGGCGGCGCGGTCCGCTTCATGAACGTATAAAGGCTCCGGCGATAGACCGCAGCGCCCGAGTCCGGCTGATACGACCGTGTGTTCGAACCGGTGAAGGCAACCGGCTCCCAGATATTGGGCGGCTGATAGGGCTTCACCCCCTTGCCCCCCATCTCGAGGTTGACCAGGCCGGCCACGAAGAGCGCATTGTCGCGAATCTGCTCGGCGTCGAGTCGGAATCGAGGGCCGCGAGCGTAGAGCCGGTTCTCCGGGTCGCGCTTCTGAAGGTCGGGCGTGATCAAGGACGACTGGCGAAAGGTCGCCGAGCTGACCATCAGCCGGACCAGAGCCTTGACGTCCCAGCCGCTCTCCCGGAACGAGACGGCGAGCCAATCGAGCAGCTCGGGGTGGCTCGGCGGTTCCCCTTGCGTGCCGAAGTCGAAGGCGGTTTTGACCAACCCCGTGCCGAAGACCTGCTGCCAGAGCCGATTCACCGTCACCCGCGCGGTCAGCGGGTGCTCCGGCGCCACCAGCCAGTTCGCAAGATCGAGGCGGGTCGCGCGGTTGCCGGAACCGCCTCGCTGAAGCGGGGGCAAGACCGCGGGCGTGCCGGGCTCAACCTTACTCCCTGGACTATCGTACTGACCGCGGAGCATGACAAACGCATCGCGCGGCTTATCCAAATCTTTAAAAATGTAGGTCGATACAATCTGGGCATCCAGCTCGGCCCGCTCCTTTGTCAGGGCGGCAACCTTCTCGAGCAGCGGCTTGAACGGCCCCTTGGTCGCTTCGCAGACATTCTCAAGGTAGTAGGCGCGAAGCGACGACTCTTCCGCCGCAGGCAACGGGCCGGCCTGAGCCTTCTTGAGCAGCGCCTGGATCTCGGCGGACGCGGTCTTCGCCTCGGTCATCCCCCCTGGTTTCGACCAGGCGCGAAACGACTGGTTCGGATCGTTCGCCCGGGGGTCGACGCCCGCCGCCGAAGGCTTCGCGGCAGCCTGGTCCGCTTCGCCCGGCTTGGCGGCATCGGCGGGGTCGCGATACGCTAGCGCCTGGCGAGCCTGATCCAATTCCTTGCGAACCTCGGCGATTCGTACGTCGAGATCCGCGAGCGTCCCCTTTTGCTTGGAGGTAGGCATCTTCAGAGTCGGCTCGTGCAACAGGGCGTTCCCGTCCATGGCAGGGCCGGCCGCCGAGTAGAAGAAGGCGTAGAGCGAGTAAAACTCCTTCGCCGAGAGCGGGTCGAACTTGTGGTCATGGCAGACAGCGCAGCCGGCCGTCATTCCCATCCATGTCTCGGCCATCGTGCTGGCTCGTTCCACGGCGTTGCGGAAGTACCACTCGGCGTCAATCGAGCCTCCTTCGCTGGTCGTCACCCCGCACCGATTGAAGCCGGTCGCGACCAGTTGGTCGGGGGTCGGCTCAGGGAGCTGATCCCCGGCAAGTTGCTCGATCGTGAATCGGTCGAACGGCTGGTTGTCGTTGAACGACTTGACCACCCAGTCGCGGTAGTGCCACATCTGCCGCTCGTTATCGAGGTGCAGGCCGTGGGTATCGGCATAGCGGGCGACGTCGAGCCAGTGGCGAGCCATCTCCTCGCCGTAGCGCGGCGAGAACAAATAGCGTTCGACCATATTCCCATAAGCCTTTACCGACAAATCACCCAGAAACGCGTCCACCTCGCGGGGCGTCGGCGGCAAGCCTGTCAGCGCAAAGGAGACGCGGCGAATCAGGGTCTCCTTATCCGCTTCGGGCGACATCGTCAGCCCATCGCGCTGGAGCCGGTCGGCAATGAACGCGTCGATCGGGTTGCCGGCACCGGCCGACTTGTCCAGGCGGGGAACCTGGTCCTTGACAGGGGCGGTGTACGACCAGTGGGCCTCGTACGGTGCTCCGCGTTCCACCCACTGCTTCAGCAGATTCTTCTGCTCGAGCGTCAACGGCTTCTTCGCGCTCGGAGGAGGCATGACCTCACTCTCGTCTTCGGAGAAGATCCGGCGAATGATCTCGCTCTCGTCCGTCTTGCCCGGGACGATCGGGACCTCACCACTCTCGGCCGGCTTGAGGGCCGCCTCGCGCTGATCGAGGCGCAGGCCTGCTTTTTTGACCCCCGGCCCGTGGCAGCGGAAGCAGGTTTCGGCGAGGACCGGCCGGACGTCGCGGTTGAACCGCAGATCCCCCTCCCCCCCTTGCGCAACCGAGGCGGCGATGGCAAGCCACCCCGTCGCAAGCAGACCGGCAGGGGTCGTCATCAGCATGGTTCGCATGGCCTGTCCCATCGTCTTGTCTTACGAATGAATAGGGCTGACGCGTCCGTCGAGGTTGTGGAGGAAGAGGCAGGCCTCCCTTTTTTTACGTTGCTGAAAGCCCGAGGGGTCTGGCCACAGGCTACCTTGAGCGCAACATCAGGGAGGTGTCGGCAAGCTGCTTGCGTTGAATTTATATTATACATCCCACCTCCACCGGCGTCGACCGTCTTCCCGGCAAGCATGAGGAGTGGGCTGTTTGAGATTCAACTCGATGGCCAACCCGTTGAAAATCAGGTCCCGTGAAATGCCGAGACCCCGAATGCCATTGCAAAGACGGTCACGGTCTTGAGGACAGTGATCGCGAAGATATCGGGATAAGATTGGCGGTGAGTCAGGCCGGTGATCGCCAGCAGCGTGATGACCGCGCCGTTGTGCGGCAGGGTGTCCATGCCGCCGGAAGCCATCGACGCGATCCGGTGGAGCAACTCGGAGCTGATCCCCTGGGCTCGGGCCAGTTCCAGGTAGCGTGCCCCCATCACCTCCAGGGCGATCGACAGCCCCCCCGAGGCCGATCCGGTGATCCCGGCCAGCACGTTGACGGCCGTCGCCTCGGCCACGAGGACGTGGCGGCTCACCAGAAAGACGCTGTCCCGGATCACGAAGAAGCCGGGCAAGGTCTTGACCACATGGCCGAATCCAACCTCCGACGCCGTGTTGAAGATCGCGAGCAGGGCCCCCGACGTGGCAGCGGTGAGGGCTCCCGAAAACCGGTCCTTCCAGCGTCTGGGGTTAATCGCCAGGGCAGCGGTAATCCCAAGCGCCAAGGCCACGATCAAGGCCCAGGTCGGTGCCGAGGCGGCGACGTTGACCGTGGGAAAGTCGCGATGAAGCAGCGGATCCGGATACCAGGTCGAGACCGACCACTCCGTCCGGCTCAGCACGAAATTCCCCCCCAGAACCAACCCCAGGGGGATCAAGGCCACGAACAGAGGAGGTCGACCCTCGCTCGAGCCGGGCTCGGGTTCGTTCCGATGCCCCGTCCCATACCCCTCGCCCGCAGCAGCCGCCTGAGCCCGGCGCCGGTCGAGCCAGAAGAGGCCGCCCAAGAGCACCATCAAGCCTCCGACGATTCCGACCACGGGCGCAGCGTAGGCATCCGTTCCAAAAAAACGGGTGGGAATCAGGTTCTGAATCTGGGGCGAACCTGGCAGCGCATCCATCGTGAGGGTGAACGCGCCCAAGGCAATGGCCCCTGGGATCAGCCGTTTGGGAATATCCGCCTCCCGGAACAAGGCCGAGGCAAACGGATAAACGGCAAACGCCACCACGAAGAGAGAGACCCCGCCGTAGGTCAGCACCGCACAGGCAAGCACGACCGCCAAGATCGCCCGCCTCGCCCCTAGCAACCCGGCGATCGAGCCGGCGATGGCCGCAGCCGACCCGTTCGTCTCCATCAGTTTGCCAAAGACCGCCCCCATCAAGAAAAGGGGGAAGAACGAGCGGATGTAACCCGACGCGGCCGTCATGAACGTCTCGGTATAGCTCGGCAACAGCCCCTTACTCGATAATCCGGCCGCCAGCAACGCACAGGTCGGAGCGAAGATGATGACCGGCAACCCCCGATAAGCCAGCGCCATCAGGAGGACCAACGCGACCACAATCGCCATGACTTCAAAATTCATTCATGTCCCTTTATTTGCAACAGCCTCAGCGATCAGAGCGAAGGTCGTCGATCTCTTTGGAGAACCCTTCGAAGCGATTATCCGTCAGCTCGATCGCGCCGGCCTCGGCCCCAACCCGCAGGCCGGTGCGACCTTTGGCTCCCCGGGTTTCGCGGACGAGATTCCTCGCAATTTTGAGGTCCTTGGTCTTGCCTTGGACATCGATGGCAACCCCGTCTTCGGGCCCGTTATCGGTCACCCGGTTGGCCTCGACCCGGTTGCGGTTCGGCCAGAAATCCTTGCCTCGCGACTCATCACGGAAGAGGATGCCGACCTTTCCACTCCCTTGGATGTCGTTATCGCGGATCAGGTTGTCCGTGTCGTTATGGCCGATCGAGACGCCGTAGTCCCGGCTGCCCGAGATCCGATTCTTCTCGGCCAGGCCGTACTTCACGCCCCAGCACCAGAACAGGCCGATCGCGTTCCGTTCGAGCCGGTTCGCTCGGATGAGCGGACGTTGCGAGCCCGAGCCGGGGTGAATGCCAAGGTCGGCGTTGTCGTGCGAGTGGCAACGCTCGACGACCACGTCGTGGCTGATCTGGAAGCTGATCCCGTCGCCGTTGTAGTTGCGTGCGGTCACACCGCGAAACGTGAACGTGTTGCAGTCCTGGAGGAAAATGCAGCCGGCGTAATTGCCGTTGAAGTTCTCGTTGTTCGCCTTGTCGCCGTCGAGTGCCAGGTCCTCGATCACGACATCGCTGGTGCGCTCGGCGGTCAAGAGGGGGAACAGCGCCGAGCAGGTTGGCTTCCCGGAGAGCCACAAATTCTCGCGAAGGCCGGAGTCGAGGCGGAACCGGTTGCCCGAACGCGCAACGAGCGTTCGCTTGAGGACGATCTCGCCTCCGTTGTGCGCGTTCTTGGCGCGGAGCACGACGCCATCGCCGACCTGGAAACCCCGAGCGTCCTCAAGCGTGATCTCTCGGTCGTACCAATCGGAGTCGTCCGCCAGAGGTACGGTCCGCGACGGGATCTTCGTAAGGATCGTCTCGAGTCCCGAGCCGACGAGCTTGACGCGAGACGGCAAGACGACCGGAGCACGCAGGGTGTATGTCCCCGGCAGGAGCCGCACCGTTCCGCCCCCGAGTCGGGCAACGTAGCCGAGGGCGGCCTGGATCACCTTGTCGTCCCGACCGACCAGGTCCGTCTCCTTGCCGTCGTGGCCGACGGTGACGGTCAAGCGCTCGTCCCATGCCGGCTCGCGCACGTCATCGCCGTCGGTCGCGCGGGGATCGACCACGGCGGGACGGTCGTCCGCATCGGCCTTCGCCTGGCGGTAGGAGAAAGCCAGACTCCCGGTCGCCGCTCCCAGGAAACCACGACGTGTCAGCTCAGATCGGGTCATGAGCGAATTCCTCCGATTCGAAAGGGGAGGGAGCGCAGGCACTGCCGCACTGCTTGGGGCATGGGTTTTCCCGGTCGGATCGGACCGATTATTGTGGCAAGCCCGCCTTGCCACAAGAGACTGGCCATCTGGACGAGGATCCCACCTCTGTGTCTCTTGGCCCTCCACAGTGCCCAGGTGACAACCAGCCGCACACCGAGTAGCTTCAGTTGCGTGAACGGGGCAACACCGGCTCTCCCCGAGTCGAGTCCCGATCGACCACCGCCAGCCGAGATCGTCGAGCCGGCCCGAGAGGCAACACCTCGACGCCACACACCACGGCGAGATCCCCATGAAAAACGCCGGATTGTATGCGGTTTTCTTCCTTGGTTGTTCCGTCTGGATCGCCCCCCGCGCACATGCGCAAGGGTTTCCCCCGGCCGAGGCGGCCGGCAAGATGACAGTCGCCGACGGCCTTGCCGTCCGGCTCTTCGCGGCCGAGCCGCTCGTCCAGCAGCCGGTGGCCATCGAGTTCGACGATCGGGGTCGGCTCTGGGTCATCCAGTACATGCAGTACCCCAACCCGGCCGGCCTGAAGCGAGTCAGCGTCGATCGCTACTCGCGGACCGCTTACGACAAGATTCCCGAGCCGCCGCCGCAAGGCCCCAAAGGGAGCGATCGGATCACAATCCTCGAAGACTCGGACGGCGACGGCCAGGCCGACCGCTCCCATGACTTCGTCTCTGGTTTGAACCTGGCCAGCGGCCTTGCGTTCGGTCATGGAGGAGTCTTCGTCCTTCAATCCCCTTACCTCCTCTTCTATCCCGACCGCGATCGCAACGACCAGCCCGACGGCGATCCCGAAGTCCTCCTCACCGGCTTCGGGATGGAGGACGCCCACTCGGTGGCGAACTCCTTGACCTGGGGTCCTGACGGCTGGCTCTACGGCTGCCAGGGGAGCACGGTTACGGCCAAGATCCGGGGGATCGAGTTTCAGCAAGGGGTCTGGCGCTACCATCCCCCCTCGCGCCGTTTCGAGCTCTTCTGCGAAGGCGGAGGCAATATGTGGGGCCTCGACTTCGACCGCAACGGCAACCTGTTCACAAGTACGAACTACGGCGGCTTTATCACGCTCCACGGCGTGCAAGGGGGGTATTACTGGAAGCTCTTCGGCAAGCATGGCCCGCTCCACAATCCCTATACCTACGGTTACTTCGATCACGTCCCTCACCAGGGGATCCAAGGGGGCCACGTTTCCAATGGGGGCCTCTTCTATGAGGCGAACACGTTTCCGGCCGAGTGGCGCGGCCGGTACATCTCCAACGACTTGCTCGACCATTCGATTCACTGGAGCGAGATCAGGCCGCAAGGATCGACGTTCCGTGGCCGCCAGGGGGGAGACGTGTTGCGGGCCAACGACACCTGGTTCGCGCCCAGCGACCTGACCCTCGGCCCCGACGGCGCCCTCTACGTTGCCGATTGGCACGACAAGCGGACTGCGCATCCCGACCCCGACGCCGACTGGGACCGATCCAACGGCCGAATCTATCGGATCGCCCCCCCAGAGGCGAAGCCCGCCAAGGTCCCCGACCTCGCCGCGCGGACGAACGCGGACCTGATCGCCCTCCGGAGTGATCCCAACATCTGGTATCGTCGCCGAGCGCGTCGACTGCTGAGCGAGCGGCAAACGAAGGATGGACTCGACCCGCTCCGTGACGAAGCGGGCACGGGCCGTGGGTCCGTCGCCCTCGAGGCACTCTGGATCCTCCACGGCTGCCAGGCGATCGAACCGGGGCTTGCCGAGCGACTCCTCGAACATCCTGACGCGGAGATCCGCACCTGGATGGTTCGCCTGCTCGGCGATGAGCCGCAAGTCGCCCCGAACTTGACCGCGAAATTGGTCGCACTCGCCGCCAATGAGCCGAGCGTCCTGGTTCGCGCGCAGTTGGCCTGCACAGCCCAGCGCCTGCCCGCATCGGCCGGGCTCGACGTCGCCGAGCGGCTCCTCCTCCGCGACCTGGACCAGGATCGGGACGATCCTTATGTGCCGCTCCTGCTCTGGTGGGCCGTTGAACGCCACGCCATTACCGCCGTCGACTCGATGGTAGCCCGGTTCTCGACTCCCGAAGCCTGGCGCTCCGCACTGATCCGAACCCAGATCGAAGGCAGGCTGATCCGGCGACTCGCCTCCGAGGGGAACGCGGCCTGCGACGTCGCCTGTGTCAAGCTGCTCAACGCCGCACCGTCGGAAGAAGCGAGGCGAGCGCTCGCGGCCGACCTGGAGGAATCGACACGCGGGCGGCCGGCCAAGGCGATCGCACCCATCCTCATCGCCACCGCCATTGCCCTGGCCGACGCCAACCCGGCCGACGTGCCCTTGAATCGTCTCGCCTTTCGCCTGGGCAGCCGAACGGCGGTGGACCGGGTCCGGGCAATCGTCGCCGACCGCCAAGGGGCCGACGCGACACGAGTCCTCCTGATCGACGTACTCGGCGAGACCGGCGATCGGACGTCGACCGGCCTGCTCCTGGGCCTGGCGACCGAGGACAATTCCCCACCCGTCCGAGTCGCCGCGTTGAAGGCCCTCGGCCGGTTCGAGGACGAGTCGATTGCCAAAGCGCTAATCGACGCCTATCCCCGGCAGAATGACGATTGGCGGTCACGGACTCGCGAACTCTTGCTGGGCCGGCCCTCGTGGGCGCGGGCCTACTTGGCGGCAATCGACCATGGCCAGCTCTCCGCCAAAGAGGTTACGATCGAGCAGATTGGCCGCGTGGCCCTGCTCCAGGATCCGGGTCTCGACGACCTGGTCCGCAAGCATTGGGGGTCGGTCAAAGGGGCGACCCCGGGCGAGAAGCTGGCCGAGGTCCGCCGGCTGAATAACGACCTTCGTGCGGCGGTCGGCGATCCCAAGCGAGGCACTCAGTTGTTCAAAGAGCGCTGCGCCTCCTGCCATCGTCTGTTCGACCAAGGGACCGCGATCGGCCCCGACCTGACCTTCGCGAACCGCCGCGATCGGGATTTTCTCCTCGTCAGCCTCGTCGATCCCAGCGGGGTCGTCCGCAAGGAGTACCAGTCATACATCGCCCAGACCCGCGACGGCCGTGTCTTGACGGGCCTGATCGTCGAGCAAACGCCCGACGCGATCACCCTCCGCGATGCCAAGGGAGAGCCAACGCGGATCCCTCGTGACGAAGTCGAGGCCTTGAAGGAGTCGACAGCCTCGTTGATGCCCGAATCCCTCTACAAAGAACTCAGCCCGAGCCAGATCCGCGACCTGTTCAGCTACCTCCAAGGAGACGGGCCCGCACCGAAGTGAGCATTCACGCATTCTTTCAACAGCACGGCGTTTCTTGTTCGGATCGTCCACCTTGTGAAAGAACAAAGGAACCCGCTCCGGTGCAGACCCAACGAGGCGTTCCAAAGGCCCCCCTGGACAACGCCCGGGAAATCATCTGCACCAGAATTTACCAGCATGACATTGACATGTTCGCGTTCCTCAACACTTTAGGATCCAACGGAGAGATCGAGTGCCTTTCTTCCAACAGCGACGCTCACGGGGCGGGCCGGCCCTGGTGTTCATGATGGTGGTCGGCTTTGCCGTTCAAGCCGTCCCGAGCCTGGCGGCCGACGACTCGGACCGCGTGTTCACCCAGAAGCCCGAGGTCGCTCCGTCTCAGTTGCGAGGTCAGGCCAAGGAACCGGCCAAGCTGAACCCGGAGCCGGGCAAACTGGCTCAAGGCCCGGCGCCGACCTGGATCTGGGGGGCGAAGCTAGACACACGCTACTTCCTGCGGAAGGAGTTCTCAGGCGACGCCAAGGCCGCCTGGCTCAAGGCGACCTGCGACAACCGCATGGCTCTCTTCCTCAATGGAAAAAGACTCGCCCAGAGCCAGGAGTGGGAGGCGCCGGTCGAACTCGACGTTCGCGACCTGCTGCGCCCGGGCCTGAACGAGCTCGTCGCCCAGGTCGACAATGAGGGCGGGTCGGCCGGGTTTGCCTTGAAGCTGGTCATGACCATGCCCGACGGAAGCACACGCTACGTCGTCTCCGACGCGAGTTGGACCGCGGCCGACCGCCGCAGCGCCAAGACAGGGGCTGCGGTCCAAACCTTCGGCACGATGGGAGTGGCCCCTTGGAATGACGTCTTTTCCAAGCCGACCGGCCTCGCATCGACGACCCGCGACGTGTTTGAGCTGCTTCCAGGGTTCCAGGTCGAGCGCATCTTCACTGTCCCGCGCGAAACCCTCGGCTCCTGGGTCTCGATCACGGTCGACAACAAGGGGCGGCTCATCGCCAGCGACCAGGGGGACAAAGGCCTTTGCCGGATCACCCCGGCTCCCCTCGGCAGCGACCAGCCCACCAAGGTGGAGCGGCTCGACGTCAAGATCACCGGGGCTCACGGCTTGCTCTACGCGTTCGACAGCCTCTATCTGTCGGTCAACGGCGGGCCGGGGAGCGGCCTCTATCGCGCACGAGACACCGACGGCGACGACCAGTTCGATGAGGTCGTCAAGCTGGCCGACCTCCCGGGTGCGGGGGAACACGGGCCGCACGGCTTGCGGCTCTCGCACGACGGCAAGTCGATCTTGGTCGTCTGCGGCAATCACACCAAGCTCCCCGCGATTGTCCACGAAGGAGGAGTGCCTCACGACTGGAGCGAGGACCACTTGCTCCCCCGCCAGTGGGACGCCAACGGCCACGCACGAGGGATCCTCGCGCCTGGGGGCTATATCGCCAAGACCGACCCCGACGGCAAGAGCTTCGAGATCATCAGCAGCGGCTACCGCAACGCCTATGACTTCGACCTGAACAATGAGGGCGAACTCTTCGCCTACGACTCGGACATGGAGTGGGACATCGGTATGCCTTGGTATCGCCCGACCCGGGTGGTCCACGCAACCGACGGCAGCGAGTTCGGCTGGCGAAGCGGCACGGGCAAGTGGCCGACGAGCTACCTCGACAGCCTCCCCCCCATGCTCAACATCGGCCCCGGCTCGCCGGTCGGCGTCACATTCGGCTACGGAACCAAGTTCCCGGCCAAGTATCAGAAGGCGCTCTACATCCTCGACTGGACCTTCGGAACGATCCGCGCCCTTCACCTCGAGCCGGACGGAGCGAGCTACCAGGCTAAGTCGGAGGAGTTCGTCTCACGCACCCCGCTGCCGCTGACCGATGCCACGATCGGATCCGACGGCGCCTTTTACTTCACGATCGGAGGGCGCGGAACCCACTCGGAACTCTTCCGCGTCACGTACGTCGGCAATGAGCCGACCGATCGGGCCGACGCGACCGACCCTCGCTTCGCGGAACTTCGGGCCCTGCGACGGAGCCTCGAGCAGTACCATCACCGCGCGGCCGATCCCGCGAAAGCCGTGGCGTTCGCCCTGCCCTATCTCGGACATGCCGATCGCTTTATCCGCTTCGCCGCGCGGATCGCGCTGGAACATCAAGACGTGGCCCTCTGGGAAAAGCAGGTCCTTGCCGAGCCGTCGCCCGAAGCCCTGATGACAGGCCTCGTCGGGCTGGCTCGCACGGGGAACAAGTCGCTCCAGCCCGACATGATCAAGGCACTCAACCGCCTCGATTTCACCGCGCTGGACGAGGCGAAGCAGCTCGACCTGCTGCGGACCTGGTCCCTCGTCTTCCTCAGGATGGGGGCCCCCGATCCCGAACTGGCGTCCCGATTGGCGAAGCAATTCGACCGCGACTTCCCGGCCAAGTCCGAACGGCTCAACCGCGCGCTGGCCGACATGCTCGTCTACCTCAAGTCACCCACCATCGCCGCCAAGTTGATCGCCCTGATGAAGCAAGAACGGGGGGCGGAGACGACGGAGTCCGCCGACCTGCTCTCACGCAACCCCGGCTACGGCGGAACGATCGCGCGAATGCAGGCCAATCGGCCCGATGCGCAAAAAATTCACTATGCGTTTGCGCTCCGAAACCTGCGTGAAGGGTGGACGCTCGACGAGCGGAAGTTCTACTTCCAATGGCTCGAGACAGCGAGGAAGTGGAGCGGAGGAGCGAGCTACCTGGGATTCATCAACAATATCGACAAAGACGCGTTCGAGAACGCGTCCGAGGCCGAGCGCCTGGCCGTGGAAGCCGCAGGGGCCCGCAAGCCGTTCCAGATCAAGGACCTCCCCAAACCCAAGGGCCCCGGACAGCACTGGGACCTTCAAGCAGTACTCAGCTTGAGTCCGGAACGGCTCTCCGGCCGCAACTTCGCCCAAGGGCAGAAGATGTTCTCCGCCGCTCGCTGCGTCGTCTGCCACCGCTTCGGCGGCGAAGGGGGAGCCACCGGCCCCGACCTGACCCAGGCCGCCGGGCGGTTCAGCCTCAAGGATTTGACCGAGGCCATCGTCGAGCCGAGCAAGGTGGTCTCCGATCAATACCGCGCCACCGTGATCGCAACCAGCTCGGGCAAGGTCCACACCGGCCGAGTCGTCAACGAGTCGGACAAGGCGATCACCCTCGTCGTCGACCCCGAAGATCCCACCAAAGTCGTCGAGATCCCCAAGACCGACGTCGATGAGCAGGCCCCGTCGAAAGTGTCACTCATGCCCGACAAACTGCTCGACCCACTCAACCAGAACGAGGTGCTCGACCTGCTGGCCTATCTCCTCTCGCGAGGCGAAGCCAACGATCCGATGTTCCGAAAGTGATTACGACTTCACTTGCCGAATTCTTCGTTAACAGGGTGGACACCGCCCACTCTGTTAACGAGAGAATTCGTTTGTCGACCCCTACAGATTCTATAGAATCAGTGGTTCATTCTGCAGAATCCGGTTGCGTTGGGCCGATAATCTCGCTACGATTGGGGTGAATGGGATCGGATCAAGATCCTTGATTCACGCCTTCTGAGTGGTATCGGCCACGCGCGACCAGCGCGTTGTTTGGCGGCCCCTATCCGGCCCAATCCTTGGGGTGACGGAGGCTGCCTTGGCCGACCAGTTCCAGGGCAAGGGCGTCCCCGTCAAGCACCTTCTTGGGGCGGACGACGTCATCAACCGAAGCAGTCTCTCCGCTTGAGAATGAATTCACGAGGGCCGCTCATGAGCCGTCGAATCGGAGCCGAGAACTTGGATCAGACCAGGCGGGCGGCCGTGATCGCCGCAATCCTCTGGACCCTCGTCATCGGCACCGGGGCCGCCCCCGGGGAGAACCTGGCGCGGTCGACGATCGAATTCAATCGCGACATCCGGTCGATCCTCTCCGAGAACTGCTTCGCATGCCACGGACCCGACAAGAGCCATCGCAAGGCCGGCCTTCGCCTCGACATCCGCGAGGCGGCCTTGGAGAAAGCGGCGATCGTTCCGGGCAAGCCCGAAGAGAGTGAGCTCATTGCCCGCATTTTCAGCGACACGACCGACGAGGTGATGCCCCCGCCTCTGTCGCACAAGACGCTCACCCCCGCGCAGAAAGACTTGCTCAGACGTTGGGTGGAAGCCGGAGCCGAGTATCAACCGCATTGGGCTTATGTCCTTCCCAAGCGTCCCGAGGTTCCGGCCGTCAAGCAAGCGGGCTGGGTCCGCGACCCGATCGATGCGTTCATCCTCGGCACGCTCGAGTCGAAGGGGATCGCTCCTTCCCTCGAGGTCGACCGGCGCACCTTGCTGAGACGCCTCAGCCTCGACCTCACCGGCCTGCCCCCCACCCCCGAAGCGGTTCAAGCCTTCGTCGATGACACCGATCCCAAAGCCTACGAACGCCAGGTCAATCGCCTGCTCGACTCTCCGCACTACGGCGAGCGGATGGCTGTCCCCTGGCTCGACCTCGTGCGGTTTACCGACACGGTGGGTTACCACGGCGATCAGAATCAACGCATTTTTCCCTACCGGGACTATGTGGTCGATGCATTCAATCGCAACATGCCGTTCGACCAGTTCACCGTCGAGCAACTGGCCGGCGACCTGCTACCCAGGCCGACTCCCCAGCAGCTTGTGGCCACCGGTTTCAACCGCCTGAACATGATGACCCGCGAAGGGGGCGCTCAGCCCAATGAGTACCTGGCCAAGTACGCGGCCGATCGGGTGCGCACGGTGGCGATTACCTGGCTTGGTTCAACGCTGGGCTGCGCGGAGTGTCACGACCATAAGTTCGACCCCTTCACGGCAAAAGACTTCTACAGCCTGGGCGCGTTCTTCGCCGACGTGAAGCAATGGGGGGTGTATGCCGACTACGGGTATACCCCGAACCCAGAGCTCAAAGGTTGGACCAACGACTCGCCGTTCCCTCCTGAGATCGAGGTGGAAAGCTCGTACCTAATGCGCCGGCGTGAGCGGCTCGAGCAGAGGATCGAGCACGTGGTGACGACGGCCACCGAGACGCTCGCGTCGACCGCCGGCCCACGGAAGGCGTTCGAGACCTGGCAGAAAACGAGCCTTCGCTTCCTCGAGAAGTGGCCGACAAGCTGGATGGTTGCTCCGACAATCTCGGACGACCGTGACGAGGCCAAGGCCCAAGCGGACGGGAGCTTCCTGCTGAGCCACCCCGCAAAAACCAAAACGAAGCAAAAAGAAAAAGACGATTTCACGTTTCGATTGCAGCCGCCGCACGGTTGGATCGCCTCGATCCGGCTGGAGGCGCTCCCCCATGCGAGGTACGGCGGGTCGATCGTCCGAGGCAGCTCGGAGAGCACGACGATCCAGCTCACGGCGAAGCTGAAATCGGCCAAGACGGGAAAAGAGACCGCGCTGACGTTCGCCTTTGCCGACGCCGACCACAAAGAGGAGCGTTACTCCAACGGCGCTCCCTTGCTCGGCGTGAAGACCGCCTGGAAGACCTCACCCCAAGAACGCAAGTCTCCGCAGACCTCCGTCTGGCAGTTCGACCGGCCGGTGCGTCTGGCCAAAGGGGACGAGTTGATCGTGAGCGTCAAGAGCGACGGCGCGGGTTGCATCCGGATCGCCGTCTCGCCGTTCGGACATCACGACCCGACGGAAACAAAGCTCGGTGCGTTGTTGGCAGCTTCCCTTCGCACTGCGCCTGAGGCGCGGACGTCGGAGCAATCACACCTCTTGCACACCGCCTACCTGGACGGCACCGGTTGGGACCCCGCGGCGCTGGCCGAGGTCAACGGACTGAGGCGGGACGTTGCGGAGTGCCACGGCGGTCGTGCCTTCAGCATGATCACCGAGTCTCAAAAACCAAGGCCGATGCGCGTCCTGGGACGCGGCAACTGGCAAGACGAGACCGGCGCGATCGTCGTGCCTAGTGTCCCCGGGTTCCTCCCACAGCCTCGGAACCCCGAGGGGCGTCGGCTCACGCGGCTCGACCTGGCCCACTGGCTGACCGCTCCGGAAAATCCGCTGACGGCCCGCGTCTTCGTCAACCGGCTCTGGAAGCAATTCTTCGGCACCGGCATCAGCAGCGTCATGGAAGACGTGGGGGCCCAGGGAGAATGGCCCGTCCATCCGGAACTGCTCGACTGGCTGGCCGTCGAGTTTCGCGAGAGCGGTTGGGACGTCAAGCATCTCGTGAAGCTGATGGTGATGTCGGCAACCTACCGCCAAGATTCACGACTTCGGCCCGAGCTGGCCGAGGTCGACCCGGACAACCGCCTTCTGGCCTGGCACTCGCCACGCCGGCTCGAGGCAGAGTTCGTCCGCGATAACGCCCTGGCCGTCGCCGGGTTGCTCAACCTCGAAATCGGCGGTCCGAGCACTCATCCTTATCAGCCCGACGGGTACTACGCCAACTTGCAGTTTCCCGACCGGGTGTACAAGGCCGACGATGATCTCCGGCAATACCGGCGTGGAGTCTACACCCACTGGCAGCGCACCTTCATGCACCCGATGCTGGCCAACTTCGACGCCCCCTCACGTGAAGAATGCACCGCCTCTCGCCCGCTCGCAAACACACCACAGCAGGCGTTGACGCTACTCAACGACCCGACGTTCGTGGAGGCGGCCCGCGTTCTGGCCACGTCGCTCGTGACGGCCAAAGCCGACTCGGACGATCAGCGGATCGATCGGCTCTTCCGCAAAGTCCTGGCGCGACCGGCCCGCGCGAGGGAGTCGCGCTCGCTCCTGGCCTTCCTGAACTCGCAGCGCAGTCTCTACGCCAGTCAGCCGGACGACGCAAAAAAACTGTTTCACGTCGGCATGGCCCCGGTGCCACCGGGCCTCAACGAGCAGGAAGCTGCGGCCTGGACCAGCGTCTGCCGCGTTGTCCTCAACCTCAACGAGACCATCACGCGGTACTAAGAGACGATCTTTGGAATCCGCCGGCAGTGCTTGACAGTCACTCTTCCGGAACAAGAAAACCAAATATCACTCCATCTAAACTGTTGGCCACGCTTTTCTTTGATTTTCCGATAGGTTGCCATGACCAACTCTATGCTGATGGGTGCCACGGGTTGTACTCAACCCGTGAGCAGAAGCCCTGGTTTTTGGCTCACGGGTTGAGTACAACCCGTGGCACCCGGTGCCTGCGTTATTCAAAGGAAGACCATGTCCAACGGCTTCGCATCCTTGCAAATCGGCCCTGAAATCGGTCAAGCGATAGGTATCTAAGACCATGACTCAGGACTTCAGCTCATATCAGCGAGACCTGACGCGGCGAACCTTTCTTGGACGCTCCGCCTATGGCCTGGGGGGACTGGCACTCTCGAGCTTGCTCGGCCCGCACCTCCAAGCGGCCCCGGCGGCAAAGCAGGCCGGGCGCTGGCAAGGGGTGGTTCGTCCCCCACACCTGCCGGTGAAAGCCAAGCGGGTGATTCACCTCTGTATGGCCGGGGGACCTTCCCAGTTCGAGTCATTCGACTTTAAGCCCGAGCTGAAGCGACTTGACGGCAAGCCGTTCCCCGAGTCGTTTACCAAGGGGCAGCAACTCGCACAGCTCCAGAATGCCGAGCTCAAGGCACGGGGGTCGTTCGTCGACTTCCACAAGTATGGCCAATCGGGCCAGGAAATCTCGGACCTCTTCCCGAACATCGCCAGCGTCGCCGACGACATCTGCATCGTCCGCTCAATGCAGACGGAGCAGATCAATCACGACCCCGCCCATGCATTCATGAACAGTGGATCGATCATCAAAGGGCGGCCGAGCATGGGCTCATGGTTGCTCTACGGCCTGGGGTCGGAGGCGGAGGACTTGCCCGGGTTCATCGTGCTCACCTCCTCGGGCAAGATGGGGCTTCAGCCGGTCTCCGCGCGGCAGTGGTCGGCCGGCTTTTTGCCGAGCAAGTTTCAAGGGATCCTCTTCCAGTCGAAGGGGGACGCCGTCCACTACATCGGCAATCCCGACGGAGTCTGCCAGAGCGCTCAGCGGCAGGTGGTCGAGGAGGTCAACCGGCTCAACGGCCTGCTGGCCGAGGATCGCCTCGACCCGGAGATCCAGACCCGGATCAGCCAGTACGAAATGGCGTTCAAGATGCAGTCGTCCGTGCCGGAACTTACCGACTTCGCCAGTGAGCCGGCCCACATGCTCGACCTCTATGGCGTGAAGCAGCCCGGCGACGGCAGCTTCGCCTCGAACTGCCTGCTCGCCCGCCGCCTCGCCGAGCGCGGGGTGCGGTTCATTCAGCTCTATCACCGCGCCTGGGACCATCACGGCAACATCGAACCCGGGATGCGCTCGGCGGCCGAAGACGTCGACCGCCCCAGCGCCGCACTCGTGAAAGACCTCAAACAGCGCGGCCTGCTCGACGATACGCTGATCATCTGGGGCGGCGAGTTCGGGCGGACCCCGATGGGGCAAGGGACCGGCCGCGACCACCATATCCTCGGCTTCTCCCTCTGGATGGCCGGCGGGGGAATCCAAGGGGGGATCACCCACGGCGCCAGCGACGAACTCGGCTACCGCGCAGTCGAGGATGTGGTCCACGTGCGCGACTTCCACGCCACCCTTCTCCACCTCTGCGGGATCGACCACCGCCGGCTCTCGTTCAAGTACCAAGGGCTTGACGTCCACCTCACGGGCGTCGAACCGGCGAAGGTCGTCAAAAACATCCTTACATAATAAAACGTCTACAGCCAGAGTTCCGTCCTGGCTCCCTGTTGTCGTCGGGGGCGGTGATACCCGATAATGAGTCGAGGTCAGTCCGGCTGGCCTTGGCTTCCCCCATTCGATCGTCAGGGTCGCTCCATGAGACAGAATCGCTCGTTCCGGTTCGCTGCCGGGCTGATCGGCCTCGGTTTTATCGTGTCGTCGGGGTTTGCGGCCGATCCGAAATCGGTGGACTTCGCCCACGACATCGTACCGCTCATCAAGGACCGGTGCGCCAAGTGCCACACCGATGGAACCTACAAGGGTTCGTTCTCGCTGGACACGCGCCAATCGACGCTCAAGTCGGAGGCCGTCATCCCCGGCAAGAGCGCGGAGAGCGACCTCATCGCTCGGATCTTGAGCCACGATCCCGAAGAACAGATGCCCCCCAAGGGAGAGCGGCTCACGGCAGCGGAAGTGGCCCTGTTTCGAGGCTGGATCGATCAGGGGGTGAATTGGGAAGACGGGTTCACGTTCAAGAAGGGAACTTACGTCGCCCCCTTGAAGCTGAAGCACGTCGAGCTTCCCCCCACCCAGGACGGTCGCGACCACCCGATCGATCGGATCGTTGATGCCGAGCTCGCCGCGCACAAGGTCACGCGCCCCCCTGCGATTGATGACGCGACGTTTCTCCGACGGATCGACCTCGACCTCAGCGGGATCTTGCCCACTCCCAATGACCTCGAAGCCTTCCAGAAGGATTCGAGCGGCGACAAACGCGCGCGTCAGGCCCGCCATCTGCTCGACGACAAGACGGTTTACGCCGAACACTGGCTGACCTTCTGGAACGACCTGCTCCGCAACGACTACAAAGGGACCGGCTACATCGACGGCGGTCGCAAGCAGATCACCGGCTGGCTCTATCAGTCGCTGATCGAGAACACGCCGTTCGACCGGTTCGTCTACGAGTTGATCAGCCCCACGGCCGAGTCGGAGGGGTTCATCAACGGCATCAAGTGGCGCGGGCGGGTCAACGCCAGCCAGGTGCCCGAGATCCAGTTCTCGCAGAACGTGTCGCAGGTCTTCTTCGGCATCAACATGAAGTGCGCGTCATGCCACGATAGCTTCATCGATCGCTGGAAGCTCGACGACGCCTACGGCCTGGCCGCCATCATCGCGGAGCAGCCGCTGGAGATTCACCGGTGCGACAAGCCGACCGGCCGGATGGCGTCGCCCAAGTTCATGTGGCCCGAGCTCGGCTCGATCGATCCTTCGTTGTCGAAGTCGGAACGCCTGGCACAACTGGCCCGGCTCGTGACCGACAAGGACAACGGCCGATTCTCACGGACGATCGTCAACCGGATCTGGCAGCGCCTGATGGGCCGCGGGATCGTCCATCCGGTCGACGTCATGGCCAACGAGCCCTGGAGTGAAGACCTGCTCGACTACCTGGCCGGCTACCTTGTCGACCACAAATACGACCTCAAGTCGTTGATCGAGCACATCGTGACCTCGCAGATCTACCAGTCGAGCCCGGTCGTGCTCAAGAGCGAGCCGTTGGGGGAGGACTACGTCTTCCGAGGCCCCGAGGTCAAACGGATGACGGCCGAGCAGTATCTCGACGCCGTCTGGGCGGTCACGGACACTGGACCGAGCAAGCCGGATGCGCCGGTCAAAGGAGCGGCGGCCCGGGCAGCCAAGTCCCACGCCCGTCCCAAGGTGCGAGCCTCCATGGTCAATTCCGACCTGCTGATGCGGTCGCTCGGGCGACCGAACCGCGAACAGGTGGTAACGACCCGGGGCGACGTGCTGACGACCTTGCAGGCCCTCGACCTGTCCAACGGCCAGATCTTGACCGATCTCGTGGCCCAAGGCGCGGCCAACCTCCTCAAGGCAGAGCCCAAGGCGACCGCAGATCAATTGATCGAGTCGATCTATATCCAGTCCCTTAGCCGCCGTCCGAGTGACGGTGAGCTCACGTCAGCCCGCGAGCTGGTCGGTTCGCCCGCCACGCCCGAGGGGTTGGCCGACCTGTTGTGGGTGGTGTTCGTGCTCCCCGAATTCCAGTTGATTCGCTGAAGGAAGAGAGGACTGTCATGGGACACCGTTTCGATGACGATCGCCACCCGAGCCGTCGCGAATTTCTTCAAGGGATGAGCGCGGCCACCATGGCGGCCCTGGCGATGGGCGAGCCCCGGTTCGCCCAGGGCGAGGAGCCGATCAAGCAACCGACTCCGACCGCCGACACCTGTATCGTGCTCTGGATGGCCGGCGGAATGGCCGCGCCCGAGACGTTCGACCCCAAGCGCTACACCCCGTTCGAGGTCGGCGTCCCATCCGAGAAAATCCTCTGCACGTTCCCGAGCATTGATACGGCCGTCGACAACATCAAGATTTCCCAGGGCCTCGAAGAGATCGCCAAGGTCATGGACCGGGCCTCCTTGATCCGAGGGCACGTCGTCGCCGACCTGGGCAACATCCTCCACTCGCGCCATCAGTACCACTGGCACACGGGCTATGTCCCCCCCCAGACGGTCGCCGCGCCTCACATCGGCGCCTGGATGGCGAAGGTCCTGGGCCCGAAGAACCCGGCGATCCCGGCGTTCCTCAACATCGGGCAGCGGCTCGAAGGACATGGCGAGTCCGAGGAGTTGAAGGCGTTCACGACGGCAGGGTTCCTGGGCAGCGAGTACGGGCCGTTCAACCTGCCCTACCCGCTCGACGCCGTCGCAGCGGTCCGGCCCCCCAAGGGGATGTCCCGCGACCGATTTACAAACCGTGAGCGCCACCTCAAGAAGCTGATCGCAGAGAGTCCGCTCGGCGAGTTGGCCAGCGACTACCACCAGGAGTCGATCATCCGCGCCTTCGAAAACGCGCATCGGCTCTTGAACTCGCCCCATCGAGATGCGTTCGATCTGACCAAGGAACCGAAAGAGAGCTTCGAGAAATACGACACAGGGCGGTTCGGGCAAGGCTGCCTCCTCGCCCGCCGCCTGACCGAGGCCGGGGCACGCTACATCGAGGTGACGACCGAGTATGTGCCCTTCGTGAGCTGGGATACGCACGAGAACGGCCACACAACCGCCGAGGAGATGAAGAAGTCGATCGACCGGCCGATCGCACAGTTGATCCTCGACCTGGAAGAGCGCGGGTTGCTCGACCGGACCCTGGTCGTGCTGGCCAGCGAGTTCAGCCGCGACATGATGGTCGAAGGGGTCCCCGGCAGCACCGCGAAGGACCAGTCGCGGGCCGCGTCCGACGTCATGAAGGAGATGAAGCACTACGGCCTGCACCGGCACTTCACCGGCTCCGGGTCGGTCGTCATGTTCGGCGGCGGGATGAAGAAAGGGTTCCTCCACGGCGAGACGGCCCCCGAGCGCCCTTTGATCACGGTCAAAGACCCCGTCTCGATCTCCGACCTCCACGCGACCATCTTCACGGCCATGGGCATCTCCCCCAAGACGGCGTTCGACGTCGAGAAACGGCCGTTCTACGCAACCGAGGACGGCAAAGGTTTGGCCGTCAAGCCCTTGTTTGCTTGACCTTTTGGATCCGTGGGCCGTGCCCCCGCACGGCCCATCGGACAATTCGTTGCCGGTCTTGGATCAGGCTCTGACTCTGCGTTCCACGGCCGATCGGTTCGGGTTGAGAAACAGCCATGCGAGGCTGCCGGCCAGGTAGATGGCCGCGAACATGTAGAGCACCCAATCCCAGTTGCCGTTGGTGGCCCGGATGTGGGCGATCAGGTAGCCGACGGCGATCGGGCAGGCAATGGCTCCGATATTGCCCGACATGTTCATAATGGCAAAGCCAAGCGCAGTGTGCCGGCCGCTGATGTCCATCG
This sequence comes from Singulisphaera acidiphila DSM 18658, assembly GCF_000242455.2. Classification (GTDB taxonomy): domain Bacteria; phylum Planctomycetota; class Planctomycetia; order Isosphaerales; family Isosphaeraceae; genus Singulisphaera; species Singulisphaera acidiphila. The sequence goes on from NC_019892.1 coordinate 8,779,501, forward strand.
TGGCGGCCCAGGTGGTCGGCGAGGCCAGGCCGGAGAGGAAGGCGCCCAGCGAGAGCATGGCGACTGCGGCGAGCGGCTCGTTGACGAACGTGGCCGCCAGGGTGGCGAGAGCGCAGGTTCCGAGCGAGAAGGCGGCCACGCCGCTCCGGCTCAGCCAACGGCTCCCGGTCCTGACAAGGATGACATCGACGAGTGGGCCGCCGAGGAAGCTTCCGACCACCACGCCGGCCAGGGGGAGCATGCTCAGGTCGCCGGCTCGCGAGGTCGCGACGCCGAATCCCTGCTCAAGGTAGGAAGGGAACCAGGTGATGAAGAGGGCGTACCCGAACGCCCTGAAGAACGCCTGAATACAGAGCGCCCACATGCTGACGCTCAAAGCCATGCTCATTAACACAGCAGCAAACGACGTCAGTTCCCCCGCATCCGAGTCCTTCGAATGCGGATCGAGCTCCAGGTCCTGGAGCCGAGGCCTGAGCGGAGCAGCCTCGCGAATCAGCTTGAGTTCCGCCAGGTTGACGGCCGGGTGATCGGCGGGCGTATTGCGGAACCAGAGGGCGAAGGCGACCGCCCAGACCACGCCGACGAGAGCGTAGACCTCGAACGCTCCCCGCCAGCCGAGTGGGTCCAGGAGTCGGACAGTCAGGCCGCTGGCGATAACAGCGCCGACCGACATCGAACCGGTGATGACCGCACCGGCCGTCCCCCGGCGCGATTCGGGAAACCAATCGGCCAAGGCCTTGATGATCACGGCGAACAATCCCGCCTGGGCAGCTCCCATGGCGATCCGCGACCAGCGGAGCACCTCGTACGACGGGGCCAAGGCCGAAGCCAACGTCATCAGCGACCAGAGGAGCGCAAACGCCGTGAGCGTGATCCGGGCCCCGATCCGCCCCCCCAACCAACCGCCAGGGATCTGCAGCCAGATGTAGCCCATGAAGAAGCCGCCCAGGACGTAGCCCATCTGGACGGCGTCGAGGTGAAGGTCGGCCTGGATCGTGGTTGCCGCCGTGGAGATGCTCGCGCGGGTCAGGTACGACACGATCGCCGCCCCGGCGAGCATAGCGAGTACGCCCCAGCGGACGTTCGTCGGGCGCTCGGAGAGCAGGCTCGTGGTCGGTTCAGGCGGATCGTAGGGGGATTGCGAGGTGATCGTGGTTCAAGCCTCCAGAAAGCGGTTGAGGACGTTCGAGGTGATTCGGGAGACGTGATCGTCGACGAGAACGGCGCTGGTCCAGGTGATCGAGCCGGCAGCGAAGACAGCCCCGCCGCCTTCCGCCTCGTAGTAGGCAAGGTCGGCCCCCCCCTCGTCGGGGTTGAGCCCTTTCGCAAGCCGGACCACCCCTTGGGGCGAGCTTGGCGAGACCTTGTCGGTCTCATGCCCCGAGGCTCCCCCCGCACACCGCATGTGCAAGCTGTTCCGACCGAACTCGTCGCCATCCTTCAGGCCCGTGCCGGAATAGACCCAATGCGCGGCGTTCGACACCCGGAACGGGGCGGAGGTCATGATCCCTTTTTCGTCGTAGACAACCCCAAGCAGGTTGGCCTCCGACTCGCCCCGCATGTGGAATCGGCTCTCGAGTCCCAGGCGGATCAGTTCACGGGCATCGCCATTCTGATAAATCACGGCCGAGGGTTCGACTAGGTCGACCTCGCAGTTCACGCCGTTACCCCCCAGGTACATCAACCGCCCGCCGCGCTGATGGACCCAGGCCTTGACCCGGTCGTACATCTTTCGCGTCCAGTATTCCGGATGCGTGCTGATGATCAAGACTTTGTAGGCGTCGAGGTTGAGGACTCCCGAATCAAGCTGGGTCTCGGCATAGTAGTCGTATGCGAACCGATTCTTTTCGAGCCAGCCGAGGAGCCGCCACTCGGCCGGGGCCAGGTGGCAGGCCGCGCGGCCCTCGATCGGGTCGGTGACTTTTTCATTCTCAGCGATATGGTTGATCGCCTCGGGTCGCTCGAAGGAGAGGGGGGCGTAATTGTCAGTGGCGTAGGTGACGTTCTCGGGGTCGGTGTACCGCCTCAGTTCCAGTCGAGAATTGACGATCGGAGTGGGCGGTAACTGGTCGGGGTTGATGTAGTTGCTTCGCCCGCCGAAGCTGTTATAAGCATTCCAGGAGATGTTTGAGGCGAGCACCGCCACCGGGGCTGACGGAGACGCAGGCGCCACGATCCAGGGGAACGAGAACTCGGCTCCCCGGGCCGTGTGGGCGTGGAAATAGTAGAGCCCGGACCGCGCCGGGGCGTCAACGTACTGCTTGTGATGCGGGCTGGTATACCCTTGCTTGTTCCACTCCGCCCCGGTCCGGCTGAAGTCGCCGTCGGGCGTGATCTGCATCGTGGCGCGAGGGCCGTGCTCGTCGAACCAGCCGAGGTTGCGGATGAACTCTTTCTCAAATCCATACCGCCAAAGCCCGAGTTTATACGGCTCGACCGAGTGGACGCGAAACTCCGACTTCTCGCCCGACTGCACCCATTTCGGCCAGGCATAGCCGAGCAGACCGTCAGTCAACAGCCGGAACTGGACAGGGGGGCCATCGCCCACCTTGACTTGCACACTCTTTGAGCCGTAGCCCGGCTTGGCGAGCGTGACCTTGTACAAACCAGGCTCGAGGTCGATGTGAACCGAACCGGAGGCGCGTGAGCGGGTCTCGAACGAACCCGACTCGTTCTCGAACTCAAGGAGCACGTCGGGAAGAGCGACGTAGCGTTCATCACTCACGTAGCCGATCAGCATTGCGAAGCCCCAGCGCAATTGCCACAGCGCCGGGTTCGTAAAACGACCATCATCGCTTGCTTCCCCGCCGAGCGCCTCGAAGACACGGGCACCCAACCTGCCCGCCGTAATCTTCGACTCAAGCGAATTGTGACAGGTAACTCGCCCGCGCTCCAGCGGTTACCGGGCTGGAATCCGCGAAGCAGGATCATGTCAAGACCGTGTCAAGCGAGCAGTCCTTGAACGACCTGTGCCGGCTGCCCGTCAACCAGGGAGCCATCGCCGTTGGGGCGTTTGAAGACAAGCGTTTTGTGGTCGAGGCCGAACAGGCTCAGAAGCGTAGCGTGATAGTCGGAGTGGGTCACGACGTCGTCGACGGCCTTGTGGCCAAGCTCGTCGGTCGAGCCGTGAACATGGCCCGCTTTGAATCCGCCGCCGGCCAGCCACATGCTGAAACCATATGTGTTGTGGTCGCGGCCGACGTTCTTCTCGTTCTGGACGACAGGCAGACGGCCCATCTCACCACCCCACGAGACCACGGTCGAGTCAAGCAGCCCGCGTTGTTGAAGGTCGCGAACGAGGGCGGCCGAGGGCCGGTCGACCTTGTGGCACATCGCCGGCAGTTGCTTGAGGATGCCGCCGTGATGGTCCCAATTCTGGTTGCCCGTGCAGACCTGGACGAACCGAACCCCACGCTCGACCAGGCGCCTGGCGATCAGGCAGCGGGTCCCGAACTCACGGGACTCAGGGTCGTCGAGGCCGTAGAGCGTCTGGGTCGCGGCCGACTCTCCGGAGATATCAAGTGCTTCCTTGGCGGCCGTCTGCATCCGCGCAGCCAGCTCGTAGCTGGCGATCCGTGCGGCCAGGTCCTGCTCACCAGGGCGTGCCTCGAGATGGTCCCGGTTGAACCGGTCGAGGTAGTCCAGATAGCGGCGCTGAACCTTCCCCACGAGGTGAGGGGGCGGGTCCAGGTTGGGGATCCGAGGCTCGGTGGGACGGATCACGGTCCCTTGATAGAGCGAAGGGAGCCAGCCCCCCGTCCAGTTATCGACCCCGATGACGGGGAGACCGCCGGGATCGGTCAGGACGCAGTAGGCTGGAAGGTTCTGCCCCTCGGTGCCCAAGGCATACGTGAGCCAGGAACCCAGGACCGGCCGACCCGTCGCGATCCGCCCGTTATTCAGCGCATTGATCGATTGGCCATGATTGTTCACGCCAGTCTGCATCGATCGAACCAGGGTAATCTCGTCGGCGACCTCCCCCAGGCCGGGGAGCAGCTCGCTGAGCTCCATCCCGCATTGCCCGTGGCGACGGAACTTCCAGGGGCTCCCCAGGAGCTTCGCGCTCGCCTGCCCGGCGTTGTCGTACTTGATGTCGCCGGTGAAGCTGTTGCCGTTTCGCTTGGTGAGCTCGGGCTTGGGGTCGAACAGGTCCAGGTGGCTCGGTCCCCCTTGCATGAACAGCGAGATCATGGCGCGGGCGCGCGGTGGCGCGGGGGGAGTCTTGGGAGTCAGGTCATAGACTGGCCGCTCCAGACTCGGCTTGGCCGGGGCCGCCAGGGCCCCCTCCTGGTTCAAGAGCCAGGTCAACGCTAACGAACCGATCCCCATGCTCTGGCTGGCCAGGAAGTGTCGCCGCGACGAGACCGCGAATGTGTTGTCCGACATGACTCCTCCTTCCGCGTCAATCGACGTACAGGAATGCGTTTGAGCTGAACAAGGCCTGGCAGAAGGTGGCCAGAGCCTGGTGAGCCGGATCCACCTTTTTCCCTGCCTTGGCGGAGGCGGCAAAGTCTTCTTGCTGGCTCGCCAGGAAATGCGCAGCCGACTCGACCTCTTCAGGGCGCGGTTCGAGGGCCAGGGCAAGCCTCCATGCGACCTGGATTCGCGCCCTCGGGTCGTCGCCCGCCTCGTGGGCCACCCGCATGGCGAAGGCTTCGGCCTGCTGAACAATGAACTCGCTGTTCATCATCATAAGTGATTGTGGAGCGACGGTTGAACTCGTCCGCTGTTCGCAGTTGGGAGTCATCGGCGGCGCATCGAACGTTTCCAACAGGCCGAGCGGGAGGCTGCGGCGAACCTGAATGTAAAGGCTCCTCCGCCACTCGGCGCTGCCGAGTGAGGCTCGCTCACGGACGGGCCGCCCTGCTCCATCGCGGTTGTCGATGCCGACGATGACTTGCCCCGCCTCGTCGACGGAGACCGGGACGGGGGGACCGTACATCGTCGGCGTGAGCCGGCCGCTCGCGGCCAGGACGGCGTCGTGGACCGCCTCGGCCTCGAGACGACGGACCGGCATCCGGCCCAGCAGGCGGTCGTCGGGATCAACGGCCTCAAGCTTCGGATCGCGCCGGGACGACTGGCGGTAGGCCGTCGAGGTCAGGATCAAACGGTTCAACGTTTTAAGTGACCATCCTTTGCTCATAAACTCATCAGCGAGCCAGTCGAGCAAGGCAGGGTGCGAGGGGCGGTCGCCGAGCATGCCGAAGTCGCCCGGCGTGTTGACGATCCCGCGCCCGAAGTGGTGGAGCCAGACCCGGTTGACGAGCACCCGAGCGACCAGCGGATGCTTCCCGTTCGTCAGGTGCCGCGCATAGGCGAGCCGCCGGCCCGTGGTGGGGAGAGCCGGGTCATCGATCGGAATGGCGGGGGGTTCCGAAGCCGTGCTCAGCACCTTGAACTCACCCGGTTCGACGGCCTGGCGGGGCTGCTGGATGTCGCCACGGTAGAAGAGATGCGTCGTGGGCACCTGTCCCGGCACTTCCGTGAGGGCGTGGACGAAGTCTTCGGCGGGCCGCTTCTCGCGTACCTTCGCCACCCGACTCGCAAAGTCGTTGATGATCGTGTTGAACGCTGCCGCGTCATAGAGACTGACGTTCCCAGGCGAGACATCCAAACGGGGATACATTTTGAGCCACTGCTTCTGCTCGGCACTTCGTTTCGCCTCGGGCGTGTCGCAGGCCATTCGCAGTTTTCCACGGAGCTCCTCCGGGGCCTCGGCCAGCTCTTGCTCGAAGACCTTCCGGACCAGGGCCTCGACCGCCTTGGCACGCTCCTCCTCGATCGCCTTGACCTCATGATCGACGCCCTCGGCGCGACGGCGTTCGCCCGCAGTCCAGAGCGAGACCAGGCGGGCCGGCGGCGACCGCCAGCTCTGCGGGTTGTAGGCCGGCTCGAAGAGGGCTCGGAACCGGTAGTAGTCGTCCGCCGGAATCGGGTCATAGCGGTGAGCGTGGCACTGGGCGCAGCCCACCGTCAGGCCGAGCAGCGACGTCGAGACGATCTTGATCGTCTCGGCGATCGTGTCGTTGCGGGCCAAAGCCTGCTCGACCTCCGGATCGCCACTGCCATCGGGCGCCATACGAAGGAACCCGGTCGCCACCAGCTTGTCGAGTGCCTCGGGAGCGAGATCCTGATAGGGAGGCGTGAGCATTTCGTCCCCGGCCAACTGCTCACGGATCAACTCGTCCCAAGGCCGGTCGTGGTTGAGGGACCGGACCAGGTAGTCACGATACTTATAGGCATACTTCCGCTCCGGGTCCGTGGGGGAGTAGCCATCACTGTCGGCATACCCGGCCACGTCCAACCAGTGCCGGGCCCAGCGCTCGCCGTAACGGGGCGAGGCGAGAAGTCGGTCGACCAGTCGCTCGTATGCATCGGCGTCTTCATCGGCCAGGAATCGATCGACTTCGGCCGGGGTGGGAGGGAGCCCCGTGACGGTAAAGGTAACGCGACGGATCAAGGTTCGCTTGTCGGCCTCCGGCGCGAAGCGGACGTTTTCCTTTTCGAGCCTTTCCAGCAGAAACGCATCGATTGGTGTACGGAGGAGGGCTTCATTTTCAACCTGGACGCGCGGGGGATCCGAACGGCGGATCGGCTGAAACGACCAGAAGGCCTTTTCCTCGTCGGTCGGCTCGACACCAGGGGCCAGGCTGGCCGGTTCCGGCCGTGCAGTGACGGCTCCCTGATCGATCCAGGTGGCGATGAGTTCTTTGTCCTTGGCCGAAAGCTTTTTATCCAGCGGCGGCATCTCGTCGTCGGCGATCCGCTGCCAGAGAAAGCTCTCCTCATGGTTGCTGGGGACGAGCGCCTCGCCGGAAACGCCCCCTTGCTTCATCAAACGAACCAGGCGAAGGTCAAGCTTCCCCTTGGGCTTCTCTTCCTCGCCGTGGCACTGGAAGCAGTGGGCCTTGAGAATCGGTCGGACATCCTGCTCATACGTCAGCCGACGCTCGGGCTCGGCGGCAGGGACACTGAAGGAAAAATTCAGCGTCAACAGGAGAAGCCAACTCGCTCGAAAGAGCCAACGCGTTGTCATCACCGTGGACTCCAGCGGCAAGGGGCCGCGTTACGGTGGGAGGTTTGCAACCATAAGGGCCGAACCAAGGTGCAAAAAAAGGGGAGGCGGGCGATCGACCTGATCGGTTCCACGAAACCGACCAGGCCGACCTCGTTCAACAATAGTCAAACGTTTCGCCGCTTACAAGAGCGTCCGGCTTGCGTCCCAGGGGTTGGTTCTGCTTTCGGATCTCGTCACTTGGCTTTCGCTTCGTCGACGACCACGTGCAGTCTTGCCACCGCCTTGGCACCTTGGCGATTGGCCCGTTCAACCCGGACGAGATAATGACCTGGCTTGGCGAACGGATGGGTCAGAATGGCATAGCCGTCTTTGGCAAGCGGTTTGACGGTGCCGTCGGAGTGGCTCGTGACGACTGGGGTGCCGTCGCCGAAATCCCAGGTCTCCTCACCGTCGGTCGTCCGGAAAGTCCGCACTTTGAACGTGACCGCTTCGCCCGGCTGGATCCCGGTTGTGGGTGAGAAGGAGGCGTGAATCGTCGGCGGGAGTTGATCCGGCTGCGAAGGGTCAAGGACCTGGACAATGGCAAAGTCGTAGTCGACGCGCCCCTGACGATCGGCGACCTTGAGAATCTCATTGTAGGTGCCAGGCCGATCGTAGACGTGCTTAACTTGAGTGCCAACCTCGGTCTTGCCGTCGCTCAGCGTCCACTCATAACTTGCGATATCACCCGATCGGCTCCACGACTTGGTGCCGTCGAGCGTGACCGGTTCTCCGGTCCAGGCGAGCCGGTGGGGGCGGGCCACGGCGATGAGGTCGGGCTTCTGCTCGCGCTGGGCGGCCTGCCAGAGGAAGGCGTATCCTTCCTCGGTCCCCCAACGGCCCGACGGCTGCCGGCTCTTGATCTCAAAGTGGAGGTGAGACCAGCCGCCACTCGCCCCTTCCTTGCCAAGGACGCCGATCTTCTGGCCCTTGCGAACCGAGGCCCCGGGGGTGATCGCCGGATCGATCGATTGCAGATGACTGTAGCGGTAGAACCACCCTCGGTCATCGACCAGATAGACAACGTCATAGCGTGGGCGGGCCGGGGTGTCATCGAACCCCGGAGTGAGCGTGGTCCCGGCGCTGGCGACGAAGCCGTCGGTAGCCGCCACGACGTCGACAAGGCCCTCCGCGCCGCCAATGTCCAGACCGCTGTGGTAATAGATCTTCTTGACGTCGGGCTTCTCGCCGCCATCGACATAGACCGGTTCGTTGGCCATTTGCGTGGACGTGGCGAACCAGCGCTGGCGGACCGGGTAGGTAAAAGCGGTCGGCTCGATCCAAGGGGATTTTCCCGGCCAGAGCCGGATCCGGGCATCCTTCTCGAGTGCCCACGAGTCTTCGCCGCTGTTGCCGCGATATCCCCCCGTGATCGGGCAATCCACCTGCACCCCGCCCACGGGAACCGGCAAGTTGTAGTTGCCCGTGGCCAGCGTGACCGGCTTGCCGTTGACCTCGATCTTGACCTCGGCGCCCCGAACGGCCTGCCGGATCACGTCGCGATCTTCCTTGAGATCGATCAGCTTGACGATGGCCTCCTCGCCGTCAGAGAGCATGACCACCTGTGTCTCGCCAACGGTCAGGTCAACGGCCCGCACCAACGGGTCGCTTGTCGGCAGCGGCGGGCCGGACTGGACCGTCAACTTCGCTTCCGCGCCCTGGGCCTGATAAGCCTTGGTGCATGCCAGGTAGGCCGTGGCTACCTTCTCCGGCGACAAGGGGCGTCCGGCCGGGTCGACCGACGCCTTGATGGAGAGTTCGCGAGGCGCGACGAGAGCCGCCAGGTCGGGCAGGTCGTAGGAGGCGAGGGCGCCCGGGACGGCGTTGGCGAGTTGACCCCGCGAGATCGGCGTCCGGACAACATCGGACCAGGATGTAATTGGACCCTCAAGTGAGAGCCCAATGATCTTGGGTTCGAGCACCGCCGCGTGCAGTGCAATCGGACCTGCCGTCCCCTGGCCGATCAGGACGACCCCGTCTTGATAGTCACCTGCGATGGCACCAACGACGGAGAGCACGTCACCCACCCGCTGCCCGAGCAGAGGACGGCCAAGATTGATCGCGAGAAAGGCCTCCTTCGAATCGCTGCCGAAGGGGCCCGACTTTGTGCCGGGGGACGTCTCACCCATCCCTCGAAGCCCCGCGATCAGAACAGAATTTCCCGCTTTGACCATCGCCTCGCCGAGTTGCCCGGGCTCCCGGACCGCGCGATCGTCGTCCCCAACGATGAAGGTCAGGCGCCTTGCTTTGGCCTGCTTCTCAGGGACGAGCAGCAGGGCGGGCACCTTGATGCCAGGCTCAGTCGTGAACACAAACTTGCGGATCGTGTAACCGGGACGCTTGATCTCCCCCCGTGCTTCACGATCGGCGGGCGAGATCGTCTCGCGCAGACCAATCAGCCGGCGCACCTCAGCGAGCCGTGCAACCTGATCGTTCTTCGATCGTGATTCCTCGCGACGACGGGTGAGTTCATCGGCGCGTTCGATGTTGAGGTCGAAGACCGACTTACCGTGGAAGGCGCTCAGGACTTGCCCGGTCTCGGTGCATTGGAGTTGCAGATCGGTGGCGATCGGAAAGTCAGGCTCGACCGGAGCGTCATCGATCTTGAGGAGCCAGCGCCTCAGCCAGCGCATCGCGGCCTCGCGCCTCGGCTTGGTGAAGCCGTGGGGCTCGTCCGACTCGAACAGGTCGACCCGCTCGCCAAAGCCGAGCCGGCCGTAGACCAGCTTCACCTCGCGGAACGTGTCCCAACTCCCCTGGATGTCGAAGAAGTCACGCGTGCCGACCGAGAAGAGGGTCGGCTTCGGTGCGCGGAGGATCGCATAGTCGCCATGGTCCATGCCGAAGGCGACCTGGCCGGTGATGTTCTGCTCGGCGTCTTGCGGGCCGATCGTGGAGAAGAGGCGGTCGAGCGAGGTGATGTAGCACGAGGGGGCGGCCACAGCGATCCGGTCGTCGAGGGCCATCAGGTAGGCCGTCAAGGTGCCCCCTCCCGAGTTCCCCGTACAACCAAGGCGCTTTGGGTCGATCTCGGGGCGCGAGGCGAGGTAGTCGAGGCTCCGAATTCCATCCCAGATTCGGTAGGACGCCAGCGAGCGGCCGACGAGCAACGAGCCGATCCCGGCCATCGTGTGCTCGGTGGTACTCCCCACGATCGCAGCTTTCCCTTGGTCGTCGAGCCTTTGAAGCCGCTCCCCCTGGCCGATCGGGTCGTAGCAGAGCGCGGCCATGCCGTTCTTCGCCAGCAAAATGCAAATCCGCTGATAGGTTTCCCCCGCCTTGCCGTTCTGGCTATGACCACAGGGGACCAGGACCCCCGGAACGGGTGAATCCGACTCGGGCAAGTAGAGCAGTGCGGTGACGTGATGGCCGGGGCGGCTCTCGTAGACCAGGCGCTCGACGCGGTAGCCATCGCGCGGGTCATTGCCGACAACGCGGGCGTTGAGCGGCGTCTTCTCAGGCAGATCGCCCAGCGCTTCGAGGAACTTGCCACGGATTTCCGTCTGCCGCTGCCGGACCGCCTCGGGCGTCTGCAAGGCGGCGACCCGCTTTCGCCGGGCCTCGAGAAGTTCGTGGGCCTGATGCTGCAAGGCCCGGTAGAGCATGGTCCGGGGCTGTTCGTCGGATTTGAGCACCGTGCCGACATCCTCGGCCCGGAGCCGGCCGGCTCCCAGGGCGATCAGAGCGGCGAGGATCATGGAGAATCGAGAACCGATCGACCCATCGGCAAGTTTCATATCCGCAGCTCCCAGGAGGCATTGAAGCCAATACGGGACGATCTTGGCTGAGCCCACGTCGATTGCCAAGGGGCAAGAAGGGTTGAGCAGGCTGAAATCCCTCGAAGCGCTTTCCCCAACACGAGGAAGATGGCAAGCGTTGTGACAGGCCTAGCGGCCGGTGTTTGCCTTGGCGCGTTGCGCGATCGTCCCGAGGTCGGTCAGGGCCGCGCGTGATCCTGCTTTCTCGACCATCTCACAGATCATGTCGATCGTGCGAAACTTCGGGTCGGCGACGGTCAGGCACGAGGGGTGGGCCAGAAAGTCGAACGTAGCGCGATTCTCGATCGCCCAGGAGACCCCCGAGCGGATCGTTTCCAGGAAGGATTCGAGCGGCCAACGGCCGGTGCGAAACGCATTGATATCGCTGACCGGGCTCATGGGAACTTCGATCAACCCCGACGGATAAACGAAGGGCTGAGCCTGAGCCTGGGCCGCGACCACCCCCTGGATCAGTTCCGCTGATGGGGCCTGGCCTGGGGGACTTGCAGGGTGCGCCGGATATTTGCTGCTGACCCAGTGGTAACCCAACTTGAGGAGGAGTTCCTGAACGTCGGGTCGATCGGAGATCCCGTTGAAAAAACCGCCGGGAGTACGGAATCCGGCCGGCTCGATGCCGACTCGATGCTTCATCGCCGCGCCTGCCATGCGAATGTTGGCGGCGACAGCCTCAGCCGGCGTTTTCCCTTCGATCAGCCAGGGGGCGCGTTTGAAGCGGAACTGGACGTCCTCGGGCTTCGTCGCCTTGACATAGACATGGTCATACGTATGATTGCCGACCGGATGCCCTTGCTCGATAATCTCGCGGAGCCAGTCGACATTCTCTTGCTCGAACGTCTGTCCGAGGGCGAAAAAGTGGATCCGCCCTCCCTTCGCCTTGACCCGGCGCGCGGCCTCCACAGCGTACCGTTTCGTGTCCTGGTCGAGGTTCCCCTTTTCGAAGTCCCAATGGGTGTCCTCCCAGGCGGGGAAGTTTCGGCTCATTTCCAGGTCGAGGGAAATCGCAATCAGGGCCTGGTCGGCCGGAGGATCGGCGGCCCGAGCGTATCGGGCGCCGGCCGCGAACAGGCCGGCCGAGAGGGTTGAGGCGAGCACTTCCCGGCGAGTCAGATCATTACGAGCCTGGAACATGAGATGATCCCTCAACAGGTCGGCCGTATCGTATTTGGGATTCCCGAGAGACTCCGAACCCAATTAGCCCCAACGGGGCTCATGGCGATTGCCGGATGCCGGGGCTGAAATCCGACAACCCACACAAGGAAGAAAATCTTAGGACAAGAGATCCTTGACCACATGCCCATGAACGTCGGTCAGGCGATAGTCACGCCCCTGGAAGCGGTAGGTCAGGCGTTCGTGGTCGAAACCGAGCAAGTGGAGGATCGTCGCCTGGAGGTCATGGATGTGGACCTTGTCGCGTGCCACGCTGAAGCCAAGCTCGTCCGATTCGCCGTACATGAACCCCGGCTTGACCCCGGCTCCGGCCATCATCATCGTGAAGCAGTCGGGGAAGTGGTCGCGACCCAGGAGGGCGCTGGTTGCGGTGCGTCCCTCGCGGAACGGGGTCCGGCCGAACTCGCCGCCCCAGACGATGAGCGTCTCATCCAGCAGGCCACGCGATTTCAGGTCGTTGATCAAGGCCGCAACCGGCCGATCCATCGTGGCACACTTATTCGTGAGGCCACCGACAATATCCTGGTCAGCGCTCGTGCCGTGGAAGTCCCATCCCCAGTCAAAGAGCTGGACGTACCTGACCCCCTGCTCGACCAGGCGGCGGGCCAGCAAGCAGTTGTTGGCAAAGCTCGATGCGCCCGGCATGGCTCCGTAGGCGTCGAGCATCCATTGGGGCTCGCGGCCAATGTCCATCACCTCGGGGACCGACGTCTGCATCCGGAACGCCAGCTCATATTGTGCGATTCGCGTGAGTGTCTCGGGGTGCCCCAACTCCTTCGCCTGGAGCTCGTTGAGGTCCCGGAGCGCATCGAGGCTCTCCCGACGGAGCGAGCGATCCATCCCGGACGGGTCGGACGCGTAGAGGACCGGGTCCCCCTTCGAGCGGCACTGCACCCCCTGGAACACCGAGGGGAGAAAACCGCTGCCGAACGAGCTATTCCCTCCGTTGGGCTGAACGCCGCTGGAGATCAAGACGACATATCCAGGGAGGTTCTCGTTTTCCGTCCCGAGCCCGTAGGTTGTCCAGGCCCCGAGTGAGGGACGGCCCGAGCGGGGCGAACCGGTATAAAGAAGCAGCTCCGCCGGCGCGTGGTTGAACTGGTCGGTATTCATGGACCGGATCACGCAAACGTCGTCGGCCACTGTCTGGAGGTGAGGGATGGCATCCGACATCCAGACCCCTCCCTCGCCGTACTGCGCGAACTTGCGTCGGGTCCCCAGCAGCTTGGGCGTTCCCGAGGTGAACGCAAACATCTTCCCTTTCAGGAAGGTGTCGGGGCAGTCTTGCCCGTCGCGTTTGGCCAGTTCGGGCTTGTAGTCGAACAGGTCGAGGTGCGGCGGTGACCCGGTCAGGTGAAGATAGATGACCCGCTTCGCCTTAGGGGCGAAGTGCGACAGCTTCGGGGCCAGGGGATCCACGACCTTGGACGCAACGCCAGCCCCAGGCGCATCGCCGGCCAGCAGTGACGACAGCCCGATCGCCCCCAAGCCCACCTGGCTCTCCTTGAAGAAGTGCCGGCGCGTGATGTGCTGCAATCGCTCGAGTCGAGGATCCATCGATCATTCTCCCAAGACGGCTCAGAGTGATTTGTCCTTGAACGCGAAACGACAGCAACAGCGAGAGATGCCCAAACCCATTAACGCTTCATGAGCATTTCATCCAGGTTCAAAAGCACGTTACCAACGACCGTCCAGGCGGCCAGCTCGGCAACGTCGGAACCGGCGGGCACCGGCCCCAGCGGGTTGGCAGCCAGGTCATTGGCCCGCTTGAGATCCTTGGTAAACGGCGGGCGACTGGTCTCAAAGAGCCGGACCAAACGTTCGACTTCGACGTCACTCGGCGGCCGAGACAGGCAGAGTTGGAACCCGAACTTGACCTTCTCGGCGGCCGACCCACCCCGCGCGGCGATCCGCCGCGCCAGCGCCTGGGCCGCCTCGATATAGACCGGATCGTTCAGCGTAACCAGAGCCTGGAGCGGCGTGTTCGTCCGCATCCGCCGCACAATGCAGACCTCGCGGTTAGGGGCGTCGAAGGTCGCCATCGAGGGATAAGGATTCGATCGTCTCCAGGTCGTGTAGAGACCGCGACGGTATTTATCGGCCCCCGGGCTGGTCGTCCAGTCGATCCCACCGCCGAACGCAGCGCTCAAGCCCGACGACGGCTGCGGCGGCTTGACCGGCGGCCCATACATCTTAGGACTGAGCAACCCACTCACCGCGAGCGACTGGTCGCGGATCATCTCGGCCGAGAGCCGGAACCGAGGACCGCGCGAAAGAAGCTGGTTATCCGGGTCGCGGTTGAGCAATTCGGGGTCGACCCGCGAGTCTTGCCGGTAGGCCGCCGAGGTCACCAGCAGCTTGATGAACCCTTTCAGATCCCAGCCCCCGCGCACCAGTTCGACCGCCAGCCAGTCGAGCAGTTCAGGGTGGGTCGGCGGCTCTCCTTGCGAGCCGAATTCCTCACTCGTCAGCACCAGGCCCGCGCCAAAGATTTGCTCCCAACAGCGATTGGCGATCACCCGGGCCGTCAGCGGGTTCTCCTCGGCCACCAGCCAACGCGCCAGCGCCAGCCGATCGACCGGACTCCCTTCCGGGAGCGGCGGGAACGTAGCAGGGACTCCTTCGCCAACGTCCTGCCCCTGGTCGAGATAGTTGCCTCGGCGCTGGAGCTTCGTCATTCGACGGTCCGCCTTGGCGAGTTCGCGCTGGACCGGCACGCTTGTGTCGGGCTTGATCGCGGCCAACTCTTTCTCGACCACCGCGAGCCGCTCACGCGGAGCCTTCAACTCGGGCGCGACGAGGGCCCGGTAGTGCTTCGCCAGTTCTTGGCTCTGCGCATCGGTGCGGGCGGCTCGCGGTGTTCTCAGAACGGCCAGCACATTCTCCGGCGTCCGGGCAAGTTCCCCGGCACGTTCGTCGTCGGAGACCAGGAGCCGGAATCGGCCGAGCGTATGCTTCGCTCGCTTGGAGACCTGCTCAATCGCGATAGTCAAAGTCGAGCCCGGCTCGACCACCAGCGGGGTCGCGGTCAGGAGCGTCAAGGCACGGGGGCGACCAGCCATTCCGCCCGGCCCCCAGCCCTGGGTAGCCACTTTCGTGTTGTTCAAGACGTCCGCTGCGCTCGACGACGTCTCCGGATCCTCGCTGAACGCCGCCACGAAACTTACGTCCTTGGCTGCGCTGAGCGGAAACTCCACACTCGGGTGCGGAGCCGCCTTAACTAGCTGCGTCCAGACCGGCTCCCGCTTCTCGTCGAACAGGCTGATCCGAAATCCGCTGAGCCGCGTGTGGAGGTCGTTATCCGTCCGGTTCCAGATCGCAACCCGGTCGACCGCTTGCACCTGCTTCAGGTCGACCTCCCACCAAGGGTTGTCCGAGACCAAAGTGTGCGTCGTCGACTTCCCCTCGGCATAGTGGCCGTTGGTGTTACCGTCGATCGCCAGCTTAGCCGGGCCATCAAATCCGGTACTGCTCTGCGTGGCCTCACCCCGGGGCGACACGTTCTCGGAACCGCTGAAGACCTGCACTTCGGCCAGCGAAAGGATCTTCTGTTCGCCCGGGATCTCGACCCGCAAGAACCGGCCGGCCGACCGGCCATCCCCAGGCGGCGTGACCGACGCCACGACCCGGGAGACCATGAAGTTCCCCCCCGGCGCATGCCCCGGCCCTCGGTCGGGCAACGTCTCATGCGGCAGGGTCTCGAGTCGCAGGGCGGTGAGTCGTCCCCCGTCCGCAGCCACCTTCAGCGTGTAGATATCAGTGTTTGCACCGGCCGTTTCGACGAGGACGGATTGATCGTCGAGCAGCGAGAGCTTGGCCGCGCTCTGCGGCTTCATTGCGACAGGCCGGAGCGGCTTCCAGCGGAGCTCGGTCGGAAACGACTCCTCCCATCGCTGCTGACTGGCGATTAGTTCGGGAATGGGCGTCTCGAACACCTTCTTCTTGAGGGCAATCGCTTCGCTTTCCAGAGCCGCTTTGCGCTGGTTTTGGTCGTCGGAGAAGAACGTGATCAGCGGACTCTCGTCCTTGAGATCACGGTCTTGTGTATTGTTGAAGAACGCAAAGAGTTTGAAATATTCTTCTTGCGTGAGTGGATCATACTTGTGGTCGTGGCACTGGGCGCAGGCGATCGTCGTCCCCATCCAGACGGCCATGGTCGTGTTGACCCGGTCGACGACGGCGACGTTGCGGAACTCCTCGTCGTTGGTCCCGCCTTCATTGTTGGTCAGTGTATTGCGATGGAAGGCGGTCGCGATCAGTTGCTCTTCGGTCGGGTTCGGCAAGAGGTCGCCAGCGAGTTGTTCGATGGTGAATCGGTCGAACGGCTTGTTGGCGTTGAGCGACCGGATGACGTAGTCGCGGTAGCCCCAGATTGTTCGGGGGGGGTCGTCGGCGTAACCGGCCGAGTCGGCATAGCGGGCGAGGTCGAGCCACATCCGAGCCCAGTGCTCGCCGTAGGCTTGCTTGTCGAGCAACCGGTCGACGAGATGGTCGTACGCGTCGGGACTTTTATCGTTGACGAATACATCGACTTCCTCGAGGGTCGGCGGCAACCCGGTCAGATCGAGGCTCAACCGCCGGATCAAGGTGAACCGGTCGGCCTCGGTCTTGGGCTTGAGCTTTTCCTGTTCCAGGCGGGCGAGGATGAAGTCGTCGACGGCGGTCCTCAGCCAGGCGGTGTCACCGACCTTGGGCAGCGGCGGTCTGACCGGCTTGGTGTACGACCAGTGTTTGGCATACGGCGCTCCTTGCCGCACCCATTCGTTCAGCAGTTCCACATCCTTCGGTGAAAGCGCTTTACCGATTTCCTTCGGCGGCATCTTCTCGATCGGGTCGTCGGAAAGGATGCGCTGAATCAGTTCGCTCTCGTCGGGATTCCCTCGAACGATGGCCGCATACCCCCCGAGGTCGGCGAACGCCCCGGCCTCGTTGTCGAGGCGCAACGGTTTGGTGACCCCTTTCCGCTTGGCGGCATCCGGCCCGTGGCAGGTGAAGCAGGCATTCGAGAGGATCGGCCGAATTTCGCGGTTGAAGTCGATCGGCCGGGCCGGCGGGTCACCCGCCAACGCACTTCCACCGGCCAGAAGTGCGAACGCCGTCGCCAAGACGAACGCGGCGAACGGCGAGCGGAGGAGCCGACTCTCGATCGATCTCGTCGACGCGGGCGTACCGTGCATGGTTACAACCGTTTAGGCAATAAGGTGGGTGGGATGGCGCATTGCTGCGCCACAGCCTGGCGGAGTCATCCAGAAGTATAACGCATCGTCCGCCCCTCAAGCGAGAGCCTCGCCCTGCCCGTCCGGGAGAGTCGCTAAAGACAAGCGTTACAGTCCCGGGTGGCCGAGCGGTCGTCCTTGCGACCCCAGATCCAGGGCATGTGTTCATCGAGATCGACACGCGCTCGGGAGAGCCAGGACGTCAATGGCGACGGCGTCAAAGTCTCTGGCAAAACCCCTTGCACAGCAATAGGCCGTCCACTATAAATGACGCATGACCACTATAATAGACGACACAGGCGCTCGGATCGCCCGCCGCCTTCGGCTTGAGCGCGATGCGCGCGGCTGGTCCCTGGCGGACTTGGCCGAGCGTTCGACTGTCTCCAAGGCAACCATCAGCAAGATCGAACGCGAGGAAATGAGTCCGACCGCCGTGATCCTGGTGCGGCTGGCCGGGGCCTTCGACCTGACCCTCGCGGGCCTTTTGCTGAGGGCTGAGGGGGAAGGGGAGCGGTTGTCGCGGGCCGTCGATCAGCCGGTCTGGCGCGATCCCGACACAGGCTACCTGCGCAAGCAGGTATTCATTCGACCCGACCATCCGCTGGAGCTCGCCCAGATCGAGCTGCCCGCCGGACAGCGCGTGGTGTTACCGGCCTCGTCCTATGCGCACATCCGTCAGGTCATCTGGGTACGGGCGGGCGAACTCGTCATCCTGGAGGGGGGCGAGCGGCACGTGCTAGGACCCGGCGACTGCCTCGGATTCGGCCCACCGTCCGAGGTGACCCTGGCTAACGAAACCAGCACATCCTGCACTTATGTCGTCGTACTTGCTCGGAGTTAGCTGCGATGCCCGAGATCGAAATCAAAACCTTGAGCGCCTCGCCAAAGATTTGCGAGATGCTGAGCGAAATTCTCACGGAGGTGGTCGCAAACGGTGGATCGGTCAGCTTCATGCACCCGCTCGAGCCGGAAAAGGCGGGAGCGTTCTGGGAGGACGCGCTGGCAGCGGCAGCCCGGGACGAACGGATTGTTCTGGGGGCCTGGGATGGCGAAATCTTGGCTGGCACAGTCACCCTGCTGCTCAATTGTCCGCCCAACCAGCCGCACCGGGCCGAAATCGCCAAGCTGATGACCCGCCTGAGCCATCGGGGGCGAGGCGTGGCAGTGGCCTTGATGCGAGCAGCCGAGGACTTCGCCGTGCAGCGGGAGCGCACCCTCTTGGTGCTTGACACCGCGGCCGAGGGCGGGGCATCGGGGTTGTATGAAAGGCTAGGGTTCACACTCGCCGGAACGATCCCAGACTATGCGCTGAAGCCGCATGGGGGACTGACCGGAACCCAGATCTATTGGAAACGCATCGGAGCTGATCCTGCAAAGGCAGACTCCAATGCGAGCGGCATTCCTCAACTCACGCGGTGAGAACCCCAACATATCCGCGTCCAGCGCCCGGTAAAAGTCTCGTCGTCAGCTTCCTCCATCGTTCGCTCCAGAACCGGTAACTCCAAAGGACCTGGGGGGCCGGGGCTCGAAGCTGAGACTCCGGCCCCCCCCTTGGATCATCCTCCGGCTGAAGGCTCAAGCCGACGGAGCCGTTTGCAATCCTCCGGCTCAGCCGTCGCTTCATTTCACGATCATGACCCCATTCATCACCATCCAGTGGCCGGGAAATGTGCAGACGTACGGATAACGTCCTTTCTCGGTCGGGGCCCGGAACGAAATGACGAACTGGTCCTGGGGAGCGACCATGTCGGTATGGAACAACACGTCGTCCGACTTGGGAATGTAGTGGCGCGCGACCGCGTCAGGTTCCGCGATGATCTTGTTGATGAGGTCGCCGATGCGAGGCAGAGAGTCCGGCCGGATCAAGGCCCAATTATGAGGGACCACATCCGGATTCCTGAACGTCAACTGCACGGTCTCACCGGCCTGGACCTCAAACGAAGCAGGAGTGAAAGTCAGATTCTTCCCTGCCTCGATCGTGATCGGTCGCGCGTTCGGGAGCTTCTGACGCCAAGGATTGGGCTTCGTGTGAGTCGCGAGTGCGAGGTCGCTAAGAATCGGGTGGGCCGCAATGACCTTAGTGGCCGGACGATAGCCGGGGAAGCCCGTGAACGGAGCCGCAAGCTTGTGGACCGTCGCGAACAGGTCGACCGGCTGCGAGGAGCCCACACGCAAGTGGAGGTGGAGTTGATTGACGGGCTGCAAGTCGGGGATCTCGAGGAAGAGGGTTCGTCCATCCTCGAGGAGGGTGACCGAACGAATCGCGAGCGGGTCGTGCCCAGGCATGCTCGGGTGATGGGGTGAAAACTCCTGCGAGCCGTAGCCCGGCCCATAGCGATAATTCCAGGCCTGGGCGAACTGGTTCCCCGGCGCCTCGGCCACCGCACGATCGACGGGCGAGGAAAAGGTGACGAGCATCCCGTTCTCTCGGGCATGAATCTCGACCGGCAACTGGACCGGATCACCGGTGTAGCGGACCCGCTGGAACGCGCCGTCGGCCGGCGTGTACGTGCCCCAACCGGTCATTCCGGAGAGATAGAGTTGGCCGTCCTTGGGGTTGAACCGAGCGCGATGGACCCCCGAGAGAAAATCACCGGGGAGCGGGACGGCGGCTCCTTGGGGTTGGCCATCCACCTGATCGCGAAGCAGGAGGAAATGGGTGCCGGCCCCGTGGGAGAGGTGGATCATCTGCCCTTTGAGCGGTCCCCAGCGATCGTCGGGGACCGTCACCTGGCCACCGCTCGAGTTGTCCAGGCCACGGGGCATGTAGACCAAGGGAAGGTCAGGCGGGAGCCCCCCTTTGGGACCTCCGTAACCGTAGAAACCTCCAGGGCGAATCTCACAGATCATCGAGGCCGGGGTCCAATCCCCTTCCGAGCAAGGAACCGTGAGCACGCCTTCGGGCGAAAGGCCAAGGCCGTCGGGGTTGCGGAAGCCGGTTGCCAGGACTGCGACATCTTTCCCGTTGGGGTCGATCCGGATCAGCCCCTGGTTGCCCGACGCCGTGTAGAACCGGCCGGCCGGGTCGCGCTGAAGACCGGCGATGAAGTCGTGGCCGGCGGCCGAGGTCACATAAGCGTTGCTCACGCACTCATAAAAATCAATCTCGCCGTCATCATTGAGGTCGCGCAGTCGGGTGATCTGGTCGCGGCCGAGGACGTAGACCTGGCCTTCGGCGATCACGAGGCCAAGAGCGTGGTGGAGTCCCGAGGCGACCCGGCGCCAGCGGACGGCGGCCCGCGCATCGTTGAGCCCGTCGACGCGCCAGACGTCGCCGGTCATCGTGCAGAGGAAGGCCGTGCCATCGGCAAGGAAGTCGTGGTCGCCGAAGAACATCAGGGCGTTCCACGGATTCTTGAATGGCACTTCGATCGTGTCGACCGCATAAGGCCGGGTGTCGTTCATCGTCACCTTGGTCTCGAGCACTTGCGGCCATTGCGGCGATCCGCCGCGCACCAGCGAGGCGAGGGGGTGCGTGGCAGCCGGCCCCACGACGCGGCTGAACCGACCCTCCTCGACCCAAGGAGCGTCGAGCATCTCGACTTCACCGATCCGATACGAGAAGACGACCCGTTTGCCGTGCCGGTAGAACCCGTGGTAAACGAACGGTTCGTCGGGCTTCTTGCCGGCCGGCCGCTCAAGCGGAGTCCCCTCCATGGTCAAGCCTTCGATCAGGCCATGGCGAAGGGGCGAAAACTTCACGAAGCCCCCCTGCCAGACCGCCTCATAGCAGAGCGTCAGCGGATTGAAACAAGCCGCCATCTCCCCGCGCTCGCCCAGGCGGACGCAGACCCCCTTGGGGACCGTCACCCCCGCTCCTCGGAAGACACCGCTGATCAACGATCCCAGGTCGGTTTTGTTCCAGCGATCGTCGATCCAGACGTCGTCGTTCTGGTTTCCCCAATGGCCGTCGCGCCCGCCGTCGAGGCCCGGGAACGGCGGCAAGAGCGAGGGGACCTCCGGCCGCTTCGCGAAGTATTCCGCCTCTTTCGCATAGAAGTCGTAGATCCGATCCCGGTTCACGGTATGGCCCCGGTTGGGCCAAAGCTCAGGGACAATCGGCCCCTTCTCATAGGTGAATTCTGCAGGAACGTGAGACTGACTGAGGATCGCGGTGGCCTTAGTATCGCCGGGCCGGCCGAGTGTCATCAAGAAGCAGACCAGGTCGAGGCGCTGGCGGGAGGTCATCGCCTCGGCCAAGCCCTCGGGCATGAGGGTCCCCTGCTCCTTCATCCCCTCAATGTCGGTCTTCGCCAGGCGAAGCGTCTTCCCCGTGGTCGCCTCGCGAAGGCCGACTTCACGTTCGGTATCGAACTGGATGTACCCCTGGATCAAGGTCCCCTGCGTGGTCGCCACGATGGTCGCGTTGTATCCCTCCTTGACCTGCCGCTTGGGCCAGAGGAGCGACTCGACGATCTGCTCGGGGGTCAGGCAGACCCCTGCTTTCGTCAGCTCGGGGCCGATCTCCCCCCCTTGCTCGCCCACCTTGTGACACGAGAGGCAGCCGAATTGGGCGGCGGCGAACACCTCGGCCCCCCGCCTGGGATCGCCCTGCTCGCGCGACTCCGCAATGAGAGTGTCGATGGTCCGCTGGTCCTCGGCCGACACCTTGGGCTTCGGCGGAAGGCCCGGGACAGGCGTGCGCGGGGTCGGTCGCGGACCGGCCGGCTTCCCTTCGAGCTGCGGCAGGAGCCAATCGAGACCGTCGAGATTGTCCTGGAGCCGTTCCTCAGCATCGTCCTGGGTATGGCCGAGGATGCCAATCGGGCCACGGTATCCGCTATCGCGAATCGTCCGAAGCAGGTCGAGGTCGAATGCTCCCTGGCCGAGCGGCAGAATCTTTCGCCCATTCTCCTCCCCCTCGGGGCCCATGCCGTTAAGGTTCAGAGCGAGCAGGTGAGGCTTCATCAAAGCAATCAGTTCAGCGAACCGCCCCACGTGGGCGTGCCCGTGGTGTAGGTTGTAGACGATTCCGACATTCGTCACGCCATCCCGCTTCAGTCGGTCGATGATGGCCACCTGATTTTCGGGTTCGCCGAACCAACCGCCGTGGTTGTAAAGCGCGAGCGTGCAACCGATCGCCTTGGCCGCCTCGGCCAAGGGACGGAGCTTCGCCGCAGCCGCCTCGACCCGCCGGTCCTGCTCGGCCCCCGAGACCCGGTCGGCTCCGAAGTCAAGGAGTACCCAGAGCTGAGCCTTGATCCCGTGTCTCTTGAGCACATCGAGAATGAGCCGCGATTCGTTGTTCAATTCCCCGGGCGCCACCCAGAACGCGTCGAGCGCCACCCCATGCTTTTTGAGGGCCTCGATCTCGGCGTCGAACGTCGGAATATGCTCGGCCCGCCAGTCGTAGGCGAACCGCTTGAATCCGAGTCGCTCGAGCATCGCGGCCCGCTCTTCAGGTCCTCGCTTCTTGGAATCGAACGGAACGATGCACCAGGCCACCAGATTCTCACGCGCGAAGAGCGCTTGCCCACCGTCGGCCTCAGCTCCTGCTTTACCGGAACGAGACGGATCAGTTTGACCAGACAGTGTTTGCGCCAATAACAAGGTCGGCGCAAGGAGACCCAAAAACCACGTGCCAATCATCAGCCCGAGCCGAGAAAGCCGTCGGCCTCGACTTCTCTCTGAGTCACGCGTCATCCGACGGAACTCCGCGAAGGTGGGTGTAGATGCCGACTTCCGCCGTGGCCCGCGATCCAATATGCATGGCCCACCCCGGGGAAGTTCGCCAGGGCCATATCATACGGAGCATCAAGGCCAAGGAGGAGAAGGCTCTCCTCTCCAACCGGAGATCGAGAACATTCCAGGACTTTTGAGACCGGCCAGTGCGACTCACAGCCGCATACTCACTGACGATCAGAATCTCGGGCGCCGAAAATTTCGCTCTTTTATGCTCATTCTCCATTTCATAAAATTATGACCGAATTCATATTTTCAATAATTATTTATTACATAAAATCGAATTTCTGCACAAATAACACCGAACAACAACCCACCCAGGCCGAGCCGATCGATGCCGTGTCTCTCAAAGGATTGGCTAACGTTTCGGCGGTTTGGCAGGCGAGCCGACCAATGGGAAGGACAACGGCTCTTTCGGTCCCCCGGCAGGAATCTCGGCCTTGAGCACCGAGTTGATGTTGTACGACTTCGGAACGATGTTGACCGTCTCGTCGACGAGCGTCCCCAAGTCGTCGGCGTGCGGGACCTTCTTCCCCGTGGGCTGAAGGCTGTAGATCTCGACCCGATAGGGGCCGGGGCTGAGGCCGTCGTCATCGACCAGCCGGAATGCCCCCTCGGCGATCGGGCCCGACGCGGACGCGCCTTGCTGCAACGCGTTGAAGCTAATCGTGCCGGTCACGAGCGGTTTGCCGTCGAGCGTGACCGTGCCCTCGACCGGGAACCGCGAGAAGCCGTCGGCCGGCGAACCGCCGCAGCCGGCGATCGTCATCAGGACGAGCCCAAAAGCCGCCGACGGCCACCGCACGACCGGGCGGAGCGCCTCAGTACTGGTCACTGGAGATCACCTCCCCACCCCGCATGGTGCTGAGACCTTGCCAGGGGGCCAGCCCGATCGAGTCCTTGAAGTAGCGGACCGAGCCGTCGCAGAGCAAGCCGTTGACTCCGCCCGGGTGTCGGCTGCGGGCACCCATGTAGAATGTCAGGGAGTTCGCGGAGTTGGTGTCATTGATGCAGGGAATGCCCTGGGCCGGGTCATGAACGCAGACGCTGAGGTCCGGCAGGCGGCTGTTGGGGCCGAAGCGGGTCGAGACCTGATAACAGGCGCTGTCGTCATTCCAGAGTCGGCCGCGACGGTCGGTGGCTTGCGGATTCCCGCTGGGCGAGGGGGTCTGTCGCATCTCCAGCATCGCCAGCGTATTACTCGTCCCATCGGTGACCTCAGCGAAGCTGGCCCCATACCCCATATAGAACGGAGCGGCCGCCACCTTGGTCCCTTGCCCCTGGTCCCAGTATTCCTTCATCCCCCAGTTCGGGCCGTAGTTTCCTTTGGGATCCCTCGGATCGTTCGCAGCGCCGGCGAGCTGGCCGAAGACTTGCGGCGTGTCGGAGGGGCACTGATAGATCGCAAGGCGGATGGTGCGTGTCGTCAGGTTGTCGGCCGTGTTGAAAACCAGGTTCATATTATAGGCGTTATAGGCACTCTGCTGTTCATAGTACGGCAGCAAGCCCACAACAAATGGCTGCTTGAATGTCGAGACCTGACCGGTAATCGGGTCGATCATCCCAAGCCCGGTGAGCGGGTTGCGACCGACGCCGATGGGGAACCGCTCGTTCACGCCGTGGTAATTGTGCAGCGCGAGGCCGAGCTGCTTGAGGTTGTTCACGCACTGCATCCGCCGGGCGGCCTCGCGCGCCGCCTGCACTGCGGGGAGCAGCAACGCGATCAATACGGCGATAATCGCAATGACGACCAGCAGCTCGATCAAGGTGAATGCGTTGCGTCGACTCGGCTTCATGATCCCGGTCTCCGAGAATATTCCCAAAGCGCCTTCACCCGGATTGGACGGTAGTGCGGCCTGCGCACCCCATCGCCCCGCCGTCGGAGGGGCCGTGCCGGGTTCAGTACGTCGGGAGGAATGATGGCGGCTGCGCGGCGATGATTCTCTCAGCGGACGTCGGCAAGAGAATCGATTGGAGGCTGGGCGTGGATGAGGACATCCAAAGAAGAATCAGGGCAATGCAAAGGACCAACGAACTCCGATCGCAGGAGGCGGGGCCTTCATCAGTCGCAGTCATATCCTTTACAACCTAACGAGCCCCCTGTCGCAACGCAAGAGAGCGAGCGAAGAAATCAACATGCGACCATGATGGAACGAAAACAATCCCCGCGAGCGGACCAGAGCCGCTCGCGGGGATCGTTTTTTGCTTGGAATCGCCGGAGAGTGAGTCGGTCAATCCTTCGAGGTCGAGAACCCACTGGAGGGGAAGCTTCGCCCGTGACGGGATGCCTCCGGTCGGTCGCGACTGAAGTGCTTCGGAGTCGGGGGGACCGGAGCGAGATCGGCACCGGAGCCGGCCAGGTGGATGGTCTGGGTCGGGAAAGCAAGCTCGACGCCCAACCGCTCGGCCTGCGCAAGGATCTCCCGGCTGAGCAGGTCGCGGCAGGCCATTTCCTCGGTGAACGACGGCACCCGGAAGAAGAGCTGAATGAAGAGTTCCACACAGGTCGTAGTCAGACCGCCGATGTGAATCTCGACTTTGTCCGGGATGAACCGGGGCTGGCTCGCCGCGAACGCCCTCAGCGCATCGCGCAAGGCGACGAGCTTGTCGGTTGGCGTCCCGTAGGCCAAGGAGATCGTGGCGCGGAACCGCCGGCAGGTTCTAGCCCCTCGGTTGTCGATCAGGGCAGCGGCCATCACCGAGTTCGGGATGGTCAGCAAGGAGTCCTCGAACGTGCGGAGCCGGGTCGATCGGAAGCCCACACTCTCAACTGTACCCTCCACGTTCTGGACCGCGACATGCTCGCCGATTCGGAACGGGTGCTCACCGATCAGCAAGAGGGTTCCGAAGAAGTTCTTGAGCGTGTCCTGGGCTGCGAGTGATGCCGCCAAACCCACCAAACCGAGCCCGGCCAGAAGCTGGGTGAGAGTCTCTCGGCTACCGATCAGGTAGACCTGACATGAGGCTACAACCACCAGCACGGCCAGCTTCATGCCGTTGGCGGCCGTCGGCACGATCATGTCGCTGAGGCTGCGACGGTCGTGGAGCCGCTCGCTCCGGGCATAGAGGATCATCCCCAGGTCGATCAGGCGCAAGGCCGTCCAACCCATCAAGCCAATCCAGATCACCTTCACGGCCGGAATCGTGGACCCAACTACGGCCGAAGGAAGGTCGAGGAGCCGAAGAAGGTGGTAAAGGCAGAACAGGCCGAGTTGGAACGACAGCGGCCGCAACTTGCCGGCGACCAAAGTGCGATCGAGATCGAACCCACCCCAGCGCAGGCCGTAGCAGGCCAACCGCTCGATGACCCGAAGTCCCAACCACGACGCGACTGCGCAGGTCGCCAGGGCAACCACCAGGCCGACCCACTGATAGAGGTCGAGCCCCGGTGCGGGCCCCCGGAGCCAGGCGGGCAGCTGGCTGCGAAGCCAGAGCGAGGGCACGACCCGGATCGAAGGGACCGCCGTGACGGCCCGTTCCCGCGACAAGGTCGCGTCGACCGGCCGGTCGGCCACTTCGCGGAACATCGACTCGATCCGGGCAACGGTCTCGCGTGAGAACTGCCAGTCGCCAAGGCGAGGCTCTTCGGTACGTCTCACCAGGTCGATCCGCCCCAGGGGGCCGCGATAATAGTGATACCGCGGGCCGTCGGCTTCGGCCGGGAGTTCCTCCACCACCACCCGGCCAATCCGGTCGAGAACGAACTTGAGCTTGTAGGCCAGGATCGATCCCAGTTCGTCGCGGGCCCCCTGCGGCACGCCGTCAAGGTCGAGACAGCGGGCCGCCAGATCAAGGTCGCCGGCGTCGGAGGCGTGCAGGAGCGTCCGCATGACCTGTTGCGCAGAGTGAAAGTTCGACCGGCGCTCGCGGGCTGTCTTCTCCTCGGGCGTGAGCCGCTCAAACAGGTCGGGGACGCGGGAAACGGTCTCGCGGTCGAACCGCCAAGCGCCATCCTTGCTGCGTGCGAGGGTGACCTGCCAATCGGTGTCACGACCGAGAACCAGGGGGTCGGCTTCCCAGGTGTCGGCGACCGACATCAAGTCGACGTGGAGCCGGTGCAAGACCGCCTCGAGCTTGGCGGCCAACCGAAGCCCCATGCTGGTGCGGACCTCCGGCGCAAGCGAGTCGAGTTCAAGGCAAGCGAGCAGGTCCCGAGATCGATCCGCGTCGAACTCCAATTCATCCATCGACTCGAGAAAAAGGCGGAGCGTCTTCCGGGGCGAGCCCAGCCCAGCCGGGACGCCGACGGGAGGCGGCACCTTCGCCGCACGGTCGGAAACCAGAACTTCCTCACCAATCACCACGCCGATGGTGGCATAGCGCGGGTCGGGAGTCTTGGTGCGAAAGCCCTCGACCAGAGCGTCGAGGTTGCGCAAGCTCCCGCGAGTGAACAGCCAGGCGTCCTGGCCTTCGGGAAGGCGGACCCGCTCCAGCATGATCCGCCCACGATGGTTGGAGTGCCAGACGTAGCGATAGCCTTCCGGATCGTTGGGGACCTCTTGCGAAAACATGAATCCGCACCGCTGCATCACAAAAGCGAGCTTCCTCGCCATTTGCGCGCCCTCAGTGGCGCGGAGCTTGGACGGAATATCGCGTAGGTCCAGGCAGCGGGCAGCCGCCGCGAAGTCGCGCCGACCCATCGCAGACCCGGCGAACGTCCGAATCGTCGCGGCCGGGTCGGTCCGGCCCTCAGCCATTTTTGACCGGGCCTCCTGGGCCTCATGCTGTCCAGCCGACGCAAGCTTCCTCAGTCGCCCAATCCGCCCGACGGTGACCGAGTCGAATTGCCAGAGGCCGTCGGGCTGCTTCGTCAGGGCAATCGGCTGCCCGGCCACGTCGTCCAGAACCACGCGATCCCCCTCGGAGTGATCGGGGACGGAGTAAAGGGGGATACCCTGGCGATTCAAGATGAATTCGAGCTGGTGGGCAAGCAAAGCCGCATCCCGCTCGCGCATCTCGGGGTCGAGGCCAGTCAGGTCAAGGCAGTCGATCGCGTTGACGATCAGGCTGGGCGAGCGGTCATAGCCCGTGATCGCAAAGTAGAAGGTCTCCAACATCTTGCGTGGCGTTGTGCGGTTATTCCAGCGGGCGGCCTCGCTCGGTTTCGCGCCGGCGTACTCCTGTTTGGAGTCGGAAGCCTGGGCGGGGAGAGCGGGTAGTTCCGGAGCGGGCAGTTTGGGGTCGAGGGCCTGAGCGGGGAGAGTTGGGAGTTCCGGAGCGGGCAGTTTGGGGTCGGAGGCTTGAGCGGGGAGAGTTGGGGATTCCGGAGCGGGCGTTGGAGGATCGGGGGGCTGCGCCGGAAGCGTCGCGGCCCCGAGGACAAAGAGGATCAGTGTGAGCGAGAGCCTGAAGTGATTCATGAGGGCGTCCCTGCCTCGCGATGCGAAACGAGCCAGGCGTCAGTCAGCCCCAATCCATTGCGTTCGGATCGCGGGGCCTGCCGGCTCGGGGGCATGGAGGATACTCGTTCCCCGCATCGAATCAAGGCGAATCACACACCCATCTTTTGCAACGATCGCCATCAACCTACAAACAAAAGTCCGTCGTGATTGGGACATTTCCCAGCGGATGGACACAGGGATTATTCCCTAACGGCGGAGCCGGCCGTGCTACGAGGCATTCTCAGGGCTGCTACCGTCAGACCGACTGCACAGACCGCGAAAATCAGTGCGTTGGGCGTACGCTTGGTCCATTCGGCCCAAGGCCAGGGCCAGCGGAAGAATGCGAAGTTGAGCGAGAAATAGAGCCAGGTGGTCAGCAGCAACCCAGTCGCCGCAAATCGGACCGCCGGCTGCCCCGCCCGACCCCGTCGGACGAGTTGGAGCGCCACGGCCAGGGCCAGACCAAGCGGTATCACGACGAGAAGACCCCAGCCAAGCGGGCGAGAAAGCACTTGCTCCTTATACGCGAGTGCCAACAGCGTCTTCCCCGCGATCGGCACGGCCACGATCGGCAGCGAGAAGAGGTAGGGCCAGTACCTCCCACCCACAATTCCAGGGAGAGCCAGCACCGCCATGCAGGTCCCGAACTCGAGGAACGGGGAGAGGCCAGGAATCAGGCTGAACTCCGCCCCGACGAGCAGGATGAGGTGAGCGGCCACCATCGCGAACTCCCAAGGGGGAGTGATCGAGACTTCGTCCTCGGCCGGATCGTCCGAGATCAGACGACGGTTCCACCAGAGCCCGAGGGCGAGCCCACCACCACCGATCGCGCCGAAGGTGGTCTCCATCATGTTCCACCAGTTGGTGTAAGTCGCAACCGTCTGCCAGGCACCGGACTGGAACAGTTCTCGATTCCAGCCGTAGAACGCCTGGATGCACTGGCCGAGCGGGAACCCGAGACCTCCCGCGAGGAAGCCGACCCCAGTCATGTTGCGTGCGAGCCGGTCGCCGCGCACCCACTGGGCATAGGCGGTTAGACCGGCCAGGGCGAACAGCAACCCGCCCCAGACTTCCGGCCTTGGCTTCAGTTCAGGCCCCGCGTTTGGCTGCCAATACCAGTCGAACGAGAAATAGAGGGGCGGCAGGATCCGGTGCGCGGGGTCGAACGGCTGGTTCAGCACCCGCATGCCCACGACGATCAAGCCCATCATCGCCACCAGCAACGCCAGCATCTCGAGCGGCCGCCACCGCTTCCCGCCCAGCCCGATTCCGAGGAAGGTCCCCGCGAACCCAAACCAGATCCCCCCTTTGAGGAAGAGGCCCAGCATCCCCCAGCGCAACACCGCCCAGTTGCCGACCAAGAGTGGGCTGTGCGTCAGCCCGATCGTTTGGCCGTACGTCATCGACCCGCCGAAGGCAATTCCAACGGCCGTCAGCGCCACCGCGCGAGCCCCCCGCAACGACGGCGCGCGGGGAATGAACAGGAGGACCGCCACGAACCCGATCAGCACCCCGGCGATCATCGCCCCCGTTTCATGCCCGTACTGCCCGCGGATCCCCCACCCCATGCCGCCTGCCATCGCGCCAAGGACGACCGCCCGGAAGAGATCAGACCCGCTCCCTCGGCCCTCGATATCGCCCGTTGAGGGATTCAGAGGAGCCTCGCGTTGGATGGTGGCCATGAGGTTGGGTCGTCCCGTCGCTTGGTACTCGTGAAGGGCCATTGTAGCGAGAGACGACACTAGCCGGGGCCTCCGCGACGGGCAAGAGAGTGGTGATGCCTCGCCGAAAGGCTTGCAGTCTCGGGCCAGGTCGGAGATAGTTCACGACACGCGTAGAGCAGAGCCAAGCCGGATCCGAAGCACCGATTTGTGAGTTCAGTGGAATGCCGCACCGCGATGCAGACGAGTTCTTCGGGGTAGTTGCCGCTCGATATAAGCAGTACAGCCCAAAGTATCCCGAGGCCCTCTTCCGTTATCTCGCGTCCCTGGCCTCCCACAAAGAGCGGGCCTGGGACTGCGGAACCGGCAGTGGAGGCCAAGCGGCCCGAGGGCTGGCCGCCCACTTTAGCCAGGTGATCGCGACCGACGCGTCAGACCGGCAGATCGCCATCGTCGACCCCTACCCTGGCGTCGAGTTCCGCCGCAAGCCCGCCGAGCGGAGTGGCCTCGACGACGCCTCGGCCGACCTGCTGACGGCCGCCCAGGCGGTTCATTGCTTCGACCTCGATTCGTTCTACGCCGAAGCCCGGCGCGTGCTCATTCCCGGCGGAGTCCTCGCGGTCTGGTGCTACGACCTCCCCATCGTCGACCAAGGCCAGATCGACAGGTTGATCAACGAACTCTACGACGCCCCCTGCTTGGCTCCTTACTGGCCCGCAGACCGCCGCGAGATCGACGACGGCTACTTGCACCTTCCGTTCCCCTTCATCGAGCTTCGCGCCCCCGAGTTTGTGGCCGAAGAGACATGGCCCCTGGACTCCTTGATCGGCCACCTGCGCACCTGGCAGGCGATCACCGACTCGGAAGATGACCCGGAAGCCGCCGACTTCGTCGCCGCCCAGTTGAAGCGAATCGCCGCAACCTGGAGGCGCGGCCGACGCGCGAGACGTGCAATCCGCTGGAAACTCCACCTTCGCGTCGGACGCACATCGAGCGACTGACAGCCAGAAAAACATCTCCCTATTTTGCTGCTCTGAAAGGGTGAGCGTTCCTGGGCCAGAGACCCAATTTCTTCAAAGCAGATTAATTCAATCGCATCTTCAAACTCTTAACGAGCATCCGTTTTCTTTTATCAGACCTCGATACCCAGGAATCTGAAAACAATTTTGATTGCATAAGCAAAGCACAGAATTAGAATAAGCCGTTTCCTCCCGAGGCTCAATGAGGCAAAGCCATGGCTGAAGGCGGCCCCCGTCTCGAAACGCTGCAGTTGGAGCCCAATGGAAACGCTCCCAATAGTCGCTTTCCCGTGCTCATCTACCGGGCCGCGATCAAGGGCGAACCTGACGGCGATCTCACCGACGTGATCGAAGCCACCTTTAGGCGGCACAATTGGCTCAACAACTGGCGTGAGCCGGCCGTTTATAATTACTATCACTACCATTCGACCACGCACGAGGTGCTTGGCTTCGCGCGTGGGCACTCGGACCTCCGTCTCGGCGGTGAAGGCGGGCCTGAGGTGAGGCTCTCGGCGGGCGACGTCCTCGTGATGCCGGCTGGCACGTCGCACATCCAGATCGGCGAGTCGAGCGATCTGTTCATCGTCGGAGGCTATCCCGAAGGACGCAGTTGGGATCTGGTCCGGGACGACCAAGCGTCCGCAGCGGAAACCCGGGACGCGATCTTGCGGATTGCAACCTTGCCGATCCCCGACCGAGATCCCGTTTCAGGGCAAGCCATGGAATTGTGGCGACAGGCGCCTCGGTCCTACGGGATCGAGTAGGAACTGCCTCGAGCGGTTTCCGGAGGCGTCGTGTGATTTATCCGTCGAAATTGCTCATTTCTGAGTAGCTGGGGTTCGACTCGGCCCCCAGCCGCCTAAAATCGCTCGGTCTGTGATCCCTATTTGCGACAGGGCACAGCCTTCCCGGCATGCACCAAGAATGCGCGTAGGACGCCCTTTTTTTCGAGAGACGGGGAGTTCGCCTCGATCTTTGGACCCTCCCTTTGTTACGTTGGCCATTAGCGACCGACCTGCGCGCCCCATCTCGGAGTCAGGCCGACGAGGGTCGCTCGACCGTTGATGGCAAGAGGATCCATGGCATTACTCAGCTTGCGAGACGTCAGCCTGGCCTTCGGTGGTCCTCGGCTGCTCGATCAGGTCAGCATCCAGGTCGAGCGGGGCGAGAGGCTCTGTCTGCTCGGACGCAACGGCGAGGGGAAGAGCACGCTGCTGCGGGTCATTGAAGGGGAGATCCAGGCGGACGAAGGGGAAGTCATCCGCCAGCAAGGGCTCCGGATCGCGCGGTTGCCGCAGGAAGTTCCCCGGGCTCAGGAAAACACGGTCGCCGATGAAGTGGCCGGTGGACTCGACGACCCGGGGCACGGGGTGGACTATCGGGTCGACACGATCATCTCGCGGATGGGGTTGGACCCCGACGCTCGATTCGAGGCCCTCTCCTCGGGAATGAAGCGCCGGGTCCTCCTGGCAAAGGCCCTGGTGGCCGAGCCCGATATCCTTCTGCTCGACGAGCCGACGAACCACCTCGACATCGAGTCGATTCGCTGGGTCGAAGACTTCCTGCTCCGCTTCGGCGGCACCTTGATCTTCGTCACGCACGACCGCGTGTTCCTGGAACGGCTGGCGACCCGGATCGTCGAGCTCGACCGTGGTGCGCTGCACGACTGGGCCTGCGACTATCCGACGTTCCTCCAACGGCGCGAAGAGGTCCTGAACGCGGAGAGCCGGCAAAATGCCCTCTTCGACAAGCGGCTGGCCCAGGAGGAAGTCTGGATCCGTAAGGGGGTCGAGGCGCGGCGGACCCGGAACGAGGGGCGGGTCCGAGCCTTGAAGGCGATGCGCGACGCCCGGCAGCGGCGGCGGGAACGCTCGGGCACGGCGAAAATGCAGGTCCAGGAGGCCGAGCGGTCGGGCAGCCTCGTGATCGAGGCCAAAGGCGCTGCCGCCGGCTACGGCGACCGCACAGTGATCCGGGACCTGACGACCACGATTATGCGCGGCGACAAGGTCGGGATCATCGGGCCCAACGGCTCGGGTAAGACGACCCTGATCCGGCTCCTGCTGGGACAATCGGAGCCCCAAGAGGGGACGGTGCGCCAGGGAACGAACCTTGAAGTCGCCTACTTCGACCAGTTGAAGGCCACCATCGACGAGGAGAAGACGGTCCAGGAGAACGTCTCCGACGGCTACGACACGATCACGATCAACGGCCAGTCCCGGCACATCATCGGCTACCTCCAGGACTTCCTCTTCCCCCCCGAACGGTCGCGGTGCCTGGCCCGAGTGCTTTCCGGCGGGGAACGGAGCCGCCTGCTCCTGGCCAAGCTGTTCACCAAGCCCTCGAACGTCCTGGTGCTCGACGAGCCGACCAACGACCTCGACATCGAGACCCTCGAACTGCTCGAGAGCCTGATCGTCGAGTATCAGGGAACGGTGCTCATGGTGAGCCACGACCGTGCCTTCCTCAACGACGTCGTGACCAGCACCCTGGCGATCGAGGTCGACGGCCAGGTCAAGGAGTACGACGGCGGCTACGACGACTACCTCAGGCAGCGCCCGGCCGAAAAACCGGCCGAATCCAAGGAACGAGTCGCCTCCGGACCGACCAAGGAAAACGCTCCGGCCGAGCGGCCCCGAAAGCTCAACGGTAAGGAACGGCGGGAACTCGACGACCTCCCCAAGCGAATTCATAAGCTCGAAGAAGCGCAACGGGAACTGCACGAAACGATGGCCGATCCCGCCTTCTACCGTAAGGATGGAGCCGAGATCGCCGAGGCCAAGGAGCGGCTCGAGACCTTGGAGCGTGACCTGGCTCTGGCCTACGAGCGTTGGGAAACGTTGGAAGCCCTGGCCTGACCCACCGCCGGCAGACGCTCATCATCACCACACGTCAATCGAGAAACGAAGGATCGCCGGGAGGGTGATCTCCGGCTGGGGATCACCTTTTTTTCCCGGCGTAACCGGGTCACGTCTCGGGCGGAGTCGTCGGCCGTAACTTCTCAACGCCGCCTCCACCGCCACGCGGATGCCTGTGCGCGCCGTGTCGCACCGCTGCGGCATCACCGCGTATTTGTATTGCCCTGACGGAACACCGGCTCGGTCTCGTTCAACTCCGGACTGGATCACTTTTCTCTCATCAGGGCGTCACGCGACGATAGACGTCGAGCGTCACCCCCTGCCTCCCAGCGACAAATTCCGTCGGGCGCTTGGATTTTTCGTTCATGAAGCAAACCGTCAAGGTGTCTCCCTCCAACTTGTAAATCCCCAGCGCAATCGCAGGCACCCCTTCTTCCCCTTCGGGTTCCGGAATGAAGTCGAGCATCTTGGGGCTTCCGGTCGGGTCCAGCAGACCGCGGTTGTGGCTTCCGCCCACTTCGCCGTCCGTTTTCCACTCGAAGTCGAATGCCGAAGCGCTGTCCGGGACGTTGCTCTTCGGCTGGCCTATCGCCTTCTTGACGACCATTCTGCACGTTCTGTCAGCCTTGCGACCGTCTGTGGAGATCCTGACCCATGTGCCTTGGATTGTATCCAGGTCAGCCCTGGGGTCGTCTTCCTTCGGAGCATCCGCGACCCCATTGGCCATCACCTGCTGATGGCTTTCCATCCGGATGAGTGTTCCCCCGCCGATCGCAATGACCCCGAGGACGAGCCCGGCGGATGCAATCTTACCGAGTTTGATCATAACCATGGTTCTCGATACTCCTTCTTCAAGTGCCACGACAGCCGCCGAGAATGGTCCGCTCGTTCCCTTGGCTGTCACAAACCAGGCCGCCGCCCGGTATGTGCTCTCTCTCAGCGCGACGGGGACTCCAGCCCACGCCGTTTCCGGCAGGAGAGCGAGCCCAACCAGGCCCGCGGCTGGGAATACTCCTCGGCGAGCGAGCTTTCCGCGTAGCCGCTCGCGGCCACGAGCCAGCCGACTCTTGACCGTGCCGATGGGGCAGCCAAGATGTCGGGCAGCTTCCTCGTAGGTTCGGTTTTCGACATCGCAGAGAAGGATCGGGATGCGGTAACGATCCGAGAGCCGATCGATCTCCTCATGAATCACCCGCCATCGGTCATCCTGAGCCGGGGTCCGGGCCCGGTCTCGCGCCAACTCGACGGCTCCTCGCTCGGCCACCCGCCGCCGGTCCGTCGCCAGTCGGGCACGAGTCGCCACACGGCAGGCGACTCGATGAAGCCAAGGGCCGAGGGAGTCGCGTACCCAGAGCGTCCCGCCTCTCCGCACGAGGATGAGAAAGGTCGCCTGAAACGCATCCTGCGCATCGTGCTCATCCTGCACGATGCCGCGGCAAGCGCGGAGGACCATCGCTTCGTGGCGCTCGACCAGTGCCGCGAAGGCCAGTTCCGAAGACTCGTTGCGCCGTGTGGCGAATTGCTCCAGGAGTTGCCCGTCCGTCAGGGCGGCCGTTGCTCCCAGGTTGAACAATGAACGGATCTGCTTCAGGACGGTCCCATTCCGTATCTGTGCCACTGGCCTCGCCCCCTCGGTGCTCGATGGACTTCCTAACTCTAATAAAGTCGTCGAGGCGGTCGAATGTTCCTTCTTTCCGCAAGATCAACCGGGTGGCTACGCGTCGCGCTGGTGGGCCACGATTGGAGTGGAATCGTCGGCTGATGGGTTGCGGTGAAATGGTGGGTGAACCGATTGCTGCTCGGATTCTTATACGGCCAAATCCCTTGAGATTGACAGCGAGTGGGCCCGATCCTCACCAAGTCCGGGATCGACTTGGCACTACCCCATCACATCCCTTAAGCCCTTTTACTATCTAACGTTACGCCGTTCAGCAAATCGCAGCACAAGAGCAATAACATTCATACGACCTGACGGAAAGCCTGAGAGCCCAGGGACCGAAGAATTTCGATATCACGCACTCGCGCAAATACGTACCAGAAAGGTAACAGAGTCGTGGTGAGGGCTTGCGACGGCTCAAGGCGCGGTCCATCATGTGGGACGCGAAAGGGGTGGGAGCCCACCCCTTTGGGTCACGCGGTTCGAACGGGTCAAACTGGAGCCAGCTCAAATGGACCAGACCTCTTCTTCGTCGGCCGAACAGCCGAAGTCCAAGCCCACACGCCGCCAGTTCGCTCAGGTCGTGGCGGGCGCGGCGATTGGGGCGTTCGCCGCCCCTGCCGTCGTTCGAGGCCGGAACCTGAACGAGAAGCTCAACATCGCCATGATCGCCACCGGCGGCCGAGGGGCTCACAACCTCGAGCAGTTCGCAGGCGAGAACATCGTGGTGCTCTGCGACGTCTATGAGCCGGCGGTCGCCAAGGCCGCGCTGACCTTCCCGAAGGCGAAGCAGTTCGCGGATTTCCGCAAGGTCTATGATCATGCCAAGGATTTCGACGCGGTCGTCGTGAGCACGGCCGAGCACACCCACGCCTTCGCCACGCTTCCGGCCCTCCAACTCGGCAAGCACGTCTACTGCGAAAAGCCGCTGACGTACAACATCGCCGAGGCTCGGATCATCCGCCTCGCCGCCGCCAAAGCCAAGGTGGCGACGCAGATGGGCAACCAGATGCACGCGACCGAAAACTTTCGCCGCGTCATCGAGCTGATCCAGACCAACGCCATCGGCCCGGTGACCGAGGTTCACGTCTGGGTCTCGCGAGCCTGGGGCTGGCAAGATCCAGCGAAGGCGAAGACGCTCGACCTCGGCGGACTCTCCACCGTGGAGCGGCCCCGCGAATCCTCGGAGATCCCGGCCGGCCTGGACTGGGACCTCTGGATCGGCCCCGCCCCCAGCCGGCCGTTCGCCGACGCCTACTTCCCCGGCCCCAAGTGGTATCGTTGGTGGGATTTCGGCAACGGCACGATGAGCGACCTGGGAAGCCACTGGAACGACCTGCCGTTCTGGGCCCTGAAGCTCCGGGCACCTCGGACCATCGAGGCATTCGGCCCGCCGCCCCACCCGGAGATCGCACCGGCTTCAATGCACGCCAAGTACGAATATGACGCACGCGGCGACATGCCCGCCGTTTCGCTGACCTGGCACCAAGGCGAGGATAAGCCCAAGATCTGGACCGAAGGCGGCATCCCCAAGTGGGAAAACGGCATGCTGTTCATCGGCTCCAAGGGAATGATCCTGGCCGATTACGGTAAGCACAAGCTCCTTCCCGAGAAGGACTTCGTCGACTTCAAGCCCCCCGAGCCGTTCATCCCGAAGTCGATCGGGCACTGGGACGAGTGGGTGGCAGCCTGCAAGACCGGCTCGCCGACGATGAGCAACTTCGACTACGCCGGCTGGCTCACCGAGGCCAACCACCTGGGCAACGTCGCCTATCGCACCGGCAAGAAGATCGAGTGGGACGCGGAGAAGCTCTACGCCCCGAACGCCCCCGAAGCAGAGCCGTTCATCCGCCGTGAGTACCGCAAGGGTTGGTCTCTCTCCTGAAACCACACGTTTCGCAACGCAAGACGAACTAGGCGCGAGGGTGGCCGGCGAATCACGCCAGCCACCCTCGCGGCGCTTCGGGACCGACTGCGCTCGCCCCCTCAGAGCCACATCGTAGACGCCTTCAAATCAAGGGGGTGTCCGGCGCACAAGGCCCCCGATCCGGAAACGCGAAGACGAGGTCGCCCACCCTCCAGAACGATTCTTCATGACCTGGCAACTCTCCTGAAGACAAGAGGTCCAACCCTTGCAAGCGGGTGGTCGACCGTCTATGATCTGGCCTTCGTTCAGTATTACGATTTTGAGAATCGTAACCCAAAAAGTTCATCTGCAGAGCCTCGGACCGCGATCAGGTCCTTGTGGAGCGGCCGATTTCAGAGTCCCCATGGAGTTGCCCTGCCCATGCTCGAAGCTCGGTCACTCACGAAGACGTACAACGGGTTCACGGCTCTGGATTCGCTCGACCTCTCCGTGCAGGCGGGCGAAATCTTCTGCCTGCTGGGGGCCAATGGCGCCGGCAAGACGACGACCATCAACCTCTTCCTGAACTTCATCGCGCCAACCTCGGGAAGTGTGACGATCCGAGGGGTCGACGTCGTCGCCAATCCCCTGGAGACGAAGAAGTACGTCGCCTACATCCCCGAGACGGTGATACTCTATAAAAACCTCTCGGGGCTCGAGAACCTGTCGTACTTCGCAGCGCTAGCCGGCCACGAGGAGTATTCGCCGACCGAGCTGCGTGAGTTCCTCCGCCAGTCGGGCCTCCCCGAGGAGGCGGCGGAACGTCGGGTCGGGACATACTCGAAGGGGATGCGGCAGAAGGTCGGGATCGCGATCGCGCTGGCCAAGCATGCCGAGTCGCTCCTGCTCGACGAGCCGACCTCAGGGCTCGACCCGAAGGCCTCCAACGAGTTCGCCAACCTGCTCCGCACTCTGCGCGACCGGGGCGTCGCCGTACTGATGGCCACCCACGACCTGTTCCACGCCAAGGAGACCGGCACGCGGGTCGGGATCATGAAGCGCGGGCGAATGGTCGCGAGCCTGGAAACCGACGAGGTCGGGCACGCCGACCTGGAACGCATCTACCTGGAACACATGCACGATTGATTCTCGTTCAATTTCAATCGTAAAGGGTCTCGCGGGGCGGCCATCCATGATCCTTCGCATCGCGCGCAAAGAATTCTGCGACCTGATCCGCGACGGCCGGTTCCGCTGGTCGGCGGCGATCGTCACGGTGCTGCTGGTGGCTGCGACGGCCGTGGGCTGGCGCAGTTGGCGCGAGCTCCGCGATGAGCACGACCGGGCGCAAGCCGAAGCTCGAGAGCATTTTAACGACCAGGAGGAGAAGAACCCGCACGCCGCGGCGCACTACGGACTCTACGTTTTCAAGCCCAAGCCGCCGCTCGCGTTCGTCGACCCGGGCGTCGACCCATACACCGGCGTCTCGGTCCACCTGGAGGCGCATCGCCGCAACGAGGTGGGGAACCGGCCGGCCCGCGATGCGACCGCGCTGCAGCGATTCGGCGAGCTCACCGCCGCATCGACTCTACAAGTACTCATGCCTCTCCTGATCATCTTCCTCACGTTTCCGGCCATCGCGGGCGAGCGCGAGCAGGGGACGCTCCGGCAGGTGATGAGCCTCGGCGTCCGGCCAAGGACGCTCGTCGCCGGCAAAGCCTTGGGGCTCACCGTGGCCCTGGGGCTGATCGCCGCGCCGGCGGTGGCCCTGGGCGTGGCGGTGGTGGTCTTGGGCGGACCAGAGGCAATCCGGACCTGGCCACACTCGCTCGCCCTGTTCACGGGGTATGCGATTTACCTGGGGATCTTCCTCGCCGTTTCGCTGTTGGTCTCAGCGCTCGCCGGCTCCTCACGAGTCGCCCTGATCGTGCTGCTCGGCTTCTGGATCGTCAATGCGATGGTCGCCCCTCGGCTGGCGACCGACCTGGCGCGTCGCGCGGTCCCGACACCATCGGCACTTCAGTTCGCCGACGCGATCCGCCGCGACATCAAGGCAGGCGTCGACGGGCACGACCCGGAAGACGCCCGGATCGAACGGCTCAAGCAAGACACCCTCAAAAAGTACAACGTCGAGACCGTGGAAGACCTGCCGATCAACTTTCAAGGGATCGCCCTCCAGGCGGGCGAGGAATACGGCAACTCCGTCTTCGATCGCCACTACGGAGCCCTCTGGCAAGCATTCGAGGGGCAGGACTCGCTCCGGAAAACCCTCGGCTTCGTGTTCCCAACCCTGGCGGTCCGCGAGTTGTCGATGGCCCTGGCCGGGACCGACAACGCCCGGGCTCGCGACTTTGCCGACTCGGCCGAAGCCTATCGTCGGACCCTGGTCCGGGCCTTGAACGTCGACCTGGAACGCAACGGGGCCGACCTGGGCTTCATGTACCAGGCGGAGCCGGAACTCTGGCGAAGCATGCCGGAATTCCGATATCAGCCCCCGGGCCTGCGTTCGACTCTCGCACGTCAAGGCCTCGCCTGGTCGTCGTTGCTGTTGTGGCTGATCGTGGCCACCGGACTGGTTCGCCGTTCGGCCCGGACTCTGCGGGTCGACTGAATCCTCATATTCAAGCATCAAGGCCCCGCAATGCTCCTCAGAAGAATCATGCGGCACGAGGTCCGGTTGCTGGCGGTGGACCGGACGCTCCTGGCCGTCGGGATCCTCCTCGCGGTCGTCGTCGGCTATGGCGTCCTCAACGGCGTCACATGGGCCGCCTTCCAGCGAGCGACCCTGAACGCCGCCGCTCGCGAAGAGTCCGATCGGTTCAAGGCGCTGCGAAACCGCCTGACCTCGCCCGGCGACGGGCCGGGCCTTCCGGCCGACCAGGTCGGTCTCTCGCTCGGGGCCCGCTACGCCGCCATGCCACCGGGGCCGTTGGCGTCGCTGGTGATCGGTCAGAGTGACCTTTACCCGTACTACGCGCTGGTGACGACGGCGAACCGCCAGTCAGCCCTCGCCCATGATGAGATCGAGAACCCGACCCACCTGATGTCAGGGCGGTTCGACCTCGGGTTTGTCGTGGTCGTCCTCTACCCGCTCGTGATCCTGGCCCTGGGTTATAACCTGCTGTCGGGCGAGAAGGAGCAGGGGACGCTTGTCATCGTCCTCTCGCAACCCGTGGGGCGGCGAACGCTCGTCCTGGGCAAAGTGCTGGCGCGTGGGCTCGCGGTGGTTGGCCTCGCAGTGGCGATCTCGATCGGAGGATACCTCTTGGCCGGCGGTCCGACCACGGGCGACGGCCTGACGCGGCTGGGCCTCTGGCTGGCCGTGGTCGCCGCCTACGGTGCCTTCTGGTTCGCGCTGGCCGTGGCGATCAACGCCCTCGGACGAAGCTCGGCGACCAATGCGCTGGCGCTGGCCGGCACCTGGTTCTTGCTGGTCGCGGTCGTCCCGGCGTTGGCGTCGCTGTTCGTCCGCATCGCCTACCCGGTGCCGTCCCGGATCGAGTTGATCCAGACCGTCCGGGAGGCCTCCGACCAGGCGAAGGCAGACGGCCCCAAGCTCAACGCCAAGTTCCTTGAAGCCCACCCCGAGCTGGCCCGTGGACAAGCTGAGGCGAGTGAGTTCGCCATCCAGTCACTGGCCGTTCAGGATGCCTCCGAAGCGGGAGTCGCCGCCGTCTTGAGCCGCTTCGAGACCCAGTTGGGGCATCAGCAACGGCTCGTCGACCGGCTCCGTTTTCTCTCGCCCGCGATCGCCACCCTGGAGGCTTTGCAGGATGTGGCAGGCACCGGCTCGGCGCGGTACACACACTTCGCCGCGCAGGTCGATCAATTCCACGAGGGCTGGCGGGCTTATTTCCGCCCCAAAATCCTGGCGGGCGAACTGATCCGCCGCGACGACCTGGCGCGGATCCCGGCCTTCTCCTTCCGCGAAGAGCCGCTCGGCGCGGTCGCCTCCCGCGCCTCGGTCGGCCTGGCGGGACTCATCCTCCCCACCCTGGTCATCGGCTCGATCGGACTTGCTGCCATGCGCCGCTATCCGGTCGTCGGCTAACGCTCAGATTCACAATGGGCAGAATTTCATGATTACCAAATCTAATTACAAAAACACATTCTTTTCCATTCTGGCCATATTCGCGTTCGGCACGCCCTGCCTGGCCGTCGAGCGCGAATCGCCGGCTCACGAAACGGCGAAGTTGATCGACGCAGGGCGATACCGCGAAGCGCTCAGCCTCCTCGAAAAAGGGGACTCCCAAGCCGAGAAGGACCTCGAGGCACGAACCCTGCTGGCAAGAGCCTACCTGGGCACCGGCCGCTATCGCGAGGCTGAGACGACCCTTGCCAAACCTGGCGCGGGCGTGGCCGACCCGGCTGCCCTCGAGATCCTCGCCCGCGCCGCGGAGGCGCAAGGTAATCTCGATCGGGCGATCGGGCTCATGACCGAGGCCGTGGAGGCAAAACGGAAGTCGCTCGCCTCGACCGAGACCGTGGAGGGGGCCAGCGCTCTGGCGGAGTACCGGACAAGGCTTGGAGAACTGGCCTTCCGGGCCGGCCGGCTCGACCCGGCGAAGGAACAGTTCCAGAAGGCGGTATCGCTGGTCAACCAGGCCCACGCCAAGCTGCATGAGCAGGGAATCCCGCATGACGAGTCCGACCCGCGAATGTTTGCCGCCGGGGCCACCGCCGGCCTGGCACAGGTCTACGCGGCGAAGGGGGATAACGCCCGGGCCGAGCGGACCTGGCGAGGTGTCGCCGCCCGCGCGAGCGACCCGACCAGCCTCGCCAATCTCGCGGCCTTCTCCCTGGCCAAGAACGACCCGAAGACGGCCCGCCGCCACTTCGATCGAGCCTTGCGCCTCTCTGAGAACAAGCCGGCCTACCGCCGCGCCCGTGCTCTGATCCTCATCGACCGGGGAGAAACCTCCGACGAGGCCCTGACCCTGGCCGAGGCCGCCTACAAGGACGGCCCCGACATCTACGCACGCGACACGCTCGCCTGGGTCCTCCACCGCCGTGGCGATACCGGCCGGGCCTGGGAGATCCTCGGCCCCGCGCTCACGGTCGGGACCCGCGACCCGCTGGTGCTCTACCATGCCGGGGCGATCGCTCAAGCGCTCGGCAAACGCGAGGATGCGAAGCGGCTGCTAGCACAAGCCCTCGCGACCAATCCCGCCTTCGATCCGGTCGCAGCGCGGGACGCGCAACAGGCCCTTGAACGGCTGCGCTAACTCCCTTGGCTCCAACCGTTGGGAGCGGCTTGACTCATCCGGCCCCCCGCTCTCTTTTTCCCCCTGGCACCGAACCGAGGACTTTTATGAGTTCCATCAAGCGTCCCCTGCTGCTATCTCTGGGGTTGATCCTGACCACCACACTCGCCGCCCAGGCCCATACCCTGCGCGTGCTCGTCAATCGCCCTGTGGTCGAGCAAGGCGCAAAGGGGACGGTTTACCTAAGCTACGGACACCTCCTGCCGGTCGACGAGTTGATTGATGCCGAAGCCCTGGCCCTCCTTCAGCTCCACACCCCGACGGGGTCGGTCAAGCCGCTGCGGACCTCCGGCAAATCGCTCCATGCCAACGAAGTCATCTTCGACGAGCCGGGCCTCTACCAGGCGGCGACCGCCCGCAAGCCATTGGTCTATTCCACTTATACCGACGCGTCAGGGAAGCAGGCGTTCGCCAGGGTCCCCAAGAGCGAGCTCAAACTTCCGGAGGGAGGAAAGCTTCTCCTCGGCACGAAAGGGCACCAGTACTCGAAAGCGTTGATCCTCAGTGGCGAAGCTTTAGGGCCATCGCCTGCGCCGCTCGGCCACAAGCTGGAGATCGTTGTCGAAAGCCAGTTGGGCAAGCAAGGCTACTCGGCCGACCAGCCGATCAAGGCCCGCGTCCTGTTCCAAGGGAAGCCGCTGGCCGGCGTGAAAGTCGACGCGGCAAGCACCACCCTGAGCCCGGACGGCCTCCCGGAGACCGCAGCGGAGACCGACTCCGACGGACGGGTCACACTCGAACTGCCCGAGCCCGGGATCTGGGTTTTGAACGTGACGTACAAGTTCGACTCCGCGCCGGGAGACCGGCAAGCCTTCGACATCGAGTCGTACGTGGCGACCTTCGCGATCCCGATCGCCGAAGAGAAGTGAGCCAGGCCGTCTCCTGAAATTCTCCAGGCGAGCGGGGAGCATCAGCTCCCTGTCTTTTGGAAGAGCAACGTTGGCCTCGACCACGAAGACAGGGAACTGACGCTCCCCACTCGCTGAGAAGACCGCGAAAAGTGCTCCGGTCCCTTGCCAAACCCTCGATCGCGCGGTATTACGATTATGAAAATCTTCACACCGACCCTTTTTGTGAAGGATCAGATTCGTATGCGTCGCCGAGGTTTCACGCTCATCGAGCTCTTGGTCGTGATCGCGATCATTGCGGTCTTGATCGCCCTGCTCTTGCCGGCCGTGCAGGCGGCGCGTGAGGCGGCCCGCCGCTCTCAGTGCGTCAACAACCTGAAGCAGCTTGGCATTGCGTTGCACAACTACCACGACACCATGGGGCGGTTCCCGTTCGGCGCCATCGTCGCGCCCGTCAACAACTACTGGGTCCTTCGGGGTGCCGGAGGCGAGCACTACCGCTACTCGGTCCTGGCCATGCTCTCCCCGTTCCTGGAGCAGACGCAGGTCTACAACGCCTTGAACTTCGACTTCCCCGTCTTCGACGAGGTTGGGGCCGCCACTCTGCCCAACACAACGGTCTTCGACCTGAAGGTCGCGCTGTTCCTCTGTCCCAGCGACACCGGCCAGACGGTGCAACCCGGTTTCGCCCCGGGAAACTACATGGGTTGCGCGGGCGACGGCCAGAACAATGGCGGATCGGCCCTCTGGGGCAACCCCAACGGCACCTTCTTCTACAACTCGTCGGTGACGCTGGCCCAAGTCAGCGACGGGTCGAGCCAGACCGCCCTGCTCAGCGAGAGCGTGCTCGGCCCCGGCAGCTTCGACATCCCCAAGCCCGGCTCGCCCACCCCGGTCAACGTCCAGACCGAGATTCCGTTCACCCCGATCACGAACTACCTGCCGCTGACCGTCGGCGAATGCCAGTCACCAACCCGCTATTCCGGCTGGCGGAACCGAGGCTGGATCCAGGGCGACATGCGCAACATGCTCTACACCCACTTCATCACGCCCAACAGCAAGACCTACGACTGCCTCCGCGGTAGCGACTACGGCTGGAAGACCGCCCGCAGCCGCCATTCCGGCGGAGTCAACGTCCTCTTCGGAGACGGCTCAGTCAAGTTCATCAAGGACTCCATCAGCCAGCCGACTTGGGCCGCTCTGGCCACCCGCGCCGGGGGCGAGGTCGTCAGCAGCGACGCTTACTAAAGCCCTGGGACGGTGGCCGCCTTTCTTTTTCGGGCGTCCCCAAGAGACGGTCGGCAGGACCTTCCTGACTCGGCGAT
The DNA here is from genome assembly GCF_000242455.2 of Singulisphaera acidiphila DSM 18658. GTDB lineage: Bacteria > Planctomycetota > Planctomycetia > Isosphaerales > Isosphaeraceae > Singulisphaera > Singulisphaera acidiphila. Next base: position 8,824,258 of record NC_019892.1, read on the forward strand.
CAGCGCGCGTTACAATCGCCCTCCCGAATTGGCCTGATTCCCAGAAACCGGAGCCAAGCGGCCGGAGCTCTCGATCTAAGACCGCCGGGGACTATGGGTTCCGACGATCCGGAACCGATCGCCCCCAGGCTCTTCGGGTCGCGTTCGTGGCCTCGGTCAGTTGGCTCCGGTCTCGATTCCCACCACCCAAGGCTTTTGGATTCTCCCAAATGAAGTTCCGACCCACTGCTCTCCTCCCCTTGGCGGCCTGCGTCGCCACGCTTCTCACCGCGCCCTGCCCGGCGCGGGCCGCGGAAGACCTCAACGTGCCCCCCAAGGGGTTCACGGCCCTGTTCAACGGCAAAGATCTCAACGGCTGGCACGGAATGCCTCACTTCGACCCGCGCACGCTCGCGGCCATGAGCGAGGAAGAGCGGACGAAGCAGATCGCCGCCTGGACCGAGGACGCCAAGAAGCACTGGAGCGTCCAGGGCGACGACATCGTCAACGACGGCCACGGCGCTTACCTGACCACGGATAAGGACTACGGCGATTTCGAGTTGCTGATCGACTACAAGACCGTCCCCAAGGCGGACAGCGGGATCTACCTCCGTGGGACACCTCAAGTCCAGATCTGGGACAGCACCCCGGAAGGACCCAGCAGCACGATCGGCGGCCTGAAGGGATCAGGTGGACTCTTCAACAACAGCAACGACGCACCGGGCCGTGACCCGCTCGTCGTGGCCGACAAGCCGTTCGGCGAGTGGAACCACTTCCGGATCATCCTGGTCGGTGCCCGGATCACGGTCTACCTCAACGACAAGCTCGTGGTCGACCACGCCCAGATGGAAAACTTCTGGGATCGCGCCTTGCCGCTGTTCGCTCGCGGCCCGATCCAGCTTCAGACCCACGGTGGCGAAATCCGCTGGCGGAACATCTTCCTCCGCGAGATCCCGGCCGCCGAGGCCAACAAGATCCTCTCCGAGCACGGCGACAAAGGTTTCACCGCGATCTTCGACGGCAAGACCCTCGAAGGCTGGGCCGGGACGGTCAACAGCTACGAAGTCGTCGACGGCGCCATCCGCTGCCGGCCGCATAAGGGAGGCGTCCTCTTCCACAAGGATGAACTCTCCGACTTCGCCGCCCGCGTCCAGTTCCGCCTGCCGCCGGGGGGCAACAACGGGCTGGCGATCCGCTACCCGGGAACCAACGAGAACGATAACGCCGCCTATGCCGGCATGTGCGAGCTGCAAGTGCTCGACGACTCGGCCGATATGTACGCCAAGCTCGATCCCCGGCAGTACCACGGCTCGGTCTACGGCATCGTGCCGGCCACGCGCGGCTATCTCCGCCCCGTCGGCGAGTGGAACTTCCAGGAAGTGACGGTCAAAGGGCCCAAGATCAAGGTCGAACTGAACGGGAACGTGATCGTGGACGCCGACGTGAGCAAGGTGACCGAGTACATGGCCAACTCCGCTCACCCCGGCAAGGACCGCACCTCGGGCCACTTCGGCTTCGCCGGGCACAACGAGCCGGTGGAGTTCCGCGAGATCGACATCAAGCCGCTCAAGGATTGATGATCGCCCAGGGCTGGGGTCCGAACCGAAGACGGACCCCAGTTCACCCCAAAAAAGCCTCCCGCTCTCAACAAAAGGGACTCTACGATGAGCCGAAAGCGCGACCTTATCCACCCGCGCGACGAGATCATGCGCGCGATGGAGCGGATCTACCGCTATCGGATGACGACCACGTCCGGCGGGAACCTCTCGATCCGGGACGAGGCGGGCGACCTCTGGATCACCCCCGCCCGCGTCGACAAGGGAAGCCTGCGCCGCGAGGACATCGTCCACGTTCGCGCGGACGGAACCGTCGACGGCCCACATCCTCCTTCGTCAGAGCTCCCCTTCCACCGTGCCATCTACGAGGCCCGCCCCGACGCCCGAGGGATCGTCCACGCGCACCCGGTCGCGCTCGTCGCCTTCAGCATCTGCCGGCGCACTCCCGACACACGTTTACTGCCCCAGGCCAGGCAAATCTGCGGCGAGGCGGGCTTCGCCCCCTACGCGCTCCCCGGCAGCCAGGCGCTGGGGGCCAACATCGCCCAGACCTTCGCGGCAGGATCCGACTGCGTGGTGCTCGAGAACCATGGCGTCGTGACCGCCGGTTCGAATCTCCAAGAGGCCTTCGAACGCTTCGAGACCCTCGAGTTCACCGCCAAGACGATCATCAAGGCGAGCCTGCTCGGCGAGGTCCGCTATCTCGACGACGAGCAGGCCGGGCGACGGCCCCAGCCCTCAGCCTCCACCAAGTCCCCTGCCCTATTTCAGCCAGGGGCGGCCACGAGCCGTGAGAAAGAACTGCGCCGGCAGCTCTGCGAGTTCGTCCGCCGCAGTTATCAGCAACGGCTGATGATCAGTACCGAAGGCGCATTCTCGGCCCGGCTCGACGACGACTCATTCCTGATCACCCCCCACCGGGTCGACCGCAACATGCTCGACCCCGACGCGATTGTCCTCATCCACAAAGGCGCGACCGAAGAGGGCAAGGTCCCCAGTTCCGCGGTCCGCAACCATGAGGCGATCTATCAGAGCCACCCCAAGATCCACTCTGTGGTCAACGCCTACCCGGTGAACGCAACGGCCTTCAGCGTAACGACGACGACCCTCGACCCACGAACGATTCCTGAAAGTTACATCTTTCTCCGGGACGTTCACCGGATCCCCTACGGCGTCCAACAGGGCGACGGTCGCGAACTGGCCCGGCTGACCTCCTTGCGCGACCCGGTCCTGATCTTCGAGAACGACGGAGTCCAAGTCTGCGGCTCCAGCGTCCTCGACGCATTCGACCGGCTCGAAGTCCTCGAGTCGACCGCCGAGGCGATGATCAACGGCTTCGCCCTCAACAAAGGCACGATCCATCGGATGCCCGACGCCGTCATCTCCGAGTTGAACCAGGCGTTCGGACTGGAGTGAGGGGGCAAGCCCCCTTTCCGTGGGGTGGGCACAGCCCACCCCACAAGACCTCATATCCTCATTATTTCTGAACATCGCTCCCCAGGGTCCGGTGGGCGAGCGCCAGGATCTCGTCTTCGGGAAGTTGCTCGGGAAGTACTGCGGACAAACCGGCCCGGAGGCTGGTGACGGCCCCGTCGCGGAGCAGGTGGAACTCACCGGGTTCCTGAGTGGAGAGCCTGGCGGTAACGTCGACCCGGCAATCGCTCAGCATTGGCTTCATCTTGGCCAGGGCGGTCGGCTCCTTGACGCGGCCGACGAACCAGGTCCGGATGTTGTCGCGGCACTTGTAATCGAAGTCGCCCGGGCTCTGGGTGGCCAGGAAAAGACCGAGGCCGGCAGAGCGGGCCCGCTTCAAGAGGTCCTCCATCGGCTCCTTGGTGGGGGGCTGACGGGTCGCGGGAAGATAGAGGTCGGCCTCGTCGAACATGAGGACCGCCTGCAACTGGGCCGACGGCGACCGGCTCGCCCAGCGCCCCATCTCGACCAGCAGTTGCGAGACCCAGAACTGGACGTCCTGGGTGGCCCCGAGGAACTTGGTGCTGATGACGCTCAGCCGCGTCTTGCCGGGGACCGCGTACCGGCCAAGCCCGAGCAGCGCCTCCGCCTCGATCGGCTCGCCACGCGCGGCCAGGAACTCGCCCCGGCTCAACCGCAAGGTCTCCAGGTCCTGGACAAGTCGCTCGAACAGCTTGGTATCGAGCCGGCCGACCGCGTTCACGAGGCCGGCATCCTTCTCGGCGATGTATTCGATCAGGCCGGGCAACGAGACCGAGCCCGCCGGTTCCAACTGAGCGAGCAGGTCGATCGCATTTGCCAGAATCGCCTGGCGAGCCGAGTCGGTCCCTCGGGTGCCATAGTTCATCATCCCCGCCAGCGCGGACGCCGCAAAACGGGCGATCTGGCTCCGTTCAAACGAACCGGTCTGCCCGAGTCCGGCCGGGGCAATCGCAATCGAAAGGGGACGCCCGTTCGGATTCGCGGGCGTATAGATGGCCATCTCGACCTGATCGCGGAGTTGCTGCCGCCGCTCGATCAAGGCCGGGTCGTCGAGTGGCCGCGACCAGGCGGGTTCGCTCGCGTACCCGCAGAGGTCCCCCTTGCGATCGACCAGAATCGCCGGGATCCCACGCAGCAGGAGCTGCTCGATGAGACCGAGCGCGACGGTCGTCTTCCCACTCCCCGTCCCCCCGAGAAAGGCGGCATGGCGGGTGAGCTCGGCGACCTCCAGGGTCACCGCTCCCTTGGCCCGGTCGTTGGTCGAGCCGACGGCGATCGGCCCCGGCTGAGCCGCCTCCGCGCGGGACTTGGCGGCCGGTTGCGCCGGGGCGGTCTCGGTGGGCTTGGTGGGAACAGGAGTTACCTCGGCCTTGGGAGGCAGAGTCGCGTTGAGGTGATCGAGGTCGAGAATCGCCCGGAGCGATTTCAGGCGGCTCAATGGTTTCTCTTCCCGGAGCCAGGCGCTGAAGGCCGCGTCATTGTGATGCTGCTTGCGGAACTGCCGGAAGGCGGCCATCGTCCGCCAGTCCGAATCCTCGACCACGACGCGTCGGCCCCCGTGCGTGATCAGTTCGCCGATTTGTTTGGAGACCGCGGCGTTCGGGTTGGCCGGGAAGGCGGTCGACCGCACAATGACCGGCCGGTTTTCGCCGGCCCGATCGACCACCTCGGTGATGAGTCTGCCAAGGTATCCCCCCTTGGCCGTGCCGTTGCAGACGCCGACCACGAGCAGGCCCACGCTGTTATCAGCGCCATGCGATTCGACAGCGACGAATCGCTTGTCTGCCTCGGTCTCGAACCAGTGGCCGAGCTCGATTTCCTGCGAGCAATCGTGGATCGCCCCGGCCAACAGCGTCGCAAGCGCCGGGTCTTCGGCCGGGATATCCTCTTCGAGCTCGGATCGGAAATCGTTCCAGGCTTGCTCCAAATGGGTCGTGCTGACGCGTTCCCGGTCGAGGTGGGGCGGGCGAACGTCGATGGGCCCATTCTCGAGTCCGACGAGCATCTCCGCGCCAATGCACCGCTCACGGTATTCCTGGCAACGTTCGAGGACGTCGCGGGTCCGCATCCCGGCAAGCTTTTGAAGATAAGCCGGCGTAAACGGGAAGGTCGAGTCGTCGTCCTGAAACGGAGCGTCGAGAGCATCGAAGAGATAACGCAGCCGGTGCGAAACGATCTGGACGATCTCGTCCTCTTCGCGGGTCCCCTTCAGTTGAATCGGCGCGGGGTCCTTCTCGATCCGGTCGACAAGCGGCATGGTGAGTCCCCCCTTGAGCAACGTGTAGAACTGCTCCAGGCAGGAAATCACCACGATCGCCGAGGGGGTCCGGCTCACAATGTCGCAGAGCGTGGCCATCGCCCGACGGAACCGCACCGGGGCCTCATCGAGGTTATAGATATCTTCAAGTTGATCGACGCAGAGGATAAGCGGGACCGACCCGACGTTGGCCATCAACTCGCCGAGGCGCTGGATGAGCCACTGGGGGGCGTCATCGTAGTCGCGGGGGACCATCCCGCCGAGGATCAAACGGTCGTGGTCGGATAATTTTTCGCAGCGAAGGTACTTGAGGACCCGGCTCTTGACGCGCGGGTCGTTCGCTTGCAGGAAGAGGAGAGCACGAACGAGGTCGATATCCACGCTGTTGAACCGGTCGTCCAGCACCACCTGATCGGCCAGGGCGTCGACCAGCTTCGCCAGACAGCCATAATCGAGCTCGTCGTTGCGGAGTTGATCGACCCGATCAATGGAGACGCCCTTTGGGCTCTCGGCAATCAGGGTCGAGAGCCGCATCAGGCCCGAGATCTCCCCGACGCGTTGGTCGTAGGCCTGATCGAGCGAATCGATCAGGTTGTTCAGAACATAACGACCATAATGGCTCGTGGATGAGGTCATCTGCATGTAACCGCAGTAGCCCCGCCCCCCCGCGTGGACCCAGTTGCGGAAGGCGCGCATCAGGTGCGTCTTACCGCTTCCAGCCTCGCCCTGAAGCAAGAGGATTCGGCCCGACGACGGTCCCGAGACACTCGTGGCCCGGTGGACCAGCCGCTGGAAGGTGGTGCGAGCCTCCTCGTGGATCGTCTCCACGTCGAAGGGGTCCTCCTTCCAGATGTCGCTCCGGGAGGCGACCGCGTGGAAAACTTCCGAGTGCTCGGGAGAGCAAAACGCGGCGATCCGGGCGTCGGTCTGTGGTCCCATGCCAGCAGTCTCCGGGGCTCGGGGATCGGAGGAGGTCGCCGTCTCGGGCATCGCAGGGGCCCTCATCAAATTCGGATGAAGTGGAAGGTGGCACCGAGGTAACGAACCTCAGAGCGCTCGACCTCTTCCGGGTCCATCGCCTCAACCATGTCGGCCCGGCTCAGGTCGAGCAACCGGGCGTTGTTAGCCTCGGCGAGCCTACGTTTGAACTCATTCGAGTCCATCGCCGCGAAGGCCGGTTCGTGCCTCAGGGCCGACCAGACGTGACCGACGAAGACTTTGTCAGTCCCGAAGCGGCCGGTGGGGCTCGACCGCGCCGCCTCCAGGACGCGCCGGGCGAAGCCAGGCAAGTCGAGCGAGGCTGAGGGCGTTGCGTCCCCATCCTCGGCCTCGGGACGGGCTGGTAACGGCGACGGGGGTTCGGGAGGAGGCAAGACAACGGCGTCCGAGTCGCCATCAACCCAGTGGCGGATGGAGGCCAGACGAAGTTCATCCTTGCCCGACTGCCGCGCGCCGACCTCCCGGGCCAGGAGTTTCGTGACCTCCTTGCCGGGGTCAGGCTTGGAACCAAGTTTCCCGAGGTCGCCCAACTCGCGGAGGATCAGGGCCGCCTGAACGGCCTTGACGGTGAATTTCGGGCCGGGTTCAAGTCCAAGGAGGGTCCAGGCCAGGGCGTCGAGGGCCTCCTGCATCGCGGGGTAGTCCCCGATCGGCAGGACGAACTTCGTCTTCAACAGCGCGGCCTTGAAGCCCGGCTCACCGCCGAACCGGGTCGCGGTCGCGCCCGTCGGAGTGGGAAGCCCGAGGGCGCGGGCCGCCAGGTACGTCTTCTTGACCTTGTCCCACGTCGTCTTGGGAGGGAGTTGGTCGAGGCCGATAACCTCGAGAGCCCGATGGCGTCCCTCCGTCGTCAACGTCCCTCGCTCGGTCTTCCCCTTGCGGGCCAGCAAGACCAGGCCGGCCGCCGCCAAGTCAGCGAGAGCCAGCCTCAACTCTTCACTCAGCGCCGCGCCGGCCCAGCGATGGCCGAGGAGGGGTTCGAGGGCCTTCTTGATCTCGGCCCCGGTGGCCCCCTTCTCGCCCGCGACAAGGAGCCGTGCCAGGAGGAGTTGGCCGACCGGCGTGGATGCGGCCTGTCCGTTTCCACTCATAATGCCTCGCCTCTCTGTTGATGGTTTTCACGGCCGCCACGGGACGCGACCGCTTCCAGGATAATGCTCAGCACGTCTTCGAGCCGCGCCACGACGTCCTCGGCCAGGACACGAACGACGAGGTATCCCCGCTTCTGAAGCTCGACGTCCTTCCGCCGATCGCGGCGGTAGGCGTCAGCGTCCTGAAAGTGGTAGTAGCCATCGATCTCGACCGCGAGTCCCAATGAACGCGCCCAAAGATCGACCTCCATGGCCCGCGATGGCCCGAACCGGAAGTCGAGTACAGCATTGAGCTCGAACAGGCCGGCCGTCGCCGGCAACGATTGCAACCGCTCGAACAAGAACCGCTCGGCGGCACTGCGAGCCGGGTCAGTTCCGCCTGCGTCGGGGGGAGAGGGAACCACCGTCGTGGCCCTGGCGGCGTCCAGGAAAAGGTGGACGAGTTCGTCGGAAGCCCCGTCGGAGACGAGCCGGTGAACCGCCCCGTCAAGGTCTGCGGTCGCCTCGGGCAGTTCGTCTTCTCCAAGTCCTCGGACCGGGATCACCCCCGCGCGCATCAGAGTCTTCGCTCGCGACTCGGGGGCGTTCCGAACGTAACCATCGAATTCCACCGGATCGAGTACCAGGATCGTCGCGAACGATGGCTGCCACAGCGAGATTCGCGCAAGGCTCAGAGCGGCCGATTCGATCCAGGCCGCCGGCTCGGCTGCCTCGACCTCTCGAGCCAAGACCAAGACCGGGTCGTTCGCCGAGGGGATCATTTCCCTTAAGGCCAGGACAACCCGCTCCCGGCCCCCTGTGCCATCGCACTCCGCAAGCACCTCGCCCAGTCGACTCGTCAGGCCAGGCCCAGCGATCGACTCCCCCCGGGCCCAGCGATCAAGAATCCACCGACAGGCTACCCCGGCGCCGGCCGTGGAGGCATCCGTGAGGGACGAATCAAAGAGCGCGGTCCGCTCGAAAGGGGTCATTCGTTGGACCTGCGAAGCCAGTTCCTCCAGGGAGCCGGATCGGCCCGAATGCCGGGCCAACCACACAAGGGCGTTGCGAACAAGATCGGGCCCGGCGGAGACATGGTCCACCCACGCCTCAAGAATTCCCTCGAAGTCCGGATTGCGGAGCGGAATGACGGGCCGGCCCCCCTGCTCCGCCCATCGCCGCACCTCTTGCAAGGCAATCTCGACCGCACCACAAAGGACCGAGACGGTCGGCAGGCCGGCCTCACGCCGCTGCTGATGGCGATCGAGTAAGCCAGAATGACCCAGGAAGTTCATGGCTCCCATCTTGAACAAGGCTCCGCACTCCCTCTGGTCACGGGATCAGAGGGGAGGCCGAGAAGTTATCTTTGGCCTTGGGACACCACGACGGCAACCCAATCCATAAACGATTGTGTCACCAATGAGATACAGGAGCTTAGCATACAAGTTGACCGACGCAAAATGGATGCACCGACGATGCGGGCGAGATCGCCCCGCCCCCTTGAAACCGACTCGGCTTTCTCGTTCTTCGACAGATTGCTCAAGCGAGCCGGGGGGACCTCGCATCAGATCCCCGCATCCTTTAAGTTATCGTGAAGACGTCACACGAGGCTGACTCGACGCACCCCCCAAAAACGCAAGTAATGACGAGAGCAAAGGCCACCATGGCGATCAAAGCTCGACCCGTTGAGGCGGCGTTCGAAGCCGCGAAGGAACGATACGAGGAACTCGGGGTCGACGTGGATCGCGCTTTGGAGCGACTCGCGAAGATCCCAATCTCGCTACATTGCTGGCAGGGCGACGACGTCGTCGGTTTCGAGAATACGGGCGAGTCGATCGGCGGCGGGCTCGCAGTCACCGGAAACTACCCGGGGCGAGCCCGGAACCCGGATGAGCTGCGCTCCGACCTGAACAAGGCGCTCGAGCTGATCCCAGGGTCCCACCGGCTCAACCTCCACGCCAGCTACGCCGAGACCAACGGCCAGCGCATCGAGCGTAACGCGATCTTGCCGGAACACTTCCGGGGCTGGATCGACTGGGCCCGCGACAAAAAAATGGGGATGGACTTCAACCCCACCTTTTTCGCCCATCCCAAGGCCGCCGACGGACGGACCCTGTCCCATCCCGACGAACAGATCCGTGGCTTCTGGATCGAGCACGGCATCGCCTGCCGGCACATTGGAGCTTCCATCGGCGAGGCGCTTGGCACCCCTTGTATCACGAACGTCTGGATCCCCGATGGCTCGAAAGACACCCCCGTCGATCGACGATGGCCCCGCGAACGCCTGGCACGCTCACTCGACACCATCTTCGCCGAGTCGATCGACCCGCGCTTTCACCGCGACGCGGTCGAATGCAAGCTCTTCGGGCTCGGATCCGAAGCCTATGTCGTCGGCTCGCACGAGTTCTACCTCGGCTACGCCCTCTCCCGAAAGAAGATCCTCTGTCTCGACGCCGGCCACTTTCACCCGACCGAGGTCATCTCCGACAAGCTCTCGGCCGTCTTGACCTACCTGGACGAGGTCCTCTTGCACGTCAGCCGAGGCGTGCGCTGGGATAGCGACCATGTGGTCACCCTGGGGGAGGAACTGGTCGCAATCGCGCAGGAGATCGTCCGAGGCCACTACCTCGACCGGGTCCACATCGGTCTCGACTTCTTCGACGCCAGCATCAACCGAGTCGCAGCCTGGGTCATCGGGACCAGGAACATGCTCCGGGCGCTCCTGATCGCACTGGTCGAACCGATCCGAAGGCTCCAAGAATACGAAGCCCTGGACAACTTCACCGCCCGGCTGGCGCTCCTGGAAGAGCTCAAGACTCTCCCCTTCGGCGCAGTCTGGGACCACTACTGCCTGAGCCAGAACGTACCGGTCGGCCTCGATTGGCTGGCTGAGGTTCGCTCCTACGAACGCGACGTCCTCTCGAAACGATCCTAACTCCAGGAAAAGAGGCCGCAAGCTCAGTAGTGCGAGCGCCGCAGGAAGACACTATAATGACACCCTCGCGAGGGGTTCAATCGTGCGACGAACCCAAGAACTCGCGGGGTTTCCGATAAAAACATTCTGTCTTGTCGAGTGGGCATAGCCCACGAACGTCGTCTTTTTTTCCGGGAAAAGGGCAGAGTAGAGCCTCTTACCTCATTGGGCACAGCCCGGGCATGACTTCTCGGAATCTCGACAAGGGGCGGGTGGTGCCGACAAGACTCAGGCTGACCGCGATCCGCAAGGCATTCGCCGGCGTCCAGGCCCTGAACGGGGTCTCGTTCGACCTCAACGCCGGGGAGGTTCACGCCCTCGTCGGCGAGAACGGCGCGGGGAAATCGACGCTGATCAAGGTCATCACCGGCGCCCACACCCCCGATCAGGGAACCCTCGAAGTCGACGGGCAGCTCGTCGAGTACAACGACCCGGTCCGCGCCCGGGCACTCGGGATCGCGGCGATCTACCAGCAGCCCGCCCTCTTCCCCGACCTGACCGTCGCCGAAAACATCGCGATCGGCCTGGAGACGGGAGGGGCCTGGCGGCGAATCCGCTGGGGCGAACGTCGTGAGCGGGCCCGCCGACTCCTCGCGCGGGTCGGCGCAGAGATCGACCCCGAAGCGGAGGTTCGCGGCCTGACCATGCCCGAGCAGCAGCTCGTCGAGATCGCGCGAGCACTCGGGGCCGACGCCCGGATCCTGATCATGGACGAGCCCACCGCTTCGCTCGGCGATAACGACGCCGACAACCTGTTCCGCGTGATCCGCGAGCTGAAGGGGCAAGGGGTTGGAATCATCTACATTTCCCACCGTCTTGAAGAACTCCCGCAAGTGGCCGACCGCGTCACGGCCTTGCGGGACGGCACCCTGGTCGGCACCCGACAGATGGGCGAGGTAAACCGGGGCGAGTTGATCCGGATGATGGTCGGCCGCGAGCTGGCCGCCGTCTTTCCCAAGGCCGACGTTCCGATCGGCGACGTGGTCCTCGAGGTCCGCGGGCTGGGCTGTCGGGCTTCGGGCGTCCGTGACGTCGACCTCAGCGTCCGAGCCGGCGAGATCGTCGGGCTCGCCGGATTGGTCGGCGCAGGCCGGACCGAGCTGGCCCGGGTCCTCTTCGGCCTGACACCGGCCGACTCGGGGAGGATCCTGCTCCGTGGCAATGAGGTCACGGTCATGAGCCCCGCACAGGCCGTCGCGCAAGGGATCGCCTATGTGCCCGAGGACCGCCGGCACCACGGGGTCGTCCTCGACATGTCGGTCGCGGCCAACACCACCCTGGCCACCCTCCGCGCGGTCTCGTCGTTCGGGCTCATCGACTCCGCTCGCGAGCGAACCGTCGCGGCCGATTTCGTCCGGCGGCTCGGCGTCAAGACCCCCTCAATCGACGACCCGGTCGGCAACCTGTCCGGCGGTAACCAGCAGAAGGTGGCCCTGGCGCGTTGGCTGGCGGCCGATCCCTCGGTCCTGATCCTCGACGAGCCGACCCAGGGAGTCGACGTAGGAGCCAAGGCCGAGATCCACCGGCTGATGGGCGAGCTCGCCGGGCGCGGGCTCGCGATTGTCCTGATCTCGTCCGAGCTGCCCGAGATTCTCGGCATGAGCGACCGGATCGTCGTAATGCACGGCGGGGCCGTGACCGGCACGATCGATCGAGACGGGGCAACCCAGGAAACGATCATGGAACTGGCGCTCGGGCACCGGCCCGCGGCAAGCGGAGTGGCGTCATGAAGCGGTTCGTCACCCGATACCGCCGCGAACTTTCGGTGGCTCTGGCCTACGCCCTCTTCCTGCTCCTCCTAGCGGTCGCCGCCCCGCGGTTCTTCGGGTCCGAGCCGCTCCGCGCGTTCGTGGTCCGGAGCGCACCGGTGCTCGTCGCCGCCGTCGGAATGACATTAATCATCGTCTGCCGTCAGATCGACATCTCGGTCGGCTCTCAATTCAGCATCTGCGGCGTCGTGGCCGGCCTGCTCGCCAAGACCGGAGCCCCGATGCCAGTCGTCGGCCTGGGCACACTCCTGGCCGGAGCCGGCATGGGGGCCGTCAACGGCGTGCTCGTCGCCGGGCTCGGCATGCCTTCGATCGTCGTGACCCTGGCCACGATGGTGATCCTCCGCGAGTCGCTGCGCTACGTCCGCGAAGGGGAATTCGTCCGCAACCTCCCGCACGGCTTCCAGTGGTTCGGCACGGGGCAGGCCGAGGGCCAATGGCTGGTCGTCGGAATCGCCCTGCTGCTCTTGACCCTCTTCGCCTGGAGCCTGCGGAACGTGGCGGCGGGCCGAGCCGTCTACGCCACCGGCTCGGACGCTGAGGCCGCGCGGCTGGCCGGCATCCGCCCCCAGCGCGTCGTCTTCAGCGTGTTCGTCGTCATGGGTGCCCTGGCCGGCCTGGCCGCCCTCTTGAACGCGGTCCGGTTCGGCGACGTCGACCCCAACTCGGGGGTGGGCCTCGAACTCCAAGTGATCGCCGCCGTGGTCGTCGGCGGCGCAGCGGTCTCGGGAGGACGCGGCACCCTGATCGGCACCCTGATCGGCGTCTGCCTGCTCGGCTCGATTGGCCCAGCCCTGGTCTTCCTCAACGCCGAGGCACAGTGGGAAAAGGCGATCCAAGGGTTGATCATCTTGCTCGCGGTTGCTTCGGACGCACTTTACAAAAAAGGGAACTCTTAACCACGAATGACACAAATCACACGAATAACACAAAAGGAATTAAATTGCATTAAATTTGTTTTTTCTATCGATTCATTATTAGATTTTATTATTCGTGTCATTTGTGTCATTCGTGGTTAAATTCCCACGTTTTTTAGTGAAGATCGGCGAGGCGTGTTGAAAATCGAGGTCTAGTTTACGATGTCAGTCCCAGCCGTATCATCCCGACTCGAATCGAGCAGACGCCACGGCTGGCTCGAGCCCTCGCAGCGCATTCTCCTGGCGCTCTTGACGCTGGAGATCGTCGTCTTCTCCGTGATCGGCACCAACTTCCTGACGCGTGATAACGCGTTCGAAGTCCTCCGTCTGAGCGTCGAGATCGGCCTGCTGTCGATCGCCCTGACCCCGGTGATCGTCAGCGGCGGCATCGACCTGTCCGTCGGTTCTCTGATGGGCTTATCGGCCGTTCTGTTCGGGACGTTCTGGCGTGACCTGGGCCTTCCGATTGCTCTGGCCGCGGCCCTGACACTCGGCGTCGGCGCGGTTGCGGGCAGCCTCAACGGCCTTTTCATCACTCGCTTGCGCATCCCTCCCTTGATCGTGACCCTCGGCTCGTTCTCGCTCTTCCGAGGGCTCGCCGAGGGCCTGACCGGCGGCGTGGACAACTTCACCAACTTCCCCTCGCGGTTCCTTTTCCTCGGCCAAGGGTATCTCTTCGGCGTCGTCCCGGCGCAGCTACCGCTGTTCGCCTTGGTCGCGCTCGCCTTCTGGGTCCTCCTCCACCGCTCGACGATCGGTCGGGGCCTGGTCGCCGTCGGCTTCGCCCCCGACGCAGCGCGCTATGCCGGACTGCCCGTCGATCGGCTCGTCGGCTTCGTCTATACGCTCGCGGGTCTGGTCTCGAGTCTCGCGGCGGTGATCTACGTCGCCCACCTCGGCCAGGCGAAGGCCGATGCCGGCACAGGCTACGAACTGCTCGCGATTACGGCGGTGGTCCTGGGAGGCACGTCGATCTTCGGCGGCCGGGGGAGTATTCTCGGGACGCTCCTCGGCCTGTTCGCAATTTCCGTCTTACAGAACGGGCTGAGACTGGCGGACTTGCCGGCCGAACTCGCCGGCGTCCTCACGGGCGTGCTCCTTCTCGTCGCGATCGGACTCGATCGCCGCCCCACGAGCACCCCGGCCGCGTCACCCGATCGGTCCGCGTCCCTCTCTCCTGACGATGCTGATGAGGACTTGAACGTGAAGAATGTGCAAGTGGCCCTGATCTGCGCAGTGATCCTCGCGGGGGCCGTGATCGTGGCGGCCAGCAACGTCTACCTGGTCCGCTCACTGAAAGAGGAGTTCGCGGGCCAAGGCTCGGCCGCCTTGACCCCCGCCAGTGCGCGGACGGGCAAGAACCCGACCGAGGCCCGGCAAATCGTCGTGGCGATGATGCCCAAGAGCAAGGGCAACGCCTATTTCATCGCCTGCCGGAAGGGGGCCGAGGACGCGGCCAAGGAACTCGGCGTCAAGCTGATCTGGGACGGCCCGACCGACCCCGATCCGGCCAAGCAGAACGAGGTCATCGACACCTGGATCACCCGAGGCGTGGACGTCATCGCGGTGGCCGTTGAGAACCGGCAAGGGATCTCGTCCGTGTTGCGCAAGGCCCGCGAACGCGGGATCAAGGTCATCACCTGGGATGCCGACGCCGAGCCGGACGCACGCGACTTCTTCGTCAACCAGGCCACCCCCGAGGGGATCGGCCAGACCCTGATGGACAACGCCGCGCGAATCCTCGGTAACAAGGGGCAGTTCGCCATCATCACCGCCTCGCTCACCGCCGCGAATATGATCGAGTGGCAAAAGTCCATCGAAGCCCGTCGCGCGGAGAAGTACCCGAACATCAAAATGGCAGCGCTCCGTCCCTGCGACGACCTTCAGAAGAAGGCATTCGACGAAACGACGGCCGTCCTCAATGCCAATCCCGAAGTCTCCTTGTTCATGGCCATCTGCACCCCGGCAGTGCCGGGCGCGGCCGAGGCCGTGAAACAGGCCGGCCGGAAAGACGTCAAGGTGATCGGACTCGGCCTGCCCAACGACAACAAGCGGTATGTCCATGAAGGAATTACCGACTGCGTCGTCCTCTGGAACTCCATGGATCTCGGCTACCTGGCCGTCCAAGCCTCGCATGACATCGTCGCCGGCACGCTCAAAGCAGGCGACACCTCGACCAAAGCGGGCCGGCTCGGCTCCATCGAGATCAAAGGAGACAACATCCTCCTCGGTAAGCCATTCACGTTCACCAAAGAGAACATCGACGAGTTCGATTTCTGAAAACAGCTCTCTCCTCATTTTGCAGCCCCGGAAGGGCAACCGCCAAGCGCCGCAGGCTTGCTCTTGCGGTCGCCTCTCCGGAGCTACGCAAGTGGTCACTTACATGATCGAGGAATAGCCACCGTCGACCGGCACCGAGGCCCCGGTGACGAAGTCGCTGGCCGCGCTCGAGAGCCAGACGGCGGTGCCGGCGATATCTCGAGGCTCCGCCCAGCGCCCGGCCGGCACCCGCGCCAGGACGCGTTCGTTGAGGCCGGCGACCTCAACCCGGGCCCGATCCGTCATGTCGGTCACAAACCAGCCAGGGAGAATTGCGTTGACCTGGATGTTATCGGAAGCCCAGGCCAAGGCACAGCTCTTGGTGAGTTGGACGATCCCCCCCTTGCTCGCCGCGTAGGCCGGGGCGTAGCTTGCTCCGAAGATCGAGGCCATGCTGCCAATGTTGACGACCTTGCCTCCGCCCGCCGCTTTCAAAGAGGGATAAACCTCCTTCGACATCAGGAAAGCACTTGTCAGATTGACGTCCATGACGGTGTGCCACTCGTCGAGGCTCAGCAAATGCGGCGGCTTGCGGATCGTCGTGCCGGCGTTATTGAACAGGATGTCGATACGGCCGAACCGCTCGATTACCGCGGCGACGGCCAAGGCCACCGGTTCAGGCTGCGAGACGTCGGCCGTGAGCGCCAAGACCTCGACGCCGGTCGCCTCGGCCAGATCCCGAGCGGCCGACTCGGTTTTCTCGGAATTCCGCGCGACGATCGCCAGCTTCGCGCCGGCCTCAGCCAGACCACGGGCAATTCCGAGGCCGAGCCCGCCGTTGCCGCCGGTCACGATGGCCACTTTTCCCGTGAGATCGAACGGATTCACCACGATTTCCCCCCATAGCTCGCGTCTTCGGCAACGCTTTCCCAACTCTCCCGAGATTTCGGCCCAGCCTATCGCGAGACCGGGGTACTCGCAACCTGAGGGCCCCCGCGTCCGGCCGATTCCGTTCCACCTTATGCAAGCAAATTCTCATTTTCCACATTGGCTTGTTCTTTCGAGCGCAACGGGCTGAGCCCAATTTCCTCCAGAACTCGGCTTTTCGTGAAAACGGAGTCGATTTTCGGTGGAGATCGGTGTGGTGTGACTTATTTTGGTCCCGATCGCATCGGTGTCCCTTCTCCCAAACGAAGGCGAAACCTGGCACAAACCAAAGAGGACAAGAACATGAGTTCTTCATTGCCACGACGTGACTTCCTCAAACGTTCCGCGGCGGCCTTGAGTGTCCCGCTTCTCCCCGCCGCATCGGCGGCACTGGCGGCCGGGCAAGGCTCCACAGTCAAGGTGGTCGTGTGGGATGAGCGGCAACCCGCGCAGAAGGAAGCGTATCCCAACTTCTTGGGCAATGCGATCGCCGATCACCTCCGCGCCCAACCGGGTTTTTCGGTCAAGTCCGTCGGCATGGACGACCCTGAGCATGGGCTCTCAGCGGAAGTCCTCGGCGACTGCGACGTCCTCATCTGGTGGGGACACGTCCGGCATCGGGAAATCGCTCCAGAGACGGTCAAACCGCTGATTGAACGGATCAAGGCCGGTACGCTCAGCCTGATCGCGCTCCACTCGGCCCACTGGTCGACCCCATTCGTCGAGGCGATGAACGAGCGGACCCGGCTCGATGTGGAGGCGCGTTATCGTCAACCTGGGGACGGATCCGATCGGGTCGAGATCGAATACATCCCGGCAAAGCTCAACGCGCTTCCCAAGGCCGACGCCAGGCCCACCCCCTACGTCACGCTCCGGAAATTCCCCGACGGGCTCACCAAAGTCACGGTCCAGCTCCCCTTGTGCGTCTTCCCGGCCTATCGTCACGACGGCAAGCCGAGTGACGTCCGAATCCTCAAGCCCAGCCATCCGATCGTCAACGGAGTGCCCGAGCGGTTCGCCATCTCCCAGACCGAGATGTACGACGAGACCTTCCATGTCCCGGAACCGGACGAGGTGATCCTGGAAGAACGGTGGGGCCCTGGCGAATGGTTCCGTAGCGGAATGGTCTGGAAGGTCGGCCAGGGACGGGTCTTCTATTTCCGACCGGGCCACGAGACCTACCCGGTCTTCCGCGAAGAGCTTCCCCTCAAAATCGTGGCCAACGCAGCACGATGGCTGCCCACAAAGCCGACCTGAGCGGTGTAGGCCAAGGGACCGTCTTTCCCCCCTGGCGCACCGTAGATCCAGCGTCACTTGTTCGCTAACTTACAAGGCTTGGCTCGATCCGCGACGTATCCCTGAGGAGTTCTCCATGATCCGCGTCTCCACGTTAAAACACTCCGGCCTGCTCTGCCTGGGGCTGGCGGCAGCCGTACTGGCAGGCGCCGGCCGCCCCGCGCGGGCCGACGTCAAACTGCCGGCCATCTTCGGCAGCCACATGGTGCTCCAACAAGGCCAGAAGGACCGCGTCTGGGGCTGGGCCGACCCGGGCGAGATCGTCTCGGTCACGATCGCCAATCAGTCGAAGATCGCCACGGCCGACAACGATGGCAAGTGGCTGGTCACGCTCGACTCGATGATGGTCGGCGGGCCGCACACGATGGTCGTCAAAGGCAAGAACACAATCACGTTTGACGACGTGCTGATCGGCGAGGTCTGGCTCTGCTCGGGCCAGTCGAACATGCAGTGGGCCGTCGACGCAACTTACGACGCCGATCTCGAGACCCGAACGGCAAACCACCCCAAGATCCGGCTCATCACCGTCCCCCAGGTAGGCACACAGGAGCCGCAGACCGACTTCAACGGTAAGTGGGAAGTCTGCAACCCCGAGACCGTCAAGTCGTTCTCGGCGGTCGGCTACTTCTTCGGCCGGCAGTTGCATGAGACGCTCGGCGTGCCGATCGGCCTGATCGACGACTCCTGGGGCGGCTCGGCCTGCGAGGCCTGGGTCCGGAAGGACCTGCTCGCCGCCGACGAGGCGTACAAGCCGTTGCTCGAACGTTGGGAGCAACAGGAGAAAGCTCTGCCCGAAGCCATGGCTCGCTATGAAAAGGCCCTGGCGGAGTGGAAAGAGACGGCCGAGAAGGCGAAGGCCGAAGGAAAGCCGGCCCCCCGTCAGCCGCAAAACCCCGAGGACGCGTTACGCGGGAATCACCGTCCCGCCAACATCTACAACGGCGTGCTCAAGCCGACGATCGGCTACGGCCTCCGTGGCGTCATCTGGTACCAAGGGGAGTCGAATGCGCCCCGCGCCTACCAGTACCGTGACCTCTTCCCGCTGATGATCAAGAGCTGGCGTGACGAATGGAAGATCGGTGACTTCCCGTTCTACTGGGTCCAGCTTGCCGACTTCCGAGCCGAGAAGCCCGAGCCGGCCGAGAGCGACTGGGCCGAGCTTCGTGAAGCCCAGACGATGACCATGAGCAAGCTGCCCAACACCGGCGAGGCCGTAATCATCGACATCGGTGAAGATAAGGACATTCACCCCCGTAACAAGCAGGACGTCGCCAAGCGACTCGCGCGCTGGGCCCTGGCGAAAGATTACGGAATCGACCTGGCCCATCAAAGCCCCACGTATAAGTCGATGGAGAAGAATGGCAACAAGGTCACCTTGACCTTCGACCACGTCGGCGGCGGACTCGAGGCGTTCGACGTCCACGACCCGATCGGCTTCTCGATCGCCGGGAGCGACCATAAGTTCGTCTGGGCCAAGGCGAAAATCGTAGGCCATAACAAGGTCGAAGTCTGGGCGGACGACGTGTCCGAACCGGTCGCGGTCCGCTACGCCTGGGCCGACAACCCCGTCTGCAACCTCTTCAGTCGTGAGCGACTCCCCGCCACCCCCTTCCGGACCGACGACTGGCCCGGCGTCACGATCAACGCCAAGTGACGAAAAAGCCCGTTCCACTCCCGGCTCCGGTCAAGCGACCGGAGCCGGAACCTGCCCTCGCCGAAGACGGCCCGTAGCCCACCACCCTGCCTTCCTTTGCCATCAAGGAACCCCGCTCGCCTGAATTCTTCAAAGCACCGGCGATGATGCCGTCGTCTTGTTCCCAGGTTCACTCCCCGTTGCGGTCGGGAGGTTCAACCTTGAGAAGATGCCGGACAAAGAAATCACGCTGGCGACGCTCCCCATAAGGGCTGCCCCCCGCACCATGCCCCGCGCCTGGGAAGACCACGAAATCGAAGTCCTTCTTGGCCTGAATCAAAGCGTTGACCACCTGCATCGTCGAGGCCGGATCGACGTTCCGGTCGAGCTCCCCCACGAAGAGCAGGAGCTTGCCCCGAAGCTTGTTCGCATTGGTCACGTTGGACTGATCGGCGTACTCGGGCCCGATCGGCCAACCCATCCACGCTTCGTTCCACCAGATCTTGTCCATTCGATTATCGTGGCATCCGCAGTCGGCGACCGCCACCTTGTAGAACTCGGGATGGAAGAGAAGAGCGCCCATCGCGTTCTGCCCACCGGCCGAGCCGCCATAGATCCCCACGTGCGACAGGTCGAGCGCCGGATCCTTCTCGGCGGCCGCCTTCATCCAGAGAATCCGGTCGGGGAACCCGGCATCCCCGAGGTTCTTCCAGCAGACGTCGTGAAACGCCTTCGATCGCCAGTTCGTGCCCATACCGTCCACCTGGACCACGATGAACCCGAGTTCCGCAAGGGACTGGGGCCGGTGCAGCGCCGCGAACTCCTTGGGGACGAACGCCCCTTGCGGCCCTGCATAGATCTGCTCGATGACCGGGTAGGTGCGTCTGGGGTCGAAATTCGAGGGCCGAAAGATCACACCGTGGATCTCGGTCTTGCCGTCGCGCCCCTTGGCGACAAAGCGCTCGGGAACCCGCCAGCCAGTCTCGAGCAAGGCCGACCAGTCCCCTTTCTCCAACTCCAAGAGGAGCTTGCCGTCCTTCGCGGAACGAAGCTCGCTCACCGGCGGAAGATCAACGCGTGACCAGATATCGACCAGCCACTTGCGATCCGGCGAAAAGTTGACCCGATGCGTGCCGTCTCCTTCGGTGAGGGTCACCAGGCCGCTACCGTCGAAATTTACCCGTGCGTAGTGGACGAAATAGGGGTCTTGGTTGGAGTGAATTCCCCCTGCGCGGAACCAGACTTCCCGCGCCTCCTCGTCGACCCGGTCGATCCCCAGGACGACCCACTCTCCTCGGGTGACCTGGTTCTTGACCTGGCCAGTCAGCGCGTCG
Organism: Singulisphaera acidiphila DSM 18658; assembly: GCF_000242455.2. Lineage (GTDB taxonomy): Bacteria > Planctomycetota > Planctomycetia > Isosphaerales > Isosphaeraceae > Singulisphaera > Singulisphaera acidiphila. The sequence goes on from NC_019892.1 coordinate 8,844,683, forward strand.
ACGAGATAGAGATGATTCCAGCCATCCCGCTCCGACATCCAGAGGATTTCATTCGTCTCGTCGAGATAGCGAAGGAACATCTTCTGGGAGTAGTCGATGAACGTTTCGTTCTTCTCGTCAATGATCGCCCTGGTCGCGCCGGTTTCGGCGTCGACGGAGACCAGGCGAAGGACCTGATGCCCGCGCTGGTTGTAGAGGAAAGTGAATCGCGACGAGTCCCGTGACCAGTGAAAATCGTCCAGGCTCCAGGGGTTCTTGAAGAGGTCGTCCCCGACGGCGATTTCTTTCCGCGTGGCGACGTCGAACAGGTGAGGCCACGCGACCGAGGGCTTATCTCCCGGCTTGAGGTAGTCGAACGAGTGAAGCTTCGGCTGCAACTGATCCTTGGGAGCCGACTCGATGAGGTGGACGGTTCGCTCATCCCCCTTCGAACGCCGGAGTGCAACCAGCCTCTTGGAGTCGGGTGACCAGAACACGCCCGCCTCGTAGCCGTTCTCATTGGTCCCCCCCTCACTCAGCGTGAATTCCTCCCCCGAGGCCTTCTCCTTGAGGCGAAGGTCAGGTCCCTTGAGCTCGACCCGCCACTTGCCGTCCGGAGAGTCCTGGCTCCGCGCTGACCTTGCCCCGCGTCGCCCCCCGCCTTCACCCGAGCGTCGATCAGTCCGTCGATCGGGTGAAGGCGACGTACCAAGTGGCTCGCTCGGTTCGAGCCGATCCGCCTCGACGTCGTACCGCCAGGCCTTGCCGTCAACCTCGAACGCGATCGATCCCGGCTTGGGAAACGTGATCCGATCGAACGGGAGATGAGTTGGCTTTCTCATTGTCCCGGTCACGCGCGTGAGCGTATCGGCGAGCTTGACGTGGTCAAACGCGGGGAGCCGCGTTCCTTCGGTTGCGTCGACCACAATGAACTCGCGAGCCCCAGCCGGCAGCGTGTTGCGATACCAGAAGCGATTTCCCTCGGCAAACCAGGTCGGTTCGACGCGTGCCTTGAAAACTTTGTCGCGAGTCCGCTCGCGAAGCCCGTCCGCACGCGCGTAGTCCTCCTTCGTCCCCTGGGCGTGAGCGACCGTCGAAGGTCCGACCCACGCCACGACAAACGCAATCGCGACAACGCCACGCATCACTCTTTCGAGGACGAATCGACTCATTCCCAGTACTCCTTGCCATCGCTCGTGGTAGGTATCGAAGATTTGCCGGCCGAGTCTGACAGCCATCCCTCCGGGGTCTTGGAAACACCGTTTTTCGTATTCGCTGTTTTCACATATACGATGACTATAAATTCGGGACTGGACAATACGGGCCTTGCTTCTCAATGATCCTATAGAGTGGGTGTTCACGCCGTTGTACCATGACCTGACGGACACTCAAAATCTCCACATAAGCCCACAAGCATTTCAGCACAAAGGAGCCAGTATGACCGGTCGCGCACTTCGGTGGAATCGCCTGGGCAAGGGGCTCGTCTGGGGAGGACTCGCGCTGGCCGTTCTCATCAGCCAGGGGGCGACCCGCGACGACGACGACACGTTCACGCCGGAGGAGGGTTTTACAAGCTTGTTCAACGGCAAGGACCTGACGGGTTGGCGGTTGGGCAAGCAACCACTCGAGGGGAAGGTCGAAACCGAAGATTATCGCTTCGCAGCCAAAGAGGGAGCGATTCGAATTCAAGGGGGGAAGCCGATCGAAGACCTCTATACGGTGCGCGACTTTCCTCGCAACTTCGTCCTGAGACTGGAATTTCGAGCGCAGCCGCAAGCCAACAGCGGACTGTACATCAGGGGAACGCAACTCCAGGTGCGTGACTACCCGACGGTTGGCCCGTACCAGGATCTGAAGTCGTTCAAACCGGGCGACTGGAACGCGATCGAGGTTACGGTCAAGGCCGGGGAAAACGGCAAGCCGGCCATCGCTCTGTGCACATGCAACGGTGAGGTGCTCGAGGAATCGCTGGTCATACCCGCCACAGGGGGGATCGGCCTGCAATCCGAGACGAACCAGATCGAATACCGTCGACTCCGGATCAAGGAAACTCCCTGACCGGGTTGAAGGGATCTAACGACAGAACAACCCGCCTCGCCCTGGCTTCCCCTTGAGGGGAAGGAGGGCGAGGCGAGAATCAAGCGGCTCGTTCAAACGCCAAGGCGACCGTCAATCGGCTCAGACGTGGATCGAGAATCCCTTGCGGTAGTCGCGCCTGAGGTACTGGTCGGCGGCGGAGTTATTCTTGACCTGCATGGCCGCCGGATCCCACTCGATCTTGCCGCCGACTCTGAGGGCGACAACCCCTAGAAGGACCGTCTCGGTGAGCCGGCCGGCATAGTCGAAGTTCGACATCGGCTTCTTCGGGTTGTTCTCCTTGATACCCTCAACCCATTCCCCGAAGTGGTTCTTGGTACGGGGGAGGGTCGGCTCGGGCACTTTCACGTCGGCGAACTTGTCCTTAGGCAACAGGACATGCTCGGCCCCGTAGTCGTTCACCGAGTAGAACGAGCCCTTTTCGCCGACCAGCAGCAGGCCGCTGCCGCCGACCTTCTGACCTTCGAGCAGTTGCTTGTAGGCACGCTTCTCTTCGGGGAGCTTGTTGCCGCCGTCGTACCAGGTCAACGACAAGGGGGCTCGTCCCTCGCGCTCGCCAAAGTTGGTCTTGATGATCGACCAGACTGGGTAGCTCTCGTTATCAACGATGCCCGAAGTGTCGACGACCTCGACCGATTCCGGGTCGAACAGGCTGAGCGACAGGGCGGCGACGTTGATGGTGTGGCAGGCCATGTCGCCCAGGGCGCCGGTGCCGAAGTCAAGCCAACCGCGCCATTTGAACGGATGGTACTTGGGGTTGTACGGCCGGTCGTGCGCCGGGCCAAGGAATTCGTACCAGTGCACGCTATCGGGAATGCCGGGGGTGTCCGTGGGCCGGCTGACGCCCTGCGGCCAGATCGGCCGATTGGTCCAGACGTGAATCTCCCGGATCGGTCCGAGGACTCCGGAGCGGATCAGTTCCACGCCCGAGCGGAATCCGTCATGCGAGGTCCCCTGGTTGCCCATCTGGGTCACCAGGTTCTTCTCGGCGGCCAGGGTCCGCATCAGGCGGGCTTCTTCGACCGACCAGGTCAGCGGCTTCTGGCAGAAGGTGTGCTTGCCCAACCGCATCGCCCGGACGCTCGCGGGCGCATGGCTATGGTCGGGGGTGCTGACGGTCACCGCATCGATCTTGTCCCCGATCTCCTCGAGCATCGTGCGATAGTCAGTGTACTTCTTCGCCTTGGGGAACTTCTCGGCCATCAGGTCGAGCTTTTTCTCGTCGATGTCGCAGAGCGCCACGATATCGCCGTAGGCCCCGGCGTCCCGCGTGTCGCTATCGCCCTTGCCACCAACGCCGATGCAGGCGAACTGGACGCGCTCGTTGGGTGACTCCGGCTTGTCCTGGGCTTGCGCCACGGTCTGACCGGCCAGGAGCGGGCCGGCCGCTCCTGCCACCGCGGTCTGCCGGAGGAAGTCTCGACGTGTTGAGCGGCGATTCATCTTCTTGGTTCTCCCTGACTGAGTCGGTCGTTCGGCCGGCGTGCCTCACGCGAGACGATCCCCTCGCCCTCACGATCGCGAGCCGGCCCTCGTCCGGCCGCCTCGCCGAGACACACCCTCCGCTAGCGTCAAACGCCCACCAGTATGTCGCGCGGCCCCTGAGGTCGCAATGAACCAATACAGCCGGGCCGAGGGATTGCCGACCGCCCGACAAGCCCGCTCGGCCGCCGAATTCTCAAGAGGCCGCCGCGTCCCAACATTCACGCCGGATCCAAGATGACCAGCGTGGTCTTGACGACCATATCCTTGACCTTGGGTCGATACGCTTCCATGTGGGGGGCCACCAGGTGCTGCTTGAGGTGCTCGACGCTCTCCCACTTTTCGACGATCGTCACAACGTCGGCTCGCGCGGGAAGTTGAGCCCCGATATCGGTCACGGTGTCGAGGGTGGGCCCGTACTCGAGACAACCGGGTTCGGCCAGAACGGGGGCGACGATTTTGCGGAATTCACCGAGGAATGCGTCGCGCTGGCCTGCGTGAAGCTCGATCGTGGCAATCACATGAATCATGGCGTCTCTTCAGACCTCAGGGACCGGGTTCAGGTGCGGGTGCGGAATCCACTCGAAGACCGTATCATATCGCGCCCCGGTGGTAAGGGAAGCGATGCCACGCGCTCGTCTCAAGGACTCACCCCGGCCCCCACTTCACTGATCGTTTCATGGAGTCATTCTCATGGCCAATCGGATTGCGATCGAATCGATGACCTACCCGACCGATCACCGCGGCCTCGTCATCGAGCCGATCGGCCCCGACGCGATCCCGCTTCAGCAAAACGTCCACCTCGCCCTGACCGAACCCGGCCACATTCGCGGCAACCACTACCATAAGCAAGGGAGCGAGATTGTCGTCGTTCTCGGCCCCGCCCTGGTCCGCTACCGCGAAGAACCCGAGGGCGCGATCCACGACCTCAAGATCCCCCAAGGCCAGGCGTATCGGCTCCGAATCCCCCCGGGTGTCGCTCACGCCTTCCAAAACCCAGGGCCGACTCCCATGGTGATCATCGCCTTCAACACGGTCGTCCATGACCCCAACCACCCGGACGTGGTGCGTGACGTCCTCATTGAGGGCTAAATCATCATGCCCGATTCTTGTGCGGTATCACCGCCTTCACCACCGGATCTCACCGATCCCCCTGGGACCATGGACGGGGAAGTACAAAGTCGGGCACCGCTTTTGCTTCACACTCTCTGCAACGCAAGATTTGCTTCACACTCTCTGCAACGCAAGAACTGATGGGGGATAACCTCGAGGACGAGCATGCCGATGGAGACCATCGAACCGACTCGTGAGGAGATCGACCAGACGTCGGGGCCGGTGCTCCTCGAATTCGGAGCGTCCTGGTGCAGCCATTGCCGGGCGCTCGAGCCTCAGTTGGCGGAAGTGCTGGCGTCTTACCCGGACGTGCGACATCTCAAAGTGGAGGATGCATCAGGGAAACGGCTGGGGCGCTCGTTTGGAGTGACCTTGTGGCCGACCCTCGTCTTTCTCCAGGATGGTCGCATCGTCAAAAAGATGGCCCGACCTGATCGGAGCGAAATCATGCAGGGCATGAAGGCTCTGACCGCGGGAGAGACAGGATGAACGACTGGGCGGGCAGGATGAGCAAGAGTGTCCGCCTTCTCGCCGAGCAACTGGCCGGAATCCGGCCGGGCGCTCTGAGTCCCGGGTTCATCGAAACGTTTCGTGTCGCCAGCCAAGGACGCTCACTGTCGATCCGCCAGGTGGCCACGGTCGCCCATCGGGGGGACCGGATCACAATTAGTCCGTTCGACCGGTCGATTGTCCCTGCCATCGTCAGATCACTGGTCGAGGCCAGGTTGAACGCCTACGCGCTCGACCCCGCGACCATCTGCGTCACCATCCCGCCGATCAGCGGCGAGCAACGGGCCGAGTTCGCCCGGCACGTCAAAAAACTCGGGGAAGAGGCCAAGGTGGCGGTGCGGGCGATCCGTCAGGAGGCTCGCAAGCAGATCGAGGCGCGGGGGCGAGGCTCGCAACGCGCTGTCCAGGAGGCGACCGACGCCGCCGTGGCCGACATCGACCGCCTCGTTCAAGGGAAAATCGCTGCCTTGATTTCATAATCTGCTTTTGCCAGCATAAACGATTCGCGGCACTGTTCCGGAACCGCAAATGTACCTGGGGTCAACGACTCGTGAAATATTTCGACAAGTTCCGTGTAAAGCCAGGTCGAAAGGTCAAACTCGGCGAAGTCGACCCTGATTTCACGGACGAGCATGCGAGTCGTGAGGAAGTCGCCAAGGAAACCAAATCGCTGACCCGGCGGCTCCGTGAACTCCAGGAACGACTCTACGCCGAGCACGAGCGTTCGCTCTTGATCTGTTTGCAGGCCATCGACGCTGGCGGCAAGGACGGGACAATCCGCCACGTCCTGGGGGCCATGAACCCGCAAGGGTGCAAGGTCATTTCCTTCAAAGAACCGACTCGCATGGAACTCGACCACGACTTCCTCTGGCGAATCCACCAGCAAGTGCCGGGCAAGGGAGAAGTTGCCGTCTTCAATCGCTCACACTACGAGGACGTCCTGATCGCGACGGTCCGTGAACTCGTCCCCAAGAAGGTCGCGTCGGCTCACTATGACCAGATCAATACATTCGAGGAAATGCTAACACAAAATCACACTCACGTTCTCAAGTTCTTTCTTCACATCAGCAAAGAAGAACAGCTTGAGCGGTTCAAATCGCGGCTCGATGACCCAACGAAGCAATGGAAGATCAGTGAGAGCGACTACACCGAACGAAATCGCTGGAATGACTACATGCGGGCCTTTGAAAAGGCCATGTCAAAGTGCAGCACCGATCACGCCCCCTGGTTCATCATCCCGGCGAATAAAAAATGGTTCCGCAACCTCACCGTCGCTCGGATCGTCGTGGAATACCTCGACAGCCTGGAGTTGAAATACCCGGCCCCCACGGTTGACCTCGCGAAGATTCGCCACGAGTATTACAAGGCAGAGGCGGAACCTAAGCCTGTAAACGGCTGAGTCGAGTTGCCAGGGGCCAAGAGCAAGGTGACTTACGGCTCACCGGAGCCAACCCCACGGTTTCAGGAGATGGATTGCCCAACGCGTCCCTTGAGGAGGGTCACAACGTGGACATCAAACATCTCGATCCGAAGAAACAGGCATCGGCTCTCATTGACGAGTTCAAAAAATTCGCCTTCAAGGGGAACGTCATCGACCTGGCCGTCGGTGTGATCATCGGAGCGGCATTCGGCAAAATTGTCACGTCGCTTGTCGATCACATTGTGATGCCGATTATTGGAGTCATTCTCCCAGGCAGGTCCGGCTATCAAGGCTGGAAGCTGCTGATCCACGGCAAAGAGATTCCCTACGGCTTATTCCTCGGTGATGTCGTCAATTTCTTGATTGTTGCCATGGCGCTCTTCCTGTTCATCGTCAAATTCCTGGGCTGGATTTTGAAGAGCAAGAAGGAGGAAGCGCAAGCGCCCCCTCCCTTGACCAAAGAGCAGCAACTCTTGAGCGAGATCCGCGACCTGCTCAAGCAGCAGGCAAGTGCGACCGGTCCGGGAGCGACGTCTTAACCTGGTGGGCCCCAAAGCCGTGAAGAAGTGAAGACACCTACGTTTTCCATAGTTCGATTCCCAGGCGAGCAGGGAGCAATCAACTCCCCGCTCGCCTGGAAGAAATCCCAAAAAAGGGCTGGAAGCGGCGTTCCGCTGAGGAGTCAGGCAAGCAGTTCGTTGACGACTCGGCCCGAGACGTCGGTCAGGCGGAAGTCTCGACCTTGGAAGCGATAGGTCAGGCGGGTGTGGTCGAAACCGAGGAGGTGGAGGATCGTGGCGTGGAGGTCGTGAACGTGAACCACGTCCTTGACGGCCTGGAAACCAAGCTCATCGCTCTCGCCCAGGGTAACGCCCGGCTTGATGCCGCCGCCCGCCATCCACATGGTGAAGGCGTTGGGATGATGGTCGCGGCCGTCATCCCCCCCCTGTACCATCGGGGTCCGGCCGAATTCGCCGCCCCAGACGACCAGGGTGTCTTCGAGCATCCCGCGCTGCTTGAGATCCATGATCAAGGCCGCGCAGGCCTTGTCGGTCTCCTGGCAGTTCCGCTTGAGGTCGCCGACCAGGTTACCGTGCTGGTCCCAGGCCTCGTGGAAGATCTCAACGAAGCGGACGCCCTTCTCGACGAGCCGGCGAGCGAGGAGGCAGGTGTTGGCGAACGAAGGCTTGCCCGGCTCGGCGCCGTACATCTCGAGAACATGCTTTGGCTCGTGCCCGATGTCCATGACCTCGGGGGCGACCGACTGCATCCGGTAGGCCATCTCGTAGGAGCTGATCCGGGTGGCGATCTCGGGATCCCCAACCTCGTCGAGCCGCATCCGGTTCAGCGAGCTGACGGTGTCGAGGCTCTCGCGCTGGAGTTCCGCGTCGACCCCGCTCGGGTTCGACAGGTAGAGCACCGGATCGCCACTGGTACGGAACTGCACGCCCTGATGGACGGTCGGCAGGAAGCCGCTCCCCCAGTTCGAGTTGCCGCCGCTCGGGCCTTTCTTGCCGGTGCTGAAGACGATGAAGCCGGGTAGGTCCTGAGTCTCACAGCCGAGTCCGTAAGTCGCCCAGGCCCCCACACTGGGTCGGCCGAAAATCTGCGAGCCGGTGCTCATCAAGATCTGGCCCGGCGCGTGGTTGAAAGCGTCCGTCGTCATCGAGCGCACGATCGCAACGTCGTCAGCGACCTTGGCCAGTTCGGGGAGCAGTTCCGAGAGCTCCGCGCCGCTCTGGCCGTGCCGAGCGAACTTGAACTTCGGCCCGAGCAGCTTGGAGTTCGGATTGATGAACGCCGCGCGATACCCTTTGAGCAACTCGGGAGGCGGCAACGTCCCGTCGAACTTCGCAAGCTGAGGCTTGTTGTCGAAGAGCTCGAGATGGCTCGGAGCGCCCGCCATGAACAGGAAGATGACCCGCTTGGCCTTGGGCGCATGGTGGGGCGCCTTGGGCGCGAGCGGATCGCCTCCCGGTAGGGTCGCGGACGCTGGCGCGGCGTATCCTCCCTGGTTCAGGAGCTGGCCGAGCGCCAGCGAACCGAGGCCGACTCCGCACTGCTGGAGGAACCAGCGGCGAGCGACCTGCGTCGGATTCGCGTTGCGGTAGAGGTGGTCCTGGCAGTTCATGGCTCGACCCTCTTATTCCTTGGAGATCGTTTCGTCAAGGTTCAGCAGCACGCGGGAGACCGCGGTCCAGGCGGCAAGCCGGACCGGCGTCGCGCCCGCGGGAAGCGTGGGAGGCTTGTTCGGGTCCGTCGCCGCGAATTCCCAGGGCTTGGCCCCGTCACGCCCGAACCGCTCTTCTTGCCGGCGCAGGAGGTCGAGCAAAACCGTCGCTTCCTGAGTGGTGGGCGTGCGTGCCAGACAACGTCGGAAGGCATATGTGAGCTGGGAGGAGTCGGTGTTTCCCCCCTCTTGCAGGGTTCGCAACGCCAGGGCCCGGGCGCACTCGAGGAAGGTCGGCTCGTTAAGGGTCGTCAGTGCCTGCAAGGGCGTGTTCGACCGCGTACGGCGGACGCACGAGACGTCTCCGTTGGGCGAGTCGAATGTTTGGAGCATCGGATAAGGCACTGAGCGATAGCGGAACGTGTAGAGAGCGCGACGGTAGCGGTCAGGGCCGGTGGCAACCGGCCAGACCTTCGGGCCATAGCTGGTCGGGGGCTGGAACAGAAACTCGGGGGCCGGCGGAAAGACGCTGGGGCCGCCAACCTTCGGATTGAGCAGGCCGCTGGCCGCCAGGGCCACGTCGCGGACGACCTCGGCGTCGACCCGGAACCGAGGGCCACGCGCCAGCAAGCGGTTGTAGGGGTCGCGGGCCAGCAAGTCGGGCGTCGCCTTCGACGACTGCCGGTAGGTCGCCGAGTTGACGATCAAGCGGTGCAAGTTCTTGAGACTCCACCCTTGCTCCATGAACTCGACGGCCAACCAGTCGAGCAGTTCGGGGTGCGACGGCGGCTCGCTCTGAGTTCCAAGGTCCTCGCTGGTGCTCACCAGGCCGATGCCGAAATAGGCCTGCCAGACGCGGTTGACGATGGCCCGAGCGGTCGTCGGCGCATTGCGGTCGGCCAACCACTGAGCGAACGTCAAGCGATTCGCGGGTGCGTCCGACGGCAACGCGTTGAGAAAGCCGGGGACCCCGGGCACGACGGCCTTGCCGGGCTTGAGGAAATCACCGCGAATGAGCAGATGAGTCATGCGCGGCGTCTCTCGGGCTTTGAACACGAGTTGCGACGCCCCTTCGGGATGCTCACGCCAGAGCGCTTCGATTCGGTCGTTCGCCTCTTTCCATTCAGGGACGGTCGTCCGCCAGTAGCTGAAGACGGTCGCAACCTGCGCGGGGGTCCGCTGCTCTGGAGCAATCGCCAGGATCTCGCGAACTCCCATCGGCAGCGGATCGGCCGTTGCGTTGGGGGCCGTCGTGACCGAGAACCGGAACCGGCCGAGGTTGTTGTTCTGGTTATCGTCGCTGTTCCAGCCGCCGTGGCTCTGGTTCAGGTAGAATGTGAGCAGTGTCCCCCCTGGGTACGCGATCGCCTTCTCGGCCACGAAGACCGCCTTGCGCGGCTGGTTGCGCCGGCCGGGGCCGATGTCGAAGGTCCAGGCGGTCGGTCCTTTGCCGTCGATGGCGTACTCGATCGGCCCGGTCACGCGAGGGGTCTTGCTCCGGTCGTCGAAGATCGCCTCCAGCGGCGTTTCCGGCGGATTCACGTCGGCCGTCGCTTTGACGATCTTGACCCGCTCGGGTGGCTTGGAGCCGTCGGCAGGCGCGGCATCGACGAGGAACTCCGTCAAGGCGCCTGTCCCTTTGATCGAGCGGCCCGGACCGCCGAGCGGCAGGTTCGGATCGTTGAGCAACTCAAGTCGGAACGCGTTGATGCCCTGGACGTCCGTCTTCACCGTGAACTTGGTCTGAAACTTCGTCGGCGCATACCCTCCGGCCAGGAGCGAGCCGTCCTCCATTCGCTGGTGCTTCTGACCACCGGTGCTGATGTCGTCGACCCCCGCCTCGACCACAGTCCATTCAGGCTGATTGGAGGCGACCTGGGCTTCCCAGGCGGCCATCCGCTGAGGCCAGTCGGACGTCCTGTGCTGAAGGTCCCCTTCGATTTCACGGATCTGCCGAAATAACTCCGCCCGCTTCATCTGTTCGTCGGGCGAGTAAACGGCCACGTTCGCCTCGTGAGTGTCATTCACATAGGCAAACATCTTATAATAATCTTCGTGCATGAAGGGGTCGAACTTGTGAGTGTGGCATTGAGCACACTGAATCGTCAGGCCGAGGACCCCTTTGCCGATGGCTTCCATGCGGTCGAACATGGCTTCCATCCGGAACTGCTCGGGGTCGACCCCTCCTTCTTCGTTGATCATCGAGTTGCGGAGGAATCCGGTCGCGACGACCTGATCTTGCGTCGCATTCGGCAGGAGGTCGCCGGCGATCTGCTCAATGACGAACCGGTCGTAGGGAAGGTCGCGGTTCAGGGCCTGAATGACCCAGTCGCGATAGGCCCAGACTTGCCGGAGCTTATCTTTCTCGTAGCCGTCGGAGTCAGCGTAACGGGCGGCGTCGAGCCAGATCCGCCCCCAGCGCTCGCCGTAGGCTGGGGCATCCAGAAGCCTGGCGACCCGGTTTGCGTCGGCGTCCGGGCCCGACTCGGCCAGGGCGGCGTCGGCCTCCGCGATCGTCGGCGGGAGCCCGATCAGGTCGAGGCTAAGCCGACGGAGCCGGGTCAGCGTGTCGGCCTCAGGCGATGGGGAAAGCCCGTCCTTCTCCAAGCGCGCGAGGACGAACGCATCGATCGGGTTCCGGCACCAGGCAGGGTTGCGGACCTCGGGAACCGTTGGCCGCTTCGGCGGAACGAACGCCCAGTGCTTCTCGAAGGGAGCCCCTTGCTCGATCCAAGTCTTGAGTCGTTCGGTCTGCTCCGGAGTCAGCGTCTTGCCCGACTTGACCGGGGGCATCCGCTCCTCAGCGTCCTCGGAGGTAATCCGCAGGTAGAGCTCGCTCTCTTCGGGCTTGCCCGGAACGATGGCCGCACTTCCCGAAGCCGCCTCGGCCCGTGCTCCCTCCGACGTGTCGAGCCGGAGCTTGGCCTTGCGCTTCGGTTCGTCGGGGCCGTGACAGGCGAGGCAGTTGTCCGCCAGGATGGGGCGGATGTCACGATTGAAGTCCACCTTCGGTCCCGCGGCAACCGCCGGTCCCGCGGCAGTCACGATCAGCAGGAGAACCAGCGGCCAAGTTCGCCGTCGTTCCGTGCGGCCTGGGGAGCATTGCATTGAGTCGACTCCGTCGGCTTACTCCGGCCAAAGGACCAGACCAAAGCGAGGGTATGGTCAAGGCCGAAGGAGCGGTCGGGTGGGAGAATCGGTGGGTAGGATCGACCAGTCAGCCAACTCGGGCGGAGCTTGAGCTTCGGCAGTGATCGATCGCATTAGTGCCTGATCCTACCAGACCCTGCGGGCCGGAGCCAGGGTCTGACCCGGAACCCACACGGGAGGGCGATGGAGCCATGGAAACGAGACAGCCGAAAGAACGGCTCTTGACGCCTTCGGCCCAATTCCAGAGACGGACATCGATCTCAGTAAAGTTGTCGCAATCGAAGCGCCGATAGGAGCGTTGAGGAACTGCGCCGCGGTTATGGCGGTTCCCTCCCCCCTCACATGAGCCTTGCATCTGTTGGCATGTTCACCCGGGAGTGACCTGATGGCGGCTTGCGTCGCGCTTCTGGCCGCGATCTCAGCGATCGCGGGGATTGGAGACAGCCCCGCCTTTCTCCGGTTTGGAGGAGACTCTGCTCAGGGGGTCCTCGTCAATCTCACACCGGGCATGCGACCGTTCGACCCGCCCGATCCGGGTCGGCCAACCCTGGTTTTCATTCACGGCTGCAACGCAGCTCCAAGACTGGTTCACTTCGCCATGGGTGAACGGCTTGCCGAGGCCGTCGCCCGGCGCGGCGGACCTGGGGATTTCAACGTCCTCGACTGGAACTGGAACGCGGCGACGATTGTCGGCTTGAAGACGAGTACCAACGAGGCGAGGGCCGTGGAACAGGGCCGGCTTCTGGCGGTCAACTTGCTTCATTCCAGGGTGCCGCTGGCGCGAACCCATCTGATCGGACACAGCTCCGGCGCCATCGTCGCCGCTTCCGCCGCGCGGACCCTGATGAGCGGTTATGGTCAACCGGTAGCGCAGTTGACGCTCCTCGACCCCGCCGTCTCCTACCACGGCCTGATCTTTGACGTCCTGGCCGCCGGTTCTTGCGCCCAGCGTGTCGAAAACTACTGGACGGCAAGACCGAGCGGCTATGGCCGCGAAGCCCCCCACGCCGGCGTCTGGAACACGCGAGTGGATGGCCCGACGCCTTATTTCGGAGCATTCTCACCTGTTCATTCAAACCACTTCCACGTCGTGGAGTGGTATTTTACCAGCGTGGCCGACCCCAGATACCCCGTTGGATTCAACCGAAGCCTGCTCGTCACCCCCGGCGGGAAGTAGGCCGCCGTTTGAATATTTCGCTCGCCCGGGGGGGCGAGCGAAAAGTGTGGCAGCCGGGGGCTCAGTGTCCCCCCGCCCCATGGGCATGATGCCCCTCTTGGTGATAGAGTTCGCTCTTGGGGTTGGCCCGCGAGGCAATGTAGGCGACGAGGTCGAGGATTTCCTCGCGCGTCAGCTTGTCGAGCAAGCCCTTGGGCATGATTGAGATCGGCGACTTGGCTCGCTCGGCGATCTCGGAGGGTTTGAGCACGACGGCCGCCGTCTTGGCCAGCGGGTTCTCGATCACCTTCACGTGGTTCGGGGTCTCCTCAAGGATCAGGCCGGTGAGGACCTTGCCCGACTCGGTGGCAATCGTGTAAGCCTGGAACTTCTCATTGATCTTGGCCGACGGTTCGAGGATCTCGCGAAGGATGTCGGCGGACGTCAGCTTGGGGTCGAGCTTCGTGAGGTCGGGGCCGAACTCCTGGCCGGCTCCATCCACTTTGTGACAGGCGATGCAGTTGGCCACCTGGAAGATCTGCTTGCCATTGGCAAAGGAGCGGCCGGGGGCCAGTGGTTCCACGACCGACGCCAGGTCATCGAACTTCCACTCCTTGCGCGGACGGTTGGACTTGAGCAAGTCGTCCTTGATCGGCAACGGATTCTTGGCGAGGTACGACTCGGGGTCGGCCAGATACTCCTCAAGGTCTTCGACGACATAGAGCGAGCCGTACATCCGTCTCCAGTGCCCCGGATAGGTGCAAACATAGGGATAAACCCCCGGCTGGCTCGGGGCGGTGAACGCGAGCGTCTGCGTCTCTCGAGGCTGGAGCAGGCGGCTCGCCAGGATCACTCCCTTCGACGAGGGAACATAGTTACGTGCGAGGGCTCCGGGGTCAGTCGCCGTCGATTCCCCGAGCAGGCCGACTTCCTCGAGGGTTCCCGGCTGAATCACGACGACGTTGTGCGGCATCAGGTCGTTGTTCTCGAAGAGAATCTCGACCGGCTTGCCGGCCTTGACGGCGAGCCGCTCCTTGTCGAAGAGCATTTGCTCGGGCAAGGTCCCCAGCCGAAGGACACGCACGCCGAGCTCGCCAAGTTCCTTGCGGATCCGCTTCGCTTGCTCCAGGGGGAGCTTCGCGGCCAGGGCGTCGGCCAGTTGGAGGGCGTCGAGTGCCGCCGGATTGGTCCGATCGGCGGCCGGGATCGTGCGGATGTGAGCGATGAGGCGGTCCAGCAGCGGCCGAGCCTCGTCCTCGGGCCAGTCGGCGGCCGGGATGCGCTGGAGGGCCTGGATCGCGGCCTGGCGATCGGTCCCTTCACCGACGAATCGGGTCAATGCCTTGAACGTTGGCACCTCCTGGCCGCGAACATAGGTGAGGGCGTTCATCGCCGCACGTCGGATGATGCCCTCGGGGCCTCCCCCACTCAGACTGAAGCTCAGTCTCGCGGTCGTGGCCCGCTGCCTGGTCTTCTGATGGACAACGTTCCTGCGGCCGTCGAGAATAGTGAGGTTGAAGTTGTCGAGCCGCTTCCCGAGTTCACCATCGGTGCGGTTGTAGATCACAATCGAGTCGATCGGTTGCTCGGTGCCGAGATCGACCTCCCACCAGGGGTTCGGCGTGTCCTCTTCCGAATGGGTTTGGCCGTTGGAGCTGTAGTCGCCGACCCGGTTACCGTCGATCGCTCGCTTGGCCTCGCCGCCGTTGGAAGTATTTTTCTGCGACGCCTTACCCGAGGGGGCCACGTTGCGGCCGTCGCTCATCACCTCGACCTCGGCCAGGGTCAGGGTCCTCTGCCTCCCTGGCAGCTCGATCCGAACGTAACGGCCGTAGGTCCCCTTGGCCTGGGATGCGGACGAGGCGAGTGGCTTGGGTAGACCGTTCAGCAGCGGCTCCACCTTCGGATAGAGGCTCGCACGCAGGCTTGGGTCGCGGATCAAGGGCATCGCCCCCAGCAAGTCCCGGAGCGTCTGCACCGATTTCTCGCCGAGTTCCCAGGCGCGGTCGACGTTTCCGTCGGCGGCGATCAAAGCGACGAAACCGAGCTGGCGAGTGACCGGCAAGACCGATCCGGTCGCCATCGTTTCGAGGTCGCCACGGACACCGGCCAACTCGGTCGCGGTTCGGCCGGTGAGCAGCCGGGCCAGGTCGTAGACAACGCTCTCCTCCCGGTCTCCCTTCTGCCCGTCCTGGCTTCGGATGGCGTCGATCAGGACTCGAAGCTCTGGCCTGTTCTCGCGCTTGGCAAGGTCGCCCAGCGCCTCGCGGCGAACCTCGTCGCGAACCCCAGCACGGAAGAGCAGCTCAAGGTCCACCCCTCGGTCCCGCTTCATCTTGAGCAGTTGATCGGTACCAATATTCTTGAGTACGAACCGGGCCCCGGCGTCGGTCGTGAAGGCGATCGGCTCTCCCTTGGCGATCGCCTTCCTCCAGTAGGGGTCGAGCGCCTTCATTGTCTCGCCGCTCGTATACGCAAGGAACTCGTCGGTCGGATGCTCGGCCGCGATCAAGGGAATCTCAATCGCCTCGGGCACCTTGAAGAAACTGGCCGCGCGGACCGCCTCGAGCCGGACGCGCGGGTAGGAGTCGGCCGCCTGCTTCTTGAGAAGTGCGAGCGCCTCGGGCACCCGGTCATGCCAGTAGCAGAGGACCCGGGTCGCCGCCGCTCGGGCGCGGAAGTCGGGCGAACCGAGCACGCGCTTGAGTAGGTCGATGTTCACCGTGTTGTGATATTGATGAACCCAGAGGGCCTCGAGCACGTGGTGTTCGTAGGCTGGGTCAGACTTGTCGAGCCCGGCAACCCACTGGCCGATCGGGGCGATCACTTCCTCGGTCGGCCGGGCCCCCAGCTCGGTCTTGACCCGATAGCGGACGCGATCCTCCGGCTCCTTGAGCAGGTCGAGTAGTTTCTCGACGGGTTCGCCCGCGATCTTGGGGGCCTTCAGGAGCGGGCGGCCCTCGGCCGTGATCCGATAAACGCGGCCGTGCAGCCGGTCCCGGCTCGGGTCACGCAAGTTGTGCTGCATGTGGCCGATGATCGGGTTCTGCCAGTCGAGGAAGTAGATCGCTCCGTCCGGCCCGATCTCGACGTCCGACGGGCGGAAGTTCACGTCCGACGAAGAGAGGATCGGCTCGAGCTCCGTGCCGGAGAGGCTGGCGTCGTTGTCCTCGATCTTGTACTGGAGGATGCCCTGAAACCCGATGACGTTGGGGACGAGCAAGTTCCCTTGCATCGACTCGGGGAAATGCCGGCTCGAGAGCGTTTCAAGGGCCGGGCACGGCCGAGTGCGCTGCTGGTAGACCGAAGGGGCCCGGCCGTGCTTGTCGGGGAAGTCAAGGTGGCCCGAGAAGAGGGTGCCGTGATACGGCACGGCCCCGGTGCCGTCGGTCACAATGTCTTGCCCCCAGTGGTCGAAGACGTGGCCGTGCGGGTTGGCGAACGCGTAGCTGACGTAGACGTCGAATTTCTGGGTCCGCGGCTCGTACCGGAAGACCCCCGCATTGATACAGCGCTCGGAGGGAGCGTACGGGGTTTCAACCTGGGTATGGTGGAACGTCCCCTCCTGGAAGTAGAGCGCCCCGCCCGGGTCGAGCAGAAAGCTGTTGGAAGTGTGGTGGGTGTCGGCCGAGTCGAGCCCGCTAAGGACGCGCTGGCGGACGTCGGCCTTGTCGTCGCCGTCGGTATCCTTGAGGAAGACGAGGTCGGGCGCCTGCGCGACGTAGACCCCGCCATTGGCGAACTCGAATCCGGTCGGGCAGTGCAAGTGATCGGCGAACGTCTTGACCGTATCCGCCTTGCCGTCGCCGTCAGTGTCTTCAAAAATCAGGAGTTTATCATCCATCTCCTCCTTGGGTTTCCAGTGCGGATAGGTCGGCCAGACCGCGACCCAGAGGCGGCCCTTGGGGTCGAACGACATCTGCACCGGCTTGGCCAGGAGGGGGAACTCTTTCTCAGAGGCGAACAGGTTGACCTTCAACCCCTTGGCAACGGTCATCGTGCGGATCTCCTCCTCGCCGTCGAGGAAGATGTGTTCACCGTTCGGTCCCTTGCCCGGCTTGTTCGTGACCACGGGGATAAAGGGAGGCGTGTTGCCGTCATCAACTTTCAGGTCGCCCCCCTTGGCGACCGCCCAGATCCGCTGGTCGCGGTTGGCGGTCATGACGTCGAGGACTTCCATCTCGCGCTGGGCGACCACGCGGTTGGTCTGGCCGTCGGTGAACTTCAAGTCGGCCCGGCCGCCGTAGATCGAATAACCGTCGACCGTGCGGTAACGGTTGAACCAGAGGAACGCCTTGTCGATGACCGCCTGGCGCAGTCGCTCCAGCTCGGCCGGGTCGCGCTTCGGCGCGGGGCCGTCGGAGAACAAGGCCTCGTCGATCACCCGGGCAAGCTGGCGGTTACCATCCTCGTTGAGGTGGACGCCGTTGATCGTCAATGGCTTTGACGCTTTGGAATAAATTTCGCGTGTCGGTGTGAACAAATCGACGAACCGGACACCGTTTGCCTTGGCAACCTCGCGCATGGCGGCGGTGTACAATTCCAGCCTCGCGTTGTTCTCCGCGCCGTCGGGAAGATTCGGCTGGTGTAGATTCTCGTGGGCAATGGGCGAGAAGAGGACGAGTTGGGGAGCCGCTTTCCCGTTGTATTTCTGAGCAAGTGAGTGCTTGATAAAGTCGGCGAGTTCGTCCTTGAACTTATCGAGGCCTTCTCGTCCCGCGAACGACTCGTTATAGCCGAAGAAGGCGAAAATGACGTCGGCCTTGGTGAAGGTCAGCCAGTGGTCGGGCGTCCCGAAGTCCTTCGAGCGAATCCGCCGGGCGAGGTCGATCTCGTCCCCCGAGAAGCCGAGGTTGCGGACGACCAGCTCGCGGTCCGGAAACCGGCTGTAGAGATAGGTCTCGAGCCAGCCGTCGTGCTGCATCCGGTCCGCGAGCGTGTTGCCGATCAGGCTGACATGATCTCCATGCCGGACCTCGAGCGTCCCGGCCGCCTGCGCAGACGTGCCCTGGAGCCATGCGATCCCGGTGAGGATCACCGCAAGCCACGGGAATGGAAGTCGGGGGCGAGGGGGTGGAGTCTCGAGGTGTCGGTCCATGGTGATCGGTCTCGGGGTTCGTTATCGGGCGATCCGTACCACTCTGTTGATCGGTTGACGAGGCGAGGCAAGCCGGCGGGGGGCATCGAACGCGCACGAACCGTTCTGCCCTCCGTGGATTACACTCGACAACGCCTATGTCGGCAAGCACCTTAGCAAAACGGCCATCCGAAAATGGGTGGCGACCAAACTGGACCTGAATTTTCCGGTTGCCCACCATGGCCAACTACAAGGGCCACCCCGATCACCTTTAAATTCAGGAACGAGATGAGCACTCACCACACAAATAATTTTGGCTTTTCCTGGGACCGCGGGTGCCCTCGCCCGCGGTCCCAGGGAAAGGCTTCCATGCAGGACGGCCATCCACACGAGGAAAGCCATCCCTGACAGGGATTCAATGGCCAAAAGAAAGCGTCGGCGCGGCAAAATCGCCCCTCTCATCCCGAACGCAAGCGTTCGCTATAATGACGGCCGTCACCACCTAATGAAGACCGACTCTTTGGGATTCGCGATGTGCTCGCGATCCTCTCCCCGCCGCTCCCCCACCCGGGCGGACGACCGGTCCGCCCTCCACTTTGGAGGTTTGGTCGATGAGCCGACAGACGAGACGCGACTTCCTGCGAGCCTCAGCCGCCGCGACTTCCGGTGGGATCCTCCTGCCGTACGTGAATCCCAGGGGGCGCACCATGGCCGACGAAACCAGGTCGCCGAATGAGCGGCCGCGAGTCGGCTGCATCGGTCTTGGCGGCATGGGGCGAGGCGATGCCAAGGCGGTCAAGCGGTACGGCGATATCCTGGCGGTCTGCGACGTCGACCGCAAACACGCCGAGTTTGCAAGGGATGAGAAGACCATCGGCAACGGCAAGGCCGACATTTACGAAGACTACCGTAAACTGCTCGACCGTAACGATATCGATATCGTTACCATCAGCACGCCCGATCACTGGCACACGCGAATTGCCATCGCCGCCCTCCGCGCAGGCAAGGATGTCTACTGCCAGAAGCCGCTGACCCTGACCATCGACGAAGGCAAACAGCTTCGCAAAGTGGTCGAGGAGACGAAGCGAATCCTCCAGGTCGGCACCCAGCAACGGAGCGAGGACAAGAACAGGTTCTTGACGGCCGTCGCCATGGTCCACGACGGGCGGATCGGCAAGGTCAAGCGCGTGACCTGCGTCATCGGCGCCACGCCCGACGAAGGTAAGACGTTTCGCAAGACCGAACCACCCACGGAACTCAACTGGGAGATGTGGCTGGGCCAAGCACCCAAGGTTGATTACATCGCCGAACGATGCCACAACAATTTCCGCTGGTGGTACGAGTACTCCGGAGGCAAGATGACCGATTGGGGAGCCCACCACGTCGACATTGCCCAATGGGCGATCGGCATGGACCAATCCGGCCCCAAAACGGTCGAGGTTCTCTCCGCCGAGCACCCGGTCCCCTTCAAGGACGGGATGCCGATGGTGGACGACCGGTACAACACGGCCACCGCCTTCCTCGTCCGCTGCCTCTTCCCCAACGACGTCGAGTTGCTAATCCGCCACGACACGGAGAACGGCGTTGAGTTCGAGGGGGAGAAGGGAAGCTTCTTCGTCAGTCGTAGCAAGCTGGTAGGGGAACCCGTCGACGAACTGGACAAGAACCCGATCCCCGAGTCGGCCTTGATCGCGCTCCGCAAAGGCAAGCGGCTCGACAGCCACATGGGCAACTTCATCGAGTGCGTCCGCGACCGAGCCACACCGGTCTCCGACGTCGCTTCGCATCATCGAATGCTCACCACCTGCCACCTCGCCAATATCGCGCTCCGGCTCGGACGGTCCCTCACCTGGGACCCGGTCAGCGAACAAATCGTCGGCGACCCCGACGCCAACAAGTGGCTCGGCCGCGAGCAGCGCAAGGGGTACGAGATCGACGCCTGAGCAAACGCTTCCATTTGCACTCCCCGGAAGCGTAGACACCCAGCCCGTACCTCAAATGAAATTGAATGCGAGCGGGGTGCCCGCGGTCCCAGGGGAATCAAGACAAATGGAGTTGAAAGCGGGGTGCCCGCGATCTCAGGGAATGCAACTGCTGGGGGGAACCGGGTTCGGGGCGAACTTGCCAGCGACCCCAAACTTCCTGCCCTCGCTACCTTCGCGAGATTCCCTTTCGCGAACCGCTACGATATGATCCGTTTCTCCGTGTGCCGCACGCCCCGCGTCAGGAATTGACGGCGTGCTGGCACAACGACTCTCCTCGTCTCGATCCGAGCATACCTTCACAGCAACAAAGGTATGCCGGGAGCCCCCTCGCAGCCAAAAGAGGAATTCTTGCGCGTCAGTCATCCGTTAGGGAATTGAATCCGGCCGAACGGGAGATCGAAATCATGTTCTGCGTTCGATGGGTCGCGACCGCCTCGTTGCTCGTCTTACTCGGGGGCCCGGCGGTTGCCGAGGACTTCCGGGATCTGTTCAACGGCAAGGATCTGGATGGGTGGGTCGCCGAGGGGGTCAAGGACTTCGTCAAGGACGGCGAAACCAGGCCGGTCTGGAGCGTCAAGGACGGAGAGATCCTCTGCACCGGGAAGGGGTTCGGCTTCCTGCGGTACGCTCGCGAGGAGTTCGCCGATTTCATCTTCCGGGTCGAGTTCCGGATGGCTCCCAAGTGCAACAGCGGCCTGGGAATCCGCACGCGGGTCTTCGACCCCAAAAGCTCGAAGGCCACGCGGCCCTCGATCTACAGCTATGAGATCCAGTTGACCGACGACGCGGGCCTGCCGGCAACGAAGCATAGCAGTGGATCGCTCTACCGGTACGTCGCTCCCAAGGAAAGCGCCATGAGGCCCGCCTCGGAGTGGAACCGGATCGACGTGGAATGCGTCGGCCCCCACGTCAAGGTCACGCTCAACGGCAAGGAGATTATCGACGTCGATCAAACCACCATCGAAGAGCTCAAGCAGAAGCCGCTCAAAGGGTACGTCTGCCTTCAGAACCACGGCGGAACGATCGAGTTCCGCAACGTTCGGATCCAGGAGATCAAAGGGACAGGCGACGGCAGCGGAACCAAGCTCTCGACCATTCGTTGACCACACGCAAAAGGTGTTTGATGTCGCTGGCATGCTCGCCCGATCACGACGCTTCGGCTCGATACCATTCCATGAATACCGATCGAATCCACACCCAGCGCATTCAGACCCTCTCGTACTGGACCCGGCCGGTCACGATCGAGCCTCTGCCAGGTGGCATCACCAATCACAATTACCTGGTCAGCGACGCCGGCCATTTGTACGTGGCGCGGCTCTGCGTGGACAAGACGCTGCTCGGGATCGACCGCCGCAACGAGGTCGTCTGCCATAGGGCCGCGCACGCCTGCGGGATCGCCCCCGAACTCGTCCACCAGGAAGACGGGGTCCTCGTCACCCAGCACGTCTCGGGCCGAACCCTCGCTTCCGAGGACGTGCGTGACCTCGCCTTTATTCCTCGGCTGGTCGCCGTCTTGCAGACGCTTCACGAGTCCTGGGACGCGCTCACCGGGGAGATCCTCTATTTCTCGCCGTTTCAGACCGCCCGGACCTACGCCAAGACGGCCGCTGCGCTGAACGCGCGGTTGCCCGGCGACATCGACCGGTTGCTCGAGGATGCCGGCCGCCTTTCCCGACAACTCGGCCTGTACGTGCCGGTCCTTTGCCATAACGACCTGCTGGCCGGCAACATCATCGTCGAAGACAACGGCGATCGCGTCTGGCTGGTCGACTGGGAGTACGCCGGGATCGGCCATCCGCTCTTTGACCTGGCGGGCGTTTGCGCCAACAACGCCTTCTCGGAATCCCAGGAACTCGCATTGCTCGGCGCTTACAGGGGTTCGGTCAACGAGTGCGACCTCCGCGACCTCCGAATCCTCAAGACGATGTCCTCGCTGCGCGAAGCGCTCTGGGCCGTGATCCAGACGGTGGCCTCGGACATTGATTTCGACTACGTCCGCTACGCCAACGAGAATTTCGAGGCTTACCGCGAGGCTAGGAGACAGCTCAGGGTTCCCGTGACGGCCCCTTGAGAGACGCGGAGAGGCGGTTCATCCAGGAAGCAAGGGCTTGGAGAAACCGGTCTCACCTAACTACAATCTTTCTTTCGCGCCCCCGGACGGGGGCCTCCCCGTTCTTAAAGGGGATTGGCCGGCAGGGGTCGGCAACAGGACGATCCCCCCCTGCCAGAACGGTCATCCTCGAATCGAAGGCACGCCATGACGCCCCAGCAGACTTCGGATTCCTCGTCCCAGATCTACGACAACAACGGTCAATACACCCGTAAAGGGATCTTGCGATACGAAAGGATCTTCGGCGAAGGCTACATCAGCACCGGAGGTCACGAGACCACCCTCTACCTCTGCTCCAAACTCGAGGGCCGACTGCTCCCCGGAGCACGGGTGCTCGACGTCGGTTGCGGCATCGGTGGGGCCATGTTTTACCTGGCCAAGGATCACGGCTCGAAGGTCACGGGCATTGACCTCGCCCCCATGATGATCACCATCGCCCAGGAACGGGCCGCCGAACTCAAAGACGGCACCGGCGCCACGTTCCTCCTCGGCGACATCATGGA
The DNA here is from genome assembly GCF_000242455.2 of Singulisphaera acidiphila DSM 18658. Lineage (GTDB taxonomy): Bacteria > Planctomycetota > Planctomycetia > Isosphaerales > Isosphaeraceae > Singulisphaera > Singulisphaera acidiphila. The sequence continues at coordinate 8,867,435 of NC_019892.1, forward strand.
GATCCCGGCCAACGAGACGTTCGACATCGTCTGGAGCCGCGACGCCCTGATGCACGTCGCAGACAAGACCCGCCTCTTCGCCCGCTTGTTCGACTTGCTTGAGCCAGGCGGCAAGCTCGTCATCACCGACTACGCCAAAGGCATCGGCGCAGGCTCGCCCGAATTCCAGGCCTATGTCGCCTCGACCGGCTACAACCTGCTCGACCCCGCAAGCTACGGCAAGCTCCTCGAAGCGGCCGGCTTCGTCGACGTGGTCGTCGAGGACGCGACCGACAAGTTCCTCGACATCATGAAGCGCGAGTCCGACCGGCTGGCCGCCAACCCCGAGGCGTTCGTCAAGGAGTTCAGCGAGCAAGACCTGAACTACCTGCGCGACCGCTGGGCCATGAAGGACGGCTTCTGCAAAGCGGGCGACATGAAGTGGGGCATCTTCCAGGCCACCAAGAGCCGCTAAGCCCCCCCGCATAGCTTCCCCTCCGAGCAGCGGGTCCAAATGAACTCCGCTTCCGATTCCGATCGCCGGGTTGGCCCAGGGTCTCCACCACGCCCTCGGCCAACCCGCCTCGATCGCTTTGCCTCCCCGCCTATTCGACGGTCTCCCATCCCCCCTCCTCATATCTTGACAGTAGTACATCAGGCCGATAGCTTGAGACCCAAGCGGCGGCGCCCCAAGCGGGTGAAACCACTGTCTTCGGATGGTGGGTCTCACCTCTCCGGGGCTACCCCGGGGGAGCATCTTCCACGGAGATCGCAGCGCGTGAGCGGCCCTACGCTTCGCGTAGAAATGCTCACGCCCGACGAGACTGGTTGGGGCGACCACCGCTGTTATCCACCCAGAATGCCGAATTCATCGTCCGGGAACTGGCCAACGCGTTCGTTGAAGGCGTCTGGGACCTCGACGGCCTCGTCGCCCGAGGTGAACAGACGCTTGGCCGGCGTCCGCGATGGCTCCGCCATCTGGCTCGCCGACTGCTGGCCGCCTTCAATGATGGCCGGCGTCCTCCGGCCGCGCAAATCGCACGGTTCATTCACAACGATCGCGGTTTCGACCGGGTCCGCGAACGGTACGAGCTCACGATGGAGTGGAGCCGCCGGCCCCCTCCGGTAATGAGCCCCGGACCGGGGGAGCCGGAGTCTTGGCCTGTCCCGGCCATCGTGACCCCGGAAGACCTGGCCGAACGACTTGGTCTGACTCGCTCCGAACTCGACTGGTTCGCGGATTCTCAGGCACGCGAAGGCCGAGGGTCCCCGGAAAAACTCCGGCACTACCACTATCGCTGGCAAGCGAAACGCTCCGGCTCGGCCCGCTTGATCGAGGCTCCAAAACCACGCCTGAAGGCCATTCAGCGCAGGTTGCTCGACGAAATTGTCGCGATGGTCCCCCCTCATGACGCCGCTCACGGCTTCCGCCTCGGCCGATCGGTACGGACCTACGTCGAGCCCCACATCGGCCGGACCATCGTCCTCAAAATGGACCTCCGCGACTTCTTCCCTTCGATCTCGGCGGCCTGGATCACCGCCCTTTTCTTAACGGCCGGGTATCCCGAACCGGTGGCCCGATTGCTCTCGGGCTTCTGCACCAACAGCGTCCCGCCCGACATCTGGGCCGATCCAAGGTGCCCAATCCAGGGCCCCGAGCATTGGAGGCTGAGACGGCTTCACCGCCAAACCCACCTGCCGCAAGGCGCCCCGACCTCCCCTGCAATCGCGAATCTCTGCGCCTATCGGCTCGACTGCCGTTTGCAGGCCCTCGCCACCTCAGTCGAGGCCCGTTACACCCGATACGCCGACGACCTGGCCTTCTCCGGCGATCAACGGTTGGCGCGGGCGGTCGAACGGTTCCAGACCCAGGTCGGCGCTATCGCCCTGGAGGAAGGCTTCGTGGTCCAGCACCGGAAAACCCGGGCGATGCGTCAAGCTGTCCGCCAGCGCGTGGCCGGCGTCGTTCTGAACGTGCGGCCTAACGTCCCCAGGCCGGACTATGACCGGCTGAAAGCCACACTGACCAACTGCATCAAGCAGAGCCCTCAGTCACAGAACCGGGATGGCCATGCCGACTTCCAGGCCCACCTGCGCGGCCGAATCGCCTACGTGGCGGCCCTCAACCCCAACCGGGGTCAACGGCTCCGCGCCTTGTTCGAGCAAATTGCGTGGTGAACGGTCACACGAGTGTTGTTTCCGGGGTACGTCCACGGAATCCCCATCACCCCCCTTTGATCTGGAAACTGCCAACGATGCGCACCGCTCTCGCCTTCGCCCTGCTTTCCACACTCGCCCTGGCACAGGCCACGGCCGCTGAGGAACGCCCCGTCGCCGAGAAGTACCTGATCTCCGGCGATCTCGCGGGGGGCCAAAAAGCCCTCGACGCCATTCTCAAGGCCCATCCCGAGGATGCCCAGGCCCGATTCGGCCTCGGCGCACTCCAGTTTGTCCGGGCCGTCGAGCACCTGGTCCAGGGGTTTTACCAGCACGGGCTGCAACCCGACCTCTCCGGCGGCATGATCCCGTTCGCGCGAATCCCGGTCCCGGCGAACCCCAACCCGAAGCCGATCGCCTACGAAGATCTTCGTCAACTCTTCGAGGAATTCCTCGGTGATCTCACCAAAGCCGAGGCAACGCTCGGGCAAGTCCGGGACGATGCGGTGAAACTCCCCATCCGCTTCGGCCTCATCCGCCTCGATTTCGATGGCGACGGCCAGGTAAACGAGGACGAAACACTCTGGAAGATCTACGCCCGCCTGAACGGCCAAGCCGGGCAGAACCGGCCTGATAGCGAGCAGGAGAACGCCTTCCCGATCACCTTCGACCGTGGCGACGTGGCCTGGCTACGCGGCTATTGCCACCTCTTGATGAGCGTGTCGGAAATCTACCTGGCCCATGACGCCAAGCTCCTCTTCGACCACACGGCTCATCTCTTCTTCGCCAAGCCGAAGACGCCGTTCCCGTTCCTGAAAAACGATCCGCAAGGGCTCAACCCGATGCGTGACAACAGACCCAACGTCGGCCTGATTGGCGACCTCCTGGCATTCGTCCACCTGCTCCACTTCCCGGTGAAGGAACCCGCGAGGATGGGCGCAGCGCTCACGCACATGGAAACGATGCTGACCCTCAGCCGGGAGTCGTGGAAGGCCTACCTTGCCGAAACCGATGACGACCACGAATGGATCCCGAACCCGAAGCAGAACAGTGTCATTCCCAACGGTAAAGTGACCGGCGAAATGCTCAAGGGTTGGCTCGGCTTCATCGACGAAGCGGAGGCGATCCTCGCCGGCAAGAAGCTCGTCCCCTTCTGGCGCGAGGCCGACAACAAGGCGGTGAACCTGCACAGGGTCTTCACCGAACCGCGTGAGTTGGACCTGATCCTCTGGATCCAGGGAACGGCCGCCGCCCCCTATCTCGAGGTCGGCCCGGTCACCCAGCCGGAGTTCTGGTCTCGGCTCCTGCGTGTCTTTCGAGGTGAATTCTTCGGGTTCGCGATCTGGTTCAACTGAGACAAGACGACCGGCCACTTCAAAAACGATCGAAGGAGTGAGGCCCCCGTGCGCTTATCCATGATCCTTGCCTGCCCCGCCTTGATCGCGATCACCGCGACGGTGGGCTTCAGCCAATCGGTGCCCGATTCGATCATCGCCGAGGGTGTGCCCGAGGTCCCTCGGGCGCTTGCCGAATCGTTGTCGCGGTATCAGAATCACCGCACCGCCCTCTTCCAAGGGTGGTTCGCCGATCGCCGGGAAGTCCTGATCACGACCCGGTTCGCCGACACCAACCAGGTCCACCTCGTCACGACCCCCGGAGGAGCGCGGACCCAACAGACCTTCCTCGCCGACCGCGTTCTCGGAGCAAGCGCTCGCCCGAGGCATGAGCAGTTCCTCTTCGAGGCCGACCAGGGAGGGGCCGAGAACTATCAACTCTTCCTTGACGATCCGAAGGAAGGATCGCACAAGAGGCTCAGTGACGGCCGCTCGCGACACGTCTCGGCGCGGTGGTCGAACTCCGGGAACCAGCTCGCCTGGAGCAGCAACGCGCGCAACAGCAAAGACATGGACCTCTACATCGTCGACCCCGCAAGCCCTCAGTCCGCCCGCCGGCTCAAGGAGGTCGACGGCGACTGGATGGTTGCGGACTGGGCTCCCGATGATCAGCGCGTCGCAGCCGTCGAATATCGCTCAATCAATGAGAGCTATGTCTACTTAATCGACGTCAAAACCGGAGAGACCGAGGCGATCACCCCGAAAGCCTCGGACGAGGCACCGGCGGTCTCGTATGCCGACGTGCGCTGGTCGAAGGACGGGAAGGCGCTCTACTGGACGTCGGATCGCGATTCCGAATTCCGCCGGTTGACACGGTATGATCTGGCCACCCGGACGGCCACCACGCTGACGGCCGAGATCCCCTGGGGCGTGGACGGCTTCGACCTGTCAGACGACGGCGCGACGATCGTGCTGGCCACAAACGAAAACGGAATCTCCCGGATCCACATCCTCGACGTTGCGAGCGGCGGTGAGTTGCCAGGACCAGCGCTCCCGGCCGGTCAGGTTGGCGGGATTCAGTTTCGCCGGCATTCGCGTGAGTTCGCGTACAGCCTGACCTCAGCGCGGGCGACAACCGACGTCTATTCGTTCGACCTGGACGGCGGAACCTCGTCGCGCTGGACGGCGAGCGAGACGGGGGGCCTTAACCCGAAGTCGTTCGCCGAACCCGAGCTCATCCACTATCCCAGTTTTGATGGCCTGTCGATCCCTGCTTTCGTCTACCGGCCGTCGGCGACCCGGTTCCCCGGTCCGCGTCCGGTCCTGATCGACATCCACGGCGGTCCCGAGGGACAGTTTCGCCCCGGGTTCCTCGGCCGGACCAACTACCTGATCGAAGAGTTGGGAATCACGCTCGTCTTCCCCAACGTGCGCGGATCGGCAGGGTACGGCAAGTCGTATTTGAAGCTCGACAACGGTCCGAAGCGGGAGGATTCCGTCAAAGACATCGGCGCCCTGCTCGACTGGATCGCCAAGCAGCCCGGCCTGGATGCGTCTCGCGTGGGGGTGATCGGGGTCTCCTACGGCGGTTTCATGGCGCTGGCGACGCTGACCCACTACAGCGATCGGCTCAAGGGAGGGATCGACATCGTGGGCATCTCGAACTTTATCTCGTTCCTCGAGAACACGCGCGGTTATCGCCGCGACCTCCGTCGGGCCGAGTACGGTGACGAGCGCGACCCAGCGATAAAGGCCATTTTTGAGGCCATCTCCCCCTTGATGAACGCGGATAAGATCAAGGTCCCCCTGCTGGTCGCGCAAGGGAAGAACGACCCGCGCGTCCCGGCATCGGAATCGGAACAGATCGTCGCGCGAGTACGTCGGGGAGGCCAGCCCGTATGGTCAATCCTCGCCAAGGACGAAGGACACGGCTTTGCCAAAAAGAAGAATCAGGACTATCTCCAGGAGGTCGAAGTCCTCTTCCTGAAGACCTACCTCCTGGGAGATCGTCCGTAGTACGGAGAGGGCGAACTCTCGCGTTGGACAAGGCGTGCGCAGCGGTCAGGCAGCGACCTCGCACGCCTGAATCCATGTCCATAGCACGACGTCGACACTAGCCAGCTTATACTCAAACTTTGCGGAATCGTGAAGGTTGGGGAAGCCTGGAATGCCGCCGTGGGGGAGCCAGCAAAGCATCGGCATACGACGGGCGGCCCTTGCCCAGCTTGACGGCAATGACTTGATGACCGGGATCATCGTCCCCATGATTCTGAGTATGGCGAGCCAGCATCCGACGCTGAAGCCTGCGCATCTGCTTCGGCGTCGTTTCCGCCATCCACCCGTTAACCCCTTGATCGGGCTGCTGCGCCACCGTCGTATTGTAGGGAGCGATCGGGGCGAGCGAACTGTTGCCAAAGTTGACCAGCAGCCCGAAGGCGCCATTCGAGCCGGGGCCGGTCTGCGCGGACTGGGCCAGGATGTAGTAGGTCTGGCCCGGAGTGACACCGGTCACGGTGTAGGTCACGGTCGCCCCGTAGACGTTTTGGGCAATCGCCTGACCGACGCCCACCAGGGAGCTGTTGATGACGTTCAGTCGAGGACTGAGCGAACTGAGGTTCGACGACTGCATCGTCACCTTCATGGTGCCCGTCGTCGTGCTTGGTACCGTGATCTTGTACCACTCAAAGTTGCTAAAGCTCGTCACATACCCGGCGTTATAAGACATCCGGCCTTGGCCATCGATCAGCGGAGTCAGGTCGATGGCAGTAGCCGCGGTCGCGTTGTTCGTCGGATCGGCCGGAACCCCGCCGTAAATGTTTCGAATGCCCGCGATGTCATCAGGTTGGAGACTTTGCTTCATCCAGGCGTAATAAGTGTACATGTTCGCTGCGACGATGTCCGAGTGGCCCATCCCCAGCGAGTGCCCGAATTCATGAATGGCTACCGACAAGATATCGTAGTCGTTGTTGATCTTCCAAGACTGTGCGGTATTCATCACGATGTCGCCGGCATCGGGACCACCGTTGATCGGCGGCGGCAGCAGAGAGTATCCCAGGTAGGCCGGATGCATCGCAGTGCCGCCGATGCGGATGTCGCCGAATCGGGGATCGTTTTGCTGATTGCCGACCCCACCGATCGGGGCACCGTTGTCGGGGACTTCGACAATGTTGAAGCCGGCGACCGCCTGCCAGATGGCTGCCGCTTTCCGAAACTGGTCCTGCCAGGTGGCCGTGGGGGCCACGGCGTTGAACGCCTGGAACAAGTTGCTGGGCACACCGCCGATGTTGGTGCCGTCGGGTACGAAGCTGTAAGTGATCCGAATGGGGTAGTACCAGTGTCCACCGTTGGCGGTAGAGAGCAGCTTCCGGTCTTCAAGGCCTTCCACGTCGGGGCAAAGCGCGCGAGTCCGAATACGACGGACGGCGTCGCGGCATCGAGCAACGATGCGATTCATCATCAACTCCTTGGTGCGTCGAACCAGACGGTCCGAAAGCCTCGGACTGAGTCAGTCCTTGTTCGGCCTGTGGCGGCCGATCCTTGAGGCAATCACCGAATTCTTTGCATCAGGCTGGCATTGCGCTTCCGGCACTCACACGCGTTGCCACTTCCAATCGACGCGGGACGCCCGCCGTCCGATCAGGGAGCCTCGAACATCGCCAAGTGATCATCATGAACCGTCGGCTTTTCGAATCCGCTCCATTAGGACAGTTGCAAACGGCTCTCAGAGCCGGACACCAATTTTCTGCCCCGTCCCGAGCTTCAGAAGGAATAAATCAAAGGCCTGTTAACAAAAGCATCGCCATTGCTCACTACGCCCAAACTTTCCGCCGACCTCTATTTAGTAAACTTTTCGGATGAGGCAATCTGTCATCAGGGGTATCTGGCCCTCGGAAGGTCCTTGTAAGATACGCCACCACCGGGTGATAGTGACGAGTGTGGAACGCGACAAGGACCTCAATGATTGAGCCCCCTAGCCCTGCGCACCGTCGAGCCGGTGCAGCCTCTACAAGTTTGAGGGGCAAGGCGATGGACGACGTGACCAATGAAAATCTCGGCGATTTGATCGACAAGGCAAAGTCGGGCGATCAGGATGCGATCCGGAGCCTGCAATGCTTTGAAAACGACATCCGGATGATGGTTCGCGTCCGGCTGCCTCGGCCACTCCGGTCCCAGTTTGACTCGATGGATTTTGTCCAGGATGTCTGGCAGAGTTTTTTCCGGATTTTCAATCACGATCCGGAGCGGTTCGCGCAAGTCCGCGATCTCCGCGGTTTTCTCGCGGGGGTGGCGCGCAACAAGGTCTACGAGGAACACCGGCGACGTTCGCTCACCCAGAAGTACGACTTGGAGCGAGAGGAACCTCTCTACATCCGTCGGGGGAATCGCGATATTCCCAGGGAAGTCATCGCCTCAGACCCTTCACCCAGCCAGGATGCACAGGCCAGAGAGCGACTTGACCAGCTCCTCGAAGGGCGAAGCCCCCGCGAAGCGGAAGTCATCGAGCTTCGGCGACAGGGACTAACATTTGAGGAAATCGCTGCGCAAACCGGGCTGCACGAACGGACCGTGCGCCGAGTCATCGAAACCATCCGTCGACGGATGGATGCCCGCAAGGATCCGTGAACACACGCTGGGAATCCCCGCCTGCTCACTGGCCTCCGGGACGTGATCCAAGTAGAGGGACAGCCTGGGTCGACAACGCGCAATCCCCCCTCAATCCAGCGAGTTTGAGGGGTTCTTCTCTTCACCAGGCTTGCGATAACCGAGACTCTGCAACACCTCGAGTACTTCGCTCCAGGTCGGGAACATACGCCCGCTCTTTTCCTGGTAACTCTGAATCGCCTCCCGCAATTCTTGCTCGGCGAGTGCGGACGACTCGACGGAACCGGGGCGATGCCCTCTACCCTGATTTCCGCCCGACACCCCCCGACCCGCAAGGTCGCGAGGGCGAACCCGCGAATCGGTTTCGGGGAGCTTGTCCACCGCCGTCTTCCCCAGATCATCGGAAAGCGACGCCACGGCAATGCCGTGACCCGATTGAAGCCCGGACATGATGGATCCTCTCGACTCTGTACCCCTGCGGTATCCGTTCTCAAAACGGTCCGTCCCGATCAATCGGCCCCGTCCTTGAAGGATCACCTAAAATGACCCACCGGATGGCATTATGGGCAAGATAGGCAAAATGAATCAATTGAATTTCTCACTCTTTCGAGCGAGAAAGCCGAAAATGTCGAGGGCAGGCGGGAGGCGTGGAATGAGGGATGGAGAATTATTTGAAGTCGGTAGGCCCAAGCACGGCACCGACCCATCCGAGTCCGGGAACATGGTTGGCTTGGGAAGGCTTAGCAGTCGAATCGAGTTGCTCCCACTCCTCATCGGACCAGATCCGAATCTCGCAGAGGGTCTCACCCACGATGCAATAAAGGGGCGTTATCGACGATTTAGCGGACCGGCTTTGTTGACGTTGGGGCGGGGGATTATTGGGAATTACCATTGCGTTTTATCTTTCTTGGGGACGTACCTTGGGGCAATTGTCAACTGCCGTTGACAATTGACGTCACGAAGGCAAGAGAGTTCGGAGCTTAAGTAACTGGCGAGCGACTGCCGATCGGCCTATGTTTATTATCGCCATAAACCGATTTCTTGTTGACATAATTCGCGGGACAGCTAACGAAATTATAATGGTTTCTTCACTTTGTCCAGGGAGTCGTCTCAACATCCGCTTGGCTCGTCAAAGAATCAGGTCTGGCTCGCATGACGTGGAACCGCGTCTGGGTATAATCGAGATTCCATTCTCCCGCATGGGATTTTCCTTCAGTCTAGGCAAATGAGAGGGAGACGGCCCGATGACGGCGTCGAGCAAGATCGCTGACTATCAATCGTATCGGGGCGTACCGAGCCTGGCGGGCCTGGCGACTCTGACCGAGGCGGCTCGCCCCGGACTCGGAATCGAGGCCTGCGTGACCCGCCTCAAGCGGTTTCACTACGCATTCCGCCGGCTCCACGAGATTTTCACCGCCTGGATCACCGCCGAGCCGATTTACGAAATCAAGACCGCGTTTTCCCTGCATGCGTACCTCTGTTCCGAGCATGTTTTGGCTCTCCGCACCCGCGTGGGAGAGATGCGTGAGCCCCCGTTGGGCCTGGAAGTCGTGCCTGATCCGGCCTTAGAGCTGCTTTTTGACGAAATCCTCGCGGCCCCGACGACGACGGAACGGCTCGTGGGGCTCTACGAGAAGGCACTGCCGGCCCTCGACGCCGCCTTGGAACGGCACATGGCTGACACGAACCCGCTCACCGATGCTCCCTCGGTGCGGGTCTGCCGCTTCGCCCGGCTGGAACTGGCGGACATGATCGACTTCGGCGTCAAGAGCATCGCCTGCCTGGTCGACGACGAGGCGCGCCGGGGTATGGAGCTGTGGTCGAAGCTGCTCGACGATTGTCTGGCCGTGAGCGGAGGGATCGACGGCTCAATGCAACCGTTGGACCGAGCGATCGCGCGGCGACATTCGGCAACCCCCTACCGCTATGACCCGGTCCCCCGCCGCGACGAGCGGTTTCAGGATCTCTACAACCAGGGAGTCAACCCCGAAGCATTCCTCTACGACCCGTCGTTCGACCCGCAGTCCAAGACGTTGATGATGCTCTTCAAGCGGCTCCGCGAAATCGACGTGCCGGAGATGATGGCGAGCATCATTCACGAAACCAAGGGGAAACCTTGGAATTACTACCGCGATATGAGCCGCCAGCTCTGGGACGAAGCACGGCACGCGATGATGGGCGAAGTGGGCTTCGTCTCGCTCGGGATCGACTGGAAAGCCGCCCGGATCACCCACAACTGGTCGCTCCGCCTAAACACCGAATGTACGCCGATCGAGCGGCACGCGGTGCTCTACTTCATCGAACAAGGGTTGATGGCGAAGACCGGCAAGCGCTACGAGTGGGAAGTGGGGGTTCAGTCGGGCAACCCGCTGATGGCCACGATTCAGGACTTCGACTGGGCTGACGAAGTCCTCCATGCGTCGCTTGGCCGGGAGTGGTACATCCCCGAGTTCGGCGACCGAAAGCAGGCGATCGACTATGGCGACCAGTGCTGGTCAAAGGTCCTGAGCAACTGGACCACGGTCTACGACCAGGGATTGACGCAGCACGAAAACTGGTGGCCCGCGATTTACCAACAGGCCTGCGCCACGTGGGGCATCGCGGCAGACCCCCACGTGCTTGCCTATCGCGAAACCTACGAAACCCAGCGGGCCGACCTCAAGGCGGTCTCAGGCAGCGGATGACGGGTGGCCCGCCCAAGTTTGGGATTTCTTCCAGGCGAGTGGGGAACTTCACCGCTCCCCGCTCGCCTTCGGAATCGAATCAGAGCGCCGATCTCCCCATCGCACGGGCTGACCGCCCGCTGGGAGAACCTCCCTGTGAATCCGCCACATTCGTGGGCGAACTCACAGGGTTCTTCCGCAATGGTTCGCTCATTGGGGCGCAGGGGCAGGCGGCGCCGGCGTCTTACTCGGCTTGCGGTCGAGTGCCTCCAGAGGCATCTCCGCGAAGAAGTCGGAGGGGCGGGAGTCACCGTTCTTGTCGGCCTTGACCTCGGTGCCCGCCAGGGATGCCGCAGCCTCGTCGCGGGCCTTGACCAGCAGAGGGAAGAGTGTGGTGTTGACCTCTTGCTGGCGAGGACTGCTCGCGATTCCGAAGCGAAGGTTATTCGCACTCATGAAGGTCAAGAGCTCGGCCAGCGTAACCTCGGGGCGCTTTTCGACCCCGGCCAGAAGGACGTTGATCGCCGGGGTTTGCAGCATTCGGGTCAGACCGAAAAGGGCCTTGAGATAACGCTCAGCCTCGGTCCGTTGACGAGTTCCCCTGGGAATGGTCGCTTCGACCTTGGTCCGCATCGCGCGGATCGCCTCCTGCGCCTTCTCGAGCGTCGCGGTGTCGAACTCGCCCTTCTCCTCATTCTGCTTGCGAAGTTCGGCGGCCAGTTCCTTGAGATTCTCGCGATCGGCCGCGAACGGCTCAGCCTTCAAGGGCTCGGGGAGCCCCCCTTTGGTCAACTGATCGACGCTGACCGTGATTGCCCCCGCCGCGTACTGGAACGGGATATCCCGAATCAGCGTACCGGGCACCTTGACGCCCGTCGCCTTCAGACCTCGGTAGTACACGCGTGGGTTCAACAATTCGTCCAACGCCACATTCAACGCGTCGCCGCGCACGACGTCGCGTGGCTCGGGGTTGTCCCGCAGCCGGCGGGCCACCTCTTCGCGCGCCTGGTTAATGCCCTGACGTTGCCGGGCAAGCCGTTCGTGATAGCGGCGATTGGCCTCCTGCTGCCCCTCCCAGACGTACTGGTTCCAGCGCATCGCCGTGTCGGCATTGATCGAGTTGGCCACGGCAGTCTGCTGGTTATAAATGCCGGCCCCCTCCGCGAAAACGCCTAGCCCCCGGGCCACATCGCCCTGGACGGTCCCGACTCCCCCGCCCCAGCCGCCCCAGCCCCAGCCACCGTAGCCCCCGGGATAGTTGAACTGCGCGTGGGCCGAAGTCCCCTCCACGGCAACCACAGCCAGCATGACGATCAGACGACGGACCCAGAGCATCGAATTCTCCCTTCGTGGACGACGAGAACCGCCTCAAATCGAGCCCGAGGACGAGCGTCGTGAACGCAACCTCATGTGAGAGTCAATTTACATTTTATTGACTGCGGACATTTTCAACGCGACGCCCGTCTCCCGGTCATGCGTGCAATCCTATCTCCACGAGCGGGCATTGACAACGGGCGGGCGGCCCCTTTCCGAGTTAGAGACGATCCCGCTCGAGGATGGACAAGACTGCCGACTTGAACCGTTCACGAGAACGCCGGTGATGATGCTGAAATTGCCGGGTTTGCTGAAATGAAGATTGCAGTCGGGGTCCACCCGAAAAAGTTTTCCCCCTCCTGGACCTGCTGATCGGAGAGGATCGTGGTATCCCAGGGGGCTATAATTCCGATTCAAGGCGTTCTGCTGTCAACGCCCACGTTTCGCGAGTACTTTTGGATTGGAGCTCTCTCCATGGCGCTAACGCCGTCCACCATGCTGCCTCTCGGGTCGAAAGCCCCCGACTTCCGCCTCCCCGGCACCGAGGGAGAGACCGTCTCCCTGGCCGACTTCAAAGACGCGAAAGCGCTGCTCGTCATTTTTCTGTGCAATCACTGCCCCTACGTCAAGCATGTCCGCCATGAACTGGCGGCCTTGGGGCGAGAATACCAGGCCAAAGGAGTCGCAGTGGTCGGCATCAGTGCGAATGACGTGATCTCGCACCCGGACGACCGGCCCGAGTTGATGGCACGGGAGAAGGCGGAAGTCGGCTACACCTTTCCCTACCTCTACGATGAGAGCCAGGCCGTGGCCCAAGCCTACCAGGCGGCCTGCACCCCGGACTTCTTCGTCTTCGACCGCGATCAAACCCTGGTCTATCGCGGCCAGATGGACGAGAGCCGGCCGGGCAACGGCGTCCCTGTAACCGGCAACGATCTACGAACGGCGCTCGACGCCGTGCTCGCAGGCCAACCGGTTGCGCCGACCCAGAAGCCGAGCCTCGGCTGCAACATCAAATGGAAGCCCGGCAACGAACCAGGCTACTGAGATCACGGCTCGGAACAGCCTCACGCCCGGCCCCGTGAGTGAATATCGCGGGCAAGGCTGGTTCGCAATGCCCCACCCGGGATCCGGAACCAGTAAACTTGGGATCCGGATCCCGTGGCCAGAAACGGGCTTCGAGAGAGTGGACAGTTGGAGTGGATTGAGAGGCGCCGCCTTGGTGTGACGGCACCCGACCAAGGCGGGCGGGCCACACCAGTACGGAAGAGCCTCTCAGCGGAATCCTCTACAATGCGGCTGCCTTTTCCGGGAACGCGGATGCAATGCGGAAGCGGCGGGAAGACGCTTGGTGAGTGATCCCTTGGTGAGTTCGTACGGTCACTGAAGGGCCAGACCAGCCCGGAATCAATGACCACGTTCCCCGATTGTCTCCCGAACAGTCGCTCGTTGGGCCAATCGATTCTTCCGCCGCGCGCGAAAAGCCGGCCACCACATGAACATCCCTGTCACCCACAGCAATGCCAGGATCAAGGAAGCGATTAAGTAGAGGATGCGGGTCGGCCATCCGAAGATATCCCCGGTGTGGAGCGACCGCTTCAGGTTGTGGAGTTGGGTCCCCAACCCGGCCTGGCGAGCGCTCTCCACCAGAAGAAGCTCACCGCTGTACGGATTGAGGAAAACCCGGCTCCGGCCGGCCGGCGTGCGATCCTCGGGGTACTTCATCTGGGCGACGATCGGCCGCGCTCCTTCGGGGAACGCGAGCAGCACCAGCGCAGCTCCGGGGAGGGTCTCTCGGGCAATCCGCGAGGCTTCGTCGAGGCTGATCGGGCGGTCGTTCGACGTCGAGGCGACTCGGGTTGGACGCGCCGGGGGCGGCTCCGCATTCAGGCGATCGATCAACGGGTCGGCAAAATCGCCAAAGGCGATAATCACGCCACTGACGGCCATCACCAGCGCAATCGGAGCGGTGTAAAAACCAAGCGCGTAATGGGCATCGGAGTTCCATCGCTTCCAGGACCCGCGCCGACGGAAGGTAAGAATGCAGGCGGGCCACCACAAGATCAGGCCCGTCACGACCAGGAACGCCGTCAAGAAACTGATCACGCCGACGATCCGTTCGCCGGTCTGGCCCGCCATCAGTCGGGTATGGAGCAGATGCAGGCGTCGGGCCAACCCAACCTCCCATTGCTCCATGCTGCGCGTCCCGAGAATTTGCCCCGTGTAGGGCTCGACGTAAACCGTGATCCGCTTGCTGAGTTGGAACTGATACGACAGCCCCGCCCCCTCGGCCAGACGAACCGAGGTCACCCGATTTTCGGGATACGTTGAACGAACACGCTCCAATAATTGCTGCAAAGGCAGCCGCTCGCCTTGAGGCTTGACATAAAAAAGCCTTGAATTGAGAACACGGTCGATCTGGTTCTCGAACACCAAGGCCGCACCGGTCAGGCTGACCAAGAAGACAAAAAGGCCAACCGCCAGGGCAACCCAACGATGCATGACAAGAAGAGTTTTACGAATGACCCTGATCTCCCGGGAATGACAATAAATGATTTATTGTCGTATCTCTGTATTCGAATTTGTCTTCCGCTGCCGATGACAACGGAACCGTGGCTTCGTGGCAAGCCCCCCGGAACCCTCAGCGCTTGCGATTCGTCCGAATGACAAACGGGGGAAGTTCGACAGGCCGGTCCTCGACGATGGCGACATAGCCGGATTCCTCCGGTTCGGTGAAGGCGTTGGCAAGTCGGTCTTTGCCCCCCGCCGGAGCCGGCCAGAGGAAAGTCGCGACGTACTGGCCGGTTGGAGCGCCTTGCTCACCCTCTTCCATCTTCATTTGAAATCGCCCCGAGGCATCTGTCGTGGCAGACAGCCGGGGCGCATCGAGATCGCGGTAGTGATTGAGCAGGTGGAACCGGACGACAACCCCCTCGGCAGGCTTTCCATCCACGACGACCTGCCCCGAGACCGGATACACGGTCGGATCGCGGCGTGCATCATCCCCGCAAGAGCAGACGAACAGCGGCAACAAGAGCGCTCTGGCAAACGCGGGGTATCGCCTCATCTTGATCCTCAAAGTTGCGCGCCCGGACACGTGCCATCCGGCAGCCATCAAGGGAATTTCTCCCGCACCGATCCCTGACATCAGAGTTGATCGGCGGAGATAACCTCTCCCCCATTGCGCGTGGCGATGGCCCGCCATGTCGCGACATTGATCGAATCCTTGGCAAACCGGACGTGACCGTCAGCGAACAGGAGATTGACCCCACCCGAATGGAAACTTCGGGCGGCGAAGCGCCCAATGACAGCGCCCGAAGTGCAATCGGGCCTTTTGCTGTTGGGGGTCAGATAGTGATTGAAGGTCGCGAAGCAGAAGCTGCCGCGCGCCCACTCGCGCGTCCGCTGGCCGCTCCAGAGAGTCACCGCCTCGCAAAAACTATCCGTCAGCGGCGTATTCGCAGCGCCTTGGGCGTACTGCCGAACCGGATCGACGGGCTTGGCCCCCGACGTATCGCTCCCGGTCCCCCTGATCGTCTCGCTGTAGGCAGCAGTCGAGCTCAAACCATCGGTGATCTCGGCAAATCGGACGACCGACTTGTCGAAGAACAGGCCGTCCACCAACTCCGGGCCATCCTGTGGCCGGAAGCTCCCCCCGTTGGCCACGCCCGTGCCGGCGTTGGCAACGTAGCTGTTAGGCCCAAAGTCGGGATGGATCCGATCCAACGAATCGCTCGGGCAAAGATAAGCGGAGATGGTGATGCGTACCCCTGTCTGGTTACCCACGTCCAGGGGAGAAATGGAGAAGTTCAACGCATTGAAGACATTGTTCCCCTCGAGAAACGGCTGGAACATCGCGAGTGACGACCAGACAAGCGGCGAACTCGCACGGCCCGAGGGGAGCACGTTGTGCGTGCCTTCGTAATTGTGCATGGCGAGACCGAGCTGCTTGAAGTTATTACTGCACTGCGCTCGCCTCGCAGCCTCTCGCGCGGCCTGAACGGCCGGCAGCAGCAGAGCGATCAAAACGGCGATGATCGCGATCACCACCAGCAATTCAATCAGCGTGAAACCGCGACCACGAGGCCGCCGATCCCGGGAGTCTTGAGGTTTCATGAAAGAGATCATCCGCCCGGGGATTCCCAATCAAGCCGGACTAGGGCTCGATCGGTTGTGAACCCCCGCGTTCTTCGGGATACAACCCATCGCCAGACTGGGAGAGTCGGTGGCAACAGGCCGGGGGGGGGAACAGACGAGATTGAGATCCAGTCTCAATGCAAGCGACTTTACGCAATCATAGTATCATTGTCAATGAGTTTACGAACGCGGCCGGAGCCATGAGGCTCCGCTCCGCCGCCAAGGAAATCCGGACTGGCTCGTCGGGGAATCGAGCCGCCCGCACGTTGAAGCCGGACAGGGGTGGCCTGAGGTTTGTACGATCGCCCTTTTGGATTGGAGCGTGCGCAACGTCCCCCACCGGGCGACCGGCGACGCGCTGCGTGCCGCGTTCGCGAGCCGACCGGTTGCGTCAACCCAAGCGAACCAAGGCTATTGAGGAAGCACCGCAGCGCAACTCGCAGCGTCCTCGGGGCGCTGGCCCGACTGGTTGGTCGATTCCAGCTCGATCAGCCGGTCGATCGGCGCGATCACGAGGAGCATATCGCCCGGTTCGAACACGATCTCGTGTCCCGGGTTCACGTTGACGCCGGCCTTTCCGTGGTGCATGACCACGTTGACCTGGGAATCGGCCTGGACGTCACCAACCGTCCGGCCGACAAGCTTGCCGGTCGGGCAAATCGTCAGGTCGATCAGGTGGAGCGGCTTGTCGGCGAGTTGAAAGCGCTGATAGACCTTGCGCCCTGTGGCCGCGGCAATGAACGCCGTGGCTGAGACCTGGGCGGTCGAGATCGCCGGCAGTGAGAAGGCACCGGCAATCTTGACCGCCAGCGACTCATCGAACAGGCGGAGCACGATCTTGGCCTCGGAATTCAAGTCCTTGGCCGTGAGGCCGGCATCGAGGTTAGTCAGGTCGTCGCTAGTCGCGAGGATGACCGCACGGGCATGGCCAATCCCGGCCAACTCGAGCGTCTTCGCATTCCGGCCGTCGCCCCGGATGACCGGCACCCCTAGGTCGATGATCTCGTCGAGTAGCGTCGAGTCAGTCCCCACCCGCTCGATCACGACCACAGGCTCGCGGAGCGCCAGGATTCCTTGGGTGATCTGGAACCCGACCTTGCCCAGCCCGACGACGATCATGTGGTTGCGATACAACGAGGCCATCATTCGCTGCCACTCCGGTAACTGGCTTTTCTTGGTGAACGTGAGGTAGCCGAGTCGGATGAGCGAGTCGACCACCGCCCCGAGTCCTACGATCGGCAGCAGGAAGAAAAGAGGCTGGAGATACCACTCATCGGGAAAGTCGAGGTAGGGCTCGAGGAAGATGAGCAGGAAAACACTGTAACACCCCTCCACGTAAGTCAGGGGGCGATGATGATAGCACTGCTGGAGCACCAGGCCGCCCCCCAAGACGAGCGACCAGAAGACTCCCAAGGGCCAGCGGAACTCCCAGAGCAAGTAGCGCACATACCGAACGTAAATCGCCAGTCGAATCGGGGCCCGCATCCGCTCAGGGCCAGACCTGATGTTGGTGAGCCACTTCATCGGGAAACTCGCCATCGCGCCGGCCGGAAGTCAGCGGCGATCCGATCGGGCCGCGTCGATCGCGAAGTCATCAGGCAAAGCAAGTGCATGGGGAGGAACCTGACCGAAGGTTGGAGGCGCGAATCATGCCGAGTGGAAGAGAGCGTCCTCGGAATGCCATTCGAGCGTAATCGGACGATCGACCAATCGCCACTGGCCACCACTTCCCGACGTCAAGGGAACAAGAGGTGGCGGTCACGATCGGCCTCGGTTCGTCGGGAGCAGGCGGATCCCCAGTCCGAAAAAAGGGGAAAAAATTGGCCCGCTAGCGAGGCGCGAGATCTTGACCCGGTTCGATCGATTGAGGATCGTCGAAGAGAGCGACCCCGGCGCGAAGTTGCAAAAGAGGAAAAGCAAAAAAAAGGGCCGAGCGACCTCGAGCGATGACCGCACCCTCACTTCCACCGGGCAGTGAAGCGAACCCTTCAGACGCTGGCGGAATCAGCCCCACGCCACGAGCCGGCAAACCCCCCAGAGGCTGGCGCGGCATCTTGATCCGCACGCTGGCGGTGTTGATTGGCCTTGCGCCTTTCGCCGCAGGCGAAGCGATCCTGCGCGCACTCGACTGGCAACGCCCCGCCCTACACGACGATCCGTTCGTGGGCTTCAGCGCGGTCCACCCTTTGTTCGCCCTCAACCGCGACGGCACGCGTTACGAAATTTCCCCTGCGCACAACCGATTCTTCTGCCCTGAGTCGTTCGATGCCGTGAAGCCTCGCGGTGAGTTTCGCATTTTCTGCTTGGGGGGCTCGACCGTGCAGGGTCGGCCGTTCGCGAAGGAAACTTCGTACACGACCTGGCTCGAGCTCAGCCTCCGGGCCGCCGACCCGTCACACCCCTGGAGAGTGATCAACTGCGGCGGCACCTCCTACGCCAGTTATCGACTCGCCGAGGTCATGCGGGAGTTGCGGGGCTACCAGCCCGACCTGTTTCTCATCGACATGGGCCACAACGAGTTTCTTGAAGATCGCACCTATCAGCACATCACGCACGTGCCGAAATTCATTAGACGTCCCCTTGAACTGGCGTCCGGGCTCCGTCTCTTCGGCCTGATCCGCTCCACGGTCACGGCGTTGGGAGGCCGACCGCACGCGCCTGAGAAAGCGATCCTCGGCCCCGCAGTCGAGGCCAAGTTGGACTATCGAGGGGGACTCGCAACTTATCACCACGACGAAACCTGGCGGCGCGACGTGATCGACCACTTCGAGTTCAACCTCCGCCGAATGGTCCGGATGGCTCAGGAGGCTCGGGTGCCCGTCATCCTCATGAATCCCGTGTACAACCTCGACACCCCTCCCTTCAAGTCGGAGCACCGGCCAGGCCTGTCGAACGAGGCGCGGCAACAGTTCGAGGCATGCTGGAACGAGGCCCGCCAGTCCTACGGCAAGAACCTGCCCAAGGCGATCGAGCGTCTCCGGGAGGCGATCGCCATCGACGACCGACACGCGGGCATCCACTACGCGCTCGCGAAATGCTATCAGCAATTGGATCGGACGGAGGAAGCGCGTCGGTCGTTCATCGACGCCAAGGAGACGGACGTCTGCCCTTTACGGATTCTCGAGCCGATGAGCCAGACGATGCTCGACGTCGGCCGCGAGTCGGGAACTCCCGTGATCGACCTGGTCGACCTCTTCTCGGCGCGGAGCCGGGACGGAATCCTCGGAGACGACTGGCTCGTCGACCACGTCCACCCTTCGATCCGAGGGCACCAACTTGTCGCGAGCGTCCTGGTGGACGAGTTAGCCCGGGAGGGCTTCCTCAGCCCCTCGACCGGCTGGGAGGCCGACCGCGATCGTCGCTACCAGGAGCAAACCGCCTCGCTCGACGAGTTCTACTTCCTCAAGGGCCAGAAGCATCTCGGCAACCTGCGGCTCTGGGCCCAGGGGCGAGGCGACCGAGTCCGTCCCGTCTCAAAATCGGAACCAGGACGGGAAAATTCCGCCCCCCCTGTCCCGGACGGCCGTGAAGCACGCCCGGAACGCCGTTGGGGTTCCTCGAGTGGTTGACCCTCCGCCCCCTTGCCAACCCCCCTCGAACTCGCGCTCAGCCGTAAATGATCCGGCCAGGCCACTCATCAGCTCAGATTTTCAACATTAACGAGCTTGTCGAATACGCCGCCTAGAACGAGTCGAGCGCCTTGGATTCTTCGTCGTAGATTTCAAAGATCCGATCGAACCGGGTGATCTTGAAAACTTGCGCCAGGTCGGGGGCGATGCAGCAAAGTTTCAGCCGGCCCTGTGCGGCCGACACCCGGCGGGCAAATTTGAGAAGGACGGCGAGCATGGTGCTGGACATCAGGCGAACCTCGCGGAAGTTGAGCAGCAAGTCCGCCTGGCCGAGTCCTCCGATCAGTTCCTGCAGTTGTTCGTCAATCTCGCCGATAACTTCTTCGTTGAGGATTTCGGTATCCGCGAAGTTCGCGATAGTCACCCCGTGAATTGTCTCCACAAGGACGCGGGGATAAGCAATTTTCGTCATCGTTCCAATTCCAGATAAATGAGAAACTTGTTCCGCCTGTTCTTCCTGCGCTCGGCTTGCTCGCTCGCGCGGACTGAACAACGAGGGGGAAGGAGTGACCCGCTCGGAATCCTCCGAGATCGGATGCCCCCTCTCTTGGCGTGAAACAACGGCCGGACATTCAGGCCCTTGGGTAGGGCATTGCCCGGCCTTTCGTTGTTCAACTCGATGCCGCTACTCGACCACTCGCACGCGGCGATCGGGTCTCTCGCGATCGATTCGACCGTCTTCATTGACAGTCGGGACATCGCCGCTTCGTGCGACATCCACAATCAGTGTACGGACTCAGTCAACTCCATCAACACCTGCGACCCGCTCCGGAATCGATCCGCTCATCATCTTGAGCGGGTCGCAGCGCGTCAGTCGTGGGGATGCCAGCCGATCGCCGTCGAACTGGCTCGAGAAGGCGCAGTCATGCCCTCACCCATCGGTGGCTTGGGATAGACGTGGGCTTGGTGGGTCACGTCCCAGAGCCCCGGCCAGCCTCGCGGGTCGCTCCGCTCGATCGCGTTGATCAACATCTCAACAACCGGCCAACGGCCCCAATCGACTGCGACGGAGAGCCGAGGGATCCCGTTGGTGTGGGTTTCCATGCTCTCGGGCCCGAAGCCGAGTCGGCTCAGCCAGTTTCGAGCGCGGAGCAATGACTCGTTATTGGCGAAATAGTGAGTGTAATACATTGGTCTTGTTCTCCTTCTTTTTGCTGATTGCGAATAGAAAGGAGCGCTGGGGAATCAGCCCAGAGCAGCGGTTTGGAAGGGGGGATCAGCGGTTTATCGTCCCGGGAAGAGCGGGAACCGGGGCCGTGGCACGACGATCGGGAAACCAGAGGCTCCGAGCCAATGGCGACGAAACATCGTCGCAATACCGGCAAAGCCAGATCCTGGGATCACTGAACGTGCCCGCCGATCAAGGCAAAACGTGGGGGGCTGAACTCAACAGCGGAGAGGAATTCGGTGGCAGGAGGTCCAAACGGCTTTGGTCTGCGAGAAGGTGAACGACGACCAAGGCGCGTTGTCGACCACATGTGACGAAGTCAGCGGCGCGTCGAAGGCAATGAAGTGGCCGACCCCATCCGAGTCATCGTCATCCTCCCCATCCCAGAGGGAGAGACCAAGCCCCGTATGATCGAACGCTTTATTCGGAAGCCGTCCGTCCGACCGCCGAAGGCGAGTCGCATGCGAGAGCGTGGAGGCCACAGCCTGAGGAGACTTCACCGAGTCGGAAGCCTGGCCACGCCCCCCAAAGGAAGGGAGCAGAAACGACCAGAAGAGGAGAATTCCGACGCTTTTCATCGGTAGGTCCACCACCTTCGCCTCGCCGTCCTTGGCGAGTAGTTTTCACATTATCCATTCTATCGAACACGTCAAGCCAAAGGTTCGAACCACAAACGATTCATCCCCCCATTGCATTTTCCGCATTTCCCAAAAACTCACCCGGAAATCAGACACGAACCGCCCTTTTTCCCCGCGTTGGACGCTCATTCCGAAAGAATTCCCACAAAAATGACCCGATCTCGCGATACGTGCGTTTGCATGCTGCATAATGGCGTATCGGTGGTCGCGATCGCTGAGCAAGACACCTAGTCCTACCCCATGGCGACGACGTCCGGCTGCTTTACTTTTTCCCCTCTCAAATCGTCACAACCGACGAATCCACGAGAGATGATAACGTAAACCAAGGCATCCGGAAGCCGGTCCGCACGATCATTCGATCTCACTCGATTGACCTCTTCGGCTCATCCTCGTTGCGTTCCTTGCCAACGGTGGTTCACGTAAACGACCCGTTGACTATGACTGCATGAGTGATAGCATTGAACAGGTCAACCAGATTCTCAAAAAGAGGACGAGCCCTCACGGGGGTTAGGGCTGGTCTTCTTTTGAGTGTCTGGCCGGGGGATTTCCATGGTTTGTGCGGCCTATTCTGCGTTTGCCGCTCGTCATCCAAAGGTTGATCCAGGGACTTGTAACCATGTCGCTTTTCAGTCCGCGCCGGAAACTTTGGGGTGCAGGGCGTTCGTCGGATCCAAAAAGGCGAGCGCGCCGCCTGAGCCAGCACCGGCTCGGGCTTGAAGTCCTGGAGAGCCGCTTGGCCCCCGCCACAAGCATATGGAGCGGCGCCGTTAATGGACTCTGGTCCAATGCCGGCAATTGGGATACCCCTCCGACAGCCGGCAGCGACCTCGTCTTCCCCGCCGGTGCCGCCAACCTCACCAACACGAACGATCTGGCGGCGGGAACGTCGTTCGCCTCGTTCACGGTCTCAGGTGGTGGTTATACGATCGATGGGTCGGCGATCAACCTGGCCGGGGTGCTCGACGCCTCGCAGGCCACGGGGACCGACACGATCAATCTCCCGATCGCGTTCTCGGGTCCAGCCACGGTCGAGGTCGATCAGGCCGGGGCCGTTCTCGTCTTGGGGGGAGCGATCTCCGGCTCCGAGGGTCTGAATAAGGCAGGTGCCGGGGAACTCGACCTCACGGCCGCGAATACTTATTCGGGCACCACCACCATCACGGGTGGCACTCTGGTGGTCAACGGCCAGCAGAGCGGCAGCCCCGTGGCCGTGAACGCAGGGACCACCCTCCGAGGGTCGGGGACGGTTGGCTCCATCACGTCTACTTCAGGGACAGTGAGCCCGGGGAACACATCCCCCGCGATCCTGACGGGTAGCGGTAATCTGACGCTCGATTCCACATCGACTTTTGTAGTGAACTTGAGCGGCACGACCGCAGGCACGGGCTACAGCCAGTTGGGGGTCGCCGGCCAGATTTCGCTCGGAGGCGCCACGCTTCAGTCGACGCTCGGATACACGCCAACCGGCCACGACCAGTTCACCATCATCAACAATACGGGCGCCGCGGCAATCAGCGGCACGTTCGCGGGCCTTCCCGAGGGGGCCACGTTCGTCGTCAACGACCAGGCCTTCCAAATCAGTTATACCGGCGGCGACGGCAACGACGTCGTTCTGACCCACCTGCTCGACAGCACGACGAGCGTGACGGCCGCCCCCACTTCGTCCATCTTCGGCCAGACGGTCACCTTGACGGCAACCGTCGTCGCCACGGGTTCGGGCGAACCTAACGCCCCCACGGGGACCGTCGAGTTCTTCAGCGGTACAACCTCGCTGGGGACCGCCACCCTGAACGCGGGAACCGCCATTCTGGCCACCGCCGCCCTGCCCGCGGGAACCGACTCGATCACCGCGAAGTACAAGGGGGACGCGAACTTCGCGACCAGCACCTCACCGGCCATCACGGTGACGGTCGCTCAGGTGAGCACAACCACGACGCTCACCGTCGCGCCCACCTCCTCGGTGGTCGGCCAGTCGGTGACCCTGACGACGACGGTCACGGCGACCGGCTCAGGCGCAGGGACCCCCACGGGGACCGTCGAGTTCTTCAACGGCACAACCTCGCTGGGAACCGCCACCCTGGGCAACGGCGTGGCCACCCTGTCGACCACGAACCTGCCGCTGGGCAACAACTCGATCACGGCCCAGTACCAGGGAACCGACAACTTCGCAACGAGCACTTCGCCGACGGTGATCGCGACAATCACCCAGGCGAGCACGACCACCACGCTGACCACTTCGCCCAACCCCTCGAGCGTTGGCCAGCCGACGATCCTGACCGCGACGATCACGGCGATCAGCCCCGGCTCGGGAACACCCACAGGGACCGTCGAGTTCTTCAACGGCTCGACTTCGCTGGGGACTGCCACGATCAGCGGCGGTGTAGCCACGCTGACCACCACGGCCCTACCGCTCGGCACCAGTTCGCTCACGGCCCGGTATCAGGGGGATGCCAACTACACCACAAGCACCTCTGCGATCAAGATCCAGACGGTGAGCCCGGCGACCACGACGACGCTGACCGCCGCTCCCACCTCGGTCAGCTTCGGAGCGACCGTGACGCTGACAGCCACGGTGGCCGCGGTGAGCGGCACGGGAACGCCCACCGGCAACGTCAGCTTCATGAGTGGCACCACCCCACTGGGAACGGGCGCGGTGATCAACGGGGTCGCCACCTTGGTGACCAGCACCATCCCTGGCGGTACCAACGCGATCACAGCACAGTACCAGGGCGATTCCAACTTCGGGGGGAGCAACTCGGCGGCCGTCAATGTCACGGTCGCCAAGCTGGACACGACCTCTGCGCTCGTGGTCAAGCCCGTAAACTCAGGCCTGGGCAATCCGGTCACGCTGACCGTCACCATCAGTTCGTCCAACACCGGCGCCGTGAAGCCTTCAGGCACCGTCCAGTTCTTCGACGGTTCCGTCGCGATTGGCACGGCTACCGTGGACAATAATGGTGTCGCGACGCTGACAACCTCGTCGCTGACCCTGGGAACCCACTCGATCACGGCCCAGTACCAAGGGGACGGCAACTACAACCCCAGCACCTCGCCGGCAGTCACCCAGACGGTCGGCCAGCTCAGCACGACGGTACTGACCGTCACGCCGCTTGAGACCGTCTTTGGCCAGGCGGTGACCATGACGGCCACCGTCACCGCCACAAACGTCACGGGGGATCCCACGGGGACCGTCGAGTTCTTCAGCGGTACAACCTCGCTGGGCAAGGCGACCATCGTCAATGGCGTGGCCATCTTGACGACCACCGCCCTCCCGGTCGGCGTCAACAGCTCGATCACCGCTCAATACAGCGGCGACGCCACTTTCGGCTCGAGCACCTCCGCGGTTAGCTCCGTGACGGTGACCAAGTCGCAATCGAACGTCGCGGTAACGGCAACGCCTAACCCTGCGGGGTTCGGCCAGCAATGGACGCTGACGGCCACCATAACGGCGATCAGCCCCGGCTCGGGGATCCCCACCGGAACCGTCCAGTTCTACAGCAACGGGACCGCGATCGGGAGCCCCGTCAACGTGGTCAACGGCGTCGCCACTCTGTCGACCTCGGCCACGCCGCTGGGAACCACCACGATCACCGCCCGATACTCGGGTGACACCAACTTCGCGACCAAGGACGGCGCGACCACGACCACGGTGACGCAGTCGAACTCGACCATCAACGTGACCTCGTCGAACCTCAATCCGACCGCACGCGAAGCCGTCACCCTGACGGCGACGGTCTCCGCCTCGAATTCCGGGACAAGCACTCCCACGGGCACCGTCCAGTTCTTCGCCAACGGGGTCCTGGTCGGATCGGCCACTCTCTCCAGCGGGAGGGCAACGCTGGTCACGACGAGCCTGTTGGTCGGTGTCGACACCATCACGGCGGTCTACCAAGGCGACTCGAACTTCACCACAGCCTCGTCGCCAGACCTCACGGTCGTCGTCGGCGATCAGACCGAACGGTTCCTCAACCAGGTCTACATCAACTCGGTGGGTCGGCCGGCAACCCTGGATGAGCTCGACTTCTACCGGACCCAACTGGCGATCGGGGTTCCCCGGCATAAGGTCGTCGTCCGCATCGTGACCAGTCCCGACGGACAGGCCAACGCAGTGACGACCGTCTATCGAACCTTCCTCCGCCGCGAGCCCACCTTCCGCGAGGTGGTCCGCGGGTTGCAGAGCCAGAAGAAGGCGCAAGGCTTCGGTGCCGAGATCGATGTCCTCGGCTCGCACGAGTACTATCAGTCTCAGGGAGGCGGGACGATCAACGGCTTCCTGACCGCCCTCTACCAAGACGTGCTCGGAACCGCAATCCCGGCCTCGGCCCAAGCCAGGCTGACCCGACAACTGCGGCAAGGCGTCTCGCGAGCCTCGGTCGCCAGCTCCTTGGTTCTCAGCCAGCCGGGTAAATCCGCCTTCGTCAGCTTCCTCTACCAGCAGTTCTTCGGCACCACCCCCACCACCCAGCAGCGCGCCCGCTCGGTGGGACTCCTCAACCGTGGCGGTCGCGTCGATCAGCTCGTCTCCGACCTGCTCTCCTCCAACGACTTCTACGACCAGTTCGCTGACAACTCCTGACCCTGCTGCGAACTCGTCCGGCACATCAACAACGAGGGGCGGTGGCGATCAACAGATCGCCACCGCCCCTCGGTCGTTTCCAAAAATGCTGAATATCTGCGATAATTTGTACCCGCACCAACCCACGACAAACGTCATAGACAGTGCCGTACAGATCCGCTAGAATCCGCTTCAGGTCCAGGTGCCGCATCTCTTCTGAGTCGCCAAGGAGCCTATCCCCATGATGAGGCCGCTTGCCCTGACGGTCGTGTTTGCTGGCCTGTTGCTCACCGCTGACGAGACACCCAAGGGTGAACTGGAAAAGTATCAGGGGACTTGGGTCTTGGTCTCCGAAGAGTACGAAGGCAAGACGGTGCCGGCCCAGGAATTGCCCGATCTCTCCTTTGTGGTCCAAGGCAATCAGATCCACTACACCGCACAAGGAGCGGACCGATCGGCGATGGTCACGTTAGACCCGAACAAGACCCCAAAAGCCTATGACCTTCTGCGGGACGATGGCGCCCTTTCCCTCAAGGGCATCTACACCTGGGATGGTGAGACCATCAAGATTTGCGCGGCGGAAGATCAGGGAGATCGCCCGACGGAGTTCAAGACGGGGGCCGAAAGCAGGAATCGCATTCGGGTCTGGAAGCTGAAGAAGTAACGGACCACAACAACGGTCCTCGCTGAGATCGCCCATAAACAAGGCAAACCCGGGGCGTTGCCCGGGCTGCTTTGGGACGCCCCGTTGAGGCTAAAGTCGAACGGCGCAAAGGCTCGCTCAAGCCAGGTGATTCGATCTCCACAAGACGTGTGCCACCCACCGGTGAAACGCTCTTGGCCCAGGCACGAAAAACCGACTCATACTTTAATAAACAGCTTTCGGCGGTACATCCAGAAGAGGATCAGCCAAACCACCACCAAGGCCGCCGCGCCTTGGACGAGCGGCTCGTACGCCGGCCCGAAGGACGCGAAAACTTCCTGGCCAAAGTGGGTTTTGAGGTTGGCCGTGATGAAGTCTTCGACCAGCCAGTGCAGGCAGTAAGCAGCGATCGAGTTCGTACCGATGATGATCAGCGGGTAGGTGAGCCACCATAGGCCGGCCATGTCTACCACGGCGTAGAAAGCCGCGAGAATCAGGAAACACCAGCCGGCGCTGAAGAGCGTCCAGCTCGGGGTCCAGATCCGCTTCACCACGGGGCAAAAATCGAGTTCCCCAAGCGCCGCCCCCAGGAAAAGGCCAAGGATTCCGGCGGCGGTCAACCAGCCAAGCTTCATCCATGCCTTGCGATCATCTTTGAGCACGTTACCGGCAATCAGGCCGAAGATCATCGTGGCAAGCGTCGGGATGAAGCTCAAGGTCGCGTAGCCGCCACGGTTGTCGATAAACGGGGCTTTTCGCGGGAACAGGTTCAGGAACCAGGTGTCGAAGGCCCAGGCGGCGTTGCTGTTCTTGTTCCAGTGTGAGGCAAACCCACTGAGGTTGTGCGCCCAGTCCTTCGGAACGTCGACGCTCGTGTAATCAAACTCGGTCCCGGGTGCGGGGTAGAGCGCAAATGCCCCCCAGTAGCCGACCAGGATGACCACCAGCGCAATCCACTGATCACGCGCCGGTCGAAGGCCGAGCAGGAACAGGAACCCATAGCCCAGGCCGATCTGGGTCAGTGTATCCTCGAACGTGAAGTTCGTGCGGTCCTTACCCATCGAGCGAAGGAAGATCCCGAGCAAGACCAGCACGAGTGCCCGCCAGAACGCATGCCCCGCCATCCGGGTCGTGGACTGACCGCGCGCGAGCCGACTGGCGATCGAGAACGGTAAGGCCACGCCGACCAGGAATGAGAACGAAGGCTGGATCAAGTCGTGCAACGAGCAGCCGACCCACTCGACATGCTGCTGATGACGACTCAGGAGCGCCCAGAGCTCGCTCTTTGGAAACGACTTCGCGACTTGCGGAAGCTTGAGCCACTCCGCCAGGAGCAAGAACATCACGAAGCCGCGAAACGCATCGATCGAGGCCAGCCGACGCGACGGTGCAGAGCCAGAGCCGGAACTCTCCGGGGGTTTCGGCGCGTTTACAGGACGATCGCCAGCGGCGGGAGACGGTGAATTCGGGGACATCATTCCATTCTCAAAGTCACTTGGAGACGCCAGGCTTTCCGAGTTGCCTGTCGGCATAGTCGAGGAAGACCTTCCAGTCGTCCTTCCCCATCGAATGCTTCCCCGGTCGAATGTGGTAGCCGAGACGGCCGTCGATCAGCTTGCCGGTTTCCGGCATCCGATCGGCCTCGAGTCCCTCGACCCCCAGAAAACGATAGACGGAGTCGGCCCCTTTGAGAACCTCAAACTGTCCTTCGGGGTTGGCCCAGGTGTCGTCAACCGCATTGGTGAACAGCACAGGGCGAGGGGCCACCAACGCCACAAGCCCGTTCTGATCAAACGGAAGCCGATCCGGTTGGTCGTTGAACGCCTTGAACTCGTCATCGAACCAGTGCGGGAAACTCGTGTTGATCCGCTTGACCGACTCGCCGACCTTGCCTCGGCTCGGCGCGGTGCCACCACAGCCCGCCTGGTGGGGAATGACCAGGGCGATCCGCTCGTCGAATGCAGCCGCCACGATCGCCGCTTTGCCCAAGCGTGAATGGCCGACGACCGCAATTTTCGCCTTGTCGATCTCTGGATTCGTGATCAGATAGTCGACGGCCCGGTGCAGACCCCAGGCCCAAGCAGCAACCGTCGCCCAGTCGTGCGGGCCGGGCTTCGACTGCCCCGGCTTGTAGTAATGAGGGATGATCCCATCGGTGAAGTCGGGATGATCGGGGGCGACGTCGCCGCTGTAGAAGGTCGCCACGGCGTAGCCTCGGTCGATCACATCCTCAATCGACCACACTTGAATTTGCGAGCCCCGGCCCGCATCGGTCGCCCGGTTGTCCGTGCATCCCGGGCAGTTCTTGGGCATCCAGGATGCCGGCAAGGCCACCTTCGGGTCGTTGACCACCGTGTGGTTGCCACAAAAGTTGATCCCGAGGAACACCGGCGCGGGGCCTTCCTTACGGTTGGGCACGACGAGCAGCAAGTAAATTTCGGGAGTGGCCGACGGTCCGAAGGCAATCGCCACTTCCTTTTTGGTCGCCTTGCCGCCAAAGTAATTCGGGTCCACCCGCGCCACGGTCGTCGCGATCTTCTCAGGCGGGGAGGGCATCTGCCCGTACATGTAGTGCTGGAAGAGCGCCTTCAACTCCGGCCGTCGTTTGGCGAGCCATTCCTCTTTGCTGGTGACGCGATGGCCGTCGAGCATCACGAGCGGGTCGGGCAAGCCGGCCTGCGAAGGGAGTTGCGAGGCTTCGGGAAAACCAGCCATGGCCGCCGGTTCCCCAACGACCTGGGTGAGGACAGCGAGGACCAGAAGCCTGGCTCCCGTTCTCGCAACCGAAATCGGCGTGGAGGCCATCGGCAGGGGCTCCGGATTGATGTCGTGAGGAGATCGACCGCGCGGGCCGCGTCTTCAAAAATGCATGCGCCATGTTACAGGGAGGTTCTTAGAACGCCAGACGAGAGCGGCTTTCGAAAGATTTGAGTAGCGTCGACTCGACGCAAGGTATAGTTTAACATTCCTTAAAGGTCCTTGAGATCTCCCAAAAGGCAATCATTCGCCAGCCGCCTCACCCATTCGAGGTCCGGCACGGTTGCTTTTGCCAAGGATCCGACTCGCTCGTCCGAGCATTGCTTGAAGGTCGCTCACCGAGGGATGCCATGAGGAGAATCCTGCGCCTGGCCCTCCCCGTTCTCATCGCGCTGGTCGCGGCCGGATCAAATACTCAGGCCGTCGACCTCCTGCCGGCCGATCGGCCGCTTCCCGAAATTGTCGACTTCTATCTCGACGCCAAGTTGAGCGAGGCCGGGGTCAGGCCCGCCGCCACGACCGAGGACGCCGGCCTGATCCGACGGCTGACTCTCGACCTGATCGGGCGGATCCCGACCGAGGCCGAGATGCGTGCCTACGTCGAGTCGACCGCCCCCGAGAAACAGGTCGAGCTGATCGATCGGCTGATGGCGTCGCCGGCCTATGCGCGACATCAGGCCAATGAGCTCGACGCGATGCTGATGGCCGGAACCCGAGGGAGCCTTCGCGACTATCTCAATCGGGCCGTCGAGGAAGATCGCCCCTGGGATCAAATCTTCCGCGAGATCATCCTGGCCGACGAGAGCCTGCCGGGCCTCAAGGGGGCGGGCAACTATCTCAAGCCGAGGGCCAAGGACCTCGACCGCCTGACCAGTGACGTCAGCTCCCTTTTCTTCGGCGTGGATGTGAGCTGTGCGAAGTGCCACGACCACCCGCGCGTCGTCGACTGGAAGCAGGACCATTACTACGGGATGAAGTCGTTCTTCGCCCGCACCTACGAGGCCGGCACGTTCCTCGGCGAGAACGACTACGGAACAGTCAAATTCCAGACGACCGGCGGAGAAGAACGGCAGGCCCGGCTCATGTTCCTGACCGGCCGGATCGTCGATGCTCCCGACGTGAAAGAGCCGTCCAAGGAGGAGCAGAAAGCGGAAAAACGCCGACTCGCCGAGGCCAAGAAAAAGAATGAGCCACCGCCCGCCCCCAAGTTCAGCGTCCGGGCGCAACTGGTCGACGTCGCGCTTCAACCCGGCGAGCGAGACTTCTTCGCGAACGCGATCGTCAATCGCCTCTGGCACCGGTTCTTCGGACTGGGGCTGGTGATGCCCTTGGATCAGATGCACTCGGCCAACCCGCCGAGCCACCCCGAACTCCTCTCGTGGCTGGCCCGCGACCTGGTCGAGCACCGTTATGACCTCCGTCGGCTCATCCGTGGCCTGGTATTGAGCCGAGCCTATGCACGCACGAGCATCTGGCAGGAGGGCGAAGCGCCCGACCCCCGCCTGTTCGGCGTGGCCGCGGTCCGCCCCCTGACCCCCTTGCAACTGGCGACTTCGATGTGGGTGGCCACCACCGATCCGTCGACTCTCCCGGCCGACCTGACCCCGGGGAAACTCGAGGCCGACCTCGATGGCCGTGCCCGAGGAGTCGCCAGCGCACTCGCCAAGCCAGGGGAGGACTACCAGATCGGGGTCTCCGAAGCGCTCTTGATGAGCAACGGCGATCGCATCCAGGAACTCCTGACCGATAAGAACGAGCGGCTCGTAGGACGGCTCGCGCGGATCGAGGACGGGGATGAACGCGTGGCCATGGCGGTCCGCAACGTGCTCTCGCGCCCACCGGCCGACGAGGAAGTTTCGCTTTTGGGCGAATACCTCGCACAGCGAAGCGACCGGCAGGTCGAAGGGATCCGCCAACTCGTCTGGGTGCTCTTGACGAGCGCGGAGTTCCGGTTCAATCACTGACGAACATCTCTACTTCTTTTTTTTCGCAATCGACGACCACGAATCGGGGGCACCTCGATGGCCAGCGACCGACGCGTCAACTTTTGCGGCTCACCCGCGCACGCACTGGATCGGCGTCGCTTCCTCGGCACGGCAGCCGCCGGTGCAGCGGCGTTCGCGGCCGACATGACTGTGCTCGACGTGCTCAAAGAGCCGGCGCTGGCCCGGGAGATCAAATCCCAGGGGAAGCGAGTCATCCTGCTCTGGCTGGCCGGCGGCGCGAGCCAGCTCGAGACCTGGGACCCCAAACCAGGGACGGCGACGGGGGGACCATTCCGGGCGATCTCGACCTCGGTCCCCGGCATCCAGATCTCCGAGCTCATGCCCAAGATGGCCAAGCGGATGGAGCAAACCTGCATCATCCGCTCCTTGAACACGAAGAACGGCGACCACGGCAGCGGCGCCCGCCTGATGATGCGCGGCCGAATGGATGACCCGAGCCTACGCTACCCTGACCTGGGCGCCGTGCTGGCCCGTGAACTGGGCCGGTCCGAGAGCCAGGTGCCCGACTATGTCTCGTTCTACTCCGCGACCGAAGGGCGTGACTTCGCCCCGGGATCGAGCGGATTCCTCGGCTCGCGCTACGCGCCGATGGAACTGACCACAAGCTTGATCCCGGAGAACATCCGCCGCGCGGCCGAGCTTTCCGACCTTGACCATCGTCAGCGTGGTGAACTG
Organism: Singulisphaera acidiphila DSM 18658; assembly: GCF_000242455.2. Taxonomy (GTDB): domain Bacteria; phylum Planctomycetota; class Planctomycetia; order Isosphaerales; family Isosphaeraceae; genus Singulisphaera; species Singulisphaera acidiphila. The sequence continues at coordinate 8,899,692 of NC_019892.1, forward strand.
CGAGAACTGCTCAGCAAGCGGTTCGAACGAGGCCGAACCTCGAACAGCGCCCTGGGGGGCCACAACGAAGCCTACCAGCGTGTCCGGGGCCTGATGGCCAGCGAAACCCTCTTCGATCTCTCCAAAGAGCCACAGCGGGTCCGCGACCTCTACGGCCCCACCCAATTCGGCGAACAGGCCCTGGTTGCCCGCCGCTTGATCGAAGCGGGGGTGCCGTTCGTCCGGGTCGGCCGCGCCTGGTGGGACAGCCACGGCCAGAACTTCGAGACCCACCAGGAGCTCGTCCCCGAGCTCGACCACGTCATGGCCACCCTCCTCGATGACCTCGACCAACGGGGACTGCTCGACCAAACCCTGGTGATCACCCTCGCCGAGTTCGGCCGCACGCCGTCGATCAACCCCAGCCTGGGACGCGACCACTTCGCCACAGCCTGGAGCGCCACGCTCTCCGGCTGCGGGATCAAAGGAGGTTCCGTCTTCGGCAAGACCGACGCGACCGGCAACGCGGTCGTCGACGGTGAGGTCGGAGCCGCCGAACTGTTCGCCACAATCTACCAGGCACTCGGCATCGACCCGCAAAAAAACTACTATGTGAATTCACGACCGGTGCCACTCACCGAACCGGACACCGAGGCGATCGCCGACGTGCTAGCCTGAGATCAGCAGCGCAGAGAGCAATCGGCTCCCCGCTCGCCTCGGACCTTCAACCGTCCAGGCGAGCACGACACAGACGCATCGTTCCCGTGGCGAGTTCGCCTTACGAGGTCTTCGTCCCATGGCTACCACAAACCCCGAGACGCTCAAGGTCGTCAAAGAATTCTCACGTCGGGAAGTCGTCTTCACAGCCGAACGTGTTCCCGACACGAACCGGCTGGTCTTCGGCGGGTCCGACTTCAAGATCTACGACATCGACCTGGCCGCCGACAAACCGGAGGCTCGCGAACTTGGCAGCCACGAGAGTTACGTCACCGGGCTCGCGCTGGCTGGCGTCATGGCCATCTCGGGAAGCTATGACGGGCGATTGATCTGGTGGGACCTCGACGCACGGGCGAAGGTCCGCACAGTCGAGGCCCATACCAAATGGATCCGTGGCGTGGCTACCACGCGCGACGGCAAGCGGGTCGCCAGCGTCGCCGACGACATGGTCTGCCGGCTCTGGGATGCCGAGACCGGCTCAAAGATCCACGAGCTGCGCGGCCACGCCGAGACCACCCCGCACCACTTCCCGTCAATGCTTTATGCTTGCGCCTTCTCGCCCGACGGCCGCCACGTTGCGACCGGAGACAAGGTCGGTCGTGTGGTCGTCTGGGACGTCGAGTCGGGCCAATCGACGAATACGCTGGAAGCCCCTGGCATGTATACCTGGGACCCGGTCCAGCGTCGTCATTCGATCGGCGGCATCCGCTCGCTGGCGTTCTCACCCGACGGCACCAGGCTTGCGGTCGGCGGCATCGGCAAGATCAACAACATCGACCACCTCGACGGCAAGGCCCGGGTCGAGGTCTTCGACTGGCGCAAGGGAGAGCGGACCCATGAATTCAGCGAAGACAAGGTCAAGGGCCTGGTCGAGCGCCTCGAGTTCCACCCCGCAGGCGACTGGCTGATCGCTGCCGGCGGCGATAACGCCGGCTTCCTGATGTTCCTCGACCTCAAAACCAAGGCCGTCCTCACCCAGGAAAAGGCCCCCATGCACGTCCACGATACGTCCTTCGACGAATCATCGGGCACGCTCATCGCAGCGGGGCACAACAAGATCGCCATCTTCGAGATGAAAGGCTGAAACAGTACACCATTTCAATCGCAGAACGGGCAACAACCTAAAATAATATTTTTAGTCGTTAAAATCCCCTCTGGGTGGTCCACTCGCGGTATCTGGCAAACCGGCGATTCACCACTTCTGAATCGAGGCCGAACTGCTCGAGGCTATAGCGATGGACGCCGTGCTTGTGCTGTGGATTCTCCGCCAGCCAGCGACGCATCCTGGCCTCGAGTTCGTCGTCGTACGCGTATCCGAAATGATGTCGGACCGCGTGGACCGTCCCGACCGGATCGGCCAATAAGGATGGATAGGCCACATCGAAGAAACGGGCCGGGTCGGCTGACGCGCGAGCGTCAATCGCGTGCTCGGTTCCTCGGGCCATCGCCTCGGTGAACTCCGCTCCAAGACGCCTCAGATCCACCTGGTCGGATGAGATCCCCCGAACGGCAGAGGCCAGGCTGCAAAGCGAAGGCAGGACCTGGAGGGGATCGCGGTGGATCTGCACGATGCAGGCGTCGGGAAAGACAGCCAGGAGAGCGTCGAGGCCGTAGAGATGGGCAGGGGCCTTGAGCAACCAGGGGTCTCCCGGCCACCGCCAGGAGAGGAGTTGGAGTTGACGGCGCAGGTAACGATAAGGCTCGAGCAAGTTTTGATCGTTCATCCACTCGACGTACTGGGGCACGTCGAACAGGAATCCGTTGATACCCGCGATAAACCCATGCGCGAACAGGTTATTGCACTCCTCGGGACTGTCGGCATCGAACAGGTGGGCGGCCCGGATCCGAGGGGCGAGCGCGTTCAAAATCCCGACCTGCTTCCGAGCCAGCCTAATTCGCGGGTCCGTCAGGCGAGTCTCGTAGCGTGGTGAAGGCGAAGGGGCCAACGTTTCCCAGAAGAGCAAGGGGCGACCACCAGGGTCCTCGCACATCAGGCGATGAAGGAAGGTCGTTCCACTTCGAGGCAGTCCGGTGATGAACAGAGGGCGGCGGATCGGCGTATCGAGGATCTCGGGATGGCGGTTCAGGTCCTCCTGAATCCGGAGGCGGTTCGTCAGCGCGGCCACACAGTATTCGCGAAAGAAGAGCCGGCCGAAGGTGTGGGTATTGCCCTGCGTCTCGAACGCCTCGACCAGGGCCCGGAGGCCATCCTGAAAGCCGTCGTCCCCCCAGTCCGCAAGGCCCGCACGGCGCTGGGCGGCGGCCAGAAGCAACTCGGGGTCGAGCCGGGGACGGAGCACCCCGACTCGCCTCAGTCCCCCCCCTACCCCATTGAGCAGTCGCATCCAGGCCGGCCGGTGGGGACGATCCCAGATCGGTTCCGCCGCCGTTATCGATGATCCGGGGCCGGAGCCCGCATTCTCGATCTCGGTTGCCATGGCGTTCGACTCTCCCTCCTCAGGTTTTACCGACTTCTCTTCATGGGAGCGTCAGCTCCCCCCCTGGGATCGCGAGCGCCCCGCCCACTCTTAACTTATTGATATTTTTTATCAACATAAATCAATTGCAGGCGGGGTGCCCGTGGTCCCAGGGGGGAGGGGTTGGATTACTGACAGGCTTTGAGGAACGCGATCAGGTCCGCCAGCTCTTTCGCTGAGAGCTGTTGATCGAGACCGGCCGGCATGACCGAGACCGAGCCCGGACGGATCTCCTCGATCTCATCCCTGGCGATGCGGGCCTCCTGGTCGGGACCGGTGGCGAGCACGATCTCATCGGGGGCATCCTTGCGGGGAAGGCCGTTGTAGACCTTGCCGTCCTTGGTTGCGATGCTCAACGGTTCGAAGCTTCGCACAAAGCTCGCGCTCGGGAAGAGGATCGCCTCGAGCAGGTCGCGCTCGGTGCGGATCTTGCCGATATGGGTGAGGTCAGGGCCGACCTTGCCCCCCAGGTAGCCGATCGCGTGGCAGGAGACGCAGGAGGCTCGGGTGCTATTGAACACCGCCTGGCCGCGCCTGACGTCGCCACCGGAGAGCGTCGCCAGGAACCCCTCGAGCCGCGCCTTCTGACTCGCCGCGTCCGCGTTCAGGCCGGCGTAGAGACCTTCGGCCTCGGTCTGAACTTTCTCGCCATACTTCGCCAGGCGAGGCTTGATCATCTCGATCCGAAGCGTGGTCCGGGCCGGTGACTGCTCCAGCGCCTTGACCAGCTTCAGCCCGACCGCTTCATCCTGGCTCTGCTCGAAAGCCGAGAGCAAGCGATCGATCTCGAGCGGTCCCGCCCCCTTGACCGTGTCGGTCAAGGCCGCGAGTTGATCGGTCGTTAGCGTAGCCTTTGAGAGCACGTCGGCGGCCGCGCTTCGGATCGCGACGGAGCGGTCAGGGGCCAGTTCACCGCGTAGGAAGGTCAAGAGGGCCGCATCGACTTCGGGCAAGCCGCCCGGTACGGCCGCCAGCGCCTCGAGCCGGAGGTCGGCCGGAGTCGTTTCCCGACTCGCCACCTTGAGCAAGGCCAAGGCAAGCGACGGTGAGCGGGTCTTGGGAGTCTGCAAGGCTCGGCTCGTCGCGATCGCCTGGCGGGTCAATGCGAGGTCGTCACCCGAAAGGACTTCGATCAAGCCCGACTCCCAGGCGCTGAAAGCGTCACGGAGCCCCGATTCGGCCATCGCTCGCAGCGCGATCCGCTTGGTCTCCGGCGAAGCGGCCGCGTCACGCAACGGCTCAGCCAGCAATTCCTGGATCGGCGTGGAGTGGGCCAGCCGAGCGAGTTGACCGCTGAGTTCATCCCCTTCGGCCGGCACTTTCCCCTTTTCGTACAGGCGCTGGCGAAACGAGCCGACCAAAGTCCCGGCCCACTCCGGATGCCGCCCGGCGATCCAGGACGCGGTTTCCCGGACAAGCGGATCGGTCGAGGCAAGGCCGGGCGCGATGTCCTCGGCCTTGAGGCCCCCCGCTTCCATCTGGTCGAGTGCAACCAGGGCGGCGCGGCGGGTCCTGACGTTCTGGCTCTGGAGGCCGGCCGCTGTTCCGCTCGGGTCAGCGATCTCGATGAGTGCGTATGTCAGCGAATGCTCAAGGACTCGATCCGCCGGCTCTCCGGCCGCCTCGAGCAGGGCTGAGACGACCCCCTTGCCGCCGATCCGCCCAAGCGCCTCGGCCGCGGCGCGGCGGTTGGCCGCCACCTTTTCCTTGAGCGCCACGAGCAAAGGCGCGAACGCATCGTGGTCGCGCCAGACGCTCGCGGAGTGGATCGCCGCCTGGCGAACGGTCGCGTCGGCATCGGCCAAGGCCGATCGCACAGCCGCGCGAGCCTCAGGACGGTCAATCCGCGTTGTGGCCCAGACGGCGTTTCGCCGCGAGTCGACCGTGCGGCCGGCCCGGATCGCTTCGGCGAGTGCCGAGACGGCCGGTTCACCTTGCTTGCCCAGCAGGTGGATCGCCCGAGCGCGAACCGCGGAGCGAGGGTCGTCCAGCCGCTCGACGAGTTCACCGACCGACGGCTGGGCCCACTCCAGCTTCAACCCGCGCGGGTCTTCGATCCGTGGTGCTCCCTCGCGGCGCACCCGGTAGATGGCCCCGAGCACGTTCGGCTTGCCGATCTGCGACGTCGGGCAGCAGAGCTTGTACCAGCCGCCGGTGTCGAGCACGACCAGGCTGCCGTCGGCATCGTCCCGAACGTCGGTGGGGTGAAAGTCATGGTCGGCCTCGGGAGAGACCAGGAAGTCTTCATCGCGTGTCGTGAAGGTGGCTCCGTTTGGCTCGAGAATGTGCCTCGTGACCTTCTGCATGTTGAAGAGGGCGGCGAACAGGTTGTCGCGATACCCAGGGCCGAACGCATCCGAATCATAGCGGGTAAGGCCCGACGGGGCGGCAGCGCCGAGGTGGGTGAGCGGCGGCATCAGCTCGGGGCCAGTCTTGGGGTGCGCGTTCAGCACCGCGTCGTGAACCTTGCCGTAGACTCCACCGTAGATCGCATGGATCAGGCCGTCGCGGCGACCGCCTTCGGGGTTCTGCAGGAAGGTCGTCGTGAAGATCCGCTCGCCCCCCGGGGTGAAGACGACGTCGACCGGGTTATCCATCCCGCCGGTCATCACCGGCTCGATCAGCGACCCCTCGGGCCGACGTCGAAAGATATGCGCCGCTTTTGTGACGAAAGGAGAACGGCCCGGCCGCTCGTAAGTCTGCTCGGCGAACGCCCCCTTGCACCAGTAGATCCAGCCATCGAGGCCGAGGTAAGGGCCATGCAGGTCGTTGGCACAGCCGGTGAGGGTTTTCCCCTGAAACCACTCGGTGCGTTGGTCGGCGACACCGTCGCCATCGGTGTCCGTCAGCTTCCAGAGGCTCGGGGGGGCCGCGACGTAGAGGGAGCCGTCATGCCACAGGGTCCCCTCGGGGAACATCATCCGATCGGCGAACACGGTGCGCTTATCGTACCGGCCGTCGCCGTCGGTATCCTCGAGCCGCAGGATGCGGTGGGTCCGATCGACAACCTGCTTGACGACCGGGTCGTTGGATCCGGACGAGTCGGAGACGTAGAGCCGGCCTTCTTCGTCAAAATCGGCGGTGATCGGGCGATCGACCAGGGGTGGGCCGGCGATGAGTTCCATCTCGAACCCATCGGCCAAAGTGAATGTGCGGCCGTTCAGCTTGAACTCGCCCGCCGTCACGGTGGAGAGCCCGGCGCAAAGAACGAGGGCGGCGAGAGTGAACGTGGCATTCACGCGTGGAGGTCGACTCATAGGTAGGCATTCCAGGTGGGATGAGCTCGTCGATCGTCATCAGAGCATGCAACGATTAGAGCCTTGCGTCGTCTCCGAACACGAGGAGAGTGTGAAGGTGGACGAGGCTCCGGGCATCATACCAGCGAGCCATCTCCGTTGCCTCGTCCCCATCCTTCAACTCATTGTTACTTCGCGATCGGGATGAACTTCAGGCAGACGGGCGACTTGACCTCGATCGACTGGCCGGTCGACTCGAGTTTGCCGGTCGCCGGATCGATCCGAAAGACAACGATCGTGCCGGATTCCTGGTTGGCGGCCAGGAGAAAACGGCCGGTCGGGTCGATGGCGAAGTTCCGGGGGATCTTGCCGCCGGTCGGCTGGTGGCCAACCGGAGTGAGCCGGCCAGTCGCAGCGTCGATGGCGAAGATCGCGATGCTGTCGTTGCCTCGGTTCGAGCCGTAGAGGAACTTGCCCGAGGGATGGACCTGCACCTCGGCCGTCGAGTCGCTCGGCTTGACCTCAACGCCATCAGGAAGCGTCGGCAAGGTCTGGATCTCTTTCAAGACACCATGCTCGGCGTCGTAGTCGAGGGCGGTCACCGTGCAGTTGATCTCGTTGATCACGTAGGCGTGATGGCCGTTGGGGTGGAACGCGAAATGGCGAGGTCCGGACCTGCGCGCCGTCGCCGTGAACGGAGGGTCATTGGGGGTCAGGCTTCCCTTCGCCGGGTCGAACTTGTAGACGAAGAGCTTGTCGAGCCCGAGGTCGGCCGCAATCGCGAACCGATTGGCCGCGTCAACGTTGATCGAGTGGGCGTGGGGTTTGCCCTGTCGCTTGGGGTCGGCGACGGTCCCGGTGTGTTCGATCGTCGCAGTCGCAGCGCCGAGCCGGCCGTCAGCCAGGATGGGCAGCGAGGCCACGGTGCCTCCCCCGTAATTCGCCACCAGAACGTTCTTGCCGGCGCGGTCGACCACCAGGTGGCACGGCCCAGCGCCTTCCGACGATTCCGTGTTCAGGTGCTTGAGGCTCCCGTCCTTCGGATTGATCGCGAACGCGCTGACGCCGCCGCTCTTCCGGCCGCCGCTCTCGGCAACCTCATTCACGGAGTAGAGGTGCTGACGGGCCGGGTCGATCGCCAGGAACGACGGGCTGAGCGCCTCAGCGGCCAGACCCCGCGAGGTCAGCGTCCCCGATTTCGGGTCGAGATCGAGTAGGACGATCCCCTGCCCTTTCCCGTCCGTATAAGTCCCGACGTAGACCCGGACCTTCGAAAGCGTCGCAGGGTCGACGGCGGAAGCCGCCTGAGTTTCAGCCAAGGCCACGGTAAGACAGCCGAGGAGCAAACCAATCTGCCACATAAAAGCGGTTCCCGTTCGAGTGTCGCAAGCCCGGCCCGCCTCAATGGCGGCCGGAGGTCCGTCTTAGACTAACTCCATCAGAGGGTGGCCGAAATCCTCTTCCTTCGGAATACGTTAGAGCTCGCCCAGCTCGGCATCGAGCGCATTCATGCGTTCGTTGAACACATCGTCGGGCAGAAGAAGCATGGACAAAGGTTTAAGGTCTCCCTCGAGGAGCATCAGCAACTCGGCCGTGCCGGCGCGGCGACCGAGAGCACGGCCTCGGGTTTCAAGGGCCTTGGCGACGATCGCATCGAGGTCAAAGGCCGAGGAGGCCTTCACCAGACGCGCGGCCACCTCGTCCAGGTCGGACGCGTTGAACGTCCCCTTGCCATCGAGCCTGGCCGCCTCGGTGATCGTCAGCAGTGCGTCAGCCAGCCGTTCGCACGCCTTCTCTTGGAGTTTTGTTGGCTTGGTCACAAGGATGACTTTCCGTTCGGACCGGTGCGTCGTCTTCAAAAAAAAGGCCTGAGCAAGCCACAAAGCGGCTGTACCCATCCCGTAGGGCAGGCGGAAGACTACCCTACAAGATAAAACACATCCACACACTCTCCATAGGATTTTAAGGATTCTATCAATTCGAGAGCCAACCGAGAACGCTCGTCATTCCCTGCCAGTGAGCCTTCGGAACCGGACGAAACAAGGGATCCGTAACGACTTGTCAATCCAAGCTCAGTCGATCATGATGGCCAACCGTTTCGTTGATCGGACACGCGTGCATCCACAAAGGAAATCCTCATGAACCGTTTCTTCACTCGGCTTCTCTTTTCCACGGTTGCGGCCAGCCTGCTGGCGGGCGGAGTCGCTCAGGCCGCCGACGAAAAGGGGGAGCGACTGGCTCACGTGGTCTTCTTCACGCTGAAAGATCACTCCAAAGAGTCGCGAATGAAGATGATCGACGCTTGTAAGACATACCTCACAAACCATGACGGGCTCATCTCCTTCTCGGTCGGCACCATCGCCGAGGATGTGACAGAGCCGGTCAGCGACCGCGATTTCGACGTTGCGATTCACCTTGTATTCCGGGACAAGGCGGCCAACGCCGCGTACCAGGCCCACCCGCGTCACAAGAAATTCGTCGAGGAAAACAAGGCCACGTGGGCAAAGGTCCGCGTCTTCGACTCCTACCTCTCCGCGCCTTGAACCCCGGGCCGACAGACGTCAAACACCGGCCCGCGGCCCTCGTTTGACGTCTGTCGCGGCCTTCGGATTCCCTCGACAAACGATCGATTGAAACGGTCGCCATTTTTGAGTTTTAAAAGCAGTAGGATGTTGTCACTCGGCAATCTCATGATATATTTGCAGACTATGGGATTTCGCTTTCCCCATACTGTCGATTGTAAAAGATGCTCAAGCGGCGAGCGGACGTTCGGACTCATGGTTTTTCCCCAGCCGTTCTCAGGAAATACCCGATTGATTCTCCGAAGAGTTTCGAACGCGCCGTTCGGGCAAATGCATGATTGTTGGAGAATGTTTCGATGGCGAGTGCGACTTCCGGTGTGAAGAAGGTGGCGAAGACGGCGACCGCAACGAAAACGGCGACCGCGGCCAAGGCCAAAGAGAGCGGCCAACGTCTCAAGCAAGCGCAGCGTGCCGCGAACCTGCTGAAGCAGGTCAGCGACGCGACCCGCCTCCAGGTGATCTTGATGCTTTCCGAAGGAGAGCGACACGTCGGCGCTCTGAGCGAAGAGCTGAGCCAGAGCCAGCCCGCCGTCAGCCACCACCTCGCCTTGCTCCGGCATGGCGGGATCATCTCACCCCGCCGCCAAGGGAAGAATAACTTCTACGGCCTGACCGAGACGGGCGAAGAACTGGCCAAAGTGGTCAAGTCGATCATGGTCTGAGCTGTGGCCATGCCCCAATAAATCGATTCGCGTCACGAGCCAGCCGGGGGACAGAGGTCCCCCGGCTGGCTCGTGGCATTCCGTTTCTATGAATCCATGTACAGTTCGTGGAGTCAAACAGCGAGGCAGGGTTACTTAATTTGATGACTGCTCGGCTTGACCCCCGCCTTGAATCCCCCGAACCCGAAGGGGAGCGGGTGATACTCGCCGACAATCGAGACGTCGGCATCGGCGGCGATCTGATCCTCGAGGCCGGTCGCCCAGTAGGTCGCATTGACCAAGAGCCGGCGCACCCCTTCGTTCTCAAGGTCTTGCGAGGCGCCCATCGTGGTCGCGAAGATGCGTGCGGTTTTACCATTGGCGGCGGCGTAGGTCTTGGTCCAGGCAACCGGCATCATTGGGTCGTTCTTCGGGCCGGCAAGCGGGGAATCATCAGGCTTCATTCCCGTGAGAATCTGTCCAAAGACCAACGGTTTACTGTCGCCCGGCAGCGGTAACCGGACGCCGTAGACGTCGGTCGGCCCCCAGATCTGGCCATCCTTGACGCCTTTGAGAATGGGGTGATCCTGCTCGCCCGGGGCGAGGGTTCCGCGCGTGCTCTGCTTGCCGTGAGCGCCGTGGTGGCTATGCCAGGTCTCGCCGAAAACCAGGCGTCCGAAGCCCCCCTCGAAGCCAGGGACCTGGCCGTTCCAGGTGTATTTGGCATAAGTCTTGTTCTTCTTGAGGTCGAAGGCGTGCGTGGCCGTTCGCAGGCCGATGATCGGGCGGCCCGACTCGAGGTAGTCGACCACATGCTTCATCTGATCGTCGGGTAAGTCGCGAAACCGGGTGGCAATGATCAGCAGGTCGGCCGTATCGAGCGCCTCCAGGCCGGGAATGTTGTCGACCCGCTTGGGGTCGATCGTCCCATCCTCGCCGATCGCAAAGAGGACGGTGCAATTGAACCCGTGCCGCGTGGCGAGGATCTTGGCCAGTTGGGGAAGCGCCTCCTCCGAGCGGTACTCCTCGTCGCCGCTGACCAGGACGACCCGCTTGTCCTTGCCCGGCCCGTCGCCTCCCTGATAAACAACCCAGGAGTCATCGGCCTGGGTCCGCCCGCCGCAAACAGCGATCAGGGCAGCCGCCCAGAACAGGCGATATCGCACCGCGATTCTCATCTTGGCCACGGTTCAGCCTCGCTTTGCAGGATGGAAAGGTAAAGGAGAGTCGGTCTTTTGACGGCCACAGACCATCCAAGGTTGCCTGGACGGAGTGTTGAAGCCGTTCGATGATTCGGTGATGAAAACGCCTGAACCCTTGAATTTTTTAGGCGAGCGGGAAGCGCCGGCTCCTTGTCCCTCTCTTTGGGAGATGAGGCGGGCGAGAAGCGTAAGTTCCCTGTCCCTCTCACCCACACCTACTCTCGCCAGAACGACAGAGAGAGCTGACGCTCCCCGCTCACCTTCGCATTGCTCAGGTTCCTGGGCTGGCCTGGCTGACTTCAAAAACGTGCGTTCCCCATGGGGGCAGGTCGAGATAGAGACCGTGCGGGATCAAGTCATCGCTGCTCCGCTGGTATGCGAAGGGGCCGGTCAAGTCCCGGAAGTTCCACGTCTTGCCTGCAAAGGTGTCTGGCGGCAAGACGACGTAGCACTGCCCTTGGTCGGGAGCATAGTTCACGGCGACCAGGAGCGTCTCGCCGGCCGGACCTTCCCACATGAAGGTGAGAAACTGCTCGGAGGTCGTATTCTCATTCCAGGCCCGCCGACATTCCCGCAGAGTCCATCGGCCCCGCCGCAGTTCAGGGCGCTTCAAAATCGCAAGCAAGCGGGCGTAAAACTCCGCCAAAGGGGGGTTGACCGGCTCGATCGCGCGGCGGGCAAGATGGACCGAGGGCCGAATCGCAGCCCCTTCGAGCTGTCCTTGGTGGAACAAGCGGAGCCCCGGGACCAGGAACGTGATTGTGGCAGCCGCTCGATGGACCTCCCAGGGGACGAAGGCGAACGCAGCGCGCGGCTCGTCGTGATTCTCCAGGAACCGGGCGCACCGGCGCTGAAAGTCGACGTCGGCGCGAAGATGGTCGCGGACGGCGGTGGCGTCGTGGGCATGGAGCCGATCGTAGAGACGTTTATCGTAGGTGACGTCGAACCCTTGGTGCTGGAGGGTCCATTCCAGGTCCCAGTAGGCCTCAGCCAAGAACAGAAAGTCAGGAGTCTGGGCTCGCACACGGGCGATCGCGTCGGGCCAGAAGGGAGAGTCGTCCGGGAGACTGCCATCGCTCGGGAGCGAGGCCTCCTTCCAGGTCCGGGCGAAAATGTCAGGCAAGACCAGCATGGCCATGTCGCAGCGCAGGCCATCGCACTGAGCGGCGACCTTCACCAGCACATCGCGCATTGCCGCGCAGAGCGAAGGGTGCCGGTAGTTGAGCTGGAAGGTATCAGGCCACCCCGGGAAGTACGGGTCGCGGCCAAACGCCAGCACCTGCGGCCCCTCCGCGGTCTCGGCCCGGGCGTAGTTCCCCGGCTCACGACCGAGGTCCATCTCGGTCCCCGCGATGTAGTACTCCGGATGCCGCTCGACCCAGGGGTGATCCCTGGCCGTGTGGTTGGGCACGAAGTCGAGCATCAGGCGCACGCCCCGTGCCCGGAACCGGGCGCGGAGTCGGGCCAGCGCATCGTCTCCCCCAAAGTCGCGATGCACCGAGTAGCCTTGAATGGCATACGGCGATCCGCAAACGTCTTGGTCCGTGAAGTCGGGCAGATGGTCGCGATACCAACGCGACCACTCAGGGTGGCTCCGCGAGACCTCGCGCCCGACCGCTCCGGTCTGCCAGACGCCGAGCAGCCAGACCCAGTCGAACCCAAGCCCCGCGATCTGGTCGAGCGCCTGGTCAGGAACATCGTCGAACGTCGCGGGACGCCCCAGGGTGCGTGCGAGTCCCCCAAGCCAGTCGCGCGTGGCGATCTCGTAGAGCGAAGGGAACGAGTCCGATTCCATAAGCAGAGATCTCAAGCGTCAATCCAAGCGGATCTGTGGAAAAGAAACGTCTTGCTGGCAGCCGGCATTGCGAAATTCAAGGGTCGCCCGCCCCGTCCAGCTTGCGGACTTCTTCTTGGAGCGTCTTCTGTACCCGATGCTTGGCCATAAAGACATTGGCGACCGGCATACCGAGGCGGCGCGAGGCGTCGGCCCCCGAGAGCCCTTCCAGCGCGGTAAGGCGAAAGGCATCCCACGACTGGGCAGAGACCCGTTGCCGGACCTGCAACATGGCCAGATCGAGCAACTCACGGTCGAACGCCTCCTCGATCTGCCGCTCCAGATCGGCGCGGGCTTCGAGCGAGTTCAGGGTTTCCCAGGCTTGGTCGTCCCCCTGCCCCGTGCGATGCTGCCGGCTCCCGACAAAGTCGAGCAAGGTGCGCTGGGTGACCGTCTTGAGCCAGGCCCGAAAACTGCGGGCCGGATCGTATTGAAAGTCGCGCATCTTCTCGGTCAGCTTGGCAAGCACGATCTGGGCGACGTCGTCAGCATCGGCCCCCTGGAGGCCCCGAGCGCAGCACCAACCATAGATTTTGGGACGGTAACGACGGACGAACTCGTCCCAGGCCTCCGCGTTAGAGGGATCATTCTGAAACGTTCCCAGTAAACTAACAGAGGTCTGGGTATCAGCAGTTTCGGACATCGCGTCCCCCGGGGGAAGGGATCAATCGGACAGACCGACCAACCCACCAGACGGCCTCGCCGGAGTCAGGCACCGCGTCATAAAGCTCGACACAGCTTAACGAACGCGCTTGGCCGCATGAAAGAGCGCCGCGAAGTTTCGGTCATCTCTTTCCCTCTCCGTGGCGATCCGGTTAGCATGTTGGCATGCGAGAAATCCCCTTCGGCAAGACTGCCGGTGGATGCCTCGCAAAAGGATGTAGCGTTAGGTCGGTGACAATCGCGCCGTATTCTCAATGGAGGAGACTCGAAATTGGGTCCCCATCTAAATTGGGAAGGCACCAGGAGGCCGCGATGAAAGGCTGCCCGGAGGGCGAACGGTTCGTGCTGCTTCTGCAGGAGCGGCTGGATTCCGCCGAACAAGCCTTCATTGTGGGTCACGTCGAGACTTGCCCACGTTGCCAGGATCATCTGGAAGCCCTGACCGCGGGAAGTCTCACCCGGTTCGAGAGCGAAAAGCAGGGATCGCGGAAGGAACCCTACTCCACGGAAAAGGAAGAAAAGGGGGGCAGCGGTCTGCCCGCACTCCGACGACGACCGGACTGGCCCTCGCTCCCGGCCGGAGCGAGACGGTCACCCACCCCTGGATTCTCGAGAATCACGGGCAGCCCTTGGCCCTCAGTCCCCGACTTCGACATTCTCGAAGAACTGGGCCGAGGGGGGATGGGGATCGTCTACAAGGCGAGGCAGCGGTCGTTGAACCGCCTGGTGGCTTTGAAGATGATCCGCGACGGCGGCCGTGCCCGGCCCAGGGACCTGGCCCGATTCCGGATCGAGGCCAAGGCGGTGGCACGACTCCGGCACGCGAACATCCTCCAGATCTACGAGATCGGCGATGAAGACGGGCTCCCGTTCGTGGCTTTAGAGCTGCTCGAAGGGGGGAGTCTCGAAGTGCGGATGGCCGGCACGCCTCAGCCTGGGTTCCGGGCGGCCGAGACCCTCAGCATCCTCGCCCGAGCGATCCACGCCGCACACGAGGCGGGGATCATCCACCGCGACCTCAAGCCCTCGAACGTCCTGTTCACCTGCGACGGGATCCCCAAGATCACCGACTTCGGCCTGGCCAAGCGCCTCGAGGAGGACGACGGCCATACCGAGAGCGGGCAGGTCATGGGCTCACCCAGCTACATTTCGCCTGAACAGGCGCGAGGCCGCAATCGCGAGGTGGGGCCGACCGCCGACGTCTACAGCCTGGGGGCGATCCTCTATCAGATGCTGACCGGGCGGCCCCCGTTCCGTGGCACGACGCCGGTGGAGACCGTCATGCAGGTCATCCACGAGGAGCCGGTCCCCCCCTCCCGCCTGCTGTCGAAAGTGCCCCGCGACCTGGAGACGATCTGCCTGAAGGCCCTGGACAAGGAGCCGCGCCGCCGCTACGCCAGCGCAAACGACCTGGCCGACGATCTCGGACGCTACCTCGCGGGCGAGCCGATCCGGGCCCGCCCCACGCCCCTCTGGGAGCGCGGCCTGAAATGGACCAAGCGCCGGCCGACGACCGCCATCCTCGTGGCCCTTGGGGTATCGAGCGTCGTTGGCCTGGGAGGCTCCGGGCTCCACTATGAACGCAATCTCCGCCAGCACGCGAGAGACATCGCCGCGGCCCGCTTAACCGGGGTCTACGCCCTGAACGATGCCGGCAAAGCCATCGCCCGAGGCGACTTGAACGGGGCCAAAGACACGCTCGTGAAGCTCTCGACCCGGATCGAGCGAGAACCGAGACTGGCGGACCTGGGCGTCCAGGCCGCCGGCCTGCTCGACCAAATCGGCCGTGGGCTCGCCGGACGCGAGGCCCGGGAGGACGCCGCCGCGCGATTCGCTCGGTTCCTTCGGCTCCGGGACGAGGCGATCATCCGCGACGTCCACTTCACCGGCCTGGACCTGCCCGACGACCCCAAGGCCACCCGCCAGGCCGTCCGCGCAGCCCTGGCCGTGTTCGAGCCCCAGGGTCAGGCCGGCTCCGGGCTGCTTGCCTCCTTGCCCGACACGCTGACAACACAAGAGCGCGACGACGTGGCCCGGGGTACCCATGAGCTCCTGCTCGTACTGGCCGAGGCGGTCTCGCGACCGGCGGCCGGGGAAGATCCCGGAGAACAGGCCCGGGAGGCGCTCGGAATCCTCGACGCAGCCGCCCAGGTCCACCCGCTCCCCTCACCGGCCTATCACCTCCGGCGAGCGGCCTGCCTGGCCCGCGCAGGAGATGAGGCGGGCGCGTCGCGCCAGCGTGTCGAAGCCGAACGGCTCGAGCCGGCGAATGCCTTCGATCACTTCCTGCTCGGTCGCGAGTGGTCGAAACGAGGGTCGCTGACCCGGGCGAAGCGTCACTTCGACGCCGCCCTGCGGCTCCAGCCCGATCACTTCTGGGCCCTCTGCCTCTCGGCCATCTGCGAGCTGAACGGCAGCCCGCAGCGGCCCGAGGTGGCCAAGGCGGCGCTTCGCGACTGCCTGGCGCGACACCCCGACTTCGCCTGGCTCTACCTCCTCCGTGGGTTCGCCTGCGGCCAGATCGCCACGGCCGAGACGAACCAAGCCCAGGCGGAACAGTCGTTCGAGGATGCCGAGGCCGACTTCCGCAAGGCCCTCGAGCTCGGCTCCGGCCAAGAACTGCGCTATGCCTTGCGGGTCAACCGCGGCCTGGTCCGGTTCAAACGCGATCGGCCACGCGAGGCGGCGACCGATCTTCGCGAGGCGATCGCGATCGACCCCACACGGTTCAACGCCTATGTCACCTTGGCCCACCTCGATCGCGAACAAGGACGGCCCGAGGAGGCCGCCGCCTTGCTCGACCGCGCAATCGAGCTGAAACCGGACCTCGCCCCCCTCTACCGGACCCGGGCGCTCTGGAAGATCGAGAGCAAGGATCGGGACGCCGCCCTCCACGATCTGGATGAGGCGCTCCGACGCGAACCACCGCGCAGTCCCGAAGCGGCCGGCGACCACGCCCTAAGAGGCCACTTGCTCTGCACGGCCGGGCGTCACCAGGAGGCCCTCAACGCCTGCGACGCCGCGCTCGAGATCGACCCTGAAGATGCCGAAGCCCACCGCTGGCGAGTCGCCGCACTGCTCGAACTGAAGCGATACGACGACGTGCTCCACTCGTGCGACGGCTACCTGGCCAACGGTAAAGCCTCGGCCGAGCTCCTCGAAATCCGAGGCTTGGCCAAGGCCCATCGTAAAGACTACGCCGGGTCGATCGCCGACTATACGCGGGCCCTCGCCCTGAAGCCCGACCGGGCAACCTTGCATGCCCATCGCGGCTGGGCGCACCTCATCTCCGAAGCACCCAAGCTCGCCTTGCTCGACTTCGAAGAAGCGGTGCGGCTCGACCCCGGGAGCGGCGACGCCTTCTCCGGCCGCGGTTCAGCCCTGGTCCTGCTCGGCCAGCACCGGTCGGCCGTCGCCGACGCCGAGGAAGCCCTCCGCCACGGCGAGCCGACCCCCCGGATGTACTACAATGCCGCGAGAACGTACGCCCAAGCCTCCGCCGTCGCTGCGGCGCATGTCGGCGAACGCGGACGCGATGCCCTGGACGTTTCCTTTCGCTACCAGGACCGTTCCCTGGAGCTTCTGGGTGACGCCCTGGGGCGAATCCCGGACGGCCAGCGCGACGGGTTCTGGCGTGAAGTCATCCACGCCGACGAGGCGCTGCGGGCGATTCGCCGCCGCCCTCGATTCAGCGAACTCTCCGCACGGTTCGCGCCGACGCCCCCATGACGCAAATCAGAGAGGCCCAAGATCATGCCTCTCTTGCTTCTCATTCGATCGCAAACGACTCCTCAATGACCAAACCGAGCGTCACGAACGGAATCAGAAAAAGAGGAACGCCGACGATGGCCATCCTTCCCCACGCTCGCCCCTTCAAGGATGATCCCCCAATGGCCCGATCCCGCCGTTCCAAGCCGTCACGAACGTGGCAAGTGGAGCAGCTCGAGGATCGGGCCTTGCTCACGACCATGTACGGTCCGACACCGGCGACCGCAGGTCTCGTCGTAACTCCGGCTCCCATTTCGTCAAACGCCTGGTGGAATCTCGGACCTAACGAGATCTCGACTTCTGACCGGGGCCGATTCGTCATCAGCATGGCTGAACCCACCAACCTGGCTTTGGCCCTCCGCACGAAAGACCTCCAGCAGGCGCGGTCAGCCTTCTCACCAGTCATGGATACCCTTTCGTTCGGGGCTGGCCAGACCACGTTCGCGATCGCGAACAGCAACACCTACAGCGTGATCGAAGGAACCAAAATGGGCCGGCTGTTCGGTGGCAGCACGGATGCGCCGCCCCCTCCCTTTGCCTTTGCGATTCGCGGCTTTCCGGGAGCCGCCTTCACGGGTCGAGGCCCGATGGTCTTCGGCCGACCACGCGACGACATGGATGGTGGCCCCCCTCGGCTCGGCTCCAGGTCGTTGCTCCTCGTCATCTCTCCCGATTCCTACTGGGAGAACGGGATCATCGGCAAATCCAACGAAGCCTTCTCGTTCGCCAGCAGCGGATCGCCCAGCGAAGCCCGAAGTGGCTCGTCGGCCCACACCGAGCCAAACTCGAGCGAAACGACAGGGTACGGCCAGTCCCCGGCCACCACCTCGAACCTTACAAACCTCTTGCCCGGGCCTTCCACCGGCAACGTCATGATCTGGGTGGACGCCGACACATGGTCCAGCGACACCGTGCTTACTTCGAGCCTGCTCAGCCAGAGAGAATTCGAACCAGGCGCCCTGTTCCCCCAGGACGATCTTCCTGAAGTGACCGCGCTGCTCGCATCGATCTTGAATGAATGGCTCGATGAGACGGTCGAACTACCACTTCCCCTCTCGGGCCAGTTGCAGCAAATCACGAAGCTCGACCCGCTCGACGAATCCTCACTCGCCTTAACGGCCACGCTCCTGACCGTCTCCAGCGCTCCTCAGTCCACAACGGCCGGGCCAAGCCCCTCGGAGAACGCCTCGTCCGAGGCCTCCCTCCCCGCCTCTAACCCTCCCTCCTGGGCCGGCTTCGTCATCGGCCTGAATGAGGCCTTCGAGGCGAACCGCCTGGCGACCCATCGGTGGCCATCCTCGACTGAGCCGCAAAGCAAATCCAAGCAACACGATGGAGCGAGCGAGGCGGCGCGCACCGTCGAGCAAGCGGCCGCAGACGAGGCGCTCCAGAGCCTGGATCGGGAACCGCCTCCCCAGGATGCCATCGACGCACTCTTCCTCCCCCCTTCGGAGAAGGAGAAAGACACGTTGGACTCAACAGCAAAGGAAGGCCGGCTCAGCGCAGCCGCCCGCGCCTCCCTGAGCCTCGCCATTGTCCCGGCTCTCTGGGCCGAACGGCTCAGCCACCGCCGCGGGCAACCGGACCAGGACGATCGAGACGAGGATTAATACGAAACCAAGGGTTCAAACGCCCTGGCGAATGAAAAGGTGAGAGACAAAGCCGGCCAGTAGCACAACCGACCCGGCCGTTGGGAATCAATCAGCCGGCAGGTCATCCCTTCGCGGGAACGGCGAAAAAGTTGGCGCTAAAGGTCGACGACGGAAACGCCTGGATACAGTCGGCGATTTCCCCGTTGGGACTGATCTCGTGCAACTGGTAGCCGAGAGACCAGAGCTCATCCAGCACTTCCATCGGAGCGATCCCGGCGTTATCACAGGTAACGTCGCCGACTTCGAGCATAATCCGAGCCACCCGTTTCTCTCGAAGCAGGCCGCGCGCTCCACGAATGACACCGAGTTCGAAGCCTTCGACGTCGATCTTGAGAAAATCAATCTGGTCGAGCCCTTCCGCTTCGGCATGAGCATCGAGCGTGGTGATGGCGACCTCGATGATCTCATCCGCCGAGAGTGGCTTCCGATTCCAGGTAATCTCTTGGTCCGCCAGCGTGTTCAGGCCGCTCATCTCGCGGTGGACCCGCAGCCGCGCAGTGCCGAGAGCTTCGCCGACAGCAGAAGGAAAGACCTTCACGGCGGCCAGGTTGTTGATGGCGAGATTGTTCAGCAGCAGGTTCCGCGTGCTCGGCGTGGGCTCGAAGGCATGAATCACCCCCTTGCCGCCGATGAAGTGGGCGGCCTCAAGGCTGAACATGCCGTGATTTGCCCCGACGTCGACAATGGTCATCCCCGGGCGAATGGTCCGCTCAATCAGCGCACTCTCATAGGTCTCGGGGTTGCCATCGCGAAGGTAGTGATACTCCGAGAGGCTCACGGCCTGATATCGCTGCCCCCAGCGGTTCCGCGACCAGGGAGCCTCACGCCTCACGGCATGAACAGCACTCCATTCAATCGTGTTCCGCAGCTCCTTACATCGCCTGATGATTCCCCTGACGGCGCGGGAAATCATCGAGGGATGCCGTCGGCTCACCGTGGTGTGGTTGGGGGACATCGTGCATCTCCTTGGCAACCGTGAACCTGACGGAACAGGAAGATGAAATTCAACAAATGACTGAAGCCCCGGTTACGGAACCCCAGAACCAGAGCGAAGGGAGGGGATACTCTTACAGAAGTGTTTTTTTCGGAAACCCTGTCCTCACAAATTTATATTCACAATCATCTAGGCCCCTGCCAGGCATGTCCATGACCAAGAAAAGAAGCCACAGCGAAATCGCCAGGCCAACCGCGAAGTGATCTCCACGAAAAGCATAAGGCAGCCTGATTTTACACAAAACCGGCATATTTCCACAAAAACAAATCAGCAGTGCCCGCCTGGATCGACGACCAACGCACAAACCATCAAAATATACAAAAAACAATAATCCACTTGCGACGCGAGGGCATCCCGGCCTCGTTTTCGCCAGATCAGACAATCGGTTGAAGTGAATCTTAGCCCGGGCCGATCATCGGAAGCGGTGGCTTCAGACCTATTGAGAGCCCAAGCATCAGTTGCCCAAGACCGCAGGATCTCAGAGGGCCATCCCAACCGAAGGGGGAGGGTGAGAGGGGGCGTTCATAGGCCGGCCCAGGCTCATAAAAACACCGTTATCGATCGGCTCAGTGCGTGATCGCCGGATGTCCACTTCTTGTAATAATCGGCCAACAATGCCGGTAGCCCCCATGAGAGAATCGAGATTTCTTTCTGTGAACCGACAACAACCAACTCCTTAGGGAAATGATGGCGCGACCGGCGTCGGGCCGCACAGCCAACCGAGTATTATGCAAGAGGGGACGCCCGCGCGCCAAGGTGAACACCGACTTGACGCCTTCTCATTAGCAGTCGAGTGGGCCAGACGGATCGGACGCCTTGACTGAGGCAACAGTCCTCGGGGAAGGCACCCGCAGTAAAAGCAACTCGCGCCGCGGCTTGAACGTCGTTCGTTGAGAGAGGAGCGTAGGAATCTGGCCTACCGCCTTCCTTTACGAACCCAAACATTTGTCTACGGCCCCTGCAACCCGAACCTTGCCCCGTCCGCGAACCTGACCTCGATCTGCCCATCCCAGGCGGGCGGCCGGCCAAGGTCTCTAGTTTTATGGCGACGCATGCTCTATCGGGATGGGCCGCCGGGTGCCACCCAAGCACGCAGCCACCTGGAGTTGCAGATTCACCGCCTCAAATTCCGCCTTCTAAAACCCAATAACAGCCCAACCAAAGCGACTGACAATCTCCCAAACAAACCGACTTGTTCGGATTAGACCGGTTTTGCCAATAATGCTTGGGGATTTCGCATCAGAAGTTCTTGACATACCTTCCGCATGCAGGATATTTTACCTAAACGCTTCCGGTCAGAGAAGCTAGGCATTCTAACGAGACTTTGCCGAATGGCTTGAATTTTGCGTACGATTCGCTCGTTACTGCTTTAGGAAGGCAGGCGTCCCCCCGCTGGACACCTTATGGGCGGAGTCCTTCCCCAACGGTGTCAGTCCGTGAGCAAGCGACGTAGTCGAAGGCAATTCCAGAGCAAGTAGGAACGAACACATAGGGTCAATGCTGACCGGCAAGCGGGATTGAACTGAGGCTTGGATCGCAGCTGATGGTCGAGACGCACACGGATCGCGGTCGTGGCGGCGGATCGGATCTCATTCGAAGCCGACGTGAAAAACCAAAGGTCTCGACTTGCCGAGGGTGAAACGTTTCCGGAGGCGACGAACGCTCCGGTTCGAGAAATAAAAAGCGGTCTTCGCAGTCTTCGACGAAAGGGATTTCCTGCGTCCGGTGGACGGATCAAGGGGCAAGAGGAGGAGCGCCCCCGGTCGTGCCCCATTGGAGATTCCCTGGTCATGGTCCCTGCACAGACGGCCAAAGACGTGAAGTTCCGAGTTGTGGTAAACCACGAAGAGCAGTATTCGCTCTGGCTGGCCGATCGGGAGATTCCCAACGGTTGGAGCGATACGGGCAAGGCGGGGACCCGGGAAGAATGTTTGGCCCACATCGAGGCGGTGTGGACCGACATGCGCCCGCTCAGCCTGCGCCGGGCGATGGATGACGTTCGCTGAAGAGAAGATTGATCGGCGAGTGCTTCGAGCCCGATGCGAGCGGATCCGGCCGAGACTCAGGCCGGGCTCTCTCCCACCTTGAGCGGATGTCCTGGATCCCAGCAGCTCTTATGAAGACACAACACCCCACCGAATCCATCGACGATCCCTCCAGCTTCCTCGATGTCCTCCGATGGAGAGCTCTGCGTCAGCCCGAACAAACGGCCTTCGTCTTCAACGGAGACGGCGACAAGGCGGATCTCTCCCTGACATATGGGGAACTGGACCGGCGAGCGCGAACCCTGGGGGGACTCCTCCAGGAACGGTTCCCTCGCGGTGAACGTGCGCTGCTGGTTTATCCGCCGGGCTTGGAGTTCCTCGCCGCCTTCTTCGGCTGCCTCTATGCCGGTGTGGTGGCCGTTCCCGTCTACCCGCCGCGTCCCAATCGGCCGATGCCCCGGCTCAAGGCGATCGTGGCTGACTGCACCCCCGGGGCCGTCTTGACAACCGAGAGCCTGCGCAGCGAGGCCCCCCGCTGGTTCGCCCAGGTTCCCGAGTTGCAACAGCCCCAGTGGCTCGCCACCGACCTTGGCCTCGACAGCGACGACCGCCTGGCCGACGCCTGGCGCGACCCGGGTGCCGGCCCAGCAACGTTGGCTTTCTTGCAGTACACCTCCGGCTCCACGGCGGCGGCCAAGGGGGTAATGGTCAGCCACGGCAACCTGGTCCGGAACTCGGACCTGATCGGCGGCTGCTTCGCCTCGACCGAAGCGAGTCGAGGAGTCTTCTGGCTCCCGCTCCATCACGACATGGGGTTGATCGGCGGCGTCTTGCAAACGCTCCACTGCGGGGGGACCAGCACGCTGATGTCGCCGGTCGCCTTCCTCCAACGTCCGTTCCGCTGGCTGCAAGCCATCTCGGAAACCCGGGCGACCATCAGCGGAGGCCCCAACTTCGCCTACGACCTCTGCGTCCGCAAGGTGACCGACGAGCAGCGGGCCAGCCTCGACCTGAGCCGCTGGACCGTCGCCTTCAACGGCGCGGAGCCGGTCCGGGCCGAAACGCTCGAACGCTTCGCCGAAGCGTTTGCCCCTTGCGGCTTCCGCCGCGAGGCCTTTCTCCCCTGCTACGGCCTTGCCGAGTCAACCTTGCTCGTCTCGGGGGGACCCGCCGAGACCCGGCCGGTCGTCGTCTCGCTGGCGACGGCCCCTCTGGAGCAGAACCAGATCGTCCCGGCCCCGACCGACAAGCCGGGCTCCCGCGCCCTGGTCAGCTCGGGCCGAATCCCCGCCGGGCAGGTCGTCGCCATCGTCGATCCCGAGACCTGCCGCCGTTGCGCCCCCGACCGGGTCGGCGAAATCTGGGTCTCGGGCCCGAGCGTCGCCTCGGGATACTGGAATCAACCCGAGATCACCAAGGCAACCTTTCACGCAACCCTGGCCGACACCGGAGAGGGGCCGTTCCTCCGGACCGGCGACCTCGGGTTCGTCAACAACGGCGAATTGATCGTCACCGGTCGCCTCAAGGACCTGATCATCGTCCGGGGACGGAACGTTTACCCACAAGACGTCGAGCGGACCGTCGAACAGAGCCACCCCGCGCTCCGGCCCGAAGGGGGCGCGGCGTTCTCCGTGGAGATTGACGGTGACGAGCAACTCGTCGTCATCCACGAGGTCGAGCGGCAAGTCAAAGGGAACGACGTCGCCGAAATCCTCCTGGCAATCCGCCGCGCCGTCGCCGAGCAGCACGACCTTGACGTTCACGCCATCTGCCTGATCAAGGCAGGGAGCCTCCCCAAAACCTCCAGCGGCAAAGTCCAGCGCCACGCCAGCCGCGCGCTCTATCTCGCGGGGACGCTCGAGGTGGTCGGCCCCCAGGTCAAGGAGCCTGAGACCGCCGGATCAAACGTAGCGCCCTCCAAGGCGGATCGCGAACACCCAAGGGCAACCGAGATTGAGGCCTGGTTGATCGCCAGGGTGGCCGCCACCCTGGGAATTCAGGCGAAGCAGATCGACACCCAAACCCCCTTCGCTGGCTACGGACTCAGCTCGCTCCAGGCGGTGGGGCTGGCGGGCGAACTTCAAGACTGGCTCGGGCAGCCCCTCTCGCCGACGCTCGTTTATGAGTATCCGACGATCGGGGAACTCGCCGGTCACCTGGCCGGCGCCGCGCACAACCCAGTGGCCGAGCCTGGCGACAGGCCCGCCGAGGCCGAACCGATCGCGATCATCGGGGTCGGCTGCCGCTTCCCGGGGGCCGATGGACCTGAGTCCTTCTGGCGGCTCTTGCACGACGGGGTCGACGCCATCGGCGCAGTGCCCGTGGATCGCTGGGAGACCGCCGCGAGCAACGGGTCGGGCAAGGGAGTTCCCCCTTGGGGGGGCTTCCTCGATCAGGTCGATCGGTTCGACGCCGACTTCTTCGGGATCTCGCCGCGCGAAGCGGTCCGGACCGACCCGCAACAGCGTCTGCTCCTGGAACTCGCCTGGGAGGCGCTCGAGGATGCCGGCCAGGCGGTCGGCCGATTGGCAGGGACGCGCACCGGCGTCTACGTCGGGATCTCGACCAATGACTACGGCCGGCTCCAATGGGATCGAGCCGACTCGGTTGACCCTTATATCGTGACGGGCAACGCCGCGAGCATCGCGGCCAATCGCCTATCATACTTGCTCGACTTTCGAGGCCCGAGCCTGGCGATCGACACGGCCTGCTCATCGTCACTGGTGGCGGTCCATCTCGCCTGCCAGAGCCTTCGAAACGGTGAGGCGACACTCGCCCTCGCTGGCGGGGTGAACGTCCTGCTCTCCCGCGAGATCGGGGCGAATTTCGCCGAGGCGGGGTTCCTCGCCCCCGACGGCCGCTGCAAAGCGTTCGACTCCCGCGCGGACGGGTACGTCCGGGCCGAGGGGGCCGGTTTCGTCGTCCTCAAGCCGCTCTCCCGCGCTCTGGCCGACGGCGACCCGATCCGCGCCTTGATCCGAGGGGGGGCGGTCAACCAGGACGGCCGCTCCAACGGCCTGACGGCACCGAGCCGCCAGGCGCAAGAGGCCGTCCTCCGCGACGCCTATCGCACAGCAGGGGTGGCCCCCGGGCAAGTCCAGTACGTCGAGGCCCACGGCACGGGGACAGCGCTCGGCGACCCGATCGAGGCGCGGGCGCTCGGCAACGTGCTGGCAGAGGGCCGGCCCGCGGATCGACCATGCCTGATCGGCACGGTCAAATCGAACATCGGCCACCTAGAAGCGGCCGCCGGGATCGCTGGCCTGATCAAGACGGTGCTCACGCTCCAGCACCGAGTGATTCCGCCCAGCCTGCACTTTGAAAACCCAAGTCCGCATATCCCTTTTGCCGAGCTGGGGATCGAAGTCCAAGGCACGCTCAGGGCCTGGCCAACCACCGAAGGGCCGGCCCTCGCCGGAGTCAGCGCCTTCGGATTTGGCGGAACCAATGCCCACCTCGTTCTGGAGGCGGCTCCGAGTCCAAGCCCGGCTCCCGCACTTGGCGACGATGACGATTCGGTGCTGCTGCCGCTCTCCGCTCGCAGTCCCGAGGCGCTGCGGGCGTTGGCAACATCGTATCGTGACATGCTGGCGTCATCACTCGACGAAATCTCGCTCCAAGACATCGCCCAGACCGCGAGCGTCCGCCGCAACCATCACGAGCATCGCCGGGCCGTCGTGGCTCGATCACTCGGTGAGGCCGCCGCTCAACTCACCTCGGAGGCTTCTGAAGAACGACTCGGCACGGGACAGGCCTCGAAACTCGTCCTCGTCTGCTCCGGCCAAGGAGCAAAGTGGCGAGGAGCGGGACGCCTGCTCTTTGAGCGCGAACCCGTCTTCCGGGCCGCTTTGGAACAGTGCGAGGCCTGCTTCAAACCGCTTGCCGGCTGGTCGCTCTTGGCTCAGTTCCTGGCCGACGAGCCGACCGACCCGAGTGCCGAGACCGAGGTGGCTCAGCCGGTGACCCTGGCCCTGCAAGTCGCCCTCGCCGCGCTCTGGCGGTCGTGGGGGATCGTGCCCGACGCGATCGTCGGCCACAGCCTCGGCGAGATCGCCGCAGCCCACCTCGCCGGGGCCTTCGATCTCGAGGACGCGTTCCGAATCGCCTATCATCGCGGCCGCCTGATGCGTCGGGTGGCCGGGTTCGGGCTCACGGCCGCCCTCGGCCTTGCTCCCCACGACGCCCAGCGCCTCGTGGATGACTCGGCCGGCCGGCTCTCGCTTGTCGCCCTGAACGGGCCGGAGTTCACCACCGTCTCGGGTGATCCGAACACCGTCCGCGAACTCGTCGACCGGCTCAAACGTCAGGACGTGTTTGCCCGTATCCTCGACGTCGACTGCGCGTTCCATAGCCCGCAAATGGATCCTTTGCTCGGCGAGTTCGCCGAGTCCCTGGCCGGGCTCCAGCCTCGAGCGACCACGATCCCCCTCGTCTCGACGGTCACCGGAAAACCGATCGCGGGCGAAGCGCTCGACGCCGCCTACTGGGGCCGCAACCTCCGGCAGACCGTCCTCTTCGCGCCGGCGATCGAAACGCTACTGGTCATCGAGAATTGCCCGACTCTGTTCCTGGAACTCGGCGCCCACCCGGTGCTCGGCGCGTCGATCACCCGGATCCTCCGCCAGCAAGGGCGGCCGGGGATCAGCCTTCCTTCCCTAAAGCGCGGCGAGGACGAACGCGGGGTTATCCTCCGCTCGCTGGGCACGCTCTACACCCACGGCTTCAACGTCGACTGGCCGGCCGTCGCCCCCGCCGGGCGTTGCGCCCCGCTCCCTGCCTATCCCTGGCAGCGCGAGCGGTTCTGGCTCGAGCCCGCAGCCAAGCTCCCTTCGCGGAACGGGCATTCCGGTCCCAAGAACGGCAAGCCGCTCGAACCCAGCATCGCCGAGTGGCTCTATGAATTGGACTGGATCGCGAAAGAACCGACAGCCCGGCCAGAGGTCGACAGTTCCGAAGGCCCTTGGCTCATCCTCGAAGATTCCCGAGGCGTGGGCCAGGCCCTCCGAGCGCATCTGGAAGCGCGGGGCATCCCGTGTGAGCTCGTCCCCTGCGTGGACGTCGACCTCGAAGGACTCCTTAAAACAAAGGCCTATCACGGCATCGTCCACCTGGGAAGCCTGGACACGGAGGTCTCGGCCAACCCCAGTCTCGCCGCCCTCGACGACGCGGAGCGGAAGGGCGTCGGCAGCGTGCTACCGCTAATCCAGGCCCTCGGGAACCTGGAGCCGCAAAGGGACAAACCCAAGCCAAAGCTCTGGTTGGTAACCCGAGGGGCACAACCGACCACAAGCCCGAAGCCCGTTTACCTGAATGGGAACGGGGTTCACAAGCCGAAGCAAGCAAACGATCAAGGCCTTGCACAAACGCCTCTTTGGGGAATGGGCCGATCCATTGCGCTGGAGTACGCGGAGTGCTGGGGCGGCCTGATCGACCTTGACCCCGAAGCCGTCGACGGAGGAGCCGCCGCTCTGGCGGCCGAGCTCCTCGACGGGGACGGCGAAGACCAGGTCGCCTTGCGGAGCCAGGGACGCTACGTCCCTCGGCTGGTCCGCCGCAAAGCCCCGGCCCCGCATCACGGGGCGCCGCTGGTGCGGCCCGAAGGCACGTACCTGATCACAGGGGGGCTCGGAGAGCTCGGCCTTCAAGCGGCTCGCTGGCTGGCGGAACGCGGAGCGCGCCGGCTCGTGCTGGTGAGTCGTCGGCCACTTCCTTTGCGCACGCAATGGGAGAGGCTCACCCCTGGAGACATCGCCCGCAAAGGGGTTGCTGCGATCCAGGATCTCGAGCGGCTGGGCGCGACGGTGGTGGTCGCCAACGCCGACGTGGCCGACCCTGAAGCCATGGCGGCGCTGTTCGAGCGGCTCCAGGCAACGCTCCCCCCGATCGTGGGGATCCTTCACACGGCGGGGTTCATCACGAACGAATCCACCCGTGACCTCGACCGGCAAACCCTCGCCGCCGTGCTCCGGCCCAAGGTCGCCGGCACCCTGGTCCTCGACGCGCTGAGCCGCGACCTCCCGCTTGATTTCTTCGGCTTGTTCTCTTCGGTCGCCTCGATCCTGGGGGCCAAGGAAGCGCACTACGCCGCCGCCAACGCGTTTCTCGACGCCTTCGCGCACGTCTCGAAGGCCCAGGGGCGACCCGTCCTGAGCGTCAACTGGGGACCTTGGGCCGGGGCCGGCATGGCAGCCTCGCCCGATCGGATGCGTGCCTTCCACCTCCTCGGCTTCAAGCCGCTCGAACCCGATCGGGCGTTTCGAGTCCTTGAGGGCCTGATCCACGAAGGCAGGGCTCAAGCCCTCGTGGCCGATGTCGACTGGTCCGGCCTGAAACGGCTTCATGCGGAGGAAGGCAACCGGCATCTCCTCGAGAAGATCGAGGAGACCCGACGCCCCCAACGCGACCTGCGTCCCTCAGGCCGAAGGGAGCTGGCGGACTGGCGGAACGCCCCCCTCGAGCAGCGCCGCGAAACCCTGGTCCGCTACTTCCGAGACCGCGTGGCCGGGGTGCTCCGGCTGGAACCCGACCGGATCGACCCCGCGCGTCCCTTGAACACGCTGGGACTCGACTCGCTGATGGCCATCGAGCTGAAGGGGGGCGTCGAGGCCGACCTCGGCACGATCCTCCCGCTCACGAGCCTCATGACGGGTCCGACCATCACCGAGCTCGCCGACCAGGCGATCGCCCTCGAGCGTGCCCCCGCTCCCTCCTCCGCGTCTCTGGCTTCACGCGAGCCGGTCTTCGAGCATCCGCTGTCGTTCGGCCAGCAGTCCCTCTGGCACCTGCATCGCCTTGATCCCACGAGCACGGCCTACAACATCGCAGGGGCGGCCCGCGTCCCGATCGAGGTCGATGTGGCCGTGCTCCGCCGCAGCCTCCAGCGCCTCGTCGATCGCCACGCCGCGCTCCGGACCACCTTCGCCGAGGTCAATGGCCGTCCCGTCCAGCGGATCCACGAGGCGGCGACCGTCTCATTCTTGGTCGAGGACGTCTCCGCCTGGGACGAGGCCGCCATCCACCAGCGGCTGATTGAGGAGGCGGACCGCCCGTTCGACCTGGAGACCGGCCCGCTCTTCCGGACCGCCCTGTTTTCGCGGTCGCCCCGGGAGCACTATCTCCTGCTGGCGGTTCATCATATCGTCAGCGACTTCTGGGCGGTCGCCGTTTTGCTCCACGAGCTCGGCCTGATCGTCCCGGCCGAACGAGCCGGTGTTCCTGTTCAGCTCACACCGCTCGCGATCCAGTACACCGACTATGTGCGCTGGCAGGCCGAGATGCTGGCCGGAACCGAGGGGGAGCGGCTCTGGACCTACTGGCGGGACCAGCTCGCCGGCCCACTCCCCACGCTCGCTTTGCCGACCGATCGGCCCCGCCCCGCAGTGCAGTCGCAGAATGGAGCGGCGCGGACGATCCATCTCGACCGGACGCTGATTCAACGCCTGACTCGACTGGGGCAGGAGCACGGGGCAAGCCTCTACGTCACCTTGCTGGCAGCCTTCCAGGCTTTGCTGGCGCGTCAGAGCGGCCAGGACGACCTGATTGTCGGCTCCCCCGTGGCAGGCCGGGACCATCAAGGCCAGACCCAGGTGGTCGGCCACTTCGTCAACCCGTTGCCGCTCCGGGCCGACCTCTCGGGAAACCCGACCTTCGCCGAGCTGCTCGGCCGCGCCCGGCGGACCGTCCACGACGGCCTCGAACACCAAGATTACCCGTTCACGCTGCTGGTGGAACGGCTCCAGCCGACCCGCGACCTCAGCCGCTCGCCCCTCTTTCAGGTCCTGTTCACCTTCCAGAAAGCGCAGCGGCTCGAGAAGGAAGGGCTGACCCCGTTCGCGCTCCGAGAGCAAGGGCCACGCCTGGACCTGGGCGGCTTCCCCCTTGAGTCCGTCGCCCTCGAGCAGCACGCCGCCCAGTTCGACCTGGCGATGACCACGGCCGAAACGGAAGAGGGACTTGCCGCTTCGATCGAGTACAACACCGACCTGTTCGACCGCGAAACCGTCGACCGCATGCTCGAGCGATTCCGGATCCTCCTCGAAGGGATCGCCGACGCCCCCGAGACGCACCTGGCCGACCTCCCGCTCCTGACCGTTGAGGAGCGTCAGCGCGTGCTCGTCGCCTGGAACGACACCGCCGCCGAGCGGCCCACGGTGTCATTCATCCATCACCTGTTCGAGGCCCAGGCCAAGAGCGCTCCCGACGCCAATGCCGTCATCGACGCCCACGGTCGCTCGCTCTCCTACGGCGAGCTCGAGGCGAAGGCGAACCGGCTCGCCCATCATCTCGTCGCGCAAGGGGTCAGCGCAGACTCCCGAGTCGGGCTCTGCGTCGACGGCTCACCCGAGATGGTCGTCGGCATCCTCGGCATCCTCAAGGCAGGGGCCGCCTACCTTCCCCTCGACCCCGACTATCCGCGCGATCGCCTGGCCACGATGGTCGACGATGCGCAGGTCGCTTTGATCTTGAGCGTGGAGCGACTGCTCAGCATTTTGCCGGGCGACCTGATTCGTGGCCGCGTCATCCTGCTCGACAGCCTCGAGGAAGCAAGTTCCCACTACCCGAGCAGCCCGCCGGTCGTCGACTTGCACCCCGACAATCTGGCTTATGTGATCTACACGTCGGGCTCCACCGGCAAGCCCAAAGGGGTGCCGGTCTCGCACCGGAACCTGGTTCATTCAACCGAGTCGCGATTCCTCCATTACCGGCAGCCGGTCCGCGGGTTCTTGCTGCTCTCCTCGTTCGCCTTCGACAGTTCGGTGGCCGGGATCTTCTGGACCCTCAGCCAAGGGGGAACGCTCGTGCTCCCCTCCCGAGGGTCACAAGCCGACCCAGCCGCGATCGCCGACCTCGTGCAACGGCAACAGGCCTCCCACTTGCTCTGCGTCCCCTCGCTCTTGAACCTGATTCTCGATGAGGCTCCGCACGCAAGCCTGCTGAGCCTGAATACCGTCATCGTCGCGGGAGAATTCTGCCCCCGCGACCTGCCCGACCGACTGTGGGCACGGCTCCCCGAGGCCGACTTGTTCAACGAGTACGGGCCGACCGAAGCGACCGTCTGGTGTACCGTTCATCGATGCGACCAAACCGAGGTCGGAACCATCCCGATCGGCCGGCCCATCGCCAACACCCAAGCATATCTCCTTGATGCTCAACTTCAGCCCGTCCCCATCGGCGTGGCCGGCGAGCTCTACATCGGCGGCGACGGCATCGCGCGAGGCTATCTCAACCGACCCGCACTCACCGCCGAACGATTCCTCCCCGACCCCTTCGGAAAGCCGGGCGCTCGGATCTACCGAACCGGCGACCTCGCTCGTTGGCGCGCCGACGGCACCCTCGAATACCTCGGGCGGATCGACCATCAGGTCAAGATCCGCGGACACCGCATCGAGCTCGGCGAAGTCGAAGATGCCCTCAATGCCCATCCCCACGTCCAGGCCGCCGTCGCCATGGCACGACCCGACGCTCAAGGGAATGCCCAACTCGTCGCCTATCTCGTCACCGACGACGACGCTCAAACGACGACCACCACCGCCGAACTCCGCCGCTGGCTCAAGAACGCCCTCCCCGAGCCGATGATTCCCTCCGCATTCGTCCTGCTCGACGCCTTGCCGCTCACCCCTAACGGCAAGGTCGACCGCAACGCACTCCCCAATCCCAAGGCCAACAACCTCGCCTCGGGAGAACCGTACGAGGCGCCTCGTACCCAGGCCGAAACCCTTGTCGCCCAGACCTGGGAACTCGTCCTCAAGCGGGAACGCGTCGGCATCCACGACGACTTCTTCGAGCTTGGCGGCCACTCGCTTCTCGCCACTCAGGTTGTTTCCCGGCTCCGCGACGCCTTCGACACCGACATCCCCCTCCGAACCCTCTTCGAGGCGACCACCGTCGCCGCACTCGCTCAACGCCTCGACGAGCTTCAGCAAGGCGCTCGGGGAGTCCATGCGTCCTCGATCGTCGCCGGGCCGTCGGAAGGGCCGATCCCGGCCTCGTTCGCCCAGCAGCGGCTCTGGTTCCTCGATCAGCTTGAGCCGGGGAGCCCGCTCTACAACATCCCGCTCGCCATCCAGATCGACGGGCCGCTCGACTCCATCGCCCTCCACCAGGCACTCGATGAGATCGTCCGCCGCCACCAAGCGCTGCGAACGACGTTCCGAGCCCAGGATGGACGCCCAATCCAGGTCTTCGAACCGGTCGTGGCTCTCCCTCTGACCCAAATCGATCTCTCCTCCTGGCCACTCGATCGACGCCAGGCCGAGGTCGCGCAACGGATCGACGCCGAGGCCAAGCGCCCCTTCGACCTGACTCACGGCCCGCTCATCCACGCAGACCTGCTCCGGCTCGAGCCCACGCGGCACGTCCTGCTCCTGACCATGCACCACATCATTTCCGATGGCTGGTCGCTCGGCGTCCTCATCCAAGAGGCAGGAGCACTCTACGACGCATTCGCTCACGGCCGACCTTCACCGCTCCCCGCACTCCCGATCCAGTACGCCGATTACGCCCTCTGGCAGCGCCAATGGCTCCAAGGTCAAAACCTCAACAGCCCGCTCGACTACTGGACCCAGCAGCTCGCCGGCGTGACCCCGCTCGAGATCCCCACTGACCGCCCTCGCCCCCCCGCCCTCTCCTATCGAGGCGGCGAGCGTTCCACGGTCCTCGCGATGTCCCTGCTCGACGAACTCCGTAACCTCGGCAGACAGGAAGGGGCCACCCTCTTCATGACCCTGACCGCCGCCTTCCAGACCCTCCTCCATCGCGTGTCAGGACAGAACGACATCACCGTCGGATCACCCGTCGCGGGACGGACCCGGCCCGAGACCGAAGGGCTCATCGGCTTCTTCCTCAATACCCTGGTCCTCCGCGCGGAACTCTCAGGAGAGTTGAGCTTCCGGCAACTCCTCCGACAGACCAAGCCAGTCGTCCTCGACGCCTTCGCGCATCAGGACCTCCCCTTCGAGCAAATCGTCGAGGCAGTGAGCGCAGAACGCGACCCCAGCCGGTCCCCCTTGTTCCAGGCCATGCTCATCCTTCAGAACGCACCGTTGCCGCCACTCGCAACCGCCGGGCTGACGATGACCGTCCTCGAGCCTCCCATCAATACGGCCAAGTTCGACCTCACACTCAAGCTGACCGAGACCGATCAGGGCCTCCACACCGCCCTCGAGTACAGCACCGACCTGTTCGACGCGAGCACGGTCGACCGGATGCTCGGATGGTTCGAAACCTTGCTGGAAGGCATCACCGCCAACCCCGAGGCGCCACTGGCCGACCTGCCGCTCCTGAGCCGGGGAGAACGCAACTGGCTCCTCGACGCGTGCAACGACACCGGCATCCAAGTGCCTGATGGATCATCGGTCCCTCGCTTGTTCGAGGCGCAAGCCAGACGCACGCCCGACGCCACGGCCGTGATCGACGCCGACGGCTCTACCCTCACCTACGCCCAGCTCGACCACGCTGCCAACCAGCTCGCGCACCATCTCCGATCGCTGAGCGCTGGACCCAACACACTCGTCGCGCTCTGCACCGACCGCTCACCCGACATGCTCGTCACGCTCCTCGCCGTCCTCAAAGCGGGCGCGGCCTACCTCCCGCTCGACCCCGAGTATCCACGCGACCGGCTCGAGTTCATGCTCCGCGACTCTGGAGCCGCAATCCTCCTCACGCAGCGAAACCTCAAGAAACTGCTACCGGACACCGGGGCACGCACAATCCTCCTGGATGACGACCGCGCGGTGATCGAACGCCAAGACGGGACTCACCCGCCCGACGTCACGGCCCACTCCGCAAGCCTCGCCTACGTCATCTACACCTCGGGCTCCACTGGAAAGCCCAAGGGCGTCATGATCCCACATGACGCCCTCACAAACTTCATCCTCGCCATGCGGGCTCTCCTCGGACTCGAGGCTGGCGACTCGCTCCTCGCCGTCACCACCCTCTCCTTCGATATCGCCGTCCTCGAACTCTTCGTACCGCTCATCGTCGGCGCTCGCATCCAACTCGCTTCACGCGACGAAGCCAGCGACGGACAACGACTCGCCAAGCGACTTCACGACGCCGACGCGCGATTCCTCCAGGCCACTCCCGCTACCTGGAGGCTCCTCCTCGACTCAGGATGGCAAGGAAAACCGGGACTGGCCATCCTCTGCGGCGGCGAAGCCATGACGCGGGAACTCGCCGAGAGGCTCATCCCCAAGGCCGACGCACTCTGGAACCTCTACGGGCCGACCGAAACCACCGTCTGGTCCGCAGCCGCCAAGGTCGAAACCGGAAACGGATCCGTCTCCATCGGACGACCCATCGCCAATACACAGATCTACATCCTCGACGCCAGGCTGCAACCACTCCCCATCGGCGTGGCCGGCGAGCTCTACATCGGTGGCGACGGCATCGCGCGAGGCTATCTCAACCGACCCGCACTCACCGCCGAACGGTTCCTCCCCGACCCCTTCGGAAAGCCGGGCGCTCGGATCTACCGCACCGGCGACCTCGCCCGTTGGCGCGCCGACGGCACCCTCGAATGCCTCGGGCGGATCGACCATCAGGTCAAGATCCGCGGACACCGCATCGAGCTCGGCGAAGTCGAAGATGCCCTCAATGCCCATCCCCACGTCCAGGCCGCCGTCGCCGTCGCACGACCCGACGCTCAAGGGAATGCCCAACTCGTCGCCTATCTCGTCACCGACGACGACGCTCAAACGACGACCGCCGAACTCCGCCGCTGGCTCAAGAACGCCCTCCCCGAGCCGATGATTCCCTCCGCGTTCGTCCTGCTCGACGCCTTGCCGCTCACCCCTAACGGCAAGGTCGACCGCAACGCGCTCCCCAATCCCGACACACAGCTCATCGCCTCCGGGGTCCCCTACGAGGCGCCCCGCAACCAGGCCGAGGCCCTTGTCACGCAAGCTTGGGAGCAAATCCTCAAGCGAGAGCGGGTCAGCATCCACGACAACTTCTTTGAGCTTGGCGGCCACTCACTCCTCGCCACCCAGGTCGTCTCCCGACTCCGCGACGCCTTCGACACCGACATCCCCCTCCGAACCCTCTTCGAGGCGACCACCGTCGCCACACTCGCTCAACGCCTCGACGAGCTCCAGCAAGCCAGCCGAGGCACCAGCGCACCGCCGTTGCGACCAGCGCCGCGGGATCAAGGCCCCCTCCCCGCCTCGTTCGCCCAACAGCGGCTCTGGTTCCTCGATCAGCTCGAGCCGGGGAGCCCGCTCTACAACATCCCGCTCGCCATCCAGATCGACGGGCCGCTCGACTCGATCGCCCTCCAAAGCGCACTCGACGAGGTCGTCCGCCGCCACGAATCGCTCCGGACCCACTTCCTCGCCAAGGACGGACGGCCGATCCCGGTCTTCGCTCCGGATCTGACCGTCGCCCTGCCCACGACCGACCTCTCCACCTGGCCGCTCGACCGCCGCCAGGCCGAGGTCGCGAACCGAATGGAAGTCGAGGCACGAAGACCCTTCGACCTCGCACACGGACCTTTGATTCATGCGGCCTTGCTCTCTCTCGACCAAGGCCAGCACATCCTCCTGCTCACCTTGCACCACGTCATCGCTGACGGCTGGTCGCTCGGTGTCCTCGTTCGCGAGGCCGGAGCACTCTACGACGCGTTCGCCCAGGGACGTCCTTCGCCTTTACCCCCGCTCCCGATCCAGTACGCCGACTATGCCCTCTGGCAGCGTCAATGGCTCCAAGGTCAAAACCTCAACGATCAGCTTGCCTACTGGACCCAGCAGCTTGCCGGCGTGACCCCGCTCGAAATCCCCACCGACCGACCGCGCCCCCCCGCCTTGACTCATCAAGGGGGCGAACGATCCACGACCCTCGCGCTGCCCTTGGTCGACGATCTCCGCAAGATCGCGCGACAGGAAGGCGCCACCCTCTTCATGACCTTGGTCGCCGCCTTCCAGACCCTCCTCCATCGCGTCTCCGGACAGAACGACATCACCATCGGATCGCCTGTCGCAGGACGGACCCGCTCCGAGACCGAGGGGCTCATCGGCTTCTTCCTCAATACCCTGGTCCTCCGCGCGGAACTCTCAGGAGAGTTGAGCTTCCGGCAACTCCTCCGACAGACCAAGCCAGTCGTCCTCGACGCCTTCGCGCATCAGGACCTCCCCTTCGAGCAAATCGTCGAGGCGGTGAGTGCAGAACGCGACCCCAGCCGGTCCCCCTTGTTCCAGGCCATGCTCATCCTCCAGAACGCACCGTTGCCGCCACTCGCAACCGCCGGGCTGACGATGACCGTTCTCGAACCGGCAACCGCCACCGCCAAGTTCGACCTCACACTCAAGCTGACCGAGACCGATCAGGGCCTCCACGCCGCCCTCGAGTACGCCACCGACCTGTTCGAGAGCACCACCGTCGACCGGATGCTCGGCTGGTTCCGAACCCTGCTCGAAGGGATCGTCGCTAACCCCGAGATCCCCCTGGCCGACCTGCCGCTCCTGACCGACGACGAACGCCAACGCGTCCTCGTCGAGTGGAATGCCGAACGGGAGAAAGCCCCGTCGCCGTCATCGCTGCCCCCCCTTGTACAACCTCAGCCAATCCACCACGGGAACGGCATACTCGATCACGGACATGACCTCGACGGCCTCTCTGACGACGAGGTGGAATCCTTGCTCCAAAGTCTGCTGGTCGACGACGAAAGCTGACGATCGCTTCATAACACAATGATTACACTAACCACGCACAGAACAAATCATGACAATACTTAATTCCATAATCCTCAAAGAGATCACCATACATAGCCTAGGGCTGACTCCAGACGGTCACTTCAGGCCGCCCCGTCCAATTTCCTAAGGAACACCACGTTAGGGTTACCGACCTCTTGTTCTTTGGCGAAGCGAGCTAACGGTCCCATTCCACAGCCCCCCCCTGTGGACCGGGACGGTCAGTCAATCTCTGCAAAGGTCAGTGATGAGTCATATTCTTAAAAAGACCGCCAACCTGACTCCAGAGCAGAAACGTGCGTTGTTGACGCGTCTGCTCCGTGAGAAGGCCAACGGAATGCTCCGGGGGGAGCCATCAGCCCATCGCTTGTTCGAAGCTCAGGCGAGCCGCGCGCCCGACGCCACGGCCGTCGTTGACGCCGACGGCCGATCGCTCACCTACGCCCAGCTCGACCACGACGCCAACCAGCTCGCGCACCGACTCCGATCGCTGAGCGCTGGACCCAACACCCTCGTCGCGCTCTGCACCGACCGCTCACCCGACATGCTCGTCGCGCTCCTCGCCGTCCTCAAAGCGGGCGCGGCCTACCTCCCGCTCGACCCCGAGTATCCACGCGACCGGCTCGAGTTCATGCTCCGCGACTCTGGAGCCGCAATTCTCCTCACACAGCAAAGCCTCAAGAAACTGCTACCGGACACCGGGGCACCGGTCGTCCTCCTCGACGACGACCGCCAAGCGATCGAACGTCAAGACGGGACTCACCCGCCCGACGTCACGACCCACTCCGCAAGCCTCGCCTACGTCATCTACACCTCGGGCTCCACTGGAAAGCCCAAGGGCGTCATGATCCCACATGACGCCCTCACAAACTTCATCCTCGCCATGCGGGCTCTCCTCGGACTCGAGGCCGGCGACTCGCTCCTCGCCGTCACCACCCTCTCCTTCGACATCGCCGTCCTCGAACTCTTCGTACCGCTCATCGTCGGTGCTCGCATCCAACTCGCTTCACGCGACGAAGCCGGCGACGGACAACGACTCGCCAAGCGACTTCACGACAACGACGCACGATTCCTCCAGGCCACTCCCGCTACCTGGAGGCTCCTCCTCGACTCAGGATGGCAAGGAAAACCGGGACTGGCCATCCTCTGCGGCGGCGAGGCCATGACGCGGGAACTCGCCGAGAGGCTCATCCCCAAGGCCGACACGCTCTGGAACCTCTACGGACCGACCGAAACCACCGTCTGGTCCGCAGCCGCCAAGGTCGAAACCGGAAACGGATCCGTCTCCATCGGACGACCCATCGCCAATACACAGATCTACATCCTCGACGCCAGACTGCAACCACTCCCCATCGGCGTGGCCGGCGAGCTCTACATCGGTGGCGACGGCGTGGCACGAGGCTATCTCAACCGACCCGCACTCACCGCCGAACGGTTCCTCCCCGACCCCTTCGGAAAGCCGGGCGCTCGGATCTACCGCACCGGCGACCTCGCCCGTTGGCGCACCGACGGCACCCTCGAATGCCTCGGGCGGATCGATCATCAGGTCAAGATCCGCGGACACCGCATCGAGCTCGGCGAAGTCGAAGATGCCCTCAATGCCCATCCCCACGTCCAGGCCGCCGTCGCCGTCGCACGACCCGACGCTCAAGGGAATGCCCAACTCGTCGCCTATCTCGTCACCGACGACGACGCTCAAACGACGACCGCCGAACTCCGCCGCTGGCTCAAGAACGCCCTCCCCGAGCCGATGATCCCCTCCGCATTCGTCCTGCTCGACGCCTTGCCGCTCACTCCCAACGGCAAGGTCGACCGTAATGCGCTCCCCAATCCCGACACACAGCTCATCGCCTCCGGGGTCCCCTACGAGGCGCCCCGCAACCAGGCCGAGGCCCTCGTCGCGCAAGCTTGGGAGCAAATCCTCAAGCGAGAGCGGGTCAGCATCCACGACAACTTCTTTGAGCTCGGCGGCCACTCGCTCCTCGCCACCCAGGTCGTCTCCCGACTCCGCGACGCCTTCGACACCGACATCCCCCTCCGAACCCTCTTCGAGGCGACTACCGTCGCCGCACTCGCCCAACGCCTCGATAGTCTCCGCCAAGGAAAAGGAGCCGCAAGAACCATCGCGCCTCCGATCGTCGCGGGACCGCGAAGCGGATCGGCTCCGGCATCGCTGGCGCAGCAGTCGCTCTGGTTTCTCGACCGACTCGCGCCGGGGCGGCCGACGTTCAATATCAACGGAGCCGCGCGGCTCAAGGGACCACTCGACGTCGAGGCGCTCGACCACGCTTTCAACGAGATCGTTCGCCGACACGATGCCTTGCGGACCACGTTCGCCATGAGCGACGGGAGCCCGATCCAGGTCATCGCCCCCGCGCGGGAGCTCCGGCTCGCCGTGGAAGACCTGTGTGACTGGCCCGAGCAACGTCGTGAAGCCGAGGCCGAGCGGCTCGCTCATGAAGAAGCGCGCCGGCCGTTCGACCTTGCCCAAGGACCGCTCGTGCGAGCCGTCCTCCTCCGTCTGGGCGACCACGATCATGTCCTCTTGTTGACGATGCATCATATCGTCACAGACGGATGGTCATTCGGCGTCGCGGTGCGTGAACTGACGGCCTTGTACGAAGCAAACCGCGCCGGCTTGCCATCCCCATTGCCCGAGTTGCCGATCCAGTACGCCGACTTCGCCACCTGGCAGCGGAACTGGCTGCAAGGGGACGTCCTTGAGGACCTGATCGGTTACTGGACGAAGCAGCTCGCGGGTGTCTCCCCCCTGGAGCTACCCACCGACCGGCCCCGACCGGCCGTTCGGGCCGCGCGGGGTGCGAACCGGGTATTCGCAATCTCACCCGACCTGACGACAAGACTCGAAGCCCTTGGCCGCCGCGAAGGGGCAACGACGTTCATGGTCTTGCTCGCGGCCTTCCAGACGCTCTTGCACCGGTACTCGGGGCAGGACGACTTCGCCGTCGGCACGCCGATCGCCAACCGCAACCGCGCGGAGATCGAAGGGTTGATCGGCTTCTTCGTCAACATGCTGGCACTCCGCGCCGACCTCGCGGGCGACCCCAGCTTCCGCGAGCTCCTGGGTCGAGTTCGCCAGGTGGCACTCGAGGCCTATGAGCACCAGGATCTCTCGCTCGACAAGCTGATCGAGGTCATCCAGCCCCCCCGCGATCTGAGCCGAACCCCCTTGTTCCAGGTGATGTTCGTGCTTCAAAATGCCCCGATGCCCGACATCGCGCGGGGGGATTTGACGCTCGAGCCCCTATTCGTCGGCGCGGGGAACGGAACGGCCAAGTTCGACCTCACACTCGCCCTGGAAGAGAGTGGGCAAGGCCTGGCCGGAGGCATCGAGTACAACACCGAGCTCTTCGACGAGGCGACGATCGCGCGGATGCTCGACCACTTCCAGGTCTTGCTGGAAGCGATCGCCACCGACCCCGAGCAACGGCTTTCCCGCCTACCGATTCTCACCGAGTCCGAACACCTGCACCTGGTCGGCGAAGCGAGCCGCGCCAGCATCGGGCCAGCGCCGACCGAGAAAACTCCCTGCATCCACCAACGGTTCGAGGAGCAAGCCGAGCACGCTCCCGAGGCCGTCGCCCTGGTCTCGGGCGATGCCCAGCTCAGCTACGGCGCACTTGAACGCCGGGCCAACCAACTGGCCCGCCACCTCCGAGCGCTGGGGGCTGAACCTGAGCATCCGGTCGCCATCGCCGTTGCGGATCCGTTCGCAAAAGTCGTGAGCCTGCTCGGCGTGCTCAAGGCCGGCGGCGCTTATCTCCCGCTCGATCCGACCCTACCGAAACAGCGGCTCGCGTCGATCCTGGATGATGCCCAGGTCCGGATCCTCGTGACCGACGCGACACTCCGGGCCAACCTGCCTTCAGTCAATGCCCTGATCGTCGACCTCGACACCGATCAAAAGATCATCGCCGATCAACCCAGCGATCGAGTGCCATCGACCGCGAGGCCCGCGAACCTCGCCTATATCATCTCAACCTCGGGGAGCCTCGGCCAGCCCAAGGGGGTTGGGGTTAGCCACGCCAGCCTCTCGAGCGCCTTCCATTCCTGGAAGGACGCGTACCGCCTGGATGCGCCCGGCACCCGCCACCTTCAGATGGCCAACTTCGCCTTCGACGTGTTTACGGGCGACTGGGTCCGCGCCCTCGGCTCGGGGGGAACGCTGGTCTTTTGTCCGCGAGAGACCCTGCTCGACCCGCCCGCCCTTTACGAATTGATGGTCCGGGAGCGCGTGACTTGCGCTGAATTCGTCCCGACGGTGATCGAAAACCTGCTCCCGTACCTGGAGGTGTCCGGCAAGTCGCTCGACTTCTTGCAACTCCTCGTCGTCGGCTCCGACCTCTGGCACGCAGGCGAATATGAACGCCTTCGCCGCCTGGCGGGTCCGGCGACTCGCATCGTCAATTCGTACGGCCTGACCGAAGCGACCATCGACAGCACCTTCTTCGAAGGATCCCTGGCCGATCGGCCCGCGAACCGGCCCGTGCCGATCGGCCGGCCTTTGAGCAACAGCCGCGTCTTCGTGCTCGACCGCAACTTGCAGCCGGTGCCCGTCGGCGTCCCCGGTGAGCTGCATGTGGGAGGCCTGGGGCTTGCGCGTGGCTATCACCGCCGCCCTGCCCTGACGGCCTCTGCGTTCGTCCCGAACCCGTTCGCCGAGGGTCCGGGCGAGCGGCTCTATAAGACGGGAGACCTCGCCCGCTGGCTCCCCGACGGCCACCTCGAACTGCTGGGGCGGATCGACCATCAGGTCAAGGTCCGCGGATTCCGGATCGAGCTGGCGGAGGTCGAGGCGGCCCTGGTCCAGCACCCCGACATCCGCGAGGCGGTGGCGGCCGTCGCCAAGGACAAGTCGCTCGTCGCCTACGTCGTCCCCCCCCTTGGGCACACGATTGCCCCCGAGACCCTCCGTCGAGACCTTCTCGAAGTTTTGCCCCGGCCAATGATCCCGTCCACGTTTGTCGTGCTCGACGCGCTTCCGCAGACCTCCTCGGGCAAGGTGGACCGCAACGCCCTGCCGCCGATCGAAGGGGCGAGCACCGCGCGGGCCGGAGCGGTCGTCGCCCCCCGTGACGACGTCGAACGGGACCTTGTCCAGATCTGGGAAGACCTCTTAAATGTTCACCCCGTGGGCGTGACCGACGACTTCTTCGACCTGGGGGGCCACTCGCTCCTGGCGGTCCGCTTGACGGCCCGGATCGAGGAGCGGTTCGGCCGCAAGCTCTCGCTCTCGACCCTCTTCCTGGGAGCGACGATCGAGGATCTCGCCGCCACCTTGCGAGCCGGAAATCACGAGCAGCCGCAAGCGTGGTCGCCGCTGGTCCCGATTCGTTCCTCGGGGAATAGCCTGCCCTTCTTCTGCGTCCACCCGATCGGCGGCAACGTGCTTTGCTACCACGAGCTGGCCCGACACCTCGGATCCGATCGCCCCTTCTATGGTCTTCAAGCGGCCGGGCTCGAGGGAGAGCAGACCGCCGAGACCCGGCTGGACCTGATGGCCGCCCGCTATATCGCGGCGATCCGGGAAGTTCAGCCCGAGGGGCCGTACCACCTCGGCGGCTGGTCGCTGGGGGGCGTCGTCGCCTTCGAGATGGCCCGGCAACTCCAAGCCCAGGGCGAACCCATCGCCACGCTCGTCCTGATCGACAGTCAAGCAATCGCCGGCGTCTTGGGAAGTATCGGTCCCATCAGCGACGACCAGATCGACGCCGCCTTCCTCATGGACCTGACCCGCGCCTCGGGAGCGTCTGAGGACGCCGGACCGGGCGAAGATTGGGGCGACCTCGTCACCCGTGGTGCCCAGGCCGGCGAGCGGCTCGCGGCCGAGTTCGGCCAGGAGCGGTTGGAGCGTCTGCAAGCCGTATTCAAGGCGAACTTCCTCGCCCTGGCAGGCTACTCGCCCGAACCGTTCGCGGGCCGGCCGATCCTGATCCGCGCCCAAGGGCACGCGGCCGACGGGCTGTTCGACGCAACCATGGGATGGGGTGCGCTGGCGACGGGAGGAGTCACCACTCACGTCCTTCCAGGCGATCACTACTCATTGCTCAAATCCCCGACCGTCGAGGCTCTGGCCAAGATCGTCGAGGCGGAGATGACTGTGAAAACCTGAGAGCGTATGTGAGCAGCCAATCCTCTTTAAGTTCTTCGCAATGACCGTGTTCCTTGCAGCCCCAAAGGGGCAACCACTCGTAACCAGGGGCGCAAACCCCTGGGATCAAAATGATCCTCGAATCCGTTTTTTGCAGCCCCGAAGGGGCGACCGTTCATAGCCAGGGGCGCAAGCCCTTATCCTTACCAAGAACATTCGTACAGAATCCAGAGTTTCCCCCTGCTTTTTTCGGGCAATCTGGCATAGTCAATGCTTCTCTTGACCCACCCGTCGGTCTGACGGCCCGGGGCAAGGTACCCTGGCTTGCTCGGATGCTCATCATGAGTCCCACACTGACCGACCCTGAGGCTTGGGCCCAAGCCAATTTCGCCGGTGCCGATCTGGGCGACAAACGCCGAGAAACGCGGCTGATCCGACTCGCCACGCAAATCGCCGTGGATTCCTCGGCCAGTCTTCCGAAAGCGACGGGCAATTGGGACGACCTCAGGGCCGCTTATCGCCTGCTCGACTCCTCGGCCGTCAACTTCCGGGCGATTGCCGAGCCGCATTGGCGTTCGATCCGGGAAACCAGCCCCGAGATGGCCCTGATCCTTGACGACACCACCGAGATTGATTTCGGATGCACCCGACAGATTCAAGGCGTGGGACCCGTTGGTACGGGCACGGGTCAGGGCTTCATGATCCACTCCGGATTGATGGTCTCCCACAAGGACGAGGTCGTCTACGGCCTCGCAGGCCAAATTCTCTTTCATCGCAAACCGGTTCCCAAGGGGGAGAGTCGGACGCAACGCCGCAAACGCGATCGCGAGTCGGAGGTCTGGGGAAAACTCATCGAACTGATCGGTTCCCCGCCCCAAAACACACGCTGGGTTCACGTCATGGACCGTGGATCCGACGATTTCGAGGTCTATTGCCGCGCCCAGCGTCAGGGCGTCGATTGGGTCGGACGGGTCAAGAGCCTGCACCGACGCGTCCAGGGTGCCGATGGTCTCGAACGCCCGTTGCAGGAGGAACTCGAATCGGTACCGCAAGCGGGTTGCTTCACGCTCAAGCTGCGGTCTCGTCCCGGATTGCCGGCGCGAACCGCCAAGCTCACCGTCACGTTCGTGCGGGCGACGATGCTCGTACCGCGGCAGCCCGCGGACTCGCTGAAGGGTCTCGATCCGCAACCGATCGCGCAATACGTGGTGTGTGTGCGTGAGGTCGATCCGCCCGCCTCGGTCAAAGAACCGATCGAATGGGTGCTGTACACTTCTCTGGAAGTGGCCTGCCTGGAGGATGCGTTGCGGATCATTTCCTATTATGAAAAGAGATGGCTGATCGAAGAATGGCACAAAGCGTTGAAATCGGGTTGCAGTGCAGCCGATCATCAACTCAAGGCGAGCCATCGGCTGGAGGCGCTGACGGGTCTGCTGTCAGTGGTGGCGGTACGGCTCTTGCAGTTGAAAGGGATCGCCCGATCGGAACCGGAACGGCCGGCGATCGAAGCCGCCCCGCCAAAATATGTGGC
Source organism: Singulisphaera acidiphila DSM 18658 (assembly GCF_000242455.2). GTDB lineage: Bacteria > Planctomycetota > Planctomycetia > Isosphaerales > Isosphaeraceae > Singulisphaera > Singulisphaera acidiphila. The sequence continues at coordinate 8,943,749 of NC_019892.1, forward strand.
CGTGCTCCGCGCGTTTCGGCGAACGACTGAGGCGTTGCCATGGGGAACGTATCAGTTTTTTCGGGAGTTGGCGAAACTCGGGGGATTCCTGGGACGGAAGGGGGACGGTGAGCCGGGATGGCAAACGATCTGGAGGGGATGGATGAAGCTCCAAGCGATGGTTCAGGGGGCTGAGCTGGACCTTCGCTTGGAGTAGCATTACTGCGCAAACGTTCTTGGTAAGGACAAGGGCGCAAGCCCCTGGGAAAAAGATGACCCTCGAATCCGTTTTTTTTTGCAGCCCCGAAGGGGCGACCGTAGAACGCCTAGGGCCGATTCCGACGGTCACCCCACCGGGGCGGCAAAATGCCTGCGTAACTTTCCTGACTCTCAATCGCCATAATTCTTGCCAAAAACATAAACAGGCGTGGTGGGCCGTGCCCACACGACAAAACAAAAAAAATGCGGGCGGGTCGCCCGCGGTCCCAGGGAAATGAAACCGAGGCGGAAACGAGTCGCCCGCAGTCCCAGGGAAATGCAACCAAGGCGGAAACGAGACAGCCCCCCCGATCGGCGAGACTGAAGAAAGCGTCCTGTCATGAACCTTCTCTTATTTTTGCTGCGTGCGTCCAAAGGCGTCATCGCGCTCTCGCTGGCGGCGGGTCTCGTCAGTGGTTTGAGCGGGGTTGGGCTGATCGCCTTGATCCACGCGGAACTGGGCCGGACCTCAGCCTCGCCGTCGAGGCTGGGCTTGGCCTTCGCCGGGCTCTGCCTGGTGGCCGCCCTGGCGCGGGTGATCGCCCAGGCGTCGATGGTCCGGATCGGGCAGGAAACGGTCTTCAAGCTTTGTCTGCACATCTGCCGGAAGATTCTCTCCGCCCCGCTCCGGCGGTTCGAGGAGCTCGACTCCGGAGCCTTGGTGGCGGTCCTGACCGAGGACGTGCTCACTGTCGCCAACGGTCTGGCGGGGGTCCCGCTGCTCGGCATCAACCTGCCGATCGTGCTCGCCTGCCTCGTCTATGTCGGCTGGCTCTCCCCTCCGGTGCTCGTTTGCGGGCTCTTGTTCACGGTCCCAGCAATCGCCGTGAATACGTACCTGATGAGCAACGGCGTGCGACAGCTCACCCGGGCCCGGACCGAGCAAGACGTCCTGGTCGGCCACTTCCGCTCCTTGATCGACGGGTTCCGCGAACTGAAACTCCACCGCGCCCGGCGCGAGTCGTTCCTGGATGACTGCCTTCGCGCCTCAACGGCGACGGTCCGTGACCGCAACTCAGCCGGCCTCACCTTCTATGCCTTGGCGGCGAGTTGGGGCCAGCTTGCCTTCTTCGGGTTCATCGGGTTCGTCCTCTTCGTGCTCCCGAGCGTCGTCGACGTCGGCCGGCAAGCGCTCGCCGGAGCGACGCTGGTCGTCCTCTTCATCATGTCGCCGCTCGACGTCGTGCTGGCCTGGGTGCCGATCCTGGGACGGGCTGGAATCTCGTTGCGGCGGATCCAGGCGCTCGACCCGTCGATTCAGACCTGCGACTCCCCAGATGACGCCAGCGCTCCCACGCGATCCAACCGGGTCGAGTTCCGCTCGGCCATCGAGCTCTCGGGCGTCAAACATATCTACCGACACGCGAACGACCCCGAAGGTTTCGCCCTCGGGCCGATCGACCTCACGCTTCGCCCCGAGGAGATCGTTTTCTTGGTCGGCGGCAACGGCAGCGGCAAGACGACCCTGGTCAAGCTGATCTCAGGTCTCTATGCAAGCGAGGAAGGGACGATTCGAGTCGACGGCCGAACCGTCAACGCCGACGACCTCGAGGACTACCGCCAGCTCTTCACGGCCGTCTTCGCCGACGGCCACCTGTTCAAGACACTCCTGGGCCTCGCACCCGACGACCTCGACGACCGGGCCGCGCGGGAACTGGCCCGACTCGAAATGGACGAGCACGTTCGCGTCGAGCGGGGGACCTTCTCGACTACCGACCTCTCGCAAGGCCAGCGCAAGCGGTTGGCACTCCTGGGGGCCCTCCTCGAGAATCGTCCGATCTGCATCCTCGACGAATGGGCGTCGCACCAGGACCCTCATTTCAAGAAGACGTTCTATCTCGAAATCCTTCCCGAATGGCGAGCCCGTGGGAAGACCCTGATCGTCATCAGCCACGACGAAGATTACTTTCACGTAGCGGATCGGGTGATCCATCTCGACTCAGGGCGGATCTCGGCGGGAGAGCTCGACGTGGCGCCGGGGCAAACCAGGCGATGACCGGGCCTGAGCGAGCAACAAGCGTTTTTCTCTTGGCCAAAGGGATCCAGAGATCTTACCCTCATCGGACACCAGCAAGACACCAGACCTTTATGAAGGTTAACGCTTCAACGAGCTTCCTATGAAAAAACTCCTTTTGATCCTCATCCTGATCTGGGGCGGTGGCGCGGCCGGCCTCTGGTACTGGACCGAGCTGAACGCGCAACACGTCACCTTCCGAACCATCCTGGTTCGGCGCGGCGACCTGCTGGCCACGATCAACGCGACCGGAACCCTCGAGCCGCAAGAAGTGGTCGACGTCGGCGCCCAGATTGCCGGCGAGATCCAGAGCTTCGGCCCGGACCCGCGCGACTCGTCCAAGTCGATCAGCTATGGAACGCCGGTCGAGCAAGGCACGGTCCTCGCCCGGCTCAACGACTCACTCCTCAAGGCCCGGACCAACCAGGCGAGCGCCAGCCTCGATCGCGCGAAGGCCGACGTGGAACAAGCGGAAGTCAAACTGCGGCAAGCCGACCGCGACCTCGAACGGGTCAAGAACCTGTTCGCCAGGCGGAGCATCTCGAGCCAGGAGTATGACACGGCCCTCACCGAGTACGAGGCCGCCAAGGCCAACGTCTCGCTGACCAAGAGCTCCGTCGAAATCTCGAAGGCCAACCTCGAAGAGGCGAACGTCAACCTCGGCTACACGACGATCAGCTCGCCGGTCAAGGGGGTGATCCTCGACCGCCGGGTCAACATCGGCCAGACCGTCATCGCCAGCCTGAACGCGCCCAGCCTCTTCCTGATCGCCAAGGACCTGAGCCAGATGGAGATCTGGGCCTCGGTCAACGAGACCGACGTCGGCGCCATCCACGTCGGCCAAGGCGTACGGTTCACCGTCGGCGCCTTCCCGCGTGATTCATTTCGGGGCAAGGTCTCGCAGATCAGGTTGAACGCGAGCATGTCGCAAAGCGTGGTGACCTACACCGTGGTGGTCGACGTCGACAATACGAGCGGCAAGCTCCTCCCCTACCTCACGGCCCGCGTTCAGTTCGAGGTCGAGGAGCGGAAGCACGTCATGCTCGTCCCCAACGCCTCGTTGCGCTGGCAGCCCAAGATTCAGAACGTCGTCCCTGAGTCGCGCGAGCTGTTCGCCACCTTGCTCCGCCAGAGCGCCATCGCCCCGAAGGGGAGCGGGCACGCCCCCAAAGGGGAGTCATCCTCCCCCGAACGCGGCACGCTCTGGGTGAAGCACAACGAATTCGTCCGCCCGGTCTCGGTCGAGATCGGTCTGACCGACGGTATCCAGACCGAGATCAGCGGCGGAGACCTCGACGAAGGGGCCGAGATCGTCATCGGCCAGAACCAGCAGAATGACCCGCAAGATGGGGCCACCCCCTTCCTGCCGCAGCTCAAGAACAACAAGGCCAAGAAATAAAAGAACGAAAAAAAAGGGATGACAGGCAGGTGCAAGCCTCCCTTCATCGACCCTTGAGGTGCCTGACGTGACGTCGCTGAAGCTCGAGAATATCCGCAAGACATACAGCCGTGGCAAGGTTAGCGTTCCGGTCCTCAAAGGACTGTCGCTGACGATCGAACGCGGCGACATGGTCGCTCTGATGGGCTCCTCGGGCTCGGGCAAGACGACCCTCGTCAACCTCCTGGGCTCGCTCGACCAGCCCACCTCCGGCCGTTACTGGCTCGACGGCATCGAAGTCTCGAGCCTCTCGGAAAAAGAGCGGGCGCAGCTCCGCAACGAGAAGATCGGCTTCGTCTTCCAGAACTTCAACCTGCTCCCCCGCCTTACCGCGCTCGAGAACGTGATGATGCCGCTGGCCTACTCGGCGAGTGGACTCTCCGATCGAGAATGCCGCGAGCGAGCCACTGCCCTCTTGGAACGGGTCGGCCTGGGAAGCCGCCTCGACCACGAGCCGGCGCAGCTCTCGGGCGGCGAACAACAGCGCGTCGCCATCGCGCGCTCGCTGGTCAACCGCTGCACGATCCTGATCGCCGACGAGCCGACGGGAAACCTCGACTCAAAGACAGGTCAGGAAATCCTCGACATCTTCCGCGAGCTCAATGAGGAGGACGGGCTGACCATCGTCCTCGTCACCCACGACCCGGGCGTCGCCGAACACGCCGACCGGATCATCCACATGCGCGACGGCAACATCGTCGACGACCCCCGGCCGGCGTTCGACTCCGGGTCAGTCCCTGCTCCCTCCCCCAACCTCGGCGTTGGCGAAGCCACGGCCACCCGGAAGAAGAAACCGGGGATCCTCAGCGAGGTCCGCTTCTTTCGCCGGACGACCGAGATGGCCTTGCGCTCACTCCGCCGCAACGTGATGCGGTCGGTGCTGACGACGCTCGGCATCATCATCGGCGTCGGGTCCTTGATCTCGATCGCCGAGATCGGCAAGGGGTCATCGACGGCGATCAAGCAAGTGCTCGTGACGACGGGAGCCAATAGCCTGCTGGTCCAGGCGGGGGCGGCCTCGAACAATGGAGTCAGCCTGGGGAGCGGCACGATCAAGACCCTCACCCCCGAGGATGCCGAGGCGATCACCAACGAGTGCCCGGCCGTCGACAGCCTCGCCCCGATCGTCGTCGCCAGGCGGCAGGTGGTCAACGGCAACCGGAACTGGGTTCCGATCTACATCTACGGAACCACACCGGGATTTCTCCGCGTCCGCGAGTGGGAACGACTCGCCGAAGGAGAGGCGTTCACCACCGACGACGTCCGCGACGTCTCGATGGTCTGCGTGCTCGGCCAAACGCTCGTCGACGAGCTGTTCTCGGGCGAGTCTCCGTTGGGCAAGGAAGTCTTCGTCAACGACGTCCCCCTCAGGGTAATCGGCGTATTGAGTCGTAAGGGGACGAACATCATTGGGGTCGATCAGGACGACATCCTGCTCGCCCCCTGGACGACGATCAAGTTCCGCGTCAGCGCGGCGTCCTCGCCCAACGTCATGCCCCAGGCGAGCGCCCCGGGAGGGAGCGATCTCGTCAACCAGTTCAGCCTCCTGACTCGACGTTATCCACGTTCGCAGGCCAGCCTCTACCCGGCGCAGTCGGAGAGCCAGAAGGCGGCCACGCCCAAACTCGAGCGGTTCGCCAACGTCGACTCGATCCTCGTCCGCGCCCAATCGACCGAGGAGATCCCGGCCGCGATGGCGCAGATCACTGAGTTGATCCGAGAGCGGCACCAGATCGGGCCCGGCATGGAGGACGACTTCGACGTCCGTGACTTCACCGAAGTCATCCGCGCCGTGCAGGCGACGGTCAACCTCGTCGCCGGCCTGCTCGTCTGCGCAGCCCTGACCTCGCTGGCCGTCGGCGGCGTGGGCATCATGAACATCATGCTCGTCTCAGTAACCGAGCGGTTCAAAGAGATCGGCCTGCGGATGGCGGTCGGAGCCGCCCCCCGCGACATCCTCCGCCAGTTCCTGGTCGAAGCCGTCGTCCTCTGCGTTTTGGGCGGAACCGTCGGCATCCTGGCCGGCCGAACCGGCTCGTTCCTGATCCGGGTCCTGGCCCAGTGGCCCACCGAGCCGTCGCTCTTGGCCGTGATCGGCTCCGTCTCCGTCTCGGTCACCGTCGGCATCATCTTCGGCTACTATCCGGCCTGGAAAGCCTCGCGCCTCAACCCGATCGAGGCCCTCCGCTACGAGTAGTAGCCCGGCGGTTCACTCGCCTGAAAGGCAAGCGGGGAGCGAGCGGATCGCTCCCTTCTTGTCTTTCGAAGGCCGTTTGAAAACCGGAAGACGGGTGTCTTCAATCCGAGCCGCGTCCAATAACGAGGGCAGAGTTCTTCGAGCCGAATCCCATGCAGTTGCACAGGGCGTATTGCGCCTCGGTTTCACGGGCGACGTTGGGGATGTAGTCGAGATCACAGGCCGGATCCGGCACTTCGTAGTTGATGGTCGGGGGCAAAAAACCCGAGTCGAGCGCCAGCAGGGTGGCCACTAACCCAGCCGCACCGCAGGCTCCTTGCGGGTGGCCGATCATGCTCTTGGTCGATGACATCGGGATGGTCATCGCCGCCGCACCGAGGGCCCGCTTCATTGCGGCCGTCTCCACCCGATCGTTCAGTTCGGTCCCGGTGCCGTGCAGGTTCACATAGTCGAGCTGTTCGGGCCGCAATCCCGCATCCTGGAGGGCCAGTTCGATCGCACGCACCGGTTCATCCAGGTCGACCGAAAGCGCCACGCGATGCCAGGCGTCGCAGGTGCTGGCATAGCCGAGCACCTCACCATAGATCCGCATTCCCCTGGCCAGTGCATGCTCCCGCTCTTCCAGGACGAGCATCCAGGCCCCCTCGCCCAGGACGAACCCGTTGCGATCGCGGTTGAACGGCCGGCTCGCCCGCTCCGGTTCGTCATCCCAGCCCGAGGCCGTAATCTTCATCAGGTCGAACCCGGTCATAATCCCAGGCGCAATCGGGGCGTCGGCCCCACCGGTCAGCACCAAAGGGGATTCCCCGTACCGGATCCGCCGAAACGCATAACCGAGGGCGTCCGTGCTCGAGGTGCATCCAGTGGAAAAGACGTGCGACGGCCCGCGCAGACCGAGCTGGATCGAGAGTTCGGAGGAACTATTGCCGTGCGTGCCCGACGGGAGGGCGAAGGCGGTCGCCCGCTCGGCCCGCCCGGAAAAATAGAGGCCGTACATCGCCTCGATAAACTCAGCGCCCCCCCCACCGGTCCCCAGCAAGACGCCAATCTGCTGGCGGGTCGCCAGATCGAGTTGATCGGCAGGCAGACCGGCATCATCGAGCGCCTCGCGCGCCGCGAGGACGGCCAGAGGGACCATCCGGCTGACCCGGCGGAGCTGCCTGGCCTCCATGGCACGGGTCAGGTCGAGCCCTCGAATCGTGCCGGCCACCCGGCTCCGGAGCCGCGACGTGTCAAACTCGTCGATGAGGTGAACTCCGCTCACCCCGTTTCGAAGGGCGCGGCGAAAGGCCTCACGATTGTGCCCATTGGGGCTGACCGCCCCCAGCCCTGTGACAACCACCCGACGAAGTTCCACGTGCGGCAAGGACGGCTCCCGATCGGACCGGGCGGAGAGAGAACTCCGCGCGAACTTTCGACAAAAGACCCACCACAGGGAGGGTCGGTCGAGGATTCGCCTTCACGCGAAGGGGCGGGCATCCCATAATACTCGACAAGGTGGTCCGGACAATAGCCGGACCCGAAGCTTATTATTTCTGAATCCAGACCGAAGGATGTCAGCACAATGGTAAGTGAAGATCTTCTTGCTTTATTGGTTTGTCCCATGGACCAGAAATCCTCCCTGCGCCGCGAGGGTGACGCGCTGGTCTGCACCCGGTGCGGACCGCGGTTCGCCATCAAGGATGACATCCCGAACATGCTGATCGAGGAGGCCGAGCTCCCTCCTGGATGCGATGCTCTGACCGACCTCGAGTGTGTTCGGTCCGGCGATGCCAGGGTGGACGTCCCCTGAATCGTGAACGGCTCGCTCACCCACTCCATGGCCACGTCTTGTGACGCCGAGCCGCCCGATCGACTCCCATTCCTCTAATGACGCCAGGCCCGGGCCAGCCGCCGGAAAAGCCCCTTATTCAGGCGTTCTCTCTCCGCATCTTGAACGTTTCTCAAGTAGGTCCGCAGGGCCGCGATCCGTTCGTCCGGAGAGTTGGACGGATTCGGCCTTGGCACCACGACGGTCGGGGTCTCGACGCTCAGGAGGGGCTCGGCTACGTCTGGTTTTTCTGGGGCAGGAGGATCCCCTGGATCCGCCTCCACGGGCAGAGCGTCTTCTCCCGGACCAAGCGTGACTGACTCTTCAACGGTCGGGGGATCAACGCTTGCGCTGGGTCGCTGGCGGGATTTGAGCATTAGTTGGAGTTCTTCCAGAGCGAGTTGCTGCGCCTGGGCCTCCGCTTCGTGGGCGAGGCGAATCTGGACGATCTCGTCATCGCGCTCTTTCAGTCGTTCGGCGAGTTCTCCGCATCGCCTGGATTCAGCATCCCTCGCATCCAAGGCCCGATTGACCTCTCCGGCCAGCCGCTCGACCTCGCCCTGGTAGCGGTCCAACTCCTGCCGGTTCAGTAGTTCAAGGCCCGCGTCGATCGATCTGGCCGAACTGCGTGCCACCTCGATCTCCTTGCGCATCGCCTCTCGTTCCGCCTCGCCCTGTCGGCGTGTGATGTCCAGTTGGGCCAGCGCATCCTCAAGCTGGCCCAGAACGTCACGCAACTGTTCCGAGGAATTGTCGCGTTCGCGAGCGAGCCGATCGGAAGCTAGGGCCAAGGCCCGGCGTTCCTCCTCACGACGTGCAGTCAACTCATCGGCATGCCGGGCCTGAGCCTCGCCAAGCGACCGCTCCAACTCATCCACCCGCGCAACGAGGCGGTCGCCTGCAGCGGCCGTGGCCTGCTGCTCCGCCAAAAGTCCGTCGCGCTCGGCCTCGACCTCCGTGACTCGTCTGGCCGACTCCACCTGCTCCCGAACCAAATCCTCCACCCGACGATGGGCGACGTCGCACTCACCCTGAAGCACCTCGAGCTGTTGGCTGTGCCAAGCAGTGAGGCGGTCGCACGCAGCGGCCATGGCCTCCCGCTCCACCAAGAGCCCGTCGCGTTCGGCCACGACCTCCGTGATGCGTTGGGCCGACTCCATCTGCTCCCGAACCAGGTCCTCCGCACGCCGGTGGGCGGCGTCGCGCTCGTCCCGGAGCGCCTCGAGCTGTTGGCTGTGCCGAGCGACGAGTCGCTCGACCTCCTCTTCCAGGCCCTGACGCTCGCTCCCCCAGAGCGCTTGCGCTCGTTCGAGCTGGCGGGCATGACGGGCCTCAGCCTCGGCGAGAGCGTGGGCGTGCTCGATCCCCCGGGACGCCGCCGAACCCGACGCATCCCCCATCTCCGAAAGGTCGAACAGCGGCGGGCCCCCCGACTCCCCGAATTCCATCGGCGATGATACCGCCAACTCGTCGGTTCGCTCCGTGTCGCTTCCCGTGAACCCCTGAGCCTGATTGGTCGCATGAATGGCCGCAATCAATTCGGGAGTCGCCGAAGCCGGCACGCGGATCTTCGCCCGACTTAGAAACGGATGTTTACAGTAGTTGCAAACGACCCGTCGATTGACGTATTCGAGACGCAAGCTCAAATTCTGAAAGCAGTTCGGACACGAGCACCGGATATACGCCGTCATAGAACGGATCCGCTCCTCACGCGTACCAACCCTCAATCGTTCCTCCGTGAACCCGCTTTCGCGACCACCTAACTGTAGGTCGAAAATCGTGGCCCCATGACTCAAAAAGAGGGCCGGCGGGGCTCATTGTGAGGAGGCCTTCCGGGAAGCGCACTCGCTCCCCAGGTCGGTGGGCAAGACCCGCGACGACGGCCATGAGTTCCCTTGCTCCGTCCTCACCCCTAAAATATCGTAACCCGTCGATTGACTGCGGCGGGACCTCTCCCCGCACCACAAACCTCGTGGAGCGCTCTCCAAATGATTCTGAATCACCTCAACCTCGCCGTCTCGGACGTCCAGAAGGCCAAGCAATTCCTCGAGAAGTATTTTGGGCTCGATTCGGAAGGGAAGCCGGGGAACGACCACATCGCCTTCTTGCGGGACGAGAACGGCATCGTGCTCACCCTGAGCAACTTCAATCAGGGGGCCGAAGTCAAATATCCCGACACATTCCACATCGGCTTCATCCAGGAAAGCCCGGAGCGGGTGAACGAGATCAACCAACGTCTGAAAGCCGATGGATTCGAGGTGGATCCCCCTCAAAAATTTCATGGATCCTGGACCTTCTACTTCCTGGCCCCGGGCGGCTTCGTGATCGAGGTTCTCTCCTAAAAAAACGAGCGTTTCGCAAACCGGTCCGCGACAGTGTGAAAAGAGGGGAATACAAAGGTATTGGCCGAACCACCACCCTGGAATCCCTCACGAGCCACCCCTGAGCTTTTGCCCCGGCAAGTTGTGCTTGACGGTCGCGATCGAATCTCCTACAAGGTGCACGATCACTTCTATTCTTGGGCGGTGAACGCCCGAGTCGCCGTGATTTCCCCCTCTTTTGACCTTCATCCTAGCCGGCGATCAGATCAGAGCGTTGTCCGCTCCAAACGGCATGGGCTCATCGTCGTCTTATCGAGCGATGAGAATGAGGTCAACGGGAATGCAACGGTCGATCCGGCTCACGATCGCTCTGGTTGGCTTGCTCAGCCTGGCATCCGGCTGCGCCATGCAACCCGACGCGCGTTACGTCTATCAGGACGGCCAATTCGGCGTGATCGGCATCCCTCAGAACACGAAGTTCGGGCGTAAGAACTTCCAGGCGCAGGCGGAAGAGCTGATGAGCCGGCACTTCCCCGACGGCTACGAGATCGTTCGCTCCGAAGAGGTGGTCGAGGGGCAGCGGTCGCTCGACTCGGGCAGGAAGACGGAGATCGCCACCGAGCCAAGCTTCAAGGCACTCGACCAGATGATCAAGCTCGGAAAGTTGGCCGAGACCCGTTCGGTCGAGCAGAAAGACTCGATCCCGATCCTCGAGAGCCGGATCATCTACAAGCGAAAGACGGCCGATGGGCCGCAAGGGGCCAACGGATTCGCCGCCCTGGCATCGGCCACGCCGCAGTTCTACATCGACCCCAACGACATGACTCGATGCAAGGCCCTCAAGCTCCTGGCCGAGGCCAAGAAGCTCCCCGTCGACGACAAGGGGGTCGAGACTAACGTCGTCAAAGCTTCGGCTGAGGCAGTAAAGGACACGGAGTGTGTCCACTGTAAAGCCAAGCAGCCCTGACCGAAGACCCCTGATGAGAGGACGGCTCAACCGCGTGCGAGGGCCACACCGGGGTTGGGGTTGTCACGGAGGTCGGGCGGGCTACAATCCCGACGACCTTAACGTCCGGCGAGTTTCCCGAGGGATCCTGCCGTTCGCGTCAAGGGAAAAAGGGAAGGAGCCTTTGCGAGTGAAGCGCCGTCGCGCGATTGTCCTGACGCTCCTCGGAGTACCGACCACGCTGGGGTTGGGCACTGCATTCTTCCGTGACGACCTGCTGGAGAAGCGAGTCGCGGTGATCGAGCCGGGGCGGCTGGTCCGTGGAGCCTGGCAGCGCCCGGGTCCACTCCGACGGGTCATCGAGCGGGAACGGATCCGAACCATCGTCAGCTTGACCGCGATCAATCGCGACGACCCGAAGTACGTCGCCCAGGCGAAGGTAGTGAGCGAGACCGGGGTCAACTGGATCATCGTGCCGATGCGCGGGTCGCGAGCGACACTCGAACAGATGGCCGAGGCGGCCGACTTACTGGCCGACTCCAGGCGACAGCCGGCCTTCTTCCACTGCGTGGCCGGCCATCACCGCACCAGCCTCGTCCATGCCGCCTATCGGATCCGCCACGAAGGCTGGACGGCCTCCCAGGCCTGGCGCGAGGTGGCGAGTTTTCCCTGGGCCCGGCCCAGCCTCGACCACGAAGACCGCCGGCTGATCGAGGCGTTTGCCGCAGCCCAAAGCGCGGGGACTCTATCACGGAGAGACGTCGATCATGCGAGCGGGCCAAGTTCGGAAGTGGGTCGTCCGGCCAATCCTGGCAGCGGCCGTTCTCGCGGCGACGTTCGTGGGGGTCCGGGTCTGGAAGAACAACCTCGACGTGGTTCAGAGCGAGCGAATCTTCCGCTCGGGTCAAATGCCGGCGGCCAACCTCGCCCGGACCGTGCGTGACCATCGGATCAAGACCGTCTTGAACCTACGCGGAGCCAACCCCGAACAGGCCTGGTATCCCGCCGAACGCGCAACGACGCTCAATGCCGGAGCGACTCAGATCGACCTCGCCATGGCTTCCGACATGTGGCTGTCGCGAAACCAGGCGCGGACCATCATTAACGTCCTCGATACGTGCACCTATCCCATCTTGATCCACTGCCAGTGGGGGTCGGAACGAACGGGCCTGGTCTCGGCGATCGCCGAACTGCTTCGCCCGGGCGGGTCGCTCGCCGACGCGAGACGCCAGTTTTCGCTCACCTACCTTTACATCAAGGCGGGAGATGGAGCCGTGATGGAGCGGCACCTCGACCGCTACGAGCAATGGCTTCGAAACGGCAAGCTCGTCCACTCGCCCGAGCAGTTTCGGCGCTGGATCGCGCACGAGTTCCGCCCGGAAAGCCCCAGCCGCGAAGAATGGCCCTACGACCCCTACCCCCCGGTCATCATCACCCGGCCTGGCCCCACGGAACCCCCCACGGCTCAACTCGCCGACGAGGGATCCGTGAGTCGCAAATGACGTCCCGTCCGGCCGAAGCCTAGATCAGAACTGAGTCTGCGGGGTGCCCTCGGAGGGGCGCGTCCCTCCCCTCGAACGCACCCAAGGGAAAGGTTATCGAAGCATGTCGGAGAACCGAAGCCAGAGCCACGAGACCCAGGTCCGGGTGCGCTACGCCGAGACCGACCGGATGGGGCTGTTGCACCACGCCAACTACATCGTCTATTTCGAGATGGGTCGGACCGAACTGCTCCGGGAGCGGGGCGTCTCGTACCGCGACCTCGAAGACTCAGGGCACCTGCTCGTCGTCGTCGAGATCGGCTGCAAGTTCAAGAAGCCAGCCTATTACGACGACCTGCTGACGATCCGGACGACAGTATCGCGCGTCACTCACGTCAAGGTCGTTCACCAGTACCAGGTCTTCCGCGACGGCATGCTCCTGGCCGAGGGGCATTCCACCCTGGCGTGCGTCGACCGGGAAGGCAAGCCGCAGGCTCTGCCCGACGTGATCCGGGCGGACGTCGACAACTCAAACGTCGCGAACCGGCTTGCCAAAGAATGACTCCGCCTCGGCCACGATCGCGTGAACTGCCACTTCTGCCTGGGCCTCGGAGACCCCGAGCAACTCGCGGGCGAGGTCGAGCTTACGGTGCTCCGACTCGGTGACGATCCGATCCGAAACGACGCGGCGGACCAGGAGGAGAAACTCCTCATGCTGAGCTTGGGCCACCCACTCGGGGTCAAGCTCCAGGGCGCGGGCCTCGTACATCAAGACGTCCCACTCCGGCTTTGAGGCGGGCAACTCGTCGAGAATCCGCTTGAGCTTCTTGTGCCACTGGGCACGGTCGTATTGACCCGCCGAGGCGTGAGGAGCAGTCGAGCCCGCGTCCGCCCCCGACTCCTCAACGATCCCCCCCGGCCCAATCGCCCGAGGGATTGCCGACTCCTCGCTCGGAGATGCGGGGGCGGCGGTCAGAGCACGTCGCAACGTGTCGAGGAATCCCATCGGGCCTCCCTTGATTGAATCTCTCAATCGTCGATTTGACCCCGGCAACGAGGGAAGTGGGGTGCGACGGGTCCCGTACTCAAACCTATCGCACCCGTCAGGTCATTTCGATGCAGGGGCGTCCTCTTTGTCCTTCTTGAAGTGCTCGAAGACAACGCGGGCCACCTCGGCGCAAAGCCGGTTCCCCGCATTGTCAGCCACCCACCGTTTGTCCTCGTTCTCGTCGGTCATGACGCAGACAGCGACCGGCCCCTGGCCGCATTCGATGATCCCGGCCGCGGTCTTCGAAGAGTCGACACTCCCTGTCTTGAACGCGATCTTCGTATCCGGGGGCAAGAATCGAGGAAACTTGTCCTTATCGTCACAGGCCCGCAAGTGTTTGAGCATCGCCTCGCTCGCTTCCTTGCTGACCAGTTCCCCTTTTTGCAGCGACTCGCAGAGGCGGATCATTTCGGCGGCGGTCGTGCTGCCCAGGCCGAACTTCTTGCTTCGCTCGGGGAAGACCGACGTGTCGCGGCGGAAGACCTTGGAGTGGGCCTTGGTGTTCGGGTAACCCAGCTTCTCCATGAAGGCAGCAGTCGACCCAATCCCGATCTTGTCGAGCACCAGGTTCGTGGCAGTATTGTCGGAGTAGACGATCATAAGGTGAATAGCATCGACCAGCGGGAATTTCGCACCGGCCGAGAAATGATCCGTTAAGATCCCCGACCCGGGAACTTTGTCCGACTGCTTGAGCGTGAGCATCTCCCCCAGGTCGATCTTCTTCTCCTCCGCCTGGCGGTAGCTCTCAATCATGATCGGCAGCTTGATCAGGCTGGCCGTCGGCATCGGATCATCCTCGTGGTAGAGGAAGGATTCCCCTGTTTCGAGGTTTTTGATCGCAACGCTGACCTTCCCCTTGTGGGCCTGGATCAAAGGCTTCAGCCGCGACTCGAGCGTGGGTTCGTCGGCCGCTGCGAACGAAGCAAGCAATGTCAGGAAAGCGATCGCGCCAAGGGTTCCGGATAAATCAATGCGTGCAAAGGCCATGGTGATCGGTCTCGCAGGTGAAGTCGTCTCGAAAAAAAAAGAGGCTGGCGTCGGTCGTTCTCCCCACCCGGAGAAAATTGTCTCAGGTCGGCTGGTTTAATCCAAGAGGTTGGACCTCCCACCCTCCATGGCCAATGCCTCTTCAAGTGGGACAATACAAAAGATAGAAACATTAGGCATAAGAGCAAGACGACTCCGAGAAACGTCTCTTTTCGGCTTGGGGAGGGTCGGCTACGATACGGCCGGACCGATGGAGATCGGTCCCTACACATGGAGCCGACGACCTAGGAGATCAGGGATGACGATCTACGACGTGGCAATGATTAGCGCGGTGATCGCGGGAGTCGTCTGGGGGTTCTGGAGAGGAATCACCTGGCAAGTGGCCAGCATTGCCTCGCTGGTGCTCGGCTATACGTCCTCGCGAACGCTCTCAGAGCAACTGGCCCCGCACTTCCCGGGCGAGCCGGTGGTGGCACGGGCGTTGTCGATGATCGTCATCTACGCCGCCGTCTCCGGCGGTGTCTTCCTGGTGGCCTGGATCGTGCGGGCGACCTTGCGAAAACTGCAATTCGAGGCCTTCGACCGCCACCTCGGCATGATGCTGGGTGCCGTTGAAGGGGCCTTGCTCGGTCTGATCGTGACCCTGTTCGTCGTCAGTCTTGCCCCACAGACGCGCGGCCCGATCTTTGCGAGTCCGACGGGAAAGCTGGTGGGGAACGTCATGGAGACGCTTGGCCCGGTCTTGCCCAGTGAAGCGCGCCGGGTGCTCGCTCCGTTCTGGCATGACGTCGCTCCTGACACGGATAAGCTGGCCGATGAGACCGAGAACGCTCCCCTGCCGGATCCGGAGCCGGCACCGGCCGCCCGCAGGCCGTTGTTGAGGGATCGCCTCGACAAGTCGAGGGCCGTCGATCGCTCGACGCCGCCGGCCGGCGACCTGATCGCGGGGGAGAAGGCGAAGCTCAGCCGTGCGATCACCGATGAAGTCGAAGGTGTGCGCGACCAGGCCCGCGAAGCGGCCCGCTCCCAACTGCAAGAGGTCGATCGCTCGAAATCGGTGATCGGTGACCTGATCGAGAAGAAGAAGGCCAAATACACCCGCGCAATCGTCGACGAAGTCAAGGGGGTGCGCGACCAGGCCCGTGATACGGCCCGCTCCAAGTTGAAGAGTGCCGATGACGCGACGCCGTCGCTGGGCGAACTCTTCGACAAGGGCGAAGAGAAAATCGGCCGCGCCATCGCTGACAAGATTGAAAAAGAGCTCCAGCAAGTGGGAACGAGTAAACGCTAATGGTCGACCCGCTCAACGTCGGTGATCGTGCGATCAATCTGACGCAAGTCCTCAAGCTCGCCAACTGGGTCATGCACGGGGGCGAGGCCAAGGCCTTGATCTCCGAAGGCATGGTCCGCGTCAACGGTGAGGTTGAGCTCCGCAAACGAAGGAAGATGGCCCTTGGCGACCGGGTCGAGATGGAAGACGGCCGGTCGCTGATCCTCGTCAACGAGCCAAGTCCTCCACCCTCTTCCTGAGCCCGTTTGCGGCCGTAGGGTCATACCACCCTCTGGCTGTGGTAACCGTGGCACGAAGGGAGAGGCTCCAGCTCATCGACGCTCACGCCCCCAAATCAAGGGCGTGAGCAAGCCTGGACTCGCCCCTCTGCCCACTTCGGGCGATCTTCGCTACAATCGATCTGCTTGTGATGCAATGGGGCCCACCGGACCTCGTTGTGGAGGCGATCGGACGGCGATTCCTCTCCCCTCCGCGCCGCGGATCCCGACGTACAAGTCTTTTCGTAATCGGCGTCTTGATGAGAGGAAGACAATGAAGCGAATCGGTATCCTCACAGCGGGGGGTGATACCCCTGCGCTTAACGCAACGATTGCCGGAGCGGTCCAGCGAGCGAACCAGGCTCGCGTGGAAGTGTTCGGCATCATCAAAGGATTTAGCGGCCTGCTGAATCCGCAAGTCCCCCACGTTCACCTCAACCCCCTCTTCCAGGCGATCCCCGAGCTGGATCCAACCCGCGGAGGAACGATCCTAGGTGCATCGCGCGACTACGTTGACTCCGCCGACACCGAGACGATCGGGCGGGTGGCCGAACGGCTCAAGCAGCTCAAGGTCGATGGCCTGGTCTGTGTCGGCGGCGACGGCACGCTCAACGGCATGCAGCCGCTCAGCAATCACCTGCCGGTCGTCCTGGCCCCCAAAACCATCGACAACGACCTCGGGCTCAACTATTCCAACGAGGCGAGCGATTGGTATCGCGAGCCGGACAGCAGCCACCCCAAGGGCTACGTCACGAAGAAACGGCCCGAGCGTGCGTTCGGTCTGGACGACATGATCAACTACGTCACGCCGGGCTTCGCCACCGCCGTGTACGTCTCGTCGCTCAGCGTCCAGCGGATCCGGACCACGGCCGAGAGCCACCGGCGAATCGCCATCATCGAGGTGATGGGGCGCGACTGCGGCATGATCTCGCTGGCCACCGCCTACGGTCAGCCCGATATCATCCTCGTCCCCGAGTCACCCGTCGAAGCAGGCCCCTTGGTAGATCAGGTACACGCCGTCCTCGACGTCCAGAAACACGCCGTCCTCTGCGTCTCCGAAGGAATCGTCGACACCCAGGGACAAATCCTCGGCGCCATGAGCGCCAGCCAGGACCCGGCCGGCAATATCCAGTACACGGGAGCCGCCCAGGCGGTCAAGCGCCTCCTCGTCGATCAGATCGGCGATGCCTTCTTCACCCGCCAGCGTCGGAACGAAAGCGCCAACGCCGCGATCTTCGTCCGCAAGATCGGCCACACCCAGCGCGGCGGACGACCGATCCTCTTCGACCGGTTCTACGCGTCGCAGCTCGGCGGCAAGGCCGTTGAACTGCTCCTCCAAGGGCTCCATAACTGCGTGGCCACCCTGCAATACCGCAACGGCGGTTTCGTCCTCGACAGCATCGACGCCAACAAGCTGCGTGACCACTGGGGCAACATCCACGCACGCCCCCTCTCCCCCAGCTTCTACGACCCCACGCGTTTCCAACCCTCCGCCAAAGGGATCGAGTACCTGCGGACCATCTTCAATCACGCCCTCGGCGTCGACGACATCGAGTCCATGCGAACCATCTTCGACACCGGCAACCTGATCCATCCCTACGACTCGGTCAACGTCGACATCACCAAGCGGATTCTCCGCGTCGACCCCTCCTGAAAAAAGGACAAAGGAAATTTCGCTCGCCCAAAAGGCGAGCGGATCGCCTCCTGTCTTTTTGTGATGCGACGCCAAAGATCAAAAAAGCAAAGACAGGGAGCGATCCGCTCCCCGCTCGCCTCAGAAGGGAATCCGCTGTTTGATAAAGCGCAGCCTCCTGCCAAAATCCTACTATCTTGCCAGTTCGTGGTTCTTTTGCCAGAGTTGGCGCGCCTCTTGCTTCTGGTGGGGGGACGTTCGTTTCCCAAGGGATCGGATCACATTGCGCTTTGAGGTGTCTCTTGCCATTTGAAATTGCGCCGGGAGTCAGGCCGAAACGGCTGACGATCGAGAGGGCCTCAGCACCGCAGGAAACCGAGACGGAAACGCTGGCGGAAGCGGTTCGCCTCGGACTCGACGCCCGACCGAGGACGCTCCCCTGGACCTACTTCTACGACGAGGTCGGCTCGCAACTCTTCGAAGCGATCTGCGCGTTGCCTGAGTACTACCTGACGCGCACGGAGGACGCGATCCTTCGCGAGCACGCGGACGAGATGGTGGCCGGTTGGTCGCGGGATCCCGCGATGATCGAGCTCGGCAGCGGCAGCTCCTCAAAAACAAGGTGGTTGATAGCGGCGGCCATAAACCGTTACAGTAAACTACACTACGTCCCAATCGACGTCTCGCCGGCCCCCTTGATCGAGTCGGCCCAAGCCCTGGTCCGCCACTTCTCGGCAGTTCGCGTGACCGGCTACGTAGCCAACTACCGCGATGCCCTGGCGACCCTCCCCGAGCGGATTCCAGGCCCCCGGCTCTGGGTCTTCCTCGGCTCGAGCCTGGGCAACTACGCCGCCGACGAGGCCTGTGAGCTACTCACCCAGGTGGCTGCGGCCATGGGTGAGGACGACCGCCTGCTGCTCGGCACCGACCTGGCCAAGGACGCGGCGACCCTTGAAGCCGCCTACGATGATGCTGCGGGGATCACCGCACGGTTCAACCTGAACCTCTTAACGCGAATCAACCGCGAGCTCGGGGCCGACTTCGACCTCGATCGGTTTGCCCACCGCGCGGTCTATCGGCCCGATCTCGGCCGGGTCGAGATGCATCTCGTCAGCCGGGTAGCGCAAACTGTCCGAATCCCAGGGGCCGCGCTCACGGTCGATTTCGCCGCCGGGGAAATGATCCACACCGAAAATTCGCACAAGTATTCCCTCGACGGCCTCGCCGATTTGGCCGATCGGGCCGGATTCGCTGAAGAGGCGACCTGGACCGACCGCCAGGGGCTCTTCCGCGTCCAGCGCTGGCGGCTGCGAGACTGACGGCCCTTCAACCCCCTCTGCCACGGAAATCGTCGCGATTCAAGGCCAACTGAGGTCGATTCACAGCCGGCGGCCGGGCTATAGTATGCACATTCCGCATTCGGGCGATCGGGAATCGGGACAATCACGAAGGGGGACGCCATGCCCCCCTTTTCGTCTTTCAGGGGTCACCTGGGAGAGTCCCTCCCGCACCACCAAGAGCCTTGCGACATGAGCAGTTACGTCGTTCGCTACGGCCAGATGCGTTTCCTCGGCGAGTTCACGGGCATGGCCGGCCTGGAGCATCCTCGCGGCCAGCGCGTGGTGCTCCGGAGCGATCGCGGCACAGAGATCGGGGAAGTGCTCGGCCCCGCGACCGACCGAACAGCCGCGTTTCTGGAGAATCCGTATCGGGGCGAGATCATCCGGACAGCCGCGCCCGAGGATCTCGAGGCGGAATCCAAGCTTCCCGAGTGGCGTGAAGCCGGGTTTGCCGCCTGTCGCGAATTCATCGCCAAACGACGGCTCCAGATGGACCTGATCGACGTCGAGATGATCTTCGGCCGCGAGCGCATCGTTTTCTACTACCTGTCGGAGAAGCGAGTCGACTTCCGCGACCTGGTCAAAGACCTGGCCCGGACGCTGCAAACCCGGATCGAGATGCGCCAGATCGGCGTCCGCGACGAGGCCAAGCTCCTGGCCGACTATGGCGACTGCGGCAAGCCGGTCTGCTGCAATACCCACCTCTCTCGGATGCCGCCCGTCTCGATGCGAATGGCGAAGATTCAAAAAACCACGCTAGACCCCTCGAAGATTTCAGGACGCTGTGGTAGGCTTAAGTGCTGCTTACGGTACGAGTTTGATACTTACCAAGCCCTCGAGCACGAATTGCCGGCCGTCGGCTCGAAGGTTGTTACCCATCGTGGTCAGGGCCGGGTTTTGGCTCTGGAAGTTCTTGCCCAGAAAGTGGTTGTCGAGTTCGAAGACCGTCGCCGGATCGTCGTTTCCTCCGACGAGATCCTCGGTGTCGAGAAGTCGAAGGCGCGGCCCCTCAAGGATGAGGACGACGATCGCATTGAACCTTGACCTGTTCTTGCGACCAGAGCCATGGGGGGCGTTCTCATGAGCCTTCGCGATGATCTGGCCGAGGTCCTTTCTCGTGACCCTCGGTATCCCATCCAGGCGTATGCCTTCGTTCTCGAAGCGCTAGAATCCACCAAGATCGACAAGAAGAAATCGCGAGCACGGGTCCAACCCCGTGGCAAAGCCCCGAAAAAAGGGCTGGCCGCGTCGCGTCACGTCACCGGACGCGAACTCTGCGAGGGGGCGCGCCGCCTGGCACTCGACCATTACGGACTCATGGCCATCTCCGTCCTCGCCCTCTGGAATATCCGGTCGACTTCCGATATCGGCGAAATCGTTTATAACCTGATCGCCTCGGGCGACCTTGAGAAGACTCCGACCGACTCGCGTGCAGACTTCGATAACGTGTTTACATTCGACGAAGCCCTGAGACGTAATTACGTCATGGCGCTCGACGAGGTGGCCTGAAAACGGAGCCCTCTTCGTCGGGTGGCCACGGCTCAACAGGCCTTTTCTTGGCCTGGAGACGGGAACGGCTCGCGTCCTCTTCACGCTCAAAAACCAGAACGGGATTCATGTAATGGACGCTCGCCGTCGAAGATTCATGGCGGCCCTCTTGGTCTTCCTGATCTGGGTCGGAAGCCTAACCGTACTGGCAGCCAAGTCAGGACGCCGGCCGATGCCCCGCCCTGCCCCGCCCGTCGTCCCCCGCTAAAATCTTGCCTTTGTTTGCTTGATTCATGCCGGCCGGCCATCCAGGACGCTACGACCAAATCTAGAAGAGAGGGAGCGGCCTCGTTCATATGCCTTGGTCGTGGACCCCGGTTCGTTCGATTGACCCCGAATTGATGGACGCCCCCGGCCTGCCCGAGTCCGAGGTAGCCCAGGCCTACCAAGTTCTCCGACGCGTTAACCGGCAGCTCGGGAACCTGCGCTCGCTGGGCCGCGAGCTTCAGCGTTTCCTCGACGAGGAGCCTCGCGACGGCCGACCGGTTTCGATCCTCGACGTCGGCTCGGGTTCGGGCGACCTTCCCCAAGCCTTACAGACGCGATTGGAGCGGCAACGCATTCCGAACCGCGTGCTCGGGCTCGACCGCGACCCCACGGCAGTCGCGCTGGCCCACAGACAATCGCCATCCCAATCGCTCGACATCATCCAGGGAGATGCCCTCCGCCTGCCGTTCGCCGATGGCTCGATCGATCTGGTCACGGCGGTCAAGTTCGCACACCACTTCCATGCCGACGGACTGACGCGCCTGATCTCAGAGATGGCCCGCGTCGCCGGGCGCCGAGTGATCGTGCTCGACATTCAGCGCCACTGGCTCGCCTACTGGGGATTCATCGCCTGGAGCCGGCTCCTGACCCGCAATCGCCTGGTCCGCTACGACGGCCCCCTCTCCGTCCTTCGCGGCTTCACCGCCGACGAACTCACCGACCTGGGCCGTCGCCTCCCCTCCTTCTCATGGACGGTCCGCACCTACGCCGGCTTCCAACTCGCCCTCGTGGGTCGACGAATCGCCTCTCGCTGACGTGAGAACTTCCAAAATACTGCTGCGGAATCATTTTTGCTTCTGTCCCAAGACTCTATGCCCTTCGACATCTCCCAGCCGTTTGACGTGATCATCGCAGGCGCCGGCCTGGCCGGGGGATCGCTCGCGCTCCGGCTGGCCCGCTCGGGAGCCCGGGTGGCCCTGCTCGACCCCGCGCGGTTCCCTCGCGAGAAGCTTTGCGGGGAGTTCCTCAGCCCCGAAGCCTGGGA
This sequence comes from Singulisphaera acidiphila DSM 18658, assembly GCF_000242455.2. Classification (GTDB taxonomy): domain Bacteria; phylum Planctomycetota; class Planctomycetia; order Isosphaerales; family Isosphaeraceae; genus Singulisphaera; species Singulisphaera acidiphila. The sequence continues at coordinate 8,965,549 of NC_019892.1, forward strand.
GGTGCTCGATCGCCTCGGCCTGACTCGAGATGTCGAACGATCAGGCTATGAACCCATCCATCGCGTCCGACTTACCACGCCGCGTGCTCGGGTGCTCGAGGCGGAGTTCACCGGCCTTGACGGCCTCCCTGGAATCGGCCTGGGCCGATCGGTGCTCGACAATCTGCTCGTCCAACATGCCCGCGCGGCGGGCGTCGAGATCCTCGAAGAAGCCAGAGTGACCGGCCCGGTCGTCCACCAAGGGTGCGTCGTCGGAGTCCAGGCGCGGGGAGCAGGAGGTGGAGGCCCCCCCTTCGAGCTCCGCGCGACCGTAACAGTCGCCGCGGAAGGCCGCCACTCGAGCCTCGTCCGCCAGACCGGGACCACCCGAACTCGAAGCCGATTCCGCCCCCGCCTCTTCGGCATGAAGCGCCACTTGAACGTACCCGGTGCCGCGGCCGAACCTGTCGGCACGGTCGGCCTTCATCTCGTTCCCGGAGGATACGGCGGCACCTGTCGAATCGAAGGCGGGCTGACGAACCTCTGCGCCTTGCTCCCCGAGTCGGCACTCCGCACTCATCGCGGTCAGCTCGACCGCCTGGCCGACAACCTATTCGCGGCCAACCCCGCCCTGACACGCCTCTGGGAAACCTGCCAGCCGACCGGCCCTTGGAAAACCGTCGCAGGAGTCCGCGTCGAGGCCTCAACCCCCCACTTACCCGGCATCTTCTACACGGGCGACTGCCAGGGCACGATCGACCCCCTGGGGGGCCAGGGGATGACGATGGCCCTCCTCGGCGGCGAAACCCTGGCCCCGTTCGTCACCGCCGCCCTGGCCGTCGATGCTTCCCTTGTCTCCCTTCAGCGTGACTATCGCGCGGCCTGGCACCGTCGCTTCGACCGCCGGATCCTGCTCTGCCGCCTCTTTCATCACATCTTGATCAATCCCCGGATGATCGACCTTGCCTCGGCCTTCAAAACGCTCGCCCCCAAACTCCTCGCCGCCGGCTTCGAGCAAACCCGCGATCGGCCCGCACATTGACGTGGACGGCCCTTTTCCCATAACCCAATAACACATTACCGAAAAAATCGTGCAATTATTTTTTTATTAAAAACATAATATTGAAATTAAAAATCGAAACGTTCTCCAATGGCTCCAGCGAGCACCACGGATCCGTCGATAGGTACGGCCGGAAAACCTTCGGATCGGAGTGCCGACTTATTGGCCAGGAGGCTGTTTGAACCGCAGGTCGCCCAGATCCCGGATCTCTCCCGGCCCAAGATTCTCGGCTTCAAACAGTCGGACACGTACACCCGGCGACTGCTCCGTGATCGCACTCGCCCCGTAGGCGAGCCCGGGGACGACGACGAGGCGGAATCGACCTTCGGAATCGACCCTACCTCCTTTCAGAATATCGCCACGAAGAAGGTTGAGTTCGGGTTTATTGAAGCTCCGCAACTCCAGTCTCGTCTTCGGCTCCCCGTCGTCGTCGACGATCCGACCGGTGATCACCCCTTGCGGTTGGAGTTGGACGACGAGAGGACCCGACTCAGTCCCCTTGACTACGACGGAACCTGACAGCCCGCGACCCTCGTGGAAGAAGTAGAGACGACGGGGATGCTTCGAGTCGAGGGCAATCGCCTGGAACTGGTCCGTCTCCAAGGCAGGGTGATTGATGATTTGCACTGGCTTTAAGCCGTGTGCCCAGACCCCTGTAATCGGTTTACCCTCGGGATCGACAATCGTCCCCGAAAGACTCCGGCCAGGGTCGCATTGCATGTCGCACGTCACCGGTTCGGCCCCTGGCTCGAAATCCAGCGAGGCGAAAACATGATAATGACTCGGCGAAACATCATGGGGGAGCGCCGAAACGGAGAGGCCTGAATTCATCCCAGGAATCGCCTCAGCGCCAACGCCGGAAAGGTAACCATCGGAGTAGCCCCGAGCGGCCAGAATCCCAGGCCCAGGCAGGGCGGCGATTTCAAACCGACCCTCTGCGTCGGTATAGGCTCTTGGCTCGTACGCTTTGCCAAAGGCGGGAAAATCTTTGACATGGGGATTGTCGCGCAACGCGAAAGATACGACGCTCGCCACAAGGGGTTTTCCGGTAGCCTTGTCGGTCACCCGACCCCGTACGAGGATTCCTCGCTTGAGCCTGAGGTCAATGATCGCCGATTGCGAACCGAAGGCAGTAGACTTCTCGATGAATTCTGCCGTGGGATAGGGTTGCCCTTGGCCCGGCGTTGCGAAAAGTCGATAGTGATCCGCCTGGCCGAGTCCGACAAGACGGTAACGACCTTGCTCGTCGCTAATCGCATTGACCTCTTTGTAATAGGCGAGGTTGGAAGAATCGAAAGACATACCGTGGATCTCCACGCCTACCAAAGGCGCAGCGGTATCCTGGTCGCGCACGACTCCCGTGACCACTCGACCAGGGGCAGCGATGTAATCGAATCGGCAGCCGTGATAGACAACAGTCTTTGGGGCAATGATGCGCGGGTTCGCCGCGCGAATCGGCGGGGTCTCTTTGGTCATCGCGAAACCGCGGGTAAGCTCGATCGTGGGTCCAAAGATCGTGAACATGACGACCCGCTCCCTCCCGACCCCATCAAGGCGGAAGCGGCCGTCCGGACCTGTGGTCCTGGTCAATTGCAAAGGCATCGAATCGAGGCCGTCGTAAGGACCATTCACACCGTTCTTGAATGTTTCGATCCAAGGAGAGAGATCCCTGCCGGGAGGATCGAAGACGTCCGAGGTCCGGACCAAAGCGCCGGCGATCGGCCGTCCCTCCAGGTCAAGCACTCGGCCTTCGAGTGGGACGTCATCCTCGACCATACGAATGGTGACGTCGTGCACGTTGTCCGACCTGGACCCGGCCTCTGCCCAACCGAGGCCAAACCCAGAAGCGGAGGCGACAACCCGGGAAGCTCGACGGGCAAGTCCCTGGGAAAGCATGTCGATCACGTCCCGTGGCACAGTAAGCGTGAACCGACCATCAGTGCCGCTCTTCGCCGTGGGTTCGCCACCTTCCGCTGGTTTAGCGAGTCCGGTCACGTACTGGTCGATTCGAAGGGACGCCCCGGCAACGGGCTTTCCCGCCGGGTCGACAACCTGGCCGCGAACCTCAACCGTCGCGCCCGGCATGTCCCGCGTTGGCCTAACCGGGGGGGATACGGGAGGAGGTATGACACGCGGCAAGACCTTGTTCACCGGCTCTTGGGCCAGGCCCTTGCCATTCCCCTGGAAACTCGCGGCAAGCAACCCGAATGAAGCCATTGTGACCGCCGCACTCACCGCAACGATCGCGAACCCCTTTGTACGGGAGAACGCCATGGTCCGGAGCATCGCCGAAGCCAACGTCACGGCTGTTCCCGAAACCGCAGGGGCTCCCGCCGCATTGCTCACCACCCGACGAATCCAATGAGCGGGAATCGCCGCGATTGCCCAGCGCGCATCGGCCAGCCCCCCGAGCAGCCCGACGGCCCCGATCAGACCTCGGCGGATCAATCGGCTCCGCAATTTCCCTCGAGCCTTGGCGAGCCGAGAGCGGAGTGTCGGCACCGTCCAGGAAAGTTGCTGTGCGGCCTGCTCATAGGTCAACTCCTGAAGGTAGCAGAGCACGATCGGAGCGCGGAGAACCTCCGGGAGTCGGTCGATCTCCTCGTGCAATACCGAATGCCAATCGCCCCTGCCTTCGGAGCGATCAGAGAGGACGGAGGCTGACGCCTCCGCTTGCCGCCTTCGTTGCCGTTCGACACCCGCGGCGACGGCGATCCGGTACGCGACCCGATGAAGCCATCCCCCCAGCGAGTCGCGGTCCGAGATCGCGTTGGCCTTTCGAGCAAGGACGAGAAACGTGGCCTGGAAGGCGTCTTCGGCGGCGTGCTCGTCCCGCAAGATCGATCGGCAGACGCCGACGACCATCGGTCCGTGGCGAGCCACGACCGCCTCGAAAGCGGCCTCGTCGCGCTCGGCGACGTACCGCGTCAAAAGCTGCTCGTCGGATAAGCCGGCAAGGCTCCCCTCACTGAGGAGCCGATGAATCTGCCGCAGTGTCGTGCCCAGGGCCGCGCTCGCCATTAAGGATCCCCCCACGATTGGATCGACAGACTTGACCCTGAATCAGAGAGAGCCCGAACTGGCTGACAATCCCAACATTCTCGAAAAAAAAGCAGCGGAGCATCCACGAAAGCGACCCGCCAAGCATCAGCCAAACGTCTTGGCCAGGGCGTCGAGGAGCATCCCCCAGCCGGCCTCGGTCCGGCTCACGTATTCCGGCAGCACTCCCTCATGAGTCAGAGTGAGCTGGCACCCACTCCCGAGCGGGAGGATGTCAACAGTGACGCGCGTATTGACCGGCGAATATTTCGGGACGCCAAACGTGAAGACAAGGCGTCGAGGCCGCTCGATCTCAAGGTATTGGCCAACGTGTTCGACGTCCTCGCCCTCGCGACGATCGGTGAAGTTGAAGATGCCGCCGACCCGCGCATCGATCTCGGCCCGCACCATGCGGCCCGTCGCCGTCGCGAACAGCCAACGGCTCGCCTTCTCGGGGTCGAGCCAGGCGTCGAAGACCCGCTCGGGTGAGGCGTCAAAACGATGGGTCACCTGCAAACGGACGGGCGTTGGGCTCGACATCAGCATCATCCTCACTTCTCGGGGTTCGCCGCGTCTTCGGCCTTGAGCAAGGCGTCGAGGGCTCCGAGTCTGGCGGTCCATGCCGCCCGCTGCGCCTCGATCCATGCCGCCGCCTCGTCGAGCGGCTTCGGGTTAATCGACAGGTAATGGTCCCGCCCAGCCCTACGCCGCGTGACAAACCGGGCACGCTCGAGCACCTGGATGTGCTTCGAGACCGCGTTCAGCGACATCGCAAAAGGCCGGGCCAATTCGGTGACGCGGGCCTCCCCCTCCGACAAGCGATGCAGGATCGCCCGCCTCGTCGGGTCAGCCAGCGCAATCAGGATCTGGTCCAGGTCGGAGGTGGTCTCTTTGGCCGTCATCATTCAACCTTTCAGTTGAATGATTTTATCGGGCAAAGCTGGAGAGTCAAGTCGAAGGGTCGCGGGACTGCCAGAGGGGCGGACCGCCGGAAGGAAAGCGTCCCCTCGAAAGCGAACTCCACGCGGTCCGGCCAAAACGCCAGAAATGGCCCAAGGCCGTACGAAGGGTTCGCCCCGAGCAACCCAAGCACTCCCTCTTTTCAAGGGTCCAGGGTCGCCGAAATATCGGCGTGAGGGTTGACATTTTGGTCGGGTTCGCCGCTGTGGTCGCAGGGCGATCGGAAGCGAAGTGACCGCAAAGGGCATGCTCACAATTCATTTAACTCACTTTTTGAATCGATCAAAGGCGAGCAGGATTCCGTCCACGCCTGCAATGCATTAAATTTCCGCATATGCTTATTAAGCACATTTGCTAAATCTGAAAATCCCATAGGTTTATAGGGATCGCCAAAAGGGATCTGATTCAAAAAACTGAGGTAGAAACCGCAATTCGGGCTCTGTTATCTTCGGTGTGACGTTCTGAGGGAGGAGCGTCGGCGGATCTCAAGGAAGCCCCGCACTTTGCCTCGACCATACCGCTCCGGGGTTATCCGTGGCGGTCGTCCGACGGCCTGATACGGTTCATCCCTCCTTCGTCCTGGAACGCTCCATTTCACCTTCACCCAGCGCCCGACCCCGCAACAAAAGCTTGGGTCAATCCTCCGGTTTCTTTATCGATCGGGCCCTTGCGCCCCTGGAGAAGTGAATTCCATGGTCCGTGCACGCAAAGCCTTTACCTTGATCGAGCTGCTCGTCGTCATCGCCATCATCGCCGTGCTGATCGCACTTCTGCTACCGGCCGTGCAGGCGGCCCGTGAGGCAGCCCGGCGATCCCAGTGCATCAACAACCTCAAGCAACTGGGGCTGGCCATGCAGAACTACCACGATGTGATCGGGACGTTCCCCCCCGGCGCACGGTCGGTCAGTTGGGGGACGTGGTACCACTTCACGATGCCCTTCCTCGAGCAATCCGCGCTCGCCAACTCCTTCAATTTCCAAGGAGCGTCTAGCCCCGATACCCTCACCTACAGCAACGTCGCCAACACGACGACGAGCACGATGCGGGTCAGCGTCTTCCAGTGCCCCAGCGATCAGTCAAAGCCCATAAGCTTGAACGTGACCTCGGCCAACTACGCCTGTAACTACGGCAACACGGGCACCGGCTACTTCCAGCTCGACGGCAGCACCACTCCTCCGGACTACAACGGCGTCGTCTTCGGCGGGGCACCGTTCGCCTGGATCGCCGTCGGCGGGGCGGGCAGCCTCTCACGGCCCTCCGCCACCTGCTCGAGCATCGCCAGCATCGTTGACGGAACGAGCAACACCCTGCTGGTGTCAGAGGTGATCCAGGGCCAGGACCAAGGCACCAAGCTCGACCTCCGCGGGTTCGTTCAGTATGGCTCGTCGAGCGGCTTCGCCACCTACCTGGCCCCGAACTCGCCCCAGCCGGACATGCTGAACCAGGCGATCTATTGCGTCTACCCAGGCATGAACAACCCGCCGTGCAAGTTCCGGACCCAGGGCCCGCCGGCCTACCCGGGTGACACCACCCCGGCGGTCAACGCCGACACCTACGCCGCGCGGAGCCGCCACTCGGGCGGGGTGAACTCGGTCTTCGCCGACGGCAGCGTCCACTTCACCAAGAACACGATCAACCTCAGCACCTGGCGCGCTCTGAGCACGACGCGAGGCAGCGAGGTCATCAGCGCTGACTCGCTGTAACCCACCCTACGTACGGCACGAACCGTTCTCAAACACACTGACAGGGAAGATTCCGATGATACGACTGTGCGCTTTCGGCCTCATGCTGGCGGGGTTGGCGTTTGTGTTCAGCGGTTGCAGCGGGGAAGACAGCGGGGCGCCGGCCGGTGGAGTCGCCGCGCCCGGAAGTCCGGCCCTGCCCGGCGCATCGGATGCCGGGATCGATGTGGCGAAAAAGCGACCCGGACGATGATTGCTGCGCGGGCGCCTCGGCGCCCGCGTTTTTCTTTTTGCAGGCGATGATCGAGTCGGTCGACCGCAATTCTTGCGAGGCCGACGTCCCGAGAACAAAGAAAGGGCCGCTGACCCACGTCCCAAGGACGAGGCCAGCGACCCTCTTTTTCTTTTCAGTAACGTCTCGAAATCACAAGAAGAATCGATGCCAAAACCTTAGCGTTCGACGCCCGCTCCGGTGCCGGGATAGGTCTTACCATCGATCGTCCAAACGATCGGCGTCTTGCGACTGACAAGCCCCTGAAGCTCTTCGATCCGATCGAGCTCCTGACGACTAGTCCTGCCATTTAGAGCCATATCTGCGGCGGCGACACCCGCCGCAGTCCCGCTCGACCACTCGATCGGGTGCAGCCGGGTCGCAGCGTTGGCCAGAAAGCTCTGGGCCATCGTCTTGCCGGCGACGAGCAAGTTGCTGAACCGCTCGTTGGTCAGCGAGCGGAACGGAATCAGAAACGGCAGCGTATCGTGCGCGCCGACGACGTAGGCCGGCATCGCACAAGAGGCGAGCGGGTGGACGTCGGACGGATAGGCCCCCAGCGCGATGTGGTCGTAGAACCGCCGGCCGGTCTTGCGCTGCGGCGGTCCGCTGAGATCGCTTCCTTTGAGGAGGAAGCCGTCGAGACCGACGGAACGGCGGGTGTCGCGGACGTAGGGGACCTTGGCCAGGCCGTGGCCGGTGCCCAGGGCATCCCGCTCAAGACTGACCTGGCCGGGGGCGATGCCCTCGGGAGGGTGGTTCTTGAACCAGTCGTGCCAGCCCAACGCCCTGCGCTCCGCAGCGGCGATCACAGCAAGGTCGACACCCCCGCGCCAGTCGGCCCGTTCGGCGTCGGTCTCAGCGCGGGAGCGGAACATGTAGCCGAAGGGGTAGTCGTTGCCTCCCTGCTTCCGGCGCGCCGAGTAGCCCCAGTTCTGGAGGCAGAGGTCGCCCACGGCCGGCGGACCGCCCCCCTTCGCACTCTTGATCCGCCGGTAGGTCCAGACTTGCGCCCAGGCATCGGGACGGCCGGTCTGGTCGTCGAACCCGAACCCGTCGACGCCTGCCGGCCCCGCTGGCTCGTCCACAGGCGCGGGGTTGAGCCGCTCGACAAAGTCGAAGACGGTGGACTGACCGCAACGGTCGTCCCCCTCACGGCCGCCGTCCGTCGCCTCAACCCCCTGCAAGTACGGAGCGCCAGAGAGGACGAGCAGCTCGCCCCACTCGGTCGCGTCGACGAAGACGACGGACCGATCCTTGCCCGACGCAAACCGAATCACCCGCTTATCGAACCGCGCGGAGGGCTCGGGGCTGTACCAGTCGGCGAGGTCTTCCGACAGGAAGCGATCGTAACCGCCCGAGCCGACGCCCGGCTTCGGCGTCCGCTGAATGACCTCGACGGCCGTGACCAGACCTTTTTCGGAGTCGGTCTCGACCCGTTTGACGACGGCGTCGCGATAGACGGTGAGCGTCCCTTTCTTGCGGAGCGCCGCTTCGAGTGGGGTCAAATGTTGCTCGAGAAAGTTCTTGGGCTCGAAGCAATAGTTGGACACCCAGCCGCGCCCCGGGTTGCCCGTGGCGTCGAGCATGGCGCGGAAATTCGGAGTCATGTTCTCGCGACTGCGAGCGATTTTAGCGACGTCGAGCAGGACGGCCCCGGTGGCCTTATCCGTGATCTTGTGCCAGGCCTCATCGATGGCCGGAACGCCGCTCGAAGTGAGCTGACCGCCGACCCAGTCTGTTGGCTCGATCAAGCACGTTCGCGCACCGGACTCCGCCGCCGCAACGGCCGCCGCGAACGCCGCGGTACTGCCCCCCGCGATCACAACGTCGAATTCATTGTTGTTGTCGGCCCCTGCGTCAAAAAAACCTTTGGCCGCCGGGCCGAGCCCCAGCCCCGCGACCGTCGCACACGCTCCCAGAAACTCTCGTCGCCGCATACCATCCATGCCCCCGCCGGCAGGCCGCCGCCTCTCCGCGGGCACGACCCATTTGCCGGAAAGTTCACGATAACACCCGGGAGACAACGCGGTCGAGCCCACGTATCCAGGCTCGAGAAGTCGCCCTCCGAGCCTCATTGCCATTTCCCCAGGATGTGATCGATTGGCTCCACGGAAAAGAATGGGTTGATGTCGGCTGACGCCACTGTTCACTTTCGGGGCACCTGCCTTCTCCGAAAACTCGGCAGCCATCATCTTGAGCTTGCCATCACAACAAAAAATCAAATTAGCATTAATTATCCGATTCGCCGCCAAGGCCTTGCAACCACTCAAGAGTCTGTCGACGATATTCAGTGCCGATCGGAAACCTTCGAAGCCAACGCCACGGTTGGCACGAAGTTCAAGGCCATGTATGTTGTGCTAGGTTTCTGAATCGCGGAAGGTTAGGCGTTGGCGAGAAAACGCGTTGCACCGAGAATATCAGCCCGCACAGATGGCGTTCGGCCACGCGCATCCGGCCGAGCAGAACCACCATCACCACGATCATGACCACGGAGCCGAGCTCCGCTGGCTGGTGGCGACGACCATGCTCGTCGGCCTCTTGCTCGGGACGGACCTCATCCTGGGGGCCTGGGGCATTGAGAACCGCCGGCCGTTCGGGATCTCGTTGTCGCTGCTGGCGGCGATCGTCGGGGGCGGGCGGGTGGTCTACCTCGCGCTGGCCGCCCTCTTCGAGGGACGCATCGGTGCGGATATCGCGCTGGCGGTGGCGTGCGTAGCGGCGGGGCTGCTGGGCGAATACTTCGTAGCGGCCGAGGTGGTCTTTATCGCCCTAGTCGGTGAGTGCCTGGAAGCCTTCACCTTTGAACGGGCCCAGAAAGCGATCCAGAAGCTCCTGGAGTATCGGCCACGCACGGCGCGGGTGATCCGCGACGGCCGGGAAGTCGAGGTGGCGGCCGATTCCCTCGTGGTCGGGGACCGGCTCGTGGTCCGACCGGGCGAGCGGATCGCCGCCGACGGGACGGTCACGGCTGGGCGGTCGGCCGTCGATCAGGCGGTGCTGACGGGCGAAGGGCTGCCGGTCGATAAGGGGGAGGGAGATCCGGTCTTCACCGGTACGGTGAACCAGTTCGGCCGGCTCGAAATTCGCGCGGACAAGGTGGGGGCCGAGACGACCCTGGGGCAGGTGATTCGCCTGATGGGCGAGGCGCAAGCGAAGCAATCCCCCCTGGAACGCACGGCCGACCGCTACGCTCGACGCTTCTTGCCCGCCGTCCTGACCGCGGCAACGGTTGTTTTCCTGTTCACAAACCTCGGGCCGCTCTGGCGTTGGGGACGGCTCGGCGAAACGCCAACCATCGACCTGATGCCGGCCTTGGCCGTGCTGGTCGTGACCTGCCCCTGCGCCCTGGTCTTGGCGACACCAGCGGCCGTCCTCGCGGCGACGGCCCGGCTCGCCCGGCGCGGGGTTCTGGTCAAGGGAGGAGCCGCGCTCGAGCGGCTGGCTCGGGTCGACACGATCGCGTTCGACAAGACCGGCACCTTGACCGAGGGCCGGCCCGAACTCGGCGATCGGATCGTATTGCACCCGTTGTTCGACGCCGACGAATTGCTCTGGCTGGCCGCCGCCGCCGAACGGCCGAGCGAGCATCCGCTGGCCCGCCTGGTCGTGGCCGAGGCCGACAAGCTCGACCTTGATCGGGTGGATCTCGAAGAGTTTCAGGCCCAGCCTGGGGCAGGTGTCGCGGCCCGGCTCGTATCCGACGGTCGCGAGCGCGAGGTCTTGGTGGGCAACTTGCGGCTCTTCCGCGAGCGCGGCGTGCCCATCTCTGCCGAGGCCGAGCAGGCGGTCGATTCGCTCGACCGCTCCGGCCAGACCGCCTTGCTCGTGGCGGTCGACGGTGAAGTGGTCGGGGCGATCGGAGCGCGCGACCGCGTCAGGCGCGAGGCGCACGACGTCATCCACGACCTGAAACACCTTGACCTTCGCGACCTGACGATCCTGACTGGCGACCGCCCCGCCCCTGCCCAGGCCGTGGCCAAGAAGGTCCACGTCAAGCAGGTCGAAGCTGAGCTCACGCCAGCGGCCAAGGCCGAGTGGGTCCAGCGCCGCCAGCACGAAGGACGGGTCGTCGCCATGATCGGCGACGGGATCAACGACGCCCCTGCGCTGGCGATGGCGGACGTCGGCCTCGCGCTCGGCGGCGTCGGCACGGACATCGCCGCCGAGGCGGGCTCGGTGATCCTGATGGGAGACCCCCTGGAGCCGCTCCCCGAAACGATCCGGCTCGCTCGCCAGACGGTGCGGGTAATCCGGCAGAACATCCTCATCTTCGCCTTTGGGGTCAACAGTGTCGCGGTCGCCTTGGCCGGCCTCCGCTTGCTGGGACCGGTCGGCGCAGCGATCTTCCACCAGATCGGCTCACTTCTCGTCTTACTGAATGCACTCCGGCTCCTGGGCTTCGACCGCTGGGGAGAGCTTCGCATCGTCCGCGCAGCCCGCCGGTTCGGGGCGGTCTGCCGGCGCTGTCGACCGTCGGTCGTTTCGGCCTGGATTTGGGGCCACCGCCGGGTCATTGCCAGTGGAGTCGGCGTAGCTCTGGTCGTGGCCTACCTCGGCTCTGGAATCACGGTCATCGGCCCCGATCAGGTGGGTGTGCTCCAGCGCTTCGGGCGTTACCAAGCCCCCCTGCTCCGCCCTGGCCTCTACTTCGGGCTCCCCGCGCCTTGCGAGACGGTCATCAAGGTCGAGCCCAATCTGGTGCGAGTGGCCCGGATCGGACCGGCATCGAAAACGAGCGGACCGGTCGCCTGGAACGCCTCGCACGGCTCGAGACGCGAGGAGTCGGCCTTGTTCTTCACCGGCGACGAGAACCTCGTCGAGCTTGCCGGGGTCGTCGAGTATCGTTACACCGAGGAAGGGGTGGCCGACCTCTTGTTCAACGTTGCCGGAATCGAGGCGAGCGTGACTGCGGCAGCCGAGGGGGTCTTTCGCGAGGTGGTCGGCCGCTCCGAGCTCGAGGCGATCCTGGTCGGGGGCCGTCGCGAGTTCGAGTCGCAGACGGCCCGACAGCTTCAGAACCGGCTGACCGCGGCCGGCTTGAAAGTGGCGATCGACCGGGTCCGGGTGATGGACGCGCACCCGCCTCGCGAGGTTGTACCGGCCTACCGCGACGTCTCGGCGGCCGGCTCGGACGCGGAACGGTTCCGCAACGATGCCGAAGGGTTTGCTTCGGAACAGCATTGGGGGGCCTTGGCCGAGGCACAAGCCTTGCGAGATACGGCGGCCATGAACTCAGGCCGGCTCCGGAGCCGTGCAGAAGGGGAACGTCGTGCCTTCCTCGCCCGCCAGTCCTCGTACGCGAATCAGCCCGACTTGACCGAATTCCGGCTCCTGTGGGACACCCTGGCCACCACCTTCGCCGGCCGCTCCAAGCTGATCCTCGACCCCCGCGCCGGTGGCCGCCGCCAGGTCTGGCTGGCCGACCCCGAACGCCTCGGCCTGGGACAACCCCTTACACCATCACCCCTAAATACAATTGATCGCGAACCTGAAGACTGATTTCAAAACGTGTGCAATTCACAAGATCAACCAAAGCCATAAAAATAACGAGCAGCTCCCCACTCGCCTAGAAAATAACCCCCAAAAGACAAGGGAGTGATCCGCTCCCCTGCTCGCCTTGGGAAGAAGGATAAGGATCAAAAGCGCCATGCACCAACCCATCGTCGAGTCGAGACCGCGAGCCTGGCCGCGCTGGTCCACGGTCTTGCCCCTGCTTCTCGGCCTGGTCGCCGTCGTGGCGTTCGCCCGGTCGATTATCATCGTCGACCAGACCGAGGCGGTCTACGTGACCGAGTTCGGCCGATCGGTCCGGCTGATCGACAAGCCGGGCTTGCACTGGAAGTGGCCCTATCAGAGCCGTCGCGGCTTCGACAAGCGGCTCCAGCTCGATTCCCCACCACCGCGTGAGATGCTGACGAAGGATAAGAAGAACCTCGAGGTCGCCTGGTACGTGAGCTGGCGAATCACCGATGTCGAGAAGTTTCTCCGTTCGGTCCGCACCTTGCCCGACGCCTCTGCGCGGGTCGAGGACATGGCGGCGTCGGTCCTGGCGGCCGAACTGGGCGGCCACGAACTCGCCGGCCTGGTCCGGGTCGATCGCAACTCAGCGCTCGACGCGATGATGACCGACGTGACCGCTCGAGTCGCCGAACAGGCGGGGAAAGAGTATGGCCTGCAAGTCGTCGACGTCCGGCTCCGCCGGCTCAACTATCCGGAGGAGGTCCGGTCGGCGGTCTTCGAGCAGATCCGGAGCGAACGGAAGAAGGTGGCGGCAAAGACCAGAGCCGAAGGCGAAAGCAAGGCCCGCACGATCCGAAGTGCGGCTGACCTCGAGCGAGCGAAGACGGTTGCCGAAGCCGAAGCCGAGGCCGCGCGAGTAGTCGGTGAGGGGGAGGCCGAGGCCACCCGAATCGCCAATGCCGCCCACGCCGCCGACCCCGCCTTCTATCAGTTCCTCAAGACCCTCGAAACCTACCGGGCCGCGCTCGATAACAAGACAACGCTCGTCCTCTCCGCCGAAAGCGACTTCCTCCGACTCCTGACCCGAGGCGTCGCCGACCCGGCTCCGACGTCATCCCTGGCTCAGAAAGACAAGAAGCGAGCCACTAAACCGGAGGCAGAACCAGAACCAGTGCCAAGGCCGGCCTCGGAGACGAAGCCATGAAGCGCGGGACCTTCATTGCCGCCGCTCTCGGACTCGTCGGCTACCTGCTGACCGGCCTTACCGTGATCCAGCAAGACGAGGTCGGGGTCGTGAGGAGATTGGGGGCCGTGCTCCCCGAGCCCTGGGAGCCCGGCCTGCACTGGGGATTGCCCTGGGGCCTCGACCGGCTCGACCGGCTCAAGCCAGGTCAAACGCGCACCCTGTCCGTCGGCGCGCGGGGGGCCCAAGGAGCGCCTCTGGCCCAAGCCCCGAGCGCTGACGCCGAGGACCTGCTGACAGGCGACCTGAACCTGGTCTCGGCCCAGGCGATCGTGCAGTATCGCGTACTCAAGCCCGTGGACTACCTGTTCGCCACCCGCTCGGTGGACGACGCCTTGGCCGCTGCCGCCCAGGCGGCCCTGACCCGCGCGCTGGCCGACCGTTCGATCGACGACGTCCTGACGACCGGCCGGGCCGAGGTGGCCGACCGAATGCTCCACTCGCTCCAAGGGCAGGCCGACAACGAAGGACTCGGCGTCTCGATCCGCGCAGTCCGCCTGGGGCGCGCCGCTCCGCCCATGCCAGTCGCGCCGGCCTTCGCCGATGCAGCGCGGGCCCGGAGCGACCTCCGCCAGGCCGTCACCCGTGCCGAGGAATACGCCGAGCGTGCCCGAGCCGACGCCGAGGGGCAGGCCCGCGAGATCAGCGACCGTGCAGCCGCCCGGTTCGACCGCCTCGTCCAAGTCGCCAAGGGAGAAGCCGACCGCTTCACCAACGTCCTGGTCGAGTCACGCAAGTCCCTGGCGGCGACGCGCCAACGGCTCTACCTTGAAACGCTGGCCACACTGCTCCCACGGTTCAACCGCAAGATGATCGTCGCCCCCGGCCAAGACATCGACATCAGCCTGATTGCCGATGACAACCGGGCCGAGCCCACCCCAGAACCGAACCGGCCCCAGTAGCCCGGCCGACGGAATCCTGACGAACAGACCGCCGATACAACGTGGAGGGGACGAATGAAACGGATCATGGCGGGTGTTCTGACGGTCGTCCTGATGAGCCTCCTGGCCTGGTCGGGCATTCAGCGCCCTCCCACCTCCCAGGAGAGACCGGCCGAGCTCACAGCAGAAGAAGCGTCCAACCCGGCCGAAACGCGGGTTCATGCCCTGCTCGAGAGCGCCTGGAAGGGGGATGTGGCCGCCTACCTCGACGCGTTCGATGGGCCGATCAAGAGCCGGCTCGAACGCGAAGTGGACGAGCGAGGCCGTAACACCTTCGCCGCCGACCTCCGCAAAACGGCCCGGGCCCGTAAGAGCCACGCCGTCTTCGCCGCCGAGCCCGACGGCGACGAGACCGCACGCGTCATCGTCGAGACCGTCTACCCCGACCGGAATGAGCGGCAGACGTACCGCGTCGACCGGAAACCAAGGGGTTGGCTCGTAACCGAAGTCGAGACCCTTCGCGGCCACCAGCCCAAGGCGAGGTTCGGCGATCAGGCCGACTACCAGGCCCCTGAAGGGGTTCCCGTCCAGGCAACGTCGACGGTCTCGGAAAAATCGGACGAGGAACCCCCTCCCGAGCCCTGATTCTGTTTTGTAGGGTGGGCACGGCCCACCAGTTCCCGGATGGTGGGCCGTGCCCACCCTACAATTCCCCAAGGACTTTCTCATGCTAATCCGGCGATGGCTTACCTTGAGTTTGACACTGCTCGGAATGCTCGGCGTCACGGCCGTCTGGGCCCAGAAGGAAGGAGCAAGTCAAACAGCGCCGCCCCGACGGCTCGATCCCGACGTGGTCTCGGTCCGGCTCTTGCTGGGAGTCGGCGACCGTCAGAGAGAGACATGGAGCGGCCAGGCCAAGGTCGATCAAGGGGAGATCCTCGGAGTTGAAGGGTATCGCTTCCGCAAAGGGGACAAGGTCACCGGCAACGACTCGTGGCAGGCGAAGAGCCTGCTCGTTCGCAAGGTAGCCGCCAAGAAGGCGGGGCAAAACGCGGCCAAGAAGCAGGTGGCCGCCAAGAAGCAGAGGCAGACCGGGCCGGGAACCCCTGGAGTCAACATCGCCCCCAACGGCGTGATCGTTTCCCTCAAAGCCCCCTCAACCGCGACCCTGACGGTCGAAACCGAACGCGGAGACTTCAAGGTCCGGCTCGCCGACCTGGCCGACGGCTTGGCCCACCCCTACCTCGACGGCAAGGCCGAAGCCAGGCAGGTCCCCGACGGGGTCACGCTGCTCGACAGCGTCGATCAAGAGGACTTCCCCGCCGCCTCGGCCGATGCCAACGGAGCCGCCTGGGTCGCCTTCGTCGTCCACCAGGCGCGCGGACCCAGCGATCTCGAGTCGTTCCGCACGCGGCCCAAGAGTTTCGCCGAGTCTGCACCCAAAGGGGGCGGAGACCAGATCCGCCTCCTCCGCTTCACCGCCGGAAAAGCCGGCGATCCCATCGATGTAACCAAGCCCGGCCTCGACGTCTGGCGTCCCGCAGTGGCCGTCGATCGCAACGGCAAGGTGGTCGTCGTCTGGTCCGAAAACAAGGAGGGAAACTGGGACCTCTACCGCCGGATCTACGCCCCCGAGAATCAGTCCTGGTCCGAGCCCAAACGCTTGACGACCGACCCCGGCACGGACACCGACGTCGTGCTCGCTACAGCGCCTGACGGCAAGGTCTGGATGGCCTGGCAAGCCTGGATCAAGGGACAGGCCGAGATCCTGGTTGCCGAAGTCGACGGCGACAACAACAGCCAACCTCTCAATATTAGCAACCATCCGGGCAACGACTGGTCCCCGTCCCTCGCGTTCGCCAAGAACGGCCGATGCTTCGTCACATTCGACAGCTACCGGGCCGGCAACTACGACGTCCTCCTGTGGTCGGGTACCTCGGAAGGAGGGCGTTTGGTCTCCGTGGCCGGTTCGGCGAAATACGAGGCCAGGCCGACCCTGGCCGTCGACCCGAGGGGCCGGGCCTGGGTCGCCTACGAAGAGCGCGATGCCAACTGGGGCAAGGACGCCGAGAACCTCGTCGACGGCAAAGGGTCGACTCTCTACCGCTCGGCGGCCGTCCGGGTCCGTTGCGTCGATGGAGATCGGGTGCTCGACGCCCCCGACCCGCTGGCCAACGCTCCCGAAGAGCTTCGACCCATGAACAGTTATCCTCGGATCAGCATCGATCGCGACGGCCGAATCTGGCTCGCATTCCGCCACCGTCAGGAATCGATCTGGGGAACCCAGGCCGTCATGGTCGTCGGCGCCCTGTGGGTCGAGCACGCAACCTCGCTGGCGGGCAAGGCCTGGGAGCCCCCCCAACCTTTGTCTCGAAGCGATGGCCTGCTCGACAATCGTCCCGCCCTGGTCGCGCCGAGCGATGGTCCGCTACTGGCTTTCTACAGCAGCGACGGCCGACTCCGCCGTGAGGTCGAGCTCACCCCTGAGCTCGGTCGGAAGTTCTGGACGCACCAGGGGACTCCCAGCGGCCCTGACTCCGCGTTCAACGAGGACCTGCAAGTGGCGGCCCTTTCCCCCCTGACGAAAGGGGGCTCCGTCGACCCGACCCCGACCGACGTCGTCGCTTCGCAGGACGAGACGCCGGCCGTCCACCCCGACGAGACCGCAAACGTCTCCCGGATGCGCGACCATCGCATTCAGGCGGGAGGCAAAACCTATCGACTGATTCGCGGCGACTTCCACCGCCACACCGAGCTCTCGATGGACGGCGGTTCCGACGGCTCGCTGGAAGACATGTGGCGCTACGCGCTCGACGCCGCCTCGTTTGATTGGATGGGCAATGCCGACCACGACAACGGCGGCGGTAAAGAGTACACCTGGTGGCTCGCCCAGAAAACCACC
The DNA here is from genome assembly GCF_000242455.2 of Singulisphaera acidiphila DSM 18658. GTDB lineage: Bacteria > Planctomycetota > Planctomycetia > Isosphaerales > Isosphaeraceae > Singulisphaera > Singulisphaera acidiphila. Next base: position 8,983,029 of record NC_019892.1, read on the forward strand.
GATCTGTACACCGGCGAAAAATTCACCGGCATGTTCACTTACGAACGCAGCAATGCCTATCCTCACGGCCACCGCAACGTGATGTTCGTTCAGCGTGGGATCCGGACCTTGCCACGGCTGGTGGACGAAACGGGGGTCGTCGATGAAGACACCCCGATGCTCTACGACTACCTGAAGGAGCACAACGGCCTCTGCGCCTCGCACACCTCGGGGACCGCCATGGGAACCGACTGGCGTGACGTCAACCCGGAGTTCGAGCCGATGGTGGAGATCTTCCAGGGGCACCGAAACTCTTATGAGTACCTTGGCGCCCCGCGCGTGGCCCGGCGGCCCGGCGAAGCGATCGGCGGCTGGAAACCCCTCGGCATGGTCTGGAATGCCCTCGCCTTGCAGTACAAGCTTGGGTTCCAGGCGTCGAGCGACCACATCTCAACCCACATCAGCTACGCCATCGCAATCGCCGAAGACTCGACCCGCGAGGCCATTTTCGACGCCTTCAAGCGCAGACACTGCTACGGCGCGACCGACAACATCTTGCTCGATGTCCGGAGCGGTGAGCACATCATGGGCGACGAGTTCAACGCCGACGGCCCGGTTCGCCTCAAAATCAAGGTCCAAGGGACCGCCCCGATCGCCCGCGTCGATATCATCAAAGATTTCCGCTACGCCTACTCCACCGAGCCCCAGCGTGCCCAGGTCGAGTTCGAGTGGAAGGACGAAGAAAAACGCCCCCCTGGCCTGAGCTGGTACTACGTCCGGGTCCTCCAGACTGATGGCGAGCTGGCCTGGGGTAGCCCGTTCTGGGTCCATCAGGGCAATACCCAGGCGAACTAATAAACGATCGAGCGGAGGACGCTCGACAATCGGCGGGGGGAGCGTCAGTCAACTCCCCCCTTTGTCTTTCGCTCACCCTCCAACGGCAAAAGAACAGGCGAACTACGACTTCTTAAGCAGGTCCTGAAGCGCGTAGACTTCGAGCGGCCCTTGACGCATCCGCTCCAGGGCCGCCACCGCCGCCTTGCCACCGGCGATCGTCGTGATACAGGGGACGCCGTGGCTCACCGCCGACGCACGGATCCGCCCTTCGTCCGTCCGCGCCCCTTTGCCGCTCGGCGTATTCACGATCAGCGCGATCGAACCGTTGGCCAGGTGGTCCAGCAAGTTCGGACGCCCTTCGCGGATCTTCCGCACCACGCTCACCGCGATCCCCGCCTCCGTCAGCGCCGCGGCCGTACCCGCCGTGCTCATCAGGTCATAACCCAGCTCCGATAACCGGGCCGCCACCGGCAGCACCGCCTGACGATCGCGGGCCGCCACGCTCACAAACACCGTTCCGCTTTCCGGAAGGCTGATCGACGCCGCCAATTGCGCCTTGGCGAACGCTCCCGCAAAGTCGGGGGCGATCCCCATCACCTCACCCGTCGACCGCATCTCCGGACCGAGCACGATGTCCACACCCGCGAACTTCGCGAACGGGAAGACCGACTCCTTCACCGACACGTAACCGGGCTCGGGGTCCGACTCGATCCCTTGCTCCGCCAACGTCCGACCCGCCATCACCCGCGCCGCCGCCCGCGCCAGCTCCAGGCCCGTCGCCTTCGACACGAACGGCACCGTCCGCGACGCCCGCGGGTTCACTTCAAGGACGTACACCTCTCCATCCTTGACCGCGAACTGGATGTTCATCAAGCCACGGACCCGAATCGCGTCGGCCAGCAGCCGCGTCTGCCGCTTCAGCTCGGTCACCACCGCCGCCGAGAGGCTGAACGGCGGGATCGCACACGCCGAGTCGCCCGAGTGGATCCCCGCCTCCTCGATGTGCTCCATCACCCCCGCCACGATCGTCCGCTCGCCGTCGGAGACCGCGTCCACGTCGACTTCCTGGGCGTCTTCCAGGAACTTGTCGATCAGGATCGGGTGCCCCGCGCTGGCCTCCACCGCCTCGGTCATGTACCGCGCCAGCGCCGACTCGTCGTAGACGATCTCCATCCCCCGCCCCCCCAGCACGAAGCTGGGGCGGACCACCACCGGGTAGCCGATCCGCTCGGCGATCCGCCGCGCCTCCTCGTACTTCAGGGCCGTGGCGCTGGGGGGCTGACGCAGGCCGAGCCGCTCGATCACCGCATGGAACCGCTCACGGTCCTCGGCCAGCTCGATGCTCTCCGGCGTCGTCCCCAGGATCGGCACCCCCGCCGCCTCCAACGCCCGCGCCAAGTTCAACGGCGTCTGACCGCCAAACTGGACGATCACCCCCACCGGCTTGACCCGCTCGCAGACGTTCAAGACGTCCTCGGCCGTCAACGGCTCGAAGAAGAGGCTGTCCGACGTGTCGTAATCGGTGCTCACCGTCTCCGGGTTGCTGTTGACCATCACCACTTCGTAGCCGTCGCGACGGAGCGCGAACGCCGCCTGGCAACAGCAGTAGTCGAACTCGATCCCCTGGCCGATCCGGTTCGGACCACCCCCGAGCACCACGACGCGCGGCTTGTCGCTCACCCGCGCCTCGTCGGTCGACTCGTAGGTGGAGTAGTAATACGGCGTCGTCGCCTCGAACTCCGCGGCGCAGGTGTCGACCAGCTTGTACACCGCCTCCACCCCGAGCCGCTTCCGCTCGCGGCGGACCTCCGCCTCCGACGAACCCCACAAGTGGGCCAACTGCCGGTCGCTGAACCCGTCCCGTTTGGCCAGGCGGAGCAAGGACTCGCCCGCCCGCTCCAACGAACCGGCCTGGCGCAGCGTCGCCTCGGTCTCGACCAGCTCGGCGATGTTCACCAGGAACCAGCGGTCGATCGCCGTCAGCTCGTGGATCCGGTCGATGCTCATCCCGGCGAGCATCGCATAGCGGAGGAACCAGAGCCGCTCCGGGTTGGGCGTGGCCAGCTTCCCCTGGATCTCTTCCTCGCCCGGCTGATCCTCGGTCCCCCACCGGTCCTTGGGGTCGGCACCGAGCCCGAACCGGCCCACCTCCAACCCCCGCAGCGCCTTTTGCAGCGACTCGCGGAAGGTCCGGCCGATCGCCATCACCTCGCCCACCGACTTCATCTGGGTGGTCAGCTCGGTGCTCGCCTCGGGGAACTTCTCGAACGCCCAACGCGGCACCTTGGTCACGACGTAGTCGATCGACGGCTCGAAGCAGGCGCAAGTCTGCCCCGTGATGTCGTTGCGGAGCTCGTCGAGCCGGTAGCCGACGGCCAGCTTGGCCGCGATCTTGGCGATCGGGAACCCGGTCGCCTTGCTCGCCAGGGCGCTGGAGCGGCTGACTCGCGGGTTCATCTCGATGACCACCATCCGCCCGGTGTCGGGATTGATGGCGAACTGCACGTTCGACCCGCCGGTCTCGACCCCAATCTCACGGAGGATCGCCAGCGAGGCGTCGCGCATCCGCTGATATTCTTTGTCCGTGAGCGTCTGCGCCGGGGCCACGGTAACGCTGTCGCCGGTGTGTACCCCCAGCGGGTCGAGGTTCTCGATCGAGCAGATGATGACGGCGTTGTCGGCCTCGTCGCGCATCACCTCCATCTCATACTCTTTCCAACCGACCAGGCTCTCCTCGATCAGGACCGAGTGGACCGGGCTGAGCTCGAGGGCATAGGCGACCATCCGGTCGAACTCATCGCGGTTGTAGGCGACGCCGCCACCGGAACCTCCCATGGTGAAGCTGGGGCGGAGGACGCAAGGGAGGCCGAGCTCGTCGCGAATGCCGCGTGCCTCGTCGAGGTTGTGGGCCAGGCCGCTCCGGGCGCTCTCCAGGCCGATCTGCTCCATGCAGACCTTGAAGAGCTGGCGGTCCTCGGCCTTGCGAATCGCCTCGGCGGTGGCGCCGATCAGCTTGCAGTCGTAGCGGGCCAGGGCCCCTGAGTCGTGGAGGGCGAGTGCGACGTTGAGTCCGGTCTGGCCGCCAAGTGTGGGCAGGACGGCGTCGGGGCGTTCGGCGGCGATGATCCGTTCGACGAACTCGGGGGTAATCGGCTCGACATAGGTGCGGTCGGCCATGTCGGGGTCGGTCATGATCGTGGCCGGGTTGGAGTTGACCAGGACGACGCGATACCCTTCCTCGCGGAGCGCCTTGCAGGCCTGGGTGCCGGAGTAGTCGAACTCGCAAGCCTGGCCGATGACGATGGGGCCGGCGCCGATGATCAGGATCGTCTTGAGGTCAGTTCGCTTGGGCACGGCGATTCTCGTCTCCGGTTCGTTCAGTCAGTCGGGCGGATCGGCAGCAGACGCATAGCGCGCAACCGGGCCGCGCACACCCCGCGCGGGGAGGCGGCGCGGCCCGAAAAATTTCACGATTCTAGCAAGCCACGGAAGATCCCGACAAGGCCACGATGATGTCCGAGAGTTGCGACGGCAACATAAAGACGGGTCCGGGGGGGCGACGGATCACCGGGAGAAGCCGAACGCACCTAATGTCACGAAAACCCTCACATGTTACAGTTATCGTTGGCCCTAACAACATGGGAGGTTTTGATGGCCAGCGCACCTGATGGGGCGAAGGATATCAACCAGACCAGGCGACCGGGCCGCGGACGGGAACTCTCACCGATCCATCTGGACCGAGCCGACCCCCTCGGCAAACACCCGGCCCGACCCCGCCCAGACCGTCAGCGGAGGATCGTCTTCGGGTGGTACGGCGGCAAGTTCAACCACCTCGACTGGCTGCTTCCGCTGCTCCCCGAGGCCCATCACTACTGCGAGCCCTACTCAGGGTCCGGAGCGGTCCTGCTCAACCGAGCCCCCTGTCCCATCGAAACTTACAACGACATTGATGGCGATGTCGTCACCTTTTTCCGGGTCCTCCGCGACCACCCCGAGGACTTGATCCGGGTCATCGCCTTGACCCCGTTCTCCCGCGAAGAATTTTACGAGGCCATCCACAGTGATTCGCAGGGGTGCGCCGATCTCGAACGCGCCCGTCGGTTCTACGTGAGAGCCCGACAAGCCCGAACGGGACTGGCACAGACGGCCACGCTCGGCCGCTGGGCGAACTGTAAAGAGACCAGTCGCGGGGGGATGTCGGGCACCATCTCACGCTGGTTCGGAGGGGTCGAGGCGTTGGGCGACGTCGCGAATCGCCTGCTCCGGGTCCAGATCGAAAATCGCCCCGCCGTGGATTTGATCCGGATCTACGACGGGCCGACAACCTTCTTCTACTGTGATCCCCCTTACCTTCACCAAACGCGTGGAGACTGCCACGCCTACGGGTTCGAGATGGATGAAACACAGCACCGCGAACTCGCCTCAGCACTCAGCGGTTGCCGCGGCAAGGCCGCCGTCTCCGGCTACCGTTGCCCCTTCATGGACCTGATCTTCAAGGGATGGCGGCGATTCGACGCACCTGAAAAACATTGCCACTCCAACAAGAAACCCGGGCAAGAGTCGCTCTGGATGAACTATTGAGCCGCTCTCCTGAGGATTGCGATGGAGGAGGAATCCACCCAGAAACAAATTCAATCAATTCAGATTTTCAGATTTGAGAAAATTTCCCATTTCCAACAGAGCCGACCCACCTCTTGACGCGTTGCATGGTATCCATCAACGAAACTCGCCCCGTACGGAACGACCGGTCTTCAGTCGTTGCGACGGGGCAGAGGATTGCAGGGAAATTTAAGGTGGGGCAGGGGATCGCAGCCATTGCGATCAGAGTGATCATTCTTCGATTCGACTCACCCTGCCGATTTCGCGGTCGGTTCGATTCCTCTCCGTAATTACGGCTTGATTCGCGGTCCGTGACAAGGATCCAAACGAGGTTGCGAAAAGGGTAAGCCTTCAGCGGAATTCAGCGATCGGGTCTGGCAAGGCTGGCAACTGACCGGTTCGTAGGTAGGCGCGAATGGCTTCGGTTACGGCGGATACGGGATTATGGCCGCGTTGCTTCAGCGTGCGGAACACGCTCATCAGAATGGCCTGAGTTTCCGCCCCGTCCTCGCTGCCGTTGGCGTAGCTATTCTTCCGCGCAATCACGGCCGGGCGGATTTGACGCTCACCGTGATTGTTGTCGAACGGGACTTCGGCATGGTCCAGGAACGTGAACAACTCGGAGGCATGCCGCCGCAGTCGCTTCACCAGTCGACGGGCGTGGCGTTGTTCCCACGGCTGCGCCAGCAGTTCGCGCAATCGCACGTCCAACCGCTGCCGCCGCGAGGCGAACGACTTCGCCGGCAGTTCCTTCCGACGCTTGCTCAGGCGGATCGAGTCGCGGATCAGCCGCTTCAGTTGCTTGGAGAACGCCGGCCAGTCGTCCCCGGGCTTGTGGTAATGCTGGGTCCGCTTCAGATCACGCAGCAGGTGGGGCAGGCACTTCTGTTTCTGCGTGCAGACGACCGCGTTGTAGGCGCCCCAGAAGTCAGTCACCAACACGCCGGCAAACTCTTTCTTGAAGAACCGTTTCAACGCCGGACTGCCACGCCGCCGGTCGATCATGTAATACGTGACGTCTTTCGAGGCGAAGCACCACAACCAGTAGGTCGTACCGTTGACTCGCCAACCGGTCTCGTCGGCGTGCAACACGGCGCTGTCGAGGGCTTGGGCCTGAATCTCGAGATCCCAGGCCAGGAGGATCTCCCGCAAACGCCGCCACATCTGGATCAGGCCGCCGGAGGACAGCTTGAACTGGAGGTGGAAGTTGAACACGTCAATGATCTGGGCCAGCGTCGTGCCCAGCAGGTAGTGCAGCCAGGCCGAGAGGACGACAACGCGAAGCCCGATGGTCGAGCCGGGCAAGGCGTCAGGGACCGTCGGCTCGACGGTGGCGCGGCAGTGGGGGCACCAGGAGCGATGGATCGTGTGTTGGGTGACCACCGGCGTGATGTCGGCGGGGATGTCCTCGATGAGGCGGGTCCGGGAACCTCGGCAGGGTCGCACCGGCCCATGGCACTCGGGGCAAGCCGAGAGTGAGTGCTCCTCGTGACGGTCGATCCGCGTCGGCGCGGGCCGTCGCCGACCGGGATGCCCCGCCTTGGCCCCCTTGGCTTTGGCCCGCCCCTTGGCGGTTGGCTTGGCATAAGGTGGAGTCTGTCCCGACGGTGCCGACGGGTCAGTGCCCGTGGGCACTCCGGCCTTCTTCTCGGCCAGTTGCTTGGCCAAGTTCAGGAGTGCGAAGACGACCGCTTCCTGGCCCTGCTGGAAGATCCTTGTGGCTTGCTCGGGGGTTAATTGCGGCCCCAGAACGGTCAGCAGAGATGGCACATCAAGAGTGTCTGAGCTCGTCGTCGCCATGGGAATAGTGAAATGGAGCGGCCCTCAGATTGCAAGATGAACTGAATTCGGCTGAAGGCTTACCGAAAAGGCAATTATGCCGGTGCATTGTCACGAAAAAATCATGGCATCCCGTGACCGGTTTCAAGAATTGTCCCGTAGGAATCATGTCGGGTGGGGATGAGATCTGGGGGGTCTTCCTGACACCCGATTTTGAGTGTCGAAGCGTGGAGCGAAAGACCTTCGCTTCACAGAGGAGAACTCCGATGAGTCTTTGGAACGGACGAACATCGAGCATCTTCGGAACCGCCGTCCTGACAGTGGCAGCCCTTGTGGGCACGGGTTCGACGGCATCTGCTTGCGGCTTCGGACGCCATTGCGGGTACCATCACCACCGCAGCGCCTATTACGGAGGGTATGGGTACGGGAGTTACTATTCCGGCTACTACGCGCCTCGCTACACCTATGCGACTTCGTACTACGCCCCCCAGTACGTGCAACCCACCTCTTACTACACCCCCCAACAGCATGTCTATCCCACCTCTTACTACACCCCCCAACAGTACGTGTATCCCACAACCTACTACACAGCCGGCCGGGGCTTCTGCTGGTGACATCAGGCCCCTCTGCCTTGAGATCGCGCCCCGGTGCCTCGAGCAGGCCAGCGAAGCCCTGCTCGGCCGATAGACCGTGACCGATCTTCTTCTCTCCCCACCCCCCAGGGGAGGGAACGACGTCTCTTTATCCTTCCAAAAAAGGACCTCTCCCGCGTTCTGGGCGAAGCTCAAGAGCAAGACGACGACGGCTTCCTCACCTTGTCGATCGAGAGATCACTCTCGCCTGCTGTTCAGCAAATACGCTACGGATATTCAAAAACATCCAAATATTTTCAATTTCTCATTTTCTTTCTATTTCGCTGTGTTCCGCGATTAAGTTTCTGCGATTTCCGCAAGACACTCTTGACATCCCCGCGCGGCCCGCTCATACTAGCCCCACAATTGAGACTGAGTCTCAATTCCATCGAAACAGCAAGGTCAACCGGTTTGGTCCACCGGGTTGTTCTTGGCCGTCGGTATTCCCCGTGGAAAGGAACATCAACGTGGTGACCTGCCGCCCCTGGCGCAGTGGCTTCTCGCGACGAGCCACGACGGTGAGGTGCTCGACGGTTGACACGGCTTCGGCCAGGGCCGACGAGAAGCCTGTTCCTTTCCCAACCCGATCACGTCGTTTGGCGTAAAGGTACACGTCCGCCGGGGAGACACTCCGTCCTGTGTCAGGTCGGTTGTGGGACCACTCCCCGGCGGCGTGCAGTTTCCACCGTGGCACGATTGGGTGCGTCACGGCGTTGGGATTTCGCGGTGATTCTCGATTCTACTCGACGCCGTACTTCCGCAGACGCTGGCGGAGGGTGGCTCGGTGCATCCCGAGCATCTGGGCGGCAGCCGCCCGGTTCCCCTGGCAGCGTTCGAGCACGACGCGCAGCAAGGGGGGTTCGACCAGTGTGAGGAACCGTTCGTAGAGCGGGGTCTCGTCGCCGGTGGTCGATTGGGCCTCCTGATGGGCCCAGAGCGTGGCCTGCTCCTGAATCTCGCGACCGATCGGCGGCCGGGCGATTGTTGCGCTCGGATGGCTGGTTGGAAGGTGTTCGACCCGGATCGAGCGGCCTCGGGCCACGATGGCCGCGTGCTCGATGGCGTTCCTGAGTTCGCGGACGTTGCCGGGCCAGGGGCGGGAACGGAGTTCCGCGAGGACCTCTCTCGAGAGATGGCCGTCGGTCCCGTCCGGCAGCCGCGACTGCTTCAAAAAATGCTCGGCCAGGACGGGAATGTCGTCGGGTCGGTCGCGAAGCGGGGGCAAATGGATCGGGAACACGCTCAGGCGAAAGAAGAGGTCGTCCCGAAACTGGCCGGTCGCCATCAACTCGGCCAGGGGTCGGTTGGTCGCGGCGACGACCCGGATGTTGGTCGCCCTTGGCTTCGCGTCGCCGACCGGCGTCACTTCGCGGTGCTCGATCGCGCGGAGGAGCTTGACCTGGAGCAAGGTCGGAATATCGCCCACCTCGTCGAGGAGGACCGTGCCGCCGTGGGCGAGTTCGAGCAGGCCTTTCTGATCCTGCACTGCTCCGGTGAACGAGCCGCGGACGTGGCCGAAGAGTTCGCGCTCCACAAGGTTCGGGCTGAGCGCGGCCAGGCAGACGGGCAGGAAGGGGCCGGCGTGCCGACTGCTGTGGCGGTGAATCGCGCGGGCGACCAGTTCCTTGCCGGTCCCGCTCTCCCCCGTGATCAGCACGGGCACATCCGTCGGGGCCACCAGGGCGATGCTCTTGAAGAGATCCTGCATGGCGGGCGAAGCGCCGATGAGCGTCTCCGGACCGGGCTGCGGCTCAGGCTCGGACCGGCGGATTTTCGAAGGGGTCCCCTTCTCCAGGGCTCGTTTGATCACGGCCCCGGCCTGATCGAGGTCGAACGGCTTGACCAGGTAGTCGTAGGCCCCCCCTTCGATGGCGCGGACGGCGGTATCGAGGTTACCGAAGGCCGTGATCACGATGATGGGCGTGGCGCCGATCCGCTCGCGAAACCGAGTCATGGCGGTCAGGCCGTCCATGCCGGGCAAGCGGACGTCGAGCACGACCGCGTCGAGGCCCCCGCCATTGGCCAGCCGCAAACCTTCCTCGGCCGACGCAGCGATCTCGACCTCGTGCCCCTCGTCGGTGAGGAACTCGCGGAACGCCCAGCAGATGCTTGCCTCGTCATCGACGATCAGGATACGGCCCATGAGGCGCCCTCAACGGACGGGACAGTTCGGGGTATTACCAACGAAAAATGGGTGACTCCGTCCGCACACGTCCAGGATAGCCGCCCACCATGCTCGAGGGCCACCTGGTTTGCCAAGGCGAGTCCCAATCCGACCCCCTCGGGCTTGCTCGTGATGAACGGCTCACACAGGTGTTCGGCCAGTTCCACAGGGGGTCCTTCGCCCGAGTCGCTGACCACAATGGCCACGAGATCCCCTTCCGGCACAGCTTCGAGGCAAATGCGCCCTCCGGGCCCGGCGGCCTCGATCGCGTTGAGTACCAGGTTCAGCACGGCCCCCCGGACCCCCGACTCGTCCGCGCAGAGCTCGATCGGCATTCCGCTTCGCCTGCGCTCGAGCAAGACCTTGGCATGTTGACACGAAGGCTCGACCAGCAAGGCGACATCGTCGAGCAGCCGGTCCACCTCGAAATCGGCCGGGGCTCGCCGCTCGACCCGGCCGAGGGAAAGCAGGCCCTTAACGTGCTCCTCGGTCATCGCCAATTGCCGCAAGGCGACGTCGAGGCTCCGATCCCCTTCCGGCCCGGGATACCGCCGCGCATGGAGCTGAATACTCATCCGGGCCCCGGTGAGCGAGTTCCTGAGTTGGTGGGCCAGGCCGGCGGCAAGCTGGGCCAGGATCCGGGTCCGCTCCGATTGCTGGATCGTCTGGCGCATTTCCCTCAGTTGAACACACATCCGATTGATTGAACGAGAAAGGTCCCGCACCTCGTCCTGCCCGCGTCCGAGGTCAACCTCGCGGAAGTCTCCTCCGGCGATGAAGGCGACCTGCTGCTCCAAGCGGCGGATCCGACCGCTGATCCGGTGGGCGACCCAACTCGTAACGGCGGCCAACAGGCCAAGCGACCCGACCCCAAGCATGAGCGGCGGCCAGGCCGCGTCCCACCGCGCCTGCCTCCAGACCGTCTCGGGATAGAGCACGAGAAGCGAGCGCCCCTGCGGACGACTCGACGGGCGAATCCGGGTCGCAAAATAGCGGGTGCCCCCGAGGGAGACCGTGGGCGACTCTCCCAGGGAGTCGAGGTGCGCCACCGTCAACACCGTATCGAGCGGGGTCGGGAGAACGGCAGGGTCGGAGAAGCTGGTTTCGGTCATCCGGCCCTCCTCGTCGTAGGCGACGAAGTGGGCTCCGGAGAGTCCGCGCATCTTGGCGAGCACCCCCGCAGTATAGGGGAAGTTCGCATGCCCAAGCGTGTCGATCACGCCATTGAGACGGTCGATCACCTGGTGTTCGACCCGGCTCGTGGCAAGCCGAGCCGTGGAGAGCGTGATCGCAGCCACCGCAATCCCTTGGATCGCGACGAGCGGGATCAGAATCTGGTTGCGCAGCGACCATCGCATAAGGACGTTGACACCCCACGTCGAGTCAGACTTGCCTTCCCAGCATCGCCTTGGGCGGTTTTCACTCGCTTATCAGTAAAGAAGATCCGAGATCGCTCATTCCATCAGAGCGTTGGGAAGGCACGATCCGCAAGGGAGGCCCCCTGGAGAAAGACGAGGGAACTCCAAGGCGATGAAATTTTCGCCGCGTGCGGCGAAAGAATCGCCACACGGGGAACCAACTCGTCGTCCGTTGCTTCGTCGCAATCGGTTCGGTAAAAAAGAGATACGATCATACGCGGATCGTGGAACGGCATTTGCTTTGGTATTTTTTGTTGTCGAGAGGGTCTCGAGCGAGCGCCGGCCAAGTTTGCCTTTGATGGGTCGCCTGGCCAGGATCGTCATCCTTCGCACCCGGCTATCTTTGGGTCACGTCCCCGGATCAGAAAGGACTGTTCGCGATGCCCCTGCCCTTGTCCCATCCCTTGTCCCGCCGAGAGTGCCTCATCCACGGCGTCCAGGCCTTCGGACTCATGGCCTTGGCTTCCCGACCGATCGTGAGCCTTGCGGCTGAAGGGGCAACCGCAGCCGACCTGACGGCCAAGGGGATCGACTTCCTGCGACCGCGTCAGGCGGAAAATGGAAGTTGGTCGGGCGATCGCAAGGAGCCCGGAATCACGGCGCTGGTCGTATCGGCCTTGCTCCGCACAAAGCGGGTGACCCCGGCCGAGCCGGTGATCACCAAGGCCCTCACATTCCTGGAAGGGTTCCTCGGCCCCAAGGGGGGACTCTCCGAAGCCGCCCACTCGAACTATTCGACCTCGATCGCGATCATGGCCTTTCAAGAGGCGAATCAAGGGGGGCGGTACGACGCGATCATCAAGGGGGGGCAAGAGTTCCTCAAGGCGATGCAGTGGGACGCGTCGGAAGGGAAAGGGCCGGACGACGCCTTCTACGGCGGGGCGGGCTACGGCGGCAAGAATAACCGACCCGACCTCTCGAACACGGCCTTCATGATGGAAGCGCTCCACGACACGGGGCTGCCCGCCGATGACCCTGCGCTCCAGCGGGCCCTCATTTTCGTCTCGCGCTGCCAAAACCTCAAAAGCGAGTTCAATGACCAGCCGTGGGCTGACAAGGTCAACGACGGTGGGTTCATCTACACGGCCGCCAACGGCGGGTCGAGCGTCGCCGGCAACACCGAAAACGGGGGCCTCCGCTCCTATTCGGCAATGACCTACGCCGGCCTCAAGAGCATGATCTACGCCGGCCTCACCGCCGACGATCCGCGCGTCAAGGCGGCCAACGCCTACATCACCAAGCATTACAGCCTGGACGAAAACCCGGGACTCGGCCAGAAGGGCCTCTTCTACTACTACCAGACCTTCGCCAAGACGATGGCCCTGCTCGGCAAGCCGACCGTCGTCGACGGCTCGGGCAAGAGCCACGACTGGCGAGCCGAGCTGACCGCCGCGCTGGCCAAACGCCAGGAGGCCAATGGAAGCTGGACCAACCCGGCCGACAGCTTCATGGAAGGGGACCCGAACCTCGTCACCGCCTATGCCCTGCTCGCCCTGGCCTACGCCCAGCCGAAGGGCTAATCGAATCGCCCTCCGGCCTTGCCTTTGACATGGAAAAGGGCCTGTTCCCCAGCGGGGCGATCGAGCCAATCCTCGATCGCCCTCTGCCTCTTTTTTTTCCGCGCGCTTCCCTACCATCGCTCCGGTGACGACGATCGGTCCCCCCAAAAAAGACGGGCGAGCAACGAGCCACCTTCCCTTCCACCCACACCCTGGCCGAAATTCCCCGAGTTCGGCCCAGGCCAGCCAACCAGCATCGACAACCCACGATCCCACTTTTTAACCAGGCCCCCCTTGATCCGCACGCGATTCCCTGGCTATGCTCCTTTGTCGAGAATGAATCTCAATATCAGTGTTCCCGTTTGATTCGGCTTGGCCTTGGTCCCGCCAGTCCGGATCGTCGTTCCGTCATAAAGGGCAGGTTCTTGTCGGCGTGCTTGCCCCCCCCACCCCAATAGCCAGGGCATCGGTGTCGGAGAATCATGCGCGGGGAGTTTTCTCTCCGTTCGGTTCTCACGATGGCTGACCGCCCCGCGTCCATCTCCTCCGTCAGAGTCCGCCCGGCGTCGCGAAACGGCCGCCGGACCTCCTCCCCCCATGCGGAGAATCGAGAGTTCCTGGTGCAAACACCAGCTCTCGGCGTCTCGAACCATCGCGAACGCTCGTTCGAAAACCGACCGTGACGAGGCGGCACGCTCGCTGAGAGAGAGACTCTGAGGGGCATTGAGCCCTCGAGGATCGCCCCTTGGAAATCGCGCCCCCCTCACCCTTGCGCGATCGATCGCGTCGACCGCCCGGCTCGAGCGTCTCCCGATGGTCTTTGAAACGACATTCCCTTGCGCATTGATCTCTTTTGCCATTTCGGTCGATTTACGGGGGCGTTCTCATGACCAACACACAAGTCCGTCGCGGCTTCACGCTTATCGAACTCCTGGTGGTCATCGCCATCATTGCAGTGCTGATCGCCCTTTTGCTGCCGGCCGTGCAGGCCGCCCGCGAAGCGGCTCGCCGCATGCAATGCGTCAACAACTTCAAGCAACTCGGGTTGGCAATGCACAACTATGAATCCACTAATGGGGTGTTGCCTCCCCAGCAGGTCCTGTCGTTCACAGGCACGGCCGTGGGTTGGAAGTCCATCTGGGGGGTCACCTCGCGAATCGCTCCCTTTCTGGAGCAGGGAGCGCTCTACAACTCGATCAACTTCACGTTGAAAGTCACCGATCCACCGAATTTGACCGCCGTCGGCACGTCCTTGAACAACCTGATCTGCCCGAGCGAGGTGAACTTTCAGCCGTTCCAGAGCACGAATACCGTAGGGGTGACGACAACCTTTGGAATCTCGAACTATGGCTGGTGCGAAGGGGATTGGTACGTCTTCGGCGGGGCCGGGGCCCCGGCGAACCGATCGGCTTTCGGTCCGAACATGAGCCGCACGTTCGCGGCGTTCACCGACGGCCTGAGCCAGTCGGTACTCGGTGCCGAGGTCAAGGCCTACGTCCAGGCCTACCACGACTGCCCCGGCACGGTGCCCGCTGGCCTGGCCTCTCCGTCGGCGCTTCCCAACCCCACCGACGTGATCGCCGCCGTGGTCTCAGCCCCTTCGCAGTGCAAGGCCGCCGCCGGGCACACGCGATGGTGCAACGGCAATACCTTCTACGATGGGTTCACCACCTCGCTTCCGCCAAACACCAAGGTCCTCACCGGCACGCCGACCCCCCAGGACTCCGACCTGGTCTCGGAAGACGAAGACGATGGCGGCCCGACCTACTCCGCAGTCACCTCGCGGAGCTATCACTCGGGCGGAGTCAACGTGCTGTTCGGCGACGGCAGCGTGCATTTCATCAAAAACTCGATCGCCTGGCAAACCTGGAGGGCGCTGGGGTCGATCGGCGGCAGCGAGGTCATCTCGTCCGACTCTTACTGAAATCCTCAACGCATGGCCGAAACATCACGCTCGCTTCTCTTTTGGAGGGCGAGCGTGAGATTGCAGACAAGCACGCTGGCTTCGGCAACACACTACAACAACAACACTGCAAGCAATTATTAAATTAATTGCATGATTTGCCATATATTTTGATAGACGGCTTGGCCGCCATTGTTTGCCCTCCTCTCTTCCAATCTCCCCGAACATCGGCATCTTCACGTCCTTTAGCCTCACTGTCGGACCAGGAAAAAATACGCAGATCGAAACGTTGACATCTACGGGCCAAGCGGTACGATACCGCCAGTATCTACGTCTCTTCCCGTAGGGATTCGCCATGGCTGATCTTGTTCCGACCTCACGCGAGCTCGAAGCGCTGAAGGTTCTCTGGAAGCGAAAACGCGCGACCGTGCGCGAGATTTACCAGGAATTGAAGCCACGCGAGAGTGAACTGGCCTACACCACAGCGCTCAGCCTGCTCCAGACCATGGAGCAAAAAGGGCTCGTGGGGCATGAGTCGGCCGGCAAGGCCTACACCTATTACGCCAAGGTCCGGCGAGACAGCGTCTTTCGGAAGCTGGCCGGTGGGTTCCTCGACCGTGTCTTCGACGGAGCAGTGGGCGAGTACGTCGCCCGCGCCCTCCAATCGCGCCAGTCGAGCGTCGCCGAGTTGGAGGAATTGGAGAAGATGATTGCCGAGGCGAAGAAGGCTGCCCAGGCACGGGATGAGAAAGGGGCCAGCACATGATGAGACCGGCGTGGGATTCCTTCTGGTTCTGGCTCGCGGACTACTACGTCCTCGCGACGTTCATCCTCCTGGCAGCTGTCGTAGTCCTGGCCGCACTCAGGCAACCGGCCCGGCGTCTGACGGTCTCCTGGTCCGTCCTGGGCGGACTTGTCACTTTGCTGGTCCTAGGCGCAGTTCCCTCGTGGCCCAGGACGGGGCTTCCTTCTCCACTGTCGCCGGTGCAACCACGACACGTCCCCACCGAGACGGTTTCGGCGGAACCTCCCTTTCCCCGAGAGGAAGAGCCGAACTCGGCCATGCCTCGCAGCGAAGCGCTCACGACATCGGGGAAACCGCAGAGGGATCGTCTTGCCAAACCAGCCCCCCCGATGCGCTCGCCTGAGATGGTCCCACAGGCCAGACCCATTCGATCCTGGCCCTGGCTCGTCTGTCGCGCTTTCCTGGCCGGCGGCGGGTTGATGGTAGGCTGGCTGGTCCTCGGCTCATGGCAAACGGCCAGGCTTCGGCGGCAGGCTCGGGCGGCACCAGCCTGGTCGACGGCCTTGCTCGCCCAGGTGGTGGGTCCCGATCACAGGGTCCCGAAGCTCCTGGTCTGCACGGCCCTGCGTCAGCCGGTGGCGGCGGGGATCCTGCGTCCGGCGATCCTGCTTCCCGAGCGATTCAGTGAAGACGCGCCGGAGAACCGGCTCGAGGCAGTGCTCACTCACGAATGGGCTCATATCCGCAATCGAGATCTCTGGCTGCTCGCGCTCCTGCGGCTCTTGCTACCGATCCTCTACGCCCATCCCGCGTACTGGTGGCTCCGCCGCCGGATCCGCGATGACCAGGAGGCGCTGGCCGACGCGTCGGCAGCGGCCCTCGAAGGGCGGGAGAATTATGCGGAGGTACTGCTCTCCTGGTCCAAGCAAGCTTCCGATGGGCCCCGGTTCGCGGCGGGGGGGAGCCTGGCCTTGTTCGAGCGACCGTCCCAGATCAAGTGGAGGATTGTCATGCTCCTGGATCGAAGCTTACGGATCGAACCCACCTGCCCGACGTGGTGGCGCCTGGCCGTTCGCGGCGGCATGGCACTCAGCGTACTCGGGCTTTCACTGGTCACTCTCCGCCCGGCGACCAGCCAGGCCGATGCGCCCCGGATCGCCGACATTACGACGACGAAGCCCGCGCCGGCCGAACCGAACGACAGGCCAGGTGAGACCGCCCGGGTCTTCGGCCTCGACGGCAAGCCGTTTGCCGGAGCCAAGGTCTACCACTCGTCGACGTTCGCACGCCGGCCCAGGCCGACGCCCCCCTCCCCCGTCGGAACGACGCGCGAAGACGGCTCGTTCACGATCCCCAAAGCCGCCAAGCCGGGTAATGCCCACAATGAGTCGATCGTGGCAATGGCCGACGGGTACGGCCCCGCGTTCGTGGCATTGCCCGAAGCGGTGGCCGGCAAGCCCTTGAACCTGGTGAAAGACGACGTCCCCATCCACGGCCGTATTCTCGACATTCAGGGCCAACCCGTCGTCGGCGCATCGATCCAACTCGTCGGCCTGCTCCAACATCCCAGCGGCAAGCTCGACGAATGGATCGAGACAGTGAAAACGAGGAAGGCGGCCCTCCCCGTCCAATACGAGACCCTCCTGAGCTGGATGACGACCGAGATTCCCTCCCTTTTCCCGGCCGTCCTGACCGACGACTCAGGCCGGTTCACGCTCAAGGGAATCGGTCGCGAGCGGATTGCCTCGCTGCTCATCAGCGGCCCGGGAATCAAAACCGGATTCACCTATGCCGCGACGCGAAGGATGCCGGTACTCAAGTTCCCCGCCTTCGAACACCAGGACGCCAGAACCCCACTCATCGTCTACCATGGCGAGAATTTCGATTTCGTCGCCGATCCAGGCATTGAGGCCATCGGGACGGTCACCGACCAGGACAGCGGCAAGCCGTTGGCCGGCGTCATGGTGGAAACCGCCGAACTCATCGGAGACCACCAGCTCCGTTCGCTCTGGACAGCCACCGACGAACAAGGGCAGTACCGACTCTCGGGCATCGCCCCAAAAACCAGGTTCAACGACAGCCAAAAATTGCTCGCCTCCATCGACGACGGTCCTCCGTACCTGGCCGCAGCCAAATCGATAGGAAAGGAAGACGGGAGCAAGCCGATCCGACGCGACTTCCAACTCAAGCGCGGAGTCTGGGTACACGGGAAGGTTGTGGACACGTCGACCGGCAAGGGCGTTCATGCCGGCATTGCCTACTACATCATGGATGACAACCCCTATCTGAAGAAGTACCCGCAATACGACACCATCTACGCGACCCCGGCCAACCAGACGGACGCAGACGGAACCTTCAAGCTCATCGTCATGCCCGGACAAGGTATCATCGGAGCCAGAGCATGGAAGGATTCTTATCGACTGGGCAGCGGCCTCGAGAAACTCGAGGAACTGAAGCTCAAAAACGACGGTGGCGAAATCATCAGAGCGAGACCAAGCCACCTCATTCCGACGAACTACCACACCATCGTCGCGATCAATCCAGGCGAAGGTGACGAGTCCATCACCTGCGAGATCCCGCTCGATCCCGGAAGGACGGTCAAGGGAACCATCGTCGGCCCTGACGGTGCGCCACTGGTTGGAGCACGGCTCGAAGGGACGGAAGATCAATTCCGAAGGTGGTCGGCAAAGCCGTTGCCATCCGCCAACTTCGAGGCCCGTGCTCTCGGCAGCGGGCAGTCGCGGCTGATCCTCTTCTACCACGAGGAGAAGAAGCTCGCCGGCGCTCGCGTGATCGGCCCTGACGAGACCGGACCGATCGTCGTCCAGCTCGAGCCGAGCGGAACCGTGACCGGCCGGCTCGTCGATGCCGGCGGATTGCCGCTGGCCGAAGCCGAAATGAGTTGCTTCGTCTCATACGACGACCCGACCCACAAGACGGGATCGCTCCCGGCACCGGTCAAAACCGACAAGGAAGGCCGATTCCGGGCCGAAGGGCTCATCCCCGGGCAAAGCTATCGCTTCCAACTCTGGAAGGGATCCGAACTGAGAGAGACCCCAATCAACGCCGTCATCACTCGCGGCGAGACCAAAGACCTGGGCGACGTGAGCATCATCACGAATAAATAACCTCAATTCTAAGGGCCTCTCGCATGCGAGTCCCCTTGACACCCAGCGCCGACGCGGGGCCCCCCTGGGCTCCTTACAGCCCTGGGCCCGAGCAGCCCTGGAACCGTCGCCGCATCGTCCATCTCCATCGCAGCGTTGGGTTCGCAGCAACTCGCGAGGAGATCGAACGCGACCTCCAAGAAGGTCCCGAAGCGAGCGTGGATCGCTTCCTCCAGGGTCAAGGACCGATCGGTCTCGACTCCGATTTCGAACGGATCGCAGCACGGCTCGGCGACGCCGCCGTCGACTCACGCGACCCGGAGCGATTGAAAGCCTGGTGGGTGTTCCGGATGCTAGCCAGCCCCGACCCGTTGGGGGAGCGGCTGACCTTGGCCTGGCACAACCACTTCGCCACCAGCAACCGAAAAGTCGACGACCTCGGCGCAATGCGGCGTCAGAACGACCTCTTCCGACGCCACGCCCGTGCGCCATTCGGAGACCTCGTCAACGCCGCAGTCCGCGACCCCGCACTCCTTATCTGGCTCGACGCCCCGGCCAATCGCAAGGGGCATCCCAATGAAAACCTGGCGCGTGAGTTGCTGGAGCTCTTCACGCTCGGGATCGGCCACTTCCACGAGACGGACGTCAAGGAGGCCGCCCGGGCCCTCACAGGTTGGACCCTACTCGAAGGCGCCTTCGTCGAGAACCAACTCGTCCACGATGCCGGCGAGAAAACAATCCTGGGGAAGTCCGGGCCCTGGCGAGGCGCCGACCTCGTTTCGATCCTCCTCGATCACCCAGCCACCGCGCAACGGCTTGCCGGCCGCCTCAGTGATCTGTTCATAGGGGAGGACATTCTTGGTCCAGAGGATGTGAATGAACTGGCAAATGGCCTGCGCACTCATCACTTAAACATCGAATGGGGAGCCGCGACCGTGCTCCGGTCGCGGGCCTTCTTCTCGTCGAGGAATCTGGGTTCGAGAGTCGTCGACCCCGTTGGGTTCGTCCTCGGCGCGGTCCGCGCCTTGCAAATGTTTGCCCCACCTCCCCGCACCCTGCGATTGGCGTCCTGGATCACGCAAGTCGGCCAGGACCTGTTCTACCCGGCAAACGTCGGCGGGTGGCCGGGGGGCCGTTCGTGGCTCTCCTCGCGGGCTCTGATTGCACGGGCGAACTTCGCGACGACGCTCATGGCTGGGCGCGAGTTCGGGCTCCACGAGCCCCCCGACATCCTCCGCGCGACCGGTCAAGACATCGACCAAACGGCGAGCCTCGACCGCGTGATCGAGACGCTCACCGAATTACTCCTTGGGTACGACCCGGGACCGGCCTGGCGGAAACCGATCGCGGCGACCGCCGGAGAGGGCTCAGGTTCGATCGCGGAATCCGCGAGGCGGGCGGTCGCGCTCATCCTGTCGTCACCCGAAGCTCAGGTCGCCTGATCTCAAATCGCGGAAGAGAAGAGAGGAATCGTCACATGCCGCTCTCACGTCGTGACCTCTTCAAGACATCGCTACGAGACGCCTCACTCTTTGCGCTGGCACCAACCGTCCCTGGTTTCCTCGCAGCGACCGCTCGCGCCAACGCCCCCTCGTCGCCCGAAGAGGGTCGGGTTCTGGTCATCATCGAGCTCGAAGGGGGCAACGATGGCGTCAACACAATCGTGCCGTTCCAAGACGAAGGATACGGCAAGTACCGGTCGGCCCTTTGCCTCCCGACGAAGGCGCTGCTGAAGGTCAGTGACTCGGTTGGCCTCCACCCAAGCCTCAAAGCGGCGAGCAGGCTACTGGAACGCGGGGAACTGGCGATTGTACAAGGGGTTGGCTACCCGAACCCAAGCCGATCCCACTTCCGGAGCATGGAAATCTGGCACACCGCCCGGCCCGACCCTGAAGAACAAGGCGGTCCAGGCTGGCTCGGCCGCGTCCTCGACGCCCGGCTCGCCGCCGGTGACAAGGCCGCTTCCTACTTCGTGGGAGGCGACCCACCCGCAGCCGCCTTGACCGGACGCCGTCACATCCCATCGACGCTCGACCGTCTCGACGACCTCCTCTTGGCGGGTCCTTCAGGGGCACGGCGAACGCTCGGAGCGGGAGCAACGTCGAACGACCTGGCCGCCTTCGTACGCCGGACGACGCTCGACGCCTATGCCGCCGCCGATCGAGTGGCCGCCTTGACCCGGGCAGATCGATCCGCCGCAAGTGAACCGGCTGGTAACCTTCGAGGCCGCCTGTCTCTGATCGCCCGACTCTTGAAATCCGGCTCGCGCGCTCGAGTCTACTACACCCGGCAAGGGAGCTACGACACTCATGCCGATCAGCTTCAAACCCATGCCAACCTCCTGTTCGAGTTGTCCGGCGCACTCGAGGAGTTCCAGACCGACCTTGCACACTCGGGGCTCGCGGATCGCGTGGCGGTCCTCTGTTTCAGCGAGTTTGGCCGCACCGTGGCCGAGAACGGTTCGAGCGGCACCGACCACGGCACGGCCGGTCCGGTCTTCCTCGTCGGTCAGCACGTCCAGGCCGGCTTGATCGGCCCAGCGCCCAACCTCGTCGACCTCGCCAGGGACGACCTCAAAACGACCATCGACTTCCGCCGGATCTACGCCTCGATTCTCCAGGACTGGCTCAAACTCCCCTCGGCCGACGTCCTCGCCGGTCGGTTCGATCCCCTCCCCTTGTTTCGCTCGACCTGAGCGCCGAGGAGCCATCGAAGCCGGGGCCGCGGCTTCGTCGGGTCAGGCGGCCCGCATTCCCGGAATCGCAGTGGAATCGAGAATCCCGTTGGCTTATCGTTTGGTGAGCGATGCTGGCTGCGCCTACGGCGAGTCATGGTCAAGGAATCACGCCGGTTGCGAAGACAGGAGACTTCTCAGTCCCAGTCCCGCGCGATCCTGCTCTTCCCATCGACGATCCACTGCGGAGAATTCTCGTGCCCAAACCTCAGACGATCTCCCATTGCCGCAAACCCTTCCTCTTCCTGCTTCTGGTTTCGGCGCTCACCATGGGGGCGGCCCCCTTGCCGTTTGCGCCCAAGCCCAAGGTGGCGGGGGAGCTTCCTCTTGTTTTGAAGGACGATTTCGAGCGGGACGACCTAGGCGACGATTGGGAGCCGACCGATCCCAAGGCCTGGCAGATCACCCGCCAGGGCACCAACCGGGTTCTCGATCAGCATCGCGCCAGTAAGTATGAGCCGCCGGTCCGCTCGCCGTTCAACATCGCGCTGGCCAAGAAAGTGGATGTGGGAGACCTCGTCCTGGACCTCGAGGTCCACTCCACCGGCCGCGACTACGGCCACAGGGATCTCTGCTTCGTGTTCGGCTGGCAAGACCCGAGCCACTTCTACTACGTTCACCTCGGCAAGGCGGCGGATGAGCACGCCAACAGCATCTTTCTCGTCGACGGCAAGCCGCGAGTCTCGATCGCCAAGACGCGGACCAAGGGAACGCCCTGGACCGACGGCTGGCATCACGTTCGCGTAGTTCGCAAGGTTGCGGACGGCCTGATTCAGGTCTATTTCGAAGACATGACGACCCCTGCGATGACGGCCCACGATAAGACGTTCAACCACGGCAGCATCGGCATCGGCTCGTTCGACGACACCGGCCAGTTCGACTCGATCCAAGTCTGGGGCGATCCGGTGAAACCGGCCGGTTGAGCAGAGGCCATCGGCGAATCCAGGTCAAAGGGTCGGGTCCACCGTTGTGGAACGGACCGAGCCGAGTATCTTGGGACCGGAAACGCCCTGCCGGCGTACCGCCTCGGTTGGGCGGCCGGCGGGGCAGAGCGAACGGGAGACGACGCACATGACGATTCCAAGGCGAGGCCTACTCTTCGGGTTCCTGGCAACTCTGGCGGTGGGCCTGCCGGCCCTCGGCGATGATAAGGACAAGGTCCGGATCCTGATCCTCGACGGCCAGAACAACCATAACTGGGTGTCCATGACGCCCATTTTGCGGGAAGCGCTGGAGCAGACCGGGCGATTCACGGTCGATGTCGCAACCTCGCCCCCCAAGGGGTCCAAGGCCGCTCAGTGGGATCAGTTCTCCCCCGAGTTTTCCAAATATGATGCAGTAGTGAACAATTACAACGGCGAGCGCTGGCCCTCCCGGGTTGAGAAGGCGCTCGAGGCCTATGTGGCGGAGGGCGGCGGCCTGGTCAACGTCCACGCGGCGAACAACGCGTTCGAGGGCTGGCCGGAATACAACAAGATGATCGGCCTGGGCTGGCGCGACAACAAGTTTGGCGACCGGGTCACGATCGACGACGACGGCAAAGTCGTCCGGACCCCCAAGGGAGAAGGGCTGGGAGCCGGGCACGGGCCGCAGCACCGCTTCAAGGTCGCGATCCGTGAGTCGTCACACCCGGTAACCCAAGGGATGCCGGCCGAATGGCTCCACGCCAAGGACGAGCTCTACCAGGGCCAGCGCGGACCCGCCGAAAACATGGAGATCCTCGCAACCGCCTTCGCTTCCAAGGACTACAACGGAAGCGGAACCAACGAGCCGATGATCTGGGTGATCCCCTACGGCAAAGGACGCACGCTCACAACCGTCATGGGGCACACCATGAACGATGAGACCGTCGCGGTCCGTTGCATCGGGTTCCAGACCGTTCTCGTCCGAGGCGCCGAGTGGGCAGCGACCGGCAAGGTCACCCTCCCGATCCCGGCAACCTTCCCGACCGCAGCGCAGGAGAGCCTGGTCGCAGAGAAAGCCAAAACCCAATAAGACGGAGTCCCCCATGGGGGAAAAGTGTCATCGCCTCCTGCGAATGCTCCAGCGGGCGGCGAGCCATTGCGCGTGAAGTCGTCCTTGCCAGACCGCTTGCCCTTCGAGCGAGAGTACGGACCAGCGAATGAGGGATTGGAGAAGAAGATTCGGGGGGAAGATCAAACGGCAAAGGGTAATCCCCGGCTCCCCAGTTTTCGAGGAGTCGGGGACCACGGATCAACAGTTAAGTCGTGAAGTTCAGGACCAGGCGATTACGTGATTCCAACCCATCGCTTACTCCTGAGCCACCCGGACTACCGCCAACCGCTCCACTAGTTGTTTGGGCACGTCCGACCCCGCCTCGATCGACCGTTTCGGTCGCGACCTCGGAGATCGGGGCGCTCACGGATCTCGTTATCAAGTTCGCCCATCGTGGCTTGACGAATCCGCCAATTCGTAGGATTGTACACTGACCACGGCCACCTGATCGCCTCTGACGCGGACACCCCAAAGCCCAAGCATCAAGTGTTCTCTGCTATTATCTGAGCAAACATTACGAACACCGGAACCAAACAGACGACGCAACGATTCACGTGTCGATGATCCACCTGATGCTCCGTCGTCTCACCAAGAAAAACCAAAGCACCGAGGCCGCCTAAATTCCCGCGCCCTCTCTGAGGGATTCTTCGAGACCGCCGCCCAGGACCAAGGTTCTTGCGGAGCGTGCAAGCAGGCCACCCGGCCCAACGCCGACCGGAATGTCATCCGCTCGGCGCTCGGACTTGATCTCGCGCTTCGCGAGCGGCTAGACTACCTCTCCCCGGTCATGGGAGGACCGCTTATGCGCATCCGCTTGACCCTTCGCCGTATCATGATCCTCGTCGCGTCGGCGGCCCTCGGCCTCTTCGCGTGGGTGGAGTTTCGAGACGGGATTCCTCCCCGGTTTGTTCTTCGTGGCGTCCCGGCCCGCGTCGCCAGGCTAAAGCCTGGCATGTCGTACCGAGAGACGAAGGAAATCCTCAGTCTGGAGACGTCGTGGCTCCAGGGCGGCACGAGCGCCTGGACTTATTACGGCTCGGGAAGCCGCAAGGCCATGACCTGGGTCTACGCGCTTCGGCAGGAGGAGCTCACCGCGGCGGCGGCGGCTCGGATGAAGGCCCAATCGCCAGGCCTGGTGCCGCACGTCGAGCCGACGGCGCGGATTCATTTGAGGTTCGTTATGGATCTCAGGGAGGACGAGCAGGACTGGCGGCAATCGCCGTCGACCCGCCTCACTTCGGCGAGGTTCGTCGCGGACGGAAGGGTCGTCGCAGAGATGCCGGAGTGAAGGGCACGCCGGTCGGCGGCATCGCGTGAGGGATGCGCTCGGTGGCGAAGCCGGTCCGGCGAGTCGGGACGGCCCCAATGCTCGACGAGTTTCTCAGAGCCTTTCAGGCACGATCGTTCACAGCCCCGCGTGCTCGTTCAGATATTGGACATCCTCACAGTAATACCCCTTCCCTTGCGGCAAGTGATTGCTTATCGCCGCTACCCGGAAACTGTGCGGCGACAACCGCATAGATAACGCCTCGCGAACAACACGGCATCAGTCAGTTGTTGTCGTTTAGCTGAGGTTTTTAAGAGGTTGCAAAGGTTTAGCCAATAAGCCAGGTTCTTCGCTCGGGTAGGCACGGCCCCCATGTTTCCCAAGGACAAGCCTATCCCAAGGGATGGTGGGCCGTGCACCGAACCGTTGCCACGGGCGCACGCAAAAGGATTAGGGCCATGCCACGGCATGGCCCACGACCACTACGCTTCCGCGCCAATCATTTCATCCTCCTCCAAGGGGTCGGGGTCCGGAGCGGACAAGCCCGGATCGAACCAGGGGTAGATGACTGGCAGAACGATGAGCTTCAAGAACATGCTGGTGATCAGGCCGCCGATGACGACCGTGGCCAGCGGGCGCTGAACTTCGGCCCCCGCACCGTGGGAGAACGCCATCGGCACGAAGCCGAGGCTGGCGACCAGGCCGGTCATCAGGATCGGTCGGAGCCGGGACATCGACGCCTCACGGACAGCCTCATCGACCGGCCGGCCCCCTTCGATCAGTTGGCGAATGGCCGCGACCAGCACCAGGCCGTCGAGCACCGCCACCCCCGAAAGGGCGATGAAGCCGACGCCCGCCGAAATGCTGAAGTTCATCCCACGGAGCCAGAGCGACATCACGCCGCCGATCGCCCCCAACGGCACCGAGATGAAGATCAAGAGGCCTAGCTTGATCGAGCCGAAGGTGGCGAACAGGAGCAGGAAGATCAAGGCCAGGGCGATCGGCACGACAATCATGAGCCGGTGCGTGGCCGACTGAAGGTTCTCGAACGTCCCTCCCCACTCCAGGACATAGCCCGAGGGGAGCGCGACCTTCTCGCGGACCTTCTGCTGGGCCTCGGCCACGAAACCGGCCAGGTCGCGACCCCGGACGTTGACCGTGATCATCACCCGACGCTGCCTGTTCTTCCGCCAGATCTCATAAACACCCTCCTCCAGCTTGATGTCGGCCAGGTCTTCCAGCGGGATCATGCGCCCTTGCGGGTCGGCGATCATCAGCCGGCGGATCGCCTCGACGTTATCGCGGTATTGGGGAGTGAACCGGACCTGCATCGTGAACCGGCGCTGGCCTTCGACGACCTGCCCGACGTTCTTGCCGCCGACCGCCTGAATCACGTCGAGCACGTCGGCCGCGTTGATCCCATAGCGGGCGATCCGCTTGCGGTCGATCACGATCTGCATCGCCGGCAGGCCGAGCACTTCCAGGGCTTTCACATCGGCAGCCCCAGGAACCTGATTCAAAACCCTGGCCATTTCTTCCGCCTTCTCCTGGAGGACCGCCAGGTCATCGCCGTAGAGGCCGATGCCCACATCCCCCTTCACTCCGGCCAGCATGTCGCTGAACCGAAGCTCGATCGGCTGACTGAAGACCACGGTCGTCCCCGGCATCACCTTGTGGGTCAAGCGATCGATCTGCTCGATCAGCTCTTCCTTCGACGCGGCCTTCGTCCACTCTTCCGGTTCGGTCAGGTAGACATAAGCCTCCGTCGTGTTGACCGCAGCGGGGTCGAGGCCGATCTCAGGGCGTCCCGAGGCGCTGACCACCGAGCGAATTTCTTTCGGGAATTCGGCTATCAGAGCCTTTTCGAGCCGAGTCGTATCAGCAGCCGCCTCACTGAGCGACGCGTCGGGGGGACGGGTCAGGTCAAGAACCAGGTCCCCTTCGTCCAGCTTGGGAATGAACTCACCGCCCAAATTCATCGCCACCGGGACCGTCGCGCCCAGCATCAACAAAACCATGAGAGTCACCAGCAAGGGGCGAGTCTGGGCCCAGCCCAGTATCGGCTGATAGATCCATTTGGCGATCCGAACCACCCAGGTGTCACGTTCCGATAACCCCGGTTTCAGGAAATAGGAGGCCAAGACGGGGGTCGCCGTCAGCGACAAGAGCAGCGAGCCGGTCAAGGCAAAGATGAGGGTCGCGGCCATCGGCCGGAACATCTTCCCCTCGACCCCCTCGAGCGCCAGGAGCGGCAGGTGAACCAGGGTGATGATGCCGACCCCATAGACGACCGGCCGGCGGACTTCGAGGGTCGCCCGGCGCACCACGTCGACGCCGCGCTGATCGGGCCGGGCATGGGCCAGGTGGCTCACGCAGTTCTCGATCACGATCACCGCGCTATCGACGATCAGCCCGAAGTCGATCGCGCCCAGACTCATCAGGCTGCCGGCGATGCCGAAATAAAGCATCAGGTTGCCAGCGAAGAGCATCGACAACGGGATCGCCAGGGCCACAATCAGGCCCGCCCTCAGGTTGCCCAACAGCACCAGGAGCACGACGATGACAAGGATCCCCCCCTCGGCCAGGTTCCGGGCGACCGTCCCAATCGCCTTGTTGATCAGCGTGGCCCGGTCATAGTAGGAATCAATGACAACGCCTTCAGGCAGGTTCTTGCGGATCTCGTCCAGCTTGCCTTTCACCCGCTCGACGACCACCCGGCCGTTCTCGCCGGCCAGCAAGAGCACGGTGGCCGTGACAACCTCACCTCGGCCGTCGCGCGTGACGACCCCCTGGCGGATCATCGGCGCGAACCGGACCTCACCCACGTCCCTGACATAGATCGGGGTCCCATCCGCAGTCGTGTGGAGCACGACCTCCTCAATATCCTTCAGCGAACCGACAAGGCCCTGGGCGCGGATGACCCGGACCTGCCCGTTGCGCTCGATGTAGCCGCCACCGGAATTGCTGTTGTTTCGATGCAAGGCATCGAAAACCTGAGTGACCGAGATCCCACGAGCAAGCAGCCGCTTGGGGTCGAGCTGGACCTGGTACGTCTTCAACTCGCCACCGAACGTGTTGACCTCGATCACTCCCGGCACGCTCAAGAGCGGCCGGGCCACGTCCCAGTCGAGAATGGTCCGCAAGTCCATCAACGATCGTGGTTTCTTCGCGTCCGGCGCGTTCTTGACCTCGAACAGGTAGATCTCGCCCAAACCCGTGGCGATCGGCCCCATCCCGGGCGAGCCAAACCCTTCGGGAATCTCTTCGCGGACCTGCATCAGCCGTTCGTTGACCAGTTGGCGGGCCCAATAGACGTCGGTCCCTTCCTCGAAAACGATCGTCACCGAGGAAAAACCGAACTGAGTGATCGAGCGGACTTCCTTGATTCGAGGGATGCCGTTCATCGCGTTCTCAACGGGAACCGTGATGAACTGCTCAACTTCCTCAGGTCCCAGCGCCGGCGCGTCCGTCAGGGCAATGACCTGTACGTTGGTGATATCGGGCACGGCATCGATCGGGAGACTCATCAACGAGTACACTCCCGAGCAGGCCAGGCCCAGGAGCATCAGGAGGACAAACCCCCGATTCTTCAGAGACGACTGAATCAACTTGTCGAACACAAAGACTCTCCCGAGTGCGTGATGATTCGTGAGGGCCAGAAAAGTCATGCACGCAGGCCACAGCCTCAGATAGGCTGCAACAAACTATTACGAAACAATGATTTCACATGCACAACAATTCTGACAAGCTCTAGTGCCCGGCGCTCGCCAACTGGACGGAGAGGGCTTTGAGCTTGTATTCCCCCTCGATGACGACCTCATCCCCCGTTTCCAGTCCACGGCGAATCGTGACCAGATCGCCACGCGGGGCCTCGGCGTCAACCTCACGGCGAACGAAACGGTCGGGGGCCGTCTTCACGAACACGAACGTGCGGTTCCCCTCATCCAAAAGCGCGGAGGTGGGGATCTGGACGGCGGCCTTCTTCCGCGGGCTCAAGATGTCAACCTCGACGAACATGCCCGGCTTGAGCAAACGGTCGGGGTTCGCCGCCTTCGCCAGGAGCTTGACCGAGCGGCTCTTCTCGTCGACCAGGTCGCCCGAGTAGATCACCGTCCCCTCGAACTCACGATCGAGATAGGCGGGCGAGCGGAAGCGAACCTCGCTTCCCTCCTGGCTACTGGCCAGCATGTCGAAGTCCCCTTCGTGGACACTGGCCTCAATCCAGACCGAGGACAGGTTGGCCATCGTGAAAAGGCGGTGCGTCGTGTCGACGGCCACGCCCGGGACGATCATCTCGCGATCGAGGATAGTGCCATCGAACGGGGCCCGGATGGAGTAGGTGCTGACGGGAGCCTCCCGCATGTTCATGGCGGAATCAGGCGGAACGCCGACCGGCTTGACCGCGGTCGAATTCTCACCCGTGGCGTCAGCCAAGATGGTTTCGCGAGCCCGGGACGTTTCCGGGGCGGCCAAGGTCTCGTCGGATTTGACGCCAGCCACTTTGCCCCCCGCCATCTCGGGCTCGGTTCCGTCGGGCTTGACGCCGAGAATCCTCAGCCGTTCCTCGGCCGTGCGGACTGCCGTCTCGGCCTGTCGCTTGGCCTGACGCGCCCGGGTATCCGCCAGTTTCGCTTCAAATCCGGTCTGATCCATGAGACTCTGGTAAGTCGCCTGGGCCGCCTCATAGCCAGCGGTCACCTCCTGGAATTGCTTGGGGGTGATCAGCTTCTGAGCGTTCAACTCGCGGTTCCGCTCGACGGTGGCGATGGCCAGGCGATACTGGGCATACGCCGTCATCAATCGCTCCCGGTCGTCCCCCACGGCTCGATCCGCGAACCGACTCTGAATCTCTTCCGGGCTTTCGCCCTTGCGAAGCAGGCCGATCAGCTCATGAGTGTTGTGGTAAACCATCTCTTCCCACTCGGCCTGGGCCTTGGCGATTTCCAACTCTTGCAATTTTGTATAGAGTTCGAGCCGGGCCTCGCCAACGACCGGGCTGTCGATCGTTGCAAGGAGGTCACCCGCACGCACGAGTTGGCCGACGTGGGCGTTGACCGTGCGAACCACCCCCGCCGCGCGGGGGGTGATGTAAGCGTACTGAGACTCGTTGGGAGCCACCTGGCCGGGCGCGGACAGGACATGGGGAACGGTGTCCAACGTCACCTTCGCCGTCCGAAGCCCGACGATCTTCTGCTCCTCTTCGCTAAACAAAATTCCCGAGGCCCGTGCAACCTCGCCATCGACAACGGGCTCCCCAGGCTTGGAATCGACCTGGGGCTGCAACGGTGGGCGATCGGCCATTCGTGCCCCCACGGGCTGCCGAAAAACAAGCACGACTGCTCCAATTCCAAGCACAAGTAAACCCAGAATCAGGATGACGGCTGGGCGACGGACGAACTGAGGGGGGGAGGATTTCATGCGAATTTCACTCGAATCTGGGAAATCGAACCGGCGTCCTGATGTCGGATCTCGGCCAAACACCGATCAATCCAAGAAGTGATGGCATAGGTCATGCCATCCATTCCGATTGCCTGAATGCCATGCCGATCCAAGCGACCTGCCAGGGCGGTTGCCCGGCATTTCCACATCATGATTGAGGCACCACAACGCGCTTATGGCGGAAGTCGATCGCACCATCGCGCGGTTCGATCGATCAGACGAACGTCGCTTGATCGACCTTTGGAAACACGTGGATTCAGTGGTGAGGCCGCGACGAGACGCGTCCTCGTAGTCCCCTAGAGGGGCGGAGGGGCACCCTACCCCACGTTGCTGAAATCTCGGGAGAATCCCAAAAGATCGCTCTACGAAAGCCTGGGAAGGCGACAGCAGATCGATCCATCAGCCCACCCACACATCCGAAAGATGCACGTGAGAGCCGAGATCAAGGCGCAAAGGAGGGCGCAGGGAGAGGCGATCAACAGCGGAGTTGACCAATGGACTGATTGAAGTAGCGGCCGATCGAGCCGGTAGGGGCGAGGCCCGAGTAGAAGGGATGTGGGATCGAACCGGACAGTGGACAAATCGAAAGCGCAAGCCGCGCGAACGTCCGCGACTTGCCCCGGCCCCTCACGAGATCCGTCGAAAGCAGCCGCCCCTTACGGTGCGGCCAGGTGCAAACACGAAAGGTCAGCGAACCCGGCGATGTGCGCTCCACCCATTGAGGACGAGTCGAAACGGGAGCGACGATCGACCGGCCCTGCAAAGCACCAAACATCCAGCCATGGCAAGACGGATGGTCAGAACGCAAAGGCCGAAGCGCAACGGGAGCAGCAACCGCCCTGGCGATCAAGAGGCAAAGCACGAGCCGGGAGATCAGAGCCGACATCGTAAACTCTTGGCTTGGATGCTCAGACACACGAGGAGACTCAGACTCTCAATGATACGAGTTGGGTCAACAAGGCGCCAAGCCGCCCCAACCCTGCTCATCCACTCACCCGCTCATTATCCCCAAATTCAGAGGTCCTGACTTTATCCCAATCTTTTTCCAGAATTCACCCCAATCACCCCAATTCAAGCAATCACTTCAATCTTGCAATTCCTATTCAATTCGCCAAAAGCTCTCAAGCCGACCAAACATCCTCGCCGATAAAACCCAACGACGAGCCTTGTTACCGAACCGCCCGATGCCCGGCGGTTCCACTTGCCGGGGCCAATCCGCCCGGGGACCGTCGACGCGGAGCCAACCCACCGCGTTGCCTGCCGAAATGTTCGCCAGCCGTTGCAGCCTAACGTACGACACCTTTGATTTCGCTGGCCGTCGCGCCGCCTGAAGTGCCCCACCTGGACCGACTGCGGCGCCGGCAGGATCGATCCACGATGACTGAGCTTCTCTGGAAGATCGCGCTGCTTGCTGCGCTGACTCATGGCATTCGTGCCCTGGGCCGGATCGCGGGCCCGCAACGAGGAAGCCTTCTGCTCGGGCTACCGAGTACGACCGCCGTTGCGCTCGTCGCGTGCGGTCAGGCCAGTGGGATCGGCGGTGCGTCTGAAATGGCCGAGGCGAGCTTGTCCGGCCTGGTCGCGGCCGTGGCGCTCCCCCTGGTATTTGCGCAGTCGTTAGCCCAGGGTCGTCAGCTCGTCTGGTCGGTCGCGGCCGCCGTCTTCGTCTATCTCGCAGTCGCCTGGGGCTCGATTCTCGTCCCCGACTCGGGCCCCGCCGGCCGGATTGCCATCGCCACCTTCGCCGTCCTGGCCGCTTGCCGTTGCGCCGACCGGATCGCGATCAATAGAAATCAGCCAACGTCGATCACTCCGTCGCGACTCCGCTGTCTGCTCCTTCGCACGGCGGTTCCGGCGGCCTGCCTGGTGGCCATCACGGGGCTCCGTGAGGTTACCGGAGTTCGCTGGGCGGGGATCTTCAGCACCTTCCCCGGCATGACTCTGGCGGTCCTGGTCGTCACCTATCTCGAGTCGAGTCCAGCCGAGGCGGGCCGAATGGCCAAGTCGCTTCCCTCAGCCAACCTCGGGATGGTGGCATTCATCGGCGCTTTTCGCTTCGGCTGTCCGGCGGTCGGGCTGGGATGGGGGACCGTCTGCGGATACGCCTTGGCTACGCTGACCCTCCTCGTCGTGGGCGGGTTGGCCCGGCGGCCGCCCCCCACGCCGGTGGATCGAGTTCGCGTCGTTCGGCTTGCGGGCCGATCTCAGTCCCACTCCGTCTCGCTCGGCGCGGCTCTCACGAGGACCAGCCGTCGCCCCAGGTGCGGCCCCCTGCCCCGAGGAGCGAGGCCGGGGCCCTGCCGAAGGCTCTCGCCGCTTGTCGAGCCGATCGGCCTCTGAACCTGGCGTCGGCCCGTTCGCTTGTTCGATCTCCACCTGGCCGTGGGCTCGTCATCGACCTGGTTTGACCGGGCAGGGACATGGATCTGGTTCACCCCCTTGTGCCAGGTCCCCCTTGGACCCGATAATCCGAGGGGATCGTGCCTTCCACCCAACCTCCCGCCCTCACCGAGCCCCGATCTCGCATGAGAGCTCAACAGACTCTGGCAGCCCGTCCTTGGCTCGGCACCTCGTTTCGACGGCGAGGTTCCACCTTGGCCCTCGCCCTATCGATCGTCCTGAGCGTCCTGACCAAGACCGGGACGGCCGCGCCTCCCCCGGCGGTCGACTTCAGCCGCGACGTCTTGCCGATCCTCTCAGACAAGTGCTTCCGCTGCCACGGTCCCGACGCTGGAACCCGGAAGGCGGACCTGCGACTCGACCTCGCCGAAGGGGCGCTCCGCAAGAAGGATCCGGTGATCGTCCCGGGCAAGAGCGACGAGAGCGAGTTGATCATCCGGATCAAGAGCCAGGACGCCGAGGAGACGATGCCGCCGCCCAAGTCGAACCTCACGCTGAACGCTCGCGAAGTCGCCATTCTCGAGCGATGGGTCGATCAGGGAGCCGAGTGGGGCAAGCACTGGGCCTTCGTCGCCCCTCGGCGACAGGCGATCCCCCAAACCAAGCAGCACGAACAGGCGCGCAACGGGATCGACCTCCATGTCCTCGCCCGGCTCGAACGGGAGAATTTGCCCCCTGCCCCGGAAGCGACTAAGGAAGCGCTGATCCGCCGGGTCACCCTCGACCTTACCGGCTTGCCCCCCAGTCCCGCCGAGATCGACGCCTTCCTGGCCGACCCCGCGCCGGACGCCTACGAGCGAGTCGTCGACCGGCTCCTCGCCTCGCCCCGCTACGGCGAGCGAATGGCGACCCACTGGCTCGACCTGGCCCGGTATGCGGACACGCACGGCTACCAGTCGGACCGCTACCG
Source organism: Singulisphaera acidiphila DSM 18658 (assembly GCF_000242455.2). Lineage (GTDB taxonomy): Bacteria > Planctomycetota > Planctomycetia > Isosphaerales > Isosphaeraceae > Singulisphaera > Singulisphaera acidiphila. Next base: position 9,016,457 of record NC_019892.1, read on the forward strand.
CGCGATGTGGCCCTGGCGCGACTGGGTGGTCCGCTCCTTCAATGGCAACCAACCGTTCGACGAGTTCCTGACCTGGCAGCTCGCGGGGGACCTCTTGCCCCACGCCACCAAGGAGCAACGGCTCGCCACCGCCTTCAACCGGCTCCACATGCAGAACGAGGAGGGGGGGGTCGTCGAGGAAGAGTTCCGCGTCGCCTACGTCGTCGACCGCGTGAACACGATGGCGACCGCGTTCCTCGGGCTCACCTTCGAGTGCTCGCGCTGTCACGACCACAAGTACGACCCGATCACCCAGCGCGACTTCTATTCGCTCTACGCATTCTTCCAGAATATCGACGAGTCGGGGCAGACCTCCTACTTCACTCCGGCGATGCCCGTCCCCACTCTGCTCCTGTCGGACGACGCCACCGACCAAAAAATCGCCGACGTCGAGCGCCGGATCACCGCTAAGGAAGCGGACCTGCACCGGCTCCGCGACCAGGCGCGGGCCGATTTCCAGACCTGGTTGACGGCCAAGCCGAAGGAACCGCCCCTGCCAGAACCGGCCGCCTCGTTCTCCTTCGACGAAATCGCAGGCGGCAAGCTGGCCAACACGGCCGACCCAGGCAAGCCGGCGAACGCTTTGGAGGGGCCGGAACTGGTCGCCGGTAAAACAGGGCGTGCGGTGAAGCTCACCGGCGAAAACGGATTTACGTTTCCAGGAGTCGGACATTTTTCACGTGCCGACCCCTTTTCACTTTGCCTGGACCTCCAGGCACCGACCCGGGCCCCTCGGTTCGTCGTCCTCCACCACAGCAAGGCGCCGATTGATGCGGGCAGCCGAGGCTATGAGATCTTGCTGGAAGAAGGGCGCGTCGCCGTCGGCTTGCACCACATGTGGCCGGGCAACTCACTCAAAGTCGTGACCAAGGAGCCGATCCAGAGCGGCCCATGGGTCCAGCTTACCGTGACCTACGACGGCTCGAGCCGGGCGGACGGGCTCCGGGTCTACGTCGATGGAGTGGCCGCCCCGCTCGAGGTCATCCGGGACGGGTTGGTCAAGGACATCACCTATGAAGGGGGCGAACCCGACCTGGCGCTCGGCTTCCGGTTCCGCGACAACGGGTTCAAGGGGGGCCGCGTCGACAACTTGCGGGTCTACCACCGCGCACTCGCTCCGCTCGAGGTCGCCCACCTGGCCGAGCGAGGCGACCTGACGGCGGCCTGGACGACCTCGACCTCTCAGCTCACGGCCAGCCAACGCGAAGGTTTGCTCGACCTCTTCCTCGCCAGCGCTGACCCGTTGGCCCAGAAGCAGGCGGCCGAACTGCACGCGCTTCGTGTCGAACAGAACCGCCTCGTCAACCCGATTCCCGAAGCGATGGTCATGACCGAGTTGCCCAGGCCAAAGCCCGCGTTCGTCCTCAAACGCGGGGCGTACGACGCCCCCGGCGATCCCGTCTCGGCTGGCACACCGGCCGCCCTCCCCCCGTTCCCGAGCGACGAGACGCGCAATCGACTCGGCCTGGCCCGCTGGCTCCTGAGGCCCGAGCACCCGCTCACAGCCCGAGTCACGGTCAATCGGCTCTGGCAGATGATGTTCGGGATCGGGATCGTGGAGACGAGTGATAATTTCGGCAGCCAGGGGGCCCAGCCCACCCACCCCGAGTTGCTCGACTGGTTGGCACTCGAGTTCCTCGATTCGGGGTGGGACGTGAAGCATCTGCTTCGGCTGATGGCCACCTCCTCGACCTATCGACAGTCGTCGAAAACAGGCCGCGACCTGCTCGCCCGCGATCCTGAGAATCAACTGCTGGCGCGTGGCCCCGCCCGCCGCTTGACCGCCGAGATGCTTCGCGACCAGGCCTTGGCCTCGAGCGGCCTGCTGACCGAGTGGCGCGGGGGGCCAAGCGTCAAGCCGTATCAGCCCGACGGGCTCTGGGAAGTCGCCATGGGCAACCCTCGTTACGACCAGTCGAAAGGGCCTGATCTCTATCGCCGCAGTCTCTATACATTCTGGAAGCGAACCGTCCCGCACCCTGCGATGGTCGCCTTCGACGCGGCCGAGCGCAACGTCTGCGTGGTCCGCCGGCAGAGCACGAGCACCCCGTTACAGGCCCTGACCCTGCTCAACGACGAGCAGATCGTCGAGGCCGCACGGCACCTCGGACAGCGGATGCTCAAGGAAGGGGGGACGAGCGACGGCGAGCGCGTCGCCTGGCTCTTCCGGCTCATCACCGGACGCCGGCCGGTTGCTCGGGAAGTCGCCGTGCTCGAACAGCTTCTCGTCGAACAACGCACTCTGTTCGGCTCGGATCCCCAGGCGGCGAAGGCGCTGTTGGCCGTGGGTGAATCGAAAAGCGACCCGGCGATCGACCCGGTGGAACTCGCGGCGGCCACCGTGCTGGCTGAGGCGGTCCTGAACCACGACGAGGCCGTGCTCCGCCGCTGACCACCCAAAATCAGGCGAGCGGCGAGCCTCAGAAATCCAAAAGCCCAGGCTTCTTGATCTCCGAATCGCGGAAAGTGAAAGCCTCATGAACTGTCACCACATCGATTTCGGAATGAGCCGCCGCGACTTCTTCGGCCGGTTTGCCCTGGGCCTCGGTGGTGCCGCGCTCGGGTCATTGCTGGAACGGGACGCGGCGGCCGCCTCGCCCAGCGCGGTTCCGAGTCCGTTTCAAGGGATCCTGGCCGCCCCTCACCATGCGCCTCGGGCGAAGCGGATCATCTTCCTGTTCATGAGCGGCGGGCCGTCGCAGCTCGACCTGTTCGACCACAAGCCGCTCCTCAACCGGATGAACGGCCAGGACCTTCCGGACAGCGTCCGGAAAGGGCAGCGGCTGACCGGAATGTCGGGCAACCAGGCGAGCCTGCCCCTGGCGGGCTCGCTCTTCTCGTTCGCCCAGCACGGCCAAGCCGGCTCGACGGTCAGCGAGTTGCTCCCCTGGACGGCGAAGATCGCCGACGAGCTCTGCTTTGTGAAGTCGCTTCACACCGAGGCCATCAACCACGACCCGGCAATCACGTTCTTCCAGACCGGCTCGCAACTCGCCGGCCGGCCCAGCATGGGGTCATGGCTCAGCTACGGGCTCGGCGCCGCCAACGAGAACCTTCCCGCGTTCGTCGTCCTGATCTCCAAGGACCGGATCGATCAGCCCCTCTACGCGCGGCTCTGGGGGAACGGGTTTCTCGCGAGCATTCACCAAGGGGTGCAATTCCGGAGCGGCAAAGACCCGGTGCTCTACCTCGACAACCCGGCCGGCATCAGCGGCGCGGGGCGGCGGAAGATGCTCGACCGCCTGGCCGAGCTCCACGCCATCCAATATGAAGACCTGGGCGACCCCGAGATCAACGCACGGGTCGCTCAATATGAGATGGCCTACCGGATGCAAACGAGCGTCCCCGAGGTGATGAACGTCGCCAGCGAACCCGAGCGGGTCTTGGACCTGTACGGTCCCGAGGCCAAGCAGCCCGGCACGTTCGCGGCGAACTGCCTGCTGGCACGTCGGATGGCCGAGCGCGACGTACGGTTCATCCAGCTCTACCACCCCGGCTGGGATCACCACGGCGGCCTCCCGGGCGGGATCCGCCGACAGTGCCAGGACGTCGACCGGGCCTGCTACGGCCTGATCACCGACCTCAAACAGCGCGGTTTGCTCGACGAAACGCTCGTCGTCTGGGGCGGCGAATTCGGGCGGACCAATTACTCGCAAGGCAAGCTCACCGCCACCGACTACGGTCGCGACCATCACCCGCGCTGCTTCACGATGTGGCTCGCCGGCGGCGGCATCAAGCCCGGCACCACCCTCGGCGCTACCGACGACTTCGGCTACAACGTGGCCGAAGACCCCGTCCACGTCCACGACCTCCAAGCCACGATCCTCCACTTGCTGGGCATCGACCACGAAAAACTGACATATAAGTTCCAGGGACGCTACTACCGGCTGACCGACGTCCACGGGCAGGTCATGAAGCCGATGTTGGCTTGATGTCCGTCCCTCCTTGGATCCGATCGGCAAGACATCAAGGTGCTGCGGCAACCGACCTTCAAAACGGGAAGTGCGTTGGCTCCAGATTCTCGGGACGTCGATCGCCTCGCGAGTTGAAGTTCGTACGCTGGCGCGGCTCGAAAAGGTGATAGGTCGCCTGAAGGGTCGGAAGCAGAAAAAGACCTCCGAGCAACACCCCTTGGAAGGCCCGCGACCCCACCCACTCGATCACCCAAGCTACGCCCTCGGCGATCAAAAGCAGGAGCGCAGGGACGAGAAAGAGCAGGAGCCGCCCATGGAACGGGTAGAGATGAAGGCATGATGCGAACAAGGTGATGAGGCCGGGGGCCACAAGCATCCCGAGCGGTTGATTCGCTTTGCGCCTCACGAACGAAGCGCAACCGATCAGGAAGAACCCGAACGAGAGAAGGGCGGAAAGCGTCGGCCCCAGCGGCGTCTGGATCTCGATCGGATTGGCGAAGAGGTACAGAACGCTCCGGACCAACCACTCCGCACCCCCGAAAACGGTCCACGGTCGCGGCGGAAACGCGAAGGCCCAGAAAGCCCACATCGTCCCACGATGCCCCAGTTGCTCCTGCGATACGACGTAGACGAAGACAAAGCTCCCCCCCCAAACCATACACATCAATGCAAGGCAGAGACCTTTCTTCCACGCGCGTTCCGCGAGCGCAGAGGCGATCAGGACGATCCCCAGGCCCGCGAGAACGAACGCGACGGGATGCGAGAACCAGACGACGACCGCTCCCACCACGGTGAATCGAACCAGTCGAAGCCCCTGCGCAGGGCGCGAGACCAGCAGGTCCAGCGCGAGGAGGTCGCAAAGCAACCCCATCGCGACGTCGGTCGAGTACTGCTTCAGTTCGGAAGCGAAGTAGATCAGGTCGTCGGAAACCGCGAAGAGGGCCAAGGCAATCCAGACGGCATTCGGCCGCAAGCAACGCTCGGCCACGCGGACGAAGAGAAAGAGCGCGGCAATCCCGCAAAGCAGCGGGAAAATCTTGAGAACGAACGGGCGATCACCCAGGAGTTGAAAACAAAACCGTTCCACCAAGAGAAAGCCAGGGGGGGCGAGTTGTGCCCCGGAGAGTGGACCGAACATCTCCTTGTAAGTCTTCGAGACGATGTTTTGGGCCAGCGAATCCTCGTCCAGCCAATTCCGCCGATTGGCCAGGAACTGCGCAACGCGCGCGAACACCCCCAGAACGAGAATGAGTGCGATCCTCCGTCGCCCCACCCAAGCCGAGATCCCGTCCACGCGAAACTCACGCCGCATCAGCCACGCGGACGCACCTGCTCGCGATCGATCGCCGTCCGTCACATTGCGCTCCTCGCCCGACAAGACTTCTCGGAGGCGAGACGATCTCCCTGCCGCGATCCCACCTCGACAGTACCCACTCCGGGTCCGGCCGGCAACCGATCGTTCGATGCGTAATCCACACAAATAGAACACAAAAATACACATATTCTCAAAATTCAACCAAATGAGCCCACCCCTGGCATCCTTGATTCCGCTGCTCTATCATCCAAGCCAATGCTTGGGAAGCAGGGGCGATCGTCAAGTGGTCCAAGCGATATAGATGGGGAGCCATGCCACGATGAGACGTCTCTTCAATGCGGGACTGTGGGTTGCAATGCTATTGGGTCCGACGTTGAACGCCGCATGTGCCGAGGGACCGGCGGATCGGCCTAACATTGTCTTCCTCTACACCGACGACCAGGCTCGGTGGGCCTTGGGGGCCTACGGAAACAAGGAGATCCACACGCCGAACCTGGACCGGCTCGCCCAGGCCGGGGCCCTCTTCGAGAACGCGTTCACCGCCACCCCGGTCTGCTCCCCGTCGCGGGCCAGCATGTTGACCAGCCGGTATCCCACACAGTTCGGCATTGCCGACTGGATCGACCCCAAGAGCGAACCCGACCTCGGCCTGGCCCCTTCGGCCATCCTCTGGCCCGAGTTGCTCAAGGCCCAAGGCTACGCCACAGCGCTCATGGGCAAGTGGCACCTCGGAACGCGGAGCGAGTTCCATCCCACCCGCCAGGGGTTCGATCACTTCTTCGGTTTCCTCGGTGGCGGTAATCAGCCGATCGACCCGGAACTCGAGGTCGAAGGGACTGTCCGGCGAGTCCAAGGCTCGCTTCCCGACCTCCTGGTCGGAGAAGGGATCCGCTTCGTCGAGGCGAACCGCGATCGCCCTTTCCTGCTCTCGATCCACTTCCGGGCGCCCCACGTCCCCTATGCGCCCGTGCCCGAACAAGACTCAGCTCACTACGAGACGCTCGACCCGACGATCCCAGACGTCCCCGGCCTGCCTCGGCAACGGGTCAAAACACTCACCCGACGCTATTACGCGAGCGTCAGTTCGGTTGACCGCAACGTCGGCCGTCTGCTCGATCGGCTCGAAGCGCTGGGGCTGACAGGTAAGACCATCGTGATCTTCACAAGCGACCACGGTTACATGATCGGCCACCACGGTCTCTGGCACAAGGGAAACGGGACGTGGCTCGTTGAGGGCAAGAAAGAAGAGCGGCGGCCCAACATGTTCGACGACTCGATCCGCGTCCCCCTGATCGTCCGCTGGCCAGGAGTCGTCGCCCCGGGAACCAAGGTCGACCGTGTCGTCTCCAATCTCGACATCTTCCCCAGCGTCGTCGAGATGACCGGCAGCGGCGTGCCCGACAACCTCCGGATCGGCGGCCGGAGCTTCGTCCCCCTGCTCCGCGATCCAAAGAACAAGGCGATTGCCTGGGACGACACCCTCTTCGGCCAGTACGACATGCACAACGGCCAGGTCGCGAACATGCGGCTGATCCGCACCCCCGAGTGGAAGCTCATCCGCCACTTCGAACCGGGCGTCGATGACGAACTCTTCCACCTCGCCGATGACCCGGGGGAGACCCGAAATCTTACCGACAACCCCGCTCACCGCGATCGCAAGGCCGAGTTGGCAGCTCAGCTCCAACAGTGGATGATCTCGATCGGCGATCCGCAGGCGAAAGGCGAGAAACGAGTACACCCCGGCTGAGGCAACTTTCCATGATCGGATCGATTTTGCGATGATTCGCTAAATTGCCCACTCCCACAGACCAAGCCCCGGAGCCAGCCTCTATGCCAGGGAGGGCACGTAAGCTCGTCATCACGGAACGGCAGCAGGCGTTCCTGCAGACCATGACCCGTTCCGGCACTTGTCCCCAAGCCGTGGCCCAGCGGGCGCGGATGATCCTCCTGGCGTTTGACGGCCTCTCTAATGAGGACATCGCCGAGCAGATCGGATGCGAACGCCACACGATCGGTCCCTGGCGGCATCGTTGGGCCGATGCCTTCCAGCGGGTAGCCGCCGATCGTCCCGAGTAAGCGGAAAGCGAACCGTCGCATAGGTCATCCTTGTCGCGACGGCTTGTCACACCCGCCGCGCATACCAGGCGCGGATGAGGCCTGTCTGGAGGAATTGGACCGGCGACTCGAAACCTCCGGCCGAGATGATCTCGACAACCTCAACTGGAGGCAGCAATGCCACGTCGCGGTCGTGCGCCGCACGCATCTTCTCGATGGCCTCGGGGGTGAGTACCCCGTCCTGCATCATCCGGAACCAGGCCCCGCGCAAGCTTTCGTATGCAGCCGGGCTTGCCTCGGATGACAGGTCCGCGTTCACCAGGACTCCACCAGGGCGGAGCCGTTCGGCGATCCCGCGGAAGAAGCCGGTGCGTGCCTCCCGGTCGAGGATGAACTGAGACACGAGGAGCGATGTGGCCGCGTCGAAGGCGTCACCCCGCCGGAGCGACTCGAGATAGCCCTCGTGGAATTCGCAGCGATTGGCGATCCCACGCTCCTCGGCCTTCCTTCGGCAGACGTCTAGCATCGGCGCCGAGGGCTCGACCGCAACGAATCGCCAGGCCGGGAACCGCTCGGCGAGGTAGATCAGCTCCGGACCCGTCCCTGCGCCGACGCAGAGGATTCGCGCATCGTCACCTAGGTCAGAGAGCACGGCCCCGATGAGCAGGTGCAGGGCTTCCCTGAGCGGGGCGATCTTCGACCATTGCTGGTCGTAGCCCGAGGCGCACTTTTCGTCGAAGACCTTCTGTAGTTCTTCCCGTTCCATGTGTCTTTCTGGTAAGGAGTCGTCTGTTGCCTCTCATCATCGTCGAACGTCCCGGGGCTGGCAATCTGCCCGGGCGAGGCCAACCTTCGGATATGGCCGTCGACAAAGTGCCAGGGGGCCTACTTGATCACTGCGGGCAGTTCTTTGCCCTTGGGGTAGAACTTCATCGATACAGAGTTCACGCAGTGCCGCGTGTTCTTCTTCGTGAGAGCTTCCCCCACGAAAACGTGCCCGAGGTGGCCGCCGCAGTTCCGGCAGAGGATCTCGGTGCGCTCGCCGTCGCTGTCGGAGACCTTCTCGACCGCTCCTTTGATCTCGTCGTCGAAGCTGGGCCATCCGCAGTCGCTGGCGAATTTATCGTCAGAGCGATAGAGCGGAGCGTTGCAGCGGCGGCAGACGTAGGTTCCGGGATCTTTGAGGTCGGTGTACTCGCCTCTGAACGGCATCTCCGTCCCCTTCCCGAGGATGACCTGAGCCTCCTCGGGCGAGAGGGGGTTGAACTTGGAATCTTGCTTATCGGGCATTGCGTGCACTCCGGCAGGGTGAACTGCAAGCGACTCATCCGTGTTGGAGCGTGTTCCGCATCCAGCAACAAACAAACATATTGGCATGCAACACCATAGGATCCGAGCGGACATGAAATAACTCCTGATTGGCGTCTCGTGTAATCTCCAGCATTGTACCGAGTCGGCAAACTGATGTGCGGGGCGATCCGGGCTGATGTTCCCCGGCATGGGGCTCCTCGAGAAGGGACATGACGGGATCGATAAGGCGCTGACGCTCGACCCGGCGCCCCAGGCAAGTTCACCGCCGAACGAATGTTGCGTGGGTCATCGACGAGTCAGTCAACTCAATGAACAAGGCGACTTCGCCCCTCTTGGCGAATTCGCTCGAGCAGACGGCTCAACTGCTCGACCTCTTCCAGATGACTCGAGGCGAGATTGTTGGTCTCTGCCGGGTCGACGGCGAGGTCGAAGAGTTCGACAGCAGACGCAGAGGGCCCGTTTTTTTTCTTCTTCGCGACCGCAGCCTTCTTGGTTGCCACGGGGCCTCCCTGGCCATTGGCCTGTCGCGAGATCAGTTTCCATTTCCCCTGGCGGAGCGAGAGGCCGCCCCCTTGCTCCACGAGATGGTCACGGCCCACGGGCGAAGTGCCCAGCAGAGCGGGCAAGACGTCGAAGCTGTCAGGGCCTGCCTCCTGGGGCAGGTTGCGTTTGGTCAGGGCGGCGAACGTCGCGAGCAGGTCGATCTGGCAGATCAACGCATCAGAAATCCCCGGCTTGATCTTTGCTGGCCAGCACGCGATCAAGGGGACGCGCGTGCCCCCTTCATAGGGAGAGTATTTGCCGCCGCGAAGTGGACCGGCGGGGCGGTGCCCGTTAAGCATCGGCTCCGCGTCATCAGCGTAGCCGTCGTCAACGACCGGGCCGTTATCGCTCGAGAAGAGGACGAGCGTGTTGTCAGCCAGTTTCAGGCGGTCGAGGGTCGCGAGCACTTCGCCAACGCACCAGTCGAGTTCTTCGATCACGTCGCCGCGAACCCCACAGCCGCTCTTGCCGGCGAATCGAGGGTGCGGCACGCGTGGGACGTGGACGTCGTGGGTGGCGAAGTAGAGGAAGAAAGGGTGCGCCTGGTTTCGGTCGATGAACGCCGTGGCCTCGCGGGTCAGGACGTCGGCCATGTCCTCATCGACCCAGCGGGCCGCCTTGCCGCCGGCCATGTAGCCGATCCGGCTGATCCCGTTGACGATCGTATTATCGTGCCCGTGACTTAACTTTATCTTGAGTTGATCGGGGTTCAAACGCCCGGTCGGATCGTCACCGACGGGCTGCAAGTAATCCACCCGGATCGGATCCTTCGGGTCGAGGCCGACCACGCGGCGGTCCTTCACATAGACGCAAGGAACGCGGTCTCCCGTCGCCGGCAGGATGAACGAGGAGTCGAACCCAACCTCGAGCGGCCCAGGCCGGATCTCGCTGTTCCAATCGATCGGGCCCTCACCGAGCCCCAGGTGCCACTTGCCGACGCACCCGGTCGTGTATCCGGCCTGCTTCAACATGGCAGGCACAGTGATCCGGCCCGGCTTGATGATCAGCGAGGCATCACCCGGGAGGATGTTCGTCCCCTTCTGCCGCCAGGCATACTCCCCGGTCAACAGCGCGTACCGCGACGGCGTGCAGGTGGCCGCGGACGCGTGGGCATCGGTGAATCGAAGCCCACGTGCGGCCAGTCGATCGAGATTCGGGGTCTTGACCTGGGTGGCACCATAGCAGCCGAGGTCGCCATAGCCCAGGTCATCGGCATAGATAACGACGATGTTCGGTGAAACATCGTCGGCCCCGCTCACGGTCGTTCCCCAGAGGGCGAGAACCAAGGCCGTGGCTGTCGAAAATCGTGAGCGCATTGAGGTCGGTTCCATGAGTCGTGAGGAGTCAAGCCGCCGCGCGATCAATGGGCCAGGCAACAGGCCGGTTCGACGAAGACGTCGGAGCTCATCCCGCGGAGTGGCCGCTTGGCCTCAGCCGCCCGGTCATAGACGAGCTTGCCGCCGAGCAGGACATGCGACACGTGCGACGCGTACTCGAACGGGTCGCCATCGAAGAGGACCATGTCGGCCACCTTGCCCGGCTCCAGGCTACCGTATTCGGCGTCGACCTTGAGGATCTTGGCCGCGTCGAGAGTGACAGCCTTCAGAGCACGCTCGTAGCCGAGGCCGTTCGCCATCGCGACGGCCGCTTCGTAGAGCGGGATGCGGGTCTTGGGGACGTACCCCTCGTAGGCCGACGTGATCGCGACAGGGATGCCCTTGTCCGCCAGGAGCGCGGCATTGTTCAGGGTCGTATTGAAGGTCTCGGGGGTACCGGGCCGTTGCATCGTCGGATGAACGAGCACGGGCACCTTGGCCTGGGCGATGGCGTCGGCGAGCAGATAGCCTTCGGTCGCCTGGCTGAGCACAAGATCCAGGGAGAACTCGTCGGCCAGCCGAAGCGCCGTGGCCAGGTCGTCAGCGCGATGGGCGGCAAACACGGCCGGGACCTTCTTCTCGAGCAAGAGTCCGAGTGCCTCATGCTTGAGGTTGTGGTCAGGCTCGGCTCCTTCCTTGGCCGCCGCTCGCTTCTTGCGGTCGTTGACTGCGGCGTTCAGGGCATTCCGGATCAAGGCGGCCGTGCCCATCCGGGTACCTGGGCCCTTCGCGGGGTAAGAGGACTTGGGGACCTCGCCCAGGTTGAAGACAATCGCCGACGGGAAGCGGACCATCATGGCCTCGGCCGTCACGCCGTGGGTCCGGAAGATTCCGGCCTGACCGCCGATGACGTCGACCGGACCGGGCATCGCCTGGATCAGGGTCACGCCATGCCGGAGGGCGAACTCGAGCAACGGTTCGGCCGGGTTGAAGCTATCGAGGATCCGGGCATCGGACTGGTTCGGGTCGCTCTTTTCGTCCTGGTCCTGGTCGGCCGAGATGTTGAGCCGGCCCGAAACCCCCACCACCGTGTGCGTGTCAATCAAGCCGGGGGTCACGACCGCCGCCGAAAGCACCGGAGTTCCTTCGGGAACATCCACCCCTTCAGACTTGCCGGCATACTTGATCTTGCCGTCCTCGACGATGACCAGGCCATCCTCGATCGCAGGGCCGCCGACCGTGTGGAGCCGCCCCGCGCGAATGGCGATAAGCTTCGCATCCGACTTGATCTCCGAGGCACTCTTCACAGCCGAAGGCTTGGCGTCGGCCGGTGGGTCGATCGGAATTGCCGGCTTGGGTCGGTCCGTGGATTCAGGAAGGGCGAAGCCGCCGATGGCGTAGGAGGCCTGGGCCGGGTCGTTGCGGTCGTACCGCTTCTTCCCCTCGATGTAGGTCTGCAAGACCTGCGTGTAAACACGGAACGGCCGCCCCGAGAGGACGAGGAAGTCGGCGTCCTTGCCCGGCTCGATCGATCCGATCTTGCGCTCAAGGTGAAGCATCGTGGCCGGGGTGATCGTCAACGCCCGCAGTGCCGACGCCTCCGACAGTCCACCACGCACAGCCAAGCTCGCCGTCCGCAGCAGGAACCGCGACTCGGTGATGAAGTCATCGGTGTTCACGGCGATCGCGACCCCAGCCTTCTCCAGGATGGCCGCATTCTGCTCGAGGAGGCCGTCGACTTCGGGCTTGCCACCGGGACTGTCGAGGATCGTGAGCGAAACGCCAACCTTCCGTTTGGCCAGTTCATCGGCAACCTTGTAGGCCTCGGTGCCATGCTGAACGACGACCTCGAAACCAAATTCGTCGGCCAGCCGGACGACGGTCATGATGTCGTCGGCCCGATGGGTGTGGAAGTGGACGGTTCGCTTGCGGTCGAGCACTTCGACGAGCGACTCCATCGCCAGGTCGCGCTCGGGCTCCGTGGCCGTCTTGGCCTTCTCCCCTCCCTCCGCCTTGGTCTTGCGATAGGCCTCCCACTTCCGGCGATAGTCCTCCGCTTTGAGAAACTGCTCGCGCTGGAGGGCAGCCGTGCGCATCCGAGTGCCGGGCGCCTGGTTCTTCGAGCCGTAGGCGCGTTTGGGGTTCTCGCCATTGGCCATTTTGAGGCCCCCCTCGGGGGTGCCGGGGGTCACCATCATCGCCGTGATCGGCCCCCCTCGGAGCTTGACGTAGAGGGTCTGGCCGCCGATGACGTTACCGCTGCCGGGCATGATGTTGGCCGTGGTGACACCGCCGGCCAGGGCCATTCGGATCCCCGGATCGTCGGGCCAGATGGCGTCGAGCGCCCGAATGCCACTCTGCACGGGCCCGGTCATCTCGTTGCCGTCGGAGTGCGCCTCGATCCCCGGTTTGGGGTAAATCCCAATATGCGAATGCGTGTCAACCAACCCAGGGATGATGACCTTACCCGCGACGTCCTCGATCTGGGCACCGTTGGGAACGTCGACCTCCCCGCGCTTGCCGATGGCAACGATTTGACCGCCACGCACGACCAGATCGGCGTCGGCGATTTCACCGCCGGCCGCCGTCAATACCGTGGCCCCACGGAAGACCTGGAGCGTCGGCTCGTCGCCGTGCGCAACTTCGTGGAACATGGCAAAGAGCACGAGCAAGAAGGACAACCGGCAATGAATCGTTCGCATCGGGATCCCAGCTCAACGGGGACGGGCGAGAACCCTCGACGGGAGCGTCCTCAAAGTCCTCGACGATACCTGGCCCGCGTAGAGGCCGCAACGGGACCTATCGGCCTCGGCAATGCGACGCGGGGCAGGTTTCCTCAAATTGAAGAGCGGGGCGGGTCGCCCGCGGCCCCAGGGAAAGTCAGAGAAGGGCTTGTGACCTGACTTATTTCGAGAGCGTTCGTGGCGGTTGGCCCGGCACACGGACGGCCACACTCCAGAGGGAACCGCCCGCGGTGACATAGAGGGTTTTCAGATCGTCGCCCCCGAAGGCGCAGTTGGTGCACTCGTCGCGCGGGATGGGAATCCAGGTCAGCAACTGGCCCTCGGGCGAGAAGACATAGATCCCCGCGGTCGGCTGCTCCTGAATTTCGTGCGGTGGGTTCGGCTTGTTGAGGCCCGCCGCGACGAAGAGGCGTCCTTCCGCGTCGAGCTTGATGCCGTCAGGTCCCCGGGTGGTTCCCCAGTCATGGATCAGCTTGCGGCTGGCGGCATCGACAGTGCCGTTGGCCCGAAGGTCGAAGCGCCACAACTTCCGGGCTCCGCCAGCAGTGTTATTGTTATTGTCGGCCACGAAGAGACGGCGGTCATCGGGCGTGACGACCAGGCCGTTCGGTCGATCGACTTCGTGGGTAATGATCCGCGTGACCGCCCCGTCGAGGTCGATCCGATAAACTCCCTCAACCTGACGCCCTTGCGGGTCGACGATCTCCAACGCGCTGCGGTCGCCGTAGCAAGGGTCGGAAAAGTAGATCCGGCCCTGGGAATCAATGGTCAGGTCGTTCGGCTGATTGAACCGCTTCCCCTCGTAACGCTCGGCCAGGACGGTGAGCCGGCCGTCGTCCTCGAGCCGAGTCACGCGGCGGTTCTTGAACTCACAGATGACCAGCCTGCCCTGACGATCGAGCAGCAGTCCGTTCGACCCGGCGTCGCGCCGATAGATCGAAACGCCCCCCTCGCGCGTCCGGCGGTTGATGTGCCCGTCCCCACTGGTGAGCAGCCCGAGCTTCGGGTGCCAGAGCGGGCCCTCGCCGGCCCCCTGCTCCAGAAGCCGTTCCGGCTTCGCGCCCGGATCGAGCACGATCGGGTCACTCGCCGCAAACGTCGGCTCGAACATCAACATTCCCAGTATGGCGAAAAACAGGCAAAGTCGAACATGAAGGCGAGAGATCATCGCGACGGTCTCCATGATTATGCTTGCTGGTAAGCCTGATTTTACCGGCGGATCGCTCCAGCGGAACCACAAAGTGAGATTCGCGCGAACATTCCTGAAAGCCAAACAGAACCTTATTCCTGGAATCGGGGGCCGGTGGATTCTCTTCGCGCGGCCAAGGCCCAATCCCTTCGTCGAAGCCCTTGTCCACCGGTTGCCAGGCATGCTACCTTTTCAATAGCCACCCCGTTCGTGATCGCGTCATTTCCCGGGCCCGGAGTCTCGCCCCGCTGCTCCCCCCCCGCGGTCCGTCACAAATCGCTCGAAGCCCGTAGTATGCCACCGAATGTCCTCGACAGACGCCCTCGACCGTCATTCCTCAACGCTGCGGAATTCTGACGTGAAAGGTGATTTGATCCATGGAATCCTCCTTGTTTCGACTCATCACGACGGGATGTCCAGGATCGTTCTGTCCGGGATTCGTTAGGATCGAGGTTCCCCTCGTTCGACGAGAGCAAACGATCGCAAGCGTCGGGGTCTGGGTATGAGACTGAGCCGCAGGACGATTCTGGTCGTGGCCTTTCCGCTGGCGCTGGCGTTGCTGTCGCTCAACATCATCGTCGCGTTTGCGAGCATCCGCACAATCACCAGTAGGGTCCGCCAATCCATCCGCTCACGGGCGATTCTGAGCGAGGTCGAGGGAATCATCTCCGCGCTCAGTGAGGCTGAGAGCGGCCAGCGCGGTTTCCTCCTGACGGGATCCGACACCTACCTCGAACCTTACGATCGGGCCGTCGGCATTCTCCAAGGTCGACTCGATCGCCTGGAATCGCTCGCGGCAAACGACCCCGATCAGCGACGGCGGGTCAACGACTTGAGCCGCTTGATCGAACTGAAGCGGGAAGAACTCGCACAGACGGTGGCTCTGTTTCGCGCCGGGAACGAGAACGCGGCCATTATGACCGTGAAGAGCGGCCGGGGAAATCGGTTGATGGACCAGGCGCGGCAGGTGGCCTCCGTCGTGCAGGAACAGGAGCGGAGCGTCCTGGCCGGGAACGGGCGGATCTCGCGGCGAGCCATGCGGAGGACCGTGCTCGCGGTCGTGATCGCGACGTTCCTGGCGATGGGGCTCCTGATCCTGGCCCTGATCTTGCGTCGTCGGGAATTGGCCGAGCGAGAACGACGGGCTCAGGCGGTTCGCCGGAGCGAAGCCCGGCTCGTCACCACCTTTCTGAGCATCGGCGACGCCGTTATCTCGACTGATGAGACGGGTTGCATCCAGCTCATGAACCCGGTCGCCGAAGCACTGACCGGCTATTCGCTCAGTGATGCGGTCGGAAGGCCGGTTCAGATGGTCCTCCAACTTGTGAACGAGACGACGAAGCTGCCGTCCGAGAACCCGGTCGCGCGTGTGATCCGCGAAGGGGTGGTGATGGGCCTGGCGAATCATACGCTTTTGATCGCCCGCGACGGCACCAGGATCCCGATCGATGATAGCGCCGCACCGATCCGGGACACCGGCGGCCAGATCATCGGCGTGATCATCGTTTTCCGCGACATCACCGCGCGCAGACGCGATGAGATCGAGCGTGAGCGCTTGCTGAGCGCCGAGCGGATGGCGCTTGCCGAAGCGGAGAATGCCAACCAGGCGAAGGACCAGTTCCTCGCAATCCTCAGCCACGAGTTGCGGACACCGCTCAACC
Source organism: Singulisphaera acidiphila DSM 18658 (assembly GCF_000242455.2). Classification (GTDB taxonomy): domain Bacteria; phylum Planctomycetota; class Planctomycetia; order Isosphaerales; family Isosphaeraceae; genus Singulisphaera; species Singulisphaera acidiphila. Next base: position 9,032,544 of record NC_019892.1, read on the forward strand.
CGATCATGCTCGCGGTCACATCCATGCTCGCGCGACCGATTCCGGCCGAAGACATTGGCCCCACGCTGGAGATGATCCGCGAGAATGTCGTGCTCGAAGCCAGGCTCATCGACGACCTGCTAGACGTAATGCGAATCGCGCGTGGCAAGCTCACACTGCACACCACGGTCGTCGATTGCCACAGCCTGATCCGGCACGCCTTGCAGATCTGCCAGAGCGACGTCCAGGACAAGGAACTCGGCGTGGTGGTCAACCTCGCGGCCCGTCACCATCATGTGAGCGCGGATGCGACCCGGCTCGAACAGGTCTTCTGGAACCTGATCAAGAACGCCGTCAAGTTCACCCCGAGCGGAGGAACCATCGAGATCCGCACCTGGAATGAGCCAGACCCAGTCGTAATGGGTCAAAACTTACTCATGATCGAATTCATCGACACGGGAATCGGCGTCGAACCGAGCGTCCTCCCTTGGATCTTCGACCCCTTCCATCAGGGTGAAGGATCGATCACACGAAGGTTCGGAGGCATGGGACTCGGCCTGGCGATCAGCCAGGGAGTGATCGAAGCGCACGGCGGGGTGCTGACGGCCGAAAGCCTTGGTAAAGACCAGGGGACGACCCTTCGGGTGCAATTGAAGGTGGAGCACAAGCCGGCCCCGCTCGCCAAGTCGCTTCCCCAGCAAGGCCCGCCCCCCCCGGCGTTAAACGCTCCTCAGGCAAGCCTGCGGATCTTCCTGATCGAGGACGAGCCGATGACCCTGATCGTCATGGCCCGACTCTTGCGCCGAATCGGCCACGAGGTGACAACCGCAAGTTCCGTCCAGGAGGCGCTCACGGTCGCCAACGGGCTCGAATTCGACGTGGTCATCAGCGACATCGGGCTGCCGGACGGCAGCGGCCTGGACCTCTTTCGCCAGCTCTCGGCGAATCGTGTGCTCCCCGCCATCGCGCTGACCGGCTTCGGAATGCGGGAGGATATTCGCCAGAGCCGCGAGGCCGGGTTCAGGGCTCATCTGACCAAGCCCATCGACTTTGCGAGGCTCGTGTCCACGATCCGCCAGGTCGTGGGCCGGCCGGCGGACCACAATTAAACCCACAAACACATCAGTTCTCGTACGCTTGCTGTTTTATTTTCTAGAGCCATTTCTCCTTGAAATGCCCACCGCTCTCCAGATCGCACCGCCCGTGATCCACTCGAACGAAAAGTGCCCCAGGAAGTCCTCGCCGTAATGGCCACGAGGCATGATCTACGGAAGGAGCGACCGGAAGAACTGCTGCGCGACAGGAGACGCCGCGCGCATATCCCAGACGTACTCGCCGAGCCCGATTTGTGCCAGGACATAGCGGCCGATGGCGAACTGCCCAATCGCAACCGTCCCGGTGGCCAGTTGGCCCAACCCGAAGATACCCCCGATGGCAAGCTGCCCCACGGCGAGCATCCCGGTCGTGGCCTGCCCAAACCCGACCAGCAATCCCACGGCCAGTTGCCCCACGGCGATGATCCCCAACGAGGCTTGACCAATGGCGACAACCCCTCGGGCCATCCTGCCGATCGCAAGCACCCCCGTCGCGACGATTCGCTTGCCGGTTTCCGGACACTTGCCTCGCGTGTAATGAATGAGCGGCAGGCCAAGCACCCGCTGATACGACACGAATTCCTCAAAGAGCTGCCCGTCGGGATAGACGAATCGCCTCCAGACGCCGAGACGGGTTTCGTCAACCTTGTACTCGACCTTTTCCAAGAGCATATTTCGCATCGATTCCGCGTCCTTTTAAGCCGACTGACCCGAGAGCCGGGATCGTTGCAGGCTTGCGTCTGGAGCTTGCCTCCATTAATACCATACCTAGAATCGCGGTTCACGCCCGTTGAGAGGCATCGCCAATACCGCATTCATGCCAACACCCGGCTCGCCCTCGGGTCGGCTCAAAAGTGGGCGATACACGAACTTTCCGAGGAGAACACGCTCGATGCACAACGACCCGCAATCCGCACCTGCGAACGGCGATTTCACCCGGAGAACGTTCGCGGTCACAACACTGGCCGCCGGCTTTGCCCTGGCGGTGCAGCCGGTCTCGGCCCAGACCATCACGACCGACACCACCGGCTTGGAGGCGGGTGAGGTCAAGATCCCGACGCCCGACGGCGAAATTCCGGGGTATCGGGCCATGCCGGCCAAAGCGGGTCCGTTCCCGGTCATCCTGGTCGTCCAGGAAATCTTCGGCGTCCACGAACACATCAAAGACCTCTGCCGTCGCCTCGCCAAAGTCGGCTACCTGGCGGTTGCCCCCGCCCTTTATGCACGCCAGGGGGACGTCTCAACGATCAAGGACATCTCCGAGATCATTGCCAAGGTCGTCTCCAAGGTCCCCGACGCCCAGGTGCTCTCGGATCTCGATGCGACCGTCGCTTGGGTCAAGGCTTCGGGCAAAGGGGATACGACCAAGCTCGGCGTCACCGGCTTCTGCTGGGGCGGGCGCATCGTTTGGCTCTACGCCGCACACAATCCAAGCCTGAAGGCCGGGGTGGCCTGGTACGGCCGGCTCATCAGTCCGCCGGATGCGCTGCATCCGAAAAACCCGATCGACCTGGCCGGCGAACTCAAAGCCCCAGTGCTCGGCCTCTACGGCGGCGCCGATCAAGGAATCCCGGTCGAAACCGTCGACCAGATGCGTGCCGAGCTCAAGAAGGCGAACAAGACCGCCGAAATCATCGTCTACCCCGACACCCCCCACGGCTTCAACGCCGACTACCGGCCAAGCTACACCAAGGACAAGGCCGAAGACGGGTGGCAGCGCATGCTCGCCTGGTTCAAGCAGTACGGCGTCTCCTGATTGATTCGGTAAGCCGGCCAAGCAAACGCCGTTGGGAGCCACGGCTGTGGCCCCCAACGGCCCGTTCAGGAGAGAAGCAGAAAAGGATCTCTCCTTGCCGTAGAATCCTCACTCAAAACACATCATCACATCACAAATTTTCAACAAATCGTACAACGAAGGTCAAGTTCGCCATGATGTTCCGCAAATCGGTGGCGGCGTTTGCCGCTGTGATCGTCCTGGCGTCGACTCTTGGACTCGCCGGCGCACTGACAGCTCGGCTCGATCGTGAGAAACTTGATCAGGACGTTCGAAAAATCCTCGCCGACCACGGTGGACCGATCCGGGCCGGTCTCTGGATTGGCGGTCCCGTAGGGGAAGCGCTCTATGCGTCCGGTCCCACGGCGATCCTCCCCACGGCCAGCGCCATCAAGACAGCATTCCTGATCGAACTCTTCGCCCGCCACGCCGGTACCCTCGATGACAGTCCGCCGGGCCTCGACCTGATCTTGCAGGACGATCACCCGGCCGTGGCCCATTTCACCCCGGCGCAACGGGACGAGATTCGCGAGGGGCTCAAAGGAGCATCCGTCCGGCGGATCGGTGGCGTCATGATGGGCTCGGTCCCCGCCTCAAACATCGTGTACAACGCCGCTGCCAACGTCGCCACGGCGCTCCTCGGCGGCCCGGAGGGATTGACCCAGGCGATCCATGACCGCGACCCCGCCTTTGCCCCAATCATGGTCCGCCGCTACATGCTGGCCGACCGCCGCGCCAAGGGAGACAACGAGGCGACGCCCACCGCCCTGGCCGCAGTCCTCCAACGCCTGGCCGCGCGGAAGGTCCCCGGCCTCGACGCGGCGACCGTCGAAGCAATCCGCCGCGCCGTACTCGCCCAGGACGAACCCAACCTGGGCCGGCACTTCTGGAAGAACGGCGACCTCGCCAGCGATCCCATCACCCAAGTCGAGAGCGGCTGGTACGAAACGGAGGACCGCACGATCGTCTACACCGTGATGGTCGCGCAACCCGATGCAGGCAGCCAACCCCGCGATGAGGCTCATCATCATCTCGGCGAAACGGCCAAGCGATTGACCGACACCCTGGTCCACTCCGCCCGTGACGAAGCAACCCGCTGAGGCCAGACCGGCCGTTCAACGGGTGACCGCCGACGGTGGCGCATTTCTCGCCAGCAGCTTGGACCGGGGATTTGCGTCACCAGGACGGTCAGGAAACGAGGTGACAAGATATTCCTTGCGCACCCAGTCCCGGAACCGCTCGACGGTATGTGGCCAGTGATGGGCATTCAGCCAATCCTGATAGCTCAGCAGGGTCAGCCCTAACGGTGAATATTCGGGGACCCCGAATTGGCCGTACCTCATGCCGAACTGTTTGAACGCCACCGGCAGAGTCGCACCATCGAGCAGCTTGGCGACGGCAGCCGCAAAGCTACTGTGATCGATCCCCCGATACCCCTGCACGACCACCGGACGCGGGCAATGCTCCAGGATGTCCACCAGCTGAATCAACGCATTTCGAGTCGGGATCACTTCATCGCGCAGGTTGATCGTATAAAGCTCAACTTTGCGTGCCTGACAGATCTTCTGATATTTCGCGAACCAGGAATGGCGTTGCGGGTCGCCCGTGAAGGCCACAACGGTTCGCAGGCCCTCGCGACGGATCAGAGCGTCAAGGTCGGCCGGACTGAGGCGGGCGCTTCGGTAAAGCCGGCCGGGTTCTTCCACATGGAGATTGTTGCCCCCCAGGAACCCGCGTGACGACCAGACGAAGCCGACCAAGAGCAGCGTCGCCAGGCCGAGCACAACTTTCCAGCCGAACTCCGGACTGAAGCGGCCGGGCTTCGTCGTCCGCTTCCGGGCTCCGTTGATGATCTCTCCAACCACGCTCCGGCGGACGATCGTTTCATAGCTCAGAACGCTGAGGACAATCGCGACGGCCGAAACCAGCAAGAACTTGATCGGGCCAGGCCAGGCGAGAGGCAAAAGGAGCACCTGCATCAGCGCCACGATCGGCACGTGGATGATGTAGATCCAGAACGACGCCTCGCTGAGGAACCTCATGGTGGCTCCCCTCCCCTGGACCAACCGAAGGAGCACGCCCAGCGCACCAAAGACGGTCAACCAGGAGAACAGAGCCGCGAGCCCGCAGAAGAGAATCCGCAGCCATCCCTGGAGCGGCGAGGCCGTATGCTGGAGCAACAGGGGCAACATCGCCCCGAACAGAACCAGGGAGAGGCCCAGGTAGAGCCCGCTATAAGGAATGAGCCGTTGCTTGGGCTCGCGGACCTTGGAGATCCATCCCCCCACGGCAAAGAAGAAGGCGTAATGGAGCAAGCGAAAGAGGTTCGGGACGATCACGTTGTCGACCCGGAGCATCGTGTCCGAGTCGACGAGAAAGATCAGGGTCGTCGGGATCGCGAACAGCAGGGGACGCCACGCGGAGCCGAGTAGCCGCGTCGTCAACGCCTCCGCCTCCGGATCCCGAGGTGTCTCCGACCGACGGCGAAACTTGCGTTGCAACGTCCAGGCCCCGCACCAGAGGATGCAGACCAGGAAGAGGTACTCGAGAAACCAGAGGTGCCCTAGACCGTAGAGGTTATGACGGACCGCGGGGGGGAACCGCCAGCTCAGGATGTGGCCGAGGTCGCAGCGGCCGGTGGCCATCAGGCCGTAGCCCCAGATCAGATAGAACGCGGGCAGGACGGTCAGGCAACCGAACAACAAAGGACGCAACAATCGATGCGCCCGATGGTTCAGGAAAACGCGAGGACCGCGCGACTCACAGGCCGCTGGGGCGGAAACTCCCGCAGCCAGGAAGAACACGGGCATGGCGAACCCGTTCACCCAATAGATGAAGGCGTCGAAGCCGACGTACGCCGAGGCGTCGTAGGCGACCCACATCGTCAATCGGAGCGGAGTCGCCACGTAGGTCAACGCAGCGTGATAGAGGACCACCAAGAAGGTGGTCACCACCCGCAACGACTCGAGGGCATGACCAAGCTGAGCCGGATCGCCACCTTTTGCAGGCGGAGCCCCTCCCGCTCGTCCATTCGCACGCGCGGGGCGTGCCATCCTGGCATTGGTCTCGTCCATGAATACCACGTTCCTTCGCGATACCTCGGCTGCCCCGATGATTCCATTCCGGGAGAACCACTCCAGGCGGAACGCTCAAATGCAACCGCCGGTATTGCGACTCACTGATCTTGGGGGAGAGTCGAAATCTCAGCGGACCTATCCGTTAAGATCAACCGATTCGATCACTTCGCCTTGCGCACCTCGTTGGGTCGAACTCTCGGCCCCTCATCTTAATCTTTCGTCGCGCAGGTCGACCACTCTTGACATCATAAGTGGGAAGGCAATCCCGCAACCGCATTTGAACCAAAAATGCAACCTGATCGAGCGGGCAAAGCTTACTTGAGGTGTTGACCTCGCGGCATCCGCGATCCGCCTGAGCAATACACACAACACTCTCGGATGGAACGGGTTACACACAAACCAGTTCCACCCGCGAGAGGTTTGCAAGCCCCCAGCCAGAGGCCTGGACGCACAGGCAAAATACGTCCCAAGGCTGAACCATCAAAGCATTAAGGCTGCGCCGAGACGGCCGCCGCCTGGCTCGTGCGGCCGATGGCCTCGGCGATCGGCGGCGCGGCGGTTGGGACGGCAGCGCGATAATCTTCACCGAGGAAAGCCGACAGCGTCGCAGCCACCTGGCTCTGGGTCACGACGGCTGTGTCCTGACGCTCACCGAGCGCCGGGGTATCGGGACCGATGACGGCGATCCAGATGGCGTCCGAGCCTTTCGTTTTCTCACCGTGGTCGCGCCAGCCCCGGGGCGGGTCGCCCCGGCCGTGATCGGTCGTCACGATCATCGTGGTCGTGCCCCGGTACTCCGGGCGCGATTGCAGCTCGTCCCAGAGCATCTTGAGGTCCGCATCGACGTCGTGCGCGGCCCTGAGGTAATGGTCATAGCGACCGCCGTGGGAAAACTCGTCGGTATCCCCCAGGCTGACGTAGAGCACCCGAGGGGTCTGGGTTTTGAGCGTTTCCATGGCGACCGGGAAGGTGAACGCGTCGTGCCGGCAATCTTCCCAGAGGCGGGGCGACTGCATCATGATCCGATTGAGCAGGGTCTGACTTTCATTGAGCGACTTGCCGGCCAGCGTCATCGCCTCCCACCCCGCGTTGACGGGCAGGCCGCTTCGCTTGACGTTCAGGATGTAGGGAAAGAGGTCCCACGAGCCGACCGTCTCGACCTTGCCTTGATAGCCAGGCTTGCCGTTGAGCCACTCCAAGACGCTCACGTTCGGGTTGTCGTTCTTGTCGTTGCTATTGATGCGCGGGTCGGGCGCCCCGGTAAGCAGCTCGTTGTATCCGGGATAGGAGAAATTCTTCCCGTTGGTCACACGTGCCGTGCTTCCCTTGTCGGCGTTGCCGTAGAGTTGCCCCTCGCGGGCGACGGTCTTCCAGAGGAACGGCATGAGCGCCTCGCGGCGAGCCTCGACCCCCTCGCGCCAGTACTCGCGACGCAGGGCGTCCACCTTGGCGACCCCTCCATCCTGTTTGTTGAGCAACGACTCCTCAGCGCCTCGAAAGACCTCCTGCCACCGCAGGCCGTCCGTCGTCACCAGGACAACGTTGCGGGTCGCCAGTGGGGGTTGAGACGCGGGTTCGGCTCCCCGCGAGACCGTGGTGCCGACCTGGGAAACGGCAAGCGAGAGCGCGAAAACGAGCCGAGGGACTGTCGTCATGAGGAGCATCCTGTCCGGCTTGGGCGTGGAGAGCGACCTGGCGACCGGTGCGCCTTTGGGTCCTTTGAGGAAAGAACGCGATATTCTAACCAGTTCGGCCGATTCTCGCACCCGGTCAGGCCAGCAGCCGCCGAGGCCCTGTCTCTCTCCCCCCCCTGGGACCGCGGGCGCCCCGCCATCAATTCTATTTATTTTGATTCAATTATATTAACTTAATAAGTTATCAAAAAAAAACAAAGAGCGGGCGGGTCGCCCGCGGTCCCAGGGGGGGGAGGGCATTTCCGGAACGGGGGGGAGCGATCACTTCGCCGGCACCAGGGTCTGGGTATAGATGTCGAATCCGCCGTCGCGGTTCGAGACGAAGGTGATCCCCCGGCCGTCGGGAGTCCAGGTCGGAAAGGTGTCGCGGTGCGGGTGTTGCGAGAAGTTCCGGGGGGCCGAGCCGTCAGCGCCGGCGAGATAGACTTCGAACTGGCCGTCGCGATTGGAGACGAAGGCGAGCCAGGCCCCGTCGGGAGAAAAGGCCGGATAGTCGTCGAGGCCGGGACTGCGCGTCAGACGCTGCAAGCCGGTCCCATCCGGCCGGACCGCGGCGAGTTCCAGGCCCTCCCAGCGGTCGGTGGCGAACGCAATCACCTGGCCGTCGGGAGACCAGCAGGGGTGGGCATCGAGGCCAGGGCTCTGGGTCAGCCGGATAAGGTCGGAGCCATCGGCCTTGGCCGTGTAGATCTCTTGATTTCCTTCGTGGGTCGAGCTGAAGGCAAACCGCTGGCCGTCGGGAGACCACGATGGCCAGTCCTGATGGGCGAGGTTGCCCTGATCGGCGACGACCGTTTTCAATCCCGTGCCGTCGGCCTGAATCGCGGCGAGATCGAGGTTCCCCTGAGTGCCGGACAGGGTGATTGCCGTGAAAACGACCCGCGATCCATCGGGAGAGAAGACCCCGTTGTACTCCGGTGCTTTGCGGTCGGTGAGCCGCCGCGCAGGGGACGAAGGCGACCGGAGATCGAGCACGTATTCCCAGATCCGCGAGCCACCGGACTCGTGACGCGCAAACAAAAGTTGGTGCCCGTCCGGTGCCCAACTCGGCCGCTGCTTGTCGAGCCCGTCATGAGTCAGACGGACGACCTGCCCGGCCGATGGTTGTTGTTGGGAAACCGGCGGGGGATCCGCCCCCTCCGAACCAAGGGAGAGGGCGAATATAACCAGAAAAAGCAAGAAGACTGTTCTGTTCATCGACAAACGCCTGAATCCACCGATCTGATCTGACTCAATTAAATCAGAACAAATCTTCAATCACGCTACCCATCGGGGTGAGGCCGACGCCGGTGAGGGCGGTCGTATCAATGCCGAGTCGGGCAAGGATCGTGGTCCCAAGATCGGCCGGAGTGACGGGGCGATCCCTGGGGTGCTCGCCGCGACGGTCGGAGGCACCAATGACCCGGCCCCCTTGAACGCCGCCCCCCGCCACGAGGGCGCTGTAGCAGTTGTTCCAGTGGTCGCGGCCCGCTCGGTCGTTGATCTTCGGCGTGCGGCCGAATTCGCCCACGGCCACCACCAGGGTCGTGTCGAGGAGGCCACGGTCGTGGAGGTCGTCGAGTAGCGCGGAGAGCGCCCGGTCGAACATCCAGCCGTGCCGGTCCTGCATGATCTGGAAGTAGCGGTCGTGCATGTCCCAGCCGCCGTCCCCCGCATCCTCGGGCCCTTCGACGTGCGTGCTCCAGTTGACCTGGACGAAGGGAATCCCCGACTCGACAAGCCGGCGCGCAATCAGGCAGGACTGCCCGAATCGATGGGCCCCGTACGCCTCGCGAAGCCGCCTGGGTTCGCGTGCGGCGTCGAGAGCGGCCAGGCTCTGGCCCGAGGCGATCAGGTTCCGCGCCAGCTCGTAGTGCCGTTTGAGCCGTTCGGGTGGGACTGTCACCGCCGCGTCCCCATTCCGGGCGGGTTGGTCGAGGCCCTGGAGCAGGTCCCACCGTGCTCCGAGCCGGGCGGCGCTGACCCCGTCCGGGAGTGTCACGTCGGGCAGCTTCAGCCCGACCCCCGGCTCATACTCGAGCCGGAACGGGTCATAAGTGCTGCCGAGCGACCCGCCCCCCTCACCGACGACCCGCTTGAGTCCCTGGTGCAGCGGATTGCCCAGGATAATGTACGGCGGAAGCGAGCCGGGCTTCCCCTGCCGCAACCGGCCGACGATCGCGCCGGTGCTGGGACGCATCGCCTGGTTGTTCTCGGCTCCCCCCAACCCGACCGCCCCGGCAATCGTCCCCGTCAAGGCGATCGTCCCGGCGATCCCGTGGTCGTTCGACTCATGATGCATCCCACGGAGCAACGCAAACCGATCGGCGCGGCGGGCCAGGCCAGGCAAGAGCTCGCAGATCCGGAGACCGGGGACCGTCGTCGCAATCGAGTCGAACGGGCCGCGATACTCCACCGGCGCATCGGGCTTCATATCGAAGGTGTCGAGGTGGCTGGGACCACCCCAAAGCCAGAGCATGATCACCGCCCGAGCCGGCGGGGCCCCATCCCCCCCCAAAGCCCGCAGCGCCAGGTAATCACCCAGCGTCAGCCCAAGCGCCCCGAGCGTACCGACCCGCAGGAAGGCTCGCCGCGACGCCCCCCCGCACGTCCGCCCACGGATCATCCCGAGGTTGAGCATCGCTTCGCCCCTCAACTCATCAAACTCGCCGGCCTCCCCCTTTGTCTCCCTTCGCAAGCTATCAGAATCCCAGAGCGCCCGCTACGGAATAGACTTACGAGTGCGGATCCAGGAACCACACTTCCCGCCTTCTTGGAGAGAGCAGACGAGAACAAAGCGAAGCGAGCGTTCGGACGGCCCAAGTCGCACCAGTCTGACAGAAAGAGGAAATTTAACCACGAATGACACGAATAGAGAAAAAACAAAACTCAAATTTTATAATTAAGACTTATTGTTTTCATTCGTGCAATTCGTGTCATTCGTGGTTGTCATCTTCCCTTTCCCAAGCGATCGAGCCGCCCAAGACGAATCCGGCGTACAGAGTCCCCCCACTGGCGAGCGATTACGAAAAAAAAGGGGCCTGAGCTACGGCTCAGGCCCCCTTTGCACAAGTTCTGGTTGAAGTGATCTGAAGCTCACTCGCCGGCAGCAGCAGCGGTGGTGGTGGTTTCAGGCAGGGTGACGGCTTCAATCACGGGGGTCTGCTTGCCTTTGACGTTGCCGCCGACGGCCAGGAGGGTATGTCCGGGGCCGGGCAGAACGCGGTGGGTGGTTCGCGGCAAGGCCCAGGCACCGATCGATTCCCAGGCGTCGCCGGCCGGGTTGAGTCGGTAGATCCGCCCCGTGGCACCGCTGTAGTAGAGCCGGCCGTCGATGGTGAACGCCGACGTGCCGAACCCTTCGTTGGGAAGGCCGGCAGGCAGGTCGGGGCCTTGGGCCCACGTCCCCGTCTTGGGGTCGTAGACATCCACACGATTCACAACCTTCATGCTGACCGCAACGAGGCCGCCGAGGACAAAAAGTTTGCCCCCCTGCTCACCCATCGAGTGAGCCCGGCGCTGGAACGGCTGAGGGATCACCTTCCAGCCGCCCTCGGGGTGATCGAGGTCGAACGCAAGCGCGGTCGTGGGATAGGGGGCCAACTTCGAGTCGCCCGCCATCGTCCAGCCGCCGGTCACGTAGACGGTCCGGCCGACGACCACAGCGTCGTGGGTCGACCGGGCCTCGGGCATGTCGGCAAGCTTGGTCCAGGTCTTGGCCTCGGGGTCAAACCGGGAGAAGTCGGCAACCGAGTAGAGGTCATGGGCCTCGCCGACCTTGTTCTTCGCGAACATCCCGCCGACCCGGTAGAGGTACTTGTCGTCGGCGACCAGGGCTCCCCCTTGGAGATCCTGTTCCACGGGGAGGTCTTCCCAGGTCGTGCGGTCTTCGAGATTCAGGCGGCGGAAACTCTTCGTGGTCGTCTCGGCACCGTAGCGGTGGGTCCGGCCGGTGTGCCCGCTATAGACATAGAGCCACTTCCCCAGCACCGCACCACCAAAGCTGTTGACAGCCGGGGCAGGAATCGTCGCAAAGCGGGTGGGAAGAGCCTCGTCGCTGTTCGAAGCATTCGCAGAGCCGGGGTCCGTCGGGTTGTAGGTGAAGGTGGCGTAGTAGCGGGTTTCGGGATAGTCCTTGCCATCCATCGTACCCGGCGTGGCGTCGACCCAGTTGGCCCAGAGGGCGGAGGTTCCTTCGGCAATCCCGGCGATCGTCGCACGACCCTGCTCGTCGGCGACCGCATCGGTCGGCTCGCCGCTCGCGGGATAGACCTTGATCCGGGCCTTGGCCACCGGCTTGCCGTCGAAGAGGACTTCGATCTGCTTCTTGTCACCGTCCTCGATCAGGCGAACCCGAAGCTTGTCGCCCCCTTCCTTGGCGGTGGGAGCGATGAGACCCGACTGGGCCCTTGCCGCGTACCGGAGGCGGTAGGTCTTTCCGCCTTTAGTCTTCACGCCCAGGTCGTGCTCGGTGTCGACCGTCGCGGGGAGCTTACCGGCCCAGTCGGCGTTCCGCGAGGCCTCGCCCTGCGTCGACGGCACGACTTGGCCGTCGACCTTCAACTGAAGGTTTTTGGTGTACTTCACAAACGCGGCGTCGGGCTCGGGTTGCTCATTGAAGAACGCCCGGATCGTCGCCGCGCCGCCGGGCTGCTTGGCCGGTTCCACCTTGAGCCAGATGAAGTGTGCCCAGGCAAATTGCGGAAGGATCGACGCCGTAGCCAGCGCAACCAAAAAAGATTTCAAAACGCGACGACGAATCAATGATCGCTCCTTTTTGATGAAACAAGCGTTCTCGAGGGAACCTTGGCTCACATACAGGTCTCGCAAAGTGGGCCCCCTCCAAAGTCGATGTCGGCCCCAATCATTCGATCTCCGGCATCTCATTCGTACGTCGGTGCGCTTGGGCTTCTTGCTGACGGCGAAGCGTCCGAAACTGCTCGTCCTGCTCTCGCGCCTTCTTACCCGCCACGGAATCGGCGCTGACGACAGGGCTGGAGGGTTCCGCAATTTCCCCTGGACCACAGCCGGGGAGCATTCCGACGGCGACGAAAACCAGGCTCAACGATCCAGGCTTACCCAGGATGCTGCGTCGCATTGCGAGAGGTTCCGTTCCTTTGCAGCAGGTTTCGTGTCCCGGATCGGTTGCGACCGGAGGAGAGCACGTTTCCAATGCCCCTGGTCGACTGGCTTCCATCGCCGCCGTTGACGATCGAGGTTTGGATCGCACGATTGCCTCCATCACCGAACAGGAAATCAATTATGAGAGGAGTCACCCCAGGCAGGGACATGAGACGGACAGGTTCAATTCGCGAGCGGCTCGCGACTGTCAACATTGTAGAAAGGGAGGCCCGAGCTGCGGCTCGGGTCCCCCTTGGACGGAGTCCTTGGTGGAAATGACCTTTATTCGCCAGCGGAAGGCGCGGGCGTTTCAGGCAAGGGGATGGCTTCGATGACGGGAGTTTGGCGTCCCTTGGCGTTACCGCCGACAGCCAGGAGGGTACGTCCCGGCCCGGGAAGGACGCGGTGGGTAATTCGAGGCAAGGCCCAGGCACCAATCGACTCCCAGGCATCACCGGCCTGGCTGAGCTGGTAGATCCGGCCCGAGGCGCCGCTGTAGTAGAGCCGGCCGTTGACGGCGAACGCCGACGTGCCGAACCCTTCGGTACGACCGCCGCCGGGAAGCTCGGGGCCTTGCGCCCACGTCTCGGTCTTGGGGTCGTAGACATCCACACGGCGCTCAACCTTCATACCGCCCCCGACGAGTCCGCCGAGAACGTAGAGCTTACCCCCCTGCTCCGCGACCGAGAGAGCCCGGCGCTGGAACGGCTGAGGGATCACCTTCCAGCCGGCCTCGGGATGATCGAGGTCGAACGCAAGCGCACTCTTCGGGTATGGCGACGAATCGGAGTCGCCTCCCATCGTCCAGCCACCGGCAACGTAGACCGTGCGGCCGATGACCACGGCGTCATGGGTCGACCGGGCTTCGGGCATGTCGGCAAGCTTGGTCCAGGTCTTGGTCTCGGGGTCGAACCGGGAGAAGTCGGCGACCGAGTAGAGCTCGTCGTCCTCGCCCGCCTTGTTCTTCGCAGCCATTCCACCGATCCGGTAGAGGGCCTTGTCGTCAGCGACCAGGGCCACTCCCTGGAGATCCTTCTCGAGCGGAAGGTCTTCCCAGGTCGTGCGGTCCTCGAGATTCAGGCGGCGGAAGTGCTTGTCGGTCGTCTCGACGCTGTAGCGATGGGTCCGTCCGATATGGCCGCTGTAGACGTAAAGCCATTTGCCAAGCACGGCGCCGCCGAAGCTGTTGACAGCCGGCTCGGGCATCGTGGCGAAGCTGGTGGGCGGAACCTCGGGGCTGGTCGAGGCGCTGTCCTGGGCCTGCGCTCCGGGGTTATAGGTGAAGGTGGCGTAGTAGCGGGTTTCGGCGTAGTCCTTGCCGTCCTTCGCACCGGCCGTTTCATCGACCCAGTTGGCCCAGAGGGCGGAGGTCCCTTCGGGGATCCCGGCGATCGTCGCACGCCCCTGCTCGTCGGCTACCGCATCGGTCGGCTCGCCGCTCGCGGGATAGACCTTGATCCGGGCCTTGGCCACCGGCTTGCCGTCGAAGAGGACTTCGATCTGCTTCTTGTCGCCGTCCTCGATCAGGCGAACCCGAAGCTTGTCGGCCCCTTCCTTGGCGGTGGGTGCCAGCGGGCCGGACTGAGCGCGGGCCGTGTACTGAAGCCGGAACGGCTTCTTCCCCTTGGTCATCACCCCCAGGTCGTGCTCGGTGTCGACCGTCGCGGGGAGCTTGCCGGCCCAGTCGGCGTTCCGCGAGGCCTCGCCCTGCGTCGACGGCACAAGCTGGCCATCCACCTTCAGTTCGAGGTTCTTGGTGTACTTGACGAAATCGGCATCGGGCTCAGGCTCTTCGTTGAAGAAGGCCCGAATCGTCGCGGTCCCGCCGGGCTGCTTGGCCGGTTCAGCCTTGAGCCAAATGAAGTGCGCCCAGGCGAGCTGGGGAAGAATCGACGCCGTGGCCAGCGCGACCACGAACGACTTCAATAAACGACGCGAAATCAATGTACGCTCCTTAGTTCACTATCGAGGGTCAGAAAAGAAACGCGCCTTTTGCAGCCCTGAAGGGGCGACCGTTTCTAACCAAGGGGGGGAAACCCTGGAGAAGATTCGGCATCTTTGGTGTTCCGCAGCCCCGAAGGGGCGACCGTCAGAGCCAGCCTACGCATTGTGACGGTCGCCTCTCCGGGACTACAAAAAATTCTGACTTGAGCTCATTTTGTTCCCAAAGGGGCTTGCACCCCTGGCTAGGAACGGCCGCCCCTTCGGGGCAGCCAGGAATCCACTCCAACGGGAAGACTTCTGCATGCACGGGAATGAACCGTGATTCGTCCACCGATCTCGATCGGTGGACGACGTAGAGGCGGTGGCGATGGGCAGCGCGTCCGGTTAGCCCTCTTCCGGCAGGCCCTTAACCCGCTTGCGGGCCTTGGCTTCTTGCTGAGTACGGAGAAGCCGTAACTGCTCGTCCTGCTCTCGCGCCTTCTTGGCCGCCTCGGACTCGGCGTGAGTCACGGGGCTGGCCGGTTCGGCAATCCCCCCGGAACTACAGCCGGGAAGGACCCCGGCTGCGAGGAAAACCAGGATCAACGGACCAAGCTTGACCAGGATGCTACGTCGCATTGCAAGAGATTCCGCTCCTTTGCGGCAGGCTTGGGGCCCTGAAGATCAGTAACTGTCGGAGGAGAGCACTTCTCCGCCGCCCATGCTCGACAGACCTTGATAGACGCTGACTGCGATCGAGTCCTTGATCGCTCGGATCCCACCGTCGCCGAACAGGAAATTCGTCGTGCCAGGGTGCGACGATCGGAAGTTGGGCAACCGCTGGCCTTCGCCCGGCAGAGGGACACCGGGAGCGGTAAAGTCTGTATAGGACTCGGCACCACAGTCGTTGAGCTTGTAGGGAGAGCCGACCAAGTCCACCGTACGAGCGACCAGGCCCCCGATGATCCGCGAGGTCGTTCCCCCCTGAGTCCAGGTCCGGGAGCGTCCATACGCCATATACATAAAGTTATCGTAATAGACAGGCCCGGCGGTATTGTAAGAGGCGAGCGGAAGGCAGACGCGGCTGGCCCCGGCGCCGGAAGCATAGTATTTGTTGCGTTGGTTGCCGCCGGCCGACTCACCCATCAAAAACGTATTGCTGGTGCCGTCGCGAATCTCGGCCAAGGTCGTGGCCGTGTCGAAGCCGAAGGGGCCGCTCAGATTGGTCTCGCCATAACCTTTGACGACGTAACGATTGGCCCCGCCGTTGAAGAGGTAATCCGTGACCGCCGCCTTCGAGACTGTCCAACCGTCGCTGGTCGTGGCTCCCGCCTCACCCGTCGCTCGGTTCGACGGACAGAGAAAAACGCCGAACTGGAGGGCGAAACCGGTGCTGTTGCCCCACTGGGACCAGCCCTGAATCCCGGCCGACGAAACCAGACTGAAGTTGAACGTGTTGTACGCCGAGGTCTGCTCAATATAAGGGAGAATGAAACTATATCCCGTGTAGTTCATGTACACGGACATCAGTCCCCCCTGAGCGGCTGGCGGCAGGACGTTGTGCGTCCCCAGGTAATTGTGCAGCGCCAGGCCGACCTGCTTGAGGTTGTTCGTGCACTGCATGCGGCGGGCCGCCTCGCGGGCCGCTTGAACTGCGGGCAACAACAAGGCAATCAGGACGGCGATAATCGCAATCACCACCAGCAATTCGATCAGCGTAAAACCGCCACGATCCCGTCGATGGGGTTGCGCAGGATGAATCTTCATAAAAGGGCACTTCTTCCATCAGCAGAGGTCAATGACCAGGCTGGACCAGAGCCGGGTCACCTGCAAGTCGATGTTATCCGTCAGCCGACCTCGAGGTGACCTCGATGGCCATGCGTTTGTCTTTTGCGGCGGGAATAAAATGGGCCGGCCGCCATTTGTCTCGTTAACACAGCCACCCACGGCGTGGCCGCTTGCTCAGGACCTGACGAAGGCAACGGCAGGTAAGTGGGCTCGATCCCTGGCTGGCTCGCTCAAAAGAGCCGAACGGAGGGCACGACGTTGAGGGATCGGGGAGAGCCGCTGCATTCCACGGCTGGAAAACCCGTCGTCATGAAAAACCCTGCATCGAAAACGGAACTCGCCGATGGGACCAGCATCGGAAGCCCAATTTGATTTGGCTGCAACTGAGATTCAGTCTCAGCGAAAGCAAATCTACTGAGTGAGGGTAGCACCGTCAAGAGGGTCGTTTTGAATTCCTACATTTTTGGGAGGTCGACGATCAGTCCAGGCGGGTGCCCCCGAGGGAGCGGAGGGGCAGGGGACGCTGCGGCCCGGCGTCCAAAACGGTCGGCCTTGGTTTGACAGGAGGAAGGCGAAATCTCGACAATTGTCGCCAACAGGAGGATCGGGCCTCAGCGTTGGTCGCTGAACAGACAAGGGCCTGACGATCCCGATCGAGCGGAGCCGCAGTTTTGACGACCATCTATATTGATGCGGACGCCTGTCCGGTCAAGGACGAGGTTTACCGGGTCGCCAAGCGCTATGAGATCAAGGTCTTCGTCGTCTCGAACTCGCCGTTGCGCGTGCCGAAAGACGAGCGGATCGAGGCGGTCGAGGTGCGCGGTGGGTTCGACGTCGCCGACGACTGGATCGTCGAGCGAGTCGAGCCCGACGATATCGTGATCACGACCGATATCCCGCTGGCCGATCGCTGTCTCCGCAAGGAGGCGAAGGTCCTGGGTCCCAAAGGGCGTGAGTTTACCGAGGATGCGATCGGCGATGCCCTGACGACCCGGGCCCTCCTGGAAATGCTCCGCCAAGGAGGCGAGTTCGGCGGCGGCCCTGCCCCGTTCAGCAAGGTGGATCGTTCCCGCTTTCTCTCAAAACTCGACGAACTCATCGTGGCCGTTCGCCGCCGGAAACGGACCTGACGAGTCGCCCCCCTCGGGCCTCTCTTCCTCGTTTGCAAAGGGAAAGGGGCACGGCCCGCCAGGTCTTCCGGTAGGCCATGCCCCTTCTCAAAGAAGCCAAAGACACCGCGCTGACAATCAGAACGTCAGGCGTCGGCGGGAATCTGCTCCTTGGGGGCTTGGGAGGCCTCGAGTCCTCGTTCGGGCCGAGCGCCTGAGAAAGCCTCCTCGGCGATTCGCTTGATCGCGCGGAGGTCGAGCTTGCCGGTCCCGAGGACGGGCAAGGCTTCGACCTTGATGAAGCGGTCGCGGCGGGGGATGAAGAGGTTGGGCAAACCTGCGGCCGAGACCTTTTCGAGCGTTTCCTGGACCTTCCGGTCGTCGAGCGTGTGCAGGACGGCGAGCGCCTCCCCTTTCTTCTCGTCGCCGACGGCCGTCACGGCGAACACCTGCGAGTCGGCCCCGATCGCTTGGTGCAGAGCCTCTTCGACCCGGCCGTGGGGGACCATCTCACCGCCGATCTTCGAGAACCGGGAGAGCCGTCCGGTCACCTTGAGGAAGCCGTCCTCGTCCATCAGGCCGATGTCCCCGGTGACGTACCAGCCGTCGCGCATCACGGCCGCCGTCAGGTCGTCGCGGCCGAGGTAGCCCTGCATGACGTTCGGCCCTTTCACCAGCAGCATTCCTTCGCAACCCGGCTCGACCGGTTCGTTCGTCGCGAGGTCGACCACCCGGACCGAAACGCCCGGCAGCGGATGCCCCGCGAAGCCGCGACGCGAGCCAGGCTGGAAGAACCCGGGCGCCCGGTAGTCAAGCGTGCTGATGGCGACGACGGGGGAGCACTCGGTCATCCCGTAGCCTTCGAGCGGCCTGATCCCGAACGTATCCTCGAACGAGGTGGCGAGCGCTTCCGGCAGCTTCTCCGCGCCTGCGATCACGAGCCGGAGTGAGCCAAACTGAGCCGGCGCACACCGCCTGATGTAGAGCTGAAGGAAGGTCGGCGTCGCGAGCAGGATCGTCGCGCGATATTGCTCCACCAAGGCCGAGATCGTCGCGGCGTCGAGCGGATTGGCATGAAAGACGGTCCCCATGCCGTAGTTGCCGGCGAGCCAGAGCGACGTGTAACCGAACGAGTGGAACAAGGGCAAGATCCCGAGCACCCGGTCCCCCGGCTGGACCCGAAAGATCTGGGTGATCGCTTCCACGTTGGAGTCGATGTTGAAGTGAGAGAGCACCACCCCTTTCGGTTCTCCCGTGCTCCCGCTGCTGAAGATGATCGTGGCCGGGTCGTCCACCGTGGGTGTATGCTCGGCCCCCGCGATCCTCTCCAGGGTACGCACCGGCGCAACCCAGGCCAGGGCGAGCGATTTCAGCCGCTCCTTGGTCGTGATCGCCGTGCCGATCTCTTCGAGCCAGATCGGCACGACCCCGCTCGGCAGTTCGAGCTTCGCCTTCTCGAGGAAGGCCCGGCTGGTCACGATGGTCCGCAGCCCTGCCTGCTTCACCACGGAGTCC
The DNA here is from genome assembly GCF_000242455.2 of Singulisphaera acidiphila DSM 18658. Classification (GTDB taxonomy): domain Bacteria; phylum Planctomycetota; class Planctomycetia; order Isosphaerales; family Isosphaeraceae; genus Singulisphaera; species Singulisphaera acidiphila. Next base: position 9,051,597 of record NC_019892.1, read on the forward strand.
ATGCCGGCCTTCCCGGCCGTGAAGTTGAGGTTCACGGAAACGCGCCCGGCAAGCGATGCCGCCAGGTTGACCAGGGCCGCCGCGACGCTCGAGGGGAGAAGAATCCCGACGTGCGGTTGCCCCTCCCAGCTCGGCCGCAATGCGCGGGCCAGGGCGATCGTTCCGGCCAAGGCCCCGATTCCCGAGACGCGCGGACGCAAGGCGTCGGCGAAGGCGAGCCGGATGGGATGCCGCCGCGCCCGGCGGATGAACGCATGGTGCAAGGGCCGACGGTCAACCTTGCGATGGGCCCACGCCTCCTGATCGAGGTCGTGAATCTCCTGGCGGAGCGTGGGGAGCGGCGTGTCGGCCGGCAGCGGTGTGCCGAACGAGACGGTCACGGGCAAATGGATCCGCTCGGGCAAGGTATGGGAGTGGACCGGGCTCAGGAGGCTCGCGGTGGCGCGGTCGAGGTGGACCGGAATAATCGGGGTCGTCCGCCCCTTGAGGATCCGTTGCATCCCGCGCTGAAACGGCTGGAGCAGGCCCGTCCGGGTGATCTGCCCCTCAGGGAAGACGCAGACGAGCTGCCCCTCATCGAGACAGCGTCCCGCCTCGCGAAAGGCTTGGAGAATCTGCTTGGGGCCCCCTGCCCCCGAGATCGGGATCGCGCGCATCGCTCGGAGGATGAAACCGGCGATGGGGTGGCGAAAGTATTCGGCATAGACGACGAACCGCACCGGCCGGTCGATGCTGGCGATGATGAACAGGCCGTCGGCAAACGAGACGTGATTGGGGGTCAAGAGCGCCCCCCCTTTCAACGGCACGTGCTCACGACCGATGACTTTCACGCGATAGAGCGTCGCCGCCAGGATCAGGAGTAGGAACCGGAGGAAGGCGTCGGGCATCAGCCAGAGCGCCCAGAGCGAACCGATGGCCAAGGCGACCGACGCGATCAGGAAGGTCCCTTGCGCGGTGACGCCGACATCCGCCAGTTCCCAGGCCAGCCCCGAGCCGATGAGCATCCCGCCGTAGACCAGAACGTTCGCCAGGGAGATCACAGCGCCTCGCCCATCCGCAGGCGCACGCCACTGGAGCAGCGCGTTGAGCGGCACGAAGAGGAGCCCGCAGAAGAGACCGATCAGGGTCATCAGGATCAGGGTCCCCACCACCCCCGGCATCATGACCCCGAAGGCCAGCGTGGTCGCGGTCAGCCCCAAGGCCCCAAGGGGAAGTAAGCCGTACTCGACCTTCGCCGCCGAGATCTTGCCGGCCAGGAGCGAGCCGATTCCGATCCCAATCCCGACCATCGCCATCGGCAGGCCCGCGTAAGCGTCTTTCAGCTCGAGGACTTTCTTCGAGTAGGTCAGGACCGGAGCGGGAATCAGGCAGGCGAGCGACCAGACGAGGAACTGGCCGGAGATCGCCAGCCGGAGAATGCGATCGGCCCGGATCGCCGACCAGCCGAGCCGAACGGTCGCAACGATCCCCCCCTCGGCCCGCGCGGCCGGGACCCGCGGTATCGAGAAGGCCGCAACCAGCCCCAGGGCCGACAATATCGTCAGCACCAGGCCGGCGAGCCAAGGCTGGCCACTGACAAGCCCAAGGAGGACTCCGCCACCGACAATCCCCGCAATGATGGCGAGGTTGCTCCAGAGCTCGAGGAAACCGTTCCCGCTCGAGAGTTTTTCGTGCGGCAGGATTTCGGGAAGGATGCCATACTTCGCGGGACTGAACAAAGCGGCCTGCACGCCCAACAGCATGAGAACAGCCATCGCCGGGCGAACCAAGCTCGGGTAGCGGTAGAGGACCAGCGTCCCGGCGATCATCAAGGTCAGCTCGAGCACCTTCATGACCAGGATCACCGACCGCTTACTCACCCGATCGGCCAGCGTTCCGGCCGGAAGCGAGAAGAGCATCGACGGGAGAAGCAAAGCCATCTGGGCCAGGGCCGCTTCGCGCTGCCCCGCCTCGACGCTGGCCGCCGCGCTGATCGCCAGCAAACTGACAATCTGCTTCCAGGCGTTATCGTTGAACGCCCCGAGAAATTGCGCGATCAGCAACCCGCGCAACGGATGCCCGCTCGGGCGGTCCTCCCCCCCAACCACGGAGATCGGTTCCTCCTTGCCCACGTTCGGTGCTCCCCTGAGAATCCAGCTCATTTCAATTCATCAAGAGGAGAATTCAGCCAAGGGCCGGCCTCTCCCTCAAACGAATCTGCCCGTGCCACGGCAATACGTGCCATCGATTTCCGTTAGGAACGGGCCAGAGTAGCCCCGCTCGGCCGGTTGTGCAACGCCGATCGACAGGGCCGATTTTTCCTATTTTGCCAAACCGGTTTCAGTTTACCATCGGAAACGAAAGACAGAAGGGTGGGCCAGACCCACCCGACGAGACGGGAAGAATCTCTCTGCAATTCTCTGGGAAAGGGTGACGATGACCAGGGCCAGCGTACACCAATTCGTTGATCCGACAATGGATGCCGTGGACCATGAAGAGCGATAGGGGCTTTTCGGCCGAGGCGGACAAGGAGCCGCTGATCCGGGGCATCGACATCAAGGAGATCGAGCGGGAGTAAGGATAAATCAAAACCAGATTTCCATTCCTCTAAGGTTCGTTGCTTCAAGGTAGCCGCTCGGGGACAATGCTTCCGTCTTTTTGACGTAAGACCTTTCCCCCCGGAGTTCCTATGCCTGCCTCCCTGAACCATGTGACGGCCAGCACCCCCATGGGTGCGAATCTGATCGCCGACGGTGCGACCTTCCGAGTTTGGGCACCGAACGCCGTAAAGGTATTCGTTCTTGGCGAGTTCAATGGCAAAGTAAAGGATGATTCCAGCCTATTGACCAAAGATGCCAACGGTCACTGGCGGGGTTTCATCAAGGGCGCAAAAGACCGTCATCGCTACATATTTCATATTGATGGCACGGGCAGCTCTGGTCCGAAGCGTGATCCCTACGCCCGTGAGTTGCAAAAGCCGTTTCCAAGCGACTGCATCATCCGAAAGACGGACTTTCCCTGGCACGAGACGGGCTTCGTCACGCCTCGGTTCAACAACTTCGTGATCTACCAGCTCCACGTCGGCACCTTCTACACGCCGAACCTTCCGAAGAAGGCGGGGACCTTCCTCGACGTGGCCCGCAAGATTCCCCACCTCTCCCAGTTGGGCGTGACCGTACTACAGCTCCTGCCGATCCAGGAGTTCCAGACCGCATTCAGCCTGGGGTACAACGGCACCGATTATTTCTCCCCCGAGATGGATTTCGCGGTCGAGGACGCGGACCTCAAACCTTACGTTGATGAGGTCAACTCCCTCCTTGATGCCAAAAGCCTGCCCCGATACAAGGTGGATAACCTTCGCGGGGAGATGAACCAGCTCAAGGCATTGATCGACCTCTGCCACATCCACGGCTTGGCGATGATCCTCGACGTTGTCTACAACCACGCCGGTGGGGATTTCGGCGATCAAAGCCTCTTATTCTTCGACCGTCAGCCGACTTCAGGGGGGAAGGCGAAGAACTCCCTCTACTTCAACGGTAGAGAGCACGCCGGCGGCGAGGTGTTCGACTTCGGCAAACCCGAGGTTCGCGATTTCCTCATCCAGAACGCCAAGTTCTTCCTCGACGAATACCGGGTTGATGGGCTTCGCTACGACCAGGTGAGCGCGATTGACCATGACGGGTCCCCGCGCGGCTGGAGTTTCTGCCAGGACCTGACCTCAACTCTCAACCATCACCGGCCCAGCGCGATCGATCATGCCGAGTATTGGAACGTAAACCCCTACGTCGTGAAGCCGCCCTCCGAGGGGGCGGGCTTCGATACGACCTTGACCGACGGCCTGCGGATCGCCATTCGCAACGTCATCAGCAACGCCGCTCAGCCAGACGAACGACCGCTCAACATGTCCGGCCTGGCGTCGAGCATGTGGCCCGAAGGGTTCCCAGAACAGTGGCGGATCGTGCAGGGACCTGAGAACCACGACATTGTCTATCGGGACCGGGAGCAGCGGGTGGCCCGCCTGGGGGATTTCAACAACCCCCGTTCTTGGTTCGGCCGGAGCCGGGCGAGGGTCGCGACGGGGATCTGCCTGACGGCGCCCGGGATTCCGATGCTCTTCATGGGGCAGGAGTTCCTGGAGGACAAGCAGTGGGCGGATGACATCGAGCACCACGCCAATTTGCTCCTCTTCTGGGCGGGGGTAGAGGGCAGCGACAAACAGATGCTCGACCATATCCGATTCACCCGTGAGCTCTTGGGTGTCCGGTGGCAGCAACCCGCCCTCCGGGGAGAGGGGTTCCGTCCGGTGCACGTCCACGACCAGAACCGCGTGCTCGCCTTCCACCGATGGGTGCCGAACGAAGGCCACGACGTGATGGTGGTCGTCCACCTTTCGACCTTCAACCGCTTCGATTACCGAATCGGCTTCCCCAGTGGTGGGGAATGGCGGGAGGTCTTCAACAGCGACGTCTACGAGAACTGGGTCAATCCGGGCACCACGGGGAATGGTGGGCGTATCTTCGCCGACCAGAACCCCATGCACGGCTTCGATTCCTCAGCGTCGCTCGTTCTTCCGGCAAATAGCGTCATGGTGTTCGCGAGAGGTTGATCTCGCGAACGAAGAGAGAGGGGGGTGCTCCAAACTCATAACGAGGTGAATTTCGATGCGTATCGCGTCCTTCAACGTAGAGAATCTCTTCTCCCGGGCCCGAGCCTTAAATCAGGACGACTTCAGCGAGGGGAAGCCGATCCTGACCGAATTCAGCAAACTGAATATCCTGCTCGAAAAGCCCGTGTACTCTGCTGACGATAAGACCGCCATCCTCGAATCTCTCGACCGCCTCGGGCTGAGCGCGAGCGACGAGAACAAGTTCGCCATCCTCCGGCAGAATCACGGCAGCCTGATCAAAAGGCCTGCATCGGGTCCCAAGGTCGCCGCCGATGGACGGGGTGACTGGATCGGGTGGGTCGAACTCAAAACCGAAGCAGTCAATGAGATCGCCACCCAGATGACCGCAAAGGTCATCCAGAAGGTCAACGCCGACATCCTCGCGGTGATCGAGGCAGAGGATCGGATTGCCCTGAGCCGTTTCAATGAACAGCTCCTGAAGCCTCTGGGTGCTGATTACGGCGGCATCATGCTCATCGATGGCAACGACGATCGCGGGATCGATGTGGGCCTATTCACAAGGGCTGCGAACAAGGTCGAGTCGATCGTGAGCCACGTCGACGACATGATGGGCACAACCCGGATTTTCAGCCGTGACTGTCCCGAGTTCACCGTCAGGGTGAGCGCAACCAAGACGATCCTCGTCATGGTCAATCACCTGAAGAGCAAGGGCTTCGGTGTCCCTGCACAATCGAACGCCCGCCGAAAGGCCCAGGCCAAGCGGGTACGGGAGATTTACGACCAGCGCCGCTCAGAAGGCGTCAAGTTCATCGTGATCATGGGCGACTTCAACGACACCCCGACGAGCGATCCGTTGTCACCTCTCCTTGGGGCGGGCTCCGATCTTCGTGACATCACCAACCATCCCTCGTTCGTTGGCGATGGGCGGCCGGGGACCTTCGCGAATGGGACGGCATCGAACAAGATCGACTACCTACTCTTTTCCCCCGAGCTGTTCGCCAAGGTGACAAGCGGGGGCATCTTCCGAAAGGGTGTGTGGGGAGGGGTGAACGGGACGCTGTTCCCTCACTTCCCGGAGATGACGAAGGCGATTCACGCAGCCTCCGACCACGCAGCGATCTTCGCCGATTTCACTCTGTGATTGGCAAGAGGAGCCGTTCAATCTGTCGGTGGATTCCGAGAAGGGGTAACCTTAATCCCAGGGTGTGTTTCGGTGCCTGGGAGAGCGGCTTGATGCTGACCATCGACGTGATTTCGGACGTGATCTGCCCGTGGTGCTTCATCGGCAAGCGGCGGCTGGAGAAGGCCCTCGGATTGCTGGGACAGCCGGTTTCCGTCCGCTGGCACCCCTTCCAGCTCAACCCCGACATGCCAAGTGAGGGCATCGACCGGAAATCCTACCGCATCCAAAAGTTCGGGAGTTGGGAGCGGTCGCAAGAACTCGACGCCCAGGTGGCCACGGCAGGTCAGGGTGAGGGGATCGTATTCAACTTCGACCAAATGACGAACACTCCAAACACCATCGACGCGCACCGGGTCATCTGGCTGGCCGGCGAGCGTGGCTTGCAGGACGCGGTGGTCGAGGCCCTGTTTCAGGCCTACTTCACCGACGGGCGTGACCTGTCCGACCGGACCACGCTCACGGCCGTCGCTGTTGGTGCTGGTCTCGACCAGGCGGAGGTAGACGCCCTTCTGACGGGCGACACGGGCCTGGATGTCGTCCGCGCTGGGGAACAGGAAGCCCGCCGTCTCGGCGTGTCGGGCGTGCCGTTCTTCGTCGTGAACGGAAGGCTTTCCCTGTCCGGTGCCCAGCCGCCGGAGCGATTCCGTCAGGCGTTCGAGCAGGTGGGCGAGACCGTGGTGAAGCCGGTACAGGAAGGGTGAGCGACGGGGTGGCTCGCCACGAGAGCGTCCCCCAGGTCATTCAGAGAGCCCGAACGCGAGGGGAACAATATGCCGGACACCGAACCAAATCGACTGGTTCGCCAAGCACATTTGACGGGGATCGGGCAATTATCGCTCCCCTCGCTAATGCGAAGTCACCAGATCACGGCCACGACTGTATTGCCGCGGCGAACAGCCCATGACTCTCTTGAATGCGGTGCTGAAGGCGCTTTCGGACTCGTAGCCGAGCGATTGCGATATGGCCGAGATGGGATCACCGGAGTTCTTCAGCCGGTCACCAGCCAGGAGCATTCGCCAGCGGATCAAGTAGTCGATGGGCGTCGAGCCGACGGTCTCCCTGAATTTCGCGGCAAAGCTCGACCGAGACATCCCGACTTTCTCCGCCAGCTTCTGCAAGGTCCAGGGATGGGCAGGGTCGGCGTGCATCGCGTGGATGGCCCCGCTCATCTGCTGGTCCGCCAGCGCGAAGAGCCATCCGACGCTCCCGCTCAAACCCTCCGCCAGATGCGCCCGCAGAGCCTGAACCAGCAACATCTGGGCGAGGTGCTGGAGAACCAGGAAGCTCCCCGGCTGTGGCTCGCGCAGTTCCTGCATCATCCGCTCGATGGACCAGCGTAACGCCAGCTTGTCCGATTCCTTCTTGATGTGGACGATGGGCGGGAGCATACCCAACAGGATGCCGGCATGTTTGCCTTCGAGACCGAAATAGCCGCCGACGCCGGAGACGTCGCCTCCCCCATTCCAGATGGCGATGCCCCCGTTCAACGGCCGCGTATACATCGTCCTGAAGTCAACGGGCGGCAAACCCAGGTCACTTGCGAGGCGGAAAGGCCGCCCCAGCGGCAGTAGGAAGCAATCTCCGGTCTTCAGGTGCACCGCTTCGGGAACGCCCTCTACGGCAAGCCAGCACTGGCCGGAAACCACTGCGTAGCACTTGATGCCTTCGTGCTGGGGGAACTGGAGTGACCAATCCCCACCGACATCGAAGCCGCCGCACATGGTGTTTTGCGGCTTCAGAAGGGAAAGCACTCCTGAGAGCGGGTCCATAGGGTATTCCTGGACGATCGCAAAGAAAGATTGGACTCTAAAGCATAGATCGTCGCAGATCAAAAGCCTACCCTGGCGACCATGGGACCGAAAGTCGAATCCACGGAGGTTTTCCGATGCGTGTTTTCCTCACAGGGGCGACGGGCTTCATCGGCACCGAGGTCATCCGGGATCTCATCAAGGCGGGCCACACGGTGCTGGGCCTCTCCCGCTCGGATAAGGGTGCCGCGGCGCTCGCCGTCGCCGGGGCCGAGGTTCACCGGGGTGATCTCGAGGACTTGGACAGCCTGCGGAGCGGCGCGGCGGCCTCGGATGGTGTGATCCACTGCGGTTTCATCCACGACTTCTCGCGGTTCCAGGAGGTCTGCGAGGCGGACCGGCGGGCCATCGAGGCGATGGGTGATGCTCTCGCCGGCTCCGACCGCCCCTTCGTCATCACCTCTGGGACCGGGATGGGGACCAAGGTGCCGGGCCAGCCCGCGACGGAGGACCACTTCGACCCCAACCATCCGAACCCTCGCGCGTGCTCGGAGATCGCGGCGGAGGCGGTCGCCGACCGTGGCGTGCGCGTGACGGTGGTCCGCCTGCCGCAGGTGCATAACACGGAGAAACAGGGCCTCGTCACGCCAGCGATCGAGATCGCCCGCGAGAAGCGCGTCGCGGCTTACGTCGGCGACGGGCTCAACCGCTGGCCTGCAGTACACCTGCTCGACGCTGCCCCCGTCTTCCGACTGGCCCTTGAGAAAGGTCCAAACCGGGCGAGGTATCACGCGGTCGCCGAGGAGGGAGTTACGGCCAAGGCGATCGCGGAGGCCATCGGGCGGGGCCTGAAGATCCCGGTCGTCTCCCTGTCTCCCGAGGAGGCCGCCGGTCATTTCGGCTGGATGGGGTTCTTCGCCGGGCTAGACATGCCGGCATCGAGTGTGCTGACGCAAGAGCGGCTGGGTTGGCACCCGACGCAGAAGGCCGGGATGATCGAAGACCTCGACCATATGAACTGGTCTGCGATTTAAGAGTTCCCGCCCGATCCGAGCTGAGACGGGGTACGCTACGGCGCTGTCGCTCCGTAGCGTAACCCGTCGATGAGCAGGTCGACCATCCGCCGGGCATGATCGAGCCCAACGTCGTGGGCGGGCGTGCAAAGGCTGGCGACCGCTCGTAGCAGGCCGTATGGCACGCGCACGGTCGAACAGGGCGCAAAAGAAGCCGTGCGGCTCGCGCTCATCGGCCCGGACGGACCGACGGGGACATTCTCGGACAAGAATGGCCGGGGGCCTTGGTGAGAGAGTCACGAGCGCGTGATCGAATGGGCTGGCACCTCGACGCTCCATGCCGAGGTTTGCGTTGGAAATTCCTACTGAGGTGGGGTGTCCTGGCCTCGGTGATCGCAATGCCACCGGCCGTCCCAACGACTCGTCGCCTTCCTGCTTCGTGCCCTTGAGAACGCCGCGATTGCCATCGCGTGGCCGTGGCCAAGCTCAAAATCCTCCTTGAGCCACGCGATCACCTGGCCTGCCTTGATGTCGGCGCGGAGCTTGCCGCCTGCCATGAACCCTTTCTCGTCGGCAAGCTTTCTGAAGTCATCCGGGCCTCTGGCGGTCTTCGCAGTGCAACCGAATGGCGCGGGCGAATCGCTGCACATCTAAATAAAATGCGTGCTGGCCGTGTGACGACGCCCCACCGCCATCGGCCCATCAGTCCCCGGCTCACTTCAGTCGGAGAGCTTCAGGAGCGTGGTGGCATTGCCGCGTTCGATCTTGGCACGAACGTCGGCGGGGAGGTCGAAGCTCGCCATGAGCTCGAACTGGGGGACGTCCTGGCCGGGCTTCAGATAGTCGGTGCCGAAGAGGAGACGATCGGCGCGGCGTATGAGGAAGCGCTGACCGAACTCTTTGTCGCGTGCCAGCGCATTGGAACCGGAGCCGGCCGAGAGGTCGCCCCAAAGATTCGGGTGGGCCTCGAAAAGACGGTCGAGAGCGCCGCCGGGGAACACCTTTCCCTTGGGGTAGCCGCCGAGGTCGGCCTTGGGAAGGTTCCCCGAAATCGAGGCCCAAAACCCGGGGCCGTGGCCGATGAAGGGGACGTTCGGGAAAGCCTTGAGGACGCGGGCGAGACCGGGCAGCCCCGACTCATCAGTGCCACGGATATCGTCAGAATGGAACAAGACGGGAAGCTTCAAGTCGTCGCAGACTTCATAGACGGCCATCATCCTCGGCTCGTCGATCGGCAGGCCAACCTTGTGCTCGCCGAATCCCTTCGCCCCCTGGTCGACGTATTCCTTGAGCAAGGCACGAAGCCCCACCCGGCCTCCGCGATAACTCGTCCGTGGATCAATACAGCAGAACGGGACGAGCCGGTCGGGGTGCGCTTTGGCAGCGTCCAGGGCCACTTCGGTCAGGTTGAGATAGCTCGATGACTCAGGCGAAACCAAGGGGAGAACGACCGCCTTGGCCACGTTGTGCGTGTCCATCCACGCGAGCAACCCATGGGTTGTGAGCGGCGGGTCGCCGTTCCAGGTCCGTCCCAGGTGGGTGTGCACATCGATGTAAGGTCCGCCGGCTGCGTCTGGCGTCGCGCGGGCCAGCGCTGCGGCGACCGGATCGAACGTGGCACCGGCCACGGTCGCGGCGAAGGTCTGCCGGAGAAACCGGCGGCGGCTTGTCGGGGGCAGGTTCATCGGAAGATCTTCCTTAACAAGGCAGGGGCCAACGCCGTCCCGCGCGGAGATTCTCCGGTGCGATGCTCGGCCCGTCCGCCGCGGCTCCGCGATCGATGTTGGCGATCGAGAATAACGTCGCGGCAGTCCCCTGTCTCGAGGGAATCGATCGACAACCGTGGATCACCCTCAAAGGAAAGTGAAAACGGTTTTACGCGTCCCCTGTCCCCCTTTCGCCTTACCCGAGTCGGGGATCGAACCGTCTTCGACACTGAATTTAGAGCGTCGCGCTCGACCTCGATCTTTCCCGATTCCATTGCCATTTCGACTCGGACAGCAGCCTCACACAAGTCGTTGGAATCGCCGGCCATAACCGGACAAAGTTCTTTGAAAATTCGCCAAAATCCGCCAGAACACCCTGAATCGGACGGGTTCTGGCCATGTCCCGATCCAAAATCAAGGGCCTTACGAAGGTCGGATCACGATCGCGGCAAGGCACTCCCCAGGGCCGATCCCCCTCGTCTTCGCTTGCCCAAATTCTGAGCCACGTCGAGGATCTCGCTCCAGGTCGGGAACAACCGCCCGCTCTGCTTTTGATAATCCTTGATCGCCTGCATAAACTCCTGCTCGGCAGAGGGGGAGTTGGCGGACGAGGACGAGAGAGACCCGGAGGACATCGATGAAGCTCCTTGAGATGCAAAAGGCAGACGGCAGGCCACCTCGCCCGCCGGACGTCCTACTAGGGATCCTCCACACCATCGCGGAGAACGCCTTATTAATCTTTTTACCAATTTTATTTCGGTCGTCTAGAGTCGATTTCACGACTTTTCGAAATTATTTAAGCCAGCGGCATGGAGCGACGCGGATTCTCTACAAAACCGAAAAAATCATAAATGTCTACCAGCGGGTGCGCACCGAAGGAGGATCATGCCTCCTTCGGTCGGGCGGATTCGGCTTGGGCGGCTCGAACGCTGACACCCACGGACGATCGCTTGGGAAAGGGAAATTTTTTAACCACGAATGACACAAATCACACGAATAAAAACAGCAAATCAAAATCATAAATTTACAAATACTTATTATTCTCAATTCGTGTAATTCGTGTCATTCGTGGTTAGGTTCCTCTTCTGGGAGCCGCCCCCCGAGTTCATCGAACGGTCAAGCGAGGTAATCCTTTATGTCTGAAGAATGGGTAGTAAGTCGAGCCGCAAATTCGTGGAAGAATTCCAAGGCCTGAGCCTGAATGAAGGGAGACAGGCTGATGGCCAGCCTGAAACAAAAAAAATCGCGCCCGAGGGCTGACGAGCCCTTCCGGCGCGATTTCCTACGTTTCGTCGAATCCATGCAAAGGCAAGCGGGCCGCACTCGACTCAACCGCCGGTGTTGGTCTTCATGTCCCAATGCTTCTTGCCCGCCGACTTCGTGATCCCCTTCTCATCCTGGGCCAGGTAGTCGATCTCGACCTTCGAGTAGTTCAGACTGATCTGATCCATGGGGACCTCGCCCCCCTGCGACCCGCCGGTCTGGTAGCTGGAGACCAGCACGTCCGACAGCGTGACGACCATGAAATTTTGTTGCGTACCGCCCGCCTTGCGACAGGTTAATTTGGCTTCCTTCAAGTGCTTGCCATTGGCGCAGAAGAGGAAGAGGGTCGGTGAGGCCGAGTTATTCCGCATCACGAAGTGGAAGTCGTTCATCGAGACCTTACCGGCACCGGCACCGGTCCCGTGCGAGGAGGCACCAAGCTGGCTCGCTCCCCAGCTGAAGGACTCGATCTCGATCTCACCGGAATGAGACTTGTCTTTCGATTCGCCCTTGACATCCGTGATCTTCAGAAACATGTCGACGGCCATTGAAGTCATCTCCTCATGTCTTGGTTTGGCTTTGGTCCGGCCGGCCTTCCCTGCCGGACTTACCCTTGAGTACGCCATCACCTCGATGTGGTGACGTGACTCTCGCCATTTATTTTCAAATGACGCGTGACGGAGCGAGAATGTCGGCGATTTTCGCGGGCGTCTCCCCAATGTCAGCCGGCGCCAGACATGCCCTTGCCATTAACCACGGCCTGCGGTAGCGTTCACATCATCGCGAACCCCATGCGATTCCCCCCTATCGGCTTCGCGCATCGTCGCGTCTCAATCGTCGAGGCGCAATGAAGACGTTCCCAAATCGCACATGAGGCCTACTCGAAATGCTCGTCCAACACAAAAAGGCCTGGTTCCAGGTCGACAAATACTCCACCTATAACGCCAAGACCAAAGAACTCACGAGCACCAACGGCTTCGTCTGCTTCGTCTTCTTCGACGTCGACGAAGACCCGAGAGCAGGTTCCCTTGCCACGCTCGAATGCCTCGGCCCCATCCGAACCGGCAGCGGCGGGCCACCCCGGGTCTTTGCCACCGAGCAGGAAGCGGTCAACGCAGGTGTCGACTTCATGGAGCGGGAATCGGGGCATCATTGATCGCAGCCAAGCCAAGACTTCAGCAATTTCTCACTTAATTTTGTTGTCAAATTCAACCTCTGAGGCACAGCCACCAACCCCAGGAATTTCGCCACGGACAATACGGGCAATACAAAAGGATAACGAAGTGAATTAATACCAAGCATGATTGAATTCACTTCTTTCCTGTAATCTCCGTACTTTCCGTGGCGAGACTCTCCTGACATTCTCAGATTAGACTTTCGGACCTCAGGCCACGGCTGATAGCTTGCGGAGTAGTTTCCTGATGCATTCTGGTGAGGGTAGCTCCTCGCCGGACTCTCCGTAAACTTTGAATTCCCACATCTGCAAGCGTAACGCACCAAGCATGTCCGTGAACGTCGGCATCACTCGGTCCTCGTACCACGGACGTTCCCGTTCGACGTGGGATCCCTCATGACCCTTCACGCAGTACCACAGGATCGTCAGCGATCCCACGAACCACGCCATCGGGTGCGCCCGCTGCACGCTCCGCACCCGCGGATCGTGCAGCCCGAGGAACTGCTTGCTGTCGAAGAACGCCAGTTCCACACTCCATCTTCGGCAGTATCCCAGGATTACGAAAGCTGCCGAGACCGTCGTGTCCGTCGACACCAACGCCTCGTCGCGCCATTGGCCCAGCGGGTCGCGGACCAGCACCACCATCACCGGATCGGTCTTGCTCCCCTTGTACCAGAGTACGTCCCGGATCACCTGCACCCGAAGCTCGCGTGCCCCCTTCGGGAAGTCGATCGTCAGGAGTTCCGCCGGGTAGGTCGTGGTGTCCTCGATCATCGCCTTGGGGTTCAGGAGGCGATCCCCCTTCTTGCGCGAGGCGCCCCTCTGCTTGGGCTGTCGCGGGGCGGGCCGCTCGTACAGCGCGGCCTTCCAGTGCAGCGGCCCGATGACCTGGAGGTTCGCAGGCCGATCCCGCAGCACGGCCGCGTTGACGTAGGCACTGTCGCCGACCAGCCAGAAGGTCCGCTCGGGATTGGCCTGGGCCAACTTCCGCGCCAGCGCCGCGGCCGACTGGGGGCGGGTCTGGTATCCCGGCTGGCCCTTCTTGCGGAAGAGCCGCCAGAGCACCGGCAGGCAGTAGTAGCGATCGGCGCGCATCGGGATCGGCACGGCGATGCCGAGCACGCCCCAGTTGAGGCCGAACCGGAAGGTCTGGTGCCCCTTCGACGACATCACGGCGTCGAGGAAGATCCCGCCGAAGGCGACCTTGGCGCCGCGCTTGTGATAGAGCGTGTCGTCGACGGCCACCCAGACGACACCGCCGGGGACCAGATGGGTGAGGATCAGCGTGGCCAGGACGATCCCCAGGTCGTCCCACTCCCAGCATGCGGAGTGGAACACGGCATAGGCGGTGTCGTGGTGGCGCCGGGCAGCCAGGCCGGTGGCCTGCCAGACCTCGCTGATGGTATGCGGGCCAAGGCAGACGATCCAACCGGCGATCAGCGTCTGGAAGGTGGAGAAGACCTGGGGATGGAAGACATCGCGGAACGCCTCTACCAGCGCGGCGAGGCCGAGGATAAGCTGATCCATCGAGCGGACCTCCGTGCGTTGCCCGATCCTGGTGTGCTTGAACACCCTCCAGGATACCGGCCCCGCGCGTGATGGTACCGTCTCCGAGGGTCAGTTTCGCGCGATGATGAGGGGGATTCCCAACCCGGTGGAGCAACTCGAACCACTGTTAGGCATGGCCTGTATCACTAACCGCAAAATTCTTAGAGAAAGAAGATCATGGCAAAGTATCTAATTTCATTCCCCAGTGCTGCAATGAATGTACCCGACAGTGAGTGGGAGGCGGTGGGTCGAGACGCTCATGCCGTGATACGCGAGGCGAAGGAAGCGGGCGTCTACGTTTTCGGCGGCGGTATTGATGAAACAGTACCGCCCGTTCTAGTTTCGGCCAATGGCTCAGTCGCTGAGGGAGGCTACCCGTGGGCGCCTCCGCTCAATGGTGGATTCACTGTACTTGAGCTGCCTTCAAGTAAAGAGGCCATCGCATGGGCCGCACGTCTCGCGAAAGCGTGTCGCTGTGATCAGGAGCTTCGAGTATTCGGGTTTTATCCAGAGTCGTGAGGTCGGAGTGTTGGTCCGCTCGTCTTGCATAGTCAAGGACTGCTGAAAAAGTCCGAAAGTCTAGTCAGAGCAAGGGCTGATAGAAAGTCTGGAAATTCGAAACAACGACCTTTGACGTCTGGTTGCTGGTCGTGCTGGTCAGGATGAACGTCAGGCTATGCGTCTCCAGCGGAAACCCGCTGAGGCTGAGGGTCGCGTGGGCGACGCTCGAACCAACCAGCGCGGCGTCCATGACAAAAGCGACGTCACCGTCGGCGAGGATGATCAACCGGTCCCCCGGCTGATAAGTCGGAAACTGATAGTCAAAGGCGATCCCGCTCTGGCCGCGGAGCGGGGCTCGCAGCGAAATGGGCTGGGACTGGCTGATAGTTCCATTCTGGGTCACGCTGACCGGCGCAGTGCCGTACGTCTGGAATGTGATCGTCTCGGACGGGGCCGCCGTCTGCGGCTCGAGCACGAACTGCTGGTCGGCCGGCTGGAACAAGTCGTCCCAGTTCTGCTCGTAATACGGCGACAGGTTTTTCACCGGGTTCGACGCGCCCGAATTGGCGGGGAGCAAGGGGGACCAGTACTGGCCGACCGTCTGCTGGTACGTCAGATTCGGGTCGCTCGACCCGGTGTACCATGACGCCGCGTAGCCATGCCTGCCGCCTAGGTCATAGGAATAGTAGATGTCGGGCGTCAAGCCGACGTCGACGATCTGGTTCAGGTTCTGCCCTTGCCCGTTCGAGAGCTGGAGGCCGCTATACGGCACGTTGAATTCGGAAATATAGTTTTCAACGAACGTATTGACCGGGCTCGAACGATTGAGGTTGCTCAGGTTCTTGAGAAAGTACCAGTTGAAATTGG
The DNA here is from genome assembly GCF_000242455.2 of Singulisphaera acidiphila DSM 18658. Lineage (GTDB taxonomy): Bacteria > Planctomycetota > Planctomycetia > Isosphaerales > Isosphaeraceae > Singulisphaera > Singulisphaera acidiphila. The sequence continues at coordinate 9,067,206 of NC_019892.1, forward strand.
CCGCATCGCCCGCGACCGTAACGTCATCCTCAGGCGAGTCGAGAATGGTGACCTGGTCGACGCGCATCTTCGCCTGCTGCAAGGCGGCCGACGCGACTGAGACCACCTTCGAACCATGGCTATGGCCGACGAGTTGAAGCTTGCCGGTGAACGAGGTACCCAGCACCGACTCGAGCGCCGAGGCGAGCCGCGCGCCGTTGAGCGTCGTCAACGCTTCCGACTTGTACGCGTCCTCAGGAATCTTGGTATCGAGCACGTTCCAGGTCGGCGTGGCCGAATCATCGATCCAGCTATAGGCCAAGACTGCGGCGTTCGGGTCGGTCGGACTGCCAGGGACCGTCGAGTTGGTTCGGCTGAGGATCGCCTGGGCCAAGCCCGTGGCCGAGACCTCGGTGGTCCCAAAGATGGTGCTCACCGTTTCACCGTGCAGAAGCCAGTCGGACGCCGGCCCTTGCGGGTTCTGGGAGGTCCAGCTTGAGTCGTAGCCAGGCTGGCTGGGGTCGGTCTCCCACCATTTCAAGACATGATTCTTTACGTTGGCTTCGTAGTTCACCCAACCCTGGTAGCCGGGTGCCCAGCCGTGGCTGATGACAGTGATATCCTTGCCGACCAGGCGAGGGTCGTCGGGCTGCACGGGGACAAACTGCTTCAGGGTCGGATCGAAGTAGGCCAAGCGCTGAATGACGGGGAGCGCCTGCGAGAGCGGAGGTTCGATCGCGTTGGCGGCGACCGCCGCCGTCGACAATGCGCCCGTATTATCCCCGGCCAGGAACAGTCCGTGGACGGCCGTCGGCAAGCGATAGGCGACCGTCAAGCTCGCCGCGCCCTGGGGCGAGGTGAGGGAGAGCAAGGGCGTCCGGCTCAGGATCGTCGCCCCCAATCCCAGGCCGCCCCCTCGGGTCGGCGCCAGGGCGAGTTCGTCGCGGCCTCGGCCTCCCAGGTTCACTGCGGCTATCTCGACGCCGCCGCCGTTCGAGCTGTTCGGCACGACGAACTCAGCGGGATTCGCATCGGCAATCCCTTGATAGACCTTGACCCTGGTCTGGGTGGATCGCGGCGGGGCGGACGCCACAATCAGGTCAGGATGGCGATCGCTCCCGATCTTGCCGACAGCGACTGACGTCTTGCCGCGTGAAGGGCCAGCGAACGCCGTGTAATCGGCCAACAGGCTGCCCGATTGGCCGTCGAGCACGTGAACCTTGGAGGGTCCGAACGCCGAGAGGGCGACGATATCCGCATAACCATCCTGGTCGAGGTCGCCGACCGCCACCTTGGCCCCTTGCCCCCAACTCCGGCGCGTACCTCCGGCATTCGCTCGGAACACGTCCAGGAGTTGGCCGTCGAGCCCTTGGTAGACGCGTACCATCGGCGCCCCCAGCCCTGGGGCCACGATGATCTCGGACTGACCGTCGCCGTTGACGTCGCCGCTCGCCACCCAGGTGCCTCCGCGCGACCAGGTGCGCGGAGCCGCGAACTGGCCGATCTGAGTCCCGTCGCTGGCGCGGAAGACCTTGATGATCGCAGGCCCGCCGGGCCCGGGCGCCGTCACGATGTCGAGCTCGCCGTCGCCATTGACATCGCCTACGGCCACCCTCACGCCGGCCGTCATCTTGGCGTTATAGGCGGGGAATTGAAATCGCTCTGCCCCCGTGTCCGCGTCGAAGACCTGGACGATCGGCACCCCACCGGCTCCCGCCCCCCCCACGAGCAACCCGGAAAGCAGATTACGTGTCTCGAGGACCTCCAGACCCGGCGCCCGCTGCCGATCGCGCCGGACCTGCCGGCCTGCCGGTCGAACTCTCTCCGGCATCACCGACTGGCGCTTCGCCTCGACCGACCTCAGCAGAACCGTCATGAGCAACACTCCCACTGAAACCTGAGCCTTTGTCCCCGACCGATGCCCAAACCCGCCCGGCTCTTTTGGATGAGGCCATCGGAGGATCGCCATCACCAATCGACCCGCAACACGCGAGAAATCTTGGTTTACTCTTGCCCAAGGGGGCCCATCGTCAAGGCAAACGAGCCGAAAACCAATCCCCCAAATCGCCATATTTAGACCGACTGTTTTCCCAGGAGCTTACCCGCGGATGACAAGCCGAACTCCGTGGGCGAAGGGGAACCGGCATGTTGGGGACGGTGGGGCGCCCGTCAATTCACGGCGTTCGTGATGAAGTCCACGACCGCCTTGGGGTCCTTGGGCGCGAGCGGATAATGTCCCTCGCCTTCCTTGACGATCACCGTGATCGGGCCGCCGAGCTCCTTATATCGTCTCTCAACCACACGCGTCTGGTCATCGAGCCACGGATCGAGGCTGCCGCAAACGTGAAGGAGCGGCACGCCGGCTTTGGCCAAGGGGGCGAGATTCTCGAGCGGCGGCGTTTTCGACATGAGGCTATGCAATGCGGGATTCTCGCCGTAGATGCAGGAAACCTTGTCGGGGTTCTCGATCGCCCAGGCATAGGCTTCCCCTGCCGCCGTCCCCGCGCCTTCCATCACAGCCTTTTTCGAAAAGCCGTTCTCGGTCAGCCGTTTGTAAACGGCATCCCACTCTTGCCGGACCGGGCCCGATTGCGCGACGACAGGGGCGGCGACGATATGAAAGCCCTTGGCGAGCAGGGCGAGATCAACCACCTCGGCATTCCGACCGATCCGGTTCGCGCGGAATACCCAAGGCTTGCCCGGAGCCACAGTCTTCGGCACGACGACCGCCATGCCCGTGATCCCCCACTGACTGTTGTTCATGGCGTCGTAGCGATCATAGCACTCCGTGAATCCTGGTCCGCGACTGACGGCGTACGTCTTTTCTTCCTTAAGGTCGTGGTATGAGCTCTCGTGGCCGTAGTAATAGGATTTCGTGAAGGTGGGATCCGCGAAGTCAGGCCGATCGCCCCGAGCCGGTTGAACGTGCTTCTCAATCCAGTCCGCAATCGGCCCGGGATTGCGCAGGCTATGCGGATGGTGGGCCGCGCCTTCCTTGATCATCACGGTGATCCGGCCCCCCAACTGGTGATAGCGGTTCTCAATGGCCAGCGTATGCTGATCGAGCAGAAAATCGAGACTGCCACAGATACTGAGTAAAGGCACATCATGCTTGGTCAGCTCACCGAGCTTCATGAACGCTTCCGGCCTGATTGCGGGATTGTCTGCGTAGATACACGAAACCTTGTCGGGGTTGGCGGTCGCCCAATCATATTCATTGACCCCGCCTCGACTCATCCCGATGAAGGCCGGCTTCTTTGAGAGCCCGTGCGTCTCCGTCAGGTAGGCATACCAGGCATCCCACGTCTTATCGGGGTCGGGCGTGATGAATGCCACGTGAAAACCACGTCGGAGCAGTTCGACTTCGGACTGGGGCTCGTGGTTCCAGTAGCAGGCTTGCCAGGACCAGGGATGACCGGGCGCGGGGGTCTTCGGGACCACCACGATACACCGCCGCTGTCCTTTCGCCGGCGCCTTGACCCCGTCCTTCTCGTCGTCCGCCACCTTGAAGGGTTGGATCGCCAGGCTTCCTTCGTCCATCACGAAGTCATAGCGGTCGAACCCATGCCAGGTCGTTTTCTCGCCCGCGAAAGTCGTCGATGAGTCCGCAGCGACCGTGTCTCTCAAAGCCCCGAACACGGAGCCGACGAGAATGAGCACGAGACCCCAATGCGAACGATGGCTCTTGCGTTGACTCATGTCTGTTTGCTCGCAATAAAACGATAAACGGGCAGCACATAGGTGAGCGGTCAACCGAGAAGAATGGCGGATCCCCCACCAGTCGGCCCGGCCATGACATCATTACACCTCGACCGTGGTCCAGGCCAGTCCATAGCAGTCAGGAGGGCGGGATGCCGTTATGCTTCCCACCGCAACGCCTTCACCCCGGACATCCGGGCCATCTGGCCGACGAAGTCAGGGGTTCGCAGGTCGCGGGGCCGTCCCCGCCACCGTATTTCGCAACGGACGGTGCGGTGGAACCCTGCGGTGCATCGCTTTGTGGTCACACCCCAGGAAGCGATCTCGAACCCCGCCTGTAGAAGCATCGCGTGGAGCTCGCCCTCGGAAGGGCCGTCGGCCCCGACAACAACGCCGAGACGAGCGTTGTGAACCAGCGGCAGGTGCGACTCCAGCCACTTGAAGCCCCAGAGGATGAGGAGGGCAAGCCCCAGCGCCGTGATCCCGAGACCGAGTTGGCCACCGCCGAGGCAGAGGCCGATGATCGTGACCAGCCAGAGCGTCGCGGCAGTGGTGATGCCGTGGACCATGTCGCCCCGGCGGAGGATCGCGCCACCGCCGATGAATCCCATACCCGTGAGAATGCCGAGGGGAAGCCGCATCAAGTCGAGGGCGGCAAAGGACTCGGGCGTCTTCCCCGCCATCGGCAGGAGGAGGTTCATCTGGATCATGGCGACCGAGGCGGCCAGACAGACGAGCAGCGTGGTTCGAAGCCCGGCGGCATGACCACCCTCGCTCCGGTTGATGCCGACCAGGGCCCCCGCAATGACGGTGAGGGCGAGGCGCAGGGCGATATCTTCCCATCGTAGGGTGAGGGGCATCGGATTCACTCCCGTCAGACGAGGTCAACTGGAACGGGAATATCTTGCCCTATCGCATCGGCAATACAATCGCATGCCCGCATTTCAAGCAAAAAAACACGGACTCGTCGTTTCCATAAACCGCGCTTAACTCGGGTCGGCCAGCCGGCGCACGGCGGCCTCGGCATCCGAGACGACTTGCTGCCACCCCTCGCGGCCGTTCGGAACGCCATCGAAGTGGAGTGGGGGGCCAATTTTCAAGGAGACCTTGCGCGGGCGAGGGAACCGGGCCCCTGGCGGAAAGGCCTCGAAGGTCCTCGTAAGATGGCAAGGGACGATCGGGACGGTCGTGCCTGCCGTGAGCATGCCCAAACCGGCTTTGAACGGCTGCATCTGACCGTCCCGGCTCCGGGTCCCTTCGGGGAAGAGGATGAAGCCACAGGGTTCGCCGATCAGGCGGGTGCGCAGCTCAGCCAGGGCGTGAGGCCCGCACCGTTTGCGCCACATCGGCAAGGCGTTGAGGATCAGGGCGGATGCGATCGAGGTGACCGGGGTCTCGAAGAAGACGTCTCCTGCGGCAACCGGGAAGACGCGGCCGCAAAGCCGGCGTGGCATGGCCGAGGCCAAGGCCAACGCATCGAGATGGCTCGAATGGTTGGCGATCAGAATGAACGGCGGTTCCTTCGGCAGATGTTCCGCGCCTTCGACGTGCATCCGGTGGTAGAGGCGGAAGTAGGCGCGAGAGAGGCTGTGGCAGACGTGGTGCCAGAAATCCGAGGCCAGGCCCGACTCGCGCTGCAAGCTCCTCGCCTGCTCGACAGGGGGGAGTTCCAGGCCCGACGCCGGCTTGTAATTCCACGAATCCAAGGGCTCATCCTCCTCCCGAAAGGACCCGGGTCGCCTGGTCGATACCGATGCTGTCGAGATAGTTGATGTAGTGAAAAACCGTCGGGGCGGAGAGCAAGAGGCTGTTGGCGCGGTCGAGTACGCCGCCGTGGCCCGGGATCAGGGAGCCTGTGTCTTTCACGCCGACGTCGCGTTTGATTGACGACACGCTCAGGTCGCCGAACTGGCCGGAGATGCTGATGAGAAGGCCCAAAACCAGGCGCTGGACCGGCCCGCTCAGCGGTCCTTCAGTGAAGATGAGGCCGCTCAGCAGGTAGACGAGCAGGGTGGTGAGCACGACGGCCCCCAGCGAGCCCGAGATCGTCTTGTTGGGGCTGGTGTGCGGAGCCAGTTTCGGCCCCCCCAGCGACTTGCCCACGATGTAGGCGAAGATGTCGTTGAGCTGAACGCTGAAGAGCAGGAGGAGGATCAGGGAGCGGAACCGGGTGTCGTTGGCCATGTAGCCCAGGTGCCCAAGGCAGATCCCGAAGAGGAGGAATCCGAAGACCGCCAGAGCCACGCGCTGAATATAGCCGGCCGGACGATCGAGCGACGTGGCCACCGCCGTGAGGACGGTCAGGGTGATCGGGGTCAGGGCGACGAAGAAGGCATACCAGTGATCGGCAACCGCAAACGTCACAGCGACGATCCCCAGCACCACGGTCACGCTCATGATCTTCTCGCGGAAGAGGCCCGTGGCGCGGGCGAACTCGCGATAGCACAGGAGGCTGAGCAGCGCAACCGCGAGGATGGTCGGGGCGGCTCCCAAAAGCACCGGCAGGACGATGAGCGGAACCATGATCAGCCACGAGAGGTAACGGCTGCGCAGGTCGGCCTTGAGCGCCGGGCTCAGCCGCCCGGCGTGGTCGAGGGCCAGGATGATCAACGGGGCGAGCACGAACACTCCCCCCAGGACAGCCACGATCAGGACGACGGCCCGCTCATCGAAAGCGGGGCGCCAGCCGAATAGACGCTCCCAGGCAATTCCGCTCACGACGTCGACTCCCTCGATCCGGCCGATTTCGCCGTCAGAAACCGGCCCGCATGCACAAGCCGCCGGATCGCGGTGACAACCGAGCCAACGACAATCAGGCCCAGGGCGAAGGCCGGCCAGCCGCTCTCTTGCCCCTGACGGAAGAACGCGGCAGGCTGCCAAGGTGTGACGATCGCACAGAGAATGGCCGTGACCGTCACGGCGAACATCCGATGCGGCTTGGCCATCGGCCCTGAATAATCCTGGGGCGCTCCCGCATTCCGCGCGGCGGAACGGACGTAAGCGACGAACAGGGCCAGAACCGCAGCCAGGTATCCCAACCAAGGAATCCCCCCGGCCGCATAACCGAGCCCGATCAGCGTCGCCGCGTCGGAGACCCGGTCGGGAACCTCGTTGAAGAGCTCACCGAGCCGCGACGCCCGCCCCGACTCGATCGCAACCATGCCGTCGAGCAAATTCGCCGCCAGGCGTGCCTGGACAAAAAAAGCCCCCGCCAGCCAGGCCAGGGCGGGAATGGTGGTGTGGCGCGTGAGCGCGAACGCCACGCCCCCCAGAATGCCGGCCACCATGCCGGCCACCGAAATCGCATTCGCGCTCGCGCCTCGCTGTGCGAGCCAGTGCGCAACCACCCCGGACGCCTTCCAGGAACGGCTCGCCAGCGGGCGACGATCGGTTTCGGACGGTCGATAGACCTCGGGAGCCACGTTGCCACCTCGCCTTAGGTTAAGGTTAGCGCCCCATCAACGAAACCCCTGCGATAATCAGCACCATGCCCGCGACATGGAGCGGGGCGATCGCCACTCCGTGCATCGCCCGGCCGATCAGGGCGGCCCAGATAAACGTGGTCGCGTAGACCGGGTAGAGGGCCGACGGAGATCCACCCACGCGGAAACCGGCCACAAAACAGGCCATCACCAGCGCATAGCAGACGACCCCCGCCAGGATCTGCCCGTTCCCGACGAAGTCCACCAGCCGGCCCCCCGCCGCCACGGCCCGATCCGTTCCCGCCTTGTAAAGGAACTGCCCCCCTGCCCCCAAGAACGAGGCGACAAGAAACAGGAGGACGGACATCCAAGGTGCTCTCACGGCGGCTCCTCCACTCAGGCCAAACCGGTCGGAGCCACCATCGGCTCCCTAAAAAGTCTCTGGCCAAACAAGGGCGGAGAATGCCAACCCATCTGGCCGGTTTGGAAAAGCCAAAGAGGGGGCCTAGGGTGCACCGAACGATGAGGGGACGCAAGTGATCTTTGCGAGCAGGCGGGAAAACGAAGCGAGTCCGTGTCAACAGACCAACCACTTTCGAGTCGTTGGCCGGTTGGGGAGCGCGAGGCCGGACGATCCTCGTCACCATACCAAGAGGACCAGAGATCCGCTCGCCCGTAAGGCGAGCGGAGAGCCGAAAGTCAAGGATTCACTCGGCTGAGCCTCACTGGTGGGCCAGGTAAGCCTCGACCATCAGGACGCTCGGACCGGCGCGTTTGATCACCGACAGCCTGGTCTCGGCGCTCGAAACCTCTTCGAGCTGCTCACTGACGAACCACTGGAGGAAGTTCAACGTGATGTAGTTCTTCTCTGCCGTCGCCAAGGAAACCAGGTTGTAGATCTGCTCGGTCGTCCGTTTCTCCGAGTCGAGCGCGAGCTGCGCGGCGTCTTCCGCCGAGCGAAACTCGTTCCGAGCCGCGGGGACTTCCTTGATGGCCACCTTGGCCCCCGTGTCGAGAAGGAACTTGACGAACTTCATGGCATGGTCGCGTTCCTCCTCGGCCTGCTTGAAGTAGATTTTGGCCAGTCCGAACAGGCACTCTGCCTCAAAGTAAGCGGCGATGGAAACGTACTGGTTTGAGTTACCCAGTTCGTTGACGATCTGTTCGTTGATCGCCGCATGAATGGTTTCGCTGATCAGCATCGCGTCCTCTCAATCTGTCTCGGTGACGGGCCGTCGGATCGGTTCCCGGTCCCCGATCGCTCTCGGCTTCAAGGAGTTACACTCCCTGTATGATAGCCGGGTCGGGGCATTTTTCGGTAGTCGAACGCCGATGTCTGCCCAGGTTCTCACGCCGCCAAGCCGGCCTCCTGCCGTCCCGCGCGACGTCGCCTCCCCTCTCGTATCGGCAGGCCGCAGGTCCGGCTTCAACCTCACAATCAACCCAGCCAGACTCAGTTCAGAGACAAACAAAATCATTGCAAAAGACAGGGAGCTGACGTTGCGGTCCTCGCGGCATCGCCCCAACGGCCCACATTCACCGCAAAAGAGACGCGGCGAATGCCTCAGTGGGACAATCCCACTTGACCACAATCCCCCATCGCCCTAGCATTTACCAGGGAGTGAACCATCACGACTGTGGGGGAATTCATGGACATGGAGACTCGATCGACTGACGCCAAAGGCCGGATTAGCCTGCCCAAGTCGTTCGCCAACGCCACGGTGATCGTTGAGCAGTTGAGCGACACCGAGATCCGCATTCGCAAAGCGGTGGTCATCCCGGAGGCCGACATCCGTTTCTACGAAGAGACGGCGGCCCCGCTCACCGATCACGACCGCGACCGGTTCCTTGACCTGCTCGACAAGCCGCCGGCGCCGAACGAGGCTCTGAAGCGAGCGGCCAGGAAACACGCCGCGCGTCATGGCTAACTGGAAGATTGAGCGGCTTGACCGCTCGCACAACCGCGCGTCATTTTCCTGCGGCAAGCCGCCCCTCGACGAATTCATCCGCCGCCTCGTCAGCCAGTACGAGAAGCGAAACCTGGGCCGCACCTACGTCGCCGTCCAGCCCGGCGAAAAACGGATCAGTGGCTACTACACCCTTGCGTCCAGCAGCATCGCCTTCCGGAATTTGCCGGAAGCGATGGCCAGGAAAATCCCAAAGCACCCGGTGCCGGTCATCCTCATCGCACGCCTGGCGGTGGATCAGCATACGCAAGGGCAAAGACTGGGCGAAACCTTGCTGGCCGATGCCCTGGAGCGCTGTCTCGGGTTGGCCGACGAGATCGGCATCCATGCGGTCGAGGTCGACGCGATCGACCAGCAGGCGAGGGGGTTCTATGAGAAATACGGGTTCGTGCCCTTGCCCGACAGGGCGCTACATCTGTTCCTGCCGGTCGCTACGATTCGCGATTCCATCAAGCCAGACGCCTAACGAAATCGTGCACCCGGCAATTTCATAAAGAGGATCTTGGTGGGCCGGCCGATCAACCAGAACCAGTAGATCGACCGGCCGTTCTTCCCTCGGGCCCCTGCCAATCTCTCATATTTTGCACAGATCCATGGTGCCGCGAAAGCATCAAAAGTCTGTGAGAGCAGCAACACGCTGCCGTTTCCTTATCGGTTGAATTCAAATCCGCAGAATAAGAGCGGCGGGGTCCCCCGGAGTCCCAGGGAGTTCACACTCGCCTGGGGGTCCGGGCAACGACAAGAACCAGGGTTCAGCGACCTAGACTCGGCGCATCATGGAGTTCGTCGAGAAGCTCGACCGCCGTCTCGACGATCTTTTCTCCCGAGCCTTTTTCGAGGAAGCTGTGCAGGCCGGTCCAGACCTGATAGCCGCCCCGATCAAAGGCGCGGGCGTCGGGGATGTAGCCGACGTAGTCGTTGGCCAGCTCGAAGACAAACGTATCGCGATACGGTGAGCGAAGCTTGATCTCACGCCCCAGGTGGGTGAAGAACTCGCCCGGCACACCGACCATCGCCACGTCGCCGACCACGACCGCTTGCACCCAGGTCTTCCGCTCTTGACCTTGCTGGGGGGCGAGTCGCTTGCGCATCTCGCGGAAGATCTCGATCGTCTTCTCGTGGTAAGGCGCGGGCTGCCGCTTGGTGCAATAGGCAACGACCGCGGCATCGTCCTTGGCCTCGTCGAACGTCCGGACGCGGAGCGTGATCTCCTTGCGCTTGCCCACGACACGGGCGACGGGACGCTCGGTGGCCTGGTCGAGCGTGTCGGCCACGGCCGTCTTGATCCGGGTCATGGCCTCGGCGGCCTTCAGCTCAAGGTTATGCGTCGAGCCCGACGCCCCCTCGAAGAAGAGGAAGGTGCCCCCCCGCTCCTTCTCCAACTCCTGCGCAGCCAGACCGTAGAAGCCGGGCGAGCGGACCGCCCCGCTAATGGTCCCGATCGTGTGGGTGGAGTGATTGAACAGGACGGCCTCGGGCTTGCCGTCCTTGCGAAGAAATTCCAGGACCGGCAGTTCGGGATCGAACGGGCCGGTCGGGCGCACCACATCGGTCAGAGCCCCCACCCAGTAGATCGTGCCGTCGGCCAGCAAGAGACGGCTGTTCCGCCCCACCGACGACTCCTCGCCCCGCCGGAACTTGAACGTCACCGGCGCAAGCCGGGCATTCGCCGCGACGGCCGCCTCTACGGCCTTTTCTCCCACCTGCTGCGCAAACGCCTCTTCACGCTCGTAACCGTGAATCGTGCAGGTCGTCGGCGCGTGATGGGTATGCGTGGCGTTGATCAGGACAGCGTCGAACGGTACTCCGATCTTCTCGGCGATCTTCCGCGCGGCAGCGTCGAGGATGTCGCGTTCGATCATGAGCACGTCGCACGCCACGAGGCAGGCCTTGCCCCCGTCCGGCCCCTCGATGACCACGGCCGAGGCCCGCAGCTCCCCCTCCTGCCCTTGGAGATGCCCAGGGCCAATCCCACCGCCGATGACCATCGCGTCGGTCGCTTCCAGCACCGCTTTGGCCGCCCCCGCCTTCAGCTCCCCCGCGCGGGCCTGATGGCCCGACGCGAGACATGCCGCCAACGCAAGCACGGCCCAGAACTGGCTCGCATGAGTACGCTTGCCCTGCCCCATCGCTTCTCGTCTCCCCAGGCGGCCACTCATTTGTCCTGCCCTTGCCCGGCTGCGGGCGTGTCGTCCAGCGACCGGATCTCGACGTCGCGGAAGAAGATCTCGGCCGCCTCGATCTCGAGCGCGATTCGGCCTTTCGTGATCGGCCGCGCCTCGCCGTTCTTCTCGGGGTCGACCAGGCGTACGTTTTTCCCCTTGTTGATCACCTTCCCGTTCAGGAGGTGCGTGACCGTATCCCCTTTGGAGATGATCTCCGCCTGGTTCCAGCCCTCGACCTCATGTTCTCCTGCGAGGTGCTTCTGGTAGGCGATCCCCGCGCCGCCGAGAACCCGGGCCTCGCCCCCGGCTTCAGGGGGCAGGAACGTCGGCATCACCTCCGCACGGGTCTTGGGGTCAACCCAGCTATCGACCTGGAAGCCGAAGAGGGCGATCAGGTCGCCCACGTTGGTCTGCTCGACCTGAAACTGAAGCGAGCGCGGCCAGATCGCGTCCGGCCCGAGGATGTGATAGTACAGCCCGGCGTCACGTTTCAGCTTGTAGCGCGGCTCGAACTTCTTCTCGCCCCAGCGGTACTTGAACCGAAGGTGGTAGTTGCCGTACTCCTTCTCGGTGCCGATATAACCCATGACCACCGTCGACGCTTCGGTGGCATGCTTGTACAAGTGAATCGCCCCATCCTCGATCGTGATCACGCGGTCGGGGTCGCTGTTCTTGCCATGCTTCTGGAGGAAGGTGTACCAGCCGGTCAGGTCGCGGCCGTTGAACAAGGGGGTCCACCCCGTGGCGGCCGTCGGAGCGGTCTCCTGCCCTTGCCCCTGCCCCAACAGGGTCAGGGCCGTTACAAGCGTCAGCGCAGTCATCATCACCGGGTACCTTCCGTCGGAGGGAGTGGGCTTCGGGTCGGCATCGCCGGACCGCTTGATTCAACGAGTGTTTGACACGGACTGTCTTAACCCGGCCGCTCGGCCCAGTCAACGAGGGAGCCCGCCCTCGACCCGGCACCGGTAAACCGCTCCCCGCTCGCCTTTTCGGCGAGTGAATCAAGATCAGCCGATGAAGTGATCCAGGACCACGGTGAGGAAGGCGGCGAGCTGCTCTCGGTCGATCCCGGTGAACGCCTCGGTCTGGATCATCTGGTCGAGGGTCGCGAACCCGGTGATCTGGGCGGCGACGAACCCTGCGCGGACTTCGGCGTCAGGGCCGCCCAGGATCTTGGCCAAGGGCCGCATGAACGTGCGGTCGAGGTTCGCCCGGAGCAACTCGGCCGCACGGGGCTCGGTGGCCGAGCGGAGCAAGAGGAGCATCGGCGTCCGGCTGATGTCCTTGGCGTCCTCACGGCCAAAAACCATCCGCCGAGCCAGGCGGGCGGCCAGGTCGGCTCGCGCCCCCCCCAGCAAATCGCCGGAGTCGAACGCACGCTCGATCACCTCGGCGAAAAGACCTTCCTTGGTGCCGAAATAGCGGTTCACCAGCGCCGCGGTCACACCGGCGTCGGCCGCGATCTCACGGACCCCGGAACCCCCGTACCCGTTCGACGCAAAGCGACTGGTCGCCGCCTCCAGGATGGCCTCTCGGGTCGCCGCGGACCCTCGACGTCTCCGCCCCGTCTCGGCAGCTTGCTCAGTCATCACCCCTGCTCCGTTGTAGAAGATCCACTAAGTAAACACGGGTTGACTCAGCAGTACAATGGGGATATCGTTCTGTCAACGGTCGTTTACTTGGGCAGACTCCAGGGGCCGCTTCCTCGAGCGGAGCAACGGGCCTCGTGCTCGTCGGGTGCCCTCCTTTAATTTGCGATCGGTCGAGGGCCCTCCTCGGCACCGCGAGACTTCTTTATGAGATCAAGCCAGCCGCCCCTTGGCCAGGCCGGCCCCTCTTTTGGGATGCCGAACAGCATGAAAGTGGACCAGAGCCTGTCCGCCCGCCCGATCCTGCGAATGGTCGGAGGCGTCGTCGTCTTAGCGGCTTCGTTGAGCGTCGCCGGGTGCAAGAAGCCGGAGGCGCAGGCCGCTCCGCCACCGCCGATGGTCGGCGTCATCAAGTCGGCGCTGATGACGGTCCCGATTCTGGCCACGCCGAACGGGACGACGCGGGCCCTCGAGGAAGTCGTTGTGCGGGCCCGGGTCCGCGGGTTTCTTACCGAGCGCCACTTCGAGGAGGGGTCCCACGTCAAGAAGGGTCAGCTCCTGCTCGTGATCGCCGACCAGAGCTATCGGGTGGCCCTGCTGATGAGCAAAGCGAAGCAGGACGAGGCGGAGGCCGCACTCAAGAAGGCGGTGTCGTCCAAGGGCCGCGAGGTCGCCGCCGCGCAGCTCGCCCTCGACGAGGCACAGCTCGCCCTCAGCACGATCGAGGAACGGCGGGCTCGGGCTCTGCACTCGCGGAGCGCCGGATCGGCCGAGGATGTGGACAAGGCCCAAGCCGACCGCAAGAAATTCGACGCGCAGGTCGAGGCCGACCGCGCCCACCTGGAGCAGGCGAGGGCCGACTATGAGGTCGGGATCCTCGCCGCCAAGGCCCAGGTCGAGGCGGCCAAGGCCTCAGTGAGCGATGCCGAGATCAACCTCGGCTACTGCCGGATGTACGCCACGATCGACGGCCGGATCGGCGAGGCGAAAGTCAAGGTCGGCAACCTCGTCGGCCCTGACGCGATGGGAGGGGGGAGTTTCACCGACCTGGCGACCATTCAGCAGCTCGACCCGATGGGTATCGAGATCCGAACCAGCTCCCGCTACCTCAAACGCGCAACCCAGTTGATCCATGAGGGACTGACGGTCCAGCTCTTCCACACCGGGTTCGACGGTGATGACGAACACCCCTACGAAGGAACATGCTTCTTCATCGATAACGCGATCGATGAGACGACCTCCACGTTCCTGGTCAAGGCCCGGATCCCCAACCCCGAGGGAACGCTCCTGCCCGGCGAATACGCCAAGCTCCAGATGGTCGTCGATCGCATCAAAGACGCGGTGGTTGTGCCCGAGTCGGCCGTGATGGAGACGGAGGCCGGGCCGGTCGTCTACATCGTCGACGGCGAAGGCAAAGTGGCGATTCAGCGCGTCAAGGCGGCCCAGTCGTACCAGGGGATGCGGATCCTCACCCAGGGGCTCGATGCGGGCGTGCCGGTCATCATCCAGGGGTTGCAGCTCGTCCGGCCCGGCATGCCGGTCAAAGCCGAGGCGGCCGTCATCCCGAGGCCGGTTGAAGACGAGGCCACCGCCGAGAACCAGGCCCAAGCAGGCGGAAAGTCCACCCCGTCGGCTCCGCAAGCCAAAGCCAAGCCCGCCCACTGAGGCATTGAGTCGCCCCCTGCCCCGGAGCCCGAGAACACCCCAGCGAGTCCGACGTCCTCATGGTCAACTTCTTTATCGGTCGGCCGATCTTCGCCACCGTCATCGCCGTGCTGATGCTCTTGATCGGGGGGATCTGCGCCTTCCTCCTGCCGATCGCGCAATACCCGCAAATCGCTCCCCCCCAGGTCCAGATCACCACGACCTACACGGGGGCCGATGCCCAGACCGTGGCCGAGACCGCCACGACCCCGATCGAGCAGCAGATCAACGGCACCAAGGGGATGATCTACTTCACGTCGGACAGCACCAGCAACGGCGTGGCGAACATCGTGGCGACGTTTGACGTCGGCTACGACCAGGACATCGCCGCCGTCGACATCCAGAACAAGGTGCAGACGGCCACCCCCCAGCTCCCCCCCGAGGTTAAGCAGTACGGCGTCTCGATCAAGAAGACATCGACCGACATCGTCTGCGTGGTGAACCTGATCGACAACTCGAAAGACGGGCGCTACGACGCCAACTTCCTCGACAACTACGGCCAGATCTACGTGGCCGACTCGCTGAAACGCATCAAAGGGATCAGCGACGTCAACGCGTTCGGCCGCAAGTACGCCATGCGGATCTGGCTCAACCCGAACCGGATGGCCGAGATGCGGATCTCGCCGTCCGAGGTGATTCTGGCCGTCCAGCAGGAGAACCTCCAAGCCGCCGCCGGGAAAATCGGCGCCACGCCCGTGCCCAAGGGGCAGGCGTTCGAGTTCCCGATCACCGTGAAGGGGCGGTTGTCCAAGGCGGCCGAATTCGAGGAGATCATCGTCCGCCGGAAAGACGACGGCTCGATCGTCCGCCTCAGCGACCTGGCCCGCGTCGAGCTCTCTTCGGAGAACTACGAGACGGCCGGGTTCCTCGACGGCAAGGCCGCCGGCTCCATCGTGGTCTACCAGTACGCCGACGCCAACGCCCTCTCGATCGTCGGCAAGATCCGGAGCGAGATGGACCGGCTCTCCAAAAGCTTCCCCCCGGGGATGGAGTACCGGATCGCCTACGACACGACCAAGTATGTCGAGGAGAACATTGAGGAGGTCAAGCACACGCTCATCGAGGCGTTCGTCCTGGTGATGATCGTCGTGTTCGTCTTCCTCCAGGGCTGGCGGGCCACGATCATCCCGATGCTGGCGATCCCGGTCTCCTTGGTCGCCACGTTCGCGCTGATGGCCGTCTTCGGGTTCTCGCTCAACTCGCTGACGCTCTGCGGGCTCGTCCTGGCCATCGGCCTGGTCGTCGACGACGCGATCATCGTCGTCGAGAACGTCGAGAAGTTCCTCCACCGTGGGATGCGGCCGCTGGCGGCGACCCGCGCGGCCATGGCCGAAATCACGACGCCGATCGTGACAATCACCCTGGTGCTGGCCGCCGTCTTCGTGCCGGTGGCGTTCATCCCCGGGATGACCGGGCGGCTCTACAACCAGTTCGCGATGACGATCGTGTTCTCGTTCGTCTTCTCGGCGTTCAACTCCTTGACGTTCAGCCCGGCCATGTCCCGGCTCTTCCTCAAGCCCAAGCATGGCGAAACAAAATTCTTTCTCTTCCGCTGGTTCAACGCCGGCATGCGTTGGCTGGAGAACTCGTACGACTCGTTCCTCGAGTTCACCGCCCATCACTGGTGGACGATCGTGATCCCGTCGATCGCCCTGCTGGTCCTGACCGGCGGGATGCTCATGGCCCGACCCAAGTCGTTCATCCCGACCGAGGACCAGGGCTATCTGATCGTTGCGGTCCAGGCGCCCGACGGAACCAGCCGAGAGGTGACCTCACGGGTGATCAAACGGGTGGAAGCGATCGCAATGAAGCTGGAGGGGGTCGAGCACGTGGTCACGCTCGACGGCCTGAACATCATGAGCAGCACGAACCAGAGCAACGCCGGAATCATCTTCCTGCCGCTCAAGGAGTGGCACGAGCGAAAGACGCCCGAGCTTCGCGCCGCGGGGCTGGCGCAGAAGCTGCAAATCCAGCTCTCCTCGCAGGTTCGCGACGCCATCGTCATGGTCCTCCAGCCGCCGCCGATCCGTGGCCTGAGCCAGACGGGCGGCTTCGAGTTGATGATCGAGGATCGTGGAGGCAAAGGGGTCGAGGCGCTCCAGCAGGTCGTCGACCAGTTCCAGGGCGAGGCCCGCAAGCGGCCCGAGCTGGCGGGGGTCTTCTCCAGCTTCTCGGCCCGGGTGCCCCAGCTCAAATTCGACCTCGACCGGACCAAGGCCCGCCGCCTCGACGTGCCCGTCTCCGACGTCTTCGCCGTCCTGCAGACCAACCTCGGCGCCTTCTACGTCAATGACTTCAACCTCTACGGCAAGGTCTGGAAGGTGCTGATGCAGGCCGAGGGCGAGGTCCGCCGCAAGCCCGAGGACATCCTGAATCTTTACGTCTTGAACCGCCAGGGGCAGAAGGTCCCGCTCAGCTCGCTCGGCCATGTCGATTACAAGCTCGGCCCGATCGACGTGCCCCACTACAACCTCTACGCCGCCGCCAAGATCAACGGCGGGCCGGCCCCCGGCTTCAGCTCGGGGCAAGGGCTCGCCGCCATGGAAGAGGTCGCGGCCAAGGTCCTCCCCGAGGGCTTCGGCTACGAGTGGACCGGGACCACGTTCCAGGAGCAGCAGACCGGCAACCTCTCAACTTATATCTTCGCCCTGTCGGTCGTCTGCGTCTTCCTGTTCATGGCGGCCCTCTATGAGAGCTGGGTCCGGCCGACGGTCATCATTCTCACCGTCCCCCTCGCCATGTTCGGCGCCGTCATCGGGCTCTGGATCTACAACATGCCGCTCGACGTCTTCGGTCAGATCGGGCTCGTCATGCTCATCGGCCTGGAGACGAAGAACGCCATCCTGGTCGTCGAGTTCGGCGTCGAAATGCGTCAGAAGCATGGGATGAGCATCATCGACTCCGCCAAGGCCGCCTCACGTGAGCGGTTGCGGCCGATCCTGATGACCTCGTTCGCCTTCGTCATGGGCGTCTTGCCCATGGCACGAGCCACGGGGGCGGGGGCGTACAGCCGGAACTCGCTGGGCATCGTGATCGCCTTCGGCATCGCCGTGAGCACCGTGCTCGGACGGTTCGTCATCCCGATCTACTACGTCCTCGGGGAACGGATCATCGACTTCTTCGCCGGCCTCCGCCCCAGCGACGAAGAGCCGATGGACCACGACGGGGGCTACCCCGGACACGAAGGGCCAGGGGGTCTGGCGAACAACGGTGACCTGGCCAAGTTGACATTGGCTCCTTCCATCCCGTCGGAGCCGAACCATTGAGCGGCCAAAGGCCCGTCGGTGCCCGGCCGTCTTGATTTGAGGAGGAGTGAATCCCCAATGGTTAAACGAGTGCCCCGCATCCGAGATCCCGAGGCGTCCCGGTCTGCCATCCTTGACGCGGCCACGCGTGTCTTTGCCAGGCGCGGGTTCGCCGGCGCCACGATCCAAGAAATCTCGGACGAGGCGGGCGTCAAGAAGCCGCTGATCTATCATCATTTTGGCAGTAAGGGGAGCCTGTATGCGGCGGTCAAGCAGACGCTTCTCGAAGCGCTCCCCCGCCTGGACGCCTCAGCGGCCCGAACCACCGATTTTTCGGGCGATCCGCCGCTCGAGGCCTGCCAGATCCTCGACCTCATCCGCGACCACGAATTGCTGCTCCGCATTAACGCCTGGGCCTACCTCGAGGGCGATTCAGGATTCTGGCCGGAGGTGATCGAGCTCGTGCTGGAGCTCCGCCGGCGGATCGAGCAGGCGCAGAAGCAGCAAGAGACGATCCGGTTAAACATCGACCTCGAGACGCTGAGCATCATGCTCCTCGGTCTCGTTTCGTTCGGTCCCCAGATTCGCTCGAGAATCGCCAGCGACGGCAAACGCGGTTCGGAGTATATTCGGCAACTGATCGCGCTGACCATCGAGGGGCAAGCCCCTCGACCTTGACCCAACCTTTGGGTTTGTTCCGCTCGCTCGAAAGGATTCGAGCCGCATTCTCGGAGACGTTAAGGATGACACTCGCCCCCACCGTTCCCCCTCGAGACTCGTCGGACGTGCTCGGCCTCGGGATCGCGGAGTCGCTTGCCTGGCTCCAGGCGGATCAAAAGGCTGCCGGTTTCTGGGTCGGCGCAGTCGAGTCGAACTCGTGCATGGAGGCCGAGTGGATCCTGGCGATGCACGTCCTCGGCGTGAGCGACGACCCCAAGCTGCCGGGAGTCGTCCAGGCGATCCTCAACCAGCAACGCGAGGACGGGGCGTGGGAGGTCTACCAAGGGGCCGAAGGCGGGGACATCAACACGACCGTCGAGTGCTATGCGGCCCTCCGCGCCGCCGGTGAGGATCCGGAATCCCGCCCCTTGCGCGAGGCGAGAGCCTGGATTCAGCAGCACAGCGGCATGAGCCGCCTGCGCAACTTCACAAAATACTGGCTGGCCCTGATCGGCGAGTGGCCCTGGAGCGAGACGCCGACGCTCCCCCCCGAGCTGATCTACCTGCCCCCTTGGATGCCGTTCAACATCTACCAGTTCGCCACCTGGGCCCGTGGCACGATCCTCCCCCTGACGATCCTCTCGGCCCGTAAAGCCACGCGCCCCCTGCCCCCGGACCGGCGACTGGACGAACTTTTCCCCGAAGGCCGCAATCACCCCGATCATCGCCTCCCGCGTCGACATCGCTGGATCTCCTGGGAAGGTCCATTCTACCTGATTGACCGCATGTTGCGGTGGTACTCCAACTCACCGATCCAGCCAGGGCGTGAAACGGCGATCCGGCTCTGCCTGGAGTGGATCATCAAGCACCAGGAGTCGGACGGGTCGTGGGCCGGGATTCAGCCCCCTTGGATCTATGCCTTGATGGCCTTGAACCAGGAGGGCTACCCGCTCGACCATCCGGTGGTTCGGGCCGGGCTGGACGGGTTCAATTCGTACTGGTCTTACGAGCGTGAAGGCGCAACCTATCTCCAGGCCAGTGAGTCTCCCGTCTGGGACACCGTCCTCTCGCTGCAAGCGATACTCGACTGCGGCTGCCAGCTCAAGGACAGCCCCTCGATGGAGGCGGCCGTCCAGTGGTTGCTCGACCACCAGATCACCTTTCCCGGCGACTGGAAGGTCCAGTCGCCCAAGCTGACCGGAGGTGGATGGGCCTTCCAGCGCACCAACCGCCACTACCCCGACATTGACGACACGGCGGTGGCCCTGCTCGTCCTCCATCGCCTCCGTGAGCAGTCCCCCGAGCCCACCTCGCGGTTCGACGACGCGATCGAGAAGGCGACCCATTGGCTTCTGGGCATGCAATGCTCCAACGGCGGTTGGGGGGCCTACGACCGCGACAACACCCACGCCTGGCTGACGAAGATCCCGTTCAGTGATTTCGGCGAGCTGATCGATCCGCCGAGTTCCGACGTCACCGCGCACGTCATCGAGGCCTTGGCCGCCGGGGGCCGAACGCTCGACGACCCGGCCGTCGCCCGGGCCGTCCGCTTCCTCCGGGCCGAGCAGGAGGACGATGGGAGCTGGTTCGGACGCTGGGGTGTGAATCACATTTATGGCACTGCCGCCGTCCTCCCTGCGCTTCGGGCGGTCGGCATCGACACGCGCGAGCCCTGGATCCGCCAAGGGGCCGAGTGGCTCGCCTCGCGGCAGAACCCCGACGGCGGCTGGGGCGAGACGTGCGCCTCGTACATGGACGCCACGCTCCGAGGCGTTGGCACCAGCACGGCATCACAGACCGGCTGGGCCCTGATGGGGCTGCTGGCCATCGAGACTCGCGGCTTCGACAAAATCATCCGCCGAGGGATCACCTTCCTGCTCGACCGCCAGGTGTCCGGCACCTGGAACGAACCGGAGTACACCGGCACCGGATTCCCCGGCTACGGCGTCGGGCATCGCATCGACCTGCAGCACGTGGCCGACGGACTCGAGCAGGACACAGCCCTGCAACGCGGGTTCATGATCAACTATAACCTCTACCGGCACTACTTCCCACTCATGGCCCTGGGCCGAGCGAAAAGCCACTTCGGGTCCGTCCGCATGCATTCCGGCCACACACGATACGAGGGGCCAATCCTCGGCGAGCGGACGGCCGAGCAAGCCCACACCGACGTCGAAGCGGCAACCCGGAAGTTCCTCTGAGAAACGTCGCAACTCCACGAGGGAACACGCACGTTCCTCGGTCAGAGCAAATCAAAAAAAACGAGGCCGATGGACAAGGTGCTCTGTTCCGCACACCACCTCGTCTATCAGCCTCGTCGTCCCCCTCTGCTTGCTCCTCGAGTCGCGTCGAGGGGGAATCATCTCCACTGGTGCATCCGGCAAGTCCTGATGAGCGACCGGTCCGGCCGTTTTCCCTCAGCCCCCCTCGATCTCGCGTGCACTGGTGAGGAATCACGGCCGTGCCGGCCGTGCGGCTCCAACTCAACCTTCGACGTCAACGAACCCGCCGGATGCACCGCTAAGGTGTCTCGGGTTCCGGCTCCGATTCTTTGGCGGATGAAGGGGGAGTCCTCCCTTCCAGCAGTTCGATGACCCGGTCAAGTCGCTGCTCCACTGCGCTCAACCGGCGTTCGATCATGGCATTGGTTTCCTGTGCCTTCGTCTCTTGCTCTTGCATCAGCCTGGATTTCGGGTCGCGATAGACGATCAAGCGGTCGCCCGGACGGATTTGGTAGTTGGTTGCGGGGTCCCCATTCTCGACGATCGCCCGGTAGTCGACCTTCAGGAATTTCTCGAGGTTCGATCCCCCCGGCTCGGGGCGAACCAGCCGGATGTTTGAGACCGCCGCAGAGGGAAGCAGGCCTCCAGCGCAGTTCAAGCCGTCGAGCACCGTCTCGCTGCCGGTAATTGGCATTCGACCAGGCGTGGCGACGTCGCCTAGCACGTAGTAAGCCTTGCTGTTGAAAGCGACCACCTCGACGCTGACCCGCGTGGAGTCGGCGGGCGAGACCGGCCTTGATCGGCCACTTCGCGCCGAGTCGGGTATAACCAGGCCGAGCTGTTCTTCCGTGAGATACTTGCGGAGATGAAGGATGATTTTCTCCTTGATCTCACTGACCGTCAGACCGGCCACGTAGACCTGGCCATAATACCCCATGCTGATTCGACCGTCAGGGCGGACCAAGCGATCGCCCCGAATCGGCCGGCCCGGCAACGACTCGTGGAGATCGACGCGGATCATGTCCGGAGGTTCGACGACATACAAGGGCAGCGCAATCATCTCCGACTCACGTGGAGGTGGTGCCGGGTCGTCGCCCACGGCCCGCTGCGTCAGAGAGCCCGTACCGACCACGGCGACCCCAACGGCCAGCAAGGCCGCCGCAATCACCTTCCGAGAAGTAACAAGCATGGTCCTCAACGCTCCTTCCATGAGTTCCGTGGCGACCGACGAGCCCACCTCGACGGCCCCCCCTCGACCCGCCGCGAGTCCGATCGCAGCGCGAATCGTCACGTCTTCAATCGCCACCGGAATCGCTCCAACAGCACGCTCGCCGGCAAGCGCCGCCATGAACGTCCCAACCGTCGGCGCGACGCCACGGCGGAGGAGACGACCCCGGAGCCGCTCACGACCTCGGGCCAACCGGCTCTTGACGGTCCCCAAAGGCCAGCTCAAGCGATGGGCCGCCTCCTCGCAGGTGTGCCCTTCGAGGTAGCAGAGAACCATCGGCGCGCGATACCGATCAGGCAAACGGCCGAGTTCCTCGTGCAAGAGCCGCTTCAAATCCAGCCTGCCCCCCTCGTCGGGACAGACATCGACCTCGGCCGCACGCTCAGCGCTCCGTCGCTCGTACCGGCGACGCCTGAGGTTTTTCCTTCGGGCGTTTCCCGCCACCCGCAGAGCGACACCGTGCAGCCAACTCCCGAGGGAATCGCGACGACGAACCGAGGATGACCTGCGCACCAGGATCAGGAAGGTTGCCTGAAACGCATCCTGAGCATCATGTGGGTCATCCAAAACGCGCAGGCAGACCCGGAGGACCATTGGGCCGTGACGCTCAACGAGCGTCTCGAAAGCCGCGTCGGCCGCCTCCCCCCCACGTTCCATGAACCGGGCCAGGAGTTGGCCATCCGTGAGCTGGCCGGCGGCCCCCAGACAAAACAGTGTGTGCAATTGTCGCAGGATGCTACCCCCCCTGATCGGTTGCCAAAGGCCTGTCCTCCCTGATCGGGTTCAGTCCCCCATTGACCCGTAGTGTCCGGCCAGGAAGTGCGGGTTCCCACTTTTTTTTGGGAAGAACATCATAAGGAAGCAGGTGGAGCACCCGCATGAGTCCCCGCAGCGTCGTGAACGCCTGAAAATGGGGCGACACGGGTAACTTACGGCGATTGTACGCCGAGAGACGAATGTGGTACGCTCTGAGAACGTCTCGAAAAAAAGGTTCGAGACAGCCGGGGCAGCGCGCCCGGTCGCGAAGTCTTGATCCGAGGCGTCTCCTACGAATGACGAGGTCTCCATACGCATGCCGCGTGGGGCGCCCCGCAAGGAAAACCCTCGCGATTTTTTGATCTGATCCAGAGGAAACGGGAATCGCCATGCGGGATGAAAATCCCGGGTCTGAGCCCGCTCGCCACTCCGGCCCCGACCGGGCTGTGGCTGAGCGTGAAGGCCCGTTGAACGGATCGCGAGGGCGCCCCGAGACGTCGGGCTGGGTGATCGAGACGGTGATCAGCCCGTTTCATTGCCTCTACCAGGACGCCCTGCACTTCCACACCCAGAGTCATCTTCGGCTCGTCCGGTCGGAGAGCGAAGCCAGCCGGCTGGCACGTGGTGCGCTGCTCCTCTACATCGCCAGCGCCGAGGCCCTGGTCCACCAGGCCGCAGTCGAGCTTGGACGCCCCGAGCTGACGGCCCTGATCGCCGACCCGGGCCGCCCCTCCCCCTTGGCCGACGCCTGGCGCCTCCTCCCGGCGATCGTGGCCGAAGGACCGACCGGGGCATTCGACACCGAACTGGCCCCCTGGCCGCAGTTCGCCGAGATGCTGGCCCTGCGGACATCTTGGCTCTACCCCGGCCCCGCCGCCCAGCGGAAAGCCTACTACCGCTCGCCCCGCAGTGACGCCGCCTACGAGCCGCTCGAACCTCACCAGACACCGTCAGGGCTGCCCGTCTCCCCGGACAGTCTCCTCTATCCCCGGACCGGCCTGCCACGCGATCCGTACGCCCTCCGACCGCGGCACCTCGACACCGCGCGCAGCGTCCTCGACGCCGCCATCGAGGGTCTCGACCGCCGCCTCGGCGGTGCGCTCACCCGCAATCAGCGCCATCGCAAAGAGCCGGTCCGCGTGGTCTATCCCCAGCAGAAATAATCCATCGGACGAGCGAGCCGGCGAGCAACGTCAGAGGTCGATCGCTGGAAGGCCAAAGACGACTTGGCCCCTCCCTTTCGCTCCGTCGAAAGCCTTGTCAGCCCCCTTCGCGGGGGACCGAGACTTCATTCTTTATTTTTTTCGAGTTCCTTAACCGGGACATCAGCACCTTCTGATTCTTTGTGGATAATCTCGAACGCGGACGGAGCCTCCTTCGATGCGAATCTTGATGGTCACGTCGTTTCCGGTCCCCGGTGAATACGACGGCACGGCGATGCTTCCGATCAAAATCCTCCGTGCGTTGAAGACCCGAGGCGTGGACGTCGTCCTGGCCCACCTGAAAGCGCGACCGCCGTTGGGGAAGATGACTCGGGGCGAATTCGAGGGCACGCCTTCCTACACGCTTCCCCCGCGCACCTGGCTCAGCGGCCTCAAACGGATCGCGAAAGAGCATCCCTTCGACTTGGTCCACGCCCAGCATTACGGCGGAGCCACCCGTGCATACTTCGCCTGCCAGCGGTACGGCTGGCCCCTGGTCTACGAGATCCACTCCCTCCTCGGAGACGAGTTCGAGCGTCAACGGCTGGGACGGGGGCTCTCGTTCCGGTTCTACGTGACCGTCGAACGGCGGGTCTGCCAGCACGCGGCGGCGGTGATCGCCCTTGGCGAGCCGGTCAAGAAGGTGGTCGTCGAGGAAAAAGGGGTCCCCGCCGATCGGGTCTCGGTGATCTATCCAGGAATTGATCTGGGTGAATACGAGCGCGAGAGCGAGCCGGCCGTCATCCCGGGCGTGGGTCCCGAGCACAAGGTGGTCATGTATGTCGGCAGCATCGTTCATCCCAACCAAGGGGTGCCGATCCTGATCGAGTCGCTCCCGCGCATCTTCGAGGCGCTGCCCGAGGCCCGCTGCGTTCTCGTCGGCGGCCCGGCCTCCGCTGGCGACGAGTACCGGGCCCAGCTCGGCCCCCACGGCGCGAAGCTGATCGTCCTGACAGGCCAGACCCCCGAACAAGTCGTCGCCCTGACCCGCCGCGCCGACGTGCTGGTCCACCCCCGGCTCGCCTGCCGCGAGAACTACTCGGTGCAGAGCAAGATCGCCGTCTACCTCGCTTCGGGCCGCCCGATCGTGGCGACCGACTTCGGCGACTACACGACCATCCTCGGCGCCACCGGCGCCGGCCATCTGACCCCCGTGGCTCCCGACCCCTTGGCCGACGGAATCATCAAGGTCCTCACCGACCCGGCCCTCGCCTCCCGCCTCAGCGCCGCCACGCGCCCCGTCGCCGAAGAGTACTTCGGCATGGAACGCAACATCGATCGCTATATCGACGTCTACAAAAAAGCCCTGGCCAACGGCCCGCGCTGAGCGAATCCTCTTCAAAGCGATCGAGGAGGCCTTGCTTGCCTCGGCAGCAAGGCCTCCGGATTCAGCCAGACCAAGGGCGTGTGAGGGACTTTCGATGATTTTTGGAAAGCTCGTCGGCAAGGTCCTTTTCGCCGCCCTTTTTGTCGCTGGAGGCGTCGGCCATTTCATCGCGACCGACTTCTATGTCAAGATGATGCCCCCTTACCTACCGCTTCATCGCCCGCTCGTTCTCCTGAGCGGCGTCGCCGAGATCGCCCTCGGGATTCTGCTCCTGATCCCGAAGACATCGACCTACGCCGCCTGGGGACTCATCGCCTTGCTGATCGCCGTTTTCCCGGCGAACATCTATATCTACCAGCACCAGGAGTTGTTCCACCTCCCGCCGCTCGTTCACCTGCTTCGCTTGCCGTTGCAAGGGTTGCTCATCCTCTGGGCCTATGCGTATACCAAGCCTCGTTAAACCGGCACCTTCAAAACGGCCGCGTCCCTTCCCTACAATGGAGATAGTGTCTGGTTCTCTCAAAGCGTCGATTCAATGCGGGACCTCCATGAACCTCAGCGTACTCCTCTTGGTCACATTGCCGACGCTTGCGGCGGCGCCGCTCCCGCCAGGCGATCACCTGCGAGTGCTGACGATCGGCGAACAGACTCGGTCCTATCTGGTCCACATTCCCCCGTCGCACGACCCGAAACAGCCTGCGCCGGTGGTGTTGGCATTTCACTCGGCGGTGATGAACGGACCGCTCATGGCCCGATACTCCGGACTGAGCGAGAAGGCGAATCAGGCGGGTTTCGTGGCCGTCTATCCGAACGGGACCGGGCGTTCCAACCTCCTCTTGTTCTGGGATGCGGGAGGCGTCCGAGCCCAGCCTTCGGACGACGTCGGGTTCGTGGCGAAACTGCTCGACGACCTCGCCACGGTGGTCAACGTCGACCCCAACCGAGTCTTTGCCACCGGCATGTCCAACGGGGCGATGATGTGTTATCGCCTGGCATCGGAGCTCTCCGACCGGATCGCCGCCATCGCCCCGGTCGCGGGCACCATGGCGACCGAGACCTGTCGCCCCCTCCGCCCCGTCCCGGTCATGCACTTTCACGGGACCCATGACCCGCTCGTCCTCTTCCACGGGCCGGACGAACGCACTCCCAAGGATCTCTTCTTCAAGTCGGTCGAGTCCTCGATCCAGTCCTGGGCCATTGCCAACGGCTGTCCGAGCCCCCCGATGATCGCCAAGGCGCCCGACCTGGCCAATGACGGTACCTCCGTCTCAATAACAACCTACGGGCCGGGAAAAGAAGGCGCAGAGGTTATCCTCTACGCCATTGAGGGGGGCGGCCACACCTGGCCCGGGCGAACGACGACCGTCCCCTTGCCCGGGCTCGGGAAGAGCACGAAGGACATCTCAGCCTCCGACCTCATCTGGGAATTCTTCCAGAGACATCCGAAACCCTGAGGAGGAACGGCGAGCCCCCTCGGTTTCATCCCCGCACGACACATGCACCAACACTCACGATCACACACATCGACTCATTAACGAGTTGTGATAGGGTGTGCGGCCAGCCACGTCCGGTCGAAGAATTCGACGATCGGGCGCGGGTCGGTCAGGCCATGCGGGTGATGGCCCAGTCCTGGTTTGATGATCCGCTCCACCGGACCGCCCAGGGTCTTGTAGCGGTCGTAAAGGACCTCCCCGTTTTCCCGGTGGGGGACGACAGGATCGCTGTCGGCATAGACCAACAAGATCGGGACCCTGGCCTTGGCAAGCGGGACGAGGCGGTCAACCGGGTTGAGCGTCGAGGCCATCGCCTCGCGGTCATCCTTAAAGTGGTAAGCCTTGAGCAGGTTCGCCCACTCGGGAGCCGAGCCTTCGCCTTGGCCAAGCCCTTTCGGCTTGCCGCCGGGCCAACTCTTGAAGTCGCAGACACCGTTATCGAGGTAGACGAGCAACGTTTTCTCAGGGTGGGCCACGGCCCAGGCCATGCAGTAGAGAGCGCCTCGGCTCAGTCCGATCAAGGCGGGCTTCGGGTGCAACTGATGGTCATTCACCAGCACGTCGTAGAACTTTTCCCAGTGGGCGACAGCCTTGGGAGCACCGAACAGGTTGGGAACAGACATGGAGGCCAGGTGCCAGCCTTGGTTCAGCAGTGCGATGTCGGCGTTGGGAAAAGCGCCGAAGAACTCGCCGCGCCAGGCCCAAGGGCGGCCTGGCTTGGGCGCTTTCGGTTCCACGACAATGACCTGGACGCCGTCGACCTCGAAGTCGTGCCGGACAAAGCCCTCCCAGCGGCTCACCTTGCCGGGGAACGGCTTGGGTTCGGCTTCGGCCCCTTGGATCGTCGTGGTCATTACAACGATCAGTCCAATGACGGACAGGATATTCATGGCCATGGTCCTTAAGGTCGCTGGGTGGAATCCCAAAGGGGTAGTTCGCGGCCCCTTGCGACGAAGGTAAGAATCCTATCCTGCCCGGCGACGATCGCCCCCCCCTACCCGGGCGAATCAAGAAGTTTGCCTCCTCAATGATTCCAGGGGGATCATCCGAAATAGTCCCTTGCTTGTCTTAGTGTCTACTGGTCTGCTGGTCATTCGAGGAATTCCGACGGGGAGCGGACGCCCTCGCCGTGGGGTTCCGACGCCAAGTGGCCCCAACCGCTGCCAACCGGAGCGACGGAACACGAGGGAAACGATGACATTGAATCGCTTCGAAACCACCCTGATGGTCAGGATGGCGGTCGTCCTGATCACTCTTGTTACCCCTACTCAGGCCTCCGATATTCCCAGTGCCGGCAGCGGCCCGGGCCCGGAACGCCTCTACACAATCACCCTGGACCGCGGCGAAGATCTCGGCCAGAACTTCGGCACTCTGTTCGAGGTTCGCACGGCAGAAGGGCAAACGCTTCTGGGCGCGGGGTTCCTGGGTGCTTACAACACGTTTGATCGCGCGGACCGACACCTCTTGCACGTCTTCGAGCGGAATGAGGCCCCCCCAACATTCGAGGCCCTCCCTCGGGTGAACGACGACGCGGGGGTCTACCTCTTCGACCGTGGCGGACGAGTCTACGCGCGTTCCGCAGCAGACGGCCTCGATCTCAGCGTCCGAAGCTTCAACGAAACCACAAGGCGCTGGGATCTGGCCGAGGGCGTCAGTCCGGAGGCGACGCCGATCGCCGACGGTCTCCTGACAGTCAATGACCGCGAAGTCCGTTACAAAGACCGGGTGATTCTCACTTGGCCCGAAAGCCAGGGGAACCTGAGCCGCCCCTACTATGCCCAGGGTCAGCTCGTGCTCTGGAACCATTTCGATCGCAACGACGCCCGGGTCGAACGCTTCCTCACCTGGAGATGGCGGCCAGGACAAACGGAGCCGCTCTCACCGACAGGGGCGATCCCCCTGCAACTCGGCAAAAAAGGGGAGTTCCCTTATGCGATGGGGCAACTCAAAAGTGACGTCCTGGTGACGACCAATCAAGGGGGTGTCTATCGCCTGAGGGACGATCGCTGGGAAACGCTCCGCTCTCCCGACGGCAAAAGCCACCAGGTCTATTGTGCCCTGAACGTGGGCGAAGCACTCTGGCTGGGCCACTATCCCAGCGGTGAAATTCTCGAGTATGACGGTAACGCACTCAGCCTCAAAGCAGGATTCCCCCCCGTCATGCCGGGTGTTTCCCGGAACGCACGCGAGGCACAGACGCTAAGTCTGCATGGTGGCGACGTCTACGCGGGCATCTGGCCCTGGGCAGAGCTCTGGCGATTGCAGCCGAATTCGGGAGCGTGGAACCTCGTGCGCCGGATGTTCAGCCAACCCGCGGTGACGGCAGCCACGACGCATCCCTACGAAACAGAAGCGACAGCCCGAGGCGCAGTACTCAACCAGTGGGGGCAGCGTCTCACAAGCCTGGTCCCCCTGGGGAACGACCTGTTCGTCTCCACGTCCGCGAAGAGTTCGAAACCGTGGTCCCCCGAGGACAACTTCCTCGACGAAGCCGCCCGCAAAGAGTACGGGCGCGTCTACCGGATGAGCCGGCCCGGCCATGTCGCCGCTCCATTGCGATGGACGGCAGGCTCGACCCAATTGCAGGTCGTGCTTGACCACAAAACCATCCGCGTTCTTCAGGACGGAACCCTCGTCGGCGAAGCGAACCGGAGCCTTCCCAACGAACGGCCCTCCGCCGACGTCCTCCGAAATGGCCGGTTGATTCCTGGCCAAGGGCTGTACGGCCCCGCGCAACTGAAATTCTTGCAGGTCGCCGCGGATACATCCGAGCCAAGCAAGTAGTCGCGCAGTGACAAAGGGACCGTGGCAGAGCTATCGCCAAAGCAATCAGCACTTGCGACTTTTATTATTGCGGATCGTTTCACGGGCCAAAACGGGTGAGGTCACTCTCCATGCAGCGGAATTACGTCCTGACATTGACCGGCCCCGACCGGATCGGAATCGTTCACGAGGTGACCGGACTGTTGCTCGCCCGTGGCGGCAACGTGACCACCAGCCGAATGGTCCGCCTCGGCGGCGAATTCGCGGTCCTGATGCTCGTCTCCCTCCCTTCGGAGCCCTTTGACGGACTCGATGTCGACCTGGCCAGCCTGACAGCCCAGGGCTACAAGATCACGACGACGGTGGCGGAGCACCCTCATGCCGAGGTCCCCCCCGGCTGGCTCCCCTATCGAATCGAAGTCCAAGGGGCGGACCACGAGGGGATCATCCACGAGGTCTCCCAGTACCTCTCGCAGAACGGGGTCAACATCGAGTCAATCGACTCCGAAACGACCCCGGCGCCCACCACCGGCTCCCCTCTCTTCGCCATGACCGCCCATGTCGTCATCCCCCCGAGCCTCTCGGTCCCCGACTGGGAGGCCGGTCTCGAGAAGATCGGCGTTCGGCTCAATGTCGAGATCGACGTGTTCGCAATGCAGAACGCATAAGCCCAGACCACACGTAGGCTGGCGGGCCTCATTCCTCCGGCAGGCTTTCTCCGGGTCGCCCTGACAAGGCCTGCCGAGAGGATTAGGCAAACCGCATCAGCAGGACGAGCGAGGCAATCGCCATGATGAGCCCCACAAGCTCCTGGACTTTGAGCGGCTCTCGAAAAACGAGGCTCCCAAGGCCGGTGAGCAGGAGGATCATCGAAATGGAATAGACGACGCCAATGGTTGCCAGCTTCAGGTGCCGCATCACATACACCCAGCCGAACGCCGTGGAGGCGTAGACGGCGAAGCCGACGTAGAACCAACCCGATCGCAGCGGGTTCTTCTGGTCGCTGGCGAGCTTGAGCAGGTAGTCGCCAAGAACCCCCACAACGCTAAACCCAATCGTGACCACGACGGGTAGATAGTGTTTCAAGGGAAACTCCACGATGGGAGCCGACATGCCGAAAGTCCCCTTCGGCAACACAAACGGTACAGACACATAAAAAAAGGCTGACCCCACCGGATTGCAGGTATTGAAGTGCAGGGTATCCGGCCAGCGGCATTCTTCTTCTTACCAGGAAAGAGAATGCAAAGATGGACGCTCGACCGAAGACCCGGCAAATCCATCGTGAACGAAAGGCTCCCACGCCGCAACCGCCACGCGGCGCCAAACAGATCATCATTCCCATGAACCGGCCGCAGTACGACGACCTCTGGCATCAGCCCGACCGCCTGATGTACTGGTATCGCCTCATCGAGCGGTTGGGGCGCAACAGCCTGGTGGGGACCACCGTCCGCGACGCGGCGGCATTGCCCACGCATCTGGCGGCTGACGAGCATCACGCCGACTGGGTCGGCCGAAAGGGCGACATCGCGACGACCGTCGGCGACGGCTGTGTCTTGGGCGTGGCGCTGAGTGCCTCCTCGGCCGATGACGCCCATCTCCAGGAGGCCTACGGCGTGTTTGCGGCCGAGGCACGCGACGTCGAACCCGAGTACGCCCCCGAGACGGTCAACACCAACGGCTGGGCGGCGACGCGCAACGCATTCCTGGCGTAGTTCCCTCAAATTGCGGTGGTCCTCTGTTTCCTGCACGGATTCTTGAAGGCTCGCGACCGCTGCCGCAAGGCCCACGCACGGCATCGGCGGGTCTAGGAAGTCTACCGTCCCGGCGGCAGAGCGAGATCATCCCTTCCACGTCTTGGTCATCGCTCCTCAATCAAAAGTCTGCCCACCCGCTTGAACTGTCCCGTGCCGTAGGAGCAGGCGTAGACTACGCTTGTCGATCTCCCCGGAGCCTCGATCAGCTCTCGCTCCCGAGGTGAGATTGGCCGTCGCTTGAAGTGCCGTTCCAAGTCGCGCTGGTTTTCCAGACGTGGATCCCGAAGTCATTGGCGACATCGATTTCGGGTAAAATGGGGTTTCCCCGCGACGAACCATCGCTACCAGCGTGAGAAACCCTCCAAATGCAACGCAAGCCCAAACGCCCCAAACCTCCTGGAAGAAAGGCGAAGCGTGTTCGACCTTCCGCGCCACCGGAGAGGTTCAACGAGGAGCCGGTCGTCATTCGAGCTCGGTTTGCGGCGGCTGGGGAATCGCTGAAGATCCTGTCAGGGCCGCCGTCGGCTCTCAATACCATCGAATTGGCGCGAAGTGCAAACGAGCTCACCGACCGTTCGATCAGGCAAGTTCACGCGGCTTGTCATGACGGGCACCGAGTCGCGTGCCGGAGCGGCTGTACCTATTGCTGCATGGTTCCGGTCGCGGCTTCGGCTCCGGAGGTCTTGGCCATCGCCACATTTGTTCGCGAGTGGTTCGACGAAGCGCGGCAAGCGGCGCTCGATCGTCGCGTCGAGGCCAATATCTCGGCGACCGAGGGCATGGATATGAACCAGAGGGATCGCGTCAGGTTGGATTGTCCCTTCCTTGAGGCGGGCAAGTGCACGATCTACGAAGTCAGGCCGATCGCATGCCGGGGATACTCATCGTACAACGTCGAGGATTGCAGAGAGGACTACGAGCATCCGGGAACCGGAGTTGAAGGGCATACCAATGGCCTCCGGGAGCTTGTATTCGGAGCGATCCGCGAGGGACTGGCCATCGCATGCAAGTCGGCCTCGGTAGAGTATCGCCTTCTCGAATTGGTCAGGGCCTACAAGATCGCCTCGGAGGATTCGACGCTGGCAGAGACCTGGCGCAGCCGTCCCGAAGCATTCGAAACCGCGACCGGGGAGAGCGTTTTTCCCGGCCCGTGGTCGGACGAGCTCGACCAGGAGTTCGAGGAGGTGTACCGGAAGGCTGTCAATGATCTCGAAAGGAGAAAGGGATCGACGTAGGCGTTCCTATTTAGGATTGAGAAATGATCCTCTTTTTCGTGATGCGGCGCAAGCGGGGGATCTCTTTTGGGGCGATGGCCGGGCGTCCAATGTGCTGATTGATGGTTCGCCGGCCAAGCCTGGAGTCGATCATCGATTGCCGGACGAGCTTCAGCGACTTGGGGCTGAAATCCTGCGCGAGCGTGTGGCCGTAGAGCCGCCTGAGTGGCCGCAAGGCAAGCCGGATCTGCTCGACTTCCTCGGTGTTCGATCCATCGGCACGACGGTAGTAGCCTTCGGCGTACTTCCAGTACGCCAGGATGACGTCGTTGACCGATGCTCTCACCGGTTCAGCGTCAGCCCTGGCGCTCGTCGTGGATCACGAGCGCACACCATCGTTGGTTCGCCATTCCGCGATGACTCGGCTGTACTTCTCCCAGCTCTCGGGCGAATTGTGCTTGCCCAGGTAGACATCGCAGCCGTTGATGTGCACAACGGCGAGATCCTTGGGTTTGTAATGACGATATTTGGGCGGGTGAGGCTGGCTCGGCATGGCGATCCTGGTGTCCGAAAGAAGTAGGTACTACCTACTTTAGACTTCCGGGCCGCGCCGCCGACCATCGATATAGGTAAGCTAAGTGCTTTCGGTGAAGGGAGTTATGAGAAAGCCACCTCAGGGACTCGAACCCTGGACTTCAGCTTTACGAAAGCTGCGCTCTACCAACTGAGCTAAGGTGGCATCAATCGCACTTCTTATTGCGACGGACAGTGTAGCGAAATTTGCAGGAAACTCAAGGAGGGACAACCGTCAATCCGGTCATTTTTTCCGGAAAAAGACCAATCGCCGTAAGAGTCTCGAGACCCATTTTGCTTCAAAGCCGTTCCGCTCTTCGATCATAAAATTACTGAAATTCCGTGAGCGTGACAAGACCGGTCTCAGCAAGCTAAGAAAATGGGGGAGATCGCCAGCCAATGGATGAAAGTATCTCGGGCCCGCCGGGGGCGAGAAACGCGCCGGTCGGCCAGCGGCTTCTCTCTCCCTTGGCTCTCTAGATCGCGAATCGGCTGAAGCGAGGACAACCCACCATCCGGGCATTGGCGGACCTCGCACACACATCGAAAAAATCAATAATTCTCGAAACAAATTATATCAAAATAACAAAAATACAATAAGACAAAAAAGCGGGCGGGGCGCCCGCGGTCCCAGGGAAGTGACCGCACTCGAAGCAACGGACGGGGACTGTCTTCAGGGCAGGTTGATGCCCCACTCGCTTTTCACTCGCTCGGGAACGAAGTGCATTTTCCCCCTCGCGTCGGCCCACTGGATGGTGTCTGCCCGCTTGGCGGCCTTGGTGCAGAGGCGGCTCGGGTGCGGAGTGATGCCGACGCGTCCGAGGTCCAGCCGGTCGGAATCCCAGCAAGTCTGAATGGTGACATCAGGGTGGGTCAGCTCATAGGTGTGCCCGGAGCAGGCCCGGTGCAAGAGCTTGAACTCATGGTCGGAAAGGTCGAAGAGCCGGCCGCGAAGCGTCCGGGCAAATTCGGCGGCGCGGGGGCCGTGGTCAGGGTCCGTGTGCTCATTGATCCGCCGTGAGTCGTGAAGGACGGCGAAGAGCGAAACGACTTCGATGTCGGCCCCTGTCTCTCTGGCCAGCCTGCTCCCGTTTTCAAGGACCCGGGCCCAATGGGCAATGCCGTGGTCGCCGTTCCAGGGCAAAGCATAGTCACCGAGGACCGCCTGGAGGATCAAGGGAAGGTTCGCGGTCATGACGGCCTTGCTCGCCAGCGATGATCGGGGTATTCCGGTCCGGTGGGAGAAGCCAACTCCGCACAGTGGCCCTTGGAAGCGGCCGAACCGATTGCTCCAGAATCGTGTCGATAACCCGGCGGGTCAAGCGGGGACGCCCTTCCCTCTGCACCTTTTGCGAACCGCCAGCAAACTCGGAGCCCGGACACGTGTATGCCCCTTCTTTTAATGTCGAGAATGACACAAACAAGCTGCATGAATTTATGCGGCAGAACAGCTTCGCTCTGCTAACGACGCAGGCCGAAGGTGCGTTGATGGCCAGCCATTTGCCCCTCATGCTCGACCCCAAGGCCGGGCCGCATGGCCACTTGATCGGGCACATGGCCCGAGCGAACCCCCAATGGCGGCAGAACGAGGGAGAGGCCCTCGTCGTCTTCTCCGGTCCCCACGTTTATATTTCGCCCTCCTGGTACGAGGCCGAGCGGATGGTGCCCACCTGGAACTACGTGGCCGTCCACGCCTACGGCTCGTTCCAGATCATCCAGGAGCGTGACGCCCTCCTGGAAATCCTCCGCAAGAGCGTGCAGACCTATGAGGGTTCGCGGGAGTCGCCCTGGACTTTCGACGAGTCGGGCGCCCACATCGACGCGATGCTCAAGGCGATCGTGGGCTTCCGCGTCGAGATTCGTAAGCTCGAAGGAAAGTGGAAGCTGTCGCAGAACCAGCCGGAGGAGCGGAGAGCACGCGTGGTTCGGGCCCTCTCCGAACAGTCCGATGAGAATTCGCAGGCCATCGCCGCCCTCATGGCCGAGGGTTTGCCTTGAGTCTGACGCGAAAGCGATCCGTTCTCGAGAGGGGCACTCCACATAAAAAAATAAAAAAGAGGGAACTGATCGCTCCTGTCTTTGTGGTTTTCTCTTCAGGCTGCATTTCCGGAGAACTTACAAAGGAAACGAACGCTCTCCGACGGTATCGTAGCCTGGACGATTCGCTTCATCAGTTGGCCCCACGACGGAGAGAGACCATGGACTTGCAGCTCCGAGGAAAGCGCGCGCTTGTCACCGGTTCAACTGCGGGGATCGGGTTGGCCACGGCGGCGGCCTTGGTTCGCGAGGGAGCCTCCGTCGTGATCAATGGGCGCACGAGCCGTCGGGTTGAGGAGGCGATCCAAACAATCCAGGGGCTCGGCGAGAGTGGGCAAGTCTCAGGGGTCGCAGCCGACCTCTCCACGGCCGAAGGGGTGGCTCAACTTATCGGCCTGGTTCCCGATGCAGATATCCTGATCAACAACATGGGCATATTCGAGCCGAAGCCGTTCGAGGAGATCCCCGACGCTGACTGGTTCCGCTTCTTCGAGACCAACGTCATGAGCGGGGTCCGGCTCAGCCGCCACTACCTGCTGGGGATGAAGAGCCGCGGTTGGGGCCGGATCGTGTTCGTCTCCAGCGAGTCGGCGATCCAGATCCCCGCCGAGATGATTCACTATGGGATGACCAAGACCGCCCAGTTGGCCATCGCCCGAGGGGTGGCCGAGACCACCATCGGGACCGGGGTGACGGTCAACTCGGTCCTGCCCGGACCGACCGAGTCGGAAGGGGTGGGCACCTTCGTGGCCGATCTGGCGAAACAGCAGGGCGTGGACCGAAAAGTGGTCGAGGCCGAGTTCTTCAAGACAGCCCGCCCCACCTCACTAATCCAACGATTCGGCACCGTCGAGGAAGTCGCGAACATGATCGTGTTCGTGAGCAGCCCACTCGCCTCCGCAACCAACGGCGCCGCGCTTCGCGTCGACGGCGGCGTCATCCGTGCCATCGCCTGAGCCTTTGCCCTGATCCCTCTGCAATCCCCCAACAGGACGGTCGCCACAGCCTCGCGCCGTCCTTGCGGCCTTGATTCGATTCTCAAACAAAGAAAGGGCGAGCCACCGACCTCGAAAAACAAAGCTCGTTCCGCGCAAAAAAACTAATCTCTAGCAATTCGATCAAGAATGTCGATATCGATCTTGACCGGTCGACTTGGGCTGGGAATAATGTGGCTGAGGTTCGCAAACCGGCAGGAAATGCGGATGGGAATGACGGGATCAGAGATGTGAGATCCGGTCCTGCGAGGAAGACGAGGTGAGCGATGTCGAACAAGGCGATCTCGGTTCGGGATGACGCACGAGCCGCCCGAGGAACGCTCGCGGCGGACTTCGACCTGGAGCAGGTCCGTCAAGCCGTCGGGGGGATTCGATTCGGCGAAGTCCGCGTCATCATCCAAGACGGCGTTATTGTTCAGATCGAGCGTGTCGAAAAGCAGCGGCTGCGCTGAGTCGGCCGCTCAATTCCTGTCGCCGACTCGTTCTCGAGAGGCGCGTTGAACTTCGGCCCCACAAGTTGCGGACGGGTCTCCCCAGAGGCACATGGACGAGCTTGGAGTTTCGTAGGCCCGCAGTCCCCTCGAATGGCCGGCCCTCGCCGGCCCCGATCTTCGTCCTCCTGCTTCGCATCACAATGGGACTGACGGGCACGTCACAGAACAGCACATTCCTACAAATAAAATCAACGCGATCATGCTCGTTCTAGTGGGCCTGGATCACGAAAAACGGATCCACCGCTACGCAGCCCGCAGCTTCCGGCTGACCGACATGGCCGGCCACGTCGCAAACAAAATCTTCGCCTGAGCGAGTCGACACGTTAAAAACAAGAGTGGAAAACCCAGGGGATTGGTCCGACATCGTGAACGGTGTCGGACCAATCCCCATTCCGCCTTACGAATGCAAGATCCCTGTCTTCCTTGAGATTGGAAGAGAGAACTTGAAGATGGCTGGCATGGTCTACCTGGCGAGTTCGGGAGATAAGGACATTTGCCCGAGAGTCAGGGGAATCCTCAGAGAAATCGAGACATCCCGCCTCCACAATCCTCACCAACATGACCAGGTAAGTCATAATGGTTTTCCCATATTTTTTAAATTCCGATTGAATCTCCGCGGCCTCTTTCTCTATACTGCCGGACAGAGGAGGGCCCGGTGTCGGGCCTCGGAGTCTGCAATCCGAACCGGGAAGGATGCAAAGACGATGATGACTGCCATGATGGAGCGGATGGGAATGACGGCGCCGACGACGGGCATGCCTGGCATGAACACCGGCATGATGGGCAACCCCTCCACGATGCCGACCGGCATGAACATGATGATGGTGCCCCGCTGCACGATCAAAATGGAGAAGTGCCCGGGCGGGATGAAGATCAGTTGCGCCTGCGACGACAAGATGGCCTGCTCCATGATGCAGAACCTCTGCACCATGCTTGCCGGCGGCATGGTCTCTTGCTGCATGATGATGAACGGCATGATGGTCTGCTCTTGCAACCTCATGATGGGCATGTGCAAGTGCGAGATGATCGAGGACGGGTGCTGCATCACCTGCACCAGTGGCGACGAAGCCTGCGCCGCCATGATTCAGGCCTGCTGCGACTGCTGCGCCACCATGATGAAGGCAGGCTGCACCTGCTGCGTTATGATGAATGGCACACCCGTCTGCTGCGGTTGCTGAGCGAAACCGCGAAAGCGATCTGAACCGAAGTCGCAGGCGGGAAACAGAGTCTCGCTTCACTGCGAACCTACCAAAGGCCGCCACGATCGAAGATCGCCGCGCCGACGGGCCAACAGAATACACAACGAGCCGGCCGCCCTTGATCTCTTTGGGGCGGCCGGCTCGCGTTGTTTCGGGATCGTTCGCACGATTTAGTTGGTGCCGGAGAGCAGGCTCTGGAGATGCCAAGGCGGAGCGACGCAGGCCTTCGCCTGCTCGTAGGCGAGGCGATAGAGTTCCTGAGCCCCCATGCTGAAGAAGCCCGGCTCGCCGAATCGCCCCATCATCATGAGAGGAGAACACGCCATGAACCCCTGGACCGAAATCTCCGTCGCTGTCGCTCGGGAACGCGGGATGGATCCAATCTCACCTTCACCAAAGAACCGAGGGGCAGTCATGGGATAAAACTCCAGGAGGGCGAAGCGGGTCGCCGCTTGGCTTCATTCTCCACATACATTATCGACTTGATTACCATTAAGGCAAATCTCTTTTTCCATTTTCTTCGAACTCGTTTCCACACTGAGACTTAAAATCACCCCAATCCGCCCGCCCAAAGCGTATCTCAAAACGAAAAAGTCGGAAAACTCTGCCTCGAGGCCACGACCTCGAGGGGTTTCCCGACTTTAACGATTGAATTAACGTATTTTGAGAGAAAGATCAGGCGAGCAACGGGGCCAGCTCGTGGGCGCGGGCGAGCCCACGGAGCTTATCCTGGGCGCGGGCCTCGATCTGGCGGACGCGTTCCCTCGTAATCCCGAGTTCCTGGCCCAGTTGCGTCAGCGTCTGCTCGCAGGCGCCTCCGATTCCGTAGCGGCCGACAAGGACTCGCCGCTCGCGGTCACCGAGCCGGGCGAGCAACCGCGCAACGGCCGCTTGCCGCTGCTCTTGGAGGTCCGACGGGTCGACGGCTTCGGTGCGAGGATCGGCGGCGATGGCGAGGACTTCCTCTTGGCCAAGAAGGAAACGCGACTGGCGATGATGCTTGGCCTGAGCGGCCCGCGCCAATTGATTGCGGATCGCCCAGGTCGCATAGGTGCTGAACTTGTTGCCGCGCGAGGAGTCGAACAATTCGACCGCTCGGAAGAGGACGACATTCCCATCGCTGACCCGCTCGAACAGATCGTCGTGGGGGCCGAGATTCCGACTGGCGATCGAAACGACCAGGCGCAGGTTGGCCCGCACGAGTTGGATCCTGATCGCCAGCGCCGCTTCCAGATCGCGTTCGAGCGTCTCCAGGTCCACGGCTCGCGCGCGATCCGGGTCGATCTGGGCGCGGAGTCGGCTGGCGCGAAACTTCAGGTAGTTCATCTTGCGGAAGAGATGGGCCTCCTGCTCGCGCGTCAGGAGCGGGGCCTCGTCGTAGAGGCTGGCCAAGTAAGGTGATATCCCCGTGGGAGCTTTGCCACGGCGCGAGGCTTGAGCCACGGCTGACGTGGGCATCGAGGCAAGAATTGCGTCCTCGGCGCCCGGGTCGTCAAAGCTGGGGTGGACGATGTAAGAGAGGTCAGCGTCGAAGAGGCGGCGAGCCCGAATCGCGTCGGCGGACGGGTCGCGGTGGGCGCGGGTTACCTCTTTGGTCTCGATCGAAATGCTTGGACCAGGACCTCGGCCGGACATCCCCCAGAAGGACGACGGGCCGCAAGTCGTCAGCGAGAGGCCGCTCATGCTTGAGTCTCCGGGGTGCGTGGATTCCGGCGATGGGGGGGCGGGCGGGTCCAGACTCAAAACCTCAACGTGTCAAACGGATCCGATAACGACGTCCGCATTTTGCAGTCTCTTTGGGGCTACAAAGAAACGTGCTCATCGAAAATCATGCGGCCGAGGCGTGGTTGGCACCGTCCGCGGTGGGCGGGATCGGGGCCCTTGCTCTTTCGTCAAACCCCAGGAAGCGGGCGAACCGCCGCTGCCGGTGGCGTGCATACCAGGCCTGTCGGGTTCGGTCTCGGGTTCGCCTCGCTCGCGTCGCATCCACGGCATACCTCCCTCGTGCGAAGAGCCCCGACCGTTCCGGTGTGGGCCAAACTTCGGAAGTAAAAAACCTCAAAAAAAGTCGATCGCCCACCCTCCGGCGGTCCCGATGCGCACCACGACCGTGATGCCAGGGCCATATCGACCCGGAAACATCGATCCGCGCCAGCCCTCTTTCTCCGCTACCCCTCCTCGGGATCGATCAAGACGATTTAGTGAACAGAAACTCCCTGCCCTGCCCCTCACATCGTGTCAGGGCGTATTCCTTACAAACACCCGAGGCAAAAGCAAAGATCACACATCGGCAAAAGGCCCGCTCCATCAAAATCACAAAAATTCACGATTTTCTGTTTTTGCCTATTTGCCTATCTGATGAAAGAGCACCGCGTGCAGCCTCGACAAAACTGAGATCGAACCAAGGACTTCGGGGAACCTCGGACGCCTGATCTTCGCGGCCGATC
Organism: Singulisphaera acidiphila DSM 18658; assembly: GCF_000242455.2. Classification (GTDB taxonomy): domain Bacteria; phylum Planctomycetota; class Planctomycetia; order Isosphaerales; family Isosphaeraceae; genus Singulisphaera; species Singulisphaera acidiphila. The sequence continues at coordinate 9,107,340 of NC_019892.1, forward strand.
GCAACGATAATGGCTATCTCGCATCGGGTGTGCCAAGGCATGTGCCGTGCGTCGCATTTTTTAATGGCGCAGGGATTTCCACGCAGACTCGACCGCCTTTTCGGCAACCCAAATCCCAACCTCAGAAGACTTTAGGTCGAGCGAGCTTTCCTCTCAATCGCAGGCGAGATCGACCACGAAATCCAACGGAGGATCGAGTCCCAGGAGTGACCACCATCCGGGGTCCCTAGGAGTTTTCTGACCTGGCTGGTGAGAACGGTCCTACCTCGGCGCGGGAGAGGCCCCCTTCAAGCCGAGTCATCCTTGCTCTCCTCGACGGATCGGGTGATGGAGAGGCCCAGCTCACGGAGCTTCAGCCGAAGCGTCCGAGGCGCGATCCCAAGGATCCGGACGGCTTGCAGTTGGTTCCCATCGGTCATTCGAAGCACTTGTGCCAGGAGATACCGGTCGACATGCTGATGCACCTCCTGGTACAGGTCACCCCCACCGGCCTGGAGCCGCTGCTCGATCCAGGTTTCGATCCGCGGCGCAACCTCGACCGCTGCCGCCGCGCCGAGCTTGGGAGGCCCGAGATCGGGGAGGAATTCGGGGACCAGTACGGGGCCGGTCGACCGCAGCATCGCCTGCTTCAGAACGCTCTGCAACTCGCGAATGTTCCCCGGCCAGGAATACTCGCGGAGCTTCTTCATCGCCTCCGGGGTGATCTCCCTGAGTTCGCGCCCGAGCTGCCGGTTGAACCGTCGCATGTAGTGCTGCACCAAGAGCGGTTGGTCATCGCCCCGTTCGCGCAACGGTGGGAGGTGGATCGTGAACCCACTCAGCCGGTAGATCAGATCGAGGCGATACTTCCCTTCCGAGGCGAGCGATTCCAGGTCGTGGTTGGTCGCTGCGATCAGCCGAACGTCCGTCCGAACCGTCTCGTTGCCGCCAACCCGCTCGAAGGTCTGCTCTTGCAAGAGCCGCAGCATCTTGGCCTGGGTCGCCAGCGGCATGTCGCCAACCTCGTCGAGGAAGATCGTGCCGCCGTTGCATTGTTCGAATTTACCGATGCGTTTGCGGTCGGCGCCGGTAAAAGCCCCCTTCTCGTGGCCGAACAGCTCGCTCTCCTGGAGCAGTTCGGGGATGGCGGCGCAATTGATGGCCAGGAACGGCGCCAGGGCCCGCGTACTGTGCTGGTAGATGGCCCGTGCCACCAATTCCTTACCGGTGCCGCTCTCACCGGTGATGAGCACGGTCACATCCTGACCGGCAACCCGGCCGATCGCCTTGTAAACTTCGATCATGGGCGGGCAACGGCCGATGATCGAGTCACCGCGATCCTCGTCAGGAGGCGTCTCGGCGACCTCGGCCGGCTCGCGGGCCAGTCGCGACAGTTCCATCGCCTGGCCAAGCACGAGGCGGAGCCGCCGGAGGTCGACCGGCTTGGAGAGGTAGTCGTAGGCCCCCTGCTTCATCGCCTCGATCGCAGAGTCGGCATTCGTCGCGTCGGTGATGAAGATGACCGGGATCCGAGCATCGACCTGGCGGAGCCGTTGGTAGACGTCCAGCCCGGAGATATCGGGCAGCCGGAGGTCGAGCAGGATGACGTCCGGCTTCCGCGCAGCGGCCTGGCGGACCCCGTCCTGCCCGGTCAAGGCCACGCCGATCTCATGGCCGGCCTCGCAGAAGATGTGGGCCAATTGTTCCTGGATCAGCGCCGGGTTGTCGTCGACGAGCAACACGCTGGCCATGGTGCACCTCGGAGGAGGCGTCTCAACTTCGAGACGCCGGCTGAACCACCGCTTCGCCACCCGAAGGCGATCCGCCAATGAAGCTGCTCCGCTCAATTCCGGACCTCACGGAACAAACTCGCACAAAGAGCCCTCGCCATCGGGTTGAAGCGATCTCTTGATCTTACTCCTCCTGAACGCCAACTGCATCACGAGACGGGCGTCCTTCTCACTTCGGCCCCCGCGCTCGCCCTCATGGCGCTCGCCGATCTGTCGAATGAGCATGCCCAGTGTTCCCGCCCCCTGCGGTCGGGTAACATGAAGCTAGCTCTGGATGCGATCCTCGCACGCGATCGGCGTCTGTCTTGATCAAGGGCCGCATGGCCCTCTGAGGTCGGCATGCACGACACCCCCCGCGCCCGACGACTGGCCTACGGCATCACGTTCCTGAACATTGCGGTCTCGATCATGATCCAGTGGCACTTCGCAGAGCTGCTGGGAGACAGGGTCCTGTACATGACGTTCTTCCCGGCGATCCTGATCGCCGCGTATCTCGGTGGCTTCTGGCCCGGGTTCATGGCGACCACGCTCAGCGCCCTGGCCGTGCTCTTCTTTTTTGTCGAACCGCTTTACTCGTTTCGAGTTAAAGGCGTCGGCGACGCGAGCGCTCTCCCGCTTTTCCTCCTGATCGGCACGGTCATCAGCGGCCTGAGCGAAGCCCTGCACCAAGCCTGGCGCCGGATCCTGGCGGACGAACGCCGCCAGGCCGAAGAGGTGCTGGAGAAGTTCTTCAACCTCTCCCTCGACCTGCTCTGCATCGCCGGCACCGACGGTTTCTTCAAGCGGGTCAACCCCGCCTTCCACCACGTTCTGGGGTGGGCGGAGGAGGACCTGGTCACGCATCCGTTCATCCAGTTCGTCCACCCGGATGACGTCGACACCACGCTCGGCGAAATGCAGACGCTTTCCGCAGGCATCCCCACCCTCGCCTTCGAGAACCGCTACCGCGACACCCACGGCTCTTACAGACACCTCGTCTGGTCCGCCTCCCCCGAACCGCGGACCGGGTTGATTTACGGCATCGCGCGGGACGTCACCCAGGCCAAACACGCCGAGGAGGAACTGCGACTCGCCAAGGAAACGGCCGAGGCGGCGAACCGGGCCAAAGACGCGTTCCTGGCCAACGTCAGCCACGAAATCCGCACTCCCATGAACGCCATCCTCGGCATGACCGAGCTGACCCTCGACACGCCGCTGACCGACGAACAGCGCAAGTATCTCGCGACAGTCAAGACCTCGGCCGACGCCCTCTTGAGCGTGATCAACGACCTGCTCGACTTCTCCAAGATCGAGGCCGGCAAGCTCGAACTCGACTTCGCCGACTTCTCGCTCCGACGCGTCCTTGGCGAGACCCTGCGGGCCCTGGCCTTCCGCGCCCATCGCAAAGGGCTGGAGCTGGTCTGCCAGATCCAGCCCGACGTCCCCGACGCCCTGATCGGTGACGCGGGCCGGCTCCGGCAGGTCCTCCTGAACCTCATCGGCAACGCCATCAAGTTCACCGAACAAGGCGAAATCGTCGTCCGGGTCGAGACCGTCCCGGCGCCCGGGACGAAGGATTCGATTCCGCCGGGGTTGCTCTTCTCGATCGTAGACACCGGCATCGGCATCCCGCTCGACAAACAGCAGAAGATCTTCCAAGCCTTCGAGCAACAGGACTCGTCGACCACACGAAAGTACGGGGGAACCGGCCTCGGACTCTCGATCGCCTCACAGTTGGTGGCGCTGATGGGGGGCCAGATCACGGTCGAGAGCGTCCCTGGCCGGGGCAGCACCTTCTGCTTCACGGTTCACTTCGCCGAACACCCGCACCCGATCGACCACCCCTTCGAACGGCCGCTGACCGACCTCCACGGCTTACGCATCCTGATCGTCGATGACAATGCAACCAACCGCCACATCCTCGAAGAATGGCTGCGGAGCTGGAAAACCGATCCGACATCGGTCGGCGATGGCCTCAAGGCCCTGGACGCCTTATGGCGAGGGGTCGCCCTGGGCCGGCCCTTCTCGCTCGTCTTGCTCGACGCAAGGATGCCCGGCACCGATGGCCTGGCCCTCGCCGCGAGCATCCTCCAGAGTCCCGAGCTGTCGGCCAGCCGGATCATCTTGCTGACCTCCGAAGACCTGCATGGAGACATCGCCCGTTACCGCACGTTGGGCATTGCGGCGTACACAATGAAGCCGGTCCAGCAGGAAGAGCTGTTGGAGATCATCCATCGGGTCCTGTCCCGCCCGACGCCCGCCGAACCGGCCGCCCCGACGGCGACCACGACGTCTCCTGTCCCCGTCGACCCGGCCGAATCCGGATCTCGGCTCCGCGTGCTGGTGGCCGAGGACAACCCCCTCAACCAGGAGCTCGTCGAGCATCTGCTGCGCCGACGCGGACACGACGTCGTGGTCGTCGGTGACGGCCTGGAGGCACTCAACGCCATCGATCGGCACGACTTCGACCTGTCGCTCCTCGACGTCCACATGCCCGAATTCGATGGATTCCAAGTGATCGAGGCCGTCCGTCAACGCGAGCAGTCCACCGGCGAGCACCTGCCGGTGATCGCGATGACCGCCCTGGCGATGAAGGGGGACCGCGAGCGTTGCTTAGAGGCAGGGATGGACGACTATCTGGCCAAGCCGATCCGCGCCTCCGCCCTCTTCGCAGTGATCGACCGCGTGCTGGCCAACCGGCCCGAGTTGTCCCCTCCCCTGCCTTCGCCTCCACCACCCGAGGATCTGCTCGACCCGGGCGCCTTGCGGGCGGCCTGCGACGACGATGCCATGTTGCTCGAAAAGCTCTGTCGGGTCTTCCAGGCTAAGACCCCCGACTCCCTCGCACGGGTCCGCGAGGCGATCCAGGAGGAGGACCCGGCGCGGTTGCGTGAAGCGGCCCACCATCTGCGTGGTCTGCTCTCCACCTTCTCGACGACCGCCGCCCAGACGGCCCTGAAACTCGAAGCGATCGGAACCAGCGAGCAATTCGATGCCGCCCCCTCGATCCTCGAGGGCCTGACCGCGATGATCCACCAACTCGGTCCGTTGCTGGATAACCTCTCGATCGAGCAATTACAGCGTCAAAGGGAAGACTGACAATCGACCCCGCGGCTCGTTCTCTGCCAGCGAACAAGTCGCCGCCCACATATGGCTGACCGCGGATAGTGGACCCGAGAGTGGCGGGGCGGGGGAAGCAGTAGTCCGGCCCTTTCATCGGAGCGTGAACCTTTTCCTTGCCCGACTGTCCTTATCCCTAACCCACGCGCACAGAGGCCGTCGTTTTGAGCGAAGAACACTCGGTACCCGTCCTGATCGTCGGTGCTGGGCCTGCCGGCCTCACCCTTGCCTGTGACCTTGCCCGCCGCGGCGTCCGTTTACGAGTCATCGACAAAGCTGACTGGCTGTTCATCGGCTCCCGCGGGAAAGGCCTCCAGCCACGGACGCTCGAAGTTTTCGACGACCTCGGCGTAATAGATGCCATCGTCGCTTCGGGCGCACCATTCCCGGGCTTCCGTTGCTACGCCAACGACCAGGTCGCGTGGGACCGCTCGCTAGCCCAGATGTTGGGCATCCGTGAGCCGGTGCCGACCCCCGACATTCCGTACCCTTCCGCCTGGATCATTCCGCAGTGGCGGACGGACGAGATTCTCGCCGCCCGCCTGGAGCAGCTCGGCGGCCGCGTCGAACTGTCCACCGAACTCGTTGCCTTCACCCAAGATGCAGACGGCGTCTCGGCCACCGTCGCCCGCGGAGGTGTGCCGGAACAGATTCGCTGCGACTACCTTATCGGCACTGACGGTGGACGAAGCTTCGTCCGCAAGGCCCTCGGCGTCGGGTTTGCCGGCGAGACGTTCGAGACCGAGCGGACGATCATTGGCGATGTTCGAGTGGACGGCCCGCTGGACCACGACCACTGCCACCTATTGACGCGAGCCGGCAGCACGGGCAGCGCCGACCGGTTCTCCCTGTGGGGTCTGCCAGTCACGGATTACTTCCAACTCGTCGTGAACGTGACCGCCGACGCGGTGCCCGACCTGACGCTGGAAGGGATGCAGGTCGAGTTGGAGCGGCGATCAGGGCGGACGGACATCCGGCTGCACGATCTGCGGTGGATTTCCCTGTACCGGGTGAACGTCCGCATGGCCGACCGGTTTCGGGTGGGCCGGGTGTTCTTGGCGGGAGACGCGGCCCACGTCCACTCGTCGGCCGGCGGGCAGGGGCTGAACACGAGCGTGCAGGACGCTTACAACCTCGGCTGGAAGCTCGGGGCCGTGCTCTCCGGTGCCCCTGCCGACTTGCTTGACACCTACGAAGCCGAGCGGATGCCGATCGCTGCCGACCTCCTCGGACTCACCACCCGGTGGCATCGTCAGGACTTCAAGGGGCCGCCGGCCGATACCGAGCCGTCGCCGGGCCACAAGCTGTCCCAGCTCTCGTTGAACTACCGAGGCGGGCCGCTGGCGTGGGATGACCGTGCCGAGCCGGGTTCTGTCAGGGCGGGTGACCGGGCACCGGACGCCCCCTGCCATGACGCCGCAGGGAATCCGACGCGCCTCTTCGACATCTTTCGCGGGCCGCATTTTACGCTGCTTTCGTTCGGCGAAGGTCCGCATCCCGCTGAGGTTACCAATCGGTTCCCGGTGATCCGGGTCGGGCGAGCGGGCGACCTTATCGACAACGAAGGGCACATCCACCACGGTTTTGGGCTCGACCCGATCACCGTAGGACAACAGCTCGTCTTGATCCGACCGGACGGCTATATCGGCTTGATGACAGACGGCCCCGGAAGTGCCGAGGAGCGACTTGGCAATTACCTGAAATTGGTGACGCCCGCCAGGACAGGATGAACCCCTTTGGAATAAGCCAATGATGTACTCCGACCGCGAGTTGTCACAAAAACTCGAACGCACCGAGGCCCTCGCCAATGCCGCCTTCGTCGAATCGCGCGCCGCGCTGGTGCCCGACATCGGTGCGGAATGGATCGAGGTGGCGGGCGCGTATGCTCTCTTCGACGGGCCGAGTTCGCCCGTGCCCCAGACGTTCGGGCTGGGGCTGTTCGAGGCCGCCACGGGCGAAACCCTCGACACCATCGAGGCGTTCTTTCGTCGGCACAATGCACCGGTATTCCACGAGGTGAGCCCGCTGACGGATGCCGGCCTCCTTCGACTGCTTGGAGACCGCAGCTACCTGCCATGCGAGCAGACCAGTGTGATGGTCCGAAAGATCGAGAACGAGATGCCGCCCAACCCGAAACTGAACAGAGACGTGACCACGCGAGTCATCGGGCCGGGTGAATCGGAACTCTGGGCGCGGACCGCGGTCGCAGGGTGGGCCACTGAAGGCGAGGGGCTCGCAGCGTTCATGCTCGACCTCGGACGAATATGCACGAACGCGAGGGGCGGATTCCCATTCCTCGCCGAGCTAAACGGCAGGGCGATCTCCACTGGGATGCTGTACGTGTTCAATGATGTCGCCATCCTCGCCGGAGCGAGTACCGTGACTGAAGGTCGGCGACGGGGTGGTCAGCTCGCGCTGCTCGACGCACGGCTCCGGTTCGCTGCGGAACAGGGCTGCCGGATCGCCATGATGGGGGCGTCGCCAGGGAGCCAGTCGCAGCGGAACGCCGAGACGAACGGGTTTCGCGTCGCCTACACGCGGACCAAGTGGCAACTACATAGCTAGCAGAGAACACGCATCAGCGAGTTCGCATAACAAGAAAGGGAGACGTCGGCCGGCACCAGCGGTAAGAACGCAAGCAAAGGTCCCCGTGGGCGCATGACGGGTCAAACGTCCCCGCTTCATTTCAGATCACCCAGTCATGGGGCGAGGAGAGATCGGCGAGCTGCGCCATGGAGGTTTGCGCAAGTACGAGTCGCTCTGCGGAGCGAATGCGATCGAGGACGGCGGCCAGGACGCGTGAGGCCAGGTTTTGCTCCTCGCGGGGAGACTGGTCTGGCCCTTCGATCGCGTGAATGACCTCGAGCAGGGAGATCGTCTGAGCAGGCCGAGCCAAGCGATACCCCCCCAGCGACCCGCGTGTGCTCCGAACCAGGTTCGCGGCCTTGAGCTGGAGCAAGATCTGCACCAGATACTTCTCCGGAATCCCGTTCCCCTCGGCAATCACCCGGGCACGGACCGGCACCTCGTCCTGATCCTGCCGCGCAAGCGCAATGATCGCCAAACAGGCATATTCAACCTTGGCCGAGAGCTTCATCGCGGTATCCCTCCCGACAAGGCGTACAAGGGGGTCTGAAACCAAAATGCATGAGTAACGGCCCCTCAAGCTCCCAGACCACAATCTTTCCCTTGGCAGGCCCCAATGGCTTCATCACCCAAACGGACCTTCAGTCTAAGCCGGATCTTACTAATCCCGACCGATTAAGTCAAGTTATATCCTACAATGTCGACTAGCTTAGTGCGGCTTATTGCCAAAAAGCGGGAGAGGGGGCGAGAATTCTTCTGCGTTGGTGATGGTTAGGGACGGAGGCAGGCTGAGCGCCGGGGTGAGAGCGGCTTCTCGATTTCGATGGCAGGCGAGAAGCTGGCACTCCTCGCCTGCCCGAAGGCAATCTCAGCGGGCAGGCCATCGCGTCGATACGACGACAGTTCTTAAGAGGCGAAGGCCTGGCGCAGGTCTTCTTGGAGGTCGGCTACGTCTTCAATGCCGACGCTCAGGCGGACCAGGCCGTCATCGACGCCGCGTGCCTTGCGGATCTCGGCCGGGATGCTGGCGTGGGTCATGGTGGCCGGGTGGCTGATCAGTGACTCGACTCCGCCCAGGCTCTCGGCCAGGCTGAAGAGCTTGGTGCGCGTGAGCAAGCGCTTGGCCGCCTCCCCCCCGCCGGCAAGGCTGATGCTGATCATGCCGCCGAAGTCACGCATCTGCCGACGGGCCAGGTCGTGGTTCGGGTGCGAGGGAAGGCCCGGATAATAGACCCGGTCCACTCCAGGCTGCTCGGCCAGCCAAGGAGCGAGTTGCGCGGCGTTGGCGCAATGCCGGTCCATCCGAACCGCGAGGGTCTTCGCGCCTCGGAGCACCAGCCAGGAGTCGAAGGGGCCGGGGACCCCTCCCGCGGCGTTCTGATAGAACCGAATCGGCTCGAGGAGGGCACGCGAACCGATCACGGCTCCACCGACCACGTCGGAGTGGCCGCCCAGATACTTGGTCGTGCTATGCACCACGATGTCAGCACCCAGGCGGAGCGGCTGTTGCAAGTAAGGGGAGGCAAACGTGTTATCCACCGCGAGCAAGGCCCCGGCCCGGTGCGCAATCTCGGCGATCGCCGCAATGTCGAGAACTTGCAGCAGGGGGTTGGTCGGCGTTTCGATCCAGACGAGCTTCGTGGCGGGCGTGACGGCGCGGGCAAACCCTTCGGGGTTGATGTCGTCGGTGTAGCGGGGAATCAGCCCCCACTGCTTGAAAACCCGCTCCAGCAGCCGGTAGGTCCCGCCGTACAGGTCGGACGCGGCGACCACTTCATCCCCGGGCTTCAAGGTCAAGAGGACCGCCGTGCTGGCGGCCAGGCCTGACGCGAACGCCAACCCCTGCTCTCCCCCTTCGAGGGCGGCGAGACAGCTCTCCAGAGCCGCGCGGGTCGGGTTACCGCTGCGCGAGTACTCGTAACCCTTGTGCTCTCCAGGCGCCTCTTGGGTGAATGTCGAGGTGGCGTAGATCGGCACCACGGTCGCTCCCGTGGCGGGATCGGCACCTTGGCCTTCGTGAATGGCGAGGGTCGAAAAACCGAGGGGGCGCGACGCTTCTTCGGTCATGGGTCTTCTTTCGCTGGAAAACTCCGCGGGTGTGAGTTGCCGACCATACCACCCGCGCTTCGATGGGAAAGCCTCAGCGGCCGGGCGACTTGTTCCAGTACTGGACCAGATCGATCCGCGTAATGATATCGAGAACGATCCCGTCCGAGACGGCCAAGACCCCCGTATTGCCGGCCAAGAGAAGGCGATAGGCCTCGTCGAGATGGACCGAGACATCGACCTGCGGCAAGGGCCGCGCCATGATCTCGCCCAAGGTGACCTTGCTCGGGTCACCGCCGTCGTGCAAGGCGCGGGCGAGCGTAATCTCCTGAATGCTCCCGACCGCCTGGCCGTCGCGGAGCACCGGCAACTGCGAGATCCCAACCGACTGCAAGAGTTCGACCGCCATCGCAACCGTATCTTCCGGCCGGACCGAGACCAAGGCCCGCAAGCCGCGGGTCCGGAGCAGGTCGGCCACCGTATGCGGTGGCGGAACGTCCCACCCCAGGTGCTGCTCGGCCAGCCAGCGATCGTCAAAAAACTTGCTCATATAGTTCCGCCCCGTGTCGGGGCAGAGCGCCACGATCAGGTCGTCGGGGCCGAGCCGCCGGGCATAGCGGAGAGCAGCGGCCACGGCCGTACCGCTCGATCCGCCGGCGAGGATCCCCTCGCGCCTCGCCAAGGCCCGGGCGGTGTGAAACGACTCGGCGTCACCGACCCGGACCCACTCGTCGACCATCTGACCGTTGAGCGTCTTGGGCACGAAGTCCTCACCGATCCCCTCAACCTTCCAGGGGCGAGGGGAATCGCCCGAGAGGACCGAGCCTTCGGGGTCGGCCCCGATGATCCGAACCTCGGGGTTTTGCTCTTTGAGGTAGCGGCCGACGCCGGAGATCGTCCCGCCGGTGCCGACCCCCGCGACGAAGGCGGTGATCCGCCCCTTGGTCTGCTCCCAGATCTCCGGACCGGTGGTGCGGTAATGGATTTCGGGATTCGCCAGGTTGCCGAACTGGTTCGGGCGCCAGGCGCCGGGGACCTCGCGTGCCAGGCGGTCGGCGACGCCGTTGTAGCTCTCGGGAGAGTCGGGGGGAACGCCCGTAGGCGTGATCACAATCTCAGCGCCATAGGCTTTGAGCAGGCGGATCTTCTCATCGCTCATCTTGTCGGGCAGGACGAAGATGCAGCGATAGCCCTTGATGGCCGCGGCCATCGCCAGCCCGACCCCGGTGTTGCCCGCCGTCGCCTCGATGATCGTGCCGCCCGGCCCGAGCCGCCCCGTGCGCTCGGCCTCGTCGATCATCGCAATCCCGACGCGGTCCTTGATACTCCCGCCCGGGTTATTCCCCTCGACCTTGGCCCAGACCTGCGCCGGGAGCCCTTCGCCCAGGCGGAGGAGCCGGACGAGCGGTGTCTTGCCGACATAGTCGAGCAAGCTCTGCCCGGTCGTCCCCGTCTCGAGATCGGTTGCCATCCTGACCCCCTGCTCTTTTTCCATCTCAGGCTCCCCTCCACCTGGGAAAAAGCGACCGCGGCATATCGCGACGGCCCGAGATCCGGCAAAGGTGCGTCCGGCGGTCCCTCGCCAACTCTCACCATCGGTCCACTGGCTTCACGGACTTCAAGAGAACACCCCTATCTTGATCGACCCCGTCGAGATTAATCAAGCCTCACTCGGTTTCACGGCCGGCTCGACCGAATTCCTCATTGGGATTAACGCCTCTTGAAATGCGAACGGCCCGACCGCCGGGGTGAATCCCCAACGGCCGGGCCGGGCCGAACTAGACACTCCGTTTTCAATGAGACGCGTCAGGTAATGCGTGTGCTCCGTCACTCAACGCGCTGGAGTCACCGTTCTCCCCATTGCCGTTACCATTGGTCGGGTGATGATTCCCATGAGAATGGCTCAGGGCCTCCTCCGACCCGGCGGTCGTCGGCACCGGTTTCTGGGGATGACGCCACTCACTGAGGCGTTGCATGAGGACGTAGAAGACGGGGACGAAGAAGACGGCCAAGACCGTCGCCGCGATCATCCCGCCGAAGACGGCCGTACCCAGCGAGCGCCGGCTGGCGGCCCCTGCGCCCGTGGCGTTGACCAGGGGATAAATCCCCAGGATGAACGCGAACGAGGTCATCAAGATCGGCCGGAACCGGAGTCGCGAGGCCTCGATCGACGCGTCGATGATCGAACGGCCGTGAGCCCGCAGCTCGCGGGCAAACTCCACGATGAGGATCGCGTTCTTACTCGCCAGGGCGATGATCAAGACGATGCCGATCTGGGTATAGATATTGTTATCCATCCCCCGAACCGCCACGGCAATCACCGTACCCAGGAGCGCCAGCGGCACGACGAGGATAACCGCCGCGGGCATCAGCCAGCTCTCGTATTGAGCGGCCAAGACGAGGTAGACCATCAAGACGGCCAGGGCGAAGACGTAGATCGACTGGGAGCCGACCTTCTTCTCCTGGTACGACATGGCGGTCCAGTCGTAACCCATGGAGGCGGGGAGCTTGCGGACAGCCATCTCCTCCATGAGCTTCATCGCCTGACCCGAGCTGTAACCAGAGGCCGCCGCCCCTGAGATCGAGGCCGAGGGGTAGAGGTTGTACCGCGGGATGATCTGCGGACCGAGCCGTTTCTCCACCTTGACGAGCGTGCCGAGCGGCACCATCTGCCCTTGCTTGTCTCGGACCTCGAGCCGGCGGATGTCCTCCGCCTCGACCCGGAACCGCTGGTCGGCCTGGACCCGGACCTGATACGTCCGACCGAACCGGTTGAAGTCGTTGACGTAGGCGGAGCCAAGCGCCGTCTGGAGCGTGCCGAAGATCGTCTCGAGCGGAACGCCAAGGCTCTTCGCCTTCACCCGGTCGACGTCGGCATAGATCATCGGAACGCCCGAGCGGAACGTGCTCTTCAGGCCGGCCAGGCCGGTCTGCCCGCTACCGCTGGCAAGCATCTCGTCGAGCACCTGCTGGAGCTCTGAGAGGCCAACCCCCGCGCGGTCCTCAATCTGCATCTGGAACCCGCCCGAGACGCCAAGCCCTTGAATGGCCGGCGGCGGGAAGGCGAAGACCATCGCCTCGCGGACTTGCTGGACCTGGCCCATGAAGTTGCCGAGGATCTCATCCTGGCTCTGGCCTGGCTTCCCCTCACGCTCTTCCCAGGGCGTATAGGTGATGTAAATGGCCGCGGCGTTGGACGCGATCGCCTGGTCGAGGATCGACTGCCCTCCAATCAGGAACCAGCCCTTGACACCGGGGGTCTTCCTGAGAATGGCGCTCACCTTATCGACAACCGCTCGCGTCCGAATCTGAGAGGAAGCGTCGGGCAACTGAATCCCGACGATCGCATACCCTTGGTCTTCGGTGGGGAGGAACCCGGTCGGCAACTTGGTGAACCACCAGCCGGTGAACCCGACGAGAATGACGAAGAGCAGCATCATCGGCGCGACATGCCGGACGAGCCGGCGGATGATCGCGGTATAGATGGCCTCGCAGCGGTTATAGACCGCGTTGAACCCCCGGTAGAAGAAGTTCTTCTTCTCCTTGGTCGGCCGGAGATAGACCGCGCACTGGGCGGGCTTGAGGGTCACGGCGTTGATGGCGCTGATGACCGCAGTGGCAGCAATGGTCAGGGCGAACTGACGATAGAGTTGGCCGGTGATCCCACCGAGGAAGGCGGTCGGAAGAAAGACGGCCATCAAGACGAGGGTGATGCCGATGACCGGCCCGATCACCTCGGACATCGCCTTGATCGTCGCTTCCCTCGGAGCAAGCTTACCGCGATCGATATGGTGGACGGCGTTCTCGACGATCACGATCGCGTCGTCAACGACGATGCCGATGGCCAAGACCAGGCCGAAAAGGGTCAGCATGTTGACCGAGAAGCCGAGCATCCCCATGGCCGCGAACGCGCCGATGATCGTCACCGGCACGGTCGTCGCGGGAATCAGAACCGCCCGCCAATCCTGGAGGAAGACCAGGATGACGATCAGAACGAGCACGCCCGCCTCGAAGAGGGTTTTGTAGACCTCATGAATCGACTCATCAACGAAGATGGTCGTGTTAAACGGAATAATATAATCCAGGCCGTCGGGGAACGAGGGCCTGAGCGCCTTCATGGCGGCCTCGACCTTCTTGGCGACGTCGAGGGCATTGGCGCCTGGGAGTTGGAAGACAGCCAGGGTTCCCGCCGGCTTGCCGCTAATTTCGCACCACTGGTCATAGACCTGCGATCCGAGCTCAACGCGGGCGACGTCCTTGACCCGGGTCAGCCGGGCGGCACCGCCGCTGCTGTCGTCGACGTTGTCGAAGCTGCTGTCGTCCGCCTTGACGATGATGTTGCCGAACTGCTCGGGATCGCTCAGGCGACCCAGGGTCGTGACGTTGTACTGAAACCCCTGGTTTTTCGCCGAGGGATATTGGCCGACCTGGCCGGCCGCCACCTGGACGTTCTGTTCGCGGACCGCGAGGAGGACGTCCTCGGTGGTCAGGTTGCGGGCCTTGAGCTTCTCGGGGTCGAGCCAGATTCGCATCCCGTAGTTGCTGCTGCCGATGACCATGACCTCGCCGACCCCGTAGATCCGGCTCAGCTCATCCTTGATCCGGAGCGAGGCGTAATTGCTCAAGTAGAGGTCGTCGTAGCGGTCATCGGGCGAAATCAAGGAGACCGCCATGATGATGTTGGTCGACTGCTTCTTGGCGGTAACCCCCTGCCTCTGGACCTCTTGCGGCAGCCTCGGCAGAGCGACGGCCAGCCGGTTCTGCACGAGCACCTGGGCCTCGTCGAGGTCGGTGCCGACCTCGAAGGTCACCGTCAGCTTGTACGAGCCGTCGCTGGAGCAGGTGGAGGACATGTAGAGCATGCCCTGCACCCCGTTGACCTCCTGCTCGACGGGCGACGCCACCGTGTCGGCCAGCACCTTGGCGTCCGCACCCGGATAGACCGTCGCGACCAGGACCGTGGGCGGCGTGATGTCGGGATAGCGCTCGATCGGCAGGCCATAGAGCGTGACGATGCCGACGAGCATCGTCAGGATGGCGATCACGTTGGCGAAGATCGGGCGATCAATAAAAAAGCGAGACATGATAGCTTAAGGATCCTCAGGAGCGGGGGGCATCCTCGGCAACGGCGATCGACTTGCCCGTTTCCGGCGCGAACATCGGCTTCACTTTCGCCTTGGGGCGAGCCCGGAGCAAACCATCAACGATCACGCGATCGTTGGGCTTGATTTTCCCCTCGACCACGCGAAGGTCGTCGACCTGGGCGCCGGCCTTGACCGCGCGATACTCGACCACGTCGTCCGCGCCCACCACCAAGAGGTACTGCCCCGACTGGTCGGTCCCCAGCGCCCGTTCGGGAACGAGCAAGGCCTCCTTCTGCTGGTCGGTCGGCACCCGGACCCGCACGAACAGGCCCGGCAGAATCATCCCGTCCGGGTTGGCAAAGACGCCTCGCACCCGGATCGTCCCCGTCCCCGGGTCGACCCCGGGATCCTGGTAATCAATCAGACCTCGATGCGGGTACCCCTTCTCGTTGGCCAGTCCCAGCTCGATCGGCTCCTGGCTCTCGGTCCCATCGGCCTGGGCACCCATCCGGTTCTTCGACCGGAGCAAGTCGAGCTCGTTCACGTTGACATAAGCATAAATCGGGTCGATCTTGACGATCGTGGCCAAGAGCGATGCCTGGCCGTCACCCACCAGATTGCCCACCTGATAGTTGACCCGGCTGATCCGACCGTCGATCGGGGCCGTCATCCGGCAGTAGCTAAGCTCGATCTCGGCCGTTCGGACCGCAGACTTGGCCGCGCCGACGTTGGCTTCGGAGACGAGGATATTGGTTTCGTAGTCCGCTTCCGCCTGATCGAAGCTGGCGCGGTCCGACTCGACCTGCGCCTCGTTCTTCTTGCGATTCGCCTCGGCCTGGTCCATCTCCTCGCGCGAGCCTGCCCCACGTCCCGAGAGGTTGCGTTGGCGCGTCTCGGCGACCCTTGCCAGTTGCAGTTGCGATTCGTCGAGCGCCAGTTGCGCCTTGGCAACTTCACGGGCCCGCGACTGCTTGGCCTTGGTGAAGTTGGCCTCGGCCTCGGCCAGCCGGGTCTTGGCCTGATCCAGAGCCAGGCGGAACGGTTCCTCATCGATCACCATGAGGAGTTCCCCCACCTTGACGATCGCCCCTTCTTTGAAGAGCCGCTCCTTGAGGAAGCCTTTGACCCGGGCACGGATATCGACCGACATGACCGGCTGGGCCGTTCCGGTCGCCTCGAAGTAATTCATCACGTCTTGCGTCACCGGCGTGGCGACCGTCACTTCCGGGGGCGGTGGTTCGACGTAGCTGTTCTTCTGCTCACAACCTGCGACGAGGCCGATGAGCATCCCAACAGCCCACCAAGGGCGGGTCGCGGGTGTCGTCCCCGATGCCGATTCAGACCTCGATGCCATCATCTGTCTCCCGACGACCCTTGACCAAGCGGTCAATAATATTGACCGAATGGTCAATATTCTAGATCGATCAACAAAATCGTCAAGAGGGTTACTAACCCCCCTATCATTCCATCTGGTGAGCGAAATGCTCGTTTGGCCGTGTCAGATTGACGGGGCTCGCGGCCGTCGATACGCTTGACCAAACGGTCAACAAGGGGAGACAACGATGACGGACGAGTGCCATCGCGGCCGAGATGCGGAGAGCACACGGGCCACCGTGATCGACGCTGCGGGGCGACTCTTCGCCGAGCGCGGGTTCGCCGCGACGTCGATGCGCGACATCTCGGCGGCCTCCGGAATCTCCCATCCGTTGATCCATCATCATTTCGGCAGCAAGGAAGACCTCTACGTGGCGGTCAAGCGCCACATGGTCGAAGGCTACGCCCGGCGGTTCCCGGTCGCCGCCCGCGCCACGAACCGGCCCTTGAGCGTGCGGGCGGAGATGCGCCGACTCATGACCTACCTCAGTGAGAACGAGGTCATGTTCCGGCTCTGCGCCTGGGCTCGGCTCGAAGGCGACATCAAAGTCTGGCCCGGCGAGCCCGACCTGCTGGACACACTCCGCAGCCGGATCAAGGCCGCCCAGCGCCGGCATCTGATCCGCACCGATCTCGATCCGGCCACCCTCAGCCTGATGATCCTCGGCCTAATCTACTTTTGGGTCGAAAATCGCGCCCACTTCGCCGAGCGGTTCAAGGGAACGATCGACGATGATTCGTTCCTCCGCCAAGCCATCGCCCTGGTCGAGCAAGGCGTGAAGCCCTGCGCCAATAGCCCCAAGCCTGCCGCCGAAGCGTGACCGCCCAGCCAAGAGAAAGCCGGGCTCAACGTTCGCCGCAACGAACTCCAAAGACAGGCCGATGGCAAAATCGGTTCGCGCGCCGATTTCTTTTTTCTTAAGGCTTGCACATCCGAAGCAGGATTCGAGAGCGGTTTCTGGAGGGATTGCGTCGCGTTCGCGAACCTCGCTCAACCTGCTTCACCGCCTCGACGAAGTCCCAAGGCCAACCCCTCGTTCACAAGATCACACCATTCCACCGGAGGATTTCGGTCCCGAGCATGACGAGCCCGACCCCCACCGTCGAACAGGCGAACCAAACCCAGAGGTCGTCCCAGCGGGTGACAACATAGTAAGCGGTGTAGAACGGGATGGCGAGGTAGAGCAAGCCATAGAGAACGTCCTCGCGAAACGCCCCATAGGCCCCGACTCCGAACCCAAACAGCACCATGAGCGTGCCGAGCGCCAACAGCACGGATCCCACGAGGATCGGCCCGCGCGGGGCGAACAAGGCGATTGCGGCAAGGACGAGCACGGTGCCCCCTCCTACCCGACCCAGCCACTTTCCCCAGGCGAAACCGGGTTCGTGTTCGCGTTCGCGGCGGGGCCTCGGACTTGCCGCGGGCTCGATCGGCCGCCGCTTACGGCGCGTGGTGAAGACCGACGGCTCATCGCCCCGGGCCCGAACAAAGGTTGAGGTAGGTTCCAGGCTGATCTCAGCCGCATCGACCGGCACCTCGAGCGGCTCGTCCAGAGAGTAAGTCTCAGGGTGCGACGCGCCCGACTTCGGGATCGTGAACCGATGATTGCAGTGCTTGCAACGGCCCGGCCTGCCGGAGAAGGCGGCATCGACGGAACTCGCCGCACCACAGGATGGGCAGGTCAAGGGGATCTTCATCGTACGATGGCCGGCCGAGGTCATTGGTTCAGAGACGGACACGTTCAAGCGTCAGTTCCAGGTTGTTCGCACCGACAGGGCCGTTCTTTCGGACGCACCTGGAAAATCCAGCGCTTTTCCGCATGAGAGTATCCCAGAAAGCCATGCGGATTTGCCGAGCGTCCTCCATACCAGAGACACGGCTCACAGCGACGACCACCCTCGAACCAGCATCCGCCCGCGGTCACAGCAACGAAAGAAACGTCCAGACCAACGAAAAGAACGTCCACCTGTTTGAGCGATCGCCGGCGGGTTCATAGTAGCCCCGGAGCGACTGTGTTGAAAACCAGGGTTCTTGACGGTCCTGTGCCACGGAAAACCCCAGTTTTCAACACTTTCGCTTTGGGTTCTGCGAACATACAAGGGGCGACCGTTAATAGCCAGGGGTGAAACCCATGGAAACAGGATAAGCTCAAATCTAAATGACTTGCAGCCCCGGAGGGGCGACCGTTTTCAGCCAGGGGTGAAACCCCTGGAATCGATTCAGCATACCATGATCATACAGCCCTGAAAGGGCGACCGTCGAAAGAGGCCACACGCATTTCACGGTCGCCCTTTCAGGGCTGCAATAACATTCTGATACAAGTTCTCCATGTCTCCAGGGGTTTCACCCCTGGCTAGAAACGGTCGCCCCTTCGGGGCTGCAAAACATTCTGATACAAATTCTCCATGTCTCCAGGGGTTTCACCTCAATGCTTTAAACGGTCGCCCCTCGGAACGCTGACGCAACAACTTCCTGATTTCTGTGGGAACGGGTGGTTCAGTACCGGGAAGTTGTTGCGTCAGCGTTCCAAGGGGCGACCGTCAAAAGGCTGCCATGCCCCTGGCAAGCGTTCTCGCGAACCGGAAAGGCGCCACCACCAGTCACGGCAAAGGCCGCCATGCCACTGGCACGTGTAGCCCACGGCACGACAGGACGAAACTGACGCAACTCGTCAGCAAACAGCTTCGATCACTCCTTGCTAACAACCATCAATTTCACCGTTCCGAAAAAGTGCAGGCCAAAGCCGACCCTGCACATTTGACAGTCGCCCCTCCAGGGCTGCAATGAACCCGCTCGCCGGGAAGACTTCACACGCATCACCTTTCTGCCCCTCTCTTCTTTCAAGAAAGTTGCAAGCGAACGACCTCGACAGACCAGAAGATTGAAGCGAGCAGAAAACGCGACCTTTTTTTCGAAAGCTCATTCTTTTTTTCGAGAAAGTCGAGACGGTCGGCCGGCCCGGGCCCTTATATCAGGTGGATGAACGAAGTCGATGGAAGGGGAGTCATCATGACGAGCATGCCGCCGAGGACACGTCCCAAGCCACCTCCCTCGTCTACGCTCGCAAGGCCGGATCGCTCTGAGCCCACGCCCCCCTTGGGATGCTGGCTCCATCGCGCCGCCTACCGGGCCGATCAATTGCCGCAACGAGAAACGACATGATTATTGAATCTGACGTACTCACCACAAGCTCGGAACGGGCATTACCATGGACTCCCTACGTCCCGAACGCAGAGGCCCCCTGGAACCTCGCTCGGGTCGCCCACCTGCACCGGCGGACGGGGTTCGGGGCGTCCTGGGATGAACTCCAGCGTGACCTGAAGGACAGCCCCGAGGCGAGCATCGATCGCGTGCTCTCATGCAAGGCGTGCAGCGGCGAAATCCCCGAGGACTTCGAGGCCACTTCCACCTTGCTTGCCGAGGCCGCGGTGACCTCCAACGACCCGGCGCGGCTCAAGGCGTGGTGGGTCTACCGCATGCTCTTCGGCCCCGACCCGCTCGGCGAGCGGCTCACGCTGCTCTGGCACGACCACTTCGCCACCAGCAACCTCAAAGTTGACAACCTTGAGGCGATGCGGCAGCAGAACGCGACCTTCCGCCGCCTCGCCCGCGCCCCGTTCGGCGAGTTGCTGAGCGCCGCGGTCCAGGCCCCGGCGCTCCTGACCTGGCTCGACGCGCCGGCCAACCGCAAGGGACACCCCAATGAAAACCTTGCTCGCGAACTCATGGAATTGTTCACTCTCGGCATCGGCCACTTTGGCGAGCCCGACGTCCAGGAGGCCGCCCGCGCCCTGACCGGATGGGCCGTCAACGAGGACCGATTTCGTGTGGTCGCAAACCAGCACGACGACGGAGAAAAGACGATCCTCGGCCGCACCGGGCGATGGTCGGGGGACGACCTGATCGGCATGCTCCGCGAACATCCAGCCACCTCCGAACGCCTGGCCAGGCGGCTCTGCGGCCTCTTTTTCGGGGAGCGTGCAATCGAAGCCGACGCGGTCTCCGACCTGGCGGCCAGCCTGCGCATGCATGACCTCGATGTCGGTTGGGCCGTCGCGCGGATCGTGCGATCGAACGCCTTCTTCGCCGCCGCGAACGTGCAGTCGCAAATCGCGGTGCCGGTCGAGTTCGTCGTCGGGCCAATCCGGGCCTTGGAGCTGCTCGAACCGCCGCCGAGCACCCTGGTCCTGGCCGACTGGTCCGCGCGGCTCGGCCAGGACCTCTTTTATCCCCCCAACGTCGGCGGCTGGCCGGGCGGCCGGTCGTGGCTGACCACGCGATCGCTGATCGGCCGGGCCAATTACGCCTCAGCCCTGGCCGATGGGAAAGGCGTCGGCCGCCCCGAACCGCTCGACGCCCTTGCACTGACCGAACGAAGCGGGCGAGGCCAAGGGCGCGACGAGGTCATCACACACATCGCCGAACGACTGCTCGGAGCCGAGCCCAGCGCGAAATGGCACGACCGAATCGCGTCGGGCCTCGGCCCCCAGAGCGCCTGGGGACCGGAACCGGCCCGACGCGCGGTCGCCCTGATCCTGTCTTGCCCCGAGGCCCAACTCGCCTGACTGCCCGGCTCGAAACGATAAATCAAAAGAAGGAGACCTCATGCCCTCGCGACGCGACTTCCTCAAGCTCGGTTTGCGTGGATCGTCCTTGATCGCCCTGGCCCCGACCGTCCCCGGCTTCCTTGCACGCACTGCGCGAGCGGCCACGGCCGAGCGCGACAGCCGCGTGCTCGTTGTGATCCAGCTCGACGGCGGCAACGATGGGATCAACACAATTGTCCCCTTCGCCGATGAAGGCTACGCTCGGCACCGCCAGACGCTCCAGTTGCCGAAGGATCAACTCATCAAGATTGACGAGCATGTCGGCCTGCATCCAGCGATGCGCGAGGCGGGCAAACTCCTCGAAACAGGTCGGCTGGCGATCGTGCCGGGCGTGGGGTATCCGAACCCGAGTCGGTCGCACTTCCAGAGCATGGCGGTCTGGCAGACGGGCCGGCTCGACCCCGAGGAGCACGGCGGGCCAGGCTGGCTCGGCCGGGGGTTCGACACGGCGAGGAGTCGCGCCGAGTCCTTGTTCATCGGCTCGGGCACTCCGCCGGTCGCACTCCGAGGCCGCCGAGCCGTCGCCCTTTCGCTCGAACGCATGGAGGACCTCACCCTGGACGCCCCGGTGGACGCCCCTCGGATCGACCCGACCCACGAGCTGGCGGGGGACGACCTGACAGCATTCGTCCGCCGGAGCACACTCGACGCCTACACCTCCGCCGACCGCCTGACCGAGCTCACCCGCAATCGCGGAACCGAGGCAAGCTACCCAGCCACCGCGCTGGCCGATCGGCTCCGCACCATTGCCCGGCTGCTCAAAGGGGGGTACGCCACCCGCGTCTTCTACACCACACAAGGGGGCTACGACACTCACGCCAGCCAACTCTTTCCCCATGCCGACTTGCTTCGCGTACTGTCGGGTGCCCTGAAGGCGTTCCTCGACGACCTGGCGGCAGCCGGCCTGGCCGAGCGGGTGCTGGTGCTCGGGTTCAGCGAGTTCGGCCGGCGAGTCGCAGAGAACGGATCGGCGGGAACCGACCACGGCACCGCCGGCCCGGTCCTGCTCGCGGGCGCCGGGGTCCGGCCCGGCCTGGCGGGCACTTACCCAAGCCTGACCGACCTCGAGGCCGGCGACCTCAAAATGTCCGTCGACTTCCGCCGTGTGTACGCGACCGTACGGACAGGCTGGCTCGAGCTTCCCGCAGACTCCGCGCTCGGAGACAACGTCTCCCCGTTGCCACTGCTTCAAGCTTGAGGGAACCGCACGTCACGCCAACATCTGCAACAATATCGCCTTTTTCAACCAAGCCAAATCCCCAGTTTGCAGCCCCGGTGGGGCTGCAAAAGGTGAGAACCATTTATCGAGCCTGCCGGGCCGCCTGTTTGAGCATATTTTTGAGGCGTTGTCTGCTCAAGATCTCGGCGAGGTCGTCCTTGGCCCAGGGAAGGGTCAGGTCCTGCCCCTTCTTGACGACGGCCATGAAGCCCTCGCACATTTCGTCATTGGCTCCGTAGCCCCAGGCCACTCGCTTGGGCGGCTGATTCGGGTTGCGGGGATATTCCGAATTGTCGAAGTGAGCGGTCACGTTGACGAGGGACCCCCCGGGGAGCGCGATCGGCTTCTGAAAGAAGTAGGCGCTTTGCCAGGAGGGGTCCCAGACCGGGATGTGAATCAGGTCTTGCTTGGTTCCGTTCGGGTAGGTTGCCGACATCCGCATGTCGCGACCGAGCAGGTGCATGTGCGGTGAGACGGCCAGGACCTCGAGCTCGGTCGGAACGTACCAGTTCGCCTTGACCTCGAAGTTGGGGGCACCCACCGGGATCTGGAATTTCGAGTTCGAGACGGTCGTCCAGTGAAGCGCCTGCTTGACCGGCTCACGCGAGAAATAGACCCCGACGCGAGTGCGGTCAACCTCCGCTTTTCCGGTGGCGTGGTAATGGACTTGCAGGATGACGTCGGACTGGCGGGGCAAGAGTTGGCCGACCCCCGGGGGGAAATGGCTGGGCTCGTGACCACCGGCCCAGAAGCTCAGCTCATCGTAGACCGCAATGCCCGGCCCGGCGAACGAGGTGTAGCCCGCCCGCGGCTCGGCCTCGTCCTTCAATCGCGCCTCGCCGCTCGAGTCGAGAAAAGCGTTGATATGATGCACGACCTTCGGATTCCCCGGTCGGAAATCGATTGCCGAGATATAGGTGTCCTTCGCTAGATTCGTGGGGAGCACGAAACAGCGATAGGTGTCCGGACACGAGGGGCGAATCTTGAAGTCCTCGGTCGGCTCGAGGATAAGGTCGGGCGGCCCCAGCTTCCAACCTTCGACGAATTGAGCTGGCGGCGGCAGGTGCTTCGGGTCCCCTTGCGGAGCGCCCGCCTCAGCCCACGCTTCGAGGAGAGCAATCTCCTCATGGGCGAGCGATTGATCATGCTTGAGCTTCGGACCAACTCCGGGAGCCGGCTTCCAGGGCGGCATCAACCGGTCCGAGACCACGCTCGCAATGTCTTTGGCACGCTTCCGAGCCTGCTCGTACGTCTCCAGAGCGAAGGGCCCGACCTGATGGCGGCGATGACAATTTTGGCATTTCTTCTGAAGGATCGGGGCCACATCCTTGGTATACGTCGGAGGCTTCTTCCCCCCGGCCGACACCGACGCAGGCATCCCACCCATGACCGCAGACGTGACGAGCCAAGCCATCCAGGCCATGAGCACCAGCCGCCGCGGCAAGAAAAACCGCCAGATCGCCCTGCCATCCCTGGAGTCGAACATAATTGCCACCTGCGATCCTCCTCACGGCGAACCGCGGGGAGATCTTAGCGTTGGAAACTGATTCGTAAGACTTGATCGACGAGATGATGAGCAAGCGACATGCCGAGAATTGGTGCAGTCCTCCGAGATCCTGCTCTCGGTGACGCGACCTCCGGCCAATGCCGCCCGTCATACTCCGGTAGTGTCGGCTCCAGTGTCCGCAATCCTCAAGCTTCAGTCCAGCGAATTCCCATTCAAGGAGATGGATTCATCGGACTGATGACAAAAAGAACGATGACCTGCGGACCGATGGAGTCAAAACTATCGGCTTAGGATTTGTTCGCTACTGGCATCAACAAAAGAGACGAGAGGCCCCCATTCGTGTCCCAGACTGCCTCTCGGGTTTGATCCGAAAGTAGGCCGGTCAGGCCACTGAAAAATGGGAGCATGCCGTCACGGGTGATCGGGGCTTCAGGCGAAAACCTCTGCTCCATGTGAACCTATACGTACGGCTGTGCTTTCAGGCGGATCATAGCAAGCGGCTTTACGGCCTGCAAGAACTTTCAATAAGGCCGGCACAAGCGTCACGGACAGCCATCCCCGTCGCACAAGCGAGGGCCAGAAAAGTCGCGTCCCTTTTGCAGCGCCGGAAGGGGCAGCCGTTCTTGGCCAGGGGCGAAGCCTCCGACAAACACTCATCATATTTTGAATTTCGCAGCTTCGAAAGGGAGACCGATAACAAAAAGAGAGAGAGCTGGGTCTGATGGCTCCCGCTTCCGGTGCAACACCATGCCAAACCCAGCAACCCGCATTACGATTACGCCGATTGATCCGATTCCCCGCCCTGAATTACCCCGGCATGCCGATCTCTTCGCTCGAAAATTGAACCCGCCCGCCGGCCAGGTCGATGCTTTATCTGGGCTATAGTTGGATTAGCGGTGCGCGATCTCTTGGGCGATCGTCCACCGCCATGCCGATCTCATTTCGGCTTTGATCGGATTTTCCTTCGGCCCTGATTCGTGACTGCAACTTCGAGGGTAACACCTTGGTCGAGTCGTGCATTCACATTGCGAACCTCTTATATCTCTTCTCCTACCTGGGTCGAGATATGCTGTGGTTGCGTGTCCTGACCTGTGGCGGGTTGGTGCTGGGCCTTCTCTTTTTCACCTGTCAGCCGACGCCGCTTTACGGCCCCTCGGTCTGGCATGTCGTCTTCCTGGTCATCAACGGGTATCAGATCCGCAGCCTCCTGATACAACGACGCCAGCAGATGCTCACCGAGGAGCAGGAGCGGCTCGGCGAGGCCGCCTTTCACGACCTTTCGCGTAACGAGCTGCTCACCCTGCTGACTCACGTCACCTACGAAAAACCCGGGACCCTCATCAGTATCCGCCAGATCTGCGAGCAACAGTTGACCCCGGATGAACGCGTGCTGCGAGACCTGGCCTTCGCCGGCCTGTCGCGGAGCGAGCTCCTGAACCTGCTGACGCGCAGGATGTGGAATTCCCTCCGCCGAGGAAAACCGGGGCGGTGGAGCCGGCGCCGCCATGCTGGCCGGGGACGAAGCTCGGCCGACTCTTCGCGTGAAGTCATGTCGGGTTCGGCGACAGGATGAAGCCGGCCTCGGGACACCGAACACACGGCGTCCCTCAGGCATCAAAAGCTCAAGAGCGGTTAGACCGAAGGAGCGAGCGAGCGATGGACGTCCCACTTTGGCAACGACGGTGGTGGCAGGCGACCGCGACCGGGTTCCTGGCCATGCTGCTCATCTGCGGGGGATTCTTGCCCAGGATGGGCACTCACTCGGGTGGGGCTCCCGTGCCGACGGATCCCGATCCTCGGACGCTCGAACTCGGTCGGCCGAGCGACTTGCCGCTCCCAAGTCGCATCTCGGTCGCCCAGTTCGAGGAAAAATTGTTCACGTTCTTGAACGAACGCAAGTACGTGGAACTGGGCTGGCGCCGGGATAAGAGCGTGCGCGACGCCGGTCCCTACCTCGAGGGCCGCTCTTTCGGCACACACCCGGCCGTTCGGGTCTATTACTCGCCGGGCGTCATGCGATGGCTGCTCAACGGCCGATCGGGCACGATCCCCGACGGCGAGATGATCATCAAGGAGCAATACCCCGCCCCCGCGATCCGGCACCAGGCGACCCTGGAAAGCGACCTGCCCTATTCCCTGGAATCGTGGACGGTGATGGTCAAGGATGCGGCGGGCTCGCACGACGGCTGGTTCTGGAGCAATCCGGCCAAAGGCCAGCGCGTGGTCGACAACCACCGTTACCCATTCGCCGATCCGATCTCAGGGTTCGGCCTCGCCTGCATCCGCTGCCACGCCGCGACCCAATCCCCGGGCGCCGAGCCCTCCCACCCCGCGAACGAGTTCACCTTCGCGGCCTTGCGGAATATCGAAGGCTTCCCGGGTACGCCGCTCACCTTCAAAACCGATGATTCCTGGCGTCGAGGCGCCAAAGAGGAAAAGACCGAGGTCGTCGCCAACCCGACGGATCAGGCCCCGCGCCCAGAACCGAGCCGCCCCAGCGTGGGATTCCCAAGCTTCTTCGACGCGATCAAGCCCGTCGACCGTTCGCAACTTTCCGTCTTGCCGCCGGTCACCCACGACTGGGTCGTCAGCAGCCGTGAGCAAGGCCAGGAGTTTCTCACCTCGAACCAGTGCATGAGCTGCCACGCAGGACTGCTTGCCCCGTTCGGCCCGACGATGTTCGTCCCGACCGGTGCCAGCGCCGAGTACGGGGCGAAGGGCTGGGATGTGTCCCCCTACGGAGAATGGCGCTGGACGCCGATGGGGTTGGCGGGCCGCGACCCGATCGTCTTCGCACAGATCGAGAGCGAAGTCAAATCACTCTGCAAGCAGTTCGAAGCGGAGCCGGACCGCGCGGGCAAGCTCTGCGCCACGCTGGCTGACACTTGCATGCGTTGTCATGGATCGATGGGCAAGCGGCAGTTCGCAATCGACCATCCGGACGCATCTTCATTCTCGGTCGACCACATCCACGAGGTCGCCGACCCTGCTGCGCACCTCGGGCACGGCAACGCGAAATACGGCGCCTTGGCCCGCGACGGGGTGGGCTGCGTCGTCTGCCATCGGATGCAGCCGCGTCCCCAGCCCGCCTCCGATCACCGCCCCTACCTGCAATACTTTCTCGAGACGTCGAACACGGGGAATTTCCACCTCGGCAAGAAAGGCGAGATCTACGGCCCGTTCAAGGACGACGAGATCGCGTCCTACGCCATGGAGCACGCGACCGGCTTGAAGCCGAAGCACAACGCCTTTTTGAAGTCCTCGCAGCTCTGCGCCTCGTGCCACACGGTCGTTCTGCCGAACGTCGATCGACCGCTGGATCTCGCGAATTCGAGCGAGCATGCCGACGAATTGACCCGCGGCGAAGTCGTCCCCGAGTTCCGGAAGTTCCACCACCACGTCGAGCAGGCAACCTACCTGGAATGGCTCAACAGCGAATATGAAAACGAGATCAACACCCAGAACCCGCGGGCCAAGTCGTGCCAGGATTGCCACATGTCGCGTGGCCTGAAGGACGAAAAGCACGGGATCGACATTGCGCAGCTTCAGACCAAGATCGCGGTGATCCAAGACACGACGTATCCCGAGGCCGAAAACCTTGTCGCAAGCGATCGCTTGAAAGTCCGCAGCCGCGAGACCGGATTCCGCCGCCACAATTTCTCCGGCCTGAACGCGTTCCTGCTCGAGATGTTCAACCAGTTCGACGACGTCCTGGGCGTCCCCAAGGCCGACTACATGTCGGGCTCGACGCAAGGGATCGACCACGCAGTCGAGCACATGGCCCAGACCGCGCGCGATGACGTCGCTTCGCTCGCCGTGGCTGCCGACTGGCAAGGGCCGAACCGGCTGACGGCCCGGGTCGTCGTCGCAAACAAGGTGGGTCATCGTTTTCCCAGCGGCGTCGGATTCCGTCGCGCCTTCCTGGAACTCGCCATCGTGGAGACGGCGAAAGCCCCAGGCGAGCCCGAGCGGACCGTCTGGGCGTCGGGCCTGACCAACGACCAAGGGGTTCTCCTCGGCGCCGATGGCCAACCGCTACCGACGGAGTTCTTCGACCGCGACCCAGGCACCGGCCGCCAGCGTTTCCAGCAGCACCACGAGATCATCACGTCGCCCGACCAGGTGCAGGTCTACGAGACCCTGCTCCACGACGCCAAGGGCGAATTCACCACCAGCTTCGTCCGGAGTTGCGCGACCGTCAAAGACAATCGCCTCCTGCCGCGCGGCTGGCGTCCCGAAGGCCCTGGCCCTGCCCTCACCGGCCGTTACCTGAAGGCCACGCACCCCGGCCCGGGCGCCTCGGAAGATCCCCGATACCAGGACGGCAGCGGGTCCGACGAGGTGACCTACCGGATC
Organism: Singulisphaera acidiphila DSM 18658; assembly: GCF_000242455.2. Classification (GTDB taxonomy): domain Bacteria; phylum Planctomycetota; class Planctomycetia; order Isosphaerales; family Isosphaeraceae; genus Singulisphaera; species Singulisphaera acidiphila. The sequence continues at coordinate 9,134,988 of NC_019892.1, forward strand.
GAACTGCCAGGCTCGATCGACCCGGCCAGACTCGAGGTCCGGGCGACGCTCTACTATCAGGCCATCCCTCCTTACTTCCTGCGCAACCTCTTCGAGACCGCCCCCGACGGCCCGGCGACCCGCCGCCTGCACCACCTCACCAGCCAACTGAACCTCAAAGGGACGGCCATCGAAGACTGGAAATTACGGATCACAGCGGCCACTTGCGCAGTCAAGGCACAACCGTAATGTGAGGGGTGTGTTCGGCGAAACACGGCTTGGCCCCCACAGCCAAACAGAAGGTGCGACCGCAGAAGGAAGCGATTCGAGCCGCTTCCCTCTGTGGCTCCTCCATCAGCCATATCAACACGCATTCCTTCTCGCACAATCACCCACGTCTCGTCCAGTCGGATCGCTGCTGGTCCTGGATATGTGCCCGTTGTCGCGCCCACGTCGGGATGGTAGAACGAAATCCACGCATCGTTTCCATCATCATCCCGTAAACCGGCCAAGCACTCTGCGAATCCGAAGGTTGCCTGGTTGACCAGGTGATTTCCGGACCAGGCGGGGACACCCGGCCGTGGCGGCGCGTCGCGAAGGTGTTCCATGCCCAGGCGTCTTGGGGTCGCGGCGTTCGTTTTGTTGATCGGTCTCGTCCTGGCCAAGACCGGGGCGTGGGCCGTCGACTCCTGGAGAATTCGGACGGTCCTTGACCGCGCCCGGCAGTCGGTTGCGCATGGGCAGTTTCGCGAGGCCCAGGCCGACCTCGAATGGATCCAAGGGCGCAGGCCAAGGGACGGAGAACCGGCGTACCTCCTCGGTGTGTGCGCGGCGGGGCTGGGGCAGACCGACAAAGCGCTCGAGGCTTGGGCACTCGTCCCTGACCGTTCGCCGCTGAAGGGCACCGCCGCCTTGCGTCGGGGGAGGGTCGCGATCGATTGCGGCCGGTTCCTGGTGGCCGAGGAGGCACTCACTTCGGCCATTCGCCACGGCGGGGAGCAGGCCATTGAGGCTCGATCGCTATTGCTCCGGCTTCTCTGGCGTGAGGCAAGGTTCGGTGAAGTCGCGAACCTGATCGAAGACCAATGGCGTGAACTCGCTCGCACCGGCCAGCTCTCGACCGCAGCCGCCATCGACCTCCTGAGCGGCCATCTCGCCCTGGATCTGGAGACGTTCCCCATCGACGAGGTCGTACGCGAGTTGCAGGTCGCCGCGATTGAGGCTCCGGGCGACGACCGGGTCCGGGTCGGGCTGGCCCGTTGGGCACTCCGAGCGGGCCGACACGACGAGGCAGGAACCTTACTCAGCGACTGCGGATCGCCCGAGCACGCTGACCCGGTGATCTGGCACGCTCGCCTCGACTGGGCCCGCGCGACCGGCCGGGTGAACGAGGCTCGTCAGGCTCTGGCGCACCTCCCGGCGAGCCCGTTCACGAAGACCGACCTCTTGACGCTCCGAGCCTGGTTGGCTGCCCAGGGCAATGACAACACCGCCGAGCGGGCGGCGCTGGACGAACTCGTGGCTCTCGACCCGTCCGATCTCACCGCTCTGGAACGGCTCGCGGAGCTTGTCCACCAAGCCGGCGACCTCGAACGTGCAGCCCGGCTCCGGACGACCAAGACGAGGCTCGACTCCGCCAAATTCCGTTACCAGACCCACCTCAAGAACGGCGACCTCGCCACCCGGCCGCTGGAGATGTACCAACTTGCAGACGAGCTCGGCCGGCGGTTCGAACGCATGGCGCTGCTGACCCTGGCCGGCCGCAAGGCCCCGGCAGACCCGGCGGTTCGCAAGGCGCTTGCCCTACCCGCGTCCCCCGGCCCCCCTCCTTTGGCATCGCGGCCGGGCCAGACTCTGGCCGACCTGCTCGCCGCCAATCTCGTCACGAAAAAGGGCGAGGAGCGGCCAAAGCCCCCAGGCCCCACTCCGCTTGTCCCCCGGTTCATCGACGCCGCCGAATCTGTCAGCCTCCGGTTCGCCTTCGACAACGGGGCAACTTCGATCTGCCAACTCCCCGAAGTGATGAGCGGGGGGGTCGGGTTACTTGATGTCAACGGCGACGGATACCTCGACGTCCTCGCCCTCCAGGGAGGTTCCTTTCCCCCCCGGTCGAATCAGCGGCATGGCGGCGATCGCCTCTTCCTCAATCGGTCCAATGGCACCTTCGAGGATATCACCGACCGTTCCGGCCTGAGCGTTCCCAGCGAGAAACCACAAGGTTACAGCCACGGCGTGGCCGTCGGCGACTATGACGGCGACGGGCATGCGGACCTGTTCATTACTCGCTGGCGAGGGTACGCCCTCTACCGCAACCGAGGCGACGGCCGGTTCGACGACGTGACCGAGCAAGCCGGCCTCGGTGGCGACCGCGATTGGCCGACCTCGGCCGCATTCGCCGACCTCGATGGCGACGGCGACCTCGACCTCTACGTCTGCCATTATTTGAAGTGGGACGCCGAACACCCCCGGCTCTGCCCCAATGCGGCCGGGACCGGCTACCTGTCGTGCGATCCCCGCCACTTCAAGGCGCTTCCCGACCACCTCTTCCGCAACGACAACGGCCGGTTTGTCGACGTCACCCAGGAGGCGGTCCCCGCCGACATCGACGGCCGGGGGCTCGGCGTGGTCGTCGCCGACCTGGATGGCGACGGGCGGGTCGACCTGTTTGTGGCGAACGACGGGACGGCCAACTACCTCCTTCGCAACCTCGGCGGCTTCCGCTTCGAGGAGGTCGCGCTGACTGCGGGCGTCGCTTGTAACGCCGGAGGCTCCTTCCAGGCCGGGATGGGGACGGCGGTCGGCGACCTCGACGGCGATGGCAACCCGGACCTGTTTGTCACCAACTTCTATGGCGAATCGACCACCTACTTCTCCAACCTCGGCCAGGGCCTGTTCGCCGACCGGACCGCGGCGATCGGCCTGGCCGCTCCAAGCCGGTCCGTGCTCGGGTTCGGGGTCGCCCTCTTTGACGCGAACAACGATGGGTTCCCCGACCTGGTGACCGCCAATGGGCATGTCAATGATTCCCGCCCCGCCTTCCCGTTCGCGATGCCGACCCAACTCCTTCTCGGCGACAGGTCAGGACGCCTGACCGAGGTGACCGGTACGGCCGGCGCCGGCTGGTCGGTCCCCCGGATCGGCCGTGGCCTCGCCACGGGCGACCTCGACAACGACGGCCGGATCGACGTCGTGGTCATCGACCAGGCCGGCCCACTCGCCGTCTTCCAGAACCGGACCGAGAAGGCGGGACACTTCCTCACCCTCGGCCTGTCGGGCGCTCCGTCCAACGGCGATTCCGTCGGAGCCGTCGTCACCGTCAAGGCCGGCGGACGCGCCCACCACGCCTGGCGCGTGGGCGGGGGAAGCTACCTTTCCGCTTCCGACTCACGGCTCCACTTCGGCCTCAACGCCTCGACCCACGCGGACGAGGTCGTCGTTCGATGGCCCTCGGGACGCTTGGACCGTCATCAAAACCTAACGGCCGACTCGGGTTACCTGCTCCGCGAAGGAAGCCTCTCTCCCCAGCCGTTGCCTGGCTTTTCGCCCGCCGTCCGCTAAATGGCCTATTCCAGCGTCACTGGCAGACCCGGCGAAAAGGAGCATTCAATCCGCGCAACCTCAGCCGCCAGACGACGGCATTGCGCTTCGCAAAGGCGAGAAGAATCCTCCCCCTGAAGTCCTCCCGAAGAACAGGTTTTGCACTCCCCCAAACGTGGGATACCACGAACTTACAAGGAGCAACCGTTCATAGCCATGCATGAACCGATCCCTTATTACAGACATATCGCTTCCGCTGCCGATCGCTGGCAGCGAAGGCAACCTGGGCTTGAGGCCGTACAAGCAGGGCATCCCCTACGTCTTCGGCCGCCCCTATAGGACACGTTGACCCTTGTTTCCAAGAAGAATTCATTCCAAAGGAATCCGGAATCGAGTACCGATTTTCTAACAATCGCATCTCTTAATTCCTTCGGCAAGACTCGTCTTTGATAATAATAGATTTGGAACACGGGCAAGATCATGTGATCTCTGGAACTCCGCTCATGCCAGGGCGAGTGTTTCGTTCAGTGATGCCTTGTGCCATCCAGGGTTGGTATTATCTCCAAGATTCCCAAAGGAAATTGCCCATGAGGACAATGCAAAAACGGATCCAGTTCTCAAGCGTCATTCTGCTCACCGCACTGGGCGGCTGCGAAGGGGGACAGGGCGATGACTTGCCGCATCAGGCGGTTTCGGGAACCGTGACTCTGGACGAACAGCCATTGGCCCACGGGTTCATCCAGTTTCAGCCGATGGGCAGTGAAGGAGTGGCCGCGGGGGGGAGCGTGACCGACGGCAAGTACGCGATCGAACGGCTCCAGGGGCCGACTCCCGGCGAGTACAAGGTCCTCATCTCCAGTTCTTCGGCACCAGCGGCGGCCACGGACACCCCTCCGCCTCCGCCCGGCGCTCCGACAGCGCCGCGGCCCGACCCGATCCCAGCCAAGTACAACACGGCGAGCAAACTGACCGCCAAGGTCGAAGCCGGCAAAGCAAATTCCATCGACTTTCCCATGAAGTCGAAATAGTTCACCGGGGGCCTCTCGGCTCCACACCGTGGTGGTTCAACTCCGCAAGTGATCGTTCATGCCGGCCGGAGACGCCTGGTGTTTCCGCCTTCCTCTTACTCATCCTTCAGTCGACGTCGATTTCCAAGGTCTTTGGTGTTGTTTCGATCCGTCATCCTGAAACCTTATCGTGAGGTGATTTGATGAGGCATCGCTCTCGCCGTGGATTCACCCTGATCGAACTGTTGGTAGTGATCGCGATCATCGCCGTGTTGATTGCGCTCTTGCTGCCCGCCGTCCAAGCGGCGCGTGAGGCAGCCCGCCGATCCCAGTGCATCAACAATCTCAAGCAGATTGGCCTCGGCGTCATGAACTACGAAAGTGTGAACATGTCGCTGCCCCCCGGCAAGAAGGGGTGCTGCTTCGGGACCTGGACGGTATTCGTGATGCCGTTCCTCGAACAAGGCGCGATGTACAATTCGTGGAACTTCATCGCCGGCCCGGATAACGACGTGGGAGGCGGCATGTACCGTTACAGTGGTGTGGGCAACTCCACCGTGACCCACAACCGGATCAATGCCTACACCTGCCCGAGCGACTCGCCGCAGGTCCCTTCCGGCAACATCAATTCGCACAGCTATGCGTTCAACTACGGGAACACCGGCAACGGGCAGCAGGTAACGCTCAACGGCGTCGCATTCAACGGAGCTCCGTTCAGCGATCTTTACCCCCCGGGCGCTCCGAATAATGGGTCGACGACGGCGGCATGGGGCACCAGGGGCCTTCGTGACCTCACCGACGGGACGAGCAATACGATCCTCGCCGCCGAGGTGATCCAGGGGCAGGGCCTCGACCTTCGCGGGTTCACCCACTGGGGCGATGCATCGGGCTTCGAGACCTACCTCGCCCCGAACAGCACTCTGCCCGACTGCATCTATACTATCGGTTACTGCAAATATCCTTTCGGAACAAACCCGCCCTGCCAGGAGTCGACAACCACGTGCCCGAACATGTTCGCCGCGCGGAGTCGACACCCGGGCGGGGTCAACGTCGCAATGGGTGACGGCACCGTGAAGTTCATCAAGAACACGGTCAGCCTGATGACCTGGCGTGGACTCGGCTCCACCCAGGGGGGCGAAATCATCAGCGCCGACGCGTACTGAGCCGGCGGCTGCAAGGTTTTCGGGGCAAATCGGCCAATTCCCAAGGGGCTTGCTCGCCCCTTGGGAACAGAAAGCAGATCAGGTGCGTGGGAATCCACACACTGATGCCATCGCTAGAGAAGGCCAGGAAAGCCATGCCATTCGGGCCTCTTTTTTTCAACAAAATACAGTTTAATCACATAACCTTGGACAAACTTAGAGCGAGCAGCCGAGATTCAAGATCCCACCAGTGATCTCGCACATATCCATCAACTCCCCCCCGTCGAACGAGGAGGGGCGAGACAAGCCCACCTCTCACTCGTGATTTCCGGAGTGTCTTGCTCTAAGATACAGCCTGGGCAGACCCCGTGATATGCAGGCCTCACATTGGGTTAAGGCGGAGAATAGAAACCGCTTCCATCCCCAGCAAAATCCGAAATGGAGTGATTCCAAATGGATCCCGAAACAAGCCGACGCGAGTTTTTGACGACGTCGATCACGGCCGGCGCCGTGGTGGCGATGCTCTCAGACCTGTCGCCTCTGTCTGCCCAATCGGCGTCCAAGGATTCAGAGCAGCATGGCAGCCGCAGCCCATCGAGCCTGCACATCAAACCGCGTTACTATCGCTGGCACGTTGATCCCGGCGTCGAGTGGGTCGAGACCAACACGGCCCACGCGGCACTCGACTGGACGATCCCCTTATCCCAGGCAGCGATTGTGCTCGTGGACGTCTGGGATCATCACTACCTCCTGGACACCGAGGCGCGGGCGGAAGCGATCATCGACGACAAGTTGGTGCCGCTACTGACCGCCTGCCGCGCGGCCGGCCTGCCGATCATTCACGCCCCCTCACCCGCGCAAGCCAGGCCACATCCCAACTGGGTGAATCTCGTCGGCGAAACCGAGGTGACGCCAAAACGCGAGGACTGGCCGCCAGCAGAATTCCGCAGCAAGAGCGGCCAATATCAACCCTACGGCCGACCGAATGAACCGCGCCAGCCGGAACTGAACAAACTCGGCGCCGAGCGCAAGCTCCATCCGAAAGTCCAGCCACTGGCCGGCGAACCGGTTATCGCAACCGGCGAAGAGCTCCATCGCTATTGCAAACGCCACGGCATCCTCTTTCTCTTCTTCGCCGGCTTCAACACCAACGCCTGCATCCTCGTCAGAGACTATGGCACACTGGCCATGAATCAACGCGGCTACGAGGTCATCGTCGTTCGCGACTGCACGACCGGCATGGAGTCGAGCGAGACGCAGTCGGCGCTCAGCCAGACCCGCGGCGCAATCCTTTTCTTGGAAATGTTCGGTAATACCTCCGTCACGTCCGACGAGATCATTGCCGGACTGCCGCAGGCCTGACGTACGCTTCTGGCATTCCCTGGGTCGGTGGGCACCCCGCAATCATTCAACTGGTGTTTTGCAAAGTCAGGATAACCCCAGCTGAGCCACGACATGTTCATAGGGTTGCTCAAATTGCGTGACTTGCTCGATCGCCCACGAGAGCGTCGTCCGCAGGGCTTCCCTCGTCATCGCCCGACAGGCCTCGCCGATGGTCATCAGCCGATGGAGTGCCCACTCCTTCGCACGACCCTGCTTCAACTCGCTCATGAGCAGACTGTACGCCAGCATGACCAGGTACATATGCCGGGTCTGGCCCTGGACATCACGCAACTGACAGTCACCCAACCCGAGTTGTTGCTTGCCGTCCCGATGGAACGTCTCCGTGCCTGTCCAGCGATGGCGGTACACCCGCACGATCCGACTCACCTCCCAGGTAATCCGATTCGTCACCAGGATCTTGCAGCACGTCCCGTCGTTGCGGTAGTGCCAGAGGATGACAATCCGCACCTTGTGGTTCACCCCGGGGATTCGGACCGTCACCGTGAAGTACCACTGGCGACGGTCGCCGATCCTCATCGCTTTGCGGTCCTCCACCGGGATCGACGCCGCCAACTCGTTGGCCTTGAGGATCCCCCCCTTCCACTCCAACTTGCGGTTGGTCTTGAGATCGCCCACGTAACCGTGGGGCCGTCCCAACCGATCCTGCTTCCCATCAATGTGGTTGAGGACCTCGGCGTTGGTGAAGTAGCAGTCCATGGCGAAGTCGCCGGGGATTCCCCGCTCGCAGACCCAATCGATCAGCTCGCAGCACAAGGCGGTATGGTTGCGGAACGGCTCGTCCAAGGCTTCGCAGACCTCTTGCTTGCGGAAGAGCCGGAACTCCAGGGGGTAGTGCTTGCCGCTGGTGCAGACGTAGTTGACGAAGAGATAGTCCTGGGCGATCTTGTTCCGCTCTTCGGTGTGGTCCCAGAACCAGTTGGCGTCGGGAATCAGCATCCCGTCCCGATCGACGAGAGTATTGTCGATCGGGATGACGCCCTGAACGCTGTAGCGAGTGGAGGGCTCCTTCTGGAGTTGCTCGAGCCTTCGATCGTTGAGCGTCTCGGGGTCCCACTGGGCGGCGGTGAGGAAGCGATTGAGGCAGGATTGGTCGGTGGTCTGGGCGAACTCGTCATGAATGCCGAGGACGGTTTTCCGGTCGGCGACGAACAGGCCGGTGAGGTACTCGGCGAAGTGGCGACGTTGGCACTCATTGGCGAAGAGGTCGCCGTGCTGGGTCAGGGCGGCTTCGACCAGCTTGGGAAATTCGATAATTCCAGGCATAAGCCGATGCTCCGCAGTCCAACTGCGCCAGAGCAATTTGGGCAAAACTCGAGCCTCGTCTACCTATTTTAACGCTGCCGCGGACCAGTTTGCAAAATACCAGATTCAAGTCAGAATATTCAAAATCAACAACTCAATCACAACAGGAACGCCTGGGGTCCCGGAAAATGGCGACCCCAAACGCCGGTTGTCTCGTCAGTGAGTTCCGCCCCGGCCTCTTGCCATGCGGCATCAAGAGGCCATTCGGATCAAGAGACATCCGTCCTGAATCCTCGAATACCCGCTTGAAATGGATCGAGGACACTTGACTGGGGCGGTTGCCGTTTCGAGGACACCACCGTCGACAAAAGCTTGGGATCGAGGAACGAGGCCGTCTGGTTCACCACGAGCCGTGAGCGATTGGCGCGGGCCTGGATCAGTTCCGAGGCAAGCTGTGTGAGCGTTGGATCGTCCATGGGGATCCGCAGGTCGTCATCCCCATGGTCCGTCTGAGCAAGAGAGGCCAGGGCCTCATCATGGGACAGGGGGGACCCGGGAAGCCTCCGCACACCGGGGCCCAGGGCCTCGGCCATGACACCCTCAGCCTCGTGCCCGAATCCCAGGACATGCCCCATCTCATGCGCGAGGACGGTCAGCAGATCGATCCGGCCTTGCTCGCCCTGATCACCGGGTTGGGTGAACTCACTGTCATTTTGAGGGGTGGGGTCCACAAACCAGCCGTATCCCGCCGCATTCTGGTTGATCCAGATCGCCCCATCCCCCGTCCAACCCAATTGCGTCCCCGGAAGGTCTGCGATCCGGATCGGGGTGTGCGCCAACACGCTCAGATCGGTCCCTGCAGGCAACGCATCCTGCCAACGGGCCACGGCCTCCGTGACGAGGGGGGCCATCGCCGCCGGGGTCAAGGGGGCGGAAGCCGACGACACGGCCGGCGCTGCCGTCGCCATCAGGGCGCCGGAGCCGCCGCCGATCGGCGTGTTCATATCAACCTGGATCTCGGACGGGGCCAGGGCTCGGTTGTACACACGGACTTCGTCGATCAGGCCGTTGAAGTATTCGCCCCAGATCGTGTTGCCGCCGATCCGCAAGGCGTTGTTCGACGTGATGATGGTCCCGGCGAGTGAGCGAGTCTGGACCAACGTCCCGTTGATGTAAAGGCGCATCGCTGCGCCATCGTAAGTTGCGGTCATATACGTCCATGTATTTAGAGCCAGGGCCGACGCTCCCACCACGCTGGAATCCGTCCCCGAGACATTGATGTAGCCGGCAGGCGGCCGGCCAACGTTGTCCGAAGCGTAGAGCGAATAGGCCAAGCCGCCGGGTCGCTCCTTGAGGATCGTGGTGGTCCAGCCGTTCAGAGCGACCGGTTTCACCCAGGCCTCCAGGGTCATTCCGTTGGTCAAGTCCAGCAGGCTATTCTCATTCACAGTCACCATCGCGTTCGTGCCGTTGAAGGAGAGCGCGTCGCCGAAGCGTCCGGCGGTGGTCCACGTCGCGTTGACAATGACGCCGTTCAGGCCATGACCGGAGACGTCCGTAACGGTCGTGCCGGTCCCCTCGTTAAAGCCATAGGCGGCGACCAGGCCCGACGTCGTGCCAGTGGCGGCGGTGGTAAAGGACCAGGAAACGCTCGTCATGACGTTGTTGGCCTGGTCCTTGGCACCGCTGACGTTGACGACATAGGTCGTTTGAACCGCAAGCGCGGCCGCAGGCGTGAACGTGGCCGTATTCGTCGCATTGTTGTAGGCGAGCGACCCAGACACGGCACCCCCAGGACCCGTCAGAGTCATCACCACGCTTCCCGCCTGGACCGGTTCGCTGAAGGTCGCGGTGATCGCCGTCGCCGTGGACACACCGGTCGCGTTGGCTGCCGGAGAACTGCTGGTGACCGTCGGGGGGGTCGTATTCGTACCGGAGGCGGTGAAAAGAGGATCGACCCAGTAATTGGTCCCATTGTACGTGCTCGTGGGGAACCCTCCGCTGCTTCCGTAAAGGTAGACGCCGTTTCCACCCCCGGCCGCGTTCGAGGGCGCATGGAGGGGAGCGTTGTCGAATCCGGAGCTTGAGAAGTAATTGCTGTTGGCGGCGTATTCGCCCACCGGCGCGAAGTAGGAGACGATGTAGGTGGTATTTGCCGCGATGCTCACGGGAGTGGAGAAGGAAACTTGCTGCCATCCCGAGGCGGACTCATTGGTGAAAGTGGCCGAGGCCAGCAGAGTCCCTGTGGAGGTCCAGAGGTGAGCGACATGAGTGCCGGTGTTGCTCGGTCCTTTGTAGAAGCGGACTCCGTTGATCGTTCCGGCGACATCGCTGGTGAACTTCAGTCCGAGCTCGACGGCATGCGTGTCGTTCACAGAGCCAATAGCAGGCGTCACGGCAGCGTTCCAGAGTGAGCTCGGGGAACCGGCAGTGGCGGCGGTGGTAAAGGACCAGGAAACGCTCGTCATGACGTTGTTGGCCTGGTCCTTGGCACCGCTGACGTTGACGACATAGGTCGTTTGAACCGCAAGCGCGGCCGCAGGCGTGAACGTGGCCGTGTTCGTCGCATTGTTGTAGGCGAGCGACCCAGACACAGCGCCTCCAGGACCCGTCAGAGTCATCACCACGCTTCCCGCCTGGACCGGTTCGCTGAAGGTCGCGGTGATCGCCGTCGCCGTGGACACACCGGTCGCGTTGGCTGCCGGAGAACTGCTGGTGACCGTCGGGGGGGTCGTATTCGTACCGGAGGCGGTGAAGAGGGGATCAACCCAATAATTGGTCCCATTGTACGTGCTCGTGGGGAACCCTCCGCTGCTTCCGTAAAGGTAGACGCCGTTTCCACCCCCGGCCGCACTCGAGGGCGTGTGGAGAGGAGCGCTGTCGAATCCGGAGTTCGAGAAGTAATTGCTGCTGGCGGCATATTGGCCCACCGGCGCGAAGTAGGAGACGATGTAGGTGGTATTTGCCGCGATGGTCACGGGAGTGGAGAAGGAGACTTGCTGCCATCCCGAGGCGGACTCATTGGTGAAAGTGGCCGAGGCCAGCAGAGTCCCTGTGGAGGTCCAGAGGTGAGCGACATGAGTGCCGGTGTTGCTCGGTCCTTTGTAGAAGCGGACTCCGTTGATCGACCCGGCGACATCGCTGGTGAACTTCAGCCCGAGCTCAGCGGCATGCGTGTCGTTCTCGTAGAGATCGGTGGGAGTCACGGAGGCGTTCCAGAGTGAGCTCGGTGCCGACACGGTGACGGGGACCCCCGCCGTCGGAATCTCCTGGTTGGCGCTGTCATCGACAGCCCGCGTCCTGATGTGGGTGGCTCCGCCGGCGGTCGGTATCCAGCTGTAGCTCCAGGAGGTGCGTCCGGTCGCCCGATGCCAGGTGAGACCACCATCAGTGGAGATTTCAACGGCAGCGACGATGCCGCCCCCCGTGTCCGTGGCCGTGCCGCTGATCGTGATGGGGACGCCACTCTGGAGGAGCGTGCCGGCCGCCAGGGACGTAATGATCGACGTCGGGCGGGCGGTATCGGTCGAGGCGGTGGCCGGCACCAGCCCCGGCTGAAGCGTACCGGGCTGGACGCCCATATCGGCGAAGAGGTTGACGGTCGCTTGCTGCATCCGCGGATCGGGCACGGTGGCCTGTCCATCGTGGGTGCCGTCCAGGCCGAAGGACCATTGCACCGTGCCGGCCGCGAAGACCAAAGCCCCGCTATCAGCCCGGTAAAGGGTCAGGCTGTGCGTCGCGGTCGCCGGTCCGAAGTCGTTACCGTAATCCTGGATCCGCTGGGGGACATTCTCGGTCGTGGAGGAGAGTTGAATAAGGCCGGCCGGCCGCGCCCCGTTGTCAAGGTCCTCGTCCCACTCGTAGCCGAGGGTGCCATTGGCCAAGGTCGCGGTCTGCCCCGGCTGGAGCGTTGCGATACTGGTATTCCGCCAGAATCGCAGCAGGGCGTCGGCTGCAGGGACCTGAATGGCGGTTCCGAAATCGCCGCCTGCCCCCTGGTTGACGGTAAAGATGGTGCCGGTCAGGTTGTTTTCCGGCCGACCGCCGTCCGCCGGTGGGCTGAACCGCGGGTCGCGCCAGCTCCCCGTCCAGACGTTCGTCAGCGGGTCGATCTTGGCGTCGGCATGCGTTTCTTTATAGCACACGAGGGTGCGATAAGGAGTGCCGGAGCCGTCGATGCTCGTCTCCCAGCGGGTCTTCCAGAACACCTCGTTGCCGCTGAAGAAGGCCAGGTCCACCCCCGCGTCCCGCGCCACCTCGACGTTGGTCCTCTGTGCGCCGGACCAGTATTCGTCGTGGCCGACCGAGAGAAAGACCTTATGCTGGAGGATCTCTGACCCCAGACGATCGCTGTCCACGTCCGTGAAGTAACTGACGTCGTAGCCGTTCTCCTCCATCCAGCGCACCATCGGGTACTCGGCCCAGAAGAACCAGTTGGTCTCGCCCAGGCCCCCGGTGGTGGCCCGGGTATTCCAGGGTCGATTGTAGCTCACCTTGACGGCGCGGGTGCCAAACGAGGAGGACCCCTCGTACAGGCTGTTGCCCCCATAGTTGTTGTACGCCTCCCAAGTGGCATCGGAGGTCTGGTAGAGCAGATCCGAATGGCCCTCGTCGTCTCTCACGATGAAGGGGATTTGGCTGGCCCCTCCGGTGTCGTCGCGAACGAGCCTGGCGAAATAGACCCCCGAGGTAGCGCTGGCCGGGACGGCCCAGGACGCGGACACCGCCCAATTGCCGCAGTCCAACAGCCCCGTGGTCGGATCGCTGAGACCGGCCGGCTGGACCTGGTGCAGAGTCGCCGACGCGGAAATGGTAGCAACCTTACGGGCGCCTAAGCCGCCATAGTAACCCATCCGATAGACATCGATATGATAGGACGCTCCCGTCGTATCATCGATTTTGAAGGTGACCGTTTGCCCGTGGTCCACGCTGATATCCGTGGCGAACCCTTGAAGCGTCGGGTCGCCGGCCCCGCTAACATCCCACTCACTGGCGGGGTTGCCTGGCAGCAGGTTCTCGGCAACGATCGGGTTGCTGGCCAGCAAGGTCCGATCTTCCAGGACTTCGAACTCCAAGCGGCCTCGGCCGCCGCGAGCCCGGCGGGAGGCGTGGGGGATCGAACAAAAGGCGCGCGGCATCTCACGGAAGATCATCGCCAATCTCCTCATTCCGGAAAATGAACGACGTTGTGCCTGTGCCTCGTTGCGCGAGAAGCCGGGTTCAACCCCATTCGCATTGAGGCCGACATCGGCCTCAACAATCCCTCGTCGATCCGTCTCCTGCCTGCCCAAACAATGTGGTGCCGGACCTCATCGTCCCAGAGGCACGTCATCCAATATGTCGCAACCTCTCGCACTTATCAATAGGCCAAATTCAACTGCATACAAATTTCATCACGTCCCGCTTTCGCAAACTTCTATGATCCAACCAACAACTTAATTACGAAAAACTAATTTTTCTTTGAGTTTAGCTATTCTATTTTGTTACACATCCAGACAGGCATGGGAGCGGACCGCCGGACGAGTAACACCACGATAAGGCCGCAGACGCAACACTCTGGTCAACCGTGGCAACAGACGACGCAGCGCCGTGGTCCTGAAAGCAACCGTTTCCGAGAATTCTGAGTCGGTCTGGCCAAATGAACCTCGCCACGTTGGAATGGGGGCCATGGAATTACCACCCGAACACGCGACGCCCCAGGCCCAGCCATCGCCGAACCCCGCGGAACGGGGAATGCGTGCGGCGATGACTGGACTTGGGATCAACGCAGCCCTGGTCGTCATCAAGCTCACGGCCGGCATCCTCGGCCATACCTATGCCCTGGTCGCCGACGCCATCGAGTCGTCCGCAGACATTTTCTCCTCGCTCATCGTCTGGGGCGGACTCCGGATCACCACCCGGCCCCCCGACGAGGACTACCCTTATGGGTACGGCAAGGCCGAGACCCTCGCCGCCGCGGTGGTCTCGCTCATGTTGATCGGAGCGGCGCTAGGCATCGCGATCGCGGCGGTCGGCGAGATCGTGACGCCGCATCACACCCCCGCTCCGTTTACCTTGGTCGTCATCGCCGTGGTGGTCGTCGTCAAAGAGATCCTGTCTCGCAAGGTGCTCGAAGTCGGCCAGGAAACGGGGAGCACCGCCGTCAAGGCCGACGCCTGGCACCATCGAAGTGACGCTCTCACTTCAGCCGCCGCCTTCATCGGCATCGGCGTGGCTCTCTGGGGCGGCCCCGGCTGGGAGTCGGCCGACGACTGGGCCGCCCTCGTCGCGGCGGCCATCATCGCCATCAACGGCCTGCTGCTCCTCCGTCCCGCAATCCGTGACCTCATGGACCGCATGCCGGAAGGGCTCCCCGCCGAACAAATCGCGGCGGCGGCTCGGAGTGTCGCGGGCGTCCAAGCCATCGAAAAGCTCAGAGTCCGACGACTCGGAACGGAATATTTTGTCGACCTCCATGTACAGGCCGAGCCGACACTCCCGCTCAGGGACGCCCATATCCTGAGCGGCAAGGTCAAAGGGGCCATTCGCTCCGAGTTTCCCCATGTCGCCGGAGTTCTCGTGCATATGGAGCCTTTTGAAAAAAGCATGGGCTCATAACCCATCCTGCTTCCCCCAAACGGTCGGATCCGTCACCCGGACCATCCGGCGGCTGAAGCCTCCTGATGGACAGGACCGGAATCCTCTGGCAGAATTGCGAAGCACGATTAACATTTGCGCAACAAAGGTCTCGAACTTGCTGCATTGCTGAACCCGGCGACTTGAGGCGTTGAGTCACAAGCTCGTCACGACTCGATGCGTTCCCGCCTCTTTTTGTCGTTCGCGAGAGAGCTCGCGGCAAGGTTCAGGAGCCGATCATGCTCGCGTCGGATCGTCGTGCTCGCGTCCTGACCGTGCTCGCCATTGGTGCGTTCCTGCTCGCTCAAGACGCACCTGGGGCTGAGCCGGTCGACTACGGCCGGCAGGTCAAGCCGATCCTCAAGCAACGCTGCTACGCATGCCATGGAGCCCTCAAGCGGCAGGCCAATCTCCGCCTCGACACCGGTCAGGCCATTCGCCAAGGGGGAGATGGGGGCCCCGCGATCGAGCCAGGCCAGGGGGACGAAAGCCTCTTACTGGACCGCGTCCGCGAGACGGACGCTGCCCTGCGGATGCCGCCGGAAGGGGCCCCGCTGTCAGCCGAGCAGGTGGCGATCCTCCGGACCTGGATCGAGCAAGGAGCGATTTCGCCGGCCGACGAACCACCCGAAACCGACCCGCGCAAGCACTGGGCGTTTCTCCCACCGGTTCGCCCCACCGTGCCGGTCTTGCGCGATTCGTCGTGGGTCCGCGACCCGATCGACGCGTTTCTCGCTGAGGAACACGAACAGCGAGGCCTGACCCCGCTCCCTCCCGCCGAGCCGCACGTCCTGCTGCGTCGGCTCTACCTCGACCTGATCGGGCTGCCTCCGACGCGTGCTCAATTGCACGAGTTCCTCGCCGATCCGTCCGACGCCTCCTACGAACGGATTGTGGATCGGCTCCTGGCGAGCCCTCAATACGGCGAGCGCTGGGGCCGGCACTGGATGGACGTCTGGCGCTACAGCGATTGGTACGGCCGCCGCGCCGTGCCAGACGTGCTCAACAGCTACGCCCAGATCTGGCGCTGGCGTGATTGGATCGTCCGCTCGCTGAACGGGGACAAAGGGTACGACCGCATGGTCCGCGAGATGCTCGCGGCCGATGAACTCGCGCCGATCGACGACTCCAGCGTGGTGGCCACCGGGTTCGTCGTCCGCAATTTTTATCGCTGGAACTACAACATCTGGATGAAAGACAACGTCGAGCACACCGGCAAGGCGTTCCTCGGCCTCACGTTCAACTGCGCCCATTGCCACGACCACAAATACGACCCGATCAAGCATGAGGACTACTTCGCCCTTCGCGCGGTCTTCGAGCCGCTCGAGATCCGGCACGACCGCGTCGCGGGCGAACCCGACCCCGGCCCCTACCCGAAGTACGACTACGGCAAAGCCTACGGGCCAATCACGTCGGGACTTGTGCGAGTGTTCGATGAGAAGCTCGACGCCAAGACCTTCCTCTATACCCGGGGCGAGTCGCGCAACGTCGTGCCGGACCGGCCGCCGGTCCCACCCGGCATGCCCAGCTTCCTCGGGGGTGCTTCGTTCGAGGTCAAGCCGATCGACCTGCCGGCCGAATCCTCATACCCGGGCTTGAGGACGTTTATCCGCACCGATGAAATGAGGGCACGTGACGCAGCCGTCGCCAAGTCAAGCGCCGACCTTGCCAAGTCCCTGCCCCTGGCCCATGCCGCAGAGCGGGCGCTGGCCGATCGGGAAGCGAAGCTCGCCCCTGATAATCCACGGGCATTCGCCGACCCGTTTATGAGTATCCTCGCCTTCCCGGAGCCTGGCCCCGTTGCATCCGAGTTGCAAGCCGCCCGCACCGCGCTCGAGGCAGCCCGAACGGCCGTCGCCATTGAGGAGGCGGGCCGAAACGCGGCAATGGCTGAGCGGGACGCCATTCAAGCTCGGATTGCGGCGGATGATGCAAAACAGGTCTCCGCATCAGGTGACATCAAAGCCCGTCGTCGAGCGGCCTCGAAAGCCGAGCGCCGCGCCGCGGCGGCTCGGGCCGAGATCGACGTGGCCCGTGGCGAGTCTGCCGTGGCCGCAGCCGGAGGCAAGTCGACAGCCGAACTCACTGCGGCTTCCCAGACGCTGACGGCCGCTCGCAAGGCGCGGGATGCCGCACAGGCCGCGATTGCCAACGATTCAACCGCCTACACGCCGCTCAGTCCGGTCTATCCGACCCGGAGCACGGGGCGGCGGACGGCCCTGGCGAATTGGATCACCAACCGCGCCAACCCGCTGGCGGCTCGCGTTGCCGTCAACCATCTCTGGCGCTGGCATTTCGGCACACCGCTCGTCGCCACCACCAGCGACTTCGGCCGCAACGGCTCGCCGCCGACCCATCCCAAGTTGCTCGATTGGCTCGCCGTCGAGTTGATGGAGCCGACGGCCCCCAGCGTCCAGCCCTGGTCGATGAAAGCGCTCCATCGCCGGCTCGTCACCAGCGCCTCGTACCGGATGCGCTCCCATCAGGCCGGGGTAAGCGAAGCCGATCGAAACCGAGGCATCGATCGCGAGAACCAATGGTACTGGCACTTCCCCGCGTCGCGGATGGAGGCCGAAGAAGTTCGCGACGGCCTGCTGCACGTAGCCGGAGCACTCGACTCGACCCTGGGCGGCCCCGATATCGACTTCGCCCAGGGCCTGACCTCCGCCCGCCGAAGCCTCTACTTCACCCACCACGGCGAAGCCCGGATGACGTTCCTCGAGTTGTTCGACGCCCCCGACGCCTGCGATGCCTACAAGCGATCGACCTCGGTCGTTCCCCAGCAGGCACTCGCCCTGGTCAACAACGAGTGGCTCCTCGCGCTGAGCCGAACCCTGGCCGACCGATTGTGGAATGAATCGGAGCTATCCACCGGCAGCGAACCAAGCCGAGTCGAAACATTTATTATTGCAAGTTTCGAGCAAATATTAACTCGTCTACCCACAACCCGTGAGCGTGAACTCGCCGGCGCCTTCCTCGCGAAGCAAGCGTCCCTGCTCGCCCGCCTGTCCGATCCCTCGGGGTCGGCCGCGAACTCCAAGGATGATCCGGAAGCCAGGGCGCGACGAGACCTGGTTCACGCCCTGTTCAGCCACAATGACTTTGTCACGATCCACTAAAAGGCTCATCCGATGAGAAATTGAACGGTGATTCCCGTAGCTCGACCGGCCGAAACTCAGGCCATGTCGGATGCACCGCAAAAACGATGATCCAGAGCAGAGGCCGGATGAAGGAGGCGAGAATGGCAGGTCATCACCGTCAGACAAAGAGCGGGCCCCCTTGCGGCCGGATCCGCCGCCGGACCTTCCTGGCCGATGTCGGCAATGGACTCACCGGGCTGGCGCTCGGATCGATGCTCGCTCGCGACGGCGTAGTCCGGGCCGATGCGCCTGAGATCCCGGCCTGGTCGCCTCCCGATGGACGTCCGCAGGGGGATCCGAAAACCAAGAGTGTGATCTGGATCTTCCTCTCTGGTGGAGTCAGCCACCTGGAGACCTGGGACCCGAAACCGCTCCTGAACAAGTACGCGGGCAAAACCTACGACGCGACCGGACTCCCCAGCCCGTTCAAGTCTCCCTTGTTTCGCGAACGGTCACGGGCCGTCGTCGGCGAAGACCGGACTCACTCCGAAATCTTCCCACTCCAGGTCGGGTTCAAGAAGCGCGGTCAGGTGGGGGTCGAGATCAGCGACTGGTGGCCCCACCTCTCGACCTGCGTCGACGACATCGCCTTCGTCCGCTCGATGTACACGACCGACAACGACCACGCCGCCGAATTCCAGATGCACCATGGCCGCCACAAGCTCGATGAGCGGCAGCCGGTCATCGGCTCCTGGATCAACTATGGCCTGGGAACCCTGAACGAGGATCTCCCCCAGTTCGTCTTCCTCGGCCAGTACAAAGATCCGCGTGTTCGCGAGGACTTCAACGCCGACTACCTGGGCCCTCAGTACTCGGGGGTGGAGCTCTCTCTCGACCCGAAGAACCCGCTCCCCTTCGGCACCCTGGCGCCGGGGGTCCTCGCCGAGGAACAGGCGAATGAGTTTGCGTTGATCCGTGAGCTCAACCAGCTCTCGTCGGTCGAATACCCTGAAGACGACCAGTTGCGCGCTCGGATCAAGGCCTACGAGTTGGCCTTCCGGATGCAAGGGTCGGTGCCCGAGGTCGTCAACCTCGCCCAGGAGTCGCCGGAAACTCAAAGTCTATACGGAATCGATCAGGAAGGGACGGCAATCTACGGCCGCCGCCTGCTCGCCGCCCGCCGCCTGGCCGAGCGTGGGGTACGGTTCACCCTGGTCTATCTCAGCGACTACGGCGAGTGGGATTCACACTCCAAGCTCAAAGACCTGCACGCGCAGTCATGTGCCCGAGTCGATCGGCCGATCGCGGGCCTGCTCAAAGACCTGAAGCGGCGCGGGCTGACCGACGACGTCACGGTCGTCTGCTGCACCGAGTTCGGCCGCACCCCGGGCCTGGAAGTCCGCCCGGGTCTCACCTCTCCCACCGGTCGCGACCACCATCCGCACGCCTTCACCGTCTGGTTCGCCGGCGCAGGCATCAAAGGGGCCACCGTCCACGGCGCCACCGATGAACTCGGCTTCCACGCCGTCGAGAGCCCGCACTACGTCACCGACATCCACGCCACCCTCTTGCACCTGATGGGCCTCGACTCCCGCAAGCTCGACATCCCCGGCCGCAAGCGTCTCGAAATCGACTACGGCCGACCGATCCACGAAATCCTCACTTGAAATTAGATCAGGAAATGCCTCCTTCGCCACCGGAACAGCGAAGAGCGTCCCACACCATTCCATTCGCCGTCGTGACAGACGATGCAGGGCGGCTTGCGGGGAGTTGTGTAGTGGCAGGGCAAGGTTCGTGTCTCGGAAGGCCGGGCTTCACCGGGAAATGGGTGCCACGGGGTCCGAGTACGTACGGAACCCGTGACACCCGGCGTCAGCGGCATGATTGCCTTTGCCGCGACCCGTGGTGGCGCAGGGCGTTGGCCCCTTTTCCCGTTCGCGAGACCGCTTGCCAGGGGCATGGCGGCCTTTGCCGCGACCCGTGGTAGCGCAGCCGTTAGCCCCTTCCTGTTTGCGGGCACGCTTGCCAGGGTATGGCGGCCTTTGCTAGCCCCGAAGGGGCGACCGTTTCTAGCCCAGGGCGCAAGCCCTGGGGAATTCTTGAAGCCATGCGCCACTCTCCCCGCCGCGGCTGGCGGGCCGTCGGCCCGCCAGCCGCGGCGGGGAGAGCAGAAAAATCATAGGAATATTCTTGCTTGATTCACATCCAGGGGCTTGCGCCCTTGTCCTTACCAAGAACGTTTGCGCAGTAATGCTACTCCAAGCGAAGGTCCAGCTCAGCCCCCTGAACCATCGCTTGGAGCTTCATCCATCCCCTCCAGATCGTTTGCCATCCCGGCTCACCGTCCCCCTTCCGTCCCAGGAATCCCCCGAGTTTCGCCAACTCCCGAAAAAACTGATACGTTCCCCATGGCAACGCCTCAGTCGTTCGCCGAAACGCGCGGAGCACGGCCACATATTTTGGCGGGGCGGCTTCGATCGCCGGCCGTTCCGGTTCCGATCGGGCGATCCCTTTCAACTGCAAGAGCCGTACCGCCACCACTGACAGCAGACCCGTCAGCGCCTCCAGCCGATGGCTCGCCTTGAGTTGATGATCGGCTGCACTGCAACCCGATTTCAACGCTTTGTGCCATTCTTCGATCAGCCATCTCTTTTCATAATAGGAAATGATCCGCAACGCATCCTCAAGGCAGGCCACTTCCAGAGAAGTGTACAGCACCCATTCGATCGGTTCTTTGACCGAGGCGGGCGGATCGACCTCACGCACACACACCACGTATTGCGCGATCGGTTGCGGATCGAGACCCTTCAGCGAGTCCGCGGGCTGCCGCGGTACGAGCATCGTCGCCCGCACGAACGTGACGGTGAGCTTGGCGGTTCGCGCCGGCAATCCGGGACGAGACCGCAGCTTGAGCGTGAAGCAACCCGCTTGCGGTACCGATTCGAGTTCCTCCTGCAACGGGCGTTCGAGACCATCGGCACCCTGGACGCGTCGGTGCAGGCTCTTGACCCGTCCGACCCAATCGACGCCCTGACGCTGGGCGCGGCAATAGACCTCGAAATCGTCGGATCCACGGTCCATGACGTGAACCCAGCGTGTGTTTTGGGGCGGGGAACCGATCAGTTCGATGAGTTTTCCCCAGACCTCCGACTCGCGATCGCGTTTGCGGCGTTGCGTCCGACTCTCCCCCTTGGGAACCGGTTTGCGATGAAAGAGAATTTGGCCTGCGAGGCCGTAGACGACCTCGTCCTTGTGGGAGACCATCAATCCGGAGTGGATCATGAAGCCCTGACCCGTGCCCGTACCAACGGGCCCCACGCCTTGAATCTGTCGGGTGCATCCGAAATCAATCTCGGTGGTGTCGTCAAGGATCAGGGCCATCTCGGGGCTGGTTTCCCGGATCGAACGCCAATGCGGCTCGGCAATCGCCCGGAAGTTGACGGCCGAGGAGTCGAGCAGGCGATAAGCGGCCCTGAGGTCGTCCCAATTGCCCGTCGCTTTCGGAAGACTGGCCGAGGAATCCACGGCGATTTGCGTGGCGAGTCGGATCAGCCGCGTTTCTCGGCGTTTGTCGCCCAGATCGGCACCGGCGAAATTGGCTTGGGCCCAAGCCTCAGGGTCGGTCAGTGTGGGACTCATGATGAGCATCCGAGCAAGCCAGGGTACCTTGCCCCGGGCCGTCAGACCGACGGGTGGGTCAAGAGAAGCATTGACTATGCCAGATTGCCCGAAAAAAGCAGGGGGAAACTCTGGATTCTGTACGAATGTTCTTGGTAAGGATAAGGGCTTGCGCCCCTGGCTATTGACGTCCGCCCCTTCGGGGCTCCAAGAAATCTGCTGATTCGGAACGGCCTTACGGTACTTATCCATGCTCCAGTGGGCGCGATCCATGCTGAAGCAATCGAGCAGGGCGTCCAGCCCGCGGGACGGCCTCTTCGTAACGTGATGTTACAGAGCTGTGACACACGAATCGGCCCATTGCCCGTAGGATACCTACGAAAGCACGATCCCCGTCACATAGCAGCGGGCATCGTATAGCACGAGAGGCCGTGGCACGGTCAGGCGGGCTGACGCACGCATTCTCGAATTCTAATTCAAGGAAATCGCCATGTTGGCCAAGACCAAGTCAAAGGTCCCGTGGATCGCCACGCTCATCGCCTTTGTCTCGACCATCATGATTCTCATGACGGCGGCTGCGAACCGCGGATTCGCGGTTCAGGACCCCGCTCCTCCCAAAGAAGAGCCCAAGTCCACAACCGCCGCCCCGACCACAAACCGGGGGGCGGCACCGACCCGTCGTCCCGCCAAGCAAGGGATCCTCGACCTCGAGGCCCCGATCATGCAGGCCGAGTTGATCCTGGTCGTGAGGCTGGTGGACATGACCGAGTCCAAGCTTGTATACGGCGGCAAGACCGAGGTCGTCACCCAGCAATTCCGGTTCGAACCGGTTCGCACGATCAAGGGAATCTTCGCCCGCGACTCGCTGCTGCTCACCGGCCAGGATCTGGGAATCCAGCAGTTCGCCGGCGGGGCCGAGCGGCTCGAACCTGGGCAATTACTGCTCCTCCTGCTGGGACGCCAAGGGCCGGGATACTTCAACTGCAACAGGGCCGTTTCGCTCGAGCAGTCGATTCCGCGGCTTCGCGACCAGGCCGACCCTCTGCTTGCCGCCGTCGAGGCCCTGATCACCGTAACCCAGAAACAAGATCGCGCAGCCAAGGTGGCAACACTACTCAGCGCCCTCGGCAAGGCCAAGGATCGGGATGCCGCCCCCCTGCTCCTCTCCTTGCGCCGTCGGGCCCTGATCGGAGCGCAGACGCCCAATGCCCTGGTGATCGCCTCGCGGTTCCTGGACGATCCCTCCCCCGAGATCCGCGAGGTCACGATCAAGACACTGGCCGCGCTGCTTGAGGCCGACTATCTCCAGCAGGGCGAGTTGCGCGAGCGGGCGGTAAAGACCATCGTCGCCGCGCTCGCCGCCACCGGCCCTGACCTGAGCGTGCGCGTCGCCGCGTTCGATGCGCTGGGTGCGGCAGGTGAATCGGCCCGTCGCGTCGAGCCGGCCCTTGAGTGGCTCCGAGCCGACCGCGCGGCAGCGACGTTCGCCGAACACGGGGCGCGGCTTCGGGCCATCGGCCGGAGTGGCCGCACCGACCAGAGTGACGCGATCGAAGCATACCTCGATCAACTGCCACTTGACGCTCCCGCCGAAATCCAGACAGCCGCGGGCCAGGCATTGGGTGTGCTCGCCCCCCAGGAGGCTGCTCGCCGCCTTGTGAAGCGACTTATGAGTAAGTCGGACGCGGGACTTGGAATCACGGACGAGCTTGCTCTTCTCGGTGAACTGCCACGTGACATGGCCGCTCCGGCGCTTGTCGAAGCCTCGGCTCGGCTCGAGAACTACGGCGAACAACTCGCCTTCGCCACGGCCTGCGTCAAGGTGGCCGACCCACGCCTCAACCTTGCCCTGAGCGGCCTGCTCAACCCGCAGTTTGGCGACGTCCGCTGGCAAGCGAGTGAAGCGTTGAGGCGGATCGACACGAACGAAGCGGCAAGCCTGCTCTCGCCCCATCTGAAGGAGGAGGCAAACCTGCTCCGCAAGCTTCAACTGGCGGAATTCCTCGGCCGACACGGCTTCCGTGAAGGCTATCCGTACGCGATCGAGCATATGTCGGCACCAGAGCTCCAGGACGCGGCCGTCGAGGCGCTGGCCGCGATCCAAGAGCCAAAGGCCGTCCCCGAGTTGAGGAAAATCTGGGAAAGCAGCCACGACCTCGGCTGGAATGCCGCCGCAATCCGGGCGCTCGGCCGGCTCGGTCAGGCCGACATCGCGCCTCAGCTATTGGAGCTGGCGGGGCGGAAGAACCCGTTGACGGCCCCTGCCCTGATCGCGCTGGGCGACCTGCAAATCATCAAGGCACTTCCGCTCGTCCTCGACGGCCTCGGGTCCCGGAACGACCCGGTGGTCATCGCAGCCGCCCGCGCCGCCGGCAAGCTTCTGGCCGGGCCCGAGGCCCGCTCCAACGAAGTCCGTGACCGGCTCGCCGCGCTCGTGGCCGACCCTGACGCTTCGCAAGCCGTACGCGGGACAGCCCTGGAATCGTTGGTCGCGCTGAACGACCCCCGCCTGGATACGGCCCTCATTGCCGCGGTCCAGGATGGAAGTCTCGAAGACAGCGCGCTCTTGCTGCGGATCGAGAAACTCCTGGCCACACGAAAGGTCAAGCTGAACCCGCAATGACCAATCATCCCACTCACGTCTGAATGAACCTGCAATGTCATAGGACAAACCTCAGCCCAAAGGGAGAGATGACCCATGAAGCGCATCCTGACAATCGCAGCATTTGCGGTATCCGGCTGGCTCGGTCTCCTCGGAGTCGCGGAGGCGAAGGGGCCGGCGGTCCAGATCGCCCTCCTGCTCGACACGAGCAACAGCATGGACGGCCTAATCGACCAGGCGAAGAGTCAGCTCTGGAGTGTTGTCAATGAGTTCATCCACGCGAAGCGCGATGGGCGGCCCGCCTCGATCGAGGTTGCGCTCTACGAGTACGGCAACGATAACCTGCCGGCTCAGGAAGGCTTCGTCCGCATGGTCGTGCCCCTGACCGACGACCTCGACATGGTCTCGGAGAAGCTGTTCGCCTTGAAGACCCGAGGGGGAAGCGAGTTCTGCGGGCAGGTCATCCGCGACGCCACCGGCCAGCTCACCTGGAGTCGGTCGGACGACGTCTACAAGGCAATCTTCATCGCGGGCAACGAGCCGTTCACCCAAGGTTCTGTGGACTACCACGGGGCCTGCCGCGGAGCGATCAAGAAGGGGATCATCGTTAACACGATCTTCTGCGGCCCGAATTCGGAGGGCGAACAGACAGGCTGGAGCGCCGGGGCCGTGCTGGCCGACGGCCGGTACATGAGCATCGACCACAACCACAAGGTCGTGACAATCCCCTGCCCGCAGGACGGTGAGATCGCGCGACTGGGCTTCGACTTGAACAAGACCTACATCCCTTATGGTAGAATGGGTCGCGAGGGTCAATCGCGACAGGCGGCGCAGGATGCCAATGCAAGCACGGTGTCCCCCAGCGTCCTTGCCTCGCGCGCGGTCTCGAAGAGTTCCTTGAATGTCTACTGCAACGACACATGGGACCTGATCGATGCAATCAAGACCGGCAAGTGCAAGCTCGACGACCTGAAAGACGACGACCTACCGGAGGATCTTCGCAAGCTCAGCAAAGCCGAGCGTCTGGCCTGCGTCAACGACAAGTGCGCCCAGCGTGAGACGGTACAAAAACGCATCCTCTCCCTCCACAGGGAGCGTGAGGCGTTCCTGGCCGCCGAGCGGAAGAAGCAGGCGGCTGCAAACGAGGAGACGCTTGACACGGTGATCCTCAAGGCCGTCCGCGAGCAAGCGGCCCGCGCCAACATCCGGTTCGAGTAAGCCTTGCCAGTCTCTACTGAAAATCAGCTCATCTTTTGCACTAGCCCATGCTTTCGTAGAAATCCGGGTGCGCCGGGTCCTGTTCAGAACCCGGCGCAGCCGGCAACGATCATTGTCGAAGATGTCCCATGAGTTCAAAGAAAGTCCTGGTCATCGAGGATGATCCGGCGATTCGCCGGGGCTTGATCGACGCCCTGGCGTTCGCCGGATATGCCACATTGGAGGCGAGCGACGGTCTCGTGGGCTGTCGCACGGCTCTCGACGCCGATTGCGACCTCCTTTTGCTCGACCTTGTTCTGCCCGGGCGCGATGGGCTGGACATCCTCCGCGCGGTCCGTCTGGCCCGGCCGACCCTGCCTGTGATCGTCCTGACGGCCCGCGCCTCGGAAGATGACCGCGTGCGAGGATTGTCTTCCGGATCGGACGATTACATCATCAAGCCATTCAGTATTCGCGAACTGCTGGCACGGGTTGAAGCCGTCCTGAGGCGATCGCCCGGTCGGCCGCCAGGCATCCGCCGGGTCAAATTCATCGGGGGCCTGGCCGATCTGGAGCGGCGCGAGGTGCGGTTCGACAATGGCGAACGCAGCGACCTTTCCGAGCGAGAAAATCAGCTCCTCCTCTACCTCGCCAGCCACACGGAACGGGTGATCTCTCGCGAGGAGATCCTCGCTCAAGTCTGGGGGCTCGACCCAGCAGGGATCACGACCCGGACGATCGACATGCACGTGGCCCGCCTTCGCGAGAAGCTGCGCGACGACTCGGTACGGCCACGGATTATCCTGACGGTGCGTGGACTTGGCTACATGCTTCATGCCGGGGGCGTGACCCCATGAGGAAGCATCCCGGCTGGATCTGGCTCGCGTACGGCCTCTGCGTCACCCTGGCCGCTCTTGCAATGACCCGAGTGGGTGCAATGGCCCTGGAGTTGGAACGCGCCGAGTCGCGGATCCGACGGCAGGCGGCCCTCGATGAAGACTTGCAGCTCGCATTATGGCGGATGGATTCGGCGCTGGCGCCACTCATCGCCGAAGAGGGAATGCGACCCTATTTCACCTACAGTTCGTTCTATCCCACCGAGCGTGCTTATACGCACATGCTCGAGGCCGTGAATAAGGGGGACGTGCTGGTCGCTTCTCCCTTGCTTACCTACACATCGCCACGGATCCTCCTCCATTTTCAGTTCGGTCCCGACGGCCGTCTGAACTCCCCACAAGTCCCCGAGGGCAACATGCGCGCCCTCGCCGAGTCGCGGTTCCTCCCTCCCGAGCGTCTGGACGCCGCGGCCCGCCAACTCGCCCTCTTGAGAGGCTTGGTGAGCGAACCGGCGATGGCCATGTGCTGCCCGACGGAGCCAGCCCCCTCCATCGCATCGAAAGATATTTTCAGCATGTTTCCCGATCAGACCGCGACCGACCAGGCCCGGCAATCGCGCAGCTCAACCGAGTACATGATGCGCTTTCTAAACAAAACAAAAGCCCAGACCGTTGCACCCGAGCCACCGCTCGCAACCACGGTGCCCGTCTTGCAAGCCCCGATGGAGGCCGCCTGGATTGACAAGTCCCTGATCCTGGGACGCCGGGTCCGTGTCGGCCCAACGACCTTCCTCCAAGGCTGCTGGCTGAATTGGGAGGCCATTCGCGCCGAACTGCTGGGAAGCGTCGTCGACCTGGTGCCGAACGCAACCCTTGAACCGGTGCAAGCCGACGATCAAGCGCCGACCCGCCGACTCGCCGCGTTACCCGCCCGGTTGGTGATGCGGCCGGCTGAGGCGGACGTCCCGACGTCGTGGTCGCCGATTCGCCTCGCGCTCGGGATCACCTGGGCCTGCCTGATCCTCACCACGGGGGCCGTTGCCCTCTTACTCGGTGGGGCGCTCTCCTTGAGTGAGCGGCGCGGAACGTTCGTCTCGGCCGTGACCCACGAGCTGAGAACGCCGCTGACGACCTTCCAGCTCTACACTGAGATGCTCGCGGAGGGGATGGTCAGCGACCCTGAGACTCAGGCCTCCTACTTGCAGACCCTCCGCACCGAGTCCGAGCGGCTGGGCCACCTTGTCGAGAACGTTCTGTCCTTCGCCTGCATTGAGCGGGGTCGGTCGATCGACCGCCGCGATCGCCTCGCCGTTGCTGACCTGAGCGTTCGCATTCAGCCGGCGCTGGCCGCCCGAGCCGATCGGGGCGGTATGGAGCTTGTCGTTGACCACGACCTCCCCGACGTCCGAATCCGGACCGACGTCTCGCTCGTCGAGCAGATCCTGTCGAACCTCGTCGACAACGCCGCAAAGTACGCCAACAGCTCGGGGGATCGGCGCATCGAGCTGAAGTTCGCGGTCGCGCATGCGAAACTCACGGTAACGGTCCGAGACCACGGGCCGGGCCTGCCGGAACGAGCGATCCGACGTTTGTTCCGCCCGTTCTCGAAATCGGCCCACGACGCCGCCCATTCCGCGCCTGGCGTGGGCCTGGGGCTGGCCCTCAGCAGGCGCCTCGCCCGAGCCCTGGGGGGCGATTTGCGGCTCGGACAGAACGGCCCGGACGGGGTCGGTTTCGTGCTCACGCTCCCCATCGAGGCATGACGACGGACGATTGCCCACCGCCGTCCCGACGGGTAGGCTGACGCGAGTTTCCCCCTTATTGGGATGATCGCATCGGGACTGCCTGAATGAGGATGCCATTCTCATGCTCACATTATTGCCCTTCGTGATGACCGTTTGCGCCCACTTCCTGTTCATTCGGATTGGCCCGGCGGCCGAGGCCGGGCAGGCAGCCGAGGTCTACTTCAGCGAGCAGGCGGAGGCGGGCGACCCGAAGTTCGTCACCAAAGTCGCCGGTACGAAACTCTGGGTTCAGACGGCCCCGAGGTCATTCAAGCCGCTCGAGGTCCGCGAAGGGGTCGACCGGCTCCGTGCTTCCTTGCCAAGCTCAGAGACCCTGTCGGTCGTGGGGGCATGCGAATACGGGGTTCTGGCCCGGCCCAAGGAGGTCCCGTTCCTGCTCCGCTACTATCCCAAGGCGATCGCGGGCGATCCCGGCGAACTCAACCGGATGACGGCACGCGAGGAGATCCCGCTCGAGATTATGGGCAAGCTTGAGGGGGACAAGATTCACCTGGTCCTGCTCAAGCAAGGCAAGCCCGTGCCAGGCGTGGTCTTCCACGCGGTGGACGCCGACCTGACCGAGTCGGAGGCTACTGCGGGGCCTGACGGAACGGCGGTCTGGACTCCCCCCGCCCCGGGCCCCTATTCGATCTACGCACGCGACACGACCAAGCGATCGGGAGAGATTGGGGGCAAGTCCTACGAGGAGATCCGCGAATTCGCCACACTCGCCTTCACCTGGCCGCTCGGCTCTCGGCAGGCCGACCCCGAGGCCGTCTCCCTCTTCGAGCAGGCCCTGGCCGCTCGTGCCCAGTGGAAAGACTTCCCCGGTTTCTCCGCCCAACTGGCCGGTGAATCCAACGGCCGCCCCTTTTCCGGAACGGTCCGGTTTCTGGCCGACGGCAAGGTCGAGTTGAAGGTTGACGACCCGGTCGCCCGCCCTTGGCTCAAGGAGCAGTTCGAGTCGCTCGCCATGCACCGCCGAGCCGAAGCGGCCGACAACTCCGCCGGCCCTGAGGATAAGCCGGTCCTCCGCTTCGCCGACGATCGGGAAGACCATCCGCTCGGCCGGCTCCTGACCTTCGACGGGGGCCGGTTCGCGTCAAGCTATCGCATCAAGGATCGGCAAATCAGGGTGGTCAACCGCCGCATCGGGCCGAAACACATGACCATTACCGTTCTCGACAACGACCAGAACGCCGAGGGCAAGTTCTTGCCGCACAGCTATGTCGTTCACCATTGGGACGCCATCACCGGCGGTCTCGACCGGGTCGAAACCGTCCAGGAACGCTGGCAGCGCATCGGCTCGTGGGACTTACCGGTCTCGCACACGACGAGCAACGCGTCGGGGGGCGGGTTCTCTGTCCGAAGCGTCACGCTTTCCGAGCATGAGCTGTTGAAGGCGAACTAAAAAGACAACGGATAATCCGATCAGAATCTCTCGAAATCCCCCTGGGACTGTAGGCGGATCGCCCACGATCCCAGGGGAATTGGGTCGACTTCGGTGGCGAGCCCACCGGGTCCGCCAATGTCGGCGTCCTAATTCGCCTCGCTTCTCTTAAGGAATTCGGGCGGAGCATTCGGCGTGGACGCCGGAGCCGACGACAAGGGGGCCGGCAGCGGAGAGAACGGATCGTTCAGGATCAAGTCGCGAGCGCGAAGCAAATTGCCTTGGTGCTGGGCGGTCGGATCGGCCTCGGAGTAATAGGCCACGGCCGACTCCAAATCACCTTGAGCCTCGTTCAGACGCCCCAGGTTGCTCTGCGCCCCCCAACGGAACATGTGGTAGTAAGGCTGCCGAGGACCAGGGGCGGGGAGATCCTTGAGGGTGGCTTTGAAGAACAGTTCGGCCCGTTCGAGGTGTTTCTTGTCCTTACCGAGGTCGTCCTGCTCGAGATGAGCCAGCCCGAGGAAATAGGTGGAGTACATGTCCAGGGCTTGCTGGACCTCCTGAGGCATTGGCGTTTTCCTATCCATCAGGAGCGGTCGCTCAACAAAGCGGAACGTCATGTAGTCGCTCACAGCCTCGGGCAACTCACCTCGGAGTTGCTTAATCCGGGCGTAGAGCAAGGGGAACTCCGGTCGGAACAGGAAGAGGGCGTGCTGGGTCGCCTGGACGAACTCTCCGCTGGTGAAGAGCATGGTCTCGACCATCAGCGGCAAGGGCCAAGGGGTGACCTCCCCGGCCCGAGCGCCGAGGGCCTTGGTGAATTTCTTGCTCTCATCGACCGGGTCGCGGTAGAGAACCGTCTGATACTTGCCCGGCAGGCTCTTCTCCAACAGAAGCATCCGAGGTGCGTAGTAGCCCGGGCTCGAGTCGAGCAAGGCGCCGATCTTGGTCGTGCTCGCCGCCAGCAACTCGTGCGAGGGACGGTAGGCCGGAGCCCCCGGAACGTTGAGCCGGCCAAGCACCTCGGGATCGGCCAGGGCTTCATCGAGCGTGGCGACCCCCTTGCCGCCAGGTCCGGGGATCTCGATGCCGAGCCGGGGATCGAAGAGATAGAGCTTGCCGTCAATCAGGGCCGCACAGATCCAGGTGTTCGGCACCTCGACATCCTTCGGCTGATAGGTCAGCAGGGCAACGTCGACCCCGAGTTGCCGGCAGAGGGACATGAAGAGCCAGCCCCGCTCGGACCAGCCTCCGTCCGCCTCGGTCGCCATCCCACGCAGGAGCATGTCATACGGGCGAACCTGCGCCTGGGGAAGCCCCGGGGCGGCGAGCGTTCCGGCCGGCGCGAGCTGGACCTGGCGGACCATCCAATCGAACACGCGGCGGACCCGGGTCAGGTCGTCGCCATTGCCGCCAATCCGCGTGGCGATCCCGTGATAGAGCATGCAGTCTTCGAGGTGCCGCGAGTCGGGCATCTCGAACGTGGTCCGCTCAAACCCAGCCATGACCTGCTCGGGCAGTTTCGCTGCCTTCAAGTAGTCGCGAACCGTGGGTTCCAAGGCGAATTGGGACCGGGGAATATCCTCGAAGTAGGTGTTCAACTTGAGCACGGCCAGCTTGAAATTATCGCCGCCCGGCTTCAAGGCCGCCGTCTGGATCAGACTGATCACGCTTTCGAGAATCGTCGGCTTCATGTCGTTGAAGCTGGACTCGCTCGAGGACGCAACCTGCTCACCCTCGGTGTTCGTGGCAATGCTGCTGTTCGCGGCAGGCGGTAACTCGGTCGTGGAGTAATCGCATCCGGCCCACGTCGAGGCCAGGCAGGTGAGGACAGCCAGGAGACTGAGACGCCACTTCAAGGGGATGACTCCTGATCCGCCGATAAGTCTCGATCGCGGAGCGGTCGCTCGACGGAGAACGACAGCCCGGCCAGGCCAAGGTGGCCGACCGACGAACTGAACCGGTATAAAACCAATGACACGGACAATCAATGGAGAGGGATGAGGATCCGGAACTCGCTCAAGACTGTCCCATCGCTCCATTGTTGCGGAAGAACGGTGGGCGCGGCGAGACCGATACCGGTCGCACCGGCCATTTTCCCTGACTACGTGCCTCGGCGCGCCACGGTTCGGCCGTGGCGGCGAGAAAGAGGCGGGCGGAAATCCAAAAGCTTCATCGGTCAGGTCAACAGAACTTCAGGCGAAGACAGGTTACTCGTCGACCGAGATGGCCGCGCGAATTCGCAAGCAGGTCCGCAGGAGACCGGCCAGGTCATCGAGTCGGAGCGCATTCGGGCCGTCCGAGAGCGCCTCGTCGGGGCGGGGGTGGACCTCCAGGAAGAGGGCATCGCACCCTGCGGCCACGGCGGCCTTGGCCAGGTACGGCACCATCTCGCGTTCGCCCGCCGTCACGGTCCCGCCTTCCCCGGCGCTTGGCAACTGCACCGAGTGGGTGGCGTCGAAGACCACCGGAGCGCCGGTCGCTTGCATCTGCGGAATCGCCCGGAAGTCGTTGACCAGCCGGCCGTAGCCGAATGTCGTCCCCCGTTCGGTCAGGAGCACGCCCGAACGACTCTGGGACGTGATCTTGGCCACAACATTGTTCATGTCCCAGGGGGCCATGAACTGCCCCTTCTTGACGTTGATCGGCCGGCCGGTCGCCGCCGCCGCCTCCAGCAAGTCGGTCTGCCGCGCCAGGAAGGCGGGGATTTGCAGCAGGTCCACCACTTTGGCAATCGGCGCGGCCTGTTGCGACTCGTGAACATCGGTCGTCACCGGCAGACCCGTCTCGGCCTTGACTCGCTCGAAGACCTTCAGCCCGTCGTCGATCCCGGGGCCTCGGTAGCTGGATTTCGAGGTCCGGTTCGCCTTGTCGAACGACGCCTTGAAGATCAAGGGGACCCCCAGGGCCCCGCAGACCTCGACCAGCCGCCGCGCGATCACCAGGGTCAGGTCGTTCGGCTCCATCACGCAAGGACCACAGATCAGGGCCAAGGGGCGGCCCCGACCAATCTCAACCTGACCGACCGACACGGGGTTCAATGAGGCCACGGCACTCCCTCCCTGGGCTGAGGCAAAGCAACGGCGGTCGTCCCTCCGCTCCGACCCGTGCCGCAACGGTCCGGCCGGCGTCCGGGCCGATCTTATCGCGAACCGGTCCGGATGACGACCCGAACCAAGGCCGTCTTCCCCTTTCAGCTCAACCACCGTCCGGCACAAGAACCTCGAGCGCGTTGGGGAGCACTTCGACCGACCAGACGCCATCAGGGTGGCCTTCCGGCGAGACGGATCCCCCCGGATCGCCGTCGAGCTGGACCGGAACCGTCTCGGCCGAAGTCACGACCACGCGGCGGAACCGCCGGTGCTCGACTCCATCGCGATCGAGATGGATACCTCGAAGGACCATCCACAAGTAGCGCAACGACTGAAGCGGCCCGGCATTACGAAAGACGACCAGGTCGAGCCAACCATCATCGCCACGGGCCGTGGGGGCGAACGGAAGCCCCAGCGCGTAGCGTGGAAGGTTGAAGATGAAGGCGGTCGCGCCGACCAACGTCTCCTCAGCGCCCGGGTCGGTGATCGACACCGTCAAGCGGGGAAAGCGATACTCCAGGCTCGACCGAAGCACCGACTCGACATAGGCACCTCGGTGCGTAGGCCGGGCCACACCCGCTCGGCCAACGCGGGTCGAGTGGTGCCGGGCGACGACATCGGCATCGAAGCCGATACCCGCCATCAAGGTGAACCGACGCGTCGCCGTGAGGCCAAGGTCGAGTTGGGCGACCGCGCCGGCCGCAATGATCGAGGCAAGGCGGGCAGGGTTGCGGTCGAGCCGGAAATGGCGGGCGAACAGGTTCTCCGTCCCCGCCGGCAGGACGGTGATCGGTACGGCCGGACGTTCGTTGACCAGGGCGGCCACCGTGCCATCGCCCCCCGCCGCCACCAGGCAACGGCAATGCGGATCAGCCGCCGACTCCGCCACCAACACCGCTCGATCCGGCAGCGACCAGGCGACTCGCGTGCTCAAGCCGAGCCGCTCCAGCTCGGCTTGCAGCCGCTCCACTTGCCGACGACCTCGGCCTCGACCCGACCCTGGATTGGCCGCGATCCCAACCCAGGGCTGGTCCGATCCTACACCTTCACCGTTGGAGCGGATCGCACCGGAGCGGGCCTCGTGCCCGATCGCAAGTCCAGGCTCAACGCCCTCGGTCATCCCGCCGCCTTCCCGAACAGACCTTTGCTGGAACACCACGCGCATGAGGGACCTTGCAGGCTAGCCACAGGTCCCCCTCGGCGTCAACTTGGTGCCACGTCCTTTGAAGCGATCAGCAATAGGCCATCGGACCGGTTCCAAAGAAGTTCGGGCCGTGGATTCTTGGGCAATTGCAGATTCAACGTCAACGAACGAACGAGGCAGGTCGCACGACCTGTCGCGTCTTGCCCTTGATGATCCGTTCAACCACAGTCTTATTTGACTCGAGAAGCGACTTGAATTCCTCACGCAGTTGCGTCAATTCATTCAAAAGCGCGGAATTCGCAGCCTTGAGCTCGTCGACGGACGCCCTGGCCGCGGCCAAGCCCGCAGTCTCATTCTGCTGCTCTTTGTCTCGGTCAACGCGAGCCACTTGAGCTTTGGCAACCGCTTGCTGAAGCGTCGCGAGTTGAACCTGAACGGAGGTCTGGACCTCAATCACCTCAGCCTTGGCACGCTCGACGTCAGCGAGTTTGGAGCGGAGGACGGTCTGTTCTTCTTCAGAGGCCAACTGCTCCAGGGTGATCTTATCCTGGAAATCCGCGATGGCACGCTGGTTCTTGGCCACATCGGCCTCAAGAGTCTCGATTTGCTGCGTTTGCTTGGCCAGCGCCTGGGTCCACTCCATATTCAGAGTGGCAACCGCCGAGACCAGGATGATCCAGACGGGCAGGAGCAGTAAGACCAGGACGACTAGGACTTTCCCCGCTGTGGACATCGGACCTCTCCTGCCTTTCGCGGAGTCGAAATCTCAACCGGTTTCGCGCCGCGCGGATGGCTCAGGGGCCGTTAGGAAAAATAAAATGGGACGTGACGCACTGAAAAGGCCATGCGCCTCGAGCCGACTGACGCGACATACCCCAATATACCCCCCGTCTTTCCAACTTGCCAAGTCTCTCGGATCCAATCAATCCGCCAGCCACACCGAATTCGAGGGCTACACCTTCTTTACCATCCTCAATGATTGCATCGCGTTTGACGCACTTCGGACCAACTCCCTACAATCAGAGACTTAAACAGCCCAAGGGAGCGACGCGGCAACTATTGTCCGTGGAATCAACCACGGATCGAGTCTTTTAATGAGGGCCTTGCCGACCATGCGTCCGACGTATCAGGTCACCGAACTGCTGGGCGATGGGATCGGCCCGGAGCTGTCACGCGCCGTTCACACTCTGGCCGACGCGCTGCCGATCTGCCTTGAATTCGTCCCGGTCGACCTGACCTTGGAGAACCGAAGGGCCCAAGGGCTCAAAATTTACGACAAAGCCGT
The DNA here is from genome assembly GCF_000242455.2 of Singulisphaera acidiphila DSM 18658. Taxonomy (GTDB): domain Bacteria; phylum Planctomycetota; class Planctomycetia; order Isosphaerales; family Isosphaeraceae; genus Singulisphaera; species Singulisphaera acidiphila. The sequence goes on from NC_019892.1 coordinate 9,169,942, forward strand.
CGAGGCGGTCACAGCGAGTCGGGTGGCCTTGAAGTATCCGACGGTGACGGCCGAGGAGAGCCCCAACGCCATCCTCCGGCGGCGGCTCGACCTCTCGGTCATCCACCGTCCGGTTTACACGATCCCCGGCGTACCGACCAACTTCCGTCGCGAGCTCGACATCGATATCGTCCGGATCGCCACCGGAGGCACGTACGACGACCCCGGCCGCATGATTGGCGTCGACGGCGCGGTCAGCCTTCGGATCGTCGAGCGGCGACCGGTCCGCGAGGCCGCCCGCTATGCCTTCACCCTCGCCCGCCGGACCGGCAACAAGCGCGTCACCAGCGCCTCGAAGTACACGATTCAGAAGGCAACCGACGGCCTGTTCGAGAGCATCGCCAAGGAAGTGGCCGCTCAGTTTCCCGAGGTCCCGCACAACAGCGAGCTCTTCGACGCCCTCCTCGGCAAGGTCATCATGACCCCCGACCGGTTTCAAATCGTGCTCGTTCTGAACGAGTACGGCGATTTCCTCTCCGACATGGCCTGCGGACTCGCCGGCTCGCTAGGCATCGGTGCCAGCGCCAACCTCGCGTTCGACGCCGCCGCTGTTGTCCGTGTCGCCCTGTTCGACGCCGCGCACGGCACCGCCCCCGACATCGCCGGCAAGAATCTGGCCAATCCGACGGCCATCTTCCTGGCCCTCTCGATGCTCCTCTACCAGCTCGGCGAGACTGACCTTGGCCACACGGTCAAAACGACCACCCTCGACCTGCTTCGCCAAGGCATTCGGACCCGCGACCTGGGAGGCGAGGAATCGACCGACTCCTTCACCGCGGCCGTCGCCGCCGAAGTCGCGCGGCGTCTCGCCGAGGCAAAGGATTTGCCCGCCACTCCCCTGCCCTGAGCCAGGCCGACCGATCCGACGCATCGGGGCCGAGCGTGTTCAACACGCTCGGCCCCGATGCGTGGAAACCTGATGGGCCGCGCCCAACCTCCAAGAGCCGGAGGGCCCTCTCTCACATGCCTACTTGAGAGGAATTGCCCCATGAGGGCTGTTGCCGATGCACGTATCGGCTCTCAGACGCCCGGCGAACCGGAGACGGAACGCCAAGCGGGGGCCTTCGTCTTGACCAAGGGGCTCGAAGGGCGGGAGGCGGCTCGCGTCGCCATCGTCCTGGCGACATCGAGCTCGACCAACAGCCGTCGCCGTTCGCGGCGGGCAACGAGCAGGCCACCGACCAGCACCGTCTCAACCGCTAAAATCGGCAAGGCCGCCTCGAGTCCGCGAGCCAAGGAAAGCGGGGTGGGAGAGGCGACCACACTCAGGAGGAGCGGGAAGGCGAGAATCAAGCCGACAGCAACTCGCCGGGCCCAGTGGTTACGCATGGTGAACCGCTCCTTTTTTTCGACTGGGGGGACCTCCTGCCCAGCTTTTATCCTCAAAAGGCGCAGCGCACCTCACTTTTCACTCTAGGTCAACTTTGCCGATTCGCAAGAAAAAGATTCTGCCTTTATGGATCAATCGACTGCGACGCCCCGATCGCGCGAGAAGACCACCGCTCTATGGCCGATCCCAGGGTGCGATCAACGTCGGCCGATTCTTGAACCGCTTCATCGCGATCTTGAGTTGAGTCCCACTCCCCGGCGCAAGCTGAACAGTGAAAGTGGAGTCCTTGATCGGGGTCTCGGTATCGCCAGGTCCCGAGACGGAGTGGAACTCGTGTTCGGCGTAGGCCCCGGCCTGCACGACGAGAGTCCGCTCCGCGACCTGGCTGGTGTTGACGAGCGAGAGCGTCACGCTGTCGCCGGTCATGGCTTCGACGAGCGCGGCGACGTCTTCGGGAACACCGGCGCGGCGGGCGATCGGATCAAAATAGCGCAGGCGGCAATGCAAGACCGAGGCCCGTCGCGTGATGTGCAGCCCCCCTTGCATCAACTGGATCAGGGCGGTCACGCTCGCCGGGTTGTACTCCATCGGGTCGTCGGCCAGCCGGGTATCGGGCGAGGTGGAGTCGCGGCGCATCCCTTCGACGCGCTGACGGATCCGCGAGAGATCGCCACGCAAGACGCGGACCGGGTAGCCGGAGTCCTCGCCGTCGAGGTATTTGAGCCAGGGATCACCGGCCGTGGCGGCGCGGTCGCCAGGCTTCATCGACAGGTAATAGATCTCAAGGGCGTTGAGCTGATACGGCCCCGGCTCGAAGGCGTACCAGCCGTCGACGCCGTACATGCGGGGCGTCGACAGCTTGCCCTCAAGCATCTTACCCTGGGCATTGATGACGTCGGCCTGCTTGCGCCAGAGATCAAGATAGCGGTCGTTCCCAGTCAGCAGATAGGCGTTCATGAAGCCAATGAACGACCAATGGACCCGGTTGCGGTGATCCATCAGGCCGGTCTGGGGAACCCGAACGGTGAACGCCCAGCCATAAGTTCCGCCGTACCACTTGCCGTCGCTCGCTCCCCCGATCTTGCCGTCGAGGCCAATGTTGCTGGGGATGACGCCGCCGTTGGCTTCCATCCGCCCGGCCCAGGCGTCGACATACTCGAGCAGCCACAGTCGATACTTCTCTTCGTGGGTGAGCATATAGGCATTCAATGCCAAGGTCGTCGCCAGCAGGTTCAGCGGGTGGTCGCCGACAATGTCGGTATACTCCTGGAAGTGGGCAAGCATCTCATCATAGCTGCGCTCGCCATGACCGAGCTTGAACCGGCTCTCGACCTCGATCGGGTCGCCGGCCCAGTCCCTGGGCGTGGCCCTACGGAGCAAAGGACCGCGGCTGCCGTTAAACAGGCTACGGATGATCTGATGCTCCGAGTCGTAGTTCGGCGCTCCGGGGTCTTCGTTCATGTAGAACCCGGCGTACCGGCGAACGCGATGCCCGAACTTCACGTCGCCAGGGTCGGAAAGCCCCTGCAAGTTGAAGACGGAGAGCCCTTCCGCGTTGTGCTGCCAGTCGAACATCACCGGGAATTCTTTGTAGTACATGCCGTCGACCGCGAGGGGGACCTGTTTCGTCCGGGCCTCGGTGAACTGCCGCAAGTGCCCCTCCCAGGCCTTCTTGTACATTTGAAGGACCTTCTCAGGGGCCCCCAGGGCGTGGAGATGCGGCCAGTCGTTGCAGTTCTCGATCGCGTCGTCCGGGCCGTCGTCGCCCCCCCAGCGCTCGACGCATTCGAGGTATCCCCGGTCGTCGAAGTACCGGGCAAAGAACTCCTCGCAGGCCGCCGTATTGGCTCGGAACAGTTCTCGCTCCAGAAGCGCCCATTCCGGAGGCGTCATCGGCGACGCCACGCGGATCGTGGCCCCACCGGCCCCGCGGAACGGCAAAACGAGAAGGCAAATCGCCAGGCCCCAGACCGCGCGTCGAAAACTGCCCCTCATCGCGTCCTCACTTCTTCCCAATCCATATTCTTGGTCGACACAAACCATCCCAATCTAATCCCAGAGGCCTCAGTCGCGTGAGGTGAATACCCGAGCCAGGCGACCGAATTCGCCTCACCTTTCGGGTATCAGGGCAGGTCTCGTGTCAGGACTCCAAACATTTTGCCGCGATCGAGACGCACGCCCGAGCGGGAGCGCGCTCGACCGGCGTCCGATCACGGCAAAAGGCAAGGCCGACTTCACGGAACCGGGCTCAACAGGGGCGACGTTGGCGGCGATTCCGGCCGGTCTGACTCATGGGCTGAGCGTGAGAAGGTTGCTCACACCGTTGTCGGTGATCAGTTGGCCCTTGATGATGATCGACCCCGTACCGGCGCTGGTCCCCCCCTGGGGCGGGGTGCGCCGCGGGGAATAGCGAACCTCGAGCGTCCCTTCGCCGGTCGCCCCGCCGTACCCGCCCGCCCCATCGCCGGCCGTCCAGGTGAATCGGGTGGGGCGGCCCGCGCGGTCAAGCGAACTGGTGTCGCCGGTGAGGGTCAGAAAGACCTGAGTCCCCGAGTTCGCGACGTTCTTGTCGAAGACCCCCACGAGCCCGGTCGTCGGCTCGGCCGGATCCTTCGGCGTGTAGAAGGCCGCCTGGACAGCGCCGTGCAATGTCGCCGAGGTGGTCCCTACCCCCCGGAAGAGGGTCTGGTTGGACTGGTCGGTGAAAAGGGCAGGGCCCGTGGTGAACGTTCCCTTGAACAGGCCGAGGAACGCGAACTTGGCTTGCCCACGGGGCGTCAAGTCATTCGCTGTACTTTGCGAGACGAGGACGGTCGGCCTCTGCCTAGGAAGAAGGCCGTAGAGCGTCGGAGCGGTCGGCAATTCCCGGTCTTCGAGCCTCATCACAGAGGGAGGCCAGTACCGCCGGCGCCGAGAACTGGGCGAATGGTGACCCATCGGGGATTGAACTCCTTTTCTTTCGTGAGATTGTAACCCGTCAGGGCAGGACGCGAACGCCGACGGCCGTATTGAGGTCGAGCATGGCACGGCGGTGTCGGACGAGCGTGTCGCGGTACTGGCGGACGACCTCGTTGTAGTCCTTCTGCGCATCCAGGTATTCGATGGCGCTGGACTCTCCCCCCTGGAGCCGACGGTACGCCGAGTCGCGCACCCGCCGCGAGGCGGGGATCACCTCGCGTTCCAGTTCCAACAGGGCGTTGCGGCTCAGTTGGAATTCCCGGAACGACTCGTCAACCTCGTCGGCGATCTCTCGTTCGAGGGCCCCAAGTTCCACCTGGGTTTGCGTGGCATTGATCTTGGCCCGCTGGATGTTCCCCTGGTTCCTGTTATAGATCGGGAGCGGGACGGTGACACCGACGGCCCACGAGTGCGGGCTCTTGAAGCCGAACGGCCGATTGTCCTGAAACGTGTACGGCTGGGCGAGCACGTAGACGTCGGAAAGCCGGTTGGCGTGTGCCAGCCCGATCTCAGCCCCCGCCCGTTCGACGCCGATGCGGTAACCGATCAGGTCGGGCCGATTGGCCATGGCGAGCTGGACCAAGGACTCACCCGAGTGGGGGAGTTCCGCGAGGATGCGCAACGGCTCCTCGACTCGGATCGACTCCCCGTCGGCCCGGGAGAGGTTCAGCAATCGGGCCATCGTCCGGCCGGTCTTGCTGACGGCATGGGTCGCCTCATGGACCTGCAACTGCGCCTGCTCGGCCTGGGAGTGGAGAGCGTCGATCGTCGACTTGACGACCTGGCCGCTCTTCAGCAGTTCCTGGTTGAGGGTGAGCAGCCGGGTAATCCCATCGCGATAGGCCTTACTGTAGCGGAGCGTCTCCTCCGCCGCAGCAACGTCGACGTAGGCGGTATACAGGTTGTCGATCTGGAGCCGGATCGCATCCTGGAACTGGGCCTGGGTGACGCGCGTGGCCTTCTCGGCGACGATCATCCGGGCCTTGCGTTTGCGGGTCACATCGAGAGGATAGGTAATGTTGATATCGTACTGTGGAGGACCGCCCGGCCGCAAGTTGGAGTATTTGCCGTAGGGGACCAACTGCGCATCGGCGTAGACGACGGGGTTGGTACGGAGGCCCGCCGTCAGAGCGTCGGCCTGAGCCATCGGGATCTCGAACCGCAAGGCGGTCAGGTTCAGATTGTTTCGGATCAGGCCGTCGATCGCGGCGTCCAGGGTCAATCCCGATCCCGACGGCCGCTCCCGGTCGGTGGTCGGAAGCTCGAGTTCGCCATAGTGAGGGACCGTGGCTGGCTCAAGCGTTTCGGGCCGGAACCTCGGCGGCGGAGGCGTGACGCCGGCCGGCCGGCTCGGATTCAAGGCGTCGACGGGGGCCCTACTGCCCGACGCCCCGAGCCGGCCGTTCATCGGCCGGTTGTCCTGCGTTCCCGGAGCGTTCCCAGCCTCCAAGATACCGGCATCCCCGATCACCGGGCCGAGCTTCGCCCGCCCTTCGGGAAGCCCGATCGGTTCTTCAACGTCGGCCGGGCCTTGGGCGCGGGCGTCCGGTCCACCGACCGCCAGCACCAGCCCACCGAGGATCGAGAGCTTGGCGACGCACCCTCGCCATCGCCCCAGTTGGTACTTCATTCGCTACTCCTTATGAAGATCGTACCGACCCGCGACTCGGTTCCGCCTTCCGAAAAGTCCGGCGCGAAAGCAAGCAAGTTCATCGGGTCGACACGTTTCCTTTTGCCTATCCATGGCATGGCCCGACCAGTACCGTGCCCCACAGCGAGCGGATCACCTTGAGAGTTCCACTCACCGCTCGTCGACGTTCGCTCCGCCGCCGATCGGTGCCCCGGTCTGAACCGTCTTCAGGTCATCGTACAACTGGGCAACGAGCAGGCTCCCGACACTCACGATTTCCTCACCCGCGCGCAACCCCGTCTCGACAACGACGTGGTCTTCCTTTTCCTGGGCGACTCCAACCGTGCGTCGTTCATATTTATCGGCCTGCCCCGACACTTTTACGAAGACATAATACTGGCGGTCGGCCACGACTAGAGCGGTTCTAGGGATTACGGTCCACCCTGCCACCGGGGGAACGTCCAACAAACCCCTCACGAGCATGTCGGCCTTGAGCCGACCTTCCGGGTTGGGGACGGAGGTCCGGATCCGGACAGCGTGCGTGCCCGGGTCGACACGGTTTGAGATGTACTCGACCTTCCCGACAAGCTTGTGGTTCAGGAAGGGGAAGTGGACCTCCCAGGACTGCCCCAAGTGCACCAGGTCGATGTCGCTCTCGAAAACGTTGCCCCAGACCCAGAGGTGGTCGAGGGGCGCGATGACCAACAGGGTGTCGTCCTCGTCATAGAGGTTACCCACGACGACATCGCGGGTGATGATGATGCCGTCGGCCGGCGAACGGAGGGTCATTCGCGCCTTCTGGGAACCGACCTGCCCCTTCACCTCCTCGACTTCCGCCTCAGAGAGGCCGTAGACGAGGAGGTTGTCACGGGCGACTTCGTATTCCCGCCGGCTCTTCATCTCGCTGTTCTGCGTCTCGGCGAAGAGTTGCTGGGCAATCGACTGCCCTTGGACAAGCAGCTTGCGTGCATCGAGCAAATTCTTGTCGTAGGTCCATTGAATCCGCTTAATCTCATAAGCACTCTTGGTTTCGGCCAACTCCGTGCTGTAGAGGTCGATCAGCGGGTCGCCCTTCTTGACAGTCTGGCCGACCGTCTTATAAACCTTGTCGACGCGGCCCTTGAACATGAAACGGATCTGGCTCAGCGTCTCGGAGTCGTATTCAGAGGTGCCAAGCAACTCGAGGCGGATGGGGTCGGTCTGCGGCGCCACGTTCGTGGTCTCGATGCCCATCGACGCGCGGCCGCGTTCTTTCAGAGTGACGAGGCCGTCCCAGGGGGGGCGGTCGGCAGGCGGACGAGGGCCCGTGTCCGCCGCCATGAGCGCGGGGGACAGGGGACGCGTCAACGACGCCCACAGGTTGCGAAGCTGCGCGGGACGGCTCCAGCCGAGGTAGGCGAGGATTCCGGCCCCCGCCAGGAACATGGCGACGAGCGCCGCATTCCGCGTCTTGGACGGGCCCCGGCCTTGGGCCCCCGTCGCGGGGGCCGGTTCAGGGGGCGTGTGAGTCGGTAAATTGGGCGACGTCATGAGGTCCCTTCCATCTCAGATGCCCGACCGCGGGGGGCGGGGAAAAAGCTATAGAGTACCGGCATCAGGTAGCGCGTCAGAAAGAGGGTGCAGAGCATTCCGCCGACCACCACGATCGCCAAGGGCTTCTGCGCCTGTGACCCGATCGAGGTGGCCAGGGCGGCCGGCAGCAGGCCGAGCGCGGCCGTCAGTGAGGTCATGACCACGGGGCGGACACGCAATTCGGCCCCCCGCATGATCGACTCGCGGACCGACAGGCCCCCGGCCCGCATCTGATTGAAATAAGAGATCAGCAGAACACCGTCTTGAACGGCGACGCCGAAGATCGAGATGAAGCCGACCGCCGCCGAGATACTAAATGGTGTCCCGGTAATCCAGAGTGCCAGGATGCCCCCGATCGCGGCTTCCAGCACGTTGCACATGACGAGGAGCGCGTCCTTCGTCGAGTTGAAGGTCATGTAGAGCAAGCCGAGGATCAGGACAATCGAGAGGGGGACGATCAGCATCAACCGCCGATTCGCCTGTTCCATCTGGGCGAATTCCCCCGACCATTCGACCCGGTAACCCTCCGGCAGTTTCACGCCCGAGGTGGGGTCGGCGAGCTTCTCCTGAGCCTCGGCAATGGCCGAGGCGAGGTCGCGGCCCCGCACTCCGAACTTGATGGGAACGAAGCGGCGGTTGTTCTCCCGGTAGATGTACGAGGCGCCCGGCTTGTGGGGAAGGATCTTGCTGACGTGCGACATCGGGATGCGCGTCGCCGGTCTTTGGTCGGTCCCGGGGATGTCGATCGGGATGTGGGCGATATTCCCGGGGTCATCCCGAAGGTCGCGCGGCAGACGCAGGACGATGTCGTAGAGCTTCTCGCCTTCGACCATCTCGGAGAACGAACGCCCGCCGATGGCGACCTGGCCGGCCGCCTCGACGTCGGCCACGTTGATCCCGTAACGGGCACACGCCTCGCGGTCGACCTGGATCTCCAGGTTGGGCTGGCCGATGACGTGGAAGAGCCCCACGTTATCGATCCCGGGCACCGTCCGTAACACCTGGACAACCTTCTCGCCGACCTCTTCCAGAACATCCAGGTCGGAACCGAAGAGTTTGACCGAATTCGCCCCCTTGACCCCCGAGAGCGCCTCTTCGACGTTGTCGCGGATCAATTGCGAGAAGTTGAAATTCAAGGCTGGGAAGTCCTCCTTGAACCGTTCCATCAGCTCATCTTGAATTTCGTCGCGGGTGATCGTGCGTGCCAGGATATCGCGACCGTTCCAGGCGAACCGCACCGGGTAGCCCAGCACGGTCCGGGTCCGCTGTCGCCATTCCTCCATCGGCTTGAGCGGGACGTTGAACTCCATGTTGTAGTAGCTGGTGATGTCCGTACCGTCGTCAGGGCGGCCGACCTGCGACATGACTCCTCGAGCTTCGGGGATGCTCGCCACAACCTCACGAATCCGCGGCGCCATCCGAGCAGCCTCCTCCAACGAGGTCGTCCGAGGCATCAAAGCGCGAATCCAGAGGTTCCCCTCCTCAAGCTGAGGCATGAACTCCCCGCCGAGGCTCGGGATCAGGCAGGCGGTAAAGACAACGATCCCTCCCATCGCGGTCAGCGTGAGGTAGCGATAGCGCAAAACCCGGTCGAGGGTCTTGAGGTAGCGACGCTTCATCACGCGGTCGACGACGGTCTCGGATTCCTTCATCCCGGAGTGGAATAAGAGCGAGCAGAGGACCGGCACGAGCGTGACAGCCAGCAACAGGGCACCGCAAATCGAGAAAGCATATGTGTTCGCCATCGGGCCGAACAGCGCCCCTTCCGGCCCCGTCATCGAGAACAACGGGATGAAGGCACAGACGATGATCGTCGTCGAGAAGAACAAGGCCCGCTCGATCTCGTGCGACGCCTCGGCGATCCGCTCGATCAGCGGTCGCGGAGGCCCCGTCTCCGGTTCACTCAGATGGCGATAGACGTTTTCAACGATGATGACCGAGCTATCGACGATGATCCCGAAATCGACCGCGCCGATCGACAGGAGGTTCGCCGACTTCCCCTGCGCATACAGGACCGTTACCGCGAACAACAAGGCCAACGGGATCATCAAGGCCACAATCGCAGCGCTGGTCAAGTTGCCCAGGAAGACGAAGAGGATCCCAACGACCAGGACGACCCCGACGACCAGGTTGTGAATCACGTTATGGGTCGTGACATGGACCAGTTCGGTCCGCTGGTTGAAGATCCGGACCGACATCCCCTTGGGGAGAAGCTTCTCGTGTTCGATCTCCTTCAACTTGGCCTCGACCGCCTCGGCCGTCGGGAGGGACTTCTCGTACTTGCGCATCATGACGATCCCTTCCACGACGTCGTTTTCATCGTCGCGGCCGACGAGCCCGAGTCGCGGCTGATTGCCGACGATGACCTGGGCGACTTGCCGGACGTAGATGGGCGTGCCGTCATCCGCTGTGGCGACGACGACCCGCCGGATGTCGTCGAGCTTCTCGCTCTCGATCGCCGCCGCCCGTTCCACCTTGGCCGGGTCGAGCGGATCGACTCCGCTCCCCAACAGCCCGGTGATCCGGACATTGTGCGCCTGGGTTCCCAGCGCAAGGGTGTCCCCACCGACGTTGGCGTTGGAGTTCTTGATCGCCTCCTCAACCTGCTGCAACGTCACGCCATACTGCTTCAGGAGTCGAGTGTCGAGCAGGACCTGATACTGCTTGACGGTCCCTCCGAAACCGGTCACATCAATGACCCCGGGGACCTGCTTCAAGGATCGGGTGAGGACCCAGTCCTGCACGGCCTTGAGTTGGTTGAGCGTATAGCCGGGCCCTTCCAGGACATAGCGGACGATTTCCCCGGTCGGACTCCAGGGAGAAAGCTCCGGCTTCACCCCTCCCGGGAGTTCCACGGACCCGATCCGGTTGATGACCTCCTGGCGCGCGGCCCAGTAGTCAGTTCCATAGGCGAACTGACATTTGATATCGTTCAGGCCGGCAACGGAAGTGCTCCGCAGAAATTCCAGCCCCGGCATCCCGTTAAGCGCCGTTTCCAGCGGGATGCCGATCAGCCGCTCCATCTCCTCGGGGCTCCAGCCTTGATTCTGCGTGATGACCTCGACCAAGGGCGGGGTCGGGTCGGGATAGGCCTCGACGTTGAGGTTCGTGGCCGAATAGACCCCCACCGCGATCAACAGAACCGTGCCAAGCAGCACGATGAGACGATTGTGCAAGCTCCACGAAATGATCGCACGGACCATCGACGGACTTCCTCGATCGGATACCGACCGGTTAGCGCCTTTTATATGAAGAACAAACGCATCGACGAGGGGATTTCGCGCAACGGTTCCAGCCTCGGCTCATCGCCAAAGGACAGGTTCAACCGTTCGTCAGGCAACAGCCTAGGGGGAGGACAACCCATGAGAGGAGGGCGTAGCGCCACGCGACAGGCGCGAGCGGGAGAACGTCCACCCCGGTCCGGGATGCCAGCCCAACCGATCCGATCTCCAGGTCAAGCAGTCCGAGCGCAATCCGGCATTCAAAGCGAACGCAATGAAGCCTTGGACATGCTTGGACCAACCCGCCCTGCTCGACCGAAAGGGAGAAGGCGGTCGCTCAACAGCGAAGGCGGCAGAGGCTCAAGAAGTGCTGCCGTCCGTGCCAGTCCGAGGGGCGTTCGTGGACACGCGAGGAGTTCGGCGTCTGGACGGAGAATCCGCCGGTCGTGATGGTGTGAAAAGCGATGAGATGGAAGCCGCGAGTATCCGGACTGAACGCTTGCCCGTGGTCGTCGGGGACCCGATCTTCCGGGGCGTCCGGAACTTCGATTTCGTCGTCGAGCAGGGAGGCGTGCTTGGTGTCAAGAAGCACGTCCGTTCGCATTGCGACGTGATCCCGAGCCGGCTGGGTATAGGCCGGCCGCAACGCAGCCAACACGCAAGCCTTCCCCTCACCGGGACCGCTGAGCGGCCCGAAGAAAGTGGAGACGACCAGGGTGATGGCATACGTCAACTGAGCGAAAAGCATTCCGTCCCGTGCCCTCAAGGCCTCAATCTCGGCCAATAACGCTTTATCATTATACATCGTTCGGTAGCGAGGAAAAGCTTAAATCAAATTCTGTCGCTTCCGCAATGGTAAAGCCAGGCATCCTGGACCGGCCGGCGACGAGAAGCCACCCGAAAGCGACTCCATCGCGACGAACAAGCAGACAACCAGGTTGACCTCCTCGATCACTCATCATACGTTCAGAGCCAACAAGGAACGGGACTGTGGAATCGTTGAACCCGAAACCCACTCCAAGCCAATCGCTTCCTCACAAGAGCTGAGGGTTGGCGTCACGATCGATTCGATAAACCCAAAAATGTCGTGACCAAAAATCTGCCTATTGATTTGGCCGCCCAACTCATTCACACACCCAAGCCTGGCGTATACAATACTAACGATCAGGCATCAAGAGGCCGGCAAGAGCCAAGGGAGCGCTCTGGTGGGTGATCCACCCAAACCGGCCAGAAGAGGGAGCGGACGACATGGTGCGTAGATTGCGGACACTTGCGAAGGTGGGGGCATTTGCGGCCGTTGTCCTGCTGAACTCGGCGCCGGCTCACGCCCAGGTCTCATTCCGCGGTGCAGGATATTTTGGAGGGGGTTCCTCCCTGGAAGGGGGCTATTCCTTCGAGCGATTCAGCGTCTATTCCTGGGGCAACCCGTGGATCGGCTATGGGTCGCCCTCTGGTTTCGGTGTGCCCTACGGCTATGACTACGCCTATGGCGTACCATACGGCTACGGCTTCGAACCTTCGCCGATTCCTTATCCCTACCTGACCACAGCCTTGTACCCGTTCTTCACCTACGTCACGTCGGACCAGAACAGCCCGACTCCGAAAACGATCGAGCCGGGCAAGTACACTCGGCCTCCTGCCGAGAGCGTGCCAAGCAACAACTCCAGGTCAGGGCTAGCGCCCTCGATCCAGCCAAGCGGGACCCGCGACCCCCGGCATCCCATCGTGTATCGGGCGAATCTCCCCCGGCACGACAATGACAAGCAATCTCCTGAAACACCAATGCAAGCGCAAACCGGCCGGCTCATCGTCACCCGGTCGACAACGCCCTGAGCGACGACCCACTGATCAGATCGGCCCTTCAGGATCGAGGTCGAGGTCAGGATCGACCAGCCGACGGAGGAGGCGGCCCCACTTGCGAGGGACTCGGGTGCGGCCGAATTCACTCAGCCGGGGGACGAACTGAGGCCAGGTCAAGATGGTCAGGCAAGAGACGTCCTGGAGGATGGCGACCAGGGCACGCCCGCGGTAAACGGCCAGGACTGCGACAGCCCCATTGTCTGCGTTCCGACCGAGTCGGCGCGTCCGGCTGAGTGCCGCGCGCAGCGCCGACTCGGAATCGACCGCATCGCCCCCGAACCGCTCGTGGAACCGTTCGAGGGCGTGCCGGGTCAGGCGGATCGAACTGTAATCGCGCTGGCCCGAGGGGAGCATCGTTTTCCCTGAGGAACGACGAGCGCCGAGAAGAGTTGACGACTTCAACTCACTTCGAGGAAGCGTCCACCTGGCCCGTGGCCGCCCACTCGACCCCTCGCCGCATCCACTGCTGGTAATTCTTGTCCGACATCGCCACGGTGTCGTGCCCCAGCACATTATTGAAGACACGGCCCTTGCCGTACTGGTTCACCCAGATCACCGCCTCGTCGATCCCGGTCCCTTGAGGCTTGGTCGGGTCGCAATAAGCGGTGGCGAGCACAAGGCTCCCGCGGGTCCGCAACGAGGCGGAGTAAAGCTCGTCGCTGACATGGTCGAACTTCACCGGAGCGCCGTCGCTGACCGGGTGCTTGACCCCGGTCTTCTTGACGGGAAACTCATGCTTGGGGCCGTGATACCCCTGGGTCCGCCAACCACCCGCAATTGCCTGCTCATACTCTTTCCAGTTGGGGTTAGTGAACGCCGCCGAGGCGAAGTGATGGACGACCAGCCCCTTGCCCCCCTCCTTGACCGCCTTGAGAAACGCCGCCTTGTTGGCGTCCGACCAGCGCGACTCTTCACTCCCCTCCGGCGTCTCCTTGTAGTTGAGCAGGAGCACGTCGTACTTGGCGAGGTTCTCGTCGGTGAGATCCTTGCTCGGAGCCGACGTCGCGTCGACCTTGAATCGCCCCCCCCTCCGAGAGTAAGTCCTTGAGCGTCTGCGTCGTACCGGGCCAATCGTGGCCTTTGATGTTGTCTCCCGTGATGATCAAGACCTTGATGGGCTCAGCCGCGGGGGTCACCGCGGGAGCCGTGATGACGGCGGCCAGGGCCGCCAGCGTGATCAGAAGACGAGGCATGGCGTGATCTCCTTGTTGGCAGCACATTTCAAATCAGCATGCGTCAGCAATTCGTCTACTTCAACTCGTCGAGTGAAATCGGGCCGAAAGCAGGCACAGCCATGTCCAAGGCATCGATAAGGTTGCAATAGGGATCGAGCCCGTAGCCGTACCAGAGTTTGGCCCCCTCGGGGATCGCGCCTGAGAGTTGGAGAATGACGGTGTCCTTCAACGGCCCGACGGCCGCATCGAAGATCAAGGGGATTTCGGTCCCGTCGTCCTTGCGGATCGAGAACCCACCAATATGCCGCGCGGGTCGGAGGCCTTCGGCCGGCGTTCGGACAGAGGAAGGGGAGATGGCCACGGCCTCAGAGCGGGACGGATCCATCGGCTGAGGACCACCGACCGGTCGATTGACCCCTTTGAACTTGAGAACGAGGGTGTTGTTGGCTCGCTTGCTGACGTGATCGAGCGTGGGGGTGGTCCCCCCGGTCTGTCCGAAGAGCTCGCGCTGGGCGATCCGAGCCAGACGGCGGCCGAGCCGCTTCAGGCCGTGCGTCCCGACGTGGATCAGGTCATCGAGTTCCAGGTCGATCGCGGTGACAACCGCCGTGTTGGGAACTTTGTCGGCGATCAAGCGCTGGGCGTCCCGCACGACGTGCCACCCTTGAGGGTCGACCGCGGCGACGAACCGGCCGATCTGGACGTAGTAGAACGGGAGTTCGGGCTGGTCGAGATCCGCGCGGACGGCCCCGATGAATTTGGTGAAGTTCTCGGCGAACTTGGCGGCGGCCGGCTGCATGGCGTCGCTTTCCCCTTGATACCAGAGGATGCCGCGGACCTTTCCGCCAGCGAGCTTGATCTGACGGATCATCGAGCCGTAAAGGCTGTTCCCCCCTTCGCCTTTCCTGGCCGGGTCCCACTGCTCCATGCTCGTGCCCCCGTGGGCGCAGACGACCAGGCCGACCGGCACGTTGGTCGCGGCGGCCATGGCAACGCCGAACGGAAGACCGAGGCCGGCCCCCTTGGTCCGGTCACGGTGCGCGGCCTTGGAACGGGCCTCACGGTCGTCCGGGTTGCCTGAATGGACCGGGTCGGGCGAGTCGACCAGCCAGTGCAGCGGTTCCTCAGCCTTGACCCATTTGCCGTCCATGCCCAAGGCCGCGACGCGGTCCGAGGGAGGGGTCACGTCGGTCAGGTTGCCGACCCCTTCCATGTTCGACTGGCCGGCCAAAACCCAGAGGTCACCGACGAAGACAGGACTGATCGAGAACCTTCGGCCGCTCCTGACGACCGGTTGATCACCCTGCCGCTCGATCTTCGAAGAGACCGAGACGTCGAGCCGGTACGGCCCCCCAATCGGAACGTTCACGAGTTTGCCGTCGCGGTAAACCGATGTCGGCAGGGGACCGTTCGGCCCGTAGATCATGACGCTGACATTCGCATCAGCGGAGACGTCTTCGCTAAAGACGATCGGAATATCAGCGTGGTCGTTCTCACCGCGCTGGTAGACCTGCTGAGCGGCCGGCTCCTTGACAGCGAGACCCGGCTTGAATTCCGCGAGTTTGCTCTCGACGGCCTGGGCTTGCACCACAGACACGACAGGCCGGGGAAGCATCAGTGAGAAACCGAGCACTGGCAAGAGCAGCAGCGAGCGCAAAGTGCGTCGCGGACGGGGAGAGTCGGAGCAAGTCATCAGAGTCGCATCTCCTGGGCGGAATCCACTTTGCATAAATCGAGCGAAGGCAGCGCAACGGCTGTGCGCCCCATACTATGACGCGAGTCGATGAGGGGAAAGAGCGGGGATCAGCCAGGTGCCCGAGATTCCCTTGAGACCGCAATCTCAGGTTCGGGGCACTCCGCAATCTCCAAGCCCGGTCGGGGACGACGGGCAAACGCAGCAGTCTGCCTTGCCACAGCACGTCCGATCTCGCCAACAACAGGACCCATGAGAGAGACAGGAACGACAACGCGCGAGCAGATTCTCCAGCATGGTCTCGCCCCACAGCTCAAGTGGACCCATCGCAAGCAATCATTGCTCTCCACCCAGCCCCGGCCGCGTTCGCTCCAGGTCGAGTTCCAAGCTAAGGGCCCGGAAGAGGGCGGCGTCCCGGCAACGCACCTCCGCCTCATCGAGCAGGCCCAGGCATGGATCACCCACATCGGCGAGTCCGGCAAATCCGACCGATGAACGCAGCGGCCCTCGTCGTGCACTTGATGCCCGTCCGGCGAAATCAGCCGGAACGTGGCCCAACCAAGTCAATACGCGAACAAAACGACTCACGATCGATGTTGACAATAAACCACCCACTTATTTCACTCATCGACTCACGATTTGAGTCACGCCCAAACCGTTATCACGTACTCCCAACGACTCGCAAGTAACGGCGACGCAACATTGGCCAACTTGACGCACCGGAACAGCGTATCGGGACTTGTCGTCACACCGATCTTGGCCGCAAGTTGACTCCACCGCCCGGGTGGAACCAAAAGGGATTCCGAAGCGTAGTCGGACCGATCGTGTCCGCCGTACGGGCATATAGGGGGACGGGGCAACACAGGCAGCGTGCGATCAAGGAATGGGGCAGGAAGAATTATCGCATTTTCGTGAGAAAGTCCGATCGCATGTAGACTTTTTTCCCACCTTGCCACGTGAGAAGCCTGACCAAAATCTCGTCAAGGGCTTTATTGCCAAGAGGGTTACGGCAACGAACACATTGGTCGTTTTTTTTCAACGCAGCATAGTAGGCAGCATTGTATCACACTACAATTTGCAAGTGTGACGTCACGGAGTGGCACAGGAGCTGAAGCAATGGGACTGGTGGTTTCGCGGTATGCCCTCAATTATTATTCGCAGACGGGGCATGCTCCTCCTACGCCTCGCTGGCAGATGCTTGCGGGTCGGATGGAACTGAATTCTAGCCGATTCACGTCTTACCATCCCACGCTTGCCCCGTTGCTCACAGACGCCAAGTGCATCGGAATGCTGCCAGGGGGGAAGTTCTATAACGAACTTCGCGTCCGCTACGCGATCAATCCTCAGCGGTTCACCCACTATCACCCGTTCCTGGGGAAGCTGCTGGAGCGAGACGCCAACGCTCGTGAACACTGCGCGAATAATCCAATCCACATTCCTTCAGAACCACCCAGTGTATCACCCGAGACGTTGGTGCCTCCGACGACTCCCCCGGTGACACCGCCGACTCAGCCGCCCGAGCCTTACGTTCCTCCGACGGACCCGGGGACAAACCCCGGCACAACCGTTCCCACGGATCCAACAGATCCTGTGACCACTGTGCCGGAGCCTGCCACTGCCATTCAATTCGGGATCGGATTGATCTGCATCGGCGTCTATACCGTTTTCAAACGGAAGAAAAATGCCTATCTGAAGCTTGCACCCATATCATGATAGCCCCAAGGGAATGCCGCGAATTCTCGACGTGAGCCTGGGAATCTGACAAGCCAGATCCGTGCGACGGCGACTCGCGGCTTTGCCCTCTTTCCTCCTAAACCGCAAGCGGTTACTCGGTCGTGGTGGGTTCGAGGGCAATATTCGGGATATCGATCTGCTCGAAGTGCCGTTGCTGAAGCCGATACTCCTGGATCTCCTCCGGGCTCAAGTCGAATTCGCCCTCCAACTGCGTAAACCCTTTCAACCTGCTCCCTCCTCGCTCAGGGGACGGATGCTCTTCCCCCTTGCGATCGACGGCGACGAGCCGGACCGCGGTGCCCTCGATGTCATGCGTGACCGTCAGGGTTGTCCCCTTCTTGGTGGCGATGGCCCTTCCCCAGAGGGAGTTCGGGACGCTTCCATGAGCAGGGCGGGTTCCCGGGTTGCGGCCGTCCCAGGCTTCCACGACCTGCCAGGGGCCGGTGGCCACCTCAAAGTGGAGTGCAGAGGCCGCCAGATCCTTGGGATGCTCGCTGATCACGACGCTCAGGCCCGGCACAATCTTGCCGTCCCGCGTCGCGGGCTCGTACCAGCCTCGGCTCTGGCGCATCCACAAGCCGTGCTTGGAGTCCGGGGGCAAGTTCGACACGCGGACCACGACCGCCCGGTAGATCGATTTCCCCCCGAAGATCGAAGTCCCAGCTTTTGCTAAGTCCGTGGCCGACGGATCGCACAGCGGCTGGGCTAGCGGCGATCCCTCCGGCCCCCACCAGGTTTGGGGACCCGACGGATGGGTCGAGACCCCGATGACCTCAATGGTCGCACCGTTCGGCAAGGTCCTGATCCAGGGTCGATCCCCTTCGGCAACCCGCAATGGCTTCGATACCGCTTGGTCCCCGGCCTGCGGCGTCTGTTGAGCCAGCACACCGGCCCCGATCGCCGCCAGGCCAACGGCCGCGAGCAGGCCAACCAAAACGCACTTAAGTTTACTCATCAGCATAATTCTCCTAACTCCTGCGGCAAGTTCGAGAACCGACGCCGAGACCTCCCCGGCCGTCGTGGTGCTTCCCACCAGGATCCGCTTGGCCAGTTGGATCGTGGAACCCAGCAAGTGGGCCGGCATCGCTGGCGTGGCGGCCCGCGCCGAGAGAGCCAGGCCGAGCGCTCCGGCCGACGGCGCCAGGCCGCGGCGGATGAGTCGGCCGCGCAACCGCTCTCGGCCCCGTGCCAGCCGGCTCCGAACCGTCCCCACCGGGCACCCCAAGTACCGAGCCGCCTCTTCATAGGTGCGACCCTCCATGTCACAGAGCACGACCGGCACGCGGTAATGGTTCGGGAGCCGGTCGACCTCCTCGTGGAGCGCCTCGGCGAGATCACCCGGGATTGCGCTTTGCTCAGGGCGATTTCCCCGCTCGGCCGCCCCGTGCTCGTGGACCCGTCGCCGACTCGCATTGACCTTGGCACGTCCCGCGGCGCGGCAGGCGACCCGATGCAGCCAAGGGCCCAGCGAGTCCCTGACCCAGAGCGTCCCCCCTTTGCGCAACAGGATGAGAAACGTGGCCTGAAAGGCGTCCATGGCCTCGTGATCGTCCCTGAGGATGCCGCGGCAGGCGCGGAACACCATCGGGCCATGCCGCTCAACGATCGCCGCGAAAGCGAGTTCGGCAGCCTCGCCACCGTGGGTCGCAAACCGTTCCAGCAGTTGCCCGTCCGTCAGGCCGGCCGTGGCTCCCACGCTGAACAGCAAGCGGAGGTGCAGCCGAGAAACTCCGTCCGATATACGTCCCACCCCTGACGACCCTCCGCTCGGTTTCGGTTACCGCACACAGTAAAGCCCCCGGGCGCCGGAATCGTTCCATGATTTTTTCTTCAGCGCATTCCTGTCAGTTGCACTTTCCGGGAGATTTGGAGTCGGCGACCAGTGGCTTGACCGCCTTCATCGCGAGTGGGACGGCGATGCAGTCGGCCCTCTTGCCGGCGACAGCGGGCGAGAACCGCGCCGAGGAACAAAGCAGGGCGAGCCGTGATACAGACCGGCGATCGAGCGGCCTTGTCAGCGGATACACGAATATCATCGGAGTCGGATCCAGTCGGGGTGTCTGGCGTGTGATAACCATCCTCGTCCCTGTTCTCTAAGCTGTGAACAGCAGGACATCGAGCGTCCCATAAGTCATCCAAGGCCCCTCAGAGCCGAATCTTGAAAATGGATCGATGAGGGGATCGACATAGCACAAGCATTCGAGAAACGGGCCGAGCAACATACACTCCTGAAACGACGGTTTGAGCAATCCGCGTGGCATCCTTGGGAGCCGATCTCGGCAGAATAGCTCCACGTGAAGAGGCATCTGGTACGGTTTGCCTTCGCGTTGTTTACATCAGGACAGCCGGGGTCCGCTGGCACCACAAGCAACAAATCAATAATTAAATCACTTATGTTTTTTAAACCAAAATTCCAATAAGCCAATTAAATCAATGCTTATTGCCACAAGCGGAACGTAAAGCTTTATGGTAGCGACCACAACGAGGCCCACTGTTCCACCGTCCTTTGAGAAAGGCAACAGGGGCATCCTCTCAATTTCCGGGACGCCCTTGCTTTCACGTTCTATGCTGAACTGCGAGAAGTGCTGCGAAGGTCAATCCGGTCGAGCGGACAAGGTGATCCCAAGCGTTCATCTGGCAATTCCGAGCTCAGATTCCCCCCTGCGCTTGGACCTTCGACCAGAGTCCAGCGTGCATTCGGGGAGACCCGAGCAATGTCGCGAAACGTTCGATCCATGCACATCCGGGAATTCTCGGGTTGCGCAGCCTAAATCACACGAAAGATAATCTCACCATGGCATTCCACTCTCCGTTTCGCCGCAAACCCTTGCCTTCGGCCAAGATAGTTCGCTCAAAGCGTCGATCTTCCGTCCATTCGAAGGTGGGCGACGTTGAGGTTCTGGAAAGTCGCCAGCTCTTATCCACCTTCACGGTGACGAACCTCAACCCTGCGGGAGCAGGCTCCCTCCGCAGGGCAATCCTCGAGTCCAACGCGCAACCGGGCTCCGACAGCATTGACTTTCAGGTCAGCGGCACGATCCGCGTCGGCCGGACCTCGCTCCCTTCGATCACCGACACCGTAACCATCGACGGTTCCACGGCTCCTTCGTTTGCCGGAACACCGGTCGTGACCGTCAACTTTCAGGGTTCCAAGGGTCTCCGATTCGAGAAGGGTGCCGACGGATCGGTCCTCAAGTCGCTTTCGCTGGTGAAGGCCGGCGATGCGGGCGTCACGCTTCGCGCCTCGCGAGTGACCGTGGAAGGCAACTACATCGGTCTGCTCGCCGACGGAAAGACCGTCGCCGGCAATCGTGGAGACGGCGTCCGGATCGATGCGTCGTCGCACGACAACCTGATCGGCCACCGCGATCCGGTGACGAGCGTCAGCTACTACAACACCGCTGACGTAGGCATCCAGCCCGTCACGGGCTGGCAGGGCATCCGCCCTGGCGATACGAGCGGCCAGTACCTGATCGCCGGGACGTCGGGGTCGAACGGACTCCTGTACGAGGGGGCCATTACGGGCGTGGGCGGCACGAGCTACCTGGTTAATTACCCGGGTGCCGTCGCCACGAGCGTCTACGGACCCGACAATCTTCAAAACAACGTCGTGCGGTTGGTTGGGAGCTACAGGACCGGCGAGGACACGGTTCGAGGGTTTATCTTCGAGGGAACGACCGCCGATCTCTCGCAGAGCGGCAACTACCGGACGATCGCCTATCCCAACGCGAAGTTCAACTACGTCCACAGCACGATGGGCGACCTCGCGGTCGGCAACGCCGACGGCCCGGAGGGGAACTTGCCCATCGGCACGGGGCACGCGTTCCTCTACGACGTCGTCCAGAACACGTTCCTGCCGGACATCGTCTATCCGGGCTCCACGAGCACCACGGCCTATGGCATCTGGCACAACGGGCTCACGAGCTACACGATCGTCGGCGGCTATACCACCCTCGGGGACCCGAGCGAGAACCTCTCAAACGGTTACATGGTCGACTACGACTCCGCGACCGGAAAATTCACGAACTGGACCTCGTTCGCGTATCCAAACGGGGCGGTCGGACAGGCCTTCGTGACCCACTTCGAGGGGATCAGCAGCACCGAATCGGGCGTCTACACATTGAACGCCGACTCGCTCCAGGCAGGTTCCAATTTCGCGCAGGGATCTTGGGTGACCGTGAGGCGCAATCCGGACCGTTCCTTTGGACCGGCGGTCTGGGTGGACCTCAACTATCCCGGCGTTGATCCGACCACGGCCATCACCAGCAGCAATTCGGTGGCCGGGAACCAGGTGGTCGGGATCGTCATTAGTCCCACCGGCACCTTCTCGTACCAGGCGACGGTCAACACCGGATTCCAACTGTCCAACGTCATCAGTGGCAACGGCGGCAACGGCATCGGAATTTACGGGTCCAACGACAACCAGATCGCCATGAACCAGATCGGAACGGATGCCACCGGCACGCTCCGACGGGGCAACGCGAAGAACGGAATCCTCGTCACCCAGGGCGCAGCGCGGAACCTGATCGGCGGCCAGGCGACCGGCGGCAACGACCCGACGGCGAGTGTGTTCGTCCGCCCCCCCCAAGGCAACCTGATCTCAGGCAACCAAGGCAACGGCGTTCTGATCAACAAGGGTGCCACGCAAACCCTGCTGAGCGGGAACTTCGTCGGCACCACCGCTTCGGGCAATTCGGCCTTGGGCAACCGGCTGGACGGCGTAGCCATCGAGAACGCCAACGGCAACCAGTTGATCGGCTGCACCTTCCAGCAGAGCCCGTTCGTGTTCTACAACGTGCTCAGCGGCAATGGCGGCAACGGCCTGCGAATCACCAATTCCAACGACACGACCGTCCAGGCCAACTTCATGGGCGTGGGGGCGAACAACGCCACGATCGTGGCCAATGGGGGCGATGGTCTCCTGGTTTCGGGGTCGTCCAAGAACACGCAAGTCGGCGGCGTGATCCCGCTTGGCAACGTGATCTCCGGCAATAAACGCAACGGCATCGAGGTGAGCGACAAGGCCAGCGGCTTCATCTCGTTCAACACTTTCGCCGGAATCTACGCCTTTGGAGACGCTGCGCCGAATCGTCTCAACGGGATCTTGATCACGTCCAGCGGCGGCGACAACCTCATCCGCACCTGCATCGTCTCGGGCAATCTCGGGAACGGGATCGAGATTGGTGGCCATGCCACCGGCGTGCAGGTGGTCGACACCGCGATCGGGACGAACACGTCCATCAAAACGGCCATCCCGAACCAAGGCAGTGGCATCAAGTTTTCGGGGCATGCCCACGGGAACGCCATCGGCGGATTCAAGCCCTCGATCGAACCCCAGGTGACCATCTCGGCGAATCGAGGTTACGGGATCGAGTTCACCGACAAGGCCAACCACAACGTCGTGTTTCACACCTACATCGGAACAAACTACAACGCCACCACCGCCCTGGGCAACAACCTCGGAGGGATCTCGCTCGGAGCCTGCACGTCGTCCAACATCATCGGAGGTCTGGCGACGGCTTTGCAGAACAAGATCCTCAACAGCGGCGGCAATGGTGTGAGCATCTTCTCATCCCGCGACAACGCGGTCTTGGGGAATGAGATCAGCAACAACCTGGGCTACGGCCTCTTTGCCACTGGCGTGTGCTCCGGCACCGTGGTGAAAGCCAACACGATCAAGTTGAATGCCAAGGGGAACGTCAACCTGACGAACGCCCACGGCATCGTGTACATTCCTTAAAGTGTTTGAAAGTGACGGCAGCCACCCGCGTCGCAACGGTGGAGTTGCGACGCGGGCCCGAACCTGATCAGGCCGGCTGCGCCCCTGGCTTGCCGGCTTCGACGACGAACGAACTCAGCGTCCGCACCGGGGCTCCGGGCGACTTGACGTCCTCGACGATGCGATAGTCGCTCGTCCATGACTGGGGCGTGACGGTACACCGCACGTAGCCCCGCTGACGGTTGTGGAACCGGACCCCCGGATTGGCGGCCATCATCGCACTCAGCCCCTCCACCTCGGCGGAGCCGTTGCCACCGCTGGTGATCGACGTGCCGACGAATTCCGTGGCAACCACAGGAGTCTCCGGCTTGCGGTCATCGACGCGCAAGTCGTTGACCCAGTTGGAATGGATGTCGCCGGTCAGCACCACCGGGTTCGGCACGCGGCGGTCGGCGAGGAACCGAACCAACTTCATCCGCTCGAACGCGTAGCCCGGCCACTGGTCCATCGAGTACCGGGTCGGCTCGCCCTCCCGCCGACTCCGCCCGACCATCCCCATCATTACCTGCTGGGCGAGGACGTTCCAGGTGCCGGTCGAACGCAGGAGCGCCGACTTCAACCAATCGGCCTGTTCAGCCCCGAGGATCGTGTTCTTCGGGCTCAGGGCGGCATCGTTCAGATCCGAGTTGCGGTCGTCGTTCGGCTGATCGGTGCGGTACTGACGGGTGTCCAGCACCTGGAACGTTGCCAGGCGGCCGAAGGGGAGGGTCCGGTACAGCTTCATGTGCGGCCCGCGCGGCAAGGAGCGGGAGCGGAGCGGCATCGCCTCATAGTAGGCTTGGTAGGCGTTCGCCCGTTGCTCCAGGAACTCGACCGGGTCGATTCCGGCCGTCGCCGAAATGTCACTGGCGTAGTTGTTCTCAAACTCGTGATCGTCCCAGGTGACGACCCAGGGGCAACGGGCGTGGGCAGCCTGCAAGTGGGGGTCGGACTTGTACTGGGCGTGCCGGACCCGGTAGTCGGCGAGGGTGCGAATCTTCGGCCCGGCGTGCTTGCGGACCAGGTTGTCCCGCCCCTCATATTCGTAGAGGTAGTCGCCCAGGTGGAACGCCACGTCCAGATCGTCTTTGGCCATGTGCTCGTAGGCGGTGAAATACCCCTGTTCCCAGTGTGAGCAAGACGCGAACGCGAATCGCAGTTGCTCCGGCGTCGCGTCCGGCTCAGGGGCGGTGCGGGTGCGGCCAACCGGGCTGGTCGCGTCGCCGGCTCGGAAGCGGTACCAGTACCAACGGTCCGGCTTCAGCCCGTTCACCTCGACGTGGACGGAATGGGCGAGTTGCGGGGTGGCAACGGCCGTGCCCCGCCGGACAATCTCCCGCATCCCATCGTCGGTTGCCACCTCCCAGGACACTTCGACCGCCTCCGGTGGCAGCCCGCCATCGGGATCAAGCGGCTTCGGCGCGAGCCGAGTCCACAGGACGACGCCAGTATCGTTGGGATCGCCCGAAGCCACCCCTAGCGAAAAGGGGTCGGCGGCAAAGACAAGGCGGCGTGCCTGGGCCTCGGCCCGGGCGCCGACGAGCGGCAGAGCCGACAGGGCCGCCCCGTAGGCCAGGAACAGACGACGGCTAACACCATTCTCAGCCCGCACGGCGGCACGCAGTTCTGATAGGTCGATCACGGAGGAAGTCCTCGCCTGACGCACAAAGATATGCAACACGCTGGAGAATTCCACCACCGTACCGACCCCCGGCAAAGATTCTCGGGGAGTTCAAAGAAGTTTTGGTGTGACTGTCGATCACCATTGAGTCCGAAGACCTGCATCTCAGCAACTGGCCGCGTTCTTCCTTGAATTCCAAGCGGACCTTGGCAACGCATAAGCAAATCAAAAAGACCGCGACCAAACAGCTTGGTGTCTGTCTCGAAAGGTCAGGCTTCACCGGGAAATGAAGGACGTTGGGGAGCACGGGGTCCGTGCTCGGACCCCGTGCCCCCCAGCCAAGGCATTCCCGCATGGGGTCCGAGTACGGAACCGCATGGCACCCGGAAGATCAGCAAAAACTCCGGTGCGATTCGCCTTCTGGGACAAACTCTGAGCGCCAGGGCTACGGAGCGGGATCATCACGTCGAGCCCAGAACCGCCTACCACTCTCCCCCGGGGCCTCCGATGGCAATGGTCAATGGGGCCGAATCGCGACGAGGTGACCGCGGTTTGTTCGACGAGTTACGCGTTGTGTTCCCCTTTGTTTTTTCTGATATGATAGGGGAGAAATCAGCACGTCGCATGCGGACCACAATGGTTTTGATCCTTCTGCGGGGAGGAAGACGCTGCCTTGACGAGTCGTCTCCTCGCCACACTCTCCTCGATTCTGATCGGGGCCATCGCCGGGTGGAGCCGCCTCCACGAGCGAGGCGGGTTCACGCAGTCGGCGGACTCGGGTGTTCAAGGGGATTGGATTGACCCCTGTCGCCTTGACTGCACGCGATGCACGCGTGATTTTTTACTGCATGCGTGACGCGAGTGCGGGCGCGAACCTTCTTCGAAAGTACCTTCTACCTGGTGTTTTGCAAAGTCAGGATAACCCCAGCTGAGCCACGACATGTTCATAGGGTTGCTCAAATTGCGTGACTTGCTCGATCGCCCACGAGAGCGTCGTCCGCAGGGCTTCCCTCGTCATCGCCCGACAGGCCTCGCCAATGGTCATCAGCCGATGGAGTGCCCACTCCTTCGCACGACCCTGCTTCAACTCGCTCATGAGCAGACTGTACGCCAGCATGACCAGGTACATATGCCGGGTCTGACCCTGGACATCACGCAACTGACAGTCACCCAACCCGAGTTGTTGCTTGCCGTCCCGATGGAACGTCTCCGTGCCTGTCCAGCGATGGCGGTACACCCGCACGATCCGACTCACCTCCCAGCTAATCCGATTCGTCACCAGGATCTTGCAGCACGTCCCGTCGTTGCGGTAGTGCCAGAGGAGGACAATCCGCACCTTGTGGTTCACCCCGGGGATTCGAACCGTCACCGTGAAGTACCACTGGCGACGGTCGCCGATCCGCATCGCTTTGCGGTCCTCCATCGGGATCGACGCCGCCAACTCGTTGGCCTTGAGGATCCCCCCCTTCCACTCCAACTTGCGGTTGGTCTTGAGATCGCCCACGTAACCGTGGGGCCGTCCCAACCGATCCTGCTTCCCATTAATGTGATTGAGGACCTCGGCGTTAGTGAAGTAGCAGTCCATGGCGAAGTCGCCGGGGATTCCCCGCTCGCAGACCCAATCGATCAGTTCGCAGCACAAGGCGGTATGGTTGCGGAACGGCTCGTCCAAGGCTTCGCAGACCTCTTGCTTGCGGAAAAGCCGGAACTCCAGGGGGTAGTGCTTGCCGCTGGTGCAGACGTAGTTGACGAAGAGATAGTCCTGGGCGATCTTGTTCCGCTCTTCGGTGTGATCCCAGAACCAGCCGGCGTCGGGAATCAGCATCCCGTCCCGATCGACGAGAGTATTGTCGATCGGGATGACGCCCTGAGCGCTGTAGCGAGTGGAGGGATCCTTCTGGAGTTGCTCGAGCCTTCGATCGTTGAGCGTCTCGGGGTCCCACTGGGCGGCGGTGAGGAAGCGATTGAGGCAGGATTGGTCGGTGGTCTGGGCGAACTCGTCATGAATGCCGAGGACGGTTTTCCGGTCGGCGACGAACAGGCCGGTAAGGTACTCGGCGAAGTGACGACGTTGGCACTCATTGGCGAAGAGGTCGCCGTGCTGGGTCAGGGCGGCTTCGACCAGCTTGGGAAATTCGATAATTCCAGGCATAAGCCGATGCTCCGCAGTCCAACTGCGCCAGAGCAATTTGGGCAAAACTCGAGCCTCGTCTACCTATTTTAACGCTGCCGCGGACCAGTTTGCAAAATACCAGTTCTACATTAGATTTGAACGCGTTCATCCCGTGCAGTATCCATAACACATAATGCAAAAAACACATAATGCAAAAGAAGGATTCTTACGATCAGGGGTTCTCTCTCGGATTGGGGCCAAGGTTACGCCGGCACCCTGGGCAACCTTGCCTGAGAGCCTGTCCCAAAGAAGGCGAATCCCACCGAAGTTTTTGCGGATCTTCCGGGTGCCATGGGGTTCCATACTCGGACCCCATATGGGAATGCCTTGGCTGGAACGCACGGGTTCCGAGTATGTCACGCGACATGGAGTTGGGCCAGGAAATCGCGACATGAAGTTTGGCCGCATCCTGATCACTTGTCTCCTGTTCGTTTGTTCGGTTGTTTGCATGTCACCGTCAACGTCATGATTCGCTCCCGGCAGATCTCGGACGCCGGCTGCCGGCTCAGCTGCCGCCCCTCATCGTCCGCGACCACCCATTCGTTAGACAAAGGATTATATGACAAATATACGGTCTCCTTCTTATGAATAACTCCGATGTAAAGGTCGCGGTTGTACACCGAGATCGCCCCGGAGACACCCACTTTCCGTCGCCCCGCGTAACCGGTCAGATACCCCGCGACCGCGTCCAGACTCCAGTGGCTCTCCTCCCAGCCCGGGCTGAAGTCGCGACCGGAGTGAGCCAACTCCGGATACGCTTCCTGCCGGCTCCGGCCTCTCACGCTTGGATATTCGCCACGTTGGATCTCGTCCATCATCTCCAGCCGTTGCCGCAAATCTTCCAGGGTGTCGCAGGTGTGCGGCTCGCCCCACCGCTTGGCCGTCCCCTGCGATCGCTCGACGACCCCGTTGTCCTGAGGGGTCGCCGGAGGGTTGTAGTCCAGGCCGACCGCCAACCCGGCCAGCCACAGCCCCAGGTCGGTGGGAAGATCGCCCCGCGCCGCGCCCCACGGCGTCCCGTTGTCGACCCGAAGTCGCTCGGGCCGGCCCCAGCGGGTGAAAGCCAAGCGAAGTTGGGTCTGAGTCGACGCGGGCGGCACTTGGCTCCAGCGGGCTGGGGGGGAAAACCTCGGTCCACAGGACCGCGCCACTGCACTCGTCGACGATCCGTAGCCAGCAGACTTGTCGGCCGGTCCGGAGTGGCACCAGTTCGGCCGCGTCCATTTGCCAGACCTCATGAGGCCGAGCGGCCCGGCGACTCACGCTTGAAGGTCGCCGCCCCGGCGGGGCGGGAGCGAGATCAGCCCGCAGAAGCCACCGTTGCAAGGTCCGAGTGGCCGGGAGCGGTTCGCCGGGAAGCCGGCGGCGCAGCATCACGCGGATCAATCCCGCCCCCCAAGTCGGGTGCTCGCGGCGGAGTTCCAACACGGCATGCACGAGGGGTTCCGTGGGCTTCGGTGTTGCCGTCCCGCAACGGTCGTAGGAAGGGGCCAGGGGGTCTTGACCGCGGACCGGAAGCGGCTGAATAGTCGCCGCACGGTACGTGGCGGGACACCGAGGCCCTCGGCGATGGTCAGAACATCCTGGCCGTCCCGGAAGCGATTCCAGATCGCCTGACGCACAGGCAGGGGCACAGGGCGAGGCATGGGCCGTTCTCCAGGGATGACGAGACCAAGGGGAGAACTCCTACTGTAAACCTGTCCCGGCCTGCGGCCAAACTTCATGTCGCGATTTCCTGGCCCAACTCCATGTCGCGTGACAAGTACGGAACCCGCGGCACCCCAACGTCCTTCAGTTCCCGGTGAAGCCTGACCTTCCGAGACAGACACTTAGCCAATCCGCCACTGTGGGCGTGTCTCGCGAGAGAGCATGGCGTTGGCACGGTCGTTGTCGACGAAGCGTTCGGCCTTGGGGTCCCAGCGAAGGGATTCGCCGGTGCGGATGGCGATGTTGCCAAGGTGACAGACGGTGCCCGAACGATGGCCGATGGTCGGGTTGCAGACGGGTTTTTCGCGAGTGCGAACGGCGTCGATGAAGTTGAGGATGTGGTCGTTCGAGGAGACAAGTCGAGTGGCGGTGGAGGGGAGAGGGTCGGTGAGGAGGCGGGGGTCGCTGGCCTCGATCTTGGCACGGTCGACAAAGATCCAGCCGAGGTCGCCGACAAACAGGACGCCGTTCTTGCCCTTGCCCGAGCAGACCAGGGTCGCGCCGGTGGCGTAAGTATAGGTAACGCTGAAGTCGACGGGACAGGCGAAGCTGTCGGGCGAAGTGCCGACTTCGGAGTTGGTGGCTTCGACGGCAATGGGACCGGTGTCGTCGGCGTCGAGACCCCATTGGGCGATGTCGTTGTGGTGGGCGCCCCAGTCGGTGAGTTTGCCGCCGGAGTATTCGTACCACCAGCGGAAGTCGTAGTGGCAACGCTCCTTGATATAAGGGACCGCCGGCGCCTGGCCAAGCCAGAAGTCCCAATCGAGACCGACGGGCGGGGTTGAGGGCGAAAGCGGCTTGTGCTTGGGGTTCGAGCCGACGCGCGTCTCAACGCGGCGGATCGGGCCGATCCGGCCGTTGCGGACGAGTTCGCACGCCAGGCGGAACCTGGGGTCGGAGCGCTGCTGGGTCCCCACCTGCACGAGCCGGTCGGTCTCCGACGCGGCCTTGACCAGGGCCTTTCCCTCGTCGATCGTGAGGGTCATCGGCTTCTCGCAGTAGACGTCCTTCCCCGCGCGAAGGGCAGCGATCGCAATCGGGGCATGCCAGTGGTCGGGGGTGACGACCGTCACGGCGTCAATGTCGGGACGAGCGAGCAAGGCGCGGAAGTCGCCGTATTCGGCAACCCCCTTGAGCTTCGACTTGACGATCGCCGCCCGCCTCCGGTTCGCGTCGACGTCACACGCCGCGACCAGTTCGACGCCCGGGCGCTTCTTCACGGCCTCGGTCATCACGAGGTAGCCTTGACCACCCGTGCCGATCGCCCCTAACCGGATCCGGTCGTTGGGCGAGACAGGCTTGCTCTCCCTCGACGCGCGTTCCTCTTCGTCTGAGACGACCTCGCGTGCGAACCATGCCGGCAGCCCCGCCCCAATGGTCAACGCCGCCATCGACGCGCCCACGAATCCCCGGCGCGAAAGCGTCCATCTGCGGATCATCGCGACATCCCCCTAAAATCCCAACAACCCCAAAACGGACGCGCGGGTATAATAGCAATCCTCCGTCTTCACGCAAGCCGAGCTTGACGATGCGGTATTTGCCGCAGAAGCCAGAGTTGGAGCAAAGCGAATGAAGGACGAAAACAAGAAGATTCCTTTGAAGTGATTGTTCGTCTTCTCGCTCCCGATGTGCTGCTGGAAGCAATCATGAAATCACCCCATTTCAAATCTCCAGCGCCATGATCGTCGTGGCCATCGCAGGGTTCGAACTGGCAGCCATCAGGGTGCGGATTCCTGACTGCGAAGACATGGGCCATGATTACGCGTCGCAGGAGAACCCGATCAAAACTCGATCTACCGCCAGCTCAGAGGTGTGTCATGGGAATCCTGATGATCTTCGCGTTGGTCGCAGCGCTCGCCTTCATCAATGTGCTCATCGTCCGATTGTTCCAGCGTCGGGGAGCAGGGCGGGGATGGTGGACTACTCTGATCATCACGTGGATTACCGGAGCAGCCCTGGGTATTTATAGCGGCTTCGTTTTCGAGTACCGCCCAACGCCTAGTCTCAGGGTCTTTGGCGCCCCCATCCCCGCCGCCGTTTTTCACTGGGAGGGGCCGCCCGGAAAAGAAGAATGGGTGGACTTCGTCACCCCAGCCCCGCACTTGTTTGCCATGTCGAACGTCGTGATCCTCGGGTTGTTTACAGCATGCCCAGTCGGACCGTTGTTCTGGCTCTGGCGTCGAGCCCCCGTGGGCTCGGAAGGGACATGACATGAAGAAATGAGCGGAAAATCGTCCCGTTGTCAGGAAGTGTAGGCCGCGGCCAGACAGACCAGTGAGAGGGAGTCGGGGCACGGCCCAGGGCCAGCGCATATCAAACACGCTGTAGTGAAAGGACTTGCGTGAGGTAGTCCGTATTAATCATACAGGACATCATCTTTCCACGTAGGCTATCCTTGTCGGGATGACGCTTCAGCAGCGTCACGGCGAACCGCCGAAGCCAGCTCAAGTTGTTCCCCAAAGTCCGCTCGCGAGTGCGGTGCTCATCTTCGCGAAAGTTCACATCGAGCACCCAGTGCATCGACTCGATACTCCAGTGACCGCGGACCGCTTCGCCGAAACGCTTGCCGCTCAGATAGTGGCTGCTGAGATAGTAACGCACCTCGTCCGACTCCGTCCCATCGGCATGCTGCGTGATTCGCACCGCATAGCCAATTGCCTTGATCCAGGGCCAATCCTTCAGCGGCGCGAAATCAGTCGGCACCTTGACCAGATAATAGGAACGCTCGTCGATGCGGCCGTGCCCGGCATCACGGGTCTCGTCGTATCGATAGTGGAGGTCCTCGAGATCGCGTTCCAGGTGGTCGAGGAAGAACGCTTGGATCGCGGTTGCGAGCTTCGGCTGATTGTCTTTGACGGCGATCACGCAGTCGCCGCCACCGTCAACGATCTGCTCGACAATCGCTTTCTGGCAGCCCATCGCGTCGATCGTGATGAGCGTATCCGTGAGGTCAATCTGCTCGAGAAGTTTTGGGATGGCTGTGATCTCGTTGGACTTGGCGTCGGTGGCCACCTGACCCAGCGCAATGCCCTGCTCGCTGGCCCAGGCGCTGACAATGTGCAGATTGCCAAGACCTTTGGCCGCATCGTGCGATCCGCGACAGGCTTTGCCGTCGATAGCGACGTGTCGGCGGGAGTTCTCAGTGTCGGCGGGGATCGCGTCGCAGATCCAGTCCTGGAAGCAGCGTTGAAAGGCTTCGGGTTTCAGCGCCATGAGCAAGCGTCGGATGCAATCCCGTGAGGGGATGCCGTTGGGCAGGGCCAGATGCAGGGCCAGCCAGGACTCACGATTCTTGGCCCAGCGATGAATGGCGGTAGGGCCATCGCATCCGCAGATGACGGCGCAGACTGCGATGACAGCGATATCGACCATCAAGTGCTTACGATTGCGTGTGTGGCGGGGATCGGAGAGCGATTCGAAATAAGAGCCGATGGAGCCGACATCGACGGGCTTGGCCATGGGAGGCATCCTGGGATCGGTCGGTGTCGGCCTCCGCACACCCGGAGTGCAGTAAGCCGATTCACGAGGACCGATTCAAAGATAACGAGCCGAGGCCTGTCGCGCCAGACTACTCAGGCCGCACAGTTATACGCGCTGGCCCTGGGGCACGGCCTGTGGGTCGTTCGCCCCTCTACCTGAATGGCCAAAGCAACAGCATATCACAATAACAACATCGTCGAACGACCCGAGTTGCAACACCCCCTCTCATCGAGCCAGTGCGACCCAGCGGAGCCATCGCGAACGCTCCCTACTCGCGGGCCAGCGCCGTGGCCACGGCCGACCGGATCTGCTCCCGCCGGAGTTGGGTCGCCAGCACCCGCCCGTCGGGGCCGATCAGGAGGATCGCCGGGATCGCATCCACGCGGAATGCCTGCGCCGCGACGGCCTCCGACCACGGGCCGAGGTGCCCCTGCGTCCCTCCTTGAGCGGCGGCCAAAGCGACCCCAGGTCTTATGGGTCGCCCCCCCCCGCACTTCCAGAATCCCCGGCATGAGAAAGGCATGCCTCAGGGTGGCCATTATGCGGTATTTTAGCCGACTGCAGGGGACAACCACCTTGCTTTTGAAGCCGCTGGTCTGCTATCGATCTTGGCTCTCTCTTCTTGAGCCATGACGATGACGACCCAAACCGCCACTTTCGACGTTTCCCTCGGACCTGCGCTCACTGAGCAGCAGGCTCGGGAAATCTATCGCCAGGGCGAAGAAGCTGTGGTCTTTGCCCTTCTGAGCTTGGCTCAGAGAGTAGCCGAGCCACAGACTTCGACGACACCCTTCGTTGCTCCGACCACACCTTCGGCGATGATCCCTCAGTATCTCAAGCCCAAGGCTGAGGGACGGCACAAACGTCCTGGACTTAAGCTCGGACATCCTGGCTCGCGACGGCCGACGCCCAAACCGAATCGATGGACCGACCATCGCCTCCCGTCCTGTCCCGAATGCTGCGGACCGCTGACTCGGACCAATCAGACACGGACCCGACTCACCGAGGACATTCCCGAAGCCATTACCCCCGTCGTCACCGAGCACACGATTCATCGGGACTGGTGCTCGAACTGCCAGAAGGCCGTCGAACCCGTCGTCACCGACGCCCTGCCCGGGGCCACCCTCGGCAATCGCACCCTGGTCCTCTCGGCCTGGCTTCATTACGGGTTGGGCAATACGCTCTCGCAGATCGTCGCCGTTTTCAACCACCACCTGACGCTCAAGGTCACCCCCGGTGGCCTGATCCAGATGTGGTATCGGCTCCAGGCGATCCTTTTTGCCTGGTACTTGCAGATCCAGACCGAGGCGTTGGATTCGGCCGTCCTGCACGGCGACGAAACCGGCTGGCGGGTCAATGGCAAGACCCACTGACTGTGGTGCTTCACCACGACCGATCTGACTTACTTTATGATCGATCGGAGTCGGGGCAGCCCGGCGCTGGCGGAGTTCTTCAAAGACGAGTTTCAGGGCACGTTGGTCACCGACTTCTGGGGGGCCTACAACAAGGTCGTCTGAGCCCGGCGTCAGACCTGCCTGGTCCATTTGCTGCGTGAATTGAAGACGGTGGACAAGTACGGCCGCCCCGGACCGAACTGGCCCGGGTTCGTGAAGAAACTGCGTCGCCTGCTGGGCGACGCGATCCGGCTGAAGAAACGCGACGAGGTCTCTGCCGAGGTCTACCGCCAGCTCAGAGAGGAATAACCGAAATGCCCCGCTTCAGCACTCGGACACTGATGGTCGTTGTAGGGGCGGCGGCGGTCTTTTTCACCGTTGCTGTGCGGGATCTGATCTTCGCGGTTATTTTTCTGCCGTTGTGGTGCTTGCTGGTCTTCTTGAGCTACCAACGTCTGACTGGCCCGCCACCGCCGAGATGAATGGATCGCCAAGATATACGCCATTGTCGCGATCCTGGCAGGCTGGGCATACTGGCATCTTGAGGATGGAAGAGTGCCGTTGATGTGAGACTGACGATGGATACCTGCCAAGAGCCCCGATCCCGCTGCGCCACCCGGCTTGACCCCGGGCTTTCCTGGTATCAGGACTTCCCCTGCGGCAGGAAGGCTACCACCAGGCACAACGGGCGTCCCATGTGCCGGGGCTGCCGCTCCGAGGCCCTGAGAGCCGAAGCCTGGCACCGGCGTGCAACCGAGGGAGGCGTACTCGGGAGGTTGGTGAACGCCGCGCCAAACATCGTGATCTGGGGCTTCTTCCTCGTCAGCGGCATCGTGTGCCGCGATCTGCTTTGGGAATTCCTGCATTCCGAGCGAGGGCAGCTTTACGGGTGGTTCGCCTTCGTCGCGGTCGTTTGGGGAACGATCGGGGCGGCTGATCACTGGCTTGTGCAAACCTGGCGGCGACGGAGGAAGGGGGAGAAGGACAACGGCGACGACGAACAGCCCATACCGCTGGAGTGAGCCTGCCGAACGGCAAGGGCCTCAACGTGCCGCTGGTTCCGTAGGCCTGACGACCTCCCCTACCCAGGGCTAGCGAGCACTTTCATAACGACCTGGCAGTTTGTGCGGCCTTGCGCCCATCCATCTGACCTGACATGCCGTCCACCGAGTCGTGAACGAGACTCGGTGACCGGAGAGCGGCGATGGTGAGCGAACACAGCAAGCGGCGAGATTGTGGCATCCTTCTCCACCCTGGAGGATCCTCGATCCCGTATCAATACGCCGCCATCCCTTGCCAAGCGTCCTGGTCATCGCCGTCCTGATCGTCCTCACCGGCGCCGCTGGACCCACTGCCATCGCACGCTGAGCCAAGTGCAAAGAGGAACTCCTCACCGAACTCCTCGAACTGCCCTGCGGCATCCCCGCCAAGGACGTCTTCCACATCGTCCTGATGATTCTGCGGCCCGAGGCCTTCGAGGACGCCTTCAACGTCTGGATCGCCCACCTCTGCGGCCGGGCCACGGTCGAGATGGGCCTCGAGCGGCCGATCATCGCTATCGACGGCATCCAGCAGCGGAGGCCGCGACCAGGCAATAGCCAATGCATCCGTGAGAAGTCACCAGGAGCAGATCACGAGGCAATGATCCGCATGAGCACGCGGTGTGTCACCGCGACCATCATCTCAAGCAAGGCTTCGTCGTCGCTTGCCTCGTGAAAAACCGCACATAAAAATCAAAAAAAACAAGCAATCATAACATTCACGATTACAATCACAAATAAAATTGCAAACCTCGCGTCAGGACCACCCCCCCAGAAACGTCAGCAACAACCAAGGATCTACTACCATCAAAACAACCCAAGCTACGCCTATCAAACGGCCCGCCCGGTCGAGCCAGCCTGGGTCAGACTCCCAGCCACCGCTCAATGCCAACATCGTCCAAGCCACCGCCACTGCAAGTCCAGGCATACCCATTTCAATGCCCAGGCCACGAATCAAGCAATCAACCAAACATTCGGCCAAACTACCGTAGCTAGATTTACCCATGCTTTGTTTAGCCAGAACAACGACCAAGAGTACCGTCAAGTTAACGGCCTCAATGGCCAAGGCAAACACCACTGCACCACATGCCGTAGCTCCTGGACGGTGAAGTAAATCGCCAAGACTCGGCCGAGGGCGTCGCCAATGGAGCAGAAATAGGCCTATTGTCCAGGCCACGATCAAGGGAAGGCCAAGAGCGGTCCAACGAGCAACCGTGAGCAGGACAGCCCCGACGGACCCATCCTTGACCGTCATGTTCGTATTCATCCAAAGCAAGTCGTGCATTCCGCGGGCTATTCCCAGGCCAAGGGCCGTAGCCGCGACAAGGGTCATCGCATCCAGAAGCGTGAATAGCCGTCGCGGTGATATCGACAAGGGGATCCTCTCCATTCACGGTCTTGACGAAGTGGAAGCCATCGACCGACCCAACAAGGCAACTTGGGGTCTTCATCCAACAAGAGACGGATTGAGACAGCCCAGGGCCGCATGTCAAAAACGACCGATTTCGGCACGCCTCACCAGGCGTGCCCGAACCACTATAGTGTCAGGGAGAATGATAAGGAGTCATACCGAACCTCCTGGATTGGTCTCCTTTACAGCTTGGTGCTTCGACCGGAACCTGGACGAGACCGGACCCTCTGGGAAGGAGTCCCACAACGCCAAGCAACCCGATCGTATTGGCTGCCATGCGATTCAGTATCCCATTGACTCCGCCCCAGCCGGGGAGTAACTTTTAGCCTCCCGGGTGAGGGGATACTCCGTTTTTGGGACGTTTGGTGCCACGCCCTTGCATAAGGTCACCGCGACATCTCGCAAGGTCATTTCAACATTCGCACCAACAACAAAATATCCACTCCGAGCGACGGCGCTCAATCCTGAACGGAACAACCACCGCCCGAAAGGCAGTGGACTCAACAGCCATCTGAAAGCCTGACCACTGGCCGTGCGAGGTCCGGATCACTGTTCACCCGTAACCCATAGTGCTTTAAGTCGGGGTTTCCTCAACACTCAGTCCCGCTTGTCGGGGTAAGTAGCTGCCACCAAGCTCCTGCCGATATACTGAAAGTAGCCGCCTGAAAGGTGGGGGGTTTAGATCCCACAAGCGGACATGAAAGCCGGGCGAAGTCCTGTCCCATACCCGGGCGATCAACTCCATCGGGGTTGATCGGCTTGAGAGGTGGGTCGAGATGTTCGTCGTCAGCACTCACAAGGTTCTCGATCCGCGGGTGACCGGGGCACCTTGATTCCAGGGGATCGGGCGACGCGTCGCTCAATCCTCAGGCGGATTCCGGGCCGCTCGGCTCGTGAGATCCGGGAGCATCGGCAAATCATGAGTTGGTGGCTCGGAACTGAGGCCAGCTTGACATGCTCCAACTTGCCGAGATCGAGGCCGTGCTCGACCAGGTCACCGAGGGCGACCGGGATGCATTTTTGAAAATCGTTCATGAATTCAATCTTCCCCTGCGCAGCTTCATCGCCAGCCAGGTGCAGCATATGAGCGACGTCGATGACCTCACTCAAGAGGTGTTCATCGCCGCCTACCGTAACCTGCACACCTTTCAGAGAAATGACAACTTCGGGGCCTGGCTGAGGGGGATCGCCCGGAACAAGCTCTCCCATTACTTCCGCAGCATGTCTCGTCGCAGCACGGCCATGGCGCGGCTCCGCGAGGACATCGCTCGTGAGGTGCAGTCCGACCTGGAGAGGGCGGCATCCACCCATCATGGGTTGGCGATCGAGACGCTCCTCGGCTGCATTGGGCGACTCCCCGAGAAAATGCGCCGGGTCGTTCGCGCCGGGCTCGACGGCGAGAAGGTCGAGGCACTCGCCGGCGAGCTTCTGACATCGACAGGCGCGATCTACAACCTGCACTACCGTGCGAATCAGCTCCTCCGCGAATGCTTGGAGAGAGAGCTCGAATGATGGATTCAGACCTGCGCGATCTGCTATCGGTGTGGCTGGGCAAAGACCTCGACGCGGCCCGTGGCGCCGAGCTTTTGGTACGCCTTCGCGAGGACGAGGTGTTCCGCCAGGCGTTCATCGACGAAATCGACATGCTGGGCAGGCTCAAAGCGGCGCAATCCGCCGAGCCCCGCTGGCTCCGGCTCGAGGATGAGCTGGGCTGGGGCACGACGAAGCAGGCGATGCGGGCGACCCACGAAAACGGGGTTGCGCAACAGCGTGACGACTCCCCTCGACCGCGCCCGCCCAGGCGCCGGAGTTGGGGAAGGGCCATGGCGGCGGCCTTGCTCCTCCTCGCGGCCGGATCGGCCATCTGGTACTGGCCAAGAGGGCCACGTACGGCCCCGGCCACGGCGAATCGACCGTTCCCGAAGGTCGATGCGCTGACCGGGCTGGCGATGGTTCTCAAGCTCGACGGGGTGGGGTGGGAACCGACCGACGAACCACACCCGGCGGAAGGGGACCTCCTCCCGGCGGGCCGTTACCGCTTCGGCTCGGGTCGCGCCACCCTCTCGATGCTCACCGGCGTGCTCCTCTTCGTGGAGGGACCGGCGGACGTGGAACTGCTCTCCGCCGACAAGGTCCTTTGCCGCCAAGGGAGGCTTCGAGCGCGGGTCCCGGCAGGGGCCGAGGGATTCCAGGTCTCGGGACCGAGTTCGGTCCTGGTCGACCTGGGGACGGAGTTCGGCGTGAACGTCGAGGCCGACGGGAAAATGCAAGGGAGGATCTTCGAGGGCAAGCTCGAGGCCGCATTACTTAGCGCGACCGGCATTCCCCTCCGTAGCTATTCTTTGAACTCGACCAAGGCCAATGCGACCAAGGCCGTTGAGATCAACCCGCAGGACGGCCACATCACGGCCATTACGGCTTCGGAGGACTTCATTTCCTCCTCAGTCCTGACCGCCCCCGCCCTGACCCTGGAAGCAGGTTACCCCGCCGCGATCCTCCGATCACGCCCCTGGGGCTACTGGCGTTTCGAGTCCCTGGCCGACGGCGCAATCCCGAACGAGATCCCGGAGCGCCCCCCACTGCACGCGACCGGCCCGATTCGCCTCGCCGGCCCCCCGGACCAAAATCGCTGCGTCGAGTTCCGGGCCAACCAGGATCCCCAATTCCTGACTCTCCAAGGTATCTGGCACCCCACATGGCGCCCGGGTTACGCGGTTGAGCTCTGGTGCCTGTCAGAGGCGATCAGCCACACCACGCTCGCGAGCATGGTCACACCGGCGGATACCGACCATCACGTCTTTCTCATGGAGCTGACGTCACGAAACCGGCTCACGCTCCACAAGCCAGCCTCCGTCCGCTTCCTTCATCGCTGGCCGCCGGGATGGGAGGGGGGGGATAACGCCTATTCACAGGACCCCTACGTCCCTTATCGCTGGCACCACGTCGTGAGCCAGATCAACGGCGACCGGATGGAGCTCTTCGTCGATGGAAAGCCCACATCTCCGCTCTCGATCAGCGCCGAGCACTCGGAATTGCCCTGCCAATTCATCCTGGGGCGATTGACCACACAGCCCGGGAGCGGGATTTCGATCGACCGCCCCTTCGTGGGCCGAATGGACGAGGTCGCCCTCTACGAACGCCCGCTCACGGTCGAGGAGATCCGGGAGCACCATCGATTAGGTGCCGGGCAATTCCGGCAACGATGATCCTGGGACGGCTGCGAAAGCAGACGCATCGCATGCCAGGGAGAGGGGTACAGCCAGTCAGCCGGCTCGAAACCGAGGCCGAAAAAAAAGTTTCTCGGAATCTTGTGAGATTTCTCATAGGTCCGGGAACCTAGTGACAGGCAAACTCTTGCCCCTCCCATTAAAGACCGAAAGGCTTCGCATCAATCTCGATAACCAGGCTCGGGCCAGGCACCTCGACTCGGGGTGCGGAGTGCCTTTGCGCCTGGCGCTTCGAGTCCCTGGATCAGTTCCGCCGGGACCGGAGCCCATTGCGTTGATCGACCTACGGTCGGACACACACAGGCCGCGGCTTGGAAAGCTGCGTCGGCGCGGATGCAAGGGAGGGGCGATGCTCACGTCGGAGTCGAGGCGGGCGCGGAGTTCCCGTAATGGGCATCCTTATCCCTAATCCTCGAAGGGCGAGCGTCCTCGTCTCCGGTTTTCAGGCCCTCTCAATTCTACGTCGAGACCAATGAGGCTCGATGAGGAGAACTCCCATGAGACGTCGCGGCTTCACGTTGATCGAGCTCCTGGTCGTCATTGCGATTATCGCGGTTCTGATTGCCCTGCTGCTGCCGGCCGTCCAGGCGGCGCGTGAGGCCGCCCGCCGCACCCAATGCGTCAACAACATGAAGCAGATCGGCCTCGCCATCCACAACTACGAGAACGCCATTGGGTGTCTGCCCTGGGGTGAGCCGATCCGACCGACATTCAACAGCGCCCCGTCGGGCCTGCTGATGTTGTTGGCCCACATGGAGCAGCAAAACCTCTATAACGCAGCCAACTTCTCGAACGGGAATGGGTCAAACTTCTGGAACAGCACCAACCCCGCGAACGCGACGCTCCAATTCACGAAGATCAACACCTTCGTGTGCCCCTCCGACATCAGCCGGATCACGCTCGCCTACGGCAACACCAACTACGTCGCCAACGCCGGCGCTGATGCCTATAGCTTCAGTGGTGCGACCGCAACCGTGTTCAGCGGCCCCTTCGCCGGGATCGGCTACGTCTCGAAGCTCCCCAACAT
Source organism: Singulisphaera acidiphila DSM 18658 (assembly GCF_000242455.2). GTDB lineage: Bacteria > Planctomycetota > Planctomycetia > Isosphaerales > Isosphaeraceae > Singulisphaera > Singulisphaera acidiphila. Next base: position 9,209,992 of record NC_019892.1, read on the forward strand.
CATCGACGGCACCTCGAACACGGTCGCCTACAGCGAGATCGTCACGGGCATCGGCACGGTCGCCGACAGCTCCTTCGACCCCCTCAAGCCCTCTTCATCGGTCGCCCGACTCTCGACCACCGCAACCGGAGCGGCACCGACCAGTGCCCCCAACCCCCTGACCGACAGCACCGCCTGCAAAGCATCCGCCCCCACACCGACAAACCTGGCCGGCGGCTTCCCGGTTGGGGCCGCCTGGTGGTGGGCCCGGTCGGGACAGACGCGCTACAACCATCTCATGACGCCCAATACCTGGAACTGTGCTTTCGGCAGCAACAGCGACAGCGATTCGAATGCCATCACGGCCTCCAGTCGCCACCCAGGCATTGTCAACTGCCTGCTCATGGATGCGTCGGTCCGAACGGTCAAAAGCAGCATCAGCCAGACCAGTTGGTGGGCCATCGGGACCCAGGCCGGCGGCGAGGTCGTCTCGGCGGACTCGTACTAACGAAACGACCCGGGCCAGCGAGACAGCGGGTCGATCGCCCGCCATCCCGGCGATGGCGGGTCGAGATCGCCCCCAAGGAGGTTTCGGTCATGAGCAGAGCGCGGTGGGAGATTGTCGGCCTGGCGATAGCCTTGATCAGTGGTTGGGGGTGCAATGACCGGGGCGGAGCCCCCTCGGTCTCCTCCTCAATGGAGGAGGCAACCGTCAAAGGGACGGTCACCATCAAGGGCAAAACGGCGACCGGTGGGCAGATCCAGTTCGACCCGTCCAACGTCGATCGGAAGGTCATGCCCCGGGTCGCGACGATCGGAGCGGACGGCACCTACACGATCACAACGCTCGTCGATGACAACGTGGTGACGATTGTAGGGCCGAAGATCGACAACAACCTGTCGGCGATGGTGCAGACGGTGAAAGTCAGCAGCGGAAAGACCACCATCCCGATCGAAGTGCCGCCACCAGCCCCGAAACCCTGAGTCGGGAACGGGATCAGGGTCTTGGGAGAACGGGGCGACCACCCAGGTCGCAGCGCAAACTCCTTCGACTGACGACTACGCATAAACAGTTATCTCATTTCATCCACGACAGCAGGACACGAAGTCCTCAGGCTCTCAACCTCTTCACGGCCCCCTCGACATCGCCGAGGGGGCCGTCAGTGGACGGCTCGCCACACGGCAGTCCAGCAAGAAATCTGACGTTGTTCAAGACTTCAGAGCCGTAGCAACAACGGCTCGGAGTTCGTCTGCAAGGCCCTGGCCGAATGACTGCCGAGCGTCGGGACGGAGCCGATCCCAGTGGCGCCGGGAAGCCCCTGGCAGAACGGCTTCGTCAAATCATTCCACGGCCGCCTTCGCGATGAGTTCCTGAAGCGTCACGAGTTCGAATCGGTGGCCGCCGCCAACGAGGCGAAGGAAGGCGATCGTCGAACCAGCACGCCAAAGCATAATTTCAATAAACACGCTTTACAAAACTCCATTTCTCCTGGCCCCCAAAATGGGGAGCATCTCAACCGTCGCGGTCTTCCTTTGCCCTTCCGATTCCGGCAACTGCGAAGGCTTCCAACCGTCAAACTTCGCCGATTCGCCCCCCGGCCCCACAACCGGGACAAGTGCATCACTTTCACCGATCTCAAGCTACGGTGGAAGCTTGGGCGATAATTACAGTATGATGCCCCGCAACGCGTCGGAGCCTTGGGAAACGTCGTGCAATGACGTTGGGGCATCTGGCCAAGCTTGCGCCGGCTGACCCGGCTTTTGGGAAACGACCTACGGTTGCGATGTGTCTCGCGGCCATCACCAAGGGGGCAGGCTCCGCCTACGCCACACTCGACACCAAGTCGGGTGACGAAGTGATCGACGATAGTTCCTATTTTTGAGCGCACGGAAGCTCCTCCCTTTGTCGTCGAGGAGACAGTGTGGCCCCCTCCGCCTCCCTTGGAGACCAAACGCTCAAGAATGACTACTCCTTCCACTTCGACGAATGACCGCTCCGTCACCCGCCCTCCTCCACCGGTTCTGGGCCGTCTCCTGAACGGTTCGTTCTGGCTGGCGCTCCAGATCCCCCTCCAGGCCGTGTTCTCGATATGGTCCCTCCGCCTGATCATCGAGGCCATCGGTCCAGAGCAGTCGGGGGCCTATCGTTTCGCCTACGGCTTCAGTTTCATCCAGTTCCTTCTCGAATTCGCCTCAGGCTCGGCGCTGCAGAGGCAGATCTCGACCGCCTGGATCCGTGGCGATCGCGCACAGGTCAACAGGGCGATCGCATGCGGCACGAACTTTTACGTGGCCATGGCGATCGTACAGGCAATGGCCCTGTTGAGTGTCGCCCATCTGGCCCTGCCGCATACGGAATTCGAAGGCGAGTCTTACCGGCTCGTCGTCCGGCTGTTGTGGTTGCAAGCGGTGACGGCCCCGATTTTTGGAATCTCGATGGTCGTCTCAAGCGTGCTCCAGGCTGCCCGACTTTACGACTTCCTGCCACGTTATGAGTTAGCGATCACGGTCCTCCGATTCATGGTCTTGGTTCTGGGCGTAAAGGTCGGCCTTGACTTCTTCTGGGTGATCGTCGCCCAGACGGCAGTGATCATCGTCTTGAGGATTGGGCCAGCCCTCAAGGTTATGGTTTTCGAGTTGGGGTATCGACTCCATCTGAGAGGCGCCCGGTGGGATGACTATAAGATATTGGGACAATTCAGCTTCTATGTGACCTTGCTCCAGATCAGCGCGGTCCTCGCCGACAAAGTTGACACCACGATTCTTGGCTTTATCCTCACCGGGCCCGGGCCGCACATCGCCGTGTACGACGTTGTCAGCAAGCCATTCGCACTGCTTCGCCAATCCGGCTGGATGCTTGCTTCTCTGGTGATGCCGGCCGTTGCCAGCCTGGCGGCATCGCATGACGAACGCGGATTGGAACGCATCAAATATGACGGCACCCGAATGCATATCGGTGTCCTGCTTCCGATTGGGCTCCTGGCCTGGATCTACGCAAGGCCTTTTCTGTCGCTCTGGTTTGGTCGAAGCCTGGGCTACGACGCAGCCGAGGTGGCACCGCTGATGAGGCTCTACCTGATCGCCGCGATACCGCTGGTCCTGGCCGTCCCTGTCCAAATGGCGATCGGTCTGAACAAGATTAAGGTCATCGCCATGGCGGCTCTCTTCGGGTCTCTCGTCAACCTGCCACTCAGTTGCTATTTGACAGCGAGGCTGGGGGTAGCGGGAGTCATCTGGGGCACGGTCCTCACGGCGCTGCCGGCGAACTTACTGGTGCCTGGCCTGTGCGTCCTGCGTGGGCTGCAGATCGATCCCTGGACTTATTTGCGACGGACACTCGGCGCCCCACTCATCGGAGCCGCGGCCCTGATCACATCAGCCTTCGCCTCTCGACTCCTCATGCCGATCGCCGACCACGCCCCCACTCTCTGGTCCCACACATTGCCCCTGGCCCTGCACCTTGCATTATCCCTATCTGCTTACATTATCTTTTATTCACTTATAGCAACGGGTCACGGCGATCTCTCCAAGCTTGTCGCCAGAATCCGACGACGATAAATCCCCGTCTCGACCTCCAGCGGTTTACCTCGAATTACCTACGTCAGGGTGGCGGGAGTCCGTACTCGGCCCCTAGCGCGAGGGCCAAGTGAGGCAGAGCCACGGCTAATCCCTTCAAGGCAAACCTCTTTCCTCCATCAACTTACGGCCATCTGGAACAGTAGAGCCAATGACAACGGCTTTTATCGAGCCGTTGTCGATTGCTTTTACTCTCGAGATCCCCGACGGCTAGCGCAGTCCCAGCGACCGAGACTGAATAGCCGCATTTCTCTGGGAATGCGCCCAACTTCAACCGGCTTCATTCCCACTCTCTTGAGTTTTCCGCCTTAGTTTCAAATTTCACTTGCTAATACGACGACCAGGATATATACAGGCTGCATCCAACGTTACAATAGCGTTTCCTGCGTAAGATTTGGCATTCCCCCGAAAGCTTTCAATCACTCGTGGATTTCCGATTTGCTGATCGAACAGCCATTTGTGCTCGCGTAAGAGCCCCACATTCTGAGCATCCAACCGGCGGCCCGCGACAACTCCAAGGGAGTCAGTTTATGTGCGGTTCGAAATCTCGATGGGATGGTCCAGCAAGTTGGCTGTGGCTCATCGCGGTGGGGCTAGCAACCACTGCGCTCGCCTCATTGGACAGCCAACGGGCCCGGGCCGACGAGACTCCGGGGGCCCGAGACATGCTCCTGCGCTGCCTGAAGAACCAGGAGGCCACCGAGAGGGCCTCTTTCAAGATGGAAACGGACATCGTACTCAAGCAACCCGATCGCCAGGTTCGGCAGCATACGGAGACCCGGCTCTATCGCGACGGTGACCGCGTCGATAGCAAGGGACGCCTAGAGTATCTTGATGATCCGAATCGATCGCACGACTTCCAATCCATCGTGGACAAGGATCGGTTTGTTCAATCGTTGGTCCCGCTGACCACCGCCGATGGGACGGCCCCCAAGATGTGGGCCATGATCTCCCAGAAACGTTCGCCCTATTTCTGGAGCGTTGTCGCCGTGCCCCACTATGGTGGATTCCTCGACGGTTACGTCGGCGGCACCGGCGGCAAGCGACTGGTAAGCCTCATGCTCGAACAAGGCAATTTCCAGCGACTTGAACCGGAAGTCATTGGGAATACACGATGCGAGGTCGTCATGACGAGCGGTCGACGCGGCACCGCGACAGTCTGGATGTCGCCAAACGAAGGATTTGCCATCAAGAAATTCAAGTTCGAAAAGGTGAGCGGTAACCTTGGGGCTGGCGACACACCACTTGCGCCGCCGACAACCCCGGATCAGGGGGCGACGAAGATTGGCCTGTCAACCATCGCGGATGAATTCGAGTTATCAAAAATCGGTGACGCCTACATTGCATTATCTGGAAAACTGACTTACAAGACGCGGTACAGCGACGGCACGGAGGCAAACGAAACCTACTCGAGCCGTCGCAAGGAAGTGACGATCCAGCCTGACTTCAAAGTCCTCAGCGTGTTCCAGATGGATTTACCCAACGGGACACCGGTCTCCGACTGGGACCATGCGAAATCCGGCCTGAAGTACGAATGGCGCGACGGGAATGTCGTGCCTGCGCACGCCGATTTCGAGGTCGACGCAAAGGGAATCTTTAACAAATCAAACCAAAAATCATGGCTGATCGTCGTGAACATCGTGCTGTTCCTGGGCCTAGTTGTCTGGCTCACCCGTACGAATGCCAAAAGACGGCATCTTCATCAAGCCTGAGGTCGCTATTACAACCTGTTGAGGATCTTTGTTTGAGATCTGCTTGACGGTGGCCTCTCGAAGACCACCAGATCAGTCACGCGCATCCATCGATCCTCCACCCCACTCTTTTGCCTGTGAAATTCGCCACTTGGCCAACGGATGGACCTGCAACAATGAGGTTTGCTCCGATCTATGCTCAATGCGAACCGGGCTTTCGAAAGCTTTGCTGGCCCGTTGTATTCACAATCGCCATCCTAGTCGGTCCTCCGATGGACGCGGGCGGATCGACTTTGGAGAAGTCAAGTTCCCCTCTCGCAAACGCCCCGAGCGTCTCAGAGACCGAGAAAGGGTTCGCGCCTTATTGCGGCCTCTACAGTCTTCACACCGCGATGCGATCGTTCGGAAGACCCATTTCGTTTGCCAATCTTCTCAAGCCTGAATACGTTAGCAGCCATCTTGGTAGCTCGATGGAGGACTTAATCCGAGCTGCACGAGACAATGGGGTAAATGCCGAGCCGATGGGCCGCATGACCAATGCCATGCTTCGTCAAGCGACTTGCCCGGTGATACTCCACGTCAAGCCGCAACTCAGCGCCACCAAGTACAATCATTGGGTGTTGTTTATGGGAGCTGAAGGCAATCGTGCCAAAATATACGATGGCAAAGACATGAAAATGGAGTCCCTTTCCCGTCTCTTGGCCCGCTGGGATGGAACGGGCCTGCTCATCTCCAACGAGTCGATAGACCGAGGGCCCATGTTACTGGCGGCCATCCAGCAATTCTCGCTTTTCGCGATCCTCGTCATGGCCTCGGTCCTTGCCCTCTGCCGCCTTAAAGGCGGCTGGCTGAACAAAAGTGATTCTCGTGCCAATTCGCTCTTGCTCTCTGCAGGTCAGGCCATGATTATCCTGGCGATTGCATTGGTCGCCGGAGAGACATACCGAAATCTGAACAAAGAAGGCTTTTTAAGCGAATCCGAAGCCGTGGCTGGAATCCAGAATGAATACAAATCAAAATTTCTTGCTAAAGTTACAATCGACGAAGTCGCCCGCGAGATAGGGCGGTCCAGCACAAGCATCATTGATGCACGCTGGGAGACCGATTTCTCATCAGGCCACCTGCCCGGTGCCCTCAATCTCAGCCCGAGTACCACCGAGGCGGTGATCGCCAAGTCGATGGAGGGTATCCCTAAGGACCATCGAGTCGTCATCTACTGCCAATCGCCCGGGTGTCCCTACAGTGAAGTGATTGCCCAACGATTGATGACGGTAGGCTACTCGAACCTGGTTCTCTATCGAGGCGGGTGGGCCGAGTGGAAAGTCTCTAAGCACGCGAAAACCGGCGGAGGTCGATGAGCCGATTCCAGCCAACTTATTCGATGACAAGTGGGAGATCAGAGGATGCAACCCATGTTCTCGATCATGCAAGACTGGCGACAGTCCTTCTCGGGACTGGCCCGGGTGGCTTTCGGCATGCTCTTCGTCGCGAGTGGACTGGCGAAGTTCCAGCAACCTTACGATTTTCTCGCCGACGTCTACAGTTACGAATTAGTTGGTCCCTCACTCGGATATCAAATCGCCTTGTGGTTACCATGGATCGAATTCGTCCTGGGAGTTTGCCTCATCGCCGGAATCTTTCCCGAAGGCGGACTCTTGCTGACCACTGTTTTAATGGCGGTCTTCACGGCGGTGAAAACGTCGGCTGTCCATCGCGACCTGCAGATCGGCTGCGGTTGTCAGGTTCTTGCAAGTGGAGACACTCTCGGGATTCGAGACGTGGTTCTGACATCGGCAATGACCTTAGCCTCAGGCGCGGCATACGCCGCGAGGATCTCTCTCAGAAACCGAAGGGATCATGACACTTCCGGCAGCAGAGAAGTCCTGGTTCTCGACCACCCAGCAGCAGCCCTGGGGTCTTAGCCTGGCCCAACGATGCGACTGATCCAAATCGATATGGATTGCCGGTCAGGGTCCGGATTAGAGGCCTCGGATCCTCCGGGTGCAGGGAATCATCAAACTGCACAGTTGCAAGTCGAGCCGGTTTAGATAGTCGACGTAACGATTTCACAACCCTCAAACGATTTCAGGAGACAAAAGCATGAAGTTCCGCATCTTCACGGCCATGCACGCAACACTTATTCTTGCGATGGGCACCGCCTGGTCCAGCGTCATGCCGGCGGATGTCACCATCGACCGCCTGATCGGGGGAACCTGCTCTGCCGTCCCATGCACCAGTACGGCCGGCCCCGCCGGACATTCGTGCGTTGATACGACAACTCCAGGCAATTGTCCCCCTTCAACAACCTACACGGAATGCCAGGCGGATGCAGAGAATAACACCGGCAATTGCAAGGTGACTCAGAAAAACGGCAAGGATACAAATTGCCGGGATTCGGGCAGCGACTGCATCGATCACAAAATTTGCACTTGCAGCTAGTCACCCCAATGTGATTTGCCCCCATATCATCTAGCCGCTGCGGGCGGTTGAATCGAGAATTCATCTGCCCGCTCTCTGGAATTCGGAGGGACACGCACGGCATGCACAAAGCCTCGCGTTCTGCCCGCATTGCACATGGAAACCCTTGCGATCGCAAGGACGCCCCGACCACTCTGACTGGCAGCCTCCCTTCCTTCGTTCTCATATCAGCAAAAATAAAATAATTTCACTTGCAGATTTTTCGACAAAATAATCAAGCCCTCACACCATGTCCACAGCGGCCGCCAACCCTGCGAACGCGAACAATGGCCGCAGGACCGGTTGGCTCGTTGCCGCGGCCCTATCACTGCACGCCTGCATGCTTGCGTTCGAAGCCTGGCATCTCAGCCCCACATGCCTTGAGGCGGCTCATCTCGCCTCGGGATTAAGTCACTGGAAGCTCGGCCGCTACGAACTCTATTGCGTCAACCCACCCTTGGTCCGGATGGTTGCGGCCGTCCCGGTTTCTCTCGTCGGTTGCCGGTTAAATTGGGGCAGTTACGAGACAGGTCCTGGAACCCGTCCGGAATATCCTGTCGGACGCGACTTCGTGGCTGTCAACGGTGTGCATACCCTTGACTTAATCACCCTGGCCCGATGGGCATGCATCCCATTCAGCTTGATTGGTGGGTACACCTGTTTTCGATGGGCACGCGACCTTTACGGGGTTCCATCCGGATTCTCAGCCTTACTGATATGGTGCACGTTTCCAGAGGTGTTAGCTCACGGGGCTTTGATTACACCCGATGCCGCAGCTTCATCTCTGGGCGTGGCTGCGGCCTATGGCTACTGGCGATGGCTCCGCTCTCCGAATTGGCCCCGCGTGTTCATTGCGGGATTGCTCCTGGGACTCACGGAACTCTCAAAGACGAGCTGGCTGTTCCTTTTCGGACTCTGGCCCATGATCTGGGTCGTATCGCGGGGGCGCCGACCTGTGATTCAGTTGGTGTCGATCCTAGCGCTTGGCCTTTACGTCCTCAATCTCGGCTACGGCTTCACGGGCACGTTCCAGCAATTGGCAAAGTATCGCTTCGTCAGCGCGACGCTCAATGGGATCACAACTCCCAAGGTCAACCCCTCCCATCACGAGGTGGGGAATCGGTTCGCGGGGTCATGGCTTGGGGCGGTCCGCGTTCCCCTCCCAAAGGATTATGTCATCGGGCTCGACCTTCAGAAGCGGGACTTCGAGAACTATCAGGACCCCTCGTATTTGCGGGGTGAGATACGCGATCGGGGTTGGTGGTACTATTACCTCTACGGCCTCGGAGTTAAGGTGCCGCTGGGAATCTGGTTGATTGCCATGCTGGCGGGCCTGCCATCTCCTCGCAGGGGGACGTGGGGGCCCGACATGGCCAGCGGATTGGTCTTACTCGCTCCCCCCCTCATTCTCTTCGCCCTGGTCAGCTCGCAAACGAGATTCAGCATTCACTTTCGGTATGTGTTGCCCGTCTTCCCATTCGCCTTTGTCTGGATGAGCCAAGTGGCTACGAAATTCCAGACTGGGCCACGGTTCGCCCGCAGGATGGCTGTCGCCGCCCTCGCTTGGTCGATCCTCAGCAGCTTGTGGGTCTTCCCCCACAGCTTATCCTACTTCAACGAGTTGGCGGGAGGAGCATTCGGCGGCAATGCCCATATGCTTGTTAGCAGTGTCGACTGGGGCCAGGATCTTTCCGATCTTCATCGCTGGGTGCGGTCACATACAGAGGCGAGGCCGTTATGGATCGCCTATTACGGCGGCTTCGACCCCTCGCTCGTTGGCCTCGACTTCCCACCCCCGCCTGCCTGCGATCGAAACGGTGGCTGCTTGCCGAAGCCCGGCTGGTACGCAGTGAGCGTCAATCTCCTCCGTGGGCTCCCTCATGATGGCTATCCCCAAGGTGCTTTCCGGCATTTCCTCCGATTCAAGCCGGTTGCCACGGCGGGATATTCGATCTACATCTATTACATCCCGCCTGAGACCGACGGAACCGATACGGTGCCTGATAATCCTCCGCCGCAGTAAATCGCTTTTCCACCCACAACAAAACGACATCTTTCGCACAGACTGATCTGGCGAACTCAGCGATTTCTGGACGCCCGGATCGTCTCACACGCCAGCCTCTTGCAAATCTCACGAGGACTGATTCCTCATCGGTTCTCCATCGGCGAAACGCGGATGTCCCGACCCTGCTGCTGACGTCCGGAGCAACGGGCGTTACAATCGGGCGATGAATGTCATTGTGGTTGTCTGCAACAGCTTGCATCTGGGCTTCCTCGGCGCGTACGGCAACGGCTGGATCGAAACGCCCCACCTCGACCGTTTAGCGGCCGAAGGGGTCGTCTTCGACCACCACTTCCCCGAAAACTTGACGACGCTGCCCACCCGCCGCTCCTGGTGGACCGGCCGCTACGGGTTTCCCGACCCCGAGCAAGGCTGGACGCCGCTTCAGCCCGACGAGGCGATCCTCCCCGACCTCCTCTGGAACCAAGGGGTGCGGACCGCGCTCATTTCCGACGTCCCCCTGCTCCGCGACGTCGGGCAAGGGTATGGGCGCGGGTTTGACGAGGTTCGCTGGATCCGTGGGCAAGGGTATGACCCATTGGTCCCGCCCGGCGACCCGCGCGCGGGCAAGATCCGGATCAGCGATGAGCCGGGGTTACGGCTCCCGCCCAAGGATGATCCCGATTACGACCTCTGGAAAGGGCGCTGGGAGCAGTTCCTCCGGAACCGGGCCGTGCTTCAGACCGACCGTGAAGAAAATACAGGGGTCGCCCGCACCGTCCGCTCGGCCATCGACTGGCTCGAGACGCAAGGGACAAAGCCGGACCCGTTCCTGCTCTGGCTTGACTTATTCAGCCCGCACGGGCCCTGGGATACGCCCGAGCCCTACCGCGACCAGTACGCGGCCGCCGAGCCCGACGAGTTCGAGGCCGGCGAGGAAGGGGACCTCGTCGAGGACGACAGCGACGAAGAACTTGACCTGGAAGAGGTTCGCGCCCTGATCGACGTGCCGGCCGGCGCGGTCGGCGACGTGCTCGATGAGGCCGAGCTGCTCCGGCTTCGCCGGACCTATGCCGGGACCGTGACCCTGGTCGATCGCTGGCTCGGCGAGTTATTCGACGCCCTGAGACGCCAGGGCCGGATGGACGACACCCTGATCATCTTCACCAGCGACCAGGGAGAACCGCTCGGTGAGCACGGGCTCGTGCGCCGGTTCCGTCCCTGGCTCTACGAAGAGTTGATCCACACCCCGTTGATCATCCGGATGCCTGGCGGCAAGTTCGGAGGGGGCCGGCACAAAGCGCTGGTGCAGACGGTGGACCTGCTGCCGACGATCCTCGGAGCACTCGGCTTGCCGCCGAGCGAGCAAGTCCACGGCCACGACTTACTGCCGTTGATCCGGGGGGAGCAGACCAAGGTTCGCGACTACGCCTGTATGGGGATGGATGTGGAGGAGTTCGCCATCCGGACCCATATCTGGCACATGATCGTCCCGATCGAGACCGATCCCGACGATCCCCCGAGGCCGCCGGAACTGTACCGGAAGCCGGAGGATCGCTGGGATCAAAACAATGTCATCGACCGTTACCCCGAGATCGCCGACCACCTCGAGTTAACGCTCCGACGATTCGCCGAGGCGGTGGGTCGAGGCTCGCTCGACGCCCTGCCCCACTTGCGGGAGATTGCCCGCTTCTCGCCGGACTGAGTCGGGGTCGATGAAGGCTTGGCCGGCCACCCGGACCCTCCGGAAGAAGCGGGAGACCACCGTCGTCCGCTTGGGGGGGGCCGGCTGGACTTCGCTTCGTGCCATCGGGACCAGATGCGCGTCGCGGACGGCCGGCTTCTCGTGACGGCGGAAGGCGAGTTCGGAGACCCAGGTCGACGGCCCGTCCTGCTTCTGGTCTCGAACGAGGGGAACCTGTGCTTGCGGCTGCCAGCGCGGGCGGCCGGCGAGCACCAGGTCTTCGGCATGCTCCAGGGCCAGCGTCTTGGGGGGCTGGGCCGTCGCGTCCCCCACCGCCAGATCAGGGCCGGCCAGCGGGACGTCAAGCTCACCCCGGGGGGGCAACTGACCGGTCAAGGCGGTCGGCAACGTGGTGACAACCGCAGAAACGGGCACCACATCCTCTCTCGGTTCGCTTGAACCTGAATCAGACGATGTGACGGGCTGCCCCAAAAGCACCGGTTCAGGCGAATTCCCCTGAGGCAAACCGCTCAGTTCGGGGGAGGAGAGGGAAAGCGTGCCGGGATCCGGACTCAGCGTGCCGGGCGAATCCTCCTCTGCCGTGGGAGCAGGAGCCATCGACGTGCGAACGCCAAGGAGGTCGGGCGAGACAGTGTCCCACACACTCCGTGCAACGTCCCCCTCGAACAAGGGGAAATAACGCACGACACCCCCTGGAGCAGGGACGGCAACCGGTCGCGACGATGGCGGCGGCGGTGGCGTGGAGGTCGAAGGGGGTGGCGGAGTCGGCAGCGTGCGCGAGGCGGTCGCGAGTTGCGGTGCCATCGGCCGCGCCGCGACGGTCGGGATCAGGTTCGGTGATGGTGCCGCGACCGACGCCTGGCAGGCGCAACCGGGCCGGACCAACCCGGTCGGCCGTGGTGGAATTGGGCCGTTGGCTGGAAAATGTTGGTGTTGATGGGTCCCGGCGCAGCCGGAAATCCCCAAGACGAGCCCGAAGATTGCGATGGCTCGTGTCCGTCTCATGGCGACTCCCTCCGCCTTCGGCGTCAGTCCCCGTTCCACGAGGAGTGCGACCGGCAACATGACCGATCCCCTTGCATATGGGCATAGATCGGGCAGGCACGAACCGAACATCCGGCGAAATCCGGAAACGACGAAGCCCGAGAAGCCGAGAATCCCAATCTTCGCTACAATCGCTTCAAACACCCAGTTCGGGTGTATAAGATTCTGAAGGAAGACGAGACGAAACGAGGTCGGACGACGTAAATAGGGCGAGGGGTCGCTCTCGTCGCAATCAGTCACCGATCTGAACCAGAAAAAAAAAGGAGGCTCGCCGATGGTCAAGGCCGACGTCGCCGAACAGTTCCTGGCCGCGCCTTTGCTGGTCGACGTCGATCTCGACGCGAGGCAAGCGTTGCTGGCAATGCTCGAGGAGAGCCATGCAACCGCCGGCGCGATCCTGCTTGAGCAGGGAGAGCCCAACGATCATCTCTCATTCCTGATCGAGGGAAGCGTGGTGATCGAACGATCGCTACCGGGGGGCCGCAAGGAGACCCTGGCCCAACTCACCGCCCCCGCCGTGTTCGGCACAACTTCGTTTTTCCGCCCCACTCCCCCGACCATCGCCGTTCGCGCCTCGACCGATGTCTGCATCCTCACCATGGGCCACCCCGCCCACGAGAAGCTTCGCCGAGATGACCCGCGTACAGCCGAAGCCCTCGCCCTCGCCGTCGTTCGGGTCCTGGCCGAACGCTTCGACTTGCTCGACAAACGCGTCTCCGACTTCCTCGCCCAGCACGCGGACGACCAACCGAAGACCACCGAGTGGTCCGGGTTCCGAGCCCGGTTGTTCGAGGAACCAAAGATCTAACGACCAGGGTTAAGAACCCAAGTGAAAGGAACCTCACTCAGGTTTGTCGTCTCTGGGGCCCGGACCAAGTCGACCCTATTCGTCAGCTTCGGTTCTTTTTGCTGAAGTCACGATCGGCTTAAGCCTGCCCCCCAAGGGCAAGGGCCGGCAGGCTAAAGCCTCCCCGAATCCGGGAACGGAAAATCGATCGAATCCGGCCGTCCTCCCTGCGTGTGCTCTCGGTCGAGATCCAAACCCGCCCTCATCCAGGGGATCGGGCAAAGATTCGAGATCGAGCATGCCTTGGAGTTGACGGTATGGGGCTTGCCCCTCACAATAGGTTCAAGGGAGTTCATCATGGTTCTTCCTCGCGCGTGCACGCCCAGCCGGGTCCCTCCAGGCGACCGGGCAGCACGTGCTTAGACTTCCGATCCGATCGAGATCGCCTTTCTTTACGGCTTGGGCCGGGTTCTCGATGACGATCTGAGACGGAGCGAAGGGACAGTTCCGTCGGAGCATTTCTCAGGTCATGGCAAATACTCTGTTGTCCCCGGGCGGCACACACTGGCAGCCCGATTTCGCACGATTGCTCAGCGCCGCGAAGGGGCGAGGCACTCACGGCCACCTGAGCGACGTCCGCGAGTCGCTCCGGCAAGCCGTCGGCCGCGACCGCCCCCTGGTGATGCTCTGTCCCCATGCCGACGACGGCGCGATCAGCGCGGCCTGCCTGCTGCATGAATATGCAGTGCGCCGCGGCCTGCCCGTGATCGAGGTGTTGGTCTTCGCCGGCGAGCGAAACGTGGCCGCTCCCTGGCTCAACGACCAGAAGAAGGTCACCGTCCGCGAGTCGGAGTTCCGGCTCGAGTGTAGCGTGCTGGGTGCCGAGGCGGTCTGCTGGGATCTCGAAGCGTACCGGAGCCCCGGCTACCAGCCCTCGGCAGGCGACATCGACAAGATCGTCGAGTGGTTCATCCAGCGCAGGCCCGGCGCGATCATCCTCCCCCCGGCAACCGACGCCCACGTGGCGCACCGGATGACCCGGGCCCTGGCGTCGATCGGCCTGGTCGGCGCCCAGCTGAAGGACACATTGGTCCTGACAGGCTGGACTCCCTGGGGCCCCCTGCCCCAGCCCAATGCCTATTTCAGCTATGACGGCGAGGCCGAGCGCACCAAGGAATGGGCGATCCACTGCCATGCGTCTCAGGTCCTGCTGACCGACTACACCAAGTACTGCTCACACCTGGGCCGGGCCTACGCCGCCCTGACCCGCGAGTGGGCCGAGGGGCACAGCCTGACCGGCCGCGCCGCCCGGACGGACGACCGCTTCATCGGAGTCGAGCTCTTCCAGATCGAGAAGTACGACCCCGAGCTCGACGCCAGCGCAACCGATCCGCTCCAGATTGCCCTGGGCATCCTGAGCGGCCATGTCGCCCCCGCCTCACTGCACGCGATCGCCACCACCGTCTGATGACTTTGACCTTTGTGAGCCGACCTGCGTGAGGCTTGGCCGCTGCCCCTCTGGAGTTCCCGCGTCGATGTCTGCTCCCGCCCGTGTTCTCGAGTTGGCCAACGCCTCCGTCCTCGTCTTCCCTGATCGCGTCTCCGCCTGCGACGCCGCTGCCGAACGAGTGGCTCACGCCCTCCGTTCGGCCGTGGCCACTCGCGGGCAGGCGATCCTCGGCCTGGCCACCGGCTCAACCCCCGAGCCAATCTACGCCCATCTCGTCAAACTCCACCGCGAAGGGACCCTCTCCTTCGCCAACGTCGCGACCTACAATCTCGACGAGTACTACCCCATTAGCCCACTCGACCCCAACAGTTACCGGTCCTACATGCACCGGCACCTGTTCGGCGCGGTCGACCTCCCGGCCAACCGGGCCCATGTACTCGACGGAACCGTCCCGGAGTCGGCGGCCGCCGAGCACGCGGCGCAGTACGACCGCTGGATCGCCGCCGACGGCGGTCTCGACTTCCAGCTCCTCGGGCTCGGCCGGAACGGCCACATCGGCTTCAACGAGCCGACCGACCTTTCCGCCGAAGCGGCCATGCGACTGCCCACCCGCCTGGTCGACCTCCACCCGACTACCCGGGCCGACGCCGCCAAGGATTTCGGCGGCGAGTCCCGCGTGATCCCCCGCGCCCTCACCGTCGGCGTGGCCCCGATCCTGGCCGCCCGCTCGATCCTGGTCGTCGCCTTCGGCCCCAATAAGGCCGAATCGGTCGCCCAATCGCTCCGCGGTCCCATCACAGCGCAAGTTCCCGGCTCGCTCCTGCAAGCCGCCCCGGGCACAGTCACCTGGATCCTCGACGAGGCTGCCGCACAAGCCTTGTAAGAAGAGGCCGATACGACTCGCCTTCGACCTCGTCGAGCTTCAGCACGGGCTCCAGACCGCGCTCAAGCTCGGCGAGGTTGGCCCGCTGACCGAAGAGAACCGAGCCTTCAAGATCTGTCCGAACGCGATCTCGCCACGGGCACACCGCCTCTCGAACGGCACAAACCCCACCCGCACATGCCGATGGCGTGATCCTGAATTCACTTCGCCATTACGTCCAATTCTCCAGGTGAATTCAGAGCCCAGACGGGTACTCCGAATCTTGGCGCATACACCCGGCCGGTCGGTTGACAGCCGGGCGCGAACCCGCGTGCGCTCGACGTTCCAGTGTGGAGATAGGGCACTTCTCGAAATCGCTCAGAAATGATCGACAGAATGATGACAACAAATTATTCCGAAATTCATTCGATTCGCAGACTGAATACAAATAAGATCTCAGCATCATCTTGAAAAATTGAGATCCAGAATAATCAAAAAAACAGGAGGCCCACATGGATCGACGGAAGTTAAAGACCAAGCATGCCAGCCCAATAGCACACGAAATCAATCTTGCTGACACGTATCCCCACACAGATAAAACAAAAACAAATCATAAAACGATTTTTCCAAAGAAAATAAACCTTCCGCCCCACGTCCGTACGCTCGATCGACTGAGCCCGATGGAATTTGTGAGAATTCTCTTGGTGAGTCCAACCCGCAAGTCAACCGCGAGATTGACGCTCGCCATCGCCCAGACCACGCCGACGCCGGTTGACTTCGCAAACCCACCCAGGTAGTCCGCAAAGCCCTCAAAGCCAAGACGCCTGGCAAAGGGATCGCCCACGACCGGGCAGATCGGAGGGCCCACGGCTGAGGTTCTGGATACCGTCAACCGTGGGCTTCGGCCTGATCGGCTCTTCGTAGCCTGATTGCCGCGTTCAATGGCAATTGCACATTGCGAAAACGAGGGCCCGACGGGGCACCTCCACAGATACCACGCCACGGAAACGGTCCGACTTTCTCCTCATAACTCTCATCCCAATGTCCCCCCGCAACGGGACGATCGCGGAGAAACCAATCCTATGGACGTTCTGCGTACGGTTCTGCTGTTCGGGCTGGTGATCCTCGTCTGGAAGTTCCCCCTGCTCAAGACCCGCCCGGTCCGTGACCTCATCGAGTGGGGGATGAGCTACCCGCTTTTGTTCTCCTTGATCGCCGGATTAACCCTGGTGCTTTGGGGGATAGTCGGGGAATCGTATGGGCTGCAGACGATGTTCTTCGACGATAACGGGATGGTTCAGTTCTTGAACGGGACGATGGTGTTCCTGTTCTTATCGTACGCCACGTTTATGGGGCACGTGATTTTGCCCAACCGGGAGTCCTGGCTGAAATCAGTCGGGCTCTCGGTCAATGTGCTTGAATCGATTGCCGGCAAGTCGACGCTCCTCGACCTGCCCGGCAACGAGTTCCTCGAAAAGCTCGGGCTAAAGGATCTCGGGCAGATCCGCCGCATCGCCAACCGGGAGGGCAAACTAGGCGGAGGAGTCTCCGACTCGTTTCTCGATGACTGGCCGTTTCGCCTGGCGTTCGCGCCGGCAGTGTTGCTGGTCATCAATTTGATGCTGGTCGGACTTCTCGGTGTTGTTCCCGCGCTGATCATTCCGATCTCTCGGAACGACAAGATGCTCATCGTCTCCCGTTTGCCCTGGCTACTCGGAACGCTCTACGGAGGATTCTGCGGAGTTACCCTCGCCACCCGAACGTCGCACTGGCTGGCCAAGGCCGCCGGCTGGCTGTCGCAAGCGGCTCCTCTCGCTCCAGGGATAGGTGCGAGAAGCGCGAGCGGGATCAATCGCCCAATCAGTAAAAATCCAGTCACGTCCGCAAATCAAAACCGTTCCAGGATACTCTTCCGATTTCTCCTGGCTGTGTACCTGCTGGTGGGATTGGTGGCCTCTTCCCTGCCCGATCTGTTTCCGACGCTCGCGAAACAGTTGCACGAACGATCGGAGCAGTCTGATCTCACTCACGCCCCATACCTCCAAATTTCATTCGCGACGATCTGGCTCGTGGTTGCGGCCCTGCTGGCAACCCGATTCGTCGCCCCCAAGCGGCTCGCGTGGCTCGCAACTTTTGGACTCATCACATACTTCGGGGCGGGAGAGGTTTCGGCCGCAAACCTCGGGGCGTGGTTCGGGGGGATCCTACTCCTTGTCGCAGCGATCTCAGGCGGATTGGTCGCCACCTTCGGAAACTGCTTGTTGATGGCGGTGGTATCCCTCGTGCATCAGTGTTTCACATTCCTCGGCAGGTACAAAATCTGGGTCGTGCTGCTTACTCCCGCCGTGATGTTGGACATCTCGCTGATTCCCCCGAAGCCGCTATCGGTGCCCCTCGGCGCAACCTCCTGGCTCGTGGCGGCGGCGGCCATTTGGTTGGTCTGTTTCCGATGGGGAACTGCGTCGGACCTCCGGTCGTGGTGGCCTCTCGAGTTGGCACCTTGGAAATCGCCGCAGAGAACGACCGGAACCATCGTATTCGGCGTATTGCTACTCATGGCAACCCTGTGCATTCTCGGGATATTAAACCCCTTGGGAAAGCACCCCACGGGGCCGGCTGGCCTGATGATAGCGGCTCTGCTCCTTACAACTCTGGCGGCTGATCGGATCGGCGCAAAATCAAGGAACAACACAACGGTATTCGTGAGTCACAACGTAACAAAACCACTCGGCCTCGACGCACGCGTGGGCGTGGGCGGCGTGGTGATCCTACTTCTGTCCAGTCTCGCGGGATACCTGGTCGCGGCCGTCGTCGCTTTCTTAGGAATGCTCGTCCTCGGGGCGATCACCGTATCGACGGTGGCCCGGTCAAACCGACCGGCGATTGCTTATCCATTCGCGTCGATCTTTGCGTTCTGCGCCTTCGCCATGGCCTACAATAGTTTCGATGCGCTGCCAGAGCTGGGGACTCCGGGCATATTGCAAGACTGGGGGGGAGCACTCTTGCCCGCGGCGGCCTCACTCATCGCACTGGCTGTGCTCATCACTTCATTTTATGTCACCATCAAAGCGACCTGGCCACGACATGGCACCATGATCTGCCTTGGCCTCGTAACCAGCCTGTTCGTGCTCAACGGCAACAACTGGTTCGTCAAGGAAAACCAATTCAAGCTAACCTTCCCTGGACTCGAGCCCCAGCCGCCCTTCAAGGGCATACTCAGCTCCCTCCTATCCAGGCCCTCCACCGACGCCAAACGGCCGATCTACCTCGACACACGTGCCTACTTCCGCGAACCGCTGGACGGGACAGTCAGACTACGCAACCTGGATCGGTTGAAGGAGACGAACCGAAATCTGGGGCGACCCGATATCGACCTGTTGGGCACAGTCTATTTTGAAGTCGAGCCGATCCAGTCGGCCGACCAAAAGATTACGCTGAAGATCGACGACCGCCGCCGCCGCTTTCGAGCCCGATCCGGCGACATTGTTTACATAACCACGCCTACAGGCAAGGAGAATGCGGAAAGTGAGAGCCCCAAAGGCCGTGTCAAAACAATTCATCGCGGCAAAATCGAAAATTGCTATGATTCACAATTTTTCATACTCAGTGATTTAACTGCCAAAAAAATCTTGAGTGGCAATAAACTCAATGATCCCATTAAGTTCAAACAACTCGTAACAGAAAAACTTGACAACAACTTACTCATTCTCGACTGGCCCATTCTTGACGTCAACGCGAGCCAACTCATCGAGTTGAAGGGCAAGCCGAAGGACAACGAGCCGGTTACCACACCCGGGCGGATTCTGGACAACGATTGCCTCGCCTTGGTCGATACGGCCGCCGAGGACCCGGTCACTGCGGACCTATACTGTGTCTCCTCAGCAGACAGCGACACTCCGGAAAAGCTCCGGGAAAAGGTCATCGAGGGGCGCAAGCGTTACGAAAAGGAGGGAGCGTCCGGCAAGAAGCAGACAACTTACCGCATGGAACTTGCACGCGATCGAGGTCGATTCGCGCCGGCACCTCAAGAGCGAACGGCCTCGAGCATGCTTAAACTCAAGTTTTTCAATGGCGACCGGGTGCGGTGGGACGATCGGATCGTCCTGAAATGGACCGACCCCGTAGACTCAAAGGCCCCTGAGTCTCTGAGAGCGCGAGTCTTCAAAATTCGAGAGATTTCAGAAGGAACCAACGGGGCCCGCTTCGTCACTCTCGAGCCCGAGGAAACCCTGGCCCAGGGAGGAGAGAAATTGGAGCCCACAACGTCGGGAACGTGGCAGCTCCTCATGCCCTGGAACAATCTTGAGGTCCTCCGCGCCTGGAAGAAATTCGTGACGACGAACAAACCGGAGCACTACAGACCCCCGTTGGTGATTGTGACGGTGAGCGGAGGCGGCATCCGCTCCTCGGTCTGGACCTCGCGCGTGCTCACGACCCTGGAGAACCGGCTGGGTGAAAAGTTTCGTCACCACATTCGCCTGATCACCGGGGCATCGGGCGGGATGGTCGGCGGTTCTTACTATGCCTCGGAGATGCCAACCGGACCAAGGGGGTTTCAGGACCTGGACCAGCAGGTAGAGCAGATGGGGCAAGACCAACTTAACGGGGTCGCCGGCTGCATGATCTTCTCCGACATACCGGCCTTGCTCAATCCCTTCCCTCGCAACTTTGATCGGGGGAAGGCCCTGGAGCGGACCTGGAAGCTGCTAACCACAGTCGAGGGAGTCAAGAGTCCGCTGGCGCGGCCGATCCGAGGCTTCGCCGCTGACGAGCTGCTGGGTCGACGCCCGTCACTGGTCTTTACGCCGATGATGGTCGAAGACGGTCGACGCCTGCTGATCAGCAACCTTGACCTGACGTTCGCCACACGGAGCCTGGGGAGCATGTTCCTCGAAGCGGACTCCAGAAAATCGAACGTCCAGGAAGATGCCGCCCGCGCCACTGGCCAGCACGCGCCTGGGATTCCGAACGAACTGTACTCCCTCTCGGCTGTCGAACTGTTCCGGTTATTCCCCAACGCCCACGAGTTCTCGGTCGCCACGGCCGCGCGCATGAGCGCCTCGTTCCCATGGATTTCCCCGGTGGTTAGCTTGCCCACAGCCCCATCGCGGCGGGTGGTTGACGCCGGGTATTACGACAACTACGGAGTCAATCTTGCGGCGATGTGGCTGGTGGAAATGCAGGACTGGCTTGTCGAAAACACCAGCGGCGTCCTCGTGGTCCAGATTCGCGATCAGGTCAGCCAGGAGGCCCGAACCGAGGTGGGCAAGGACAGTGAGTTCGAGCGACCAAGTTCCGGGCTCGGACTGCTGCTCGACCGGCTGACCTGGCAGGTGGGAAGGTACATTATCAACCCAGGTTTTCAGCCCTTGAACACTCCACTCCACGGACTCTCCACGGCTCGCCAATGGAGCATGTCGTTCCGCAACGACGAGCAAATCGAGTTGCTCAACGACATTTTTCTCGAGAACCACGAAATGAAATGCAAGAATCCCCAGTTCTTCGAAACCGTGGTCTTCGAGTGCCCTGTCGAGGCGGCTCTCAACTGGAAACTGAGCGACCGGGAACGGAGCATCCTGAAGGCGAGTCTGCCAAGCAAACGACCCTGCAATATCGACGAGACCATGCAATATGTCGACTCGGAGTTGGAGAAATTGGAGGAGTCAAAGACCGACCGCGACGACGTCTCGACAAAACGAAAGCGAATCTACGCGAAGGCGCTCAAAGACCTTAATATCGAGACGCTGTCCCCCTTGTCACTGCTCGAAGCCGAGAGACTCTTCAAAAATTACTCTTACAATGAGACACGGCTCTCCATGCTAATACGCTGGTGGGAAACACGGCCACAGGATCCAACGAACACGGCGACCGCTCCCCCTCAGCCAATTGCAGAACGGTGACATCATCCTGATCGTGGCTCTGGCCATGCGCAAAGCCAAGCCCACCGCCCAATCTCTCCAGGGCCCGATTTCCGTCAATGTCCCGGGCGCACGCACCGTCGGCCCCCGCAGCGGTGGCACGACCCACCCTGACATCAGCAAATAACAATAAAACAGGCTATGCCCACTCTAACGGGAAAATCCCGCCGCAAACGCTCACGGATCGTGAGCGTTTATTTTTTGATCGCAAACGGGCTGGAACCCCGCAATTGATAAGGCCTCACCCCCGCGGCGTGGTTCGTCAGGTCATGAATTCGCCCGATCTCCGGTACGGCCTCGCGAATCACCGCTTCGACCCCATGCCTCAAGGTCACGTCGGCGAGTCCGCACCCCTGGCAGCCTCCCGACATCCGAAGGTAGACGACGTTCTCGATCAGATCGACGAGCTCAACTCCGCCGCCATGCCCCGCCACGACGGGGTTGACCTGCTCCTCGAGCACGTCACGCACCCGCTGACGAAGTTGCTCGGTCGTGGGCATTGAGACAATCAGCGCAGGGGACAACGCGACTTGCCCCGACTCGAGGTGAGCGCGAAGAACCTTGGCCACCCCTTTCCCCAGGGTCTTCCAATCGACCGGGGCACGCGCGGAGGTGTCGCCAAAGGCACGGCGGACCAACCGCACGTAGGGACCAACCAACGGAAGGCCCGGGGCGCCCGATCGCGTGACCACGAGCAAGTCATGCGCGATCAGCAGAGCAGACACCCCCTCGACCGCAAACAAGGCCTCGGCCAAAGGAGAGCCTTGCGCGGAGGGGCGATCGGCCGCATACGCCCATTGAGCGGGTGCGACCGGTCGGCTGACGAGGAAGAGACAACGCGGACCGGTCAAGGGTTCTGCCGTGATCGCGATCTCAGACATGACACCCACTCTCACTCAGCGTTTCGAGCTTGGCCTACGCATCGATTGTAACCCCACCGGCCCCCTGGCAAAGGAAACTCATTCCTCCGCTTGCAAACAGAACGCCACGAATGCATCGCCCGCCTTCGTTCGCAGCTTGCCAGCGCCCCCGGCCGCGATGACGAGATACTGACGGCCGTTCACTTGATAGGTCGAAGGGGTCGCGTAGCCACCGGCCGGGAGCGGGTGCTCCCAAAGCAGTCGCCCGGTCTGCTTGTCAAAGGCGTGAATGCGTTCATCCTTCGTACCGGCAATGAACACCAGACCACCCGCGGTCACGATCGAGCCACCGAAGGTCTCGGTGCCGGTGCGCGGGATTCCACGGGCGGTCAACTCGACGTGTTCGCCGAGCGGAACCTGCCAGGCGATTTCCCCCGTATTGAGGTTGATCGCATTCAAGACTCCCCAGGGAGGCTTGATCGCCGGATACCCCTCGTGGTCGAGGAAGGGAAGGTAGCCCGTGTGCTCGTAAGGTCCGTACCTCGGAGTATCGCCTGCCTTTGCTTCAACAAGTGCGATGATATTCGGAACATTATTCGAATTGACGTAGAGTAAGCCGGACGTCGGGTCGAACGAGGCCCCGGACCAGTTCGCGCCGCCGTGAAAGCCGGGGATGACGACGGTTCCTTGAAGGCTGGGCGGGTTGAAGGCCGGCCCTCCTCGGATCGTCCGCAAGCGGGCAAGAACGGACGCGCGGTTGGCTTCGCCGATGTTGGTGACGTTGGACTCATCGAGAAACTGGGCGGAGAAGGAGGGCGGCTTGACCGGGATCGGCTGCGATGTCGCGGCCTGTTCGCCGGGGATGTCCGAAGCGGGGACAGGTTGTTCCTTGACGTCGAAGAGCGGCTTGCCGGTCTCGCGGTCAAACAAGAAGACATGGCCCGTCTTCGTCACCTGCGCCACGGCGTCGATCGATTTGCCGTCGTGCGTGACCGTGACCAGGTTGGGATAGACCGGCAAGTCGTGGTCCCAGAGGTCATGCCGCAAGGTCTGATAGTGCCAAACCCGCTTGCCCGTCGTCGCGTCGAGCGCCAGCGTGCAGTTCGCGAACAGATTGTCGCCGTGCCGGTCGCCGCCGTAAAAGTCGAAAGCCGCCGACCCGAGCCCAGCAAAGACGAGGCCGCGATCGAGGTCGATGCTGAAACCGCCCCAGGCGTTCGCCGCGCCTCGCCCCTTCCAGGAATCCCCTTTCCAGGTCTCGTGCCCGAACTCTCCCGGTTGGGGCACAGTGTGAAATCGCCAGACCTGCTCGCCGGTCCGGACGTCGAATGCTCGGATGTCCCCCGGCGCGGCGATCCCAGGCCCTTCCCCACACGAGACCCCAACGATGATCGTATTCTTCCAGATCGCCGGGGCGGACGTCGGCCCATATCCGAGCTTGGCGACACTCGGGTCGAGTTCCTTGCGAAGGTTGCGGATCCCACCGTCGGCAAACGCCGGGTCGAGCTTGCCGGTCTTCGCATCCAGCGAAAAGAGACGACCGTCCGCCGTACCGTGGATGATCCGCCGCGCGCCGTCCGGCTGGCCGTCGGACCAGTAAGCGCAGCCCCGGTTAACGCCGCCGGACGTCGGCGCATGCTCGAACGGATGATCCTTGAGGGGATCGAACTGCCAGAGTTCCTTGCCGGTCACGGCGTCGAGGGCCACGACACGGAGATATCCGGTCACGACGTACATCACCCCATCGATCACGATCGGCGTGCATTCGATCGTCTTACCAGGGCGACCTTCGAGCTCCCGTGTGTGGTACGTCCAGACCGGTTTCAGCCGTGTCACGTTTTCCCGGTTGATCTGATCCAGCTTGGAATACCGCATACTCCCCGGGTCGTTCCCCACCCGCGGCCAGTCGACTCCTTGCTGGGACTGCCCCACAGCGTGACTGGTAAGTCCCAGCAGACAAACAAAAACAATCACATGCAATCGCATTCAAAATACCCCATATCAGGACAACGAGGAACAAATTCCCAGTATACCCCCAAGGAACACAAGAAAGGAGGACCTGCCCCCACCCGATCCGAGGTCTCTATCTTCGCGCGGGAACGGAGAGAACAGCAGAGAGCACATACGCTCACGGCTTCTCTTAAATAATTCTGAGAGAGTTTCGCAGGCGAGAACCTTGGCCAAAGATTCTCAGGAAGTGCTGGCCTATTGGCTATCCAATCTGGTTTAATTGAGGGAGGCCCAAGGACACAAGTCGTTGCTGTCCGTGACCGACTCCCGAATTTGGAACCCATTCAGCGAAATCTGATGGTCCCCCAAACGATGTCGAGAGCCCAGCCTGGACCGTCGCCTATTGCGCCGACGGACGAGTCCGATTGCCCTCTCTGTCACGTCGGCATGCGAGTGAGATTCCGTGATATCGCGGTGGAAGAGACGGGGGAAACGTTCCGCATCGACGAGTGCCCCCAGTGTGGATTGGGACGGACGCGACCGATACCGACCGACTTAGCGCCCTACTACGACGCCGCCTATTACGGCAAGCGCCACGGCCTGACGGGCAGGATCTGCAACCGTCGACGATTGGGGTTCGTCCGGCACTGGCTGGGACCGGGGATGGGGCGTTCGCTGCTGGATTTTGGCTGCGGCGAAGGCGATTTCCTCCGCGCGGCCCGCACCCAAGGCTGGACCGGTTGCGGCATCGAGCGAAGCTGGCCGACGGCCATCTCGGGCGACCTGACCGTGGTGGCCAGTCTTGAAGAGCTGGGCGGACGGAAGCCGTTCGACTGCACCACGTTCTGGCATGTCCTGGAGCACCTCGACGACCCAATCGGCACGCTCAAGGAACTCCGAGGCTACCTCGCCCCGGACGGCCTCGTGCTGGCGGCGGTCCCCAACTTCGGCTCCTGGCAGGCCCGCGCCACGGGGGCGTCCTGGCTCCACCTGGATCTTCCCCGGCACCTCTTCCACTTCACGGCGGCATCGATCGCGAAGCTGTTCGAGGTGAGTGGATTCCGCGTCGACGATATCTCCTTCGGCGAGTGGGAGTACGACGTGATCGGTTGGTCGCAGAGCTTGCTGAACCGCGGCTTCGGAGGTCGCAACGAGTTCTTCAAGACCGTGTCCGGACGGCCAAGTAGTGGGCCGCGACTCCGCAAGATGTTTCACGTTACCGCGGGCCTGGGGCTTTCTCTGTTGTCGGCCGTGCCCGCCTGGGGTGAGAGTCGGCTCGGCCGGGGTGGGACTCTCATCGCAGTCGCCCGGCCCGTCAAAACACGGGCGTCAGTCCATGCATAATCATAAGAAAATTGTTGTCGTGATGCCGGCTTATAACGCCGAAGCGACGCTGGTCCGAACCTACCAAGAGATCGACCGTGAATTGGTCGACGAGGTCATCCTGGTGGACGACCAGAGCCGCGACCAAACGGTGAACATCGCGCGCGACTTGGGGCTACACGTTCTGGTCCACCCCAAGAACCGAGGCTATGGGGGAAACCAGAAAACCTGTTACGGCGAAGCGCTCCGGCTCGGGGCCGATATTGTGGTCATGGTTCACCCCGACTATCAGTACACCCCGCTGCTGATCCCTGCGATGGCCTCGATGATTTCTAACGGTGTCTACGACTGCGTGATCGGAAGCCGGATTCTGGGTGGCCAAGCACGCTCGGGAGGTATGCCGCTTTACAAGTATTTCGCCAACCGCCTCCTCACCGTCATCCAGAACCTCTTGATGGGATCGAAACTCTCCGAATTTCATACCGGATACCGGGCCTTCGCGCGGCAGGTCCTCGAGCAGCTTCCCCTCGAAGAGAACTCCGACGACTTCGTCTTCGATAACCAGATGCTGGCCCAGGTGATCGCCTCCGACTTTCGGATCGGCGAGATTTCCTGCCCAACACGGTACTTCGCCGAAGCCTCCTCGATCAGCCTCCGGCGCTCCGTCACCTATGGATTCGGCGTGCTCGCAACCGCCTTGCGGTATCGCCTCCACCAGTGGGGCCTTCGTCACGACCGGCTCTTCGATGCCAACGGCCGGCGGATCGCCCCGAACCGTGTCCCTAGCTCTAATGGCTCCGAAGACGTTCTCAAGTTGAATTGAAACCATTACTACGTTAGGGGATCGTTGACCGTCTCGTATGACACGAAAATTTGCCTATTCGCCATTTTATTGAAATAAATTTCCCCGGATGTGAGGCGGCATGTCGCGGATCGTGCTTCTCATTGTGATCGCGTTGTTTCTCAGTTTTCGGCTCCCTCCGATTCTCCACCAGGCAGGCGGGCCCGATGAAGAGTGGTACGCCATTCCAGGGCTGACGATTGCGCATGAAGGAGTGCCACGGGTTCCCTACTCGCGTGCGACGGAGACCGGCAGCGTGTTCCTGGGCGCGGAGCGGCTCCTGTTCGCGATGCCACCGCTGTCGTTTTACGCGCAGGCCCCCTTCTTCCTCGTGTTGCCACCGACGTTCGCAACAGCGCGGCTTGCATCCCTGTTGGCCGCTTGCCTCGCGATTCTCTTGGTCTACGCAATCGGCCGAACGCTCTGGGACGACCCAGCCACTGCGTTGTGGGGAGCTGGGATCTACTCGGGGTGCCGGCTGCTCTATTTTCCGGCCATGCTTGCCCGTCCCGACATGCTCTGTGGCACCCTGGGACTGGCGGCCGTATGGGCAATCTGTCGCTGGAGCCGTGACCGTCAGCGACGATGGTTGGCGTTGGCCGGAGTGTTCCTGGGGCTGGCGGGATTGTCCCATCCCTTTGCGATTGTGTTCGCCTTGCAACTGGGGATCTGGACCGCGCTGGCACCTGGAACAGCGCAAGCGCGGCTGCTAAGGCCGGCCGGGATGGCGGCCGTGGCGCTCGCCACTTTTTCCGTCTGGCTGATCCTGATCGTGCGCGAGCCGGAACTGTTCCGGCAGCAATTCATCGGCAACATCATCGGACCCGCCGGGCCGGGGCTGGTATCCCGTCTTTTGTTTCCGTGGCACGACCTTGCGGGGCATCTCCCGCTGGTCATCGAGCGTGCTGGGCCCCTTCAGGCGGCCTTTCTGGCGACATGCATGGGAGTCGTCACATGGCTGGCCTGGCGATGGCACGATCGAGTGCTGGGGCTGGTGTCGGCACTTGGATGGTCATCGATCTATCTTTTGATCGCGTCGCAGGGGAGCCACCCCTTGCAAGGGTACTGGTGCTATCCGGTGGCATTCTTCGCGCTCGCGGCGGGTTGGTGCATCGTGCGATGCGTTTCCGAGTGCCGACGGCGGACTGGCGCGGCAATCGCTGTGCCCCTGGCCGGCTGCCTGCTGGCACTCGTCTTCCTGCCCGGCAGTGGTCTCCGAACCACCTGGGCCTGTGTTCGGAACTGGAACAAGATCGAATACAACCCACATCAGTTCACGCGATCGATCCTGGCCGACCTACCGGCCGACGCCCAACTGACCGTGGGTGCGGAGTATGCCCTGGACGCGTACGGACTGAATCGGCGCGTGCTTCTTGGCATCAGGTATTACAACTATTTCGATGCCACGAAATACGACTACGATTATGCAATTATGGGTCGAGCGGGCATGAAAGAGGGGCTCGACCGGGCCATGAACGCCCGGATCGTGCGCACGTTCGGCAACGAGGCCGACCCGTTTGCCTGCTATGCCGTGCTCCTGGTGCCGGACAAACAGGCTGGCAGAAACAACGCAAAGCCCACCCCTTGAGCGAGGTTTCGCCTCCCAACCAGGGGGTAAACATCAGCCCTGGAATTCTCCCCCCTGGGACCGCGGGCATCCCGCCCGCTCTTAATTCAAATTCATTATAATAAATCAATTCAATCAGATCAAATTGCGGGCGGGTCGCCCACGGTCCCAGGGAGTATGGCAATCCCGGAAAGGAACCAAGGGAACCAGGAGGCGATACGATCACCACCTCCCGCCCCCTTTTTTTCTCTCCCCATTGAGGGAACACGAGTTTCCCTCTCACAGGCCGACGACCGAAACTCAGGCCCCTGCCCCGGGACGGCCGATGACCTCGCGGGGGTTATCACGCTCGCGGCGGGTGGCGATGGCGTTGACGGCGTTCAGGTAGGCTTCGGCCGAAGCTTCGATGATGTCCGTCGAGGCCGCGCGGCCGCGGAACGTGCGGTCGTCACTCTCAACTTCGAGTTCCAGCGACACTTCGCCCTGAGCATCCTTGCCGCCGGTGACGCCCCTGACCCCGAATTCGCGGAGGTTGGCCGTGATCCCGGTCACCCGCTCGACGGCCTTGAAAATGGCGTCGACGGGGCCGTCGCCAATTGCAGCGTCCTGAACGAGTTGGCCGTCGGGCCGGCGGATGCAGACGGTGGCCGTCGGAGTCACGCTGGTGCCGGCCGTGGTGTGCAGGCTGACCAGGGTCCAGTGTGCAGCGACGTCCTGGATGTGCTTCTCGATCAGGACGACCAGGTCCTCGTCATACACTTCTTTCTTCTTATCAGCCAAGGTCTTGAAGTCGTCAAACAGGATTTCGAGTTGGGCATCGTTCAGGTGATAGCCCAACTCGGTCACCCGGTCGCGCAGCGCGTGGCGGCCCGAGTGCTTACCCAGCACGAGGTCGGTCTTGGGGACACCTACCTCTTCGGGACGCATAATCTCATAAGTCGACCGCTCCTTGAGCATGCCGTCCTGGTGGATTCCCGCCTCGTGGGCGAACGCGTTGCGGCCGACGATCGCCTTGTTGCGCTGGACGGTCAGGCCGGTGATGGTCGAGACCATCCGGCTGACCGGGTAGAGCCGCTCGGTCTTGATGTTGGTAGTCAGGCCGTAGTAGTCAGCCCGCGTCTTCAACGCCATGACGATTTCCTCGAGCGCGGCGTTCCCGGCGCGTTCGCCGATCCCGTTGATCGTGCACTCGACCTGGCGGGCCCCCACCTCGCAGGCAGCCAAACTGTTGGCGACAGCCAAGCCGAGGTCATTATGGCAGTGAACGCTGATGACGGCTTGGCCGATGTTGGGGACGCGTTCGCGGAGGGCGGTGATGACGGCAGCGTACTGGGTGGGCGTGGCATATCCCACGGTGTCGGGGATGTTGACGGTGGTCGCGCCGGCGGCGATGGCGGCCTCAACCACCTCACAGAGGAAATCGACCTCGGTCCGCGCGGCGTCCTCGGGGCTGAACTCAATGTCGGCACAGTACCCCTTGGCACGGCGGACGCTGGCCACCGCCCGCTCGACGACCTGCTCACGGGTCATTTTGAGCTTATGTTCGCGATGGATCGCCGAGGTCGCCAGGAAAACGTGGATCCGGGGACTCTGCGCGTACTGCAAGGCCTCCCAGGCGCGGTCGATATCCCGATCGTTGCACCGGGCGAGCCCGCAGACGGTGGTGCCGGCCACCTCGGCCGCGATGGCGCGGACCGCCTCGAAGTCCCCCTGCGAGGCGATCGGGAACCCAGCCTCGATGATGTCGACGCCGAGCGCAGCCAGGGCCCGGGCCACCTCCACCTTCTCAACAATGTTCATGCTTGCGCCGGGAGATTGCTCGCCGTCACGCAAAGTCGTGTCGAAGATCCGGATTCGATTCGCGTCAGCCATGGCTGAAACTCTTCCTGCTTGAAGGAGGTTGAAGAAACGGAGTTCGCAGGCAAAAGGACGCATCGACCGGGAGAAACGGAGAAAGCCCCGAGACTCGCCGGCCATGGGCGGGTCTCAGGGCTTCGTAGGTCACGCGAGAGGCGTTGCGGCGACGAACCCTAAGACTCCACCCGGCCAAGTCGAAGGCCAAGAATTCGTTGAAGTCGTAGAATTGCCGTCAAGGATCGCATCCAGGGAGGCTCCGGGCGCATCCGCCTATCGTCCATCTGTCCCAATCATATCGCCGGAGCCGGAGCAAGGTCAATGGCCGCTTCGACCAGAACGGAAAGTTTGCCGATCGCCTTGACCACAATCCAAAGGAACTTGAACCCACAGCTCACGGTGCTTTCTCCAACCAAGCGCCCCTGATCGGGTGCAACCGCCACTGGCTTGAGTCCAATCAACGACAACTGTCTAATGAATAAAGAGACAGTTGTCGGAGAAACGATCGAGGAGAATTTGAGATGGAGATTGAGCAAGGCGTCCGTGTGTCGGGAGCCGAGGATGGATTGGCGTCTCTCGGGAGCGATCGGCTTCTTGGGGCCTTGATGGCTGCGGTCTTGCTCAGCTCGATCTTGGGAGCGGTGTTGCTCGCCGTCCGGGATCCATTGGCGGCGGTCATCATCTTCACATCAGTAGCCCTGATCATCGCTGGCCTGACGCTGGTCACAAGCCGTTGGGCAAGCCAGCGTGACGCCTTGCTCCAGACCTTGGCAATCGCCGTGGAACGCGGGATACCGCTGGCCACAGCGATCGAGGCGCTGGGAGAATCGCACCGCGGCCGATCGAGGCGACGCCTCCTGGCCCTGACGCGTTTACTCCAGGAGGGGGCGCCGCTCCCCCAGGCCCTGGCGCTGGTACCGGGAATCTTACCGCGCGATGCGGAGATTTCGATCGGCGTGGGCTGGGCAACCGACCGACTGGCAGGTGCGATCGGTGAGGCGACGGACCCCAAAACGGCGGAGCGGGTCGCGCGGGCCGCCTTCGTCCCCCGGCTCGCCTACTTCGCAACCATCCTCTTAATGATGAAACTGATCATTTGCTTTGTTCTTTATTTTATTTTCCCAAAATTCGAAGCCATCTTCGCCGACTTCGGCCTTGAACTCCCCCGGTTCACAGTGGCCGTCATCACGGCAAGCCACTGGTTGATGGCGTGGGGCTGGCCGATCCTTGTACTGATGACGATCTGTGAATTGACATTGGCGGTGATTCTCCCGCTTTCGCTGATGGGTTGGTGGAAGCCCAACTTCTTCTGGATCGACCGCTTGTTCCGGTCGCGGCATACGGCGCCGGTGCTTCGGGCTTTGGCCTGGGGGGTGGAGGGGGGCAAGTCGCTTTCTTCGGGGATCGCGATCCTGATTCGGTATTACCCGACGGGGTGGGTGCATAATCGTCTGGCGCTGACGCTCCACGACCTCAGCGACGGAATCGATTGTTGGGAGTCACTGAGGAACCGGGGCCTGATCGGTCCGGCCGACGCGGCAATTCTGGAATCGGCCAGCCGGGTGGGAAACTTGCCCTGGGCCTTGAGAGAAGCCGCCGCCGGGGCCGCGCGACGATCCTCACTCCGCCTTCAAAGGTGGATCCAGATCCTTTCCACCCTGGTCTATCTGGCCCTGGGAGTCTTGGTCCTCGTTGTGACCGCCGCCTTCATCTCGCCGCTGTTCCTCATCATCGAGCGGCTGGCGGGATAAAACAAGTCGTGCAACCGACAAAAGAAAGCCCCATTCTCACACACGCTTATTATTTTGGAAGAGACGGAGTGAACGCTGCGAGCGTCGATTGAACGAACGGTATCCTACCAACGCAAGCAGCCCCGGGAAGAAGGCAGTCGTTGGGACTGCTCCTCTTCCCGGGGCTGGGATCGTTCTCGCCGCCGGCCAAAACCCAGGAGCGGGACGCTCACTGGCTCACGGGGCGCTTAGCTTAGCGAGACAAAGCCTTGCGGTTTCTGCGGGCCAGACCCACTCCGGCGAGGCCGATCGCGAAGATGGCGAGCGTGCTCGGCTCGGGGACTTCCTGGCCAAGCAAGGGGCCGACGTAGGCGAACAACTGGGTCGAGCCGCCATTGATTCCCTGGGGCGCGAGTTGGACGGGGCCGATCATCTGGAAATTGCTCAGCGTGAACGGCAAAGGGGTGTCGCCGCTCTGAGTGATCGAGGTGAAGGCCAAAAGCACGTCCGAGAACCCGTTCCCGGTGATGGTCCCATTCAGGACGCCGGTGACCGAAACGTGGCTCCACGGGAACATTCCGCCGGGGCCCGGGAACGCAACGTCGAGCGAGAACGGGACGGCGTTGATCACCTGCGTCGTGCCTTCCGGCAAGGAGGCGATCTTCAGAGTTCCCAGATTGATGACGCCCGGGGTCAGCACCGAGCCAGTGTTGCCGGTGAAGCTGATGGGGCCGCTGGCTCCACCGAGGAAGCCGGTCGTCCCGTATTGGAGGGGCTGCGAGATGGGGGACGCCTCGGTCGTCGTGGCGATCCATCCGCCGAGCGTCAGAGCCAACATCAGGGTGTGAAGTCTGGACAGTCGCAAGGTGAAACTCCTGGAAATCCGATGTTCAAATAGGGTCGGAAACACATGATGCGAACGCCCGCGAGCGGGGATCGATCGCAAGGACTGTCTTGCCTGAACGGCGCCCCACGCGGGGCCGGCGGGCCAAGTCCAGTTCGCCCTGCTGCGCCGTGGACACGGCGGGCGTGGCGGGTTCAGCGACGGCATTCCTCATGCGGAAACGGATCAGGCGACCCTCTTCGGCCGAGGCGGATGCCAGACTCGATACGCCCTCGTTGCCGATGGCATCGAGTGCGAGAAACGATCCGTGAGCCGAGCGAACGAAGCAACGGCCGGTTTGCGTCACCGGACCGTTCGCCTCAACAGGTTGAAAAATCTCAAGCGGGGTCGATCCGAAACCGTCGAGGCACACCGGAAAGGCGAACGTCGGCGAAAAGCAGTCGTTGGTGTGGAGCAACACGCGACACATATCGGATCTCACGGTGCCTGAGCAAGCAAGTCGGCTTGGGTTTGTTTGGAGGAAAAAGCCCCTCGAACTGGAGGGGCTGCGGGACCTTTTTGCTCTAGTAGGGACGAGGCGAGCGATCAAGCAGCCCGCCGGGTGCGAACCCGGTGACGAACCCCAAGGCCGGCCAAGGTGGTCAGGAAGAGAGCGATCGAGGCCGGTTCGGGAACGCGAACCTCGGTGTTCAGGTAAGCCTGGGCCGAAGCGTGACCGTTGTTGGTCGTCGAGGGCACCAGCGACAACGGATTGTCGGTGAAGCTCAACGTGTTGAGGAAATTGCCGGTCAGGAACGTGGGGTTCGTGAGCGGGTCGAACTTCGCCACCACGGACGACTGGCTGGCACCGGTGATGGTTCCGTTCAGAGTGCCGCTGATCTGGAACGGCGTATCGTTGGGATTGGGAACCTCACCATTCACCGAGTTGGCCAGGAACGTGATATGGAAGGGCGTATTCACATAGGTCGTCGACCCACCGGATGGCAACGCGGCCACCTGGAAATCGCCAAGGCTGAACGCCGACGGCGAATTGAACTGGTTGGAGGTCACCGGAATGAAGCTAATCACCCCAGGACCACTCACACCGGTCGAATCGATCGACCCCGAGGTGCTGTAATTGATGAGGGCATCCGCTCGCCCGTTCGTGGCTGCGAAGCTGACCAGAGCCAGAGCCAAGACACCAGCCCGCAACCCGGTCGACTGACATGACATGCGCATCATTATCCTCCTGAATTGATTGTCGCGCTCGAGCGACTTCGCCGAACTCAGAACCGGGCTACCATCGCTCGACGGTTCGCCCCAACCATTTAGGGCGATGCCCTGCACCGAGGTCTCCTACGATGGGAATGACACGTCCGATTCCCATTCACTTCGCACGGCCCAAGAACAACTCGAGCCTAGCCATTCCCCCACGCCCCCAAAAAAAGGCGTACGGGTCAGGTCCGCGGGTGATGGTCGGTAGCGTGACCGAACCCAAGGGACGACGACATGTGGGGTTTGAGGATGATGATTGCAAGAGGTGTGTTCATTACCCGGCCTCCGTGCCTGGTCATGTCAGGCGTGCCCTTAGTTTCGTTGTGTGAAACCTCGGAGCGATTCCGAACGAGAGGGAATTTAACCCAACCCCACCCGGCTGTAAACCGGAATCTTTCAAAAAATGCCGGATTACGCTCAAGTTCATCGCCGAGAATTCAGAGAAGCGTGCGGCCACCCACGGACCTCCTCCGTCAAAGACACCCCAAACCCTCAGAGCAAGTTGACCGGATCGACGTCAATCGCCAACTCCACCTCGCCCGGCGGGGCGATGCTCGGCGCCACCGCCTGCAAGAGCGTCTGTAATGGGCGTGGTGATTCGCTCCGCAACCGGAGATGGTAGCGATAGAGGTTGCGAATCTTGGAGATCGGCGTGGGGGCCGGGCCATGCATGGTCACGCCCGGCAGGGCGGCAGCCTTCAGGGTTTCCAATAGCTCATTCATAAATGTACGAACCTGAGGTTCATCGGGACCTCGACCGATCAACCGAACCAGGCGTCCGAACGGCGGCATGCCAAACCGCTGGCGCTCGGGTAGCTCGCAGGCGACGAACCCCTCGTAATCATGGCGTGAGGCGCAGTCGATGGCGTAGTGGTCGGGGGCGAAGGTCTGCACCAGGACCCGGCCCGGGCGATCGCCTCGACCCGTTCGACCGGCCACCTGCGCCACGAGTTGGAACGTCCGCTCGGCCGCGCGAAAGTCGGGCATGTGCAGCGCCGTGTCGGCGTTGACCACGCCCACGAGGGTCACGTTCGGAAAGTCGAGCCCCTTGGCGATCATCTGCGTGCCCAGCAGGATCTTGATCTCCCCCGAGCGGAACGCCGCGAGCACCTGCTCGTGGCTCCCCGGCGTCCGCATCGTGTCCGAGTCCATCCGCCGCGAGACGGAGTCGGGGAAGGCCATCTCCACCTCGCGTTCCAGTCGCTCGGTGCCAATCCCTCCATAATGCAGGTTGGGCGCCTGGCAATTCGGACACGCTGAAGGACGCGGGCGCTCCGCATCGCACGTATGGCAGATCAAGAGCCTGCGTCCCTTATGATAGGTCAAGGCAACGTCGCAGGCATGACACTTGAGAACCTGGTTACATCGCGGGTTAGGGCAAATTACAAAGGTATGGAATCCACGACGATTGAGCAGGAGCATGACCTGGCCGTCGTCCTTGAGCGCGGCGATCATCGCCTGGCGGAGCGGCTCACTCAGCCCCCCCAAGGGAAGCCGTTCGTGGCTCAGGTCGATCAGCTCGACCTTGGGCATCGGCCTCGCCCCCACCCGCTCCATCATCGGCAGGCGGACGTAGCGGCCGAGCTCGGCGTTCCGCCAGGTCTCCAGGGCCGGCGTGGCCGAACCCAGGAGGATCGGGATCCGTTCGAGCTGCGCGCGCTTCACGGCCACGTCTCGGGCGTGATACCGCGGGGTCGTCTCCTGCTTGAAGGTACTCTCGTGCTCTTCATCGATGACGATCAGGCCGAGCCGACGGGCCGGCGCGAAGACGGCCGAGCGGGCACCGACGATTACCTGGACCTCGCCGGCGGCGATGCTCCGCCAATGCCGGTGCCGCTCGGCGTCGCTCAGGTGGCTGTGGAGGACGGCGATCTTGCCGAACCGACGGCGAAACCGGCGGATCGTCTGGGGCGTCAGGCTGATTTCGGGGACCAGGACGATCGCCTCGCGCCCCCGCGCCATGACGCGTTCGATGGCGCTCAGGTAGACCTCGGTCTTGCCGCTACCGGTGACCCCATGGATCAGGAAGGTCGCGAACTCGTCCCCCTCGAGCGCGGGGGTCATGGCGGCCATCACCGCCGTCTGCTCGACGGTGAGCGCAGGGATCGGCTTCGCATCGGAGTCATCGCCGAGCGCGGCCGACGACGAGGCGTTGAACGCGTCCTTGGGGAGTCGACGCCTGACCGTGTTGACGTATCCGCGCTGGCGTAGGGCCGTGATCGGGCCGGACGCGCACTTCGCCAGCCGGCAAAGGTCCGCGATCGTCAACGGCTCGTCCGACCGGCAGAGGACTGCCAGCGCCTCGGCCTGCTTGGTGGGAAGTTCCAGCGTCTCGAGCGACTTGCGAATCTCGTCAGGGACCGTCAGAAAGGTCCCCACCCTCGTCCCCGCCTGATTCTTGACGCCGGCCGGCACCACCGCATCAAGAGCCTGACCCCACGAACAGGCATAATAACCGGCCATCCAGCGCGTCAGCTCGAGCATCGCCGCGTTGATCAGCGGAGGATCGTCGAGAACGTCAAGGACCTCCTTGACCCGGCTCGGATCGATCCCCGAGGGGGCCTCGGCATCAATGCGAACGCAGTAACCGACCGCCGGCTTGTTGCCTCGCCCCAAAGGGACCCGGACCCGTTGGCCCGGCCGGACCACCTCTTCCAGCCGCGCAGGGACCCGATAGCTGAAGATCTGATCGATCGGCCGGTTGAAGACGATGCCCGCGTACGGGCCGTCGGCATCAGTGCCCGCCTCGTCGGCGAACCAGTCCGCCTGGCGTTTGCCGTTGACAAGGCTCATGAGCCCACCCTAACGTCTCGAGAAACAACGATCACCACTTCACCCGATTTCTGCACGCCCGTCCACAAGAAACCCGCGGACCCGCGATTCCAAAGAAGGTCATTCAACCATGCGACTAGGGCTGTTCGGAGGGACATTTGACCCGATCCATCTGGGGCATCTGATCTTGGCGGAGAAATGCCGCGAGGCGTGCCGGCTCGACCGCGTCTGGTTCGTTGTCGCCGGCGCTCCGCCCCACAAGCCGGGCGATCGGACGACCGTCGCCCACCGCCTCGAGATGGCCCGGATCGCCGTGGCCGGCCACCCCGCCTTTGAAGTTTCCGAAATCGAGGCCAACCGCCCAGGCCCCCACTATAGCGTCGAGACCCTCGAAGCCGTCCACGCGGAACGCCCCAACGACGACCTCTTCTTCCTGATCGGAGCGGACAGCCTCGCCGACCTCCCCTACTGGCGCGAGCCCGCCCGGATCGCACAACTGGCGACCGTGGTCGTGGTCAACCGCCCCGGCATCGACCTGACCGCCGAGACGAGTCTCCCGGATTTCGGTCCCGAGGCGAAACCGTTGGTCTCGGTCACGATCCCGCCGATCGGGATCGCCTCGCACGACCTGCGCCAGAGCCGGGCCGACGGCCGGAGCATCCGCTATCAGGTCCCCCGTGGAGTCGAGGCCTACATCGAAGCCCAAGGGCTTTACCAACGCAGGGCAACCCCCCAACAATGATGGGAAGAGGGTCAATCGATAGCACAGCCGGACGACCCCTTCGCCCAATCCTTGGCAATACCGGAACGACCGCCATGAGCACCCAGACTCGAGGTCCGTCCCAGAAACAGATCGTCTACCCCGATAGCGACGGTCAGCCGATGGCAGAGAACACACTCCAGTTTGAATGGATCACGACGATCAAAGGAGGGCTCGATACCGTCTTTCGGGACGACCCGAATGTCTTCGTCGCGGGGGACTTGCTCTGGTATCCCGTC
This sequence comes from Singulisphaera acidiphila DSM 18658, assembly GCF_000242455.2. GTDB lineage: Bacteria > Planctomycetota > Planctomycetia > Isosphaerales > Isosphaeraceae > Singulisphaera > Singulisphaera acidiphila. Next base: position 9,247,457 of record NC_019892.1, read on the forward strand.
GAGGGGGACAACACGATCCGCACCGCCCCCGACGCCCTGGTGGTCATCGGCCGCCCCAAGGGCTACCGCGGCTCCTATCAGCAATGGCAGGAAGCGGGTATTCCCCCACAAGTCGTCTTCGAGGTGCTCTCTCCGGGCAATCGGCTGGGGGAGATGAGCCGCAAATTCCGGTTTTACGAACGGTACGGGGTCGAGGAATACTATGTCTACGACCCCGACCGCATCGAGTTGACCGGTTGGATCCGCAAGGGGGCGGAGTTGGACGAGATCCCGGCCATGGACGGTTGGATCAGCCCTCGCCTGGCCATTCGGTTCGAACTGGCCGATGACACGATGCGGATCTACGGACCCGACCAGCGGCCGTTCGCCACGTACCTCGAACTGGCAGAGCAGCGGGACGAGGCTGCGCAACAACGAGATGCCGAGCGGCTTCGGGCGGATCGTCTAACTGCACAGCTTAGGGCATTGGGGATCGAGCCGGAGCGTTAAGCAAAGTTCGCGAGGTATGCTGCCCAGGCAGGCTAAACCGGCCGTTTGCGGGGTAATACCACCGTCCTATCCTACCTTGTTCGCCCTGATCCTAGGCGAGTTGAGAACCGTGATTTTGGGCCTCATCCCCGCCGCGGAACCGGTCGATACGGGAATGGTGAGCCGGTTACGGATGGCCAGAAAGACTTGGTTTTGAGGACGAAGATGGCGCCAGCAACAACACACCAGACGCCGGCAGCGGTCTCGGAAGAGGTTGAGGCCCTGCGCCGCCAGTTGGTCGCGTTGCAGAGGGTGAGCAGCCTCGGGGTCCTGGCCGGTGGGATCTGCCATGAGTTGAACAACGCGCTCACGCCGATTCTGAACTACGCCAAGCTCGGTCTTCGCAACCCTGACCCCGCGTTTCGGCAGCGGGCCTTCGAGAAGATCCTCGAGGCTGGACAGCGAGCGTCGGCTATTTCCGGCGGGGTGCTCGGCGTGGCCCGTCCTCGGGCCGATCGCCGCGAGCCGACCGACCTCATCCGGCTGACCAAAGAGGTGACCCTACTCGTGGGCAAGGACCTGTCACGCCACCGGGTCCACCTCGATTTCCAGGCCGTCGGCCGACCGCACGCCCGGGTCAACCCCGCGCAGATCCAGCAAGTCCTCCTGAACCTGATGATCAACGCCCGCCAGGCGATGCCTGAGGGGGGCACGCTCCGGGTCCGGGTCGGCGAGGATGCCTCGGGCCGGATTGCCGAGTTGAGCGTGGCCGACACCGGGGTCGGCATCGCCCCGGCCGACCTGCGGCGGATCTTCGAACCCTTCTTCACGACCAAAACCGGGCCCGACGCTTCAGGCCAAGGGGGGACCGGCCTGGGCCTCTCGGTCTGCCGCGATATCGTGGAGTCGCACCACGGCCGCCTCCGCGCGGAGAGCCGGCTCGGCCAGGGGACCAGTTTCACCCTTCGCCTCCCGGTCTGCCCCGCACCCGCCTCTGCCAAGCAAGGGGTCGCCTGATCACGCGGAGCCGGACCACGCCTACGCCCCGTCACACCCGAGTTTGCCAGGGCAAATTCGTAGCCGATCCGCGTGAAAGTGCTTCCCGCCAGGCGAAACTCCCCCCCAAATCACGATGAAATCACCTCTTTTCATCAGCGATCACCAAGGCAAAAGGCTCGAGGTCACGCCGATCAACGCGGGCCAGGGCCTGTTCGACGACAACGACTCTGTGACGAAATCAAGGGTTGTCACCCTCGTCGTCCCTGGCCTCAGCCAAACAATCTCGGTAGCCTGGGGGCCTGGCGTAATGGCGAGGCTTTCCGGGTGATTGGCAGTGGAGGTTCGAAAGTGCGCTGGGTGACCGTTTTGACCGAGCACGGCCCGCGGGCCTGCGGGGTGTGGCAGGGTGAGTACGTCGACGTCAACGCGGCCGACCCCGAAGCGCCGTCGAGCGTCCGGGGATTGCTGGAACTCGGGCCGGCCGGGCAGCAGCGTGTCTGGGACGCGTTGGAGCGTGGTGCGAAGCGTTACGACCCGGCGCAAGCAACGCTCCTGGCCCCGATCCCCGACCCGCGCAAGATCATTTGCCTGGGTTTGAACTATCGCGACCACGCCGCCGAGAGCGGGATGGACATCCCGACCGAGCCGATTCTGTTCAGCAAGTACCCAACCACCCTCATCGGCCACCAGGCCGAGATCGTCCTGCCCGCAGTCAGCGAGCAGGTTGACTACGAGGCGGAGTTAGTGATCGTGATCGGCCGAAAGGGCCGGCACATCCCGCGCGAGCAGGCCATGGAGTACGTGGCCGGATATACCGTCGGACACGACGTCTCCGCACGCGACTGGCAGTTGAACAAGCCAGGGAAGCAGTGGATGGCCGGCAAGACCTTCGATACGTTCGCGCCGGTCGGTCCGGAACTGGTGATGCGCGACGAGGTCCCCGACCCGCACGCCCTGGGGATCCGGCTCCGCCTGAACGGCCAGACGATGCAGGACTCGAGCACGAGCCAGCTAATCTTCCGGGTCGATGAAACGATCGCCTACCTCTCGAAAATCATGACGCTCGAGCCGGGCGACCTGATCTTTACCGGCACCCCGCCGGGAGTGGGAATGGCCAGGAAGCCCCCCGTCTGGCTCAAGCCGGGCGACGTGGTCGAGGTCGAAATCGACGGCCTCGGAACGCTCCGCAACACGGTCAAAGCCGAGTCGCACGCGTAAGAAACCAAAGGGCGAGCGGTGAGGGTCAGCTTCCTTGATCAGCTGATCCTCACCCACGCAATAAAAGCAGAGACAGGGCGCTCACCTTTACAAATGAGCGAAGAAAGAAGGTTAGCGCCTCAGCCGTTCCGTCAGGGTACGAGCGGCGGGATCGTTCGGGGCGAGTGTCAAGGCATGCTGGGCCGCGTTGAGGGCGTCATCAGCTTTGTGGTCGGCGTTCAGAGCCAGGGCGAGGTTGTAGAAGACGTCGGGGCGATTGGAAAGGCTCTGAGAGGCGACTTGCAGGTCGGCGACCGCCAGCGTCGGTTGGTTCAGGGCAAGGTGCGCCTGGCCGCGTCGGAAGTGGGCCTCGGGGTCGCCGGGGGTCAGCTCGAGCACCTGGTCGAGCCGCGTCAAGGCCTGCTCCGGCTCGCGACGACCAAGTTGAAGGGTAGCAATCCGAAGGATGACGGGAGCCGAGCTCGGGTCGAGCTCGAGGGTCCGAAAGTAGGCGGCGAGGGCTTCGTCAGGCCGGCCGGACGCTTCGAGGATCCGTCCGCGAGCGAAGTGGGCCTCGGCCTTCTGCGGGTCGATCTCGATGGCCGACTCGAGCCGTTTGAGCGCCGGCTCCGACTGACCGAGCCGGTCATCGATCTCACCGAGGCCGATCAGGGCCCCGACGTACTCGGGATCGATCTCCAACGCCTTGCGGTAAGAGCGCTTCGCCTCGTCGAACTGGCCCTGCAGCTGGAGGACCCGGCCGAGCCGATGGAGCGCCTCGGCCGAGCGGGGTGACTCGGCCACCAACCGCTCAAGGTTGGCCCGCGCCTGGTCGTAATCGCGGCGGTCGATGGCGGCCTGGGCCGTCTGGCTCAATTGCTGAACCAAGGCCGATTGAGCCGCCGAGGGGACGTCCCGATCGCCGCGTGAGCGGATCGTCGCGCAGCCGGCAAACGCCAGCAGGACGAATCCACACCCGGCGATGAGGCCCCAACGCCGCATGCTTCCCCTCCTTGGGGCGGCCTGGAGGAGCCGGACAACGAGAGGATTCGCCTCCGTCGCCAGCTCTCCCTCAGGCTATCGACACAATCATGAACAGGGTTGAGCCGGCCAAGGGGCTACGAACGGCCCCGGCTCTCGACTCGCGATGGGAACTCCTGGAGGCTCGGCACCTTACGCACCGATGGCAATGCGGTCAAGACCGATCGAATGGCTGAAATTCGATCGGCCGGTGCACGCATGGATTGCCACGGTCTGACTCTTGCCCTGGGCGACACCACGAGGGGGGCAACTCAGCCCACCCCGCACGCCTCACGCGCCCGGTCGAGGACGATCCGAGCCGTCCTTCGCGCCCGCTCAGCGGCGGCGGCGCGCACCTCGGCAATGCGGGTCGGATGAGCCACCAGGTCCGCCCGGCGTTCGCGGGCCGGGGCGAAGGTCGCGATGATGACCTCAGCCAGCCGGTTCTTGACCTCGCCGTAGCCGATCCCCCCTTGCCGGTAGCGTTGCTCGACCTCGGCACGCTCCTCCTCGGCGGCGAACAGCTTGAACAGGCCGTAGACCGGGCAGGTGTCCGGGTTCTTGGGCGCTTCGACCGGGGTGCTATCCGTCACGATCTTCTTGCACTTCTTACGGATCACGGCGGGGTCATCGAAAATTTCTATCGTGTTCTGATAGCTCTTCGACATCTTCCGCCCGTCGAGCCCCGGCACCACGGCGACCGCGTCGAGGATGAACGGCTTGGGCAAGCGAAAGACCTCACCCCCCTTGCCGTAAACGTGGTTGAACCGCTCGGCGATATCCCGGGTAATTTCAAGGTGCTGCTTCTGGTCCTGGCCGACCGGCACGACGTCCGCATCATAGAGCAGGATGTCGGCCGCCTGGAGCACCGGGTAGGCGAAGAGCCCGTGCTCGGCCGGAAGTCCTTGCTGCACCTTATCTTTGTAGCTGACGCACTTCTCTAGCCAGCCCATCGGCGTCACGCTGGTCAAGAGCCAGGCGAGCTCGGTCGTCTCGGGCACGTCCGACTGCACGAACAGGGTCGCTCGCTCGGGGTCGATCCCCAACGCGAGCAGGTCCGCGATCACGTTGAAGACGTAGCCCCGGAGCCGGTCCGGGTCGCGAACGCTGGTCAGCGCATGATAGTCGGCCACGAAGTAGAACGCGTCGTTCCCTTCCTGGAGCGCAATGTACTGGCGGATCGCGCCGAAGTAGTTGCCAATGTGCAAAGCACCCGAAGGCTGGATTCCCGACAGTACACGCATGGTCAATTCGACTCGCAGACATGAGGTCTGGTTTCGGAATCGAGGGCCCTGCCCACCGAAAACGATCAGAGCACTGTATCAGTTCAAGAGAGCCGTTCCAATCCAAAGGGCATGCGACCCCGCCATGCCTGACCCTCAACATAGTATACGCAAGCCGATCGAAAGCAGCCGGATCGATCGCGGTCAATCACACCCCAAGGACCCCATGTTGGCGGTCTTGAGTGGGAATGTTACGATGGGCGAAGTGGTCGGACAGCGGACCTGTGGAACGTGGATCGGAGCGGGAATCGAGGCAGACTATGGTAGAAATCTACGAGGACCATGGAATCCGTTTCCAGTATCCGGCCGACTGGGAGATGGAAGTCACCGACGACGGCCCGGTCACGACGGTCTCGATCCAGTCGCCAAGCGGGCTGGCGTTCGCCATTGTGACGATGGACGAGACCTGCCCCGCGCCGGCCGAGGTGGCCGACGAGGCCCTCGAAGCGATGCGTGAAGAATATCCGACGCTCGATGCATCGCCCGCGTTGGAGACGATCGCCAGCCATGGCGCAGCGGGCCATGACGTCGAGTTCCTCAGTCTCGATATGACCAACTCCTGCGAGATCCGCTGCTTCCGCACCCCGAGACGCACCATCTTCCTCTTCGGCCAGTGGTCGGACCTCGACTCCGCCGAGAACGCGGCTTACTTCGGCGACGTCAAACGCTCGCTGAGCGAGATGGACAGCTAACAAGCGATCGGCGCAAGCCCCCCCGGGCTGGTTGGATCAGCCCCTCGCCTTGTCGCTCAACGTGGCGCGGCCTGATCCAGGAACGTGACGATCCGATCGAGCAAGTCGGGGCCTCCCATCTCGATGACGTTGCCATGCCCTGCGCCGGGGACTTCGATCAGGATCGCCGGTTGGGGGAAGGCCGAGGCCAATCGGTGCGCATCGCCGTCGGGGACGAGCGTGTCGCGACGGCCGTGAACGATCAGAGCCGGCGCCTGGATCCGGGGGGCCAGCTCGATCGGCCGAGGTCGGCTCAAAGAAACGCCCGCGAGCCGGGCGGCCCGGCGTACGATCCGGGGGGCGAGTAGGCCGGGCAGTGGCGTTCGAATCCGCCGAAGCCAGCCGGCGACGACGGTTTCAAGCCGGGCGTAGGGCGACTCGAGCAAGACCGCCGCGATCCTCGGCTCATCGGCCGCGGCCCTCATGGCAATCGCCGCGCCCATCGAGCGGCCCCAAACCGCCAGCGACATCGCGGGGCCGACCCGCGCAGCCACAACGTCGACCCAAACGCGAAGGTCGTCTCCCTCGCGCCCGCCGAACGAGGCGAAGCCCCCCCCGCTGCGCCCGTAGCCGCGCATATCCAGCCGCGCAACGTTCCAGCCACGGGCGGCCAGAAACTCGGCCCGCCCCTTCATCACGTCCCGAATCTCGGCGAAGCCGTGAACCAAGAGGATGGTGCGGCCCGTCGGCGATGGTGCCCCCGCGTGATACCAGACCCCCGCGAGCCGGGTGCCGTCACGAGCCGTCGCCTCGATCGGCTCGCCCCCTCCGGCAGGGCCCGTCTCAAAATCATCGCCAGACCCGGTGGCGCTCAGCCGCCGACCCGGCACGATCAGGGCCCAGGCCCCCCACTCGCTAACCAGCATCACGAAGCAAGTGAGCAGGCCGGCCACAAATCCGCCGACCGACACCAATCCCGTCATCCAGCCCGGCCCGAGCACAGTCATCGCCAGCGCCCCGCGCTCGAGAAACAAGGCCAACACCATCGCCTATCCTCGTCCCTATTTTTTTTCGGAGACTTCTCAACCGGTCATCACCCGCCCTGAGATGATCCGGCAAGGGAGCGATTGGTGCAAGGTTTTCGACTCATCAATGCGTCTTGCCCTGTTCTCCTGTGTCCGCGTCAGTTACGCGCAACCTGACGATTCGGTCGCCCCGCTCACCTCGCCGGCCTCCGTCTCGGCTTCTCTTTCTCGGGAGCGCGCGGCGGCGGGATGATTTTTCCGGTCAGGCGCTGAAAGAACTCGCGGAGCCATTCCGGCCCGGTCCGTTGCGGTAGGTCATCGGGATGTTCGTCCGCCCATTCCATGGCCAGGATGAGGGGAACCCAGCGGGTCAGCTCGGTCGCAGGGTCGCGCCCCATCCGCGTCAAGACCGTGGAAACCTTGGCGGCCAGCGTCACGCGACGGACCGACTCGGCGGTCGGCCGGGTGCAATTTTCCGCAGGCGAGGTGACCAAATACTCGCGGCAGACGACCGGGCGTTCCTCGTAGATCGAGCACGACTCGTCTTCGAGGAAGGGGCAAGGAATCCCTTGAGTGAAGTAGTCGAGCGCCACGGGAACAAGTTCGTCGTCGGAGACCGTCTCGCAATGCTGCAACCGCTCCAGCAGACCGGCCTCCTCGAGCCGGCGTCTCGCCTCGGCGAACCGGGCCAGGACGCGCGACCGGCGGGGCTCAGGCCACTCTTCGACCATGTCTCGGATCAACCGTGCCTCCACCTCGGCGATCGGCACCAGTTGCCGACAGCAGGCCCCGCAACCGCTCCGGCATGAGACCGAGAATCCGTTCGAGGCGTCCGCCTTCACCGCCTCACCGATAATCGCCTCGGAGAGCGACCGGACAGTGGGCAAAAGCTGCCGGAGCTCGAACACGTGGGTGGGAACCGTGATCTCCGCCCGCAAGGGAGTGCCTGAAAGGTTCAAGGCCACGTTCGCCGTGATCGTCTTGGCTCGAGCGTCGGGTTCCGGAGACATTGGGTTCTCCAATCCTTTGAGTCACATGTCCGCGTTGGCTTGTCAGCTTAGTCTCCAGTATTCTTCGATACGAGCGATAGGATCATCCGTGACCAGCCAGGCCGAGGGGAAAGTCGAGCTACGGACGGCAATCGAGCACCACCTCCAAAGCCCCGTGACTTCGGCCAAGGCCCCCACACGTCCCCATCGCAAAACGGACATCCCCCCGCCCACTTTCGCTGGCGGGGGGATGTCCGTTTTGCGGACTTGCTTGTGGTCGAGAGAACCACCACAATGCCTCGATGAAACGGCAGTCTTACTGAGTGACCTCAAGACTCCCGAATCGTTCAGTTCACGGCCCCAGAGAGACGCCCCATGGCGGCACGACCGTTGAAGATTCTGATTATTGGCGCTCACCCGGACGACGCCGACATCAAGGCCGGCGGAACGGCGGCCAAGTGGACGGCCCTCGGCCATGACGTCCGGCTCGTGAGCTTGACCGACGGCCGGGCCGGCCATCAGACGGTACACGGGCCAGTCCTCGCCCAGCGGCGACGAGCCGAGGCGGATGCCGCCGCCGCGTCCATCAGCGCGTCCTACGAGATTTTCGACATCCCCGACGGTGAACTCGACGATCGCCTGGAGTACCGTCACCGGGTGATCCGGCTCATTCGCGGCTTTCAGCCCGACCTGATCATCACCCACCGCTCGACCGATTATCACCCGGACCACCGGTTCACGGGACTGCTCGTCCAGGACGCCTCGTACCTGCTCACCGTGCCCGCCGTCTGCCCTGAGACACCGCACCTCGCCTACTGCCCCGTGATCCTCTACTTCTCCGACGCTTTCAAGAAGCCCTGCCCCTTCGAGCCCAACATCACCGTCGACATCGAAGGCGAATTCGACCGCCTGGTCGGAATGCTCCACCGCCACCAGTCGCAATTCTACGAGTGGCTCCCTTACAACGCGGGCATCCCCGACCAGGTCCCCGCGAGCGATGTCGAGCGCCGGGATTGGCTGGCCGGACGCATCCGCGAGCGGATCCGACCGCTGGCCAACCGCTTCCGCGACCTCGTCGTCCGGACCTATGGAGAAGCGGCTGGCGAACGGATCCAATACATTGAGGCTTTCGAGGTTTCAGAATACGGGGCCCCGCTCAATACCGAGGCCGGAGCCCGGCTGTTCCCGTTCCTCCCCGCCTCCTGGGTCGCAAGCCTGCCCGACTCCCGAAAAGAGTGGGCCGATGTGCTCGAATCCGACGAGGTCATCAAGCCCAAGGCCAAGGCCGGCAAACCCAAGGCCGTCAAGGCCGAGGTCAGCAAACCCAAGGTCTCCGAAGCCAACACCACCGTGGAAAACGGGGAATCGAACAACGAACCGCCCTGGACAGGTAAAAATTTATTCGAGTGAGATTTTTTTAAAACGCGAATTGGTTTCCGGGGAGTCTTCGTCGAGGAACCCCCGAGCCATCAGGCGGTCCGGCTCCCAGCGAAGCCGGATCGCCCCGCGCTGCCAGGTCCGCATCAAAGGAATGCCTCGCGGTTCAAGAGCCTCCAACGGGTCGCGCGTGCCCACAACAGGGGGACGCTGGCTGACGACCACCAGGCCGGGACGTGCCCAGGTGTAGAGGGACTCGGGGTTGGCTGAGCGACCGCCATGATGGGGAGACAGGATGGCGTCGACCGGGAAGGCCGGGCGACCGAGCAGTCGGGACATGCCCTCCAACTCCAGGTCGCCGGTCAGGAGGAGGTGGCGACCGGCAGATTCCACGTCGAGGACGATGCTCCGCGCGTTGTCGCTCGTGGAGAGGGAGAACGACTCGGGAGGATGCCAGACCGAGAAGCGGGTTCCTGCCGTCTCCCATTCCTCCCCCTCGGTCATCGTGCGAATCGGCACGCCGTGAGCCCGGACAGTCTCCAGCAGTTGAACGGCACCCGGGTTGGCCGGGCTGGCAAAGCCGGGAGGGACGCGGACCTCCTTGATCGGGAACCGCTCGAGAATATCGGGAAGACCGTTGTAGTGATCAGAATCCGCGTGAGAGAGCACAACTGCATCAATCCGGAACACACCGCGGTCCCAGAGGGCCGGGGCGACGACCCGACGGCCGACGCTCGGGTCGTGCATCCGCCCGCAATCATAGAGGATCGTCCCCCCGTCACTGGTCCGAATGATCACCGCCAGGCCGTGCCCAACGGCAAGAACGTCAGCCTCCAGCGTTCCCTTTCGGCGAGGAAGCCAGGGCAAGACAACGCCAAGCATGACCCAACCCGCGAGTAACCCCCAGGCCAGGCGTCTGAGGGGCCAACGACGGACTCCGGCAACCGAGGCGAAGGCAAACAATCCATAGACAATGAGCACCCAGGCCAAGGATGGCCCCGGGACGAAAGCGTGCCCCCACGACCGCGACGCCCCCCAGCGCACGAGGCCTTCGGTCCAGGCCAGGGTGATCGCGCAAACCCAGGCAGCGGGCCCGCCGAGCGGATCCCAGATCGCAGACAAGCCCAGGCTCAAGCCTGACGCCGTCAAGGCCACCGAGGTCAAGGGGATCAGCGGAATGTTCAGCAGAACGCCGATGGGCGAGACGACGTGGAACCGAAGCGCAACCAGAGGCAAGGCCGCGAGCCAGACGACCGTCGAGACGATCAGGCCCGAGGTCACGAGCAAAGGCCAACGCCGCATCCGCGCCAGCCACCACGGCTCGAGCGACCGCTCCAGAACGTCGAGCGGACTACCCGGCCCCTGGATCCTGAAGGTCAGCGTGTAATAGGCGTGCCGAAGCAAATTGGTGGTCGGCGTAACGCCCCAGACAATCGCCGCGATCGCCAAAAACGAGAGCTGACAGCCCACATCGAAGAGGTCGGCCGGGTTCAACCAGAGCGTCGCCAGCGCAGCCAGGGCCAAGTTGTTCGCGGCCCGGACCTGACGGTCAAAAATCCCCGCGATGCAGGCCGCGACGGTCATCGCAGCCGAACGTACCACTGACGGAGCAAGGCCGACCAACAACGCGTAGGCCACCGTCGTCAAGGCGAGCGCGCCGAACGCACTCCGCCGGCTCAGGCCGAGGAAGCGGAACACGAACCAGAGCACGCCGGCCAGCACTTGCAAGTGAAGCCCGGAAATGGCCAGCAGATGGGTGGTCCCGGTGCGAGCGAAGGCGTCGTTGACGTCGGGATCCACCCCCTCGCGCCGACCTAGCAAGAGCGCAGCGGCCAGCGGCGCAACGCTCGGAGTCAGCCCCGCGACCAGCCGGGCGTAACTCCAGCCCTGCACCCGACCCAGCCAGCTTGTCCCAATCCAGGTGCCTGCTGCGGGGTCGGCCCAGACCCCGTCGGGGCCATCGACCACAAGCCGAAGCCGGATCCCTTGGGCTCGCAAATAGTTGCGGTAGTCGAACTCACCAGGGTTAAGTGGCCCCGCGATCGCCGACATACTCCCGACCGCCTCGACCCCATGCCCCGCCAAAAGGTCGGACCGGTCCCCGACGATGATCAGTTGGGCTCGCCCCTGGGCCGGCCGCCAGACCCGGCCGTCACAAAATCCCGACACGGCGATCACCGCCCGCGTCGACGCCGAACTCCCCTGGCTTTCGCCCAATCGAGGCCCCCGCACATCCCAGATCATGCCGCGAACCCAGACCGGTCGCGGCGTGCCTGTGACACCCCACGCCAGATCGTCAGGCGCAAGATCCGACCAGTACGCGTGATGACTTCCGCCCCCAAACCCCACGATCGCGACGACAAGCCCGGTGTAGGCAAGGACCTTGCGGTCACGGCCCCAAGCGGCAATCATGGCCCCAACCAGCGCCAGGCCGCCCCAAACGTCCGTTCCCCAAGACACCAACTCACGATCGAGAACGATACCGACGACCACCGCCAGGGCCACAGGGACCAGCGGCGGCAACAGCAGAACCCGCGAACGTCGCTCGGGGTCGTGGTTCATCGAAATCCCAATCCCGTATACCGCAAAACAACAAACAATTCAAAAAACACAATTTCACAAAAACACAAATACGTCCATAACCCCAATCTGCACAGACAATCTCCTAAGCCCAGAGGACACTCACCGTCATCGGCCCAGGCATGGTACAACCCAACCCATCTTATGTAAACAATCTCGGCTGTGGCCACGAGCCATTCTTTGCAAGAAGTTGCGACGACAAGACGATCACATGCGGCACCGACCACGTTTTTCTCAATCGCTTCCGCGCTGCATTGCTCAGGGAACGCGCTTGCCCGATTTCTCGGATCGGGTCAAAATGGCGGGCGCGTTCCGAATCGCCGGCCTGAGATCCCGTACGGAGGCTTTGTTTTATGGATCAACCACAGCTTGAAGTGGGGATCTATCAGCTCGTGGACGATTCCATGCTCAAGAAGAACCGGGCGGACGGGACGGGATGGGACTGGAGATGGGCGGACTGGCAGCGGGACTGGATGGACGCCACTCCCAGTCGCTACGCCTATCGCTGCCTCCCCCTGACGATCGTCAACCAGACCGGTTGGTGGATCATGAACCCCGTCGGGTTCTCGGCGATCTGGCGGGGGCAAGATCCCGCGGGGGGCATCGAATTCTTGTTCGACAGCGAGCCCGAGCTTTGGAAGAACTGGATCAACAACCAGTTCGGGGCAGGGATCATCACCTGGAACACCCCCTTCCTCTTCCGCACCAAGCCCCAAGGCTCGCGACTCCTGGTCTGCGGACCCGCGAACCATTTCAAGACCAATGCGCATCCCCTCACCGCGTTGATCGAGAGCGACTGGATGACCATGTCGTTCACGATGAACTATAAATTGATGATCCCGAACATACCGGTCCGATTCGACGTGGGAGAGCCCTTGTTCCAGGCAATTCCACTGGCCAACAACACCTGTGCGGATCTGGAGACAGCCACGGTCACCTACCAAAAGCTGGAGGAGGACCCCGAGGTGAACCGCTCTTACCGCGAATGGAACGAGGGCCGGTTGCAGTTCCACCAGAAGAAGGCCAAGGGCGAAATCAAGGCGGACGACTGGCAGAAGGATTACTTTCAAGGCCGAGACGCGACCGGGCGGGAAGCGCCCCCCGACCACATGACCAAGGTGAGGCCTCCCCGAATCCGGTTCAGTCCGATGACCAAGCCTCCACAATCATGAGTTTCATAGACGAACAGTGGCTCGCGAGCAGTCACGGCAGCCTCTCCATCAGGGAAAATGATATTTTTATGCTTATTTTTAAATATTTCGTGAACCCGTTTTTCCTGACGACACTCCTTGGGGGCCTTTCCCTGGGTACCACCGGACCAGCCTCGGCCGGCCCGGTGGCCGAGTCGCCCCCCTACCCTCCGACCGAACGCTATGAGGCGAGACAAATCGAGGGGTGGCCGGTCCTGGTGAGCAAAGACCTGATCCGGAACGAGCCGGAGCTCACCGACCGCACCTTGACGTTGTTGCGGCACCAGCTCTTCCAGGTGGTGCGAAAAGTCCCGGCCAAGGCGGTCGCGCAACTGCAAAAAATCCGGATCTGGGTCGAGGAGAGCGAGTCTCATACCCCTTGCATGGCCTACCACCCCGACGCCAACTGGCTCCGCGAGCACGGGATGAATCCCGAGAAAGCCGGTTGCGTCGAGTTAGCCAATGCCCGCGCCTTTCTTTCATGGACAATCGACCAGCCTTGGATGGTCCTGCACGAGCTGGCCCACGGCTATCACCACCAGTTCCTCGACCGCGGCTTCGAGAACGACGCGATCAAGGCTCGCTACGAAGAGGCGAAGGCATCGAAGATCTACCAGTCCGTGCTCCGGATCAACGGCAGGGACGACAAGGCTTACGCCGCCACGAACCCGATGGAATACTTCGCCGAGACCAGCGAAGCCTTCTTCGGAACCAACGACTTCTATCCCTATGTGCGGTCGGAACTGCGGCGGCATGACTCCAAGATGTACGGACTGCTCGAAACGCTCTGGGGAACCGAGTAGGTCTTCAAGGGAACGTCGCCAAGGTTCAGCCACCGGTCGGCTTGAAGCCGGCGAACCGGGCGGACGGGCCAAGCTCATCCTCGATCCGGAGAAGGCGGTTGTACTTGGCGAGCCGTTCGGAGCGCGCGACCGAGCCGATCTTGATCTGACCGGCGGCAGTGGCGACGGCGAGGTCGGCGATGGTCGTATCCTCGGTCTCGCCCGACCGGGCCGAGACGATGGTCCGGTAGCCGTGTCGGCGCGCCAGCAGGAGTGCGTCGAACGTTTCCGAGAGGGTGCCCACCTGGTTGACCTTGATCAGGATCGCGTTGCCCGCGTGCCGTTCGACACCCTGGCGGAGCCGCGCGGTCTGGGTCGCGAACAGGTCGTCGCCAATCAACTGGACCGAGTTGCCGAGCATCCCGGTCAAGGACGACCAGCCGTTCCAGTCGTCCTCGGCCAGGCCGTCCTCGATCGAGACGATCGGGTAGAGTTTGGCCCAGTGGGCGAGCATCGCAACCATCCCGGCCGAGTCGAGGGCGTCGTCACCGGCCGCGGTCAGGTGGTAGGTGGCCGTCTTGGGATCATAGAAATGGCTGGCCGCGACGTCGAGCGCGATCGCGACGTCACGCCCCGGCTCCATCCCACAACCAAGCACGGCCTCGAGAATCAGGTCTATGGCCTGCGCGTTGGTGGAGAGCTTCGGCCCGTATCCCCCCTCGTCGCCGACCAAAGTGCCCTCCATGTCCTTCTCGCGGAGCACCGCGCCGACGGCCCGATAGATGGCCGTCGTCATTTCGAGGGCCTCCGAGTAACTCGACGCGCCGACCGGGATGGTCAGGAAATCCTGAAAATCAAGGTTCACGCCGGCGTGCAGGCCCCCCGAAATCATGTTGACCATCGGCATCGGCAAGACGGGCTCGGCGAACTCTCCCGGCTCGAGCCGGCTCCGCCAGAGCCGGTTGAGGTGGACGTATAAGGGTTCGCCCCTCGCCGCGGCTACGGCATGCGCGACGGCCAGGGAGACGCCAAGGATCGCGTTAGCTCCAAGCCTCCCCTTGTTGGGCGTACCATCGAGTGCCACCAAAGCGGCGTCGATCCCGGCCTGATCCTCGAGGTCCATGCCCTGAATGGCCGAGGCAATCTCGCCATTGACATGGGCGACCGCGCGAAGCACTCCCATGCCGCCATGCCGCCGGTCCTCAGGGTCGCGGAGCTCGATCGCCTCATGCCGTCCGGTACTCGCCCCCGACGGCACAATGGCCCGACCCACCTCGCCGTTGGAGCCGGCAACCTCAACCTCGACCGTCGGCCGGCCTCGAGAGTCAAGGACTTCGCGACCTTTAAGTTTCATCACTGTGAGCATGAGCAAGCTCTCAAAATCCAGACACAACGATTTCCTAAATTCCGTAACGAGGGTGAGTTCCCTCGACTCGCATTTCACTGAAAATGAAGAGGGTGGGCTCTGACCGCTTCACTCGCCTAAATCAAGTGTGTTGGCCGCATTTCCCGTGCCAGCAGTTGGAGCAACTCGTCCCAGGTTGCGGGCTGTTCGCGGAGCGCCGCGCGGGCAAACCGGCGAACGGACGCCTGCCTCGGAGCATCGAGATAGTCGACCGGGCTGGTGCCATCCACTCGAGCCAGGGAGCAGGCCGCCGCGTGACAGCAGGCGCGGCGGACAAGGTCGGCGTCGAGCCGAGAACCAACCCGATCAAGGTAGGCGTCGAGAAAGACCCGGGTTAAGGCCAGAGCCGAGACATCGGCCGGGGCGGCCCGGACTCCCTTCAAGAGCAGGTGGCTCAGGACAAAGCCCAGGTCGTAGGCAGGGTCGCCCGCATGAGCGGTCTCGAAGTCGACCAGAGTCAGCCCCTGAGAATGCACCAGAATGTTCTTGGGGCTGAAGTCGGCATGCACAAACGTGCGAGTGGCGGGCTCCTCCAAGGATCTGATGAGTGTGTTGATCTCGGGGGCGAGGTCAGGGTGAGCGCGGGCAATCGTCCGGTAGAACGGGTCGATCCGCAACTGTCCGAAAACGACGGTCTCGGCCAGTGGTCCATCCTGAAGCGCGGGATGACCGAGCGTTTCCACATGAATGGAACCGAGGATCAGGCCCGCGGCCCGGGTCACCGCCACGTCGGCCTCACCGGCGAGGAGTTGCTCCTTCCAGACGACCGAGTCGTCCGGAGCGCAGGTCATCGCAAACAGGAAGTCGTCGGGTTCGGCAAAGAGGACGCGGGGGGTTACACCGGCCCCTTCTTGCTCCTGTGGGAGAACGTGGGCGAGCAGGTCGAGGGCGGCCCGCTCGGTCCAGATGCGCTCGAGCCGGCTGATCCAGAGGGCCTTGGTCCGCAGTCGCTCGCGGGCCTGCTTGAGCACGAACGGCGGCTCCCCCTCAACGTCCACCCGCATCACGACGTTGGAGACCCCCCATCCCAGCGCCTGCACCCGGACGCCGCGCCCGCCCGGCACGCGGCCCCGCTCGCGGAGGTAGTCGGCGGCCGTTTCGGGGGTCACTTCGCGCATCACGAATCTCCCGGTCCGTTTCACTCATCAGAAAAAATGAGGAGGAGGGGGCGACGGTAGCAACCGGCCGGCCCGCAGAAGAGAATAGCAGCCAATCGTGTTGTGTCGAAGCTGCCACTGTCCCAAGAAGCCACGGGCCACGAATTCCATGAGTCGATTGTCCGACATTCTCGTCATCGGCGGAGGCGCGATCGGTGGAGCGATCGCCTGGTCCTTGGTCAAGCGCGGGCTGACAGTCACGCTGGTCGAGGCCGGCCGAATCGGGCGCGGAGCCAGTTGGGCCGCCGCAGGGGTGCTCGCCCCCGACTGGAGCGGCCACGATCCCAGTGCGCTCACCGTCATGGCCGAAGCGGGTCTCGCAGCCTGGCCCGACTGGGTGGCCGAGCTCGAGGACCGGACCGGCCTGGGCCTCAGTTTTCGCCGTGACGGCCTGCTCAACGTCTGGGTCGACCCCGACGCCCCCCACCTGCCTCACGACCTGGCCACGGAGCCGCTGCCGCCGGCTGCGGGTCAGCGGCTAAGCGCGGCCGAGGCCCGCGAACTCGAGCCGGCCCTGACCGGGCCGATCCTGGGCGGAGCGCTCGCCCCGGCCGATGCCCAGGTGGACAACCCGAGGCTCGCTCCCGCCCTGATCCGAGCGGCGGCCGACCAGGGACTTCGCGTCCTGCTCGACACGCCGGTCACAGCCCTGCTCGGCTCGGGGGGCGTCTGCCGAGGAGTCCGCACGGCGTCGGGCACCGAGATCGCCGCCGGGGCCGTCGTCCTGGCCGCCGGCGCCTGGTCAGGACCGCTCGCGGCCAGCTCGGGCATCCACCTGCCGATCGAACCCTGGCGCGGGCAGATGCTCGCCTTCGATACCCCGGCTCGGCCCTTCCGGCACATCGTCTTCTGCGGCGAGCTCGTCCTGATCCCGCGCCCCCATGGCCCCCTCCTCGTCGGCACGACGCTGGAGCATGTCGGCTTCGATTCGCGGGTCACCCTGGCCGGCCTCCACCAGATCCTGGCACGGGTCGAACGGATCGTCCCCGGCCTGGGCGATCTTCCCCTGGCCCGGACCTGGGCGGGCCTTCGACCCGGCACCCCGGACAACCTCCCCTATCTCGGCTCTATCCCAGGCTGGGACGGCCTTTACGTCGCGGCCGGCCACGGCCGCAAAGGCATCATCCTGGCCCCCATCACGGGTGAGTTGATGGCTCGGCTCATCCTCGATCATGACCTCGACCCCATGCTGGAGCCCTGCCTCCCTCAGCGCGTCATCGATTGACCCGTGGGGCGGCCTTGGGGATCATTGTCGTTGTAACTTCGGTCTGAGCCTGGCAGAATGACGTCTTCGACCTGGTTCTTCGACGGCTTCGCGCCGAGATCGATCGACCCACCCACCCACGCACATTGTCCCCACGGAGCAGCCCTCCATGCGCGACTCTCACCCCTCCCGTCGCACGTTCGTGAAGCAGTCGGCCGCAGCAGTGGCCGCAACCTCGGCGGCCCAGTTCGCCCTGACCTCGAATGCCCACGCCGCGGGAAGCGACATCATCAAAGTCGGCCTGGTCGGCTGTGGTGGACGAGGCACAGGTGCAGCCGTCCAGGCGCTCACCGCCGACTCGAACGTCAAGCTCGTCGCCATGGCCGACGCTTTTGAGAATCGACTCGAAGGGAGCCTCTCGACCTTGAAGGGGTCGGCGGTGGCCGACCGGGTCGACGTGCCCCGCGAACGGCAGTACATCGGCTTCGACGCTTACAAGAACGTCATCGACCAGGTCGACGTCGTCCTGCTGACGACCACCCCCCACTTCCGCCCGATCCACATGGCCTACGCCGTGGAAAAGGGCATTCACATGTTCGTCGAGAAGCCAGTCGCCACCGACGCCCCCGGCGTCCGGTCCGTGCTCCAGACCTGCGAGGAAGCCAAGAAGAAGAACCTGTCCGTCGTCTCCGGCCTCTGCTGGCGCTATTATGAGCCGCGACGCGAAGCCATGAAGCGCGTGCTCGGCGGTGACATCGGCGACATCGTCGCGGTCCAGACCACGTACAACTCCGGTGGCGTCTGGGATCCTGTGGTCACCCGCGAGGAGGTCAAGTCGGACATGGAGTACCAGATGCGCAACTGGTACTACTACACCTGGCTCAGCGGCGACCACATCGTCGAGCAGGCCGTCCACGGCATCGACACCATGGCCTGGGCCCTGGGTGACGAGCCCCCCATCAAGTGTTGGGGATCGGGCGGACGGCAAGTGCGCACCGAGCCGAAGTACGGCAACATCTTCGACCACTTCTCGATCGTCTACGAATACCCCAAGAACGTCCGGGGCTACCACACTTGCCGGCACTGGCGCGGGTCGGCCCAGCAGGTCAAGGATTACGTCCTGGGATCCAAGGGAACCTGCGACGTGTTCGGCGAAACCACGGGTCCCCGGATCACCGGCGAGAAGGCCTGGCGTTACCGGGGCCCGAAGCCCGACATGTACCAGTCCGAGCACAATGAAATGTTCGCCGCGATCCGCGCGGGCCAGCCGATCAATAACGGCGTGTACGCCGCCCGGAGCACCTTGCTGGCGATCATGGGCCGGATGACCTGCTACACCGGCGAAGTCATCACCTGGGAGCAGGCGCTCAACTCCAAGGAAAGCCTGTCGCCGGCCGCTTATGCCTGGGGCGACGCCCCGCAACACCCCATCGCCCGGCCGGGCGTCACCAAGTTCGTCTGATCCGCTTCGACTCTTCTCTTCCGCTCATTCAAGGCTCCTCTGCGCTCGACCTCCAAGGGCGCGGGGAGCTTTTTGTCTTGTCGGATGGGCACGGCATCAAGGCACTCAGTGTCTGTCTCGGCAGATCAGGCTTCACCGGGAAACGAAGGACGTTTGGGTGCCACGGGTTCCGTACTCGGACCCCGTGCGCCCCAGACCAAGGCATTCCCTCATGGGTTCCGAGTACGGAACCGCATGGCACCCGGAAGATCAGCAAACACTACCGGTGCGATTCGCCTTCCGGGACAGACTCCCAGCGACCAACGCGGTCCGAAGCATTGTCGCGGACCTACCGTTTCTCGAAAAAAAAAGGCACGACCCGCCATCTTCCCTCGCACCTCTCGAGACTCCGGCACAAGAGACATTCGAAAAATGCCGATCTTGGAAAACAGTGGCTTGTGACACACCACTCGCTGGCGCATACTAAGGTTGAACAATCCTGACGGCAGTGCGACCGGTCAGGATTTTCCCTCCATTGGCAGCCGTTGACTGCGGGACTGAACGTCCCGTGGCATCTTCAACGGGAGATCGGGTGTCGGTCGCTCCCCCGGCGTCGGGACACACAGTCCGTGCCCCTGCGTCACTATTTTCATCAGAACCTATGTGCTCCCGGTGATCCGAAGCGGTCGCCGATCGGGTGCGGATCGCTCTGCGCCGTCGCTTGCGGTGGTGTGGCTTGATGCGTTCGTGATCGTCCGAAGAAGTGGAATGAAGTCTATCCGGCCGTGAGCACGAAGGGGACAACACATGCTGAACATCCGTGGCGGTGTGCGAGGCAAGTACTGTGACGGCGTCAGCCGGCGCGATTTCCTCAAGATCGGCGGGTTGGCCCTGGGGGGCCTCTCACTGCCCGGGATCCTGCGAGCGGAAGCGCAGACCTCGATCACCTCGTCGAACAAGGCCATCATCATGGTCTTCCTGGCCGGCGGTCCCCCCCACCAGGACATGTTCGACCTCAAGATGAACGCGCCTGCCGAGATTCGGGGCGAGTACCGGCCGATCGCGACCAACGTGCCGGGGCTCGAGATCTGCGAGCACATGCCCCGACTCGCCACCATGATGGATAAAGTGGCGGTCATCCGCACCATGGTCGGCGCCCACGGCGACCACTCGGCCGGCCAGTGCCTCACCGGATACACGGATACGATCAGCAAGATCCAAGGGGGGCGTCCCAGCCTCGGGGCGGTCCTCTCCAAGCTCAGAGGTCCGGTAGAGCCGTCGGTCCCGCCGTTTGTCGGCCTCTCCCCAAAGATGGGCCATCACCCCTGGAGCAACCCCGGCGACCCGGGCTACCTCGGCATGGCCCACTCGCCGTTCAGCCCGTTCCGAGGGGAAGCGGTCGCCTCCGGCGAGTCCAACATCAACCTCGACCTGGGCCGACTCGGCGGCCGCCGAACACTCCTGGGCGAGCTCGACTCGCTCCGCCGCCAGTTCGAGTCCGACGAGGCGATCGGAGGGTTAGACACGTTCACCCGCCGCGCCTTCGACATCCTCAGTTCCGGCAAGCTCTTCCAGGCGCTCGACGTCACCAAGGAAGACCCGAAGCTCCGTGCCAAGTACGGCTACGGCGACATGAACAACGAATACGACGGTCCCCCTTGCTGCAACGACCAGTTCCTGATGGCCCGGCGACTCGTCGAGGCCGGAGCCCGCTGCGTGACGATCTCGTTCGGGCGCTGGGATACGCATAGCGACAACTTCACCTCCTGCGCCCAACGGATCCCCAAGCTCGACGCAGCGCTCTCCACCTTGATCGAGGACCTGCACATGCGTGGTCTCGACAAGGACGTATCCGTCGTCGTCTGGGGCGAGTTCGGCCGAACCCCCAAGATCAACAATCAGGCCGGCCGCGACCACTGGCCGCAAGTTTCCTTCGCCCTTCTCGCTGGCGGCGGGATGCGGACCGGCCAAGTCATCGGCTCGACCGACCGCAATGGCGAAGCCCCCAGGGACCGACCCGTCACCTTCCAGAGCGTCTTCGCCACCCTCTACCACAACCTCGGCATCGCCCCCGACACCTCCGTCCCCGACCGCAACGGCCGGCCAATGTATCTGCTCGACCACTTCGAACCGATCCGCGAAGTGATCTGACCGCCCCCAAGCAGGCAAGCTGGCTCATTGAGAGCGAGCCAGCGCCGGCTTGGGCCTGGGAGTGGCATCGCCTGGGACCAGGCCGAGGGACCAGCGGACCTGGTCCTGCCACATCGCCTGGATCTCGGGCTGCTCCCACACCTCCTCGCAATGCCCAAGGCCATTGTAGAGGACCCGCCCTTTGCCGTAGGTGCGCGCCCAGATGACCGCGAAGTCACCGTCTTTGCGGTGGATCCCTTTCTTCGACAAGTCGAGCTTGTCGGCGTCGAGGCTCAACAAAACGCGGACTTGTTCACGCGAAAAATCTTTGACCTGATAAACCTCATCCTTGAGGACCAGGCGGCGCGGGAGGTGCTTCATCCCGGGGAAGGCGGCATCCTCAACCACGAGGGGAGCGGCAAACTCGCCCCAAGGGTGGCCGTCGAAATAACCGCCGATCATCTTGCCGTAGTCCGGCCACGAGACGAACGTGATGGTGGCGCTATGGATCCCGATGAAACCCTTGCCATCGTCGCGCACGAACGCGAGCAAGTCCGCCTTCTGCGAGTCGTCCATGTCGAGGTCGCCATCCGTGAAGAAGACGACCGCGTCGAAGTCGTTCAGGTTCTTGGCTCCCCACTTCAAAGGCTTCTTGGTGATCGCCGTGCAGTCGGTCCGGAAATAGGTATTCCACTGGCCTGCGCTGCGTCCCAGGTTGTAAAGGGTGACCATGGCGGTCGAAATCGACTCGTGCTGATATCCCTTGCTCTGGCCAATCACGAGCAGATTTTTCTTCTTCTCCTCAGCGCGGAGGGAACTGGCCACGCTCAAGGTCAGTGCCAACATCAAGAGACGTTGCGTCGTTCTCATGAAGGCCTCCTGAAAGAAAAAGAGGGGCCGCGACTCGATCAGGACCGGGGCCGCGTGAGCACGCCGGCCTCAGCCTGGATCAGGTCGCGCATGAACTCAGCCGCAAGGCGGGCGTTCGTATCGGCAAAGCCGATGTCCACGGTCTGGCCGTGAATGACGGGAAGTTGGTGGCACAACTCGTAGCCGATGTAGCCGTCGTAATCGATCTCGCGCATCGCACGGACGAAGTCGCGGTAGTACGCGTTCGTATCCTCGCCGATGACCCCGTCGTTCCGCTCGAAGCCGTGGATCGACCCGTCCGGCCGGCGCGCAAACTCACCTCCAAAATGGGTCAGCACCTGCAAGGGCCCCACAGCCTGCGCCCCTGCGCGAATGCCGGCGGCGCTTCGGTCGGGCATGAGCGGAGCGTCGAGGCAGAGTTTCAAGTGGGGGGAGTCCACCTCACCGACCATCCTCAAGAGATCATTGTGATCGTTGATGAGTGGCTTGTGGTTCTGGAGGGCGAGCGTCACCCCGGCGTCGCCGGCATAGCGTGAGCATTCGATTAGCGCCTCGCGGCACCAGTCCCAGATCTCCTCGGTCGAGAACCTCTCGTGGACGATCGGCCAGTAGCCCTCCGCAATGTCATAAGTCGCCAACTGAGGGTGACGGGTCACTCCCCACCAGGCCAGGAACACGCGCAAGGTCGGCGCTCCGAAGTCGGCCGTCATCCGGATCAGGTCGCGCACAAAGCAGATCTGAGCCTCGCGGACCTCGGGGACGGGGTTGCTGAAGTCGTTGTTGGCCGCAACGGCGTAGATCTCGATCCCTTCGCCCTCAGCGCGAGCACGAAGGTCATGGCAGCGAGCCGTCGCCCAGTCGAGCGGATTGCCGTGCGGGCGCTTGCCGTCGATCTCGATCCCGTCATAGCCGTATTCCTTGGCTCGAGTGATCATCTGCGGAAGCGTGAGCGCCTCGCCGCGATACCAGAGGCCGAGATAGGTGATGCTGTAGAGTCCCAACTTCATGGCGGTGTCCTCTCTCTTCATTCCCATTCATTGATTCTTGCCCGCCGCCCAGAGAATCGCGTTGTGCACCAGGGTCCGGTAGGAGGGATGCCCAAACGCGGTATGGCCGTGGCCAAGCTGAATCACGACGACTCTCGACTTGTCGGACGGACCGATCCAGGCCAGCAGGGGGTCGCAGGCCGGGTTGTCGGTCGTCAGCAAAGGGCGCACTCGATCGGAGATCCACATCCGCTTGTACGCTTCATCCGTAATCTGAAAGGGTTCGATGCCGGCGGTAACCGGGTGCTCACCCTGCGGCGTGACGGAGATTTGCTGGTGATCCTTGACGCTCGAGCTGGGTGTCTTGCCTTCCGGTGACAGCCGATAACGGCCGCCGACGACCTCTTCGTACCACCAGGGCCACGCCTGATAATTCAAGAGGGCGTGATGCAAGACGACGACCCCTTTGCCGCTCTCCACGAAGTCGCGGAGGTTCTTCTTGCCGAGGTCATCCATGTCACGGGTGAAGTCGTACATGATGACGACGTCATACTTATTGCGCAGATCGTTGCGGAAGGCGGTCGTACTGGCGTCCACGGGGAGCCAATCGAGGTCTCGATATCCCTCGAAGAGTGAGTAGAACGAGGCTTCGTGATCGTGCCCTCCGGTGATCAGCAGGCCTCGGACTGCGCCGGGGGCGGGCCGTGACGGAGCCGGTTCCGCCGGCAGCGTGACCGCACCGGTGGCGGCCCATTCGGCCCCTCGGGCAAACATCGTCATGAAACCGGGCACGTGCATGGCCGACAGGTTATGGCCCAGGGCAAAGTAAACAAATCGTCCCTGACCGCGCCGGGAAACGACGATGGCGGGGCTCTTCCGGTCGTCGCCGGTTCCTTGGACATCGACGGCGTTGGCAATCGTCTCGGATGCGCGGGAGGAGAGCAGGCCCCGAGGGAACGTGTCGGCCGTGCGGAACGGGGCCATGCCTCGCACGATCGGATGGTCGGGTTGGGCGAGCGTCACCTCCAAGAACCGGACCGGCGGAAGCGGGATGTCACCGTCACCGGGTTGAACCGGCCAGAACGCGGGAAGCGCCGAGCCGCCGAGCGCACCGTGAGCGACGAGCAAGCCTTTACCCGACTCGACGAAGCGGGCGACCGCCTTCTCGCTGTCACTGCCGGGTGTGAGGCCCGCGCCATTGTCGATCAGCAGATCGAAGCCCGCCAGGGTCTGAGCGTTCAGGCCCTGGGGAGATTCGCTGACTTTCACGTCGAACCGACCGGTTTCGGCGAGGATGCGCCGCAAGGCGGGAGTGGTTTCCCGCCAGGCTTGCCCCCCCTCTCCGGAGAGAATCAGGACCCGCACAAGACCGGGCTGGGCGTTCGGGAGCGGACTGTCCGCCAACGCACGGCCGGTCAGGTTTGCCGCGAGGCCGACGACGAGGCCATATGCGGCCAAGACGCAACGACACGAGGTACGGTATTCCATGGCCAGGGAAACTCCCGGAACGGAACAGGGTCAGCAAGCCCAGCGCCACCGTTACTTGAGTTCTTTAATATAGATGTTTTTAAACTGAACCAGGCTCGGGGGACCGACCCAGGCCCCTTCCTTGTTCTTCGAACCGTGGTGCTGGAACGCGAGCTTGCCGCGAGCGGGGAGGTCGGGGATGGTCGCCCCGGCGATGACCGTCTTGCCGTTCAGAGCCACCTTGACCGTCTTGCCTTTGACCGTGATCTCGAAATGGTTCCACTCCCCCAAGGGCTTATCCGCCTGGGTGCTGGGAGTGGCGGCGGCCCGCAGGTCGGGCGTGGTCTTGGGGTCGGTCCGGATGCTGAACATCTCGCCCGAGCCGATCGGCCAGCACCAGATGTTTGCCTGGAATCGGCCGTCGCCACGGAGGAAGACGCCGGAATCCGCGTCCGGCATCGGCAGCCTCAGCTCCTTGCCATGGACATCCTTGGCATGCGTACCGTCAGGCAGGATGTAGGGAATGCTCTTGTTGATGAACGGGGCTTCCTTGAGCCGCCAGTCGACTTGCAAGACAAAGTCGCCATACGCGCGGTCGCTCCAGAGCGACTTATCGCCGGCCGACTCGCTGGCAGCGTCGTAGTCGATTACCCCTTCGACGACCTTCCAGTGCCCGCCGTCGCCCTCGGGGATCGTCCAACCGGACAGGTCCTTGCCGTTGAAAAGCGACACAAAGCCCTCGGGGGCTTTGTCGTTGTCTTTGTCCACAGCCCAGGCCAGCGAAGCAAGGAGGAATCCGGCAGCCGGAAGCAGGGCAAGGTATCGATTCAGCATGGGCGCAGTCCCTCGAACGTGACGCGGAGGCACTCGTTCATCGTTCCGAAGGACGGACTATAGCCGGCGCGGTCAGACCGGCTCTTGTTCCACAGCGGCGGATTTTGGAACAAAAGCGGCATCGTCGCCCCGCCGGGCGTAGTGCACTCGATAGTCGCGGGGCGTGCGCCCAAAATGGCGGCGGAATTCGCGTGTGAAATGGCTCTGATCGGAGAAGCCGCAGCCGATCGCCACCTCGGCCAGCGTTTGGCCGGTGTACATCAAGGCGCGGCTCGCCATGCGGATCTGCACCTTTTTCAAATATCTCTGCGGCGTGAGATGAAAATTCGCCTGAAACTTGCGTTCAAATGACCGAACCGACATATGGGCCAGCCGGGCCAGTTGCCGGTTGGTGATCGTCGTCTGATAGTGGTCTCTCATGTAGGCGAGGATCGGCCCGAACTCAGACCCAGGCACGATCGACTGCCCGGCTGAGTCGAGCTTGCGGGTAATCCCCGCCGTGCCGATGACCGCCCCGCTGAGGTCGACGAGGGGGATCTTGTTCGTCACGTTCCAGACGGTCGAGCCACCGGGCTGGCCCACCATTTCGATCCGGTTGACGATCGGCTTCCCCGCCAGTACGTACTCATCGTCCAGGCGAAACTGATCGGCCAGGAAGGCGGGGGACAGGTCGTAGTCGGTCTTGCCGAGGACGTCTCGAGTATCAACTTGAGCCGAACGATGATGACCATCCAGCGTAAAGTTGATCAAGAACGCCTGGTTGACCCAGCAATAGCGGCCCTCTCGGTCCTTGACCCAGGCGAGAACCTCCTCCACGCAGTCGAAGAGCTTGGCCAGTTGCAGCAACGGGTGAAACTGAGTCATCGCCGCGATCCCGTTTGTCCCAACCAGCCCCCTCGACGATTGCCCAAGGATGGGGTGGCCCGGCAGACATCGTACCCGAATGAACGGGGAGCGATCACGGCAGCGTCGAGTAGATCACGATGTTTGTGGCAATCCTGAGAGCGCTCTCGTGAGTGTATCCCTTACAGTCAAGCCCGAGCTGGCGCTCGAGGGCGCAGCCAATGTCGTACTTCGAGTAGATGACGGCCCAGTGGCCGTCGATCTTGATCCCCTCGAGTTGCGGATGGGCGCGGCCGCCCCCGGCCGCTTTGGTGTACTGGACGTCGGCGAGGTCGAAGCCCACCTTCTTCGAGTAGAGCTCGTCTTCAGGAGGGATCGGGACGAGCGGATGGTTAGGGAGCATGGCGGCGACGAACTTGCGGAAGCTGGCGTCAAAGGCAGGACTGCCGCAGGCGGCGTCGGCGAAGAGCGTTCCTCCCCCTGGATCCAGGTGCTTGCGGATCATGTCCATATCCTCGTTCGAGAACGTGAACGCCGCTCGACCATGCTGATAAATCAGCGGGTAGTGGGCGATATTCGGGTCTTGGGGAAAGAGTTCCTTGTGGTTGATCACCACGTCAAGGCCGAGCTTCTGTCGCAACGAGGTTGTCAGGTTCGGGATCGCCAAGGGGGCGATATTCCAATCACCCGCATGGCGGAGCTTGGCGATATGCATGGCCCCGCGTCTCGGGGTATCCACTTTGAAGTCTCTGACCTCGCGGACCTCCAGCTTATGGGCGGGGAGTTCGCGCCCGGTGGCATAATCCACCACGTTCTGGCCGACCCGTTGCGCCTTGATCACGGCCGGATTCGCCGGGCTATTCTCCGCCTGATTCCAGTAGCAGGACAGGTCCCCCGGCGAGTAGATCACCACCGTCCGGCAGCCATGCTCGATCCCCCAGAGCGGATGAACGTCGGGGCTCAGCACGTGCCGGGCGCGCCAGACCGCGTGGTCCTCGGCAAGCGGATGGAGGCTGTACCCGTCGTCGGGGAAAACCTCCTTCATCAGCTCTTTGAATCCACGGTCGAACTCTTCCTTGCCACAGCAGGCCTCGGCGAAGAGGAATCCCCCTTGCTCGACGTAAGAGCGCAGGTTCTGTTTTCCTTCCGAGGTGAATTCGGGGGCTTGGTGGCCGTTGAAATAGACAATCGGCGCTTGCAGCATATCCTCAACGGTTGCCAGGTTGGGGTCGACCACTTGCCAGGTCAGAACCTGCCCGCCGAGGATGTCCTTCCAGTCGCGGGAGACGATGCTGACAAGGTTGCGGATGTCGTCGACGTCATTGTTCCAGTCATTGCCCGGGCCGTGGCGAAGCTTGTTGATCAGGACCGGCGAACGCCCCTTGGCCAGGTACAGGACCGCGAAGCTGGACGTCACGACGAACTGCGTGCTCTCGACGGAGCCAGTCCCTTGCCAGTAACCTTGAACCGGGTCCTGATCGCGAACCAGTCGCTCGGCCCCCTCACGATACCAGTCGTGGTTGCCGAAAAAGCGCTGGCCCGTAAGCCTTCCTGCACGTTCCAGGCCGTAAAGATAATAATAGCGCCATGTCAAACCGTTGCCGAAGTTCTCATTGACCCCGAAGTGACTTGCCATCCAGTCGATACCGCGTTGGAGGTTGACGTTGATCCCTCCTTTGCCGCAGTTGGCGATCTCGTCCCCTTCGAGAGTCTCCTGGCCTTGAAACCGTCTCAGGCCGGTGATGATCAGGCTCGAGATCCCCGCACAGGTCATACTGCCGGTGGCCCCATGGGGATCACCGGTGAAATAGGGCCAGCCCCCATCAGCGCGCTGGCAGCCTTCCCAGTAGCGGCGGGCCAGAGTCCAAACTTGCGGGGAAACCGGCACACCGACCTCGTTCGCCGCATTCAGCCCCAACAGCGCATACTGACTGTTCGAGTTGTCACCGTGCCGGCTCTTGGTCGCGGTATAAGTCCAGGACCCGGGCCAAGGGACCCGATCACCCGGCTTGATCTGGGCCCGTTCGAGCCACGCGACATTCGCCGTGATCTGCAAGAGATCCCGTTGCGGGTCGGCCGCGGCCAGGGCCATTGTCTGGAGGGAAACGGCATAGGTGTTGTTCAGTTCCTCCGGACCGAAGTTCCGCAGATACGTGAGCGCCCGCACCATGGTGGGTGAGTTGGCCGGCTCCCCCGCCGTCAAAAGCGCCAGCGTCACCAGGCTGGTGGTCCCGCTCGACGCGTTGTCCACGGCATCGCTCCACGAGCCGTCGGCCCGTTGCTGACTCTTCAGGTAGCGGACCCCACTGCGGAGGGACCGCTCGACCTCCTCCCGCGTGACGGCCGCGCGAGCGACCGTGGCTTGCCCAAGGGCGATCACGACCAGCGTGAGAATCAACGTCATCAACCGTGGACGGGACATCCGCCACGGCAAGCCTGCATTCGACGAGTCGCCTTGAGAAGACACGACGCACTGACCTTTCAGCCTTGAGAGACGCAGCAAGAGGGCAAAGATCCCACGGATCAGGTCAGGCCTTCTCTCAATGCCGCCCGATCCCTTTATCGGCTCATGCCCTATACGCCCATCTTACCCGGACATCCCGCACCCGCGACACGCCCTCGATCGGCTTACCCAAACACCCCTCGCGCCTCACAAAAAAAAGAACCGAACCTCCAGCGGCTTTCGTTCGTATGGCACACAAAGGAGTGGATCATCGGTGGGTGGCCTGGACAATGTATTGTCCGATCCACTCAAGAAGGCTTCGGAGTTGTAGGGCAGTCCCAACACGGCCGGACCGCCAAGGTTATACCCGGCGGCCAGGCCGACCGGGCGACCGAAAAAGCGATCTTCCACGGCAAATTCAAGCGGCCTTCTTCAAAATCTCGCAAGCTTGCCCTATAATGGCCATGACTACACGCATTCATGGCCAATGAAAACCAGCAGTCCAAAGGTTGCGGCCAATTTCACGCGGTTTTTTCTCGAGGTCTTACTAATCATGCTCATGAGCACTTCTCCCTGGAATATTGCATCCCTCATCCTTGCCGTCGCCGCCGCCGCCTTGGTCCTCGCCGGGTGAGCGATGCTCCTGGAAAAAAGCGATTGCTGACAGATTTCTGTTTCATTTCAGAAATGCCACGACTTCGCTCAAGACTTCCTTGGCGAGCAGGATACGGCGGTGGCCGTACCGTCTTGTGATCAAGGTTCTTGCCCCCGGCCAGGCCGCCGCGACCGCCAGGCCGGCTTCCACGGGGATGTCTTCATCCCCCTGGTCGTGGACAACGAGAACCGTCTGGTTCATCTCAGCGGCGATCTGCGGGATATCCAAGGTTTCGATCGGCACGCCCACTTCGCGTTCGACCCGGCGGACGAACAGCGGGATCTCCGCTTCGGCCAGGTGATGGTGGCGTGCCCATCCTTCGATGACCGCGCCCATGGACGCAGGGCCACTGATCAAGGCCGCCCGGTTGGCCTTCAGCCCTCGGTGCAGGGCGATCGCGACGGCCCCTGCTCCGAACGAGTGGCCGATCACGCCGGCCAGCGGGCCGAGTTCTCGGCCCACTCCGACGAGCGCCTGGCCGTATGCGGATACGTTGGTCTGGCTCCCCGGCGAGTCACCATGAGCAGGGGCATCGACGGCGACGGCTCGGAAGCCGGCATCGACCAGGGCATTGATGAAGGCCCCCCAATGCGTTCTTCGACTGTTCCAGCCGTGGGCGAGGAGCACCGCCGATCCCTCTCCCCAGGCGGTGGCCGCCAACCCACACGCCAGCTCGAGGCCCGTTCCCTGGCGAAGAAGTTCCTCATCCCGCGCGGTCAGAGGGGCAGGCCGAGGGGTCAGGAACTTGTTGACCGCTCCGCTCAAGTGATCGCCGACCTCGGAGACATCCGTGGCGTTGTCCTGCTCTGGCACGACATCCTCCTCTTTTGAGATCGACTGCAAACCAGTCGTGGGGGCGTTCCGTCGAATCGCCAAGGAATCCAGGACGGCTCAATCCTCGAGCCTTCCCAGGCCAAGTCGAGTGGCGATCTGCCGGAGCGCCGTCACTCCGGTCTCACCGATCAACCGTTTCGCCTCGGCCTGGGCCTCTTCCCACGCCGGCTGGGCCCGTTGCAAAAGCTTCATCCCCTCGGGCGTGACTCGAATCGTCTGGTTCCGGCCCCCGCTCGGCGGCTCCGACGCCAGCCAGCCTTCGCGCTTCATGAGCTCCACGTCTCGACTGAGCGTGGACTTCTCGATCCGCAGCATCCGGCAGACTTCCGCCGGCTTCGCTTCGCCCCGATGGGCCACCGCCACCAGGATGTTCCCTTGGCTGACCCGAAGCCCGTGCGGCCTCAAGGCCTCGTCGTACAGGCCCGTGATCACCCGATTGATCAGCCGGACCCGTACGGCAATGCACTCGCCCACCACTCGATCAAGCGCTTTGGACGTAGTCGATGCTCGCTTCATAACTATGTTGTATCTACAACAAAATCGATGGTCAAGGGCGGTTCGCGAGAACCAAAAGTCACCAGCGTTGTGGGGCCAGGCCAGGGATCGGGGCACAACAACTTGACGATTATTCCGGATTGTGGTCCAAGGCGATTCCGCAGGATGCCGCATCCATCAGAGGGGAGCGAGTCTCGCTCCAAGGGATCGGGATGGCGGCATATTCAAGGAGGACTGCTTTGAGCGCCCAGAAGTCGCCCCTCACGTTCACTCCCGGCCCAAACCCAACCAGCGTCCGCGCTGCGGACGGCAGAGTCCTAACGATTCCGGAGGGTTGGGAGCTCCTTCCTCCGGGAGACGCTGGGCTGACGCGCCGGGTCAAGCTGGCCGGGGACCACTGGGTCGTTCAGGAGAAGCAGGGGCGGAGGGTTTTCTCCCGAGGGGTCTGGACGTCGGCAGCGACCATCGCCCGGATTCGGGCCGAGTTGGAGGCTGAACGATCCACCGAGCAATATGCCAAGCGCAAAGAATCCGACGCAAACCGCCGTGATCGCGTCCAGGCGGAATATGTTGATGATTTCTTCGGAGCGGTGCTGTCTTTCCTCGCTTTCCATCCTGCACACGCCGAGCTCGCCGACCGGCTGGCACGAGCCGTCGCCGATCACGCCACCCCGGTCGGGAGCGGCACGGTCGCCCGGACCAAGCGAATCCCCGTCGAGCAGCGTGCCGAGGCGGCCGTCATTGCCTGGATGAGGCACCAAACCACCGCCTACGACTCCATGCCCATTCCGCGAGTGAAAGGAAAGCGGCGCGAGGTCCGACGACAGCTTGCTCAACGCTCCCAAGAATTGCTCGCCCGCTATCGCCGTGAGCAGTCCACCCCTGAGGCATGCCCGCTCAAGAAGGCCTTGGCGATCGACGACCGACCCGGTGGTCCATCCGACAAACCCTGAATGACGTCCGGGCTACGGGCTGAACTCTCAACGCCACCTCCGACATCAACAAACGAGCCGGCTTGAATCTGTGCCCAGGCCTCAAGCCGACGCGGCGTCAGCCCACGTGAGACGACAACATATGCAACCTCATTGCACTCCGAACGCAACTCGGTAAAATAGGCAAGGTTGCTGGACTTCTAATCCATCGAGACACCCATGTCACGTACGAATCCAACAAAAGCATCGCGACAGAACTCCAAGCGGCAGGGTGAAAACCAGGAAACCCCTGGGCAGGATGCGAAGCCCGTCAAAAAAGTGGATGCCGCCAAGGCTGCAATCAACGTGGGAATCGAATCTCCCCAGAACGCAGTGGCTTACATTGCCAAGCGCTACGGAATCGAGATGAAGCCCCAGCACTTCTCAGCCATCAAGAGCCAACTGAAGAAGAAGTTGGAAGAGGCTCAGGCCGCAGAAGAATCAGGGCTGATGCCGAGAGTGATCGATGGCTACCTGGCACCGCCACCGAAACCGCGGCAAACGCCGGGCGAACCCGACCTGCTGGATGCC
This sequence comes from Singulisphaera acidiphila DSM 18658, assembly GCF_000242455.2. Taxonomy (GTDB): domain Bacteria; phylum Planctomycetota; class Planctomycetia; order Isosphaerales; family Isosphaeraceae; genus Singulisphaera; species Singulisphaera acidiphila. Next base: position 9,279,304 of record NC_019892.1, read on the forward strand.
ATGGAAACGATCAAAACGCTGATCGCCGAACTCGGGACGGACAAGGTCAAGCGAATCGTCGAACTCCTGGCGTAAGCCGGGCTCAAGAGAAACAAGACACAAAGAAACGTTGAAACGTTTTCCCCAGGAGAGAGTCGTCGATCTCCCCCCAAAATCAATCCATCTTCATTTCTCAAGAATTCATAACATGCCTGACCTCGCTTGGGGACCGGCGGAACCGCGACGGACTCGATGGCTCCGTCGGCCGGCGGGTCGGCGTCCACCCGCGGCTCCACGGCATCTCACCATCCCGAGCGTTAAAAGGTGGCTTGCCCTGGGACGATTTTGTGCCGATCATAAGAAGAGAGGCCCGAAGGCGAGTGCGCTGACGCTGAGATAACAATAGAACGAAGAGAAAGGTGGCCGATGGCCGCAGGACCGCTGGAACTGATGGCCAAGGCCCGTGCGGGGGAGACCGACGCGCTGGGGGAACTCTGCGCGTTATACCGGAACTACCTGCGAATGGTCGTACGGACGGGGCTGGGTCCGAAGCTCCGTGAGCGGGTCGAACTCTCGGATGTGGTTCAGGAAGCGCTCGTTGAGGTCGTCCGGCAGTTCCCGCAGTTCACGGGGCAAAACGAGGCGGCGCTGGTCGGCTGGCTCCGGCGCCTGGTGGGGCAGAAACTGGCCGACCTGGCGCGGTATCACAACCGGGCCAAACGATCATCAGGGGGGCCGCTCATGCCGCTCGACGCGCCTTGGGGCGTGGAGGGGGGCGGTGTGGCCGACCCAGGCCAAGGGGGGGGAGGCCGGCTGCTCGACATGCTGTCGCTCAGCCAGACCAGTCCGAGTGAGGCGGCCAGCAAGCGCGAGTTGACCGTGCTGCTGGCGGATGCCCTGTCCGGCCTGGCCGAGACCGAAGCTGAGGTGCTCTGGTTGTATTATGCCGACGGGCTCTCGTTTGAGACGATCGGCGACCGCATGGGACTGAGCCGCAAGTCGATCCGAGGGATCTGGGCCCGCGGTCTGAAAGCCGTGAAACGCTCGATCGACGGGCCCCCCGGGGGTCCGATGAGGTATCACGATGGTCCGCCGTATTGAGACCGACCCTGTCGACCGCGACGAACGGCTAGGCGAAGCCGTCGAGGCTTATCTCACCCTGGCCGAAGAAGGAACGCCGCCCGATCCCGAGGAGTTTGCCGCACGCTATCCCGACCTGGGTGAGGACCTTCGAGCCGCCTTGGAAGGGCTCGCCATGATCCGAGGTCTGGTCGGCGAGCCGTCAGGGCCCGGCAATCGGCTCGAGTCCGGACGGCGGATCGCCGGCTACCGGATCGTCCGCGAGCTCGGCCGGGGGGGGATGGGGACGGTCTACGAGGCGGTTCACGTCGGTCTCGACCGACCGGTGGCCCTGAAGGTGCTCGGCACGCACGCCACCCCCGACTCGACCGGACGCCGCCGGTTCTTGAACGAGGCGAGAACCGCCGCCGGCTTGCACCACACCCATATCGTCCCGGTCTTCGACGTCGGTCAGGTCGGCGGACTCTGTTACTACGCGATGCAGCGGATCGAAGGGAGCGGGCTCGACCAGGTGCTCCGCCACCTTCGCCGCGATCGCTCGGTGGCCGCCGGGTCGAGCACAGGGGGGACAACCCCCGCGTCACGAACCCGGGCGACGACCACAACGACAACCACGGCCACCACCGGCCCAGCGGCTCGAGGGGTTGGTGACGACACGGTCACCTGGATGGGTCAGAGCGGCGAACTCGGCGGCGGGCGTGCCTTCGGCAGGGACCGCGACGACGATGAGCCCCCCCCTTACGACCCGCCGGTCGGGTCGGCCTACTATCGCTGGGTCGCCGAGGTGGGGCGCGAGGCGGCCGAAGCGCTCGCGCACGCGCATCGCCGTGGGGTCATCCACCGCGACGTGAAGCCGTCGAACCTCCTGGTCGACGCCCGAGGGATCGTCTGGGTCGCCGACTTCGGGCTCGCCCGACGCCTGGCCGATCCGGGCTTGACCCATCACGATAGCCTGCTGGGCACCCCGCGCTACATGAGCCCGGAGCAGGCGCGAACCGGACCGATCGACGGCCGGACCGACGTGTATAGCCTGGGGGCAACGCTCTACGAATTGCTCACGCTCCGCCCCCCGTTCGAGGGGCAGACCGCAGCCGAGCTCGTGGAGCAGATCCGTGACCGCGACCCCGCCTCTCCTCGTCAGTTCGACCGGCGGATCCCCCGCGACCTGGAAACGATCGTCTTGAAAGCGCTGGCGAAACGCCAGGCGGACCGCTACGCCTCGGCGCTGGAACTGGCCGAGGACCTCGAGCGGTTCCTCCATCACGAGCCGGTTCGAGCGCGCCGGATCAGCCTGCTGGGACGAGCCTGGCGCTACGCACGCCGACATCCGGGGGGGACGGCCATCACAACCGTGGCGACGGCAACCGTCATCGCGGTGGCGACCATGGCTTATGTCCGTATTATCTATGATCGCGACCTGGCGCGTGAAGAGCAGCGGAAGACCGGGATCGCCAACAGCAAGACCCTGGTCGCGATGCGCGAAGTGCAGGCCAGCAACCGCAAGTTGCAGGCCGAGATGCGCGAGCGCTACCTGAGCGAGGCGACCGTGGTCCGGCACTCGAAACTCCCGAACCTTCGGGCGAAGGGGCTGGACCTGCTCAGCAAAGCGGCCGCGCTCGACCCCGATCCCGAGCTCAAGGTCAAGCTCCGCAACGAGGCGGTTGAGTTCCTCGTACTCCGAGACGTCGAAGCGCGGCCCGAGTTCGCCACCGGCGCCTCGCGTGGAATCGCGTTCGGCCCCGAGGGGGCTCGGCTCGCCGCCCTTTCCGAGAACGGCGAGGAGTTCAGCCTCTGGGACGTTGCCAACCGCACGCGACTGGCGCGCCATCGGCTCGACACGCCCCAGGCCGAGCCCTCCGCGACAACGGCCAATGCCGGCCGGCCCGCCAACCCCACGCGACTCCGCGGGCACTCCGCCGGTCTCGCAGTGGCCGGCGACTGCGTGATCGCCAGTTTGCCCGACGGCAAAGGACTCCGCCTCTTCGACCTGGCCACGGGAACCCCAATCCGTGACTGGGAGACCGCCGACCGCCGCATCTTCTCCCTGTTCGCAGCACCTGGCGGACAACGTCTGGTCACCACCGAACTGACCACGATCGATACCGGCGCACGTGACCTTTCCTCGCGCGGCGAAATGCCACGCCTGGAATTTCAGATCAGGCTCTACGACCTCAGCTCAATCGGCAAGCCGATCGCAACCCTGGCGAGTTGGAAGGCCAGCTTCCCTCCTCGCGACGACTCCTTGATCGCGATCTCCCCCGACGGCGAAACGATCGCCACGTCGCGGAGCCGGGAAACGACCGTGTCGCTCTGGTCGGCAGATAACGGCACGGCACTTGGTGAGCCGTTCGACGCCCAAGCCGAACTCACCGCCCTGGCCCTGGGCCCCGACGGTCTCCTGGCAGTCGCCGGGGGGACGCAGATCCGATTCTGGGAGATCGACTCGCGGACCCAACTCCCCCCCTTGAGCCCTTACCAAGGCTATATCCGACAACTGCGTTTCAACCCCAATGGGACGTTGCTGGCGGCAGCGGGAGCGCCAGGGTCGGGGGTCGAGATCTGGGATCCCGCGTCTCATACCGCGCTAGCGGTCCTGACGGTCCCGAACCTGGTGGCAGACCTGGCCTTTTCTGCCGATGGCCATACCCTGGCCGCAGCCAGTTCGACCGCATCCACTTCGGTTTGGGCCGTCGTTGACCCCCTGGTTCGGTCCCAGATCAATAGCCTCGACACCCTGCCGACCTCACTGGCGTTCGGATCCGATCAGCGTCTGGCCATCGGTTCCGCCAAGGGGACGATCCGGGTCTGGAACCCCGGCCACTGTCCATCCACAACCCAGCAAGTCAAGGCTGACCCCCCGCCAGGCGCGGTGGGTGACTACGTCCAAGGGGATCGGGCGACGACCCTCATCTTCAATGAGAAGGATCGGCTGATCGCCGTCGACCCGGAAGCGATCCCGTCACACCACCACGGGGCCCGGCGTTCGCCGCCCAGGATGTACCCGTCCCCCGTGGCTTCCGCCAAGCAGGGGCAGACCCTATTTGTGGCCCGGGGCCATCAAATCATGGTCTGGAACAGCCCGGCGGAACCCCAGCGCTGGTCGAGTCTGGAGATTCCTCGGCCCAGGACGTCGGGCTTATTGGCGAATTCCGACCGGGCCCGGCGGGAACGGGAGCCAGACCCCTGGCGTCAGCTCGCGGCAAATTCAACCGGTGATCGGCTCTACCTGCTCGACTTCCACTCGATTCATGCCGTAGCCCTGGACGGCGGCCGAGCGCGGAACCTGGAATGGCACCTCCCGGATGATGCCAACCGCCTGAGCCTGAGCCCCGACGGCAAGACCTTGGCGGTCGGCGATAAAGAGGGAAACGTGTACCTCGTCGACACGGCCCGCGGGACAATCCGAACTCGGCTCCCGCTCCCCTCCAGCGAGTCTGAAAAACAGCCGATCTGGGCGCTCGCCTTCTCGCCGGACGGACAAGAACTCGCCGTCGGCCTCCAACAAGGACATATCGACCTCTGGTCACTCAACAACCCCACAGCCCCCCTGCTCCGGCTAACCGGCCACCGCGGGTTCATCAGCACACTCGCCTACGACCCCAAAGGCCGCTTTTTCGCCAGCACCGGGAGCGACAAGCTCGTCGACATCTGGGACCTCGACCACGTCCGAAGCGAGCTCGGCCGACTTGGACTCAACTGGTAAGCGGCCACCGATCCTTCTCAAAACCAACGTCGCAGCGCAACAATCGACCTCTCAGCTGCGTTGCCCCCCTCGCTCAGGCCGGTTCTTCATCCTCGAGAACTTCGCCGAAAGCGTCCGCGACATTCGGATCATCCGGCTCCCCTTCATCATCGCTCGACTCGTCAGCGACAGCGAGGTCGCCGGAGATTTGATAGAAGATCAGCAGGGTGTTTCCGAAGCGATTCTGCCGGGTCTCGCGGAGTTCACCGAGGTCGAGTTGCACATATTCCTTGGGATCAATCTGGACGATGACGAGCCCTGGCTCCTCATTACCGTCGGAATCCGTGGAGGCGCGACGAAGCAGGGTCGGCCGATCGGCGATCCGCCGCATCGCGTCCACCCAAAGGTTTTTGTACTGCGGTGGCGCAACATAAATCAGATCATACTGCTGATCCGTTGCATTCAAGAACTTCAAGGCGTCGACGCGCCGCACGACGGCCTGATCTGCCAGGCCGGTATGCGCGAGATTCTTCTTGATCGTGGTCACCGCGGCGTGCGCAAGGTCGGTAAAGGTACAGGACTCAGCTCCCTGGCTCAGCGCCTCGATCCCAACGCTCCCGCTGCCCGCAAACAGGTCGAGCATCGTCATGCCCGGAATCCGTGGGCGCAGGATATCGAAAAGCGCCGTTTTGACACGATCGAGGATCGGACGCGTCCCATGCCCCGGAACCACGAGCAATGTTCGTCCTTTAGCCGTTCCTGCAACCACACGCATCAGCGATCCCCTCATCACGCCATCGATTCGAAACAAACCTCAAGGTGGCCGCCACCAACCACTTGCCTCAGAGTAAGCTCTCTCCGTCGAAAAAGGTAGGACTTGCGAACAGAGGAAGCGCACCATTGGTCCGAGCAACCAAATTCGATCGCAATGGGGAGAGGGGAAGCGACCGAACACCGTCAACACGTACACAAGCAATCTCAAACTATAACAATAAATCAACCCAATGATTCAATTCGAGTCAGTCCATCTTTGCCCGCCCATCGACTTCATATCACATCTACTACCACGCTAGTGTCCTCGGACACAAAACCTGCGAGAAATTCGGCCTGTTGTTAATCTGGCAGTGAGCCTTCCTGATTTCCTGGAGTTCTCCTGCCATGCGCGGTCGAAGACCTGATCCCTTGTGGATCCGGCCCCATGATCACCTCATCCTCTTCCTCCTGGCTCACAGTCAAAGTTATCCCTGGTTCCAGGTGCAGCGGGCGTGGATCGTCTTGGCGATCGCCGACGGCCAACGGACCGAGGCCATCGCCGTCCAGATGCAATGCGACGAGGCCACGGTCTGGAGGGCCTGCCAACGTTATCGATCCGACGGCTTGGCCGGGTTGCTCGCTGATCGACGGACTAAACGATCGGGGCGTCCCGTCTCGATTTCCCCCCCTCCAGCGTGCCCAAATCATCGCGTTGGCATACTTGAAGCCTGTGGCCCGGGGATTGCACATCACTCACTGGTCTCATAAGGATCTGGCCGACCAGATCGTCGCCGATGGCATTGTGCCAACCATCAGCGCCCGAACGGTCGGGAGGATCCTCGATACCGTCGACTTGCAGCCTCATCGCACACGCTACTGGCGAACCACCCGCCTGGATGCACGCTTCAAGGAGCGAGCCGAGAAGGTGCTCTGGTGCTATGCCAACGCCGCGAATCTGGCCCTACACAGGATCTGGGTTGTCTGTGCGGATGAGATGCCCAATCGCCAAATCTTGGAGCGGGTGCCAATCCGTCGCGCCATCCCCGGCTCGATCGAACAGCAGGAGTTCGACTACACGCGGCATGGCACGGTCAACATTCTGAACTTCCTGATCGTCCATAGCGGGATGATGGAGGCGGCCTGCTTGGAGGCCAACGATTCCGATCATTATGTCCCGGCATTGAAGCAGTTCCGAAGGAACCACCGCTGGCTTCGGGGGATCTATCTGATCCATGACGGCGGTCCCAGCCATACGGGCCAAATCAACAAGGACTATCTCGCTGCCTGTGACGGTTGGTGGCATCCCTGCTTGACGCCGGCCCGCGCCTCGTGGTTGGACCAGGCAGAGTTGCTCAACCATGCTTTCGACCTCCGCTACCTGAAGCGAGGATCGTGGTCGAGTCGTGAGGATTACATCGCTCATGTGATGTTATCGTGGCTGGAGTACAACCGGCGCTATGCTCACCCGTTTGAGTGGGTTTGGACGGCCCAGAAGATGAGACAATGGTTCGCCAAACATGCCCCGTGAATTTCTTGCAGGTTTTGTGTCCGAGGACACTAGTGGGTCATTTGGCTTGTCTGCAGCCACAATGCTCCTCCAGCCGCTACAATCGGCAGCTTCAATCACCCCAGGGAGGCCGCCATCTCCCGCCGCAAGAGCGACCCGCTCCGCGAGATCACACCCGAGGAGCAGCAACTCCTCGCCAAACTGAGCCGGTCCCAGACCGCCCCAGCCGTCGAGGTCACCCGCGCCAAGCTCCTCCTGGCCGTCGCACGCGGCGATGACTACCAGACCGCAGCCCACTCCGTCGGTCGTCGCTCCGGCGACGCCGTCTCCCAACTCGTCGCCCGCTTCAATGCCGAGGGCCTGGCGGCGCTGACGCCCCGGCACGGCGGCGGCCGGTCCCCCGTCTACGATCAGGCCATCGGGGGCTGCGCGCAACGCCGTTCGCAAGGTGCTCAGCGACCAGATGGCCGTGCCGTCGGCTTCGGGGGTCGGGGTCCGCTTGAGTTCGTCGAGGATCCGCCCTGCCGTCGCCTGCCCACCATCTCGACCTACATCCTCTGGGGTGCTCCACGAGGCCGGATACAGCCATCAACACACGCGCTCCTGGTGCCCGACCGGGACGGCGTTGCGTCGCCACAAGGCCGGAGCGGCGGTCCTCACCGATCCGGATACGACGCCCAAAAAAAGTGGATCAAGGACGCCTATCGGCTGGGTGAGGCGATGGGCCTGTCGGTCTGGTGCGCCGACCAGGCTGGGCCGTTCCCGACGATCCCCTATCCCGGGCAGTCCTGGTGCCCTGAGGGCGAGCCGGTGCGGCAGCCGCACGAATACCTCCGCGACGGCACGGCCAAGATCCTGACCCTGTTCCACCCGGCCGACGGGCGGGTGCGAATCGAGGGAGTGACGACGTGCCCGAACACGGTCTTGCACCCCTGGCTGAAGCGGAAGTTGGCCGCGATCCTCGCCGCGATGCCCGTCCTCCCGGCGACCGGCGTGGCCGACACCGGAGGGATGCGACCGGAGTGGGACCGATGGCAGGAGGGCCTCTCGATCAAGCCGACGTTACTGGAGGAGTTGCCGCCGCTGCGGATGCTCCTGGTGTTGGACAACCTGGCCGGGCACAAGACCCCCGAATTCGTGTGCTGCATGTTTAATCATAGCATCATGCCATTGCATACGCCAGTGAGTGGGTCGTGGCTGAACATGGCCGAGAGCATGCAGCGGATCCTCAAAAGGCGGGCGTTGGCGGGTCAACACCCAGAGGACATCGGCCCGATCCACGCCTGGTTCGAGTCCGTGGCCCGGCACTGGAACGCGGCCCCGCCGCAGTTCGAGTGGGGCGGGAAGCGAGCCGTTCGTCGGCAGCGCCAGCGGGAGCGTCACCACCGGGTCGGCGGCTCGGTGGCATGCACGCGTGTCCCCCTTCGCCGGGCCGGGAGACCCACTTGTGGCCACAAGCAAGCCAAATGACCCACTAGTGGAACTTCGGTTGACCGGCTGCGGTGAATCATCGTTTGGGATCGGCCTTGTTGTGAGCTGTGAATGGATACTGGCAATTTACTTAGCATTTCTTATCCGAACAATTTTGCCAAGGCATATCATCAAAGCGAAAGCATCATTACAACATCAACTCGTGCTACTACTAGAGGCATCTTCGATTCACTTGTCATTCCGAACAGGAGAATAGCATCTCGTGAATTCAAAGCCGACGGCTTCATAGGGGTACAGGCTCTTCAGTGACACACAAGGTCGCTCAAGCACCTCCCAAGAGATTATTGCAGCAACAAAAGACAATCCTACAGTTAGGACATGTTGCTCTATTATTGAAAATCCGCAAGAATCTTTAACAACCTTCGCAATCAGCAAATGATAAAGGAATATACCATAGCTTATTTTTCCTATGTATCGCAATAGGCGAAGCCTTAAGAGGCCAAGCAATGGATGACCCGTATGGAGAATCGTTAGGCCGACGATGGAAAAATAAAGACTATTAATGACAAGAATTGATATTGGGCCACAACCGGGAACTGCAACAATGGTTTTCTCAAAGTTTGTCCCAATGACTGAAAGAAGTGGGAAGGAGACCATGCCGACCGAAAGCAGAAACAGGCTCATCCCTTTGGTCCAGTGACGTGTTCTTTCATGGTTGTTAATTGTAACAGCCAGAATTGAGCCAAATGCAAGTCCATCCAGTCGAGAAAGAATAAAATACGGTTCGAATTCAAGAATTCTTCCAATGACTGCCTGCAAGATCGCAAGAAGTGCAATCGGTACAACAAAGCGGCGGCCCGTAAGAATGATTATCGGCGGCCAAATCCAGTAAAATTGTTCCTCGACAGCCAAACTCCAAGTCTGGATCGCATTACTATAGAAAGGCCAGACGAACACGTAGGTATTACCTGGAACATTCTGAATGAAACATGCGTATGTCAACATGCCTTTCACGTTGGGCGTTCGATCGTGTCCCCATCCATAGATCGCCAGTATTGTAAGCAACGTGTAGTAGGGGGGCCATGTTCGCAAAGCCCGTCTAATCCAGAATTTGAGCAGAAAATTTGGCTGGCCTCCATACTTAAGGACAACTGACGTAATCAGATATCCCGAAATCACGAAGAAAAGATCGGCACGAGTCCAGCCAAAGAAAATCGGGCTTGGCCATAGATGATAACTCAAGATAAAAATCGCTCCGATGCCTCGCAGGGCGTCCAATTCAGGAACGATGGGCAACCGCGTCAAAAACGACCCATTTTCAGAAACAACAGACATTATTTTGCATGTCCTATAAATACCAGCACGCAATTGTTCCAGCGATACTCTTTGGGCTGCCGACTCAACCCAGGCATGGTCAATGGATTTGTCAGATGCCCCGCTGAGCGGGGCATCTGACAAATGAGCTAACAGTTCCAGTCGTGCGTAGGATGGGTGTGGCCTTCATGCCAAGGGGAATGCACCCATGAGTCTCACCCAACTTACACTTCGGGAATTGACCTCCGCAGACCTAAGGATCTCGAACAACTGGCGTCTTCCCGGACCGCCCAGGATCGCCTAATCGAGCGGCCTCAGATCCTTCTGGCCCTCCCGGCGGGACAACTACCCAGTCACGTGGCCCAGCGGTTGGGAGTCTCGTGTTCCATCGTCTACATCTAGATCCATCACTTCAATGAAGAGGGGGTCGGGGGACTGGAGGATCAGCCCCCCGATCGGGGCGGCCCCGATCTACACGTCCGAGCAACATGCCGCGGTGATCGCTACTGTCTTGATCGGCCCTTCGCCTGCTGGACACTGGACCGGCTCCAGGACTATTTCAACGAGTAGATGGGGCCCGATCAAACGCAGCCAGATTGGTGAGGTCCTCGTGGCCGAAGGCCTGCGATGGCACCATCAAGAGACTTGATTTGGCAAGCGAGTCGACCCAGAGTTCGTCCCAAAGGGGGAGCACCGAGACGCTCTACACCACGCCGCCGGAGGGCCCATCGTACCTCGACGAAATGGGGCCGGAGTCGGCCAAAAGCTTCCGTGACGAGCAACTTGTCCCACCACGCTCCAAGCAGACGCCAGAGTGGGACAAGCCCACCCACCCCCGAGAGCGGGCCACGCAGGAAATCGACTACTGTCAACGCGGCGAGGGCTACGTCTTCGGGGCGTTCCGGCCAGCGTCGGGCGAGGCATTGCCCCGTCACTATCCCCGTTGGAGCACCATCCACTGGGTCGACTTGTTGGAGAAGGTCGAGGGGCGGATTCCGGCTGACGTGGGGCACGTGTACGCGATCGTCGCCAACCTCCAGTCGCATCGTGCCAGGCAAGTGCTTCTGTTCGTGGTAGGGCAGCCGCGGTAGGAGTTCGTGTCCTACTCCAAGTACGCAGCATACCTAAACTTGATCGAGACGTCGTGGAAGATGCCATGATCGCTGGCGACAAAAAGGGCGATGGGTGAAGATACGAAAGAAGGTCTGCCGAGCAGTGTATAAAGTGACCGCATGCTGGAATCAGCAAAAACATCCGCTAGCATGCAGGTGATAGCTAACCGATGAAACGAGCCGCCGCACCGGGGTCGCTGCAGCTCCAAAGCTCGCATAATACACTGTTCAACTCGCTTAATAATACAAAAAATGCACAGGAATATTAATGATTTTTTCTTTTTCCAATGTGTTCGTAGTGTCACTCACTAGGTGCACAACGATATTTCGCTTGCTCACGCTTTGTATTGGAACATTAGCCATGGAAATTTCGAGCAATCCAATGGCCGGATAAGGTTGATCCACAATCTCTGCTGCAATCAAATCAGTGTCAACATCAACACGTTTAATCTTGTACGCAGCTCTGCCCAAGGCCTGATTGTTCGTTTTAAATAACACTTTCTTCTTGACGAAAGGTTTCTTGCCAGCAGAGGTTGAACTATCTACAGACACAAAAAGCGACCTAGGAATTACTAATATCTCGTCGTCTGCGACAGGAGGAATCACTTCAATAATGGTCCGATCAGTCGAACCACCGACGGCAAGACTGATTGGACGATAGGTCGCAATCAACAGTTCTTCACTAGATCCAATCGAGATCCTGACATCCATGAGGTCATCATTGATAAAATTAACGCTTGTGTGATAGTCACTCTGCGATTCGACCGCAGTCTCCTTGAAAAGACTTACATCTACAAGGCCTCGCTTCACTTGCGACCTTCCAACAAGATTACCAGTCTTGGCCTCGCGTTCCAACCTTATGGCGGTAGAAGTTACCAGAAGCTGAGGGCAAACCCTAGCAGCCAGGGTTAAACCAAATGTTCTGGTCGACGGCGAAGCAGAGCAACCAATCGAGACACTGCGCACCACCACATTCAACGATTTTTGGATATTAAGAGGTGGAACAACGTTGCTTGTTGAAATTCCAGCTTGAAATTCACAGGTGTCACCTTTCTTGACAGTAGTATTCCGAAGATCATCTGCAATAATGCATCCGCAGGATCTCTCAATTTCTTGAATAACTATATCTGATTGAGAATTATTTTTGAAAATAAATTTAGCCGACTTAGTTGAACCGACTGTCATGTCACCTAGATCAGCATGAAGGCGATCAAAGCTAAGGTCGTCTACATTGCCGCCACGGCAGCCAACAAGCAAGAAAACCAAAAAACCATATTGACGCGCAAAATTCTTTATATCAGAAAAATTTGTGGCAGAAATAATTGCTTGTCCTGCATTCATGATAACAATTCCTGATTTTAACCTAAGAAAAAAGGGCAATGCGATAGATCAGGTCAGACTCGCTTCCGACGAGAAGAATGTCGACGTTTTGCTGTGGGACAGGATCTTTTATCCGGAAGAGCCTGAAATATAGAGGGCCGCTGGTCCGACCAAGAGTTCCTCGGATCAGGGAGGCTGTCTTTCCGACTTTAGCCCTCCTAATTTTGAACTCTAATCTGGCAGCTTTTTTGTTATCAGAGTCGCTATCAAGAAAGTAGGGAGGAGTGTTTTGAGACTTGGAAATGAGGTTCTCATGCAGGCTCTTGTCTTGCTCCAATCTTCATCCTGCTTCGAACGCTCATCTCTCCATGCAAGCGAAATCGGTTGGACTGACTATGTTGTAAGTCTATCCGGGGGCACTGCAAAGCAGTGCCCCCGGATAGACGGAATGCTAGCGTGAGATCCGTCGTCCGGTTGCGTCTTAGCACTTGACGGATCAGGTGCAGTTAGCGGCAGGACAGATTCTGTAGGCAACCTGGATATAGGCAAACGAAGCCACAAAATTACATGAATCCCAAAAAGTCACATAACCTTCGAAGCAGATCTGGGGTTCGTTGGTGCAGTCACGAGGAGCGCCCCGTTTGCAGGCTAATGTGGGGACAGTAGGCGCCGAAGCAACTATGCATTCGTTGACTCTTTGCTGATTTCCGCAATTGAAAGTTCCACAACATGTGCCCGATTGCCCCCAGGAGACCTGATGAACAAGTCCTGAAAGCAAAACCACCAAACCGAGAGCGATCACCTTGCGAATCACTGAGACACCTCCTTACTAAAATCTACCAGGGCAAACAGAAGTAACGAAACGAGTCAAACTTGCCTACGTTTTGCAAGAAGCACAATGACCAGAACTACAGGAAGGGCAAACAATACAGCAAGTAATCCCGTACGGCTCTTTGCCGCAATCCTGTCCCCACTTCCCCCCCCCGCCATGTTCTTGGCAAACACATCAAGAACCTTCGCGTCTCGCGGAGCTTGAAAGTCGAATACGGAACCGTCAATCTCTGGACAACTGCTAGACAACAAATCAATACTTGAGCTTATTGTTGCGCCAGGCTTCGAACTATCGGAGCAATTCTTGAAAACGCGACTGTATGTCGCAGGAAAGTAACTTTCGAGACTGTCGACCTTTTTATAGGACCAACGGTCCTCTATGATGTCGCATCCGTTTACGCCAGCATTGACAACCATTTTTTCTGGCAACATGTTTGCGTCTGGATTGAATGTTATTGTGATTTTGAGATTGTTGATGCCTCGCAATACAGCTTCTACTTTCCGAGGCTTCCCCTCAGCGGAATCGGACGAAGCTCCAACTGCAAGAATCTCGCCTTGTTCAAGAATTCTGTCCAAACTTTGATATTCGAGGAGAGCCCCATAATTCCTGGGATTGATAGGCAAAGCGCCTGAGACTTCGGAGTCCGCACGCATGATAAACCCGGTTTTAGTTTTCTCGTTATACCGAAATAGTTTGTTCTCCTTAATGACACTGATATCGTTTTCGAATGTCCCAAACCTCTTATAATACTCTTTGCCGTCTTTCAAAACCGCCTCAATGCGTGTCTCGGCTACAAAGGATCGAGGGGGGGGCGGCAGCGGAGACGAAGAGGGCGAGGATGGTGGGGTCGAAGGCGACAGAGATGAAGGTGAAGACGACAATGGTGTAAATCTGATGTACCCACCATCTTGGTTCGGTCCTTCGATTGTTCGAGCCGACGAAGAGTTTTGACCCGGCTGCACTTTTGTCACTACAGAGAATTTCAAGCACCGAATACTATTATAGTTGGATTTGATCGAATCCAATATAGTGTCGACAAATTGCTTCTTGTTATCAACTTGCCCATATGCCGATCCAGAAAGCCATCCGATCAAAACGAGTGAGGTCAGGAAGAAACGAATCGCGAACCCGTTTTTAGCATGAATCAGACGAGCGGCAAAATCCGTCATCGCTTGGCTTCCCTTTGTGGGCTTTTTTAGAATCAATTTTCGACGCCGCACATGGACCTCTTTGCAGCGGTTTACGTTCGGGTGGATCACAGCCCAAGTGATCAGGATGGGTGTGCCATTTCGAGGATAGACCGCAGTAGGCTACTTTGCCCTCCCTATTACGTCAAGGGACTTGCACACCAAACCAAGGAATCAAGGGGGAATTGTGAACTTCACAGATGGAGAGCTTCAAACGTGGTTGGTTGTTTTACTCTATTCATTAGAGCGTGCTATGAACTGTAGTCCAGTGGCGAACGTAGTTTAGGGCATGATCACGCACCAACCCTACCCCAGCGACGTCACCGATGCCGAATGAGAGTTCGTTCTCCCTGATATTTGCCTGCTCCCTGAAGATGCCGGCCAGCGAGTCCACAACCTCCGCGACGTCTTCGACGCCTTGCGTTAGCTCGTCCGAAGCGGAGCACCATGGCATTATCTGCCCGCCGACTTCCCTCCTTGGGAGATGGTCGATCAGCAAACCCGCCGCTGGCTTGCCGCCGGCTGTTTCGAGGCCATTGTCCACGACCTTCGAACTGTGCTCCGCTTCGCTGACAAGAGAGAACCCAAGCCGACGGCCGTCATCTTCGACGGCCGCCCCCTCCAGTCGACCCCCGAGAGTGGTGGCCGTGCGGGCTACGACGGGTACAAGCGTCGCAAGGGGGCCAAGTTCCACATGGCCGTGGATACGCTCGGACATCTGCTGGCGCTGCACGTGACCCCAGCCAACGAGCAAGAGCGGGCCCAGGTCGACACGCTGGCCAAAGCCGTCCAAGAGGCGACGGGCGAGTCGGTCGAGCTGGCCTATGTCGACCAAGGTTACACCGGCGAGAAGGCATTCCATGCGGCGGCCCACCAGGGGATCATCCGACAACTGCGTTTCAACCCCAACGGGACGTTGCTGGCGGCAGCGGGAGCGCCGGGGTCGGGGGTCGAAATCTGGGATCCCGCGTCTCATACCGCGCTAGCGGTCCTGACGGTCCCGAACCTGGTGGCAGACCTGGCCTTTTCCGCCGATGGCCATACCCTGGCCGCAGCCAGTTCGACCGCATCCACTTCGGTTTGGGCCGTCGTTGACCCCCTGGTTCGGTCCCAGATCAATAGCCTCGACACCCTGCCGACCTCACTGGCGTTCGGATCCGATCAGCGTCTGGCCATCGGTTCCGCCAAGGGGACGATCCGGGTCTGGAACCCCGGTCACTGTCCATCCACAACCCAGCAAGTCAAGGCTGACCCCCCTCCTGGCGCGGTGGGTGACTACGTCCAAGGGGATCGGGCGACGACCCTCATCTTCAATGAGAAGGATCGGCTGATCGCCGTCGACCCGGAAGCGATCCCGTCACACCACCACGGGGCCCGGCGTTCGCCGCCCAGGATGTACCCGTCCCCCGTGGCTTCCGCCAAGCAGGGGCAGACCCTATTTGTGGCCCGGGGCCATCAAATCATGGTCTGGAACAGCCCGGCGGAACCCCAGCGCTGGTCGAGCCTGGAGATTCCTCGGTCCAGGACGTCGGGCTTATTAGCGAATTCCGACCGGGCCCGACGGGAACGGGAGCCAGACCCCTGGCGTCAGCTCGCGGCAAATTCAACCGGTGATCGGCTCTACCTGCTCGACTCCCACTCGATTCATGCCGTGGCCCTGGACGGCGGCCGAGCGCGGAACCTGGAATGGCACCTCCCGGATGATGCCAACCGCCTGAGCCTGAGCCCCGACGGCAAGACCTTGGCGGTCGGCGATAAAGAGGGGAACGTGTACCTCGTCGACACGGCCCGCGGGACAATCCGAACTCGACTCCCGCTCCCCTCCAGCGAGTCAGACAGACAGCCGATCTGGGCGCTCGCCTTCTCGCCGGACGGACAAGAACTCGCCGTCGGCCTCCAACAAGGACATATCGACCTCTGGTCACTCAACAACCCCACAGCCCCCCTGCTCCGGCTAACCGGCCACCGCGGGTTCATCAGCACACTCGCCTACGACCCCAAAGGCCGCTTTTTCGCCAGCACCGGGAGCGACAAGCTCGTCGACATCTGGGACCTCGACCACGTCCGAAGCGAGCTCGGCCGACTTGGACTCAACTGGTAAGCGGCCACCGATCCTTCTCAAAACCAACGTCGCAGCGCAACAATCGACCTCTCAGCTCGTTGCCCCCCTCGCTCAGGCCGGTTCTTCATCCTCGAGGACTTCGCCGAAAGCGTCCGCGACATTCGGATCATCCGGCTCCCCTTCATCATCGCTCGACTCGTCAGCGACAGCGAGGTCGCCGGAGATTTGATAGAAGATCAGCAGGGTGTTTCCGAAGCGATTCTGCCGGGTCTCGCGGAGTTCACCGAGGTCGAGTTGCACATATTCCTTGGGATCAATCTGGACGATAACGAGGCCTGGCTCCTCACTCCCTTCGGAATCCGTGGAAGCGCGACGAAGCAGGGTCGGCCGATCGGCGATCCGCCGCATCGCGTCCACCCAAAGGTTTTTGTACTGCGGTGGCGCAACGTAAATCAAATCATACTGCTGATCCGTTGCATTCAAGAACTTCAAGGCGTCGACGCGCCGCACGACGGCCTGATCTGCCAGGCCGGTATGCGCGAGATTCTTCTTGATCGTGGTCACCGCGGCGTGCGCAAGGTCGGTAAAGGTACAGGACTCAGCTCCCTGGCTCAGCGCCTCGATCCCAACGCTCCCGCTGCCCGCAAACAGGTCGAGCATCGTCATGCCCGGAATCCGTGGGCGCAGGATATCGAAAAGCGCCGTTTTGACACGATCGAGGATCGGACGCGTCCCATGCCCCGGAACCACGAGCAATGTTCGTCCTTTAGCCGTTCCTGCAACCACACGCATCAGCGATCCCCTCATCACGCCGCCGAAGGAACGCTGGCGAAACAATTCCCCGAAATCGGACCACCCATCCCCCAAAATATGAGGAAGTTGTTTCGTCAGCGTTCCAAAGGCGGCGACCGTTCGAGCAAGACCTACACCGTTGACGGTCGCCCCTCCAGGGCTGCAAATCATTCGGATTTGAGCTTATCCTACTTCCAGGGGTTTCACCCCTGGCTAGAAACGGTCGCCCCTCCGGGGCTACAATGAATCCGTCAGCGATTGCCTCAACGGGAAAAATGCAGTCAATGTCCGCACGCCATCACAACAATGCACTCGTTTTTCAGCCCCGGAGGGGCGACCGTTTCTAGCCAGGGGTGAAACCCCTGGAAAATATTCGACATATTAGCGTGCGTAGCCCCGGAGGGGCGACCGTTCAAGCAACACCTACACCGTTGACGGTCGCCCCTCGGAACGCTGGCGAAACCATTTCCCGAAATCGGACCACCCATCCCCCCAAAAATGAGGAAGTTGTTTCGTCAGCGTTCCAAAGGCGGAGACCGCTTTGCTTTACAGCAGACTCTCGAGCAAGAGCTTGAGCTTGCGGACCTCAACCTCGACCTCAAAGTTATTCTCGGGCAGATCGAGAATGGAGACGGTCAAAGCGCGGTCGTAACCGACGCGAACCAGTTGGTTGACGACCCGGTTGTACTCGATCTCGCCCTGGCCGACACGGACCTGGAACTCGCCCGGGTTCTTGCCGGTGTCACGGAGGTGGACGCTCTGGACGTAGGGGTAGACCTCGTCGAAGTCGGCCCCGTTATGCGGACCTTGGATGTAGTGGCTGGGGTCGAGGGTCAAGCCAAGGCCGGGGATGGCCTTGCAGAGTTCGACGGCCTGCTTCGGGTCGGCGGTCAAGGTCTTCGAGTGGGTCTCGACGGCCAGGACCAGCCCCTCGCGCATCGCGTAGCCGGCGAGTGTCGAGAGCCGCTTCACCTCGTCGTCGAACGAAGTGCCCAACGGGGCGGCCGGAATGGTCAGAACGGCCACGGTGAGCGGCTTGGCCAGACGGCACATCGCCTCAAACCGCTTTCGCAGCAAGGGGGCTGTGAGGTCTCCCTCGCCAAAGTCGAGCCCGAGCGCGGCGGGTGTCAGGCTGGGCCCGCGCCGAAGCCGGTGCAAGGCGGCCTCGGGGTTCTCAGCCACCTCCGACGGGCGCAAGTGGGGGCTATTCTCGACGATCGCCAGGTCGATCTTGTCGAATTCCAACTCGGCGATATGACGCAGGGCCGACTCCAGCGGCTCATTCGAAAAGCAGAGCGTGTTGCAGGCGACGAACACCCGACCCCTCCTCATCCTCCCTAGGGGGTTCCCGTCCCGGGCAGCCGGGTCTCCCGACCCGTAGAGCCAATGCTCGGCCCAGGACGGACCACGATTCGGGCACGATCTTACCGCAGCAGGCTGTTGGACGGTAGGGCAGTCGCCTTGCCCGTGCGAATCATCTCGGCATGGTCGGCGGTGGTCGGTTCCGCCGCTCTCACCGCCACGGAGGAGGAGGATCGGACCCAGTGCGAGCCGGCAAGGCGGGCGAACTCGGCATACTGTTTTTTGCGGTAGGCATGCAGGGCAGCCAAGAGCACCCGCCGGGTGTTCTCGCGCTCCGGTTCCGTCGGCACCGCGCCCGCGATCCGCAGGTCGTCCACCCAGAGGCTGCCGGGCGTGAGCAACTCGAACCGAATCCGGGCGGCGGCGAGCCCGTCGGCCGGGAGCTCGGAGCCACGGACGGCATGCGCCACCCAGTCGGGCTGGACCGTGAGCTCCGACCAGCGGCGATAGGGCTGCCCTCCCCCTTCACCTTCGATCCAGAGCCGGACCTTCGCGTCCGCGTGGTCGGATCGGAACCAGGCCTGAACCGTCAAGGCGGCGTATCCCTTGGCAGGAAAAGCGTCGCTGAGGATGACTGCGGGAGGCGTCTCCGCATTGAGGCGAAGGCTGCCCCGCCCCGTATGAGGCTGCTCGGTATCGATCTCGGCCGTGCCGGCCTCATCGTCGAGGAGCCGCCATCCCCCGGGAGGCGTGGGCTCGTGGACTCCGGCCAACTGAACCACCGGGGTCGCTGCCGGTTCGAAGCCAGGGTTGGGAGGCCCCGCGACGACTCCGCCCGGTGGAGTCCGGCTGAGCCGTGCAAGCTGGGTCGAAATCTCGTCGTACCGCGCCTGCATCCCGGCCAGGACCGCCTCGGACGGATAAGGCGTCACCGGTCCGACCTTGACCTGAGGAGCCCCCACCCGAATCGCGGCGACACCAAAGGGGTGCAGATCAAGCACCAGCCGACTTCCCTCGCCGACGACCTCAGGGGCCAGACGAAGCGATCGGCCAAGGTCCTCCACCGTGGCGGAACGACTACCCAGCAATGTCTCCACCCTGACCGGGTAGGGCGTATCATTCGCCAGCGAAACATAAGTCGAGGTCCCCGACCGCAAGGTGCGGACCGCTACGCCAAACGGCTGCCGGTCCAACGGCGTAGGGGAGGCCGACGAAGCGGGCAAGGCGCGAAAGACACGGGCGAACTGGCGAACACGCTCCTCATGCCCGGCGACGGCCGACGAAGCGAGCATCACCCACCGCGCGTCGAGGGCAGCCACGGCATGCCCCATCAACTCGTCCCCCGTCGCCCCCTCGGGCAACGGCATCGCGGTCAGACGCAACCCTCGGCCTCCCCCCGCCCTCACCTGAGCGGCGGGTGAACGCGAGCCCCCGATGCGCGCGCCTGGTTCCTCGAGGCCGACGAGCACTCCCCGCCCCGCGCGGGCAATGACCGGTGCGTCGAGTTCGGGGCTGGTGGCCAGGTCGTGCGACAGCTCGTCGGCGGAGAGACCAACCCCCCGGAGGACGACGGGAACCTCTTCGCCTGTAGGCCAGGTCTCGAGGTCGAGCCCGACCGCGCGCCAGGCCTGGCTGGGAGCCAGGCCGGCCAGGTCGACCCGACGGGCCTCGTCGCCGGCCGGGCCGTCGTCCAAGGCGGGGGTGGCTACAGCCAAGGTCGCGCCGGGGGCGGTGCGGTGGACGGTCGCGCTCAGTTCAGTGTAGAGCGCCCCGATCCCTCGGGAGCGCCAGGTCAACCAGGGCATCCGACCCGGGCCAGCCAAAAAACGTGACCGGGCTTCGAACCGGCCAGGAGCCGTGGTCCCGAGGCCTGGAATATCGCGGCTGGCCTCGGGGCCGAAGGTCTCGCGGACGAACCGGGCGAATGTCAGGTCGTCCATCCCGGTGTCAGGCCCCCCCAGCAAGGTTGGCCCCGGCCCAAGGCGAATCAAAAGGCCAGCCAGGGCAGGCCGCGTCTTCCGGGTCGAAATTACCTTGGCGACTCGCCCTTTCAAGGCCTCGCGAACTTCGGGGTTAAGGGGGTGGTAGGCCGGGCCGTCGGCCAGGCCATTGCGGTCGACCCGCACCAGGCCCTTCGCCAGCGCCTCTGCCGAGTCGGGGGCAGGGAGGCCGGGCAACGGTCCGTCCGTCGCCAGCTCCAGCCACGCGGTCAATCCCTGCCGCTCCAGGATCCGGAGCAGCAGATCGAGGCGATCCGGACCGGTCGGATCCTCGCAGGCCTGGCCGTCGAGGGCCCGGCGTTGCGACCGATCGGCGAGGTCCTCAGGCATGATGATCGTCGATGCGCCACAGTAAGTGAGGTAGCGGGCGACGTTCAGGGACAGGGCAAGCGGATCACCCGGGACCGTTCCACCGCCAAATCGGTCGAGCAGTTCCGGGCCCGCCAGGTAGAGGCCAAGACCGCGTCCGGGGGAGCCCGATGGTTCCGTGATGGTCGGCGGCGCGGGGAGGCCGGGAAGCTCCGTGAGCGTGACCGACCCGAGTTGCACCGGCGCCACCGCGTCGCGATTGACGAGGACCAGTACCGGGCTGGCGTCGTCGGGCCAGACCAGCCACGAGAACGAAGCGACCGGGGTTCCCTCAAGGATCGGCGGCCCTGAGGCACAGGCGTCGAGCAGGACCCGAGGGCGGCCACGCCCCCCGCCGGAGTCGATCAGCGCCACGCCGAGCGCGGAGGGATGGCCGCCGGTGACCGTGACCGAGAGCCGGTGCGGTCGGCCCGGGTTCGGCACCTTCAGCCCCAAAGCCGACCAGGCCAGACCAGCCGGGGTCGAGGCGGGCAAGACTGCGGTCTCCGACCCTGCCCGGGTGATCCAACCTCGCAGCCGATCGCGGCGAGGCGCTTCCACCAAAGCCGCCTCGGGAACCGACCAGGCCACTCCCCCCGAAACCTGCACCGGGGCGCGCCCCGACGCCGACGGCCGCTCGCCACGGAGCCGCGCCAGGTCGATCATCTCGACCTCTTGCTCGGCCACTCCCGATGCGTCTTTGTCCCACTTCGCGGGCGACGAGCCGACCACCGTCAACGCCACTCGCCGGACCGCCGAGGTCGCCGCCACCGGATTTCTCCGCCGGCGAATCCAGCGCACCAGCCGACTACTTTCGAGGTTGGCCAAGGGTTCCCACGACGTGCGAACCTCGAGGATGTACGTCCCCTCGGCTTTCGGAGCGGGCATGTTCCAAACCTTGCCGGTCGGAGCGAGCACGTCGGTCGCAACCACGTCGTGCAACTCTTGCCGCCAGACCGGGTCCCCCCCACGATAGGGAATAAGCTCCGCCGAACACTTCAGGGCCACCTCAGTCGGCTCAGGCGTCAGGACGTTGAACGCGATCGAAACCGGGACCATCGCCCCGGGCGCAGCGGTCCCATCCCCCTGCTCCAGGTCGACGGCAATCGCGTCCCAGCCGACCCGCTCCACACCGATCTCCAGCGAAGGCGGCGTCACAAGTCGTTGGGGGCCATCAAGGATGGCCAGGAACGGAAGCCGGACAACCTGACCGCCCGACCGGAAGAGCAAGCTTGCGGTTAGCGGGGCCTCGATCCGAGCGCGAACCCGGCCGGTCGAGTCGTTCCCAAGCCGCCAGCCATTAGCGCGCGGAACCGGGCCGCCCCGAGATCGGGCCGGCCAAACCAGCGCATCGACGATACGTCCCTCGGAGACTTCGAGATCAAGTCCCGCATTCTCAACGGGCGACGACGACGGAGGCACCTTCCAGGAGACCTCGACCGTCATTCGTACCGCGCCCCCTCCAGGCTGGGGGGACGGATTGGGCGGCGCAGCTACGGCGGCCGTTCCCACCAGGAACAACCCCAAGCCCGCCAATATCTTGCGCCATCCATTGCGCATGCAGAAAAACCAGTCCCTATGAGGTTCATTCGGGGCAGACCTGGGTCGACGATCCTTGTCAGCCCGGTCCCGGCTCCGTCACCTCTGAATCCGCCTCAAAAACGTCTCACACATCTCCGTACCGATAGTGGATTCGGCTGCCCGACCGACAAACTCCAGCCAAATCCCAAAAAATCGAAAAATCGCTACATCCCGTTTCTCCGTTTGCGGATGAATACGTAATGGAGGAAAGGCGCAGTATCGGAACAATTGGAAGGATTGGGAAGCCGACGAATCTTGCCCTTGTGAATTGGAAACGGATTAAGAGTCGCCTGCGGATGATATCTTTCACTTGGGAAGTCGGTCGGACATCGACGGAAGGACATGGCGCCAACGATTTGCAGTGTGAAGACGTACAGGTATTTCGGGTTGCGAAACTTGGAGCCAGGGTCAATAATAATCCCTTTGCTTTTTTCCAAGACCTCGAACTGATCCCCTGGCACGAATTCCGACACCTGTCGTCTCGCCGATCTTGAGCGCCCGGATCCGAGGGTCGATTCCCCAATTGGTCTCCGATGCCCCCCTTCCATCGGGATTTCGCATCGCGGCTCAACATAGAGGATTTGTTCCAATGTGGACCTTCGTGTGGTGCGTCACGGTGCTGTTCAACGGCCACGACGGTAAAGAGCCGACGGATCGGCTGATTCCGGCACACTGGCAAGGGAACCCCTGGGGACCCGAGGCGACCCGGGCTCGGGCCAGCGGAGAAATCGCGCCGATCCCGATGAGCCCGCTGATGTTGCAGTGGGACAAATGGGGCAAGCAAGTGCTCCGCGATGGCGACATCGTGTTCCGACGCGCCGATGCTCGGCTGCTCTTCGGCCGGTTCCCATTCAGCCGGTTCACCGCCAACGTCAGCGGGAGCGAGTTTTCGCACACCGGGATCGTGGCGATCGAGGAGGGTCTGCCGGTCGTCTATGACACGACCAAGGCGGGCGTCCGGCGGCAGCCGTTCGCCGTCTGGATCCTCGACAACGTCGGTCCGTTCGGCGTCAAGCGGCTCCGCCCTCAGTTGAAGTCGCACGCGGCCGGGGCGATCCGCTTCTGTCGCGAGGCCTATGAACGCCAGATCCCGTTTGACTTCGAGCTCAGCCCTGACGACAAGGCCCTCTATTGCGTGGAGATGACGGAGAAGGCGTTCCGGGCCAGCGGCCTGCCACTGGCCGACCCGGTCCGGCTGGGCGACATGGAGAACGTGACGAAGTACCCGATCTGCGTCTTCTTGTTCCTTCAGTTCTCGAACCTGACACTCGACCAGCCCGTCTTCTTCCCCGGCAACGACCGGCACGGGATCTGGTCGTCCCCCAGCCTGGTGACGATCTACCCGGTCCCTCCCCGCTCCTCGACCGTGGGTCAACCGCAACAGAAGCCCGCAGGGACGGGAGCCAATAAAACAGCCGCCCGCGACCGGTCGTCCTCGTCCTGAAGCTGGCCTTGACATTCGGCGGGACTTGGTCAGACTGACGCCCTCCCGGCCCAACGGATTGGCCGGGATCCCGCCTTTTCTTTGGTCATGGAGAGCCCGCCTGCCATGCCACGCTTGCCACGGATCGGCATCCTCGGCTTCGGGATCATCTTGACCGCTTCCGCAACCATGACCTTCGGAGGCGAGCCGCGATCCCAAAGCCTGGCGACAAACCAAAGATATCCTCATAAATCGGTAGCTCGGCAGGAGTTCGGCGGCGGCGCCACATCCTACTGGCTCTTTGAACCGGCCGATCCCAAGCCCGAATCCGCGCCCGTCGTGGTCTTCAATCACGGCTGGCTTGCCGTAAATCCGGGCGCCTACGGAGCCTGGATCGACCACCTGGTCCGTAGCGGCCATATCGTCATCTATCCCCGCTACCAGACCGACCTGGCCACGCTCCCCTCCGACTTCCTCGCGAACGCGTTAATCGCCATCCATGATGCTTTCGACGTGCTTGAGACATCGCCGAAGCACATCCGGCCTGATCGTGAGCGGTTCGCCCTGATCGGCCACTCAGCGGGCGGCAACCTCTCCGCGCAGATCGCAGCGGTGGCCCGAGAACACGGTCTCCCCTTTCCCCGCGCCGTGATCGCGATGATGCCGGGCCAGGTGCAGACGATCCGCGGCCCGAGTCTCGCCGAAATCCCGGCGACAACCCTGCTGGTCGTCACCGCCGCCGAGGACGACCTGATCGTGGGCGACGCCCGAGCCCGGCAAATCTTCGCCGGGGCCACCTCGATCCCCAACGAACGCAAGAAGTTCGTCCTCTACCTGAGCGACCTCCACGGCTCCCCGAAACTGATCGCCGACCACCTGGCGCCCACCGCCGCATTCCCTGGTTTCGACACGGGCGACGGGGTCCTGAGCGACCTCCAGATGAACCGAGCCCAGCTCAACGTCTTCGACTACGCCGGCTTCTGGCGACTGGCCGATATCACCCTCGCGGCCGGCTTCTCCGGCAAAACACTCGACGAAGCCACCAACCGTGGCGAACTGTTCCGCCACCTCGGCTACTGGAGCGACGGACGCGTCGTCGCGCGGCCGATCGTCGGCGACGACCTCTCGGCCATCCCCCGTGTCTTCCTCACCAACGGCCTCCGGCTCATCAAATTAGGGGCGAAGGACACCCTCACGTCCTCGGAGACGGTCCAGAAGTAAGCTCCCGCTCCCCTTGCGTGTCACGGCCGCCATCGTTACCGGCATGAAGGAGCGGGAACGCAGAGGTAGCGCCCCGGCCGCCTTGGGATGCGTCGGCAAATCGAAGCGGACAGCAGAAAGCCCTCCCCTCATTTCAGCCTCGGCCTCTGAGGTCGATCCCTTCGTCGTCACCAAACCTGACACCGGACGACGTGCTTGCCGCGACCGCGCAGCGGATCAAACAGCAGAGCGATTCGACCCGCGCTTCGGCGCAACGGGATCGTCGTGCGCTTTACCTACGATTCCATTCCTGTCCGGACGCAGGCAGGCGAACGCCGTGCAGACGGCGGCGAGACCACCGAAACCAGTGGCATCACCTGCTGTGAAAACGGGCAGATGCACCTGATCCGACAAATCAGAGAACCGTTCATCATCAACCGCAAAACATTAACACCCTGTCCTTTAGGTCAAACCGCCGAAAATCGGCATGGCACTTGCGTACGGCATGCCGCCACCCCCGCTGCTGAGAAGCAACGCGCGGCCATGTAAATAATAAGACAATCGTATTCTTTATCACGCAAGTTTTCACTCACAAGCGATCGCATCCAAGGTCAACCAGCGAAATCCGGTCCCGCCAGGTAGATCCGGACTCCCCCCCTTTAGCAGACCTCGCAACTCCCGCGAGGCGAAGCTTTCGTCATCCCGATCCCTTGTGGCCGACAGGAACCCAATGCATGCATAAGTCATCACGTCGTTACGGTTTCACATTGATCGAACTCTTGGTGGTGATCGCGATCATCGCCGTCCTGATCGCCTTGCTCCTCCCTGCCGTGCAAGCGGCCCGCGAGGCGGCCCGGCGAATGCAATGCACCAACAACTTGAAGCAGCTCGGCCTGGCGTGCATGAACTACGAGAGCTCCAACAGCGTCTTCCCGGCGCACTCGATGATGTATCCCACCGGCGCAACGGCCCAACTTCCCTTCAGTTGGATGCCCTCCCTGCTCCAGTACACGGAGCAGAACGCGATGTACAACGCCATCAACTTCAACGTCGAACCGATGCATACCGGCTTCGGCGGCTACATGAACAGCACAGCGTCAACCGCCAAGATGGGGATGCTGGCCTGCCCGTCCGACAGCAGCTCGGAGGGCGTGCGGACCTGGCCGGGGAACACGAGCCGCTTCTACGGGACAACCAACTACATGGGCAACATGGGAGGACCGGGCGTTCTTCGGGTCGCCTCCGGAACCATCATCCCCGCCAAGGGCTCCCCTCAAACCAGTGAATACTCTGCCGGCAACTTTTCGACGGTCACGATCAGCTCGGTCACCGACGGCACGTCAAACACCGCCCTCATGAGCGAGCGACTCATCGGCCGCCAGTCCGGCACCCTCGGCACCCAACTCCCCCGTAGCAGCAACATGGCCCGCATTGCGGTCTTCGTGTCCCCGACCGGGGTTGGGGTCACGGGCAACGTGGCCGACGCAACGACGTTCGTCCGCGCCTGCCAGAACCTCCCGGGGACGGTGACGGGCCGCTACTGGACCGCAAGTCAGCTCTGGATCGCAACCTATCCGCAATGGGTGGTCATCACCGGCTACAATCACTTCGGCACGCCCAACCAGATGAACTGCCACAATCCCAACGACCCCGGAACCAACGCGTCCACGAACGCCTACGTCGGCCTCGCCGGCAGCGCCCCGCCGAGCAGCAACCACTCCGGCGGCGTCAACCTGGCCTTCGCCGACGGCTCGGTCCGCTTCATCAAGGACACGGTTAGCTTGCAGACCTGGTGGGCCCTCGGCTCCCGCAACGGCGGCGAGGTCGTCAGCGCCGACGCGTATTGATCGATCGCCGCAATCATTCGCCCGCGACCCCGTCCAGAAGGTCGCGGGCTTTCTTCCTGAAGTACCACCGCCCCATCAGCTTTCGAGGAATCCTTCATGAAGTGGAAGCCCTCCCTCCTGCTCCTCTTCGCGGCTCTCACACTGGCCCTGCTTCCGACGGGATGCGGCCAATCGACTGCCCCAATTTCCCCCGAGGAAGCCAAAGCGATCGTGGGCGAAGATCCCGACTACCTCCCCAATGCCGGCGCGGACAAGAAGGCCGCCAAGAACCCCTGAGTCGTGGGAAACGACTCCACGAACTGAGCCGCTTTGAGAAGGCGTCGAGGATCATTGGGCCGCATGGAGCCCGACGATCCTCGACGCCTTCGTCATTCCCTCCTGGGGAACTGGCAAAACCACAAACGCATTCATATTCAGTGATTCAGCAAACACAATTTAGGCAAGCCTGGTTTCGATGGTCGAGAATTGGTCTATCACGAAAAGGGGATCGATAGTAAGAAAAGAGGTCTCAGCCCATCTCGAGATTAAGCCTGACGCAAATTTCCCATCGACTTCGCGTGATTTTCCCATCGCAATCCGTCAGCACTGAACCGAGCAACGACTTATCTGGATCTCAACCCGGATTGGCACCGACTCCTGGTTTGTTTGGAAAGTCACGTTCTCTGGAGAGCATGCATGAAGAGGCCAAATCGCTCACGTCGGCCACTCCAATTGAACCATGTCGAAAGCCTGGAAACACGAGCCTTGTTGACCATGGCCTCGACGGCACCCTTGCCGGATATCAACTTCACGGCGGGTGTTGAGGTGGCTCCGGTGAAACTGGATTCCTACTTCAAAGATCCCGATGCGAAACCCGATTTTGCGGTCTTCAATACGACTCTCGGAACGATCCCGGTGCTCCTGACCCCCGCGACCACACCAAAAACTGTGGCGAACTTCCTGAATTACGTAAACAAAGGCAGTTATACCAACTCCATCGTGCACCGCTCGGTCCCCGGCTTCATCTGGCAAGGTGGCGGGTATCAGCTCACATCCAAGCCGGATTTCACGACAATTATCGCAGACCCTGCCGTCCAGAATGAGTTCGGGGCGTCGAACACGCGCGGCACGATCGCGATGGCCAAGCTCGGCAATAATCCCAACAGCGCGACCAGCCAATTCTTCTTCAACGAATCGGACAGCAACGCTTCCAACCTCGACAACCAGAATGGCGGCTTCACCGTCTTCGGAAACGTGGTCGGAGACGCGGGCCTGGCGGTGATGGACGCCATTGCGGCAGTGCCCGTACCGTCCCCGGGCCCGCTCAACTCACCGCTGAATCAGATCCCACTCCAGAATTACACGGCCGGGGCAAGCGTCCAACCATCCAACGTGGTCTTGATCAAGGACGTGACCACGGCCAGCGAGGTCTTTCAGGCCTCCAGTGATACGCCCGGTGTGGCGATTGCATCGATCCAGGGGAACACCCTGACCGTGACCCCGCTTGCGCCTGGGACTGCGCACATCACGGTCGTGGGATACGGCTCCGACGGGAAACCCGCGACGGAGTCGTTTGCCGTCAATATCTCCTCGTCGGCCCAACTATCGCCCCCCCCTCCCAAGACCCCTCCCACGACCGAGCCCCCGCCCAGCGCCCCCCCAACGCCTCAACCACCCGGTGACACCGCAACACCTCAGCCCGTGTCCCCAGCATCGTCGGGCCTTGTCCCTTCCGTCAGGGGCACGCTCCCAGCCACGGTGGTTGCCGGCCAGAGGGCCAGGATCCAGCAGGTCGTTTCCTTGACGGCGACGTCGAACGTCTCCTCACCCAAAGAGCAGGTGACGCTGAGCCTCTCCAAGAGCTCGACCGGTTCCCCGGGGGATTTCACCATCGCGGGCGCCACGACAAAGGTCAAGCTGCTGGTAGGCAAGCAAACCAAGGTGAGACTCTCGGCAAAACAACTGAGCGCAAGCGTGCCGGCCGGCATTTACCATGTGCTCGTCTCCGTGACCGATCCCGACGGATCGACGACGACGGTGAATACAGGCAAAACGCTGACCGTGCTCCCCGCTCAATCGAAGCCATCGGCAAGGCGTTAATTTCACATAAAACGGGTCGTTAACCCGAGCATATCTCGGCGATCCGCACCCGTGGCAACGAAAAAACCCCGCCGCCTCGTGAGGCGACGGGGTTCCAAGTCTGGCGCGTCAAGGTCAAACAGTTGGCCCTGCGCTTAGAGTCGGTCCCAGAAGGCGAATCTCATCGGAGTTTTTGCTGATCTTCCGGGTGCCATGCGGTTCCGTACTCGGAACCCATGCGGGAATGCCTTGGCTGGGGCGCACGGGGTCCGAGTACGGAACCCGTGGCACCCAAAGTTTCTTCATTTCCCGGTGAAGCTTGACCTTCCGAGACAGACACTTAGCTCTGAGGGGACGACTGGCTCGAAGGCGCAGCAACCGGAGTCACATAGTCCACCGGAGTTGGCGATGCATAGTCCACCGAAGCCGGAGCGGGGCTGTTCGGCACCGCGACATAAGTCGTGCACGGCACCTGGCGAGTCACCTGCCGTGCGACGCAGGTCATGACGGTCACAGGAACCTGGACGGGAACCTGGACGGGAACCTGCTGAGACACGTTCTCGGTCACTTGCCGCGTCTGCGTCGTGTACGTCGTCACAGGAACCTGCACGGGAACCTGCACCGCAACCTGACGAGACACGTTCTCGGTCACTTGCCGCGTCTGCGTCGTGTACGTCGTCACAGGAACCTGCACGGGAACCTGCACCGCAACCTGACGAGACACGTTCTCGGTCACCTGCCGCGCCTGTGTCGTATACGTCGTCACAGGAACCTGCACGGGAACCTGCACCGCAACCTGACGAGACACATTCTCGGTCACTTGCCGCGTCTGCGTCGTGTACGTCGTCACAGGAACCTGCACGGGAACCTGCACCGCAACCTGACGAGACACGTTCTCGGTCACCTGCCGCGTCTGCGTCGTGTACGTCGTCACAGGAACCTGCACGGGAACCTGCACCGCAACCTGACGAGACACATTCTCGGTCACTTGCCGCGTCTGCGTCGTATACGTCGTCACAGGAACCTGGAACGGGACCTGGCGGACGTTCATCACGGTGACGTTGCGGGACTGCACGGTCGGCACCAACTCGGTTCTTGACTCGGGAACCGTGATGGTCTGGGTGACGGGAACCCGCTCCGTCACCTGCTGATTCACGATGGTGGTCACCGGCACGCAGACCTCGGTCACCTGTTCCTCAGGCACCACTCGGGTGACCGAAACCGGAACCATCCGGGTCTGCTGAACCGGGACCTGGACGGTCTGCTGAACCGGGACCATCCGGGTCTGGGTCTGACAAACATACTGAGTTTCGGTGACGTTCCGCACGACCTGCTGAGGCGCGGGCGCGGGGGCCGCCTGCGGGCTCGGCGACTGCTGGCTGGAAGCCACGGCCGGAGCCGGGGCGGGATTGGCCCACTCGACCACTTGCCGGGTGACCGACACCGGCTGGTTGACGGTGTAGGCCTGGGGAACCATCGTCGTCTGGACCCGGCACTCCATCACGGTCACCGGCTGCGGCTGCATGACCGTATCGATCACATTGCGGTAAACCGTGTTGCGCTGCTGCTGGCGCTGAATCGTCGTCACCGGCTGTGACACGGTCCGGACCTGATCCTGATACGTCGTCACGAGCTTCGGGACGTTCACCGTCACCGTGCGCGGGACGTTCACCGTCTCATTCACGACCTGGGTCACCGGCACTTGCTCGGTCCGGTACTGCGTCTGCATCTGCGTGACCGGAACCTGCTCGCTGACCACCCGGACGACAGGGACCGTCTCGGTGCGAACGTCGGTCCGATACTGCGTCTGCATCTGTGTGACCGGAACCTGCTCGCTGACCACCCGGACGACAGGGACCGTCTCAGTGCGAACGTCGGTCCGATACTGCGTCTGCATCTGCGTGACCGGAACCTGCTCGACGACCGTCCGAGACACGGGGACCGTCTCGGTGCGATAGTCAGTGCGATACTGCGTCTGCGTCTGTGTGACCGGAACCTGCTCGTAGACCGTCCGAGACACGGGGACCGTCTCGGTGCGAACGTCGGTTCGGTACTGCGTCTGCATCTGCGTGACCGGAACCTGCTCGACGACCGTCCGAGACACGGGGACCGTCTCGGTGCGATAGTCGGTGCGATACTGCGTCTGCGTCTGCGTGACCGGAACCGTCTCGCAGACCGTCCGGGTGACCGGGACCGTCTCAGTCCGG
Organism: Singulisphaera acidiphila DSM 18658; assembly: GCF_000242455.2. Taxonomy (GTDB): domain Bacteria; phylum Planctomycetota; class Planctomycetia; order Isosphaerales; family Isosphaeraceae; genus Singulisphaera; species Singulisphaera acidiphila. Next base: position 9,310,321 of record NC_019892.1, read on the forward strand.
TAGTCGGTGCGATACTGCGTCTGCATCTGCGTGACCGGAACCTGCTCGTAGACCGTGTCAACGACGGTCTGGTAGGTGGTCTGGGGGACGAGAGTCGTCCCGCCACACGCATCACCACCCGACGTCGCCACAAGCGCCGAGCCGTCCACACCACCATAGGGGGAACACGCCACCACATTCCTGTGCCGGTAGCTAAACAGTCCGGCAGCTTCGCCTGAGCTGGCCCAAACGTTTAGCAGAGCCGTGCCCATTGACATCGCCAACGCAAGGCGACGAACCGTCGCCAATTTCCGCTTACCTTTTGTTGCGCGCCTCATTTTGATGCGTTCTCCTTCAGAGCCTGATCCGGCAGATGTCTTTGTGGGAGAGAGACGATCCGCCCTGTTGAGCTTAATGCCCGCCCGGCCACCTGGAGATCACGATCGTCAATTCGAGCGATTTATTGACGATTTCGCTTTCACTTCTTTTCCCGACTTGCGAATCCGTTTAGCTCTCTTGCTTTTAACCGCGGATGAAAACGAACCGATTCGCTCAGAAAGACTCCCAGGTCATGCCCAAGATCTCCCCATCAATTCCTATCGGCATCGCATCTTCACTTTAACACATCTGAGACCTACCACTGACAACATAGGAGTTTTGTAGGTATCGCGCAGAAAAACCAACATGAGAAGACTAGGCTAACAAATCCGTGCGTACAGTCAAAAGTAAAAACCCCAGAATTTTTTCCGTCTGGCCAAAATTCGCTTACGACCGATCTTGTTTTGAATCCAAGGTTTAACACCAATAAAGCCCGGAGAATAATCAACGAAGAACCGTGAACGATCTTATTAAGGCAGCACAACGGCGAGCGGATCACCCGGAATCAGGCGGCTTGACGGCGCTTCTCGCTGCGTTGATAATTAGGGGAAGTCTTGAGACTCTCCCCGGCAAGTGCGAATGGAGCGTGGGGACGCCTTATGTCTGTCCGAGGTCGGCGACAACAACGAGGAAAGCGTGGCCTGGGGATCATTTTCCTGATCTTCAGCCTCGTCCATACTCCGTTGCCGCAGCCCGACTTCCACAACATTCGCCACCACGATGCGCCCGGCGAAGTCTGCGACCACCACGACCACCTGCTCCGCTGGCATCCTGCTGCGGGGAACGCCCAAGACGTGGCGACCTTGCACTGGCACTGGTTCTTGCCCACGGAAGACGGAACCGGTCCGCTCCCGTCTGATGAGCAAGGACCGGCGCTCCACGCGCACGTCGCAGACTGGCTCGCAACGACCTGGGACGATGGGCCTCGGTTCGTACCGGATACGCATTCTCAACTCCTCGTGCGCACCTCGCTCTGCCCTCAAGCGACGCTTCCTCCCGACCTGATTGATCCCTGGTTCTCGGTCCTCGGACCATGCCGAGCCTTCCCCACCGGCGCTACCACTGCGCGCCCCACTTCCCCGCTGGTCCTGCTTGAACGCTGGCTCTGCTGAGTCGACCTTTGCCACAGCTCGAACGAGGCGATGCGATGCGGCCCGTGGGTCTGCGCGCCTCCTCGATGTCCCACCGTCTCCAAACACGTGGCCTGGTCGATTCCAAAGCGGATTGCACAAGCGATCCCATCTCCAAAAAAAATGCCGAACCCCTCCGCCCCAAGAAAAAAAAAGAGGGATGAGGCCGCCGGAGATGTCAGTGGCAAATGGGAGGCACCCCCATGTCCGTTGCATTGCTGAACCGTTGGTCGTTGAAGAGCTTATTCCCCTGGGCCGCCCTCGCGCTCTGCCTGATTCTGCTGGCGGCGAGCTTTGTCCTCCACGATGTGCTGTTCCACGGGAGGTCGCTGCACGCCTCCCCCACACTCCCAAAAGCGACAGCCGAGCCTGAGGCATCGGCCACGTCCCCAGAGGTCAGAACCGTCACATTGGCCGAGGGGAAGTGGAATGTGGCCGGGATCCGCATCGAGCCGGCAACGCAGCTCTCGCTTCCCTCCGAGGTGGGGGTCGCGGGGAAGGTCGAGGCGAATCCGGACCGCCGGGTCGAGATCCGCCCACGCGCCGCGGGGGTTGTCCGCGAAGTGCTGGTCAACCTGGGCCGGAAGGTCAAGAAAGGTGAGTTGCTGGCCGTCCTCGACAGCCCGGACATTGGCACCGCCCGCCTCAACCTGAGGGGCCGACAGATCGAGTTGGCGACGGCGCGGAAGGAGTTTGACTGGAAGCAGCAGGTCGCCAATAACGTCGCGCAACTGGTCCCAGCGATCCGCAAAGGAGAGCCGGCCGCCAGGATTCAGAAGGAATACGCCGACCGACCGCTCGGAGCCGACCGCGCGCTCTTGCTCCAAGCTTACTCCGAGTTCGAGATCGCCTCGCACGAGTCCGAGAAGACCAGCGCCCTGTTCAAAGATCAGATCATCGGCGAGCACCCTGCATTCGTCGCGTTACACACCCTTGAGGGAACCCAGGCCAAGCTCGGTGCGGTCCTGGAACAGGTCCGGTTCGACGCCTCCCACGAACAGACTCTGGCCGACCAGAAGGTGCGCCTGGCCGAGGCGGCCGTCATCGACGCAGCCCAGCGGTTGCGGATCCTCGGGGTCCAAGAGGATATTTCTCAGTTGCTTGCGCAAGCCGGCGATGTGGCGGCCTCCCGATCCTTGGCGTCCGAAGACGTGACGGCCTGCCAGGTCACCGCGCCGTTTGACGGCACCATCATCACCAAAACAGCCGTCCCCAGCCAGAAGGCCGACCCCACCGATATCCTCTTCCTGCTGGCCGATCTGAATACGGTCTGGGTGATGGCCAACATCACCGAGGCCGACCTCGCCGCCCTGCCGACGCTCCAGGACGGGAAAATCCAGATGACCGTCCCCGCCTACCCCGACCGTACCTTCCAGGCCAAACTCCTCTCCGTCGGCTCCATGGTCGACCCCGCCACACGGACCGTCCCACTCCTGGCCGAAACCGAGAACCTGGACGGACTGCTCAAGCTGGGGATGTTCACTCGGATCGTGCTCGATAGCCCGAAGACCCAGGAGGTCCTGACCGTCCCGACCGCCGCCGTTGTCGGGATCGAGGAGCAAGAAGGAGTCTTCCTCCCCTCCAAGCAGAATGGACGCACCTTCACCTTCCAGCCGGTCAAGCTCGGGCGCGAGGCCGGTGATCGTCGGGTCGTGCGCGCCGGCCTCACCCAGGGCCAGTCCGTCGTCTCCATCGGCGCATTCTTCCTCAAGAGCGAGTTGATCCTTCAGGATGAGCCCGCCGACGACTGAACGCGCCTCGAACCCCGCCATTCCTCGAAAGTGGACACCCCTCCTCCATCGGAGCGGTTTTTCGCCACCCCAGCACAGTTCCAACGAGGCATTGCGACAAGGGTTAGGCCGCCCCTTCAGTGACAGCAAGCTCTTGTCCATATAACAATTTTTTTTTCGGACGCGTTACCCAAGGCAACCTTGGATCGCCCCGTTGAGAGCGGAAGCGGAGTCGGCTCACGAATCCCTCCGCGTGTGTGCACTCCCAACGAAAACCGCCCCACGACGGCCTTGTCGAGATTTGCTCGAGACAAAAAAACATGCTCAACTCGCTGATCAACTCAGCCCTTCATAACCGCTTCATGGTGCTGATGGGGACGCTCCTGATCGCAGGGCTGGGGGTCTACTCCGCGATCCATCTGCCGATCGACGCAGTGCCCGACCTGACCAACATTCAGGTCCAGGTGATCACGGAAGCCCCCGCGCTGAGCCCTCTGGAGGTGGAGACCTTGCTCTCGTTCCCAGTCGAGGGGGCGATGAGCGGCCTGCCCAATGTCGAGCAGATCCGCTCGATCTCCAAGTTCGGGATCTCGGTCGTGACGATCGTCTTTCACGAGGGGACCGACATCTACCGCGCCCGCCAACTCGTCGGCGAACGGCTCACCCGGGCGGCGGAGGCGATCCCCAATGGCTACGGCAAGCCAAGCCTGGGGCCGATCACGACGGCGCTGGGGGAGGTCTACCAGTTCCAGGTCAAGGCAGCCAAAGGCTCAGGCGTGACGGCGATGGAGCTTCGGACGATCCTCGATTGGTTCATCGCCTTCCAGTTACGCGGAGTGCCCGGCGTCACCGAAATCAACTCACACGGCGGCGAATTGAAGACGTTTCAGGTCGAGCTCGATCCCGACAAGCTGGCGACCTATCACCTGGCGATGACCAATGTCTTCAACGCCTTGCGGGACAACAACGCCAACGTCGGCGGGGGCTACCTCGTCCATGAGGGGGAGGCCCGCTACATCCGAGGAGAAAGCCAGGCGCACAGCGTGGCCGATATCGCCGCGATCGTCATCGACGAACGCAACGGCGTTCCCGTGACGATCGCCGACGTCGCCAAGGTCCACCCCGCGCCGATGATCCGCGCCGGCCTGGCGACCCGCGACGGCGAAGGGGAAATCGTCACCGGCCTGGTCATGATGATGATCGGCGAAAACTCGAGGACCGTGGTCGAGCGGGTCAAGCACGAGATCGGCAAACTCCAGAAGAGTCTGCCGCCGGGGGTGACGATCGAGCCGCTCTATGACCGAACCCACCTGATCGACCAGACCCTGGACACGGTCGTGCATAACCTGGTCGAGGGGGGAGCCCTGGTCATCCTGATCTTGCTGGGGCTCCTGGGCAATATCCGGGGCGGCCTGATCGTGGCCCTGGCGATCCCGCTGTCGATGCTCTTCGCGGCCAACGTGATGCTCGCCACCGGGGTCACGGCCAGCCTGATGAGCCTCGGCGCGATCGACTTCGGCCTGATCGTCGACTCGAGCGTCATCATGATCGAGAACTGCGTCCGCCGCCTGGCGCACGAAGGGGGGACGCGGCCCAAGCTCGAGATCATCCGCGACGCGGCCGTCGAGGTCCGCAAGCCGACGATGTTCGGCGAGTTGATCATCGCCATCGTCTACCTGCCGATCCTGGCGCTTCAAGGGACCGAGGGCAAGTTGTTCCGGCCCATGGCACTCACCGTTATCTTCGCCCTGGCCGGCTCCATGGTGCTCTCGCTGACCTTGATGCCCGTCTTGGCCTCGTTGTGCTTGTCGTCCAAGGCCGAGGAGAAGGAAGTCTGGCTGGTCCGCCTGCTCAAGCGGGCCTATGTGCCGGCGCTCGACATGGTGATCCGCCGGCCGGTGATCGCGACCTTGCTGGCGCTCGGCCTGGTGCTTGTGAGCGTGCCGGTCGCCCGGCAGTTGGGGGGAGAGTTCATGCCCCGACTCAACGAGGGAGACTTGCTCATCGAGGCCGTGCGGATCCCGTCAGCCTCGCTCGAGGGGGCCGTGACCGCCTCGACCCAGATCGAGAACATCGTCAAAAAGTTCCCCGAGGTCCGGATGGTCTACTCCAAGACCGGCCGCCCCGAGATCGCCAACGACGTGATGGGAGTCCACCAGACCGACGTCTGGACCATGCTCAAACCACAATCCGAGTGGCGGCCCGGCCTGACCCGCGACGCCTTGATCCAGGAGATGGACAAGGAACTCAATGAGAACGTCCCCGGCGTTAAATTCGGCTTCAGCCAGCCGATCGAGATGCGGGTCAACGAGCTGGTCGCAGGGGTCAAAAGCGACGTCGCCGTCCTGCTCTACGGCCTCGATCTCGACGTCCTCCGCCGCAAGGCGGAAGAGATCGAGCGCACCCTGGCGCGGATCCCGGGGGCGAAGGACATCAAGACGCCGACCTCGGGCCGCTTGCCCATGCTCCGCGTCTCGGTCCGACGTGACCAGCTCGCGCGATACGGGATCAAAGGGGCCGACGTCATGGAGGCAATCGCCGCCTTGGGGGGGACGACCGTCGGCACCGCGTTCGAGGGGCAGTACCGCCGCCCGATCCAGGTCCGCCTCCCCGAGGCCTGGCGGAACTCTCCCGAGAAGATCGGTGCGATCCGGATCGTCGACCCCCTGGGGCGGCCGATCGCGCTGCATGACCTGGCCGATCTGAGCTTCGAGGAAGGCCCGAGCGAAGTCGAGCGTGAGAACGTCCAGCGCCGGGCCGTGGTCGGCGTCAACGTCCGAGGCCGCGACATCGCCGGGTTCGTCGCCGAAGCACAGGCCGCAATCGACGCCAAGGTTGCACTCGCCCCCGGCTACTTCCTCCGCTGGGGCGGTCAGTTCGAGCACCTGCAAACCGCCACCCAACGGCTCATGATCGTCGTACCGATCGCCCTGGCCCTGATCTTCCTCCTCTTGTTCAGCACGTTCCACTCCCTGCGGCTCGCCGCCTTGATCTACCTGGCCGTACCGATGGCGGCGACCGGCGGCATCTTCGCCCTGGCCGCTCGCGGCCTGCCGTTCTCGATCTCGGCCGGGGTCGGCTTCATCGCCTTGTTCGGCGTGGCCGTACTCAACGGCCTGGTCTGGGTCAGCGCCGTCGAGCAGCTCCGCCTCGAAGGGGTCGAACCTCACGAAGCCGCCCGCGAGGCCGCCGTCGTCCGCCTCCGGCCGATCATGATGACCGCGCTGGTCGCCGGCTTCGGCTTCATTCCGATGGCCCTTTCGACCACCCCGGGCGCCGAGATCCAGCGCCCCCTGGCCACCGTCGTCATCGGCGGCCTCCTCACCTCCACCCTGCTAACCACCCTGGTCCTTCCGGCGATCTACCCCTGGTTTGTGCCGGAGTTACCAAAGAAGACTGAGCTTTGAGAGCCTCGGCACGCGCCGAGGTGAAGCCCCCCGATCGTGACAAGTGCCGCCTTTGGCCACCGATTCACCGAGACGCTCTCGATCGACATCTTCAGGATTTCAGCCCGGCAGCGGTCTGCATCCTCAGCCTCACGAGCAGGTCGTTGAGAGCATCCCGGGCGGTCGGTGCTTCGGGGAGCGTACTGGATTGAAACGCCGCCTCCATTTCGCCCCGCAGCCGCTCGTACTCCCGGAGGTGGAACTCCACGTGGGCGTCGTTCAGGACCGACTGCTCGGGTCCGGCGAGTTTCCGTGCGATCAGGTCATCCACATGCGTTAGCCGGGCATCCTCGTTAAGCCGCACGAGGTTCGCCTCGACCCCGCCTGTCCGCATCAGGTGGATGCCCGTCAACAGCACCCGGTACACGTAGAGCAACGGCTTGACCCGCCGGGGCCTTTCCTTGTCAAAGAGCCGCCACTGCGTCTCGGCGAACCCGAAGTAGTGGTGAACGTGGTGCCTCGTGACACACCCCTTGGCAATCGCCTTCAACTCCTCGTGCTCGGGCGTGGAGTGAACGACCAGCGGCGAGTAGAGCTGCTCCAACACGTAGCCGTTCTTCCTGAGCAGCAGGCCGAAGAACTTCCTGGCGTCGTGGGTGACCAGGTCGAGTTCGAGCCCACGGTCATCCTTCGAGGACTCGATCGTCTCCCGGCCCACGTCGAGGCCGACGACCTCTCGGACGGGCAGGACGTGGCAGCCCCGCAGGTCGTAGTCCGAGTCGGGCGAGGGGAAGCCGTAGAGGTGCGCCCCGCTGATCGTGGCGAAGAGCAGTGGGTACGGGTGCCCGTCCACTTCCTCCCGCAAACGCTCTGCAACGTTCATCGATTGCCTCTCCGTCAGAGTAAGTCCTTCACTCGTTCCAACTCAGCCTGAATGCTCCGCAGGGCAACGACCGCCCTGTTGGGGGCCACGACGCATCCCTCCAGGCTCCCGTAGTGATCCTCCAGGCAGCCCAGGAGCAGGGCCTTGATCCGGGCCTCGTCCGGCACGGCGGGCAGCTTGCTCTCGGCGTAAGCCCGCTCCAGCTGCAACTCCTTGTCGGCAAACCACCGTCGCAGCCTCTCCTCCGTCCACTCGCCCCGGCGGATCGCCTTGAGTTGCTCGTTGTCCCGCTGGAGATCGATGTCGCCCTCCAGGAGGATCTGCTCAACCTCAGTGACGAGCCGGACGATGTGGTAGCCGAACTTCGTGTCGAACCCGTGCTCGGCGACCAGCTCGGCCCGCTTGCCCTGCGGCTGCTTGATGGCGATCTTGTGCAGCTGCGAGTAGGCATAGCCCTTGAACTTCGGCCAGGCCCCCTTGTGCAGGAAGAGCCGCCGGTTCTCCCGGACGAGGTTGCCGACCCTCGTGCTGTGGAGCAAGCAGGTTGTGGGCGTGAACAGGCAATCGATCACGTTGGGGTTGTTCTCCATCGCCAGGGCGAAGAACTTGACGATGCCGAAGATCGTCAGGTCGTACATCCGCCCATGGCCGGCGAGGGCATCCCGGTCCTCGACGTGGTGCTCCTGATACTGCTCGAACCTCTTGGTCTGGCTTCCAAACCCTACAACCTCGCCCCGCAGGTGGGGGAAGATGTCCTCCTTCGGGGGGATCGCCCAGCCGTACACGTCCACGTCGCTGGTGTCCGAGGAGACACCATAGGCCACTGACCCCATGATCGTCTCGTACTGGACGTTGCCCGGCAGCCACCTCGGCGGCTTGGCCAGGCCCCGGTCGGCCAGGCGTTGCAGCGTACTCATCACAAGGCTCCTCACCCCCGACCGATCACCGGGACACGGCTCGCCCGTCCTCTGGAACGATATCTACCCGGGATGGACGCTCCGGGCCATCGGCAGGTTCGGTAGGCGAGCTGGAGAACAAGAAGCATAAAAAAATCTCCTGCCCATGGGCTTACTGTTCAGATCGACACACATCGCTGGTGCCCCGGCAATACCCGATGATGGAACATGTGCGATGGCCCGTTGACGGTCGTCAAAGTTCGATGTGGTAACCTGTGGACAATTTGCCCTTGGTTCGCACAGAAACCCAAATCGATCAAATTTTAAGCGTTTTTCCCAGGGTTATCAGAATATTTATTTTCGCTTCCCCCCTGAGTTATGATTACTGTGCAGGCAACACTTTTGCAGCGACATAAGAATTATGTTGAAGATGGCTGACGGCCTCTGGTGGGTCCCAACAATCCTCAAAAGCATCGCCGACGCCGTCATCGTCGGCGGTGTCGACGGTTGCGTTACATTCATGAATCCCGCGGCCGAGACGCTCACAGGGCGCACGCTTGAGTGGGCGGAGGGAAAATGCATCTCCGAAGTTTTTCCGCTTTTTGATGAGGAAACCGGAAGGGACGTCGAACCGCCGCAACCGATCGCCGCCTGGGAACTCCAATCGGTCGACCTGCCGAAACGGCTACTGCTGCGCACCAAGTTGGGAACCTTGATCCCCATCGAGCAAACCACTTCACCCATCGAAGAGAATGGAATCATCCTCGGTACAGTTGTCGTCTTCCGTGATGTGAGCGAGCAGCGCCGTCATGAGGAGTCGCTCCGACGGCGCAACGAGCGGCTTCAAATCCTGTCCGACGCCACCGGCAAACTTCTCTCAAACGACCATCCCGAGGCCATGGTCACCCGACTCTTTGAGACCGTCTCGAGGCATCTCGGGCTCGACGCCTACTTTCACTTCATGGTGAACCCCGAGGCCGACGGCCTGCAACTCGACTCGTGCACGGGGATCTCCGAAGCCGAGGCCCAAGGCATCAAAAGCCTCCATTTTGGCGAGGCTGTCTGCGGCACCGTCGCCCTCCTCAAAAAGCCCATCGTCGCGACCGATATTCAGAACTCCACTGACGAAAAAGTTCAGGTTGCGAAAAGCTTTGGCCTTCGTGCCTACGCCTGCAATCCCCTCATGGCGGGCGACCGTCTGATCGGCACCCTCTCGTTTGCGACCCGAAATCGAGATCGTTTCAGTGACGATGAGCTCGAATTCCTCGAGGCGGTCTGCCACTCCGTCGCTCTCGCCAAAGAGCGGCAGCGGCTCATGAACGAAGAACGCGAGCGGGCCGACCGGCACGAACGGAGCGCGCAGGCGCTGATCCAGAGCGAGTATGAGCTTCGCTACGCCCTCGAGGTCGGCAGGCTCGGGAGCTGGCACGTCGATTTTCCCAGCAAGGAGGTGCGGTGCTCGGCACGCTGCAAGGCCGACTTCGGCCGGGGGGCGGACGATCCATTTACATACAATGATTTTCTTGACTGCCTTCATGCCGATGACCGAAAAACCGTCATCGAACGGATCGAACAAGCGTTCGCCACCGGCGTGGATTATGAAGCGGAATACCGCGTCTACTGGCCTGACGGCAGCCTGCACTGGATCTCCGCCCGTGGCCGGCCGATCGACCACCCCAACGAGCCGACCCTGGGCTTGGTCGGGCTCACGCTCGACATCACCGACCGCAAACGGAACGAAGCCCTCCTCGAACAGCAAAAGCACATTCTCGAATTGGTGGTCCTCGACTCGAGCCTCTCCGAAGTGCTCGACGCGCTCTGCCGGATGATCGAGAAGCAGTTTGAAGCGGAGGAGATGCACGCGTCGATCCTCCTGCTCGACCCCGACGGCGTCCACCTCGGGTACGGCGTCGCGCCGACGCTTCCGAAAGCCTACAGTGAGGCGATCGTCGGCCTCGCCATCGGCCCCACCGTCGGCTCCTGTGGGACGGCGGCCTTTCTCAAGAAGCCGGTCTATGTGAGCGACATCGCCAACGACCCGCTCTGGACCGATTTCGCGGAACTGGCGCTGGCTCACGGACTCCGGGCATGCTGGTCGCACCCCATTCTCTCGAGCAACGACACGGTGCTCGGCACGGTGGCGATGTACTACCGCCACCCACGGCAACCGAGGGCGAATGATCTCCAACTGATCGACATCGTCACCCGCATGGCGACCATCGCCATCGAGCGAAAGCAGTTCGAGAATGAGTTGCACCAGCGCAACGCTCAACTGATCGACGCGGACCGCCGCAAGAACGAATTCCTGGCCATGCTCGCTCACGAACTGAGAAATCCGCTTTCTTCGATCGGCAACGCCGCGCAACTCCTCAGGGAGGACCAGAGCGGCGAGCATCGCGACTGGGCCAACGAGGTCCTCGACCGCCAGGTGAAGCATCTCGCTCGCCTCATCGACGACCTGCTCGACGTCTCACGGTTGACCCATGGAAAGATCGAATTGCAACGCCAGACGATCGACGCTTCGATCGTCCTGGATCAGGCCGTGGAAGCCGTCAGGCCGACCATCGAGCAGCGGGGACAGAAACTCACCATTTCTGCATCTCGAGAGCCCTTGCCGGTTCACGCAGACCCGCTACGTCTTGAACAGATCATCACAAATCTGCTCACAAATGCCGCCAAATACACCCCGGAAGGGGGCCGGATCGCCGTGGCCGCCGCGCGCCTGGATGAAACCATCGTTCTCTCCGTCAAGGACAATGGTGTCGGGATTTCTCCCGAACGCATTCCCCAGATGTTCGAGCTATTTACCCAAGGCGATCGCACCCTGGCCCGCTCGGAAGGGGGGCTGGGAATCGGGCTCACCATCGTGAAGACCCTGGTTGAGATGCATGGCGGAACCGTCACGGCGGCGAGCAACGGCCCAGGGCAGGGAAGCACATTCCGTGTTACCCTTCCCGCCGCTTCCCCGGAGATCCAGTCGGCTCGAACTCCCGGGGCGACCAAGACCATGACCGCAACCGGGACGGACCGGAACAGGCAAGGCCGACGCCTGCTGGTGGTCGACGACAACGAAGACACGGTGAGAAGCATGGCACGACTGCTCCGGCTCAAAGGCCACGAAGTCGCCACCGCCACGACCGGCGTCGAGGCCGTCGAACGGGTGGGCGACTTCAGGCCGGAGATCGTGCTGCTCGATATCGGACTCCCCGGCATGGACGGCTATCAGGTCGCCCAGAAACTCCGCGCCGAGAAAGGGCACGAAGACCTCCTCATCATCGCCATTTCGGGTTACGGTCAGGACGAAGATCGCCGGCGAACGGCAAGCGCAGGCTTCGATCACCACCTGGTGAAACCGATCGACCACGACGCTCTGCTCACCCTGATCGGTCGTTCATGCGAACGGAATCCGACGCGGTGAAACCAACCGAACGTTCTTCGGTCCCCTGCATGGCTCCCATTCTGGGCCAGCGCATTCAACCAAATTACCCTTGACGGCCGATCGGAGATCGATCATTTTTTCACTACCCCCAACTGGTTTGATCTAGCGAGTCGTCATCCAAGGAAGGCAACGATCATGGAGCGGTCGATTCTCACCAGGTTTGCTCCTCTCTTCTGCATCGCGCTCACACTGTTTGGAGTCCCCCGCTCATCGGCCCGCGCCGACATCATTCCCGGCTACACCGTCACCGACCTGGGTACGGGAACAGCCCAGGTTTCGACCGACGCGGACGGCAACGGGATCGTCATCGCCCCCGATGGCCAGAGAACCTACACGTTCCCGAACACGAACAACCATCTGGCAAATCTGCAATCCGTCCTCCCGCTGGTCCCGCCGCTGAATAACGCTCCCATCTACAATCCCATGACTTATGGGGATCCCAACAACGCTTACAGCCGAACTGAGGATGGATTCCTCAACCAGAACGGCCTGTTTGTGGGGAGAAACATTTATGGCGTAGCCGGCCACGCGGCAGGAGCCGGCAGCGTGGTTTTTGCGTCTCAGCGTCAATCCGACGGCTCGTTCGGCTCCCTGAACATCCTCTGGGGCTCGCCCAACAACTATTCCACCAGCGGGCAAATCGCCGAGGCCAAGTTCCTTAACAATCAGGATCAGGTCCTCGGCATGGGGGGAGTTCCCTACGGACCGAACAGTTACTACGCGAAGAATTTCTATCTTTTCGATATGAAGTCGAATACCAGGACGGACCTGAAGGAATTGCTGCCAAGCTGGCAGCTCGATTCCGAACTCGGCCTCGACGATCAAGGACGGATACTCCTGTTCGCTCATCAATGGGATCAGCAGTCGGGGGCTCAATATCACTCCCTCCTCCTCACTCCCTCCAACCTGCTCCTTTCGGATCCCGTCACGGTTCCCGAGCCAACGTCGCTCGCCACGCTCATGCTTGGCATGGGTTACCTGGTTTTCCGTCGCTCCCGTCGTCATGAGGCGCAGGGAGCGTGCTGAGCCCGTCAGGGCTTTTCCAGCCGAGCATCAGCCGATCCTGAGTCCCACGGCCTTCAGGGCCTGATCGGCAACTCCTGCTGACGCTTCCGCTCTCCCCGGAGCAGCTTCGTCCCTTCACCGGTCAGTCGCAGGTACCAGTCAGCCGGCAACCCATCGTAGGTTGCGAACGGGGCCTGCGTGGGCGGGGTGTTGCTGACTTTGAAGATCGCGGTGGCCTCATCCACCTCATCGAACATGGCGACATAGGCCATGTCGATCCCAAGGTCCGCAGCCTTGACGAACTGTCGCCAGAAGAACTCGCCCCCGAGGCGAGGGACCGTCGCGCCGGTGGCATTCTTGCCCTTCAGGTTCGTCCACCCGAACCCCGGATAGACGACCGGGAGATAGGCCATCCCCGCCTTGTTCGCTTCGGCCAGGTCGTCCTTCCAGGAACCGGTAGCGGCCTGCTTGCGTCCCTCGACCTTCGTGGTATTGCCGACATTCCACGGGCTGATCACGTCGAATCGGCGAAACGCCCGAGCCCACTCGGCATCCGGCTCGGCCCGCCACTGCCACTGGCAGCCGCCGACCAGGGTCGCTTCATAGCCGGGGACCGTCTTGAACAGGTCGATGATCCGATGCGCGAGCGCCGGGCCGAAGCGGTCGCTATAGAACCCCCAGACGAACACGACCGGCTTGCCGTCGTGGTGCAGATACCGCTCGTCCCGCGTCACCTTCATCTCGTCCACCAGCCGCTTCCAATCCGAGGCCAGCAGGTCGAAGAGCCGCCCCTCGCGGACCCCGGAAAGGTCGTAGCAGACGGCGTACACCCGGCCCGTCTTGGCGGCCGAGTCCCGAACGTGGCCGAGAACCCGGTCGAGCGACGGGTCGCGAAGGCTGACCAGGAACCGTTGCACGAAGACGCCGTCGATCCCATACTGCTCCATCCACTTGAAGTGGCGCTCGACCGTGAGCGGGTGGGCCGAGCTGAACAAGTGAGCTTGCTGCCCATCCTGGCTGGTGAAGCCAGAGGCCGGGTACTTCTCGTCGTCGCTGGCTTCCGACATATCGGGCCACATCTCGAACGTCAGGCTCTTGGGAGTGATCCGCGACGAGTCACGGCTCCAGTGCCGCCAGCCCTCGCCCGCCGGGTCGCCCGGCGCCCGGAACCACCCCTGGTATCCGCAAAGGACTTTCTGCTTCAGGCTCGTCGCGTCGATCAGAGGCCGCTCGACAGGGGGCTCGCCGCCCCACGAGGAGCCGGCCAGCCAGGCCAACAACACCCCGACCCCGATCACTTTCCCTGTCTGTTTCACGGCGTTCACCCCCGACGGCCCGATCAGGCGATCTGGATTGGTCTCGGACTCGGCGTCTTCACTTCGCCGAACGCCTGGTATTATGAGCGAAGAACCGGACGCAAAGGGAGGTAGGAACCATGTCAAACGATTGGGCATTCGCGGAACCCCAGACCCACGCCGTTGTCACCCTCAAACAGATCACCGAGGGCGAAGCCCCGATTCTCCTCGTGTTTCACGAGAAGAGCGACGGTGACTGGCTGTTCCTGGACGGAGGCCCGTTCTCCGTCGAGGAGGCGTCGCTCGTCCCCTTTCAGACGATCGCAACGCTCGACCCCAGCATCGTCGAACTCGCCAAACTCCCCCCCGGGTGGACCGCCAAGCGCTCGGCTCGAGGCGAACCCTGGCAGTGTTCCCCTTCCAAAGAACTGCCGGAGGCCTGATCGATCATCCCCCGCTTCCCTTGCCACGCCAATGGACCGAGCGGACAATGGGATACGATTCAAACAAGAATATCCTCATAGCCGGATCGGCCGATTTCCGGGAGCCCCGAAGGGGCGGCCGTTAATAGCCAGGGGCGCAAGCCCTTATCCTTACCAAGAACATTCGTACAGAATCCAGGGTTTCCCCCCTGCTTTTTTCGGGCAATCTGGCATAGTCAATGCTTCTCTTGACCCACCCGCCGGTCTGACGGCCCGGGTCAAGGTACCCTGGCTTGCTCGGATGCTCATCATGAGTCCCACACTGACCGACCCTGAGGCTTGGGCCCAAGCCAATTTCGCCGGTGCCGATCTGGGCGACAAACGCCGAGAAACGCGGCTGATCCGACTCGCCACGCAAATCGCCGTGGATTCCTCGGCCAGTCTTCCGAAAGCGACGGGCAATTGGGACGACCTCAGGGCCGCTTATCGCCTGCTCGACTCCTCGGCCGTCAACTTCCGGGCGATTGCCGAGCCGCATTGGCGTTCGATCCGGGAAACCAGCCCCGAGATGGCCCTGATCCTTGACGACACCACCGAGATTGATTTCGGATGCACCCGACAGATTCAAGGCGTGGGGCCCGTTGGTACGGGCACGGGTCAGGGCTTCATGATCCACTCCGGATTGATGGTCTCCCACAAGGACGAGGTCGTCTACGGCCTCGCAGGCCAAATTCTCTTTCATCGCAAACCGGTTCCCAAGGGGGAGAGTCGGACGCAACGCCGCAAACGCGATCGCGAGTCGGAGGTCTGGGGAAAACTCATCGAACTGATCGGTTCCCCGCCCCAAAACACACGCTGGGTTCACGTCATGGACCGTGGATCCGACGATTTCGAGGTCTATTGCCGCGCCCAGCGTCAGGGCGTCGATTGGGTCGGACGGGTCAAGAGCCTGCATCGACGCGTTCAGGGTGCCGATGGTCTCGAACGCCCGTTGCAGGAGGAACTCGAATCGGCACCGCAAGCGGGTTGCTTCACGCTCAAGCTGCGGGCTCGTCCCGGATTGTCGGCGCGAACCGCCAAGCTCACCGTCACGTTCGTGCGGGCGACGATGCTCGTACCGCGGCAGCCCGCGGACTCGCTGAAGGGTCTCGATCCGCAACCGATTGCGCAATACGTGGTGTGTGTGCGTGAGATCGATCCGCCCGCCTCGGTCAAAGAACCGATCGAATGGGTGCTGTACACTTCTCTAGAAGTGGCCTGCCTGGAGGATGCGTTGCAGATCATTTCCTATTATGAAAAGAGATGGCTGATCGAAGAATGGCACAAAGCGTTGAAATCGGGTTGCAGTGTAGCCGATCATCAACTCAAGGCGAGCCATCGGCTGGAGGCGCTGACGGGCCTGCTGTCAGTGGTGGCGGTACGGCTCTTGCAGTTGAAAGGGATCGCCCGATCGGAACCGGAGCGGCCGGCGATCGAAGTTGCCCCGCCAAAATATGTGGCCGTGCTCCGCGCGTTTCGGCGAGCGACTGAGGTGTTGCCATGGGGAGCGTATCAGTTTTTTCGGGAGTTGGCGAAACTCGGGGGATTCCTGGGACGGAAGGGGGACGGTGAGCCGGGATGGCAAACGATCTGGAGGGGATGGATGAAGCTCCAAGCGATGGTTCAGGGGGCTGAGCTGGACCTTCGCTTGGAGTAGCATTACTGCGCAAACGTTCTTGGTAAGGACAAGGGCGCAAGCCCCTGGATGTGATCCAACAAAAAATATCTTCATTATCTTGCTACTCTCCCCGCCGCGGCTGGCGGGCCGATGGCCCGCCAGCCGCGGCGGGGAGAGTGGCGCATGGCCTCGAGAAATTCCCCAGGGCTTGCGCCCTGGGCTAGAAACGGTCGCCCCTCCGGGGCTGGCAAAGGCCGCCATACCCCTGGCAAGCCTTGAAACGGCTAAATCGCCAGCTCGGTCACTCCCCCGAAGAGGTCCATCAGGAAAGCACGAACCCCAAGGTCGGGATGGCGGACCTGGATCTGCGACTTGAGGCGTGAGACGACCTCGGCATGCGCCAGGGCTTCGGTTTCATCGTGATCCCCGAAGGACAAACCAAGCAGTTTCCGGTAGGCGCCGCACTGGCGGTGCTCAAGGATATAGACTTCCCTGATGTCATGAAGATCCCGGGCTATATCGATATGATCCCAGAACGTCTGACCCCAGTGGGGTAGACCGTCATAGCTTGCCCCTAAGGCTGCACCGGCGAGGATGACGTGATCGTAGCGGTTGGTCATCCCGATGAGGTCCATGAAGGCCACGATCTCATCGAGAAGCCGAAGATCCATACAGCTCAAGAGCAGGATGTTATGGAGCGGAGCGTGAGGGGGACTCGGGATCATCAAGACACCACTCCAGAGATGGGCCGGTGGGATTCCGCCGCCGCGACCTCGCGCGGGCCTAGACCGTCGGTAAGTTCGATCAGGTCGCGTTCGATCGTCTCGCAGAACCGCTCGAGCGGGAGGTCGTTGGCATCCAGGCCGAACGGGTTCTCGATCTCGACGCCGATCTCTTCAATCCCGAAGAAGGTGTAGGCGACCAGCAACGAGGCGGGAATGGCCCACCAGCCGTAGGGATTGACAAGGGCAAACGGCAGGGTGAAGCAGTAGAGGACCAGGGCACGCCTGAGGTGAACGACGTAGACAAACGGGAGCGGCGTCTTGTGAATCCGCTCACAGGCGCCGAAGTAATCCATGAGGAGTTGAACGTTCTGGTCGAGGCTCACGGTGACATAGTCGGAGATGATCCCACGATCGCGCGCCCGCACCAGGCATTCGCTGATCCGGACGGCGACGGCCAAGGGGATGTCGCCGGACTGAAGCACGGCCTCGACCTCGGCGGCGGGCAGTCGCTGGGCGATCGCGCCCAACCCGGACGAACCCCGGAGCGAGTTCATCGCGGCGTGGGGAAACGCGATCGTCCAGAGCATCATCTCTTCCAGAAGCTCACGATCACGACTCAGGAAGACGCGGGAGGCCCGGCCCAGGTTGCGCGTCTCGTTGATGATGCTGCCCCACTGCCGCCTCCCCTCCCAATAGCGGTCGTAGGAGGCATTGGTGCGGAAGACAAGGAGTAGCCCAAGCGCCACGCCCACCAACATGTGCGTGGTGGGCAGAATCTCCATCGACCGGATCAGATGATGGACCGCGACCACCGCCACGGCCCAGACCGCACACGCGGAAACACGGCCGCTGATCTCGTGAACCATCGTCCCCCGGACCGAGAACAGGCTGCGGGTCCACTCTCGCTTATTATAATCAATCATATCCCCAACAATCTCGAGCCATCCGGAATCCGCCCCGCGGTCCGAGCCACGTCGTCACCGACCCGCGCGGCCGTTTGACGAAGATAAGGTTCCGGAAGCAGGGGATCAAGGCTTCGAGACGCCCGGGCGCGGAGTGGGCCCAATCCGAACGGCGACAAGTTTCGTTGGGAGAAACTTGCCGCCGTCCGAAACGTCGAGGAATTCCAAAAGGCCTGCGCTACGGCTCAGGCCGCCCCGTGAGAGGCCGGAGTCCAGTTCGCCTCAGCGCGAAGAAATGCGGACACACCGCCAACCGCCGTGAACGGATCGACCTTGGTGCCGTTCCCCTTGAAGATACGGACGGGCACGCGATGACGCATCGCCATCCGGAGGATCTCCTGGGCGGCGTTGATCGGCCGGCACATCCCCTGACAGTAAGGGCAGACCCCTGTGGCCGCGCCGAGCCGGTACTGGCAATCGCGGCAGATCGCTCCTGACAGGTCGCGGCGGCGGCCCAGAAGGATCTGCGTCGCCCGGCCTTGCTGAAGCGCATCGAGGACGTCGGTCGTGCCGTTGGCCACGAGATGCTTCTGCTTCCAACGATCCTTAAGCTCGGCGAGGCCGCGAGCCTCCCGCGCCCCTCGGTCGTTCTCGATCAGCCGGCTCACGTCGTCCGCCAGGTCCTCGGGGCGAGTCGTCATCGCATGGGCCGCCTCGCCCGTCACGCTCGCTTCCAACTCACGAGGAAGGAGTCGGCGCAGCGGTTGAGTGATCGAGGAATGCCCCAACAGAATCAGCCCCGTGAAGGGCCCACCCCGGGCATGTTCGATGATTGCATCGGCGACGGCGTGGAGAAACTTGTCCTGCTCGGTCCCGTGCAAGTGCTCGTGGTCGGTCTTGGAGAACCGCTTCTTGTAGGTGAACCGCGGCTTGTCGCGCTGAATCTGCTCGTGCGCGTCCTCGCGGTGGAGGTCGCGAACCGGCTCGGGAAGGCCGTGATGGGCCTCGAAGAGGTGAGCCTGGTCCGAGTCGACCAGCGCGATCAAATAGTTCGGCTCGGCGTACCAACACTCGAGCAGCGGGAGTACGAAGGATTCCTCGTCAATGATGAGCCGGTTCTCGACCGGAAAGCCGAGCGGCACGACGTGCCGAAGGCCCTGGTCGACGCTGGAAAAGACCGCCAGGCCCTTGGCCGAGTGGTCGGCGGCGGCAATCGCCTTGCGAATGACCTCGATATTGGCCTCGAGGCTCTTGCGGGCCTCAGCCTTGCCAAGGGCAACTTCGGCCGCCCTCGCCTGGTTGCGGAGGTGAGTTTCGACGTGTCGCGAGAAGCCGTCCTGGACGGTCATATCGGCGTACGCGCTAACGACGTAGTGCCGTTGCTTCGGGGAATCGAGCAGTACCTCGATCTCCTGGCGCGTCAAGGTCATCATGAAGAACTGCCTCCCGGGTATCCTGGACGCCGCGGTGAGCGGCGCTGATGCTGGGGGAGTGCTCTCGAAAATGAGAACTCCCCCACTCTTTGGAATCGTCCTTCGCCGGAGATTCCATCACCCTCGAAATGAACAAAGAACAACTAAGCAACTACGATGCCGTCGTGCCAAAGAGGGACCGATGCTTCCTGAACCCACGGGACTCCCAGGCCCCATCGATCGAGACACGCCAAGAGTACGCCCGGTTCGACCCGCCGTGATGCGGCAGGATTGGACTTTTCTCCTTTTTCTCCATTGGGAAGTTCCGGCGGAACGGATTCGCCCTCTCCTCCCCCCCGGCCTGGAGCTCGATCTCTACCAGGGTAAAGCGTACGTTGGACTCGTTCCATTCACCATGAGTGGCGTCCGACCGATCGGCGTCCCGGCGATTCCCTTCCTCTCGCGCTTCCATGAGACGAACGTCCGAACGTACGTTCACGTCGAAGGGCGGGACCCGGGGGTCTGGTTCTTCAGCCTGGACGCAGCCAACCCTCTGGCCGTCGTCACCGCGCGGGCCTGGTTCCATCTTCCCTACCATCACGCTCGAATGCGCCTGTCCCACGAATCTCCCGGCTCGGGGACAACGACCAGGGGGATTTCCTATTCTTCGGAACGGCTCTGGCCCGGCCCGAAGCCAGCCTCCTGCACGATCCAGTGCGTGCCGAAAGGCCCGATCGCCCCCGCCACGGCCGGCACCCTGGAGCACTTCCTGGCCGAGCGTTACCTGCTCTACGCCAGCCACCGGGGCCGGCTCTATCGCGGCCAGGTCCACCACACGCCCTACCCGCTTCAATCGGCCGACGTCACCACTCTCGAGGAGTCGCTTCTCTCCGCGGCCGGTCTCCCTCGCCCCGATGTCCCCCCCCTCGCCCACTTCTCCCAGGGCGTCTGCGTCGAGGTCTTTCCGCTCACCATTCTCCCGTAAAGGGCAGGCACGGTCCACCATCCTCATTTCGCACAAAGCCACACCATTCCTTCAAATCAAAATCACAAACAGAACACCATACGTTTCTGCAATCTCTCGCATTTCCATCCACCAAAAGGCCGCCCTAATCCCCCTATTCAGCCACAGCAAACGCATCAACAAACTCGAATTTCAGCGATCCATAAACCGTTTTTGCGATCCCGGTTTCGCCGTTATTTTTGCCGTGGCCGAAGAATAGGGTTGCATTTCCAGAAGAACCATCCCATTCTGGCAATGCACCACGGGAAGCTACGGGAGAAGACGAGTGGTCAGGCCACTTGCGATCTGGGACCGTGGCGGGGGAGAGGCGGCTGCGCCGGCGCAGTCGCAACCCGTGTGCTTCCAAAGGAGTTTGTCCATTGCCGTTTGCCACCCTCCTGAAGATGAACACCGTGTTTCCGCTCGGACTTCTTGCCCTCGCATTGGCGGCGACGCAGCCGGCCGGGGCCCAACAAGTCACCATCCCTCCCGCAACCGCAGTCGCCCCAAGACCCGTAACCATCGCCAGGCCCGCAACCGCCGCCGTCGCCAGCCCTGTCCAGGCCGCGCCGGCCCCCCCAGCCGGTGATCCTTACGGCTTCACCGCCTGGCTGAACGCCACTCGGGCGAGCTATGGGCTCCCCCCGGTCGGCTACGACCCGAACCTGTCGAGCTGGGCCTCCGTGAATAACGGCCAGCAGCAGTCGCGAGGGATGGGCCACCACGTCATGGGCCCCGCCCGTCGGCAGAACGCCGCCATGGGCCAGTACGCCAGCATCGGTGCCATGTGGATGAATTCCCCAGGCCACCGCGCAGCCCTGCTCGACCCCACGATCCGATGGATTGGGATCGCCGGCCTGGGCGCCTACTGGACCTTCAACGCTTATTGATTTGGTCGATTTTGCATTGAAACGATCCTGCTCAAGGACCGAGAGGCAACGAAGCCCGTGATGTGGCCACGGATTGGCCGGGCTCGGACGCCCTTGCGGCAGGGTCGTCCCCTTCAGGCCGGTCGGTCTGAAGGGCCGACGACTCGTGATCGACGATTGAGCCACATGACGTGTCGGTCGTCGATCGCGATCTTCGTGGATCTCCAACGGCTCACAAGAACAGTTCGTCGCGGATCCGCTGGAGAATGACCTGCTCCAGCTTCGAGTCCCGATTCAAGCGGATCCAGCCGTTGGGAACGGGCACCGGACCGACGATCTCGCGGCTCCGGTTCACCGGGAAGTCGTTATTGAACACCGCGCGTCCCGCAGCCGCACGCTCTGGCCTGGCCAGGTCTTCCAGTTCCTTGTGAACCTCGACTTTGACGACATAGCCTCCGTTAGGCGCCTGGGTGATCGTCGCCCGGGCGAACCGGCGGATCGTCTGCATCGTTGATTCCAACCGCTCGTCGAACCCGACCGAATCCCCATTCCAGGGTTCCAGCAGCGTCGCCCCGTTCTTGGGCTGGGTCACGATCGTGTGCGAGAGCCGGTTCTCAGTGGCGATGTCGAAGTACTCGTCGAGCACGGCAACGGTGGTTTTCCAGACCGTCTCATAGTCGGCCGAGGGAACGAGCAGCGGGTTCTCCGCCACCGGCCGAGGCGCAACGATCGAGCAACCGGCCTGCCCGATTGCGACGGCCGCCACGAGACTGGCCGCGAACATCCTGAGACGCATGATCATCATTTCGTCCCCTGGGACGCATCCTACGGCCAAGACGGGATCGATCGGATCGAGAGGCCGAACCAGCCAAATCTTGCGACGTGTGGGGGCATCAATGCCCCGGGATTTTGGCCGGCCGGGCATCTTGTCTCATTTTGAGACGTCTGGCAAGGCCGATTCCCCTCGGAGACTTCGGCGCGGCCAAAGTGGGAACCTGGGACACCTGGCGACATCCTGCGACAAGGCCCGAGCCACGGCAACAACGACGGATCTGGACCGGCTCACGCCTAACGGGCAGAACACTCGATGCGGAAACCGATGGCCTCGTCGTCCAGCGCGGTTCCTCTTGCGACAACCAGGAGGGCGCGAGTCTCGTCCGCTTTCAAGTCGACAACTCTCCGGAGTTCGGATCGGTCGGGTTGCATCTCCAGGTTGAGCTTTCTCCTCGCGAAACCATCCTCGCAGTAGGGGATGAGAACGGCTTTGACCCCATCGATCGCCGTGGCGGACTCCCACTTCACGGCAACCTCGATCGATCGGCCCTGGGCGCGATCCCACTCGACCCGGTAATAGCGGCAGGCGAGCGGCTCAAGCCAATCGACCTCGCTCGACTGAACAGGTGCGTTGACGTGGCTCAGGCGAAAGGACTCGGTGATCGAACGGTTGCCATGGCGGGTGAAGACGTCGAAATCGAAGTCGCACATACTGGCCGAGTCGACACAGTACTCGGTGAATGCGGCATCGAACGAGTGGTTTCGACGTCTCAACGCCTGGTCGATGACGGCGATCGGGTCTGCGTCGAGGGGGGTCGCCTGCTTCCAGGCATCGCGGAGAATTTCGTGACCGTGCTTGAGCACCAAGCAGCGGACGAACCAAGCGGCGAAGTAGCCACCGCCGGGGCCGTCGTCCACGAGGCTGAGATCGGGCCGATACACGAAGTTGGTCGCGAAACGCATCGGCTCCTTATGGCCGCGAAACATCTGGGCCTCCATGAACACCGCAGTCCCCTCGTCGAGCCAATACCACCGATCTTTCCTTGTCACCCCTCCCCA
The DNA here is from genome assembly GCF_000242455.2 of Singulisphaera acidiphila DSM 18658. Classification (GTDB taxonomy): domain Bacteria; phylum Planctomycetota; class Planctomycetia; order Isosphaerales; family Isosphaeraceae; genus Singulisphaera; species Singulisphaera acidiphila. The sequence continues at coordinate 9,333,265 of NC_019892.1, forward strand.
GAACCGTGGCTCTGGGCGGCGGTTTCGGTGAGTGAAAACATGCGTGGCTTCGTGGACAGCCTCCACGTCGGCCCGTTCCCACATGACATCGTACCGCGGTTCGGGAATGTCGCTCCGCAAGCCGATCAACGAGTAACCCCAGAGATTGGTCTGGGTGAACGGGGCGTGGGCTCGAACCCACTGTGAGGTGTCGAAGACATAGACAGGCACGCGATCGCCGTGCTGGGGCCAGCGAAGCGGCGCATCCCAGCCCCATTCCAGGAACTTCCGCGCGGTCTGCTCCAGTGCATGCGCATAGCGAAGAACGAGGTCCCGGCTGAAGACGCCCATGCGCTCGTCCGACCTGCCATTGAACACGTCCCTCATGGTGTAATAAACACGGAAGAGGCCGTTCGGGTAGTCGACGAAATCGACCAGTGGCGCGACGAGCGTGCTCAGCGACGGCGGCTTGATGAGTGGCATCACTTGCGGTCCCTCTCGAAGTGCGGTCGTGCTTCAGCTCCTGAGCCCGAACTTGCCCGGCTCGAACTCGACGACCTGAAACACCGTTTCGATCTTCTTCTTGAGTTCCATCTTGAGGTCGGCCCAGTGCAATTCGATGTCACGTATCAGCACATTGAGATCCTGCGTCAGGTCTTCGGCGACCAAGAGGTCGCTGCGCAGCCTCGTCTCGGCCAGTGACGGCGGTCGCGGGGAGGAGCGGCGCTCGCTGCCACGGCGCGTACCGAAGATCCGGTCGAATTGCCGTTCGATTCGGCTGCTGTGCACGTTCAGCCGGATCTGCTTGATGAGATTGTCCTCCCAGCCGACCTCGGTTTTGTCGATCACAACGGTCCTGGGCTGTTCGGTGTTCTGAAGGTTCTCCTCGACCAGAAACTCACTGACATCGGGGTGGCGCAGAAAGACGGTGATGTTAAACACGACGGCCTGCCCCCCCAGAGCCTCGATGAGTTTCCGGCGCTCCGGCTTGTGGAGGTTTTCCGGCCCGTCCCGCTTGTGGACCGGCAGCATGATGTCCAGGACCGCGAAGTCGTAGGGTTGCTCTTCCGCCAAAGCGGCCATCGCCTGCTCGGTCGCATCTCGGAGCGTTTCGGCGCTGTCGACCTCAATGCCAGGGATCTCCATTTCGAGGCGAGGCGTGAGACGCTTGTGAATGTTGGGATCGTTGTCCACGAGAAGAACGCGCGTCATCGATAGAAACTCCGAAATCGAAAAAAAAAAGGATGACCGCGGTTCGATCAAATGACGACGAGCGTCGCCATCCATCGCCACGGTTTAGCGGACGACATGAAACCGTGGTAGGTTCAGGCGGAACGTCGCCCCGCTCCTCGGCTCGCTCTCGAGCGCGACGATCTCGCCGCCGTGGGCCTGCGCCTTCAGCCGCACGTTACAGAGGCCCATCCCCAGCCCCTGGGTTTTATCCGCCCGGTGCGTGAACAGGGGCTCGAAAAGCATCTCGCGATCTTCGGGCTGAATTCCACAACCGTTATCAGCCACTTCCAGGTGGATCCGAGACGTCGGCCAGTTCGGGTGTTCGCTCAGGCGGACTCGCAGTTTCAAAGGCCGCTCGTCAGCGCGGTTGTGTTGGGCATTATCCACAAGTTCCTCAAGGATAATCCCCATCTCCATCGCGTCGAGTTCGGCGGTCATGGCTTCGGGAGATTCAACCTCCATCGAGGAAGCGGCGATGACGGACCAGTGGTGTTCTTGAGAGACGCTCAGGCCTGTCAACGATTTTCGCTCCAAGACCCATTCGAGCCCGCCGCCTTGCTCCAGCTCGCGAGCCTTTTTGCGGAGAACCTTGAGCACAAGGCCGACCAGATCCACGGATTCGATCTTGAGCTTCGTCCTCTTCCTGAGCGACGAGGCCAAGCGGTCGAGATAGAGCTTGTGAACCTCATAGTAGTTCCGGACGGCAGACTGCCAGCGGTCGATCTCGCGGGATTCGCCCGGGACTTGCCCGGCTGGTGAACGTTCAGAGCCCTCGATCGCAGGCTTACCCTGATGCGATTGGGATGCTCTGGCGTATTCGGAGAGCAAGGGCTCTAAGTAATCACCCAGGGGCTTGAGGATATTATGAATCATCATAAGCTGGCTATTCATCGTGTTCTCATACTGAGCAATAAACAACGCGTTAAAACGGTCGTCCTGCAATTGAATGCCTTCGAGCAGGCTGGAGATCAGCATCGTGAACACCTTGAGGAACTCGAAGTCCTCGGGGAGATATTGAGGATCGCAGTCAACAACGATCATTCCCCAGGGCCGGTCGCCGGCCATCAGCGGAAAGTCAATCCAGGACCGCTCCTTCACCTCAGCGAGAAACTCGCGGATGGCGGGGCGGACCAGGTTCTTCACCCGCAAGCCGTACTCCGTAAAGTACTCCTCGCCGTCGACACGGTCGGGGTCCATCGACAAGGCGACAGGCTCCTTCGCGTCGATGGAGTGCCAGCGCTGGTCGTCCTCGAGCTCGATTTTGCGAAATCGAGAGAACCTCTCCAGCGACTCCGAGAGCCCCGGGTAGATCATCCTCAGATCCATCACCTGTCGGTTGGCGTGGTCGAGTTGATAGAGGAGGGCCCGGGAGTGGCCCAGCACATTCGTCAGCAGAATCCCGACGTTCTCGACGATCTGCTTGGTGGCCTGGCCCGGTTCTCGAGGGTTCGTCTCGTCTTCGATATTGCAATGCAAGCGCTTGAGCGAATCAAAGATCCGGTACAAAATCGACAGCCGTTGGACTTCGCAGACAGTTCCCAGCTCCCATTTCCAGATCGAGTGGCCGTTCTCCCCAGGCTGCGCCACGTGCGCCGGGATCTCCGGGCAATACCGAATGACGTCGGTCAGCAGGGAGACCCACTCCTTGACTCGCGACTGGTCACCGGGCCTCTCCCCGGTAATGTCGAGGTGTCGGACCTGTCTGCGCCCGCGCTCCTTCGTCTGAAAAACCGAGGTGCGGAGCCCTTCGATGAACCTGCCGGACTGGCCATCCAGCGGATTCGGCCCATCGATGTGATGGTGGCGCCAGCCGGGGGTGATCGGATCATCCATCATCTTCGCGCTGAGTCGGTTGGTGAAGACAGGCCGATCCTTGCCGTCGAGGATGAGGATCGGCTGTTGCTGCTGGTCGAGCGCTGACTGGAGGAGCTGGACCCGCTTGCTCTGCATGAGGACTACCGCGAGCTTCTTGCCAAACTCCTCGAGTTCTTCGACTTCCTCCAAGCTCGGCGCCAGCTCATCGGCCCGCTCGCACCAGAGGGTCCCCAAAGGCGTCGGCTGGTCCGGATCACCGGAGAGGAAAATGAGGAGCGGGACGACCGCGCCTGCTTTTGCCCCCGTTTCCCGAATCGTCGGCCGGTGGACGTTCGGCGCGTGGGCGAGATCGGGCTCACGAATCGACTTTCGATCCCGAATGGCACGCGCGTGCATGCTCGCATCAGCATCATTAAGCGGATATTTCGTCAGCCTTCTCATGGTTTGATGGGGGTCGTCCGACGCTTCATAGGCCCCCACAATGGCCTTCTCGGCAGGATCCACCAACGAAATCAGCACCCGCTTGTATTCAAACGGTCTGTCTCGCAGCTGCTTGGCCACAATCCCGAGGGTCTGGTCGAGGCGCTGCACTTCGGAGCCGAGCAATTTCAGCACTTCCATGACAATCTGGCTGAGCTGATGTCTGACTTTAGATCGTCGCAGAATGCGAGCGATGTTCTTTGCGTCATGGTGAGCCTGAAGAAAATCCTTGAGCAAGACCTCGAGTATCTCTTGGCGTGCTTTCGACATGAGGGGCTGATTTCCCCCTCCGGCGGCCCGGATCACGACCGCCGACAGCAGATCACTGTGCGGCGCATCGATCTGTGCCGCGGCGCCCAGGTACGTGTCGAGCGTCTGGTAATTCGCCGGGCCTTCTTCCGAAGGCTCGGGCAAACCGTTGAGGATCGACTCGTAAAACGAAGGGTCGGTTGTAGGTTCCCCCTCGGCAACGTCGAGATCGCTGACCGACGAGACTCGCCGGTCGACCGGCCCATGCCGAGGCACGAGTCGTCGCCAAGGGCCACGCCGACGATCGCGTACCCAGAACGAGACTTCTCCATAACCCAACAGCAGATGACAGCCTTCCTTGAAGCGCGACCGGATCGCCTCGGTGCCTTGGGCGCTGAGCTGATCGAGCGAGATCAACTGGTGAAGCGACGCCCCCAGCCTTCGGACAGCGTGTTCGGTATCCACCACATCATCGATCGACGATGGTCGCACAAGCTGGGTTGGGTCCCATTGTCTGAGTTCCCGAAGTTGGTCGAACGCCTGCTCCCATTCGCCCGTCAACGAATACAATTCCGCGACCCGCTGCGGGGTGTAGTGCCGCTCGATGAAGCCGCGAATCAAGTCCCCGGAGGTCAGCAACCAATCCGAGCCGTCGCGGTGCTCTCGGACGGCAATGCCCGCCAATTCCAACAGGCTCGGATCCTTCCCGACGGCCTTCACTTGTCCGTTCCGTTTGAGTTCCAGAAGGGCGGGCCAAAGATCAGGGGCTCGGCTGATCAAACGGGTGACGTAGCGAAAATAGTGATTCCAGGGTATGTGCTCGATCTTCGGAGCGACGGCCAGCATTTTTAATTTGAGCTGTGGCTTCTCCCGCCCTTCCTGGGAAGCCCACCGATCGAAGAGCGACCATATCAAGCAGCGGAGGAAATAGATCCGTCCCCCCGTCTGCTGGTAGAGAGTCTTGATGATCGTCGACCGATTATCCGTCATCTCAAATCTGAGATAGTCCAGGTATTTCTCAGCAAATTCGGTGAACTTCAATAGATCGAAGCGCTGGAGCACATAGACTCGATCGGGAATGATCCGAGGATTGTCCCCAAGAAGTAGCTCCGGGCCGTGAGCTTCGGTGGTAAGCAGGATCCCTGGCTTTCGGTTAACCGGACCGGCCAATGCGCCGAGCTGGCCCAGGAATTTCTCCACCTCCACCCGGGGCAATGCATCTACATTAGCCGCCATAAATACGATTTTTTTATCTTCATGGCATTTATTTAATTTTTCGAATTCCGCAAGTGCCGCTTCGGCGGTCGTGCAGGTTGGGCGGACATCACCGAGAAACGGATCAGCGAGTCCGGCTTGAAGTTCCCCCCCCGTCGGAGGCGACTCGAGGAACGTGGCGACCACGACCTGATCCTGCTTCATCGCCTCGGTCTCAGAGAATTCGTGGAGTACCCGAGACAGCACGAACCGCTTGCCAACGTAGCGCGGACCGATCAGAACCACGGTCAGGCCAGCGCCCAATTCCATCGCGATCCGCTTGAAAAATGAGTCACCTATTTCCTTGTCATAAATAAATTCTAGAGCGGACATTTCCCCTCACCCCCGATTGAAATGCCTTGCGTTTCTAGGATGGCAGACCCGGCGGGTCGTGTTCGTCGAAACCGGTCTCATCCCAGGCATCGAACAGGGCCTGTTCGCATGCCTTGAGGTGTTCTCGGGCCGTCCCCGCCCAGTGACGCGAGAGGCCGTCGAGTTGAATGTTCAGGGAGTCGAGCGTGACCTCTCCGCCATCGTCGCCGCCGTCGTGCCGGAAGGCGACCAGACCTGAGAGGGGTTCGGGCTCGAACAAATCGGCGAAGGTGAGACGCAGGTAGAAGAGTGCCTCGCCTCGCACCAACCCCAGCGCCGACGCCAGGCGGCCCCAGGCCCCTGCCGAGGCAAGACTTGTGGGGACCTGGAGGTCAAGCCCCGCCCAGCCGAGGACGGAGTCGAGCAAGCCGGGTGAGTCGACGGTACCCGCCAAACTCCGTAGCAACGCGGGGAGCCCGAGCAATGGGAGCCCCAGGCGATGTTTGGCCTGACGAAGTTTCTGGATCCCCACCCACGCCTGGGCCAACTCCTCGCATCGTCGCTGAAATCGCTCCGATGGGGGGCGATGCGCCCGAAGTAGCTCACCGACCCACCCGCTGGATTCTTGCGGAAAATCCATTGGCCTCCCCTCCCACTCGTTTACTCATAAGGCACTGCCGGTCCGTCCGCGCAGCCCAGAGATCGACGAGCGAACCCTTCGCTCCACTCCCGGACAGCGGGATCAGCCCCGAGCACACGTTTCAGGCGTTCTAACGCACGCTGATGGCGCTTTCGAAGATTCGGCTCGGACATTCCAAGGCGCGTCGCCAGGTCGAGGAATGGCACCTTGGGCTCTCCGATTCGCGCCCAGACAATCTCCCTGTCGATCTCGGAAAGCTGTTCCAGCGCACGTTCGATCACTCTCTTAAACCTTGACTCCGGCTCGGATAGTGACTCCTCAGGAAACGCCAAAAGGCTGGCCTGTACCTCAGGGTCCATGGAGAGCGCATGAGCCATCTCCCGCGTGCGTGCTCGCTTGGAATCGATGAACGTGTTCCGCGCCACGGCGTGAACCCATCGAGCCAGCCCATTCTCTTTCCCTGCCGAGTAGAGGTGAATCTTCATGGCGGCTCGGCTCAAACTCGAGACCGATAGCTCTTCCGCCTCAGCCTCGCTGCTCCCCATCAAAAGGAACATCCGATAGAGACGGACGCCAAAAAGTCGCATGAATTCCGCGAACGCGTCGCCATCGCCGCGCTTCATCCGTTCCGCCAGACCGTCGTATTCCTCGTTGTTCATCATGCCCGAGCACGCGAGGGCTGCTTTTCCGTGTCTCCTCTACTCAACGCAGCCGCGTGACAAATTAAATTCGAATCGCAAACAGGCCGTTCAAGGGGTTCGCCTAAGCGGTTAGACGGTCTCGACTTTTGCATGACGTTGCCCAATAATTGAAGCTGACTCTCGGTGAACCATGGGGATGGCCGCAATTCTTCATTGCTTCTTTTTTATGGGGGGGGATATTGTCGTGCGGTCCGACGTTCCCTCCTGTAGGATGCCAATCGATCAACCCACGAGGTCGGGCTTTCACGTCATATTTACAGCGATTCTCAGCATAGAAACGTTGCTTGGTTTTGTGGGCTGCACCGACGCCGGCGAGCGAGTTAACGACCGTCAGACAACTTCGCGGCCCACAACCCGCGCCTCGAGTTCGCCAACAACGACCGCCGCTCAGGTTCCCCCGTCGCGATCCAAACTCGCTTCTTTGCCCCCAAGCTCAGAGAAAGGGAGGAATGCCGTGGGTCAACAGCTCTCGAAGCGATTGGGACCGTCCGCCAAGAAGATCGCGATGCGGTCGAGGGGGGATGAACGAGTTTCCACCCTCATCCAGGTCGCACCGACCATGGACCGTCTCGTCTTTCAGCGCGACGTCAGTGCCCACGGCGGAGATGTCAGTTCGTGGATGCCGGAGGCCAACATTGTGACCGTTGAGATTAGCGCTCGGCATCTCTCGGAACTGGCCGACCTCGACGGTGTCGTGCTCGTCGAGGCAGGCCAGAAATACCAGAGATGAGACCGACGAAAAGGGTCGAGCCCTTACGGCACGAGCTTCAGGGCTTCGTCGGCATCAATCAAGCCGAACCCGAAAGCCGGGTCGAACCCTGGCCCACCGGCCCCAGGATGGGGCCGAGCCGCGGAAACCAGAATCTTCGAGACTTGCGCGGCCGTGAGTCGTTTCTCCTTGGCAAATAAAAGCGCGGCAATCCCGGCGACGTGCGGCGCGGCCATGCTTGTGCCGCTCATGCTCACGCGGATCGGATAGAGAGTTCCTGGAGGCGCCGGGGCGGGGACGGCCTGTCCCCCCCGGGAATTCGACGAATGGATGTCGGTTCCCGGCGCCGCGACCTCGGGTTTAGGCCGGCCGTCGCGCGTCAGACCACGACTGCTCGAAGCACTGATGCCTACTGGCGCGGTGTGGCGATAGTTGGCCACCGCAATCACTCGCCGCGTGGTCGCGGGCGTTCCCAGCGTCATCGTCGGATCAAAGTCCGCTCCTTCGAAGATCGATTGATCGGCGAAGTTGTTCAGCGGATCGCGGACATCACGCTCGATCCAGGCATCAAACCGCCCGTCGCGAACCTCCAGAGCGCGAATCTCAACTTTCCAGAGACCGGACTGGATCGTCCCCGGGCCTGTTGCGCCGGGGCTCATCTCGATGTAAACTCGCGCGTCGCCGTTCATGATCGTGAACCGTTCCGACTCGATAAAAACGCGAGTCCCGCCGGGCAGAAGGTGGTCCACAGGCGGGCCGTCGGGAACGGCGAAAGGCGTGGGGTTGCCGGCAGGGTCGATCACTCGGACCTCAAACCGGTCGCGTGAGGAGTACCAAATTTCCATCTCGTTGGGCGTCCGATCGAGGCCGGGGGCCGTCGGACCGGAGGGGAGGGGGATTGGTCCGCCGACTCGCCAACCGAGTGTCCGGGTGGCGCCGGCCGCCAGTGTCCCTGAGGCATGGGGGCGCCAGACATGCTCGTTCCCCGCAGCCACCACGAACGCACGCCCCGGTTCTTCCAAGAGCCGATCGATGGCACGTTCGACGATGCTTTCGCCATCGTGACTGCCACCGTTTTGGCCAAGGCTCATGTTAATGACGCAAGGCAGCCCCGCCTCCTGAGCCTTCCGGAAGATGTAAGCGATCGCCTCGGCAACGTGCACGGAATCGGTGAACGAGGTCTGCTGGTCGTTGGCGGCGGGCTGGACAAAGATAATCGACGCTTCCGGCGCCATCCCTATGTAGCGGTTCGTCGGAAAGACGGAATCTCCCGACTGCCCATTCCCAACGGCGATCCCCATCACGTGCGTCCCGTGATCGGAGACCCCTGGCCGATGCCGCACCGGAATTCCGGAACTCGACGTGACCCCGTTGGTAAAGTCGATATCATTCGCTCCATACTCAACCCCATGTGAGAATCCGGCAGGAGGCCGTTCATTCCCAACGGGGGTGAGAGATTGGTCCCAGAGGAATTTGATCCGCGTTCCCTGGTTGGAATCTCGAAAATCCTCGAGCGAAAAATCGCAGCCGAAATCCACGATCCCTACAAGAACTTCATTCCCCTTAATGCCAGGACCGGCCGGCGGATCGGCATGCACCACGTCAGTGCGCGTCTCCATTCGCGAACTGTCGAGATTCTGTCCGGTAGGATGCCCTGCCGAGATGAACTGGACCCCCTCGGTGGCCGCGAGGTCACGAAGGCGATTGACCGGTACGTTAACGGAATAGATGTTCTCTACGATCTTGGACCAGGCCAGCCCGGCCATCGGGGCGGGGATCTGGTCCCGAACCAACTTGACCAAAACTCTCTTAAACAACTTCTGTGGATCAGGGACTTGGCTCGCTTGCAGATCTTCATCCGTCGTCACAAACGAATTCCGCACGTCGGCCCGAAGGCGTGTGCTCGCCTGCCGATCGAGGTCGTGAACCAGCCGACGGAGACGCGGGTCGAGCGCCTTACGACCTGATGAACTCGATCCGCCCGAAGGCGAATGTGACGGATTCAGCGCGGCCATGGTTGCACCTCAATTGCGGTGTTGACGAGGACGCCAAAGCGTACAAAAACCCACTGTGAGCCCAAGGAAGAAGCTGGCAGCGAGATGACCGCAGAACGATCGCCAGCGCATGCCAGGTGGTTCGGCCACCCAGCATCGCCCGGACTGTTCAGCGGGTCGCCTGTTTGCGTTTTGATTCGGCCATGGCGTGGCCGATCAACCGATCAATTTAACACGTCAATGATCTGCGGTCACGTCCCCAGATTCCCACTTTTTTGGGTGAGGATAAGATTTCCTCAGGGGCTGAGTGACTCGTAATGCATGAGCACGAAGGGTAGCAGACGCACGTGCGACGCGATCGAATTGGTGATGGCGGCGTCGACCCACGCGTCTCGAATCCCATTGGGCGTGGGTCGACGAACGGCCCTCGCCAGATGGAGGGCATCATTGGGGTGAGCGGCTGGAGATCGCCCACCCGGCAGGAATGTCAATGAGCGGCGTGGGGACATGCCGCAAGAACCCCAACGAGCCGCTCCACGGATCGCGGGCTATTCCACTTCGCGAACGAGCAAGGCGTTGTGGGTTGGGTTGCCGGGCATCGTTCCTGAGACCAGGACGACACGGTCTCCCGGGGCGATGAGGGCGCGGGCACGGGCCCACGCCAGGGCGTGATCGAGCGCGTGCTCGGCGTTGCTGATCTCGGGGTCGTGAATTGGGGTCACCCCCCAGTAGAGGGCCATGGCGCGGGCGGTCTCGGGGTCGTCGGCCAGGGCGAGCGTGCGGGTGGGGTGCCGCTGCTTGGAGAGCGCCAGGGCCGTGCGGCCCGAGTGGGTCGCCACGACCAGGAGCGCGGCCCCCACGCGCCGACTGAGGACGCTGGCCGCCTCAACGACCCCTTCGGTGATCGGCGAGACCCAGCCGCCTCGACCAGGCGCCGGGCTCGGCGCCAGGAGCGAGGGGGCCATTCCTCCCGCATTCGCGCCGCCGAAAAGGAGCGACTCGGCTTCGGCCGCGATCCGGCTCATCGCCGAGACCGCCTCGACTGGGTATTTGCCGACGGCCGACTCGCCCGAGAGCATCACAGCGTCGGTGCCGTCGAGCACGGCGTTGAAGACGTCGCTCGCCTCCGCGCGGGTCGGGCGGCTCGACTGTTCCATGCTGTTGAGCATCTGGGTCGCCGTGATCACAGGGACCCGGGCCCGGTTGCAGGCGGCGATCACCTGCTTCTGGATCGCGGGCACCCGGGCCACGTCGATCTCGACGCCGAGGTCGCCGCGAGCAACCATCACCGCGTCGGACTCGGCGATGATCGCGTCCAAGTCCTCGAGCGCTTGCGGCTTCTCGATCTTGGAGACGATCCGCGCCCGGCTCCCTCGGCGCTGAAGCTCCTCGCGGAGCGCCACGACGTCGGACGCCCGTCGCACGAACGAGAGGCCGACGTACTCGACCTCGCTCCGCGCCGTCCATTCCAGGTCGCGCAGATCCTTCTCGGTCAAGGCGCTGAGATTCAGCGCCGCGCCCGGCAGGTTCACCCCCTGGTGCGACCGGAGCAGGCCCGGCAGAGTCACCTTGAGCCGCGCCCCGTTCTCATCGCTGGCAATGACGACCATCGCCACGGTGCCGTCGGCGAACAAGACCAGGTCCGCCGGCTTCAAGTCGCGAGCCAGGTCGCGATAGGTGCAGGTGAGCTGGTGGGGGTTGTCGGCGGTCCGTTCGACGACCAAAGTGAACTCATCGCCCAGGCGGCAATCGACCGCGTCGCCCGGAATCGCCCCCAGACGAATCTTCGGTCCACCCAGGTCTTGCAGGACCGCCAGCCGTCGTCCCGTCTCGTCGCCGACAGCACGGACGTCCGCAAGCGCCTCGGTGTGATCGGCGTGCGTCCCGTGCGAGAAGTTGAGCCGGAAGACGTCCACGCCCGCCTCGACGAGTTGGCGGATCATGGCCCTCCCTCGCGTCGCCGGACCTAGCGTCGCCACGATCTTGGTCCGCACCTTGCCCAGCGGTTCGAGAAACGGAGTCGACATGATGGGGTTGATCCTTAATTTTCCCGTTGTCCGGGAAATCGCAGCGATGCGATGGTCCTATTCCATAAGAAGAGAGGCGAAGGCCACGGTAGTCTACCGCCCCGACGGCCCTTGAGGGAATCGTGTCGGCCGGGGGAAGCTCGCAGGAAAATACTTCCCAGTTCCCCGAATTTCCCAAAAAAGCCCAAATTTTCAGCCCCAAGATCCGATGATCTTCTCAAGAGGACTGAAGAAAACGGTGTTGCCCGCCTCTCCACGCCACCGCCCTGCCAACCACCCGAAACTCAAGCTGACCAAGACCTTGCGACCTTTGAATTGACGGGTCGGCTTAACGATCGGATAATAACGAATGGGATGGAAGCTGTGGGGGTCTCCGGCGGGACAAGGTCCACCGATCGTGCTTCTTGATCTCGCGAATGACCGGATCGTCGCGTTCCAGCCGTCGGCTCGACCGGGGACTCCTCACCGATGAAGCGAACCTTTGCCGTCGTCGCCCTGCTGGCCGCACTCGGCGTCCTGTTCAAGCTCTCCAAAAAAGAGCTGCCGGAGCGCCCGGGCGCTCGATCGGATTCCTCCCCCGTCATCGCAACCGCGAACACGGCGGCGGGGGCCGATCCGGAAGCGGCGCTGTTGGCTCGGTATCCCCGGCCGACCGATCGTGAACTGGCCGAGCGCGTCTTGCGGCGGTATCGCCAGACGGCTCTGGCGATCGAGCGGACCGACGGCCTTCGCGGCCTGACCCTTCTGGACCGGCTCGACCTGGAAGCCATCTTCCTTTATGAGAAGCACCCCAACGACTTCCGCCGGTTGAGCGAGAGCCTGACCGACGACGCGGCGGCCGACCTCCTCCTGCACTGGCGCGAGTATTTCGGCCTGAAGCGGGCCGATGACACGGATCGGGGGATCCTGATCGCCGAGATCGGGCGGCTCACGCCGTCGCAGCGGCGGATCGCCTCGCGCTACCCCAGCGCCCTGCCCCTCCTCCTGGTCGATCCGGCGGCCGTGGCCGAATTGATCGAGCGGTGGTCGGGCGATCCGAAGGACCTCGAAGACGCGCTGGTGATCCTCGACTTCGTCAGCCTCGACCGGGGTGCGGCCGACCTTCGCGCCGCCTTGCGAACGATCGACGACCACGGGACCGTGGCGCTCGACGCATTCCGACAGCAAGGGCTTGGCGGGTTCGCGCTGGCGAGCCTGTATGGCCCGGTATTGCACGCCTTGAGCGACGCGATGCCCCTGGATCAGACGCTCATTCTCTTGCGGGTCAACAGCGATTACGTGGATGAGCTGTTGCAGACGCACCCGGCCGAGACGGTGGCGGGGCACTTGCGGCATGTCGCCGCTGCCGGCCTGATCGACGCCGTCGGCGGCAGCCCGCACGCCTTGCGGCTGGTCGTCGAGTTCGGCGAACGGGGAGAGAAGGCCCTGACCGAGGCGGGGGCGGACGCGGCCGACGTCGTCTACGACGACTACTCGGAGCCGACCCTGCGCAACCAGGCGGTCGAGGCCCTGGCTGAGCACGGCACGATGGCCCTGGCGATGCTCGACAAGTACGCCACCGACCCGGACTTTCGCGAGATCCTCCGGAGCTATGGCGCGGCGATCATCCCGCCGATCGCGCAGACCGACTCGGGTCCCGAGACCCTCGCTTACCTCCGCTCGAAGTCGAAGCGGTCGTTCACCGAGTCGATGGCGGCGTCCGTCCTGTTCCTTTCGGGCGACAACGGCCAAGCGACAATTAAGACGATCAAGAAGGACGGCCTCGAGCGGGTCGCCGAGCTGAACTCGTCCGAGCTGAAGTTCTACCAGTTCCTGCCGATGTACGACCTGCTCCATTTAGGACGGGTCCTCGGCCACGGCCAAGCGCCGACCTCCGGCGAGATGACCTGGGCCCTGGTCGACGGCTGCTTCGTGATCGTCGACGCTCTGAGCCTGGTCGCCCTCCAGCCCGAAGGGGTCGTCGCCGCCGAAGCGGCCCGTGCCGAGCTTCGGACCGCGAGTCGCGAGGTGGTCAAGGGCATCGGCCGCGAGGCCGTCCAGGAAGGGACGGAAAGCGCCGGCCGCGCCTTGGCCCGTCGAGCGATCGAGCAAGGGGTCGAGACCAGCACCGAGCGACTCTCACGGTGGTGGACGGTTCGACTCGCCGGCGGCACCTACCGCGTCCTCCGCCGCCTCCCCGAGGCCCTCCCTCGCCTGAGCATCGCCGAGATCGCCGACCTCGGCCGCCCCCTCTGCGCCAAGGCCGGGTTCCGGCTCACCACCTGGGCCCCCTTGCGACTCCTCAAGGACGGCCAGGAGATCCTGCTCCGGATCCCCCCCGAACGCGGCCTGAAGTACCTCGGCGTCCAGGCCGTCCAGGCCGGAGTAGGAGTCGTTGCATTCCACAAGATGGAAGAGCACCTGGCGTCGCGACGGCCGCAAAATCGGGCGGAATAAGGATTTAGGCTTTCCACCGTTAGTTATCCCGAAATGCTTATGCCACCCGCAAGCCCGGCCTGACATTACCTCAAGGATGAAATGTTCCGGGGCCGGTCTGATCCGAATCCGTTCTACCGGCGGAAGGGGCAATCGCAGACTGGCCGGTAGGGGCTGTCGGGGGTACGATAAAATTGGTTGAACGGCCAGCGATCACAGCCGAGAGGTCATGGTGAATCAGGAAGATTTGCAGCAGATGACTGAGGAGCGAATCAAGGACGCGAAGGTCCTCATTCGTGGAAAACGCTGGGAGTTTGCTTATTACACAGCTGGGTACGCCGTGGAGTGCGCGTTAAAATCATGCCTGCTAGCACGTATGGTGCAGACGGGCTGGGTTTTTGATGAAAAAAACAAAAACGTTGAAGCATGCCGTGTTCATGAATTGATAAAGCTGATCGACATCGCAGGCCTTCGGAATGAGCTCAACAAGCGGCTCGAAACGAGTGCTTCCGTTGGGGACCGGTTTGTGACTCACTGGGCCGTCGTGAGCGAATGGAAGGTCACGAGTCGCTACGATGCAAAAACCGAGATCGACGCCAAGAAACTTGTGGCGGCGATAACGGACAAGCCGGATGGGGTGCTCAGATGGATACAGAACTACTGGTAGAGCAGCAGCAGAAGGACGACGGCAAACGCCTGGTGGAGCAGCTCGATCATGACGGATTCCCGGTCACCGTCGCGTTCTGGGCACTCACGAGCGAAGAAGGGCCATGGAATCTTTACGTGGCGTCTTCATCATTCGATGAAGCTCACCCGAGCGAAGCCTACCGTTCATTGTTTTCCGCTGTGAAGAAAATCCACTCTTCGTGGATCTCTCCGTCAGATGTCAAGCTGCTCGATGATCAGGACCCGACAGCTCAGGACGCGGTGGAGGTTCGGGATCGGCATCCCTCGCCTCTCATCACGAATTTCCAAGGCAAACGGTTGGGCGATCTCCCCATCGAGAAGGCCGTTATCTACCCCGAGATCGCTTCGCCACGTCAGTCATTCACAGTCACTTACTCCCGTGATGGGGAATCGAACGATTGGACGGCGACTGTCAAGCGGGGCCCGATTTACAGGATGCAGGCCAAAGGGGCGATTTCTTATTCCGCCGCTTCTTGGACAGGCGCAACGGCAGCCGACCAAAAGTTCGCCAACGTGAGCGTGCTCATAGAGATCGATCCTCGATTCGCCCACCCCGATCTTCTCGCACTTCCTGACATGAAGAAGCTGACGGCGAACCAGGCCCGCAAGCTGGCCGACGAGATGTTCAAGCAATACCATCCTGACGCGGTCATCGAGCACGATGAAGACGAAGAGGACGGGGATTATTGAATCATGCCGCCGCCGGAATCCTCAGCCAGGACGTTCTTCGAGTCTGTGAAAGCACATCCCGATCCGTTTAACGACCTCTCCTCCATCCCTGCCCCCGATCAACCGCATCACCCATTCTTTGAGAAGGAGTGGCTGGATTTCAAAGGCCCTGACCCTACCGAATTGCAACCCGATAGGATCAGGCAAGTCCCTTCTTTTCCCCAAGATGGAAGAGCACCTGGCGTCGCGACGGCCGCAAAATCGGGCGGAATAGAGCGATTTTCACAGGACAAGCGACCAGGACGTCGACGGGACGATCATCCAGGCTGTTTCTTCCGAGGTGCATCTGGCTGATAAGCGGGCGCTCCAGGCGGGATCGACGGCCCGGCCGGTGGGACCGGTTTCGGGTCAACGCTGATCCCGGCCGCTGCAGGGGTCGCCAGGCGACGCAACGCCTCACTCTTCTCCAGCCCCAACGCGTGAATCAGGTCGATCACCGCCTGCTCCCACCCGGTGAACTCCGAGGCGGGCGGCTCGTCTTGCGCATCGTCCGCCAGGTAATCCAGGTCCACCCCGAACAGACTGGCCAGCTTGGCCGACACCCTCAAGTCCGGAACCCGCTCCCCCTTCGTCCACAAACTCACCAAACTCTGCGAAACCTCAACTTGCGCCGCCACGTCGGTCTGCGAGTACCGCTGCCGCTTCATCAACTTCTTCAACTTCGCTGAGAATTCCATCCCCCCATCAATAAGCCTCACCCCCCGTCGTTGGGAACCCTCTTTGAAGAATCCTGGTGGATCCAACGTCGAACACATTGAATTTCACTGTGAACGTGGTAACATTACAGGTGGAACGTCACAGAGCGTTACCAATGCCTTCTGTTGAGGGTCACTGATTGGCCGCCGAATACGTTGGCCAACAACCGAAGGGTGAGTTGATGAAGACCGACTGTTCCCGCCGCCCCAAGTGTTGTGATGGTGTTCGGCGGATCACGGACGAGAGCGGCTGATTGTGGAACGGCACTGGGAGAAGGAGATCGGCCTGGCGGGGCGTCCCCGACGTCCGCGGCCGTACAAATGCACGCGTTACTTGTGTGCGTGTTTCTTCAAAGTAGACCCTGCATTAGTTCTGTCCGCGGACGTTGAGGACGTAAAGACGTTAACAGGAGAGAGATGGTGAGCGATCTCCAGAAATCCAGAGCGACCTTACCGGCCTGGGTGCAGGAGCTTTAGCCTCCCCCGGTGGCCTGCTTGCCTGCCCCTGAGCTTGTTGCGCCCCGCGAAGTGCCCTCACCACCACTTCCCTGGCGGCCCCTCCTGGCCGCCTGGCGCGAGCGGTGGGGCCATCGCGCGAACGCCCTCGAGTCCCAAGCGTGCGGCCGAGGAGCAGACCTTTGCCGAGATCCTGCAAGCGAAGCGCGAGGCAGGGTGGCACGGGTTGTACTCAACCCGTGAGGAGAAGCCTCGGTTTTTGCCTCACGGGTTGAGTACAACCCGTGCCACCCTGCCGATAGGAAGCGTCTGACACTCGCTCTTGCAGGGTCGATGCCGAGTGATTAGGGGTCATCAAGCCATGAGTAAGAACGCACTCGAAACCGCTGTCCCGTTGCTGAAGACCGTCCAGGTCAAGGAAGGTGAGGGACTGGACTCCCGGAAAATCCGCGTCTTCCGGGGCCTGCGACTCGCTGGGGGACCCTTTTAACCTCTTGGAACGCGTGGAACGCGATAGAACGCGTTATTTGCCATTGCACGCGTTACACGCGGGCGGGCGTGAAAACTCTTTCAAAGTAGCGACTGCATTAGATAATAACGCGTTCTATCGCGTTCCAAGAAAGAAAAGGCTGGAGCATGAGTAAGCATTTTCATCTTGGCCCCAACAAAACGAACAATGGCCCGTTTGCCCGCCTGGGCAACAATGGTCGGCGGGACGCCCGCCTCACCCGCTGTAAAGCCCGAGGAGGACCGGGGGATCGCTCCGCTCCCCTGGCGTCCCCTCCTGGCCGCCTGGCGTGAGCGGTGGGGCCATCGCGCGAACGCCCTCGAGTCCCAAGCGTGCGGCCGAGGAGCAGACCTTTGCCGAGATCCTGCAAGCGAAGCGCGAGGTGGGGTGGCACGGGTTGTACTCAACCCGTGAGGAGAAGCCTCGGTTTTTGCCTCACGGGTTGAGTACAACCCGTGCCACCCTGCCGCATGCAATACACGCTATATGGAGAAAGTGCTCACCGGATCCTGACTTATGGTGCAATCGCCCTGGGGCGTCCGCGGTCCCAGGGAATACAATCCAAAGGGACGGTCGTTTGCGATGACCTTGCATAGCCCCGGTGGCCGATCAACGACCCGCAACGCCCTCGGGCGACTTCAGGACCTTCCTCAACGTCTTGCCCAGCCACTCCGGATCCTTGGGGAAGTCGGCATAGGACTTCAACTCGGCGAGCATCGAATCACTCGGCGCAATGCCGGCCGTCTGAAGGATCGCGTAGTCCTGGAGCGACTCGGCAAAAACCTCCCAGCGGATCGAGTCGATCGGGCCGTCAGGCCCCGGATAGATCACGAACGGGTCGCCGAACGGGATGCCCGGATAGCTTGCGTTTGAACCGTCGTGGAACGGGTCGCCCGCCTCTTCTCTCTCCATCTTGTCCCAGTAGTTGAAGCCCCAATGCAGAAAACCCTTGGCTTCATGCCGGTAGAACAGCCAGCCCGACATCCTGATCTTCGATAAGGGAGTGTCCATGAACCGGTTCAACCACGGCCCCGTGGGACCACAGCAATAATAGACCCAGTGGGGAATCTTGGCATCGATGTAGGCCTGCGCCGCGGACACGAGCGGGATCGGAATGTCGGTCAGCCCTTCCTTGCCGTATTCGATGTCACTGAGCGCATCCATCACCTTCATCCACGGGGCGATCTCCCGGAGAATCTGTCGCGCCCGCCGATAGTTCTGCACGTGCTGGCCAGGACCGGGTTCGTCCGAAAGGTGAAAATAGGACGTTTCGAGCATTTTTTCTTCGGTGAGAAACTTCTTGAACTCGGGCAGGAACTGCTTGAGGAAGTTGACATACGTGTCTGAGAACCCGCTGATGGTCGGCTCCCAGAGCATGACGTACTGGTCCCCCTCCTTCTTGTAGATCCGCATCGGGTTCTCGACGCCCCAGTAGATCCAGAGGTGCGACCACTCGAATTGCGTGAACCCGATTTCCTTGACCATGTCGCTGAACCGCTTCACCAGCGTCCAGTCGAATTCGTAGACCCCCGGCTTGGGCTCCTTCACGATCAGCAACTGGCACGGATGTTTGAACGTCTCGCGGCGATTGAAGAAGACGGGGACGTAGACCACGTCGGAGCCGTGGTCGAGCATATTCTTGAGCTGGTCGCGGGTGAGCTTCCACCATCGCTCGTCCTCGAACATCCCGGTCTTGTAGTAGTCCCAGGTCGCCTCGCCCCGCCACCAGTGGATCACGGGGAAATCGCGGCGTGGCTTGATGACGAGCGAGCTGATTTCCAGCGCCACCGGCAGTTCCACCTTCGCCTTGTCCTCCGCAAGGCTAAGCTGCACCTTAACCTCACGCGGCCCCGGCGTGACGTCGGCCGGAACGTTCAGGGTCACCCAGAAAGAACGGCTCTCCATCGGGCCGATCTCGACATTCGACAGCGGCCAGAGCGGGTCGGGGACCAGGCCCGGGAGACTCCCGAGTCCTTCAAGGTCCGATCGGGGGGTGCCCGGCGTGAAGTGGGGCATCGGCACCAGGCCGACGAATCGAACCTGCGGCTTCAGGTCGTCGGCCCCTTCGAGCTTGCACTCGATGTGCACGGGCTGCGTGCGCTCATTTCGGAAACCGACCTGGAAGGCGATCTTGCCGTTCCGCGCGGCAATCAGTTGAAGGTCGCCCGCCCCCGGCGCGGTGTTGGTGAAAATCCGCTTGAGCGAAGTCTCCAGCCAGAATGAGACCTTCGCCCCCTCATTCCCGACCGACTTGGCCGTTGACGCCTCCTCGGCACGTCCGGCCACCCCCGCCCCGACGAGCATGGTCGCGGCGAGAAACATCTGGGGAACCCATTTTCGCATGATCTTTTCCTCATTCGTAGGGCGGGTACCGCCCACCGGTCTGTGACTTCGGTGGGCCGCGCCCACCCTCCAAGAAGCACATCTAAGAGTCTGTCCCAGAAGGCGAATCGCATCGGAGTTTTGATAACCTTCCGGGTGCCATGCGGTTCCGTACTCGGAACCCATGCGGGAATGCCTTGGCCTGTGGAGCACGGGGTCCGAGTACGGAACCCGTGGCACCCAAACGTCCCTTTTCCCCGGTGAAGCCTGACCTTCCGAGACAGGCACTCAGCCTTTCAAATCCGCTTGCCGGACATTGAATCACTCCGAGCAACCTCGGCATTCGCGCGGCGCGAGACCTCGCAGGCTGCGGTAACTTCCAAGGCGCGAAGCCCATCCTCGATCGTGGCCTCGGTCGCGATACCTCGGTCGATCGCCGCCACGAAGGCGTCGTACTGCCGGTCCCACTCCGGGGCCATCGACGGCAGCGCAAGCCGCTTCTCTTCCCCCTCGATCCGGCAATGCCCCTCGCCATTCAGAAGGTCCAGCGCCAGGCGGCCGTTCGGCCCTTCGATCGTGACGGTCGAGGAGGAAGAGTCGGTCAACAACCAGCCGATCTCGACCTCGAGAGACGATCCGTCGGCAAGGCTGACCGTGGCCTGCCAGTGATTGGGACCGGCGAGGTCGGGGGCGGTACACTCGGCCCTTGCGCGAACCTTGGTCCAGGGGGAAGGGTTCCAGAGCGCCGCGTAATCGATCACGTGCGATCCCTCGTGGGTCATCGCCGAGCTATTGCGTAAAAATCCTTGGATCCGTGTGAAATGCTCGACGTTGGACCGATCGAGACGCTCGTCGTGGATCGAGACGCAGGTCCGCGACGGCACGCCGATGGCGGTCGCCAGCCGCGCGACGTGCCGCACCAAGTCGCCGTAGCGCAGGACGAACCCGACCTGAAAGACGCGGGCCGACTCTACCACGGCGCGAGCCACCCGCCGGCCGTCCTCGACGGTCGCGGCCAGCGGCTTCTCGTCGAGGACGTGGAGCCCGCGTTGAAGACAGCCGATGACGACGTCCGGGCTCGCCTCGGGGGGGAGCGTCAGGACGGCCGCGTCAACCTCCTCACGGTCGAGAAGCTCACGCCAGTCGGCATAGGTCGAAATGTCCTCCGCCTGGGCGGCCAGGAGCGCCGCGCGGGTGAGTCTCGAGTCGCAGACGGCGGCGACTTTGAGACGCGGATGGCGCAAGAGCGTCGGGAAGTGGCCGCTCTCGGCGATGGCGCCACAGCCGATCAAGGCGACTCGGTACACGTTCACGGGTTCACACCCGCTTCCGTGACCGCTCCAACGGGAACCGCCACGAACCCCTTGTCGTCGGCCAGTTCGCTCGACTCACGGTGACTGCGGATCCAGCAGGCGTAATAGGCCCAGCCGCTTGCCAGACCCACCAGCGAGTAGAGAGCCGCCTCCGTCCAGCGGAGCATGATGGCCGTGAACAGAGTCCAGGTGATCGTGAAGCAGAAAAGGATGCCACAGGCAGCCGCACGCAGGTCCCAGACCAGCTCCCGCCGCTGCCGAGCGGGGTCGATCAGTCCTTCGGCCTCAAGCTCGCGCCGGATTGGCCCCCAGGCCCCGGGGGGCCTGACCTTGAGGTAGAACCGGCGCAACGTCTCGCGCGACTCCGCAGGGGTCAGGAGCGAGATCAAGACACTTCCCGCCATGCCGATGCCCAAAAGCAAAAGCGTCGGCTGCCAGGCGGGTCGACTCTTCCAGTCCAGGCCGAACCAGACCAAGGCCGAGAGCGGAACCGAGACCAGGATTCCAAACACCTCGCCCCAGACGTTGAGCCGCCACCAGAACCAGCGGAGCCACGAGAGTGGCAAGGCAGGCGCAATCATTGCCGCGTTGATGAAAAAGACCCAGGGGCCAATGTCCTTGATCCCCAAGGCCAACACCGTGGAGAAAACCATCATCGCGACCATCACGATCCGAGCAACGCGAATATGCTCATGCTCCGGAGCATCCGGTCGCATGTGCCGTCGATAAAGGTCGTTGACCACGAAGGACGAACCCCACTGAAGGAGCGTACCGACCGTGGACATGTAACCGGCCAGGACGGCGGCGATCAGCAGCCCACCAAAACCAGGAAGCTTGTCGGCGTAGCGAACGACAAGCTGCGACCAGACCCCGATCGACGGCGCGGTCGTCCCGTCAGGCATACTCATCAAACCATGCGTGCGCTCTGCGGGGGGATAGATTGCGATCGCCAGGATGCCGAGCGGCAGCAAGGGGACCATACGCACAACCAGGCTGAGAACACAGTTGAACATTTGCCCGAAAACCGCATGCCGCTCGTCCTTGGCCGCGAGGCAGCGCTGGGCGGTCCACCCCTCCCCCGCACACGGACTGCCCGCGAGGAAGAAACCGATCAACACCAGGGCCCCCAGGGTCGCCGGGTCCACATACGTGTTCGTCCCCGACGACGGCGAAAAAATCTGCCAGAAGCTCGCATCCCGCTGGACCATCGCCTTGTCCAGCATCGCGGAGTAGCTGCCGAACTCCTGCACTCCGAAGTACCAGACGATGACCGCCGCGAAGAAGAAGATGGCGAACTGGGGCACGTCGATGTAGGCCGCCCCGAGCAGGCCCCCCATCAGGGTATAAGTCAAGGTCACCGCCCCGAAGACCAGGACCACCGCCAAGGGAGACCACCCGATCATCGGTGCCAGGATCTGGGCGAGCATCGCCGTGCCATAGCCGAGGAAGACGGTCGCCCAGCCGATGCAGGCGTAGACGCCATAGAAGCCGCGAAAGGCCGACGCCCCCCGCCCGGAGTAGCGCAGCTCGATCAGCTCGCCGGTCGTCACCAGGCCGCTCCGCCGCCACATCTTCGCCCAGAAGATCCCGACCAGCGGCATCCAGATCGGCCAGGCAATCCAGGCGATCTGGTTCAAGTACATGAACCCGCCAACATAGAAGAGCCAGACCCAGCCGCCCCCCGAGTCGGAGTAGGTGGCCACGTTCGCGAACCCGATCACCCACCAGGGCAGGCTCCGTTCGCCGATCAAGAAACCGTCGGCTGATTTCGTCGCCGCCCTCGAGAAGTAGAGGCCGAGCCCGACCATCATGGCACCATAGAGGGCGATCACCCCCCATTCCACCACCCCGAGGCGGAGCGCGACCGTCGAGGCAAACAAGACCCCGGAAATCGTCATCGAGTCACCTCCGCCACTGGGGAGCGCCTTGGATCGGGCAGTCCGAGCAAGGTCAACGCATCGCGATAAATCAAGGCCTCAACCTGCTCCCGAGGGAGCGAGAACCGATCGATTCGGATGTCGCAGAGCCCGCGCAGGCCGGCCACGGTCTCGGCCACCGTCGTGACGGGGAAGTCGGTGCCGAAGAGGAGCTTGTTCCAGACCCGGTATTCGTCAACGAGCATCAGGCTGTGGAAGAACTGCCAGGGGCGGTAGAACAAGGCACTCACATCGGCATAGAGGTTCGGGTGCTTGCGAATCACCGCGATCGTCTCCCCTTCATAGGGGTGACCGAGATGCGCCAAGATCATCGTCACGTCGGGGAACCGAGACGCCACCACATCGAGATGTCGAGGGAGGGTGCACTCGATCGGTGCGTTCGAGACGAAGGTCGTCCCCGTATGCAAGAGGACGGGCAGACTATGCTTCGCCGCATACTGCCAGAGTGGATCGAGGCGTTCATCCTGTGGAAAGAATCCGGCGTACATCGGCAAGAGCTTGATCCCGCGCATCCCCCAGCGCTCGCGTCCTTCCCGCATCTCGTCTTCCCAGCCCGGCTGAGTCGGGTCCAGCGACATGAAGCCGATCAGCCGCTCCGGGTCTCCCGCGACACAGGCCGCGACGTCGGCGTCGTCGATCCAGACGCCGGTCAGCCGAGCCTTCCCACCGAAGACGAGCGAGACAACCTCCTCTCCCCCGGTCGAGGCGCGATAGTCCGCGTAACGCGTGACGAGGTCCACCTCCGACGCCCGCATCCGCCGCGCATCGGCCTGAAACGACGGCGAAAAACAGTCCGGCTTCGGCCAGCAATGCGAATGCACGTCGACGATCATGAGGAGCACCCCCTTCTAAGTGCCTGTCTCGACAGGTCAGGCTTCACCGGGGAAAAGGGACGTTTGGGTGCCACGGGTTCCGTACTCGGACCCCGTGCGCAACAGGCCAAGGCATTCCCGCATGGGTTCCGAGTACGGAACCGCATGGCACCCGGAAGGTTATCAAAACTCCGATGCGATTCGCCTTCTGGGACAGACTCTAAGCCGTTGGTCTTGGTTTTCTTTGATTGATCTGATGGGCGACCGCGGTGATACAATCGCTGTTGGATGCCACGGGTTGGACTCAACCCGTGAACGATAGCCCCGGTTTTTGGCTCACGGGTTGGGTACAACCCGTGGCACCCAGGGCTTGCACATGATTCAATGCAAAGAAAAACCAGGTCCATGAGTCGGCCTCGCCCACCCGACGAAATAACGCATGCGCAAATTTACTGAGCCACCGACATCCTCTCGAGAGGTCGTTCCCGGAGCTTCAAGAGGCGATCGGAATTGGCGTGAAGTACCTTCGCAAGGTCGTCGGGGTTCAGGCCGGCCTCGGTCACGTTGTCGATGCGTTCGGGGAGCAGTTCCCAGCCTCCCCCCGCACCAAAGTCGGAGCCGAAGAGGATCTTGTCGGCTCCGGCCGTCTCAACGAGATGGACCAAATCCCCCGGGCGCGACCCGCAGAAGCAGCCGTAGAGGTTCGGGATATCCCGGATGAGCTGGGCGGCCGGGTCGGTGTAGTCGGCCGAACCGGCGTGGCCGAGGACGACCACCGCCTCGGGGACCCAGCGGGCCACGTCGGCGATCTGATACGTTGTCGAATAGGGAGGGGTGCCGTCGTGGAAGAGGACCGGAACGTTGTGGCTCGCAGCGGAACGGAGGATGGCGACCATCGTCTCCTTCACCATGCTGCAGGCGAACGCCTGGAGCCAGGGGTGAAACTTGACCCCCCGGAACAGCGGGTCGGCCAAACAGCGTTCGAGCTCGTCCACTGCGGCCGGCCCGAGTTTCGGGTCGACCGTCACGAACGGGATGAGCCGGCCCGGCTGGCTCAGGCAACGCTCCGCCAGCGCCTCGTTGTGCCGTGGGCAGTCGCCATAAAAACCCATGACCGTGTAGACGCAGGCGGCCTCGACGTCGCAACGGTCGAGGGTCGCGACCAGGTCGGCCGCCGTCGGGAGGGGCTTGTCGAGCCAATAGCCGTCGAGGTGGGCGTGAAAATCGATGATCCGCATGGAGGCCGTCCCCTCGCCTAAAGACCAAAGATCCGAACCGCGTTATCGTGCAGGATCGCCCGCATCGCGGGTTCGTCGAGCTCGAGCCGCTCCAAGGTCCGCAAGTTCACGGCGTACCGGTTCCGAGGCTCGGCGCCACCGAACAGGACCCGCGAAGCGCTATACGTTTTGACGATCTCACGGATCGCGTCGCCCCACATCATCGAGGCGTCGAGATACAAGTTTGCAATCGTCCTGAACGATTCCGGAAGCTCGAACCACATGTCGGCATAACCGCCGAAGCCGGCGATGAATGCCGTTTCGGGGAACTTCCGGGCGACCTCGACCAGCGCGAGGATATCGGCAAACGTATAGAGTCCGGTGCGGACCATCACGGGCCAGCGATAGTTCGCCGCCCGTTCGAAGAGGGGAAGGGCCACGTCCTCGGTGGGAAAAAAGCCTTGGCGGGCCGGGTCGAGGAAGAGCCCGACCGCACCCAGGTCGCGGGCCCTGGCCAGTTCGTCGAGCGCCTTTATGCCCCACCAGGGATTGGCCGTCGCCAGGCCTCGAATCCTCGGGCCCGCCTTCAAGACCAGGTCATTGCCGGCCTGATGGTCGACGACCAGGCCCGCCCCCATGGGGCGGGCGACGGCCGTGGCAACCCCGGCGGCATCCATCCGCCGGAGCAACTCGCCCGGTTCCAGGGCGAGGTAGGTTTCGCGGCCCAGCATCGCATGGGCATCAATCACCGGGAACAGTTCGGCCATACGGCACCACTCCGAATCCATGTCCTGTCGGAACGTCCACGCGCCCGTCGCGAAACGCAATGGGCGGAGTGACCGACGACGCGTCGTAGAACAAGGCGGCCATCAGGTCGCAGGCGTACTGCTCGACCGGGAAGACGGTCAGGCTGGAGGCGAGGCAGGCCATCGCCGCCTGGCCCAGGTCGGTCTCGAGATTCGAACCGATCGCGCAAGCCTTTCCCGCCGCCTGAACCTGCTTCGCCATCGCGAGCGAGTGGGTAAATCCACCGTTCTTGCCCGGATAGATCGAGAGGACGTCGAAAGCGTCGCGGTCGAGCGCTTCCTTGAGGTGGTCGGGGGTGAAGACCGCCTCATCGGCGAGAATCGGCACCGAGACGCGCTTGCGGACCTCGGCCAACAGGCCGATCCGGTCCCGTGGCGTGGGCTGCTCGGCGAGCGAGAGCTTGAACGGCGCCAGCGACTCGATCGAGCAGACCGCCTCGTCAGCGGTCGCGTGCGCCCCGTTATAGTCGATGGTGAAAACAGGCTCGGAACCGAGCCGATCCCGGACCGCCCGCAGCCGGGCCACGTCGTCGATGCCAGGCTTACCCGTCTTGAACTTGAGGGTGCGGACCCCCGCCTCCCAGAACTCGACGGCGAGCTGCACTGTTTCTTCCGGCGGGTAACAGCCGATGCTGACCCGGGTCGGGATCCGCTTGACCGGCTCACGGTCGGCGACCAGGCTCGCGACCGAGACCCCCTGGGAGCGTGCCCAGAGATCCCAGAGGGCGATATCCACGGCCGACTTGATGAACGAGTTGCCGTGCAGGCTGCGATCGAGGATCGCGACCGCCTCGGACGGATGGTCGAACCGGGCGCCGACGAGTTGAGGGGCGATGTAGTTTTCGAGCATCCAGACCGCAGTCTCGGCTGCCTCGCCGCTCCAGATCGGGGCGGTCGCCGCTTCGGCGTAGCCGTGCTGGCCGTCCTCTCCGGTGACGGTCAGGGTGACGTAGTGCGAGGCTTCGTGCCGTCCGAGAAAGGAGATGATCGCCCCTTGCGAGCGCACGGGATGATCAACAACCTTGGCGGTGATCCGACGAACAAGCAAGCTCATGATTTGGTTTCCGATTCCATGAGAGACGGCGTTTTCGTCCCGTTCCCCTCGAACCGGGCCCCGACCGACGGATACGCGAAGAGTCGCTCCCGGACATAGGCGGCGATCCCGAGGAAGGTCGACGATTCTCCCACCTCGGCCAAGCGGACCTCAATACCCTGAAGCAATTCACGCAAGGTGTAGCGCGGTAGGGCCTGCTTCAAAGGCTCCAGCAGGAGGTCGCCGGCCTCGACGAACCGGCCGCCAAGGATGATCCGCTCGGGATTGAGCAGGCTCACGACGTTGCCCAGGCCACGGGCCAGGGCGAGTCCGGCGTCGGCCAGGATCTCGCGAGCGCGGCCATCTCCTTCGCGGGCGGCCCGGAGCATCCGGGCGAATTCGTCATCCGGCGCCTCGCCGAAGGAAAGGGGCGGTCGGTCGGAGTCGGAAGTGCCACCGCGCCAAAGGGCCGCCAGCCGCGCGGGGGCCAGGTGAGCTTCCAGGCAGCCGACACCGCCACAGCCACAAGGCGGCCCTGCCTCGGAGACGCGAGTGTGACCGATTTCACCGGCGGAACCGTCGCGTCCCGTCAGCAGTTGGCCGTTCTCAACGATACCGCCGCCGATCCCGTCGAGGAGGGTGACGAAGACCGCATGCGCCGAGCCTCGCCCCGCGCCAAAGGCAACTTCCCCCAAAGCCTGCCAGCCGTCGCCGCGTTCGATGACGACAGGCAGGCCGGTCGCCCCGCTCAGCCGCTCGACGACCGGAATGTTCTGCCATCCCGGGACGTTCACCGCGCGGACGGCACGCCCCGACGCGATGTTGACCGTGCCCGGATCGGCCGCGCCGGCGGCCACGATCCGGACGCCCGCCTTGGGAGCGGCCGCCACGGCACGCCCCAACGCATCGGTAATCCGCCGCAAGAGCCGATCGGCGTCGTCACTGAACGGGCCGTCCCACCGCCGCTGCCAGCGCACGGTGCCCGCGAGATCAGCCACGGCCGAGACCACATGGTTGCGGTCGTAACGCACGCAAGCCACCCCTAACCCTCGGAGGTCGATCTCCAGAAGCGTCTGCGGACGCCCCTGCCCCGTCCCCCCCGCAGGCGTCACCACGCTCTCCCGGATCAAGCCGTCCCGGAGCAGGTCGCCGCAGATATCCGACAACCGCGACAGCGGCAAGCCCGTCCGCCGGTGCAGCCCCACGCGCGACTCCGCCCCTTCGTGAAACAGTGAGGCACAGACGAGCAACCGATTGTACGCCGGCTTCGTGATCTGATTCCCATTGGGAAACCAGGCGAGCCCCGGCTCCTTCGATGGCTCCACATCTAAATCCTTCGCTCGCCCCATCGAGGTCCACTCCTCCCCCTAAAATGTCGTTTCCGCTCAAACCACCGCAAACGCATCATCAACTCTGCATTTTACTGCGTTCACGTTTGACACGAAACTCTTCCACAAAAAACGCCACGGGGAGACTCGGGCCATTTACTTCCAAGATTGGAATATATCCACCCTGCCGCCGTCGAGCAAGGGGCTCCTCGCAAATTGTCCATTCATTGCGTTGAAACTATTCCCAAATGAGGCCGATCCTCGCGATTGAAAACCGTGAAGATTTGTTTCAGAGCCGTTGACATTAATTCCAAAACTGAAATATACTCTCGATCAAGCGTTCCAGCTCGGCGTACCGCATGTGGCGTTCCATCTCCCAGCCACCTCTCCCGCGGCGCCGGATCGCGAACCAGTTCACCGGTTCGCGATGACGAAATTCTCAGAGTCAGGTCGTTGATTCATGGCGATTTTCCTTTCTCTGTCGTCGGGGACATATCATGAAGACCCACGCTCGCAGTGGTTCGAGGCGCGGATTCACGCTCATTGAGTTACTGGTCGTGATCGCGATCATTGCCGTGCTGATTGCTCTCTTGCTGCCGGCGGTGCAGCAGGCGCGCGAGGCGGCCCGACGCAGCCAATGCGTCAACAATTTGAAGCAGATCGGCCTGGCGCTCATGAATTACGAGAGCACCAACGGCGGCTTTCCGCCTCCCAAGATCTTCTCGGGGTCGGGCATCGGCAACAACGGCGGGATCAATGGGGTCCTGAACACCACGGGGTTCACCATGATCCTGAGCTTCCTGGAGCAGACCACCCTCTCCAGCGCCTACAACTTCAGCCAAGCGTCGAGCAGTTCGGTCAACGGCCCCAACAACAACGTGATTGGCAACCCGATTGTTAACTCGACCGTCGTCTCCGCGCTTGTCTCCGTCTATGCTTGCCCCTCCGACCAACCTCCCGACATCCAGAACGAAGCGGGCAACGGGCCTTACGCCCGCACCCAGGCGCGGCGGAGCAACTACTTCTTCTGCTCCACGCTCTGGATGGAGTATTACGGCCCTTACGCCTGGGGAGGGTCACTGCCCGACTACGTCCAGTCGACCCGAGGTGCATTTATCACGGACATGTCGACGAAGTTGAGCGAGATCAGCGACGGCCTGAGCAATACGGCCATGGTCGGGGAGTCTCCCCAAATCCATCTGGCCTCGGTCTGGGGCCCTTACTGGGGGTCGGGAGTGCACACGTCCACCAACGGGAACGTCTATCCGCCGCCCCCGCTCATCACGTCGATCGCCGCCAGTCTCGGCCTGGGGCCGGAGTGGCGCGACTACACGACGACCTTGCCCAACGCGTTCCCCAATAGCACTCAGTGCGGCGGCCCATGCGGCAATAACAAACTCCCGTATGCCAATATCATGGGCAGCAAGCATCCCGGCGGCCTCAACCTGGTTTTCGCCGACGGCAGCGTCCATTTCATCAAGAACAGCATTAGCGGCAATACGTGGTGGGCGCTCAACACGATTCACGGCGGTGAAATCCTCAGCGCTGATTCTTATTAACTTTCCGGAATACAGCGGTTTACCGACGAGTTACGTCTGTTCCGCCTTGTCGTGGAGTGGCCCACACACGCATCAGCAGCATGACGACATTTTCTAGCCCCGGAGGGGCGACCGTTTCTAGCCCAGGGTGCAAGCCCTGGGGAATTTCTCGAGGCCATGCTCCACTCTCCCCGCCCCGGCTGGCGGGCCATTGGCCCGCCAGCCGGGGCGGGGAGAGTGGAGGAACAATAATGATGTTCTTGTTTAAATTACATCCAGGGGCTTGCGCCCCTGGCTATTGACGGCCGCCCCTTCGGGGCTCCAAGAATAATAATGATGTTCTTGTTTAAATTACATCCAGGGGCTTGCGCCCCTGGCTATTGACGGCCGCCCCTTCGGGGCTCCAAGAATAATGATGATATTCTTGTTTAAATTACATCCAGGGGCTTGCGCCCCTGGCTATTGACGGTCGCCCCTTCAGGGCTTCCAGAAATCGGTCGATCCGGAACGGCCTTACATTGGCCTGATTCCCGACAGGTCGAAGGCGAGATGCCCGCGACCCAAGCCCAAGTGCCATCCAACGGCAAACCGCTGTAGCTTGAAATTCTGATTCGGCGGAGCACTCCGGATCCGCCGAATCCTCGGTCGTCTGGTTCACGCCAAAGCCACATCGATTTGAGGAGAACTCTGACGATGGCCCGCCCCGCTTCAACCATCGCCCTGGCAACCGCACTCCTGGCCGGATGCGGCACGGGAGACGAGACCGACTCCTACAGGCTTGTCCAGGTCAGCGGCCATGTGACCCTGGACGGCAAGCCGCTTGAGGGAGCGAAGGTGCTTTTCACTCCCAGCGAAGCGAACAAACCGAACACTCCGGGCGTCGACGTCACGGGACAAGAAGGCAATTACAAATTGATGTACCGTGGCCGGTCGGGGGTTGCTCCCGGAACCTATCAGGTCTTCGTGGCAAAGACGGTCGATCCGGCCGCCCTGAAAATCCCCGAGGAGTACAAAGACGATCCGGTGCTGGCCGCAATGGCAAAGCAAGAGGCCCTGATTAGCCAAAAAGCAAAAAATGGCGGCCGAGCGACCGCATCATTTAATGTCAGCAGCTCGTTCGACCGAGAGGTGTCCAGCAAGGGTGAGGTCTTCGACTTCGACATCAAAGCGACCGGCAAGAAAAAGTAAGCCTGGCCACCCCCCAACCGCCGTTGCTGGAATCATTGACGAGCCGAGACGGCTGAGAAACTGTTGAAAGGTAACAGCGGAGGACGCATGCAGCCTGAGACCAATGACGCAAAACGCATGGATTGGATTCGGAATACCCTCCACGTCGCGGCCGTCTGCGACATTCTCGATGACCTCGGGTATCGGCGCCAGGCGATGCACCAGCGGCTCCGGCCGCTCGATCCCGACAACGCCGTCATCGTCGGCCGCGCCCGGACTTTTCGCTGGATGGAGACCGACTACGTGGTCGAGGACGACCCGTATGGTCTCGAGATCGACGCGATGGATTCGCTCAAGCCGGGGGACGTCGTCGTCCATTCGACCGACCCCGGTGGCACGAACGCCCCCTGGGGCGAGTTGATGAGCACCCTGGCCAAGCGCCAAGGGGTCGCCGGTTGCATCTGCGACAGCCTGATCCGCGACTGCCGGCAGATCATCGCCATGAAGTTCCCTGTCTTCCATGCCGGGATCCGGCCCGTCGACAGCAAAGGGCGCGGCCGGGTGATGGCCTACGACGTCCCCGTACGGTGCGGCGACGTGCTCATCAATCCTGGGGAGCTCGTCTTCGCCGACTTCGACGGCGTCGTCGTCATCCCGCGCCCGATCGAAGACGAGGTGATCAGGCTGGCGGCCGACAAGATCGGCAAGGAGAATGAGTCGCGTCGCGAGCTGCTCAACGGGCGCAGCCTGCGTGAGGTCTTCGACGAGTTCGGGGTCCTCTGACCTTCAAATCAAAGACGCGACGCGGGGAGTGAGTTTGCCGATGAAGGTGATCAAGAACGGCGGGCACCGACTCTTCGAGAACGATCAGGAGACCGCGAAAGTCGTCTCCGAGATGCTGATCGACCTCGAGCGCGGCGGTATGGACTCGGTCCGTAAGTACAGTCAGCGATTCGACGACTGGAACCCGGATCAGTTCGAGCTAGACGATCGCGAAGTCGAGTCGATCCTCGCGAAATTGCCCAAGCCATTGATTGAAGACACCGACTATTGCCAAGGGAACGTCCGCAAGTTCGCCCAGGCGCAGCTCGCGACGCTGCTCCCGCTCGAGGTCGAGATCCGGCCGGGCGTGATCCTGGGACACCGGCACATCCCGGTCAACTCGGTGGGGAGCTACATCCCGGGGGGGCGCTACCCGATGTTCGGCTCCGCCCAGATGAGCATCATCCCGGCGAAGGTCGCGGGGGTCAAAACGGTGGTCGCGTGCACGCCCCCGGTCAAAGGGGAGGGATACTATCCCGCAACGATCAACGCCATGAAAAAGGCGGGGGCGGATCGGATCTTCATTCTTGGAGGTGTTCCCGCCCTGGCGATGATGGCGTTCGGCCTCGGCGGGGTCGAACCGGTGGACATGCTCGTCGGCGCAGGGAACCGATTCGTCGCCGAGGCGAAGCGGCAATTATTCGGCCGTTGCGGGATCGACCTGCTCGCCGGCCCGACCGAGATCGCGATCATCGCCGATGACGCGGCCGACCCGGCCCTGGTCGCCTGCGACCTCCTGGGTCAAGCCGAGCACGACCCCAACAGCGGCATCTACTTGATCTGCATGAGCGAAGACTTCGCCCAGAAGACCATCGCCGAGGTTGAGAAGCAGCTCGCCGTCCTGCCGACCCGCGAGATCGCCGCCCTCTCCTGGCGTGACAACGGGATCGTCACCGTGGCCGACAGCCCGGCCGAAGCGGTCGCCCTGAGCGACGACTACGCCCCCGAACACCTCGAGCTTCACCTGGAAGATCCCACGTACGCGCTCGCGAATCTCTCCAACTACGGCTCCTTGTTCATCGGCGAAGAGACGACCGTCGCCTACGGCGACAAGTCGATCGGCACCAACCACATCCTGCCCACAAGCCGGGCCGCGCGCTACACCGGCGGGGTCTGGGTCGGCAAGTTCCTCAAAACCTGCACGTATCAGCGGATGACCCCCGAGGCAAGCCGCGAGGTGGGGGCCGTGACCGAGCGCCAGTGCGAGATCGAGCGAATGCTCGCCCACGCCATCACGGCGAGGGTCCGTGTCGATCGCTACTCCACTGTCGAGTAAGAGTCTGTCCTAAGAAGGCGAATCCTATCGGTGTTTTTCGATAATCTTTCGGGTGCCACGGGTTCCGTACTCGGACCCCGTGCGGGAATTCCTTGGCCGGGGCGCACGGGGTCCGAGTACGGAACCCGTGGCACCCCAGCGTCCTTCTTTTCCCGGTGAAGCCTGACCTTCTGAGACAGACACTAACACCAGCTCCCCCCAAACGAAGCCGCGCAACACAGCTCAAGTGGCCGGTCAGACACTCATGCGGTATAATAGAGCGCTGAACTGTTTTGCGCGGCGAGGATCTTCGTCGAGTGGGTCAATCCCCACCATTTGAGAAAGACGGGGATGAGATCAGAGTCGCCGGGACTCGAAGATCGAGACCGGCGATTGTTGAAGGGCGGTCCAACGCGGGTAAGAGAGGGGAAGGACCCCCCTAAACTTAGTTTTTCCAGCCACTTGCGCTTCGACACCTCTCCCAAGAGCCTCCCCCACGCAACTGGCCACGGCAGACTCGATCGATCGCAACAGCCGATCCGATTCCCCGGTCTCGTCGAATAAGTTCGCTCCGAAATACGAATGATACTGGTGAACCGCGGCGGGGCGCCTCCCTGCACGGCCGAAGATAGAGGACTTTCACGATGTCTCTCTCCCGCAAACGTCACAGACCAACGATGCCCTCGCTGGCATTCGTTGTAATTTCGCTCGTGGCGGCATTAGCCCCCCTCTCATCCGCGCATGCGGGCAAACTTTCCTGGCTCGACGAGGTCGTCCAGGAGGTCGTGCTCGAAGCGAAGGCCGGTGGTCGGGTCGCCGCGGGGACCGAAGCGACCGCGACCCGGAGCGTGGGGCGTCTGTTCGCCCACGAGGCCGACGAGGGACTCGAGATCGTGGCCCGGCGGTACGACGACCTCGCCCGGGTCGGCCGGCGGGTTGACCAACCCTCCGAAGCCTTACTCCGCACCAAGTTCACCCGGCTCCTGCCGCACGACCCCGAGGCCGCCCGCACCTTCTCCGCACTCGCCCCGGCCGAGAAGCGACTGGTGGTCGAGATGGGTGAGACCGCCCAACGGCTCGCCCGCCGTTACCCCGACCAGGCCGAAACGATGATCCGCCGCCTCGGCACCGAGGGCCTCTCCGCTGTCCGCGTCTATGGGGACGACGTCGCCGAAGTGCTCGTCAAGGAGGGGCCGGAGAGCCTGGGCGTCCTTCGGAAAACCGGCCGGGGCGGATGGACCTTCTTCACCGACACGGTCCTGCCCCACAAGAAAAAGCTCCTCGCGGCAGGAATCCTGGGTGCCTTCCTCGCCGACCCTGATAAGTTCGTCGACTACACCGGCCGCGCCACCGAGTTCGCCGTCCGCGAGTTCGCCAAGGCGGGCGTCCAGCTCGCCAGCGCCGTGGGAGGTGGAGCGGCCCGAGGCCTCGAGTCGTCACTCGGCCAGGCACTCGCCACCTATGGCCTCGACGCCCCCCTGCTCCGCCAGTTCGGTATGGCGGTCGCCGGCCTGGTCGTCGTCCTGGCCGTGATGGTGATCCTCGGTCTGCCGATCCGCTGGCTATTCCGTCCCTTGACCTGGCCGATCCGCTTCGTGCTGAATCGGACGCGGTCCGCAAAAACGGCGTGAGTGTCCGCCCGAGAGAAAAAGGTGAAGGAGCCCCGCCCAATGATCGCCGACATCGTCGCTGAAGATACCAGTGAACGCGACGTCCTTCCTGTCGTCGTCAAAGGTCTCTCGTTGCGCGAGGAACTCGTCTCCCAGATCCTCAAAGAGTCAAAAGAGGCTTGCCCATCGATTCGCTTCGGCATGTACGTCGACCCCGAACAAATCCAGATTGCCGAATACGAGCCCGACGGCGAACCGAAGATGGTTTGCCGATTGAACACCGTGGAAACGCTCCGTCACTACGACCGTGAGTTCGGGACGAAACGCATCTATCAAGGCTACCTCGTGGCTTTGGTTGAGACCTGGCTCCGCGATCTCGCCTTCCGCTGGAAACCGGATCCCCCCCCCGCCGTCAAACAATTGACGACCATCGGTCTCGCGCAAATCCTTGAAGGGGGAATGACCCGAAGAGAGGCGGCTCTTGAAGCGAACGCTCTACGTTGAGACAAAGTGAGACATCGTCTGTCTGTGTAAATCTTGGCTGGCGGAGCGAGCGGCGAACGGATTAGAGGGTAAGGGAACCATGGCGAACCGTCGCAAGACTCATCTTGATGCCCTGGAACGTCGGCTGACCGGTCCGAAGCGGATCGGCTTGTTCGGCCACCGGAACGTGGGCAAGACGACGCTCTTGGCGATGTTTTATCGCCAGGCCTCGACCGGGCAGGTGCCGGGCTTGCGGATGGCGGCGGCCAACCCGGCGAGCGCGGAGTATCTGGCCGAGAAGATCGGCCAGATCGAGTCGGGCGAACCGCCGGCGGGAACCTTGGCCGAAACCGAGCTGCGGTTGCACCTCTACCAGGGGGCGGCCCGGTTCGACCTGATCGTCAAGGACTACCAAGGGGAGCACGTCACGCTCGGCTCCGACGAGCCGATCCAGGCTTTTTTTGCCGACTGCGACGCCGTCCTGCTCTGCCTCGACCCTGACGGACCAGCCAGCCCTGCCGAGCGGCGACGAAGGCAGCAGGAGATCGAGAACCTACTGGAGCGGTACATCGACCGCTCCGAGGACGGGACCACAGGGCGCCCGGTCGCCCTCTTGCTCACCAAATTCGACCGGGTCCTGGCGAGCGTCCAGGGGGGACAAGGGGAACCACACGGTCCGGGCTCGAGCGACGACCCCACGACCTGGGGGGTCGAGCGACTCGTCGAGGCGCGATACGGGATGACCCGGCATGCCCTGGCGCAGCACGCGCCTGGGGGGGCGATCTTCGCGGTCAGCTCTTACGGCCGAGGTGCCGAAGGGGGAAGGCCGCCGGCCGAGCTTCATCCGCTCGGTCTCGAGCGTCCCCTCGGCTGGCTCGCCGAGCAGCTTGAAGCCGTCGACCGCGAGCAGCTCGAATGGCTCTGGGACCTCGTCCCCGACGACCTGCCTCGGCTCGCCCGGTGCGTGGACGCCTTCGGCCGGCGCTATCCCAAATCGAGCAGCGCGGCCGGGTTCCGGGCCCGGCTCAAAACGCTCCGCCGCCGCTGGTTCCGCCGGCTCGCCTTGCGGGCGACGGCCGCTGCGGCGATCGGGGCCATCGCCCTGGCCGGGTACGATGCGTTCGGATTCCGCAACGCCCTGGCCTTCGAACGCAGTCAGCCCGCGCCTGCGGTGGCCCGCCGCTGGACCGAGCTCCTCGCCTGGCACCCGACGCTCCCCTGGATCTGGCCCGCCCTGGATCGCCGGGCCCGGCTCAAAGAGGCCGAGTGGACCGTCAAGGCGGCCGAGGTCCAGGTCGCGCTCGGCACCGACGGCCCCGAGCTTCGCGACACGTTGGCCAGCGTCAAGGAGCGAGCCCCGCAGCTTGTTTCGGCCATCCGCAAGGTGGAGGACGCCCAGGACCAGGTCCGGCACAACCGGCTCTGGAATGAGGTCAGGGCCGAAGCGCTCGCGCCGGGGGACGAACTGGAGAAGCCCCTGACCGCGCTCCGCACCTTCCTTCGCGACTTCGCCGATACCCCCCACCGCGAGGAAGCCCTTGCCCTGGCCGACGCCCTCAAGGCGCGCATGACCGCGCGGGAATCGGCGGCCGACCGCCATTTCGTCGACGAGCTGGCCCGAGCCGAAACCCTTCCCAACGCCGACTTCCACGACCTGATCGACCGCGCCCGCCAGTTCCTGGCCGACCACCCCCGGAGCGAGTGGCGGAACGAGGTCGAGCGCCGCCTGGACGGCTACGTGGCCCGGCTCGATGACCGCGACATCGAGCGGGCCCGGCAATATTCCCAACAGTACCCAACCAACTTCGCGACGCGAATCGAGCGCTACCAGGATTACCTCAAAGCGCATCAGGCCGGCGGCCGGTACATCAGTGAGGCAACCGAAGCGCGCGACCGGGTCCTCCGCGAGTGGGACACCTACACCTACCGCCAGGCCTATGACCACCTGCTCGCCCACCCGGACGACGTGGCCGAGGTCGCCCGCCGGCTCCGCAACTACCTGCGCGACCATCGCGAGGGGCGCTACGCGACCGACGCGCGCCAGTACCTCGCCTGGTGGGACAAGGTCTCGGTCCCGGGCGAATACCGCGTCACCCTGCGCCGAGGCGAGGTCGAGCCGGACGTCGGCAAATATCTCGGCGGCGGCCCCGACCTCGGGGTCGTCATCGAGGTCGCCGGCGTCACCTACGGCCCCTCGCCGGTCGTCCGCAACAGCCACCGGCCGATCTGGGACTACACCTTCTCTCGTCCGATCCGCTGGAAGCTGGGAGACCCGGTCACCGTCCGGATCATCGACTACGACTGGTCCGACTCGATCGTCTTCACACTCAACAGCCGCAAGGGAGACCCCCTCGCGATCCGCAACCTTTCGGGCCCCCTCAAGCCGGCCAAGGGGGGCAAAACCAGCCTCGTCTTCGCCTCGAACTTCCAGATGCCCCGATTGAGCAAGCCCGATTAGAGCGGTTTCCGCCTCGACTGCGCTCTTGCAGGGCAGATTTCTTCCTGATCCATAAGAATCAATATCCCCATTTCCTGCTTGTGTTGAGAGCGAGCCGACAATCGCGAATCTGATGGCCAGACCCGTTGAAATCCGTTACGAGCAGGCGGTCTACGGGAGCTTTCCGTTCTGGGACCGTGGCTATTCCATCCTGGCGCACTCGCCGGGCTGCCGGCCCGAGTGGCTGGTTGGCCTCCGCGCGGCCTGCCAGCAATTCGGCGAGCGCCCTGCCGGGGCAGCCGAAGCCTCGGCCTTGTTCGCACTCAAGCTCGAAGCCGGCCCCTGGCTGATCGTGGGCGTCAGCCCCCAGGGGGAAGACGACCGTGGCCGACCGGGCGCTCTGGCATTCCACGCCCTCTTCCTCGACCCGCGCGACTATCGCCAGGCGGGCGGGAATCCGTTCGATTTCGCCCCCCTCCTGAGGAAGGACTGGACCGCCGAGACCGAGACGCTCCCCACCGGCGTCTGGGCGGTGGAACCGGCTGAACCTTCGCTGCCACCGGTGGGCAACCAGGCCGAGTCGATCGCCGCGACCCTGGGACGGGGTAGGCGAGTGGCGATCCAGGCCAACGCCCCGATTGACGCGCTGGCCCGGCAGGTCTGGAGCCTGCTGCCACTCTCGATCCGCGGCCGCGCCTCGGTGGCCACCTGGGCGTTCGGCAACGGCAATCACTTCGACCTCGTCGCCCTGCCCCGCCTGGCCGGGATCGAGTTCGACGGTTCCTACGTCGACCTGCCCCAGGTCGACGCCAGCCCAGGCAGGCCAACGCTCGAGCCAACCGTGCCTCGAACCGGGCGTTGGTGGAAAACCGTTCTCCAACGCGCGATGCCGATCCTCGGGCTGTCCGCCCTTCTGCTGGGCGCGGCGCTGGGAATCGTCCTCCGCCCGGGCAACGACAAGCCCCCTCCCGCTCTTCTCCCGGAGAAGATCGCCACCTCGCTCGACCGTCCCCATCCGGACGCTTCGGCCTATCCATCCGAAATCGCGGACGCTGAGGAGAAGCGTCGAGTGACTGAGGGGTTGGTCAACCTGATCGAGCCGTTCGGCCTGAGGATCGCCGGAGATCTCGCCCAGGAAGATCCGGCCGCCTTGATGATGACACTGGCCACTCGCTTGCGTTATCGAGGCCCTTGGCTGACGGCGGCCGAATTGGCCGAGCTCGAGGACGAGGCCGGTCTGGGTTCGAGCCGCGATCGAAGCCTGGCACGGGAGTGGCACGCGCGGGTGCGCCGGTTCGCACCGGATCGCGTGTTGCCGGCAAATTTCCCGGCCGGACCGCTCCGTTGGCAGCTCGACACCCTCGCCTGGTCGTTCCACCTCGACGACGAGCCCGCCGATCGCCGCCGCTCTCCGGCCGAGATCCCCCACGCCCTGGCCCACGCGCTGGCCTTGGATGTCTCGCTCCGCGAGACGCCCCTGGTCGCGAGTCACCCCGCGCTGGCCGCTTATCGCAAATTCCTCGGTCGACTCCCGAGACGCTGACCGAAATCCGGAGGTTGACCAGCGCAACGACCCGATCTGGCCTGGTGCGGCCCCCCGAGGTTCCGACTACAATACAACGGTATGGCGACCATGACCCGACTCCCGCGATCGACACGACTTCTCTGGCTGATTCCCCTGCTCGCCCTGGCGGGTTGCAGCGGTGGCGAAGCCGTCACAAAGCAGTCGATTGCCAAGGCGCGAAAGGTCTGGGCGCGGGCTCAAATCGACGATTACGACCTCGACTGGACCAGCTCGGGAACAAATAACGCCTACTACCGCGTCACCGTACGCAATGGACGAGTCCGGAGTCTCGAGCAGGTGCTCCCCGAGGGCCGAACCGTCGAACTCCATCCCGGGAAGCCCGAGTATTTTGGGGTCGACGGCCTCTTCCTGACGATGGCCGAGGAGCTTGCCCAACTCGGAACCGACCGGCCGTTCGGGCAGGCGAAAGGATCCAAGGCTGTGCTCCTGTTTACCCCTGACCCCAAGTACGGTTACCCCCAGAGCTATCGCCGAGACATCGTCGGCGCAACGCTGCCGGTCGCAATCGACGTCGTCCGCTTTGTCCCGAATCCGCCGCGAACCAAGCCCTCTCTCTAATCGAAGTCTCATCAAACCCCAGGGGGCCAAGCCCGATCAGTCGGCCTCTCGCTCCCTCGGAGAACTCTCTGTCCCGTGCAAAATACTCAGGATCAGGATCGCCAGTGGAGCCGCCACGCGGCGAAGTATGACGAATTGTTTCTCGATGCGCTCGACCCGTCGGTCGAGAACCCGATCTGGGCCGCCCTGGACGCAGTGCCCAAGCCCCAGTCACGGACGATCGCAGATCTCGGTTGTGGGACCGGCCCGCTCTTACCCCGGTTGGTCGGCCGGTTCGGCCGAGTGGTTGCGCTCGACTTCGCCCCCGCCATGATCGCCCGAGCGCGAACTCGGGTTGAAGGCCATGCCGACGCCGACTCGGTGACGTTCGAGACCCGGGCGATGCACGACCTCGACGACTTCGCCGGGCAGTTTGACGTGGTGGTCGCGATCAACTCGCTGGTCATGCCCGACGTCCGGGAGATCGACCGAACCCTCCGCGCCATCCGCGCCAGCCTCCGGCCGGGCGGCCAGTTCCTCGGCGTACTCCCGTCGATGGACGCGATCCATTATCATACCATGTTGCTGATGGATCAGGCTCTCGACCGCGGTCTCGAGATCGAAGAGGCCGAGCGATCCGCCGCGTTCCACGCTGAGCACCAGTATTACGAGTTCGCCTTCGGCCGGTTCCAGTTCCTCGGCCTACGGCAGAAGTTCTGGCAGCCGTTCGAGATCCGGCATCGCATGGCCAAGGCGGGATTTGCGTCGGTCGAGCTCGGCCAGGTCCTTTACCCGTGGGACGAAAGCATGGCTGGCGGCGCGGATTTTGCCGATCACCCCAGAAGCTGGGATTGGTCGTTCGTGGCTCGTCCCTAGCGAAGCCGTTGGTCTCGTTTTTCTTTGATTG
The DNA here is from genome assembly GCF_000242455.2 of Singulisphaera acidiphila DSM 18658. GTDB lineage: Bacteria > Planctomycetota > Planctomycetia > Isosphaerales > Isosphaeraceae > Singulisphaera > Singulisphaera acidiphila. The sequence goes on from NC_019892.1 coordinate 9,373,257, forward strand.
ATCTGATGGGCGACCGCGGTGATACAATCGCTGTTGGGTGCCACGGGTTGTACTCAACCCGTGAACGATAGCCCCGGTTTTTGGCTCACGGGTTGGATACAACCCGTGGCACCCAGGGCTTGCACATGATTCAATGCAAAGAAAAACCAGGTCCAGGTGCTTAGTCGCCTTGAACCCGAACCGCTTCACCGCAAAGGAGGCCTGATGGCCCCCCAAGCCCCCCGCGAGCAGGAACAATCGATCAAGGCGCGAAAGCGCGAGATCTTTGAAGAAGAACAGGATTTCGGCCCCCGGAAACCGTTCGCCGACTACCTTGCGATGACCGAGGCCACCCCCCTGACGAGCCCCCAAAAGGCCATGCTCTGGGGGATTGGCGCGCTGGTGGTGCTCCTCCTGGTGGCCGCCTTGCTAACCATGCCTGCCCCGAGCAGTGGGCCTCACCACGCCGCCAACCCCCAGGGCGCGGCGGCTCCGACGGCAGGGCGTTGAACTGAGCACCTGGTTCAAGTCAGGCGCGCCGCTTGGATCGCGACTTGACCGGCTCGGCCGTCGTGGCGGTCGGTCCCGCGTTGCCGACATCGGGGAGCGTGCGGCTCCAGTTCTCGACCGACATCCGGATGTGGCGTGACATCGCCCGGACCGAGGCCTTGCGATCCTCGGCCAGAAGCGCCTCGACGATCGCCAGGTGCTCGTGAGCCTCGGCTTCAAACCGGCCCGAGCTAAAGCGCGACTCGTCACGCGCGTAAGTCACGTCGCGGAAGGCGCGGAAGAGGATTTTCAACCGCCCCAGCTCGTGGGCCAAGAAGCCGTTGCGACACGACGAGGCGATCAGGTCGTGCAACCGGCTGTCGACGGCCCCCGCCTCGTCGAGGAAGCCAGGGCCCGGCGACTTCGCCTTGACCAGCAGATCCTTGAGAGCGGCGGCAAGGGCCCGCAGGTCGGCGGGAGCGATCCAGCCACAGGCGCTTCGCGTGGCCTCGCATTCCAGAACCCGGCGGACCTGGCAGATCTCCCCCACTTCCTCCATCGTGACCCGGCGGATCACCGCCCCCCGGTTGGGGAGCAGGTCGACGATGCCAATTCCCTCGAGTGCGACCAGGGCCTCGCGTATCGGCGTGGGGCTGACCCCAAAGCGATCGGCCAGTTCCTGAGTGACCAGGTGCTGCCCTGCGCGGAGCCGCCCCTGAAACACCTCAACCAATAACGACTGCACGATCACCCGGCGTCGCAGGCCGTGATCGCACTTCAACGACTTGTTCCCATCGGGTGTCGACATGAGTCTAAGCAACAACCGGGTCTGAAGGAAAACGAGGAGCCACGCCCTCTTATCATACCCTAAGGGCGACCGAAGATGACGCCACGAACTCGCGGCCGATCAATCAAGATTCATCAGGCCTTCGGTTCCAATCAAAAAAAAAGAGGGGAGAACCTCAGCATAACACGTCCTCGAAGACGGCCACCAGACAATATCCTGTAGAATCGGCGAGTGCTCTATAGAATTATGAATTCGCCCCCGATACGATCGGCGTGTTAGAGGATGTGAGATTGGGTGATGTCTTCAGAGTGAGTCGCCCTCCCGTCTTAATCAAGGCACCATCCTCGAAACGTCATTTTCCAGGAATCATAACGATGTTTCGATTTACCAAGCCCATTGGTTGGTCGTTGCTCGTCCTCAGCCTGAGCACAGGCTGGGGTTGCGGGGGAACGAGCGGCAATGAGGATGAATTCGCGAAGTATCCCGGCACCACACCTCCCGGCACCCAGGCTAATTCCGAAGAGGCGCAACCGCCGGCGCAACCCGTATCCCGCAAGGCCCCGTAGTCCGTTCCTCCGGCAGTCCATGATTCAGCCCTGGATTCATATTCGCTGAAAAAGTCCTTCCCCTCTCCCCGAACCAACGGAGGTAGGTCATCATGCAAGTCGTCCGACGCGGCTTCACACTGATCGAATTGTTGGTCGTCATCGCGATTATCGCCGTCCTAATCGCCCTGCTCCTTCCTGCCGTCCAGGCCGCGAGGGAAGCAGCCCGCCGTTCCCAGTGCGTCAATAACCTCAAGCAACTGGGTCTGGCCATCATGAATTATGAAAGCTCCACCGGTGGTCTGCCCCCCTCGGGGTCGACGACCGTGGCCGGCGCCATCCAGAACCACTCCTTGCTCGCCCGAATCCTTCCCTACCTCGAGCAGCAAAACCTCTACAATATGGTCAACTACTCGTTTGGCATGCCGACCAGCGACCCTCCCGGCGCCCAATCGGGCGATCCGAGCTACACGAACGTGACCCTCTTGCACGTCGAGATCAGTGCCTTTCTCTGCCCTTCCGATCCCAACAGTCCCAGTTCGGCCTTCAACTCGCACAGCTACGGTGAAAACACCGGCAACTGCCCCAGCTTTGCGGGAGGCGCCTTCGACGGCCCGGCCTACATGCTGGGAACCAGCAAGCTCGCTGTCTGCCCCGGCGGCGCCAACGCCGACAACACGCTGGTGCGCCCGGTGGGACTCAGCAGCGTCACCGACGGCCTGAGCAACACCGCGATCTTCTCCGAGATCGTCAAGGGAAAAGGCGTCACGCCGGTCGACGACGGGTTGCACGTGACCTACAGGGGAGGAGCCACAACCCCCTGTACCTACACGAACGATCAAGACCTGGGCAGGGACTGCCAGACCAAGGCGACCATACGGGTGGACGGCTCCAAGGGGATGCAGTGGGCGCGTTACTACATGGCCCGAGGGGGCGGCTACACACACGTCATGACGCCGAACCAGCGGTCATGCGTCTACTCGAGCGTCGCGAACTTCCCCAACCTGATCAGCGCCAGCTCCTACCACCCGGGAGGGGTCAACGTGACGATGCTCGACGGCTCGGTCAAGTTCATCAAGAGCAGCGTCAGCTACCAAGCCTGGCACGCCATCGGCTCGAAAGCAGGCGGTGAGATCATCTCCGCCGACGCGCTCTGATCGATCGAAGAGGCGCGAACCGGCTCGCGGTTCGCGCCCCCGCTTCAACGCGAGTTCGCATCGAACGCGAGTCTTGTCGGCGGTGGAAGGCATCCCCCCGACAAGACCTCCACGCTCACCCGCTCAACAGGAATCAGAACTTGGTGAGCGCCAATTTGTCGTCATCATAGACCTCAAGGAGCCGGTCGAGTTGACTGGCCCGCAGGACGTCGCGAAGCATGGGGTTCAGCCCGCAGATCCTGAGGTGTCCCTTGGTCTTGGCAAGCCGTTTGTGCAACTTCATCACCTGGGCGAGCATCGAACTGGAGACGAATCGAACTCCCTCGAAGGTGAGCAGCACCTTGGTGCATTCCCACTTCTCAACCAGCTCGAGGAGTTCCTCACCGACCGTCTCGATGACGTCTTCCGCTTGCAGGTAGTGAGTCGTAATGCTGATGACCGCTACGCCGTTGACAAACGTGAGTTGGAGGTGCTCGGTGGTATCTTGGGGCATGGGAGCGGCTCCGGTCGGGTCAAACCCTCAGGAACGAGATACGGCCGTTGCTCGACCGTAACTCTATCCGAGCCCGACACGCTGATCCAGCTCATTTCCAGACGTCCGCAATTCCAAAATCCACTTGTTTACCAAAAACGCCAACGATTCAAGAATCCATTCTCATAAATCCAACGATTTGTCAGCCCGTTTTGATTTTCACAGGATCCCCGCTCGAGAGGGCTTCGAGGCGATCGGGTGCGAGGGGCAGAGCCCACATTTTCACCGTATCGTCGTTGCCGCCGGAGATCAGCGTCATCCCATCGGGGGACATCGCCATGGCTTTAACCCCTCCTTTGTGACCGCGAAGGGTGAACCGAGGGAGAATTTCGGTGGGGGAGATGCTCCAGAAGGCGATCGACCCCTCCAGCCCCGAGGAAGCCAGACCAAGGCCGTCGGGCAGAAATCGCACCGATGTCACCCTGCCCTGCGGGCTCGTCCAGGTTCGCGATCGGCCGGTCGCGAGCTCATACACGGTGATGCACCCCATCCCCCCCATGGCCAGCGTGCGGCCATCGCGTGTGAAGGCCAGGGATGAGAGCGCACCGGAGTCCACCTGAAGCCGTTGGCGAATCCGACCCGTGTCGAGATCCCAGAGGATGGCCCCATCCTCGATCCCAGCCGAGGCCAGGCTTCGGCCATCGGGTGCGAAGGCCAGGTTCGCGACAAGCCCAACGTGCCCCCGAAGTGTGCGGGTCAGCTGGCCCGAGTCGAGGTTCCAGATCTGGATCAATCCGTTGTCCCCCCCCACCGCCACAGAGGCCCCATCGGGGGAAAACGTCACATCCCTGACCGCCCCAAAGGACTTGGCGAGCGTGGCCAACGTCTCCCCGGTGACGGGGTCCAGGACCTTGACGCCATCGGCCAACCCCCCCACCACCAGCCTCGAGCCGTCCGGAGAGAAGGCGACGCTCGAAAAGCCCGCCACGGTCCGCGTGACCACCCGGCGCGAGCGTCTCGAAGCCAGGTCCCAAATCATGACCGCCCCGTCGCGACTGGCCGAGGCCACCGTCCGCCCGTCGGGTGCATAAGCCACCCCCTCGACCGGCGACTCATGAACCCCCAACTCATCGCGATTGCTCTCCTCCTCCGATCCCGCCTGGCTCGAGAGCGAAACGCCGACGACCAAGATGGCGAGAATCGCCATTAAAATGCACAACTCCGGCGAGAGGAAACCCCTCGGCAGGAACCGGCCAAGCGAACTCCCCCCGCACGTTCCTCGACCCCGTACGGATCCCGCCGGAGCGTCGGTCCTTGGATTCATGGCCGCCACCTCAATCGCGCAATAAAGAAAGAAGGGAATGAAATCAGGCCGCCGTCCATGCCGGCCGCGTGCGGTGGGGTGGAAGCACCGTTTTGCTGATACCTTCCACCAGGGGGGAACTCGCCAACCGCCCGAAAAACCCAGCGCGCAATCTGAGAAACTTCGAGACGATCCTGAAAATCGTCCCCACTCCAGGCCATCCCCTTCTCTCCAGCCGGCCGCAAACATCACAAAGACGAACTGTAATGATCCAAAGCGATTCATCCGGTAAGTCCCCGCGGATTGCGGTTTCCTTGCCGGACGACCCACGGGACGAAGCTGGAATCGGCGGCTGCCGCCACAAACGGAACAAGGGCCAAGGAGCCAGGTGGAATCACCGGCTCCTTGACCCTCTTGCTGATCTCAGACCAGGCAGATGGCGATGTCGGTTGTGATGAAAGGAGGGCCACCGACCCGTCAGGGCGGTTGTTCTCCTCAAGTGGCGAGGAGCACAAGGATCAGGAATCAGAACGCGTCGGCCGAGATGATTTCGCCCCCGTTCCGTGATCCCAAAGCCCAGAATGCGTTGAGGTTCGTGCTGTCCTTGAGGAACCGGACCGAGCCGTCCCCCAACACGATGTTGGCTCCGCCGGGGTGGCGGCTGGCAAGACCGTAGGCGCCCGGGGAATTCTGCGTGCCTGGCTTGTCGGTCATGCAGACGGGGTACTTTGAATTCGGCGGCAAGACGGTATTGCCGATGCTATAGGCCGGCAGGTTGAACGCCCAAGCCTGACCGAGCTGGACGCTTCCGGCGTTCCGGTTCGCGGACCCCGGCGCCGCCTGGTCTCGGCAACTCTGAAGCCAGGTGAAAAGGCTGTTGTTGGCATTGGCCAGGGGAAGACTCATCGTCGCCGTGTTGCGAGTCACTCCGGCCGGAAACGAAGTCATCCAGATGATGTCCGAGGGGATCGAGAGAACACTTGTGTTGCCGCTGCCGATGATCCACTCACCAAAGGCAATCGTGTTGCTCGTGCCGTCCGTGATATCACTGAAGCCGAACACCCCGCCATACTTGAAGACACCATTGGGCGGCCCCCCGGTCTGCCGCCCATCGTGCTCCAGCGTTGACCCGGTCGAGGTAAAATAGTTGGTCCCCGGAGCGCGAAAGCTCTGGCCCAAAATCCGATTCACGTTATAGCTTGGCGGCGTGTCGGACGGGCAGAGGAACACGCTCAGCCGCTTATCGGTCGCCGTTGAGTTGGCTGCATTGCCGTAGCTGTCCACCGAGTTGAAGCAGCCGTAGCTAAAGTTCATCGCGTTGAAGATGGCTCCCTGCTCGATGAACTGGAGCAGCCGTGCCTGGGCGCTGTAGCTGGCATTGTGCAGGATGACGGAGGTCGTCGCTGACCAAACCGGAAGCCCGGCCGGCGGGAAGCAGCCATAAGTGCTTTCGTAATTATGAAGGGCGAGGCCGACCTGCTTCAGGTTATTAGAGCACTGCATCCGCCGCGCCGCCTCGCGGGCCGCCTGCACGGCCGGCAACAGTAGACCGATCAGAACCGCAATGATGGCGATGACCACCAACAGTTCAATCAGAGTGAACCCCCTCCGCCCACGCGAGACCAAGCAGCGGGAGGCCCTGATTCGCGGCGAAACCAGGTCGGAAGACTCAATAACCGACTCGGGCTGAACCTTCTGATGCAACAACGGCATGCGCGACTCCAATCGCTTCGCACGCCTCTGGTTGAACCAGTCAGCACCACGAAAGAGAAAAAGGGGGGAAGATCAGCGTGCCTCTCGTGGATCGAGTCAGCCTTTTTCACGATCGAGATCATGCGCAAGCGGCGAGCCGATGGACCGGTCTCACCAGGCATAACTCGCGACGCAGCCGACATTCTTTTGTCAGCATATTCGCATTCACAATCCCAAATCGTGACGCCAGCAACATTTTTTCAGCAGATCCGCATCTTGCCTGCGGACGCCACCATTATTTCTCGATGGCTCTCCAGGTCAAGCCTATTGTCCATTTTATCGATCGTTTTTGTCGGGTTTAAAAATATCAGGGGAATGACTCGGCGGATTGAACGGCCAAGGCAGCGAACCTTCCGTGACGCAACCTGGCGCATTCTCTAGGGTCCGGCGCCGCGATTGACTACAATTGATTCTGCAAGCCTTGATCTGAAGCACCAATCGCATCGGAACGGGAATCCGATCCGAAGGGGCCGGCACGATCGAATCGCGAGTCGCAACGAGCCCCCTGTGTTATTGAGAGAGGTCGGGACCGAGGAGGTGAAGTCCAAATGCGACCGCAAGACCTCGTGGGCCTGAACGTTCTCGTGGGCCTGACGTATCTTGGTGCCGAAGGGCGAGTCTTCCGGCAAGAGCAGTTCTACGGTCAGATCGAAAAGACGGATGGCACCACCACCTGGGTCCTCCCTTCCGATGGCGGCGACCTGCGTTGGGTGCCGACGGACATGGCGGCATTCCGCCCCGCCCCCGGCGGCACCTATCGCCTGGAATCGACCGGGCAGGTCGTGACCGACCCGTGGCTCCTCACATCCTGGATGCTCACGGTCCTCCAGGACGAGGAGGGGGAGACGTATTACGAGGCCGAGCCGAACTTTGCCCCGCTGACGAATTCCCGAGTCCCCAGAGAGTGGTTGCTCACCTACCGTGTCGACGAGGAGCGGATCCGCCGAACAATCGAGGTTTTCGGAGATCAATTCATCGGCCGAAACCTTCTTCTGGGCATCACCTACGTCACGCAGAGCGGCTCGCTGCAACACCAGGAGCAGGTCGTCGGAACCATCATGGTGGTTGACTTCGACGAAGGAATCGTGGTCAGTTGCGACCCGGACGGCCGTCAGTTGGTCCTGCCCGGCGATCCTTCCTGGTTGGAGAAGGCGCCGCGAGCCGAGTTCAGGCTCCGCTCGACCGGACTGGTGGTGACGAATCCCGACTATATCGCCAAGCTGACCAAACGAGGCCCCTGAGCGGCGCGATCGACTGTGGGGGATTGCCACATCTTTTTTCTGAATGGGACGCCCCCCCATTCCTCGAAAAAACCCAGGCAATCGAATGAAGAATTGGGCCTGAACACCGAAGAACTTCGGAATGAAGCAAATCGAACCTCCCACCAAGCTCATTTCAACGCCTATGATCCTCATCCGACGAAACCAAAGAGGAACCATCCCGCTCATAGCGTCCTCTTATCTCGTCGACCTTCGTAGCGGGGTCCGCGTTTTCCAAGTCGTTTGAAAATGGTTCAGCCCTGGGAGTTTGCGGCGCGTCGCTTGAGGCTTTAGAATGAGTTCGACCCTCCGATCCGCCCGATTGACGAGGATGGAGTCAATGCCCACACTGTTGACCACGAACTCGATCACGCATTGCATTGGAATGCTCAAGCGTGGAGACCACGGGGCTGCCGAGCGGCTCTGGACCGCCTACATTCAGCGGCTGGTCGGGCTGGCGCGGGCCAAGATCGGTGGGGCACCGCGCGGTGCGGCCGACGAGGAAGACGTGGCGCTCAGCGCCTTCGACAGCTTCTGCCGACGCGCTGAGCGCGGGCAGTTCGCCCGGCTCTCGGACCGTGACGATCTCTGGCAAGTCCTGGTCGTCATCACCGAACGCAAGGCCATCGACCTGATGCGCCGTGAGGGGCGAAAGTCGCGTGGCGAGGGGAAAGTCCTCAGTTTCTCCGAGTCGTCGGGGTCCGTCTCCTACGAGGCGTTCGATCCAGGGCCGAGTCCGGAATTCGCCGCGCAGGCCGCCGAGGAATTCCGTCGTCTCTTGGGCCTCCTGGGGGAAGATTCCTTGCGTGAAGTCGCGCTTTGGAAGATGGAAGGGTACACCAACAAGCAGATCGCCGATCGGCTGGGCTGTATCGAGCAAACGGTCGAGCGCAAGCTCCGCTCGATCCGCATGATCTGGACCGGGGGAAAGACCCTGTGATCGAGCCGGCATCACCCGAGTTCAACCCTACATCTCCCTCAAAGGTCGGCCGTCTGGAGCGCGCCTGTGACCGGTTCGAGGAGGCCTGGAAGGCGGGGCAGCGGCCAACGATCGCGAGTTTCCTGACCGACCAGGAGGGGCAGGAGCACCCGTTCATGCTCCGGGATCTGCTCGTCCTGGATATCGCCTATCGCCGGCGGACCGGCGAGCGGCCGGCCCCCGAGGATTACTTGCGGCATTTCCCGACCGACGCGGCCGTGATCGACTCGGCCTTCGCAGAGGCGTCGGCGGAGTTGAAGGAGTGCAAGGCCCCGTCGTTCATCGGGTTCCCGGGTCCGGTGCCGGCGATCCCTGGCTACACGGTCCTCTGCGAGTTGGGTCGGGGGGGGATGGGGGTCGTCTTCAAGGCGCGCCAGCAAGGGCTCAACCGGCTCGTCGCCCTCAAAATGATTCTGGCCGGAGACCTCGCCGGGCCCGAGGCCGCCGCACGGTTCCTGGCCGAAGCCGAGGCGGTGGCCCGGCTCCAGCACCCGCAAGTCGTCCAGATCTACCGGATCGGCGATCACGGGGGCCGGCCCTTTCTCGAGATGGAGTACGTGGCCGGGGGCAGCCTGGCGGACCGACTCGACGGCACCCCCTGGGCCGCCCGCGATGCGGCCCGGCTGATCGAGTCGCTGGCCCGTGCCGTGCAGCACGCCCACAGTTTCGGCATCGTGCATCGCGACCTGAAGCCGGCCAATATTCTTCTCACGATCGAGGGGCTGCCAAAGCTCACCGATTTCGGCCTGGCCAAGAGCTTGGGCGCAGACGTCGGCCTGACACAGACCGGCTCGATCATCGGCTCGCCAAGCTACATGGCCCCCGAACAGGCTGAGGGGGGGAGGCGCGCGGTCGGGCCGGCGGTCGACGTGTATGCGCTGGGGGCTGTGCTTTACGAGCAGTTGACGGGCCGCCCACCGTTCAAGGCGGCCACGGTGCTCCAAACCCTGGAGCAGGTCCGCTCGGCCGAGCCGGCGGCCCCCTCGAAGCTTCAGCCGGGACTCGCGCTCGACATCGAGACGATCGTCCTGAAATGCCTTCAAAAAGATCCGCAGAGACGCTATGCCGAGGCCGAAGCACTGGCAGAGGATCTCCGTCGGTTCTCGGCCGGCGAACCCATCCTGGCCCGGCCGGTGGGTGCGCTCGAACGCGGGTTCAAGTGGGCCCGGCGCCGCCCCTTGATCGCCGCCCTGTCGGCGGCCAGCGTCCTGTCGACGGTCCTCCTCACGGTCGTCCTGGCAATCACCAACGTCATCATCAGCCAGGAGCGTCGGCAGATTCTCGAATCGCTCGGCCGCGAACGACTCGTCAAGGAAGAGCTCGTCCAGACCAACAATCGAATCGCCCAACAGCAGCAGCAGACCGAAGTGGCGCTCCAAGGGAAGATCAAGGCGCTGGAAGAGCGGACCGACGACCTCTTTCGCGAGCGGCAGTCCTCCTACTACCAGCGAATCTCGCTGGCCGAGGACGAGCACCGGGGCGGCCGGATCGGCCGCGCTGAGCAGGTCCTGGACGCCTGCCCCCCCGACCTTCGCGGCTGGGAGTGGCACTTTCTCAAGCGATTCCTCAACACAGGACCGATCACCCTCCGAGGCCATACCGGCGAGGTCTGGGACGCCGCGTTCAGCCCCGACGGCCGAACCGTCGCCTCGGCCAGCTTCGACCTCACCGCCAAGGTCTGGGACACCGCCACCGGCCGCGAACGGCACACGCTCCGCGGCCACACGGCCCGGCTCTACAGCGTGGCGTTCAGCCCCGACGCAACTCGCCTGGTGACCGCCAGCGCCGACCAAACGGCAATCGTTTGGGATGTATCCAGAGGGCGGAAAGTCCATGTTCTCAAAGGGCATACGAACAACGTTCGCTGCGCCCGGTTCAGCCCGAACGGGCGCTGGATCGCCACCGGAAGTTGGGACGACACGATCCGGATCTGGGATGCGCGCACCGGCGAGACCGTCCGGGTGATCCCGACCGGGGCCGGCCAGATTACCCGGCTCACCTTCAGTCCCGATGGAAGCTGGATCGCGGTGGGGGGAACGTCGAGCGTGGCCCAGGTCTGGGAATTCGCGACCGGCCGTCTGATCCAGACCTTCCGCGGGCACAGCGAGCACGTCCTCAGCGTTTCCTTCAGCCCCGACGGTCGACGGGTGGCCTCGACCAGCGGCTCTCCCGGCGGAGGCGCGGGGGTCGTCAAGATCTGGGACGTCGCCAGCGGCCGGGAAGTCCTCGCGATCGACCACCCCCCCGGAATTCTCGAGCGGGTGGCGTACAGCCCCGACGGCCTCCGGCTCGCCACCTCGGGGTGGGATGGAACGGTCAAGCTCTGGGAAGCCGAAAGCGGGCTGGAGATCCTCGGCCTCCACAGCCATTCCGGCCGAGTCTGGGGCGTCACCTTCAGCCCCGACGGCGGGTCGCTCATCTCGGCCGCCGCCGACGGCACAGTCGTGATCTGGGACTCCAACCCACCGGATCGCGGCAAGCCCCGCAGCGCCGCGCCCACCGTGGGAGAATGACGCGAACCAGGCCCCCACAAGAGAGGGCGGACCGGCCGAAATCCAAGGCTCGGCCGGGGTCAGCCCTTTCCGTCAGATGGCACTTGGGCTTGGCTTGGGTCGCGGGCATCCCGCCTTCGACCAGCCGGGAATCCAGGCCACGATGGCCGCCCGTAAGGCCGTTCCGGATCGGCCAATTTCTGGGAGCTCCAAAGAAGGGGCGGCCGTCAATATCCAGGGGCGCAAGCCCCTGGATATGACGCAATCAAAAACATCTTCATCCACTTTCTACTCCCCCGCCGCGGCTGCCAGGCCGTCGGCCCGCTAGCCTGGATTTCTCACCAGGGATTGAATCGGGCTGCCTTGCGTGTCATAGGTGGAATTGCGACAACCACTTTTGACACCGAACCAAGGCAGCCCGATGGCTACAGAGTGTAACTCGACTTACCTCGACTTTTCCATCCTCGGTCACCGCCAAGTGCTCGCCGATTTTGACGGGGGCGCCATCTCTTCCGACGGCGGTGCACTTCTGCTCCGTCAGATCGAAGCCCGCACCGGGATCATCCGCCAGTTCGCCGCCTGCTTTACCGACCATCGCGATCCTGACCTCGTCGAGCACCCCCTGGAACACCTCCTGGCCCAACGCGTCTATGGTCTGGCCTTGGGCTACGAAGACCTCAACGACCACGACGATCTCCGCTGCGATCCGTTACTGGCCACCGTCGTCGGCAAGACCGATCCCACCGGCCAGGACCGGCCACGGCTCCGCGATCGCGGCAAGCCGCTGGCTGGCAAGAGTACCCTCAACCGCTTGGAACTGACCCCTGTCGGGGCCGACGGACAGAGCCGTTACAAGAAGATCACCTGTCAGACCCATGAGGTCGAACGGCTCTTCGTTACCCTCTTTCTTCAGGCCCACAGCCGACCCCCCGAGCGGATCGTTTTGGACCTCGACGCCACCGACGACACGGTCCATGGCCGCCAACTTGGCCGCTTTTTCCACGGCTACTACAAGGGATACTGCTATCTCCCGCTCTACATCTTCTGCGGCGACCACCTGCTCTGTGCCCGGCTGCGTCCCTCCGACATTGATGCCAGCGCCGGCTCGGTGAAGTCCCTCAAGCGGATCGTCTCGCAGATCCGCCAGGCGTGGCCTCAGGTGAAGATCCTGATCCGCGCCGACAGCGGGTTCTGCCGCGAGGAGATCCTTCGCTGGTGTGAGGACAACGGCGTGGATTACCTGATCGGCCTGGCCAAGAACACCCGGCTGACGGCGGCGATCGCGACGGAATTGGCCCAAGCACGCCAGCAATTCGAGGCGACGAAACAGCCGTCCCGGGTCTTCGCCGAGTTGCGTTATCAAACGCAGAAGACCTGGAGCCGAGAACGTCGGGTGGTGGCCAAGGCCGAGCATCTGGGCAAGGGGGCCAACCCGCGGTTCGTGGTCACGTCGCTCACGGTCGAGGAACGAGCGGCGCCGCCGCTGTACGAGCAAGACTACTGCGGTCGCGGTGAGATGGAGAACCGGATCAAGGAGCAGCAACTCCATCTGTTCGCCGATCGGACCAGTGCCCACACGATGCGTGCCAACCAGATCCGGCTGTTCTTCTCCTCGATCGCCTACGTGTTGCTGGAGGCGTTGCGGCGGCTGGGGCTGGCGGGAACGGCGATGGCCGAGGCGCAGTGCCAAACGATCCGTCTGAAGCTCTTGAAGATCGGGGCGTTGGTGCGGGTGACGGTTCGCAAGGTGTGGGTGAAGTTCTCGAGCGGTTGTCCGTATGCGGAAGTGTTTCGGCGTGTGCACACCAACTTGGCGCGGTCGGGGCCCTTGATCCCGAGGTGCTGAAACGAGGAGACCCAGTCAAATGAGGCGGGAAAGCCCCTCCCTGAGGAGGGGTGAGGATCGGGGTGCGCCCCCGCCTGGGCGCGGGGGCCTGAGGAACCAGGTTCGCGTTGGCGTGAAGAGGTCCGATCAGGTCCACGCCGACGTGATGAGCAAGCGGGAGACCACGCAGGCCGCGGGTGGCGGGGGCGAGCCGTCGAAATCGTCGAGCGATCGGACCCCGAAAGAATAGGGTGAGAAATCCAGGCTAGTCGCGGCGACAGAGCAAATACCCTTTGATTTGTTTTATAGACGAACCTGATTTCAACACAGAAACTCGGTCAAGCGATCTCTCATGCGTGATGGCCACACCCAGTGAACCCGGCCCACAGGAATCGCCCCATTCTCTGAATTTCCACTGTACGCCCGTTGACTTCCTGCCGATAAATCGTTCCAATCCCCAAAGCTTGGGAATATTTCGGGGTCATGCCACGCAAGGCGCGGCCATCGCACTCGACGGCGACAAGCGAGGAGAACGAACATGACCAAGATGATCACCTGCCTGTGGTTCGACAATGGCAAGGCCCGCGAGGCGGCCGAGTTCTACGCAAGTGTGTTCCCTGACAGCCACGTCGGGAAAGCCAACGGCTCCCCCGTGGACATTCCGTCTGCGCAGGTGGGCGAGGATCTCACCGTCGAATTCACCGTGCTGGGCCAGGCTTACGTCGGCCTGAATGGCGGGCCGAATTTCAAGCCGAATGAGGCGGTCAGCTTCATGGTCCTGACCGAGACCCAGGAAGAGACCGATCGCTATTGGAACGCCATCGTCGGTAACGGCGGCAAGGAGAGTGCCTGCGGCTGGTGTAAGGATCGCTGGGGTTTCTCCTGGCAGATCACGCCGCGCGTGCTGCTTGAGGCGACGACCGACCCGAATCGTGCCGCCGCGAAGCGCTCGATGGAAGCCATGATGACGATGAGGAAGATCGACATTGCCACGATCGAGGCCGCTCGCCGGGGCGAAGGCTGAGTAGGTTGACGCGCACGCGTTCAAGATCGGCCGCCGTTGTTCGCAATGCGATGCAGGCCAGGGCTTACTCGTGACGAAGCACGGAGCAGAGGGCATCATGTAACCCTTCTGCTATTTCTGAAACGGATAACCCAGCTGGGATAAAGATCATGACGGATACGATCCCGAAATGGCAGCGCGTGACCGGATGGGTGCTCTCGGGCATCCTCGCCCTGTTGTTCCTGCCCAGCGCCTACTTCAAAATCGCGCAGCCCAAGGGCTTCGTCGAGGAGTGGTCCAAGACCTACCCCGCCTCCTCCGCCCTGCCGCTCGGGATTATCGAACTGACGATGTTCGTCCTCTACCTCGTCCCGAAGACCCGCTATCTAGGCGGCCTCGTCATACTCGCCTACCTCGGCGGCGCAGTGGCGACCCACGTCCACGCCAACGACGGGAAGTTTTTCGTGCCGGTCATCGTCGGCGTCGTCGCGTGGCTCGGTCTGTATTTCCGCGATCGCAAGCTCCGCGCCCTCGTGCCACTCGTCAAGGATTGACGGGGAGGGAGGCCAGCCCTCACGACGGCCATTGCGAGACACAGCCAAGGCCGAGAACGGGAACTGCTTCCGCTTCAGACGGCGGCAGAAGAGTGAGCGGTCCGTGCTAGCTCCTCACCCAGTAGGTGTTGTATGCCGGTGTCACCTGCCTTCGACGAGAGCAACCGCGCCCAGACGGAACGACTACGTACGCTCGCGCTGAGCCTGACGCCGGACACTGAACGGCCTGCTCGCGACTGAGCAACCGGAGTCAGGCCGTGGCCGGGTCATCGGGTTAGCTGGTCGGACAACGCCTTTTCCATCTCGCTCTGGAGGCGGGCGACCAATTCGGCCACGGGCAACGCGCGAGCGAGCGGAGCGCCTTGCCCAGCCCACTGGGCTCCGTACCCGAACTCCCCTGCGGCCTTCGCCGCCGCATGCAGTGCCTTCCCCGCGTCGTAAGCGATCGGGTAGACCGGGACCGCTCTCTGTTCGACACCCACACCGAGGGCTGTAAAACGGTTGGCGAGGCAGCGAGCGGGGCGGCCCGAAATCGCCCTCGTCATCACGGTATGTTCCGCCGATGGGCCGAGGAGCGCAGCGCGGTAGCCCGCGTCGGCCGACGACTCCGGACAGCCTATGAATGCAGTGCCAAGTTGTGCGGCGACCGCCCCAAGCGTGAGCGACGCGGCGACCCCGGCTCCGTCCATGATCCCGCCGGCCGCAATCACCGGTATGTCGACCTTTTTCACCAGCAGTCGGGTCAATACCGCCGTCCCGAGCCGATCATCAGGCTCATCGGGGTCGAACACTCCGCGATGTCCCCCCGCTTCATACCCCTGGGCCACGACGGCATCGATCCCGGAAGCGGCGATAGCCTTCCCCTCTTCGAGATTCGTCGCTGTTGCAAGGAGCACGATCCCGGCAGCGCGGAGAGCCTCGATCCGATCGCGGGCGGGCAGGCCGAAGTGGAAGCTGACAACAGCCGGGCGTTCGGCCAGCAGAACCGCGAGCTTGGCGTCGTCAGTCAGGAAGGTCTGATAGATTTCCGTCAGGCGGGCCGGCGGTTGCGCCCCGTACCGCTCGAACTCAGGTCCGAGCCGGGCGAGCCACCCCGCCTCTCGGGCGGCATCCACGGCGGCTGGCTGGCTGCAGAACACGTTGACGTTGAACGGACGAACCGTCCTAGACCGAACGGCGGCGATCATCTGCCGGGTGGTTTCGGCATCAACCGACCCGACCCCGATGGAGCCGAGCCCACCGGCGTTCGAGACTGCGGCGGCCATCTCCGGCGTGGACACGCCCGCCATCGGGGCCTGTATGATCGGCAACGCGATCCCGAGCTTGCGGAGGAATGGGTCCACGGGGCTTCTCCTTCGGGCGTGGTGATCTCATTCTCCCGGCCGAATCGAGGAGGCACCGTACGGATCACTTCCTCGCCACGGACGGCTCGGGATTACACACACGGACGGCAAGAAGCGATTGTAACAAGCTGCTGGCATCGGACGGGCTGCAACCTCACTGCCCCCTCTCTACAGTTTACCCATCAGCGGCATTTTCAAGTAATCGTTTTTTAATAACAGCGAAACACACTCTTACACGAACGGCGAAGTCATCGATTGTTCGAGCGCGGGACGATTTCCGCGAGAGCCAATTCGAGCTCGTGGACCCGCTTCTCGAGAGAGTGGTAGACATCCCCGATTTCGGTCAGATCGCCGGCATAGCCCATGGACTCCAGCGTCTCCGCTGCGTTATAGGCCGCGGACTTGCCGAACACCCCGATCGCCCCCTTCAGCGAGTGAGCCGTTCGTTCGATCCTCGTCGCGTCCCCACGATCGATCGCGGCTCGAATCTCGGCCATCGATCGCGAAACCTCGCCTTGAAACACGGCCACGATCTTCTCGACTTTCTCCCAACTGCCTCCGACTCGCTGGAGCAGTGCGTTCCGATCCGGCAGCACACCCTCGGAGCCATTGGGAGGGGGCGTCGCCTCGGAAAGGCCTTCTGGGGCCATAAATCCCGCCGTCGTCTTGGGCACGACGTCGGCGATGGCCCGGAAGAGGTCGCCGACCTCGATCGGCTTGGAGACATAACCGTCCATGCCCGCCTGCAGGCAATGCTCCCGATCGCCCTTGATGGCGTGGGCGGTCATCGCGACGATCGGGATGTGTCGGCCTGTCCCCCTCTCTCTCGCGCGGATGCAGGCCGTCACCTCGAGGCCATCCATCTCGGGCATCTGCACGTCCATCAGTATCAGGTCGAATTCCTGTTTCTCCCAGGCGGCGAGGCCCTCCTTGCCATTGCAGGCGACGATCACCTTGTGCCCGCGTTTCTCCAGCAGGATTGTTGCCAGCGTCTGATTGACGGGGTTGTCCTCCACCAGCAATATTCGGAGGCCCCGCGACGGGGCCGGCAAATCTCCCGGCTCGAGACGGGAGACGCGGTTGGCCAAGTCCCCGCGCCCGTCGGCGACCCCTGACGTGCCCAAAGACGTGACGATGGCGTCCAGTAGCTCTGAGCGCTTGATCGGCTTCACCAGGTAGGCGTTCACCCCCATCCGCCGGCAACGGTCGACGTCCCCTGACTGGTCGGCGGACGAGAGCATCATCAGAGTTGAACGGGCCAGCTCGGGGTGCGCCTTGATCTGCTCGAGGAGGGTGAAGCCGTCCATCCCCGGCATCATCGCATCTGCGAGCACCAAGGCGTATGGGTCGCCCGCGGCGGCTGCTCGCTTCATCTCCGCCAGCGCGCTGGGGCCGTCCGCAACGGCCTTGGGCCTCATGCGCCATTTGGTCAAGATCTCTTCCAGAATCAGTCGGTTGGTCGCGTTGTCGTCGACGACCAGCACCGGCAGGTTGTCAACCAAGGTCGACCCGGCGGAGTCCCGCGTGATACCAGGGGCCTTCCGCACGCCCAGCCGCATGGTGAAGTGGAATGTGCTCCCCTGGCCGGCCTCGCTCTCGACCCAGACCCGTCCCCGCATCAGAGCGATGAGCCTGGAGGAAATCGTCAGGCCGAGCCCGGTGCCGCCATACTGCCGCGTCGTGGAGCTATCGGCCTGAATGAACGCGTCAAAGATCAGGTCTTGCCTCTCACGGGGAATGCCGACCCCGGTGTCGGTCACCCGGAAGTGCAGACAGACTTCGTCGGCCGTCTGCGACTCCTTCTCGACATGGACGACCACCTCACCGTGCTCGGTGAACTTGATGGCGTTGCCGACCAGATTGACGACAATCTGACGAAGCCTTCCCGGATCACCCACGAGCGTCTCGGGGACGTCGGGAGCGATATGATAGGCGAGTTCGAGCCGTTTCTTGTGCGCCCGCAGGGCCAGCGCCTTCATCGTGTTGCCGAGGCTTTCGTGAAGGGAGAAGTCGATCGATTCGAGGTCGAGTTTGCCCGCCTCGATCTTCGAGAGGTCGAGGATGTCGTTGATCAGCGTCAATAGCGACTCGGATGACTCCTTCACGAGCTCGAGGTACTGCCGCTGTTCGGGAGTGAGATCGGTGTCGAGGGTGAGCTCCGTCATCCCGATGATGGCGTTCATCGGCGTGCGGATCTCGTGGCTCATGGTGGCGAGGAAAGTGCTCTTGGCTTGGGTCGCTTGTTCGGCGGCGTCCTTGGCTACGCGCACCTCCGCCTCGGCCGCCCGGGCTCGGGTGCTCTCTTCCCGCGCCTGGACCCATTCAGCGCGCAGACGCGTGGCGATGTTATTGAAGGCGGTGGCCACCTGGCCCAGTTCGTCCCTGGTCTCCAGGATGACGTGCTGGACCACCGAGCCGCCGAGCATACGTTCCGAAGCCTCCTTCAGTCGCCTCACGGTGGACAGGACGCCGAGATAGATGGCCAACAAAAGATAGGCGGCCGAGAGCAGCATCACCGCTGCGAAGGCCTCAATGAGATGCTTATTCCGGGTTAAACCATCGATGCGGGCGTGCAACAGGCCCTCCAGGCTGACGACAGCCCGGTCCCAGAGGGAGTAGTTGGCTTCCAGGCTTTTCTGGACGAGCCGGTCGTAGTCGGCCGGCTGGATCGCGATCGCCTCGGACCTGATGACTTCGCCGTCGATCGCGTTCAGGAGTGCATCCGTGGCGACAAGATGGGCGCGGAGCGTCGGCCCTAGATCGGCTTTCAGGTTGGCCGCGGAATTGTTCCGGAACGCGGCGTCAAGTCCCCTCCTGGTCGCCTCCACGTTAGAACGCAGCAAGCTGGACAGGCTGATGAACTCCGTCCTCTCCTCCCCCGTGGGCGTTCTGCCCTTGACGACGCCCTTACCCAACGAACTCGCAAGGGCCAGGAGATCCTGGCCTCCAGAGAGCGAGATGAAGGTGGCCTCCACCAAATAATAGCTGTCAAGGTCGGGGTCCAGGATGAGGTTCGAGGTATCCCCCACATAAGCGCCCAAGTCATGGCTCCCCGCGAGGAGCTGCCTGTGTAATTCGTCACTGTCACCGGTCTCCAGTTTCAACAGCTTCTCCCTGAGGAACCGCGCGTTCTCCTGGAGCGCGTTGTGCTTGCTCGTCGTCCGGAGGTTGTGACCGACTTCTCTCTCGATGGCCCGCAAGGTCTCCAGGTCCTCGGTGATCTCCGCCTGCTTCCCGATCAACCCGGTGCGGAGGGAGACCTTCCCGTTGCCGTAGGCGTGTGCCAGCGCTCGACTCTGGAGGACATGCTCGAAGAGTTGGCGCAGGGGGCGCAAATACCGGATGCCCTGGATCTCCTTCCGGGTGAACTCGATCCGTGCGTCCATCTCGGAGATCAAAAGGCCCATGAAAAAAGCCAGAGGCGTCACAAATAACAGGCTGACGAGCGCGAACTTCCGCGGGTAGGTGAGGCGGTTCATGACCGCGACCGCCGGCGCGATCAGCCACGGTTGGCGATCCGGCACCGAACCCGAGTTTGCGATCATAGGACACCCCCTCGAGCCGCCGTGCGAATAGGCTTTGAATGCCAATTCCCCGGCCTTGTGGATCGTCAGTTCCGTTTTCCAAACCGGATCGACCTTCCCGGTCAACTTGGCCGGGCTGAGCCTATGTATCTGCCGTCGGAGGGGGGTTGGATCGGCAGATCGACGACGATGCGTGTTCCGCCGGGGGAGGTGGACTCGACGGCGATGGTTCCACCATGAGATCGGACGATCCCATAACTGATGCTCAACCCCAGCCCCGTGCCCTTGCCCTGGGATTTGGTGGTAAAAAACGGGTCGAAGATCTTGCCGAGCACATCCGGGGAGATGCCGGCACCGGTATCGGTGACCGCGATCTCCACGCCGTCCTCCTTGACGCACGTGCCGACGATGACGCGGCCGCCCGGCTTGCAGGCGTCGAGGGCATTCGTCACCAGGCTGAGCACCATTTGGTTGATCCTCGCGGGATAGCAAGTAACCAGCGGCAAGGGGGCGAGAACGGTCTCCAGCACGACCTGAAGTTGGCTGGCCCGGCCGCGAGCGAGGTCGAGCGCCGATTCAATACATCTGTTCAAGTCCGCCTCCTTGAGCTCCTGTTCATCGAGCCGGGCGAAGTCGCGCAGGCTCGCCACGATGTGCTGGATGCGTTTCGCCCCGGCGGCGGTGCGTTCGAAGAGCCGATCGAGGTTCTCGAGGGTGTAGGGAAGGTCGACCTTCTGAGCATACTCCTCGATCGGCTCGACCAGCTCAGGCCGGCCCACGGCAAGGGGAGCCATGACCTCTCGGTAGAGGCTGAGCATCGCTTCCACATAGCCGAGGTCGCGGCGGAGGAGGGTGATGTTATTGATGACGAAGGCCAGCGGGTTGTTGATCTCGTGGGCCACGCCGGCGGCCAATTGCCCCAGCGAAGTCATCTTTTCGTTCTGAATGAGATGGCTCTCGGCACGCTTCAGTTCCTCGTGGGCACGACGTTCCGACTCCACCGACCTTTGTAACTCCAAGTTGCGCTGTTCCAGGTTCCGGTTCGCCTCGCGAAGCGCGACCGCGCCTTGGCGATATTGCGTATTGACATGAACGACGTCTTCGAAGGCGGAGACGAGGATATCGAGAAGTTGTTCGCGGCCGGCGGCCAGCTCGAATTCCTGATCGAGGAAAGTGACGCGCGTGGGGGGCGAGGGCTCAGGGGCGCCCCCGCCGCGCTGCAGGACCCGCCAGACGCATCCGAGGATCTCCGCAGGAGTGCGTTGTTTGGTGACGAAGCCGTCGGCGCCGGCCTGGAGCCCGCGCAGCACGTTCACGGGGTCGGCCTCGCTGGTGCAGACGACGATGGGGATGATGCGGTGTATGGGGTCGGCCTTGAGGCGTCGGCAGAGGTCGAAGCCGCTGTCGCCGGGGAGGTGGAGGTCGCTGAGGACGACGTCGAAGTGTTCCTCATTCAGGCGCCGGAAGCCGGTTTCGGCGTCGGGGACGAGGACAACTTCGAATCCGGCCTCTTCGAGAATGAAGCCGAGGTGCTGGGCCTGAGTCGGACTGTCCTCGACGACGATCACGCGCGGCATGGTTCGGTTCTCTGGAGACCTGCTACTTTCTTCATTTTACGAGCACGCCTTCCGCTATGCTCAACTGGTCCACGTTTTCGGAGCCGTCACGGCGATAGCATCAGAAGTTGAACCGACTTCTCGAGACCACCGACCCATTCCACAGCGGATGCACAGTGCCACGAAGGCTTCGACCACTCTATACGCTTGTCACCCTCAGCCCGTGAACGCGTACCCCGACGCTGATCAGGTGCTCGTCGAGGGGGGGATAGGGTCGGCCCTCAAGCCATGATTTCCCCACCCGTAACGCCTGACGGAGAGTCAAGACCTTCCTCAAATCAGAATGGATGTGTGCATTGGCCGCGATTGATTCTCCCCCGGCCGCGCAACTCGTTCCGGAGATCTTTTCAAGAAATCCGGACATACCGACATCGCCCGAGACATTATTCTCAGCTCAACGGACACAAGGGACACATGAGGGTTACCATGGCGAGGGGGGAACAAGGCATTGCCCTACGGCACCTCAATACACTATTCAGCATGGGGGCAGACGGCGGGCTGACCGACACTCAGTTACTCGAAAGATTCTCGACTCGCCGGGACTACGCCGCGGAGTCAGCGTTCGAGATCCTCGTCGAACGCCATGAGCCGATGGTGCTCCGCGTCTGCCGGGGCGTGCTCCGCGACCCCCACGACGCACAGGACGCCTTCCAGGCGACGTTCCTGGTATTGGTTCAAAGGCCCGATCGATCTGGGTGCGGGACTCGCTGGCCCCGTGGCTCCACCAGGTGGCCTATCGAACCGCTTGCTCAGCCGACCCGAGCGGCCACGGAAGCATTAGAGAGGCTCAGCGACAAGGCAAGGTGATTTCGGACGGCGAGTATCAGCAGCGTCTGGACCGAAAAAGGTCGCTCGTCCACCCGTGGAACGCACGAGGCAGAGTTGCGTGTGACCAGGCAGGCGGGACGTTCAATGCGACGGCACATTCAAATCAAATATAAATTTTCAAACATAATATAATTAAAACACCTTGTCTGCAGCGAAGTGCCGCGTGTGTGGTCGGGAGAAAGACTGCGGGCAAGCGAGGGGCCGATAAAACAACGACGGCCCGACCCCAGACGATGGGAACGGGCCGCTGACATTGCCGAACTGGGTCTTGACCCATAAATTTGTAATCGCTCGGCAGTTGGTGCGCGCATCGGAATTCGACGGAGGTCGCTCAAGGCCGATAGGAACGCCGACGAAACAACTTCCTCATTTCCTGGGGGGATGGGTGGTCCGATTTCGGGAAATGGTTTCGTCAGCGTTCCGAGGGGCGACCGTCGAAAGAGGCCAGACTCATTTCACGGTCGCCCTTTCAGGGCTGCAATAAAATTCTGACATGAGCTTTTCTTGTTTCCAGGGGTTTCACCCCTGGAATCGGTTCAACACATCAGGATTATGCAGCCCCGAAGGGGCGACCGTCGAAAGGGGCCAGAGGCATTTCACGGTCGCCCCTTGGAACGCTGGCGAAACAACTTCCTGATTTCTGTGGGAACCGGTGGTTAGGACTGGGAAGTTGTTTCGTCAGCGTTCCATAGGACACCCGAACGACCAGTTCAGGTCGTAAACTTCCTTTTCAGACAGCGTTCCTTATCCAAATTCGTGCACCAACTGCCGAGCGCCAGGATAAATTTCCATCACCAGCCGGGCAATGCCCCGCCGGGGAGGGACGGCGAACAAGGCCATGGCAAGAGCCACCATCGAGACTGAAGCCAGCCGCATCATTTTCACGCTCCGAATCAACACGTCTTTTGCCAACTACACTCAAATTATCTTCGGCCACAAGTTAAACGAGCGATCATAGCAATAAGCGCCGCTCATTCCCCATAAACTCAGCGCATGGGTGCAAGTCATCGCCCAGCAGCCGATCCATGCGGACGGTCAAGACGCCAACGGCCTTCAAACGAAGGCTTCTTTTAAGCTCTCGGGCTTCTTCGTATTAGCCATGGCGCGGGTGAGTTTTCGGAACCGCAACACGCCCGCGACGGAACCGGCGAGCGCAAGCAGAGTCCAGGCCAAGCTCACCGCCATCCCGGGTTCGCCGACCTCATCGAGGAACATCAAGGGCCCGAAAACGAGAACGCCCCAGAGAGCGAGCAAAAGGCCGATTCGCAGAAGTCTCATCACCAGAGGGAAAGACTTCTGGAGTTGTCGGGGGAAGTAGACAAGGGGGAACCAGATCGCCCCCTTGATCGCACTCACCAGGGCGGAATCCAACCGGTCGAGCATGCCCTGTTCTTCGTTGCCGTGAGTCGTCATGTTGACCCCTCCGGATATCCGTCCCGGCGTCATGGGACTTTCGGGGTTATTCGTCGCCCGAGTCCGATTATTGATCCGCCGTCACCAAAGCCAGAGCAAATCCATCGTACCCCTTGCTTCCCACGGTCTGAATCACCGTGGCCGTCACACGCGGCGCGGCCCCCAACGGTTCGTTGAACCGGCGGATCCCCAGGACGCTCGGATCGTCGCTCGTGGCGTCGATCACTGCCCCGTCGCGAGAGTCTCAGCGCCCACTCGTCGAAGTAGGCCGTATTGTTCGGCTTGTCGGCGTCGATGAAGATCGCCGAGCCCCTTTCGAAAAGGGCGCGGGAGCCCGTCCCGGCGTCCCCCGCGTTTTGCGTGGGGGACGCCGGGACGGGCCCGGAAAGAAGAAAGGGGGGGCGAAAAGAGCGAGCGGCCCCCGATGGCAAGCGATTCGCTCAGGTGCCGAATTCGGGGCGGCGCGTTGAGAGCTGCGACTGGAGCCGTTGAATGATCGAAGAGTGCATCTGGGAAACCCGCGACTCGCTCAGGTCGAGCGTGGCGCCGATTTCTTTCATCGTGAGCTCTTCATAGTAGTAGAGAATGATAATCAGGCGTTCGTTGCGGTTCAGGCCCTTGGTCACCATGCGCATCAGATCTTTGCGCTGGAGCCGGCGGGTGGGGTCTTCCCCCTTCTTATCCTCGAGAATGTCGATCTCGCGGACGTCCTTGTAGCTGTCGGTCTCGTACCACTTCTTGTTCAGGCTGATGAGTCCGACGGCGTTGGCGTCCATCGCCATCTTCTCATACTCTTCGGGAGGCAGGCCGAGTCGTTCGGCGAGTTCGGCATCGGTCGGGGGCCGGCCGTGCTGGGCCTCGAGCGACTTGCGGGCCTCTTCCATCTTCGTGTGCTTGGAACGGACGAGGCGGGGGACCCAGTCCATCGTCCTCAGCTCGTCGAGCATCGCCCCGCGGATTCGAGGGACGCAGTAGGTCTCGAACTTGACCCCGCGGGTCAGGTCGAACGCGTCGATCGCGTCCATCAGGCCGAAGACGCCAGCCGAGATGAGGTCGTCGAGATCGACCCCTTCGGGAAGGCGCTGCCAGATCCGTTCGGCGTTGTACTTGACCAATGGCAAGTACCGTTCCACCAGACGATTGCGCAAGGGCGTGGTGGGCTGTTCCTTGAACTCTCGCCAGAGTTCCGTCACGTCCACGTCCAGCTTGGTTGACATCCTTGACCTCCATGTCGGCTGCGCGAAGGGGGGCACATCCATGTGCATCGAATGAGACGTTGAGCCGGGCTGCGGTCGCGGCATCGCGAGAGCACAGCCAAGGTCCTCGATTGAGCACCTCGAGAACCCGTCCCACCCCATGACCCTTCACGGTCCAAGGAACCGGATCTATCTTAATCTATCGACCAATCGACAGAATCAGCTTGAGCGTCATCGTCGAAACTTTCTTCACAATCAGCACGGCCACACGGTCGGAGGTCCGGCCCGTCGCCTCTCTTTGGGGAAACGAACCGATCTCAGCGGGCAACTCGGCTCAAAGCCCAGCGCGCCGCCAAGGCGGAAAAGAAGCCAGGACGAAGGCTCCTGGGCTGATGTTCCTCGATCAGGTCGCGGGCCAGGCGACGAACTCCTCGTGAGGCAATCGAGCCGGGGTAAGCGAGCACGAACGGCCGGCGCATCCGGACGGCCTGCGGCACGTGGGGGTCGGACCGGACGTGACCGAGTCCCGTCACCACCGTCCCGAGGAACTGCCGGCTCGAGGCGCTGAGGCGGGACTGAACGTCCTGGGCCTCAGCCGCCGAGACGGCCTGATTGATCACAGTCCGCAGTCGCGACGGCCCCGCCAAGCGGCGGAACCGGCCGATGACGGCATGAGCGTCGGCCACCGAGGTGGGCTCGGGGGTCGTGACAATGACGACCTGTTCGGCCGCCGCCGCCAGGGTCGCGATCCCCGGGCCAAGGCCCGAGCCGGCGTCGACCAGGAGGAAGTCAGCCCCCGCCTCGAGTTCCGCCAGTTCGGCCACAAGCCGGGCCGGACCGTCACCGAGGACGTCGAGCAAGGTCCGCATCCCGTGCGCTCCGGGAACGATCCGAATCTCGCCCGGCCCCGACATGACCGCGTCGGCCAGCGAACAGTCCCCGGCAAGCACGTCGCCCAGATCACTCGAAGGAGCAAGGCCGCACAGGAGATCGATGTTCGCCAACCCGAGGTCAGCGTCCACCAGGACCACGCGACGACCGTATTCCCCCAGCGCGATCGCCAGGTTCAGCGCGAGGTTCGACGTCCCGACTCCCCCCTTGCCGCTGGTCAAGACCAGCGACCGGGTCCCCACCGGCGCCTCGAGGCTCCGACAAGGTTCAGGAGGGTCGGCCAGGGCCGTCGCCCCCGACCGCGCCTGGACTAACTGTCTCAGTCCATCAGCTTGATCGGACATGAATCCCTCAAGATTCCTCGAAAACGTGGACGACACCTACCCAAAAAAAGAGCCTGAAGACCGACCGAACCCACTTCAATTGAGCTTAACCGACGCATGATTCTTGTCAGTGAAGTCTTGTTGTTCCGATCATGTCACTGCTTCGTGTCCCAGGATCAACCGGGCGAGCCGCGTTCGGTTCGCCGGCTCGATGTCGTCGGGAACCGCCTGGCCGGTGGTCAGGTAGCTGACGGGGCGGTCAGCCTGGCCAAGTACCGAGAGCACGCCGCCAAGTCCGTCGGCCTCGTCGAGCTTGGTCAGGATCAGGCGGTCGGCCTGAACCAAGGCAAATCGCTCAACGGCCGCGCGAAGGCTGCGCTCGCTCGCGGTGGCACTCAAAACCAGGTGGACCTCGTCGGGCTGCGCGGCGGCCAGAAAGTCGGCCAGCTCACGGATCTTGACCTCGTCGCGAGGGCTCCGGCCCGCCGTGTCGATCAGGACGAGATCCACATCGCCAAGCTCGTCGATCGCCCGGCGCATCTCGCCGGGAGCGTTGGCCACGGCCAGAGGAAGACTGATGATCTCCGCATAAGTTCTCAACTGCTCGACGGCCGCGATTCGGTAGGTGTCGACCGTGACCAGGCCGGGCCGGAAGCCGTGCGCGAGCTTGAAGTTGGCCGCGAGCTTGGCCACCGTCGTCGTCTTCCCCACCCCGGTCGGTCCCACCAGGGCCACGACCCGGCGGGTGCCGGAGACCGCGGCGATCGGAGGGGCGATCGGCACGCACGATTCGACCGCGTCGCAGAGCGCATCCCGGACCATCTCGGGCCGGTGAACTTGTTCCGGTTCGAGCCGATCGGCCACGTAGCGAACCAGGCGACGGGCCAGAACCTCGGGCAGCTCGGCCTCGAGCAACTGGGAATACGTCGGCACAAGTTCGCTGGGCAGGTCGGGAAGCAGATGATCGATTCGACCATGCTTGCTCAAGTCTTCAACCATCGCATGGAGCCGGCTCAACTGCTCGCCGAACTGGGCCTGGAGCGCCCCCGACGGCGAGGCGGTCGACTCGGGAACGGCAACCGACGCCGACGCGTCGCTCGAGGCGGTGACCTCGATGAGTTCACGAGACCCAAGCCCGAACAGGCGACGCCGGCGCACCTCGCGGGTACCCAGGATCACGGCGCTACCGCCAAGATCCCGACGCACCTGGGCCAGGGCCTCCTTCATCGTTCCGGCTCGGTAGGTTCTTAAGCTCATGCCCACTCAATCCCCTGGCTGTGACCATGACCATCGCAACAAGCGAGAGGGTCAGACTAAGCTATAAATTTACGAGCCATCCGTCATCACCAAACTACTCGATTTCTTCATTTCTTGGTTTCGCCGGTCATTCAGTTGACTGCAACGGCCGTGGAGATCGACGCCACGGCCGCAGGTTCCTCTTCGACCACGATGCCGAGTGTCTCCACGGGCGTATCGCGGGGAATCTCGCGCTGGCTCAGGACAACGAGCCGGGGCAGATCCGCGTGAGTGAGGTCTTTGAGAACGGGTCTGGCTTCGGCCGACCCCAACACGATGGGCGGCAACCCCGCCTCGATCAATGGTCCCACAGCCTGGGCGACGGCCCTGACAACGCTACGTGCCGCCTCGGCCCCGAGAAATGAAGCCGGTCTCGTGTCGGGCTGGCCGCCGGCCGCAGCGAGTCGGGCGTCGAGCAGCCGCGATAGAGCCACCACCCGAAGCCGGCCATCGCTCCCCTTGTATTGTTCGGTAATCCGCCGAGCCAGGCCGCACCGGACGTGCTCGGTCAGAAGGTCGATGTCCTTGACCCGCCCCGCGTGCACGGCCACGGTCTCGAGGATCGTCTCCAGGTCGCGGATACTCACCCGCTCTCGCAAGAGATTTTGAAGCACGCGTTGGAGCTCGCCAGCCCGCAACAGGCCCGGCACCACCTCGTCGACCAGGGCTGGCGCAGTGGCTCTCGCCCGTTCCAGAAGCCGGCCAGTCTGCTCGCGAGTCATCAGCTCGTCGGCATGCCCGAGTACAATCTCCCCGAAGTGTCCGGCCAAGGCCACCGACGCTTCGAGGATCCGGCAACCCGCCAGTTCGGCGACCTCCCGGCCATCGGCATGAATCCAGACCGCAGGCTGCCCCGTGACCGGCTCCACGCCGTCGCGGCCGTCGGGACGAGCGACCAACCCGGCCGGAGGGACCGCCAAGAGCCGGCCCACGTAGGCGATCCCCTGCCCTACCACGGTCCCTCGAATCTTGAGCCGATACTCGTGCGGGCCCAGGCCGATCTCATCGCGGATCCGCACCTGGGGCACGATCAAGCCGAGGTCGCGAGCGACCCGATGGCGGACCGTGCGAAGTCGGTCGAGCAAATCCCCGCCGCGCGTCGGATCAGCCAGAGCGATCAGCCGATAGCCGATCTCCAACTCCAAGGGATCGACATGGAGGAGGTCCTCCATCCGGTCCGTGGCCGGCTCGGCCGAAGGAGCCGCCTCGGTCGTCGTCGGTTCGTCGGTTCCCGCGTCGTTGCTCTCGGTAGCCTCCGTGGGCCGACCGCCCATCAGGAACGCCCCGCTGCCGAGGGCACCCGCCAAAGCCAAAAGCGGAAGCTTGGGTAACGGCGTCAGGGCCAGCAAGCCAAGGAAGGCCGCCGAGGTCGCCAGGACGCTCCGATGGCCGAAGAGTTGCCCAACCACATCTTTGCCGAGGTCGGTCTCCGACGAAGACCGGGTCACGATCAAGCCCGCAGCCAGCGAGATCAAGAACGCGGGGATCTGGCTCACCAGCCCATCGCCGATCGTCAGCTTGGTGTAGACGTTGATCGCTTCGTTCAGGGGCATCCCGTGGTTGACCATACCGAGGAATAGGCCCGCTCCAATGTTGATCGCGATGATGATGACGCCCGCGACGGCGTCACCCCGGACGAACTTGCCGGCACCGTCCATCGCTCCGAAGAAGTCCGCCTGGCGGTAGACCGTATCCCGGCGTCTGTGAGCTTCGTGCTGGTCGATCAAGCCGGCGTGCAGGTCGGCGTCGATCGCCATCTGCCGCCCGGGCAGGCCGTCGAGCATGAACCGGGCGGCCACCTCACTGATCCGGGTGGCCCCCTTGGTAATCACGACGAACTGAATGACGACCAGGATGCCGAAGATAATCGCTCCCACCATCACCTGGTCCCTGGCGACGAACTCACCGAACTCGCGGATCACACCCCCCGCCGCGTCGAGACCGTCCGTCCCCCCTTTGGTGAGGATCAACCGGGTCGTCGCAACGTTCAGAACGAGGCGGGTCAGAGTCGTGGTCAACAGCAGGGTCGGGAAGACGCTGAATTCCTGCGGAGTCCGGATCGAGAGCGTCGTCAGGAGCACGAGCACCGCAAGCGTCAGGTTCGCCGCGAGCAGCAGGTCGAGCACCATCGGCGGCACTGGAACCACGAAAACGAGGATCGCGCCCACGATCGTGACCGGCATGATCACGTCGGTGAGGCGAGACCACCCCGTCGCGTCGACTCTCGATGTTGATGTGGGAGGCATCCCTTCCCCTCCACGACGTTAAAGGGTGAACGACCAGAACCAAGGCCAGCGAAATCGCGGAGATGGCGAGCGTCCCTGCTCGACCGGTCCCCACTTTTTTTATGCTTGCGTTTTTCCCGCAATCCCGAGCCGATCGCACTTAGTTTTCCGATCCGGCAGCCATCGGGTGATGAACCTCAGACGTGTGGCGGGACGATACCCCCGATCGGTCGGAGTGTCCAGACCGAAAGGGGGCGAGCGGAGCGTATCAGCCCCGCCCCCTGACTCTCGTTTCGCGAACGACGAGAAAGGTGAGTAAAGAGCGTAAATTCCCTGTTATCTTCGGAAGGAATGGACTTGCAAGAGGGGCGGACGGGAGCGCACGTGAACGGCTCCTTGGAACGGTGGGCGCTCATCTGCAATTTGCTTATTAAAAAAAGATGCGGGCGGGTCGCTCGCGGTCCCAAGGGGGGGGGAGGGAGATGATGACACAAAACGGGGCCAGGACAATCGTCCTGGCCCCAGAAATGGAGACACCCCGAATGCGGACGCCCCTTGATTGGGGAAGGCGGGGTTCGATGCAATCCATCCGAGTTCGAGTTCGGGTCCGCTGGCACGGCCCCGAGGCTCTACTTAAAAAGGATCGATCTTCGCAGGCGAGAGAGAAAGAGGACCAGTCCGGAGGCAGCCAGGACAAGCCATTCATCCTGCCTCAGAGCGCTCGAATCGCCGGGCCTCCAATAGAGAGCCACGGCCAAGCCGACGACCGTGAACACCATCAAAAGGTCGATGGCGCGATCTCGGTATCGCTCGTAGTCGTCCCACCTTGCAAACCGGTCTGGGGACGTTCGGCGTTCGCGCGGGGTTGACACCATTGCCATGGGTCAGTTCCTCCCATCGGCTCGTTGAGTCGGAACGAGATCTCAGGGGATTATCTTAAATAAGCCAAGGGTCACCGGTATGCGGGTTCAGACAAAAGAGATACCGGATCCCCGCCTCAAAGAACATCTCCCTGCACATTCATTCGACACAATTCGCGTGAATGTTCGCGGAATCTCCTGCAATAGCGTAGATCATGCTCGAATGCTCTGACTTTGACCTTATCCCGCGAACAGTCCATTTGGTCGTTTTCCCGCCTGGATTGCCCCCTATTGGGAATGGCTGAGCCACTGGCAAAGATGCGTTTTCAGTCGCATCAAGAACTCTTGACTCAGTGTCTGTCTCGGAGGTCAGGCTTCACCGGGAAAGGAAGGACGCTGGGGTGCCACGGGTTCCGTACTCGGACCCCGTGCGCCCCGGCCAAGGAATTCCCGCACGGGGTCCGAGTATGTCACGCGACATGGAGTTGGGCCAGGAAATCGCGACATGAAGTTTGGCCGCATCCTGATCACTTGTCTCCTGTTCGTTTGTTCGGTTGTTTGCATGTCACCGTCAACGTCATGATTCGCTCCCGGCAGATCTCGGACGCCGTCTGCCGGCTCAGCTGCCGCCCCTCATCGTCCGCGACCACCCATTCGTTAGACAAAGGATTATATGACAAATATACGGTCTCCTTCTCATGAATAACTCCGATGTAAAGGTCGCGGTTGTACACCGAGATCGCCCCGGAGACACCCACTTTCCGTCGCCCCGCGTAACCGGTCAGATACCCCGCGACCGCGTCCAGACTCCAGTGGCTCTCCTCCCAGCCCGGGCTGAAGTCGCGACCGGAGTGAGCCAACTCCGGATACGCTTCCTGCCGGCTCCGGCCTCTCACGCTTGGATATTCGCCACGTTGGATCTCGTCCATCATCTCCAGCCGTTGCCGCAAATCTTCCAGGGTGTCGCAGGTGTGCGGCTCGCCCCACCGCTTGGCCGTCCCCTGCGATCGCTCGACGACCCCGTTGTCCTGAGGGGTCGCCGGAGGGTTGTAGTCCAGGCCGACCGCCAACCCGGCCAGCCACACAGCCCCAGGTCGGTGGGAAGATCGCCCCGCGCCGCGCCCCACGGCGTCCCGTTGTCGACCCGAAGTCGCTCGGGCCGGCCCCAGCGGGTGAAAGCCAAGCGAAGTTGGGTCTGAGTCGACGCGGGCGGCACTTGGCTCCAGCGGGCTGGGGGGGAAAACCTCGGTCCACAGGACCGCGCCACTGCACTCGTCGACGATCCGTAGCCAGCAGACTTGTCGGCCGGTCCGGAGTGGCACCAGTTCGGCCGCGTCCATTTGCCAGACCTCATGAGGCCGAGCGGCCCGGCGACTCACGCTTGAAGGTCGCCGCCCCGGCGGGGCGGGAGCGAGATCAGCCCGCAGAAGCCACCGTTGCAAGGTCCGAGTGGCCGGGAGCGGTTCGCCGGGAAGCCGGCGGCGCAGCATCACGCGGATCAATCCCGCCCCCCAAGTCGGGTGCTCGCGGCGGAGTTCCAACACGGCATGCACGAGGGGTTCCGTGGGCTTCGGTGTTGCCGTCCCGCAACGGTCGTAGGAAGGGGCCAGGGGGTCTTGACGCGCGGACCGGAAGCGGCTGAATAGTCGCCGCACGGTACGTGGCGGGACACCGAGGCCCTCGGCGATGGTCAGAACATCCTGGCCGTCCCGGAAGCGATTCCAGATCGCCTGACGCACAGGCAGGGGCACAGGGCGAGGCATGGGCCGTTCTCCAGGGATGACGAGACCAAGGGGAGAGCTCCTACTGTAAACCTGTCCCGGCCTGCGGCCAAACTTCATGTCGCGATTTCCTGGCCCAACTCCATGTCGCGTGACAAGTACGGAACCCGTGGCACCCGAAAGATTATCGAAAAATACCGATAGGATTCGCCTTCTGGGACAGACTCTATGCCGGCCTGTTCAGCGATCGATCCGCGGGCCAGATCGAGGCCAGTTCCGCGAGTGCTTCGGCGGGAAGCGGCAGTGCGGGGGCGCGGCGGCCGATCAGGCGGCGGGCGAGGTCCGGGGCTGCGACCTGGGGGAGCTTGGCCGCTTCGGCCGCCAGCCGTAGGTGCAAGCCCGACGCCCCCTGGACGGCGGAGCGGAGCGAGACCGACCGGGGCGGCGGTCCTCCTGCCAGGACGAGGGTCAAGCCGCTGGGACCGGTCAGGATGAGCGAAGCGCCCGCGAGCAGCTCAGGGGAATCGCCGCGCCAGGCTTTCACGAGCCGCCGCCGCTTCGAGCGCAGGGCGGGGTCGCCTTCGGCCGTCCGCTGGTCCTCGCGGTGCTCTTCGGAGGTCGTTCGCAAGAGATCCTCGTATCGTCGGTACTGGAGCGCGAAGTCGATCAGGCCGAGCACGAGGGTTGCGGCCGCCAGCCAGGTCGCCAGGAGCCAGAGTGTCCCGCCAACGGCCCGGGCCAGGGCCGGAGCGTCCATCGCGCCGAACTGCTGGAAGTCGAACCAACCGAGCCGGATCGACCAGGCAGCCACGGCCACGATCGTGACGGCCTTGAGCAACGACCAGACCCCACGGCCACCGCGGGTGACGATCCCCTGGCCTTGCCCAAGGGTCCAGAGCCGCGTCGGGTCAGGCGCGAGGAGGCCCGGCGCCCAGAGCCCTTGAACCTGAGCCTGGTGGGCCCCAATCGCCGCCAGCACGAAGCTGCCCACGACAGGCAGAATCGGCCAGATCACCCCGACCGCGAGCTGGCGGAGCCGCGTAACGACCTCGGAGGGGTCGGCGGAGATGATCGGCGTTCCGACCAGGGGCTCACGCAACAGCTTGACCAGGGCCGCCGTGATCTCATGGCCCCAGAACCCGAGCATGACCACCGCCGCCAGGAGGCCAACCGAGCCGGTCAACTCGGCGCTATGAGCGACCTGACCGCGCTCGCGGGCCTGCTGTCTTCGAAGTTTCGAGGGTTCCTGAGTCCGGTCTTCCGACATCGTATCAGCCCCCCCCGGGCCAGGTGCCCCAGGCCATCGACAGGGTCGAGATCAGGGTGAGCAGGCCGAGGCCGACCAGGAGCAGGCCGAGCGCTGAGCGAATCGGCAACGACAGGGTCACGAGTTGCAGCGAAGGGGCCGCACGGCCCAGCAAGCCAAGCGCCATCCCCGCCAAACAAAGGGCCAGGGCCGGAGGCGCGGCGGCGCGAAGCGTCAGGGCCAGCGCCTGCCCCACCCGGCCGAACGCCTGGTTCACGGTCTCGATCGAGAGGCTCGCGGTCCCGGCGGGCACCACCTGATAGCTCTCGATCAGCGCCTTGACCAGCACGACCGGACCATCGAGCGCCAGGAAGGTCGCCAGGGCGAGCATCCCATAGAGGTGGCCCAAGGGGGTCATTTCGTCCCCCGCATCGGGGTCGAACAAGGCTGCGGGAGAGAGTCCGGATTGCACCCCGACGATCTCCCCGGCCTGCCTCGCCCCCGCCACGATCAGGGCGGCCGACCATCCGAGCGCTGCCCCAATGGCCGCCTCGGCCAGGCAGACGCGTCCCAGATCGCCCCAGCCAGCTGGTGCCGTGATCTCGCCGACCACCACCGGAACGACGATCCCCCCGAGGAGCACGGCCAGGCCCACCCGGAACCGCCAGTCCAGGCCGGACGTCGCCAGGGACGGAGCAGTCCAGGCCAGACCGAGCACTCGCGCCAGGACCAGGACCACCACCCCGCCATGTCCCAGAAGCCAGACCGCGTCGCTCGACGTCATCGACACAAGGCCCCGCCAGAAATAAAGAGGCTTGGTTTCAAGTGGAACCAGGATCAAAGCATGCCGGGAATCGACTCGATCAAGGTCGTCTCAAACGAAACCCAGCGACCCAGCAACCAAGGCAGAATCAAAAGGAAGGCAAGCATCACCGCCACCAGGCGAGGCACCATGCCCACGACCGGCTCGTGCAACTGGGTGAGCGTCTGCCCGATCCCAATCACCAGGCCGACCACCAGGGCGACTCCGAGGAGCGGTCCTCCCAGTTGCAGAGAAAGGCGAATCGCCTCGCGCGACCAGTCGATCACTTGGGACAGATCCATCGACGGCCTCCGCTCTTGTTGAGGATGGGCAGAACCCACCAGAACTTGCTGTCTCATTGAGAAGTTGAAGTCGATTGATGTTCAACTCGCAAAACTTTGCAGGAGCATCGTCGCGACCAGCATCCACCCATCGGCCAGTACGAACAGGATCAGCTTCAGGGGCATGGCGATCAGCGAGGGGGGGAGCATGAACAGGCCCATCGCCGCCAGCACCGACGAGACGACCAGGTCGATCACCAGGAACGGAAGGTAGATGTAGAAGCCGATCACAAGCGCGGTGGTCAGCTCGCTCAGGAGGAACGCCGGAGCCACCACCTGGAGCGGAAAATCCTCACCGCTGACCGGGTCGGGCCGATTGGCCGAGCCGGTCGCCGACAGGTCGTAGAGCTGCCAGAGGTAATCCTCATGGTTGGTCCGCTCGATCTGCTTGATCATGAAGGCCTTGATCGGCTTCGTGCCGGCCTCCCAGGCCGCGACCGCGGGCAAGTGGCCCGAGGCGTAAGGCTCGATCCCCTTGGTGTAGGCAACCTCGGCGACGGGCCGCATCACAAGCGCGGTGAGAAGCAGAGCCAACGCGGAGAGGACCTGGTTGCCCGGCACCTGCGGGCTCCCCAGCGCCTGCCGCAAGAGGATCAGCACGATATTGATCCGGACGAATGCCGTGAACATCAGCACGGCCGCGGGCAGCAGCATGATCAATAACGGAGCGGCCATCCTGAGGGCCGAGATCACTTGAACAGGTTCGGGCGGTGCCAGGAGATCGCTCGATGAGGCCGGAGCCGAGATCGAGGGTTCGGCGACCTTCACACCCGTCCCGCTCCCCACCCTCTCCTTGAGGTCGGATGTGATCGGAGGCACCGGCCGGTTCGCCAGGACCGCCGCACGAGGCTCTGCCGTCACCGCCGATGAAGGAGGAGGCGAGCCCGCAGTGCGACCGTCCCGTGGAGCGGCGCCGAGCGTCAGCAACGCGGTGGCAAAACCGACGACCAGGGCCGGCTTGATCAGCCTTGCGTTCATTCGTCGTCTCCCACCCGGCGGTCGAACCGGCCGGCCGAAGGGGCTGGTCCGATCGGTACGGAGACGGTCGGGCCACTGCGTTGGGGCGTGAGAAACCCGTCGCGCTCAGCGGTATCCGTCAGCTCACCCAGAAGCGAAGGCGCCCCTTGGCCCCCCGTGCCAATGATCAAGACGCGCTCGCCCACCTCGAGGAGATAGACGGAATGCTTGGGCGAAAGCACCGTGCGACCGACCACGCGCATCGAGCTCGTGCCGTTCCGGGTGGGCAGGTATCGCTTCGAAGCCACGCTGATCCCACCGCAGAGGGCCAAGGCCAGCGCAATTCCGCCGGTCCCGAGCCACCATCCGCTCGATCCTTCGGGGCCTTTCGCTCCGCGCCGGCCGGAAGTGCCGCGAGGCGCGAACGGTTGGCGATCGGTGCCGGTGGAGGATGCCGATGAGGAAGGGGAGTGAATCGCGGCCGTGGGGGCGACATGGTCGGCCCAAGCCTGAGAGGAGAGAAACACCGAGGCCAGCGGTCCTAAGACCACGATGGCCCCGGCGAAAATGGGTTGGCGAAGTCGCGCGCTCGGCATCCGCAAATCCTTTGCGAAATGGCCCCTGGATCTGGCTCGGCCGAAAATCTTCGCGATCTCCCGTCCTGGGTCGCTCGGATTCTCACGGGTGAGTCCACCCCACCGCAACGAGGTCGCTTCTCCCAAGAGAAGCTCGTGTGGGGGATGATCTCGCCCTAGGCTACCATATCTTCAGGATCGTCAAAGGCGACTTGTCCTGCCCGGCTGAGTCGACAGAGGGCGTCGACCAAGGCGCGCTGGGCATTCTTCGCCGATTCGAACGAGACGGTCCCGTATGCGTTGATCTGGGCCTCGAGCTGAACCGCCGAGGAGGACGAGAGCTTGGTGAGCAGCAACCGCCTCAGGCCGGGCGGAGTACCCGCCATCGCCGAGAGAAGCTGCTCGGTAGAGACTTGGTCGAGGACCGCGCGTAGGTCGGATCCGTCAAGATCCCCCAGGTCTTCGAAGTCGACGAGGTCAGACAAGGATGGCCTCCTGACCGTTGGGGTCGGGAAGGGTGAGTCGTCCGTGGTCATGGAGACGTCGAAGCCGCTCGGCAACGTCCATCTGGGCGGCTTCGGCATCGTCGAGCCGGAAAGGGCCCAACTGATCCAAGGCCCGACTGAGTCCGCCGGCCGCAAAAGCCGACAGCGCTCGGAGGACCTTGGCGCGAACCGGGCGAGCCGCGCCACCCAGGGCCAAAGCCCAGGTCGCCACGTCTTCGTCGTGGTACGCCTCCCTGATGTCTCTATCGTCCATCTTGACCAAGTCTTCGAACACAAAGCGGAGTCTTCGCAGACCCAAGCCGTAAAATTCCTCAAGAACGGCCTGCTGTTCCGCCGGTGCAATCCGCTCGAGCCGTGCGATCTCTAAAGTCACCGCCTCGACGGCCGATCGATCGAGTTGTGCCAATAATTGCGAAGCGAGCGGTTGCTCCAAACTGACCAGAAGAATGGCCGCCTTGCGGATCGGGGCCGACTCGTCGGCGTGACCGGCGTCTTGGTCGTTGGCCACCGCCGCAGCCACTCCCTGACTGGACGCAGAGGCAGGTGCTGCGCGAAGCGTTTCCAGGCGTGTCATGCCGCGTGTCCTCCCTGGCCGATCCAGCGATTCAGCACGCTTGCGGCAGCCTCGGGGTTATGACGGATCAGCTCGCGGACCCGCTCCGAGGCACCTGGCGTGGTTTCGGAAGTGGCGTTCACAGTAAACCGGATCCGCGCCGGCTCGGCCGCCAGGGCCCGCCGTGGCCGCCTCGTCGCGAGCAGGCGGAGCCCGACGATCAGGAGCAGCCCAGCCACTCCTCCGCCCACACCGGCCGGGATCCACCACGAGGGGATCCGCCTCGTCTCGGGCACCGCAGGCGCGACCAGCGGATCGCGAATCACGACCTCATCATCGGGGATCGTGTCGATCGAGATTTCGAAAGCTCCGGAGGGGATCACGTACCCCGCCGCCTTCTTGATAAACGTCTCCGTCCGTGCCTGGATCGCCTGGAAGTCCTCCTGCGACAGGTTGCGGTGGGGTAACGCTTTGCGGTAGTAGAAGCTGCGCGGGATTTTGACCCAAATCTTGGCGAAGTTCGTCTCGATGGGCGCTTTCGATCCGACGGAGGGGGCCGCCACGGCGGGAGGAGCCGACGCCACTTCCGTATCCAAGGGTTGGTTCACCCCAATGCTCGGCTCGGCAACCGGGGTCGGCGGCTCAACGACAGCCACCGGCTCCGGCGCGGGGGGAGCAACCATCTGGACGGTGACCCGCGCGTCATTGATCCAATCGAGTTGTCCCAAGATCTCTTGTTTGATTTCTTCTTCACGAGCCTGGGCTCGTGAGATCACGTCAAGGGAGGGCTTACTCGGATCGAGATACCGGTTGCCCTCCCGATCCATGATCGATACCGCATCCTCCTTCAGCAAGGGTTCGCTGCACAGCATGTAGGTTTTGATGCTCTGGACGGTCTTGGGATCGATCTTACGTGAGTCTTTGGTCTCGAGCATCACGAAGGCGGTCGTCATCGTCGAGGGACGCCCCCCCGTCTTCGTGGTGGTTTGAAAGATATCCACCGAGGCCGAGACGATCCCATCGAGTTCGCCGATATAGACCTCGAGCATCTCCGCCCTGGCCCGAAGCTCGCGCTGTTCCTTATCCTTGGGCAATTCCCAAATTCTCGGGGTCTGAAGGTCCTTACGGATCTCAGAGATGGAGCGGGCATTAATGTCGAGCTTGGACAGGACGTCCGTGGCTTCTTCGTAGCGGGTGGTGGCGACGCCGATCCGGCGATCTTCGACGCGGTATTCGATGTGCGCGGCGTCGAGGGCGTGGGTGATTCGCGTAATGGCGTCGGTTGAATACTGGCGTCCCTCGCCCAGGTTCTTACCCGGGGAAGGGATGGCCGCCCAGTAACCGAACCCACCGATCGCGGCCACGATGCCGAGAACCGCGACCCAGCGCACGACGGGGCCTCGGGCCCAGACCGAGCGTTTGGCCACGGCCAACCGGCTCAAGATCCGTTTGACCGTCGGAGCAACTGAGGGAGGACTCTCGGTCCGCATCGATTCTCCTCCGAGCGACTCGATCGCGTCGAGGTTCGGGCCCTTTTGGCGACCACCACGGTGTCGGCACGAGACGGGACAACCCGCCAGGCGCCTTCACAAGGGAGATTCACCGGCCCACCACGACGCAACACCAAGAAGCGAGGACGGGAAAGCGGACGGGATAGACCCGAACGGCCAAACGAGGCAGGGGAACGAGCGGATCGAATGAATCCCCACGCCCCTTCACCAAGCAGCCGCCATCCCTTCCATGGGATTACGGAGTCTGTCGCATCCTGCGAGGGGAGTGTTATCCACAAACGGCGTGGTTTGTCAATCGCGTGTGGCGTTGTGAACGCGCTCACGAGGGCTCACACCTGTCCCACACCATTCGGGAAGGCCGGCCCACGTGTCGAAAGGCGGGTTGTTCGAACGCAATCGGGTAGGAGGGGGCCTCGCAGCCCCCGTCCTCCCACACCACCGGACGTACTCATCGTATCCGGCGGTTTCTTTCAGGCTTGCAACGTCGCGTGCCGCTGGGCGAGGTTGACCAGACCGAGAGAGTCGAACCACGGTTGGTCCATCGCCTGGTGGGCAGCAGGGCTCCCCGACAGACGCCACCAGCCTTTCCCCGACAGGGCGGTCACCCACGCCGAGACGCGAGGGACTCCCTGCCGCAGCAGGAAGTCGACAAGGGGTTTGGTTCGCTTGCATTGCTTCATCCGCACACATCGCAGTTTGCGACGGGCCCAGCCGTCCAAGTCCTTCAGGTGATGACGACACGCCGCGTGGCGGAAGTACGTCACCCAACCGGTCAGGAACGAGTTGAGCTCGGTGATCATCCGGTCGAGGCCGACGCCTCGATTGCGCCGAGTGATCTCGCGGATGCGGTCCTTGGCCCGTTCCAGGCTCTTTGGGGCGATGCCCAGCCGACCGCCTCTCAGGAGACGGTGGCCGAGGAACTTGCGATCCTCGATGAATGCCACCGCGCTTTTCTCCCGATTGACACGAAGGTGAAGGACTTCCTCCAGGAACCGGGTGACCGACCTCAGCACCCGCTCCCCCCCTGCCTTCGATTGGACGTAGATATTACAATCATCGGCATAGCGACAGAAGCAGTGGCCGCGGCGTTCCAGTTCCTTGTCCAAGTCGTCCAGGAGCAGGTTGGCCAAGAGCGGTGAGAGCGGACCGCCTTGCGGTGTCCCTTCATGACGCTTGGTGCAGACGCCATCTTGGAGCAACCCCGCTTCGAGGAAGCGACGCACGATCCGCAATAGGCGTTTGTCGGCGACGCGTCGGGACAGCCGCGCCATCAGGATGTCATGGTTGACCCGGTCAAAGAACTTTTCCAGGTCCATGTCCACCACGATGACCCGACCCTCAGCCACGTACTTCCGAGCCTGGAACAGGGCATTGTGCGCCCCACGCTTCGGTCGAAAGCCATAGCTGGAGTCCGAGAAGGTCGGGTCCAGCAAGGGTTCCAGCACTTGGAGGATCGCTTGTTGCACGAGGCGGTCGATGACCGTCGGGATGCCCAATTGTCGCACCCCGCCGCCGGGTTTGGGGATTTGCACCCCGCGCACCGGTTGCGGTCGATACGTGCCGTCAAGTAACGACGCGACGAGTTCCTCTTTATGCCCGGCGAGCCAGTCACGGACACCGCCGATGGTCATCCCATCGACACCGGCCGCTCCCTGGTTCGCCTTCACCCGCTTGTAGGCTCGGTTCAGGTTCTCGCGAGCGCAGACCTCTTCCAACAGACGTTCGGTCAAGGCTCGTACTTGGTCGGACGCCGCGGGCATTTGCGACTCCTCGATCGTTCCAGGTGGGGTGCCGCCCGCCCCAGAGTCGTCGTGGCGCAGATCCTCCTCCAGTCCCTCGAAGAGGAGCCGTTGGTAGAGCCTGTTTGTCGGTCGCTCCATGCCCATCGAGTCGTTCCAGACTGGTCCTTGGCAAGAAAGATTCGGCCCTTCGTCGGTGGCTACCGACTACTACGGCCTCGGCTGACTTCTCCCACCTCATCCCGCCCCGTTGCCGGGTCGGTGCTCCGGTTCGCCCGGACGAGGTGGGAGATCTCCCAGGGTAAGTCGTGAGTCCTTCGCTCGGGCCTCGCCGGATTTACCTCCGCGCGTGTCTGGATGACTTTCGGGCGTCCCCGTCCATTGCCGGGTTACCCCACCGCGTCGGCCTTGTATCCGGTTTCTGTTCGTCGAGTCCGAGGTTATGGCATCGGCTTCCTTCAGATCCCACCTCACGGTGGGCACCCTTGCCTAGCCTTGCGGTTCCGGTCATCACGGCCCGCAGAGGACTTGCACCTCCGAGATTCACGACATGCCTGGCGCACAAAAACGGCCCGCACATCCAGAAAGATGTGCGGGCCGCTGGGCGTCTGGGACTCAATCGTTTGAGGCGAGTGGTCTCAGATAAGAGTCGAAGCGAGAGCCAGCTCAGTTACCCGAGGGGGTCGAGAAGAGCAGGCTGCTCTGGGGGGCGTTGGCGGCCGGAGCGGCGGGAGCCGGGGCAGCCGGGGCAACTTCCGGAGCGGGCGGGGCTTCGTCGCTGGCCGGGGCCGGAGCCGGGCTCACGATCGAGGTCGCCTGGGGAGCAGCGTAGGCCTGGCCGCTACCGTAGGTCGGGGCGCTGAAGCTCTGGCCGCTACCGTAAGCCTGGGGGCTAGCATAGCCCTGGGGGCTGGCGTAGCTCTGGCTCGAGGGGAAAACGGTCGAGGTGCAGGTGTCGCAGCTCGGGGTGCCGCAAGGATTGGACTTGTGGCCCCAAACCCGCTTCTTCTTCAGGACCCACTCGTAGCTGTAAACCTTGGGCTTGTGCAGGCCGCTGAACAGGTTCTTCAGGCCACAGCTCTTGGGAGCCGGTGCACAACCAACGTCACAACCGGTGTCGCACTGGGCCGAGGCGACGACGGGGGCGTACTGGGGGCTGGGGGCCACGCCCTGGGGCGAGGCAAGTCCGGTGTCGTGTCCGAACAGACCCGCCTGGCTCACGCTACCAAAACCAAGGGCGAGGGCAAGGCCGAGGCTCAAAGTCAAGGGCTTCAACATGGGAGACAGATCTCCTTGGCATTCGTTTCGATCAAGAGAAGGCGAATCCGGCCGGCCGGTTCACTCTTCGCTTTATTGTTTGGGCTAGTCACGGTATCTCCTGTCCGCGGGCTTTCCCGAGCCCGAGGCCTTTCGGCCCAACCTTCCAGGCGACACCACCCATTTCGGTGCTCCCGAGTCCTCGCCGTGGCTAACCTTGGCGAGCCAACCTTTGTATCGTCATGCCAGGGTTCTCCCTTGAGGTCGCTTCACGTTTTGTAGCAACGAGTTACGACGATCATCCTTGACGGTCGTTCCGATCGGGCAACCCTGGCAATATGCAGAAAAGAACGGGGCAGAGCATTCCGGATAATCGGATTTGTCATGCCGGACTTAGTTTTCCCAATACGGAGGGTCTGCCCGATTCGCACGGTCAAGGCGATCGTTCTTGGACCATCGCCTTCGAAAGAAAAAGGCCCGAGGGGCGTCGAAGTCGTCGACGCCCCTCGGGCAACAGAATCTGAACGGGTTAAGCAAAATAGACTAACTGCTAACGTCTCCGGGCCTCGTCGGGCTGAGTGGCGAGGCTCGCAGGCTGGGTGGCGCGGAGCAGGACGAGTTCGTTGCGGACAAGCCCCTGCTCGGTATAAGCCGGGGTGGCCAGGCCGGCCAGGGCCGGGGCGAACGCGTCGTAGAGCTTCTTGCGGATCAAGACGTAAGGCGAAGTCCGGTCGGGGGAGGTCATCCACGACACGAGGAGCTTCTTCTCGGCCTCTTGCCGCTTGAGCGGGTCGAGCTCGAGCTGTCCGTTGCGGAAATCATTGTCGAGGTCGAACCCCTTGTTATAGCGAGGCTGACTCCCCGGCACCGGGACCAGCGAGCGACCGCTCAGGTAGAACCAGAGGCCCTCGTCCAGCTCCTCGAAGAACATGATCGTCCGCTCGCTGGGCGGCAAGATCCGCTCGAGTGAGGCTGCCAAGGCGCGGTGGCTGCGCGCGGCGTTATGACGGGGGGCGATCTCACCGTAGATCAGCAGGACGCCGATCGCCCAGGCGCCGACCAACGGAACCAAGGCTCCGGCGTCGGCCCCGCGCCGCCAGGCCCAGGCGCTCAGCGCCACGGCAACCATGCCCGCGATCGAGAAGACCGCGATCGGTGCAAAGTAGGGAGGAGCGACCTGCCTCACGATCACGGGGGCGATGGCCGCCGCCACGAACATGCCCACCCAGTGCACCTGGAGGAACCGCCGGGCACCGACCCGCTTCGACTCGAGGTCGCGGGCCGCTCGCGACAGGCGAACCCATTCCACTCCTACCAGAAGAGCCACGCCCGGAAGGCAAGGGAGATAATAGTTCGGCTTGGCGACCGACCAGAGACAGAACATCGCCAGGTTACTGACCGCCCAGGACCAGGGGAACCAAATCTGCGGCCGATACTGTCGCCCTCGAGGCAGGAATGGCAGCAGTAACCCCGTCGTGGCCAGAACGACCCAAGGCGCGGTCATCATCGGCCACTCGACGGCCAGGATCTCGTGGTGCCGGTGGTGCGTGACCCCGGCCGTCCCTGCCTTCTGGCCCATCTCCAAATACCAGACCCGCGCGGCGAGGGGGTCGTTGAGCAAGACAGGCACCGGCCAGCTCAAGGCCAGCACCAGGAATACAAGCACGCCCCGCCAGTCGCTCAGTAGCCGAAGAGCCTCGCGGAACCGGCCCGAGGCCACGACGTAAGGAGCCAACGCCAGGGCGACCAGGATCAGGATGATCGGCCCCTTGGTCAGAAACCCAAGCCCGAGCGCCGCGTAGAGCAGCAGATTCCAGTTCCGCCCTCCCACCGGCGACGCGACGGCCCCAGCCTCAGCCGGTGCCGGCTCAAGGCTCTCGTCCATTCCCGGGGAATTCCCATTCAGACGCCGCCAGGCCGCGTACAGGGCCAAGGTCGTGAAGAAGGCGAGCGGACCATCGTTACCAGCCTGCCGGAGCTCGCTGATGAAAAAGCCGATCGACGTGAGGACCAGGCCCGCCGAAAGACCGACCGCGCGGCCCCCCAGCCGACAGCCCAGGCCATAGACCAAGGCCACCGTCCCGATCGCCGCCAAGGCGCTGGGCAGTCGGACGATCCATTCGTCGCGCCGGCCGGTCAATGTGATCAACGACGCAATCGTCCACCGGGGCAGCGGAGGTTTCTCCAGCCGAGGCCGACCCTGGATCTGCGCGATCCGCCAGTGGTTGTGGTCGACCGTGTCGAGGGCTTCGGCCGAAGCGCGTTGCTCCCGTTTGCCCCAGATGTCCACCGCGCCAAGGCAACCCAGGAATACCAAGCCCGCCAGGACGGCCAGCACGGCCTCCATACCCCAGCGCTGCGCCCACCCCTTTATGGCCAACGTCGGCATCGTCTCCTCCCTGAGAATCGCCTCGCCTCGCAGCTTTGGGCCGACGGTTTCGCACTCCATCGCAGCACCATCTCGGTTGAGACGGCGCGGGAAAATACCCGAGATGGCCCGATCCCACAAGCCGAGGCCTCCTTAGCTACGATTTACCACGAGGCCGGCTCCACCACCGCCAGGCGAAGGCCAAGCCCACCAGCCAGGCCATCAGCATAGCGCTGAAGAGCTCGCGACGACGCACCTCACCATAAGTCGCTGTCGAGGCACAGCCGCTCAGACTGAGCAAGGCCAGACCCAAGGCCGCCATCAGGAAAGGGACGATCCTGGAATCAAAGAAGTAGCTCCGCCACACCTCGGTGATCGCCCAGAAGCTGCCGAAGAGCGATCCGACGAACGCCAAGGCTCCCCCCAAACCCCGCTGGATCAGCCGGCCGCATTGCCCCCTCCGCCGCGCGCGGCGGAAGGCCGCCAACGCCACAAACAACCAGCCATACGCAACCACGCCAACTAAGCCAATCAGCCCAGCCCACGAAAGAAGCCCCCACCACCATGTCTGCCCCCAATGAGACGGGGGAGAAGGCAACGTTTGCCAGCCCTTGGGGAGCAATCCGGCCACGGCTCTCAGAACAAGGATGAAACCGGCCAGGATCAGGAACCCCGACCAGGGACCGATTCCAACCCAGACGGCGCGACGGGACATCCACCCCCGGAACCCGCGACGCTCCTGCTCATCCTGGAGGTCAAGCGTGGCCCCCGCCAGAAAGCCATAGCCCAAGAGCGGTCCCGTCAGAAGCACCCAGGCGAGCCAGTCCCAGTCGCGAGGATCGGGCCCCCCTGCCTGGGAGAACGAGAGATTGCAGGTCTCGTAATAGGCCCGTCCCAAGAAAGCCGGCACCAGCGGGAAGAGAAGCCAGGCGAACGCCGGTCCGAGTCCTCCGACATGCGGTCGGATCATGGTTGACCCTCGCCAGCAAGTGGTGCGAACCTTTCGGAAACGAATCCGAGGAGGTCTCTCCTCTTTGAAATACAAAAGTCAAGGATACCTGGTTTGTCCCCTGCCCACGAGCGAAATGGTATCCGGATCGGCTTGGGCGTCACCCCCTTGAAATCCCCCCAATCTCGGGCCCCCGGGGTTCGGTCATTCGCGTTGACAGTTCCTCGGAAGATCGGGTATACCCTGGCGTCCTCTGGAGGAGGGGGAACTCCGAAGCTTTTCGGAGCCAATGGAGACGACACCCTCTTCACGTAACGAAATCAGATAGAGCCGTCTAA
This sequence comes from Singulisphaera acidiphila DSM 18658, assembly GCF_000242455.2. GTDB lineage: Bacteria > Planctomycetota > Planctomycetia > Isosphaerales > Isosphaeraceae > Singulisphaera > Singulisphaera acidiphila. The sequence goes on from NC_019892.1 coordinate 9,418,231, forward strand.
GCGGAATATACGTAGCGAAACAGGGATGTCGCGGCTGCCGCGGGGGGGTAACTGGCTCAAGGATGGGCTAGCCCCCGCACTTAATTTCTCCGGGTCGATTCCTCCCCGGCGCCCACGTCCTCCCTGGTTTACCGCAAACCGAGACCCACCGTAGGTTGCTCGGACTGTCGCTTTATCGAGCGATCTGCGCCGACTGCAACTGATCCGGTATGCCACAAACGAAGGGGCTGGCGCATGCGGCCTGAGACTCAACGCCCGACCGCTCTGCGGCCCACACCTCATCGCCAATACACGGCATCGGAACCGGGGTCCAACCCGGCCCCTGCAACCGAGCAAGCTCGACCCGGGCTCTATCCCGGCGAGCCCGAGGCTTGCCGACGCGACTACCGGCAGTTCCTGCCGATCCTCGCCCATCTCGGACTCTTTCTGGCGGTTTTCAAGGTCTTTCGCGTTGAAGGGCGGGCTTTCCAGCTCCTCATCGCCCTCTCCTTGGTCGCCCTCCCCGTCCATTACCTGCTCCCTTATCGTTGGAAGAAGCCACTCTTCGTCGCCGTCTCGATCGCCGGCCTGGCCCTCGTCTTCGGCCCCTTGGCCGCGACCTACGTGGTCGCCCTGGCGCTACTCCTGATCGGCGTCTGCCGCCTGCCGATCCCCTGGTGGACGAGGGCCACAACGCTCGCGGTCATCGCCGTCGCCATCGCCCGGATCCGACCCGAGAGCCTGGCCGCAACAGTCCCCGAGAGCGTCTGGCCAGTGCTCGCCACCATGTTCATGTTCCGGATCCTGATCTATCTCTATGAGCTGAAGCATGCCAAGGCCCCCGAGTCGGTCGTCGACACGCTCAGCTACTTCTTCCTCTTGCCCAACTACTGCTTCCTCCACTTCCCGGTGGTCGACTACCGGACCTTGCATCGCGGCTATTTCTCCCGGGAGATCCACACCACCCAGCGTGCCGGTCTCCAGATGATCTTCGACGGTACGATCCACCTGCTCCTCTACCGCCTGGTCTACCACGAGTGGCTGATCCCGGCCGAAGAGGTCCAGGGCATGACCAGCCTGGTGCGGTACCTGGTCTGCAACTACCTGCTCTATCTCCGAGTCTCGGGCCAGTTTCACATGGCTTGCGGGATGCTCCACCTGTTCGGGTTCCAGCTTCCTCTGACGCATCATCACTACCTGCTGGCGACCGGGTTCACCGACTACTGGCGTCGGATCAACATTTACTGGAAAGACTTCATGGTCCGCCTGGTATTCAACCCGGTGGTGTTCCGGCTCAAGCGTTGGCCGCAGCCGGCGGCGCTGGCGATCGCGACGGTGGTGGTGTTCGTGACGACCTGGGCCTTGCACGCCTATCAATCGTTCTGGCTCCGTGGTTCGTGGGGCTTCAGTGGGCCGGACGCCCTGTTCTGGGGGATCCTGGGAGCATTGGTCCTGGTCAACGTGCAGTTGGACGCGCGTCGGTCGCGGGCCCGCACTCGGGCGAGCAAGGGGCCGCTGACGGCGCTAGGGCATCTGGTGCGTGGGGCAAAGGTCGCGGCCACGTTCACGACGATTGCGTTGCTCTGGTCGCTCTGGTCGAGTCCGACCCTCGAGTCGTGGGTGGACCTGATGCGTCGCGGGACCGGAATCTGAATCTGAGTCCCTTGGCCGACGGATTGTTCAAGAGGTAAGCGTATCATGGCCCGTTGCTCGTCGCAGACCGTTCTGATCGTCGCGACGGCGGCGATCCTCGCCTGGGGGTTGGCGCCCGGCCGTCTGGCATTGGGGAGGCCGGGGCGGTTTCGCGAGACGCTGCGTAACGACCAGATGAGCCAGGCCGACTATGAGAAGATGGAACGGGGCTATTACGAGCAGATCCTCGACGCAGGCCGAAAGCTTGGCGCTTCGGACGCGGTGGAACCCGAGTCGGCACGCCGAAGCCGGTCTCAGGCCAAGCCGGTGCCGTTCGAGGGAGGCCCCTTGGCGCAGGGGGTTGACGACCTCCGCGAATTCGTGCTGAAGCCCAACCTGTCGGTCGACCACGCCGGGGCGCGTTGGACCACCAACGCCCTGGGGATGCGTGACCGCCACTATGAATCAACCAAGCCGCCAAATACTTTCCGGATCGGCTTCGTGGGTGACTCGATCGGCGCCGGCTGGGGGGTCGGCGACGGTCAGGCATTCGAAGCCGTATTGGAGCGTCAACTCGACAGACGGTCGAAAGAGGCCGGAGGGCCATCGGTGGAAATCCTCAACTTCGCGATTCCCGGCCACGGGCCGGGCCAGCGCTGGGAACACTTCAAGAAAGTGGGTTGGGCCACCGAGCCCGACCTGGTCCTCTTTGAATCCACTCAGGCCGACTCGGGCTGGGACGAACGACGGCTCCGCGGTCTCCTGCCACGGGGGATCGGCTGGGACTCGGCGATGTATCGCGACGTCCTGAAGCGAGCCCAGGCCCGGCCTGGGGGGACGATGGAGATTTACAAGCAAGTGCTTCGGCCCTATCGTGAAGAATTCGCGGCCGGCGTCTTCCGAGCGGCTGCCGCCGATTGCCGCGCCCGAGGTGTGCCGATCATCCTGGTCATGGTCCCGCGTGTGGGCAAAACAGCCGACCAGGCCGAGATCCAGCGCCTGATCGCACTGGCACGCGACGCAGGGTTCACAGCGATCGTCGACCTTTCCGACACGTACAAAGGGATCGAGCCCAAGACCCTGGCGGTTGGCCCGAACGATTACCATCCCAACGCCAGAGGCCATGCCATGCTGGCCCAACGGCTCGACGCAGCCTTGCAGCGGCAGACCAACCTGCTTCGACCCCCGAAGGTAGAGACAGGGGAGAGGGGCGGCCGACAATGACGAGCAACGACTCCATGATGGGTGCCGCACAAACCTGCTTTGTGAAGACCTTCGCCATCCTGCTGCTGGGCCTGGTCCCCCTCCCCGTGGGTTGGGTCCGCGCCCGATCGGCGGTCGACAGCGCCCGATCCAACGAGATGAATCGGACCGACCGCGAAATCAACGCAGGTGGTTATTACGAAGGCCTGATTGGAACCGACGCCCCGCAGGGAGGGCCGAGCGAGTTGACGCTCAGCCTGATCGGCAAGCCGAAAGGCTGGGGACGCCCCCGCGCTTCGGACCTCAAGCGGAGCCTGGACGGAGACGTCCTCATGTTCGAGCTCAGGCCGAACGTGAACCAGATGCTCTACGGTGAGCCCTTCATCACCAACACATTCGGCATGCGCGGCCGATCCCATCAGCATCAAAAACCTCCGGAGACCTTCCGGATCGCCGTGCTCGGCTCGTCCATCGACATGGGCTGGGGGGTCGGCTCCGAAACCATGTACGTCAACGAGCTGGAGAACTGGCTCAATGACCACGCGATGAAGCTGGGCATCAAGCGACGGTTCGAGGTCCTCAACTTCGCCGTCCCGGCCTACAGCCCGATGCAGCGTTTCGAGTCGTTCCGGCGCAAGGCTATCGAATTCGATCCCGACCTGGTGCTCTACTCGGCCACGATGCTCGACATTCGGCTGATCGAGATCCACCTCTGTGACATGTTTCAATGCCGAGTAGACGTCACCTACGACTTCCTCCGCCAAGCGGTGGCCAAGGCCGGCATCACTGAGCGCGACATCCGGCTGAATGCCGACGAGAAGCTGCGCGACAAGAATGCGATCAAGGGGAAGCTGCGTCCGCACTACTGGTCCATCTACGACGCCACCATGGGCGCCTTGGCCGCAGAATGCCGCTCGGCGGGCATCCCGCTGGCGAGCATGATTATTCCCCGGGTCGGCAAGGCCGACGCTCCCAACGCCCGCGACGAAAACGTGGCGGCGCTGCGTGCGGTCCTCACCCCGCACACCACGACACTTTTCGATCTGTCGAACACGTTCGACGACCTCGACCCGGCCGACCTCGAAATCGGCCCGTTGGACGACCATCCCAACGCCTTGGGCCACCACCGCCTGTTCCGGGCGCTGGCCCGAGCCCTGGTCAACGACGACCTCTATGAAACCCTCTTCGAAACGCCTCGACCGACCGACTTCGACGATCACGGACCCGTCGGACAGCCGTTCCGGCCAACCCCTCCAAAGGACGTTGGTGACAACCAACCCTGAATGACTCGGATTCGAGCACAACCATGGATGGAAACCACCTCAGCCAGCTACTCGATGAGGCCGCCACGAGGCGCCCCGATCACCCTGCCGTTGAAGACGAGCTCGGCCGCTCGCTGACCTATGCGGAGCTGGCCCGAGCCGCCGACCGTCTCGCCACTCGCCTGGCGCGCTGGGGCGTCAGCCGAGGCGACCGCGTGGGCCTGTTCCTTCCCAAGGGGCTCGAGGCCGTCGCCGCAATCCACGGGATCCTCCGCGCCGGCGCGGCCTACGTCCCGGTCGATCCCACCGCGCCCGTCGCGCGCGGAGCCGGCATCTTCGCCAGCGGCGGCGTGAAAGCCGTGGTCGTTGCCGCCGAACTGGCCAGCGAACTTCACAGGGCCTGGCCAGGCCCCGGCCCATCCCCGCGCCTGATCGTGGTGGGAGAGGCCGCGAGCCTGGATCCGTGCGACGCCTCCTGGGATGAGATCAACCAGGACGACGCCCCGACGCCACTCCCTCCGCCCCGCGCCGCGGACGACCTCGCCTATATCCTCTACACCTCGGGCTCGACCGGTCAGCCCAAGGGGGTGATGCTCTCGCACACCAACGCATTCACGTTTCTCGACTGGTGCGATCACGACCTCGAGACCACGACCGACGACCGCTTCTCTTCGCACGCCCCGTTCCACTTCGACCTGTCCGTTTTCGACCTCTTCGTCTCGTGCCAGAACGCGGCCACCCTGGTTGTGATCGGCGAGACGCTCAGCAAGGAACCGGCGAGGCTGGGCGCGTTCATTGCCGAGCGCCGGATCAGCGTCTGGTACTCCGCCCCCTCGATCCTGACCCTCTTGGCCAGGCACGGTGGAATCGAAGTTCCCGGCTACCCGGCCCCCCGGCTCGTCCTCTTCGCTGGCGAGGTCTTCCCGATCACCCCCTTGCGACAGCTCAGGGAGTGCTGGCCGAACGCGACCCTCTGGAACCTCTACGGGCCGACCGAGACCAACGTTTGCACCGCCCATCGGATCCCGGCCACCATCCCCGACGACCGCACCGGACCGTTCCCGATCGGCAACGTCTGCCCGCCGCTCCGGGCGCGGGTGGTGGACGAGCAAGGGAACGACGTCGCCCCCGGGTCGATCGGCGAGTTGGTGATCGCCGGCCCTGGCGTGATGCGCGGCTACTTTGGTCAGCCCGAGCTCACCCGGCAGGCCTTCCTCCACGGCGAAGAGGGAACCTCGTGGTATCACACGGGCGACCTCGTGGTTGACGACGGAACCGGCTGCTTCGCATTCCACGGCCGTCGCGACCGGATGGTCAAGAAGCGTGGTTATCGGATCGAGCTGGGAGAGATCGAGTCCGCGCTCTACCGCCATGAGGGCGTCGACCGCGCGGCCGTGATCGCCAAGACCGACGACACAGGGGTCTCGATTGCCGCGTTCGTCGCCATGAAGCCCGCGCAGAAGAAGTCGATCATCGCCATGAAGCGGCACTGCACCACCCATCTGCCCCAGTACATGGTGCCCGACTCGATCACGTTCGTCTCGGCCCTGCCGACGACCTCGACCGACAAGGTCGATTACCAGGGCTTAAAACAACTGGCCACCGCCGATGCTTGAAACCAGGACGGGACGAATGACTCCGGATTCTCTCGAAGGGTAGGCATGACCCATCAGGGAAAAAAGCTTGGGCTAATGTGACGAAAAAGGTCAGAACGAAGTGGGTGGCCCGTGCCCACAAAAAATCAAACAACATAAATTCATCAAGCGTGCCCATTTCAGCACGCCTGGATCAAGGCCGTCTTCCTCCGTCCTCGGAGCCATCGTGACTTTCCGCCACCTCTTGAGCTGGAAGACCTGCTTCTACGAGATGCTGCTCCCGACGCTTCGTCGCCTCGGTCCGGCACGCTGCGATGCGCTCATCGGCGGCCTGGGCCGGCTCTCGGCCGCAGCCTGGCCCCCGCGAGGCAAGGAACTCGCCAAGGCGATCGATCGCGCGGGGACCGCACTCCACGCCGACTGGAATCCCAAGACGGTCCGCCCTGCCCTGGCGGCCAACGCGCTCCGGTTCGCGGCCCGCGACTACCCGCTCGACTCGGCCCCTGACGAGGAAATCCTCGCCCGGTTCGACGTCAAAGGGTTCGAGGGCCTTCAAACAGCGCTCGAGGGCGGCCGAGGAGCCATCGTGGTCGGCTGCCATCTGGGGGGCCACATCGCGGCCTTGCACTGGCTCTACCGCCGTGGGGTTCCCCTCCGGCTCCTGGTCCAGCGGCCCCGCCACGTCTCGCGTGAGCTGGACCGTCGGTTCGACCGCGACGAGCCGCATCCGCAGTCCGACTTCTTCCTGCGCCGTGATTTGTCCCCCGCCCTGGCGGCCGAGCGGTTGCTCCATGCGCGTGCCGCGCTTCGAGACGGCCTGGCCGTGTACCTTTCGGGCGATATCCCCTGGAACGGGCCAAACACAAGGTCCGGCCAGTTGCTCGGGCATTCGCGAACGTTCCTCTCGGTCTGGGCCGACCTGGCCGTCCTAACCCGGGTCCCGGTCTTCCTCCTCTTCTGTACGCATCGCCCGGGCGGTCGCTACGCCCTGACGATCGAGACCCCCTGGACCCTCGCCGCCGGTGAGGAATCGGCGGCCCTGACGCGCTACCTTGCCCGCCTCGAATCCGAGATCAGGGCTCACCCCGCCGACGCCGTCGCCCACCTGCTCTGGCCTTGCTACGGACCAACTTCGGAGAATGCGATCGCCAACTCGACAGCCCGCCCCAGCCGGCGAGTGGCCGCAGTCCCTTAAACAATCACAACGTTTTGAGAAACGCGACCAGGTCGGCGACCTCGTCCGGCGTCAGATCCGTTTCTCGAGGGTGCCGGTGTTGGCGGAAAACCTCTTCGAGCGACTTGGCACGGCCATCGTGAAGCAACGGCTCACGGTGGCTGACGCCGAGCAACGAAGGGGGGTTGAACTTGCGGTTGCCTGCTTCGTCCAAGAGCCCCACGTCATACCGTCCCGTTGTGGTGTAAGCGGGGGGCGTGTGGCACTTCGCGCAACCTTGAGCAAGAAAGAGTTCGCGGCCACGTTCGACGGCGGCCTGGTCCTGTTGGCCGGCCGACGCGGGCGCCCGAAGTGGCGGCAGTGAACTCAGGTAGGCGGTCAACGACGCAAGCTGATCGCCGGTCAGCTCCGCTCCGCGCATCGTTCTCTGGACCGACTTTTGAATCTGGGCTTCGAGCCGATCGATCGACCCGGTCCAGGTCCACGGGCCGGTCGCGCTCACGCCTCGGAGCGAGGGGACCCGCTTCGGTGCGCCATACGACCCATCCCCCAGGGTGTCGCCGAGTTGGCCGTTGCTGTGGCCGTCGGTGTGACAACTGTGGCAACTCATCCAGCCGTCGAGCGAGAGGGTCGCGTCGTGGAACAACCGTTCGCCCCGCTCGACCAGGGTCGGATCCGGCCGAGGTCCAAGGCTGATCGTCTTGGTCGTCTTACCGGAGGTCACCTCAACCACGGAGACCTGATCGCCAATCGCGTCGGCCACGTAGACGACCTTCCCCTCGGGCGGCAAGGCCAGGGCCGAGGGCCTCGGACCAACGCCGTACCTCCGGAACTGGCCCAGCCGGCTCCGCTCCACGGCGACCTCACCGACCCCACCCAGCGCAACCACCACGGCCCCCGAAGAGCCGCAGACAAGGCCGGCCGGGTCGCCGGCCCCGCTGTACGGCTCACCGAGATTCAGAAGGTCACTGTCCCGGAGAAGCTCCTGGTCGGATCCGTTCGCGAGCACGGCGGCAAGGCTCAGGTAGCGGACGTGGCTCGTCACAAACCGGCCCCAGAACACATCCTCGAAGTCGGTCCGGGCCTGGCGGTGGAGCCTCTGGTGCGCGACGATAAGGCTCCGGCCGTCGGACGTCAGGGCGAGTCCTCGAATATTGTGCGCGGGGAGGTTGCGAACCGAATCCAGAGCGGCCCGCACTCTGTCGACCACGGCGAGCTTACCGCCAAACGCGTCGGCCACGACGAGCTTGGAGCCGGCGTTCACCAGGGCCATGTCGCGGGGACTGAAGGGCAAGTCGAGTGTTCGCTCGCCAAAAAACCGAGCCTGACCGGGCAACTCGAAAAAGGTCAACCGTCGCGATTCGAGTGAAGCCACAACACACGCGCCGCCGTCGGGTGTGACCGCAAGACCGACCGGATCGGCCGCAACGCCCTGGCGCGCGACGACTCGGACCGTAGTCCCGCTCACATCCAGCAAAAGCAAGGCGTTGCCATCCCGGTCAACGGCCAGCAGGTTCCCGCCCGGAAGCGTCACAACGTCAGCCAGTCCGCGACCGACCTGCGACTCGGCCACCACCCGCGAGGTCTGCGTCTCGATGATCGAAAGGCTACCGCTCCGCCGATTGGCGACGAACAACCGGCTTCCATCCGGGGAAAGGCAGAGGCCGGCAGGCTGGCGAACCTGGCAGAGGAGCGGTGACTCAGGCTCAACGCCCTGAACCATTCCACCAGCGCTGGCGAGAATCAGCAGAGTCATCAGCCCGGCGACGAACCGTCGGCTGCAACCGTCGAGCCACCATGACGTACGGTCCATCGAAGGCATCATGTTCATCGAATGCGACTCATCGAGTGGGCTTGCGTTCGAATCCAGATGGTACTACGGTTCGGGATGGTCGACCCGAAGGCACAACAATTGTATCACCTGGCACCGGGGATCCGTATCACGAAGACCAAGGCGCGAGCTACAATTGAGGACCTTGCTTTCCTGGATGACCACGGTCCCAGAGAATCTGGTATCGGCTCCAACCAGGGAACCGCATCAGGACCAGACAAGCCATGCATTCACTCTTCCTCCCCCCCTGGGACCGCGGGCGACCCGCCCGCTCTTAAATCATAATAAATAAACTGATTCAAACCAAACATAACCTAATCAAATTGCGGGCGGGTCGCCCAATGGCACTTACTTTCGCCAATCCTGCAACAAGGGGCACCTCTGGCACGATTTTTGCGCCATGAACTCCTATTTTTTGGGAGTACCTCGCATGAACCATGACCAGGAATCACCCGCTGTCGTCGATTTGGGTGAGGCGGTTCGGATGTTCCATCGCTTGGTCCCACCGGATGTCCTGCATGCTCAGAAACCGCCCACGCTCTCGACCGTGTTCACGCCTTGGGTCGTTGTCTGGCTGATGATCTATCAACGGTTGACCTGCAATGCAACGATGGCCGCCGCTGTGGGAGAGTTGGCTCGATTAAGTGCGGATGTGCTCCCGGATAACAAGCGGGCCCGTGAGAAGTCGTTCTCGGCCAACACGGGTGGATTTTCGCGAGCGCGAGATCGGCTGCCCGTGGAGATGGCTCAACGGGCGGCTGACGAGGTTTCTGCAGCCTTAATCGCCAAGTCTCCGCCATCGGTGAAAGGGCGTAATGCGTTTCTTGTGGACGGTTCCACGCTCTCTTTGGCACCCACTGACGCCTTGCGCAAAACGTATCCGCCGGCCCGCAATCAACACGGCGAATCGCACTGGCCGATCCTCCACTTGGTAGCGGCCCACGAGTTATCCAGCGGTGTGACCGTGCGTCCGGAAGTGGGGGCAATGTATGGCCCGGCCGCGATTGGCGAAGTCCCATTGTCGGCCGGTTTGATGCCGCGACTTCCGGTCGGCTCCGTGTTGATCGCCGACCGGAATTTTGGTGTCTTCGCGTTCGCCTGGTTGGCCAACCAGGCGGGCCACGACTTCGTGTTGCGGTTGACTGAGAAGCGATTTCGGTCGATGGTGCGCCAAGGGAAAGCCCAGGGCAAGGACCAGTGGGAACTAACTTGGCAGCCCAACCGCTGGGAACGCAAGTCGAACCCACAATGGCCGGCCGATGCAACGTTGCGGGTGTGGTTGCACGAGGTTCGAATTTCCGAGAAGCTGACGCTGTGGCTTGTGAGTCGGCTCCCTGACGAGGGGTGCGAGCTCGCCGCGATCTATGGCCAGCGGCAAAATATCGAAACCGATCTGCGTGATTTGAAGCGGACGCTTCGCTTGGAAGAGATGCGTGGCCGATCCACGGAGATGGTCGCGAAGGAACTGGCCTCGGCGACAGTGGCCTATAACATGGCGAATCTGATTCGCCGGATGGCTGCGGCTCGGGTCGAGATCGCGCCGCGGCGATTGAGCTTCAACCGGGTATGGTCGTTAGTGAAGGTCTTGCTCTTGGAGTCGCTGGATACCACGGACCCCGCGAAGATCCAAGAGCGGATCGACTTGGTTCTGAGGATGTCTGGCCAGTGTAAGCTCGCGAATCGCCCTGGCCGACACTACCCGCGTGAGGTGATCGCCCGCCGCAGAAAATTCCCACTGCGACCACGCAAACGCGGTCTGAAATCGAGAAAGTAAGTGCCATTGGGCGGGTCGCCCGCGGTCCCAGGAGGGGGAGGAAGATGATACAGCCCCACGTAACGTCCCACCTACCAATAAATCAAAACCGCAAATAAACAAAAAACAAATTCAATTTCACTACAGTTAAATTCGACACATGACCGCGATCCTCGGGCTCTCTGCGTTCTATCACGACTCGGCCGCCGCGCTGGTGGTTGACGGCCGGATCGTGGCCGCCGCGCAGGAGGAGCGGTTCACGCGTAAGAAGCATGATGCTGACTTCCCCACCAACGCAGTCGCCTCTTGCCTGGCCGAAGCAGGCCTGACCCCGGCCGACCTTGACTGGGTGGGGTTCTACGACAAGCCGGTCCTGAAGTTTGAGCGCCTGCTCGAGACCTATCTTGCCTATGCCCCGCGCGGGTTCCGGTCGTTCCGCCTGGCGATGCCCGTCTGGCTCCGCACCAAGCTGTTCCTGCCGAAGGTCATGGCCCGGGAACTTGGCGGCTATCACCGTCGCTTCGTCTTCGCCGAGCACCACGAGTCGCACGCGGCCAGCGCCTTCTTCCCGTCGCCGTTCGAGGAAGCCGCGATCCTGACCGTCGACGGCGTCGGCGAGTGGACAACCGCCAGCTTTGGACACGGCCAGGGCAACCGGATCGCCTTGACGCATCAACTCCGCTTCCCCCACTCGCTCGGCCTGCTCTATTCGGCCCTGACGTATTACACCGGGTTCCGCGTCAATAGCGGCGAGCACAAGGTCATGGGCCTGGCCCCATACGGTCAACCCGTCTACGCCGACCTCTTTTTCAAGCACCTGCTCGACCTGAAGGGCGACGGTTCGCTTCGCATGGACATGTCGTACTTCAACTATGCCCAGGGCCTGACAATGACCTCGGCGAAGTTCCACCGACTCTTCGGCGGACCGCCCCGCCGCCCCGAGTCGCCGGTCACCCAGCGCGAGATGGACCTGGCCGCGTCGCTGCAAGCCGTCACCGAGGAGATTCTCCTCCGCATGGCGCGGCACGTTCATCAGACGACCGGGGCGAAAAAACTCTGCCTGGCCGGCGGCGTGGCCCTGAACTGCGTCGCCAACGGCCGGATCCTCCGCGAAGGGCCGTTCGAGGACCTCTGGATCCAGCCCGCGGCCGGCGACGCGGGAGGCGCCCTCGGCATCGCCCTGTTCATCGAACATCAACTGCTCGGGCACCCCAGGACCCCGCAGGCGACGGACGCGCAACAAGGGTCGTTGCTCGGCCCCGCCTTCTCCGACGACACGATCGAGCGGTTCCTCCAAGAAAAAGGGGCGGACTACACGCGGTACGAGTCGGACGAGGACCTCTGCGAAGCGGTCGCCGAAGCCCTGGCCGGCGGGCAAGTCGTCGGCTGGTTCCAGGGGCGGATGGAGTTCGGCCCCCGGTCCTTGGGCGCACGGAGCTTACTGGGCGACCCCCGCAATCCCGAGATGCAGGCGGTCATGAACCTCAAGGTCAAATTCCGCGAGTCGTTCCGCCCATTCGGCCCCGCCGTGCTCCGTGACCGGGCCGCCGAGTTGTTCGCAATGCAACCCGGGGGAGAAAGTCCTTATATGCTCCTGACTTTCCCGGTTTGCCCCGAGGCCAATCTCCCGGCCGTCACACACGTCGACCGCTCCGCGCGAATCCAGACGGTCGATCCCGAGCGGGCTCCGCTCTTCCACCAGCTTCTCCGCGCCTTCGAGAGGCAAACCGGCTGCCCGGCACTCATCAACACCAGCTTCAACGTCCGCGGCGAGCCGGTCGTCTGCACGCCGGCGGATGCCTATCGCGGCTTCCTGGCCACGCACATCGACTTGCTGGCCATGGGGCGTTGCGTTCTCCGAAAAGCCGGCCAGCGCCCGCTGACCCAGGCCGAAGTGGTCGCTCACCTGGCGCAGTTCCCGCTCGACTGATCGAACAATCAAAAAGAAGACGAGGAACCCGGCGATGTCCCTGACCCCGATCGACTGGCGGCCCGATGCGGCGAAGCTGGCCCAGTTCTCCAAAATCACGATGGTCTTCCTGGCAATGGGCGTCGCCCCTCTGGCCTACCTGCGCGGTCGACCAACACTCGCGGCCGCCTGCTGGGTCGCCGCAGTGACCTGCCGTCTGATAGGCGCCTGGCGGCCAACCGCCTTAAAGCCTGTCTACCTCGGCCTGACCCTGGCCACCTGGCCGATCGGCTGGGTGATCTCGCATCTCGCCTTGGGCATCGTCTATTATGGAGTCATCACGCCGATCGCCCTGGTCTTCCGCCTGCTCGGCCGCGACGCCATGCCCCGGCGATTCGACCGCGACGCCCCAACTTACTGGGAACCCTACGATCCCGACCACGGCTTGGATCGATATTTGCGTCAATTTTGAAGTCTTTTAATATCAAACAAAAGCATCTCCCCTCTCCGCTTCGGAATAAGACAATGTCAAACGCCCGGACCGAGAAGCCGAAAACCGACAGCCTCGACGAGTTGGCCCACTCCTCGCAACCGAGCCTGCCGGCCGAGTTGTTCGACTTCCTGAAGCACAACAAGAAGTGGTGGCTACTGCCAATCCTGCTCGTGCTCGCCATGTTCGGCATTCTGCTGGCGCTCGCATCCACCCCAGCGGCCCCGTTCATTTACACGATGTTCTGAGGCGTGAGAGTCCTTCTGGCCCACACCTCGAATTTCTTGGTCGTCCACGCCCTGACCTCCCCCCGTAAGCGACCAGAATTCGGGCCGACCCCATCACCGGCCGTTCCAGTCCCGTAGGGTCGGCTTCAGCCTGCCGTCCTTCAGGGCAGAGCGGAACGGGGCTTTTCCCAGAATTGAGGCGAAAAAAGGGGGGACATAGCAATAGTGTTCAGCACGAGATTTGCACACTTTCCACCCAAGCTAATCTTACCCTCGAGAGCCGAAAACGGGGATCTCGCAAGGACACTTGGTACAGGAATTACGACACTTCTCGCTGATCTCCACCGCGATTTCATGCGATTTGACGTGATCGTTGGCCTTCATTCGCTGGCAGGGCCAGCGCATATCAAACACGCTGTAGTGAAAGAACTTGTGTAAGGTAGTCCGTATTGATCATGCAGGACATCATCTTTCCGCGAAGGCTATCCTTGTCGGGATGACGCTTCAGGAGCGTCACGGCGAACCGCCGCAGCCAACTCAAGTTGTTCCCCAAAGTCCGCTCGCGAGTGCGGTGCTCATCCTCGCGAAAGTTCACGTCCAGCACCCAATGCATCGACTCGATGCCCCAGTGGCCACGCACCGCTTCACCAAACCGCTTGCCGCTCAAATAGCGGCTGCTGAGATAGTAACGCACCTCGTCCGACTCCGTACCGTCGGCATACTGCGTAATCCGCGCGGCATAGCCGATTGCCTTGATCCACGGCCAGTCCTTGCCCGGCGCGAAATCTCGCGGCACCTTGGCCAAATAATAGGAGCGTTCGTCGATGCGACCGTGGCCGTCATCGCGGGTCTCGTGGCAGCGATACCGCAGGTCCTCCAGGTCGCGTTCCAGGTGGTCGAGGAAGAACGCCTGGATCGCGGCCGCGAGCTTTGGCTGGTTGTCTTTGACCGCGATGACGCAATCGCCGCCGCCGGTAACGATCTGCTCGACGATGTCTTTCTGGCAGCCCATTGCGTCGATCGTGATGAGGGTGTCGGCCAGGTCGATCTGCTCGAGGAGCTGCGGGATGGCCGTGATCTCGTTCGACTTGGCCTCGGTGGCCACCTGTCCCAGCGCAATGCCCTCTTCGCCGGCCCAGGCGCTGACGATATGCAGGGCACCAAGGCCGTTGGCCTCGTCGTGCGACCCGCGGCAGGCTTTGCCGTCGATGGCGATGAGTCGGCGGGGGTTCTTGGGGTCGGCCGGGATCGCGTCACAGATCCAGGCTTGGAAGCAGCGTTGGAAGGCTTCGGGCTTCAGCGCCATGAGCAAGCGGCGGATGCAGTCTCGCGAGGGGATGCCATTGTGCAGGGCGAGATGCTCGGCCAGCCAGGAGGCGCGATTCTTGGCCCAGCGATGGATGGCGGTGGGCCCATCACAGCCGCAGATGACGCCGCAGACGGCGATATCGACCATCAAATGCTTGCGATTGCGCGTGTGTCGGGGGTCGGAGAGGGATTCGAAATCAGAGCCGATCGAGCCGACATCGACGATCTTCGCCATGAGAGGCATCCTTGGATCGGTCCGTGTCGGCCTCCGCACGCCGGAGCGCAGTAAGCCAATCACAAGGACCGAATCCAAGATATCGAGCCGAGGCCTGTCGCGCCAGACTACCCAGGTCGCACAGCTATGCGCGCTGGCCCTGGGGTGCGTTATCCTCGCTGCCAGCGTGGAGATAGCAGGAGATACCCTGGTTATTTTGCTATTATTCGCCCAAGTCCAGTTGCTAATCCATCATTCATCGGCTACAACTTGCTTGCAATTTGCATTTCTGACGTACGCAAGACTTTCATACATGAGCATATATGAGAGCAAAAGCAGTTCTTTTGCCTACCTTGCCACGGGCCATCGCGGTTGTCCTTGTGGCGACGGCGACGACAGCGTGGGCGACAGTGACGTCCATCGTCATGACGCCCCTTACTCCAGATCCCCCGATCCTCGGACGCGAATACACACTGGCACCCAATGACGATACTGATATCGACACTTCCGAGTGGTTTAGATCAAGAGCATTCGGCGATTGTTTTGTGCCAGGCGGTGTAATCAGTAACAGTCAAGATTATACTGCGTTTTCTCAGATTCCCGGAACATACAGCTACGTGCTTACTAATACGTACATGTCCCCTGGGCCGGAGCTGCCCGCTCCGCCAAAGACGACCAAGCCGAGGACGATCACTATCGCCAAAGACGACAATTTCGTAATAACGTACGGATACAAGCTCCTCGTGTCAAATCCCGGTTCGGTAGTTATGACTGGTATTTTGCAAACTGGTCCGCGGCAGCGTTAAAATAGGTAGACGAGGCTCGAGTTTTGCCCAAATTGCTCTGGCGCAGTTGGACTGCGGAGCATCGGCTTATGCCTGGAATTATCGAATTTCCCAAGCTGGTCGAAGCCGCCCTGACCCAGCACGGCGACCTCTTCGCCAATGAGTGCCAACGTCGCCACTTCGCCGAGTACCTCACCGGCCTGTTCGTCGCCGACCGGAAAACCGTCCTCGGCATTCATGACGAGTTCGCCCAGACCACCGACCAATCCTGCCTCAATCGCTTCCTCACCGCCGCCCAGTGGGACCCCGAGACGCTCAACGATCGAAGGCTCGAGCAACTCCAGAAGGAGCCCTCCACTCGCTACAGCGTTCAGGGCGTCATCCCGATCGACAATACTCTCGTCGATCGGGACGGGATGCTGATTCCCGACGCCAACTGGTTCTGGGACCACACCGAAGAGCGGAACAAGATCGCCCAGGACTATCTCTTCGTCAACTACGTCTGCACCAGCGGCAAGCACTACCCCCTGGAGTTCCGGCTCTTCCGCAAGCAAGAGGTCTGCGAAGCCTTGGACGAGCCGTTCCGCAACCATACCGCCTTGTGCTGCGAGCTGATCGATTGGGTCTGCGAGCGGGGAATCCCCGGCGACTTCGCCATGGACTGCTACTTCACCAACGCCGAGGTCCTCAACCACATTGATGGGAAGCAGGATCGGTTGGGACGGCCCCACGGTTACGTGGGCGATCTCAAGACCAACCGCAAGTTGGAGTGGAAGGGGGGGATCCTCAAGGCCAACGAGTTGGCGGCGTCGATCCCGGTGGAGGACCGCAAAGCGATGAGGATCGGCGACCGTCGCCAGTGGTACTTCACGGTGACGGTCCGAATCCCCGGGGTGAACCACAAGGTGCGGATTGTCCTCCTCTGGCACTACCGCAACGACGGGACGTGCTGCAAGATCCTGGTGACGAATCGGATTACCTGGGAGGTGAGTCGGATCGTGCGGGTGTACCGCCATCGCTGGACAGGCACGGAGACGTTCCATCGGGACGGCAAGCAACAACTCGGGTTGGGTGACTGTCAGTTGCGTGATGTCCAGGGCCAGACCCGGCATATGTACCTGGTCATGCTGGCGTACAGTCTGCTCATGAGCGAGTTGAAGCAGGGTCGTGCGAAGGAGTGGGCACTCCATCGGCTGATGACCATCGGCGAGGCCTGTCGGGCGATGACGAGGGAAGCCCTGCGGACGACGCTCTCGTGGGCGATCGAGCAAGTCACGCAATTTGAGCAACCCTATGAACATGTCGTGGCTCAGCTGGGGTTATCCTGACTTTGCAAAACACCAGTTATGAGGCACCAAATTTATAGCGGAGATAATTATTGCGGTCCACATATGACCGGATTGCTGCAGCAGAAGTTGACGAACCAAGTCGTCAACGGGGTACAGCTTAAGGACCAGAACTGGAACCCAGCTGCTGGTGGGGACACGTTGAATCTCATCGACGGGGAAATTTGCGATGAGGTAGGGTCGATGGCTGATACCGTGGCTTTCGATGCTTTGCCGGAGGGAAGCGATTTTTTCTCCGCAACGCAAGAATTTCGGATTCTCTATTCCACTCCTTGCACTACTGACCCTCCTTCTCCTCCCCTCGAAATGTATCTTGGTTCGTGGTCTTTCAAGAAGAAAAAGAAGAGCGATACGCAATGGTGGATCGAATAACACAGGAGCCAGATCATGAAGAGAAGCAAGTTTCTTGTCATCGGAGCATTCGGGATGCTCTTAACATGTGGTTACTTGGCGGCTTCCGCTCCGAGCAAAAGCCTGACAAAGAAGCGCAAAATCTCGCCGCAAGCCCCAATCCGCATGCCTCGAGAAAATTTCATTCCCACCCCTGAGCAAGTCGCCCAATTCCAAGGGACCAATAACGACCCGGCCCGTCTCTACACCATCGAACCAGCTCCGATTCGAGCGGAGGTCAAGGCACGTTCGCCCGAAGAGAACAAGCTCTTTGAGCAGGCTACAGCTATTATGCTCCGCGAGCGTCCCGTGCCCCCCGATCGCGTTCAATTCTTCAAATGGGTGGATGAGGGCGACTTTCGCTTTAAGATCAAGGGGTGGGATGCATTTGTCTACACCGTAACTCCCATCCCTGGAGGCTGGGGGATTAGGCTGAAGGTCTGGCCTCAGCTCACCACGGAGGCACAAGTCGCTAACGGTTACTTCGAGGAGTATACCTGGACTGATGGCGTCCTGAGTTTTGTGAAGGGCTACGGTGATCCGAGAACTCCGGGTAAAATGGTCCACTGGTGAAGAAGGTCGCTGCTTCCCAGGACCGAGGAGAGCGGCTAGGGCCAAAGCCCTTGGCCGCATTTTCCTCCAATCAACCTTTACAATCGGCACAACTCTCACATTTATTCACTCGAACATAATTTCGATTACATGATGTTTCCGCCAAACTCGTCGAAGGGGGCTTTGGAGGGCTTCGGCGTGGGGAACGTCTCTCGTTTCGCGGAGTCGACAGTCGCCGGTCGCCGCCGTCGGTCATTGAAAAGCGGCCGATCGGTATCCCGAGGGGATTCCCTCAGGTCGCGGGGGGAGTTGCAGTCGACCAGAAAACAGGGGGGGGACATAGTAAATAATCGTCTCAGGTCCGCTCCTTCTTCGGCCTCCCGCGCGCACGGAGGCACGATGCCAACCCCAAACGCTCGGCCGTAACGCGCGTCCACGACTCGTTGCCGAACGGCTTCCCGCGCTCGACTGAATGCCGCAGGCGATTCAGGTCGCCCGACGAGAGCGGATCGTTCACACCCTCTAACCAACGCGAGTCACACAACGCCGGCTCGCCACGCCAGAGCATTCCTTGGCCACTCAACCAGGAGACCAGGCTCGACCAGCGCCAGTCCTCCGCGCGGACCACCAACTCGGCGCGTAACGCATTCCGCTCAACGTAACGCAGTACGGTGAGCAAATGCTCTCGGCATCGATCGGGAACGCCTTGAAACGACCTGGCCACACTTGTCCCGGCGTGTGGTGGGGGCGGTGATTACGTCGCGCGGGCCCCGTCAGAAGCCACGGCATCCAGCGGCTGAGGTCGCCATCCGCGTGGGGACGAAGCACCAAGGGGAAGTGATTCGGCATGAAACAGTAGCCGAGCAGATCCATCGACGGGCGTGCCGTCGCGTCCGCCATGGCACCGAGGAACACAGCGTCGTCGCCCGCCTGGTGGAAGACCGTTTCGCGGCGATTGCCCCGGTTTAGAGCGTGAGAGCAGAGCCCTCCCACAGAGGCCCGAGCGGTTCGTGCCATAGCCCGACAGGATCGCTGGTAGGCGAGCCCTAGCAAGAAAAAAATCACTATATCCCCCTTTTTTCCACGGGAATGGTTCGACCAACGGAGGATTGAGCACCTCCGCAGGTGGCTCGCAAGCTGACGAATGCGATTAGGAGGCCTTCGACCAGGTCATCGAGCTGAGATCGAGCATGTACCTGCCGTGGTTGTCCTCGTAGGTTTCCTGTCCATCAGCAAGGCCGCAGACCTTTCCGCCAGTCACCTCAATAGCGTTCCCGACCAGCTTTGCCCTGTGTCTGCCGATCCAACCTGGTGACTCGCCTAGCGTTTTGACCGGCTCGATCACCAGCGTGTCGACGTTGAACCGATGAACCTGAGTGGTGCCGGGCAGGCGCTCGCCCATGTAGCCCAGGTTCCCGACGATGTAGATGGAGTCGCCGACCAGCGTGGCCGTGTGGAAGTCGGTTGGGGGAAAGATCTCCTTTGGATAGCCGTAGATGTCGAACCTGCCGTCGCCGTGGTGGACGATCACGTCGTTGTAGATGCAAAAGTCCGGGTCGTAGTGGTCCTCGTGCTCACCAGCGATCTCAATCACTCGCCCGTCAGGGAGCACCGTGAATGACTTCCCGAACCGGTCGAAGCACCAGACCGCCTCGTCGTCGAGCCTGCCCTGGTCGAAGTAGGCCCGCGCGTGGTACGCCGATTGCCCGCTGGTGACCATTGCCCGCCAGAACGGGAAGTTCATGACCTGCGGGTTGGCACTCCCGAAGACCCTGTGCTTGGCCGCGCGGTATTCGTCCGGCGTGCAGGTGATCGACTCGGTCCGTTGCCGTCGCGTCACTTCATCACGGACGTCACCGTTGATCTCGGCGAAGTCTGCCCCGGCTTCGGCCAACACGCGAGCGGTTTCCAGGTTGGCGGCCGACTGGATGGGCGATTCGGTATTACTGGCAAGGTTCGGGTCTGCTCCCGCGTCAAGAAGCACGCGCACGCACCTTGCCGATCCACACTGGGCCGCCGAGATGAGGGCAGTCCCGCCGAAGTCGTCCACCGCGTTGGGATCGACACCGCGTTCGAGCAGCCACCGGAGCATCGCCGGGTCGTCATTCTCGACCGGGTACATCAGCGGCGTCCTCCCGCATCGGCCCCGGTCCGCGAGGCTTCCGCCGGCGGCAAGGAGTAGCTCAGCCTTCTCGATGTCGCCCGTCTGCATGCTCAGGAGCAAAGGCGTACGCTCCCAGCGGTCATAAGTAGACAGGTCGTCACCCTCGTCGAGGCGTTGCCTCAGGTCGGCGACCGTTCCAAGAGCCACAGCTCGGTGCAAGGCCGTCCAGCCGAGGGGCGCGGGATTCGCCCCCGAGCTGAGCAGCAACTCCACGGCGTCGAACCGGCCGACCCGGGACGAGACACTGAGCGCCGATTCCCCGTAATCGCTCACAGCGTCGAGATCCGCATCGCGCTCGATCAGGAGCCGGAGAACCGGCAAGAGCTGGGAGTCCTCAAGGATCGACCGGCCGTGCATTACATCGATCATAACGGTGTAGCCGTGCGGGCGCACGTACCGGATGTCGGCGCCGGCATCCAGCAGCGACCTGATAGTCTCAAGATCTCCCTCCGACACGGCTTCAGCCAGTCCCGGTTTCGTCATTCTGTAACCTCCGTTCGAGCCCTGTTTTACAAAGACCCACCCTTTCGGGTAAAGGTTCAAGTCGGAACATTAATATTGTACGACGGCCGGTGTTTAAGCGAATCTTCGTCATACTTATATCCATTAGTTTTGATTAGTGTTTGCTTAAAGGGGCGGGATACGCAGTCCCGCTCCAACTTTTTCAGAATAAATAAAACAACATGCAAGTATTTACTGAAGAAAAGATCGTTTAATGGTATCCCCGTCCGTGCCACAACCTCCCCCATGCCGAGCAATCTTTCTTGGACGCTTTAGCGTCCGGTGGAGCGCGTCAGGTTGACCGCAGCGGGGTCGCTCTTTGGCGACGGAGCGTAGCGAACAGCGGAGGGGAACCACCGGCACTTGCCGGGACGCCCAGGTCTTTGCTCACCCCTGGCCAGGTGGTACACTTGTGGGAGGGGTTCCCATGCCAAACACGAAGCTGGGCGTCTTATCATGGATCGTCAACCAAACGATCGTGGGCGGCTCGATCATTTCATACGCTCTCGGAGAAAGGGAACTTACTGGAGCTATCCTCTCACTGGCGATCGTTTTGCTTTGGGCGCCAATGCTCACGATGAAGTTCGCGATGAGCCGTGTCAGGGTACGAGCGAGGGTGCTGGGGAGACCAGTGACCCGATCCGATGTGGTTATTGCGGCCATCGGCTCGATGATTGTCGGCCCGATCCTCGGATTTCTCTCTTTCATCCCGCTCGGATTATTGACGGGAGGTCCCCATTAGGAAGTCTGGCCGTCAGGTATCGCCCGAAGTCGCAAAACTGGGCAAACCGGAGAGGCTTGAATGAGTAATGCGGTATGCAGCAAATGCGGACATTGGGTCGGAAACGACGCCGCAATTCCTGGAAACCCATGCCCGATTTGTGGCTCGATTAGCAGAAACGTTCCGGCGTCAGCCGAAAGTCGTATCCAACTCTCTAATCAAGCCGTCTCGACTCAAAGATTTGGACATACAGGGCGTGAAGTCCTGGGCTCTCAAGCCAAGGTGTATGCAGAAGAATGGGTAAATCTTTCCGGTCACATTGAACGGCTGAATCATGAGGCCACCGAAGACTTTCGCGAGCTAATCGCGGAGGCGACCTGCCTAACTGGCGAGGTCATCACCCTTTTTAGAGGGCGAGGGATTAAGGAGACGGCGCCGCCATCCCTCGAAGCGATGGGGCCGCTGCCGACACATATAGTGCCTAGGCAAGGAAGGTACCATCGTAAAGGAAACCGAGTCCTTTATCTCGCCGATTCCGAGAATGGCGTGCGAAGAGAAATGGAAGCATGGCACGTGGAAGGGACGCCATGGATCATTACAACTGAATTACCCCTGACATCCCTACGCATCGCAAACTTTACGAACCTGCCAGTTGACCATTTCCTCACGGCGGCATTTTCGGTTGCAGAAATGTGTAAGGTGAAGAATCGCGGCCCGGACAACTATGAATTCAGTCAAGTTATCGGAAAACTGGTGGCGGAGCAGTTCGATGGGATGCTAATCCCTGGAGTGCGAGGGGAACCTGGTTCATACTACAACAATGTGGTGATCTTTCGTCAGTTGGAGGACTGGCCTATTTGGTCCCACGGCGAGCCCTATATCTTGTCCTCCTGAGATTACGCCTCGCCCGGATGTTTAGCTGGGTGGTCGTGCCTCTCGCACCGCCTCTTCCTGACAAAAAACATGTACATGCAAATGCATTTTCGGCACCAAATTTGCGCCACCTCCACCCAGGCCAATCTTGCCCTCAAGGGCCGAAAACGGAGATTACGCAAGGACTTTCGGCACAGAATTCACACCTTCTTCACTCAAGTGCATCTTGCCGTCATTTTGGCAGGGCCTTGGGAATGGCAAAACGCTCAGCAAAACCTCTGAAACCCCGAGATATCCAGGGGTTGAAGTACGCCGAGCGGTCACTTCCGAAGAAAAAATCGCCATGTCCTTTTTTGCCCTTGCCCCTCCTTTTTGCCCCCTTCTCTTGTGCTCGGCCTGCCTCCTGCTACAATTGTCTCGGGCTTGCCCGGAGCAAATGTCCTCGCACGAGCGGAGCACTCGCGATGAAGTCTTGGATCGGGGTCGTGGCGTTCGTACTGGGGACGGGCGGCGTCGGTTGGGGCATGACCGTGCAGGTGGCGGGGCGCGTCGTAGACGAGCGAGGCATACCGGTAGTGGGGGTTCGGGTCGCCGAACACTGGTATGCGGATCAGACGCTCCCGCTGGTACCAAACCAGTTGGCCCGGACGGATGCTGAAGGTCGGTTCTCGCTGGAACTCCAGGTTCACGGGCGCGACACGGTGGTGATGGCGAGGGACGCCGCCGAGCGGCTCGGAGGATTCGCGATTGTCCCGGCTAAAGGACCGGTCGGCCCGATCGAAATCAAAGTATCGCCGATGGCCGAGGTGCAGGGGCGGTTCACCTGTGAGGAATCGGGTCAGGCGCCGGCCGAGGCCCCCATCTTGATGGCCCTGACGCAGGGCGACCTCAGATTGGCCTCGGGTCGGTTTCGCGGGCCCGCGTTCGCAATGCGGCTGCCGTCGGGCCGGTATCGGTTGGCGGGCGGCGAGAGCGATCAGCATGTCGGCATCGAGCGCAACGTCACGCTCGAACCCGGCCAGGTCTTGGACCTGGGCACCATCGATCTGAAGTTGACCCCGATCGCCAGGCTCTACGGCAAGGAGCCACCGGCTTGGCACATCACCGATGCCCGGGGCGTGTCGAAGGATGTGCGCCTATCGGACTTCAAGGGCAAGTGGGTCGTGATCGACTTCTGGGGCTTCTGGTGCGGTCCCTGCGTCAGGCGAAGCCTGCCGAACTGGATGGACTTCGCCGAGGCCCACGCCGCCGACCACGATCAGTTCGTGATCCTGGCCTTCCACGATCCCGAGGCCACCGACTTCGCCATGCTCGACGAGAAGCTCAAGCCGATCATCCGTGGCTCCTGGCGCGGGCGAATGCTGCCATTCCCGATCCTGCTCGACACGACCGGCCAGACGGTGAAGGACTATGGCGTGTCGCATTGGCCGACGGTCGTCCTGCTCGACCCCGAGGGGCGGGTCGTCCATTATCCCCGGGCAATCGACCGCGACGCCGAGGACTACCTGGCCTCAAGGTTGACGCCTTTGCCGAACGCTGCTCGAATTGCGTGGGCCCTCGACCGCGACCTCAGCCTGTTTACTCACGACGACTCCACGCTCGCCGAGCTGATAAGCTTTTTCAGCAAGATGGGTCGGATCAGGATCAACATCGATCGGGACGAGATGACGGGCGCCGGGATCGACGAGGACGCACCGGTGCCACTGTGGATCGGAGGTCGGCTCACGCTCCGCGCCTGGCTCAATCTGGCGCTCGACCCATTCGGGCTCACCTACGTCGCCGACAGCAACGGGCTCCGCGTCGTCCGCCGCACGGCCGCCAATGACAGCCTGTCGCGCCCCTCGCCGAAGCAGGAGGGTGACAACGCTCGCGTCGCCGAGGCGCTGAAGCAAAAAGTGACGTTCGAGTTCCAGGGCGAGTCGTTGACCAATGTCGTCGAGGCGCTGGAGGCGAAGACAAGCGCGAGCATCGTCCTCGATCCAGACGGCCGCCGACGCGGAGCGATCAAGGCCGATACGACCGCGACCGGCACAGCCGCCGATGAGCCGCTCGGCGCGGCCCTCGCTCGGCTGTTGGAGCCGCTCGGGATGGCATGTATCGTTCGCGACGAGGCCATCGTCCTGACCACCAAGCGCTAAGTGCCTGTCTCGGAAGGTCAGGCTTCACCGGGAAAGGAAGGACGTTTGTGTGCCACGGGTTCCATGCACTCGGAACCCGTGTGTCCCAGGCCAAGGCGTTCCCGCATGGTACCCGGAAGATCCGCGCCACAAAAGGGGGGGGGGGACATACAAGAAAAAATCGCTATGTCCCCCCTTTTTGCGCTCCGGCCGTTCCAGTCCCGTAGGGTCGGCTTCAGCCTGCCGTCCCTCAGGGCTGAGCGAAACGGGTCTTTTTCCCAGAACTGAGGCAAAAAAACGAGCGCACCCAGCAACACACGTCAATAACAAGATTTACACACGTTGCACCCAAGCTAATCTTACCTTCGAGGGCCGAAAACAGGGATCTTGCAAGGACACTTGCACAGGAATTGCGCCATCTCCACCCAGGTTCATCTGGCCGTCAATTTGGCAGAGCCTTGGGGATGGCAAAACGCCCAGCGAACCTCTGAAACCCCGTGATATCCAGGGGTTGAAGCACGTCGAACGCTTACTTCCGAAGAAAAAATCGCTATGTCCCCCCTTTTTCCTCCTGGCGCATGAAAAGAGCGGCCAAGGAACTTGCCTTGTAACCGCTCCTTTTCTTGCCCTTGATCTACCGATCTGCTTACTGCAGCACGGGAAAGCCCTGCAATTCCGGTTTCGCGACATTTGCGTCCGAGTCGACCAGGCGGACTTTGCCTCGGAAGAACTCGTAGGTCTCGGCTACGTAATCGAACTGGAGCGTCTTGAATGAGTTCGAATAGAGCCAAGGACGAATGTGGATCTTGACTAATACGCTGCCCGTGGGCGTCTGCTCAACCTCTTCAATCCCCCCGTGCCACCCAATCGGGTGTACCAACTTCTTCTTGAAGGCATCCGTATTATCCAGCCAGGCAAAGTGGTTACGGCGTTCTGCGGGACGGGTATCCTGTGCAGCCAGTGCGGCAGCGAATGTCTTCTGCAATCGAAGCATGTCACCCATGGCTTTCGGGTGAGGCACGATCGTAGTTCCCCTGTCGGCGGGGACCTGAGTCCGCATGGGGATCGGCTCGGGGCGACTATCGATTCCCACCCTAAACACAGGGGCGAGACCTTGGCGGACGAGGGCATCTTGAATAAGCACACGTTTGAACGCGGGGGTCCCCGGGCTGGGACTTTTAGCCGGAGTAACAACTTTCGGAGGAGACACCGGTTTGGCTTCCCCGCCCTTCGTACCCGGGCCTGCGCCGACGAGGCCGCAGACCAAAACGCCGATGGCCCCGCCGAGGATGGCTCGGAATCGCTGAGACTTCATAAAGTCGTCCTTCGCTATTAATTTGAACCGATTCTAGTGGATTGTAACTTCAACGCGGTACGTGTCAGCACTAACGCGAATGTGTTTGACAGTCAGCGTGGCGACGGGATCGGGGCCCATTGTGAGACCACACAGGTCGAGATATTTCACACCAATTAATTGCGTGTATTCGATAAATGTCGATCCTACCGCTCCTCTGATCGTGAGTGCAGACTTGACGTCAGCAATCATACCGTTTTCGGAGAGTTGCAGAACTGGGGTTTCGATGGGTAAAGACCATCCCCCATTGAAGTCGGGTGGCGTTCCTGCTGGAATCGTATAAGAAATCTTTTCATGAAGGGTATAATTGAATCCCTCTACGGGCCATTCGCCGCCGCCGAGCTGCATCAATACGGTCGGCCCCGAACCAGCAGGGAAAGGGTCTTTGATGTAATCGAGGTACTCGGACGTAGCACCAATAAGGGCAAGGCAATCGGCCGGCCCCCAATGCAGTTCGTGGGTAATATCGGTAGGTGGAGGGGCTGGAACAGTGGGGTCTGTCTCATCGCCAACATACGTCACATGGAGATGAACCGTAAATTTCCCTGCTCGTCCGGATTGGACGCTTATTGTCGAGTCGTTACTATTTGGAGGTGTTACCGGAGCACCACCTGCGCATGTGTCACCTGACATGACAATTGTCCATATGTAATCTGCCACCCGAGAGTGATCATTGTCGTCAAATTCGCAACTCAAGTGAACAAGTTCATTGAGATAATATACATTTCCCACGCTGTTGGGGCCATAAGCGCTAAAATCAACCACACGATCTGCTTGGGCGGACCGACCGCAAACTAATGCGAGCAGTAGAAAGGCGAACACCGTGCCGAAGTACCGAATTCTGCTCAACGTGCGCATTGTAGGCAACCTTCCGATAACGGAGAATAGGAATCTCGCGGGTCAGACTGCGTAGGTAAGACTGGGCGATCTACCACGTCGATGGTGAGTTGCGGGGCATGTCCCCAACGTTGGGACTCGCATACCAGACTTGGGTTATCAAGCAAAGCCGAAGCTCGCCGCACGACGATATCGATGCGAAGTGACAAAACCGCTCATAGAGGTCAACCTGATGGGGGAGGCGTGCCACTTAGGATCACGGCCACAGTAAAACAGTTAGATTTGTAAGCCTTCAGCGGAACTCAGCGATGGGCACGGGCATGGGTGGCAACTCATCGGTGCGTAGGTAGGCGCGAATCGCCTCGGTTACGGCGGAGACGGGATTGTGGCCGCGTTGCTTCAGCGTGCGGAAGACGCTCATCAGAATCGCCTGAGTCTCGGCCCCGTCCTCGCTGCCGTTGGCGTAGCTGTTCTTCCTCGCGATTACGGCCGGGCGGATTTGACGCTCGCCGTGATTGTTGTCGAACGGGACTTCGGGATGGTCCAGGAATGTGAACAACTCGGACGCATGCCGCCGCAGTCGTTTGATCAAGCGGCGGGCGTGCTGGTGCTCCCAGGGTTGGGCCAGCAGTTCGCGCAACCTCCCGTCCAACCGCTGCCGGCGCGAGGTGAACGCCTTCGTGGAGAGTTCCTTCCGCCGCTTGCTCAGGCGGATCGAGTCGCGGATCAACCGCTTCAATTGCTGGGAAAACGCCGGCCAGTCGCCGCCGGGCTTGTGGTAATGTTGCGTCCGCTTCAGGTCGCGCAGCAGGTGCGGCAGACATTTCTGTTTCTGCTCGCAGACGACCGTGTTGTAGGCACCCCAAAAGTCGGTGACCAACACACCGGTGAATTCCTTCTTGAAGAACCGCTTCAACGCCGGACTGCCCCGCCGCCGGTCAATCATGTAATACGTGACGTCCTTCGAGGCGAAACACCACAACCAGTAGGTCGTGCCGTTGACTCGCCAACCGGTCTCGTCGGCGTGCAACACGGCGCTGTCGAGGGCTTGGGTCTGAATCTCGAGGTACCAGGCCCGAAGGATTTCCCGCAGCCGCCGCCACATCTGGATCAGGCCGCCGGAAGACAGCTTGAACTGGAGGTGGAAATTGAAGACGTCGATGATCTGGGCCAGCGTGGTCCCCAGCAGGTAGTGGAGCCAGGCCGAGAGGACCACGACACGGAGACCGATGGTCGAGCCGGACAAGGCGTCGGGGACAGTCGGTTCGACGGTGGTGCGGCAGTGCGGGCACCAGGAGCGATGGATCGTGTGCTCGGTGACCACCGGCGTAATGTCGACGGGGATGTCCTCGATGACGCGGGTCCGGGAACCACGGCAGGGTCGCACCGGCCCGTGACACTTGGGACAGGCCGAGAGGGTGTGCTCCTCCTGGCGATCGATCCGCGTCGGCGCGGGCCGATGCAGGCCGGGATGTCCCGGCCTGGCCCCTTTGGGTTTGGCCCGTCCCTTGGCGGGTGGCTTCGCGTAAGGCGGAGTCTGTCCCGAAGGCGCCGACGGGTCCGTACCGATCGGCACGCCGACCTTCTTTTCAGCCAGTTGCTTGGCCAAGTTCAGGAGCGCGAAGACGACCGCTTCCTGGCCCTGCTGAAAGATCAGCGTGGCTTGCTCGGCCGTCAGTTGCGGACCGAGAACAGTCAGCAGGGATGCCACATCAAGGGTGTCTGAACCCGTCGTTGCCATGGGCATAGTGAAATGGAGCGGTCCTCAGATTGCAAGACGAACTGAATTCGGCGGAAGGCTTACTTAGATTTTAATATGGCAAATGAAATTTTTATTAAGACGGAAAGTGTTCAGCTTGTTTTCCCGAATGCATGGAATTTTGTGACATTTAAACAATAGATTACATGATTCATGCTAATTACTGCAACGGGCTGTGGTACGGGAATCAAGTCGCATTCGTCGCGACCCTCTCGGTCTCACCGTTGATCCACCGGCCCTGACGCTACGGCACCGTATTGCAACAAAAAGGGGGGACATAGCAAATAATCGTCTCAGGTCCGCTCCTTCTTCGGCCTCACGCGCGCACACAGGCACGATGCCAACCCCAAACGCTCGGCCACGACTCGCCGCCGAACGCTTCCCATGATCGACCGAATGCCGCAGGCGATTCAGGTCGACCCGCCGAGAGCGGCTCGTTCACACGCTCCAACCAACGCGAGTCACGCAACGGCGGCTCGCCGCGCCAGAGCTTCCTTGGCCACTCAACCAGGGGACCAGGCTCGACCAGCCCCAGTCCTCCGCACGGACCACCAACTCGGCGCATAACGCATTCCGCTCAACCTAACGCTGTACGGTGAGCAGATGCTCGTCGGCCTCGAGCGGGAACGCCTTGAAACGACCTGGCCACACTTGTCCCGGCGTGTGGTGGGGACGGTGATTACGTCGCGCGGGCCCCGTCAGAAGCCACCGCATCCAGCGGCTGAGGTCGCCATCCGCGTGGGGACGAGTCACACTATCCCCTCGGTTCTCACTCATCACCCCCGACCTGGAAAAAGGCATCGTTCGACACCCCCTCGCCGATTCCGCTGTCGGCAGTGAAAGTCACGTGAAGGCGATAAGCGCCGGGTTTCGTCAGATCGAACCAGTCATTGAGGTCGAACCGCATGGCCTCGAAGGTTTCGAGAGGGGCGAGTGTGCGTGTCCCCTCCCCCGGATCGAAGTGAGCGTCCCGCTTCGGCTCGACCGCCTCGAGAGGGTAGACTGGGTTCAAAACCGACCTCGAGCCTCGCGGCGGGGAATACCAGAGCGAGAGGTTAACCCCATTCCGCAACGCAGGCTTACCGTCGGGGCCGGGGCGAACGAACTCTGTCGGGCTCACGTGGGCAACCCCGAGCCGGTTCCGGATCTGCATTGCCACGGCGATCGGTCGGCCCGGCTCGTAGCGGGTCTTGCGCGGTTCGGCCCGTTCCGCCAGGGCGTCCAACCCTCCTTTAAGTTTAGGGCCATATTGGCCGCCGAACTCGATCTCGGAGGCTGGGGCGCGGGCAATGACGTGGTGGCCGACGAAGCCATAGAAGCGTTCCCACCCATACCCTTTGCGAACCTCCTCGGCTTGCCAGACATAGCCGTTCGTATTGTATTCGCGGTGGGTGACGCCATCCTGGCTGGTCAGATCGATCGGCATATTCTTCAGGGTGAGCCAGCGGGCCTGCTGTGGGAATCCCGGTAGGTTCGCCAGTCGTGTTTCCCCTTGCCCTTCGAGCGAGAAGATCGCCCGGCCGGCGGCGACGTCCTCGTGAGTCGCCGGCTTCGCGAGGATCGGAAATTTCAGGTGGACTTTGGAGTCAGAGAAGTCGTGCATGCCAGGATGTGCCGCGAGCGTGAACCGGTCGCCGAACCGCTTCAAATAGACGACACACGCGGCCACGGCTTCATCTCGGCGCGTTTCCGGCCAGAAGAGATTGAACTCGGGGCAACCTTCGAGGCTCGAGAGCTTCCAGGCGAGGAAATCGCAGGACCGGAAGGGGTGTTCCACCCCGATCGTGATCCCTTCCAGATGGAAACTGGATGAGCCGTAGTTCACTGCCGGGACGTTCTTGATCTTGCAATGGACGCCCCCCCTCGCGTCTCGCTCGACGGTTCCGAGCGGGGCCTTGTCCGCCAACCCGGCGAGCACGCCTTCGCGGAAGCCGGCGACCACGATGAGCGACGACGTAAAGAGGTTATCGGCAAACGACGATGACTCTCCCCGGGCTTCGGCAAGGAGCGGAACCCAGGGGGACTTCGAGTCGTTGAACAGCCAGCGCGCGGCCGAGGCCAGCGCGGGGTGATCGGGCTGAGCCAAAAGCGGCTGCAAGGCAGTGAAGGTGCCATATTCCAGCATCTTCGGGCTGGTCGTCCGGAGCCAGGCGGCATACTCGTCAAGCGCCTCGACGTCGCCAAGTCGAGCGCGAATCTGGGTGAACCGGGCCAGGGACGCCGCAAGGTTCTGGTCGGCGTTCTGCGGGTTTTCTTGATCGCGCCAGCGGTCGGACCGCTCCCGGCACTTCTTGCTGAGTTCCTGGAGGAGGGGCAACGACGCCTTCTCATCCCAGGAGGCCAGAATGGTACTCATGTGACAGGCGGCCCCAAATCCTTGGTCCGGGGATGACTGAGGGTTCCCCGTCCGCTCGATCTGCCCGGCCCGGCGAAGCATCAAGGCGGTGACGCTCGGGTCCCGCCCAGTCCGCAACGACTCCCCTTGCAGCGGCCTGGTGCCTGGTTGGGGAAGCGGCATCCCCTCCTCGACGACCGGCGAGACGATCGCCCCGGCCGCTTCCAGCCAGCGGGCCTGGCCAGCCGCATCGTCGAGCAAGGTCCGATACCACCGCTCGACCAGCGGGACCGAACGGGTCTTTTCCCAGAACTGGCGGATCGAGCCCGCAAGGGCCTTCCGCGCGGCGAGGTCAAGCGTCTTCCACCCGTACATTCGCTGGTCGGCAAACTCTTGAGTCTTGAGAATGCCAATCAGGGCGGCGAACGCAGCTTCGTAGACCGGGTGGACGAAATGATCGGCCGGTAAGCTTCGACTATCGCTGACCGAACGCGTGAGCCGGCTGTCGGACTCGAGCACCTCGAGCAGAGGCACGACGGCCGGGTCCCCCTCGGCAACCAGGTCGCGCACCAACGGCGAGTTGCCGGGAGAGGCAGAGCCGGGCGACATCATCTGCCGCTCGTCGATCTGGTCGAGGTCACGAATCAAGGCCGCGATCCGGGCAGAAGGGTCGCCCCCTTTCTTGGGGATCGGCCCCCGGGCCGCCATCTTGGCCCTCCGCTCCTGGTCGCGGAGCAGTTCGTCGAGCTGTGTGAGACCGTAAAAACGAGGGGGGGGGCCTGCGTCTTCTCGATTCTGCCGCTCCGGAAGGGGGAAGCCCATTGCTTCGGCCTGAGCCGAGACCAGGTCGCGGAACTTCGCCAGCCTTCGAGCCGTATCGAGGGCAATCACATCGTCCCCCCTTATGTGGGCCCCGATCAATCGCTCAAAGGCCGTGTGGGTCCAGTCGGCAGCCAAGGTCAGGTAGGTGATCCCATAATCCGTCAGGTCACGCGTCCGAGGCTTGGGCGTCCAGGTCGTCCCAGCAGCGAAAAGGGTTTCGGCCAGGTCGGCGCGACCAAGGCGAAGCAATAAGCAAATTTTGATTGGCGAGTGGTTCATCACGCCCGCAACGCCAAAGGGATTCTGGCCTTCCTTGGGGAAGCCCCAGTAAACCCCCTGCCTGAAGCCATTCAACGGCGTGGCCTCCCGCGTTCGCTTCAGGTTAACGGCCAGATCCTTGATATCGCGATCGAGATCGACCGGCTCACCAACGGCCAGGGCCGGATAGACCTGGCCATCCCAGCAGACGACGAATCGTCCGGGCATGTCGGCCTGCTCGGGCAAAACAAATCCGTGAGATTTCACATCAAAATAATTAGGAATTTCTACTTCGCGGTATTCGCATCCCCGCGGGTCGGCCACTCCTTGTTCGAAGAGGGAGGCCGTCGCGTTCACAAGGAACTTTGGCAGCGTCGTCGCGGGGGCAATCCAGGGTTGGCCCTGGTTCGGAGGCTCGGGGATCCGCTTCCCCTCGAATTTGGGAACCGGCCGGTATTGCTGAGCCCCGAGCATGACGACCGCGATCAAGGCCAGCAACGCGAGCCACGAGAAGCGAGCGGGACGTCCCAGGCTCGCCGACGTTTCAACGCTCATCGAAATGATTCTCCATAGTGAGTGCGCCCAGCCTGAATGCCCTTGGGTCGTGCCGCCCCTGATTCAGTCGTCGCAACGGTACAGCAGAGGGGTATCTCCCGTCCGACCGGCTTCCCTCGGCCTCGCCTCATTGGGAAAGCCAAGGATCAGGGCGGCGGCCAGGCGAAGCTGGGCCTCGAGGCTGGCGGCCGTCCAGGTGTCCGCCTTGAGCGGTGGCTTCCGGGCCGCGTCGGGCAGGGTGCGGATCATCGAAACGATCGCCCGAGGGTCGTAGACGGCCAGGCTCTTGAAGATCGTCGCATTGGCGGCGTTATATCTTGCGTTCGAGTTGATCAGCAAGTCAGACAAGCGCTCGAGTTCAGGAGTGGCGATCACATCGGCGATCGCCCGGTCGTAGCGGGCAACCAGCATCGCCAGGGCAAACGTCCCCTCGAGTCCCCTGGCATCCGGCTCCAGGACTGACGGGGCCCGCGAAGCCGCGACCAGCCAGATCCGTTCGGCGAGCCGTTCCGGGTCGAGCCGCTCGACGACCGGGAGCAGTTCCGCCATCAGGTTGGCGACGGAGCCCTGCCCCAGGCCCTGGTTCCCCTTGACCGCGATCTTGCGAAGGCCGTCGTAGGCCTCGTCCAGCAACCGGCGGGCTTCGACGGGGTTCGACCTGGCCAAACCGTCGGCGATCCTTCCAAGCCCGAACGGGACAAGCGCGGAGCTGGCCGCCATGCCAGTATCACCGATGGTCTCGAGCACGCGCCGGGCCCGAGGCAGGTCGAGCTTCGCCATCGTGCGGGCGGCCTTCAGAACAATCCAGGGCCGATTGTAGAAGCCCGGAGAAGGCGGAGCGATCAGGCGTTCGGCCTCGGCGGGGTCGATGCTCGCGAGCCGGCTCGCAGCCTGGCTGTTGTAGCGGCTGAGCGTTGCGGCGTCGGTCGGCGAGACATTCGTCCGTCCCCGCCGCTCAAAGAGCGCAGTGGCGGCCGGGAGGTCGATCGCGGCAAGGACGCAGGCGAATTCTTCGGACTCGGAGAACCAGGTCTCTTTGGGCAAGGCGGCCACGACCTTCTGGCCCTCGAGCAGGATCGGGCGCGCCCGTTCGATCTCGCCGCGTTCGAGCCAGCGGTCGGCGACCTGGCCAAGGAGGCTGACCTTCTGAGCGGTAGGCGCGGCCAGGCGTGCGTCGACCAGGGCACGCTCGAGGAGGTTTTCCCGGAGCGCTCGATCGGGCGCCGGGCGAAAGTCTTCCAGGGCGAGCCAGCAGAGCGCCCTTGTGCCGGGGTCGAGGTCGGCCTCCACCGTGGCGATGGCCAAGGCGGGGTCATCCTCAAACTGGCTGAGCGCCACCTGGATCAAGACATTGGTCGGTTCGGCGAGCACACGGTTCTCGATCATCTCGAGCACTGGCCCGGGGTCGACCCGCGCCAGGGCCGGAACCACCGAAGCGCTGAGGGTCCCGAGCGAGCCCGACCGGGCCAGCGGGAGCAACGGCCCGAGCAGTTCCCGGGCCAGGGCGCGCTCTTCGGCCCTGGGGAGCGGTGAGGGGAGCGTTTTGAGGTTCGCAATCGGCGGCTCGGTCACCCGGGCCAGCCGGATCTCGACCGGGTCCGCCTCGCCCCCGACAATTGCGCCCCCGAACCGAAACTCAGGGACCTCGGCGAAGATGAGGGCCGCTCCGTTCGAAACCCCGGCGAGCCGGAATCGGCCGTCGGCGTCCGCCTTGGTAGACGTCCAGATCGGCCCGTCGCCCGCCTGTGAGACCACGGCCCCTGGCACCGGCTTGCCATCGCGGTCAATGATTCTTCCCGTCACGACCCGGACGCCCCGCGACCGCTTGAGGGTAAGGTCGGGGAGCGTGAGCAGGTCCGTCTCGGGCAAAGGAACCCAGGCCGTCCTGGCGGGGAAAAACCCTGGGGCGGTCACTTCAACCCGGAATTCGCTGGCTTTCCGCTCCAGCTCTTTCGGGGTCCGGAAGGTGCCGTCGGGGCCGGTCCTGATCTCAAGGTTGTCCTCGAACCTGGCCTGTTCGGTGTGGCCCGGGGAGTTGTCTCGCGCGACCCGGAACTGAACCTTGACGAGAAGATCGGCCAGCGGCGTCCCGCCCGGCCCAAGCACGCGGCCAGCGACGGCGAGCACCGGCGTCGGGGCAATCGCGACCGTCACCGGATTCGTTTCGCCCGCTTGAACCGTGAGCGGGCTCTTGCTCTGCCGGTTCCGGAGCTTGGCGGTGATCGTCACGGTCGAGTCCGGCCCGAGCCCTTCGAGGACGAAGTCCCCCTTGTCGTCGGTCTTGACCTGGATGCCTCCGCCGCTGGAGCCTCTCCCTCCGGTGAGCATCCACGACGCCTGGACCAAAGCGCCGGGAACGGCCTGGCCGGCCTCGTTCACAACCTGGCCCCGGAGAGGAGGAGCAGCGGGGAGAGCCTCCCTCGTCGCCAGTTCGATCACCTTGGGCGGTTCGGGGACCGTGAAGTCCTCCCAGCCCTGGCTGGGTGCCAGGACGTGCGTCGAGGGCAAGGTAAAATGACCGACCCGGACCTGCCCGGGTAAACTCTGGAAGGTGTAACGTCCCTTTTCATCAGTCTTGACGTTCAGGCTCCCGTTTCGATTCGCCCCGATATAAATCAATGTGACCGAGACGCCCGGTACGGGCTTGCCGGTGCCCCGTTCCAGAAACAGGCCGGTGACGGTGACCGGCTTCTTGAGCGGGATGTCCACCACCAAGTCTTCACGACCTTCGCGAACGATCAAAGATCGGGGAAGGTCGACCACGACGGGCAGGTCGCCGGGAGGTTTCAGGTCAAGTTGAAGGCTGCCCACGGCGATCGGGGCAAGGACAAACCGGCCCTCATCGTCGGTCGTCGTCCTCACATACCCGGTCGTCTCAGGCTCCGTGTTGGGGGCGCCGCCAACACGGGTCCAGGCCTGGACACGCCAGCCTCGGGCATTTTTCAGGTCAACGGCCGAGAGCCGCCCTTTCCAGGACGAGGCCGGCCTCAGCGTGATGACCGCCGGCTTGCCGAGCTTGAAGACGATCGGTCGACCCTGAATCCCAAGCTCGCGTGAATGAACGTCGACATACGCCAGCTCGTCCGGGGAGACGGCGTCGATCACGGCCAGGCCA
The DNA here is from genome assembly GCF_000242455.2 of Singulisphaera acidiphila DSM 18658. Lineage (GTDB taxonomy): Bacteria > Planctomycetota > Planctomycetia > Isosphaerales > Isosphaeraceae > Singulisphaera > Singulisphaera acidiphila. The sequence goes on from NC_019892.1 coordinate 9,453,292, forward strand.
TCGGGCCCGGTCGTTACCGAAGTGAGTTCAGCGACGACGTCCGGCACCACCGTGAAGTGCGACCTGAGCCGCTCGGGGAGCACCCGGACACCGCTCAACGGTTGACCGTCCGGCCCCTCGACACGAACTTCAGCCTTGCCGGGAGGCTGCAAGACGATCCGGACCGGCTCATCCGCCTTCGGCAAAGCCTCCGGGAACCGGGTCACCGAGACGCGAAAGCCCGGCTTCACCCCCCAGAGAATCAGCGCCCGCTGCGGGTGATGATCGCCCGCCAGGGCCGTCGGCCGATCGAGTGTGAACCGCCCGTCCTCGGCCGACTTCACATGCGCGACGATCGGCGGATTGTAGCTCGGCAGGCCCACGAGGATCAGGTCGGCACCGGCCACCGGCTCCCCTCCAGGGCCGACGACCGTGCCCGTCAAAGGCGTCGTCGGAACCTGCGCGAGCACGATCCAGACCAGAGGCGTCATGAACATTCGTGAGGCCCTCTATAGCAATCGGCGGTGAAGTGGGGGAGCCTGTCGCCTCAACCCGGGCCGCAGCTCCATCCATTGATGGTACGCTGACTTCTCAATGAGGCCAAGCACGTAGTCGGCCTGATCCTGGACTCCTGTCGCGGGAAGAGACCAAATCCGTGCTTTTGATCCCAAATCGTTGGAATCGCCCACCTGTTTCCCGGCACTATGTCATTAAGAAGCAAGAGCACGAGGGGAACGACCGATGGGCGAATCGACCGACGGCATTGTCTTGAAGCACCTTCAAACCCTCTACAGCGTCGGGGCAATCGGAGGCCTGTCGGACGGCCAGCTCGGGGACCGGGTCCACACCGGGGGGGACGACACTGCCGAGGCCGCCTTCACGATCCTGGCCGAGCGGCACGGACCAATGGTCCTCCGGATCTGCCGGCAAATGCTCAGCGATCGCCACGAGGCCGAGGATGCGTTTCAGGCCACCTTCCTCGTCCTCGCCCGCAAAGCCCATGCGATCCGCAACCGAGACTCGGTGGCCGGCTGGCTCCACGGCGTTGCCCGACGCGTTGCGCTGAGGGCCAAAGCCGACGCCGCCCGGCGGCAGATCAAGGAACGCCGGGCCGCAACCCTGGCCGTCGGCCGTTCGCCTGAAAACAACGAGGGCCAGAGCGAATCCTGGCCGGAACTCCACGAGGAGATCGCCCGGCTGCCGGAGCGATACCGCGAGCCGGTCGTGCTCTGCTATCTCGAAGGGCTGACCACCGAAGCGGCCTCGCAACGACTCGGCTGCCCCAAAGGAACGGTCCTCTCCCGGCTCTCACGGGCGAAGGAACGGTTACGGCGGAGCTTGACCCGGCGCGGGGTCGTGATCCCCGCCGGCATGCTGGCGGTGGAGTGGAGCTCGGACATCGCGTTGGCAATACCGACGACTTTGCTCGAGACGACAGTGCGCGCGTCCTTGAATTTCACGGCGCGACAGGCGGCCGGGGCCTCGCTGGCCTCGACAACCGCAGTCGGCCTGGCACGGGGGGTACTTTACGCCATGACTCTCTCGCAATGGAAAACTTTCGGCGCGGCGACTCTCGCCTGCATCTTCACCCTGGGAGGCCTGCAAGCCTTCGCTCAGTTCGGCGGGATCGGCGTGGCCGACGAGGCCTCCACGGTCAAGCCAGCCGCCGACGATCGGCAGGCGGCCCTGAGCCAATCGGTGGCCAAAATCCAGGCCGAGCTGGACGAGGCGAACCGGCGGAATGCCGAGTTGCAAAAGCAGTTGCAAGCGATCCAGACCGAGTTGAAGACGTTGCAGACCGGCCCGACCTCGGCCCCAACCAAAGAAGCCAAACCGAAGGGGCTGGCCGACAAAGCCGCTGAGGCGGCTGAACCGCAAGGCCGGGACATCACAAACGGCAGTTCACCAAACTTCAGACACAGACGTTCAGACGAATTCATTTTCATGATTTCTCGGTTAGGAGACAAGTTCAAAACCTTTAACACCAGGACGGGCAGGACCAGTTCGCTCGAGTTGCCCGCCTCGAAGGAATTCCCACTCGAGATCACGCCGTTGACCGATGTGCAAGCAGCGGCATTCAAGCTAAAAGGCCAGAGAATTACACAACTTTTCGCCTCCAATTCCCTCGAAGGCCCTTGGTTCACTCAGGACCTGCGTGAACCCGTCAACGGCACGGTTTCACCAATCATCAGAGACCATCAAATTTCATATCATGTTGGCCGTTATGTCTACACCTTCAGCTCCATCGCAAAGCGGTGGGCCATCCTAGAACTTCCCGAGGGGAAACAATTCAGGCTGGACAATAGCAACCCAATTTCCTTCGTAGGGGACGACCACATTTACACCTTCGACGTTTTCAATGGCGAGTGGAAAGACCTCAACATAAAGGCCATCTTCGACGCTCCTGACAACAAAGGACCGGACGACGCCAAGTTGCCCCTGCCTCAAACTCGCCTTTCCCCTCAATCGGCTCCGAGCCTCCCGAATCAACTTCCCTCTCTGGATGCTTCCGGGTCCAGGCCAGCCGGGCCTTAACTTCAATCACCCTAAAACACAAGCTTCAACCGGCCGTCCCTCAAGGTAGGAGCAGGCTCAAGCTTACCCTACGAAGAAAAGGTACAGTAGGCTGCCACACACAAAAATTACATCATATCAAAATTCAAAACACATGACAATTTTTCCTGTCAGGCGACTCAGCCTCTGGATGCTCATTGCCCGAATTGCATGAGATCACCGGCGGAGAGTACGATAGAAACGCGAAGCGGGCACCGGTGACTCTCAACAGCCGTTCAAGGAATCGGACTGGGTGGCTGGCAAAATGAGGGCCCGGGCAAAGGGTCTCGTTCTCTTCAGATGCCTGATGACGACGTCAGAAGAGGCGTAAGGGACGAGACAAGACTCCCGCATAGCCCGGAATTCTCGCCTCATGACCAGGATGACGCTGTTTGACCCGGACGACGACCTCGCCGGGGCTCCGCTCGAAACGGTCTCGGAGCTCACAGGGCGGATCAAGACGACCCTGGAGCGCGGGTTCGCCGAGGTCGCGGTGCGGGCCGAGGTCTCTAACGTCGCGCGGCCGAGGTCGGGGCATATCTACCTCGTACTCAAGGACGACGGCGCCCAGGTGCGTGCGGTGCTCTGGAAGACCGAGGCCCAGCGGCTCGTCTTCGACCTGGTCGACGGCCTGGCGGTCACGGTTTGGGGCAAGCTGGCGGTCTACGCACCCCGGGGCGAATACCAGGTCACGATCCGCAAGATTGAGCCCGAGGGGATCGGGGCGCTCGAGCTGGCGTTCCGCCAAACAGTGGCCCGGCTCGCGGCCGAGGGCCTGTTTGACCCCGAGCGGAAGCGCCCCCTGCCTCGGTTCCCGCGACGGATCGTGGTCGTCACCAGCCCGAGCGGCGCGGCGGTCCGCGACCTGCTGCAAGTCATCAGCCGGCGATGGCGGGCCTCCGACATCCTGATCGCACCGGCACGGGTCCAAGGCGCCGGCGCGGCCGAAGAGGTCGCCGAGGCGATCGCCCTGGCCAACCGAGTCGCCGGCGCTGACCTGGTCATCCTCGCCCGAGGGGGCGGGAGCCTCGAGGACCTCTGGGCGTTCAACGAGGAAATCGTGGCGCGAGCCATCGTCGGCTCCGCCCTGCCGGTCATGACGGCCATCGGCCACGAGGTCGACCTCACAATCGCCGACCTCGCCGCCGACCGCCGCGCCCTGACGCCGAGCGAAGCGGGCGAGCTCTGCGTGCCCGATGCGCTCGAGATTCGCCGAACCCTCAGCCGCCTGGCGGAACGGATCGCCTTGTCGGGCCGGATCCGACTCCAAGAGGCGCGTTCCCGGGTCGAGGCTGCCTCGAAGGGACTCGACCGGGCCATGCGCCGCGACCTCGATGGCCGCCGGCACCGGCTCGGCCGGTTGGTCACCGCGCTCGAGGCCCTCAGTCCCCTCGCCGTCCTCGCCCGCGGCTATAGCCTGACGTTCCAGGCCGACGGCGTCAGCCTGGTGCGATCGGCCGACGACGTCCAGGTCGGCGACCTCCTGCATACCCGGCTCGCTTCGGGCCCACCCATCACCAGCCGCGTCGAACGGAGATCCTGATCGTGAGCGAGGAACCCGAGTTGGATTTCGAGACCGCCCTGAACGAGCTCGAGCAGATCGTCGACAACCTCGAAGCTGGCGAGCCCGCCCTGGCCGAGGCCCTGGCCAAGTACGAACGGGGAATCCACCTCCTGACCCGCTGCCAGGGCCTGCTCGACGGCGCCGATCGAACGGTCGCCCTGCTCTCGGGCGTCGACGCCAACGGCCAACCCCTGACCACCCCCTTCGACACCACGGCCACCGCTGACCGACCAACCTCCTCAACCCCCTAAATCCCCAAGCTTAACGACGAAATTCCGTTCTCACCCCCCTCTCACTTTGCGTTGCAAAGTTTTTTACGGAGCCATGTGGACAATCTCGAAGAGTTTGTCAACAATGAGCACTGTCCGGTTAGTGGCCCCCGTGGTGGGATGTTCAGGGGTGCGCATGGACGGCGTGCCGCCCCGCCATCGGCTCGCTGCTCGAAATCACTTGCCCATGATGACTTCCAGGTCCATCGAGAGTTCTCCGCCCGCCTCGTTTATCGAGGAGGCTCGGCGCCAAGTCGACGAAGCACTAAGGCGTTACCTGCCGGCCAGCGAGGACGCGGGCGCCCTCTGCCCCCCTCGGCTCTCCGAGGCGATGCGATACAGCGTGCTTGGCGGCGGCAAGCGACTCCGGCCGATCCTCTGCCTGCTGGCTGCCGAGGCCTGCGGAGCCGATCCTTCGGCCGCGTTACCCGCGGCCTGCGCTCTTGAGCTCGTGCACACTTATTCACTGATCCACGACGACCTGCCGGCGATGGACGACGACGACTTGAGGCGTGGGCGACCGACCTGCCACAAGGCGTTCGACGAGGCGACGGCGGTCCTGGCGGGGGATGGTCTCCTGACTCTCGCCTTCGAGATCCTGGCCCAGCACGTCCGGCCCGCCGAAGCGGCGGTGGCCTGCGTGCAGGCACTGGCCGAAGGGGCGGGGCCGAGTGGTATGGTCGGGGGCCAGATGGCCGACCTCGAGGCGGAAGGGCGGAACGACCCGAGCCTTGAGGCCCTCGAATCGATCCACCGGCGCAAGACAGGGGCCCTGCTCCGTGCCTCGCTCCGCATGGGGGGCCTGGTCGCCGGCGCGGATGAGACGAGCCTGCACGCCCTCAATATTTATGGAGGTGCGGTGGGCCTGGCCTTCCAAATCATTGATGACCTGCTTGACGTCCAAGGGGACGAAACCAAGCTGGGCAAGCGGGTCGGTAAAGATTCCGGGTTAGGGAAATGGACTTATCCCGGTTTATTAGGAATCGAGGGGAGTCGCCAGCGAGCCAAGCAACTGGCCGATGAGGCTGTCGCGGCTCTGGCCCCCCTGGGTGCAAGCGGTGATCGGTTGCGGGCGTTGGCCCTGGATCTTTTGGAAAGGGACTGCTGATGAGCAGCACGATGTTGCCCAAGATCGAGTCGCCGGCCGACCTACACTCGCTCTCCGAGAAGGACCTCGAGAGGCTGGCGGCGGAGATGCGCGAGGAGTTGATCGGCATCGTCGGCCGACGCTCCGCCCACTTCGCGAGTAACCTTGGCGTGGTCGAGCTCTGCCTGGCCCTCCATCTGGCGTTCGACTTTTCCCAGGACCGCCTGATCTGGGATACCGGACATCAGATCTATCCGCATAAGCTGATCACCGGCCGCGCGGCCGAGCTGCACTCGATCCGGACCAAGGGGGGCCTGATGGGCTACCCCAACCCGGCGGAGAGTCTTTACGACCTGTTCATGACCGGCCACGCCGGCTGCGCTCCGTCGACGGCCCTGGGGCTGAAGGCGGGGGACGATCTGGTCGGCCACCCTGAGCGGCACTCGGTCGCGGTCATCGGCGACGGCGCGTTCCCCTCGGGCATCGTCTTCGAGGCTCTGAACAACGCCGGGGGACTCCGCAAGAAATTCCTGGTCGTCCTGAACGACAATCAGATGTCGATCTGCCCGCGAGTCGGCGGCCTGGGCTACTACTTCGACAAAGCCCGAATGACGCCGATGTACAGCGACTGGAACCGACGGGTCCGCAAGCTCCTGCCGTCGATCCCGCTGGTCGGCGACCAGGCTGATCGCTGGCTCCAGCAGATGAAGGACGCGATCAAGGCCTCGGTCCACGGCGGCATGCTCTTCGAAGAGCTCGGCTTCACCTACATCGGCCCGATCGACGGCCACGACCTCAAGACCTTGCGGACGTACCTCGAGAAGGTCAAGGCGATGGACGGCCCGGTCCTGCTCCACGTCCTGACCGACAAGGGGCACGGGTTCGAGCCGGCCGTCAAAGACCCGGTCAAGTACCACGCCCCCGCCCCCTTCCAGCGGGTCGAGGATGGGATCATCCCGCTCAAGACGTCGACGCACAAGGCGTTCACCGACGCCGTCAGCGCGGCCCTCTTCGCCGCCATGGAGCGCGACCCGAAGGTGGCCGTCCTGACCGCCGCGATGTGCGAGGGGAACAAGCTTCAAAAGATCCGCGAGGTCTTCCCCGACCGGTTCTTCGACACCGGGATCTGCGAAAGCCACGCCGTCGCCTTCGCCGCTGGAATGGCCAAGGCCGGGGCCCGGCCGGTCGTCGACATCTACAGCACATTCCTCCAGCGTTCCTACGACCAGATCTTCCAGGAAGTCTCGCTCCAGAACCTGCCGGTCATCTTCACGCTCGACCGGGCGGGCTTGGTCGGGTCTGACGGGCCGACGCATCACGGGTCTTATGACCTGGCCTACATGCGGATGTTCCCGAACATGGTCGTCATGGCCCCGGGCGACGAGAAAGACGTCGCCCCCATGATCGAGTTCGCGCTCGGGCACAACGCGCCGGTCTCGATTCGCTACCCCAAGGCGAACCTGGAGACGATCGAGCGCGAGGCCCAGCCGATCGAGCTGGGACAGGCTGAAGTCCTCGAGTGGGAGACCGACGGGATCTTCCTGGCCTGCGGAACCCTGGTCAGCTCCTGCCTCCGGGCGGCCGAGCGGCTCCGGCAGCAGTACGGCCTCCGGATCGGCGTGGTCAATGCCCGGTTCGCCAAGCCGCTCGACAAGACGGTCGTGCTCAAGGCGGTCGAGGAATGCGGCTTCGTCCTCACCGTTGAGGAAGGGTGCCTGGCGGGCGGCTTCGGCTCGGCAGTCCTCGAGGTGGCGAGCGACGCCGGCCTCTCGACGGCCAACGTCCGGCGGCTCGGCCTACCCGACCACTACATCCTCCACGCCGAGCGGGACGAGCAGCTCGCCGAGGTCGGCCTCGACGTCGACGGAATCGCCCGTGCCGCGCTCGAACTGGCCCGCGCAGCCGGCCTACCGGCCGTGCTCGCCGAGAACGGCCAGGCCTGCGCCACCTGACAACCACCGACCACCGGCCAGGGGCTCCTCTTCTCCGTAAACGGGCAAAATAAAGGCCATTCTTATGGGGAATCACGCCTCCTCGCCGGGAACGACTGCGAGCCCCTTGCCCTTGCCCGCGTTGAACGTGGTGATTCTGGGCAACGGCACCAAGCCGGAGGTCCACACCGAGGCCAAGCGCCTGGCCAACGCGGTTGAGCGGCATCCGACGCTCCACCTGATCGGCCTCGACCTGGCGCCCGACACCGACCTGTCCGGCCTCTCGGCCGACGTGGCCCTAGTGCTGGGCGGCGACGGGACCGTTTTGCACACCGCCCGGCGCATGGGCGATCGGCCCACGCCGGTGCTCGGCATCAACGTGGGCCGGCTCGGCTTCCTGGCAGAGCTGACCCCGGCCGCGTTCCTGGAACGGCTCGGCGACCTGGCCGAGCGGCGGTACACGGTCGAGAACCTGATGACCCTGACCTGCACGCTGGCGCCCCGGTCGGGCCCGATCCGGGAGTTCCGCGGCCTCAACGACGTCGTGCTCCGCGCCGCGCCGGTCTTCCACCTCCTCGAGATCGGCCTCTCGATCGACGGCGAGAGCGTCATGACCTACCGAGGCGACGGCCTGATCCTCGCTACCCCGGTCGGCTCGACGGGGCACAGCCTCTCGGCGGGGGGGCCGATCCTCCCGCCAAATGCTCACATGTTCGTCGTCACCCCGCTCTGCGCCCACACCCTGACCCAGCGCCCGCTGGTCGACAGCACCCACAAGGTCTACGAGATGATCCCGTTGGCCACCGGGGTCGCGACCGTCCTGGTCATCGACGGCCAGGTGCAGATCCCGGTGAGCAGCGGCGACCGCGTGATCGTTCGTCGCGGCCTGACCCCGTTCCCGATGGTCCGCCTCCCCGGCCACAGCTTCTACCGCACCCTCCGCGACAAGCTCGGCTGGGGCGCCGCCCCCCCCGGTGACCGAGGGGTCCACCCCTAGTCATCCCCAAGGCTCTCTCCTCCCCCCTGGAACGGCGGGACGCCCACGGTCCCAGGGGGGAGGAGAGGGGATCTACTCGCCTCTGAGTGGCGATGCTATCGCACGTCGAGTTCTTCGCTGCTGTTCCGGCCTTTGCCTCGCGAGAGCGAGCGGACGCTGTCGGTGACGCCGGGAAGAGGTGTGAGTTCAAACTTTGGGAAGGCGAGCGGGCCCCGGACGCTGATGACGAAGAGCTGGCCGCTGGCCTCGCGCAGAGCGTCGCTCAGGAACGGGACGTGGAATCGGTCGCGGCCGGCCAGGGGATTGAGTTTCAGGTTGAGGTGCCCTTGGACGTCCATCGTCCCTCGGCCCTTGAAGCTGATGACGTTGCCGGTCAGCTTGATCGAGTCAAGCACCGACTCGCCGTTCCGGATCTTCATCGCGATGTCGGCCGAGTCGAACATCGCATTTTTCCCTGGTGAGACCTTGAGCGACTTGAGTGAGTTGACCAGCGTGAGCACGACCGGCAACTCACCAAGGTTCCCCTCCACGACCTGCGCCTCGCCCTCGCCTTGCAGGTTCTTCAGTTCGTTGCCCATGCCGTTGAGCGCGAGCCGGCCGGAGACCAGGCCACTGTAGGTCTGGCGACCGCTAATGGTCTTGGCGTAATGCTGAAGATCGGCCTTTTCCACTTTCAGCTCGGTCTCGTACTTGGGCGTGTCGTCGAGGGTCACTCCGAACCGACCGCTCACGACGCCGCCAAGCAGGTTGCCGCGGATACTCTTGAGCTCGGCCTTACCCTGACCGACCTGGAACGGAGACTCAAGCGCGGTAATCTGCTGGCCAAGCAGGCTGACGCTGGCGAGGTTCAAGGCGCCACGGACCTCGAGGCTCTGACCGTCGAACCGACCGCGGACATGGTCGAGCTGTCCCTGAAGGTGTTCGAGCGGGAGCCCCGCATGGATCGTGTTGTCGTTGAGAACGACGAGCACGTTCTCCCAGTCACAGAGGACCGACTCATGGGTCTTGCCCGACCAGCTCAGGCCGAGATCCCCATTGATCTTGGAGATCGGCCGCCCTTGATCGAGCCGGCGGGCGAAATTCTTCATCACCGGAGGCATGATCGTGACCAGTTGCTCGTGGTCGAGCCGAAGCTTTTCGACCGCGACCTGCTTGACGTTGAGCTCGAACTGGCCGCTATCCTTGACCAGGACCTGGCCGCGTGCGAACTTCACGGGCGAGCCGTAAAACATGAAGCCCACATCTTCCATTTTGACCAGGCCGTTGTCGGAGACGAACCGCCCCTTGACGTTATCCATCCGGAGCGTGAACATCCCGCTGGTGTCCTTCCCCCCCGGCTGGCGGGGAGGGCCGAACTTGAGCTGGACGGCCGTCTCAGGGCGGGGATCAATCACCAGGTGATACTCCTCGGGCTGGTCGGGGCGCACGTGGATCTCCGCCTCCACGTTGCTCGATCCAATCGGGTTGAGGATCTCCCACGACTTCCGCCAGGCCAAGGGCAACGCCTCGTGCAACTGTTCGTCGAACGGGAGCTTCTCGGCTCTCATACTCAGATCAACGGCCAACCGATCGCCAGGTCCGGGGCCGGGGTCGAGCTTCTCGACGACCCCGCTGCCGGTGATCTCCGCTTGCCCGTTGCGGCCTTTCATCTCACGGAAGATCCACTTGTCAGGGTGGAGCTCGAGCTGACCGGTCAGGTTCGACACGGGATAGGGGAGGCCGTCCCACTTGATCGAGCAGTTCTCATTGAGCCTGAGGAACGCGTGGATCGCCACATTCCCCTGGGGGGGATCGTCCGGGTGGATCCGGCGGGTCCGCTCGATATCCGCCTTGCCCCGGACCGACCCGGTCGGATGGAACTCGCCGACCACCTTATTGATCTCGGGAGGCATCGCGTCGAAGAGGGTCTGGTCGATCGGCATCGCCTCCCCCTCGAAGTGGAGCCGGACGTGGGCGTCGTCACCAGGGTTATCGATCGTGCCCGTGGCCGTCAGCGGCTTCCCTCCAACCAGGGTCTGAAGGTTGACGCGGATCTGGTTGTTCTCGCAGATCAAGCTTCCCCTGATATGATCGAGCGGATACTGGAAGAAGCGGTAGAACATCGCAACGTCCAAGCAGGCGACGCTCCAGCCGTAACCGAGCGGCCCCCCTTCTCGGTCGCGGACGAGCTTGACGGCGGCATTGACCCGCCCCGACGGGGTGAAGTCCTTCCAGAGGGGAAGAAACTCGGCCGGAGTCCAGGCGCGGAGCCGCTTATCGAGTTCCAGCTCCTTGACCTTGAGGACGACGCTCAGAGGCGCACGATTGGGATCGCCCAGCACGATCCGGCTTTCCTCGACGAGGATCGTCGTCGGCCCGTTCACCCCCGAGGCCCGCTCGATCTCGATGACACCGTCGCGGGCCGAGAGACTGGCCGACAGGTCGTTGATCGTGAACGGAAGATGGGAGCAGTCCAAAACACCCGATCGGATCTGCACCCCAACGTCGTAACGAATCGAAGGGTTGGCGGTCGGGTCGTAGGACACATGGCCGACTCGCAAGTCGACCTCGCCGCTGGTCATCCCGACCTGCTCGGAATCCGAGCGCAGCTCAGCGGGAATCCGACTTCGAAGGGTCGGTGAGATCGCGAGCCGCGTAACATCGCCGCCGATGCTGAGTTTGCCGGTGCCAAGGTCGATCGTTCCCTTGAGGGCGAGCCGGTTGAACGCGTCCCCTTTGGCCGAGCCCTCGAACACCAGGATCTTGCTGCCGGCCGCCTTGATCTCGAGCGCCACGTCACGGAGGATCACAGGGGATCGGGTGACGTCGCCGTCGATCAGCTCGACCGTCCCGTGCTGGATCAGGATCGGCGGAGTCTTCATCATCGGGCCGGGCCAAGGGTCGGCAAGCAAACCTTGGAGATTCCAGGTCCCATCCTTCCTCTGCCGAAGCCGGAGCGTCGGTTGTGCGACCACCACCTCGCGCGGTTCGAACTTTCCCTTGAGCATCGCACGGGGGTTGTACCCGATCCGCGTCCAGGGGAGCCGAAGCGCCTGGAATGGAGCCCCATCCAAGGTTTGGTTGATTTGAAGATGCGTGAGGTTGATCTCGCCCAGGAACGGCCGGATCCGCGCACGCCCCACGTTTACATCCGAACCCGGCAGGAACCGCTTCCCTTCCGAGTGAATCAGGGTGGACACCGTCTCGCTGTCAGTCACGTACCAGAAGGCAAAGCCGACCACTCCGCCCAGGCAGGTCAGGAGGAAGAAGGTCCCCCAGAAGAGGGCCTTACAGACGCGTTGTCGAGTGAGCATGAGCCATGCCTCCTTCCTTGGAGGAGTCGCACGAGAGCGACTAACATCGTCCCGATCCATTGCGTGGTGCGCCGCTTCGCCCACCGCTTCGATTCAATTCCATTCAACGACTGAGTGCCTGTCTCGGAAGGCCAGGCTTCACCGGGGAAAAGGGACGTTTGGGTGCCACGGGTTCCGTACTCGGACCCCGTGCTCCACAGGCCAAGGCATTCCCGCATGGGTTCCGAGTACGGAACCGCATGGCACCCGGAAGGTTATCAAAAACTCCGGTGCGATTCGCCTTCTGCGACAGACTCTGATCGATTTCGATCGCGAGCCAGACGGTGGCTCCCCCTCGAGGCACCGATCGCAGCCAGCGCCATGGCCGGCATTTCGGCGGGGATGCGGTAACGCATCGAGCTGGCGAAGACCATGTGCAAAGCACAAAAGTAAAGCAAGGGGCCGGCCAGGATGACCAAAGCGCGGGGATCGCGACGACGATCCCAGAGGCCGCGCGCCATCAAAACAAACAAAGGGATCGTGAACGAGGCGCTGGCCAACGTGACGAGTGGCGAGCGGAAGGATTCGGCATTGGGCCAAGGGCTCCAGTACCGCGCGAACTTGACGACCGCCAGCCCGAGCGCCCGGCCCGGCCGAGCGCGAACGAACGCCAAAGCGCGATCGCGCAGCAAGGCGTCCTGCGTCTCCTCGTCGAGCGGCCAGAGTTCGGGCTCGTTCATGAAATCCATGTCGCTGGCCCCGGTCGCCCGGGGGTTGAGCCCATCGTAGAGGCTGGCACCCGTCCAGATCGCCGTCGGCACGAACCGGCCGAACAGCCGCTCGTTGCGCACCCACCAAGGGGCCATGACAATCAAGCCCCCCAGCACGACCAGGCCCGCCCAACGGATCGCTGCAACCCGCTGACCACGGCCGCTCGCAACGACCCAGACCAGCAGCGCTGTGGGCGGGAACAAGGCCCATGAGGGACGCACCAAAACGGCGGCTCCCCAGGCCAAACCAGCCCCCAGCGCCCAGGCTCGTTGGTATCGCCTGGGTGTCAGGTCGTCGCCGGCCCAGAGCACCGCCAGCGCCCAGAGTCCGAAGAGCATCAGCGGCAAGAACAGCGCCTCGGTCAAGATCAGAGCCGAGGTCACGATGAAGTAAGGGTGGAACGCCACCAGGGCCGCCGCCACCAAGGGGGGCGTCCACCTCCGTCGCTCCTCCCCTTCCCTCTCGGGCACGAACTGGCCGGTCAGCCGGTAGACCAGCCAGACGCAGAGGACCCCGAGCCCAGCCTGGACCAGCCGGACCGCGATCGGGCGATCGCCGAATAAGAAGCGGCAGGCCGCAAGAAAGAGCGGATAGCCCGGCGTCCTGAGTGCGAAATGTGGAATCTCCCCCCAGTCGAGCACCTCGTAAGGCGCTCCATCGCGGATCGTCCCCGCGAGATACCAGTAGGCCTTGGTGTCGGGGAAGACGCACAAAACCCCCTTGCGCTGGGTGTACCACTGCACCAGGTCAGCCGCCAGCACGCGCAGCCCGAAGGCCCATTCGAGAACCAGGGCCAGCGACGCAAATCGTTCGATCGCCCTGGGTTCTGCCATGGGATGCCGAAAAGAAGGGTGGTCGTTCAGGGGACGAGTCCGAGGGGCGCCGGATCGTACGCCAAAGCCGCGGGTAGGGTCAATCGCAACCTCGTTCCACCACCACCCCGGCCCCGGCCGCATCGGCCTCCCACCTCAGCCCGACTGTCCGACCCGTCGGCGCAGTCAGGCGGACACGGTGGGCAATTCGATGGCCGACCACCCAGACGATTCCGAGGCGGTCACAGACGAGAGGGATCCGCCCACGCGCCTCACGAGGGACGCGCCTGCCCCGGAAAAAGTCATTCAAGGGGGTGGTCTGCTCCCCCATACCGAGCGGTTGGAATCGGTCGCCCGGCAAGGGAGCGCGGACGGAGAGCGGAGCGACAAGTCGGTCGAGGTCCAGGGTCTCATCGCGCGGGGCGTCGGGATCGAGAGTCGTAACGACCCGGCCATCGCCCCAAGGGACCGAGCCGGGCAGTTCGAGCGGTACCGGCACCTCGGGAACGGGCGGACAATCCGTTCCGACGGACCCCGCGCGCCGTCTCAGGACCAAGGTCTCCGGAGCAAAAAGGATCTCGATCCCCCCGAAGACCAGACTCCGCGCATCAGCCTGCCGCACCAGGTCGGCCAGCCGCCGCCAGCGCTCGGCGCTCATGCTGGCCTCGGGCCACCCGGCCCGCCGCCAGGCGAACCGGAGAACTTCCGTGCGGTGGAACCTCGAAAATCGCCCCAGGGCCGCGCGGTCCAGCGACACTTCCGCCGAGTTGGCCTCGATCGTGGCGACCCGGACCATCTCGAGCACGCGGCGGCGGTCACTCCGATCGGAGGCCGCTGCCAGCTCTCCCAGGCGCACCAGGGCCTCGGCCACCTTCGGGTTGTACTCGGCCGCGAGCTTGGGAAGCAGGTCATGGCGAATCCGGGCCCGGGTTCGCGACTGGTCGTTGTTGCTGGCGTCGTCGCGATAAGGCTGGCCAAGCGCCCCGAGCAGGCCGCGAACCTCCTCGCGCGCCACCTTCAAAAAAGGACGTGCAAGCGTAATCCCCGCCGCCAAGGGACGCCGCGACGGAATGCCCGCAAGACCACGGGGACCAGTCCCGCGCACAATCCGATGGAGGATCGTCTCGGCCTGGTCGTCGCGAGTGTGGCCGACCGCCACGACTGAAGCCCCTCGCGCCTGCGCGACCTCGGCCAGCCAGGCATAACGCGCTCCCCTGGCATCAGCCTCGAAGTGCCCCGCGCGACTCGGGCTCCACTGCCCCAGGTCCACCGGCAAATCCAACGTCCCGGCCAACTCCGCCACGAACCTTGCATCCTCCCGGCCCGCCTCACCCCGGACCCCATGATCCAGGTGCGCCACGGAAAGCCGAAGCCCCAGCTCCGGACCGAACCGGTGAAGCACCCGCAGCAGGCCCACGCTGTCCCCTCCCCCGGAGACGGCCACCACCCAGCCGGTCCCGAGCCCGGAGTCAACCCAATCCGCCAGCCGGCGTCGCACACCCTCTTGCCACTCTGCCGACACAAAAAACCCCTTTCCAACCCCGCCGACCGCCAAATTCGGCGCCGCATTTGCAGGTGATAGCTATTTGGATGTTTGTGTCTTCAATCATCGGGAGAATCAAAGGGAGAGAGCAATCATGGCCACCAATCCACCCCCGGGCGACGGCCATCGCAAAGGAGCCGTCCGCAAGCGTTCCCAGGTCGCGAACACCCTGACCGAACGCTACACCAAGCGAGACACCGAGACGGGCCGATTCATGGCTCAGAAGAAGGATGGACAACCGTTTAAGGGAGTCCGCAAGGAGCACCAGACCTAAAAACTCAAAAAATAAAGAAAGGCCCGTCGGCCTCCATCTTAGCACTGACGGACCTGCTTCTCACATCCGGACGCTCAAGAGCGTCACGCTCGACCGAACACTCGTTTTTTTCGGAATGGTTCGCTGAACGCCACGCAGTCCACCAGGCCAACCAAAACCACCGAATCGTCAAATCAGGCCAACTGCGTATGCCGAGGTAGTACACGAAAGCTAGAGAAGCAGCCATTTCGGGCCGATACGAAGCAGAGGATTCTTATGGATTGAGCGAAATGCTCGGGCCCGTGGTAGGACAAACGATGTCTCCGAAGCACGAGATGCGGCCGCAAGTGGAAATGATGGACTCTCGGGTTCTGCTCTCGGCTCTCCACCCGTTGCAGCGGAAATTCGTGGATTTGACCGGACCGTTGATGAGGCATGACGCCTGGTCGGCGCCCAAGCCCACCGGCCGCTCGGCGTACGTCTACAACTTCCAAGGCGCCGGCGGACTCGCGGCGATGGGGGCCGTTCAAACCAGCGGCAGCGTGACCGATACGGTTCGCGCCGGCAACCACTCGTACCGGGGCAACCTCACCCTGGCGAACACCCAGGGGTCGGTCAAAATCACGATCCGAGCCGACTCCTACAAGATCACCGGCGGCACCGGCGTCTATAAGGGAGCCACGGGCTTGGGGGGCGTCGCTTTCGGAACCAGGAGCAACGGTGAACTCGCCGGCCTGGCCCTCAACGCGGACATGTGAAAGGAACGAGCCCTACGTTCGCCGCTGGCCGAGGTGAATGGCCTGTCTGGCGGCCCCACCGGGAGTGAAACCGATCGCGCCGGGTGAGGCCGAACCTGCGCCCTCAGTGAGTCCCGAGATCCGCCGAACGCATCGTGACAGCGAACCGTTGCATGCGTTTGTGGAGAAGATTAACGACGGAGAACCGCTCGAGACTCGCGGGGCTCAGTGGCCATCGGGCGAAGGAATAGATCCAGCATCCATCACTTGAGAACGCTAGCGGAGCGAAGGTGCGGTTCCTGGCACACGTCACGGCATCGGCCTCGTCGACCCAAGGGTTCCCGGTCGCCGGGTCGATGGTCAGCGGAGCCAGTTGCAAATCGAGTTCCGACCTCGCTCCGCGACGAACCAAGTAGGCCACCATCAGGCGGCCGTCCACAGCGGACGAAACCGCAGCCAGTCGCTCCTCACGGACCTGCTCGCTCTCTCGAGAGGCGGGGCACGACCGAATGAGCCGGCCCCCTTCCACGATCGCCGAGCCATCGGGGGTGAGCCGGAGCCACCAGAGTTGCGATCGCGGCTGTTTTCGCGCGGTACTGTCCCAGTTCGAATAGGTGAGTGTGGCGATGAGCCTTCGCCCCAATCGCGGATCGATCGGCCAGGTCAGTTCGGAAAGCTTCGGAGAACCGGGCAGGGCCAACCTCTCAGGCCAGGCCACGGGCGTGGGGGCAATGTCGCTCGCATTTCCTGAGACCCGCCCCCCTCGCGACGACTCGAACGAGACGCGATAGAGCTCCCCGTCCCCCCCTGCGAACAAGGCCTGGAGCGTCGTGTCCGGGAACCAGCAAGGACAATCGTTCGGCATCGACACCAACCCGTCAACCTGGTCAAGAAGCTCACCCGTGGGCAGGGCATACCGCGCGAGTCCGACCACCTGGGGGCCGGCAGCGGCGGCCGACGTCCAGACCCCGACGACATGCGTACGCCCTTGTCCGTCCCGCCAAGGGGAGCATGCGGCATGCATCAAGTGCCCCCCATCGGCGAGCCGGATGGGCTTGGTGGTGCCGGTCTCGAGGTCCAGAACCCGAAAAAGAGAGTCGGCGACACCGAAGAGAAAACCGTTGAACGGCTGGAACCGAGGGGCCTCCAGCCGGCGCCCCTCCTGATACCGCAGGTTGTGACGACCCAAGGGAACGGCGACAACCGTAAGGGTGATCGCAATGGCGACGATCAGCCGAACCATCAAGCTCAACACGAGTCGCATAGCCAAGCCCCAACCGAAGAGCCAAGCATGGTGCCCCCGGGATCACCTCTCCCAGAAGCCTTACCTCTTACAATTGTCGTCTCCAGGACGGGCCATGTCAACTAACTAAGTAAGACGGCCCTTCAGCACGTCTCGCATGGACATTGGAGTCCGCCCGAGCAGACGACCCAAGGGTGGGATCGACGGCGGAGAATTGCTCGATCGGATTGCCAAGTCGGAATGACCAGGGATTCAATGGGATAGGCGGAGGGCGTGGACCGCAAGGTACGAACGATGGAAAAGACCAGCGACTACGCACCGAAGTGGGTTGAGATCACCGATTGACCGAAAGGGGGATTGGCCATGCAGCTCGGCGGCATCCTCGAGACGGCTCTCTACGTGTCCGGCATCAGGCGGTCGGTCCTCGATTGCCAACGGGACGGCCAGTTCAGCGGCATCAAGGTCGCTTACCTCAGGACCCAGCGCGATCTCGGGGTGCCCCTTGATATCTTCAACGGTTTGTCCGGCAAACCGTAGCCGGATGCGACTTATCGCATTTGGGCGGCGTTCGACGATCCTGCCAGTCTCTGCGTCATGTATCGTGCCGGGGAAGAGCCCAACACCTTGCGGAACATAAATACGAAGCTGCTCGCGCTTTCATAACCCAGGTCTGTGGCAACCGATTGGACCGGCTTGCCCTGGGAGAGCCATTGCAGGGCCAGGCTGATGTGAAGCTGCTGCCGCCAGCGCCCAAAACTCATGCCGGTCTCCTGAAGCACGAGGCGGCTGAGGGTCCGCTCACTGACCTCGATGCGCTCCGCCCACTCCTGCACAGACGCCCTATCGGAAGGATTGGCTGCCATCGCATCCGCGATTTTCCGCAGGCGGTCGTCCGAAGGCATCGGGAGATGCAGCTTCTCTATGGGTGCAGCGGCAAGCTCATCGAGCAACACCATCGCGAGGCGTGATTCCGCTCCTTCGACGGCATACAAGGCGGGAATCCCGGCGAATCGAAGGAGGAGTTCACGCAGCAGCGACGAGACGGAGACGGTGCAACAGGCATCCGGCATGGTCGGGGCCGAGGCCGGGTCCACGAACAGGGAGTAGACCTCAATGGTCCCGACGCCTTTGACGACGTGCCGCGTGCCGCCGGGGATCCAGACGGCGCACTGCGGCGGTACGATCCACAATCCCTGCGACACTTCGCACGTCAACACGCCGCGGGCCACGTAGACCATCTGGGCCATGCGGTGATGGTGATCGACCAACGCCATTCCACTGGGGCCGGTCACGAAGTCGGTGCGACCTGCCATCACCGGCCGAGACATTCGGTCAGGATCGGCTCGTTCGTCACCAGATTCGTGCATCTGCATAAGAACCATCCCGAAGACCTCCTGAACCCTCGTGGCTGGAATTCGATACAAGTTGGCAGAACGTCCTGATGTGGTCAAGGAGGGAACAGGTTATCGTCCAAGCCACGGAGATTCCGGCCATAAACCAGGGAGGGATCAGGATGGACACTCAAATCGCGATCATCGGCGCCGGGCTCGGTGGCCTGACTCTTGCCCGGGTGCTCCATGTTCACGGCATCGCGGCTACAGTCTTCGAAGCGGAGGCCTCGGCGAACGCGCGGGCGCAGGGAGGCATGCTCGATATCCACGAAGAGAACGGGCAGCTCGCACTCAAGGCGGCGGGACTCTTCGATAAGTTCCTCGAGATCATCCACGAGGGCGGTCAGGAAATTCGGGTAATCGACAAGGACGGAACCGTCCTGTTTGCCAAACCCGACGACGGCTCGGGCGGCCGACCTGAGGTGCCCAGAGGAGACCTTCGTCGGATTCTGCTCGACTCGCTCCCCGCCGATACGGTCCGCTGGGGATGCAAGGTGACAGCGGTTTCTCCGCTTGGCGGCGGGCGGCACGTTCTGACCTTTGCTGACGGCTCTACGGTGACTACAGACCTCCTCGTGGGCGCAGACGGTGCCTGGTCTAAGGTTCGTCCGCTCGTTACCGAGGCAAAGCCAGCCTATGTCGGCATGGTGTTCATTGAGACCTACCTATTTGACGCCGACTCCCGCCACAAGGCGAGCGCGGAAGCAGTCGGCGGCGGTTCGATGATGGCACTGTCGCCGGGTAAAGGCATCTTCGCGCACCGCGAACCCAAGGGCGTGCTGCACACGTATGTGGAGTTGAGCAAGCCGAGGGACTGGATTGACGGCATCGACTTCACCGATCCGGCGACCGCCTTGGCCAGCGTCGCCAAGGAGTTCGACGGCTGGGCACCGGAGCTGACGGCGCTCATCACCGACGGAGAGACCGACCCGGTGCCTCGCCCTATCCACGCGCTCCCGGTCACGCACAGATGGGATCGGGTGCCAGGGGTGACGCTGCTCGGCGATGCGGCACACCTGATGCCGCCAAATGGCGAAGGGGCCAACCTCGCGATGTTCGACGGCGCCGAACTTGGGAAGGCCATCGCCGCCAATCCCGGCGACATCGAGGCCGCGCTTGTCGCGTATGAAAAGGAGCTCTTTCTCCGCGGCGAGGCGGCGGCTGCAGCGGGGGACGAAGTGCTCTTTGAGAAGCTGCTCGGTCCCAACGCGCCCCAGAGCCTGGTTGACTTCTTCGTCAATAACCATGCCGACAATTAATTTCCCTGCACGACAGCAAATCGGGCCCTTCGGCGAGTGCCCCTGACAGGAATCGGGCCTCGTGCAGAATTCCAAGCCGATGCAATCATGACAGGCGGCTTTCAAGCGGCCGGCAAACAGTTGACCAAGGGAGAGCCCATCCACGAACAACGGTTCAGAACATTCGCTTCGGCCCGTAGACTGGAGGGATGAGGCCCAGGGAGGGGACCGCCATACCTCGTTGTAGGCCGTTCAAAGTCATCGATGCCATAGCCAGGTATACTCGTGCGAATTCTCCTGCTCGGAGACTCAACTGGCGCTCGTCGAAATCGCCTGTGCTTCCCCTGCACCTCGCCACCAACGGCTCGCCCAGCCCTGGTCCCACTCCCCCGCGCAAGCACATTCGCCCAGGGCCCGCTCCAGGCTTTCCGCGTCCGGGTATCGGTCGGTCGGATCTTTGGCCAGGCATCGCAGCACGACGCGTTCGACGTCCTCGGGGATGCCGGCACGGACCTGTGACGGGGGGATCACAGGGTCGCGGGCGTGCGCGATGATCACGCCGATCTCGTTGTCCTCGTCGAACGGCGGCCGACCGGCCAGCAGGAAGTAGGCCACCGCGCCGAGCGAGTAGATGTCGCTCCGCTCATCCAACTCCAGGCCCCCCCGCGCCTGCTCGGGCGACATGAACAGCGGCGTACCGAGGATCTGCCCCTCACGACTCAGTTGGGAGGTCCGAGGCGTCGTCGCCACCGGCGTGGGCCGGACAAGGCCGAAGTCGAGCAGCTTGGCCACGTCGTCCATCCCACCGCGACGGGCCGCAAAGATGTTCGACGGTTTGACGTCGCGATGGATCAGGCCGACCCCATGCGCCTCGCGAAGCGCCAGGCAGACCTGCCGGAGCAGGTAGACGGCCCGTTCGGGCGGAACCGGGCCGTGCCGCTCGACCAACTCGGCCAGGCTCAGGCCCGGGAGATACTCCATGACATAATAATAAGTCCCGTCTTCGGTCCTGCCGTAGTCGAAGACTTCCACGGTGTTCGGATGCGAGAGTGTGGCGGTGAGCTGAACCTCGCGTTCGAACCGCGCCAGGGCATTGGGGTCGGCCACTTCTTCCGGCCGAATCAACTTGAGGGCGCAAGGACGCTTGAGGAGCTGGTGCTCGGCAAGGTAGACCTCTCCCATTCCACCGGAGCCGATCCGCTGCCGCAGGCGATACTGGCCGAGTTGGCGAGCCTCGGCAACCTGGCGGCGCAGCCTGGAAATCGTGCGAGCTCCGAACGTGGAGCCGACGGCCAGGACCAACAGAATGATCGCATCGAAGCCGAACAGCCAGATCCGATGGGTCTTGCTTCCCCGCCACCCTTCCCAGAGCCAACCCATCGCTGCCGGATACTGCATGGCGAGTACGAAGAGGATCGTGAAGGGGAGCAGCGCCAGCGGCCCCACCACCACTGAAGTCCGCCGCCAGCTCTTGGGCACGTAGAGCCCATAGGTCAGGATCAGGATCGAGGTGAGGAGAACGATGTTCTTCATCGTGAGCTGCGCCATCATCCGATCGTTGCGCAGGGAGAACACGAGCATCAGCCGATACTGGACGATGGCGAGACGCCCCGCGAGCATCCCGATCATGCCCAGCTCCAGGGTTTTGAGACAGGCGAGCGAGAGGGGCCACCGGCTCCAGAGCAGGGCGATGATACCCCCGAGGGCCACGATGACGATCACGTCGAGGTAATAGATCGTGAGGTCGTCATCCCCCGCGATGACGATGCTTCTCCAGACGGTCGCCATCCCCAGGATGAGGATGTAGATGATCGGCAGTTCGCGCAGACGAGCGCGCACCACCGATCGCGGCTCGGAGACCGGGGGCGGTCCCGTCCCCACAACGATGGCCGCCTTGGGGGTGAAGCCACCAGTGTCGTCGATGAATCCTGGCTGAAGGCGATCGATCGGGTTGAGCTCCCTCGTTGGAGAACTGCCGCCCCGGGAGGGCCAGTCCCCCGTCCGATCGAGAGGCTGGGGAGTCGACTCGGGGAGTGGCAGGAACGCGGTCCGATCCGCCTGCTCATCCTGGGCCAGAAGGCGGTCGACCTCGGCCCGAAGCTCGTCGTCTTGGCCGCAGGCCCGTCGAAGCCAGGCATCCCGCTCGGGGGGAGCGAGTTGGAGCGAGGCGTCGAAAAGATCACCGATCTGACGCCACCGATCCGGTGTCATTTCATTTCTCCCTCCTGAAGCTGCCCCTGGAGCCAGGCCCGCGCGAGCCGCCAATCCCGTTCGACGGTGACCACCGAGACCCCCAGCGCCTCGGCAACCTCAGGCACGGTGAACCCGCCAAAATATCTCAGAGTCATGACTTGCCCCTGGCGTTCGTTCCGCTCGGCCAACCGGTCGAGGGCCTCGTGAACCGCGACGACATCCAAACCCTGATCCGTAAAGTAGTCCACCAGATGATCTAACGGCATCCGCTGCCAACCCCCGCCACGCCGGTCGGCAGCCCGCCGTCGTGCATGGTCGATGAGAACCTCGCGCATCGCCCGCGCGGCCGACGCGTACAGGTAGTTCCGGTCCACCGCCTTGTCGAAGACCGCGTCGCCCAGCAGCCGCATCACGGCCTCGTGAACGACGGCGGTGGGGGGCAGGGTATGGTCGGTTCGCTCCTTGCGCATCAAATGTGAGGCGACGTGGCGCAGCTCGTCATAGACCAGAGCGAGAACCTCGCCCCTGGCGCGCTCGTCCCCGGCTCGAGCCCGCCCGAGGATGAACGTCAACTCACCCCGCACCTCAGCCTCCATTCCCCCTCCTCCCCTCGAAATCAATGAAGGGTTCCCTCGACATTATTCGCAGGCCTCCATAGGGGACAAGGAGCGGAGCCCCCATGAAGCTGCCCGGAGTGGGGCAAGTGGCCCGCCCAAGCGCGCGTCCACTGAGGTACTTATCGCCGGCCCGACAGGGGCGGCTACGGAAGGAAGCGGACGATGCTCACACTCGTGCTCTGGTCTCTCGGGCTGGCGTTCCTGCCCTTGGCTCTGGGTCTTGCCTGGAGGCTCATTGCTGGGGTCGGACACTTGCTGGGCTTCGGATCTTCGCATCCGTTCGACGAATTCGCAGAGTTCGAGCGACGGCGCGATCTTTGTTCCCTAAACTCTGACCTTTTATCGCGTTCCGTCTCGATCGCCAACAGGATTTCTCCGTCGGGAGGTAAACCGCTCTCCGCCTCTCGCCACTAACAGATCGTTCTGAAACTGGCCTCTGGATTCCGCCTCAGGAAAGCCGGAAACTCGATCATTAGCGTGAGCCTCCACCCCGCACCAACAGTTTGCAAACGGGGGGATCGTGGGCACGGCATCGAGTGAATCCAAAGGTAGAGGCACGACCTCCACAGGACTCTCTCCCCCCCTTTTCGCTTCGCGGGACCGAAGCGGCGACGCTTCCGGCATCCCAAAGCGTGGCTCAACGGGCTTGCGCAATGAGCGCGAACCAAGCGTCGTACCACTACCTCGGTGAACTTCACCCTTCTCCCCAAAACCGCCGTTCCCCAATCACTCCCATTTTTCCGAACGAGGAGATCTGAGATGTCCGACTTCCAACGCAGGGACTTCCTGGCAGGGGCCGCCGCGTTTGCGGCCGCTACGACCGCGGCTCTGGTCGGAACCAAGCGGGCGGAGGCGGGCGACCCGAGCTTCATGAACAACGTTCCCGACCCGCTGCTGGCCGGCGAGGATCTGCCGACCTTCAAGTTCGCCCTGGAGAAGTCGACCGGGAAGGTGATCGGCAACAGCTACGGTAAGGAAGCCACCGTCAAGCAGTTGCCGATCTCCAAGGGGATCGCGGGAGTCTCCATGAAGCTCGAGCCGGGGGCGATGCGCGAGCTGCACTGGCACGCCACCGCAGCCGAGTGGGCGTTTGTGATCGAGGGGCGGGTTCGGACGACGGTCATCGACCCGCAAGGAAACGCCGAGACCAACGACTTTGGTCCGGGAGATGTGTGGTATTTCCCTCGCGGTCACGGTCACATGCTCGAATGCCTGGGACACCAACCCACGCACTTCATCCTGATCTTCGACAACGGCTACTTCTCGGAGTTCGGCACGTTCAGTATCACCGACTGGATTGGCCACGTCCCGAAGCCGCTCCTGGCCAAAAACTTCGGCCTCCCCGAGTCGGCCTTCGACGGGTTCCCCAAGGAGGAAGTGTACTTCGCCCGAGGCGCAGTGCCGCCGGAAGAGCCGGCCTCCCCACTCCGAGGGTACAAGCTGCCGCCGCTGACGCACAAGTATGAACTCCTCGCCCAAACCCCGCACGGCATCTTCAAAGGGGGCCGCGAGTGGCGGGTGGATTCCAGCCGGTTCCCGATCTCGAAGACGGTCACGGGGGTGATCCTCGACCTCGACCCGGGGGCGTTGCGCGAACTCCACTGGCATCCGACCGCAGACGAGTGGCAGTACATCATCGAGGGGAAGGTCAGCATCACCCTGTTCGGCTCCGGTGGCCGGTATCGGACCGAGATCCTTGAGAAGGGGGACGTTGGCTACATCCCGCAAGGGTACGGGCACTCGATCGAAAATATCGGCGACACGCCGTCCCGCACTCTGCTCGGGTTCAATACCGGCACTTACGAGACGATCGACCTGTCGCAGTGGATCGCCGGGAACCCGGTCGACGTACTGGCCACCAACTTCAGCAAGCCGGCCTCACTGGTCGAGAAATTTCCACACCACGACGTGTTCATCGCGGACAAGGACGGAGCGACGAAGCAGCCCGAATCGCAACAGCCTTGATGTGCCTCCAAAATCAGAGGGCGAGGGAAAGGGTGGCCAGTTCCGCACGGGAGCTTAATCGTGGAAAGCAAGCCTTCTCCCACCGAGAAACAGCCGGTCGAGCCTGCCGTCGGCTGCGGTCCCAACACCGGCGGTGAATTCTCGCAGCGCGACTACACGCATCCCGCAGCCGCCTGGGGGGCGGCGAAAAGCGTCGGCCTCACCCTGCTCAACCAGGGAGAAATCATCAACGGGGTGAAGGCCATCTTCCGGATGAACCACGAAGATGGGGGCTACGACTGTCCCGGCTGCGCCTGGCCCGACGACCGCAAAGGGCTGCGCATGGACATCTGCGAAAACGGGATCAAGCATGCCACTTGGGAGATGACGCGCAAGCGCGCCGACCGAGAGTTCTTCGCCACCCACACGGTCAGCGAACTCATGGAGTGGTCCGACTTCGCGTTGGAAGACGCCGGCCGGCTGACCGAGCCCTTCTCCTACGACCCAGAATCGGACAAATATATCCCGATTTCGTGGGACGACGCCTTCCAATTGGCCGGCCGGCACTTGCAGACGCTATCGAGCCCCCACCAGGCGTCGTTCTATACATCGGGACGCCTGGGGAACGAGGCAACCTTTCTTTATCAGTGGTTCGCCCGGGAGTTCGGCACCAACAACTTGCCCGACTGCTCGAACATGTGCCACGAGGCCAGTGGCCGGGCGCTGACGGCATCGATCGGGACGGGCAAAGGGACGGTCGACCTGGTCGATTGGCAGAAGGCCGACCTCATCTTCGTCATGGGAGTGAATGCCGCGTCGAATGCTCCTCGGATGCTGACCGCCTTGGCGGACGGCGTCAAGGAGCGCGGGTTGAAGATCGTGCACGTGAATCCGCTGATCGAGGCGGCGGCAACCCGCGCGATCACGCCTCACGAGATCCTCGATATGGCCCTGTTTCGGGCCACGCCCACCAGTTCGCTGAACCTCCAACCACGCATCGGCGGCGACATGGCCCTGATGCGTGGCATCGCGAAATGCTTGTTCGAAGAGGTAAACACCAACCCGAAGGCACTCGACCAGCTGTTCATCGACCGATTCACCTCGGGCTTCGAGGCGTATCGAGCCGTCTGCCAGGCCACGCCCTGGGACGAGCTGGCACACCAGTCCGGCCTGACGATCGAGGAGATTCGCTCCGCCGCGAAGATCTATAGCGAAGCCCGATCCTGCATCATCAGTTGGTGCTTGGGCCTGTCGCAGCAAGAGCACGGGGTCGACGCAGTCCGCGAAATCATGAACGTTCTCCTCCTCCGGGGGAACATCGGCCGCGAGGGGGCGGGACCTTGTCCCATTCGCGGCCACTCCAACGTCCAGGGGAACCGGACCTGCGGCATCGATCACCGACCGGATGCGGAGTGGCTCAACCGGTTGGAGGCCGCTTGCGGAATCCAGGCCCCGCGCGAGCCAGGGTTGGACACCGTCCGCACGATCGAAGCAATGGCTCGGGGCGATGTCAAAGTCTTCCTGGGAATGGGGGGCAACTTTGCCATGGCCGCCCCGGATCGCAACCTCACCTTCAAGGCGCTCCGTCGCTGTGCGCTCACGATCCATGTGAGCACCAAGCTGAATCGAAGCCATCTGGTCCACGGCCAGGAGGCTCTGATCCTTCCTTGCATCGGCCGGACCGAGAAGGATCAACAGCCTTCCGGCCTCCAGGGCATCACCGTCGAAGACTCGATGAGCATGGTGCATCTCTCCTACGGAATGAACGAGCCGGCCTCTCCGGAACTCCGCTCCGAGCCCGCGATCATCGCCGGAATCGCCAAGGCAACCTTGCCCGACACGCAAACCCCCTGGCAGGACTACGTCGAGAATTACGACCGGATCCGCGACACGATGGCCAACGCTCTCGTCGGCTTCGAGGACTTCAACCGCCGGGTCCGGCAGCCGCTCGGATTCCGCTTACACCAGCCCGCGCGTGAGCTGATTTTTCAGACGGCGACCGGCAAAGCCATGTTCTCGACCGCGCCGCTGCCCGACGCCCTCCCTCCCCCAGGCAAGCTCATCCTCAGCACGATGCGCTCCCACGACCAGTGGAACACGACGATCTATTCGGATAACGACCGCTACCGTGGCGTCAAGAACCTCCGCACCTTGATCTTCCTGAATTCAAAGGATATGGAAGAGCGGCACATCGAACAGTTTTCGCTCATCAATATCACAAGTTTCGCCAAAGATGGGACGACCCGCACTCTCGAAGGTTATCGAGCGGTGCGATACAATCTCCCTCAAGGAAGCGCAGCCGGCTACATGCCGGAACTGAACGCACTCTGCCCGCTCGGGGATTTCAGCCCCCAGAGTGACCAGCCGTTGATGAAGCATCTCATCGTTGAAATCGTCGCATGCCAACCAGGGAGCATTCGGAGGCGAGAACCATAGTTTCCGCAGCTTGCAGCCCCGAAGGGCCGTCCGTTCATCGCTAGATTCACAAGCCCATAAAAAACCAAATCTTCAAACATCGCTTCTCAATCATAAATTGCCAACCATTAAAATCTGAGTACGGGCTATGACGGCCGCCCGTCCAGGGCTACAAAGGAAGAAGATTCCGCTCCGTCCCTACAAGAGGGAGAGACGTCCTTGATGTATCGCCCTGCTCTCGTCCTTGGGGTCACCGGCTTGTGGCTGGCGACGGTGGCGGGTTGTCAGCGCCATCCGACTGCGGTCGCTCCGCCGCAGCCGCCCGTCATCCCGGTCAGCCGACCCGTCGAACGCGAGGTCACGGAATATGCGGATTTCACCGGCCAGACCGACGCGGTCCAGGCGGTGGACATCCGCCCGAGGGTCACCGGCTACCTGGTCAAAATGCTGTTCAAGGAAGGAGCGGACGTCAAGGCGGGGGATACCCTGTTCGTGATCGACCCCCGGCCCTACAAGGCCCAGCTCGACCAGGCGGAGGGCCAGGTCAACCTTTATCAGGCCCAACTCAAACTGGCCAAAATCGTGTTTGCGCGGGACCAGGCGATCAACCTCAGGGTGGCCAACTCGATCAGCCAAGAGCATCTCGAGCAGGATCTTGCAGCGGTGGAAGAGGCCGACGCCAGGGTCAAGGCTTTCGAGAAAAACATGGAAGCCTACAAACTCAACCATGACTTCACGAAGGTCATTTCACCAATCGACGGCCACGTCAGCCGCTACTACCTGACGCTCGGCAACCTGGTCAACCAAGACCAGACGTTGCTGACCACGGTCGTGTCGCAAGACCCGATGTACGCCTACTTCGACGTGGACGAGCCAACCCTCTTGCGGCTCCGGAGGGCGATCAACCAGGGGAAGCTCAACCCACCCAAGCCCGGCGTGGACCTGCCGGTCCTCATGGGTCTGCAAGGCGAAGACGGCTTTCCCCATCAGGGGGTCCTCAACTTCGTCGACAATCAGGTCAACCCGACCACGGGGAGCATCTCGGTGCGCGGCGTCTTCCCGAATCCCAAGCCGCCGGGAGGCATCCAACTGCTGTCGCCCGGCATGTTCGTACGGATCCGCCTGCCGATCGGGAAACCGCACCTGGCCCTCCTGGTGATCGACCGGGCGATCGCCTCGGACCAAGGGCTGAAGTACGTCTACGTGGTCGACACCAAGAACAACGTCCAGTACCGCCGCGTCACCACAGGACCGCTCCAGGAGAACGGCCTGCGTGTGATCACCCAGGGGCTCGAACGCGACGAATGGGTGGTCGTCGGCGGCTTGCAGCAAGTCAACCCGCGAATGCACGTCCAGCCGGAGCGGATCCCGATGCCGTTGCTCGGCCAGCCCACCGAGGAAAACACACCGACGACAAAACCAGGTGGACCGACCACGCACCCGGCCGACCAAACCAAGACCCCAAAGACAGCGAGCCCATCGGAAGAGGAATGATTCGCTCGCCTCAAAGGTTCGCAGGTCGTTTCCAGGGGGATCCTTATCGATGATCTCTCGCTTCTTTATTGATCGACCGATCTTCGCGTCGGTCCTGTCGATCATCATCGTCCTGACCGGCGCAATCTCCCTGCTGACCCTGCCGATTGCGCAGTACCCCCCGATCACTCCGCCTTCGGTCCAGGTTTCGATCAGCTATCCAGGGGCCAGCGCCCAGGTGGTGTCGGACACGGTCGCCGCGCCCATCGAGCAGCAAGTCAACGGCGTCGAGGGCATGCTGTACATGTCCTCACAGATGGGCAACGACGGTTCCTACACGCTGACGGTCACATTCGATATCGGCATCGACCTGAACACGGCGCTCGTCATGGTGCAGAACCGCGTGGCGCTGGCGCTCCCCCAATTGCCGAACTCGGTCCAACAACAAGGGATCACGATCAAGAAAAAGACCCCGGACTTGTTGATGATCGTCAGCTTCCTCTCACCTGACGGGCGCTACGACGACCTCTACCTGAGCAACTTCGCCACGATCTACGTCAGGGACGAATTGCTGCGATTGGATGGGGTCTCGGACATCACCTATCTGGGCCAGCGCGACTACAGCATCCGCGCCTGGCTCGATCCCCAAAAGCTGGCGGCCTGCAACATGACCGCCCTCGAGGTGGCCAACGCCATTCGCGGCCAGAACGTGGAGTCGGCCATCGGACAGATCGGCCAGCCACCGGCCCATGCCGCCCAGTCCTTCCAATTACCGGTCGACACCCTGGGCCGGCTCACCGATCCGGACCAGTTCGGCGCGATCATCGTCAAGACCAGCCTGCCCCCCGCCCCTCTTCGCTCCACCGGAGCGACAACTCCTTCCCAGGGCAACCTCAGCATGCCCGCCCCGGGCATCCCGAGTCTCTCCCAAACCAGCGGGACGACGACTGGCACAAGCGTGCAGGCCAACAGCACGCCCCCAGGGGGCGTGCCCACAAGCCTGAATCCCATGACCAGTCAGATCCCCGTGACCAACAGCCTGATCGCGACGACGAACAGCGTCATTGCAGGATTCGAGCCGTTGAGCGTCTCCCCTTTCGGAGCCGGAGTCCTCGGGGGCGGAACCACCGGTACCGTTGGGGGCGGGAACACCGGAGGGGGCGGAACCACCGGAGGGGGCGGGAACACCGGAGGGGGTGGAACGACGGGGGGAGCAGCGACGGGCGGAGGGACAAGCACCGGGGCGTTGACCGGTCTCTCGATCAGTTCTGGAACAGGTCAGAATGCGATCAGTACCGCGGCTTCCACCAGCGCGATGAGCGGTCCGGGACGACCACCAAGGCCGTCGACCGGGATCGTCCGGCTCCGCGACGTGGCTCGGGTCGAGATGGGGGCCCAGAACTACACTCAGTCCTGCACCCTGGACGGCCGGCCGTCGGTGGGCCTCGCCGTCCGCCAGCTGCCGGGAACCAACGCGCTCGACATCGCCGAACGAGTGCGCAGCAAGATGGATGAGCTCAAGACGCGGTTCCCCGACGGGATCGACTACAATATTTCCTATGACACCACCCCGTTCATCCGCCAGTCGGTCGCGGAGG
Organism: Singulisphaera acidiphila DSM 18658; assembly: GCF_000242455.2. Classification (GTDB taxonomy): domain Bacteria; phylum Planctomycetota; class Planctomycetia; order Isosphaerales; family Isosphaeraceae; genus Singulisphaera; species Singulisphaera acidiphila. The sequence continues at coordinate 9,483,172 of NC_019892.1, forward strand.
TGGTGCAGACCCTGCTCGAAGCGGTGTTGCTGGTCGGTCTGGTGGTACTCGCCTTCCTCCAGAACTGGAGAGCCGCGCTGATCCCGCTGGTCGCCGTGCCCGTCGCCATCGTCGGCACCTTCGCCGTCATGGCCGCGATCGGATTCTCGCTGAATAATATCTCCCTGTTCGGGCTGGTGCTGGCGATCGGGATTGTGGTCGACGACGCCATCGTGGTCGTCGAAAACGTCGAGCGCTGGCTGGAGCAGGGCCTGTCGCCCCGCGATGCCACGCGCAAGGCGATGGACGAGGTGACCGGCCCGGTCGTCGCGGTGGCCCTCGTACTCTGCGCGGTGTTCGTCCCTTGCGCGTTCATCAGTGGAATCACCGGCCAGTTCTTCCGCCAGTTCGCGGTGACGATCACCGTCTCAACCGTCTTCTCGGCCTTCAACTCGCTGACGCTCAGCCCGGCCCTGGCCGCCATCATGCTGAGGCCGCATGACGCCCCCAAGGACCCGCTGAGCCGAATCCTGGACGCGTTGCTCGGCTGGTTCTTCCGGCTGTTCAACAAGGTCTTCAGCGCCGCGACCGCCGGGTACTCCTGGGCGGTCGGCAAGCTCCTGCGGGTCAGCATGCTCGTTCTGCTCGCCTACGGAGGGCTGGTCGCCTTGACCTACTGGGTGTTCCTCCAGGCCCCGACCGGCTTCATCCCGGAGCAGGACCAAGGGCGGCTCATCATCGGCATCCAGCTCCCCGATTCCGCGTCGCTCCAACGCACCGACGCCGCCATGGCACAGATCGAGAAGATCACCCGCGAGACGCCGGGCGTGGCGCACACGATCTGCATCTCGGGGATGTCGTTCGTGCTCTCGGCCACCGGTTCCAACTTCGGCTCCATGTTCATCATCCTCGACCCGTTCGAGGAGAGGAGAAGCCCCGACCGGCGCGATACGGCGATCATGGCAAGGCTGCGGAAGAGCTGGGCCCGGCAGGTCAAGGATGCCCAGGTCACCGTGTTCGGGGCCCCTCCGATTCCGGGGCTCAGCGTCGCGGGGGGCTTCAAGCTGATGGTCGAGGACCGGGGCGGCCTCGGGCTCGCGGACTTGCAGCGCAACACCGACCACCTGATCCGCCGGTTGCGGAACCGGCCCGGCCTGGCCGGAATCTCGAGCCAGTTCCGCTCCAACACGCCGCAACTTTATATGGACATCGACCGGACCAAGGCCCAATCCCTGGGGGTATCGCTCGACGACGTGAATCAGACCTTGCAGATCTACCTGGGGTCGCTCTACGTCAACAGCTTCAACGAATTCGGCCGCTACTGGCAGGTGACCGTCCAGGCAGAGGGAGAATACCGGGCCCAAGTCGAAAACATCAACCTGCTCAAGGTCCGGAACAAGTGGGGCCAGATGGTCCCGCTGGGCACCCTGGTCACGGTCCGCGAGGTCGGCGGCCCCGTCTTCGTCACCCGCTACAACCTCTCCATCGCCGCCCCCATCACCGGCAACGTGCTGCCGGGGACAAGCTCCGGGGACGCCATCGCTCTGATGGACAACCTGGCGTTCGAGGCCCTGCCCCGCTCCATGAAGACGGAATGGACCGAGTTGATGTTTATGCAGATCAGGGCGGGCAACACCGCGATGGACGTCTTCGCGTTGGCGGTCGTCTGCGTCTTCCTGGCCCTGGCCGCGCTTTACGAGAGTTGGTCGTTGCCGCTGGCCGTAATCCTGGTCGTTCCGCTGTGCCTGCTCTGCTCGGTAGTCGGCGTGCTGTTAACGCACACGGCGGTCAACATCTTCGTGCAGATCGGCCTGGTGGTCCTCGTCGGCCTGGCCTGCAAGAACGCAATCTTGATCGTCGAGTTTGCCAAGCAGATGCAACAGGAGGGCCGGCCCCGGTTCGAGGCGACCCAGGAAGCGTCGCGGCTTCGGCTGAGGCCGATCCTGATGACGTCGCTGGCGTTCATCCTCGGGGTCGTCCCCCTGGTGATCGCCGAGGGGGCCGGCTCGGAGATGCGCCGGTCGTTGGGAACGGCCGTTTTTAGCGGCATGCTCGGCGTGACCTTGTTCGGCATCTTCCTCACACCTGTCTTCTTTTATGTAATTCAAGGGGTCGGCGAGACACGGCTATTCTCGGCAGGCGCGATGCGCTGGACCTTCTCCGTATTGCTGGGCGGCCTTGGTTGCCTGGCGCTCGTCCTTGTTCTGGGGCGGATCAATCTCGTTCGTCCGACCTGGGCCCCCCTGGTGGGGGGCGGCGCGGGGGTCCTCGCCGCGCTGCTGGTCCTCGTGGTTCAACGACGGAACCGGCGAAAGCGACTCGCCCCGAGGCAAGGCCCTTCCGCGCCTCCTGGGGTCGAGACACCGAGTGGAGGGCCACGGTCATGATCTCCCGCTTCTTCATCGACCGGCCGATCTTCGCTTCCGTCCTGTCGATCATCTTCGTGCTGGCGGGGGGCGTGGCCGTGTTCACGCTGCCGGTGGCCCAGTATCCCGACGTCACTCCGCCGACCGTTCTGGTGACAGCCCTCTACCCAGGGGCGAACGCACAGACCGTGCGGGACACCGTGGCCGCGCCCATCGAGGCGCAGGTCAGCGGTGTCGAGGGCATGATGTACATGTCATCGCAGTGCACCAATGACGGCGCCTATAACCTAACCGTGACCTTCAAGCTGGGCGTCAACTCGGACATGGCCCAGGTCTTGGTGCAAAACCGGGTCTCGCTGGCGCAGCCGGTCATCCCGGCTCTGGTCCAGAGTGAGGGCCTCAACGTCAAGAAGATGTCCCCGAACACGATGATGATCGTGAACCTGATCTCACCGGACGGGCGGTATGACAGCACGTTCCTCAGCAACTATGCGACGATCTACATCAAGGACGAGTTGGGACGCCTCCCCGGCATCGCCGGGATCACCTACCTCGGCCAGCGCGACTACAGCTTGCGCGCCTGGCTCGACCCCGACAAGCTCGCGGCGCTCAACCTCAGCGCCGGGGACGTGGTCAACGCCATCAACCAGCAGAACCTGCAAGTCGCCGCCGGGCAGATCGGCCAGCAGCCGGTCCCCAGGGGCCAGCAATTTCAGTTGACCATCAACACGTTGGGCCGGCTCACCGAGCCGGAGCAGTTCGGCGACATCATCCTCAAGGCCGGTCCGAGCATGTCAGGGACGCAGCCGACACTCGGCGCCATGAACGGCCAGACCAGCACGAACACTTCAGGCAGCCAAGTGTCTCAGGGCATCCCCCAGGCGATGACGACGGGCATCGTCCGGTTGCGCGACGTCGCCCGCGTCGAATTGGGGTCGCAGCAGTACGACCAGTCCTGCACCCTGGACGGCCAGCCTTCCGTGGCGCTCTCGGTCTATCAACTCCCCGGCTCGAATGCGCTGGACACCGCCGCCGGTGTCTACGCCAAGGTGAAGGAGCTCAAGACCCGGTTCCCCGAAGGGATGGATTACCGGATCGTTTACGACACCACCCCCTTCATCAGCGAGTCCGTCCATGAGGTTTTCAACACGCTCAGGGATGCGGTGATCCTGGTCGCAATCGTAGTCCTCGTCTTCCTCCAGAACTGGCGGGCGGCCCTGATCCCCTTGATCGCCGTCCCGGTCGCAATCGTGGGCACGTTCGCCGTCATGGCGGCCCTCGGCTACTCACTGAACAACCTCTCGCTGTTCGGGCTGGTGCTGGCGATCGGGATCGTGGTGGACGACGCCATCGTCGTCGTGGAGAACGTGGAGCGCTGGCTCGAGCAGGGGCTATCGCCGCGCGACGCCGCCAATCGGGCGATGGACGAGGTGACCGGGCCAGTCATCGCGGTCGCCTTGGTGCTCTGCGCCGTGTTCGTCCCTTGCGCCTTTCTCGGCGGGGTCACCGGCCAGTTCTTCCGCCAGTTCGCGGTGACGATCGCCGTCTCGACGGTGATCTCCGCCTTCAACTCGCTGACGCTCAGCCCGGCCCTGGCCGCCATCTTGCTCCAGCCGCGTGACGCGCATCGGGATCCGTTGACCCGGTTGCTTGACCTGGTGCTCGGCTGGTTCTTCCGCCTGTTCAACGCGACCTTCGGCGCCGGCACGGCCTTGTACACGCGCCTCGTCGGCAGCCTGCTCCGGGTCAGCTTCATTGCCCTGCTCGTCTACGCCGGCCTGCTCGTGTTGACTTACCGGGAATTCAAGAACGCCCCGACGGGTTTCATCCCGCAACAGGACAAAGGGTATCTCCTCCTCAACGTACAGTTGCCCGATTCCGCCTCGGTCGAACGGACCCAGACGGTCATGGCCCAGATCGAAGCCTTGGCCCACGACACGCCGGGGGTCGAGCATACGGTCGGCATCTCCGGCCAGTCACTGATCTTGAACGCCAATGCGCCCAACCTGGGCTCGCTGTACGTCATGCTCAAGGAGTTCGCCCAGCGGACCGGCCCCACGCTCACGGCCGACGCCATCGCCGCAACCTTGCGCGAGCGCTGTCGGCGCGAGGTGCGTGGGGCCGTCGTGTCGGCGTTCGGTGCCCCTCCGATCGACGGCCTGGGCACGACCGGCGGCTTCAAGCTGATCATTGAGGATCGCGGCAACCTCGGTTTGGGGACCTTGCAGCGGGTCAGCGATCAGATCGTCGGGCGCGGCAACAAGACGCCAGGTCTCCAGGGTCTCTTCAACAGCTCCCGGAGCGATACCCCTTGGCTCTACCTCGACATCGACCGGACCAAGTGCGAAGCCCTCGGCCTGTCGGTCAGCGACGTCTTCACCACCTTACAGTTCTATCTTGGCTCCTATTATGTCAATAATTTCAACGAATTCGGCCGGACCTGGCAGGTGAATGTCCAGGCCGATCAGCAGTTCCGCGCGGGGGTTCAAGATATCCGGCAGTTGCAAGTGCGGAGTTCTCAAGGGCAGATGATCCGGCTCGGCACGCTCCTGTCCGCGCGCAACATCAGTGGGCCGGTCTCCGTCTTGCGCTACAACATGTACTCCGCCACCGCCATCATCGGCAACACCGCGCCGGGGACCAGCTCGGGGCAGGCGATTGCTCTCATGCAAGAGATCGCCGGCAAAGAGATGCCCCGGTCGATGGCGTTCGACTGGACCGAGCTGACCTACTTGCAGCTCCAGGCGGGCAATACCGCAATGTACGTCTTCGCACTCGCGGTGGTCCTCGTCTTCCTGGTCCTGGCGGCGCAGTACGAGAGCTGGTCACTCCCTCTGGCCGTCATCCTGGTCGTGCCGATGTGCCTGCTCTGCTCGATCGTCGGGGTGAGCCTGGCCCAGATGGAAGTGAATATCTTCACGCAGATCGGCTTCGTGGTGCTGGTCGGCCTGGCTAGCAAGAACGCCATCCTCATCGTCGAATTCGCCAAGCAGAGGCAGGAGGCCGGTGTACCTCGGCGGGAGGCCACCCTGGAGGCCTCCCGACTGCGGCTCCGGCCGATCCTGATGACATCGCTCGCCTTCATCCTCGGCGTCGTCCCGCTCGTCCTGGCCCAAGGCGCCGGCGCCGAGATGCGGCGAGCGCTAGGCCAAGCCGTCTTCAGCGGCATGCTCGGCGTGACCGCCTTCGGCATCTTCCTGACGCCGGTCTTCTTCTACGTCATCCAGGGGTTCAGTGGCGTGAAACACGAGGACAGTCCGCCCAAGGATCATGCGCCCCCCTCTTGAGCCGCTATCACATCAGCATTTTCACAATTTCAGCATTTTTCATATACAAATATTCGTATAAATTACACTCAATCCGTAAGCTAGCCCTTGCAGGTCGGGGCAAGAAACAAACCATCGTTTTAGAAGCTCGAGCAAACCGACACAACCGGCACAATCAACGTTTTCCTCAAGCTCTCGCAGCAATGTAACGATAATAAGTAGTACCCGTCTCTCGACGGCAATCATTTTCCCAATCCTGCCGATTCCAGAGCACCTCGGATCATCCAAGACAGGCACGATTGCTCCCCATCCCTTGAGCGTCCCAACCTCTGCAACTCGATCTTGAGCCCCGTTCGTTGGCCATTCGGATCATGCTCCACTCAGCGGTCGGTCTTCACTCTCATTAGGGACAGCCGAGAACCCAAATGATCCGACCCAAGGAGCTCTACCAGCTTCACTGGATCTCCCTTCTGTTTTTGGGTGAGGTGCTCGCCAGTGGGCCCACAAACGCAAGAGGGGAAGAGCAAGCGCCATCAGTGCCGGCATCCGACGATCCCGCGAAGGAGGTCGCTCCGTCCCCCGATCTTCAAAAAGAGCTTCTCGATCGCCTCCGCAAGATGGAGCAACGCCTCGATCGCGTGACGAAACAGAATGAGGATCTCTCGCAGGCGAACAAAAAACTCACGGAACAGGTAGAGGATCTTTCGCGCGAGATCAAGAAGCCAGGCCGATCGGGCGGAAGTGGAGAGAGTACGGCGGTAGCCCCCGACTCGGACAATGCAAAGCCGGCCGCGAGTCCAAGGATCTCGGGCGGTCAATCCGACTTAACTCAGCCACCGAGCGCGGGGGGAGGGTCAAAGGCCTCCGGCGGCGACCCGACCGTCACGGGCCGAGCTCAGGAAGCGGGCAATCGCCATAGAGGCAAACTTTCGCTCAAGTCTTCCTACGATTTCGAAAATGACGGATTCATCTGGTCGACCGAGGATGACGAGATCTCGCTTGGCATCCGCGCCATGTCCCAGGTCGAAGCTCGAATCTACCAGCAGCCGAACCAGAACCCCGTCAGCAGCGGATTCTACAACCCTCGGTCCCGCCTCTATTTCGAGGGACACCTCAGCAGACCGATCCAGTACGAGGTTTCCGTTCAAAACACTTTCGACACAGTCAACCTGCTCGACGCCTACCTCAACTTCAACTACGACCCGCGACTTCAACTGCGCCTGGGACGCTATAAGTCGCCGTTCACTTATGAGTGGTATCGGATCCACGTCTGGGACCTGCTCGCCCCGGAACGGTCGCTTTTCGCCAACAACTTCGAGGGCAACCGGCGTTTCGGCCTGATGGGCTGGGGAACGCTCTTCGAGCATCGCCTGGAATACGCCGTGGGCACGTTCAATACCCAACGCAATTCATATCAGCCTTTTAATAATCGCCAGGACGTCATGGCCTTCCTCAATGCCAAACCGTTCTATAACCGCGAAGAAGGCTTCTTGCTCCGCGACTTGCAGTTCGGCGGTTCGGTCGACGCCGGGCACGAGGACCAGCCGACGGTGCCGGGGGTGTTGCGGACCAACTCGGCGCCGGCAGCCGCCGCAATCAACAGCACCGGGGCCGGCAACGACGCCACCTTGCCGTTCCTGGCTTTCAACGCGGACGTCCGCGAACGCGGGCCTCGCGCACTTTGGGAACTGCACACGGCCTACTACTACCGCGGCCTGACGCTCTTGGGGGCCTGGCAAGGGGGGTATGAAAGCTACGCCAAGGGGACCGAGGGGTCGGCAACCCGGATCCCGATCAACGGTTGGTTCGCGCAGGCCGGCTATATCCTCACCGGCGAGACGATCCGCGACCGCACCCTCATCGACCCGATCCACCCGTTCGATCTCCGCCCCGGGAAATTCGGCCTCGGTGCCTTCGAGGTAACCGCCCGCTACAGTGAGCTCGACCTCAATTCCAGGGTATTCACCGCCGGCCTGGCCGATCCCAACCTCTGGACCAACCGGACCGAAATGACGGACGTCGGCTTCAACTGGTATTTGAACAAGTTCGTGAAAATCTACTTCGACTGGGAGCACACCATGTTCGCCCAGCCGGTCATTTACCGGCCCGGCCCCAGCCTCCAGAAGACGAGCGACCTGTTCTGGCTCCGCATGCAGCTCTATTTCTGAGTCACGGAGGCCCGGTTTTCCAAGTCTCATCCGGTGACACCCTCACGGCGCCAAACCTAACAAAAAACACCAAAATGCTGACATCTTCAATTTCATCAAACAACGCAATGACGGCTGAACTCCGGCTGAGACGACATTTCGGCCGGCCGGAGACCGTGAAAGGCTCAAACACAGGAGGGGGACAGAGGCAGGAGATCCGACGATGAAGCGACAGAGCCCCTCGCTTTGCTGTTCGGGTCAGGCGATCCTCGCCTTACTGATCCTGGGAAGTTCTTTGCGGTTTGCCCAGGGACAGGACTCTCCGGATCGAGCGACGCCCCTGACCATGGCCAATTCCGTGACGGAAGCTCCCGGAGGGGAGTCCTCACCTGCGGTCCGCGTCTTGTTGCCTCTCGGAGAGGTGATCGGCTCGTCTCTATTCGGTCCGCTCCGCCCGGAGACCTGGCGGCCTCTTGGCGTGGACTCGCTTTTCAGTGAAGGTTGGAACGAGCCTTATGCGCCGGCTCCCGGCGACGCCCCCCGTCAGACCTGGATCAACAACGCCGACGGCGCCTTTTATCGCCTCTACGTGACCTCGTTTAGCTTCGCCCGCAACGTCCCAGGCGGCGACAACGTCTACAACGGCTCCTTTTTTCTGTTCACGCCCATGAGCCGACGCTTCGAGTTGGGATGGTTCGTCCCGTTCGTGACCTCAGCCCCCGACGCCCTCCCCGGTTCCGGCCAAGCCCACTGGACCGATTTCGGCGACCTGACCATCGCCCCCCGACTGCTCATTGCAGAGGACCGTCGATACACCGTGACCGCCAACCTGTTCGTCCGCACGCCGACGGGTAACGCCCGCAACGGGAACGGGGTTGCCAGCCTGTCGCCAGACCTGGAGTTCTGGGCAAATCCGAGCGAGCGCTGGGTGATTCGCGGCGGTCTCGGGTTGACGGTCCCAACCAACAAGACGGCGGCATCGTCCCGGTTGCTGGCCGCAGAACCGTGGAGTGGATTCAACGCCTCCCCGGGCCCCTTCACCTCGATCGACGCCCGATTCGCGATCGGGCGATACCTCACTCCGGCCGACGCCCGCTACTTCAGTAACTTCGTGCCCTATCTCGCTGCCAACCTTCATTCGGAGTTGAGCGGCGGCAATAGCACCTACTTCACCCTGACTCCCGGGTTCCGGTTCGGATTGGGAAACGACTGGTATGCCCTTGCCGGCCTCGAAGTGCCCCTTGTCGGCCCGTTACCCTTCGCGACACAGACAATCATCCAAATGATTAAAAATTTTTAATTTATCCACAAAATTCAAAACACTCAGAGCGATTGCGTCTCTCTTTCACGGCGAGTCTTCCTTGGGGCCATGCCACAACCTCATCGCGCCGTCGTGGCTGCCCGAGGCCAGAAGCCGGCCATCGGGGGAGAAGGCCACGGCGTTGACCTTCGCCTGGTGTCCTTTGAGGGTCAGCCGCTCCTGGCCGGTGACCGGGTCCCAGAGTCGCACAGTCCGATCCTCGCCGGCCGAGACGATCGACTCGCCGTCGGGCGAAAAGGCCACGGTAAGGACCCTGTGGACATGCCCACGGAGCGTGACCAGGAGCCGGCCGTCGGCGACCTCCCAGATCGTCACGCTTCGGTCCTCGCCCCCCAGGGCCAACCGGGTCCCGTCGGGAGAGAACGCCAGCGAGGTGACCGCGCTCGGCGCGTTCCAGGAGAGCCGCGGGAGACCACTGAGCGAATCGCGAAGGATGACCTTCCTGTCGTTCCCGGCCGAGGCCAGGATCCGGCCATCGGGGGAGTACGCCAGCGCTCGGACCGTATCATCATGCCCCTCGAGGATCGCCCTACAGGTCCGCGAGGCAACGTCCCAGAGACGAAGCGAGAGGTCACTCCCCGCCGAGGCCACCGTTTTCCCATCCGGTGAGATCGCCACGGATCGGACCCGATCGACGTGTCCTACAAGCGTGGCAAGTTCTCGGCCTTGCTCCACATCCCAGAGCTTGACATGCCGGCTGAAATCCGCCGCCGCCAGGGTGCGGCCGTCAGGGAAAAAGGCGAGGTCGCTGACTGTGGACTCATGCCCGCGCAGGGTCAGACGCTTCCGACGCCCCGCCACGTCCCAGACCACGATCGTATGATCGTCGCTGCCCGAGACCAGGGTCCGACCGTCGGGGGAAAAGGCAAGCGACCAGGTCTCGACGGCATGCCCCGCGAGCGACGAGTCGTCGAGAGGGGGGACGAGGTGCCAGAGCCGAACTCGCGGGTCGTCTCCGCCAAGGATTACGGTGCGCCCGTCAGGCGTGAACATCAAGGTACGGATGATGTCACTCTCACGAGCGAACACCGCGAGTTCCGCTCCGGTCGCCACGTCGCAGAGACGCGTCCGCAATCGTTCGCCCCCCATGGCCAAAGTCCGACCGTCGGGAGCAAACGCGATCGCGTGGACAAAGCCGGCGGCCTCGGCTCGGACGGCCCACTTACGCCCGGTCGTCAGGTCGCGGAAGACAACCTGCCGCTCCCCCTCAATCGTGGCCAGAGTCGTTCCGTCGGGTGCGATCGCAATCTGCCTCACGGGCGCATCGTGGTCCTTGAACACGTTGAGGAGCCGCCCCGAACCCGTCTCCCAGACCGCGAGGCCGGCATCGGCGAGGCTGGCGGCCAGTCGCTCTCCATCGCGGGAGAATGCCAGGTAGTGGATCGGCGAACCGGTGTCGCGAAGAGACCTCCGCTCGCGTCCCGTCGTGGCGTCGCGAAGCGACAGGCGGCCATCGCGACCCACCGTCGCCAGGAACCGACCGTCCGACGAATGGGCCAGGCAGAAAATCCTCGGGAACAGACGGCCCGGCGCCGACCGGTCGAGTCTCAGCGTGAAGTCGACGGGGGCAAGAGGTTCGGCCCCGTCGGGTCGAGTTTGGTCCCAGACGTTCAACGCGGTTCCATCAGGCGAAAACCCGAGGAGATTGACGATCCCGGCGTTCCCGGTGAGAAAGGTCCATCCGCGCCCGGTCGTCACGTCCCGGAGCCTGACCTCTCCGTGCTCGCTCCGGGCGCCGGGATCCGCGGTGTGGCTTGGACTCTGGGGAACGACCGCCGCCCGAGAGCCGGGGAGCGAGTTCAAGCCCCGCGCGGTCCAGGGCCGGTGAGGGAGCCGGTTCCAGAGGAGGACGTTTCCACCGAGGTCGTACGAGGCGAGAGAGCGGCCGTCGGGGGCAACGGCAACACTGTAGACGGAGTCCGTGTGGCCCCAGAGGAGCGAGAAGTCGCGATGGCAAAGTCGGTGGAGGTAAGACCACTCAAACCCTGGCAGGTCGCCCCTTCCCGGCTCGAGACGCTCGTTCGCAAGCAGTTCCTGGGCGAGTTCGATGTGCCCCGCCTCCCACGCCTGCTGAGCCAGCTTGATCTGCGAACCCGACCAGTGACGGCGCGCGATCCTCTCATTCTGCTCCGCCTGCAACCGAGCCGTGCGGGCGGCGACAGCTTGGCCTCGCTCGCGGGCGAGTGCGTCCTCCAGCGCAAGACCATGGCGCACCAGCCAAGCATTCGACCAGAAACCGGCGATCAGGATGCCGGCCACGGCCACCACAACCAAGGCCGCCAGGGCCGCCTCCGCCGGACGCCGCCGGGCCCACTTGAGCAACCGCCTCATGGTCGAAGTCGGCCGAGCCAGGATCGGCTCGCCCGCCTGGAACCGCCGCAGGTCCTCAGCTAGGTCGGCGGCCGAGAGATACCGCCGCCCCGGCTCACGTTCGAGGCACTTCAGGCAGATCGTCTCCAGGTCGGCCGGCACGTCGGGCCGCACGCGGGACGGGGCCTCGGGCACATCCTCCAACACCTGCCGCAGCGTCTCGAGCGGCGTCGTACCTTGGAACGGAACGACCCCCGTGAGCAGTTCGTAGAGGATCGCGCCCAGGGCATAGATGTCGGCAGGGGGCCCCACATCGCGCGAGCGACCGGTCACCTGCTCGGGCGCCATGTAGCGGGGCGTCCCAAGGAACGACCCGCTCAACGAGGTCGAGCCCTCCTGAGCGAGTGACTTGGCAAGGCCGAAGTCGGAGATTTTCGGCGTTTCGTCGACCGCAATCAGCACGTTGGCCGGCGTCAGGTCCCGGTGGACGATCCCTCGCTGGTGCGCGTGGTGGATCGCCCTGGCCAGGGTCTCGATCAACCGCGCGGACCAGTCCACCCGCCGCTCCGACCGTCTCTGGAATTCGGCGAGGTTGCACCCTTCCACATATTCCAGCACGATATAGGGAAGGTCACCCCGTTCCACGAATTCAAAGACCTGGACAATGTTGGGATGGTGGAACTTCGCAACCGCCTCCGCCTCGAACCGCAGCCGTTCTCGTTCGCGAGGCCCCGCCAGCCCCCCGGCCAAGATCACCTTCACAGCCACAGTTCGGTTCAAGGCCGACTGCCTCGCCTTGTAGACGACCCCCATCCCCCCGCGACCAATCTCCTCGATCAGCTCGAACGCGCCCAGCGGAGGAAGGGCGGGGCCTTCGAGTGTGAGCGTGGCACTGCTCCTCGGGGGACTTTTCTCCTCAGCGAGAAGCCACCCCTCCTCTTCTTCCGCCTCGAGGATCCGATGGAACTCCAGGAGCCGGCCGAGCCGGTCCCGCCATTGAGGAAAGCGTGCGTACCACTCCTCGGGCGCGGGTTCCTCTCCCCGCTCTTCGCGTACCACGTACTCGGCGTAGAGCAACTCAATGACGGCATCCTCGTCGTCGGCCAACTCCGGATGCTGTTCCAAATAGACTTCTACCCGGCACGCCTCACCCGCGCGGAGTCGCCGCCCCAGCTCCGCGCAGAGGTCGCGAAGCTGCCGTTCTCTCTCGCCGGGAACGAGACTTGATCCCACGTTTCACCGCTTAGATTTGGATCGTCTCATCACAAAATCAGACTGATTTTGTGTTCACAAGCCGGCCACCCACGCCTGGCCAGTCATCGCCGTCAAGTTAAGCCGATCAGACAAAATGGGCGACATAGCACAGCGGCTCCTTGCGAACCACCCAAAGCCGGTGTATTCTAAACCCGTAATCACGATGCCGTGAAGATGCTGATCCATAAATCATCTGCTATTACCATGGATGAGGATTCTCGCGAGTCATTCTCCGACATGGTCGCCCGCGCCCGAAGCGGAGACGAACGTGCCCTGGCCGAACTCGCGGGCCAGTACGAAGCCGAGGTCAGGATCGCGGCTCGAGTGCTTCTGGGCCCCCTCCTGAGACCCCATGTCGACTCGATGGACCTGGTGCAGTCGATCCATCGAAGCCTGCTGGTTGGTCTGCGTAGCAACAAGTTCGAGTTCACACGTCCCGAACAGCTCCTGGCTTTGGTGCTGACGATGGTGCGGCGCAAAGCCGCCCGGTGCGTGCGTCTCCAGTCTCGCCGGCTCCGGTTGACTGCGAAAGCGGTCACCTCGGGCAGTTGGCCGTCGGGCGAGACAACCGGGGCCGATCCTGCGGAAGCCGTCCAGCACGACGACGCGCTCCGCTACCTCATGGACCAGCTCGACGGCACCGACCGTCGCGTGGTCGAGCTTCGCCTCCAAGGCTACAGCACAGCCGAGGCCGCGCGTGAATTGGGCCTCGATCCGGACAGTCTCAGGGTCCGCCTGAGCCGATTGCGGCGACGACTCGCCGGCCATGAGCGCCAGCTCGCCGAGGCGATCTGAAACGCGTAATCAACACTCGCTCCCTTCATCCGTCCAGCGAGCGCAGGCCTCAGCCGGCAATACGCTCAGCCCGGACAGGTCCACATCGAGTTCTTCCCATCACCGTAGCCACGCGCCGGACGGGATCGCATCCATACCGTCAGCTCTCTGATTTCGGACGGTTTCCCTTCGCGTGACACGCGGCAAGAGTGACTTGGGGGCGTACTCAGCCCCCGATCTTTTGGCCCTCGCACCGAGCCAGCCTCCCAAGAAGTAGACCACCCGCCTCCCTACAAACCGCACAATCAGCACCCACATAATCCACGTCGTGCTTGCTCCCACCTCTCGGCACGCGTTGCCAGGCCCGCCACTTTCACGAGCCAGCCCCCCCCTTCACAAGCTCGAAGTGCGTTACGGGGTTCGAAATCTCAATTCTTGTTTCGATTCGATGGGTTCGCGAACACCTAGTTCTTGCGCGACCTCGACTCGCCCACCCCCTTGAAGCCGCACCACCTGGAGATACCCACGATGAAGTTCCCTCCCCGTCGTTCAAAGGCGCGTGCCGTATCCCCCTCGAAGGCTTCCCGAGATCGAAGACTCTACAGCCCGGCGATGGTCGAGGTCCTTGAGAAGCGCGAGCTCCTTGCGCGATACGACGGCTTCGGCGGGTTTCTGAGCGGAGCTCTCGATAATATCCGCGACAATACTCTGACCGGATTCGCGACCCAAGCCTCTCTCCCCGTGATCGGCCTGGCGCTGGACCAGGCGGTCCAGAAGAAAGAGATCTTAGCCGGAGTCACGGTTGCCGACGGAAGCAATGAGACCCAAGGCGACCTGACGGCCGCGATTAAAACCGCGTTCGGGGCAAACAACACCTCGGTCACATACGCAAACAGTGGCGACCGAATTCTCATCCACAGCATCGGGACGAAGGATCTGAGCGTCCCCAAAATCGACCTCGGCCTGCCTAGCCTCGGGTTTAGCACAGCAGCGTCCCTGACGGCCCATCTCACGTACACACTCGACCTGACGATCATTAAATCCAACAGCAATTACGCCTTGGACGCCGGTGGAACCACGCCCGAGCTCACACTTTCCGTCAGTGTCCTCAAAGCCGAGGTCCCTTCGTTCGACGGTCGGCTCGGCCCGCTCTATGTGCATGCCGACCCAATCGACAACACGACTTCGAACCAGTTCCTCAACGCCCAGATCACGGTGGACGTGCAAGGCGGCGTCATTTCCAACGCCAACAAGTACACGGCCGTGGCGAAGATTGGAGGTGGGGCCGACCTGGCCTTCACCCTCAGGGCCGGGCTCAGGCCCCTCGACCAGGCCGACGCAAACCTTCAGCTCGTCGTTCAATCCTTCCGCGTCGTGTGGCCGTTCAGCGACTCGCAAGGCAACCCCTTGCCCGCGAATGTCACGTCAGCCCAGCTCGGGCGCGCCCCGACCGTTCAATTCAACGACGTCCAGCTCAAGTTAGGCTCGCTCCTGAACAACCTCGCGGCGCCTCTGGCCGACCAGATCCTCAAGCATGCTCAGCCCGTCTTCGACTTCACGAGTTACTTGACCCGGCCGATTCCGATGTTGGCGGACGTTTCCAAGCAGGTCAAAGGGCTCCTCGGCAACTTCGACGTCTCAGCGGCCGGACCAGCCGGCCAGATGCTTCAGCTTCTCCAGCATCCCGACCTCCTCGGTCTCCTCTCCACCGCAGCGCAGTTCTCAACCGACCCAAAAGTAAAAGGCTATGCCAATACCTTTGTTGATGCCGTCCGCCAAGTCGACCAGGTGGGGAGCTTGCTTGCGTTCCTCCAGGCAGGCTCCGCGCTGACGATCCACGTCGGGAACTTCACGATTGGCGGCGGAAACGATCTGCGGTCCTTTTCCGGGGACCTGAAAAGCGTGGCCCGTGACGACAAGCCGGCGTCCAAATCGGCAATCGACTCGGCACTCGGGAGCTTCAAGTCGGAGCTAAATAAGTACGATCTCTCGATCCCGCTCCTCGACGACCCCTCGGGGATCTTCCGCCTGCTCCTGGGCGACTCTTCGGTCAAACTGCTCGAGTATGACAACAAAATCGACGTGGCCCGCAATCAATCCTATGATCTGTACAATCAAAATTTTGTCATCGGAATCGTTCCGGTCAATTTCAAGCTTCACTTCGACATCCCCGACGTCTCGTTCCACTTGATCTTCGGGATCGACGCCAGCGGCCTGTCGACCGGTAAGCCACAGGATGGGCTCTACGTCGGGGCAGGAAATAATGCCAACCGCCGCGTTTTCAACGCGGACATGAAGCTGGGCGTCGACTTTGCGATCGGCGCTGACGTTGACGTCGTCACGGCCCGCGCGGGGATCACGGCCGGCCTCAACGGCAACGTTAATGCCTATTTCCCGGCCCAAGGGAACGCCGACATCGCGTATCTCAGGAATCTGGCATCCTGCCCGCTGGCCGGGAGCGGGACCCTGACGGCAACGGCCGACCTGTTTACCGAAGTCGGCGTGAACTTCAATCTCGAGAGCCTGGCGAAGCTCGTCGAAACCCTTCTGGCCAACAACCCGCTGATCTACCAGGCCGACCTCATGCTCAAGGCCTCGGACAAGATCATCGCGGTTCTCAACGCCCCTCCGTTGAACCTCGGGGTCCCGCCTGTCGCCGACAAGCTCCGGAACCTCGTATCCGGCGGTAACTTTCGCGAAGCCATTTCTGAAGGCCTCAGCGACGCAGGTGCCACGGTTTCTGACGGATTCAAGTCCTTCATGAAAAACCCCACCCAGGCGGTCGAGGGCTTCGTCAACTCGCTTGGTAACGCCGCGAGCAACGCGGGGGGAGCCATCGGGAGCGGGGTTACCACTGCCGTGGAAACCGTGGGAGGCTGGTTCAGCCTGGCCGACAATACGTCGATCTCAGGCTCACGAGGACTCTACCGAAGCAAACCGCTCTACCAGTGGTCTACGGGCCAGTGCAACGCGACAACCCTCGATGGCGGTGGGACGACGCCCACGGTCAACTCCAACCCGGATCTGGGCGAATTGGGCAGCGTCAGCAGCGACGGTACACTCACGCTGTTCATCGGGCAGGACGCGACGAAACGATTCATCAAGCCCGACGCCATCGACGAGGTCTTTGTCATCCGGGCTGTCGACGAGAACCATCCCGACAACGGATCGGTCTACGTAACTGCTTTTGGTCTGACTCGAAGATATGACAAGGTCAAGCGAATCGTCGGAGATGGTGGCACAGGCGACGATGTGATCGACGCAGCCGGCGTCGGCCTGCAAGTCAACTTCGCTGGCGGCAGCGGCAACGACACGCTGATCGCCGGAACCGTGGCGGCGACGCTGTCCGGCGGCAGCGGCAACGACACGCTCAGAGGCGGTCGGGGCAATGACTACCTCGACGGGGGATCGGGCGACGACGAACTGACCGGGGGTGAAGGGGACGACACCTTGCTCGGTGGTACGGGCAATGACCGCATTTATGGCGACTTTGCCCCGGACACGCCGGAAGACGACGCCTCCGACCCCTCGCACTACGGAAATGACTATATCGACGCCGGCGCCGGGAACGACACGGTTTACGGCGGCCCCGGCGCCGACCTGATCTATGGCGGGGACGGCAACGACCGTCTCGACGGCGGCGCAGGCAATGACACCATTTACGGCGAGGCGGGCAACGACACCCTCTTCGGCGGCACCGGCCATGATTTCCTGGACGGCGGAGCAGGAACCGACCGTCTTGAAGGCGGTGCCGGCAACGATACCCTCCGGGGCGGAGACAAGGACGACGCAACGGCCGACACCCTCCTCGGCGGCGATAACGCGGACCTCATTTATGGAACAGCGGGAGCCAACATCATCTTCGGCGGTGCCGGCAACGACACGATTTTCGGATATGCCGGGGATGACGTGATTCTTGGCAACGAGGGAGACGACTGGATCGATGGCGGCGACAACAACGACATCATCGCCGGCGGCAGCGGCAACGATACGCTCTATGGCGGTGCCGGCTCCGACTTCTTCGTCTGGGGTGACGGGGACAACAGCGACCTGATTGAAGGCGGCAGCGGTCAAAACCGTTTGATCTTCACCGGCAGCCAAACCCTCGGCGCGAATAGCACGTTCACCGTGCGCCGAGGGGCAGGCAACCGCCTCGTGGCAAGCCTCAGGGTTGGTTCCGGAATCGACGCCGCCGATATCCAGTCGCTCTTGCTCCAGAATTCGTCGGGAGGCCGCGACACCTTTCAAGTGGGCGACCTCAAGAATACCGGCGTTGCCCTCGTCGACGTCTTCCTGTCCGACAAGGCGTCGAGCGCCGCGGCCTTTGACGGAACGGGCGGTAACGACGAAGTCTTCGTGGATGCCGTTGCCGGTGATCTCATCGTCGAAGGTCTCTCCGCCCATATCGTCGTTCACAACGCCCATGTCGCCGATCGCTTGACCATCAACGGCCTCGCGGGCAACGACCGAATCATCGCGACCTCGATCGCTTCAAGCACGGTCGGCATCATCCTCGATGGAGGGGCCGGCAACGACTATCTCGAGGCCGATGCCACCCTGCTGGGCGGGGACGGCAACGACACGCTGATCGGCGGCACCGGCGACGACCTCCTCGACGGCGGCGACGGCGACGACGTCCTCTTCGGCGGCACAGGCAACAACACCCTCATCGGAGGCGCAGGCAACGACACCATCCTCATCAACGGCACCGACTTCGCCGACATCATCATCCTGGGCGAGGTGACTCCCGGTACGCTCACCACGTCGATCAACGGCGCAAGCGGCTCAAATCTCTACAGCTCGATCGAACGCATCACGATCCACGGCCTGGGCGGCAACGACTTCATCAATGCCGGTTCCGTGGCAACGGCGCTGGTCATCACCGGCGATGACGGCGACGATGTGATCATCGGAGGCCTCGGCGCCGACTTCCTCGACGGCGGCCGTGGAAACGACTCAATCAACGGCTCGGCCGGCAACGACACGCTCTATGGCGGCGAGGGAAACGATACGCTCACCGGGGGCACCGGCAACGACCAACTCTTCGGGGGCGACGGCTCCGACACGATCGTCTGGAACAACGGTGACAACAGCGACCTCGTCGAAGGGGGCGAAGGGACCGACATCGCCATCATCAATGGCGCATCGGCCGGCGACGCCTTCACAGTCACTCCCAACGGGGTACGCATCAAGTTCGATCGCACCAACCTCGTCCCGTTCACGCTCGACATCGCTGGCATCGAGCAAATGAACATCAACTCAGGTGCGGGCAACGACACGATCGCCGTGTCCGACCTGACGGGAACCGAGCTCAAGGCCATCAAGATCGACCTGGGCACCGGCGACGGCACGCAAGACATCGTCACCATCGACGGGTCGAACCTCGCCGACGACATCGCGATCACCCAGGCCGGCCCAGCGATCGACGTCACCGGACTCTACACCCGCTTCTCGATCACCGGCTCGGCGGCGGGAAGCGACGTCCTTCAGGTCCGGGGCAACGGAGGGGACGACCGGATCAAGGCCGACTCGGGCGTCGAACGCTCCATCGGCATCCAGCTCGAAGGAGGAGCAGGGAACGACTTCCTCTCGGCGGACGCGACCTTGCTCGGCGGTCTTGGTGATGACACCTTGATCGGCGGAACTGGTCCCGACGTCCTCCTCGGTGGCGCGGGGAACGACTTGATCATCGGTGGGGAGGGTGACGACCTGCTGATGGGCGATGCCGACGGCACGGGGGTGGGAGCCTCGTTTGCCATCATCGCGATCGCCAGCGGCCACGGCAACGACACACTCGATGGAGGTGCGGGCAACGACACCATCAATGGCGACCTTGGCGACGATAGCCTGCTCGGGGGCGACGGCAACGACCTCCTCGGTCCGGTCACGGTCGGCGGGATCGCCTTCGCCGATCCCGGCAACGACACCATGCGGGGCGGTGCCGGCAACGACACGCTGAATGGAGACTCGGGCGACGACTCGCTCTTCGGCGATGCGGGTGACGACTCGCTGCTCGGAGGACTCGGCAACGACACACTCTTTGGGGGCGACGGCAACGACACCCTCTTCGGCGAGGCCGGCAACGACTATCTCGTGGGAGACGCAGGCAACGACTCCCTCGACGGGGGAGATGGCGACGACGCACTTGACGGAAGCGACGGCAACGACACACTGCTTGGCCAGGCCGGCAATGACCTGATCCTCGGGCGGGGTGGCAACGACCTGATCGTCGGGGGCGACGGCAACGACACCCTCTCCGGCGGGGACGGCGACGACACCATCACCGGTAACGCCGGCGACGATTACCTCGCAGGAGACGCAGGGAACGACTACCTCGATGGGGGAGATGGCGCCGATACCCTCGACGGCGGCGACGGCAATGACACCCTGCTTGGCCAGGCCGGCAACGACTTGCTCCTCGGCATGGCCGGCCGCGACTTGATCGCCGGGGGCGACGGGGATGACACCGTCTCTGGTGGTGACGGCGACGACACCATCACCGGCGACGCGGGCAACGACTACCTCGCCGGCGATGACGGCAACGATTTCATCGACGGAGGAAGCGGCAACGACACCCTCGACGGAGGCGCTGGCGCGGACACACTGCTCGGCCAGGCCGGCAACGACCTGCTGATGGGCATGGCCGGCAACGATTCCCTCAACGGAGGAAGTGGGAACGACACGCTCCACGGTGGCGACGGCAATGACACCCTCGTCGGTGAACTCGGTAACGATGTGCTTCTGGGTGAGGCGGGCAACGACCTCCTCACGGGCGACGACGGCGACGACTCGCTCAGTGGAGGAGACGGCAACGACTCGCTCTACGGTGGCACGGGGAACGACTTGATCCAAGGCGGTCGGGGGGACGACCTGATCCATGGCGGCGACGGTAACGATACCCTCTCCGGCGATGAGGGGAACGACTCCATCTTCGGTGAAGCGGGCAACGACCAAGCCTACGGCGGTGATGGCAACGACACGATCCTCGGTGGCGACGGCAATGACACCCTCGTCGGTGACGCGGGCGACGACAAGATGTTTGGCGAAGCAGGCCACGACATCCTCCTGGGAGGCGCCGGCAACGATTCGCTCGACGGCGGAGCGGGCAACGACACCCTCTTCGGCGGCGACGGCAATGACACGATCCTCGGCGGTGACGGCGACGACCGCCTCGGAGGCGATGCCGGCGACGACCTGATCCTCGCCGGCGCGGGCAACGACACCGCGCAAGGGGGTACGGGCAACGACCAGATCTGGGGTGACGCCGGAGACGACGTCCTCTACGGCGACGACGGCAACGACACAATCCTCGGCGGCGACGGCAACGACACAATCCTCGGCGGTGCCGGCAACGACCTCCTGTTCGGAAACGCCGGCAACGACCAGATCCTGGGCGGATTCGGCGACGACTCGCTCTACGGCGGAACGGGTGACGACACGCTCCACGGCGGGAACGGGATCCCGAACATCCCCCACAGCGTCCGTGACAACACGCTGCCCGACGACGGTGCCGACGTGATCCTCGGTGGCACCGGCTTCGACCTGATTGACGGCGGCACCGGGAATAACCTCCTGGATGCCGGCGACGACGGGATCGCCGAGACGGTGCTGGCGGGCCAAGGCAACGACATCGTCTTCGGCCACTGGGACCACGACGGCAATCGGGACACCGCCGGCCTCGACGGCGGCTATAATCGCGTCTACGTCCAAGGGGGCCTCGTGGAACCGGGCCTGCCGGCCGAGACGAACTCACCGATGACATTCATCGTGAACATTCAAGCACCGACAGGCCGATACGTCGAACAGCCTGGCGACGGACGGACGTACCTCAACGATCCGCTCCCGCCCACCGCCGTCAAACGGATCACTCAGCCGCCCCGGTTCGCGGGCCGTGGCGCCTTGCTCCGCAAACTCGCCGCCCAGGCGACCAGGACAAACCAGATCGCGGCCCGGAGGTTGACCAAGTAAAAACAGCCGAGCCGACACACTTCAACGAAACTTCCGAGGCAGGCAGGAAGCGTAAGCTTCCTGCCTGCCCGTCCAACCAAAGACGAATGACAAACGTAAGTTTCTCCTCGTCCCGCCCAACCAAAAACGAACAGAGAGCGTCAGCGTCCTGACTTCCCACCCGATCAAAGGCAAGCCCCCAAAGACAGGGAGCGATCAGCTTCCCACTCGCCTCTTGGACGAATGAACTTTTCAGGGCAAGGCAGGTTCCCTGTCCGCTTGAAGAGAATCGACGAAAAGGGCGGGCCGTGCCCAACCTACAAGCCTGGAGCAACAGACCGCCAACCATTAAATAAAATTCATTTTCATGATTTTTTAATTCAATTCCAGGATCTCCTCCTCATGCACGTTCTCTTCGTCCACCAAAACTTTCCGGCCCAGTTCGGCCATATCGCCCGGCACCTCGTGCGTACGTTGGGGTGGACGTGTACGTTTCTCTCGAAGGTCGCACCCGGCGAAGCCTCGGGGATACGGAAGATCCAATACAAGACGTCGGGGGGGGCCCGGGAGACGAACCACTATTGCAGCCGTACGTTCGAGAACGCGATCTGGAGCAGCCATGGCGTCCATGACGCGTGCAAAAGCCATCCGGAGCTCCGCCCCGACCTGATCGTCGGCCATAGCGGGTTCGGCTCGACCTTGTTCCTCGCCGAGCTCTACCCGGACGTCCCCATAATCAATTATTTCGAATACTATTATCATTCTCACGGCTCCGACCTCGACTTCCGGCCTGAATCTCCACCTGGAGAGCTCGATCGGTTACGTTCTCACGCACGCAACGCCATGATTTTGCTCGACCTGGTCAATTGCCGGGCCGCCTACAGTCCGACCGAATTCCAGCGCAGCCTCTTCCCGGTCGAATTGCGAGCGAAGATCGACGTGATTTTTGACGGCATCGAGACCGACATCTACTGCCGCCGCGAAGGGGGACCGCGCCGAATCGGTAACCGCAAGATCCCCGCATCGACCCGCATTGTGACCTACGTCAGCCGCGGGTTTGAGTCGATGCGTGGATTTGACATCTTCATGCGAGCCGCGAAGCGAATTTATGAAGCGTACCCTGACGTCTTGTTCGTCGTCGTCGGCAGCGACCGAATCTGCTACGGCGGCGATGAGAAGCGAATCAAGCACAAGTCCTTTCGCGAGCATGTGCTTGCCCAGGATGACTACGATCCCTCCAAGTTCTTGTTCACCGGGCTCGTACCCACGGCCACCTTGGTCGACATTTTCAGCCTAAGCGACCTTCACATTTATCTCACCGTCCCCTTCGTCCTCTCGTGGTCGCTCATGAACGCCTTGGCCTGCGGCTGCACGATCCTGGCCTCGGACACCGCCCCGGTCCGCGAGATGATCGTTGACGGAGAGACCGGCCTGCTCGAAGATTTCTTCGACGTGGACGGCTTTGCAACCCGTGCACTCGACGTCCTTCGCGACCCACGTTCCTACCGACATCTCGGTTTGCAAGGCACGGAATTGATCCGCCGCCGCTATGCGCTGGACGTCACGCTTCCCCGCCTCGTCGCACTGTTTGAACGGGTAACACAGTCACCGGCTTACTGCCGGTGACTCGAGAGGGGGACGTCCGGTTTCGGAGCAGCAAGTTGCAGCACCGACGCGATCCGGTCTGGGCGGCGAAGTTGCGGACCGAGCGAGTCGGGCGTTTTGAGGTCATCGCCCACGCGCCATGCAAGGTGGCGATCGATGCCCGGTGACCCCTCGTAGAAACCATCGGGCGAAACGGCCAAGGAGGTCACTGATTCTTCCGGCCCCGCCTGGACCAAAAGCTCCGGATGGGACGGAGACGGCGAAGCCCCAAGCACGCCGCTGTTGGCGATCAGTCTGAAGGAAAGGCACAATCCAATGCTTCCAATTCTCACAAAATCATTCATTGTTTAAACACATAGACAGTGTTCCAGCCTTCCCTGGGATCGCGGGCGACCCGCCCGCAGCCCCAGGAAAATCAAGCGAATCCAACAATCATGATTACTTTTGAGGTTCGAGGCGGGATCGGCGCATGCGGTCGCGTACCCCCTGCTCTTCGCGCCTCAAGTCCTCAAGGAGACGGGCGACGTTCTGTCGGGTCTCCTCGTCGATCGCCCCCGCGCCGACGATCTCGGCGGTGCGCCGGACCTGGGCAAGAGCCTGCTCCCAGGTGCCAAGTTGGTCGGGTGGGATCCGCCGGGCCTGATCGCGGAACCAATCGGACTTGCGAAAGAGCGCGGCGACCGAGGCGATGGACTGCTCAGCGCGGGCCCGTCTCTCCCGTTCAGCGAGAACGGCGAACGTGAGCCCCATGATGACGGCGAGGCCAAGTGCCGAGGCGAGCACAGTGGTCCGCCGCCTCGCCTTCCGTTCGGCGACGGCCGTTGCCCGAGCCTCGGCCACGGCAATCTCAGCGGCTCGGGCACGGTCGCCGACCGACTCGAGGAAGGCGCTGACCTCGCGTGCCAAGACTCCTGCGTGACGAGGTCGAACGGTCAGTGAAGGGTCGAGACTGCGCCGGGCAATCCGAATCAGATCCCCCTCCGCACCGCAGGTATCGAGGCGGGCGAAGGCATCGTCAAGACAACCGGCCACCGCGTCTTCGAGGATCTGGGAACGGCTCCCGTGATAAGGGGGTTGACCGGTCATAATCTCGCAGAGGATTGCCCCCAAGGCAAAGACATCGGCCTGCTCGTCAACACCATCAGTATTCCCTTGTGCCTGTTCCGGGCTCATATAGGAAGGCGTACCGAGGATCGCCCCTGACCGCGAGGGCAAGCCGCCGCCGGTCGTTCGTACGGTCGCCACTTGCGGCTCGTCGGTCGCCGCCGGCAGACCTTCGCCTGGTTGTCTCTCTTGACCTTGCCCGAGGACTTTGGACAGCCCCCAGTCGACCACCTGGACCTCACCAAAGGTGCCGACCATGATGTTCGACGGCTTGAGGTCGCGGTGGATCACGCCTCGGGCATGGGCGTAGGCGATGGTCTGGCAGACCTGCTCGAAAATCGCGAGGAAATGGCCGAGGTCGTGGGTCGGGGCGGACCGCTCATCCAACATGGCGGCGAGGGTCCGCCCTTTGACCAGCCGCATTGTAAAAAAAGGCCGCTGGCCGGCATCAAGCCCGAGTTCGTAGACGGGGAGGATGCCAGGGTGCTGGAGTTGGCCGCCAATCTGGGCTTCCTCAATGAACCGACGAACCAGCGCCGGGTTGTCGGCGTGACCCGGGTGGAGCACCTTCATCGCCACGTCGCGACCGAGGTCGGGGTCGCGGCCCTTGAGTACGACCCCCATCCCACCGCGTGCGATCTCGCCGAGGACCTGGTAACGCCCCTGCCCGCCCAAGGTGAGAGACTCCTCTCCTGTCCCGACCAGGGGAGCCGGCGCGTCCGTCTCGTCGCGCAGCAAGACCCGCGACGTAATGCCCGTGGAAGGCCGAAGGGCCTCCAAGACGCCTTCGCCACATCGATTTTCCATGGCCAACGACGTGGGGGGGCCGAAGGCCGCCCGCAAGGCCGCATCGTTGGGGAGACCATCGTGATCGTCGCCCTCCGAGGGGCGGCTGGGAACGTCGGCGTCGTTCATGTGTCTGGGCCCTCGCGATTCTTCCTCTCAATCCTGGTTCATCGCTCGGGCCGTTTTCGCGCACGATTTTTTGAAGAACTGCTTGGAGGGCACGGCCCACCTTACAACCAGACTCTTACATCACAAGCCAAACACTTCATAAAAAACCCATTACTCAAGCAGCGAGAGGAGCTGCGCACACTCGCGGTCGACATCCTCGGGTGCCCCAGGATGGTGGAGGGCGACCACTTGTTCCAGGGCCGACCGGAATTCTTGACGGGCCCGCGCATACTCGTGGTGGAGGGACGGGGTATCGACGCCCCAGAGCTGGGCGATCTCGCGGATCGGCATCTCTTCGTGAAAGCGGAGCCTGAGCAACTCGACGCGTCTGAGCGCCGCCTCGCCGCGTTGCGCCGCTAGTTCCGATTGCCGCTCGGCCGCCTCGCGCATGACGGCCTTAGCCCAGGCCCGGTCGAAGACCCGCGAGAGCGCGTCCTCACTCCCCGCAATGCCCTGAAGGTCGATCGGGGCTTGCGACTCCCGAGCGTGCTGTCGCGCCTGCCGCGTCTCGACGCGCATGGCCACGTTGCGCACCGCGCCGTAGAGAAAGGCACGAAACCCTCCGGGGCGATCGGCCCGCGCACGATCGAGCAGGCCACCATCCCTGAGGCATTCGACGAGGACATCCTGAACGGCATCGTCAAGCTCTCCGAGCCGCTTGAACGAGCCCCGCCACCGCGCGGCCAGGTAGGCCCTCACCACCGGCGTATACCGAATCGCGAATTCCGTCCGGGACGCCTCGCCCCCGGCGGCAGCGTCTCGCAACAGCGTCCAGCAAGTTGACAAGTGATGAGCCACGATGCTCGTCCCATCGGGTTAGACCGATCGGCCATGTCTGCCGTTGCCCCACAAGGCGGCTGATCCAAAAAGGGTTCGTCAACATGTGAGTCAGAGAGGATCGCTGACATCGACCCTTCATCAACATCTAACATCCCGCAGTTTGCAAAGCAAAAGAGTTTCCCCTTGCACAATTCGCCGGGAGTGAGCGGGACGATTCGCGCCGTTGCCGGGAAGCATTGTCCGCGAAAACGGCCCGATCGGTGAACCAGGAGCGCGGGCAGAAGATTCGTCAGGGCTGGGTGCCAAGAGCACCCCGGCCGCCCCTGAACGATTCGCCCACGTCCCCGGTACCAGGAGTGAACTCATGCGTCCCAGAGACTTTTGTCTGTCGATGGCCCTCGGCCTGATCGCATTCGGCGGTGGCTCGTACGGTGCCCCGCCCCCTTCGGCCCCTCTCTCCCTGGTCCTCCAGGCCGCCCCGGAGGCCTCGGTGACCTCGGTCGCCGTCTCACCTGACGGGTCGCTCGTCGCCGTCGACAGCTTCGACGGGCGGGTCCGCATCCACGACGCGAAGACCGGCGCCTTACTTCGGGCGATCGACGCGGGGGGGGGTCGCGGAGTCGCATTTGCGCCCGATGGCCGGAGTCTCGCGTGTGCGGGTTACCACATGGACAAGCTCGTCAGCACCTTCGACGTACGGTCCGGCAAGCGTCTCCGAAAGCTCACCGGGCACACCGAGATCGAGACCTACGCCATCGCCTTCTCCCCCGACGGCAAGTGGCTCGCCTCGGCCGGCACGGACAAACAGATCCTGGTGTGGGAACTCGCCTCCGGGAGGCTCAGACACCAACTCACGGACCAGCCGCTCCCGGTCACCGCCCTCACCTTCTCGCCCGACAGTGCGACCCTCGCCAGCGGCGGTGGCGATCAGACAGTCCGGCTCTGGGACATGACGTCCGGCCACTTGCGGCGGTCCCTCGAAGGCCATTGCGACTGGGTCGTCTCCCTCGCCTTCGCGCCGGATGGAAAGACGATCGCCAACGGAAGTTGCGATTGGGCCTACCACCGCGGTCGCGATCCCTCCTATTTCACGGGCCGGGACCCGGGTTGCAACAGCCAGTGGAAACTCTGGGACGCCGCCACCGGGCAGCTCAAGCGAACCGTGACCGAGCCGGGACGCCTGCTCTCCCTGGCCCTGGCACCCGACGGCCTGGCGCTCGCTTGCGGGATCGGGAACGACGTCCGGTGGCACGATCTGCGGACCGAGACTCCGGGCCGAGTCGTGACGAGCCACGACGGCCCCGTCACCTCCGTCGCTTTCTCGCGCGACGGCCGAGCGCTCATCAGCGGCAGCCACGACCAGACGGTCCAGCGTACCAGTCTGCCGGATGGCAAGGTGGACTGGCGCTTGCCCGGCCACCAGGAGCAGGTGAACTCGGTCGCGCTCTCGAAGGACGGCTCGCTCATCGCCACGGGCAGCAGCGACATCCGCTACGCCTTGCGCGTGTTCAAGGCGGGGGCCAAGGGACTCGGGCCGGGGGCGGTCCGGCTCTGGGACGCGCGGACGGGCCGCTTGCTCCGCCGTCTGGGCGATCCCACCGAGCAAGTCATGGCGGTCGCCCTCTCGCCCGACGGGCGCCGAGTCGCCAGCGGCGGGGGGAATCCCGGCGACTCAGGGTCCGTCCACCTCTGGGACACCATGACCGGGGCACCGGCCTGGTCCTTGAAGGACCACACAGCCGAGGTGCAGGCAATCGCTTTCACGCCCGATGGGGCCTCGCTCGCCACGGCAGACGCCGACGGCCTGATCAAGCTTCGCGATCCCGAGACCGGCTCCGTGGTACGGACTCTGGACGGTCATGAGGGCGGAGCAACGTCCATCGCCTTCTCTGCCGACGGAACGCTCCTCGTCTGCGGTGAAGGCCATGGAGGAACGCGCCTCTGGGACGCGCGGACGGGCCGGCTGCTTCGGACCTGCAAGGCCGCCGGATCGCAGGCGGGGACCGTCACGAATGATCGAATGATTACGTCCATTGCCCTCAGTCCGGACGGCCGGACGCTCGCGGCGTGCCCAGCCAGCATGGGCAACACCTTCGGCGAGCCGGTGAGGTTCTGGGACACTCGGACGGGTGTGCTCAAGCCGGAATTCGCCGACCAGCAAGTCCGGGGCCGACCCATCGCCCTTTCGCCCGACGGCGCAATCCTGGCCACGGGCGGCAAATCCATCGTGCTCTGGGAAGTGCGGACCGGAAAACGGCTCTCCGAGCTCGTCGGCCATTTCAAGAAGACCCAATCGATCACCTTCTCAGCGGACGGACGGCTCCTGGTCAGTGGCGGCAGCTATGGAACCACGAATGTCTGGGAGGTCGCGACCGGCCGGCTCCTGGTCACACTCTTTGCGTTCCCCGAAAGCCAGGGCCAGGGGGACACGGTCGCGGAGGATTGGCTGGCGTACAACCCCGACGGATTCTACACCGGCTCGCCCAACATCGAGCGATACCTCGCGTGGCGGGTCGGCGACGAGTTCCAGACACCCGAGGCCCTGGGGCCGCAACTCCACCGCCCGGATCGGATCGAGGCCGCCCTGAAACGCCCACTGCGGAAACCGGTCTCGCCTCAGTGAAACTCGTCAGAAGTGCCTCAATGGCTTCCCATCAGGCCGAAGAATCGGGCGATAATCTCCGCATGTCCGGACTATATGGGGGAGGCCATCACAGGGCCTCCCCCAGTACAGATCACTATGAGAAAATGCCAACCCTGGAAGGCGTGCCTACCGGGTGGCCTTGGGCCGAATTCCGAAAGAGGCTATAGGCGCAAGGAGATGCGGCATAGCTTCATGACATTCTCCCCTCTTCCTGAAATGCCCCTTGCGGCACGGACTTGCGGAAGATCGCTAACGCTTTGAAGAAAAGCTGTATGAAACCGAAAGCTGCTTGGCAATAGATGAGGAAGCCGGGAACACGGCCTGCATCGGACCGAGGCAGGAACAACAGCATCCAGCGCGGTCGCCGCCGCGCGACCGTGCCGTCGCTACCGACAGCAAGTCCATCGCAAAATGCATTTCGACGCGTCTCCGGACAGCGGCACGAGCTCACGCAGCCCGGCGAATCCCCGGGTCGAGAGGTGAATCGCTTCCATTCCGCGCGTGGGGACGAGACATGGCCTCGGCATCGCATCTTTACAAGGTCTTCCATTCGCCATGGAGTCGAAACGCATGATGGCTTGCTTGAACGATCGACGTCGCGGCCTAGCCGTTGGCCTGCTGGTACCGGCCTTCGTCTCGGCGACCGCTCTTTCTCTCTGGGCGCAACATCCCCCCGACATTCGCGAGTACTGGTCAATCCAAGCGGAGTGGAGTGGCCTCCCTCGCGGGGCGGATGAGGCGACGACGGATCGCCTCGCAGCTCGTTGCCTCGAGCTGGCCCGGAAGCATCCCGGCTCGGCCGGAGGGCTATCGGCCCTCCTCGTTGCGAGCGGCCGCGCCGCGAACACACCGACGGGCAAGCAAGCCGGCGAACTGTTGGTCGAGCAGATCGCCACCGCGGACATCGGCAATATCACCTCCGCATTCGAGCGAGCCAGCACCCGGCCTCGTTCCCTTCAAGAGCTGCCCTCAGCTCTCTTGCGCAAAGCGCGACAGCACCCGGATCACCCCAAGACGCCGCAACTGATTGCCACGGTCTGCGTGCTGACCAACAAGCCCGACGGGGGCAGGCCCCCGGCCTTCTACTGCGAGGCTGCCGACCTCATCGCCGAGAGGTACGCCGCAAGCCCGCACATCGGCCACTTCTGCGAGAGCCTGGGCGGATCCGCTGCTGAAAGTCTGCCATGGTCCGGCCGATTCGAGCGGCACCTGCGGGCGATCCTCCGCGTGAATCAAGATCGCTGGGTGCGGTGCGCAGCCCAGATGGCGCTGGCGGTCACCGTCCAGACCTCCGGGGAAGAACGTCAGCCTGAAGCAGAAACATTATATGAGCAGTTTTGCAGAGAATTCGACGGCAAGCACCGCTACCGGCAACAGAACTTGGAAGAGCAGCTCGTCTTCGAAGCCAGGCGACACCTGGCCGAGCTGCGGTCCCGCGCCATCGGCATGCCCGCGCCCGAGCTCTCCGGCGTCGATCTGGACGACCGCCCGATCGGCCTGGACGACTTCCACGGCCGGGTGGTGCTCCTGAACTTCTGGGGCACCTGGTGCTACCCGTGCATGAAGCTGATCCCCCACGAGAAGGCTCTGGTCGAGTCCCTCCGGGGTCGGCCGTTCGACGTGATCGGCGTGAACTGCGACGAGGACATCGCCAAGGCTCGAGAGGTGGCGAAGCAGAAGGGGATGACCTGGCGTTCCTTCCGCGATCAGGTCGACGACCAGAGGACGATCACAAAAGATTGGAAGATCATCGGCTACCCGGCACTCTACCTCATCGACCACCACGGGATCATCCGCAAGAAGTGGTTCGGCGCCCCGCCGGCGGACGAGCTCTCGCATGCCGTCTGCGTGCTGGTCGACGCAGCCCAACGGAATGTCCCCGCGGACGCGATGCGCCCCGTGACCGCGAAGCTCCTGTCCCCGACGGCCGACGCGAGCGCTGCCCCCGTGGGTGTACCAGCATCCGCTTCGACGTCCTCCGGCTTTGTTGACAAGGTGTACCGCGCCCAGGACGGCTCCGAGTCGAAGTATGCGGTCTTCGTCCCGAAGGGCTACGACGGCACGAAGGCCGTCCCGGCCATCCTCTCGCTACACGGGGCGGGTTCGCGGGGCTCGGACGGCAAGAGGCACCTCGAGCACGGCCTGGCCAAGGCGATCCGCGGCAAAGCCGACAGCTTCCCCTTCCTGGTGATCTTCCCCCAGGCACGCGAAGGAGAGGGCTGGACGGCCGAGTCTGCGGGCGGGCAACGCGCCCTGGCCATCCTCGACCGGGTGCAGGCGGACTACCGCATCGACGCGGATCGCATCGCGCTCACGGGCGTATCGATGGGAGGCCAGGGGACGTGGAGCCTGGCGGCGGCGGATCCGAAGCGATGGTCAGCCATCGTCCCCATGTGCCACGGCGGCAACACAAAGACGGCGCCCCGGCTGCGAGACCTGCCGTGCTGGTGCTTCCACGGTGACGCCGACAAGATGATCTCGTTCCAACAATCCCGGGAGATGGTCCAGGCCATCAAGGACGCCGGTGGGCACCCACTGTATCAGGAGTTCCCCGGCGTGGGTCACGACGACTGTACGGACCGGGCTTATTCTCTGCCCGACTTGTTTGAATGGACGCTGATCCAGGATCGAACCAAGAGGTAGGCAAGCGGGATGCTCCGATCGAGGACGTCTCGCACAAAACGACGGCCCGTCCTTCCGCATGCAAAAAAACCGGAGTAACCGGGCCCGAAGCGGGTTAGGACCAGCACGATCGCCTGGAGGGAGACTTGAAGAAGACCAGCGGCAAGAGTGCGTTGGGCCGTGACTTTCCACCGCCCCTGGAGTTGGGAACCGCGGCCGAGCTCTCGGACGGGCATCTCCTGGATCGTTTCGTCGCCCAGCGAGAGGAACCCGTGTTCGAGGCGATCGTGCTCCGCCACGGCCCGATGGTGTGGGGCGTGTGCCGGCGAGTCCTCCGGGACCATCACGACGCTGAGGACGCCTTGCAGGCCACATTCCTGATCCTGGCACGGAAGGCCGCATCCATCCAGCCGCGGGAGAAGCTCGGCAACTGGCTCTACGGAGTGGCGTATCTCACGGCGAAGAAGGCGATGGCAAGCAGGGCAAGGAGGCGCGCGCTCGACGGCAAGGCGAGGGAGGCCAAAGCATGGGAGAACAAGGTGCTCGATCCCCCCCACCCCGGAGCGGACCCGGGAGATCCGCTCGACGAGCTCCTGCCCAAGCTCGACCGCGAGTTGAGCCGTCTGCCCGGCAAATACCGGGCTCCGGTCGTCCTGTGCGAACTCGAGGGGAAGACCCACAAGGAGGCGGCCGAGCAGCTCGGCTGGCCGATCGGCACCGTGTCGGGCCGGTTGTCGAGAGCGAGGGGCATCCTGGCAAAGAAGCTGTCGTGTCCGGGGGCGGCGCTCCCGGCCGGATCCCTGGCGGCGCTGCTAGCTCGGGACGTCTCGGCGGCGAATGTACCCGCCGAGTTGGTCGGTTCCACGGCGCATGCCGCATGCCTGGTCTCGGCCGGTCATGCGACTGCCGCGAGCGTGATTTCTGCGGAAGTCGCAACCCTTTCGGCGGAGGTCCTGAAGACGATGTTCCTATCCAAGATTGCTATGTCGAGCCTGCTGGTCGGCCTGGTCGGCCTCGGCGGGACGGGGATTTACTACGGCGTCCAATCCGCGAGTGGAGACACTGCGCCCAAAACTCAGACCGCGCAGGCGGCTCCCGCAGTCGTAGCGGGACCGGGCACCAACTGGCCCGTGGACGATGTGCCTGAAGAGACGAGGAAGGCCGAGCCGGCGAAGGATCAAAGGCCCTCGACTCCCGCCGTTCCCGCGGCCAACCCTGCCGCAGATGACACAGCGAAACTGCAAGGGACGTGGAATGCGGTCCAGATCGAATCCAACGGCAAAACCTTGGGCAAGGACGCGGTCGGAGTCCGGGACATGCAGTTCATCATCGAGGGCGATCAGCTCACGATCCCGGGCGTCGAGGCGGGGAGTCAAGGACGCGCCGGCTCGGGCGGACCCGCGAGGAGGAAAAGATTTGCGCTGGACCCAGCCAAGACGCCCAAGGCGATCGATCTCACCTCGCTCGACGGGCGCGAGAAGGGCGAGACGGCCGCCTGCATCTACAAGATCGAGGACGGCCGGCTCACCATCGCCTTAGCACCCGCCGAGCACCCCGAAGCACGACCCGAAGACTTCAAGACCGCGGCCGGCGATGGCATCTTGGTCATTACGCTTGAACACGCAAATATCAAGAAAAACTAATTAATCACGGTCAGAGGCCGGGGTACGTATTAGGAAGATCCCCTGACTTGCCCCCGCCTCTGCTACCAACCGCTACGTTACATGGCTATCCCATCATTCGGCGAATCCGTAACTTCTTAGGCCACCAGGAGGTACGCAAGGTCCACAGGCGAGGGTGCATACCACGATGCGAAAGCCCTACCCGTCCGATGAAACCCCAAGACTGCGCCGACGACCGAGATCCATAATGGTTCCTCTGGTTTAGAGCAAGAATTGTCCGTGATTGACTGCCGATGTTCGGCGTTTGCCATCAGCGCGGTGGCCAGAGGTGATGGCCAACCATCGTGGTTTCGATCCGGTAGAGGCTTTTGCCGGCGGTGATGTAGAGGGTCTTGCGATCCGGCCCGCCGAATTCGACGTTCGAGGGGGCCTCGGGGGTGGGGATGAACCCGGCCGGCTTACCGTCGGGGGTCAAGACATAAGCCCCCCCCTTGGGCCCATTGCCGGCCGTGACGACGAGCCGACCGTCGGTGGTCACGGTCAGGCCGTCGATGCCGCGACCGTCGCCGAAGTCGAAGAGGACGCGAGCGGGGCCGACGCTGCCGTCCTCGCCAAGTTCGAGCGCCAGCAAGACGCGCCGGGTGGGGCCGGTGTCGGCGACGTATAGGGTTTTCCCATCGGGGCTGATCGCCAGGCCGTTCGGCTTGCTGGCCGTCGTCTCCAGCCGGACGACCCGACCATCGGGGTCAATCCGGAAGACGGCCTCGAAGTCGAGCTCGCGAGGCTCGTCCCCGACATAACGGGGGTCGGACACGTAGACCCGCCCCTTGCGATCAACGGCCACGTCGTTCGGACTGTTGAATCGCTTCCCCTCATAGCCGTCGGCCAGCGTGCGAATCTTGCCGTCGCGTTCGGTGATCGAGACCCGCCGCCCGCCACCGGTATTCGCCCCCTCGGCGACGATCAACCGCCCTTGCGGGTCGAAGATCAGACCGTTGGCCCGGCCGCTCGGATCGCGGAAGGCCGTGACGGCCTTCGTCGCGGGATCGAACCGCATGATCCGGTCGCCGATGTCGGAGAACAGGATCGCCCCGTCCTGGGCCAGGGCTCCCCCTTCGGTGAAGCTCCCTTGATCCCAGAGCTTCTCGAGCGTCGCCCCCGGCGCCACGACGCTAGAACTCGTTTCAGGGGCGGCCAATATCGCGAAGGCCAGCGTCAGCAAGGTTGAGAACATCGGGCCAGGGCTCCAGGGCTTGATGGGGGAACTCTTGGGACGTTGGCAACATCCGCTTTGATGTCAGACGCACTCAGCGACGCTGGCTGGGAAACCAATGCGATTCCTCCCATCCGGTCGGTCTCAGATCGTCGATCCATGCATACCATACCAGGCAAGACATGCCGGATCGAGACAAAGCCGATGTGCTGGATGCGGCCGGTCGTGTTGAGGAAAAGCCGGATCGACAACGCTTCTCGAGTCGATTGTGTCGCTCCATGTGGCCTCCCGGCAACATCGTCTCGATCCAATGACGTTGAACTCCCTGATTCCGTGTTCATGGTGTAGGCTGCTTGTCTCGATATAGCGTTCTATGATTGACCGAGTAAGAGACTCCATCCCGCGTGAGTTGGCTTACGTTTTGAGGACGATCGCTTGGGCCGAGGAATCGGCCCCTTTCTCGGAGGTAGGGTACTCGAGCCTTGAAACTCACCAGAACTTCCGCTCACCCCTGTTCGGGCCCCAAACGCGGCGTTGCCGCGGTCGAGTTGGCAATCGCACTGCCGCTCTTGCTCACACTCTTGCTGGGGGTCTGGGACATGGGCCGGCTCATCGACGTCACCCAGATCCTCAATAACGCCACGCGCGAGGGGGGGCGTCGTGCTTCGACCGGGCAGGACAGTGTGGCGCAGATTCAGCAGGCCGTCCTCGACTACCTGATCCAGGCCAAGCTCAAGACGGACGGGGCAATCGTAACCGTGACCAACCTGACGAACGCGGCCAACTCCGATCCCACGACCGCCGATCAGCTCGACCAGTTCGAGATCACGGCCACGCTCCCCTCCAATAACGTGCGATGGGTCGCGATGAACAACCTGCTTGGCTCGAATACGCTCAAGGCCACTTGCCGCTGGAGTTCGATGCGAGATATCCCCTTGATCGTCCCCACGTCGATCCCAATCAACTGACGCGAACCCGCCCAACTCTCCTTCCCTCCCATCCTCTTCTTATGAAAGACGGAGCATTTCAGCCGATGGTCAAGCGAAGCCCCAGGCCAACGCAACGCCGAGGCGCGGCGCTGGTCGAAGCCGCCATCATCATCCCGCTCTTCCTGATGATCCTGCTCGGGATCTTCGAATACAGTCGGTTCATCCTGGTACGAAACCTCGCCGATCACGCGGCCCGTGAAGGAGTCCGCCAGGCGATCGTCCATACCTACGACAAGACGACGGCAGACATCCAAACGTTGGTTCGCAGCAAACTCGCAGGTCAGGACGGGCAATTGAGCGACGGCAATCCCAGCATTCAGGTCCTCAAAGCCAACCCCACCAACGACGTCAGGACTGCGGTCTGGACCACCGACTGGAACAACGCCCGCTTCGGCGACTGGGTCATGGTGCAAATCAAGGGCACATACCGCCCCGTGGTGCCAAGCATTCTCTTGATGAACAATACGATCCAGGTCGAAGCTCAGGCAATGATGCGATGCGAGGCCAACTGATCCCATTCCGACCGAATGCGCACAGCCCCTCCGATCAAACACTTCAATAATCCGTGGTCGCAAATCTCCGGGCCGCCGCCGCCAGGATCAGACAGGCGGCCGCAAGGGAGCTCACAACCGACAGGACGGGATGGAACCGGCGAAGCCGCTGCACGGTCTCGAACTCGGGAACAGCGGCGAAGTGGCGATCGGCATCGATCGCGTGACTGAGAATGAGGCTCAGGTCGGCCGGCTTGGGTAGAGCCCAGTAGCTCACCTCAATGGTGCCTCGAAGCCAGGGGGACAGCGGCGCGATCTCACGGTTGAGCACGGGCAAAGCGACGACCGCGTGCCGGCCGTAGTTCGTCCCCCAGCAGAGGAACCAGAAAAGGAGCGAGCCGAGCAGGCAGGCCACCGTGCGCCGCCGGCTCGCCGCAATCAGGGCCGAAACGCTGAAGAAGATGGCGAACTGAAGCACGAGGAGCGGGATCCCCCACAGGTAGCTCGAATCCCAGATCCCCGTGCGAACCCCGAGCGCCGTCCAGGTCCCCAGAAAGAAGACCATCGCTTGAAAGAGAACGAAGGTGAGCACTCCCAGAAATTTACCCACAAGCAAAAGGCTGCGAGAAACGGGCTTGGCCAACAGCACCGTGACTGCCCCAGGCGCCAGAAAGGCGGGTAAAAACCCGGCGGTCCAGACCAGGGCCAAAAGCAGGCCCACCGTGTCCGCCGCACCGGTCGCCAAGACGAGTTGCAGGAAGTGAACCGCGTCCTGAGCGTCACGGCCCAGAGGGATCCGAAACGCACCGAAGGCGAGGGTCAACGAACCGTTGGCGATGTCCACGCCATCGCGAGGGGCCAGCGTCCGCTCCGCGCTCGAGGCGGTCCTCGGGAGAAAGTCAGGCCGTTCGTCCGGCCGATGCAAGGGCGCTCCCCCTTGGACGCCGAAGCTCAGGCAGATCAAAACGCCCAGGCTGCTGAGCGCCAGCATCATCCAGAAGACCTTCGATTCAAGCGACTGGCGGAACGTGTCGCGGATCAGCCAGGCGACGACCCGGAGCGTGTCGAAACGGCTCATCCTGCGGATCTCCGGTAGAGGTCGCTCAAGGCTTGCTCCAAGGGCCGGGACGAGCCCGACGCGGGGTCCCCCTTCAAGTCGGCCAGAGGACCGTCGTAAACCTTCCGCCCTTCCACGAGTACCGCGACGCGGTCGCAGAGGTGCTCGACGTCGCTCAAGGCGTGGGAGATCAGAAGGACCGCCCGACCGCGCTCGCGCTGTTCGAGAACGAGGTCGCGAACAAGCTGCCGCCCGCTGAGGTCGAGTCCTTCGGTCGGCTCGTCGAGGACCAGGAGGTCGGGTTCGTTCAGGAGGGCCTGAGCGAGTCCGAGGCGCTGGATCATCCCTTTGCTGAAGCCGCCGATGGGCTCGTGGACACGATCGGCCAGGCCGACGCGTTCGAGCAAGGCGGGAATGCGCCAGCGGAGTTCGGCACTCGGCACCAGCGACAAGGCCCCGTAATACTCGAGGAGGCCGACGGCATTCAGATCCCGAGGAAAGGTGGGCGCCTCGTGGACGTAGCCAATGCGGGTCAGGGTCCGGCGAACCTCCACCGGCCGATCGAAACGGAGGATCTCCCCCTCGCTGGGCCGGCAGAGCGAGAGCAGAAGCTTGGCCAAGGTCGTCTTCCCGGCCCGGTTCGGGCCGAGCAAGCCGAAGACCTCGCCCGGCTCGATCCGAAGGTTGATATTGCGGACCGCCCAGGCGCCGACCCCGCTGTTGGGGTACTGCTTGCCCACGTTTCTGAATTCCGCAACCGCGGTCGTCGGCGATGACACCGAAGACTCCGCTCCTTTCCTGCCCCTTGGAGAGCTCATTCGATCAGCGAGACCTGGACTCCGTCTTGCATGATGGCGCTGAACGCCTGACGGATCTTGTCGCTGCGCTGTTGCGCCGTCCCGGTGATGATCTTATACGGCGCCAGCGGGGTGGTTGCCGTTGCCTGAGTGCCGCCAATGTACTGGATGTTCTGCATCAGATCGAGGGCCGCAGCGCGTTGGGAGCTGTTCGTGCTCGGATCGAAGATGGGCCCCAAGCCCATGCAATGAATCAGGACCGGCTTACGCGCGGTGGAGTAGCCCGGGGAACTGGCGGTCTCGAGCGCGCAGATCTGGTTCACCACCGAGTAGATCTGCGTGGTCACCGTGCCCGAGTTGGTCGGATACTCGCCCGGCAGGCGCACTTTATAGTAGGAGTTATTGGCGCCGGCATTGGTAAACGCAGCGGTTGCGGCGTTATTGGCCATGCCGTCGGTCTCGAGGATGATCAGTCGCTGGGCGCCTTTGCGTCCGAGTCCGCCGGCATCGCCGGCAGGCGCCGGGGAGGGGGCGAAGGTGCGAAGCGACGCGTTGCCGCTGAATTGGTTATAGGCGAGCATGAACCCCATGACGGTCGTCGTCCCGCCGTAGGCGCGGGGCACGTCGAGGTTGTCGGAATCATAGGGGCGGATCTCGGTGCCCGGCGTGTCGATGGTTGACGGCGGGAACCAGAGCGTGTCGCTCAGCCGGCTATAGTTACGTCCCAAGGGCACGCGAACCCGGTTGAAGCTCCCGCTTCCACTGGCGGAGAACTTCGGCGTGCTGAAGTACATGAGCGAGACGAAGTCGTTGGGGTGGTTGTTCCTGATATCTTCCAAGGCCGATTGAACGCCCAGCTTGCAAGCCCAGAGCGGCCCCTCGTGGCAATTGCCCGGCCAGTAGGGATTCCAGTTGGTGTACTGGCTCCACATGTTGTAGTTGCCGAGGAAGTCGATCATCGTCATCGGCCCGAACCAGAAGTGGAGCTTGGGCCGCTCGGGGTTGTCGGCGGTGTTCATGTAGTTGGCGTTGCCCGTGCCAGTCGGCTTCACGCTGATCTTCGGGGTCCCCCAAATGTAGTCATCGCCGTACCCCGTGTACTTCGTGACCACGTCATAGGCGGACGAGCTCTTCTGGTAGAGCCCCAGCACGTAGTCGATGTACTCTTTCCAGAACCGCTGATTGGGGTCGGAGGGAGGATACGAGGACGTGCTGATTGAACTGGGGATCGCATCGTAGTAGAGGATCCGGCCCGCTCGAAGCCTGGGGGGGAATGGATTCGGTGTTTGCTTAATCCAGGCGAGGATGGCCGTGTAGTTGACGGAGTAGGTTGAAGAACTCGGGACCTTCCAATTGCCCGACGAATCCCAGAGGACGGTGTTATCAGTGACGCCAAAGAATTTTTGCCGCCAGTCGTTGGCCGTGCGGGGATCCGGAGGCCAGATGAAGAACGTCTTGCCCCAGTAGCGCGGCCCTTGAGTGTAGCCTTTGAATTCGGGGACGGTCGGCCCCGTGTAGCCCGTGAAAGGGGTCGCCGTGTAGCCATTGAAAGTGGCTGTGCCGTTGGTGATTTGTTGGACCGTCTGGGCGGGAGTGGTGGTCCGATACTTCATCAGCGGCTGGTCGCCGTCCGGCGTGGTGGCGTAGCGATCCGGCGCAGGGGTGAAGGCGGGGATCGGCGTGGCCCCCAGGGCGTTCTGGTAAAAGTCGTCCACGATCGGGTCGCCCGCGTCGGTCGCCACGGTGATATTGGCGAGTCCGAAAGAGTCGCCGCTGATCGTGTCGGGACCGCTCGTGTTCTGCAAACCGGCCGAAGTCGACGAGTAATGGCCGAACTGAGGATAGACCGACTCGGGATTGTTCGACTGGGTGCGATCGCCTGAGTAAGGAACGCCCAGCAAGCTATCGAACCGCATCGACCCGGACATATCCAGAATGATCGCCACGTCCCGCGGCCGGTGCACGGCCGTCGCCGTCGAACTGATATTGAAGGCCGAATTTCCCAGCATGCGTCCGAAGAGGTTCTGGCCCGTCGCGGTGATCGTGGACTTCACCAGGTTCGGCGTATCCGTCGTGAGGGCCGGGATGTTGACCACGAACTTCGTCTGAGAATAGTCATAGGTATACGACCCGATTTTGAGGTCAACCTGCGACTTTGAAATCGCGTTGGCTTGAATCGTGCTCGACATCGCGACCTGCAAGGCCTGGGCCTTCGCACCGGTCTCGTTGTAACCACCGCTGGTGTCGCCGTTCAGCGTGCGCGCTCCGGCCATGGCCGCCGTGTCCGCCGCGTTCTGGCTCTGCGTGCGGGCGACGGCAATCATGCCGATATCGATTGCCAACGCAATGAACCCGAGCATCGCGACCATCACCACGGCCAAGATCGGGATAATCAGACCCCGTGAGCGGGAGGTTTTGTGAGCCGTTATCATGGGCTTCGTGGCATCTCAGGGAGGTTGCTCTTCCATCATCTTCCCGGAAGAGAGGGACACACGAAAGCGGCTCGCTCAATCCAATCGGGATCGAGTGAGCCGGCGGGAGTCGTGCCCAAGTCAAGGCTAGGACATAGTTACGGCAACGGCCAATCAAATCGATCCCCCGATCGATCGATCGATCGATCGATCGATCAGGCCAGGATATCCCGGATCACGTGGCCATGCACATCGGTTAATCGGCGATCGATCCCATTGTGGCGGAAAGTCAACCGCGTATGATCGATGCCGAGCAGGTGCAGCGCGGTGGCGTGCAAGTCGTAGCAGGTGACGGGATCGCCGACCGCTTTGTAGGACCATTCGTCGCTGGCGCCGAAGGTGGTTCCGCCTCGGATACCGCCACCGGCCATCCATGAGGTGAAGGTAAACGGGTTGTGGTCACGGCCCTTCCCCCCTTGGCTGCAAGGCATCCGACCGAACTCGGTGGTCCAGATCACGAGGGTATCGTCCAGGAGCCCGCGTGACTTCAGATCCTTGAGCAAGGCGGCGGCGGGCCGGTCCATGCTCAGGCCCATGGAGCCGTGGTCGCGAGCCAGGTCCTCGTGCGAATCCCAGTTGCGGCGGGGGAAACCGTTGTCGGCGCCGCTCCAGACCTGGACGAACCGGACGCCCCGCTCGAGCAACCGCCGCGCAATCAGGCAGTTGCGGCCGAAGTCGGCCGTCGGTTCCTCGTCGAGCCCGTACAGCGAACGAGTCACCCGGCTCTCACCGGCGAGGTCGAGGACCTCGGGCGCGCTCAGTTGGAGGCGGGCCGCCAGTTCGTACGAGGCGATCCGCGCATCGAGCCGCGAGTCGCCCTCGCGGTCGGCGCGGTGGGCCTGGTTCAGGGCGTTCAAGAGCGTCAGGCCGTCGCGTTCTCCCTCGTGAGTGAGCGCGGCATCCTCGGGAGGAAAGAGGTCGAAGATCGGATTCTGGGAGCCAGCGCGGACCATCGTCCCTTGGAACGAGGCCGGCAAAAACCCCGCACCCCAGTTCGCCGGCCCGTTGGGCGCAAACCCGCGCGAGTCGGGCAGGACGACGAACGACGGGAGGTCGTCCGACAGGTTCCCAAGCCCGTACGAAACCCAGGCCCCCATGCTCGGGAACCCAGGAAGCACGAACCCCGTGTTCTGCATGAAGGTCGCCGGCCCGTGCACGTTCGACTTCGCGACCATGGAAGGGAGGAACGCCATGTCGTCGACGCAGTCGGCCAGGTGAGGCACCAGCCCGCTCATCCACTTGCCGCACTCGCCATGCTGCGACCACGACCAAGGGCTCCGCATCACCGCCCCGGGCGTGCTCTGAAACAATTCGACCTTGCCTCCAGGATCGAACGGCTCACCATGCTTTTTGATCAGGAGCGGCTTGTAGTCGAACGTATCGCACTGGCTGGCCGCGCCTGACATAAACAATTGCACGACCCTGCGTGCCTTGGCACGATGGTGCAAACCGCCGTTGAGCTCCCCCCTCCCCTTGGCTCCGGGCGTCCCCGCGAGCAGGCCCTCACCCCCCAGCAGATGCGCCAGCGCAACGCCTCCGAGACCGCCCCCCGCGTTCCAAAGAAAACTGCGGCGATCGAGTCGACTCGGAGTCATGGGTTTCCTCTCCAAAGGAGATCCTCGATCAAAGTCGGTCGCCCGTTCGGCTCGGGGGGCGGGGACCGACAAAACGAAGCGTCGACCCTTTGTTTTTATGGGGTTGGGCTTCTGCCTGGCGGTCCTCAGAAAACCGGCAGGCTGAAGCCTACCCGACCCGGCGCGTTTTCACACGCGCTTTCAGCCGCTGCCCCCCGTTCTCTTTCAGAACGGGGAGCAGCGGGGGTGGTTTCCAAACGGGAGGTTGCGAAGCGACAAATGGCCAGAGCAAACTTATTTCGGCCGCGCGAAACCGGGCCGCATGCGATGGCCGCCCGCGGTCCCCAGTAAATGGCCTCGCCGGTTCGACCTCGTCAGGATCTCGCGGCCGAAGGTCTGCGAATAGTTGCCCCCTGGAACGCCGTCACGGTTACCGTCAAGGAACACCCCGGTGGCACTCGTCAATCCTTGCGGTGAGTCGCCCCGGACGGTCAGACTGTATTGCCATCGCAGGGGGAGGAGCCGGGTGGGATGGAGCGTCACGGTGTGCGTGACCGCGTCATAGGAAGCGTTTCTAAGGGCGACCGGACGCCGGAGACGGCCACCGTGGGCGATGAGAACGAGCCTGTACTGGCTCAGCTCCTCGGCACGGGCCGCATCCAGCGCCTCGCTGAAGCCCAACACCAGTTGGGTCGGCTGGGCATGGACACCCTGGCGCACCAGGGACACAACCACCGGGGGTGGTATCGGAGCGGCCACGGTCACCGTAACAACCGCCACGTTGTTGGACGCAATGGG
Source organism: Singulisphaera acidiphila DSM 18658 (assembly GCF_000242455.2). Classification (GTDB taxonomy): domain Bacteria; phylum Planctomycetota; class Planctomycetia; order Isosphaerales; family Isosphaeraceae; genus Singulisphaera; species Singulisphaera acidiphila. The sequence goes on from NC_019892.1 coordinate 9,525,257, forward strand.
GTCGGACTGGTCAGACTGAGTCACCGTCACCACGCTGTTCAACGTGCCGGGGCTGGTCACCAGCGCAGTGATCGTCAGCGTCACAGACTGACCACCGGAGAGTTCGGGAATGCTCCAGAGGCCGCTGGCCGGGTCATAGGTGCCCACGCTCGGCTGGGCCGAAATCAAGGTCAGGCCATCCGGCAGCATGTCTTGCACCACCACCCCCGTCGCGGCGCTCGGTCCATTGTTCGTGAGCGTGTCGGTGATGGTGATCATATCCCCCAGCGTGGGCGTGGGGTCGTCAATGGTTTTAACCACCTCCAGGTCCGCCACGAGGGGAGCCTGCGGATTGACCCCGATGCTGGCGAGATTGTTGTTGGGCACGATGTCGAACTGATCAAGCTTCTGGATCACGGCGACGTTCTGCTCGGAGGCGAGGCTCGTGACCCAGGCAGTGATCAGTAACTGCGTCGAAGCTCCCAGCGCCAGGTTTCCGATGAACCACTGGCCGGTCGTCGGGTCATAGGTCCCGTTCCCGGAGGCCGAAACGAAGGTCAGGCCCGCAGGCAACAGGTCCTGCACCACCACCCCCGTCGCGGCACTCGGTCCGTTGTTGAGAACGGACAGGGTGAACACCACGTTGTCCCCCAAGAACGGGGCGGGGTTGTTCACCGTCTTGGTAATGGCCAGGTCCGTCACCCTGGGGCTCACGCTCGTGCTCGCCGAATTGTTGCTCGAGTCCGGGTCGGGCACGGCGCTGGCGGTCACGGACGCAACGTTCGACACGACGGCGAACGTCGTCACCCGGGCCTGAAGGACGAGCGTCACCACCTGGCCGTTGGCGAGCACCCCGACGTCCCAGAGGCCGGTGACACTGTTGTAGGTTCCCTGCGAAGGAGTCGCCCCGACAAATTCAAGGCCGGCCGGAAGGGGATCCGACACCTGAATACCTGTAGAGCCCACAGGGCCTTTGTTGGTCAGAGTGACGGTGAACGTCAACACTTCGCCGGCATTGGGTGTCGGGTTGTCCACCGACTTGGTGATGGCCAAGTCCGTCGCCTGGGGGCTCACGCTGGTGCTCGCCGAGTTATTGCTCAGGTCCGGGTCGGGCACGTCACTGGCAGTCACGGTCGCGACGTTCGACACGACGGCGAACGTCGTTCGGGCTTGGAGGACGAGCGTCACCACCTGGCCGTTGGCGAGCGCCCCGACGTCCCAGAGGCCGGTAGCACTGTCATAGGTTCCCTGCGAAGGAGTCGCCCCGACGAATTCAAGACCGGGCAGAAGGGGATCCGACACCTTCACGCCCGTTGAATCCACAGGGCCGTTGTTGGTCAAGGTAATGGTGAACGTCACGATTTCGCCGGCATTCGGCGTCGGGTTATCCACCGTCTTGGTGATGGCCAGGTCCGTCACCTGGGGGCTCACGCTGGTGCTCGCCGAGTTGTTACTCGGGTCCGGGTCGGGCACATCACTGGCGGTCACGGTCGCGACGTTCGACACGACGGCGAACGTCGTCGTTCGAGCTTTGAGGACGAGTGTTACCACCTGGCCGTTGGCGAGCGCCCCGACGTCCCAGAGGCCGGTGGCACTGTCATAGGTTCCCTGCGAGGGAGTCGCCTCAACGAATTCGAGACCGGCCGGGAGAGGATCCGACACCTGCACACCCGTCGAGCCCGTGGGACCGTTGTTGGTCAGGGTAACGGTGAACGTCGAGACATCGCCAGCGTTCGGTGTCGGGTTATCCACCGACTTGGTCACGACGAGATCGGCCGCCGGCGGGATGACCACCTGAGCCTCGGTGCTCGACGACGTCACGGTGAAATTGCCCGTGGCGCCGGTGGCCGTGATCGCCGCCTGGTTCGCGATCATGATGCTGTTCGGCGCATTCTGGTTGATCTGCACACGGAAGCGGATGGTGGTCGTCTCGCCAATGGCCAGGGTCCCGCCGGACGCAAAGCTCGCCCCTGCCCCAAGCCGGAACGCGACTCGATTGTTGACGGCGTCGAACTCCGCCTGGTCATCCCCCTCGCCGTCGCTCTTCGCCCCGGAGTTGGCGCCTGAGACGATCTGCAGCGATCCTGGAATGTAAGTGGTATTGGCCGGGATCGCGTCCGTCAGGAACACGTTCGCGGCGATGTCACCGCCTGTGTTCTCCACGGTGACGCTGTACTCGAGAATGTCGCCCTGCAGCGCGAACCCGCCGTTGAGGTCGGTGACGGTCTTGGTGCTCTGCAACTTCGGGGCGAACAGGTCGATGGCGGTGGTCACCACGCCGGGAAAGTAGGTCTCACCACCGGTGTTGAGCGTCACGGTGGCATTCGTGGCGCCATTGGGAATCGCCCCGGCGGGAGCTTGCACGATGTCGGCGTCGAACCCGAGCTGGTTGAGGTAATTCGGCGACTTCGTGTTTACCGCCTGGCCAAGGTACGAGATCGAGCTGTTGAAGAAATTGTCGCGAGGATTCTGGCTATCGCTCAGCGCCGTGCCATTGAGCCGCAAGGTGTCTCCGGTGGACCCACGGTCGCCCTCGTAGGCGACGACACCGATCTTGGCATTCACCGGCCCGGCCAGCGGCGTCTGGAAGCCACTGATCGGGATATCCACATTACGATCGGGGGTAGGGCTACTCCGCACCACCGCAAAGCCGTCGAAGACCGTCAGGTTTCGCGGAGGCGCGGCCGGATCGCGGAAGGCCACCACCAGCGCCCAGCCTGCCTGCTTATCCGACCCGGTGGAAGCCTGGACATTCGCGACCCCGTAGGTGCCGCTCCCCGCGTTCTGGACCAGGCTGGTGACGTCGGCGAACGACTGATAGTCACCGCCGTTGGCCCCGACCAATGCCCCCTTGATCGGGAGATAGCCGTTCGAAGTCGGTGTCTGCAACAGCGACTGGGTCCGCAGTTCCGAGGAGGAGTCGGCCCCCCAATACAGGCCGGCGAACAACACCGTGGCCCCGACCGGCAGGTGCAGATCCGCCCGGCTGGAGTTAAACGTGGTCGGGTCACTATCCACATCCACGTAGACCATGCTGAAGTTATTATTGTTCAGCGCGGTGCCAATACCGGCCTGGGCCGCCGCCGCACCAGGGTCCGAAGCAGGCGCGGTCATGAGCGTGTTGGCCGCGAAGAGGATGTCACCCGTGTCGTTGGCGCTGAAGCGGGCCGTGAACGGCGTGATCACCGCCGGCGCGATCCGGCCTTCCAGCTCCTCAAGCCACACCCGAGAAGCCCGACGGAGAGCCTGGGTACGCCTCGCGACTCGGCTCGCGCTCGTCGCCGAGGGTCGATCAAACCAACCAAGCGGAAATTGACGGCCCATGAGAGCCTCCGGTTGCATTGATGTGGGGATAAGAGCATCAGCAAACCGGCGAAGCTCAGGAATCGCCCTCCTTGGCGGGCACGATCGCGATAAATCGGAAGTGCGCCTCGCCTTACGGTCGGTCGAAGTCCACCGCAACCCTCAAGATCAAGGCCGACGACGAATCGCCACTCATTCGGCCTGATGAGCGAGTCCGGAATACAGCTCCAAGCTAGGAGCAATAAGCAAGCGGAAGCGATGAGAAATATTCGACAGTATGGGGAATGTAAGCAACTTGTCAAGAAATCCCATGTACGATCATCGCGATTTATCCCCAAATGCCACGGCAGCGAATCTCGCAAAAGGATCTCTGACACACACACATGCAAATCACCCTGCAACCATGACTGGCCGAGCCGGTTTCAGCCCACCTCTCCGCGTTCCCGAAGAAGCAGAGGCGACCGGGCCGAGTCGGAGTCACGGCTTCTCTTTCAAGGGGGACGCCCCTTCTTTGTCCGAAGGCGAGGCCTCTTTACGGTTGCCTGTGTGATTCGGTTTCTCACCCAGGGTGACCGCCGCCAGGTCGTCGGCCAGCGCCCAAGCGTCCGTCCCTTCGACGTTGCTCAGGACGACGACGCAGACCCCATCATCGGGAAACCGCAAGAACCGTGCCACGAACCCGTTGATCCCACCGCCGTGGGAGACGCTCCTCCGGCCAAACTGCTTCGTGATCACCCAGCCGTAACCGTAGCCTTCCTCGATGGGGGTGAACATCGCCTCGCGAGCCGCCTGGGGCACCAGCATTTCGGTCAAGAGGGCCCGGTCCCAGAGGAAAAGGTCGTCAACCGTCGAATAGAGGGCCCCGGCGGCGTGGGGAACCGTCATATCAATGAACGAGGCATTGACGCGAAACGGCCCGCGCCCGGCATAGCCCGACGCGCGGTGCTTGAGGACCGGAATCGGGTTATCATAGCCCGTCGACTTCATCCCGAGCGGGTCGAAAATCGCCTCCTGAAGCACGCTCGCATAAGGTTTCCCCGAGACTTTCTCAATCAAGTAGCCGAGCAAGACATAACCCGAGTTGCTGTACTCAAACTGCTCGCCCGGCTTGAACTCAAGCGCCTTGCCCTTGAAGCTGTCGACCAGGTTCTCCAGCATCATATGCCGTCGCATCATCTCCGGGTATTCGGGAAAGCCGGTGAAGTTCGGGATCCCCGAGGTGTGGGTCAGCAGATGCTGCACACAGATCTCATCCCATGCCGCCGGGGCGTCAGGAAGGTATTTTTTGATTTTCTCATGGACGTCGATCTTGCCCTGTTCCTGCAAGATCATCACCGCCATCGCCGTGAACTGCTTCGTGATCGAGCCGACCCGAAACTTGGTCTCGGGCGTGTTGGGAACGTCATGCTCGAGGTTGGCCATGCCGTAGCCCCGCCGCACCAGCACCTTGCCGTCGCGTGCCACCAGAATCGAGCCGCTGAAGCGATCGCGCTGAACACGTGCCTCCAGGAACTCCTCCACCTGAGAAGCCAGGTCCTCCGCCCGAGCCGTGACCGAGAGAGCGAACGAAGGAATGGCCAGCAGGGCGAGCGGAACCAGGACCGACATCCGGCATCGAACTCGTCTCATAGCAGCAGTTCTCCAACCTTGAAGCTCACAGCGACTTGAGAGGCTCGACACAGCCAACCCCGTACTCAACAAAAAAAGGGGCTCTCAATGGTTCCCCCATTGCCTCGGACGGGGCCTCCACGCCACGGCCCATTTCCGGTGGGCCATGTCCACCCTTTCGAGGGACACGGATACCTTGCGTATTGAACCGGAGCCGGGGGCCCCCGACAAGGTCGCACTTCTTGGCGGAGGTTTCCCGAGGATCAGATTTCCTGCAACCACAGACCAAAACGTGAAAAATGGGAGCGACGAAGGCCGCCGGGTTGAACGGCCTGACCGCCTGCGCATTCGCGAGGTTCCTCAATGGAACCGAGAAAAACCTTGGCGGACCGTTGCACGTTCGAGCATCGCCCTGCGGATCAGTGAGGTATCGAGGTGACCGAAGTCGAGTCGCCCGAGACCGTGAAGTGCCCTGCTAACCAAGGAGTCGGATCTCATGCGTATCCTTCAGGTGGCGGCCCAACTGTTCGGCATGGCGGCGGTCGCGGTCGGTTGCTTGACCGCCAGTGAGGCGAAGGCGGATTATCCCTACGGTGGCGGCTATGGGGGAAACCAGCACAGTGGCTACCGTGGCGGATACGGTGGTGACTATTGCGGTGGGTACGGTGGCTACCATGGCGGGCATGGTGGCTACCGCGGTGGGTCTTTCCCCAACCGACCGGGGTATGGTCGACCGCCCCTGTACAACCGACCGGGGTATTATGGCCAGCCACCGTTGCCTGTCTACCGCACTCCCGGTGGCGGCCTGGTAGCGAACCGGCCAGGCGATGGGATCCCCCCGATCTACGTCCGTCGCCCTCTCCCCTGGTGACCCATCAACGGGAGAAACGCAAAGCGGCCCCGGACGCGCTGTCCGGGGCCGCTCGCATTTGGCGACTCAACCAAGGAACGTGATGACCTTGGAAACTTGTCCCAGCCGGGCAAATCCATCTAGTCAACGAACACGAATTCATTTGTATTCAAAAGCAGTCGGCAGGCGTTGGCAAGGCCGTGCTTTGTCGCGAAGGCAGCCAGCACTTCGCGTTCCTCGAGGCGCGGCGGACGGCCGAGCGCCAGGTGGTACGCTTCGTCGATCCGCCGGACCGGGTCATCGCTCAGGGCTTCGAGCCGGTGGGCGAAGGCCCGCGACTGCTGGATCATGAACCGGTCGTTGAGCAGGGCCAGGGCTTGCAGAGGGCTGATGGTGGCCGCGCGGACCGGGGTGTTGATATTCGGGTCGGCGCAGTCGAGCGATTCGAGGAACGGGTGGGGCACGCTCCGCACGATGAATCGGTAGACCGTCCGTCGGCGGGTCTCGGGGCTATCCGTTCGGGCGGGGTCGCCATGGTCGTAGATCGGCGAGTGGTCGTCCTTGAACCGGAAGGGCTCGAAGCCCGGTCCCCCCATCTTCGAGTCGAGCGTACCGCTGACGGCGAGCACGCCGTCGCGGAGCGACTCAGCGTCGAGCTTGGTCCGGTTCATCCGCCAGAGCCAGCGGTTATCCCCATCCTGGGCGGCCGCGTTCGGCTCGTGCCGCGACGATTGGCGGTAGGTCGCGCTGCAAACGATCGCCCGATGCAGGCCCTTCAGCGACTGGCCGTTGTCGAGGAGTTCGGTCGCCAGCCAGTCGAGCAACTCGGGATGAGACGGTGTGGATCCGTTCCGGCCGAAGTCGTTGGGCGTGTCGACCAGGCCACGGCCGAAGTGGCCGTGCCAGAGCCGGTTCGCGATCGAACGCCAGGTCAGAACGTTTCGGACGTTACCGATCCATTCGGCGAGCGCCACGCGACGTGCTCCCTCATCCTTCGCCCCGGTCGCGCTGAAGTCGGAATCAAGGCCGGCCAGGCACGACAAGGCACCGGGGCCAAGAACTTCGCCGGGCTGCTCGACGTCACCACGGTTGAGCAGGTGGATCGTTCGTGGAGTGCGCGCGACCACGGCGTAGACCTGATCGGCCGCCAGGAGTGCCTTGACTTGCCCATCGAGCGCGGAAAGCTCCGTGACGGTCCGATCGATCCCGTCTCGGATCCCGGTATCAACCTGCGACTCCTTCAGAGCTTCATAACGCGATCGGGTCTCCTGCAACTGGTACTGCAACGCGAGCCGTTCGCGAGCCACCGGGTCGGCAAGATCCTCGAGTGAGGTGCGGCTATTGAACCCGTCAACGAGCCGAGCCCGGCCCCACCGGCCCGCTTCGATCGAGTCGAGCGCGGTGACTGCGGCCACCGAGGCGCGACGGCCCTCGGAGATGACGTCCAACTCGCCGAGCGCGAAGACGTAGTCGTCGGTCCGCTTCCAGAGCCGGCTGGCCGTGACCCGGAGAAATCGCGCAGAGGCTTGACCGGGGCGAGGGCGGACGAGGTAAGGGACAAGGCCCGGGTTGGTGAAATCGGCCATCGACTGGTCGACGATGACCACGGGGCGGGCGAACGTTGGCTCATCGGCCAGCTCGACCCGGAACCGGACGGGGAAGCCGAACCCAGGGGTATCCGCGAAGTCAGTCGGCCGCGCCGGGAAGAGGCGGACCTCGTCGATCGGGACCGCGCGACCGAGGTCCACCTGGACCCACTTCACGACGTCGGGTGTGGGGGCAATACCGCTGTGATATCCGTTGGACGGACTGAGGGCCGATGACTTCGGGCCGGGCAGAGCGGCGAGTTGCCCGCGAAGCATCCCGAGTTCATCGTCAAGTTGGACGAGTTCCGGGCTCGTTGTGGCATCGGCCTTGGCCTTGAGGCTTGCGAGGCGGGCGGTGAGATCCTCTTTGCTCGCCTCGATCGCGGCTCTTTTGGCGGCCGACTCGCGTCCGAGAAAGGGCCGCTCGCCGCGTTCGACCCCGGCAAAGACAGCCTGGAGGCGATAGTAGTCTTTTTGAGGGATCGGGTCGAACTTGTGGTCGTGGCAGCGGGCGCAGTGGACGGTCAGGCTCTGGAAGGTGGACATCGTGCTGGCCAGCATGTCGTCGCGATCGTTGAGGCGGGCCTTCTCCTTGTCGACGGTCCCTTCGCGAAGCTCGATGTGTCCGACGAAATCCCAAGGGCCGGCCGCGACGAATCCGGTGGCGATGACGCCGCGTGGATCGCCCGGCCAGAGCACGTCGCCGGCGATCTGCTCCTGGATGAAGCGGGCGTAAGGGACGTCGTCGTTGAGCGACTGGATGACGTAGTCGCGATAGGGCCAGGCGTGGTCGCGCCGCTTGTCCTTGTCGTAGCCGTGGGTATCGCCGTAGTGGACGACGTCGAGCCAGTGCCGCCCCCAACGCTCACCGTACCGGGGCGAGGCGAGCAGGCGGTCGACCAGCCTCTCATAGGCGTCAGGCCGAGGGTCGCCCACGAAGTCGTCAGCCTCCTGCGGCGTGGGAGGAAGCCCGTGGAGGTCGAACGTCAAGCGGCGGATCAGGGTCCGGCGGTCGGCCTCGGGGCTCGGGACCAGGCCCTTTTCTTCCAGGCGGCTGAGGATAAACGCATCGATCGGCGTGCGGAGCCAATCTTGGCGCACGATCATGGGAAGCTTGGGCCGGACCAAGGGACGGAACGCCCACCAGGCCCCGGCCTCGGGACGCCTGGCTTGCAGCGTCAGCCCCTCCGGCCAGTGCGCCCCTTGCGCAATCCAGGCGCGGACGCTGGCCACTTGCGCCGGCTCGAGCGGCCCCCCGGTCTTGGGCATCTCCGGCGGCTCGCCCGAGATCGAGTCCAGCAGCAGACTCTCCTCAGGCCGGCCCGGCACCACCGCCGCGCCGCTCTCGCCCCCGGCCTCCAAACCTTTGGCCGTCGCGAGCGAAAGCTTCGCCTTGGGCGAAGGACCGCTGTGGCAGCCCACGCAGCGTGCTTCCAGCATCGGCGCAACCTGTTCGCGGAACAGGCGATCGTCCGCCCCGATCGCCGCGACCGGCCCGGCCAGCAAGCCCCCAAGGAAGGCCACCAAGCATTTTTTCATGATCATCCCATTTCGCATCGTGAGGCACTTGGGCTTGGGTCGCGGGCATCCCGCCGATTTCTGGGAGCCCCGAAGGGGCGGCCGTCAATAGCCAGGGGCGCAAGCCCCTGGATGTGATCCAAATAAAAACATCTTCATTATTTCGCCACTCTCCCCGCCGCGGCTGGCAAAGGCCGCCATCCCCCTGGCAAGCGTGCCCGCGAACAGGAAAGGGGCAAACGGCCGCCCTGTCGCTAACGCGTGTGTGAGCCATTCTACGACAAGACGGAACAGACGCAACTCGTCGGTCAACCGCTACACCATCGACCGCAGAACGGATGCATAAAGCCAAACAAATGATTGCCGGACAGGGGTATGACCCAAGGGAGAACGACCACAAGCGAGGCAGGAAATGAGTCAAGCCCGGGCAGGCTCGACTTGGAGGCAGGCTGAGAAATGGGAGGGAGTGGACCGCGTCGCTCTTTTGGATGAGTCAGGGAGCAGTCCACGGCCCCGGCCTTCGGGTTCGAAGGCCGGGGCTGTGGGTGGATATCATCGGCCGGGAAGCGTCAAGGGGCCGATCTGCTTGAGGTTATTGATAACCTGGACGCCGTTGCGGTCGTCGACCGGCCGGGGGGACGAGATGATGGCGACGTTGGAGCGTTTGGGGATCTCGGCATGACCGAACGGCTGACCGATCAGGACCGAATCCGAAGCTCGCTTGATCTTGGCCAGGTTGATGTAACCGGCGACGTTGAACACCAGGCCCGTGGCATCCTTGGCGCGGAGCGACTGGACGTTACCCTGGACGTCGATCAGGGCCGAGTTGGCGAGGTCAGGACGGAACGACTCGCTCAGGCCGGTGAGCGGGTTGGGATTGTTGAGGGTGAAGGTTCCGTTCGAGGCCAACGTCTGCGGGCTGAGTAGAGAAACAACGTTCTTGCCGTTGGCAACCCCGGTAATGAGGGCGAGATTCTGGTCAACGCTGCCGAGGACTTGCTGAGGCAGGCTATCCACCGACCCCTCGGGACCGGCGTTGACGAAGTTCCCACTCACCTTGAACGGGGTCCGCGCAGTCTCACTGAGTTGGTTGCCGGCCGTGTTGAGGGCGAGAACCCCGTACTGGAGCAAGTTGGGCTGGAAGCTATCGAAGTGGGCGGCCCCGGTCGCATACATCGTTTGGGAGGCCGGCACACTCGCCAGACCGCCCGAGAGCTCGAACTGGCGAGTGGGGGCGAACGGCTGGCCGGCCGCGACGGCATGCCCGGTGGCCAGGCTGGCGGTGACGTCGATCTGCAACGCGAGGCCCCCTGCCCCCGCCGTCGAGTCGGAAATCACGGTCCGGGTATCCGTCGAGCCGATCCCGTCGATGGCCGTCAGGCCGAGCGACCCAAGGTTGGCCGTGGTGAATTGCCCGACGGGATCGCCGGTGACGGCGTCGAAAGCACGGATGCTGGTGTCATCGCCGACCAGAGCGACGAGCCGGCCGGCGTTGCGGCCCAGGGCGACCCCGGTGTTGGGCGGTCCCATCCCGGTCAGCGGGATCGTCTGGAGCACGGCCCCCGTGGTCGCATCAAAGCGAATCAGCGTATGAGTCGTCGAATCGAGTCCGAAAACTTGCGGATCCTCGATCCCGGCCGTGCTTCGCGGAGCGCCCTTGATGTGGTTGATCACGGCGACGACCCCGGGAGGAGCCGGCGGCGGTCCCGGGTTCACACCAATCGTGGAGCTCCCCCCGGACGGGGTATTTCTCGCGATCGAGTTGAAGTCGGAGACAAACTGCCCCCCGACGCTCGTCAGCGTGCTCGCCCCGAGCAGGTTGGTGATGAACGCAAGGTCCACGCCGTTCGATGAGGTCGACGTAGGCAGCGACGAGCTGGTATTGGTCAGAAACTCGACCGGCTCCTCGCGGAGGTTGATCTGGGTGTTCCGGCCGACCGAGTTGAGGTAGAGCGAGTGGACCCCGCCGGTCAGGTTGATCCGACCGTTGTTGACCAGATCGAAGTCCTTGAAGTTCACCAGGTTAAGAAGGCTGCTGCCAATCCCGCTGAGGTCGTCGGGGTTGAGGTCCTTGTGGTGGATGCTTCTCAAGGTGGCGCGACGGGTCCCCCCCGAGACCTTGGCGACAATCGCCGACTGGGGGCCGGTCTGGCTGAAAATCAGGTTCAAGGCACCGTCGGGATCGACGGTCGAGCCGGCCAGGCTGCCCACCCCATACAGCGTGACGATGACACGAGTTCCCTGGGGCGTCGTGTACGACATCCGCCGGTCCTCGACCGAGATCCCATTCTCTCGGTTGAGCTGCCGCGCATTGGCCGGCACGGCGGTTGCGGCCGCAGTTACACTTGCCGCCTGCAGCGTCCGCCCCTCAAGGCTCTCCAACAACGGGCGGACTCTCCGAGCAGGTCGCGTCATTGACTCATTCATCGCACACTCCCAAAACTCGGCTCGACCGGCAGGCGCCATCCATGGCGGGAGAGCCTGACCTCCGGCAACGCGATCGGTAGGCGGATATTTAAGAAAGAGGCCCGCCCAGCCCAATCGTTGAGGATTATCGACACAATCAACCCAAGAGTTTGTCCGAACGAGCCGGGATCACCGAATTCTCTCCCAAATAACAGCCTGGCCGTCTGAAAAATCACCCCGGCCAGTCTCCCACTGGGCGGGCGACGGCGTACGCCTCCTTACCAAAGTGCGGCGGGCGGCCCAGATGCCAACAAACCAGGCGAAAACCGCTCGAAGAGCCGATATCTTCACCACCTTCGCCGCAGGACGGGTCTCGATGCCCTGGCACAAGGGCCGGAGGACCGTTACACTCGGCGAATCCCGGCCCATGGGGCACGGAGTTGAGGATGATCCTCCGAACACTATCTCGATTTTCAGGAGATTCTCTGGTGCGCCGTTTCGCCACGCTCGCGCTGTCGCTCTCCCTGGTGCTCGGTCTGACAGCAACAAACCGCATGTTGTTTGCTCAGGAACCCGAGAAGAAAGACGCCTCGACGCCTGAGGTCAAGAAGCCGGACGCTCCCAAGGATGACGTCAAGAAAGATGACGCACCCAAGGATGAAGCGAAAGCCGCCACAAAGGACGAGACCCCCGCTCCGATTCCCCCGGAAGTTGAGGCCAAGCTCGAAGCCGCTCGCCGCGCGGTGGCCGAGGCGATCGTTGCCGCCCAGGACGCCGGCTTGGTCCAGACTTCGATCGATCCGCCGCCGATCCTCGACATCCTGATCACGGGCCGCGCCACCGACGAGAAGGCGATCAAAGATCGCACCGGTGTGAGCGTCGAGGTCTTCGGCGCCTGGTTCACCAGCTACGGCAAGGCGATCGAAGGAGTCAACGCGACGAAGGATGTCCGGATCCATCCTCCCACCAAAGGCCTGCAAGCGTTTTACGACCTGCGTGCCAGCATCCTGAACAAGCACATCAAGGCCGTTCGCAGCGCCCAAGAGGCGGCCAAGCCGAAGGAAGAGGCCAAGCCGGCCGAAGAACCCAAGAAGGAAGAAGCCAAGCCGGCCGAAGAACCCAAGAAGGAAGAAGCCAAGCCGGCCGAAGAACCCAAGAAGGAAGAGGCCAAGCCGGCCGAAGAACCCAAGAAGGAAGAGGCCAAGCCCGAAGAGCCCAAGAAGGAAGAGGCTAAGCCGGCCGAAGAACCCAAGAAAGAAGAAGCCAAGGTCGAAGAGACCAAGCCGACCGAAGAACCGGCCAAGCAAGATGAGGTCAAGAAGGAAGAGGCCAAGTAATCTTCGAGCCTGAATCCCCCAAGACAGGGATACCCCGCCCCCTCCGCCACCTGGAGTCCGATGGACCCAGGAAAGCGGAGGGGGCGGATTCGTCTTGAAGGAATGGTGATCTCCCTTCGGAGTGTCCTCAGCCAGCGGAGTGGAATGGCTCACGCGAGGCAACCTAGGTGATAATCTCTCCTGAAAACGTGAAAAAGAGAATGACCGCGGCACCAGCCCTTCTTTTTCTTTTGATTCCGAACTGATGGACTTCGCTGAGCGAGGCTGCCTCCGTGACGCCGACCGCCCTGAACAAGGCGACGACGATTCTCCTGGCCCTTGCCTGCGAGGCGGCCAGCCGCCTGGGGGCGATGGGGGTCCTCATCCTCCCCGAAGGCCCGATGAACTGGGAAGCGATTGCCGCCCTGGGTGACGGCAACCGGATCATGATCGCGGAGTCCTCAGAGCGACATCTCAAGGCCATCACCGAGGCCGGCATGATCGCCATCGAGGTGGATGAGGCCACCGAGTCCGCGATCACCGAGCGGATCACCCTGGCCTTGATCGAGGCCGTGGCCAACGACCAGCTCACGGCCGGAGCCCGCGTGGTCGTGGCCTATTCCGGTTTCGAGGCCGAAACGCTCGACTCGATCACCGTCGTCCGGCTCGGCGAGCACCTCGAACAGCTCAGCTCGCGCGACCTCCGCGCCCTGGAGACCTCGGTCCCGTTTGAGACCCTCAAGGCGGTCGTCGACGTGGCCGTCGAGATCGGCCGCGAAGGCCGCGAAGGTAAGACCGTCGGCACCCTCATCGTCGTCGGCGACGTCCGCAACGTCCTGAGCCGCACCCGCGCGCTCGGCTTCGATCCCTTCAAAGGGTACAAACGCAAGGAACGCAACCTCCGCGACCCCCGCGTCCGCGAAGCGATCAAGGAGATCGCCCAGATGGACGGCGGCTTCATCGTAGGCCGCGACGGCACCGTCGAATCCGCCTGCCGGATCATCGATGCCCCCAACTCCGGCCTGACCCTTCCCAAAGGCCTCGGCACCCGCCACTGGGCCGCCGCCGCGATCACCAACGTCACCAACGCCCTGGCCGTCGTCGTCAGCCAGTCCACCGGAACCGTCCGCCTCTTCCAAAAAGGCGAGGTCATCCTCCGAATCGCCCCCATGCAACACGCCCGCGCCATGAAGTGGCAGGACGCCGAGACCGAACCCGGACCCGGCCGGCTCGACAAGACGAGCTGAACCTTTCGTCCCGGTATCGCTGCCATCCATCGGCACCGGCCCGGCGACCGTCTCGTCGCTGGTCTTGGAAGTGAAGACGGATATATCCCCGAACATGTCCCTAGCCGGGCTTGGGCTCACCCCCAGCCTAAAGTGTTAGCACGGCCTCGGCGAAGTCCGGCTTGACTTTCTTCGCAATAATGCGAAAAAATAAAGAACAGGGTGGAGTCTCGAGTAGGGAGTTTGATTCGGGATGCCAGAAATCGAAATCCGGTTCTACCGCGAAGTCGATGATTCGGTTCCCCTACTCGATTGGCTCGTCCGCTTGCCCGCAGAGGCTCGAGACCGCTGCATTGCCAGGCTAAGCCTTCTTGTTGAAAAGGGGCATGAACTCCGACGACCCCATGCCGAGAACATCGGTGACGGACTCTATGAGCTCCGAGTCAAGTTCTACAGTGAGAACTTACGGATGCTCTACTTCTTTCACGGGCGGACGATCACCGTCGTCTCCCATGGCTTCTCCAAGGAGAGAAAGATCCCACCCGGGGAAATCCAATTGGCCAAGGCTCGGATGGACGCGTTCAAGGCCGAACCCGAACGGCACACATTTCGGCCACCGGCCGATGAGGAATAAAGTATATGCCCCGCCCACCACGGTTCAAATCCGACGGTCTCAAGTACCTGCACGATCGTTTCATCGGCGACGATCCGGAGCGGGTTGCATCCTATGAAAAGGCTCTCGCCAACGCCGACATCGCCCAGGCTATCTATGACCTGCGGACCGAGGCGAAGTGGACCCAGACCGAACTCGCCAAGCGGGTGGGCACGACCCCATCGGTGATTAGCCGACTCGAGGATGCCGATTACGACGGACATTCCCTGAGCATGCTCCGCCGGATCGCCACCGCCTTGGGCCGACGGGTCGAGATCCGCTTCCCCCGACTGGAGGCAATCGCAGAGCTTCAAGCGATCCCCGAAGCTCTGTCGCGGCCAGTTGTGACAGCCCAACCAAAACCACTTACGAATTCCCTCAAGGCCACGAAGGCCGCAGACAAGTCCCACCAAAGCGATGAGCCGCCAATGCGAAGAAAGGCCAAGTCCTCATCATCTGAATCAACCTGCTAACAACCGATATTCCGGATTGCCCAAAAATAATCAGCATCACAACATTCGAACATTAAAAATCGACGCCCCCAACTCCGGCCTGACCCTTCCCAAAGGCCTCGGCACCCGCCACTGGGCCGCCGCCGCGATCACCAACGTCACCAACGCCCTGGCCGTCGTCGTCAGCCAGTCCACCGGAACCGTCCGCCTCTTCCAAAAAGGCGAGGTCATCCTCCGAATCGCCCCCATGCAACACGCCCGCGCCATGAAGTGGCAGGACGCCGAGACCGAACCCGGACCCGGCCGGCTCGACAAGACGAGCTGAGCCTTTCGTTTGCCGTGATATGCGGCGACCATGTTGTCCGGACCACCCAGACGAAGAATCTCCGGCTCTTCAGGTGATCGCACTTCCAATTCTCGATCAGGCCGGCCGCCGGCTTCCCTGATTCTCCACGGCGTGAAAACCACCTCATTTCAAACCGTCCCGCCCTGGGCGGGGTTATCAATTGCTGTTTCACTCGACAGCTTGCGTTTCATGTTTCAGCCTCCGCTTATATTGCCTTCTATAGGCAAACCTTCCACAGGCTGCGATCAGAACGAGGCTGACGACGACAATGGCTCGTGCCAGGTAATATTCAGGGTTTACGAACGAATCGCCAGCGAGCGTATTCGGCTTCAGGTAAACGAAGCCGTTCTGGTTGTCGAGAATGACATTGAATCGCTTCAAAACATCATTGCCCAGCAACCCAAGCTGATCGCCATTCCCTCCTTGATTCTTGATGCTGTAGTTGAAGCCTGCAAAGGCATGATCGCCAATGGTCAACCGAGGGGCGGACGATGTCGCCTGGTTGCTCCCCAGCAGCTTCCCCAGCTCGACAAACAGTTTGCTCGCTGGCGACACGTTGTTGGAATACAGAATGCTGGTATAAGCCCCCGTATCAAACATAAACCAACCTTCGCGCCGTTCGCCACCAATCGCCAGGGAGCCTCGAATGAACGGAACAACGCCGTCAAGCACCATTCCATGTTTTGAATATTTCGAATCGATTTGTGGCAAAGAATCATGGACGACCAACTCTCTCCGATCGTAGTTAATTTCAATCACTTTATCCTGAAAAAGGACGTTACCCAGGAGACCATCTTCCCTGTGAGTCATATTGTCCCCGACCACGAACGGCAGGCCATCCCATTGGAGCTGCTCGACCTGGAGGTGATTTGTGCTACTGGACGGCACGACGTTATTGCCATCGCTATTTATGAGATTGGCGGTGCCGTCAAATTGCATGTTTGCATTGGGGACGGAGCTTTTTTTGATTACGCTTCCTCCGCAACCAAGATCAAACTGGAAGTCCAAAGGTTTCCCCCTATTAAGACGAGCCTTGATGTAAATTTTATCATTATCTCCCAAACTAAACGGAATAACCTCACCAGCGGTGGCAAGGTCGGGCTCAGTGCGGGAATAGGGCTGGAGCTTCCCATAGGCAGCACGTATTTGTGTAGGACAAGCAACTTTATCATTCAAAAGAATCACAAAGTCGTACCGGCCGCCATAATTAACGGAAAATGTGATCGAGTCGATGTCCGAGCGGAAAGTCACGGAATGAGATTTCCTTGGAATCTCGACATAGTAGATATCAGGCTGTTTTTCCGGCATGAGACCCCAGCAGTTTTTTTTGACGTGGTCGCCATCGATGATTGTGATGACTTTCGACCGTGACTTGAGGATGGGAAGATCTTGCTGCGCCGCTGCGGGACTCGAAAGCACCGAGCTCGCCAACAAAAGAAACCGGAACAGCCGGAACAGATGGAAGACGATTGATTTCACGAGAAGCCCGCCCTGCTGTACTTAATCTCAGAAAAGGCTATGCAACCGGGCAGTTATTCGGCTTGATCGACTCATCATTGCGAAGCACCGGTGATTTCGCGCCTGACATTGTGGCGATGGATTCAGGCCGCGTGACACCCGAAGCTGCTCGTCCCGAACGCAGCAGGCCAGGCCCCAGCCTGAAACGGCTCCGTTGTTGATGAGGCAAGCACAATCGCGGCCCAGAGGCCCCTGTCACGTCAAGTGAGCTGGTGACGGCACGGCCGGGAAGATAGCGAACAGGGGCGTGAAGTTGAGGGCGACGTCAGCGTCGAAGACCGCCCGACACTTCCACAGGTGCCAACCCGAGCACAACAAAGATGCAGTCTGATGAGGAAACCCAGCAATGAGTTCCGTCGTCGATCGGGTGGCAGCCGTCGAACCCATTGGTGGAAGAGCACTTGCAGAGCGGTCCAGCCTAACGCGATGCCCACGCGTTGGATTCGCGCGACAGTGCAGGCTCGATGAGACCCGTGGCCTCGCAGCTCTCCCGCGCTGCGCGAAAACAAACCACTGGCAAAGTCTTGACGAGGGGTTTTCCCCGAGCGCATGCTTGAGACCATTCCCATTGTCAGCACCAGCCGCATCAGGACAAGAGGTTTGTGATGACTACCCTTTCCCGTCACAAGACATTGTCCGACCGACTCAATTCCCCCGGGCGGCCATCAACTCCCGTCCGAAAAATTTCCAGCGTCGCAAAGGCCGATCACTTGTGGCTCACCGTCATCCTGGCGGTAACTCTCCTACCCGGCTCTCACGTGCGGGCCGACGAGCCGGCGGGGAGGGAAGGAGCCGTCGAGAAATGGGTGGAGGCTTTGAAAGGGGAAGACGCGAAGGCCCGCGCCGAGGCCGCGCGGGCACTCGGGGGCATGGGATCGAAAGCTAAGGAGGCGGCACCCGCGCTCGTCAAAGCATTGGACGATGCGGACAGTGTGGTCCGGGTCCGCGCGGCGGCGGCGTTGGGTCGGGTTGGCGGGCCCTTGAAACTGGCCCTTCCGGTGCTCCTGGCGGCGCGGAACGACCCTGACGATGGAATCAGGGGGGACGCGGAGTCAGCCTGGGAACAGATCGGGCCCGGCGTTCGGGCGACCATGCTCGCCATGCCCGAATTGCTTCGCGGAAATGACATACAGACGCAGCAGAAGGCCGCCAAGGCACTCGGAACGCACGGCCTCGATGCGGTACCGGCGTTGGTCGACGTGCTCTCACTTGAGCACACGACCATGTCCGGCCCTGGGATCTTTATCACTCCGGCCCCGACGTTCGGCAACTTCCCCAGGTACTTTCCAGGCAATACCCCCCGGCTCCAGACCAACACCCGGCTCCGCACTGTCGCCATCGAGGCGCTTGGCAAACAGGGGTCGAACGTGATTCCCACCTTGCTGGCAGCCCTGAGCGATCGGGACGCGTCCATCCGTGACGGAGCGGTGCAAGCCTTGGGCATGCTCAAGCCCGGCCTGGACAAGGACGAGGTGATCCCCGCCCTTGTCCAGGCCTTGCGGGATCGGGACTCCTGGGTCCGCCAGAGAGCGGTTGAAGCCCTCTCCAAGGCCGCCAAGTCGTCGCCGGTCGCGCTGGCGGCGTTGGTTGAGTCGCTCAAACATCAGGATACGATGGTCCGCCGTGCGGCCGTGCAGGCCCTCGCGCCGTCCAGCAGCAGTGGGCCGGCGGACACCCTCGTCCGGAATCGGATGATGGCCACGACCAAGATGGCCGTTCCACGGGACACACCAACGATCGCGATCGCGCCGCTGGGATTGGCCCAGGCTTCGACAGTCCCCGGGTTGATTGCGGCCCTGAACGACTCGGACTCCTATGTCCGGCTCAAGGCGGCCGAGGCGCTCGCTCGGATGTCCCCGCCAGTCAAAGAGAGTCTGCCGGCGCTGGTGGAGCATCTGTCGGACCGGGATTCCAATATCCGGCAGTTGGCCGGGCAAACCCTGGAGGGATTGGGTCCTCGGGCCGGGGAGGTCGCCCCTGCCTTGCGCGGGTTGCTGAAAGGAAACGACCCGTTCGTCCGCGTGATCGCAGCCCGGGTACTCGGCCACACCGGCCCCGAGGGAAAGGCACTGGCACTGCCTGTGCTCCAAGAGGCACTCGACGACGAAGACGCACCAGCCCGGCTCAGGGCAGCCGAGAGCCTCTGGGACCTGGGCCATGCCGACGAGGCCATCCCCGTGGTCATCGCCGCGCTTGGCGACCACAACGGGTCGAACAACCTCAGTAACCAGGCCAGACAAATCCTCCAGCGGATCGGGCCAGGGAACAAGGAGGCGGTCCCAGCCCTCCTCGAAGCGTTCAAGACTAGTGATCCGAACACGCGCAACCAGATCCTTCAGATCCTCCAACGTATGGGCCCCGCCGCCCGCGAGGCGGCCCCGGACCTCCTCGCGCTGGTCCAATCGAAAGACGTTGGCATCCGCACCGCGGCGCTCCAGGTCCTGCGGCAGCTCGGTCTCCTCCCCAAGGAGTCAGTCCCTGCGGTCATCAAGGCGGTCAAGGAGAGCGACGCCAACTTCCGGAGCCAGGTCATCCCACTCCTCGGGCAACTCGGCCCCGAGTCGAAGGCGGCAATCCCCGCCCTGGCCGAACTCCTGAAAGACCCGCTCTCGAATCGCCGGGCCGAGGCCTTCCAGGTCTTGAGCCTAATCGCCCCCCAGGCCCCCGAGGAGGCGGCCCAAGTCCTGGTCGAGGTGATGAAGGAGAAGGACGTCAACCTCCGCACCCAGGCCGCGCGACTCCTCGGGCAGTTGGGTGAGGCCGGCGAGGCGGCAATCCCGGCTGTGATCGAAATGCTCAAGGATCCGCTTCCCGCCAATCGCCTCCAGGCCATCCAGCTCCTCAGTCAGTTCAGTCCCGCGACGAAATCGACGGCGGCCGCCCTTGCCAAGGCCCTCCGCGACCAGGACAACGCCGTTCGCGTCCAGGCAGTCCAGGCGCTCGGGCAAATGCCCCGACAGGTCGTGGCGAGCCTGGCATCGTCGCTCAAGGAAGCCCTGAAAGACCCAGACCCCACGATCCGGGTCAGCGCACTCATGGTCCTGACGTCAGGTGGCCTGGGAATGAGGTCCAACGTCACAGCCTCCGTCGAGTTCCCGAAGGTTCCAGAGCCGAGCCTCCGCCCGGCACTCCTCGAATTATCGAGGGACTCCGAATCGAATATCCGACTCCAGGCCGTCCAGGCCCTCAGCAGCCTCAGCCGTGACCGGGCGATCGCCTCCGCCCTGATGGAGCGATTGGACGATCCCGACCGATTCGTTCGCCTCCGGGCAGCCCAGGCACTCGCCAGGGCTTCGGCCGGCTCCGAGGAGGCCCGGGTTGGCCTCCGTGGGCTGGTCTCGGCGTTAGAGGAGACTCGCTCCGAGATCCGGTTGCAGGCGGCAGGAACTCTCGGGCAACTCGGAATGCGGGCCAAGGAGGAGCTCCCCGCGCTGACGGAGCGACTGAAGGATCCCGATCCTTCCATTCGATACCAGATCGCCCTGGCCCTCTGCCGGATGGGACCAGAGGGGCAGCAGGCGGCAGCCCCAGTGCTGATTGAGGTCGCCAAGCAGGGCGAGCCCAACAACCGCCCCGTCGCAATCAAGGCGCTGCGACGGATGGGAGCGGTGGAGAGCAAGCTGGCCCTGCCGGCGCTCCTGGAACTGCTCAGGTCTTCCGATACGGGTGTCTCCTTCCAGGCCGGCGAGGCACTCATCCAGCTCGGGCCACTGGCGAAGGACGCGATCCCCGAACTGCTCGAGATGCTCAAGGACGGCAATCCGAGCACGCGCTATCAGGCCGCGCGTCTGCTCGACCGGATGGGCCCGATGGGGGCGAAAGCCGCAGCCCCAACCCTCCTCGAGATGATCAAGAACGGCGACCCGAACGCGCGCAGCCAGGCCATCGGATTCATCCAGATGCTGCCGGACCTCGACGTGAACGCGGCGATCCCGATCCTCATCGAGAAGCTCGCGGAATCCGATCTGAACGTCCAGTCCCAAACCATTCAGAACCTCGGGCAGATCGGCCCCGAGGCGAAAGATGCGATCCCCGCGCTGAAGGAGGTGCTGAAGGAGCCCCAATCCCCCTTCCGCCTCCAAGCCGCCCAAGCCCTCGGGAAGATCGCCGGGGATGACGATCCGGCCGTCTTCGACGCGATGGCGGAATTGCTCAACGATGCCCGGCAGTCCTACAACCGCACCCAGGCCGCCAATGCGCTGGCTCTGATGGGCCCGGCGGGGGCGAAGCTCGCTCTGCCAGCCCTGATCGACTCATTGCAGTCTCCCGAACGATACACTCGCAGCCAGGCACTCCAAAGCCTCGGCCGACTGAGGGGACCCGAGATCAAGCAGGCCCTGCCGGCGATCATCGCGGTCCTCGACAATATCGATCCCACGACCCGAAACCAGGCCGCCACCACGCTCGAGCAGCTCGGCAACGAGGCGAAGCCCGCGATTCCGGCACTCGCCGCGCAGCTCGCGAAGACAAACGACCGGACGCTGGGCTCCGCCCTCGTGCGCGTCCTCGGCCGGATCGGTCCCGAGGCCGTGCCTACCTTGATCGCGGCGACGAAGACGGCCAAAGGGCCGACCCGCTCGGAGGTCGTCAACGCCCTGGGACAGATCGGCCCCGCGGCCGGCCCTGCGACCCCGGCTCTCGTCGACCTCCTTGGCGACGACGACGCCTTTCTCAGACATGCCGCCATCAGTGCCCTGGCGGAGATCGGGCTCGACGCCGTGGGGCCCCTGACCGGGCGTCTGAGCGACGAAGAAGCGGCCGGCCGTCAAGCCGCAGCAGAGGTTCTCGGCCGGCTCGGCCCCGGGGCGAAGGAAGCGGTTCCCGCTCTGACTCTCGCCTTGAAAGACAAGACGGCCGCCGTCCGAGTCGCTACGGCCAACGCCCTCCGTCTGATCGATGGCGAACAAGAGGCCGCCGTCGTTCCGGTCCTGGCCGACGGCCTCCAGGATGACGATGCCAACGTGCGGCGGGCCGCGACCGAGGCCCTTGCCCGGATCAATCCCGTCCCTGCCGAGCTTGCCCCCAACCTCACCACGGCCCTCGAAGAGGCCGATGGAGTGACCCGGTTGCACGCAGCCTCGGCCCTCGCCCGCCTGCCAGGGCAGACGGACAAAGCGGTCGCCGTGCTTGCCGACTTGCTGGACGATCCTCTCCTCTGCAGTTCCTCACTCACAGCGCTCGACCAACTCGGTCCGACAGCGAAGGGAGCCTTCTCCAAACTGGTCGATCGGCTGAACGAAGCGTACGACGACCCCGTCTTCGGCCAACTTGCAAACACCCTGGCCCGGGTCGCCGGCGCCGAGGCGGTCGCCCCCTTGCTCAAGGCACACGCAACGGCCGACACGCGGCATCAACCGATGGTCGTCGCGGCCCTGGCCCTAACCGGCCCGGCGGGAGTCGATCCTCTCACCCGCATGCTGGCCAGCGAGGAAGCCGAGTTCCGCGAGCAGGCCGCCCGGGCGCTCGGGTCAATGGCCCGCGAGGTCAAGGACGGGGGACCCGCACTGCATGAAGCTCTCAAAGACAAGGAAAAGGGCGTCCGGTTGGAAGCCGCGATCGGCCTGGCGCAACTGGGAGGCGAAGCCGGGGCGTCGGCACTCCCAACACTCCTCGCCACAGCCAAGGACTCCCCCCTTCCCGACCGCCTCCGCGCCATTGAGGCCCTCGGTGCTCTCGGCCCCCCAGCCGCCTCAGCCGTCCCCACACTCGCCCTGGCGCTGAAGGGAAAGGACCTCCTCCGCCTCCGCGCAGCCGAGGCCCTCGGCCGGATCGGCCCCCTGAGCCGGGAGGCTGCCCCAGACCTCGAACGGCTCCTGAGCGACCCCGACCTCCTGACCCAGGCACGGGCCGCGATCGCGCTTCGCGAGGTGGGCTGCGAGACCGAGACGGCCGTCGACGTGCTTATCGAGGCCCTCCGCTCACCAGTCTTCCGGTCATCCCTCGCGCAGCCCCGGCCCACAGCCGAGACCTCGCCTATCCCCTCCTTCACGACCAACCGTCGTACCAACATCTTCGGCCGGGTCGTCTTCGATCCGCCGTCCTCTCTTCCCGTATCTCCCTCCTTCCGGCGCGAGATCATCGAGACCCTCGGCCGAATGAAGGGGCAAGCGAGAAAGGCCGTTCCAGCGCTCCGGGAGGCGACGAAGGAAGCGGACTCGGCCACCCGCATGGCGGCCGCCAAAGCACTCGAGGCAATCGACCCGGCGGCCGGCGCGACCGGCGTGGAGGCCCAATGACAACGCGATTGTCCCCTCTCGACGCAATCGACCCGGCCGAGGCCTGGGCCCCTTGGACGCCGTCGCCCAGCACCCCTTGGGACCGCAAATGGGCCGGGCATCTCTACCGCCGCGCCGCCTTCGGCGCCTCCTGGCCCGAGCTCCAGGAGGCCCTCGACATCGGCCACGAGGCCACTATTGACCGACTGCTCGTTGGACGCGAGGGCCAGGACGACTTCGACCGGCTCATGGACGAGCTCGGCCCCGACAGCCTCCAGCCGTTCCAACCCAACAATGACGGGAACGAATCTGCGCTCCAGTCCTGGTGGCTCCATCGGTTGATCCAGACCATGCATCCGCTCCGCGAGCGGATGGTGCTCTTCTGGCACAACCATTTCGCGACCAGCATCCTCAAGGTCCGTCAGCCCGGCCTGATGAAGCAACAGAACGTCCTGATCCGCCGACATGCCCTCGGCAAGTTCGCCCCCTTCCTCCTGGAGATCAGCCGCGACCCGGCCATGCTGATCTGGCTCGACGGCAACAGCAACAGCCGCGGCAAACCGAACGAGAACTACGCCCGCGAAGTGATGGAGCTGTTCACCCTCGGAGTCGGTCACTACAGCGAGACCGACGTCCGCGAGGCGGCCCGCGCGTTCACAGGCTGGCACACCGATGGCCAGAAGTTCACCCTCAACCACTTCCAACACGACGACGGTAAGAAGACGCTGCTCGGCCAAACGGGTGACTGGAATGGCGAAGATGTCGTCCGGATCGTGCTCGAGCAGCCGGCCGCAGCCCGCTTCCTCATCCGCAAGCTCTACCGGTACCTGATCAGCGAAGGGGAAACGCCCTCCGACGCCTTGGTGGAGCCACTGGCTGCGCGGTATCGCGACTCGGGCTACGACACCGCCGAGTTGGTGGGGACCATGCTCCGTTCACGCCTCTTCTTCTCGGACCAGGCCTACCGCCAGCGGATCAAGAGCCCTGTCGAATACGTCATCGGCCTGCTCCGCGGCCTGGAGGCCTCGGTAGAACCTTCGGCCGATTATTCGATGCAGCAACAGCCTCGGCTGATGGACGGACTCGGTCAGTCCCTCTTCGCCCCTCCCAACGTCAAAGGCTGGACCGGGGGCGAAGCCTGGTTGAACTCGGCCACACTCCTGGCACGCCATAACCTCGCCTGGAAGGTCGTCCAGGGAACGCAAGGTCCTTCGGGGATCAAGTCCAACCCATCGGCCCTGGTCCGCAAGTACACCACGTCGCGCGACGCCAAAGGGCAGGTCGACTTCTTATTCGACCTCCTGCTCCAGCCAGCGGAGGGCGAGGTTGACGAGCGGGCGATCGGCAAACTCGTCGAGTTCCTGTCGCAAGGGAAGCCCAGCACCAAGCCCCCCGAGCGGCTCGTTCGAGAAACGATCCACGCGTTATTACTAATGCCGGAATATCAACTCTCGTAACATCCAAATCGCCGGAGAAACGACCATGTTGACCCGCCGTCGGTTCCTGGAGCGAACCCTGCAAGGATCGTCGCTCGTCGCCCTGGGGCCGACGGTCCCCGGCTTCCTCGCCTCGGCGGCCCAGGCGGCCGAGCCGGGGAAGGACAACATCCTGGTCGTCGTCGAGATGACCGGCGGCAACGACGGCCTGAACACGGTCATCCCCTATGCCGATGACCTCTATCATGCTGCGCGCCCGACCCTCCGGATCGCGAAGGAGCAGGTCGTCCGGGTCGACGACCACGTCGGCCTGAACCCGGGGATGCGGAGCTTCGAGAAGCTCCTCTCCGACGGCCGGCTCGCGATCGTGCAGGGGGTCGGCTACCCCAACCCCGACCGGTCGCACTTCGAGTCGATGGATATCTGGCAGACGGCCGACCCCAAGCGCAAGACCGGCGGCGGCTGGCTGGGCCGAAGCCTCGACTCGGTCCGGGTTCCCGCCGGTCAGATCCCCGGCATCCACGTGGGTGCGCAGCAGCTCCCGCTGGCGATGCGAGGGTCGGCAACCGGAGTGCCGACGATCCACCCGAACAAGCCGTACGACCTGGACCTCGCCCCCGAGCTTCCGGGCAATTTCAACGGCTCCATTGTGCCAACCAGGCGAGGCGGCCAGCCTAGTGAGCCCGCAATCGACAAACACCAGGCCGATCGCCGGGCGCTGATCGAGGAGCTTGCAAAGCTCTCCCCGGCCCGCGACGACCTACGGCAGTTCGTCCAGCGCACCTCGCTGCAGACCTACGCGGCGATCGAGGATCTGCGGAAGATCACCAACACCAACGGTCCGAACGGCGGTCCCAACCCCAATAACTTCCAGGCCGGCTTCCGAAACGGCAACGGCGAGCTGGCGAGCAACCTCACCCTGATCGGCAACATGATCGCGGCCGGCTTTGGCACCCGAATCTTCTACCTCTCGATTGCCGGTTTCGACACTCACGCCAACCAGCTCCAGGAGCACCAGCAACTGCTCCAGCAACTGGCCGACGCCGTCTCCGGGTTCTTCAACCAGCTCGGCCGCTCGGGACAGTCGAAGCGAGTCATCCTCATGACCTTCTCCGAATTCGGCCGCCGGGTCCAGGAGAACGGCAGCCAAGGGACCGACCATGGCGCCGGCTCCTGCCTGTTCGTGGCGGGCGAAGGCGTCAAGGGGGGGGTCGTCGGCCCCCACCCGAGCCTGGCCGCCGACCAGCTCGACTCCGGCGACCTGCGGCACCACACCGACTTCCGCCGCGTCTACGCCTCCCTGCTCGGCGGCTGGCTCGGCTGCGACAGCGCGACGGTCCTCGGCGAAACGTTCGAGCCGCTCCCCCTCCTCAAGGAGAGCTGATCGGGCCGTGGTTCCGATCGCACGCCCATCGCCGCCGACAACGGCGGCGTTCCCCGCAAAGGGATCGGCCGAAGGCCCCGTGTCACTCTTCTTCGAGGAGGCTCGCGGCCTTCGCCAGGGCCTCGGTGAATCGTCCCAGGAAGGCGACGCGTCCCTGGCGATCAAGAACGGCGGCACTTGGGATCGAGCGAACGCCGTAGGCCTGAAACGTTGCGCCGAAGCCTTCGCCGGGTCGATCGATGGCAAGCGGCCAGGTCAGCCTTCGCTTCGCGGCGAACTCGGCAACCTTCTCCAGGGTTCCCGAGCTGTCATGCAAACCGACGATGACCAGCCCCTTGCCGGTGAAGTGCTCGGCCGCCTCGCGGACCTCGGGCAACTGAGCGAGACAGGGACCGCACTCGATCCCCCAGAAGTCGATCAGCACAACCTTGCCGGTGAGACTTGGAGGCGGCACTTTCCCGTCCCGATCGAGCCACGCGATCGGCTCGAGCGCCGGGGCAGGCATTCCCGCTTTGACCGGCGGAACGAACGGCTTGTAGCGCCTTGGGTCCGCATCGGCATAGGCAACAACGTCCGTCACCGTGCGCCTCGCCACCCCTCGATAGGTGTCGTCGCGTCCCTCACGATTGTCAAGGAACAGGACACCGGCTGGGACCGAGACGGCAAAGGAGTCGGGGGGGATCGGAGCATCGAGATTGATCGATTCAATCATTTTCACGAAAATGAATTGAACTTCATTTTTTTGACAGGAAAACTCAATACTCAGGCCAGGCACGATTGCCCCCTTGGCCGTCACTCTCGGAGCGAACTGCCAGTGGTCTCGGACCGGGTCTCCATTCGCCTGGAGGCTCGTCTCGCGGTAGACGAAGCCGGTTGCTTCGTCAGCAACGATCCGCGTGGTGAGTCTGTCCCACTTTTGCTCCAATGTAACCCGGCCCTTGGCCCGACCGACGACCTTACCGCCCGACAGAGGCCAGTGACAAAAATCATTGAGTCCTGCAACCGCTAACTGGGTCTTTGACTTCGGTCCATCGTCCTGAATATCAACCTGGGCGTTACCGGAATTATAATAAACATTTTCTCTCCCGTTATAAGCAATAACATTAAAGACGCGACTCTCATGCCCTTTTTCCCCAACATCATCCTGCCGGCGCCTGGGCCCATCGACGACAATATCTAAATAGAAACTTTCAAATGGGAAAGTAGATCAGGCGGCCCTGGCTTTTGGGTAAGCCGAACCCTCGATCTGGAAAGGGTTTGCCTGTCCCAGCCAGGTGAAGACTCGATCCAATAATTCCTCCAGATCCTTGCACCGATGATTCCGGGTGATGTTCTCGTGCAAATGCCACCATACCCGCTCGATCGGGTTCAGGTCCGGGGAGTATGCGGGGAGCAGATGGACTTCGATTCGACCCTCGTGCTTCCAGAGGTACTGGATCACCTCCAGGCTGGTGTGGCTCCCCGCGTTGTCGCAGATCACGTGGATCTTGCGGTAGCGTCGCAGCCTGCGGCGCAGGTCGTCGAGGTGCTTGATGAACAACGCTCCGTCGCGCCCTTGCTTGGGGGCCGCCTCGGTGACGAACACCTGGCCGGTCCGCCAGTGGATTGAGCCGGAGATGTGCCGCTTCTTGTTCGTCCCGGGGGTCTCGACCTTCGCTTGTCGGCCTTTGAACATCCACATCCGGCCGATCTTTGGGTTGGTGTGAACCTCGACTTCGTCCTGCCAGACGGCCGTCTCGTCCTCGGGCAGCTCTTCCAGGAGCTTCCGCAGTTCAGCCAGCTTGACCTGCCTCTCGTCTTCGTCCGGCTTCAGGGTCGGCCGGGGTCGCCGGTACACCAGGTGGCCGCGATGGAGCCAGCGACGGACGGTCTCCCGGCTGACGCGAACGCCTTCTCTTTCTCGCAAGAGCAGGGCCAACAACACACACGACCAGCGACTGCGGAGGAAACCGAAGTCGCTGGGGGTCGTGGTGGTCACCCAGTTCACGAGGATGGCGACCCAGCCGAAGCCCAGCCGAAAGGGCCGGCCCCGTTTCCTCCCAGTCAACCCTTCGAGGCCCTCGGCCTGGAACCGCTTCAGCCAGCGGTCGACAGTGCGTGAGCTGCAGAAGAGCATGGACTCGATGTTGTCCCAGGGATGGCCGTCAGCCAACAGGAGGATAATGTGGGCGCGAAAGCGGAGTTCGGGATCAGAATCCTTGCGGTAGATCGCCAAGAGTTCGTCGCGCTGAGTCGTCGAAAGGGAGAGCATGGGCGTCGTTAATGTTCGTCCGTGTTGAGTCGTCGGTGCAGTCCTCTGCATGAATTATAGGGGCAGGGCTACTTTCCCTTTGGCAGGGAACTATTTAGCGTGAGGCCATGCGATGGCCCGGCCTCGGGGAAAGTCTTTGGGATCAGTTCAAGCAGCGGTGGCACCTTGTCGGGGTCGAGCGATTCCAGCAATTGCTGGAGGCGATCGAGCGGGATGGAGTCGCCCGACTGATAGATCCGTCTAGCTCGCATCCGTCCACGCTGGATCAACTGCGATTGAGCTTGCCAGATCGTCCGGAGTCGTTGGCCAACTTGATCTTGTTCAGGTTCTTGGTCCTTGGCCACGGGTTCTGGCCGCTTCTTGAACTCGAACCGGGTGGTGGCTGTCTCGCTCGGCTTGAGGATCAGCATAGGGCTGGCCTTCGTCAGAGGCTCATAACCCTCGGGAACTTGGCTGACAAGGAACTGCCTCCGACCTGGGACCATCACAGCCCTGAGATTACCAGCCTGGTCCGTGGTGGGATGGTCGACAAAGACAGTCTGACTGTGGAGTGCCTTCCGGTCGGCCGAGGTATCAGTCACAAACTCGAACCCGGCTCCGGCGAGCACTTCACCCGAATCGGCATCGACCGCCTTGAGGACAACCACGGCTGCGGGGTCGAGCGAGATATCGACCGACGACTCGCGTGCGTCGCCTTTCACCTCGAACGACTGCTCCGAGAGGAGGTAAGACAGACCAAACGGAGGCTCAAGGCGGAGGGTGTACGAGCCCAAGGGTAAGGCCAGTGTCATGCGACCTTCGGCGTCGGTCGTACCGATCGCCCCCGCTCGTTGCATCTTCGCCCCCTGGGCGAGGACCGTCACCTTCGGAGCGGGCTGACCCGAATCGGCGAGGGTCACGCGGACCCGAACCGTCCTGGGTCTGATAAATTCATGATTAAGCTCACCGTCATACCCCAGGCTTCGCACCCCCTCAAGTTTCGTAGTGGACGTGGCGATGGTGGGCGAATGCGGCTCCAAGGTGAGGTCCTGATCGATCAAGCTGAGCAACTGCGCTTCGCGAGGTAAGCCGTCAATCACGTAACGACCGTCGGCGTCGGTCTGAGCCGATCGCCGAGATTCGGGCAAGGAGTCGATGCCGGTAAATTCTCGGGGCACATCGCCGCCGGCCGGGTCGGCCAGGCGGCAGTTCCACATCCCGGAACCGTCGGGACGTCGAGGATCGTCGATATAACCGACCTGGACCTTGGCGCCGACCACTGGAAGCCCCTGATCGTCAATGATCCGCCCATGGATGCGGGCCGGAGGACCGAGCACCAGGTCAGCGTGGATCGGCTCCCCAGTGTAGATCACCAAGCCGGGTTCCGTTTCTTTGAAGTCGGCGGGCCTCGGCGATGGCCGATACGACTGGATTTTGTGCCAGGCGAATGCCAAGCCGGGAGCCCAGCCGGCAACCTCAAACCTCCCTTCGGCGGGTTTCGGGATCGGGCTGGGATCGGGCTGGAGGACCGGCAAGGGAAGATCGCGCAACACAAACCGACCGTCGAGGCCGGAGACACACCGCCCGAGCACCTTGTCGCTGCCGCCGGGACGGCTCCGATTGGCGTTGGTCACCATGATCGACGCACCGGCCACGGGCCGGCCGTCTTGGTCGAGCGCGCGTCCCTCGATCGTCACCGGGTGGATCTCGGAACCCATCGCACCTCCGACCCGCTTCGGAGCGACGACCGGGACCGGGGGGGCGTCCGCCTTCTCCCGCTCCTGCGCCGGCCGATCGGCCTGGGCCAGCACGATCATCGGCTTCTCACGGTCCTGGGCGACCAGTCGCAAGCCCATCGCCCCGACGCCGAGAGCGACACCCGCCCCGACCATAACCAAGGCCGCCGTCCCGATCCGGCTCATGATCCAGCTCCTCATGGTACGATTCGCCAGGGCAACGGCCGACGAGGTCGCCGCCTTGCCGGAACCCGCATGTGCAACAACCGACAACGCCGCGTCGATCAGGCCAGGCGCCACCGGAGACGGCTCGAACTCGATCCAGGCCAGAACGGCGAAAGGGGCCTCCCCCCGCCGGATCAGCCGCTCGCGGAGCCTCGAGCGAGCCTCCGCCAAACGGCCACGGACCATGCTCGAGGTCCATCGGAGCTGATTCGCGGCCTCGTCGTACGTTTGGCCCTCCATCAGGCAGAGGACGACGGGCAGACGAAGCTTGTGGGGTAGGCGAGCGATCTCCTCGTCGAGGAGCCACCGAAGCTCCGGCAGGCCCGGGTCGGGGGCGGAGACCAGGGCAATCGCCTCCTCGTCGACGGATTCACGACGGCGACGACGAACAGCATCGGCCCTTGCCCGCGAGGCGACTCGGTAGGCGACGCCGTAAAGCCAGGGGCCAAGCGCCTCCCGATCCCGGAGCCCCCCTGCCTTGCGGACCAGGATCACAAAGGTGGCCTGGAACGCATCCTCGACGTCGTTCGGATCGCGGAGGAACCGCCGACAGACCGCCAGAACCGTCGAGCCGTGGCGGGCGACGAGCGCCCGGAACGCAGCCCCGTCGTGATGGATCGCGAACCGTTCGAGAATTTGTTCATCCGAAAGACTCGCAACGGCTCCCCGATCAAAGAGCCGTTCAATCTGCCCGAGGAGTTTATCGTCTCGACTATTCGCCATGTCGCCGATTCCCTGACCTCGATCGCCCCCCTCTGACTACTGCAAGTCGAGTGGGATACCGTCATGACTTTCTTGGAATCGCAAAAAAACAACCAGACGCTTGACTTCAATAACACAGAAAAGAAACAATGACGACTCGGCTCAAAACAACACCACAAATGAACAAGGACTCTTTCATGCGAAGACTCTTCTTCTTTGCTACGTTCGCCATGGCCGTCTCGCCGTGCCTGGTTCGAGCCGCCGACCTCGACAGCATCCAGGGAAATTGGATCTGCATCACCCGTTATCAGAACAATAAAAAGGTCGATCTGAGCGGCAAAAATGCAACAGCACTATTCGAACGCAATCATCTCACGATAAGCGAATCCGGAAATCCGATCCTCCACTGCCTCGTCACACTAGATGAGAGCAGGTCTCCCAAGAAAGCGATCAACACTTGGAACCTCGATGGCAAGGACCGCGACCAGACCTTTCCCGGCATCTACAAGCTCGACGAGAAGGCTGGCGTGCTGGAGATCTGCATCGGAACCAAAGGCAAGCGTCCTACAACGTTCATCTCTGAGGATGGGTCCGGCGACATTTTCCTGAAGTACAAACGGGGCCAGTAGACCAAGTTGTGAGCGATAACCCACCCGGCCGTTTTCCAAGGAGCACGGCCGGCCCGGCCGTATTTTCCTCATGCTCTTGGCAAACCCCAATGCCCCCGCAAGCGAAGCCACTCTCTCCCGCGACAAGCCCCGGGGCTGGCCTTGAGCACGGCCGAGTCATAGACTTGGTTGAGGAATCAATCGCCAAATGGGTTTGGCACCGAGTGCCCGGATTCACTCAGATCCCTTGTACGGAAATGCTATATTCGACCCTGGTGAAAGGGGCCTTCCGGTCCTGGTACGGCGAGCCGCCTGACCTCTCGGCAGAGCACGAAGGCCAAGGCCTGGTGCTGGTCGCCGACGGTGTGGGCGGGCTGGACCTGTGCGGCACGGCCCTGCGATACGTGATGGGATCGCTGGGGGTGAAGCACAGTGTGCGGGTCGTGACCTGGGGGCACGGCTTCGGTCGCTGGCACGCCGACCTGACCAATGTCCGCAACCGCGACTCCCGAGCCTGCGAGATCGCCGCCGAGGTGGCCGCCTTCCGCGAGCGAGTGCCAGGCGCCCCCGTCTTCCTGGTCGGCAAGTCAGGGGGGACGGGGCTAGTGGTCAAGGCGCTCGAGCACCTGCCCGAGGGGGCCGTGGAAGCAGCCGTCCTGCTCTCCCCGGCACTCTCGCCGAGCTACGACCTGTCGCAGGCCCTTCGCGCCGTCAGACGCGAGATGGTCGTCTTCTGGTCCCCCCTCGACGTCATCGTCCTGGGGTTGGGGACGCGGATCTTCGGCACGATCGACCGGATCAAGTCGGTCAGCGCGGGGCTGGTCGGGTTCCGCATGCGGGAACCTCGGGACGAAGCGAAGCGGCTCCAGTATGCCAAACTCCGCCAGATCCGCTGGACCCCGGCCATGGCAAGGACCGGCTATCTCGGGGGTCACGTTGGGCCGGACAATCCGGCCTTTCTCAGGAAGTACGTTGTACCGCTGTTGCGGGTTGCAGACCCCGACCATTGTTGAATCGTTCTGGGGGTCAAGCCGGCCGGGTCTCGCGCCGATAACCTAATGGCCCGGGGGTGGCGATGCCAATCGCCGCCGACCGGAACGGTCACCTGGCGACGAGCCAGGTTCGGGCAAGCAAGTGTCCCAAAGGAGAGCGCAAGGGCCATGACCCAACCCGAAAAGGGTCACAGCCCGTGCGCTCTCCTCCGTCAGGTGAGTGTCCTCAAGAACTGGCACCGTGAGGCCTCAACGCGCGGCGGTCTCCACCCCATCTTCTAGGAGCTTGCTCCTAACCTGCCCGCACAATCATGCGGGGTGGGGCCGCCACGCGCTTGACCTTTTTCTTCGGTCTCCCGACCGCTCGCCAGGCCGGCTCCCGCCGGCCTGGCTTGACCTCGGGCCTGAGAAATTGATACGAAGAGGGGTAAATCGTCGCCCCACCATGCCGGAACCGGCCACATGGAGCCGAGCTTTGGCAGGTGCGACGGGAAAGTTCCCGGTGGCGACGTCCCCTTTTTTTTTGGATCAATCGACCTCCGCCCGTCCCGTTCCTTATCTTTGTTGAGGAGTTCTGACGCAACGATGAGCACGCACCCCGCCCCGATCGCCGCCGTCCGCGGTCGCGAGATCCTGGACAGCCGCGGCAATCCCACCGTCGAGGTCGATGTGATCCTGGCCGACGGAACACTCGGTCGCGCCGCCGTTCCCTCAGGAGCCAGCACCGGCGCCCACGAGGCCGTCGAGCTCCGCGATGGCGACAAGAATCGCTACCTCGGCAAGGGGGTCACCCAGGCCGTCGCCAACGTCAACACCGAGCTGGCCAAGGCGGTCATCGGCCGAGACGCCGGCGACCAGTCAGGCCTCGACGCCGCCTTGCTCGCCGCCGACGGCACCGATAACAAGGGTAAGCTCGGTGCCAATGCGATCCTAGGGGTCTCGATGGCCACCGCCAAGGCGGCCGCCAAGGCCCACGGGCTGCCGCTCTACCGCTACCTCGGCGGGGTCGACGCTCGCGTCCTGCCCGTGCCGATGATGAATATCCTCAACGGCGGCGCGCATGCCGACAACAACGTCGACGTCCAGGAATTCATGGTCATGCCCACCGGCGCGGCCAGCTTCCGCGAGGCGTTGCGCTGCGGGGCCGAGATCTTCCATAGCCTCAAGGCCGTCCTCAAGGCCAAGGGCCTGAACACCTCCGTCGGCGACGAAGGCGGATTCGCCCCCAACCTCAAGAGCAACGAAGAGGCCATCGAGGTCATCCTCCAGGCGATCGACAAGGCCGGCTACAAGGCGGGCACCGACGTCTTCCTCGCCCTCGACGTCGCCTCCACCGAGTTCTTCAAGAACGGGGTCTACACGCTCGAGAACGAGAAAGAGCCCAAGAAGACCCCCGAGCAAATGGTCGAGTTCCTCGCCTCCTGGGTCCGCCAGTACCCGATCAAGTCGATCGAGGACGGCTGCTCCGAAGACGACTGGCACGGCTGGAAGCTCCTGACCGAAGCTGTGGGCAAAGACGTCCAGCTCGTGGGCGACGACCTCTTCGTCACCAACACCAAGCGGCTCCAGTTCGGGATCGACGGCGGCGTCGCCAACAGCATCCTGGTCAAGGTCAACCAGATCGGCACGCTGACCGAAACCCTCGACGCCGTCAAGCTCGCCCAGCGGAACCGCTACTCGGCCGTCATCAGCCACCGTTCAGGTGAGACTGAGGACTCGACGATCGCCGACATCGCCGTCGCCACCAACGCCGGCCAGATCAAGACCGGCAGCGCCTCGCGCTCGGACCGGATCGCCAAGTACAACCAGCTCCTGCGCATCGAAGAAGAGCTCGGTTCGACCGCACGTTACGGCCTGAAGTGAACCCGACGCGTACGTCCATGAGCGAATGACGAATCACAGGCGAGGGCCAATGACCTCGCCTGTGATTTTTTTTCGAACTCGGGCCCGCTCAAAACGCGTCGGCGCTGATGATCTCGCCCCCGGCGATCGTCTGGATCGCAAACCAGGTCCCCGGGTTGATCGAATCCTTGATGAATCGAACGCTCCCATCGCCAAAGAGCATGTTCATCCCCGCTGGATGCTTGCTCCCCAGGGTCCACGCGTACGGCAGATCCTGGGGATTGGAGGCCGGCGCCGTCGTGATGTTTTTTCCGTTGGGCAGGTATTGGGGGTAACTGGCAACGGACGGCGGCACGACGAGGCCATGAACCGAGGTGTAGTTACCGGCTCCCCACCAGGTTCCCCAACTCGTGCTGACCGTCCGCTGGAACGACTCGCCGATGGCGGCCGTGTTGCTGGAGCCGTCACTGATCTGACTCAGGCTGGTGGACAGGTCGGTGTAGAACAGGGCGCGGGTATTCGGGGCAGGTGAGTTAGCCGTCGCGGCGCAATACGAGTCGCTATAAATCGAGACGCAGAACTTGTAGTTGCTCCGCCTCGCGTTCACCCGCATGTAGTTGCCGGCCGTGGGGGCATTGTCCACGGGCATCTCTTCATCCGAGGGGCACTGAAACGTTGCGATCTTCGTGCCGACGACGGTCGTGTTCGCATAGCAACTTCCCAGAATGACGTTGTTCACCCCACTCGGGTTCATTGCCTCGCACGAGGGATGGCTGAAGTTGTATGCGTTGGACATGGCCATCTGCTCCATCTGGCCCAACAACATGGTGAAACCAGTGGTGTTGAGCACCTGGCCTGGCACCGGATCTCTCGGCCCGTTCTTGGCGGTGCAGCTCCCCGTGTAGAGCCGGGGAGGCGGAAACGCGCCCATCACGTCGTGATAGTTGTGCAGGGCGATTCCCATCTGCTTCATGTTGTTGACGCACTGAGCCCGCCGAGCCGCCTCGCGGGCCGCCTGGACGGCCGGCAGCAACAGCGCGATCAGGACGGCGATGATGGAGATCACCACCAATAGCTCAATCAACGTGAACCCGGCAGGCCGTGCCTTGCGTCGTGCGGAACGGCGAGCGCGCGGAGGCGTCATGACAATCTTCCCTAATCTGGAGCGATTGGTTCGGGTGGATCAGAGGCCAAGCGATCATCAAGGGTGGCGGCTGGGAACCACTCGGTGGCAATCCGCTTTGAAGGACCATCCGCCCACTCGTTCCGCGAAAAAAAATTTTGAGCGTGAGGCCGACGCATCGACGGGATCGGCCCTTAGCGTCTCATTGGGATTCTTGGCCGGAGAAGTCCAAGAAGAACGATCATTGTTCAGGCACGAGACGCTTGCGTAAGCCAATCCGACAAAAAAAGGAGTGATCACGCCGGACAACGCTTGAGCCTCAAGGCGGTTCTCGCAGGACAGAGAGTCAGCCTTGCCGACGCCCCCCGGAATGCGGGCGGGTCGCCCACAGTCCCAGGGAACCTACCGTTGCAGGATGATGAGGAATCAAGGGGGGATTATGGCTTCTCGAACCGCTTGATCAGAGTGACCTCGTTGCCCTTGTCGTTATAGCGGAACTCATCGACGAGTCCTTTAGCGAGCATGATCCCGAAGCCCCCCTCGCGAATCCCCAGTTCGTTGCGGACGTCGAGGTGTCCGATCGGGTCTTCGTCCGAGGCGGCGTGGGGAACCTGAGACGGGTTGAAGCCGGGCCCTTGGTCGTGGATGATCAGGGTCACAGCTTCCGGATCGATGCGGTAGGTGATCAGCAGCACCAATTCCGCATTCTTGCGATGCCCCCACTCGATCGCATTGCCCCCCATCTCCAGAACAACCTGCTTCAGATCCTTGATCTGCCGCTCGTTCAGCGGAGTGTGCGCGAACAGGTCGGCCAACATGTCGTTAGCCTGCTGGAGGTAGGTGGCCTCGCTCCGAATGTTGAAGTTGATCTCGCCGTGGGTGCCTCGCGTCTGGTGCTCGTGCCGCCAGGCCAAGGCCTTATCAATCTCCTCGAACAATTGATCGGGAGTGAACGGCTTGGTCAGGTAGCCGTTGGCGCCGACACGGACCCCCGCCGCGCGATAACCGGCATCGTGGAGCGCGGTGACCATGATGATCGGGATCAGGTTCGTCTCGCGATCCCGTTTCAACTGGTCGCAAACCGCGAACCCGTCGATGTCAGGAAGCATCAGGTCGAGCAAGACGAGACTGGGCGCATGGTCGCGAACGGCGGCCGCGACTTGGGACCCCCCAAACAGTTGGACAGGCTCGAAGTCGCGGGCCCGGACCAAACTGGCCAGGATGTCGTTGGTGTCGCGCTCATCGTCGACGATCAGCACGGTACGCGGCATGGGCAAAAACTCAGAGGGACAACGGCGAATCTGTGTCGCGATCGATCGGCAGACCCTTCCGACGCATTGTCGCGCGCCGAGACCCGGCTGGCAAGCCATTGGCATGGAGTCAAGCCGGCGCCCTTGCACGACCCATCATAACCACGGAATAATAACTATGGTCGAGCTCCCAAGTTTGGGACGCCCCCGACCCTTGTTTTCCTTGCGGTCAACCGTCAGCTCGTCCGAACCGATCGACCGACCGAGACCCGTCCATGCAAGTCACGCAAATCATCGACACCTTCGGCTACGTCATCTACGGAGCACTCGCTCTGCTCGCCGTCTGGGGTGTCTACAACGCGATCCTGCTTTATCGCAGCCTCAACAAAAAATCGATCGCCGAACCGGAGGCCTTGCTCCAGCAAGTCCGCGAGTTGGGCCTGGGCGGCAAATCCGACGCCGCCATCGCGGTCTGTCAAGGCCCACCGTACTGGCATACCGCCTTGGCACAATTGATGGCGGTCGCCCTCAAGAACCGGAGCAAAGGCATCGCCAAGATTAAACAGCTTCTGGTCATGGAGTTCCACACCGAAGTGATCGCCGGCATGGAAAACCGCCTGGCCACGATCTCCACCATCGTGCGGATGGGCCCGTTGCTCGGCTTGCTGGGAACCGTCGCCAGCATGATCGGAGCCTTCGGCCGGATCGGCGGCTCCGAGAAGGTAAACCCGACCGACCTGGCCAACGACATTAGCCTGGCGCTCTGGGCCACCGGCGCAGGCCTGCTCATCGCCACCCCGATGATGATTCTGGGCAACGACATCCACGCCAAGCTCCGCCGCCTCCGCGACCGTACCGAACGCCAGCTTCAAGACTTCCTGGAAATCCTCGAACAACTCGAGAATCAAGGCCAGCGCAATTCGCCAAGCTCACGCTCGGGAACCGTTCGCGCGGTCCTGCCCCGCTGAGGAAACCGATCGGCCTTCTTTCATTCCTCACTGGTTAACATCTATGCTTCTCCGCCGACAAGGCAGCGAAGAACGCGACGAGCACATCGACATGACTCCGATGGTCGACGTCGTTTTCCAACTCATGACGTTCATGCTCTTCTCGGTGCAAATGACCGGCGGAGAGAAGGTGGAAGTCCCGATCGCGCGGCACGGAGTGGGGGTCGAAGAGTCGACCGCAACTTTCTTGACACTCCTCAAACCCGAGGCCCCCGGCGCAGAGCCGAAGCTCCTTCTGGGGAACGGCGAGGGGACGGCCGCAACCATGGAACAAGCCCGTAAGGCCGTGGCCGACGGAATCAAGGAAGGCCGCCGCAAGGTCGTCCTCCAGGCCGATGGCGGTGTCCCCCACGGCGAGGTCCTCAAAGTGGCCGGCGCCGTCAGCGAGGTCGAGGGGATCACACTCCACATCGGTGTCCAGGAAGCAGAACGCTGAATCGAATCAAATCGATTTGACTCGAGAGGGAGAGAGCGAAATTGGCGACCTGGGATGTCTTCCACGGCGATCGGTTGGAGGTTGAGCGCTCGCTGACGATCGAGGCCGTCCGCCAAGCCCTGGCGCAGGGTGACCTCCGCGACGACGACCTGATCCGTCCCGCCGGCACCACCGTGGCCTGGGTCAGACTGGCCGACTTTCCCGCCTTGCTCATCCCTGTTGACGATCCCGCACCCGAGGTTGAGGTCGAAGTCGAAACGCCTCCCCCTGCCCTTCCCTCGGTCGGCTTCGCCTCCGATTTTGACGAGAGCGAGAGCAACAACCAGGCCAGCGACTCCGTCGCAGACGAAAAGGGGTTCGACGCACCCGAGTTCGACGACTTCGAAATCCTCGACGACGACAGCCAGGTCGCCTTGCCCGTCGCCCACGACGAGGACACGAACAGGGCCAGCGACCCCTTCGCCGACGAAAACGAGTTCGACATCCCGGACTTCGATGACCTCGACGACGACAGCCAGGTCGCCTTACCGGTCGCCAGCGAAGAACAGTTCAGCGACGACGACCTCGAGATCCCCGGCGAGGATGACAGTCTCATCGCCTTGCCGGTCGGCAGGGGCGAGGATGATGAAAACGAAGGCGAAGAGGAGGAAGAGTACGACCCTCAGGAGGAAGACGAGGCGATTGCCGAGTTCACCTTGACGCGCGGGTCGGCCGAGACGGTCGAGGAGTTGGATCTCGCGGCGATGGTCGACGTGGCCTTCCAACTCGTCCTGTTCTTCCTGGTGACGGCGACAACCGTGCTCTACAAGAGCCTCGAAGTCCCCAAGCCGAACCCCGACAGTCCCGCCGCCGCAGCCGCTCAGGGGCACTCGCGTTCCCTCGACGAGCTGAAGGATGATTATATTTTAGTTGAGATCGACCCGGCCGGTTTGATGAAAATCGATCGCGAGCCGGTCAGGGCCGACATGGCGGGCCTGATCGAGCGGCTCCGGGACGCCCGGGAGAAAACGGGACGCAAAGCCATGCTCCTCTCGGCCGACTTCGCGACCCCGCATCGGAACGCGGTCCTCGCCTATGATGCCGCCAACGAGATCGGCCTGGGCATCGCCATCGCGCGCCCGTTAGGGTCCGAGCCGGCGGCAAACCCACCCCCCGTCGCGAAGAAAGCCGTTCAAGGCTGAAACGGTCTTTCCATTTCAGTTTTCCCTGGGACCGCCGCCGATCCGCCCGCTCTTGGAATTCGATTCAATTGATTTAAACAATTGAATTGCGGGTGGGGCGCCCGCGGTCCCAGGGAAAACCAGAATGGCCAGTGTCCTAACCAAGGCTCTTGCAGACGATCAAGAACATTGCGCATTGTTGAACAGCACCCCGTTTGTTACGACATTTCGGGGGATCGACCGCGACGTCGATCGCCTTCCACCCCCCTAATTCCCGGTCGTCTGATCCCCGCTTGAGGCTTTCATGGATGTCCGTCGTAGACGTAGGTTACTCGCGATCGTCGTCCTGGCTTGCCTGGTGGGGGGTGGGGTCGAGACCTGGCGACTGCTGTTCGGGCAGGACGGACTGCTCTATCACCCGCGCGTTGCAGGGGGAGGCTTTTTGGTCGCCCCATACGTGCAACTGGGCGACGCGCCTCGGGCAGGGGCAACCGAGAGTCTGGCGATCCTCTGGCAAGCCGAGGATCGTGACGCGAAGTGGAGGGTAGAAGCCAGGGATGTTCCTGGCGCAGCCTGGAGGGAGGCCGCAAAGCCGACCTGGCAGCGCGATTCGCGGCAGACTGCCGGCCCGCGTCGGTTCTATCAAACAACGATCGGCGAGTTGGCCCCGGGGGCCGAGTTCGCCTACCGAGTGAAGTGCAACGACACAACCTTGTTCCAGGCGACGGCCCGAGCGCGCAAGGGGGCCGGGCAGCCGCACCGGTTCGTGGCCTTCGGCGACGGAGGCGCGAATAGCTATGAGCAGATGGCGATCGCCTACCGCACGGCCCTGGCCCGCCCTGATTTCGTGATGGTCGCGGGCGACCTGGTCTACTCCAAGGGGCGGCTCTCCGAATACCTCGACAAGTTCTTCCCGATCTACAACAGCGACCTCCTCGGGCCGTCGACCGGCGCCCCCCTCTTGCGCTCGACGCCCATGCTGGTGGCCCCCGGCAACCACGACCTGCTCGAACGCAATATCGACGTCTATCCCGACGCACTCGCCTACTTCCTGGTCTGGTCGATGCCCCTGAACGGGCCGCTCGCCACGGCGGGTGCCCGCAACACCCCGGTCCTCAACGCCACCGAGGCGCACAGTCAAGCCTTCCTCGACCTCGCCGGCCCCGCCTATCCGAAGATGGCAAACTACGCCTTCGACTACGGCGACGCCCACTGGACCGTCCTCGACACCAACCTCTACACCGACTGGAACGACCCCACGCTTCGCGCCTGGCTCGAGGCCGACCTCGCTGCGGCCCAGGATGCCCCCTGGCGGTTTGTCGCATTCCACCAGCCCCCGTTCCACTCGTCCATCTCTCACGGCGACGAGCAGCAGACGCGAATCCTGGCGGAGATTTTGGAGAAGTATCGGGTCGACATCGTTTTCAGCGGCCACATTCATAATTATCAGCGTTCGTACCCGCTTCGCTTCGTCCCGCAACGCGGACCCGACGGCCGACCGATCGAGAAGCTGGGACGCGTCAACGGGCGCTGGACGCTCGACACTCTCTTTGACGGCAAAACAAGGACCCGCCCCGACGGCGTCATCTACCTCGTCACAGGCGCCGGCGGCGCTCGGCTCTACGACTCGCACCAGAACGGCAACAACGCCTCCCTCCAGGAGTTCACCGCCCGGTTCGTCTCCAACACCCATTCGCTGACGGTCGTCGACGTTGACGCCACAACGCTAACCGTACGGCAGATCACCGCTACGGGAGAAGAAGTCGACCGGTTCGTCGTGACACGAGATAAGTAACGAGGAAGGAGATCGGCGGCGGAGCAATAGGGCCGGGCCAGGTGCTTCTCTTGAGTGCGGTTCTCGCTCGCCCGCATTGAAAAGCAGGCCGAATACCCCCTGCTCGGCCGTGCTGGTACAATGTGCGTGGAATGGTCCGCGAGTTTCGCGAAGCGGAGGAACCCCATGGCGACCGTAACCCCACCGCGACCCGACGTTGCGCCGGCCCCTCCGGCCAACAGCGACACCCTTTACGAAGTGGTCGATGGACAGGTCGTGGAGAAAGCGGCGATGGGAGCTTACCCGACCTGGCTCGCTTCGTTACTGGCGCAAGCGATGGGCGCCTTCACAACAGCGCACAAACGCGGCAGAGTCGTGGTCGAGATGCTCTTCCGGCTCGATAACGACCTTCAGCGCCGGCCCGACGTGGCGTTCGTCTCGCACGATCGATGGCCACGCGGACGCCAGGTTCCCCATGAGGCGGCCTGGGACGTTGTCCCCGACCTCGCCATTGAGGTCGTCAGCCCCACGAACACGGCCGACGAGATCATGGCCAAGGTTGACGAATACTTCCGAGCGGGCGTCCAGCGCGTCTGGGTCGTCTACCCGAAGGCACGCGCCGTCTACGTCTATGAGTCACCGAACGAGGTCAAGATCCTTCGAGTCGACAACACCCTCGACGGCGCCCCACTCTTGCCCGGCTTCCACCTTCCCCTGGCCCTGCTCTTCGAGGAGCAG
The DNA here is from genome assembly GCF_000242455.2 of Singulisphaera acidiphila DSM 18658. Taxonomy (GTDB): domain Bacteria; phylum Planctomycetota; class Planctomycetia; order Isosphaerales; family Isosphaeraceae; genus Singulisphaera; species Singulisphaera acidiphila. The sequence continues at coordinate 9,566,875 of NC_019892.1, forward strand.
GCCGATTGACACTCAAAATCACGGCATGATCCGCATCTCGCGAGGAGCAGAGGAGGGAACTCCATGGCGACTGTAACTCCACCGCGATCCAACATTGCGCCGGCCCCTCCGGCCAACGGCGACACCCTTTACGAAGTGGTCGATGGGCAGGTCGTGGAGAAAGCGGCGATGGGAGCGTATGAAGGGGAGCTTGCCTCTCTGCTCGTGGCCTATCTCCTCCCCTTCGTCAAGAGCCACAAGCTGGGTAAGGTCGTAGGCGAAGTCCTCTTCCTGATCGATCGCGACCTGAACCTCCAGCGTCGGCCCGATGTGGCATTCGTCTCGGATGCCCGCTGGCCTTACAATCGCAACGCCCCCCAGACGGCCGCCTGGGACGTTGTCCCCAACCTCGCCATTGAGGTGAACAGCCCTACGAATACGGGCAATGAGATCATCGCCAAGGTTGACGAATACTTCCGAGCGGGAGTGCAGCACGTCTGGGTCGTCTACCCGAAGGCACGCGCCGTCTACGTCTATGAGTCACCGAACGAGGTCAAGATCCTTCGAGTCGGCAACACCCTCGACGGCGCCCCACTCTTGCCCGGCTTCCACCTTCCCCTGGCCCTGCTCTTCGAAGAGCAGACCGATTGACCGACACCCGAGCGGAGCACCGCCTGCCCATGATGACGACGACCGACCGACCCGAGCCGTCCCGCGATGAGGTTGCGGCCGTCGCTGCGTTGGGGGAGGACTACCGCCGGCTCCGGGCCGAGATCGGCAAGGTGATCATCGGCCAGGACCACGTGATCGACGAGTTGCTGACCGGGTTCTTCGCCCGCGGTCACGTCTTGCTCGTGGGGGTGCCGGGGCTGGCCAAGACCCTGCTCGTCAGCACGGTCGCGCGGATCTTGAGCCTGTCGTTCCGGCGGATCCAGTTCACCCCCGACATGATGCCGTCGGACATCACCGGGACCGACATCCTCCAGGACGACCCCGAGACCGGCCGGCGCCGATTCTCGTTCATCGCCGGCCCGATCTTCGCCAACATCGTGCTGGCCGACGAGATCAACCGAACCCCGCCCAAGACGCAGGCCGCACTCCTGGAAGCAATGCAGGAGCGGCACGTCACGGCAGGAGGGTCGAGCTACCCGCTCCCCAACCCCTTCTTCGTCCTGGCCACCCAGAACCCGATCGAGCAGGAGGGGACCTACCCGCTCCCCGAGGCCCAACTCGACCGGTTCATGCTCAACGTGACGGTCCCCTACCCGACCGCCGCCGAAGAGCTCGAGATCCTCCGCCGCACGACCGGCGACGAAACCCAGGAGACGGCAGTCACCCTCTCGGCCGAGCAGATTGTCGCCTTACAGCATCTGGTTCGGCGAGTACCGGTCCCCGAGCATGTCTTCATCTACGCCCGCGACCTGGTCCGGGCGAGCCGGCCGAACGAGCCCGAGGCGTCGGTCATGGTTCGCAGATGCGTCTCGTGGGGCGCAGGGCCACGAGCCGGCCAGTCGTTGATCCTCGCCGCCAAGGCCCGAGCCGTGCTCCAGGGACGGCTCCACGCGGGGATCGCCGATATCCGGCACGTGGCCAAGCCCGTCCTCCGCCATCGGATCGTCACGACGTTTCACGCCGAGGCCGACGGGATCGACTCCGACAAGGTGATTGAACAACTCTTGCAAGACATTGCTGCTCCTCCGGAACGCGCAGTCGAGAGGAATTCAAGACTTTAACCACGAATTACACGAAGGACACGAATCATCAAAACAACAAAACACAAATAAATGCGAATTTTATTTTTTATTATTTGTTGACTAAATTCTGCCTGTTCTCCCTTTGACATGGGGCCTTCCGTTGCCGATGCCCGCCAGCCCTCAAGACCCGGATCCCGAACTCGCGGGGATCGACCCTACGGCGCTCGCCCGCTTCGGCCGGCTCGAGTTGATCGCTCGGCTAGTGGTCGAGGGGGTCATGTCAGGGTTGCACCGCAGCCCGTTCAAAGGGTTTTCGGTCGAGTTCGCCGAGCACCGCCAGTATGGGCCTGGGGACGAGATTCGGCACATCGACTGGCGAGCGTTCGGCAAAAGCGACCGCTATTACGTCAAGGAATACGAGGAGGAGACGAACCTCAAGGCTTATCTCGTCGTCGACTCGTCGGGGAGCATGGCTTACGCCGGGCGAACAATCTCGAAGTTCGAGCACGCGCGGCGGCTCGCCGCAGCACTCGCCTACTTGATGATCAGTCAGCGCGACGCCGTGGGGCTAGTCACCTTCGACAGCACGGTCCGGGCGATGATCCCGGCCCGCTCGGCCCCCGGCCATTTCTCGGTCGTCTGCAACGTGCTGGAAAAGACGAACACCGGCGGCGAGACCCCGTTGAGCGGCATCCTCAACACCCTGGCCGAGCGGATCCGCCGCCGGGGTCTGATCGTGATCCTCTCCGATGGGTTCGACGCCATCGACCCTTTGACCGAGGCGCTTCGGCACCTGCGGCATCGCCACCACGAAGTCCTCTTCTTCCACACGCTCGCCCCCGAGGAGGCAGAGTTTCCGTTCCGCCGCCCAGCGCGGTTCCGCAACCTCGAGCGGCTTGACCACACGCTTCGGGTCGATCCGGCCTCGCTCCGCGCGACCTACCTGGAGCGGTTCAACGCCTTCCGCACGACCTTGAAGGAGCGCGTGCGGGCGATGAATGCCGACTATCACGAGGCGTCGACCGCTCTGACCGTCGAAACGACGCTGCTCGACTACTTGTCGTCGCGCTCGCGGCGAGGGAGCGGACGCTCGTGAGCGGAGGGGTCCTCAATGCCGCGATGCTCCTGGGCCTGCTCGGCGCGGCAGTTCCGGTGGTCATCCACCTCCTGAACCGCCGCCGCGAGCCGGTGGTGGACTGGGGGGCGATGCAGTTCCTCGACCTCGGCCAACGCGACCGCCAGAGGCTCCGGCTGACCGAACTGCTGCTGATGCTTGCCCGAATGGCCCTCCTGGCGCTCGTGGCCCTGGCCCTGGCACGCCCCTTCTGGTCGGGTGCGTCGGCCGTCGGTGGAGGGTTCGGCACGTCAGCCCCTCCCCGCGACGTCGTCCTCGTCATCGATGGTTCGGCGAGCATGGGCCGCACGCTGAAGGGTTCGACCCCGCACGACCTGGCTATCCAGTGGGCCCGCACCTTCGTGACCCGGCTGCGGCCGGGGGACTCGGTGGCCGTCCTGGTTGCCGGCGACCGCGTTCGCGGCCTGGTCGACCCACCCCGCTTCGACCAGGCCAAGATCGACGCCGCGCTGGCGGGCCTCAAAACGGGGCGAGGCGCCAGCGACCTGCCGACCGCTCTGGCCGAGGCGTTCCGAATCCTCGAGCGAACCGGCAATCCGAGGCGCGACGTGATCGTCTTGACCGACGGCCAACGGTTCGCCTGGAGACCCGGCGAATCGGGGCGCTGGGCCCTGCTCCGCGACCTCCGAGGGCGGCTCCCGGTCCCCCCTCGTGTCTGGTCGATCCCCTTCGGAGCGGGGATCGCGTCCGAGGCTCCCAACGGCTCGGTCGGCCCGCTCTCGGTCTCCCGGCCCCTGGTCACGCCAGGCTTGCCGGTCGTGGTCTCGACCACGCTCGCCAACGCCGGTCCAGGCCCCTTGACCCGCACTGCGGAGCTCCTCGTCGACGGCCGCCTCGTCCCCGGCACGGGGCAAGCAGCCGGGCCGATCCCGGCCGGCGGCAAGACCCGGCTCTCGTTCCGGACCACGCTCGCGACCCCCGGCGCCCACCTGCTTGCCGTCCGGCTCGTCGGTGGTGACGACGCCCTGGCTGCCGACGACGAGTCGGCCATCCCCATCGAGGTCGCCTCCGCCCTCCCCGTCCTGCTCGTCGATGGCGAACCCGGCCTCGAGCCGCTCGACGGCGAGACCGACTTCCTCCGCGCGGCCCTCGCTCCGACCGGCGACGACACCCCTTTGGTCCAGGCGCAGACGGTGACGCTCGACACCATGACTCCCGACTCTCTGAAAGGGCAGCGCGTGGCCGTCCTGGCGAACGTCGAGCGACTCTCCCCGGAGCAGGCAGCCGCCGTCGGCCGCTTCCTCAACGCGGGCGGCGGCCTGCTCGTCGCCCCCGGTGACCGGACCGATCTTGATGCTTTCAACACCCAGCCCTGGATCCCGGCACGGCTCGGGGACCTCAAGGGGGAGCCGGGCTCGCGAACCACGCTGGCCCACCCCGCCCCCCGGACGTTCGCCGGCCCGGTGATGGGGCCATTCGGCCAAGGAGAGACACCCCCCTTGGCCGAGGCCAACCTCTTCGCTTATCGACTGCTGACCCCCGCGCCGGGGGCTTCGGTCTCTGCCCGGTTCGACACGGGCGACCCCTGGGTCGTCGAGCGTCCCCAGGGCCAGGCCAGGGTGATCCTGCTGGCGACCCCCCTCGACGCCGAGACCGGCACCCTGCCGGTCAACCCTGATTTCGTCCCCTTGGTCCACGAGTGGATCTTCCACCTGGCCGGCGGTCGGGAACCGCGCACGCTTCATCCGGGCGAGCCCTGGGTCCTCGACCTCGACCCATCCCCTCCGGTCGATCTCGCAGCCCTGGCACTCCAGACGCCGGCGGGGACCACAGTCAGCCTGCCCATCATCCGCGCAGGGGGTTCCGCCCGTGTCCGGTTCGATGATACGAATGAGGCCGGGGTCTATCGCCTGACCCTCCCCGACCCGCCCGGCGGCTTCGCCTTTGCCTCGGTCGTCGCCGACGGACACGAGGCCGACCCGTCTCCCCTCGAGCCGGCCGAGGCGGCGACGCTCGCCAAGGGTTGGCCGCTCGTCTTTGAGCCTAACCCCGCCCGGCTCACGTCCCGCCTTCTCGAAGCCGAGCACGGAGCCCGCCACGAAGCCTGGCGTGGCCTGATCCTCGCGGCGCTCGCCGGCCTCTGCCTCGAAGTCTACCTGACCCGCCGCCTCGTCCGTAGCCAGGGGGTCGGTCACAATGGTGCTTGACCTGTTCGGGACTCGGCGGCTCCTGCTGGCGGGGGCAAGCCTGGGCTGGCTCTGGGTCGCCGCCGGAGGGGCCGCCCTGGTCTTGCTGTTTGTGCTCTATCGCGAGGAGCGGCGGCTCGTCTCACGGCGAACGGGGCTCGGCCTGCTCGGCTTGCGGCTCACTGCGGCGGCCGTCCTGGTCCTCGCCCTCTTCGAGCCGATCGCATCGCACTCCTATCGTGAAACAACCAAGGGGCGGGTGATCGTCGCCGTCGACGTGTCGGAGAGCATGGCGACGACCGACCCGGACCGGCCGGCCAAGGACCGCGAGCGCTTGACCAAGACCTTGCGGATGAGCCCGGGCGAGTCGGTCGAAAAGCTCTCGCGCAGGGAGATCGCCCGGCGACTCCTGGAACGGAAGGGATCGCCGATCGAGCAGATCGAGGCCGCGCACCAGGTCGAGGCCGTCGCCTTCGCCCGTGAGTCCGCGCCAGCGACCTTGCCTGCCCTGGCCGCAACGCTCAAGCAACCAGGCAAGCCCGACGACCCGGCCACCTCGTCGACCGACTGGCAACCCGTTCTGGCCGGGGCACTCCAGGACGGCGAAGCCCCAGTGCTCGGGATCGTCCTGCTGACCGACGGCCGGCAGAACGGGCCGGGGGACTCGGCCGCGACGGTCGACCGCCTGGCGGCCCGCGGCATTCCGGTCTACCCGATCTTGATCGGCGCAACGGCCCCCCCGCGCGATGCGGCCGTCGCGACGGTCCGCGCTCCCGAGGGAGTGTACAAGGGAGACGTCGCCAGCATCGAGGCAACCTTGAAGCTTGACGGCTACGCGGGACGCGAGGTCGTCGTCACGCTCGAACGCCCCGGCGCAGCCCCCTTGGAGCGACGGGTCCGCGCTCCCGACGAAACCGCGGTGAGCGCTCGGCCGGTCGTCAACTTCACCGTGCCGATGACCGAGTCAGGCACCGTCCCGATGACGATCGCCATCAGGCCGCTCGACGGCGACGTCCGGCCCGACAACGATCGCCGCACCGTCTCGGTCCAGGTGTCCGAGGACAAGGCGGCCGTCCTGCTCGTGGATGGCGAAGCCCGTTGGGAGTTCCGTTACCTCCGCAACGCCCTGACCCGCGACCCGCAAGTCAAGGTCGAGGCCGTCGTCTTCCACCAGCCCGAAGCCACCGGCGTCTCCTCTCACAACACCTACGGCACCACGCTCCCCCCCCGGCCCGAGCCCGAGGCTGGCTCCGCGCGCGACCTCACCGACCCGCTCGGCACCTTCGACGTCATCGTCCTCGGCGACGTCGACCCGGCCGACCTACCCCCCGGCACCTGGGCTCGCCTCGAGTCGTACGTTTCCGAGCGGGGGGGCACCTTGATCCTGAGCCCTGGCCCCCGCTTCTGGCCGACCCTTCCGGGCCACGAGACCGCCCGCAAGCTCTTGCCGGTGCTCGACCCCCGGCCCGTCGCGATCGCCCCAGGCCAGGCCAGCCCCACCTCCCTAAGCCTCCCTCCCGGCGCGGTCGTCTTGCCGACCCTCGTCGCAAGTGCCGACACCGCCGCCTGGCCGATGCTGCAATTCGCCTCCGACCCCGAGCAAAGCCGCCTGCTCTGGACCGGCCTGCCCCGGCTCCCCTGGAGCTTGGCCGGCAAGCCGAAGCCGGGCGCAACGGCCCTGGCCCTGGCCGGCGACGAGGCAGCGGCCGTCATCGCCGCCCAGGCGTACGGCCTGGGCAAAGTCCTCTGGGTCGGCACCGACGGCACCTGGCGGTGGCGATACCGGGTGGGCGACACCTACCATCACCGGTTCTGGGGCCAGACCGTGCGCTGGGCGGCCTCGGGCAAGTTGGCGGCGGGCAACGCCTTCGTCCGGTTCGGCCCGACGCGCCCCCGGGTCGCCGACGGAGAGGGGGTTCATCTCCAGGCCAGAATCGCCGAAGGGATCCTCGGCGCAGGTCCCGACCTCCTGATCGCAGCCCGCATCTTCAAGGCCGGAACGTCCGCAAACGAGGCAACGGGCGAGGCCGTCGCCGTGGTCCCCCTTCGCCCCATTCCCGGCCAGCCCCGCGCCTACGAAGGCCACGCCCCCACACTCCCGCTCGGCCGGTACGTCGTCCGCCTCGACGTCCCCTCGCTCACCGAGGCCCTCCACCTGGACGATAACGGCGGAAAAAAGGCCCCGCAATCCCTCCTCGACGTCGTCGCGCGCGAGACCTCCGAGCGCGTGGAACTGGCCGTCGACCGCGAACCGGCCACCCGCCTCGCCGTCGCCACCGGCGGCCGCGTCCTCGCCGACTTCGAGGCCGACGCCCTCCCCCCCTTGCTCCGCTCCCGGACCCGCCAGACCGTCCGAACCGAGGAGACCCCGCTCTGGGACCACCCTGCGGCCCTGCTCCTCTTCTTCGCCATCGTCACTAGCGAGTGGATCATGAGGAAGCGGGTTGGCTTGCCCTGAGACGGCCCCAAGGCTCGCGTTGATGGATTCCGGTGGCTATCGTGAACAGATCCACTCCAAATCCGTTTGAGCACTCCCCTTTGTCGGTGATTGATCGAACAAATCGACCGCCTTCTGAACAAGGGGGTTTCCACGCTCAGCTTCGTTCGATTACTCTGACATAGGCCATTTCCACACACAACAGAGGCACTGTTTCGTCAGAGACACTGTTTCGTCATTCTCGTCAACGCGCCGGCCCACGAGCCGGCACCAAGCCCGTTCTTTTTTGCTCGCCACGCCGAGCAAGGAGACGTCTATGAGTCGGTTGCGCCGTTCGGCCTTCACGCTCATCGAACTCTTGGTGGTGATTGCGATCATCGCCGTCCTGATTGCCCTGCTTTTGCCCGCTGTTCAGGCGGCGCGCGAGGCCGCGCGCCGGGCGCAGTGCGTCAACAATCTAAAGCAGCTGAGTCTCGCGCTCCACAATTACGAGAGCGCCAACGGCTCGTTCCCACCAGGTCGGATCTGGAATGGAACGAACTGGAAGTCGATCTTCTCGGGTGAGCAGAACACGACCTGGTTCTGCCTGATGCTCGGCTATTTCGAGCAGGGAACGCTGGCCAACTCATTTAATTACGCTCTGGGTTCCGAGGGACCGGTGCTTGGAGCCACAAACATCCCCGCCCTTGACGCCAACAGTACGGTGAGCGGCACCAAGCTCGCGGTCTTTCAGTGTCCGAGCGATCGCCTGAACACGTTCATTATCAATCCCAGTTATGCTGGCCCAAAGTACGGTAGTGCGCCGTTTATCAACACCAAGGGCAACTACGCCGTGAGTTGGGGAAACGTGGGCTGGGGACAAGACTACTCGACGGCCAGTGGACCTCCCACCTCGGCTTACATGCAGTCGGCATTCGGCCACAAAATGAACATCGGGATCGCAGCGATTACGGACGGAACCAGTAACACAATCTTCACGGGTGAGGTTCTCCAAGGAGCGCAGTACGATGTCCGAGGCATGATGTGGTCAAGCATTCCCGGTGGGGCATCCTTCATGTCGAGGTTCACTCCAAACGCATACAAAGATTTCTACAACCTCGTCAACGGCGGCGACTACCTGAATAACAATCCGACACTCTTCTGTACTCCGGAACCGATTCTCGGGCTGAACTGCACTCCGAACGCCAATGACAAGGACGCGTTTGCGGGTTCCCGGAGCCGCCACTCCGGCGGGGTCAACGTCGGCATGGGCGACGGCTCCGTACGATACATCAAGAATTCGATCAACGCGTTGGTCTGGATGGGCCTGAACACGATCCGAGGCGGTGAAGTGCTCAGCGCCGACGCGTACTGAGGCATGCAAAAGAGTGAGGTGGAGGGATCCTTATTTCGGATGGGGCCATCGGATACGTTCGGAAATTCGGGCTGGCCGAGCGACAACCCGTCGCACGGCCGGCCCGACCGGAGTTCTCCAGGCCCCTTTGGCTCAACAAACTCACCGGATGCGCGACGAAAGGACGCCCGGGATCGGCTCGCCGTCGGGGAGGACGGCGAGGGGGCGGCCTTGGCGATCGTGGAGCATGGTGTCGGTGCGGATGCCGACGGCCTGGTAGATCGTGGCGGCGACGTCAGCCGGAGAATAACCTCGGCCGGTCGGGCTCCCCCCTTGTTTGTCGGTGGCGCCGAGGACTTGCCCCGCCCCGGCCCCGCCACCGGCGAAGAAGAGGGAGCCGGCCCGGCCCCAGTGGTCGCGACCGCCGCCAGTGTTGATCTTGGGGGTGCGACCGAACTCGGTCAGGAAGACGACCAGGGTCGAGTCGAGCAGTCCCCGCGCGGCCAAATCGGCGATCAAGGCGGCGAAGGCCCGATCCATGCCCGCGAGGTGGTACGGCCGAAGCGCCATCTCGCCGATCGGCGGGAAGCGTTGGGCGGGTACGTTGTGGTTGTCCCAGAGGTTGCCGTAGTCGGGATCGTAGCCGTAGTCCACCATCACAAACGGCGCTCCGGCCTCGATCAACCGGCGAGCAAGCAGACAGCGCCCGCCGATCTTGGTGCGGCCATACGCCGCCCTGGTCGCCTCGGGTTCCTCCTGCAAGTCGAACGCCCGACGCACCTCGGGCGAGTTCAACAACCGAAAGGCCCCCGCATAGTGACTCTCGACGGCTCCGAGCAGCCCCCGCCGATCGGCGTCGCGGAGCGCCTGCTCCATCAGGCCACGGAGCCCGGCGCGACGGGTCAGGCGAGCGGCATCGAGCCCATCGGGCAAGATCAAGGCCTCGGGCCTCAGACTGTCCTCGAGAACGGAAGTAGGGTTGGCCGGCTTCTCGCTCAAACCAGCGGTAAAGTCGGGTTGCTTGGGTTCGCCACCGACAGCGAACGGGGCGTGAGCCTCGCCAAGCCAGCCGGCCACGAAGAGGTTGAGTGGCGGGGGACCAGGGCGAGTGATTCCCGGGACCGTGATATAGCCCGGCAGGTCGCGTCTGGGCCCTCGCAATGACGAAACGACCGACCCCACGTTCGGCTCAGTCGTAAGTTGGGTCATCCCCACCTTGCGACCCGAGAGCGCGTACGCCTGACTCTGGAAGTGGTCATTGTTGTCGTGAGAGTAGCTGCGGAGCACGGTCAAGCGGTCGGCCTGTCGCGCTAATCCGGGCAGGCACTCGGCGAACCGGACGCCCGGCACCGCCGTGGCGATCGTCCCGAGCGTACCCCGGATCAACTCGGGAGCGTCAGGCTTGGGGTCGAACGAGTCGATATGCGTCACACCGCCGGCCATCCAGAGGATCAGGACCGACTCCGCCGTCCTCGAAACCGGCTCCGACGTTGTTGTCGCCGTTGCCCCACCAGGCAAGAGCGACCCGGCCACGGCCATCGATCCGACGCGCAAGAGGTCGCGCCGACCCCACGGACCAGACCACGGAAACCGTGACGGCCCCCGCCCTTCGGACCGCTCCATTGCGACGACTCCTCGGCGAAATCGCTTCGATGTCCCATCGCCCAGCGCAGTCTACCCCGCCCCGATCCTCCAGGGAAATCCCTTTGTTAAAGATAAATCCAAACCGAGAGCGTGAGTACTTTATTAGGTAACCGGGGCCGGGTTCAGCCCCGGGCTACCTTTAAGACGTGTGCAATCCAAGGGTCAACGACTCTCAAACGTCGCAGGGCCACCCCCCCGATGTCCCTCAGCGCACCTTGCCAAGGTTCCCGGCGACTCTCTTACGCCGGGGGTTCGGCCCGTTGTAAGATGTGGACCGATCGATCGCACACTTTAGGGGAAGGGTCGGGGCGTTGACCCCGATTCGACTCCGGCGAGCGACGCTTCGCCGTTTGTGCGATCGCAACACAAGACACGGAATCCGAAATCAACGAGCCCCAAGCGATGCACGACAAACGGACTGTCCGGGCCTTACTCGGAGCGGCGTTCCTTCTCACAACCCCCTGCCTGGCCCACGCAGACGACGCCGAAGAAAGCGCGATCCGCGAGTCGGTCGTGAAGGTCTCCGCGACGATGCGGCTGCCCGAGATCGTCAAGCCGTGGACCAAGCAGAGCCCACGCGACGTCAGCGGCACCGGCGTGGTGATTGACGGGAAGCGGATTCTGACCAACGCGCATGTCGTCCTCTACGCCAGCCAGTTATTCGTCGAGTCGCACCAGTCGAGCGATAAAATCCCCGCGACGGTCGAGGCGATCAGCACGGGAATGGACCTCGCGGTGCTCAAGCTCGCAGACGAGTCCTTCTTCGACAAACGCCCCCCCCTGACCCGGACGGAGGCGCTCCCCGAGGTCAAAGACTCGGTGCTGGTCTACGGCTATCCCCAAGGGGGGACCAGCCTGTCGGTGACCAAAGGGATCGTCTCGCGGATCGAGTTCGCCGGCTATAACGAGCAGACCGCCGGAGTCCGGATCCAGGTGGACGCGGCCATCAACCCGGGCAACAGCGGCGGGCCCGCCCTGGTCGACAACAAGCTCATCGGCCTGATCTTCAGCCGGCTCAACCAGTCGGACAACATCGGCTACATCATCCCGAGCGAGGAGATCGACCTGTTCCTCAAGGATGTCGCCGACGGCCGATACGACGGCAAGCCGGCAATGCACGACATCCTGCAAACCTTGGAAAACGACGCCCTCCGCAGCAAGCTCAAGGTCGACAAGAAGGCCACGGGCATGGTCGTCCACCGGCCCGACAGCGACGAAGAGTCGTACCCGCTCAAGGAGTGGGACCTGATCACCAAGATCGGCGACCAAGACGTCGACAACGTGGGCATGGTCAAGGCCCGCGAGAACCTCAGGCTCCGGTTCCAGTACCTGGTCCAGAAGCTCGCCAAGGACGGCAAGGTCCCCCTGACCATCGTCCGTGACGGCAAGCCGACCACCATCGAGCTGCCCGTCAGCCCGAAGCACGAGATGCTGATCGAGTCGCTCGGCGGCCGCTATCCCCAGTACTTCGTCTTCGGCCCCTTGGTCTTCTCACCCGTCTCGTCGGAGATCCTCGCCGGCCTCGGAGATCGGACCGCCGCCCTCTTCAGCGCCATCGGCAGCCCGATGGCCACGCGACGGGGTGACCGGCCCAAATTCGACGGCGAAGAACTCGTCGTGGTGGCCGCGCCGATGTTTCCGCACGCAATCAGCAAGGGCTATTCAAACCCGTTCATGAAAGTGATCAAGGAAATCAACGGCACCCGCGTCCGCAACATCCGCCACCTCGTTGAACTCCTCCGCGACGCGACCGACACGTACATCACGATCAGCTTCGACGACCGCGCCTCCGAAACGATCGTCTTCAACCGCGAGGAGGCCCTCCGCGCCACCGAAGACATCCTCAACGACAACGGATTACGGCAGCAGGCGTCCGATGACTTGAAGGCCGTCTGGTCCGAGAAAAAATGAGCCGGGAGGAACGACGGGGGGCAAGCCCAGCGCGGGCGACCGTTCGCGCTGGGCGACGCAAATGATCCTGGTCGCGGCCACTGCAGTGAGCTTGGCGGTCGCGCGAATCGCCCTGCCCAAGCTCCCGACGCATTTCTGCGGGTAGTGACGTTCGCGCAACGGATCGGCGGACGGCGCGGCAATTGCCAAAGCCCCGGACCTATGTGGCCGTCGATCTGGTGATGATATTCGTGTATTCTAGTCGAGTGGCCCAGACCAAATTGTCCAGTCCCCCCCTTTTGATTTCTTCGACGGGTGTGCATTGCGAGCGAGAATCGCCCCAAGCGGGTGGGTGGCGATCTTGATCCACGGGGTCCTGAACCACTAACGTACATATTCCCAACGACGGGTGGAGCGTGACCACCCGTTCAGTCTGCGATCCGCCAGGCGCCACGGGTTCCGTACTCTCGGTCCCCGTGGCCCCCGACAGTTGCCATCATCACGGGAGGGTGTCCCTTTTTCCGCCTGCTGAGATCGGTTCTTAGAGTCACCCCCTTCTCAGAGGTCGCGGATCGGACCGGGTATGATTTTCTCTTTATTCGACGGTTCCGGTTCCCTCAGTGGCGGATCGCTGGCCCTGCTCATCGTGGCCTTGGCGATCGCCTTGGGGTTCGAGTTCGTCAACGGGTTCCACGACACGGCAAACGCTGTTGCCACAGTCATTTACACCAAGTCGCTACGCCCCTGGCCGGCGGTCCTGTGGTCGGGGTTTTGCAACTTCTGCGGCGTCTACCTGGGCGGGACGGCGGTTGCTTTCAGCATCGTGAACCTCTTGCCGGTCGACTTGCTGATCCGGGCCGGGTCGGGCGCGAGCTTGGCGATGGTGCTTGCGCTCCTGATCGCGGCGATCCTCTGGAACCTCGGGACATGGTTCCTGGGGCTGCCGGCGTCGAGTTCACACACCCTGATCGGGGCGATCGTGGGGGTGGGCCTGGCCAACTCCCTGTTGCCCGGCCACGTCTTCGGCGCGGGAGTCAACTGGGACAAGGCGCGCGAGGTCGGGCTTTCGCTCTTGATCTCCCCCTTGATCGGCTTCACCCTGTCGGCGGCCCTTTACCTCACGTTGAAAGCGACGATCCGGAGCCCGGAGCTCTACGAGCCCCCCATCGAAGACCGACCGCCCCCATTCTGGATCCGCGCCGTCTTGGTTTCCACCTGCACGGGAGTCAGCTTCGCGCACGGCTCCAACGACGGCCAAAAGGGGATCGGGCTCATCATGCTCATCCTGATCGGCGTCCTCCCCGCGCATTACGCGCTGAATCCCAAGGCGGGCGAGCCCCAGGTGCAGCGAACGTTGGCCGCCGCAGCCAGGCTTGAGAGCCTGCTCCAGCAACGTGAATCCGTCCCCGGGACCTCTGCCTTACTCGACGAACTGGCCGCCCTCCGCGCGACCCTCAAGCGCTACCCGACCCTGCACGCGATCCCGGAAGAGGCTCGCTGGCAAGTCCGGGCCAACCTGCTGAGGCTGAGCAAAGGACTGGCCGCCTTGAAGCACACGAAGCATTCGGGCATTTCAAACCAGGACTGGAAGGCGGTCAGCCAGTGCCAGGCGGAGATGAAACCCTTGATCGAGTATTCACCGACCTGGGTCCTCATGGCCGTGGCCACCGCCTTGGGGGTCGGCACCACGGTGGGCTGGAAGCGGATCGTCCTTACCGTCGGCGAAAAAATCGGCAAGAGCCATCTGACCTACGCCCAGGGGGCCAGCGCGGAACTCGTGGCGATGAGCACGATCGGCCTGGCCGATCTCGGCGGCCTCCCCGTCAGCACGACCCAAGTCCTCTCCTCGGGCGTCGCCGGCACGATGGCCGCGAGCGGGTCGGGCCTGCGAGGCAAGACCGTCCGCAACATCGCCCTGGCCTGGCTCCTGACCCTCCCCGTCTCAATGCTGCTTGCGGGGGGACTCTATCTCTTGTTCCGCTTGGTGGCCGTCTAACAACAGCACGCGTTCTCAAAAAAAAATGCCGCCCCGAGAGGAGCGATCGTCAGAGTCCGGGCTTGGCTCTTGACGGTCGCCCCTTTCGGGGCTCTGGCAAATCCCACAGGCACACGGATCGTCTCCAGGGGGCTTGCCCCCCTTTGGCGAGGAACGGCCGCCCCGTTAGAGTTGCAAGGAACCCAGCAACGGAGCGGGCTTGTGGGCAAATCTGTTCCCGGGACGTTGTCGCGAGTTCTGGCCTGGAACATCCCGTTGAAGTCGGACTGCGACGTCGACTCTACTTCCGAGGGGACTTCGCCCGCGCCGCATCGGCGGCGGCACCGCTGGGCGGGCCCGTGTCAACGGCCGGCGAAGCAGCAGCCGGAGCCGCCGGGGCCGGCGGCGGTTCGCTACCGCAACCGAATATCGAGGATCCGGCGAGCAGAAACAAAGCGAGCAAGGCTCGAATTCGAGACGGAGTGGCCATTCTGGTTTCCTTAAAGAGGTCGAGAGCCAAGTCAATTCCCGATACTTAGACGTGAGAGATTGCCGCCCAGGCAAGCGGGAAGCATAAGCTCTCAGTCTTTCGATACCGTTTTGAGGGGAACGAGCGAATCAGCTCCCCGCCTACCTGGAAGAAATTCCAACGGGCGGGGCGAACCGCCCCGCCCGTGTTTCAGTAAAGCAGGAGGAGCCCCCTCAAGGGGCTCCCAACCTGTTCGCGAGGCGCAATCACCTTAATAAGCATCTGAGCTAATCACTTCGCCGCCGTTGGGAGTGCTAAGGGCGCGCCAAATGTTCAGGTTGACGCTGTCCTTGACGAACCGGGCACTCCCGTCACCAAAGACGGCGTTGACCCCGCCCGGGTGTCGGCTTCGCGAGGCGTTGAACTTCGGCTCGTTCGTATTGCACGGCGGGTTTCCCGCAACCAGTGTAGGCGGAGCGCAGAAAGCAAGCTGGTCAGGAATCTTGGAGTTGGGCGTCGTATACGCCATGAACATCGAGCAATTGTAATCGTCATTGAAAATATCGCCACGATGATCGTAGTTCACGTCATCGTTAACTCCGACGATCACTTCACCCACCAGCAAGGTGTTGCTCGTCCCGTCGGTCATGTCCCGCAGGCTCGTCGAGAGATTCCCCTTGAACGGGGCGCCGCTGAAGGTGACCGGACCGGCGGGAGCGTTGGTGGTCCAGGGGTTCGGACCGGCCGCGCCTCGCCCTGCCTCGCTCTGCCAGAAGTGGGAGTTGCCCCAATTCGCGGCCATGCTCGCCTTCCGGCGTTTGTAACGCAGGGTGGGTTCCTGAATGCTCTTTGCCCCGGCATCGCTCGGGCATTGCCAGATCGAGATGCTGGTCATCAGGGCGGTCGTCTGTTCCCACTCGTAAAAGGGGACGCTGAAGTTGATCGCGTTGTAGAGGGCCCCTTGCTCGAAGTAAGGCAAGATCATGAACGCCCAAGTCCGCCGGTTGTCGTTCGGCGAAACCGACTCGTAGGAGTAACCACTCCCCATGCGACCGATCGGGAATGACCCCGTGGTATCATGATAGTTATGCATAGCAATGCCCATTTGCTTAAAATTATTAATGCATTGGGCACGCCGTGCAGCCTCGCGGGCCGCCTGCACGGCAGGCAGCAGCAAGGCGATCAGAACGGCAATGATGGCGATAACGACCAGTAATTCGATCAAAGTGAAGGCACGACGCCGAGTGGGCATAAAATCACTCCTCAATGACGACAGCAATCCGGATCAGTGCGACTCGCGGTGAATGTCCGAAGCGGCGTTCGACGATCAAGAGCCCGACAAACGCCTTTCTTCGGGCGATCACACCCCCGAAATTCCGCGGGTGGAAAGACTTGTCCTCCTCGTGGTGGCGGTGTCACAGATTGAGAGAGAGCCACCGGATCTCGGCGGACGATCTCCATCCATCCTCCCACCAATCTAGTACTGACCTCATCATTTTTTGATGAATAAGACGCAGCAGCGAGACCCCTCCCACCAACGAGGTTGACACGAACGACGAAATACCAGGACTAGCGGCCGAATCCCCAAGGAATTCATGGACCGCTAAACCTAATTCTGCACGACCAACCCGCTTAATGAAGCAGAAATGACAACAATCAGAGCATTGTGAAAAACGAGGGTTTCCGTCAAGGGAAAAACCCAGATTCTCCCCAATATCTCCAGGCCGGATTCGACTTCATGTCATGTCACTTGACAGTCGTCGGCTATTGGATTGTCTCTGACAATAATAGCAGGCGGTGGAGAAGCCGCAAGCGGTTTCCATCTCTTTATCGACAAGTTCCAACTAATTAGTCGCACATGATCCACTCACCCAAAACGTCAGCCAAGCGATTCTCAAGTGAGTTGCCGCAATTCGAAGCAACTTTGGCTCCTCACCACAAATGACACAAAACGCGAGTACATTAGCGAATGCGCGACTTCCTGACGTCTTCACCACGCTACGGGACACCCGTTCCTGAAGGGTCGTGCCGAAGAATCACGCGGAAATTTCCAAGACATTCGACCGACGCCAAGCTCGGCCGAGCTACGGCGAAAAGCGATTCAGCAGCGGGTCAGTCCCTGCCGAGTGAGCCGTCTCAGTATGATCGAGAACTCCGGACGCTCGACAGACAAACATCGCGGAGCCCCCGCCGACGACCACTGAGTTTTCTCATTCCATATACGCACAACAGCATCCGGCTCAAATCCCAATCCCAGCCAGCACATCGATGAGTCGAAGAACAATGTCGGTCGCGACCGGTGCTTTGGTCTCCGCTTTGATAACCACTTCCTCCAGACGTTCCTTGGCTGCTTCGATCAGTCCAGGTTCGTGCTGGTCACTCACGGCTCGCACCAGTTGGGCGGTGCTCTCGGCCAGTTCTTCGGTATGGGGCTCGGGCGGGTGTAGCGCCTGGGTCAGGTCACCCAGGAGGTCGGCCGCCTCCTCCCTGACCTCCGGCTCCAGGTGCTCCGCCTCACGAAGCCGACGTGCGAGTTCCTCAATATCCTTCGCGACCTGGGGGTCGGGCTCCTCGCCCTTCGACGACGGTTCCTGCATGGCTTGAGACTCCTTTGGGAGACGCGAGTCGGCAGACCCGCAAGCGCAATGCTACAGCGGCGAGAGACATCCAACCAGAGGCCGGTTCGAACGGTCCGAAACTCGGCTCGACTACGCGCGTAGAACCGCGCTGGCCGGTCGAGCAGACCGGCTCATCTCCGCTGCAGGCCAGGATCCGGGGGCCACCCCTACCGCCGCTGTCGTTGACCAACAGCGTGTTCTTGCAATCTGGAGCCGGAATTGAAAACCGGCCGGCGGTCTCCCTGGGCTCTCGCTCGGCTCTCAGGGACAACGTACCCTAGCGGCGGCGCGTCCATCGAAATACGGCTCACGCCACTGGCCAAGCCGTTCTGACGACAATCCAACGCAAGTGAGACCGGGAATGAACCACAAGCGAATCGCGGCGGCGGTGGGCTGGCTGTCACTGATCTTGGGAACCATGACCGAGGCCCAGACATCGCCGGCAACCGACCCAGTCCGGCCGGCGGCGGATCCCAAAGAACAGCCGATCGACTTCGAGCGGGCACGGACGTTGCTGGATAAGCGGCAGCGAGGGGAAATGCTGACGGAGGACGAGACCGCCTACCTGAAACGAGCCATCGCCGCGCGCCAGGGACAACAGCAAGGTCCCCGGCCGGTCCCCCGGGAATCGATCGGGGTCAAGCCGCTGAGCGAGATGACTGCGGAGGATCGCTACAAGCAGCAAGAGGGTGGCCTGTACGGTGGGGGCCGGAATACACCGCCGGACAGCCATCGCCGCGAGGCGGAGCAGGAGTTGGCACGCATCCAGCCGCTGGACGCCGACGGGCAGCCTGCCGCGGACGGGAAGATTGTTTTCGTCTCGATCAGCATGTCGAACGCGACGCAAGAATTTGCGCGATTCAAGCGGATCGCCGACGCGGCCCCGGCCAAGTCCGCAAAGTTGACCATCGTCGATTGCGCCCAAGGTGGGCAGGCGATGGCCGAGTGGGCCCCACCGGATGCACGGCCATGGACCATCGCCGAGCAATTGCTGACCCGCGCCAAGGTCGCGCCTAAGCAGGTGCAGATCGCCTGGATCAAACTCGCCAACAAGGGTCCGCACGGCGACTTGGAAGAGCATGGGCGGAAGTTACAGCGCGACACGCTGGCCGTGATCCAGAACGCAAAGAGTCGGTTCCCGAACTTGCGGATCGTGTATCTCTCAAGCCGCATCTACGGCGGCTACGCGACAACCCATCTCAACCCCGAACCCTTCGCGTTCGAATCCGCGTTCCCCGCGCGTTGGCTCATTCAGGACCAGATCAAGGGAAGTGACGCGTTGAACTTCAAAGCAGAGCGAGGGCCGATCAAAGCACCCCTGCTCCTCTGGGGCCCTTATCTCTGGGCGGACGGCACAACCCCGCGAGCGAGCGACAAACTCGTCTACAATCGCGCTGACCTCGCCGACGATGGAACCCATCCTTCAGAAGCGGGCCGCGACAAGGTTGCCAAGCTCATGCTCGACTTCTTCAAGCTCGACCCGCTCGCCAAGCCTTGGTTTGCTCCTTGAGTGTCGCCACCGCCATGGAGATAACGCCCCCAGCCGTCACGCGTCTGGGACGGCCAAGGGCCAACCTCTTGCGGATGGGGGGAACGGCAAAACCAGTCGCTTCCTTCCATCCCGGCCACGGGACATACTGGGGTCGATGACCCGCGTCCCCACCGTTTTCCCCAGCACGTCGGGCCGAAGGCACAACCACACGGGAACGCCCCGCGCTGGGCGAACTCGCCCCTGGAGGTCCCCATGTCCCTGATTCCAGGACTCATGCACTGGCGACAGTTCCGTCAGGTCGCCATCGTTCTCGGCGTCGGGACGGTCGCTCTCGCCGACGACTTCGCCCCGAAACCGGACGAGCGGCAACTGCCGACCGCCATGCATTCGGAGATGAGCGAGCGGCCCACGATCACGGTGGGCCGGGCCGGCACCGACCTGATCGGAGCCGACAACCGGGCACTCCAGGGGGCCGTCGACTATGTCGCGGGACTGGGTGGCGGAGTCGTCGAGATCGGCGAAGGCGAATACTTGATGCGCGACTCGCTCCACCTACGTTCCCATGTCACCGTCCGCGGGCGGAAGGGCAAGACGATCCTGCGCAAGGCCGATGCGGTCGTCTCTCCGTTGGCTCTGGACGGCGATTTCGGCGAACAGCAGGTCACGGTCGAGGTCCCTTCGGGCTTCGCCGTGGGGACTGGCGTCGCGATCTGGGACGACAACGCGGGAGGCTTCCACACGACGGTGGCCCGAGTCACGGGCCGCCACGGAAATACCTTCTCGATCGACACGCCTTTGATGGCTGACTGCATGGTTGCCAACCACGCGAAGGCGGCCACCGTCTTCCCCGTAGTCAGCGGCTTGAATCTTGAGGGGGCACGCGTTGAGGACCTTATCATCGAGGGATCCAAGGACACCAATCCTCTGCTCAATGGCTGCCGAGGAGCGGGGATCTACCTCAACCGCGGCTTTGGCACGGTGATTCGAGGCTGCGTCGTGCGGAACTATCACGGCGATGGAATCAGCTTCCAGCAGTCGAACGACGTGACCGTTTCGGATTGCATCAGCGAAGACAACACCGACCTCGGATTCCACCCCGGCAGCGGCTCGCAACGCCCCGTCCTGCGGGACAATATGGCCCGGCGCAACGGCACGGACGGCCTGTTCCTCTGCTGGCGCGTGCGTCACGGGGTCTTCGAGAACAACCGCCTGGAGGCGAACGGTCGGTTCGGCATCTCGATCGGTCACAAGGACTCCGACAACCTCCTGCGCGGCAACCACGTCATCCGCAACGGCTCCAACGGCGTCTTCTTCCGCGACGAGGCTGCGGGGATGTCGCCCCACCGGAACCACCTGAAAGCGAACATCATCGAAGACAACGGTCGGGAGCCTGGCACCGCCGGCATCCGCGTCCGTGGTGAGCCGTCCGGCCTGATCTTCGAGGACAACGTGCTCCGGGACACACGCGTGGGTGCGCAACAGCGGCAGACCATCGGCATCCTGGTCGAGGATCGGGTCGGCCCGACCCAGATCGAGACGAACCGGATCGAGGCAAACACCGCCATCGACGACCGCCGCCCCGAGGAGCCGAAGCCCCGCGTTCCGAAGTGACTCGCCCAAGCCGTTGGTTCCGAATAACGGAAGCGGAGCTTGCGCAGGCTCACTCCCAGATATCACTCTCGTCGACCCACGCCTTCAATCTGAGGTCATATTGCGCGGAGCGATCATGATGCCCGATGTATGCCGGCAGCGCGAACTCGTCCCCGCCCGCCTCATGCCAGCATTCACCGACCCACTCGGCGAGCACGCGAGCGCCTGTCTCCAGGGTGAAGACACCAGCGTCCTCATACGCATTCTGGTCAATCGCTCCCCTCGGGATTAACTCACCGGCACCTTCGAGGACGCCAGCAGAGAACGGAGGTTCAAAATAGACCTCGTCGGGCGATTGGTCGTCCATCGCGAAAACACGGACGGGGAACTGATCCCAGTAAGAGAAGATCACGAACGAGAGAATCTTGACCTCGGGCGGAGGCTGCGTGGCAACCAGCGTGCGCAGTTCTTGTACAAGAGCGGGCCTGAATCGTTCGATGAGCCCTCGGAATTTACGTTCGAATTCCTCCTGCCGGCCTTTACCTTTGCTCTTCATCGCTCCTCCATAACACAAAAACATGAAAATTTACTTATTCCACGCAGTTCCAAGAAACCAGGACAACGAGGCTTCCTCGAAAGACGGCCGAGGTTGCCGCGATCCGAGAACTTAAGAAAACGGTACGATCAGTACAACACTGCGGTGGCGTTCTCGGGCAGGATTCGGCAGCTTCAATCCAAAAATCAACCTATCTCTGGTAGATCGGCAAATACCGATACTCAACCGCCAGAGCGAGAACCGCCATCGCGGTGCAGTAGTTCCGGCCCCCGGAGCGGTCGTTGCCGTCGGCGGAGAGCCAACTGCCGTCACGGTCTTGGTGCTCCAGGAGGATCGCGACGAGCTTTGGGTAATAGGCGAGGAAGTACTTGTCGCCCATCTGAAACATCGCTTGCGAGCAGTAATAGACTTCGTAGAAGAAGTAAGAGCCGGCCCAGCGGGGGGGGTGTTTGAGCAGGTACTCGGCACCAGCGACGGCTTCGCGGGTTTGGTGCTCACCGCAAATTTCCAGGGCGAGGATGCCCGTGCCGGTCCTTGGGTTGTTCGGGCCGCCGCCAGGCTGGTAGCCAAAACCCCCTTCCTGGCTGGCGCAGCGTTTGAGATAGTCGATTGCTCGATCGATGTTCTCCGAAGGGACCGCGCAGCCGGCCGACTTGGCCGCGCGAAGCGCCATCACCTGCCAGCCGCTGACGCTGAGATCGCTATCCCGGCTGGTCGGCTGATAGCGCCAGCCGCCGCTGTTCTCCGGGTTCTTGGCCAGGTTCTGGGCGAGCAGAATCAGCTTGACCGCACGTCCTAATGCCTCGCGGGCCCGGTCGGCCAAGGGGGCTTCGGCGGTCATGCCGACGACTTCGGCAAGCATTAATGTGCTGATGCCATGACAGTACATCGGGCCGTGGCTCGTGTTCGAGACGAGCAGGCCGTTGGAACGCTGGTGGTCGAGGACGTAGAGGATCCCCTTCTCGACGGACTCGCGATACGGGCCCGGCTCCCCTGGGACGTGGCCGGCGGAGAGGAAGGCCATCACCGCGAGCGAGGTAACCGAGGTGGCCCGGCCGAACCCGCCCGACTCCCACGAGCCGTCGGACTTCTGCGCGGACTTCAAATAGTCCAGGGCGCGATGGACCGCCGCATCGGCCTCGGGTGAGGCGGGCCGAGGGGTCGTGGCTCCGCCGGGCACATCCTGCGCGAGGAGCGCGATCGGATGGGCCAGCGTGAGGGCGGTGAGGAGTAAGGCCACGGGAGTGGCGGTGGGGAACCAGATCATGGCCGGGGCGAATCGCCGGTGGCGATCTCCTGGAAGTAGAGCTGGATGAGCCGGGCGTAGTCGTCGCGATAGCGGCGCTGCGACATTTGCAGGATCTCGGTGCGGAGGTGGCCGGGGAGTTCGCCCCAGGCGCGGCCGGTCTTGCTCTGGATCAAAGTCTTGAGCTCGCTCAGGTCGAGGGTCCCCGGCGCAGCGACGGCCCCTTTGGGATCGCGGTTCCGGCCTTGAGGATCGCCAGGGCCCGGCTCGCCCTGATCGGCAAGCGCGGACTCGGCAGGGCCCGGTTCTTCTCCTTGGCCTTGGATCGCGGCGGCGTGCTTGGCGGCGGCATTCAGATCCTGGGCGGCCTGGTTCAAGGACTGCTGAGCGTCCTGAGCGGCTTGCCGCCCCTGGGCGGGGTCGCGGGCCTGCTCGAGCTGACGGGCCGCCTGACGCATTGCCTCGCGGGCCGCGTCGAGAGGGCCGTGCGAGGCGGGCCGGCCAGGGGTCGGCTGAGAGTCGGCCGGGCGATCGGCCCGGAGCGAGGCTGCGAGGTCTTCGGCCTGCTGGGCGCCGCGCTCGGCGATCTCGGCGGCCCGGCGCTGGGAGTCGCGGGCGGCGGCGGACTGGCCCTTGGCGAGTTGATCGGCCCCTTGGTCCATGGCACGCGGAGCCTGCTCGCCGAGGAGTTGGGCGGCCTCATGCGCAGGGCCGTGGGCCCGAGGGCTAAGCGGACGGGCTCGCTCACCGAGCCCGGTCAGATCGCGGCCGAGGGCGGCCGCCTCCTGGCTCAATGCCTGCTGCGGCTCGGCCCGCTCGCCCAGGATCGTTTGCAGACGCTCGCGGAGCAAGCGCTCACGGCGGGCGAGCTGAGCCGCAGCCTCAACCTGCTTGGCGCCGATCTCGAGTTCCCGATCGGCCGGGGCCGCCGGAACATCCGGCTTCAAGGCCGGCCAGCCGCTGAGCCGGTCGGCAAGGGCGCGGGCAGCCTCGACGGCCTTGCTGACAGCCTCGCGCGGAGCGTGGTTCGGATCGGGGTCGGCGAGGGCACGGGCGGCCTGCTCGGCCTGGCGGACGGCCTCGGCCTGTTCGACGGGAGCGTCGGGGGCAGGCAAGGCCCGGAGGGCCGTCGCGATCCGCCGCTGGTCGGCGGCCTCGGCGGCGCGGTCGACCGGCTTTGGCGCCCACTCCTGGAGGGCGCGCTGGTCGGCGACCAGCTCGGCGGCCAGGTCATCGGCGGGGACGCGCCCCTCCATCTTTTGCTGGAGCCGGTCGAGGGTCGCGCGGGCCTCGAGCTGAGCTGCGGGCAAAGCGTCTCGCAAGGCCTGCCGCGCCGCCAAGGGGGAGGAGGACGAATCCTTCTTGGCGGCGATCTCCTTGAGGGCGTCGGCCAGGGCCCGTGCGCTCCGGGCCGCGCGCTCGCGCTGGGGTTCGAGACGCGGTTCGGATTCGAGCGTTCCCTTGGCCAAGGCGTCGGCGACCTTGGCCTGGATTGGGGCGAGCGCGGCCAGGCGGTTGGCCAGGTCTTCGGCGGCCCGGTTGGGGTCGTGGGGGCGGCCGGGATGGGGGGCCGTCTCGCGGAGGTGGCGTTCGAGGTCGCGGGCCACCTCCTCGCTCCGGCGGCGGGCCTCGTCGAGCTGGCGGCGGCCCGGCTCCTGACGGCGCCAGGCGTCGGGCAATTGGTCGGCCAGACGTCTGAGATCGCGTCTCGCCTCGTTCTGACGCTCGTCGATCTCACGCGGCTTGGCCGTCTTGAGTGCCTCGACGGCCCGGGCCGTGCTCTGAACCGCCGCGCGGGCCGCGTCCGCCGGGAATCGTTTCGCGGCCTCGGAGTCGGCAGCGGCGTCCTTGGGCTTTTGAATCGTCTCGGCCAGGCGAGCAATCTCCGCCTGCCGCTCCAGCAAGGGGGCGAGGCTCTTCGCGAGGGCGTTCTTCTCCTCGGCAGTCGGCTCGCTTTGGGCCGGCTTGTTCTCTCGAATCGCTTCGCCAACTTGCATTCCGAGGACATCCTGACGGCGGGCCAGGCGATAGGCCAGGGCCCGCGAGTCCTCGGGGATGTCTTCGAGGTCGCGGACGAGCCGGCGGAGCTCGCTCTCGGCGTTTTCGAGGCGCTGGCGGGCCTGATCGAGGTCGCCGCGTTCGATCGGCTCGGCGGCCTGGTGGACCGGATCCGTGTTCAAGCGTCCTCGACCGCTCTCAGCAAGCGGTGGATCGACCTCGAGCGCCAGGCGGCGGGCATCGTCTTCGAGGGCGCGTTGCGCTTCGGCCAGCTCCTTGAGTTGTTTACCTTGGGCCGAGAGATCGGTGGAGCGGCGTGCTTCCTCACGCTGGCGAGCGGCGAGGTCACGGGCGCGGCGGGCGAGCGACTCGGCTTCATCGGCCTGCGCCGCGAGGACATCGGCGCGGAGGGTGGGCGAGTTCTTGAGGAGCGCGTCGAGCTCCTTCTGGACGGCGGCCTGTTCGGCCTGGAGCCGGTCGAGCTGGCTGCGATCGGCGGCCTTGTCGGCCGCCTGATCGGCGAGGGCCGCTTCGCGACTGGCCAGGGCGCGGAGTTGCTGCAGTTCGGCCTCACCGCGAGCCTGGGCGTCGAACCGGCGCTGGAGGTCGTCGAGCCGGCTTGCCACGGCGGCGAGCCGGGAGTCGGCCTGGCGAAGGTCGTTCAGGCGGCGCGCGGGGTCGGCCTGCCCCCTGGCCTGTTCGAGCATGGCACGACTCGCCTCGGCCTCGACCTCGGCGATCTGCCGCGTCGGCCGGGCGAGCGGACCGAACCGAGGGTCGGCGGCAAGCTCGCGGGCCAGGAGTTGGAGCCGGTCGCTCACTCCCCTGGCCTCGGCCTCGCGCCGGGTGAGAGCCTGCTGACGATCGCGATCCCACTGGCCATTGCCGCGCTGAACGGCATCGGCGGCGTAACGGAGCTGCTCGGTCTCCTTGCGGTTCTCGGCGTTCGACGCCTTCAACGCATCGAGCTTCGCCTGAAAGGCCTTGCGCTCAGCCCGGGCCTGCCGCGCCTGCAACGACTCGGCGCTCGCGACGATCGTCAAGGTCCCGGCCGGCGACCAGACCACATTCGGCCCGCGCGGCGCAGGGCGGTTGTCGGCCACGCGAACGCGATACGACAGGGTGTCTCCCGGCCTCAGACCAAGCGGCCCGAAGCTCAGAAACGCCTCACCCCGAGCCGACCGCGTTCCCAAGCCCTTCACGGCCGCGTCGACATGCCCCTTCTCGCCCCCTTCGGCCGCAACGCTCGCCTCGCTCCCTCCGCGTTGGATCGCATAATGAAGCTCAACCGAGGCCACGCCAACATCGTCACGGGCCGAGACGGCCACGCGCAACGTATCCTCCGGCCCTGATTCGGTCATCGCAGCCGGTCCTTGGACGGCGACCACCGGAGGAGCGTCGGGCCGAACGACCAGCCTGCGCAACGGTTCGAGAGAGCCTGGCAAGCCCTGCTCGTCCCGGAGCGAGAGCGTGTAAGGGCCGGACTCCTCGGCGACCAGAGTCGCCGAAGCCCGCTTCCGGTCGGGTCCCAACACCGCCGCGACCGGCTTCAACCGCTTCGGCCATCCCACCTCGACCGCGACGACCGGCCGGCTCACCGAGACCCCTAACGTGATCCGGCTCCCCTCCCAGGCCTCGATCCGCCCGGAGTCGCGTGCGAGAGTCGGCGGCAAGCCGGTGTAGGCGGGAGGCTCGACCCGGGCCTCGACCGCGACGACCGACGGCGGCTCGATCGCCTTGATCCGGAACGATCGGCTGACGGCCGATCCGCTGATGATCCGGTACTGCAACGAACCGGCCAGCCTCGGCAGCGTCACGGAGAATGCACGAGCCCCCGAGGGCGAACGAGGTCCAAGCGACTCCGTCTCCGGCATCGCAACCCGGCGCGTGCCTCCCCGCCCCTCCTCGGTCCACTCGAGCCAGGCGCTGGCGGGAGCAGGTTGTTGGCCGTAGCGGGGCCGGACCTGGGCCGTGACCGGCAAGTCGGCCCCCAGCGCGGCCGTCCCATCACCGGGAGCGACGGTCAGGACATACCGGCCGACCCGATCGAGGTCGGCCCATGGGGCAACGAAACGCCGGGCCAGGGCGGCAAACGGGTCGGGCCGGATCAGGCCAGGCACAACGACCAAGGCCAGCACCAGTCCCCCCAGGCATAGCCGATACGCCGAGCCACGGAGCGAGACCAGGCGAGACGGATCCATCAACCCGGCATAGGCCGAAGCGGCGTTTGCCAGGGCGGCGATCATCTCGTTGGATCCGTTCGGGCGACCGGAACGGCCAAGCAAGCCAACGACCGCAGTCAACCGCTCGCCAAGACTCGGCTCCGCCCGCTCGGCGAGCGCGGCCAGTTCCAGAGGATCGGCCCTACGCACCAGAGGGCCGATGACCCGCGAAACCAGGCTCCAGCCGACCGCTGCCAGCCAGACGATCCAGATCCCCCAGCGGACCGTTAGCGGTAAGACCCAGACGAAATCGGCCGCCATCCCAAGAACCGCGCCGAGGGCCGCAACCAGGGCGGTCGTCCCGAGCCCCCGGAGCACCGACCCGGCACGGAGCCGGCGGTCGATTTGGCCAAGGAGGCGACGGATCGCGCTGGGCAAGGGAGGGGATGCGGTTCGTGCAGGGGTCGTGACCTGAGCCATCGCGGGGAGCCCCTTTGGGATCTGGGCCATTGCGTGGGACGGGACGGCAACGCGCCAACAGGGCATGATTGCTCGATCCAGGGTACGGTCAGGCCGCGCCGCGGGCAACCGTACACCGCGTGCGACCGCGCAGCGAAACACCCCCGGATGTGCTCCGGGGGTGTTTCGAGTTTCGTCGTCTTGGCTCTGGGGAGACCCCGCAATCAATACCGCTTGCCGTGCAAGGGGGGGCCGACGCCGGTCAGAGGAAGGTAGTAGGTGTCGGGCGGAATTCGATCGCCGGGGCGATAGTAGCCCAGGTCGTACTCAGCCTCCCACGGCGGATCCATGATGAGGTTGTAAGGCAGCAGAGCGATCTGAGCGGCAAAAATCCCCATCGAGGCGATCGGCTGGAAGATCTGATTCCGCTGGATCGACTGCTTGGGATCGTCAACCGGGTAGGAGAGGAATCGCCCGGCAGGGCCGACAGCCTGCTCGACGGTCTGTCCGTAGCGCTCGAGGGCGGCATCCTGGAAGTAGAGCGGCATGTGACAGACGGCGGCCGACGACCAGTACTTCCGCTGGGGACCCCAGTCTCGCTTGGCCAGGGGAACGAACTCGTCGGGGACCGGGATCGCACGGATCGGCCGGGCCTCGGTCGGGCTGGGAGCGCGAGAGATTTCGAGTCGGGGTGAGGGGAGTCCCGGAGACGTGCCCAGCCCTCGCGCATCGCCGATGTTCGGCGTGCTGCCGGGGATGATCCGATCGGGGGACGGTTGAGCCCGGAGTTCGTCCTCCTGCTTTTGCGCAATCCGTTCGACTTCCCGCTGCAATTCCGGGCTCAGGGTCGAAGGAACATTGGCAGAGCGTTCGGGAAGGAAACTATCGGACGGCACGCTGCGAGGCTGGACCTGATCTGCACCTCGCCCCATGCTCTCCGCGGGCAACGGCGGCGGCGGTTCCTCACTCGCGGCGGGAACGGGCAGCGACGACGGAGGCTCGGACGCGTCCGGAAGCGCTGCGACCCGGGGGGCCGGGGGCTCGGGCAGCGATTCAGGCAGAGCGGGAGCCGTCCCGGGAAGCTCGGCCGGGGGCGTCGGCTCGGCAACAGGGGCCGGAACCGGGACCGGGGTCGAGACAGGAACAGGAGCCGCAGCCGTGGGCTCCGCGAGCGGGGCTGGAGGCTCCGACGCCAGCGGTGCCGGCATCGAAGGAACTTCCGGCGCCGGGGTCGGGGTCGACGCAGGCGGCGTTTCGGCGGCATCGTTGGACAGCGGGGGCAACGGCACCGCGTTCAAATCCAAGGGAGGCAGATCCGTCACCGGGGCCGTGCCTGGGCTGGGCGGAACCGCAGGTGCGGCGGCGGCCGGGCCAGGATCGGCGAGGGGTGCGGGGGCTCCCTGGGCCAGGGTCATCGCCGAGTCAAGTGGCGGCGACGTTGGCAACGCACCTGAAGTCGCCGTCCCTTGCGGGAGCGACGGCAGGCTTGCCTCGGACACGGCCGAGGCCGGCTTCACGACAGGTCGGGTGCCGCTGGTCAGTTGGATCGGTTCCGGTTCCGGTGTTCCGGAGGCCGATGCGGTCGACTTGGCCAGGGCGAACGCGCCCGGGCGACGGATTGGCCCACGGCCGGCGTAGGAAGGGCTGGCGGAGCCGTCGCCCGCCTCGCGCATTCCGCGGCGGGCGTTATCAATGCCCTGGGTGAGCGCCTGACGCTCAGAGGGGTTGAGCTCCGCCTTGCGCTGTTCCGCCTCGCGGAAGAAGTTCAAGGCGCGTTCATATTCCTGATACTTCAGGTAATCCCACCCGTTGCGGAGCAGGTAACGTGCCCCGCGCGACGTCGTCATGCCAGGTATGGAGGCGGTGGACGTCCCCGATCCGCTGTCAGGCGGAGTCTGCTGAGCCATGAGCGTTGTGGCCGACAAGGCGGTCCCAAGGACCGCCGCCGTCAAAGCCGAGGTTGAGCGACGCAAGCCACGCCTCCTTGCTGGCTGAGACGGGCCGCTCGGCTCCCAAGAGCCGACAGCCCGAGACGCTGCCATACCGTCCGCGATCGAACAAGAGATCCGGATCCACTGTCACTGCACTGAGCCGAAGAGCGGTGCTCCTCAATCAGACAGCCAGAAGCCCAACCTTCCTCGATCGGGACGGCGAATGGAAAAAACCGGCCGGGTGAACTCCGTTCACCAGAGTCTGCGTCGGGCAGGCTACTCCTACCCGACGCGTTTGAGAGATGAGAACAGGTAGCCGAATCCAAAAGGTGCGAGATGAGCTGAACTGAGCGTTGGTTGAATGTCGACTGCGGATCCGATCAATCAGACCGACCCGCGACCCGACTCGTTCTCGTTGCTGAAGCTGGAGTAATTGGGCGCTTCTTGGGTGATGACAATGTCATGGGGGTGCCCCTCCAAGACCGAGGCGCCGGTGACCTGAATGAAGCGGGACTTGGTCCGCAGTTCCTCGATCGTTCGAGTCCCGCAATATCCCATGCCCGCCCGCAGGCCGCCGATGAGCTGAAAGACGTAGTCGGCCAGTGGCCCCTTGTAAGGCACACGCCCCTCGACCCCTTCGGGGACGAGCTTCTGGGACGCGCCGCTCTTACCGTCGGACGACCGCGAGGTAGCTTCTTGGCGGTATCGTTCGTGGGAGCCTTTGGCCATGGCACCGATCGATCCCATACCGCGATAGGTCTTGAAGCTCCGACCGCGGTAGATGATGGTGTCGCCAGGGCTTTCGGCCAATCCCGCGAAGAGCCCGCCAATCATGACACTATGCGCTCCGGCAGCCAGAGCCTTGGTGATATCACCGGAGTAGCGGATCCCGCCGTCGGCGATGATCGGCACGCGTCCGGCTGCAGCCTTGGCCGCCTGGTAAACGGCCGTGATCTGGGGAACGCCAACTCCCGAGACGACCCGCGTGGTGCAGATCGAACCAGGCCCGATCCCCACCTTGACGGCGTCGGCCCCCGCTTCGATCAGGTCTCGCGTTCCCTCTGCGGTCGCCACGTTTCCGGCAATCACCTCGATCGTGAAGTCTCGTTTGATCCGCCGCACCGTCTCGATCACATTCAGACTGTGACCGTGCGCCGAATCGACGATCAGAACATCGACATCCGCCTCAAGCAACGAGCTGATTCGCTCGAAGTCATTCACCCCCACCGCGGCGCCCACACAGAGCCGGCCCCGCTGGTCCTTGCAAGCATGAGGGTAGCGATGCAGTTTATCGATATCCTTGATCGTGATCATTCCCTTCAGCCGGTATTCATCGTCAACCAGCAGAAGTTTCTCCACCTTATTTTTCGTCAAAATCCGATCCGCCTCTTCGAGGCTGGTATCGGCGGGGGCGGTGACGAGGTTCTCCTTGGTCATCACCTCCTCGATCCGCAGCTCGTTCGACTCGAGGAATCGGAGGTCGCGGCGGGTGAGGATGCCCCTGAGCTGGCCGTTGACGGTGATCGGCACACCGGAGATGTTGTGCCCTTGCATGATCTCGCGAGCCTGGCCCACCGTGGCGCTGGGGGGAAGCGTGATCGGATCGACGATGATCCCATTCTCCGACCGCTTCACCTTGTCGACCTCGCGGGTCTGCTCTTCAATCGACATGTTCTTATGAATAACACCGAGCCCCCCCTCCTGGGCCAGCGCAATCGCCAGCTCGGCTTCGGTCACCGAGTCCATCGGGGCCGACAGGATGGGGATATTCAGCGCGATCTTGGCGGTCAACTGGGTCTTGGTATCGACTTGTCGAGGGAGCAGCTCAGAGTAGCCAGGTTCAAGCAAAACGTCGTCGAAGGTGATGCCTTGATAGGCGATGCGGTCTTGCATCGGGAAAAGCCTCCGAGCCCGGTAGAAGAGTGTCTGGCCCGACCGGTTGCGGCGTCGGACGGGTTCAGGGTGCCTTTCCTTACCCATTACAACCGCCGCGACGATCTCTGGCAAGGTCAACCGGTGAAATGATCTGTACAGACGGCCTCTGTTGCCGGGCTCCCCCTCCTTGAAGGTGTGTGGCGACCATTTGGCCTTTGGCAACGTTGGGGGGTTGGCTATGATGAACCGCGGATCAGGGATCGAACAGGCGCTGCAACCAGGATGGATCGCGTGACCACAACCTCTGCCACCGTCCCCCCAAACTCGCGAGTGCTCCCCCCCGTCCTGGGCCGGCTGCTGAGCGGGACCTTCTGGCTCGCGCTGCGGACACCGCTCCAGGCGATCTTCATCCTCTGGAGCACGCGGCTCACGCTCCAGGCCATCGGCCCCAAACAGTGGGGGGCCTACAATTTCGCCTGGGGTTTCGGATTCCTCCAGTTCCTGTTGGAGTTCGGGATCAGCTCGGCGCTCCAGCGGCAGATCTCGGAGCGGTGGACGAAGGGGGATCGCGAAGGGGTCGACCGCGCCATCGCCTGCGGCATGACCTTCTACGCAGTCATGGCGGTGATTCAGGCCTCCGTACTGCTGAGCCTGGCGTACTGGCCCTATGTGTCCCAGCAATTCCAAGGGGACTCGTATCGCCTGGTCATCAAACTGCTCTGGCTCCAGGCCCTAACAGCGCCCTGCTATGGCCTTTCGATGGTCGTCTCGAGCGTGCTCCAAGCCGCGCGGCGCTACGACTTCATCCCCCGCTACGAGGTCGCGATCGTCATCCTCCGATTCGCGATCCTCTGGGCCGGTCTGAACGCCGGGATCGACTTCTTCTGGGTTGTCGTCGCGCAAACGCTGGTGTCGATCGGCCTCGCCATGGGCCCCGCGATCTGGGTCATGGTCCGCGAGTTGGAGCACGTCCCCCACTTCCGTGGTGCCCGGCTCGACGACTATAAATCGCTCTTGCACATCAGTTTCTACATGTTCATGATCCAACTGAGTGTGGTGCTGGCCGACAAGATCGACACCACGATGCTGGGCCTGGCCATCCATGAGCCAGAGCAGAGCCTCGCGGTCTATAGTATCGTCAGTAAGCCGTTCGGGCAGATTCGCCAGGTCGGCTGGATGCTGGCTTCGCTCGTGATGCCGGCGGTCGCTAGCTTAGCGGCCGCACGTGACGAGCGCGGTCTGGACCGGGTCAAATACGACGGTCCCCGACTTCACATCGGCATTCTGCTGCCGGTCGCTCTCCTGGCCTGGGTCTACGCCGGCCCATTCCTGACGCTCTGGGTCGGAGGCAGTCTCGGCTATAACGGCGCTCGAGAGGCCCCGCTGATGCGTCTCTTCCTGATCGCGACGGTCCCGCTCGTGCTCTCCGTCCACGCCCAGATGGCGGTCGGCATGAACAAGATCGGAGTGATCGCGGTGGCCGCGCTGGCCGGGTCGCTATTCAACCTGCCGATCAGCTATTACTTGACACTCAAGCACGGGGTTTCCGGAGTGATCTGGGGGACCGTGCTGACGACCCTCTTCTCGAACTTCCTGATCCCCGGCATCTACATCTTCCGGGTACTGAACATTCACTGGATGACCTACCTGACCCGGACCCTGGCCCCGCCCCTGGCCGGGGCGGTTTCACTGGTGGCGGTGACCTCGATCGCCCGCTTCTGGTTTCCAATCGTCCTTCAGGGGGGAACGCCCCTGGCCCAGTCCCCCCCCCTTCTGATCCACCTGACGATCGGCTGCCTGGCCTACCTCGCCGGCTACCTGGTCGTTCCGAAGGGACGCGAGGACCTCGACATCATCCTCCGGAAACTGCGCAACCAAGCCCCGGCCTGATCTCAATCAACCCGCCCTTTTGGATCTGGTCAGAGCCACCTGACGAAACGATCGACCCGCCACGCCGCGCCGGCCCAACCGGCGCGTGCCCTTCGGGAGCCTGTTGTCATGACCGTCCGAATCGTCGATATCGATGAGGTTCGAGCCGCTGAGCACGTCCTCCGTGAGCATGTCTCACCCGCCCCCTTGATCCGTTCGTATGCCTTGGAGCGCGCGCTCGGCCTGGCGCCGAATCGGCGGGTTTGGCTCAAGGACTTCGGCTCGACTCCGTCCGGTTCCTTCAAGCTTCTAGGGGCGTTGAACTGGCTCGCCAACAACCTCGAACGAATCGGCGATCGACCCGTCGCGGCTCATTCGTCGGGAAACTTTGCCTCGGGAATTGCGTTCGCGGGGATGCGGTTCGCCAAGCGCGTGATCGTCGTCATGCCGGAAAGCGCGCCGCAGGTGAAGTTCCAGCTCACCCGGTCCTTCGGCGCGGAGGTTCGCACCTACGACATCGCCCGCGATCACCTGACCGGTGAACGGGACCGGTTGACCCGGGAGATCGCCGAAGGAGAAGGAGCCATCCAGGCCTCGCCCTATGACGATCCCCACGTGATCGCCGGCAACGGCGTGGGTGCGTTGGAGATCGTCCGCGACCTCCAGCGAGAGGGACGAAGCGTCTCCCATTTCTTCTGCCCGATCAGCGGCGGGGGCCTGATGGCCGGCCAGGCGATCGCGATCGCTGACGGGTTCCCACACGCCCGGATCATCGGTGTCGAACCCGCCGGAGCCGATGACTTCCGCCAATCGCTCGCCGCCGGCTCGCGACAACGGATCGAGCGGCCGACCAGTATCTGCGACGGACTCCTCTCGTACGATGTCGGCGAACACAACTGGCCGATCTTGAGTCGCCTCGTCAACCAGGCGGTGGCGATCCCTGACAATGCCACGCAACAAGCCATGCGTTGGGTCTATGAGCGGCATGGCCTCCGCACCGAACCTTCCGGAGCGATCACCCTCGCGGCCCTGCTGGGCAACCAGGTCGATCTCACCGGCGACGGCGATCTCGTCGCCGTCGTCAGTGGCCGGAACGTCGACGAAGACACGTTCCGGACCTGGATCGCCGCAACCTGATTCCTCCTTTCCTGGCGAGCGAATTCACCTCATGGTGCCGAGACCGGCACTCCGGCGGCGTCAGGTTCTCGAGGGTGAAGGGGAAGCCGGATTCGAAAGAGGCTGCCTCGGCCGACGGCGCTCTCGACCTCGATCGTCCCCCCTTGGTCACGCACGACCCCGTAACTCACCGGGAGTCCCAGCCCTGTGCCTGTGCCGACCGGCTTCGTCGTAAAAAAGGGTTCGAAGAGGTGCGGCAGGTGCTCGGGACGGATCCCACCACCGTGGTCTTCGACCTCCACGAGAATGGCGTCCTCGCCATCGGGCCGGGTGCGAACCTCGACGAGTCCCTCGCGTTCGGAGGCCTGAACCGCGTTGAGCAAGATGTTCAGAAAGGCCTGATTGATCTTGCCGGCGTGGCAGGCCACCGGTGGGAGATCATGAAAGCAGGTCTCCACGCGGACCGCCTTCTTGTCGAACTCGTGACGGAGCGCCTCCAAGGTGCATCGGAGGGCGGCGTTGAAGTCCACGTCTTTGAATTCCGCCTCGTCCAGCCTGGCGAAATCGCGCAGATTCTGCACGATGGCGCGCACCCGCCGCAGTCCATCCTCCGAGCTGTCGAACA
Source organism: Singulisphaera acidiphila DSM 18658 (assembly GCF_000242455.2). Lineage (GTDB taxonomy): Bacteria > Planctomycetota > Planctomycetia > Isosphaerales > Isosphaeraceae > Singulisphaera > Singulisphaera acidiphila. The sequence continues at coordinate 9,601,094 of NC_019892.1, forward strand.
GGTGGGGGAGGTACTTGCGAAGGTAGGGGAGGTCGATCTCCTCCTCCATGCGGACCACCTCAGCGGCGAGTTCCGGATCGGCCCGGGCGAGGCTGGCGTCTCCTTCCCGGTACTTGTCCAGGACGCGCATGGCGTCCCTCACATCCCGGCGGAGCACGGCCAGGTTGTTGACGACGATCGAGAGCGGGTTATTGATCTCGTGGGCGACCCCGGCCGCCAAGCGGCCCAGGCTCGCGAGCTTCTCCGTCTCGATCAGCGCCACCTTCGTCTCTCGCAGATTCTGCTCCAGGTGGATGATCCGCTCCCCGGCGCGTAACCGAACCCGGAGTTCTTCCCGGTCAAACGGCTTGGTCAGGAAGTCGTCCGCGCCGGCCTCCATCCCCTCGACCAGATCCTGTTTCTGGGTTTTCGCGGTCAGGAGGATGGTATAAATATAGCCGGGCCGCTGGGACGAGCGGATCCGGCGGAGCAGTCCCGGCCCGTCCAGCTCGGGCATCATCCAATCGGTGATGACCATGGGGAAGAGCCCCCCTTCGAAGAGGCGCCAGGCCTCGGCCCCGTCACGGGCCAACGCAACTTCGTATCCCCACTTCTCCAGATAGCTCTGCAGCAGGCGTCTCGAGACCGAGTCGTCATCCGCAATTAAGATTTTCATAAACCACCACTTTCCGCAGCAAGCAGACGGAATCAGGGTGGGCGCCGCGGCCCACCCCTGCCCCGCCGCTACGACACCCCCTCCTGGCAGAGTCCGGTGAAGGCCGCGTTGAGACGGCCAATGGCTTCCTCCAGCACGGACCAGGTCTCCTCCACCTGACCCCAGTGCTGCTCAAGCCCGATGTTCTCCAGCCGCCGCGCCGCCTCGAAGGCGTCGCGGGCCCCGAAGTTGCCCACCGACCCTTTGAGCGTGTGCGCCTCACGCTGAAGCGTCGTGGCATCCCGCTGGGTGATCGCCTGCCGGATCTCCGCCATCCGCTGCGGAGCTTCGTCGAGAAAGAGCCCCGCCAATTCCTTCAAGAGCGAGGCATCCCCGTCCACGCGTTCCAGAGCCGCGGCCATGTCAAATGTCCCGACTCCGGACCCGGCCGGCGAGCCTCCGGTCTCGCGGGAGACCGGCGTCAGCCCTTCCAAGACCCCCAACAGATCCTCCAGCCGGAGGGGCTTGGAAACATAAGCATCCATACCTGCATCCAGACAGCGATCCCGGTCTCCCTTCAGAGCGTGGGCGGTCATGGCGATGATCGTTGTATGGACACCCGTCCCCGCCTCGCGTGACCGGATCGCGGCAGTTGCCTCGAACCCGTCCATCTCCGGCATTTGCACGTCCATCAGCACCGCGTCGAACCGTGAGCCGTTCATCGCGGCGAGCGCCTCGCGACCGTTGTTCACGACCACGACCTGATGCCCCTGTTTCTTCAGCAGCGCCATCGCCAACCGCTGGTTGATCGCATTGTCCTCGGCCAGCAAGAGCCGGAGCATCCGCTTCCACGTCCGCCGGCTTCCATTAGGCATAGCGGGGGCCGCCGGCTGGGCGCCGTACGGCTCGTCGCTCATGGAAGCGCCGAGGGTGGTCATAATCGCATCCAAAAGCGACGATTCCCGGATTGGTTTCATCAGATAGGTGGCCACCCCCAACTCCTGGCAGCGGGCCGCATCCTCGCGTCGGTTGGCCGACGACAGCATCATGAGGGTCGATCCCGTCAGCGCCGAGTCCTGCTTGATCTGCTCGGCGAGGGTAAAGCCGTCCATCCCGGGCATCATGGCATCGAGGAGCACCAGGGCGAACGGCCGACCGGCCCCCCGCGCCTCTGCCAAGGTGGCGATCGCTTCCCGGCCCCCCGCGACTGTGGTCGGCTTCATGCCCCAGTTAGTGAGCATTTCCTCAAGGATCCGCCGGTTCGTGGCGTTGTCGTCGACGATCAGGACGGGCAGGCCATGCACCTGTTCGGGTTCCACCGGTCTCGCCCGCGCCACCGGGCCACACACCAGGCCGAAGGGGAGCGTGAAGTGGAAGATGCTCCCCTGGCCCGCCTGACTCTCCAGCCAAATTTCCCCGCCCATCAATTGGACCAGCCGGGCCGAGATCGCCAAGCCCAACCCCGTGCCACCGTACTTGCGGGTGGTGGACGTGTCGGCCTGGGAGAAGGCCTTGAAGAGTTTCTGCTGCTGCTCGGGGGGAATCCCAATGCCCGTGTCGCTGACCGCAAAGTGGAGGCTCACCCCCTGCTCGCTCCGTGACTGCACTTCGACCCGGAGCACCGCCTCTCCCCGTTCCGTGAATTTGATGGCGTTACCGATCAGGTTGACGACAACCTGGCAGAGGCGGTGCGGATCGCCCACCAAGACGTCCGGTACGTCGGCCGCAACATGGTCGGCTAACTCCAGCCCTTTCTTGTGGGCACGCATCGCGAGCGTCGCCATGGTGTCGTCAAGGGCGTCGCGAAGGTGGAAGTCGATGATATCGAGGTCGAGCTTACCGGCCTCGATCTTGGAGAAGTCGAGGATGTCGTTGATCACCGTGAGCAGGTGGTCGGCCGACAACTTCACCATCCCGAGGTACTCCTGCTGGTCGGGAGTGAGTTCCGTATCCAGCGCAAGCTCGGTCATGCCGATGATCCCATTCAGAGGCGTCCGAATCTCATGGCTCATATTCGCCAGGAATTCGCTCTTCGCCTGGGTGGCGGCCTGAGCAGCCTCCGTGGCCCGCACTAACTCGCGCTCCACCTTTTTCCGTTCGGTGATGTCCGTGAAGCTGACGACGGCCCCTTTGATCTGCCCGTCCCCCCCGCGCAAGGGGTACGAGGAGTATTCGACCGGGAACGCCGTCCCGTCTCGCCGCCACAACACCTCGTCGTCCACCCGGCTCGACTCACCGACTCGAAACGATCGGTAGATCCGACAGTCCGCTTCGGAATAGGGTGAACCGTCGGGGTGGGAGTGGTGAATCAAGGGATGGAGTTTCTGGCCAAGCACTTCTGCGACGGGGTAGCCAAGCATCGCTGCCGCCGCCCGGTTGATCACAGTGCACTGGCCTTGCGTATTGATTCCATAGATTCCCTCGCCCGAAGATTCAAGGAGCAGGCGGACCCGTTCCTCCGCCTCCCGCAATGCAGCCTCAGCCTTTTTCTCGGGATCAACGTCGGTGTGAACTCCGATCCACTCCCGAATCCCCCCATCCTTGGCCAGGACGGGAACAGCCCGCACCAGCATATGCCGGTATTTTCCGTCATATCGCCGTAGCCGATGCTCGACCTGGTAGAGACGGCGGGAAGCGATCGCTGCCGTCCAAACCTGGGTGGTGGTCGCCCGGTCGTCGGGGTGGACGGCATTGAGCCAGCCCCACCCTTTGAGTTCGTCGAACGTCTGGCCGGTGAACGCGCTCCAGCCGGGCTGCTCGGTCTCGAACTCGCCGGACTCCGGAGTGTTCCAAACGATGGCGACGGTCGCTTCGACCAGAGACCGGAACCGCTCCTCTCCCTGGCGGAGCGCCTCCTCGGCCTGCTTCCACGCGGTGATGTCGCGCGAGATGCCGAACGTGCCGATGATCCGCCCGTCCTTGTCCCGAAACGGCATCTTGGTCGTGGAAGCCCAGGCGTGGCGTCCGCTGCTTCCCCATGTCTCTCTTTCTTCCTTGCCGACGACAGGCTGCCCGGCCTGCATGATGGCCTGTTCGTCTTCCCAGGCCTGACGAGCATGCTCCTCGTCGAAGAAGTCGAAATCCGTCTTGCCCACCGCCTCGGCAGGGTCGCTCAGGCCGAACTGGTTGGCCATCGCCTGATTGATGCTGATGAAGCGCCCGCCGACATCCTTGAAGTAGATCGAGTCAGGGACGTTATCCATGAGCGAGTGGAGCAAGAATCGTTCATGGTGGACCACCTCCTCCGCCTGCTTCCGTTTCATGAACTGGCCGATCTGACTGCCGATGGCAACCAGCATCTGGAGCAGTTCCCTGTCGGGATTCTGAATCTCGCCGCTGAAGACCTCCACGACGCCAAGGATGTCGTTGCCGACGACGACCGGGAACCCGAAGGCGCCATGAAGCCCCTCGCGGACGGCCACCGCCGCCCTCGGGAAATTGGCGTCCTCGACGACATCCGGGATCCAGGCGGTCTGTCCGGTCGCCCAGACCCGGCCGGGAAGCCCGACTCCGGGAGCGAACGCAATCCGCCGGCTCAGGGCTGCGAACTCATCCACCTGGACCGACGGCGAATGCCACAGGTTGCTGCAACGCAGAACGTTCTCCTCCGCGTCCACCCACCACATGACGCCTACCGACCAGTCCAGGCTTTCGCAGATCGCCTGGAGGATCCCCGGCACCGCGTCTTCGAGCCGTGGCGATTCCGCCAGGACGCGGGTCGCCGTGTGCTGCACTCCCAGGCGCCGCTCCGCCCGCCTCCGCTCGCGGTCCATGAGGTCAAGCGATGCCGCGGTCCACCAGACCAAGGCCGTGAAGACCAGGATGTCGGCCAGAACGAACAGCGACAGCCCCATGACCGGGTCGACCACGCCCGCCCGCTGGCCAAGCCACCGCACCCACCCGACGGCCACCGGGATCAGGAACGCCGTCGGCAGCATCCGCCGCGCCATGCCGCCGCCGGCGCCTGGGCTGCGAATCACGGCCATCAGCCCGCGGTCAGGACGCGAACAGAGAATGCCAAAGCAGAGGATCACGAATCCGATCGCGGTGTTCAGCCCCATCGGAATGATCGCTCTCACACCGAACAGTGCAGTGGCGCGAAAGGCATAGCCAATCAGGGCCATCAGCGCGATCAGGCCCGCTGCCAAAGCGAGATATTGGGCAGGCCAAATCCTGCGGCGAAGGAGCGTCGCATCGAGCGTCGCCAACGCCAGCCCGACGAGTACGAACGCCGCGGCCGTATTGGGCGTCATCCCGTTGGAATGGCCGAACGGCAATGCCTCCAAATCCAGCTTCGCGTGAAATAACAGTGGGTCAGCCCCCCCGTCCCAACCCGTGAGGTAGCCTCCCAACCGCGACAGGCCTATCAGCACCACGCCCACCGCGCATGCGATCCCCAAGGCGCGCCGACGGCGGGACGACACCCCCTCCGACGCCCGCGTATACAGCGCCGCCCCGGCGAGCAGGAAGGCCAAGGCCGCCCCTCCGGGATTCATGGCAATCGCCCCGGGGATGACGCTCTTCAACACCCCGAAATCGAACGTCCGCCCCACCAACACCAGGCCGCTCATCACGATCACGACGGCGCCGGCCGCGCGTGCATAAAACCAAGAGTCATTCAGACTGCGCAAACGAACAGACATACTCATAGCCTAGCCTCTGAAGAGGCATGAAGAATCAGCCCCCTTCGGGAATACCAAGACGTCCTGCCTGCTGAGGACGGTAGGGAACCGGCAGCCCTGGCCCTGAAGCCTCACCAGTGCGGAAAGACCTCACCACAAGCCCGATTGCCCCTCGTGATGGGCTCACGCATGTGTGACCTGCGAACAAGCTCCCGCTTCCCATCCTCTCATACTACTCCGTCTCGCGCCGCAATGGTGAAGAGCCATAAAACATTTACGATTCTCGAGCACGCAGGTTCGCTTGGCGGTAAAATCTTCGGAGCGATCGGCAAAAGAACGGCTCAAGGAACCCGCCTGGCTTGACACTTCGTCACGGGACCCACCCCACCAAATCCTTGAGTGCAGGTGGGGGCTGGAAAAGATCCAAGAAAAGAGGTAAGAGGGATAGAGACTGCGGCACGCGCCTCCTCCCAAACTCAGGGAAATCCTGATTCCATTTCTAGGAGACTCCCGAGCGACAGCGAAACGAGTCAGCCATAGAATCATTCTAGGGATGAGGTTGCCCGATCAGCCTCAATTTCGGCGATCACTTCAGCCACAGCCCTCTCAGCAAGAGAACGCTTTCGACAAGGCTCTCCATCCGGCCCAGCACGATCTTCCATTTGCTCTGCTGGACCGACACCTCATCAATCAGACGCGGCACCGATGAGAACGAACACGCAAGCGAACAGCCGGAACGCCTCGGATCTTCAGGTCTATTTCAAAGAGATCAACGAGACGCCACTGCTTTCCGCCGACGAGGAACGCGAACTGGCCGAGCGCATTGAGACAGGAGATCTCCTCGCACGCGACCACCTGATTCGGGCCAATCTCCGATTGGTCGTCAACCTGGCTCGAGGATACCTTGGGAAAGGCCTCGCGATTGAGGACCTGATCGCGGAGGGAAATCTCGGCCTGATGCGCGCGGTCGAAGGGTTCAACAAGGACATGAAGGTTCGCGTCAGTACCTACGCAAGCTACTGGATCAAGCAGTCAATGCAACGCGCCGTCATCAATCAGGGCAAGCCGGTCCGATTGCCCGCGTATCTGGTCAAACAGTTGAGCAAGTGGCGGCGGGCGTTCGTCCAATTGAGCGAAGTGCTGGGGCGCGATCCCACGCCCGAAGAGGTCGGCAAGGCGCTTCGGCTTTCACGGAAAAAGGTGGAAATCGTCAACCAGGCGATCCGGGTCAACATGCTGATGCGTTATGCGGAAAGTTCGGACGGGGACGAAAATCTCTCGTGCGCTCACCTGGTCGACAACCGGACCCAGAACATCGTCGACCAGCTCCAGGAGAACGATGAGTACACCCGGCTTTTCGAACGGCTCGAGCAGCTCGAGGAGCGCAAAGCCACGGTGATCCGCATGCGCTATGGGCTCGATTCCCACCCGCCGATGACGCTCCGCGAGATCGGCGACACCCTCGGTTTGACCCGCGAGCGGATCCGGCAGCTGGAAAAGCAGGCCATGCAGCAGTTGATCGAATCTCCCTGATCTCCGGAACGCCTCGGCGACTCTCGAGTACGATTACGAGACCGTTGTTGTGCCGCTCAGGCGTCGCTTCCAGACCTCCATCAGCGCCGAGGTGACAGCAAAGGCGGCCGGGCCGAGGACCACCCCTGACACCCCAAACACCGCCAGGCCGCCCAGAAAGGCGATCAGGGCCGGCACTTCGTGCATCCGCATCCGCCCCCCGGCCAGCCGCGCGTACAGGAGGTTGTCGATGGCGATCGAGGTGAACAGACCCCATCCGACCAGAGCGGCAAACCCGACCCAATGACCCGACAGGGCCAGGTACACCGCGGCAGGGACCCAGACCAGGCCTGACCCCACCACCGGCAGCAGGCTCAGGACGAACACGACCACCGCCCAAAGAAACGGGGCAGGGAGCCCGACCATCCAGAACGCCAATCCGAAACCAGCCGTATCGATAAGGCTGGTCAGCACCGTGGCGTAGAGGTTTGCGTGGACCGAGTCGGCCGCACGTTTCAAGAGGAAGTTACTCTCCTCCTCCGATAACGGCAGCATGCCGCGCAGGCCGCTCAGAAATTCCGCGCGGTCGTGGAACAGGTGGTAGAGGATGAACACCGCAACCAGGAACTGGAGGGCCGCCGACGCCGACCCTTGCACGAAGTCAGAGGCCCCCTGGGTGGACGACCGGATGATCTGGCTGACCTCCTTCTCGGCGTCGATGCCCGCCCGGTCGAACCACTTCACCACCGCTTTCCCGCCAGGGATCGAGGCCGCCTTCGCCCGGATCTGGGCCGCCGCCTCATCCCCGCGAACCCGTTGAGCCGCCGAGGTGGCTTCGCGGGCGAGGTGGTAGGTCACGAACAGCCCCGGCCCCAGAAGCAAGACCACCACCACCGCCGCGCTCAGAGCCGCCGCAAGCCCCGGCCGGGCGACATGGCGGCGAATCCGGCGATGCATCGGCCAGGCGAGGATCGCCAGGGCCACCCCCCAGGTGATCGCGGGCAAGAGCGGGACGGAGAGCCAGACGCACAAGGCGAACAAGCCGGCGGTCCAGGCGACAAGGGCAAGCAGCCTGATGACCTCGGCGGTCTTGGTCGACCCGAGCGGGGAAGGGCTGGCCTCGAGATCATCGGGGAATTCACTCGCGTCTTCACTCATCACATCGTCCTCGAGTCCGGTGAGGGGGATGCCGCCTGAGGCAATTGCAGGACGACCGTTGGGAATCACGCGTCACGACTTGACCGGCAACAGCATCGGCGTGAGCAGACCCTGCTTCCCCCTCCCGCACATTTCGCGCCGGGACATCGTCGTATAGGGTGGGAGTGCCTCTCCTCTGTTCTTCCTTCAAGCAAGTCTGACCTCGCCCAAAAATTCGTCTCCAGCATATGCCCAAAGCAAGGACACGCAGGTCGACCGATTCCACGTCTTCCCCCCTGCCCTACGAAGAAATACACTGAGTGGGAGGAAAGACAGTCACAGACTCGGCGGGAACACCGCCTGAAATCTCGGGAGAGGCATCGTTCGTGACAGAGCGTGACGACCAGGCGGCTCCCCGGTTCAGAATCGACGAGTTCGCCGTGAGTCCCGAGGAGGCACCGACGCACTCAGGACGTCGGTTCGTGATCGTGGCGGTCCTGATCCTGATCGTCTTGTGGGGGACCCTCCAGGTTGTCTTCCGCGTTTGGCGGGCCGGCTATCGCGATCGCGCTGCGTTTGGCGCAACTCAGGTCGCTCCCGCGATTGATCCCCTGGCCAAAGTCGTCCCCCCCGGGGTCGAGCCCCAGGCCTGGCGCGAGGTCGTGGACGAAACCCATGAGGCCCTCGTCACGCTGACCGCCGCCAACCTCCTCGACCTGCCGCAAATGAAGGAGCTTCGCGATACCATCGGCGCACGAGTCGCTCGCGCCCACGCTCGCCCCGAAACGGCCCGTGATGAGCTCGCCGGCCTCTGGAACGACCTCGCGAATCAGGCCGGACCGATCCTTGATGCCCGACACCCCCGCCCCAAGCTCCTCCCGCCTCGCCCTGCCGCCGCCCCCCGTCGCCGCCAGCCACGCGAATCCACGGGCCAAGTTTTTCCCCCAAAACGAGACGCCCCCTGCGACAGCAGGTGCTATGCGTGCTCTTGTTTTCAACACAAAATCAGTTTCAAATATTCAATTTAATCACAGACAGGGCATCCCAGGAGGAGGGACAAAAGAGAGGAGGTTTTGGAGAGGGGTTGTGCTTCGAGATCCTGGCCTTGTCGAGAAGGACCCGGGCTTAAGCCCTCGCGTTTCCACTCGGCGATCTGCTCGCGGAGCCGTTGATTCTCCTCACGAAGTTCGACGATGCCCTCGGTCGCGGAGTCCCCGGCGAGTCGTTGCTCGACCTTGCGGGCATGTTCATAGACCGTTTCGCGGCTGCACCCGGCCTGTTCGGCTTGGTGAGCGACGGCCCCGTGCTGGCCGGAAAAGACGGCCGCGGCGTTGAGGATCCAAACGCGAGGCGATCAGTTGAACATGGAAGGTCCTTCCGTGATGGTGACAACCTTGGTCGGATGCCATCAAACCGCGGCGGGACCTCCCAATTCATTCAATCCATCAACTCGCTCACGCTCCATTTCTGGCGGAATGCGACAATCCCGAAATCCTCAATCCTGAAAGATCCGCAAGGCATGGTTGGCGCTCTGGTTGTACCAGGAATTCTCCCGGAACGGACGGAGGTGGACGCCACAAGGGATGAGCTGGCCCTTGGAATCGCGGACATCCTCACCGTGGCTGTCAAGCACCAGCGGCACACCGTCCGGCGAGCGGCCGATCGGACCGACCCAGATGACGACGTGGCTGATCCTGCCGCTCCGGTTCCGGATAAAAACCAGGTCGCCGGTGCGAAGCGTCCTGATCCGTTCCTCGTACGACGACGGCAATTCGACGGCACGGAGCCGGGTCGCCCGCTCCTCTCCAGGGCCCTTGGCGGCTCGCTCCTCGGCCTGGCGGTCCACGTCGGTGTTCAACCGCAGCCCGAACCCGAGGTTGTAGACGAAACCGGTCAGGTTACTGCAATCGACCCCTTTGCCGTTACTCCCGGCGCAGGTCGATTTCCAAGGCCAGTGCGACGGCGGGTTCCAGTCGGGAATGTGATGGTGCTGGTAACTGTAGCCATGAAAGCGCATGGCCACGGCAATGACTCGCTCGCGCTTCCGCTCAACCGACCAATGGTCCAGACCGGCCACTCCAGGGTATTGGCGAGCGGGAGGGCCCCAGGCACGCCAGCGTTCGAGCGTTCGCGGCGAATACCATTGATGGAACGGGACCTCGGCTTCAACGCGGTGATCGCCCCGTTCCGTCCGCTCCAAATCGCCAATCAGCTCGACCAGCGGCACTGAAAACTCAACGCGGTAGGGAGAGCGGTAGATCCGCTCCGGGGCCTCTGCAACAACCGACTGCCCCATGCCAACCTGCGGAAGGGCAAGCCAAAAGCACGCGCAGATCGACGTCGCGAAAAGGGTTCTTCGAGACATGTTCCCACTCTCCACCTTCCGAACTTCCGCGCCCAGTGCGCCCGCTCCATCGCGGCAATCTCGAAAGCTTAGCTCACCGCATCCCCAGCAGCGCGGCAAAACCATTCTTGGCCTCTACAGAAACGAGATTGCTTCCCGTTCGCAACCGGAATCGACAGTCACTCGCTTGACTCGGCCGCGCCGCGGGGGGGAAGACAAGGAGGCGCGACGTTGGGGCCGATCTGATATAACCCCAGTCGGCTCCGCACAGGCTGGCGGAACCAAGGACTCGAGCGGCCGCACAGACATAAAGAGGAAGGCAAACGGATGGACTACCCCCCGGAAATTGAGCGGATGCACCAGGCCGTCGCCCAATTGCCAGGCGTTCACAGTGTCTGTAGCGGCATCGACGATCTCCAAGGGGTCACGGGCGACGACCTCCGGACACCGGAGCGGGCGCATCTCCCCCACGGGGCTCTCCGGCGCACCAACGGAGGCTTGGCAAACGAGGCGCTCATCCAGTTCGAGTTCCAACTCGAGCCTTCCGTGGCCGCGTGGCGGTCGCTCGAGTTCATCGCCTGGTTCGTCCGAGACCGAGCCCGAGGGGGAGAATCCCTTCAACTCCGTCCGTTCGCGCTCCCCCCCGAACACGGCGAACGAGCCCAACTCGGCGAAACGCTCCGGTGGCACATCGACCTGTTCTGCCCCAACGCCGGAGACGACCTCGCGCCCCAATTGGCCAAGGTCGCCGACCTCGCGAAAGGGTTGGAACTCGCGATCCGCCTCTATGGCTCCCGGCTCGACAACGGCAAGCCCGAATAACGAGAAAACACGCTTCAGAGCCGAGTGGGAATCACCCAATCCGCGTCAAAACGGCTCTTTCGTATTTTTTGCTTTCTCGATCAATTCAATAAGCATCAGCACTGATTACTTCGCCGCCGGCGACCGACCCGAGGGCTCGCCAGGTGGTGCCGTTGATCGTGCTCTTCACGAAGCGGACGCTTCCGTCGCCAAGCAGGGTGTTGACACCGCCGGAGTGGTAGCTCCGCGCTGTGGCCGCCGCGAACGTCGGCCGGCCGAGCTTCTCGCGGTTGCCGTTCAGGTCGACATCGGGATAGATCTTTCCCGGACCGCCCGGAATCACCTTGTTCGGAGGCCACGCGGTGGTGATCCCGTTGTGATGCACGCCCGACTCAAACCATTGAGTCCGCCCCTCCTGGGGACGAAACGAACACCCACCGAGATACTCGGGCGCGACCGTGTAGGGATCGGCATCGGGCGGCGGGATCACGTCAGGGTTGTTGATGTTGGCAAGCGACGGGCAGTCCCGTGCGTAGTCGAGATAGGCCTTGCCTTCACTCATCAACAAGGTATTGCTTGTGCCATCGATGAATTCCGCCCAACGGCGAGACTGATTGGGTCCGAAGGCGCCTCGGTTCGATCGCTTGTTGTCCAGGCCGCCCCAGACGAACCAGTCGCCCGAGACGTAGCCGTAGTTGGCAATGCCATACTGACCGCCGCCGGTGAGGCTGCGAGCGATCGGCTTCGTCTCGCTGGGGCAGATCAGTACGCTGATGACCTGGGCCAGCGCCGTGTTGTTGGGAGGCGTCTGCATGTCGACGGAATAATTCGAGGCATTCACCAATGCGCTTTGCTCGATATAGGGAAGTATCCGGGAATGAGCCCCAAAGCTATTGGTCCAGGTGACGGTCGTACCGGTGTCGGCGATGCTCAAGGTCAGCGGAAGGCTGCCGACCCCCTGCTCATAGTTGTGGAGGGCGAGGCCGAGTTGCTTCAGGTTGTTCACACACTGAGCCCGGCGTGCCGCCTCGCGCGCAGCCTGGACCGCGGGAAGCAGCAAGGCGATCAGAACCGCGATGATGGCGATCACCACAAGGAGCTCAATCAACGTGAATCCGCGACGAAGGGGGGGCATCAGGATCCAACTCCGGGAGGCGTGGGGGGGAGACGACGACGTCTGGGATCGTTCCGATCGACGGAAGACATTCCGGCACGATCCAGCTCTCACGAATCGGCCGATCCGAATTCAAAGTCCCACCACCCCAAGCAAACGGTAAGCCACAGCACCAAAACAACAAAAACCATTGCCAACCAACAGGTTACGCAACAACCCCACAGCACGCGAGGCCAACTCCGGCGAATAAATCACCAGCGACGGCGATTATTTGTCCACACATCCCCCCCTCCGAGCCCACAAACAAACGAGGGCCAACCGCCAGCAAATCCGGCGTTATCAACAGAAATACCAAGGCCCTCGAGAGGGAGGACGCCCGGATCGGTTCTCGATAAAATGGCGGGGAGGGCAGAGACCTCGAATCCAACTTCGATCGCCCAGAGCGCGGGGGAAAAAACATGGCCGCAACGGCAATTGTTCCGGGGCTTTGGGAAGTGTCGCTTGGCTTCGTGAACGCGTTCGTGCTCGAGTCGCCCGACAGCTTGGCGGTGATCGACACGGGGATTGCGGGAAGTGCAGGGAAGCTTCTTGAGGCGATCAAGGAGATGGGTCGGGAGCCGGCCGACGTACGCCATCTGCTGGTGACGCATTGCCACAGTGACCATGCCGGCAGTGTGGCCGAGTTGAAGCGGCTGACGGGCGCGACGGTCACGATGCACCCGTTGGATGCCGAGATGGTTCGAGCCGGCAAGGCCCTGCGCCCGCTCAAGCCGGCCCCAGGGCTATTCAACGCGTTCGTCTGCCGGTTTTTGCTCCCCTCAGCGCCGACGGAAGTCGAGGCGGCGGAGGTCGAGCACGAGGTGGGCGACGGGGAAAGGCTTCCGATTGCCGGCGGCCTGCAAGCAATCCACGTCCCTGGCCACTGTGCGGGGCAACTGGCCTTCCTCTGGCCCGAGCATGGTGGAGTCCTCATCGCAGCCGATGCCGCCGCGAACGTTTTCGGCCTGGCGCTGAGCCCCTTGTATGAAGACCTGGCCGAGGGACAACGGAGCCTGGCGAAGCTTGCGGCTCTCGAATTCGAGACCGCCTGCTTCGGTCACGGAAAACCGATCAAGAGTGGAGCCGCGGCTCTCTTCCGCAAAAAATGGTATCCAGCCCCTACCCCAGGTCGGAAATCAACCACCAACGCCGCCTGAGACCAGTCCATCGGACCGAGGCGGCCCGGTCTTCGCCCAGCATTATTCAAATCAAGCAAGGCCGGGCCCACTCCCCGGCCTCGCTTGCTCCTGCTTCCTTCGTTGCCAGGCTCTGCTCAGTAGGAATCGGCCGAGAGGACCTCGCCGCCCCGACTGGACGCCAGAGCCCACCAGGTCGGGGGGCTGACCGTATTCTTGATGAACTTGACGCTGCCGTCGGCGAACAGCGCGTTCACTCCACCGCTATGGAAGCTCCGGGGTGCGTTGTACGTCGGGGCGTTGCCATCACACGGCGGATTGTTCTTGAACTGGACATTGTCGTAGAGGCAGGCCCCCTTGGCTTGGTCCGGTCGCGGGGAATTGGGTGGCGTGTAGCCGTTGAACATGGCGCCGTTCCAGTCGTCGTTGAACACGGCCCCTCGACGATCTTGCTTGTTGTTCGTGTAGTCGGGCACGCCGACCCTCACCTCACTCATCAGCAAGGTGTTGCTTGAGCCGTCGGTGATGTCGCGGACCCCGAAGGAGCGATCGATCGAAAACGGAGCGCCTCCGAAAGCGACTGCGAGCGGGGACGCCGGCCCCACATACGGGTTGGTCGAGGAAACCCGATCCTGATCGTAGTGTGTGCTCCCCCAGTTCACGACATAATTGACCTTCTTGACGGGGTAGCTGCCCACGTCAAAAATTCCCCCGTTGGGATCGGAGGGGCAGACGTACATGGCCGGCAACATCCGAAGCACGGTGTCCTGGCAATGGTTGGGGGCATTGAAACCGAGGTTGAAATTGATCGCCCCGTAGGCGGTGCCCTGCTCGAGGTAGGGCAAGATGAGCCACGCCCAGGTCCGTCGATTATTCGCCGTGGTACCCAGGTTGCCGTACCCGGTCGGGCTCCGGAAGCCCGTCACGCCGATCGGGAACGACCCGAGCGAGTCGTGATAGTTGTGCATGGCAATCCCGAACTGCTTCAGGTTGTTCACGCACTGGGTCCGTCGCGCAGCCTCGCGAGCCGCCTGCACCGCCGGCAGCAAAAGGGCAATGAGGACCGCGATAATGGCGATGACAACGAGCAATTCGATAAGCGTGAAGCCGCGATGACGCATTTTCATGGTCGAGACACCTTCCCTGTCAAGAAAGGAAACGATATCAACCTACGTACGGCACGACGAGGCTCACCAGCCAAGGCGACGCGACAAGGTAGGTCGCAGAGCGCCTGGACCAGGTCAATACGATCACTCACAAGAAGAGACGGAAGAGGACTGGCACGAACGAAACGAGCACGACACTCAAAAACATGTAACCTGACTGACAGCTCGACTCATCGAACCGAATCAAAGGCGGACGGTGGCAGCGATCCCGTACATCGCCCGGTTGTTTCTCCCTCCCATGAGGGCACCGAGGTTGATCGACTCCCCTTGATCCACGTCGCGCCGCCAGACCGAAAATATCTGGTTGATGCTCAGGCCGGGGCCGCGATCGGTGGTAAACATCGAAGGGTCCGGCCAAGATCCTTCGTCGAGACCGATGTCGACTCCGGTGTCGGTGAACCGTTCGGCGAGCCAGGTGGGGACCTTCTCCCGGTTGTCGATGAAGACATAGAGCGAGGCCGAGCATGCCAACTCGACAGTGATTTCAAGGTCGTTCCGCCACTTGTCCTCGTTGAACGGCATGATGTAGTCAGCGCCGCGAAGGAATGCGGGGAGGCCGCTCGAGTCAAGGCCGTTCCACTCGTGGGGGCGGTCGACATAGGCTGGCGCATCATCGTCCAATCCACGAGGCACGATCTGGTAATACTTGGAACTGTCGAGTCCTCGAATGTTGTCGTGGACCGACCGAATGACGGCGTCCGGTTCCGACGAAGGTCCCGTCGACCACCCGTTGTTTCCCGGGGCTCGTTCGACGGCGATGATCCGGCTCAGCCCCCCCTCGCGATCGACACGGAGCGCCTCGCCCTGAACAAGGCGTGTGACCTCGGCGGGAGTCGCCGCGGATTTCGGCCGGGACAGGTCGACCAAACCCTCGAAGACCACAACGCCGGTCCTCCCGTTGGCATCGACCTCGACGCCGAACTCGGTCCCCTGGTCGACGACCAGCGTGCTCGGAGTTTCAATTGCGAACCCTTTGGTCTCGCTCTCCACGCGGGCTGTGATCCGCCCCTGGATGGCCCGCAACCGCATTCCGGAAAGGATCCGGAGGTCGGCGGGGCCCTCCAGCGTGACGAGGGCCCCGGAATCAAACGCCAACCGCAGCAACCCCGACGTACACCGGATGGCCTGCGGAGAAAGCCGAGACTTGACGGCGATCGGTGAGGCCGTACCCCAAACCACGTTCCGCGCTTCGAGAAGCGTTGCGACCTCACCCCCTCCGCGATGACCGAAACGGAGGGCGAGGAGTGACAGTCCCACGCCGATCAGGGCCAGCGCCGCCAGTCCCCAGCGCAGGCGGCCGTGAGACCACCAAACGCGTCCTGATTCAGAGCCGGTGCCGGAGCGATCGACACGAGGCTCAACACGGCCGTGCCGCCACTCGAGCAGGGCGTGAACCTTCATCTGGTCAAGGTACGCTTCCCTGGCTTGCGGATCGTTGCGCAACAGTTCCTCGAACCGGCGCAGGCCCGCCTCGTCACATCGCCCGTCGATGACGGCGTCAATCAGCAGCTCGAGTTCTTCGCCCCCTTCCTTCATCTCAGCCCTCCGATCACCCGGTCGCGATCTTGGCCTCAATGCACTCGAGCAACGTCTTGCGGATGCGGTATAGACTGGCTGCCACCACGTTCGGTGCCTTCTGGAGCCGCTCGGCGATCCGGTCGACCGACTCACCCTGGAGATACCGATGGTCGATAATCTCTCTTCTCGATCCCGTCAACTTGTTTATACAATCGCTCAGGGCCTCCAATCGCTGATCCAGATCGTCGTCGCGGCCGAGCACCTCTTGAGCCAGTTCACTCACCAGTTGCTCGTCGAACAGCAAACGGCTCCGCGTGCAACGCTTCCGGTACGCCAGGACCTGGATGTAGGCCACGCGATAGGCCCAGGGAAGGAAGGGCCGAGCCGGGTCATAGTCCTGCGCCTTGTCCCACAGGGCGAGGTTGGTGTCCTGCAAAACGTCGCGGGAGCTGGCCGCCTCGCCGAGCAAGGAGCAGATATAGGCGTAGAGCCGGCTCTGAACGCCCGTCAGCGCCTGCACAAAATCACCGGTACGGGCGCGTGTCGCGGCCCGAGAATCACCCGCACTGTTCACAGAGGACCCCCAGGCTGAGTGCCTCGAGCGAAGACTCCCCCGGATGATATTTAGCCGAAGAGCGCCGAATATGACGCACTTTTTTTTCCAGATGATTCGGCGGGCAATTCTCGAGCGGCCGAGAAGCGCATGAAATCAGGATAAGGCCGTTCGGCAAACGGAGAGAGCCACGGCCTTCACTTCGTGTGGCCCCCGTATTTTCAAGTCGCCCGGCCGTACCTTCAATCAATACCCGTCTGACGAAACGACCTCGCCCCCGGCGCAACTGGAGATGCCTCGCCAGATGGTGATGTCGACCGTGTCTTTGACGAATGCCAGATGGCCGTCGCAGAAGAGCAAATTGACCCCGCCAGGGTGGAGACTGCGTGGGGCCTTCCAGCCAGGGTTGTGGTAGGTGACACAGTCAGGGCGTGGTGCGTTGGGGGGCGACCGGTGGTTGTACAGCGTGTTGAGGTAGTTGCCATCCCACCACGACGCCCCTTTGTTGAGGAGCCAGCCTGGAGCCGAGGCCGCGCAGGCGGCGTCGGTCAGCGGGCCGGCTGCCGCGCGGGCGAAGGCGCGGGTCGTCGGCTGAGGCGCGGGGGAGGCGAACGTCTGGGCATAGGGACCGGCAATGCCAAGAAGTTGCTCGGAGACTGCGGCGGTGCCGCTGGTACCGTCCGTGATGTGGGCGACCGAGCGGGCCGGCCCCAGAATGAAGGCGCCATTCGCGTCGGTGGCTTCGCCGCCGTTCGCGCCGTCGCCCGTGCAAAAGGCGTAGTTCGTCGGCCCGGAGTCATCGGCGGGCGCGGGGGCGCCATCGCTCGGACACAGGAAGAGCGCGACCTGCGTTCTCATCGCCGTGGAATTGGCCGGGTAGAACGGCCAGAAGGCCGAGCCACCCGCGGAAGGCCGGTAGGCTAATGGGAAGGCGAAATTCAGGGAGTTGTACAGGCTGGCCTGCTCGAGCTGAGGCATCATCTGCGCGAGCGCGGACCAGCGATATTGCAGCGCCGAGGTGGTCGCGGGGACCGGCCCGGTCGGGTAGAGAAAACCGACCGGGAAACTGCCGACCGCCGCATGGTAGTTATGCAGCGCCAGGCCGATCTGCCGCAGGTTGTTGGCGCAGCCGGCGCGGCGGGCTGCCTCGCGGGCAGTCTGCACCGCGGGCAGCAACAGACCAACCAGCACGCCGATGATGCTGATGACCACGAGCAATTCAATCAGCGTGAACGCCCGACACCGCAATAAGAAATTCTGCATTAATTCATTTCTTGCCGGTATAGGCGACGCGCCAGACTGTGCCCGAGCCGTCGTCAGTCACCATGAGTGCGCCGTCTTTGGCCACGGCCACACCTACCGGACGCCCCCAGACGTCGCCATCATTGGTGACGAATCCGACCAGGAAGTCTTCGTACTCGCCGGTCGCCTTACCGTCATTCATGGGAACGCGAATCACCTTGTAGCCGGTGCGGTGGCTTCGGTTCCACGAGCCGTGCTCGCTCGCGAAGGCATCATTCCGGTAGGCTTCGGGAAACTGCTCACCGTTGTAGAAAGTAAGGTCGAGCGAGGCCGAGTGCGACTGGAGCAGAACGTCGGGGACGATCGCCTTGTTCTTCAGTTCAGGATGCTTTCCGTCGTGCCTGGGATCATGGTTGCCACCGATGTAGTACCAAGGCCAACCGTAAAAACCACCGGGCTCAACGTGCGTGATGTAGTCAGGCACGAGGTTGTCCCCCAGCCCGTCCCGTTCGTTAACCGAGGTCCAGAGTTGGCCGGTCTTGGGGTGCGTGGCCAGCCCGACGGGGTTACGGATGCCCGAGGCGTAGATCCGCTCATTCTTACCGTCGGGGTCAAATGCCAGAATATCGGCCCGGCGCGTCTCGCTCTTGTCATCATCGACGTTGGAGCGTGAGCCGACCGAGACATAAAGCGTCTTGCCGTCGGGAGAGAACTCCAGGTCACGGGTCCAGTGACCGCCGCCACCGACCTGCTCGTTCCCGCTCGGGATATCCTTGACAACGGTCTCGGCGTCGCCTCGTGCCTTCGTATCGCCGTTCTGGTAGGGGAAGCGGACGACCGAGTCCGTGTTGCCAACATAGACGTACTTCGGATCCGGCCCGACGGGATAGAAGGCAATCCCAAACGGACGGGCCAGGTCGGTGGCAAAAACCTGGTTCAGTTCGGGCTTGCCGTCGCCATCGGCGTCGCGAAGGACGCGGACACGGTTGGCCCGGCTCTCTGCGATGAACAGGTCGCCGTTGGGGGCGCGTGCGATCACTCGGGGATTGTTCAGGCCGGTGACAAACTCGGTCACCTCAAAGCCTTCGGGAGCCTTGGGCCAGGCTCCTTCGGGCCGCTTGACGATCTTGGGATTGTTCTTTGCCGAGGGGGTGTCATAGGGGGCCGCCAATTCGGCGACGGTGATCTTACGGCGCACCCCGGGCGCATCGGTCGCCCAGTCACCGAGGGCGTCCTTGCCGGTCAAAGTGCCGCCGGCCTTCGATGCATCGGCCGCCGCAGAAATTCGCAGGCCGCTGGCGCCGGCCACCACCAAAGCGGCGGTGAGAAGCGTGGGATAAATCCTCGGGTTCATCGGGTCAATCCTTAATGGTGCGGGCCGCTTGATCGCCTCCCGAGGTATCTCTCTCGGGCCTCGCCTGATCGCAGGCTGAATCATCCTACCCTGAGGGGACACGGCTGACAAAGAGACCCAAGTCCAGATCCAGAATGAAACCCAAAAGGTCGGGGCAGCCAAGGACGAGCGAGCCCTCCACCATCTTCCTCTTCCTCTGCTTTCTTCATCTCCTTGGCAAGAAGATAGGGATTTGACGGACCTTGCTTACCTTTCATGTGAGTTCGTGTCACCTTACCGAAAATACACCAGACCTCCATGTCACAAGATCCCATTTACCTAAGTCTATGGCAGAAAATCTCATCGATGATTTGTTTGCATTACAGGCTCAACAAAATATCCCTGCAACCCAACAGCGCTCTCGGCACTCAGGTCCTATTTGATTTACGATTAGCTTGCTCATGCAAAAACGAAACGAGGGGGATTTCAGAGGATTTTCGAGGATCAAGCATGGACGTCACCTTTCCCATAAAATTCCTCCGTTGCATCCAGGATCATCCGGCCCGTGACTCCTGCTGTTCGGGGGCATTAATTCCCACAGATAATGCGTTTGCATGCGATCTTTGCAACTTTCGCTATTCACTCGTGAGGGGAATCCCCGTTTTCCGGCCCGATCGCTGGCAGATCACCGATTCCTGGTTCGAGGAGATGTATGCAGGCAGGAGCCGGATCGACGAGCTCGAAACCCCCTATCTGCGGGACGAACGGCGCTTCATGGCCGCATTCGCCGAGCAGCGAAGCCTGGAAGGCCCCTGTCTAGAAATCGGCTGTGGAACCGGGCTCTTCGCTGAGACGGTGCCACAGTACATCGGCCTCGAGTATGCGTTGGAATCGCTCTTCGCGCAAGGCTTCGAGCCGTTTACCCGGCTCTGCGGCGATGCCCGCCGCCTCCCTCTGGCCGATTCGAGTATGGAATGCGTCTTCAGCTTCAATACCCTGGAACACGTCCCCGAACTGGAGCGTGCATTCGAGGAGATTGACCGGGTCCTCAAGCCTGGCGGAATGCTCGTGCTAAAGCCCGCATGGCACTGCACCAAGTATACGACGGAGCTTATCCCAGTATTGCCCTATCGGGAATTGAAAACGCGGCAGAAAGTCACCAAGGCACTCCTCCCCATAATCCGGTCGAAGCTCTATAAATTGCTGACCTGGACCCCCTGGCGAATCCAGCGCCGACTCATGCAACGCCCCAACAACCCGCTCCACTGGGGACGCTTGACGCCTTACCACGGTAAGGCCTGGATTAGCGATGCTGACGCCACTTCAAGCATCGATTGCCACGAAGGCATTCTTTATTTCACCAGCCGTGGTTATGTATGCCACTCCCACCCGACGGCGTTCCGCCAACTCCTGGCGGGCCACGATGTCGTCGTCCTCGAGAAGCCGGCCGGAAACGGGAACTGAGACTCTCGGCCTTGCGGTTCCTCCAACAAAGGCCCTCCCCTCGCACTCGGCTCTGGTGAGGTTACCCTCAGTCCTCAGCGTGGTCGCGTGGAGGAGGAGGCAGGGCGCGGACATCGGCACGAAATGATCGGACCCATGCCGTTTTGTCTTTCCCTTCCGCCTGCACCAACGCTTGAGTCATCATGGCAAGGGACAGGCCGGGAAAGTGAAGACTGGTCTCGCGGGCTTGGAAAGATCGATCCGCCTGGAGGTGAAGGAAGTGGAGGGACTGGCCGTCGAACCGCCAGACCTCGCAAATCCCGAGCGCAGCGTAAATCCCCAAACGGTCGAGCGAACTCGAGGTGATGTCCGCCTCGATCACCAGGTCGGGAGGCGGGTCTACCCCCATGTTCAGGCGGTCCTTGCCTCGGACTTGCGCGGCGTGGTCGCCGAAGTAGTAACACTTGTCCGGCTCGACCCCCTTTGCCAGGTCTTCTCGCTTGAACGTTACCGGGTCGGCCGCTTCAACCGGGATGTCCCACTCCTCAGTCAGCACATCAATGAGTCGGCCAAGCAGGTAGGAGAGACCGCCATGTTTCCAGAGCGGCGACATGATTTCCATGCTCCCCCGGTCATAGGTCACCCGGATCGGGCGGTTCCCCACGATCCGGAGCATAGCCTCGTAGTCGTCCCAGCTCGTGCCTTCAAAAAGGACTCCGGGCGATGTCGGGCTTGAACCGCCGGAGGCGTCGGGACGGGTGATGGTCGCCATGCGTCGGCCTCCCGATCGGCTTGATGAGGCAGTTCCTCGAGGTCATGGCAGGCGGAAGCCGGCCCGACAAGAAAAGATATGGTGGGCCGTGCCCACCTTACAACACCTCGGAGGATTGATCTTCCGGATCCAGCTCTTCGACGTCGTCATCAGGCTCTTGCTCTTCATCAGAGGCTTCCTCCTCATCTTCAGACGCCTCAGCAGGCGATTCCGGGAGGGCGCCCTCATTATTGACGTTGAACCGCTCGCCGAGCTGCTGAGTAAGCGTCAAGAGCTCCTCGACGTTCATCGCCTCGGCGCGAACCAGGCCGGTCAGGCCAAGGCCCTCGAGAAAGGTGTCGACCTCGAGCTTCGTCCAACGGTCGCGCCAGAGGCTGTAGAGGACGCGGCGGAGGTTCTTGCGGCGATGGAGGAAGAGCTGGCGGATGGTCTGATGGAACCAGGCAAGGTTGTGCACCAGCGCCCGCTTGGAGGCATCAGGGCGGATCGAGATCACCGCCGATTCCACCTTGGGACGCGGCCAGAAGACCGTCGGCGCTAGGGTCCTTACAATCGAGACGTCGGCCAGGGCCTGCATCAAAACCGAGAGCGCCCCGTACTCTTCCTCTTCGGGGCCGGCACAAATCCGCTGGGCCAGTTCGAGCTGGATCGTCACCACCAGCAAAGTGGGACAAAACTCGGGATGGACGAGCAGGTTACTGAGGATCGGGGTCGCGACGTTATACGGGAGGTTGGCCACCAGCTTGAGCCGCTTCTCCGGCGAAACGGCCAGCCCCGCGCGGACGTTGTCGAGCACCTCGGGATTCATCGTGTGCTTGCTGGCCAGGGCATCGACGTTCAGGACCCGAACGTTGAGCCGCCCCTCGACCGCCTCGGTCGTCAGCCGGGCCATCGCCGGGTCAATCTCAACGGCCACGACAGCCGCCCCCCGCTCGGCCATCAGGGCGGTCAGAGCGCCTGCCCCCGGACCAATCTCGAGGACCACGTCGTCCGGCCCCACCTCCGCCGCGTTGACGATCAACTCATGGATATTCAAGTCGATCAAGAAATTCTGGCCGTACCGGTGTTGCGGGGCAACCCCTCGCCGCGCAAACAGATTTCGAAGATACGACTGGGTCTGGCGGCGGGACGACATGCAAGCAGCTCTTTTTTTGGGAATTCAGGACGAGTCAGAAAAATCAAGAAAAAATGGCAGAGCGTCAGCACCCGCTCAGCCATCGGCATCCCTCCCAGCATCCGTCATCCCCCCTCGCAATGTCAAATGCCCGCGACAGTGAGAATCACAGTCCAAGGGGGGCGACGATCTTCCTGGTGCGGTATTGTTCCTCAAGACGATCGGGCTTAAGCTTTCGAAATACGAGGATTATCGTTGCGGAAGATCCTTGGAGGAGAGCCGGGGACGGTGGGCTCGAAGTGGCGTGGAGGGGGCGGAACACGAAGGAAGGGAGAGCTTGATGCAACTGGAGAGTGGAACGTCATCGGGGTCGAGCTGGGACGGCGAGCGAATGACCGTCGGCCGGCATTTTGTCAGGGACCTCGAGGGACTCTGGGGAGGGATCCTCAAGCTGTCGGCCGTGGTGGAGGATGCGCTGAACCAGAGCGTTCGCGCGCTTTGCGACGGTCGCACCGACCTGGCCGCCCTGGTCCGAAGTGAAGAGCGCGACGTTGATCGCCGCGAAGTCCAGATCGAGCGTGACTGCCTGAAGGTCCTGGCGCTCCACCAACCGGTGGCGTCCGACCTGCGGCGGGTTGCCTCGGTGCTCAAGGTCAACGGCGACCTCGAGCGGATCAGCAACCTGGCGCGGAACATTGCCAAACGGGTCAAGAAGTTGGCATCCGACCCGGCCGCGTTCCCCATTCCGCAAGAGATGGAAGCGATGGCCATGGCGACGCTGTCGCAGGTCCGCGACAGCCTCGACGCGCTGACCAAATCCGACGCCAAGCTCGCCCGGACCGTCATCGCCGGTGACGGCGATATCGATCGCCACTATCGGGTCGTCATGAAAGTGCTCAAGGACGAGATCCGCCGCGATCCCGACCGGCTCAACACCTGGCTCCGCCTGATCAACACCTCGCGAAACCTCGAGCGAATCGCCGACCACGCCACCAACATCGCCGAAGCGGTCGTCTACCTCAAGGAAGGGGACATCATCCGCCACGTCGACGAAAACGACCTCGCCACCTGAGCGAATGTGTCGAAAACGCCTCGATCGGGCCGAGGTCCACCCGCGGCCGGCCCGTTGGCGTTCCTCTGTAAAAAAAAGAAGCGTCACGGAGGACAGGCAGAACGATGGAAGGCAACGTCGAGACGGCTGCCAAGTGGCTCGGAGCCTCAATGATCCTTGCCAGCGGAATCCTCGTCGGCGGGTTGCGATGGGTCCTTTCCTCGCGGGAATCGGATCAGCCTGCGAGAACGATTCCCTTCCAGGCCATTGAACCCAGACCAACCGTCCAGGCCAGCCCAGTCCCCGGCGATCTGGAAGAGTTGACCAGGTCGTTCCACGGCCTCGGGCCGGAGGCCAACGCCCTCCCAAGCTCGGCGGATCGGCCACGATCTTTGTTCGCGGATCCAACGCCGAGGCCAACTCAGGGGAACACGAGCCCTTGATCCGATTCGTCCCCTAGGACGGACCTGCCCCACGATCCCGTAACATCTTCGCTATCAGGGAGATCCGCTTGGTGGGCTCCGGCAAGGTTGATCCTCAGGAGGTAGAGGGCTCGTGGGGAGCCAGAGACGCCAGGTGGACGGCACGGCGGTCGAAGGGGAGGAACTGCGAGGCGAGATAGAGCTGGGTGGCCGGGCGGTTGCGAACGTCGACGGCCAGCTCGAGGCGAGGGACATACTCCGCCGCCGCCATCGCAAGGGCCTGCGCCAGCATGGCACGGCCCAGCCCTCGGCCCCGAGCTGCGGGGGTCAGGCCGAGGTAGGCGACCTCCCAGGCGTCGCGGTCGGGGAGCTCGGACAGGAGCAGGATCGCCCCGGCCTCGGGCTCCCCTACAAACCGCCCCACCCGCCAGCGATCCGCGACGAACCGGCCCGCCGCGCGGTGGCTGGCCAGGATGTCGTCGAGCGAGCGAATCCCCTCGAGCTCGGGCATATCGAGGCTATCAATATAGGTCGCCTGGAGGACCGCGCGAAACTCGGTCTCGACCGCGGGTCCGTATCCCAGCCATTCGATGGCGGGAAGACTGGCCGAGACTTCCAACGGGGGGGTCGTCGCGCGTTCGAGATAGACCAGGTCGGTGACATGGGGCATGCCCCCCCCTTCCAGGTCCGCCGCGCCTTGCCGTGGCGCTGACTCGTCGAGGAGTGCCTGCACGATCCGGAACCCTCGGCTCCGGAGGTCCTCCAGGGCCGAGCGGACCAGGGCGATGGCGTAGGCGGACCGCCGCCACGTCGGATCGACCTCGGGCGCCCAGACCGCCGCCGCTCGTCCCGCCAGTGGCTGCGTGAGCATCGCCCCCACGATCCGACCATGCCGCCAGGCGACCCAGAGCCCTGAGAGGTCGATCACCCCCCGCGCCGACTCCGCCAGCGCATTGGCGATCAGCCGCGGCCGCAACGAGGCGGGGACCCGGCGGTAGAGAACCTCCAAGGCCGCCTCGCGGTCGCCCAGCGGACAGGGCTGGACGAGAGGGGTCAAACCCGGCATGGCCGTTCCGGAATCCGAAGCAAGACGGGCCTTTCGGGAAAAATGTCCAACGCGGCGCCGGCTGCCGTCCGTATGATAATCGAAAGGCGGGAGGTCACGCGATGTGGAAGTCGGCTGAATCCCATTCCCAGTCTGAAGATCCGGAAACCGCGATTCGCGGTGTCGGAACTCCCCTGCCTCCGGCCACGGAGGCCGCGAGCCACGTGCGTGCGGACGAGCGAGGCGATGCCTGGCTCGTCGAGCAGGTCCGAGGGGGAGACGACAACGCCTTCGCGGCCCTCGTCGTTCGCTACGAGCGGAAATTGATCCGCGTCCTGACGCGGCTCGTCCACGACGAAGAGTTGGCCCGCGACCTGGCCCAGGAAACGTTCTGGAAGGTCTACAGCCGGCTCGACCGGTTCGACACGGCCCGACGGTTCGGCCCCTGGCTGTTCCGGATCGGCGTGAACCTTTGCCTCGACCAACTCCGCCGACGTGAAGCCCCATCGGCTGCGTCGATCGATCATCCCCATGGGGACGGCGCCTGGGCCTTTGAGTTGCCCGACCCCGACCCCCGCATCCAGGCCGAGCTGGCCCAGGAAGTGCAATTTATCCTGGAAAAGATTCCGGTCCCCTACCGCACAATCCTGGTGCTTCGGGATCTTGAAGGCTTTTCGTCCGCAGAGGTGGCGGCCATTGTCGGCCGCCGCGAAGCCACGGTGCGGTGGCGGTTGGCCAAAGCCCGCGACGCGTTCCGCGAACATTGGGAACGCCGACAGGAGCTGACGCGACGGGAGACCATTTAACATGGGCAATTTTCAATGTAAATGGGTGCGAGATCGCCTGCCCCTCCTGGCCGGTGACGAGCTCCGTGGCACGGACCTTCGACGGGTCGAACGCCACCTGATCGGCTGCTCGAAATGCCGGGAGCACCGAGTCTCGCTGGACCAATCACTCAAGGTCTTGCACATGGCGGCGGCCCAGCCCCTTGTGCCGTCCGATGCCCCTTCCCTCTGGCCCGAGTTGGCCCGGCAGATCCGCCATTCGCGACAGCCTGCCCAAGCCCCCCTTTTTACCTGGCCGCGACGGTTGGGGCTTTGGCCCGCCTTTGGCCTGAGCTTGGGGTTGGTCGCCACGGTCGTCGCCATCGGTGCCCGCAACCAAGTGACCGACGCTCGGAAGAGCATGGCCAGCAACACCCAGCCGATCGCGACGGCGATCGCAGAGCCCGAACAGACGGTGCCCGTCGAAATCCCGGCCTCGACCCATGACGTGATCAAGTCGCAGGGTGAGGTGACGGCCTCCACCGAGAGCGTCCCCGCGACGCGCTTTGGTTACGACCTCGACCATACGATGCCCATGCCCCTCGGCAACGAGACGCGCGAAAGCAAACAGGCAACCTATTGACCGACTGACCGATCCCCCGATCCACCACCGAAATAGTCCCGTGACGTCAGGGCGTTCCATCTTGTAGGGTGGGCACCACCCGGCCAACTTCTCGATTGGAAGTTGGCCGGGTGGTGCCCACCCTGCGAAGCTGATGGACTGCCCTGCCTGGCCGATTCGACCGAAAGGTTTGCCTCCGACACGCGGAAGTGAGAAGATCCGCTTCATGCTCCGCCACCTCCGGCTCATCATCCTGTGCGCCCTCCCGGCGACCGCGACCCTCTCGTCGTGCGGCCCCCCCGTGCCGGCCTCGTCGCCGCCGACGGCGGCCGCCTCTGAGGGAGTCGAAAGCGAACCGGAAGGCACGACACTCCTGGAAGCGATCGAGCGCACCGTCGCAGAGTCGATCGCGAAGCTCCGCGATTCCGCCGTCGCGCTTGAGTACGCCGTGGCCGACGCCCCGTCGGGTGCGCGGCGGGTGGCGACCGGCGTGGTGGTCAACGACCGGGGCGACGTGCTCTCGATCCGGATCGACCCGCCCAAGTCCACCTCGCCGATCCTGGCGCGTGACGCGTCGGGCGGCCGCCACCCCGCGCGCTGGGTGGCCGCCGACGCGGAGACCGGCCTGACCCTGCTCCGAATCGACCCGTCGATCGCCAAGCCGGTCCACCCGGCATCGCGACCGCCCAGGTTGGGGAGCCAGGTGCTGATCATCGGCAACCCGTTTGGCCTGGGCCATTCCGTGATCCGAGGACAGGTCGCAGGGCTCGACCGCCGCGTCGACGTCGGCCCGAGACCGCTCGGCGGCCTGATCCAGCTCGATGCCTCACTCCACCCCGGCGACAGCGGCGCCCTGGTGGCCAACCTCCGTGGCGAGTGGCTCGGCCTGATCCGCAGCGGCCTGGCCAGGCCAGGCGGCGAGGGCGAAGGACGCACCTTCGATCACGACCTCGGCTTCGCCATCCCGGCCCGCGACGCCCTCTGGATCGCCGAACAACTCGGCCTCTGCCGCCGCGTCGATCGCGCCTACCTCGGCGTCCGACTCAACCTCGATCCCGTCGACACCCCCTCGGGAGCCATCCTCGATGGCATTGTCTCCGACTCCCCCGCCGCGCGGGCCGGACTCAAGACGGGCGACCGGGTCATGGCATTCGACGGGTTCGCGATCAAGTCCCCCAGCGACCTGACCGATCGGCTCGACCGGACCCTCGCCAATAGCGAAACCACCCTCGAATACCTCCGCGGTTCCCGTCTCGACCGCCTGACGATCCGAACCTCCAGCCGCCCGCCCCTCATCCCCGACCCCCCGCGCAGCTCGGCCAAGGAAGACGAGATCCCTTCGTCCCGTCCCCGCGAGGTCAACGAACGCATCGAAACCCTCGAGCGTCGGCTCCGCAACCTGGAGAAACAAGGGGGGCGGACCGAGACACGCCCCTGACGTTTCTCCTGAACCTGAGTCGGGCCAGGGCAATGGCCCACCTATTGGTAGCCCCTCACGTCTTTGCCTGGAACGGCTCCAGGAGGCAGCGGGGAACACCAATCTCGACGACGAACACCGCGCCCGTGAAATCACTGGCTCCGGGGGCCGAGAAACCGAGCTTGGGGCCGACGAAGGTGGCGGTCGCTCGCGCCCGGACAGCCACCCCGAGCGCCTGGCCGGTGTCGGCATCGAGCCCCGAGGGAAGATCCAAGGCGAGGATCGGCTTGCCCGAGCGGTTGATCGCCGTGATGGCCACGTGAAGCCTCCCTTCGACGGGCCTCGTCAGACCCGTGCCCAGCAACGCATCGACGACCCAGTCGGACTCGGCAATCATGAGGTCGAGTCGCTCGGCATCGTCCAAGTCTCCGCTTTCCCAATACGTTTGCTCAATGCCGGAGCGAGACAAAACGTCGTACTGCACAGCGGCATCCCCTCGCAACTGACCGGCCTGAGCGAACCAGACGACCCGAACGGCGACGCCGCAAGCGTCAAGGTGACGCGCGACCACACCACCATCCCCACCATTGTTGCCCGACCCGCAAAGGATCAAGACTCGCGTCGAAGGGCCCACGCCTTGGTCCCGAAGCCAGGCCGCCGCGCCCCGGCCGGCGTTCTCCATCAAGACCAACGTCGGCAGACCTAACTCCAGGGCGGCCCGCGCATCAAGGCCCCGGACCTCCTCCCGCGTCAACGGACGTATCCCCATCGCTCCTCCTCT